>OY969623.1:0-4800000 GCA_963701675.1 uncultured Gemmataceae bacterium
AAGCCGGCTTGTTGACCCGGCTGATCTATTGGTTGGTGCAACGAAAGGTTGGCAAGATCACAGGCCGGAAACGCCTCGTGGAGCCGATCAAAATTGCGGCCCATCATCCTCGGTTGCTTAAAGCCACCGGCCAAATGGAAATGGGCCAAGAGGCCGCCAAATCGGTTCCTGCCAAGCTCAAGACGCTCGCCTCCATAAAAGTTGCGACGCTGGTTGGCTGCCCGTACTGAATCGATATCGGTTCTGCCGTGGGCAGAAATCAAGGGATCACCGATCAACAACTACTTGACCTGTCCGACTTCGAGTCCAGTGCGGCATTTTCAACCGTAGAAAAGCTGATCCTGCGGTATGCGGTCGCGATGACGCTGACGCCGGTCGAGGTTTCGGATGAATTATTTGCACACTTGCAGGAAAACTTCACCCCGAAACAGATCGTCGAGCTGACCTCGGCGATTGGCTGGGAGAACTATCGAGCGCGCTTCGATCACGCGTTCGGGATAGAGGCCGACGGCTTCTCGACCGGCGCGGTGTGCGCGCTCGCAATGAACGGCGGCCACCGTTGATTGGAAACGTCGGCGCCACCGACGCTGAGCTTCGGTGCGAGCAGCGCGAAGTGAATTACCTGTTTCATTCGAGTCTAACTTCGAAGACCCACGGTCAGTTGCGGTCGCCCGCTATGCCTCGTCCGAGTACAGACACCAGTAATACTTTGGCGCCTGCCGCAGATTCGGCGCGTTGCGACCCTCATGGGGAATCACATCCACAGCGTTAGCTGGCCCCTTGCCCGGCGGATATTCGATGAAATCCACGGCATTTCCCGACACGACGGGTAGACGCAATCCGTCATCGAGCACGACCGTGAACACGCAGTACCCCATGCCGGATTCGCCGGCCGCATAAAGCTTTTCGGCCAGCTCGACCGGCAGCCGGTCCGGGCTTTCGCGGATCTCGGCCACGTCTTCAATTCGAATCGAGCGCTTAGCCCTGTCGTCCTCCGGCCACACTCCCCACACCTTGATGTACAAGTCGTCGGGAACAACATAGACACGAGATACACGGCGACCGTCTTTCAAACGAACGTCGCACGGCGGATACTCAAGTTCATAGCCGCCGGCCGCGGGTATGCGTGCAAGTTGGGCACGAAGTTCTGCTGGGATCTTGGCGTATCGAGTCATCGGGACTTCATGGGCATGAGGTTCAAGCCAATCTGCCGGCGCACTTGCGTTTGTTGACTCACAATTCCTTGCGAACGGCCCAGTAATCACGCAGCGCTGCCTCGATCATCGGATGTCCAAACTCCTCGGCGGGATCGGACAGCCGGAGCAACAGGAATTCGCGCACGGCTTCGCGCTGGGCAGGAGACAACGTGTCAAAACACGATTCCGCGCCCTGTGCCATAAAATAGACCAGATGGAACAAAACGTCGGCCGTCTGTAAGGTACCTTCCAGGTCTGCGACCAAGTACGCCGGCAGATGAAACCGCATCCCGTCGGCATCAAAGAAACTCAAACTACTGTAGCACCGGTCCAGGTCCGCGACGGGAATCGACGACCAGTCGCCCTTCTCATCCTGGGCACGATAAGCTTCCATGGTACGCGCGTCCGCACAATCATCGAGACCTTGCGCTTGGCGAAGGCCGATGCCTTCGCCGAGGACGACTCCTGCGAAAGCGGCGCGGATCAGGTTCAAGACACGTCGCTCGTGCTCAGACACGGTACGTGACATTCTGTCAGCTTTGCCCCCACAAGCGCACGCCGCCAACAAACAAAAAAGGCAGACTCAGAAGACCTAATGCCGGCGGGAAAAACCACAGCGACATAAACGTCGCGACGTCGGCGCGATCGGGCTTTGCCGGGTCATATAGGATCCGCACGAGATCGCCTTTCTGCCAGCGGCGAATACCGCTCCCTGTACTTGCCACGATGGAATAGGTCTCCCGCTCGATAGAATACTCGACTCGCGGGAGGAAGTAACCTTCTTCGCTTTCATAACCAACGAGCGTTCCGGTACCGCGCTTCCACCGCCATCGGCGGTACAGCGACCAAGCCGACTACAAAGAATAGAACATCTAACGCGAATTCGATCATGATCGCGGCTCGATGCGGGCGATGGCCGCCAGTTCTCGACAAACCATACCTTCAACAAATGCACGCCGAGTCATACGTCTGTCCGCACTGGGGACACTTCCCCATGGCGAGGTCACAGCACGCATGCCAGTGGGGGAGGGAGACGACGAGCTCCCCTTGGCACTGCCGGCACTTGACGCGGCCCTTCCCTACGGTTTGCCGGCAACCCGGGCACGCCTCCTGGTGGCCCTCGTCCAGCGCGCTGCGCGCTTCGGTTCCGGTGATCTGGAGAGTAAACTCGTGCCCACAATCCCAGCAGTGATAGTTGAAGGCCCTTTTCCGCGCCAACTCGGCCGCATCTTCCGATTGATAGGTGGGATCGATCATGGCGTCCTCAGATACCAATAGATGTTCACGTTAATGCGCCAGAGATCTAAGGCACTTCTTTGTACTCCGTGACGTGACGCTCGAACCCTAGCGCTTCTGCCAGATCCTTTGCGGCGCTTAGGTAAAAGCGATTGGCCGCATCTTGACTCCCGGCCTTGTAGCGGAAACGGATCAGCAGCTTGCCCTTGTCCGCCAATTTGAGTTTGGCGACGTGCTCGCGGATGTCTTTGTCCAACTCCGGCGGTAGCTTGCCATCCCACCGCTCGTCGAACGGCTGCGTGATGGAGACGACGCAGTCGGCGTTGCCGAAGAGGTGCCGACTGAGCGCCGTTTGCACCGGGCTGACCTTAACCGCGTCGTTCCCGGTGGGCGCTTCGGTGCCGTCCGGCTTGCCCGCGAGGCGCTCGTTGATCGCGGCGAGGTGTTTCTCCCAGTTGAAACTGCCGTCGATGATCGTAACCGTATGGGCATCGCGGAATCCGACTTCCTGGCGCCCGAACCCCACCAGAGTCCAGCCGAGCAGTTGCGTTGCGTCGGATGAATTGGAGCCGTCGTGGGAGATACGGAAGATCACGGCCGCGTCCTTTCCTTCCTTGAAGGGGGTGAGCGCCTTTCGCAAGGCGTTGAAGTCAAGCGCCTTCCATAGCACCGTGTTCGAGTTGATCAGGCCGTTGCCGTTCACCAGTACGTAAGCCTTGGCAGCCGGGCGGTTGCCGAGAGCCGAGCGCTGAAGTTCAGTGGTGATCGGCAGGACCAGGAAGTTACTCTCATCCGCGGTGCTGGCGAGCGGCGCGAAAGCGAGGCCGGTAATGGCGAGAAGCGTCGCGAGTAGGAAGCTACGCATGATGGCATCTCTGCAAAGAACTAAATGGAGCGGGGAACTAGAATCCCAATTGCGCGGCGGCGCACCCTTACACCCTAACGCAACCTCGCGTCGAATGCTACGTCCGATCCAAGCGGTCGATGTGTCGTCTCCCGAAATCTGGCTAAGCGTGCAGAACCAGCTCGGCGATCTCCTGAACACGCGTCAGCGTGATGCCTTGTCGCTGTTCCAAGGCGAGCGGGTGGTCAGTTGGCTCCAAGTCGATCCGCGGCCGGCAGCCCACCGGTCGCGTGTGGACGTGGGTCTTGAGGTCTAGCGTCTGGGGGTAGCCGGGCAAGGATGTGCTCAGCCACCCGAAGTATGGCGGCTCCGCCTCGCGCCCTGGCTCATTCCAGAGTTGAAAGGCGCGCTTGAAGTTAGGCAGGCTCAGAGACACCCATACGTCCCAGGAGAAATGCTCTTCACTGTCGAGCACCGGGATTTCCAAGTTGCCCGCGATGAACCCGTGTTGCTCGTCGATCAAGCACAGATCTGACGACAGTAGCGCCCGCTCATCGCGTTCGGCCTCTGGGATGGTGAACCACAACGCCGGGGCCTGTGCGCCGTAGTGCATCGGCAGTTCGTCGTGGACTTCGCCGCAGCATCGACAACGCCATCCCCGCATCCGCGCGTCCCTCGTCAGCTTGTGATTCAGCGCTCCTGAAAAAGTCGATTACCGCGTTAATCGAACAGGAAATACTTCCAATGCGGCCGCGAGGCGTTGTGAACGGCGACGTAACCGCGGCTGCGGGCTATCTGCGCCGCCGTGTACTGGAGCAAATCCGCGTTATGAGCGCTAAACTGCTGCTCGTCTCGCTTGTTGAACATGACGATCTCCTGGGTGTCTAATGCGATCGCGAGATGCTCGAAGTACACGTTGTAGACATCGCCGCTCGGCTCGTAGTGATAGCGTTTGATGCCAATCACCAATGGGTCGTAGTCCTCATGTAAGGAGTGTAACGAGCGGGGATAGTGGCCATGAACGTCGCGGTAGCGCTCGATGTCGGCGATCAGCCCTGCGCAGTTGTCGATTGCCCGGTTCCTGCTGAACTCCGCAGCGGGACCGACGAGTGTGAAGGTGAAGATTGCGGCCACGATCGGCAGAACGATGAGGTACAATGGCGCCGGATTGAACGACCGGACCGCCTCGCTCCGCATGGACTTCAGCCTGGAGACAAGCCTCCAGGCACAAAACACCCAAAGGGCGATCAAGCCGACCGTGACCGACGGGCCGGCGTACGTCGCGAACGCGGCGAAGGAAACAACCACTGCGACAAGGCTTGAGCCGACGATCGACGCAAGACCGAACCAATATCCCATGTCCGTGCCTGATCGTGAGCCCGCGTTTTTCGCCAGGATTCTCAATTCGTACGCAAGCCAAACCGCGCCGAACGGAACCAGTATTAGGCCGGCTATACCGAATGTTTGCGCCATCGCTGACAGCGTCGTGGCCAAGGCGTCGTACTCTCCCGGGAGAAACGGGTAAAAAATGCACATAGCGATCAACGCTGTCGCCACAATAATGAGTGCAATGTGCTTGGCCATGCTACCTCGCCTCCCGGAGCCCGCGTCAACCTAGCGCCTCCTGTACCGCGGCCTCTGCGAGCATTTGAGTTGGGTTGATCAGGTCGACCGCGTCGCCGAACTCGCGCAGCAGCAACGGGATCTCCGTGCAGCCGAGGATTATGCCATCCACACTTCTGTTGCGGAGGTCAGCGACGGCCGCACGCGCTAAGGAAACGGAGGAGGCATCGTCACGTCCCTCCATCAACCGAAAAATGGCCGCGTCGAGTTCGGTGCGCGCGTCGGCATTAATTGTCTCACACGTGATTCCCAAATCCTGCAACGGCCGAGTGTAAACCAGCGGGTCGCCAAATCCGAGGATCCCCACGCGATGCCAGCGGCGCCGACGCACTTCCTCTAGAGTGGCCTCGATCATGCTTATCACTTTGCACCCGGCCGCCTGCTCGATCTCCCCTAGGAGCAGGTGGACACTGTTGCACGGAATGGCCAGAAAGTCGGCCAATGCCCCGAGCCGTCTGGCCGCATCGAGCAGCCGCGCGTCGAGTTGAATGGGAATTTGCGCCGTGCCCTTGTCGGTCAGAAGAAATGGAGAGTAGCGGCAATAGTAAACGACCATCGGCGGGTAGCCACCATTGAGGTGGCGCGGATAAGGCGCTGCGACACGCGATGGACGCGCGCCTCAAAGTCCATCGTCGCTTGTGGCCCAATCCCTCCGAGAACGCCGATGGTTTTCACGACATGCACTCTGGACGCTCGGCCATCGCCATCTTATTCCACCCAACATGACAGCGATCTAATGAGAAAGAACGATCTCCCCGCAAAACACCAAACCAGGGTCGCCGCGCTCCTGTAGTGTGCGGCGAATAACAGCCAGTGTGCGCATTACGCGACGAGGTTCCGTAACAACACCATTCCACGTGACGGTTACAGGTTGATCCATGTCGAGCATCTCGTCGTTGAGCAGCACAGTGACGCGGGAATTGTCCTTCGCGGTCACCGTGATGTGCTGGCCGTGACGCTCGGCGGTGATGACCTGGCCGCCCTTGGCATCTTCTTTGGGAATGGCCAGCCAGTAGAAGCGGTCGTGCGTCACATCGTCTTGAAGCCATACGATCCGGTCGGGCAGGGGATTGCGATTGTGTTTTTCCATCCAGGGTATTGCTTCCTTGTCTTCCAGATTCATCCAGTGACCGCGGCCCTCGTGGATGTGAACCCAATGCTCGTAACCCTTGCCGTCGGCTTTCTGAAGCTCGGCAAGTCTCGTGGCCCATTCCGCGGCAACTTTGCTCCGGTTGAAGCCGTTGTCATTGGCGCCGACATGGATCGTGAACGGCAGATTCCGCAGTCCTAGCGGCGACGTTTCATTGGGATGCCCGGCCATCATCGACGCGGCGGCGAAACGATCCGCCATGCGCGGCGAGAGTTGATAGACGCCATCGCCGCCGGCGCTGTATCCCATGAGATAGACGCGATTCGGGTCCACTCCTTCCACGGCGACCATGTTTTCAATAAGTCGCGCGAAGAGTGGATCGATATGCGCCTCGTGCCAAAGGTTCCAACTATCCGTTGGCGCACGCGGCGCCACATAGAGACCGGCCTTAGGTTGGTACGCCTTGGCGAGTTTGATTTGGTTCAACCACTGCGATTCGTTTACCTTCGCGGGCGCGCCGCCTCCGCCGTGCATCGAAATGAATAACGGTTGTCCCGGAGCGCTGTCGCCAAACCTAACAACCTCATATTTCATCTTCTTGTCCCCGTAAGTGAGGACTTTGGCCTTCATCTCGGCCACGCGTTCAATCTTCAACGCGGACACGCGGTCATCCCAGAGAGCTTTCGTCACTACAGCGGCATCTTCTTTGGTAAGTGCCGTCCTGGCTATGTAATCTGGCATCGCCGGACGACTGTCGCGCGGGAGCTTCAGCCAGGCGTGGACATGCCTCACAACATCAGCGGACCCGGGTGCATCCGGTTGCGCACTGACGATGCTCAACGAAAGGAACACTAAGGCAAGAATCATAGGGCTCTAATTAATCTCCGCGATATCGCGCATGTTCACTAGCTTCAATCGTCCGAATGGATTGTGCAAAGGACTTCCTGCAAATTCCTCACCAGCTTCCAGCGCGAAAACCTGAAAACGCGGTCCGTTCAGGTCGGCTAATACATGCCCGTCGTCAACGGGCTTCTCACTTCTGCACAGGTAACGGATCACCTCGACGATGCCAAAGTCGTCTGCCTCGGCGTCGGCGCGTTTCATCACGACGTCGCGCATTCCCAGCACGTGCATGCCCATTGTCCGCACTTCTGTTTGGCCGCCCACGATGCCGACAAAAGCGAAGCTCAGCGCGTCCGGGCCACCATCTTCGGTCATCTCGAGCCAATGGCGCCCGCCGTGAGCGAGCGTGCTGTTATCAATGAACACGCCGGCGCCGCCCGCCGTTACGATAGCCGCGCCGGCCTGCATCATCTTTTGCGCCGCGTGCATTGAACCGCCGGGGCCGCTCAAGAAAACGTTTACGGTGTAGGCATCGACCGTCTCCAGTTCGTCCGCAGTTGCTGGTTCTCGGCAGGAGGAGCGAAAGATTTGGGCGAACTGATCATCAGCCGCCATGGCTCCGAATTCAACTTGCGTTGTGTCCGGCAAGTGAAGTACCCCATCTGTCAATCGGCAACCGGCCGGCAGGCGCTGAATAAGTTCGCCCGGGTTCGACCACTTGCCCGGAATGCGAAGCGTAATGGTGATCGGGGCAATTGGGTTATTCATCATTAATATGCTCCGATGTTCCGCCAACGCCTGACGCCGAGCCGCCGAGAATCTATCGAAGCCTTCGGCGAACGATAACTACTCATTGTTCTCGGTCACTTCTTCGGTGCGGACAGTACCGCCTCGGCTACGTTGTTCAACTCCGACGCGTACTTCAGCCCTGAAGCGTTGGTAGCGAGAATAACAATAACCCGGTCCTCCGGGTAGATGCGAAAATCAGCGAAAAAGACGTCATTGCTGCCGTTATGTTCCCAGGTCGGTTTACCGGTTCGTGTCTTGCCGATCGACCACCCGTAACCGTAATGGGTACCCGAAAGAAAACCTTCGCTGGCATGCGGCGTGAACTGCTTCTCCTTGGCCGCCAGGGATAGCACATCTTCGCCCTGCAGAGCAACGGACCAGCGGTAGAGGTCGCCCACCGTCGAAAGCAGGCCGCCGTTTGCCCGCAAGTGCCAGTATGGTCCATCCCCCGCCCAGGCGCGGTCGAGCGGCGTTCCCCAATCCTTGCCCCGTTGGTATCCGCGGGCGAGCTCTCCTTTTTTCCACTTCGGGAGAACGTACCCCGTTTTCGTCATTCCGGCAGGTACGAACAGGCTGTCGTGCAGGTGCTTCTCATAGCTCACCCCGGTGACTTGCTCGATGATAGCGCCGAGCAAACTGTACCCAACGTTGGAGTAGGAGTACGACTTGCCCGGTTTGGAGCGCAGCTTAGACGCGAGAGCCAATTTGATGAACTCATCTCGGCCGACCTTCTCGTAGTCGCCTCCGAGCGAGTCCCTGAACCCGGCCGTATGGGTCAGAAGATGGTGCAGCGTGATCTCTTTCTTATCATCGGGCACGTCCTGGAAGTACTGGGTGATGGCGTCGGTAACTTTCAGCTGGCTATTCATCTCCAGCTTGAGGATCGCAGAAGCTGTGAATGGCTTAGTAATCGACCCGATGTCGAACACGGTGTCAGTAGTGTAGGGCACCTTGCCCACACGATCCGCAAATCCGTAGCCCTTGGCCAGGATGACCGTCCCATTTTGGACGACCAAGACAACTCCGGAGAAGTCCTTGCCAACCAAGTCGGAGAATCGCTTGTCGAGGTTGGTGGCTACGACACCCTTCACGGTGCCATCAATGATCGGCGTAGCATCGGGCTGGGCAGAGGCGGACGTGAAGTAGCATGACAACGTGATGCTCGCCACGAACTGTCGAACAATTGCCATGTTGACCTCCTGACTTCGCCCTACGTATAACGCGTCATTTTTTTTCTCGCTTGCACGTCATTAAGAAGGCGGCATTGTCAATGGTGGACGCCAGCTCTGTCGGCCGCTTCCCGTCGGGCTCCACGAAACAGATCGTCAGCATCTCCCCCTCCAGCTTGTAGAGCCCCGGGAGTGTTTTACCCTTGTGGCGGCCTGACATACTTTTGAGGTCGATCGTCTTGGGTTTTTTCGCCGGATCGACCGTGAACGTCCCGCTCATGACGGTCGTGTCGCCATGGGAGGAGGTGAAGTCGCTGCCGGAGAGGACGAGCTGCATGCCCTTAATCTGGTCCTCCGGGATTTTCTCCCCGTAATCCTCCGCCGCGATCGCAATCCACGTCCCAGCCAACTTCTCCAGGTCCTTCGAGGTGTCGCCCTCGGCACGAGCTTTGTCCGTAACCGTACGCCTCTCCAGGAACGATAGGATCCGATTGGTGACATCGACAGCGTTTTGAGTGGCCCACTCGGAGGGCACGTGCCCTTCGTCGTTGTAGACCGCAAGCTGAGCGATTCGGCCCAGGCGGCGAAGCGCGTTGAACATCTTCTCCGCCTCCTGCACCGGACAGGTATCATCATCCCGGCCGTGGACGATCAGCATCGGCGTTCGAATGCGGTCAGCTAAGAAGTAAGGCGAGTTGTCGATGTATCGCTTCGGATCATCCCAGAGCGGCTTGCCCATCGGACCCTGTCCCTTTTCGGACCAGTAGGCATTGAAGTCGCCATCGCCGGCTTGACCCATCCAAGCATATGTCCCGGCCAGGTCGTATACACCGGACACGGCAATTGCGGCGGAGAACAAGTTCGTTTGCGTGATCAGGGCTGCCGTGCAGTATCCGCCGTAGGACTGTCCACTTACCGCCAGGCGTTTTAGATCGACGTAACCGAGTTCCGCCGCGCGGTAAATCTGAGGAAGAACGGCTTCGCGCAGCTCGGCAATCGGCTGGCCAGCCTGGCCATCGGGTGTCAGCGGCGTATCGACGAGGAGCACGGCATAGCCTCGTGTTGTGAATAACTGGGCGGGAAACGAAGCGACATCACCGCCACCATACCGCATGGTAAGGTCCGATATGTTGGCGCCGCCGTAGAGCGTTACAATCGCCGGAAGACGGTCGCCTCGTTTCGCCCCCGGCGGCAACAATACGCCCGTGCGCACGGTTCGCTGCGCACCGTCAGGTCCACCCATGGTGGTTTCGAACGATTCGGCGGCGTCGATCGTGATTCCCTTAAGTCGGGGCTCCACCTCTGTGAGACGCGGCCCTAGTTCTCCGGACAACTCGATTCGCACCAGGTTTTCCGATGTCTGCAAGTCCTCATACCCTGCCACCAGAAACTGATGGTCCGAGGGACCACCGTGCGTATCTAGTCGCCCGGCGAAAGTTTGGATGGGTTCGAGTTTTCCGCCGGTGAGCGCGGCGCGAAGGAGTACGGTGCCTTTTCCCGGCGCCAACGCTAACACCGTGATCCGGTCCGGCTGCGGCTGCCAGAGTCGGCCCAGACTGTTGGTCACGACACGCCGAACTTTGAGGTTTTCCGGCACCGAGATAGTGACCGGTGGCGCATCCATGGGAACCAGCGCCAATGTTCCGATGTGTGGATTCTCCACGGTGGACGTCGCGGCGGGAGTCGCTACGACAATGGCGCTGCCTTCCCGCGTCCAGGCAAGCACGCCGCCATAGAGCTTTTCGATATCTTCGGCCAGCCGCCGCGCTTCCGATTTGTCTACGCGGCAATCCAGTGCGTAAAGTTTCTGTTCCTTGATATAAACCAATTGATCTTCGGTTGGATGCCAACGATAGCCGACCCCGCTCCAGTAGTCCTCGTAGTCTTCAGAGTCCTCGCTCAGACCAACGTCGGGCTCGGTAAACATGGAGCCGCCGTCCGCTAGTCGGACCACCACCAGGCCGCGCCGAAGATCACCGACGCCATCCACGCCTGGTTTTAGCACCGACAAGTACGACAGGTACTTACCCGTGGGGGATAGTCGAGCTTGGGCCGGCGCCGGAGACCGATCTGCGCCGATGAGCACTCGCGTCTTGCCGTCAGCCAATGAAACCTCAACGATGTCCGCCCCGGTATCGAAAATGGAATCGTCCGTCGGTTTCACAATGGGCACGTCTTTCGCTGCATCGCCGGAACTCAGCACTAGCATGCGACTGCCATTTGACTTCACTTTTTTGTCTTCCGACTGATCTGACAATGACTCTTTGGCTGGCATTGCAGGCACTATGACGAATTTGTTGTCCGGTGACCAAACCGGGGGCATGTGGGTGCGGGCCTTGATACGGGTATCGGCGAGCGGGCGGCACTTATCGTCCGCGACCGAGTAAACCCAAAGGCGAACGCCGTCGTGTTTGTCGCAGTAGAACGCCAGATGTTTCCCATCCGCCGACCAGCGTGGCTTGAAGGAGAGCGCCCCCTCCGGTCCGATAGGGCGTGCGCTGTTCGCCTTGCCGCATTCCGTGATGAATAGTCGCCTGCCGATTGCCATGGTCGGGGCGCCGTTGGGCAGGGTTCGCGTCCCATCCGGAATTCATGTCGGCGAGACAACCACATGGGCCACCCATTTCCCGTCGGGGCTAACCTGAGGAAGGTAATAGACGGAAAGTTGCCTCGTGGTGAAAGCGAGCTCGGCCGGGAAAGGCTTCCCCGTGTCGCCGCCCATGAAAAGAAAGGAGAACAGTAAGTAGTAAGTCATGTTGGTCTCAGAAATTAGCCTTGGTCTTTAGTCACTGCGATGATCGCGACACTCCGACGAGAAACACGTCGTGGCTTATTCAACTTATGATCACACCGGCTGACAAGAATGCGCTTACATGATGGCGCCTTGTGGTGTATGAAGTCTGGTGACGGTCCTTCAATGTCGGGCTTCTGTCGAACGCGGGTATTCACCCATAGATTATGAAACGTCGGCTTATGGTTGCAACATCGCGCCTACGACTCAGCATCCGTGCCACAAGAAACACCAATACGGCCAACTCAACACTGGCGCTGCCTCTTCCGAAGTAGCGACCTCGTGATTGGCAGTTATTGCTGCCGGCCGCATTGTTCGTCCACAGGGCCGGAAGAGTATTCCCAGTCCGATGACATTGTGCTGCCTCGCTCCGGCTTGTTCGTCAAACATGTTCGGGGCAAAACCGTTGTTGCCGACGCGAATCAGGTGGTGTTCTTCAACCGGGGCGAATCGTATCGTGTCAGTCATCCGCTGACCGGCGGCGATGACTGCACCACGTTCACGCTCTCGCGCGCTTTGCTGCGAGATCTCCTGCGCCGATACGATCCGGATGCCGCGGATCGATCGACGAACCCGTTTTCCGTTAGCCACGGACCGAGCGAGAAGCGTGCCTTTTTCCTGCACAGTGCGCTGTTGCGGGCTTTGATTCATGAGCGTGTCAGCACTTTGGCAGTTGAAGAAAACGTCCTTGGGTTGCTTGACACACTTCTGCCGACCGCGCTACGAGAACGACGCCGACCGGGGGACGCCGAGCGTCCCGCGACGCTCCGAGCCCACCGAGACATCGTGCACGCGGTCCTATTGGCCGTGGCGGAACGATGCGGTCCTCGCCTTTGCCTGGGTGATCTATCCAGGCTCGGGCATTGTTCTCCATATCATCTCGCTCGGCTCTTCAAGCGAACGACGGGCGTTTCGATCCACCGCTATCGGACTCAATTGCGCCTCCGCAGGGCTCTCGGGGCGCTGATTGACGGAGAACGGGACCTTACCGCGTTGGCGTTATCCCTGGGCTTCTTCGACCACAGTCATTTCAGCAACGCCTTCCAGCGTGCATTCGGAATGGCCCCGTCCCAGTTTCGACACTTGCATCCGCGCCGGCTCAAGGAAATGAGCAAGAACTTACAAGTCTAGCCGCCGGTACGCTTGTACCATTTCAGGCAGCGTGCGGCTTCAGCGTTGCAGCCGTGCAATTTCAAACTTCTCAATGGGAGTCCAGCATGAGCCAGTGCCCCGTTTGCAAGTGGGAAATCAAGGATGACGGATTAGCCGTCAGGATCGACGGCAAGGACATCATGGTGTGCTGCCAGGAGTGTGCTGACAAGCTACGGAAAGACCCAAAGATCGTGTCAACACACAAAGGCGAGTAGGCGTCCTAAGAGGAAACCAAGCAATGGAAACGAAAACTGTGGAACGTGAAGTGTGGCAAGTGGTGCGGGATTTTAATCGGGCTTTTGCCCAGAACGACGTGGAACGCTACTTCACGTTCATTTCAGAAGACATCGCTGTGTTGACGCCCACCAACCCTTATCGGGTCGAAGGCCTCGCCGACGACCGTGAAGAATTCGAGTTCAGCTTGCGCGCCGGGACGACGGCGATCGGATATTTTCAGGAGATGCAACCCAAGGTTCAGGTTTACGGCGATGTAGCCGTGGTCACGTATTTCTCACGTGGCAGCTACGGACAAGGTGATCGTGCGAAGGTCGCGTATTTGAAGGAGACGGATGTCCTGGTTAGGCGGGACGGAATATGGAAGATCGTACATATTCATGTTTCGGCGACGAGCTGAGGTGTTGAGTTTCCGCTTAGGGTACCACCTCGGTGACGTACACTCTCCCAAGCTGCGTTGCGGGAAGCGGTTAAGAGATCCGACTTGCCATGCCATTCGTGCTCAATGCCGCGCATCAGCAGAGCGGAATCGAACTTGATCGCGCCTTTCGGAAACAGCGACTCATCCTCGAAGAAACTGGAGCGCACCTCCTTCACGTCGAGCGGTTGGACTTGCCAGTTGATGCAGCGCAGTTCCAGACCTTGGAAGCGCGCCGGATCAGAAGTCGGTGAGTATCCAAGCGAGCCTCTCTGAAAGAATGTGGAAGCCTCTTCAAGCGAGCGGAACACGGACGATTCTGGCAACTTGTCCGACCCCCGTGCTCGCACGGACATGCTGGTCACGCCGTCGTCGCTGTGAAGCGCGACAAAATAGCGGTCCGACGATTCCTGAACGGTGAACTTGGCCTTGTGGTGAGTGCCTGGGAAAAGCCGGCCTCCCGCCAACGAGCTGAGCCTGGAGTTGGTGTCCCGTCGCCGGACGTAGACACCTTCCCGAACCGTGCCGTTGTCGTCCCACTCGACGGCCGTTCGATGCGCAGCATTCTCGGACGAGATGCCGAGCCAGGATGGCAATGGGGTTGGCCGGACTTTCTTGAGGCGGATCAAGCAAATCCCCACCATGCCGACGCCGTGAGTGATCTTAGGCCGGAAGGGGGCCGGTAGGAGCGGCGCCAGAATGCTCGGGTCAACGTGATAGTTGACCAGAATGCGCCGATCAATGACGCCGCGAATGACCGGTATCTTCGTGCCACACCTCCTAGAGGGCAAAAACAAAAGAGAGCGGACTGTCCTGAACGGATCACCGCAATCTTCCCGGTGAGCATAACAGCGATAGCCAGTTCTTTTTCACCAATGTAATCCTCCTGCAACCATTGCAGGATTCTCGTCGTTGCCCCCTCAAGTGCCGCGACGGCATAGCGCATTACGCCATGCGGTCGGAAAAAGCGTTCGGCGTGCCGGTACGAATTCGGGTGGTGGCTCAATACTGTGTTGATTTGTTAGATTTCTTTTCGGCTCGCCTTTCCGTCACCCAGTTATTGAGCAAAACGATGCCCAAGAGAATCGTTAATCTTGTCCTGGCTTTCATCTCGTGTGCCGAATTCGAGTTCGTTTCTTGAGCCTCCGCATACGCGCTGGTTTCAGGCACTACCTTCGTCGATACAGCCAGACGAATGCCTCACGACGGGGACTCGGTCGCAGCTCGTTCAGTCGGACGTTAGCGGCTTTCAGGTCTGTGGAAATCTTCTTGAACTGCTCTGTCTTCGCCACCTGCTGGTAGCGTTTCTTACGCTCCGCCTGGTCTTCCTTCGCTTGTTCATCCACCTCCTGGTAGAGTTTTTGCTGGTCCTGCCTGAGCGTTCGAATCCGCTTTACCAAAGCGTCCGCTTCCTTGTTCTCCTCGGGAGTAAGTTCTTTGCGTTCGGGTTTCCAGGACGAATAACCGCCGACCAGCAGGTCGAGATCGCCGTCACCGTCGTAATCGACGGCATCGACATAGCAGCCTTCAGTAGGCCGGGTCAGTTCCGATGCCGCTATCTCTCTGCGATTCTCCTTGGCTGCGGGTACTAAAACCTCCGGCGCGCCAAAAGCGGGCTGACCTGGCTTGCCTTTGTTTAAGTAGACATAAACACCGCCGCCGAAACTGCCGCACACAAGATCGAAGTTCCCGTCGGCATTCCAGTCCACCAGCCGTGGCGCCGTCAAACCGCCCGGCACCATGAGGTCTTTACCGTCGGCCATGAGACGTTCATTGGTAGTAACGAACTTCGGCTGGCTGGGCGATCCGTCATTGCGGCGCAAGTAGAGGCCCCCCTCCTTGGCGCCCAAGAGCAAATCGAGATCGCCGTCGTTGTCCCAATCCACGGCGACGACAGAAATGCAGTGATCCTTCGGGTGCTGCTTTCCGTCGGGGCTACGGTCGGCGTTGTCCCATTTTTCCGCCGTGCGATTCCAGAAAGCGGACAGCAGAATCGTGTTCCCCTCAACATCCAGGATGCGCTGCGGCTCCTGGTAACCCGTCTTGGAGCCGGGCACAAAAAACGCTACCCCTTCAAACGTTCCCATAACCAGGTCCTGGTGGCCGTCGGCATTGAAGTCCACTAACTGTGGACACATGCCGATGCATCACCAATTGGGCACGACGAGGTCCTTGCCCTGTGCTTGGAGGTTCGCCCCTTTGCCCCACGTGAGATCGCCGCGTTGACCGTTGGGCTTATAGACGCGGAGCTTGCCCCACAGGTCGCCGACGACGAGTTCCGCTTGCTTGTCCCCGTCGATGTCCAACAACACGGGGCTGGGATACAGAAGATCCTCGGTCTCGTTGAGCGGCGATGCTTCGGACATGAGTCGGACCGGCGGATCGAACAGCCCCTTGGGCTCCTCCGCCGGAATCGCCGCAGCCAGAGTGCCAGCCAAGGCGAGTGTGAGGAAGATTCTCATGTGCATGCACCTTTCTGTTGAGGTTCCCCGTATATGAGATGCATTCAAGATTCAACGATTCCGGAGAAGTAAACACTTCCCGTTCAGGGTCTGGTCTATTGACTTTCGAGGTTGTAGGAAAGTTCGCCAAGGCGAGGATCGAGCCCAGCTATGTGGGGACTAATTCGGGTTAACCCATTCGGGCTCCTCGAACATCGTTACGTACGATGGTTCCTTCTGTTAAAGCCCGGCGATCGCTTCCTTCGCGCGCTGAATGGCACGCGATTCCGGCGCCGTCGGAGCCGGGATGTGGAGCATCGATGCCGCGAGCATGTGCGGCAGCCACGGTGGCGAAACGATGGGGATGTCTTCGAACGCGGCCGCGGGATACTTGTAATCATGCGGGTCGGTTGCCCGGGTGAACACCAGACGGCGGGCCGCGGAGAAGAGCGCGGGGTGATTCGCGTGGAGCGTGGCGTAGCCGAACGCGCCGCGGGCAGCCGCGTTTCGATCGCCCGACATCATGTTCACGATGTTCTCGGCCGCGGCCACCGGATCATCGGGAGTTTTGTTTTCCGTCAACGCGAGTTCGAGGATATTCTCACCGGGGGCGGGGTTGGGCTTGGCGGCGAGGCCCCCCGTGAAAGCGAAATGCGCCATCCACCCCACCGCTTGGAGGAGGAGAAACAGACGCGTCTCGGTGGAACTGGCCATGCGGAAGCCATAGTGCAACGCGTTGACGGACGTCACTGCATGCAAGGAACCGAAATCGGGGCGGCGGAGCATCATCTCGGCGGCAGCAAGGTGAACGACGTCCCAGATCGCGCCGGCCCGGGCCTTCGATTGAGTCAAAAACGCGAGTGCGTCTTGACAGGCGCACGAAGCGTCGCCAGCACGAAGGGGCGCGAGCAAGGCCGCGGCAAGCGCGGCATCCGCGGCTGAACCGGACGCGGCATGGTCGGCCCAGTCTTTCGGAATCGAGGCAGTGTGCGCCTTGACCAGTTCATCATTCTTGCGGTGGCATTGATCATCGAAGCGAAGGCCGTTTTCGTACTGCGTGCCGTTGCCGGCGAGGGCTTGTCCCAGCGCTCGCAGGGCGGGCTCGGCGTGCTGCCAGCCGATGATCTGGAGCGTGCGCCAGGTGTTCGTGACGAAGATGGCCTTGTGGCCGATTGGCCGGAAATCGCGAGCACCGAGTCGCCAGAGTTCCTCGAAAACCTCCGTCGCGCCGCACGTGCGGGCCATGCCCGCCAGCGCGACTTCCGCGGCATCTCGATCCCAGCCGTGAACGGCAGCGCGCAAGGCGGCGATGGCGTCCGCGCCCGAGGGCGTGCGCGCGCTCGAGCGCCGCCATCGGCCGCGGCCGACTCGCCTGCGCGCCCTTAAAGTCGTCGAGCGCCCAGAATAAAGGGAGGAACCGCTCCTGCGCGGGCGATTCCAGGGCGAGCAGGTGCGCGGAATTGATGACGTAGACGCAATGGAAGCGGCTGCCGGAGGTACGCGAATCGACGTTGCGGATGCCGGCAAGATAGAGCCCCGCCATGAACTGGCGATAGCCGACGCCGGAGCGAAGCAGTTCGGCCGCGGCCTCGAAGATCTTTTCGCGCGGCGTAATCTCGATGGTGCGGACGATTGGTTCGATTTCGGCGCTGAGTTTTACAAGATCAGGTCCAACCTTGGCTTGCTCGGCGAGCGTGCGTCCAAGCGAACCGATGGCGCCGAGTCCACCAAGGAAACCGACACTTGCCGAGACGTGAAGGAAATCGCGGCGTGTATGCCCGTGCATGATTTTGGCCTCCGCAACGGATTAAGCAGAAGGAATGCACCCTAAGATGAGATTAACGGAACCGCGTTACACATCTCCGACGGTGATGGCGACACGATGGTGAGGAACGTACAGCCTGGTGCCCCAGAGCTTGTCCAATCCGTGCGCGTCGGCTGCAACGGTTGCACTCAGCATGGACTCACTGGGATGGGTTCCGCGGCGATAGGAGTGTTCGGCCGCTATCCCTTCGCAGCGACAAGGTCCTCGGCGGACATTCCGATGTCACGAGCTATCTTTCGCAGCAACACCGGCGAGATGTCCCGCCCCTTATGAAACGGTACCGTAGTACCGCGGCCGTCGGGATGGCGGAACTGCTTGTGAGCCCCACGCTGCCGGACCGCGACAAAGCCCAGGGCTTCCAGGCGCGATACCACCTCTTGCGGCTTCAACACCGGGAGCTTGGGCATGTGTCAACCCAGCAGCACTTTCTGAGTTCCGATGAACTCAGATTCGAGTTGAGGTTCACCGTCCTCCAGCAGCATCCCGATGACCTCGGCCAAGTTTTGATGCAGGTCATCGAGCGTTTCCCCCTGCGAATGAGCGCCCGGGAAACCTGGAACATAGCCGACAAACAGCCCCGTGTCTGGGCAGCGCTCGATCACGGCTGTATAAGCTCGCATACACACCTCCACGACTTCATCGACCAGCATTTTACGCAATGCACCGCGAGAACTCCAATCAGCACGATCTTGACCGAGCGCATTCCGTTTACGCAGCACCTCTCCCAGTCCGCACCATCAGGCTGGCGGGACGGGACCGCCTCGGCGCTACTCGCTCTGCGGGGTGGCTGGATCGGAATCACTGCGACGGACTTCTCGCCAGAGGCCCGGCCGCAGCACTCGCCCGGCCACGTCGATGAATTCGTGGCAAAAGGCGGCAGAGGTAAAACGGAAGGTCACCTCATGTCCGTCCCGTTCCCAGTCCGCGTCCTTTGTACCGCCCCAGGGAATGCGGACATTGCCCTCCAACTGGCTGATCTGGCTCAGCGCGCGGAGGCAGTTGACGACCGCGCGATCATCAGCGTGGATGGTAACGCTGAACCGGTAATCTGCGTGCGTGAATGCCATTAGCTACCTCTGCTTTTCCTGTGTGATTTCTGGTTCCGGCGCCGGCTTCACGACTCCAGGATGCCGAGGTCCCGACAAATCTTCCTGGCCAAGGGGTCGGGAACCTCCGTGTGGCGCGGGACGGCGGAACGACGGTTGTTCGCAAGGTTGCCCCACCACGAATGTCGCCTTCCTTCGCGGATCAGCACACAACCATGCTGGCGAAGGTGGCGGATCAAGTGTTGGCGCTTCACGACGCCAGGCTCACTTCTTCGTAGGCGCCGCTTGCCGCCGCCCGCGCGTCCGCCCGGTTCATCTCGAGTGCTTCTTCCAGCGCGTTGCGGAGGTTATCCAAGAGTTCCTCGCGCGTCTGTCCTTGCGAATTGACGCCGGGCACCTCCTCAACCCAACCGATCCACCAATCCCCCGACTGCTGAATGACTGCTGTGTAAGCCGCAGACATTGCGACCCTCCCTCAGGGACTTGTTGTCCAACCGTAGTTTACCAATCTGCCGTCGGAGAAGCACCACGGTCCGGCCCCGAGGCGCAGTCGCCGGCTCGAAAGGCTAATGCAAATCTAGTTCGCAGGCTTGTCCCAGAGTATACGAGCTTAAGGGTAGGTCTATGGCGATGTCGATCCGCACGCCAGGACGATTTCCGAGTGTGGCATACCAGCGCCATCGTCCGGCGAGGGACAAACGCGGCTCATCCAACCGAGTTGCGCGGGCCGGATACCACGCATGGTTATCTGACCGGATTGGCGCGACGCTCGTAGTCCGTTCTTGCGATGTATTCGTGAGAGGTGAGTTCCGGTCAGCCATCACGAAAAGAGATGGCGGCGCATCAGGCCTGTCCCCGTCGCTTAGAGGCAGAGCGATGGGACGGCGACACTGCGGCGGATCGGCGCAGAGTCGTACAGCGGCAAAGCCGTGTGCTTGGTCGGTGGTGTGGAAACCGCCGGCCACGATTTTGTCGTCCCAAGGCTGAATGGCCAAGCCGCGTGCCTGGTCACCGTGTCCCCCGGTCCCAGTAAAGTTGTCGACGAAAGTTTGTTCGACACTGCCGTCTGTATGGAAACGGGCGCCGGTCAACTTCAGGCCGACGTCCGGGACAAGTGAATACCCGGCGACGACAATTTTGTTGGCGTTCGTTCCAGCACGCTGAAGGCCCACGCCGAAAGCAGTGTCGAAGTAGTCAAAGTCAGCGGTGGCCAAACCGCCTGAACCAAAACTGGGATCGAGCGTTCCTTCGGGGTCGAGACGTATCACCGCGAAATCGCCGAACGAGTCGCCGAACTCGGAGAGATAGTTGGTGAGCCCGGCCACGACGATTTTGCCATCGTTCGGTTGGCGAACCATGCTAAAGCCAATGTCCGAGTGTCCGGGCCCGAAATCGATAATCCGGATTCCCGGAAAGGCTGAATCAGGCGCAAACGATTGATCGGTTTGTCCGTCGGGTAACAGGCGTGCAACTATGATGTCAAAGCCTTCTGCCAGCGAAGCCCGATCTTTGCCTGCGACTAGAATCTTCTGCTCACCGACGCCATCGGGCGGTAGCAAGAGCATGGCATGAAATTCATCCTGCTCGCGAGCGCCGAAAACACGTTGCCCGCCGTCGCCGAAGCTCGAATCCAACGCGCCGTTGTTATGTAAACGTGCAATCGCGAACTCATCGCCGACGGAAGTATCCAAATCAAAATCTGCTTTGCCGGCGATAACGATCTTCTGGTCGTCCTGAATTGCAATGGCGCGGGCGGCATTATGGTCCGCAGGTTCCCCTTGATCGTTTTCGAACCGCAGGCTTACCTTGCCCGGCTCGTCGCCGTTGAAGCCACCAAAACTCTCGTCCACCTCGCCGTTGGGTAGGAAACGCATTAGCGCAAAAACTGTCGACTGTCCGGGCCCCGGAGAGGCGATACCGGCCACCACGATGGCGTTATCCCAGGGTTGGAGTGTCATCGTGTAGACGCTCTGAAAGACGGTACTCGCATAGAACTGATATCTCACCGTGCCACCGCTACCGAAGGTCGGATCCGGTTGCCCATTCGGGAGCATGCGAAAGATGGTGGAATATGTCTTGCCGTCGTTACTGGACCAACCCCCAAGGAGGATCTTTCGGTCGGGTTGCAGCAAGACGGCACTCGCCTCCCCGGAGTTGGGTTCGAAGACATGACCCGCCGGCAAGCCAGTGCCCGTAAATGTCGGATCGAACTTCCAAGACAAGAGACAGCGTTCCTCAAGCGCTTCCAGTTTCGGCGGCCCCGTAAGCGTTGTTGAGTGCTTGCGGCGCGGGAACAGCCGTCGGATGCCCCCCAATAGATTCATCGTTGCGTTCTCCTCGTAGGGGATGAATGCGGCGCCGCCGTGACTGCGGCGCCGGTACTATTGTACTTACCGCCGAATCACAGCCAAATAACCCGCCGGAGGTGTCGTAACGTGTTTCAGCCTCAATCCCCCCCCGGCCCGGGCAGCCAGTCGACGGAGCCGCCAACGCACCAGCGCCACCCCGGGTTACTTCCAGAACTGCCACCATCGCTTGTGGCCGCGCTTAAGCAACTGGCTTGCGGTTGCTACCACGTCGTCGGCCGACTTGCACTTCGCGAGGCGGCCCTTGACCATCAATCGTTTGCCGAAGATCAGCACATAGCTGTCCGGTATGTTGTTTATGCCCAGCCCCCACCCTTCGAATTCGAGCAGGGTCGCCATGATGGAGTGCAGCCAGCCGGCGTTGAACGGGTCCTCGCCATAAAGTTCGGCATAGCAGTATCGTTCGTGGTTGTACTGGTCGTCGATAATGTAGTACCAAGGGTCGGAATCACCGCGCTGCCAGAACTCGCTGTCCTTTACCGACATCACGTAAGGGTCATCGACATTGGGAACGATCTTGACGGTCCCCATCGGCCCCGTTGGACCATACCTTCGGCACGTCTCTACAAGTGCGTTCCGGACGCTATGGTACATCTGCCAGGGTAGATCACCTCCCGGATAGTCGTTCGGGACGCGATCCTGGGTAAACGGCACGATCTTGACCGAGTGCATCCCGTTCTCCAGTCCGAATCATCAAGCTCGTAGACAGGCCGCCTCGGCGCTCCTCGCTCTGCGAGAACGACGCACGCGGATCATCGCGCGTGAGAGAATTGGGAGCGACTGCGGGGCGTACTCTTCGGCTGCACGTTCAGGTATTCGACTCAAGGAAGCAGCGAACGATCGACGCCACTGACACCGGGGTAATGCCGCGGCTCCTGCAGTACTTTGAATCAAGCCATCCGACAAGATTCTTGGTGCCCTTACTTGCATTGCATCCGACGCAACATCTTGCGATGTTCTCGCGGGTGACGATGCGTGCGTCATTGACGATGTGCTCCCATGACGGCCTTTCGCGTCGACACGCACTCAGCGCCACGAACTCTATTCCACAGTAGACACAGCAGCGGTCGCGTTCAATGACCTCGCGCTCAAGCCAGTTAGGAATGCTCCAGCGGTTCACGTCACTCCTTTGTGATGCATCTTCGCCCGCCGCGCAATGACCCAGCCTCGGGGACACCTTCGGTGCCAGTTAGCTGCAGTGCTTGGTCGGGCTGTCCGTTTTGGGCGACCTAGGTGCTTCTGATCTTGCCCGTCAGCATGAAACCACACGCCCTCAACCCAGCCTTGGTCAGCGTCCGGCGTGATGCCATATTCCTGAGGTCGCAGCGGGCAGCCGGGACTCGGCCGGCGAGGTAGCATTCCTTCTTTAGTTCTTGGATAAGGAAACTGCCAAGCCCACGCCGGCGGCAACACTCGTTGACCTCCATGTACAAGTCCGCGAAGGGCACGTTGTAGTGGAGCATGAACCCGCCCGTTGCGACGATCTCTCCGTCCAGTGTAAGGACATAGTCGCCGACCGGCTCGTGCTTATGCTCAAAGATCCGATCGGCCTCGCGCCGGCCTTTGACCGTCGCACCGGAGATGGCGTGCACGGTGACAGCGTGGTCCTCGAACAAGACGACATCCGCGCTGATCCCCCGCGCGAACTCGAAGAGGAGCGCCGATAGCAGCGGATCATTGCTTTGACACTCGATGTAAGTCGCGCGCGAAGCGGCGAGCAACTCGCGGAATAACAGGCTGGACAAGTCCCGGAACGTGGGGATCACGAAAAACTCGAATACCGTGTCCCGACCATCTATTTCTTGGCCCTTAACAGACCCGTAGCCGACCGGGACGTCATTCACCGTCAAGAGATAAGAGTCGGTCCAGCCGCGCTCGTGACACGCGTTGTACCGGATCTGGCGGTTGCTCTCCTGGAGATACAGTGCACGAAGGTCCAGGATGTCGTTCAGATCTGCCTTGATAGCTTTGGCGGTCATATATGCACGACGACCGTCTCACACGCCGATTCGCTTGGCCGTCAAGACCGGATCGGTTCCTCGAACTGACACCGACTTCGCCTTCCCGTCTTCGACGGCGAACCGAAGCCGCACGCTGGGAACACCGGACGGGAAGAATTCGTCATCGCCGACGTAGTAAATATTGAATCGAGACGCCGGCTCCGCCTCGGCCTGTTGAATCTCGATCGTCAGTTGACCATTCTTGTTGACTCGACACTCCAGGCGGACATCGGTCTCTTCGGACGCGTACTTGCCCAGGAACGCCTCTTTGCGATCCGCCGGGAGGGGTGTGACCTTGTGGCCCACATCGGCATCGCCGAGTGCCGTCAGATAGGCCACGGTGTCCGCGGCTGTGCTTGCCCCCTGCCTTAGCGTGGGCGAGCAGCGTGATGCCGTGCGGCCCGAGCGTCCGCTGCACCCCGGGCTGCGTCGTGACGAACGCTTTGACGACGTCGGTGAATCCCAACATGGCGGCGGCGAAGATGTCGATTCGTGCGCCACGCTCCAGGAGGAATTCGGCGATGCCCCGCTGCCCGACATGGGACGCCGCACCGAGCGGGGACTCCCAGTCACCGAAGCCCCAATCCCACCAGGCATTCACGAGGGCCGGATCGGCCTTGACCAGTTCCCTGACGCGGGCTTCATCGCGGTGCGACTTGCCGACGACTTCGGCCACGAGCTTGACATCCTGTCGCGGAAAGCCGGGCCACAGCGCGGGCTTGTTGACATCCGGCGGCTGACCGGCGTGAGCGACGGCTGACGGCATCCCGGTCAGAATCCCCGAGGCGAGCACACACGGGCGTCGTTGAGATCAGGTCTCGACGGTTCATCGTTCGGTCCATGGAGTGAGCCCTATTCTTGTTGGGAATAGACAGTCAGAGTCCAATCTATGGCTCTGACGGCGGGGCCGAACTCGTTATTCATTTGCAAAGCCGGGACTCGCGCTGGGCGCGGGTCTCCTGACCCCGTCCACTGCACGATCGGAGGGCTCCACTTCGTGCCCAGGTTCGCTTGGGAGACCTTCGGTCAAGGTAGCGGCGGGGTCAGGAGACCCGGGCTTTGCATTTTTATGAGGCTGGCAACTGTAAAATTTGTGCAGCGTCGCCTTTATTTGTGCAGCCAAACGTCGGGTCGATTCCAAGCATGTACATTTCTTGAATCAAGACGCACAGGTTATGGCAGACGAACTTTGCGAGTGCCTCATTCTTCATCGACGTTTCGTTGCGTGACCGCAGGTTAGCGCCGAACTTCCTCTTCAACATTGATACGGTTGACTCGACGTTGCTTCTCTGGTGATAGTGTGTCAGGTATTCGTCGCGGTGCAAGGCGAAATAGTGCAGTGTTTTTCGGAACGACTCGCCCGCGTGCCGACTCGTGCCTGTGTGGTCAATACGGAACATCGGATAGAAAGTTCCACCATGCGATTCGACTGCTTCGAAGTTGCGTCGTGAGGTATAGGCTTTGTCCGCCGACACTTCCTTGATCGTGAAACCTTTGGCCGTTTCGTCGATCAATGCCGGCAATTGGCGGCAATCGCTACTGTTCTCTTCAAGCACATCAACACTGGTAACTATATTCGTTTGCACGCCAGTCGTGAAATGAGCCTTGACCCACTTCACTTCCTTTCGCTCTCGACCCCATTTGTGATCGAACCAACGATGGTAGACGGTTCCAGTGAAGCCCGTCGAATCGACTGCAAACCGTGTTTCGACTTCCGCCAACGGCAGGGCGCTCACTTGTACCATGCGCTTGAGTAGCGTTGTCACGTCTTGATTATCGAATACGTTTAGGACGCTGTTGAAATGCGGCATTCGCTCAACGTAGCCACGCTGGTGCGCTTCCGCTAATTCACCTGAGAACCGACGGGCCGACATAAGGCTATAGACCTTGAGCACGCCGGCAAACAGGCCATCCTGATAACTGACCGGCTTCCGGCCGCGTCCAGGTTTACGTGGAGTATCCGGCAGCGTGGCGCACAGGCCGGCTAAGAGTTCTTGAAAGTGGCGGAGTTCATTAACCTGCGCGGCGTTGTACTTCGACCACGACGGTTGCGAGTACGTCTTTCGCTGGGCGCGAACTTCGACCGTTGTCACCGTGGCGGTGCCGTCTTCGTGAAGCTCCGTCTTCGTCATGCGAAATTCAACAGCGAAAAGATGCTTGCATCAATGCCCGCATTCAAAGTCCGGGCAACTGCAATAAGGTTGCTCAGCGTCCGGGACCACAGTGTACTTGCGACCGCTGCCGGTCTGCGAAGGCACAAGCCATACCTTGCCCTTTTGGGCTAGGGTTTGATTGCTTCGGGCGATTACCAAACCACGTTCCATTCGAGCATCCATGATTTTAATCCCCCGCGATTGACTTATGTATGACATGATAGAGTATCATGTCTCATGCGTCAAGAGGGATTACAAAAAAGACCTGGCGCTGAACGCGTCAGGTCATCGGTATGCCGCGGAACTGTTGTGGTGGCGTTGGATTGACGGGTGCGAATAACGTAAATGGGCTAGGTTTTTTGCCGCCGAGTACTTGGCTTCACGGTGTGTGTTTGTGCCAAAGCAGCCCGTGCCTCTTCTACGTCTTTAGCAAATGCCTGCATGACGGCTTGGCACACGACGGCCCCTGTGGTGGTGCTGCTTTTTACGGCCCGTAACTTGATAGCCATTTGTACCTCAGACGGCAAATCGACAATCATCCGATTACGATCAATGGTTTCTACCGACATATCGTACTCCTCTCGGCTGGTCCGCGGCACCGAGTAACGTTATTCTACGCCACACGTCTGCCGCCTGTCAACTAATGGTGCAATGGTACGTATGTACCAATACTGCCAGAGTTGAAAGATTTACATATATCAGTTATGATGACAAATAGGATCAGGTGTACCAGCATGCGGCTGGTTTGCTGCCCTTGCACTTTTAAGGAGACATCTGGATGAAAACGTATTTGATCGGTTACGACCTAAACAAGCCCCACCAGGATTATCCGACGCTTCTTGAAAAGCTCAGGACAGGATTTGACGCTTGGTGGCACTACCTAGATTCAACGTGGATAGTTAAGACGAACATGACCGCAGTGCAGATTCGTGACATCCTGCAAAGGTACATCGACTCCAACGACGAGCTTTTGGTGGTCGCATTAGAAGGAGAAGGAGCGTGGTGTCACTTCGGCGAAGACGCATCAAAGTGGCTCAAGGATTTTCTGACACCAACATAGGCTGTGGATCGTCGCCTGAGCCATCGGCACAAATGGCGAGTAATTCGTCGAGGTCGATAGACGAGCTGACTTCTACCTTCCCAAGCAATCGGATCGGGAAGCCAGCAATCTTCACAACGGTGCCTTCGTTTAAGACAAAGCGCTCCATCGGCTTCTCCAACAGTAGTGATGAAATAACTATCTTTTTTTGCGACCTTCCCACTCGCGAACTTCAGAAGCGCTAACGAGGGTCAGCGTCTTGAATTTGTACGTCGTCATCTTGCCTTCGTAGAGGTAGTTGCGGACAACAGTCGGCTTAATGCCGAGCGATTCGGCGGCTTCATCTATCGTTAGATAGCGATCATCTTGGGCCTTAGTCAGCTTGCGAATTCGAGCCATGTGCCCATTTCTACATGACACAGTATCATCTGTCAATCCTGGTGTTTAATCTTCGCTTAGAGTTCGCGCCTTAATCCGCAAAAACGGTCGCATCATCGGTTCCCGGAATCGATAATGGCTTTGACTGCCAATTGGGACTTTTGTCAGAACCCGTCCACGATCCTCTTCGGTGAATGCTTGAAGAGCCGGAACGACGGCTTGAACGGTGAGGTTTACTTCAAAAAGACGGAAAACAGCCTCGACGACATCAGTGGCGCGGAAAATTCCTCTCTCGTCATGGTCGGCAACTCCACAGGCACACAAAATCGCTGGATAGCGGCTTGGTTTTGTGGTCCTTGTGGCTTGGCTGAATATGTCTCGATATGTGTCGATGGCTTCTTCAATTGAAAGTTCGCATGCAAAATTATCAAACAGCTCCTGGGTAGCAACCTTCGTATCTCGAATGAGACATGCTTTGGCTATCCCAAGGCCAAGAAGATGGGCATAGTGTGGAAATCCGCCAGCGAGTTGTGCAATCTCGCCCAGTACCGACGACTCAACGGAAATCTCCAATTGCTCCGCACCCTTCGAGACGATTTCTTTGATGTCATCGTCGGCCATGAGGGGCATTTCGATCTGGACGAGATTCCGCGCTATGGATGGATGTTCTCCAATGAGTTCCGTGATGCTTTCACCAACACCGACAATGACCAGCGTCACCAGTGGATTATTGTCTGATACATTCTTAATCAGGTCAGCCATTGCTGACCTGACGTTTGGATCGTTAACGCGATCAAACTCATCGATGACAAAAACGGCGCGACTCTGGAGCTTACCAAGAATGAGGGCAATATCTGCCGAAGTTACTCCGTTTTCAGGACCAAAGTCGGCGAGGCTGATCTTTCCTTCGCTTTCTTCGCGTGAAAAACCGAATGCATTTTCTTTGAAGCTGATCGTGGCCCGCTGAAGAATGCGGTTCCAAATGGATTTGAACGTATCCTCACCGACGCACGTTATCTTAACCGTTTGAAACTCACGCCCCCCTGGCGGGAATCGTTCAACAAAGATCGTCGCAATCGACGTTTTGCCAACACCACGTTGCCCGAAAATAATGGGATGGCGTCCCGGACTAGGAATCGTCTGTAAGATGTGAGCGAGTTGCTCGATGCGCCCCCTGAACAAGTCTTTCTGAGTAATCGGGAAGCCCGGCGTAAAAACTTTATGCATCGCCGCGAGGAGGTCTTCGGAAGCCATAGCCTTTACTCCTGGAAAGGCAATATATGCGCACCTCATCACGTCCGCAACACGCAGCCTGCGAACCCGCACGGGGGGGGCTAATTCCGTTTCAACTCGGCTCATACCGTTTCCGTTTCGTTCATCCGTTAAATGTGCAGCCATCCGGCAAAAATGTGCAGCGGGCCAAAATCAGTCAAAAATATGCAAAGTCAGGAGACCCGCGCCGAGCGCGAAGACCCGCGCCTAGCGCCGTGTCCTGAGGATCACTGCTTCTTTTCCTCTTTAATCCGCTCGAAGGTGAACACGACGTTCTTGCTGTCCTTGGTGTCGAAGCTCTTGGGCCGGTCGCCCTCCGCGGCGCCAGGAGCGGTCATGCATACGAACCACTTTTCACCTTCCAGCTTATAGATGCCGTACTGCATCTTCCCCTTGTGCTGGCCCGTCTCGTGCGCGTTGTCGATGGTCTTCGGGTTCTTCTTGGGATCGACGCTCACCTTGGCTTGATACTCGCTCTTGGGCGCTCGTCCGATCGACTTGCCGTCGCCGCCGACAATGAACGTGAAGTCGACTACCGCTTCTTTGGGAAGCGGCTTACCGCCAGCTTCGAGGCCGACGGTCTTCCACGTTCCTTCGAGAGCTTTGAGTTCCTTGCGGACGTCGTCATTGTCCGCGTTCACGAGGAGTGGGGTAGTCAGTACGCACAGGACACTGAAGAACCGATACATGGATGCTCCTTTAGAGAAAGTTGGACTTTGTTCGCCGGCTGCTCCCGCTACGACATTGATCGCTCAGAGTACAACTCCGACCACGCATTATATTGTTCAAGAATTTCCTCAATCTCCGAGTCGTCGCTGTGGCTTATCAATGCACCAAGCATGACCTCGCCCTTAGCCAACGCGATTGCTCCGAGAATGCTTCGAACCGTTTCACGATCCTTTATGTTGTGAAGGTCACGAAGACCCAACTCGAGCAAGTCCTGCCACGCGTGCGTATACGCCTTCGCAAGCCATTTTGGCAGCGGCGGATTCGACTTGCGATGGCGTTCAATTTCGATTGTGGAAACGAGTCCATACAAGTTCCAATCGCGGCGCGGAAGCAGCTTGCCAATTCTCACAAGGTGCGGAACAGTCGCGTAAGAAGCTTCGCCAACCTCTCCTTGGTGATGGAGCTCTTGCCACAATTCGTCCCAAGTATTCTCGCCATTCTCCAGCCGTCGCAGCGCAGCCGACGGATCGTAAGGCGTTTTGTACCCCCCGGCAAGCTCGCTCCAGCGCGGGTCATCGAGAGGCAACATGTCGTCTCCTGCGGATGAAAGTTGAACCGCCCGGCGCTAGCGACGCCGCAAAGGGCGGGCGGGCAAGCAGCAGTCGTTATCGAACGTTTCCCAGCCGAGTTCAACGGGCGAGCGGCGGTACACTTCCATCATGGGCTCGTAGCCGCTGCGTGGCAGTCCCCGTGCGGTCACAGTACGAGTTCCATGAAGACGTCGGCAGTCTCGTACCCCGTATCTGCTGGCAATGGGCCGTACTGGAAGCCGAGCCGTTCATAAAGCCGCAGCGCCGCCTGAAGCTTGCTGGAGGAGACTAGCACAAGTTTTCGCGCACCGCGGTTGCGCGACCAGCCGATCGCAACCTCTGTCAATTGGCGACCAACACCGTGGCGCCGTGCGGAAGTATCGACCGCCAGCTTGGCAAGTTCCACCGTTTCGCCGTCGCGCACGATTGTTGCGCACGTTCCAACAACCACGCCACATTGTAGGGCGAAGAAGATCTCGCCGCCGGTGGCCAGGATCGTCTCACGCGGATGTTCAAGATGCTTTAGGTCGCCGTCTTCGAGCAATGCGTATCGCTCCAGCCACTCGCGGTTCAGGCGCGCGAATGCATCGGCATACTCTTCACGGTAGCCGACGATCTGCATTGGACCGTCTGTAGCCATTTCATTCATAGGTACTCACGAAACACCAAACCTCTTCGCCGCCCGCGCGAGCTCGCTGGGCTTCAAGCTGACGGTCACGAGGTTCTGAATTCGTCACCAGCGAATCCAACAACGTACGGGCCACCGCGGTCACGTCGTCGACGGCGCGCTGAAACGCTGCCTCATTGGACTTCGAAGGTTTGTTGAAGCCCGAAAGTTTTCTGACGAATTGAATCGCCGAGGCGCGGATTTCCTCGTCGGTGGCGGGAGGTTTGAAGTTAAACAGAGTTTTGATGTTTCGACACATAGCGATTCACTCCCGATCTGAGACCACACGATTCATCCACACCGCCATCGTATCCAGAGCTTCCCCCAGGCACCTCCGAGTCCTTCCGCCCCGTGCGTGCGGGCACATGGAATGAATGATCGGCATCTGGCAATAGTCTAAGGGTGCTACTGGGGCCGAGCCGCTCGACGAGTTTTTGTAACAGATCCAACTCCGCGAAGTCATCTCGGGTTCCTTGAAGGAAGAGCATGGGAAGGTTCACATCGAACAGGTGTCTTCCGCGCTCCTCCGACGGCCGTCCAGGTGGATGGAGTGGAAAGCCGAGGAACATGAGGCCACGCACTCCGGGGAGCGACGCCTCGGCCTGAGCCTGCGAAGTCATCCGGCCACCAAAAGACTTGCCGCCCGCGAAAAGTGCGAGATCCGGAACGAGACGTGACCCCTCCGCCACAGCCGCGCGAACCGTGGCATGGGCAAGCTTGGGCGTGTCGGGCCGTTTAGAACCCCGCTCCATGTACGGAAACTGATAGCGCAAGCTTGCGATGCCGTGCTCGGCGAGCCCGTTTGCGACTGCCGTCATGAATGCATGCGTCATGCCCGCACCGGCGCCGTGCGCCAGCACATAACAGACTCGTGCATGCCCTGGGACTTGAAGTAGTCCCGACACGCGCTGGGTGCCATCGAAGGTTATCGAAAGAGCCTGTGAACTCATTGAAGTCGTGATTCTCTTGCGTTGCCTGCCTTAATGATATCAGCGTCGTCGACAAACATCGTGCCGTTAACTCCACCCCCTTGACTGAATCCCGCCTCCCCACACGGACTAAGCTATATTTCAAGAGCGGTTGCTCAGACAAATCGCAGTACATTCATATCAACGTTCACAATGCGTACACCGACGATTGTCTTTGCGTTACTTGTTTGGGTTTGCATTGTCAGCACCGGTCTTTGGGCGGTGTGGCATTACGACCGAACCCCTGGCGCCAAAGTCTCGTCGCCTATTAACTGGCCGCTCGACACAAGGATCGAGCGTGTCCAGGGATGCCCGACGCTGGTGATGTTCGTGCATCCGCGGTGCCCGTGCACATTTGCGTCGATCGCGGAGTTGGAGCGATTGATGGCACGATGTGCGGGCGCGGCAACGACACACATCTGGTTTCTCCATCCGCGTGGGGCCGGGCACGATTGGACAGATGCTCCTGTTTTGCGGCGGGCCGCTGTAGTTTCCGGGGTGTGCATCTCGGCGGATGAGGATGGAAATGAGGCGCAACGTTTCGGCGTTCGGACGTCCGGCCATGTACTGGTTTACGACGCTGAAGGGCGTTGCGTATTCAGCGGTGGAATCACGGCCGGGCGCGGGAATCACGGGAATAGTCTTGGTCAGGAGGCCATTGTTGCGTTTTTGACCGCAGGCGCTTGCGAACGTCGGCAAACACCTGTATTTGGTTGTCCGCTCTTTGCATTCGATTCACAAACTGGAGCGGAGCGAACTCTGACTCGGGAATAGTTCACATGACCATGAACCCTCATATGCGAGCCGAGCAGTTATTCGAACAGCATCGGCAAGCGATCTACCGTCAGACCGATCACCTTTTCGCCGGCCTCATGATTTTCCAGTGGTTGGCCGGCATCTTCGTTGCGATATGGATTTCACCGCTGACCTGGGCGGGACTTTCAAGCGCGACCCACCCACATGTTTGGACGGCGACTCTGCTTGGGGGCGCGATCTGCAGTTTGCCGGTCTTCGTCGCCATCGTTTGTCCAGGGCGAGTCTTGACGCGACACATCATCGCCGCCGGCCAAATGCTGGCGTCGGCGTTGCTCATTCACTTGACCGGCGGCCGAATCGAAACGCACTTTCTTGTCTTCGGTACACTGGCATTTCTGGCGTTTTACCGCGATTGGCGAGTGCTCATTACGGCCAGCGCCGTGATTGCCATTGACCACCTGGTGCGCGGGTTCTATTGGCCACAGTCTGTCTACGGGGTCGCCCAAGGTGTGGAATGGCGTTGGCTGGAGCACGCCGGCTGGGTAGTGTTTCTCGACGTGTTTCTTATCTATTCGTGCATTCGTAGCGTCAGCGAAATGCGAACCATTGCCGATCGCCAGGCGCGTCTCGAATCAACGAACATGGCAATCGAAGATACCGTGCGTGAACGTACGGCGGATCTTCAGACCGCCAATCTTGCGTTGCAGGGCGAAATTGCCGAACGAACCCGGATCGAATCGGTCCTGCGCGCAACAAGGTAGAGCTTCAAGAAGCCAAGGCGGCGGCGGAGGCAGCGAATCTTGCGAAGAGCGAATTCCTCGCCAACATGAGCCACGAAATCCGTACACCGATGAATGGAGTCCTCGGCATGACGGAACTGGCGCTGGACACATCGCTGACCGCGGAACAGCGCGAGTACCTCGACACGATCCGGAGCTCCGGCGACGCTCTGCTAAACATTCTCAATGACATTTTGGATTTCTCCAAAATCGAGGCCGGAAAGCTCGATCTCAATCCGATTCCGTTTGATCTGCATGAATTGCTTGATGCCACGCTGAAACTGTTGGCACCGCGCGCATGTTAAAGGTCTCGAACTGGCTTGTCACGTCCCCGCTGCCGTGCCACAGGACCTGATCGGCGATCCCGGCCGTCTTCGCCAGGTGCTAACGAATCTGATTGGCAACGCCGTCAAATTCACTTATCAAGGCGAGGTCGTCATTCGAGCCAACTTAGTCGACAACGGGTCCAACTCCCCGCCAGGAACGTGCACGCTCCAGTTTTCGGTGAGCGACACCGGGATCGGCATTCCGGCATCAAAATTGGAGCGCATTTTCGATCCGTTTGAACAAGCGGATGGATCGACGACTCGCCGCTTCGGTGGCACGGGTCTCGGATTGACGATTTGTGCTCGCCTGGTGGGCCTGATGGGCGGCCGTATTTGGGTCGAAAGCGACCCCGACCGCGGCAGCACGTTTCATTTCACGGCGCGATTTGAAGCGGCGCCTCCATCGCAAAGACCTTCAGCGCTCCTGAAGCCGCTCGGTTTGCGGGGCGTACCGGTAATGATCGTCGACGATAACGCCACGAATCGTCAAATCCTTACGGAGACGGTAGGCTTGTGGGGTATGCGGCCTGTGGCCGTCGACAGCGGGAGTAGTGCGATTACGGAGCTGGAGCGAGCCGCCGACGCCGATAGATTCTTTCCGCTGATTCTCTTGGATGCACAGATGCCCGACATGGACGGCTTTGAAGTCGCGGCCCAAATCCAGCGCAAGCCGAGATTAGGTTCGCCGGCTCTCGTCATGCTCACTTCCTCGGACCGGCAGGGGGACTGGGCTCGATGCCACGAAGTGGGTATGACGTCGTACCTGATCAAGCCAGTCCGTCAGGCCGAGCTGCTCAACGTCATTCTGACCGCCTTGGCCACGGCGCAGCCGGTAGCTCTACGCACGGAAGATCGAGAAATCAAACCGGTCCGAGGCAAGTCGGACCCACTGCTCAAGAGATTTGGCCGGCTCCGCTTCTTGGTCGCGGAGGACCATGTTGTCAATCAGCGCTTAGTCGTTCGCCTGTTGGAAAAACGAGGGCACGAAGTGACGGTGGTGGCCGATGGGCACGACGCCATTGCAGCGATCAAGCAGCAGCCCTTCGATCTCGTTTTGATGGATGTTCAAATGCCCGGCATGGGCGGCTTTGAAGCGACAGCGGTCATCCGCGACTTCGAACGCGACATCGGGCGCCGAACGCCGATCATTGCGATGACCGCCCATGCTCTAGCGGGCGACCGTGAACGGTGCCTTCATGCTGGGATGGACGGATACGTCGCAAAACCCATTCGTATTGACGAATTGATCTCGGAAATCGATTCGATCCTGACTGAGGAAACCAACCGTAATTCAAGCGTACAACTTCGTGGCCGCTCGGAAGATCCGAGTGATGTAACTGAAGCCACTGAGGTCGAAGCCGCACCCTAACGATGATGTCTGCCGCTCCCGGCGCTGACGCAACCGGGCTCACCGGGTTTTCGATGTTGATGGTTCATGGCCGCAAACCTACTCCTTCGGCTTTTGCCGCTCCGAGAGGCTGGATGAGCGTGGGGAATGCGGCGCGCAGTTTCTTTCCAGTCTTGATTTCGCGGAGCTTCCTTCCATGAGGTTTGGCGGGTTGATGTCTGACGTCTATTAGCGCCCGCCCTCCTGTAGCTTCTCCAGCACGCGATCGAGGGAGAAGCTGCCCGCCTTCTGCCGCGGCGGGAAGTCCTTGTACGTGGCCAAGTGCTGCGCCACGAAGGCCTGCGCCGGCACCAGGGCGAACGCCCGGTCGGTGAACCACAGATCGTGACCGCCGGCGTTATATTCCGCCCTCTCGAACGGATCGGACCGAATGTTGATGAGCTTGGGGAGGCGCAGCGTCGTCATCGGCTCCCGCCAGAGGTTAAGCCCGTGGGCCCTCTGCTCCATGAACACGATCTTCCACTGGTCGTAGCGCAGCCCGCACAAGTCCCCGTCATCGGTCCAGTAGAAGAACTCGTGCCGCTTGCCGGGGCCCTTGCCGGCGAGCAGGTCGCTCTGGTTGTAGCCGTCGAGGTGGACCTTGAACGACTTGCCGGCGGCCTCGTGGCCCTTCAGCAGTTTGTCCTTGACGGCCGGATCGCCCGCAGCAGCCACCAGGGTCGGAACCCAGTCCTCGTGGGAGAAGATGTCGTTGATCTCGGTGCCCGGCTTGATGACGCCGGGCCAGCGGATCAGGCAGGGCACGCGGTAAGCGCCCTCCCAGTTGGTGCCCTTCTCGGCGCGGAAGGGTGTTGCCCCGCCGTCGGGCCACATGCACATCATCGGGCCGTTGTCGGTTGAGTAAATGACGATGGTGTTGTCGGCGATGCCCAACTCGTCGAGCTTCTTGAGGATCAGCCCGACGTGGCCGTCGTGCTCGACCATGCCGTCCGGGTAGAGCCCCAGACCGGTCTTGCCGTCGGACTCCTTCTTGAGATGGGTATTGATGTGCATCCGGGTCGAGTTCCACCAGCAGAAGAATGGCTTGCCGGCCTTGTGCTGCCGCTCGATAAACCCGAGGGCCGCGCTGGTGATTTCCTCGTCCACCGTCTCCATCCGCTTCTTGGTCAGCGGGCCGGTGTCTTCGATCTTTTGCTTGCCCACTTTGCCGAACCGTGGGTCTACGGTGGGGTCATCCTTGTCCGTTGCCATGCATTTGAGCACGCCGCGGGGGCCGAACTGCTTCTTGAACTCAGGATTCTTCGGGTAATCCGGGTTCTCTGGCTCCTCCTCGGCGTCGAGGTGATACAGGTTGCCGAAGAACTCATCGAAGCCGTGCACCGTCGGCAGAAACTCGTTGCGGTCGCCCAGGTGGTTCTTGCCGAACTGGGCGCACATATATCCGTGCGGCTTGAGCAGGTCGGCTAGGGTCGGGTCCTTCTCGGAGAGCCCTTCCTTGGCGCCGGGCAAGCCGACCTTGCTGAGGCCGGTGCGGAACACGCTTTGGCCGGTGATGAACGCCGCCCGGCCAGCGGTGCAGGACTGCTGCGCATAGTAGTCGGTGAAAATTGCTCCTTCCCTGGCGATGCGGTCGATGTTGGGCGTGCGGTAGCCCATGCCCCCGCGACTGTAGGCGCTGACGTTCCAAAGCCCGACGTCATCGCCCCAGATGACGAGGATGTTCGGCTTATTGCCGGATGCTTGCGCCTCCCCGGCGACCGTCTGGTTATGTGTTGCCAGTGCGAGGAGTTGATTCCTAGTCGCACCTTCACAGCATTTTCTCGGCACAGCCGCAACCAGAGGCTGCGGGTCCGCTTCCGGTATCGGCGCGGACAGTTTGGTCTGCGCCCGAAGAGGCGGGATAAGCCTTCCTGCTGCCGCGCTGTAGCCGAGCAGGACGCCGAGGCCGATTGATGCCACGGCCATAATTTTGGTGTTTTTCCACATGAGGATGCTCCGTTAAGACGATGGGCTGCTCTGAAGCTTGTTCGCGCTGGGCCCATCTCAGCCGTGCTTTAGCGACTCCGATGGCTTTTGTAACGTTTCCTTCACGAACGTCTCGATGGTACGGCAGTAATCTTCCAACGGTAACTCATCGGCGCCGACGCCGAACGGTTCTTCCACATCCTCGGCCGTTAGCTCGATGCCAAGGAGAAAGAAGAACCCGACGTTAAGGGCAGGTATCGCCCACAGGCCCAGGTCCAGGGTAACGCTCCACGGCGCAGTCAGCACGTACGTGATTAAGGCAAGGCGTACCAAGGCTCGGTAGGACGATGCCAACGGCGTATTGCGGATGCGCTCGCAGGCGCCGCAGACATCCATTAAGGCGCGCGCATGCACGTCCAAGACCCAGAGTGAATCTCGCAGCTTGCCTTCGCGATTCCAGCGATTGAGCAGTTGATGGACCTGGGCCGCGATATGTCCCGGGGCGTGCGAAACCGCGGTTTGGTCGTTTTCGAATCCCGGGATCTGTGCAAGGCCCGAAACGCCACGCAAATGCAGTCGTAACGCGTGCGCAAATCCAACTAGCAGCCGGCCGAGTTCCGCGAAGTCGCCTGGCGGTGCGTCGGCGTGCGCGCGCGATTTCAGCAATAGATTCCGCGAGTCATTGATCAGTTGGCCCCAAAGTTTCCGCGCTTCCCACCAGCGATCGTAAGCCGCGTTGTTTCGAAACACGACGAGAATGCCGATGACGAAACCAAGGATAGCGCCCGCTTCGGCGCCGGTCGTCCATTCCGGCAGATCCATCCACCGCTCGAACGCGACGACGGCCAGCGTGTAGACGATGACGACGATCATCCATTTGGCCAGCCGCTGACGGATATGCAGGGATGGAACTATGCCTAGCCAATGATCGTTCACGCTTGGTCGTCTCCACCGTGAGTTGGTCGTGTTCATTTTATGAAGGCGTGCGGCAAGCGTGTGCCGTTGCGAATTCACGGCATGCATCGTGTAATTGGCGTCGACGCTGGCCGTCTCAATACCGCATCGCGAGATTAAGAGAAGAATACACGGTCGCGACAATCGTTTTGAGTGTCTCTCTGATTCGGAGGACGAAACATGATGAAGTTGCTGCTGTTCACCTCGGCCGTTGCCCTACTGGCTAGCGTGCGTGCCTTGACCGCGGATGACAAGACGCCCGGCTTCGACAAGGCCGATGTTGGAAAGCTGCCTTCCGGCTGGAAAGCCGACAGGACTGGACAAGGTGAAGGGAGTGTTTGGAAGGTTATAGAAGACGGCACGGCCCCATCGAAGAAAGGGTACGCGCTGGCACAAACCGCCGAAGGCCCAAGTCCGCTTTTCAACCTTTGCGTGGCCGAGGACACGAAGTTCAAGGATGTGGAGATTTCCGTCGCCTTCAAAGCGGTAAAAGGAAAAATCGATCAAGGCGGTGGCGTCGTCTGGCGCTACCACTGACCCGAACAATTATTACATTGCCCGTATGAATCCGTTGGAAAAGAATTGCCGGGTTTACAAGGTCATAGACGGCAAACGTACGCAGTTGGCGACCGCCGAGAATCTTGATGCCAAGGCGGCGGAGTGGCACACACTCCGCATCGAACACGCCGGCAAAAAGGCAGAGATTGAATGTTACCTGAACGGGAAGAAGCTGATGAGCGTGGACAACGAGACTACCATCGATAAGCCCGGCAAAGTTGGCCTTTGGACCAAGGCCGACGCACAAACCTACTTCGATCAATTTGAGGTGAAAGGAAAATAGGCGAACCGAGCTAATGACTGAAAAGGGGGCACAACTAACCAATGGGATTTCGTTGCCAGATGAATCGACGATTCGGGAGACGGTTCCTTGTACACTCGGACAACTAGTCGGTTACTTTCTGCGTTTGGGCGCCTTCGGTTTCGGAGGGCCTATCGCGCTTGCTGGATACATGCAACGTGATCTGGTTGAGCGACATCGCTGGATCAGCAAACAGGAATATGTCGAAGGGTTAGCATTGGCCCAACTTGCTCCTGGCCCTTTAGCAGCTCAACTGGCGATGTACTTGGGATGGGTACGGGCGGGGGTGCTGGGAGCCACGCTTGTGAGCGCGGCGTTCATCCTGCCATCGTTCCTGATGGTCGTTGCACTCAGTGTTGTTTATCTGGAGTACGGCGGGGGAGGCTGGATACAAGGTGCCTTTTACGGTATCGGCGCCGCGGTGATCGCCATTATCGCACGCAGCGCCATCAAGTTAATCAAGCTCACCATTGCCAAGGACTACTTGCTGTGGTTGATATTCGTCGTCAATGCGCTTGTTACGGCCTGGACCGAAACAGAGATCATCTGGGTATTTCTTGCGAGCGGCGTTGTTGCGTTAGTTGTCAAGGCGCCGCCCCGAATCAGTGCGGGGTGTGCGGGGGCACTTGGCCTCCCGATGTCAACATGGTGGACCACAGGCATCCACGGCCCGGCCGATGCCGCCACCATTGGCAACATCGCTTGGTACTTCACGCAGGCCGGCGCCTTTGTTTTCGGCAGCGGCCTGGCGATTGTACCGTTTCTCTATGGCGGCGTTGTCGAGCAGTACAAATGGCTGAACGAACGCCAGTTCCTAGACGCCGTCGCCGTGGCCATGGTGACGCCGGGCCCTGTGGTTATCACCGTAGCGTTTATCGGTTATCTTGTGGCCGGCCTCGCGGGCGCCGTGGTTGCAGCCATTGCCACTTTTCTACCCTGCTATCTGTTCACCATTATCCCCGCTCCATACTTTCGCTCCTATGCGAAGAATCCGCAGATCAACGCGTTCGTCAAAGGCGTGACCGCGGCCGCGACCGGCGCCATCGCCGGCGCCGTGTTCGTCCTTGGAAAGCGGGCAATCTTCGACGTGCCTACGGTGTTAATCGCGCTGATCACCCTGGGGATACTGATGAAGTTCAAGCTCCCCGAGCCATTGGTGATTATTGGGGCGGGAGTGATCGGATTGATTCTGAAATAACGGAGACCTTCTATCGCCCGGACATTTTCTCGGAGGAGACAGCCATGATCGACAAACAGAAACTCTTCGTTGGAACTTTGCTCTTTGCTCTTGGCCCGCTTGTGATCGGGCTACTTTCGGCTAACGCATTAGCCTCCGGCAACGTGCCCTCTCAGGTTTGTGTCGTAAACACCGGTGACGGCACGGTATCGCTGGTAGACATTCCTACCGTGAAGACGATCCAAACGCACAAAGTCGGAACTCGCCCGTACGGGATTGCGATAACCAAGGACGGGAAAACGGCGGCCATAGGCGTCGAGGATGAGGAGAAGGTTAAGTTCTATTCGCTGCCTGAATTCAAGCTCAAAGGCGAATGCCATGTCGGTAAGATGTTCAACGACCACATCGTGCTCACCCAGGACGGTAAGCACATTTTGGTCGCCAACTTCTACAGCGATGATGTTGTCGGCATCGATGTGAACACAATGAAGGAAGCCTTTCGCATAAAGGAGTGCAGTGCACCGCACGTAGTCAAATACGGTCCCTTAAAGAAGCACGCCTACGTGACGTGCAAGAAGATTACGGGGATTGCCATTATCGATCCAGAAAGTCGCAAGCTGGTGAAGTTTCATCAAATCAACGTCAACCCGCGAAGCCTTACGTTCTCGCCGGACGAGTCGAAGTGCTACTTCGGACCGTTTTGGGTAGACGGCATCTTCGAGATGGACACCCAATCAGGGAAAGTAACCCGGCTCATTCATCTTGATCCGCCCCCAGGTAACACGGCTCCCCAAGAAGTGACCTATCACGGAGTGGAAATGGTCTACCCGCATGTGGCTCTGGCAGCCAACGAGGGACGCTCCTGCCTTGATGCAGTCGACATGAAAGCCGGCAAGCTGTTGGATCGGCTCACCGATGTCTCCAGACCCTGCTGCGTCGAGCGAATTCCGGGAATTGATGGCCGCGTGCTGGTCAGCAACATCGGCGACGGAACACTCCAGCTTGTCGAAGTTTCGCAGGACGGAAAACTGAAATCCCTTGGCAAGGCGCAGGTCGGCAAAGCACCCAAGCGCGTCGCTTTCCTTCCGACAAGTGCCGTTAACTAGGAAGTCCAATCATGATGAAAAAACTAGCGGTTCTCGTGGGCATTAGCCTAGTTCTCGGAGTGCTGATCCGCACAGTCTCCGATGCAGCGCCGGAATCACAGCAGCGACTCGATGCGGAAAAAATCGGCCAAGCTGCTGGAGTGAAGGCGACGACCACGCCCGACGACGTCGTGCGGATCGGTTGGCCCCGCACGGATGTGGCTGTCAGCGTCGACGGCATGCCGCTGAAGCCCTTCGCCGGCCTGGGATCGTGGGCGGCGTTCACGTCCAGCAAGAAAGGCGCGATGGTGATGGGAGATACCGTTGTTTTTCAGGACGAGGTTACGCCGGCCATGGATGCCGCCTTTGCCGACGGTCTCGAAGTGACAGGACTTCACAATCACTTTTTCTACGACGAGCCCAAGGTCTATTTCATGCACATCGGCGGCGAGGGAGATCCGGAGAAATTGGCAGCCAGCGTTAAGGCGGTATGGGATGCCATCAAGAAAGTTCGCACAGATCGGCCTCAGCCAGCGACGCGATTCACCGGCGAAATACCAAAGGAAGGCAAAATCGATGCAGCCGCCATCGAGAAAATCCTGGGACATAAGAGTGAGACTCAGCAAGGCGTGGTAAAGATAACCATCGGTCGGGAGGGCACAATGCATGGCGTGAAAATCGCCGGCTCGATGGGACTGACGACGTGGGCCGCATTCTCCGGGAGCGACGACCTGGCTGCGGTGGATGGCGACTTCATTATGACGGCCGAAGAAGTCCAGCCGGTACTGCGAGCATTACGCAAAGCCGGCATCCATATCGTCGCGCTTCATAACCACATGGTCGGCGAACAGCCGGCATTCTACTTCACTCATTTCTGGGGTAAGGGTTCGACAAGGCAGTTGGCACAAGGACTGAAATCAGTTCTGGATGCCCAAGCGGATGCACGGAGGCAAACAGGGCACTAACGGCCCGGAGTTGCTTATCGTTCAGGAAAGAATTCACTTCGTTCCACTTCCTTCAAATAAGTACCCATGCGTCCTCGGTGTCCGTTCCAGATAGAACCGCTCGCACTCGATCGACCGAAACGGTTGCTCGGCGATCAACGCTGGAATGTCCCGATTGAGCCGGCAACCATCTCCAACCAGTTTCTGCAGCCAATTCAGTCGATGCTGCCATTTCTGCACTTTGGGTTCGGGACTTAGACCGTGTTCCAGGAATAGAAACCTGCCGCTCGGCTTTAACACCCGATAGACTTCTCCGACCGCTTTCTGGACGTCGTCGATGCTGCACAACGTGAATGTGCTGACCACGCAATCGAATGTCGCGTCGTCGAACGGCAGGCGTTCACCACTTAGTCTTCGATGATCAACCGCAATACCCGATTGACGCACGCGCTTCGCCGCCAGGCGGTGCATTCCGAGGTTGGGATCGATGGCCGTAATCTTGTGAATTCCTTTGGGATAATGAGGCAGATTGAGCCCGGTCCCGACGCCGATTTCCAGAATGTTGCCCTCGACGCAGGCCAGCAGCTTCTTACGTCGCAGGGCAACCAAAGGCTGGTTGAGGTTGAAGTCGCAGATGTACGGGAAAACTACTCGTGAATAGAAGGCCACGGCGTCACTCACAGATGTTGAAAAAGCTGAACAGCTAGCAGGTGGAGTTCCGGAGTCAAGTCGAGAACGCTCACTGCCTTGTTGGGCTCGCCGCTAGGTCGGGAGACATGTGGTGTGGGCCAACGGCGATGGCCCTGTTCAGCCTCCATCGGCTCGTTCGTTGATTCTGAGATTTGCCGCGGACGATCCAGTCGGTTCGCGTGCGTGGCGGCTGCCTCTGCTTCTTGAATCGTATCGCCGGGCGGCGCGATGGGCGGCGGCCAGTTGCTATCGTTCATCAAAACGATCACTTTGTTGCCGGTATTGGCACTGCCTCCTGTTTCGAGGTCGGGGTAGCCGTCGCCATTCAAGTCGCCCGCGGTGATTTTGGCGCCTCCGCCAACGGGATACTCGGTATGGAGCCCGAAGGTGCCGTCGCCGTTGCCCAGCAACACGCTCACCGCGCTCCCCCAGAACGGAAGCGCGGCAACGTCCGGGTTACCATCCTGATTGACATCGGCTACCGCCACGTAGCGCGGATCCTCGAACACTGCATTATCGGTCTTGGGATTAAAGGTTCCGTCTCCCCGGTTAAGGAGAACACTTACAGAGCCTGAAATGCGTGCTACGATCAAATCCGGATGGCCGTCCCGGTTGACATCTGCTTGGACATGACCCGTGGGACTGGCGCCGGTCGGATACGTCGTGTTGCCGCCGCTGCTTAGGAAAACTCTCACCCACGAATCGTAGAATGTCGTGACCGACAGGTCACCGATCCCATCTCTATCGAGGTCACCAATTGCGACGCTGAATGAGCCGCTGCCGGCGTAGTGAAGCACGGGCGCTTGGAAGCTGCCGTCGCCGTTGCCAAAAAGCACGCTCGCGAACGGCCCTTGCGCGAGGCCACCCGTCAAGTTGGAAACCGCAACATCCAGCCTACCGTCACCGTTCAGATCACCCACATCTAAGTTGAACGGCCGTCTACCGGCCCGAAAGCTCATTTGCGGTTGGAATGAACCGTCGCCGTTGCCCAGCAGCACACCGATGGTGGTGTGATCAACGTTGGCAGTCACGACATCAATTCGGCCATCGGCATTCAAATCGGCCGCTTTCAACCCGACCGGCGAATCGGCCGGATACAGCGTCGGCGGTGCGAAGGCGCCGTTGCCTCGTCCACGCAGGATCGCGACGTTGCCACCTACCGAAACCGCGATGTCAAGTAGGCCATCGCCGTTGAAATCGGCGAGTGCCGGCTCGTTGGGGCCTGTTCCCGCGGCATAGCCGGCAGGCGGCAAGAAACTCGGGACGGCGCGGTCTTCCAGTGCCACGACCCGAGGAATGTAACGAACTTGAGCGGAGCGCGTGCGAGTCATGAGACCCTCTCTTGGAGGAATAACCTGCTCTGGAGCCAAGTATCCCGCGCCCGTTGCGGAATGCAAGCAGGATCTGCCCTGAGTGGTTAGGCGCTCTCTAGGTTTCCGTAGCACGTGCAAAGAGTTGCAGAGTCGGCTTACCAAAGCGGTGAATGCCCAAGTTGGCGGCGCAACAAACCGATCTGTCCGGCGTGGACCATTTCGTGCTGGGCGCACCATAGCATCGCTAGAAGTTTCGTCTTGGCATATCGATGAGGATGCGGCACCGGCTCATCCAATTCCAATTCGTTGAGACTGGGAAGTTCTCGTAGCACTTGCTCATGCACCCTGTCGAACACGTCACGGATTACGACAGGAGTTGGGTACTTGGCGGGGTCGGAGTCCGGTGCTGACTGCGCCCCAAACAGCCGCACGAATTCTTGGGAGACCAGCTCGTCGTCTTGACGCCTTGTACCCCTTATTCGCCATAACGCCAGCCGATACTGAGCGAAAGCTAGATGGCCCACCTGCCAGCCAACGTGACTGACTCCGCCTGGAGGTTGTCGAAACCAATCCGCTGGCGGCGTCTGGTCAAGAAGCCAGATGGTGTAGTTACGAGCGAAGACGATCTGGTCGATTGCATGCTGCAGTCGATTCATCCAACCGCACCTTTCGTTGCTGCTCCTCGATTGGAAACCGTTGCCTGGACTGGAACGTTGGCGAATCGTGTCGCGCCGAGCTAACAAACTATGAAAGTGATTCCGTCGACTTCGTCGAACACTATATCGAAGGAATGAAGAACGACAGGAACGCCTTTCGGCATTGCCGGTCGTTTGGTCGATTCGGTCGGTGCAACCTCTCTTGGTGGTCGCGACGCCATTACACCTTCCACAGATTTCGAGCGGCCGCTAGCCGACGGTGGCCCGATAATGGGAGCCGGCGACCAGTCGGCGGCATTCATCAGTATGGATGCACCGATGCCGTACAAATCGGCCGTCACGATGTCCGCATGGTCGTCGCCGTTAAAGTCTCCAGCGGCGATGCTGAAAGTCAGCCGACCGACGGAATAATCCTCGCGGCCGAAGAAGGTCGCATCGCCGTTGCCACGCCAGATGGTTACGGTCTCACTGAATTGATTCGCGGAGGCGACGTCCAGGTTTCCGTCACGGTCGAAGTCGGCGACCGTGACGTCCTGTGTTGCAACTCCCGTGGCAAGACTGCCTTTGAAGCGGAAGCCGCCGGGTCGCGTGCAGATCAAGATGCTGACGATGTTGCTGCTGGTGTCTCGGTTCGCCACGGCGAGATCGAGCCGGCCTTCGCCGGTGAAATCACCGGCAGCAACCGCGATGGGGCTGTTCCCGCCGGTTTGGAATAATCGAGGCGCCGCGAAGGTGGCATTTCCCAAATTGAGCAACACGCCGATATTCTGGCTCGCATTGTTCGCCACGGCCACGTCGAGCACGTTATCCTGATTGAAATCCCCGAGCGTGAGCCCATAGGGTGACGTTCCGCCCGTTGCATGATGGGTCGCCACCGCAAAAGTACCGTCACCGGCGCCAATAAGCACGCTGATACTAGCGCCAAATAGATTGCTCGTCACGAGGTCGAGAGTCCCGTCGCCGTCCATATCTCCCGAAGCGACGCTGTGCGTTCCCAACCCCGCTGTGTAGTTCACCGGGCCGGCAAATGTGCCGTCGCCGTTGCCCAGGAGCACGCCGACCCATCCCGCATTGTTGCTGGATTGAAAATGACCGACCGCCAGATCGGAGACGCCGTCTTCATCAAAATCTCCTGACGTGATCGACGTTTGAAACGAATTGCCGGCAATCGGATGGTTCAGCGCCGGCTGGAACGTCCCGTCGCCGTTGCCCAGCGCCACGCTGACGTTGCCGTCGCCGCCATTCGTGATGGCGAAATCGAGCTGCTGATCGTTGTTGAAATCCGCCGTCACCACCGCCGTCGGCGTCGCTCCGGTGTTATAGGCCACAGACGGAAGAAAGCTCGGAACGGTACGGCTTTCGAGGGGCTCGAGGCAAAGGCGGTTTGATGCATGACGGTTTCTGTTTTGGTGCATCGGAACACTCCTGAAAAGGGAAGAAGCAAGCACGTTTGTATCACAATTTCTGCCCGTGGCCAAACGCACAAATGGAGAATCCGAGTGCTCAAGCGGGGCCAGAGCATCGTGTCGATGGGGACTACGCTGCGTCGGCCAGGGCAACCGTCAGCGCGGCGTTGATGCCGCCCTGAGAATCGGAACCGCTGATGGCGCGATCCGTACCATTCACGATTGCCGAGCGAAGCTGGCCGGCGGTCAGGCCATTGTTGGCGGAGAGCGCCAAGGCCGCCAACCCGGCCACGTGGGGAGCGGCCATGCTGGTACCGCTGAAGGTCACGTAGCCGCCGTTGATGTAAGTGCTGTAGGTGTTGACTCCCGGTGCGTCGACTTGTACGGCGCCGCTGACGCCCACGTCGTTGCTGAAACTCGCGATCCCATTTGCCGAATTATGGGCGCCCACTGAGATGACGTTCGACATCGAGGCACTGAAACGGGCAGGGTAGGATGGCGTGGAGGCGTACTCGTTTCCCGAGGCCACGACCACCAAGACGTCGAGCGATTGCGCATACTGGATCGCCGACTGAATTGCGGAGCTGAACGCGCCGCCCAGGCTCAGATTGATTATGTCTGCTCCATATTGCGCGGCGTAACGAATACCCGCCGCTATGCCGGGCGCCGAGCCGTAGCCGTTACTGTCGAGCACCCGTATCGGCATGATCGTGGCGTCCGGGGCAACGCCTGTCGCACCAAACCCGTTGTTGTCGGCCGCGACAATTCCAGCGACATGGGTGCCGTGACCGTTGCCGTCGTTCGCGTTGTTGTCGTTGCCCACGAAGTCCCAACCGGAGACGTCATCGACGTAGCCGTTGTGGTCGTCGTCGAGTCCGTTTGCAGCGACTTCGTTGCGGTTGACCCAAATCTGGTTCACCAGGTCGGGGTGATCCGAATCAACGCCCGTGTCAATAACGGCGACGACGATGCCGTTGCCCGTGAACCCCTGTGCCCAAGACTCCGGCGCATTGACGGCGTTCAGATTCCATTCGTTGCCGCCGCCGTAGTAGGGAACGTTCGGAAATGCGCCCACCGATGAAGTCGGCGGCGATGACGTCGTTGGCGGACTGATCGCCAGGCCGTAACTTGGGTTAGTAGCACCGTTGTAGCCGTACACACGGACGTAGTATGTTCCCGCCACCAGGCCGTTGAGCGAGATCGACTCGCCGTTGGCGGTGCCGTCGCCGAGCCCGAGCCGCAACCCGCTAGCGTTGTAGAGCTCGAGATCGAGATCACCTTGCGCGTGCTGGAACGCCAGGGACACGGAGTTTGCCGAAGTGCTAGCGGCGCTCGTGGTGAAGCGAAACCAGTCCGCCCCATCGGCCATCACCAGGCCGCTTACTGTCTTCGAGCCGGAGAGGGTACCGAGGTTCGGGGCCTGAGACGAGCTGTCATTGTTCTCGTAACTATCATCCGAGGCGCCGATGGATGGCCCGTCGACGTGCCATGAATAGCTACCACCCGACGTACCGACGTAGTTCGTGACGCCGAAGTAATACCGATTGCCGGCGGTGAGTGCGACCGTCAACTCGCTATCGCGATCCGAGAGTGAAATGTCGTCGCTAGAGGCAATTCGTCGGCCATACGCATCAAAGACAGCGAGGACTGGGTCGAGGTTACTGCTGGGAGTTGAGGCGTTGAACGAATAGCTCCCACTCGCAGGCGCCACGAAGCTGTAGAAATCGTTCTCATTTGCCGTAATTGCGGCGATTCCTTGAGCGTCGGACTGAGCATTGAGCCCGATGGGAACGAAACTAGCCGGCGGTGAGATGAGCGATGGCGGGATGCTGGACCACGACAAGAGCGTCCGTTCCTCCAGGGTTTCCAATAACAGGCGAGTTTTCTCTTGTTCGTCCTTTGCCGTTCGCCTAGTTCCAAACATTGCGCTCCTCCCGTTATGCCATGGCGACGCACCGATCCTCACCTGTAACAACTTGATAGTCTTTGTACTAGTTCATCCACCGTCCGTGGATATCGAGTCAGTGCACAACGCTTATTCGTGTCGCAGGGCTTCAATCGGATCCATGTTGGCCGCGCGGCGGGCGGGGTAGGTTCCGAAGATTAGTCCCACGGCCAGCGACACGCTGAACGCCAGGACCGGCGACCACGGTTGAATGATGGTCGGGACTTCGAAGAATCGCGTCACGGCGCGGGCCAGGCCGATTCCCAGCACGACGCCTAGAAGACCTCCAGCGCCGGCGAGCACTAAAGCTTCTGCAAGAAACTGGGAGGCGATGTCGCGGCGCTTGGCGCCCATGGCACGCCGGATGCCGATTTCTTTGGTGCGCTCAGTTACAGTCGCCAACATGATGTTCATGATGCCGATGCCGCCGACCATGAGCGAGATGGAGGCGATGGCGCCGAGCACGAGCGTGAAGAGCTTCTGTGTCTTCTCGGCTTTCTCCAGTAGATCCAACGGCACCGTGATGGACGTGTCTTTCTGCGGATGAAATTGTTCGAGCAATCCTTGGATGACTTCCGCCGTTTTTCGAACGTTTTCCATTCGATCCACGGCAATCGTGAGTTGGCTTATCTCGAGTTTTTCGAGTTGGAACGACCCCGGACGGAACGTCGCCAACGTCTTACCAAAGCGTACCTGATCCGTCGCAAAGGGTATGTAGACGTCGCGGTTGAACTCCTGCGCTGTCAGGCTGCCGCCGATGCCCGCGGAAGGATTGCGTCGTTCGGTGACCCCGATCACGGTGTAGTGATGTTTCTCGCCGATCTGGACGGAATGTCCCAGTGGATTCTCAATGGGGAAAAGGGTCTCCGCAGTTTCAGCACCTAGGACCACCACATTGGCGAAAAGCTGGTTGTCGAGATCATCGATAAAACGTCCGGAGCTCAAGAGCAGTCCATTCATCGCCAAATAGTCCGGCATCACGGCGACCACTCGGCCTTCCAGCTTGCGGTCGAGGTAGCGGATGTCTTTTCGGAACTCTCGCAATGGTGTGACGGAGACCACCGTCGGGATGGTAGTGTCGATGCGCTCCATATCACTGGACGTGAGCCCGTAGGTCAGTGTTTCCTGGCCTCGGTTCCGGGGATCGTCCGCGGGTGGTTTGACACTGCGTGCGATGATGTTGGTCGCACCCAGATCTTTGATCTGCTGAATCGCTTCGTGACGTGCTCCCTCACCAACGCCCAACATGACGATGACCGACGCCACGCCCAAGAAGATGCCGGTCACCGTGAGGGTAGACCGCAGCCGGTGGACACTCACACTTTTGATGCCGAGGCTGAAGACGTGTGTGAGCCGTTCAAGTGGCATAAGGGACTTTCACCGCTTGCTCCGCTCGAAGACTCGCTGCGTGCGCGGCTCGGATCAATTAGTCCTTGGCCGCGACGGCAGGTTGCGGCGCTGAGGGCCGGGGCATGGACGGGGACGGCGTTTGTTCAGGAGTCGATTGACGCGACTTGGCTTCGACCGCCAAACGTGCGCGGGCATCCAACGAAACCTTGTCCCCCTCCGCGAGTCCGTCCTTGATCTCGACAAACTTGTCGTTATTGTCGCCGACCACTACTTCGCGTCGTTCGACTGCGCCGGCTCCGTTTACGTAACAGTAATGCTTTCCGTCTAATTGGCCGACCGCTTGAACTGGAACCGTGAGAACATTTGGTAGTTCATTGACGAGGATTTTCACTTCTCCGGTGAACCCCGGCTTTAAGCCGGCATCTTCGGGAAGGTCGTTGATCTTCACAATGCATTCGTACTCCTTCACAAAACGGTCGACCCAGCCCTCGGCGGAAGCAAGTGTCGCAACCGACTCGACGGTGCCGCGAAGGATGCGGCCGGCGTGGGCATCGATGCGGATCTCGGCTTTCTGGCCGGCACTGACTTTCTTTACCATCGCCTCGTGAACCTTTACTTTCATTTGCATCTGCGTCAAGTCGGGCAGGCTAAAGAGCGGTTGGCGGTAGAAAACCATGGCGCCGGGTTGAATTCGGCTGGCGTCGTCCCACCAACGTTGTTTGGAGTAAACAAGAATCCCGTCCTCGGGCGCGTTCACGGTGCACGCAGCAAGTTGTTTTTCGATGCGTTGCAGCGTGGTCTGTTCCAAGCGAAACGTGATCTCGGCCGCTTCTAGCTCGCTTTGCGCTTTGGCGACGGACGCTTCACCGCTACTCTCGGCTCGGTCGACGGCCCGTTTGGCATCGGCCGCCTTCGCCGTCAGTTCCGCCTCCTTGCGCTGGCGGGTGAATTTCTCCAAGACCAGGAGCTTCGCCTCGTCGCGATTGAGGCGATACTGCTTCTCCGCCAGATCGGCTTCTTTCAAGCGCAGGGATTCAGCAGGGAAGAGCCCTTTCTTCACTGCCTTGCGATAGTGTTCGAGTTTCTCTTTTGATTCAGCGAGGTCCTTCTTGGCAAGGGCGAGGGCGCCTTTCTTGTCTTCGACTTCCGCGACGTATTCACCCTGGGCGTCGAGGTAACTGTCGCGGTCGAGGTCGGCCAGGCGGAGCGCAAGCTTGGCCTTCTCGATCTCATCCTCTGCCTTGTTCTTGGCAACGGCTAACTCGCCGCGTGCGGCCTTGGCCTTACCTTCCGCCTGTTTGACTTTGACTTCCTGGTCCGCCTTTTCCTTGTTGATGCGCTCGGTGTCGAATGTGAGGCACCTTCTCGCCTTTCGTCACACGCCGTCCTTCGGGGACGATCCAAACGATCTTGTTTTCCCGACCTTCAACATCGCAACGGACATCGATCGTCTTCGTGCTTTCTAGCTCGCCACGTTCGGTGACGGCGATCAGCAGATTAGCCTTGGTGGCGGCGCCTAGGACGTCGTCGTTTCGACGTTCGTCGGTCCAAAGCCACGTGCGCACCGCCCAAGCGATGACGCCGATCACTGCCGCGCCTGCGACCAGTTTCCAGGCTCCGCCCATTCGGCTCTTCTTGGGCGAAGACCTAGGGAATCGGACCGGCGGCGGCTGGGATTTCGTCTCCAATTGCTCCGGTCCGATCACGGTAAGCGGGCTCGCCGCTGCTGTCGTTGAACTGATCGACATACGTTCCTCGCTCGTTTACCTGTAAAAGTTCCATGTCGAGATAAAGTTGATACCGGGCCGTCTCATACGACACCCAGCTGTCTATTAGCGTGTTTTTGGCACGAAGTACATCGTTGAGTGCATTCAGGATGTTTTGCGTGCTGGTCGGGTCCGCATTGGCGCCGAGTAGGAATATCTCCTCGCGCGCGGCCTCCAGTTGGCGGGCGGCGATGATCAGGCTTTGCCGTGCAATGTCGAAACTCAATCGCGCCACTCGCAGGTTTCGCAGGTCCAATCGAATCGCTCGTTCGATTTCATCCTGCAGAAACATGAACTGACGCCGCGCCTGCTGGTAGGCGATCAACGTCGCCCGATAATCATTGCGCTGTGCCAGACGGTTTAGCGGACCGTCGAAAGCGAAGCCGACCGAATAACTGCTTGCCGAGGCGCGAAAATCAAAAGGATTCAAGCCTCCGGGTTTGGTCGCGATGTTACCGTTAACGATAATGTCCAGACCAGCCATCAACGCGCTAGCCTTCACCGTGATTTCACGCCAAGCGTCGGTGACACTGCCGCGTTGGTTCATGAGATCGAGCCGATTCTCAAAGGCATAGCCAATGGCCTCGGTTTCGGTATACGGAACTTCCTGCAAGTCGATCAAATAGACGCGGGACTGCGTCTGAATCACAAAAAGCTGGGCGGCTAAATCGACCAGATCGCTGGTTTGGTCAAGCAACTCCTCCCAATCCTCTTTCCGGCGGTTCTCAGTGACCTTTTCCGCGGCTGCCTTGGTTCGGGCAACGAGATCCTGCCAGTCGGTCCGCGCTTCCTGCAAATCGCGACTTCGGTCCGCGAAGCTGGCGCGTTCCCGCCGCACAACATCTTCTTGCTGCCCCGGGCGTTCCAGCCGTTCATTCCAACGGGCGATCTCGCGTTCTGTCTGGTCCGCGAGAGCGGGGAAGCGGTCTTGATATTCCTTGAGACGCCGGAACCCTTCCTCCAGCTTAACCAACGCAGGGACCTCGTCAAGCTCGCGGTAGCTTGCCATGAATGCGTCGAGCTCCGACTGGTAGCGGGTGAGGGCGGGATCGGTCAGTTGAAATGGGTTGAGTACAGAATCATCCAGGGTGACGGGCAAGAGGGGAGGCAGCCCGAGCGTGATCTTGTAAACATCTCGTTGGGTTTCCAAAGTTGCCTCGGCTTGAATCAGCCCCAGTTGGGCCTGCTGCACGCCCTGGTACGCTTGATCGACTTTCACGCTCGACACAATCCCACTGACAAAAAGCGCTTCATGCAGCCGCAGGTTTTGTTCGAAACTCGCGAGATTAGCCTGTTGATTGCGGACCTGTTGCTCCAGTGACAGCAAGCGCAGGTAGCCGTTCGTGGCGATGTCGAATGCGTAGGTCTTCCGAAAGCGTGCGAAGGTCCGGAGTTGATATAGCAGTACGCGTTCGCCTTCCGTCAGGGCCTCCATGCGAACGCAGCGACCGAAGTTGCGGAGGATCGGCTGAATGAAGCTGTAACTGATATTAGAAAGCGTCGACGTTTGGGTGGGACCCTTGAACTGCCACATGTAGGTGTTGGCAAAATCAACCAGAAGCTGTCCACCCGCCGGGAAGAGCTTCGTAAAGCCGAAATTGGTGGTGGTGGTCAGGGTATTTTGTTCGGTGGGGCCGCTGCCGAAGTGCGTCCATAGGGTGTCATTGAGCAGGAACCACTGGACATCGAATTCAAATCGGTTAAAGGTCAGAGCCAGCGCGCTCAAATATAAGTCCTCGCGTTGGCGCTGGTACTCGCGGCTATCCAACACGCCCAATTCGACGGCGCGATCGGGAGTGAGCAAGACCGCGCCATTCTCATCGAGCGGCAGGAAACCGCGCCAGTTGGGATCTTCAATGGTTGGTGCATCGCCATCCTTGTGCCAGTGGATGGACCCGCGCCGGCCGTCGGCGCAGTGCATGTACCGATGAGCCGCCGGATCATCGGGCGGCATGGGTGGGCGATCGGGTTTGTACGGATCGAAGAGCCGCGATTCGGGAGGCGTGTAGATGGACAACGGCGATGTCCAGCGCGGATCGCGGTTGCGTTCCTGCACGGCCGCAAAGGTCTCGCGATCCGCCGAGCGCCGGTAATACGACCGGGTGCATCCAGCAAGCGCGGCGAGCAGAGCACAGACGAACAGGACGCGCATGAGGCCCCCGTGTCCCCTTCGCCCTCGCAGGGGACAATCGTGCACACCCGGTGATAAAAAGGGTCGGTCGCGGCCCGGCAAAATAGCCGCGACCCTCCCTTTTGTCAATCGGAGGCGCCGGCAAACGCGGCGAAATGGATGCGGGGTGGTAAATGGGGCAATGCTCGAAGGCGTTAGCTCATTCGCTCACAAGTAGTCCTGCGTTTATGAGCTTTTGATTCCAAACCGGTCGAACATTAATCCCGTTGTGAGCGACGCACGAATCGTCGCACATCGGAAAGCTGAAGATTCCGTCGGTTCCACGCACCCGGCCGTACCAATCACGAACGAATTGGAAATCGTTCGCGTGTTTCAAGACCGTTGCGTGGCAGGTGAGGCAATCTGCTGAGGCGAAATGGCCGCCACGGAAGTTGTTGGCTACAAAGCCGCCGCTCGGCGCAAAAGCCGAACGCGCCTCGGTGTGCCACTCCACGTCAGTCACTTCCTGAAACGGCCGAGCATAGATCTTGGCCAGCAACTCCGGCGTCATCGCCGGCAATTCGTCGACAATCGTCGCGACGTTGAACACCGGCTGATCGTGATTACGATCGGCAAGATGCACTGTCGGCCGCTTAGTTGTGTAGTGATCGGATAGTTTTGCGTGATAAGGATCGTCGGCAACCAGTTCGAGAAGCTCCTTTGAATCACGAACGGCACGATACCAACGCGGTTTCCAGTTACCTCGTACCTCGAACACATCACCGTTGGCAACCTTCTCAAGTACGCGGACCTCGAATACGCGATCCCCGTTCATGACCAGAAACTCCAGGGTCTTCGTGCCGATGGGGTAACGGCCGACGCTCCAATTGAATCCATCGTATTCATAGCCGTCGCCGCCCGAACCGCGTGAGCCTACGCGTGCCAGACGACGGGATGCAACTTTGATGGGTTCGAGGGCGCCATTCTCGCGCCGGTAGAAGCAGGGCTTTGAAATCGCTGCCATTCTCAGATTCGTCCAAGCCGCCGGTCTTCCAGGGGAATTCAAGATTCGCATTGCCGAACAACTCGGTGGGCTTCGTGGCCGAAATGTTGTAGGAGATCGCATGCCAGCAGCCGTCGTGCTGATAAGCCTGGGGCACGGTCCTGCGATCGTAAAAAATCAAGCGACTTTTTTCGTCAGCCGTCATGACACCATCGGGAATCATCGCGAGGTAGCGCGCGTGTTGCTGCGCAGACACGAAGAGCGGAGCGGTTGATCGCTCGGCACAGGGCGCGGGAGGAATCGTTGCATAGGCATTGATCAAGGCAATGCTGCCGACCACGGTAAAGAGAATCGAACGTCGCATGTGGTGCTCCTTCCAATGTTGAGGGCGATCCGTGCAAACGATGCTACAAATGGGGGAACAGTTTCCCCGTGGCTGGACGAGCGGGGGCAGAGCGGGGGATTGAGGCACGCGAGCGGAAGTTGGGGCCCGCACCGGGCGTGGTGGGGTCGGTAGCTACGTCGTGCCCATTACCACCAAGGAGGCGAGTTATCCATTCCGTTATAGGGATAGGTCCGCGACCGGCCACATAGCTCTATCGGTGAGCACCTGGCAGCGGCGGCGCCGCCTTGGGGCTTGCGGAGTTGAAGTTCTCGCCGAGGAGCGAAGCGATGGTGGCCGCCACTTGACCCTGAGTGACTTCCACGTTTTCACGGACGCCGAGCGCCGGCGTGTCCGGACCAAGCACCGCGATCCAAATGAACTCGGCGCCGGTGACATCCTTGTTGTGGTCCGTCCAATCTACTCGGGTCGAACCTCGGCCGTGATCCGTTGTGATGATGATGGAAGTTTTGTCCTTGTATTCCGGAAGTTGCTGAATGGTCTTCCACAGATCGGCGAGGTATCGATCCGCAAAATGGGCGGCGTCGAGGTATAGGTCGTAGCGCCGGCCGTGCCCCCATTCATCGGTTTCGCCCAGTCCGATGTAGAGCACGCGCGGTTTGTGCCGCAACAGATGTTCGCGGGCGGCCATGAGTGTGATGCTGTCGAAGACGTTATCCGGCCAATAACGCGGCAGATTGGCCATCAGTTCATTCGCGTCGCGCTGACGCTCCGTCAATGGCTTGTCGTCGATGTCGGTCCAACCGGCGTGGACTTTCAATCCATTGGCGCCGGAACGAAAAATGAAGGGGAAGACGTCCCAGGTGCAAATGGCTGCGACGCGATTCTTGTATTTCGATTTCTCGTGGAGGAATTCCAAGACGGATAAGTTGGGATTCTGTTTCTTGTCATTGGAAGTGATGCGCTCATCGGCAAAGCCACAGAAAATCTCGTTGTAGCCGGGGTACGAAAACTTCAGACCGTTGGTACATTTAGCGCCGGCCCTGCGAGTCGGGTCGCCGAAGATTTGTCCTTGCTTGGCAATGGTGTTCCAAAAGAAGGGCAACAAAACCGGGCGGCGCTCCTCCGAGGTGGGTCGCCAATAGTCGCGTCTGATCCGGTCCAGATCACGGACGCCACCGAACTCTTTGTGAATCAATGTCTCATCGGCGCCGGAGAAAAGCTCCTGCCAACGGAAACCGTCGAGCGTGATGACGATCACGTTCTCGGTTCGGCGCTGGGTGTCGAGTGTCTTAGCCGGCTGGATGCTGAAGAAAACCGCCGGGAGGATAAACCAAGAGTGCATCCCCGTCTCCATTTCGAAAGCAAGCAAAGCGGTGCAGTTGATGCCGGCCATTGCCGGAAACGAGGCCCGGCGGATTGCGATTCTGACGTACGGAACGATTGTATTCACCGAAGAACCCATGTGTGTAGGCCACTTCTTGCTAGCGTGCCGCCAAAAGCCCGAATATAATCGACGTTGACTCGTCCCAGTCGGCATCCCTTAGAGCGGTAGTAAATCGCGGTTCCCGCGTGAAGGTGGAGGGTTCATCATGAGAGCGGTTGTAGAGCACCAATGGCGTTTGCTCTTGGCCATGATTTTGCCATCCGCATTGGCAGTGGCCGCAGCTTTCTCCTCGCGAACTGAAGCACTGGGTGATGACGCTGCGGCGCCACATCCGGTGGCGGAGAGTCGGGCGGTCGGTTATTTGAAGGAAGTTCGGCCCATCTTGGCCCAGCATTGCTTTGGTTGCCACGGACCGGACGAAGCTGCACGAAAGGGTAAGCTACGCCTCGACCTTAAGGACACCGCATTCGCGGAACGGCATGGCAAGCACGTAATCGCACCGGGATCGTTGGACAACTCGATTGCGTGGGAACGCATCTCCAGTGACGAAGACAGCAAGCGGATGCCGCCTAAGGCGAAGGGCGAACCGCTCACCGAAAAACAAATCGCCACGTTGAAGGCGTGGATCGAACAGGGCGCCAAATGGGAGGAACACTGGTCGTTTCAGCCACCGATGAAGCCGCCCATTCCGGAGGTCTCCGATAAGGCTTGGGTGCGCGATCCGCTTGACGCCTTTGTTTTGTCTCGGCTCGATCGTGAACATCTGAAACCCGAGGGCGAAGCGAGTCGAGAGGTGTGGCTTCGTCGCGCCACTTTCGATCTGACGGGCCTACCGCCGACCCCCGCCGAAATGGACGAGTTCCTCAAGGACAAAAGCCCCGACGCATACGAAAAGCAAGTGGATCGCTTACTGAAGTCGCAGCGCTACGGCGAGCGTCAGGCACAGGAATGGCTCGACCTCGCCCGTTACGCGGACACGAGCGGCTACCAGAACGACACGCCGCGCAAGATCTGGAAATGGCGCGAGTGGGTAATCAATGCCTACAACACCAACATGCCGTTCGATCAGTTCACGATCGAGCAACTTGCCGGCGACCTCCTCCCGAACGCCACCCTTTCACAAAAGGTTGCAACCGGATTCAACCGTAACCACCCGACCAATAGCGAGGCCGGTGAGGAAGAGGATGAATATCGCTCCGTCTATGTGATCGACCGTGTCAACACGACGGCCACGGTTTTCATGGGACTCACTCTGGCGTGTACGCAATGCCACGACCACAAGTATGACCCGCTCAGCCAGCGTGATTACTATTCCTTTTACTCGTTCTTCAACAACATCAAGGAGCGCGACTCGGACTTCGGAAATCCGCGGCCGTCGATTCCCGTGCCCAATCCCGACCAGGAACCCCGGCTGAATGATCTGAAAACCCGCATCGACGCATTGAAGCAGCGGCTGGACCGTGATGACAGTCTGACGGACATCGCCCAAAAACAATGGGAGAGCAAATCACTCGCTCGACTAGGCAAACCCATTGCGTGGACAACGGCGCAACCGTCCGGAATGGTGTCGCGCAACGGCTCGCTGCTCAAGGCGCTTGACGACGGCTCCATTCTTGCCGCGGGTACGACACCGGTCAAAGACACTTATGAAGTGATGTTGCTTCCAGGGAAGAAGAACATTACGGCCCTCCGGCTCGAGGTTTTGCCCGACGACAGTCACCCGGAAAAAGGCCTGGGCCGGGCATCGGACGGCCGTTTCATCTTGTCGGCGATTGAGATTCGCAACACCACGCTCTCGGAAAGTCAGGATCCGCCGCTGGTGTACATTTCTCGCGCGGAGGCCGACATCAATCAAAAGATGAAAGAGGATCCGGCGGCGTACGATATGTTCCCCGGATCGCTTGACTCCGCCATTGTCGTGGAGCCGGTGGGCGGCGCTGGAGGCGAAGGGCGCGGGTTCGGCGGCGGTTGGAGCATCGTGGACGACGAGCGCAAGAAACCGCATGACGCGATCTTCCTCCCGCTCGAACCGCTCGACACCAACGAAGCATCGGTCATCCGCATTTCGCTGCACCACACGTCGTCGGGCAAATTCAAGAGCCTCATCGGTCGTTTTCGCATTAGTTACACCGAGGACAATCGAATCCGTGAACTACTTCTTCCCGCGCAGACGAAGCTTTGGAACTCGATCGGACCGTTCCCCGCGGAAGATGTGACGAAAGCCTTCACGACCGCCTTCGAGCCGGAAAAGGACATCAAGCACGACGCACTGGATTTGAAGAAGAGTTACAAGAAGATCGTCCTTCCAACAGCGCAAGGCGCGGGCGGGCAGGGGGGTGGGGCAGCGAACAAGCCCGGGCAAGGTGGTAAGCCAGCCACAACGGTGAAGCCGGAGGACGGTGCAGCGGCGCCGGGTGCATCGAAACCAGAGAAAAGCAAGCCCGACGAGAACGCGGCGCTGGGAAAGGGCACGGAGAAGTCCGAGTCCACACCGAAGCCGGACAAGCCTGCCGACAAGAAAGAAACTACAGATAAGGATTTCACCTCGGCGTCGTCTTCGAAGTCCGAGGCGGACAGCGGCAAGACGGAAGGCCCGCCGGCTGATGGGAAACCGGCCTTCAAGAAGGGCAGCGGCAAGTTCGGCAAGAAGCCCAGCGATTCCGATGGCTCAGCACCGGCCGCATCTTCCAAGCCTGACAAGCCGGAATCCGAACAGAAAAAAGATACCAAAAGTGAGGGTGCGCCGGAAGCTACGGGGGCGACCTCCGACGAGAAAAAGGCAGAGAAAGCTGACGTTGCTCCAGCGAAGAAGCCAAGCGCCGACGATGCGAAGCCGGAGGCCGACAAGCCCGACGGAAAAGAAATGACCGAGGCGGATAAGACCAAGCGCAAGCCTGAAAAGATCACGTGGGCCGAACAGCGCAAGTGGCGCGATGGATCGTCGGCTCGACTTCAAGGGGCCAACTCGGCCTTTTATCTGACACGCAAGATCGTGTCGACGCGGCCGCGCACCGCCACCGTGCAAATCGATGGTCCGGCGGGGTTCAAGATGTGGGTCAACGGCGAGCCGGTGCAAACCTCGGCGCCGCCGCCACCGACAGCTCGCCCCACGACGGCGAAGAAACCGGAAACAAAAGCGACCGACGACGACAAGGACTCGGAGGAGAAGAAAGAGGAAAAGCCCGAAGGAGAGAACATTGAGTTGGAGATGCCGGACTTCGAGAACATTGATATCGACCAGTTCATGGGTCGTGGCCGAAGCAAAACCGAGAAGAAGTTCCGCATCGGTCTTCGTGAGGGTGAGAACGAGATCGTCCTCAAGATCGTCTATGGCGCCGGTGGCCGGCCACAAGGTCGTCGTGGTTTCTCGTTCGCTGCGGAAATGGCCGAGGGCGAGGTCGCCGAGGCGGTGATGGCCGAAGGTGGAATGGGAGGCGGCCGACGGGGCGGCGGCGGTGGCTCGTTCACATTCAACCTCACCGCGAAAGGGGACGATGTCCTTAACCATGAGGTGGCAACGGCGCTGAGGCTGGAAGCAATGGAGGTCGCCAAGCGCGTTGTCCAATCGCTGATTGCGAAAGTGAAGCCGTCGTTCGTCTTGTCGTCCAATTCGATGATCGCGGCGGCGGCGTCTACCGGCCCTGCCGCATCCCACGAAATCGCCGACACGCCGACCCGTGTAACCATCGACGAGCCGAAAAAGGTGAGCCTCGTCGGCGAAAAGTCCGCTCCGCTCAAGTCCTACGGCGAAGAAAACAAACTCTCCCCGTCGGAGCGTCGTCAAAAGGTGCTCCGTGACTATTACCGATCGAACATCGATCCCGTAGGACGTGTTATCGCCGAGGAGCTGGCCAAACTTAAGGACGAGGAAAAACAGGTCAAACGGGATATTCCCCAGACGCTCGTGATGGAAGAGCTCGACAAACCGCGGCAAGCGTATGTTTTCAAACGCGGTCTGTACAAGAACCGCGGCGAAAGTGTCTCGTCGGCTTCGCCGGCGGTGCTGCCGCCGATGGCGACGGAACTTCCGCGCAATCGGTTAGGCCTGGCGCAGTGGCTGGTGTCCGGCCACCACCCGTTGACGGCGCGCGTTCTCGTCAACCGAATCTGGCAACAATACTTCGGAATCGGAATCGTACGGACGGCCGAGGATTTCGGCATTCGTGCTGAACTGCCGACGCATCCGGAACTGCTCGACTATCTCGCCACGGAGTTGGTCGACAGCAAGTGGGACCTCAAGAAACTCCATAAGCGCCTCGTTCTTTCCGCAACCTATCGGCAGGCCTCGACCGCTTCGAAAGAAAAACTCGAGCGCGATCCGGAGAATCGACTTCTGGCACGCGGCCCACGCATGCGTTTGACCGCCGAGATGATTCGCGACAACGCACTGGCAATCTCCGGCTTGCTCGTCGAGAAGATTGGCGGCGAGAGCGTGAAGCCCGTCCAACCGAAGGATGCATGGAAGACCGTCACCGGCAACATGGCAAGCAGCTATCGCCGCGACCGGGACGAGAAGCAATACCGCCGCGGCATCTATGTGTACTGGAAGCGCGGCTCCCCATTCCCGTCGATGCTCAACTTCGACGCCGTCAAACGTGATAGCTGCACTGTTACTCGGGCGGAAACGACCACTCCCTTGCAGGCGCTCACCCTTCTTAATGACCCAGCATACGTTGAGTTCGCCAAGATACTGGGACAGCGGATGCTGAAGGATTCGGAGGCGATCGGGCGAGCGCGCGACTTGAAGAAGCCTGAGGAAGAAGCGAAACGCCTGGCGTATGGATTCCGCCTGTGCACTTCGCGTCTGCCGAACGAACAGGAGGCGGAGGTTTTGCGTAAACTCCTCGACGACCAACGAGCGCATTTCAAGGCGGACGTGAAGGCGGCCAAGAAACTTGTCGCCGTCGGCGACGCGAAGTTCGACGAGAAGATAGACACCGCCGAAGCAGCCGCGTGGGCGTCGGTCGGCAACGCACTTTTGAACCTGGATGCGACGATCCACCGTTAATTCGTTATCGACCTATTGGATGGCACTATGAACGATATGACTCGAAGCGGCACGGACATGGCACGGCGTGCTTTTCTAGGCTCGTCCGTATTGAGCCTCGGATCCATTGCATTGTCGAGCCTGATGGCTCGACGGGCTACCGCCGGGGGATTGTCAGTCGTCGGCAATGACGATGCCGCATCGACAACCCCTAAGCCGACGGCGAAGCGAGTCATCATGATCTTCGCGGCGGGAGGCCTGTCGCAGTTGGAGCTTTTCGACGAAAAGCCGCTACTGAACAAGCGCCGCGGGGAAGAACTCCCGAACTCGATACGCAAAGGCCAGCGCATCACCGGCGTCACGGAAAAGCAAGGCGCGCTGCCAGTAGTCGGCTCGTGTTTCAAGTTCAAGCCGTACGGCAAGAGCGGGCTTCAACTGTCTGAGCTCTTTCGAGAGATGGGCGCGTTTGCCGACGACATGTGCCTGGTGCGCTCGATGCAGACCGATCACGTGCTGCATGAAGCGGCGATGTCGATTCTGTTTACGGGGTCGATGCAGTTGGGCCGGCCGTCTTGGGGTTCGTGGGTGACCTACGCCCTCGGTTCCGAAAACAAGGACCTCCCCGAGTTCGTTGCCATGCTATCGGGTACCCGCGACGGCGGTTCGCCGCCCCACCCGCGCATGTGGCACAACGGCTACTTACCCGGCCGCTACCAGGGTTGCCCGTTCCGCGGCGGTAAGGAGCCGGTGTTTTTCGTCGCCAACCCGGATGGAATCGACACGAAGGCCCGCCGCCGCATTCTTGACAGCGTCAAAGCGCTGAATGAGTTAGAGGCGAAGTCCACCGGCAATCCCGACGTCATCGCACGCATTCATACCTACGAGATGGCGGCGCGCATGCAGACGAGCGTTCCGGAATTGACCGACTTATCCAAGGAACCTGCCGATGTGCTCGAACAATACGGCGCCGAGCCCGGTAAGGAGACTTTCGCCAACAACTGCCTTCTGGCGCGGCGGCTGGCCGAACGAGGCGTTCGCTTCATCCAAATCATGGACGGCGGCTGGGACCACCACAACAGCATTCCCAACCTCCTCAAGAAGAAGATGGAGGAGGCGGACAAGCCGATCGCGGCTCTATTGCGCGATCTCAAGAGCCGCGGATTGCTGGAAGACACCTTGGTAATCTTCTGCGGTGAGTTCGGCCGCACGAGCTATTGCGAAGGGCCGATGTCGTTCGCAACCTACGGCCGTGACCACCAGCAACTGTCGGGCGGTCTCTTACTGATCGGCGGCGGCTTCCGCGGCGGATTCTCCTACGGTGAAACCGACGAATGGGGCTGGGATGTCGTGAAAGACCCGGTTCACGTCCACGACCTGCAAGCGACGGTGCTCCACGCTCTGGGACTCGACCACCTGCGGCTGGTGACCCGCTACCAAGGCCGGGACTTCCGCCTGACCGACGTGGCCGGCAATGTCGTAAAGCCACTGCTGGCGTAAGTAACGGCGAGCCGGGTGCTCACGCATCGCGGCTCGCCTCTGTTATGTCTTTGGCTTATATACACCCGCCATGTCGATGCCGAGCATTCCAGCCCGGTAGGGCCACTTTCATCCATATGTGAAAGCCGGCGAACCATTGCCGGTGTCACCGCTGCTATCGGTTTGAGTCGATCGAGACTTTGGGCGATGGCGTCCATGGCCGCGTCGTCCGTCATCCAATGAAGCGCATCGAAGGGTTCGAGACTCAACGGCCTGGTGTAGTTTCGCAACGTCTTTAAGCCTTCCACGTTGTAGTAGTGCTCGAAATATGACATCACCAACTCGCGGAGATTGCGATAGACCGCTTCGCGAAATCGCAGCCCGACGAAGTTTGATTTTGCGACGGCGCCCCAATGACCGTTTTCTTGGAACACGGCCAGCAAATGCTCATCGTCCCGGTCAGCGAACATGTTGATGAGGCGGGGCGGATATCCAAGACGCCGTAGCGCCGCGGCCGCGAAGACGGCCCCATCGAAACAGTGGGCCCTACGGTCGCGCATCACGGAGTGCGGGCACCGATAACAAACCTCGGTGCTATATGGCGTCTCATCGAGGTACGCCTGAATGCGACTCGGTGTCGTAAGCGACAAGAGAATTCGGAGTTCTTTCTTGGTCCAATTCATTTCTTCTTTGCTCCGACTTCGGGTCCCTTAGTATATTGGAAGCACTTCCGTCAGTTGAGCGAAGTTGTATTGTCGGGACTTGTAATGCTTTCGAGCGTCGTTTCAGCTTTGTTGATTTCGTGCATCCCGGCGCCCAACCACGATCCGCCTGTCGATTTCAATCGTGACATTCGCCCTATTCTGTCCAAGAACTGTTATGCATGCCACGGTCCCGATCCCGCTCACCGGGCGGCGGGGTTGCGGTTCGACCAGCGCGATGCGGCGGTTAAGATTCTTAAGAGCGGCGGCGCCGCCATTTCTCCGGGCAAACCGGAGGAAAGTCTGCTCATCCGTCGAGTTACCGCAGGGGACGAAACGGAGCGGATGCCTCCTAAGGAAGCCGGCAGCCGACTTACGGAAGCCCAAATTGCGCTCTTAACGAAATGGATTCGAGAGGGTGCGCCGTTCTCTCCGCATTGGGCGTTCGTCAAACCGCAGCGCCCGCCGACACCTGCTGTGCGCGACACGAACTGGCCGATCAATGCCATCGACAACTTCGTGCTTGCTCACCTGGAGCGCCGTCAACTCAAGCCGTCCGGCGAAGCCGATCGATACGCGCTTATCCGGCGGCTGAGCCTCGACCTTCGAGGCTTGCCGCCCACGCCGGATGAAGCAGACGCATTCGTGAACGATTCGGCGGGCGACGCATACGAAAAGCTCGTGGATCGGTTCCTGGCGGACCCGGCGTTCGGTGAGCGCTGGGCACGGCCGTGGCTTGACTTGGCGCGGTATGCAGACTCGGCCGGCTACGGTTCCGATCCGCTACGGCCACACGTCTGGCGGTACCGTGAGTGGGTAATTGGCGCCTTCAACCGAAACCTTCCCTTCGATCAATTCACCATTGAGCAATTGGCCGGCGATCTATTGCCCGATCCAACCCTCGATCAGCGCATCGCCACAGCATTCCATCGGAACACGATGACCAACACCGAAGGCGGAACCGACGATGAAGAGTTTCGCACGGCGGCAATCAAGGATCGTGTCGATTCAACGATGCAGACGTGGATGGGGCTCACCATGGGTTGTGCCAAGTGTCACACCCATAAGTACGACCCGATTACCCAGAACGACTACTACCGGTTCTACGCGGTATTCAATCAAACCGCCGACAACGACCAGCCGGACGAACGACCGACGATCGCCGCACCGACGCCGGTGATGGCCGAGCAAGTCCGCGTACTCGATGGAGAAATCGCGGCACTTCGACAGAAACTGGAAACTCCGGCGCCGACGTTGGTGGCAACACTGGTTTCGCATCCTTCGATACTTCCGCCACCGGAGGCACTGTTAATCCTTCGCGATGTAAAACGTCTTCAGAAAAAGCGTCCGGTGATCCCAACGATCCCGGTGATGCAGGAATTGCCAGACGACAAGAAGCGCGAAACGCGCCTGATGCGTAAGGGGAGCTTTCTCGACTTGGGTGATGCGGTGACTGCGGGCGCCCCGGCGGGACTTCATCCGCTTTCCAACGGGACCACGCCGGATCGCATGGGAATCGCGAAGTGGCTGACGGACGCCGAGAATCCCTTGACGGCTCGGGTCGCAGTCAATCGCATTTGGGCTCAGCTTTGGGGCACCGGCCTCGTGGAAACGGAGGAGGACTTTGGAACTCAGGGTGAGTTGCCGAGTCATCCGGAACTGCTCGATTGGCTCGCGACCGAGTATGTCCGCCTCGGTTGGGACACGAAGGCGATGCTGAGGGTGATGGTAACCAGCTCGACATACAGGCAAGCATCGAGAACGACCGCCGAAATACAAGCACGCGATCCACGAAATCGCTGGTTCATGCGCGGTCCGCGCGTGCGATTGGAAGCGGAGATGGTGCGCGACCAGGCCCTCGCGTTGAGCGGGCTGTTGTCCAATAGAATCGGCGGCCCGTCGGTGCATCCGCCGCAGCCGCCGGGGCTGTGGCAAGCCGCCTTCAATGGTGAACGGACCTGGTCGACGAGCACAGGTCCCGATCGTTACCGCCGTGGCTTGTACGTCTTTTGGCGGCGTACCATTCCGTATCCGTCGATGGCCACGTTTGATGCTCCGAGCCGTGAGACGTGCAGCGTGCGCCGGATTCGATCCAATACGCCCTTGCAGGCGTTTGTCACTCTAAACGATCCTTGCTTCGTGGAAGCAGCACAGGCATTGGCCCGCCGACTAGTCCGTGAAGGCGGCGAATCGGCTGAGCATCGCGCTCGATACGGGCTTCGACTCTGTTTGGGCCGGCCGCCGGAACGGGAGCAAGTTCGGCAAATCGAAATGTTATATGAAAGCGAGCGAGCCCATTACCGTGTACACGTAGATCAAGCTCGGACACTGACCGGGTTGCCATCGTCCGCGTCCTCGGACGAGGAGGCAGTGGTCGAACTCGCCGCGTGGACGGTGGTGGCAAACATTCTCTTGAACCTGGACGGCGTTCTGACTAAGGGATGAACATGACACCGTCGTTAGAAATTGCTCGAGCTCAGACGCGCCGCCAGTTTCTGAAAAACTCCCAAGCCGGCCTCGGCGCACTTGCCCTGAGCGTGCTCCTGAATCGCAATGGACGTGGCAGCCTTCGTGACGGGCCGATGTCGCCAAGTGCGCCACACATCTTGCCGAAGGCGAAACACGTTATCTACTTGCACATGTCGGGGGCGCCGCCGCAGCACGATCTGTTTGACTACAAACCCAAACTCAATGAACTTCATTTACAACCATGTCCGGATTCGCTTCTCAAGGATCAGCGATTCGCATTCATTAAAGGGCATCCGAAACTCCTCGGCACTCCATACCGATTCCGCCAACACGGGCAAAGCGGGGCGTGGGTTAGCGAACTCATGCCACGGCTAAGCGAACTGGTGGATGAGTTGGCGTTCGTCCGGTCGATGCACACGGACCAATTCAACCACGCTCCGGCGGAGCTGTTCCTGTATACCGGGTCGCCGCGGAACGGCGGGGCCGCGATGGGCTCTTGGCTTACTTACGGACTCGGCTCGGAAAATGAGAACCTGCCCGGTTTTGTCGTTTTGATCAGCGGCGGCACCGACCCGACCGGCGGCAAAGCACTGTGGAGCACCGGCTTCCTTCCGTCCGTGTACCAGGGTGTTCAGTGCCGAACGACCGGCGACCCGATCCTGTTCGTCAACGATCCCGATGGCATGGATCGCAATGTGCGCCGCCGCAGCCTCGATGTGCTCCGAAAGCTCAACGAGTTCGAGCTTCAACAGTTTGGCGATCCCGAAACGCTTACCCGTATTGAGCAATACGAACTCGCCTTTCGCATGCAGATCGCGGTTCCGGATGTGATGAATCTTGCGTCGGAACCGAAGTATCTGTTGGACCTTTACGGCGCCGAGCCTGGAAAGGCGTCGTTCGCCAACAATTGTTTATTGGCCAGGCGACTGGTCGAACGCGGTGTTCGTTACGTCCAGTTGTTCGATTGGGGTTGGGATTGCCACGGGACGAATGCGGGCGACGACATCGTGACCCATCTGCCCAAGAAATGCCTCGAGGTCGACCGGCCGATTGCGGCGCTTTTGCGTGATCTGAAAGCACGCGGATTGCTCGACGAAACCTTGATCGTTTGGGGCGGTGAATTCGGTCGCACTTCGATGAATGAGGAGCGCGCCGGTTCCAAGTTTCTCGGCCGCGATCACCATCCGCACTGTTTCACGATTTGGCTCGCCGGCGCCGGCATTAATCGGGGCACGACTCTCGGCGCCACCGATGAATTGGGATACTTCATCACTGACGGACACATGAGCGTCCATGACCTGCAAGCGACAATCTTACATCTCCTGGGCGTCGATGCCTGGAAGCTGACGTATCCGTATCAAGGTTTACAGCAGAAGCTCATCGGCCCGGAAGGCAAGGCGCAGGTTCGCCACGAGATCCTCGTCTAGAGGCGGCCGTATGCCCACGACGTTACGGAGTACCGTCACGTCGTGGCATGTTCACGACTTGATCATGGGATACTTGTCGGCGGCGGCGCCGGTTGATCGTTAGCGGGCGCCGAGATTGCCCTCACCACGGTTATCGTGACAGTGTCTGTAAGCAGACCATTCACCGTGTCGGTCGCCGTGACGCTCTGGAGTCCATGTGTCAGGAGTTCGACTGTGAAGTTACGAACGCCTTGATCGCCGGCGACAAACGTGTAGTTCGCCGGAAGCACTGCATTTGGGTCGGAACTGGTGAAGTTGACGGTGCCCGCATATCCCGTGGCGACATTACCGTAGGCATCTCGCGCTGTCAGCGTGACCGCGAACGGCTGGCCGATAAGCGTTAACGTCGTGTTCGTCGTCAGTTCATAAACCGATGCGGTGGCCGGGTTGACGACGATGCCGGTTTGGCTGCCGGTGATGCTGCCGGTCACAGTGTCGGTTGCGGTGATGGAACGCGTTCCGGCCGTCTTCAGCGTCGCATTGAAGTTGCCGACGCCGTTGGTGAGGGTGGAGTCGGCGGGCAGGTCGGCCTGTGGATCGTCGCTCGTAAACGTGACGGTGCCGCCGTAGCTCGTTGCGGTGTTGCCGTACGGATCGCGAGCTGTGACGGTAAATGCGTGTTGAACTCCGGCCGTCGTCGGCGACGGGTATCCGGTGACTTGCAATGAGCTTGCCGCCGCGGCGTCGACTTGAACGGTGTCGTTGCCTGTGATGGCGCCATTCACAGTGTCGGTGACGGTGATGGTCCGGCTTCCGGCCGTCTTGAGCGTAACGGAGAACACATGGACGCCTTGGTCGCCGCCGGTGAACGTGTAATTGGACGGAAGCATGGCCTGCGGATCGGTACTCGTGAATTGAACGGTCCCGACGTAGTTGGCGACGGTTTGTTCGTTGCTATCAAGAGCCGTTACCGTGACGTTGAACGGGGTGCCCGCGACCGCATTGGCGGGAGCGCTTACGCCGAAATGGGTCACGCCGGTGGTGTTGTCGGCGCGGACGCTAAACGTGTACAGCTGGGACAACGACGGTGAGTCACCTTCGTACGCGCGGATGTAGTAAGAGCCGGCCGGCACAACGACATTGGTAAGTGTTTCCGCGACACCACTCGCCTGGGACGCTGCCGTGGCAAGGACGGTCGAACCGTCGGAACCGATCAATTGCACATTGAGGTTGGCGGCGGTCAAGCTGTTGGTCGATGAGGCCGTAGGACAAGTACCGTTAGCATTTTGCGCATTGTTGTTGTAGTTGAAACCAAGCGGTGTGAGCGTCACGTCTACTTCGCTTGGGTTGCTCACGGTGAATCGAAAATAATCCTGCTTACCGTTGAGGTCGATGGAGCAGTTTGAAGTATTAGCTGGATTACTTCCCGTCAGCGGCGCCGGAATGTTACAGGTATCGCTTTTGGTTACACCGGATGTAAGGGTGCCGATGTCGTTCGCGGTGGCGGCCGTGTCGTCGTTCTCGAACGGGTCGCCGTAGTGTCGTTGGGCCGCTCGGATGTCGTCATGTTGTGGGCCGTCGACCGAGGTGCTGAGGAATGGCTCCATCAACATCGTATGGCTGTTGCAGCAGACGTGAGCGATTCCGATACCGTGTCCGTTTTCGTGCGCGATGATATTACGCAAGAAACGGTGCGAGTTGGTCGAGCTACCCCATGACTCGCTTCGGTCCAAGACCATGTCGCCGCTGCTCGGATACGAGTTATAGGCGAGGACGTTTGAGCCTCCGTCGATGTTCTTCATGGAAATACGGATGTCGCCGCGGTTGGCCGAGCCGGCACTCCCCCAAACGGCGCCGTCATCCCAGTCGTTTCCGCCAAAGGTGATGCGCGTGTAGGTAATGCCGCTCACTTCGGTCCAGCGATTCAAGGCCTGGGTGATGCGGTTGATCCAGGTAGGCCGGCCTCCCTGCGCTGCAAATAGCGAATCGAGCCGGCTGAATACCTCGCTCGGACCGGCGCCTTCGCCGATACCATTCGGGATGTTCAGACCATCCGGGACAAGGCTCCACGTCAGGGCGCGGAGTGCCTTGTGCCCCCGACCAGCGCGGCCCGAGAAAATATCGCGGGTCGGAACCCCATAAGCGGGTAATGTTCTGATAGGTTTGTTCGACGTACTGATCACCAGTCCCTTGTTGGAAAAGCGGGACCGGTGGAGACGCTCCTGGGTCACCCGCATCAGGTCGAACGTCAGGACCGACAGGTGCAATCTGCGGGTTCAAATCGTTGGTTGCGATGGCTTCACGCACCGGAGCAGGAGGGTTCACGCCGGCTTGCGGCGCGACCACCCACGCGGCGGGGTGATTCGTTGGATTCGCCATGACCGCCGATGAATGCCGTGCGACTCGGGCAAACGCGGGCGCCTTCGTGGGCAATGGACCAGCAAGGGGATCGACGTTTGCTTGGTTCGTGGTTGACCCGGCTATCGGCATGATGCCGATTGCGTAACCTGTCTTGGCGGATAGCATCGCCTGCACGGAAGTCGCTAGTTCGTCGGAGACAAGGGTCGTCGCGGCGGAATTCGTTATGTGTATTCTCGGTTTGACCAGTTCGAAGGACTCTGAGGGCGCGGCGCTCATGTCCCAGCCGGCCAGGGACGTACCTAAGATCATGCCAAGCAGTGCATCTCCGGGAGGGAGACGGTCTTCGAGGACTTCCACCCGCGGCGTCGTGAATGTGTGGTTCGCGGACACGGAACGCAGCCTGTGCTTCATTGATTAATGCCCTTGTATAAAGTGCGCGGCGAATACGATTGGTAAACGAGTCGAGTCTGATGCGATTGTCGTGCTCATCCTTTGAGAATGCAAGGAGATTCTACTGACCATCTGCCGGTTTTGTAGAAGTGATGCAACCACGCCGGAGCCACCACCGCCATGAAATCTCGTAAGCCTCAGCGGCGTAGCACACCGGCCGGTGAACATCGTCCGGTCATGCTTCAACAAGTCCTTGACGTACTTCGGCCGCGACCCGGTGAGATCGGCGTCGACTGCACCCTTGGCTTTGCGGGTCACGCCGCGCCGATCTTGCAGCAGCTCGGATCCTCGGGCCGGCTGATCGGACTGGATTGGGACAGCGAAAACTTGACCGTCGCGCGCGAGAGACTCGCAGCCAGTGGTCTGCCGTTCACGGCGTATCACAGCAATTTCGCGGCCTTAGAAACCGTACTCGCCGACGCGGGAGTAAACGGCGTCGATCTTGTTCTGGCCGATCTTGGCATGTCGAGCATGCAAGTTGATGACCCGGATCGCGGTTTCTCCTATGTGCGGGACGGTCCGCTCGACATGCGCATGGATCGGACTCGCGGCCGGTCGGCGGCAGACATCCTGAACGCGATTTCCGAGGCGGAGTTGGCACGAGCCTTGCGGGAGTTGGGAGACGAGGAGCAAGCCGAATCGATTGCGGCGGCGCTGGTTTCCGCTCGGCGCCGGCAAGCATTGACTCGTACCGCCGAAGTTGCCCAAATCGTTGCAGCCGCCGTGGGGAAATCGGCGACGGCCGCGAGCGGTTGGAAACTTCGCACGGCCCGTGGTAAGTGGAATTCGCACCCTGCGGCCCGCACGTTTCAAACGCTCCGACTTTTGGTGAACCGTGAGCTCGCCAACTTGCAACAGTTGCTGCGAGTGTTGCCGCGAGTTCTCCAACCGGGCGGCCGCGTGGCGATCTTCAGCTTTCACAGCGGCGAAGACCGGTTGGTAAAAGGCGCCTTTCGCGATGGGCTTCGTACCGGCGTATACCGTGACGTTTCGGCCGACCCGCTACGCGCGGATGAGGAGGAGAAACTCGCCAATCCCCGTGCGCGCTCGGCAAAGTTACGTTGGGCGACCGCACCATGACGGTGCGTCTATTACCGCGGTTCGCCCGGTTACCTATCTCACGCGGATACGCGTGCATCTACGGGGTTGTGGCATGGTTGTTGCTCTTTTCCCTCGGAATCGGTAAATACCGTTGCAATTCCGAACTTCCCGGTGGACAATTAGCCGAGATTCTCCGGAGAACACAGGGAAGTTCATGTGCGGCCACGTATCTTGGAGATGGAGGAAACTCCGGTGAAACAATTCGCGGTGGCGAACGGCTCCTCGCATTTGAAGCATGGCGTCACAGTTGACGGGACGAACGGCGACGCAGGTCATAAATCAAACCGCCGAAAGAAGATATACCTCATCCAGCCCCAGTTTCCGCCGTCTTATTGGGGTCAGGAACACTTCATTAAGATGACGCCATTCGGCGCGGTATATCCTCCGCTCGGGCTGATAACGCTCGCAGCTCTAACTCCTCCAGAATACGACGTGACGCTCTGCGACGAGAGTGCCGGCGAAACGATTGATTTCGACACGGATGCGGAGATCGTCGGCGTCACCGGTTACCTATTCCAGCGCGAGCATGTGTTTGCGGTGGCCGACCGTTTGCGTCGGCCAGGACGGACCGTCGTCATGGGCGGGCCGATGGCGACGCTGGTTCCAGAAGACTGCCGGGAGCACTGTGATGTTCTCTTCGAAGGTGAAGCGGAATACACGTGGGCACGATTCCTTCGCGAGCACGATAGCGGCTGTCATTCCAACAGCTACCAACAGGAGGAAAAAATTAACCTGCCCGATTCGCCTCGACCGCGCCTCGACGTGCTGAAGAAGTCTTACGGGCAGGGAATTGTCCAGTGCACACGCGGTTGTCCGTTTACCTGCGAGTTCTGTGACATCATCGTAATGTACGGCCGCAAGATGCGCTACAAGCCGATCGAACAAGTTATCGAGGAAATCGAGGCATGGCAGAAACGCGGGGCAGGCAAGGTGTTCTTTGCGGATGATAACTTCATCGGTAACCGCGCGTATGCGAAGGACCTGCTACGAGCAGTCGGCGAATGGAATGCACGGCAGCGGGCCCCGATCGGTTTTTACACGCAGGCGAGCATCGACATGGTGCGCGACGAGGAATTGCTCGCCCTCTTGCGTGATGCCAACTTTTTTGCCGTGTTTCTCGGCATCGAAACGCCGCGAAAGTCCAGCTTGTCCGAGGCGCAGAAAACCCAGAACGTAAAGCTCAATCTGGTGGAGGCAGTGCACAAAATCCAGTCCTACAACATGTTCGTCACGGCGGGCATGATCGTTGGTTTCGACAATGACGATCCGAGCATTTTCGAAGAGCAGTACAGTTTTCTCCAAGAGGCGCAGATTCCGATCGTGTTGGTCAACGCCCTGGAGGCAGTACCGAAAACTCCGCTTTACATTAGGCTCAAGAACGACGGCCGGCTGCTGAACGGTCACGCGGACGCTGATGCAACCGCACGCTACAAGAGTGGCGTCGGCATGACGAATTTTCGAATGTTGCACATGTCCGGCACCGAACTGAAACAAGGTTTGGAAAACCTCTTCCAGAGGCTCTACGCGCCGGACGCGTTTACAGAACGGCTGTTGGGTAACCTGTCTCGCTTTCAAAATGTCAAGTTCCGACCGGAGAAGCTTCAGGCGAGTTACCTGCCGGTTTTCTGGCGAGTAGCACGCTACTACTGGGGCAAGGGTTGGCCTGCCCGACGCATGTTCTGGGGTTCGCTCTGGCGAGCTGTTCGCCATGCGCCACGGGTCGTCGGCCAAATGGTCATCTACATGGGCATGTACATTCATTTCCTCGAAGTCCACCGCCTGGCACTCTCGTGGGATCCGTGGGTCAAAGGTTCTAGAAGGCGAGAGTCGGGGCGTAAGCGCGACGTGACGCACTCTCACGCGCCGACAAACACACCCGACGAAATGGTGTTGGAGAATTCCTCGAACAGAGCCGGCGGCTGAAATCCCACCGCGTTGCCGGCTATGACGCGGAAGTGCGGCCAGGTTTTCGATGCACCCGTCAGAATCTCTTTCCGGCCGTCACTGTTGTAATCGACGGCGCCGACACGAACGCCCAGGTTAGGGGCAGCGGCATACGCGAAGAATTGGGTCAGCAATGCCCAGTCGTTGTTTGTCATGGGGACCGACCCGGCCGCAACGGAGCGTCCGTCGTAGACCCTGACATGTGGACTTCCGCTCGTCGCGCCGACGATCAAGTCGGCGACACCGTCGCCGTTGGTATCGCCTGCTGCGACGTGGGCGCCAACGTTGAACTGCAATCCATAGGCAAAAAACTGGCTTCGTAGGGCGCTGTTAACAGTGCCATAAATCAGCGTGCGACCGTCGTACACCTTCACGTGCGGGTTACCCGCGGAGGCGCCCGTTACCACCTCTGCATAGCCATCGTTATTGAAGTCCGCCGATGCGACATTGGCGCCGACGTTGAACTGCAAACCGTAAGCAAAGAACTCCTTCAGGAGCGTCATGCCGATTCCGCTATACACCTTGACGTGCGGATTGCCGGCCGTCGCGCCGGCGATCACATCAGGAACGCCGTCACCGTTCACGTCGCCGACGGCCACGTTGGCTCCGACGTTAAATCCAAGTCCAAAAGGAAACACCTGTGCCAGCAGGGCCGAATCCACATTCGGCGGATTGAAGTTATGGGCTATCGACCAACCATCGAAAATTTTGACGTGTGGGTTGCCGCTCGCGGCGCCGACCACGATTTCTCGATACCCGTCCAGGTTGAGGTCGCCCATCGCCACGGTAACGCCACCGGTATAGGCATTGCCGAACGGTGCGAAGTCGGTGACGAAAGCGCCGGTCCAAAGCTGCCGGATTTGCACACGACCCGGAGCACCGCCGAGGACAAAGCCGGCGCCGTCGTAGGCGGGTTGGGTCACAAGCAATTGAAGAGTTCGCACGGCGTTGAGCCCGCCGCCGGTTGCCGTGTACAACGCCAGGGAGTTAACCGGGTCGACACCGTCGAGTAGTGCATTGCGGATGTCGGCGAAGCTTGCCGTGGGAATCAAACTCCAGCCCAAAGCCGCCACTCCGGCCACGTGCGGCGTTGCCATCGACGTACCACTCAGGAAATCGTACTCGGCCGACGGCATCGTGCTGAGAATCTCTACGCCTGGCGCGGCGATATCCACGTTCTTCGCGCCGTAGTTGGAGAAGCCGGCCAGCTGATTCTGATTGTCAGTCGCCGCCACCGAGATGATGTTGGCGATGTTATAGCTTGAGGGATAATGGCCGTGCTTGTCGTTGTTGCTGCTTTCGTTCCCCGCCGCTGCGACGAACAGCATGTCCGCATCCGCACTCGCAACGATGGCATTACGCAGTGATTGGGAGTATCCGACACCTCCCCAACTGTTGTTCGTGAGTCGTACGTTGTTGCCCCATTGTCGCATCATCGTGGCGTAGTAGATCGCTTCGACGGCGGACGACGTGTAGCCCGCTCCGGACGCCTCCAGGAACTTCAGCGCCATGATGCTCACGTTCCAGTTCACGCCAACGACGCCGAGGGCGTTGTTGCCTGACGCGCCGATCGTGCCGGCGACGTGCGTGCCATGTCCGTTGTCATCGAACGGGTCGCTGTCGTCGTTAGCAAAGTCGTAGCCGAACACGTCGTCCACGTAGCCGTTGCCGTCATCGTCATAGCCGTTCGATGCGACCTCGCCGGGGTTAATCCAGATGTTGGGGCCGAGATCGGGGTGCGTGTAATCAACGCCGGTGTCAATGACGCCGACGACGACCGAATGGCTGCCGGTGGTATAGTTCCAGGCCTCGGGCGCATCGATATCCGCATCAAAGACACCGCTGAACTGGCCTGTGTTGTTCATGCCGTCGAGGTAATGAAAGTAGCTGTCGTTCGGAATCGCGGTGGTACGATACACCAAATCGGGTTCGACGTAGCGAAAGCCGGAAATCCGTGACAGCGAGGCTTCCAAGTCGGCATGGGCCGCCGCGTCCTTGGTTGCGAGGAGAAACGCTTCGCCGCCCAGGTGCCGTTGAACTTCGACTGCGGGACCACCCGTTCGGCCGCGAATGAGATCGTCGGCCGCGGCGAGTCGCTCGGATTTCGAGCCGCTCAGGCCGTCGATTCCCACAATCCAGCGGCGTGGATGCGCTTGGACTTGCACATTCTCCCAACGCAGCGAAGTTTCCTCGAAGGCAGACAAACTTGCGGATGGCAACGGCGTCGTGGAAAGCAATTCACGACGTTCGAGACATTCCAACGTGAGCCGATGGGACCGAACCGGGCGGGAGGAAGTGCGCTTCATTGTGCATTCTCCACAGATGCTTTTCTAGGAATCGAGGATCGAGCGTACAACTTCTTACCGCCCCATTACTCCCATTAGGCGCGATTCGTGACACCGGTGCGACAGTTTTTTTTGAAATTGCGAGTGTAGAATAGGAAGACGATTACCGCCTGGCGCGAATCCAGCTGCATTAACGAGGATCTGTAGGTGTCTGAGCCGTACACGTGTCCGCAAGGCCATACGTGGAACGCCACCAACGGCAGCGACACGGCGTGCCCCGTGTGCGACAGCCGAAAAACGCTCGTTGAGTCGGCAGGGCCCGAATCGCCGAAGCCCGAGCGATGGCCTCAAGTTCCGGGCTACGAGATCATGGGGCGAATCGGCCAAGGCGGCATGGGGGTGGTGTACAAGGCGCGTCAGACACGACTGAACCGTATTGTCGCCCTGAAGATGTTGGCCCCCGGCGCCGATGCCACTCCAGATTTATTAGGTCGCTTCCGAACGGAGGCTGAAGCCGCTGCCCGCCTGCAACATCCGAATATCGTCTCGATCTACGAAATCGGCGACCATGAATTCGGTCCGTACTTTTCCCTCGAGTATGTTGAAGGCGGCAGCCTCGACCAACAACTTCACGGCATACCGCAATCGCCGAAAGTGGCGGCACGATCTATTGAGACGGTGGCGCGCGCGATGCACTACGCCCACGAGCAAGGCATCGTGCATCGTGATCTGAAGCCTGGCAACATCTTGTTGTCGTTTGGCCGGGAGCGCCCGCCGGGCGCGGATGAAAACGGTGCGCAAACGTCACACTCCCAACTACATGAAGCCATTCCGATGATCGCGGATTTCGGCTTGGCCAAACTCCTTAGCATTCCCTCCAACCAAACCAAGACCGGCGATGTGTTGGGAACACCGAGTTACATGGCGCCGGAACAAGCGGGAGGCGTTACCAAGCAGATCACGGCGGCGGTCGATATCTACGCCTTAGGTGCGATCCTGTACGAGATGCTTACCGGCCGGCCGCCGTTCCTTGCGGCAAGCCCCGTCGAGACGGTCCTTCTGGTGCTGACCGCCGATCCCGTGTCGATCCGGCGCTTGCAAGCGCAAACTCCTCGTGATCTGGAGACTATTTGTCTTCGCTGTCTGGAGAAAACTCCGCGAAAGCGCTACCAGACGGCCGCGGCGCTGGCGGAGGATCTGCACCGGTTCCTGATCGGCGAACCGATCGTGGCACGGCCGGTCGGCCGGTTAGAGAGGCTCGGCAAGTGGTGTCGCCGTCGACCGGCGGTTGCCGCCCTCATTGGATTGGCTGTGGTATCGCTTGTCGTTGGAATCGTGGGCGCCGTCTGGCACACGCAGCGCCTGCAGAAGGAAGTGGTAGCCACCGAAGGACAGCGAAACCGAGCGGAATTGCATTTGCGCAGCGTTCAGGATGGAATCAGTCGACTAACCACCGTGAGTCAGGAACATCTTGTGCCCATGCCAAATACTCGGCAGGCGCAGAAGGCAATCCTCGAAGCGGCGCTGCAGATTTATCAGGATCTGCTCGAAAAGGAACCCGGGCATCCTGGAATGCGGCACGTTCAGGCGCGTGCGCACTGGGAATTCTCCAAGCTCCATCTCACACTCGAACGGCTGGACGACGCACTGGCATCGTCGCGGTCCGCACTGGCGCTGTTCGAGCAGTTACTTGAAGAAGACAAGGCGAATTCGATCTACCGGCAGGATGTTGCGCGGGCCCATCTCACGCTGGGAAATGTCCATCGCGCGCGGCGGAAAGACGATGACGCGGAAAGCGCGTTTATAGAGGCGCGCACTCGGTTGGAAAAGCTCACCGAAGAGTATCCGGACAATGCCGATTTCCGACGGCATTTGGCCATTGTGTGTAACAACGCCGGCAACCTTTATCTCGCCACGAAACGATTTCCCGACGCCCTGGCCATGTTCGAAAAGGCCGTCAACATGCGTGAACTGATCTTGCACGTCAATCCGCAGGACACTACCAATCGCCGTGAACTCGCGGTCAACTTCAACAACCTCGGACGTTACTACCAGGAATACGGTCAAACGGACCGTTCTATAGCCATCTTGTTGCGGGCCCTCGGTGAACTCCGCGAGTTGCCCGCTGACGTAATGACGATTCCGACCTGTCGCCACGAATGGGCAATGACCTGGATGAATTTGGGCAAGGCCTACCAGTCGAACAATCGGCCCGAAGCCGACAATGCGTTCCGACAATCGATTCAGCGCTATGAGGCGCTCGTCAAGGACTTCCCGGATGCGCCGGTTTATCGTCAGGAACTGGGGAGCGTGTACCGCAATCTCGGATTCGTACTGATTTCCAACAATCGCATCGACGACGCGATTGAGGCCTTTCGCCAATCGACAGCACATTTTGAGCGGCTCGTCGCGGAGAATGCCGCGGTGTCGGCGTACTCGGTCGATTTAAGCACGAGCCTCCGTTTTCTCGGGGACCTACTCCATGAGCCAAAACGGTCTGACGAAGCAGAAAAGGTCCTTCGCCGTTCCGTGGAAATCGCACGCGGGCAAGTGGCCAAGAAACGTGATTCGGCCGCCAATCAGAGTTTGCTCGGCTCAGCACTTTACAGCTTGGGCATTGCATTACGTGACACGTCGGGCAGAATTGAAGAATCCCGCAGCGCATTTGAAGAAGCGGCCGTGCATCAAAACGATGCGAAGCGGCTCGATCCGTCGAACGCGGTGTATTACCGGCACGAACTGGCGTTCAACTATGACGCCTTATCGGGAGTCTTAATTCGGTTGGAAGCACATAATGAGGCTGCCGAGGCGGCGGAGAAATATCTCGACGTCAGCCCGAAAGATAAGGATGCCTACGGCCGAGCGGCAGGTCATATCGCGCACGCCGCCGAACTCGCTGCGAAATCGGATCCGAAGCTGGCGGAAGCGCTGGCCCAACGTTCTCTCGCGCTTCTTCGTGATGCAAAGGACAAGGGATTGCGGGATGCGAAGGAACTTGGCGAAGACAAATTCCCGGAGTGGATGCGCAAACGCTCGGACTACCAGCAGCTCATCGATGAATTAGGCAGATAGGCCGTCATTCTCGCAGCTCACCGTGAGTCCGCCAATCGGCAGGAAGAAAGTCGCGGACATAGGGCATGAGGCCGACTTCAGTAAGCTCTTCCTCCACCTGCCCCGGTGTCGGGTTTTCCATTCCCTTGGCGACTTCCTCCACCAGAAGCTCGGCGAAGCGGAGTCGGGCTCGGCGAAGTTGTTGCCGTAACGCCGCCGCGGCGACGCTTCGTCCTAGCTTTGCTTCGAGGCGATCACCGAGTTTCGACAGGTCGTCGTCCGGGAAATCGGCCCGAAGCCGGAGTAGGGTCCACGCCATGCTTCCAGGTTGCTTTCGCTCGTAATCCTCCAAGGCGGACCACGCCATGCCCAGAAGCGATCGTTGCCAGGTAGCATCCCATTCGGCATCCTCGGCGGAATCATCGGGGGAAGCAACGGCCTCCGCGTTCAGGGCAACTCCCGTGCGACGCTGTTTGCGCGACCAGTAGGTGCGGACCATATTCCGAAGAGCTACTTTGAGCAAATCCCGAAAACGTCCGCGCTCAGGATTGGCGGCGGCAAAGTCACCTCGAATGAGCCTCACCAAAACCTCTTGCGAAAGCTCGTCGGCATCCTGCGAGTCCTTAACGATGGCGCCGATGTAGCCGCGAATCGCCCCGGAGTAACGAAGCGCAAGCGCGTTGCGCGCGGGGCTGCCACTCGTGAATGAATGTTGGTGGGCCAGGCGCATCAAACTCCACTGCGTGGAGATTTGGTCCAACCTATTCGGCGTTTCGGCGGTATACTTAGGATGCTCCGGCACTGGATGCCTCCGGCGAATCGACACAACCTTATGAAAGCATGTACTTTCCGGCGAAGCAAGCCTTTGCCGGAAAAAAATCCGTTTGTGTGTCACATCACGGTGGCCGAGTAGTACGGGATAACTGACATGCCCATCCTCCACCGGGAGATTTGCCGATGAACCGCTGTCTGACAACGACCTTCGTGGCATGCGTACTGGCAACCGTCAGCCGCGGCGATGATCCCGACCCGAAACTGGCCGGACAAGCATACACCATCCTAAAGAACGCTTGCTATCGCTGTCACGGCCAGAATGGTGAAACCGAGGGCGGCTTCGGTTACGCGCTCGATCACAAGCAATTGCTCGCCAAGAAGAAGATTGTCGCCGGCGACGCGGCTAAGTCGCGGTTGTTCAAACGTGTGAAAAACGGCGAAATGCCGCCGGAAGAAGAGAAGCCTCGTCCGACGGAAGCGGAAATCGCTGTACTGGAGAAATGGATAGCGGCCGGCGCTCCCGCGTTTCCCGAATCGGCGGCCACAGCCTCTCGGCCGTTTCGTGGCGAAACCGAAATCCTCACGTCCGTCCGCGATCATCTTCGACAAGCCGACGACGAAGACCGTAGTTATCTGCGCTACTTCACACTTAACCACTTGGCGAACAATCCCAAGGTATCGGGTGACGATCTACGGTGGTACCGGGCGGCCTTGTCCAAGGTAATCAATCATTTGAGCTGGAAGCCTCGGATCGTCGTTCCTCGGGCGGTCGACCCAGAGGAAACCATATATGTCGTGGATGTACGCGAGCTTGGCTGGACCCGTGCCGGACTGTGGGACGAGATTCTACGAGTCTATCCCTACGGACTCAAATATGACGAACACACCGATGACAAACTGCGGAAACCGGCGCGCGATGTGTATGCCATGACGGGCTGCGATCTGCCGTATGTTCGAGCCGACTGGTTCGTCGCCATCGCTGCCCGACCGCCGCTGTACCACACCATTCTCGACTTGCCCACTGACGCGCACAAACTGGAGCATGCTCTCAAAGTCAACGTCGCCGACAATTTTCTCCGCGACAACCTTGCACGAGCGGGATTCACCAAGAGCGGTGTTTCCAGCCAAAATCGGATGATCGAGCGTCACGAGTCGGCCCATGGCGCGTATTGGAAGAGTTACGACTTCAAAGCAAACGACGGCCGCGGCAATTTGTTTCAGTTCCCTCTAGGACCGGCATTCCGCGACAACCCGTTTGCCGACCAGGCGTTCACGCATGACGGCGGCGAGATCATTTTCAACCTGCCCAACGGACTGCAGGGGTATTTGCTCGTGGACGGCAAAGACCAGCGCATCGACGAAGGTCCCATTGAGGTGGTCAGCGACGGCAACAAGACGTCCGGCACGACGGCAATTGTCAATGGCCTGTCGTGCATGGCGTGCCATAAGCACGGAATGATCCGCGAAGGATTCAGAGACGAGATTCGGGAAGGCAACGCCGTCAGCGGCGCCGCGCGAACCAAGACTCGGCGGCTATACATCAAAGACGAAGACATGCAAGCGTTTTTGAAGAATGACGAAGATCGTTTCGTCGCCGCGTTGGATAAGACCATCGGGCCATTCCTGAAGCGTGGCGAGGATCGCGAGAAGGACATCCGCGAGTTCACGGACGAGCCGGTCAGCAAGATCGCCAAGCAGTATCAACGCGACCTTACGCTGGAAGATGCGGCGTTCGAATTGGGAATTGCCGATCCGAAGCAACTGGCAACGGCCATCGAAAACAACGACCGCCTGCGCCAACTTGGTCTGGGAACACTTGCCCGCGGCGGACTTGTCAAGCGCGACGCCTGGGCTTCCATCAAGAATCGGCTTTCACCGTTCCACCGTGCGGCGTTTGAATTGGACCGCGGCACACCGCATTTGCCGTTCTAGTTCATGGACGGCAGGGTGAGATTATTGCGAGGTTTCAACATGCGTATCAAGCACCTGTTGTTGGCGACTTCCGCCTTGCTGGCGTGTGCGGTGAATTCCAACGCGGAAGACACGCTGCGGAAAGAACTCGGCGTCGTCGCCGACGGCCTGGCGAAAGCGGTCAAAGAATTTGGCTACGACTCGATTGCCGTCGGAGAATTCACCGGTCCGGCCCAACTGCCCTCGAGCGGCGGACCGGTCATTGCCAACACCCTCATTGAAGAGCTTCATCGGCACGGCGTCACCGTGAAACGAGTCGCCCCGATCGGCGTGAAGGGCGAGTATCGTGATGTAAAAGACAGCAAGACGGGCACACTCGCCGCCCAGATCAAGGGAAGCGTTACCGACCGAACGGGCAAGGTTCTGTTTAGCTTCAACCGCGGAGTATTCGGCGATGCGATGTTGGCGTCGCTCTTCGGGGCGACGACGTCGATGCCGCCGCTGCCCGATGCCCGAGACCGTAGCCGGCATCTGGAACGAAGCCTGGATAACCCGAGTGTAAATGTGCATGGCTCGCTGGTCCGCAGTTCCGCGACGAGCCCCTATGCCGTCGAGGTGTTGGTGGCACCGCATGCTCAAGGACACGCGGCACCCCGTGCGGCGAAGTCCGAAGACGGCCTGGCGTTTGTGCCCATCAAGCGGGGGGAAGTCTACGGCGTTCGACTCATCAACGATTCGGCACATGAAGTCGCCGTGACGTTGACCGTGGATGGACTGAGTATGTTCACGTTCAGCAAGTTGCGTGATCCGAAGACCGGGCTTCCGAAGAATCGTGTCATTATTCTCGACCCGCATAGCAGCGTCGTGATTAAGGGTTGGCACATCACGAATGAGATTTCGGAAGAGTTCCTGGTCACCGAATACGCGAAAAGTGCCGCGGCCGAAATCGGTAGTACCGCCAAGCTCGGCACGATCACCGTGACGTTCGCCTTGTCGTGGCCGACGGAAGCCAAGCCGCCGGCCGACGAACCCCCGGATGCGGACAGCCACAGCCGACAGGTCGACGCCACCGGGCGCGGATCACAGTTCAAACAGAAGTACGAGGACGTGCAACGAAGCTTCGGCGTCGTCCGCGACGCGATCAGTGTTCGCTACAGCAAGGACGCCGCGAAATGAGTATCACGGCCTCGGTGTCGAGGCCGAGAGTTCATAGAGGTGGAGCCGTTTTAACCGATTCTTGATACGGAGGATAGAATGAAACTGGTTCGATTGATGGGTTTGATGGGGGCGATGGCCCTGGCATTCACGCCCGCGGCGCTGTCGGCGCCGAGCGGCGGCGGCCGGCAATACTATTCAGGTTGGTCGAAGCCGGCAGGCAGAAGTTACTACTACCGCACGTATTACTACAAGCCGACACCGACTTACTCCGGCTACAAGCACCACTACGTGGTCTACTACCCGACCCGGCCGAAGTACGTGTACTATTACAACCCCTACAAGAAGCAGTATTGGGGACGTTGTCCGTCGCAATCGGCCGGCAAGGAACAGTATCAACTCCTGGCCGACAAGGACCGCAAGGCATCACTCGACGACATCGCCGAGTCGGCGTTTCCAGAGGCCGGAAAGATGCCGCGCATCCCGGAAGCCGAGGATGATGCCCGTGTGGACGTGCCGCCGGATGACCTGCCCGGCGATGACAACCTGCCCAAGGCCGACAAGTAATCAGTTGGCCGCTTGCTGCTTAGCGCCCATCAGCCGCAAGCGGTTGACATTTCCCTGTCACATTTCCTTGACAGTCAAGTACAGGGTAAGGGAAACTGGAAACAGATCGAAAGCCGCTGAGGATTAATGCCATGCGCACCGCGAGTACTCCAGCCATTGCGTTCACATGCCTGATTCTGGCTTCGGGCGCTTGGGGTCAGGAGAAAGACAAACCGAAACCACTCGGTGAAAAGTATGCCTTGCTCGTCGGCGTCACACGCTACGTGACGAAAGAGTTTCGACCGCTTCCTTACGCCGAACGCGATGTAAGTCAGCTGGGAAAGGTGCTCCAAGAAAACGGCTATCGAAACGAAAATATCGTCCTCCTCACGCAGACCGCCGGCGCCGAAGATCCCCGATTCGCTCCCACCGCCGAGCGAATCCGCGAGGAACTGCGGCTTATCCTGCGAAATCGCGGGGAGAATGACTCGGTTCTCATCGCGTTTGCGGGTCACGGCGTGCATTTCAAGGGCGACACGAACAGCTATTTCTGCCCCGCCGACGTAAACTTAGACGATCGAAAAAACCTTCTGTCGCTGAGCGATTTGTACAAAGATTTGGAGAAGTGCTCGGCGAACATGAAGGTCCTGATGGTCGATGCCTGCCGTAACGATCCGTTTCAGGATAAGACCCGCCGCGCATCGACGGAGCTCGACAGTGTCACCCGGCCCGCATTGCCGACGGCGCCCGGCGGCATCGTGGCGTTCTTCAGTCTGCTCGGAAAAAGAGCAAGCTTTTGAACACGATGATCTCAAGCATGGCGTGTTTTTCCACTTCGTGATCGAAGGCCTGCGAAAGGGAGTCGGCGATCAGAATGAAATCACGGTCCCGGCTCTGGGGGATTTCGTCAGCCGGCGCGTGAGTGACTTCGTTCGCGCCAAGTATGGGAAAGCTCAGACGCCGGAAATAGTGGGAAAGCTGCGCGGACTCGCGCCTCTTGTCACCATCGACGAGGCCCTCAAGTCGTATCGCCGCGGCAAAGAGCTGTTGCGGACGTTCGAATGCAATAGCGCGATTGCCGCGTTTGGCGACGCCATCGACCGCAACGACCGTTTGGCACGAGCCTATGGTTTGCGCGGTGAGGCGTACTATTATCAGGCGGAGTACGACAAAGCCCTCGCCGACTTCGATGCAACTCTTCGCCTGGAGCCCGATAACCTGCGTGCGCGCGGGTTCCGTGGTTATGCCTGGCAAGAAAAGGGTGATTCGGACAAGGCCCGCGCAGACTTTGCCGAAATCCTCCGGGTCATCCGTCCTACGGACGCGGAAGCGTATTATCTGCGCGGTTGCGCGCATTACGGCATGGTTCAAACCGGAGATGGCGACAACGACAAGGCGATTGCCGACTTCACCGAAGCCCTCAAACTGGATCCCACCAAGGAGGATGCGCTTTCTGATCGGGCTGCCGCCTATCAGCGCAAAGGCGAACACGACCTGGCGATCGCGGATTGCACGGAATTAATTCGGATCAATCCCCGGCATGTCTGGGGCTACGGCAACCGCGCAAATGCCTATGAACTTAAAGGTGATTACGATCGGGCCATCGCTGATAACACGGAGGCCTTGCGGCTGTTCCCGAATCAGCCGCACGTGCTCGGCAATCGTGCAGCGTGCTATCTCGAAAAGGGAGAAGGGGCGAAGGCGCTTGCCGATCTCAACGAAGCGATTCGGCAACTCCCGAAGTACGGCTACGCACTCGCCAAAAGAGGCCGTGCCTACCTCGACGCCGGCGAATACGACAAAGCGATCGGCGATTTCAATGCGGGCATTGACGCAGGCTATGCCGAAGCCTGGGTCTACGCGTTTCGTGGAGATGCCGTTTATTACAAGGAAGACTACGATAAGGCCATCGCGGACTACACCGAGGCGATTCGTCTCGACGCCGACTACGTCAAGCCCTACAAGGAACGAGCCTATACCTACATCATGAAGGAGAAATACAAGGAGGCCCTGGCCGACATCGAGGTGGCGCTCGGAATTGAACCGGAAGACGCCTGGTCTCATAACACGAAGGGACTCGCGCTAAAGGGAAATCAGCAGTACGATCGCGCCATTGCCGCATACGATGAAGCCCTGCGGCTGGCGCCGACCGTTGCCGCCTATCATTCCAATCGCGGCCTTGCGAATTCAGCCCGCGGCGAGTGGGAACGCGCCATTGAAGACTTTACGGCAGCGATCCGGCTCAAGCCAAAAGAGGGGAGCTACTACACCTATCGGGGTAAAGCATACCTGAAGGCCGGCTACCCAAAGAAAGCCGAGGACGACCTTAATATCGCTAAGAGCCTCATCGGCAAATGAGCGCATCGACGCAACTTATTGTTGATTATTAGTTTGCGATAAATCACTCCTCGTCCTCTCCACTGACTTACTCGCCCCAAATCGTCTGTTTACCTCCGAATTCCACGAAAACCTCTGACCGGACGTCACATCTCATGTTCTGTCGCGTACGGGGTGCAGACGAGCAGCAATGTGCGGCTCAGAAACGAAAGACAACGCGATAACGATAAAGAGGGAATAACCATGACTCGGCAACACGTATTCACGAAAACCAAACTGTTGGCCCTGACCGCGATGGTCTATGGGCTGTCAGTGGCGAGCTCCGCCAAAGCCAGCTCGGCAGTGTTCGAACGAACCCTGCTGTCTGCCACTTGGGTGATCTCCCCAATCGGCAAGGACAACAGTTCATTCGGCACCGGAGCGCTGGTCGACCTCGAACGACGATTGGTGGTCACGAACTTCCACGTCGTCGACAAACGGCCGAATGTCGTCGTCTTCTTCCCGGCGTTTGAGAACGGCCAGGTGATCACGGAGCCCAAGTACTACATAGAGAATGGAAACAAACTCGGAATTCGGGGCAAAGTCATTCACTCGGACACCGCCCATGACCTCGCGGTGATCGAGCTCGAATCCGTGCCGAGCGGCGTCCGGCCGATATCGATCGCACGGCAAGGCGTCCGCCCCGGCCAGGTTGTTCATGCGATCGGCAACTCCGGCGTCAACGACGGCACCCTATGGCGCTACAGCAAGGGTGAGGTTCGCTCGGTTTATCAACGCAAGGCGAAAACACTCTATGGCAAGGGCCAGGAAATCGACCTCGACTCGAAGGTCGTCGAAAGCCAAATCCCCTCGAACCAAGGCGACAGCGGCGGACCGCTCGTGAACGACCGCGGCGAACTGGTCGCCGTCACGCAAGGCAACAAGCCGCAAGAGCAGTTGATCTCCTTCGGCATCGAGTTGAGCGAAATCGTGAAAGTCCTGACTTCGCTCGGCAGCGTTGCGGCGACTCAACCGGCTCGCGAGGAGCAAGTCGTGAAGCAAACGCCCGCCATCGAACCCGAAGACCTGCCAGTGGACGAGGCGCCGGTACAGAAGCCGGCCCGCCCGGTGGCGCCCGCGAAGAAGCCGGCCGCCAAACAGACCGTGGTGGTGCAACGTGCTCCGAAGTGCTACTCGGGTTCAAGTTGCTCGAAGCGATAGAGACTAACGCGGTTCAAGACCCCAATGACACCGCGATAGAAACCGTAGGTCGGACGGCAACGTCCGGCCTACGGGTGTTTTGATGCGCCGGTCTGCGTCAAGCGCCTGAGTGTCTGGACGGACGGCTGGGAGTGGATGACGGTTCCGGCCGAAACCGGACTAATTCACGGCGTCTTATTAGCCACGTCTATGAGAACGGCAAGTGCTGGACGACGTTCGCCCATTCGTCCGAATCAGTCGCCTGTTCCCGAAGCCGCCGTTCTGCCGTGGACGGCGTCGCATTTTTGTATGATTCCGCAATGAGCCCTTGCTCTTCCTCTATCTCCCGATCAATTTCGGATTGGTGATCGAAGTAGTATGCCATCGCGGAATGTACTTCGGCGGGCTTTAGGTGCGGATAGTGAAGGCAGATTTCGTCGGCCGACCATCCGTGATTGAGGTAATCAATCACGATCTGAGCGACTCGCGTTCGCGGAAGGCGCAATAGTCGGGCGGAATTGCCGTCGATTTTTTCAATGTGAGGGTATGAGGTTTCCACCGGCATAACTCGCCTCCTACGGTCAATGACACTTATCAGTATATCCGCATTATCGCCCCCACATTTGACGAACTCCAAAAATAAGCTCCATTTGAAGAAGAGTAGCCGAAGTCCCATTATCGCGCCCGCACGGTTCGCGGTGCCGGGTTCGACAACGTCATAGGAATTCGTCCGATGAACGGACAAACGCGTTATTATCTGCGCAGGAATGTGTTGCTGGAGCCGTTGGTGGACCGTTGGTACGCCTGGCCGCATTTGATTCCGCCGGCGACGGCGGCTCGGAATATTGCGGAACGGCATCTGCGCATCATGGACTCGTACATTAATGCTCCGAACGCTCATGCCGCTGCCGTCAAGAATCCAAAGTTGCTTGGCGGTCCGTTTATGGAATTCGGTCGGCCGTGCGTCGACGAGGTGCGGGCTTTGCGGGACCGAACCCGACGAGAGCGTTCCCACCTCCTGTCATTTTCGCAAGCCATCACGGAGCTCGACGATCTATTGCGTTCCAAAGCGAAGGGCCATTCGCTTGAGCCGATGTACGAACAGGTTCCACGTCCTCTCCGCGGTTACGTCGAGTTGGTGTACGACCTCAACAATCAGCCGTCGTTTCGCTTCTTGGAGCCTCTTCTCTATCGAAGTCAGTACTACGACCGGTCGATGCAAAGCTTGAGGCTTTCCACCATCAACGGTGATGACCGACCGTTTGTCTTGAGCACACCACGCCTGGAGGAACCCAACAGCGTGGAGTGGTCGCTGCCCTTTGAAAGCGAGGAACTGGATGACCTCTACGCAATCCGAACGCAACCGACGACGTTCTCCGCCATCAAGGAACTGGTGAACTGCACCGAAGAAAAGGAGGACGTGCTTTTCAATCTGCTCACGGAAAAGCCGCCGCCTCCGTATGTGTCATACAACGGGCCGGGGGCGCGCTGGCGGTACTTCGGACACGCGTGCATCCTGGTGGAATTTCGCGGCGTCAGCATCCTGCTCGACCCCGTCCTGAGTTACACCTACGACACGAAGATTTCGAGATACACGTACGACGATCTGCCGGAGTCCATCGACTTTGCGTTGATCACGCACGATCATCAGGATCACATCCTTTTCGAAACGTTGCTGCAGTTACGCCGCCGCATTCGCAACATCGTCGTACCGCGGAACATTCTGGGCGCGCTGCAAGATCCGTCCTTGAAACTAATGCTCAAGCATTGCGGCTTCCGCAACGTCATCGAAGTCACCGACATGGACGAACTGGAACTTGACGGCGTGCGCATCACGGCGATTCCGTTCCTGGGCGAACATGCGGACCTCTTCATTTCAACCAAGGCCGCGTACCTGGTGCAAATCAACGGGCATTCGCTCCTCTTCGCGGCGGATTCGTGCAACATCGATCCCGCGGTCTACGAGCATGTGCACCGCGAGATCGGCGATGTCGAAGTGTTGTTTCTGGGCATGGAATGCGACGGTGCGCCGCTTAGTTGGATGTACGGTCCGCTCCTGACGCAAAAAGTCGAACGGCGCATGGATCATTCGCGTCGGCTGGCCGGGTCCAACTTCGAGGCGCGATCCGCATGGTGGAACAGTTCCATTGCAAGGAGGTGTACGTGTACGCGATGGGTCAGGAACCGTGGCTGAACCACGTGATGCGGGTCAAGTACACCGAAGAATCGGACCCCATTATTCAATCGAATCTACTGCTCAAGACGTGCGCCGAACGCGGCATCGTGGCGGAGCGGCTCTTTGGCGAAAAGGAAATCCTGCTCCCCTAGGCCAACACGCATCGCCCGAAACGGTGGACGATTCCTATGCAAAGTAAAGCGGAAGCTAGTCGTATTCCGGCCGCGTGGAGCGGTCAACGCACCAACTATCCAAAAACCCAGACCGTTCACCGGTTGTTCGAAGCGCATGCGGGGAAAACACCCAATGCCACTGCGCTCACCTTCGATGACGGCCAACTGTCGTATCGCGAGCTGAACCAAAAAGCGAACCGGGTTGCACACCGGTTGCACCGCCAAGGCGTTACCCCCGGAACGTGCGTCGGACTATGCGTCGAGCGATCACCCGATCTCATGGTCGGACTGCTCGGAATTCTCAAAGCGGGCATGCCTATGTTCCGCTCGATCCGGAATATCCAAACGAGCGCCTCGACTACATGTTGCGCGACTCCGCAGTGCCCATCGTAGTGGCACATCGCCTGACTGCGGAGCGCTTGAGTACGTTACTCGGCGATTCAGGTGTTGAATGCCTGGAAATCGAGGCCCAACGCGGCGAGGAAAGCACGTCGAATCTCGACGACCGTGATAGCCCGAACGACCTTGCCTACGTGATGTACACTTCCGGCTCCACGGGGAACCCCAAGGGCGTGATGGTGAGCCACCGTGCCATCAACCGATTGGTATGCGACACTGACTACTGCCATTTCGGTCCTGATCAAGTCTTCCTTCAGATGGCCCCGATTTCGTTTGATGCCTCGACCTTCGAGATCTGGGGCGCCTTGCTGAACGGCGGGCCGCTGGTCATCATGCCGGCCGGTCCCATAGCGTTGGACACGCTTGGCAAGGTGATTCACCGGCACAGAGTCACCACACTTTGGCTCACCGCCGGGTTGTTCCACCTCATGGTGGAGCAGCGTCCACAAGACTTGCGACCGCTGCGTCAACTGTTGGCCGGAGGCGACGTTTTGTCGCCGCAACATGTGACTAACGCCCTAAACGCGCTGGAAGACGGCGTGGTCATTAACGGTTACGGTCCCACGGAAAGCACAACGTTTGCATGCTGTTTTCGGATGACCAAGGACTACCGCGTCGGCGCCAACGTTCCAATCGGCCGACCGATTGCCAACACTAATGTCTATGTCTTAGACGAACTCCTTCGTCTTGTTCCTGTCGGCGGGGCCGGCGAACTCTATATCGCCGGCGACGGACTGGCGCAGGGCTACCTGAATCAACCGGCCCTCACGAGCGAAAAGTTTATCCCCAATGCATTCAACAGCGAAACGTGCGATCGGCTCTATCGGACCGGAGACCGCGTGCGTTTTCATTCGGATGGGAATCTGGAATTCCTAGGCCGGATTGATCGGCAAGTCAAGATCGCCGGGCATCGAATTGAACCAGGTGAGATCGAGACGGTCCTGCGGCAGCATCCCAACGTGCGTCAGGCTGCGGTTGTAGCCGTGGCCGAATCAGGTAGCGAAAAGCGACTCCTCGCCTACGTCATGCCCAATGGCGATGTGAGCGTAGGCGGTGAAGTCCTGCGACGATTTCTTGCTGAACGATTGCCGAAGTACATGATTCCGTCTGCGTTCGTTCCGTTGGAAACATTGCCGCTCTCGCCAAACGGAAAACTGGACCGAGACGCGCTGCCGGCACTGGATGCTGGAACAGGCGGCAAGCCGTCGCGCACCGCGGGAAAGTCGAAGCTGGAAGACGTCATCTCGTCCATTTGGGAGCGCGTGCTCGGCTGCGGCGTCGGCCCGAATGACAACTTCTTTGATCTCGGCGGAGACTCGCTTCTGCTCATTGAGGTGCATTCCGAACTGCAAAAGGCACTGGAATGGGAAGTTAATCTCATGGACCTGTTTGAGGTCACGACGGTGCGATCGTTGGCGGACCGACTGGCGGGCGGCGTCAAAGCCGACCGGACGAGGGATCGGATTCAAAAACTGGCGAAGGATCGTGAACGAGCACTTGCACGCCACCAACAAACTCGGGCGACTTCGTAATTGAGCGATACTTCCATGCCAAATCCAGCAGATGGCATTGCGATAATTGGAATGGCCGGACGATTTCCGGGCGCGGACAACGTCACGGAGTTCTGGCACAACGTTCGTGACGGCGTCGACTCCATATCGCGTTTCGACGTGAACGAGTTGGAGATCGCGGGCATTGATGAATGCGTCAAGCAGCCCAACTATGTGCGCGCGCGCTCGATCCTCAGTGACGTGGATCGATTCGACGCGAGTTTTTTCGGGATTCTGCCGCGCGAGGCGGAATTGATCGATCCGCAGCAACGCGTTTTCCTCGAGTGCTGTTGGGAAGCGCTGGAAGACGCGGGATACAATCCGCACGCCTTTTCCGGCGCGATTGCCGTTTTCGCGGGTTGTAGCGCGAACACCTACTTTCTCCGCAACGTTTGCACCGGACGGCGTTTTGTCGAAGACTACACCAGTGCCTACCAAGTCGGAAGCTACCAGACATTGCTCGGCAGCAACCACGACTTTCTCGCAACCCGGGTCTCCTACAAACTCGATTTGAAAGGCCCGGCGTTCACGATGCAGGCTGGGTGCTCGACATCGTTGTTGGCCATCTGCCAGGCCTGTCAGACCCTCCTGAGTTACCAAGCCGACATGGCGTTGGCCGGAGGTGTGTCGATTACGTTTCCGCAGAAGCGAGGCTACTTCTACCAGGAAGGTGGCATGGTGTCGCCGGACGGCCGTTGCCGTCCATTCGACGCCGACGCCCAGGGAACCGTGTTCGGCAGCGGCAGCGCGGTCGTGTTGTTAAAACGACTGGAAGACGCCGTTGCGGACGGGGACCACATCTACGCCGTCGTCCGCGGATTCGCGATGAACAATGACGGATCAAACAAGATCGGCTACACGGCCCCAAGTATTGAGGGACAGGCCGAGGTCATCGCCATGGCCCACGCCGCGGCAGGCGTTGACCCGCAGTCTATCTCCTACATCGAGGCACATGGAACGGCGACACCGCTTGGCGATCCGATTGAATTCGCCGCACTGACGCGCGCCTTTCGAACGAAAAGTTCTGCCCGTAACTATTGCGCCCTCGGCGCCGCGAAAGCGAACGTTGGTCACCTGGATGTAGCAGCAGGGGTGACCGGGCTAATCAATGCGGTTCAGGCTCTGGTTCACAAGAAATTGCCGCCGCTTTTGCACTTCAAAGCGCCGAACCCACGGATCGATTTGGAGAAAAGTCCCTTTTATGTGAATACTGAGCTCGTCGATTGGCAGCGCGGCAAAACGCCGCGCCGCGCAGGCGTGAGTGCGTTCGGTGTGGGCGGCACCAACGCCCATGTCGTCTTGGAGGAGGCGCCCGATCTGCTGTCTCGAAAACAGCGGCGACCGGGCGACGTTCTGGTTCTTTCGGCCCGAACGCCGGCAGCGCTCGAGCAGGCGACGGATCAGCTCATTCGACATTTGAAGAACCATCCGGACATCGACATCGACAGCGTGGCCTGCACCCTTCAGGCCGGCCGCCGCGCGTTCGACCATCGCCGTGCCGTGGCGTGTACCGATCGTGACGATGCCATTAAGGCGTTGGAAGGTCGCGGCCAACGAAAGGTAATAAACGGGGTCCGTGATCGTCGTGACCCATCCATCGTTTTCATGTTTCCGGGTCAGGGCGCCCAGCAGATCCACATGGGCGCGGGGTTGTATCGAGACGACGAGTGCTTTCGTGACGACATTGATGTCTGCGCACAAATCCTCACAACTCATCTCGGCGTCGACCTTCGCGAGATGCTCTTTCCAGTGGAGGCCAGCGCGGAGCAGGCGGCGGAGGAGCTTCGGCAAACGCGAATCGCGCAACCTGCTCTCTTTGTGATTGGCTATGCGCTGGCCCGCCTTTGGACGCGCTGGGGGATCAGGCCGGAGGCGATGATCGGCCACAGCATCGGCGAGTTCGTCGCCGCATGCCTGGCCGGTGTCTTCACGCTGGAAGACGCGCTCGCCATGGTCGCGGCGCGCGGCCGACTAATGCAGGACCTGCCGGTAGGCGCCATGCTCTCCGTTCGATTGCCGGCAACAGAAGTGGCGGGATTGCTCGGCAGTGAGTTATCCATCGCCGCCGTTAACAGCCCCGCATTGTGTGTCGTGTCTGGACTGACCGCGGCCATCACCACTCTCCAACAATCGCTCGACGAACGCGGCGTTGGTTCGCGCCGACTTGTGACCAGCCACGGGTTCCACTCGGCAATGATGGATCCCATCATTGAGCCGTTTACCGACTACCTGCGCCGATTCCGATTCGAATCACCGACGATTCCCTATGTCTCAAGCGTGAGCGGCACGTGGGTGACCGAGGCCGAGGCGACTGACCCGGCGTATTGGGCCCGGCATGTGCGGCAGCCGGTCCAGTTCTCTCGTGGAATAGAAACGCTGCAAGCCGACGCCCATCGAGTATTCCTGGAGTCGGGGCCCGGGCAAGCACTTTGCACGTTGGTGCGACAGCATCGCGGCGGAACGTCAACTCCCCTGGCGGTCCCGTCGCTCGCCGGAAACAACGATACCACGTCGGATACTCTGAACCTGCTTCAAGCGGCGGGAAACCTTTGGGTTTACGGGGCCGCGCCGAACTGGGACGAGATGCACGGTCCCGACCGAAGACGATGCTCGCTTCCGACTTATCCGTTCGAACGAGAGCGGTACTGGATCAAGCCGCCAAAATCAAGCATCACGTCCGACGCGGAGCTAGCCATGTCGGTTGAGGTGCAATCTTCCAACGAGACGCCAATGTCAGTATCCAACAAGAGCAATGCAATGACTCGCAGTCGGCGAGACCGAATTCTCCCGATGTTGACCGAGATCTTCGAGGAGCTTTCCGGGTTGCAACTCTCCAGCTACGGGCCGGGTGCGACGTTCATTGAAATGGGTTTTGATTCGCTGTTTTTGACGTTGGTGACGCAGACGCTGCAAACGCGATTGAATGTGAAGATCACTTTCCGCCAGCTTCTGGACCAAGAATCGACATTGGAGTCGCTGGCCGCGTTCATTGATTCTCAGTTGCCCCCGGAAGCGCTACCGGAGGAACCTGTCGTTGCCGAACCCGTCGCCTCGACGCTTGGCGTGTCGGAAATGCCGTCTGCGGAACGCATCGTCTCACCGGTGACGGCGACTTACGAAAACGGCAGCGCCACGATCGAGAGCATCGTGCGTGACCAACTCCAAACAATGTCCGAATTAATGGCACGACAGTTGGAGGTGTTCCGCAACAACGGTTGCGGGCTGCAGGCACCGCCGGCAAATGGCGCCGCCGCGGTTACCCCGCCACAATCACCAGTGAGCGAGATCGCGCCCGGCCCGAGCTCCTTGCCGCAAGAGTTCAAGCCATTCGGCCCATACAAGCCGATTCAGAAAGGCACCATCGACGGGCTGACCGAAAAAAAATCAACGTATCTAAATGACTTCATCAGACGCTACGGTCGTCGCACGGCGAAATCCAAAGAACACACCCAGACACACCGTCGGCGGCTGGCGGATCCGAGAGTTGCCGCCGGGTTCCGAACGCAATGGAAGGAAATCGTTTACCCCATCGTGACGGTGAAATCGAAAGGTTCCCGCCTTTGGGATGTGGATGGGAACGAGTACGTCGACATACTGAACGGATTCGGCCCGATCATGCTAGGACACGCACCGGACTTCGTTGTCGATGCCGTGGCGGAGCAGTTGAAGAAGGGTTTCGAAATCGGTCCACAAACGCAGTTGGCCGGTGAGGTGGCCGACCTCGTCTGCGAAATGACCGGGATGGAGCGCGCTACATTTTGTAATACGGGCTCCGAGGCCGTGATGGCGGCGATTCGCATTGCACGGACCGTTACCGGACGGAAGAAGTTCGTGCTGTTTGCGGGCGCCTACCACGGCACGTTTGACGAAGTCCTCGTGAGGGGAACTCGCAAAGACGGCGAACCACACACCTTGCCGGTCGCGCCCGGAATCCCGCCCGAGTCGGTAGGCAACGCCATCGTCCTGGAGTACGGGACGCCGCAGTCGCTTGACTACATTCGTGCACACGCCAAAGAGCTTGCTGCGGTACTCGTCGAGCCAGTTCAGAGCAGACATCCCGCTCTTCAGCCCGTTGAGTTCCTGCAAGAAATCCGCCGCATTACTTCTGAAGCCAACACGGCGTTGATTTTCGACGAAGTGGTGACGGGGTTTCGTGTGCATCCGGGCGGTGCGCAGGCGATGTTCGGTATCCGTGCCGACCTGGTGACATATGGAAAGGTGATTGGCGGCGGACTACCCGTGGGAATTCTGGCGGGTAGTGCGGCGTTCATGGACGCACTCGATGGCGGAATGTGGCAATATGGCGACGACTCTTACCCGGAGCGAGGCGTGACGTTCTTCGCCGGAACTTTCGTCCGCCATCCGCTCGCGCTGGCCGCCGTCAAGTCGGTTCTCCTGCATCTTCAAAAGGAAGGGCCCAACCTTCAGCTTGAGCTAGGTGAGAAAACGGCTCGATTCGCAGAAACGCTCAATGCGTTCTTCGCAGCGCGAAGCGTTCCGGCTCGAATCGAACACTTCGGCTCCATTTTCTATTTCAGTTTTCCGGCCGACGTGCGCTTCGCAAGTCTGCTCTACTATCACCTGCGCGAAAAAGGCGTTCATATCCAAGAGGGTTTTCCGTGCTTCTTGACGACTGCCCACACCGATGCCGACATCGACCATGTGGTTCGCGCCTTCAAGGAAAGCATCATCGAGATGCAGAATGCCGATCTGTTGCCGGGACCGTCGGGTTCCGAGTCGTCGCCGGCGCCAGTTGAGATCCCCAAGGCCACGCCGTTGACGGAAGCGCAGGTGGAGATTCTTCTGTCGGCGCTTGTCAGCGATGAGGCGTCATGTGCGTTCAATGAATCATTTACACTGCGGATGCGTGGGAGCCTGAACACCAATGCGCTCCGTGACACGATTCAGGAAATCGTGAACCGGCACGAGGCGCTCCGAATCTCGCTAGACCCCAAAGAGATGTGTCAACGTTCTCATTCACGAATGCCTCTCGAGTTCCCCGCGGTGGACATTTCGATGGTGGCGCCGGACGAGCGCGCTGCGCATCTCAAGCAACTCATCCGTCTCGATGCGGCCCGACCGTTTGATCTCGAACATGGGCCGTTGGTTCGGGTCACCCTCGTCCAGCTTTCGCCCGATGACCACGCACTCATCTTTACCGCGCATCATATCATCTGCGACGGCTGGTCCACGAAGGTGCTGCTGACGGATCTGAAGGCGATCTACAACGCGAAGTGTTCCGGAGAATCGATCGCACTCTCCAGGCCATCGTCGTTTCACGATTATGCGACGTCGCAGGCCGAGTGGCAACGAAATCCGGATCAAGCCCTTGTTGAGAAATGGTGGTTGCAGAAATACGCCGAGCCGGTTCAACCTCTGGAGCTTCCCACCGATCGACCGCGCGGCTCGGTGAAGTCGTCCAATGGAAATACGGCGCGGGGCCGAATTGATGTGGCGACCACGCAGCGAATCAAACAGTTCGGGGCGCAAAACGGTTGCACGTTGTTCGCCACGTTGTTCTCGGGCTTCAACGTTCTACTACACCGACTTACCAACCAAGATGACATCGTCGTTGGGGTTCCCGCCGCGGGGCAGGCCCTTGTAGACGGGTCGAACCTCGTTGGTCACTGCGTCCATTTCTTGCCGCTCCGGTCGACGATTCGCGAGGATGCCAGTGTCAAAGAATACCTGGCCCAGGCGAAGCGCGCATTGCTCGATGCCTACGACCATCAAAACTACACCTATGGAAGTTTGGTACGCGCCCTGGCCCAGCCGCGCGATCCGGCCCGGTTGCCGCTGGTGGAAGTGCAATTCAATCTCGATCGCGCGGCGAAGGATCTAAACCTCTCGGGCCTTCAATGTGAAGTCGATCCCAATCCAAAAGCGTTCGCGAACTTTGACCTGTTTCTCAATATTTCGGATACGGATCACGGGCTGATTCTGGACTGCGATTACAACACGGATCTATTCGATGAGGCGACGATTCACCGTTGGCTTGTGCATTATCAAACCATCCTCGAAGGCATGGTCGCCGATCCAGCCAATGCCGTCACGCGGATGCCGCTTCTGACAGACGCCGAAAAACGAACCATGCTCACGGCGTGGAACGCGACGGATGCGGCCTTTCCACGTGAAAAGTGCATCCACCATCTCATTCAAGAGCAGGCGGCGCGAACGCCCGACGCGGTTGCCGTCGTCTTCAACGCAGAGGAAATCACGTACCGTCAGCTTGACCAGCGGACGAATCAACTGGCGAACTATTTGAAGAAATGTGGCGTGGCTCGGGACACTCCCGTCGCAATTTGCATGGAGCGTTCGGTGGAGATGCTGGTAGGCATCATCGGCGTACTGAAGGCCGGCGGGGCGTACGTGCCACTCGATCCCAATTACCCGAGTCAACGAATTCATGCGGTGCTGGAGGATGCCAAACCGGCACTTCTCCTCACGCAAAAAGAGGTCACACAGCGCCTTGGCTCCATAACGCCTCGGGTCATCTGTGTCGAATCGGAACGCGCGATTATCGATGCCCAACCCAACGCACGGCCGGGAGTCGACGCCGCATCGGATCAATTGGCTTACCTGATCTTCACGTCCGGTTCCACGGGTCGACCGAAGGGAGTCCCGGTTACCCATCGCAACGTGGTGAACATGCTGTGCGCCATGGCGCGAGAACCAGGCATCAGCGCACACGACCGGCTATTTGCCGTTACAACCGTCTCGTTCGACATTGCCGTATTGGAACTATTTCTGCCGCTTATCGTCGGCGCCCGTGTGATCATTGCGGCTTCCGACGTATTGGCCGACGGATTCAAGTTGAAGTCTCAGTTAGCCGAATCGAAGGCAACGATTTTGCAAACGACGCCTGCCTCTTGGCGCCTGTTGCTGGCGGCGCGGTGGGGCGAAGAGCGCGGACTCAAGATCTTGTGTGGCGGCGAGGCATTTCCGCGGGACTTGGCCGACGCACTGTTGCCCAGGGCTTCCTCCGTGTGGAACATGTACGGTCCCACGGAAACTACGGTGTGGTCGGCCGTCGCTCAAGTGGAGAATGCAGCGGATTCCGTACCCGTCGGGCGTCCAATCGCCAACACGCAGTTCTACGTGGTAGACCGTGCACGTCAGCTCGCCCCGATCGGCGTTCCCGGCGAGTTGCTCATTGGCGGTGAAGGGGTTGCACGCGGTTACTGGAATGACCCGAAGCAAACGGCCGAGAAGTTCATTCAAGACACATTCGGCAACAATCCAAACGCACGGCTCTATCGGACCGGCGATCTGGTTCGTTACCTGCCCGACGGTCGGCTTGAGTTCCTGGGACGAATGGACACGCAAGTCAAGGTGCGTGGCTTCCGCATCGAAACGGCGGAAGTCGAGTCAGCCATCGGCGAGCACCGCGCTGTCAAGGAGTGCGTTGTGGTAGCTCGCGAGGACGTTCCCGGAGATCGTCGGCTTGTCGCATATGTCGTTCCGAATGACGCGTCGTTTGACACCCGTGAACTTCGTGGCGTCGTCGCATCGAAGTTGCCGGAGTACATGGTGCCTTCGGTATTTGTGCCGTTACCGGAGCTTCCGCGAACTGCCAACGGCAAGATCAATCGCAAAGCGCTGCCGGCTGTCTCCGGCGACGCGGCACTTTCCGAGCGAGATTACGTCGCGCCGCGAAACCCGCGCGAGGAGAAACTGGCGTCGATTTGCGCTCAAGTACTCAGCTTGAAGCGTGTCAGTGTCGAAGAGAGCCTATTTGATCTAGGGGCGGATTCGTTGCAGATCTTTCGCGTCGTGGCTCGCGCTGTCGACGCGGGCATCAATCTCAGTTTGAAACAAATCCTGACTCATCGTACGGTGGCGGCGATAGCCGCCGATGTGGAGCGAGTGGGAAACGTCGGCAGCAGCAATGGTGGGCCGCAATTGGCCCCCGCGCCACGGGATCAGTATCGCGTCCGGAAATCACAGTTGGCTTCATTCTGATCAAGCACCTAAAGAGGGTTCAAATGACGGACGGCGTCCAAGGTGGTTCGCACGACGATCAGGATTTGTCGCCGGGAGACGACGTACTGGTATTTCCCGCGACGCTGGCTCAGCAGCGGATATGGGACGCGGTGGCTCAGGAGCCGAATAGCCCTGCGTACAACCTTGCGGTCCGGTTTCGCCTGGTGGGTACGCTGAATCGCGCGGCGCTGGAACAATCGTTCAACGAAATCGTCCGGCGGCACGAAACGCTGCGCACGACATTCGCCATGCGTGACGGCGCGCCGGTGCAAATCGTCCATCCGTCGCTAAGGCTTCCGTTGCCGGTGACTGACTTGCGGACGGTCCCGGAGGCCGACCGTTCCACGCGCGCGGAAGCGTTGACGCTGGAAGAAGCGCGTCGGACATTCGACCTCGGCAAGGGACCACTGTTGCGCACCCGGCTGCTGCAAATGGCCGATGAGGAACACATACTGCTGGTCACCGTTCACCAGATCGCGTGCGATTGCTGGTCGACCGGCCTCATTACGCAGGAGATCGGTCCGCTATACGATGCTTACTGCCAAGGAAAGGTATCGCCGCATACGGAATTATCCATTCAGTACGGCGACTTCGCCGTCTGGCAGAAGCAATGGCTGGCCGAGTGCTCGTTGGAACCAGAGCTTTCGTTTTGGAAACAACGGCTTGCCGATCTAACGCCGCTCGAAATCCCAACAGATCGTCCGCGTCCGCCGAAGAAGACATGGAGTAGTCACATCGAGTCGGTAGTCCTTCCGAAGGACGTCACGAACGCTCTTCAAGATTACAGTCATCGAGCCGGTTGCACGTTTTTCATGCTTTCGCTCGCCGCTTTGAAAGTGTTGATTCATCGCGAAACCGGACAGAACGATGTCTACGTCGGCACCATTACCGCCGGCCGCACCAAAGTGGAGTTGGAACCGCTCATCGGTCGGTTCATCAATCCGCTTGTAGTACGTTGTGATCTGTCGGGATCACCGTCGTTCGACGACTTCTTGTCACAAGTGCATGATCGCGTATTGGAGGCGCTCGAGTATCGCGAAGTACCGTACGAGCTCGTGTTGGACGCTCTGGCGCCCAAACCGGATCCGAGCCGGCACTCACTCTTTCAGATCAACTTCGTGCATCAACGTGCGTTCCTACGACCGCTAGAGGTATCGGGAATTACGATGACGCCGATTCCATCGAAATCGGCCGGGTCGATTTACGACCTCTACTTCTTCATGGTCGAACGGAAGGAAGGATGGCGCTTTTCGTGTGAGTACAACACAGACCTCTACGATGCGACCACGATTAGTCGCCTCCTGGCCGAGTTTCAAACCATCCTCCATGGGATTGCAGCGAATCCGTCGCAGCCCATTACGCGACTGACCCGAACCGGCGCTGCGACTCCGAAGGTCCCTCGCTTCCACGTCCCCCCGGCGCTCATCGCCGGAACGTCCAGCAAAAAGCCGCCGACGATACCGCAGGACGACACCGAGCGGCGTCTGCTCAAGGTCTGGCAGAATGTCCTCGGCGACCGTGTGACCAGTACCACGGCCGACTTCTTCGACGAAGGTGGACATTCGGTCCTGGCGGCACGACTGTTGAGCCAGGTGGAACGCGAGTTCGGCAAAAAGGTTTCGTTTGCCATGCTCCTGCGCGCTCCGAACATTCGTGCGTTGGCAACACGGCTGCGAGATGGCGAAACGAGCGTTCGCCGGGAGCAGGTTCACGAGATTCAGCCGCGCGGCACGCGAACGCCGCTGTTCATTGTCACGAGTCAGCCGCCGATGTATCGACCGCTGTCGCACCGACTTGGGCTCGATCAACCGACGTTAGGCCTCACCGTGCCTGAGCTACGGGCGCTTCCGGACCATTTCACCATTGCTGATGTGGCGGCGAACCTAATTGAAGCGATGCGCGAAGTGCAGCCACACGGTCCATACTATTTGGGCGGGTGGTGTGTCTCGGGTATACTTGTTTACGAGATGGCTCAGCAACTCCGGGCGCACGACGAGCGGATGTCAATGCTCGCCATCTTTGACGCGCAATGTCCACCGTACTCGAAGCGTCTGAGCGCCATTCGCACGAATTACCCGGCGAAACTGTATTTCAAAGGCGAAAAATTGCTGCATTGGCTCAAGAAGTCGTGGCGCGTTGGTCCGCGTGCCGCTGCTGGACTCGGCTGGGAAAAAATGCGCGGTGCACAAAACTCCTGGCGCCGGAAGCTCGCCGCGTGGCTGCATCCGGACATGCGGGAACCGCTAGCCGATGATCTCGGTCGGCTCGTGAACCAGCTTCATGCTGCTGTCACCGCCTATGAACCTCAACCCTACGATTCGCCTATGGTGTTGTTTCGAAGCCGAGAACTGCAAAGCGGGCGTTACCGCGATCCAAACTTGGGCTGGGCGGAGTTTGCCCAAGGCGGACTCGACGTCACGGAGACGCCCGGCGAACACGGCGACATGTTTCTCGAACCCACGGTGGAAATCCTGGCTAACAAACTGGTCATGTATCTGACCGACTCCGCGCCGAGCCAATCGGCGATGGAGAAGACACTTCATCTCGCACATCGTTGACCGGGAAATCTACATCTGCTCAAACCGCGCTCGCAGACGTCGTTCGGCGGCCTCCATCGCGCCGTTCTTTATGACCACCCAATTGCCGGGTAAGGCAGGCACCCTGCTGCCGGGGAAGAGTCGACCTGTGAAGTTGAGTGGATCGGTCGCTGGCAGGAAGAGTGATTTCTCGTCTTGCACTTCATTGGCGGATCGCAGAAGCGCGATGGCTTCGGGAAGCGCGTACTGCTCGCCGGCGACACCGGCGACGAAGCGCCCACCGCGGATTTCGCCCCGGCCTTCGAGTCGGCGGTAGCACCGAACTAACTCGTACCACGGTGGGGCCGCGGCCTCGTTTGCCAGCACGTCCCGGAACACCACACCGTAGCGGCGGAGCAACAAGCGACACCATTGCGCCACGCGCACGTCTGGCGGCGCGTCCGGCGTCAGCGTGGACCGCAGCAGAGTCCAGCGCCCGACCGGCGTCGGCGGCTTTCGGGCATATCCAGGAAGGCGTCGCCGGAATCGTTGCTGGCCTCTCACACCGACCAGGGCTCGAAGAGCCGGGTAGCCGTCGCTGGTTAGCAGCCCTGCCGCGGCTAATTCACCGAGCACGTCATCCACTTGAGCGGGAACGAGGTTCAGCAACGTTCCGAGTTGAATGGGAAACAATGCGCCATGCTTGACGAATGCCTCATACGCGGCGCGGGCATTGCCACCCAATGACATGTTTCGGGCGAGGAGATCGGCGCTGGTGTCTGGCGTCGGTGGAGGCAGCCAGGCGAGGTGATCGCGCAACATGAGAGCGATCGGTGTCGAGCGCGTCATCGCCTTCATCGGCTTGCCATTGGTTCCCGTCGCCTTCGGTGACGCGGACGACGGTGGCCGAAGTCGTCCCCAGCCCGCCTGGCCGAAGAACGTCAAACTGTCGAGCCAGGCGGGATCGTAGTCCTCCAGTCGCTTGGGCAAAATGTACTTTTCCCAGTGGCCTGCGGGGGCTTCGTAACCTTCCAATTGTTCAACGACGGTAAGCAAACCCGACTGGCCTCGAAGCCGAGTTCGCGAATCGAGATGCTGGAACTGCACCAAAAATCGGACAAACTGCTCAGGTGACACCGGTGCGATCTGCCGGCGCAGGCCCTCAAGGGTAAGCCGATGAACGCGGGCCAGCAGGCGCCGTTCACACCATTCCAGCTCGGGCACTCCAGTGAATTGTCCGCGCATGACGATGCCTTGCATTTCAAGCGACGCCAACGCGGCTTCCATATCGAGTGGGCGTAGCCTGAAGGCGTCGGCAAGCGCACTGGCCGTGACGGGACCGATGCATTCGATCCTGCCGCGGACAAGATGTGTGATGGCTTCCTCTCGCTCCCATTCGGTCCGGACGCCGGCCGGCACTGACACCGCCGGTCGAGCCTCGGCGTCGGGCCAGATCGCATGGGTTAACGGCAGACGTTCGGTGGCGGCCCAGAGAGGCGGACCGTCCGATCGGAGGATTACCATCGCTCGTCCGGTGGAGACGAGATGGTCAAATTCTGCGGTCCATTTGGATCCGTCTCGCTCCGGCAGGGCGCCGTGGGATAACAACACGTCGTGCAGTTCGTCGGCGTCACGAACCAACGGCCAGGCATCCGTACGCACTTGGGCGATCACAGCCGGGTCCAGGCGGCCAAGATCGCGGAGTGCCTCGGCGGGAAGCGAGCGCCGCATGGTGACCGTGCGCGTTCGTCGTTCTTCCAGCGGAGCATCGTCCAGAAACGCGTAAGGCATTGCGTTCAACAATTCATGGGCAAACGGCGACGGCTCTCGGCTATCGAGGCCGACGGTTTCAATCTCTCCCGATTCGATGCCTCTCAGCACGCTAAGTAGCCCAGCGATGTCGGCGGCTTCGTTCAGGCAATCGTGCACGGTTTGTTGGACCATCGGATTACTCGGAATCTCGATGTCGCCGACGACGTTTTCTTGGCACGCAGTTTGTGCGGGAAAGACAGCGGACAACAAGTCATCGGCTCGCATGCGCTGGAGATGCGGAGGTACGCGTTTGCCTTTGTCCGCACGCTTCATCTGCAAGGCGCGAGTGACGTTCCAGCGCCAGCGCGTGCCGAAAAACGGAACCGCAAGAAAGGCCTGCACCAGCACATCCCTGACAAGGTGAGACGGCACGAGATGAAACATTTGCTCCAACGGGAAGCTGTGCTGTGCACCGAGTGACAGGACGACACCGTTGTCGCCGGCGGCGGCCTGGAGTTCGAAATCGAACGAGCGGCAAAAACGCTTTCGCAGAGCTAGCCCCCAGGCGCGGTTGATCCGTGTACCAAACGGAGCATGAACGACCAATTGCATGCCGCCCGATTCGTCGAAGAATCGTTCGAAGAGCAGTTTTTTCTGCGTTGGGACCATCCCCGTCGCGGTGTGCTGAGCCGAAACGTAGGTCGCCGCTTGTTCCGCGCCGAATTGGCTGACTTGGCTGACATCGACCAACCAGTCGACGGCGTGTTGTTGGTTGCCGACTCCATTCATCCGATTCACGAGGTGTTCGCGCAGGTCGCCAACTTCGGTGGAAAGCTCGAATGTACGGCCGGGCGCTTCACCACGCCAGAATGGAATCGTCGGTGGGGCGCCATGAGCATCCGAAACCACGACTTCACCGCCGCGAACCCACTTGACGCGCCATGACGTGTTGCCGAGTAGAAAGATGTCCCCCCCGTTGCTTTCGATCGCGAAATCCTCGTCGAGCGTGCCGACCAACGTCCGGTTCTCGTCGTCGGTTACCACACGGTAGTCTGCGATTTCGGGAATGGCGCCGCCGCAAGTGATGGCAATCAAGCGGGCGCCTTTCCGTGCGTGGAGTCGGCGATTAACACGATCGCGATGCAAGTGGGCGCCGTATCGGCCGCGCTGAGGCGCCAGGCCTTCGCTCAGCATGTTCAACACGTCTTCGTAGTCTTGGCGTGTGAGATTCCGATACGGATAAGCACGGCGACAGAGTTCGTAGAGTTGGTCTTCGTTCCAATCTTCGCAAGCAACAGCGGCAACGATCTGTTGCGCGAGAATGTCCAACGGTGTCTCGGGGATTTCCACGCGATCCAGCCGTCCCTCACGCGCCGCACGCACCAGGGCCAGACATTCGATAAGTTCTTCTCGACTCAAAGCAAACAGCCGACCCTTGGGTAAAGCGCCGAGTGAATGGCCCGCACGGCCGATGCGCTGAAGAAACGTGGCAATCGAACGCGGTGTTCCCAATTGACACACCAGGTCGATATGGCCGATGTCAATGCCCAGTTCCAATGACGCCGTCGCGACCACGGCTCTTAAGCTCCCGTCTTTGAGCCGTTGCTCCGTACGCTGCCGGCTTCGGTGGGCCAGGCTTCCGTGGTGCGACAACACGGCCTCTTCGCCAAGCCGCTCCGACAGTTGATGGGCGACGCGCTCGGCCAGCTTTCGGGTATTGACGAAAATCAGTGTGCTACGGTGTTCTTCGATCAGCCGCACGAGCCGTGCATAAACCTCAGCCCAATGTTCGTGGGTGCATACCGCTTGCAATTCCTGATCCGGGACTTCGACTGCCAGGTCCATGTCCCGAAAATGGCCGATGTTCACGACGGTCGGTTTGCCACGGTCGGCCGATTGGTCCTCGCGCTGTGTGCCAGTCAAGAATCGTGCGAGTTCATCGAGCGGTTTCTGCGTCGCGGAGAGACCGATACGAACCGGGCGTCGTCGTTTGGCTTCTGTCCACAGCAATGGCGGTTCGGTGGGCGGCGACATGCACAGGGCGTCGAGTCGTTCAAGAGACAACGACAGGTGAGCGCCCCGTTTGTCTCGGGCAATCGCATGGATCTCATCCACAACGACTGTGTCCACATGCCGCAGAATCTGGCGGCTGCGAAGCCCAGTCAATACGAGGTAAAGTGATTCCGGCGTCGTGACGAGCATATGCGGCGGCTTTCGTACCATCCGTTGGCGCTCGTGCGCCGGCGTATCACCCGTTCGGACCAAAGCGCGAATCTCCGGACAAGCGGGGTATTCTTCACGCGCCAGTTCGAGAATTTCGGCGAGAGGGACTTGAAGATTACGCTGAATATCGTTTGAAAGGGCTCGCAGCGGCGACACGTAAACCACGTAGGTTTGATCGCGCAACTGCCCGGCTACGGCGAGGCGAAGTAGGCGGTCGATGCTGGCCAGGAATGCGGTTAACGTCTTGCCCGACCCGGTCGGCGCCGCTATTAGCGTATCTTCTCCTTGCAGGATCGCCGGCCAACCACGGCGCTGAGCATCCGTCGGTTCACAGAACCGCGCGGAGAACCAACGCTGTATTAACGGATGGAACGATTCGATAGACATTTACCCATTATTCTAAAACCGTCGGGCAAATCCAATCTAAGCAGCGAGACCGGCGGCCTCAATTTGTTGGTTGCCGGACAGCGTACGTTCGGGTAGGCTGTACCGGCAGGCTCGCAAGCATCCAGCGATTGACCTAACCCGGACTCGTCATGCGTCGGTTTCGTACCGCATTCACGCTTATTGAACTGCTCGTCGTGATCGCCGTCATCGGCGTCCTGATCGCGTTGCTTCTTCCCGCCGTGCAACGGGTGCGTGAATCTGCCAATCGAACACGCTGCGGAAATAACCTGCGGCAAATGGGACTCGGAGCGCTCCATCACGAATCGACACACGGATTCTTCCCGACCGGCGGCTGGGGCTGGCTTTGGATCGGCGATCCGGATCGCGGTCCGGACAAAAAGCAACCGGGCGGGTGGGTCTACAACATTCTGCCTCATGTCGAACAAACCGCACTCTACCAGATGGGTCAGGGAAAGTCGGACAGCGAAAAGAAGACGATCAACAAGGAGCGCATGAAGATCCCGCTGAACATCTTCAACTGCCCGACACGGCGCACCGGCGGCCCGTTTCCGAATCCGTGGAACGTGTACTACAAGAATGCAGACAACCCGCTGAAGGAACTAGCTCGTACCGATTATGCCGCCAACGTGGGTGATCAATCGCAGAATGAATTCTCCGGCGGACCTTCCTCTCTTGTTGAAGGGGACACGACCTACAATTGGAAGGTATTCGGTGATTGCAGCGGCGTGATGTTCGCCCGCAGCGAGATCCGTTTTTCCCACATAACACACGGGAGTGCGAACACGTTGTTAGTCGGCGAGAAGTACCTAAGGCCGGAGTATTATTTGACAGGACAAGACGGAAGTGACAACGAATCCATGTATGTCGGCATGGACAATGACACGAGCCGGGTGACTTACCTTCCGCCGCTGCACGATAAACCCGGAGAAACGTGGACGACCAGATTCGGCAGCGCACACTCGGTCGGCTTGAACATGGCCTATTGCGATGGATCGGTTCATTTCCTCAACTATTCCATCGACCCACAGGTATTCAAGAAGTCCGGCAATCGCAAGTAGCGTCGCTCGCTCCAACTCGTGTTACACTAGTTTTGCCGACACGTCGTGCTAAAATAACATGCCGGTCCAGTGGGGTGCTTTGACGTGACAGCGTGCGTTGCGCCTGGCGAGTTTCAACCAAATGCCCCTGTGCTCGGTCATCATTCCCGTTTATAACAAGGCGTCATTGACTCGTCAGTGCCTGGATGCGCTCCTGGCGCCGCGACGTGAAAAGACCGAGTTCGAAATCATTGTCGTTGACGACGCCTCCGTCGACCGGACACGGCAGATGCTGGCCGAATTCGACGGGCACATTCGCATTCTGGCTCATCCGACCAATTCCGGCTACGCCACCTCGTGCAATGACGCTGCGCGGGTTGCTCGCAGTGAGTGGCTCTTGCTCCTGAATAACGACACCATCCCTCAGAGTGGTTGGCTCGATTCGCTCCTCGCTTATGCGGAGAGGAATCCGCAGGCGTCGGCGTTCGGCAGCAAACTACTGTTTCCAGATGACACGGTGCAACATGCCGGAATGGTGGTGTGCCAGGATCGATTCCTGCGGCACATTTACGTCGGATTCCCGGCCGACCATCCGGCCGTCAATAAGTCGCGGCGATTCAAGGCGGTGACGGCCGCGTGCATGCTCGTGCGGCGTTCATTGTTCATGGACATGGATGGTTTCGACACCACGTTCTTGAACGGGTATGAAGACACCGATTTCTGCCTGCGGCTGGGAGAGCGCGGGCATGAAATCCACTATTGCCACGAAAGCGTGCTCTACCACCTGGAATGTGCCACCCGTGACGCGACAACATCGCTCGAGCACGCCAACGAGGAGTTGTATTTCAAACGCTGGGGAAATCGGGTGACGCCGGATGACTTTCTTTACTACATGGAAGATGGACTTCTGCAAGTGAGCTACCCGGCGAGCTATCCGTTAGTGATAAATCTGGCGCCGCAACTGGCAGTGCTCGCCAACGATCCGAACCGCCGGGCGGACCGAATGCTCGAATGCCGAGCCCAGCAGGTTTACAACCTCATGAAAGAAAACGTCCGTCTGCATATCAGAGCGCGGGAAGCAGAATTCAACACGCCTTCGCCCAGAGAAAATGCGAATGGAAGTTGATGCCACGGCCAAGAGGCCGCCGGAGTATGACTGCGAATGATGACCAACGCTTGGCCTCTACGTGGCGCACCCGCGGCTTGTACGATTGTGAGCCGCAATTATCTTTCCTTTGCGCGCATCCTGGCAAAGTCCTATCTTCAGCACGAACCGACGGGTCGGTTTTACCTTCTGGTCATCGACGGACTGCCGGACGGCGTTGATGTCGGCGCCGATGTTACGCTGTTGGGGCCTGCCGACCTTCGGATTCCCAACTTTGAGGCGTTGACGTTTGCCTACGATGTCGCGGAGCTTTGCACGGCCGTCAAACCGACGCTGCTCCTGGCCTTGTTCAACGAATTCAAGGAGCGGCACGCGCTGTTTCTCGACCCTGACATTCTCATCATGCGGCCGCTTACTGAGCTGAAACAAGCGTTGTCGACCGCCAACATCCTGTTGGTTCCAAATCTACTTGCCCCCATTCCGGATGATGGTTGTCGACCGACGGATAAGGACATTTACCTGTCGGGGACATTCAATCTCGGCTTCATCGGGCTAAGCAAATCCCACGCGGCCCTGGAGTGCCTATCCTGGTGGGAAGATAACCTGCTGAATGGCGAGGCGTTGGTTTCGGTTCCGAAGGGCCTGATGACCGATCAGAAATGGATGGACCTGACGCCGAGCCTGTTCAGCGGCACATTGATCTTTCGTGATGATACCTACAACGTTGCCTGGTGGAATTTGCACCACCGCACCGTCACTAGAGAGAACGACACTTTCTTGGTGAATGGCTGCCCGATTGGGTTTTTTCACTTCAGCGGTTTCGATCCATCCCGTCCACTGGGGTACACGAAAGAAAACCAAAATCGAACCGGCGTCAAAGCGGGAACGCATCTGGCGGAATTACTCGAGCTATACGGGCGCCTGCACCAGGAGAATGGATACGCGGAGATCAAGAGTTGGCATTGTCAGTATGCCCACTTCGATGACGGCGTGTTCGTGAATCTTCCGATGCGTCGCTTGTACCTGAACCAGGAGCCTGCCCTCCGTGAACGATTCGGCGATCCCTTTCGCACCAAGGGCGCGAACACGTTTCGAGCCTGGGCGACGACTCCCCAGGCGGACGACGGCAACTTAAGTCCGTGGCTGCGGAGTCTATACGATCTCCGATTCGACATGTGGCCCTGTTACCCGGATATTTGCCACGACGTGGACGCCCGACAAGGATTCTTGGAATGGGCCAAGGTCGACGGCGGCCGGGAGCTAAAGTACGATCCGGCGGTGATGCGCATCGGAACGCCGGGCTGAACGATTTAAAACTTCTACATGAATAAATAGTAAGTTGTGTTTATGGAACTGTCGCACGGCGTCGAGGCAACACCAAGTCAACCATTTGTGGGATGCACGGCGATTGCGCGCCGACAGCTTGCGCATGCCCGCGTCCTGGTAAAGTCGTTTCGGCGACACTACCCGGAGGGTCGTTTCTATGTAATATGCGTCGACGGAGTACCTGAGACGTGCGTCACGGGCATGGATGCGACCGTGCTGTCATTGTCCGACTTGCTCACACCGGATTTCACGAATCTCGCCTGCACTTTCGAACTCGAAGAATTGGTCGCATCGGTCAAGCCGGCGCTAGTCTCCCTAATTCTTGATCGTTTTCAGGAAGAATCGGTCGTCTACTTTGATCCGGAAGATGTGATCTTCCGTCGACTCGATGAACTGTCGTTGGCGCTTGGTACGGCCAACATCGTATTGATCCCGCGCATCCTACGCCCGTTGCCGCATCGTGATCGAAAGCCGGCGGATCGAGACATCTTAATTCTCGGCGCATATTCCGGATTCGGTGTTCGAGACTCGGCTCAAGCCCGCACGTTCCTGTCTTGGTGGGAGAAACACGTACTCATTGGCGAAGGCGTGGTGACAGGTGAAGGTCCGGTTTATTACCCGCGGGGAATCGAAACGCCGGGCAAGTGGCTCGACCTTGTGCCGACGTTGTTTTCGGAAGCCGCATTGCTGCGCGACGACACGTACAACGTCGCCTGGTGGAACTTGCACCATCGACTTATCGGTGGAGACCGGGCAGAGTACCGCGTGAACGGTCGGCCGATCGCGACATTTCACTTCGAGGCTTTCGACCCGCTCCATCCCCGTGGTCTCACGACGTCGTTTCAAAACCGCGAAGAGGTTACCGCTGGTTCGCCGCTTGCAGCGCTGCTCGAGAGTTACGCGAATGATCTCCTCCGCAACGATTTTCTCGCAGTAAGCCAGGCGCTAACCGACCACCGTAGTGTCGAGAACGGGATTTTCGGTCACCAGTTGCTGCGGCAACTCTACATGAGTGGAACCGAAGCGGATCGAATGGAATTGAGCAAGAGTGGTGACGTCGGCGACATACCGAAACTGGTAGCGTGGGCGACGGAGTTTCCGACAGATGGAGCCGGCTTGAGCCCGTTTCTTCGGTTTGTCTATCGTCTCCGAGCCGACTTGGCGTCGGCGTTTCCGGACGTGGAAGGAAAGGATCGTGCTGCCTACCTGGCATGGGCTCAGGCCCATGGAAGTCGAGAACTGGGATTTCATCCATCGTTGGCGTTGCCTGGCGCCGCGGGGCTGTTTACGCCTTGTGCCAATCAGACGCCGCACCAACTAATCGGCGACATCAAGGAAATCGTCAATGCCGTAATCCCCGCGGACGCAAAGATCGCGGCTACCAAGACAGCGTTACCAGGGTTGTCGCAACACCTCGGCCGCGATGTCACTGAACTCATGGCAGACTGCGGTACCGATGAGACGTCATCGCTTCACGAGTCGGATCGACTCCGGGCACAAGGTAACAGATTCCTGCTCGTCTCGAAAACACCGGGTGATAACGGCACGATGGAGTGCGTCTTGCGCAAGAGATATCGCATCGCCGTGGAGCATAGCGCCTGTACCGTCTACGACCTTTCCGGCGCGCGTTGCGGACGAGTCGGCCGACTTGCAGATGTTCCCCGTTACTCACCGTGCCCTCTTGCCGGAGTTCAGACGATTCGACCGGAGTGTTCGATCATTATCCCGGTTCACGGCAAGGCCGCGCTTACCCGGCAATGCCTGAAGGTGCTGCTGACTCCGCCTTACGAAAAATCTGACTACGAAATCATCGTCGTCGATGATGCATCGCCCGATGACACTTGCAATGTTCTGGCCGAATTCGGAAACCGGATTCGTGTTGTCAGTCACGACCGGAACGAGGGCTTCGCGCGCACCTGCAACGACGGCGCCGTTGTGGCTTCCGGAGAATACCTCGTATTTCTGAATAACGACACGATTCCTCAGCCTGGATGGCTCGATGCGTTGGTACGATACAAGAAGAATGGGCCCAAGGTGGGCGCGGTTGGCAGCAAGTTGCTGTATCCGAATGACACGGTACAACATGCGGGGACCGTAATACTTCAAGATCGTTGGCCGCGGCATGTCTATGTCGGATTCCCCGCAAATCATCCCGCAGTGAACAAGTCGCGCCGATTTCAGGCCGTGACCGCCGCGAGCATGCTCATTTCACGACAATGGTTCGAGGAACTCGGTGGTTTTGATACAAGTTTCCGAAATAGTTACGAGGATGTCGATCTTTGCCTGCGAATGAACGAACGCGGCGCCGAAGTGCATTATTGTCATGAAAGTGTTCTGTACCATCTGGAGTCAGTGAGCCGCGCTCAGCGCGTGGATGAGGACGAGCGAAATGCCCGCACCTACTTCGCACGCTGGGGGCACCGCGTGCAACCGGATGATCTGCAATACTATTTCGAGGACAACTTGCTTACCGTCGACCGAAGCACCGCGCCGCCACGCTTGATCCTGTCTCCATACCTCGCCATCGCCCGCGGCACTCATCCGGAGTTGCGTCCAGAGCGCATGATTGTGCGGCGATCCGAGCAGTTATATGAGTTGCTTAAAGAGAATGTGCAATTGAACGTGTCGATAAAGGAAGCCGAGCTACGCAGCGCTGGACGGGATAAGAAGGGCGAACCACTTTCGAACGGAGATGCGCCTCACACGCGAAAACGCGACTCCCATCCGTGACAAGAATCATGCCGAAATGTTCCATTGTAATTCCGCTGTACAACAAGGCCTCGTTGACGAGGCATTGTCTGGCCGTGTTGCAAGCCCGCCAACGCGACGCGGTCGACTTCGAGATCGTCCTGGTCGACGATGCGTCGAGCGATCAGACGCCGGAAGTGATCGCGGACGCCGCGCAAGAGCGATTAAGGGTCGTAACTCATTCGATAAACCAGGGCTTCGCGCGAAGCTGCAACGACGGGGCAGCCGCCGCGGAAGGTGAGTACCTGGTGTTCTTGAACAACGACACCGAACCGCAGCGTGGCTGGCTCGAGGCGTTAGTGCAATATGCCGACTCACATCCGAACGTCGGCATGGTGGGCAGCAAGCTGCTGTTTCCCAATGAGACCATACAGCACGCCGGCATCGCCTTCGGCCATGACCGCCGGCCGCGGCACATCTATACCGGTTTTCCGGCTCATCATGCCGCCGTGAACAAGTCGCGCCGTTTTCAGGCTGTGACGGGAGCGTGCGTGCTTATCAGGCGATCACTGTTCGAAGAACTCGGCAGATTCGATACCGCATTCGTAAATAGCTATGAAGACATCGACCTCTGCATGCGCCTTGCGGACCGAGGCTACGAAATCCACTATTGTCACGAAAGTGTTCTCTATCATCTCGAATCGGCGACGCGCGACAGTCGCCACCAGCAGGAAGACAAGAATGCGGATTTGTTCAATAGTCGATGGCAGGCACGAATCCAATCCGATGAGTTAGACTACTACGTCGAGGATGGTTTGCTCGTGGTCCATCCTCCGGATTTCTATCCCGTGAAGATTGAGTTTTCGCCGCTTCTTGCGGTGCAATTACCAAATAATTCGATGCTAACGCTGGAGAAACTACTTAAGTTGCGGACCGAACAAGTTTACCAGTTATTACAGGAGAATGTTCGGTTGCGGGTTCAGCTTCAGGATGCAGAACTGCGTGCGGTGTATCCAGATCGGGCGCCGACACGAGTGAACGGCGAGCAAGCGTAGCGAGCGTGAAAGATGGCCTTGGTTTCCGTCATTGTGGCAATGGACGACGAATCGGAGGACTCAAGTGTGCACATGATCGCCGCCGCTGGCGACGAAAACGTCAACATCGTTACCGTACAGCCTGAACCAAAGCGGGCGCTCGGTTTCAACTCGGGAGCGCGCGCTTCAATAGCCGATTACTTGTGTTTCGCAAGTTCGACACTCGAATTTCAAGGCCGATCACTCTCCGCCCTTGTCCAGTATGCCGCGAAACATCCGCGCGTCGGCGCTGTCGGACCGAAGCTCGTCACTTCGGACCGGCAGACAATTTTGCATACGGCGCTCGGGATAGGTCTCGATTATGTTCCTGCGCCGCTGTTTCGCGGGTTTCCGTCGAGTCACGATGCGGTAAGTCGATCACGTATCGTCAGGGCTGTGAGTGCAGATTGTATGCTTGTGCGGCGGGAGGCGTTTGTTGAAGTCGGCGGGTTTAGTCCCGAGGTCGCGGACTCCTACTTCGATTTGGACTTTTGCTTGCGGCTGAGCGAGCACGCGTGGGAGACTCATTATCACGATGACGCAATTGGGGTATTGAATGCCGGCATCCACGATACCTTCCGAACGGTAAGTGCCGAGGATATCGGCGACTTTCGCTCGCGTTGGCAAAACCGCATCTTCCCCGACGAGTTCCAGTATTATTGGGAAGACGGGTTGATGCGCTTTGAGCAGCACATGCTCTATCCCCTGGAAATCGAAGTCAGCGCACCGCTAAGCGCCAGTAATGAGTCAGAGGATCGCGAGGACACGGCGGACATGCTGCGGTCGCAAAGCCGGCGAATGTTGGACATGGTCAAAGAGAACATCCGGATGAGGGAGTGGTGTCAAAAAATCGTGGGAGGAGCATAGCATGCGCGTGCTCCTCGTGGCCCACCGCTATCCTCCCGACAGCTTCGCCGGCGTGGAGATTTACACTCACCGACTAGCCGCGGAATTGATGCGCGCGGGTGATACGGTGAGCGTCGTTGCACGCCGCTGGGGTCGGACACCGCTCACACCTAAGCCGGTGCGCGAAAAGCAACCGGACGGTTCGACGCTGTATCGCTTCGACGGCGGGCTTGTCGAGATCGAGCGCTTTCTCGATCATCACGTCCGTTTGGAACAGTTATTCACCGCGGCGATTGTCGAAAGCGCTCCCGATGTGGTTCACTTCAACCATTTGCTCGGGCTGTCGCCGCGGTTCATCGAGATTGCCCATCGGTTGCGGGCCGCCATCGTGGTATCACTGCATGATTTTTATTACAGCTGTCCGCTCGGGCATCTACAGAAGAACTCGGGCGAGCTATGCGACGGCCCGAACGGCGGCCGGGAATGTGCAAGAACGTGTTTCGCAACGCAGCCCGACAATCCGACTCTGCGCTGGGGACTTCGCACTCTTTATTACCGTCAACTGTTGCGCTTAGCACAGCGCCTTGTGGCCGGGTCGTTCTATGTCGCCTCGTATTTCGACCGGTACGTTCCGGAGTTGCCGCCGGTGCAAGTCATTCCGAACGGCGTGCCCTCCGAAGAAGTTCAAGCTATGAAGCCGATTCATGCATCGCCCTTGGAGCGAGGAAGTCTAAACATCGTCTTTTGGGGGACAGTGGTGCCGCACAAAGGGCCGCATATTATTCTGGACGCCATTCAGCGGGCCGAAGTAGGGCGGGTTAACCTGCTCGTCTTGGGGCAGGTCCTTCCACTGGAGGAGGTTCGGATCTACATCCGTAAGCTCCGCGAACAAGCGGCGTCGATTCCCGGCCTGGAGTTGCGCTTGTATGGTACCTTTCGCCGGGATGAGATTCCTTTCCTGCTGGGCGATGTCGATTGCGTAGTGGTGCCGTCGCTCGTACCGGAGGCGGGCCCCCAGGTGCCACGCGAAGCTCTGGCGCGGGCTACCGGTGGTCGTTTCACGGATCGGTGCCTTGACGGAAACCATCAGCGAAGGCGAAACCGGGTTCAGCTTCGAGGCCGGGAACTCAGCCGAGCTGGCGGGAATACTTCGGCGATTCGTAAAGGAAGAAGGATTGCTTCGACGGCTTCGTGAAGGAGTGCGCCGAAGTCACATTGTCACCGTGACCGAGCATGCGGCGACCCTGCGCAACGTGTACGCCAGCGCCCGCGACGACTTGTTGCGGCCACGCGGTGACCGCACCGCAGAAGTCGCCGAGATCGACTTCTTGCACGACGCGATACTAAATGTCGGCTTTCCGGGTCCGAGCTAGCATAGAATGACGATCCAATGCCGCGCGTACCCATTGGAAATTGGAAATCATGAGTAACGCAAGTCCTTCCACGGGATCTCGATTCACCAGTCGCATTTCGTATGCGCAGAATCAAGAAGACATCCTGATCGACCGGCTCTTTCGCAATCAGGCCATCGGGGTTTACGTCGACATAGGCGCCAATCACCCCATTCTCGACAGCAATACGTTCTTTTTCTACCGCCGCGGCTGGCGCGGCTATAACTTTGAGCCGCTGCGACATCTACACCAGCTTTTCCTGGAGCAACGGCCCGAAGACTTCAATATCGCCGTCGCCGTGTCGGACGTAGCGGGCGCATTCCCGTTCTATGAAGTGACCAATTGCGATGGACTGTCGACGCTGTCCGCCGAGATTGCGAACGTTCACCGGCAGCGTGGACTGGAGGTAGTTGAACACCAGATTCCGGTACAACTGCTCGCCAACTTGATCGCGGAACACCATATCCCTGAGCCGGATTTTCTTACTATTGACGTCGAAGGACTTGAAGAAAAGGCTCCTCCGCGGAATTCCACTCGCGAACTGGCGGCCCAAGCTCCTGGTCATTGAATCGACTCGGCCGGAGACCAATATCTCGGCACACGCGGCATGGGAACCGATGCTGTTGGAAAATGGATACGTGTTTGCAACCTTCAACGGCATCAATCGGTTCTATTTGCGCGAAGACCTTCGCGAGAAGGTGAGCCTTTTTCAGATTCCGGTCAACGTCGTCGACAGTTATCGGCGACGAGAGATGGTCGATCTGGAGAACCAGATTTACGATCTGAAGAATCAAGTCGATCAGGTGCACTCGGCTTGGGAAGCCGATGTGGGTCGATATGAAAACCTGGTACAAGACCAGAAGAACCGTTTCGCGGAGCAAGTTCTACAGCTCCAAGAGAAGCTTGATCGGCGTAACAAGAACTGGCAGGAAGAGGCCAACTGGCAGCTCAATGCGCTGACGCGACAAAACCACGAACGTCAAGAAGCGGATCAACAACTCCAAGCACTTGCCCAACGGAATCGCGAGCTGCAAGGTGACCTGACTCAAATCCGTGAAGCGTTTGGGGAACAACTCGAACGCATCAACGCCCGCTTCCATTTGGTTGCTTGCCGTGAGCAGGAACTCAGGGACATGCTACTCGATGCCCATGAGCAACTGTTGCGCCGGGACGAAGAGATCCAAGCGGCACTTAGTCAAAAGGTCTACACACCCGCCGGCGAAGCGAACGCCGCAATTACCAATGGACCGTTTATCACGGGCTCGATTGCCGCTCAGCGTGAAGTGATCGACGATTCAAAAGCAACACCGCCGCGGCCAGAAGCGACGACGCCGCCCAGCGACTCTGAATCCGAGTACGAACCGTATGCCCGGCTGGTGCGAGACGTGCGCGAATTGGTGCGACGAGAAGTGCCGGCTGATGCGTCGATCGTGGTGATTAGTGAAGGGGACAACGAACTATTGGATATGGATGGCCGCAAGACCTGGCATTTTCCCTGCCGCGACGATGAGTCTCACGCGGATGATTACCCGGAAGACGGTGTCGATGCCATCGCGCAATTGCAATCCTTGAAGGCGAAGGGAGCGGAATACTTGCTCATACCTTCGCCCGCGCTTTGGGTGCTCGATCGCTATGCGGAACTTCAAGAGCATTTGAAGCTGAATCACGCCGTTGTCGCGCGGGAAGAGTGTTGCACGATTTACGCGCTCCATACCGCCGGAACGAACGGCCGGCGGCGTACCGTGCATCGCGGTCCACGAGACGATGGGCAACGTCCCTTTGGTGTGAACATCTCGGGAAACATCGGTTCCGAGAAGGGCACCGGAGAAGCCGTGCGCACGACGATCCGCAGTGTCGCGGCTGCCGACGTCCCCTACGTGCTCAATAATGTGGTGGATGATTTTTCCGACAACCCGGATCAAACCTACACGCAGTTTACCGACGAAAATCCCTACGCCGTCAACATCATCCAGGCAAATGCGGACATGATCCCGCCGTTCGTGGAGAAGCAAGGCGCTGAATACCTTCGCTGCAGGTACAACATCGGTTACTGGTTCTGGGAACTCGCGGACTTCCCGCAGACGGAATGGCAAAATAGTTTTCAACACCTTGATGAGGTCTGGGTAGGCAGCAACTTCGTACTGGATGCGGTGTCGCGCGTGGCGCCCGTGCCGGTGGTAAAGATCCCTGTATCGATCGCGGAACGGCTTCCAGTCAGACCATGCACCCGCGCCGCCTTCGACCTTCCTGCCGATAGGTTCATTTTCCTGTTCATTGTCGACTTCATGAGCATTCCAGAGCGGAAGAATCCACATGGATTGATCAAGGCTTTCAAGAAGGCCTTTCGGCCCGATGATAAGGCGATGCTCGTCATCAAAGGGGCGCATTCATCGCCCGAATGGCTGAAGGCGGTGGGCGCGCCACCGAACGTTCTGGAAGCCATTCAACTGGCTAGTGAAGATGCCAACATTCGGATCATCGATCGCGTAATGGCACGCGACGAAGTTAATGCTCTCATAGCCCTTTCGGATAGTTACGTCTCACTGCATCGCTCGGAGGGTTTTGGATTGCCGCTGGCCGAGGCGATGAGTTTGGAGCGGCCGGTGATTGGAACGGGCTACTCGGGAAACATGGACTTCATGACGCCGTCGAATAGCTACGTGGTGAAATACGATCTGATTGAATTGCAACAGGATTACGGGCCCTACCGGAAAGGCAGCGCTTGGGCCGATCCCGACACAGACCATGCCGCGATGCTCATGCGTCATGTGTTCGAGCATCAGGATGAATCTCGCGCGGTGGGCTTACGAGGGCGGCAGGACATTCTGCAAATGTTGCATCCTGAAGTTACCGGCGCTCACGTTCGCCAGAGACTCGTTCGCATCGCCGAATCCGGCCGGGTGCCGGCGCCGCCAACGCCCGGCCCAAGCGGTATCCAAACCGAACTTGCGGGCCAGCGCTGACAGTAAAGAGAGCGATGCGATGCCGCCGGTGCCGCCATATGACTCGCATTTGATGGAGAACCTAAGGCCCGCGCGGAGCTATGTCGATGTCGATTGGGCTCGTTCCAGTGTGAGTGGGTGGATCTTGTGCGCGGATCGGGAACTGGATTCCGTTCAGATCTACTGCGACGGAAAGTTAGCCGCCAGCGCACCGCTGCATCGATACGCCGAAGTGGCAGGCATCTATCCGAACATCCCACATGCGGCTGTTTCAGGGTTCGCGGTCGACGTAAAGGCGGAGACGTTTGGCGCGAATCGCATTCACTCGATCACGAACATCGGTTACCGAAACGATACACGCATCGCCCGTCGTGACGTTCTGGTTTTTGATCCGGCGCTCATGCCGTCTGTGCCGACGCCACCCGCGGAGTTAATCGGCCGAACGCAGGACGGCCACGACCCCAAGCAATACAAGACATTAGGTTATCTTTATTACAAACAACTGCGGAATGTGTTGGCCCGATACCGCGACCCGAACTCCGTCCGCCGAATTCTTGATTTCGGTTGCGGCAGTGGTCGCGTGCTGGCCAATTTCCTTGGCGACACCTCGGTGGAACTTGCCGTCGGCGTCGACATCGACGCCAATGCCATTTCGTGGGCGAAGGCGAATCTACCAAAGGCCCATTGGACCGTCATCGATGCCGCGCCGCCCTTGCCGTTCGGCGATGCGTCGTTCGATGCCGTGATCTCGTTGGCGGTTTTCGCGGCATTCGGGACGAAAGAACAGGCGTTGTGGTTACCGGAATTGCGTCGGGTCACGGCGCCGGGCGGGTTGGTATTGGTTTCTGTGCAGGGAGCATTCTCCGCGTCATTTCTGCATCCACGGCCCTTCCTTACGGAACTGCAAAACGACGGTATTATTGAGAGAGACCGATATCATGTCATGAAGGAGCCGCTTGGCTTGGTGCCCTTACCTCGGAGTGTATCAGACACGCGAATATGCCTGGCAGGTATGGTCAGAGTGGTTTGAAATCCTGGAACATCTGGAAGGTGAAATTGGGGCGGATCAGGACTTAGTGGTCATGCGGCGCCGCGCCTAAGCTATCGGCACGTTCTACACCATGGATAGACGAAAACGAATCACGGTGGTCTCGCCCGTTTTCAACGAAGAAGGCGCCGTCCCACTTTTCTACGAAAAAATGAAAGCTGCCATCGAGCCGTTGACCGACCAGTACGATTTTGAGCTGATATTTACGAATAACCGCTCGTCCGACCGCACGTTGGAGATTATCGGTGAACTGCGGAAACACGATCCGATGGTTCAGGTGCTGACGTTCTCCCGAAATTTCGGGTATCAGGCATCGGTCATGGCCGGACTCCGCCATGCGACGGGTGATGCGATTGTGGTGATCGACGTGGATTGCGAAGACCCGCCTGAGCTGATTCCGCGCTTCATCAAGGAATGGGAGAAAGGTTACGACATTGTCTACGGTCAGCGTGGCCAACGTCCGGAGTCGCGGTTCATCTATTGGATGCGCAAACTCTTCTATCGATTGAATTGGTCGTTGGGAGACTATGAGGTCATCTTGGATATGGCCGAATTCGCGCTGGTGTCCGCACATGTCCGTGATGCGATGCTCGACAATTATTCGACGTATCCTTTTCTTCGCACCGAGATCGCCTATGCTGGATTTCGCCGGCTCGGAATTTGTTACGATCGCCAGGTCCGGATATACGGCAAATCGCGATACAACCTCGGTGGCATGACCGCTTTTGCGATGCGGGGAATCCTGAGTTCGTCGACGTTCCTTCTGCGATTCGCGGCTTATCTCTGCCCCGTTTTTTTGGCGTTCACGCTGGTGATGCTCGTTCTTGATTTGACAGGACGTTACGAACACGCCTTTCGGTTAATGGTGGCTGTTGATTTGATGTATGTCATTTTGTTTATTGCTTCGATGTGCATCTACGTGGCTCGAACGTACAAAGACGGTGTCGATCGCCCAGTGTTCATCACGGATTGGAAAAACTCGGCGTTGAACGAGACACCTGCGCCTGGTGACGGCCTGCGCCGTCGGGTTTGGACGACCAACAAGTCGAGCACTTTCCTCGACCAGGTTCAGCCGTTGGACTTGGACGTTTCCGAGGTTCGAAAGTCTCCCATCCATTCGGACTGAACGTTGACATCCACGTTGCCTTTTGAGCGACCCACCCAAGCCGTGATTCTTGCGGGGGGTCGCGGTGCGCGCTTGGGCCCGCTCACAGCGACGAAACCCAAGCCGATGATCGAGTTTCACGGTAAGCCATTTCTTCAGTACCTAGTCGAGCTTGTTCGCGACCAGGGATTTGACCGGGTGTTGCTTCTTCTCGGATACTTGCCGGAGGTGATTCAAAACTATTTCGGTGACGGACACAAGTACGGCGTTCACATTGACTATGCCGTGTCGTCCGTCGACGACGAAACCGGCCGTCGCATCAAGCTCGCGGAGAAACGACTCGATCCTACGTTTCTGTTGATGTACTGCGACAACTACTGGCCGATGGCGTTCGACTCGATGTGGGATCAATTCGCTCGCGCCAAGGCGTCGGCGTTGGTCACCGTGTATCAAGATCAGAGATGGGCTGCGCGCTACAACATGCAAGTGGATGCGGACGGCACGGTGCTTGTGTATGACAAAAGCCGGATGGCCACGGGACTCAACGGGAACGACATCGGCTTCATGATTATTCGAAAGGACGTGGTCAATCTGATTCCGGATGACAACGTTTCGTTTGAACAGACCGTGTTTCCAGCGTTGGTAGCGCGCCGCGAGCTAATTGCCTGGACGACGCAACACCGGTACTACAGCGTCGGCTCAGCGGACCGGCTCGCGGACACGGAAGAATTCCTCGCTCGTCGGCCGACGATGCTCGTGGATCGGGACGGCGTCTTGAACCGACGGATGGGCCGCGCCGAATATGTGTGTTCATGGTCAGATTGGCAATGGCTGCCGGGGAGCCGTGAGGCATTGAAATGCTTGCACGACGCCGGCTTTCGCGTTATCGTCATAACCAACCAGCCCGGAATCGCACGAGGCGCCCTGACGAAAGGCGCCCTCGCCGACATCCATGAACGAATGAAAACGGAGGCGGAAGAAGCCGGCGGGAAAATCACGGCCGTGTACCATTGTCCGCACAATTGGGACGAGGGCTGCCCATGCCGCAAACCGAAACCCGGCATGCTGTTCCAGGCCCAGCGAGACTTTTATCTGGATCTTAGTCGCACCTGCTTCATCGGAGACGACGAGCGCGATCGAGAAGCGGCTCACGCGGCTGGGTGTCGATCCGAGCTGGTGGCCGATGGCGCAGAGTTCTTGGAAGTCGCACGCCGACTCGCAAAAACGTATGTTTAAATGGTGATGAGATGGCTGCGCCTCCGTTCGAGGAATCTAGAAACAAATGGGTAACCGCGTTCTGTTGACGGGTCACGACGGCTACATTGGCTCCGTCATGGCTCCGCACTTGAAAGAAGCCGGGTACGAAGTCGTTGGCCTCGATACGGGCTATTTCCATGAATGCACGCTGGCAGCGACGCCGTGTGATATTGAAGTAATCCAGAAAGACCTCCGCGACCTGGAGCCGCCCGACCTTGAAGGATTCGACGCGGTGATCCATCTCGGTGCTTTGAGTAATGACCCCATTGGAAACCTGAGAGCCGATTGGACCGAACAGATTAACTATCAGGCGTCGGTGAAGCTGGCCCAGTGGGCCAAGTTCGCGCGTGTCAAAAGGTTCCTTTTTTCTTCGTCGTGCATCATGTACGGCATGTCGGAGGCAACCGTCGTCAACGAAGAATCGCCGCTCGATCCGAAAACCGTCTACGCTAAGTCCAAAGTCGAGGCGGAGCGATCGATTTCCAAGCTGGCCGGCGACGGTTTCTCGCCCGTCTTTCTGCGGAACGGGACTGTGTACGGGCTGTCGCCACGAATGCGTTTCGATACCGTGTTCAACGACTTGATGGGCTCAGCGGTGACGACCGGCGAGGTGGTGCTCCACAGCGACGGCAAGCCGTGGCGTCCCGTGGTCCACGTGCAAGACGTCGCCCGTTCATTTCAAGCCGTGTTAGAGGCCCCGACCGCCTCGATTCACAACCAGGCGTTCAATAACGGGGCCGAGGCCCTGAACCACCAGGTCATTCAATTGGCGGAGATCGTGCTCAAGATCGTTCCGAATTGCAAGCTTACCGTAAAGGCCTCCGCGAGCGCTGACCAGCGCACCTATAAGGCGGACTTCGGAAAGTTTGCAAGGATCTTTCCGAGTTTTCGGTTCCAATGGAGCCCTGTCGAGGGCGCGAACGAACTATATGACGCCTTCCGACGGCTGAACCTGACGTATTCTGGATATACTGATCGACGTTTCACACGGCTGAATTGGCTCCGCCACCTTTTGGAGTCACGCCGGCTCGACGATTCGCTGCGCTGGTCGAACGGGAGAAGCCATGATTGATGGCGTGAAGATTATTCCACTACGGCAAATCGTCGACGAACGCGGCAAGGTCATGCACATGCTCAAGGCGACCGACCCGCACTTCATTCGTTTTGGGGAAATTTACTTTTCGTGTGCCTGGCCGGGCACGATCAAGGCGTGGCACATTCACAAGACCATGACGATCAACAACGCCGTCATCTTCGGGCGCGCCAAGCTCGTGATGTACGATCTTCGCGATCGCTCGCCGACAAAGGGGAAGTTACAGGAAGTCTACATGGGCGAGGACAACTACTGCCTCGTGCAAATGCCGCCCGGAATCGCGAACGGCTACAAGGCCTATGGCGACAAGATGGTGATCCTGGCGAATTGCGCGACGGAGCCGCACGATCCAGACGAAATCGTTCGGATCGATCCCTTCGCGAAGGAGATTCCTTACGACTGGGGGCTGGCGCATGGGTAGCCGGGTTCGGCTAAAGCATGTGCTCACGAGCACGCCGCTGCGGATAAGTTTTGCCGGCGGCGGCACCGATCTGTCCGCCTTTTATCAGAAGGGATACGGCGCGGTTCTCAGCACATCGATAGACAAATACTTATATGTTCAAGTAAAACGCCACGGCGCGTTATTCCGCGAGCAGTACCGATTGAACTACTCGGAAACGGAAACCGTCGACCGGCTTAGTGCCATCAAGAACGACATCGCCCGAGAGTGCCTGCGGCTCTTGAAAGTCGAAGCGCCGGTTTACATCAGCACCGTGGCCGACGTGCCGGCGTCGAGCGGTCTGGGATCGTCCAGCACCTTTGCCGTGGGGCTACTAAACGCGCTGCACGCTCTGCAAGGGGAGCGAGTCTCGGTCGGTCAACTGGCAGAGGAGGCTGCCCACATAGAAATCGACGTGCTCAAGCGACCGATTGGAAAACAGGATCACTATGCGGCCGCCGTCGGTGGGCTTAATTACCTGAACTTTCATGCCGACGGCCGTGTCACGTTGGAGCCGCAGTACCTTCCAGATGGGACCATTCATCGCCTCTTCGATCACCTGCTTTTGTTCTGGACCGCTCTAGTGCGCGACGCCGCCACCGTTCTCGTGGATCAAAACCGAAACACGCCCAACCAGATGGCAACCTTGACGGAAATGCGCGAACAGGCCGAGCAAATGCGCAGCCCTTTTGCAAACCGGCCTCGACATACGCGAATTCGGGCAAGTCCTCGACGCCGGTTGGCAACTTAAACGGCAGTTGGCCAATGGCATCAGTAATGATCAGGTCGATGCTTGGTATCAATCTGCGTGCGACGCCGGCGCTCTCGGCGGAAAACTGTGTGGGGCCGGCGGCGGTGGCTTTCTGCTCTTCATCGTTCCGCCGGAGCAACAACAGGACGTTCGACATGCACTTTCGGGGCTGAAGGAAGTGCCGCTGGGATACGAACCGCAGGGTTCACGCATCTTGTTTTCCGAATGAACCGGGATCCGAATGTCGGAAGCATCACAGGCTCGTGTGCTCGTCACCGGCGGGACCGGGATGATCGGGGCCAATCTCATTCATCGCCTGGTCGCCGACGGATATTCGGTTGCTGCACTCGCACGTCCGACGGCGAGTTTGCTCCGCCTTCAACGAGTTCAAAGTCAGATTACCATTCACCCCGGTGATCTAACCGATGCCCAAGGCGTCAAGGATGTCGTGGCCAAGGTGGTGCCGGATGTGGTGTTCCACCTGGCCAGTACTCCGTTCAATCCGCCGACAATTCCGACGGAAGACCATCTACAAGTTAATGTGCACGGAATCGTCAATTTGCTGGAGGCGATGCGCGCATCTCCAGGGACAAAGCTCATCTTCACCGGGTCAGCGAATGTATACGGCGACGGCGAGAACCTAGCCGAAGATCACGCGCTACTGCCGGGAAATATGCTCGGCGCGACGAAAGCGTGCGCCACCATTCTGATGCAGACATACTCACGTCTGTACGGCCTGCCGACGGTCGAGTTGCGGCTCTACACTCCTTATGGACCATGGGAACGCCCAGGAAGGCTCATCCCGCACGTCATTCTCTCCGCGCTGCGGGGTGAAGAAATTCGGATGACGTCCGGCGTGCAGCAACGAGACTACTTGTATATTGATGACGTTCTTGACGCTATGTTGCTAGCGATGCGGAAACCGCTCACTCCCGGCGTCGTGTATAACATTTGTTCCGGTCGGGGTGTGCCAATACGAGAAATTGTCGTTCGGTTGTTGCGACTGATGGGCGATCCCGTGAAAGTACTTCTGGGCGCTGTGCCAACTCGACCGGATGAGATCTGGAAATTCTCCGGTGATAACTCCAAAGCACGCAAGCATCTCGACTGGACGTCGCGAATCGAACTCGAGGAAGGATTGGAGCGTACCATCCAATGGGTGACGGCGAATCGCGAGCTTGTTGCTCAGCTTACCTGACGCGAATTCTAATGAACCTAGGGTGTGCGGAATGAAAGTCGGTAAGTATTTCCGCATTCCACAAGGGCCTGTCGACCTGGAACAACTTTGGCGCGAAGGGGAAGCGGTCTCGAACACCAATCGTCCGGTCTGGGTCTCCAGCGACGATGCCGCGGGCTACCGGCATCTCGGAAGCGCTTCGTGGCCGCAACCGCCGGCCGACCACCGGGATAGCTATTTCGCGGAGATCAACGAACTCCGCGATGCCGGCGTCATCGTCGAGCAAGCGCCCAACGGACTCTGCGATCACCGCTTCTACCTTCGTGCAACGACCGGACCCTGGAACAACGATGCGGTTTTTTCCATTGGAATCTACTCGGGCGACTCTCCCTTCCGACTCAGTCCAGCCCTCGATGTCCGCAATCCGGTGTTAACGCATCGGGACGTGGCGGATGTTCCCGCGTCCTTCGTGGCCGACCCGTTCATGATCCAAGTGGATGCCACCTGGTATGTCTTTTTCGAGATCATGCACGCCAAGAGCGGTAAGGGCGAGATTGGCGTGGCGACGAGTCACGACGCACGGAACTGGACCTATCAAAAAGTGGTGCTGGCCGAACCGTTCCATCTTTCGTACCCCTACGTTTTCGAGTGGAACGGCGATTACTTTATGGTTCCCGAGAGTTACCAAGCCGGAGAAGCGCGGTTGTACCGGGCGACCGACTTTCCCAAAGGTTGGAAGCTTGTACAGACGCTCATCCGAGCGCCGTTCATCGTGGATTCTTCTCTGTTTCGACACGACAATCGCTGGTGGCTATTCGCGGACACCAGTGCGGAAATGAACAATCAAACCCTTCGCCTATATCATTCCGAAAACCTGTCGGGGCCGTGGCGGGAGCATCCGCGAAGTCCGCTTGTCGACGGCGACGCCCGGATGGCTCGTCCGGGAGGTCGCGTCTTGTGTGACGGCGGGCGTATTTACCGATTTACGCAGGCTTGCCTCCCGTATTATGGGACGGAAGTCCGGGCATTCGAGATCGACCAACTGACGGCGACCAGCTACCACGAACAGGAAGTTCAACCCAATGTCCCCATCCTGAAGGGTACGGGTTCGGGCTGGAACGCCTGTGGGATGCACCACATGGATGTGCATCGAATTGGCGAACGAAGGTGGATCGCTTGCGTGGATGGGTGGACAAGTGAGACCATTCTGAATCAAATGCAACGATAGACCGAGCGATTTCCTACGTATTAACTGACGACAGACACGAGGAACCTGCGCATGAATCCGATCCATCGCCGTGATTTTCTGGCCGCTTCCGCGGCCGTGGCGCTTTCCAGTCCGCTGGTCCGAGCGGACGACGAGAAAAAAGTGTCCGCAAACGACAAACTCGTGATGGCAGTCATTGGCTGCGGCGGCATGGGGCGCGCCAATCTCGGTAACTTCATGAGAATCCCGGAGGTAGAAATCGCGGCGCTATGCGACGTCGATCCCAAGCACATCACGATGGCGCTGGACGATCTCAAGAAACGAAATCGTCCCACCGAGAATGTGAAACAAGAAACGGACTTTCGCCGAGTCGTCGATCGCAAGGACATCGACGCGGTTATTGTGGCAACGCCCGATCATTGGCACGCGTATGCGTTGATCGCCGCGTGCGCAAACAGCAAGGACGTCTATTGCGAAAAGCCGCTTTCGCATAACATCGTCGAAGGCCGAGCTATGGTTGAGGCCTCACGCCGCAACCGGCGTGTCGTGCAGATCGGAACGCAGCAACGCAGCGGCAAGCATTTTCAGGACGCTGTGAAGTACGTGCAATCGGGTCGGCTCGGAACTATTCATACTTGCCGGACGTGGATCACCAACGGGACCACGCCGGAAGGGACCGGCAATCCACCCGACGACAATCCGCCGCCGGGAGTTGACTACGAGATGTGGCTCGGCCCGGCGCCGAAACGGCCGTTCAATCGCAATCGCTTTCACTATCAATTCCGTTGGTTTTGGGATTACGGCAGCGGGCTGTGCAACGATTGGGGCGTCCACCTTAACGACCTTGTGCTTTGGGCGATGAATGTGTCTGCCCCGATTTCCGTCGCCGCGGTCGGCGGCAAACAGGAGATACACGACAACAGCGACACGCCTGACACGCTCGACGTCTATTACGAATACCCGAGTTTCACGCACATTTACACCGTGCGGCGCGGCAAGACGCTGCATGGGTTCCACGGCACGGGCCACGGCATCGATTTCCAGGGAACCAATGGAACTCTCGTCCTGGATCGCGGCGGCTGGTATGTGATCCCAGCCAACTCAGGGTTGACGGCCGAGAAGCACGGCGGCTCAGAACAGAACTTTGCGCACACCAAGAACTTTCTACACTGTATACAAAACCGATCGGAAAAGACGGCGTCGGACATCGAGGACATGCACCGGGCGACGAGCACCTGCCACCTTGCCAACATTTCGTACAAGATCCGACGCCGCTTCTACTGGAATGGGGAAGAGGAGCGCTGTTATCGCGGCTACGACGCTGAAAACAAGAAGTTCCTGGTCGAAGATACGGAAGCGAATGCGTACTTGTTACGTGAACCGCGGAAACCATGGTCGCTGACGATCTGAGTCAGAATGCGGGGTGATCAATGACATGCCTGCGACTCGTTTGGGCGGTAACGATCGTCCCAGCATGTGCTCTAGTTTTGAACTCGAGCGTTGAGAGCGGAGCCGGACTTCCAGGGGACGACCTCACGGAACTGGTGACGATTCGCCGTGATAAGTTTGGCGTCCCCCACATTCTCGCCCAGACGGAGGAAGCGGCCTACTTTGGTCAGGGTTATGCGACGGCGGAGGATCGGGTCCTCGTCATGGCTCGGCTCTACCTCCAGGCGCGCGGCGAGGAGGCGGAGCATTTCGGCGAAAAGTTCGCGGAGAATGACTTTCTCGTCAAGCAACTCCGCATGCACGAAGGCGCCGTTGAAGGATACGCGAAGCTGGCCCCATGGGTTCAACGACTGCTTGAAGGCTACGCCGCGGGCTACAACCGTTACGTTGAAAAGAACCGTGCCACCCTTCCCGAATGGGTGAAGCCAGTTACCGGAATTGATCTGCTGGCACACGGTCGGCGCGTCTTGATCTTGGAATTCTCCCTCGATCTGGAGCAACTGCGCACGATCGGTCGAAAGAAGCCCGACGACAAGGCGCAGAGTCGGCTCGACGACGAAGATTCGCCTACCTGGCGTGGTTCCAACATGTGGGCCATCGGAAAGGGCCGGACGGCATCCGGTAAAGGAATTCTTCTGGGGAATCCGCATCTGGCCTGGCGCGGATCGCAACTTTTCTACGAAGCGCACCTAACAGTTCCCGGAAAGCTGAACATTCTCGGCTCGACCCTGACCGGAGGCGCCGGGATCACCATTGGCTTCAACGACAACCTCGGCTGGTCGCACACCGTCAATCTGCATGATTCGGACGACATCTACGAACTGACTTTACACGACGGCAATCCGGACCAATACGTCTACGACGGCAAGCCGCTTCCCCTCCGCAAGGAGACTCTTTCCGTCCGCGTGAAAACCGACAATGGAATGGTGACGCGCACGCGAGAGGTCTATTCCAGCCACTATGGCCCGGTGCTCCGTCGAATCGGCAGCAAGGCGTACGCACTTAAATCGGCCAATCTGGATGAGTACCGTTTCGTCGAACAATGGAATCGCATGGGGAAAGCGCGCACTCTCCAAGAGTTTCGCGACGTTCTCGACATGCAGTCGCTACCGATGTTCAACATCTGCTATGCGGACAAAGAAGGCAATGCGTTCTATCTGTTCAATGGCCGTTTCCCCGAACGGCCAACCGGTTACGACTGGGGCGGCGTGGTTCCGGGCGACACGTCAGCGACGGAATGGAACCGCGTGTTACCGCAGTATCGCCTGCCGCTGCTTCTGAATCCGCCGAACGGCTACGTGCAAAACTGCAATTCCGCGCCGTGGTACACGAACGCCCGCCACCCCATCGACCGAAATCAGTTCCCCGCCGAGCTTACACCGAACATCAACGGCATGCGGCAGCAACTCAGCCTGGAGATGCTGGAAACCCACAACGGCCCGTTCTCGCTCGATCAGATTTTGAAGATGAAGTACAACACGAAAATGCTTTTGGCCGACCGGGTCAAAGGCGATGTCATCAAACACCTGCGTGGCCAAGCCGTCGACGGCATGGCGCTCGACGACGCCGCCAATGTTCTGGAAGCGTGGGACAATACGGCTTCGCGCACCAGCAAGGGGTCGTTGTTATTCGAGCGGTTCTGGCGTCAGTACGGTGCAACGACAGAAAGACCGTATGCAGAGCCTTGGGACGAACGGAAGCCGACGACGACGCCCGCCGGGATTGGCGACCCGGAGACGCTGCGACAAGCCATGGTCGTCGCGATGAAAGAAATGAAACAGCGGTACGGGAAGATCGACGTGCCGTGGGGTGACTATCACAGGATTCGACGAGGGAAGCTAGACATTCCAGTCGGCGGGCTCGCTTCGGAATTTCGGCCGTTCCGCGGGGCGCGAATGGGCGATTTCGGGACGTTTCGAATCATTAGCTACGACCTGGACAATGAAGGAAAATACCTTGCACGAGGCGGCGACAGCTTCGTGCTGGCCGTGGAGTTTACGACACCCCCAACGGCCTATACGATCCTTGCCTATTCGCAATCCGAGGACCCGAAGTCGCCACATCACACGGATCAAACCGAGTTGTTCGCCGACGAAAAATGGAAGCGTGCTTCCTTCACAGAAGCGGACATTGCCAAGAACTTGGAACGATCGTATCGGCCGTAAACAGGGTTATGGGCCTTCGGCCGAATGCCGAGCGACACGCACTTGTGCGCGAGCGCGTGCCTTTGCCTTCTGTTCGGACGCTCGATCTTCTGGATTGGCGTGCGGGGCAGGGGGGGCCTCGAGAATTCGTGTGGCGGCCGCCTGGTCGATTTCGTCGGCAATCACGGCGGCTTGCGTGAGCACTGTCACGACGTTCGAGCGCACCTGGCCGAAGCCGCCGTCCACGAAGAACCGTTTAACCTGCTGACCGCGCCGCACCCGAAGTTCACCTTGTCCCAATCGACCGATCAAAGGAGCACGCCCCGGCAGGACGCCCAATTCGCCGTCGAACATCGGTAAGGCGACGAAGTCGGCCGGCTCATCCAGAACAGCTCGCTCCGGCGTCACGACGACGCAATGTAATGAGCCGACGGGTGGTGCGCTGGTAGTTTCTGCCATATCGATTACCCTTCGGCGGCCATTTTCTTCGCTTGCTCGTCAGCTTCTTCGATGCCGCCGATGTACATGAACGCGCTCTCCGGCAAATGATCCCATTTGCCGTCGCAAAGCTCCGTAAAGCTGCGGATCGTTTCGGCAAGCGGCGTTACTTTGCCGGCCCGGTTGGTGAACGCCTCGGCCACGATGAACGGCTGTGACAAGAATCGCTCGATTCGGCGCGCTCTTGCCACAACCTGCTTGTCTTCTTCGCTCAGTTCCTCGACGCCGAGAATGGCGATGATATCTTGGAGTTCACGGTAACGCTGAAGGGTCGATTGCACCCGGCGGGCGACGTTGTAATGTTCCTGCCCGACGTACTGCGGGTCCAGAATTCGACTGTTCGACGCAAGCGGATCGATGGCCGGATAGATTCCCTTTTCGGAGATACTTCGTTCGAGGTATATGAACGCGTCGAGGTGTTGAAACGCGTTGGCGGGCGCCGGGTCGGTCGGGTCGTCCGCGGGGACGTAGACCGCTTGTACGCTGGTGATCGCCCCGCGATTGGTACTGGTAATCCGTTCCTGAAGGGCGCCCATTTCCGTTGCCAGCGTCGGTTGATAGCCGACCGCGCTCGGCATGCGACCCAGAAGTGCGGAAACCTCCGATCCAGCCTGTGAAAAACGGAAGATATTGTCTACAAACAAGAGCGTGTCTGCCCCCGTGGAATCGCGGAACCATTCACACATCGTTAATGCCGACAATGCGACACGAAGGCGAGCGCCCGGCGGCTCGTTCATCTGGCCGAACACCATCGCCGTTTGTGTCATGACCGAGCGATCGGTCTTTCCTATCTTGGCCTCCTGCATTTCGAGCCAAAGATCGTTTCCTTCACGAGTTCGTTCACCGACACCGGCGAACACCGAGTATCCGCCGTGCTGGCTGGCGATACGTGCAATTAATTCCGTAAGGATGACGGTTTTGCCGAGGCCCGCGCCGCCAAACAGACCAGCTTTTCCGCCGCGAACGAGCGGCGTCAAGAGGTCGATGACCTTGATACCGGTTTCGAACATTTCGGTTTTGCTCGACAACTCGGCGAATTGCGGCGGATCGCGATGTATCGGCCGAGACTCGCTTACGTTGACGGGTCCGCGACCGTCGATGGGTTCGCCGAGAAGATTGAAAACCCGGCCCAGCGTTTCCTTGCCGACCGGTACTTTGACAGGTGCGCCCGTATCGACGGCCTTCATTCCACGTACCAAGCCATCGGTCGAGCCTAGCGCAACGCAACGAATGCGGTTGCCGCCGAGATGTTGCTGTACCTCTCCGGTAAGATGCACTTCCACACCCTTGTAATCGGCGTCAACTTTGAGCGCGTTGTATATCTCGGGCAAATGGCCTTCGTCGAACTCCGCGTCAAAGGTAGAGCCGATAACCTGGACAATGCGGCCGGTATGGCCATTGGTTTTTTTTCCGTCGGTGGTGGCGGTTGCCATGTCGATTCTCTCTAAACTTGAAACGTGCGACCGGCGAAGGCCTCATTCACGCAATGAAGGATGTGCTCCCCGCCGCCTTCGCGTACCAGTTCTCCAAAATGTTCGAGCTTTGACAAGTCAATGTCTTTTTCATTGTTCCGCGCAACGTTTATGAAATCACCGGCATCAATGAGTTTCTTGTCCGGTGCCCGGTTCGGGGAAATCATGGCCGCGTATTTGGACGCGAGCGCCATCTCCAGATTCGGTATCGAATAGAGCTTCCCAACCGGGACCCCATTCTTGAATGCCGCCCGGTAGAGAGGATCGTATGGCCGCATGACGTCAATTACGACCTTGTTCGTCGTCGGCTCCACAAATCGTGTTACTGGGACTTGCTCCATCACCTGGAGTTTGGGATAGAGCTTTTGAAGCAAAGTTACGGTTTTTCGATAATCCCGAACACGAACCAGCAGGTCGATGTCCTGAGTCGCCCGCGCTTCATCCCGGTAGCCATTGATACCGTGAGTCCCCATAACCATGTACTTGATGCCCGCTTTGTTCAACGCCTGCATGATCTCTTCTGGAATAACCATGACCGCACTCGGTCGATACATACGGCGAAACGCCTCTGTCAACCTGCTTCCAGTGTGAAGCGCGTCAAGATGTTTTGCACCGTTGACGATCATTTCAGCGCCTCGGCCCCGCCGATGACTTCGGCCAATTCCTTGGTAATCTGGGCCTGGCGCGCCCGGTTGTATTGTTGCGTGAGCGATTTGATCATGTCGTCGGCGTTCTCGGTGGCGGCCTTCATGGCCACGCGGCGGGCGATCTGTTCGCTAACGGCCGCGTCGAGAAAAGCCTTGAATAATCGCACTTTAAATGACACGGGAAGGATTTCTTCGAGTATGTCGCGAGCCCCAGGCAGAAACTCGTACTCCACCGTTTGTTTTCGCGCCGTGTCCGCCGTCGGCGGTGGGGACAACGGCAACAGGGTTTCCACGATCGGCGTCTGTCGGGCGGCGTTCAAGAATTTCATGTAGCAGACGTCCACCCGATCGATTTCTCCGGCGATGTAAGCGGCGATATATAGATTCGCGAGTACTTCAACCTCATCGAAACGGGGCCGATCCTCAAAATGGGTGTAGCTGTTCTCTGCCTTCACCCGGTGAAATCGAAAGTAGGAAATTGCCCGTTTTCCGGAAAGATCGAGGTGGAGGCCGGTACCCTCGGCTTTCAGTTGGTGAACACGGCGATTACCTTCGCGGAGGACGCTCGTGTTGTAACCGCCGCACAGGCCGCGATTGGAACAGATCATGAGCAATACGCTGTTCTTGATTTGATCGCGTTTCTCCAACAGCGGATGGGTAACGTCCGTAGCACTCGCACTCAGGTCAGCGGCAAGCTCGGCAATTTTGCGAGTGTAGGCATCAGCTTCGACGGCACGTTTCAAGGCGCGCTGAAATCGCGTGGTAGCGATCAATTCCATCGTCCGCGTTATCTTGCGGATGTTGCGGATCGCCTTGCGGCGTTTGACCAGGACGCGAAGTTTTGCCATAGATTCAGTTCCGCGCTCGCTTAGCGCTCGCGGCTAGACGGTTTTGAATTGCGGCTGGAACAATTTAATCGCCGCGGTCAGCTGTTTTTCGATGTCAGGCGTCAGTTTCCGTTCCTTTAGTAGTGCATTGCGAACTTCCGGCTTTTGCTCACGCATGAAGCTACGGAATTGTTCTTCCCAAGCAGCCACCTGTTTCGCTGGGACTTTGTCCAAGTATCCCTTTGCACCGGCGAAGATGATCATGACCTGATCGATGACGTGCATCGGTTTGAACTGCCCTTGCTTGAGTACTTCTACCATGCGATAGCCCCGATCTAGCCGAGACTGCGTATCCTTGTCGAGTTCGGTGCCAAGTTGAGCAAACGCCTCTAGTTCACGAAACGAGGCTAAGTCGAGCCGAAGACTGCCGGCGATTTGTTTCATCGCCGGGATCTGGGCCTTTCCGCCCACGCGCGACACACTAATGCCGACGTTCATGGCGGGGCGGATGCCGGCCAAGAAAAGATCGGGCTGCAGATAAATCTGCCCGTCGGTGATAGAAATGACGTTGGTGGGAATGTATGCCGACACCTCGCCTTCGAGCGTTTCAATAATCGGCAGTGCAGTAAGAGATCCGCCGGTCCCTGCGACTTTCGCGAGCTTGGACCCCGGAAATTTCGGGAGGTCGTGTTTTTCGGCATGCTCCTTGTCGAGCGGACCGATGTAGACCTTACCTTTTTGGCCGGCTTGGCGTTTCTCGCCCCGTTCGTTGTTGATGCCCGAGTCGTCTTTCACCTTCGTTGCATCGGCGTCATTGGCGACGATGACCCATCGTTCCGCTTGCTTAGCAGAGCGCTCCAACAAACGTGAATGACAATAGAAGATGTCGCCGGGATACGCTTCGCGTCCAGGCGGACGCCGGAGCAACAACGACAGTTGACGATACGCCGCAGCCTGTTTGGAAAGGTCGTCGTAGACGCACAACGTGTCGCGTCCGTGTTCGTACATGAAGTATTCGGCGATGGCACAGCCGGCGTAGGGCGCGTAGTATTGCAACGGGGCAGGGTCCGACGCCGACGCGACCACGACGGTGGTGTAGTCCATCGCGCCATGCTTGCGCAAGTTCTCGACGACCTGCGCGACGGTTGACTCCTTTTGTCCAATGGCGACGTATACACAGATGACGTTTTCTTCTTTTTGATTGATGATCGTGTCGAGTGCAACCGCTGTCTTGCCGGTCTTGCGGTCCCCGATGATCAGCTCGCGCTGCCCGCGGCCGATCGGCGTCATTGCATCGATAGCCTTAATGCCGGTTTGAAGCGATTGGTTCACGGGCTGGCGTTCGGCGACTCCGGGGGCGATGAATTCCACAGGCCTTGACAGCGAAGTGACAATCGGACCCTGTCCATCGCGCGGATTGCCGAGCGGATCGACAACCCGGCCGATGACCGCGTCGCCCACCGGAACTCGCAGTAATTCACCGGTCGTCCGGACTTCATCGCCTTCGGAGATCTGGAGGTAATCGCCGAGAATGATGACGCCGACGGAGTTCTCTTCCAAGTTGAAGGCCACGCCGCGCACGCCGACCCGTGTGAACTCGACCATTTCGCCGGACATCACGCCGGACAAGCCGTAGATGCGAGCGATTCCGTCGCCGACTTCTAGGACGCGGCCGACTTCCCGTGCTTCGAGCTTGGCACGGTACTGGCTAATTTCGCTCTGCAGAACTGAAACGATCTCGTCTGCTTTGAATCTCATTGGCTCCTCTCGAGAGTATCTGGTCTCGTATTTGTTCCAAGCGGGTGCGGATAGTGCCGTCGAACACCCAGTCGCCGATGCGCATCATCATGCCACCCAACAGTGTGGGATCGACCTTGCTCTCAATGAGCGGCTCTAAGTCGAGGCGTGTGCGAACCATTTCGGAGATTCGGCTCACCTGTTCATCAGTCGGTGCAACCGCGGTGTACAACTGCACCGGCAGCCGGCGTGCACGCTGGTCTCGCAGTTGTAACGTTGCAAAGAGAATGGCCGGCAGGAGCGTCAGGCGATCGTGGTCGTTCAGCACCAACAAGAAATTAACGAGCAACGGATGGGCGCGTCCGTCAAACGTCTTTTGAAGTGACCTCACTCCGGGTGATCCGGCCGATGACGCCGCTCACGAAGAAACTGCGCAGGTCGGAGCGGGGTTTCTCTACGGCGGCTAGCAACCCCTCAAAGTCGGCGATCACGTCATCCGTTTGGCCCGCTTCCGTGGCAGCGTTGAGCAGCGCTTCACCATAAACCCGCGCAACTTGAAGCGATCCGACGTCGGCAACGCCACGCGCCAGGGTTTCTTCTTCTTCGCTCGCAGTGAGAACGTAAGGAATCATGTCAGAACAGCCGATCACGCCAGCCGACGTTTGCCGCCGATAGTTCGTCTACTGCCTCATCGAACAATCGCCGATGATCGTCCACCTTGAGCTCGCGCCCGATGGCTTTGCTCGAGATCAAAGTCGCCAGCCGAGCACTTTGGTCCCAAAGCTCCTTCAATGCTTGGTCCTTGGCCGTGCCGATTTCCCGCCGAAGTCGCTCGCGTTCGGCCTGGATTTCATTCCGGGCGTCGGCCATCAACCCTTCCTTGGTATGTTCGGCATCGCGACGAGCTTCCGCAATGAGATCACGCACCTCCTGGTGTGCGTTGGCGAGTTCCTTTTGGTATTGGACCCGCACCGCTTCCGCTTCTTGCCGGGCCTTCCGCGCGTTCTCGATGGCCTCGTTGATATTGGCTTCACGCTTTTGCAGGCCGTCCAGCATCGGCTTCCATGCGAAACGTTTGAGGACCAACAAAAGGACGAGAAACACGACGATGGTCCAGATCGTCAGGTCCAGGGCTTGCTTGAACGGCCCGGGTTTTTCGTGGCTTGCAGCATGGCTGTCGGCGCCGGCCGGCGGATCGGCGGCGTTTGAATACGGCGCAATTCCCAGCCAAAGGATTGCGGCCAGCACACAAAGACAACCCAAGCGACTGCTCATAGCATCCTCGGAAAAGCGGCGGCTCTACATCGTTGCCGGGTTCTGCACCGTCGCGACGGTGTAACAGATAAAGAGCGCGAAAAACACGGCGCCCTCGAGAAGGGCCGCGATAACGATCATGGTCGGAAGCACGCGTCCGGCGACTTCGGGCTGCCGGGCCATGCTATCCAGCGCCGCGGCGCCGATACGACCAAAGCCGATGCCTGCGCCGACGATACACAATGCCGCGCCAAGGCCTGCCCCCGCTCCCGCGCCGGCCATGACGTTGGTTTTTCCGTCTTGTGCGAACGCTGGCGACGCTGCCAGCAGTAAGAATGCGACCGCCAACCCGGCCAACTGAACCTTTTTCATCATTGCCATTACTCCTCGAACACGTTTGGCTGCCGACTACCCAACCGCCGGCGCGATTACCTCAACCCTCTGCGATTACCAGCCTGGCCGGGACCAACCCGACTAGGAATGCCGTACCTAGTGACTCGGATGCAGTTGAAAACCCATGAACAACGCAGTCAGAAATACAAATACAAAAGCCTGAAGAAACGCCACGAACAATTCCAATAAACTCAGTGCCACGACGCCCACGATGCTAATGACAGTAGTGGTCGACCACGCGAAGCTCAATCCCGACGAGTTTCCAACAGTGACGATCAAAAGCAGAATCGACGCCAGGACCAAATGGCCCGCGAACATATTCGCAAATAGACGCAGCGCCAGCACGCCGCTTTTGATTACGGTGCCGAATGCCTCGATGACGAAGATCATCAGGCTGATGACGAATCCGAAAGCCGACGCGAGCAACCACAACGGCCAATGCCACCAGGGAACCGGCTGTGCGGACGCCGAAGCCGGTCGCAGCGCCGGTGCATGCCCGTGGTCGTCGTGATGGCCGTGCGAAGTGGAACCGCCGCCGGGGTAGGGCATGATTTCGAGATGTGGCCACATGGATTTCACATACTTAATGGGCCCCATCGCCAAAACAGCCGCTCCATGCATCATCAAAAAGCTAAAGATGGCCAAACCCAAAGTCATGTAAATGCTGGCGGTCGGTGAACCCATAAGCGGAATCATGCCGAGCAAATTGCAAAATAGGATGAAAACGAACATCGTCCACAAGAACGGGACATACTTATCGGCCTCCTTCTCACCCAGGTTCGGCCGAGCGACATCGTTTCGAATGAACGTCAGCAGACTCTCGAATGCATTCCAAAATGGGCCTTTGGGTGTTTCGCCACTTCGGGCGCGGCGGCATAGTGGAATGAAAACCGCGGCAACCAACCCCGCCGCAATTAACTCCAGGATCATGTACTTGGTGAGTTGCAGGCCGAAGATCTTCGGGAGATGTATGTGCACACCACCGAACAGCGAATCAAATATCGTCCAGTCCTTGGTATCGAGGACGTGGTCGAGCGGACTGTGTTCGTGGGCCATATTAACTCCGCTCGCTTCAACTCGCTGCTTCGCGAGATGCACCTGTAAAGGAGCGGCCTTTCACGGCGAGTACGATCTCCAGACCTAACGTAACTAAGTAGGCGACCAACACCCACGCAGCGAAACCAGGCGCTTGTCGGAAAAACGGAATCTGTGTCAGCAACAATCCCGCGGTCGCCGATACCACCATGAGCCGCAATGCTGTACCGCCCATCACGGCGACAAACTGATTCTGTGGCGATTGGCTCGATGAGGCTGCTATCCATCCAAGCGACGCCAACGCTGGTAACCCGCATAGCGCCACCGCAACGCCGGCATACACCGCTTGCAGATCATTCCACAAGAGGCGCGCCGCGACTGCCGCAACAACCCAAAAGCCCAACATGGCAACAGCGAAAATAACCAGACGTGACATCAGCGCGCGCTGTCCTTTTCCGATCGATTGGCTCCGTTGTTTTGTCTATTCACTATCGTCATGGTATGAATGATGCCAGTGACGAACCCGACCACGACACCGACAAGGGTTGCCCAGGGGGTCCAGTCCCACCGTCTGTCCATTAGCATTCCGACACCGATCGGGACAACCATCTCCATCCCGATGGCGATCAGTGAGAGGTAGCGCCCGATACCCTGAAACCCCGGAGGCCGGTCGCTCATGGCATGCTCCGGGAACAGAACCGATCTCACTCAGAATGCCGCACGTCGGTATTCTCATACGGTGTTGCGCAAAGTCAAGGGTGGATTGTGTTTTTTTTCACGAAGTAGGCATGTGTGTATAAATATATAAGGATTAATATCTTGTGTCGACAGTTGAATGCTAAACCACGTGAGGACAACCAGCTCACCGAAGGCCGTTCTCTTGTGAGCCTAATCGAGGCAAAACCTGCTAACAATCGACTTCAGGAATAGGTGGCCCTTCGCTGAGAAACAGCGGAAAGTCACCCAATGGTCGGGCGTGGCCAGTTGGCCACGGGCCGGCGTCATGACGATAAACTGTTCGGTGATAAACACTTGCGACGTTTGGCGTACGTGGCCAAGTTCCTTGCCAGTGGCCACGGACTTCTTCCGTTGCCTCATTCGCGAGCCATTAAAAGGCAAAGTGAACACATCAACCACTCATAATTCGTTGACATCTCTGCAACGACGCGTTACGATGGTTTCCGCTTTCGGAGGGGGGGTAGCTTACAACGGCAAGTGTGCCGCACTCGATCAGCTGGCAACTCGTGATGCAGCACCTGGGGCACGGCGGTTATCATTCTCCACTTAGACGACAAGGGACAAGGCATTTCCTCTGATCGACGGGTGAGGAGTTGCCTTTTTTTGTCGGCCCACCGTCTGGTTCTAGCCTGATGAGAATCCTCTCTCGTCCACTCCACGGTCACGGCAAGATGTGCCGGTCCGAATAGCTGGTGAATTCACTTCACTCCCATTCCAGGACGTTGGGAGAGCCTACCACGCACGGACGCCGAAACGTCAAACCGCTCAGTGTAGAGGCAACGTGAGGAGTTTGTCCGCGATGAAACGAAAGAAGCTCGAAGTCTGTTCGCGCAAAGTGCTGGCCGACATGGCGCGTAAGAAACACATCGCTGGGTGGCACGCGATGGGTAAAGAGGAACTGGTAGTTGCATTAGGGAACGGCTCATCCACAAAGGCGCCGCGTGCTCAGCCGCAACGAACAGTGGCGCGCAAGACTCTAATTCCCCCGGCGAACCGCGGCAAACACAAGTTAGTTTTAGCCAAGAGCCTCGCTTCCGCGTCGCGGCATGATCTTCCGGCCGGATTCGCACGTGATCGGATTGTGCTGATGGTTCGCGATCCCTATTGGCTCCATTGCTATTGGGAACTGAGCCGGCGCTCCATTCAAAGGGCCGAAGCCGCGCTTGGTCAAGATTGGCATTCGGCGACGCCGGTCTTGCGAATGTATGACGTGCGAAGCCGCGATATCAGCAGCAGTGCGGAGGCCGTAGTAAAGGACATCCGCATTCACGGGGGTTGCAACAACTGGTACATCGATGTTTCCGACCCGCCGCAATCGTATCGCGTCGAGATCGGCTACCTTTCGAATCGCGGTCAATTCTATGCTCTGGCACGCTCGAACATCGTCACCACGCCGCGTGCAGGCGTGAGCGACCGCATCGACAACAATTGGTCCGATCTCGATGTCCATAAGGCCGAGCGTATCTATGCCATGTCGGCAGGGTTCGACCCAAACACCAACAACGTTCAACTCAAGCAACTGTTTGAAGAACGATTACGCCGGCCGCTCGGCCCACCGGCGGTGACGGCGTTTGGCACGGGGGCTCATCCCGCTGGGCGATCGCGCCGGTTCTTCTTCAAGTTGGACGCCGAGTTGATCGTGTACGGAGCCACCGAAGCCAACGCAAAGGTCACTATCCAAGGAGAGCCCCTGAAGCTCCGCCCGGATGGAACCTTCACGATGCGATTTCGTCTTCCAGACAGCCGGCAGATCATCCCCGCAACCGCCGCATCCGCTGACGGCGTCGAGGAGCGCACCGTGGTGCTGGCCGTCGAACGCAACACCAAAGAACTAGAACCAATGATTCATGACATGAATAACGAGTAAGCGTACATTCCGCCCTTTGACGACGCCTACGGCATGTGATATGCGGCCGTAGGCGTTGTTGTTTCCACATCTCGCTTTGCATTGTGCATTCCAGAAGTTTCGACGAAAATAGATCGGCCGCGAAGAGTTCGACCTCCGGGAGGTATCGTGCCGTGGTTAGGATTATCACTTTGTTGCTCGTTAGCGTTTGCTGCATTTCGCTCGCCCTGCGTGCGCCGGCACAGAACAAAAAACCCCTCGTTGAGAAGGTTCGAGACTCCATCGATCTCGGCGTCCGCTTTCTCCGTGCCCAGGAAAAAGGCCGCGGACATTGGGAGGATGGAGTCGGCGCCATTGCTTATAGGGGCGGCGTGACGAGCCTGGTTTTGCTTGCACTGCTCAACGCAGGCGTCAAACCCGATGACCCCATCATCGAGCGCGGGTTGAAGTACTTGCGCACGATCGAAACGGAGTACACCTACGTCGTTGGGCTGCAAACGATGGTGTTCGCCGCGGCCGGGAGACCCGAGGATAAGGAGCGAATTCAACGTAACGTCGATTGGTTGGTCGAGCCGGTTAAGAAAAACAAAGCCGCCTTTCTAGGCTGGAGCTATGGTCCGCGCGGCGTAGGTGACAACTCGAATACCCAATACGCACTACTCGGGCTTCATGAAGGCCGGCAGGCCGGGGCGAAGATCGATGCTTCGGTTTGGGAGACGATTCAAGACTACTACAAACAGAAACAACGGGCCGACGGGGGATGGGGGTACGGAGTCACGGCCGATGGAATCGACAACAACGCTTCCGAGTTGGCCATGTCTACCGCCGGCCTTTGTGGCTTGATCATTTCCGGCATGGAGTTGAACGATCGCCGCGAAACCATCCGTGCCGACGGCACCGCCGAGCAGTGCGGCGTGTACGAAGAAAACAAACACATCGCACGGGCTCTTACCTACATCGGCCGGGCGTTCACGGTCGAAACTCGAAAATCGACCTACTACAACCTGTACGGTATCGAACGTGCGGGTCGCCTTTCCGGTCTCCGATTCCTCGGCCAGCACGATTGGTACCGGGAAGGCTGCGAGTACCTCGTCGATGCTCAGGTAAAACCCCGCAACAACGACGACCAGGGTGACTTCGGCTGGTGGGCGCCGAAAGGGCATGGCGATCACAACCGGATCGTTGCGACAAGTTTTGCGTTGCTCTTCCTCGCCAAGGGGCGGACGCCGATTCTCATCAGTAAGCTGGTTCACGGTCCTGGCGAGGATTGGAACAATGATCGGAGTGACATCAAGAATCTTGTCGCTTACGCCGGTAAGGAGGTCTTCAATAACACGCCGCTCGCATGGCAGATCTTCGATGCTAAACGCGAGATCATTGTCAACGATCGTGCCGAACGGCTGCGAATCACGGCGGGGCTGCTCCAATCACCGATCGCTTACTTCAACGGCCATCGGGCACCGACGTTTACGGATGCCGAAGAAGAAATACTCAAGGATTACATCGAACAAGGTGGGTTCATTCTTGCGGAGGCGTGCTGCGGGCGGAAGGAATTCGATCAGGGTTTTCGTGCACTAATGTCGCGGATATTTCCGGATAACCCGCTTCGGCCGCTGCCCCCGGAGCATCCGATTTGGACCGCACATGCATCGATCACGCCGGGCGCTTTCGATTTGGAGGGAATCGAGATGGGGTGTAAGACGGTTGTAATCTACAGTCCGCAGGACGTGTCCTGTCTGTGGGAAGCGAATAAGTTCCAGGAGGGCAAGGCTAGGTTGGCATTTCGGCTGGGCGGCAACATTATCGCGTACGCCACCGGTCTGGAATTGCCCAAACCACGTCTCACCCAAACGGAAATCGTTCGCGACGACGTTAAGCAGACGATTCCGCGCGGCTATCTGAAGGTTGCCCAACTTCGGCACGACGGTGACTGGCAACCAGCCCCGCGTGCCATGCAGAACCTGATGGCACACCTTCAAGGCGAAGCGCGCTTGCTGGTGTCGCTCAAGACCGAAGCGATTCATCCAAGCCAACGCGAAGTTTTGGACCACAAGTTCCTGTACATGCACGGACGAAAGTCATTCACCTATTCCCAGGCCGGCGCGGCCGCGAGCGATGAGCCAGCCCTTGCCAATCTGCGCGCAAATCTTCAGACAGGCGGTCTGCTGTTCGCCGATGCGTGTTGTGGGAAGAAAGAGTTTGACGTTGCGTTTCGCGAGTTTATCGCTCGACTCTTCCCGGAAAAGAAACTCGAACCGATTCCTGCGGACGACGTCCTTTATTCAAAGGAGCTCAATGGCGAAGCGATCGCCAACGTCCGTTGCCGCCGCGAACAGGCCGACGGCAAGCCGACGCCGGAGTTTCGCGACGTTCCGCCGTACCTGGAAGGTATCAAACACAACGGCAGATGGGTGGTGATCTATAGCCGCTACGATGTGGGCTGCGCTCTCGAGAAACACAAGTCATCCGACTGTCTCGGCCACGATCATCAAAGCGCCCTTCGCCTCGGCGCCGCAGTCGTGCTCTATGCGCTCAAACGTTAGCCGTGAAACGCCCTTGCTGGGTCAGAAACACAGCCATATATTTGGATTGATGGGAGTACGTTAGTTGGGGGCGTAGCTCAATTGGTTAGAGTACCGGACTGTCGATCCGGTGGTTGCGGGTTCGAGTCCCGTCGCCCTCGCTTGAAACAAGCGGCTGCGAGTCAATGACTTGCGGCCGTTTCTCTTTTCTGGACCAGTTCGCAAAATCGCTCGTCCCTCCATTAACCCTCCATAACCTTCAAAATTTCGGGTACGTGCAACGATGCGACCGCGGCGTCCATTTGCCGCGTCGTGTTGATGTAACGCTGGGTTGTCGAGTAGCTTTTGTGCCTCATCAGGGCCTGTAAAGCGTCCGGCGTTAGGGTGTCTGCGTTCATGGTTGCGAACGCCCGCCGAAGATCATGGAAGCCGTAAACGTGGCAATGATGGGTGTGCGTGTGCTTGCCATCGCAATGAAGCCGGATCCCCGCCTTCTCTTGGATGGCAACGAACTGGTTGTAAAGCGTCGTTCGATTGTAGTTCCAGGGGAACACGGACCGATCGAAGCAAACCAGCTTGCGAAGATGCGCGATCACCACTGGATGCAGCTTGATCGGTTCATCCCGCTTGCTCTTGTTATCCTCGGCGCGCGTGATGGCAATGCCCGCGTCAAGGTCCAGGTCGGTACGCCGCAACGCCAAGAGCTCGGAGATTCTCCAACCTGTCATATACGCGGTTACCAGCAGGCCGCGCCACCACTCGGCCGCGGAGTAGGGCAGGGCAGCGGGAAACTTGGCGACGTCGCATGTACGATACACTCGCGCGAAGTGCTCGCCCGAGATGTACGTCGGCATTTTTTTGGGTGTTTTCTCCATGCGAAACTTGGGCATGGCGACGATGTAGCCCCACTCTTCTGCCACGGCGAGAGCCGCGCGGAGATGGCGTAAGTCCTTATTGATGGTTGCCGGCGAAACCGCCGCGCCTTTCTTCTTTCCCTTTTCGGCACGCCGGGCGGCTACGAATCGGTCAATGTGCGAGGTCCCGATCGCGTACATGCGGCCGGGTTTGATCAATCGCTCGAAATGCTTCAATGCGGCCGTCACTTCGTCGCGGCTGCGCGGGGACAGACCACCGCCGATCCGGGCCGTGTATTCATCGCGGAACTGCTCCCACGGCTTGCGGAGATTCTCGCGGTACTGCCCGCCTTCTAAATCGACTTCGGTCTTTCGGCGGAGTTTTTCGGCTTTCGATTTGCCGCGGATTCCGGGCCCGCAACTCTTGCAGCGCTTCTTGCCGTCCAGGTTGTACCAGCCGACGTACCAGCTAGCCTTGGCGGCCCCGTGCTTTTTCACTTGCTTATCGTCCTGATAAACCCACGCGCTGCTACTCATAGTGCGAGTCCTTTTCTGAGAACGGCCCAGCGGCGCCGCCGGTTCTCAGGTCGACGACGCCGCGGGCCAAAGGTCGCTGGGGCGAGTTCTTAATGCGGCTCAGTGCCGCCCGTCTCTGCGCCGGGGTCAGTACGGTCGGTTTCATCCTTCATCATGTCTTTGGGGAACGGACCGTGATCCCGAGTGTTGCCCGGTGTTTCCCATGCTGAAATTGGTTTCGCGACGCCGTCGCGCAAGTAACAGAGCCACGTCGACAAGCCCGTCACTATTACCCGAATCGTTCCGGAAGGTGTATCGGGCAGGCTAATAGCTTTTCTCATAGCCTCCACTAACGGAAGCGGTTTGTAGCGCTGTGCCAGTGACCGAATTTTGTCGGAATAGGGAGGGTCATTCAGGGAGCACGCAAGCAAATCATGCGCGAATCGATTTCGTATTTCTCTGATCCCGTGTAGGACGCAACCAATCTCTGTGTCAATGATCCCAAGCCGGTGTGCAAGGTGAATTCGCGACGAAAATGTCCCAAGGGGACATTCACTATCGAATAATTTGTCCTCATTCTTGTCCGGACTTGGCAAGAAAAAGGCTCTAAGTAAATCCTCAAGTTGCGTGTCAATCATTGCGACGCCCACAATGATCGCGGTTCGATCGTCTGTCTTAGGCTTCAACACGCCGGCGACGAACGCTTGAATCAGTTCACTCATCCGCTCGCTGGGATACCTCAGCGGCGTCTTTTCTGGTTTCTTCATCACAACCTTCTTGCACTCGGCCAGCCCGGCTGTCGGGGTGCAAGACCTGAGGTTCACTTCTTCCGCGTCCTCTTCACTTCTTTCGACCGCCTGGCCCTAGCCGGCGTGGCAGCCGCCCCAGCATGTTCAAAAGCAGTACAGTTGACGCCGAGTCCCATCGCGATGGCTTGCACCGTCGCCCAACTTGGCTCGCGCTCGCCAAATTCAAGCAGCGATAGCGCTTGGCGTGTGAGGCCTGTCTTCTGTGCCAGCTGGTATTGAGAGAGGCCCGCCGCTTCGCGGAGAGAAATCAGCTTGTGTGCGAAGCTGGCTTCCTGTTTTGCCAAGGGTTTACAGTCCTTCGGGAGCAGTTCAACTACATACATTGTATGTCAACGACTGATGAGAGTGCCAACGTGCCTGGTCGCGTCCATAGGATTATATGCAACAGCAGTTGACGTGTCAACAGATGTTGACTAGGATCAAACAAAGTGGGCCGGCGTTGCCGTGAAACACCCGCCCCGTGGCAATCACCTACTCGCATAGGAGATCGCAATGCACAACGAGCAGGACGGCCCAAACCCGTATTACCTGGCACTCCGTGAGCGGCACCTACACATCGAGGCACTGCTCGCAGCGGAGAGTATTGCCGCCGCTGAACTGCGGCATCGAGTCGCTGTGCTAGAGAAAGCTATCGCGGAGATCGCCGACCAACTGGCATCGGGCAACGGCATCAGTACACGTAGCCACGTCCCGGCGCCGTCGCATCGGAGTCGCCAGGATAACAGCGTTCGCGACGACGGCTCTAAAGATTTTCGGTCGTCGGTCGTCGATGTGCTTCGCGCCGGCGGCGAAATGAAGGGCCTGGCAATCGCGCACCGGTTGCAAACGAAATACAACTCGCACTTTCGAACCAAGATTGGCAAGCTCTACCGAACCGGCGCCATAGACCGCGACGCCAATAATTTCTACTTCCTGCCATCCTGCGATTCGGTTACGGAAAGGGCCGTGGCCCCATCTACAAACGGCGCGGCACACTGCCGTCTATCGATAGACGGGGAGCGGGAGCGGCGAATAGCAGAGCACGGAGAGAGAGTGTCGCGCGAACTTGGTGTTGCGAGGCAGGGCTGAAATGTTGTGTTGACGGTCGGTTGTCAACGTCCAGGAGGCATGGGGGCTATTTCATCGTCGATTGCTGTCGGGAATCAAAACGTAACCGTCGTGATTCAGAATCCGACTCCGACTCGCTCCTTCCCGCACCTGATTCATGGAACCCTGACACTTCTAACGTGCGGTCTATGGCTGCCGATATGGTTCATCCATTACTTGTTGCGACACTAGATCACGGACCCACCACCGCGAAGTCGCCCCCAGCTCCGCCCCAGCCGTTGTTTACCAGTTTGTCAATGCCGTCGGCGGCCCGCTTCGTGTTGTCCTCAATCTTGGCCTGATAGTCGATCTTAGAGATGGTCGCCTGAATACTCTTGAAAGTGCCGACCACATCTGAGAACGTGCCGCCGGCAAATGTCGGCGTGGTGCGCTGAGTGGCTGCATCGTTAGCTCCAAAGCCGCCGCCCGCGCCGCCTTCGAATCCTCTTCCTTTGTCCCGTCCGGATCGCTGGTCTTCCATGTCTTCACGGAAAGTAGACCCGTCGATTCCGCCGAACGAAAGGAGCGACAGGGCGTCGTGAATGTAGGACACCAAGTAGCGGAGCTCTAACACGACTTCATTCAAAAACTGCCCTATCAAATCGAGAGCCCCGGTGATCCCCTCGATAAGGAAATCCCACGCTGGTTTGAGAAGGTCGATGATTAGTTCGCCGATGTCGCTCAAGAGTCCCAGAGTGTTTTCGAGAAGCGAGTTCCACACGTTGAACTTTTCGATGGGCGGAACAATGTCGGCGATTTGGGGCACAGACTCCTTGATCTCTTCTCCAAGCGGAGAAAGAACCTCTCGCAATTCCTTGAAAACGTCGCTGGTCATCGCCGCCGAAATGCCCCATGCGGCAAGGCCAGCAATAGCAGCGCCGACTGCGAGCACGATGCCGCCCGTCAGCATGTTAAATCCCATAAGAAGCGGGATCAAGATTGACAGGCCTTTCGCCATGCTGCCGAATACCAAGATCAGCTTTCCGCCAATAACCACAACGCCCAGAGTGGCTATTGCCGTTTCCACCCATCGACGTATCTGCGCCTGTTGCTCGCCCGCTAGATTCTTGAACCATGCGACCAGGTTACGCACCGTGCTGAGCACGCGATCAAACGTAGGCAGGAACACGCCAGCCACTTCCATTGCCAACAACCGCATTTGAAAAGCGAGCGCATTCCCTTCCGCGGTCCCGAGCAAGCCCGCTGTGACGAAACCCATTACCGAAATCGTCAGCCGGTTAAACGCCTTCTCGGTCAGGTCGATAAACGGTCGCAATCCCTTGGCCAGCCCCTCGGTCGTCTTGAGCGCAACATTGACAGCGCCCAACGTGCCCTTGAGCGCGTTGAACCCGGTCATGGTCAGCTGGACGAAAAAGCTCCGCCAATTTCACTTGACGGCTCCTTTCAAAAATGAGGTAACGTTATGAATCGACTTCGTGACCAATGACGTGGAGACACCATGGCGGGACGGCCATTGTGTACAACCCAGGCAGCAAGTGCCGGGCACAGCCATCGCAGCGGACAATTGGCCAACATTCGCCATCTGGAAGGCCGTTCGGGGTGTGAATACTCCCGGCGCTGAAGCCGTATTTGCGTTCGGCGTTCGCGATGAATTCACGCACCGGTATTTTGGTGTCAACGACGGTGCCCGTTCGAAAACCCTCCGCATAGAGTGTGCTTTCCCGATCGAATGCAACACGCTGCCCGGGTGAGAAATCGGCGGCCCGATGCTCTCGGAGCGGCATGTCGATATTTCGCCTTCTAGGACACATAGCCTATCAGCCTCTTGCGTTTAGTTCTGTGCTTCGATTTGGCCACTGATGCGGGTATTCATAAATGCCGCCAACGCCTCTGTCGCGCCGGGCACCGATGCCAGCGTTTCGCGTAGTTCAATGAGCGCTTCGCGGTGGTCGTTTTCGGAGAGAGTCACCGTGGCCTCGATCTTGCACCCGCCTTTGCCGGCGACCGCTTGTTTGTTCGGCGCATCCAACCCGAGGAGTTTCCGCCGGCTCTCGCTCAGCTTCCGTATCGTGTCCACAACCTCGCACAATTCCGAGACGTTCAGGTTGCCGCCATTGAGCAACTGCACCAGCTTCATGACCGGCTGCTCGAGTCGCTCCAATTCCAGAGCGATCAGGCCGGCGCCCCGTTGCAAGAGATCATGTCGGGCCGCCTGTAATCCAGCCTGCACATCCGCATAAGCCTGGCCCAGCGAGATGTTGAGTTTCACCGCAATCAGACGATAGTTGAGGCCGGATGCGCGAAACCTCATCGCCTCGATTCGCCTTTCGGCGATCTTGGCATCGGAGGGCTTGCCGCGGGGCTTTCGCTTTTTCGGTGTGTTCGGATCCATGTTTTCGTTCGCTTTTTCGCTGCATGGAGTTGCATCGGACATCGGTTATGTCTTTCCACCGGGCTTAGCGTCGCCAGCCTTTTCCAGGGCCGCGATTCGTTTTAGGAGCTTCTGGACCTGGTACTCTGGTTCGAGTTCGAGCCGACGCTGTTCCTGACGGGCCTTTTCTCGCTTCTGGTATTCTCGCCTGGATACCTCTTCCAAACGGGCTTCCTCGGCGAGACGTGTAAAGCGGAGGGCCGGCTCAAGAAAATAGAACAGCTTTGGGAACTTCACGTCCGTCATCTCATTGGTCCCGTACGGTCCCAAGCAAATGGCCGGCCCGCGATCGAGCTGATAGCACTCATTTGGCGCTATTGCCTTGTGCAGCCAATGACCGGGAGGCAGATCGCATAACCAGCCGCCGGCAACGGCGGGCGCAACCGCCGCGGCGCTCCCGTACGGAGATGGCGTTATGTAAAAGATGTTCCCCCCAAAGTCACCGGTCAGAATAACCCGTTTTTCGGACTGCCCGCCGGCACTCAAAAGCCGGACAATTTCGCGCTGACAACTATTGAGCACGTCTTGGTAGGCTTTTTCCACGTGCCGATCCTGCATCTTGGAGATTTGTCCAAGCCGGCTGGCGGCGCTGAGAGACGGGTTTGCGCCTTCGTTTCCTGTAAGTTTTTCCCAAATATCCACAAGGATAGTTAGGCGTTCGTCTGGGGCACCCTCGGTCGGCAGGTCTGCCATACGCCGTAGGCGAGTAGGGCATTCACGCACGGTATCGACGATGCGGATTAGATCACGGGACCATCCATACAAGCTGTCGGACATGAGTACTCCTTTGAATTAGTGTGAGGCCTAGCTGTGAGTGGAGCTGTAACCGGCGATACTCTTCGAAGCTCAACCAGGGGTGAACACATGGCGCCGAACAAACGGCCACCATGGGGTACCATTAACTAGTTGAGCCGGTACGCCATTTTGCTTTTCCCCGTGGACCGCCTTCAACGCCGGGTGGGGGGTGGGTCTGACCCTATTTATAGGTCAGACCCCCACCCACAGAAACCCGGTCCAAGTGGTTCGCAGACCGGGCAGACCGGGCAGACCGGGTTGCCCGGGTTGCCGCCTATGCGGCTCGAGCCAGCGCGTAAACGTCGCGTGGTTTCTTCTGAATCATGGCTTCCGTACAGGTGACCGCCTTAGAAGCGGTGAGTTGGCAAAGCAGGCGATCCATTCTTTCCTTCCCCATCCCCACGGCCCGTTGCAGCTTCTTCATCGTCAAAGGCCCGTTCTTCTGAAGCGCCTGAAGGATCTCCTGATGGGCAGCGCCATCGGCCCTCGCCTGCCGCGCTTCTCTGGGTGTTCTTCGCCCCTTAAGTTCTTCCGGGTCGACCCCCTCAACTGGGGTCCAAGTCGGAAACTTCCACTGGAGCACAAGGGGAACAACCGGCGGCCACGAGCGCGCAGCGGCATCCAACACAACACAATCATCATTCTCGTGGTCGCGTAAGACAATGTGTGTATCGGGGGCCCGGCTTTGGGCACCAGCCCCGGCGCCCACGTCTGTGACTGATTTTTCGCCCTGGTTGCCCTTCGTCGAATGGTGAATAAGGATCCACGCGGCTTCGGTATGTCCAGTGAATTGGTCAATCAGGTTATAGACATTAGTTATTGCCGTATTTTCGTTTTCGGACGTATCCGGCGGTAGCATTCGGTAATGAGCATCCACAATCACGGCCTGGTACCGCCCCGGTTTAATTAGCTTCCCCAGCCGCTCGGCGAGGCCGTGGTAATTCATCAGCCGGCCGCGAAGGGAAATAACTTCAACACGGTCCGCTAACTCGGCCATATCAATGCCCATAGCCGCGGCCACGGTCGGAATTCGGTCCGCGATGGTTTCCGGGTGCAACTCGTTGTCAATGACTAAGGCGCGCCCTTGTTGTGTTTGAAACTCCCCCAACCACGGCCGCCCGGTAGCAATAGACAACGCCAAGCCGTACACCAGCCAGCTTTTCCCCCGCTTCGTCGGTGCGATTATGTTTGCGGTTTCGCCGATGCGAAGTATCCCGTCAATGAGCGGTTGCTTGAGTTGTGGATGCAGTTTGGCTAGTCTGTCGATTCCGACAGGGGCCAGAGGATCGGTATTTTCATCGGTACTTGACCAAAAATCCTCGGCCCACGCGCGGCAATGTGCCTCGTTCTCTCTCTTTAGCAGATACTCTAGCTCGCACTCCGGCAGCGGCGGATCGCACGTGCTAATGTTTGTCACAGCAACCATGCAGCGTAAACGCGACTCGAAGTCTTTGTGATAATCGTCGTCGTACTCGTTCCAATAGTCGGACTCGTCCCATCTGAGGGGGGAGCCATGTCGGGCCTGCATGATCCTGAAGGCAAGAAGTTGGCGTCGTTCATCTTGGCGAATGACCGGCCCGAGCCGGGTGGGTCGCCGGACGAACGCCGACGGCAGCAAACAGTCGGGCGGTTCCTCCAATCTCTCGTGGTATTGAAATCGTCCGTCTGGCAGGTTGTATTCGGTAAAACCCGGGCTGATGCCCGGCTTGCAGTTAGGGGTCGGGGCCCAAACCTCATTATCAGCCATCACGCGCAGCCCTTCGGCAATCACCCCCCCAATGATGTCGACGCCGACGGGCCGATGAAAGAAGAGATGTTTTTTTCCGTCTAGCAACTGCACATAATAATCGTCGTAACAGGTCTTGTACTTTTGCTCCAACTTTTTCAGCTGCTCATCACCGCCGCGGTCTGGATCTACCTCAATCACAAGGCAATCTCGAACCACACAAACCGGTTCTCCGGGTTGCCAGTCATCGCTAAATCTGTCTTTCCAGGTAAAGTCGGGACGAACTCGCGGTTGCGGTCCGATGTCTAAGCGATCGCCATCTGGATAAACGTACTCATAATCCCAATACGGCGAGTCGTGATGCATGTGGTCTCCTTCTACTGCTTGATAATTTGTCATGTCGTTCTCAGGGTGCGGGGGGGTGTAGATCCGGCTGTGTGTTCGGGGGGGGGGGGGGGGAACCCAGACTTGACCCCAAAAAATCCGCCACTCAAATATCACGGCCAAAAAATTCTGGGGACAAATTTTTCCGCGAGAGAAAATGCTCCGGCGAGAGTGCTTCACTCCGCATTCGGCGCCCACCGTCGACGGGCCAGGTAGTCCATCAAATCCGCCCGCGTGTACCGGATACGCCTACCGACGATGCTGGACGCAGCGATACGGCCGCGGCGGCGTTCGTCACGGAGCACATGTTCCCCGAGGTCCAGCATCCGGGCAGCCTCAGCTTCGGAGTAAGCGAGCTTGTCGCCGGCCAAGGCAGGGCGGGCCGTCTCTAGTCTGGCGACGGTCTCCGCGACGATCTCCGCGATCAGCGGGCGGAGGACGTCGGGTTCAAGCTGTAGGTTGATGCCGGCCATAGTTGATTACATCGCCCAAACAACGCCAAATTGCAACGAATTCGAACCTAACACGGGTTTTGAAACCGTATCGCCGATTTTTCGAACTTTTTCTTGAGCCGAAACAATGACGGATTGCTACGTTGCCGGGTGCTCACCCGCGGGCACTGGATTTTGCTGGGATTGCCTAAGAGCATCGGCAAGTATCGTCGGATCAAAAAGGATCCGCCCCCGCAGTAAGCGGATCGATGGTAATTTGCCGCTGCGGGCTAGCTGATACACCGTCGCGCGGCTGCATCGAAGTCGATCGGCGGTTTCTTGAACTGTCAAAAGCTGCGACATGGGTACACGTCCTTAAAAATAATCGTGCTGCCTAGCCTCATTCCTACGCACACCGTACCCAACCCTGCCGAGCCATGTCAAATTCCGCGAAAGCTGCTCATCGGAGACGAAATTATGACAAGCCAGGAAATGAGCCAAGGGAACGATCCCCAGCCAATGCCCCGCCGAAACCACGACCGGCGGAGTTTGACGGCGTAAGCGAACGAGGTAGAATTGGTCCCCGGCCGCTCTGCCCGGTAGGCGAAGGCAAAGCGAAATGGGAAGTATTGAGCATTGATACAGTGAACGGAATCGTCGGGTACACAACCAAACGCATTCGCGTTTCTTCCTTGAAACCGAGCCCCGAAAACCCGGTGATTTACCGTACAACCTATGGAGACCCCGACCTCGACAAGCTGACGGAATCAATCAGGACCCATGGGTTACAGCAACAGCCAGTCGTGACAGCCGATAACTACATCGTCAGCGGCCACCGGCGGCACGCAGCCCTTACGCGGCTGAAAAAGCAGTGGGTTACCTGCCGCGTGATGCCGAAAAAGCGGAGTGACTTCACGGCTGACGAATTTGCCCGCTTACTCATTGCCCATAATGAGCAACGACATAAGAGCGTTGCTGAACAAGTCCGCGAAGAGTTGGTAAACATCGACCCCGCCGAGGCGCACCAGCGTTTGTGCGAACAGCGGGACAAGTCCGTAAACCGCGTGGAATACAACGGTATCCAAGTCGTAAACATCGATGGCACGAAAAGTCGCTACGCCATCAGTGACGGCAAAAACGAACACGTCAAGCAGATCCTAAAAGTCGTTGAGGGCCGCCGCCGGTACTGGCCACTTTCCGTTCGTGGCGTTCACTATCCGCTCCTTAACTTCCCGTTTGTACGCGGGCACTACTGGCCAAGGAAAGATCAGCCCGACCACGGCAAAAGGCGAACGCTGTGGTACAAGAACGACCAAGGATCGTATGACGCCACGTCTAACCTTATCACCCGGTTGAGGCTCGATGGCACAATCCCGTGGGAAGCGTTCGACGACTTCACCCGCCCGCTGAAAGAGTTCTTCCCATTCAATGACGCACGGCAATTCGCCCGACAGCAAATCGACAAGTTGTTCGTCGGTTATTGGCGTAACCTGCTCCAAACACAACCCGACCATATTGAAGTGGTCTGCGAGAAAAACACGATCTATCACATGGTGCTGCGAGTCACCGAGAAGTACCAAATCCCAACCAGCAGCGGCCGTGGATTCAACAGTATTGACCCGTGGTACGATCTGAGCGAACGATTCAAGAACAGTGGCAAGGAACGGCTCGTGGTCATCACCCTGGCCGACGAGGATCCCGAAGGCGAAAAGATTACCGTTGTCGGCGGACAGACACTCCGCGATGAGTTCGACATCAACGATCCGGAACCAATCATCATTAAGGCGGGGGTGACCCGAGAACAAATCGAACGCTACGAGCTAGCTTCGGACAACTTAGCGAAGGAAAAATCACCAAACTACCAATGGTTTGTCGAAAAGAATGGCGGCGACGACACGGTTTGGGAACTAGAGGCTCTCGACCCTGCGGACATGATGGCGGACCTTGAGAAGGTTATCAGGAAAGTCATCGACGTGGACCTATACAACCGTGAAGTTGAAGTGGAAAGAGAGGAAGCGGCATACCTGGAAGCCGTGAGGACGTCCGCCATCGAGAAGCTGCGGGGGTTGACTGAATAAGAACTTCGTGCGCATGGGCCTGCCTCAAGATGGAGGCGCCGGCGCACAACCGCCGTCCCTCCATCATCCCTCCATAAAAGGGATTGTTTGAAGACTTCCTTGGGAGCGCCAAATCATCACACAAAACGCGGCGTTTTCGCGACTTGGAGACATGCGGCGTAGTCCTCGGAACACCCTCTCACCGGACTGTCGATCCGGTGGTTGCGGGTTCGAGTCCCGTCGCCCTCGCTAAAATGTAGCAAGGACTTACGTCGAAGTGAAAGTGGCTCGGACAGCGGTTGTCCGAGAAATCTGTCCGAAAACTCGGACTCCCGGTCGGCCGTCACACCTTCCCGGGAGCCCGATGCGAGCCTTCCGGCCCGTCTATCGGGGGGTTCGCATCCATGCCTCATTTTCCAAAGCCGTTCTTCAAGAAGGCCCGGCGGTCGTGGTACGTCGAGATCGACCGCAAGCAGATCAACCTCGGTCCCGACCAGACACAAGCGTTTGACCGCTACCACGAACTAATGCGCCACCGGCCCGAGGCAGTCGATTCATCGCTAGTAGTCGGCGTGCTCGACACCTTTCTTGCGTGGGTGAAACAAAACCGCTCGGCACGTTCCTACGAGTGGTACCAGCGTTACTGCGAAATCTTTGCGCGGTCGATCCCGCCGCTTCTCGCAACCGGCCATCTCAAACCGCACCACGTCACGGATTGCCTGTCCCAACACACTGCCTGGTCATCGACGACCAAAAACCAGCTCTGTCGCGCCGTGCAGCGCGCCTTTCGCTGGGCCGAAAGGGAACAGCGAATTCTGCGCTCACCTATCGCGCACATTGAGAAGCCCAAGTGCATGCGCCGTGAAGTTGTCATTACCCCAGCCGAATTCGATGACATCCTTGCGGCGGTAACCGGCGAGGGTTTCCGCGACCTGCTCATCACGGCTTGGGAGACCGGCGCCCGACCACATGAACTCCTCACGGTCGAAGCCCGCCATGTCGATTCCACACTTGCCCGTTGGGTCTTTCCGGTGAGCGAATCCAAAGGCCAGAGGCAACCCCGCGTTGTTTACCTCAGTCGAACAGCACTTGAAATCACGCAACGGCGAAGGCTTCGCTTTCCAACTGGCCCGCTCCTTCGCAATGAAAACGACCAGCCATGGCGCCGCTTCGCCGTTCAGTGCGCGTTCTCACGGCTTCAGCTCACGATGGGTCGCCGGCGCATGAAGGAAAACGGTGTGAACATAGCGCGGCCGCCGCGATACTGCGCGAACACCCTTTCTACAGGTGAGCGGCTGGCTGCTCGCGCCACTCAGAACACAAGGCTCCGCGAATACCGGAAAACTCTTCTTCAAACCGCTCGCAAACACGCACGCAAGTATTGCCTCTATCATTTCCGCCACTCCTGGGCGACGCGTGCACTTCAACGTGGAGTGGATCCGCTTACAGTCGCCATCCTTATGGGCCACGCCGATCCATCCATGCTCGCTAAGGTCTACCAACACCTTGCCCAGGACCCCGATTTCCTTCGGCAAGCCGCAACAAAGGCCACGGGCTAATGTGGGACGCAGGGGAGGGGGCACGGATGCTTCCCCCTTGTGGCTTCACCGGGACAAGCGGATATGCCGAAGAGCAAGTTCTGGCTGAGCCCCCGGCAGGACCGTCGTTTCTGCAATGAACTGTTGAAGTTGTTCATCGGTTATTCGAATCGTTCCACGACCCACACCCAGCCGGTGGTGCTTCAATCGGCCTTGAGCACAAAGTGCGTAGACCAACCCAGAGCTACAGTTCAACCGCTCTGCTGTTTCGCGCACTGTCATCATTGTCGGCATGGCTTCATGAGCCTCTGTTGCAACCAGCATCGCTCAACTTGCGAAACCCGACTGATTTCTTCTTGGAGAATAAAAAGCAGTCCCCGAACGAATTCCAATTGCGGATCGTCAAAGGCTTGCGGAAAGTAAGCACGAAGCCACGCATCGAGCTGTTCTCTACATTCCTTGCTCACCACGCACTGCACGCCCATCGGCTTCACCCGCTACTTCCGATCTAGTTCTTTTTCATTGGTTCGAGCTTGATTGAGTATCCACGCGTGCGCCTCGTGAATCGTTAGGGCCACAAGTGGAAGGTCTTCCCGACCAAATCTCCCTGATTCTTTCCAAATGTCGCCGTTTCGGTATAGTCGCACAACCGACACACAGGGACGCCGCCCAGGGCGGCCCCAGATTTTCGCCTTAATAAGTCCATAACGGATTTCATGAATTGGCTTTGCCATGTCCTCGTCAATGACCTCACGGGGTGCTCTCAGGGGCAGTTTGGTCGCATTTCTCGCGTCGGTGTCTTTTCCAGATCCACGCATACGCCATGTCACAAAGCTTTGCCACGACCGGCAAATCGTCCCGGCCAAAGCTCGTTGATTTTTTCCAACTACCCCCTTCCTGGTAAACGCGGAAAATGCTAACGCTAAACCAGGGTCGGCCCTCGCCGGTTGGCTCGTTGGCCCAGACGACCGCACTCAGGCGACCAAGTTGAATCTCATGCGCCGGTTTGTTTCCTGACATCGAACACTCCTACACTTTTGGTCGACGGCTACCGCGACGAATAACCTCGCGTGTTATCAATGCTTCTGGAATGCGGTTGCTTGGATCATCCTCGGGATCGGCAGGTTGCTGTGTAACAATGCTGCCCTCGTCGGGTTCCCACGCCGTGTGCCTGAGCGCTTCGTAATCGGCTTTTGAAAGAAAATGCGGTGTGCGAATAATGTTCGGGTAACCCAAGTATTGGCAGAAGGAATGGTCGCGTGACACGGTAATGATCGACAAGTCCGGGCTTGAAGAAGCTAGCTTGACTGCGTTGATTGAAAGCCGGTCGAGGACCACTTCTTGGCGAGTTTTGCTCCAACCTGGCCCGTTTGGGCTGCCACTCTGACTAATCGAGGTCAGATGATCGATATACTTGCCGCTTGTTTGTGAAATCTCCCGTTGCTCCTCAGGATCGGGGGTGTCCACCGTCCATTGCGTGCGACAACAGGTTTTCACCAAGGATGAAAAGTCCTGTTGTGCCCGGTCTAGTTGGGAGGCCGACTGATTTGCAAGAACGAAACTCAAATCCATTGAACGCGCCTGCTCAAGACAAAGCTCAAGGCCTTCCGCCACAGCACGCTGAAACTCATCAACAACACCGAACACTCGCCGGGTCCGACGTGCGCAGATTGATGCATCAATTAATCCTTGGATCGCAAGCCGACCAGCGCAGCCGGCCATGTCGTGGGAAAGGGCAGGTGGCAGACACCAGTAAACTATCCCTGGTTCTTCAAACGACTTGCAAAGGTCAATGCCATTGGGATTATCGACAACATTAAAAGCCTCCACCTGGGCCATTCTGGATACATCAAGCCAAACTTGGAGACCGGCGTTACGAATATCGGCATGGCAATCTTCACTATTTGACCTGACGATGACCTCGATTATCGCCTCGGCAAGTCCCCGCCATGAGCGAATGTTACGGCAGCGCGAAAAGACCATCAAAAGCACTTGCACGTAGGCGCCGCCAAACCACTGTTTGCCATAGCCTGCAAGCCCGTGACTGCCCCCAAGTACGCCGGCAAGCACGACCGCTTTTTGGACAGGTGTCAACGGTCTCCAGAATCGTTGTTCAAAGACGTTGTACGTGGAGGTAGGCCAACCCACACGGTCGATGAATTTCTGAATCCGAATCTGTAGCCTCAGTTTGCGAGCAGCTAACAAGATGGCACCGAGCAATTCAAAGGAGTCTCCTTTCAGGTCAATAACATGCAGGCTGTAGCGCTTGAAGGACAACAGGGCCATCAAAAGCAGCATCAGACGTACGGTCTTGCCCGACCCCGGCGAACCTTTGACCCAGATGTGCTCTTCTGCGACACGTGCCGGCAAGAGAAATGGGATACCATCAACCGCATTCGTTCCAAGCCAAATGCACTCCCGCTCAGCGGCGTTTGGAGATTCGCGGACCGCTTCCATTCGGCTGAGGTAATCAACATTACGTCGAATACGGCCTAAACCTGGAAACAGCGGCGCCGGCACTGACATCAACACGAGCAGACTTATCGCGATTGCTAGAAATGCAACAAAAAGGCCGATTGTCACCCTGACAAGAATGGACTCGGCTGAGGGTGCGATCGTTGGAGGAAATATGGGAAGGCTAAGTGGAACTAGCACACACCATAGGTAAAGAAGCAAGAGCCTAACCGGGCGCGGTCCACCAAGCCCTGTGTTGATTCCGCCTGCCCGCAATCGAAAACGATTGTAGGTTAGCCACGATGCAAACGCCTTGAATGCGTCTTTTGGATGAAGACCGACAAGGACAAGTGAGTAAGGAAGAAGAAACGGCCAGAATAACCCGACCATGAAAACCTTTTCAGCTAACCCGCGTCTGTATTCGAGCGCTGATTTCACTTCAATCGGTGAACCTGTTGTCAGGTGCGCGTAATGGAGTGCCATTAGGCTGCCGATCACTGACGTGAGAACAGGCGTCAAAAGAAACTGCCACGGAAACAAAATCAGACTCACATCCATGCACCAAGCAATGGCCCCCAATGTCGCTGCAATACACACGTGGACCACCACATCTGACGTTCTTTCCTTAACCGACTGCTCCTCAAGCGGAGCCTCGGTAACACATCCCTTGGTGCTGGGAATCGCTTTCAGATTTAGCGTGTTACCGGGGTGTTAACGGCGGAGCAAAAGTGAGGCGCTCGGCGGTCGAAAAGTGAGGCGCTTGGTCAATTATGGTACAGGGTGGCGGCTCCTTGGGTAGTGTTTAGGTCTTGGAATCCGTTCGACGTCGGCGTTTGGCATCTTGCAGGCGATAACTCTCGCCGCTGGTTTCGATAATGTGGCAACGATGCGTCAGGCGATCGAGGGCCGCGCCAGTTAGCCGTTCGTTGCCGAGTACCTCGGTCCAATTCTCAAACGGCAGGTTCGTGGTCAGGATGACACTCGAACGTTCGTAGGCCGTGGCGATCACGTCGAAGAGTAGTTCGGCGCCAGCCTTGGTGGCCGGCACGTAGCCCAACTCATCGAGAATCAACAGGTCGAGTTTGGACAAGTGATTTCGAAGACGGAGTAATTGCCGGTCTTCATCCGCTTCCCTTAGGGTGGTGATCAACTCGGTCACGCGCCAGAAGCGTACTCGCTTGCCCTGAGCACAGGCGGCCATACCCAGCGCCGTGGCCAAGTGGGTTTTGCCTGTGCCGCTGGGCCCCACCAGCAAGATGTTCTCTCGACGGGTCAAGTAGTCGCCACGGACCAGGTCGAGGACGAGCGGCTTGTTCACGCTGGGACGGGCGGCGAAGTCGAATTGGTCGAGCAGCTTGGCGGTGGGGAAGCGGGCCGCTTTGAGTCGTCGCTCGGCTGCCTTGCGTTCGCGTTCGATCAGTTCCAATTCGCACAGTTGCAGTAGGAACGTCAGGTGGTCCGCATTCGTGGCTGCGCAGCGCTGGGCCACCTTCTCACACTCCGTCAGGACAGTCGGGAGTCTTAGGGCCTTGAGATGGTGCTTGAGCAGTACCGTGCTTTTGGCTTCGGTGGGAGTCATGAGCAAGTGGCCCTCCCACGAGAAGAGCCTGGTAGGCGGACACGTCGGTGGGCCTTACCCGCACCGTTTGCAAGTGCGGTCGCCCGTCGAGACGAAAGAGATCGACCGGCCGTTCGGTTCGGTGTTCCACGATCAGTCGAATGCTCTCGGGATCGATCACATCGATGTCGAGCGCGTAATCGACGGCATCCGCCAACTGCGCGAGAGAAAACGTCTCCAACAGGCGTAGCACCCGAATGAAGGCCTGCGTCCCGTATCCGGTCGTGTCGGCCGCTTCCAGGCGTCGGCGGAGCAGGCCAAAGCAGTCGGGTAGTTTCCAGTGTTCCAAAGGTCGGGCATAATCGAATCCGCCCGGCTTCCGCTCCAAGAGCTCTAGATAGTGCAGCGGATCGAAGCGGAATTGCTTGTGGTCCCAGCAGCGCTCGTGCCGGGCCACCAACCGGTCCTCGTGGACGACGCGAACTTCATCCACGGTGGCGATGACCGTCAACCGGCGGTGAGCGTAACGAGTCGGCACGGAGTAGGAATTGGTGTCAAAGCGGATCAGCGACAACGAATCGGCGGCTACCTGGGTCAGCCGTCGCGCTTCGAAAGGTCGGGACGGCAAAGGCAGAAAGGCCGCCTGATCCTCGATCAGCAACGTGGCGGATGTTCCGGACTTGCCTCGGACCGGCCGATCCAGGTCCTGTCGGCAACGCTCGACCAAGAGCGCGTTCAACGCTTCCAGGGAAGGAACCGAAGGCACTGGCACCAGGAAATTCGACCGCGCATAGTCGAGCAACCGTTCGACGTGTCCCTTCTCGTTGGGCCGACGCACCAGACAGAAGTGAGGCGTAAAGAGATAGTGGCTTTGCAGGCGCTGAAACGCGCGCGTCACCTGCCGCTGGCGCCTATCGGTGATCCGGGCCACCGCCGTTCGGGCATTATCGTAAGCAATCCGCCGCGGCACGCCTCCGAAAAACGCGAAGGCCCGTTTGTGTCCCTCTAAGAAAACCTCGGTGCATTCGCGTGGAAACACCTGGCAGAACACCGCATTCGCGTAGGGCAAGCTCAGAACGAAAAGCGCTACCTTCGTAGGCACGCCCGCCACTACGACCTCCGCGAATCCGAAGTCCACTTGGGCCTCGCCGGGCGGATGCGACAAAGGGAGGAACACCTCCTGCCGACCTATCTTCAACTCGCGAACGACGTCTTTGACCGTGGTATAGCCACCAGTGAAACCGTGTTCGGTGCGCAGTCTTTGCCAGATGCGATGCGCCGTGTGTCGCTGCTTCTTTGGAGCCGTCTTATCGGCGTCGAGAATGGCGTGGATGATGGGCAGGAACGGTTCGATGGTCGGCCGTCGCGGTGGCCGCGTCCGTCGATAGCCGGGCGGTTCTACATGGGCAAGAATCTTCCGCAGCGTCAACCAGTGGATGTCAAAGTGCCGGCAGGCCTGACGTTTGCTCAGCTCGCCCGTCAAGACCTTGCGGCGGATCTCAGTCCAGCGTTCCATGTCGGCGTACACCTCAGTGCCTCCATGCAGATCTGGGTGATAGAGAAAACCCTATCCTCTCAGATTGCCGGAGTGCACAGTTGTGCGCCTCACAATTCGGTCGCCACCAGGCCCGCCGAGCGCCTCACTTTTGCTCCGCCGTTAACACCTCGACTCTTTCTGCCGAAGACATTCCCCAGTGCGTGCGCACTTGGGAGATGTCTTCGGCGCGTGCCCATCCGCCCTTGCGGGGTTCGCTTTTTCCGCTTCACGGAAGACGCTCACCCCGCCCACCATTTTCGACCTGGCCTTCGGCCAGCACAGAAGAAGTTAATGGTCGTTTCCAAACGGCTGAACGCCGTGTTTGGAAACGACCTGCTCCGCTGGACGCTCCGCCGCCCTGAACGGGCGAAGAACGCACGCCCGCTGAGGGCGGGCGGTGCTACGCGGCCTGGACGGCCGCGCGGTGCAGGCCTAGGACCGGCCTGCACCTGGGACCGACCCGGCTGGGGCCGGGTGCGGTCCCTAGGCCTCCGCTGGACGCTCCGGCCTACGGGGCTCCCTGAACGGTCGCCCCCTAAGAACGGAACAAATACACCGAGGGGCGAGTGGGACTTATTCATACCTTCGTCGGTCCCACTTACGGTCCCAACTGAGTTCTCCTAACTTCCAAGTCCGTTCGCCTTTCGGCTAAGTCACGTTCCAACGTCCTACCTCACAGTATCCCGCTTACACCTTCCTTGTTTTTGGCAGGTTAGGCTCGGGGCAGGATGCACCTTCCAAACTTTTGACTTTCCCTTGCGTTGCATGGTACGATTCTCGGCATGCTCACGTCCTATGTCGGCATAGCCACGCGTCGTGGACTTGAAATGTTCTTCCCGGAAAACGATCACGTCGTCCGGTTTTTGCAACAACGCGTCAATCGCCGCCGAAAGCGCGACGCGATCTGCTGCTGGGCCGTCCTTTCAAACGAGGCTGCGTCGGCAATTAGCACGCGAATCGAACTCGGCGAGCACGCACAAGCGCTCATCCTTCTTGAACAGCACGCCAGGGAAGTCGGCCGCCTACCCCATCCAGTGCCCGATTTTTGCGGGTAACGCCACGCCCCATCGACCAGGCAACATCATTCGTTTCTTTGCTTTTGAGTCGGGATTTGTGCTATACCAGGCGCACCGAGTAACGACCCAAGTCGCAGTTCTTTGAGTCTCCTCCCGTGTAGTCCGAAAACCTGTCCTTATCCCGTTCCCGCAAGCGTTTTCCGCCCAACCATGCCTTGACCGCCTGGACTGCTAGCGGCTTTGACCATCTGCGTAGACGATTTCAAACCACCTTCCGAACCCTTCGGGAGGTGGGCGACCACCTCGGTTAAACACATCTTTGGAGGTTTTTTGTCATGGCCGAAACACAGCTTATGCTCCATTGCGGAGCCCGGCTCGTCGAGGAAGATCAGCTTCGCCAAGTGAAGGCGCCCCACCGGAGGGCCGTTGGTTTCCCTTGCCGCACGCGCGCGTGCTGGACATCGCCAAGCAAACGCTCAGCGATGCCGGCTACCGTGTTCGTGCCCAGAAACTTGCGCTTAGCCGCAGCAACGCGCGCTTCTTTGGAACGCTTGACCTGGCCACCAATCTCGCCTCAGGTGTCAGCTTGGCCGTCGCCATCCGATCGTCCACCGACAAGTCGTTTCCACTCGGCTTCTGTGCCGGAAATCGAACGTTTTGTTGTGACAACCTAGCGTTCCATTCCGACTTGCTCGTGAAGCGCAAACACACGGTCAACGGCGAGGCGCGCTTCAGCACCGCCATCGCCGAGGCGGTCACCAACCTTGGCGACTTTCAGCAAATGGAAGCAAGGCGCATTAGGACCATGATGCACGCGGAACTTTCCCCCGAGCGCGCGGATTCACTGATTCTTCGAGCGTTTGAGCGGGGCATTGTCTCCACGCTGCAACTGCCACACGTCCTTCGCGAGTGGCGAAACCCGTCCTATGGGGAGTTTGAAGACCGCACCGTCTGGAGCCTGTTTAACGCGTTTACGACCGTACTGGCCGGGCGCGCCACCAAACAACCCCAGGCCCACGCCCTGCAAACCATGCGGCTTAATGCGCTACTCAGCGCTACCGACGCCGAGCAGCCTTTGGCCCAGGCCACATGAAAGGCCGGCCAAAGGCGTTTGTCATCGGAGAGTCTTTTTGCGGGGACACTGTGTCCACGCAAATCACCTTCACTTTTCTTGCGAAAGGGTTTCACAATGTCCAAGTCACAAACGGCTACGGCGCGCACAGCGGACGACGGCCAAAAACAGCGGCCGGTTGCCGAGTTCAAGTACGGACTCTGCCGCGCTTCTGTCTGGGAGAACGACAAGGAAGGCGGCGGCGTCCGCTACTCCGTGTCGTTTCAGCGCAGTTACAAGGACGACCAGGGCTGGCATCAGACCCAGACGCTCAACGCCAGCGACCTCGACCTCATGATCATGGCGCTTCAGGATGCCAAGCGCTGGATCTACGGTCCAAAGCCGCAAGCCGACCGGGAGTCGGCAGACGGCGACGGGCCCGTCCACTTCTAATCGTGGGAGGCATGGGCACGGACGCCCTTTCTCCCATTCCCGAAGGAGCCACAAATGTTCTGTGCTCATTGCGAAAAACCGGTTCCCGCCTCGCGCTGCGAAAGCCTCTTCTGTTCAGAAGAATGTAAGGCGGAATACTCAAAGAATCCGCCGGAAACGATCGCCTGCGAGAACTGTTCGGCTCACATCGACGGCCTCAAAGAGGCTGAGGCCGCCGGTTGGAAGGAAATCGAAATACACGTCGAGGGATTTTCCTGGAATTACCTGGGCATCTGTCCAGATTGTCTGGAGGAAGGCTATGACGAAGCAGATTAACAACTGTTGGAATTGCGCGGGTCCGATCCCGCCGGAGCGTCTCGGCAGAACCCGCTTCTGCTCCGAGGAATGTAAGGCCCTCCACTGGTGGCAAATGTCCGAGAGCATTGTTTGCACCGACTGCTGGGCCGAAGCCTACGGCGTCGAAGAAGCCCAAGCTATGGGTTGGCAAAACGTTCATGAGGACCCAGAGGGTTATGCATGGACTCACATGGGCACTTGCCCCGATTGCAGTCTCGCCGCCGTCGCCTAGAGTCACAGGAGAGGTTTTCCACAGGTCGCCCGCCTCTCCCCTGTTTACTTAGTAATGGTGAGTATGGCTCAAATCTATGTAATCCTTGCCTTCTTGATCGTCGTCCTGGTCATTAGTTATCCAAGGACCGCCGCGTGGATTTTTGCTCTGGCGATTCTCCGCGTTGCGTTTCGTCTTCGCCGGCGGCCTTTCTGATCCAATCAGAAGGGCAGCGAACGTTCGCGAAGGACCTTTGCGTGCACTTATTCAGCCCACGGCGAATTCCCCACAAATGAAATGGGCGGCCCGTGTGGGACCCGCGGGCCCAAGTCCTGGGGCGAATGTGACACAGGACTCAGGCCCTCCCCACATTGTGTAATTGCGGGCCGGCCATCTCCCGGGTAGCAAACCTGGTAGGGCCGTCGCCTCATTCACAATTAACCAGGGAGCAGTCATGGACCAGTTTGTCGGACTCGATGTTTCACAGGCAACGACACACCTATGTGTCGTGGACGGCGCAGGCAAGAAACTATGGCAAGGTAAATGCGCTACCAATCCTCAAGAACTCACCAACACCATCCGCAGCAAAGCACCTTCCGTGACGCTGATCGGCATGAAAGCGGCGCACTTGTGCCCTGGCTCTGGCACGCCCTAAAGGATGCGGGGTTACCGATACTCTGTGTCGATGCCCGCCATGCGCACGGCGCCCTCCGCATGCAAATCAACAAGACCGACGCCAACGACGCTCACGGTATCGCCCAGCTAATGCGTACCCGCTACTTCAAGCAAGTCGTTGTCAAGAGTTTGAACAGCCACCGCATTCGCACGCTACTGGGTGCGCGGGCCCAGCTTGTCAGCATGCGCACCGACCTGAAGAATCAGGTACGCGGCGTCCTCAAGACGTTTGGATTCATGGTCTCGCAGCGCGCCGAGAAAGGATTTGCTGCCAAGGCCCTCGGCATGACCAAGGAACACCCGGAATTGCAAGCTATCGTGACGCCGCTTATGGAAGTCCTGAAGACCATTCACAAACAGATCGCCGTCCTCGATAGCCTCTTGGATGAGTACGTCGAGAATGACAAGACGTGCACCAATCTGATGACCATTCCTGGTATAGGCCCCGTGACGGCCTTGGCCTTCACGGCCGCCGTCGATAATCCCCGACGCTTCAAAAAATCCCGCAGTGTCGCCGCCTACTTGGGCCTCACCAGCAAGCGTTATCAGTCAGGGGAAATGGATTACTCGACTCGTATCTCGAAGTGCGGAGACCGTCTGGTCCGGAGCTACCTCTATGAAGCAGCCAGTGCCCTGTTAACGCGAACCAAACGATGGTCCTCACTCAAATCCTGGGGGCTACGCGTTGCTAAACGCGCCGGAATGAAGAAAGCCATCGTTGTATAGCGACAACTACTTCTCCCCTGACGACAATTACGAATCCCTGGTTGTCCGTGTGATACGCTAGCGCAAGTTCCATCATGGAAGGAGCTTGCGATGGCGAAGGTCACGGATGTCCATATTCGCCGTCTGTTCCGGCTCTTGGGTCAAGGACAGACGCTGAGCAGGGCCGCCCAGAATTCGGGCGTCGATCAGAAGACGGCACGGAGGTATTGGAACATGAGACGACTCCCGAGTGAGCAAGTCGTACCGCCACGCGAGTGGCGAACCCGGCCGGATCCTTTTGCCGAGGTCTGGCCGGAACTGGCCGCGCTTCTGGAACAGGCGCCGGGCTTGCAGGCCAAGACGCTGTGGGGTTGGTTGGTGCAGAAGTATCCCGCACGTTTTGATGAGACTCAGTTGCGGACGTTGCAACGGCGCGTCAAGGCATGGCGGGCGACCCAAGGCCCCGGGCAAGAAGTGTACTTCAGCCAGGTGCATCATCCTGGTCGGCTGTGTGCCTCGGACTTCACGCACATGAACCGTTTGAACGTCACGATCGGTGGCCAGCGATTCGATCACATGGTGTATCACTTCGTGCTGACCTACTCGAACTGGGAATCAGTGACGCTCTGCTTCTCCGAGAGCTTCGAGAGTTTGAGCGAAGGATTGCAGAATGCCTTAGGAGAATTGGGCGGTGTGCCCGAACGGCATCGCAGCGATCGGTTGAGTAGCGCCGTGAACAACCTCTCGGAGCGGCGCGACTTCACGGCCCGCTACCAGGCGTTGCTGGCGCATTACCAACTGACCGGCGAGAAGATTCAAGCGCGGGCGGCGCACGAGAACGGGGATGCCGAAGCATCGCATCGGCATTTCAAGGAGGCCGTAGAGCAGGCGTTGTTATTGCGCGGCAGCCGTGACTTTGCCAGTCGCGAACAGTACACCGCGTTCCTGGCGGAGGTGTGCCGGCTCCGCAACGCGAACCGCTCCAAGCGCTTGGCCGAGGAGAGCACGGCGTTGCGACCGTTGCCGGCCCGCCGGCTGGAGACGTGCCGACGACTGGGAGTCACGGTGAGCAGCGGCAGCGTGATCCGCGTCCAAAATAACGTCTACTCGGTCAATAGCCGGCTGATCGGCGAACGAGTCGAGGTGCGGATTTACCTGGATCACTTGGAAGTCTGGTACGGCCAGAAGTTGGTGGAGGCGCTGCCGCGCTTGCGTGGCCGGTGCAAACAACACGTCAATTACCGACATGTCATCGACGCTTTGGTGCGGAAGCCAGGCGCCTTGGCGGACTATCGCTATCGGGAAGGTCTGTTCCCGACGAGCCGCTTCCGCATGGCCTACGATCTGTTGCATGAGACCGGCCCCGCGCGGGCGGATCGCGAATACCTGGAGATTCTGCACCTGGCGGCACACGAAAGCGAAGAGGCGGTCGAGGAAGCCTTGCGTGTACTTATGGAACGCGAGCAGCCGATCAGCCGGATGGCAGTGGAAGTGTTGCTGAGGGAGAGCCAAGCGGCGCCGGTAACGGCGGTGAGCGTCGCACCGGTGAATTTGGCCGATTTCGACAAGTTACTCACGGAGGAATGGCATGAGCCGGAACAAGGACGTGAAGGCCAGTTTGGTCGCTTATCTGAAGGAGTTGCATCTGCCGTCGGTGCGAGCGAATTTCGAGGAGCAAGCACGGCGTGCCGAGAAGGAGACGCTGTCGTACGAGCAGTATCTCTTAGAGTTGAGCCGGCAGGAATGCGAGACCCGGCGGACCCACCGGATCGAGCGTTTGCTGCGCCAATCCCGGATTCCGCCGGAGAAGGATCTGCCGCATTTCGACTTGAAGCGTTTGCCGGCGAAGGTGGCCCGCCAAGTGCGCACGCTGATGGACGGAACCTTCCTGGATCGACACGAGAACATTTTGGTTTTTGGACGATCGGGTTCGGGGAAGACGCATCTGTTGTCGGCCTTGGGCCAGGAACTGATCCGTGCCGGCCGCAAGATCTACTTCTGCACGTGCAGTCTGTTAGTGCAGGAACTACTGGTAGCCAAGCGCGACTTGAAGCTAAGCAAAGTGTTGAAGCGCCTCAGCGCCTTCGATGCCTTGATCATCGACGACATCGGATACGTTCAACAGAGCCGGGAGGAAATGGAAGTGTTGTTCACGCTGTTGGCGGAGCGGTACGAACGCGGCAGTGTGTTGCTCACCAGCAACTTGCCGTTCGCCAAGTGGGAAGTGATCTTCAAGGATCCGATGACGACCGCGGCGGCCATCAATCGACTCGTACACCACAGCGTGATCCTGGAACTCAACATTACCAGTTACCGGCTGGAACAGGCCAAGAAAGCCATCGAATTGGAGACGAACTCAAACGACGCGGCTTCGCGACCGGAACCGGTCGCCCCAGGGAACCCTGGGGATTCCTAATTGCCGCTCATGGGGAGACGTAGTTGCCGTCGATCACATCGTGGCCGTCGCCCGGAAACTGGCGGTTATTATGCACCAAATCTGGCTCACCGGCGAAGCCTTCCGTTGGTCTGAGCCGGAACCAGTCGCAACGTAAGGAAGAGAAACCACGACATTCGTCGCCTGACGGATAATGTGCCTTGCCGGGACGAAAGCGCCGGCGAACCCGCGGACCGGGATGCAGCTTGTCCGGACTGCGTTCCCCACAAAGGGTACCGGAGCTTCCAACGCAATGATGGAGCGAGCCTAGCTCGACTTCGGTGAGAACCCTGAAACCGGCAAGCACGACTTCCGCAGGCAAGTGAAATGAGAAGCCACTTGGAGCATGGTTGGTCCCTTCGCGGGCAGAACGCTCGGACCCGCCTCGCGTGGAGCCTTAGGGCGAAGTCCCGTGGGCGATGGGGACTAGCGGGACTTGCGCCCTATCCACGCGACGCGGGTTCCAAAGAGCTCTTGACATGCCCGCAATTTGAGAACCCGGTCCGCTTGCTAATAGGCTTGATGCTTTGAGGCCCTTTCGCCGGAAGTCGTGACATGCCGGCTATGGCAATTGAAGACGTGAACGAGTAACTGTCAAGTCGTTAGAACTCGGCCACCCGTTTCGATGAACACGTGCTTTACCGTCCTCCATGATCTCCAGAATACATCCTGCGTACCATTTTCCTTCCGGGTCCCGCACTAAGACCTTTTGGCCAACTGACAAAGGCTCGGCACTGACTGCTTTTCCGCTAGCAGAGACAGGGGGCGGGTTACTGAGCGATTCTTCGAAAAGTTTGTCTCCCGCAAAGAAGCGGTTAAGTGCTTGCCCTTTTTGGATGTTTGAAATCTGCCAAACATGAACATTGCCATCCCAGGTCGTGTAGACCAGGTGGTTTCCGTCCCGGGAGAATTCGACATATCGTGGCTCTTGGCCACTGTGAGCGCTCCCACCGGCGTGCCGGTATATTCGGGGCATGCTTTGAAGCGAAGCCAGATGTGTCCCTTTCTCTATGTCCCACAAACGTACTCGTCCATCGGTGCCTGCGGTAGCCAGTAGTTTCCCTGACGACGAAATAGCAAGGTCATTGAACCCCCCTATGATATCGAGCGTGCGCGATGCCTCATCGAAACGCGCAGTCTGTCTGTTGGTCCGGATGTCCCATCGGACTACCGAGGCCCGAGTCCTCGACTTGATGCCGTACATAATCTTGGCATCCTTCGGATCAAAAATGGCCACGTCAACGTCTGACTCGTCGGTGCATCTTCCCAATAAGGTTTCCGTTTCCACTTCCCACACACAAAAACCTGAAGCGAGGCGCTTACCATCCGCGGAATAGGCGAGTGATTTATCTGGCCTGCGTGGCTCGAATTCACGCATAAGGTTACCCGAGGTTGCGTCGTAAAGCTGAGGGTTACCGGATCGATGGAGAACAGCTATTTCGCCACGGGTAGGGCAGAAATCCATTGCGTCTCTGAAATTACGTTGCTTGTCGCGAATGATCTTCTTTGTTTCCCCCGTACGTGGATTAAGAAGGACAACGCATTCCTCATGGAGAGCTGCGAGCGTATCCCCGGCGGGAGCGAAACGCAGAATCTCCGGATTTCGTGCACCAAACTCCTTACACGGGATCCACTTCGCCAGTTTTCCCGTATCAAGCTCCCACACACCAATGCCCCGTTCCTTGGGAACAGTTGAAACGGTCCACTTTTCCGGTACATCGGCCGTGCTGATGTCCGTCAATCCGCCGCGCTTTCGTTCGGTGTTATCGAGGGACACCGCAAGTAGCTTGCCATCATGCGACATTGCCGCGGGGGTATTGCGGAGTTCCGGCAATTCCAGATGTCGCAATTGGGCACGCGCTACAGCAGGGAAAGCCACAAGACAAAGGATGGTGCAAACGTCCCGAATAAGCCCCACGCACCTACAAGTTTTCGTCAGCATAGATTTCACTCCTTCCGTGTGAGGAATGTCCGCCTAAAGAATCCTATGCGACGCGTGACGGACAGCCAGTCGGGGCCTTCGTGTCGTGATAAACGTGCGGGGGCGGATTACTGTCAACGCAGTCACCCCTCGCCAAACCCCTCTTAAGTAAGCACTGACTCACAACTAGCTGCTTGCGAACAAGGGGAGATAAGGCTAAAGAAAGGATGTTATTTAGCATTATCCGGAATCCCGAGGGACGTGGCAGACGGAGCCAAGAGCAACAGCGATTTGATGGTAGTTTCTGGACTCGGGAGGCTTCCGACTGCACCGATTGGAAACGATTTGCCCGCTATCATCGCCCAGGTCGGCGATGCTGCTCGTTTTGCGTGGGAGGAGTTCTTCGAAGGCGAGCTCCCAAACCAACATACCCGCACGGCGTATCTTCGCGCGGTTCGCCGATTCTTAGGATGGTGCGAAGAACGCAATGTCACCTTGGACCAAATCACGCCCGGTCTCGTTGGCCAATACCTCGGCCAGCACACGGGGAGCATTCCTACCAAAAAGCTGCACCTGGCGGCCATTCGGCGGCTTTTCGACCGACTCGTCATTCGTCACGTTATCGTCTTGAATCCCGCACTTTCTGTGCGCGCCGAGCGATATGAAGTCATCGAAGGTAAGACGCCCGAAATCGGAGTCGATCAGGCTCGGGTACTTCTTAGGTCGATCTCGACCGACAACGTCGTCGGATTGCGCGACCGGGCAATCATCGGTGTCCTTATATATACGGCCGTACGGGTGGGCGCTGTCGCCAAGCTCCGCCTCACCGACCTTCAGCACGATGGAAGTCAGTGGAGCCTGCGGTTCACGGACAAGGGTGGCAAAGCACGGGAAATCCCGGTTCGACATGACCTGGAGAAGTTCATTTTTGACTACGTTTCTGCCGCCGATATCAGCAAGGACCTTAAAGAGTTGCCATTATTTCGCACGGCGATTCGAAAGACCAAGGCACTCACGAAGAATCGAATGAGCGGCGCCGACATGTGCCGTATGGTTAAGCGTCGCATCAAAGATGTGGGTCTACCAACCCGGCTGTCTCCGCATTCGTTTCGCGTTACCACAATAACCGACCTGCTGTCTCAGGGTCATTCCTTGGCGGACGTGCAATATTTGGCCGGTCACGCCGACCCACGTACGACGCGACTTTATGACCGACGGCAGAAGCGAATAACTCGCAATATCGTCGAGCGGATTTCCATTTAGTTCCCTCTTATTCGTTCGATGAGTCTACTTCGGTGAGCGTCGGACCGATACGTGCAAGGACGCTTTTTCGCTCGGGTGTGCCATTTTTGCGCCGCCAACCAGCCTCCGCGTACGACTTCTATTGGCAGCTGCCGGATTCCGAACTAGGGCGGCGCGTCCTAGTTCGTCGTTCGGACAAATCTGTGACAGGATTTGTTGTTAACGGCGGAGCAAAAGTGAGGCGCTCGGCGGGCCTGGTGGCGACCGAATTGTGAGGCGCACAACTGTGCACTCCGGCAATCTGAGAGGATAGGGTTTTCTCTATCACCCAGATCTGCATGGAGGCACTGAGGTGTACGCCGACATGGAACGCTGGACTGAGATCCGCCGCAAGGTCTTGACGGGCGAGCTGAGCAAACGTCAGGCCTGCCGGCACTTTGACATCCACTGGTTGACGCTGCGGAAGATTCTTGCCCATGTAGAACCGCCCGGCTATCGACGGACGCGGCCACCGCGACGGCCGACCATCGAACCGTTCCTGCCCATCATCCACGCCATTCTCGACGCCGATAAGACGGCTCCAAAGAAGCAGCGACACACGGCGCATCGCATCTGGCAAAGACTGCGCACCGAACACGGTTTCACTGGTGGCTATACCACGGTCAAAGACGTCGTTCGCGAGTTGAAGATAGGTCGGCAGGAGGTGTTCCTCCCTTTGTCGCATCCGCCCGGCGAGGGCCAAGTGGACTTCGGATTCGCGGAGGTCGTAGTGGCGGGCGTGCCTACGAAGGTAGCGCTTTTCGTTCTGAGCTTGCCCTACGCGAATGCGGTGTTCTGCCAGGTGTTTCCACGCGAATGCACCGAGGTTTTCTTAGAGGGACACAAACGGGCCTTCGCGTTTTTCGGAGGCGTGCCGCGGCGGATTGCTTACGATAATGCCCGAACGGCGGTGGCCCGGATCACCGATAGGCGCCAGCGGCAGGTGACGCGCGCGTTTCAGCGCCTGCAAAGCCACTATCTCTTTACGCCTCACTTCTGTCTGGTGCGTCGGCCCAACGAGAAGGGACACGTCGAACGGTTGCTCGACTATGCGCGGTCGAATTTCCTGGTGCCAGTGCCTTCGGTTCCTTCCCTGGAAGCGTTGAACGCGCTCTTGGTCGAGCGTTGCCGACAGGACCTGGATCGGCCGGTCCGAGGCAAGTCCGGAACATCCGCCACGTTGCTGATCGAGGATCAGGCGGCCTTTCTGCCTTTGCCGTCCCGACCTTTCGAAGCGCGACGGCTGACCCAGGTAGCCGCCGATTCGTTGTCGCTGATCCGCTTTGACACCAATTCCTACTCCGTGCCGACTCGTTACGCTCACCGCCGGTTGACGGTCATCGCCACCGTGGATGAAGTTCGCGTCGTCCACGAGGACCGGTTGGTGGCCCGGCACGAGCGCTGCTGGGACCACAAGCAATTCCGCTTCGATCCGCTGCACTATCTAGAGCTCTTGGAGCGGAAGCCGGGCGGATTCGATTATGCCCGACCTTTGGAACACTGGAAACTACCCGACTGCTTTGGCCTGCTCCGCCGACGCCTGGAAGCGGCCGACACGACCGGATACGGGACGCAGGCCTTCATTCGGGTGCTACGCCTGTTGGAGACGTTTTCTCTCGCGCAGTTGGCGGATGCCGTCGATTACGCGCTCGACATCAATGTGATCGATCCCGAGAGCATTCGACTGATCGTGGAACACCGAACCGAACGGCCGGTCGATCTCTTTCGTCTCGACGGGCGACCGCACTTGCAAACGGTGCGGGTAAGGCCCACCGACGTGTCCGCCTACCAGGCTCTTCTCGTGGGAAGGGCCGCTTGCTCATGACTCCCACCGAAGCCAAAAGCACGGTACTGCTCAAGCACCATCTCAAGGCCCTAAGACTCCCGACTGTCCTGACGGAGTGTGAGAAGGTGGCCCAGCGCTGCGCAGCCACGAATGCGGACCACCTGACGTTCCTACTGCAACTGTGCGAATTGGAACTGATCGAACGCGAACGCAAGGCAGCCGAGCGACGACTCAAAGCGGCCCGCTTCCCCACCGCCAAGCTGCTCGACCAATTCGACTTCGCCGCCCGTCCCAGCGTGAACAAGCCGCTCGTCCTCGACCTGGTCCGTGGCGACTACTTGACCCGTCGAGAGAACATCTTGCTGGTGGGGCCCAGCGGCACAGGCAAAACCCACTTGGCCACGGCGCTGGGTATGGCCGCCTGTGCTCAGGGCAAGCGAGTACGCTTCTGGCGCGTGACCGAGTTGATCACCACCCTAAGGGAAGCGGATGAAGACCGGCAATTACTCCGTCTTCGAAATCACTTGTCCAAACTCGACCTGTTGATTCTCGATGAGTTGGGCTACGTGCCGGCCACCAAGGCTGGCGCCGAACTACTCTTCGACGTGATCGCCACGGCCTACGAACGTTCGAGTGTCATCCTGACCACGAACCTGCCGTTTGAGAATTGGACCGAGGTACTCGGCAACGAACGGCTAACTGGCGCGGCCCTCGATCGCCTGACGCATCGTTGCCACATTATCGAAACCAGCGGCGAGAGTTATCGCCTGCAAGATGCCAAACGCCGACGTCGAACGGATTCCAAGACCTAAACACTACCCAAGGAGCCGCCACCCTGTACCATAATTGACCAAGCGCCTCACTTTTCGACCGCCGAGCGCCTCACTTTTGCTCCGCCGTTAACATTTGTCCCCAATCAGACGTGGCATTCGCACCAAGGCATCGAGATTGGCTACCAAGTAGGACGTGGCAGAACTGACGACTTGCTTAGCCCCGTCAAGCCGAAAAGAGCATCGACAACAGGCAGTCACACCCAAGATGAAGACTTCTAGCCTAGCCGCTACAAGGATTTCGACGTGAAACAAGGGATTTGCGCATATTCTTCATGGATTAGCCTGCCCAAACCTGCCCGAAGGCGGCATGAGATGCGCGAGTCGAATCATTCAGCCGTTCGATTCCTCACACGGGAGGATTGCCTGATCTTCGCACTGTGGACAGGGCGTGCAACGTCGCAGTGCACTGTTCGTGCTTATTCAAATAGTTCAAACTAATGTCAGCAGATCGTCGCCAATAAGGCGAGGCGTATCTTCCGTTACAGGGAACCTGATAGTGTATCGTCGCGCGACCGGCGGCTGGACGTTTGGGGTGTCGAGCAATTCAGCCTCCGAGTCCGGGCGGACGCTTCGGTCGTCGAATGTAACAGACTCGGTTGCCGGTCGTGATGGCGTAGTGATTTGCATCAGGTCGAACGCAGGCGGGGCTTCTGGCAGCTCATGCACGCCGCCGTGGTTCTTGACATCGGCGGAGTTGATGAGATTATTGCCGCCTCCCGGCGCGGCGCCTCCGCCCACAAGCATACACTTCGAGAACTCAGACGTGTTTCCCGCTGAATCTATGGCGGTTGCAACTACATATGTGGCAGAGCCAGGTACGACTATCGCGAAGCGGATTCGGCCGGATGCACTGGTCGTGAAAGTTTTCATACCCAAAAACGATTCACCTTCCCCGTATCCCGACGGATCACACACGCCAAGGCCATAGAACTCAACGGCAAAAAAAGTATTGGGGCTGCTAGCGAGTGAACCTGTGATCACGATATTTCCACCGGTATTGGTCGCAGTTGTGATCGCAGGGAAGTTTTGAAGTCCGTTTGCTCCGATGTCACCGTCGGGCGGGGGATCGTTGAGAGTCACACCTTCAGGGCCGATATCGATGCCGAGGAGCCCGTTGGAATAAACCTCGTTCTGCCGAAACGAATTGCCCGAACCTGACAATACACGAATGCCGGATTGACCATTGTAAGCAATTCGGTTGGGAGCGCCTGATGTTGTTCCGCCGATTTTGTTTCCTGAGGCGTCGCTGATAAGAAGTACGCCGTGTTGCAAATTTCCCAACGAATTCTCACCGGAGACGTCTGTTCCAATGTAGTTACCCCTGACCAGGTTAGCCGCGGCTTGTACCAGTCGGACTCCGTTGGAGAGGTTCCCTGAAATCACGTTTCGTTCAGCACCTGTGAAGCCACCAACTACGTTGCCGGTGCTACCGTCGAGTACTACGCCATCGAATGAATTCGGGAGAGGCAAGATTCCAGCCTTGTCTGTGCCAATCAAATTACCTTGCACTAGGTTGCCTGTTGCATCGGCATGGCTAATCACGATTCCGTTGGTATTATTCCCCGAGATTACGTTGCGAGCGCCCGAAGCGCTGCCTCCCACTACGTTATTCTTTGAGTGAGCGATATAAACACCAGCGAGCACATTCCCAATATCCGCAGTGCCGTCATGATTAGTGCCAATGTAGTTACCTCGGACGGCGTTATCGGAACCGTAAACGATGATAACCCCTTCGCCGAGGTTCCCGGATATGACATTCCCTGATCCGGGGGCCGATCCGCCGATCCCATTATTGGAGACTCCATCGAGATAAACTCCGAAGGCACCATTGCCGAACGCTGACGTACCAGCGGCATTGGTACCGATGAAGTTGCCTTGCACGTTATTGCCGGTGCTCCCGGTTCCAGAAACGTGCACGCCCGCTTCTAAATTTCCCGAAAGGATATTGCGAGCGCCGGGGATCGTTCCACCGATGGTGTTACCGGTCGCATTGGACAGATGCACGCCGTCTCCGGAGTTTGGCAAGACAGCGTTGCCCCATGCGTCCACACCAATGAAATTGCCCAGGACAATGTTTAGCGTTGTTGAGGGATCCCAAAGCAAGATCCCGTCTCGGTTGTTGCCGGAAATCACATTCCTGTACGATTCGCTGAGTCCACCAATGACCGCGCCATGATCGCCCTGCAGATCGACACCTTCGAACGTGTTGCCTAGTTTAGATGTCCCGTGCCGGTCTGTACCGATGTAATTGCCTTGAATATGGGTGCCATAGGTTCCTCTTGTCGTGATTCCACTGTAGCTTGCGGAAATTAGATTTCGCGCCGCCGGCGTGTTGCCGCCAACTTTGACTCCGATGGTTTGATAAAGATTGACGTTGGACAGGTCGTTACCGCGATCAAGCGAGCCCGTCGGGTCCGTGCCGATGAAGTTTCCTTCAATGACGATGCCGCCATTGTCCTGACCAATTCCATCGACATAGATTCCATAACCGCTGAAGAGATTAATCACGAGCCCTTTGATCGTGGTGTCATAAACGTTTATGAGCGTAAGCCCGTTGGCGTTGCCGCCCGCGTTGTTGCCGCTCAGTTCGATGAGAAGAGCCGCGTTGTTGCCGACGGCAAGCGTGTTCGGCGACGAACCCGGCTGGGAATAGCCGTCGATGATCACGGGATCGGTAATGTCGGGTAGCGGGGAATTCAGAGAGATCGTGTGGACGCCGGTGCCGGGGATGCTGAACGTAATGGTGTTGGTGCCCGGGTTATTATTCGTGTTGATGATCGCCTGACGCAAAGAGCCTTGGCCGGAGTCAGCCACAGTGGTTACCGTATACGGGGCCGGAATTAACACCAGGATGCCAGATTGCATGCCGGTAATGTTGCTATGCACCGTATCGGTGGCCGTTAAAGAATGTGTTCCGACCGTATTAAGCGTCGCGGTGAAGGTGCCCGATCCGTCGGTAAGAGAACTGATGGCTGGCAGGACTGCTTGGAGATCGCTGCTAGAAAACACAACGTCGCCTACATAACCATAAGCCATCTTGCCAAATACATCGGTTGCAACTACCGAAAACGTTCCTTGGACTCCAGAAGTAATTGGGGATGGAAAACCCGCAACGCCAAATCCAGAGGCGGTTGCCTGGAAAGCACCGATGCTAACCGGCCCGCCGCGCACTGTACCACGCTGGTCCTGTGTGCCAGCTAAGAAGGGGTCGCCCGAGTTCAACGCCGGGCTTTCTGGAAGCAGCTCAACCGTAGCCGTTGGGCCACCATTTTCAGCAAGTCCGGCAAGACCGGGATCCGCGATGCCTATCAGGTTGTGTTGCCCGTTCAACCCGCCTGACCCTCCAATGCCAATGAGGTTATAGTTTCCCGTTATTATCGCACCGCTTACGTTCCATATGTCGTCGGGACCACCGCCGTTATAGTTCTGCGCGATGATAGAGTTGTGGAGCGACACGGTGGTACCGGAAAACATCACGTGAATACCGCCGCCACCGGCCCAGGTAGAGTTCATAGCAACGGTGGAACTTGTCAAACCTAAAGTGCTTCCTGCGAGAATTCCGCCGGCATTGTTGACGGCTGAGTTCTGGTATACGGTACTGTTAGTGAAGGTGGTTGAGGTGTACGCATAGACTCCGCCGCCAATGTTTGTCGCAGAATTCCCAGAAATCGTACTCTTGACTACCGTTAAGGCACCCCTCGCGTAAATCCCGCCGCCGTTTGTGGCATCATTGTTGCCAACAGTGCTGCTCTCTACCAAAAGCGAGCCACCATCAGAGATATAGATTGCTCCCCCAGAACCGGCAGAGTTTTGGTGAAGATGAGAATTGACCAGAGTGGACGATCCGGAACTACGGATTGCACCGCCCTCATTCGCCGTATTACCCTCGAAAACGCTGTCCGTCACTGTCGCGCCGTGGGCAAAAATCGCACCCCCTACACTCGCAGTATTGCCGAAGAAAGTGCTTTGAGACACAGAGAGCATGGTACCATTGATTGCTCCGCCGAAAGCACCACTGTTGTTACTAAAAACACTGTTACTTACCGTCACCGAACTGCCACCATGAATCGTACCGCCGGTATTATTGCTGAAAGAACCATTGGTAACGTTCAGTTTGCCAACTTGGACTGCACCCCCAGAATTTCCACTGAAAGAAGTATTCGTGATGTTCAGCGTGCTGTTATAGGACCCGTAGATAGCACTCCCGTCGCCAGACGCGATGTTGTTCGTGAATGCGCAGTCAATAAGAGTTAACGTTTTGTTGTTACTGACCAAGATGCCGGCCCCAAAGGGTTGCGCGCCCGCAGTCACTGTTAGTCCAGAAATCGAGACGTTACCGAATACTTGGAACACTCGCGAGACATCGTTGCCGCTGACACTGATCTTGCCTGCACCCGGTCCAAGTATGCCAATATTCGGAACTACATTGAGCTGACTTGATGACAAAGTAATTGTGCCGGTGAGCGCCGTGTCGAAGGAAATAGAATCCCCATTTTGAGCCAGTCCCAATCTGTCACGCAGCGAACCAGGATCGTGGTCACTAAGGTTTGTGACCACCCAATTGGTTGGAAGCATGCGAGATTCCAGCTGCATGAGCAGTGGACGGACTCGAAACAAGGTAAACGTGGCTGCATGGCGCGGAGTCACCCCAGCGCGCTGGAATAGGCGGTTCAGGATTCGTCGGGTCATTGTCAATCTCCTGTTGGACGCTATGTGGCTGCCACTGCAGCGGGCTTGCTTTTCTCTTTCCTGTTGGCTTGAGGAACCCGTAGCCGGTTCTGACAGGTGGGGCATTTTACTATCTTGCCTTCAGTGCCCCCGCCGCTTCTAAGTTTCTTTCCGCAGACTGAGCAATCGAAACGGATCGGCACCGTCGTCGATGAGCGAGTGTCATGATTTGACCTGGGTCGTGACTCGTGGAGGTTTCGACTTCCTGCTCCAAATTCGTCCATCAAAGCCCAAATCACGACGCCTATGATGGCTCCCACAACCGCCCCGCCGAAACATACCAATGCATAGGTGGCACTGGCCGCTTCGCGGAGTAAAATAAACTGGGGCGTTTGCCAGAATACCACTATGGTCCCGAGACCGCCGAAGAGAACTGCGAAGTAGATCGATGGATGGACCTGCCGCTGCAGCATTGTATCTTTCCGAACTTCTGATTCCCTGGCAACCTGGTAATCATGCGGTTCGGTCGTCTGAATGGCTTTAAGAAGTCGCCTAGTGCCTCCGAACACGCCACGCCAGCCGATACACGAACCGTCCGCGAAATAAGCAAACCTCTGCTCTCCGTCTGAGTCCGTGTAACCAACCAAGACCCATTTGCTAAAAAGGAAGGCTTTGCATAAGTCAACAGCGGCTAAGGCAGCTATTAGCCCGACTGGTATCGCCGTACCCGGACTTAAGGCAAAAATTGCAGCTACAACAGCAGCAACGATCGCAAAGGTTCCCCATGGCATCGTTGAGCGAGTAAGTGAGGCAGTCTGAATCTTGGGAATCTCGATCAGCGATTTCCGACTTTGAAAACATGCACCCCCAGCGCTTGTCAGTTCAAGGCTGCCGGAATCGCTGAACCAAACCCATTTGAACGACGTTTGAGCCTTCTCGGGAGTCAAGAACCAGACATCGTGGAAATGACGTGCCATTGTGGCTATCCCCCAAGAGTGTAAACGAACTAGGCGGAACCCTTCGTTTTGCGCCAACGGCAGCCGTCACGGGCTGGTGCAAGCCACCGAAAAGCGGCCTCCACCAGAGATACCCGATGCACATCCCGAGAATCCTTACAAGAAATTGGTCGAACACGCGATTTGAGCTGACGTCTGTACACCAGCCGACGCCAGGAAACTCCGACCGCTGGTCTCCGAGTCGGCGGCGTCTCGACACCCCGTTGCATGTTTAGGGATCACTTTTCTCGTTCGGCGTAATCAGAAAGATCCATTTGGGCCAAACCACCAACGCCTCCCGCAGATTCGCGCCGTCGGGAAGTTTCATCGTGAGTCGGGTTTTTTCGCCCGCCTCGATTTGCGGCTGCTGCTTGGTCTCATAAGAGCCGCTGAATGATCCGTTCAAGATAGGTGGACCGAATTCCATCTTCGCGAGTACCACCGATAGCCCGAGCTTGTTATGAACATCCACCTCCACGATTGCCCCGTCATCCGTCCGAGTAGGCTTGCTCGAAAACACAAACTGGGTGGCGCCCGTTGGAACCCCTCGATTTGTCGCGGGATATCCCTTGGCGGCGATTACCTTTGGCGCCAACGCATTGGCTACGTCTTCGGCAAGAAATTGTTTGAATTGAACCAACGTGCCCTTGGACGGGCCGCCCGCCCTAGCCACAATCACCGCCGTACTCTTCACCAGAACCTGCACCGGTGAGGAGGCGTTTGGGCGGTAATGCAAGCTATACGTTACGCCGATCTGCGGTCCGAGCGGCGCCGCGATAGTTCCAATGCGGTGAACCTGAAGTACGAATTTGCTACTTTGATGACGATCAAAGGCCTCGGTGACGGAACTCCCGATGAGTACTTGCGTTGGACATCCGAGTTTGTCGGTCGGGTCGGCTCTGATGAACTCCAGATTCGCTGGAAACTCGTTAGCGGACCCCTTGAGATCAGAAGGCAAGAGCAATACGACATGGGGCTTTGACTTGAGTTTGGCAGCAACAGCTTGTTTGTCCAGAGCCGTAACGCTCCAAACCCGTACTTCACGATTTTCGTGTAATGCGGCGAACCACTGCCCATCCGCAGTGCAGGCAACCAAACCCTTGTGGGTCAGATTTCTTACTTTTGACGAGAACATACACCCACCGTCAGGCAATCGGACGACTCGCACGTCTCTGAATCCACCCGCAACCACCCATTCGCCGTCACGGGGAAGCGCGAGCGAATCCACGGGCCCCTGATCCAAATGAATCGTCGAATGTTCGCGGCCGGTCTTTGGATCCCAGACCCTCAGAAAACCATCATCGGTACCAACCAGCATCTGCTTGCTATCTGGCCGAAATACGACGCTACGCGGGCCCGGTGGTGTTCTTTTTCCTGGAGCCGGGAGTGTGCTAACTTCATGCACAGCTTCGATCTTGCCGGTTAAGGCATTACAAACACGGAGGCCGCTACCGCAGTCCATGACGGCGAGCCATTGGCAATTCGGACTATACGCCATGCTCATGAAGCGATTGCTCGTTCGTGTTTTTGTTGTTGATCCAATAACATCCCGACCAGGCAAGCTGACGAGTTCCTTTGCAGTTTTTGCGTCCCACGATTTGAGGAAACCATCCTCATATAGAACCGCGTAGCGGCTTCCATCAGGAGCGAACGCGACGGCAGCGACAGTATGGTCAATTCCCTTCTTAGTCACCAATTCCTTTCCGTTCTTAGAGTCCCAAAGAACGACACGATCTCGGCTTGCTGTTAGGATCCGTTCATTCTTTGGGTCAAAGGCTACGTGAGTGCCGCTTTCAAGCGTCAGAATGTTTTTCCCGCTAGGCATCTCCCATATTCGTACTTTGCCGCCTGCCGTCGCAAGAAACCGTCCGTCTGCACTAAAGCAGATGCAAGTGACGGTAGCATCGTGATCACGCAGGCGCAGGTGTGCCTCCTTGTCGGCCGGTGACGCATCTTTCTCAATGTCTTGAACTAAGGGTTCACGAAAGACGGCACCGTGTGCCTGACTGGCACCGATGTAGTTCCCACCAAGTAGCACTGCGATCAGAATTGCGACACGCAACAGCAAAAACATGGAAATGGTCCGAAATTCACGACGAAATGGAAGCGACACGATCTTCTGAATCAGAACCCGCAACCCGCCAACAATAATCATGGCGAGAACACTCGCAATGATCGTCGCCGCAATGTCCATGAAAAAGCTCTCGACCGTGCGGGAGCAACAGAACAGGTCCACCTTACTCATACCCGGAAGGCAACCTTCAATTCCTTACATCTAAATGAGGGGAAACGGCCGAAGTAGGAGCGAAATTGGTCTGAGGCTCTATGAAATGATCGTAATTGCTACCAACCCACACCGGCCGCTGCCAGCTGGCGTTCGATTTCAGCTAGGTCCGCAACTGTGACCGTTCCATTGGCATTACCCCAGGCGAGGCAGGTGCCATCGTAGCTGAATACATTCACGACCGAACTTGGCGGCACATCTAGGCCAAGGGTGATGAGCGGCGCCTCTAGGAATCAATTTCTTTTAACGCGCTAGCGGCTTCTTCACGAACGCTCTTCTCTCTGTCCATTGCTGCCGCTCGGAGCGCTGGAATAGCAGGCCTAGCTTTGGGACCAATGCGACCCAGCACGAAGCACGCTTGTTCCCGAAAGCCGGTGTTCTTGCTCTTGACCAGACCGATCAACAGTGGGACCGCAGCATTGGCATCGGAACGCAATTCACCTAGCACCGAGAACGCGGTAAGCGCAAACCCGTTGGTCGCCTCGTTGCCGTCTTCAATATGTTTCAAAACTCTTGCAATGGCGAGCACAGCGTTGTCCTTGGCCTTCGGTGAGAGATCGTCCCGGCCACTAGTCAGATACCTGACGACTTTTGGTTTGAATCGTTGATCATCTGACTTGACAGTCCCATGAATCTCGCGGCTATGCATGATTAAACATTGTAGGCCCACACAGCATGTGTGCCGTAGATCAAAGCCTCCCGATTGGTCGGCGAGGGTCGTTATCAAGCTATCGACAGCTCGCTCCATCGAGTCTATGCCGATCGCGTAGAGTGCGTTTGTTACGTTCCTTTGGTTCATGCGGCTTCGTTTCAGTGCTTCGATGAGATCCGGGACGGCAGCTTGCGCTCCCGGGCCGATCAATGCCAGTGTGTCGGCGGCATGCGGAAGAATAAGCATCTCATCATCCGATAGCGCCTTCGCAAGTACAGGAATCGCAAGCGTCGCTTTAGTTCCCATTTCCCCAAGCGCGATTATGGCTGCCCGGCGATCGTCTATTGTCTTGCTCTGGAGCCTCTGAATCTCGGCGTCCACAGCCGCTTTCTCCGCTGTCGTTAATTGGACTTTGGGTACTTCTTGGTGTGGACGATTGACACCTTGTGATGGTGCATCGTTCATTATGTGGGATGTTTGTTGCTCCCAATTTTTGCCTTCGTTGGAAGCCTCTCCGCAGCCTAGGAAATTAAACGGAATTGCGATGGCGATGAGGACGGATAAGACAATGAGGAACCCGGAGAGCCTGCTGGTGGTTTCATTGCCTTCGGTTATCTGTTCCGGCTTGCGTCTTCCGCCCAACCCAGACACGAACACAAACAGACCGAGTAGCGCAACGAGCGGCATGCCGTAGAAGATCCTGCCTTCATTCAACCCGCCAAAGAACCATGCGGTGCCGACGCCCATTCCAATCAGACCAAGGGACATCCGCCCTATGGAGGCGCGAACCTGAATTCTTGGGTCGCGGATCTCAATTGGAGTTTCTGCCGAGGTAGACGCCTCATCGTCGTGAACCGTTCTCGTTTGGCGCCTCGTCACGGCACGTTGGCCATCGTAATCCTGCTCATTCGTCCGGAAAGAGTCGGTCGAAACTGTGCACACTTTTCGAGTTCTGAGCAGCTCCAAATATTCAGCCAAGTCTCGGTCAGCGACCGGACTTGTTGCGCTATTCCGTTCCGACAATGTCAGCGGAATGCCCTTCGCCTTCATGGCGTTCAAATACTCCCGCAGGGCAGCATCGTTTCCTAAGGGTAATCGCAGGGAACAGTTACATTTTGGGCAAGTCGTCCATTTGCCGGCGTGCTTGGTCGCAAATTTGAGTCGGCTATTACACTGAAGGCAACGAAAACGTTTCATTCGGGATCCTTGGCACTTCACGCCTCACTCAAACCTTCCCTGTTGATACCCGGTTGAGACCAACCAATTACTTACCTCGATTTTTGACGCCGGCCGAGGTTTTTGTGTGTGGTTGATCCACCTGCCGCCTCACGCGAGCCGGATGCCCAGAGAATTGAATTCAGTCGATCGGAACCGGGGGTATTTCGAGAGGGTAGGTAGTTGAAAAACCGTTTTCACGCAAGCGATTCACGCTTCGTCACCACCCGATGCCAGCCGCAACTAGCTGTCGTTCAATCTCATGCAGGTCGGCAACGGTAACCGTTCCATCGGCATTGCCCCAAGCAAGGCAGGTGCCATCAGAGCTGAATTCATTGACGACCGAACTTGGCTGCACATCCAGGCCAAGTGTGATGAGAGGCGTCCGTTCCAGCCCCCGATACAGGTCAACGCCAAACACCGGCGGCGTGTGTCGGGCCGCGCGATAGCTCGCTTTAGGTCCAATGTCACCGCAGTGGCCGCAAAACTGTCCAAACACCTTGCCAGCTGGAACGTCAACAAGCGTAACACCATGTTCCCGGGACGGATCATGCAACGCAATAATGCGCCCTGATGTATCGAACTTATCAGATGCAAGCCGCGCATCTTGTTTCTCCCAGACAACTCGTCCGACATGGTCGTACACTTTGACACCCTGAATTCGCTTTTCCGGGGTTGCGGAAATGCCCCAAGCAACAAATAATTCCCCATTCCGACTGCCAGCACTGATGTATACATGAACGTTGAAGGCGGTCACTTCTTTGATTAAATGTGGAGCCCCGTCCAATGGGAGCTCGCGCAGGCGGCAGACCCGTGGGTGGATTTCAAAATGATGGTTCGAAAATGGCGGCTTCCCATCGCTAGTTTCCGTTCGAAAAGAGATTAGTTTGCCCTCGTCATTGAACGTTAAAACGTCGCAGAGACCGGGCTCTAGCTTCCACGAACGGACTTCTCGTCCTGTTCCGATTTCCCAAATGTTCGCTGAATCGTGGGCCGAATAAGCTAACCAACGGTTGTCTGGGCTGAACGACACAGCCGCGTTGTCGGCGAAATAACCGCGTGGTGCTTGAAACACATGAAGTAGCCGTTCCGCCTTTCTGTCCCAGACGCCTACTTTCCATCCGTGTGAGACAGCTGCAACTAATTCTCCGTTGGACGAAAAACGCACTTTGGCAATCTGTCCGATGAGGCCTCGAAGCGTTTGTAGGCCACGCCCGTCATGCAGTTTCCACACGTCGACCATCGCTGTTGTGCCCAATCCGCTAATGGCTAGTTGCCTACCGTCGTGGCTAAAGGCCAACCCGGCCGCATAATCAGTTGACTCCAGATCCAGAACGTGATGGCCAGTCGCAGCGTCCCAGATTTTGCTGGTGAACCTTCCCGAGGCGGCAAGTAACATCCCGTCCGGACTGAAAGCAATGGCAAGAATCTGAAAGCTTGAGCCATGACATTGAGCGAGAGGCAATCTCGTTGACAAGTCCCAAAGGACGATAGATCCGCCGTTGTGAGCCACGGCAATGCGACCCGCAAGACGCTCGATCGCCGAGGCATTGATCTGAGTGGTGCAGTTCGGGCTAAGAGCAATGCTCTGCACAGCTCCGCCACCCGTTTCCAACGTGAGCAAGTGTGCCTGTGCTTTTGGAGACCAAAGCTGGATCTGCCCGTCGCCATTCGAGGCAGCCAAAATGGACCCGTTTGGAGAAAAAGCGACGCACTCGCAGCAATTTGGAATCGAAACGAGAACCTCGCCCGATTGACAATCCCAAATCGTGAGACTTCGCTCTTTCTTTTCCACGGAGGTCGGCGCACCCGCCAGTATCGATCCATCGCTGGATAATGCCATAAGGGGGTAGTTTTGGGGCTTCAACGGCTCGGCGGCCGTTTGTCCGGGAAGACGAAACTCGCGGAGGAGTTTTTGATCCGTCATGTCCCAGTACCAGATTGTCTGAGAATCTTTCGCTAGTACCTGCACGGGCCGACCGCTCTCCTGAAACGCGACCGGTCCTCCGCCCATGTGCTTCGAAACGAGGGTGACTTGTTGAGTCCGGAGATCGTATACGTGCGCCGGTGTCACCGGCTGAATCAAACCTTCCTTTGTTACGGAAAGATCGTTGAGGCCGCCGATTAATAGTGTCTGCGCGGAGCGATCGAATACAGTTTTTGAGCCGCCGGTGTTTTTAAGACGCAATATGTTCTCGGCGTCAAGGCCATGAAGCACCGCACCCATCTGATCCTTTAGCGAGGCCCTGCGTTCTTGAGGTAGCTGATTAGCGTGGGCAAGGGCCGCTTCCCTCCAGCCATTGCTTCGCGCCGTAAGTCGTAGCCGCTGAAACTGCTCGAATATGGTCTGACCGCGAGCCTCATTCTCACGAGCGAGCGCGGCAGCGGCGTTGAGCTGTGCAAGCCTTAACCAGAATATGACGCCCGAAAAAAAAATAAGCGTCATTGCTACAATTGCGGCGGCCCAGCCCTTGTTCCGTTTGGACCACATCCACATCCGTCGTGGCAGGTACGCGGGGCGAGCACAGACCGGCTCCTGACGCAACCAGCGTCGTAAGTCATCCCCAAAATCTTGAGCCGATGGATACCGGTCGCTTGGAGACTTTTGGAGTGCCTTCCGGCAAATTGCGCTCAGGTCGGGTGGGATGTTTCTGGTAAACTTCTCAGGTGGAGTCGGTGGATAGTTGAGGATGTTCTCACGAACTGCGGACTGATTTGGGCCGTCAAATGCTCGGCGCGTGGTCAGTAGTTCATATAGAGTCGCCCCAAGACCCCAAACATCAGTCCGCACGTCAGCTTTTCCGTCGAACTGCTCAGGTGACATGTAGCGGGGAGTCCCGAGAACTCCGGTGGAAGTCAGGAGCGGATGCAGTATTTCAGCTGGGCAGTCAGGTCGCAAAATATCGCCAGCCAACTTACCCGCCAGACCGAAGTCGATAATCCAGCATTGGCCGCCGGTGTCAATCATTATGTTCGACGGCTTGACGTCCCGATGCAAAATACCCACTGAATGGGCGTGGTGAATTGCGTCAGCCGCATCGGCCATCACCCTTACGGTTGACTGCAGATAGCGCATTGATAATCGCGGTCGGACGTCTGAAACCCCTTGATGAATTGAGCCCACCGGATTGCTGGATGTTGGGCCACCCGTTTCCGAGTGCGACGGCGTCGGCGCAATAGCTGGGCTTATCGTTGCCTGATCACCATCACGTTCCGGCAACGCGACTTCTTCTCGACTTTGGGCGAGTATTGCAGCGATATCCCGAAGCCTCGGCGTATCGAGATCGGTAGTTGCGAAATGGTGAGTTGCTACCCAGTTTACGACGTGCTGAAGCGCGACTCCGTCGACGTACTGCATTGCAAAATACTGCAGGGGCCCTTCTTCACCTGTGGTATGAATGGGGACAATGTGGGTCTGGTGCAACCGCGCCAAAACTGCCTGCTCACGAAGGAAACGTTCGCGCGCCTGCGGCGAGATGCGTCCCCGACGGATGATTTTGACGGCGACCCGCCGGTCCAAGCGTTCCTGGATGGCCTCGTAAACTTCTCCCATACCGCCACGTGCGATCAATCGGACGAGTCGGAATTCACCCAGTTTTGACGGTACCAAATCATGATCCTCCGGACGTGAGGCGTCTAGCGTTGCCTGCATCCGTACCAATTCACGAATTCTGGCTTCAAGATGAGGATACTCCCGGACGTAGTCGTGAACAGCATCTTGTCCATGACTCTCAAGGTCGCCGATCAATCGCCCTAGGATTTCCGCGTCAGGATCCGAAAGCGATTCTTCGCGATCTGTCATGGTGCTGCGTCCTGTTGCGGATGTAGCTTTTTCCATAGTGACGTCAATCGTTCGAGCGCACGAACATAACGAACCGTTGCGGCACTGACGGAGATGTTAAGAACCTCGGCGGCTTCGGGGAAGGAGAGACTGTCGAAGTATCTAAGTTGTAGAATCTCTCTGTCGACATCCTTCAGTAGGTCGAGCGCCTGTCGCATTCGCTCCTGGAGTTCGAGACGTGCCATCGCCTGGCTGGGACTAGTACCTGAATCGACAAGGCGCAATGCCATCTGAACTGACGATTGATCGGGCCATGGCATTTCTAAACGGACGTTCCGAACACCACGCGTATGGTGTCGCCACTGCTCGATCAAGCAGTCAAGGACTATGCGGTAAAGCCATGCAAATGGCGAGTGCGCACCATGGGTTTCATACCGATGCCATTTGTCTCGTGCTGCAAGGAAGGCGTCGCTTAGGATGGTCTCCGCGCTAATCCGAGTAGTAAGAGCGCCATCAATCCGGCGCTTGACCATAGCCAACAACCGAGGACCATGCTCGTCAAGCAGCTTGGCAAGAGCATCCATTTCTGGGAAGTCCGTAGGCATCGTTCCTTTCTCGTGCAGCGTTGCAGATGCCAATTATACGCGGCTGTCTTTCGAAATCCCGTCCGCGCGTCCGGGACGCACTGGTTCTTTGAACATCACGGTGATCCGCCGCCCTTACACTCCACGTGGAGGCAGCGCATCGACCAACTATCGGTCAGTCGACCGACGCGACAATCCACTGACGGTCGCCTTCGGAATTGGCGAAAAAAATGGCACACTTATTGGCCATTCAGGTTCAATTTGAGTACAGTTTGGTTTGCGTTGATTTCCGACGCATCAAACGCCGTTAGAAAGAGTTGCAACACAAATCCAGCGTTTCCTAAGTGCCAGCGCGCGACCTTCGAATCCTAGTTCCCGCGGCCTGTAGGTCGTTTCTCCCGCTGGTGTGCGTTTCGGCTCTACGTTTTGATGGGTTCGTTGATTTCGATGGCGGTTTTTGTGCGCGTCGGCCCATTGACAGTCCCTTCGACCGACAAATCGAACTGAATCGCACAACTTTTGTCCGAACGACTGACTCCGTGCTAGATTGGCAGACGAACCTATTTGCTAACTTTGCGGTTCCGGCACGCTATCGCGGTCAAACGGTCTCACCACCCGGCGTCTCAGTGGCAAGACTTCCGTCGGAATCTTGCCAAGTCCAGACAGGCGCCGTACTTCGTTCACGCCCCGAAGGATTCTCAAAAACTGTCGTCGAATCGGTGCGTACGGCTCAAACGATAGCTGGTAAAACTCCAGCGCCAGGCAATCAGCCCGTCGGTGCACCGCCAATGACAGGAAATGCGCCTTAAGCTCCAAGTATTTCCCGCGCTCCACCTCGACATGGGAGTGATGCTTGGTATCCGCCTCTCCCGTCCGGGTCCTGCCCCCCGGTCGGTAGCTAATTGAATACCCGCAGTAGCGAAGCGGCACCCGCCGAATGTCCCGAATTCGATCTTGTTCATCGGCAAAGAAGGCATGATCGCCCTTGGTTGCCATCACCACAAAAAAACGTTCGTGACGTAGGTATTGAAGGTTCGCCTGCCCCGCCCGCTTCCTTCGTGCGCGAGTCGATTCTGACACGGCAATGCCGTACTTTGAAATGAGCTTTTCGTCTACAGCCTGCGGATACTTGTGCTCAGGAATCGTGCCCGTGACGTAGAACCAATAGCCGTGTCTGAGATAGCAGCACGCAATTTGCTGAATAAATCCCTCAATGCTTGTTGCCACAGCCCGATACTGCATGAGCCTCTATAGAAAGGGGAGCTTGTTCATCGGCACAAGCCCCCGTAGAAAGCCGTTTTCCTCAGGAAGAACGCAAATGGCTCGGCACTCGCTGATCACGGCATCCTTGCCTTCCTCACTTACGAGGATTGCAATTGGCGCGTGCCGACGCTGAAGGGGCGGGGCGCTACATTCTTAATTGGCGCCCCGCCAATCCATACAACCCATCACCAAAATAAACCTCCGACGGCACTCGCCGTGTGTAAGCACACGACGAGGTACCGCCGTCGATCCGCCGCCACAGAAGAAAAGCTCTCCCGAGCAACTCTTGTGTAGCCGCTTGCGCCTTCCCAAGGACCGCCGGACGATTCCTTGACCGCCCGGTGGTACGTCACATCGGCAAGTACATACTGCCCGTCAGCCCTTTCGTTGTTGCGTGAGATTTCATGCCGCACCAGCAAGGCTCAAGACCCATACGTGGGGCCTTGAACCACTTGCCGAGAACGACAACGAACATCTCTTGCTCCGGCACCACCCGGAGCGCACAAACGAGTTACGACTGCCTTGCCGCAACATCGCCCGGTCTCCCGACCGGCTTCTACTTGGGCCACACGCCCCCACTACGGCGTTTGAATCACCTGGACGACCAATCCAGGCACCGGGGACCAACCCGGCTGCCGCAGTGGTTCCTGCGTTAGTCATCTTCTCCATCAGGTGGATCACGTCGCTAGCCGATCGCTCGGCGGGACCAAGAGTCGTATGTGCAAGTCTCCCGACTCGCCATAGTTTCCCGCGACTTTCGTCGCGGATTTCCGGGGACCGAACGTAGAAGCATCCCCGTACCCCTCGACTGGGTCTTTCGCGGTTTGGCACCGTCTTCCACCTAACTTACCGGCAAGCCCTTGCGGGCCTTTCATGGTTGAGCTATTCGCGGCTGCTCGACTTGCGAGCAGTCCCCGGACGGGTCAGGTCCGGTTCCGGCTGTTACCAGCTCGGAAGCTCCCCACGCCGGCCAGGTTGAACGCACCCAAGGGCGCGAACCCCCTGCGAAGGATTAGTGACATCGAGATGTCACTTCACCTGCTTTGAAAGATGACGGCCTTGGTCAGAACTCCGACCAAGGTATGTCCGCATCGCCCCCGCTCCTCTGCGGGGACGTGTGCGCCATCGGATAGAATTGCCGGATTACTCAACCAGATTTTACGTCTGACATACCGAGCCAGCCGCCTGATTGGATTACTCGACAAAGCCTCCGTCGAGCATGGCGAACGACTCTCGCCGTACCATGCTCTACGGGCCGACCACATGACAGATGGTGAGTCCGTCCCCTTAGCTCGACTGGTGAGGCCGAGTTTACCGGGTGTGATCGCCTGCCGAAGTCCGTCTTGCTTGTCACCCCTTGGTCGATGAATTTGCATTGACTTCAGAGCAACGCGTTTGACATACAACAGCCGTCAGTGGGCATCCGATTCCCGCTGACTGACCCTCTCAATACCGTACCTGTCAGAAATCACAATCCCCTTGAACAAGCCAACGACGATTGCGCCGGTTTCAAATCCGTGCTATTCGCTCGGAAATGACCGATGAACGCCTTGTGTTTTTGGATCTTGAGACCGCAGGACTTGAAACCTGGCGGCCAATCATCCAAATTGCGGCGATTGCAACCACAAGTAGCTTGCGCGAATTGGAATCCTTTGAAACAAAGGTCCACTTTGACAAGCGGCTTGCCGCACCCAATGCACTGCGCAAGAATCATTACGACGCCATGCTTTGGCAGCGTGAAGGTATTAGCGCCCGCGAGGCTGCGCAACGCTTCGCCGCATTCCTTAAACGTCATGCAACCGTGGACATGATGTCCGGCCGAGGGCAACCCTATCAGGTTGCTCAGCTTGTCGCTCACAACGCATCATTTGATGGTGCTTTTGTTCAAGCGTGGTTTGAACGACTGGGGTTGTTCCTACCCGGCCACTTCCGTCTTTTCTGCACGATGCAGCGCGCCGCATGGCTATTTCACGAAGACAAAACACTTACGCCGCCTACAAACTACAAACTTGGAACGCTGTGCGAATACTTCGGCGTTCAACTTCGAGATGACCAGGCGCATGACGCACTTGCGGATGTTCGCGCAACTGTCGAACTCTACCGCGCCATGACAGCTTGGTGTCAACGCCGGCGGGCTGCGGCTTAGCCACTCTTCCCGCCATTTTTCGAGCATCCCAAGCCGAGAGTACCGCCTGAACACATCCGAGCGCGTCCCCTCCGCGATTGTTGCCATCGGCGCCGTGTTCAGGAAAAACGCTGCGTTTCACAAGTCTTCGGGCCGCGTCCTCGTCTCTTTGAGTAACAAAATCCCAGTGTTTCCCACGAATGAGCCAGATGAAAAGCCCCGGAGCATTTCGCGTTGCAACGGCCTTTGCGTGTTCGGCCGCCGCAAAGAGCGCCAATCTCTCGCTTTCGCTTTCGCCAACAAGGCCCCGGCCCACCGCCTGCTCGTAGAGCATTTGCATCCGCGTTCTGTCGCTTAGGTCTTCGGCGCAAACATTTCGCAGCGTCGGTTCTTTCTTTGTGTTCGTTGACGCTTTCCTGACACCAGGCGGTCCGCAAAAGGCGGGTTTCTGGTTCTTGTACTCCAAATGGAGTTTCTTGTTTGAATCAGGGAGTGACGATCTCGTTGTGGATGACCATTTAGGCGGTGGCGATTTACGAGTTTGTCCCCCACTCTCTTTCCAGGCAAGATTGATTGCCACTGTCCCGCCGAACCGGTTCATCCGCCACTGGGCCGTTTGGTGAATCACTATCCAGCCCTCGCGCACCAACATTTTTCGCGCCGCCTTGATGTTTCGTGCGTGAAGCCCAAACAACCGGGCAAGCCACGATGACTTACAAGTCCCGGTTTGTGAGACTTCGTTTTTGCGAATATAAAGGCAACGGATGAGGGTTCCCAACACCACGGCAAACAACGCAGGGCGGGACTTTTTCGCAAGTAACCGAATTAGCTGGCGCGGGATGGGAATAAGGCGCTTGTGGTTCTGAATCTGAGACAACATCTCGTCACCCAATGGCCCCACGGTCCTTCGCGCCTCGACTCTCGCCATACGGTCGAGGCGTAGACTCACCGTCTCCATCGTTTGATCTTTTGGAACCTGAATGCAGCGCGCGAACACGACTAAAACGCACGCCGTACGGGTTGTTGGTCGTGTGCGCCAGTCTCAGGTAAGGCCAGCCCCGCCCACGGCGTAGCTCGCGAGGAAGCTTTTTAATACTTCCTCCCCCCGAATTTGAAAGGCTTCCAACCAGTCCTCGCTTTCCTTGCTTGCATACAAAAGCCGCTCGATCGCCACATGCTCCCTGATGCTCCCAGCACAAATGGCTGGGCTGCTTTCCTTGACCTCGTCCCACGTCATCATGTCCAACGCACAAAGGCCCATATAAGGTCGTATGTATTGTCGATTGAGCGCGCCCGTCACAATGTTTGGTGCACCGACGGTGGCAATCAAGGTCTGAAACTGCATCGGCAGTCCGCTGAGAAGCAAAGGAAAGACTTTCCTCACCCGACCGATATTCTTGTATGTTCCCAGACTGTCCATCCAAATCGTCCTTGTAAAGATCGGCAACTCTGACTCTGGAAGCGACACGACCTTGCTCCTTAGTCTGTCTAGAAACGCTTCATCAACCTCTGCCACAAACTCGTTGTCAACCGAACAATGCCGGAGCAAAACCTCTCGATAGGCCTGCTCCCAGCCCTCAGCTTCGAAAGACTCGGGTCCTGGTATTTGGGGATGCTCAGACAGCCCGACAAACAGCTGCCAGAGACGATGGACCGGATTCCAATTGCTATCAAAAAGCAGAAGCTCTGTGTCGTCCTTCAGCTTTCCTTCGTGAGCAAACAACGGTGGATTAAGAGCAATGTCGCACAGCGCACAATAAAGCCAAAGACCCAAAACGTCGCTAGTCTTGCACGGCACCGTCAGAAATTCCCGATATGGGCCGCTCGCAGTGCTTCGGTGATGCGCAATGACGCTCTCAACCAGGCGCTCGGGACCATCTGCACGTCTAATCAGTCCTACAAGCCACAGTGTGGAAAGCGCGTGCGCATGCGACTCCAGTATCTCATCGATTCGATATCGATCCGGAACGTAGTCCATTGAATGCCCGAACATCATCTTGCGCATGCCCAGCGAATTTTTGATAAAGTGCCACAAACCAACGCTTGCGTACGAGCTCTCTGCCGCTTTGTCGAGTACCGGAAACCGTGCCAATCCAAAAAGCCCTGCCCGGACGCGCAGCAACTCCACAAGCATAGCAAGAGCGAAGTCGCTCGGGTTTCGTGGACCGCCGTGGGCATCGTTTGCCTTAACTAAGGGCCGTGAATACCTTCCGCCTGCGTCACGCAGAACGACCAGAAAACCGTGCACCAACGCAGCGCGGCAGAAGCCGAAAAAAGTGACTAGAAATCCGTAACTCGTCGTTGCGAATTGATAAAAATGTGCGTACTCGTGCAGCGATCGAAGGAATTCACGCCAATTCTCCTCCGATGGCACCTTTTGGTTGGGGACAACTCGTGCAAAATCAAAGTTGACTTCTGCGACCCTGCCATCGTAATCGTACCGATCGGTACCGTTGGGGGAGCAGAGTACGAGAGTCGACGTTCTCATCGGTTCGCCTCTTCTTCGCACAGCGTAGTGAACCCTCTACGAGCAACGTAGGCGGCTGTCACGCAGGCCAGTGTGACATGGACGTTGCCTGCCAGGGCAGCCGCTACCTTAATGGCAAGATCGAGCTCGGGCGCTGTCGCTAATTCCTTGTGCGGACACAGGCTTTCGCGGATCAACGGGAGTAGTTTACTGAGCATGGCCTTCGCCTTCTCCAGCAAGGCTTGAGGTGAATGGAGGCGCAGTTCCGTTGGGTCCGCGCACCGACCTATCTCCAACAATAGATCGGGCTCTTCACGTTCCAGCAGTTTTTCAAGCTCTTTCTGATACGTATCCATCGAAAAACCCTCGAAGTTCAAACAATGTCGGTGTGACTGGCAAGGACGCCTCATGCGAGAAGCGGACATCCGCTTCGCTGCCATTATTGTGGAAAACAGACACGCCAATGTCCTGACGCCACGCGATTCCCAACTACATCGTCATATTTACACCCCCACAAACCAGTCCACGAGGCGGGCTGGTTTTGCATTATTTTGCGATTTAGCGATGAGGGATTGAAGGCGACTACACCTTTACCACTGTGGTCTCGTGCGTGAACCGGGGAGCCACCGGCCCAAGGCATTCGATCCGAAAAGCGATTTGATTTCACGCCGCGCCCCGATTATTCCCCCCAGGCTGGCTTCCTTGTGGCAACGCGTCGCATAGCTTCCTTTAACCTGGGCGGTCATAGACCTCATCGCGGTTTTTTCTGCCGCTCGAAGTAATTAAGCAGAATCATCCGGCGATACGCTTCAAGAAGCGGCCCCCCTGTGTGTTTCATCCGGAGGTAGGCGGCCCGTTTTGTGGGATCAGCGATTGCAATTGCGGCCTTCTCATAGGCGTGTCGCTCGCCTTCATTAAGCTTGTCCCAGAAGGCCACGAATGGCTCAAGACGCGAGATCTCCTGTTTGTGCCTTTCGGCTTCGCGTTTCTGGGATAATTCCTGTACGGCCTGTTTGCGGGAATTTAGATGCTGTTTACGTTGCGCCCGCTGAGCCGACGATTCAAATCCCTTGGGAAACCGATATGCGGCAGAATTTCTGATGCTTGCGACCAGGAATCCGGGCCCCCGCTCCTCCCCCCGGCCGTTATACCAGTCGTAAAGCTCGATCATTGTGCAGACGGTTTCTGTGGGACATTCCGCGACAAGCTCTTCTGCCATCGCAGGACCAATGCCACGGTGCATGAGGTTTGCGGCAAGGTCTGACTTCTTTTCTTGCTTGGCGGCTTCCTTGAGTGCCGTCTTTTTCCCTGGACGGTGGCGTTCAAAAACGACTTCCCACTTCCCTGTCTCCTTCTTGCGGTAGCGCTTCTCCGCAGACAGCGGCCGTAATTCCCAGAGCTTTTCAAGCTCGCGAATACCGTTTGCGAGGGCGCGCTTGATTTGTGCCGTGTCATATTTCTCACTGACCCGCACCTTGAGAAACGCAAGGTCTCGCAGGTCAAAGACGACTTCGTCTGTGTGATAGAACCGCTTGTCAAGCAGGCGGTAGAGACGCTTTGCCACGGGGTCGGAGAGTCGGCAGTAAAGGTCCCAGTCAAGGCGCTTGAGGTAACCGGCGGTGAAACTCGAATAGAGCACTTCATTCCAGACAAACCACGAACTTGCAGGCGCCCTCACCCGCTCCGAAGCTTCCCGTTCGTAGACGTAGAGGTTGTCGAAAATACCGAAGTCCCGGTTCACCCAGCTTTCGCGTGCGTGATCGTAGAAGGCCCGGTCGGAATAGACCGTTACGCCCTTCCAGCGCCTTAGCGAGGTCGAAAGCCGCCGGTAATACCGCCCCTCGTCTGGCCAGCGAAGAAGCTTAAGAAGCTCATAGCGGCTGAAATGAACCGTGCGATCAGAAAACTCCATCAGACTTGAAAGCTGGATACAGGCAAGCAGAACATCCTCATCCTTCGCTGTTGGAAGCCCGTAACGGTCACTGCCCGAAATCGAAAGATTGCGTTTGGCCCATGCCCGGCGGGATTTGTCCCAGACACTGTCGCTGAATACTACCGTCTTTCTTCCATCAAGAAACCGTTCTGACACCGGAGTAAGGGGGAATTCGACCAGGTTCATTTCATCCCGGCCGTTACGGTAGAGTTCCAGATCGCTTTCTGGGTTTGCCTCCGGTGCGTTTTCTTCTCTTTCTTTTTTTCCCCCATCAACAACAACGTCTGTTGTTGAAGTTGTACAAGTACTCTTAAGAAAGTACGGTCCTGGATTTTGCGAGTCAGTACGAATACTTAGCATCGACAAATCTGTGTCGTTTCCCGGTAAAAGTACCTCAAATCCTGTTTCGTTTCCCGGTAAGTTCCTGTTTCGTTTCCCGGTAAATCCTGTGTCGTTTCCCGGTATGATCTGTTTCATTTCCCGGTATTCCTTTTCACCCGTCCAGGGATGCTTATCCACAGGCCGAAGACTTCACTTTGTTCCACCATTTCCATGAGCATTGATTCACTTCAAGTGCGTTGAACCTGAAATTTACACCGGGTCAGTTTTCACGCAAGGAGGAATCTTTTTCGACTCCTCGGTAGTTGAATGCCGGCTTGCGGGCTTGCCTGAAGGCTTGCTTGCAAGCAAGCTTCGCGGTCGGAAACCAGCACACGCGGGCAGCAGTATGCGCCGAAAGCAGGCTTGCCATACGGCATGTCGAGCTTCCACGCGGCATAAACGTCAGGCTGCCTGTCACGGAACCGGTCATCCAGCCGAGTGTAAGCGCTTACGGCGTTTCGGCCAGTCACACCACACGTCAGCAAGCAGGCCTGCCCGCCACCTGGCAGGCAGAAAAAACTGCTTGCTGGTTTGCAGGCAGGTGGCATACGTTTGCTCCGATGATCATCGCGCTTGTTAATCAGAAAGGCGGAGTGGGGAAGTCAACTATCGCCGGCAGCCTTGCTGGGTGGCTTAAGAGCCACGGCCATGAAGTCATCTTTGCGGATTGTGACACTCAGCAGTCATCATCGGAGTGGCTGAGGGAGGCATTACCAGACCTTCGCATCGTCAGGCTTCAAACCGCAGACGAAGTACTTGACGAACTCCCGGAACTAGGCAAGGAAGCGGATTTTGTCATTGCCGACGGCCCCGGAAGCCAGACCGAAACCAGTCGCGCACTTCTTATGTGGTCTGACCTTGCGATGATTCCGTGCAAGGCAAGCATGTTCGAGGCACGTGCGCTTTCCAAAAATACCGCCTTTGTACGCCAAGCCCAGGCCATACGCAAAGGACCACCCGATGCGGTATGATCGACGGCAACTACGTCTCCCCATGAGCGGCAATTAGGAATCCCCAGGGTTCCCTGGGGCGACCGGTTCCGGTCGCGAAGCCGCGTCGTTTGAGTTCGTCTCCAATTCGATGGCTTTCTTGGCCTGTTCCAGCCGGTAACTGGTAATGTTGAGTTCCAGGATCACGCTGTGGTGTACGAGTCGATCGATGGCCGCCGCGGTCGTCATCGGATCCTTGAAGATCACTTCCCACTTGGCGAACGGCAAGTTGCTGGTGAGCAACACACTGCCGCGTTCGTACCGCTCCGCCAACAGCGTGAACAACACTTCCATTTCCTCCCGGCTCTGTTGAACGTATCCGATGTCGTCGATGATCAAGGCATCGAAGGCGCTGAGGCGCTTCAACACTTTGCTTAGCTTCAAGTCGCGCTTGGCTACCAGTAGTTCCTGCACTAACAGACTGCACGTGCAGAAGTAGATCTTGCGGCCGGCACGGATCAGTTCCTGGCCCAAGGCCGACAACAGATGCGTCTTCCCCGAACCCGATCGTCCAAAAACCAAAATGTTCTCGTGTCGATCCAGGAAGGTTCCGTCCATCAGCGTGCGCACTTGGCGGGCCACCTTCGCCGGCAAACGCTTCAAGTCGAAATGCGGCAGATCCTTCTCCGGCGGAATCCGGGATTGGCGCAGCAAACGCTCGATCCGGTGGGTCCGCCGGGTCTCGCATTCCTGCCGGCTCAACTCTAAGAGATACTGCTCGTACGACAGCGTCTCCTTCTCGGCACGCCGTGCTTGCTCCTCGAAATTCGCTCGCACCGACGGCAGATGCAACTCCTTCAGATAAGCGACCAAACTGGCCTTCACGTCCTTGTTCCGGCTCATGCCATTCCTCCGTGAGTAACTTGTCGAAATCGGCCAAATTCACCGGTGCGACGCTCACCGCCGTTACCGGCGCCGCTTGGCTCTCCCTCAGCAACACTTCCACTGCCATCCGGCTGATCGGCTGCTCGCGTTCCATAAGTACACGCAAGGCTTCCTCGACCGCCTCTTCGCTTTCGTGTGCCGCCAGGTGCAGAATCTCCAGGTATTCGCGATCCGCCCGCGCGGGGCCGGTCTCATGCAACAGATCGTAGGCCATGCGGAAGCGGCTCGTCGGGAACAGACCTTCCCGATAGCGATAGTCCGCCAAGGCGCCTGGCTTCCGCACCAAAGCGTCGATGACATGTCGGTAATTGACGTGTTGTTTGCACCGGCCACGCAAGCGCGGCAGCGCCTCCACCAACTTCTGGCCGTACCAGACTTCCAAGTGATCCAGGTAAATCCGCACCTCGACTCGTTCGCCGATCAGCCGGCTATTGACCGAGTAGACGTTATTTTGGACGCGGATCACGCTGCCGCTGCTCACCGTGACTCCCAGTCGTCGGCACGTCTCCAGCCGGCGGGCCGGCAACGGTCGCAACGCCGTGCTCTCCTCGGCCAAGCGCTTGGAGCGGTTCGCGTTGCGGAGCCGGCACACCTCCGCCAGGAACGCGGTGTACTGTTCGCGACTGGCAAAGTCACGGCTGCCGCGCAATAACAACGCCTGCTCTACGGCCTCCTTGAAATGCCGATGCGATGCTTCGGCATCCCCGTTCTCGTGCGCCGCCCGCGCTTGAATCTTCTCGCCGGTCAGTTGGTAATGCGCCAGCAACGCCTGGTAGCGGGCCGTGAAGTCGCGCCGCTCCGAGAGGTTGTTCACGGCGCTACTCAACCGATCGCTGCGATGCCGTTCGGGCACACCGCCCAATTCTCCTAAGGCATTCTGCAATCCTTCGCTCAAACTCTCGAAGCTCTCGGAGAAGCAGAGCGTCACTGATTCCCAGTTCGAGTAGGTCAGCACGAAGTGATACACCATGTGATCGAATCGCTGGCCACCGATCGTGACGTTCAAACGGTTCATGTGCGTGAAGTCCGAGGCACACAGCCGACCAGGATGATGCACCTGGCTGAAGTACACTTCTTGCCCGGGGCCTTGGGTCGCCCGCCATGCCTTGACGCGCCGTTGCAACGTCCGCAACTGAGTCTCATCAAAACGTGCGGGATACTTCTGCACCAACCAACCCCACAGCGTCTTGGCCTGCAAGCCCGGCGCCTGTTCCAGAAGCGCGGCCAGTTCCGGCCAGACCTCGGCAAAAGGATCCGGCCGGGTTCGCCACTCGCGTGGCGGTACGACTTGCTCACTCGGGAGTCGTCTCATGTTCCAATACCTCCGTGCCGTCTTCTGATCGACGCCCGAATTCTGGGCGGCCCTGCTCAGCGTCTGTCCTTGACCCAAGAGCCGGAACAGACGGCGAATATGGACATCCGTGACCTTCGCCATCGCAAGCTCCTTCCATGATGGAACTTGCGCTAGCGTATCACACGGACAACCAGGGATTCGTAATTGTCGTCAGGGGAGAAGTAGTTGTCGCTATACAGCGGTAGCAATTCTGAGCATGGTCGGAAAAGACTATCGGCTGACAAAGGACATGCGCGATGCAGCACAAGCACTTGACCTCTTACTTGCAAGCACTCCGGTCACGCTTCGCCAGGCCTATGCCGATGCACCAGGGCAGGCAACGTTTGTCTGGAACATGGGCTATGCCGCGCGCGATGCCGCAGAAGAAATAGACGCTCTTTTTCGCGAGCTTCTTCCGGAAGCAGTTGCAAGCAAGGTTACGTCGATTCGCAAAAGCAGGGGACAGGCGCGAGTAAACGAGCGGCGCTCAACGTGAGTACTTTTTCAGGGAGGACATCGCCGATGACCGATCGCAGACCTCTTTCAGCAGGAATGAACGCCATGCCTAACACCAGCCCGGATGAAGTGCGGATGTTCGTCAACCAAGAAAGGAGGCCGCAGTTCCCGGAACCTCGTGAGTTGACCCTTGTTGCTGAGGTCGAACCGGAACTTGAATCACCCAAGCCCACATCCACGGAGCGTCCGCGGATACGACGACGTGTGAAATCAGCAGGTGTAAATCCAGTGGGCTTGATTCCCATTACTGTGCGGCTCAGGCCTCAGGTCGCAGGCGCACTAAAGCGCGCCTCGCTTGAGCGACAGCTATCCGGAGAGGAGCCGTCTGCACAACAGGATATCGTCGAGTGCGTACTTGAGCCCTGGCTTCGAACAAACGGCTTTCTGTCATAAGTCAGGCTCGTCGTTTTCCGTGGTCGTGTTTTCCTCCTCTTTTCAAGACAACTCAATGTTTGAAATGCTGTGCAGCGTATACTGCGGCAACATTATCGGCCGCTTTACAAAGCGGTCGTCTGCCCGGCCCGTATGACACAGGAGCAAAGATCTATCAGCACCAGCTTGCAACCCGTGCCACGACCGAAATCGTCACCTTTAGTTATTCCCGCTAAACCTCAATGACCTGGCCATCGATCTCGCAAACCCCATGATCTTCTTTCAATCTTCGAACTCTGGAGCATGGTCTCAAAACGGTTCTGAACCGACGACGCGCAAGCGTGCGGAGTTCATTGTCTGGCAGATGGTCACCGGATCACTTTGTTTTTTCATTAGATGTCGCAACCATTCGGCAAGCAGCCAAACGATACCCGTGCCCAACGCCGGCTGCCATATGTCTACGCCGGGGGCAAATCGTCGAGGCCCTCCGGCCACTGATACGCGTAGACAGCGTTACACATCGCCACCCACTCTCTCTCGGAGCGACGTGGTGGTGTAACCTCCCTGCCGTCTGCGGTTTGGATATTCCAGAATCCGGCACCGGGACGCCGGTCTCCACCATGATGTACGACAATTACCGATAACACCGGGCGGAATCCCTCACCGAACAGACCCACGCAGCGGCGGTCAATCTCGGCAAGCGCGTCATCCCATCCACCGTGTGGTTCAATCCATACCCCAGTCGCCGCCAGGTACTGCTCGGAAAGTTCCGTGTAGCTGATAAAGCCTGGCATCGACAAGTTGAGCAAGCGGAGAGCTACAAGCCGTAAAATGCGGTACAGAACACGTAGATCGACATCCATCGGAGGACCTCCTTAAGTCGCGCCGGCGCGAATTACGGTTGTCCTCCCGCGATGCCGACACCTGCATTTGTGCAGGCCGTGTGTCCCGGTTTCTCGCCGTCACCTTAGAGGCGAGCTTTCCGGCCGCTTAATCTATCGAGCAGACGCTCGATACACTAGCCGTCCTGGGAGGAAATGAGTTACTAGGTGACAAAGCCATTTTAGACCCAGGGCTTACAATGGCCAATGTCTTGTCGGAAACGAATGCGGATCGAACGAAGGTCTTCACTCGTACCAGCGTGTCTGGGGCAGGTTTGAGCAGGCTAAACCATGAAAAGTATGCGCAAGTCCTTTTTTCACTTCGAAAGCGGCTTGACCCGATTCAGGATGTCTTCAGATTCAGGACCAAGCTTCCCCCGAGCACAATTAACTGGTGGTCGGTGAACACCCTGCGTCCGAGAAAGTCCGAAAAACGTATGGAAGCGATAAAAAAACACGATAGATTATGGAATTGATAGACGTAGCCGTTTGACTAGGACAGAGGACGTAAGTACGCGGCGGAAACTAGATTAGCGCTCGTAGCTCCATCCATTTCAATTTCGCCTGTCGATCCGGTGGTTGCGGGTTCGAGTCCCGTCGCCCTCGCTTGCACATCAACGACTTACGTCATTTCTGAGAAGACTTCATTTCTGCACAGTGGCAGAGAAACGGCGTCGAAACACATCGTAAGTCCTTATTTTTCGGTTTGCCACCGTCACATTATGTCGGGAATTGCGCGAGGTACCGGACCTCCGGTCCGGTACTCTGAACTCAATCCACCGACGGTGGGCCGTCAATCAATTCGTGAGCTTCGGTGTTTCGGACCGCAGCGCGCAACATTACCTGAGCCTAAAACTGTGTGGTCAAGGCAAACTTGCCAGGGCCAGCGCCGCGCGGCGCCGCACAGCACGCCGCCGAACCGGCAACCCGCCGTATACGTGATGGCTTTCACGGTGAGGTTCGCCGAAAGCAGGTTGGGAAAGAGCAGGATGTCGGTAATGCGGAACACCGGGTCGTGCTGTTGCTTCTTAACCGCGGCATCGACTGTCCATGTCGACGGAACGGCGTCCGGAAGATTCTTTCTTCACGCTCATGATGGCTCCTTGGGCTCGGAAGTTCTGGTAGCGGGTCAGTTCAAGAGTGTTGCGCGCCGAGGCGCAAAGGCTTTCTGTTTTGCCTTACGGCTTGGCGTCGAGAAAGTCGTTCACCATCGGGACGATGACGGGCATGCGCTGCATCAGCGTGACGTGGGTGGTGTCGGGCAATATGGCCAATCTCGATGCGGAGCGCGGCCGCAGGTCGCCGTGAATCTCGTCGCCCTTCAGGCGGAACATTTCCGCGATGTGTTCGAGCCGCACGCCGTCGGCGTCGCCGTGGATGAAGAACATGGGCGCCTTGGTGGCCTTGAGCTTGTCGGCGCCGAAGTCGAACGGTTTCGAAGCTATCGCTGAGGATGATTGACAAGATCGGGAACTTGTCAGGCGTCGGGCTCAGTTTCTTGTATTCGATTTCGAGGGGCGAGCCTTTGAACAATTCGGGCGTCAGCTTCGTGATCGCGTCGAGCCCTTCCTTGACAAAGCCGTCACTGCGGAACCTGCCCGAGATGCTGACGACCTTGCGCACTTTTTCCGGATGGCGGATCGCACACTGCATCGCGACGCCGCCGCCCATGCTGTAACCGATGAGGTCCGCGCTGGGGATCTTGAGGTGATCGAGCAGCGCGGCCACATCGTCGGCGAGGTTTTCAAAACTGAAATCGCGATCAATGTCAGCCGTGCGCCCGTGGCCTTGCATCTCGACGGCGATCACCTTCCGCGTTTTGGCTAGTTCGCCGATCCATCCGGTCCAGTTGTTGGTAATGGTCATGAACGAGCCGTGGAGCAACACCACAGGATCGCCGTTTCCGTGGACTTCGTAGTACATTTTGAGCCCGTTGACCGGCGCGTAGCCCGTCGTTGGCTTTTGCTGCGCCGACACGACAGCCGGCACGAGCATCGTCAGGAGAAAAGCTGTTCTCTTCATGTTTGGTGTAAACTCCCGTTCCGCCGAACGCCACCGTTCACCGGGCCGCGGCGAACGGCTTTGAATTCAGAACCCGCACGGCCCGCGGCTCCGTGTGCAACGGTTTGTTATCCGGCGTTCGCGTTAGACGAGGGAACGAGCAACTGAAACCCACCGTACGCCATTCTTTTCGCATCAAAACCTGAGTTGGATGAAGCGATCAACTCCGCCATCCGTGAGTCAACCGCGACCTTCTCGTTCGCCAGATCACGTGCCTCACGAGAATCAAAGACCACCCATCCAAACACGATGGATTCCTCGTCCGTTGCTGCTATGAGATCAGTGAACGAGCGCGTTCCCTCCAATTTCAAATCGTCACCGACATATTCCCAGTAGTGGAGTGCGCCATGTTCCTTCCAAATCTCTGCAGCCGCCTGGGCAAGACGCTTGTACTCGTTCAGGCGATCGCGCGGAATGGGAAAGACGAATCCGTCGATGTAGTGAGCCATATCTGCTCCTATAGCGGTAACTGAATCTCGTGTTTTCAACTGGATAACGCCCAGGTTAACCCGCGTTGTGCGGCGCGAGTTGCGTGCTTTACAGACCAGACCCGAACGCCACACACGTCGGGTTGAACCGCTTGTTAGGCCCGGCCTTCAGCCAGCACCTCATCGAGCCGCTGGTAACTCATTTCCATTCCATCCGTCATACCGGTCGACATCGCCGCATCGCGGTCCGCCTTCGAAGCGATACTTGATCGAGGTCGCCACGTTTGTCACTCCGTTGCCGTCATTGAATATGACGGTGACGATGTATGGTTCACCTCCCATCGATCCACCCAGGTCGCCCGGGTCCATTAGTCCATTGTTGAGTGCGAAGGGTGGTCGTTACTTATCTTGCTTCTTCTTGCCTCCGCCGGTGACCCGGATTTCGGTGACCTTGTCGCCTTCGGTGACGATGCTGGCGAAGACGCCGAGGCCGAAACCTTTCTTGCCTTCTTCGATGTACTTCTTGACTCTCTCGGCGGTTTCCTTGACCTGCTTGGCCAGGGCGTCTTTGCCGCCTTCGAAGGCTTCGCCGGCCTCGATCTTCATCGTGTCCTTGTTGACCTTGCCTCTGACGATCTTGACGTTGTCGGCGACCTTCAGGGTGACTTCTTCGGGCGGCTCGGTACCCTTGGACTTCTTGACGCTCATCTTGCCGTCTTCGAACTTGGTGACGAACCCCACAAACTCATCGGCAGCCGCGACGGCAACCGCGATCACGAGGACGAGGCTCGCAGCGACGAACTTCCGCATGGATGCTCCTCCTTTGGAGAAATGGTTAGAAAACACAGATCATCGAGCCGAGCTAGTCTAGTGTTGGCCGTTCTGTCGAAAGCGAGCGAAGGTGCGTGAGCAATGCAACGCGACCTAACCCGCCAGTACTCCGTCGAGCTGCTTGTAGCTCATCTCCATTCCGTCCGTCATGCCCGTCGACATCGCCGCATCGCGATCCGCCTTCGATGCATACTTGATCGAGGTCGCCACGTTCGTGATCCCGTTGGTCTCGTTGAACGTGACCGTGATAATCGACGGCTCACCTCCCATCGATCCACCCAGATCGCCCGGGTCGTAGATCTGCGTATGCACGATCTTCGAATGCAACGCGACCTCCAGCATCTCTCCCGTGAACCCAAACTCCTGGCCGTTCTCGTTATCTCGCCAGCGCCAGCGATACTTCCCACCCACATGAGTCGCCATCTCGCACACCGGCATCGACCATCCGGGCATGGCCGTTAGCCAACGACGCATCAACGCGGGATCCGTATACGCCTGCCACACCAGATTGACCGGCGCATCAAAGCTCCGTTTCACCAGCACTTCTCGATCTGACGGCGTGCTCACTTCAGCAGGTTTCATTTCTTTCGCTCCTCTTTCTGTGCTTGCTTCAACTCGGCGAGTAACGCGTCGAGTCGCTTGTAGTTGCCTTCCCAAATCTCTTGCACTTGCTCCAACCAATCCGTGACCGCCTTCAATTGCTCCGTCTCCAGCTTGCAGGGCCGCAACTGGGCCACTCGACTACGCGAAATCAGCCCCGCCGATTCCAACACCTTCAGGTGCGACGAGATCGTAGGTTGCGTCAACGAGAAGAGGCCGACCAAGTCGGATACGGATGCCTCGCCGCGAGCCAGATGCACCACGATTCCACGTCGAGTGGGGTCGGCAAGAGCGGCAAATGCTTGGTCCAGTCGGTTCATCTACATAGAATATCGTCTATATAGATAGGCGTCAATATACGAATTTCGAATTCGCTGGAAATTAGAGCGCATTAACCCAAGGTGTGCGGGGCAAAGGAGCGCAGCGATCGTAAGGGAGGGCGAGCTATGATTTGCTTTGCGAATATGTGCAAACCTAAAGTTAATGCGCTCTAAACCAGATTCTACGCTAGCGAGCAGCAGGAAACTACCTCCAACTTACGTCCAGGCTTTCGGCCGGCCGCCCGCGGGGCGCAGATTTCCCCGGGAAAACGTAGGGGTAACTGCTTACCTTATCCTGACTTGCCGTTTTCAAGCTTCCGCCGCAACCCGGCTTCCCATCACCAGATGCCGGTTAGGAAAAGTTCAATTGCCGTCTTGTCGTCCCGAAAATGGCTAAGGGCTCACCTGGGGTTTGAGCGGAGCGCGTGTGCGCGTCGCGGGGCCGACACGCCGGATGCAATTTGCTTCTCGGTGTTGCCTGCTTCGGTGTGATCGCCAACCTTACCGAACCGCACCGGGGTACGCCAAAAAGCGAGATGCCACATAGCGCGTTCCGAACCGCGACAGGGAGCGAACGCCAGCGCCATCGGACCGCGAGTCCTTTGGTCACAACTGCCCGGCACCCGTGAAGAACGGGAGAAAGGGGAACTCTGCCACTGGCAGAGATAGCGTTGCAAACCCTTAGAAATCCCTGTAATTTGTTAGAAAAGGGCAATACCCGCGACCGTCGATCCGGTGGTAGCGGGTTCGAGTCCCGTCGCCCTCGCTTACATTACAACTTACGCTTTCTGAGGCGGCCTCATTTCTGCTGAGTGGCCCTGAATCGGCGCCGATTTAGTCCGTATTACTTGTCCGGCCGCGCGCAACACTTTTTTCTAATCGGCGCCGGCCTCTTCGCGCTCCGCTGGGCCGTTCTTGGCACGTAGAATGGGTTCAACCGTCTAATGGAAAACGAGCAATCGACGGCCGAGGTTTCTAAATGAAACAAGCAACGGCAACCGGCACAGGCAAGTACGAGCTGCTACTGGAACGATGCCAGGGTCTGGCGCCTGTCCCCACCGCTGTGGCACATCCGTGCGAGGCGTCCGCGTTAGCTGGGGCTGTCGAGGCCTGGCAAAAAAAACTGATCCTTCCGATCCTGGTTGGGCCGGCTGGCAAGATTGCGGAGATCGCCAAGGCGGCTGGCGTCAATCTCGCCGGCCTGGAAATCGTCGATGCGCCCCACAGCCACGACGCGGCCGAGAAAGCAGTAGCGCTCGTCCGCGAGGGCCGCGCCGAAGTGCTGATGAAGGGCAGCCTGCATACCGACGAACTGCTCGCGGCGGTCGTTTCCCGCGAAAAGGGGCTGCGCACGGGACGTCGCATCAGTCACGCCTTCATAATGGACGTGCCGACGTATCACAAAGTGCTGATCGTCACGGATGGCGCCATCAACATCGCTCCGACACTGGAAGACAAAGTAGACATCTGCCAAAACGCAATCGATCTGGCTATCTCACTGGGTGTGAAGAAACCCAAAGTCGCTATTCTCGCGGCAGTCGAAACCGTGACTTCAAAGATGCCGGCTACCATCGACGCCGCTGCCCTGTGCAAGATGGCGGATCGTGGCCAAATCAAAGGTGGGATTCTCGATGGCCCACTGGCCTTTGACAATGCCATCAGCAGGGAGGCGGCCAGGACTAAGGGGATTGATTCGGAGGTCGCCGGTGATCCCGACATTCTGATTGCGCCGGACCTCGAAGCCGGCAACATTCTCGCAAAGCAACTCAGCTTCCTGGCGAATGCCGACAGCGCCGGCCTCGTCCTGGGCACGAGGGTTCCGGTGATTCTCACCAGCCGCGCCGACAGCGTACGATCGCGGATCGCCAGTTGCGGGGTTGCCAATCTGGTGGCGCACGCGCGGCGGGCAACCTCGTAGGGGATTACCATGGATGCCGCCCTTGTCTTGAATGCCGGTTCATCGAGCCTAAAGTTTTGCGTGTTCGAGCGACCGCGCGGAGCCGACTGGCAGGTGGGAGCACGGGGCCAGATCGAAGGCATTGGAACATCCCCGCGGCTATCCGCCAAGAACGCCAAGGGCGAGAAGCTGGTCGATGAAAAATTGGCTCCTTCCGTACGCGATGGGCAAGCCGCTGTCGACGTTCTCAGTGGCTGGCTTCGTTCGAATCTCCAAGGCCGGCGCATCGTCGGTGTTGGCCACCGTGTGGTGCATGGCGGCCCGCGTTTCAGCGGCCCGACCGTGGTGACTCCGGAAATCCTGGCCGAGCTTACGGCACTAACGCCGCTGGCGCCGCTTCATCAGCCGCACAACCTCGCCCCCATCGCGACGATCATTGAGCGCATGCCCGACGTGCCGCAAGTGGCCTGCTTCGACACGGGCTTTCATCGCGGTCACGAAGCGGTCGCCTCATTGGTGCCCTTACCCCGCGAGATTCGCCAGTCCGGTGTCGAACGCTACGGTTTTCATGGCATTTCCTACGAATACGTGGCGTCGACCCTGCCTCAAGTGGCGCCGGAGATCGCCAACGGCCGAGTGATCGTCGCGCATCTGGGAAGCGGCGCCAGTCTCTGCGCTCTCAAGAAGCGCAAGAGTGTCGACTCGACCATGGGCTTCACGGCGCTGGATGGTCTGTGCATGGGCACACGGCCTGGGGCACTCGATCCTGGCGTTGTGCTGTTTCTTTTTCAGAATCTCGATCTCTCTGTCAAGCAGGTGGAGGACATCCTCTACAAGAAGTCAGGATTGCTGGGCATTTCCGGCATCAGCAACGACATGCGAGATCTTCTCGAACGCACCGAGCCCGAGGCGCGTCTGGCGGTGGATTACTTTATCTACCGCGCGGCCAAGGAGATTGGCGCTCTCGCAGCAGTACTCGGCGGCGTCGATGCGCTGGTGTTTACTGCCGGCATTGGCGAGAACTCTGCCGAGATCCGCCGGCGGATCAGCGCGGCGTCCGCGTGGTTGGGTGTTGAACTCGATGACAAGGCAAATGCGGCCAAGAGTGTACAGATTTCGACGCCGCAAAGTAAGGTTTCCGTCTGGGTGATTCCCACCAACGAAGAGTTGATGATCGCCCGGCACACGGCGTCCTTGTTGGCATTGAAGTGAATCGAACCTCGGCCGAATAAGCAGTAGGGAGGCGCATCATGGTTGTCGCTACCGGTCGGAAAACGACGGCCTCATGGGAAGGTTTCAAGCCCGGTCTCTGGCAAAAAGAGATCAACGTCCGCGACTTCATCCAGCAGCACTTCGAGCCTTACGACGGGGACGGGACTTTTCTCGCACCCGCGACCGATCGTACCAACAAGATCTGGAAACGCCTGAACGACTTGTTCGTTGAAGAACGCAAGAAAGGCGTGCTCGACATTTCTCCGATTCCCAGTTCGATCACCGCCCATCCCCCTGGTTACATCGATCGCGAAAATGAGATCATCGTCGGCCTGCAAACTGACGCGCCGCTCAAGCGGGCCATTATGCCCAATGGCGGCTTGCGCATGGTACTCAGTTCTCTCAAGACCTACGGCCACGAGCCCGATCCGCACGTCGTCGAGACATTCACCAAGTATCGGAAGACCCACAATGAAGGCGTTTTCGATGCCTATACCGCCGAGGTGAGGGCCTGTCGGAGCTCGCATGTTCTTACCGGCCTTCCCGACGCTTACGGACGTGGACGCATCATCGGGGATTACCGGCGCGTGCCTCTTTATGGCGTAGCACGCTTGATCGAACGAAAGGAAGAAGAGAAGGACAGTCTTGATTCGGCGATGTCAACCGAGGAGATCATCCGCGATCGCGAGGAACTCAGCGAACAGATTCGTGCGCTCAAAGAGCTACAGCAGATGGCCAAGAGCTACGGATTCGACATATCCGGCCCGGCCCGCACCGCGCGCGAAGCGGTTCAGTGGCTCTACTTCGCGTATCTAGCTGCCGTCAAGGAACAAAATGGCGCCGCCATGTCGCTGGGACGGACGTCCACGTTCCTGGACATCTACGTGCAGCGCGACATAGCGGCGGGCACTTTAACAGAGGAGCAGGCACAAGAGATCGTCGACGATTTCGTCATCAAGCTCCGTATCGTCCGCTTCCTGCGCACGCCCGAGTACGACGAGCTGTTTGCGGGTGATCCCACGTGGGTCACCGAGTCTATTGGCGGGATGGGGGATGACGGCCGGCCGCTGGTGACCAAAACGAGTTTTCGTTTTCTCCAAACTCTCTACAACCTCGGTCCTGCGCCGGAACCCAATCTGACCATCTGGTATTCACCCGAACTGCCGGACGACTTTCGCAGTTTCGCGGCGAAGGTAGCCATCGACACCAGTTCGATTCAATTTGAGAGCGACGAGATCATGCGCCGCACGTGGGGCGACGACGGCGCCGTCGCCTGTTGTGTCTCGCCGATGCTGTTGGGCAAGCAAATGCAGTTCTTCGGGGCTCGCGCCAACCTCGCCAAGTGTCTTCTCTACGCCATCAACGGCGGACGAGATGAACTTACCGGCAAACAAGTGGGAGCGACGAATGGTGCGGTCATGGGCGAGTATCTCGATTTCGATGACGTGCTGGACAAATTCGAAAGGATGATGGACTGGCTCGCGCGCGTTTACGTCAATGCCATGAACGTCATACATTTCATGCACGACAAGTACGCGTACGAGCGAATCGAGATGGCGCTGCATGACTACGCTCCGGTGCGCACCATGGCATTTGGCATCGCCGGCATGTCGGTGGTGGCCGACAGCCTCTCGGCAATGCGCCATGCGAAGGTCAGCGTTGTCCGCGATGACACCGGCCTGATCACGGATTACAAGGTGGAAGGCGCCTTTCCGCAATTCGGCAACAACGACAACCGAGTGGACCACCTCGCGTCCTGGGTGGTTAGCACGTTCATGAATAAACTCCGGAAATACCCAACCTATCGCCACGCACTTCACACTCAGTCCGTTCTGACCATCACATCCAACGTGGTGTACGGCAAAGGTACCGGCAACACGCCCGATGGCCGGCGTCACGGAGAGCCATTCGCTCCCGGCGCCAATCCCATGCATGGGCGGGACTCGCACGGCATTCACGCCTCGGCAGCGTCCGTGGCGAAAATCCCGTATCGTGACGCGGCCGACGGGATCTCCTTGACGACCACGCTGGTCCCCGAAGGGCTGGGACGGTCACCGCAGGACCGGATCGGGAATCTGCGCGGCGTGCTCGATGCCTTCTTCGGCTCCACTGGCTTCCACATGAACGTGAACGTGTTGAATCGCGAGATGCTGCTGGATGCGATGGAACATCCGGAGAAATATCCGTCCTTGACGATCCGAGTATCGGGCTACGCGGTGAACTTTGTTCGGTTGACGCGCGAACAGCAGATGGACGTGGTAAACCGCACGTTCCACGGGGGCTAATGGCCATGAGTCCCGAAGCTTCGCTAGAGGCGAAGAGTCCGTTTGAACTTCGCCTCCACCAGAGCAGTGGCGTGCAGGAATCGTTTGTCAAGAAATCCCTCGACAGCGGAGATGTCGGCTTTTTGCATTCATTCACGACCGGCTCGGCTGTAGACGGGCCGGGCGTGCGCGTGGTGGCCTGGACGGCTGGCTGCCAGTGGCGCTGCCTGTATTGCCACAACCCGGATACGTGGTACATGAACAATGGCATGGCCGTGCCGTTGGAGCGCGCCGTCGAAGAGCTCCGCAAGTATCGTCGCGGGCTCAAGGTAATGTCCGGTGGATTCACGTTGAGCGGTGGCGAACCACTAATGCAGGACCGGTTTGCCGTAAGGCTGCTCACTGCGGCCAAGGCAATGGGGATCCATACCGCAATCGAGACCAACGGTTACTTAAGTGATCGCCTCAGCGACGAAGAGTTGGATCAGATCGACCTGGTATTGTTGGGTATCAAGACCTGGGATCCGGAGCGCCACCGGCATCTCACCGGAAAGGACATCGGCCCGACACTCGACTTCGCGCGCCGCTTGGCGGTCGCAAGAAACCGATTTGGGTGCGCTTTGTGTTGGTGCCGGGCCTAACCGATGATCAGAAGGATGTTGCCTCGATCGCCAAATTCGCTGCAAGCCTTGGGAACGTTGAACGAGTAGACATCCTGCCCTTCCATCAGATGGGAAGGTTTAAGTGGGAGAAGCTCGGACTCAACTATACGCTTGGCGATTTCAAGCCTCCCTCGCCGGAACTGGTGGAGTGGGCATGTGGAGTGTTTCGATCTGAAGGATTGCAAGCAGTGTGAGAAGAATTGGGCCTCCTCGCTGTCGGTCGTGTACACCGTCGTCACCCGGACATGACGGCCTCCCACGTGATCACTGGTTTGGCGGCAGCGCGGTTCGCTGGTACAATCGCGGCACGAGGTGCGATCATGACCACAGTTTATTCCGTTGTTCACAGCGACCCTGAAATCCTCGGCGGCACGCCGGTATTCGTCGGCACGCGGGTGCCGGTCCGCACCCTACTCGATTACCTAGCTGCGGGCGACACATTAGAGGAGTTCCTGGACCACTTCCCGACCGTCTCGCGTGAGAAGGCGGTCGCGGTCCTGGGACAGGCAAACGAACTGCTGGTGGCCCATGCGCATTCTGCTTGACGAATGTGTTCCCCGGCCGCTTCGTCGGGAGTTGACGGGTCATGACGTTAGCACAATCCAGGAGATGGGCTGGGCCGGAAAGAAAAACGGCGAACTGCTCGCCCTGGTGGCCGGAGCGGGTTTCGAGGTGTTGCTTACCGTGGACCAAAACCTTCGCCATCAACAGAACCTGGCAGCATCCGAGGTTGCGGTTGTGGTGATGGTTGCCCCGAGCAACCGGTTGGCCGATCTGGTGCCGCTTGTCCCCAAGCTTGAGGCCGCGCTGAGCAGCATCCAAGCCGGAGGCGCTGTCGAAGTCCGCGCCTAACCAGTCGCTGCAGCAGACCCGGCGGGTCCCCTGCGTCGGCCGCGGAGGGCTTCCGGCGTGCGGCCGGCTCCGGTATCATGTCGGCATCGCCCTACGAGGAGACGCCATGACCCGGACGCTGATCATCCGTGGCCGGTACACCGACCGGACTTTCATCCCAGACGGCCCGCTGCCCGACGCCGAGGGGGCGGCGGAACTTGTCATCACCCCGGCCGTTCCCACGTCAGGCGGGTCGGTCGCCGAGGCCTTCGGGGCCGCGCCCCTCCTGCGGAGCGGTGACGACATCCTGGCTCAGGTCCGCGCCGACCGCGACGAGTGGGGTGACCGCTGATCTACCTGAATGCGAACGTCGTCATCCGCTTAGTTGAAGGGGATTGCAAGCAGTGTGAGACGAGACACTGCCAGCCTACAAGAAGGCTGGGACGATGCTGACGAAGAGAATCTTTACGATGGTCATACCGGGCATGATCATGGCGAAACCGACGTCCGGCTTGTCGTTCGGGGCCAGCTTGCTCGAGTAAGCCAGGATTGCGGGATTGCTGCAGGCGCCCGAAACGATCCCCGCCACTTCGTCGAATGGCATCCGAAACGCGAACAGCCCAAGTAACAGGATCGGCAGGGCAAGGCCGATCAAGACGATCGCTCCCAGTCCGACCATCAGGAGGCCGGTTTCTGAAACCGTCGCGGCGAACTTGGGACCGGAGGCCATGCCGACCTGGGCGAGAAACACCGTGAGCCCAAGGTTACGCAACACGAGGTTGGCGGAGGTTGGAAGGATCCAGTTCAGGCCGGCGGTGCGGCGTCGGCTGCCGAGGATCAGTGCCACGACCAACACGCCCGACAGCCCCAGGCTGATCGTACCCACGCCGGGCAACGGGATACGAATCGCGCCGAGCAGAAAGCCGAGGGCCATCCCCAGGCCGATGGAGATATAGCTGAACTCAGCGGTGCCCTTGATCGAGTCACCGAAGAACTTGCGCAGTGCCGGGAAGTCCGCGCGGTTAGCGAGTACGCCGACGCGATCGCCGAACTCGAGCACGAGGTCCGGCCGGGCCAGGATATCGACGTCACCGCGGCGAACGTGGACGACAACCGTAGCCTTCGTGTCCGGAAGGGCCAGGTCGCCAAGCATCCGCCCCACCACGGTCGGCCGCGACGCGAAAACTCGCAGATAGTCGAGGTCCCGCCGATCCTGGGTAAGGCGGCCGGGCGCCGCCGTGCCGAGGCTTTGGCGCACTTCGTCGAGGATTGCCTGTGTCGGTGCGACGACGAGCAACACATCGTTTGCGGCCAGGACGGAATCGGGTGACGCCGGCTGGTTGTGGTCGGCGCGGCGCAGCGCCACGATCTGCACTTCCGTGGGTAGCGCGGACATCAACTCGTTCAGCCGCTTGCCGAAATACTCCGGGCGCTGCAAGGAGACTTCAAGCAGTTCCATCCCCGAGCCGGTTGGCACGTCGATTCGGGGCTTCAGGATGGCGAACGTGAGATAGAGGAACAGGATGGGCCCGGCGACTCCAAGCGGGTAGGAAACCGAATAACCCACCGCGGGGTCGTCGTTGCCGAGTGCTGCGATGGCCGCCTGCAGCGTCGGCGTGGAGGTACCCGAGCCAGCGAACAGACCCAGCGCGTATCCGATCTTTAGATCCGCCATCTTTATGAACAACAGGCTGATGATGCCCGAAACCAGCACACCGATCAGCGCGACGAGGTTGGCTTTCAGCCCATAAACACTCGTCAAGCCGACGAAGAACTGTTTGCCATATTGAATGCCAACCGTGTAGAGGAAGAGAGCAAGGCCGAAGTTGCCGAGCATCGCCACCGGCGCCGATTTTGGCGCCAACCAACCCATGCCCAGAGCGACAAAAAGGACCGCCCCCACGCCCAGGGAGAATCCCTTAATGTTGATCTCGCCCACGACGTAGCCAATCGCGATCGTGAGAAAGAGCGCCAGCAGCGGCTGTTGTTCAAGCAACGTCTGAATGAACTCCATATTCCGCCTTCGGGTCAAGAGAAAGGCAAGTGGCGGTTGCGACGCCGCAAATGTTCGGTGCGCGATCCCCTTCTTCAAGGTCAAGCGGTCTAGTTAACGAGGGATCATCTTTGGCCGGAAATACTATGGTGATTCTATCGGTCCATTATGAAGATGGGCCTGAGCATCCATGCGTGTCGATGGGTCGACGCACCCGTTGAAATGGAGCGAGCCGTCGGCCAAGTGGCCGACGGCTCGGCATTGCGATCAAGTGATGTCTCGCCAAGAATGGCGGCCACGAATGCCAGAATCCCTTCCGCGATGCGAAAGATGCCGACGACCTGCGTGAGCGTGATGGATTTCGGCCTCGCCGCACCGCCGTCACGGTGCCAAGGGACTGAACGCTTCCGCCGGTGCCGCCACGCCTGTCTCGATCATCTCGTAATCCATCACGATGCTGCCCAGCAGAGCCGAGGCGTATCAATGCGTGGTGCGGTGCGGCCAAGAAATGCCACCCACCTCCCGGTAGTTTTCGTAGGTAATTCGCTGGCCGACCGCTCCGATGCCGGGAACCTGTTCGACATATTCGGAAGCTAAGAGCCGTCCTGATTCTGCGTGCACGTAGAAGTTCCGCGGATGTGCTACCGCCGGCACACACCAGACCACGAAGACTGGTTTGCCGTCCAACTCGATCCGTTTGAGAACGTGGACCTCCTTGAAGAGGCTGCTCCAGTCAGCGAGGAAAAAAGCCGGGTGGTCGAGCCGGGCCTGCTCGGCCACGATGCCTGCCGCTTCCTTCCCCGGCTGGCCTCGGCTGGCGAGCCATACCTTCTCGCCATCCATGAGGGTCCGCTCCGTCACGCCATTGATTGTGAGTTCGGAACGATAGCGGTTCCAGCCCTGAGTCAGCATTGTGAATGAGCTTTTCCCCGCCCCGATCGTCATCGTGCCCTGCAAACGCAGCGTGCCTAGAGCGGTGAACTGGTCTGCCTTCAACTTGTCGCGGCGCAGCTTCATGAGCGTCTCGGCGCTCGGCAATTCATTTCCCCTCTCCAAGCGCGCGAATGTCTGCGGCGGCCGGTTGGCCCGCTCAAGCCGAACACCGACCACGTTGCCGGCTTCATCGCGCTGGAACTGTAGGAACGTGGTCGGCCGCAGGCGGAACGACCAGCGGCCGTCCGGCTCCGGTTTCAGCTCATGCAGACTCTCCCAAGGAAACTCGATGGCGAGCCGTTTCTCCCGAAAGCGAATGACGAAGGGTCGATTGCCGGCTTCGTCCCAATAAAAGCCCGTGAAAGGCGCGACCGACTCCGCCGTGACGGTCGGCTTCGGCGCCGCCCCTGCTGGCTTCAGCAGCATCCGCTCCAGGGCTTCCTCGAAGTCGATGTAGGTGAGGTTTCCGCGCGACTGCGTGAAGTAGAGGACCATGAGGTCGCGATCCGGCCAGGCGTAGGCATGGGTGCCGTCCGAGCCGCCGTGACCGAAGGCGGCTAGCTTTCCCGAGCCGTCTAGGTAGAGCATCATGAGCTGGCCGTAGTGGAGCCGATAGCTTTCGAAGCCAGTGGGCACGAAGCGTTCCGCCTTAGGCGCCGGCGTGAGGACGCGCCGAAGCACCGCTTCGTTCAAAAGAGTCTTGCCGTTCGCCTTCCCCTGATCCAGGAACAAGGCCAGGAACTTCGCGTAATCGCGCGGCGTGGAGTAAAGGCTCTGCGACGCAAGGAAGTAGGGAAAGAGCGCCACCTTCCCCGGCTCGGAGATCTTCGTCCAGTGTCCCGCCGCCCCGGAGTAAGCGCTGGCGAAGCGGTCCAGCCGCGGATCGTCCGGCTTCACCAGCGGCGCGGAGTCCGTCATGCCAAGCGGATCGAGCAGGCGCTTTTGAATGAACTCCTCAAGGGGCTGGCCGCTGACTTCAGCGACGACGGCGCCCACCGTGTCCGTCCCGTCGTCGCTGTAGTTGAAGCGTGAGCCGGGCGGGAACTGCGGGCCGTTCTTGCCGGTGAGGTCAGCCACGTCGCACACGCCCTTGAGCGTCCGGTAGTTCACCTTCAGCAGTGAGGAGAGCGGCAGGCCGCTGGTATGGCTGAGAACTTGTGGCAAGGTGATTCCGCGTGACTTGTCGTTGTCAAAAGCGGGCAGATGCTTCGCAATGGTGTCTTCCAGGTTCAGCTTTCCCTCCTCGATGAGCATCTGAGCGGCGACGCCCACGAGGGGCTTAGTCATAGAACGAACGCAACAGATCGTGTCGCGCTGAAAGGGCAGCTTCTGCTCCACGTCGCGGAAGCCGAACGTCTCGTGGAGCACGGCCCGGCGGTTCTTGATAACGAGCAACTCGGCCCCGAGAATCTTTTCCTCCTTCACGAAACCGGCAACCACACCGGCCAGTTCTTTCAGCTCCGCGGAGGAGAGACCTTGGCTCTCCGGCGTTGCTGGCGCAAAGGCCATCGGCGGCGCGGCGGCCTCTTGGGCGGCCGAAACGCCGGCCCAAAGAACAACGACGCAAAGAAGGGGTGCCATTCTGCGGCTGAGGCGGCTCATGGTTCGCTCGCTCCTTTCTTCTTCGTCCAGGCTCGAAGATGGTTTTTTAGGACATTCTATCCTGGACGAAGCCATTGAGTGAGCCTTGAATGGAGTCCGATGCGCCCATTAACGATGGAGTTTCCGCGATTTCGCGGCGGTAAGTTTAGGTAGCAACAACGTAGGTCTGTTCCTGGGCAAGGGTGATAGCACTTTCCAACCCGCCAGCGCCGTGCTTGCCCCGTAAACCTGAAATATCTCGCTTGCTTCACCGGCTCCTAATTCTTCTTTGCGAAATCGTTGGCGCGAAGCCGGGTTTCACCTATGAATGGCGGTGGACATATCCCGATTAAATGGGGGCTGACATGCGAGGGCTTTATCGATTCCTGAGGTCGACGATTCTGGGTGGGGTTCTCGTCTTGCTGCCGTTGATCGCGCTTGTGGCCATCGTCATCTGGGGTGTGCAGATGGCGCTTGACGCGATAAGGCCTGTGTTCGCGTGGCTGCCCGATAAGTCGGTGGGCGGCGTCTCTCTAATCGTTCTGGCGGCCATTTTCACATTATTGGCAGCATCCTTTCTCGCGGGGCTGCTTGCGGAAACAGCGGTTGTCCGTGGTTTGGGTGATCGCGCGGAGCGGCTCGCCCTCTCTATTCCGGGCTACGCGCTGATGAAGAACGTAGGCTCCAATCTCATCGGTATCGAAGGCAAAAATCCGGTCAGATCCGTCGCGGTTCGGTTCGAGGCGACATGGCAACTCGCTTTCCTGATGGAAACACTCGGTGATGGCCGCCACGTCGTCTTCGTTCCCGGTGTTCCAAGAGCCCTGGTTGGTACGCTGCACATCGTTGCCGCGGACCGTGTACAAGTGTTGGACATGCCAGTCTCTACCGCGCTCGACACGCTCGGTCGGCTCGGCGTGGGGCTGCGGGAGACATGGCCAGGTGCGGCAATCCGCGCCGAGAGCACGAGGCTTCCCACGGCGCCGCCTATTGCCTGAGGGCCGAATCGGACGTCAGGCGGTCGATGCAACAGAGCCTGACCCGATTACTAAAAGGGCAACCCGAGCATGTACTTATCAATGACTCGAACGGTTGTGCTGGATTTCTGTTTCATGACGCATTATGCAGGCTCATGAACGGCGTGAGAGGTGGTTTCTTCGTCCTTTGCGTTGAAATGCTTGCAACCGAAACGTACGCTGGGACCGGACAACAAGCGGAGATTCGACATGACGCCGGAACATGAGCGGTTAGATGATGCGCGCCACCCAAGTCGGCCCTGGAAGAAGTGGGGACCATATCTCAGCGAACGGCTGAGGCGGTGCGGAAATCCTCGTAAGAGGCGGTTGATGGTTGAGTTTTGCCAACGAGTCGAATTTCCATCGGGAGGCTGATGCCGGTTTCTAGTCTGATCGATGCGCTTCCCTTCTGGGGATTGTTCGGGGCCACTGCCGTACTCGTTCTTCTTTCAATTGAAGCGGGCTACCGGATTGGGCGGTATCGCCGTCAGCGTTCCGGTGAGGAAAAAGAGGCGCCGGTCGGCGCCATTGCGGCGGCGACGTTAGCCTTATTGGGATTCCTTCTGGCATTCACGTTCGGGTTGGCCGCATCGCGACTTCGATGCCCGTCGACAAATTGTTGTCGAGGAAGCCAACGCCATTGGAACGACCTATTTGCGTGCGGGCCTGCTGCCGGATGGTCGCGGCGCACGAATTCGCAAGCTCTTGGGAGAATACGTCGACGCACGTTTGGAGGCAGCCCGAACGGGAGACATCGAACAAGTGTTATCCCGCTCCGATGCGCTGCACCGCGAGCTCTGGAATGACGCCGAGGCTGTTGGAAAGCAGCATCCGGACTCCATCGTGGTCGGACTCTTCATTCAGTCGCTCAACGAAACGATCGACCTTCACGCGAAACGAATCCTGGTGTCATTGCAGAATCGTATTCCGGACGTGCTGTGGCTTACGCTCTATCTCATCACCATCCTGACAATGGCGGGCGTTGGGTATTTCGGTGGACTCACAAATTCAACGCGAACGCTTGCCAGTATCGGATTGGCCTTGACCTTCGCGGCCGTCATGTCGCTCGTGGCCGATCTCGATGGTCCACGAGAGGGTCTCCTGAAAGTGAGTCAACGGGCAATGACGGATCTGCAAAACATGATTAAGTGACGGCCGCTGAACAATTCAGTCACGATACCATCATGACCGTTCCATACACTTTGCGGGCGGTAGCGGCGGCGCCTGTAACTGGCGTCGGAGTTCTAGAAGCTGAATTGGAAGGCCGTCTGAATGCGGCGGGCGAAACCACTTTGGCCATCCCGGTTTTCGCGTTCGCCCCAGAGGTATTCAATACCCACACCCATCCTACTGGTGGGTAGCCAAATCAAGTTCACGGCGGCGTACCTTGCCCCGTGGTAGGTATCTCCGGGGAGGGCGTCGGGCAATGAGGTGAAAGTCTCTCCGTAGCAAAAGTTGGATATCCATTTGTTGGTCCACCAGTGCTCATAGCAGCCAAACCAACCCGACGATGATAAGGCCCGGAACCCGGCGCCGTCTTCAATAAAGACAGCATCCAATCCAAAGCCATTCACATCCTGGATGTAACGATCAATGCCACGGCCCACGGCGTATTGGCCTAAGAAACGGCTGCGTTCATATGGGCAAGGGCTGTCTTTCCGCTGCGGGTTACTTTGTGCCAGCCAAGCCCACGGGCGAAATGATCCGGTGACGTTCACACCGCTTCCGAGCCGATTCAGGTCGTCACCTTCGGCCGGCTGAAATGTCAGTTTGCGTATGACACCTGCAAGCTGAAAATGCCCAAACGGCGAGTCGTAGCGAAAGTGGCCGGTCAAATCCGGGATGTCTTGCACATTTCTCGGCGCTCCTGCCGTTGTGACGATCCCGCTCCCCGGGTTAACAACAAACCCGTCTTCTTCCTCCCAAAGGATGTCCGAGTACGGTTGCTCCAGAGCGAACGCGACATGGCAGTTGTCGTACACCGGAAGCGTAACTCGGGCGATCGGTTGCCGCATAAGCACCATTCCCGGCGGTCCTTCGTAGTCGAGGACGTTTGGAAACACATCATAGTCCATGAAAACGGAGGGGGCCTGACCGATACGGAATGGTCCGAAGTCGGCGTAGGCGTACCGCAGTCGTAACGGGAAAGAACCAAACGCACCGGACCGGTTGCCGTTGAAGAAGTCAACTTCGATACGCGTGTAGACCGTCCAATCACATATGTCCGTCGGGGTGTACGTGTCCCAACCCAAGCGCGAGTAGCGCGGGTTTATCGAAAGGTTTTGACCGCGGCCTTGCGGTACTGGAATACTCGAGGTTACAAAGTCATCGGTGCTGGCGATGGGATTGAAATCGAAAATGCCATCGGCACGCACGAAACCGTACCATCGAAACGACGTGTTAGTCCCGGGGATGAGGTACGTCCGCGGAAACAGTCCACGGGTGACGAACTTCTCCATTTCCAGTTCAGTCGGAATCTGGTCGGGGGTGGGCGCAGGCAAGGGACGATATAGAGCCGCGCCTATACCCGGTTGCGGGTCTCGGGCGATAAACCCCGGCGGTGCGTAGTCTGCAATCGGCCGGATGCCGACGCCCGGCCGAAAGTAATTTGCCTCAGCTTTGCTCACCGGTGCATAAAGTCCGGCCTGGGGCGCTGGGGCTTCCGACACGGGTTCCGTGTCTTGAATGGTGCTCGGAGGAATCACAGGCGTATCAGGGAGTGCGCCCTCGGGGAAAACAATTGATGTACTTGTTGGGCTGGCGGCAACTTTTGACTCTGGAACGACGGGTGCTGTACCCGTTGGGCTGGCGGCGACTTTTGACTCTGCAGGAACTTGGGCGGGCAGTTTCGTGCCGCTTGACACCCAGCTCCCCTTCGATTCCGGTGTTTGTGCATCGGCGCCATTTCGGACCGAGAAAACAACAAGTAACAAAACCGCAAGCCGGGAGAACAGCCGACCATGGTGGAAAATGGAATAACGTCGCATGAATCTGCTCCTGGGCACGGGCGTCCTTGAGACCGGCCGTCCAATCGCCCTCGTCGGAATTTTCGGAATCCTCGTTAATATCGTCCCAGTTTCGCGCACTTCGTGAGCAAATGCGCTGACCATTCCGGTTGTTCTTAGTTGATTGGGGTGCAAGCGAGCCCAGGAGCGCCGATTTAGACGATTGACGCGACTTAGCGGAGAATGAAGGTCGAAGAGAAAAGGCGCAAGATCCGCTGACTTGCTAGGTCTGCGAATCACGGAAACGGGTGCGCCTCGAAGCAGAGGGCGCGATTCGGTCACCACAACACCGGCACGTATTTTTCTGCGAAAACGATTGGTTCCACGGAGGGGACTGACTCATGTTACTTCGTCGTCTTTCGTTTCTGACAGGTGTCGTCGCGCTGCTGACTTCGACACTCACCCTCGCAGCCCAGCAGCCTGCGGGACCTGCGTACCAAATCGTCATGCGTTCCCGGTCCGCCGAGGTGGCGCCGATCAAGGGCAAGGACGCTCAGACGGCTGGCGGGACGATTACCGTTGAACAACCCGAACCGAACACGCTTGTCATTTCGATGACCGGAGGCGTAATCGCCGGCTCGCAGTGCAAAGACAGCCATGCCTCCATGCAATTCGAGCTGGACCAAGACATCGAAATCATTCCAACGCGGCAGGGCGTCAGGCCGCCGCGATTAGGGATGGTCGGCCGTGTCACCGGCACGCTTCAAGTCTCCCATAAAGGAAATGGCTCTGCGGAACAGTCATGTGCGACGGCAATTTTGGTATCCGGCGAAAGTACAATTCTCGGAATCAATGTGAAGCCCGCAGGTGTTGGCGGATGCGGCAACATGCTCTCGATCAACAATCGCGAAGGGCCTGTCGAGATTGCTGCCGCTGCGGGATGCTATAACCTCAAAGGCACCTTCAACATTAGTGCAAGCCAAACCAAGGGTGTGTGTTGCAATAACTTTGCTGTCGCCGATTTCGATCCGGCGCCGCAATTCGATTCCGCCTGGAACGACGCCCTCAAGCCATTCCGCGCCGTCGTGCGTAAGAATTTCGGCTTCAAAGTCGTGTTGCGAGTTATCGAGGATGCACCGACAGAGAGCAAGTAAACAAGAGTGAACAACAATTAAGGGAGGCACCTTAAGCCGAAAGCTTAGGGCCTTCCCTTTTTCATTTGAAACATACCGTAGTCTACGGTTCATTATTTTGCGGATTCGATCCCGTGCGTGGTAATCAGCGGGTGGGACGTTAAAGCTCGGGGCACATCGAGCGGAGCTCCACTGCTGAGTCGCACGATGGATCAAGCACGTCAATGCAGCCTGGCGCGGATTTCAGCCTTTCTTTACCCGCCGCCGCATATACTGTCTCTTGCCTGTCACTACCGGTTGCCAACATGCGCTTTGGTATCGCTGGACCGAAGTTTTCGGCCCAGAGGCAACTCAACTTGTTAGTCATGGGGTAGCTCAAACAATAACACGAACCAGGAGTCCACAAGTGAGCACACAAAACTCTGCCGATGATGGGTTGTTCCACGCGCTGCCAAGCGAATCAACCATCCCCTCCGGCGTTGACCGTCGCTCGTTTCTAATGCGCAACGGCGTCATCGGGGCGGCGGCCGCAATGACCGGTGCGATATGGACACCCGAAGCGCGCGCTCAACAAGCCGCGCAGGAAGCAGTACAACCCAAACTGGGCACCAAAATTTCCCCCGACCTGGATGTCGTGAAAAAGTCCAAGGGCCCGGTAATGACCGTACTGGAGGAATTCTACAAGGTGGGCCCCGGCCCCTCGAGTTCCCACACGATCGGGCCGATGCGCATCACCTACGACTTCTACCAGCGCTGCAGCAAGCTTCCGGCCGACCAACTTGCCAAGGCCACCGGCCTCAAGGTTCACCTGTATGGCAGTTTGAGCGCCACAGGCAAGGGGCACGGCACTGAGCGCGCCTCACTGGCGGGTCTCTTGGGCAAGGAGCCGGCCACGGTTGATCCGTTGTTCCTCGACGAGATGATCGCCAAGCCGCAGCAGATGTATCCAGTCAAGCTCGGCGACAAGACCTTCAACCTGTCGCTGGCCGACGTCATCTACGATAAGCCCAAGGGTGAATTCCCGCACCCAAACACCATGACGTGCAAGCTCATGGCCGGCGACAAGCCCGTCTACGAGCTGGAGTATTACTCGCCTGGTGGTGGGTTCTACGAATGGAAGGGGTACACGCCGCCCAAGAAAGGGCAACCGAAATATCCCTACGCCACGATGAAGGAACTACGTCAGCACGCGGAGAAGAATAAGCTCTCGATCGCCCAGACCATCATGGCGAACGAGGTGGCCGTGTCCGGCAAGACCGAGGACCAGATCAACGCGTTCCTGGACAAGATCGCCAGCGCGATGCTGGCGACCGTGAAGGCGGGCCTCGCCGTGAAGGAAGGCGTCTTGCCTGGCCCAATCAAGCTGCACTCCAAGGCAGCCACCGTCTGGGCGCGGGCCCAGGACGAAAAGTACGAAAGCGACCGCGCCATCGCTCTCGTCTCGGCCTGCGCCCTGGCCGCTTCCGAAGAGAACGCCCGCGGCCATTTGGTCATCACGGCGCCCACGGGTGGCTCGGCAGGTGTGATGCCCGCGATTGTCTCCGCACTCGTGGAAAGCAAGCGGAAGCTGCCCAAGGAAAAAGTCCGTGCCGGTCTGCTCGCCGGCGCGGCCATCGGTTACCTGTGCAAGCACAACGCCACGCTGTCGGGCGCCGAGGGTGGCTGTCAGTCCGAGATCGGTGTTGCCTCGGCCATGTCCGCCGCGTTCATCGCCCAAGCGATGGACAGTACACCATTGGTGATTGAAAACGCCGCCGAGTCGGCGCTCGAGCATCACCTCGGCATGACCTGCGACCCGGTGGCCGGTTACGTGCAAGTTCCTTGCATCGAGCGCTGCGCCTTCGGCGCTGTGAAGGCTTGGATTGCCTTCATGATCGCGACCAATGAGGTCGCGTCACGGCACCGGGTCGATCTCGACACCACGATTACGACTCTGGCTCAGACCGGTAAGGACATGAGCACGAAGTACAAAGAAACGAGCGAAGGCGGCTTGGCTCTCAACCTCACCCTTTGTTAATGTCAATGACTGGCGGTTAGAACTGGATCCAGCGAGACGGCCCGCGGAGTTATCCGCGGGCCGTGTCGTTCGCGGGGAGTGTGATGAATCGAGTCATCGGCTTCGTAGCTCTGGGGTTGGGTGTTGTCGGCGTGGCGGCGTGTCTGGTTGGAGTCATCACCATCTGGGCGGCGCGCCCATCCGTTCTGCGGAAGAGTATCGACGTCCTCGACGCGGCGGATGGCGGGTTAGAGGCCGTCGAGGACAAGGCGGCGCGGGCCGATGAACTGATCGAGCGCGTCCGTCGCGGCGTGGAGCCAATTAGCAGTCGCATCCGCGAGGTGTCGAACCGGGCGGAGCGCACACCTGAGGAGGAGAAGGAACTCCGGCGGATGGAAGAAGAACTGATGGAGCGCTTGCACCAGGTCGATGCGATCGCACAGTCCGTGGAAACGGCCGCGACCATCCTGAGTCAGTCGACGCGGCGAATCGAATCGTTGCGGGTTCGCAACGCCGGCGAACAAGGATCGTTCGAAAAGGCCGACACGCTTGACGCGTTGGTTAAAAAACTCGGAAGCCTACGCGAGAAGCTGGCCAGGCTGCGCGACGACGAGAGTGAGCGAAAAGAAATGGCCAGTGCCATGACCGATATCACGCTCGAAGTAACCAACAACCTCGAGGCAATCGACTCTGCGATCGACCAAGTTCGTCAGGAAGCCCTCGAGTGGCGGAAGAAGGTGGGCGAACTGCGAGCCAACGTAGCCGATTGGACGAAATGGGCCGTCGTCCTCGGATCAGTGGTTTTGGTCTGGGCAGGCCTGGGTCAGTTCGCGTTGGCGCACTGGGGTTGGCGGCTTACAAGGTCGTCACCGGGTTGAGCGATCAGAAGTATAGCTGCGTTTGCAGCACAAAGTTCCAACCAGTCATCCCGGCGTTGTAGATGGTTTGGATCGAAGCGGTGGGCGAACGCTCCACGTAATTTGCCTCGCCGATGAGACGAAAGCCGCGATTCTTCCAGGGATGCCAGTTGAATCCTACCGCATATTCGCTCGAGTCCCGGAACTCGCCGAAGACGGCCGACGTCCGACCGTAGAGCTCAAACGTCTTTGGGCAGACGAAATAGCCCGCGCTTGCCTCGAACCCGTGATCGAACGTGCTACTGAGGGGTAACGGCCCGTCCGCCCTAAAGGAATTCAACCATCGCATGAAGTATTGGGAGTTGAAAGCGAATCCACGGTATTTGATACCGAAGTCCTGTGCCCACATGTAATAGTTGGCGAGGAGCACCGTTACGCCCGGGGCCAAGCTGCCGGTGGCGAAGAAAAGAACGCCATCGGAGTTATAAATCGCGACGTTTTCTGGATTGGACGTACCGGAAGCGGAAAAGCGGTCCTCGCGGGCGCCTGCGACGGATGTCCCGAGCCTGATGGCCACGCCTTCGTGATACTCAAGGTCGCTAAAGGCGTTCCGAGCGGCCCCAGGCGGGCCGTAATCGCCAAGTGGTTCCCACCAGGTGCTCCCTGCGTAAATGAAGTTTTTGTCAAATTTTGAGGCGCTGACACCGAGCGTGTTCGCCGAGTTGCCGACATACACTACGTAATACAACTGATCGAGGGGCTCGCCTTCGGCCCAAACACCCTGGGTAAACCCGGGACGGAAGAAGCTGTCGGCCATGCTTCGTTCGACGCCAACCAGGAACATAAAGTCGCGGGTATTGCTCCGAGAGCCTGGTATTCCCCAATAGCCTCCATAGAGGGTAAATGCCTTATCGAACTGGTAGCCGACGTATCCGCCCTGGATCACGGTCGCGACCGAGTTAGACGACCAGATGATGATGTTGTAGATGAGCTTTGGGTCAAAGACGTACCCTCCGAAGTAGTAGAGGTTACGATTCAAGTTAATGTCGTTTCGCGCATCAACGGGGAAAACGTTGCCAAGGTGGTCGGTGAAAGTGGCCGATTCCAGTTCCTGGTTGAGGTAGCGTAGCTGGTTGAATATGTTGAGCCGCAGTTCGAAAGGCACGCGGTTTTTGTCCGGCGATTCAACGAGTAAGAACCCGTTATCGTAGCGCGTTCCCAGGCGTTCGACGACGTTCCCCAGTGTGGCAAGGACGCCCGGCGGCGCGGCCTGCTGGTCAGGTGGCGGGCCGTCAATCCACCCGTATCCCCGATCACTCTGGCCTGGCGTGTTGCGTATCTGTTCGAGTAAGTCGCGGGTTGCACGCTGCTCCTCTTCGAGGCGTTTTACTCGCTCTTTCAACGCGGCGTTCGCTGCCGAGGAGGCTTCCGGATCATCACCTTCGAATACCGGGCGGCTATTCGTGGACCAGCCGTCGGGAAACACCTCCGAAGGACCGGCCGGTTGCGCAGGGATGGCCCGCTGCGCGGCAGGCGCGGGTTGCGGGGATGGCTGCTGCGTCTGGGCCCTGGCCCAATTCGCCCCAACCAGTCCCTGAAGAATTGCGGTGACCAAGGAGAAGAAAGCAACCGCGCCGCCGGCTCCAGACCTCATGCGCACGGCCTTCCCCCTTTGGCGGTTGCCAGCTCCGACTCGAAGCCCGCCGAACGCTCGGCAGCATCACAAGGGTTAACGCAACCCATACAAACGTCATTATCGACAAATCTTGCCCAGCTACTTGATGAATCTCGAGGCGTGCGTCCATCTTGTCGGCAGGGCTCATTTCGCGAAGGGGTCCTTATCGGCATCGCGGTGCCAAGTGTATTCGGTTGCGACGGCCAATCGCTCGGCCGTTTCCTTGCCGTAAAGCCGCGCGATTACATGTAGGGCCATGTCAATGCCGGCCGAGACACCTGACGAGGTCACTCGGTCGCCGTCGTCTACCCAGCGGGCGGCCTTCACCCACTTGACGTTCTTTCCTTGTTGCACGGCAAAATTGAAGTGTTGTTTGTTCGACGTGGCACGGCGTTCGTCCAGCAGTCCCGCTTTGGCTAGAATCGCCGAACCGGAACAGACCGACATCGTGATCTCGGCTATACGTGCCCGTTCACGGAGCCAGGTGAGTAGCGCCTCGTTTTGAAGTTGCGCCGGTGTACCAAATCCGCCCGGGACCAAAAGCAAATCGAGCCGCGGGCAATCATCCAGCCCGTACTCGGCTACGACTTTGACTCCCTGCGTCGATGCGATCGGCCCCGGCTTCGCCGCCACCATGATTACTTTCATTCGCCGGCCCAGATTGCCGAACATCTCGGCTGGCCCGCAGACATCCAAAAGCTCGAAGCCGGGAAAAAGAACGATCCCCAGCGTACGTTGGCGTTCGTCTTGCTGCTGAGCCGGTCGGTTCGGCCCGTCATCGGTTACGGCAGAAGCGTTTGTCCCTGGCAGGGCCAAGAGGAACAAAGCGGTCACCAAAGCCTGCACCTGAAACATCGTCGTAACTCCTTTGCACATGGCCGTCGAACGCACGGCATTGTCGTCATCCTATACAGCCGTGCTTTGTCAAGCAGACTCAAGCGCCACTTCCCATTGATAGAACTTGAAAGTATTCGCCTCTTGCTCATTGTCGGCCGCCAAAGTGCGATAGCGGTCGAGGCCTCGGCCATTAAGTTTGTCTCAGCGGGGCATCCGAATTGCTTTGATCTGAAAGGATTCTCGATCCTAATCCGAACCCACGAAAGGAACCATCATGGAACGCAAAGTAGACAAGCCGGACGCTAATCGCGACCCGATTACCGACGAACCGGGCGCACATCCGGTGGGAACCGGCGTCGGTGCGGCCCTGGGCGGAGGTATCGCGGGGGCTGGTCTCGGAGTGGCGGGAGCCGCCGCTGCCGGTGGGGCGATGGGCGCCGCTGCCGGGCCCATTGGTGTTGTCGCAGGCGCGACCATAGGAGCGGTTGTCGGCGGACTTGCGGGAAAAGCGGTTGCCGAGTCGATCAACCCGACGGCCGAGGAGGAATACTGGCGGAATAATTACCAGTCGCGTAATTATGTAGACAAGGGTACGCCGTATTCAGATTATCAAGCCGCTTATCGCTATGGCTGGGAATCACGCGGTCGCTATCGCGACAAGCACTTTGAGGACGTGGAAACCGACTTGGAAAGCGGATGGACCAGTTCTAAAGGCAAGTCTGGTCTCACTTGGGCAAAGGCCAAACACGCCGTCCGTGATGCCTGGGAACGCATCACCGGTCAATCCTCGGGATCTAGTCGTTCGTATTAGTCGAACTGAGTGCACCGCACACACGGGCGGACTCTGGCGAGTCCGCCCTTTTGATTTCGACAATTCAAGATGACCACGCTGTTTGCGCCACGCGCCGCGAACACGTTCTTACCCAACAGGAGCGCGGGTCATGCGGGAGGACCGCGGCGTCCAAATATCAGAGATACCACAAACAAGATAATAAATACCACAAACAGAATCCAAGCGATCTCTTTAGAGAGACCCGCGATGCCCGTGAGGCCGAGTAAGGCGGCAACGATCGCAACTACCAGGAAGAGAAGTGCCCATCGAAGCATGTTCCATATCCTCCCGAGTCTTTGAAATCTGGTGCGCTGGTAGCCAGTTTCTGTCTAGAGATTAGCCAATGCCGTCTGCTGCAACTTATAGTTCAGCGTGAGACCGGTCAAGAGTGTCGCTTTTTCAGCCGGCAGACACCGCAACTACAGCCGAAGGCGGAGCGTCCAACGCATTGTCCGCGCTCCTCGACTCAGCAGACGCGAGTAAATCTTGTTGGGCCTCTCGAAATGACGCCACGACAACGGTAATGTTGTCTCTCCCGCCGCCCGCGTTGGCCGCGGCAACCAAGCGACCACAAGCCGCTTCTGCCGCCGATTCTTCCTGTAATACCTTCGTAATTTCTTTATCCGTTACATGTCGGGTGAGGCCGTCCGTGCACAAGAGGAGCTGGTCGTCTATCTGAAGTTCCGCCTTGTGAACTTCGGGCTTAAGTTCATCTGAACCGCCACCGACAACGTTCCAAAGAACGTGACTCCAACGGGAGGTTTCCGCATCAGCTTCCGAAATCACGCCTTCGTCTACAAGCTTCCGCGCTACCGTGTGATCGTGCGTGATCAGGCGCAATCGCGAGCCACGGAGGAGATAGCAACGACTGTCTCCGACGTGGACAACGAAAAGTAGCGGCCAACAGACATAAGCCATGGTGAGAGTGGTTCCCATGCCGCGCTCGGACGGCACGCGATCGGATTCCGCTCGAAGGGCACCCTGGCAGTGCCCAAGCGCAGCTCGCAGATCGCCTTCAAAATAATCCGCGCAATCGCCGCGCAAACGGAAGAACCACGGCATCATGTTTAGGACGTAGGTCGTCAAGCTATCGACCGCGAGTGTGCTGGCCCGCCGACCCGCGGCATGGCCACCCATCCCGTCCGCGACGAGGAGAAGTTTCCCTTGGGACGTTCCAAAAAGACGCGTTTGGTCATCGATGCCCAAACTGGTGTGATGAACCTGCATCGACTTCGATAAGTCCGCGATGAGAAACTGGTCTTCGTTCATCTCGCGGACCTGTCCAGTGTCGCTCAGGCCGAAGCAGTCCATTTTTCCAGGCATTATGTAACTCCCGTTCACAGCCTCCGCGCCGACGCCGAGGGCTGATGTGCAACCCATATGCCGCAAGCTAGCCATAGCTGACTTGCGGAGCGCAGGTCGCTTCATAACAAGACACCCGGGTCCAAAAAAAACAGTCGGATGTCGACTTTTAGGGCGAGGGTTGCCCCTCTTCCTAGTGACCGACATCCGACTGACCTGTGGGCAGATGTTAGGGCACCTACTTCTTCTCTACATTGATCTTGACCGTGTTAGATGCGGCGGCCCCTGTTGTCGGCGTCCCCGTTATCCGTAGCTCATACTTTCCGAGCGCGGCGTCGTCTGCCGCCTTGACGGTGATCTTTGTTTCGGTGTCGCTTTTCTTAATGGTCGGCGTCAGCGGATCCAAAACGACACCATTCGGCACATTCTCAAAGGAAAGTTTGACATCCTGGTCAAAGTTCTTGCCGCGCTTGATTCCGATGGAGATGACCTTCGACTCGCCTTGCTTGACGTTGGTCGTCAAGTTAGGCGGATCGAGTTCAAAGGTCGCGTCGGCTGTCCCCAGCGTCTTGCTGCGGTCACTTGCCGTCACTCCCGGTCCACCGGCGCGGTTCTTGTCGTTACAGCCGGCAACAGCTAATACTGCGCTCGCGAAGAGAATCCAAGTTGCAGTTCTCATGACGTTGACCTTTCTAACCCCCTATGCGGAATGAATGCCGCCCCGTCGGCGACTTGATACGAACGTAGCAATTGCAATTCCGGTGCCGCTGACGCAACCCGGCCAGCCGGCCGTTCCTCTACGAAACGGTGCCGCGGCTCCGGTAGCCGAACAAGAGCGACACGAGGAAGAGAACCAAGAACACGACGAAGAGAATCTTCGCGATCCCGAAAGCTGTTCCCGCCACGGTGGTGAAGCCCAACACGCCGGCTATCAGCGCGGCAACCAGAAAAAGTAGTGCCCATGACAACATGACTGTGCTCCCGTTACGAAAAGAGTTTGAGATTCGTAAATCCACGAAGCACCGCCGAGTGCAACTGATGTGCCGATGATCTTTTTGTGATGCGAGTCAACTGGCATTTCAGAGACTCGAAGAGAAAGCGGTCATCAGCCGGCTATTGTTGCGCAATTGGTTGCGCAATTTGAATTCGAAACCACCAACGCGGCGTTTTCTTGCATGCACAACGTCATTCGAAAAAACGGCACGTTGTTTGCAAACAGGGTTTCAGACGAGCAAATCGGTTGAACATCGCCAGTGGTTCCGAACGTTTCGGAAAGGCGTTTCAACAGTTCGTTGCACCGGTTTGCGTTTTTGGGAGTAACTACGATGGCGACTGGGCAAAGACCTGGCGAACACCTTAGTCGAAATGCGGGCGCAACATCAGCAACATCGACAGTGAGTTCGGCCATGCAATCGGCCAAAGATCAAGCGCACGACGTAATGGACAGTGCGTCCGACCTGGCGACACAAGCCAAGGACCGGGTGCAGCAGTTTGCATCGTCCATGGCGGGAGAGGCCAAAGACAAAGTGCAAGAGTACGCTACGATGGCGGCCGACACCGCACAAGACATGGGTAAAGAACTCACGAATTTGGTGCGGCGTTACCCGTTACAAGCATTGTTGGTTGGGTTGGGCGTCGGTTTGCTCTTGGGCCGTGTGTCACGGAGTTAATAATGAACTCTGAAATGGGCCGGGTACCGGTGTCTTCCAATCAGACCGCAACGGCGCCTGCCGCCGACCAGAGCATCGCCTCCTTGGTCGGCGGCATCGCCACCGATGTCCAAACGTTGCTGGGGCAGCATCTGGAGTTGCTGCGCCAGGAGGTGTTCAATGACTTTCAGCGCACGAAGCAAGCGCTCAGCGCCTTCGGTATTGCTGCCGCCTGCCTGATGGTGGCGTTTGGCATTGTTATATGTGGCGTGATCGGGTGTCTGAGTTGGGCAGTACCACAGGTCCACTGGTGGGGGTGGTGCCTGATTATCGGCGGAGTGCTGGTAGCCATTGCCGGGGGATTATACATGGCGGGCAAACGCACGTTGGCATCATTTAATCCTTTGCCGGATGAAGCCGTAAAGGCCGTGAAGGAGAATGTGAAATGGATAACCGATCGGGTGACGTCCTAGCAACGAACATGAATGAAAATACAGGCGAGCAGAAAATGGAAGAAATACGCGCTAATATAGAAGAAACCCGGACCTCACTTGCCGATCGGCTCGGGGCCCTCCAGGACAAGGCGCTGGGAACGGTTGAAGCGGCACAGGCCACGGTTGAGCAAACCGTAACCAGTGTGCAACAAACTGTCGACGCTGCCAAGCGCACCTTCGACCTGCGCTATCAAACGGAAGAGAGGCCCTGGCTCATGGTCGGCTTGGCGACCGCGGCCGGCGCGGTGACCGGTTATTGCCTAGGTGGTGGCTCGGCGGATCGGAATACGTCTCATACGCCTCCATTGGCCAGCAGTGGGATTTCTCCTGCGATGTCCGCGCATATCCGTGAGTCACGTCCTGGGCTCTTTGATGAAGAGTGGGGCAAACTAAAGGGCATGGTTGTCGGCACCGGCATGGCAATGCTGCGGGATTGGCTCAAGGAGACAGCGCCTGGTTTGAGTACCCAGATCGACGACCTCATGGAAGGCGCCACGAGCAAACTGGGCGGCACCTACGTCCGCGCACCTCTCGCGCCGTCGAGCTATCACACGCCATAGGCGGAAACCGCCGTTCTAGATCGGACGACCTTTACGCGGCCGGCGCCGCGGTTTCCGGCTCCGCTTGAGCGGTAAACACCGGGAGCCAAGCCTGCAACTGATTGCGCGTTTCCAGTAATGTGGCGCCCACCCAGTCAGCACCAGCTTCGGAAAGCGACGAGCGATTATCTTCTAGCTGCTCTTGGGCGAGTCCCCAACGACCGACCACAATCTTCAATTTCGGGAATCTAGCCCGCAGGCGCTTGCACAGATAGCGAGTGTGGGCAAGGCCGCCTGGAGGCAGGCTGGCGATGCAAATCACGGCGGGGTCGAGGGCGGTAACTCGTTCCAACACTTCGGATGACAGCACGCTTTGGGACACTGTTTCCACCTTCCAGCGCTCGTGAGGCAGTATTCGCTGAAACATATCTAAGGCCGCTTCATCGGCCGAATCACGAGCGGGACAGGCCAAGACGGCAACTTTCTCGGCGGTCGTGCTAACCTTATCCGGCGACGCCTCTTTGGCAATCTCGACAATCTCACTTATGTCTTCCACGATTTCGCGGGTAACTTTCTGAACGAACTCCTCGTCGACTACCTGGATTCTCGCATGGTCTCGGTCGCGTCTTGCATGGCAAAGCGCGGGAATCAGTATGGCATCGTAAACTCGTTCCGGCGGCCCTTCCTTGGACTCGCTGAGCACTAACTGTGTGGCTTCGTCTTGATCGCGAGCCAACGCCCGCTGGTAATAACGCATGTCCGGATCGAGCGCCGGTTCATCGCTCAGGAGTACGTCAAGCACTTCTAGCTGCGGGACGAATTTGCCGAGGACCACCAGGCAGACCGTGAGCGGCGCGGATAACACGAGCCCGAGGGGGCCCCAAAGAAATGTCCAGAATGCGGCGGCGATAAGCAACGCCACTTCGGAAACCCCTATGCTCTGCCCATAGAGCCAGGGCTCCATCAAGTTGTTGCTCAAGAGTTCTAACACCAAGACGAGCCCGATGACGCCAAGCGGCTGCCACCACCACCAACCCGACGACGTCGCCAGGCTAAGGCCGATCGGCAAGATAGCGGCCACCCACGGGCCGATATAGGGCAGGTAACGGAGCACGCCTGCGAGGAATCCCCACAAGAATGCATAGTCAACGCCGAGAACGGTTAGGCCCAAACTGAGTGCCAAGCCGTAGGTGGCGTTGACGATCGCTTGCATAAGCAAAAACCGACTGATGCGCTGCCCAGTGTCATCTAGCGCTTTGGTGGTAAATGTGATGCGACCATGACCTGCGAGGCGAATGAGTCGATCACGGAGATCCTCGCGGTTGAGGAGCATGAAGATAACCAGAATGACAGCGAGACCGAGCTGACCGAGCGGCTCGATGACTCCGCCGGCGAGGCTTTGCACCCATGTGAGCCATGGAGAAGTATCATCCTTAACGACGGTGGGTGTCGGTGTCGATCCCGGAGAGGCGTCACTGGGCGGCGGCGCCGCGTTCAGTTCGCCACCGATTTCCTCTGCCATTTGCTTTAGCTTTTCTACGGCCGATCCTTCGCCTACCATTGCGCGAAGCGACCGAATCTTGCCCTTGATCGAATCCGTGTGCTCTGGAAGTTGGTGAGCCAGTTGCTCGAATTGAGCCCAGACGATCCAAATGGTTACGCCGAGCACAGCCGACGTAACAAACACGACCAAAATGACAGAGAGAACCCGCGAGACACCTCGCCGCTGAAATGCCATGACGAGCGGATTCAGCAGGAAGGTCAGAAAAATGGCCAATGCGACCGGAATGAGAACGACTTTCGCCCAGTAGATGGCCGCGACGACCACTACGGTAAGCACTGTCCCCGTGAGGATGATGAGAGCGCGTTGCCAGTCGGGGGTCACCGTTGACTTGGCCACAGTTGCTTCCTTCGCGAATTAGCTTTGAATTATACGAGATGGCGCGGGCATGCAAAAGAAAAGCCCCGCCATCGAAAGGGATGGCGGGGCCACTGCCTTACCTCGTGCGCTTAGGTGTCGAGCCGTCGATGAGGGGAGGCAGTTACTGCTTAGCATCCACAGGTGCGACCAAACTCGTCGACCTCTTTCTCCGCTTGCTCCTTGGCATAGCCGTACTTCTGTTGAAGCGTGCCCACTAGTTGATCCTTCTTCCCGGCGATCCGGGTAAGATCATCGTCGGTGAGCTTGCCCCATTTTTCCTTTACGGTTCCCTGGATCTCTTTCCATTTGCCTTTGATAGTATCCCAATTCATGATTCACTCCTTATTTATCGACCGCGATCTCACATTTCACAAGCGGCTAAAAACTATGCATACAGCGTGCCGATAATCGGAATGAGCTAGCTCGCGGTCGCCGTAATCTTTGTGCGTGAGAGAAGTTCGGACGCGATGTCGAGTACCAGAAGTGTGTGCACACCCATCGGTTTGCGCACATGACTCATGAATCACCTTTCCGATAGGTGCGCAGAACGCCGCTTGCGGCTTAGCGTGACGCGTTAAGCCGCAAGCGGCGTTCTCCTGCGTTAAGAGTCTTTGAACAAGCCCTTCTCAAGTTGGTACTGAGCAAGCTTCGCCGTAATGCTACGACGAGACAGCCCGGAAATCTTGGCACAGCGGCCGACATTGCCGTGCGCTTTCTTTAACGCCTTGGCTAAATACTCCTTTTCCAATGTGGCGACCATGTCCTTAACTAAGTCAGGGAGCTGCCGATCGAGGCTTATCGACATCGGAAGCTTGGGCGGAGGCGGCGAGACGATCTCGGCAGGGAGGTTACTGGGCCGAATCACGTCGTCCCTGGAGGTAACACAGGCGCGTTCCATCGCATTTTCAAGCTCACGGATATTCCCCGGCCAACGAGAGTTCAAAAGTGCTTCCATCGTTTCCGGCGTTATCGATTTCGGCTTCTCGCCTTTAGGGGTGTACTTCTCGACAAAATGCACCGCAAGAAGTGCAATATCTTCGGGGCGTTCTCGCAATGGCGGCAGGTCGATCTTCACGACGTTCAACCGATAGAAGAGGTCCGTCCCGAAATGTGCCTTTCTTGACCAACCGCTGCAGCGAGCGATTGGTCGCGGCAATCACGCGGACATCGACCTCAATGCTCTCCGTGCCGCCGACGCGTTCGAAGCGGCGTTCCTGTAGGACACGCAGAAGCTTGGCCTGCATGGTGGCAGGGACATCGCCGACTTCATCCAGAAAGATGGTTCCGCTATGTGCCAATTCAAACCGGCCGCGCCGTTGGCCGACGGCACTCGTGAACGCTCCCTTCTCGTGTCCGAATAGCTCGCTTTCCAACAGCGTCTCGGGCAGGGCGGCGCAGTTGACGGCAACAAGTGGCCCGGATCGTTCCGTCGAAGTGTCGTGAATCGCGCGCGCGATCATTTCCTTGCCGGTGCCGGTTTCGCCTTCGATAAGCACAGTCGATCCGGTGTGAGCAACGTTGTTAATGAGCTCAAAGATCCCGTGCATGGTGCGATTCTTGCTCAGTATGCTTCGAAAAGAAAAACGTTCCTGCAGTTGTTCACGAAGTCGCACCAACTCATCTTGCAGGGCCCGTTCATGCAATGCTCGGTGAACCACCCGGCGCAGGTTGTCGATGTCGATCGGTTTGGTGAGAAAATCGTAGGCCCCCGCCTGCATGGCACGAACTGCTTCATCGATGCTTCCATGCCCGGTGGTCACAATTACGGTTACAGGTATCCCGCGCTTCTGAACCTCCGCGATCAGCTGAGCGCCGTCGAGCTTCGGCATACGCAGGTCCGTAATCACAACACTGTAGTTGCGCTCGAGTAGCCTTTCCAGCGCCGATTGACCGTCATCGGCTACGTCGACTTGCACTTGGCCATCCACCTCAAGGAGTTTCTGAAGTTGCTTCTGAGCTTGCGCATTATCTTCAACAACCAGTATGCGTCGAGCTTCCAGTGGAGCGTCCGCTACGGAAGCGGCACCTACTTCAGAATTGTCCGACTGCTTGCGCGATGCTCGAGTCATGTCGATAACCTCGGCGAAGCTCGATGGAGGCCATCCGGTCGTTGCGGTGCTCACGATGCTTCCCATCCTTTCTTATATGCGCATCGCATTTCGTACAAGTGCGCTATGGTGTGCCCAAAATGACGCAGGGTTTTTTAGTTTCGCCGTTGGAATCGATGCGAACGCCATTGAAACAGGTGTGAAAAATTGACGCAGCAACCATCGTGCCCGCAGTGGCAAAACCGGCACGGCAGATGCAACAACCAGTACCTCTATGCGTGAATGGGGGCGCATGGCGGAAACTCGTTTGCATTCCTCGGAGCGAACCAAGACCACGCTAATATGGGAGGCAAGACCAATGGTACGTCCAAAAGTTATCCTCTCGGTGGCAACGGCCAATCTGCCGGATGAGAAGTACGAGTTTGACAAGCCGACCGAGTGCACGTTGGGACGGGGATCGGACTGCAACATTCGATTTCCAGGAAGCGTCGGCCATGCCGATGTATCGCGGCACCATTGCATGTTGGAAATCGACCCGCCGGACGTTCAAGTCCGCGATTTAGGAAGTCGAAACGGCACCTTCGTGAACGGCGAGAAAATCGGCCAGCGTCCTGAGTTTCAGTCGCCTGACGATGTCGATTCGCGAGCGTTTGCGGCACGCGGACTTCATGACGGCGACGTGTTGAAAATCGGGCACACGGAGTTTCGCGTTGAGATCGACGATCCAGCCCGGCCGAGTACACCAACCAATCACCCCGAGGAATAAGTAATGGCCGCAGCCAAGAACAACGATCCTCTCGTCCGTCGCACCAATGAATTGGAAGTAGCGCTTTACCGCCGTACGGCAAGCGCCGATTCAGCGTGGGCGGAAACCGTGCGGAGTGCATTGCTCAATGTGGAGACTGCGCTGTCAGAACATCAAGCACTGCTGCGTAGTCCGGACGGGCCGGCCGAAACGATCCACGCTGTCTCGCAGGAAATCATGCCGAAGATAGACCGAAAGCTAGTCAACTTAAGTCAAGAGGACGCCGCTCTTCTTAACGAGGCACGATGGCTTCGCACTTTATCCGAGGCGGTTGCTGGGGCGGCGACGTCGGTACCGCACCCGGAAATCGACGACATTCGATTGAGCGGCGGGCACTTGGTGGACGCATTGCGGCGCATGAAACACACCGAGAACACACTGGTTCTCAATGAAATAACCACGGATTACGGCGCCGCCGATTGAGGCGCTGGATCAGGGGATTGTGAACCAACCTTGATAATTTGAAGCAACCGTTGAAGATCGACAGGGTCGACCGGTTTGGTCAGATGGAGGTCGAACCCGGCCTGTTCGCTCCGTATCCGATCCTCATCCTGGCCGTATCCCGATACCGCAATCAGGCGAGTGTCCGCTGTGCTGGGGTCGCTGCGAAGAACGCGGGCCACGTCGTAGCCGTCCATTTCCGGAAGTCCGATGTCGCAGAGCACGACATCCGGTCGGAAGGTGTGTGCGATTTTCAAGCCATCGGGGCCGGTCTGAGCCGTCAGAACGTCATGCCCAAATCGCTCGAGAAGCGTAGCCAAGCTCCGCACCGCATCCGGGTTGTCCTCGATGAGCAAAATCCGGAGACTACGCCCGACAAGAGGCGTAAGTGAGGCGCCGCTTGGCGGCACTTGGGGCTTCTCGCACAAGGGTATCCGAAACGTAAACTCGGCGCCATGCCCGAGGCCTGCGCTGCTCGCCTCGATGGAGCCACCATGGAGTTCGATGATCCCTTTCACCAGCGGCAAGCCGAGGCCCAATCCGCCGCGCTGGCGGTCGAGACTCTGCTCTGCCTGCATAAAGGTCTCGAATATGTGCGGCAATAGATCGGCCGGTATACCGATGCCGGTATCGCACACTGACACGACGGCTCGCCCCGTCGCGGGTTCCACTCCGGCGTGCACCGTGATTTGGTCGCCCGAATTGGTGCACTTGTTGGCATTCTGTAGCAGATTCGTCACCACCTGACGAAGTCGACGACCGTCACCGCTAACCCAAACCGGTTCATCCGGTGCGTCCAGTTTGAGGGAAATCCCCGGGCGCTCCAATGCAGATCGTTGATCGTTGACGGTTTGGCGGATCAGCTGAGCTAAATCGAGCGCAACAAATTGCAAATGCATTTTGTGATGAGCAATGCGGAACACATCCAGGAGATCGTCGACAATACCGGACATTTGCTGCATTTGCCGATCAATAATGTCACGAGCTTCGATCAACTCGGGATCTTCCAAACGGCCAAGACGCAGAATATGAAGTGCGTTCCGAATCGGCGCCAGTGGATTGCGCAACTCGTGGGATAATACAGCCAGGAACTCATCCTTTCGTCGGTCAGACAAGATCAATCCCTCTTCCGTTCGCTTCTGTTGATCAATGTCCGTGCAAGTGCCGTACCATCGTACGATCTGACCGCTGCGGTCTCGTGCCGGCAGGGCACAACACAAGTGCCAACGGTAATTTCCCGTTTGGCGATCCTTGAATCGGCATTCAACCTTGTATGGATCGCCGGTTCGAATCGACTGAGCCCAGCCTTGTTTCCATGACTGCACATCGTCTGCATGAAGAACGGATTCCCATTGAGTGGTATCCGGGTCGCCTTCGGTGAAGCCGGTCAGATCGTACCAGCGCTGATTGAGATAGTTCACGGTGCCGTCCGGGTCGGCAGCCCACACGATTTGAGGCATTGCATCCGCAAGATGTCGCAAGCGTTGTTCACTCTCTCGAATCGCCAGCTCTGCGCCCCGCCGCTCACTCATGTCGCGGAAGATCAGTATCGCGCCCAAAATGTTACCGTGGCGGTCGCGAATCGGAGCGGCCGAATGGTCGATCGTTCGTTCTGTGCCGTCGAGACTTCGAAGGAGCGTGTGATTTCCTAGCTCGATGGATCGGCGTTCGGACAATGCCCGCCGGATGGGATTGCCGAGCGATTTGCGGGTGTTCGGGTCAAAGATCGCAAATACTTTTTCGATGGGCAGGCCGCGTGCATTTTCTGATTGCCAACCGGTCAATTTCTCGGCGACAGAGTTTAGAAAGGTGACGCGAGAGTCCACGTCCGTGACAATGACGGCATCGCCAATAGTCGAGAGCGTGACGCGGAGTGTCGATTCCGTTCGCGCCACACGTCCGCCGACCAGAAGGGCGGTAGCGAGTCCTGCCAACAAACTGAGAACCAACACGATCATGCTCGTCCAAAGCACGACTTGAACGCCTTGGTCCGCCGCGTGCTTGGCACTCGCTACGTCGTCTCTCGCCACACGCTGAATGTCGTCGTTAAGGACGCTTTCCAAGTCCTTGCGGATGCCATGAAGGTTTGTCAGGCCGGTTTGAAGGGACTCGTGAAGGGCAAGCCACTCCTTTTGTCCGGAACCAATCGTCGAAAGCTGCTTGTCTAGTTCGGCCGCGAGGCGATCCTCCGGCTCCGTGAGTTCGAACTTCCGAAACCGCTCCAGGCCCTTCATGGCATGCTGTCGATACTGTTCAGCCTTCTCGCCGTACTCGGAGTTGGATGTGCGCCGAAAGTGGCCCAACCATGCACTACTTGCGGCCACGCTTGCTCGTATGTTGCCGGCTTCTTCGAATTTATGGCCGGCGTCTTGCGCTCCCCGGTCGGTGGTCGACAAATAGGATTGGGTTAGTTCGTCGACATTTTTCTCGGCGGCGCTTAACGCGACGAAACTGGCGTATTGCTTGTCCCGATTGTTCATCAGTTGCTCACCCAACGCCGTGTACTCTGCATACATCTTGGCAATTCGTTCACCGAGGCCGTCGTCGCCCGATTCCACTGCATCGTACTTCGCTTTGAACGCATAGAAGTCAGATCGATCCGTAGCGATTTGAGACCGTGCCTGCGGGTTGCCGGTGTCGAGGTATTGCAGAATGCCGAGGCTGGTGCCATCGACTCGAATTCCCATTTCGTACGCTGCCCTCGCCGGCTCGGCTTTGTCAGTTATGGCCGATAGGTTCCGCTGCAGATCTTGAAGCTGCCAGGCGCTGAGCAGATTAGTAATAAGCAGAAGTGACAGCAGAATCCCGAAGCCAATCCACAGTCGCGTCGTTGTAGACATTCTCCGCCTCAGACCCCGAGCCGGTTCGCAGCCCGAACCGGTTGGTCGGGTGTTACCGAGACCTATTTTAAGCAAGACACATGCCGCAGACCGTGCAGCAAGATGAAATTCGGTGTGGTTCGGCGCGGCAATTGCAATAACGGTCGGGCCGATTCGCCAAATTCACGATGAAAACTCGACGGAGACACGTAAATGGTATGCGCAACTTTGGGGAGTAGTCTTCGGCTTGTGGTAGTGGAACCCGACGCCGTGCTACGTCGATTTCTCTGCAAGACGCTAGAGGAGGACGGCCACCAGGTGGTTGCGGAGGCTATCACCGGCCCTGAGATGATGCGGATCGCGCTTACGCTTGAGTTCGAGACACTCGTATTCGATAGGGATTTGCCGGGAACGGATGGCGTGCAAGTACTTAGGCACATCTACGACGAGCGGCCCGTTGCCGGAGTGGCCATCGTGTCCAATAGGGATCAAGCAGCGGTACGGGCGGGTGTCGTTGAACTTGGACTGACGTATCTCGTCAAACCTATCCCGGCGCATCAGGTTACGCCGGCTGTGGTTGTGGCTTGGGCCCAGTTTGAGAAGAATCGCACGCTGGCCAATGAAAACGATAGCCTTCGTCGCGAACTGGAAAATCGCAAGCTTATTGAACGGGCCAAGGGCGTATTGATGAAACGCCACCACCTGTCGGAAGATGAGGCGTATCGAAGGCTTCAGCGGACGGCAATGAATAATCGCACGCCTATGGTTCGGCTAGCCCACTCGGTCCTCAACGGCGGAAGCCTAGCGTTGGCTGGCCGTTAACGCAGCTGGGCTCATGAGTGGATGGCGTTAGGAACCGCTGTGCGCACCCGTGTGCTTCTGTCTGCGCGACACGTCAACAAGCCGCATGGGCTTCGTGTTTCGTTAGCAAACACGAAGCCCATTTCGCGGCCTCTAAGTACCGAATGATTACGGTTCCGGTTCGGGTTGCGGTGCGGCCTTGGCTACCGATTGGGCTTCAATCTTGGTGGCGGTGTTCGGTTCAGCGCCCATGGTCACCTTCACCTGGAAGCCCTTTTGCAGCTCATCCAGCCGGCATGGCTTGCCGTCAGACGTGATGGTGGCATTCGCTGCGACGTTGTGAGTGTGTTGGTTCGTGCCATCCATGTCCGTCATGGTGAGCTTACCATCGCCGGCCTGCACTACTTTGCCGGTGTGTGGTCGATCGGTGACGCCGGCGGCAGCCGGCCGGATGTTCTGATCATTAGTCGCCGGCCTGTCTCGTCGATCCGCCGCTGCCGGGGTTCGCCCTAAGCCATCGGTGAAATTGAATGTGATTTCTTGCCCGGGCTGACCTTCCAGTTTCTTTTCCTCGCTCATCTCCCTACCGTTGTCCATCCACGACGCACGAACCGTGTAGGAATAGGTGTTGCCCGGCTGTAACGGCGGGGACACGTACGTCCGTACGGTTCCCATTTGCCGGGTGGGCTGACCTTCGATTAGAACCCGAGCTTGGGGATCAGGTACGTTTATTCGCAAGGCGATTTGGTTGTCATTGGTGCGACTATCGTACGTGGGTTGGTTCATGTAATCGCCCGAGTAGTTAATCCAACCCGGGTTTGTGATGTAGTTGCTCGGGCCTGAATAGTAACGTGGAGTGTAGTAAAAACTGGTTGATGGGTAATTGTTGTACCAAGGCGAGCCGCCGTAATACCAGGAGTTACGTCCATAGTAGTTGCCGGGATAATAACCACCGGGGTAGAACCCGCCGGGGTAATATCCGCGGCCATACTGGAATGAGGCACCGGGTGTTGCCACCCCAACGCCCCCTCGGCCGACTCCCACTCGCACTTGTGCAGATGCAATCTCTGCTGCGACGAGGAGTCCGAGTAGCGCAAACAGCGAACTGGTGAAAATACGCCCTCTCATCTTTACCTCCCATTTGTTTAGGGTCTGAAGAAACACCGGTCCCATTTCGGTCGGGAGAGCAACAACCATACCGTTCGGAACTGAAGAAAATGCGTAGAAACGCTACGAATGGCGAAAGAACGGCAATGTCACGATGATGGCCAAGCCGCCTTCGCGCCGATTTTCGCCGCGAATGGTTCCGCCCAACCTTTTGGCGAGCGATTCCGATGCAGCTAATTCAAGCGTGCTTCGGCCGATGATTTCTATAGGGCCGAGTTCAAATAGGTGCGGCAGGTATTCCGCCGGGATCGGCGCTCCGGTGTCTGTGACAGTTAAGGCGGCATGGTCTTTTTTGCGTCCCGTTTTGAGCGTGACGACACCGTCCGATTCGAGGGGCGACAACGCGGACGATAGCAAGAAACCGACAAGACGCTTCACCTCTGTCATTGACCCACAAACATGCGAAAGGCTATCGGTAAGTTGCACCTGAATCGTCGGTGGGTTCGCAGCGTCTGTGATTTCGGTTCGCCGGCCGTCAACAACGGCCTGGATTACTCCGTTTAAATCAACGGCTTCCAGGCCCTGCTTGGGACGACTGCCAAATTGCTGGAATCGTTTGATCAACGACGCCATATGGGCGGCTTGTCTGCGAATCTGTGCAAGGTCCGACATCATGGATTCCGCGATGTCGGGCTCGATTACCGCCAAATTCAACACCAGCGTGTTGAGGAAGTTGTTGAAGCCATGCGCGAGCGGCCGCGACAACTCTCCCACGTCGGCCAACCACGACAGGCCCGCCATTTCTTCAGCCGTCAACGCTCCGGGTTTCGTCATTGCGCGCTCCCCTGTCTTTTGCTACGCCGTTTTTTCGGTGTGCTTTTTATCCGAATCCGGTTCAAAGTATTTTTCCAATGCAAGAACCGCCGACAGCACAAGCAGCGCGACTAGAGTGCCGCCGATGGCCAGCGCATACATCTTCACCGCCGCCGCCGTGCCGACGGCGGCCGCGAGCCAAATGGAGCTGGCGGTTGTGAGTCCCTTCACTTCGAGTTGCTCGGTCAGCTTTAGAATAGTACCCGCTCCAATAAACCCGACGCCTGCCGTGATACCTTGAATCACGCGTGTCAGATCTGAACCAGAGCCGGGTGAGATGGACATAGCCGCAAGGACGAACATGGCGGCGCCCATGGAGACCAGAACGTGGGTGCGCAGGCCCGCCCATCGACCGCGCAGTTCACGTTCGAAGCCTAGCAAGGCACCCAGGATCACGGCGGTACCCAACGGCGCGACTACATCCCGTAGAATGCCGATCTCAAGCATCGCTAGGATCTCCCTCTCCCGAGATTGGTATGCGGAATGCTGTTGATGGAGCAACTAATGAACTTCTTATGGGAGAAAATCACCATGGCGAAAAAATCACGTTCGAAAAACGACAACCGCCAAGCCACTGATGACTCGAACCGCCGAGCGGAGGGCGAACAGTATCGGGATCGTTCGCACGAGATCGCCCAGAAGAGCAACATGAAGCGGCAGCAGAAAGGCATGCACAAACAAGATGGGAAGCGGTAGACACGTCGCGACGTGACAATTACTGCGCAGGGAACTGCGTTCGATTCAGAAAGCACGTTCGCATTGCGCTGGATCGGAACCCCGTCGCCCCGAATTTGGGTGAAACCGCGGGCGGCACGATAGTTGCGGCCCTTGCCACGATCCCCTGTTATGGATGGGGCCACTTCAATCTCTCAATGGGAGGACGTGTTATGGTTCGATTGTTTCTGTTGGCAGTAGCCGCGACTTGCCTTGTGGGTTTCAGCTCGGCTGCCGTGGCGGACGACCAAACTCCAGCGGGAAAGCCGGCGTTAGACAAGGCTTTCGTCGAGAAGGCCGTCCCTTGCTGCACCGCGACGATCCAGATGGCGGAGCTCGCTGAGAAACAGGCGACTCGCCCGGAAGTGAAAACTTTCGCCAAAAAGCTGGTGAAAGAGCACAAAGAACTGCGTCAAGAACTCGCAACGGCCGCGAAGGATGAGAAAGTGAATACCCCGTCGGTCGTAGAAAAGACCACGCGAGAGGAAATTGATCGCTTGGCGAAGATGCAAGGCGCCTCATTCGACCAGGCATTCCTGGACCGAATGGTCGAAGACCATGAAAAGGCGATCAAGGCGTGCCAAGCTCAAGCGGATCAAGGCACCGATGCTAGTCTAAAGGCATTTGCCAAGAACTGCGTCACGGAGCTACAAACGCACCTGAAGGAAGCCAAGGCATTAGGCGGCAAGAGCAAGGCCAAGGACACGGACAGGCCAACGGAGAAAAACCCCGGCAAGTAACTGCTCTGATGTGGAAAGCAGCAGGGCGAGGCCCGAGCTGGGGCCTCGCCCGTCTATTTTAACGTAAAGCGCGATCACTTCTTTTCGTCATCCTTCTTTGGGTCTACTTTTACTTTCGTTCCGGGAGCTTCGACGTCGGTTTTGCCCTCCGGTCCCACCTTTACCTTGACCCCAGGTGCGTTTACCTCCATGCCGCGCTTTGAAGGTTCAGCCTGCGACGCCCCTTCACGATTGCACCCGGCTAGGAGAAAGGTAGAGAGGGACAAGCAGAACACGTATGCAGTTTTGCGCACTTCAAACACTCCTTTAACGAAGATGGTCTCGGCACAAAGTTTGCGACAACAAGAGTCGGCTTCACGCAGACCGTTTTACTCGGGATTCGAAAGGACACCACCTATGGTTACTCATGAGCCTCAATCGGTAGGTGCGTTCGACGATCTTGCGAGCGCCGAACAGACTATCGACGAACTTCGCCGGCATGGTTTTAGTGATGAAGACATCGGCATCATTGGGCACGTCGGTGAGGAGCGAGATACCGTCCCAACTCCTCTCGGCATGAAGTCGCCGGAATGGAATGTCACCCGCGGCGTGTCGATGGGTGGCCTTTACGGGGCAGTAATTGGAACCATGGTCGCGTTGGTGACTCCGGGCCTCGCGGAAGTGACAGGATTGGGTCGCTGGTTCGAGATCACGTTCGGAACCGTACTTGGCGCAGCCATGGGCGGTTTCCTATTAGCGTTCGGAGGATTCCTGTTCTCGCGTCTGCAGGGCCGTTTCTATGAAGGTGAATTGGAGAAAGGCCGGGTTATCGTTACCGTCAAAGATCCATCGCGCTATCAAGAGGCCCTGGGTGTGATCCGACGACGAGCCGTGCGGTCGGTCGCCGATTCAGTTCCTGCGGAGCGCTAGGCGTCACGGACTTGGTGTTAGAACCTTTCGTCCAAGGAGATCGTAACGGCCTTCGGGCTTTACCGAGTCATAGTCCGATTGCCCATCCACGATTTGCTTCCCACGACCGTAGAAGTGTACCTTGCCCTTGCCGATGACCTCGGCGACCGTGCCCTTCACCACTAGTGCGGTTTCTTCATCGATGCCGATGCCAAGCAACTGCGGATAAATTTTCATTAGTGCGGCCATGTCGGCGAATCGGTCCCGTTGAGCGAAGTGCTGGTCTATGGCCGTCCCCGGCAAGAATCCAAAGCCTCGTTCGTAGCCCTCGCACAGCATTTCGGTGTTATTGAGCGGGCTACCTCGACACAGATAATCGCCTTGAATCGTGGCGCCAGCCGAGCTGCCGCCGATGACGCCGCCACGCTTCAGCACGTCATGAAATAGAGCGAGTGCCTTGGTGCCTTCGTAGGCGTCCACGAAGCGCCATTGCCGTCCGCCGCCAAACCAAATGCCGGTGGCCTTTTCGAGTTGAAAAAGATTCTCTGGGCTCTCCACCTCACGCCGCTCACGGGCGGGCAGGACGGTTACGTTTTTGGCGCCGGCACGCCTGAGAAAATTCGCTTCCGAGTTTTGCGTGTTGGTCCCTTCAGTTGCCGTCGGGAGAACCACGATCGGCGCATCAGCGCCGCCTGCCAAATCGATGAAGCTTCGTACAACGGCCTCCGGCAGTCGGCCGCCGCCGACAATCACCAATGAACCGAGCGGCACTTTTGTTTCAACCGGGTCTTTCGCGGGAAACGGTGGACCTGACCGAGCCAGTGCCGCCCGCCGCCATGCAGTCAGGTCAGCCGTGCCACCGTCTCGTAGCTCAACGGTACGGCGGGAGCGGGCCGGTGATTCAGGTAGACTCAGGGTTACGGCGCCGTTTCCGTGAACATTCATTCGTCGAGCACGAACGATGACGACGGTGCTCTCGTCGATGCCGATTCCAAAGGCGCCTGGATGTTTGGCGAGAGCATCGAACAAACGATCTCGACGATCTCGTTGTGTGAAGTGTTGGTCGATGATAGCGCCCGGAAGTAAGTCGAATCCTCTGCCTAGTCGGGCTCCGGACTTTCCACCCGTGATCATGATTTTCGACATGATGGCCGCCCCGGCGGAGGTGCCGCCTATGACGCCGCCCCGTTTCAGCACTGCCGTCAGCTCTTTTTCAACCCGCGTCCCTCCGTACGCTTCCGCAAGTCGCGATTGATCACCGCCGCTAATCCATACACCGGTTGCATTACGCAATGGCGCCAGGAAGCCGTCGTCGTTGGCGGTTGAACGCGAGCGGGTGTGAAGCACTTCCACGGACACGGGCCGGTGTTCTTTCCAAGCGTCGAGCCAGCGTGTCATCGGTTCGGAATCGGCCGCTTTGCTGGCGGTCGGGATGATGACTAAATGGGCCCTCTCCCCTCCCGATAGTTTGACGAAGTCTTGAATCGCAGCTTTCGGCGTCTCACCCCCACCGCATAGGACGAGTGTCCCTTGAATCCCCGAAGGATCGAGTCGCTCATTCAATCCGTCGGTCTGAGCGTCCAAGGAGACGGCCGTCACGACGCCGCAGGACAAGAGCACGAGTAGGCAGAGTAGTTTTTTCATTTTTTCTTTCGTCCATCCAATGAAACTGCGTTACTATGATCAACGAACTCTAACGAAAAGTAAATGGTTCAGGAGCTAACGTGGCCCCCGTACTGCGAAACGTGCTTGGAATCGGGCTGACGATGGCCAGTGTTACTGGAGATATTCACGGCGCAGAGCTTAACTCCACGCCGAACATCGTCGTGATCGTAGCCGACGATGTCGGCTACGGGGACCTCGCCTGTTATGGCGCCACTCTCGTCAAAACGCCTCACATCGACCGGCTCGCGCGCGAAGGTCGTCGGTTTACCGATGCCTACAGTCCTAGCTCGGTGTGTTCACCAAGCCGCTATGGATTGATTACCGGACAGTACTGTTGGCGAACCTCGCTCAAACGGGATGTACTCAACATGCACGCTCCCTTGCACATTGCACGGGACCGGTTAACGATTGCGTCTCTCCTCAAGAAGCATGGCTACACCACCGCCGCCATCGGTAAATGGCATCTCGGCTATGGGCCAGCGCCACAAACCGATTACAACGCGCCGTTGTCCCCAGGGCCTCGAGACATTGGTTTCGACTACCACTTCGGATTACCGACCAATCACGGCGACCACACGCGTTGCTACGTTGAGAACGACGCGATGATCGGGCGCAGAGGGAATGAGCGGTTCCTTCTTCGAGATGTGGCGGGAATGCCTAAGGGCCTGGCCGAACCGCGGATCGATGATCGCGTCGATCTTGTGTTCACGCAGAAGGCGACAGCGTGGATCGATTCAGTGCACGCGCGGCCTTTTTTTCTCTACTTCGCGCCGGTGGCCATACATGAACCCGTGACCCCAAACAAGCAGTTCCGCAACCAATCGAAGTGCGGGCTTCTCGGCGATTACATTCAACAACTGGACTGGTGTGTCGGTCAGATACTGGAAGCGTTGGAACGGAACAAGGTGGCCGACAACACCCTCGTGATTTTCTTTAGTGATAACGGCGGCATTTCGCCGTTGCCGGTTCGTCCGCCGGAGTATGGCCTAATCTTGGAAAACGATGATGGAGGCGCCGTAAGCGCACACTACCAGTCGGCTCACAAGGACGCACTGGCCGCGGGGCACCAATCTTGCGGCATTCTGCGCGGAAGAAAGGGGAGTATTTATGAGGGGGGACATCGCGTGCCGTTCATTGCTCGCTGGCCGAAACACGTGCCCGCGGGAACGACTAGCGACGAGCTAATTGGATTGACGGACGTGATCGCAACGGTCGCCGGCATAGTTGGCGAGAAACTTCCTCCGGATGCCGCCGAAGACAGTTATGACATGGGGCAAGCCCTTCGCAGTGAAGAGCAAACGAAGCGGATCCGCGAAGCCATCGTGATGCACAACAGCGACGGTGTCTTTGCCATCCGGCAGGGACATTGGAAGCTAATTGCCGCCGGCGCCGCCCCGGCGCGCATCCTGAAAGTCAATGGGCGCGCGAGGGCGTCGATTCCGCACTTTATCATCTCGGCAACGATGTCCGGGAAACCACCGACGTGCGTACCCAACATCCGGATGTATGCAATCGGCTAACCAGGCTACTACAACGTTATCGCGAACAGGGCCACAGCCGGCCGATGGGCGATTAAGGACCAAACCCGAAACACCAGTGCAACAACTCAGGGTCGGCCGAATGTGCCAGACCCGTGATCTGGACCTCGACTCCATCCTGCCGAAGTGTGCTGATGCTGTGCAAGGTAATGGCGGTAGGCTCTCGTGAAAGACAGTCCATCGGCTCCCAATTCATTTCCAATCCCACGACGCGCATGCTGGAGCGCCAGAGTCGCTGCGGATGCAAAAATGACCAGAAGGCCGGATCCTCTGCGGTGCAGCCGCTGACGATTACTTCATGCACCAATCCATCGCATGGAAGCAGAATGCGCTGTTTGCGAGTGCCGCCATGGGAAAAGTGAAGAGTAACGAAGAGGTTCCCCGGCTTAGGAAAAGCGCTAAGTAGTTCACCGGCAGCGCTCAGGCGAAGAACGACGAGATCGGATGCACGGCATTGCTCAGACACGTTCGGCGGGAATGTGATTCTCAACGGCTCGCTCTGCCCCGGCGTGTAGTATTCTTCGGGTCGCAGCAGCTCGCGTTCGCGCCAGGATTCGCGCCGGCCTGCTTGCCGGCGGAGTAACAGAAAATCGCGATGGGGTGGACCGGAAATGGCGTAGTTTTCCACCAAATAACGAAAAATCCGGGGCGTGCGGGTCAAATGCTCGATACCGTCAATTGGCGCACTCTTCACGAAGTACATCACCGGCGTCGACGGCGTTTGTTGAAGGCGTGCGATGGTCTTACTTTCCAGGTAGCGCGTGCCCGCAACGTAGGCCTTCAATGTGAATGCCGGGTTCGATTTCCCGGCAATGCTGGAAACAATGGATTCAACGGGCCAAACAAATAACTCCGATTCTGGAATCGCCTTGGCAGCGACGACTGCGTCACGGATACCAGAATCCATTACGACTACCTCCGGCTGTCCCCATTTCCCTTTTCGGATCACCTCGAGTTGCAGGGCAAGCGGGTCGAGATATAGCCACAATGCCAGCAGCGAGACTGGCCCCCACACGATCGTCGCGGGCCAGTTCGCGGTTGCATAAGTTGCACGAAGGTAACAAGGCAGGATACAGCCTGCGAGGCAGACGAAGTTGCTAACGGCCAGGCATATGTGACCGCCGTCGGAGCGCGGTATCCCGAAGCGAATCGAGGTAAGGCTCAAGCAACGCCCGCAAACAGGCCGAGGGCTAGCCCGCGGGCCCTGAAATCCTCGTTCAAGGACAAGCGCAAACGCCGACCGAAGTAGACAAAGACCACGGCGCTCCCGACGGCCGTGGCGGCAAGCACCACGAGGTAGCGGGTTTCGATGGGCGAGGCCATGGTCTGCCAGTAGGCCCGCGTGATTTCCCACGAGTCGCGTACATAGCGTTGGAAAGGATTCGGAACAAAATGAGAAGCAACCACCGCGCCGGCGCCAAGAACAGTGACGAAGCCGGCGCCTATCAGTCGACGGCGCATGCTTTGCGACTCAACGTTCGAAGGGCCCAACGTCCAGACGAGGCCGGCGATGATGCAAAGGAAAAACGCGGCGAATGCCACTGCGCCCAAATCGAAAAACATGGCCATGAGCACCGGTGCCGCGAGTGCCCAAACGAGGTAGGCGCCGAATCGCCACGGCCCGCGCGCTGAACCGAGCCAGTAGCCGCAGACGATTGCAACCAGCAGACCGAGCGTTGGCAGGATTTCGGAGAACGGCCAGAGAACTATCCACAGCAGGTAAGCCCACACCCGCCACGAGAGTGGTGCACCCGTTAAGGCAAGCACCCACCAAAGTATGACCTTTGTGATTGCCGTTGTGAGAACGTTATGCCAGCGCAACACCGACGCTATGTCTTGGGGTCCGGAAGCAGCCCATGCCCCATAGATCCATTGAGAAAGCGGTCCATATTCAGAAATGAAATCCCGACCGCAGAACTGGCCGCGGACCGCCTTTAGGGCTGGTTCGGCGGCAGCCGTCGAGTCAAGTATGCCGGTGTATGCGTATACCTCTTGGCCGGTCGCGAAAACCTCGAAGGGAGCGCTTAACAGAAGTCCCGCGATGACGACAAGGCCGCCGATGAGCTTTTGGGTAAGATCAGCGTATCGGCCGCTTCGCGATGGACTGACAACCTGGGCTCGATTCATCGTCCGGCGTCACTATTTGAAGATGTTGCATGCTCGCTGCGCTTCGGCAGGAAGTGCGATAATAGCGTAGTTATTGGCAAAAGTCTATCAGCAGTGAGAAAAACCGCCGGTGCCCAGAACATCGCGCATCGCCAGAGGCACGGGATGCAAGTAAGTGTGAATACGACCGCGGTGTTTGCCGTCTTTACAGAAGATTTGTTATCAACGAAAGAACCGGCGCCTGGAGTGAGAATACATGATCGCGTGTCATATCTTCCTGGCCGTTGCCATCGTAAACGGTTCGTTCGACGAGTCGATTGCGACTCTCCGCGCGGTGGGGCCGAACGGCGATGGGTCGGCGGCAGCGGCGAAGGCGTGGACGGTGGTGGCGTCGGCCGAGGCCAGTCAAGTCCCCGCCATCCTGGCGGCAATGGACGGCGCGAATCCAGTGGCGCGGAATTGGCTTCGCTCGGCAATCGATCAAGTATGCGAATCGACGCGCCGTCAGGGCAAGTCGCTTCCCTCAAAAGAACTGGAAGCGTTCTTGCGCGACACCAAGCACCAGCCGCAGGCCCGCCGGCTTGCTTATGATCTGCTCGTGGAATCGGATGCCAAGCTGGCCGACCAATTCCTACCGACGCTTCTTGACGATCCAAGCCTCGAGCTTCGTCGTGATGCCGTCGCGTTGGTTTTGGAACAGGCGGAAAAGCTCTCCACCGACAACAAGAAAGATGCCGTGGCAAAGTTTCAGACGGCGCTCGCCTCGGCCCGCGATTTTGACCAAATCAACCGTGCCGCGCACCGGCTCCGCGAACTGGGTGAACCAACCGACCTGGCGGCACATTTAGGGATGATCGTGGAATGGAAACTCATCGGTCCGTTTCCGAACGCCGAACAGAAGGGTGTCAACGAGGTCTATCCACCTGAGCGGAAGATCGATTTCACGGAAGAAATGGACGGCAAGAACGGCAAGGTCAAATGGACTGATTTCGTTTCGAAGGACCTTACGGGATTGATCGACTTGAACATCGGTGTTGGGCAGCACCTGGATTCCGTCGCCTACGCCGCCGCGGAGTTCCATAGTGACAAGGCTCAAGACATTGAAATTCGGCTTGGCTGCTTCACGGCGTTCAAGCTGTTTGTGAACGGCAAGCTCGTCCTGGACCGAGGTGATGCGTACACTGGAATGCGCCTCGACCATTATGTTGCGAAAGCACACCTTCAACCGGGAAGAAATGTCATTCTGGTCAAAGCCTGCCAGGACGATCCGCCGGCGCCGCTGCCGAAGCAGTGGCGATTCATGCTTCGAGTTTGTGATGCCGGCGGTAAGGCCATACTCTCGACCACGCGAAAACCCACTTAGACACTGGAGCGACTCGAAATGCGATGCGGATGGTACGTTATCTTGGCCGGACTCGGGTTGTTGTTGACGGCGTCGGATTGGCGCCAATTTCGAGGTTCGGATCTCACCGGCATTGCGGGCGACGCTGCCTTTCCCGTCCGTTTCGCCGCCGATCAGAACATTGCATGGAAGGCGCCGTTGAGCGGTCGAGGCCCGTCAAGCCCGATTGTCGTCGGCGAACGTGTTTTCATCACGGCATCCGGCGGGCCGCGAAACGATCACCTCTACGTCTTCGCATTCGACGCACGCACAGGTGAAAAGCTCTGGCGTCGAACATTGTGGGGCACCGGGCCTGTTGCCTCGCACCCCAAATCAAGCATGGCCGCCCCGACTCCGGCGAGCGACGGCAAATGTGTAGTCGCTCTCTTCGGCACCAACGACCTCGCGTGCCTTGATATGGACGGGCGAGTTCTGTGGATTCGGGCGCTCCATGAAGAGCACCCCGGCGCCACGGATGGCCGCGGGCTGGCGTCTTCGCCGATCATCATCGGCGACGTTGTCATCGTTCACGTGGAGAATCAGAACGTTTCGTTCGCCGTCGCCATCGACATCAAGACGGGCGTCAATCGCTGGCGCATCGATCGGCCAAGAGAGATTTGTTGGACGACGCCGATTGCCATTCCCGGTCAAACCGCGGCGGACAACCTGGCATTGCTGCAAGGAATGACGAAACTCACGGCCGTCGATGTACGCACCGGCCGGGAAGTCTGGAGCCTGGAGCGCACGTCCGACCCTATCGCATCGAGCAGCGTGGCAGGAAACCTGCTTTTCGTGCCGGGTGACAAAGGATTGGCCGGATACGAGCTTCAGCCTGATGGCAAGGCGCCCAAGCTTCTTTGGGAAGAGACCAAACTGAATCCGACCACGGCGAGTCCGGTGGTGATCGGCGACCGGGTTTACGCGCTCCGACAGAACGTGCTGGCAACCGGCGACGTTCGAACCGGAGCCGTCAAAGGACAGCTACGGTTGAAAGGCCCGTTTAGTGCTTCCATTGTCGCCGCGGGCGGCTTGCTCTACTGCGTCAATGAAGCAGGGGAGGTACACGTCGTAAAGCCAAATGACAGCGACGGCGAGGTGCTTGCCAAGAACGAACTTTCCGCCACCGTTCTGGCGACCCCGGCCGCTGCCAACGGCGCCCTCTACATCCGCGACGATGGTTACCTGGTAAAGATCGCCGACACGGGCAACTAGATCAACCGTTCGGATCCTTGCTGCGTTCGTCCAGATGTTCGCCGTGCTTCAGGTGTGGCACACCCTCCGTCAGCCACGCCGGAGCAGTTTTTCCCATCAGGTGGTGATCGAAGAACTCGCGCATGCGAACGGTGTAGTCCTTCCGATTCGCGGGCTTCACCAATCCGTGGTTTTCACCTTTGTATTGGAGCATAACCACGGGTTTCTCGAGCCGGCGAAGCGTGTTGAAGTACTCAATCCCTTGCGTCCAGTCGACCGCCCCGTCCTTGTCGTTATGGAGCAGTAAGAGCGGCGTTTTGACCTTCGTCGCATGGAACACCGGCGAGTTGCGAATGTAGGCATCGAGATTGTCCCAATATCCGCCGGTGAAGCGGCCTTGGCTGCTCTCGAAAATGGGCTGATTAGCACTTCCGGTGTTCCAATAGATCGAACTGTACATGCTTATCAAATTCGTCAGCGGCGCCCCGGCGACCGAGGCTTTGAATGCATCCGTCTGTGTAATCAGAAACGCCGTCTGGTAGCCGCCCCACGAATGCCCGTGCAGACCGACCTTCGACCCGTCCACCACGCCGGTCTTGATCGCCGCCTCCAACGCCGGCAACACACACCAGACGGCGGACATGCCTGGGTCGTTCATCTGGTATTTGATATCGGGCATGAACACCGCGTAGCCGTTGCTGGTGTAGACGGACTTGTTGAAGCCCCCCGCCGTCGGCGCCGCGTAATGATTCAAATCCTGTGAAAGGCGTTCGTAAATGTAAACGATCGTCGGATAGCATTTGCCCTTCTCGTAGTTCGCCGGAAGAAACAACGCGCCTTGAAGTTTGTCGCCCTTGGCGCTCGTGTAGTCGACCAACATGGCGCCGCTGGTCCAGTTGAACTTCTCCTGTTGCCCTTCATTGTTCGTCAGTTTGCGGCCGTTGGAAATCGTCAGGTCGGTGGCATAGAACTCAGGATGGTTCTTGCACGTCTCACGCGTGTAAAGAATGACTTCGGCATTGCGGGCCTTAGTGAGTGAACCGAATTCGGCATCGTCCCATGCCAGCCTGGTCACGCCCGACTTGTTCGGATCGACCCGACCGTAGCCGGACTTCTTGGTCCACTCGCCGTAAACTTTGAAGTATTGCGGCTGGGAAAGGTCGATGCCTTTTTCTTCCGGATCGAGCACGACGCGATTTCGGTAACGGACTCCGTCCTGTCGGCCGTCCACCGTAAGGTTGATCGCCGAGCCGCCTTTTACCGGCACTTTCCACACGTCCCAGTTATCTGACAACAACACGAACTCACCGCATTTGCTGAAACCCATCGGGCGAGTCGGCGGCTTCGAAATGTTGTGATCGTCTTCGTTGTCGACAAAGGCAACGGTGGAATTGGCGGTGATCGACTGACTCTTACCGGCCTCCATGTCGTACACATGAAAATGGCCGTCATCGTAGAACAGGAAGTGCGTGCCGGTGGGAGAGGCGCCGTAGTACCATCGGTTTTTCTTGACGGCAAGCCGGCGCTCGCCGGTCTGCAGGTCAATTACGTAGATGTCTTGGTAACGACGGCCGTCCAACGTACTCAACCTCTGATGAGCCCGAGTATCCAGGCCGATGGCCCAGCGTTGCTTCGGGGCAGGGTTCACTTGCCGCAGTGTGTCATCGGCCAGGCGGTGGACTTTTTTCTCGGGTATGCGGTAGATGCACAAGTAGCTATAGGATTTGTCTTCTCCGGCTTGGACTTGTTGTTGCGACTGAAGACGGTCGTCGGCCCAGTGCCAGATGACAAGGTCCGGTTTTTCTTTCGCCGACGATTCGGGGCGCTCGCGGCGCGAACCGGGTTGCGGTTTCGTTTCAGTCTCGGCGCCGCTGGTGTCTCCTTCGGCGTCTGACTTTTTCGCGACGAGCGGGCTTGGCTTCTTCTCTTTTTTCTTTGGCGTGTGGATACCGAAGAGGATTCCGGTGAGATCATCCGTAAACGCCGGCGACCGGTTCGGGCTAACCGTCATGTCCTTGGGGAAGGTGGTGTCGTTTTTCGGATCGTAGACAACCTTGGTTGGCGATTTTCCGGCGCCAATGTCCGTGAAGCCGATCACCGAGCAGAACTTGTCCTCATATCCCGAATCCTCGACAGCCTTGACGACCGCAAACGCGTCGCCTTTTTCTGTCCAGTTCAGTCGTTGGTACTCTGCCTTGGCGGAGTCAAGTGAATGGAGGGCGCCGGTCTTCATGTCGCGAAGCTGAACGCCGTTACCTCGTTGATCCTTCGTGTTGATAAGCAAAACGAGCCATTCACCGGCCTTGTTGAAGGCGAAATCCGAGACATTGCCTAAGTTGAGTTCGCCCTTGGTGGACAGTTCGTAGAGCAAAAGATCCGAACCACTCGGGCGCTCGCCTGTTGGGGCGCCGCGGCGACCGGCCGACGCTGGGCGCGTCTCTGGCGCTTGCTCGGTTGGTGTGGTTTCCGCTGCGTACTTATGTAGCGCCAGCCATGTACCCGCTTCTCCGGAAAACGCGAAGCGGCGAACGCCCTCGAATTCCGACTTCTCACCGGTTGCAAGATTGACCAGGCCTACTTTGTTCCGAGGTGTCGGCCGACCGGGTGGTGTTGCGCTCGCCTCCGGGCCGGTGTTTCGTGTGAAGGGCGGAAGAACAGCGAACGCGAACCACTTGGAGTCGTGCGAGAAATAGAGTTGCCCGAATCCACGGCCTCCGGCGGGAAACTTGAATTCCTTGTCGCCCTTCGTCTGCCGAAGTATGACATCGCCGTCTCCTTCCGCCGGTGAGAGGCGGTAGGCAAACCACTGGCCATCGTTGGAAAGCGCGGTACCGCCAATGCCCTTCCAGGAAAGTGCATCCGCCATTTGGAGTGGGCGCTTGGCGGTCTCTGATTTCTTGCCCTTTAGTTCGGCAAGCTGCGCTTCTAGACCACTAACCTGCTTTTCCAAGTCGGCGATTTGCTTCTGCCGATCCAGCATCTGGGCCTGAGCGAAACCCGGCACGACCAGGACGCCGAGAACGGCAACAACGATGTATCGTCGAAACGAAGGTCGGATGAGATGAGACACGGTGCAACTCCGGATACTTAACACAGGTTGAAGTTTAGGACGTCATAGGTGGGTTCCGAAGACTCCACCCACCCTACAATCCTGACAAGATTATTTTCGCTTGAGTTCCGCCTCGATCGCCTTGGTCAACTCCGGCGATTCCGGTTTGACCGTTGGCTCGAAACGGCCCACGACCTGCCCGTCGCGACTAATCAGGAACTTCGTGAAGTTCCATTTGATTTCACCCGCGTGCTTCGGGTCGGTTTCTTTCGACGTCAAGTACTGGTAGAGCGGAGAGATGCCGTCGCCTTTTACGACCACTTTCGCCATCATTGGAAATGTGACCTTGTACTTGGTTTTGCAGAACTCGGCGATCTCCTCGTTTGTACCGGGCTCTTGCCGGCCGAATTCGTTTGCCGGCACGCCGATGACCACGAGTCCGTCGTTGCCGTACTGTTCGTGAAGTTTTTGCAGGCCCTGGTACTGGGGAGTATAGCCACACTTGCTCGCGACGTTGACGAAAAGGACGACCTTACCTTGGTGTTGTGCAAGGTCGACTTCCTTGCCGTCGAGGCTTTTCATCTTGAAATTGAGTACCGGCGGCACTTTCCTATCTCCTTTTTCTTGTCCGAGGGCAACCATCGACGCGGAGGCCCAAACAGACAATCCAACCGTCCAACAGATGACGCGATGCATGGTGATTTCTCCAAGAATGGCTGCAGGCGTGGTCACAGAGCCGTGCGGGTCGTTTCAGCCCATGATATTACGGTATCGGCCCATCGGCCAAGAGCACATGAATCTATAGACTTGGCCGGCGGGGCGAAGCATCTGAAAAAATCTTGTACAATTCCGCCCATTTCGTGGCACTATACTAGAGCCGACCAACCGACGCGAAAATGCGAGGTGGACGAACATGCCTGCTGCCGGAACCGCGAACATACTGCGACTCCTTAGGAAGCTGACCGATGTCCGCGAAGAGGAGAACGCGTCCGATGCCGACCTGATTCACCGCTTCGTTCGCATGAATGATCGGGCGGCATTGACGACGCTGCTCGAACGGCATGGGCCGATGGTGTACGGTGTATGTCATCGCCTGCTCGGCAATGACGCGGACGCCGATGATGTCTTTCAAGCGACGTTCCTGGTTTTGATTCGTCGCGCCGGTTCCATCCGCCGGGCACAATCGTTGGGCAGTTGGCTGCATGGTGTCGCCCTTCGCCTCGCTCAACGCGCGCGTGCGGACGCCTGTCGCCGGCAAAGACATCAATCCCTGCTCGCCAAGCCCACCGATAGCAATCGGTGGGCTTGTCCAGACATCCGACAAATTCTGGACGAAGAGGTGGAACGTCTGCACGAAAAGTATCGAGCGCCCGTCGTGTTGTGTTATTTCGAAGGAAAGACCATTGCCGAAGCGGCCGAGCAACTCGGCTGGCCGCACGGCACGGTGTGCGGGCGATTGGCGCGGGCACGTGCTCGGCTTAAATGGCGTTTGACCCGCCGCGGATTGGCGCCTGTGGTCGGGACCGCTGCCTTGCCGATTGCGTCATCGGAACTTTTGGCCACCGTCCCACCCACACTGCTATCAACGAGCATCCAATTGGCCTCTCTGTTGGCTTCACCGGAGGCTGCATCGGTGGCAGGTCTGTCAGGATCCGTCGCCGCGCTGGTGGAAGGCGCCATGAAAACGTTGTTGATCACCAAGGTCAAGGCCGCCGCCGTCTTGATGACGGTAGGTATCGTGATGACCGGCACCGCCGTGTGGGCAACCCATTGGTTTGCACCGCAAGCGAAGGCTGTTGATCAGGAAGAAAAAGCGAAGCAAGATCAAGCGGTCGGCACCGCACGCGGCCCTCGCGTCGATGTCTACGGCGACCCCATACCGGCGGAGGCCATCTCGCGCCTCGGAACCTTGCGCTTTCGGCACGGCGATTTCGTGGGTTTCCTCCGCTATTCTGCCGATGGAAAGCGCCTGATATCGCAGGGAGGGGACGGCGTCCGAATCTGGGATGCCGCCAGCGGCAAGGAGCTACACACACTGGCCAAAGAAGCGGCGGGAGGCGGCAATTGGCATTACGCTTCCGTCTCGCCAGATGGCAAGACGCTGGCAACCGCGAATGACTCTGGAATGAACCTGTGGAAAATCGCGGACGCGACACTGTTTCGTTCCAAAGCTGGCGGCAAATACTATCAGGTTGAGTTCTCCCCCGACGGCACGTCCATCCTCACGTTGCGTTATTCTGAAAGGCCGTATGAACAGATACTTGAACTAATTGAGATGAAGACCGGGTCAAGCATTTGGTCCACTCCGATTACTGATATGCAAGCAATGCTCGGCAGGTTCGCAAATAACGGGAAGTCGATATTTCTGGCCGGCACCGTCCGAAAGGGCGACAAACACCTTGCCCAGATCCGGGACACCCAGACGGGCAGAGAAGAACAAGAAATCGACCTCGGCAACAGCGACCCGTCTTACATGGCAGCTTCACCGGATGGATCGTTGGTAGCCGTAGGTTGCCGTGAGCGGGGCGGCGAGGACTTCAACGATCACGTTCGTGTATTCGAGATGCCGAGCGGCAAACAACGGTTCCAAATCCAGTCGCCGCCGGAGCAAGATCCGATGCGGCAGAAGATCTTCTCATCACTGCTCTTCACCCGCGATGGGAAGTCACTCATTACAGCGTGTGGCAGCGACGCCCTTGTATTTTGGGACATGGCAACCGGTAACGAACAGAAGCGGCTCGGTCGTCACATGACCGCCGCGCGGGACCTGACGTTTTCGCCGGACGGTAAACATTTGGCTGTCGCACGTATTGCCGACGTGAAAATTGTCGACATGACAACCGGCGCCCACGTGATTCCCCTGGCGGACCATGTATGGGGAGTGAATTTTGCAACGCTGGCGGCGGCTGGAAAAACGGCGACCACGATCGCCGGCTTATCTGTCGTCACTTGGGACGTGGCAACCGGCAAGGAAATCAAACGGCACGTGATGGACCAGAAATCGGCGATCGAACAATGGTCCGGACTAAGTCGTGACGGGCGAACGGCCTACCGAGTCAACAATGCGGAGAAATCACTTTACATTGTGAATCTCAGTACCGGATCGCAAACCGGGCCGATTGCGTTGGAAGGGGAAGGAAAGTGGGCGTGGTTCGCCGGCGCTTCACCGGACCGAAAACTGTTGGCGTCGTTCAACCAGTCCAACAAGACTTTTAGTTTGATCGACGGCACAACCGGAAAGGTCGTGCAGAAGCTCCACGACCCTGGACTGAATCTGCGACGAGTACATTTCACTTCGGATGGAAAAACGCTGGTGGCCTGTTGCGCCGACCATACCGCCCAGTTCTGGGATGTCGCCAGTGGAACAAAGATCCGGCAAATCGGACCGATGGGACAGGCCAACTCGCAAGGCGATATTGGATACGCCAAAGGCGGCGGCATCGGCAACGAGTCCGCGTTGTCGCCGGACGGAAAACAGCTCGCCGCCGGCAGCAACCAGCGATGCCTCGTGCTTTTCGATACGACGACGGGCCAGGAAATCCGCCGGAGTGAACCGTTGCCAAACGGCGTCGACAAACTTGCCTTCAGCGCCGACGGCCGCATGATCCTCTGCAACGAATGGCGCGATCCTGTTATCCATCTGTTCGAGGTTGCCACAGCCAAACGACGTCACAGCCTTAGTGGCCACCGCGGTGGTTGCAACGTGTTTGGCTTTTCACCTGAAAGCAGCCGTCTCATCTCCGGCAGTTGGGACGGCACGGCACTCGTCTGGGACCTTACTGGTCGACTCAGCGATCCCGAATGGAGCAAGGCGCTTAGTGAAACAGAACTGGATGCGTGTTGGGCAGAGCTTGCCGGCGAAGATGCGGAAAAGGCATATCGAGCCGTCCGCCGCATGGCATCCACGCCCGATGCTTCGGCGACGTTCCTTCGGAAGCGAATGAAGCCGACGCCCCAAGTAGACGAGGCACGGATCGCGCGGCTCATCGTGGACTTGGACAGCGATAAGTTCGAAACCCGTGCCGCCGCCTTCAACGAACTAAAGAGCATGAGCGAAACCGCTCAGGACTACCTCAATAAGGCCATTCAATCGAATCCGCCTTCGGAATCCCGTCGCCGCTTGCAGCAGATCGTTGACGAAATCGCGCAGCAATCCCGGCATCTTTCACCGGAAGCACGGCAGGTCATTCGTGCCATCGAGGTTCTGGAACTTTCTGGCATTCCGGCCGCGTGGGACGTTCTCGGTGCACTCGCCAAGGGCGCGGCGACGGCGCGGCAAACGAAAGAGGCCAAGGCAGCGTTGGACCGCGTTGAACGCGTGAAATTATCATTTGACTAACATCACACGAGCGACGATCCAACGGTTAGCCGCGACGCGGAGTCTTCGGAGCGGAGCGCGTGAGGTAACACCGCGCTCCGCTCCGAAGACTTCGCGTCGCGGCTAACCAGTGGGTTCAACCGGCGCGGGTTGTTCCTCGGCGCCTTCGTCGTTTTCCCGTGCGATCTTGGCGATCGATGCGATCTTGTCGCCTTCGCGCAGGTCCATGATGCGAACGCCTTGCGTGTTGCGTCCGACTTTGCGAATTTCGTCGACGTGCGTACGGTTGACCATGCCCTGCACGGTGATGAGCATGATGTCATCCCCGTCACGCACGGAAATGACGCCGATGACCGGGCCATTGCGATCCGAGGTTTTGATGTCCCGCAGGCCCTTGCCGCCGCGGCGTTGTTTGCGATACTTCATTCCGGAACGCGTTTCGGCATCGGCGCCTTCTCCCTCCGGCGCCTCCGTTTCTTCCTCTTCGGCGGCGGGCGCGGCGTCTTCCTCAACGGCTTCTTCCGCTTCCGCGGGCTGATCGCCGGCCGTGTTCGGGCCGAAGGGCGTGCGTTTGCCATAGCCGTTTTCGCACACGGTAAGCAAATACCCTTCCGGGTCGGTAACGACCATGCCGACGACTCCGTCGCCCGCGGCCAGGTTGATGCCCTTGACCCCCCTGGTATTCCGGCCCATGGCGCGCGCTTGGGCTTCGTCAAAACGAATGGCCATGCCTTGGCGAGTGGAAAGCACGACTTCATCACCGGGCTGCGTCAGAACCACGTCGATAAGTCCATCGCCTTCTTCCAACGCAATCCCGATGATGCCGCCCGCCTTCGGCCGGCTGTATTCTTCGAGCGCGGTTTTCTTGACTAAGCCTGCCTTGGTCGCCATGAGCAGATGGTGGTGGCCATCAAATTGACGTACCGGAATCACACTGGTGATCTTTTCGCCCTCTTTGAGGGCGAGAATGTTGGCAATGGCGCGACCGACGCTAATTCGACTCAATTGTGGAATGTCGAGGACTTTGAGCCAGTACAGTTGGCCCCGACTCGTGAAACACAACAGGTAGGCGTGCGTGGATGTGATGAAAAAATGTTCGATAAAGTCGTCTTCGTGAGTGCCGCCGCCTGAGACACCGCGCCCGCCACGGTGTTGGCTGCGGTACGTGTTGAGCGGCAACCGCTTGATGTACCCATTATGACTGATGGTGAGGGCATTCAGTTCTTCGGCAATGAGGTCTTCCGGCCGAAGATTACGCGCCTCCTCGTTGATGATCAGCGTTCGGCGCTCGTCGCCGTATTTGTCACGGAGTTCTTCCATGTCCTTGCGAACAACAGCAAAGATGTTACGTTCGCTGCCGAGGAGTTGCTCGTGCCGGACGATTTCCTCGCGGAGGCCGCCGTATTCTTTGAGGATTTCGTCACGTTCCAAGGCCGCCAATTGGCCGAGCTGCATGCGGACAACGGCCTCGGCCTGGGCTTCGCTCATGTGGTATTCCGACAACGCGCCAAGCTCACGTTGCAGGGCCGCAAAGCCGGCCGCTCCCAGCGCTCGCTCCAGAACCGCTGCGGCAACTTTCAGGTCCTGAAGGCGAACCTTGGCCTCAGCCCGGCTGGGCGCTTGCCGACAAATCGCGATCACTTCATCGAGCGACGAGATCGCGATGAGCTGGCCTTCGAGGACGTGGGCACGCCGTTTCGCCTCTCGTAGCAGGAATTCCGTGCGCCGGCGAATTACCCGGGCGCGATGCCGCAGAAACTCCTCCAGCATCTGTTTCAAGTTAAGGACGCGCGGTCGGCCGTCGACCAGTGCTATGAGAATGAGGCTCACCGTCTTTTGCAACGGCGAGAATTGGTAAATCTGATTGAGAATCAATTCGGGGTCGCCGTCGCGCTTGACATAGATAACGAGCCGCACGGGTTCGCCGACACGTGCGCTCGATTCGTCGCGAACATCGGCGATGCCTCTGATACGCTCGTCCTTGACAAGATCGCCGATCTTTTCGTGGAGGCCGTTGCGTGTTACCTGGAACGGAACCTCGCGGATAATGATTTGCGTCCGGCCGCTCTCCTCGCGAATCTCCGCCCGGGCACGAAGCGTGATCTTGCCGCGGCCCGTGGTGTAACCATCGATGATTCCCTGCCGACCACAGATGATCCCGCCCGTCGGGAAGTCCGGTCCGGGTATCGCCTGTATCAACTGCTCGATCGTAGCTTCCGGATTATCGATCAGCATAATGACGCCGTTACACACCTCGCCCAGGTTGTGCGGCGGAATCTCCGTCGCCATGCCGACCGCAATGCCGTCGGCCCCGTTTACCAGCAGATTGGGAAAGCGACTCGGAAGGACGGTCGGTTCGACTCGACGACCGTCATAGTTGGGCATCATGTCCACGGTGTCGCGGTCGAGATCGGTCAACATCTCGGCCGCAACCGCAGACAGTCGTGCTTCGGTGTAACGCATGGCCGCGGGTGGCAGGCCGGCCACGGAGCCGAAGTTTCCTTGCTTATCGATCAGAACGTGCCGCAGACTCCATTCCTGAGCCATTCGGACCAGCGTCGGATAAACGCTCTGTTCCCCGTGCGGGTGGTAATTACCGCTCGTGTCGCCGCAAATCTTAGCGCATTTGATCCGGGAGGCTGTGGGCCCGAGGTTAAGATCGTTCATGGCCACCAGAATGCGCCGTTGCGACGGCTTGAGCCCGTCTCGCACATCCGGGAGCGCGCGGCTGATGATCACGCTCATCGCGTAAGTGAGATAGCTGTCACGCAGCTCATTTTCGATATTCAGCAGTTCGTAACGGTCGCCGTTGCCGTCCGATGTCAGGGGCACGTCGGGTGGAATCGGCGGTGAGATGTCATCCGGCAATGAAGGAATCCTCTTGAAACGAAGTATGAAGGATGAAGGATAAAGGATGAAGCACAGTCCCGTTCATCCTGCATTCCTTCGCTTACCCTTCGGAGAATAGTCCATCGGTTGATACGTTGTATTTTATGAAATCCGCCGCGTTCTTCTGCCCCATTTCATCCTTCATCCTTCATCCTTTATCCTTCATCCTTTCCTCTGGTGTGCTAGGATACGCCTATGACTCGATGGATTCGCCAGCCAACATTTGCTCCGTGGGAACCTGAGTTGGCCGATGAAAGCGGCCTGCTGGCGATCGGCGGCGACCTGCGGCCGGACCGACTCCTTAGTGCATATCGGTCGGGAGTGTTCCCGTGGTACTCGGATAACGATCCTGTTTGTTGGTGGTCGCCCGATCCACGAGCGATTTTCGAGCTAGACCGATTCCATGCTTCACGTCGTCTGCTGCGAACGCTCCGCAGCGGTCGTTTCATAACTACCGTGAACCGTGAATTCCATGGCGTTATTCGCAAATGCGCGGAACGACCGGAAGGCACCTGGATCACCGAAGAAATGATCGTTGCGTATGAAACGCTGCAAGCCTTGGGTCATGCCCATAGTGTTGAGACGTGGATCGACGGCGAACTCGTGGGCGGACTTTATGGCGTGGCGATCGGTGGTTTCTTTGCGGGTGAGTCAATGTTCTCGCGGCGATCGGATGCGTCCAAGGTCGCTCTGGCGGCGACGGTGGACCGACTTCGCCAGCGGGGTTTTGAGCTATTCGATATTCAGTTTTTGACGCCGCACACCAGAAGCCTAGGTGCACATGAAATATCACGGAAAGAGTATCTGGATCGGCTTAAGCGTTCAGTCGAATTGAATGTGCGGTTTGATGAGTCGGCGCAAAAAAAGAGAGAGACGCCAACCCAAAACTGTCGCCCAATCAGCTTAGAGTTATAGCGTCTCTCTAAGAACTATAAGAACAATTACAAATGAGCGGTTCTATCCGTAATAATACGGATACTTGATAATTTCTTTTGGATGGGGTGCGCGTCTCAGGCAACGCCAATGACCTAATGCACTTCGACGACAAGTGTTGCGGCCGATCACCCTTCCTTCACCAAACCTACACGAATCGCAAATCGAACCAATCCCGCGATGTCGTGTATGTCAAGGCGTTCCATCAGCTGCGTGCGGTGACTTTCGACCGTTTTACCGCTGATATTGAGTCGGCGTGCGATTTCCTTGTTCGTCATTCCCTCCGCGATCAGCTGGAGAACTTCCCGTTGCCGCGGCGTCAGTTGCTCAAGCGGGCTGTTGGGTGTCCGAACTCTTTGTAAGTAACCCGAGACAACGTGCTTCGAGACTAAAGGGCTGAGGTAAGTTTCACCGCCGGCGACGGCGCGTATGGCGGTTTCCAGTTCCTCCGTGCCGGCGTCTTTTAGCAAATACCCGGTGGCGCCGGCGCGGAGGGCTTGTAGGACGTATTCCTCCGAGGCGTGCATCGAGAGCATGATCACCTTGATGTTCGGTGCAGCCTTGGAGATACGCGTCGCGACTTCCAATCCCGTAAGGCCCGGCATCGTGATGTCGAGAAGTACGATGTCCGGTTTCTGCGTCTCAACTAAGCGAAGGGCTTCCAAGCCATCCCCGGCTTCGGCCACTACCTCGAACGCGGGAATTTTTTGCAGGAGCGCGCGAAACCCCGCACGGACTAGGGCGTGATCGTCAGCCAAGAGTATGCGAATGGTTTCCATTTCGATGGTAGCTACGCAAGCTTAATCTACAGACTCCGGTTTGCCGTTCTCGGCAACCGACTGGTTCAAGGGAATTCGGGCTCGCATTTCGGTCCCGTGTCCCGGTTCCGATCGAATCGTTAACCGTCCGCCAACGAGTTGAACGCGCTCTTGAAGGCCGAGTAATCCAAGACTTGCGCCGTGAGAAGCGCGCTTGCGCGAGTCGGCAACGTCAAAACCGACTCCGTCGTCGCGTATCTCCAAGAGCAACTCACCATTCGATTGTCGCAACTTGACCCACGCCGTCTGCGCATTGGCGTGACGCACGACATTGGTAAGGGCTTCCTGCACCAGGCGAAAGCACGTGGTTTCCAAATCGGCAGACAGTCGCATCGGGTTATCGTCGGCTTCGAGGTAGGCGACGAACCCGGCCCGTTGTGCCTGGCGATCCAGATACCAGCGTACGGCCGGCACAAGTCCCAGTTGATCCAACATAGCCGGCCTGAGATCGAGCGAGAGATTTCGAACCTGCACCAGGGTGCGTTCCACGACGCTGATGGCATCATCGAGATGCGCGGCGGCGTCCGGATCACGCCGTGCTGCCTGAATCGACATCTTGATGGCGGTGAGCGTTTGACCGATTTCGTCGTGCAATTCATGGGCTAATCTGCGCCGCTCGCTTTCCTGTGCCTGAATCAACTGCCGCGAAAGATGGCGAAGCCGTTCCTCACTTTGGCGCAAGGCGTGATTGGCATCCGTGAGTTGCACCGTGCGTTCGTGAACTCGCCGTTCCAGTTCGTCACGCGTTTGGCGCAACATGGCCTCGGTTCTTTTGCGCTCCGTCAAATCGCGAACAATGTAGGTCAATCGTCGCTTGCTTCCAATTCCAATCTTGCTGACGGCCGGCTCAAGCGGAAACACCGTGCCGTCCTTCCGAAGACCTTGCACCTCGTGTCCCACGCCGAATACTCTCGCTTCGCCGGTTCCAACCTGGTCGGCGATTCGATCGCTATGCTCCGTAATTAGCTTGGTGATGCTGGCCCCGAGTATTTCCTTGGGTTCGTAACCAAAAAGCCTGACCGCCGCCCGGTTGAATGAGCGCACAATGCCGGATTCATCGACGGTCAAGATTCCATCGCCGGCCGTGTCCAGAATCGTCCGTGTCCGCGCCTCCGCATACTTCAGAAGAGAAGAATAACGTTCGATTTCGGCACGAGCATTGGCCTGCAATTGTCGGGCGATGCTATGGATGAACATAGATGCCGGGATAAGGAGCGCGGCCGCGGCGAGTCCCGCATAGATGTCGAAATACCAGGCAACGACGATTAGCGCGACGGCGGCCGCGAGCAGTAATACACGGAATGCGCTGCGGCCACGGGACGGACCTTTTCTCGGCACGCGGTTGCGCCGTGGAAAACGGGATCGGCTGCGCACCGGCATGAAACGATGCCTCAACACGAAGCAATGAGAAACGCCCTACCGTGTTGATCGTAAAGCGCGTGCCAGACCTACGCAAGAGACACCGATGTCAGTGGATGGATCAACAACTGGATGCAAGCAACGTGCGAAGTCGGCGGAGTCCACGTTGTTCCATGCGGCGTACCCGCTTGCACCCCAGGCCAAGGTCTTCGCCGATAGCACGGTAGGTCTGCGGCTCGCGACCGAACAGGCCGAACCGGCGCCGGAGTACGCTCGCTTCTTTCTGATCGATCTGTTCCAAAACTGTGGTCAGCCGTTGAATCGATTCCGACCGCATCGCTTGAGCGTCGTTCGGCGCCGTGCGCTCATCCGTAAAGAGTTGATCGAGTTCAACATCTTGGCCCAGATCTGTGAACGCTGGTGTTCTCAAAAAGCGGAGCCCTTCGGTAAGCCTGCGGCGCTGCGGACGCGAGAGTTTCATCTTGCCGCAGATTTCCTCGTGGGTGGGAGTGCGACCAAGTTGTTCTTGAAGTTGAGTGGCCGTCTTGCGCCACCGCCGAATCAGGTGCACCAGGTAGATCGGGATTCGGATGGTGCGTGCCGTATTGGATAGAGCGTTATGAATCTCCAGCTTGATCCAGAAACGCGCGTACGTGGCGAAGTGCACATTTCGGTTTGGATCAAAGCGATCGGCGGCAGCCAGAAGTCCCAAGTTCCCCGCTTCGACGAGGTCTTCCAATTCCATACCACAGCGCCGATAGGAACGGGCGATGTTAACGACCAACCGCAGATTGGAACGCACCAGACGTTCGCGAGCATTGCGGTCCCCACGCCGGACGCGACGGGCCAACAACTTTTCTTCGCTCGGCCGCAGAAGGGACGTGCGCTGGATGTCCCGTAGGTACAACGATAAGTTCGAGCGAAATCCGCCGTTTGGATTGGTTCGTGTGGCTATCATCGCACGATCTCCCCGATAGATCCAACATCTGCAAGACCAATGCAGTCTAAGGTTTATCGGCAAACCGGGGTATTAGGAAATGTCTGAACTTGGTTGCAGAAGGCACCTTAGAACGTGCCTCAGGGGATTACCTGAGGCAGTCTAAGGTGAACACCTGGTTCGAATGAAGTGGTGGATGGACGGACCGGCCTAATCCTTGAGTAACAGGACATTAACCGCTTTGACGGCGACGCGGACCTTATCGCCGACTTTTAGCTTCATGTCATCGCAGGAATCCAGCGTCATTACGGACTCCATTTGCGCACCGCCCGCGACGCGGACACGCACCTGGCACATCACGTTCCCTCTTTTGATTTCAATGACCTCTCCCTCCAAACGATTGCGTGCTCCGATTTGCATGTTACTCTCCCATTTGGCTTGAGAATCTATTCCCTACATTGACTGAGTTATCATATTCGGTTCCCGGGTCGTTACCCGATTCAGTTATGGCGGAGGTCATTGAATGCGGCCAACCGGTTACGAAAAAGCCCTCAATCGAATCCGCACCATTTGCCAAAAGCTTCCGGAGTTCAAGGAAGTTGAGGCTTGGGGCCATCCCACGTTTCGCGCCGGGAAAAAGATGTTTGCCGCTTTTGGAGGCGACGCCGATTTACTGTCCATTGGATTGCGAGTTGGACACGACCGGCAAGGAGAACTCCTGGATGATAGCCGCTTCTTTCCAACGCCCTACGCTGCCCATCTAGGATGGATTTCGCTGCGAATCGACAAGAACACCGATTGGCACGAAGTGAAATCGTTGCTCCACGAAGCCTATCGGCAGGTTGCACTGCGAAGGATGCTGAAATCACTGGACGATAAGCTATGAGTGAAAGCGCGCCGACGTTAGTGGATTTGAGCCATGTCATCGAATCCGGGATGATCACTTACCGTGGTTTACCCGCGCCGCTTGTCTGCGATTTTCTGAGCCGGGAACAGTCGCGCGCGCATTATGCCGCCGGTACGGAGTTTCACATTGGAAGAATCGACATGGTGGCAAACACGGGCACGTATCTCGATTCGCCTTTTCACCGCTATGCCGACGGAATTGATGTGTCGGAGCTTCCACTCGAACGGCTTGCGAACCTCGACGGGGTGCTTATCCACGTCGATTGTTCGCGGGAGCGCGGCTTGCAAAGCTCGGTGTTCGCCGACCACGATGTCCGCGGCAAAGCGGTGTTGGTTCGAACCGATTGGGATAGAAATTGGCGAACCGACCGATATTTCGAGGGCCATCCGTACTTGACGGCCGACGCGGCGCAGCATCTTGTCGATTCCGGCGCCGCGTTGGTTGGAATCGATTCGCTAAACATCGACGACACGGCGGACCTCGCCCGGCCGGTTCATTCGCAGTTGCTGGCGGCGGGAATTCCGATTGTCGAGCATCTCCGTGGGCTCGGCCAAATCCATCGCAGCGACTTCCGTTTTTTCGCAGTGCCGTGCAAGGTGAAAGGAATGGGCACATTTCCGGTCCGCGCCTTTGCCCTTATTGACGAATGACCCAGGAAAGGAACCGATGATGGAAAAGGTAAATCTCGCACAGAAGCTTGGACAATTCTCCGAATCGTGGCAGCCGCGCATCGTCGCCGAGCTCAACGGGCAACACGTCAAGCTTGTCCGATTCAAGGGCCCCTTTGTTTGGCACCATCACGACAACGAAGACGAGCTGTTCCTGGTGGTGAAAGGGCGCTTTCGGATGGAGCTTCGCGATCGAGTCATCCCGCTGGAGGCCGGCGAGTTTCTCGTTGTCCCACGTGGAGTCGAGCATCGACCCGTTGCCGACGAGGATTGTGAGGTCATGCTGTTCGAGCCCGCCTCGACGCTGAACACCGGCAACGTGCGAAACGAGCGAACGCTGGAACGGCTTGAACGGATTTAAGTGGGCGCTAAGCCGCAAGCGGGGGAGGACTCATTTCAATTCCTTGAGCCGAACGTTTCGAATTTGGATGGGTTCATTCTCGCGGCTAAGGTGTTGAAAGCCGATGTGCCCCTTGCGCGGGCGCTCCTTCAATGGCGGCGCGTCGCTCCCGTCGTGGCGTTTCGTGGGTTTGTCAAAATCGTCGAGGTCGATGTCGAGAATTGATGCATCATTCAGCTTTGCCGTGAGCTTGTCGCCTTTAAGGGTGATCTGCATGCGGTTCCACTCCGTCGGGCGGTACATCTGTTTCGTCGGCGCGACGGCACGGTAGAGGGAACCGGTGAGTTCATCGGCTTTGGCGGACGGGTTGTAACGCACGTCGGCGATCTGTAACTCGAGTCCGTCGAATGCGGGATCTCCTTTCATCGGAGCGCGCAAGGCCACGCCGCTGTTGCCGCGTTCGGTGAGCTTGATCTCGAACTCCAAAACGAAGTCGCCGTACTCTTTCTCGCTCATGAGCCAGGTGCCGCGCTTCTGACCGGGCTGCAAGATTCCGTCTCGTACGGTCCACTCGGCGCCTCCCACCGGCGCGGCGACATCGTCCCATCGCCGGACGACCCATCCCATCGGCGTGCCGTCTTTCGTGAATAGGTCGAGGAACTTCTCGGAGTCATTGATGCCGCAAGCCGTCGTTGCGACGAGAAGTGCAATGAAGTTGAGAGCCATCGTCGAATTCTCCCGGTAGACATTCTTGAGTAGCCGAATTCGCCAGAATTCGGGAGCCCCGCCCCGAATTCTGGCGAGTTCGGCTACGCTGAGCGCTTAGCGTAACAAATCGGCGAGAAGATCAGAAAACGGATCAACATCAATCCCGCGAAGGTGGGCTCGGCCGAAATGCAGAACCGAAGGCTTCGCAGACGGGACATTGGAATCCTCGGCTATCGGATCAGGAGTCGTCACCGGACGTGCGAATACCCGATGCGGTTGCAGATCACCCGGCTGGTTGCCGCCGGGGCGAGACGGGGCAGGGGGAATCGCCCAGACACCGTCGTTCACTAGGACACTAATCATACCGATGCTGACATTGTTGGCGACCGCAATGTCAGGTCTGCCGTCGCCGCTGACGTCGCCCACCGCCACGGCGACAGGGTTAGGGCCGGCCGCGAAACCACTATAGCCGAAGAATACACCGCTTCCATCGCCTAGAAAGACGCTGACCTCGCTGCTTCCCGGACGAGTGATCGCCAGGTCCTGGGTGCCGTTACTATCAAAGTCTCCACTCGCCAAAGAACGCGGCGAACCACCGACGGAGTATGAAACCGGCGGCTGGAATGTCCCATTTCCATTGCCCAGCAGCACCTTGAACGCGTTGTCACCGGAACTCGCCACGATGACGTCCGCCTTGAGGTCGCCGCTAAAATCGGCCACCAACAGCGCCGTTGGGCTGACGCCGGCCGTATAGAGAATCGGCGGCAAGAACGTGCCGTCGCCCGCGTTCATCAAAACCGAAATCGTGCCGAACGTTTGATTGTTCGTCACCACGAAATCGGTGCGCCGATCCTTGTTCAGATCCATAGCCGCCACGCCGCTCGGCGATGGACCGGCTGAGTAGCTCGCGGGTGGTTTGAAGGTGCCGTTGCCGTTGCCAAGCAAGACGCTCACGGTGCCGTTGGAAAGGTTGTTGCTCACAACAAGGTCCTTCTTGCCGTCGCGATCCAGATCGAATAATTGCAGTGAATTGGGAGACGATCCCGACGGAGAAACCAAGGTGGCTTGGAAGGTGCCGTCACCGTTGCCGATGAGCACGCCGACGGTGCCGCTGCCGGAATTGGCGACGGCAAGATCCGGAATGCTGTCGCTGTTAATAAGCCCGGAGACGATTGCGACGGGACTCGAGCCGGCCGCGTAACTGGTCGCCGCGAAAAACGTATTGTCGCCCTTGTTGATCAGGACATTAATGGCGCCGGTGCCGGAGATATTGTTGGCCACGGCCATGTCGATTTTGCCATCGGCATTCAGGTCTGTCGTTACGATCGCGGAAGGATTGTTGCCGGCGCCGAAGCTGGCGAGGGTGAGAAACGAGCCATCGCCGCGATTGAGCAGGATACTGACCGTGTTGGCATTGTTGTTAGCGGCGGCAACGTCGGTGGCGCCGTCCTGGTTGAAGTCGCCGGCGGCCAAGGAAGTCGAAACACCGCCGCCCGCCGCGTAGGTCACCTTGTCCTGGAATGTGCCGTCGCCGCGGCCCTTAAGCACACTGACCGTTCCGTCGTTGTTGGCGGTGACAATGTCAAGCTCGGCATCCGTATCGAGCAGCACAGTGAGCAAGGCACCGGGGTTGGGCCCCGAGGAGAAGTGGATCGCCGGCTTGAAACTACCGTCGCCGCGATTCTGCAGGATGCTCACGGAACCGCCGTTGAGATTACTGGCCACCGCAATATCTCGATGGCCGTCGTTCGTGAAGTCGCCGGCGACCAAGGCCGTCGGTGATGAGCCCGCCGGATAGGCGGCCCGGTTGGTGAACGTCCCGTCCGCCACACCCTTCAAGACCGTGATCGTGCCGCTGCTCACGGCGTTAACCATCGCCAAGTCCGTAATGCCGTCACCCGTGACATCGGTGGCGATGACAGAGCGCGGGTTTGAGCCCGCGGAATAGACGACCGGCGCCTGAAACGAGCCGTTGCCTGCCCCGAGGAAGATGTGAAGCGTGCCGGAGCTGAGATCGTTGGACACGACGACATCGAGTTTGCCATCGCTATTGAAATCGGCAACGCCGACCGACGACGGGCTGTTGCCACAGAGGTAATTCAACGGCGGCAGAAACGTGCCGTCGCCTCGGCCTGTCAGGAAGCTCATCGTGCCCGATCCGTTGTTTACGACGACAAGGTCCAGGTCCGTATCAGCGGTGAACTGGCCCATCGCCAACGCCACGGGATTGGCGCCGACGGTCTGAGTTCCGGGCGACGCGAACGTTCCGTTGCTGTTACCGAGCAAGACGCTGATGGTGCCGCTGCTCACATTATTGGTTACCGCAAGATCGGGGTTGCCGTCGGCATTCAGATCGCCAACCGCGACGGCCCGCGCGTTCACTCCGGCAAAATAGGCTGCCGGCGTTGTCACAAAGCTGGGAAGCGCTCGACCTTCGAGACATTCCAGCCTCATAGCGCGGGATAGCGGTGTCCGCTGCCGAGCGGCACATCGATTCGGTTTCCTCGTTAGGTAAGTCATGACGCTCCTCCTCGAAAAGAATGTAAAGGGTAAGAACTCTGTCTTGCCATTCCGTTCGGATGCCGAGTTCTCAAACGCACCCGGCTTGCTCTAAGTTGACTCCTTCAGCGCCAACTCTAATCCGAAATCGCACACGACCAGTACGGGAGTCGATGGTCGCACAAAGCGAGCGATCGCCGAAATTGGTGTCGCGCCGCGACTGAACGATGGGTGTTCCTCGAGCCCAACCGCGTCGTGGGCCACCGGCGAGAGTCGGTCGGCCCGGTTTTGAACGTGCATGTCGTGCGTAATCAGCTGAGGTGCTATGCCGTGCGCCACGTCGAGCCGCAAACCTCCAGAAATCGGCGCCGGGCCCCAGTCGGCGGCGTTGAAAACGAGGCTTACCGGGTTGAAACTGCCGAAGCCGGTGCCGAAGCCTTCCGTGTTTCCGATGCCGACATCCACCGCGCCGTCGGCGTTGTAATCGTCGACGGTGATGTATCGCGGCTCCGGTCCGACAACATAGAAAAGCGTGTCAAACACGCCGCCACCCGCGTTTATCATGAAAGTGCCCGTTCCGCCGGGATGCACGGCAACGATATCCAGCATGCCGTCGGCGTTAAAGTCGCCCACTTCTACGTCGGTTTGCCAACCGACCAAGTACGTTACCGGCGCATTGAATGTTCCGTCCGCGTTGCCGGTCAGTACGCTGACCCCAAGGGTGCCGCCGCCAATCAAATCGAGGATGCCGTCACCGCTGACATCGCCGACCGCAATCGATTGCAGTTGTGTGTCGTACTCGACGTAGGGCTTGAAACTGCCGTCTCCTCGGTTGATCAATACGGCCATGTTGTAAAGGCAACAACCAGTATCCACGGTTACGATGTCTGGGAAGCCGTCACCATTGAAATCGGCGGCAGCCAGATCAGCGAAAAAGTAGGGTAAACCGTAGATGGTGTCGGAATGAAGAGTTCCATCGCCGTTGCCGAGCACTATACCGACGGTCACATTGTCGTTGGTAACCGCGGCGTCGATGTGGCCGTCGCCATTAAAGTCGGCGGCGGCAATGCCCCGCGCATTCCCGCCGGACAAATAGACGATGTCGTTGCCAAACGTTCCGTCGCCATTCCCCAAGAGAACCGTGACACCGTCGACGGTTCCTTCCGCGGCGAGGATATCCAGTATGCCGTCCTCATTGAGGTCCGCCAGCGTCACCGCAAACGGCCGAGTCCCCGCGGGATAACTGACCGGCGGATCGAACGTGCCGGCGCCGGCGTTCAAGACGACAAACACGGCCGCGCCAGTGGGGGCCGCGTTACTGTTGGAAAAAACGAAATCCGGTAAGCCGTCGCCGTTGAGGTCGCCGGAAGCCATCCCGGCTAGTCCGACGGAGGCCGAGTAGAGAGGACCGGAATTGAAGGCTCCATTGCCCAGCCCCGTGATCAAGGCGATCGCCCCCTTGGTTTCGTTTACGAAGCCTGTTGCGACGGCGACATCCGCAATGCCGTCCGAGTCAAAGTCGTCCGTTACCGTCGAAACCGGAAACGGACCGGCGGCGTGGAAATCCGGCGGGAAGAAGCTGCCATCGCCATGGTTGAAGAGGACGTTGACGCGGTAGACTTCGTAACTGTTATGCGCGGATGGCACAATCAGGTCGAGGTCGCCGTCGGCATCGAGGTCCGCGGCATCAATGTCCTTGGGAATCGCGCCCACCGTGTAAGTCGTACTCGCGCCAAAACTGCCGTCGCCGGCGCCGAGGCGGACTTCAATCGTCTTGGCACAGGTGGAACAGTCATATGCATTCGGCAGGTGATTCGCCGTGGCAATGTCGAGTTTGCCGTCGCCGTTGAGGTCGGCCAACGTAGAGTCGCCCGGACTATTGGTTGTGTAAACAGGCCCGCTCACAACGGCACTGCCGCCGCCGTCGCCTAGGAGAACGACGAGCAAACCGTTATTCTGCGACAGGAAGCCGCCCGCCACGATGTCGTCGAGACCGTCATTGTTGATATCGCCGGCAGCGATCGTTTCGCCCCTGGTCTCGATGTTGATGTGCACGACGGGTGCGAAATTGCCGCCACCCACGCCTTTTAGGATGCTGGCGCCGTAAACGCCCTGGAGATAATCATTGCTCACGCCAATGTCCGCATTGCCGTCGCCATTGAAATCACCGACGGCGACATCGCTCGGCCTCGTCCCAGCGGCGTACGTCAGGGGCCGCCGAAACACACCGGTGCCCGAGCCGCGCAGCACCGTGACGGTATCGCTCCCGTAGTTCGCCGTGATCAGATCGAGCTTCCCGTCGCCCGTAATATCCGCGACTTCGAGCGCCTGGGCATTCTTACCGGCCGTTTGAAAAACCTTAGGTGGCTGAAACGTACCGTTGCCGGCGTTCAGGATCACACTGACCGTGCTAAGCGGGTTCGCGGCATTAAGGACCGCCAAGTCCGGCAGCCCATCCGCATTGAAATCGCCGCCCACCATGTCGACCGGCGACAGACCCGCCGGAAACACCGTCGGCGCCGCGAAGCTCAGCACATCGCGGCGCTCCAGGCGCTCGATGGTAAGTCGACTCTTTGCTAATTTCGATCGCATGACAACCCTCGGTTCGGGAATCCAATTTTGGTTAAAAGTTCCAGTTCATGATCATGTCGTCCGCCACTTGGTCGCTGTGTGTGGCGACGGCGCGGATGATTCGCGCGACATGCTTGCGTTGCGGTCTCTCATGGGCGGTTTGTTCGGATTCCGGATGGTTGTCATCCTTGATTTCGCTCAATACGGGCGTGATCGGCGCCGACTCAGAGCCCAGCGTGACTGTGGATAACACGTCCACTCCTGGTCTTCCGCTGATCGGCGCCGGACCCCAGTCGGCGGCGTTGAAGAGAAGGCTTACGGGTTGCAAATTGCTCAAGCCGGGGCCGAAATCTTCTTGATTTCCAATACCAATGTCTATCGCGCCGTCGGCGTTGTAGTCGGCGACGGTAAGAAATGCTGGCGCTGGGCCGGCTATGTAAACGAGCGAATCGAAGACGCCGCCGGCGTTGATCAGAACGGTGGCGATTCCGTCGGGGTGGATGGCGACAATGTCGAGAAGGCCGTCCGCGTCGAAGTCGCCGACCTCCGCGTCAAAGTGTTCCCCGACTGCGTAGGTGACCGGCGGATTGAACGACCCATCCGAATTGCCCGTGAGCACGCTGACACCGCCGACGCCCGCGCCGATCAAATCGAGAATGCCATCGCCGCCGACATCACCAACTGTGATCGACAGCAGCAAGGTGTCATACTCGTCGAAAGGCTTGAAACTGCCGTCCCCGCGGTTGATCAACACGGCGGTGTTATACTGGCAACAGCCAGACCCCGCGGTCACCAGATCCGGGAAGCCGTCCCCGTTGAAATCTCCAGTGGCGAGATGCCCGAATGTGGACGGCAGGCCGTAAACCGTGTCGGCCAGCAAGGTGCCGTCGCCCGCGCCGAGCATTATGCCGACAGTGGCATTATGGTTAGTGGTGGCGGCGTCGATGTGGCCATCGCCATTGAAATCGGCCGCGACAACCTCGGACGCATTTCCGCCTGATAAGTACACAATATCGGCGCCAAAAGTACCGTCGCCGTTTCCAAGCAGGACCGTGACGCCGTCCACGTTGCTTTCCGCGGTGAGGATATCAAGGATGCCATCCTCATTGAGATCCGCCAGGGTCACACCGCGGGGCCGGTTGCCCGCCGGATAACTAACCGGCGGATCGAATGTGCCTCCACCCGCGTTCAAAACGACAAACACCGCAGCGCCCGTGGAAGAAGAGTCACTGTTGGAAAAGACAAAGTCCGGCAAGCCGTCACCGTTCAGGTCGCCGGTCGCCATCCCCCTTATCTCCTCCACGGCCGAGTAGAGCGGCGCGGAATTGAGGGCGCCGGCGCCGAGTCCCTTTATCAAGGCCACGAAGCCATTCGTTTCGTTGACGCCGCCGGTGGCCACTGCGATGTCGACGATGCCGTCTAGATCAAAGTCAGCCGTCACGGTGGAAACGGGCAACGGACCGGCCGCATGAAAATCCGGGTGATGATAACTTCCGTCCCCGTTGTTGAACAGGATCGCCAGATACTTGTGGCCGGGCACGAAAAGTTCGAGATCGCCGTCGGCGTCGAGGTCCGCAGCGTCGATGTCCTTGGGGACCAGGTTCACAATGTAGGACGAGCTGGCACCGAAAGTGCCGTCGCCGGCGCCCAGCCGAACTTCAATCGTATAAGTGGCGTTCGGAATGTGATTCGCCGTGGCGAGGTCGAGGTTGCCATCGCCGTTCAAGTCAGCCAAGGTGGAATCACCGGGACTATTCGTTCCGTATGACGGCCCGCTCGTAACGGTACCGCCGCCGTCACCCATCAGCACCGTGAGCAAACCGGAGTTCACAGACAGATAACCGCCCACCACAAGATCGTCGAGGCCGTCGTTATCGAGATCGCCCGCCGTGATGGTCTTTCCTTTGGTGTTAACGTTGAAATGCTGCACTGGTGCGAAATTGCCGCCGCCTGTGCCTTCGAGAATGCTCGCGCTGTAGATGCCTGTGAAATAGTCGTTGCTGACGGCGATGTCGGCATTGCCGTCGCCGTTGAAATCACCAATGGCGACATCGCTCGGCCGTTCCCCAGCCGCATAGGTCAACGGCCGGCGAAACACACCGGTTCCGGAGCCACGAAGCACAGTGACCGTGTCGCTCCCATAGTTCGCGGTGATTAGATCGAGTTTCCCGTCGCCTGTCACATCCGCGACGTCGAGCGCCTGGATGTCCTTTCCGGCGGTTTGAAATGTCTTGGGCGGCTGAAACGTGCCATCGCCTGCGTTCAAATGCACGCTCACGGTACCCAACGCGCTCGTCGAATTGACTACCGCTAAATCCAGCAGTCCGTCCGCGTTGAAATCGCCGCCCGCCATATCCACCGGCTTCAAGCCGGCCGGGAAAACCTCCGGCGCCATAAAGCTCGGCACATCGCGCCGCTCGAGCCGCTCGATAGTGAGTCGATTCTTTGCTAATTTCGCTCGCATGACAATCCTCCGTCGGGGGCCGGGATGAGTCTTCAGTGTTTGCGAACACATGAACGTGTTCTCCAAGAGGATTAAGTAATCGCGTCCAAATCGGCCGTGGGGTCCGGCCGAGCCCCGTTCACGGGGCTTTCCGCGGGGCGGTAGTAGGCCCGGCGTTGAGGCCGGGTGGACCAGTCGGTGTCATTTTGATTAGCCCCGTTTATGGGGCTTCTCGCCGTTTGGCTTGAGCCGTTGGCATCCGGTGGCTCAAGCCGAACATCGAGAAACCCCATGAACGGGCTTGCCGTCGCGGGGAGCGTCGCCAAACCCGCCGTCAACGGCGGGCCTAACACCGCTGCGCGGGAAGCCTTGTAAACGAGGCTGCTGACGAGCGACGCGGTCGAGCGAGTTGGAGAACTCGTATCGGGTATCGGCGACGCCTGCACCTCGAACGCCCCGATGTCAATCGTGCCGTTCACAATCCGCGGAAACCCCGGCCCGCGCTGGTCGAACTCCGGAGCGTCGGTGTTATCACCGGCATCGATGGCCGGGCTGCCGGGGAGGAGCTCGATCGTTAACGTCGGCCCGCCGTTGTCAGCGAGGGGGCCGAGCATCGGATCGGTATCGAGGAAATCGGTATCATCAAAATTCTGCCCGCCGTTGCTGTTGCCGAACACGTTGAAGCTTGAAGAATTTAGCCAGCCTTTGAAGTCCGGATAAAAAAGCCCCGCCGCATTCTCGGCCACGATCGTGTTTCGAAAGTGATTGAAACAACCACCGCAAGCTCCGTGGATGCCGCCACCCTGGTCGTCAGCGACGTTTCTGGCAATCGTACTGTAGGCGATATTCAACTCTCCGCCGCCGGCGGTGTTGAAGATACCCCCGCCGTCATTGGCATGGTTTCCTGCGATAGTGCTGTTTTCCAGTGTGAGCTCGAATGCAAACCGGTTGTGGATACCGCCGCCTCTTCCGGTCGCAGCGATGTTATCCCTAATCGTTGAGTCTCGAATAGTTGCGATACGTTCGTTCAGAATCCCGGCTCCGCCGTTCGGCGACGCGACATTTCCGGAAAATGTACTTCGGATTACGGTAATGGTCCCTTCGTTTTCAATACCGCCACCTTCGCTAGCGGTATTTCCGCTAATCTCCGAATCCTCTAGTGTCACGATGCTGCCAGCCGAATTCAGAATCCCACCACCTCCAGACGAGCCCGAGCTGTTTCCCGTGAGTTTGGAGTGTATCAGTGTGAGCGGTCCGCCAGCGTTGAAAATGCCGCCACCACCACTGAATGCGTTGTTGTCTTGAATTGAAGTCGTGTACGCCAAGAGGGTGCCACTATTGTAAATCCCACCGCCTTGGTTGGACGGTGACTTGGTTTGGTTTTCGGCGACGACAACGTCGGCCAGGGTTAGAATGCCCGCGTTGTTGATGCCTCCACCGAGCGACGAAAGACCGTTCGTAATCGTAACGCTGTAGATTTCCACGGACACGCCGCTTGCAACGGTGAGAATGCGATAATCACCGCCGGAATCACGCCGAATCACCAGTTGATCGGCCCCAGGACCGGCAATCCCCAGTGCCTCGGAGATGGATGGCAATATACCGGTGAGATTAATCGTCCCCGTCACCGTGAAGTCAATCGCATCCGGCCCCGGCTCGGCGTTGACCTTGTTGATGCAATAACGCAGGTCGCCGCGGAAGCCCTTGCCGACACCGCTGTCGCTGAGCCGCGTGACGTGGCAGGTGGACATCAAGGTGCGGTCTTCGAGGGGTTCGAGGGTAGGCCGGCGGTTGAGCGCGAAGCGATAAATCGATGTCATTGAATGTTCCCCCTCCGGGAATTGAGCTCCAAGTGCAGGCGCACGTTGAGCGTGCGCACGAGTCCCTATTATTAAAGGGTGATTTCGAGCCAAAACCGGACGCGCTATTTTTGAGATTTTTCAGTTTTAATATTAGAGCTTGATGACATTCGACGCAAGTAGGTATTAGTTAACAGCTTGCGGGATTAATGATCGTTGGGCAGAAGCAAAGAATCTAGACTGCTCATCGAGCACGCAAACACAGCTGACGGGCCAACGCGGCCACGGAAACCGTGGTTGATGATGTTTTGGAATGTCTGCGGCATGGCGCCGTCGTTCCCAGGAGCGGCTGGGAACGACGGCGCCAGAGCCGTATTTCGTCAGATTAGATCCAGGGACAGCGGCGCGGCGAACAAGTCGTCGACAGCCGCGGCAGTGGAGACGTTGCTATAACGGGCCGCCGGACGGACTACCTTGAAAACCGGCATGACTGAACCGTCGTGGGTGCTTCCAACGGACGATTCCGGACGCTGAACATCCGCAGTCGGCGGCGTCACGTCACCGGCATCCAGGTCAATTCCAGGCGGGGGCGTGATGGGAAGCGCGACTCCCTTGTTAAGCAGGATGCTCACTCGCCCCGGGCCGAAGGGGACGACATCAACCGGACTGCCGACGGCGATGTCTGTCATCCCGTCGCCGTCAAAGTCGGCGGTTGCAACCATATCGGGCTTAGAGCCGGCCAGATAGATTTGCAATGAAAACGTTCCGTCGTCGTTGCTCAGCATCAAGGTCGCCTTCTGCTGGTTGCTTACTGCGACGATGTCGAGGCGATTGTCGCTGTTGAAGTGCCCAACCGCCACATCGTGATGCTGGCCGATGTTATGGTTGACGGCTGGATCGAAGGTGCCCGTCGCCTTTTCCTCGGAAGATGTCGAGTCCGGAGCCGTTTTCGTTCACCACGATAATATCGACGAACCCGTCGCCGGTAACATCACCGGCGGTGAGGGCCTTGGATCCACCAGTGCCGTAATCCACGTGCGGAATAAAGCTCGCGTCGCCGCGGTTCAGATAGACCGACATCTTGGAAGGGTTGGCGTTGGAACTGGCGAGATCGGGGAATCCGTCGCCGTCAAAGTCCGCCGTGACTATGTCAAAGACCGCAGAAACCGTTGGGTACGTCGCAAACGGGTAATAAGTTCCGTCGCCCGCGCCCAACACAATGCCGATCGTGCTGTTCGTGTTGGTGACAGCCGAGTCAAGTTTGCCGTCCTTATTGAAATCCGCCGCGACGATCGCGTTGGCGTTGCCGCCAGTCAAATAGATGACGGCCGGGCTGAAGGTGCCGTCACCGTTATTCAGCAGCACCGTCACCCCATCCACATTGGTTTCTGCGGCAAGGACGTCGGTGTCGCCGTCCCCGTCGACATCACCCACCGTGACATCTTGCGGCCCGACACCGGCTTTGTAACTGACCGGTGGAAGGAAAACACCGCCGCCGGCATTGATGAGTATGTTCACCGACGGATTCGGCGGTGACGACGGCAGATTGGAAGTCACCAGGTCTTGCAGCCCGTCGCCGTTCAGGTCAGCCGCGGCAATGGCGTTGGGATTCGGGCCGATCGGGTAAGTGGGTGCCGTATTAAACGTGCCGTTGCCCAGACTTGAGATCACGGCGACGCCACTGGCATTGTCGCTAGCAGAAAGGTTGCTGTTGAGCACGGCCAGGTCGTCGATGTTGTCGCCGGTGAAATCGGTCGCAACAACCGTCAACGGCGTCACGCCGGCATAAATGGTGTGGGGCGGCTGGAATGTACCGGTCCCGGTTCCACGAAGGACGACCATACGATTGAAGGAGTGCGAGATCGTCACGGCCAGGTCCGCGGCCCCGTCGGCATCGATGTCACCGGCCGTGAGGGCGACGGGCTTTTGGCCGATGAATATGGAGGTACTGTTCTGGAAGGTGCCGTCGCCATTGCCCAAACGCACTTCGATATTGTCGGACGCGCAGGTGGTAAAGTTGTCGGTGTAAGAGTGCGTGTTTGCGACGGCGAAGTCGAGATTGCCGTCGTTGTTGAAGTCGGCCAGCGTGATGTCGCCGGGGGCTTGGGCGAGGTATCCGGCAACGCTCTGTGCGGTCCCATTCGAGACCGTCAGAACCGATACCGTGGGGCTGGTCACACCGCACTGGCTCGACATCGACGTAAAGCCCGCGACCAGGATGTCGTCGTTTCCGTCGCCGTTGACGTCACCGGTGGCGACCGCCCGGCCTCGGGTGCCGATGACATAATTCTGCGTCGGTTGAAAGCCACCGCCGCCGGTTCCGATCAACAGACTCAATCCCGTTTGCCCATTAGCGACATCGTTGGACACGGCCATGTCTAGATGGCCATCCCCGTTGAAGTCGCCGACCGATATGTCCGTCGGGTTTGGTCCAGACGAGAACGTGATGGGCCGGCGGAACATGCCCGTGCCCGAGCCACGCAGCAGGCTGACGGTTTCATTGACATCATTCGTAACGACGATATCGAGCTTACCGTCGCCGTTCATGTCGCCGACGTCGATCGAGTTGGTGTCGACGCCGCCGCTGGGGAAGCTCTTGGCGGCTTCGAAGTCGCCGTCTCCTTTGTTCATCAACACGTTGACTTTGCCCGGTGTCAATTTGTTGGCGACCGCGATGTCCATGTGGCCATCTTGGTTGAAGTCGCCGTGCGCCATGTCGACCGCCGAAAGTCCGGCGGGGTAGACAGGGGCGCCGCAAAACTTGGGCAGTCGCGCCGTTCTAGAAACTCAAGGGACAAACGCCGGCGAGACTTCGAGATCCTGCGAGTCATGTGCCGATCCTCCTAGACAAAAGGGGTGTAGTCCAAATCGGTCAATAACGCCTCGAACTCCGAGGCGAGCGCTGTTTCCATGGCAGGGCGATGAAGCATGCGCACCGCTGGCGGCTGCGAGTTCAATTCCAACCGTATGGGCGGCGGCTCTAGCGTGGATCGTATGCCGCCTATAGTACTCGATGGTTGTACCTCTCCGCCATCCAATTCTTCTTTTTTCGGAGGCGGAATCGAGGGGACATTGGTCGCCTGCACCTCGAAGGCCCCGATATCGATCGTGCCGTTCACGATCCGCGGAAACCCCGGCCCGCGCTGGTCCCATTGGGGGGCGTCGGTGTTGTCGCCCGCGTCGATGGCGGAACTGCCGGGGAGCAGCGCCATCGTCAACGTCGGGCCGCCGTTGTCGGCGAGGGGGCCGAGGAGTGGATCATTGTTGAGGAGATCCGATTCATGATAGCCAGTCCCGCCGCTCGGATCCCCAAACAGATTGAATCCAGCCGAATCCAGCACACCCCATACGTTTGGACCCTCTGAATCAGCTGAGTTCAAGGCAACGATGCTGTTTTCAACCGTAATGGGAGTGAATGCGAACAAGCCGCCTCCGGCCTCATAGCCGGTGTCGCCGAAGGTCGTATTCCGAGTGACTGTACTATGAGAAAGTGTCATGGAGCCGGTGTTGTGTACTCCGGCGCCGCTCATCAACACATTCCCGCTGACGTTAGCGACCTCGGCCGCCAGGTTCTCCGTGATCGTGCTATTGTCGATCACGGCGGTACCGGCATTAAAGATGCCTCCGCCTGATGCGTAGGTGGTTTCGCCGGTGTACGCCGCGCGCATATAGACATCGTTGTGTGCGAACGTACTGTTCAAAACCGTCAGTTCTGCAGATTGATCGTTGTAGACACCCCCTCCGCGCGCACCGATGTCGCCTGAGTGCCCCAACGCGGTGTTTTCTACAACCGAACAATAATTGAGCGTCAGAGTGCCCTTGTTGAAAACTCCGGCGCCGCGGGCAGAAAGGAGGTAAATCAATCTAGGGTAGATGACATTTGCACCAATATTGGTGTACTCAATAGTGGCGACACCTCCGGTGTCATTAAAAATCCCGGCGCCATGGGCTTCCATTGCCGTAAACGGGGAGTCGGTCGCCGCATTGTCGGTGATAGAACTGTCCTGAACCGTGAGGGTTCCCTTGTTATAGATTCCCCCACCCAAATTGAGTCCAGCATTTTCTCGCACGCTTACCTGGTTAAGCAACAGGTTGCCTTCGTTGTAGATGCCACCGCCCATCGAATCGACGCCGCCCAGAACCGTCAAGCGGGTGATTTGAACGGTGACCCCTGGCGACACAGTGAAAATGCGATAGAAGGGCTCTGTCTCTCTGTGCACGAATAAAAGATCGGTTCCCGGTCCCCGGATTTCCATATCCGACGCGAGTACTGGGAGCGTACCGGTCAGGTTGATCGTCCCCGTCACCGTAAAGTCGATGGCATCCGGCCCCGGCTCGGTGTTGACCTTGTTGATGCAATAGCGCAAATCGCCGCGGAAGCCTTTGCCGACGCCGCTGTCGCTCAGGCGTGTGACGTGGCAGGTGGACATGAGCGTGCGGTCTTCGAGCGGTTCCAATCGTGGATGGTAGGGTGCGTCAAGTCTGCGCGGACGCACCGTTTGTCGGCAGCCAGAACGGTGCGTCTTCGAAGACTCGACACACCCTACGGACCGGCTTGAAATGCGAGTCATATGCTCCTCCGTTGGAATTTGGCATCTCCAATTCTCTGCGAGCTCCGCGGTTCGTTCTTCAAACCGTGGAGCTTGTCAATCAAACGTTTTCATCGGACGCAAAGAATGCGGCGGTCAATAACACGGCGGGGTCAGGAGACCCGCGCCGAGCGCTGGGCGGATTCGATATACCCGACGCTTGCACCTCGAACGCGCCGATGTCGATCGTACCGTTCACGATTCGCGGAAACCCCGTCCCGCGCTGGTCAAACTCCGGCGCGTCGGTGTTGTCGCCGGCATCTATGGCGGGGCTGCCGGGGAGGAGGGCGTGCGTCAACGTCGGGCCGCCGTTGTCGGCGAGAGTGCCGAGCATGGCATCGCCGCCAATGAAATTGGTTGCGACTGGGCAATTGCAATCTCCACCAGGGTTGCCTGAGACAATGGTGTTACGAATGGAATTCGGAGTTCCGAATATCCCGCCGCTAGGTTGGGGTGAGCCGTTCCTCACGGCGAAATTCGCAGAGATCGTGCTGTTGCTGATATGCAGGATGCCGCTCCCCTCGTTCTCGATGCCGCCCCCCGAAGCCCACGTCGACGTGGGAATTCCATCGGCAAGGGCCGAATTGTTTGAAATGGTGGAATTGTTGATAGTGAGCGTAGCACCTGCTTTATTGAAAATTCCGCCGCCGCGCGATGAGGAATGTGTTCCCGGACTGTCGGGAACCGAATTGTGTGCGATGAGGCTCGAAGCAATGGATAAGACTCCCTCGTTATATATCCCCCCCGCACGCTGAAGAGCGGACGAAGAGGCCATGTTGTGTACCACGGCACTGTCCATGAGAGTAAGCGATCCCGAATTGTAAATGCCGCCACCCCAACCATCTTTCTCGGTGGTTCCCGCCCCATTCGGGTGGCCATTGGTGATCGTGACACTGTAGATCTGTACGTTCACGTCTCCAGGCACCGTGAAGATGCGATAATCTCCGCCTGAGTCTCGACGGATGGTCACAACATCAGCACCGGGTCCGGCGATGATCAAATCATCACTCAGGTCCGGCAGTTTACCTGTCAGATTGATCGTCCCCGTTACGCCGAAGATGATGAGATCCTCGCCAGGAACGGCGTTAGCCTGCGTGATGCAATAGCGAAGGTCGCCGAAGACGCTGCGGCCTTTGCCCATATCGCTGAGGCGGGTCACGGTGTAGGTATCCATCACGATGCGATCTTCCAACGCATCGAGCTTCAAGTGCGTGCGATGTTGTCGCCGAGACATGCTCATACCTCCTAAAGGGTTGAAGACGAGGTTATCGAGTGCTGATCGAATTGTGTTTCGTTGGAGAGGGCGCTAATCGCAGTCATCACGACGGCTTTAACAGCGGGCATTCGACGAAGATTCCGAACGGACGGGACCGAAGTGGATTGCACCTCGAAGGCCCCAATGTCAATGATGCCGTTCACAATCCGCGGGAACCCCGGGCCGCGCTGGTCGAAATCGGGCGCATCAGTATTGTCGCCCGCATTGATGGCCGCGCTGCCGGGCAAGAGGGCCATGGTGAGAGTCGGCCCGCCGTTGTCGGCGAGGGGGCCGAGAAGCGGATCGACGTCGAGAAGATCGGAGGCGTGATAGCCCGACCCATCCGCGCTATGACCGAAGAGATTGTGAAACGAACTGGTTAGCGTGCCCCAAAGATCCGACGGACCGGAACTAATCGGTGAAAACTCAGAAAGGTTGTCTGCCACGACCGTGTTGCTTGCGTGAACCAAGCCGCCGCCAACATAGATGCCGGCCCCTTTCCTGTCAGATATGCCACCTGCGAAGCTTTCGAGAATGTTTTCGGCGACCGAGCTGTGGCTTATCGTCAGTGTGCCGGATGCATTGTAGATGCCCGCTCCCCGTGAGGTGGCGTCGTTGCCTTCTACCCGGACATAGTTTAGCGCGATCGTGGTGTTGACAATGGTCATTGTCCCTGCGTTATGGACGCCCCCGCCGTGTCCTCCGGTCTGTGGGTTAACACCTTCCGACATCGAGTTGGATGTAATCAAGCTGCTGTCGATGGACGCGGTCCCGGCGTTATAGACGCCGATGCCGAACATGGTGCCAAAGTTGGGAGTGGCGCCCGAATCGAGCTTGTTATTGCCGATGACGCTGTACTGCATGGTCAATTCGGCATTAAACGCGTTGTAGATACCGCCGCCGGCTGTTTGATTGAAACAGGAGCCGCCCTGACAAGGGCTACGAGCAATATTTCCATCGACGGTGGAGTTCAGGAGAGTTAGTGTGCTCCCGCTCTCGTTGAAGATGCCGCCGCCCAAGCCGAGGTTATTGCTGGAGGCAAAATTGCCGCGAATGTCACTGTCCGTTACGGTAAGAACGCCCGCATTGTAAATGCCGCCCCCCACCCCCGAGGTGCTGGTACTGGAGTTGAGCACAACGTGATCAAGGGTGAGGGTTCCCTGGTTATAGATACCGCCGCCCACGTCGCCTCGGCCGTTGGCGATGGTAAGCCCACTTATGGTTGCTGTGTCGCCGGCAATCGTAAGGACGCGATAGTCGCCGCCGGTGTCACGTCGCACAGTCAAGAGCGCCGAACCTGGCCCTTGAATATCGACACCAGAGACGAGGTCCGGTAATGGGCCCGTTAAGTTAATCGTCCCCGTCACATGGAAATCAATTACATCCCCTCCGGGATTGGCGTTGACCTTGTCGATGCAATAGCGCAGGTCGCCGCGGAATCCCATGCCGATACCTGCATCGCCGAAGCGCGTCACATGGCAGGTGGATAACATGGTGCGGTCTTCGAGGGATTCAAGCCGGAGTGATAGAGAACGCGCATTCATTTTTTTCCTTCTGTTCGAGAGATCTTAATTTTGGTGGCACGCCCTGAGTCTTCGAAGGGCGTGGCTCCTCCGCCAGCATGGAGCACGCCCTTCGAAGACTCAGGGCGTGCCACCCCGCAACGATTATGTTCATTCTGAGACCTCGTCCTATTCGTCCTCAATCAAATTTGCTGTGATAAGAAACGCTAGTCCGTCCGGCGCGGGCGGCGCATCGGTCGCCTGCACCTCGAATGCGCCGATGTCAATCGTGCCATTCACAATCCGCGGGAACCCCGGCCCGCGCTGGTCGAACTCGGCGCGCCGGTATTGTCGCCCGCGTTAATGGCGGGGCTGCCGGAGAGGAGGGCGTGGGTTAATGTCGGCCCGCCGTTATCGGCGAGCGGCCCGAGCATCGGATCGACGTCGAGTATGTCCGTCGAAGCCTGCCCCGTGCCGCCGCTGCTGCTGCCGAACAAGTTGTACCCGGACCCATTCAGCGGGCCTTTGAAGTCCGGGAATGAATCCGCCGAGTTGCCGGCAAAAATGCTGTTGCGGAAGTAGTTTTGCACGCCGAATTGGGAGGAATGGACGCCGCCCCCGGTCTGCGCACTGTTGTCGGTAATTGTGGTATTCAAAATGGTCAGTGTGGCTTGGCCGGTATTGCGAATACCGCCTCCGAAGAATCCTTGGGCCGTGTTGCCCGAAATAGTGCTGTTTTGGATCGTCAAAGAATTACCGGGACCGCCAACCCGAATGCCGCCGCCATCACTCACGGCGATGTTGTCGCTGATCGTCGTATCGAGAATCGATGCGATACCCCCACTAGAAACGCCTCCGCCGGTCGCAGCAGAGTTGCCGGAGATTGTGGTGCTCTGGATGGTCATCGTCCCGTCACTATGGACACCCCCGGCGGCACTGGCGGAAGTGTTGTTGGAAATCGTGCAGCCGATGAGATCGAGTGTTGCGGTGCTTCCGGTACTCAGGATTCCCCCGCCGATACCGCTCGTCGCTGTGTTTCCAGTGATTACGGTGTTGTACGCAAGCAGACTGCCTGTATTATGGATGCCGCCCCCTGCTGTAGACGACGCTCCCGTGGCGATACTGAAACTAACGACCATATCTGCCAGGATCAGGGAACCGTGATTGAGAATCCCACCTCCCATTGAAGAAAACCCATTCGTGATCGTGAGGCTGTAGAATTCCGCGTTCACGCTGCCTTCGACCGTGAAGATACGATAGTTGCCGCCGGTGTCGCGCCGGACGGTGAGATCATCGGCCCCCGGACCCACGATCGCAACATTCTCGCTAATGTTTGGGAGCGCCCCGGTCAGGTTGATCGTTCCGGTTACGTGAAAGTCGATGTCATCTGTACCGGGGTAGCGTTAACCTTGTTAATGCAGAAACGCAAGTCGCCGCGGAACCCCATGCCGATACCGGCGTCGCTGAGCCGCGTAACATGGCAGGTCGACAGCAGTCTGTCGTTCTTCAAGCGGCTCAAGTCGAAGATGCAGTCGGTTTTGGAGAGCGTGCCGGCGAGTCATTTTGTAACTCCTTACAAAAACATATGTTGTGCCAAATACTTCAAGTGCATTGCCTAATCATTCGAGTACGCTCAGTGTGCGCACTTCGGAACTCGCGAGTTCACCTACTACTTAAGGGTGATTTGAAGGCAAAACCGGACGCGCAAATCCGGTTTTTCTCAAAGTTTTTTGTGCAGTGACCGGTCAGTGGCCGGGAGTGGCCAGGTGGCTACGGACTGCCATCGTGACGGTAAGCTATTCGTTGATAAACACTTGCGACGTTGCTAGTGCGTGGCCAAGTTCCTTGCCAATGGCCGCGGACTTCTTCAGATCAGCTTGTCACCGTCTGATGCCTCGGCGAGGATGGGAAGATCCTCTCTCCCCGTGCGCCCCAGTATCCGCCGGGAGTGTGGACTGACAGACGTGAGAGTGCTCCGATCTGCTTCGATGTCCGTGCCTGGGCGGAGGACGTTTTCCATGCGAGTGTGCGAAATGAAATCGTCATGATGCGTTACGGCGGTCAAGGGGCGCAACGGTGAAAGCGCCGACGGTAAGCCGGGCGACGGGAGCGGCGCCGGTTGGTTAGGCTTCAAGTAATTGTCGACGATGTCCTTGCCGAGTTTGTAGCCGGCATTAAGACCATCTTGATTGTCGAACTGCCAGTGAATTCCGCCATAGATCCGGCTCTTGCCGGCCTCGCCTGCGGCTTCTGCGAACGATTGGAAGGAGCGTACGACACCCGGCAAGCCGTCGGAAGAAATTGAAAACGAGATGTACTCCGTTCCGAAATACGACGCCAACACCGAAGCCGCGGTGGAGCTGAACGTACTGTGGCCCGAAGTGTACGACGGGAAGGGTGGCGTGACAATCAAGGGCATCCACGTCGGGTCGTGCGAAGCCTGAATGGCCGTTACCGGTCGCCAGAAATCGAATGCATACTTGGCGTCCCACGAGGAGATGGCTGCGTCTGCGGTTCCGAGGTTCAAGAGCGCAAACAGCCTGGCGTTTTCGACGAGAGTATTTCCTTGTGATTCAGCCGCGACTTGTGCGATGGAATTCCAGTGGCCCGGCGGAGTCTCCGTTCCAGAGCCATCGGCCCAGAAGAGAGCAATCTCCGTTTGTTCCGGGGTGCGAATGGCACTATCCACATCGCCTAGCGCATAGACTTCCCGGAAAGCGCGACGATACTCGGCGCTGCCGAGCGCTGGCGGTCCATCCGGACGATACTCCGCTCCGCTGGCCATGCAGAAAGGGGTGACCGATGGCCAACTGGGTAGAAGCGCGGGCAAGTACGCCGGCGGAGTCGGTTGCCAATCGCCCGGATCGGTTCCCGGTGTATAGGAAACTGTGACATTCCAACCATCGCCATCCCGGGCGGCAATGATAAGGTCAGCGACTCCTTCTCCCACCAACATGCCGGCGGTCTTGCCGGGGCCATCGGGGATTCCAGCCAGCGCTGCCGTCAGTTTTGCATCGAACGTCGATTTCTGTCCCGGGTACAAGTAAACCAGCGCGGTGTGCGCCGCCACGGCCGTGGCCGCGTCCAACGACGCCGTCGGCGGCGCCGAATAGTCGACCAAGTAGGGTTCGTGTGTGCCGACGATGGAGTTCACGGCATCGTAAATCGACGCGTGCACGATGGCCATGCCGCGCGATGCCTTCGGGGGATTCGTCTTGTCGACTCGGACAGCATCCAGCAGGATGTCATTCCACTGAAGAACCATGTCGGCGTTCATGAGAACGCGGTCTTCGAGTTGTTCGACTTTGAGACGACAGGGCAGCGAATCGCCTTTGAAGCTGGCTCTGCGAGTCATGATGACACCCAGAAGTGCAATAAATTGGTGAAGTGCAATCCGTAGCGAATTCTACTTTGGGCGAGGCTTTTTCAAGTTAAGCGTAACCACGTTCGGACCGAGCTTGACCTCAATCTTTTCGTTATTACCTTCCGCATTCGCGGGAATCTCATCTGCGGGATCGATCAAACCCGCCCCGTCGCCGCGTGTCCTGTTCTCCTCCGCTCGGCGTGCCATGTCGTCGCTAGTCCGCGCGAAGGGCACGGCCTTGACGGCTTCCACCTTCACCCATTTCGTTCCCGGTGTCAAGTTAATAATCCGGAACTTGCCATCGGTGATTCTTCCTCCGGCGGCTGGGCCCTTTCCATCGGCCGGCAATAGCGTCACCATGCCGTCGGCGACCGGCACGCCTTCGTAGGTAACGTCGCCGCTGACCGTCGCCGTATCAGCCCCGCCGCATCCGGTACAGAGGAGAAGGACGCTAAGCAACAAGCGTCTATGGGAGGTCGCTTTAAGGTGACGTGACGGCATCGCCTCTATCTCTTGTTCCCATGGCTCTCCAAGCGGAGAGGTCGATGTTATTCGAAAAGAACCGGGCGGACCCGTCCGCCAGTGATGCGAGCACGCCACCGACGTGCTTGCTTCGTGCGGCTGCATGCGCGCCGGCAGCGCTCGGGGTCCACCACGCGTTACCGCCGAGCGTCAGACACGGTGCCTGGTAATGTCCGTCGCCGACGTTTTGCGGACAGGGGCCGATGGGCCGATCCGGTGCCGTGGAATTGGGTGTGAGCGTCGCGGAGAAGAGCGCGCCACCCATGTTGCCGTAAATGGTCTCACCCATCGGTCCACCCCAGAGCGGGACCGTTGCCACAAGCCCTTCCGACAACAGCAAAGTGTTCGATGCACCATCGGTAAGCTCCGCCATGCGAACGCCCACGGTATGGACGGTCGTGCCGGTGTCAAAGCTCTGTCCTTTCTTGACGCCAAACGCTCCGAGGCCCCACGGACCCGAAGTTGCATCAGTCGCCGTTCCGTACATGTCTCCGGTCCCGACACAACCTCGGTAGTTACCGCGGATAAAGCCGTATGAGCTCGTATTTATTTCGTTTTCGCGCGGGCCCGGGTCGGCAGGGCAGTACCAAGTTGCGATCCTCGATTCCCTCGCCTCGATCAATCGCGGATCGCCTCCGATGGGACCATTGGGTCCAGGGTAGCTGGTTTTGTAACCCGTCATGGGCAACGTGAAGTACAGATCGAAGATCGCCGTCCGTTCGATATACGGTAATGTCAACTGCGTCCAGGTATAGGTGTCCCAGATGTCGTACTTTCGACCGTAGGGCAACGCGGAATGGTTGGACTCGTAATGAAGGCAGGCCACCGAGAGTTGCTTGAGGTTGTTGGTGCACTGTGTGCGCATGGCTGCCTCACGAATCTTCTGTACCGCCGGCAGCAACAGCGCGATCAAGATTCCGATGATCGCAATAACGACAAGTAGCTCCACCAGGGTGAACGCAGCGCGACGAACTTTGCGAGATGTGGTCATATCAAGCGTCTCAAGGTCGTAGCCGGTCAGCTGTTTGTGGGCGTTCGATGTATCGCTCGCGGCCGAGAGCGAAGAGTTTCACCAAAGCGACGCCGGCAATGAATCCGCCGATGTGCGCTCCGTGGGCAACTCCACCGCGTTCATCGCTCGGCCTGAACATTTCCAAACTCGCGATGATCTGGAACAGAAACCAGAGTCCAACGGCGACATATCCTGGGACTTGCGTCAGGAACCGGAACAAGAAAACGGTGACGCGCCGATGCGGATGCAACAGAATGTACCCGCCCATCACGCCCGAGATCGCGCCGGACGCCCCTAGACTCGGCACCAGCGTGTCGCGGTTGAACATGTAGGCGGTGGCGACATGGGCGAGCGACGCTAACAGGCCGCATATCAAATAGAATGCCGTGTACCGAACGTGCCCGAGATCGTCTTCGACGTTGTCGCCGAATATCCACAAGAAAAGCATGTTGCCGAGGAGGTGCATTAAGCTCCCGTGCATGAACATGGAAGTGAGCAAGGTCAGATAGACGGAGCCGGGCGTGCGCTGCAATCCAGGCGCGACTATAACTTGGCCAGTTCGAGGATCTCTGATATGTTCGTCCGGGGATACGATGTCGGTATTGGTGACGATTTCCTGCGGAACCGTCGAGAACGCGTAGGTGAAGCGGTCGTTGCTGCCCATGCCCTGTAGCACGAAGAATACGAAGACATTCAAGGCAATGAGGGCGTAATTTACAAACGGTGTGATCCGCCGGCCGGTGTTGTCATCGTAAAGCGGGAAGACCATAGGACACTCCATCTATAAGCGCACGGATTGCAATCCGTGGCTTAGCGCTTGATCAACCGTTGCACCGTGACTCCCAAGTCCGCGGGACTTTCTGCAACGGCGATGCCAGCATCGCGCAAAGCCGCGATCTTTTCCTTAGCGGTTCCACTCCCACCGCTGATAATTGCGCCGGCGTGTCCCATCCGCTTGCCGGGCGGGGCCGTTTGCCCGGCGATGAACGCCGCCACCGGTTTCTTGACGTGCTTGTGAATGAACTCAGCCGCCTGTTCCTCGGCCGTTCCGCCGATCTCACCCATCATCAAGATCGCCTCGGTTTGTGGATCATCCTTGAAGAGATTGAGCACATCGACAAAGGATGTTCCGGCAATAGGATCGCCGCCGATGCCGACACATGTCGATTGGCCCAATCCAAGTCCGGTCAACTGATGCACGCCTTCGTACGTAAGTGTGCCACTACGGCTTATCACGCCGATGGGTCCGGGCTTGTGAATATAGCCGGGCATGATTCCAATCTTACACTGGCCTGGCGTAATGACGCCGGGACAATTCGGTCCGATCAGTCGCGAAGCCGGTCGCTCCTTGAGGAAGCGCACGGCTTTGGCCATGTCCAGTACAGGAATTCCTTCCGTTATCGCGACGATGACGCGGATGCCCGCATCGGCCGCCTCCATGATGGCATCGGCAGCCCCTGAAGGCGGCACGAATATCATCGTCGCATCGGCGCCGGTTTTTCGCACCGCCTCGACAACAGTGTTGAAGACGGGAAGGGTCTTCTTCGACTCGTTACCTGTCCAGTTTGTTCCGCCCTTCTTCGGCGTGACACCGCCGACGAACTGCGTGCCGTAAAGCAAGCATTGATCGGTGTGAAAGCTTCCGGCCGAACCGGTGATGCCTTGGCAAATGACTTGGGTATTTTTGTCAACTAAGATGCTCATGTATTACAGTTCCTAGAATTCGGTCTGCTGCTAACTCGGCATGGCAAAGAACTCGGCAACGGGACACCGAAAATCGGGCATTACATCATTGCCAGTTAGCTCGTCCGAGATTTCCAGCAAGTAGTGCTCGTGACCTGGGCGATAAACGGCAATGTTCCGCGCTTCCGGATCAATGATCCAGATTAGCCGTGTGCCGAATCGTAGCTGTTCGCGAATTTTTCGATTGGTCTTCCCGACGGTGTCCGTTGGAGATGACACCTCCACTGCCAATACGGGAGGACGTTGCCCGAATTTCGGTTCGAGCTGGTCGATGTGCTCCGCATCTTCGAAGTACATGACGTCGGGGCCACGGACGGTATCCGGGTTGCGTTCGACGACCACACCGGTATCATTGGCACAGACGTAGCCTTTCTTCTGTCGTTTCGCATAGCTCCACAAGATGACTACGACGTTTGCGCAGACGAAACCGTGGAGCATTCCGGGCCGGGTTATCTCGACAATCTCCCCGCGTTCCAGTTCGCAGTGCTTGTCTTGGTTCTCCGGGCGGTTAACCCACTCGTAGAACTCTTCGGCGGTCATGGTTTTGGCCGCAACGGTTGACATGTTTCCTCCCTCACCAAACTGTCGGATTCGCCGACTGGAAACCTCATTCTCCAGGTAATCGAAAGAGCTCGGCCACGCGGAATCGGAGTTTGGGTAGCACGTCCTCGCCGGTGATTTCTTCATTCTCCTGGAGGACGCGAAGGTTCTTGCCGGGACGAAACACTGTGACGGTGCACGATTCCGGGTCCGCCAACCAGACCAGCGGGACGCCCCGCTTAAGAAACTGGCTAATCTTACGGTTCATTACGTTGACTCGATCCCGAGGAGACAGCACTTCGACGATCAACTTTGGCATCCGGTCCGCGAACTTGTGATTCAAGCTCCGCAACTGCCGCGTCTCTTCGTAGAGCATAATGTCTGGGCCGCGGACGGTCGCAGGTGTTCGTTTGATAATTAAGCCGGTGTCGTTAGAGCAAACGTAGCCTTTGCCTCGCTGCACTACATATGTCGTAAGTAGGTAAACTATCCAACCACAAATCGCACCATGTGCTTCTCCAGGAGGAGGCATCTCCACGACTCTCCCTTCGTCCAGTTCGAAGAATCGATCCGCGCGTACAGGGTGGTTCGCCCAATCGTAGAATTCGTTGGCGGTCATGGTTTTGGCGGCCACGGTGGACATGACCCTACCTCATGAACGTCTGATACACTAACTGCCATTCTACCCCGCCGCTGCTACGACTTTCTTCGCCGCTTCGGTCAAATCGGTCGCGGTTTGGAGCGTGGGAAGTTGACCGCGCACCGCGGCGAGGATCTCGCGGGCTTTCTCTACGTTGGTTCCTTCCAGCCGCACCACGACCGGGACCTTGAAGCCTACTTCCCGGCCGGCCTTCACCAAGGCGTCGGCAATAAGATCGCATTTGGCAATGCCGCCGAAGATATTCACCAATACGCCTTTCACTCTTGCGTCGGCCAGGAGAATTCGAAACGCCTCGATGGCGCCTTCGGGTGTGACGCCGCCGCCGACGTCGAGAAAATTGGCCGGCTCGCCGCCGTGGTATTTGATGATATCCATCGTGCTCATGGCCAGGCCGGCGCCGTTGACCAGGCAGCCGATGTTGCCGGTCAAACTGATGTAAGTAAGCCCGGCTTTGGCCGCCCGCAGATCGGCAGGATTTTCCTCGGATTCGTCACGTAGCTTTTCGATCTCCGGGTGGCGGAAAAGGGCGTTATCATCGAAGTTCATCTTCGCGTCCAACACCAACACATCGCCCTTCGGTGTAATGACCAGTGGATTGATCTCGGCGAGACTGCAATCCTTGTCGATGAAAACGCGCACGAGTGAATGAAGAACGGCCTCTGCTTTCAGCGCTTGTTCCGGAGTGAAGCCAAGGTCGTACACCAACCGACGGGCTTGAAACGCCTTCAACCCGGCGTCGGGGTTGATCGTCGCCTTGAGGATTAGCTCCGGGTTACGGACGGCCACTTCCTCAATGTCAACACCGCCCTCCGCGCAGGCCATCAACACGGGCAAACCGATTGCGCGGTCGATCACGACTCCGACATAGATTTCTCGCGCGATGTCCGCTGCTTCTTGAACAAGCACCTTGGACACTTTCTGTCCTTGCTCGCCGGTCTGCTTGGTGACGAGCGGATACTTGAACATCACATCGGAGACCGAGCCAACCTCGTCGCGGGTCTTGATGAACTTCACGCCGCCAAAGTCTTTCCCGCTGTTCTTGAAACGGCCTTTTCCACGGCCGCCCGCATGGATTTGGGCCTTCAGAACCACGGGGTTGCCGCTGAATTGGTCGAACGCCTTTTGGGCCTCAGCAGCCGTCGTTGCCACGATGCCGCGCGGCACGGCAGCCCCAACAGCGGCCATCAATTCCTTCGCTTGATACTCGTGCACTTTCATTGTTGGTTCCTGTGATCCCCCTGACAGTCAGGGTGTTTTTTATAGAAGAACGACCGCCGAAGCGCTGCCGATTCACAATGTGTAGCAATTGCACGGGTAATTCCACGTTTATGGTGAACCAAATCGCATGCCAACGCGGGTGCCATGGCTGTTGGACCGCGCCGGGACTGAATAATTGACCAATGCAGCGCCAAGGACATTTCGCGCTGCGTCTCGACATCGCCGCCGACGCACATCCCGGTCACGTGGCGGCGTGATGGAGTCTTCCATGAAAAAGCCCCGTCGTTCGCGGCTGGACATCGCCGCCGGCGGCCTGTTGCTTCTCGGATTCCTGGTTGGGTTGTCGGTGTTTAGCTACGATCCGGCCGACCCGCCGGGCAACCGTATCTTTCCGCCGAACGCACAGCCAACCAATCTCTTGGCGCTCCGGGCGCCTGGCTGGCGTACGAGCTTCGCGAAACGCTCGGAGTTGCCGTCTATGTATTGTTGGCCACCTGGCTCGTCGTGGTAGTAATGCTTTTGTTGCGACAAGGCGTGTGGCTCTGGTCGCTCCGGCTTACGGGCTGGACGTTGATGATACCGTGCGCGGCGGTTGTGGCGGACGTATTCGCTCCGTTCACAAAGCACGCGGCACTCAGCGGCAACGGCGGGAGTATCGGCGCTTGGCTATCCATCGGGCTGCAAGACACGTTCCATCCGCTCGGCGGCGTACTTGTTGTGCTTGCATGTTGCATCCTCAGTCTAGAACTTGCGACCGACTTCACATTGGTGCGAATCTCGCGTGTAGCTTGGGCATCGCTCCAGACACTCCGTACGCACATTGCGGATTGGAGTGAACGGTGGTTGGAGCGACGACGACTCGCCGCCGCCGAGCGCCGCCTCCTGACCGAGAAATCCTTGAAAGCGAAAACCAAGAGCATTCCCATCCACCGTTCGACCGCCGTACCTGAGCCCGACCAATCGGATCTGCCGCCAGTCGAGCCGGTACATCGCCCGGTTCCCGTTCCTCCGATCGTTCGACCGGCGCCTGTCCCCGAAGATTTGGAACAGTACGCCGATTTCGAGCTCCCGCCCACGCGGCTGCTTGCCGATCCCGAGCCGTTTCCATTTCACGAACACGACCAAAAGCTACGCGAGCGGGCCGTGATCCTGGAGAAGACGTTTACGGACTTCAATTTGAACGTTCGTGTCGTGGGGATTAACACCGGACCGGTTATCACTCAATACGAAGTGGCCCTCGATACGGGTCTGCGTGTCCACAAAGTCACCGGTCTCGCCGATGATTTGGCACTGAGCATGAAAGTGCCGAGCGTCCGTATCGTGGCCCCGATTCCAGGCAAGAACACCGTCGGCATCGAGATACCCAACGAACACCGAGCCGTCGTTCGTTTGAAAGAGGTGCTCCTCACCGCTGGTTCGAAGGTAGAGAGCTACAAGATTCCGTTGTTCCTCGGCAAAGACACGGAAGGCCGTCCGCTCGTTTACGATCTGGCCGAGATGCCGCATCTTTTGATCGCCGGACGAACCGGCACCGGCAAATCCGTGTGCATGAACGCGATCATCCTCAGCATGTTGATGACCCGTCGGCCGGATGAAGTAAAGATGGTGATGATCGATCCGAAAATGCTCGAACTGAGCGAATACGGCCGCATACCGCACTTGATGCATCCGGTCGTCAAAGACATGAAGAAAGCGGAGGCAATTCTGGCATGGGCGGTTGACAAGATGGAGGAACGTTACGATTTGCTCAGCCGTGCGCGGGTGCGCAGCATCGCGGGCTACAACGAGCTGACACCGGAGGAAATCCATCGCCGAGTTCAGCCGGACGACGACGAGCGAGCCCGAATTCCGGATCACATGCCTTACATCGTCATTTTCGTGGACGAGATGAATGACTTGATGATGACCATGCGGAAGGAAGTGGAAGGCCATATCATTCGCCTCGCGCAAAAATCACGAGCGGCGGGTATCCATCTGGTTGTCGCCACACAAAAACCGACAGTGGACGTAATCACGGGCTTGATCAAGTCGAACCTGCCGGCCCGAATCTGCTTTCAAGTGTCGAGCCGGACCGACAGCCGAGTGGTGCTCGACGAGATGGGCGCCGACAAACTGTTGGGGAAGGGCGACATGCTCTTTTTGCAGCCCGGCACCAGTACGCTCATCCGCTCGCAGGGAACTTTCACCGGCGACGAAGAAATCCGCCGTGTGGTAGACCATTTGGAATGCGACCCCAATTTCGCTCCAGAGCTCGTCCAACTTCGAACGAGCGCCGACCGAAAGGGCAGCCTGATGGAAACCCTGCGGTCACGGGACGAACTTTACGAATCCGCGATTGAAGTTGTCATTCGCGAAGGCCGGGGCAGCGTGTCGCTTTTGCAGCGTGCCCTGGGCATCGGTTACGGGCGAGCCGCCCGGCTCATCGACTTTATGGCCGAAGATGGAATCGTAGGCGCCTACAACGGAAGTTCGGCACGCGAAGTGCTCTATGCTCCGGAACAGTGGGAGATGCTAAAAGAAGGCGCAGAAGGCGGCCGACGCCGGTCGGAAGTGATGACGTAGAGATGTCAACGCTATGGCGAGCCGAGCCGCGTCAGCGACCGGGTACAGCCCCGAAAATGCTCGCCGCCAGAATACAGAATCGCCGGCGTCCAATTGACGAACGACTGTGCCATGTGATAAACACGATGGAGTTCGATTGAAGCGCTGCGCTGGAGTCGCAACGATGAGCCTCACGAATCATGATCTGTTTTCGGGCAAGTCTCACAAGATAACTCGCGTTTGTGCTTGTCGATGCCAAAGTGAGTCACCGTCAACAAACGTGGATCACGGGGAGGAGAGTGGTGCCGAATCACGCAGATGGAAACCACATCAGCACTTGCGCGAAGGCAACGTTTCGTCGACCGTGGTAAGTACCGGAGTGACGGCGTTTCGGTCGCTCTTACGCTGTACTGACTTAAGGCGAGCCGGGAATAATTTGGTGTCGCACTGTGGCATCATCCGACGCGTGGTGTCATTCACGCCCGGACCAAACCGAACCTGCTCATCCTCGCGCTTGACGCGAGGTGTGCAACATGAAACAATGTTTCCCGGTGTGTGCTGTTGTCGCGATGGCGGAGGTCGTCGCCGGTGGAACTAATGGTACGCAAAGCACTAATCGTCGAAGATGAACCCGATACGGGTACGCTTCTCGCCGAGATCGCGCGGCGTAACGGCTTCGACCCAACCGTTCTCACCGAAGGTAAGCCAGTTATCCCGTGGACCCGCACGCATCATCCCGATCTTATTCTGCTCGACTTGATGTTGCCGGACATCGATGGCTTCTCGGTTTGTGAGGATTTGAAGCTCGACCGCGACACGAATCGAATACCAATCATAATGGTCACCGCCCTTGATCGGCACAAAGACAAGGTTCGCGGTTTGCAGGTCGGCGCCAATTACTACCTCACCAAGCCGTTCACGGTAGACCAACTTAACCATGCCATCGACGAAGTCTTGCGTTGGAGGCAGGAGCTCGAACATAAAGGCGCCAACGGCGAGATCCACTTCCGATTACAGAGCGACACGCATTACCTGGAAGAACTCAATCAGCTTCTCTCATCCTTGTTTCTGTACAGTGGCTTATCTCAACCGCAGATCCGTCAACTGACCATGGCCGTACGAGAGTTGGGCGTTAATGCGATCGAATGGGCCCACCAAAAGCAAATCGATCGCATACTTCACGTGACCTACCGAATCGATCCAGAGAAGGTCACAATCATCATCCGCGATGAAGGCCCAGGGTTTGACCCGACAAACCTGCCGCACGCCGCATCGACGGAGGATCCCGTAAGTCACATGATGGTGCGTGAGACGCTGGGATTGCGCGAGGGCGGCTTCGGCATCCTGTTAGCGCGCGGCCTCGTCGACGACCTGCAATACAACGAAACAGGTAACGAAGCACGGCTCATCAAGTACTTCCCCGCGAAAGGCAGCGACGAAACCGCACCGACGCCATCGTAACGGCGACCAGTCTTTCGCGGACCTCGTCATTTTCTCCAAGTTCACACGCCTGTACGCCCGAACGGAGTGCGATTTGCCTGAGTGCTACAATGTAAGGGCATGGAACTCATCAGCCTTCAGCACGTCTCTCGTTGGTACGGCGCGCACCAGGCCTTAAAAGATGTCGACTTGAAACTGGACTCAGGTCTCATCGGTCTGTTAGGCCCGAACGGAGCGGGGAAATCCAGTCTGTTGAAGATCCTCCTCGGACTTCTGGCGCCGTCGTCTGGAACCGGTACTGTTCTAGGCCACGACATCAATAGCGCCGGTCCGGAACTCCGCCGAATCATCGGCTACATGCCCGAAGCCGATGCACTGATTCCCGGTCTCGGCGGCGCCGAGTACGTTGCGCTGGCGGGGGAACTGTGCGGGATGCCGCGTCGCCAGGCCGAGCGACGAGCTCACGAAGTTCTTACGTACTTAGAGATGGAGGATGCGCGTTATCGCAAGCTTGAAGAATACTCCACGGGGATGAAGCAGCGAATCAAGCTCGCCCAGGCGCTGGTGCATGATCCGCCGCTACTTCTGCTTGATGAACCGACAAGCGGCCTGGACCCGGCGGGGCGCGAGGCGATGCTAAACCTGCTATTGGTTCTTGGACGTGAACATGGAAAGTCCCTCATTCTCTCGACGCATTTGCTCGGTGATGTCGAGCGCGTCTGCGACACGGTCGTCATACTTCATCACGGAAAAGTACTGCAACAGGGAACGGTGTCCGAACTGCGAACGCGGCGTCAGGACCGTTACCGTTTGCACATCCAAGGCAACTTGCCTCGCTTTTTGGAAGAGCTAAGGCTTGAAGGCGTCAACATCCTCCACGACAATGGACGAGGCGAGGTCCGTGTCGCGGTGCCTTCCGGCTGGGTGACGCGGGCTTTTTTTGCACTCGCCGACAACTGTGACGCGGTTCTCCGCGGTCTACAACGCGACGACGAAGACCTGGAAGAGATGTTCTTACGTGTGATCGGCAACCACCCGGCAGAGCGATGAGTCATGAGTAACGAGCGCGGACCCGAAGCGCTGACGAATCCGCTGGAAAGTGCCGTGACGGCCGAACACGTCGACGACGGACGATCCTCGTCCGTAATCGCCCATCACTCTTCCCTGTTGCACTACCGGCCCTGGCGTGGCGAGCTTCAGTCTGCCTTCAGCACCGTGGGGCCAATCACTCGCGTGGCCTTGCGCATGATCTTCCGTCGAAAGATGTTCTGGGTGCTTTACGCCTTTGCCCTGCTCATTTTTGCGATGTTTTTCTTTGGGCAATACCTGCTGGCTTGGGCCGAATCGCAGGTCACTGAGCAAACTGTGACGGTCGGAGGAGTCCGCACCGAGCCCAATCAGTTTATCCATTTCATGCGGACGTTCTTGCGCATCGAAGGCAACGCGGAAATGTACCGCTATTTCTTCGGCTGGCAGGGATACATGGTGATGGTCGTGTTGGCCATGGCCGGTTCGATCCTTGTCGGCAACGATTTTCATTACGGCAGCCTTCCGTTCTATTTATCGAAGCCTCTCGGACGGTGGCATTATCTGTTCGGCAAATGCCTGGCCGTCGCCGTATTCGTGAACCTGATGACGACGGTTCCCGCCCTGGTCCTTTTCGTCCAGTATGGATTCCTCAACTCCTGGGATTACTTTGTGGAGACGGTGCAGGTCCACGGCTTCAACACCTATGTGAACTATCCGCTCTTCGTCGGCATCGTGGCATATGGGGCAGTCCTGTCCGTTTTCTTGAGTCTGTTGCTAGTGGCATCGGCAAGTTGGTTGCGGCGAACGGTGCCGCTCATCATGGTGTGGACGACGCTGTTCTTTTTCTTGCGGCTGTTGGCCACCGCGCTCGTGGATCGGCTGCAATACACGTCTCAGTGGCGGTTGATTGATCTGTGGAACGACACGTTTCTGATCGGCAGTGCCCTGCTTGGTCTGATTAGCTTCGATGAATCGTCCGCTCGTTATCCGGCGGCGTGGCAAGCAGCACTTGTTGTGGGAGCGATTTGCTTACTATGCGTGATTTACTTGAATCGCAAGATCCGCGCAGTCGAAATCGTTCGATAGTCGACGCATCTTCCAACGACGTCAGTTCGTCGTCTCATTTACAGAGCGGCGGAGAATGGTCGGCGGACAGCGCCCAAGCTTCCGTCGCATTATTGCTCTTTGACCGCGTGTCGAAATGGTATGGGCCTGTCATTGGAGTGAATCAGGTCACGCTGGAACTACGCGCGGGAATCATGGGATTGGTCGGCGCCAACGGCGCCGGCAAGTCGACACTCATGGGCCTGGCGGTCGGCTACCTGCGGCCCGACCTTGGAACGGTACGAGTTAAGGACCTCGATCCTTGGCGAGCGGAGGGAAAGCGACAGATCGGTTTTTGTCCGGATCGCGACCAATTCTATGAAGACATGTCCGGCCGACAATTCGTCCGCACGATGGCGCATCTCCGCGGATTTTCCACGCTAGCGGCACGGCAGCGGACTGAGGAAGCCCTCGAATTGGTCGGGATGGCTGACCGCGCGGATCGCCGACTCCGCGGCTACTCGAAGGGTATGCGCCAGCGAATTAAGCTCGCACAAGCCCTCGTTCACGATCCGGAAATCCTGATTCTCGACGAGCCGCTCAGCGGCATCGACCCGATTGGCCGACAGGAGTTCATCGTCATTTTCACTAAACTCGCCGCGCGAGGAAAATCCCTTCTCGTTTCGAGTCATGAACTGGATGAGCTGGAAAAACTAACCGACCACGTTGCCGTGATGTCGCACGGCCGCATTGCCGCCGTCGGCACCCTGGCCCAGATCCGAGATTTGCTCGACGATCATCCGTTGTCGATTCGGGTCGGAACGGATGATCCGCGCCGACTTGCCGGCGCGTTGCTCGGCTTGCCGGACGTCGTCGGTGTCGACTTTCCCAGCGCGGATACATTGCTCGTCCGCGCCCGCAATCCACGCCGTTTCTTTCGAGAATTCGGCGGCTTAATCCTCGACGAGGGATTCGACATTCGACACTTGGAGACACTCGATGATTCCGCCCATGCAGTTCTCGGCTACTTACTGGGTGGTCGCCGTGAGTTCGTGACAAGGTGACGGGATGACGAAATGATCCGCGGTTGGAGAACGTATCTGTGAGTCGGGAGGATCAACTACACCTGGACGACCTCATTACTTCGACTATCTCGTCGTCGTCCCATGATCCCACCATCCCGTCATCCCGTCATCCTGTCATCCGGTCATCGCCTTGGATTTCCTGGCTTTATCTTGTCTGGCTCTGCCTTCAACGTCAGGCGCGCACCCACCAAATGCTTTGGATTGCAGTGGCGCTTCTCGGACTGACCACCGGAATCGTTGCTCTTAACACGCTAGGTAATCGTTGGGGAATGGATCACTGGCGGCATCCTCGGCGCATCGGGCCGCGATTCGACACCTTGGCCGATGTGGCCGGAAATCTCCCTCGGCCGTTTCCCGCAGCGGCTGTGCAAAGCGCATACTGGGGCGCCGCGAGAGCGGTGATTTACCGATCGGCCTTCTACAACTTTACCCAATGGTGGGTGCTCGGCATTTTCCTTAGCTTTTTGTTACCGATTTGGAGCCTGAGTTTTGCTACCGAGGCCATCGGCGGAGAGCGCGAAGCCGGCACGTTGATCTGGATGCTGAATCAGCCCATCCCGCGGCCGCTTATTTACCTTGCAAAGTACGTCGCTTTGCTGCCCTTCAGTTTGGGCCTGAACTTGGGCGGGTTCTGGCTTTTGTGTACGGCGGCCGGCAGGGCAGGGCAGCCCGCGTTTCACCTTTTCTGGCCGGCGGTGACTCTCGGCACGCTCGCGTTTACGTCACTCTTTCACCTCATGGGCGCCACCTTCCGCCGGCCGGCCATCGTCGCTATCGTTTACTGCTTCTTTTTGGAGACGATTCTCGGCAACATGCCGGGCAACATGAAACGTGTCAGCCTCGGTTTCTATACGCGCTGTATGATGTTCGATGAGGCGAGCGAGTTCGGAATCGAACCGGAGAAACCGTCCATATATCTTCCCGTTGACGGCACCACCGCCAGTTTGGTTCTCGTCACGGTGACATTGACATTACTCGTGGTTGGAATGATCGTCTTTTCCCGCACCGAATACCACAAGCTTACGTGAGGCGACAATGCCGTCCGCCGAACAGGATCCTAAGCCGATCGACGATACGTCCGTTTTAGGTGTCGAATCAAAGCTCATTCCGCGCCATGGCTTTCGTGGAAACCGCAGCCGAGGTAGCCGTCCGTCCGTTCCAGCCGGTCTTACCGTGGCCATCAGTCGAGAAGCCGGCTCGCGCGGCGCCACGATAGGGAATCGGGCGGGCGCGAAACTAGGTTGGCCGGTCTACAACCAGGAATTGCTCGAGTACATGGCACAGGAAGGCGCGGTACATAGAGAGAGCGGGACGCAGTTAACTCCGGAAGCATCCAGCTGGGTGGACGCACACCTGGAAGGCCTACTCCGAAAAGAAAACGTCAGCCGACATCCTTCGGTCTTGGGATTGGCGCGTGCAGTTCTGAATCTGGCGACGGAGGGTGAGGCCATTCTGGTAGGCCGAGGCGCCGGACTGGTTCTGCCGCGAGAATCATCTCTCCATGTGCGAATTGTGGCGCCCATGCCCGATCGCGTTGCCTACGTGAGTCAATGGCTGAGACTTACGGAAGAAGAAGCGGCGGCACAGGTTCGCCATCGTGACACTCGCCGCGCAGAATTCCTCGCCGCGCATTTCCATCATCCAACTACGGACGTTTACCAGTATGACATGATTCTGAATTCATCTCTGCTCGGCGAAGACCTATGCGCAGAACTCATTGCCGCGGCTGTGCGCACGAAGATCGAGGCGCTTTTCGGCGAGGCGGGCGCCGATTCTGGCAGTGACCTGTCATGAAAGCCGGGGGTTTTGAGCGTCTGGCGGAAGCGGTGAAGTCGCAGCCGCCGACCATGGCACTGGTCCTCGGTTCCGGATTGAACTTCATTGCTGATCGAGTCAAACCTATTCAATCGGTATCGTACGTCGACATTCCAGGGTTGGGCCAGACGTCGGTCGCCGGCCATCGCGGATGCCTGACGCTAGGCAACTGGTTGGAACATCGGGTGCTGCTTTTCGAGGGCCGACTTCATTTCTACGAGGGACATCCGTGGGCCAAGGTTGTCACGCCTGTGCGGATCGCCGCCGAGCTCGGCGTGAAGACACTCCTCCTCACGAACGCCGCCGGTGGCATCCATGATGCACTCAACTCCGGCAGCTTCATGGCGATCACTGACCACATCGAATGGACGCGAGAATACGGCTGGCGACATCCTGGACCTGGCTCATTATCGAAGTCGCGGCCGTCACCTTATTCGCCGAGATTGATCGAACATGTCAGAGCCGCCGCAAACATGGCCGGGTGCAAAATCCATGCGGGTGTCTACGCCGCCGTTACAGGGCCATCGTACGAAACGCCGGCCGAAATCCGTGCACTGCGACATTGGGGCGCCGACGCCGTCGGGATGTCTACGGTGCGCGAAATCCAAACGGGTTACGATCTGGGTTTGGAATGCGGGGCGATTTCTTGCATCACCAACCGCGCTGCGGGACTCAGTTCCACGCCGCTGAGCCATGACGAAGTGCTTCACACCGCGGCCGCGCAGGGTGAGTCACTCGGACAGGTGCTCGATTTCTTGGTGCGGGTCATCCACAAAGACTAGAAGAACTCGCGGTACTCGTCCCGATATGATCGCCATCCACGTACGACCGCGGACACGTCGATTCCAACCGACAACATCCGGCAACCCATTTCGACACAGCGTCGGGCGATGGCCACGCTGGCAGGAAGTATCGCCCAGTTTGTTCCGCTGGCTCGCGCGGCGGCGGCGACACGACCAATCGCTTCCCATAGCCGCGGATGGTCCCATTCGCCCGGTATTCCCAGTGATTGGCTCAGGTCGGCCGGTCCGACAAACAACACATCTACATCCGGTACGGCAGCAATTCGTTCCACGTCCTCGACGGCCTCGGCGTTCTCTATTTGGATCGCGACAAACGTCTCGGCATTCACCGCTTTCATGTATTCCAGAATGGGCGTCGTGCCGAATTGGCCGTCGACTCCCGTGCCGTTGACGCCACGGCAGCCGCGTGGATGGAACTTCGCCCAGCGAACGATGTCCTCCGTCTGGCTGGCGTTCCGAACCTGAGCCGCCATGATCCCGCCGGCGCCGGCTTCCAACGGTCGCATCACCGTGGCATAGTCCGTCGGGGCTAGTCGCACGAAGGTGTCCAGCCCACATGACCTGGCAGCACGACAGCAATTCTCCACATCCACAATCGACACACCGGTGTGTTCTTGATCGAACCACACCGCGTCATAGCCACCGCCGAGGGCTAGGATTTCAACCATCTTCGGGTTACATAATTGGCCGAGGTAGGCGACCCTTACCAGTCGCCGCGATCGCAGCGATTCTTTTAACTGCTTCGCCATGGTAGTATCTCACCGGAGTGAAGTTAGAATGTCCACGCTGGTCCATCATTGCCGACGGTTGTTATCAAAACAAGGGGGCCACGGTTTTCGCAAAATGTTATTGCCGATCTTTTTAGGATGGGAGACAATACAGAGTCTTCCGTTAGCGGGCGAAATCGGTGCGTTCCTTCAAATCACGAGGATCGGCTATGCAACGTTGGATTCTAGCAATGGCCGTGCTGCTGGGCGGCGCCATCTCTGTGGCACATGCGGACTATCTCCGCATTATTTACAACCTCCAGGCCGCCAGAGCAGACCAGACTCAGGCAGGCACGCTGCCCGGTGTCCTCCCGCCTGGCAATCGGCCGCCCGGCGAAATGCCGCTGCCTCCAGGGCCTGGCGGCCCTCCGGGGAAAGGTGGGCCGCCTGCACCAACGCCTCCGCCTGCTCCGCGGCCGAATCCGCCGCAGAATCCGACGCCCCCGCCGGGGCCTCCAGGAGGACGACCGCTACCGCCCATCTTCGGGAAGTTGCTGGCCCGACTAGATGACGAAGAAGAACGCGTCATCGAAGCGAGTGTCGTCGTCGAGTACAACAAAGCCGACTCCATGCTCGGACTCGATGTCGGTGTCCGTTACGACCGCATTCATCATAAATGGGGCGCCACCGCCCTCCATCCGGCTCTTCCTGACATCCGAATCGAGTTCGTAACCGAAGACGGCAACAAGGTGCCCACAGTCGCGCAGCGGTACGCCCTCCAACGGCAAATTAAACTGAAAGGGTCGAAATCGCCCGAGAGCATTTTGGAGCTTGCCGAATGGACGTTGCAGCATGCGGACATCGCTGATACGACCCACCGCATGTTCGACGAGTTTGTGAAACTCATGGGAGAGCTTCGCGAACTGGACAAGAATCACCGGGTGCTGAAGGCGTTCGACAAGGTCCAAACGGACATCGATGCGAGCGTCAGCGGTGGCGACGATTCCGCAATCATTTGGAAAGATCGACTCGACCACTTCAAGGTCAAGCGAAGCAAGCACTATACACTCTTGTACGACGCGTCCGACGGCGAATCGGCCGACGTGGATGTCTATCTCGACCAACTGGAAGAGAACATGCGCGGGTTCTTCTACTGGTTTGCGCTAAAAGGTCACGCAATCCCTGTCCCCACCCGTCGACTGGTCGCAGTTCTGGTGCGCAAACCGGAAGAGTTCCAAAGCTATCGCAATGCTTTCGACAATGCGGGCATCGTGGCTGACGGCTTCTACTCTCCCCGCGACAATCTCGCCGTCTTTTGCTCGACGCGGCAGGACGAGGCATACAGCCTGCTCATCACCAATACGGCGCCGCTTTGGCTCGCCGGCTGGAATCAGGCCGACTTGCTCAAGGGGAAAGCAAACGCCGTTGCGAAGACATCGGAAGAAAACGTTAAGAACCAAATGCTCGCGTTATTGTTGAAGGCGATGTCGGAGGAATCCGTTCGCGCTTCGATTAGCCACGAAGGTACCCGGCAACTGCTCTTGGGAACCGGGCTTTTGAATCAGCAAGTCGAAACGCCGGAATGGATTCAATTCGGAACCGGCGCCTTTTTCGAAACTCCCGTTGGCGCATATTGGCCGGGCATGGGGGCGCCGCACTGGACGCATATGGTGAAGTTCAAACTTTGGAACAAGCCGATCGAGGTCAAAACACCTGACAACAAAGTCGTCGGCGTCGTTAGAGAAATTGATCCTGCCGATGCAGCCATTCGCAGCGTGATTACCGACAAATACTTCCGCGAAGCTCGCGCCGAGGACAAGAAATCGCTCGAAACCAAAGCACGCACCATGTCCTGGTCGTTGGCCTATTTCTTGATGAACAAGAAACTGGAGGGCGTCCTCAGGTACTACCAAGAATTGCGTGATCTGCCGCGGGACATGGTCCCTGATGATGACGCCCTCATCGGCTGTTTCGGTCGCGCTTTCGAGCTCATGCAGGCGTCAGACCCGACACGCATCGACGACCGCAAACTGAACGGCCTCGCCGACCAATGGTATTCCTACATCGAACTGACGCCGATGGAATCGTCCGAAGCTCTCCAAGAGGCTTGGCGCAATCTGAAGACGATGGCCGACAAGTCCAAGACAAGGGCCGCGGCCAAGCCTACCGACAAGAAACCAACGGCCCCAGGCGTGCTACCGCCCAAACCACCGACCTCTAAGCCCGGCGAGAAGAAGCCATAACGAGTTTTACCCTAGCCGAATCCACAACGGCCCGCGGCCACGAACCGCGGGCCGTGTTCGTTCATCTTCGATCTCGCGGATTCCCGCTTGACGGATCGGACGAACACACACTAGAAAGAAGACAGTTGCCCCTCCGAGCCGAAGTGGCGGAATTGGCAGACGCGCCAGGTTCAGGACCTGGTACCCGTTAAGGGTGTGGAGGTTCGAGTCCTCTCTTCGGCACTATAATAAAGGCAAGGGTTTACGGAAGACCGTGATCCTTGCCTTTACTTATGCGCTGCGTCCCATGGTAAAGAATTGGTAAAGACATTTGGCTGGCATTGGGCTGACGCAGGAGCACCCAATTATGGCCTCGTTGCAGAAGCGGAACGGCAGCTATCGAATACTGTTCTTTCACCAAGGTAAGCTTCAGTCCTTTACCCTTGGTAAAGTCATTCGAGCCGAAGCCGAACGAAAAGCGGCACAGGTTGACTATCTGCTCATGCGGCTAAAGCAGCGGCTGGTTCAGATGCCTGACGGTATCGACATCGTGACATTCGTTGAGCAAGACGGCAGTCCAGTTACCAATGCAGGAACCCCAATCTCACGCGCGGCAATTACGCTCGCTGAGGCGCGTGATCGGTACATCGAAACGCTCTCCGCTGGTGCGGTTGAAGCAAACAGCTTGGCAACCACCACCATGCACATTGGTCATTTTGTCCGAACATTCGGCGGTCAAATCCCCTTTGCTGAATTGACGCAGCTTTCGCTTCAGCGTCACATCAACGAACGGGCCAAAAAGAAATATCGCGGCAGACGGCTTTCACCCGTCACATTGAAGAAAGAAATGGCCAGCCTTCGGGCTATGTGGAATTGGGCCGTGAATGCAAAGCTGATTCAGGGGCACTTTCCCAGCCGAGGACTCGTCTATCCGAAACATGACGAAAAGCCTTCATTCCAAACACGGGTGGAGATTGAGAGGAAGATAGTAGGGCTGACGAAAGCCGAGCAATCCGATTTGTGGGACTCGCTATTCCTTACGCTGCCAGAAATTGACGACCTCCTGGCCCATGTTCAAAAGCACGGGGTACACGCTTGGCTGTATCCGATGTTTGCGTTTGCCGCTCAAACCGGGGCGCGCCGGAGTGAACTTCTCCGAGTCCGCGTGCACGACGTGGATCTAGAAGCTGGGACAGTGCTGCTGCATGAGAAGAAGCGGCAGAAGGGAAAACGCACCACCCGTCGAGTTCCTTTATCGCCGAAACTCATCGAGATTCTTAGGGAGTGGCTCAGCGAACACCCAGGGGGTTATCTGTTCTGTCACACATCCGAGGTCTACCGCAGCAAGAAACGCAGCAGAACAACTGGCCATCGTAACGACAAAGTACGGCCATCGTCACTGAAGGGACGGATGAAATCCGTGCGATTGCGTGAATCAGCTGCCCTTACCGCACTTACCAAGGACGAGGCTCACGACCATTTTCAACGAACATTACGCGACAGCAAGTGGAGTGTAATGCGGGGATGGCATGTCCTGCGCCATAGCTTCATCAGCAACGCGGCAGCTGCGGGTATAGATCAACGGCTGATTGATGCGTGGGTCGGACACACCACCGAGGAAATGCGGAAGCGTTATCGGCATTTGATTCCAAGCGTCGAGCAAGCTGCAATTACCCGATTGTTTGGCTAGGCACGTTTGCGTGGGAGAGGAAGCAATCCTTCCCGTTGAAAACGGGCCAGTTCTTCGCGGGAAATGACCCATTGCGAATACGCACCGCGGCCGGACCTCTGTTTTTCCGCGTTGAGTCTTCCAAGCCTGCAATGTTCTCGGATCGTGAATTCTGCTTTTCCGAGTAGGTTGGCTACTTCGTGAGTTGTGTACCACTCTTTGGCCGATTGCCGCTCCACCAGGATTTCCAGGAGCGATTCGACCCGTGCCAATCGGCTTTCAATAGTGTCGATCACCGTAGAACCTCCGCCTCTATCACTTTCAGATTCATTTCCCCCTCCCTTTTCCTAACTCTTGCTGTTCCGCCCGCGCTGCGGCGTCGGCCTGCGCCTCATCCATTCCTTTCACGTGCTCCGCTGGGTAGGATCCATCGGAATAACGCCTCAGTTCTTCATCAACATGCCGCGCCGTAAGTTCACCCCGCATATCGAGCAGGGCCAGTCCATCGGCCCGCTCGATCCAGTCCTGCCTCAAATCCAGTAGCCTACTATCCGTGGCCTGCGCCGCCATGTCCCGAAAATCGGGCCATGCCATCCGCTTCAGCCCCTCAACGTATTCGGCGCGATCCGCCTCATCCGGCAAGGTCCCGTGCTGTTCGATTTCTTCACGTTTCCATTTCAGGAAACCCACCATAGCGAAGGCATCAAAGGCTTCCCGGATGAGTTGTTCACGCTCCGCTACCTTGAGGCCGTGGTTCTCGGATCGCATCATCGTTGCACCTCCAGCGGCGTTAGTCCTTTAGAGCCAAGGCCGTGTCTCTTTCAATTTCTTCTCCGCTGCCTCTTTTACTGTCAGGTTCATTTTCCCCTCCCGTCCCCTTGCTCCTGGTGTTCGGCTGCCTCCCGAGCGCGTGCCTGCGCTTCCGCTAGGGGGTCTTTCGCGACGGCATTGCCGTCTAGCCCAGTGCCTTCCAGCCACTTTTCACGCGGCTTTCCTTCTACGACGTTCAAATAGACCCGATCCATCTGCTCAAAGCCGATGCCGCGCTTTTGATAATCACTCCACTGGGTATAATCGCCAAGGACTTGGAATTTCTCACGAGTGGATAGCTCACTAAAAACCTCGCCCGTCCTTCCGTCACGTACCATGAACATTTCAATTGGGCTGGCGATGGGCTCAGGATCTTCGTAGAAGCGGCTTCTAGTCACCGCCTCAACGTCATCGAGCATCTGGCTTATCGTCTGCTTGTCAGTCATCGCGCGACGCCTTTCAATGGATAGACTCGACTGGTACCCTCTCTGACCGTCAGCTTCATGTTGCTTCGTGCTCTCGATCGGTAGACCCCTCCCCCTGCCGTGTAGTTGGGGTTGCCGGCACCAAAGGTAAGCTTTCCCTCCAGAGGGCCCAGGGTTGAGCATTCCCCCCCAGCAGCTCAGCCAGCTCGTCCGCTTCGACGCAGAGGGCATCTACCGAACGCCGGAAGCTCTCGGCTGTTACCTCCTCCATTGTCATGGCCGAAAGTAACCCCACCGTACCGGCACCGGGTCCCATGCACCAGCGTCCGATACTGATGGTTCGGTTCCGCCGCATCAAGAGTATCAACAAGAACGGGGGCACCGCGCGCTCGTCCCCGTACCGCAGCATCGGCACGCTTAGAACGAGCCACCGTTTCCCGGCTGCTCCTGCGGACCAGGAGACGTCAACGTAAAACCGCCTGCCCCTTTTAACCTCCCTTGGAAGCTCCCAGAGGCATTCAGTCACCTGCTCGACACTCCACGGCCAACCCAACTCCTTACACCAGGCAGCCACCTGGCACCCAAAGTCAACGTCGTAAAACAGATCGGTGAGCTTTGCCACGCTAGCCCTCCTATCGCACAACAGATTTCAGCGGATTCAATCTCCGCTCCTGTTTTTCGTACTCTCTCGCGTATTCCAAAATCACTTTGCGAGCAAACGCTTCCGCCGCCTCTTTCTGTTCCTCTGGAAACTCAGCACACATCGCGGTTGCGACATCGCTGACCAGACGAGGTTGGTAGAGCTTCATGGGCCGACCTTACACCTGTTTGCATTCAGTTGGCAATTAGCCCGAAAAAATAGCAGGCAAACCCCACCACGCCCACCAATGCGATGAAACTCGCAACCGCTAGTTCCACATCCCAGTCGTCGTCGTTCATGGCCGTGTTCCTTGGTACGGCGCCGTGTTCCGCGTCCTGTCCTCTGCGATTCGCTTCTCCAGGAGAGAACCAAAGCAGGCGCCCAGTGCGAAGAAGAATGCCATCATGAGCACAATCGACGTATTGCTCGGGCCGCGTCTCTTTGGCGGGTCAGGGTTGCGAGGCTCCACGTACACCGGGACCTGCTGGGGCACGGGCACGTAGACCACCTGTTGCGGTTCGGAAATCGGATAGGAATGAGCGGCTATTTCATTTTGTCGTCGGTACATGATTGACCTTTCAGTTTGTGGATGCACCAAAAGACGTGCGGTTTCGCATCAAATCGAAACTTTCCAGTCCGGCAACATGGGTTCCACGATCGACATCACGTGCAGGGTGATGGCGTAGGCGTGGTCGTGGATCATGCGGTTATTCATGTTTGTTTTCTCGATCCATTACTTCGCGGAAGGCCCGAATCCTCGCATCCAAGCGCTTTGAGTCCCACCACATCCAGCCGAACACCGCCCCGATGATCGAATATCCTGCAACCACGCAGATCACTCGATAGAGCATGGGAAGACGATATTCCTACCACGGAACGACCTGGCCGTTCATGAGAAACCCGACTGTCGAAGCGGCGAAGATAAGCCAACCCAGAACTGCGGCCATGACTCATCCCCCTTCGTAAAAGCGGGCGTTCACCGCAGCCGCTTCAGGCAACAGCTCTCGCATGATCCTCTCCAACGCCTGCGAAGTAAATTTTTCTGGCTCCAGCCAGCTCCTCAGCTGGAAATACGACCGCGTGTCGCCTTGCATCAACGACCACCGGCCTCGCGGAAGCGTTCGATTCCGGTTGGTCAACTGCCATAGCAGGTCACTGGGCACTTTACCGGAGTCGTATTCCAGCCCTGAATGGATGCTCAAGCAAAGATCGCTTGGCCAAAGGTTCAAGAATGTGCGGAACTTTCGCCCCGCAGCGGCAATCTCGAACATCCCACCGTCTGATTCAATGACATCGGGCTTGATCCCTAGATTTTTAACGGCTTGGTAAAGCCTCATCCCAAGAGGCTCTTCAGATCGGAAAAGTCCCAACATTTCGTTCTCCTTTTCAAATGAGACCGCTTTCACGCAGGGCAAACTCGAACTCCTCAATTTCCCCCACCGCCTCTTGGCAGATCCCCCTCATGAGTGTCGGTGTGAGCGCGTCGGCAGAAATCGTGCACTTCACCGAAAATGTGAAGTCATCGAACATTCCATCATCAATTTCCCAATGCACGAATTGCGGCTGTCTACGCTCGATTGCCTCTTGCATTCCTCGCGGAACCTTTTTCGGCGCGTATTCGCTCATGCAAAAGAACACCACGAGGTGTTGCACGCACACGGCCCACACCTTCCGTCGTGGCGTGGCGTTGTCCACAGGGAACTCAAACAAGAGGCGGTTCCCATTCTCTCTACGGGCAATCCCCCACCCCAATGCGGATGCGCATCTTTCCACCGCAGTGACGGATGCGGGTTGGAACGCAGATTTCAGTAGCGTTAAGACTCCCACGGTAATCTCCTTTCTTTCATGCGCCGCAGCACTTCCGCAGCGACCATTTGCATCACCCACCACGCCACGCCGACGAAGCCGACGTTTTGAAGCTGCTTACCCACGCGCCAGCCCGCCGACGCGCATATCAACCAGAATCGAATCGCATTCATAATCCCCACCTCCTTTGCTCTTGGCGATCTTGGTCGTATTGTTCGTGCGGCCCCTTCCCGGCCCGCGCCGAGGCCCAAAGAATTCCAATTACGAACAGGATGCCGATGATGATCTGGTCCATTACTTCCCCTTTCCGTGGTCTTCGCCTTGCTCCGCAGCACGCTCCGCTGCGGCAGCCTGTGCGGCTTCCATGCTTGTCACCTGTTGAGCTTCCTGAGCCGGTTCCTGGTTCGGTTCGTTCACTTTCTGATCCTCCTTTGCTTTCGTACCGTGGATATTTCCTGCATCCTGCACCGATTTGTCATCCGTGGATGTCTCTGCTGCCTTGTTTGGGGTCTGCTTTCTTGCGGTAGTGACCTCTCCGGGCGTAATGGTCCCAAATAACCCGTAAGGCGATGGTTGAGTCATGTTGGACTCGGGAAAGAACACCCCGCGTAGTTCCGCGAGGCCCAGTCGCATCATCCCGCCAAGGTGCATCCCGCCGATTTTCTTCCGGTCGAGTTCCACCTCCTGCTTGAAGAAATCCCGGAAGGTCTGAAACTCCTGTCCTTTCTCCGGCCGGCGGCTGTCCCGAAACTCCTGCCATCGCTCCCCCAGATTCTTTGCCATTGCTTACCTCCTTTCGCCGAGGCGTTGTTGCACCTGGCCGTTAAAGATGCTGCTCTCCAAATACGCATCCACGCCACCATCCCCGATTCTCCGTTCCCTTTGAGCGATCATTGCCATGCTGATTGCGTCTGCTACCGCTGAGACAAAAATGCACCAACCTAGGGTTTCGCACACTCGCATGAGTGCCCATCCGAGCAGCACACATAAACACCCGTTGATCGTTCGGGCCGTCGTCAGGTCCACCCTGCGGAACACGAGTGAGACCCAGGGATCGCCGATGTAAAACGAGTGGATCAGCTCGCCGTGTCTCAGCCGCCAGAACCTGACAACGAAGTGGACGAGGAGCATCCAAAACATTCCCGTCCAATACCACATGAGGTACTGCCCCCCTTTTGTGGGTGGGCAGATCCAAAGCATCAGTGGGACGTAGAGCAGAAGCCCGATGACGGCCATGCTGCCGAATGACCTTTTTCCCTGAGTACCCAAGACGCAGCCGTACACCCGCTGGGGGAACATCAGCGCTTCGTTGACTCCAACGAAAACGTTGAAGCCTTGCTTCATCTCTGGAAATGGGCCGCTTGGTTGGTCCATAGGGACCTCCTTTCTTAAGTGAGCACCTGTGGTAATGTGACTTGCTTGTAAATCTTGCCGTTGTCGAACACCCGGCCTGCTTGGAAAAGCAGCATATCTACGCACCAATGTGGAGCGCCACCGCGGCGGAGCGTGCCAAAAAATTCGGGCGGGATATTTGGAAACAGATTCTCATTCATGCTGAAACTGGTCTGCTCTGCGTTCCCGAAAAGCTGATCCCATGCGGTCGCGTTGGGGTTTGGTTGCCGCGAAAAGTTGAATAGCTTCGTTCGTCCCGTTCCTAATAACTCGCTGAAATATTTGTTTGTCGCAGCGTCGTTATTGGCTCCCAGAAGTAGAGTCCCGTGGGCGCTGACGAACATGGCGGATTCTTTTTCTGCTCTATCTCCGGCACTGAATGCGGATTCCATCGCTGGCATGCTCTGAACCATGTCAATGTGGCCGAGCTTGTGACTGCGGCACACCGTAAGGATTTTGGCGTCCCATTCCGGTGAAACTAAAAAATGGGCTTCGTCGGAAAAAATGAACACGGGCCGATCTACCCCAGGGGGGCGTTGCAGGCAGGCCTGCTGAATCTGCTCTTTGATTGCCGATTGAGCTACGGCTCCGTTGACGCCGTATTTCAACACCGAGAAATCCGCAATAAGGATGGTTCCGTCAAACACACAGTCAGGGCGGATATTTGTTTTGCCGCTTGCGAACACCTTTGAAAATGGCGGTGAAATCCAAGGAGTTAGACCCGAAAGACCGGTTCCCATAATCGATCCGCAGTAGCGATCCCCAAACCCCGGCAGAATGGACATAAGGTAGCTCTGAAGCTGACTCACCAAGTCCACGTCTTCGGCCGATAGTTGGCCGCTATTGGCCCGCTTAATGGCATGGTCCAGTGCCTTGCCGCAAGCGGTTTTGGTCCGCCATTCCTCCGAAGAGGCTTGTTTGTACGTCATCGGGGCCGTGGCAACCACGTCGTGAATGGCCCGAGCTGAAGGCGGCCACGCCATACCCGAAACCCGGATTAGCTCGATGCAGTTTCGGATTAACGTGATGGCTTGTTGCGCCCAAGATTTTTCATCGCCCGAGCCGGTGTTTCGTGTGGCAATGGCCGATTTGCGATCAAGAGACTGGGCCAGGCTTTCCGGCGATCCCCCTTCCCGTGACAGCTCGCACTGAGCAATGTCCATGTAATGGCCGGAATCCGCCCCGAAGATCACGGCATCTTCTTCTCTGCCCGCCATCTTCACGAGTTTGGCCGCGTGCTCGACCTCCGAATCTTTCACGCAGCACCACATCATCCCCGGACGGGACGGATGTTCAAGAATGTCCAGGGCCAGATTGGCCATGAAGGTGGTTTTCCCGCTCCCGGTAACGCCAAAAGCCAGGATGTTGGCGAAGCAGTCTTGGAGCGAGACGAACTTGCACCTACGACGGTCCTTTTTCTTCCGCTTGAAAATGTTCCACATGCGCGCACCCCGTAACGTATGGGCGAAGAGTTTTCTGTTTTTCAGTCAACTAACCGAACAAGAACGGCCAACGAGTGGGACTAATACCCGGATTCTTCTTCAGCACTGCGATAAACGCCCGGAACGCCTTACCGACACCATCCACGCTTGCACCGCCGCTAGGCCAAACCCGAATCCTGTACCCTTCAAACTCAGCATCGATGGGCGGGGGTTTGCGTTCCTTACCACCACGAGCGGCTTTCATCTCGGCGATCATGGCCTCAACTTTTTCTTTTGGCATCGAAGGAGGCCCAACCGCTCGCTCAAATGCTGTTTTCATGTCTTCGGTGTGTGTGAGTGTTGCAATCAGCCGCACGGTGGTTGCATGAAGCTTGCTTGCCAGTTCCCGAAACTCTATCGGCACTCCCGAAACGCCTAGTATTTTGCTCGCAGTCGCTTCCGTCCATCCCATGAATTTGGCAAGCTGAGCTTGGGTTTTGAACCCTTCCAGCTGCATGATTCGCTCGGCATCTTCGGCAACTGCGAAGGCATCAACCCGCTTTTGGGAGTTATTAGCTCGCAGCCGAATCTTCCGGCCCAGTGATTCGGTGAACGGTTCCGGGCGAAGTTCGCAGCGCAGCTTTTTCCCCGTTGAGGCGAGTGCCATCCCCCGGCGGTTGCCGTCAACAACGATGAATTCCCCATGGATGGTGGGATGCTTGAATATCACGGCAAGCACTTCCTGCCCGTTTTTCAAGCTCTCGACGAATTCCGGCTCTTTGGCTGGATCAAGCAGGCGGTTCCGTACCAACGCGAACCTTGGATGGTAGTCGATTTCGATGATCGGATTTTCAGACATGGATAAACCCCGCTCCTTTAACAAAGAAGTAACGCATATGCAGGGCGATGTTAGCGCCTGCATTGCAACGTTTAAGCAGCTCGAATGATTGTTGGATTACTGCGAAGGAGGGGCTTGCGGTCCGCCCTCGCCGGAACCCAGCAACTCTTAACGAGTTTGCCCTTTGGGTCCTGATGAGGACGCGACACGCCCGAGTCAAAAGGCTAGGTGTGCGAAGTAGCTAGCTGTCTCATGCGCATACGACCAGCCAACCCCGCACACTTCCGCGCGTCCGAACAAGTTGTGCCTAAATCCTATCCATCCGCAACCGCCGTTGTCAACAAATCCCATCCGATTCTTTCCCCACGTCCTTGCACCGAATTTGACTTCCCCGCCAAGATCGTGCTAGACCCGAAAGGGGGGAGAAACCAGGGAACGGATTTTTATGGCAAGGACCAAAACCAAAATCGAGCAAGACATACCCGAAGGCTACATCGTTGAAGATGCGGTGATTGGACTGGCGGATCGCGGAGACGCATACGAACCCACGGCGAACGAGCGGCCAGCAAAGCCTGACTTGAAGCACGAGCCGGTTGAACGAATCCCGGGGCCGAAAATCACCGTGCTGCTTCCGGACGGCAGCAAGGCGAAGTATTACGACGAGGGCAACAGCAGGGGCATTGCCATCCAAATCGACCATCCTGACGAGTCATTTCGCCCAAGCGAGCAGGTGCTAGAGCCGCTGAAAGAAGCCCACGAGGGGCGCAAACGTCACCATTGGTATCCAGAGTCCAAGGCATGGGTGAAACGCAACATTCAAGATGATCCCGTTGGTGAGCGTGCAGACAGCATAGGCCGCTTTGAGAAGCTGGTCAAAAACCGCAAGGAAGAGATCGAGCAGGGCCGCTAGCTGAGACAGCTTCACGATCTTAACGACGGCAAGAAGCGGGAGATCACCGAGGAGCAACACGACTACTTCCTCGAAGTGCTCCCGCCCGTTGCCTATCGTCTTTAGTTCAACGGCGAAGGCTGGAACTTCGGGTTTGCCGAATCTATGCGTTCAAATATCAGGACCGCCGGTTCTTCGCCCAAAAGACCGCATTCCTCAATCCTCATGAGTGCGGCCGGAACTTCGAGGAGCATCAAGCCGATCCCACGAAACATCCATGCGTGAAGTCCGACGGCCTGGGGACGTTCTCCTATAGGCCGCCCTCCGAATCGCTTTGCACGACGTTGGCCTCATCCCTTCTGCCTTGGCGTTGGTCACCGCCAAGCTTTCCTTTCTTAGATCCCACCGCCCCTGAAGCGACCTTTCGCTTCAAGCTGAACCCGACGCCGGACGGGTAAAACTGCCAAGGCCGCTTTCCTAAAGGAAAAGCCCTTCGGCCTTTCGTTTGACCCGTGCGCTTTCGCTCCGGCTGGATCGGGTTCTTATTCCTTGAAGCAAGGCCGCATGGGGCGGCCCGTAAACAAAGAAAGGAATTCATCATGGCGGAAGAAACCAACACCAAAGCCAAAGGCAAGAAGCCGAGCCACATCGTCTACCACGTGCGTGGAGGCAGTCAGGAGAAAGGCTTCTGGGACCGCATCGGCTCCGCCTGGGTCAATGAGGACGGCAAAGGCTTCAACGTACAGCTACACGTCGTGCCGCTCGATGGCCGCCTGGTGCTCCGAGTTAACGAATCGAAGAACTAATCACTCAACCGGGCGGGCGCTTGCGCCCGCCCCTTCACTTAAGAATGGAATCTGACTATGACCGATCAACAAACAAGGACGCTTAAGCTACGCTGGAGAACCGAAGCAGAGAAACATTTACTTGGCCGTAAGATCATTGACGTTCGGTGGATGACTGACGATGAACAGGACGGCTTCGCCTGGCAGAATGCCGCGTTGATGCTACTCCTGGACAACGGCACTGTTATTTGGCCGTCAGCCGACGATGAGGGTAACGACGCCGGCGCTCTGTTCGGCCTCACTCCTGCTGGCGAAGACTTCACCCTGCCGGTGATCGGTTAGGAGATCGTTATGCAAACGCTCACCTCCATCAATCCTTTCTACGCGGCCCTCGTTCATGCAACGCCACGTCATCCCGCCGCAGCACGACAACCGCGCTACGCCAAGCTCCCCAGAGCACCGCAGAACGGCAGCCCCGTTCCCCGGCTGACCAGTCTCTACCACTACGATGAAGCCGGGCCGTATGGCGACCGCACCTATCCCGGCAACTGTTCCGGCGAGCTGATAAAAGATTTACTTCAGTACTTCGAGCCAGCCAGCGTGCTTGATCCGCTGACTGGCTCTGGCACGTGCCGCGACGTGTGCCGCGAGCTTGGTACTTATTGCTGGTCCGGCGATTTGCGGCACGGCCAGGACGCCTGCGATCCAGGTTCATTTCCACGCGACTGTTTTGAGTTTTGCTGGCTACACCCACCGTATTGGCGGATGAAGCTCTACTGCGACGACCCGCGTGACCTGTCGCGGACGCCGACACTTGCCGCATTCTTGGACCGCTACCGTGCCTTGATTGAGAATTGCATGGCCGCACTCATTCCGGGCGGCAAGCTCGCCATCTTGATGGGCGACTATTCCGACCGGGACGACGGGTTTGTGCCCCTGGTCTTCTACACCAAATACCTTGCCTTCAAGCTCGGCTTGCGGCAGCATTGCACGGACATTATTCGCTTTAGCCACGGTGCAAGCAGTTCCAAGAAAGTGTACCGCAGCCGCTTTATCCCTGGCTTGCATGACGTGTGCATGATCTTTGAGAAACCAATCGATGGATGACGAACTTCATGATTTCATAAGCGATTTGTTTCACAACTGTGCCCTTACGGCCTTCGTCGAAGTCTGGCGGGAGACCGGGCAGTTTCCGCCTGACTCACGAATGACCATGCACCGAGCCAATCGGCTCTACGAGGAAGAACTCGCCAAACAGAATTGCGGCCGCAAGTCAGCTACGACTATCCGGCCGGTTCCAAGCGTTCCCGTCCCCTGACGCGATTACGCCGCTCCTGCAGGACGTGCTGCATAAGGGTAACATCCTCACCTTCCTGCAGTGGCACAATTCGAAACTCATCGACGTGCGGTTCATCGGATGTCCCTTGGCCGCGGGCCAAATGTTGCATCCGGTCTTGAGCCTCGATCGACACCACCCGCCGCTGTTGCAGATAGGCAACAAGCAGTTCCAAATGTGAGCCGATAATTTCAATCTTGAACCCCCGTGATGAGAATAAGAGCGTCAGAGGCACCTCGAAGCCCGGCAGAAATACGATATCCGGCGTCCACGTCCAATCGAGGGAGAAGGCGTTGCCGCCGGGGCTTTTCAACGTCAGTGTTCCGGCGGTGCCCCGCTGGCCACGCACGAAGACAAAGCACGACGATGTCATCAGGTCGGCCGCAGGATCGTCGTTCCTCACCGGCCACGCTAACTCGGGCGGCCCCGGCGCCTTGTCCGGCTCCGGCCGCAACAACCGCTCTATCGCGCTCATTGCTTCTCCTCCGGCTAGTACCCATACCCCAAATGCTGCTCATGTGAAAGTTCCAACTGCCGATCGAGGTTTTCCGCCGTGTGTCGAATCGCTCCGACGAGGCGAAATCGCTCCGAATGTTTTTGCAGCCGCTGTCGCCCGTTCTTTTTCTTGGCCGCCGCCTTCATCAGGTCTAAAGCATGCAATTGCCGATCATCACGCGTGGCCGCATGTCTCAATGTCTCTTTGCAGTCGGTATAGATCGTCACCGAGTCCCTCCCCCTGGATGCATCGACATAAAGCTCGCGGGCATTGGCTGCGGGGTAACTCTCCGATCCAATCGCCACTAGCACACGGTCCACCGTATTGCCCTGCCCAGCGAAGCTCGTGAGCACATACCCATGTGCTAAATGGGAAAAATTCTTGTCCAATATCCAGCCGTTATTAAGCACCAGGTCGCCTTTTGGCGTCATTGCCTTGATCGTATACACCGTGCCATTTTCGACCTTGTGCTTGCCGTCCTTCGTTTTTCCGTTGGTGGTGATTCTTATCGTGTCTAAAACGGCAAGCGGCAAACTTGAAGCCGCGTACATCTGCGTGACTTTGGCACGCGTTGCCAAGTCTTGAGCATTTTCCTCCGTGACTATTACTCTCTGCCCCGGTCGGTACGCGCCGCTCCGGCGGAAAAACTGCACGACCCTCCCCGGCTCGTAATTCAGCACATCCTCACGCTCGGCCTCCGTCAGCTTCAATGGAATCAGCCGTGCAAACTGGCGTTCACCGGGTGCGAGCAACTTTTCCTCTTTCAACCGATTTCGGATAACCTGCGCGATTTTCTCACCTTCCTTGTTCGTGGGACAAAGGACCAGAGCCGACTTTTCGTCGTGCAGGGCTTGCACGTAGTCACTTACCAGCGGCTCGTATTTGTCCCACACGGGCATGACCTTGATTGCTCCCATCGCATCGAGGCGGTCGAAGCCCTCCGCTGTGTTGCCGGACGCCAAGCATTCCACCGCTTCGCGGTACTCCTGCGGTCTTTGCCTGCGGATTTCTTTGAGCTCGGCAACCGGTACGCCGCCATAATCCTCTATCAAGGCCAGCGGCTCCCCGCGAGACACTGCGCGGTTTTGCCGCCGATCGCCGGAAAGTAACAGTCGAGCATCAAGGCCCTTGGCTAATTCAATGAGCGTGTGAGCTTCCCTAAACCCCATCATGCTCGCCTCATCGACGACAATGAGCCCTGCCCGCGCCGTTTCTTGAAGTTCTTCGCTGTCGAAAAACTGTGCGAGGGTCGTGGCATCCTTGAATTTTGCTTCCTCACGCAATACGCCACGGGAAGCACGCGACGATACCGCCAAAGCTACCACCGAATGCCCGGCGTTTTTGACGCCATCGACAATTTCCTGAAGCGTGGTGGTCTTGCCCGTGCCTGAACGGCCACGCAAAATCATGATGCGATTTTTGCTGTTCCACACATGCCGCACCGCTTTCTTCTGTTCGGCCGAAAGCCACTCGCGGCCGATCCGGCCGCCGGAATTGAGCGGCGATACCTTCCCTCGCCCGCTCCGTGCGTACTCAAGCACGCTCCGTTCATCGTTCAAAACCTCTTGCGTGCTGACTCGCTTCTTGCCATCCATTGTTGCCCGCACGATGTCAGGCCGCTTAAGCTGCTCTTTCAAACCTTCGACCGACACGCCGCCGATTCCGTGCTTAAGCGCAGCCGTCAAAAGCTCGCGTTCCTCCACGACGCTTTTTCGCACCAGCAGGTGTCTTAAGGCCCAGTCCAACGCGGCCGCATTGTCGTCAATTGCCTCACGGCCGGCCCGCTGTTTGCTTTCACTGAGAATGAGATTGAGTACGAAAGCCTCGCCGGTTTTGAGCCGTGCCATCAAGCGTTCGAAGAGCACCGCCGGTGAAAGTTGATCGCTTTTGTTTTCGCGGGTCTTAGCGCCGAGCTTGGATTTTTCGTCCGGGTCGGTGATGCCCAACTCCTCCGCTTTCTGCTCGATGACATCGGTCCGCCGCGAGAACCTATCAATCAGATTGCGACTGATTCCAGCGATTTCAAACGCATCCTTCGTCTTCCGAATGTCATAGCCCAGTTCATGCAGCTTGGTTGCAAGCCTCGCGTGCCACACCGCTTGCCAGTAAGGAGCGTTCGCCTTGATATGGCCGATCTCCACCGCCTTAAGCTGATCCTCCACGGGATCGCGGCATACATTCATCAGGCACGCATGAATGTGGTCACCCGGATCAGCTTCGCCCTTCACCGGCCGGCTGTAGCGGTGATAAAACGGGACGATCACGCCATTGCTCACGATCCGATTGTGAAACGCTCCGTTCTTTCGGACGCGAGTGGCGATCTCTTGTTCGATGTCGCCCATCGTCTCATTTACTGTGTCCCAAATGGCGTCTTCGATCCGTTCGTCGCCGGCAAGCGACCGCATCAGTGCCACCGACTTCGGCACGCTCCACGTAAAGTCGATGAGCGGCCGTCGGTCGTCACGGTCGCAGCCCGTGAGTCGTTCGCCGGACTTCGGATGCCGGTTGTCGCAGAGTGCATGAAAGTCTTCCATCGTGGCTGCGCCTGATAGGCCGAGTTCTTCGGCAAGCTTGCCTTGCCACCGGCCGGCATACTCGCCGCCTTTGCCATAGCCGTAGTAGTCGCCGGCCTTCGAATAGTAGGCCTTCGCCGCAGCAGAATTTGCAGGCACATTGATCCGCAACATGCCATGATCCTATGCAACGAAATGGCCGGCGCGGCAAGCAATGAAGTCACAGACGTCTCTCCTCCGCTTCGCGGAGGTATTCTTGCACCGTGCAAGTCGAAATCTGATCGGAGGTTCGACGGTGGGGAAAGAAACGATTCGGCCGAGGAATTTGTACGGCACGTCCGCCAAGAAAGACGGGCAGTCAGCCAGATGTCCAACTGTCATTCAGGCCGTCATGCTGTATTGCTTGCTTGCCGTATTGCAATCATGCTGACATGAAATCATGACAGCATGACATTGTGAAAGCATGCTATCAGTCCGTACGTACTGACGTACTGCCGTCCGGCAGTGCGGCTTTCAAGACACACATCAGACCGTATGTCCGGCTTGCCAGATGTAATGCTTGCAAGACGGCGAAGGATGGTCTATCCCTCTTCCCATGATCATCGTTGTCGCCAACAGCAAAGGGGGAGTGGGCAAGAGCACCATCGCTGTGCATCTGGCGGCGTGGCTGCGCGAGCAGGGCCGCACCGTCATCCTGGCCGATTGCGACACACAGCAATCGTCTTCGGTATGGTGCAAAGAAGCCGCGCCCGAAGTCCGCACCGAGATTCTCAAGGAACCGGACCATATTCTCGATCAATTACCACAGCTTGCCAGTGAAGCGGAGTTCGTAATCGCCGACGGGCCGGGGAGCAATACCGAGACCAGCCGGGCGTTGCTGTTGCGCGCGGACTTGGCCATCGTCCCATGCAAAGCAAGTCTGTTGGAAGTCCGCGCGCTGGCTCAGGCCACCAATGTCTTGCGGCAGTCTCAGGAGATTCGCCACGGCCAGCCGCGTGCAATCATCGTGCTTAGCATGGTGGGCAAAAACTACCGCCTTACCAAGGACATGAAAGCCGCCGCGGAAGCCTTGAAACTCCCGATCGCAGACACGGCATTGACGTTGAAGCAAATTTACGCCGACGCGCCGGGACAAAGAGCCGTTGTCTGGCAACTCGGATCTCGCGGCAAGGAAGCGGCTTCTGAAGTTGAGCGACTATTCTCCGAAATCCTGCCGGAGGGAAGGCGAGGCACCGCCAAGCGTCCGGCGGGCCTGCGCAAGCCCGCCTTGGCCACTGCCAGCAGCTAACACGCGAAACAACGAGGAGGTGACTCATGGTAGAACGCCGGCAACTCATCGAGGGACTCACATCTCAGCCCGTACTCGACCCGAACTTGGAGAAAGAATTCGTCTACGGCTCAAAGCGTAAGCCCGAACAGGCCACTCCGGTGATGGCGCCGCGGGAGGAGGGGCGCGGTGTGCGGCCTTTGAGCAGTCTGCCGCTAACCACGCGTATCCGTTCTGACCTGGCCGAGGCCTTGAAACGCGCGTCCTTGCAGCGCCAGCTGGACGGAGCGAACCCACAGACGATTAAAGATATTCTCGAAGAGCTTCTGGAGCCGTGGCTCAAATCCAACGGCTACTTAAGTTGACCAACTTACCGTGGAAGACCGCACGCGAATTCGATTGCTTGCTCAGATTTCATGCACTAAGGTTCGAAGCGCTTTACCGCCTTGTGTGCATCAAGCCACGGTCAAGCTCTTGAATCCTCGACACGTTTTTGGCCTATGACCACACGCCTGCCGCCCAGGGGCGATCATCAGCCTGATCTCTTCGCCGCCAACTTCGCGGATATTCCCATTCGCGATCAGCGCGACACCATGGAGCGGCCTTTCTTCAGCCTGGCCAAGAAACCCCGCTTGACACCTATCGAATACCATGTCGGCGACGTTTGGGTGGAGGTAAGCGCCAACCAGAAATTCGGTATCGCCACCATCTGGGATGCCGATGTGTTGATCTGGGCCGCGACTCAAATCACCGAGGCCATCGACCGCGGCGTGACCCCCAGCCGCGTCGTCCAGTTTCACCCCCATAACCTCCTCAAATCCATCCGCCGACCCACGGGCGGCGAGCACTACAAGCGCCTGCGCGCGGCCTTAGAGCGGCTGACGCATACGGCCGTCCGAACCAACATCCGCGCCCAAGGGAAAAAAAAGGCCGCGTCCTTCCACTGGCTGGAAAGCTGGACCGAAGTGGTCGATGAAAAAACCGGGAATACCACCGGCATGACGCTCACGCTGCCCGATTGGCTCTACGAGGGTATCCTCATGAAAGGCGGGATTCTCACCATCCACGAGGATTACTTTCTGCTCACCGGCGGCATTGAACGCTGGCTTTATCGCGTGGCCCGCAAACACGCCGGCAAGCAGGAACACGGCTGGGCATTCACCATGCGACAGCTTCATGAAAAATCCGGCTCCGCCGCGCGGCTTTCGGATTTTGCCATTGATGTCCGGAAGGTTGTGCAGGCCAATGTGCTGCCCGAATACACCGCCTCCCTAGAAAAAAATGCCGAAGGGGAGGAGGTCGTCCATTTTCTTCGGCGATCCCACCTGGTCGCCGCCGATCCCGCGTACCAATGGGAGCGCTATCCGGGCCGCCGACTCACGTCGGGGATTCATTCGAAAATCTAACCAATTCAACGAAGTAGCGACGTGGCCTATTAGACGTATAGGGGCAGGGCCCACGGCCGAATAGGCGCAAGTCGCCTTCTGGGCCGATCAAATCCCTTAGAAATCCTTCCAAACACCGGTCATTGAAGGGGTATTTCGTGGTTCGCCCCAGGAAAATCAGGAGGTTTCCAATAATCGGTGCGTGACGGCGTCGGCCGCGGCCTATTAGGCGCATCGATCTCGGTCGATTGGCGCAGTCCGCCGCGGCCGATAAGGCGCAACCGTTCGGCCTATCGGGCGCACCGCGTCCCAAAAGTGCCTTAAGCTTTCAATGGGATGCCACCGTGCTAACTGTCTAACTTCAAGAATTAAGTAATAACCTTCTTAACGGAACGGCCTGTGGATAACTCGACCATCGAGCAACCGGCCATCGAAGAAGATTTGCATGCAAAGGGAGTCTGCGGCAAGACCCTGCATCATTTGCACAGAAATCCCCTTGGGAGACGAATTGAAGCGGGGGAGGGGACGAAACCTATCCAGCGCCTCCAATCATTCCAGACATCTTTCTGCGTAAACCTTGAGAAGTGCAGAACCGTGAAGCGAGATTTGAACGTCTACTATCGCTCAACCTGCTGAATAATCACCAACAATTGTGCGCTTAATCGGCCGCGCCGATCATGCTTTGCGGCTCAATGACACATCTGGCTTCTATGGAAACAGGCGAAATACCAAACACTTGATCAAGAAGGTGAGGGGACGTTAGGCGGTTCGCCCGCAACGGCCAGCCCGTGTGGGACCCGTGCGGGTGAAATCGCCGGGCGATCCTGACGGGGCGATTCGAACCCGCCCCACCCGGTCCGGGCACCACGAAAGAAAGAGGAGCCAGGTCGAGGCTTCTCATCCCTTGTTAGACGATGCTGGCTTCACGTTGGATCCAGCGCGGCGGCTTGTCATCCCCGGCGTCCCAGGAAAGCTCGACGTACCATGGGGTGAAGACTCCAAACAGGAACATAGAAGGGTCGCCACCGCGGGATCGTCGATTCAGATACTGAACCGTCCATGGCCCGAATTGATCGACCTTCGACTTGCCCTGCCGATGGAAGACGAATGCGAAGCGCTCCAGTTCTGGGTCGGTTGGAACGTAGACGGAGATAACTGGGTCGTTTCCTGGCTGACCGGCTGGCGGGCGCACATACCTGTAAGTCATGCCGAAGCTTGCAACGTGTTCCCACCCACAGCAGATGACGAGCAATGCCCCCGCGTGGTAATCGCATACAAAGGCATTATCACCATGCAGCTCTGGGCACGCAGTTGTGCGGATACGTAGCCGGAGCATTTGTGTGGCCCTGACGCGACAGTCGAAGTCGTCGAAAAGGGCCACCCAAGAGGGGTCGACGGTTGGCCGTAGCTTGTCAAGACGGTCGGTGATTCCATACATGAACTGACCGTGCTTGGAACCCATTCCTCCGACCCATCGGCTGTGATGGTCGCTGCCTTGCTTGATTAAGAGCGTGAGGTACTCGCCTCGTGGATCGCCACGTTTCACCAGCCACTCCGCATACTCCTTGCGCAGGCTCGGATCATCCGGGTTCATGAAGATACGGTTCATGAAAGCGTTGTCGGTCTCTTTGCTCTTGTCCACGTTCGATACTCTCCGCTGAGTTTCGCCTGCTCAGCACTAGGAATTGCCAGAGTATATTCGATCATGTCCTGCCTGGCAAAGGCTTCAGTATCAAAGAAAAAGCCAATGCAGAATCGGTTGAAGTCCAACGAGTTCTAAGGTGATTTCGGCATAGACGCTTCGCGTCGGCGTGAAACGCCGTGTGCCTATTCCGAAAGTCACTCATTTTTGCAAGCCCCACGATCAAAACCATTGGCCAGCGGCCAAATTCGCGGGTATTCTAGCCTGAACCTCGCCCGAGGCAGCGACCTTTCGTGTGCGTCAGCGTTGTCCGCCGGCCAATCGGCGTCCAGCAAACGGGACGAGGCCAACGGCGGAAGGACTGTTGACGTGTCAACTGCGTTTCACTGCAAGTTTCTGGCACACGAGCTCACCCGTCGCTGCGCCTCCGACAGCGTCGAGAAACTCACGGCAGTGCTTTCCGATGCCCAAGTCGACCTCAACCCTCACCAGATCGAGGCAGCGCTCTTTGCGTTCCGCAACCCGCTCTCGCGCGGTGCAATCCTCGCCGACGAGGTGGGACTTGGCAAAACCATCGAGGCGGGGTTACTTATTGCTCAGAAATGGGCCGAACAGAAACACCGCATCCTTGTGATCGTGCCCGCCAATTTGCGCAAACAATGGAGCCAAGAACTTGCGGACAAATTCTTTCTTCCCTCAGCCATCCTGGAAAACCGCACGTTCAACGAAGCGATCAAGGCGGGAAATCTCAATCCGTTCAAACAAGACGCCATCATTATCTGCTCCTACCAGTTCGCCAGGAAGAGTGAACCCTACATCCGGCAAACACCGTGGGATCTCGTCGTGATCGACGAAGCCCACCGACTTCGCAACGTGTATAAGCCGACCAACAAAATCGCAAACGCCATCAAGCAATCCGTCGCCCCGTTTCCCAAAGTGCTTCTTACGGCCACGCCGCTCCAGAACTCGCTCCTCGAACTCTACGGCCTTGTCAGCATCATTGACGACTTTGCCTTTGGCGACTTGAAGACCTACCGCGCGCGGTTCACGCGGCTTGGAAACGACGCTGATTTCAAGGATTTGAAGGAACGCTTGCAGCCGATTTGCAAGCGGACGCTCCGCAAACAGGTGCTCGAATACGTCAAGTACACCAACCGCCACGCTCTGGTACAGGAGTTCGTCCCGACGCCCGAAGAACAACGGCTCTACGATCTGGTAACCGAATACCTGCAGCAGCCAGCACTCTACGCCCTGCCGGCAAGTCAACGTTCGCTGATGACACTCATCCTGCGAAAGCTTCTGGCGTCTTCCACGTATGCCATATCCAACACACTCAGCGGCCTGGCGCAAAAGCTCGACACCGCTGCAACACGGGCCGAAGCCGTCGATGCCCCGCCCGACCAACTGGTAGACGACTGGGAGGAACTCGACGAATTGGATGATGAATGGGATCCCGACGAAGGGGGGGAGGGGGCGGAAGTTCCCCATCATACGCCGGAACAAATTGCTGAGATGCGCAAGGAAATGGCCAAGCTCCGCGAATTTCACCATCTGGCCAAGTCGATTTCAAAAAACTCCAAGGGCGAAGTGTTGCTGACCGCGCTTCGCCGCGGCTTCGCCGCCGCCGCCAGGGCGCAAGAGAACACCCAAACCGCGATCCAGCAAAAGGCGCTCATTTTCACCGAGTCGCGCCGGACGCAGGAGTATCTGTTCGGCATCTTGGAACAAACCGAGTTCGCCGGCAAGGTCATGCTTTTTAACGGCACTAACAGCGACGCGGCGTCAAAAGACATCTACCGACGCTGGCTTGAGCAAAACCAGGGCACCGACCGCGTCTCCGGCTCGCCCGGGGCCGACATGCGTGCCGCCTTGGTAGAGAATTTCCGCGACCACGCCTCGATCATGATTGCCACCGAAGCCGCAGCCGAGGGGATTAACCTGCAATTCTGCAATCTCGTCGTCAATTACGACCTGCCTTGGAATCCGCAACGGATCGAGCAACGCATCGGCCGCTGCCACCGCTACGGGCAGCAATTCGATGTTGTCGTCGTGAACTTCCTGAACAAGAACAACGCAGCCGACCAGCGTGTGTACCAGTTGCTCGATGAGAAATTCCAATTGTTCGACGGTGTGTTTGGAGCCAGCGATGAAGTGCTGGGCGCCGTCGAATCAGGCGTAGACTTCGAGAAACGCATTGCCGCCATTTACCAGAAATGCCGCACGCCGAAGCAAATCGAATTTGAATTTGACCAGCTGCAGCGCGAGCTTGAAACGGAGATTACTGCTGGCCAGCAGGACGCCCGCGAGAAGCTACTGAACAACTTCGACCAAGAAGTCGTCGAGAAAGTCCGGGTCCAAAGCAGTGGCTTGCTGGACCGTTTCAATGAGCGGCTTTGGACGCTCACCCGCCACCTACTGGCAGAATACGCCCGGTTCGATGAGAACGAATACAGTTTTTATCTCACCCGAAATCCTTTCCCAGGAGAGACCATCCATGCCGGCCCGTACCGGCTTGGAAAGAAAGTCGAGGACGCCAACACGTTCCGCGTAGGCCATCCGCTGGCGCAGCGCATCCTAGCCCAAGCAAAGGCACTAGAAGCATCGCCCGCCGACGTGACCTTCACCTATGCTGGCGCCGGCAAGAACATCGCAGTGATTGCTCCCCTGGCAGGAAAGAGCGGTTGGCTTTCTTGCTCGCTACTCGACGTCCGGGCACTGGAGACCGAAGAGAATCTGATCCTTACCGGTGTTGCCGATAACGGCACCCGGCTCGACGAGAACCAGTGCCGCCGGTTTTTTGACCTAACCGGCCGCTCGGGGACCAACGTCGCCGTTCCTGCTGAGATTCGGGCCAGTCTCGCCGAAGCCACCGCTCTTCGGCAGAACGAATTGCTCGCCGTCATGGCTGCGAAGAACGGCCAATGGTTCGACGCCGAGATGGACAAGCTCGATCGTTGGGCCGAAGACCGCCGCACCGCTTTGAAAGCGGAGCTGGACGAACTCGACGAGCAGATCAAGGAGACCAAAAAACTTGCTAGGCTCGCACCGAATCTACCGGAAAAACTCGAACTCCAACGAAAGTTGCGGGGCCTGGAATCCAAACGCGATGAGGCTTGGCGGTCCTATGACGCCGCGAGCCGCGATGTGGACCGGCAGAAAGATGCCTTGCTCGATGAGATCAGCCGGCGATTGGAGCAACAGACGAAGTGCGAATCACTGTTCACCATACGTTGGAAACTGAACTAAGGCGCCGATTATGGATGCGATGACCACGTTTTCGAGCGACAAGGAATCACTTCACGAGATTCTGAAAGCTACGTCCGCTGGACGCTACCAGTTGCCGGAGTTCCAGCGTGGCTGGGTCTGGGATGACGCCCATATCACCAGTCTACTTGCGAGCGTTTCGTTGTCGTATCCGATAGGCGCGGTCATGATGCTGGAAAATGGCAATCCGGCCGTGCGATTCAAACCACGGCTTGTTGAAGGCGTCCGACTTGACTCGGAAAGGGAGCCAGAACGTTTCATACTGGACGGCCAGCAGCGCCTCACGTCTCTGTTCCAGTCGTTGTTTCATCGGAAAGCGGTGAAAACGCGCGATATCAGGAAGCGGGAAATCTTCCGCTGGTATTGCGTAGACATGGCCAAGGCTCTCGACAGCAATCTAGATCGTGAAGAAGCCATCCGAAGCCTCCCTGAAGACAAGCGAATCAAGAACTTCCGCAACGAGGTCTTGGAAGATTACTCGACGCAGGCCGCGGAGTATGCACACGGCCTTTTTCCGCTTTCACTTGTGTTCGACTGTGCTGAATGGCGGACCGGATTCAACGCGCATTGGAATTATGCGCCCGACAAAATCAAACTGTTTGATCAGTTTGAACGCAACATAATCAAGCGATTCGAGCAGTACCAGGTTCCCGTTATCAAGCTCTTGAAGGAGACTCCCAAGGTCGCCGTGTGCCAAGTCTTTGAGAAGGTCAATACCGGCGGCGTGTCACTGACTGTGTTCGAGCTGGTGACGGCTACGTTCGCGGCCGATGGATTCAACCTGCGCGAGGATTGGGAGGGAACGCACGATGCTCGCGGTCGCAAGGTAGTAGCTGGCCGCAAGGACAAGATTCATGAGCAGAAGGTATTGCAGTCCGTTGGTGCCGACGAGCTCTTGCAAGTGATTTCTCTGCTCACAACATTTGATCGCAAGCAACGCGATCCAAACGCGCCGGTAAGTTGCAAGCGCATCGACATCCTGAAGCTGTCGCTGACCGACTTCAAGAACTCGGCCGACCGGTCCGCAACAGGTTTCCTGAACGCCGGCAAAATCCTGTTTCAGCAAAAGCTCTTTGCAAGCCGAGATCTTCCATACACCACACAATTGGTCCCGCTGGCGGCACTTCTCGCTGTGTTAGGAGAGAAGGCGCAGAACGACTCTGTCCGAAGCAAGCTCATTCGTTGGTACTGGTGCGGCGTGTTTGGCGAACTGTACGGAGGAGCCATCGAAACGCGGTTCGCCCGTGATCTCGTCGAAGTCCTGGCATGGATTACCAGCGACGGTCCCGAGCCTTCGTCAGTTGTTGAAAGCAACTTTGCGCCAAATCGTCTGGCAACCCTTCGCACAAGAAACAGCGCTGCCTACAAAGGTCTCTACGCTCTCCTTATGCGGGACGGTTGCATTGATTTCCGCACGGGTGAACCCATCGAAGTGCAATCGTACTTCGATGAGGCCACTGACATCCATCACATCTTTCCACGCGACTGGTGCCGCAAGAACCAGATCGAGGCGGGAGATTACGATTCCATCATTAACAAGACCCCCCTGACATATCGGACAAACAGGATCATTGGCGGCAATGCACCCAGCACCTATTTGCGCAAGCTCCGCGACAACCACGGGATTGACGAAAACCGGCAGCGCCAAATCTTGGCCACTCATGTGATCGAACCGTCAGCGATCTTATCTGACGATTTCAGGGCGTTTTTCCTTGCGCGTCGAGAAGCTCTCCTCACACGTATCGAACGTGCAACCGGGAAGCTGATTCCCCGCGAGCAGCCATCGGCTGCGACCGATCAGGTGGAGGCGGACGATGAGGAAGACGGGGACGGGAATCAATGAGCAAGGTGCCTAACCCGATGAGCCAACAAGCAACAACCAAAGATGGGCGGCCCAAATGAAGCAAACACCGATGATCGAACCTGAGCACTTCGACCTTCGATCGCATGATATCGCCACTGAAAAGCTAGCCGAACTGTTGCGGCTCTTCCCCGAAATCCGCACCGAAGGGGGCAAGCTAGACTTCGACCGGCTGAAGCTCGCCCTTGGCGAAGCCGTGGACGTGGGCAAAGAACGCTACGGCATGAACTGGCCGGGCAAAGCCGACTGCTTCAAGACGATCCAGGCCCCGAGCATGGGGACGCTGCGCCCGTGCGCGGAGGAGAGCGTAAACTTCGACACGACCGAGAACCTCATCATCGAGGGGGACAATCTCGAAGTGCTGAAGCTCTTGCAAAAGTCGTACTTGGGCAAGGTCAAGATGATCTACATCGACCCGCCCTACAACACCGGCAACGACTTCATCTACCCCGACAACTACGCCGAGTCGCTTCAGACCTATCTGGAATACACCGGCCAGGTCGATGAAGCGGGGACGAAGTTCGGAACGAACCCGGAGACGGACGGACGATTCCACTCCAAGTGGATGAACATGATGTATCCGCGGCTATACCTTGCTCGGAACCTGCTTCGAGAGGATGGGGTAATTCTCATCAGCATTGACGACGCGGAATCCGATGCCTTGCGGCGCATTTGCAGCGAAGTTTTCGGTGAAGAGAATTTCTTGGCGACGTTTGTCCGGCGGCGGCGAATGGCAACAGGCATGAGAGATACACCTGTTTCACCTGACCATGAGTATGTGCTCGCGTTTGCAAAACGCTTGGAATTTACACGACTCTACGGCTTTGCGAGAGACGAAGACGACTTTCCCCTTGAAGATGCGAAAGGCCGGTTTCGAAGCACCGATCTTACAGTTGGCATGACAAGGGAGATGCGTCCGAACCAGTACTACCCGATTCAGAACCCGGCAACAGGTGCCGAGTTTTTGCCACTCGAAGAACGTGTCTGGCGATTTGAACCTTCCTCAATGAAACGGCAGATCGCCGAGGACAACGTCATCTGGCCCGACGATGCACCCGGAGGCCGAATGACTCGACCTCGATTCAAGACCAGATTCGATTTAGCAGATGGAAAGACGAATCCAGTGTCAACGTGGATTAACCTGAAGAGTCAGGACGACAATGGAGACGACTCAGAGGTTACTTCGCTCCATGCCGGCCTGAATCAAGAGGCAACCAAAGAATTGCGAGACCTTTTCGGCGAGCAAGTGCTCGATTATCCGAAGCCCACATCGCTAATCAAAGGTTTGCTTGCCGTTACGACGCGAGGGGACGACATCGTCCTCGATTTTTTCGCCGGTTCCGGCACAACGGCTCAGGCGGTACTTGAGTTGAACAAGCAGGATGGTGGACGGCGGAAAGTTGTCCTCGTTCAGCTTCCCGAACCAACTCAACGAAAAGACTATCCAACCATTGCGGAGATTACAAAAGAACGGGTTCGTCGCGTAATTCAAAAGCTCAACAACAACGACCAAGGTAGCCTTGCCTTCAATGCATCAACTACCGAGGACCGGGGCTTCCGGGTCTACAAGCTCGCGGAATCCAACTTTACTACATGGGACGCGCAGATCGCCCACGAGCCGAAAGCCCTGGAGCAGCAACTCGAATTCCACGTTGACCACATCCGGGACGAACGAACGCCGGACGACATCCTCTACGAATTGCTGCTGAAGAGTGGCTTCCCGCTGACAACGCCGGTCGAAAAGCAGACGCTGGCCGGGAAGACGGTATACAGCGTGGCCAGCGGGGCGCTCGTGATTTGCCTGGAGCGGGAACTAACTCCGGAGCTGATCCGAGCCATTGCGGAGAGGAAGCCGGAGCGGGTTGTCTGTCTGGATGAAGGGTTCGCCGGAAACGACCAGCTTAAGGCGAACGCCGTGCAGACGTTCAAGACCAAAGGCGTCACCAGTTTCAAGACGGTGTAAGGAGGCCCAATATGAAACTGCAATTCGACGCCAACCAGACCTACCAGCTCGACGCCGTGGCGGCCGTCACCGACCTTTTCGACGGCCAGCCCCAGGGCGCGCCCGAATACACCGTCATCGATCTTGGCACTTGGGACGACGAGGGGCTGTTTTCTGGGCAATCCCGCACCGAACTGGGCGTAGGCAACAATCTGCTTCTGCTCCCGGACAAGCTGAAGGGCAATGCGCGGCTGATCCAGCATCGCAACGACATCGAGATTGCTGACCCGGCGACAGACCTTGAAGCGTGGGAAACGTTCGACGCCGCCGGGAATACTTCCCGATCCTGTCCTCACTTCTCAGTCGAGATGGAAACCGGCACCGGCAAGACCTACGTCTACCTGCGGACGATCTTTGAGCTTTCGCGCCGGTATGGCTTCCAGAAATTCATCATCGTCGTACCGAGCGTGGCGATCCGGGAGGGCGTCCTCAAGAACATCGAGATCACCGCCGACCATTTCCGGGCTCTCTACAATAACCTGTCTTTCGAGCACTTCGTTTACGACGCCAAGAAGGTGAACCGGCTGCGGCAGTTCGCCGTCAGCAACATGCTGCAAATTCTGGTCATAAACATCGACGCCTTCCGCAAGAACTTCACCGGCACCGAGGCCGAGCAAAAGAGCAATGTCATCTACAAGGAAAGCGATAAGCTCTCCGGCCGGCAGCCCATCGAGTTTGTGCAAGCGACCCGGCCCGTCGTCATCATCGACGAACCCCAAAGCGTCGATTCGACGGACCGTGCACAAGAAGCCATCCGGGCGCTGAACCCGCTCTGCACGCTCCGCTACTCCGCCACGCATCGCAACCCGTACAACCTGGTTTACCGGCTCGACCCGGTGCGGGCATTCGAGCTTCGAATCGTCAAGCAAATCGTCGTCGCCAGCGCTACCGCCGAGGGGGGAGCCAATGAGGCCTTCGTCCGCATTGAGAAGATCGACTACAAGCCCGGCATTAAGGCTAAGGTTCGCATCCACGTTCAAACCGCTGAAGGGCCGAAGGAGAAATCGGTCACGGTCAAGAACGGAGCCGATTTATTTAGTCTGTCGAACGAACGAGCGAGCTACCGGGACGGCTACGAGATTGCCGAGATAAACGCCGAGCCAGGCAGCGAATTCCTGCGATTCACCAGCGGCCGGGTCATACGGCTCGGGGATGAAATCGGCGGGATGCGCGAGGACGTGTGGCGCGTTCAGATCAAGCACACCGTCAAAAAGCACCTGGAAAAGGAACTTCAGCTTCGCGGCAGGGGCGTGAAGGTATTGAGCCTGTTCTTCATCGACCGCGTCGCCAATTACCGCGACTACGACGGCTCCGGCCGGCCCGTGAAGGGCAAGTTTGCCGAGGCGTTCGAGGCCGCGCTCGGCGAATTTGCCAAGGATGCCCGCTACAAAGACCTTCCCTGGATAAAGCTCCCCATCGAGCAGCTCCATAACGGCTACTTCGCCCAGGACAAGAAAGGGGTATTCAAGGACACTCGCGGCGACACCCAGGCCGACGATGAGGTTTACAACCTGATCATGAAGAAGAAGGAAGAGTTGCTCTCCGAGGAAGAGCCTCTCCGCTTCATCTTCAGCCACTCGGCACTTCGGGAAGGGTGGGACAATCCGAACGTCTTCCAGATTTGCACGCTGAACGAAACTCGCAGCGCCATGAAGAAGCGGCAGGAGATCGGCCGAGGCTTGCGCCTGCCCGTGGATCAGCACGGAATGCGCGTCTTCGACGAATCGATCAACAAGCTCTTCGTCATGGCGAACGAAAGCTACGATGACTTCGCCCGTGCCCTGCAAACCGAATACGAAGAGGATTGCGGCGTTACCTTCGGCAAGGTTCCGATCACGGCCATCGCCAAGATCACCCGCGTCGTTGAGGGCGAGCCGCAGCCCATCGGTCGGGCCGATGCCGAGACAATCAAGGGGGCTCTTGTCGAACAAAAGATGCTCGATACTGATGGCCGCTTACAGCCGGCCTTCGATCCGAAAAGGCCTGACTTTAAGATCGAACTGCCGAAACCGCTTGCCGAACTGGCTCCGGCTGTCGTCGATTTGTTGGCCTCTTACCAAATTGAGCGCCACGTTCGGCAAGACAAGGACGAGGGGGTCAACCGCCTCAAGAAAGAAGTGCTCCTCACGCCAGAGTTCCAGGCGTTGTGGGATCGAATCAAGCCGAAAACGCAGTATCGCGTCGAGTTCGAGACCGGCGAGCTAGTCCAGCGGGCCGTGGCCGCAATCAAAAAGATGGAGAAGATTGAGGCCGCGAAGATTCGCGTGACAGCTGGCCAGCTGGGTGTTGTCCGAGGCGGCGTCACCACGACCGCCGTCAGCGCGGCGGAAGAGCAGGTGACGTTCCGCAATCGGCCAGTCCCGGACGTGCTGGCCTACCTGCAAAACGAAACCGAACTGACCCGCTCAACGCTTGTGCGGATTCTGAAGGAATCCGGCCGCCTGTCCGAATTCTTCGTAGACCCGCAGCGATTCATGGACAGTGTGGCCAACATCCTGAAGCACGAGCTGCATCGGCTTCTGGTTGACGGCATTAAGTACGAAAAGATTGCCGGCGCAGGCCCAGAAGCTGAATGGGAGATGCTGCTTTTCAAGAACGAGGAGCTGGTGAATTACCTCACCGCTATGCAGGTAAACAACTCGGTTTACGAATACGTCGTTTATGAATCGGAAGTCGAGAGGGAGTTCGCAAAACACCTGGACGAGCGGGACGACATCCGGCTTTTCGTGAAACTCCCCGGCTGGTTCGAGATCGACACACCCGTCGGCAAATACAACCCGGACTGGGCCATCGTCAAACACCAGGACGAAACGCTCTACCTGATCCGCGAAACCAAGGGCACCAAGGACTTCCTGAAACTCCGCACCACTGAAGCCGACAAGGTCCGCTGCGGCCAGAAGCACTTCGAGACGTTGGGCCTGCCGTTTAAGGTAGTTGTCTCGTCGGAGGAGGTCTAAAGTAACCGCCCATGCAGATTTACTCCATGACACAGCTTCTCAACGAGTCCGGATTCGCTTCCCCAAACTTACATGTCTTGAATCCGAACCACGAGAACTACACGGCATTGCTCTTTCAGCCTCATGGTGATATTGAGGCCGACACAAATGGAGTACGCAACACTGACAGATCACTGGCGCAGAAACAACATTCCGCCTTTCTGAACGATGCGGCAGCGGAAAAGATCGGGGTGGCAGTTACACCCGAATATTCCACGCCCTGGAAGACTCTCGAAGAATCGCTTCGCAACGGAGTTATCCCAGATGCAGGATCGCTATGGGTGATTGGCTGCGAGAGCATCACCCTGGAGCAATTGGCTGCATTTAGAACAAGTATGTCCGGCGTCGCTACCGTGATCTATGAGCAGCTTGCCCCGGTGCAGGGGCGGTTTCTCGACCCGGTACTTTACGTCTTCAACACTTGCCCGCTCAACGGAAACACTATTCGATCCCTTGTGATCGTCGTTCAGTTCAAAACCTCTCCTATGGGTGACGCAGGGCACTTCGAGATTAACGGCCTGCAAACGGGGACACGTCTCTACTACTTTGGCAACGGCACAACCCACCTTCGCCTTGCAACGATCATTTGCTCAGATGCCTTTGCCTTCCTGGACGACGAAGCGCGTCAGCTTTACGACAGGACGCTCGTAATTCACATCCAGCTAAACCCCAGGCCCCGCCAGACGCAGTATCGTCAATACCGCATTCGGCTCATGCAATTTGGCGGCGACCAAACGGAACTCTTGTGCCTGAATTGGGCCAAGGACGTGCATGAACGGTCTGGCGGCTTCCAAAAGTGCTGGCACAATATCTCCGGTACGGCATGGTACTTACGACCGGACAAGTTTGACAGCGACGACAGCACTTTGACCGCCAACCATAAGAAGGGCTTGTACTATACTTGGTTGGATGACCCACGGTGCCATGCGCTCTTCTTCATCTACGAGCCTGCTGTCTTTAAGGTCATCGCTTCCAAGGTTGCCCACATTGGAGTTCAAGCGTCCATTTCTCGCCGCCGTGGCCCGCAGCTATATGAGACAAGATTTTGGGATTCCGGCACCTTGCGATGGGTTGTCGCAGAGACAGTTGATGACGGATTCTCTGCAATCGCCTGCGAGAGCGGTGACGCAGAGGCTGATTTAAAAGTACTGGCGGAGGTCAATCCTTTTGCCGCCGAGAGAGCGTTAGCCCTGGCCGCAGGTAGAATACAAACCTACAACTGGTACACCCTCGGGCATCTCGATTCTTGCACAATCACGTCCTCTGAGGTCATAAACCGCATCACGGCTTGCCACGACACCGATACGGAAGCCGCTCAATTCAGGACAAGGCGGCTCAAGAATGCTCACCGTGTCGCTACGGTCTTGAAAACCAATCCTCCTGTCGCCTTGGCAGACCTACAGACGGGGTTCAGGTTTGACTGGTCACCTCAGTCCCCTCATACAAACATTGTCTCTCAGGACGTGGCGGCGAAACGTGCTACCGCCATTTACCTTGGCGACGAGCACACAATGGAGTCGGTTGACGAGATTGCAACAAAGGCTGTCGATCATATAGGACAGTGGGAGAAAACACCGGACGCTATCGTCGAAGGTCGGCAGCGACTCGCCGTGTGGTACCGGAACAACCAGGGCAATGACGTGCAGCACAATCCGCACGGCTACATGCTATACGACCAGCCCCGCACTGACTCCCCCGTTGACATCGGGAGGGAAGAATGACCGTTTCACTTGAGCGAATTCGACACAAGCTCTCGCCTCGCTTTCCCGACCTGGAACAGATCGACGACAGCGTGCTGCGTTTCGAGCGGAAGTCGCACGACAAGTCGTTCGCGGTTTGCTATGTGGATGCGTCGCCGCAAATCCCAAACACCGCAGCATCGCTCAACGACTACCAGGAGCGCATTGTCGGAAGCCGGTATTTTCAGGGGCGAAAAAGCCTTCAGTGGAGCAACTACCTGTTCTTCGTTGTAGATGCTGAGCCACCGCAAGCGACTAAGACAATCATCGAGCGAGACCGCCGGTATGCCCGCAAGTTTGTAGTGACCGAGCCAGAGCTTGACACCGCCCTGACGCCTCCGACGTACAAGGTATCCGATGCAGTCATAAAGACTGACATTCTCACGACCTGGACCAATATACTTGCGGCAGCCAATCTGGATCGAGCCATCCTAAACGATGAGACTATGCCGCGTCGGCTTGAGTTGATCGAGGAGCACTATGGTCAATCGGCCTCCGCGATTCCTAAGTCGTTAGGCACGCCGCGAACCGCAGTGCAACCGTTCCTTCGACGCATTGTGCTTGATAAGTTCCGCCCGTTCCCGCAAACGCGAGAGTATGACATCGGCATCGTTACGCTTATCTGTGGTGTAAATGGCTCAGGAAAGACTTCGATACTTGAAGCCATCGAACTGGTGTATTGCGGTCAGACCAAGCGAAATCCAAAGTCATCTGGCCCTTACTCGATTATTGCGACCTACTCGGACGGAAAAACTGAGACTGCCAACAACAACCGCCCCCTCTCAGTGTTTCGGGATCGCAATCTAGCGTGGTATGGGCAATTCGAGCAAAGGACATCGAACCTGTATCAGACGTTCGGCCGATTCAATTTCCTGAATACCGACGCGGCCGTCGGGCTTGCCGAACCAAAGCCTCAGTCTGATCTTGAAGAAGATCTGTCAAAGCTATTGGTCGGGCCTGATGCCTCGAAAACGTGGGACGTGATCGAGCGAACGGCGGAGAAATTGGATGACAAGATCAAGGAGTGGCAGTCACTCCGCCATCACGTCGATCAGGAGCTGGCTTCCGTAAACCGCCAAATTGCAGCGTCCGGTGACCTAAAGCAGGAGTCGGGTGCGATTCTACAGAAGTTGGACAGCCTTCTTTCGGAGGTGTCCTGGACTAGGCCTGAAGGTGAAGCTGCAGTATCGGTCAAGGAACTGGTCGAATCGTTATCCGTGTATGGAACCATTGTTCGAGAAGCCATTAAGTGCGAATGGGTGGGGGCGCCTGTAACTGTCGCTTCCCTCAATCGGTTTCTAACGGAGGGCCGTAGCCGAGCAGAGTCAGCAGAAAGCACCTTGAAACAAGTTACTGCGTCATTTGCCTCCGAACGCCAATTGAACCAGGAGCAAACCCAGATCGAACTTAATCTCAACACCTTAACCGAGTTCCTAAAATTTGCAGAAGTAGGCCTGCCTCAGCGCCTAACAGAAGTAGACGCTCTCGCCCCAATGCTCGCAAGGAATCGGCAGAACACGACAGGCTTCGCTGCGGATTCGATGCAACCACATTTGGAGGCCGCCAAAGAACAAACAGTATCGGCATTTGCCAAATCCACGTCGACTCAATTGGACAATGCCAAGAAACTTCTTGGCGAGGCACAGCAGCGCTACTCAGAGTTCAGCGCGCTCAGGGAGGAATCCGCAAACCTTTCTCAGAGACTGCGCGATGTGGCGTCCCAGATTCTGAAATCTGCTGCGGACCCGGACACCTGCCCGCTATGCCATTTCAAATACCCGCAAGGCGATCTTTCAAAACACATTCATGTGGGAGTTGATCCTCGAATCGAAGCAGAGGCAACGGAGTTGCTTGCGTCGATCCGTAGGCAAGAGTCGATTTACGGCGAACTCCAATCCGTTCAACGGACTGCCAACTGGGCTGAGTTGGCTTGCAAGCGCTTTGGAGAAACGACGAATATCAGCGTGACCCGATTATTGCAGTTGTTGTCGAACAGTGACGAGGAACTCGCCAAACTCTCGAAGCGACATTCCCTTCTAGCTGAGGAGATAGCGCAGTTGCAGAAGACAGGGATGACCATCGAGAAATACCGCCAGCTGCTAGGGAGCGTCCCGTCTGATGCGGCCAAAGCAACAACGGAAGACCTCAAGAAGCAATGCGAGGCATTGAAGTGGGCACGAACAAAAAAGGTTGCCGAACGTAATGACTTACAGACTAAAAGCCAGTCATTGCTGAGTGCGGCGGCTGGGTCACTTGTTGCAAAAGACGCCACGACAAAGTCTATCGAGTCTTCCCTTTCTGAGCTAAAGGAGCGGTTAGTCACATCCGAGGGTGTGCTGACCCGGCTTAGCCACCTCCATTCGGCGTTGCCTGCTCCCTCCACGCAGCCCTTATCGGAACTCGCCTTGACCATCGAGACAATACGGAAAGTCGCCGGAGATTATCAGGCGACGCTCTCGAAGGAGCAGAGTGCCGTTTCGGTTCTTGCCGAGGCCACGAAGCGCAAGGATCAGATAGAAAAACAGCTAGCGGGTCTTACTCCTCGCATCGACCGGATGACCGAGGCGCGAGAAGTACTGACCAAGATTCAGAGTGAGCACTCCCTGAACGCAGCAATGGACGACGCGCTAAAGCAAAACCGGGCCGCCATCGAGGACATATTCAGGCGCATCCATTCGCCCGCAGAGTTCGCTGGTCTCGGTGACAATCTGACCACTCTGAAACGAAAAGGCAATAGTGGCATAGCCACGCTTCAACAGATAAGCTCAGGTCAACGGGCAGCCTTCGCTTTGTCTTTGTTCCTCGCACAGAACGCCCAGCTTCGGTCGGCTCCGCCGTTAATCCTGATCGACGACCCTATTGCACACGTTGACGATCTGAACTGTCTTTCCTTCCTCGATTATCTTCGGGAAGTGGTCATCGTTGGAGATCGGCAGGTAGTCTTCGCAACAGCCAACGACAAGTTGGCCGCCCTCTTCCAGCGGAAATTCGATTTTTTGGGAGAGAACGAGTTCAAGCGGTACAACCTTGCCCGCTAATCCCCCGCTCACAGATTGCAAGCTTGATTCCGGCAATCGTTTAGACGGTGCTATTTCTTGAACTGACATTGAGAGGCGAAAGTGGCAAAGTGCTCGGCACGATGAGAGTATCCGATAAAGGACGTTATCGGATATTCTCATCAGGTTCCCGTCACTGAGCCCACGAAATGGCAGTTCACCGATCAGATGCCGCTTCAAACTGGAATCGTCACATCAATCTGCTTGACAAAGTGACACAGGTGTGTCACTCAATTAGAAAGCTGGTTATGCCAAGGAGGCTGTCACATGAACGAATTCATCCGTGTCCGAGTCACCGACGCTGGCCGAGTCGTAATTCCCGCGGAGTTCCGCCGCGAGCTCGGCATCGGTGAAGGCGACGAAGTGCTCTTCCGCAAGGACGAAGCAGGCATCCACATCAGCACCGTTGCCCAGGCGATCCGCGATGCCCAAACTTTGTTCGCCCTCCACGTCCCTAAGGACGTTAGCCTAGCGGATGAGCTAGCGCGCGAGCGCCGCGACGAGGCCGCCAGTGACTGAGGTCGTCCTCGACGCCTCCGCTTTGCTCGCCCTCCTTCAGAAAGAGAAAGGCGCCGACATCGTTTCACGCGCCATTCATAGCTCTTCAATGTCTGCCGTGAACCTGGCTGAGGTTGCCGCGAAGTCTTCCGATCACGGTGTGCCACTCGAAGAACTGACCCCCCTCGTCTACGGCCTTCCGCTTAAAATTATCCCCTTCGACGCGGACCAGGCGTATCTCGCCGGTTCGCTCCGCTCAAAAACTCGCCACAAGGGCCTATCGCTCGGTGATCGTTGCTGCTTGGCCTTGGGTCTCAAATCAGGCGTTCCCGTGCTAACGACCGAGAAAGAATGGGAGACTCTTGAAGTGGGAGTCACAATAAAGCGAATTCGGTGAGAAGCGAACCCGCCCCACCTTCTCTTCCCGTCCGGCAACAACCCGGCCTGAATACCGTTCCCGCGATTTTCGCCGATGCCAGCGAGCGCGCCACCGATCGTGTCATAGAGTTCTTTACCGCCAACATTCGCAATCCGAACACGCGCGTGGCCTACGGCCGTGCCGTCCGTCAATTCTCCTCTTGGTGCGAGAAGCACGAATTGACTTTGAAGCAGCTCTCGCCAGTGCATATAGCGACGTTTGTAGAGGACCAGTGCCGCACGCATTCAAAGCCGACCGTCAAACAGCATTTGGCTGCAATCCGAATGCTTTTCGATTACTTGGTGGTGGGCCAAGTCCTCCCCAGTAATCCGGCGGCTCCCGTCCGTGGTCCCAAATATGTCACGCGGAAGGGAAAAACTCCCGTCCTCACCGCCGAGGAAACCCGGCAGCTGCTTGACGCCATCGACCATCGCTGGGACGAGCAAGGGCGCTTTGTGCGAATTCCCGACCGGGAACTGCCGATCGTTGCGTTACGCGACCGCGCGTTGATCGCCGTGTTGGTCTTCAGCTTCGGCCGCATTAGCGCCGTGCTCGGGATGAACGTCGGTGATTACCAACAGCTTGGCAAGCGGTGTTCGCTCCGCCTTCATGAAAAAGGGGGTAAGGATCATGAAGTACCAGCACACCACAAGCTCCAGGAGTATCTCGACGCCTACCTCATTGCTGGTGACATCTCTGGGGCGCAGGACACGCCGCTCTTTCGCACGATTGATCGCAAAGGCCGACTGACGCTCCGACGACTTCAGCCGCGCAAAGCGCTTTCGATGGTAAAGAGACGGTCACGGCGAGCCGCTTTGGGGGACCGGACCTGCAACCACACATTCCGCGCTACTGGGATCACCACGTATCTCGAAAACGGCGGCACCCTCGAAGTTGCCCAGCAAATTGCCGCCCACGAATCGCCCCGCACCACGAAGCTCTATGACCGCACGAGCGATCAGCTGACATTGGACGAGATTGAGAAGATTCAGATTTGATTTTCAATAAGCCTCGGTGTGTCGGACGAATGGCACTAGTTTAAGCCGAAAGGCGTCAATGCGGGCCTGACGGAGCGGCGGCACCCTACCCATTCGAGGCGGGCGCACCGTCATCGCTCGCGGCGCCTTTTTTCTTTCGTTTCGGAGAAACACCGGTTTCAATTACCGTGACCGTATTGCTATCCGTCTTGAACGACAAAAGTAACCCCATGTCCCGACCAGCACTACTGGATCGCTTGTACCTGTTCAGTTTCAGCACGCACGATTGCAACGCCAGCGACAGTCTCGTGGCCTCTTCAAAACTGAAGTAGACATTCATGGACTGGACGCCTTTGGCCGCGACATCCGGTGACGTTCGCACATAATTTGCATTTCCGTGATAGTCGGCTGCCTTCAGTGGAACGTTGTCCCCCGAAAACGAACGTTTCTCAGCCATGCGTCACCTCTGTAGAATGTTTGGTCGATTCCTGTAGGCGGCCTATTCTAGCCGAAGGGTTGAACTTATCCACGATTCGCCGGTCAGCAACATGCCACACGCCGTCGTCTGTCCCGTTTGCAAAAATAGCATCGAAGTTGACTTCATCCCGATCGCAGGTTCCGTATGGTGTCCGACCTGCCAGAAGACATTCTGGCCCAACCAAGACGCTGACGATTCGCCGAAGCCAGAAGACAACGGGCAAGACTGAGGATTCACATCGCTTGGCAAAGAATTGGTAAAGTTATTGGCGATGTCAGCCCAACGTCAGTAAAATGTCGATGAGTGCGAAACGTTGTGTTTCGCCCGTGTTCTTTCGCAATTTCAGCATCAGCCCTATGCCAGTGCCATGCCACCCAGCGGCAGACGCGCCAGGTTCAGGACCTGGTACCCGTTAAGGGTGTGGAGGTTCGAGTCCTCTCTTCGGCACATTAGAGCACAAGGACTTGCGTCAAACAGACGCGAGTCCTTTTTTGTTGTTTGATACCCGATTGGGGACAAATTGGGGACAGTGTCGGGCTTGCGTTGCCTTTGCGTCGCTGGTCTGCGGCAACTGCCGCGTTACGATCAAAGCGTGGAGGCATCATGGCTTCGCTCGAACTTCGTTCCCGACGTTATCGCATCGTTTTTCGCTATGGCGGACAAAAGTTCTTTTGCGCTCTGAGAACCTCAGACCGCCGTGAGGCCGAGGGGTGCCTCGTTCGCCTGGAGGAAAACCTCCGACTCCTTGCGCGTGGACGAATTCAGCTTCCGCCCGATGCTGACCTTTCAACATTCCTTCTCTCCGATGGTCGCGCCACAAGCAAGCCAACGGCGCCTCCACGATTACTCACGCTCGACGAGCTGTGTCAGCGTTACCTCGCACTCCATTCAAATGGAGCGCTGGAACCCAACTCGCTGGCAACCGTTGAGATGCACTTGCGCCACTTTCGCCGAACCCTAGGCGATGATTTTCAAGTGGCCCGCCTAACGCAGAGCGAGCTACAGCGGCACATTGCTGACCGTTCTCAGAAGAAGGGGGCACGGGGTCGTCGGTTGAGCACCGTAACGCTTCGCAAAGAAATGGGCAGTTTCCGCGCCGTCTGGAATTGGGCAGCCCGTGGCGGCTTCCTCGTCGGTGAATTCCCCAACAAGGGAGTTGTTTACCCCAAGACCGATGAAAAACCGCCATTCCAAACGTGGGAAGAAATCGAGCGCCAACTTGTGCGGAGCGAGCACAACGAGCACGCCAAACGCGAGCTTTGGGAGTGTTTGTTTCTGAAGACTGAGCAGATACAGGAACTGCTTGACTACGTGCGTGTTGTCCCGCTTCAGCCGTTCATTTATCCGATGTTCTGTTTTGCCGCTCATACAGGTGCACGCCGAAGTGAGATCATACGCTGTCTCGTCTCAGACGTGGATCTTGAGCGTCGAGCTGTTCTGTTACGTGAAAAGAAACGGGCTCGCGGACAACGCACCCACAGGTGGGTGCCACTGTCACCGTTTCTTTCCACGGCCCTGAACGAATGGTTTGGCCGACATCCAGGAGGCGCCGAATTGTTCTGCCAGTCGCTCCACGTACGCCACAGCAAGTCGAGGCGGATCGTCTTCGGACCAGTCACCCGGAACGAGGCCAATGACCACTTTCGAAGGGCCGTCGCCGGAAGTAAATGGGAATGCCTTCGCGGATGGCATGTCTTCCGGCATTCATTTGCATCGAACTGTGCGGCCAAAGGTGTCGATCAGCGGCTAATCGACGCCTGGATGGGACACCAGACGGAAGAAATGCGCAAACGCTACCGCCACCTGTTTCCCGATCAGCAGCGGGTTGCAATAGCGACCGTATTCGCATGATAAGCTAGCTGCCGGAAACAGGTCCGGGGCCTCGCCGGACCGAGCACGCCATGATTGACCCGTAAGCGACACGAGTGTTCAGCGGGATACCATGTCAGGCCATAGTAATTCGCCCTTAACTTGCGTGGTCGTAGATCTCTTCAGCAACTCTCTCCGCCCGAATAACACTTCCTGCCCCATAACGGCCGCTGCAAGCCGACAAAAACGCTCCTCAATCTCAATACCCACGGCTTGAAGCCCGAAATCTTTCGCCGCGCGTAACGTGCTGCCACTGCCCATGAAGGGGTCCAGAACAACCCCTGACTCGGGCGCATAAGCTTGCAGCAGCGGGTAAAGAGCCGTCACGGGCTTCTGATTCGGGTGAAATGCGTTTTGCTCGCGCTCCCATTCAATCGTATCGCTAATGGTCTCCGCAGGAATCAATGGGTTTCCCTTGGCCAGCAGGTAGGCCGTCTCGTGCTGCCCGCGGCTAAAACGTCCAAGACCCCAAACGTTCTTAACAAACGCGAGATGACTCACCAGCCGGAAACCAATTTCCTTCCATGTTCCGACAAAGAGGTCAGCGTGAGGCCAGCCGTAAAAGGACACGCACAACGAGTCCGGCTTGAGGACGCGGAATACTTCTTCAAAGATCGGCCGCAACCAACCGGCGTTGTCGTCGCCAACAATGATTCGCCGTGGCGCGTCCCAACGTCCTTGGTAATTGACCAGATAAGGCGGGTCGGTAAGCACAAGATCAAATGATTCGGCAAGAAATGTCGGCATGATTTGCAAGCAGTCGCCGTGGTAAATGGCGATGCCGTTATGACAGTAGAACGGAGCCCACATCACGCGCTCCCTCGGCGAAACGCTGCAAAGGACGCGTAGGGAAGTAGACCGTGGTTGCGAATGCGGTCCAGCTCGCCGTGGGATATGACCCACTCCTGAGAAAGTCCTCGGCCGCATTCGCGCTTCTTGGCGTTCACCCGGCCCAGCCGGCACCATTCACGGACCGTGAACTCGGCTCGGCCGAGGAGTTCCGCAACCTCCGTTGTTGAATACCACTCTTTCACCATGCGCTGACGTACGAGCATTGCAAGCGCCGTCTCTAGGCGTTCGAGCCGTTCCAATAAAACATGCAATTCTTGGCTGCTCATTGGCGGCATGGTTCCATCAGACTCTTACGAAAGCGGTCGCGCTCCACATCGACAGCGCGCTCTACCTCTTCTTCAAGGATGAAAAGTAATCCGCGATGAAATTCCTGCTTGGCATCTTCGACTACGCACGGACAGTAAGCACGAACCCATTGATGCAATCGGTTCCTGCATTCGTAACTAAGGCAGGATTTCGGCGCCATGGCCGTCCCCCGTGGACTCGACTGAGCAATGCATGCTTGCGTGCATGGCCGCGATCAAAATCGCTCTTGTCGATTCGCCTGCACGTGCAGAAAAATCCATGTATGCGCGAGATCGAGGACTCGACGAAGCGTCGGCAGATCGTCTCGTCCAAAGCGCGCCGATCGCTTCCAGACGTCACCGTTTCGGAACAAACGCGTGACCGTAACCTGATGACGCACACCGCACCCCGTGCGGCGGACCCAAATCGAAGCCACAATAAGTCCAAGTCGAATTTGATGTAAAGGACGCCTGTTCATGCCGACTTCCTCGCTCCTAGCCCTGGCCTGTCGCCAACGCTCAGCTAAGCTGTCATCGTTATTCAACTTGGCACTGTTTGCATTTCCTGAAAAAGGGAGCGCCCGCCGTTTTGGCGAGCGCTCCTGATTACGCGACTGATCGACGGTGGGCCTCGACGATACCGGGCCAAAACAGTTTCATGTCTTCGCAACTCCGCGAAACAGAACACTGCAGGATGGCCACGTAATCATCGAGATCATCTCCCCACCGTGCTAACACGAATCCACGACAGCGGTAGAGATCATTCCACCTCTCCCCATCGTGGTATCGACCGAGATAGCTACACCACGCGCAATCAAAGTGTTTATATAATGGCTGTTCCATCGCACTTTCCTCCTTCCATGTTGTTAATAAGAGGACGATTTACCCTTCGAAGGCCCGGCCGAAGCCGAGCCGTGCTGACGATCAGTCTTCATCCGGAAGCATGACCGTCAGCACTGGTTCACCGTCGTCACCGGGCCCGCACAACGCCTTGAGCAAGACCAATTCCAGCCGTTCCTCGTCGTTTCGGACGTATAGCTGAAACAGGGTCACGTCAGTTCGGTCATGCGGTCGCCGTCTGCGGATGGCAACATAGAGCATCCAGAGGATGTCCCAGAGCCTCCCCGCTTCATCCTGTGCGCTGACACCTTCGGGAACTCGAACATACTGTTCCCAGACCGCGCGGGTGAGGGCCGTGGGATACATGAAGTTGGCCCTTAGCGCAGTCTCCGTTACGTCAATTAGCACTCCATCGCTGAGGGCTTGCGCCCTCGTGTAGCAGTAGATAAGTACCATCGTGGTTTTCTCCGTTTTTGCGACGGCCTGAGCTTAACACCTCCTGGTCGCCGCGGGATTTTCAACTTGCCAAACGCCGAACAGCGTCTCGCACTTTCTTTCATCCTTGTTTGCATTCTTCTTCCCCATCTGGACTTGATTTCAACGTGAACGTACCTGATTCGCCTCCCCGTGGATGAACGTCCACGGGTCATGCGCCGTAAGACTGGAAGATCATCTCTTCCAAGCCCGATGACGCCTGTCAGCGGTCGTCGTTCGCCATGTGAACAAATGCGATGGTGAAGAGGGACCGGAACAAGGTCGTCCGGCCCCCAAAACCTGAGTTACTTCGCAAAACCGGCCCGTGCGGTCAGAAAAACGTCGCAGCCTGATGGTCGTGACAGAGCAGTGGTTTCAGGCTATGATCCCAAACTCCTCTTCGTAGCTGACCCAGACGCTGTGACTTCCGCCGCACATTGGGCGCCGCCAGGACGTACGTTGAAGGGGCGTGTCGCACCAAGTTGGGTGCAATAGGTGAATGCAAGCCTGATGCGACAACGACAACTTCAAAGTTATCCGACTGACGAGCAGGGATTCGTGCAGGCTTCTTCAGGAGCACTCGACCCCGTCGTCCGTCGACTGTCGGTTCCAAATCCAGGCGTATGCCATCTCAAGAATTTTTGAAACGATCGGGAGGTCGTCTCTTCTAAAAGACGTACTGTCCTTCCAATCGCCATTGTCCTTGTAGAGCCGAGACACCTGGACGCTAAACCAAACGTCCTGTGTCTTCTCCTTGCTCGAATTGGCCCATATCGACGCCCGGATGCGTCCCAACTTCAGAACTTGGACCGGTCTTTGTTTTTCCATAACACCTCTTTCTCAATTACGAGTCCATGCCGCAGACCCTTCCGCTGGTATGGCCTCACATGTTTGTCAACGCGCCGTTTCCAAAACGACGCCCGAAGCGTGGGCTGTCCGGAGACAGCCCGAAAACCAGAGAAACAACCTGTGTGCAAACCTACCGGCGAGCGGCTCTGGCTTCGCGCCGTTCGTCGATAAACACTCGTGCCTGCGCGATCACCTTGTCGAGATCGTCGAGCTCCTCAATTCCGATGTAATCGGAGAGGACAAGCTCTCGTGAACCCGACTTCCAGCGGCCGAACCTCACGACATACGCGATGCGGCTCCAATTCCCGGCGGGATAAATGAGAGCACCGACGTTGTTGTGAGTGATCTGCTTTATCTCTTTCGGCAGCGGGCCGTTGTGATAAAGCAGGCCACAAGTTCGGCAGAAGCGGTCGTCCACATGAAGCGGAAACAACCAACTCCAAGGCCATCTAGTGCGCCAACGTTTTCTTCCATGACGGACACGGTACATTACTGGTTCCTCCCAGTAACTCGACAGCATGCTTTCCCTGAAAGTCAGCTGCCTACGGTTTGACACAAAGACCGAAAACGCCCCGTTGTTTTTCCGTGCTCCCGGGGTAAGGAGCGATCAAAACCCCAGTGGGGAGTGTTGCGGAGCTTTGGGCGGTGGAGCGATGAGATACAGAAGATCGGGAATAGCGATTACGCGAACCGAAACCGGCGGCATATCTTCGTGCTTCGAAAGTGCAACGCCCAGCCGTTCCGCTTTCTGCGGTAGCGCCGTCACGAGCGTCATCTCAAACCCCCCACAATCGACAAGCGCCCGAAAGCCCGAGTGCGTGTAGTATTCTTCCAGGTCGACGCGAAATCGTTTGAGTACCCGATCCCAATGCCCGGAGCCGCCGGTATCGATTCGGAGAAATCCAAGCACCGGCTTGGCAGGCTCGGGGTCAACGTAGTAGCTCGTTGACGCGCCTACTTCATAAAGGTCCGGAAACTGTGCTTTGAATTCATGAACCATCAGCCGACATCTTTTGTGTTTGCTCAAACAGCAAAACGCAAGGAACCCGTAGGCCCGAATCTTTGCCAATTCAGAAAGCGGGCCGCTTCGTTCGCGCACTTCCTCTGAATGACCTATTTCTCCATCGCCGGCGACATTCTGCAGGCCCTGTTGTGTAAGGAAGACGTATCGGCGCCGTCCAAACAATGGAGCTGTGCCGAGATCTCCTTCAATCACCAGTTGTTCGAGCGTGCGTTCCGCTGCCTTTCGCGTTGAGCACGTAGCAGGATAATTCAGCCGAACGACATCCGCGGCCGTCATGCGGTAGCGATTCACATGATTCAGCAACTCATTGCGAAACTTCGGTGCGATCATGCGATGTCCCTAGAAAAGCTCATAGGCGAGGTCATGTTCCTCGCAATGTTGATGAAAGCTCTGGATCTGCTTCGGAGAATAACGGCCCGCTGCCTCGACGGCGCGCTGAGGCCGGCTGTGCTTGTCGACAAGGAAGGCATCGGGATCCTTGATCCGGAAGCCAGCCTTCGGCAGTGCCGCCTCACCTACCCAGCACATTGCCTGTTTGTAAAAATGCGTGCGATAAAACACGTACACTTCGCCTAACAACAAGTCATGGTCACGATGATGAAGTGCCGGAAGCCCTCCTCCTCGGCAGCCAAAAAGATTAGTGGCAAGTTTAGTGGCGAAGTAAACCTCCACTGGCTGGGCCGGTTCTTGCCACCGGCGTCGAGCCGCCGCGCTAACAGCTTCAGCATCAGGCGGCCTCTTCCCTGGACGCCAATCAAACAGCGGACGCTCGACCCTTATAAGCCGAGCGTTCACGATTGTCCGCGCCAGCAACGAGCACGACACGAGGTAGGTCAGTCGATCAGAAACCGAGCGATCCGATGACGATTCTGGCCACGAGATACGCTTGTTCTGGTCGAATGTAAGCAGCGGAACTCGGCATGCGTGCGTTTCGACAATGTCAAGGTCGCGGTGAGTGTACATGTTGTGCGTCTCGTTTCTCTTCATTCACTCATGTGATGGGCGCGGTTTAGATCGGCTCTGAGGCGCCGGGGGTACTTTCTTGCGTGGACCGACGGGCCTGCGGATGATTTCCCTTTCAATCGTGACACTAGACGAAGGAGTTGTTTGCACGGTGTTGTTTGCGACTATTTCCGGCACAATCGCTCCGTCTTCCGGAGCCGGCCACCCCGATTCTCGACGGCGCTTGAATTCGTCTGCAGTGATGTGAAAATCGGTGCGGAGAATTTGTGGGAAGCCGCCCCACTGAACGAACCCCAGGTCTTGATTGACTGTTAACAACGAGAGTTTTGGATGCGCCGATACGAGCTTCACGTGGTTTAACGGTATCCTTGGTGTCAACGTATCCGTAGCCGAAGCCCTCGTGAGGCCAAACCCTGCAAACCCTGGCCGGTATGTCCAGTTCCTCCGCATACTAACTCCACTGGTTTCCGCCACCCGAAGCTGCTCGACTGGATCGGCAACGTTGAAATTCCACTGGACTCGACACAATGAGATGGTCGGCCGAAAATCTGCGTCTTTTGTTACCAAGGCTTGAATTGTTTGGTTTGCCAAGATCAGCGCTATCCCCAGACTCCTCGCCTGCTCCACAATGACCGCCAGGCTTTTGGCAACCGCGCGCTGGAACTCGTCCAGGATTAGGACGACGAACACTGGCCGCTGACTCTGAGCGGCTGCCGAGAAAAAGCTGTGAATCCAGAGCCGACACGTGATTCCAACAATGTCATTTTCTATCGCACTCGAATGTCGCCAAAAAATGACCTGAGGAGTCCTGAATGAAGATGACAGCCTCATCCCTTGGGCATTGCCAACGACATTGAGCGGTTCGATGGCAGCAAGGCGCCTTGCGCCGAGCCATCCTTCCAGTCCCGCTTCGCGAATCGCTGGGTGCAGTCCGTCATGTTTTTCGTGCATTATGACTCGTCCAACAGCGTCAAGCAGCTCTCGAAATGACCGGATGTTCGGCCACCGTTCGAACACCCGTTGAAAGCACTCAAATTTTGCTCCCTCGTACCAACCCGGCCCGTACCCGGTAAGCCCGTGGGAACTACCCAGCGCGGCGGCAATACAACCGGCTCGTTGCAATGGATTAAGACCCGACCAGAAATCCTGTTCAAATAGGTTGAATGTGTGCGTCGCGTGTCCTACTTGGTCGTAATAGAGTTGCAGTGGAAGCCGCTGACCCGTGAGTGCGTACAGCCGATCTCGACCAGCTAAGCACGCCATCAAGAGTTCAGGTGTGTCACCTTTCAGGTCGCCAACAATTACGCTTACATCGCCAAACGAAATGAATTGTTCGATCAGATTGCATAACGTTGCAGTTTTCCCGCAACCTGGCGCGCCCTCGAGGTACGCATGTGCCTGCCAGCTTTGTCGATGCACGAGAGCAGGACTCTCGTCGCTAACGACATGACCAAGCATCAGGCTATTTCGTTCGGTTTCGTTTTTTGAGCGACGTAAGGCTAGCGCTCGTTCAAACCACGGCATGTAACCCATCGATCACTCCTGTATCGATATTCGCAAGCGCCGCAACTACGGGGCTAAAGTCAGCCACGCCTGTCTTGACGCTTACCCTCAATGTCAACCCGCAAGGCTGTCACCGCTCAGATCAACTTTTTCACCTACATCGCCAAACGCTATGAGCTGTTTGATCAGATTGCACAACAACATTGGCGCCTTCTCGCGGCCTGACGGCCCCTGAAGATACGCATGTGCCTGCCAGCTTTGTCGATGCACGAGTGCAGGCTGTTGTTGCTGACGACCTTACCCAGCATCGGGCCATTTTGCTCGGTTCTCATCCTTTACTCCTGTTCGATTTTTGCAAGACGCGGCAACAGCGGGCCTACAGTCAGCCACGCGGTCCCTACGGTCACCATCAAGGGCAACGCGTATACGAGAAAAAAAAGCAATGCCACCAATCCTAAGCTCGGCTCAAATAGCGGGCCAAATTCGGAGCCCCAGAGATCAACGGCATACACTTGCGCTCGGGCCGAGATAGCAATCGTGCTGTGGAAGCACGCCACGCGCAAGGCTCGCGGACCTGCTGGGCTTCTGAAAATACCGCCTGTGTTCAATCCATGACGGTTGTAGGTGATCCATGAAACCAGGGAATACCAGGCCTGGGACGCACAGGAAACCAAGCAGCCGAGCGCGTAGGGCAAAATCAATGGGAGCGTGATCAAAACCGCCGGCACTTTGATAATGATGCTTCGGCGGTACTTCTCCGCACAGTCCCGCTCGCAAGGAAATGCAGTACGCAGAAAGCAATAATGCACAGCAAATAATAGAGCGAACGCGGCAACAGCCACACACGCGACGGCGAGCAAGGCGCTTTCCGGGATTAGAGCTAGAAGCCCCAGTACTATTGCAATCACCGCAATCACAAAAAGCCTGGTTCGAAACCCGCCCATTTGACCCAGTAGGGCGTAGACAACGATCACAATGCAAAAGACGGCCGGTGCTCGCTGAATTCGTGATGACACTCCATCGAACCGGGCTGTCTTCTCTATCGGGGCCCATAAATCGAAAACGCAGCAAGTAACCGCAAGTCCAAAACAAAGATGCTTCATCGTATTCCAGAACCGCGAGCTGGCTGAGTCTGTCTCGATTGGCACTTCCAGTGTGCAGCCACGCGTGGAAGGCACCTGCCCCTGTAACAATGTGTTTCCAGCCGGCATGTTCACAGTTGGCCACATAACAAGTCCTTTCAACATTTATTCCGCTTTCGGCCGGTCCACGTCATTCCGGTCCGTTTTCATGAAGCAATAGACAATCAGACCCAAACCACGATGTGAGAAGCGGATCGATGAACCGCTCGAACACTAGGTCGAGTGAGTGATCCCAACAGCACCATAGCTGGTATGTCCATGCGCTTGCGATGACGGTCGTGAGCACAGGTTTTTCAAACAGATAAGCCATGACACTGCCGATCACCGCGCAAAGCACCGTGCCGATGACGACGTCATTTGCCAATTCTGAACGCCTTTCTTGCCCATGATGCACTGGCGTCGGGCGCTCAGTTCCTCGGTCACGTAAACCGCGCGCGATGGACTCGAGCATGTCCTTGATAATGGCGTCATTGCCAGTCATCGGGTTCACGTATTCCTTTCGCCGCGTTGCAGTAGCAGACACCATCTCACAAACTCCAAATGGAACCGTTTATCATTTGGACCCAGCAGGATTCCGCAGTGCCTAGCCTCGCACGCAAGTGTTGAGAAATCCTGGTCATGGCTAATCATCACTCGCCTGAACTGCGTAGCATGCCGAAGCTGCTCGTTGTCACTTGCTCCGCTCAGGCCGGCCTCCCGGCTGTCGCTAACCGGAATTCCATGCTTCCGCAGGAGACCCACAAGCTCGCTTGAGCAACATTCGTCTGCGTGAAACCCCTCAAATTTCTCCGTGCCACGTAGGAAGTACACCACCGGATGCCTCCGTGGCGGGTGCTGTGCGGGCCTTGGCTGTTGAGCAGCAGGCTTTGGCGGCGTCGACTTCGCTGTCTTCGCACAGATTGGTGGCCACGCCAATTGCTTCTTGCTTGCTTTGCTCTGGGCATTGCCCAGAACTTGGCCGTAACTCTTGACCTTGGTAGTGTGCGACTCCTGTTTAGTTCTGAATGGATGCGATTCATCAATACAGGCTGCCACCGTGCCCGGCACAGCAAACACAATTGTCAAGACGGCCCACATACCCATCGTCACGCTCGTCGGAACTATGACGCCCCATGGCTCCAACCACACCTTTGGGCAGTAAGCCATGATGCCCGCAAGACCGGTAAGGATGGTGCCGGAAAACATCGCGATCAAGAGCACCTCGGCAACCGCTCTCACCTTCAGCTTCATGATGATCACCATTTCGTAGCCAAAGTTCGGTCTCCAGCACGCGCAGTAGTTTTTTTTCAAAGTTCGAACCCGGTTTGCTCGAGTCCCACGCAACGATTAAGTGGGACCAGTTCGCCAAGCCAACCCAGTTCAGGAAGTCGACTCCCGGAGTATCTGAATCCGGGAAGACGGAGCGACCAGCATGCTCGACAAGGCAGCCACCGCCCTGCGCGTTCGAAAATCTCCCCCGCAGCAGCAGGCTGCTATTTTCCTTCATCATTTCAATTAGCCGCTCCAGGGCGGGCGTCGAAACATTTGGCCCTACGTCTAGAAGCCACTCACGCAACCATTCACTGGTCATGATGTTGTCCTTTCTGGTTCATAATGACTTGGCGATCGCGAACGTTTGAGGTAATTCGGAAGCAGATGCACGAGATCTTCGACGACCACTACACTCTGAGCGAACGGAAATTGTCTCTTGCCAAGTGATCGCTCGATTGCACAGGCTTTCTCGACAGTCGCCGTTAAGACGACCAAGCGAAACCTATCGGGTAGCAGTGACAAGAGCCCCGCGACATTCCTGCGTTCGTCGTACCAATCTCGTGCCCGCCGACTCACATGATCTGCGGACCCTCCCAGGTCCACTTTCACCGCTTGCAATTGCTCATTCTCACAGCAATAAATTGCGTCCTGGCCGGTGGACCGTATCCAAGGATAACGCTCCCGGAGTTCCGCGCGGGTTAGGCGCAGCCGACGTGCGCCCCCCAACAAGCAATAGCAAGCCACTGAGTACACCACAGGCAATGCCTGAGGACCCACAGATTGATAACGGCTCCATATCGCGCCGGTCAGTGAGCGGCCGTTTTTCCACTTCGCCCCGGGCGCGTGCGCGAAGAAGACGTTTTTTCGCTGCACTTGGAGAAGACCCGCTGTGTGACGCCAATTGTTCCGCTGTCAGCGCACGGTACCGGTCAAGCACACACAAATCAGAAAAGGTCATACGGCCATCCTTTCCCTACACAGAATTGGTGGAACGAAGCAATACGCCGCTTCGTGTAACCGATGCCGCCATACTCAAGGGCCCGAACCACCTCTCCCGTGTTTCCGACGACAAAGGCATCTGGGCGTTTTGTGCCGACATTGTTCGGAATGAGATCCTCTCCAATCCACGCGCCAGCGATTTGTACTGCATGCGTTTGGTGCCAAAGAAACATCTCCGTGACTCCGAGGTCGTGTGAAGCCTGATAAAACGCAGACCTCAGGCTCACCCGCGGCGCCCCCCAAAGCGTTCGGTTCCGCAGCGTCCCAACGTAAACTGTCATGACATGGGGAAACTTCCCCCGCCACCGAAGCTGAATCGCCCAAGCAGCAGCCGCAATCTTTGAATCCAAAAGATGCTCCCCCGGCGACCACGACATCAACGGCCTTTCAACACGGGCAGGCGTCTGCGCAAGGGCACCTGCACGGGACAGACAAGATCGCTTTCGAGCAGCGGCAGCAACAGCCGGCGGGCGTTCGATCTATCTCCGTTACAACAGGTGCCGGCAACCTGGTCCAAACTGATCAACCGGATCTTTCGACCCAGTATCTGCGACAAGCGTTGCTGGCGTTCAGTCACTTTGACTGCCCCTCTACTGTTTCTCTGGCGTTAGTCCCGTCGGAACCGCGCTGCAAAGCAAGCCACCAGTCAACAAACTCGCGATGGCAACGTTTGCCTGCCGGGCCAACAAGCACTCCGCAACTGCCTTGCCGGCGCTAACTACACTGCTGTCGTTGCAGCGAACGCTCGACCGATGTTTGCACGGTGCGCGGAAAATCTGACTCGTAATCCAGCAGAGTCGTCACGCCCGCCCGGCAGCGCTTCCACATGACGAGTGCTGATACGACCCCTAATGCGGAAAGCGGCAATATCTGGGCGATGTCTAGGAGGCTCACTTCCAGGGATGCAATTTGATTCCACGACGGTTTTTTCAAGAGCAGCAAATATGCATTGTTGATCCCCCCGGGGAACAAAAAGAGACCGAATGCAGCAACAGCCCAAAGCTTCGGATTTCCGATTGGTTCCGCATGCGCTCTAAACCAGGCCCGCTCTTCCGGACTGACACTGTCCTGAGCGAGGACAACAAGCCGTTTTGCCAGCTCCAAATCCGTGCGTAACACATCGAGTATTCCCAAGAAAATCATGTGCACGCCAAAAATGGCGCCCGCGAAAATGCCAGGAAATCCAAACACCCAATACCCAGCAACTCCTGCCGCCACACCACCCCAGGCACCGATATTGAAGACCTTGGAAGACCACCTGTACGGGTAGATCTGTTTGATCACAGCCAGCCCCTTTCTTGATTCACCCATGTCCGACTCCTTGGGCGGATTTTTTAGATGAAGCCGCGCTGTTGCACCAAGAACAACGCAGCTTGGGCGAAGTTGACCTTCCGCAGGTCTAGTTTTGCGCAAAATGGAATAGCGTGCTGTTCGTCCAAAGCCGGTACCTCAGTTCGCGTGCGTGTCGGGGTGTTCGCATTCCACCGAAACGATTCGGGCAGCCATTCTCTCTGGAAGTTTCTGCATGGTTTTTGTCCCTTCGGAAAACGTCTATGGTCAAGAAGGCCTGTCTGTGCTGCAACCAAAAGCCATGACGAAGACCTTCCACTTGGTTGCCGCCCTCCGATTGATCGCCAGTTGATCCGACGCCGTTGGAAGCGCGTCGCGTGGCTTCAAATCGCGCCTATCGTCGCTTCATACCGTTTGCGTTCCTCAGACAAAGGTCCAGAAACTTTGCCCAACGGTTTACTGCCCGGTAAAGGTTCTCCTCAGGCGGAGGGTCCCCGTTTTCGCTACTCACGTGCAGCCCTAGGCCGGTATCAGAATCCAACCAGGAAAGCGCCGCATGAAGAGTTCTGCCGGCCACTGTTGTCGAGGTCGATTGTGCACCTGCGCCTCGGGTTGCAGCCGCCTTCCGACGACTTGTCTCTTGGTCGCGCTCGGCTGGCTTTCTTGATAAATTCCGCAAGACCCTCTTCGCCGAAAGCTCACCGGACTTGAGTTTTTCTTTGTCGTCCTCACTGAGTTTTGACTGGATTTCCGGATTGAATAATCGCAAGTATTCGCTGACCGTTCCCTTCGAGAGCCCGTACTCAGTCGCGAGCTGCCGTTGACTCCAGCCCGTGACCTCCAGTATTTCGCTCATGACTCGCGCCTGATCGTAAGGCGACATGGGCTCGCGACAGGAGTTTTCCGATAAGGCGATCAATGCGTCACGTCCTGCAATCGCGCCAATCACGACGCGGCACGGTACTTTCCTCAACCCAGCCGCAATCGCCGCTCTGTAGCGGCGTTTGCCAGCCAACACGACATACTTTCCGCCGCTAAGTCGAACAATCAGCGGTTCAAGGACTCCGAGCATCTTTATGTTTGCCACAAGGCGGTTAAGATCGTCTTCATCTATCTCACTACGGTCGTCCTTGTCGCAGATAAGATCGTCGACCAGGACCATCCGCGAAGCCATGGCAAGCGAGTCCTTCTTCGACACCATCGCGGAACGCTTGCGTTTGGTCGCTTTATCTCGCTTTGGCTTCAGTAACGGATTTGGTTCGGCGGCCGAACCATTTGCGGCGTTGCAGACTCCTCCTTCGAGGGACGCTTCCCCGGCTTGACTCGGCATTTCGCAATCGGTGGCGTCTTTCATCGCTCTTAACCAAAGCTGTAATGCTCCCGCTCGCCGTCGAGCGCAGTCACAGAAACCAACGATCAAAGCTTGTCGGCAGGACGAATGTGAAGGCTGCGCCTTGAAGCGCATGAAAAACCCCGCATTCGGCTGTCAGCCACGCGGGGGATGAATTGGTTTTTGGCAGTAGGTCTATCTTGATTAGCCGGCATCTTCAAATCAAGAGGAATTCACCAAATTCGGACAGCTACTTTGGTCACCGGCCAATCCGTGATATGGATCTCTTCCTGCGGGTCGTAGGTGCTTCATTCCGAAGGTTTTTCCGGAACCCTCGCTAGAGTGCGAACTGCCAACGTCGGTTTGGCTACCCGCCATACCGCTCGTTTCGTACCGAAGGGGGTCTCTGGACGCGGGGCAAGTGCCTTGTGGCCGGCTCGGGCAACTGCCTGACCGGAAAGTCATTGGCTTGCTTCCGACGGAGCGATGTCCGGTTTTTCCCGAGGTTGTAATGCACCTACGACCTCAATCCGCGAGTGCGCATTGCGCATCGTCTGTAGCCCTTAGGGCTATTACCTACCGAAAGCCGTGTGTATGATGATGAAAATAGCCGGTAGGCAGGGTAGGCCTTGTGGCACAGGAACCAGTTTCTGCCAAAAACCGCCCCCGCCAGTGCCGCCCTGCTACCGGCTCTGCCCAGACCAGGCAGAGAAGTGATTGCTCTAATCCGGGCTATTGAACAAACGATCGGCCATTCCGTAATTCACTGACCAATCGCCATTCGCGAAGCTACGTATTTTTTTTGCCTGGTTTCGCTTGCACTACTTCCTCAAGAACCTTGACCGCTGCTTCCATGCGACCCATTTTCGATTGCTGCTCCGTCATCATTTTCTGCAATAGGTCTCGAAACAGGCCGACCGTTTCCACTTTTTTTTCGAGGGGGGCGTCTGTCAGCCGTATCTCTTGTGTGGTTGAAGAATCGGGCTTGACCAGCGCGGTTGATCGTCTAGGCTCGACATAAGGCACGGTTAACACCAAGGCCCATCCGTCGCCATGGCGATCAAACCGCAGATTCTCGACCTGCACCGGCAGCTTACCTGGGAAGGCACAGAGTCGCCGCTCAAATTCAGCGACAAAATTTGATATTTTGGACGCAACGTCCGCAAACGCTTTCGAGGTATGCTCCGCGTCCGCGAAAGCTTTGGCAAGCTCTTCAGGATCCAGCGGTTTCGGCGGTGCTGGCGGGAGAGATGCAGAGAGAGCGGAAGTACCTGGCTCTTTTTTTGTAGCCATTTGGGTTACCCCATCCTTAACGGACACCACCCCTGTACAGCAACGCACTGGGGATTCAAGTGAGCCAACTACCCCTCCCGAGGTAGCTGGCTCGTGGTCTACGCGAAACCGGCTGGCGTCACCGCCTACCTGGTTTCGGCTTTTGGATACCGATGCTTCGAGTTTGCGTTACCGCGCGCTCCCACAGCATCTGCGTCTATTTGGATTGTAAGCTCCCGGTCATCTCGGTTCAAGACGCAACTACTGCCCAAACGCCAGCCACTGTTTTTTGTTCCCTCAACCGAACCCGGACTTACAATTCCGATTTTCCACCAAGCTCTAAAGACCGTCTCCACTAACACTCGCGGGCAAATACCCGCCGAACAAACTCTCTTCCGGACTAAGTGCCGCTTTGCACTCGGCTCACCATCTCCGTGTCGCGCGGCCCCGGTCCTCGAAGAAGACCTTAATGCCGAGTGGGACCTCAGGGCACTGTCGCAGGTCCCACGGACGGTCCCGCCGTCGCGGTGCCAACCTCTGCATCAGCCGTTCCTTACGGCAACAGGTTTTCCCAGGCGCGAGCTAAGAGTGTGTCACTTCCACCTTCTTTGGATCTGCACGCTTTACTCCCGGCGCGCCCCTGTGGTACCATCCGCCACATGCTCAAGTCGTACATTGGAATTGCAACGCGGCGCGGTCTGGAAATGTTCGTTCCGGAAAATGAGCACGTGTTGTTTTCTCTCCAACAGTGCGCCGCACGCAGACTACTACCCGAAGCGGTTTGCTATTGGGCAGTCCTTCCCAAAGACGCGGTTTCCGAGATCCATTTCCGAATGGAACTTGGTGAGTATGGAACCGCCTTAATGCTTCTCGAAGGAAAAGCCAAGGACTTGGGCCGCGTCTTCTAACGAAATACGACTGATTCAGGGGCTTGCACTGGCGCCTCACAAAATCGCTTTTCTTTGCGTTCTGATCGGGATTTGTGTTATACGCCCAGGGGTGCCGGGTAGAGATTTATCCAGCCCTTAGTTCCTTCGGTATCCGGTTTCGTGTAGTCCAAAGACACCCCTTTCGACAGCCTCGCAGTACGGGTGCTTTCGAGAGGCCGGTGGTACACAGATCCTGGTTCCCCAGACCGGTCCCTCACAACTCACCATCGAAGGACCGACATGCAGCACGAACAATCTGATATCCGCCATTTTGTTTTTCACGCCGAATGACTACCGCGCCCTCTCGCGAATCGGAGAGGAAGTTTATGGCTCAATTCTACCTCGTTCTGGCTTTCATGATCCTTGCCTTAGTCGCCGCCTATCCAAGGATTGCTGGATGGGTTTTTGTCCTGACGCTACTTCGCATCGCGGTGCGGATCGGGCGCGGACGCTATTACTAGGTTGGCCCCGTCCGCTTTCCTGAAGACCCTTTTCTTTGCTGTCTACTTGGTTTTGTGCTATATCTTTCCGCCGGGTCACCACCCAATTGCAGTTCATTAAGTTTCCGACATTAGGTGAAAGTCCCCGAGACCTGTCCTCCTGGCCTCAAGCGACGAAATCAACAGGACCCGGCAGGCTTCGCTCCGGACTCACCAATTGCGCAGAAGATTTCGCAATCCACTTCCCGAAGTCCTCGGGAGGTGGGCGACCACTTCAAGGTTCAACACACATCTTTCGGAGGTCTTTGTCATGGCCGAATCCCAATTAATGCTCCATTGCGGAGCGCGACTCGTCAACGAAGACGAGCTTCGTCAGGTGAAGGCGCCCCCGCCAGACGGCCGGTGGTTTCCGCTGCCGCACGCTCGCGTGCTCGACATCGCCCAAGAAACGCTTGTCAACGCCGGCTACCAAGTCCGTTCCCAAAAACTCGCGCTTAGCCGCGGCGACGCACGTTTCTTTGGGCCCTCGACCTGGCTACCAGCCTCGCGTCGGGTGTAAGTCTGGCGGTCGCAATCCGATCGTCCGTGGACAAGTCGTTTCCACTTGGTTTCTGTGCCGGAAATCGTGTTTTTTGTTGTGACAACTTAGCGTTTCATTCCGAACTGCTGGTCAAGCGTAAACACACGGTAAACGGCGGAGCGAGGTTCACCAGCGCCATCGCCGAGGCCGTCACAAGACTTGGCGACTTTCAACAACTGGAAGCGCAGCGCATCAAGACCATGATGCACGCCGACCTATCCGCGGAACGGGCCGACTCTTTGATTCTGCGCGCGTTTGAAAACGGAATCATCTCGACGCTGCAGTTGCCGAACGTCATCCGCGAGTGGCGCACGCCGTCCTGCGGAGAATTCGAGGACCGGACCGTCTGGAGTCTATTCAACGCCTTCACGACTGTCCTTGCCGGTCGTGCTTTACGACAACCCCAAGCCCACGCGGTCCAGACCATGCGCCTCAATGGGCTTCTCGGCACTGGGAACGCCACGGAGCAGCCCCTGTCGCAAGCGACTTGATGCTGCCACCATCGCCAATTGCGTCTACTTCCAAGCATTTGTTTTGCGTGGACACTGTGTTCACGCAAATCACCTTCACTTTTCTCACGAAAGGGTCTCATCATGTCCAAGGGACAAACCGCCGCTGCTCGCACAAGCGACAATGGCCAGAAGCAGCGGCCCGTCGTCGAGTTCAAGTACGGACTCTGCCGCGCTTCAGTATGGGAAAACGACAAGGAGGGCGGCGGCGTCCGCTATTCGGTGTCGTGTCAGCGAAGCTACAAGGACGATCAGGGCTGGCATCAAACGCAAACTCTCAATGCCAGTGACATCGACCTGATGATCATGGCACTTCAGGATGCCAAGCGCTGGATTTACGGTCCCAAGCCGCAGAGTGAGCGGGAGCCGGCAGACGGTGACAGGCCCGTCCACTTCTAGTCGTGGAAGTAAGGGCACGGAGGCCCTCTTCTTCTTTCCAGAAGGAGTCACCGAATGTTCTGCGTTCATTGTGAAAACCCCGTGCCCGCTTCGCGGTCCGAGAGTCTCTTTTGCTCGGAAGAATGTAAGGCGGAATACTCAAAAAACCCGCCAGAAAGCATCGCCTGCGAGAACTGTTCGGCTCACATCGACGGTCTCAAAGAGGCCGAAGCGGCCGGGTGGAAAGATATCGACAAGCACGTCGAGGGGTTTTCCTGGAATTACCTGGGCATCTGCCCCGATTGTCTGGAGGAAGGCTATGACCAAACAAGTTAGCCAATGCTGGGATTGTGCGGGTCCGATTCCGCCCGACCGCATCGGCAAAACGCGCTTTTGCTCCGAAGAATGCAAAGCCCACCACTGGTGGGAAATGTCGGAGAGCATCGTCTGCACCGACTGCTGGGCCGAGGCCTACGGCGTCCAAGACGCCCAAGCCGCTGGCTGGCAAGACGTTCACGAAGATACGGACGGCTACGCCTGGACTCACATGGGCACCTGCCCCGATTGCAGTCTCGCCGCCGTCGCCTAACCACCGGAGAGGTTTTTTCACGCGTCGCCCACCTCTCCAATTCATTCATCACGCTCCATTCGACGATAAACCACACCACCATCCCGTCAGCATGGGCGGCCCGGGTGGGACCCGCGGGCCCAAGTCCTGGGGCGTTATGTGGTGCACAACATAATCGCCCCTTACGTGGCCATGTATGTTATGTTGCCTTGAATCACTTCACCAGCAAATCCACTGTATCTGGCAGAGTTTAGCGCCACATAACGAGAAGCGCGTTCCATGCCGAGATGTTCCGTAATCCGGGTGGAACCTGCGGGCGTAATTCCTGGGGCGACCTGTGGCAGGAATTCCGCCCTCTCCACCCGGCTTACGCTGCACGTCGCGTCCAAAGCGCTCGGAAGCGATCCCTCTGCCCCTCGATGTATGAAACAAGAGCAATGACCCAGTGCGATGGCCTGCTGTTTAACAACGGGAGCATCATATGTTTGAACGTCTCTATGTAAGACCGATCGTGCGTGCCCATCACACGGCCAGTCCCCTGGCTGAGGAGCGAACTGCCTACCTCCGTCACCTTGAAGACCAGGGAGCGTCTAAACGTCGATTATGCGACGTTGCCGGCTACCTTTTGGTAATTACCGAAAGGCTCAACCTTGCCAATCGCCCGAGCGAGTCGATTTCCGTCGATGAGATTAAGCAACAGGCTACTATCTGGGCAAAGAGGGTCGGCGGGAATTCGCCGGGGCACTCATCCCGCGAGAACTTTCACTTACAAGCAAGGCGGTGGCTTAGCTTCCTCGACCGGCTTCTGCCTCTGGCTCCGATCCAAAGGGTCGTTAAGCCTTTTGCCGAGCAAATCAAGGAATTCGCTACTTATTTGTCTACAGAGAAGGGCTTAGCGCCTGCCACGGTTCGTTCCCGGTGCCGGGACATGCATCGGCTTCTGGCGCAGCTCACCACTCCCGACAGTTTGTCAGACATTACCATTGGGAAGATCGACGAGTTGCTATTAGGAATGGTTAAGGGCGGCGGCTGTTCCCGGATCACGGCACAATCTTACGCTGGCTGCTTGCGATCCTTTTTCCGATACGCTGAGATGCGTGCCTGGTGCCACAAGGGGTTAGCCGCTGCGATTGCAGCGCCGCGAGTCTATTCTCAAACACTCGTTCCTGCCGGCCCGTCGTGGGACGAAGTGCGGCAGTTAATTATGGAGACGTCAGGTGATCGGCCACAGGATATCAGAGATCGGGCGATCATCATGTTACTTGCGGTCTACGGGTTGAGGACTGGGGATCTCATCAATCTGCGGCTGGAAGACATCGACTGGGATCACGAAACGCTTCTGGTACGGTCCCCCAAGAATCGTCGAACTCGCAAGTATCCGCTGGCCCGCCCTGTGGGCGACGCCGTCTTGCGTTATCTGCAACAAGTACGACCACGCTCCCGCCACCGCGAGTTGTTCTTAACCCATTTGCCGCCGATTCGCCCATTTACGCGTGTCAACGAAGTCGTCGCCACGCGAATGCGGCGCATGGGGCTTTCCATTCCGCGTCCGGGGCCGCATGCACTTCGCCATGCTTGCGCGACGCACCTGCTGGGCCAAGGCTTGTCGTTGAAGGAGATTGGCGATTACCTCGGCCACAAAAAGCCTGATGCAACCAGAATCTACGCTAAGGTCGACTTCACTGGGCTCCGCCAAGTGGCTGATTTCGATCTGGGAGGGCTGTTATGAACCTCTCTCAGCTTATCGAGCAATACGTCGCCTTCCGCAAGTCACTAGGGGAAATACAAGAGACGAATGCCCAAACCCTTCGCATGTTCGGCCGCTTCATAGGCAGCGCCGCCGATGTCGCCGAAGTGCGTTCCGAGCAGGTAAACGACTTCCTGGCGGGGAAAGGAACTCGGACACTTACCTGGCACCATAAGCTTGGCTTCTTGCGATCGTTCTACCGCTATGCCGTCAGCCGCGCTTACGCCTCATCGGCACCACTGCCGACGATTATCCCCAAGCGTCCGCCGTCGTTTGTCCCCTACATCTTCTCGCAGGATGACTTGCGGCGTTTGCTCCAGGCGGTCGATGCAAACCCACGCCAGACTTGCCTGGAGCCGATTACGATGCGCACCATCCTACTGCTGCTGTACGGTGCGGGGCTACGTGTCGGGGAAGCAAGACGGCTGAATAGTGTCGATGTGGATTTGCAGGCCTCCCTAATAACGGTCCGCCAGACGAAGTTCGGTAAGACGCGTTTGGTCCCGGTCGGGGCAAAACTGCGTGAGGTTCTGGCCCAGTATGCGGCGCGGTCCCTGACCACAGCTCCGGATGCCCCCTTCTTCCAAAAACGCGGAGGTGGCCGGGTAACCAAGAATACCCTGGCGTGCCACTATCGGCGTCTCCGAGAAAGTGCCGGGATCCGACGTACAGACGGCGCGCGTTATCAACCCCGGTTGCATGATCTGCGGCACAGCTTCGCCGTCCACCGCCTCACGTCATGGTACCGGCAAGGAGCCGACGTTCAGAAGCTGCTGCCGCAACTCTCCGTTTATTTGGGGCACGTCTGCATCCGGCACACCCAGGTTTACCTCAGCATGACGCCGGAACTGCTGCACGAGGCCGGGCAACGCTTTGAAGAGTACGTCACTCAGGAGGTAAGCCATGACTGACCACAGCCTACTAAGCCCGTGGGTGCGACGGTTCTTACTTGAATACCTGATCAGCGACCGAAATCTTACCCGCAACACCCAGCTAAGCTACCGCGACACCTTGAGTCAGCTCCTTCCCTTCATCGCTCGTCTCGCCCGCGTCCCAATCGATGGGTTGAGAATCGGAGATATCTCCGCTGAGCGCGTTCGCGTGTTCCTTCGCGATTTGGAGAGTAATCGAGGCTGCGGAACCGCAACACGAAACCAGCGCCTGGCGGCGGTCCATTCCCTGGCCCACTTCATCGGCCTGCGCTGTCCCGAGCACTTGGAGTGGTGTGGAGAGATACGGGCAATCCAGGCAAAGAGGGCTCCACAAGCCGTAGTCACCTACCTGGAAAAGGATGAGATGGATGCGCTGCTGGCCGCACCAGATCAGGGCAGCCGTCAAGGTCGCCGGGACTATGCGGTTCTACTCTTCATGTACAACACCGGTGCCCGAGCCGATGAGGTGGTGCATGTTCACATCGGCGACCTTGACCTGGCGAGGATGCCGAACACGGGCTTCTCGTCCGTCCTGATCCACGGCAAGGGAAACAAGCAGCGGCGCTGTCCTCTCTGGGCGCGAACCGTCAAGGAAATCGTTCCATTGATACAGGACCGAACGCCTTCGGAGTACGTCTTCCTAAACCGCCGGCATCAGCCGCTGACCCGCTTTGGGATTCACGCACTGGTAACACGTTACGCAGAGACCGTGGCAGCACGAATGCCTTCCATCGCGAAAAAGCGCGTCAGCCCGCACGTGATTCGCCATACCACGGCGACACACTTGCTGCGGTCCGGCGTGGATATTAACACCATCCGTGCCTGGTTGGGCCATGTCTCGCTGGCGACGACGAACATCTATGCGGAAGTCGATCTTGAGATGAAGGCAAAAGCTCTCGCCGCCTGCGAAGTAGGAGGCACCAGCCGGAAGTCACCCTGGCGCCAGGACAAGCGACTGATGGAATTCTTGCGAACCCTTTGAAGGTGAATAGGTGGGTAAGCCGGGTGGAGAGGACGGAATTCCTGCCACAGGTCGCCCCAGGAATTACGTCCGCAGGTTCCACCCGGATTACCCAAGGCTGGCGCCTGCATTTCTGTGGCGTTGTCCACTGATAAGCGCAAGGCGTTTGCCAAAGATCCAAAGCTTGTCAACATAATTTGCATGGCCACATTAGGGGCGCTATGTGGTGCAAAACATAACGCCCAAGACTTGGGCCTCGGCGTGTGTGATTATGAAGTCCCCGGGAGTTAAGGTGCAGCCGCAGGTTGGGGCACGAGTCTCGTACCGACCCACACCTACCTGGACGCCACGTCCGCCATCCCCCCCGGCAGCCGAGGCATTCTCATAAGCTCCTTCAGGGAGGCCGTGGTCGCTTTCTAATCATCATCACGCTTAATCGTGGGCGGCTTTACCGCGCACCGACCGCGGCGTGTCGGTCCTCAGCGCGCCGGCGACTTCGTCCTGCGCGCGTAGTCGATCCCACCCAAGCGCGCCTCATCTAGTGGATTGGGCACGGCCGACAAGGGCTGCAACCTCCCTCCAGAAGGCGAGACACTCTGCGCGCTCGTCTGGGGGCAGTTTAGCGAGCGGGTCCGGGTCGCGCAGCCCGGCGAGGTCGGGGTCATCGCGCCAGTGCGCCAACACCTTGTGCGCCTCGGCACGGTCTGTCGGCTGCGCGGTCTCCAGCCGGTTCGTCCAGGCGGCGAGGTCAAGCCGCAGCCAGTCGCGAGCCTGTTGGCGCCAGCGCGCTCGCTCCGCCTCGTCGAGCCCAGCGCTATCCGCGCCGCCCCCGCAGCCGGCCACGGCTGCGGCCCTCGCAGCACGGTGGCGGTGTCCGGCGTCCAAGTCGTCCGCCAGTTTCGGGTCGGCCGTGAAGGTGTCGGCGCATAACCGGGCGGCGGCGAGGTACTCCTTTTTGAGGTAATGGGACTGGAAGAGATGCGCCAGGGCCTTGTCTGGAAGTCCTTTTTGCTGCAATGCGCGTCCAAGATGCCTATGGGATAGGTTGTCGCCGGGTTCGATGCTGACCGCAACTTGCAAGTGATGGATGGCCTCGTCGAGGCGTTCTTGGTCGGTGAGAAGTCGTCCGAGATTGCAGTGGGCCTGAAACAACCTCGGGTCAATCTGGACAGCCCTTTGGTAATGCTGGATCGCGTCCTCGATTCGGCCCTGTTCTGCCATGATAAGGCCGATGCTGTAGTCAGGCGCGCCATTCCCGGGGCTAAGGCGGGCCGCTTCCTGATAACACGCGATGGCCTTGGTCGCCTCCTTCTTGCGTCGCAGGAGGTTGCCAAGGTTCATGTGGGCGTGAACGAATTTAGGATCAGCTTCGATGGCCCGCTGAAAGCTGGTGTGGGCCTCGTCTAGCTTCCCCTTGTCTCTCAGAACTAGGCCGAGGTTGTTGTGGGCGGGGGCGTAGCCAGGGTCGAGGCGAAGCGCGCGCTCGTAACAGGCGATAGCCTCGTCGGGCCTGCCGGCCGCCCTCAGGCCGACCGCGAGGTTGGTCGCCATGACAGCCGAGGTCGGCCGAACGGCCAGCGCCGCGCGAAAGTGGCCGATCGCCTCCTTGGGATCGCGCTTCACCATACTGCTGCCCAGGTACATGTTGGCCCAGAAGTCGCCGGGGTACTCCGCCAGCACGCGCCGATAAAGGGGGATCGCATCGCCGCCCCGGTTCTCCAACGCCCGCCCCAGTGCCACGAGCAAGGAAGGGGGCTGCCCCGTCACGGGGACCGCGGCAGCCAGCTCGGCCAGCGCCGCCGCGTCCTGCCACGCCTTCGGATCGCGAACACGGTCGCGCCAGATGTCCGCGTCTGTATCACCCCTCCGTGCCACCTCAAGGCACCACGTTTGCCGGGCCGGGGTTTGTGTGCGGGACGCCCAGTCGTCCAACGCCGCGACGATCGATCGTCGCACGCTAGATGCCCGGATGCGCACCGCCACTTCATCCGGGTCGGCTTGCCCGTCGGCCAGGTGCGCATCACGGAATGCTGCCTCGTATTGGTGGTCTGCCGTGGCCGTGTGGGAAGGTTCGCCAAGGAGCGGCGATTGACTTAGGCGAATCGTTTCTAGCCGCGTGGCAAGCTCCAGATCGCCGAACACCGTCAAGAGGCGATCGCGTAGCTCAAGCGGAACAAATTCGCCCAGCCGGTCCTTGGCACGTTGCAGCACTGCGGCCGACGTTTTGAACTCCCCCCTGTCCCGCAATCGCTCCGACTCGTTCAGATCTGCCTCGGCGTAGGCCACCGCCGCCGCCTGGAGCGCCGTTTGCTGCCCGTGCCACCTAAGAACGGTAACGACGAGGGCCGTTGCCAGGAGGACTCCGGACGCAAGCGCTCCGGCCAGGGCCGGCCGGCGTCGCGCCCAGCGCACGGCGCGTTCAATCGAACCCACGGGGCGCGCCTTGATAGGCTCGCCCCGCTCAAAGCGGCGCAGGTCGTCGGCCAGCCCTTGGGGGGTCGTGTAGCGCCTGGGCGGCTCTTTGTGCAGGCACTTCAAACAGATCGTTTGCAGGTCGCGAGGCGCGCGTGGGTTCAGCCGCCGCGGCGGCACTGGGTCTTCTTTGACCACTTGATGGAGCGTGGCCGACGCCGTTTCCGACCGAAACGGCGGCCGGCCCGTCAGAAGCTCGTAGAGGATCGCCCCTAATGCGTAAATGTCTGTCGCCGGACCAATGGCGTCCCTGTCTCCGCGCGCCTGCTCGGGTGCCATGTAGCTCGGCGTGCCCATCGGGACGCCGCTGAGGGTCAGTCCCGCGCCGCTCTCCAGCCGCCGGGCCAAGCCGAAGTCGGTCACCTTGGGCGTGCCGTCCTTGGTGAGCAGTATGTTGCCCGGCTTGAGGTCGCGATGTACGATGCCGCACTGGTGCGCCGCCTGGATGGCGTCGGCCACCGTCGCTACCAGGGCAGCCGCCTGGCGTGCAGGTTGCGGAACCCCCTGGATTTGCTCAGCCAGGTTGCCGCCCTCAACGAGCTCCATCGTGAAGTACAGGCGGCCGTCCACATCGCCCACGTCGTAGACCTGTACGATATTGGGGTGACGCAGCGCCGCTACGGCTTCTGCCTCGCGCTGAAATCGCTCCTGCTCCGTTGGCTGGGCATGGGCGCCGGCCAACAACATCTTCAGGGCGACCGGTCGGTGTAGGCGGAGGTGCCAAGCTCGATAGACGACTCCCACGCCGCCGTGACCCAGCACGCCTTCTACGGTGTAGCCGGGAACTTGAGGCAGCGCCGTTTCCGCGGCCGGTTCCGTGAGCAAACTCCCGTTCTGCTCCAGCGAAGCAGGGAAAAGCACGTCGAGTTCATTCTGAAGTCGGCGCATCTCTTGCCACCGCGCGCGAACTTGGGGCAACAACTCGGGGCAGGAGCTACACACCTGTTCCGGCGTGGCGTCGGAGTTGAGCAACTCATCGAATAGCTGCGGCAGACGGGGATCGTCGGTCATGGCTACCCTACGAGTGACAAGTGGCGAATGACGAACCACCTTCCTCACTCGTTACTTGTCACTTTTCACTGTGGTCGGAGATCGCACAGCTTCTCGAGTAACATCTGAAGGGCCCGATTCAGCCGACGGTTCACCGTCGCCGTCGAGACGCCAAGTACTCGAGCAGCCTCGGGCTGCGACAGCCCCTGTATCCTCACCAAGTCGAACGCCTCACGCTCGGACTCCGGCAACTGATCGATCACGGCGAACATACGGCGGGAATTTGGCGTCAGTCCCGACTCGCTGCTGGCCGGCGATGGCACCAACCCCTCGCAAAGCTCACCTACGGCCGGCTGCTCATCTAAGCGGCGGGCCATTTCATTTAGCTCCCAGCGCATGTGTTGACTGGCTAGGGCAAAAAACTGACGCACCGTCTGTGGGCGAACTTCTCGCAGCGCCTTGAGCAACCGTTCAACCACGGCGCCGAGCATCTCTTCCGCCTGGAGGTTCAACGGCGGCCGCGTCAGACGGGGGTAGCTTCGGTGCAAGAGCGCGGCGCAGAGCTGGTGCAGCCGGCGGACGGCCCGGTCAAGCAGACCGCGTACGGCGGAATCGGCAGGTGTGTCATCGGTCAACTCGTCCAAATACTGCTGGACGATGGCCGTAGTGTGCATACGGGCTCCGCCTGGAGGAAATCGAAGGCATTCGAAATTATACGGCGGAGAGGTGCAAAGCTGCCACGCTTAGTATTACAGCCGCGGAAGAAGGAGCCAAGGTTCATCCGAAAGGCGAAGTTTGAATGACCGGCAAGCACAGATCAACAATGACAGGATAACAATCATGAAAGACCAGACTAATGACCAACGTTTATCCAGAGCTAAGAATGTGGCCCTGTGGGCGCTGCAAATCGTGACCGCGGCCGCCTTCCTTCTGGCCGGCTTCGGCGCACTGTCCGGCCAGCCCATGATGGTGGAGACGTTCGACAAGATCGGCATCGGCCAGTGGTTTCGATATGTGACCGGCGGCATCGAAGTCATGTCGGCCATCCTGCTCCTGATTCCCCGACTAACGCCAGTGGGAGCGGCGCTCCTAGTTTGCACGATGACCGGGGCGATCCTGACCCATTTGGTGTTGATCGGCGGCTCGCCATTGCCGGCCCTCGTCTTGTGGTGCTTCGCCGCGATCATTCTGTGGGGCCGGTTCGGAACCCTGAATGCATGGCTCGGCAAACTGTCCACACCGGCCATGCCTGCGGTGTCACGCGCTCGGTGAATTTCAGCATCGAAGAAACGCATTCTGAATCCATTAGGAGGAAGACATGAGTGACTATAACGAACAGACCCTGATGGAAGCGGTTATCAAACGCATTGCCGCAACGCCCGACCCGCGTTTGCGGCAGATCATGACCAGTCTGGTCAAGCATCTGCACGGCTTTGTGCGCGATGTGCAGCCAACCTGGGAGGAATGGCTGGCCGGTATCCAGTTCCTCACGGCGGTTGGCCAGAAGTGTGATGACAAGCGGCAGGAGTTCATTCTGCTCTCGGACTCGCTTGGGGTGTCGATGCTGGTCGACCTTATCAGTTATGGCAAGGTTGGCAATGCCACCGAGTCGACCCTGCTCGGGCCAGCCTTCGTCGAGGGCGCACCGGAACTCCCGCTGGGGAGTAATCTTGCCAAGCACCCAAGCGATGGCGAGCCTTGCGTGATCACCGGCAGTGTCGCAAGCCTCGACGGCACCGCGCTGGCCGGCGCAGTGGTGGATTTCTGGGAAGCCGACGGTGACGGGTTCTACGATTTGCAAAAACCCGACGGTCTTAACCTGCGGGCGCGGCTGCGGACGGATGCCTCAGGCCAGTTTTGGTTCCGGGCGGTGCCGCCGGCGAACTATGGGATACCAACCGACGGGCCAGTGGGCGCCATGTTGCGGGCCACCAAGCGGCACAACATGCGCGCCGCGCATTTACATTTCATGATCAGCGCCCCAGGGCATCAGCGACTAGTGACGCAGTTGTTCGTCACAGGCGACCAATACCTCGATTCGGATGCGGTGTTTGGGGTGAAAGAATCGTTGGTGGTCGACTGTGAGCGCGTGAAGACGCATGAAGAAGCGGCGAAATACCAGGTCGAAGCGCCGTTTTATCGTATGCACTACGACTTTGTGCTCAAGCCTGCCCAGGCATGACGCGACGGCATAACGATGCTCGACCCATCACACGAAGGAGATGGCATGGCAACCGCAAGGGAACTTCCCGTCGATGTGTATCCCGAAACCCTCTCGCGCTTGCCGCCGCTGAAACGCGAGACCTTGAACGAGGCACAGCAAAAGGCGTACGACGCGGTGACGGCGCCACGTTCGGGACGCTTGAATCTCGCGGGCATCAAGGGGCCTGGCGGAGTGATCCTGCGCATGCCCAAGCTCGCCAAGTCCCTAGGCGACGTCAACCGCGTGCTGCGTTCCGAGCTGGGGCTTGATGCGCGCTTGGTGGAGTTAACCATTCTCGCCACCGCGCGGGAGATGCAAAGCCAGTTCGAGTGGGCCATGCATGAACCGGTGGCGCTGGAGGTGGGTGTTCCCGCTGCGACCATCGACATGATCCGCCACGGCAAGCCGCTTGCAGATGTACCAGAAAAAGAAGCTGCGCTTATTCATCTCGCGCGAGGCGGTGGGGGCGAAGCAGGTTACGCCAGCGACGTACGCGACAGCCCTGACGCTTTTTGGCGAAGAAGAGTTACTTCACTACAGCGTGTTGATCGCCAGCTACGCGCAGGGCGCGATTCTGCTTTGCATCGTGGGGCAGGAATTGCACGATCACCAGTCGCCGGGATTGCCGGAGCAGGAAAAGCAACCCAAACCCGGGAACGCTGTGACAAGTCCGTCAAACGCTCGGTGAACGAAGGATTGAAAAAAGAGGAGATAGCATCATGTCTCGACAACTCTTCACAAGTATCGTTGTGCCGGCGGTGGTAATGGCATCGCTCGTGATGGCCGAATCGGCCGGGGCGCAGTTTCCTCCGCCCGGACCTCCGCCCGGACCACCGCCTGGATCCCCACCAGGCCCTCCGCCTATGATGCGCCCGCCCGGGCCTCCGCCGATGGCGCACCCGCCAGCGCCTCAGGCGCCACGCCAGGTCGGGCCACCTCGGATGGCCCGACCGGGTGGAGCGCAGCCTCCCGTCAGCGTCAGGTCGCCGTTGCCCCGGGGCGGTAGGCCAGGCGGCTTGACCCCGCCAGTGGCCAACCGAGGCTGGGCCCCTCCGGGGGCGAACCGGATCGAGCCGGGGAATCGCGGCAACCCCATCATCAATAACCCCCGGACTGACATCGCCTCCGGCGGCGTCAGCAGCCGCCGCGTGAGCGACTTCGCGGGCGGCTGGACAGGATTGCATGCGGCTGCGGACGCCGTCAATCGGTACGACTTGTCGCGGGGAATGTCCTCGGCGGCGGACACCGCCAAAGACTTGTATGACCGCGAGTACGCACGGGATGTCCTCACCCGATGGCCGTGGTGGTACGGATGGGTCTCCGGGTCGGGTAGCGGCTATAGCGGATCGGGTAGCGGCTACAGCAACCCCTACACCACGGATGCCGGGCAGGGTAACGATTCGAGCGCCAACGCAGCGTCGCAGGGGCGGAACGCCTCGGAGGCGACCTCGGAGGCCAGCAAAGAGGATGCGGCAAGCACCGAAATGGAGACGGCGGCGGCCAAGCGGTACATGGAATTGGCGCTCCGGGCCTTCCAAGACGGTGACTACGCCGGCGCCCAAACGGGGTGCGAGCGAGCCATCCGCCTAGTGCCCGGTAACACCGACGTGCACGAGTTCTGCGCCCTGTGCCAGTTCGCCCAGGCCAAGTCCAAGGACGCGGCCGCTACCCTCCACGCGGTTCTTGCCGCCGGGCCCGGCTGGGACTGGAACACTCTCAGCTCGTTGTACACGAACGCTCAGACCTACACCAAGCAGCTACGAGATCTTGAGCTGCACGTGAGGGAGCACCCGAAGGACGCGGCGGGGCGTTTCGTGCTTGCGTACCACTACCTCGTTCTCGACGAGCGCGACGCCGCTGTGGGTCAGCTGCAGGAGGTCGTCAAGCTGCAGCCCAACGACCAGGTGTCGGCGGGCATCCTGAAGACGCTCGAGAAAGCGCGGAAGGACAAGATCAAAGCGCCGCCCGAGAAGCCGGCGCCGGCGCTAGCGCCCCGCCGAACGATCATGACGGAAACCAATGGACGCTTTAGCATCGAAGAAACGCATTCAGATCCATGTGAACAGGCTCGTGCCTGTTCCTCAGCTACCTTGAAAGGAGAGTTCCATGTCGACAGTGTTACATCGCAGAAGCGCGATCCTGGCCGTGATCGCCGCCAATCTGATCTTCGCCACGGCCGGGCTGGCTCAGATGCCACAATCGCCCTGGAAGAAGGGGGCGCCGTTCCCGGAACCGGATGAAGAACTCTACGGCGTTGCCACTGAACGGCAAGCTGTACGTGATCGGCGGCTGGGGCGAAGGCAAGGCTCGGGGGGCCAACTACGAGTACGACCCGGCTACCGACAAGTGGACGAAGAAAAAGTCGATGCCGCGGCCGGCCCACCACGCGGCCCTCGCCGCGTACAACGGCAAGATTTACGTGTTCGGCGGCTTCGTCGCCCCGGAGGGAACCCAAATCCCAACCGGCGGCGCATGGCAACCCATTGACGACGTATGGGAGTACGACCCGGCGGCCGACTCCTGGAAGACTCTGGCACCGCTACCCGGCAATCGCGGGTCCGCAGTGGCCGTCGAAGCCGGCGGCAAGATCTACGTGATCGGCGGCGCCACGACGGTTGAAGGGTCCAAGGATCCGTTCTTCACGTTCTTCGGACCTTGTCGGGTTCTCAGCACCAACGACGTGTACGACCCCGTCACGAACAAGTGGGAGAGCCGCAAGCCGATGGCGGTGCCGCGCAATCACGCGTTCGCCGGCGCTGTCAATGGCAAGATCTACGTCATCGGCGGTCGCACCGGCCACGGGTTCATCCTGACCGCCACCAACACGGATGTTGTAGAGGAGTATAATCCCGTGGCCGACATGTGGAGCGCTCCCAAAGAGCGAATGCCGACGCCCCGAAGCGGCGGCGGCTGGGGCACGGACGGTCGCAGGATCTATTGTGCCGGCGGCGAGGTGACAACTAAAGAGCTCGTCGGCACGTTTCGAGGCATCGAGGCGTACGAACCGGCGACCAATTCCTGGACCACGCTACCCTCGATGCCGATGCCCCGTCACGGCCTCGCCGGCGCGGTGATCGGCAATCGCTTTCACCTGGTGAGCGGAATGATCCAGTCTGCCGGGGCGATGGCGATGCTCGACCCCAAACTCGAAGTCCACACCGCGTTCCACGACGTGTTGGAGCTGCAGTTCAATCCGAATCCTCCGACGGCTGCGACGAGCGAGGTGGGGGCACCTTCCGCGGGCCCGAAGAAGCTCTCCACTCGCTCCGATGTCAACAGCCCCCAAGGCCAAGTAATACCCGCGAAATTCGCGCCAGCCAAGGATGGGGCGCCTTCCCCGGGTCAGAAGAAGCTCTCCACTCGCTACAACGTCAACAGCCCCCAAGGCCAGGTGATGCTCGCGAAATACGCGCGGGCAATCGAGATCATGCGGACGTTGCCGGACGACGATACCCATTCCTGGACCTGGTGGTGGTATACACACTGGATTAAAGGCCCCCCTGCATTTCTGTGGGACTTCGCGAGCAAGAAGAAAACGGAAGTCATCGCGTCACTCCCGCCGGATAAACGGGCCTTCGCCGAGGCCGTGTGGAACGGCTGCCAGGCCCACCCATTCAACCCCTCTGACCCTGACCAATATCAGCAGTGGTACTTCCTGCCGTGGCATCGCCTGATGCTCTCTCAGTTCGAGCAGACGATTCGCGAGGTGCTGCGCGACGACGATTTTTCGCTGCCCTACTGGAACCCGGTCACCGGAAACCCCGACGATCTTGTCCTTCCCGCCGTGTTCCGTGATCCGGGCACCACGCTCTATAACGGCACCCGCTGGCCGTGGGTCAATGGGGGTGAGCGGATCGATACACTCTGGATGGGATGGCTCAGTCTGGACTGTCTCAATGAGAAGTTTTACATCGACTCGCCGACCGGCAGCCTCGGGTTCAACCCCAGGCTGGACCAGAACCCCCACTTCTTCACCCACATCGCCCTCGGGGGCGATATGGCCGACTTCGCCACGGTCGGCGCTGATCCGCTCTTCTATCTCCATCACTGCAACCTGGACCGGCTCTGGGAAAGCTGGAACCGTCTGGGCAACAGCAATCCCACTGATCCCAAATACCTCAATCGCAAGTTCACGTTCGCGGACCGAAACGGCAAGCGCGTGGATGTGCCGGTCAGCGCGGGCGACCGCGTCGCGCAGCTCGGCTACGGGTATGACAAGTATGAGCAGCCGCCGAAGGCCGCCTCAGGACAAGTTGCCCCGCGTTCGCCCGCCCCTCGGGACAACGCGGCCCCCGCCGCAACGTCCTCGGCTGCTTCGCCCGCCCCGGCCTGGAGCCTGACCGACGCTGCTGGCAAGCAGGTATCCCTGGCTCAGTACAAGGGCCGGCCGGTGGTGCTGATCTTCTACGAAGGCTCCGGCTGCATTCGTTGCCAGGAGCAGCTCAACAACTTCGCCGGCAAGCTCCGCGAATTCTCTGAGGCCGGCATCGATGTCGTTGCCATCGGCACCGATACGCCGGAGGACCTCAAGGATTCCCTGGCTCCTCTCCAGGAGAAGGGCGGCTTTCCGTTTCCCCTGCTGTCGGATGCCAAGCTCGACATCTTCAAGGCCTATCGTTGCGTCGATTTCGGCAACCAGCCACTGCACGGCACGTTTGTGATCGACGCCCAGGGCCAGGTGCGCTGGCGGAACATTAGCGACAGGCCGTTCAACGACCCGGCGCTGGTGCTGACGGAGGCGAAGCAGTTATCAACCGTGACGGCAGCCCGGTGACAGTAAACGCGCTGATTCAGAAAGGAACAAGTCATGAGCACGATTGAAGTGGGGGAGTTGCTATACAAGGTGACCCTGAACATCACCGGCGTCAAGGAATACGGCGTCAGCCTTGCGGAATTGATGGCGGGGGAAGTGACAACACCAGTTGACGTCGCGAGATTCGATGTCGCTTTCGACGGCACAGCGGCCGGGCCGAAGCTGAATGGTGCCGCCGAGGGAATAGATTACGTCCGAGTCCGCGCGGACGGCCGCTTTGAACTCCACATTCATGAAACGATTACGACGGAGGATGGGCAGAGTATTTCTGCTCACGGCGACGGAGTGGCCACTCTTCGGCCAGAAGGCGGCATCGCTGATGTCCGCGTGAACATGACATTGTTTACTTCTTCAAAGGACTACACGTGGGTAAACCAACTTCAGGTGTCGGGCGTCGGGACAATTGATCTCGCCAAGCAAGTCATTCAGGTTGCGGCATATTCCGCAAGCTGACGAATGTAGAGGATTTGGTATCGGCTACTGATTTATCCTTCGGCGATGAACCATGTGAAACCGAAAGGGTGGACATGAGAACGAACAAAGCTCAGATGTTTCTGACACTGCTGGTGATGCTGGCGACACCGATCGCTGTGCAGGCCTGGGACCGCGGCAAGGTCGAGCGCTTCGCCACGCTGCCTGCGGGTGAGGCGCACCCCGAGGGCATTTGCGTCGACCGCGAGGGCAACGTGTACGTCGTCACCGTGGAAGTGAAAAGACCGGATACGAGCGGCGGAACGCTGATCGTGTTCGACCGCAACGGGAAACACCTGCGGACCGTCAGGGTCGCTGGCTCATCTCCATGGCTGCTTGACCTGAACTTCCATCCGCACACGGGCCAGCTGCTAATCGTCGATTACAAAGGCGCGAAGGTGCTGAGCGTCGATCCCATGACGGGCGTCTCGTCCGTATTCATGACGGTCACGGGCGAGGACCCCGGTCTCGACGGGCTGACGTTTGACGCCGCCGGCAACGTGTACGTGACCGACGCGCACCAGGGCATGATCTGGAAAGTGGGCAAAGGCGGCGGCGCGGGGACCGCTTGGGTCAAGAGCCCGCTCCTTAAGCCAGCAAGGCTGCCACCTCCGATCGGCGCCAATGGGATCGCGTTCAACACGAAGCAAACCGCGCTGTTTGTCCCCAACACCGCGCAAGACACCATCGTGAAGATCCCGGTGAGCGGTTCGCCGCTCGTGCCCGGCACGCCCGAGGTCTTCGTCAACCGCGCGGGGGGCGGACCGGACGGGATCGTCATTGACGAGGACGACAACCTCTGGATCGCCTGCAACCAGTCCAACGAGATCATGGTGCTCGAGCCGACGCAAGGCCGGGTGATCGCCAAGCTCGGCGATTTCGGCGGGATCGACAAGGACGGTGCGCCGATCGGGTTTCTCTTTTCGAATAGTCTGGCCTTCCAAGGCGACGATGTGCTGGTCACCAACCTCTCGCTCGATGTTGGCATCCGTTCGCAGACCCTGCGGACGGTCGATGGGCCGTGGGCCGCTCAGGTGAAGCTCCACACGGTTTCGAAAATCAAGAGACACATACCGCGCATTCCGAACTGACCGAAATGCGATTTCAGACCGCACTCATCGCACTAATCGGTATGTTCCGGAGTCGTGTCCTGAAATAAGGGAGAATTCAACATGATTATTAACGACGACGGGCTGGACCTTATCTTCCGCAACGCCAGGACACATAACGCCTGGCTGGACAGGCCAGTGGACGACGCACTCTTGCGGCGGGTCTATGACCTGGCCAAGATGGGGCCGACCTCGGCGAACATGTGTCCCGTGCGCATCGTCTTCGTGAAGTCGCGCGAGGCCAAGGAGAGGCTGAAACCCGCCCTCGACGCCGGGAACGTGGCCAAGACCCTGGCGGCGCCGGTCACTGCCATTCTCGCGATGGACATCCACTTCTACGATCAACTCCCCAAGCTCTTCCCACACGCCGACGCCAGGGCCTGGTTCAAAGACCTGTCGGACAACGTGTTGGAGTACATAGCCCTGAGGAATTCTTCACTCCAAGGCGCCTACTTCATGCTGGCGGCACGAGCGCTGGGACTGGACTGTGGCCCCATGTCTGGCTTCAACAACGCCAAGGTCGATGCCGAATTCTTCGCCGGGACAACCGTGAAATCCAACTTCCTTTGCAACCTCGGCTACGGCGACGCCGCCAAGGTCTACCCGCGCTCGCCGCGCCTCGACTTCGAAGAAGCGTGCAGAGTCATTTGAAACCAGCGAAACACGCGTCGCGTGACCAGCGGGCCGCCCGGTCGGTCTGTTCGATTCAAGTCGGGGCATCAGTCTGTGCAAAGAACGGGAATGGACCGTCCGAACCAAAATCCCAATCCCCTCTTTTTCACAAAGGCTTCGCGTTGATCGTCAGAAGTCAATCTTTGCCCTGAGACCAAGGACAAGCGCTGTCTGGGCACGTTCCAGGATCGGAGTGATTACTTGCAAGTCTGCGGTGATGCGACACCATGGCGTCAGGGCCGCGTTGTAGAAGAGTTCCAGGCCGCGCTCGTCACGCACGGGCGTGATGATTCGGACAAGGTCCTTAAAGCCGTCGTCAAACCCAAGGTAGTAGTAGGCAATGCCGAAAGTGTCCAGTCTGCGGCTGGGGATTGGGCTGCTGCCTCCGATGCCGAGGACGACGGACCACTGGATCGGATTTGGCTTGCCATCGCTAATCCCGGCGTTGCCGAACACGCCCCAGCTCCGCGTTTGATCGGTGGAGTCTACCCATAGCGCCTGGTCGAACAGGTAAGTGACCCACCAGGAACCGCGAACGAGCGTCGTGAGTGCCGACGGGGGAATTTCTCCTTGCAATACTTGAGGGATGAGAGTCAACGATTGCGGGGTCACAATCGCGTAGCGTCCGGAACTATACGCCCCCCACAGGCTCTGATGCCCCGGCATGCCGAAAAACGTGGTTGGCATACTGACGGTAGGATAGATAACTGCCCCGTTATCGAAGAGGTCATGGAAGCCGCTCCTGGTGGTGACGTCGTTGGTGTCATATACCGTTAGCGTTAGCACTGGATAGCCGCCCGCTAGGATGGCGCCCCCGGCTCCATTCATCACGTAGTTCATCGTCCGTCCAAGGATCACGTTCCAGACGAAAGTGGCGTTCATGAAGCCGGCATCGAGACCGCGCCCGGGCATGAACGGTTGCTGCACGTTGTCAATCGTGTTGATTCGCCCACCGTAGACGAGGAGGTTTGGCGATACCACCTGGGTGAACTTGACGGCGGTAAGCGCGGTCTCCGTGCCGAAAAAAGCCGGATGGGCCCGGCCGATGTTTACCGGCACGATCGCTCCGGTTGCGAGATTAACGGACTCGCCGTAGACGGTTTCGCCGTGCATGGTGATGCTCAGCCCTTGCCACAGCCCGGCCTGCTGACCGTCCACATTGAGCCAATAGTCATTGCGTCCTCCGAACCGGAAGGTTTCCTGCAACCCACCACTGGCGACCCCCTGGTAGTACGTGGTCGAACTTATGTCGAAGGTAAAGCCGCTGTCGCGGATGTCCTCGCGCAGTCCGCACCAGTCGCCGCTCAACTTCGGCCGGGAATCCCAGGGACCGCCAAACGGAAGAAGCTGCAAGGCAGTACCCGTTGAGAACATCCCGACCTCGCCGACCGCTGCCGGGTTGCCGACGATGTCCAAGCCGCTTCTGCCCGCAACGCTGCGCAGCCGTCATACGGGAATTCAAAGCCGTCGAACAGCGAACATGCGGCTTTGGTGTTTACACAGGTTGCCGGAGCAACGCCTTCGAATAACTGGAGACCTTCGAACTGGGAACAACCTGAGTTGGCGGCGGGTGGGGTTTGCGAGATCTTGAGATGATTGCTGGGATCCCGGCCGGGGAGGCTAGGTGGCGTATTGGGCGCCTGAGCCAAAACGTGAACGACCCCTGGCCACGTCAGGCAAACGGCAACCAGGATTAGGCGACCGCAAGTAGCTATTGGCATGTTGCACTCTGCCCGGTTCCTGAACCACCCGCGATATCCCGGGACGTTGCAACCGCTATGGCGCCTTCGGAGTGGAAACTGGTACCGCCTTGCGAAGCACGCTCGTTACCGGGTCGAGCACGTTCAAACCGTCAGCCGGCACGACTTTCAGAATGACCTGGAAGCCGAAGCTATTCTTGTTGGCTCCGTGGAAGGGCTCATGCGAACTGATCCACCTGCGATCCAAAGCTCCTTCGGGGGCAAACTCAGCGGAAGGGCCTTTGCACAGATAACTCCACTTGCTGGCGATGGCCTCGATGCCGAAGACTTCGTGCAGCGTGTACTTGCCTGGAGCGATAACGAGACAGGCGGGGCCTTCCCGGTTGTAAACGGACACATTCTCCCCGCAAGTCGCTGAGCGCGCGGGCAGGTTGAGCGCCAGCATCTCCTGCTGCCCGCACAGAACGGCGGCGCAAGCGGGGATGGAAACCGCCGCCGCCGCCCCAGGACTCGCACAGCATTTCGGGCTGCGCAGCAGGCCCACAACCCGAGCTTCCATGAGCAGCTTGGCTGCCCGGACCTTCGGGTCGCTCATGACCACTTCAAAGTCCTGCGTCAACTCGAAGGTATAACTGGCAACGCCGTCGTCGAGTGGACTGCTCTTGGCTACGACCACCCCCGTCATTGAGGTGGCAATCGTGTCATTGGCCGGCTGGGTCACTAGGACGTTGCCGCCGCCCGCGTGTGAACAACACGTGCGGTAGGGCTTGGCGGTGCCCTCTCCCGGTCCCAGTACCAGCTGGACCGCGGGCGGGGCCGGCTGCGGTAGTTCCGCCGCGACCAGCGACACAGCCAACAGACCAACCAGCGCCGCGGTCCCGCTAATGACAATCAAGGTCGTCCGCATGCTGTCCTCCCTGACAACACGGCCTCGTCCGCCGAGCGCATCTTTCCAAGTCCGTAGTAATCGCTCACGGCGCGCAGCAAGCCCCATCGCTGTACTCAATCGGCCAGGTAAGTGGTGGACTAGAGGAAATCCAGCGAGATTTCGGGGAAGTCCTTTTCCTGGGGTTTTGCAGAATCTGCGGCGGAGTATGAGCGAATTCGTGTTGTGCAGGCGGTTGCTGTTACCACCGTCGCATCCTTCGACATCGGGCGGATTACGAGACATCTCGGGATGGGCCGGGCTTCTCGTTATGTGACGTCGAACTCTGCCAAATACGAGGGATTTGTTGGTGGAGTGATTCAAGGCAACATAATCTGCATGGCCACATAAGGGGCGATTAGGACACAGGACTCAGGCCCTCCCCACCCGGTCCGCTTGCCGGAATAAGTTTTTTGGCCTGACGAATCATGGCGGCTTCAAGCGCCAGTACGTATTGTTCAGGCGAACGTCCCTTGACGGCCTCGCCGAGCAACTCAAGCAGGATGCGGCGACCTAGTTCCCGGCATTCCCCAATGAAATCTGAGATGGAACGACCGGCGAACACCGCTTTCATTCCTTCCTCCTTGGTAACCTCGGACATGCGCTTCCCACCATGAACCACCGACGATCTTGCCCTATAGAGACCACGCAGCAAATCGAAAGCATATTCGCCACCGATGGTGCCGGCCAAAATGGCGGCACCAAAAAGACGAAAACGATAACTGAGTTGGTCACCTCCACCTCGGCAGAGCATGCTTTCCAGTGAAATTGCGAGGTCGATGACTTGATCTTCGGGGGTAAGCCGCCCGATTGCCCAGTTGAACCTTTCAACCGCTATAACGAGTTTGCTTGTGTTAGATGCCAACAGCGCTTCGATTCTGGCAACTTCCTGAGCTTCCACGTCCGTGATCGCGGAGCCCATTAGATCGTGCTGACCGTGGACTGTAGTTTCGCCCAGGCGAATCACGTAGCTGGAGAGTCCATTGAAAGTTTGAAAGCACAGTTCACTGGGTACGATGTGCACGGTGTCGCAACCGACTGTCTTACCCGTCGCCAGCCGAATTGCGGTCACACATCGCTTTACATCAGCGCAGGAATCGCGCACCAAGTCATTGAGATTACCCGACTTTCTAATTGTCCGTTGTCCATACAACACTGTCGGAGAGGGCGGATGAAATAGCTCCTTGCCGAATGTACTTAGTCGGTGCTTGGATGCCTCACTAAGCTTCGACTCCCATGCCAAACCAAGTTCTCCACCGAGCGGAAGAATGTCGAATTCGGCCAAATGAACGCCGGTGACGGGCGCAACAATGTCGTACTCGAAAGTGTCACTTTCCCATGCTCGCCGGCATCTCCCAAACTCGGTGGACATCACAGCAGGTTCAGGTGGCATCGACTTCGAACGCGCAACTGCGCATGCAAAGCATCGAGCAAACGAGTCGAACACGTCACGCGTCGTCAGCGTTCTTGTAGATACATCTCCAGACACACCGTTGAAACTTACGTTAGGGGGCAGGAAATCGAGCTCTTGCTGAGCAGCGACAAGGATGTCATTCAGCAAGTTCCAGGTGTTCTCGTCCCGGCTCCATTCAATCGCGGCCTGAAACGCATTCGTGAAGATACGTTGGAATGCGGCGCCTTCGCTCTCATCCCCACTGCGGACCACGACACCGGCTCGACGAGTTGAATCTAGGAAGGAGCCTTGCGAGGATTTCGGAGCAGCGTGAAAACTGATTCCAACCTCGATTATCGGATGAATCGATCGGTTCCGGCATTCGGTGCAGCCTCCGACAAACCTTGTTCTTGAACCGGAAAACACACATTCATGATGCTACTTTACTAACCGAGAACGAGCTACAGCATGGATGGGGCTTCTCTTTCCCTCGCGGATAGTGCTATACAAAGGATGTTATTTGGCCCTATTTTTGAACCGGACTGAATGGCAGAAAGTGACGAAACTAGCAGCGCATTGATAGTGATTTCGGCGCAGCCGGCATGCCCAACGGATCGTGGGCCTCCAGCGATCATTACCCGAGCCGGCTTTGCCGCGCGATTCGCTTGGGACGAGTTTTTCGAGGGCGAGCTCCCGAATCGCCACACACGAACTGCGTATCGCCGCGCGGTACGGCAATTCTTGGGCTGGTGTGAGCAACGAGACACCGCCTTGCAGCAGATCACGCCCGGTCTTGTCGGCCAATATTTCGGCCAGCATGCAGGAAGTATCCCTACCAAAAAGCTGCACCTGGCAGCCATACGCAGGTTTTTCGATCGCCTGGTTACGCGACACATGGTCGCATTGAATCCCGCTGCCTCGGTGTGCGCTGAGCGGTACGAGGTGATTGAGGGCAAAACGCCGGAAATTGGAGTTGAGGCGGCCCGCAGGCTGCTCCAATCGCTCTCGATTAACCATGTGGTCGGATTACGTGACCGGGCGATCATCGGTACGCTTATCTACACGGCAGTCCGGGTAGGCGCCGTCGCCAAGCTCACACTTGCTGACCTGCAACACGACGGCAGCCACTGGAGCCTTCGCTTCACCGACAAGGGCGGAAAATCTCGGGAAATCCCTGTCAGGCATGACCTGGAGCAGTTCATCTTCGAATATCTAGATGCCGCCGAAATCGGAAACGACGGCAAAGAATCTCCGTTGTTCCGCACCACGATTCGTAAGACCAAAACTCTCACAATGAACTCAATGACCGCGCCTGACATGTGCCGCATGGTCAAACGCCGCATCATGGATGTCGGCCTTCCTTCCCGGCTATCGCCGCACTCATTTCGCGTGACGACGATCACTGACCTTTTGTCGCAAGGACATTCGCTCAGCGATGTGCAATATCTCGCGGGACATGCCGATCCGCGGACGACTCGACTTTATGATCGGAGGCAGAAGAATGTCACCCGAAACATCGTTGAACGAATTTCCATTTAGTCTCTTTCATAGGTACCAGTGCGCTCATCAACTTAGTCAGCGTATAATGCCTCTCACGCTGCTGACACGGCCTCATATCATTGCTATCGTACCGAGGCGTCCAATACAAATGCCTTGATAAGCGCCTGGCGCTGAGACAAGTCGTGCGCCTGTTTTTGCAAGCGTGCAGTTGCTTCAGCGAGCGTCTCCGTCCGCCGCTTTCGCTGATCGCAGCGGTCCCATTGCGGGCACTCAAACCAGCCGACGACATAGAGGCCGTGTCTAGCACGCGTTTCGGCCAAATAACGACCGACGAGCTGCGTTTCCATCGCAGTCCAAAGTTCAGGATGCCAGGATCCTTTCACTTCGACGATGGCCGTGACGGTATCTAGTTGATCGCCTTCAGGGCCGCCAAGAATCGCCGACACGCAGATATCCGTTCGCTCCCCTCTCAGCGTTCTCGATCGATTTCGCCGTATGACGACTTCACGGTTCAACACGACTCCGCGGCCTCGCAGCTCGTCTTCAAGGTGTTTCGCCACGTTGTCAGACAGGTGATCTTCCTCCTTGGGTTTCCATTTGTCGCGACTGACTTTGTCCCAAAGATTGGTTACAAGTGGGATCTCACCGCGCAGCTTTGCTCTCAGGCTTTCAAGCGATTCGATTATTGCTTCTAGAAGATCCGCTCCGTCTCGAACCACACGTTTCGTCGAATCGTTGGCCATCTGAAGCACTTGCTCCGGAGGAAGTGGTTCCCAGTTCTTCCTCCGAGTCCATTCCAGAGCGTCGCGCAACGACCACTTCAGGAAATCCTGGTCTGGCAATTCTTGCATGAGTCTACGAATCGCATTGCAGGCCCGCTCGGTCCCGCACGATTGAAGCTGGTTCAGGATCTGATTTCGTAACTGGTACACGCGTTCTCGATGATCGGCCGCCGGGTACGTGGCCACGAGCCAGACGTATAGATCGCCAAGTTGTTCCTCCGCTAGTTTGGCCGTCTGGACCGACCCGTGTCGCTCATTGCAGACCTCGATCAGGGCCTTGCCGAATTGTCTGTCTGCCTGAACGCGCAGCCACAAAGCCGACCAACCGTCCTCATATGGGTGCTCCAATATCGCGGCGCCGGCAGCAACTGCCAACGGCCTGGCTGGCTGTTCGTCAGCCCACGGGTTTGAAATCAACGACACCGCCCAAGAACGCGCAGGTTCGTCATAATGTCTCAACAGAAACTCCAGCAGCGCCTCGGCAAACTTCGGCTTGAGCTTGCCTCCCTGGCATTTGCGTAGAACACTCTTACCCAAATCCTCATCCCAGCAGGAATTGAGAGTGTTGGTAATAGTCGGATACTCGTAAAGGACATTCTCCGCGTCGATTACCGTGATCATGCTCCGGATCATTGCTTCTCTCGCGGAAGAATACGCCGTGTGTATGAGAGTCTTGTTCAACGCGGCGTTTTCGGATGACTCGGTTGAGTACACAAGTAATGTTGCTGCCCATTTCGACCAAATCGTCGAGTCAAGTTGCTGCATGGTTTCAGGCTGTTCGCGCTGGAGTAAGAGCATTGCTCTGTAGCCGGCCGCGGCTGCCTCATGCCAGACTGGCTTGCCTAACCATTCATCATCGTGTGGATCGCCGACGAGAAGATAACGTTGCGCGGCTGCGACAAATCGTGCTTGTACCTCCAGACTGGATGCCTTCCAACCCGGAAGTCGGGTCAGATCGTGCTCATGGTTGTTGCCATAATGCGTGCCATCTGGATTCAAGCTCATTTCGCGGTGCAGGTGCCACCACGCACCTAAGCTTCCCTCTTCAAACTGTCGCAGCCGCTTTTCAATCCTCTCAGCCGGTGGCGGCGTGATCAACGCCGGGCCGACGCCACGGTTTTCACGCTCGAATCGTTCATTGGACTCGTGAATGGCCTTCTGTCGCATTGCTTCAGACGATCCAAGTTCGATGGGTCCGATGATTGGAACAAGGATCGCAGCTAATGTGGGGTTGGCGCTTGTCTCGGCGAAGACCGCCTCCAAGTGACAATTGTCGTGTGGGTTAAAGCTGTGAAGGGCGAGCGTTTCCCACTTCTTTTTCACGGAAGGATCAGCGCAAGAACGATAACGATCCAATAGCCATGACATATCATCCCCAAGGCCGGTTCCTGGGATGCACCACCGCAGCCACGGGACGTCCTTCTCGGAAAAGCGGTCGACAAGCCGTTCGACAACGAATCGCCGCTTCCCGCTATCGGACCACTGCGATTCATGGGTGTCTTCTTCTGACCTGCCGAAGATCTTGTCGTGTTGCCGGATTCGTTCCGCCACGATATCGACAAACAGTTCGGCAACCATTGAATGTTCGAGATTTTCCCATGCCATTTGGATCAAAGCGTCGCTGATTTTTTCAAAATGAATGCCGAGTTCCCTGCGCGTGTGTTGCCTTTTCAGCCAGCCAAGTGCGGCGCAAAGATCGAAGGGCCGCAGTCCCGTTACGAGCTCCGAGGTTAGAAAGCGGCTGTACGCTCCTCCGTATGACGCTCTCTTTGGAACTGTAAGCGACGCAAACAGTTCGCCAGCAGGCAGCGAATGGGGCCATAAGGCGCGGAGTGCGCAGCCCTTCAAGTCATCCTCCACGTCTTCGGAAAGTGCGTCCAGTGCAAGTGCTTTGAGCCTTTGCTTTGTCTGTATGTCGCCTATCGCCGCCACGGCATACGCCGCATGCACGCGAGTACCCAAATCCTCCTGACAATTGAGGCTCACATCCGCCAGCAGCCCTTGAAGGCTCAGGACTACACAAGACTCAGCGATATCGATGGCCACGCGTCGAACTACGCTGTTTTTGTCGCGGTCCGTGATAAACGGTCGAAGCTGGTTCGCCAATCCCGGATGACCCAGTTTTCGATACTGGAAACGCAGACCCCACTTGCCGTCGAGCAGTTGGCCCTCGCCGAACTGAGTAAGCAAATTCTCAACCAGGTTTTCTCGGTCTTTTGGGTCTGCGGTTGCGACGTCGCTGAAGAGCAGGACAAGGGGTTCCGTGGTCATGATTTGCTGAAAAACATCGTTGCGCATGCTCGCAACCCATGCCGCGGTTTCGTGAAGTTGCGGAACAAGGTGGCGCTCTTCGTCGCCGGGAAGCCAAAGAAGGCATTTCAGTTGCCGATCATTGAATCGTTCATCTGAGAGGTACCTGGCGGCCAGAAACTCGCCATAGGTGTAATGAGACCAGCCCAACCGATTGGTGCCGTGTGAAGAAAACAGCCCAGTGGCGAGTGCTTCCACCACTGTTTCGTGGTCAATCTCGATGTCGATCCCATTGGCTCGTTCGGTTCCGCCGCATAGCTGCCGAATGGTAATGTCCCCTTTAGGAATGTCAGCTCGTTCCAAGCCTGTCCAGACTGCGCAGAAAACCCGCCGAGCGATGTCAATGCAGCGATGCGGGACACCACAGCAAGTCGTGCCTCCGGCGAAAGCTTTCCCGCCGTCGCCGTGTCACGGCGTTCCTGACTCTCTTCGCAGAGTCCGCGGCAACCTTCGAGGTAAAGGGCAGTTCTAGTCGCCGGAAGCTTCCCCTCGGTTTTGAAGCAGCGGATAAGGAATCCGAGCGTGACAGGTTTGATAGCAAACGCTACGGCTTCGCTCCGGTCAATCTCCCGCAGAAACAACTCGGCGTCTATGGCGTTGGCCGCTGCTGCCGCCAGCACATCGCGGCGGCGCAGGGGAGCGAGCTGATACACGGCCACCAAACCTTCGCCCCACAAGTCACGCAAACCGTCCTCGAACGTGGTCGGCCAGTCTGCGCTTCGACAGCTGATCCGCAGGGAAAGACGAGCGACATTCGGTTTTAGCTTCGCGAACTCCCGAAGTAGTATTTTTGAGAGGTTGCCGATTGCAATCCGGCCTTCGTCGAGACTGTCAAGCGATAGCTTCAGGCGATGTGCCCCTGCGCCCCAGGCGAGCATTTCCGAATGACGGAATATATCGTCGACGAGCGTCTGATCGGATTGGAAAGCGCCGAGATCAAACTTGAGCGTTGCATCCGCTTCCTGGAGCGCCCGCGACTTGCCGATTCCTGGTTCTCCCAAAAGCACCAGACACGGCGACGAGTCGATTTTCTCCAATGAGAATGCGCGAGGGTTGAGTATTTCGCCGTATTCCCCTTCCGGATCGGTCAAGTACCCCCCGTCGCCGAGATCAATGTCCGCAGACAGCGGATACCAGAATCGTTTCCATGCATAGTTCAACCGGGACATTTTTTGTCGGTTCTAAGTAAGTCGTCTGGTGTGACATGCCCGGCGCAATGGATCGGTCGCCAGCACGTCGCTGTCCTCGTCGCAATCTGATGACAGGACATCAATGTTTGTCGGAGCCGAAGGTGCTGAGCCACCGGCATGAACTTACACCCCTCTCAGCCGAGTCAGCGCCAAGTTGGATCAAGGCGGCCGATATAAGCACACAGGTGGCTCTTTGCTTGATGTACGGTAAATCTCACCATGCCTTCTCCCGGCTCATCTTCCAGATCATGCACTAGGAAGTTGCGGAATACCCTCACGTCATTAGCGTTATCGATCACATCCCGTGAAAAGCGCTGATCGGGAACAGCCTCATTCACAAGCTGAAACATCTTCGGCCGGGTCGTCTGCTTGTAATGGGTTAGCCAGTAATCTCTTAACGTGACCTCGAACTCCGAATAAATGCGTACGATGTATGTCAGTTCTAGGTTCTGGGTAAAGGCCGCACCAGCCCGTGGCTCCCATCCGTAAGCACGGCCATAGCCCCGATCTGCGTCGGTCTGTGCAGCAAGTAAAGTAGAAGCTGTCTTTGCCGCCAGGTATTCTTGGAGCACCATCGCAATTCGTTCGATACGCCCTTGTCGTTTAATCATAGCAGCGACCTCAGTTCGACAATGGCGCGCTTCAGCGCGTCGGCCGACAACGGCTCCTTTTTCGCACCTTGCACCCCTTGCCCAACGTCGAGGTGGATGAACCACGTGTCATCCAAATGTCTGTAGATGCTCGTAATGTAGAAAGACGGCTGGATCGACAGGTCAAAGAGTCCCAGACCGCCGGGAATAAACCGTGCGATCGGATCCAGAACGTAAAGATTTCCCTCTGCGTACATGTAGAGCTGATCAAGGGTGTATTCGCCAATCAGCATTTCGTTCAGCTTTTTTGCCTCCTGCCTGGTTTTCCATCCAAATTCGCCCGCCCAAACCTCGACATGCGCGATCAGACGGTCGGCCTCGGTCTTCCAATCCGCCCAGACTATTTTCCGCACAGCCTCCTTCAGTTCTCCAAATATCCGGACGCCTTCCCTAAACTGAGACGCGGTTGCCGGCTTGTCCGGCGGCACTGTCGCAGACACGGCACGAAAACCTTCGACGGCTCTCCCTAGTCCGGTCTGCAACTCGTCAGGCCAAGACCTGAACGCCGCCGGGTCGTACGCCTCCACAACCTTTGGCGTGAGCCAGATCGCCGCGCGACCGAGCGCACTTGCGGCCGTTTCCGGGTCGATCAGTTGAGAATCCGTCGTGACGGTGGGCTTGAGCTCCAGGTTCGCCGCCCGCCGCACGTCAAGAACAAACTCTTCAGCCTTGGGGTTCATTTCAAGCCCTTCCTTCCATCGTTCGCTTTCCGTTGTGGCATATTCTACCGGATGGGAATACGTTTCGAGCTAAGGACAAGTATGCCAATCCATGTATAGGGTTTCGCCCTAAGTGCGAAACTCGCATACCTGTTGCACATAGGTGTCGGACGAAAGAAACTCGCATCATATCTAGGAAGGAGGCGTTTGCCCGCCGCAGCCCATCCTTACGGCGAGCCAGCCGAGAACCCGAGGCGCTTGGGTTGAGCGTCGAACGGGGTACCAAAGAACTGTTTGTAATCTTCAAAGACGTACTCGCAAAATCGCGCCATGTCTTCAGGCTTTGACCGGTCAACGTGCATGTCTTTTTCCGTGCGGACCGTGAAAACCGTGCCGCCAATTCGTTTGAGCCCTATTCGCAAGCTGACGTTGTAGAAGTGGATTTTGTGCGGCTGGTCCAAGAGTGTGTTCAATCCAAAGTAGAAAAACCCGTCATCTCCCAGCCTGAAATCCGGTTGCCGAAGCCGATCTTCGTTCCCGCCTGTAAGGCGCAGCGACTCATCAAGCGGCACGAAGTCTACATTCTCTCTCGGAAACTCCAAGACTTCAATCAGTGCGCTGCGAAGAGCAAAAGCCAATTCTTCGCATTCTTTGTAGTGGACTTGGGTCTCACGGGCTTTTTCAACGGCAAGAGTCGCCAATTCTGAGTATTTGCTCATTTCGCACCGTTTTAGAGGAACGCTACTCAACACATGGACTGTTAGGAACGGTACGTCGGCGATCCTATTCATGCTCCGCCTTGTAGGCCAAGTGCGTCGTGCCATCTTTCATCTTGGCAATGCGGCTGTCCGGATCCGTCGGCGAAATCCAGTCCGCGTTGGAAACCTGCTTGTCATCGCGTTGCCGATCAAAGCGCCGCAGGTCTTCATCCGTGGGATCAGCGATGCCTTCCGCCGCCGCCAAACGCCGCAGATAGTCTTTCCAGTCTTCGCCGGTGTCGCGGCGAACAATCGTCTTCATGGCCGCGTTGGCTTCCAAATAGGTCGCGTCCACCGCCACGGTCTTGCCACGCAGGAGGCCCTTGGTGTCCGCGATCTGCAGCACGAAGGCGAACACCTGTTCGTGCACTACCATCGGCAACCGCTGCCGAACCTTGCCGAGACTGGAGTGGTCGGGCGTCGCTTGGTCGAGGCCGTACCCGAGAAACGCTTGCAGCGAGCGGCTGTCGGCACATCGCCAGGCGATGCCGCGTTGCGAATCGAGGCCCTCGAAGTAGCCGATGAACAACATGCGAAAGTAGATCCCCGGCGGGATGGATGGCCGGCCGAGCGTGTCGGCATAGTACGGGGTGCACAACCCTTCGACGTAGCCGTCGAAGCCTGCGTCCTCGAGCACGCGGTTCAGTTTTTGATAGAAGGGATGACCCGGTGTCGGCGGCAACTGGGTCGTCGGAATCCACAACTCCTGCTGCCGCGGCTGACGTTTGCCCAAAGCCATAACGACCTCGTGTCCACACCTCGAATGGATCCTCACGGCGAACATCCTAACACAGCCGTCAAGGACTTTTTCCACGGACTGTTAGGCGACGGACGGATGTCGACGAATTCCGAAAGCGCAGCGGATTGCCGAGACATATCCTCCATCCGATGATCGCGGAAAAAGGATGGCCTGCATTCATACGGGGTGAATACGAAACCGCTGTGTTCCAAGCGTTCAAACAGATCGAGGTCGCCGTCCGAAGCGCTGGCGGTTACGCAGCCACTGACCTGGGGACAGTGCTTGTGCGGAAAGCTTTCAACAACACGGGACCATTGACAGATGGCACAGAGCCGCCGGCCGAACAGGAGGCGCTTGCCAGCTTATTCGCCGGCGCCATTGGGCGCTTCAAGAATCCGTCCAGTCATCGCCACGTGGCAATCACGGACGCGGGGGAAACCTTTGAAATGCTCGCCTTTGCAAGCCACTTGTTGCGGATCGTGGACGACAGAAAAAAGTGAGTATGCACGCACGTCGCGCCGCCTACTTCTTTTCGTCCTGCGGGGGCAAATCACCGATAACGGCGCCCACACCTCCAATTTCGCCGATGCTGGGGAAGGTTCCCTTCAGGGACCTGCGACAGGCAGCGGCAAGCTTTTCGGCAGCGCCTCGTAGCTTCGTTGGTACAGGTGTTTCCGCATTACGATTGACCTGTGAAAGTTCGTGGTGGAATAACGCGGCCGCCTTGTACGGCTCGTCCTCAGACAAAACAGCCAATGTTCCCAAGAGTAGTTCGCGCAGCCGGTCGATGTCCTTTGCCACTTGGCCCATCTTGCGAGCTACGGCGATTCGAGCCGCGACGTCAGCTACTTCGACGTAAGCGGCAAGCTGCCGCTCGAAAAATCGCAATTCATGTTCCTTTTCCCGCTGTCGCAATTCTCCCTCTCGAACTCGGATTTCCGCCTTTCGATCTTCCTCTTGTCTGGCAAGAAATTGATTGGTTTGCAGCGGTCGCCAACTTCAGTAGGAAATCCCTCCGCTTCCACTCCAAGTCGGCGTGTTTGAACTTCCAGTCTTCTAGCGCGCCGGATTGTTTACTCCATGTTCCACTACCGCCGCGTGAAAGTGTAGATTTTTCCACGGACTGCTAAGTGTTCCGCCTTGCTTGGTAATGAAGTACGAACCGCGCACCATGTAATGGGGCGACCGTGCAATCAGGCCCTGCCGCTCCAGCCAACTCCACGCTTCCATGAGCGCCATCGCGATTTGGTCCCGGAATTTCGGCGGATAGTCATCGACCGGCTGCGGGCTTCCGAGCCATTCATACCGCATCACGTTCCGCTGGCGGTCCGTTTCGGTGATTGAGTGAAAGAACTCAAGAAGGTATCCCGCAAGCTCCTCCGGTTCAAGCGTCAGGAGAGTTTCTGGTTCGGGAAAATGCTTCTGGAAATCGGACACGTTGGAACAAACCTCGGCCAAGAACTAACTCTCAAGATACACTTGTACACTCCGCGCGTGAAGGTAGAATCAGGTAACGCCGCAGCTGGCGGACGAAAAGCAAGCGCCAGGTTCTTGCAGGTAGGATTCTTCATGGCCCGGAAAAGGATTTCGCAAAGCGACATCATCGGTGATCAGGGCATTGCTTTGATCCATCAGATCGTATCGGGCATGGGCTTGCTCTGGCATCCCACAGGCGGCGTTGAAGCAGGCACCGATGGCTTTATCGAAATCCGCGACCCCGCCACCGGCGAGGTTTCGGCTTGCTTCCTGCCGGTTCAAAGCCGGGCAACCTCAAAGCAATTCCAAGCAGAATCAAATGACGGCTTCGATTATCTCTGCGACGAACGGGACCTGGAATACTGGTTGGCAGGGAATGCACCGGTTATCCTTGTCCGCTCGCGGCCTTCCACGAATGAGGCTTACTGGGTCTCAGTGAAGGATTATTTTCGTGAGCCCGAGCGACGGGAAAAACGCACCGTCCATTTCCGCAAGAACGAGAATCGATTCGACAAGAACTGTCGCGATGCCCTGATTCGTTTGGCCGTTCCCAAGGACAGCGGCCTTTACCTGTCACCGCTGCCCAAAACCGAGCTACTCTATTCCAACCTGCTCAAGGTCGAATCGAACCCGAAGACCCTCTACCGAGCTAAGACTCGGTATCGCACAGAAAAGGGGCTATGGGCGGAGTTCAAACGACGAAACCTGACAATGCCTGGCGAGTGGATGCTGAAGTCCAAGGAGATCATCAGCTTCCACAACCTGGCTCAAGAACCGTGGCCCAACTTCTGCACGGCGGCAAGCGTTCGCAATGACGAGACGAGCAAGTGGGCATCGTCCGACGACCCTGTGACGCAGCGGGACTTTGTGCAGTTGCTTCGCCGCTGTCTGAGAGAAAAACTGTGGCGTCGCGGTGTTAAGTTTCATGCGCGACGCCGTTACTACTTCTTCCGCGCGCCGCCTGATTTATCCACGCTGGAAGTTCGGTATCAGAGCCTGTCCGAGGAGACTTCGCGCGAAGTCTTTCGCGTCTACTACCGCAAGAACGACCTTGAGAAAATCTCCCGATGCCGTCACTCGGCGTTCGAAGGAAGGTTTCTCCGATACGGGGGCGAATGGTTCCTTGAAATCACGCCGACTTACCATTTCACTTGGGATGGTTTTCAGCTGTCCCGTTTTGCCGATGAGTTTCTGAAGAAGATTAAACAATTTGAAAAGAACCCTGCCGTCCTCGGTCAGATCCTCATGTGGGTAAGCTACCTTACCGAAAGTGATCTCTACGAGCAGCCATACCCCTTCTTAACGTTTGGAGAGTTACAAACCTTTGAGTTAGAGCGTGGAGTCAACGACAGCGCGTGGCTTCCGGCTGAGGAAGATTCAGCCGCGCCGCGATTGGCGGACGAGACTTTCCCTCTATTTGAGTAGTGTTATGCACATTGCCTTTCTCGATGAGCCGGAATTGGAATTTGGAAATGGTCGCCATATCGACATTCGATTCGGCCTAATGAACCACGGGCCAATTGATTATGCCGGTTCACTCTCGCCCAAGACGATCAAACTTGGAATCGTCGGGACAAATCAGACGATTGAAGGCGTGGCCGCGTGGCTCAATAAGTGCCGGGATGAGATCCCGGCGAAATCGAGCCGGCAGCCGAATCTGTTTCCCAAGTTTCCGGGATTTGCGAACGAATTCGGATTTGCGCGTCGGTCACGCTAGATTCGCGCCTTCAACGTCCCATTCCGTCCCTTGAGTTCGAAAGATTCCGCTCATACACGAGCTCGAATCAGATTGTCGTCGAGGCCGTTCAGCGATTCTTCGTTGAACTGGGATACCTCACCGAGAACACCCCAGCCGACGTTCTCTTGGTCGCAGTACCCGACGCTCTCTTGGATGCAATGGAATCTCTCGCCAGGCCGCCGTCTGATGAGGAGGACGATACCGAAGAAACTGAGGCTGTGTTGGACTTCCATCACCTTCTCAAAGCGAAGTGCATGGAACTTAACAAGGCTGTACCCATTCAGATCGTGTTGCCGGAAACATACACCGGGAAAGGGCGGCGCCGAAAACAGCGGCCCGAACGACATAGGCGACTTCAAGACGAAGCGACGCGGGCGTGGAATCTTCACACCGCGCTATACTACAAGGCGAACGGCATTCCTTGGCGCATGAAACGACTCTCAACGCAGCTAACGACCTGCTTCGTTGGCGTGAGCTTTTATAAAACGCTGGATCAACAGAAAGTCCACACCAGCAGTGCGCAGGTCTTCAACGAGCGCGGGGAGGGATTTGTCGTCCGCGGTGGTCCTGCCAAATTTGACAAGAACGACCGGCAACCGCACCTAGCTGGTGACGACGCCTTCCGGTTACTCACCGATGCGCTGGATCGATACTGGCAGGAGCATCACAATCGGCCGGCACGCGTCGCTTTGCACAAGACTTCGCGGTTTACCGACGCCGAGTCCAACGGCTTTCTGCAGGCGGCCAGCGCGAAGCAAGTCCACTCCATCGACCTGATGACCGTAGACAGATCGTTCACCCGGCTTTTTCGTGCCGGTCAATACCCCACTTTGCGAGGCACGTTTTTGACTCTGGATGACAAGTCGCACCGACTCTATACCCGAGGAAGCGTCGATTTCTTCGCGACCTACCCCGGTATGTATGTCCCCCGGTCTCTAGAAATATGTTGCCAAGCTGTCGAGCAAACTCCGAGGTTTTTGGCTGAGGAGATTCTGTCGCTCACGAAGATGAACTGGAACAACACGCAGTTTGACGGATTTAGCCCGATTACCGTGCGCGCCGCTCGGCAAGTGGGGAACATTTTGAAGTACATCGGTGAGGATGGCCGCGTCCAACCGCGCTATAGCTATTACATGTGAAGGATGGTAATCGGCATCGAACAGGCTCGAACGCTGCTTACATCCATCTCGACCGATCACGTCGTCGGATCACGTGACCTCGCGATCGTTGGTGTGCTTATCTACACGGCCGTCCGTGTGGGCGCCGTTGCCAAGCTTAAGCGCCGCGTGGCGGTGGATAGTGAGCCCATTCGATCCCGGTGTTGAGGCTAGTTCCGCTGGCGACTACCTTCAAAGTCGAGGCTTCTCCGATGTCGGCTGTCCTTGAACGCATTCAGGATGAACTTCGCTCCCTGAAGCTCGACGACTCGCTCCTGTTCCTAAACCACGTGCTTGCGGTTGCCCGCGGAGAAATGCAGGACGTGGCATTGGAACGGGAGATCCGCACGCGCAAGGCCCGCGCTCCGGCCTTTGTTATCCAGTTTCTCGCAAAACAGTTATTGCTTCACGGCAGCAATCTCGGCGCCTACGCACTCGATGGTCCCAGGTTTACTCGGCTGCAAGATTTGTACTTCCAATTAGACGATCCGGTTGCGCGCGATCCAACATGGAAACACGCAGACCCGACGGGTTTCTTCGAACGCCTGTTAACCCAGCAGCTTCCCTCGCAGCGCAGGAACTCGATTCAGAAGTACGGGCTTGCCCTCGGCCTGTTTCGGGACGCAGGCCCAATCCGATGGCCGGTATTCTACGACCTAAGGCAAGCCATCCAAAACGAACTCGGCTTGCCGGTCGATCAGTTCATGACGATAGGGCATCTGTGCTGTGCCCTGCGCCGGGCGTCCTTGAATGGCCACGAATGCCATGCCACCTTCGACCACATGTACTTGGTCGAAGCGTACCGGCTAGGCTTCGAGATCTGCGTCCCTGAGGTCTGGGCCAAGTTTCTGGCGAAGGTCTCTCGCAACAGGGACAACTTTCGCGAAGTCTGTGACCGGGAACTCTATCGCGTGAAGGATCCGCAATACGCACAATTCGAGTTCAATCCGCTACGCCGTTACCCGATTATCGACGTGGGCGGTGGGCGTTTCGTGGCTGTTGACCCGGACCTGATCGTTGAGCGGACGACCCTCGGCCTCTTTTACGATCTATTTGAGCGAGACGGTCGAGAGTTTTCCGAACGCTTCGGCTACGTGTTCGATCAATTCGTCGGAAACCTGCTCGGCTCGGTCTTTTCAGCCGCTCGGCTTTGGTCGGCTTCGGCGTGGGAAAGCGCCGCCCAAGGAGCAAAACCGAAAAGCATTGGGAAGCTAGGCGATTGGGTTTACACCGGCGAGAGCCACAACGTGCTTATCGAGTGTAAGAGTCTTCGTCCGTCCTTGGAACTTGCCACTTATGGATCGGACGAGAGCGTCGATGCGACCATACGTCGGATTGGTTCCGCATTGGAACAACTGCACCACCACGACAGATCGATCCTGCAAGGGCAGTGGCAGGCTCACGGGCTTGTGGCGAAACCCGCCGTATGCGTTGTCGTCACCTATGGGCGCATTCAGACGATAAACGGCCCCTTTGTTCGCAGGCGCATTCGTGAGGAACTTGCCAGCAAGGGGCTTGAGATTCTTCCCTTCGTCGTCCTGTCTCTGGAAGAATTAGACATGGCGTTGTGGCTGGTTGAGCTTGGCCGCCGGTTTGACGACGTGATATCGTCGTTAGCAAGCAGCGACGATTCCTTCGAGCCGCTGGCGAAGTTTGCGGAAGAGTTGAGGACCCGAGCCGTAAGTGCCTTTACCAAGGAAAAGGGCGAAGCATTCATGAATGGCATCATGCCCGCCGAAACAAGATGAACCTACCGGGCGATCTAGTTGAGGCAGAAACAATGCGGACAGTCAGCGACAACTTGCGGGATACCGGACATCAGATCAAAATGCTCGGTCGCGATTTATTGCTGAAACACTCGGGCCTTACGCGAGACTGGAACGTAAACAACCCCGACAGCGACATGCTCTTCGTCTCCACATCGGGCAGTTTCGACTGGAACCCGTTGGAGCAAGAAGGCCGCCGGCTACAATCCAGAATCCACCAAGCGTTCGAGCGATTTCTTGCAATCATCCGCGCGCTCGTTCGAATGCAACCTCCCCATGTTCATGAAGTCGTCGCAGAAAACGCAAGAAGTCTTTACCAAATCATCGACCAGCAAGGCTTGACATGGATTGAAACCACCGATCAAGCTCTCCAAAAGTTCGATGCCGCCGTGGACGTATTGGTCGATCAAGTAGCTTCCCTGCACGACGGCTCGGAAGGCACACACATTTACGTCACCGACACGAACGCCCTGTGCTACAACCCGCAACTGGAAGATTGGGTTTTCGGCGAATCGCCCGTGTTCACAATTGTGCTGACGCCAACGATCCTCTCAGAACTCGACCACTTGAAGATCAGTCATCGAAACGAGGAATTTCGCCAACGGATTGAAGGTTTGATTCGCCGCATTAAAGGTTACCGTAGCCGGGGGCGGCTTGCAGACGGAGTGCCACTTGTCTCTGGCCGCAGCACGTTGAAGACCGTGGCGGTGGAACCGAACATGCACGATTCCTTGCCTTGGCTGGACTCCGGTAACAACGACGACCGGTTCCTCGCTGCGTTTCTAGAATTGATGCGCCTACATCCACGCTGCCCGGTGCTACTGGTGACTAGAGATATTAATCTTCAGAACAAGGCGGAGTATGCTGGTTTCCCGTTCGTGGAACCACCTGATCCGTCCCAGGCCAACACGAGCGAAACAGAATAAGACGGAATCTCGTATGTCAACAATTCAGAGCGCCCGAAGGAATCTTTGGCGGGCGCGATTTTTTCTGCAACACGCCGAGCAGGAGACCCAGCGTTCGCAACTTCGCTTCGAGGAGTTCGCCGCCTACCTGAGCGCGTTTCTCGTAAGTGGCCGCTTCATCACCGATATGTTCGAGCGGAGCAAGAAAAAAGGGTTTGTGGCGCGCCACGACTGGTGGGGCCGCTACAAAGACGGCCTTTCGCAAGATGACCGCGCCTTTCTGAACTTCATGACAGAACAACGCGACTTGGAGCAGCACGACGAAGGTGCACGGACACAGCCGGGAATCGCGCTGGTGTCGATCCATGAGCTACCGTCTAACCCGTCCATGTATCTTTACGGCGGAGACCATGCATTTTCAGGACCTCCCGGCACGCCGCCTCCTCAAATCGGCCGCATGGTCCAAAAGTGGCAACGTGCCGGCGCTACCCGTGACGTGATCGAAGACTGCCGACGTTACCTGGCCATGCTCGAAAGCGCCGTCGGCGAGATCAGTCGAGACGACGTATGACGCCTAGTAGGCCGGCCTGAGTCGTTGCGACCCATGATGGTGTGTGCTATCGTCATCCCAATGGCGACACGTCACAACTTAACGCACCTGTTCATTTGCACTGCGTGCGTGGTCCTAATCCCGTGCCTTGTCGCCCTCGCAGACATAAATGGCGGCACAAGCGTCGCGTGGCTCGCACTTTCACAGCCACACATTGGCGTATATACGATCGCGACTGTTTCTGAGTCCGTCGTTCGCATAGACACCAAGCTCGGATACGCGCTCAAAGGCGTGCCGGTGGCAGGTGTTCGCGTGAAGCATCGCGTTTCGAGGAATCAGAACAGGAACCCGGCCGATGACGACATGCGCAAAGGCGACGAGCTCCTGCTCTTTCTCAACAACGCGATGGATGTAGAGTACGCAATAAACCTTACTCGCCCTGCGACCCGAGGCGACGGAGTCGCTTTCTCAGTCGATTTTGACATCTTGCGTCATAAGTACGCCATCGTAAAGACGGTCACTCAACGCATTGCACGGCAGCAAGCAAGCGGCATGCCGCGCGTGGAGCACGTTACGCGCGAACACGCCGACCGGACATCTCAGACTGGCTTCTTGCGTCTAGAAGTTCCTAGAGATTCTGCCGCCTTCGATGCCCTTTTTCTAGGCAGTTCGTGTTACTTGGTCGTGCCCGCGGACCCTGAGTTCAAAGAAAAGGTAATCGCACAGTTACGTTCACCTCATATGTGGGATCGCGCAGCCGCGGCAGACCAAGCTCAGAACTATCGAAGCGATGATACGATCGCAGTTTTAACGGGTCTTCTAACGGATAGCGGCGTTTTCGATACTAAGGTACGGAAGAATGGGGCATGGGTAGACTCGCCAGTCTATCCGGTTCGCCAGGTCGCGTACGATACGCTCATCTCATTCGGCCTTGCCGTTCCAAGACCGGACGGCTATGTCGACGAATGGAGTCGCTATACTCGCCCTTAGAGAAAACCATTCACGAGGGGTGTAGACCGAACTGTTCATGTCGGCTCCAGCGGCAAACGACACCACTCCCAGGCCGCTGCCAACAGGCCGTCTTCCACGACGGGCCGTTGGACGGCTAGCTTTTCGCCGGCGTTGGAGAACTTGTTCAGTTCCACCAACGATTGATTAACGACGTCAATGCCAATCGTTGTGCCTTCCCGTCGGGCTCTTTCAACTTGGTGCGCGGCAAGGCAGTCGCGCTTCGCCCGATCCCAACCGTTGCCATCAGACCCCCAAGCTTGGGCTACCACGGCGGCGAAACCGGTATTCCCACCCACTAACCGCAACGCATCCGAACGAGCCGACATTTCCGAAGCAATCAGGCGTGAATGATCCCAGGCTGGTTGGGACAGTCCGCGTCCCGTGGGACACGTACCCAGGCTATAGTTGTCGTTCCAAGACATCGACCCGTCATTGTCCCAATAATCAATGACGACGCCAGCAACCTTTTTCATCTTGAACTCAACTCGCCACAACAGGGGATCGGCGATGACGAACCATTTGGCAGATCCAGCGGGCCCTAGCTGGAGCCGCGCGAAATCCTGAAACCACAGACAATTCACATATGTGTCTCCGACCGCTCCCGCGTTGTGAGCTGGGCCGTACTTCGTAGGGTTGTCAAGCGCACTGATCAGGCCACCAGGATAGGGATCGTTGTTCTCACCCTTGACCGAAGGATCGTCATTACCAACCACTGGCTTACGCGGATAATTCCTGGGATGGGCATCCAAACAGTTTAACGGCAAGCCAGGAGGTGTTGTGATGGTCCTTGACGTAATCCGTCTTGACATGTCCCACCGCTTGTTGACGCCGTCTTCAAGCTTGAGACCATAGCATGGATAGTCACCAGGCAATTCCGGCAATACATTATCGCCGCTTAAGTCTGGCCGATCGGTGTCCGTTACGATCTCTTGTGGGAGGATTAGACCCAAAATGGGATCAATAAGAGCGCTGACTTTTGTACCGTTCGGAATATCCGTCCCGTCAACATAAGTGTGCTCTGCAATCGGTTGTTGGACTTCGCCTGATATATGGGCCGAGACGATCCATGCCAGAAATGAGGTCAAGGGTACTCCCGAGAGATTAATGTCGATCGGAATTTTCACGCCGGTCGACAGCTCGCTTGAGAATCGCATCGTCAAGACGTCAGCTCCAACCCCCGGAGAAACTAATGTGATCCCAGGAGCCGTGGTAGTCCAGGTAAGCTTTCCGGACGGCACGACAAAGTCGATCGGATTCAGCGTTGCAACTAGAACAGTGTCGCCCTGCTTGCGCAGTGACGAAGTGCAAAAGTGGGTGCAACGTCTGGTCGACAACACTCGGCGTCTTAAAGGTATGAGCGTCTGTCGAGTGTACATTTATGTCTTGAACGATTACCGCGTTGGAGAATTCCGACGTATTCCCCGCTGAGTCAGTTGCAGTTACGGTGACGACCTCGTTTGCGCTGATGCCAGAGAAGAAAAGGTCATAGATGCCGAGACAGTCGCCGCCAGTAGCAATGCTAGCTTCGCCGACGAAACGTTGGCCGTCGCCGAAACCGGAAGAGTTGACAAACTTACTGGCGAAGAATTCCAGCGTGTACACGACGCCTGGCCTCCCATTGACGATCCCCCGAACCTCCGTCGCCGATCCTTTAGCCACTGCCTGGGTAACCGGCAGGTTTTGAAGCTGATTGGGACCGCTGGGTGATCCGCAATTGTGAATTGGCGTGACCCCGTCGTTGGCCAGATCAATAGCCAAACCTCGGTTTGCGAATATCGAATTGCGCTGAATGGCGTTCCCAACGGCCGTGTCTGATGCATTGGAACCCACCACGATACCCGCGTTGGCGTTGAATGCAATGGTGTTGCCCGATCCTACAGCGCTTCCGCCAATCGCGTTATTCGATGCGTCCTCCTTGATGACGATCCCGTCGCCCTTGTTGCCCAGATCACGGATTCCTGAAACATCGGTACCAAAATAGTTGCCCTGAATCACGTTCTGCGTTGACTCGGGAAAGTATATCGCGAGACCAGCGTGCGCATTCCCTGAAATCAAGTTGCGCACTTCCGGGGTTGTACCGCCGATCATATTACCTGGCGCACGTTCGATATGTATCCCTTCCGTCCCATTTCCAAGTGGCTTTCGTCCGGAAACGTCGGTGCCGATGTAGTTGCCTTGCACCTTGTTTTCCATTGCATCAGGGAGGAAAATCACGACGCCGCCATTTCGGTTTCCCGAGATGAGATTGCGGGCCCGAGGAGTCGTGCCTCCCACTAAATTGTTGGGTGCGCTCTGAATGTGCACTCCGTCGGCGTTACCCACCGGTCTCGTTCCACTCACGTCGGTGCCGATATAGTTCCCTTGCACGAGGTTACCTGACGCCCCAGGCAAGTAGATTAAAACACCCGCCCCGACGTTCCCCGAGATGAGGTTGCGGGCTGCTTCCGGCGTTCCACCCACCGCATTGTCGGGCGCATCTGCAATCTTCACCCCCTCACCACCATTCGCGATTGCCGTGACGCCAGTCACGTCCGTCCCGATATAATTTCCCTGGACGAGATTGCCCGACGATGAGGATAAGTCAATCAAAACACCTGCCCGCTCGTTTCCCGATATAAGGTTGCGGGCACCGTTTTCCGTTCCGCCTACGGTATTATCGGCGGCGCGTGAAATTGCCACGCCTTCCCCTCCGTTCGCGATCGCGGTGATACCCGTAAAGTCCGTGCCGATGTAGTTTCCCTGCATTACGTTCCCCGATGCTCCTGGCAGGAACACCAGCACACCCGCCCGATCGTTCCCAGAAATCAGATTCCGCGCCTCAACGAGAGTCCCACCGATGGTATTACCTGGAGCATCTTCTATCCTCACTCCTTCGAATCCGTTCCCTATCGCCGTAGTCCCAGTGATGTCCGTGCCGATGTAGTTTCCTTGCACCACGTTCCCGGACGAGCCCGGCAAGAAGATTAAGACACCCGCCCCGACGTTGCCCGCGATTACGTTTCGGGCACCGGCGGCGATTCCTCCAACCACGTTGTTGGGTGCGTTCTGAATGTGTACCCCCTCACCGCCATTGCCGAGATCGCCGGATCCCGCAGCATTCGTTCCCACAAAGTTTCCGAGAACCACGTTGCCGGCCGCACCAGATTGAAAAATAAAAACTCCCGTAATGCCATTTCCTGAAATAACGTTTCGTGCACCTGCGGTTGTGCCGCCGATGACGTTGTTCGGAGCGTTATAGATCGACACTCCCCCGCCGGTGTTTCCAAGATCGCCCATACCGGTGTTGTCGGTGCCGATGTAATTCCCGGCAATAAGATTGTTACCTGCATTTTGAATCAAGATTCCATCGCCCTTGAAACGGTTGACTATGAGACCGTAAACAGCGCTGTTTCCACCGATAAGCCTTAGGCCATTTGTGTTTCCTGCATTCGATCCGTTAAGCTCGATGATTGGAACCCCTGAGTACCCAGGTTGAGTCGTGCCATCAATGATTGTGGGACCAGAAACATCAGGAAGCGCAGATGTCGGACTTACGGTCTTAGGCCCAATCATGTTGAAATGAATTGCGTCGAGGCCCGGGTTGTTATTCGCGTTGAGGATCGCCTGACGCAAAGAACCACTTCCGCTATTGTTCGAGGTCGTCACCACGAACGTGGCTAAAAGACAACGAGTCTCAAGCTGTTCAATCTGGGGTCTAACCCGAAAAAGGTCGTAACGCGGCCGACGGCGTAGATACATCATGCTAGTCATGGCGTCTCCCAAAGAAAAGCCAAACGCGGTTTCCGGGCTCGGGGATCCTCGGCACAGCACCTGCAGATCACGCGGCAAGTGATGTCAACTGTCCTTCGAGGTCCGATCCCACGGCGCGCAGCTCAAAACGTGAGGTCAGAGCTAGGCTGTGCCCTGAACAATCGCCTCCGCACTGTAACTTGACTTCGACTGTCCGGAACGGCGCGCGGCAGCCTCCCCATAGGTAGTACTCCGGACCCTAACACTCCCGACGGATTTTTCTTGCACCCCAGAAAATAATCGCTAGATTTCGTGTTAGATTCCGGGCCTTGCCGAGTACTATTCATGAACGCACCGGTTCCCTCGACCCATTCCTCGCTCTTGCGCCGCATGCGCGCACGAGACGGCGAAGCGTGGCGAACATTCGTTCAGCGCTATCAGCCGCTGATTATCCGGTGGTGCCGGGAAGCGAAACTTCAAGACGCGGATGCGGACGAAGTCACCGCTCAGGTCCTGCTCAAGCTTTATGAACACATCGGCAGCTACCGACGCGAACGCGGCTTGTTTCGGGTCTGGCTCAAGACCGTGGTTGAGAATACCCGACGCGGCTACGCCCGAAGGCTCAGACGGCAAGCTGTTCAACGGCAAGCAGACCCAAAGCTCGAAGAACGGATACGGACCCTGGAAGCGCCGGCTGATCCTGACAGTATGGTCCAAGCAGTCGATCACTTGGCCGCGGCCGACCTGGAACGGGCGATGGCGGCATCCAAAGAGCGGGTCGAGGCCGTTACGTGGGAAGTGTTTCGTCTCACCGTACTTGAGCGGCGCCCCGCAGCGGAAGCTGCCAAGACGCTCGGACTCACGGTCGCCAAAGTTTACGTCTACAAAGGGCGCGTCTGCAAGAAGATAGTGGAAGAACTGACCAAGCTCGCAAACGCAAGCGATGAGGCAGACCCGTGACCGCGTGTCCTGATATGGCGACCCTTCAGCAGCTACTTGATGAGCAGCTTCCAGAAGAGACGTATCAGGCGATCGAAGACCATATCGAACTTTGTCACCGATGCTGGGACCGGTTGGACCGACTCACCGGCAGCGATGACCCATCGCTTTCGACCGATGATGTAACTGAGCCCCCGATCGGCGTGCCGGTGATTCCGGGTTACGAATTTGAGCGAGAAATCGGCCACGGGGGCATGGGTGTCGTCTACAAAGCCCGGCATCTGGGACTCAAACGCTCGGTCGCGCTCAAAATGATCATCGGGGGCGGCACAGCCTCGTCGCGACAGCTCGCGCACTTTCGGACGGAAGCCGAGGCGGTCGCTCGACTCAAACACCCGCACATCGTCCAGATTCACGATTTCGGTGAACACGAGGGCCGTCACTATGTCGCGTTGGAGTACGTAGACGGAAGCCTCGCCGAGAGACTTGACGGCACTCCTTGGCGGCCGAAAGATGCGGCAATTCTAATCCGAACGCTCGCCGAAGCCGCGCATCATGCTCACCTTCAGGGTGTGGTACACCGCGATCTCAAGCCCTCCAACATTCTTCTTCAGAAATCTGGCGCTGCGCAGGTCGAACAAAACTCCTGCGACCAACACGGAAATACCTCCCCTGCGGACATGGAACCGAAGATCACCGACTTCGGCCTTGCCCGGCTTTTGGACGACGAAGCAGCCCTTACTCTCACCGGCGAAGCGCTCGGTACTCCCAGCTACATGGCCCCTGAACAGGCCACGGGTCAGGCCGCGAATCGCGGCGCTACGGTTGATGTCTACGCGCTGGGCGCTATCCTTTATGAATTGCTCACGGGTCGCCCGCCGTTTAAGGGAACGTCAAAGTACGAGACGTTGGAGCAGGTCCGCACCATTGACCCTGTATACCCTCGACAACTTCAGCCGCGGATTCCGTGGGATCTCGAAACGATTTGTCTCAAATGCCTGCGCAAGGAACCGGAGAAGCGTTACGCAGCCGCCCTTGAACTTGCCGATGACTTGCGCCGTTTTCTCGTCGGCGAGCCGATTGCCGCCCGCCCGGTGACCCGCATCGAGCGCTTGTTCAAGTGGGCCAAGCGTCACAGGACATTGACCGTTCTCATAGCTGTCTTCGCCGTGCTCGCGATCGCGCTTCCAATTGCCTTCTACCAAAACACGGCTGCGACAAGCGCCGAACGACTCGTGAGCAGCCTGTCAACTGCGGACACCGCACGAGTGCCGGAGCTGGTCGAAGAGATTAGCCGCTATCGACTTTGGGCTGATCCGCTGTTGCGAAAAATGGAATCCGATGCCACGGAGAATTCACGCGAGCGCCTACATGCAAGTCTCGCGCTACTTTCCGTGGACCCTAATCAGGTGGACTTCCTTCTTGCGCAGCGTCCCCACCGCTTCCCCGGATGAATTGCTCGTGATGGGTCGCGCACTCCGGCCCTACCGCCCGCATTGCGTCCCGTGGCTTTGGAACCTGCTTACGAACCAGGGCAAACCAATGGCAAGTCGCTTTCGGGCCGGATGTGTGCTTGCCGCACTCGACCCAGCAAACATCAATTGGGAGCCGGTTTTCGACGACATCGCCGATCATCATGTGACGGAGAATCCGCTACTTGCCGGGCGTTGGGCCGAGTTGTTTGCACCACTTGGGAAACGTCTAGTTCAGCCACTCGTCAGGGTCTTTCGTGACTCGAAACGCTCCGAGCCTGAACGATTTCTCGCAGCAAGCCTCCTTACGGACTATGCCAACGACCGGACTGAATTGTTGGTCGAACTTCTAACCGAGTCGGGGCCGCGCGAGTTTGCGATTCTCTTGGTGGCTCTACGCAAAGATCGGGACCGCGCTGTCGACTTGCTAAGACAAGAAGTGAACCGTGAAGGATGCGCGAAGTGGAAAGATGCACCACTGAATCCGGCTTGGCAGCCCGTTTCCCACGACACACGCGCTTTGCTTGAACAAGCCGAGGGGTGCTTACGGAGCGTTTCGCTTTCTGCCAGACGTTACCGCGGCATACACTTGACCGCGTCAATGAACGGCTTCGCCCAAGCGGATACAACTTGGAGCGATTTCGGCCATACCCAGTTGGGAACGCGCTTCATGTAGCCGCCGTGTGGTGGCGCCACGCAAAAGACTTCCGGACTGCAATCGGCACGCCAGAAGAAATACATCGACAAAACGAGACAAATCGCCGCGACGGATTTGAGCCACAAGACGTAACCGGATTCGTCGCAACGACAGAAAAGGGCGCCGAGCCACGTTACGCTGCACTCTGGGCACCACCCGAGGAATCGGCTAAAGGCCTTCTTGCTTTGGGCTTGAAGTCCGAAGAGGCTGGCGAGTTCATTACCAAGCATGCGTGTTGGACGCCTACAGTCGTTCACGAACTTCGCCTTCCCGACCGTGAACTGCGGTCTGTAATCCTTCGTGGTGCTGCCGATCCCCACGAATTTCGCTGGCGCTGCGATGAACAAACCTACCGGACATTATTTCCGAGTTGGTTTCAGATGGACGTGTGTCTGTATAGGCAGCCGCACGAAAGCATTTCCACAACTGGCAATGACACGTCGACTTATTCGGCCACGTGGCAATATAACCCCCTCGTGAAATCAAACCGTATTAGCGGACTCTCGCCGCAGGAACATTTGGAGCGGTGTCGCAAGCTTGCGGCGCTCGATTATCGGCCGATCGTTGTTTCGGTAGCCGGCTGTGACAACTCTCAAGACGTGCTTTCCGCCTCTGTCTGGCAAGCATGGAAACTCACGGAGGAGGACGAGGATACACTTGCCAAACGTCGTGCCAATGCCGCAATCGCACTTTTGCACTTAGGACACGCTGAGTTCGTTTGGCCCCTCCTTCGGCATCAGCCGGATTCGCGCGTGCGAACTTACCTCATCCACTCATTTTGTCCGCTTGGCGTTGACGCCCGAATCCTCATTGCCCGTCTTTCGGAAGAAACCGATGTCTCCGCACGCAGAGCGCTCCTTTTGGCAATCGGTGAGTACGACGACGGCGAGAAATTCGCAGCCGACCGTGATCAGCTCATTTCGCGGTTACTTGAGACATACCGCAGGGATCCCGATCCTGGCATCCACGCGGCGGTTGGTTGGCTTCTTCGCAATCACTGGAACCAAGGTGCCGCTTTGGACGCCATTGACCGCGATTTAGCCGGTACGCCGCGCGACGGCAAAAGGTGGTGTCTCAACAGCCACGGCGACACTTTCGTTCTTATTCCAGGCCCAGTGGAATTCATCATGGGTGCCCCGTCGCCGTTTCGGGAACGCACCGGCCAGGCCTATCCGCTTCACCCCAAGCGGATCAACCGCTCGTTTGCTATCGCCACACGCGAAGTAACGATGGCGCAACTCCGGGAGTTTCTAAAGCATCACCCCGATGCCGACGGACCTATTGTCCCGCTCAGTCCCGATGACCGATGTCCCGCGAATCACGTGTCGTGGTACGTCGCGGCGCAATACTGTCGTTGGCTTAGCGAAAAAGAAGATGTACCCGAAACGGAACAGTGCTTTCCGCCGATCGACGAGATCGAAACCTATAAGCGTGAAGAAAGAATCGTCCCGCTTCCTGCCGATTATCTCCGGCGCACCGGTTACCGCTTGCCGACTCGCGCCGAATGGGAGTTTGCCAGTCGTGCAGGTGCGACCACACTGCGGCCCTATGGAAACGACCCGACATTGCTCGACGGCTACGCCTGGTACATGGCGAATGCCAAGGATCGCACCTGGCCGGGCGGTCGATTGAAACCCAACGACCTCGGCCTCTTTGACTGCTTAGGCAACGTCTGGGAGTGGTGCCAAGAACCGCGCGTCGTCGCCCACAAAACAAGCCCCACCGACGAAGAGGAATTCCTTCCGAATCACGTGCGCGATCCGGAGTACATCGCTCGGGGCGGCTCCTTTTACTACCACAGCACCTTTACCACCGCAGCGGCTTCGTACTTTGTGCGACTGAAACGAAATTCCGATTCTACCATCGGGTTTCGTATCGCACGCACTATCCCCGCTGATTCCCGCTGACAAATTTTTTTCGCTTGCAATTGCGTTTGCAGCCGGTAGAGTCACCTGTGTTCCGCCGTCATGGTTTTCGGTGACTGGGCGACACCGAAGGCTTTGCGGTGGAACTTTTTTTCGTCACGGCCTATTTATCTTTCGCGTGCTGGCCAAACTCCCTGTCTACAAAAATCATCCAAATCGCAGGCACATCGACTCGCAAGGTCACACCACGCGATTGGCAACAGCCAATTCTTGGAAAAAATGTCTCGGCTCGCCGACTCCTTTTGAAGAGACCGTCCCCCGCGGGGGACGGTACTGAAATTGGACCAATCCCCCGCACCGCGCGGGGAAGCTTTCAAAACAAGGTCAGCGACCCCGATGACCGTTGCCTTTCGCCCAGCGCGTCAGTGACGCACCGAGTTGAAAGGCGGGGCTATGGAAGTGGAAGCGGCGCAGGCTTCCGAATTGAGATGTGCTAAGCCGCTTGGAGGCACGCCGGACATGCCGGGTGGATCTGAACCAACCGAGGAAGTTCGTGCGGAATGGAACGCTATGCGACGCGTCGGGGATGGCTAAGCGGGGCTTGCTTATATTGTGACGCATAATCACGAGAGATTTAGTTGTTCGCTCCGACTTCTTTCTGAGCTAAATCAAGCGCGAATCTGCGTCATAAATAGGGGTAGCTTTGTTTTTGCCTTCGCCGTAGAGGGTAGTTCTGCTTGTCCTTGCCTGCCTCTCGTTCAGTTACTTCCGACGATTTCGACCAGATCAGGAGTTGCTTCAACCGTACTGTTTTTGGAGGGCCGCTTTGAAGAATAGCATTGAATCACGTCGCCCAAACGACAACCATCAGAGTGCCGAAACGGAAGTCGAAATGTTTTTCGATAATCATCGTGCGCATGATTGCTCGGCAGTATGTTCGGAAAGTTGGCGCGCACAGGGAGCCGCGCCGAAAAAGTCATCAAATCGAAAGACCCGAAAGCAAGCTAAGCCCCAAAAACGTCTTCGCGGGTAGTCTTGGCCGTCTCATTTATTTCCATATCCGCGGCGACCCGTCGGACTTCGATCAGCGTCTCTTGGCGTAGCTTCTTGCCTGCTAATGACCGAGGTGCAGTTCTTATCCTCAATTCTCTGGCCACGTCAGCGTTCGGCTCGGCCGCTTCGGCGGCGTCGTGAAGTCGAGGTTGAGACCGTTCTCTTGAGCGTAGCGGACGAAGGCCCAATGATTGCAGAAGCGGCGCTTGTAGCGATTTTCAAGCTGGTCGAGGACGACCCGCCGAGCGGGGCCGAAACAGGTGGGCATCTTGAGGAGCTCGACGAGCTCCTGCGTCGTGAGCCGGCAGGGCAACGGCTCGGCCGCGGCGGGGAGGAAGGGTCTAGGAAGAAGGGGAGACGACAGCGCGTTCACTACAGTTGTTGACGAAACAAAGTACGTTACCGAAATCCCTGTCGAGTCGGTAAGAAGTACTCTTAGAGTGTCTGTACGGTCCCTTTCCGAGTCGGGGTCGGCCCAAGAGCTGTCAGCTTCGGAGCATATTAGGAAGGCTATCTGGCGGACGACATAGTCGCGCTGTCGCGAAGGAAGAAAATGGACCAATGCAGATATTGATTTCTCGCGGTCGAAGCGGTAGTTGTCAGTTCGTCCCATTGAAATTCTTTGTTGCAAGAATTGTTGCACCGCGTCTGCGCAAAGGACGGCAGCGTCAGCCGGTTGCAATTGGGATGCGAGCGCCCGGATGGAATCCACGACGCCATACCCATAGTAATCGCCGTCGCCTTGGACACTCTTTACGATAGTCTCAGCGACTGGACGACAGACCCGTGCCGCTGGAACCCTTTCCATTCGTTCCGCCGTTGCCGCCAGGGCCATAGCCAATTCATTGCGTGCCTGTCCATTTTTCTCGCGTTCAAAAGAGGCAGCGAGAATCTGAACCGCCTCGACTGGGTTCAAGCGGCGGACAATTGCCATTAACCCGCTCAGCAATTTAAGTCGGTAGCTATCATTTGATTCGTCTTGTACGGCCGCACTGAGCACCTTTGCGGATTCAGCGCACACGCGTGCCATGTCGTCGGGCTCAAGACAGCCGGCGACCGCGGCTAAGGCTAGTGCCAAGTCCCTGCGCGCATCAGGGGCCGGATTCTTTTGCAGGGCGGCGCCAAGCGCGTGGGCCGCTGGATTAGCTAGCCGCGCGGCGTGGGCCGCCGGTAACCGCCGCCCAATTGAAGCCAGAGCGTCAGCCAGGGTCTTTGCCATTGGTGGAATCTCCTCCCGCACAATCGCGTCAGAAATCAACTGTCCCGCCTCGGCCGGGTCGAGGCGAATTGCAACCAAAACAAAACCCTCCGCCAGATAGCCGCGGTTATTAATCACAATTGGTTTTGGCTTGCTGAACGGCTCTGCCGGCGAAGAATGCGGGGGCTGTTTAAGAGCCGAAGCGAGCGCACGGGCCGCAGGGCTGCAAACCCGCGCAGCATCTAGCGGCTCCAACGAATCGGCAAGGACTGCTAACCCTTTCGCTAAGTCGAGAGCCGCGTACCCATTGGTTTCTCGCTCGATCAATTCGGCGAATTGCTGTGCTAGCGGGAGGCAGAGGCGATTCGCTTCAATTCGTTCAATCCGCCGCGCCATGATTTGGATACCGGCAGCTAATCGGTTGCGGTTGGCAATGTCTACGTCAAGCTTCAGTGACGCGGCAAGTTTCCGGCCAATAGCGGCAGCGTCCACCGGGTCAAGCCGACTTGCCAGAGCTTGTAGAGCGTCTACCAAGTGATTCGACTGATTTCCTTCAAGCCTACGCGCAACTTCAAGCGCGACGTAAGCGGCGTCGGTTGCATCGAGTCGCCCCGCAATCGACGCCACTGTTTGTGCCAGATTGCCAATGCTGTTATGGTCGTTCTCCCGTTCAATCGCTTTTGCGAGGTTCTTGCCCACAACACCCGCGATATGAGCCGCGCGAGTAGGTTCCAAATGTGATGCAAGCGCGTCCAGTGCGTCAGCTATGTAATGAGCCCCGCCGACATTAGGTTCACGCTCAAGCAGATCAGCAAGGCGTTGGGCCGCGAAACTAGCCTCAACAGGCTGGAGCCGTGGCGAAAGTAGTTTAACGCGCGCGGAAAAATCCCAGGGACTTAGGCTGGGATCTACTAACGAGCTAATGAGTAAGCGGACAGCAAGTGGAGCCGGCAAATGGGTATGGGCATTCGTTAGAAAGTAAGCGGGGTACTGCACCGCGGGCTCGGCCAGCAGGTTCTTCTCGATGTATCTTGCATAATCTTTCGTTGGGCCTTCCGCAGAGTCATCGAGTTCAATTGCGGCTAACGCAACGTACGCCCGGTCCAAGGACGTTAGTTCGGGGTCATCAATCCGCTCGGCAAGCATTCGGGCGGCCTGGTTGCGAAGATTATAGTCCAGTCCAAGTGCAGCAATGAGTGCTGGTTCGACCCTGGCGGCCAGCTGACGGATGGCGCGAGTATCTCGCGTCGCCTCTTGCAAGAACCGCACGCGAAGGTCGTAGCGATCGTGGGCGGATAATCGCCAGAGTGCTTCTGTTTCCGGTTCATTCATTGCAGTTTCATGACCGTCCGGATTTAGTGGAGTTATGAAGCTTCGGGCAAACTCGCCTTCGAGTTCATCTCGTGCCGTGCGTTCGGCCCGCTCGGCGACCTCGGCCTTTTCTCGTCTTCGCTCCGCGACTATCGCAAACCCCGTCGACACCACGGTCCCCACCACCAGCGCCGCCGCCACCGCACCCGTCAACCCCGCCACCGTCGGGTTCCGCCGACACCACCGCCGAAACCGTTCAGCTTGTCCGACCGGCCGGGCCAGAATCGGCTCGCCGCGCTGCCAGCTGTCCAGATCGTCCGCCAACTCCGCCGCCGACGCATAACGTTTCGCCGGTTCCTTCTCCAGGCACTTCAGCACCACGGTTTCCAAATCGCGGTCGATGCCGGCCGTGATCGACGACGGCCGCGGCGGTTCGGATTCGCGGACTTGCCGCAAGATTGTTAACGGATCATCACCCGTAAACGGCGTACGTCCAGTAAGGCGCTCATAGAGAATTACGCCCAGGCCGTAAATGTCTGCGGCGGTCGTCAGGTCCTTCCGACCGGCCGCCTGCTCCGGGGCCATGTATTTCGGAGTGCCGACTATCTGCCCGGACTCTGTCAACGAGCCGTCAGCTCCCAGCCGCTTTGCCAAGCCAAAATCCGTGATCAGCGGCGCTTGGTCCGCTGTTCTTGGATCGGAACTCGACTGCAGAATGTTGGACGGCTTCAGATCGCGGTGCAAGACGCCTCGCTGGTGCGCGTAATGAACCGCACGAGCAATGGTCGCTAGTCGTTGGGTTTCGGTGCGGGCATCGGCGCGCGGGAGCTGACTGAGCGGGCGGCCATCGATCAGTCGCATCGCGTAATATTGGTGGCCATCGTGCTCGCCAACCTCGTAGATCGGCACGATGTTAGGGTGATCGAGAACGGCAGCCGACTCAGCCTCGCCGCGGAAGCGAGCCACATCCCGCGGCGTCGCGAATGTTCCTTTGAGAATCATCTTGAGAGCGACGCTGCGGTTGAGACTGACCTGCCGAGCCTTGTAGACAATCCCCATTCCGCCGCGGGCGATTTCCTCCAGCAGCTCATAATCACCGAAATATCGCACCCGCTCGCCGGGGGATGGTTCATGCGACGTGCTCGATTCGGGCGGCGCCAGGACATCATCGGCCGTGGATGGCTCGGCGAGGAACTTGAGGCGATCGTGGTCGGCAAAGAATGTGGCCAGCTCGGTTGCAAACTCGGGATGGCGTACCAAAAGCTCGTGGCGATCCGGTGCCCGTCCAGCACGCTCGGCTTCCAGATAGCTGGCCAGAATCGCGTCGAAGCGCTCGTCAGGCGCGGGCTCATGGTCCATGGGACGACTCCGATTCGCGTAGTTCAGAATGAAGGTGCCGCAGTCCCCGGTGCAAAAGGCCGGCTACGGCGGCCGCGCTGCGGCCTAGTCGCTCGCCGATCTGCGCCAGCGTCCAGTTCTCGAAATAATGGAGCAATACCGCCTGTTGCTGGTCTGCCGGCAACGACAAGAGAGCCTCAGACATTCGGAGGACTTGCTCGTTGCGGATGGCGCGTTGGCTTGGCGAGGATTGCTCGGCCACAAGCCATTTCTCGAGCCGGGCGGAGGAGGCGTCGAGTTCCGCTTCCAGAGGGCGTTCGCGGCCGATGTCGCGCTTGTCCCTGCCGAGGTCGCGCACAGCGTGAGCCAAGTTACGAGCCAGAATCTGCCGCAGCCAAGCCGCCAACTCAGCGTCAGTCGCGCCCCGGAAATCAGCGCGGCCACGGTGGGCCTGCAACAGCGTCTGCTGCACGATGTCGGAGGCATCCAGCTTGGCCCGGTAGCGAGCGGCCAACCGCGAGCGCGCCAGAACGTGCAGGTAGGCACGGAAGCGTTCGAAGGAGGCATTGTCGCCGCCGGGTTCCATTAGGCCGATTCTCCGTGAACTGAGTCTTCGGACGTTCTGCTTTTCCCTATCGGTTCACCTGTCCGTTGCGGTCTGTTGCCCTTCGATCAATTCCTCAGCTTCTTTCAGGAACGCCCTGGCGTCCTCCGATGGCTCGCCTTTCTTCATCGCCTCCCGCAGGCGTTCGAGGAGCTTTTTGCCTTCGTCCTTGTTGCCGAGATGGTGGTGCGCCATGGCGAGGAAGGCGAGATCTGCCGGGATGGAGCCGTTCTCTTTCGCGTTGAACTGGTCGGATTTGGTGAGCGTTTCGAGGGCTTCTTTATAAAGGCCGCAGCGGTACTGGGCGATGCCGAGGGTATTGAGGTAGGTGCCGTCATTCGGCTTTTGCTCACACGCCGCTTGAGCCTGGCGTAGGGCAAGCTCAAAGCCATGCAGTCCCCGTCTCGGATGCCGCACGGCACGCCAGCTCTCATTGTTAAGCTCGTAAGGTTCAAAATCGCAAAGACAGACAGCCTGATCCAAGGCGAATGTCCGGTCCTCGTCATTTAAGGACCTGTCGTTTTGGAGACTGAAAATGACTTGGTCTCGGAGCATAGTCTCATGCCAAAGTGACCGCACGTACCATGTAAGAAACCGGTGGCCTTGTTCGTGAACACTCGGCCTTTCCGTCTCCCATCGTCTTATCCTGCCTTCACACGAGGCGCTGAACAAGGTCTTGCCGTCCGATGAAAATGCGACATGAGCCACCTTGCGGCCGTGGTTGAACACAAGCAGCTCCTGTCCGGTATAGGTGTCCCACACTCGAACAGTGTCATCATCTGAGCCTGTGGCTAACCGCCGCCCGTCTGGGCTAAACGTGACGGCGCTAACCCCGTAACGGTGAGCCGAAAGAATCGCCTGCTCCCTGCCATCGGTCAAGTTCCAAATCCGCACGTTTGAGTCACTCGATCCTGACGCCAGAAGGCGATTGTCAGTAGGGCTAATGGCCACGGAAGTGATCTGGCCGGTGTCGCCTCCAAGCACGTACAAGAGTTCGCCTGTCGATGCATTCCAAATTCGCGCATAGCCGTCACTAGAGCCTGACGCCAGGAACTGGGAATCTGTGCTAAAGGCGATGACACTTACCGTACCCCTGTGTCCATGAAGCGCTATAACTTCGTGGCCGTCGGCCGCATCCCAAATGCCGATATTGCCATCTTCCGTGCCTGACGCGACAAACTTCTCATCAGGGCTAATCGCAATCCTGCAAATTCTGTCATGACCTTTGGGTTGGAAGGCAAGTCGCTCTTGCCGCCGAGGAAGATCCCATAGGTGAATAGAACGCAATGCGGCTGACCAAAAAGCAAGAATCTTGCCGCCGCCCCCTATTGCAAACCCACCGTAAGAACCGAGAGACTGCTCAATGGATAGGATCCGCTCTGCTGAAACCGTATCAACCAATTGGAATGCATTGCCTAGTTTTGCCAGGAATCGAGACCCGTTCGGGCTCAATGCTGATGGCATGATAGCGTAGAAAAGCCGGTGCGAGCGGTCTGAAGGAAGTACTATGGGTCCTAGACCGGGAGATACATCCCAAGTGCGCACAGTTTCGTCTTCTGAACCGACAACGAGTCTATCCCCGGCAGGACTGAATGATAGGCTCAAGACATTGTCCTCAAAGCCTTTCAATGTATTGATGTTTTCGCCCGTGATAGCGTCCCAAATCCGGACGGTCAGATCCGCTGATCCGCTCGCAAGGCGGCGCCCGTCTGGGCTAAATGCGATGCAGAATACGGGTCCAGTGTGGCCCTTTAATGTGAAAAGGACTTGGCCGTTGATACCATCCCAGACTCGCGCCGTTCCGTCGTCAGAACCGGTCGCAATCCGGCGACCATCCGGACTAAATGCGACATCATGAAGTTCTCCTGAATGTCCGGTCAGTTCAAGAATTTTGTCACCGCTATTCGAGGTCCTGATTATCGCTGAGGAACCTGAAGGACCTGCTATCCGAGTCCCGTCAGGACTGAAATTCACCTTCGAGTACTTGTCAGCGTCTAGTCCGAACAGCTTCCGACCATTTTCAACATCAAACAGGCACAACTCGCCCTTCGAGACTGCAACAGCAAGTCGTCGGCCGTCCGGACTGAAGGCGAGGCCCCATCCACTGGTGGCGATTAGTTCCATTTGTTTCTTGCCGGTTGTCGCACTCCAAATTGTTACCGGCATACCCGTGGAAGCCGTGGCCAACTTGGTGCCATCGGCACTAAAAACCACATCCGTTGTGCCACCGCTGTATCCTTGCAGCGAAAGCAACTGTGCGCCAGTTGTGACGTCCCAAAGTCCTGCCGAATCACGACCCCCGATGAGCACGCGGCCTCCATCCGGACTGAACACAGCGTGCGAGCCGTCATACCGCGCCAGCTCCTTACGACATTGATTCTTCCAGTAGTACCACTCGAATCCCCGGAGATCGTCATCACTAGTATGCTCGGGCCGCTGCGCTTCGAGTAGTTCGTGGATTCGTTCGACTCGGCCATTGTTCCATGCCTGCTGTACCATTCGCATGCAGTAGATGTAACGCTGCATTTCTGCCCGCCGTGCGCTTCCAAGGGCGCGCGCTGAGTTTGCTTCATTTTCAGCGGCCCAGTGCGCCGCATTGAGGCCGAAGTACCAAGCGAATGTGGTCCCACAGATCAAGGTGACTACTAACGCCGCCCCTAACCCCGCCACTACCTTGTTCCGCCGCACCCACTTCACCGCCCGTTCCAACTGCCTAACCGGCCGCGCCTGGATCGGCTCGCCTTTCATCCAGCGTTCCAGGTCCTCCGCCAGCGCCTCCGCCGACGCATAGCGTTTGCCCGGCTCCTTCCGCAGGCACTTCATGCAGATCGTCTGCAGATCGGCGTCGATGTTGGGATTAAGCGACTGCGGGCGGCGGGGTTCTTCGTCGTTTACTTTTCGGAGTACTTCGAGAGCGTCCGCGCCAGAGAACGGTGGCCGACCCGTGAGAAGTTCGTAAAGAATGGCGCCAAGGCCGTATATGTCGGCAGCTACGGTGAGTGGGTCAGCTCCAGGCGACGCTTGCTCAGGCGCCATGTAGTTGGGCGTGCCAACGATTGCGCCAGAGAGAGTCTGGGCGGTGCCTCCGGTCGCTGACGTTACCGGCTCGCCCGTGCGGATACGTTTGGCGAGGCCGAAATCGGTGACATGAGGAGAGTAGTCAGTAATCAGTAGACAGTGGTCAGTAACCCAAGAATTCTCCCTTTTCCTACTGGCTGCTGACTTCTGACTACTGGCTACTTTTTGCAACAAGATGTTCGCCGGTTTCAGGTCGCGGTGGAGAATGCCACGTTGATGCGCGTAATGCACCGCCCGCGCGACCGTGGCGACCAAGTTCGCGGCCCATTGTTGCCGTTCCCGGCCCACTACCGACGATTGACGACTAAGTACGGTTCGCAGGTCGCCACCCTCGATCAGTTTCATCGTGTAGTATTGCCGGCCGTCGTGGTCGCCGACTTCGTAGAGCGGCACGATGTTGGGGTGATCCAAGCCGGCGGCGTTTTCGGCTTCCGTGCGAAAGCGTTGCACGTCGGCCAGGGTGGCGAGTTGACCGGCCAGGATCATCTTGAGGGCGACGGTCCGGTTCAGGCTGATTTGCCGAGCGCGATAGACCACGCCCATGCCACCGTGTGCGATTTTCTCCAGCAACTCGTAATCGCCGAAATAACGCAGGTATTCGCCCGGGACGGGATCGGCACCATTGTCCGGAAGGTCGACCGTGGCCGGCCCCGCGAGGTGCTTGAGACGATCATGATCGGCGAAGAACGCGGCCAGCTCGGCCGCGAATTCTGGATTCCGGGCGAGGAGTTCAGTGCGGTCAGGCGCTTGGCCGGCACGCTCACCTTCCAGGTATTCCGCGAGTATTTCGTCGAATCGGTCGTCGCGAGATGGTTCGGAGCTCATGGTTCACCAGGATAATCGCCGCCAGAACTCGCCGCAAGCCACACAGTTGATGTATGACGCGGCAAATGAGGTCTCTGTGTACATGGAGCCCGTTTCGTGCGGTATTGTGCGCGCCCACGGGAAATTTTCCCAGTTCGTAGAAAAAATGTCTCGGCCGGCCACATTTCGCAGTAATAGTCATAGAGCTACGGCACGGCATCCAACGCAGACTATCGCTGAACGAATGGAGAACAAATGCCCGAATCCACCGTTATCCTCGGCGAGTTGGCCGAAGACTTCACCGCGAAAGTCCGCAATGGCCACGCGCCGGACATCGAATCCTACGCCACGCAACACCCCGAACTCGCCGACCGCATCCGCGAATTGTTCCCCGCATTGATGCTCCTCGAAGGCCTCGCCGCCGCCCCGACCGGTGCCACCGTCGATGACCGCCTCGCAGAACCCACGGCACCTTTGCTGGCGGGCACGATCTTCGGCCAATACCGCATCGAGCGTGAAATCGCCCGCGGCGGCATGGGTATCGTCTACGAGGCCGAGCACCTGACGCTGCACCGGCAGGTCGCTTTGAAAATCCTGCCGATGGCCGGCCCGCAAGCCGCCAAGCAGCTCGAACGCTTCCTCCGCGAAGCCAGGACTGCAGCCGGGTTGCACCATACGAACATCGTCCCGGTGTTTGATGTGGGCCAAACCCGCGGCGTGCCGTATTACGCGATGCAGTACATCAATGGCGAGAGCCTCGACCGAGTGATCTCTTCCTCCGCGCAATCCGCGAAATCTGCGTTTCAAAAACATCAAACGCAGATTTCGAAGAAAATGAAGCAAGTCGCCGATATCGGCATCCAAGCCGCCGCCGGCCTCGCACACGCCCACCAGCGCGGCGTCATTCACCGCGACATCAAACCTTCCAACCTCCTGCTCGACGACCGGGGTGTCGTCTGGATCACCGACTTCGGCCTCGCCCGCCGGTACAACGACGTGTCACTAACACGCACCGGCCAACTCCTCGGCACCCCGCGTTACATGTCGCCGGAACAGGCCGAGGCCGCGTCCAAACCCCTCGATCACCGCACCGACATCTACAGCCTCGGTGCCACGCTCTACGAACTCCTCACCGGCCGCCCCGCTTTCGACGGCCCCACGCCGCAAGACGTGGTGAAGCAGATCATAGCCCGCGAACCGATCCGCCCCCGCCAACTCGACCCGCACGTGCCGCGCGACCTGGAAACCATCGTGCTGAAGGCGATGGCCAAACGCCCTGAAGACCGCTACCCCACCGCCCAAGCCCTCGCCGACGATTTGCAACGCTTCGCGAACGGCGAACCGATTCAGGCGCGCCGCATCGGCATCGTTGGCCGCACGTGGCGGTGGGCGAAACGCGAGCCGGTAGTGGCGGGGTTGGCGGGGGCGGTGGGTATCGCGTTATTGGTCGGGGCAATTTCGACCGGTTGGTTTGCTTATGACGCTGAAACTCGGCGACGAGATGTGACGCGCGCTCATGACAATTTGTTGCAGTACGTACAGGCCACTGCTGAGGACATGGCGGCAACACTTAATGATTCTGACGATGCCGGTTTCAAAGAGTTTCTTTGGTTTGTGGAATCGTACAAGAACAACCCGACAGAGCAAGATCTACCAATCTTGTCGTCACGATTGGCAAACTTCATGCGTTACCGGCTTAAGGAACGTTTTGACCCGAGTTACGATTGGGAGTACTTTCTAGCGAACCACGCAACTTTTGGAGAAGTCCAGCCCGAGCTAGAGCAATTGAGAAAAGCAATGAAGCTGACGCCATCCGAGAAGTTACCTAGGGCTTCGCGAAAGGGGCCGTGGACATACTCAGCAGGACAGGAGACATTGGTATGCTTATCGGACGGCCACACTTGGGAGACCATAAGCCTGTGGTCGCAATCAAAGGACCGAGGATTATCACCCCAACTTAAGCTATGGCGCGAGCAGTTTGTCAAACACGAACTTGCTGACCTACACTACGCGTTCTATTACGCTGACGAATCGCTGTATTGCGTGGAACTTTCCATGGAAGTCACTTCCAGACAAAGCGCTACTGAATGGACCTTTGAGATGAAGCCAATCCAGGTCACGCAGTGGAGCATTGCTCCGCAGTTTTCTAGCGAGACCGATCTCGTGCTAACTGCGCAACTATTAGCTAGCGGTAAGCATGTCAGCGGATGCTATGTGCCGTTAACGATCGACGAGGTCCTAGCGGGGTGGAATAGTCTCCGATCGAAATACCCCGACGTTTTCACCGTCCCCATCGACGACCTGCTCGCCTGGCACCTGAAGGACGACGAAGAGAGCGTCAAGCAGAAGCACCGACATGCCGCGCTGTTCGCCGCCAATTTCGATTGCCGGGATCGGCCGAATGATCCGCATCCGTTCGTGGCCCGGGGCCGGCTGTTCACGGTGCTCGGCGAGTGGGACAAGGCGGAGACGAATTTTGCGAAGGCGTGGCAACTCGGCGGCACCGGCTGGGTCAAATCCGAATGCCGCCGCCTCGGCCGTGATGCCCTCAACGATGCCAAAGAGGACAAGTCGGAGCGACAAATCCTCGAAGCCGCCCTCCGCAAAGCTGACATCGCCGGAACGTATCTTCCACCGATCGGTCGCCATCGCTGGGCGCGACTCTTCGGCCGGCATCGATTGGGGCTGCCGTTGGATGCGGCGGACCAAGTGACGCTTTCGTGGCTGCTGTGCGGTTTGCCGATGGCGGGTTAGCCACTACCGGCCGCTTGCGGACCCATAATTTCTCAATTGCCTACGCAGGAATTTCCCTTTCGCAATTTTTTTTCTTCCAGCCCGCGGTTTTTCGTGTCGTTATCATTAGGGACATGCAACCCGATGGCTTCCACGACTTGATCCGACGCGCCCAGGCCGGCGATGAGGACGCCCTTCGCCGGCTTCTGGAACTCATTCGCCCCTGGCTGGAGCGGGTGGCCCACGGCCGGGTTAACATGAGCTCCTCGGCGCAAAGCACGGCCGACTTGGTTCAGGCAGCGTGGTTGCGAGTCTGGCAAAACCTTGGCCAGTTTCGCGGCGGGAACGGCGACGATCAGGCCATAGCGCGGTTTTTCGACTGGATGGCGCAAATCGTCCGCCGCCTCGGTTTGAACATGGTGCGAGATCAGAACACGCAACGTCGCCAGCCGCCGCGTCCCGTGCAACGGCTGGACGAAAACAGTTCTAACGGAAACATGGGCAACGACAAGCTAAGAGCGAACGATGCCACTCCGAGTCAGTTCGTCGAGGCGGACGAACAGGCGCACCGGGTCCGGGCCGCGCTATCGTCATTGCCCGAAGACCTCGACCGGACGATCGTTTCGCTCCGTTTCTTCGATGGTCTTTCACTCCGCCGAATTGCCGCGAAGTTGGGGCTTCGTCCGGATCAAGTGCGCGAGCGCTACCATGCGGCGATGCGAGAGCTGGAGCGTGAGCTAGGCGAATAGAGAGTTACCGCGTTTGGGAAGATCACAAATGAGCGAGCCTTCCTCAATCGAAGCTTCCGCGCGGGATGCGGAACGGCGGGCCGAAGCCCTGGCCGAACACTACCTCGACCAGTTGCAGGCCGGACACGCCGTGGACCGCGAGGCGCTCGTCGAGCGCCCATCCGGACATCGCCGACGTGCTGGCGCCGCGGCTAGCGCTCGTTGACATGATGCTCAAGCTCACCCGTGCCGGTCGCAGAGGCGTCGCCGCGACACCGCTGGAACGCGCTCGGCACCTTCGCTGCCCCCACTGCGGCAACGCCATCCAAATCGTCGAACCGCAGCCCGGCGAAGTCACCTGCGCGAGTTGCGGCAGTTCGTTCCACGTTGACATTAATGCCACAACCTCACATCGGCCTTCGCCGTTGCCGGGGAAAATCGGGAAGTTCGAAATCCTGGAGATTTTGGGCAGCGGCACCTTCGGCAACGTGTACAAGGCCCGCGATCCGGAACTCGATCGAATCGTCGCCTTGAAAGTGCCCCGCGCCGGCACATTCGGCACGCCGCAGGAGGAAGAACGATTTCTCCGCGAAGCACGCAGTGCCGCTCAACTCAGCCACCCATCCATCGTCAAAGTCCACGAGATCGGCCGGGAAAACGGCTTGCCGTATTTAGTGAGCGACTATGTCGAAGGCTTGACGCTGGCCGACCTGATCACGGGCAGCCGGCCGACCTTCCGCGAAAGCGCCGCGTTAGTTGCCAAAGTCGCCGACGCCCTGCACTACGCCCACGAACGCCGCATCATTCATCGGGATGTGAAACCGAGCAACATCCTCATTTCGTTTAGCCGCCGTCCTCAGAACGGCGCGGACGGCAACGAGCCGGCCACCCTCGCGTTAAGCACGCCGGATCAAGTACCGCTCATCACCGACTTCGGCCTGGCCCGCCGTGACGAGGGCGAGATCACGGTCACACTCGAAGGCCAAGTCTTGGGCACGCCGGCATACATGGCCCCGGAACAAGCAGCTGGCGATCAACAACACGTCGATGCAAAAAGCGACGTCTACAGCCTCGGCGTCGTGCTGTACGAACTGCTAACCGGCGAACTGCCCTTTCGCGGCAACTCGCGGATGCTATTGCACCAGGTTCTACACGACGAGCCGCGCCCGCCACGCACCTTAAATGACCGCATTCCCCGCGACTTGGAAACGACCTGTTTGAAGGCGATGGCGAAGTCTCCGGGCCGCCGTTACGCCATCGCGGCGGAGTTCGCCGCCGATCTGCGGCGGTTTCTGAACGGCGAGCCGATTCTGGCACGGCCGGTGGGGCGGGGAGAGAAGGCAAGGAAGTGGGTCCGGCGGAATAAGGTCGTGGCGGGATTGGCGGGGGCGGTAATCTTGACTCTAACCGTGGGCATTATCGGCGTTGGCTACTTCGCGTTTGCCGAGCAAGAGCGGGCGCATGAGCTAGACCAGGCGCGTCAGGAAGAGGGAAAACGCGCCGATGAGCTCGATGCAGCCCTAAAGAAAGCAAATGAACAACGGTACATCTCAGATATGCGACTCATTCAAAAAGCGTGGGAAGACAATCAACTCGTCCGCGTAGACGAACTACTCGACGCCCATGTCCCTAATTCCCATACGAACGATTTGCGCGGCGTCGAGTGGTGTTACTGGAAACGGCGCAGCAATTCTGAACTTATGGTGCTTAGAGGACACACTGGTTGGTCGACGGGCGTTGCTTTTACAAACGACGGTAGGTTCCTTGCAAGCGGATCCACAGATGGTTCAGTGCGCATCTGGGATTTGGCGACCCGTCGCGAGCTAAAAAGTCTCATTGGGCCGAAAGCCGCTGTCCACGCGCTGGCAATTAGTCCGGATGGAAAGAAATTAGCGACGGCATCCGACGATGACACCCTGCGCATTTGGCACATTCAGTCTGGCCAAATCGCCAAGACTATCAAATGGGATACTCCACACCGAGATTTCAAGACGTGGTTCGTCTGTTTTGGAAGAAACAGTCACCTGGTTGCTGGAAAGTCGGCTACCGCCTCGGCCGTAAATAACGAAAAAATACAGCAATCAGCGATTGGCGTCTGGGATGTTGACACGGGCCTCCCCTTTGCCACATTGGACCAAGAATCATCGCGGCACCGGAGTATTATCTCAATCGCAATGCTGGAAGGCGGGATGTCAATACTCGCTGCATTTGGAGACCAGGTACGCAAATGGGATATTGCGAGCGGAAATAGCACTGTAGTGCACGAAGGGGATTTTCACGAGTCCATTACGTTTAGCTCGGATGGCCGCATGGCCTGCGCCGTCGAGGACACGGCCAAGATCCTTGAAACCATCCGCTGGAACGAGATAACGACCATGCGCACACCGAAAAAAGCATCGCCTTATGAAACAGCCTATGCAACGGGGTTTGCACTTGGCCGGAGATTTCATGGGGGTCGGAGGGCCAACTTGGCATTAGGGCGGAACGGTGCGCTGCTGGTACAAATATCTCGAGACTACAGTATGCTTCAGCTTTGGGACGTCGTAACCGGTCGATCGTTGGGCGATATTCGCCTCGGAAGCCCACTATTCGATGTCGCCATCAGCCCTGATAACAGGCGACTTGCTACAACCCATTATGATGGGACCGTACGGGTCTGGGACGTATGTAATACGCAAGGCCCTTTGCAATTCGACTTTTCGGACGAAAGTTCAAGACTAACTCGGACACGTTTTGGCTTCTGGTCCGTCGGATTTCCAAACGCGAATATGTGTCAGATCCGCGACGCATTAACCGCATGTATCGTCGCGGAATGGGAGCACGAATACGGGGCCGTCAATCGGCATGTCGTCGCGGCGGATGGAGAGCGGGTCGCTTTAGCTCTTAACGACTCAGTTCGCATCGTAAAGGCGAAAACTGGCGAACAACTTTGGCATCTCAAATGTGACGGTGATGAGGCGGACTACTTATCATTCAGTCCCGACTGTCGGTTTCTGGCCGCCGCGAAACGTTGGGGTTCGAATATTCGGGTTTGGGACATGTCATCCGGAAAGCTTGCTCGCGAAATTGCCATGCATGACTTCAAAGTAAATTGCATCGCATACACTCCGGACGGAAAGCATCTCGTAGTTGGCGGCACGAACAGATCGGTTACCGCTTTTGAAGCAATCACCGGAAACCCTTCTCATCAGGTGTGTGCTTTGGAGGATAGTGCCGATGTGCTTTGCTTCAGTGCCGATGGTGCTTATATCGCGATTGCGACTGATTTGGTTTGCCAGGTTTTTGATTTCCACACCGGAAAACTCCTCGCGTCAATGAAAGGACATGCCTATCCGATTATCGCCCTCGATTTCAGCCCTGATGGAAAACGCCTAGCAACGGCGTCATACGACGGCACGGTACGCCTTTGGAATGTTTCGTCAGGCTCAGAGTTATTACTCATTGGCGAGGACGGTAGTTTGAACGACGTGGCATTTAGCAGAGACGGACAATTCATTGTCACATCGGGGTTTTTCCATCATGTTTGGAGCGCTGCATGTTCAACGGATGAGGCACCGCCTGATCGCAACGTCAACCGGGTACATCAAACTTGGCTGGAGACCTTCTTAAGGGACGAACTGATTTCGCGCTGCGCGCTGAACAGTATTTTTCCGAAGCCGAGCGCGAAGAGGCAGTGTCGATTGCCGCAAAGTATCCCAAACAAGGAACTCCCAATCAGCGACACACGTTGGCGACACGCTACGCCCGAAGCCGCATGTCGATGCCTGAACAACACCAATTGAGTCTCAGGCTGACACAGTCGCTGCCTATTTCGGACTCATTCGATTACGACGCCACAGACTACCTAAATACCCTCGGCATCGCCCAGTACCGCTGCGAGAAATACCCCGCCGCGTTCGTTACGCTCACGATCTCCGACTTCACGCATGCGTTCAAAGCCGGCCGCTCCATTCCCGAAGACCTCGCCTTCCTTGCCATGACGCACCACCAACTCGGCAACCACGACCAAGCCAAAGCCCTGCTCGCCAAACTCCGTGAGACGATGAAAAAGGGCGAACCGTCCGACGATGCCAAGGCGTTCCTGAAGGAGGCGGAGGAATTGATTCGTGGGGCGAAAGATTACCATCCATGGGTGGACGAAGATAATCGTGAATCACCGAAAATGGGCGAACCCCCGAGAACGACAAGACGACTCTGGCGTCGCTGGCACGGGCTTGGCCCGTCGCACTGAAGCGGCACGCCGCGGTCTGAGGATCACGATTTCACGTAATCCGGTTCGCTTTCAAAAGCTATCCCGGTATCACAAACGGCCTTACTACGCGCCGACGAAGCGGTAACACTGCGACCGGGACCTCCGCGCAAGCGGCGTGTCTCCGAGCATCATTCACATCACGAAGAATCTTCAACAACTGCCGACGAATCGGCGCGTATGGCTCAAACGGAAGCTCGTACAAGTCCAAAACCAAATTCTCCATCGAGCGATGCGCTGCCGATGACACGAAGCGAGCTCTAAGATCAAGATAGCGCTCCCGCTCAATCTCCACGTGGGCGTGCCATTGCGTGTCCCGCTCTCCAGATCGAGTTCGCCCACCGCGCCGAAAGCTGATGGAGTAACCACCATAACGCACGGGAACGCGGCGGATGTCGCGGATTCGGTTGCCTTCTTCGTCAAAAAAACGATGATTCCCCTTCGTCGCCATTAACACGAAGAAACGGTCGTGTCGGAGATACTGAAGTTTCGACTGCCCAGCTCGTTTCCGCCGGGCGCGGGTCGATTCCGACACCGCGATGCCGTATTTTGCGATAAGCTTGTCGTCCACAACCCGCGCGTCTTTGTGGGCCGGAATTGTCCCGCTCACATAGAACCAGTAGCCGTGCCTCAGGTAGCAGCAGGCGATTTGCTGAACGAATCCCTCGACGCTGGTCGCTTCGGCCCGATACTGCATGAGCCTCCGATACAGAGAAAAGGAGCTCGTTCAACGGCACAAGCTCCATGGAAAGCCGTTTCCTTTGGAAGAACACAAATGGCTCGGCAACGGCCGATTGCGGCATCCATGCCATCCTCGCTTACGAGGACCGCAATCTGGTGCGTGCCGGCGGCGACAGCGGCGGGGCGCTACATTCTTAAGTTGCGCCCCGCCAATCCATACTACCTGTCACCAAACAAAACCTCCGACGGCCTCTACGTGTATGAGCACACGACGAGGTACCGCCGTCGATCCGCCGCCACAAAAGAAAAGCCCTCCCGAGCAACTCTTGAGTAGCCGCTTGCGCCTTTCCAAGGACCGCCGGACGATTCCCTGAACCGTCCGGCGGTACGTCACATCGACAAGTACATACTGCCCGTCAGCCCTTTCGTTGTTGCGAATGCACCGCGCCGGCATGCGCCGCGCTTTAGACCCTTACGTGGGGTCGCACAAGCGCCGGTCGCCATACACAGCATGGCACTAACGCTCCAGCACCACCCGGAGCGCGCAAACGAGTTACGACTGCCTTGCCGCAACATCGCCCGGTCTCCCGACCGGCTTCTACTTGGGCCACACTCCCCCTCTACGGCGTTTGAATCACCTGGACGACTAATCCAGGCACCGGACACCACTCCGGCAGCCGCAGAGGTTCCTGCGTTAGTCATCTCCTTCATCTTGCGGATCACGTCGCTATCCCGTTCACCGGGAGAGGTCCAAGCCGTATGTCCAAGTCTCCCGACTCGGCATAGTTTCCCGCGGCGATTGCCGCAGATTTCTGGGGGCCGAACGTAGAAGCACCCCCGTACCCATCGGTTGGAACCGTTCGCAGTTCGGCATCGTCTTCCGCAAGACTCACCGGCAAGCCCTTGCGGGCCTATCGTGGTTGAGCTATTCGCGGCCATCGGGTTTGCCGATGGTCCCCGGACGGGTCAGGTCCGGTCCCGGCAGTTGCCTGCTCGGAAGCTCCCCACGCCGGGCAGGTTGAACGCACCCAAAGGGCGCGAACCCCCTGCGCAGGATTACGTGACACCGCAGTGTCACCTCACCTGCTTTGAAAGATGACGGCCTTGGCTAAAACTGCCAAGGTATGTCCGCATCGCCCCCGCTCCTGTGCAGGGACGCGTGCGCCATCGGATAGAATCGTCAGATTACTCGCTCCACAACGTCTGACATACGAGGCCAGCCGTGCGGATCGGATTACTTGACGAAGCCTCCGTCGAGCATGGCGAACTACTCTCGCAGTACCATGCTCTACGGGCCGACCACGCGACGAATGGTGAGTTCGTCCCCTTAGCTCGACTGGTGAGGTCGAGTTTACCGGATGCGATCGCTTGCCGAAGTCCGTCTTGCTTGTCACCCTTTAACCGATGAACTTCCATCGGTTTTCCGAGCAACGCGTTGGACATGAACAACAGCCGCCAGCGGGCATCCGATTCCCGCTGACATCTGTCTCAATACCGTACCCGTCAGGAACCTCAAGGGCGCTAATGCAAATTCTCCCGGAGTCCCGCGACATTTTGCATTTCGACTGAAACCGTGCTAAACGGTCGGGAATGAGCGATGAACGATTAGTGTTCGTGGACATTGAGTCCGCGGGACTGGAGACCTGGCGGCCGATCATCCAGATCGCGGCGGTCGCGGTAACGAGCCGCCTGACAAACCTGGAATCGTTTGAAGCCAAGATTCGGTTCAACAAACGCTTTGCCGATCCGCAATCTCTGAACAAGAATCATTACTGCCCTGAACGCTGGAAACGTGAATCGCTGCCCGCTTCCATCGTGGCCCGACAATTCACCGACTTTCTGAGACGCCATGCAACGATCGACGTCGTGTCCGGACGGAAACGCACGTATCAAGTCGCCCAGTTGGTGGCGCACAACGCGAGCTTCGATGGGCCATTTTTGCAAGCTTGGTTCGAACGACTTGGGATGTTCTTCCCGGGACACTTTCGAGTGCTTTGCACCATGCAACGCGCCGTGTGGTTATTCCACGAAGACAAATCCCTCACGCCGCCGGCGGATTTCAAGCTGGCCACACTTTGCCAATACTTCGGCGTGCGCCTGCGCCCGGAGGAGGCCCACGATGCCATGGCCGACGTACGCGCCACGGTCGAGCTTTATCAAGCGATGATGACTCGTTCCACACAGCGCGCCGCTGCCTAACAAGGCGAGCCGTTCCGTCACGGCTTATGTGCTACGGCGTTTCGTTCAAAGTGATCCAGCAGAAGCATTTGCCGATAGATTTCCAAGAGTTTTCCTCCGGACGTTTTCGCGCGGAGATACGCGCTTCGCTTCGTGGGGTCCGCTGTCCCCAACGACGCGGCTTCGAACGCTTTTTTCTCTTGGTCATCTAAAGTGTCCCAAAAGCCCGAGAACGGCTCCAGACGCGACGCCGTTTCACGCCGGCGGTCAGCGTCCGCGCGCGAGAAAATTCCTGTACGGGCGGTTTACGGGAATTTGAGGCCTGCTTGCGTTCCGTTCGCTGTTGGGAACTCACGAATCCCGGCGGCATCCGGTACTTGTGCGGATTCTTGATGCTATCGACGAGAAATCCCGGTCCCCTTTCCCGACCGTTCGTACGATACCAATCGAATAATTCCAACATGGTCTGAATTTGCTCGGGTGCGTGAGCGGCAACCAAATCCTCGGCGACCACAGGCCCGATACCGCGGCGTGCAAGCTCGACTTCGAGGTCCGCCGCTTTGGTTTCCTTCACGCGATCTTCAACCGCTGCTTTCCGTCCCGGCCGCTTCCGCTGAAAGACAACTTCCCATTTTCCGCGACTGAGTTTGCGATAGCGACGCTCCGCGGATAGCGAGCGAAGTTCCCAGAGCTTTTCCAGCTCTCTGATTCCCGCTGTTAATGCACGCTTAATTTGCGCGGTGTTGTAGTGCTCGCTTACCCGCACCTTCCGCAACGCAAGGTCGTCGAGGTCGAACACCACTTCGTCTCCGTGATAGAACCGCTTGTCAAGCAGGCGGTAAAGACGTTTGGCCACGGGGTCCGAAAGCCGACAATACAGGTCCCAATCGAGGCGTTTGAGATAGCCGGCCTGAAAGCTGTTAAAAAGCACTTCGTTCCAGACAAACCAAGAGCTTGCCGGCGAGTGGACGCGCTCAGAATCCTCGCGTTCGTAGACGTAGAGGTTGTCGAAAATGCCGAAGTCGCGGTTGACCCAGCTTTTCCGGGCATGGTCGTAAAACGCCCGGTCCGAGTAAACCGTGACACCCTTCCAACGGCGAAGGGACGAGGTCACTCGGCGGTAATACTTGCCTTCATCGGGCCAACGCAAGAGCTTGAGCAGTTCATACCTGCTGAAATGGACCTCACGCACACGGAAGCCCATTAGGTGTGATACTTGAATGCACGCCAGCAGCACGTCTTCATCTTTAGCCGTCGGTAACCCATAACGGTCGCTTCCGGAAATCGCCAGTTGCCGCTTGACCATTTCTTTTCGCTCCCGGTCCCAGACCTCGTCTGTGAACACGACCGTCTTGCGCCCATCCAGGAACCGATCCGTCACCGGCGTAAGCGGGAATTCGGCAAGGTTCATTTCGTCCCTGCCAGCCGAGTAGTCCTCCCTTTTGAGTTTCCCAGCAGCGCAATGGAGGAGTTTTTCCCCTTCTTCTTTCTCCTCAAGGTCAACCGGCGTTGTTGTTGAGTTTGTACAAGTACTCATTACAAAGTACGGTCCATGAATTCGTGAATGAATCCGAGAGCTTGCCCTCGCGAAAAGTGTTTCATTTCCCGGTGTCTACCCGCTGAAACGTGTGTCGTTTCCCGGTAAGTCGGTGTGTCGTTTCCCGGTAAAAAGTGTTTCATTTCCCGGTATCCTGGCGGGAGCTTCTTAAGTTCCTTCCCGATAGCATCGTCGTGCTCAACCATGGCTTCAGTGCCGCACCAATGTTGTCATGTTTAAGTCGCTTGAACCAGAGTCGCATCACTTCCCACTTCCTGCAACCATGATTTGTCTCTCGGCTGACTGGTCAGTCAGCAAGCAAGCTTGCTGGCTTGCAGCCTTTCCCTGATTCCGTTCGGCCTCGGGCGGTGACGAACTGCCGCGCGGTAAGTCAGCCGACAAGTCATGCGCGCGGCGTCCCCGCCAGGAAGGTTGATTGTTGCATGCGCCGTCAACCGTCTATCCAGCCGGCTGGACAGTAGGCAGTATGCCGGTCTACGCAGCCGGCAGAAAAAACTGCTTGCCGGTTTTCCGGCATGTGACGTAACTTTCCGGTCATGATCATTGCGCTAGTGAACCAGAAAGGCGGGGTCGGGAAATCGACTATCGCCGGCAGCCTTGCGGGTTGGCTAGTGAGCCACGGCCACCAAGTCATTTTTGCCGATTGCGACACTCAGCAATCGTCATCCGAATGGCTGCGCGAGGCGTTGCCCGAACTCCGCGTTGTCCGGCTTCAAACTGCCGACGAGGTGCTTGATGAGCTTCCGGAACTCGGAAAGGAATCCGCTTTTGTCGTTGCCGATGGACCCGGAAGCCAGACCGACACCAGTCGGGCGCTTCTTATGTGGGCCGATCTTGCGGTGATTCCGTGCAAGGCAAGCATGTTTGAGGTGCGAGCGCTTGCTAAAAATACGGCGTTTGTCCGCCAAGCTCAGGCAATACGAAAAGGACCGCCAGATGCAGTTGCCGTCCTGAGCATGGTGGGAAAAGACTATCGGCTGACCAAAGACATGCGCGAGGCAGCGAGGTCGCTTGACCTCTCGCTTGCAACCACGGCCGTGACACTACGCCAGTCGTACGCCGACGCGCCCGGCCAGGCTACGTTTGTCTGGAACATGGGATATGCCGCCCGTGATGCTGCCGAAGAAATCGATGCTCTCTTTCGCGAACTTCTTCCCGAAGCAGTCGCTAGCAAAGTTACTTCAATTCGAAAGGGAAGGGGACAATCGCGGATGAATGACCATCGCTCAACATAATAAGTACTTTGAGGGAGAACGGACAATGACCGACCGCAGACCACTTTTATCCGGAATCAATGCGATTCCGAATACAGACCCCGACGAAGTCCGCATGTTTGTCAAACAGGATAAGAGGCCTCAGTTTCCGGAACCGCGGGAACTCACACCTGTGGCCGAGCCCGAGTCCGATTCAGTGAAGTCCGTACCGCAAGACCGACCTCGCACACGACGACGCACGAAAACTGCTGGCGTAAATCCCGTCGGTTTGATCCCAGTGACGGTGCGACTTCGTCCTGAGGTTGCGGGTGCTCTCAAGCGTGCTTCCCTTGAGCGCCAGCTTGCCGGTGAAGAACTCTTTGCTCAACAAGAGATCGTCGAACAGTCGCTTGAACCGTGGCTACGAACAAACGGATATCTCACATGAACGCTGGCGGTGTGAGCATTACTTTCTGCTCTGCAGGATTGATTTGCATTCCTGCCACGCGGTCTTCTGCAACCGGATCAAGTCTTCCTCATTCAAACCGGCGACTTCGGCGGCAATCCCGACGGGACTTTCCTTGAACAACACGGCGAGGAAGACGCAGGCGGCCAGATATGACCCCGCCAGTGCAGGATGACTCTGGTCACGGTCGTGCAAGACCGGTTGGGCGTGTTTGCGGAGAAAGCGCTGCCAGGCTGCGCCGACCGGAACGACCGTTGCGCCTACCTCCCGCCCGATGCTGTTGTATGCGTCGGTGATAGCCTGCTGCGATTCCGGCGCGTGCCGTCGTGCCCATGTCATGTAGAGGACCGTTTTGGCCCCCGCGACTTGGATCGCCTCGGCGAAGAGCCGGACGTTCTCGTACATTCGCTTGGCGTTCTTGACCGGCAATGTGCTTTGCTCCTGGAGCACCACATAGTCGTAGTGGCCGTCCGCGATCGCCTTCGGCGCATGGCCCGCGTTCCAGTGAGTGCGAAGTGACGCGCCACCGGCGCTAATCAGACGATGCTGGAGGCTCTTGCCCCGCGCCGCCGCCAGTTGCGCTATCAGGCCGGGGAGTTCGTTGCGGGCAGTGAAGCTGTTACCGATGAAGAGCGCTTTCAGCGGAACGCTGCTTGGAATAGCAAGGACCATGAGGGTGATAATCGACACGGCAGGTAGTCGTAGCGAACCTACTAGCCTTTAAGGCTATCCTCTTCGTATGGATAATGTTTCAAGAAACCATGACAGGGAGAGCGTTCCTTTGGACACAAAAGGCTACCAACAGCGACTCCGTTTGTTCACATTCTGGAATAGCCACATTTCACTTTATGAGCCTAGCAAGAAGGACGTTTTCTGGTGCCCGATTTGCCTGACGCCGTTCGGCCCCTGCGCGATTGAAGGTGACAATCCAGACGTTGATCTGGCGCATGTGATCTCGAAAAAGTTGGGTGGGAAATTCTGCACCTTGACCTGCAACCAATGTAATGGAGGCGCCGGTGCCAGACTTGAAGCATTCCTTTTGAAGCGATTCAGTGCCGAAGATGCTATGGCGGGCGTGGGCACTACTCCTGCGCGAATCTTGGGGAACTTTGGCGACGTAGGGGTGGAGTTCGGCTATGCTCCGGATAGGAAATCTCTGTCGCTTTATGTCAAGAAGGAACAGTCATCCGACGACGCAATAAAGAACTTGCAAGCCCTTGCCGGTGGGTTCACAAAGCCTGTGCACATATATTTTCCAAGTCGACCACTTTCAACGAAACTCAATCCAAAAAAAATCCCACATCCAAACGATGATCACAGATTTTTGCTTCTCCCTTGGCATCACGACCGTCCTCGCCGAGTCGAGGTTGCCATCTATCAATCGGCCTTTTTGGCAATGTTCAGTCATTTCGGGTACGAATTTGTATTTCAGCGCCAGTTCAAGAGCTTGCGGGACCAACTCTTGTGTCCGGATGAGGTCATTTGGAAGTCAAAAATGCTTGTTCCTGCTGAGGACACCGCGTCGTTCTTCCTGGAAAATCGAAAACACTGCGTTGTTTTTGTGCGGCAACCTGTTCGGGCTATTTTGGTTTTCCTCCGTATGAAGCCCAAGGAAGGTCGACAAAGAGATCTTGCGGTCTTACTGCCAGGGCTGGAGGACCCAGCCAATCTCGATATCGACCTGAAGGCCTTTGAGGGGACTCTTATTCCGTACAGTAAGGAAGCACTTGTCACTTTGAAATTCTACTTCCAACACATCTGGCAAGAAGTCCAGGGGACCGCCGCTAGCGACGGCAACGTTTCCTGATGGATTTCACGGTTTCCATTTTTTTCCGACCTGCTCCGCATCTTCAGTTGGGGCCTGAAGCCGATCGCCACCCACGTGCAGCACGAGTGGGGCCATCGGTGACAAAAACGATGAGTCAACGCGCCCATGAGCGACAATCAGGAACCACGAGCGGCGAATCGGGCCTGAGAAGCGCTATACGCGGATGTCAGTTGAGCAGCGGAATCGTGTCGATGTCGAGGCCAAACGTTGCCCTGAACGACGACTTGAGGTTGGCCACTTCGGTATCAGAGATCATCGGCTTCCAGTCAAACCGAAAGAGGAACGCGTTTGTCGGGCTCTCATTCCAGTGCGATATCCACTGCCGGAACAGGTCAACCGTGGCTTGGTTCTGAAAGTAACGATCTGCAATGTTCTTGGCCTGCGGTGTGGTGAGCCCATGAATCGCTACAGTATCGACGCCTGACAGTTCGGACGTTGCATGAAACGGCGGCGAAGTGAGATCAAGCAGGTCCTTGATAGCCGCGATTTCTGACGAGTCATCGGGCTTGTCGCTAGTCAAATAAATTCCCGGCCAACAGAAGAAGTGCGGGCAACCAGCCTTCAACTCTGAAAAAATCATGTGCTCCGACAAAATGAATTTGGCCGGAACGTCGAGCGAGCCAAACTCTCCCTTCCAACGTTCGTTCAGTAGTTTCTCGCCGAGTGAGGCGTGTAGGTACCTCTCGTGGGCGTTCTTCGCTACCTCATCGGGTGGAAGCCAACCGAAAGGCTCGACAAGCATTGCGATGCCTTTCTGGTAATTCCCCAAAGAGAGAGTCGCAAGCGTTTTCAACAGATCCTGCTTTTGGTCCCGGGCGACGACGCACAGCCGGGCGAAGCGCAGTCCGGGATGATTATCCCGGACCAAATCAAGCGTCTCTGGAATCTCAAGTGGGTAGCCGGCGGAAGGATTGATTGCGATGTCGCAGAGCAAAAGAAAGAGATTAATCTCAGGCGACTGAATGTGTTCTGGCGGAGGCGATTCAATGGTTTTCAGGAAGTAGTCAAGGCACTTGGAATACACGCCATCAAGAAGTCTCATTTGCCGGAACTCTGCCAACGGGTGCGACTCAACGGCACGATCGTGATACTGAAGCTCCGAAAGTCGGGCCTGCCCTTCAAAAAGATCCTTGGCCCCAAACGGCAACAGCGCCAGCTCATTCGGCTCAAATAACAGGCGCTGCTCCTTGTGGCTTTTCTCATAGAGATCCATCCACGCGTCAGTGCTGGGGAACACACTTCCACCCAGGTCAACCACTTGGCTGAGATACCAAGTCACGCCCGCATGGTGCATCGCAATCGAGTGGCCGATCGACTCGTATAAGAATGAATCGTTCTTCACCTTCGCAAATGCCTGGGCAGGGTTGATCAGGAAGGCGTTGCCCAACTCGGCCTCGCGCCAGCGCACAGCAGCACGCCAGGCTGGGTGGTCTTCTTGGGACGGCCGGTATCGCCTGGACTGGAGCGCGCCCAACAACGGTTTCGGCGCATCTTTACCCAAATCACTCATGTATTTGATGCATGTGGCCGCTTGGGCTGCGGTCGTCAATCCGGATAGTAGACCTGTCGTGCTCCCAATGTGCTGCCACCAGTGGATTGTTTCGTGAAGCGACGTCGCATAGGCCCGGACGACGTTCGAGCCTCCCGCCTCGAAGCCGACTGAGGGCAAAGCACCTCTCTGAGTGTCGAGATGCACTCCAGTAGTAGGGTCTAAAAGCACAAGACTCAATAGCGGGTCAAACCTTCCGGCCCGAGATGCTCTACCGGAATTGCTAGGCATGTTCGAGTTGTAGGCAGGCTGGCGAAGTTGGCTGTAGTAATCGATCATGATTTGGGCTTTTCAACGGTCACGGCCATTTCAAGCGCCTTCACGAGTCCGTCTTTGTTGTCCGCGGGGAGTTCGGTTTTCTCGCCTGCGTTCGCGAGCACTGTTACGAGGAGTGGTTTCCCGGCGTTCTTGGCCTCCGAACAGAGCCGCCAGATCTGAATACCCAATTGAGCGGTCGAAACCACGAGCCCGGTGATAGCAACGGCGACGGCAGCGTCGGAGTGCAAGGGTTGCTGGTCCGCGGGCTTGAAGCCGCTCTTGTTGTCATATAACCGTTCGTAGACTGTCGTTTCGTCGATATCACCATCGAAGAGCAAAGTGACGCATTGAGCCATCTTGAACTCCGTTGCAGGAATCGAATACACGATCATGTGAGGCGGGCGAGCCGCACTACATGACGCAGTCCGATCCGCCGACATGACCAGCAGGCCGCTCTCCATCAGCGGCCAAAGAAGTTTTCAATCGACTCGGAGGTGAAATCAAGGCTTTGAGACCACTCGCTGACGTACATTTGCTGTCAGGACCCAGAATTCATTTCCCTTCTGATTACCTTCGAGCACTCGAATCTTGGTGTAGAGTAAATCGGCGGCGTTCCGAATGGTGTTATCTAAGCGAGCCGGTAACGCAGGCATCTCGGGCTTCTCCACTTTGACTTTTGCCTTCGCGGGTTGTCCCGCCGTCTCGGCGGTGCTTACGACGGCGACCCTAGTGCCGCTTGGTAAATAAATCTGTACCCGGTTGAGTTCGTCAAGAGCTTTGAAGGGATCTAGTTTGCTCAATTCCGCTTCGTTATTATTTGTAATGTCCCCCATGATTTTGATAATGGACCGTGTCCTACTGGTGAGCTCGTCGCCCGGCCGGTTTCGTATTGCAATAACTGGTTCCTTAGCGTCATTTTCGAGAACGGTGGACACGACATAGTGGCCGCTTTTTGCCGCTGCGCGTGCTTTCTCATCCAGAAGAAGAAAACCGACTTTTCCGTCCGGGGGTAGCCGACCTAGTCTGTCAATCTGAGCTCTCAAAGCATCGGAGTCGACCGCGGTCAGCTGAATATCTTGAAAGGGCACGGCCCAACCATGACCGACGGTTCCGTCGCGAAGTCCGCCGCATCCTATTCCAACAACGACTGCATCACCATCGACCAACGGGGCACCAGAGTGTCCCGGCAAGAAATGGCCCTGTAAGCTCAACATTCGAGTGGCGGTATCTGGACTGCCGCGGGGGGCCAACTCCGCGCGGACGTCAGGATCAATGATTTCCGTAAGTCGTGCGAGGGCCGGTTTGCGAAGCTTCAGTGTAGTATCCGCAGGCCTTAGATCAATGCCGACTGGATACCCAATTACTCGCAGCTCTTCGGCTGGTCTTAGTTCGTCTGCGGACCGCTTGCCTTGCGCTAAACCGCCGCGCGGCAACGTGAAGGTGGAGTCGGTCGGCTCTAAATAGGCAACGTCCCGTTTGACGTCCGCGCTGACCAATCGTAACTCAAACCGGCCAACCTTAGTAACGGGCGAGATGGCGACAATTTTCCTCTTCCCGGCCACACCGTGCAAAGCGGTGTATATGCCAACTTCCTCCTTCATCTTAAACCCGGTGAATTCAACTTTGACCGGCTCGCCGTTTAAATCCACGGTGCTCTCGATTCGATAAACATGCATTTCGTCGGGCAGAGAAGCTGGAGGCGGAGTTTCAGCCCTCGACACGGAAAATGTGATGAGGGCCACGACGAGTATCACGGTGCGTGTCGCCACAAGATTACCTCTCTTACGATTTTTAGCAAAGTGTCCGGTTCATCATGAAAAACGTGTGCTAATCTGCGAATCTGTTCATTTTCGCACTGCGATGCGATCTGAACTACGTCTGCTGTAGCAGCTCCGGAAAGCCGTTTTTGGTCGCCTGCCGAAAGGTTCTCGAACAAACTGCCAGGCGTGGGAGCTTTATTACCCGGATGAACCGGGCGTGTTCGGTCCCAAACTAGAAACACCGAAACCAATAGCGACATCACCAGGCTTGCGGAAAGGATCGCCTGAGTTGAAACGAACTTTGGTCGTTTTGTTGACGCTGCAGGCCCCCGGGCCACCCCCCTCTCAACACGCGAGTCTTCGGGCTCAGCTTCGGCGCATTCAGTGAATGTGCCAATGATCCGAACACCCTCATTTCGACTTGATTTCTCCTCCATGGCGCCTCACCGAAGTAGGAGGGGAGATTCTGCCAACACAATTGAATTGTACCAGAACTGGACCGAGTACATGCCAGGCCGCGGAAATCGACACCCTTTGATATTGAAAATCAAGCCAACCACGTCGGCTGGAGATACTCCAGTTTGCTGGAAAGTAACCTGCCGTTCCCTCCCGGCAAAAACCTCTTCCCGCCTTGTACCTTCCATATCATTCTCGACGGATACCACACGAATCTGACACCTTCCCTGGCCGCGACACTCCGTGAGAAGAACGTACACAGCGAACGCCTCGCGCGTGAGCGGAAAAGGTGGGTTTTCAACAGATCGGATGTTACTCATGAGGCATTCAACGTGCGTGCACCTAGGGTTATCAGTGTCAACACGCACTGCGTCGCACAGAAGCATGTGGCGGACAAGGGGGTTCAAGCGACGCTCGCTCCTTCGTTTTAGGTACACGAGATGGCAGTTCATTATTTCGTATGGCGTTTCGGATTGCAACTCGCGGGAGTTCATGAGGCTTTTGATTTTGGGGACAAATTGGGGACAGAGTTGGCCATCCAACGGCCACGCGCGTACAACTCAAATGAAATGCAGCGATCGTCCCAACTGGTTGTTGGGACATAGCTAGCAACGCAAACACGACGCAAGTTCGATGCTATCTTAATGTGCCGTTTTCAGGTTCAGGACCTGGTACCCGTTAAGGGTGTGGAGGTTCGAGTCCTCTCTTCGGCACTCCTTTAAGAATAGTCACTTACGTGCAACGCCGCCAACGAACGCTTGGCGGTTCAACACCCGTCTGGTAACATTCTGGTAACGGCATTGCGGTGACGTTGACGACACGCAGGGAGGCCCATTCATGGCCGCACTGCAAGAGCGAAACGGCAGTTACCGGATTTTGTTCCGCCACCACGGCAAGCAATTCACCTTCACCTTAGGCAAGGTCTCGCCAGACGAGGCCGAGGCGAAGGCGAAGCAAGTCGATTACTTGTTGCTTCGTATCAAGCAGCGGCTCATCAATGTCCCGCCGAACGCCGACATCGTCGGCTTCCTGGCCCATGACGGCCACATCCCGCAAGCCGCCGATGGCGAGCCCGTGCAACGCAACCCGGTCACGCTTGGTGGAATGGCGGATCGGTATCTTGCCACCCACGCCAATGGCACCATCGAACAAAATTCTCTCGATACGTGCCGGCTGCATCTGTCGCACTTCCGCCGCCGCCTCGGTGAAGCATTCCCGCTGCAAGAACTTTCGCCGGCAACGCTCCAGGACTACGTCAACACGCGGGCCAAGGACAAGGTAAGGCCGGTCACGGTCAAGAAGGAGATCGCGACCCTTCGTGCCGCGTGGAATTGGGGTCAGCCGATGAAGCTCACGGCCGGCCAGTTTCCCGGTAAGTGGCTTCGCTATCCGAAAGAGACCGAGAAGCCGCCGTTTCAGACGTGGGAGGAAATCGAATCGCAAGTCGCAGCGGGCGCCAACGCCTCGCTTTGGGATTGCCTGTATCTGAAGTTGCCGGAAATCTCCGAGTTGATGAAATTTGTCCGCGAGCATGCACATCATCCGTGGCTCTACCCGCTCTTTTGCTTCGCCGCCCACACCGGAGCCCGCCGCTCTGAAATGCTCCGAACGCTGAAGAGGGATGTGGATTTTGGGAGCGGAACCGTCTTGATCCGCGAGAAGAAACGTCAGAAAGGCAAAGTCACCAGCAGGCGCGTGCCGCTCTCCGCCCTGCTCGCGAAAGCGTTGAAAGACTGGCTTGCCGTCCATCCCGGCGGCGACCACTTATTCGCTCACCGCAAGCACGTGATAAGAAGCAGGACGAAACGGGCCGCGGCCACGCCGATCACGAAAGACGAAGCCCACGATCACTTGAAACGGGTGCTTGCGGGATCGAATTGGAAAGTGCTTCGCGGCTACCATGCTTTGCGTCATAGTTTCATTTCAGCATTGGCGAGCCGCGGTGTGGATCAGCGGATCATCGATGATTTTGTCGGGCATCAAACCGACGAGCAAAGGCGGCGATACCGCCACTTGTATCCATCAACCAAACAGAACGCCATCAAATCGGTTTTCGGATAGGGAGCAATCCTTCGCGTTGAAAGCGAAGGAGTTCTTGATGCGAGATCACCCATTGCGTGAACGCCCCCCGGCCGGACTTCCGCTTCTCCGCGCGCACCCGCCCTAACCGGGCCCACTCTCGGCATGTGAAGTCCGCTTTGCCCACAAGCCTCGCGAATTCATCGGTCGTATAGTATTCTTTCGCGGTCTGCCGCTCGACCAAAATCGTAAGCAACGATTCGAGCCGGTCCAACCGCTCCATGAGTTCGGCGCTCATTTCTCTTGCTCCACGTGTTCGTCTTGGTGCCGCCGTGCAAAGAATCTTCGGACAAGCCTTATTCCGACCACTGTGTACCGCTGGCGTCGGAGCCTTGCCGCCTCCTTTTCTTTGCGTTCCTGCTCGCGAAGCTGAATGTAAAGCTCTGGTCTTTTGACCATGAGCCAAGTCCGGTGCACGACGTTGGCAATCACGCCAACTAAGATCAAGGCGAATAGTAGCGAACAGAAATCCACGACTGTCTCCTCGCAAGTGAGCGAACGACTGTCTCTTACTTCCCAATCTCTCTACGGTGCTTGACTTCGCTCATGATTTCTACTTTCCCATCCCCTTGTCGCGCGGTGTTCTTTTCGCGGCTTGCTTCGCACGCTGCCGTGCCTCTTCAAGAGGTTGATCGTTGCCGATTTCGGTATGGCCGTTCCACTCGCAATCGATCCTTTTTCCGTCTCTGGCGTAGAGAACGTCGCACACCGCAAGTGTCGTTTCATATTCACGTGAGTAGATCAATTGCCCGGTGAATTTCACTATTCCAGCGTTTTCTAACGCCCTAAGTCCTTCTTTACCGCCGCAGACCAGCGTCTGATTAGGCTTGAGCGGCACTCTTGGAAGGTGAACCGCAAGTCCCCGTATCGCGCCGGTGTGAGGATCGACTAAGGTAATGTCCGGTGCGTCCGGGAATTTGAAACTCCCATCCTTTTGCTCGACCGCGTAGAGCGCGCCAATGACGGCCTTGTAGTCCTCCCCGTGGTAGCGAATGACCACGTCGCTGAGGTCCTTTGGCTTCGGTTTGATTCCAAGCCGATGCCGCCGTTTTTTCTTTCTTGGTGGTCTTGGGGCACCGTTTGATTTCTGCTTGTCAGTTTGCGGCGCCTCGCCGACTTTCCGAGCGACGAACATCATGTCATCCCACGGGGTCTTGAAGGTAATGTCCTTGTGCGGGTTAGACCGTGCCGCCCGCGCTAATTCCGTCAATTTCGGCCCGTTACCCAATGCTTCTTCAAGCTGCTCCAAGGAAATCTCGCCTTGCCGCACTGGGTAATACAAGGCCTCGTAATGCTTCGGCGAAGAAATGCCAAAGTCCGTGATCCCCGGGGTGTTTGGATAGATGTCCAGCGTGATCGACTGGTACAGGTTTTTCGTCACCGGGCGAATAGTGCGCTGTTTTGCCATCATCCATTCCTTTCAAGAAACAGAGATTAGTGCCGCAAACAGGTCAGCCAGCCACTGCTAGTCAGGCACCACGCGGTTATTGCGGCTCACGCCGTGCGCCGGCGGCGCTGAATCAGGCCAATCACGCACGCCGCAACCGCGCCGATAAGGAGCCAACCCTGCCACTGCACGCGCTTGGCTCGTTCAATGATGGGGCGCAGCCACGCCGGCTGAGCGCTTGTTCCATCTTCCTTTTCGAGCCGGTTGACGTGTGCGTACTTCTGTAGGTCCTTGAAACCGTGCACGAATTCCTCCGGCTCCTCGGTGAACGCCGCGAGCGCATGGGCGTCCTCCAATTCCTTGTGGTGACCGGCAAGCCACGCCAGGCCCACCGAGCCGCAGCGCGTGGCGGCGTCAAGCGCCGCCCGCGGATCACGTATCGCCCCCAGCGCCCCGGATTCATGCAGCGAGAGCAAACTCTCGCCGATCTGCTCACTCGCGGCGGTGAGCAATGCCGTCACACCGAGGTCGCTGAATTCACGGATGAACGGCCGCGACCGTTCGCCGAATCGCTCGATGGCCTTGTCGCGGCGGCCCAGACGTTTTTGAAAGTCCTGCTGCGCGTTTTGTCGCTCCTTCTGGCGCTGCAACTCTTCGCGCGCCCGGCGTTCCGCCTCGCTCTCGCCGCGCGACCGCCCGTATTAGGCGTCCGCCACGTTCGTCAGCACGAGAGCCGCGACCATCACCGAACAAAGTTTTTTCATGGCTTCTACTCCTCGCTAGTAGCCTTTAGTTTCGTTCGATCATCCGCCGGATTGCGTCGCGCGAGTAGTTTGGAACTCGCGTTGTCTTCGGTTTAGCTTTCGGCGTCGTGGAAGCCGCGGTGGACACCGGTGTGGGCCGCCTGGACTGGTGACGCAACCAATACCAGCCGACAAACAGACTGGTCACCACGATCAACACCGCCACGAACACAACAGTCCAGTTGGTTCCCTTGGCGACTTCGGTTGCGACCTTGCCCGGCGCCTCGGCTATCGGTCGGACGACATTCTCCGCAATGGTGCCCGCCAGCACCTGCGTGCCGTCCAGGAATGGTTCTGGGTTCGCAAGAAATGCCGTCAACGTCGCACCGATCGCGAGCGCTCCCTTGTGCCGCCAGATGAAGTCGGCGGCGCGGTCGCCGTACTTGCCGACGACTTCGAGCAACTCCACTTCGCGCCCCGCTTTGGCAAGCGCCCCATTCTCGGCGAGCATGGCAAGCCGCCGGCCGTTTTGTGGCCCGACCGCTCCGAACGCCTTTACGGCAGGAGCACCCGCTTTGGTGATCAACGGCTCGGCGATGCCGGGATGCTCGCACAGCACGCGGGCGCAATCGTCGCCATGCTCAATAAAGAGCGACAGGCTTTGTGGCCGGCTTACGACGTGTACCGCGCCTTTCTCGCCGTATCGGGCGAGAACACGCGTGGCCTTCGCTCCATGCTCGGCCGCTTCATCGACCAAGCTAAAGGCCCGTGGCCCGACCTGCCGCACCGCCTGGATGAAGTCATCGCCGTGCGTTGCGGCATAGCGCTCGATCCGAAGCGCCAGCGCCTCCGTTCCTTCCTTGGCGGCGGTTAGGCCCAATTTGGGGGCCAGGTATTCCGCCGCTTCTTTGGCGCTTTTGCGCGCCGCCCGCCCTTGCCCATGCGCCGACCCTGCGAATAGCAGGACGGCCGCCAAACTCACGATCCGAATTGACCGCTTACTCATGGTTTCACTCCTTCTGAAAAGAGTTGTTGCAAGGCCTCACGGCGCACGCGACAGCGCGCGTCGTGCATTTTCTTCAATTCCGATCCAACCGCTTCACCAACACTGACCCGTACCTTGTCCATTGCCTCCCGTACCTTGGCGGCGATTTCGGCTTGCGGGTCATACCCTGCCTCTTTGAGCGCGAAGTCGATAAGCTCCGATGACACCCACCACACCACCACAGCCGCCCCCAGGGTCACGACCGTTGAACCCGCAGCCGCGGTTGAGAATCCAAGTTCGACCGCGACAGTCGACATCGCTCTTGCGACCACGGGCTGCAATAAGGCTTCCACTGGCATCGATGCAATGGTGGTCCCGAAGTCCATCGTGAGATCGCCGCCGACCACCGAAGGCAGCGTTTGTGCGATCAGTGCCCCGTAGTGTTGCCGAAACGAGCTGGTATTGTTTCGCATGTCGGGTGCTGTGATCCCGCTTTCGCGCAGGTCGGCTTCGAGCTTCACAAGGAGCCGATTCTCTATCTCTTGGGCTTGCGCGAGGTACGCGGCGACACAGCCTTCGATCAGAGTGACAAGATCCTCGGGCGTGAAGAAGTGCCTCTCAAAGCATTCCGCGAGGTAGATCTGGTGAGGATCGAGATCGAGATAATACTCAGCGAGCTCCCCAGGGCCGAATGTGGGACCATCGCCGAAGATCGTCTGTAATTCCCACCACGTCGCCTTCAGTTTTTTTGAGATGCCCAATTTGCTGTCGCCGTATTTCAATTTGCTTTTCCACGATAGGACTTCTTCGGCGAATCCTCGTGCTTTGCCGTCGCGTGATTGGAAGAACGCGTCCACCTTGGAGAGGTGAGCGCGCCACGCGCGGTCGTCTTCCGCCTCAGCCTCGGCGATGCGAGGCTTGGCCTTCGTCCACCCCGGCAACACCTGCGGCGAGATTGCTTGTGCGAACTCTGCGTCATCGCCGTGCCGCATGCGCGGCAGACTCAGCTTCAAGCCCACCACGATCGCCACGGAACCTGCCGCGGCTAGGACCAGAAGTATCCAGTCGAGTCTCGACATTCCCCTGTGCGTTTTCATTTCCAACACTCCTTGGTTAGAGTTTCCGTTACATCTCAATGCCGTGGTCCTTGAACTTCCGCCGCTCCTGCGTTTCTTCGCGCGCTCTCTGCCGCGCCTCCTCCAGCCAGTCGGGCGAAGTTGCCCGCGCAAGTGGCTTGCCTTCCTTACCCCGAACGACTTCGTGGTTGGTGACATTTCCCGCCAGGCCGGGCTCTTCCACCGGCTGGGCGCCATGTGAAGGAAACGCGGGTAGAATTTGCGCCAGCTCCTTCAAGCCGGCCCGCAACCATGCTTGCAGGTGTCCAGCGCCGATCTTGGGTTTCTTTTCGTTCGCCATGACTCAAGCTCCTTTCATTCGCCTAGACGATTACGCACCCGGTCGGAGAAATCCTCCGCTTCGATCCGAGCGTTGATGGCCGTGTCCACGGTCCGCTCCTGCCGTGTGTGGAGCAGGCCAAAATGGATGTAGTTGATGATGCCGGCGGTGATGACGGCCGCTCCCAGAGTCACGCCCTCCGGCAGCAGGCACACGCCGATGATGAACGACAGGAAACCCTCCAAGAACATCGCGGCATCGCGGCTGATCCGCGGCAGCAACATTTCGAGGAAGCTCATGCCGATGTAACCCGTGTGCGCGCCGGCCGTCCGCTTCGTGTGGCTCATCGCGGCGTGGAACAGGTAGAGCGCCCAACTCCCATTCCAGTACCACCACAGGTACCGCGCAGAGTCGCCCTCATTGGGCGGGGCAACGCTCATCATCAGCGGCACAAAGAGGAGCACGCCCAAGAAGCCGGCGAAGCCCGGGTACCGCTTTCCCATGCTGCCTGGTTTTCTCCACCACACGGCATGCACGCCGGCGATCATCGCCGTGATGAAGAGCAACAGTCCTGCAAACCCCTTCACCTGCCGGATCAAGTCCGGCCGTTCGTCTTGTTGTTGACCGTTCATGTTCCCCTCCAAAAGTCATGGACCTTGAACTTACGACCATTCGAGAGTGTCCGGGCGCCAAGATAGGCGACCGCTTGGGCCGTATCGAGCTTGGAAAAATCGGCTGGACGGAGCCAGGGCTGCCATTGTTCGTGCCACGAAAAGCCCCCCTTGACGCCAAGAAGTTCGTCGATGAATCCCTGCGGCTGGCCGCCCTCCGAAGAGCCGCCGAACATCATCACGCGGTGGTCGCCGAGGAGTTTGGAGTACATCTCCGCCGACTCGACATCGCCGCACGAAAAAAACAGCTTGTTCGCGTGTGCCGCGATCCAGCCCATTGCTTCGTGCTTTGCCTTTTCGCTGCCGCCCAATGCGGCCTGCAAGACGTGTAGGTCCTGCACCAGAGAGATATGGGCGAGTTTCTGCGATCTCGCGACGATTTGCACTTGCAGGTCGTGCGAACTACATAGGGCGTAACCAGCCTCATCGCGGACGAGAACAAACGGAACCGCGAGCTTGGATGCGTCTCGCCGGAGGCAGTAGTCCTGGATCAGCGAGGTCCAGACGAGATTGAAGAAGCGTCCGGGCGAGCCGTAGGTAAGCATGTCGTAGGCGAAAAGCACCACCAGCCGCTCACGCTCAATCTGCTCGGGTGTAAGCGTCGTGTTTGTGCACAACGCCTCGTAGAACGGCTCCGCCATGAATTTGGAGAGCAAGCCGTTGACCATGCTGACCGCGGCTCCCCGCGCCCGCATGCCAAGCGACGGCCACTCCGACATCCAAAAATCAACGACCCGCTTGAAACGCCGCTCGTTTTCAGGCTTTCGGTTCGCGTTCGCCTTGGCGATTTTCTCGCCGCAGCCGCGTTTCGTGAGAAACTTGTCCGAGGCCGCTTCCTTGTTCGACTTGGGGCCGGTGACGATGACTTCGTAAACATCCGGAATGTTGGCGGTCCAGTCGGCAAGCAGGCAGAGTTCCGTGCCCTGCAGGATCGCCTGATCGAAGAGGTTGGCCCAAAATGCCTCTTCCTTGCCCCCACCGCCCTCGGTGCGAAGTGCGACTTCATTGAGCCGCGACAAGAACTGCGCCGCCTTCTGCGGGCTGCCCCCTGGCGAATCAAGCAAGTAGCCAAGCAGGTTGACGTAGAATCCCGATCCCGGCGCGACGAGCCGAAGGCGATTGCTCGCCCCGGCGTTGCGGGCCATGCGGATATACCGCTCCGCTTCGTCGGGTTTGACGGCGATGCCCGCGACCGGACAACCGGCCCGAATGCATGCCTCGATGATCGGCTCCGTCGAATACGACTTGCCCGATCCCGTCGAGCCGCCGACGAACAAGCCCGAACACAAATGATGCAGCCGCAGCACGTCGCCGCCGCCAAAGTCGCAGACGACATCGCTGGCAACCTGCCGCCGGCGTCCCGTTCCCCGGAATGCGACGACGAGCACTAGTCCGACCGCCAGTAGTAAGAGCAAAGTCGCCATCGTAAATTTCCTCATTGAATCTCTATGGGCGCACCGCGAACGCAGAGGATCTGGGATTTTTCAATTCGGGCTAACTGCTAGTTCCTACTGAACACTTGGTAGCGCCATCCCTCGGGGTGGACGTCTCGATTCTTCAGGAGCTTGCTCGCAACGCCTCTTAATAATTCAGCCACGCATTCGGCGTTGTCGGTTGGCCGCAATTCCAGTGCGAAACTTCTTCCGTCGATTTTCCCTTTCAGCGCCTTGGGTTTTTTGACCTTTTTTCTGCTGTCCTTGTAATGAGCGACGATCCTTGCAACCTGATCGCGCGTCAGTCTTTCATCGACCGCCCGTCTCATCACTTCGCGTTGCTGCTCCAAAGTCTCTAAGGAGGCCACGAGACAGGCTACGACCGGCTTCACGGTGAAGTTTTCAACAAGCGACCGCAGATCGGGAGCCAGGCGCTTGATGGAGAGAGCACGACTCACAGTGGCGGGATGCAGCCCGAGCTTTGCCGCCACTTCCGATTGCGTGCAGCCAGTGAGCCGGATCCAACGGGTGATGTCTTGGGCTAGTTCCACCGGCGAGAGTTTCTTGCGGATTTCGTTCTCGCAAAGAGACAACTCCATGACCTGTGCGTCCTTGACTTCGCCTTCAAGCACGACGCATGGGACTTCCTTAATCCCAAGCAGGTTGACGCAAAACAATCTACGATGCCCCGCCACCACTTCATAGCGACCGTCGCCGAGCTTGCGGACGATCAGCGGCACGATCACACCGCGGATGCGGATACTGGGCAGGAGCCCATCTTGGCAAACGTCTTGCTCGGTGACTTCCCGGTTCTCCGGCCGCGGGATAAGTGTTGCGGCCGCAAGCAGCACCACTTTCATAGCCTGCGGACTTACTGATGCATTGCCAGAAATGCTCGCGGTCATCGCTACTCCCATGGTTGCCGCTCACGGCGCGAGCGGAATCGCGCGCATTCATCGTGCGCTGGTATCAGACTCAACAGCGGTCATTGGTAAATGGCGGCCCCAGTCGGGGTGTCGTTAACCGCCCGGCCTAGTCCTTACCAAGCGATCCTTCCTGCGTCCCTTTGGAGGGACTCGATAATAGGTGTTACCCAGGCTCATTTCAGCCATCCTCGACTTTGTTCCTAGCGAACGTCTTCTGTCCTGTGTGACAGGATCATCCCGCACCGTCGTTGCCGTGCCGACCCTCGCCCTCTCGTTGGCTGAAAGAGCCGGCGATACCCGTTGCCAAAGTGCTGTGACCTCGCAGAACTCCCGGCGGTCACTCCTCGCACTCGTTGCGAAATCGCCGGCGTGTCACTCGGCCCCAGCCGAACGTTTTTCGTTTCCTCCCGCCGCGGTATCGCAAATAGGAAAGCATGAGCGTTCGTGCTCCGCCGTGTCGGGGAAAGAAGCGTTCGCCACATCAAGCCACCAATGACGAAAGGGCGATACTTATCCGTGAAATCAGGTGACTGCTTTAATTTCAAGTCTGTTCGACCGTATCATTCTTCTCACCCTAAGGCCAAACGCAAGGGCCGCGCCGCACTTCATTTCGCGTGTGTGCAACTCAGCGGTGCAATGCGCTAACTCTTGGCACGCCAGTCATTTACGCCCCGTGCAACTTCTGCAAATCTTCCAATTCGCGAACACGACACGCGTTCACCTCCAGGTTTTTTTCCAGGCGCAGCGCGTAAACTCACACGCGCTAGCCGTCGTTAGCACGCGCCGTCGCGTGGCGACCGATCCGACTCAAAGTTCGCTGCCCGTGTAACCGTTTCAGGTTCCTCCCTGCTCCTAGTTCCTCCGCCACCAAGCGGCCTTTCTGGTCGGTTGCTTAAAGCCGCCGCCGGGCCTGGCAAGCAGAAAATCGGTTCCCCCTAAAGGTCTCCCCCAATTTTCAGCTTGCCAGGTGCGCTTCGGCCCCGGCTTGCCGCGGCTTTTGATCAGCACCTTAGAAAGGCTCGCGGTGGTCGCGGGCCTCAACTCAAGGAGGAAACCATGTCTGAACAGTCAAACACAAACAAGAAGCCGAGTCACATCGCGTACCACGTCCGCGACGGCAAAGGCGAGGATAGCTACTGGAACCGCAGCGGCGTGGCCTGGCAGCACAAGGACGCCAAGGGCTTCGACGTGCAAATCAACGTCGCACCGCTCGATGGCCGCATCGTGCTCCGACTGCCCTCGAGCAAGTAACCACATCAACCGGGCGGGCTTCGGCCCGCCCTTCACCTGAAAGGATTCACCCTATGACTACGTTCAATCACTTGGCCAACGAGAGCCTCACCAGTCTGGTCACCACGCTGAACTGCTACATCGAAGCGGGCGTTGACCCCGCCTTCGACCCCGGCATGGAAGAACTCGAACGCCAGTTCGCTGAACTACGCCTCACCTATAACCGCAACTAATCGGAAAGGAATCCGCCATGACACATTTCACCATCGGTATCATCGTCCCGACGGACGAATCTGAAATCGAGAGCTTCATCGACGAGCAGATGGAGCCTTATTACGAGCACAGCGAGTCCGAGCCTTACGTCTGCTATTCGGTCGAGGATGCTGCTGCCGAGATCGAGCGCGACATCCATCGCTTCGAGCGCATCATCGAGCGAAAGCACCCGGATTACGACCTGGGCAAGTGCCGCACCATGCTGGCCGAACTCCGCCGCACCACGCCGGAGAAGAAATACCGCCAGTACCTTTCCGGTCACGAGAGCTTCAACGACAAGGGTGAGCCACTCTCTACCTACAACCCCGACAGTAAATGGGACTGGTATCGCATCGGCGGGCGCTGGGACGGCTGGATCACCGCCAACGAGCAAAGCAGCGACAACGGCTATAACCTGGGCAGGCGGCACGAGTCCATCGAAAACAACATCGCCACGACCGAGGAGGCGCTGAAGCGCGACGTCATCCCCCACGCCATCATCACTCCCGACGAGCAGTGGCACGAGCGCGGGGAGATGGGCTGGTGGGCCATTCTCCGCACCGAAAACGAAAACTGGGACCAGCAAGCTAGGGGGATTCTTTCCGACCACCCCGGTTGCCGCATCGTCATCCTCGATGCTCACATCTGACGCAAGGAAAGGAGCTTCTCATGAAACCAGATCAACCGAAAGGAATCGACTTTATGAAAACTGAACCAACAAATGCCGACCGGGCACAGTGGGCGCACGAAGCCCTTGCTGTTTTCACCGCGAGGACGTTCTCCGGCGATCACCCGGATACGATGGCTCGCGACGATCTGGAGTGCGCCATTAGCGACCTAATCTGTGATCTGTTGCACTTTGCACTGCAGCAAGGCTTTGACACAGGCAGCATCGTTCAGCGCGCCTGCGGGCACTTCGGATGCGAACTGTGGGAAGAGGCGCAGCTATCAGTGGATGACCCATGTTTGGCTGGCGCCGCGCCCGATCTGCTGGATGCGTTGAACGACCTGCTACAGCAAACCGTGGTCATGGATCTCCAATATGGCATCGCTTTGACCGAAGGCGAACAAGAAGCCCGCGCAAAAGCACTGATTGCAATTGCCAAGGCAAGGGGAGTCCGGCCATGACCCAGCAAGCCATTAATCCGTTTTTTGCTTCCCGCTTCGCACTGCTCCCATCAACGTCAGCCCTTCGGGATGAGTCGCATCCGGCATAGGCGAAGCTTCCGCGAGCACCGCGAAACGCGAGTCCGGTTCCAAGGCTCACGAGCCTCTATCATCGCGAGCACGCCGGGCCTTACGGTTCCCGCAAATACCACGGCCAGCTTGCCTTCGCGGCCGGAGTGCGGCAGCATTGCACCGACATCATTCGTTTCTCACGCGGAGCGGGCAGCGCGCGTATCGCTGCGGCCACCTTTTGAGGAGTCGGCTACTCCAGCGATGCCGTTTGCCGCCCAACAGCTCCCTCTCACGCCGGCCGCATGGCCCGGCTTCGGCTCGTCTCGCCTGTTCGGGTAGCGGTTTCAGTCAGGTACCTCCTTAACACATCCCTGTCCGCCCCCAAGCGGCCTTTTTGGTCGCGTCGCTTTATGCCTCCGTCAGCCGCCAATGCGGTCATCCCCTCGTCGCCTTGTCGACGTAGTGCCGACCTCTACCGATCCGTCGCCGCGATAACGCCAAATCGCCTCGAAGGCCATCGCCTGTTGATCGGCGCTGTCTGACATTTGCTTCTCCTTCACCTGTGATTGCCCCGCCCCGTGGCCATGACTTCCGGCACTATGAAGCCGTCGCCGGGCCGGTCAATCAGAAAATCGGTTCCCCCTGAAGGTCTCCCCCCAATTTTCAGATTGACCGGGCGCTTACGCTCCCGGACTAGCCGGCTTCGTTAGTCGTGCCGTAAGGCCCCGATGGGCGGGGTCGAAACTCAAACGAAGGAGAACACATCATGTCACAACCAGCACACAAGATCAGAACCGGCGTTCTGCAAGTCACGATCTGGCGAAACCGCAGCGACAAAGGCACCTGGTACAGCGTCGTGCCCGCAAGGAGCTACAAGCAGGGCGACGACACTTGGAAGGAAACCGACAGCTTGGGCTTCGACGACCTGCTCGCGATGGCCAAGCTCTTGGACCTCGCTCACACCTGGATCATGCACCAGAGCCAAGCCGACGCCAAGGCCCGCAAGGAGTCCGAGCAGGCAGCCGCCTGAATGCGATGCCGGCGGGCGATTCCACGCCCGCCGGCATTGTTGACAAAACACCGAGTTAATGATCGCGAATAGGAGGTAACCCATGCACTATCGAATGTTTGTCACTACATCGCTCCCTGACGGCGGCGGTTCCCAGGAAGCCCGCTTGACGGTCCACGATGCTCTGTCGCACGACGATTCTTTTTGCGGTAACGGCGGTCGGTTCGGCTCGCCCTTCTGCGACTCCTTCGAGATCGGAGGCCGCTGGAGCGGCGTTCTGGAGGCCACCATCGGCCCGACCTACCGCGCCGCCGTCGCCGCCCGTTTCCACGAGATGGCAGACGACTGGTCGCCATATCGCCTGGTTGATGCTCACCATCACGAACTCGACGCTCTTTGGCAATCGTGTGGCGGTTGCGGCTCCAGCCCCTACACACGCGACACCGGCGGGATGCTCGGCCATGCCGACGACGCCATGCTCGTCACTCGTGAGCTTTATGACGCAATGCTGGCCTGCTACGAAGGTGAGTCGAAGGTGATTGACGGATGCCATTGCCAATACATCGATCTTGACGACGAACCACTTCAGGCCGACGCCATTGGGAGCAAATGGCTCGTTGTCGTGGATTACCACAACTAACCGCGTCTCGGGCCGGGTTTCCCCCGGTCCTCTTCGTTTGGCCGGCTTAAGGCCGTCATCATTGAGCCGACCCCTGGGCTTCCGCATTTTCTTCACGTCTCGCGCTCATCGCATGAAGATGAAGGAACTCCACATAGTACCGTTGTCAAAGCAAGCAATCGCCTTCATCCGCTGTCGGCCCCCCAAGGGCCTTAGTGACGGCACTATGAACCCGCCGCCGGGCCGGTCAAGCTGCCAAGGCCGTTTCCCTGCGGGAGCCTCGGCCTTTCGCTTGACCGTCGCCACGGCTCCCGGCTCAAGGCGGGTTCTTTTTGCGTGCCGTAAGGCCCCGATGGGCGGGGTCGAAAGGTAAAGAGAGAAGGAGATTTCTATGACTACGATTCAACCCAAGTTTCCGCTCGGCGTGTTTGTGATGACCGCCAATGCCACCCAGCATCTTAATCCTGCCGCCATCGATGCAGCACTCCGCCGCCACGCGGCCGGCGACTGGGGCGACATCTGCCCGGACGATGCCCGCGAGAACGAGCGTTCGCTGAAAAATGGCAACCGGCTGATGTCCGTGCACGGCACCACTGAGCGGCGATTCTGGATCATCACCGAGGCTGACCGTTCGGTGACCACCGTGCTGCTGCCCCTGGACTACTGACCGCATGTCGCTCGGTTGCAATCAGGCCCGTACTCCTTGCGTCTGCCGCAGCCCCGCCCCTTTGGCCTTTCCTTTTCAGGTCTTAAGCCGCCCGCCGGAGCCTGCAAGCTGCCAAGGCCGTTTCCCTGCGGGAGCCTCGGCCTTTCGCTTGCAGGTACGCTACGCCTCCGGCTCATGGCGGCTTCTGGCGACCCCGGAAAGGCCGCACGGGGCGGCCTGAAATTCAAAGCAAGGACAAAAACTATGGCTCATTCTTTCGACATCCTGCCCATGGACGATAAGAGCAGACGAGTTTCCTGCCTGGCCCATACGGCTACTACCGAGACAAGGATGGCGTCAACGACATCTACTTCGTCGAAGACCGCCGCAGCGGCGAAATCCTCATGGGTATTTACTTCTGGGATGAACCAGACACCCAGGAAGGAGCACAGGCCAAGGCCGAGGCCGTCGTTCGGGCCTTAAACATGCCAGGCTGCTGGATCGATCAATATCACGTGATGGCAAGCACCCTTAACCAACATCGGATGATCGCCGCCATGTGGTCTATCGAAGACCTCAAGCACCTTCGACCCCACTTAACCGATGATCAAGCGTGGGAGGTATTGCAGCAAGTCCACACACGTCAGAGTCGCACTCTTTGCGGCATTACTCGGAACAGCTTGAGGCGAGCTGCCGATAAGCTCTTCCCCCAAATGCGGGCGAGTTGATCCGCCAAGGGCCGGAGCTTGGGGTCCAAGCTCCGGCTTTTTTGACGTTCTTGCCAAGTTTCATTGATCGCCGTGCAACCCCGCTTGCAGGAGTGTTACGTCGTCTTTTTCCGCAAGCGGCAGAACTCGCATGCTCTCAACGAAAGCGACGGTTTCGCCATTCCCGCCATTTCGGGAGAGTGCATGCATCGTGTCCTGAGCTTTAATCCACACGACGCGACGTTGGTGGAGATAGGCGGCCAGATCGGCCAAGTTTTGGCCGAGGATTTCGATCTTAAAGCCGCGAGAGGAGAATACGAGCGTAAGCGGCACCGCATGTCCCGGCACGTAAACGATGTCCGGAGCCCAGCTCCATTCCAGCGAGCATTCATTGCCGTTGACGCCTTTGAGTGTCAGGCATGTCGCCCGGTCGCGCGGCGACTTTACATAAGCGAAATGCCGCGATGCGACGACATCGTCCTTATCGTCGCGGCTCTCCATGAGCCCGCGACGCTTTTCATGGGTGGATGAATCCACATTGGATTCCGACAAGAACCGTTCACGTGCGTCCACGTTTCACCTTCCAAGTTAACGACCATACCCTGGCGACCGCCGCCGCGTCGGTTTTCGATCCAGCCGCTCGATGAGCGGTTGCAGGCTCGTTGCCTTTCGCAAACGCTCCAAATGTTTCCGCAATCGACCCGTCCACGACATTGCCGGTTGTGCGAGGTCCAGGGCGTGCAGCCGCGGCTCGCTTCGCGTGATCGCGTCTTTCAACGCCCGCTTGTCGTCGGTGTAGATCGTCACCGATTCCTCTCCACGACTGGCATCGACGTACATCTGCCGCTGGTTAGTCGCGGGGTAGCTTTGAGCCGACTGTGCGACAAAAACGCGATCCACCGTCTTGCCTTGCCCAGCGAAACTGGTCAGTACATACCCATGTGCGAAGTGCGCGAACTCCTTGTCCAGCACCCAGCCGTTGCTGAGGATCGGCTCGCCTTTTTCGGCAAATCCCGCCACGCGGTAGAGGCTGCCGTTGGTGAGTTTGTGTTTGCCCGATCGGTCCGTGCCGCGTGCGGTGATGCGAATGAGGTCTCCTGCGGCAAGCGAGAGCGTCGTATTCGCATACACCTGCGTGACGGCGGAACGTTTCGCCAAGTCGGCCGCGTTCTCTGCCGTCACCACAACCCGTTGCCCCGGCCGATATACTCCGCTGCAGCGGAAGAATTGCACGACCGTTCCGGGCGTATAGGATCTGGCGTCAGATCGCTCGGCCTCCGAGAGATTAAGCGACACCAAGCGGGTCAACTCCCGCTCCGGGTGCTCCAGCTTTCCGTCTTTCTTGAGACGCTCACGGAGCACCTCGGTGATCACGGCACCCTCCTTATGAGTCGGGCTTAGGATCATGACGCTCTTGCCGCTCTTCATCGCCTCAACGTAGTCGCTCACCAGCGGTTCATATTTGTTCCATGTCGGCATGATCTTGATCGCGTCCATCGCGTCGAGCTTGTCGAATCCTTGGGCGGTCTTGCCGGCCGCGAGCAGCTCCACCGCAGCACGGTAATCTGCGGGTTTTTGCCGCCGGATTTTCTTGAGCTCCATCACTCGAATGCCTGCCTTGTCCTCCAAGACGGCGAGCGGCTCACCGCGTGAAACCGACCGGTGTTGCCTTCGGTCGCCGGTCAAGATCAGCCTTGCATTCAGATCCTCCGCGATTCGAACTACGTTTGCCATGTCTTTGAATCCCAGCATGCCCGCTTCGTCGATCCACACGACATTGCCTCTGGCCCGCTTTTGAAGCCCTGCATTCAGCAGGAAATCCGCCACTGTCGTCGCGTCCAAAAAACCTTCGGTCGCGAGCGTCACGCGGCTTGCGTCCGCACTCGGGGCGAGGACTACGACATCATGTCCCGCTTCCTTGATCCCCCGCACGACCTCCCGCATCGTGCGAGTCTTCCCCGTGCCGGCTTGGCCTCTGATAATCGAAATACGGTCGCGACACTTCCACAGGTGCGATACCGCCCGCCGCTGCTCACCGATCAACTCGGCGTCTTTCAAAACGCCACCCACGTTGAGCGGACCGTGGCGGCCGCGTCCCTTTTTGGCGCAATCAAGCACGGCTTCTTCCTCGGCCAGCACCTCCCGCGTGCTTATAAGCTTGCTTTCTTTTATGGTTGCTCGGATCAAGTCCGGCCGGTGGTTAAACTCATGGAGCAATCCCTCAACGGTCGCTTCTCCGACGCGATGCTTGAGGGCCAGCATCAACACGCGGTCTTCTGCAACCACGCTCTGCCGGTCAAGCAGCGTTCGCAACGCCAAGTCGAACGTCTTGGCGTCGTCCGTGGCGACTTCTCTTCCCTCACGCCTGCGGCTTTCGACATGAAGCTGCCGGAGGGAGTCCAATTCGCCGGGCTTGAGCCGGGACAGCCACCGCTTATGAAGCTCAGCCGGCGAGAGCACGTCGCTTTTTCGCTCACGTGTCGTCGCCCCGAGCTTTGCTTTTTGCTTGGCGTCTCTGATGCCAAGCATGCGGGCCGCCGCCTCAATGACTGCCGTTCGCCTAGAGAAGCGTGCGATGAGTGCCCTCGCTCACTCCTTCAATCTCAAAGGCGTGCTTCGTCGTTCGCGTGTCATAGCCAAGCTCATAAAGCCGCTTGGCGAGCCTTGCATGCCATATGGCTTCCCATACCGGCGCCCGCTCCTTGATATGGCCGATTTCGACGGCTTTGAGCTGGCCCTCAACCGGGTCTTTGCACACGTTGAGCAGGCATGCATGAATGTGATCGCCGGCGTCCGCTTCACCCTTCACCGGCCGCGAAGTCCGATGATAAAACGGCAGCCACACCGCGTTACCAACGATTCGCTCGTGCGATTTGCGACGCTTGCGGACCCGCACGGCGACTTCCTGCTCGATGTCCTGCATCGTTTGCGTCACCGTGTCCCAAATCGCTTGTTCGATCCGTCGGTCATCGAAGAAAGCCCGCATGATCGCGACGGACTTGGGCACGCTCCAGGTGAAATCCATGAGCGGCCGGCGGTTCGCCCGATTGCGTGCGGTCAGGCGTTTGCCGGTCTTCGGGTGACGGTTGTCACAGAGGGAATGGAAGTCTTCCATCCGGGCCCGGCCCGAAAGGCCAAGCGTTGCGGCAAACCTGCCCTGCCACGTGCCGACGTAATCGCCGCCCTGGCCCAAGGCGTAGTAATCGCCGGATTTGGCGTAGTAGGATTTTGCCGCCGCAGAATTTTTTGACGTCGTGATGCGGAGCATACTTCAATGGTACGCAGCACAAGCACTAACAAGCGTCAAAGAAGCAGCAGACATCTCTCCTACGCCACAGGCGTAGGAAGAATTGCACCGTGCAAGCGGCAGCGGCGTGCGGCCTTACGCGACCGCTCAAAATTCCAGCTTATCGGGACGATTCCCGCAGACCTCCGAGTATGTCGTCAGGTGTAGAAATCTCCTGTAGGCCCAGGAGTCGGGCTCCATCCAACGTTATCGGAAATCGTCTCTCGCCAAGGTCAACGATGTCGGAACGTGCAAGGAGCTTAAGCAGGTCCTCACCGGTCGCCTCTGCTAGACTGCACCCCTCCCGAGCAGCTTGTTGTACAGCGGCGCCGCGTGTCTTAAAGAGTGGCAGCGTGACTGTTTTGCTAAGGGGACCCATCTGGCTAACAAGGACCGGACTACCGTTCTCGCAGAGATAATAGGCGGAAACATGCTCAAACATCCTTCGCATTTGGTGTGCGTGCCCGCGCGTGATGATCCACACGCCATTTGGCCCGCGTCGCGATCGATGGGTGCAATCACCAACTCGGTGCACTCCAATCTATCCAAGCGTCGTAGCGCCACAGGGGGGCGCCCACGTACACCTCGGCGTACCCCCTGCGGAACTCGGTCTTGGCGTCCCAGTCCCAACTCCAGGTACCGTAGTGGTCGCGCTCACGAAGCGCCGCGATGAGAAACGGAAAAAGCCGCCGCGTCTTCTTTCCGCAGCAGCGCTCAATGTAAGCGACGATTACCCTTTCGTCGTTCGATATTTGGAAGTCATTAGGTATGCTGCCAACGATTGACACATACTCCCAGGTAATAATGCCTTTCTCATGTTGTGAGACCAGCTCAGCGAGCCCTTCAGGATCCATCGCAAGCTGCTCGCCGCGAACCGGAAGCACGTCAATCGTTCGGCCATAACGAGATGCTGTCGGGTCAGGCTCAATTGAGTCGATTGCAACTTTCCACGCGCAGTTGGTGTCGCTCCAAAGCAGTTTTGCGTCCTGAAATGCGACCCCCGAAGAGTTCGTTTCCGGTGTTCCAAGACAAAAGCGTACGTCAGGTGGGGTGCCGCAGCTCGCTCGCGCAACGGTTCGTTCTGGCGGCAGAGGTCCCGCTTCCGTCCTGACTTCAATTATCACGTCGAGATCGCCACATTCTAAAGCGCCGCGCGCGTATGACCCGGCGACCCAAAGCGCCACAACACGAAAACGTGTCCCGTACCGCCTCCGAAAGTATGGATCGGTCCATTCCACTTCTTGAGTGCCGCTCCGATCAATTCGGGCACAGATGCGTTCAAGAGTGCGAGTAAACGACTGCCGTGTTCTGCGTCGTTCGGAAGGAGACTTGCTGGCCATGTTCGATAAGGGAGAACGGGGCCCGCCGCGACGCGGCTTCATGAATCCCAACCGTGGTTTCTATTGCCTGTCCGAAGCGGAACGCCCTACCAGTCTGGCGTAGTCGGCGTTTGAGGTATTTTACATTAGTTCCACGGTCTCCAAGATAGAAACGGTGCGATTCCTTCAGGGCGACAGCCTTCATGTTCCCCGGCCCATGAATGCGGGGGCCTTTCTCGTCAGCCATTCTTTGAGGGCCGCGTGCGACTAAACTCCGCTGAACTCGACTGAGTTCAAGCGTTTGGCATCTGTGAGTTTCCATTCGTAGTCAGCGCGCATGAAAAAGTCCAGCCGAGACTCTTTCGGCGCCGCCCCGTCCTGACCATCGCAAGATGTCAAAGTACATTAAGAATGGTCAAGGAAGGTGTTAATATGTTCGTGCAATCGGTTTCAAATCTGAACCGACCAAACTACGTCGCTGATTTGGTGACACTCGCCACCTGAATGGTCCTTTATGTTGCACCTCGCGGTCCAGGGGCCGTACTAAAGCCACCAGTCCTGCCGCGAGATTCTTCCGTTGTACGCACCCGCACCAATACGTAACAGACTTAGATATCTACATAAATACATTTGTAATTAGGCTTTAACTTGCGCAAGCAAGATTATTAGTGTAAATTAAGCTCTACACCCACGGACGGGTGCCACAAAAAGAGGAGTCGCTCATGGTTAGGATGCCGCTACGAGTACTTGCCGCCACAGTTGTGGCTGCGTCATTTGCTTTTACCACTATTCATGCCAATGCCTTGATCGGACCGCCGAAGCTGCCTGCCCCACAAAAGTCGTATAAGGAGTGCTGGGTCAGTGAAGACGGGAGTGTTATGCACTGCATTGGTCATGATGGAAAAGTGACGGTGTGGTACTTAGGTATCAAATAGTAAGCCCCTTCAAGCGAATCACCGGTCCACGTCTCTCGAAAAGTGGCGCGAAAGAAGCCGGAGGGATAGAAGACGCCTCTCAACCGTTGACTGAGTCTGGGAACGTGGAGGCTCGTCAGATTTTGTTTCGTTTTTCTTCTGGGTGCGAGCCACCGGGATGGGCGCCTTACTCGCGTTCCAGCTCCGCCAGGAGCTTATGGAAGTCCTCGCGCTGCCGCAGCGAGTCAAGATCGGTGTCCTTCTTCATGCGGGCAGCATTCTTGAAGCCCTTGGCGACGGCGTCCTTGAGCATGAGCACCGCCTGCTCGGCGTAAAACTCCGCCTGCGTGGCGCGACCCTCCGCGGTCGCTTGGTCGTTTTTCTCGACAATCGCGACGCACTTGGCCAGCGCGCACGCAGCATTGTAGGCGTCGGCGGGTGGGGCCCAGCCTAGGTCGCGTCGGCGCGTGGCGGCTTCCAGAGCGGCTGCTTGGTCGCCCGTGCCTGCACGGCTAATGACCAAAGCCTCGATGTTACCACGATAAGCTTTGCGGTGGTTGGGATGTCGAGGATTGGCCTGGAGAGCGGCTTGGTGGTGAGGCTCCGCCTCGCTCAGGTGGCGCCCGGCTTGGGCAAAGTCGTGACGTTGGTTAGCGACATCGGCCAGTATTACAAGGGTCGCGGCCAGATCGTTGCGGTAGTCCGCCGTCTCTGGGAAGTCCGCAGACAGTTCCTTAAAGAGCGCCAGGGCATCAGCGTAAGCCGCCGCGGCCTGCTCTTGCCGGCGCGTGGCCTCGAGCACGTTGCCTAGATTGCTGTAACTGCGGGCCAGCTCCTGGCGGTACTCAGAGTGGCTGGGGAAGTCGACGGTCATTTGCTTGTAGAGGGCGAGGGCGTCGGCGAATGCCGCCTCGGCCTCCTTTCGGCGGCCAGTGTTGTAGAGCAGGACGCCAAGGCTGTTATGGCTGGAGGCCAAGTTTCGGCGGAACTCAGGGCGGCGGGGGAAATCGGCGACCAGCTGTTTCCTTAGAGCAAAGGCTTCGGTGAATGCCGCCTCGGCCTCCTTTAGCCTGCCCGTTTCGAGGAGTAGATTTCCGAGGTTGTGATGGCAAGAGCCCAGCGCCTCGCGGAACTCGGGGCGGACGGGGAAGTCGGCTGCCAATTGCTTCCTTAGGGCAAGGGCCTGGGCGAATGCCGCCTCGGCGTCCCTCACTCGCCCTGTGGCCCGGAGCAGGGTGCCCATGTTGTGATGGATCATCGCCAGTTCCTCGCGGAACTCGGGGCGGCCGGGGAAGTCGGCTGCCAGTTGCTTTATTAGGGCGAGGGAGTCGGCGTACGCGGCCTCGGCCTCTTTCAGTCGGCCCGTGGCCCTTGCCATAATGCCCAGATTGTTGTGGCTCTTAGCTAACTCTTGGCGAAAATTGGGTCGGGTGGGAAAGTCAGCAACCAGTTGCTTCCTTAGGACAAGGGCATCGGCCAACGCCGTCTCGGCTTCCTTCGGCCGGCCTGTTTGTTCGAGCAGGATGCCCAAGCTAGTGTGATTGTTGGCGAGCTCGCGGCGGAAGTCGGGCCGGGTGGGGAAGTCGGAAACCAGTTGCTTAAATAGGGCAACGGCGTCCGCGTAAGCTGCCTCCGCTTGACGCGACCGGCCCGTGTCCTTGAGTACGGCACCCAAATTGTGGTAACTCGTAGCCAGCCCCTGGCGGAACTCGGGGCGATCGGAGAAGGCTTCGGTGAGCTGGCGGTACAGTGTCACTGCTTCGCCGTACGAAGCCTCAGCTTCCTTTTCTTCGCCGAGCCGGTGCTGCATCACCCCGCTGCGCAAATTTCCCTCGGCGCGGATGGCCCGCTGCTCGGCGTCGTCGCCGGGCAGGGCAGCGAACTGCTCGTACTGGCGCTGGATGTCGCGCAGAAAACGGCGGTCCTCGTCGCTTAGCACGGTCTGCCGGGCCAGCTGCTGGTCGACCACGTCGTCGGTGAGCTGGCGCAGGGCCCCCATGGCCAGCATGCGCGCCTGCGTCTCGGCTTCGCGGGCCCGGGTCTCCGCCTGCAACGCGCGGTCGGTCTGCCGGCGCTGGTGGTCCACGGCCGCCAAGCCGATTGCCAGGGCGACCACGGCCGTGACGAGCAGGGCCGCAATGCCAGTCACGAGCGTGCGATGTCGGCGGGACCAACGGCGCAGCGCCCGGCCAGCGGCTCGGGGTAGACGCCGACGGGCTCGTCCGCCAGCCAATGCTCAATGTCCGCCGCCAAATTAAGCGCGCTCGGATAACGGTCAGCCGGCCGCAATGACATCGCATTTCGGCTGATCGCATCAAGAGCGGGTGGAGTGTCGGGTTTGATCTGTCGCGCTGAAGCGAATTCGCCGTGCTCGACTTTCCTCAGTAGCTCCTGTGCGCCTGTTCCTGCGAAGGGCGGCTTCCCGGTGAGCAACATATGCAAAGTCGCGCCGAGACCATACACGTCGCTGGCGGGTCCCATTGCGCTGAGGTGCCCACGAGCTTGTTCGGGACTCATGAAGACCGGAGTTCCCAAAACGGCGCCGGCGCGCGTATCGAACACCCCACTTCCAGAACTCGGGCGGAGAAGTTGTCCATCCCCTTCCGGCGAGGTGTAATGATCTCCCAAGGCCTTAGCGAGGCCCCAGTCCACTACCAACGTTTCGCCATACTTGCCTAGCATGATGTTGCCGGGTTTCAAGTCCCGATGCAGGACGCCGCGACTATGGGCATAGGCGACGGCATTGCACACGTCGATGAATCGGCGCAGCAATTGCCGAAATGCCAAACTCCGTTCGCCCGGGTCGCGCCCGGGCGCTCGGCCTCGTGAAATCGCTTGATCGACTCACCTAGATTGTCGCCTTGTATGAACCGCATGGCATAGAACGGTCGGCCGTCTGGATATTGGCCCAAGCCGTACACGGGCACGACACCAGGATGTTCTAATCGACCGGTGATTTCGGCTTCCAACAGGAATCGTCCCCGGCTCGTTGGGTCATCGGCAGATTCCTCCAGAATCTCCTTTAGGGCGACTTCGCGGTGCAATTCGGTGTCCTCGGCAACATACACCGCCCCCAAACCGCCCCTGGCGAGTAGGCGAAGACTTCGATACCGCAGTGCCGGGTTCGGCTTGGCGTGAAGATTGGCGGTGGATTTCTCGCGTTGGCCTGCGGGCGGAACCGTGTCGACTTGGGGCCCCGTCGATTCCCCATCAAAAGCGTGAATCAATTCACCGGGCTCGCCGAACGGCGGAAGGTCGTCAAGAATTGACTGGCAGCTTTCGCAGCCTTCAACGTGATCGCTTATTGCCGTAGCTTCGCTCTCCTCAAGGAGGTTTTCCTGGAACAGGCGCAATCGTTCAGCGGACGGGTGATGTTTCATGATTCGATCCCCTGTTCTTGACTTTCGTCGCGAAGCCGCTCAAGCTCGTCCCGAATGGCAGCGGCAACGCGACTTTTGTTCTGATGAACAAGCCCGACCTTGATGCAAAGCTCTTGGGCAACGTCTCTTCCCCTTCGATTCTCCAAAGCCGTCAGCAAAAAACATTGCCACTTGATCGAGGTTTCTCCGAGTGCGGCTTTCACGCGCTCGACTGCATTTTCGACTAGCATTGCCACACTCGCCTCAACTTCACACGCGTCCTCCGGGGCCGGTGATTCGCGGAGCTGCTCCAAAACGGAGGTTTGGCCGGTGGCCTTGGCGAGCGCTCGGCCCCTTAGTTCATGAAACTTTTGAACCTGGCTGAAACATACCTGCCAAAGCCAGCCGCGGTACTTCCGCTGGGGATCATAGACCCAGCCGCTTTGCATCGACTGGACGATCTTTTCGAGCACCATCGAGACTACTTCGTCGAGGTCATCGCCGCGCAGGCCCGCTGAGGCACACCATCCACGAATCTTGGGTGAGTAGGTCTGCCAATACCGTTGCCAAGCCTCGGCGTTTCGCTGGTCGCGGATTTGATCCATCAAAGATTGGCGAGTCCAGCTGTCGTCGTCCGTGGGCTTCATGGTTGTGCTGCCTTATCGGGAAGGAGCTGAGAAGGATTCCGGAGCCTTGAAGGAACGCTTCACGTTGCGTGTTTGCGAATCGAAAAAAATTGGCCTCGTTTGTCAGGATATTGGACCCTCCGGGTAATTCTATTGCCGGGCGTAGACCGGGCCAAAAACCGCTGCACGGCGTGGCAGGGCCAATGGTCGCTCGAACAATGGAGGAATAGCGTCATGAACAGGATTCGCGGATTTGGCATTGCAGGCGGAATGTTGTTGATTGCCGGATGGATCAACGTGCCAGCTGCGAACGGGACTTCCGTCACAAGACAGCTTGAAGCAGACAAGAAAAGGTGTGCAGACACGGAATCTCGGGCGCGAGAGGCGTTCATTCGTCAATTTGACGCAATGGAACGGACGATTCGAGCGGCTAGCCGAGTTCCGGCGCCGACGCGGGCCGAACGGATTCGGACTATTCGGGCCGAGAAGACAGCCTTTGTGGACAACGGGCAGATGCCCAAAAGCGAGGAAATGCTACCGGGGCTTGTCCGCTACCAGCAATCCGTCCATGCCGCGCGAAAGCCGCTGGCGCAAGCTTATGCTCGGCTCATGGACCAGGCTCTCAAGGGCGGCGATGACCAAGGGTTGCAGCAACTCACCGCCGATAAGGCAGAGTTCGACGCCAAGCTCGCCGGGCAACAGCACTTTCAAGCGCAGACGAATTGGAAAGGCTCTCGCAGTGGAGTGCACGGAAACGTGGATTTCGACCTTTGGATAGGAAAACGCGACGGCGACACGTTTCGGGGAACGATCTGGCAAGATCGCGGAAAGTTGGAGGCGCGGGTTGAGGGCGTGATCGACGGGAACGCGATCAGCTTTCACACCAAGCAAGTCGTCCAAGGGCAGCACCGGGCGTTGAGATTTGACGGCTTCATTCTGGAAAACCGGCTGGTGCTTCAGGTGTCAGGCGTTGCCGTCGGCGGCGGGCCGGCGAGCGGGATCGTTGTGCTGAACCGCTCGAAGTAGATGCCGGTACGTGGGCTACATGGATTTCTTGAGGAGCGTGTGCATGAGTACTTGTTGCGGGGAAAACGCTAAAGGTACGGAGATGTCGCTAAGAACGAACCTGGGCTGCTTACTTGTCGCCGGCACGTGTGTCAGGCATCAGCGTTCTCATCGAGACCCCCAGGGCAAGGGCGAGTCGCTCAATGTTCAAAAGCGAGACATTCCGCTTTCCACGCTCGACGCTACTTACATACGTGCGGTGAAGGGCCGCTTTCTCCGCGAGCTTCTCTTGAGATATGCCAGCCTTTTCGCGCAGCCGCCGGAGACGGTTTCCGAAACACACAAGGACGTGAGCCAAGAGAAGCGCCTCCAGGAAAGTCGGAAGAACGGACGCCTGATTGACGCGACTCTAGAGAGTGCATACGATAGGTCTACATCCTTTAAGTCACGGTGACGTAAAGGATTCACCCGTGGTTTGGCAAGACTTTATTCGAGTTGTCGCTTGCGTTGCTTGCTTTTCAGTGCTCACAATGGTCCGCAACATAAAAAAGACATCGCCTCGATCGTCAAGTAGCGTAGTCAGTCCCAAAGATTTTGGTTTCCCGTCCACATAACCGGAGGATCGCGATGAATCGCCAGGAAAAGAATCGGTCGGCGCTGGGTCGGTTTCACATGCCACGGTTCGAGCTTCTCGAGATGCGCTTGCCACCGGGTAATGTAATGCTCGGGGGGTCGGGCGTGACCTGGCTAGATCACAACCAGTCGGACGCGGATTTTGGCTTGACCGTGCGACTGGCCGAAAAGGGCAGGACTTCCTTTATTTGGACCTCCGACCGAACAGTGCCGAACGTGCTTTTTCAAAAAGGACGAGTCCAAGTTCTTATGGAAGCGCGCCCGCAGCCATTGACGTTCGAGCACGATAGGTCCGCACTTGCAGAGTTAGGCCGCTTGGACGTGAATGACCACCTCGGCGATCCTCTCCTGGAAAACATGGTGACCGCGATCGTCGGTGCGCGCAAGTCCACGGTGCGATCAAAGGCGCCCTCACAGGCGATGCAGCAGAGTATTCGAACTAATGATGTCGCTGCGATGCCCGTCAGCGCCTTGAATATCCGGGTGAGCCTTGGCTCGGCAGTCAAGACGAGCGGCAGTCAGTCGGCTGACGTGTTCGCCGATTACGCACTTCCGCGTGAGGCCGTCAACGAAGCTCAACGAGACCGAATAGCGGAGCGACTCGGGCAGATACCGTTGCGATTCGAGGAGAATGTGGGGCAATTCGATGATCGGGTTGATTTCACCGCTCGTGCAGGTGGTTACACGCTGTTTCTTACACCGACGGCTGCGGTGTTCAGTATTAAAGCACCGGCGCAGCAGGTCGGCAAACTCGGGAACGAAACTCCGAGCTTGGACTCTGAGATGGAGCACCATGGGTCACAATCCGCAGGAGTGGCGGTGTACATGGAAATCGTTGGCGGCAATCCCAATGCCCGACCAACCGGCGTAGACCGACTTCCGGGTATCACGAATTATTTCATCGGCAATGAATCCGCTGAGTGGCACACCAACATTTTCTCCCATGCGCGCGTCGAGTACGACGATGTGTACCCCGGCATCGATCTAGTTTACTACAGCAAGGACGGCCAACTCGAGTACGACTTTGTGGTGGCGCCTGGGGCTGATCCAAGGTCGATAAACCTGCGCTTCGACGGAGCCGACGGAGTCGAGGTAAATCCACAAGGTGACTTGCTTGTCCACAGCACAGCAGGCGACGTAGTGCAGAAGAAACCGTACCTGTATCAGGATACGGGCGTCTCCCGCCGCGAAGTGGCCGGTAACTTCATAGTAAACTCCGGAAATCAACACCAAAGCCCCGACCTGATCACGTTCCAGGTGGGCGAGCACGACAGCGGGCTGCCACTAATAATCGACCCAGTGGTTGGGCTGGTGTATTCGACATTATTGGGCGGCTCTTCCCACGACGACCTAAACGACGTAGCTCTAGATTCAAGCGGCAATGGATACGTAGTCGGGAACACCGAATCCGCAGATTTCCCGTTGACGCCGGGAGCCTTCGACACGGCCTTCGTCGGCGACAGTGAAGGTTTCGTGACCAAGCTGGATCCAACCGGCAGTAACCTTGTATTTGCGACTTATCTCGGAGGCTTGGATGATGATTCCATAAGTTCCGTGGTGCTAGATGGGGGCGGAAACGTGTACCTAAGCGGCTCCACGTTTTCATCTGACTTCCCCACTACTCCGAACGCGCTGGACAATACGAAGAATGGATCATATGACGCATTCATCACTAAGCTTCACCCTAATGGCACTGCACTAGTTTATTCCACGTACCTCGGCGGATCACGCAGCGAAGGAACCCACGACATGGCGGTAGACAGCAATGGGCACGCATATGTCACGGGATACACGGACGGACTCTTCCCCACGACACCAGGTGCGTTTGACACAACGCACGGTGGGGCAGGCTGCGGCGGCTGGTGTGCTGACGCTTTCGTAGCCAAATTGAATTCAGCCGGCAGCGCGTTGTTATTTTCCACATACCTTGGGGGCTCGAACATTGACAGTGGCTTGGCACTCGTCGTGGACTCGTCGGGAAACAGCTATGTTACGGGGATCACCGAATCCTCCAACTTTCCGACTACCCCTGGCGCTTACGACACGACGCAAGGGGGCCGCAAAGACGTATTCATCACCAAACTGAATCCGCTTGGTAGCGGTGTTGCCTTCTCCACGTACTTAGGGGGATACCACGACGACTGGGGAACGGAGATAGTTGTCGACCCACACGGAGATGTTTATGTGACTGGATGGACCTGGACTTCGAACTTTCCCACAACGGCGGGCGCCTTCGATACGACTTTCAACGGCGGCAGCGGCGATTTATTCGTAAGTAAATTGACACCCGGGGGAGACGCTCTGATTTTTAGCACTTTTCTAGGCGGCAGCGGCGGCGATCAACTCGCCGATTTCAGCATAGACGGCTTGGGACGTGCATTTGTCACAGGATCGACCTCTTCGCCAAATATTCCCACCACTTCCAATGCCCTTGACAAGACACTAGGTGGATTAAGTGATGCATATCTGGCCATACTCAGTTCATCAGGCGCTTCGCTGATGTATGGAACGTTTCTAGGGGGCTCATCGAGCGATGCGGGCGGCGAGATCTCGATGCACGCAAACGGCACTTTTGTTGTGGGCGGAGCGACTGGCAGCGCAGACTTTCCAACCACCCCGGGTGCGTTTGACACGAGTCATAACAGTGTCGGTAATGGTGGTGACGCTTTTGTCACCAAGTTCAAAGCCACAGTGGGTCTCGCAAAGGCCCCCGCAACTGCGTATCCGCTAATTCCCTAACTCGATGCGGGCGACGGCGGTTATTTGCGCCCAAGCGATCTGCTAATTTCCGCAGTTTTGCAGCCCGATGCATTGAGCGAAGGTAAGGCGAGTCTGTCTCTGCCATACTTCTACGGCCGCCTCCTTGCACAGCGCCGGGTCCGAAATGTCGAGGAAAACGTTATAAGAGATGAGTCCTTCGCAATAACCGGTCGCTGAACAAACGTGGTTTCCACCGCTGAGGGTGATGACGGTTCCCTGGATACCCGCTATCTCGTGCGAGAACTCGTCGCCTCTGCATTTCAATGTGCCAACCACGCCCTCGGCTGTCCTAAAAATGTTTGTAGTTCCCTCGGCTGAGGCCTGGAATGCACCGGAACAGCCGATTAGCATTATTATCGCAGTGATGGGTACCGAACGTTTCATACATGTCACTCCAGTTTAAGGTTAATGTGACCATCATACTTAAATTATCTTAAGAATATCTTAAATATCGCATTAATGCTCGTGAACTTTTTGTGACGGCTGTACGGTCAGTAGCCGGACCGGCCCGTTTTTGTCGATGAATCAATTGGATCGTATGAGAAGGGTGCGGCGGTATTGCATCGACGCCTTGGACGGTCATTAAGTTACACGGCTCAAAAACGCCGGCGCTTTCGCCGCAAGCCACTCCTTGAGGGCCTCGTGCGACTCGAACTCGGCAAGCTCAATGCTGTCGATAGTGGGGCCTTTTTCGCCGATCTGCTCGATTTCCTCCCGCGTCATCTCGCGTATCCACACCACGCGATGCCGTGGTAGCCCGGCGTGGAGGAGATTCACGTCGCCCTCATTGAGCGGCCGGTCGAGGTTGCTGCCTCGGATCAGCACCAGGTACACCAGGTCGCCGGAGAATTTAAGCAGCAAGCCTTCGGACGGGTTGTATTGCCATTTGCCAAGCCAAGAGTACGGAAACCAGACGCTGTTGCCGTCCCGCAAACGAAACTCCAGGGCCGCCGATGAGTCCTTGATTCCCCGCAGATAGCCGAACGCCCCGCACGAAACTTCCGCCGCCTCGGCGTCCGCTTCCTTTGCAGGTGCTCTCCCCTTCGATCCCGCCGGATGCGAGTTTCGCTGCAATCGCTCTTGATGCGTAAGGTCATCGGTCATGATCCAATCCTCGACCGAGAGCGTCCAGCGCGACGATCGGCTTCACATGTCTTGAACCCTTTCGCCCTCTGTTCCATCCGTTGGGTTGTGATTCCGTGGAGGAAGACAGATCGGTTGCCGATAAAGGTTCGTCTGCGCGCTTAACCGCCTTGAGCAATTCCCTGCGGTCGTCGGTGAATATCTGCGCCTGCTCCTTCCCGCGCGTCACGGCGACGAAGGCCGTCCGCTGACACGTCGCCGGCAGCGATTCGCTAGAAATGGCCACGAACACCTTGTCGACCGTCACTCCCTGGCTCGCATGACTCGTAACCACATACCCGTGCGTCATATGCCCGAAGTCGCGGTCGATCACCCAGCCGTTACCCACGATGATGTCGCCGCGTTTGGTAAAGCCCTGGACAGTAAGCAGCGAACCGTTGCTGAGTCGATGCTTGCCGTCCTTGGTCTTGCCGCCGGCTGTGACCCGCACACGGTCGCCCGCGGCCAACGCGAGCTGTGTGGGCCGGTAGACCTCGAATCGGTTGGCGCATTCGGTCGGCACCGTGACTCCGCCGCTGACGATAAGCCGCGTTCCTTTGGTGTAACCGGTCGCGTTCTGGTGGAATTGAAGCAGGTCGCCTGGATCGTATTCGGTGACGTCCGTTTTCTGCGCGTCGGTCATGTGCGTGGGAACCCATGCGATGACCACACGCTCATCGCCAAGCTTGCCTTTCGCCTTGAGCCCGGCGCGAATAGCGTCCGTGATCTTTTCGCCTTCCACGTGCGTCGGCGAGACGACCAGGGCCGACTTGGCTTCTCCATCTTTTCTCTCGGAAACGGCAGAGAGATAGGCGCGCGCCAACTGTTCGTAGCGGTCGCCGTCTCCAAGCTGCTGAATCCATCCGAGCTTATCGAGTTCCTCGAACGCGGCATCGGTCCGGCCTTCGCTTAGGGCCTGGGCAGCCTTCTTGTAGTCACCCTGCTGGCGCAGGATTTCAGTGACCTCCGCCACTTGCAGTCCCGCTCTCTCTTCGAGAAGTCTAAGCGGCTCTCCGGCGGTGACACTTCGATGCTGCCTTCGATCACCCACGAGCACGACGCGGGCGTTCAACCCTTCGGCTAGATCAAACAGCTTAAGCATGTCGCGTGTGCCGAGCTGGCTCGCTTCATCGACCAGGATGACGCCGCCGCCGGCCGCTTTCTGCATCTGTTCGTCCTTCAGAAATCGGGCCACTGTATCTGCGTCGGCAAATGCCGCTTCCTCACGCAACACTTCTCGGCTCGCCTTCACCGACTGTGCCAGGGCCACGACAGGGCGCCCGGCCTCGGCGAGCGCCTCACCGATCTCCCGCTCCAGGGTGGTCTTACCGGTGCCGGCCACGCCGCGAATAATCATCACGCGGTCGCGGGAGCCGAGCACGTGCCGCACCGCCGCTTTCTGGCCCTCGGTAAACCACTGGCGGGAACATGGCCGCTCTGGGTCACCCAGCGGCCGGCATCGCCCGCGGCCCTGGCGGGCGAACTCCATCAGGCGGGATTCGAGTGCCAGCATCTCCTTGGTTGTCGCCATCGCGCGCCCGTCGAATTCGCTACGGATCAGCGGGCGACGATTCACTTCGCAGGCGACACCCTCGACGGTGACCGCGCCCAGTCCGCGTTTCAGGGCTTCGGTCATCAGTTTGCGTTCCGGCACCACCGCCTCGCGCACGAAACTGTGCTCGATGGCGTAATCGACCGCTGGTTGCTCCTGCGTTTTCGGCTTGGCCACTGCCCGTTCCCGGCGATGGAGTGACGCCAGTGCGTTGCTCTCCTCCGCAGTTAAGCGGGCCTGCCATTCCATACGAAGCTGCTCCCAGGAAAGCGGCTGGCCTTTCTTTTCGCGTGTCTCGGCCCCAAGCTTTGCCTTTTCGTCGGCGTCCACGATGCCGCGCTCGGCTGCGATCTTTTCAATGAGCGCGGTTCTACGCGAAAATCGCTTGAGCACGTCGGCCGGTATCCCGGTGAGCTCAAAATCGTCACGTTTACGTGTGACGCCGAATCCTAAGTCCTGAAGCCGGTTTGCAAGCCGCACGCGAAACGCCGCCTGGAAATAGGGGGCATCCCGCTTCAGTTCTCTAAACTGGCCGGCCTTCCAACGGCGTTCCGGTTCGTCCCACGTCGTGTTGAAGACGAAGACATGGGCATGGAGTTGCGGATCAGGCACGCCGTCAACGGGACGTGAAGTGGTATGGATGAATTCTGCCCAGACCATGTTGCCGGTGACGCGGTCGATGTCCGCGCCGCTCCTTCGGATGCGGGTTTTCATCTCCGTTTCCATCTCTCGCATCGTTTCATCGACCGCCGAACGGAAAGCGTCTAGGATGCACTGATCGCCGCTCATGGCGTAAAGAAGTGAAACCGACTTCGGCAGTGAGAATGTGAAATCGTAGCCGACGGTACGCTGCGAGCGCGTCCGCACTGTAAGCTGCTTGCCGGTTCGGGGATTACGATTATCGCAAAGCCGCTCGAACGACAGCTTGTCTACCGTTCCTTCCAGCCCGAGACGGGCGGCACCTTTGCCGCCCCAACATCCGACGATTTCTTGCCCCTCGCTGTAATAGTCCGCCGTCGCGTAGTATCGTTTCGCGTCCTTGGCACTCTCCTGTTGCGTAATGCGGATCACATCTACTTTGAGCGTACCACAGATGCGTTAACGAAATCTTAACGATAATCTGCTCTCCCGCAGTGGGCCTCGGTTTTCCGAGATTTCCTCGTGCCGCCAGCCTGCCTGCAGCAATGCCAGTGCCGACGCTGCGCAGAATTTTGTTGATCGTTATTGCGGTCACACATCTCCTCCGCGTGCGGATGGTTCGCTGCTAAAATGCCTGGCGGCGCGAAGAGGCGGTTGACATGCTTCGTGAGAAGCAGCAAGTTTGCTTTCATGCGATACTCTACGCGCGCACGCTGGATCACCCTGGGCAGTTCAGCGGCATCTATTCAATCCGAGTTGGGGTCGAGGAAGAACTTCGTCAACTCCGAAAGGTGAGGCGCCTTCGGAATAGTAGGGAAGACTTTTCTCCACGCGCATCTTGTAAGGTTGAATATGTGCCACGAACGCGAGCGAAAGCTTGCGCCAGGCGGAGCTTGGGAAAGGGGGAGGCAGATGTAGGGCGCATCGTGGAAACCTTTCATTCGAACCCTGTGGGTGACTAATCCCATCCGGTAGAGCTGAGCCGGCAGCCGGAAGCAGCATACTCAGACAGCCCTATTCGGAAACCGGCTGAGCCATCTGCAATAAATAGCTAAAATTTGCCGGCCTTGTTTGACCCGCCTTCGTGGTCCCGGCCGTTTGCGCAACCCCGTGGCAACGCATGCAACTCGCAGAGAACGAGTCGTTCTGTATGTAGGTCTCCGCCACCGTGTTGGTTAGTTGGCATGGAATGATCGGACCTCCCCTTGGGGCGGGCCACTGAGTGCTCACGAGTCGATAGTTCTCCCAGACCGTGCCCGCCAGCCTTGTCTGCATCGCGGCATTCAAGTTCTTCGTCCAGGGCGCGGTGATAAGATTGTTATTGAGCACGCGAGTGATCTGTGTTGGAGTCGTAGGATTGGCAACAGGATCATTCGTCGGCGGACGGAAGCCGAAGCCGGATGTGGGCTGAGGTTTCGTCGGATCGTTGAAATTATGGCGCGGCTTCAACATTGTCTCACCGGCATCCGGTGCGTTATCCACGTGCTCGAAGGTGGACCAAATCCAGCGCGCCGCCTTGACCGAGCTTGATAATAGTTGGGAAGCAGCAACGTATTGCGGACGCGATAAGGCGATCCCCGAATCAAACTGCCGAACCATCCCGGTTCGCGTCGAAGGTGCGCCAAGGTTCTTAGCGTCGCCCAGAAAAACGTCAGTTGCTGGCGTCCGTGAATCGGCGGAAGCCAAAGCACCTTTAATTGGAACAGCTCGGTCGAGTTCCGGGACCCACATGGAGTCACAGAAATGTGGGTCTTCTAATGATAATTGGATAGGACTTTCCAGGAATCGCTCCCTCGCAGCGACTTCCAATCGCGATGACGAAGAGCAAGCGATGGTTTCAATTCGAGTGCTTTCTGTGACCGCATGGCGCGCGTTCGGGTTTGTCTCGCTATAGCACGTTTCGCCCCTCATCTTCTTTTCCCGTTCCATTTGCAAAAACCAACTACTTACGAAGGCATGCTGTATGGATTCCTCCACGCCGTGCGGGGTGTGGAGAGCTGCCACGCCAGACGCCCTGAAACACGTGCCGGGGGCTAATCGTCCCTCAAGTGATTCGAGTCGCGGCCGCCATCGGTAGGAGCTTACTCTCCGCTTGTGCTGCGAACGCATCTCTGGACTCCTGCCCGGACCAAGGTATCCGCGGCTCGCTGGATCCGGACAGACGAGACGGGCCAGCCCTACGCCCAGGGACGACAATCCCGCCAAAAAAGGCGGGGCTGGGAGTACGTGTGGAAATTGTCCGCTACCCTTTGATCGCGCGCCTCTTACGCAAAGCCGTATTGACGGAGAACCCTTGCCGAACCCAATGGCAGGCCGGCGCCCTCCTCTGCGTTCATAAGCACGATTCGGTTGCAAATAGCCTCACATGCGGCACTCGAATCTTGGGTTTTTCCCGGAAGTTCATTCGCAACACTGACGCTGCGTACAACCTTATTAGGGAAATAACCGAAAACGCGCCGAAGCCGTCAGTCCTGCTTTACCAGTCGTCGCATATCTCACTAACAGACCACCGATTAGAGAAATCTTCAAATCGCCGCCCATGTTCCAGCACAAAGGAACTTGCCGTACGTTTCTTCGATGCTTGGCATTCATTTTTGGAGTCTTCGGCACTTCGCTCAGACCATCTCCTCTCGTAAGCCCGAGTTGGCATTGATGCAAGACACATAGGCCGCCATTTTCAGACCGAGAATTGACTGCAGATCTTCGTAGTATTTGAGATGCGGCCGCAGACCACCGGTGACCGGGGAGCACAATGCGCCGGTTCACTGTGGCTGCGGCCGCTAATCTGCAGTCGTTCGATCTGAGCGTCAACGGGCGCGGCTCAGCGCGCAGCCAGTATCCCAAAGGCGTGTTCGTCATACACTGCGATTCATGAATGCCGCGGCATACGGCAAGGAACCTGAGCGAATGCGGCCAACAAACGGTGTGGCTTCCTCTCGTCGGAGGAAGTCGCATCATCAAGTCTGAATCACTCCGAGGATAACTTTCGAGTTTTCATTGTCAATAGCCTATTTCATTTTTCCTTAATCTTTTTTGATTTTCTTTTGTGAGTATGGCTGTCGCTAAGATGGTACACTTCTGACACAAAGCATTTCAAACCCTGGTTTAAGGCGCGCCCTGCGCTCGCGACAGTGCAACACCCCGGCCGATTGAAGCAAATGTAAAGACCAATCTTGGGGGATCGTTCGGCATGTCCGCGGGCCGGTTCTTGTGTGTACGCTGACGTGAATTGCTGGACCGAGATCGCCCGCGACCCTAACGGCCGGTGCATCTCGACGACCGCCACTTTCGTCGTCTCCGCGCGTTATATACCCGCAACCGGCCGCTCCGTGAGACTCTCTCCGAACGTCATTAAGTTGCGTGAAGCGGAGCAATTTTCGACAAGTTAGTCCACCCTTTTGAATTCGTCGATTTCGTCCACATTCAGGTGTTGGTCGAAACCGATTCCCAGAGCCCTTCTGGTTCCCCGCGGCCGCTGAAGGCATCACCCGTCCGGCCCCGTGACCTCAGGACGAACTGCCGCTGCCACCACCAACGGCAGGTACGCCGACCCCACCTCCCCCATAATGACCCAACAGATTACTGTTGGCGTCAAAGAACTGGACGCCGAGGTAGGCCACTGCACTGACGAAGGAGAACGAGGTCGTGTCGCGATACAGCCTGTCAAGGTCGTCCGTGTACACGTGCCCAGCCCCACTCCCCCGGTAGGGGTCCCCCGTAAGTTTCTGAACAGCCACCATGTATTTGCGCGTCCGATTTGCCATTCTTCTGTGTCTAGGATAGCGAGGCGAATACTGTTCGCTTGGGACTCGCACTCGCTGGAAGCTAGACGATACGCCCGGATGTGAAGATTCCAAAAACCTTTGACATAGCGCTTGCCAGTGAGAAATAGGCCGAAAGGATTCACGCCATCTCCCAAGTTAATGTCACCGCCAGGGGTCGCCATCGTCCCTGAGGAGAAGCCCAAATGTCGTCCCGTCGCTCCCACCTGCGGGGTGTTCGCTTCGCATCGTCAGGGATTCTAATTGTCGCATTAGGCCAATTCAGCAAGGATTACGCCCGCAGTATTCCCACCTCTGTAAGCGTAGCCTTGCGCGGCAAATCACAAGAAAGACTCTCAAGGTCGATGCCGGTTATTCGTTCTTTTTTCGCATGGAGTTCAATCAATGGGTCGCATGTGGCCCACGGACTTGGTTTCGGGAAAATCGCACAAACCGAAAGCTCTTCTGAAAGGAGTACCCAGCGATGTTGCGCCACCTCGTCAAGCTATCTCGGAGCGGAACGTACTCTTGGTTGTCAACACGCCCGACTCCCGGTGGTCGAAGACAACGCCGGTTGTCGCGATCTGTGGGGATTTGTCGGCCAAGTCTAGAAAAACTCGAAGAACGGCTGCCTCCCGGCGACGGTTTGGGACTGCTACTTCAGGCCGGAACGCTGTTGGGGAGTATTTCAGACCCGATCGTCGTTGCGTCGGACGTGATTCGATCAAGCGAAACAACCGATAATCTGCGTCTGGTAAGCAGAGCGCGGGCGGATGATGATGTGGCTGCATTGATTGAGCCGGTTTCTCTCCAAAATGCGGTACGCGTGGCCGCACCCGAACGCAACTCGACGACGTCAGGCACACTTGACGAAGATCGAGACTTGTTGTCGACTGGCGCGCTCATTTCCGGATTGGAGCTTCTTGGTAACGATATCCACGCTGCCTCGCCGCGAAGAACGTTAGCCCGATTGGAAGCGTTTGCTGGCGGTACCGACAAAGCGGGGTCGGACGCCGTCTGCCCTGCTGGGGTTTCACATCACGGGACCTCGGGACAATCAAACGCCCGCCCAGTAGACGGGCGCCGCCTAGACCACGTGGCCGCTGCGAAGCCACGTGTTCAACGGGCGGTTGATAATGGCACAGCGACAGCCGGAGAACGTCCGCGTCCGCCAGCGCGGCCTGATACTCCTCTTCCGAACACGCTCGCCCAGCTTCAAGCTCAGGCTGCCGAACGGGCTCAAACCGACCCCGCATGCGATGCGACGCGCGCAATCGATTGCAAGGGCTCCTGGAACACATATGGCGAAAACGCCGTGGCCATGAATGCAATTACCATGGGGGTTTTCGACCGACCCGAAAGTGGCACCCAGGTTCAAGCTTACCACGGCGCGTCCGCGTGCATCGAGCCCGCGGAAACTTACACCATTAATTTCAGCTACGATCTTTACACCTGGGATTCCTATAACCCAGACGCCGGTGGCGGAACGGGATACTGGGATTCGTTCTCCGTCAGCGTCACCGACAAACCGTATCCTCAACTCACGCTGGCGGACCCGGTGAACAATGCGCTTCCGCAACAGAACTTTGTTGAAGGCGGTACTGTATGGGGTGACGGCATTCTCGAACAGTTTCACGGGACCGGATCAATTACCGTCGCCGGCCGGCCGTATGGGACAAACTACCTAAATGTCGTTCTCGATACCGCCACGCCACCGACATTTGATGAAGCATATCCTTCGTGGGGCAGAATTACCGTCACCAATATGCCCAAGGGCTGCGTCGACCTCGATGTCGATTCGGACAATGACAACGCTCAAAACGCTCCGGCCCGCAACGAAGCCGAAGAACAGATCGAAGATGACGCTGCCAAGCCCGGCAAATACGCCGCCGCCAACGTAAACGACAAGGATGCGGACGGCGTCGTGGATTTTGCCGACGGCTTCAATCAGGATGGCACGGCAGGCAACGCGGACGATGCCAACGCTTCCGATAAGTTCACGCCGATCGTGCTGGAGGTTCCCGGCGGAGCCAACCCGCCTGGCGTGAAATACAAGCTAAGCTACAGCGGCTCCGACCCGGCGGGTGTCACCAAGGACACGGACGGCGTTTACACCCGGCCCAGCGGAGACATCCGCGTCTGGAAGAAAGACGGCAACGCCGCGCAATAAAGCGGCAGCCAATGCAAGTGGCGACTACGTCACGCCGGACGTGGCGTTTACGGCGTCCGAACTCGGAATGGCGGCCGGGAAGGTCACGTTGTATGTGGAAGGGATAAATAGCAGCAACGCCTTGGGTGCGACGCGCATCCTTGTCCAGACCGAGGATCCTAATCAACCGGAAGGCTGCAACGCGGAGGATGCAATTCGCTTAAGCGTTGTCGACGTTGACTTGGACATCGACTCAGACAATACCGACGCCTTTAACGCCCCGGAGCGCAATGCCAAGGAAGATCAGCTTGAAGACAACCCGACCAAGCCGGGGCGTTACGTACTCACCAACGGGTCGGACAAGGACGAAGACGGCGTGATCGACTTCGCAGATGGCTACAACCTCGACGGCACCGCAGGCAACGACGACGACCAGAATACGCTGGAGAAGTTCGTTCCGGTGGTGCTCGAACTTCCCATGCCCATCGATCTGACTAAGGCAAAGCTGCAGGTGACATACGACGCTTCTGATCCGGCAGGTGTAACGGTGACCGGGACGCCTCCGGACGCGACCTACACGCCCGCGGCAGGGTCGCTACGCATCTGGACTAAGCCCGGTGACGCCGCGCGGAACAAGGCCGCGGTGAAAGACAGCGGCGACTACCTTAAGCCGGACACGTACACGGCGGCGGAACTCGGGTTGAGCGGAACGACACGCTCGGTGACTCTCTACGTCGAGAATGTCCTACGCAGCAACGACCCGGGCGACCGGCGCATCCTTATCAAGCTGGATCCGGACGATGCCGGTCCCGCTGGGTTTTTGGCTGAGGACGCCGTTAGGACCACCGGCCTGACCAGCAGCGCCTTGGTCGATACCAACCGGGACGCTGCGGTCGATCAGAAAGACGAGCACAAAAAGGACAAGTGGAGCAAGACTCGCGGTGCCTTCTTCATCACGAACTACGATGACGACGACACCGACCTCAAATCCGATGCTATTCAATTTGACGATGAAGGTAATCCGATTGACGAAGATACGGACATTGAAGCAACCGATGTCAGCGACATTGGGCATTTGATCGTCAAAGCCACTGGGGTCAAGGACAATCTTCAGTTCTTCTTGCGTATGGATGCAGACGATCTCAAAGCCGTGCATATTTTCGAGGAACGGCAAGCCAGCAAGCCCAAGGTATGGGGTGGGTGGGGCGATCACAATGGCGACATGGGCGTTCAGGTCAAAGACATCACTGCCCAAGTTAAAAAAGATGCGGACGTCGACCTAGGCATCGAATCCCTATTCTTGCGTGGGCAAAAGCACGACCTGCCGGCTGGCGGCACCTATGAGTTCGACGGTGAAGTCGATGTAGAGCTGGTGGTCCAGAATACCGTCGGTGAACCAGGGATCGTGCCGGCCAAGGTCTTGGGCACGAGCAAAGTGCATCTTAAGGTGGCGCCGTACTTGCTGTTGCCGAATACCCGCGACGGGCAAAAAGTCTGGATGGACGCAAACGCGCTGACCAACGACATCGCCGCCAAGTTCGGAGCCCTTGCTCGCCGCGCCGTTCCGACGGTAAACCAGTGGTTCCAAGATCACGTGCAGATCGGCTACACATCCATGCCCGGCGAGGAAATGCATCTTACCGTGCGAATGCCGTATGGGGGGCAGGATCAGTGGCCCATCGCAAATCTACTTGGTGCAGATAGCGGCCTATTTCGCTTTCGCGATACGGTGACCCACGATGGCAGCAACTCGGGCGACTTCGGCGGCAATCTGGAGGTGGTGCCCTATTCCGATGAATACTTGCTGGGCCGCATTCTGATCGGCAACACCATGAAGACCAAGCTTGCAGACTTCCTTACCGCCCAAGAAGTCCAGAATCCGTTCAGTGTCGACGTGAATTGGCTCGCCGTAGGCCACGTCGACGAAATAGTCGGATTCGCCCCCGGCGGCACGCGCGGCTACAAGGTCGTTCACGCCAGTCCCGATTACGCCCAGCAATTGTTGACAGTTGGAGACCCTGGCCGAGGAATCGCACCCCCAGCCGATAGCGCTGCGGTTTTCTTAGCCGACGGCGCTAAAGAGGGCAACGGCACGTCGAGTACTGTTATAGCTACCTCGGGGCGTGTTTACGTGTTCGATGGCGTTGCCCATGGCTTAATCAAGGTCGTCGCAGCAGCGAACTTGGTGGATGGCGAGCTCGTTTCTATACATGATGGGGCGGGTCGAAAGAGATTTGAGTTTGATAACAACGGCATTGTCGGCGGCGGTAACGTCCAGGTCGATATCTCGACTGCTGTCACAGCCACCGACGTCCGCGACCGGCTAATAACGGCCATCAATGGAGTGGCTGGATTCAAGGTCGATGCGTACGCCGACAGCCCGGACCAGATGGTGCTGATCCATGAGGACTTTGGAGCCGGCAGCAATCAAGGCATCACCGAAACCGTGGCGAACGGCGGGTTTACGGTCCAAGGCATGGCCGGCGGCGAGGCGGCCGCCAACGGTCGGGATTTCACGCTTGAGACCTGGCAGTACATCCGCCTTCATAAAGGGACAGGCGCGGGGCAGGTCGGTGAGATTTCCGAGCGGCATAAGGGCTGGGTTAAAGTAAATCGGGTGTTTAACACTACGTCCCTGGTCGCCTACGACACCAATAACCCCGGCGCCAAGTCGTTGTACTACTATTTGGCTACCTCCGACCTGACGCCCACGCGGGCTCGTTGGTTTACGGAGTCCGACAACACAACCGAATACATCGTGGCGACGGACACACGAAAATGGAACGACAATGGGCGCAACGTACCAGCCCTGATCAGCGTGTTCGAATTGAAGAACGACGCAACGCTGTGGCAGGTGAACGCGGCGGCCCAGGCCAAGGTCGCAACCGCAAAAACGACGATCCAAACCGCCATGGGGGCGGCAACCGGCGGGGGAAGTTATCTTCGCGAAGACGGCAATGATGCGGACGATTCGCTGGGCGGAGATGCCGACGATGACTTCATCTTCGTTCCGGTAATCTACATGGGCTACATAGACGGTGCTACGGGCGTGCTCGAAGACCGCAATACCGTGGCGTATACGCCGGGTCTGGCGAACTTTCAACCCGCTAACGCCGGTTTGATGGTATTTCCAAAGCAGTTCGGTCCCCGAAGCGGTGGTAACGATGTACTTGAGCAGGCTAACACTGCTATCATCGGAGCGGCGGCGAGTTACGCCGACGATTGGGACTTGTATCACCGGCTGGATGGGGAAGTGCACTGCGCTACCGAAGTCGTGCGAGACTTCTTCGCGTTCAACTGGTGGGAGAAACAACCATGAGCTGGAATTTGATCTTGGCAAGCGGCTTCATTATACTTGGCACGGTAATGATTCCAGCGGCTTCTACCGACCGCTCCAAAAAGCCCGAACTTCGATTGGACGTGGAAGTCGAACGCGGCGGACCGCTTGATCGACTCACCGTCTATATCTGTAACGATACGGGCGAGCCGTTTTCCTTCCTCACCGGTTCTCGGGGCGGGGGCGGCAGCCTCGATGACAGGCCGACAAAAGTACCAACGGGTACTGCGCCGACCGTCATCCCGGAATTGGTATTTCAATGGAACGAAGGCGGCAAGATTACACTCCGGCCGCCGGCAATCGGTGGTCCCACTCGGCGGGCCATGGAGCCTGAAAAACTCGAGATACCCTCAGGGGCCCGGACTGCATACGCAAGCTTTCAGGCGCCGCACGACCAGGTACGCGGAAAGCTCATCTGGGCCAAGCTCCGCCTTACGGATGGTAGGGAGCTGGTGGGCAATACGTTGGTCGAAGGTCGGGCCCCTGGCAAATAATGACCGGAAAACGGCCCAAAGCAAGGCCGCCGCCGTCGAATGCAACCGCGACGGAAGCGGGCTTCACTTTCGGCGCGCTTGGTTGGACGGTGAGAAGGGGCCAGAAAGGCTGGCAATATCTGAAGGGCGAGTTTCATTTGGTTTTTTGCTTGCCGTAATTCTGCTGGCCGGCGTTTGAGCCACTGAAAAAGCAGCGCCGTCCAGCGCCCACGGAGCCGACAGAAGCCCCTCCACGGACGGCGGAAACGAGCGCCCCGATCACAATCCGATGCCCAGCGGCCGGATTGGACGATCTTTTTGGGTGCATCGACTGGGAACTCCCGCTCTAGCGATTACTGTGAAACACAGCTAGGCTTGGAACATCAGCACCGCGGCGAACGGGGCCGTCGGCGTATCGTGCCCGGAGGCGATTCACCCCGCACCAAGCTTCTCACAGCTTCGCCGGACTCGGTTCCCGCAGGTTAGGGACATCGCGGAGTGGCAGGTAGCTTGGGCCTCCGGGAACCCGGCTTCATAATTTGACCGGAGCAGACTTCCTTCACGTTCACACAACCTAACCGGAAGATTCGATGACGACCCCACCAGAATCGCTGCCGCCCCCAGAGCGCCGCGTGCTAAACGTGAAAGACAAAAGTAAAGATGGCTGACTCAACTCCCGAGATTTCCACCGCTCGGATCAAGGCCAGCGTCGCGTACCTCGTCAGCCAGGGCACGCCTATCCGAGCGGTCCATGATCTGGTACGCTGCCATCGTGGTGGCTCCTTTCGTTGAAGATGAGATAGATCTGCCTGATCGCATATCAGGCCGATTGGAGACAAAGGATCGGTTCAATGGCCAACCAAGCTCATGAACGCGACGTTTCCGAAATGCTTGAAGCGGAGCGCCTGAAAAGGCTGCTGGCATATGAAGTTGCACAAGCCGCAAAGCAACAGGTAGTAAATTGGGCCAAATGGATCGTAGGGGCCTTGGTCGTTGTAGCGGCTACGTTGGGGATAAAAACATATTACGATATCAATGCGGCCATAGAAAAATCTGCGACCGAACAGATAACCAAGGCGAGCGCAACAAACGAGAAGGCCTTGGCCGACTTCAACGACAAATCTGAGCAAGCCCTGAAGACTTTGGAGGAGAAACGCGCAACATCGCTAAACGAGTTGGAAACTGCCTACAAGGCACGCTCCGATTCAATATATAAGCGAGCCCTCATCGATCGCGCCAATATCGCAATCGTGAGGGCAAGGATTGGCGATATGTCCAACCTTTCATCCACAAGACCCAGGCTTACGCCGGACGAGCGTGAGCAGGTAATCAGAGTATTAACCGATGCAACAACCGAACTATCTCTGTTTCGGGACGCGGATCGAGTACTTAGGGAAACGTCGACAAGAATTTCGTGGCGACCAATTGCGAAACTATATAGCGAGTTGTTATCGTCGTCATCGGAACAGTACAAGTGGATGAAGAACGATCCGGACAAGCAGGCGGTAGTGATTGCGAGCATGTCACAGAAGCGCGCCGAGGATGCAAAGGAGCCAGTTCGAACCATCCTTCAAAACAAGAGTGCGCCGGAAAAACTGCTTGTGACCGCTCTAAAGTATGCTGCCGATATCGGCGACCGTGCCGCTATCGAGTCCTTTGAAACTCTATTTCGTAATGCTTCCCATCCCTTAGTGTCTCAGCAAGCATTGCTGGGCCTAGGGCGACTTAAGCCGCAGTCGGAATTGTTAATTGGCTGGATTAAGGAACTCGAAGAAAGGGCTGACGAACCCATAACGATAGGGCGACTTGCACAAGCCTCGGATCTGGTTGCGTCGATAATGGATGGAGATCCGAACCTCCAGCGAGATGACCCAAAGCTCCGTCAAAGACGAGAGCTGGCGGTAAAGGTGTTTCATATTTTACTCAAGCGACAAGTTAGATATTACATAAGCGCGAGTGAAAGAGGTTGGGATCAGAGCTGCGACCTTTCTATTGCAACAGCGGATAATGCTGGTGAGCTACACATTGTGGATCCTTACGTGCTCTTTGGTCGTGTCACAGTCTTCGCCAGCATCCTTAGAGATCTTGTCACCACAGCAAGAGTGGAAGAGTTTGCGCAAACAGTAGATGCTATTTCTGCTAGAGTTGACGATGATTCTCCTCGGCGTGCCGCAACAGTTTATCTCGAGCTTGATGAAGGAGGAGCTATTGTATTGGAAGATGGTCGGACCATTGACAAGAACACTCCCGGGGAGCTGCGATTAACGACAGAACACAGCTCAGGACGTCCCCGCGTGGTTGTCTCGTTGGGAAAAGAAGGAGCTCAAAAGGGCATCTTGCGCGAGGTGAAAAACGCCGAAAGAGTTTCCATTCACGTAAAAGCCAACGTGCCCATAGGGTCGAACTCGGACCCATTCTATGACTACGAGTAGTAGGACGGCGGTCTTGATCAGGAACCCGTCGGCGATAGTGTCAAATCCTGTGTTTTGAGAAACGGGATCGGGCCTACCGGACGTTGCGCGAGGCCTTGGAAGGGGAAGAATTGAAGAACCTGCTGGAGGCGGAGAAGGTGTTCGGCCGGATCGTGCGTTGGTACAACGAGGAGCGGCTGCACAGTGCCTTGGGATACTTGCGGCCGGTGGATTACTACCGGGGCAATCCGGAAGGGCGGCGTGCAGAACGGCGGACCAAGCTGGTGCAGGCACGTCATTGGCGCCGGGAGAGAAATCTGCAACTTCAGCAGGGGAGTTAGCGTACGGGGCGGAGGAGTCGTCGCTTAGAGACAGGGCGGATTTGTGCCATTGCCGGTGAAACAATTCAAGAATACCGCGCTAGCCGACCGACCGCGGGAAACCGCGAGGTACTCATGCCTCACGTCGGTGAGCATGAGTCCCTCACCTACCGTGTCGTACTACGATCGCGTTGGCAACAACCCACGCCGCTGACGCTCGACCGAATCAGGCAGCGAACGGTTCGACATGGGAAACTTGACGGACGATTGATTCGTCCTGCTTGTCCGTGGACATCCGGTAGTCGGCCACGGCGTTGACCAGCTTACTGTTGCTCTCAGCCGTCCGCCGACTGTGCGCTTTTGTGGTAGACTGATGCACATCCTCAGTGGTCGTCGAACCACTCAATTTCGCCGTATTGTGCCCTAAAGGTAGGAAAGCAATTTCGCTTGGTCGTCGAATTCGTGTAGGTCGAAGAAGTGGTAGCTGTAATGCAAGGAAGGCATCCAGTTCGTGGAGCTTGAGCGCAGCCGACGAAGACCCTTTTTTCACTCGTCCACACCAATCGCTCTTAATCGCGACAACGTTATTGCCACCGCACCGGTGTTCCTTGGCGGCTCTCCCTCCAGATGGTTCGGTACCCATAGAATTCCGGAAGTCGCTGATTCCGACTCCTGCATTCTTCTCGATCGATCCAGCATCGCCTGGTGCGTCACCATTTTCACCCTTCCCGCCACCGCCCGCACGCGACACGGCAGACACCCGTCGCACCGGCAATCCGCCGTTATCTTCGCTACCAACGTATTCACGGACTCACTTCTTGCGCTCCAGAGTCTTTTTCGCGTCGTCAATTTTCTGAGCCGCTTGCGCTACTCGTGTGTTAGGTGGTGGTCCTGTTGCAGTTATTGACATCTTGATCCCAAAATCTCTTCTCGTTGGATTGAGGATGGATACCTGCATCGGTGTGTCATGGAAGCCTACGACTAGTATTTCTCCGCTAACGCCGTCAATCGGATAGTGCCTATCACCTATGACAAACCGCAAATCAACCCCAGCCGGCGCGTGGCCATAACGTAAACGATAGCCACCAAAAACTATCAGGTCTTCGCCATTCGACAGTTTGACTGGTACTCGCTCAAGACCTCGCACGCTCGAAATGAATGGTTGAGCGACCTCTCGCGGAACTTCGCGCAGCATAGCTAACGCACCCTCTAAGCTCGTCTTCGTTTCGACTAGCTTTTCGTCTGTCTCGCGCACCTGGCTCAATAGGCTACTCTCCCTCTCACGGGCTTCCACCCGGAGATCATTCTCTCGTTCGATGGCATGCTTTGCCGACCAGTTTGACCGTACCTCCTTCGTTATGCCGAGTGTAATTGTCGACAGTAGACAGACCAAAGCCACCCAACCTAAACGAGTTATGCGTTTCACGCCCCAACTCTCGTTTCTGCGGATGGTTTCTCCGAAAAAGGCTAGAAGCGCTCCCGCAGCTCCAAAAATCAGCAGAGCAAGATTGATGGCAAGACTCATGATTTCTGGTCTCCAACAATTGATTTGTCATGTGTGTATAGTTCGTCGATGGTCGCTGAGTTTGGTGGTCATGGTTGCGGCCGTGGTGTGCTTGGCAACCGGCGATGCTCGCGATCAAACCCCACCTTAGTGAATAGTAACTTTGGCCTTCCTTGGCAGGTTTGTTCGATCATACGATAGTGCTTTGCGAGTACCTGAGTCACGATTCGTGCTACGCTTCTTGACCCGGACTCTGCGTCCGGGCAAAGCGCAGCCCACACGACCTCGGGTAGCTGCAGCGTAATGCTGCGGTAACCGTCGCGTGTTGCCGCGAGCAAATTGCTCCACGCATAGCAAGAATCGCGGAAACCGGCACCCAGTGCGATTTTCCGAGACTTTTGAGTGTGAGTCGTGCTATACTCAGACCTGGGTCAGCAAGGAAGACTGCTATGCACGACATTCCAGAAACGGGGTTCGTACGCTTACCCCAAGTCTTAAGCGTCATTCCTCTCGGCAAAACTACTTGGTGGGAAGGCGTGCGATCAGGCCGTTTTCCCAAACCGGTCAAGTTATCGGAGCGATGCTCGGCTTGGCGGGCCGAGGACATTCGCGAGTTAATCAAAATGCTATCCACAGCCCCACCGCACCACTGATCTACCGCGTTGCAATTCGACGAATTGACTGATATTATTTTCGGTCTGGCCTTGTTGCTGATCGGATTGGGGCACAAAACCGGGGCACCTCTTTCCAAACCAAACCAAAATCACGATTTCTTTCAGGCACTTACCCCGATTAATATGAATCCGACCGGGGGCACCACCTCCTCATATCGCCAGTGACCGATTTCATCCGCCAGAGTCCACGTAATTCAGACTGAGAGCCAATCTTAGCTCGAATCGGCCGTTGCATACGTCCGAAAATAATCGTTGACATTCGGCTAACTCCTGGGCTACAAAATGGTGCATGTGTCCCACCACATAGCGAATGTGCCCCATGCCCGCCCGTCTCTCTGATGCCAAAATTCGCAACGCCAAGCCAAGAGCCAAGCCGTACAAAATCGCCGACGGCGAAGGTTTGTTCCTCGTAATCTGGCCGTCCGGTAGCAAATACTGGCGACTGAGGTACTTCTTTGGAGGCAAGGAAAAGCGGTTGGCATTGGGGGTGTATCCTGACGTCAGTCTTGCCGACGCCCGTGATCGGCGTGCCCAGGCTCGGAAGATGCTTGCTGGCGGGAACGACCCTGGCGAGGCAAAGAAAGAAGCCAAGCGGCTCACTGTTTTACGAAACGCGAACACGTTTGAGGCGGTTGCCCGTGAGTGGTTTGAAAAACGCGAACACGAATGGGCACCGATCACTGCCGACATCAAACTTGAGCGTCTCGAAAAGTACATCCTTCCCAAGCTCGGTCCAAGGCCCATCGCCAACATCAATGCACCTGAAGTGCTTGCCATGCTTCGCGCTGTGGAGGACAAGGGCATCCTGGAGACCGCACAGCGCGTAATGAACATCTGCGGTCAAATCTTTATGTACGCCATCGCCACCGGTCGGGCCGAACGAAATCCAGTTCCGGACCTGCGAGGCGCTCTGAAGACGCCGGTCGTCAAACATCGCTCCTATCTCAAAGAAAATGAACTGCCTGAATACTTGCAAAATCTTCAAGCCTATGCCGGAGTCCTGCAAACCAAACTAGCCCTACGCCTCCTACTGCTTACTTTCGTCCGCACAGGCGAATTGCGCGCGGCGAAATGGGCGGAGGTCGATTGGGACAAGGCTGAGTGGCGCATTCCCGCTAATCGCATGAAGATGAAGGAGCTGCACATCGTCCCTTTATCGGGGCAAACGATTGCCGCTCTTCGCGAACTGGAAAAGCATTCCGGCAGCCGGAAGTACCTTTTCCCCAACGAGCATAATCCGGCTACGTTCATGAGCGAGAACACCATGCTCTATGCTCTCTATCGCATGGGTTATCATTCACGCGCCACCGGTCACGGTTTCCGCAGCACCGCGAGCACGATCCTCAATGAGCATGGTTTCCGCGCGGACGTGATTGAACGGCAGCTTGCGCACAGCGAGCGCAATAATGTCCGGGCGGCCTACAATCACGCTCAGTACCTGCCGGAGCGACGGAAGATGATGCAATGGTGGGCCGATTATCTCGACGAAGTTGCGGCGAAGAAATAGTACCCGTCGTTTACTGCCGACGTAAGATGCACAACGTGTCGCCCGTAGCAGCCGCAAGCGAAAGCCGATTAATAGCAAGGCCGCGAGCACAACTTTACAGAATGAGACATCGCTAGGCAGACTCGGTCGGGTCTCCGCCGTTGAGGCATAGGGCGCCGCCGCGAACAGACGACCAGCCGACTAACGAAGCACGGGGCAAGCTCAACGAAACCACTCGACGTGAATTAACCAACGGAGAAGACTCGCCTTGGCAGTCGTGCTCCCACTGACTGTTCTGCACCACGGGACGACGCTCGGGCGAGCCCGCGTGATCGAGCGGAGCGGACCAGACCCCGACTACCGGGAACCGGGAACGGGGAGCCTCCCAGCGGCCGAAGGATTTTCCGCTGTCATTGCCGATGGGCGCCGCTGCAGTACGGGCACGCCAGAAGTAGCCGCACGGAGCAAGCACGTGCTCTTCCCCAACGAAGGAGGGCCGGCTATCCTAGAAGTCAGTGTGCCAGCGTGGATCATGGCGATTCTCTACGCCGATCCCCTCGCCGCCGGTTTGGCACGTAGTGGCGAGATACGCTTCGAGCCTGAAAGTGGTTTGAATGAATTGCGGGCTGAATGGCACGACCTAACGAAGCGCGTAATCCCATTGTGACTGCCCACAAGCCTATCACTGATCTTCTGAGTGGCCCCCTTGGTCCAGACTGGACAATGGATAGCCTCGCCGAGCAACTGCTCGGCACTCTCGTCGCCCAGCCCTCAGAAGGAGCGGAAGAGTTTGTCCTCGACTCAGATGCTATCGTGGATCGCCAATCACGCCGCCTGCTCAGACCGCTTCTTGCGTGCCTCTCTACTAAGTCGGCGGCTGAGTCTGGCACACCTGCCAACCTCTACCGCGGCCAGTTCTTCTTTAAGCGACAAAGTCCGACAGGACCGGTGTGGATTCTCGGCAGGTTCGAGAACCGACCAGGAAGTGTGCGCGTCACAATGCGACGGTCTAACTCACCGCCCGAGGGCGCTGAGGCAACGCCGGCAAAGCTTACAACGTTTAGCGAAGCAACGAGTCCGACATGCGATAGACAAAAACCGGGCTCAACTCAAGCTGCTGAGTTCCGGAAACGGGTGTCTGATAGCGGCATCCGGGAGTCGAGTACACGGCCCAAGAGGGACGCGGGCCCCCGGGTGCTGTACGCGGCATTGGCGGCATCACTCTTGCTTACGGTGTTCCTGCTTTGGGACCGGACGCAGCTGGCTCAACGAGTACGAGAAGATTCCGCGCAGCCGGGTCGTAACGGTGTCTTGTTTGAGAATCTGTCGGCCAACGATCAAAAGAGACTTGCCGGTGCTTCTATGGGAGATGTCGTCCAAATTGCGTCCCAGTGCGAAAGCGATCAAGTTCGCAAGATGGCCCAGATCCTTCAAGACCAGCCGGAAACCCTGCTGAGAATTGTAAAGGAGGTACTCCTGTGTCAACCCACACCTTGATGTTCGAAGTGCTCGCATTAGCCGCGTTGTGTGCGCCCGAGGCCCAAAGCCAGCCACCGGTATCGCTCCCCGACGAGATGCACATTTATCGGATCGAGAGCACGTTCAAGTGGGACGGCAAACTTGTTAAGGTCGAATTAACGGGATTTAAGCCAAAAGAGCGCGAAGGTATTTACACGGGGTTGCACGGGGTCGCCGGAGCAGAAGAAGTCGTCGCCATCTCGCCCGTCGTCTCAGTGGGACGGGTGAAAATGCGCCTAACGCACGTGGACATCAAGCGCGATGTGGCCTACCTGGAACCTGTGCCACCGAAAGCCCTTCCCCGCGGGGGGCTGGCACAAGGCAAGCGCAAGGTGGAGGAGCTTAAGGCGGGGGAGGTACTGTGGGTGGTCGGCTATCCAATCGGGATCGACCTGAGGCCGGCGGACACCGAACTCAAGCTTCGCGTGCTAGACCCCGTGGCGAGGCTTACGGATATCATCAACCCAGCCGCGCGAAGGATTGGTCAACCGCAGAAGCCCGGAAACCCAAGTCCGTATGCTCAATCTACAGGGTCCTTTCTTACCCGGGCATTCCGGAGCGCCTCTGGTCGACGCCGACTGGGTCGTTGTTGGAATAGGGTGCGGTGGGCTGTGCGAGGGGACTGCCAGCCACGGCTGGGCCGTCCCGTTTCAGGACGTTGAGCTAGGCCCCGCGGATTCCGATGCTGCGCAAATGGAAATCGAGCGCCTAGCGAAGCGTCGATACGACAATTGCGCATTCCTCATTCTTGATGAAAACGCTCGCGCTATGGCGCAACGCCTGCGTCTAGTGGTGACCACCGTACTCGAAAACGACGCGAAAGAACCCGTCATCGCCCTGCGAAATCTGCCTGGCGACGAGTTGAGCAGCAGAGTTCGGAGAATGTTCAAAATCATGGGGGACTTGGCGAACAACAACCAAGCCGAATTAGCGAAACTCGACCCCCTGAAGGAAATCGATATCCTTCTGGAAATGTACCTGCCGAGCGGGACCCGGGTGGAGCTCCTTAGCGCGGCGCAGTTACGGGGCCAACCGGCGAACGAACCGGTGCAAGGGGCGCCACCCGAGATGCCCGCGTTGCCCGCCCCGCTCCAGCGAATCGCTCAGAATGCGGGCGACCTGCTTTACAGCAAGGTCCGGGTGCTCGAAGGTAAGGAGAAGGGGAAGGAAGTCTGGGTTCTAACATCAACGGTCCGCCAACGGTTACAGCCGCCTCGATAAAGCCGCTCCGACATGCTACATACTGCCCCGGGGCACGCCCCTCCCCACATACCATGATCTGACAGACCGTTTGAGGCTGACGTGCCTCACTGCGAACTCCTATTCCCATCCTTATGCGGGCTCCTCCAACTTAGCATCTTCACGATTCTCTGACACTCTTGACCCCCAGGCGCTCGCTAGGGACTCGAACAACGTCGCTTCCAAGCGACATCTACCTAAGGTTCCGAGCCAAGGCTCGGCTGCATTATCCTCCGTATCACGCGACCTCCGCACTTGACGGGCGGGGGCCTGCCCGATGAATCCACTGTGAATCAGACGGGATCGCACATTCCGCCACACGTGCCGTCACCCGCACGCCGCTGGCTTCCACGCATCAACAGAAACGCATATTTCAAGACGTGGGAAACAGACGGTTCTGAAGGCATGACAATGCAATCATGATTGGCAGGCGTCTTCCCTATGCACAGCATAGGACCAATGGAACGGTTCCAGCCGGTTCCATCAGGGAAGACGCCTCCACGATGGCACACGTTGCCTAAAGGCGTGCGCGAGGGCGGCCGCCGATTCGGATTTTCGTCCTGCCCAAGCTGCGGCATTCGTGGCCGCACCCTGGGCCCCGCGTCCGAAAATCCGGGGCGATAGTAATCGGCGGGCGTTCCCATGACAGATGCAGGTGATGGTCGCTGGCAATATCGTTCGGGCAGCAACCCTCTATCCTGTGAGAACGCCAAAAAGGTAAGAGTCTGGGAGCGCAAACCGGGAAATCATTCAAATTGTGGCCGATCGTCGGGCGGTTTGGGCATTACCTCCTCAGGGTAATCGCGACGATAAGTTATCGTCGCACATTCTGTGAACACATCAAACGGAGGAATGCACATGAGGCAGAAAAATCACAACACGAAGGGCTCCACTTCCGCGAAAACTGGGCGTCCAACTCTGGAGGCATTGGAAGATCGAATGCTTCTCAGTTTTTCGCCCGCCACAAACTTTCCGGCTGGCAACTGCCCGACAAGACTTGCCACAGGCATCTTACGGACACCGACCACGTTTATCGACCTGGTGGCGACCAATCCGTGTAACAACAAAGTAACTGTCATGCTGGGTAAACCGAACGGAACATTGGGTGCACCAGTCGAATACGCCGTCGGTACGACTCCCGTAGATGTCGCCATCGCCGACCTGAACGGCGACGGTCACCAGGACATCATCACGGCGAATGCAGGTTCCGAGTATCTGAGCCTCTTGTACGGCAAAGGCCGGGGGCGGTTCATTAATGCCGTCAACATACCGATCTACAAGCCCGCAACGTCGGTTGAGTTGGGTGATTACGATAATGACGGCGACGTGGATATTGCCTTCGCGTCGTACGCAGCCTGCGGGGTCGTCGGGACGGGCGCATATGCGGTCATCCTGATCAACAACGCGAACGGCACATTTTCACAGGGGCCGGCCCCGAACGTCTACTGTGCTTCCGGCGGCCCGGGGCTGCCGAACGACCTTGTCTTCCGCGACTTCGATCTGGACGGGGATCGCGATATGGCGGTCTCCGGCAATGGCGGCGTGTATGTCTTGCTTCAACAACCGAGCAACAGCTTCCAGCTTTCCGCTTCGTATTCGGTGTCGGGCGCTGGATTGATGACGCCCGCGGACATGAATCAGGACGGGAAGCTCGACCTACTTGTCCGGAGCACCGATCAAATCCAAGTCTTACTTGGAATTGGTGACGGAACTTTCATCATGCCGGTACCTACTAGTACAGACGTGGGCTCAAATCCCCAACAGACCGCCGTCGCCGACTTCGATTTGGACGGCATTCCGGACTTCGTCGTGTCCAAATACGGTCCGGACACGCTCGGTGAGTACGACAATGTTTTTGGGAACGGCTACGTTTATGATCACCCTGATCCGGACTACCCGGTAGGCGTGAATCCTGTCGGCGTGCTAACGGCCGATTTCAACTATGACACATGCCCCGATGTCGCCGTCGCCAATAGCGGCTCGGGAAACGTGTCGCTGCTGTTGCACACGTGTAGCCCAACGCCGGCGCCGGATAGTGGTCTTCCTGCATTCGACTCCGAAGGGGTTCAGCTACGACTCGCGTCGGAAACCAAGATCACCCCTGCTGTGACAAAGGTTCTACCGCCAACTTCTCGGTCGAAAGACCCGGTGTGCATCGAACCCGATGACAAATTCTCGGCGGCCAACTCGCTGCATGCCGCCTTCACCGTGAGTACGAAGCGCGTAGTCCGCGCGCCGCTGCTATTGGACTTAGCGCAAGAGACAGAGAACCTGTGGGACTGAAGATCGCGATGTTTCCGAAACGGCGGCAAGAGTCACATCCTTGCTACTATGGGAAGAGAGCCGCTCGGTATCACGCCATGGCGGATTCCCAGTTTGAGAGATTTTGGACGGTCTACATCACGAGCAATAGGCTGTGAATATTCCTCAACGTGTTTTGAAGTACGGAGCTACTTAGATGACGCTTTCTGGTCAGTTATCGAACCGTGTGCGAACTCGGAGCCGTCTGGCATATCTGCCGCGCCTCGAAGCGCTTGAACAGCGCCTGCCCCCCGGTGCCCTCGTGGGCGCGCTTGTTGGGTGGCCCGAGGTTTCCGAACCAAACATGTCGCGTCCTCCGATAGGCAAGAGAGTGCCGAGTGCAAATCCTGAGCTGACAGATCTCTACTCACTCGCGTTGTTCAACGCGTCGAGCACGACCCCGGAGCGCGTTCGAGTTTCAACGTCCCCACCGCTAGAGGAAATTGTGGAACCGTTACAGGCTTCCGTTTTCCCAACCATTGGGTTTGAAGGCTCGGTTTCTGCCGGATCCGGGAACCGTGGCCTGATCCGTCACCCGACCCCGGAGACGACGGGCACATACATCCGAAAGACAAACGTCGGTCGGGCGTTAGCCGCCGCAGCGCCGGTTTTCACTTCGGGGACGCTGCAGGACGCATCGATGGCCGGTTTGGCGGTCCCACCATCACCGGCGAAAACAGCACAACCCCACTATAACCACCTGCCACTCAGTTTCGAGGCGAATCATGGTCAAACTGATTCCCGTGCCGACTTCATCACTCGCGCCGCCGGCTACACGGCCTTCCTCACGCCGACCGCGCTCGTCATGTCACTGCCTGGCCAGTCTCAAAACTTCGGCGTCCGCCGCCCTGGTATGGATTCTCCAAACTCCGAATCGCCTGCCGATCACTCGATCCAGGGCGTCGCGTTGCACATGCAGATCGTTGGCGGCAACCCAGATGCCCAAGCAAGCGGCGACGGCCAACTGCCCGGCATCGTCAACTATTTCATCGGCAATGATCCGACGAAGTGGCGCACGAACATCCCGACCTTTGGCCGCGTCGAGTACGACAACGTTTATTCGGGGATCGATCTGGTGTACTACGGCACGAAAGAGGGACAGCTGGAGTACGACTTCGTTGTCGCTCCCGGCGCGAATCCCGGTGCGATTCGGCTGAATTTCGCTGGTGCGGAAGGCGTAGAGATCAATCCACAGGGTGACCTGGTGCTGCACACGGCTGCGGGCGATGTCGTGCAGCAGAAGCCGTTGACATTTCAAGCAGTCGGTGACAGTCGGCAAGAAGTGTCGAGCGGATACGTGTTGGACGGTGATACGGTGCGGTTTGAAGTAGGGGCGTATGACGCGGGGCGGGAGTTAGTGATTGATCCGTTTTTTCACGGAGGCTATTCCACGTTCCTGGGTGGGTCGGGCGCCGACGATGCGAGTGACGTGGTTTTGGATACAAGTGGCCGCCCATATGTGACGGGCCTGACCCAATCCACGGACTTCCCGACCACTGCCGGCGTCTTTGACACATCCCACAACGGTGCAGGCGATGTCTTCGTGGCCAAGCTCAATGCTAGCGGTAATGCTTTGGAATATGCCACTTTCTTGGGAGGAACGGATGACGACAAGGCTTCTCAGCTCATCGTCGATAACGACGGCAACGCGCATTTGACGGGTTACACGCGGTCAACTGACTTTTCGACAACGTTGGGCGCGTTCGATTCCGCACACAATGGTGGAACTGACGCCTTCGTCGCAGAGCTAAATGCGTCCGGCAACACTCTTACTTACGCAACTTTCCTCGGTGGGTCCAATGATGATTATGGCTCCGGGATCGCTCTCGGCGCAAACGGAACTTACGTGGCCGGGTACACGCGTTCAACCAATTTTCCGACGACGCTGCTCAGCTTCAACCCCACCTTCAACGGCGGCGTAACGGATGCCTTCGTGACCAAGCTGAACGCGGCCGGGAACGCCCTTGTCTACTCAACGTTTCTAGGTGGGAACGAGAACGACGAGGCCCAAGGAATCGCCGTAGACATGGGGGGCAGCGCCTATGTCGCAAGCGACACGCGCTCAAGCAACATCCCAGTCACTCCAGGTGCGTTCGACACCACCGCCAATGGGGGATTGACGGATGCATTCGTGACGAAGCTGAATCCGGCCGGCGACTCCCTAGCGTACTGCACTTATCTGGGCGGCAATGATGAAGACTACTTGCGCGGCGGCATCGTCGTGGACAGCGGCGGAAGCGCCTACGTCGGCGGGACGACCGGCTCCTTGGACTTTCCGGTCACAACGGGTGCTTTTGACACCACGTACAACGGCGCAGGAGACGCCTTTGTGGTTAAGTTCAATGCAGCCGGCAGTGCCCCTGTGTACGCCACCTTCGTGGGTGGTTTCGGGAGCGACTTTGCTCATGACATCGCAATTGACGGTGCAGGTAACGCCTACCTCACCGGGGACACTCAGGCAATGGATTTCCCCGTCACATCGGGCGCACTCGACACCACGTATAACGGCGGCGGCGATGTCTTTGTGGCAAAGCTCAGTTCGAATGGCGCCGTGTGCCGGTACGGGACCTTTCTTGGAGGATCAAGCAGCGATTATGGGCGGGGGATTGACGTGGACGGAAGCGGCAAGGTGGTAGTGACTGGTTTGACCCAATCGACCGATTTCCCGACTACGCCAGGGGCATTTGACACTACACAAAATGGCGCTTTTTATTCCGACGCCTTCGTTACAAAATTCAACTTGCTTGAGAAAGCCCCGGCGCAGTGCAGCCTCGTTTGCCAATGATACCCTAAGACGATCAGAGCGCGGATGTTCAAGCGCGGACCAAAACGGAAACGAGTACCTTCGCCGCGAAGATCGCGATAAGTGTACGAATTCGCCGTTGGGGAAGCCCGAAGACCACGTTCCCACCGATGAGCTATGGCCTCTGTTGCTTCGGCGGAGACCGGTCTGAAGCGGGGCGCGCCTGTTCTCGTTTGGCCCGCCATTCGTCAGCTTTATCAGGTTTACCGAGCGCTGTATAAAGGAGAACCAAACGCTCGACAATATCTGGAAGCTCACGTTTCGCCGAAGCCGGAAGCGTTTTGCCAAGGCCCTTAAGGCCATCGTAACTGGCAAGAAAAAACGGCTCGGCTTCCGAGTGCTTGCCTTGTCCTGTAAGAGCTGTGCCGAGCAGCTTCTGTACCCAGAAACGAGTCCAGTCATTCGGGGCCTTCTGCTCTAGAATAGCCAAGGCCTCTCGAAGGTGTCCTTCCGCGGCAGAATCCTGTTTTTGCTGCAACAGACATGAGCCTAAACACGACAAGGTCTGGGAAAGCTGAACGGTATCAGGAACTATGCGCCGCCGAATGGTTAGAGTTTCTTCAAAAAGACTAGCAGCATCCGCGAGTCGTCCCCGCAACTGATAGTTTGCGGCCAGGCTGTTCATTGCGGTAAGCGTGTCAGGATGTTCCGGGCCTAGATTTTTCTTTAGAAGACTCAGTATTTTCTCCCACAAGGGCGCAGCATCATCAAGTCTTCCGAGTTCCCTATATACTCCCGCAAGATTGTTCAGTGCCGTCAAAGTATCGCGGTGTTCGGGTCCGAGTTTCGCCTCTGTCAGGCGAGCACATTCGTCACAAACTGGCAGTGCATCAGTAGGCCGCCCGGCGTATAAATAGGCGACGGCCAAGTTAGACATGGATCGGAGCGTCAGAGGATGATCGGGCCCAAGTCTGGATTTCCGTAGTTTGAGAATCTCGTCAAACATATTCAGTGAATTGATCACACGCCCGGCCGTTCGATAGGCGCCGGCCGCGTTTGTCATCGTTAACAACGTGTCTGGATGGTCGTCGCCGAGTCTGCTTCTTCGCCACTCAAGTGCCTGGTTCAGCATCGCGAACGCCTCCGAGTAGCGATCCGTCTGCAAATACACCATGCCAAGGGTATTCATCGCGTCGTTCGCCGCACGGTGGTCCGCGCCGAACTTATGGCTGCTAAGCTGAAATGCTTCCTCGGCCAAGCCTAGAGCATCAAGGTGTTTTCCAGCCTGTAGGTAAGCCTGTGCCAAGTTGTTGATTGCGCGTATTGCTTCACGATTATCAACGCCTTCATTGGCCCGATAAAATCCCACTATTCTCTCAAGCAACTGCACGCCATCCGGCAGTCTATTGGTAAAGCCGTACGAGCGCGCAAGCAAATTTTGCGTGTGGAGGGTGAGTCGATCGTTCGGGCCAAACGCGCTGGCACGTAAATCACGGGCATTTTCGAGCAGATTGACACTACGAGCGTACATTCCAAGTCCGAAGTATGTTTGTCCGAGTGCCTCCGCGAATCGACTCTGGATGCGGGGCGAGCTCTCAAAATGTTTGTCAAGTCGCTTTGTCGCAAGATCTAGAACGTCGACGACTTTGACTTCGCGACCGTCAAGCCCCGGATCAGGACGACGAATCATGTCGACAAGGAATTCCGCAACACCTTCTGCCTCATTTCGTGCTTCAATCGCTTGTCGTTCAGACTCTTCCGCTGCTTCCCGCTGCTTCTCCACCTCCCACCGCGCTACCCGCTCCCCCTCCCACGCCGCGTTCAGAAACACCGCCGCACCGGTCAACAGAACAACCGCCGCCACCAACACCGCCGCGGCACTCGTCGCCATCGTCCGATGCCGCCGCAACCACCGCCGCGTCCGTTCACGCCAGGGTTCCCGATACGCCGACACCGGCTCGTCGGCGAGCCAGTGTTCCACGTCGACCGCCAGGCCGCGAGCCGTACGATAACGATCTTCAGGACGCAGCTTCATCGCCTTTAGACAGATGGCTTCCAGCGCCGGCGGTACCTCCTTGCGGACTTGGCGTGGCGGTGTTAGCGAGCCATTGTGCACCGCCTGAAGCACGTCATCCGAACCCGCGAAAGGAATCGTGCCGGTCAGCAAGTGATAAAGCGTGGCCCCGAGACTATACACGTCGGTGGTCGGACCGAGTTGGTCGATTTTCCCCTCGGCCTGCTCGGGACTCATGTAGGCCGGTGTTCCCGCGGCGACACCCGCCTGCGAGGTAACTACCGCTTGTGCTGCGCTCGGCCAAAATGCTTGGTCCTTGTTGCCTTCCTTCCTTGCTTCGGTGCCTACCGCCAGCCGCGCGCTGCCTACGGGCTTCGCCAAGCCCCAGTCGACGACCAATGTCTCGCCGTATCCGCCCAACATTACGTTTGCAGGCTTTAAGTCCCGATGGAGAACGCCGCGGCTATGGGCATAGGCGACGGCGTTGCAGATATCGAGAAACCGCCGGAGGAGTTGCTGAAAGGCCACTCGGCGCTCGCCTGGATCGCCGCCGGAATTCTCCGGCTTGTAGAAGTCATCGATGGCTTGTTTGAAATCGTATCCTTGGATAAGTCGCATCGCATAGAAAGGGCGCCCGTCCTGGTGATTGTCGAGGCTGTAGACGGGGACGATGCCGGGATGCTCAAGTCCGCCGGTAATCTCCGCTTCGAGCATGAAGCGCCCGCGATAAGCCGGATTGGCCGCATTTTCGCCCTTGATCTCCTTCAAGGCAACTTCACGCTTCAACTGGCTGTCTTCCGCTACAAAGACTTCGCCCAGGCCACCTCCCGCGTGCCGCCGGATAATCCGGTAGCGAGATTTTTCCGTGTTGCCGTCGGGTGTGCCCGCAGCGTGAGTTCGTTCTGCCGGATCCCGCTGGTCATGCGATTGGTCGGCAGGTTCAGCCAAAGCACGCGCCAACCAACCGTGGTCCAACTTTGGAAATCGGCTCTGGTATTCTGCCAGCGGTGGCTCTTCCCGACGTTCCCGCCGGTAATCGGCGTCCAGTAGGACCAACTGCGCCAGGGCTGCGCCGTATAACGGCTCCGCCGCATCTTCCAAATAGTTGACAACGTCCGGCGGCAGTCCGGTTGTGCCGGCATTTTTCCATGCCGCCTCGAACCGGTTGCAGATGTCATTCACTTTCCGCCACACGGCGGCGGGCAACGCGGTTGTGCTTCCGATGGTTGTTCCACTCATGGCGTTGGCTCCTCGATCCAAATGGCGCGGATAACTTTCAGCTGACGCCCTACAGAGCGCAAGGCGCAGCCGGCTTTCTTCCTGATTTCTTCGTTTGAATATCCTTCCATTTTCCAGACCGCGATGCTTCGTAGCTCGGCATCGGCTAGTTTATCCAAGAGCCGCCGGCATTCGTCAGCGACCTCGGCGGCAAACGCCGGCGTTGGCTCGCCGTCAACGAACGCGTCCATGCCCGCAGGCGCATCGGAGCCATCCGACCCGATAAACGCCGAGTCGCCGCGCACCTTCCCGCCACCTCGCTTCGGGCGCAATTCATCTCGGAGTTTGTGGAGGGCATTACGCTCGGTGAGCGTCACTAACAGGCGCCAGAGGTCGTCTCGGTCGTTCAGGTCGGGAAAACGGCCTTGTTCGGCACCGCGGCAAAAGCTGACGAAAGCGCTCAAGGCCACGTCTTCTTCGTCGAAGGCACGGCGGGGGAAGTGCTGTAGTTTCTTCCGGGCCAAACCGACCAGACGCCAGTAGTATCGTTCCCACAAGTGTTGGGCGGCCGTTCGGTCACCGGCTTGAAGCTGGTCTAACCATTTCGTAACTGATGTTTCCGGCCCCATAGGGCACTCGTAGCAATGGCGGGGTCTATCGTCCGGCGTTGATATTGCCGGATGCAAAACATGAATTGCGCGGCTTCACGCCGTTCTCCGGAGATTATGGACGATCGATACCCTGCGGGATTGTAACGCGCATGGTGAATAGTACAACGTGTGAATTAATCCGGATCGCCCAATCTGTTGTCGACACACTCTAGCGTTTCTGCGGTGTTGCGAGTTCATCGCGGGAGCCGGTAACGGAACTCGATGCGCTGGCGACCCAATCAGTCAATTCCCCGATTTTGCAGAGCGGCACGACGACATGACCATCGCTGTTTCGTGAACCGATCCTGAAAATCAGGTCGGGCAACAAGAAGCGGGATTCGAACGGAGATACTTCATCGAGGGCAAGACACCTTCAAAATGCAGCGGTAGCAAAACACCCGGAATTCATGGCCGAGACGTCCGGCTAAAAGTGAAGTTGCGACTACTCCCGCAGCGCGATCCTCGGTCTCGAGCAGGTAAGCTAGCTCTAGCAGTAAAAACACTTTGCCCCACTCTTGTTGTCCTTGCTTCCCGTAGATAAAACATCGCCCGTCAAGGGCGACACCTCGAATGGCAGGGCTTGCTCCCAGGATATCGGGTCGCCCAAAAGCGTCCGTCCCGACTCGTATGAATGCGATTTGCCCGTTCTGCTGCCCAACTTTCCCTCCGACAGGACGCCTCGTCGGTTTTTCTCGACACCAATTGCTCGCTTCGAGGTTGGCGATCTCTCAAGGCGCACTGGCCCAAATCCCCGTGTTGACATCAGGTCATCCTTACCTAGTAGTCCGTCACTCAGGAAGTGACGGGTAAAGTTGGCGGAGTTTGATGCGGGCATCGTGCGTGGTGAAGCGCCACTTGACTTCGACCATTCGCTCGTTGCGATCATTCTCCCACGGCCCGACCGCGCGACGCAGTTGTGGAATGCTTCCGATACGCCGGTCGAGGCATTGGCGTGTCAATGCGCTTAGTTCGATCTCGGCCATGTTGAGCCAACTGCCGTGTTTGGGGGTGTAATGCCACTCCAGCTTGTTCGCAATCCGACGCGCTTGCTCGGCCGGAAATGTCTCATACAGACAGGCCGGCGTGTGCGTGTTGAGATTGTCGACCACCAGCACCACCCGCTCGGCGTCGGCATGCAGTTCTTCGACCAGCCAGCGCAACACCTCCGCGAAGTCTTTGGCCGTGCGCCGCTCGGTTACTTGCACCGCCCGCCAACCCAACAACGGCTCGAAAACCATGAACAGATTGGCCACCCCATGACGGCGGTATTCATAGTCATACCGCATCCGCCGCCCCGGCGCTGCACGCAGGGGTCGGCGTACCTCCTCCACGAGTTGCTTGGGCACTTCGTCCACACAAACCAACGGCCGCAACGGGTCGTACGGCCGGTGATATACGTCGAGGACATCCTCCATGCGGGCGACGAACTCGGCCGACTGCGTCGGTGGGATGCACCATTGCTCCTTGAGGTGCGGTTTCAGGGCGTTTTTTTGAGGACGCGTCGCACGGTCTCGTACGAGATGTCGTCGACAACCTCCAGTTCAACCAAACGGCCCGCCAGCAATTTCAAAGTCCAAGCAGCGCGTCCATCGGGAGGGGCCGAGCAAGCCAAGGCAATGAGTCGCGCCTCCGCCCGGCCATCCAACTTGCGTGGCCGACTCGGCTCGTCCTGCGGCTTGCGGTATAAGGCCGCTTCTAAGCCGCGCTCAACAAAGCGTTGTCGGACCCGCTCTACCGTCCGCACCCCGACCTCCAGCGCATCCGCGATTTCCACATCCGTTAACGCTGGCCGGGCATCAGGCTGGTCTGCTTGCAGAAGTACCCTCGCCCGCGTCAGAGTTAAAGCCGACGTTTTTCCCCGTGACACCATGCGGGAGAGATGTTCACGTTCTTCATCAGTCAACGTTACCACGTACTTCTTGTTGGACACCACGGACTCCTTTCCGATGGGTAGGAAAGGAGTTATTTCAGCTGACCGCACACTGCCCGTCAACTGGAACGTGATGGTCTACTAGCCTACCGGTCGTTCACTTGCAGGACCCGTATACACTATGTAGCTGGAGCACTCTTATGCCGATCAACAATGCCTTCCAAATCGCCATCACGGGGGATACCGGCTACGATTTGTACACAGAGTACGTAAAGGGCTATGTGTCAGATGACCGTCGGGTTTCCAAACCGGAAGCTGCATACGACCTGTACGTCCCCGCAGGGGCGGCCTTGACGCATCTGGTCTTCAACGCCGTGTTTACTCCTAAAGATCATGTCTCCATTGAGCATTTTGCTCCTGACTCGGATCCCAGGAGCGTTTCCGGTGGGAAGGTGTTTTCGACGTTCACGAAGAGTCTAATTGAACTAGACGACTTCCCAGATAACCGTGGAGGGGAAAAGTCTATTCTGCGTGTCCGCCGCGTACGGCCTTTGCATGACAAGGATGAGTCAGCCGCGCCGGAGGTATTCTACAATCTCGTGCCAGCCTCTTCGGTCGAGGCTAAGCCGTATGCAGGTCGCGTCAAACTACTTGTGATACACGACGGGGCCGGAAACTGGCGGTACTACCCGGATGAGAAAGGAAAGACGAAGCAAACCCCAAAAGTCATCGCCGCAATGGACCTGGTTGAGAAGGTACTGAAGTCACAGGGTAAATCGCGCCCCTGCATTCTGGTCAACCTTGATCATGATTTGCCGAACGTGAAATGTGACCCAAAGGGGGATGTATCTTTTGATGCCTCAAGGTTCTGGACCACCCTGGCAGACCATGCGGACAAGGTGTGCGTAATATGCTCGGTAGACTTGCTGCGTCGCGAGGGGGCGGCAATTAGTCGTCGGCTCTCGTGGGAGCAAACCATTGAAGACTTAATTGCGGATCTTTATTTATTCAACAAGCTTAAGGCGATTGCGAGCTTCAGGCATCTAATCATTCGGATGGGCACGGTCGCTGCTCTACACATCACGACTGAAACTAATTTGCGGCGAACCGCGGATTTTGTGTTTGCGCCGCTGGCACGAATCGGCATTTACCGCGACAAGAATGAAGACGGCGATCTCATTGGGCACAATGTTTTTCTTGCGGCTGCAGTCGCAAGGATGCTGGCCAAGCGCCCTTCGCCTGATCAACTTAGGGAAGAATTTTCGGAGGCTCTCAAGAGAGGATTGCTGGCCGGCATGCGTGCCTTCGACACTGGCTTTACGCGTTGGAAGACAAGTGTCGCGGGAGCTGATGCGGGTACAATGGGGACGCGAGACGAGGAACGAACGAGCACGGAATTTATCAGGACTTTACTTGATCCTGGCATCAAGAAGTCCGCTCTCAAAGTCCTAAGAAAAGGTTACGACCCAAAGGATATTCATCACGATCAGATCCTGGGTGTTATCGAGGTTAACGAGAAGGTTTTTGCCAATCCCCCAGGTCGATGGACTCCAACTGGGACGAAATGGGAAATACTCAAATCGACGATAGAAGAATTCGGCAAAGCGCGGCACGCCGGTCCAGCGCTTCCGGCCGATGCGTGGCGAATCAATGTGGGCCTGGCTATCGTTCTCTTTGGGCCGAGCGCGGTCCTCAATAGACACTTGGAAACGGATGACGATGTGCAGGCGCTTTTGAACCGCCCCGTGCCTGCCACCTGGCCCAAGGAAATACCCGACTACATAACACTTCCGTTGGGCCAGAAGCCTTCACTGGGAACCGCGCCGTTCCCAGTCGTGCAGTCGGTGCGAGGAACGAGTCTGCACCCACTCTTCGTGCCGGTCATGACATTTGGCAAACTCACAGTCATTGAGCGGGAAGAAATTGAAAGCATTCGCAGCATACGCAACCTTTTCAAAAACTACATCGAAGAGACTCGGAAAGCGGAATCCTCGCCTCCTCTTTGCGTGGCCGTGTTCGGCCCCCCGGGGTCGGGAAAGTCCTTCGCAGTCAAGCAGACTGCGGAAGATATCAACCGCACCCTAAGCGATGCAAAAAACAGTCTTGAAGCAGTTGAGTATAACGTAGCTCAATTCCGTTCGGTAGAAGAACTCGGCGACGCGATCACAAGAGCGGGAGTGATCAATAATGAAGGGAAGACGCCATTAGTTTTTTTTGATGAATTTGATTGCGCCTTCGACGACCGCCCGCTGGGCTGGCTCAAATACTTTCTTGCACCGATGCAAGACGGCATTTTCTACGGCGTAAGGCAGACGATCAAAATCGCTCGCGCTATTTTTGTTTTCGCCGGGGGCGTCTACCAGACATTCGATGATTTCGATCCCTCGTCACGTCCTCTATCGATCACGGCGGCCAGTAAAGAAGGCGACGAAAAGACTCAACGAGACCAATTGTTTAAAGATCAGAAAGGACCTGACTTCGTCAGCCGCCTCCGGGGCCATATCAATATTATTCCGATCAACCGCGTCGATTCAGAGTTGAAACCCATCATTCGACGTGCCATCATTCTTCGCGGTCTTCTTCATAAACGGAAACTGATCACGAGAATTGGAAACCATCAGGTTGCTGGAATTGACGAAGATGTGCTCTATGCGCTATTGACAGTGGATCGCTACCGGCATGGCGCGCGGTCCATGGAGGCAATTCTACACATGTGTGGCCCAATTGATGGCAAGATCGAAAAAGCCTCTCTCCCCTCATCGGCTCAGCTAAACATGCATATCGATGCAGAGGAATTCTTTACCCGGATATACCGTGCTCGCTTCCAGAGGACAGGCGCGCTGGTTGAAAAAGCCGCTGTCGCGGCAACGACGTCCAAAAAAAACCTGAATTCTAAATCAAGGAAGATCAAGGGACCTGGCACGCCAAAGCTGGCGCATAAAGCCGCGCGACGGGGCAGGTCGCCCAAACGATCGGCCGGAGCCGCCACGATATCTTAGCGCGAATGACCTGTATCTCCAACTGTCATTCGGCCGCTTGAATAGAGCCGCAGAAATTCATCGGGCATGTCGTCTAACCTGCCTTCTTGCTGTACGTTCTGCATGCGTTCTTTGAAGAAGGCTTGGACGAATGGAGGAAGACCGTCCCAGTAACGCGTCGGGTGATTCTTAATCAGCCATTCTTGTTTGTGCGTCGGCCACATCGAGGTGTAATTTCGAGTCAAGTCGGTTTCTCCATGCGCTGCTTCGTAATTGATTCGAAAATCCTCCAGCTCTTCCCGTAGATCCCGCGTAGGCAGCCAGAAGAGTAGGCCGGCGAGAGTGGGCCGCTTTCTATCGCGTGCTTCGCGACCGGTGGGTAGGGGACCAGGCATCCATGCCTCCTTCGTGAAATGACAATATTGGAGAGACTCTAGCCTATGGCTTTTTACCGATCAAGGGGGTTTCGAGTTCCTATAGTGTCCCCAGATTCCCTTATGTGGAAACCACGAAAAAACCACGCGTTGCTCCCCATTTGCGCTTGTTCATCCCAACCCTCTAAAGTAGCCACGCTTTCTGTGGCTTTGCGAGGCATAAATGCTCCGTGAACCGCAGAAATCCTCACTTTTTCGCCTATCAACCAGCGGAAACCCGCGCCCAGCCTATTGCGCAGCGATATCAAAGTATGTTAATATCTGCCTTAATAGGGGTTAATCATTTCCCCTAGCTCGCGTCAAGGAGGACACCATGTCACGCAAACGCACCCCCAATGAACCCACCGAAACACCCAAAATAGAAACCAGCACCGCAGTCGCCGAACCGCCGGCAGCCGAAGCCCAGGCAGTAGGACAAAGCTTCGCCGAGCGTGTCGGAAAGAAGCGAACGGTAACCGCTCCCGATCCATTTCCCATCGCCACTGACATTCTCGCCGGCGTCCGGCTCTTCGAGAGTAAGGAGCATGGCGAGATGGCGATTGGGTTCAACGAAAAGCCAAGCCCCGCAGTGCTTGCCAAGATGCACGAGGCACACTGGAAATGGCAACCGGCGGACAAGGTATGGACACACCCCGTCACACCGGAATCGGGGATGAGCACCCGCATCGACGCCGAGAGGCTCTACCAGGAAGTCCGCCAGATCGTCCGGCAGGAAAAAGGCATCGAAGCCGGCCGAGGCGTGCCGTTCTAATTAGCCGTCAAAGCCCGAGGCGACCATGACCACTCCGCCCACCTACCATCTTCGAGAGCTTGGCCAGGAGGCTCAGATGATGTCCAGAAACTGTCGCAATGAACGCATGGCGATGGTCACGCAATATGTTGCCTTGGGCTGCATGATCATCATGGCGGGCATCGCCGCCGGCCAGGTGCTCAAAGAGGCTTTCGGCCCTTCCGAAACGAAGGGCCGAGGCCGGGCACGGTAGCCTATGCCTTACCGCGGACATACCCGAGCAATGAAATGTGGAACCGCAACACGGGCGGAGGCGCTCCCTTGACCTATGCCCAGGAAACCCCCTTCAGGTGACCAGCCCACGCTGTTTCCACTCGACGATTCCCCTGAAACGGAGAAATCGCTACACTCAACCACGAACGGAGACACCCATGCAATACAAAACGATCGTCCTCGAACTCCTGAAAGAACGGACGGTGTTGCACGAACAGCTACGCCTGACACGCCGGCTACTGCCGACGATGGAGGCCTACGCGAAGGAGCTCAAAGCCAGCCACGAAACCTGGAAGCAGACGCTGCTCGCGGGCAAGCCCGGCAGCGATCCGAGCCAGATCGCGAGCGAAGCATTGGAGATGGCGCTGAAGGATCTCGTGAATCGTTTGCCCGCCGAGTCACATCCGAACGAGGACGACCCGCTTTCCCTCGACGCCGCAATGGGATCCATCCGCAATCGTACGTCGCGCGGCTGAAAGCATCACGGCGCCAACCCACCCTCTTTGATTCTATCTCAGACGCTCCTCCTCCCCCCACGCCGCGCCCGCCTGGGGCCTTAGACGACGGCACGGTACTCAGCCCGCCGGGCCGTGCAAGCGGAAACTCGGTTCCCCCTGAAGGTCTCCCCCAACTTTCCGCTTGCACGGTCGCTACGCGAGCAAAGCCCCGGCTTGAGGCTGAGTCCTTGGCGTGCCGTAAGGCCCCGACAGTCGGGCCGGAAACGCCAGGAGAAGGAAGTGACGCCATGATGGCCACTCAGCTAAGTTTGCAGTTTGACAAACCGCCGCCATTCACTTTCATCAAGGAGGAAGAACCGACCCGACAACCAACGCCAGTCCCGATCGCAAGCGGCGAGAAAGCCAAGGCCCGCGACATCATCGCCGCGATCCGCACGCTCAAAACCATCGAGCAAGAACAGCGGCCGGCCACTGAAGCAGAGAAGTCCGTCGTTGCCCGCTTCGGCGGCTTCGGACCGGTTGCACTTTCGATTTTCCCCGACCCGGTGACCGGCACTTACAAGGAGGGCTGGCAAGCACTCGGCGAGGAATTGAAGACGCTGCTTACGCCCGCCGAATACGACAGCGCCAAGCGCACCACCTTCAACGCCTTCTACACGTCGCCTGCCGTCATCGCCGCGATGCACGACGCCATCGCGCGGCTCGGCGTTCCCGAAAATGCCACCGTCCTGGAGCCCGGCTGCGGCACCGGCAACTTCATGACTCACGGCAAGCCCGGCAGCCGCTTCATCGGCATCGAACTCGACGCCATCTCCGGCCGCATCGCTAGAGCCCTCCATCCCGAGCACGACATCCGCATCGAGAATTTCCGCGACACGCACCTCCCCGAAAATCGCATCGACGCGGTGATCGGCAACGTGCCGTTCGCCGACGTGAAGCTCGACTATCACGGGCAAAAGTTTTCGCTGCATGATTACTTCTTCGCCAAGTCGATCGACGCCCTGAAACCCGGCGGCGTGCTCGCGCTGGTCACGTCACATTTCACGCTCGACAAGCAGAATGCCGCGATCCGCGAGTATCTCGCGTCGAAAGCCGACTTCGTCGGAGCGATCCGCCTGCCCTCCGATGCCTTCAAGCGGGAAGGCACGGCCGTCGTGACCGACATCGTGTTTCTTCGCAAGCGTGCCCGGAACGAGACGCCCGCCACGCCGATCCCGACTGGCTGGGCATCGCACCGCTTGAGATCGATGGCGCAGAGGTTCCCGATCAACCGCTACTTCCTGAACCATCCCGAGATGGTGCTCGGCAACTGGACCCGCAAGGACACGCTCTACTGGCGAAGGCTACAGCGTCACCGGCAACGGCGACCTCGCCGCACAACTACAGGAAGCCGTCAGTCGCTTACCACAATTTGCGCGCATTCAGCCGGCGCCGGAGCAGAAACAAGAATCCGCACCCGCGTTCATCCCGCCGCCACCCGAGCGGCACATCAGCGAAGGCAGTTTCTTCGTCGGCGACGATCGCGACGATCTGCCAGTCCGAAGGCGGGCAAGGCGTGCCGGTCGTCTATGGCGGCACGGCACTCAAATCCGACGGCACGCTGACCGGCAAACGTCTGGCCGCCCTGATCGGCCTGCGCGACCGCGCCCGCCGCGTCCTGCAATCGCAGAACGAAGGCTGGCCCGAAGTACATCGCGACGACGCCCGCCGCGAACTCAATCGGGCCTACGACCGCTTCGTGACCAGCTACGGCCCGATCAACAAGACCACGTTCGGCGAAACCACGGACGGCACTGTCATCCGCCGCATGCCCAACCTCGTCAAGTTCCGGGAAGACCCGGACGCCATGCTGGTCATGTCGCTGGAGGACTACGACGAGGTCACCGGCAAGGCGACCAAGGCCGCGATCATGACGAGAGACGTGGTCGGCAAAACCCCGCCCGTCACGCACGTCCGGTCCGCCGAGGAAGGATTGCTCGTCTCCCTCAATCAACGCGGCGCCGTCGATCTGCCCTTCATCGCCACTCTCTACGGCAAGCCCGAAGAGCACGTCATCGCCGAACTCGGCGACCTGATCTTCCACGATCCCGAAACCAAAACCTGGCAGACCGCCGACGCCTATCTCTCCGGCAACGTGCGGGCAAAGCTCGCCGCCGCCAGACAGGCCGGCCCAGCGTATGCCCGCAACGCCGACGCGCTGCGGGCCGTGCAGCCCGAGGACGTGCTGCCCGGCGACATCGACGCCAATCTCGGCGCACCCTGGATCCCGGAAGCCGACATCCAGGCCTTCGCCGCCGATCTGTTCCACGTCGATCCGTCATCGGTCCCCGTCGCCCATCTGAAGAAAGATGCCGTCTGGAGCATGGATGCCGGCTATCGCCGCCAAGGCATCGGTCGCCGCCACGTCCGAATACGGCACGTCACGCGCCAACGGCACGTGGCTGCTCGAGCTGGCCCTCAACATGAAGACACCCGCCATCTACGACACCATCCAGAACGGCGACCGCGAGGAGCGCGTCGTCAACCAGGAAGCGACGCTGGCCGCCCGCGAGAAGCAAAAGCAGATCAAGGAGCGGTTTCGCAGCTTGGGTCTTCACCGATCCCGACCGCACCGAGCGGCTCGTGCGGCTCTACAACGACACCTACAACAATCTGCGGCCGCGGCTCTTCGACGGCTCCCATCTCGACTTCCCCGGCATGAACCAGACGATTCAGCTTACGCCCGCACCAGAAGGACGCCGTCTGGCGCGGCATGAGCAGCGGCAACACGCTGCTCGCCCACGCCGTCGGCGCCGGCAAGACCTTCACGATGGCCGCCACCGGCATGAAGATGAAGCAGGCCGGTCTCATCCAGAAGCCGATGTACGTCGTGCCCAACCACCTGCTGGAGCAATTCGCCCGCGAGTTCATGCAGCTCTACCCCAACGCCAAGCTGCTGGTCGCCGGCAAGGAAGACCTGACCCGGGAACGCCGCAAGATGCTGACCGCCAAGATCGCCAGCGGCGAGTGGGACGGCATCATCGTCACCCATAGCTCCTTCGAGCGCATCGGCATGTCGCGCGACTACCAGGAGCAGTTCCTTCGCGAGCAGATCAGCGAGTACGACCAGTTGCTCCGCGAGCACGCCGCCGACCGAGGCGCCAACCGCAACCTCATCAAGACCATCGAGAAGCAGAAGGCCGCACGACGCGAGCGGCTGAAGGACTTGCTCGCCGAGGACAAGAAGGACGACGGGCTCGTCTTCGACGAGCTCGGCGTCGATCACGTCTTCATCGACGAGGCCCAGTACTTCAAGAACCTGGAAACGCCGACCAAGATGGAGCGCGTCGCCGGCATCCAGACCGGCGGCCGCGAGCGGGCCTTCGACCTCTACATGAAGGCCCGCTACCTGGACGAGCAGCACCCCGGCCACGGCGTCACCTTCGCCACCGGCACGCCGATCTCCAACACGATGGTCGAGATGTACACGATGCAGCGCTTCCTCGACCCCGAAGGGCTTAAAGGACCGCGGCCTCGAGCACTTCGACGCCTGGGCGGCCACGTTCGGCGAAGTGATCGACACGATGGAAATCTCACCGGACGGCGCGTCGCTGCGGCCCCGCAGCCGCTTCGCCCGCTTCACCAACCTGCCCGAACTCCAGCAGATGTTCCGGGCCTTCTCCGACGTGCAGACGGCCGAGATGCTCGAACCTGCCCCGCCCGCGCCTCGAAGGCGGCAAGCCCGATCGTCGTCGCCTGCCCGATGTCCGACGAGCAGCACGCGCTCCAGCAGGAACTGGTCGAGCGCTACGAGCGGCTTCGCTCGCAGAAGGTCGACCCGCGGGAGGACAACGCCCTCGCCATCACCACCGACGGCCGGAAGCTCGCCACTCGACGCCCGGATGCTGTCGCCCACGGCCCCGGATTTCCCCGAATCGAAGGTCAACCGCCTGGTCGAGAACGTCGCCGGCATCTGGAAACGAAACTGCCGCGACACGCGGCACGCAGATGATCTTCTGCGACATGGGCGTCAACCCGACGCCCTGGGGCTACTCCGCCTACGACGAGATCATCGAGAAGCTCGTCGCCGACGGCATCCCGCGCGAACAGATCGCCGCCATCGGCGACGCCGACTCCGACGCCAAGAAACAGGCCCTCTTCGAGAAGGTCCGGCACGGCTCGGTCCGCGTGCTGCTCGGCAGCACGCAGAAGATGGGCACCGGCACCAACGTCCAGAAACGGCTCGTCGCCCTGCATCACCTCGACGCCCCGTGGAAGCCGGCCGAGGTCGAACAGCGCGAGGGCCGCATCCTGCGGCAGGGCAACGAGAACGAGGAAGTGGCGATCTACCGCTACGTCACCGAAGGCAGTCTTCGACGCCTATATGTGGCAGGCCCTGGAGACCAAGGCCCGGTTCATCTCCCAGGTGATGACCGGCGACAACGCCGCGCGCCGCGCCGAGGACATCGGCGGCCAGGAACTTTCCTACGCCGAGGTGAAGGCGATTGCGTCGGGCAACCCGGCCGTGCTCACGCTCGCCGAGGCCGACGCCGAGTTGCAACGGCTGACCCTTCTCAAGAAAAACCATCTCGACGAACAATACGTCGCCCGCCGCAGCGTCCGTGATTTGCCCGCGACCATTGAGAGCTTGAACGAGCGGCTATCGAAGCTCAACAACGACGATGCCACCGCCACGCAACACGCCGACGATCCGATCATCGTTGCCGACCGCAAATACTTACGCGACGACGCCCCCGCCGCTCTCGCCGACCGGCTCGATCACCTGCCACGCAATGTTTCCAACACCACCCGCATGCCGATTGGCGTCTACCGTGGATTACGCTTCGGCCTGGTGCTGCACCCACAATTCCCGCTGGATGTGTACCTGGAAGGAGCAATCACCCGCTCGTCCGGGCTGTCACGCGACCATCACGGCCCGCGTGCTGTGCTCAATGCTTTAGAACGCCTGGCCAGCGGCTACGAGTCCGAATGCGTCCGCGTCCGCCAAGAATGTGGCATCGCCGAGTCGCAGCACCGCGACTACCAGGCCCGCCTGGGCAAGCCGTTCGAGCACGAATCGTATCTCTCGGAATTGACCGATCTTCGAGACAAGCTCAAATCCAAACTCTCGGCTGGACACGAGTCCGATGAAGATCGCGGACCAAGCACATCCGAACTTGCTGACCGAATCAAGTCTCTCAAAGCCACCCACACCATCGACGTCACTCCGCAGCACGCCCAGCGGCGACACGCCACCGCCGAAGAGCCAATCACCACCCGCATCCGCCGCCGGCAGGAGGCACATACCCTGGCCGGTGAGACGGTTCAGGCCGGCGGCGAGTTGGGGGAAAGAGAAGCCGTTCCGCTGCGAGCGGATGATCCAGCAAGCAAGCCGCCGGTGTCATTCCGCGCAGCATTGCGATGGAGCGACGCCTGAACGAGCAGGAGCCAAGCTTGTCCTAAAAGCCGGCTTCACCCACCCGGAGCGAGGCCCGCAACGGACGATGATTTCTTGACTTGCGGCTTATATACTGCCTTCCCTGGGCTGATCGAACGCTCTTTGCGGGAATTCTTCGTTAGATGTTATTTCCCAGCCTGTTGCAGCGAGAGATACCTGGGCTCGCGCGAACCCCTTCAGTCCTGGGAGCGCCGAAACTTGGCGAAGAAGTCCGACAACGCCTCTGCCGTCCACCTACCCGCCTCGCGTTACGTGCCGCCGGGTGCGGCTAGCTTCGTTACCGCCGGGACAGCCACTTCGCAGATCGACGTTCGAGTCAGTTACCGAATCATCGAGCTTTTTTCTCAAGGGTTGTATCGCAGCCCGCACAAGGCCGTGGAAGAACTGGTCTCGAATGCCTTCGATGCTGGCGCCACTCAGGTTCACGTCGTCATGTCGCCCGACCTTGTTGAAAAAACTGCGACCATCGCCGTCATCGACAACGGCACCGGGATGAATGAGGCGGGGCTCAGGCAGCATTGGCTAATCGGTGTGAGCAACAAGAGAGAAGAAGGACGGCAATATCCCCGCAAACGAAAACAAATCGGTCGCTTCGGCATCGGCAAACTTGCCACGTACGTCTTGGCAAACCGCCTTACACATATTGCGAAGTGTAATGGCAAGTATTACGCCACGACAATGGACTACAGAAACATCCCGCCCGCCGAACCCGGCGGGATCTACGCCGAGAAGCCGGTCACACTCCCTCTACGCACCTTGACGGCGGCTGAGGCGAAAGCGGCCCTGGCCTCTTGGCTGGGCAAGTCGAAACCGGGATACGCAGCCATTCCACTTTTCGCCAAGGACGCTTCCAAGTCTTGGACGGTCGCCATCCTCTCCGACTTGAAGGACATGGCGCGTGAGATTCAACGCGGCAGGCTCCAATGGGTTCTCGCCACGGCCATGCCGATCCGGGATGACTTCCACCTTTACTTCAATGGCGATCATGTAACCCCAGCCAAGCTCAAGAGCAAGAAACTCGGCGGGTGGATACTCGGCAAGAATCTCACCGCCATCCCAAAACCCGCTCCCGATGAACTTCAAGTAACGGTGGATGACTCCGAAGATAAGAAGTCGCCGCACCGATTTGGCTTGACTCACCCGCAGCTGGGGCGAATCACGGGCTACACCGAACTCTACGAAGACCTACTTACAGGCGGCAAAGCTAGCGAAACCGGACGGAGCCACGGATTCTATGTGTACGTGCTAGATCGCCTCATCAACCTCGACGACGAGTATTTCGGAATCGACAGCAATCTCTTACGGCACGGTACCTTTGCCCGATTCCGGATGGTCGTCCACATCGACAGGCTGGACGAGGAGCTTCGTTCTTCGCGGGAGTCCATCCGTGAGGGGAGTCTTCTCACGGTTGCAAGAAACATTCTCCACGGCGTCTTCAATCACGTTCGCGTGCAACATGCTCTCCATGAAGCTGCTCAGATGCCCGGAGTCCAGGCAGCACAGCGTATTGCAGCGAGCCCCGCCAGCCTCGCACGTAGACCGTTAGTCGCCCTTGTTACAAGTGCCTTTTCGGGCAAAATTGTCCCACGATACACCGTCTATCCGAAATCCCTCACTAAGGCAGAGCAGAAGAACTTTCTGACGAACCTCGAACAATTCGCCGAGTCCCCTGAAGGATTCATTAAGGAGGTCAAACTCGTCGATGATTCACCGTACAACGGAATTGCGGTCTTCAATGCTTCAAGCCTCACGCTCGAAATCAATTCTCTCCATCCGTATGTAGCTCACTTCCTCGATGAGTTTGAGCACAAGTCGAGCATTCCTCTTGAGCTTTTGGCGATGTCGGAAGTCCTCCTGGAAGCTCACCTATTTGAACTCGGCTTGGACAGAAAAACTATCAACGATGCGCTGTCACAGCGCGATGAATTGCTCCGAAGCCTCTCGCGATCAACAGGCAGAAGGAACGCTCGCCTTGTGTCGCAGGCGCTACTGGATGCCAGCACAAACAAAGCCGTTCTTGAAGTCGAACTTGTCGCATCCTTTGACAGCATGGGCTTTGACAACGCCGTGCCCATCGGCGGTCCCGGCAAACCGGACGGTCTTGTGGAGGCACGGCTTGGTTCAACAGAAGCGGGAACGGCACAGTTCTACAAGGTCACTCTCGAAGCCAAAAGCAAAGAGAATCCTGGCACGAAGGTGAGCGCAAAGACTGTCGGCGTCTCGACCATTGCTCGACAGCGGGATGACTACAGCGCTGATTACGCTGTAGTTGTCGGCCCGGATTTTCCAACCTCTAAAGACGAACAATCGGCGCTCGGCAAAGAAATCGCGGCTGACCGCGAAAAGAACCCGGGCAAGGGCATCACTCTCGTTCGCATTGAGGATATGGCACGGCTTGTTCGTCTCGTGCCTGCCAAGCGAGTCGGCCTCGCTCGCCTTCGCGAACTGTTCAAGACATGCAGTCTCCCGGACGAGTCAAAGCGATGGATTGATGCCCTCGCCAATGAAAAGATGAATCTACCCCCATACAAGGAACTTCTTGAGGCAATCGACGGCGAGCGCCAAGGAGCGCCGACACAGCCAGTGGAATACAGCAGCGTAGCTACCCACTTGCGCTTGAAGAAGAGTGTAAACATCGACAAGGCGGACATTATGGAGCTGTGCAAGGCCCTTGCAATGATGGCCCCAGGTCTGATCTTCGCTCGTGAGAGTTATGTGGACCTCACGACGCGTCCGGACAAAGTGCTGGAAGCTGTAAGGTCCACCATTGGCAGTTATCCCGAAGACGAGCGTAAACGGATCGCCGCCCCGAAGTGACTGGTGAAACGCCGGCCCAACCTTGGAAGGAATTAACTATATGCAGAACTCAATCAAGTTCAGACCAGTGCATCCATTCCCGGCACGCATGGCACCATCCATTGCACTGGATGAGCTGCCCGCCGGCATGACCGGCTTGCGTATCCTCGACCCGATGGCTGGTTCAGGCACGACGCTTGTCGCCGCACGAAGCCAGGGACACGAGGCCATCGGCTTTGACACCGATCCATTAGCCTTGTTGATTTCCACGGTCTGGTCTGCCAGGGTTTCCAGCGAGACAGTCATTTGCCATGCCCAGACTATTACGGAGCACGCTTCTGCGATTTGGAATGCGATTCCGGCAGCCGAGGCCTACCCAATTGACGCAGACGAGGAAACGAAGGCTTTTGTCCGCTACTGGTTCGATTTATCGAACCGGCGCCAGTTGCGGGCGATCTCCGACGCGATCACCACGGTGAATCACGTTCCAACTCGCCGAGTTCTTTGGTGTGCCTTCTCGAAACTGATTATTGCCAAAGCAAGAGGCGCCTCGTGGGCAATGGACTTGTCTCACAGCCGTCCGCACAAAGTCATCGACAAGCCTGCCTTTCGCCCATTGCCCGCATTCGAAAAGGCGGTGAAGTCCATCCTGGACAACTTGCCCTTTACGAACGCGCACGGATTCCTGCCCAAAATCACGATCAAGCAGGGTGACGCCAGATCGCTACCGCTCGAACAATCATCGGTAGACATGGTTATTACTTCACCCCCGTACCTCAACGCCATTGACTACATGCGGTGTAGCAAGTTCTCGCTCGTCTGGATGGCTTACTCCACTTCGCGGCTACGAGTAATTCGTTCGACAAACATCGGCACGGAGGTATCCGCTGGGGGCAATCCAGATGACCCCGTCATCAAAAGTATTCTCGATGCTGCGGGCCGCATTAAGCGGCTTCCCCTCCGGGATCGAAAGATGTTGGCTCGTTATGTTTCTGACATGGACTCCGTCATTGGGGAAATCGGCCGCGTGCTCGTCCCAAAAGGCAAATGCGTCCTGGTCATCGGCGATTGCACGATGCGCGGCGGTTTCGTCCGCAATTCGGAGCTCTTGAAACGAATCGGCGAGCAAAGGGGGTTAATCACACGCAGCCGTGTTTCCAGGACGCTACCCGCTAACCGACGATATCTACCGCCGCCTTCGGCAAGGCGGGCGGGAAAGATGCTCAAAGGCCGTATGCGAGAAGAGATCGTCCTGACCCTTCAAAAGGTTTGACAGCAATGCTGTACGACGGAGGTCAGTTCGGATGCCGAGTTATGGATGAGTTAGATTCACAGAGATTTCCGGAGAGTTTCGGCTTCCGCAGTGGTGCGCGGGGAGTGCATACGAGCCGAACGATCATGTTCGCGGAACTGCATGATCTACTGGCGGCCTTGCCGGCCAGCTGCGAGCATTCGACACTGTCCGCACCGGCAGCCAGCTCGGGCTGGCCGCCTTGCTCGCCTTGTGTAGTGCCCTGCTTCAGAAAAGCCTCAAAGGCGGCGTGGGCGGCTTGAACCTTGGCGATTCGATAAACCGGGTGTTCAACGCCATGAGTGTCGTAGAACTTGCCGTCGAAAAGAGTGCGACGGTTATCCTGATGCCCGTTTCGTCCCAGAAGCAGCTTTTCGACCTTTCGGACGACATGGCGACCAAGATCGACGTGCAGGTTTACGCGGATGCGAAGGAAGCGCTTCCTAAAGGCGCTTTGTGATTGAGGCCCAGGCAGAACGCCCCCATCCTACCGAGGCATGCCCCATGACCACTTCCACCAACATCCGAAGCCCAGGCCTTCCCCGACCTGGACTTGAGGTGCTCAAGCAAGCGGTTCGAGGGGCCGCTTGTTGAAACATACAGAGGACGGATTCGTTCCCGCTTCGACAGCGTGGCCGTTTTCGAGCGGCTCTCGCGTTAAGGCAGCATCCAGCGCTTTAACGGGTCCACCGCACGCACCTGCTTTCGATAAGCTGTGTAGGCTCCTGGTAAGCCTCTACTGGCAACTCAGGACTACTCTTCCTATTGAGATGAAGCGCATCCGTGCAAGATTTCGCCGCTTCCGTGCCGGCGACCGTGGGCACTCATTGTCGTCCCCCGGACCCCGGCTAGCCTCTCTCTGTCGCGGGGCGTGGCGCTCCACGCCGACCTCACGGAACTGCGAAATCGGCTCACTGCCCGTGCACTCTTTTGTCCCTCGGTCGAACTTAATACAGGACTGTTAACGGCGGAGCAAAAGTGAGGCGCTCGGCGGGCCTGGTGGCGACCGAATTGTGAGGCGCACAACTGTGCACTCCGGCAATCTGAGAGGATAGGGTTTTCTCTATCACCCAGATCTGCATGGAGGCACTGAGGTGTACGCCGACATGGAACGCTGGACTGAGATCCGCCGCAAGGTCTTGACGGGCGAGCTGAGCAAACGTCAGGCCTGCCGGCACTTTGACATCCACTGGTTGACGCTGCGGAAGATTCTTGCCCATGTAGAACCGCCCGGCTATCGACGGACGCGGCCACCGCGACGGCCGACCATCGAACCGTTCCTGCCCATCATCCACGCCATTCTCGACGCCGATAAGACGGCTCCAAAGAAGCAGCGACACACGGCGCATCGCATCTGGCAAAGACTGCGCACCGAACACGGTTTCACTGGTGGCTATACCACGGTCAAAGACGTCGTTCGCGAGTTGAAGATAGGTCGGCAGGAGGTGTTCCTCCCTTTGTCGCATCCGCCCGGCGAGGCCCAAGTGGACTTCGGATTCGCGGAGGTCGTAGTGGCGGGCGTGCCTACGAAGGTAGCGCTTTTCGTTCTGAGCTTGCCCTACGCGAATGCGGTGTTCTGCCAGGTGTTTCCACGCGAATGCACCGAGGTTTTCTTAGAGGGACACAAACGGGCCTTCGCGTTTTTCGGAGGCGTGCCGCGGCGGATTGCTTACGATAATGCCCGAACGGCGGTGGCCCGGATCACCGATAGGCGCCAGCGGCAGGTGACGCGCGCGTTTCAGCGCCTGCAAAGCCACTATCTCTTTACGCCTCACTTCTGTCTGGTGCGTCGGCCCAACGAGAAGGGACACGTCGAACGGTTGCTCGACTATGCGCGGTCGAATTTCCTGGTGCCAGTGCCTTCGGTTCCTTCCCTGGAAGCGTTGAACGCGCTCTTGGTCGAGCGTTGCCGACAGGACCTGGATCGGCCGGTCCGAGGCAAGTCCGGAACATCCGCCACGTTGCTGATCGAGGATCAGGCGGCCTTTCTGCCTTTGCCGTCCCGACCTTTCGAAGCGCGACGGCTGACCCAGGTAGCCGCCGATTCGTTGTCGCTGATCCGCTTTGACACCAATTCCTACTCCGTGCCGACTCGTTACGCTCACCGCCGGTTGACGGTCATCGCCACCGTGGATGAAGTTCGCGTCGTCCACGAGGACCGGTTGGTGGCCCGGCACGAGCGCTGCTGGGACCACAAGCAATTCCGCTTCGATCCGCTGCACTATCTAGAGCTCTTGGAGCGGAAGCCGGGCGGATTCGATTATGCCCGACCTTTGGAACACTGGAAACTACCCGACTGCTTTGGCCTGCTCCGCCGACGCCTGGAAGCGGCCGACACGACCGGATACGGGACGCAGGCCTTCATTCGGGTGCTACGCCTGTTGGAGACGTTTTCTCTCGCGCAGTTGGCGGATGCCGTCGATTACGCGCTCGACATCGATGTGATCGATCCCGAGAGCATTCGACTGATCGTGGAACACCGAACCGAACGGCCGGTCGATCTCTTTCGTCTCGACGGGCGACCGCACTTGCAAACGGTGCGGGTAAGGCCCACCGACGTGTCCGCCTACCAGGCTCTTCTCGTGGGAGGGCCGCTTGCTCATGACTCCCACCGAAGCCAAAAGCACGGTACTGCTCAAGCACCATCTCAAGGCCCTAAGACTCCCGACTGTCCTGACGGAGTGTGAGAAGGTGGCCCAGCGCTGCGCAGCCACGAATGCGGACCACCTGACGTTCCTACTGCAACTGTGCGAATTGGAACTGATCGAACGCGAACGCAAGGCAGCCGAGCGACGACTCAAAGCGGCCCGCTTCCCCACCGCCAAGCTGCTCGACCAATTCGACTTCGCCGCCCGTCCCAGCGTGAACAAGCCGCTCGTCCTCGACCTGGTCCGTGGCGACTACTTGACCCGTCGAGAGAACATCTTGCTGGTGGGGCCCAGCGGCACAGGCAAAACCCACTTGGCCACGGCGCTGGGTATGGCCGCCTGTGCTCAGGGCAAGCGAGTACGCTTCTGGCGCGTGACCGAGTTGATCACCACCCTAAGGGAAGCGGATGAAGACCGGCAATTACTCCGTCTTCGAAATCACTTGTCCAAACTCGACCTGTTGATTCTCGATGAGTTGGGCTACGTGCCGGCCACCAAGGCTGGCGCCGAACTACTCTTCGACGTGATCGCCACGGCCTACGAACGTTCGAGTGTCATCCTGACCACGAACCTGCCGTTTGAGAATTGGACCGAGGTACTCGGCAACGAACGGCTAACTGGCGCGGCCCTCGATCGCCTGACGCATCGTTGCCACATTATCGAAACCAGCGGCGAGAGTTATCGCCTGCAAGATGCCAAACGCCGACGTCGAACGGATTCCAAGACCTAAACACTACCCAAGGAGCCGCCACCCTGTACCATAATTGACCAAGCGCCTCACTTTTCGACCGCCGAGCGCCTCACTTTTGCTCCGCCGTTAACAAACCGCGTGTTGAACGTCGCCGTCGTCGGCTTTGCGCCCCCCAGTATCAATTCGCCATCTTTCACCTGGGCTTCGCCATCGATGTGCCAGCCGAACGTGCTTTCACCGTCAAAGAGCAGTAACCAGAACCATCGGCGGTCCTCGGTTTCTTGTGGCGACGGCGTATTCGAGTTTCCCACAGAGCTGCTGCAAAAGAACGTAGATGCGACGGCAAGCGCAAGGATCAAGGCGTTCGATAAGCACTTCACGGTTATCTACTCCGAACGAGTGGCGATTGACCGAGCTCGCGGTGCGCCCTTTACAGGAGCTTCGCGTTCAATTGAATGTCGGTGCCGCTAAGTGCCTTCGAGACGGGGCAGTTTTGTTTCGCGTCTAGGGCCTGTTTTTGAAAAGTGGCATCATCGATGCCGGGAATTTCGGCCTCTGTCTCAAGGTCGATTCTGGTGATTGCAAACGCGTCGCCGACCTTTTCCAGTTTCACTTTTGCAACGGTGTGAATGAGCGTTGGCGTTATGCCTGCGCGCGAAAGCTGCGCAGTCAAGGCCATCGTGAAGCAACCGGCGTGGGCCGCGCCGATAAGCTCTTCAGGATTTGTGGCCGATTGGCCTTCTTCAAATCGTGATTTAAACGAATAGGGGCCATCGAAGGCGCCGCTTCCGACTTTTAGCCGGCCGCTGCCTTGAGCTAGGTTACCTTTCCATTCTGCTTCTGCTTTGTGGGTCGGCATAAGGTCTCCTCGATTTGTGACTAACCTTGGACTGGATTTTGCCCCGCGTTCGGACGGCGCGGCACAACGAGCTTTGCGACAAGCACCTGGACTGTTTCGCCGAGTTGATTTCGCGTCTCGCTTCGGACGGTTGCCATGCCGCGGTTCGGATGGGATCGTGACGGCTTAAGTTCAAGGACTTCGCTTTCGACCTGGAGGATATCACCTGGTCGGGTCGGCTTTGGCCAGGTGATTTCTCCGCCGGCCCCGATAAGGCCGCCGGCAATGGGCAAGCCGCTTGTCACTAAGAGGCGCATCGTGATTGCCGCCGTGTGCCAACCGCTTGCCACTAATACCTTAAACATGGTTTCCTTTGCGGCCGCGGAATCAAGATGAAACGGCTGGGGGTCGAACTGCTTCGCAAATGCCTTTATCTGCTCCTCGTCGATTGAGTGCGTGCCGCTTGTGAATCGTTGTCCAACGTGAAAGTCGTCGAGAAAGAGAGGCTCATTTCCCTCGATTTGATTCAGGTCCGTCATAATAGCCACTCCTGGCCAATCCCAAGCGAAATGAAACTGGACGTTGTCATGATAGAGCGGGCAGAGCCACGCGGTCAGAAGTAAGCAAAGAAGCGGTTCGGAAGCAAGCGTTCTCCAGATCTCGTGGACCGGCGACAGCCCCAGCGCTTCTGAAAAAAGTCGCCAGCATTCAAACCGTGACTTATTCTCAGAAAAACGCTATTTGTCTCTCGCGGCAGAAATGCCGTGGTTGTCAGTGACGTAAACGATTTACTGGCGACACGCGATCGGCGACATCACCCGGAGTATCTGGCCACCAACCAGAAAAAGGGGATGGAGTTAACCACCGTCAAGATGTCGGCTCGTGGAGCCGGATGCACGGAGACGTGCTCGTCCGGTTCGATGGAGGCTCGTGCAAGTAAAGCCAAATCGCCTCGTATGCGAGTGGAACAATCTGCACGTTCTATCCAATGCCATGCGCGCCCCGAATAGGGGCGACAGGGACATACCTCGATGCTTCGGCATCGGGGCCGTGATGGCACAAAGCGGGTGAAAATCCCGTCCGAGGGGTGAGGACCAAAGCCCGTAGGGGCAATTCGGGTGAAAGTCCCGTTAGGTTCGCACAACTCGGCTGGCGTGGGGAGGTCTCGGCCTGGTGACAGGCGGGATCGGGTGCCTGACCGCACTCGACGTGTGAGGAAACTCACCGCTAAACAGCTCAACCATGAAAGGCGCATAAAGCGCTTGCCAGTAAGTTCAATCGGAGACGGAGCCAAACTGCGAACGCTTGGCGCCGATGGGTAAGGGGACGCTTCTGTATTCGGTCCCCCGAAATCGAAAGGTGATCCTTTCGGAAACTATGCCTGGGCGGGAGCCTGGGACATACGGCGCATGGCTTACCGGGAAACCGGTGTAGCGACGTGAACGGTTGAACGAAGGCCAAGCTAACCTGGGAACCATCTTAAGCGGCCGGTTGGTTACCGGTGCCCGAAAAGTCGATCGGGTGATTCAAAGGCTTAAGTGGGGGAGTGTGGCCCAAGTAGGAGCGGCGGGAGCCGGCAAATTCCCTGCAGGGCAGTGGGGGAATTGTTTGCGTGCTAACAGGTGGTGCTGGGCACAGGCAACGACGAAAGGGCTGACGAGCAGTTCTGATCGCGTGATTGCATCCGGGGGGCGCGGGGATCAACCCGTGCCTCCTGGTCCTTGGAAAGGAGTAAACGCGGCTTAAGGAGGTTGCTTCGGGAGAAGCGATGTCTTTTGGCAGCGAAATGGCGACGGACACCCAAGGTGCGCCTTCGGGCAACCGGGAGTCCGTCAGAGGTTTTGGTGCGCTACCACTATGTATTGAGGACAGACAATACATGAATACAGCACCGGCGAAAAAGAGGCGCAGGATGCGCCCACAGCCGGTGCGGTGTTCTGGGCCTGCGCATGGCCCCGGTGGCGCGATGGAGGATTTGAGTTGAAGGTTCTTCATGGAGGTTCACAGCGGCGAGTCCTGGAAACGAAACAAGGAAGCCGCCAATCAAGGTTCAGGGCTTTCGGGGAGAGTGTGCCGACAAACAACTCCCCATATTTGGCTCGGAGAAGCAGTATGTACCGTTATGAAGCAACCTCGGTCGATGGCTTTGTCCAACAGCTTGCCGTCTGTTATCTGCGGCACGGTTACTGGTTCTACGTGGCGGGCCGGATACCCCCGAAGAAGGATCCGCAAATCGTCGACCAGAAGCTGCTGGATCGCTATGGCATTGACATCTCCAAGTGGGCGAGGGCCCGGCGGAAACAAAACGGCGAAGCGAATCTGCATTATCTTCGCCACGACCGGTTCTTTGTGCTTGTTTCCACTCACGACCGGCAGCGGAACCGGCATCCCTTTTTCAAAGAAGAAGGTCAAGTGATACGCGATGCGCGAAGGTCGCCAATCAGGTTCCACGGCTATTCGATAAGCTTCCGAGGCGGGCACCCGCACGTGCGAATCGAACAAGAAACATACCTGGAACTGAAGGCCTACTTTGTCGGGATTGCGGTTCATCGAACCGCGGATGCAATCGCCCGTGAACTCGGAAACATCCGCTTTCGGCCGTACGCGCCGATACGCCGACAGCTTCTCTGCATCCTTCGCGCAGCAAACGTACGGCGCCATGTCGCCGGGCTGGACCTCATTTCACGTCGTTGCTTTTGCTTCACGCCGCACTCCGTTCGGCCGTTCGAACCGTTTCCGGGCCACACGGTTTTGGCGGCGCGATACCGACAGGCTGGATTGTCTAGCCCGGCTGCAGGCGATTCTCACGCTACCTTTGTCGTCGGGTCTGACACATCCTCGCGCTCGGTGACTGTTGAAGAAGTGCGCGCGATGGACGATAAGATCCAGTTGTGAACAACAAAGCATTCTATTTATCCTTTGTCTTCGCGAGTACGCTGGCCTGCGTGATCTTTTCCCGCTTTATCTTTGACCTGCCTACGTGGTCAGAGGAAGCAGGATGGCTCAAAATCGGCAAATCATTTGCTGCCGGAGAACGGCTGAACCCAATAGCGCCGAAATCTGATTATCCATCCAGTTTTCAAGCAGTTCCGATCGGTTGTTTGATTGCGATTGGAGTTCAGCCAAAAGTCGCGTCTCGTTCTGTTGCGTTCGTGTACGCCGTCATAGCAGCATGGTTTTTTGGGCGCCTTTCACTGGTATTCTCCAAAAAAGATTCAATTGCAAGCCTCACGGCGATGGTCTTTAGCATGCTGACGTACTCGACAGTCCTGTGGGTTGCTACAGGCTGGCACGAGGTCACCCACGTTAATCTGCTCTGCGGTGCCTCGCTCTATTTTTTTGTCACGCTGCTGGACACTCAAACAAAGAACGTAAGGAATGCATTGGCCCTTGGAGGCGCTCTTGGCATCTCACTATGGACCTTGTACACTCCTGCGCTTTTGGCCTCCGTAGTACTCCTGTTATTGGCTGTCCTTCCGTTTCCTGTCCTCTCGTTGCGAATCAGGCTATATGTTCTAGGTTCGTTCCTAATAACAGCAACGCCGGTGATTCTCGGTGTTATCACCCATAACTTCGAATGGTTACACAGACATTATCTGTGGTTGCTGGAGGGGGGAGAGTGGGAAAATACAAAATACTCAGCTAGCAATACCTTCATGGCGGCGCTGGCGGGTACCCTAAGAAGGATCGGCGGTATCACTATCCCTCAAGGCTCAGGAGAGAGTTTCGATGCTTCTATCGGGATTTTTCCAGAATGGTCGCTGGCTATCCTCGGTGTTATTGGCTTTGGCAGCTCCCTCTTTGATCTGCGCAAATGCGTAGCCATTACCGTACCGTTTGTCATTACCACACTCATCCTGATTTTGTCGCATGCGACTCCATGGTGCGCAAGCATTGTAGGGTTCTTCATCATACTCTATGGAGCGATGGGACTAGGTGTATTAGCGCAGCACCGTACTATCCGTCGCTACAAAGTAATACTCTACGGTGTTGTGTTAGGCCTTCATCTGCTCCTATGCGTGACTCCAATACAGAAAATGCTTCGCGTCAGCAAAGAAGCCTTTGTTGACGGTGCCATAGCAAACGACATAGCTGAAAAATGCGGACGCACCCTTTTAACAGAGACAATTACAGCCCATGATCATTCCAGCGCGATTCTCCTGGAGGCCGCTCTGAGTGGCACAAGCAGGTTTCAGTACGTGCGTCAAGATACTTCTGCCGCAGACATGATAAGAAGCCCCGCGGGAGCCGCACTTATCATTTCCACTAATCAAACGCATCCGGAAATCTCTATGCCTTTGATGTTTCAAATAATGTGTCGTGGCATGCGCCACAACGTTTCTTGGTGGTTTGCTACCTTGATCGCTGATGCCGCTGTCCAGCCACCCGCCAAATGACGAAACGAAGGCAAGCTTGCAACCGACGTCACACTCGGTCTGTTGGCCCCAAGCGTTCCTCGGTCGGGGGTTGAAGTGGTAATCGGGCCCTTCGGAAGGACACCCCGTCTGTAACGATTCGCTTCCAAGCAGCCGTTGGGATTGCCGTTTCGTCTGAATTCGTGCGCGCTACGGTCCGAGGACTGATCGCGCCAAGGGCAAATCTGCTGGTTTCGTGATCTTTTTCATTCCGAGCCACAAAAACGGCCGTCTGATCGACTTGCGGATTAGGGTTTGGTGCGGGTGTGGGTGGGACTACCTGGCAAGCGGAGAACGGTGATGTATTATTGGACGGGCTCGTTGCGGTCGCGGTGATGAAATAGCCGTCCGGAACCTGGGTTCCAAACACCGCATGTGCTCTTCCTCTGCCCGATGCGTTGGTCACAAGGGAAACGCTGCCTAAGTACAACTCACCCTCCCCAAACCCCGAAGGATCGCACTCGGAATTGCTGAAGACATCCACTCCGAAGGTCGTCAGCGGCGTGCTGAAGATCGACACGACCACTGTGGTGTTATTTCCGTCGGTCGATACGTCCTTGATAGAGGGAGCAGACTGGTTCCCGTTGGCGCCTTCCATAAGGGCGATGCCTAGCGCACCATTGGCAAAGATGGAGTTGGCTCGGACGAGATTGCGGGCTGAATTCGCGTCCTCCACCAATACTCCTTCCAGGCCGTTATTATGAATAAGGTTGCCACTGCCTGCCGATATGCCGCCAACTCGGTTATTAGAAGCACCGTCAAAAATCCAAATCCCACGACCCCCGTTGCCCAGCGGCGCAGTTCCAGTGGCATTGGTGCCGATATAGTTTCCAAGGACTTGGTTGCGGGCGGCATTAAGAAAGATTTCCACACCCGCATCTAAATTGCCGGAGATTACATTACGAGCGTCGGCGGTCGTGCCGCCGATGACATTCCGAGAAGCTCCCTCGAAAATGCGGAGGCCAACGCGGTTCCCCAGTGAAGCGGTCCCCAGAGCATTCGTCCCAATGTAATTTCCCGTCACTTGATTCTGCTCTGTTCCAGGATCGCGAATGTGCACGCCGTCGTCGGTTGCCCCGCTTATGACGTTTCTCTCGTTGGCGGCAAATGGATTGCCGGGTGTCGTTCCGACGCGGTTGGAGTAAGCGCCGTCGTTAAGGGCTACGCCGCGGACGTTGCCCATGGCCACGGTACCGGTTATGTCCACGCCGATAAAATTCCCGGCAACAACGTTCTGTGCAGTACCACGTCCTCCAAGTGCTACGCCCGCCCCATTGCCGAGGCCCGAAATGATATTGCGCTCAAGAACGTCGGAGATGCCATCACCGTTAGTACCAATTCGGTTAAATTTCACTCCGCCAGTAGGCGAATAGTATCCGGTCGTGATGCCACCGTTGTTCGGGAGAGCGGCGGTTCCAGTAGCGTTGGTTCCTATGAGATTTCCCGCTATCACGTTGGAGTTCGTATCATCGTTAAAGATGGTTATGCCCGAATCTTTGGCTCCCGCGATTAAATTTCCTTCCGTGGCGTCATTGTTTCCGTCACCATCTGTTCCGATCACGTTGAAAGTCGCGGCTGCCGCCATATGCACCCCGCTTGGAAACACTCCCAGCACACTGCTTCCTGTGGCATTTGTACCGATGTAGTTTCCTTGCACACGATTTCCCGATGCCATCACGATTGCGACCATGACGGCTCCGCCAGTATCGCCAGTGGTACCGGCGAATACGTTTCGTGCCGATGCAGTTGCTCCACCAATGATGTTGTTGTTGGAGTGCGGGTGAATGAGGACGGCGCTCTCGTTTCCGCGGTCCAACTGTCCCGCGGGGTCAGTTCCGACGAAGTTTCCAGAAATTGAGTTGGCACCGGCATTCTCAATCAGAAATCCGGCTTTGGAGAACCGATTAATCACAAACCCCCGCACCGTGCTATTCCCACCTGTGATGTGCAATCCGTTCACCCCGTCGCCGGCGTTACTCCCATCCAACTCAATCTTCAGCACCGCATTGTTGCCTACGGCAAGCGTGTTCGCGCTCGATCCCGGCTGGGTATAGCCGTCAATGGTAACCGCGTCGGTGATCGTCGGCAGCGCCGACAGTGGCGAGATCGTATGAATGCCGTTGCCGGGTATGTTAAACGAAATCAGGTCCGCCCCGCCGTTGGCATTGGCATCGAGTATGGCTTGCCGCAACGATCTGGCGCCATCATCGTTGGTGTTCGTCACTACGTAGTTGGCAAGAAGCTGGCGAGCTTCCAGGGGTTCGAGCAACGGTCTATGAGTGAAAGGGCGACGCCGAGAATTTCGGTCTGTGCGGAGACGCAACAGCTGACGCATCGGATTCTCCATGGAAAACCATCAATCCAAGCGCGCATCCCGAACGCCGGGGCGCCGTAGTGCCTCAACTATCTGTTCCCCACGGTCACTAGCGTTCAGGCAAGTTGCGGCGGAGCCGAACGGGCAGAACGCGAGTCAAAGGAAGGTGTGGATTGGGAAGGCTGTACTCCGCACCGCTCCTCATAAGTAAAGACACGGAGTTTTTTCCAAATACCCGCGCTCGGACGATCTTCTTCAGTGAATGTGACGCAAGTGAAAGGTAGGCTTAGGTTTCCAGAATAAAAAAAATGTAGACGGTCGGTGATTTCAAGCGCTGGGGGGGTGTTGATCGCCAGCTGCTGGCTGGTTACCCAGAAGCCGGCGGACCTCTTCCCGAAGTGACGGGATGTTTTCATGCAGAAACTCCGTCGCCTCGGTTCTCCGCTCCGCCTCCTGAAATGTTTGCCTGGCCTCCGCCTTGCGGCCGAGTTGCCACTGCGCCATCGCAAGGTAGTACCACCCAAATTGACACGATGGGTTACGACGCGTGGCTTCCACGAGAGGAGCTAGGCTCTTTTCCCACTCCCGGGCCCGACACAGAGCGCCCCCAAGGTGCAAATGATACTCCGGCCGGTCAGATTGACGCCGGAGGGCCTCCTCGCCGAATTGGACTGCTCGCCGCGGATTGTGGAAGCGCGGGTCGGGACCCATGAAGTGGAACGCGCAGACGCATCCCGGGTAGACAGGTGCGTTAGGAAAGTCGGCCGCTAGTTTTTCCATCATCGCAATGTACTCTTGGAAAGCCTCTCGCGCTTCGTCGGACTGACCCATGACTAGGTAGGCTTTGCCTAAAGCGTATAGGCATTCGGCCGTTGCATTGCGATATTCGCAAGAGTCGGGGTACTCCGCGGCAAGCGTTTGATTGATGGTTAGCGCTTCACGCAAGGTTTCTGCGGCATCCATCGGGCGGCCCCCCGTATGAAGCGTGCGTCCAATAGCCACGAGGCAATTTGAAACGTCGGCGCGGTAGGCGAGTTCGTTTGGGATGGATTGAGAGAGACTTTGATGGAGCTTTAAAGCGGCGCGGAAATGCTTTTCCGCTTCTTCTGGGCGGCGCCGCTGCAATGCGATTTGAGCAAGGCCGCCCAAGCTCAACGCGCGATTGCGGGTGTATTTCATCTCTTCCGGATATTTCTCGATCAGTGGATCGATTCGCTCCATCGCTTGATGATAGAGTCGCTCAGCTTCGCTAAATCGGTGCCGACTAAGCAACAAGCCGGCAGCGTTAATGGCCTGCATGGAAACGGCTTCTTGATACGCCCGCCGCTCGGGAAAATCCGCCGCGAGGCCCTCGATGATTCTTAAGCCCGCTAGGTGATCGTCAATGCCGTCTGACAAACCAAGGACACAGGAAACAAAACCTCGCGTTCCAACCACTCGGAATAACGTGAAGCGATAGGTTGGATGTGCGGGATCCTTGACCAGGAGACCACGCAAGATCTCGATACTCTTTTCGCAGAGCTGCAACACCTCTTGATTCTCGCCGAGACTTTGCAAAGGGCCGCACAAGCGCCAGTAGGCGTGGGCCAGGTCATGGAGCAGCAAGGGATTCGGATCATCTTCTTGGGTCAGCGTCTCAAGCTGGGCGATGGATTTGCGAAGCACATCAATCCGAATGCGTGTGGATCTCGGTTCGTTGCGTAATTGCTCGGCAAGAGTGTCGTAGATGTCCTCGATGAGTTTCCGGGCAACATGTTCGCGATTCTCGGCGCGCTCACGAGCTTTCGCCTCGGCGCTCAGTGCCCGCCAGATGAACCAAGTGCTTGCACCCAATCCAACCACGACTCCGGTTACAAGAACAATTGACGCCGCGACTAACCGACGCCGGTGCCGACGGCTGAACTTTCGTAACTTCTGCCAGAGCGTGGGCCGTTTGGCAAGGATTGGCCGGTCTTCCAAATACCGCTCCAAATCGTCAGCTAGGTGCTGTGCGGTGGCGTAGCGGTCCTCGGGTGCTTTGGAGATCGCCTTTAGCACGATGGTTTCCAGGTCGGCGGGAATCGCAGGATTTGCCTGGCTCGGAAGTCGCGGTTCCTCTGAGAGGATGCGGCGAAGCAGCTCTTCCCGATCCCCGCCGGCAAACGCATGTTCCAGCGTGAGGAATTCGTAAAGGGTCACTCCCAGCGAATAAATATCGGTGTGATGGTCGATGCGATCGTGTTGCCCGAGCGCCTGTTCCGGGCTCATGTATCGGGCCGTACCTAGGACGTCGCGAGTGTGCGTGAGGTTGGCGTCGTTGGCGATTCGCGCCAGCCCAAAATCGGCAATCCAAAGTTTCTTCTTGGCATTGACAAGCAGGTTCGCGGGCTTGATGTCGCGGTGGATGACTCCTTCGGAGTGGGCGTAAGATAATGCCTCGGCCGCCTGGACGCCCAATCGCGCGACGGAGCGGAAGTATGCCACGCTGTCGGCCGATCTTTCCGTCGCCAGAACATGCGAGGGAGTCGTTGAGTCATCATCTAGCGAAGGCGTCTCTGTGTGCACGTGGGCGAGGTCGTGAATTATGGCCGAGAGCGGTTGCCCTTCGACATATTGCATCGCATAGAAGTGCACACCTCGGTCGGAGCCTACGGCGTAGACGCCGACAATATTCGGGTGGTGAAGCTGCGCTGCTGCTTGCGCTTCGACCCGAAATCGCCTGAGCTGTTTCTCATCGAGGGAAGCGGCGAAGGGGAGAACTTTCAGAGCCACGGTCCGACCGAGGGAGAGCTGTTCTGCCTCGTAGACGATGCCCATGCCGCCGCGACCGATTTCGCGGATGATTCGAAAATCACCAAGCGGCAATCCATTTAGCGTCCCGCCGCCCGCATCGCCAGAAACCGTAATACCGGCGAAGGCGTTGCCGAGTGCTGGAACCAGAGCACGGATCTGTTCAAGGCTATCGATGGCGAGTGCCAGTTCTGTTGCAATGTCAGAGTGTTTGGCAAGGATGGCTTGGCGGTCCGGAGTACGCCCGGCATCCAGTTCGGCCTGGTACTCTTCCAAGATCTTTGCCACACGTACGGTACCCGTTGATGCCCGCGAGAACGCGGCGCCCGAATGGGGCGGCTGTCGATCCGAGGTGGGAGTAGTTTTCAAGGAAGATTTTCTCCCTCATCGAGGACTTGTCGCATTCGTATCAGTGCCCGCGGCCAAATCCCTTGCACGCTCCGAAGCGAGCGGTTCATTTTCTTGGCGACGTCGGCCAGTTTCAGATTCTCGAAATGGTGAAGAATCAAAACGTCGCGGTAATGCTCGGGTAACTTCGCCAGGGCGTTGGCGACCGCCACTGCTTGTTCCTGCCGTTTGGTGTCACTATCAGGCGAGCCACCCATAGCGCCCAACCGCTGGTCGACCAAGTGTGACGATTGTTCAAGATCATGTGCCAATTGTTTTTCGAGCCGCACATCGCGCATTTGTGTTCCCCGGTAACGGCGCACAAAATTTGCCAAGCAATTGGCCAAGATCTCTCGAAGCCAAACAACGAGTGCTTCTTCGGTTCTTCCCCGAAACGCTCCCAAATGCTTGTAGGCGTTAAGAAGAGTTTCCTGCACAAGGTCGGATGGATCTTCTTTACTTTGAAGCTCGCGGCTCATCTGTAAACGGGCAAGGAGCCGCAGATACTCCCGATACTTGCGCACAAGTCGGACCCAGGCGGCGTCGTTGCCCTTGCGGGCGGATTCCAAAAGGCGCCCGATGTCGTCGGCGTCGTCGGTCATGCGCGAGTCTCCTACTTCTATAGACACGGCGCATGCCCCGAAATCCCCGCGCGTGACAAGTTTCTTGCCCATTTTTCTACAGCTTGTTTCTATGGATAGATAAGCCGGATATCCCGCGCGACCGGCTGCATTTTGACAGGAGCTACGCCTTCGAGGATTTGGTGCGAGTGGTGGAGGATTCTAAAATTTCGTTTTTGGCGTCAACTACGCCGCTTGGGTAACAACGGGCGAGGAGGCCGCTCGGGATGCAAGCGCATTGATCGCGCGGTAGAGAGCAACGGTCGCCGAAACGTCTCCCAGAGCATCGTGCGCCGACGCAGCGTGAAAGGGGACTCCGAGGTGGTGGCACAAGGTGGCGAGTTTGAAATCCCGAGGTGTTACTTCCTGCGGATGCTCGCGAAATAGCCACATGGCCCTTTGAAGGGTGCACAGTACTTGGCGTCTTGCAGGTAAGAAAACGCCCAACTTTTCATACCAGCACCAAAGAAACTCACCATCAAACGGAGCGTTATGCGCTACCAACTGCGCGAGCTTGTATGTCTTTCCGGTCGATGACAAGGTTGCAACTGTGGCGTGCCGGCGAAGAAACTGGGCAAACGAGATAGCTGCTTCATGGGCATCCACTGCCTCGGTCGCCCACACGCCGCGGCTGTAGTGGTTTTTGCGAAGACTCGCTTGTTTGGCGTCTTGTTCGTCGAAGCGGATTTTGACTTCGAAGGCTTCGATAGGTGAAATCTGCGCATCGACCGCAATGGCGGCCAGTTGAATGATCGGGTGCCGCTTCGGGTTGGTGCCGCCGGTCTCAAGATCGATGAAAACGGATCTGTGGGCGAGTTCTTCCATGTCGGAGTGTGACACAACCAGAGCATCTACTCAAACAGTCGAAGGCGGACTTTCAGGCGGTCCTCCCCGTTTTGGCTAGTGTCCGCGTGGGCCAATTGCTGAATGGTGGCGTGCCGGCCTACTGGAAGAGCTCGACAATCTCCTTTACATGCTCGGCGCCATACTTGTCGACCAGCGCTCTTACCGTGCGTAGGTCACCAAGGTCGTTTTTGGCGATTGATTTCGCAGGGGCCGGTGCCGTCGCCACGTTCCGGGTCGTTGGTTTCCCGTTCTTCTTTAAGAGTTGTGATTTATAGGAGTAGTAAGCCTGGGGCTTCAGACTCAATCCGAACTTCTTTTTGATAAATGCCATCCCCGCCTTGCTGCTGGATACTCCACTCGCCAATGCCTGGCGAACAGCTTCTGCCTGGGTGATTTTTCCGTTTACAGTGTCGTTTTGATCCGCCTTTTTCTTCGCCATGAAAACTCTAACCTCCGGAAAAATGTTTGTAGGCGACCTGTCAATTTCGGCGAATATGCAGCTGTAGTATTTGGCCACGAGCGATAGACAAGAAGAATTTCGACTTTTGAGCTAAAAGGAGGATCGTCGAGTTCTTGTTATGCAAGCCGTAGGACCCCGCCGGTTGCATTCTCATTATTCCGATGGAGATTCGCAGTGAAGCGGGCCGGGTGGGAAGGGCTCAAGTCCTGTGTACCAATCGCCCCAGGACTTGCGCCGCGGGCCTACACGGGCCGCTCATGTGGGTACATTGGAATGGATTTTCGTCAACACAGTTGCGACGGGAATAGTGGAGAGGCGGGCGACTCAATGTAAAAACCTCTCCGGTTGATCAGGCGACGGCAATCTGGCAGCAATCGGGACAAGTGCCCATATGCGTCCAGGCATAACCGTCTGGGTCCTCGTGAACATCTTGCCAGCCGTCGGCATTAGCATCTTCGACGCCGTAGGCCTCGGCCCAGCAATCCGTGCAAACAATACTCTCCGACATTTCCCACCAGTGGTGGGCTTTGCATTCTTCGGAGCAAAAGCGGGTTTTGCCGATGCGGTCGGACGGAATTGGACCCGCACAATCCCAGCATTGCCTAACTTGTTTGGTCATAGCCTTCCTCCAGACAATCCGGGCAGATGCCCAGGTAGTTCCAGGAAAACCCTTCGACGTGCATTTCGATTTCCTTCCAGCCCGCAGCCTCGGCCTCTTTCAGACCGTCGATGTGAGCTGAACAGTTCTCACACGCGATGGTTTCTGGCGGATTCTTGGAATACTCGGCCTTACACTCTTCCGAGCAAAAGAGACTCTCGGATCGCGACGCCGGAATGGGCTTCTCGCAGTGAGCGCAGAACATGACGTTACTCCTATGTAGACGGAGAAGGGCTTCCGTGCCCTTTTCCTTCACGATTAGAAGTGAACGGGTCTGTCGCTGTCCGCCGGTTCACGCTCGCCTTGCGGTTTCGGGCCGTAGATCCAACGCTTGGCGTCCTCAAGTGCCATGATCATGAGATCAATGTCGCTTGAGTTTAGCGTCTGGGTCTGATGCCAGCCGGCATCATCTTTGTAACTTCGCTGGCAGGACACCGAATAGCGGACGCCGCCGCCTTCCTTGTCGTTTTCCCAGACCGAAGCTCGGCAAAGCCCGTACTTGAACTCCATGACGGGCCTTTGCTTTTGGCCGTTCTCACTGGTGCGAGCGCTTGCGGTTTGTGACTTGTTCATGGTGAAAACCTTTCATGAAAAAAGAAGGTGATTTTGCGGTGGCACAATGCCCCGCAAAGTGTGAGAAGCAAACCTAATGGGGTCGTTACGTTGCTTGGGCAAGCTGCTCTTCGGCAGCGGCAGTGGGGCTTAGAAGTGAATTGAGCCGCATGGTTTGGACCGTGTAGGCTTGGGGCTGCTTTGCAGCCCGTTCGCCTAGGACCGTCGTGAATGCGTTTAAGAGACTCCACGCGGTCCGCGGTTCGAATTCTTCAAAGCTTGGGTTTCTCCATTCGCGTATGACGCGGGGGAGAAACGGAGCCGTCACGATGCCCTTCTCGAATGCACGAAGAATTAAGGCATCGGCCTGGTCGTCGGTCAGGTCCTGGTAGGTCATCCGTTTGATCCTGGACGCCTCGACCTCGCGGAAGTCACTGAGTGACGTGACGGCACCAGCGATCGCGGCGGTGAACCGCTGCTCGCCGAAGCGCGTGTGCTTTCGTTTGACCATTAGCTCCGAGCGAAAGGCCAAATTGTCGCAGCAAAAAACGCGCGAGCCGGCGGCAAAACCCATCGGAAAAGACTTGTCGATGGAGTTTCGAATGCCGACGGCGAGCGTGACCTCTGAGTAGAGCGTCGTTGCGAGATCCAGAACGCCGAAGAAGCGGTAGTCGCTCTTTGTAAGCGCAAGCTTCTGCGAGCGGACGGTGTACCCGGCTTCGGTAAGCGTTCCTTTCACGGTGTCTAGCACCCGCGCATGACCGATGGGATACCAACGGCCCTCGGGCGGCGGTGCTCTGCAGGCTCTAAGCTCGTCTTCTTCGACAGTGCGCGCTCCGCAATGGAGCATAAGCTGCGATTCAGCCATGACAAAAACCTCCAAAGAGACATGAAAACATTGAAGTGGTCGCCCACCTCCCGAGGACTTCGGGAGGTGGAATGCGAAATCGACTACTCGTAGGGGTAAGTCCAATGAGAAGCCGGCTCGGACCCACCGCATGAAAAAGAAGAAGTGCGTAAGGACAACCTGGAAAGGTGGCTTTGGCGGAGTATCTCACGGAGGGCCGCGCTACTCAAACCGGTGGCTTGTCAGGGCGAAGACGTGGCAACGCCTGCAGGTGTCAAAGCAGTGATGCCTGGGTAACGGTTGAAATCAGAGGGATTGAGGGTGAGGATTTGGTAGACGCTGTGCACCATCATCAGCGCAACAAGCCGAGCGTCGTGGGTCTGAACACCCATGATGCTGTGGGAAAAAAGTAGCTGGCGCCAAACGGGGTAGGTGGCCGGGCTATCGGGAAGTAGGGGGAAGACTCGCTCAGCGGTCCGCAGGCGTCTCTCGGCATCGGTAACCGAAAGCCCAAGACCGCCGCGGGCGGTGATAGGACGGGTACAAACGTTCCAGAACTCGGCTCGATTTTGATGGGCCGTAACAAGCGTATCGCCTCGGTTTCGGATGCGTCGCAGGGCCTCACGAACAGCCAAATGTTGCGGGTCAGTCCGCTCCAAGAGCCGGAGCAAGATGCCGGTGTCGGCGAGGACTTGCATTAGTCATGGTCCGAATAGATATCGGCTCGTGAGAAATCGGCAGGTAAAACGGGGAGGGCTGGACCTGCCGAAAGTTCGTCCAGTAGTTTTTCAAATTCGTCGTCGGATATCTCCGTCAAGGGTGTGGCGCCATTCGTTCCACGAGCGTCCATGCCGACCATTTCCGTGACGAAGGCCTCGACGGTTTGACCTTGGGCAGCGGCTTTTTCAGCTAGCTTACGAACCACTTCCGGTGAAAGGTTTAAAGTGAGGGTCATAGGATTCCTCGGGTTGCCGTCCGGTTTCATTCCTCAATGATACCCTGAAACACGACCGGGAGTCGAGGGTAGCGGTTGAAGTGGTTGGAACCGCATTCGGTGGTCCAACTGGGCGCACAGGTCCACTCGTTGCTTCACGGTGCGTTGTTCGTTAGATTGTTCTAAACGCATGAACCTGGGTTTCAGGAGGAACTCACGCCGACCAAAACGAAGCCGTTTTTGGGAATTCTACGAGCATGAATGAAGCCGATACCTGCCGGACGCTCGTTCGCCCCAAGCTAGAAACCGCGGGGTGGGACGGGGACAATTACTTCTTTAGCGAACAAACCCCATTTACCGATGGTCGGATCGTGGTGCCGGGCGGAAGGCCCCATCGCCTAAAGAAAAAGTTCTCGGATTTTCTCCTTCGGTACACCCGCGACATTACGCTTGCCGTCGTTGAAGCGAAATCGGACCGGCGCCCCGCTGGTGATGGCCTTCAACAGGCCAGAGACTACGCGGACATACTGGGGCTCAAATTCGCGTATGCGACCAATGGAACGGAGATCATTGAGTATGACTTCTTCACTAGCCAGGAACAAATCGTTGATCGGTTTCCAACGCCGGATGAGCTTTGGGCCCGGTACCAGATTGGCCAGGGGATGACGCAGGCGATTGCCGACGCGCTACTTGTCCCGTTCTACCACCAACCTGGAAAGGAACCTCGCTATTATCAAAAGATCGCCATTCATCGCGCCGTTGAGGCCATTCTAAACGGAAAGGCGCGCTCGCTTCTTACGATGGCGACCGGGACGGGCAAGACCCTCGTCGCCTTCCAGATTTGCTGGAAGCTTTGGTCGGCGAGCTGGAATGCGAAAGGCGAGCGCCGAAAGCCGCGCATCCTGTTTCTTGCCGACCGAAATGTGTTAGTGGACGATCCGAAGGACAAAACATTTGCCCCGTTCGGCGATGCGCGCTGGAAAATCGAAGGCGAAGCGATCAAAAGCCGGGAGATGTATTTTGCGATCTACCAAGCGATCGCAAAAGACGAGCGACGGCCGGGCCTCTACAAGGAGTACGCACCTGACTTCTTCGACTTGGTTGTCGTGGATGAATGTCACCGGGGAAGTGCTCGCGACGAAAGCAACTGGCGAGACATCCTGGAATACCTCGCGCCGGCCTTCCAGCTTGGCATGACGGCCACGCCCCTTCGGGAAGATAACCGTGACACCTACCTTTACTTCGGAAATCCGCTTTACACCTACAGCCTAAAGCAAGGAATCGAAGACGGCTTTCTGGCGCCGTACCGAGTTCATCGGGTTCTTACGACTTACGACGCGGCCGGGTGGCGTCCGATTCGCGGGCAAGTGGATGCACACGGGCGAGAGATTCCGGACGCCGAGTATCAAACGAAGGACTTTGAACGGGTGGTTTCGCTCCAAGCTCGAACCGACGCTATCGCGCGGCATATTTCCGATTTTCTGAAGAAGACAGACCGCTATTCCAAAACGATTGTGTTTTGCGTGGACCAGGAACACGCCGACCAAATGCGCCGGGCGCTCCACAACCTAAACACCGATCTCGTTCAGCAGCTTGGAAGGCACGGTGAACAGTACGTGGCGCGGGTAACGTCGGATGAAAAAGAGATTGGTCGTGGGTTTTTGAGCAAGTTTCAGGATCCGGAAGAACGGGCACCGGTGATTTTGACAACATCGCAGCTTCTAACCACCGGCGTGGACGCTCCGACGTGCCAAAATGTGGTTCTTGTGCGCGTCATCGGCTCTATGACCGAGTTCAAGCAGATTATCGGCCGTGGTACCCGCGTCCGCGACGACAAGGGGAAGCTCTTTTTCAATATTCTCGACTACACGGGTTCGGCAACTAGGCTTTTCGCCGATCCGGAGTTTGACGGCGAGCCAAGTCTTGTAAGCGAAGAAGCAATTGACGACGAAGGACAAACTGTCGAAGGCTCTGAGACCGTAACGGAAGAGAGCGAGCCTCCAGCCGACGAAGAAACAGGAGTTCCCGTCTACGACGATGAACATGCGGAGCCTCGAAAATACTATGTGCGTGGCGGCCGAGTCGATATCGACACGGAAGTTACCTACGATCTCGATGCCGACGGAAGTAAACTTCGCACGGTGCAGATTACTCAGTACGCAGCCGATACGATTCGCACACTTTACCGGGATCCGGAAGACCTGCGAAGCAAATGGTGGGATTACGAACAGCGTTCTTCAATCATGACAGCCCTCGATGAACGGGGCATCGACTTTGCCGAACTTGCTGCCGCAGCTGGGAAGCCCGATGCCGATCCCTTCGATCTCTTGTGTCACCTGGCGTATAACGCACCACTACTTACGCGGCGCGAGCGGGCCGAAAGAGTCCGAACCGAAAGGACGGACTTTTTCGATCAGTACGGCCCAGAAGCGCGGACCATCATTAACGAGCTGCTGGACAAGTACGCCGAACACGGCACGGCACAGTTTACCGCGCCCGATGTCTTCGAAGTGCCGCCTATCTCGCAGCATGGAAACCTAAACGAGATTGCCAACAAGTTCGGCGGTACCGAGAAACTGATGGAAGCGTTTAGCAAGCTCCAGGAATATCTTTACGCCGCGTAAAACACGGATGATCGATGGCTCGAAGCAAATCGAAAACTGACCAACCTCTCACAACAGCGCAGCGCCTCGGCAGCCTCGTCAAATCCGCCCGCGACATCATGCGGAAGGACAAGGGGCTAAATGGAGACCTAGACCGTTTGCCGATGCTGACCTGGATTCTCTTCCTCAAATTCCTCGACGATCACGAAGCTATTCGGGAAAACAGGGCCAAGATGAAGAAGGAACGGTACCGGCCCGTCATTGAGGCGCCGTACCGATGGCGCGATTGGGCGGCCAAAGATGACGGCATTAGCGGCGACGCGCTCAGAGCGTTCATAAACCACGAAGAAGCGGCGAGGCCTGATGGAACAAAGGGCGCCGGGTTGATCGCGCAACTTCGAAGCCTGCACGGACGAAACGGCGACGACCGCCGCGATGTAGTGGCGTCGGTTTTTGGTGGCGTCACGAATCGAATGGAATCCGGGTATTTACTGCGGGACGTGGTCAACAAGGTAAACGGCATTCACTTCGATTCGACCGAAGAAATCCACACGTTAAGCCACTTTTATGAGTCGATGCTTAAGGAAATGCGGGACGCCGCCGGGGATTCAGGGAATTCTACACGCCGCGCCCGGTGGTGCGGTTCATGGTCGCCGCGACGAATCCCCGGCTCGGCGAGAAGATGCTTGATCCGGCGGCTGGCACGGCTGGATTCCTCGTGGAAACGTTTCAGCACCTGGAGAAGCAATGTAAGACGGTCCAAGACCGGCGCGTCCTTCAAGAACGAAGCATCTTTGGCGGTGAGGCGAAGCCTTTGCCGTACATGCTTTGTCAGATGAACCTCCTCCTTCACGGCGTAGAGTCCCCGCAAATCGAGCGGGGCAACAGCCTGGAGCAGAAGCTTACGGAGATCCGCGATTCAGAACGGGTCGATGTGATACTGACCAACCCACCATTTGGCGGTGAAGAAGAACGGGGTATTCTGGGCAACTTCCCCGAAGACAAGCAGACCGCCGAAACGGCGCTGCTGTTTTTGCAACTCATCATGCGCAAGCTACGGGTGACGCCGAAGCCGGGCCGGGCGGGCGTCGTTGTGCCTAACGGCACGCTTTTCGGCGACGGCGTCTGTGCCCGCATCAAACAAGATCTTCTAACGAAGTTCAATTTGCACACAATTGTGCGACTGCCGAATGGCGTGTTCGCACCATACACAAGCATCCCGACTAATTTGCTCTTCTTCGACCGCACCGGCCCGACGAATGAAGTCTGGTACTTCGAGCTACCGGCACCGGAAGGCCGGAAACAATACACGAAGACCGCGCCGATCCAGTTCGAAGAGTTCGCCGAATGTCTGAAATGGTGGCCCAAGCGGAAGGAGAGCGGTCATGCGTGGAAGGTGGCTGTGGATACGATCCTGTCAAACAACTGTAATCTCGACATCAAGAACCCGAACGCAAAACAAGATTTCCAACATCTGCCTCCTGAACACTTGGCTGACAACATCCTTCAAAAAGAACTCCGCATTGCTGAGATCATGCGGGAGATCAAGGAACTCCTTGGGAGGACGCCGTGAGTGGATGGGCGACTGTCCCTCTGAGCGAAGTGCTTACCAGGTCGGAAGATTGGGTCACGATCCATCCTGAGCAACAATACAAGGAGGTAACCGTTCGACTGTGGGGCAAAGGGGCAGTGCTCCGGCGCCAGGTGCTCGGCGCAGAGATCGCCGCATCGAGTCGGCTCCAGGTTCATCCGGACCAGTTCATCATTTCACGGATCGACGCCAGGAATGGCGCCTCCGGTCTTGTTACACCAGACCTCGATGGCGCCGTTGTCAGTAGCGACTTCCCGGTTTTTGAAGTCAATTCTGCAAAACTCTTGCCGAGGTTTCTGGGATGGTTTAGCAAGACGCAACAGTTCATCGGCCTGTGTAGAGCAGCAAGTGAAGGCACGACGAACCGCGTCCGGCTTAAAGAGGATCGATTCCTTGGAACACCGATTTGCCTGCCCCCACTTGTCGAGCAACATAAATTGATCGCGCAGATCGACACCGTGGCCGGGAAGATTGAAGAGGCAACAAGATTGCGGGATGAGGCCGACAAAGGGGTCGACGCCTTCGTGCATAGCAGCATCGATCAACTTTATGAAAGTCAGCGAGCTAAGTACGGCGTGGCGGTACTCGGCGATGTTTGCCGCAGTATCACAGATGGTGCGCACCTCACCCCGACCTTTGTGGAAGATGGAGTGAGATTCATCTTCGTAGGCAACGTCTCTTCGGCATTTCTTCACTTCGATTCGTGTAAGTACGTTTCGGTCGACTACTACAGTGGAGTAGCAGCGACGCGTCGGCCGCATCGAGGAGACGTGTTGTATAGCGCGGTCGGAGCGACACTTGGAATCCCAGCATTGGTTGACACCGACGACGAGTTTTGCTTTCAGCGGCACGTGGCTATCATCAAGCCCAATCCGAGCAAGTTGAACTCGCGGTATCTTTGGCACATGCTTCGGTCAGGGATTCTGTTCCGGCGAGCATGGTCTTCGATTACGGGGACGGCGCAACCAACCGTACCTCTCAAGGCAATCCGAAAGTATCAGATCCCCGCGGCGCCTCTCGGGGAACAGGTACTTGTGGTATCGTACCTGGACAATTTGCAGAAAAAGCTCCAGGAAGCCAAACGCCAGCAAGTTATGAGATCGACCGAGCTAAATGCCGTGCTTCCGTCGATTCTCAACCGGGCGTTCCGCGTCCAACTATAGCCAATTCTATTCAACATGGGCTCTATCCGGAACCGCCGTACGCGTTAATTTTCCACAGTTCACGGCTGCCTCGTTGTTCTACGACAGCGTTATACCGGGACACATTGGACATTAGTGCGTGACGCTCGGCAAACTCAGTGGAACTCTGCCATTGTTCGAGCAAGCTTGAGTGCCCGAAGATAATCTCGCGAAATGTGTTGTTAATTGTTCGCCGCCGAAACTCATCTAGTTTCGCGCTGGAGATGTAATTCGTAACGGCGTACTCCTGGTGGGGACAGGGCCTCGTTCGGTCGATTTCAAGAAGCAGCCTTGGCGAGAGTGCAACCATGATACTCTCCGGATAAACCAGAATTGGAGAATCGTTCAACGGGAACGTGTCCTCGTACATCCGATAGAACTTCCAGTAACCCATCGCGAAGGTCATCACGAGCGCGAAGCAAGACTCGGTATTGGAAAGAAAGTGCTTTAGCATCCAGAAATACTCGAATTTCTTGATTCCAAGTTCACCGTGAAACTCGATCATCGAATTAAGGATTGCGTGGCTGCGCAAATGGTGTAGAAGAACAAAGCCGGCTAAAAAACCTCGGTCCATTGGGCCGTCTATACGCTGACGGGCGATAACCTTCAGTAGCGTCTGGTACGCCGGGGTCGCCTCTAAACCGGTCAGCACGTCTTCGAAGTCAAGATAAAGCGTTTCCGGTCGATTTTTCATATCTTCGCAAAACTGGTCATGCCTATCCGGGAAATTCCTTCGGCAAAAATCCTTGGCGTCTTCGGGGCTGATCTCGGCGACGCCAAGATGCTTGTCAAAATGGACATTCTCCACGGTGGTTCGAAACACCTTGTTTGACTTCACGCTTAAGGCGTAGACCTGTTGCGTGCGCGCCTCACTGAAATTCACTTTGCGGTCCAAGACTGAGCTGAGGAAGCCGGGATTCCAATGGGCTGTCCAAAAACAGGGGTTGTAGTGATTTCGTTTCGTGAAACGCATTGCGATCATAAGGTAGCGGTCTGGGAGAACATCTTTCGATCTGGCTCCGGGATGTGTTCAATTCGCGCAAGATCCGAGCATAGCCAATTCCTCATTGCGACCCGGACAACGCGTTCTGCATCGCCGAGTGTACGTCGTTCGTCCTGGTCGAGTGGGTTGAGCGATGAACTTAGACGCATATCCACGGCGAACGGAGGACGATAACCATGGGTTAGACCAGACCTCGTCCTGTAGAGGGCCTTCCTTAATTCGGATTGTTCCGCTCTAATCGGTGCAAAGTGGTCGAGAAATTGTTGGAACAACTTCGTCGGGCCGGGCCGGAATTCGCGTCTGCAAGTTAGACAAGACGCGGTTGCAATCGCGGGAGAAATTAGCGCCTCGATTGCCTGCACTGCAAGAATGAGGCGGAGCGAAAACGAGTCCGACTTTCGGATTTCATTTAGCCAAAAGCATGCCTGCAGAAAGCGCCTGTGTAATGGATGGTTCTCGACTAACGAAAAGTAGCGTTCCCAGTACGCTGCAAGGTCACTGGGTACGGTGAGCACGTCCAACACCGCGGGGTGAGTGTTGAAGTATTCCTGCGCTTCACTTCCCGCGAGCAGCGCAATTGACTCCATGCACGTGAATCCGACGGCGTGAGGCTCGAAGCCCTGAAGGCTATACCCGAGCTGACCGTAGATTGACCCCTGGCTTGTACTTTCAATGCGGCGGTCATTGATAAACCAGGCGTTACCCAGAGTGCCAACTGATCGGTTCGGCAGCATCCAAACGTTTCGATTAAGGAAGGCGTTTAGAGCAAGGGAAACATCGTGAGCTTTTCGCGCATGTCGTAAGTGATTTGTTTGCCAGTTTTCGGTTGCCGCGTATTGGAATTCAAGCAGGAATGGATGCTGTGCGACTATGAAAGGGGGCCGCGCTGCATCAGGCGGTGCCGGCAAGATCTGTAACAGGTCTTTGTAGCGCCAGAAGCCAACTACAGGCGCCATGTCGCAAAACATAACGACGCGGCCAATGCCAGCCTTGACTGCGCCGATGAATTCGCTTCGTATTCTCTCAATAAGCTGGTCCAGGCCGGCGTCTGTGAGAGTGTCGGATTGCACCGATGCTAGCATCCCGGTTTTGGTGTATTCGAGAATCAAGTCATGGGGCGGGTCGCTTAGGATATTGCACGAGGCGCGAACCTTCTAGATGACTCGCAGAACTGAAATGGCTTTGAAGAAACTCGGTGAGCTCTCCCGGCTCAATTCCAGCAGCGGTAAATCTTGAAAGGAGGTTCGCGGCCATCGTGTTGGGTGCTCACAATCTGTTTGATCGCTTCATTCGCCATAAATGAGGCGCCAACAAAAAAAGCTGCCAAGAAAGCGAGCAAGACGGCAAGTGAATCTCCGAATCCCAGCAAGCGAAAGGCCGGGAAAAAGTAACGGTACCATGAGCTACTGATGCTGCGTGATCCAGCGGTTCCACCGCCACTGGTAGAATCTCGCCGTCGTGCCCATGAATTGAGGCTCGTACGGAACGACCGCCGGCGTGAACGTCTGCATCTCCGCTTCCATGATGTGCGGTTCCCCTGGGCCGGGTAGGACTACCGCCAGAACGCGAGGGATACCTTCACCTAGGACAAACCGAAGCACGCCGAGAATTGACTGGGTGGGCTTTCTGGTGAAGGCCACCGCAGCCTGCTGCCCCTGCAAAATCTCGGCCGCGGTCGCTTCGCTCAGCATCCAAATGTTGCCGTTCCAGATCCGCTCGTCAGGATTCAGTACCTGTTGGCGCAGCGTCTCATACGTCTTGTGTCGTGCGAAGTCATACCCGAAGTAGTGAAACATTAACAGGTAGGCCGATTGGCAGACAGCGGCCCAGCACCATTCGCTCCGCGCGAGCGACATCTTGAACGGGAAGCCGCGTCCGCCCTGCGGGTCCGTTAGGACATCTTCGATCTGGTCCCGCAACTCGGGCACGGCCGGGTTCTGCATCGGCGTCTGGATGTCGAAGTGGAAGCCGGTCCCGTCTGGGCCGCGCCTCAGATCGGCCTTCACGATCCCTGCTTCTCCTATCCGTACGTCGATCTGCCCGCGGCCAGCGATCCAGTCGGTAATCCTCTGGCTGGCTTGAAGGTGTACCTCAATCGCGCGTCCGTTGTCGTTGTTGCATCGCTTGCAGGTGAGCGTTTCCCACGTGCCGCCGAGCGATTTTGAAATGATGTGCGCCAGCGTTAGCTCCGGCTCATCCCCGCCCGTGGCGTCGCGCTCATGGGCGGACCTGCACAGGGGGCAGTGGAAGTACCTGCTCTGGGTCAGCGATTCGTGACCGGGTTGCCCCACGAAGAGGTTGAACAGACGCTGCCGTTTCGCCAGATTTTCGCCGGGCATCACTACCCTCCCAAGCGCTTTGCCATCCTTACGGACACTACGGCAGAAGGCGGGTTCACCCAGGGGATCCGGCTCCACCACAGATAGGCCCTTGCGCTTTCCGTTCACCGTCACGTCCGCGAGCCGAGCGGGGTCCCTTTTGTCCGGTTCCGGGTTGCTTGGTTCGGCGTCCGCAATATTCGCCTTATTGTACACCCAAGGCGGTCGTTATCTCAGCAGCCGGACTGGTATACTGCTGAACGTGGGCTAGGAGAAGTCGCATGCACAGCGGTGGAATCGCGAACAAGTTTGGCCAGCGCTACGAAGACTATTGGACCGTCAAGCAGTTGCTCCGGCTGCTCCGTGAAGAGGTGCAATCCGTCAGGCTCGAAAGCTTCCGGCGTGACGAGGAAAATATCAATCTCTTCGTGGCGTATCGCGATGGAAGCCTCAGTTTCCAGCAATGCAAGAAGAGCACGGCAAACTGGACTATCACCAGGTTGGGGAGCGAAGGGGTGATCGATGCCATTCGTCAACATCTCCAAAACGACACCCTTAGCCGGTTCGAGTTCGTGTCGAATCAAGAACCCACTCAACTGCGGCGCCTCACCGAGGCGGCCGGCCGATTCTCGATAGCGGCAGAGTTCCAAGCCGAATTAGAAACAAAGCAAGAAAAGGACGCATGGTCCAAGTGGTGCCAGGCGCTGCGCTTGTCCGCTAACTCAGCGGACGCGTTCAATTTGTTGCAACGCATTGAGTTTGCGCATTTCGGAGACGATCCAAGCACGCGGCGAGATGTGCGCAGCTTTGTGAATTTACTCATCGACGGAGACCCCGCAGATATCGTGTTGCGGCTGGCCGATTTCGCGCTGGAGAACGTGGGCCAGAGGATCCACGTGGATGAGTTGCGTCGATTCATAACGCAGAAAACGCGTTTCAAGCTACGCGAACTCGCGCATTCGAGCGACATCATGCCGGTGCTAAGTCGATGTCGCGAGGAATATCGGAATGGGGTTAAGCCGTATCTTATCGATGGCCAGCTTATCACGCGACCTGAGGCGGAATCGATTCTGTCTCGCATTTGTCAGTCCGGCGGCCCGCGACTGCATTTTCTGCATGGACATGCGGGCAGAGGTAAGAGTTGCGTACTGTATGCGCTGATAGATCTGTTGGAGAGTCAATCCGTTCTCTACCTACCGATCCGTCTAGACCAACGGCTTCCCAAGGACACCACTAAACGCTTTGGCGAATCACTCGGCCTGCCCGAGTCACCGATTCACTGCCTACACGCCGTGGGGGGCGGCCGCGCTACCGTGCTTATTCTGGATCAGCTCGATGCCCTGCGTTGGAGTCCTCAGCACGATCCGAGCGCATGGGCAGTGTTTGTGGCGCTCGTGCACGAGGCAATGCGGCTTTCAGAGGTGATGCACGTGGTTGTGGCCTGCCGGACTTTTGATTTGGAGTATGACCCGTCGATTAGCGCCTGGAAAAAAGAAAGAGGGGAATCGCAACCAACTAGTGAGTATTGTTTGAATGAACTTTCAGAAGACGTTGTACGTCCCATTGTGGAACGCCACGGAGAGAAGTGGCCGCAACTTAGCAGCGCTCAACGGGCCATCCTTTGCCAGCCCCACCTTCTCAAGACCTGGACGAAGCTATCGCCAACCCTACGCGCGCGTGCGACTTTCCGATCCGCAACGGGTCTTATGAGGGAGTTTTGGCAAGGCATACGCGAGCAATTGTTCAGCATGGGCATTGTTTCTACCGATACGGATGGAGCTCTGGACGCCATTGTTGGTCGGCTCGATGAAGACGGCGTGCTCGCTGTTCCTGAAACCGTTATTGATCGATGGCCTAAGATTCGCGATGCCTTGCACTCTCTCGGCGTGCTTGTTTGCGGCGACGAAACGCTGCGATTTACGCACCAGAGTTACTTTGACTATCTACTCGCGGTGACATGGGTTGATCGACTGCACCGTGAAAGCAAATCAATTCACGACTGGCTCCGCGACCGAGACGATCAGTCACTTCTCAGGCGGGGGCAATTGCGCCACATACTGAGCGTGCTTCGCGATGAAACGCCAAAACAGTTCATCGCGGCCGTCCGTGCAATCCTTTCCTCCACAACCGTGCGGTTTCACTTACAGCATTTGACTTTGCAGTTTCTGGGACATGTTGACACCCCGACTGAAGTAGAAGTGAACTGTGTAATTGATCTGTTGCAGGACGCCGAAAAGCGGAATTGCGTCGTCTCAGAAATCCTCACTCGCCGGCGTCATTGGTTTTCCGCCCTCGACGCCGCCGGGTACTGGGAAGCCTGCCTCCGCGGCGACGAGGACTGGAAGATCGAGACGGCTTGCTGGGTGTTGGCGACAGTGTCGGGGTCGGAAGGCAATCGGGTGGCCGAGCTACTGGCGCCTTATCAAGATGCGCCGGACCCGTGGCCGCGCCGGATTAGAAACGTATTGCCTTGGCAAGCTCACCAGGATCCACCGGGTGTTTTCACCCTCCGTCGGAAGCTTTTGCAATCCGACTCGTCGGTTCGTCCGGAGCTTTGGTTGACGACGGACCTAGCCCGGCAAAAACCGATCTACTTCATTGATTTGCTTGCCGGTATGTGCGAACGATCCATTGATCGCAGGAGGCATGCAGCGGACGATGCACCCTCGCGCGAATCTTGCGGTTTATGGATACCGCACCATATCGAGAGTGCGGTACGAGAGGCCATACAAAACGAGCCTGGGTATTTCTGGCGAAATCTGCTGCCACTTGTGCTGGCGGCGGTAAAGTGTTACCCGCCAAGCCATCCCGAATGGGACGAAGCGTACTTTGACGGCGACAGCATTTGGCAGGAAGAGCTGTACCGTGGCAAGCATTCCGGCGGCAGTCCCTTGCCGTGTTTCCTGACGGTCGCGGCTGCGCAGTGGAGCGGCGCCGCCGCCGCGGAGCTGATTGCACTGGAGGCAAATACATCGCGAACGGTGCAACAACTCATAGGAACTGTAAGACTTCGCGTTCCTCCCACGTTTGCCGATGACGCCATTCAATGGCTTCTTAACGACGCGAGACGGTTCACTTTGGGCCACTTAGGGCAAGAGCGCGGATGGCAGCTTGCTTTCGAGATTATCCAGCGGCATGCGCCGTATTGTTCGGCAGAACGGTATCGGGAACTTGAACGCTTGCTTTTGGCGTACTACCCAGACAAGGAACGTAAGCAATACCGGCACGATCTTGAACGGTACCGTGGCGGAGGCCGCTATTACCGGGCCAATACCTACGGGTTTATTCAGCATGCCCTTCTACCGGCATTGCCAAACAGTCGAAGATCATGCCGAGTGACCAACGCGTTGGGCCAGCTCCTCGAAAAGTACAAACGCACGGCAGAAGAACTCGAAGGAGGCAGAGAAAGCCACGGCGGTGCCGTGCGGTCGCCGATTGCCAGCCACAAAGAGCGGCTTACTGACGAAGCATGGCTTAAGTTGATGGGCCGGAAGCCCGACGCGAGGAAGGCCGGGCGGATTCAGTTCTTAAGCGATGCGGTAATCGAATCGACACCTGAGGAGTTCTCCCGTGACCTGGAAACGCAGGCGGCACGCAATCCGCAACGATTCGCGGCGCTTGCATTGCGCGTTCCACTTGACGCCGATCCATGTTATTGGGCTGCATTTCTTCATGGGCTGCGATTCGTCCGGTCCCCGGAACAAACCGCTACGGACTGGAAGCCGGCCACTGACGAGCAATGTCATGCGATTCTCATGCGGATCGGCTATCGTGCTCACTCCGAAGTTGGACGCGCGTGGTGCCGATGCGCGGAAGCGCGCGGCGACATCAACTGGCGGCCCGAGGTGGTGCAACTGATCACGCGATACGCGACGGAACATCCTGATCCTCAGGCAGACGGCACATTCGTGGGAGAGGGAACGCAGGACAGGCTCGACATAGAAGCGGTCAACAGTGTGCGGGGCGTCGCGGCCCATGCGCTTCGCCACATGCTATTTGAAGATCGCGACCTTTATCCAGCTGTTAAACCCACACTGGCTCGGCTCATTCATGATCCTGTCACGAGCGTTCGTGCGGCGGCCATTGGGATGCTGCAACCGGTACTGAACATCGACAAGGAACAGGCTGTCACTTTGTTTATGGAAGCATGTGAGGGAGCGTCCGACGACTTGCTCGCAAGCGGCCACGCTCACGACTTCGTGCGGTTCACACTAGTCACGCACGGTCTTCTATTGGAGCCACTTATTGCTCGCATGGTAAATTCGCCGGCGGAGCGTGTCGCAAAGCACGGGGCGGCCTGGGCGGCACTGACGTGGCTGCATACCGGGCGGTTGGCTAATTTGGTAGACTCATGCGTTGCGGGGCAGCTGTGGCAACGGCAACCTGTCGCCGAAGTATTCGCTAGGAATCTTGAAGATGAGCGGGTGGCGGTCAAGTGCCGCGAAGGACTGCCGACGTTTTTCAACGACTCGGAGAAACACGTCAGAGACTCCAGCGCGCTGTTCCTTCGAAAGGAGATTGACTGGCATATTTCCGAGAACCGCCCATTGCTCCTAGCATTTGTCGCCAGTCAGGCATTTATTGATGACCCGACGGTATTCGTCTCGGAGTTTGAAGGGTTTTCCGGGGACTTGCGTCCCCTAGCCGACATCCTTTTCCACGCCTGCGACCGGATGACCGACCCGGCGGTGATTGAAGGAGCGAATCACGATCAAGGCTGGTTCTTCGACACCGAAAAGTTGGCTCAGGCACTCTTGCGACTATACGCCCAAGCTGAACATTCTCACTCAGGGTTGCGACGTGGATGCCTCGACCGGTGGGATTCTATCCTTCGGTCGGGCCGGTACGCCTCGTCTGATTTGATTTCGACGCTCGATGCGTGATTTCAGTTGTTTGGCCTTCGCTAATCGCTGAATACTTAGCTCAATTTACGACACAGGCACAGCTTGATGTCGCTGGATAGCTCGACGAGACATCGGGCTAAGTGTCGGCCCGGTATGATTATCCCTTGTGGATGAAAAGCAGTTGGAATGCGTCGAAATGATTGGATCAATGGAAACGGATTAAAAAGAGGGCCGATGGTACTATTCCATCGGCCCTGGCGTTTTACACTCCGCAGGTGTGGCGAGTCGCCAGCTCGCGAACTAGCTCTGAGCGTTTCCGGCTCCTTTCGGTGTAGACCGTGACCTCAACGCGCGGCTCTCGGACAAAGACGTTTGCAAGTTCGATTGCAACCTCTTTGCCGTCGATCGTGAGCTTAACGTTGGAGGTTTCCCATTGTGTCCCGATGACGCCTTTTTCGCCGTCAGGGTGGTAAACCATTTGGGTCACAAGGCACCTCGGGTCCGGTGGTAGTCCTTTACTTTCTTTGTCGCTCATGGCACCTCCTAGTTAGCAAAAGGACAATCTTTTGCTTCTAGGACTTGGACGTTGGGCAAGCGAAACTGCACGTCGACAATTCCGCTGTCCCTCCTCACGAAGTCCATCGACTGAAACGGAAGGAGCAACCTGGTCGGCATCCGCATGAGACCTATTTCCCCTCGGCGATTTTCGATCTCGACCAGCTCCTCTTTGAAAAGAAGCGGGACGTAGACCAAAGGGCTTAGGTACAAGCGGCACTGGTTACCGTTACCATTTTCTCCTGCGAATAGGTCGATGTAGCAGACGTCCTTGCTTTGCGGCACTTCGTTGGTTGTCGTTTTCATGTTCACTCCATTTGAAAACGTCACCCTTACTCTTAGCTCCTGAGTCCTTTCAAGAATTTGAAAAGAGCAGGTCGCGGAGTGGTGAATGCCTGAATTGTACGCAGGTCGGTCGGGCTGAAATGGAAATTGCTAACGCAAGCGACACGCGCGTTTTCTGCAATTTTTTCTGCAATTTGGACTCTACCAATGCAATGCGGATACAATGTGATCGGTCAGGTGAAAAGCTGTAAGTCGTTGGCTTGAACGCCAGCACAACGCGTTTGCAAAGTGCTTGATTGTCAGACAGACCAGGTTCAGGACCTGGTACCCGTTAAGGGTGTGGAGGTTCGAGTCCTCTCTTCGGCACTTTGTCAGCGTTGACCGGAGACGACCAGTACGTGGCCACTGACCACGGTGCTGGCCACGAACTCGCATCGACCGAACGCCCAATCTGCCAACAGTTTGAATCCGCGGATTCGAGACCGTGGCCACGTGGCCACTTTTTGCTGGCCACGGACTCTCTTACTGGCAAACGCGAAACAAATTCGCTGCTAAGCTGCGTTTTCGATTCTAAGTCGTTTAGAATCGGTGAGACCTAGTCCGCGTTCGGGGTGCGCGCTCGCCACAGTTCCCTGCATCGTTGAATCTATCTCAGAACCGCCATAATCGCGGCAAGACCGATGATCCACACTATCGAGTAGCTCCTTCATCCGCGCGTTCAACAGCTGAGACGGAGAGTCTTCTCCTTTTCCTTCCTTCGAGTTACTCCGTTCCTGGGCGTCCAGCGCGGGGTGTTATGCGGCGAAGCACTTTCGAAGCGGCTCTCTTGATGCACCACCGACGGTTGCTGTCTCTTGACTGCCCAAGCAGCGCTCATGTCAGCATGGTCGGTACGTCTATAAGAGAGAAGTAACAATCATCATTGATCTTGGCTAGTCCTCATGTGACACATTGTCGTTTCTACTTAGTCAATAAAGGTTTAATCTGTACACTATAGAGTATATCTCATGCAAGATTAAAGAAAGCGCTCTGGTTTCACACCCACGCGCAGTCGACGGCATGTGGGAATTGGAACCGGGCGGCTAAACTTCAGACGCCCCTAACACGGACCCGATTTCATGCGTCCGCACTTCATGCCACAAAAAGCGGCTAGACGCGAAACAAATCGGCTCTCTTGATGCACCACCGACGGTTGCTGTCTCTTGACTGCCCAAGCAGCGCTCATGTCAGCATGGTCGGTACGTCTATAAGAGAGAAGTCACAATCATCATTGATTGTATCTTGTCACTATAGTGGCACGGTGACGTTTATACTTACTGCATAAAGACTTAAGATGTACACTATAGAATATCTGTCATGCAAGATAAAAGAAAGTGCTCTGGTTTCGCAGCCACGAGCAGTCGACGACATGTGGGAATTGGAACCGGGTGGCTAATATCCAGCCTCCCCTAACACGGACGCCGATTTCATGCTTCCGTATTTCATGCGACAAAAACGGGCTTAACGCGGACAAAACGACTCTTTTGATGCACCACCGACGGTTGCCGTCTCTTGCCGGTGTCTCGTTCGACGCTCTGACCAGAAGAGATTATGTACCACGATGTACGCCATGAATAGTCAAAGTCTCTCTACATCAAGTTTGACATTATTGACTCCAGCGTTTCGATTCTCTACTGAAAGGGCACAACCATGGTGGCGCAAAAAGCACCCGCGCACGGACGGACGCTCGATGATCTGATTCTTGACCATGACGAACTTGAGGACAGTGAACTAGCAGCAGCACTTCACGGACGCATCGGCCTGATTGACCGCCAGACCATTGTCCGATTATTGGGGACGTTCGCGGAGGAGCCGACCAAGAAGCGGATCGTCGCCGTGGGGCTGGCGCGCCATGCGATGAAACGGAAGGGATGGGTTGAGGACGATGGCTTAGGAGCCCCGCCCGAATGGTACGCTAACCAAGTCCAACAGAAACCAAAATCGGTTGGCGAAGAACTCAGCCGTCTCAAAAAGGCCGGTTTTATGGATCGAAACAGAACTGGATGGTATGTGCCCTTGTGGGCCTTGCGTCAAGCGATCGATTTTGTGAACAAGGCATAGAAGAAACTGCATTTCCAGACGGAGTGCGCGGAATGGAATACGAGAAACTGCGCGAGCTTCGCAGGGAAGCTGAGGCCGCGGTGGCGGATATGAAGGATGCCGCGTTAAAGACAAAAGCCTTCGAGGTGATTCTTGAACATTTGTTGGGCTCTTCCGAAGGCTCCTCGCCCGAATCCATTTCGAAGTCCACGAACCGTGCCATGAAAGGCACGATTGCCACTTCTGAGTCAAGCGTAACAGGCCGCATTCTGCTTTTGAAGGACGAAGGGTTCTTTACGTCACAACGAACGATAGGTGAAATTCGGCAAGAATTGGCCGCGCACGGCTGGCACTATGAACCCTCGAATCTAAGTGGCAAGTTGCAAGCGTTGGTGGGCAGTCGGAAACTTCGCCGGATGAAAGCAAACGAAGGCAATCGCAAGATTTGGAAGTATTCCGAACCCTAAGACTAGAGTAATCTCAGTGCCGCGATTGTCGCGCGGCGCTGACGCCAGTGACCACCCATTTGAAAAGAGTCACGGTTGATTCCACTTACGGAACTTCTGGCCGGCATTCCAGGTGGGCTCCGAGATCCGCTAATCGAAGAATTCCGAGGCTTGAACTCAGCGCTTCTCGAAGGGCGATGGAAAGCTGCCGGTATCGATGCCGGCCGATTTTGCGAGGTTGTTTACACGATTCTTGATGGAGCGCTGTCCGGGAACTTTTCACACCAGCCGAAGAAGCCCGCAAAATTTCCAGAAGCGTGCAAGGCACTCGAAAGCAAACCCCCGCTAGCGATAGGGGACCGATCACTTCGCATCATGCTGCCTCGTGCACTTCCTCCAATTTACGAAATCCGAAATAACCGAAACATCGGGCACGTCGGAGGCGACGTTGTGTCAAACAAGATGGATGCGACCTACGTCGTATCCAGTTGTACTTTTGTGCTCGCTGAATTAATCAGGGTTTTTCATAATTGTTCAACCGCAGACGCTCAGGCATCGGTAGATGCTTTAGTCGAACGAAAAACGCCCTTGATCTGGGATTTTGGCGGCGGAAAGCGTGTTTTGGACGGGGGGATGCAAGTTGGTGATAAAGTGCTCGTTCTTCTCTATCCCGAACCTGATTGGGTGCGTGTCGGTTCGCTGTTTGACTGGACGAAATACAGCAACCCCTCCATGTTTAGATCGAGTGTGTTGTCGAAACTGGATGCTTCCCTTCTTATTGAGTTCGATAGAAAAGCAGATCGTTGCAAGCTGACGCCCCTCGGCGTGAAAGAAGCGGAATCGAGGCTTCTAGGGCGCATTTGAGGCCTTCGCGCTCGGCGCGGGTCTCCGACCCCGCCGCTCGCCCGACCGAAGGTCTCCCCTCCCACGCCGGACCCCGCCCCGCGCGCCACGCTCACCACATGATCGCGCTGAGCAGCACGTCATTCTCGATCTTCCCAGCCGACGTCCAGTAGCTCGCCGACGAGAATCGCCAATGCTCGGCCGCTCTCACCAGGCCCTTGCGCACGGGATTCTGATGCAGGTAATCGAGTTTCGCTTGCCAGAAGCTCTCGGTTTCAATCTGCACCGCGTGGCGCGTCGGCTGCCAAAGGCGGCGCTCGCGATCGGCGCCGGCACGTTCCACGAGCACGCCCCGGAAACAGGCCGGGGTGTGTTCGGCGCAGAAGTCCGCTAACCGGCGGCCCGTGAACTTGCGGAAGTCCATCACGACCGGGCGGTCGACGGGGTCGGGAGACCCGCGCCGAGCGCCGAATCGGCATGGAAGAGGATCGCGTGCAAGTGCGTCGGCATGATCACGTAGGCGTTGATCCGCAGGCCTTTGTGGCGGTGGCAGAAGTTCAGGCTGTCCGTGACGATCTTGCAGGCTGCTTCGGAAACGAAGATGGGCAGCCAGTCGACGACGCTGAATGTGACATAGAAGAGAGCGCCGTCGGAATGGAAACGGTAGCGTTCCATGTGGGGAATCCTATGGGGCGGGCGGCTGGGAGAGGAGACCTCCGGTCGGGCGGGGCGGCGGGGTCGGAGACCCGCGCCGAGCGCGATAGATCCCCGCGACCGTTGACGCCACGCAACGCGCCTCGCACTGGCTGCTCACATTCTGCGTCCTCGGCACGTACAATTGTCGTTACTACGATTGAAGTTGCAGCTTCTAGGATAATGGCCTAGTGCGGAGTCGAACATGAATGCGGACAGATGTATGAGAGCGGCCGTCGTTCTCTGCGTCGGGGTTTTTGTCGCGGTAGGTTACGCCGAGGAGCGAACGGAGCGGTTCGATAAGGATCCTGGCTGGGACGGGCGAAACAACCGGGTGGTAAACCCGCGGGACATTGTTCAAGATTTCGGCTATTCGCTTACCAAGCACACGAGCGACGTGGCCGGGGAAATGGGTGGGTTTGTCTCCGGCGCCGCGGAGCCGGCATACTATGCGAAGAAACTCGAATCCAAATCCTTCGACGATGTTCTGAGCGCGTCCGGGACATTGACGTGTGATGGCCGGCCGGTTCATGCGCTCATCGGGTTCTTCTACGCGGGGACATTGAATGAGTGGCGAACGCCGAACACCATCGCCATCCGCATTTCAGGCCGCGGCGATGTTTTCTATGCATGGCTCGAGTACTGCAGCAGCCGTTGGCGTGCGGGAGGCGACGACCCTCAAGGCTTTCCGATCACCGAAGATCCATTGACCGGGCGCAAGCAATTCAAAGGATTTGCGGCGCGCGGAAAAGTACATAAGTGGTCGCTAACGTACGATCCCAAAGCGAACGGCGGTCGAGGCGCTATCACCGCAACCATCGGCGATGAACGGGCGATCTGTCACGTCAATGCCGGCCATCGGGCCGACGGCGCAACCTTCAACCGCTTCGGGCAGTTGAACGCGATGAAGCACGCCGATGGCGGGGGCGGACTCTGGCTCAATCACATTACAATCAACGGTGTCAAAGAGGATTTCACGAAGGAACCCGCCTGGGAAGGGTTTCAGAATCGGCGTCGTTATGTGAGCCGGGATGTGCGGCCGAGCTTCGACTTCGGCTATAGTCCGACTCGACATGCAGGCGGCATAAAGCAAGGTGAAATTGGCGGCCTCGTGTTCCGCGGCGATTGCCGGTTCGAGCGCACCTTAGCCTACTGCGGCGATCGTTTGCAGGAGTTGTCGTTGGCGAAACCAATGAAGGCATCCGGAAGAGTCAGCCTCAAGCGAGGTGTGAGCGACAGCACGACATTGCTCGGCTTCTTTCATTCGACGGAAAGTGTGCGCGTCAACCCTTCGCAGGATTCCGGCATTCCCGCCAATTTTCTCGGTGTGGCCGTGGAAGGCCCAAGCCGCGAAGGGTTTCTTTTTTATCCGATGTACCGCGTCGCCGGTGATGGCGGTGGCTACGCACGTGGGGATGACCTTCCGCACATACTCCCGGACGGTTCTTCCCACGACTGGACTCTTGAATACGATCCAACTGCCGCGGATGGTCGCGGCCGAATCACGGTGAGCTTGGGTGGTAAGAAAACCAGCGTCGATTTGGAATCCGGGCACAAAGCGAGCGGCGCTCGCTTTGATCGATTCGGAATCGTGACAACTTGGATCGATGGAAATGGCCAGCAAGTCTTTTTTGACGACCTCACCTATACCTGTAAGCAGTAAGACAAGTTGCCGAACCTAGGTAGTGGGTCAATTTCCTCGCTAACGCTTCGGGTTGCTATGAATTACACTAACCCGACGCGTTAGCGAGGGCTCGAACCTGACGCTGGTGTCGCCCCTCATTAAATCATGGCAGATGCCGCTCCGCCGCCGGTCCGCTTCTCACGATTGTGGGCGTTAGCCCGCCCGTATCTACCGCGTCTTCTGCTCGCCACGGGTTTGATGCTCGTCGCAAGCGGCATCGGTCTGGCAGCCCCGACGGTTGCCGGCATGGTGGTCGATGCGGCGCTGGCACACGGCGATCCTGAAACCCTTAATCGCACCGCCCTCGCTTTGATTGGGCTCTTTGCCGGGATGGGGATCCTCAGCTTCGCAGTGCATTATCTGCTCGAAGCTACGGGGGCTCGCATCCTCCGAGACCTTCGCGACCGTCTCTTTACGCATCTGGTTGGCCTGACACCTGAGTTCTATGAAACGCGCCGAATCGGTGAATTGCTCTCACGCCTTGGCTCGGATCTCACCGTCGTGGAACACGCCATCACTAGCCAAATCCCGAGCGGTATCCAGGCAGCCCTGCGGTTTGTCGGAACCCTGGTGCTGCTGCTTTTGCTCCATACACGCCTTACGTTGGTGGCCCTGGCTCTTATTCCCCCGGTAATTCTCTTGGCAGTCTTTTATGGCCGGCGAATCGAACGGTTCGCCACACGGGTACAAGATGCATTGGCCGACACGTCTTCGGTCGCCGAGGAAGCCTTGGCGGGTCTGCGCACCGTGCAGGCCTTTGCGCGGGAACCCTTTGAAATGAAGCGCTATCGGGACAGGCTGGCGGACCTGTTCCGACTCGAACTAATCAAATCACGCTGGGAAGGCGCCTTCATCGGGCTGTTGCAATTTGCCGGCTTCAGCGCGTTCGCTGCGGTGTTGTGGTATGGCGGCCGGCTCATCGCCAACCGGGAATTGACGCCCGGCGAGCTGACTTCGTTTCTGTTGTACACGTTCTCCATTGCCGCAACCGTCGGCACGCTTGCCGGCTTGTACGCCGGCTACACAGAGCTTCGCGGGGCGAGCGCGCGCGTATTTCAGCTTTTGGATACCCCGCCTGCTCTGGCCGATCCACCCGATCCCATTCCCCTCGTGAGAGCCATCGGCAGTGTCGAGTTTCGCGACATGTCGTTCAGTTATCCGTCCGCCGAAGGCCGGCTCGCGTTGGGGAACATAAGCCTTGCGATCGAGCCCGGTGAAATGGTTGCGCTCGTCGGACCGAGCGGCGCCGGCAAGACGACCATGTTCTCGCTGCTTCTCCGTTTCTACGATCCGACCGCTGGCGAAATTCGCCTCGATGATCACGACCTCCGCAAGCTACGGTTGGCCGATCTTCGCCGGGTGATAGGCATCGTGCCGCAAGAGATATTCCTCTTCAGCGCGACGATTGAGGAGAATCTGCGCTACGGCAACCCGGACGCAACCGAGGAGCAGCTTCATGCCGCGGCCCTTGCAGCGGGCGCCGATCAATTCATCAAGGAACTACCTGCCGGTTACAAGGAACTAGTGGGCGAACGGGGAGTAAAGCTATCCGCCGGCCAGCGACAGCGCATCGCCATCGCCAGAGCATTCCTCAAGGACCCGGCGGTCCTCTTGTTCGACGAAGCGACGAGCGCCCTCGATGCCGAATCCGAGGAGATCATCCAAAAGGCCCTTGGAGCGTTATTCACGGGTCGTACCACGTTTGTGATAGCGCATCGGCTCGCCACGGCACGACGTGCGAAACGGATTTTCGTGTTGGAGCAAGGTCGCATTGTCGCCAGCGGCAGCCACGAAACTCTCTACCGTGCCAGCGACTTGTATCGACGCTATTGGGAACTTCAATCGTTGCCCAGCATTGACGGTCAATGACTCGCGTCGGCAGGACGTTTGGGTTCAAGGCAAAAATGGTGCAAGTTCATCCGGCTGGGGAAACGCAGGTTGCGCTCCCACACGGGTAACAGTCAATGCGGCGACGGCATTTGCCTTCTTGACGGCTTCGGAAATTGTCACGCCCATCGCGAGGAAAACGCAGAGGCTGCCAATAAACGCATCGCCCGCCCCCGTCGTGTCGATCGCAGACACCGCTAGTGCGGGAACATGATCGGTAGCTGTCTCCGTCACAACTAAGGCCCCTCGCGCCCCCAGCGTAACGACAACGTTCGGCGTCCCACGACTTTGCAAGACTCGTGCAGCCGCTGCGATTTGGTCTAGTCCCTCTCCGCTCCTGCTTGTGAGCGATTCAAGTTCTACTTCATTGGGGACACACCAATCCGTTAGACGCCATATCTCGTCTGGAAGGGGCTTGGCTGGCGCCGGATTGAGAACCATGCGGACGCCAGCGGCTCGTGCAATGCGGAACGCTTCCAGCACGGATTCGATTGGAACTTCGAGCTGGCAGATCAGAATTTCAGCGCTGCGAATTGCGTCACTGGCCTCACGGATGTGCTTCGGCATCAGCGTTTGGTTGGCGCCGGGTGCGACGATGATACAGTTTTGTCCTTGATCGTCGACGATGATGGCCGCCGTCCCAGTCGGATGGTCCGCGTCGACCGTGACGAAGGTTGTGTCGACGGCTTGTTCACGGTAATTGCGAAGAGACATTTCGCCGAATTCGTCATGGCCGACCCGGCTGATCAACGTGACATGGCCTCCAAGTCGGGCTGCGATAACGGCCTGATTCCCGCCCTTTCCACCACAACCGATGTGGTAGTCGTAGCCCGAAATTGTTTCACCCGGATGTGGCAGCCGAGCGGTACGGAACGTCAGATCGACATTCGTTGAACCTACGACACAAATGTGGGGCCGACGTGTCGCCATGATCGGTTTTGTTGTCTCCTAGGAAATGTACGGTGTCGGCGCTTCCGACGTCTACATTGTCCTTGAAATTGCGAGACGATGGTGAATCGCGTGTTGTCCACGTGTGGATGGTCAAGTAGGCTGAACTTCGATGAATCATTCCGTTCTCCGCTACATCATACCGTGTGTCGTTGCTTTGACCGGCTTGGCGGCGGACTGGCCGGCCTGGCGAGGCCCCCGCGGCGACGGGACGTCGACCGATACCAGCGCACCCATTCGCTGGAACCAAACGGAGAACGTCGCTTGGAGAGTTCCAATCCCGGGTAAAGGCCATTCCTCGCCGATCGTGTCAGGCAACCGAATCTTTGTCACAACGTGCGTGGAAAACGACGGCAAGCGGATGCTCCTTTGCCTGGATCGCCGCACAGGAAAGACGCTTTGGGAGCGCGTCGTCCTCACGGCCAAACTCGAACCTAAACACGAACTGAACAGCTACGCCAGTTCGACACCCGCGACCGACGGACGCTACGTCTGGGTCTCGTTCCTCAGTTACCCGCACATGCAAATTCATTGCTACGACATGGACGGCAAACTGATATGGCACAAATCGCCTGGCGAGTTCCATTCGCGCCACGGCTTTTGTAGCCCTCCCATCCTCTACAAGGACCTCGTGATCTTGAACGGCGACCAGGATGCCGAGGCCTACATCGTAGCCTTCGACAAAGCGACGGGTACTGAACGCTGGCGGATCGATCGGCCTAACCGGACGCGCTCCTATGTTCCGCCGTTGATCATCGACGTTGCCGGGAAAATGCAACTCGTCCTCAGCGGAAGCAAATGCGTCGCCGGCTACGATCCCGACACGGGAAAGCAAATCTGGATCATCGACGGACCCACGGAGCAGTACGTCGCCAGCCTTGTCTACACGGAAGGAATTCTGTGCATGTCGGCTGGCTACCCCGAATACCATCTAATGGGAATTCGGCCGACCGGTGTGGGTAATGTGACGAAGACCGCCATCGTCTGGCACAAGAGGCGAGGTGCTGCCTATGTTCCTTCACCCATCGCCCACGGCCCGTACTTCTTCGTTGTGTCGGATCGAAACACGTCTGAGAACGGCATGGTGAGCTGCATCGAGGCAAAGACGGGCAAGCGAATCTGGATGGAGCGCCTAGGGCGGCATTTCAGCGCGTCGCCCGTCTGGGCCGGCGACTACCTGTACTTCCTTGATGACGACGGCACGACGCATGTGTTGAAAGCCGGTCCGAAGTTCGAAGTTGTGAGTCGAAATCCGCTAGGTGAGCAGTCCCGTGCATCGCCGGCGATCTCGCAAGGACAGATCTTCATCCGAGCGGAAAAGCAGTTGTATTGCATCGGGATGCCAAATGAATGAAGAGTGGTCAGTCCAGAAACGCCACATGCTGCATCGCTTTCGCCTGAGATTCGGTATTCATTAAAACCCGATGCCAACCGTGCAACACGATCGTTCGGTGATCGGCATGCCGAATGCGTCCCCGCACGTAGACACCCGGATTGCGTCGCATGGTGCGCCAGTTCCATCGCTTCGCACCCGGATTCTGCGACACAATGCGATGGTACTCAGCGGCCGCCACGCCATTCGGATGCTGGAAGCATACGTAAACGGTTTCGCCCCCGGTGCGGAAGCAAAAGTCCGCCCAATGTGGCTTTCCGCCGTTGCCACGAAGAAGTGGTTCGTTCCGGAGCACGAGTTTTTCATTCACAGTAAGCTGAACGTCGGGAAGAAAGAACCACTCTCCTTGTCGAACGAAGGCGGCGTTCTTGCGTCGGCTTTGTGCCTTTCGGCGTAGTCCGTGGCGAGCTTCGGAACGGCGGACTTCGACGGGCTTCAAGGCCTCTTTGGCCTGCCGTACGGTGCCCACCGGCGCCGTCTCCGGGATCGCAGCGACAAACCAGTGCCGCTCGTCATGACCGCAAAGGTACTTATGCTTTTCGCCGTTGTCCCGCACCAACAAGAGCAGGTGACGGTCGGCCGGTTGTACGTCGAGTACCTGGACTTCCGCTTCGTTAGCCGCGGGCGCGTTGATCGCGAAGAACTCGCCTTTGCGGTCGTTTCTCACGTCCAGCGAAATGCCGGTCGCAATGCGGCGGAATCGGTTGGTGGGCGGCGCCGACAGCCTTAGCCGGGCGCCGATTTGAGCAAACTTGTCTTCGACAAATCGTGTTTCCATGCACAACACGACAAGTCGCGGAAGACCCAGGTTCGCGCCGAATTCTGGCGTCCGGCCAAACGTCGTAAAGATTTAGCCGACGGCCGGATCACCGAATAGCAGCGCCAGCGACTCGCTTGCACGTTTCGTTACGCGTGGCAGCAGCTTTTGAAGCGTCGGTGTCGTAGCTACGACGTTAGATTCAAGATTCTCGCCACTTGCCGGCCGGGACGGCTGCTCGATCGGCAGGGTAGGGGGAATCGGCGTCACGGGCTTGTGATCTGGACCCGGCGCGGGCGGCGCCGGCCAAGACGCGTTGTTCATAAGGATTAGCACATTGTCGGTGATTTGTCCGGTCAGAATGATCTCGGGATACCGGTCGAAGTTCAGGTCGTGCGCGGCGATTCCGAGACAGGCTTTGAGCGTCGGATTGGTCGACAGGATTACCCCTGGCTCGAACGTGCCGTTGCCGTTGCCAAAGTGCAGGCTAATGTCGTTCGAGACGAAGTTGCCGACGGCGAAATCCAACTTGCGGTCGCGGTCGAAGTCAGCGGCGGCGACGACGGCAGGGCCATTGCTCACTGGAATGTTGACCGGCGCCGCGAACGTACCGTTGCCGTTGCCGAGCAGGACGCTCACCGTGTTGCCGAGGGCGTTGGGCGCGATGATGTCAGTGGCGTTGTCTTTGTTGAAGTCGGCTAGGGCAATGTCAATCGGGTGATTGCCGGTCGCGATATCGGTTCGAGGCTGAAATGTGCCGTCACCATTGCCGAGGAAGATGCTGGCATTGTCGTTGAGATGATTGGCGACGGCCAAATCGAGCTTGCCGTCGAAGTTGAAGTCGTCGACCTCGGGGACGATCGGCCCAACCGCGGCGGGGGTAACGATCGGTGCCTGAAACGTTCCGTTGCCGTTGCCCCGCAACACACTGATGGAGTCGCCGCGAGAGTTGGCGGTTGCCACATCGACTTTGCCGTCGTTGTTAAAGTCACCCAGCGTAAGGAAAGCCGAGCCCGCGCCGGCCGCATAGTGAACCGCCGGGAAAAAAGTCCCATCGCCTTTGCCGAGCAGAACGCTGATATTGTTGCCGTCGAAATTCCCGGTAAGAATGTCGCGGAATCCATCGCCGCTTACGTCTAGGATCTTGATGCCATTAGGGTGAACGCCCACCGGATAATCCGTCTTCGGAGCAAACGTTCCATCACCGTTTCCCATGAAGACGCTGACGTCATTGCCGAATTCGTTCGCCACTGCCAGGTCGAAAAAGCCGTCACCGTTAAGGAATCCGATCGCCGGGTCAACGGGATTACTGCCGTTGTCCGTACTGTAGGCAGATCCCATCGTGAATGCCATTAGCGCCCGCACCTCTAAGGCCTCAAGTCTCGGCAATGCCTTGCGATTAAACCCCATCTTTATCCTCCAGGCGACCAGGAATCGAGCCAATCCAGCCGACGACCTCGGCCAAGGTACATTTCACTGATTGACGGCTCAAAAATGCAATAGAAGTAGTGTCCCCGGCCGGGCTGAGGAATGCAAGTCTTTTTCGTGACGGCGTGGGAGGAAATAGAGATGCAGCTAGGACGAGCAGGGCGGGTTAACGCCCTGCTCGCTGGACTGGGCTATCGCGGTGTCATGAGCCATTCGGTGACTTGCTGCTGCTGCATGGTGTTCCAATCGCCGAAGTACTTGGGCTGGCCGTTCGGGCCGACGGGGATCAATCAATTGTTTTTCTTGAGGGGAAGGTCTGGGTTCTCGATGGTCAAGGGATCCAGCGGCCTGCGTGCTCTGGGCTCCATGCGATCTCGTGAGTGGCACGAATTGCAAGCCTCTACTCGCTTGGGTAGGTTCCACCTCGCCACGGCTGCAATGTCGGTGGCCGCACCCGTTAGCAGTATCACGCGGTCGAGCACCTTCTTGGGAATACCGCGGACTTCCCATCGATCCCGATAGATGTTCCTCCAGTTCGGGTTGTAAGGAACGACGTAGACATAGGCGCCCTTGGTATAGCATTGCTGATACAAATCCAGTTCGATCGCCTTGCCGAAGTCTTCGATCTGTGTCGGGCTGTACGCAGGCACCGGCCCGAGAATCTCCACCATCGTTTGCCGCAGGCGGTCCTTGTACTTAAGGGCGTCCTTGTCTTTTCGATCAATGCCTGCTTTAAGCAACGCAAGAAGTCCGGGGATCGGCGGCTGCTTGGTTTCATCGACGGTCAGGAAGTTTTCCTGTAGCTTCTGCATGGCGATAGTGGCGCGTTCCCATTTTCCGAATCCGTCACGGGCCTTGATGGCCGCTTGTTTCAACTCCGCCATTTCGGGCGGTTTCTGCCCGCCGAAATCAAGCTTGATGCCGACGGCCTTTGCAATTTTTACTCCCTTCTCGATTCGGTCGGATATCTTGTATTTTTCATTCGCTGCCTTCCCGAATGCCACGACCTCCTCAAATGCTTCAAGCGCAACCTTGAACTGAGGAATTCTAGTGAGCACGGCCTGGACGATGATTTTGACCACATCCCAATCCCAGGCCTTGGACTCTTCGGGGATGTCCGAGTTGTTGTCAAAGTTATTGATGGCATTCTGGCCCGCGCTGACCATGCTTCGGGTAATGCTTTCCTGTTCGTCGTACCATTTGCCCACGTAATCTTTTGCGTCATCATAATCCGCCACGGTAGTAACCTCCGCGTTATCAAAAGGTCTCGTTTGTTTATTTCAGATCGGCCCCGGCATATAGTGCGAAAACCACAGTCGGATTCCCCAACCGATTTCAGCTTTTTTCCGAATGACGTAGAGTTCGAGAAGTGATTAGGGCGTCGGGCGTGCTGAAGTTCAATCTGGCTGCTTCTGCTCCGGTTCGGGTCTTTCAAGCGCGGCAAGATTTTTCATGTACAGCTGCGTTTGCGTATGGTTGATGCCGAGTCTCTTTTTTGCCCCCTCGGCCGCGTCTCGAAACAGCGGCTGGGCATTGACGTTGCGGCCCATCTCTACATAAAGCTCACCGAGATTGTTCATGCTCCGCAGCGTGTCGGGGTGATCGTCGCCTAGTTTGGTGCGCCGACCTTCCAGAGCCTTGGATATCAGCGCTTCCGCGTCCACATACTTTTTGAGCCGCTTGAATACAAGTGCCAGGTTGCCCATGCTGGTTAAAACGTCCGGATGGTCGGCACTTAACTTCGCACGGCGCAACTCTAGAACCTTGGTAAGAACCGTTTCGGCTTCCTCGTACCGCCCACGCGCTTCGAGTACCAGTCCGACGAAATTCATTGAGAAGAGTGTGTTGGGATGGTCCTCACCCAGATTGGCCCGGTCGATTTCCAGCGCATGTCGATACAACGGCTCCGCTTCATCGTAACGGCGAAGATCCATGTAGCACCCGGCAAGGTTCCGTTTGCAACTGAGCGTGAACGGATGATCTTTGCCGAGTGTGTTCTCAACTCCGTCGACTACCTCGCGCAGAAGCGGCTCGGCATCACGAACGCGGCCAAGGTATAGATAACTCACGGAAAGGCCGTTAAGCGACAGAAGCGTGATGCGATGAAGGTCACCCAACGTGCGACGACATCCTTCGACCGCTTCGCGATGGACGGATTCCGCATCGTCGAAACGGCCAAGGTCCAGGTAGACGCCACCAAGGTTATTCAGGCTGGTGAGCGTCAGAAGGTGCGCGTTACCGAGCGAAGCACGGCGTCGGTCCAAGACCAACTCAAAGAGCGGCAACGCTTCTTTACTACGGCCGCGACTACGGAGGAGCATAGCCAGACCATTGGTGCACTCGAGCACATTCGGATGGTCAGAGCCCAGTGATTGCTTATGTAGTTCCAAAGAGCGCTCGAAGTGTTGTTGCGCTTCGGGATATAGTCCCAATCCTTCATAAGCGCTGCCGAGCGTATGACGAATCGCCGCTTCCGATCGCGGCTGTCCTGCGAATTTTCCCGATACTTTCTCGGCGGCGCAATCGAGTAATTCCCGCGCCGTGATGTCCTTTTCTCTGGCAACGCCCGTGGGTTGATTGTGGACGTCAGATTGACCGAGCAAGTCGTTCCGCAAGAACTCGTTCACCGCGACGGAGATTGCTGCCTCTTCGTCCGCGCGCTCCTTCTCCCTTAGGACCTTGTCGCGCTCCTCCGCCGCTGCGCGTTCTGCTATTGTCGCGCGAACTGCCTGCCAGGTGCTGAACGCGGTCCCGATTGCAAGAAGCAGCGCGAAAGCGGCTGCCACCACAAGCAACTTGCGATGTTTGTGCGCAAACTTTCGCAACTTGTAGCGTGCCGAAGGAGGGCCCGCCTCGACTGCCTCCTCGGTCAGGTAGCGTTGAATGTCCCGAGCCAGTCCGTTTGCCGTCTCATAACGTCTGGAACGGTCTTTCTCCAGGCACTTCATTACGATCCAATCGAGTTCACCGCGGACCTCTTTCGTTAGTCGCGCCGGCTCCAACCTTCGTTGCGCCGAAATCGACGCCAGTGATTCTCTAGAATCACCCAGCCGCGTGCTCGGCGTCGGCGGCTCTTCCTCTCGAATCAGCCGCAACACCTCCGTGATCGCCGCCTCTTTCAGGCGCTGCTTAGTCAGCGGTGTCGACCCCGTTAACAATTCGTACAGCATCACGCCGAGGCAGTAGATGTCCGCCCGGGTGTCGATATCCAGCGCATTGAACTCGGCTTGTTCGGGACTCATGTACTCCAGCGTGCCGACGATACCGCCGAAACTCGTGACCAGCGTTCGTTCAGTCAACTGCTGCCCCATGGCCTTGGCTACGCCGAAGTCGATCACTTTCGGCGAAGGTTTGCCGTCATATGACGCGATCAGCACATTGCCCGGCTTCAGGTCGCGATGAATAATGCCTTTTTGGTGGGCATGTTGCACAGCCTCGCAGATTGGAATGAACAGGGCCAGGCGCTCACGCGGTGAGAGTTTCTGTTCGTCGCAGTATTTCGTAATCGGAATACCCTTGACGAGCTCCATTACGAAATACGGCCGGCCGGTCGCGGTCTGGCCACCGTCCAGCACGTGGGCAATGTTGGGATGCTCCATCAGTGCGAGGGCCTGCCGTTCCGCTTCAAACCGGGCAACGACCTGACCGGAATCCATTCCCGGCTTTAGAACTTTCAGAGCGACCCTGCGGCGGATGGGTTGCTGTTGCTCCGCCATGAAGACCACGCCGAAGCCACCTTCACCGATCTTTTCGATGAGCTTGTATGGTCCGATCTGTGTGCCTGGGCCTTCGGCAATAGGTTTTTCAACGGTGCTTCCAGGTTCCTTGGCCAGTCGTTCTAGAAAACTGCGCTCTTCCTCATGGACTTGGAGCAAGACAAAAACTCGTGACCGCAAAGCCAGATCATTGCCACATGTCTCCTCAACGTAGACCCGGCGCGATTCAGAATCAGCGATTTGCCGGGCCACGTTGAACACGTCTTCTTCTTTCGGCTGCAGAGTTGACATAAATCATCTATCGGCTGTGTTTGCGCGTGCCGCCCCCGATGTTCAGTGCGAAATTCGACAACGAACTCCCCAACCGATTTCAACGTTTTTTGCGAAACCTTGCTTGGCCGGCCTCACTAAGAGCGCCTAACAAAATGACCTAGGTCGAAACAGTTACGGTTGTTAATGTCATGGGCGTACAAGGAGGTACGATCATGGCCAAGGTACTGCTGGACGATTCGTTATGGGCGGAACTCGAACCCCATCTTCCGAAGGCCAAGCCCCGACGACGACGATTTCCAGGTCGCAAGCCCATCGGCAATCGACAGGCTCTGACGGGCATTCTCTTCGTGCTCCAAACGGGCATTCCCTGGGAGTATCTGCCGCAGGAACTTGGTTGCGGCAGTGGGATGACTTGCTGGCGACGCCTGCGCGATTGGGGACGGCTCGGCGTCTGGGACAAACTCCACCGGGTTATGTTGGCCAAGTTGCGCGAGGCCGACAAGATCAATTGGTCTCGCGCGGTTGCGGATTCCGCGTCCGTGCGCGCCGTTTTTGGGGGGCGGACACCGGCCCCAACCCCACCGATCGCCGCAAAAAAGGCTCGAAACACCATGTGGTCACGGACGCCAACGGCATTCCGTTGGCAGCCCAGGTCAGTGCCGCGAATCGTCACGACGTGACCCAACTGCTGACGTTGGTCGATGCGATCCCGTCGATCGGCGGGAAGCCCGGCCGACCTCGTCATCGGCCGCAACGGGTTCAGGGTGATCGGGCTTACCATTCGGAACCGCATCGCAAGGAACTGCGTAGACGCGGTATCACGCCGGTGCTGGCCAAGCGCGGTGCCGAACACGGCAGCGGACTGGGGGTATTCCGGTGGGTCGTCGAACGGACGCTGAGTTGGCTGCATCAATATCGTCGCTTGCGTGTCCGCTACGAACGTCGCGCCGACATTCATCGAGCATTCCTTACGTTGGGATGTAGCTTGATCTGCTACAAGTGCTTGGTTGGGTCATTTTGTTAGAGGCTCTAAGTCTCTGATCTCATCTCAACCCGCAGCCAACAACGGGCATAAGCCCAATCGTTGTCGGCAGTTGATTCGGAGATACCCAAGGCCTGTGCGGCTTGTTCGATCGTCAACCCTGCAAAGAACCGCAGCTTAACCAGCTGGGCTTTGCGGCTATCCTGTCGCTCAAGTTTTTCCAATGCCTCATCGAGCGCAAGTATGTCGAAGTTGGGCTCCATCGCGGCGGGCTGGATCTCGGATATCTCCAGCCGGCGGCGATCTCCTCCAGCTTTCAGGCTTTTCTTGTGTCGTGCGCGCTCCACCAGAATTCGGCGCATGGCCTCGGCCGCCGCCCCGAAAAAATGACCTCGACTGTTCCATTGCTGACCCTTCCCTGAATCCACGAGGCGGACATAAGCTTCATGGACCAAGGCGGTTGCATCCAGTGTTTGGCCGGGAGACTCCTTGGCCATTCGGCTGGCCGCCAGCCGGCGCAACTCGTCGTAAACTAAGGGTAAGAGCTTTTCGGCGGCAGCGGGGTCGCCGTTCTCAATGGCCGAGAGTACACGGGTCACGTCGTTCATCGGTCTTAAACATAACCGGCCGGTTGACGGGCGGCAAGCGTGTGCGCAGGGCGAATCTACAATGGGGATGCGCTGCGATTTGTTCGCAAACGCATCTTTCTCTGTGCAGGGACCATCATTTGGTATTTCGTAATCGGGGGTGGATATGCGTGCACTGATAGTAGGCTTGCTTGGTTTTGGAACACTCGCTGCGTTATCCGGCCACGCCGACGAATGGCCACAATTCCGCGGCGCGGGTGGGACGGGCATATCTTCGGAGAAAAACCTACCGACGGAATGGGGAACGGATACCGGGGTCAAATGGAAGGCAAAGCTTCCGGGAGTAGCCTGGTCGTGCCCCGTTGTGTGGGGTGATAAGGTCTTCATCACCACGGCGATTACGGAGAATCAGCGGAAGCCGCGCGCGGGCCAGTTCGGCGGCGGCGGTGGACGCCCGGACGGCGGGGCTCGACCAAACCCTGAACGTCCCGAAGGACAGCCGCGACCACAACAGGGGGGACGGGGCCGTGGCAGCGCGCAGCCGCCGAACGTCATGTATCGCTGGGAAGTTCTCTGCCTTGATCGTGACAGCGGCAAAGTGCTTTGGCAAAAACTTGCACATGAGGACAAGCCACGCATTCCAACTCACGGCAGCAACACTTATGCATCCGAGACCCCCGTCACCGACGGCGAACGTATCTACGCGTACTTCGGAATGACCGGGCTCTTTTGCTTCGACTTCGCCGGGAACCTCGTTTGGAAGAAAGATCTTGGCGTATTTCCCATGCAAAGCGGCTGGGGTACGTCTAGCTCACCAGTGCTCCACGAAAACCATCTGTTCGTTCAATGTGACAATGACCGCGAGTCATTCCTCGTTGCACTCGACAAGAAATCTGGCGCCGAGGTGTGGCGCGTGCAACGGTCGGAACGATCAAACTGGGGCACTCCCTACGTTTGGAAGAACAAGAAGAGAACCGAATTGGTGGCTGCCGGTGCTCAGAAAGTCCGGTCGTATGACCCGGCAACCGGCAAGTTGTTGTGGGAGCTGGGCATGGGCGGCGGGCGGTCCACCTCGACACCGGTCGGAGATGAGGACCAACTTTACGTCGGAGTGTCGATCGAGCGCGGCGGAGGGGGAGGCGGCGTTGGCCGCGAACGTGGCGGTGATGCAGAACCAGGACAACAGGAGCCGCAACGACAACGCGGCGGAGAACGAAGTGGCGCCGCAGGGTTGTACGCCGTCCGCGTCGGCGCCTCCGGCGACATCACGTTGAAAACCGGGGAAACTTCCAACGACGGAGTGGCGTGGTATCAACAACGCGGCGGACCGCCTATGGCGTCTCCACTTGTATACCAAGGCCATGTGTATGTGTTGCAGCAAAACGGCGGCATGGTAAGTTGCTTCGATGCCAAGACCGGTAAACCGGCCTACAGTCGTGAGCGGATTCCCGGCGCCAAGAGTTTTTGGGCATCACCCTGGGCCTACGATGGCAAGATCTTCTGCCTTGATGACGCGGGCCAGACATTTGTGCTGAAGGCGGGGCCAGAATTCCAAGTCCTGCGAAAGAACCCGTTGGACGAAATGTGCTGGTCCACGCCGGCGATCGCTGGCGGAGCGGTGTTCGTCCGCGGTGTCGATCACTTGTACTGCATTCAGCAATAGACTCGGGGTTACTCGGCGACACGGCGAATCCAAACGCGGTTGCTGTGAAAGGTGCTCTGCCCGGCCATGTCGGCCAAGGTGTCGGATGTAGTCCAATTGACATTGCGGCCACCGTGGTGCTTCGCCCAATATCCCTTTGGTGAAGCCACGACGCCGCGGCGGACGGCGGTCGTTGTGACCGCGACGAGCTTGCACAAGCCGCGACTATTCTCCACGATTATCGAATCACCGGCTCTAATCCCGCGCTTTGCCGCATCTTCCGGATGAATCTCGAGTGACGGTTGCCCGGCACCTGCGATCAATCCAGCTTGATTGGCGAGACTCGTGCTGACGAAATGGTGTGACGCGCCCGTTATCAACCAAAGCGATCCATCGCCGGACGCGTTGTTGTTTGCATCGTCAACGTCGCATTCAGAAACAAATGAGCCGGGCAGTGGATCATGACCGTCATCCGCTAGTCGCTGCGAAAAAAGCTCGACCCGGCCGCTAGGAGTCGGGAAAACACGATTCGCAAAAGGTGTTGCTGACGGTAGCGTGAGCGGAACGGCGCTGTCGCTTTTGAGCTTTCCCAGAGTAATCCCGTGCAGCGCCGGATTCGTCGCTGCACTCGCGGTCAGTACTTCGTCGATGACTTCGTCGGGGGTTTGCTGTAGCCAGGACTCGTTAAAGTTCATCGCCCTGGCAAGCAATCCCATTACTTCCCAATTGCTCTTGCTCTCACCGAGTGGCGCGATGGCGGCATGGTTGTACGTCAACATAGTATGGCCATAGGCCGTGTGAAGGTCAGGGTGCTCCAGTTGGGATGTCGCCGGCAGCACGATGTCGGCGTAATCGGCCGTGTCCGTCAAAAACAACTCGTGCACCACGGTGAACAGGTCGTCGCGTTTGAGGCCCTGTATGATCGCCCCGGAGTTCGGAGACGATGCCGCTGGATTGGCGCCAAAGACATACAGCGATTGGATTGGAGGATCACGGACTTCGCCTAGCAACGCGGCGCCGAGTCGGTTCATGTTCACTACTCGACCGCGCGGCGGGCTATCTTGATAATGGTGGATCGCCTCTTCGTTCCAGGGCTTGGCGTAGCCACTGGTGCTATAGGCCAGTCCAGCGCCAGGTATACCATACTGCCCGGTGAGCGCCGGTAGAGCACAGATGGCCCGTACATTCTGGCCGCCGTTTCGATTGCGATTAATGCCATCGGCGATTTTGATCAATCCCGGACGCACCGTTCCGTAAAGCTGGGCCAATTCGCGAACTTCGTCCTCCGTCAGTCCCGTTGTTTTCGCAACCTTAGCAGGCGGGAATTCTCGCAAACGTTCTCGAAGCTGGGACCAACCGATTGTGTTCGTGTTGAGCCAGCTTTCATCGTGCCATCCTTCAGCAACGACCACATGCGCTAACCCCATTGCCAACGTGCCATCAGTTCCGGGCAGTGGAGCAAGGTGCCAATCGGCGCTTTCGGCCGTCTTGGTCCGACGTGGATCGATGACGACCACACGAGAGCCGGCACGCTGGGCCTTTCGGAGAAACGGCATGAAATGCGGGCCCGTGCTAATCGGGTTGTGTCCCCAAAGGATAACGAGCTTGCTGTGCATTACGTCCGCATAGGGCTGACTCCAGCGCGCCCCAAGCGTCGCTTCAACCGCGTATTCCGCTGCCGCACCGCAGATGCTGCGTCGAAGTTGGCTGGCCCCGAGTCGATTCCAAAAGCGTGCGCTGGCGACGGTCATCTGTACCAAGCCGAGGGTGCCGCTGTAGCTATACGGCAAGATCGCCTCAGCGCCGAACTGAAAAATGATTCGTTTCCATCGATCGGATATCTCGGATAGTGCCTCCGCCCAAGTCATGCGCTGCCAGTGTCCTTCACCTTTTTTGCCCACACGGCGAAGCGGATGAGTAAGTCGATCACGATGGTACACATGGTCCAAATACGGCCGGACTTTGGCGCACAGCCAGCCGCGCGTCACCGGATGATCTTGATCGCCGAAAAAACGCACCGCTTGGCCGTTTTCCACTTCGGTGATGACGCCGCAGGTGTCCGGACAGTCATGCGGACACGCGCCCCGAACTTGGAGTGTCACTGCCATTTATTTTGTCCTCGTCTTGTAAATCTTAACGGCTTTGTCCGCCTCGATCCATCGTGTGAGCCTCGATGACCCTTTGCAATTTGTCAGCTGTAAGTCAAACACGGCCTAAAACACAGAAAATCATTTGCGAAGCCCGCAACCTTGGAATTGCTACATGCGCGAACTGGATAAGGATTTACACCCACTCTCATTAAGTTCACATAACTATTTCTTAGATTCCTCAAAGTGGCGCGTCCGGTTTTGACGGCAAATCACCCTTTATAGGTAGGGAGCTGTGCGCACTAGTCGGCGGGGTCGGAGACCCGCGCCGAGCGCGTTGCCTAGTCGGCGGGGTCGGAGACCAGCGCCGAGCGCTTTTTGCGAGGTGCTTCGACAGAACTCGCTTTGCGAAACACTTGATTCTTGCATTCGGCTTAGAGAGAGGTACAGTGATACGCGGTTCTTCGACGGGCGTCAGGTCCGGCTCGCGCTTGGGCCCTCGTCGAACGAACTCCAGCCCTGGTTCGACTCGGTTTACTTTGGAGGAGCGACGCATGACTCGACCACGACAGTTCCGGACTCGCTTGAAACTGGACGCGTTGGAGGACCGTACGCTACTTTCCGTTTGCCACGTGACCCGCCTGACGGACGCCGGCGTCGGCAAAGGGTTCCGGGGAGACCTCCGTTATTGCATCAACAAGGTCAATTCCCAACCGGGCACTGACGGAATTGATTTCACCGTCACGGGCACCATCAACCTGAACTCAGCGCTCCCGGTAATCACGGAGAACCTTAACGTGAACGGCCCCGGTAGCGGCCAGCTTTCCATCGCACGCAATGCCGGCCTTGATTACCGACTCTTCCAAATTCCCGCCGGCGTGGAAGTGGAACTGGAAGGTTTAACGCTGCGTTCCGGGCAGGAAACGATGGGCGGCGGCATTCACAACGCAGGAACCCTGACATTGAGCGACGTGATTCTGACACAGAACGTCAGCACGACGGGCCTCGGCGGCGGCATCTATAATACGGGCACCCTCGCGATAAACACCAGCACCATTTCTGACAATCAAGCCGTGACGAACGCGGATACGAGCTATGGCGGCGGCATTTACAACGCTGCTGGGGGCGTCGTCACCATTCATGCCAGCGTGGTGTCCGGAAACGAGACGACGGGCAACTCGACCATGTGGGACGGATATGGCGGCGGCATCTTTAGCCAGGGATATCTCACCGTAACAGACTCGACGATTACGCAAAATCGCACCGAGGCAAAACCGCTGGCAACTGGGCCGAGCGTGGTTCACGCGTCGGGAGGCGGCATCTATAACCTGGGCAACATGATCTTGGAAAGCAGCACCGTATTCGCGAACTCGGTGTTCGCGGACGGCGCCGGCAGTAACGGAGTAACCGTGGCGAGCGGCGCTGGCGTGGCGAGCGAAGGGGAGGGCATCTCGTCGATCAACAACTCGACCGTTGCTCAGAACTTCGGCGAAGCCAAGAGTTACGCTTTGGGCGGCGGCGTCTGGAATAACGCCGGCACGCTTACCATCACTCGAAGCACTATCGCCTTTAACTACTTGATGGGGACGGACGCCGTGCAAGGTGGCGGCCTGATTTCCGGCGGTGTCGTCGACGTTCGCAACTCGATCATTGCCAAAAACGCACTTTATGGTGGCACCGTGTGGGGCGCGTACGGGCCCGATCTGGACTGCGGCCTTAGCAGCTCGGGCTACAACTTGATCGGTGATTCCAGCGGCAGCGAAACGACTCGCTTCGAGCCGACCGACATCATTGATACCGATGCGTTGCTCGGCACTCTTGGAGACCACGGCGGGCCTACTTACACCTATGACCTGCTACCGAATAGCCCGGCCATCAACACCGGTGACAATACCGACGCGCCGCAGTGGGATCAACGAGGCGATGGCTACAACCGTGTCGTGAACAACACAATCGACATGGGGGCCTTCGAGGTGCAATCGAGCCCGATACCGAGTCCCAATATTTCGTGGGCCGTTCTGATGACGGCAGAGAAAGACTAACGTCATCGCGCCTGCCAAGCCCACGGGTTGCAACCGTTGCAACCCGTAGGCTTCGCGGGCTCGCGCTCAACGCCCATGTGAATGAAGTTTACGCCAGCACCAAACTCCGCTACGATGGCAGGCGATCGTATCGACCGGCGCTGTCGCATCGGAGTGCGGTGCTGTGCAGTCTTCCTTCCTCGCTTTCGCCGTTCTGGCTCTTGCACTTCCCGACGGGACCGATCTTTACCATCCCCGTCGCGATTTCCCGAAGCTATTAACGCCGCAATGGATCGCCGACGACGGCGTCGACGCCGCCGTAATCCTTGCCATCGATGACATGCGCGATCCGGTGAAGTACGAAGCATTTCTTCGGCCGATCCTCAATCGACTGAAACGGATAGACGGCCGTGCGCCGGTCAGCATTATGACTTGTTCGATTGATCCGAAGCATTCCCAATTACAGGCATGGTTGAAGGAAGGCATGAGTCTCGAAACCCACACCTTTGACCACCCCTGCCCACTGCTACAAAAGGGAGATTTTGAGAAGGCTAAGAGTACTTACGACAGATGCGTTGATCTGTTGGCAACGGTTCCACCTAACAGGCCCACCGCATTTCGGATGCCGTGCTGCGATTCGCTCAACACGCCCAGCCCGCGCTTCTATGCGGAGATCTTCGATCGCAAAACAGCCGGCGGGAATTTTTTGACCATCGACAGTTCGGTGTTCAATGTCTTCACATCAAATGACCCAGCGTTGCCGCGTGAGCTGGTTATCGACGCCGACGGCCAAGACAGATTTCGCAAGTACGTCCCTCGCGATCGATCCTTTGTCAACACCATCGAAAACTATCCGTACCCGTATGTTGTCGGCAATTTATGCTGGCAGTTTCCGTGTCTTACGCCGAGCGACTGGCAGGCACAATATCTACATCAGCCCAATAATCCGGTTACGGTTCGCGATTGGAAAGCGGCGCTTGATTGTACGGTGATCAAACAGGGAGTGCTGTGCCTCGTCTTCCATCCGTGGGGCTGGATTCAGTCGGAGCAAATTGTCGATTTCATCGACCACGCTGTCGAAAAGCACGGAACAAAGGTCAAGTTCCTGACGTTTCGTGAGGCACAAGACCGGCTCGACCGCTTCATGCTCGATGGCCACCCGATTCGCAGTCGAACGGGCGCCGACAACGGCGTCCGAATCATCAATGTCAATTCAGACGGCTACATGGACGTAGTCATCGGGAACGAAAGGGCGAGGCTGACCCGTGTTTGGAATCCGCGAGAAAATCGATGGGATTCAACGGAATTTCCCTGTCTGCTGTCGACCGTCGCTGGCGACGATTCCGGCGTGCGATTCGACAAGCGCGGACATTGTTTGGTGCGGAATGAAGCAATTAGCGGCCACTGGCGATTTGTCTCGCCGGGCGGATGGCAGCCGGCGGGCCCGATTCCCCCGGTCGCCACTTCCAGCGGTGGTCGAGACCGCGGGGTGCGCTTGCTAAACATCACCGGCCAAGAATGCATTGTGGTCGCGAACGAAAATGAACGAGCGGTCTACACCGTCGATGAAGCGAAAAGGACGTGGGTCAAGCTGCCTTGGCAGATACCTGACGGTTTTGCGTTCGTCGATGCTGACGGAAAAGACGCCGGTGGACGATTGATCGATGTCGACGAAGACGGCATTCTTGATGCTATTTGGTCAAACGAAAAAGGGAGTGGCCTTTACTTGGCGGAAGCGGCCGGCTGGACCCACAAGTGTTTTCATGAGAAACGCGGCGAGAAGAATGCGCTGCCTGCGTTTGTCAATGCTGGACAGAACATGGGCGCTTGGGTTCACTCCCGGCATATTTGGTGGCAGAACGAACACACCAGCCACTTGCCGAATCACGTTGATCGCCGTTCGTTCGCACAGTTATTGGGCGATGAACAGCCGCGGGCCAAATCGCCGGCCGCATCACTCCGGTCAATACAAACACGACCCGGATTTAAGGTAGAACTCTCGGCGGCTGAACCGCTGGTTCATGATCCGGTTTCATTTGCGTGGGTCCCGACGGGAAATTCTGGGTCGTCGAAATGGGAGATTATCCCCAAGGGACCGACGGCAAGGGCAAACCGGGCGGAAAGGTGAAGTTCCTCGAATCAAGTCGAGGCGACGGCACGTACGACAAGGCCACCGTCTTTCTCGACGGTTTGCCGTTTCCGACGGCGGTGGCGCCGTGGCATAACGGTGTGGTCGTTACGGCCGCACCGGACATCTTTTATGCGGAGGACACAGATGGTGATGGCCGCGCCGACAAGAAGGAGATCTTATTCACCGGCTTCACCGAAGGAAATCAACAACACCGGGTTAATAGCCTCGTCTGGGGCCTCGACAACTGGATCTACTGCGCGAACGGCGACTCGGGCGGCCAGGTCAAATCTTTGAAGACCGGTCAGGTCGTCAATATTCGCGGTCGTGACTTCCGCATTCGTCCCGACACTGGCGAAATCGATCTGCAAATGGGACAAACGCAGTACGGCCGAGCGCGCGACGATTGGGGAAACTGGTTCGGCAACAACAACATCAATCCTATGTATCACTTTGCGCTCGAAGATCATTACCTGCGGCGCAACCCCCACGTACCGCACACCAACGCCAGGGTCAACGTCTCGGTAAAGCCCGGCGTCGCGCCTGTGTTTCCGATTAGTCGTACATTGGAACGCTTCAACGATTTTCACACCGCCAATCACTTTACATCGGCATGCAGTGCGATCGTGTATCGCGATGACCTGTTTGGACCGCACTTCAGCAATAACACCTTTGTCTGCGAACCCGTCCACAACCTGATCCATCGTGAAATCATGAAGCCCACGGCGACAACCTTTACCAGCCAAAGGGCCATTGACGAGCAAAAATCGGAATTTCTCGCATCCAGTGACAGTTGGTTTCGACCGGCATGGATTCAAACCGGCCCCGACGGGGCACTATGGATAGCCGACATGTACCGGCATGTCATCGAGCACCCGGAATGGATCCCGAAACAGTGGCAGAAGAAGCTTGACCTGCGAGCGGGTCATGACATGGGCCGCATCTACCGCGTTTTCCCTGTCGGCAGTAAGCCACGGCAGATTCCGAGATTAGACAAGATGAGCCCGGCCGAGCTGGTTGCCGCTCTCGATAGTCCCAATGGCTGGCAGCGGGACATGGCTCAGCAAATGCTGATATGGCAAAACGACAAAACGACTGTGGTGGCCGTCAAGCGACTGGCCTTGCACTCGGAACGACCACTGACTCGTCTCCATGCTCTGTGCACTCTGGATGGATTGGCGGCGATCGATAGCGAAGTATTGGCCAAAGCGTTGGATGATCCGCATCCGGGCATCCGCCGGCATGCAGTTCGGCTCTCCACGCCGTCGCTAATCGATGCGGCGAACCTTTCGGAAAAGCTTGCCCGACTCGTAGACGACGCCGACCCGCATGTTCGTCAACAACTGGCGTATACGCTCGGTGAATTCTCGTCATCGTGGGCTGCCGCGGCACTCGTCAAGCTTGCGTTCAAGAACGCCGACGATCGTTTCATTTCTGCCGCCACCATCAGTTCCGTCAACCGCAACAATTTGGCAAGCGTGATTAACATTGTTCATCTTTCGACTCCCATTATCCCGCCGCCGCCCAGGTTCATGGAACACCTACTTCGCATGTCAAACGCGTTCGGGGATGAGAAGTCGCTTGTCGCCCTTCTCAAAGGCATAGGAGGCTTTGCCGTCGGCTCGTCCGTTCCGTGGCGTCTAGAGGCATTGGCCGGACTACTGGACGCCCTTGAGCAACGCAATACAAGCCTGTCGCACCTGGCCGCACGCAACGACGAGCTTAAGGAATCGGTTCAGAACCTCGACGAGCTTTTCGCGGCGGCGCGAAGCCTGTTGAACGACCCCGAAGCGGACAAAATCGTCGCCGTGCGCGTACTCGGCCGCGGCCGTGAACGGCAAAAGGAAGACGTTGAGTTGCTGGCAACCTTGCTTACGCCGCGAAACTCAGATGACCTTCAATCCGCTGCCATCGCTGCATTGGCTCGGCTTCGGGAGCCCCACGTGCCGGAGTTGTTGTTGCGAGGATGGCGGACGTACGGGCCGGCCATGCGTGAGAACGTGCTCGATGCACTCTTACGCCGCGATGAATGGATCACAGCATTACTGGAGAATATCGAAAGGAAGGCCCTGACCATCGCGGAGGTCGACGCACGACGCCGACAGTTGCTATTGTCGAGCAAGGACCCCATGATTCGTGACCGAGCCACGCGCCTCTTCGCCGGCGCCGTCGACGGCGACCGACAAAAGGTGGTCGAATCGTACCGCTCTGCATTGTCCGCGGCGGGCGACTCCCATAAAGGCAGGGAGGTGTTTATCAAGAACTGTTCGGCATGTCACCGGCTTGGAGATCTGGGGCACCATGTCGGACCGGACCTGGCCGGCGTCGGCGACAAATCTCCTCACGGTTTGGTTGTCGCCATTCTCGACCCTAATCGAGCAGTGGATGCTCGTTATGTGGATTACACGGCTCACACGAGAAACGGACAACAAATCACCGGCGTTCTCGCGGCCGAGGATAGCACGAGCGTCACACTTTTGGGTCAAAACGGCAAACGCGACGTACTTCTCAGGACCGATCTCGAAGACCTGGTCAGCACAAGCAAATCGCCCATGCCGGATGGAATGGAAAAAGAAATCGACCTACAGGCAATGACTCATTTGATCGCGTTTGTAAGGAGCGCAACGCCCCAACCAAGGCGGCGAGAATTCGACGGCAATAAGCCGGAGATCGTCAAAGCCGGCGCGGACGGAGTCTTATTGCTTACGGCAAAGAACTGCGAGATTTTCGGGCGAATGATCGAATTTGAGCGAAAGCACGGCAACCTCGGTCACTGGAATGACGAGGAGGACCGCGCCGTTTGGACGGTTGACGTCCCGAAAACCGGCAAGTACTCGGTCACATTGGAATGGGCGTGTCCCAAAGTCGCGGCCGGAAAGACGTTCTTACTCGAAGCTGGCCCGAACCACCTCACCGGCACGGTGCAGGCAACGGACAATTGGGACACGTATGTTCAAGCCAAGGTGGGTGAGATCGTTCTTGCCGCCGGACAACAGCGGATCACTATGCGTAGCGCGGAGCATATTTCTTCACCCTTGTTTGATCTAAAGTCGGTGAAGTTGGTGCGGGAGGACAAGTAAGCCCTGTTTCATAAATGACGCGAGTCGCTGGAGGCAACCAAATGAGGCGTTTGCACGTCTATGTGTTCCTCGTTTTGACGGGCGGATGCTATCGAGAACAGCCGTCGCAAGGCGCAAACCAAATCCGTGGGTCATGGAATGTCGTGCGATTGAGATCAAACGGTGAAGAACACACGCCGTCAGTCCGAATGCACGTCGAATTTGGCGTTAACAAGCTCACGATCACGACAGAAGGCGAACCAGAATTCGAAGCCATGTACCAGTTGAACGATTCGGCGGACCCGAAGAATCTCGACATCATTAAGACGGTTACCGTGCCGGGCGAGGTTATTCCAACCAACCGCGCGACATCTACCAGAAATGAAAACTCGCTTCTCGATCAACGATGGTTGGGAATCTACAAAGTAGACGGCGATGAGCTTCAACTGTGTTTTGACAACGGACAACGGCCAGCGGAGTTTTCAAACAATGCTTCCACGCTGTTAGTTCTTCGACGTAATAGAGGAAACTGAAGTAGTAGCAAAGAGGACGCAGCTCATTTCGACACATTGAGTTGCGTCGCACTGGGTGCGGCGGGCGGTGAAAATGCGCGCACATCGAAATCAGAGGCAACACGGATCGTATATAAACATACATACACTTTTGACGAACTCTGAGAAGGCGGACTTTAGGATTTTCACGCGTCAACGCGTACCCTGCATCGCACAAAGTTTTGTATAAGTCGTTTGCGGCGTCCGTGGTCAACTGGCCAGGAGGCCACGGACTCGCTCGTTCCATCGAAAAGTCGTATTTGTACAGCGGTTACGTTTCGACCGAGACCGTGGCCAACTGGCCAGGGACTTGCCTTTCGACTTCGTGTAACGGACAAGCTTTTCTTAATGGAAGAACCCGACCCAGAAGCTGAAGACTTGCGTGCGGTCGTTTTTACCCTTCACAAGTGGGAAGCCGAAATCGAGCGCGATCGGCACTGGGTCGAGCATCGGCACGACTAGTCGCAGACCGGCGCCGTTGCGTCATTGAGCACGCCGGAGATAGAAGCCGGAGTACGCACGAACCGTGAGAGATCGATGCAGAAGCACCGAACACCACGATTCGGGACACTGCCATTCATCCACGACGGCGTAGCCGAGTTTTGCGAGTGATCCGAGAAACTGCTGGCGATTGGAAATTCGATAAGGACAATGCGAGGCGCCAATATCTTGGACGGTGAAGTAAGTACTTTTGTCGGTAAGAGGAACGCGGTTGATGAGCAGATGCCGAGGCATTTCGCGGAGTGGCGCGAGTAGATCGGGCAATTCTTCCGCAACGTATTGCAAGGCGCCCGCGGTGTGCAGAATCTCGAAACCGTTTGCCTCTTCAAACTCCGTCGTGAACTGAAGCGTCGTCAAGGATTGCGTGTGAGCCCAAACGCGACCTGCCTGAACGACGGCGGGCACGTCATACACCAGCCACCGTAAGTCCGTTGGATTTGGAGTGTATTTTTGAAAGACGTAGAACGCCGTTCCTATGCTGCCGCCTAAATCGAAGACATTCGTCTTTGCCCTCGCCAAGGTAGCCAGCCAAAACAAAACCGCATAATCACTCGGTCGGATGTTTACCGGCGCTCGCGGTAGCGGAATGTCGGCGTGGTCATACCCAATCCTTCGCCCATTCGGTATGGCAGCCTGTGCCGCCGCAAACGTCGGATAAACGCCGCGGCAGTACCGCCACCAATCATTGGGCAATACCCGTTTGACATATTGATAAACGGGCGGCAACCGGAGCTTTTGGAGCACACGCCTCATAAAGAGCCCGCATATGTTGGTCGGACGTAGGACAGGTTGCCTAAGCCGCCGGCAACGAAGACAGGTTAGTCAACGTGCTCCACCGGAAAAAAGGCAATCCTAATCTAATCAGAGCTTATTTTGAAAGGTCGTCAACCGGATATGTCGATTCTCTAAACTTAGCAGTTTGCCGCGTCGCCCCGACGCTGCCATAAGGAGTCGCCATGCGGAGTCTTTTGAGACCGCTCGTGCAGAAACGTCGGGTACCGTCCACCCAGCCTCACCTTCTAAAAGATAAGCTCCAACTGATCGATTACGCCTTCGGACGGCTGGGGGCCAGGTCGTTCGCCGATCTGGGCGGCACCTGGCGTGTCATGGGTGGGTACACATTTTACGCCCTGGACCACCACCCGGTCACCCGCGCCTTTCTCGTCGACACGTTCCGCCTCGAACAGATCAACCGCACGCACCCGGCTTTGACGAAGGTCGTCGGCAATTTCGGCGATCGGGCGGTAGTCGCCAAGCTCGGCCATCTCGACGCCATCTTTCTGTTCGACGTATTGCTCCATCAGGTGGCACCCAACTGGGATCAAATCCTCGAGAAGTATGCGCCGGTAACGAACCTATTCGTGATTTACAACCAGCAGTTCATCGCTACCTCTCACACCGTCCGGCTCCTCGAGCTCGGAGAGGAAGCCTACTTCAAAAACGTCCCGCCGCACACCCGCGCCGATCCCCAGTACGCCAACCTATTCTGCCGACTTGATGAGATCGTTCCCCGGCACGGTCGGCCTGTCCGCGATATCCACAGCATCTGGCAATGGGGCATCACCGATCAGGATCTGACGGGCGTGATGACTCGCCTGGGGTTTCGCCTGGAATACTACATGAACTGCGGGCGCTTCGAGGAATTGGAGAACTTCGAGAATCACGCTTTCGTGTTCAGGCGCGCGCAGGACCACATATCGCCAAGGCAGAGTTAAGGTGGGTGAGGGGAGTCGAACCCTCGACGTGACCTCCGGCGCGCTTCTTCAAGATCCCTGTTGGTTAAACTAACGAATACCTGATCTCGTTTCTTCATCAACACTTCACCTTCTCCGCGCCCGCCACGCCCAAACACCCACCGCCTATCCGTCTGCATTTGCTGCGGGATTCAGTGGTGGACTGGCACTTGCCTTTTTTTCCTAGTTCGATTGCTGCGGACATCCGAGAGCGTTAAGTTGACGGCATATGAACGACGTTACGCGTGTGCTGTCGGCGATAAAAAAGGGCGACCCGCAGGCGGCGGAACAGTTGTTGCCCCTGGTATACAACGAGCTTAGGCGACTCGCGGCGAGCAAGATGGCGAGTGAAAAACCGGGGCAGACACTGGACGCAACCGGTTTGGTTCACGAGGCGTACCTGCGACTGGTTGGGCCGACTCCATCGGCGCGTCGGGATTCGGCGTGGGATTGCCGAGGCCACTTTTTCGCCGCGGCCGCCGAGGCCATGCGGCGAATCCTCGTCGAATCGGCCCGCCGCAAACGTCGCGCGAAACATGGTGGTGGAATGGTGCGTGCCGAGCTTTCCATTGATCAAGCTGCTTCGCTCGAACGTCCAGACGAGATCGCCGCGCTTGATGAAGCGCTTGAGCGACTCGCCAAGTCGAACCCGGAGGCCGTAGATCTGGTGAAACTCCGCTACTTTGCTGGCTTTAGCAACGCGGAAGCGGCCGCGTTATTGGGGATTTCGCCACGGAAGGCCAACCAGGTGTGGGCATACGCGCGAGCTTGGCTCCTCGATGACCTTGCCGCATCTTCCGGCCAGTAGCCACCCGGCGGCGGGGTCAGAGACCCGCGCCGAGCGCGTTCAAGAATCGGTGCGCAGTTGGAGCGAAATCGTCGCATGTATAGATGATCGGTCCGCAATACCAGGGGTGCGCTGTGCGGGAGCAATCTATATTCACCGAAGCGCTTGAGAAGACAACGCCGGCCGAGCGCGCCGCTTATCTCGACCAGGCGTGCGCCGGCGATCCCGTGCTACGAGAGCGCGTCGAGCGGTTGCTGGCGAGGCATGAGGAGGCTGGGAGCTTTCTTGAGCGGCTTGCCGCACAAGGTCCAGACGTCACCACCGAAGCCGCCATACGTGAAGGTCCGGGCACGATCATCGGCTCGTACAAGCTGCTGGAACAAATCGGCGAGGGAGGCTTCGGTGTGGTCTTCATGGCCGAGCAAACCCAGCCCATCCGCCGTAAAGTCGCATTGAAAATACTCAAGCCCGGCATGGATACGCGCCAAGTCGTCGCTCGGTTCGAGGCCGAACGCCAAGCGCTGGCGCTGATGGAGCACCCGAACATCGCCCGCGTTCTTGATGGAGGCGAGACGGCAACGGGTCGACCCTTTTTCGTGATGGAGTTGATCCGCGGCGTACCGATCACGGAGTATTGCGACCAACACCAGTTACCGGTGAACCAACGTCTTGAACTGTTCGCGGATGTTTGCAAAGCCGTTCGGCACGCACATCAGAAAGGAATCATCCACCGCGACATCAAGCCATCCAACGTCCTCATAACGATGCACGACGGCACGCCGGTGGCCAAAGTAATTGACTTCGGCGTGGCGAAGGCTATGGGGCAACAGCTTACCGACAGGACGCTGTTTACGAACTTTGTCCAAATGGTCGGCACGCCGTTGTACATGAGCCCGGAGCAGGCCGAAATGAGCGGGCTCGACATTGATACGCGGGCAGACATCTATGCACTAGGCGTGCTTCTCTACGAGCTCCTTACCGGCACGACACCTTTTGATCGGGAACGTCTCGGGACCGCTGCGTTTGATGAGATTCGCCGCATTATTCGCGAGGAAGAACCTGCGAAACCCAGCACACGCATCAGCACGTTGGGGGATAAAGCGCCCTCGGTCTCGGCCGTTCGAAAAAGCGATCCCAGCCGCCTTAGCCGGCTCCTCCGCGGCGAACTGGATTGGATCGTGATGAAGTGCCTGGAAAAGGACCGGACGCGGCGCTATGAAACTGCCAATGGGCTGGCGCGCGACGTCCTCCGATATCTAAACGACGAAGCGGTGGAGGCAGGCCCACCGTCGGCCACGTATCGGTTGCGGAAGTTCGCGCATAAGCACCGGAGGGTGCTCGGCGCGGCGGGTGTGCTCGCTTTGGTCCTCGCCATGGCGAGCGGTGTGAGCATCTGGCAAGCGGTGCGTGCCACACGGGCGGAAAACACGGCCGTCGACGAGAAGAATCGTGCGGATGACGAGGCGGCCATCGCCAAAGCGGTCAACGAGTTCTTGCAAAAAGACCTTCTTGGTCAGGCGGACATCGGCAATCAACCTTCGGGAACGGAGCGGAACAAGGACATCAAGGTTCGAGATTTGCTTGACCGGGCGGCGCAACGAATCGAGGGGAAGTTCGCGGGAAAGGAATTGACCGAAGCAGCCATTCGGCTGACGCTCGGCAAGGCGTATCTCGCCATCGGAGAATTCCCTGAAGCGCAGACCCATATCGAGCGCTCACTCCGGTTGCGAAGGGAGAAATTGGGTGCGGAACATCGCGATTCCCTAGAGAGCCTGAGTGAGCTCGCCAATGTGCGCCGCTTCCGCACCGACCATGGTGAGGCCGAGCGGTTGTATAAGGAAGTATTGGAAGGGCGCCGTGCCATACTCGGCGCCGATCATCCGGACACGCTCCAAACCACCAGCGACCTCGGCATGATGTACTGCTACAACGCTCGGTACGATGAAGCTGAGCCGCTTCTGAATTACGCCCTGGAAACGCGGCGTACTCAGCTCGGGCCCGACCATTTGGACACGCTCGTGTGCAAGTATCACATGGCGCAATACTGCCAAGAACGACGTCGCTACGAAGACGGAGAACGGTTGTACAATCAGGTGTTGACCGGGCGGCATGCCCAACTGGGCGCCGACCATCCGCTGACGCTGGAAACGATGAACGCCCTGGCGTCTCACTACCGTTCCTGGGGCAAGTTTGTCGACTCTGAATCGCTTTTCATGCGGGTCATCGAAACCCAACGCGCGAAGCTTGGCGGCGATCATCCCGAGACGCTCAATACTCTGCAAAACCTCAGCGCGCTTTACTACGACCAAAAGCGATATGGTGAGGCTGAGACGTTGATGAAGCAGGTCGATGCAGGGATGCGGGCCAGGCTCGGGCCCGAGTCTTCTGCAACCCTGCAGAACTTAGGAAACCTCGGAACACTTTACAACATGCTTGGCCGACATAACGAAGCCATACCCATTCTCAAAGAAGTCCTCGACAAACAACGACGCAAACTGACCGCCGACGATCCGGAAGTGTTAATCTCCGCGCACAACCTCGGCTGCGCCTATCGAGATGCGGGCCGATACGACGAAGCCGAACCCCTGCTCCTGGAGGCCGCGGGCGGACTGAAGAAAAAGCTCGGTTTGTCCGATCCGCTAACTCAGACGGCCATCAACAACCTGGCGAAACTCCACACTCGCCAGGGGAAACCAGCGCTTTCAGAACCCAATCTTCGCGAGGCTGCCGCATTTCATCGCCAACACTCCGGACCGGAATCGCAAGCCTGCGACGATCAACTTGCGTATTTGTTTGTGAATCTGATCGACCAGGAACGTTTCGCCGATGCCGAGCAGATCGCGCGCGAACGACTGGCAATCCGTTTCAAGAACATCACCGACTTGAACTTGCCCGGAGCATGGTCGCTGTTTCTCATGAAGTCGGACGTGGGGGAAGCGCTCCTGGGCCAGAAGAAATATGCCGATGCCGAGCCGCTGCTCTTGGAAGGATATGAAGGCATGAAAGCCCGCAAGCAGCACATGGGCCATGCTGCCAATAACAAACTGGTCTTCGCTTTGGAGCTACTCGTAAAGCTCTATGACGCCTGGGGCAAGGAAGCGGAGGCCGAACGATGGCGTAAGGAACTGGCCGACGAGAAAGCACGCGGGCGCTAATCATCTCAAATGGTAGCGGACGCTCCCACCGATAGTTCTTCCCTCCGATCTCCAATCTGGCTTTTTTTGACTTCCTTTCAGATTCGGTGCGCAATTCGCGCGGAAACGTCGCATGAGGTTGTGAAGTGCAGTGGTATGAAACAATCCCTCGAATTGTGGCAAAGGAACGTGCAATGAAGAATGTGTTTCGAAGAACTCTGGGAACAACGTCGGCTCGCGGCCGAGTGTCATCGGTTCGTGGAAACAAAGGCGCCGCGTTTGTGCCGAGGCTGACCTGCTTGGAAGATCGGCTGGTGCCCGCCCCCGTGGTCAACTTCCACATGCACAACGGTGAACTCTACTTTTACGGCACCGAAGGGAAGGACGAAGTAATCATCATCTACAACGGCGCTCAGGGAAGCGGTTATCAGTTGCAGATTTCTATCAAGCCCTGCATGTCGAACGGGGACTCCTGTTTCTGGTATCCGGACAAAAACTTGGTTACCCAGAAGAACGCCCACTTTTTCGGGTATGGCGGTGATGACTATTTCAGTGGCAACGCGGGCGCCGATATAGTCAACCCCATCAATCCGATAAAAGCGTACGCCTACGGCATGGCTGGGGATGACCTTATGTACGGCGGGCCGGGCAAGGACTTTCTGAACGGTGGCGCCGGAGCGGATCGCTTGTACGGCGACAAAGAGTCAGATCGCCTGCTTGGGGAGGATGGCAACGACAAGCTTGAAGGGCAAGACGGCGACGACGTGGTCTACGGGGCCTTCGACGGTTACATAGGCGACCTCGCCGGCGGCGACACGCTGCGTGGCGGCAACGGCAACGACATCCTCTATGGCGGCGGCGGCAACGATTTCGTCGATGGCGGATACGGTACTGACCACGTCTATGGCGAAGACGGCAACGACAGCCTCTACGCTGGTTACGACAGTTCATGGAACGTAGTCGACGGCGGCAACGGCGTCGACGGACTCTACGGCGGCTACGGCTGGGACTATCTCTACGGCGGCAACGACAACGACTGGCTTTATGGTAACTCTGGAACGGACATCATGCATGGCGGCAACGGCAGCGATTATTTGTACGGCCAAGCCGGCGACGACGACCTCAACGGCGGTGAAGACAACCAAGTCGACTACCTCTACGGCGGCGCAGGTGTCGATTGGTTCAAGTTCAACTGGATCGACTACTACCCGGATATCAACGCGGAAGACGAGGTCTACACATAATCGAAGGTCGGCTTAGCGCCTTCCAATCAACCGACGTCGCGTCGACCGATAGTCGTTCGCCTTGGTTTCAACACTAGACGGAGGAACGAGATCCCGCTCACGCCGAACGTACGGGGTGCGCACATACGAACAACGTCCGCCCAGCAATCAAATGGAGACAATCATGAAACGCATTCTAAACTCGAGCAATCACCGATTCCTACCGACTCTTGAAGGTCTTGAGGAACGGATCGCGCTTTCTCCCGGCGCAATGGACCCGTCGTTCAGCAGCGACGGCAAACAGACGATCGAAATTGGCGGCACGGGCGGTTCGCTCAATCTCGACACGGCCAGCAGCGTCGCCGTGCAGCCGGACGGCAAAATAGTGCTTGCTGGAACGGCGTTCGTCCAAAACGGCCCTGAGACCGCAAAGACCTTTGGCGTAGTTCGACTAAACGCTAATGGCACACCCGACAATTCCTTCCACGGCGACGGACAAAACAACGTTTTCGTTGGCGGCGACGCAGTTGCTCGCGGCATGGCTTTGCAACCGGATGGCAAGATCATCGTCGTCGGGTCCGCAACGTCCCTCGGTAACTACGAATTCGCCGTTCTCCGGATGAACGCCGACGGCACGCCCGATATGAGCTTCGGCGACAGCGGCAAGCGGCTGATTGGATTCGACATCGGTGGAGTCGCAAAAGTTGATGACGCATCGGGCGTCGTCGTGCAGCCCGACGGCAAGATCGTTGTCGTCGGCTCGGCACAGATTGCGTCGAGCAACTCCGATTTTGCGGCGGTGCGGCTGTTACCCACCGGCGCCCCGGATCCGGGTTTCGGTCCCGGTGGCAAGCGGACGATCCCGTTCGACCTCGGCGGCAACAAATCCGACCTGGCCACGAGCGTGGCGCTCCAGGCCGATGGCAGAGTCGTGCTCGCGGGCAAAGCAGATGGCCCGAATGGCGATTCCGATTTCGCCGCGGCGCGGCTTAACACGGACGGCACCCTCGATGCCAGTTTCGGGACCGGAGGTAAACGCACCGTTGCCTTTGATGTCTTCAATTCTACCAAGCAAGACGCGGCCGCCGACGTCGAAATTCAAGCCAACGGTGCTATCGTTCTGGCTGGGCGTGCCGCCTTCAACGCGACTTCGCCGGTCCTTACCGCACTTGCAAGACTGAAACCGGACGGGACACTCGACAAAGCATTTCCGCTGGTCCCCGGAGAAGGAGCGGCCGGTCTTGCGCTTCAGCCTGACGGAAAGATCGTTGTTGTCAGCACCATCCAGATTTCAAGCACACAAGGCAGGGACATGTATGTGCAGCGCTTCACGCCACAAGGAGACTTCGATCCCACTTTTAATTTCACGGGGGCCGCCATGATCTCCTTGGACACTGGCGGCAGCAATGATGACATCTCACTGGCAGTGGCATTACAACCGGACGGCAAGATCGTCATCGCGGGGTCGGCGGCGACTGGTGCAACCAGTTCCGTGTTCGCCGTGGCGCGGCTGGAAGGCGCCAATGTTCATTTTCTGGCAACCGGTGGCGCCCCCAATCGCGTTGAAGTGTTCAGTCGTAACGGGGCCCCGCGCGGGTCCTTTACTCCTTTCGAAGTCTACGACGGCGGAGTGGCGGTAGCGCTCGGCGATATCAACGGTGATGGTACGGATGACCTCGTCGCCAGCGCCACCATCGGCAACCCAGCCGTGAAAATTTATGACGGCACTGCGCTGAACGATAGCAGCTTCTACGCAGACCCGGATAGTCACCTCATCACCACCGGCTTCCCCTACGGCATCAACTTCAACGTTGGGACCAACATCGCCGTCGGCGATGTCAACGCCGACGGCTTTGCCGATCTCATCACCGGCGCCGTTCCGGGTAATCCGCACGTCAAGGTGTTCAGCGGCGCGGAATTACTCGGTGGCACCATTCCCACCGGCAATGCGCCGAGTCTGCTCGCCCAAGGGTTCGTCTATGGCCTTGGCTTCAACGTCGGCGCCAATGTCGCCGCCGGCGATGTCAATGGCGATGGCTTCGCGGACATCATCACCGGCGCCAGCGCCGGCAATCCGCACACTCGGGTCTTCGACGCCAAGACCATTCTGGTGAGCAAGTTGATTCCCACGAACGCGGGCACACTCGACGAGTTCTTCCCCTATGGCATCAACTTCAACGTCGGCTCTTTCGTCGCCGTCGCCGACTACAACGGCGACGGATTCGGCGATGTCGTCACCGGCGCTTCCGTCGGCAATCCCGAAGTGCGCGTTTTCAGCGGCAAGGACATCAGCAACGGTACGTTCGATCTGACCACGAGCCTGTTGGACTTTTTCTTCGCGTTCGAGCAGGGTCAGAACATTGGCGTGTCCGTGGCCGCCACCGACTTCAACGGCGACGGCAAGGCCGACGTACTGACCGGAACGCGCAACGGGCCGCCACGCCTACGTGCGTTCAAGAACAATCTCCCCAGCTCGGCGATCATCATCACGGAGGTTGATTTCCCGTTAGCCGGCTTCAGCGGCCCGCTGTACGTTGCCGCATGATGTCATAATCGGGCTCGGCGCGGGTCTAATCTTGCGCTCGGCGCGGGTCTCCGACCCCGCCGGCGCGACGCCCACTACACGGATATCCGCGCTCGGCGCGGGTCTCCGACCCCGCCGGCGCGACGCCCACAACCGGATATCAACGCAGAAGCGGAGGTCTACACATAAGCGAAGCTCGGCTAGCGTTCGCCATAAGATTGGAGAACATCATGAAGCAGCACATCATTTTTTTGGGAAAGATGTGGCAATGGCTGAAAAAGCGTCGTCGCGCACAACCGGCAGCAACCCCGATTCCTGCCGGTTCGCGTAGTTGGCGCTCGGTGGGCCCCACCATGCCGAGCGTCGCCAACCAAGCTGCGGCCGCAAGCAACACCTTGCGGCCCGGCGAATCGAGTTAAATCAGGGGGAATGGTGTTCCGAGGAAGCGTTCGAGGGGTGGTGAACGGACTCGAACCCTCGACATTCAGAGCCACAGACAGCCTAAGAACTAAGTCTCCCGAAAACGCTTGCGAGCATTATTCGGTTGGCGCCTTGTTTGAACGAATGGCCGTATTTCGAACGAGTTGTAGTTCTCCGTACGGCGTAAGAGTCCATGATCCTTGCATCCCGCTCGGATTCTTCACCATGAGACCCAGAGCGCGCAGTTGGATTTTCACCCGCAGGAAGTCTTCGGCTTGTACCATGACTGCCGGTTGTCCCGTGTCTTTTATCATGTCGAGCAGTAGCTCGCACATACCGGCCTCGGTCACCGAAGTCATCAATGCATGGGCGACTGACAAGAAGATTTGGTTCCATGTAAAAACGCCTCTGGATTCGGCATATGTTTCTGCATTGTATTCGTCGCGGCTTGTTACCACGGTGTAGCGAAGTTCGACTGCTTCGTCGCCATGCGCAAGTTCATTTGCATTCGGCGGCCCAATCGCTGCAAATGCTTCGGATTGCTTTTTTAGTTCATCGACTTCATTTCGTAGTCGCACGATCGTTTGCGCTGCCGACTCATCCGGCACAAGACTCGCCGGGCCCAGCCCGTCGCCGGATATTCGTGCATGAGGTGGACCATGCTGGCAAGGACTTTGGTTTTCAGGTCCCCAGCAGACGTCCACTCAGAACACATTTTCTTGCCACATAGTTTTCGAAATTCCTTCAGCTTTTTCAGATTACTTGGTTTCGTCTCAGTTTTGCCACTCGGAATTGAATCCAAATCGGAATGGAGAAATGCTGCGATTCGTTTGTTTCGGTCTAATGCATAGCGGTATTCCTTTTCGGTGAAGCTCTGTCCGCTGGCCTTATCGACTGTGCCGTACTTTCCAGCGACGATCACGATATAGTAGTCGCAAGCATCGATCAGTTTTTTGATCGCTTCCCAAACTTCATCGTCTCCTGCAGGAAAATACTCCATTCCGCACGGGAAACAGTTAAGCATCAGGAGCGACTGAATGACTTGCTGGCGCTCATCAACAAGGTCCCGGTATGTTGAGCTAACGAACACTTGGTAGCGCTTTTCCAAGCTACTCCCCCTTCGGCCCGCCCGTCGCCTTATCGTGTGTGATGCTAGCCACAGTGTAATCCTTTCACCAAACAATTTCGCCATACTGCGCAACGAGGTAACCGAGAAGCTTTGCCTGATCATGAAACATGTGGACGCTGTAATCACGTCGATTAAGCTTGATGGAAGCGTACCAGTTTTGGTCTATTTGGCCGAGACTTAGCGCAAGCTTTGTTAGCCCAACGACGCCGTGTCGCACAGACGTTGCAGCGGGTGACATGTTGTTCAAGGGATCTGCGGATTGGTCGCCATAATGCATAGCGATTGGAAAATGACCGTCACGGGTTTCATACTTTTCAAACTTAATCCACCTGCATAGCGCTACGAGATCAATCTCTGTCTCGTAGTCTGCCGCACGTGCAAGTTCCTTTGATCCGCTTCTGGGATCGTAGGAAACTCTAACGCGAGTTCCCAGACGCACCGCGCTTTCGACCACGGGTTTGAAATCACGATCCCCTGAGAGTAAGACCGCTTGCGAGATGTTCTTGTAAAACGAGTGGGTCAGCATGTCGACGGCAAGTGCAACGTCGACTTCCTTTTGTTGCTTGTGCTTCTTCTTGCTACTTGGTGCAAGATGCCCGTAGCAAACATGCATTCCCTCTACTTTGTCGATCGAAGCAAAGAGTTTTTCTTGCGCCTCTACTCGTTTTTGGAGCTCTTCATCGGTCTCGTCGTCTCGACGATTGTCGTCGATGCAATCGTAATAGAAGGATCTGGTAGCGCTGTAGGTCTCCATGACGATTCGGTAATCGATAGGATAACCAGGCCCAAAGATTGGTTCGAACCTATCTCGGTAGACGCTGCGTAGGTAGCCGCCGTCAATGAATAGATAAGTCGTGTCGTTCACCTCGTACTTCCCGTTACCTCTTCACCCTCTGCTCATAGTGAGTACCGAGCGACTTTCCCTCGGCTTCTTCATTTCACTCGCTACCGCTGTTCCGCCTGGAAATCCAACTCCGTCTGAATGACCCTCGCGAGTAACGCGATCAGGTCACGCTCTAGTTGCGAATTCTCGAAATTGCCCGCCGCCATGTCGTCAATCTTCGGCCGTAGTTGGCCTAGCTGTTGCCAGAGTATCCGGCGCTCAGCAGCGCCCTCTTCGTTGTCGGACATTGGTGCGAATCCTAAGCGATAACGAACAGGTACACCAAAACTCCCGTGGTGATTGCGGACACACGATCCCAACCAGCATCAACTTTCTATGCCACGAGCCACGCGGAAGGGTGAAGTAGGTCCACAGAAATAAACCTCCACGACGATGATAAAGGCAAGATAGAACCACTCAAACTTCGACATGCTGGCATGCCCGCTGTAGATTTCACATAAACCGCCACGCTACCACCAATCCGATGAGGAATGCAACTATGCCGATCGCGGCTGCGACAATGCGAGACTCAGAACGTCCAAATATCCCGCCCAGCCAGCTTTGAAGAATCGCGTCTCGGCCTTCCTTGAACTCTGCGTCGGTCAGTTCGCCACTCTCGCGCAGTTCTTGAAGCCGTCTCAGTTCGTCATTGACACGCATCGGCGAATCCCTCGAGTCTACTTCCGCCGTCTCATTAGGAGCATGCTCGCGACGATAGCAGCTCGTGGACGGCACGAGCGAGGTTAGCTTTGCATCAATGACCCGGTGCCTTGAAAGGTCACAACCGTCGCCCCGCTCGCGTCCGGCATCTGCGTCGCCAGATAGAAGCTCCCCCGTCGCCCGTCGCTCAATTCCAATGTGTAGGTTTGCCTTGGAGTGAGTTGACTGCCCGCGGCCAACGTGAAGCGCCCCTTCCATGAAAAGAAGGATGGTCCGGACGACTCTTCTAGTTCAACGGAGATGTCCGGAAGGATGACGTTGGGTCCCCAGCTGATACGGGCCTGAAATTCGGACATTGTGTTCTCACATGTGTCGGCGAAGAATCGGTCTCAAGCTCAGCGCGAAGGGATTAGCGCTGCGAGTCGTTCGCACTTATTTCGTTTGCGGCCCGGCGAAACACTTTGAATCAGGGAAATGGTGTTCCGAGGAAGCGTTCGAGAGGGTGGGGAGGGGACTCGAACCCCCGACTTTCAGAGCCACAGTCTGACGCCCCCTTGCCACAACTCCAAATCTACCAAGACTTGTGACAACCGGCCAGAGCGCCGTGTACTTGCCCTGACAAAAACACTCGCCGATTACCCCGAACTGGAAGCGATTATAGGTCGATGGCCGGAAGTTCCGGAACATCGACGCCGGGCAATTCTCGACCTCGTGGGGGACTGATAGAATCTAATTCAAAGCGACCTTTGCTCGTGGCGCCGGCCAGTCCTGAGAAGCTGGTGCGGGCGCCGCGGGCCTTCTCAGAAAGGACTCGCCGTCATGCCTTGGTATGCCAACGATGAAGATCGGGAAATCAATGAGCGAATCGGGGAATGGGTTGAAATAGCCAGGGATCAAGTTGACGACATCGCAGGCTGGCGCGACACACCCGAAAAGAAGCCTAATAGGACGCATGGCTATCGTGATGACCGGGGCTTCGGGTACAACGTAAGGGGCTGGTTGGATGCTCCTAAGAACTTCTCCCTCCACACGCAAATCGTTGCGGATTATTTGACTATCCATCATCCGGCGTTGAGTCCGACTCCGCTTTTCCGGGTGCTAGAGTCAATCGAGGCTTGGCATGACGAACGGGACGCGCGGCGGATACCGCCACAGTCAGAGCTAGAAGCCATCCTTCGCCAGGCAGAACGAACGCTAGGCTGTGCGATGTCCGTGATTCAAAGCAGGCTGACACGGCATCCGCCAAAAGGCGGCCGACGCGATCACAGCCGGAGAAACGCCGAACGCGACAAATGGGGGGTGCGACAACACGGAAAGAAAACCCTGGACCAAATCTACGATGACCTAATCAAAGTGGCACCACGCAAGGGCTGGCAAGTTCCTAGTAGTTCCCGCGCTTTTGCCGAGGCTATCTATCGCGAATTGAAGCGACTAAGGAAGGCCTCGGCTTCCACATCTTAGATAGATGTGGAATTGAATGGATACCCATCTTCGTCTCCATCTGGCAAACTAACCTGCGTTGTTGCAAACAGCAGGGACTTCGCCGATGGTTCACTCCCTTAATGACGTTCTGACTATCCTCCCCGATGCGGCAACGGTCCGCAAACGCCTATCCGAAACTCTACAGGAAGCCCAGTTGCTTCGCGACTTGCTTCGCATGGCGGAGCGCCGGGAAAGGTCAATGCACAAGCGCAAGAAAGAGACGACGAGAAGGTGAGCACCGCAACGACATCATTGTTGTTAGCCAACGCCACTGGCGCCGCGGCAATGTGCTCAATGTCACGAACATCGTGGTGGCGGAAGCACGCGGCAGGGCAGGTTCCGGCGCCGCTGAAGGTCGGCAATTCGTCCAGGTGGTCGGTACGGGAGCTTGAAGCATGGATCGGGGCAGGGTGTCCGGAGCGTGGTGTATGGGAGGAGATGCGGCACAATTGTGCGGTGACGACCGCAGTGGATAGGTAACGAAAAAAACCCGGTCAACGTAGCGGAAACGTTGCCGGGTTCTTCGAGAAAGCTTGCAATGTCTATTGTAGACGGAACTACTCAAACTAGCAATCTACGCGAACAAGCCGAACAGTATGCCAGTCTTCTGGGCTGGAGAGTAATCCCGGTTCACCACATCCAAAACGGTGTCTGTTCGTGCGGCAAACCAAGTTGTGGCCGCAGTTCCGGTAAGCACCCACGTATCCTGGAATGGCAGCACAACGCAACTGCCGACCGGGCAACCATACACGGATGGTGGAAGAAATGGCCACACGCCAACATCGGGATTCTTTGCGGGACTGAGTCCGGGATCTTCGATTTGGAATGCGAAGAGAACGGGATCGCAGACTTGGCCGCCTTGTCCGAGGCAAACGGCGGACTACCAGAAACACCGCAAGCCATTTCCGGGAACGGTGGCTTGCACCATATCTTCCAGTGGCCGACCGACGGTCGGATAGTCACATCGGGGTCACATCTGGATGCACGTCCTATCGACACCAAAGGCCGTGGCGGCCAGTTTGTGGCTCCACCTTCGGCCAATCTGGGCGGTAGCTACGAATGGAACATTTCTCCAATCGAACTCCAGCCGGCGGTTCCCCCCGAATGGCTATTAGCCTGGCTGCAACAGAACGGACGCATTGAAGATACTCGCCACGTTGGCAACGGAAAAGGATCGCAATCCCCATTTACCCTAAAAGCGCCGCGGCAGCACAGCGTCGAAGAGCGGGCCGTTCTCTACATGCAAGCGTGTCCGCCTGCAATCAGTGGCCAGAGGGGGCACTCGCGCACAATGGGGGTCGCCCGCGGTGTCGTCTACGGGTTTGATTTAGGCTATGATCGCGGACTCCAGCTTCTTCTTGACCATTACAACCCACGATGCCAGCCCCCGTGGTCCGAGACCGAACTGGCCCACAAGGCAAAGGATGCCGACGAAAAACCGTTCACGAAACCAAGGGGGTATCTGCTTAACGGTTCGGAAAAACCCGATTCTCCCGATTTACCCGACGGGTCTAACGAAGAATGGGAACAGCCTATTCCCTTGATAGATACGCCAGCCGTGGACCCGTTTCCGGTGGATGTGTTTCCGGCAGGTATCAGGCGGTTCGCCATCGAGACCGCGCAGGCGGTTGGGTGTCCGGTTGATTTCGTCGGCCTACCGATTCTGGTGATCGCGGGTGGCGCCATCGGCGCCAGTCGGGCACTGGAAGTCAAGGAAGGATTCACCCAACGGCCATTAGTGTATGGCGCCGTGGTAGGACAACCTGGCGACGGAAAGACGCCTGCGTTGGATTACGTCGCCAAACCGATTTATCAGGCTCAGCAACAGTTGATAGCCGAATTCAATGTTTCCGTTGAGGAATACGGGCGCAAGGCTGAAGAGTACCAACGGGCGAAGAAAACACCTGACGTTGACCCGCCGGAGAAACCAGAAAAGCCGGTGCTGTATCGCGTTGTGGTAGACGACACGACCTGCGAGGCGTTGGCGCCGATCCTGAAGGCCAATCCTCGCGGCGTCGTCATGATACGCGACGAACTAACCGCGTGGGTGACGGCCAACAACCAATACAAGGGCGGCAAGGGCACGGATCGGCAATTCTGGTTAAAGAACTGGGCAGGTGTGGCCGTCACTGTGGACCGTAAACAACAGCCAATTCCAATCATCATTCCCCATCCGTTTGTCGGCGTTATCGGTGGTGTCCAACCAGAACTACTGGCATCCCTAAGAGACGAAAAAGGTCGGGCCGACGGGTTTCTCGACCGCAATCTATTTGCATTTCCAGAAGTCAACGATGCGCCGGCCTGGACGTGGAATGAGGTGCCGAACGAACTTGTCCAACCGTGGTGCGATGCGGCTGCCGAATTAATGAAGTTGAACATGGAACCGGGAAGGCATGGGCCGCGCCCGCATTTCATTCGGCTAACTGCGGACGCCAGAACTCATTGGACAAATGTGTTCAACGGGTTGGCGGCGGACCAGAACAGTAGGGGCTTCTCGGCTATCCTTCGAGGCCCGTGGTCGAAGCTGAAGGTATATCTGGCACGACTCGCGCTCATTATCCACGTCACTCGATGGGTATCCGGGGAAACGAACGAAAAGGACGTAGACGCCGAGAGTGTTTGCCGAGCCGGGCAGCTTATCGAGTACTTCAAGAGCCATGCCCGGAAGGTTTGTGCCGTTATTGGCGCCGATCCCGCCGTCGAGGATGCCCGCAAGGTACTGAGTTGGATTAAGCGGGAACAGCCTACTGAATTCAAACGCTGGGAAGTGCATAAGGACTTGAAGTGCGATAACTTCTCGCGCCTGGAAGACATGGATGCGCCACTTCTGCGATTAGTGAAGCACGGGTATTTACGGATTCGCCCGGCGCCGGAACGGCAGGGGAGCGGCCGTAAGGCGGGCCAAACCTATGAGGTAAATCCCCTTCTTAAGAACGTCGGGACAATCGGGTAAATCGGGTGAATGCCAATGAAGTGAGGGGGGGCAGGGATGCTTACTTTCGATGGATTGTGCAAGATTGAACCGCGCCTAGTGGACATCCACAAGCAGGCCATTGGTGCCCGGCAGCGCCGGCTCGATGCCTTGAAGCGGGCAAGTCTATGGTACTCAAGACTCAAGCCAGAGATGTCCCGGCTGGTGGGTTGGCGTTCGACCCGGCCGGAGTTGCAATCCGGGCTGGCGTACGATGTCGCCTACTTCGCCATCTATGGAACGCTGTTCGACATACCCAAGGGCCGGCATCAGCGTAAGTCGTTCATCGGATTATGAAAACATGAGCATTCGTTGATTGGAAGTGGTATACTATGACAGTAGCAGACCTGACGGAACAGGCGGACCTATGAAGGGGTAAAAAGCATGGAAGCGATGAGCACACGTCAAAAGTTCATTCCTCTTTCTCAAATCCAATCAGTCTTCGGTGTGAGTGGCCGAACCGTCGCCCGGTGGATCGGCGAGCACCGTCTCGTTGCATACAAGCCATGCCGTAAAGTTCTTGTCAGCGTTGCAGAGTTAGAGCGCGTCGTGCGTGACTCAGCCGACAAGTAACGAACAAAACCGAACGGAGTCGGAAATGCAAACCAACTCAGAAGCGCGACGGGTGATCGGCAGACTGCGGGGATTACTCGGCGCAGTCGATGGACTACTTCACGAGTCGCGGGATTTTCCGCCGGACGCCTTGAGCGCGATCGACGGAACGCTGACGACTATCGAGGCGACACTCGAGCGCCTACTGGACGGACTCGGCAATGGGTTCGATCCACAATCCAAGCCACCGTTTGAACCGCAACCACTTGGGTGCAGTGGCGAATGAATCAACCGCAGGCGGCAAGGATGCCGGCAAACGCCAGGGACGGCGACTGCGGAAAGGTGAGAGAAAGACAAGTGCGGCATGGAAAGGACTAAAAAACGATGGCCGGAAGTGCAATGACGTTCAGCTATGACAGCGGCTACGATGGCGACGGTCGATACGGCGGTATCCACAAGGTTATCGTCGATTGGACTTCGGACGACACCACGGGCGCTGTCACGGGCACCACGCGCAAACTCGTGGGGACGTTAATCAAAGGCGTCACAGATCCCGGCGCTGCCGCGCCGACGGCAAACTATGACATTGCGGTCACCGATGAGGAAGGCGTTGACGTACTCGCCGCGTGTCAATCGACTCTCGCGAACCGGCACACGTCGAATTCGGAACAGGCGTACTTCCTCGTGCTGGATGCCGCGGGCACACCGCTCGCGCAGTCGTTGCACCCGGTCGTCTGCGATGCGCTGACGATTGCCGTGACGAATGCGGGCAACTCGAAAAACGGACAGTTGATTCTCTACTATCGCCCGTGGTGATGATTCGCCGGCATGTTGCCGGCGGTGGAACGAAGGTAATTTCCAGGGGAGTAATGGAATGGATCGAAACACAGAAATGAAACATGCGTTGTGCGAGCTGGACGAGCGAATCCTTCCGGCGCTTCGGTTGGCAATTGACGGTTTGCCGACGGAGATGCGGGCGGTTCAACTGCAACAATTCGAGCGCGACGTGAATCAGGCAAAGCAATTGTTTACGGAATGGCTGTCGAAACTTAGCGTTCACACTTTGGCGATCCAAAGCAAGATCGCCGAGAAAGGGGGCAAGTAGTGAAATTTGGAATCAATGACGTTGTTGCATGGTTTGACCGATCCGAGACCGCACAACAGATTAGAGCCGGTTATGTGGCGGACATCGAAAACAAGCGGGCTGTCGCGCTTGAAGAAATCAAGAGGCTGCGGGGCGAGCGTGACCACGTGATGCCGGCCCTTGTGGAGCGGAAACTAAAGGCGGCGGGCCGAGTCGAGAGGGCGCTTGCAAATCTGCGATCAGCACAAGCGGACTACAGCCGAGCGTCGGCTGAGTGTGGCGGGCGCGAAACTCAGTTCATGCAATGGCTCAATCGGCAGGAAGTGATCCTTTTGAATCTTCCGATGCCGGAGTCGATCGACGCCGTTGTTCGTGAGCTTGAATCGGCAAAAGTCGAATGCGGGCGATTGCTGAGAAATTCGCCGAGCATTCGTGAGAAGCCGATGCACTTATCTCAGAAGCAGTATGACGACGCCGTTGCAGCCGAACGCGGTGCGTATGTCCGCGGTGTCCGGGGGCGAGTCGAGGCGATCAATTCCGCACTCCAGCGTGCTCGCGATCTACGAACCGAGCCGGTTACTGATTTGGTCGCCGAATTGAGGTCGCTGCGGGAACTGCCCGCGGTTGGAAACTAAATTCCCCCTATGGAACGGAGTCCGAACCATGTTGACCGAATGTGATCGAGTTCATTACTCCACGCTGTTGCGCCGTTTTCCTGAAAAGGTGCCTCAGTATATCCGCGATCAACTGCGCCCGGTCGCCGAGCTGTTCCCGGCTTATGATCGGAAGCTAGTCCGGGCGGCGGTGCATGAGGGGGGCCACTTCATCGGCTTCGCTTACACCGATTGCGAAGAACTCGAATTGATCGGTGCCGAGATTGCCGACGATGGAAGCGGTAAGGTACTCGTGGCTGGCCGCGAGCATATGGACCCCCAAGCGTGGTTAACCGCCGTTGTAGCTGGGCCGATGGGACAGGCCATGCTCTGCGACGGCAACGCATCCATGTGGGAATCACATGCGTCTAATGGTGACCGCGAGACGATCAACAACCTAACCGCACGACTGCCGGCATCGGCATTGCAGACGGCAGTCGCCGATGCCGCTGATCTGATTGACCGAGCCAAGCCGGACATCCTCGCGTGTGCCGAGTTATTGCTTGCCGAGCGTTCGGCAACAGGGGAGAAGTTGATACAGGCAATTAGGTTCCAACAGGCATGCGAGGAGGGGTTGGCATGATCAATTTCTTGTTACCCAAACGAAGCGAAAAGCTAACAGACCCCGACGATGAAACGACGGGTTGGCGGCCGGTGACGTTCGACGTGAAGCCATCGAATGAAACCGTTACCGCGGCCCGCCGCTTCTCTATCCCCGAGTTGGTTGAGGATGATTCCGAATGGAAAAGCAAACGGTCGACGAACTCCGCGCGGCACAAGCCGAACGCACGCAACGGCGCGAGCTACTCACGCTGGCCATCGAATGGCGGCATTGCAACCCGCCGCGGTTCCGTGGGCGGCATCGGTGTCGGTCGGCGCTGGCTGAACTGGAGAGGCGACTGAGACGCATAAGTGGGTATTGCGATGGGGACAAGTGATGCCGACAAAGCCAAGGCTCTACCAACCTGCACGACTACCAACCTTCAAGCCGCGCGAGACGCGGGCGAATAGTAACCAGCGCGGCTACACATGGCGATGGGGCAAGGCACGCTTAGCCTACCTTCGAGAGCATCCGTTGTGTGTTGAGTGCGAGAAGGAAGGGCGCATCGTGCCGGCCACGTGTGTCGATCATATCGTTCCGCATCGTGGTGATGAGGATCGGTTCTGGGATCAAGACAACTGGCAGTCGCTTTGTGTCCGGCATCATGGACAGAAGACAGCACGGGGCGAGTGACATGCATACATGTGTGCTGCAAGGGGGAGGGCGGTCGATATTTCTAGAATGCGTTTTTCAAAACCGTTCCGCCAACAAATTGCGCAACAATTGAAGTGAAACGTATGAAAAGTTCGCTACCCAAACCGCCGAAACATTTGTCCGCCGTTGCGAAGACAGAGTGGCAGCGCGTTGTTGAGAGTTGGGACTTAGATGACGCGTCGTTAATGGTTTTGCAAAGCTACTGCGAAAGCGGCGACGTTGAACGCAAGGCGCAGAAGCAGCTCGATAAAGACGGGCTTTGTGTTGTGGATCGTTTTGGCCAGCCGAAACCGCATCCCGCGTTCTTAGTTGTTCGAGACATGAAGTCGTTGAGACTGCGGCAATTACGAGCGCTCGGATTAGATTTGGAACCGGTGAACGACAGAGCGGGCCGACAGCCGGGGAGATAACGAACGATGCCAACGAATAGACGACGGCGACTCAACCGCAGGAGACAAGACATTACGGAACTGACATTCGATCATCGGTATGAGCTATTGCACGGTTGCCCGATGCTGACATCCGGTGGATTCCAAGGCGACCGCGACGCGTTCATTCGTGCGTGGGAGTTGCACGGGGAACGATTGACGGCGGAGTACATCGCAGAGAATCCGGGCCGCCGGCCATTCGCGTGCTGGGTTTTGGAACACAAGAAAGAGCGACCCATTATCATCCGCGACTATGATCCGGGTGACTTGAAACAGTGGGAACAGTTAGAGCGCGAGACATACGGGGGCGGACTGACCGGTGGCAACGCGTTCGGGTTTCTGCACTCGCAGTGCTACGGCGGCCGCAGCTTTGGTCCGTTCCAAGAGGAAGAGTGCGATTACCTCGAGCGCCACGGCTTGCTAACGGCCGCCGAGCGCGAAGCGTTGGCGGCGATGTGACTTCTCCGTTCCTTCGGCCGGGCACGGCTCGTTGCCGGCCCGGCATTTGATTCAATCGCCCGGCGGTTAGGTTTTGTTCCGGCCTAGCCGTCGGGCATCGGGAGACAAACGAATGCGTGAGATTCTGAAGTACATGGAGAGCGTTGGCAAACAACACGCCGCATACGCAAAGGCGTCCGCGGAGTTCGCGGCGCTGGTCAACGAATTGAGTCGGACGGGTGAACACTTGAAAGCGATGGCGACGTTCGCCGCGGCGCAACCCGTGATTACTACCACATGGATGGAAAGGAATCTGAAAGATGGCTGAGACGGTTTTGACTCGCGAAGAGATGATGACACCGGATAGTCAAAAAGTCTGGGTGCCATTGCCGCACAAGGGCGACGATATCGGCGTGTACGTACGCATGATGTCCGCGGCGGACCGCGATGCAATCGAGGCGGGAATGGTCGGACAAGAGACAAGAGAGCAATTACGAAACCTTCGCGCTCGACTCGTGGTAGCGACCGCGTGCGATGCCAACGGGGAAAAGATATTCGGTTCGCTGGGCGACGCGGACGAATTAGGCAAGCGTCTCGACCATCGGACGGCGGATATCATCTTCGATGCTTCGCGAAAGTTGAACAAGGTTTTCCTTCGGGACGCCGAAGTGGCCGAGCTTGAAAAAAACTGAGATCGCGGTCAACGCGCAGATTCGCCCACCGCTTGGCCGCAACACTTGGAATTGCAAACGTCCGGCAGATGTTAGCCGAAATGACATCCGCGGACTTGTTCGATTGGATGCTTTACTACCGCGTTGAACCGGACGCCGAAACGCGGGCGGATGCCCGGCACGGCATCAATACATGGTGGATCGCCAGAACGATGGGCGGCGTCAAGGATAAGTCGGCAGCCGATTACATTCCGAAATTTGAAGCGCCGGAACCGCCGAAGCAACAGACCGTCGAGGAAGCCGTGCAAGTGGCGGTCCGAACGACGGCGATGCTGGGCGGTAGTTTTCATGATCCAAGGAAGGCTAGCTAAATGTCTAATATCGCAAAGCTCGCCGTTTCGGTGACGGCTGATGCGCTCGGGTTCAAGGCCACGCTTGACCAGTCGGCTCGTCATGCACAATCGTGGGCGAGCACGATGGCTAAAACTCTCAAGCTCGCACTTCCGACCATCGGCATCGGAATGATTGTGAGCAACTTAAAGAGCATCGTGGAAGAATTCGACAACATCGCCGACAACGCGACGCGCGCCGGTGTGAATGTCAAATCGTTCATGAATCTCGTCGGGGCCTTGGATGCTGAAGACACGGGGTTGGTTACCGAAGCATTGAAGAAACTCCGCAAGTCGATGGCGGAGCTGGCGAGCGGTGATGCGTCAACGGTTGCCAAGTTTGCGGCGGCTGGATTATCGGGAATCAATCCCCGTGACGACCTGGCTGGAAATCTTGGAAAGATCGCAAAAGCGTGGGATGCAGCTCACGGACCACTTGAAAAGTTCACCATCGAGTTCGCGGCGTTCGGCAAGACGGGCGTCGAGGTGTCGGCGGTGCTCGATAAGCTCGCGGAAGGGGACAGCGGGTTCAATAAATTCATGGGCATGGACCCAGAGAAGTTTGCCAAGACGAAAAGGGCGTTTACCATTTTGGAGAATCTATGGTTCAACGTCCGGGGCCATGCCGCTCGGGCGCTCACGGAAGGGCCGATGTATGCCCTGTATGACAATGCGGAGGCAATGTACAAGCCTTCGTTTGAAGCAGAAAAAGCAAGCAAGGCGAAGCGACCACGGAACTACGATCCGAACTGGAATCCATATCTCGGCATGTCTAACTTCTACATGGACCAAGGAACGATTGAGGGTTACCAACAGTGCGCCGCGGAAATGGAGCAATACGATTTTGGCGAGGCCATCAAATCGGCAACCGAATGGCTCGGCAAAGGGAAGACGTTTCTGGACGGCTGGGTTAGGAACGCAAAGGACTTCACGAAGGAAATCAAGGCAGCTGGCCTGCAAACGTCTGCGGGGACGCGAACACCACTGGAACAATTTCAGAAGAGCATCGCGGACTTACAACAGCAAAAACTATTCGGCGCCCTTAGCGGCGATACGTTCGACCGCGCACTAGCGAAAACCTTTCTCGATTTAGAACAGTCACTACCGCAGAAGGTAGCCGCGGACTTCACGAAAACCGCGCCACTCTTAGAGCGTGGCAGCGCGGCCGAAGGAAGCTTCAGGGCGCAGACGGAACAGGCGGCAATCGGGGGGCACGGTGGTACGGCGACCAATCCGCAGGCACGCGTCGAGGAAGTGTTGAAGCAGATTAAAGAAAAGCATGACCGCGAAGTTGGTGAACTGACCGATATCGCCAGGACGTTGCGGGACAGGTTGCCGCGTATGGGTATCGCGAAGATGGGGGGTTAAACGAAAACACCCCGACTTCCCGTCGGGGTATTCTCGTGGAACCTCATGCGTAGAGTTTATCGGTCAGAGCGACCTTGCGGCTTGAGTAGCTTTCCGAATCGTTCCAGGATCGCTTGTGCCGCGTCCGGATGGACTAAAGCGACCCGTGGGCTGTCTGAAATCAAACCGGCACACCGACGATTAGCTTCGCGACGAATAGCACGATGCCCACGAGAAACGACGCCACGGCAACACCCAGCGTTACATAGAAGCCCCACTGGAACGGTGAGTATACCCGCGGCGATTCGGATGGCCGACGGGCGGCGGTGCGTTGTTGCAGATCGTAGGCGGTGCCGGGCTGGGTGATTGGTTTCATTGTGAATTTCTTTCTGGCGGTTCGCTGTGCCGTTTCCGACTCACCCTGATAACTCCAGACGATAGGGGCCGGGAGACGCCCAAGCTCCCGGCCCGCTTTGTTTTCCGTCTCACGACTCAACATAGAACGGCTCGGGCGCGGGTTCCGCTTCCCGTTCCATCGCGATGGCATCTTGCTCGTGGTGTTCGGCTTCGTCTTCATCGCCCGATTCGCAGGCCAGTTTCGCCCGGTGTCTGGCTAAGGCAGGGCACGGGTATACGGCACATTCAAGAGCGGTGTGAGCACGAAGCAACACATATTCGACACCGCGACTCTCTTCACAGAACAGGCATTCACAGTCGTTCATGTCGTGCGACTTCTGGTGTTCCCAACATCGTTCTAAGACCTGCCAGATTTCACCCATCAGCGGTTCGATGTTGATCGGATTTCCGTGCGGTGTGGTTGGGAACATTTCGATTAGAGACATGGCGTTACTCCATTTCGTGGACGGGGCGGAAGTTTGCGACGCTGCCTCCTATCGTCCGTTTACGTTGCGTGCAGCTTCATGCAGGAATGCGGTATCGTTTTCCAAGTGCGTGTACACGGTGTCGATCATCTTCGTGGTCGTGTGACCGACAAGTTCTGCGATGACTTTAGGATTCACGTTGCGCTTGACCGCCTGCGTAATCCAGCCGTGGCGAGTGCCATAGACTTTGCAATCCTTGGGCAGGCCAGCGCGTTGGCGAACGCGGCGAAACTCGACACCCCATGACATCTTGTTCCACGGGAGTTGACACCGTTGCGTCAGAAAGACAAACCCATCATCATCGTCGATGAATTTGCCGGGCGGCAATTCGTAGACGAACTGAGCGCCCTTGTGCCGGCGACGGATCGCACCGATACGCAGCCGAGCCGCTTTGATTTGTTCGTAGGTGAAGCCGAGTCGGCGGTGCAGGCGCTTCGATACGTCCCACGTGTACAGCCGTCGGCCCGGCGCTTCGCTCAACAGGCGGTAGAACTCCGTCGTACACCGCTTGCTCTGCCGGCTTCGGATGAAGGCCAGTAGCTTCATCACCTGCGGGACCAGGATGAGCAACCGCGGGCGACCCGTTTTTCTGGCTGTCTTGTGCTCATGCAAGACGGCGACTGACTTGTTCCAGTCGATGTGGGACCACCGCAGCTTGGCTAATTCGCCGGGACGTGCGCCTGTGAACTTCAACGCAACCATGAAGCGGCGAAAGCCGGCATTAGAATGGCGTAGGATGGCTTGGAATTCGGCGGGTTGCATATCACGGCCGCGGGGTTTGTTGGACTCGCCGAGCTTGACGCCGCGTACGTGGTTCTCACGGACAAGCCGTTGTTGGAAGGCCCAATTAAAGATTCGCTGAATCCCTCCGCTGGCTCTTTGTCGTGTGTGCGGTGAACGCCAGGACTTCTGGGAAAATATCCAGCGCTTGATTTCCAACGGTGTCACGTCGGTTACGAAGCGTTCACCAAAGGCGGCGACGAATCGCGCCATCTCTTGTTTGCGATTCGTGAGTGACGCGGGGCTAAGTTCGTCCGGGGCGTGTTCGAGGTAGAGGCGGACAATTTCAGACACGGTGCGACTGTCCCGCGGATCGCCGGGCCGCAGTAGTGCGGCAAGGTGTGGGTACGTCGCGAGTATGGATTCCAGTTGAGCCAGTGGGCTATCGAGTTGAAGCGTGTCCATTGACACATCCTCCGTTGACGGTTCCGACGATGGCGGCACGACGGCGAATCCTGGGGTGTTTCGACACCGGCGCCCGCAATGAGGCTTTCTCCATCGCCTGCCTCAACAGCGGCGTGTTCTCGTCCACGTGCGTGTAGATTTCAGTGGTGCGGATATCTGAGTGGCCGACAAGAGCGGCAACTAGGCGAGTCGGTACACCGCGTTCAATCGCCGTCGAAACGAATAGATGGCGAATCCCGTGTAAATGACAATCGAACGGGATGATACCGCGGCGGCGAAAGTCATTCAGCCAGCGGTGGACACTCTCCCGTTTCCACGGCTGATTCTGAAACCCCCGAAAGACGTAATCAAAATACCGACCGGCATCTTCCGTCTGCCGCTTCCTCTTTGAGATTTCATAGACCCAGCGGCCCGGAACAGGCGGCGTGCCACTGACCGTATAGAGCCAAGAATTCTTCGCCGCATCGTTCCGCCGGACCTCAATACCGGCCAGCCTCAAGGCGACCTTAACCGCAATTTCACGGATGCTGTGCGGGGCAAGCAGTGCGTGGACTTCATCGGCTGATCGTGGTGTCCGGCAGAATTCTCGCAACCGTTCCGCCATGCCCATCGGGCAGTTTCGCCAGAGGTAGCGAAGCAGCTTCTCCGTGACGCGGGTAAGTGGCACGGTGCGATCCTTCAGCGTGACACGCTTTGTCTTGTGGTGAGTAAGGATGATGAGCCGATTCGGGAAATCCACCGCTCCCCATTTTAGGCCGGCGACTTCGCTGAACCGCATCCCCGTACGCTGGAGCATCAACAGGAATTGCCGCAACGGGGCCGGCGCGTTTCGCATCATCGCTTGCACTTCGTCCGCAGTGGCGGAACGACGGCGACTGCCGGGCGGTTTCTTAATGTGGCGGGCAGGATGCTTCGGAATCAGCTCCATAGAGACCGCCCAATTGAACATCGCCTTGATGTTGGCCAAAACGCTGCGGACGTGCCAGGCGTGCCAGCGTGGATTCGTTTTGAGAAAGGCGATGATTTCGAGCGGTTTGATATCGGCAACGGCACGGCGTCCGAAGGCTCTACGGAACACGTTCAAATGATGCCGCTTTAGTTCCATCGTGCGTTCGTTGCAGTTCTCACAGCCGAGCCGTAGATACTCGTGGGCGATTTCCTCGACCGTGACGGGTTCCGGTTCGGGAAACATCTCGGCTATGTGTGCGGCTTCCATGATTTTCCTTGCGTTGACGTTGGGTTGCGTTACACTCGAAGCCGGTCGGGGTTAAGAACGATAGACCGACCGCGGGCCGCCGGAGCACCATGCCGGCGGCCTGTTTCATTTCCCGCATATATGCCACGCGGCATATTCCCCGTGTACTTGTCCAGTTGGCATAGGCTGAATATAATCCCCGATAGGCGGGTGTCAACTAAATTCTTGGATTTCGTTCGGAGTGCCATTTGTACAATGCCGGCTGACACATGGGCGGAAATGCCCTGATTTGCAGCTGGAACACTACATGGCCACACGGACGACTGAAGACGAAAAGGAGTTTGATTTGATCCGGGATTTGAAAGAGGCGATTCGGGGCAGCGGCGTTTCGATTGCGAAACTCAGCCGGCAGTGTGACATGAACACCGCGCAGTTGTACCGATTCATGGACGGTACGCGCGGGCTGAACATCCAAGCCATTGACAAGATTTGCCGGACGCTACGGCTAAGGCTGCGGACGGATGAACCGAAGAAAGTGAAGGGTAAATAACGCGAGCGGTGAATCAACAACTAGGAAGGCGCACCGATGGCTACTATCTTTCGACCGAAATCCACGACGTACAAACTACCCGACGGCGGATGCCGCACACCCGAAGGAAAACGGGTTGATAAGAACACACCCGGCGCCGTGGCGTTCACTTCCACGTCACCCATATACCACGGGCGCTATCGCGAGATTGACGGGCAATGGAAGCGTGTGCGGCTCTGTTCGGACAAGACGGCCGCGCAACAAATGCTCGCCAAGCTAATCACCGATGCGAGCTTGGCCAGCGTTGGATTGCCGTCCTATGAGCAACACCGCAAGCGCTTACTCACCGATCACCTAAGCGACTATCAACGGCACTTGGAAGCGAAGAACAACAATCCGCGGCACATCTCACAAGCGATTGCCCATTGCAAGGCGGTGTTCAGCGGAATTCATGCTCAATTCATTCGAGAGCTGGACGCGGGCCGGGTGGCGACGTGGCTTGCCGATCAACGTCGGGCGGCGTTCAGCATCGCCACATCGAACCACTACCTGACATCGGTGAAGGGTTTCTGCCGTTGGCTCGTGCGGGACCGGCGGACGGCGACCGATCCGATGGTGTACCTATCCAAGCTGGATGAGGATACTGACATCCGTCGGCGGCGACGCGACCTATCCGCCGATCAAGCGAGGGGCCTGTTAGCCGCGGCAAAGGCAAGCAAGCGGGAATTCCGCGGACTGACGGGTGAGGATCGATTCTTCCTGTACGCAGTCGCACTGCAAACCGGACTCAGGGCAGGGGAGCTGGCGAGCTTGACGACGGCTTCGTTCTCGCTCGATACTGAACCGCCCGTGGTGAACGTCCAGGCGGCGTACACGAAGGACAGGAAGGAAGTCAACCAACCGATTCCCGACGCATTGGCGAACGTCCTAGGCGACTTCCTGGCACAAAAACGAACAGATGTTCGTATTTGGCCGGGAACATGGCACGCGCGGGCATACAAGATGATTGCGGCCGACTTGGAAGCCGCGGGGATACTTCAAACGACGGACGCGGGGACAATCGACTTCCACGCACTCAGGCACACCTATATCACGATGTTGAGCAAGAGCGGTGTGGCGCCGCGGATGGCCCAAAGTTTGGCGCGACATTCTTCTATCGACTTGACGATGAACGTGTACACGCACGTCGGCCTATACGACCAGGCGTCGGCGCTTGAAAGTTTCCCGACGCTGATGGATCCGACAGATAACGAGAAGCGAATGCGAGCTACGGGAACCGATGGCAGGATAACAGACAAACTGGATAGCAAATCTATTGCGCCCTGTACGCGCCCTGACATAAGAATGGGACAAAGTGGTGATAAACGGGACGTTGTTGGGACGGGCGACGATTCAGACGGAAGTTGCGGAAACGCTGTAAATACCGGGGATTTTGCTAGACGTGAAGGGGAAAATGCAAGGGTGGGTGAGGGGACTCGAACCCCCGACTTTCAGAGCCACAGTCTGACGCTCTAACCAACTGAGCTACACCCACCATGTTTTCGCAATCATAACCGCTTGGCAGGAATTGGCAAGTCGGTATCACGCCATCGCTGTGGGCTTCAGGATGGCGTCCAGTTTGCGAACGATTTCGCGGAACTGTTCCGTGCCGAGGACCGGCTCCGCGATTAAGGTTTCGAGTGGTCGATCGAGAAAGGTCCACTGATCGTAAGCCACTGAACCCGCCTTTTCGGAGAGTTCCACGGGTATGGCAGCGCCATAAACCCGGACCGGAACCACAATGAGGCCTGGAGGAGGTTGCCGAAACATCTCCCGTGTGGCATTGTCCGTCCAAATGTGGAGCGCCGAAATCGCGGAGACTGCTGCTTCGTCCTGCACATGATAAACGCCGGCCACATCGGCGAAATGGGTGAGACGCACTGTTCCGGCCACGGTTCGCTGTGCCGCGGCTTCCTTTTCCAAGTTGGCCGCCTCCGGTTTGGTTGCGGGGACGCCGGCGCTGTCATATGTGGGCCATAGCCAAAAGCGCGTCGGTCCCTGCCCAAACTCCCAGGTGGAGTTCGTGTCGGCTTTCTGCAGGATCAGCGATTGCCGACCCGTGGCCAGTGCACGGCAAACTGCCGCAGATTCCTTCAAAGCCGAATCAAGCATGTAAGCAGCCTCCTTAAGCGCTCCTTGGACAATGAACTGGAGTTCATGATACGAGAAACCAGTCCCGTCCTCAGAAATCTCTGTTCAAATTACTCGCTCACTCGTCGGTTCCCGCAACATCAAGTCGGACACAGCCGTACGTGGGTGCTTATTATCGTAGAGGACGCGATATACTTCGGCGGTGATGGGCATTGCAATTCCCATTTTTTCCGATTTCTCATAGGCGCTGCGTGTGGTGTTAACACCCTCAGCCACCATCTGCATTCCGGACAGAATATCAGGCACGCGTTCACCGGCGCCGAGTCGTTCGCCGACCCGTCGGTTTCGCCCATGGCGGCTCACGCAGGTGGTGATGAGATCACCGAGTCCCGCCAGGCCGAAGAATGTCTGATGCTCGGCGCCGAGGGCGATGCCGAATCGGGCCATCTCCACGAGGCCACGTGTAATCAGTGCAGACTTCGCGTTATCGCCGAGCCCGAGTCCGTCGTTGATGCCTGCCGCGATGCCGACGATGTTTTTCAGCGCACCGGCGAGTTCGACACCAATCACATCCTGGTTAGTGTAGACGCGAAACCGATCCGTGCTGAAGTGGTGTTGCACCCATCGAGCGAGTTCGAAGTTTTCGCTCGCGGCGACCAATGTCGTTGGCAAGCCGCGACTCACTTCCTCAGCGTGGCTTGGGCCGCTGAGGACGGCAACAGGGCGCTGGCCCAGCACTTCCGTCACGATTTCGCTGGGACGACGAAACGTCTCATTTTCGAGCCCTTTCGCCAGACTCAAGACGGGCGTGTTTCCATGCAAATCGCCGGCGACTCTTTGGAGAGTTTCGCGCAGGTACACGGTGGGTATCGCCATCACCCATAGATCGAAGCCATTTGCGCGATGTATATCGGTTGTAAGCTCAATGCTGGCCGGGATCGGCACGCCTGGGAGAAGACGGACGTTCTCACGGCGTTCGCGCAAGATTCGTGCATTCTCTTCCCGAGCACTCCAAAGAAACACGCGGTGCTCGGGCGATAGGGCCAGATGGATGGCGATGGCCGTGCCCCACGCGCCGTCGCCCAAGATGGCAATTTGAATCGGCATAGCAGGTGAATTATACCGCGCGGCCGGAAGCTCCAATTGCCTCATGTCGGGGGAAAATCTCGTCAAGTTGCCGGAAATCGCGAAGTCTTTACGCGGGGTGGGCCGATATAGGAAAGGACGGAATATCCGTTCAGGAAGGACCACCTATGGCAGTCCAACTTCGTGTCTTCTCCGAAACGGACGACACGCCCCGATCGAAATCGGTTCCTGCCGACGTGCACGTTCGATTGGGCGACCTGTTGCCTCTCGTGGCGTTGGCACAGCGCAACAACTATGTCTGGCTGCAAGATTTTCTGGACGACGAAGTCTCGATCACCAGCGATTTATACGAAGTGCTGTGCGCCTTTCGATGCTACCGGCCCTCGGCCTAGGCCGTTGCGGACCTCAGATTTCTTCCTCGGGTGCGTCTTTTAGCAATTCAGGCTGGCCCAGTTGGCTAATATCCAGCTGACCTCGCAACTCGCCTTCAACCAGTTTGATTCGGGCTTCCAGCACCCGGAACCGCACTTGCATGGCGTCAAGCTTGGCGTTCAAATCGTCTTTTGGCTTTGGTCGTGGAACTTCCGGGTAGCCAAGCTGCCGTTGGAGCGCCGCAAACAGGTAAAGTGGATCGCGACCGATGCTTGCCCGTGCAATTTTCCCTTCCTTTTCGCCGAATAGCGGGGTTACAGGCGGCTCATAGTCCGGATCGTTGCGGCGTTGCTCGGAGACATACAACGCGGAACGAACGTAGATGAGTTCCGGAAAGTCGACAGCGCCGACTTTCCGACGAACCATGTCCAGATACTCACGCCAGGGCCAGTCGTAGAACGAATCGGCGGCCATGCACTCCAGCCCGTCGTCGTATCCGAGTCGATTCCGGCTGATGGCTTCGAATTGGTACACGAAGAGCCCTTGCGTCGTCGGCTTATCCGCACGGTAGGTGGCCTCACGCTCAAGAATCAGAAACGCGGTTTCGGCACTAAGGCGCTGCCGGCCCTCCTCGCTCTGCCGAATCACAAATGCCTGAAACGGCGTAAAGTAGTGAGCTAGCCGCGCGAAGCCCGATGACAGCAATCCGGTATGCTTGAGCTCCGTTGCCAAGAACTGAATGGCGAGTGGAAGGCGGGTCGTGGCCAGGATTTCTTCGTGGACTCGGTCCAGGATCTCTTGCGTGGCGAACTGGCTAACCATGCGCTCCCGAAGCACGCGGAAAAAATACGCTTGCTCGATGTACTCTTCGCGATCGAGAACGACGTTTTCTAACATACTGCGATCTTAGCCGTTAACCGATTGAACGGCTGGAGTTATCGGCCGCACGTCGGTCTCGCCGTTGACGGAAGCCTTGAAGCTCGCTACTTTGACACTCTCTCAGCAGTTGCGATTGGCGTTAACTCACAAGGGCGAACATATTCATGGTGCGAAAGAAGCAAGGGACAGGTCGGAAAAACCGTTGTCGATTCTGCACGAAGGAAGGTTGTCCGCGGCCGGCGTTTGTCGACTACAAGGATGTTCAGGGGCTGAAAAAACTTTGCACGAGCCAAGGCAAGCTTTTTAGCCGGAAACGGAGTGGAACCTGTGCAGCCTTCCAGCGGGCGGTCAAGGATGCAGTCAAACGAGCACGGTATATGGGGCTGCTACCGTTCGTTGGTGAATAACCGTTCGACTCAATAGTCACAAAGGACGCAGAGAAGAAACGAACTTCTTTGTGTCCTTTTTGTCTTTGTGGTGGATAACTGAGGCCATGCCTTATGCTTAAAGTCCGCCTCCCCGACGGCTCAGTCAAATCCTTTCCGGAAGGCTCCAGTCCGCGCGACGTGGCCGAGAGCATCGGGAAGCGGCTCGCCCAAGCCGCCATCGCCGCGAAAGTAAACGGCGTCATTCACGATTTCCACCGCGAGCTACCCGTCAACGGCGAACTGGAATTTCAGATTCTCACAGAGAAGGATCGCGAAGCACTGGACGTACTCCGCCACAGCAGCGCCCATGTGATGGCTCGGGCGGTTATGCGGCTATTCCCTGGCGTGCAGCTGGCGTTTGGTCCGACCATCGAAAATGGATTTTATTACGACATCGATTCTCCAACGCCGATTCGCGAAGACGATTTTCCGCGAATCGAGGCCGAGATGGCAAAGATCATCCAAGATGCCGAGCCCTTCGAGCGTTTTGAACGCCCCACTTCCGAAGCAAAAAAACTATGTGCCGACTTGAAACAGGCTTTGAAAGTTGAGCACATCGATGGAGAATTAAGCAAGTTCCCGACTCTCAGTTTCTATCGCCAGGGTGAGTTCATCGACCTGTGCCGTGGCCCGCATATCCCGCACGCCGGTAAGATCGGTGCGTTTAAGCTCCTGTCCATCGCCGGCGCCTATTGGAAGAACGACGCCAACCGTAAGCAACTGCAACGCCTATACGGCACCGCGTTTTTCCATCAGAAAGACCTGGACGCCTATCTCACCCAGATGGAAGAGGCCAAGAAACGTGACCACCGGGTGCTGGGTAAGCAACTCAAGTTGTTCACCATCAGCCAGGCTGTTGGTAGCGGGCTTATTCTGTGGATGCCGAAAGGCGCTACCGTTCGCGGTATTTTGGAGAGCTTCATCCGAGATGAGCTGTTGAAACGCGGCTACCAGCCGGTCTATTCGCCACAGATTGGACGATTGGAGCTCTATCGGACTAGCGGCCATTTTCCATACTACCGCGATTCACAGTACCCGCCGCTGTTTCTACATCCGCTTGGACAGGCCGTCGACACCTGGCTGCACTTACTGGAGTCGAAACAACTAACACCTGCGCTCGAAAAGTCGTTCCTGGCCCTCGTGCGTGAAGCGAAAAGCGAGTTGTTTGCGGCGACTATCGACTTGGACGAAACATGGGAATCCTACGATGCCGCTGCTAATTCTTCCGACAAGATTGTCCTGCTCGAGAACTGGCTAAAGCAGAGCGAAGGTTATCTGCTCAGGCCCATGAATTGCCCGCACCACATTCAAATCTACAAGGCCGAACCACGGAGTTACCGCGATTTGCCGGTGCGCCTGGCGGAGTTCGGCACCGTCTACCGCTTTGAACAGACCGGCGAGCTTTCCGGGCTGACTCGGGTTCGTGGATTCACCCAGGACGATGCGCATTTGTTTGTTACTGCCGACCAAATCGAAAGCGAGATGCACTCGAACATCGAACTGGTGTTGTTCGTTTTGAGCAGCCTCGGGCTAAACGACTACCGCGTCCGGGTCGGAAAGCGTGATCCATCAAGCGACAAGTACGTCGGCAGCGACGAAGATTGGACAGCGGCTGAAGCGATTCTGGTCGACATCGTGAAAAACCTGGGAATGAACTACACGGAAGAAAAAGGTGAAGCGGCATTCTACGGGCCAAAGACCGACTTTGTGGTGCGAGATTGCATCGGCCGGGAGTGGCAACTGGGCACCGTGCAGCTCGACTATAACCTGCCCAAGCGATTCGAGCTGGAATATATAGGTTCCGACAATCGCCCTCACCGACCGATCATGATCCATCGGGCCCCGTTCGGTTCCATGGAGCGATTCGTAGGCATTCTCATCGAGCATTTCGCCGGTGCGTTTCCGCTCTGGTTGGCTCCTGAACAGGTTCGAGTCTTGTCGGTCAGCGACAAGGTGGCGGATTACGCGCGAAACGTCGAGCGGACGTTCCGGGATCGCGGCTTTCGTGTGCATGGCGACTATCGGCCCGACAAGATCGGCTCGAAAATACGCGACGCCCAGCTCGAAAAGACACCTTACATGTTGGTGGTTGGAGAAAAGGAGCAGCTGGCGGGAACCGTTTCAGTCAGGGATCGCGTCGATGGTGACCTCGGCGCAAAACCTGTCGCGGAAGTCGTTGAACTTCTGCTCCGCGAGGTCGCCGAGAAGCGCATTCGCCAGGTAAGCACTGCGTCCGCAGGTTTGTCGGACACCGGCGCCAAGTTTGGGGAATAAGACCCGCTAAGCCGCAAGCGGCCTCACGAATCCATCGGCGCATCTTTCGGGTGCCATAACGCCTGTCGTTGGCGTGCCCGCATTTCCAGCACCGCCACCTTTTCCGGCGTGCCAGGTGGAGCACCGGTCGGCTCGGCCGGCATGGTCCCCCGGCCACAGAAATCGTCGATTCCGCGCCGGCCGAACTTACTTACCGACGGATACTGCGTACGTACCGCAGGCCTGTAATAGCACGTCCAACAGAGGCCCCGTGGTCGATTGACCGGGGATCGCCCGCAGTGTCGGCAACGCCCCCGGCGCTTGGTTGCACCGTGCATGGTTTTTCCCTGAGTTCACATGTACTTATGTATACAATACATCTGTACACATAATATGTCAATTCGGGGTTGCCGCTTGCGCCTTAGCTGTTGACTGACATGCGCCCGATGGATATACGCCGTCCCGCGTTATGTCCGCGAACACCCAACAATCCAGGCGCTGGTTACTCCTTTCTTGCGTCCTTCTTCTGATCTTCTGGATTACGCTTTGCGACTTTCCCTGCTACGCGGCGGGCGGACTAAGTCCGGACGAATCGTGGGCACACGCTTATAGCCACTTTTTCAAGCACAAGCTCCAGGCTGGTGTCGACTATGTCTTCACCTATGGACCGCTTGGCTTCTTCATGGTCACCGCGCACGATCCGGAGTTGTTCTGGCACAAGTTCGCGTGGGAACTCGGAATCAAATTTCTGTTCGCCCTGACGTTTGTCGAGCTAATCAAGTCTCTGCCTGGCAACGGCGCCCGCCTTGCGGCCTCCGTGACGCTTCTCGTATTCGGACATTGGCTCGTCTACAGCTGGTCCGCACTCTACGTGCTCGTGACACTCATCCAGATTCTGCTTCTTCTCGATCCCTCACGACCGCCGTCATCCGGCGTCCTTATGTACCGGTCGACACTACTGGCTGTGCTCTCGTTGACGAAGTTTACGCTCTTTTCGTTCATCCTCCCGGCGATCGCGGTGGTCGCGCTTGTCTATTTCGCTTCAGGTAAGTGGCGCTCCGCGTTGCTGTTTCTTTCAACCTTTGTCATCGCGTGGGGCAGTACTTGGATCGGGCTTGGCCAGGGACTTGGAAATGCAACGGAGTACATCGTCCGTTCAGTCGAAGTCGCCACTGGTTACAACGAAGCGATGGCTACCCCCGGGAGTCGCGATGAATTACGTCTCGCAATCACGGTGCTGGTCCTGATCGCCGCATGTCTGATTGGCGTCATCCTGCGATCGTCTGTCGCTTGCGCTCCTGTCATCGTTCTCGGTCTCGCCATGTTCTTTCAGTGGAAAGCGGGTTTTGTCCGCCAAGATGCCGGTCATGTGTTGATTTTCTTCAGTACCGCGGTTTGGTTCCCGTTCCTGGTCCTTTCTGCATTCCCGGATTGCCGCTGGCATGCGCCTCCTCGCACGCTGCTGCTCGGGGGGATTTACTTTCTCTGCGCGACTGGAATCGTTTTGACGGGCTTACGAGAGTTTGACCCCCGGCAAATAGTGTCGAAAGCTCGGCAGAGCTTTCAAGCAAAACTTGACGTAGTGCGTTCACCAGCGCGACTGAAACGCCGGCTGGATCGAGAGTTCGCCTATCGCGCAAGCACCAACGAGCTAGCGCGAATCAAGAGCATAGTTCAGAGGGACTCCATAGATGTGGTTTCGTTCGCCCAAGGAACCTTGTTGCTTAACAAGCTAAACTGGCAACCGCGTCCGGTGTTTCAGGGCTATAGCGCTTACACGCCGGAACTGGGACGGCTGAACGCGGAGTTTTTCACATCACCCGAAGCCCCGCGATATGTGCTCTTCAAGCTCGAAACGATTGACAATCGGCATCCCTTGCTTGACGATGGGCAGGCCGTTCTTGAAGTGTTGGCACGATACGAGCCGGTGCTCGCGGAGCGTGGATTCCTATTACTTAAGCGGAGCGAACCTACTGCAGAAACCGGTCAGACAAGAGTCAGCGACGTTGACAAGCAGACAATCACATGGAATCAGGAAGTGGAATTCCACGGTAACGACGAATCTCCGATTCGTGTTTCGTTGGATGTGCGTCCGACGTTGCAAGAGAAATTGCGCTCGGCCTTTTACAAACCGTGTCCGCTTTCCATTCGGATTCGAACTTCGGATGGAGAAACGCACACGTTCCGGTACCTTCCCGCGTTGGGTAGAGCGGGTTTTCTTTTCAACCCTCTATTACTCGATAACGCCGACGTGCTCGACTTTTTTGCCGGGGCGCCAACAAAGAAAGTCGTTGCCTTCACGCTCGTAGCCGACCGAAAAGCGATGGCCGGTTATGAACCCGAAATAGAGATGCTAATCCGGCGGGAACCCGCGCCACGCATGACGGCGTCACGGTTCGATGCGGACGCCTTTCCAAAACGCGACATATCCAGCAATCTGTTCAGCGGCCGGTAACGGCGTCGGATAATACCACGCCGCGTCACGATTCACGTCGTCACCGACAACGACATCGTAATAACTCGCCGTGCCCTTCCAACCGCACATAGTGTGCGTTTGGCTTTCGCGAAAATGCTCGGGCTTGATGGTATTCGGCGGAAAATAATGATTGCCTTCGACCGTTTCGGTCTTCTCGCTCTCGGCGATGACGGCGTTGTTCCAGATGGCGCGTGGCATAGGAATTTCGTCCTCCGTTCTCGATTTCAAATGGTCTACCAGCGGGCTCAGTCAAGCTAGCAGCGACGACGCCTTCCGGCTATCCGGCAGACGCGCTCCTTGTCAGGAAGTAGAATGCGAGGAAGGGAAACAGGACTAGGTGGCACGCTTTCGTCTCCGCACTTATTCCTTTCTCTTTTTCCTAGATGGAGACCCGACATGCCACGCGTGCTCATTGCCGAGGACAGCGCGACGCAAGCCCAACAGTTGCAATTCATGTTGGAGGATGCCGGGTTCTCCGTGGAGCTTGCTTCGAACGGCGCCGAGGCGGTTGCCGCCATCAACCGGCAAGTCCCCGACATCGTCGTAACCGATCTGGAAATGCCCGAAATGAACGGGCTTCAACTGGTCGAGGCGGTTTATCGCGACCACCCGGGATTACCGGTGGTGCTGATGACGGCGTACGGCAGTGAAGAAACCGCCGCCCTAGCACTCCAAAAAGGCGCGACGAGCTACGTACCGAAGCGGTATCTCGCACAGGACATGATTCCGACACTCGGCAACATCCTCGCTGTCGCACGTGCGGATCGACAACACCAACGCATTGTCGAGTTTCAGACACGTTCAGAGACCCAATATGTCCTTCCAAACGACGAATCGGTCATTCCGCCGTTCATCGGTCATTTGGAGGAACAGCTAACCCGGATGAAGTTTTCCGACCCGACGACTCTCATTCGAGTAAGTGTTGCGTTGCGTGAAGCGATGATCAATTCGATGCATCATGGCAATCTGGAAATCAACGCCGATTTGCGTGAACAGAACGAACGACATTTTCAGCAAACAGTGGAAGAGCGTGGCAAACAGGAACCTTACCGCAGTCGGCGGATTCACGTGACCGCAACGCTGACCAGGCGACAGGCGGAATATACGGTGCGTGACGAGGGCAGGGGATTCGATCCCGACACACTCGCCGATGCGACGGCGTCTGCCAACTTGGAAAAAGTAAGCGGCCGCGGTTTGCTGCTCATCAACACGTTCATGGACCACGTGTCGTACAACGAGGACGGCACGGCGATCACGATGGTAAAGCGGGCGGAATAAAGTAAAAAGGCAAAAGTAAAAAGTAAAAAGTAAAAAGGCAAAAGAGTTCTGCCTTTTTACTTTTGCCTTTTTACTTTTTCCTTTTCGAAGATGACGATATGCTGCCACGGCAGCGTATTGACAGTGCCGACCCATCGTAGCGGGTGCGGTTCCATCTCTTTCAATACCTGTTTTTCGCTCATCTTGTGAACGAGCTTGATGGGCACATTGGCGTCTTCCAATCGGAACTCGACGAAGACCATTCTTCCGCCCGGTTTCAGGGCACGCACCATTGCCGTCGTCATTTCCCACGGATGGGAAAACTCGTGATAGACATCAACCATGAGGATTAAGTCGACCGACTCTGTTGGCAGCTTGGGATCACTCACCGTACCACGCGCCATCTCAATGTTCTTTATGTTGCGGTCTTTCATTCGTTTGCGGATGATGGCGAGCATCTCCGGCTGGATGTCCGAGGCAAGGACTTTGCCGGTAGGACCGACCTTTTCCGCCAGGCGAAACGCGTAGTAGCCGCTGCCGGCGCCAATGTCGGCGACAACGTCGCCGGGCTTGAGCTTAAGAGCCTCGATTACTTTTGCCGGCTTTTCTTCTTGTTCGCGTTCGGGCCGTTCCAGCCAGTCAGCCGCAAGGTGGCCCATGACTTGGGCGATCTCTCGCCCCATGTAGAACTTGCCGGTGCCGTCCGGATCGTGATGTTTGCGGTACTCATAGCGCGGCGAATCGATCGGCAGAACGCATAGGAACGAAAACAGAATCCACATCATGCCATGATCATACCCAAGTGGACCTCGAGACGCGAGATTATTGGGGCGCTAAGCCGCAAGCGGCGTAACGAGAGTTCACAGTCGGCGCGGCGTCGGATATGATGGCGACAACATATGGAGTGAGTCATGCGCACAGCGCTTGTCGTTTCGATCATCCTTAGTTCGACGTGCACGGCCGCGGAGAAGACTCCGAAGGAAGCCCTGCAGGCTTTCAACGACCTGATCGGGACTTGGCGCGCGACCGGCACGCCGGAAGGTTCCCGAGAAGAAAAGCAGCGCGGCTTCTGGACCGAAAAACTCAACTGGGAATGGCAGTTCAAGGGAAACGACGCCTGGCTCAAGTTCGTTGTCGAGAAAGGCAAGTACTTCGATGGGGGTGAGCTGCGCTACTTGCCGGCGAAGGATGAATATCAGTTCACGGCGCTTACATCCGGCAAGGAGCGACAGGTTTACACCGGAAAGCTAAAGGACAACATTCTTTCGCTCGATCGCAGCGACGAACAGTCGGGCGAAGTTCACCGCCTTTTGGTAAAGCTCCTTCACGACAATCGTTTCGTTTATGCATACGAGACGAAGCAGAAGGACCGCCCGCGCTTCGTCAAACGCTATCAGGTTGGTGCTACCAAGGAAGGCGTGCCGTTCGCCGCGGCCGGCAACATGCAGCCGGAATGCATCGTAAGCGGCGGCCTCGGGACCATTCGTGTGACGTTTAAAGGACAAACTTACTACGTTTGTTGCAGCGGCTGCCAGGCGGCGTTCGACGAAGACCCCGAAAAGTTCATCAAGGAATTCGAAGCCAAGAAGAAGAAAGGGAAGTGAGCGCATGGCATCGCTCACCTACGATTTTGACGTTGTCGTTGTCGGCGCCGGGCACGCGGGTGTCGAAGCGGCGCTTGCCGCCGCCCGGATGGGATTGCGAACCGCCCTTCTGACCATGAATGCCGATTCGGTGGCCCAGATGAGCTGCAATCCAGCTATTGGCGGCGTTGCCAAGGGCCAAATCGTGCGTGAAATCGATGCCTTGGGCGGCGAGATGGCGAAAGTCATCGACGCCAGCGGCATTCAGTTTCGCATGCTTAATCGCACCAAGGGCCCCGCGATGCACTCGCCCCGCGCTCAGGCGGACAAGAAACTCTACCAGTTCACCATGAAGCATCGCGTCGAGCAGCAAGAGAACTTGACCCTCCGGCAGGAAATCGTTGAGGGAATTGCCATCAACCGTCACGGCTCCGACGTCGGCGTCGAAGGTGTCTTCGTACGCGGCGATGCACTCTATCGGGCAAGGGCCGTCATTCTAACAACGGGAACGTTTCTGAAAGCGATCATGCATGTGGGAGAGGCGAAGAGTCGTGGCGGTCGTGCCGGCGATCAATCGGCTGAGGGACTGAGTGAGAGCCTTAGCGAGTTCGGGTTTCAACTGGCGCGGTTCAAAACCGGTACTCCATGCCGGCTCAATGGCCGAACGATCGACTTCGACAAGTTGGAGCCGCAACCGGGCGATGACGACCCACGGCCATTCAGCTTTAGCACCGATCGGGTTACGCAGGAACAAGTTCTTTGCCATATCACCTACACCAACGAAGCAGTCCACGAACTAATCCGAGCCAACCTCCAGCGCGCTCCGATGTATTCCGGACAAATACAAAGTCGCGGTCCACGTTACTGCCCGTCCATCGAAGACAAGGTGGTACGCTTCGCCGAGAAGGAACGACACCAGATTTTCCTCGAACCCGAAGGCAGAAACACCCTTGAATACTATTGCAACGGGATTAGCACAAGTCTGCCGAACGACGTTCAATACGCCATGCTCCGCCACATCCCCGGGTTGGAACGGGCCGAGATCATGCGCTGGGGGTACGCTGTTGAATACGACTTTGCCCCGCCGACCCAGCTGCAGATGACGTTGGAGACGAAGTCAGTGTGGGGACTTTATTTTGCCGGGCAGATTAACGGCACGACGGGGTACGAGGAAGCCGCCGGGCAAGGACTGATGGCTGGCATAAATGCGGCACTCAAGATTAAAGGTGAACCACCGCTGATCCTGGATCGAAGTCAAGCATATCTCGGTGTGCTAATTGATGACCTGGTTACGAAAGGTGTCGACGAACCCTACCGTATGTTCACGTCGCGGGCCGAATATCGGCTCTTGCTCCGCCAGGACAACGCCGACCGGCGATTATCGCCGTTGGGCCGACGTGTCGGACTCCTAGCCGATACCGCGTGGGAGCGATTACAGGAGAAGGAACGAGCGATTGCCAAGTGGACCGACTGGCTGAATAATCGTCGGGTAGGTCAAACGACGCTCCTGCAACTGCTGCGACGCCCGGATGTCAATTGGCTGCAATTGGGCGAATTGGATCCCGCTGTTCGTGAGGTATTGGTGAATCGAGATGTGGCTGAGCAGGTTGCGCTGGAAGTGAAGTATGCAGGCTACATTGAACGGCAGGCGCAACAAGTACAACGTTTTCAACGAATGGAGTCCCGTTCCATTCCACCGTATTTCGACTATGCAGCGGTTCCGCAACTGCGTGCTGAGGCCAAAGAGAAACTAGCTCGCACGCGGCCGACCAGCCTCGGTCAGGCAAGCCGCATTAGCGGTATAAGCCCGGCTGATTTGGCTGTGCTGATGATTTACCTGCGTCCCAATGCCGCCGCAACCAACGAGCCGCAACCGAGTTGACTGGCGGTGCTACGCGGCGGGCACCTCGGTCGGCTTTTGTAGAGCCCGAAGAATTCGTTCGATATCCTCCGCCGACATGCCGTTTTCCGCCAGGTTTTGGATGAGTTCGGAGCGATTATCGTCTTCGGTTACTGCCTCCGACGCCGATTCGGCTCGGCGACTTGAAGCCCGCATGATCCTTTCGATGTCTTCGGCGGTCATACCGCGATCGAGCATCTGCTGCTTCAATGTGGCTTCAATCTCGGTGATCCGCACACGGCGCCACGATTGCACAATACAATAAACCACGCCGTAAATGACACCGCCGCCGATAACAAGCAGCCAAAAGATATTCCCTTTACCGAGTCCGGCGATGAATTCACTCATGGCATTCCCCTTCACAACTGGGCGTCGAATCGATCCGCACGGCCCCGCCGACTACTTCGTCAGCCAGCCTGGATTATTGGGCAAAGTTTCACGGAATTCAACTGGATGATGCAAAATCTGGCCGAATTCTTTTGCATTTGCGGTCCCATGCCGTTATCTTCATAAGCACTCGGGCTAGAACTCGCGCCTTCATTCCCGAGAGAGGGTTTTGTGTTGTCCTCGACCGTACATCCACCGGTAGCGGCGAGCCAGATCAACAAGTGGCTTGCCGAAGCTCGTGTTGGCTCGGACGAAGCTCTGGGTCATCTACTGGAAGCGTTCCGTCCATTCCTGCTGGGCTTGGCTCGCCAGCGGATTCGCGCCGACATCAAACATCGACTGGGCTTTTCGGACGTAGTGCAAGACACCTTTGAAGACGCGCTCCGCGCCTTTCCGCGGTTCGGCGGAGATTGTGAAGACGATCTTCGCTCCTGGCTGCGACGTATCCTGTTGACCAACGTAGCGCAATCGTATGCCGCGAACCATCGCCTCAAGCGCGACATCGGCGCGGAAGTGTCGATGGAGAGGTTGCCGGGAATGTCCACGGCGAACGGCGCCGCGCCGTCGGCCGAGTCGTTGACCGTTGCGGCGCGGTCACGGGCACAGGATCAAGCATTACTTCAAGCGCTGAAGCAGCTCCCGGATGACTATCGGGAGATCATACAAATCCACCATTACGATCGCCGCACCTTCGCCGAAGCAGGACAAGAGTTGGGACGGTCGGAGGACGCGACACGCAAACTCTGGACGCGGGCGATTGACAAACTCCGCGAACTGTTGGAGGCCGCCGATGCGTCCCGATAACTCCCGGGAGCCCGACGAGAAATTCGTCGAGTTGCTGGCGGCATACGATGCGGCTGTCGCCTCAGGCACCGCAACCCCGTTGCCGTTGGACTCAAAACCGAGTCATTGGCAAGAGCGGCTCGCTAGAGCCCAGGCCGTGGTCGAGCGTCTGGAGCGAGACCGGGCGCTTCGCGGAATCGGCGAACCGCCATCGGCACCCAAAGCGACGGAGGCCCCTGGACTCGTCTACGATGCAGAAGGCCGGCTCACTCAGCTGGAAGACTATCAGATTCTGCGCGAGCTTGGCTGTGGTGGATCGGGGACCGTTTATTTGGCGTTCGACACGAAGAACCAGCGACAGGTGGCATTGAAGATTCCTCGGCTGGAAGTCCTCGCCGTACCGTCACTTCGCTATCGTTTCTTACGCGAGGCTCGCACTGCCGCCGGCTTTAGCCATCCCAACTTGATTTCCGTCTATCACACCGGGGAGATTGGACCGCTTTGTTACATGGTGTCAGCTTATTGCCCCGGCGTCTCACTCCGCGAATGGTTTATTCGTCGAGACGAACCGCTGCCCATCGAACAGGCGGTAGCATTGGTGTCTGACGTTGCCGGCGCGGTTGCGTACATTCACGAACGAGGAGTTGTTCATCGGGATTTGAAACCATCCAACATTTTGTTGGAGCGAATTCCCGATGCCGTGTCACCACTGTCGGCGAAATCGCCGAGTGAGAATGGAGTCTCACCGAAGATATCAGACTTGGATTTGGATCTTTCGGCGTTCATCCCAAAGGTAACCGACTTCGGGCTTGCCAAGAATCTCGACCTGGATGAAGGCCAGACCCGGAGCGGCACAGTCCTTGGTACGCCGCGCTACATGGCGCCTGAGCAAGCTGAAGGGCGTGTCCGGGTGGTGGGGCCGCATAGTGATGTGTATGGAATGGGCGTGATCCTTTACGAGCTACTCACACGGCAGACGCCGTCGTGGGAAGCCGGCGACAACGGCCCACTATTGGTTCCCGCGCGCAAGTTCCGACCCGACGCGCCGCGCAACTAGAGACGATTTGCAGCCGCTGTCTGGAACGCGAGCCTTCCCGCCGCTACGCAACGGCCGTCGATTTGGTCGCCGCGTTGCGGACTTTCGTGACGAACGACTCCGGCGACAACTGGATTGGCGGCCTTTGGCGCCGTGCCGTCAACCGCGTCCGCTCACCGAAGCATGACTAAACTTCCTGTCTTGCCGGATTCGCCGCGGCGAGTTCGGCTGCGCCAGCTTCCTCTCAAGTGCGGTTAACGCCTCTACCGAAGATAACCGTTAGGTAGGTTGGAACGTCTGTAATCCCCACATCGAGTTTCTCCTCGGGGCGTTGCCGAGGATCCCTGAAGTTGGCATCCGAGGTCGGAGCTAAGAATGGAGAGGGCGCGCATTCATCGCACATCTGTAGCGCCGCTGTTCTTATTAACAACCGTGTTCGTGCTTTCTGCAGCGTGCCTTGCAAACGCCGATCAGCCACCGGCTTCTGATTTCACGCTGCAGTTACGCCAAGTGTTAGCCGAGCGGGCCACATCCAAGGCCGACATCGACAGACGATCGCGGGAAATCGAAAAACGACTGGAACTCTTTCGAACGCCGGCAGAACTTCGCGACGCGCTGTTCTTGCTTGAGTGGCGTGACGCCGATTTGGACGCGACGCTTGCTGCGGCGGATCACAATGCGAGGGCCGTTCTAACTTCAAAGCTTGAAAGAGCTTTGATGGAAGCGCTGCGTTCGGATGACGCTACCCGACAACTCGCCGCTACGCAATTGGTCTCGGAACTCGTAAATCCAATGCGGCATCGACAGCCTGCCGGTTGGTCGCTGGATGTCTTCGCGCCGGTGCTTGCCGAACTGGCGATTGGACCGAATCCAGAGTTGTGCCGAGCCGCGGCGCACACGTTGGGAAAGCTAGGTGGTGATCCCGCACACTCCGCGGGACCATTAGGGAGCCTCCTTCACTCCGACGAAGTCTCATTGCGGCGTGCCTCCGCGGAAGCGCTTTCGAAATCCGTCGACTCCGTCATGATTACGGCTGATGGGGCACTACGGTCCGAGCCGGACTCTATTGTGTCCGCCGCGCTCCGGTTGGCGCGGATCGTATTGCCGTTGGCTGCGCACGGCCTTGGAGATTCCGATACCGAAGTTCGCCGCCGATGTATCAATACGATACGCAAGCTGACCTTACTTATCGACCGAGTCTTAGCCGACGAACGACTCACACGGATTGCTAAGCCGCAAGCGGCACTGGCAGATCTACGGACGACGGTGGAACTGCTTCAAATGCGGATGCCGGCCATAGCGCCCGTACTTAGCGACCTTGATCCCGAGGTACGCCGGTTGGCCCACCAGGCTTTGGAGAATGTTGCAAGAGTCGTGCGGCTTGTCGATTCGCGTTTCGCTCTTCTGCGGCCGGTGGATCGACTCGTGGCAATCGGTAACGAAACGGTGGCACCTCAAGAAGCCGGCGTCATCACAACTCAGGCCGATACTCGGCCGCAACAACCGGTGGAAAACGGCGGTGCGGAACGCTCGTTGATGCAAGGATTGCAACTCACTCTTCCGACGGTCGCATGTGGCGTCAATGACCCCGACGTGTTGGTTCGACGGGCGAGCATTGACGTCCTCGAACTACTCGGGGAGACGGCAAAATTGGAATCGGCCGCATTGGTTCAAGCGTTAGATGACAGTGACTTATACGTTCGTTGGTCGGCCGCTCGAACATTGGGAAATCTGGCTCCCGTCGATCCAGAACGCGCTGTGCCAGCTCTGGCGAAGCTTCTCAATGATGTGGATATGGACGTTCGCTATGCATCGGCGGAGTCACTGCGCCGCTACGGCCCCAAAGCCCAAGAGGCCACACCGACGCTCGTGGGAGTCATTAATCACGCCGACCCAGGGACTGGTGTGGCCGCCATGCGCGCGCTACAGGGAATTGGCGTGTCGTCCGGACTTGCAATCCCGGAATTGATCTCCGCATTGGCCGCTCCTCAAGCGGGAGTCCGTGAGGCGGCGGCGCAGTTTCTCGGAAAGTTCGGGCCGGATGCCCGTGACGCGATGGGTGCGCTGCGACATACGCTTAACGACGAGGATTCCGGCGTGCGGCGGGCCGCCGGTGACGCATTGTTGGCAATCCTCGAGAGTGGCAAAGAACGCTCGATGTCGGAAGAATCCAGCCCCATCAAACGAACATCGTACTTAGGAGCACCGACAGCCGTTGTGGCTGCCGTGAAATGGTGGCATGACAAGCACGTCATTGCAGCGACACCGCCAAAGATCGCTGCCACCTCGTTTGCCGCCGATCCTCGCACACGTGTTGTTCACACCGGGTGGCGGGCTGCCGCACCTGTCGGCACACCTGCCGTTTTGCTCGCACCTGTCGCCGGTAATCCTCCAAATCCAGCCGCTCGCTAGGCGGCGATTAGCTTAATATCGGAACTCGATTCCGAAGTTGGCGCCGTGCGCCAAAGGTCAGTGTTGGCAAACTGGAAGAGGGGCCGGGCCGGGCCCGTGAACGGGGCTGACGGGCTTCGCGGAGGTAGCTGCGTGGCATTAACCACACGGTCGATTTGATCTCCCGGGCGGGCCACGTTGTTCCAGTACACCAGCGTGTACCCGGCGGTAAGACGCCAGTTCTCATTGATTTGGTAGCCGAGCGTGACACCGGCCTCTGGTACGACACTGAATACGCTTCGGCTGTACTCACCAATGTTCGTCGGCAAGGCGAGCAGCCCGCCGGTAAACGAGCTGGTTGCCCCGCCCGGCGGTGTGATCGCGGTCAAGCCATCGATGTTGACCCGCTGGTGGGTCGAACCGAGCGCCACTTTGCCAGTCAAATCGAGCTGCCAGTTTCTCCAGTTAAATTGCTGTCGCAGACCAAGCTGGCCGCCAAAGAACCAGTTACGAGTTGCAAAGTGGTCGTTAATGAACACCTGCGTGCCGGCAAGTTCGGGCGAGATGTTGTTCGGAAGGACGAGCAAGTTCTCGGTGATATCGAGCGATTCGCGAAGCCGCATGTAGCGCATGCCGACCAGGAAATCCGTTCGGCCGCAGCAGTAGCGACGCAAGTTGCAGATCCAGTTTACGTCCGCGCCCCATAACTCACTGGCGAGGTTAATGTTCACGGTACCGGCAAGCGGCAACAATGTTGGGAATTGTGGAACGAGCGGGTTCGCAATGAGTTGCGCGTCCTCTCCCGGGTTCGCTGGATCAGCGTTGAAGAACGGCCGAGCGAGCAACGGAACACCGGTGGAACTCGCCGTAAAGCCGACGGAGCGCTCACCGAGGAAGAAAAAGTTCGCTTCGACACCGCTCGATTCGCAGGGATCACACCAAAAACCGAGGGTGAAACGGCCTCCGGAGAAGTTGTTGTGTTGTACGTCGCCGCCAAATAGAACTTGGGTTCCAGGTTGCCCGATCACGCCGAGCGAAGTTGCCGGACTCGTGGTGACAAGGGGTGGTGTGTTACTGTCGTTCAAATTCCACAATAGATACTCGCCCCGAAACCAGAAACACGGCGCGGCAGTCGGACACGGTGGCACGCACGGGTCGTCACAGTACGGCCCTGGCGAGCCGCACCATGGATCCCCCGAAAACGTGGGGATCGTGCCCGGTCGCGGCGCCGCATCAAAAGCAGGGGGCAGCGGCGATGTCGCTATCGGCTCTTGCCGCCGAGGCACTGTACCTTCCGCGCCCTTCGGAGGTTCGTTGGTTGATGTGGGCGCGCCCAGCGGCATCGGCTGAGGAGGCTCTGGATTCTGAGCGCGAACTGTCGAGGTCGCGCGAACCTGTTGTTGATTAAACGAAGTCGGCATGATCGAGGCGCCGCTCGGCCGACCAAGCATAACTGCACTCGCCGTCGAGGCGCGTGGGCCGTTATCGCCGTGTGCTTGTATGTTCGTCGCGCAAACAGCCACACCGACCGCCAAAGTTCCTGCCAAGATGCATCGCATGAAGTTTCCCTCCATCTGAACTCTCAGCCTCTAATTCGGCTAATGAACCAGGAAGATGAGAATCGCATATCACGCTTTGCCAGGAGTTCTACTGCGCAACCCGGAACATTCCCGCAAAGTCAGCGTAACCGGACTGCCTTAAGGCAATCCGATGACGCTGCAAATGCGCTTGATCCCACAGGGGTTAGTTGGCGCCAGAAGCCGTTGAGGCCAAGAAGAAACGCTTGCTAAACGGCGGCTCAGCACGATCGTTATCTATCGGATCGGGATCGGTGCCGGAGGGTCGCAGCGTCTCGCCGAAGTTGTAGTCAGTGCCCGAGTCCCCGGACGCTAGCTTCACGTTATCGACGCGATCGTTGCCTAGAACGCCGCCTTTGGATCCCAGTGAGTCTGCCCCATCGTTCAGCCCTGCGGGCTGGCTTTCAATGATGGTGTAGGCCCCTGGCCGAAGCGGTGCAAACGAGAATGACCCGTTGGGGGCCGTTCGACGTTGAAGGGTAACTGTGCTCCCGAGATCATCGATTCCCGTGAGAGTTACGAGTACACCTTGAATCCCGGAGTCTCCGGAACCTTTCGAGCCGTTTTGATCGCGATCGATGTATACAGAGCCGGACAGGGTTGCAACAAGAACCTCGCCGAAGTTGTTCTTTTCTCCGGCGGCACCGGCGGCGAGGTGAATGTCGCTTATCACGTCGTTGCCGAGATTCCCGCCTTGGGAGCCAAGGGTATCTTTGCCATCGAGGAAGCCGACGGGCTGTGATTCGGTCAACGTGTAGATCCCCGGGCGAAGACCATTGAATACATACAGCCCGTCGTTCGCCGAGGACTGCACCAGGTTGACGGCTTGCCCGAGATCGTCCACTCCCGTGAGTGAAATTGTTGCACCTAGAATCCCCTGGTCGCCCGGATCCAGTACACCGCTTGTGTTGGCATCGTGGTAAACCTGGCCCACCAGCCTCGCCGGACGGAGCTCGCCAAAGTTGTTATCCGTCGAATCCGTCTCCTGTATCTGCACGTTGATGAAGTTGACTGCCGCACTCCCAGGGATCGGCGCAACGTTCCCGGACGTTTTGAGCCCTGGAAGGAATCCAACGGGATCGCTTGGAAGGACTACGGTGTAATCGCCGGAGGGGAGACAACTGTGCGGTATGTAGTTATAGATCACGCGGACTCGACCGGAAACCGTGGTGTTGACTTGTAGCACGATATTGGCGAGGCCCGTGGCACTAGCACTACTTTGAGTGCGTTCACTCAACGTCACCGAGCCCGTGCCGATGTATCCCGCTAGTTCTTCCGGTGTATTAAGGATGATTGTGCGAGCGTTTCCGGCCTCCTGCCGACCGTAATCCTTTCCACTCGTCCCCCCGAAATCAATGTTTCCATCAAACGCGGTAGCCCCAAAAGACTGATTGAGCACGAGCTCCGTCGGCGCGATGTCCAGGGAAGGCCCGGCAATCGACGTTGTTCCCGTTACATTAGAGAAAATCGTCGCTGAACTGGTTTCAAGATTTTCGACCTTGATGACGCTGGCCAACTTGTCTTCGACGTGGATTTCAACTGACACCAGGGCCCCAAGCGATGGGTCGAACTGCGGCACGATGCCTTGCACCGAACCGCCGGTCGTTCGCTCGGCAAAGACAATGTCGTGCTGTTGTTGAGTGGGCGCCGTTTCGCGCGCGGGTCGGTGTCAAACTGGTAGAATCCGCGGTTGTTGGTGGTCGCTGTAGCAACTACTTGGCCGGAACTGTCGCGTAGCTCGACGATTGCGTTGACCAGCGGCCCTTCACCGACTTCGCGAATGCCATTGTTGTTGAGATCGTCGTAGACGAAACCGCTGATGGCGGCACAGTCGAGCAGAAGCCGGCTCTCAAGTGACTCGACCGCCAACGCTGCTCGTGACAGTAACCGACGCTTTTGAAGGGCAACTACGCTAGACGCCATATCCATCATCCTCCGTGATGCGACCGCCAAGCGACGACCTCCGTTTCACGGAGTTATCGTCGAACGCGATATCCTGATTTCCAACATCGGTCCGGTGAATGAACTTCAATCAATCGTGCCGGAAAGAACGGCAATTTCTGTGTAAAGCTGTAGGCGGCGTACGAGAGGAAGGGGACGTAGGGCGAGCGGGGACTCGGCGCGACTAAGACGCCGCTCCAACGGCGACTCCCATGTTCATGTTAGGGTCGCTGGCGAAGAACTGCTGAAGCAAACTGGCATCCGGGTTGTAGGGATTGAAGAGCCCGTCAGCAATCGATTGTCCCTCATAGACTTTTACCTGCGGGCTGCCCGAAGTGGTTCCGGTAACAATGTCCGCGTAGCCGTCGTCATTCACGTCGGCGGCCGCAACATTGGCGCCGATGTTGTACTGAATCCCGTAGGAGAAGAAATGTGCGAGCACACTCGCCTGAGGAGCATAGCCGTTGAAATGGCCGGCTGAAATATCATGGCCGTCGTAGACACGAACATCCGGGTTTCCGACCGTGGCCCCGGTAATGACATCGGCGAAGCCGTCTCCGTTCACATCGCCAACCGACACCGTCGAGCCGACATTGAAACTGATTAAGTAGGGGAACCACTGTCCCAGAAGGCTCGTGTTCGCGTTGAAGTTCTTGAAAGCAACGTCTCGGCCATCGTAGACTCTTACATGTGGATTGCCGGAGCTCGCACCCGTAATGATGTCGGCGTAGCCGTCATCATTTACGTCACCCGTGGCGACATTGGCTCCGACATTGAAGTTCAATCCATACGCGAACCACTGCACTAGTAGACTTGTCCCCTGTGGGTTGAACGCGCCGTTGATGTCCTTGCCGCTGTAAACTCGGATATCCGGATTACCACCTAGCGGCGCGGTGATAATGTCGGCAAAACCATCCCCATTAATGTCACCCACTGCAACGGACATACCACTCTGAAGCGTCGTTGAATACGGATAGAACTCTCGAACGATCATGCCACTCAACCCGTCGAAGACGCGAACCAACGGCCCCATGCCCGGACCAGGCGCGGCTACGATGTCGGCGTAACCATCGGCGTTGATGTCTCCGACTCCGACGTTTACACCGCCCTTAAATTGCGCGTCGTAAGCGGAAAAGTTGAATTGCCACGCACCCGTGGTGCCGTTGTACACCTGCACGAGCGGTGCACCTCCGAGGCCCGAACCAGTTGCAATGACCTGAGCCGGCATTCCGGCCCAGAAACTCTGCGGCAGGTTGACGGTATAGCCGTACGCATCCTTCAAAATCAGCGCGTCCGTCGGCGAAATCAGAACTCGTCGACCGAACTTGTAACTCGAGTTCAGAGCGTCGAGTTGTCCTGAGTACGTAACCTTGGTCGCGGGGTGCGTGTATGAATTGCCGGCCTTGGCGATATGGCCCGGCAAAGGTTCACCCCAACCACCTTGATCGTCCGACGTAAGCAAGGTTCGGACACTCGGGCCGTCAAATACGAATAGTGTGCCTCCGCTATCGACCACGTCAGGTTGTCCTGTGTTCCACAGATAGTTGTGTGGATCCATTTGCAACAACTCGCCGGGATCGGTATTAATCCCCAGCACGTGAGTCATCTCATGGACCACGAGGGTGAAAAAATCCCCGAGATACGCTGCTTGATGTCCGGGCGTGGCTTCGCGCGCGTACGAAGTCAGCAACGCACCGCTGTAGGCGGCAGAAAACATGTTGGCGTCGAAGAAGTACCCGCCGCCGTGGCCGTCCCACCCGGCGTCGATTTCGATTTTTCCAGCCTTCGGCTTTCCCTGGCCGTCCGTCTGAAGCCCGGACCAAGCCAGTGCCCCGTTTCCGATTTCGGTCGGGTCTATTGATAAGTTCAAGCTGAACGTGTTACCGCCGTCGGCGTAGTTGAAATTCACGATTACGTTCTGCCACGCCTGGATGGCGGCATCAACGACGCTCCGAGCCGCGCCAGCGTTGCCGCCGAATACGGCATTGAAGTTATCGGTATCCGAAAAAGCGTTGCCACGATTCGTCCATAGGATCGTGGAAAGCGCGGTTCGGTCTTCGAGCGTTTCGATTCTCAGACGTACCGATGGTTGCGGAAACTTGGCAACGCGGCGGCCCCGAATGGGTTGTATCAAAGTCGACCTCTAAAGAAGCGCGCAGCACGACCGACGCCCTTGAGCCACACGCGCGGCGCGCAACGTCAAGGGGAGTGGGATCCTGCGCTAGAACCAGACGGGAACGAAAGACCTGGTTTCAGCGAGACTTGATGAGCGGGGGTTTGCTTAGGGGAGATAGCCCCGGCTCAGGCCACCGTTCGAAACGGCAGCCGACTGTTGAAGTATAGGTTCTGACCGGCGCGATGCAAATCCGGTCAGGCCTCGGGAACTAAGGCCTTTCAACGAGATGTGCAACCGTGTCGACTTCGCTACCGCGGGAGAACAAAATCCAACCTGGCGGGAGTGTCGAGGTCTCGTTTGGATGGAAGTGCGTGCACAGATACTGCCAAACTAGCGGATGCGAGTTGCGAAATCGGTAAATCGCGTTTCCATCGACTGCCGCATGGTCATTGACAAGAGCTAGATCGACATTGCCTGCGTCAAATTCCCTTATCATGCGGCGTTGCCTGGTTTCCATCTCCGGAAGGACGAAGTAACTGTTCCACAGCGGCGACGGCTGCCCAAGGACCGCATAATATCCTGCTTCATACGGGCCGATGAAGAAACGATTGCCGGCGTGAAGATGCTGGGAAATCACTCCATCGAACATCTGAATGGCTTCGACTTGCCAGACGGGAATACGAATCATCTCTCCGCCTATGTTGTGCCGGACGTATTGCCATCGAGGGCCAAGTCGACCGTAGTACTGGGCCGGAAAGTTGTAGGGCAGAGTAGCCAGTACGGTGATTGCGGCGCATCCTGCCAGGAATGCGGTCCGACTGACAAGAAAGCCGGCGTAACGCTGACGACGACCACCAAGAACGCCTGCCAGGACCACGAACAGCAAAGGGGGAATCACGTGGGCTAAATGCTCATAGTCTGCTCGGGAGTAGGGGTGATGTGCAAAGCAAAGCGCGGAAAAGGTACTTGAAACGAGCACTGCGCTTCCACGGATCCGCTCGCTCTTGATGCGCAGCACGGTAAGTAGCGCAACAGCGACGACCACGGCCCATAGCAAGAACGTAGTCCCCACCGCCAATCCAACCGCATAATCGAGTCGTGGCAACATTGGGTCGATTGACCACGGCCATGGAATCGGCAGCGTTAGATTGGTTTGTCCAATCCAGAAGTGGAATGCGATGGACTCGAGAAAGCTGTCGAAAAATCCGGGTATCAACGCGCACATGGCGAGGATCGGTGCGTATCCCGCAACGATGCCGCAGACCCACGAGAGGAGCGAACGTGACAGGAAGACGCCACTTACTCGCTTAAGGGCGAGGAAGGCAATAACAAGCCCCTGGGCAGCCACAACGTATAGTCCGAGATTTCGGCCGAAAACTGCCGCAGAGCCTGCAACAACGCCAGCAAACAAGAAGCGTCGTGCCGAGGGCTTTTCAATGAGCATCACACCCGCATAAACCGACGCGATGGACACTGTTGCTTCGATCGTCTTGTAGTATGTGGGATTCCACCAGAGCATTAATAATGCAAAAAGCAGCAATGCGATCGGATTGCTCGTTACTCGCCGGGCCAGGAGGAGGCCGAGAAAGACGCCGATCATCCGGAACACTGAAGTCGAAAACCGTAACCCGAGCAATCCATCACCCACAATGTAGGACCACGCGGCGGACCAATAATAGCGGCCTGGATCGTAGGAATGAAAGTCCCTGATTGGGACATCGCCGGCAGCCGTGCGTCGGACGCCATCCCACAAGTAACCTTCGTCGGCGATGTTTAATCCAACGCCGCCGTGCAGACTGAAGCCAATGAGAACTACCAAGATGGCGATTAAAAGGAGGACCAATCGCTCTTGGGCCGAGCCGGCGACATCGTGTCGTTCGGTTGTGGACATGCCGTGCCGATGATTAAAGGCGGAATCCTGGGGCGAAACAGTAACACGTTGCGTCCCGGCGAACAAGTCGGCTTCCGGCGAACTGTTGGGATGGCGTAATCGACGGTCCTAGCCAAGCCGAAACTCCACCGTTAAAACAGCGAATAGAAGATGTGGTTCACAGCGTCCATTTCTATGGGAGCACTGACAGGTTTCATTCATCGGTGATTCGTGGAGGATCGACTCTGAAAAACACGTCTGACGCGCAACCGGCTAATGGCCTTCTGGGACTTTTCTCAAGTGGTAATGAAGCCTTCACGTTCGAAGAGGTAGCGGCCACGGCCGTTCCAGAACCATACCAACGGTTGCTGGTGCATGAACACCACATGACCGTTACGGTCGAGGCATTTCATCGCGATAAGGTGGACGTCCGCGTGCTGGCGAGTGCTGAAAGCGATGGCATTTACGCACGAGAGATTTTGCTGGCTTTACGCCAGTCCGGTCAAGTCGTGCAATATGGCGTGATGCGCATCCATTTCCAACATTGCAGTCAGGGAATACGGGACGCGATCATCGCCGGCCGGGAACCACTGGGGCGAATCCTTATCGAACACGACGTCCTGCGGCGAATCCAACCCCAGGCATTCTTGCGAGTCGCGCCCGGACCGGCAATGATGAATTGGTTCGGCCTTTCACAACCTCTGACAACCTACGGCCGCCGCGCGGTTATCTATTGCAACCGCGAACCCGCCGTAGAATTGCTTGAGATTGTTGCGCCAGAGCGAGGCGCCAGGGAATCGTAGCAGCATGGCACCGAGTGAAACAGAAGTTGTTGTGATCGGCGGCGGTCCCGCGGGATCGACCGCTGCAACGCTTATCGCCCAGCGTGGTCGCCGCGTGTGTTTGTTGGAACGTGAGCAGTTTCCACGATTCCACATCGGCGAGTCGCTCATGCCGGAAACATACTGGACCTTTCGCCGGCTCGGCGTACTTGATCGCATGAAATCGAGTGCGTTCGTTCGCAAGTACAGCGTTCAGTTCGTTAGCTCCAACGGCAAGGAGTCACAACCTTTCTACTTCTTCGAGAATAGCCCGCATGAATGCTCGCAAACCTGGCAGGTTCTTCGTAGCGAATTTGACGCGATGCTGCTGGAAAACGCCCGGAGTTGCGGGGTCGATGTTCGGCAGGGCGGGCGCGTGCTCGACGTGCTTTTTGACAACGGCCGAGCGACTGGCGTCCGTATTCAAGATAGCGACGGAGAAGCGGAGATTCGCGCCAAGGTCGTGGTGGATGCGAGTGGCCAGAGTTCGCTTATCGCCCATCGCTTGAAGCTTCGCGAACAGGACCCGGTTCTCAAGAAAGCTACCGTTTGGACCTACTACGAGGGCGCCCATCGTGACCCCGGGCTCGATGAAGGCGCAACGCTGGTCATTTACACTCGAGACAAAAAAGGCTGGTTTTGGTACATTCCGCTGCATCGAAACATCGTCAGCGTCGGCGTCGTGTCATCGCTTGACTACCTCATCAAGAACCGCGGCGACAGCGAAGCTATCTACCAGGAGGAACTCGAACGTTGCCCGGCCGTGAAGCAGCGCGTGGAGCCTGGCCGCCGGGTAAAGGATTATTACACCACGAAGGATTTTTCGTATCGGTCACGGCAAGTCGCGGGTGATGGCTGGGTGCTTGTCGGAGATGCCTTCGGGTTCCTCGATCCCATCTACTCCTCCGGCGTGTTTCTCGCGCTGAAGTCGGGTGAAATGGCGGCGGATGCAGTCGTCAAGGCGTTGGAAACCGGCGACATCTCGGCCGCGCGACTAGGGTCTTGGGTCCTACATTCATCCAGGGAATGGACCGTATGCGACAACTTGTGTATCGCTTCTACGAGGGATTTAGTTTCGGGCAATTCGTTCGCCGCCACCCTGAGTTTCGACGCCACATCGTCGACTTGTTAACCGGTGACTTATTCAAGGACAGCATTGACGAGATTTGGCAGCCGATGCAAGAACTGCAGCTCGACCCAATGACGGCTTAGCCCGAACCGAAACGACCTTGGAGCTACATTCGACCTCATTTTCAACGAGCCTTAAGTCAGGGAGGAATTCTCATTGTCTACAGTCCCACCGCAGCGTCTCACACTCACCCATTGGTTGATACTGACACTTGCCGCGATCGGGTTTGCATTCGATATCTACGAAATCCTGATGGCCCAGTTTATCGTCGGGCCGGCTTTGCAGGAGCTAGGCGGTTTCGATCCAAAGACAGCGGAGGGGGCGGACGCGCTCACGTTGTGGAGAAGCCTGCTGGTTTACGTACCGGCTTTGGCGGGCGGGATCTTCGGTCTATTGGGCGGCTATTTGACCGACATTCTCGGGCGCCGTCGTGTACTTACGGGAAGCATCCTCCTGTATGCGATCTCGGCGTTTCTCGCCGGCTTCTCGACATCGCTCCCGATGTTGCTCATTCTCCGAAGTACCACGTTCATCGGAGTGTGTGTCGAGTTTGTGGCAGCCGTGGCCTGGCTTGCGGAATTATTTGATAACCCGCAACAGCGCGAACGCGTTCTCGGCTACACGCAGGCGTTTTCCTCGTTCGGCGGTTTATTGGTAGCCATTGCAAATGGCATCGCGGTCACGCACAGTTCCAGTTTCGCGGCCATTCATCTTCCGGATTTTCTCGGCGGTTTAGGGGAGATCAAGAACCCCCATGCTGCCTGGCGGTACACCCTCATGTCCGGACTATTTCCCGCGCTTCCGCTAATTGTCATCCGTCCATTCTTGCCGGAGTCACCCAAGTGGCGTGCGAAAAAGGATGCCGGGACACTGAGACGGCCGAGCATTTTGGAACTGTTCACACCCGCATACCGAAGAACAACGATTGTGACCACGCTCATGTTTGCCTGCGCTTATGGCGCCGCGTTCGGCGCCATTCAACAAATCCCGGAGATGGTTAAGGGACTAGAGAACGTGCAACAGAAAGTGCAGGCAGCGCCAACTTCGGTCGAGGCACGCAAGGTCGAGCAGAAGACGGCATCAGAATTCGGCAAAGTGCAGGAAGTTGGCGGCCTTGTTGGGCGATTCTTGCTCGCAATGCTAGCCGTTCGCATCGTCAGCCGACGAACTTTGTTGCGGATCTTCCAAGGACCTGGGTTGATCATCGTGCCAGCGGTGTTCTACCTTTTCCTCACAGTTCCCAACCTTGAATTGTTCACGCTCAACCTCGACGCTGTCTACCTTGGTAATTTCCCGGTGACGTTGGTTAGCATGGGCGTATTCTTCGCGGGACTGTTTACGGTTGCGCAGTTTAGCTTTTGGGGAAACTACTTGCCGCGGATGTTTCCCGTGCATCTTCGAGGCACAGGCGAGAGCTTCGCGGCCAACATCGGCGGCCGTGCCATCGGTGTCGGCTTTTGGGGTGTCACAAACTATTTGGCCTATAAAGTAATAAGCCCGCGCGGGTCGCCATTGAGCTTTACCTACGCGGCGGCCATCACAAGTCTCTTTGTCTTCGCGGTCGGATCGCTACTCTGCTTTTTCCTGCCCGAGCCGAAACAAGAGGAACTCCCCGACTAACCTCGGGATACCGAACTTCATGCGGGTAGCATACATCACGGCCGGCGCCGCTGGAACCATCTGTGGAAGTTGTCTGCACGACAATACCCTCGCGGCCGCACTCATCGCCGAGGGTGTCGACACGCTCCTGGTGCCAACCTACACACCGATTCGCACCGACGAACGCGATGTCAGCCAAAAGCGGGTTTTCTTCGGCGGGATCAACGTCTACCTACAACAGAAGCTCGCACTGTTTCGACACACACCATGGATTCTTGATCGCCTCCTGGATGCGCGGATTGTTGCGGTTGGCCAGTCGTTTCGCCGTCAAGACTCAGGCTTCGGACCTGGCACAGCTCACCATCTCGATGCTCAAAGGCGAACATGGCCACCAAAGGAAGGAAATCGACAAGCTGGTGCATTGGCTCGCGACAGACGTTCGGCCGGACATCATCAATCTGACGGCCGCACTTCTGTCGGGGGCCGCGCCCGCCATTAAGGATCGACTCCGGATACCCATACTCTGCACCCTTCAAGGTGATGACATTTTTCTGGACGCACTCCCAGACCCCTATCGGCAGCAGGCCATCGAACTAATACGCCAGCACTGCCGTCACATTGATGGATTCATTGCAACATCTCGTTACTACGCCGACTTCATGTCCCAGTACCTGGAGATCCCCAGAGAACGAATCCATGTTGTCTATCCCGGAATCAACCTTACCGGACACGGCGTCAACGCTGCGGACCGCAACTCATCGCGCGACCACAATCAGCCGCTCACCATTGGCTATTTCGCGCGCATCTGTCCGGAGAAGGGCTTGCATGTGCTGATGGATGCATTCCGCATACTCCGAAAAAGAAAGACCGTGCCTCCGTGTCGGCTTCGTATCTCTGGATGGTTGGGAGAGAACAATCGGGCCTATTTGGACGAACTGCTGACCAAGGCTGCAGCGGCGGGTTTGGCGGAGCAGATCGATTACATTGACTCCCCAACTCACTCAGAGAAGATTCGGTTTTTGCAAAGCCTTAATCTGCTCTCGGTTCCGACCACATATCGCGAACCGAAAGGACTATACATACTTGAGGCACTGGCCAATGAAGTCCCTGTGGTCCAGCCGCGACACGGTTCATTCCCGGAACTGATCGAACGGACAAACGGAGGCTTACTAGTTGAGCCGAATGATCCAGGGGAATTGGCCGCTGCACTTGCCGACTTGCTATCAGACCACGCGCGCCGAAAGGAAATCGGTAGAAAAGGCAAGGAAGTCGTTCATCGCGAGTTCAATTCCGCAGTCATGGCACGTAACACCATCGAGGTTTATCGCCAATACCTCAAAAGTCAGGAGTCTTGACCTCATGCCCACTCCATTTCACACCACCCGCCGCGTGGAGTTCGCCGACACCGACATGGTCGGTCTAGTCCACTTCTCGAACTTCTTTCGCTACATGGAGGCGGCCGAGGTCGAGTTCCTTCGCTCACTCGGCCTGTCGGTCGCGCCGGTGGAAGTGGACGGACAACGTATCAGTTTCCCGCGCCGCTCGGCAGCCTGCGAGTTCGTAGGGCCTGCCCGATTCGGCGATTTGCTCGATGTTGAAGTCCGAGCGGAAAAAGTCGGGCGGACTTCCGTCACTTATGCCTTCCTATTCTCCCACAGCGGTAACCCCGTCGCGCGCGGCAGTATCACTGCCGTCTGTTGTCGGATGTCGGCAACACACATCCAAGCGGTTGAGATTCCGGCGATCGTACGGAATCTATTGGAATAGCTCGTCCCAGCCACGTTACTAGATTCGAGGGGGTCGACCGATCACCTCCTGCAACATATCGACAATAACGGAGTGGCCATTCGCTACCGCCAAGTCCAACGGTGTCTTTCCGTCGTCTGTGCGGAGAAGCGGGTCGGCGCCGGCGTCGAGCAGCATCCGGACGATCTCCGTGTGGCCGCGTGCCGCAGCCTCACGCAGTGGAGACGTACTCCCATCGTTCAAGTTCGCTAGCGTCGGATCGATCGTAAGCCGTTCTCGAACGTCACCAGGCATTCCCCAGTTCGCTGGGACACAAATGCCGAACGCCCGCGGCGTGCAATGAAGCACATCGTCGCGCACCGTTGGATCAGCGCCCGCTAGTTCCAACAAGTCGATCACCGTTGGCGAGCCGCCGAAGTGTGCCCAGTGAAGTGCCGTGCCGCCCATGTAGGCACGGAAGGATAAGTCCGGCTGCTTGGTGAGCAGAAACCGGACCACACCCTCGTGTGCGTTACGGCTGGCGATATAGAGCGCGTCGGAGATTTGCTCGACGGGTGACGACGGTGGGCACGGCAAACGCGTGCCGTCCGGGGCGAGCCTGGAACTTCCGGTTCGCGCCGACCCTGGACGTAGTCGGCCGTCTTCGTCAAAGAAAGTTGCCACATCCTCGACCGAGCCGATGCCGGCGGCGCAAAACAGATCGGGTTTGGTTCCGAGACGTACCAGCGTCTTCGCGAAGGTCAATGAGTCACACGTTACCGCCCATGACAATGCCGTGTGACCCGATTGACCGTACCTTGCTTCAGGGTCCGCGCCGAAGCTCAATAAGATGACTGCGAGTCGCTCGTCGTTACACCAGGCGGCAGCGTGCAACGCCGTTTGCCCATCGGGGCCGTGAGCTTTTGCGAGAATCGGCCGCCGTTGGAGAAGTGTTAACACCACCTCCACGTTCCCTGCGTCAGCCGCTGACAGGAATTGAAGCACGTCGGGGTCATCCGGCGACGGTATCGGTTCGTTCGGATCGGCCTGCGGTACGGCTTCGAGCTGCTGTCGAAGTTGTTCGACGTGTTCCTTAAGCTTTCGCCAGCTCGAGAAACCGTAGTCCCGAGCGACGAGCAGTTGCGCCATGCTGAGCGTTGCGCTCGGATCATTCTCGCGCATCGTCTTGAGGCGTTCCTTGGCACGCTTTTTCAGCCATTCAAGATTGGCGCGGATTGGTAAGGACTGTGACATGAACGAACCTTCCTTCCAAGTGCCCGGCGTCCGCGGTTCTCGGGCAGAAAGAAGGTTATGTCCAAAGCAGGAAACAGGTGGGTTGAACCCTTCACGCGGACCGTATGCCGCCCGTTACGGCTATGTTGAGTCTAACCGCCTCTCGACGCGGTGACAAGAGCCCATGCCGCATGTGTCCCAGCACAATAGAAATGTCCGCGTTTAGTGCACATTAGAAATGTCCGCTTTTGGATTCTTCAGTTTAAAGCGTCGCCACGGATGATTCGGAGGCGGCTTGCATGGTTTCCGCAACACCGGGGTGGGTGCCGGAACGGAAGGAGGGCGTAGCCCGACTGGAGTTCCGGCACCCACCCCGCTCGCAGCCATCGTGGGTGCGGTGCCCCGACGCGATCTTGGTGCTTGGATTTCGTGCCACTTCAAATACTGTTGGCGAAAACGGATCCGCAGCGTTCCGTCCCGACGCTCTTCCAAAAGCACCCGTCCGCCACGCAAGCCGGGCAACGCCGGCGGCTCCAATTGAAACAACCGGTTGGACCACCGCACCGTGTAGTCATTCGCCACTGTCCGCTGATGCTGGGGACATAAAATCACCGCCAAATCGTTCCGTAGGCCCAGCAGTCGATGTGCGTTGCTCTTCTCCGCCGGTCGGACCGTGAACCGCCGGTTGTATTCGGGGACCAACTGCCGTCGCAACACGTCATTGGCCTGAGCCCGTGTCGTCACGCCTAAGAGCCGAAGCTCCTTCACCCACCGGTCTTGGGCCAGGCCGAAAAAACGTTCCACCCGACCCTTGGCCTGAGGACTATGTGCCAAGATCAATCTCACATCCAATTCCTTCAATGCTCGGCCAAATTGCGTCAAGCCGTCGACCGCCCGGCCCTTACTTTGCCACTGGAAAACACTGTCGCGATCGGTGTACAACGCCAGCGGCCGACCATGCCGCCGCAGCCACCGTTCCGTCAAATCCATGTAGCTTTCCACCGTCTCGCCCGGAAAAAAACCCGCGTCGATCCGGTTGGTGGCGTCGTCGATCATGGTCATCAGCACCATCGTCTCGCCGCGTCCTTCGAGCCAGTCGTGCAGCGACGTGTCCATCTGCACCAACTCGCCGAAACACGAGCGTCGCGGTCGGCGCCGTCGATGCACGTCGCGTTGGCGCCGTCGCTGCCACAGCCCCTCCGTCAGCAGCCAACGCCGCAACGTCTCGTGCGACACTCCCAGGTCGAGCTCGGCCAATTTCTCGCTGGCCAAGGTCGGCCCAAAGTCCGCAAAATGCTGGCGATATTTGGCCAACACGGTCTCACGCAGATCCGCCGCCAAGCGCCGATTCGACGGCCGTCCGCGGAGCCGATGGACCACGCCGACGTCTCCCTCAACCTCCAGGCGGCGTTGAATCCGACGCACTTGCCGTACCGTCAGTTGCAACAGTCGCGCCGCTTCGGCTTGCGTCCGCTTCCCGTGCCGAACCGACTCTATAATCTTCAACCGATCCCGTTCCCGCTGACTCATCTCGATCCGGTCTGGACTCCGCTCCATCGGAAATGTCCTCCTGGTACCTCCTTGCCCAAGAGGACATTTCTACTTTGCTAAGACCGGACATTTCTATTGTGGTTTGACAGAGCCCATGCCGCATGCATTCGCGTTGCTACTAGCCTGTGGCGAATTCTCCGAGAAACCGATCTCTGGTACCGTGCACCAGTGAGCCATAAACTTCCACCATGACGTTACAGGTCATCGATTTGTACAAGGAATACCCCACGCGTAGCGGAGCGTTGTCGGTGCTTCGCGGGTTGAACTTTGAAATGCAGCGTGGCGATGCGCTCGCAGTGATGGGCCCATCCGGCTCCGGCAAGAGTACTCTGCTGCACATTCTCGGTACGCTCGACGCACCGACGTCCGGCACGGTCCGTATTGAAGGAATGGAGCCATTGACATTGCCGGAGAGGGCCCTCGCCGATTTTCGGAACCGGCACGTCGGTTTTGTCTTCCAGGATCATCACTTGCTGCCGCAATGCAGCGTTCTCGAAAACGTGTTGATTCCGACTTTGGTTGGGACCGATGGACGGGCCAATGCAGAAGCTTGGGCTCGGCAGTTGCTGGAACGCGTCGGTCTCTCTCACCGATTGGATCACCGCCCGGCTGAGTTATCCGGCGGTGAGCGTCAACGGGTAGCCGTCGCTCGTGCCTTGGTCCGCCATCCCATTCTGTTGCTAGCCGACGAGCCGACAGGAAACCTCGATCGGCAAAGCTCCCACGCCGTGGGAAGCCTCCTTCTTGACCTTCATCGGCAAGAGCAAACGATTCTAATCGTAGTGACTCACAGCGTCGAACTTGCCGCGCAGTTTCCGCGCCGCATGGAGATGATCGACGGGGCGTTGCAGCGTGTCGAGGGAAACACATGACACCTGGTCGGCTGATTCGTCAGAGTCTTCGATATCATTGGCGCGGCAATTGCGCCTTATTCCTCGGTGTGGCAGTTGCCACGGCGGTCTTGACCGGCGCGTTGCTGGTGGGTGATTCGTTGCGTGGAAGCCTCCGCCACCAAGTAAACGAACAGCTCGGCTGGATTGACCACGCGCTCATATCCGGGCGGTTCATCCGCGCGGAACTGGCGAATGAAATCCAGGCGGACCGGCTGGCGCCCGCAATCCTCCTCCGCGGTGCAGCCATTCGCGAGGACGACCGCGGCGAGACTGTCTCGCGGGCGGGCCGAGTAACGATGGTCGGAGTGGACAGCCGCTTCTGGGACAAATCGCCCGTGGAGAACGACTTCTGGACGACCGATCGCGACGAAGTGGTCGTGAATGAGGCGCTGGCTAATGCACTCGGCGCCCAGGCCGGCGACTTCATTACGATCAATGTGCAAAAAGTCAGTAATGTTCCGCGCGATTCCCTTCTTGCTCACCGTGACGCTGTTGACGTCATGGATTCATGGCGGCTACAGATCAAGGAAATCATCCCAAACAACGGTCCGGGTCGCTTCAATCTCGCGCCTAGTACGGATGTTCCGCTAAACGCATTTGTCCCGCTGCGTGCCCTTCAGCAGAAGTTGATGGCCCCTAAGCGCCGCGGTGATCCCGGTGAACAGCGGGAACCAATGATCAATGCGCTCCTCGCGCGGGCGCAACGAAAGATCTTCAACGTATTCTGCACGATAAGCTTCGAACGGAGGACTTAGGTCTGGTGGTAAAGGCGCCCAAGCATGCCGACGGCCGGCCCAGAGGCTACATCAGTCTCGAAAGCCGCCACATGTACATTGAACCTGCCATCGAAGCCACAGCGACACGTGCGGCCCGGAATCTCGGACTGCGCATTGCGCCGACTTTGGTGTATTTGGCCAATCGAATCTCAGACGGCACAAACGAAATCCCATACTCGGTCGTCGCCGCCCTGGATCCCGTACTCCCGCCGCCTCTTGGTTCGTTCCTGCCAGAGGGGATCGGGCACTTGGAGAACGACGAAATCGTGCTGGTCGATTGGGACTACTCGCCGCTGAAGCTCACGCCGGGTGAGTCGGTCACGATGACCTATTATGAGCCGGAACAAGAACAGCGATTGATGGAACGGTTGGCATCGTTTCGCTTTCGAGGCGACATTCCGCTGAACGATCAGCGCGACCTTGCTCCGGAGTTTCCAGGTCTCACCGACCAATTGACCATCAAAGATTGGAACCCACCATTTGAAATCGATCAGCGGCGTATCAAAGATCGCGACGAAGCGTTCTGGGCCCAATATCGCACGACGCCGAAGGCATACGTCACGCTTGCGAAGGGCCAGGAACTCTGGGGCTCGCGGTTTGGGAGACTGACTTCGCTGCGCTTGGCACCGGAATCAGAGAGTTTCGGAATAGAAGGCCTCGACCAACTCCAAGACCAATTCTCGCGTGCGTTGCTTTCCGAAGTGGACCCAGCGGAAGTTGGATTGGTTTTCGACGATTTGAGAAAGCGTGCTTCGGAATCCGCGGCGGGCAGTGCCGACTTTGCGATGTACTTCCTTGCATTCAGCTTCTTTCTAATCGTGGCGGCCGTGCTTTTGATCGGCTTAGTGCTTCGGCTCAATCTGGATCGCCGGGCGCCGGAGCTCGGCATTATGCTTGCGACCGGTTATCGCCAGCGGAAGGTGCGCGCCGTGGTGTTGGCGGAGTATGCCATCGTGGCGAGCGTTGGCGGCTTGATTGGCATCATCGCTGCCGTTGCCTATGCGTGGGGTCTACTCGAACTTTTGCGCGCGTGGTGGCCGGGTGAACTCGATCGTTCGTTCTTGCGGGTACACGTACGTGGAATCAGTTTGCTAATCGGTTACGCGGCCGCCATGTTGGTCGTTTGTGCCACGGTTGTTTGGGCCGTCCGCTCATTCCGCCGTGTTCCAACTACCGCACTACTCGCCGGCCAACAAACGACGATGCTCGTCCAAACCGGCCCGAAAGTCCGCTGGGGCCGGTGGGTGGCGATTGCCGGACTTATCTGCGGCGCGGCGCTCTTCATTCTGGCGTACATCGTTCACGGCCACATGACGAAGGCGCTTAGCTTTTTCGGAAGCGGCGCCTTGCTCCTGATTGCGAGCCTCGGCGCCACCTGGGCTTGGATGTGCCGAGCTGAGGCCACGGAACTCGGCGGTCACGGCATCACCGCACTGCTGCGGCTGGGCGTGCGAAACGCTGCCCGACATCCAATTCGAAGCCTTTTGACTACTGGCCTGGTTGCGTTCGCGGTATTCGTCGTAATCGCCGTGACGAGTTTTCATCGGGACGCGAACTCGGCCACCACGGGCCCGAATTCCGGTACCGGGGGCTTCGCCCTGGTCGCAGAATCGACGCTGCCGCTATACCAAGACCTTAATACCGAAGACGGCCAAGATGCCCTGAACATCCCTGACCCGCCCCATCCGACTCTGGCCAATGTACACACCCTGAGTTTTCGGCTCCGAGCCGGCGACGACGCGAGTTGTCTGAACCTCTATCAACCCAGTCGACCTCAAGTACTCGGCGTTCCGGATGCATTCGTTCAACTTAATCGCTTTCGATTTCATGCACCGAAGGTCGATAATCCTTGGCAACTGTTGCATGGCGACGCCTCTGATGGCGTACCCACGATTGTTGACGGCACGACCGCCCAATACATCCTGAAAAAAGGCATCGGCGACCGCGTAGAGCTCGCAAACGAGCGTGGCGAGACGGTGCCGCTCCGTATCGTCGGATTGGTTGCGGACAGCATACTGCAAAGCCAGCTTCTGATTTCCGAATCGAATTTCTTGCGCCTCTTCCCGAATCACGAGGGATATCAGTTTTTTCTGATCGACGCGCCAAGCGACCGCGCTGATCAAGTCCGTGCATTCCTCGAAACCAATCTTGCTGAGCGAGGCTTTTCGGCGATTCCGTCTAGCCAGCGGCTCGAAGCCTATTGGGCAGTCGAAAATACCTACCTCGCGACATTCCAAGCGTTGGGCGGACTCGGCTTGATTATGGGTACGCTTGGGCTTGCCGTCGTGCTATTACGCACCGTGTGGGAGCGCCGCGGCGAACTGGCGCTGTTTCGTGCTCTGGGCTACCGGCATTCGGCTCTGAGCTGGCTACTTTTGTTCGAGAACGCGTTCTTGCTGGTACTGGGTCTCGGCATAGGATCGTTGGCGGCATTCGTATCCGTGATGCCGCACCTTAGCCGTGCGTCAACGGATCTACCAATACTGCGTTTGGGAGGGTTTGTCGTCGGCGTGTTCTGCGTCGGACTCGCGGCCGGGGCCATCGCGACGGTCACTAGCCTGCGAGCAAGCTTGATTCCGGCGCTGCGCCACGATTAGCGGCTCAAGTTACCTATTATCGAGGGGGATTATGGAATCTCGAATCTGGTTGCTATTCGTGGCCTTGGCGGGACTCTGTTGGGGTACTTACGTGCCGATGATTGCGTTTGGTGGTAAGGAGCTAAAGAGTTCCTATGCCGCGTTTCTGTGCGTGGGGGTTGCGTACTTTCTGATTGCAATTCTCTTACCCGTAATCATTCTGACCATCCGCCAGAAATGGCCTCCGCTGAACCTGAACGGGGTCACGTTTTCGGTGTTGGCCGGTACAGCGGGCGCCGTTGGCGCTCTTTGCGTGATCTTTGCCACGTTCGAATTCGGCGGCGATCGCCGTTTTGTCGGGCCGCTCATTTTCGCCACGGCGCCGATCATCAACACCCTCGTCAGTTTGATCTGGCAGCCAACCTCTGAAAGTCCTCTTCACTTCGGGCTCCCAGCACATGCACCCGGTTGGAAGTTATACGTCGGCATCGTGCTTGCCGGCGTCGGCGCCGCGCTAGTGCTTTACTCCAAGGAAGAACTAGAGGCAAGCAAACAAGCCTCACCGTCACCCACTTCGGCCATCGCACAAGCAAGAGCCAACCTGGATTAACATGCAGACCGATGCCTCTAGTGCGACGCGGCGGACGCAGACCGCGGAATGGATGTTGATCGCCACCACGGCATGCTGGGGAATCTCTTTCCCGCTCCTGAAAGATTGGATTGACGCAGGCAAAACACGCGTCATAGGCCCAACCATTGCCTATTTCACCGTCATCGTATTGCGCATGGCGATCGCCATGCTCGTCCTCGGGCTTGTCCGGCCGCGGCTGATCTTCGATGCCACGTGGCGCGAACATCGTGTCGGGATCATATTGGGCTTCTTAACCTTTTTCGGCGCGGCGCTTCAAGGCATCGGCATGATTTGGGCTTCGCCGGCCGACTCCGCTTTCATAACCTCGCTCAGCAGCGTCTGGGTGCCTCTGTTTGCGTGGGTCGTGTTCCGAATTCATGTTCCATTGTTGACCATCGCCGGATTGACCTTGGGCATGATCGGTGTTTTTGTGCTGAGCGTTCGTGAAATGAGCCAAGGCCATTGGGGTTACGGCGAAAGCTTCACCGTCGGCGCCACGATTGTGTTCGCGATCCAGATCCTATTGCTTGATCGACTGGGCAAAGGCGTTAATTCGGCGCACATATCAACGGCTTTTTTCGCGATATATGGTCTCAGTTCGCTTGTGTGCGCTCTCGTATTGGCATGGAAGCAAACCGGCTTATCGGCATGGGTGGACTGTGTATGGAAGATGGTTCGCGATCCGGCGTTGGCGCGCGCTCTCCTCGTCCTGGCAGTAGTTTGCACTGTGATGGCGTTTCACTGGATGAATACCTATCAGCCGCGGACTTCGGCGAGCCGAGCGGCGTTGATCTATCTTTTGGAACCACTCTGGGCCGCGCTTTTCTCGCTGTTGTTGGGCCATGATCAGCTAACCGCATACTTGGTGGCGGGAGGCGCCTTGATTCTTGCCGGAAATCTGCTCGTTGAGATTCCTCGATGGAAACGGGAACGAGCGGCCGCGCGTGCCGATCAGGCGACAAACGGTAGGATTACTCCATGAGCGATTACGCCAGGCACGAGCATCACGATTTCGTCGGCGCCGCTGCGGAAGCGCTCGCGGCGCCGGCGCTCCAGGCGGCGTTGACTCGACTAACAGGAACGCTGATGGCCGGCAACCGGCGCAGTTTCGCCGCGCTGGCAGACAGCGACAAGCTCCGAGATCACGCCAAATCGATCAAAGAGCACACCCTGGCAAATCTGGACCGATACCTGGAACAGTTGGAAGCATCCGTACAGCGGCTCGGGGGACACGTTCATTGGGCGGCGGACGCGGCGGAAGCTCGCCGACTGGTGCAAACCATCGCTCAGAAGAACGGCTGTCGGCGGGCCGTGAAGTCCAAGTCGATGACTTCCGAAGAAATCCATCTAAACCCGGCACTCGAAGCGGCCAATATTGAGGTTACGGAGACAGATTTTGGTGAATTCATCCTCCAAGTTGCGGGTGAAAGACCATCCCACCTGGTAGCGCCCGCGGTACATCACACCCGAGAAAGTGTGGCGCGTGTCCTTTCGAAATACGTCGGCCACGCGCTGCCGGATGACCCTCAACAACTTGCCATGGTGGGGCGACGTCTGTTGCGGCAAAAGTTCCAAGCCGCCGATCTCGGCATCACCGGTGCCAACTTTGCCGTCGCCGAAACCGGAACCGTAGTCCTCGTCACCAACGAAGGCAATGGCCGGCTCACGACAGCGTGCCCGCGCGTCCACGTGGCGGTGATGGGTATGGAAAAAGTGATCCCGCGCCTTGTCGATTTGCCGGTATTCCTAAAGCTGTTGGCGCGGGCGGCGACGGGGCAAACACTTTCGGTATACACAACGCTCATTACCGGACCGCGACGAGCCGGCGAATCCGACGGGCCGGAGGAGTTCCATTTGGTGATTCTGGACAACGGTCGCGCCAAAGTGCTCGGTTCGCCGTTTCGGGAGAGCCTCCAGTGCATTCGTTGTGGCGCCTGCTTGAATGCCTGCCCGGTGTATCGGCGGATCGGCGGTCACGCTTATGGCAATGTTTATTCAGGACCAATCGGCAGCATCTTGACGCCGCTATATGATGGTGTGGCCGCCAATGCCGATTTGCCGCACGCTTCCTCGTTGTGCGGCGCGTGTCACGCCGTCTGCCCGGTCAGAATCAATATTCCACATATGCTAATAGGACTTCGGGAACTGCAACACTCCACGGGCACCGGGCGTGCAGCTTCGCTGGCGTACCGGGCATGGATGGAAATCCTCCGGCGGCCACGGCTCTATCGCCTGGCATTGAAAGGTGTCCGACTGCTGGCCCGGATCAAGGCGCGCAACGGCTGGCTGAGCCAACTTCCAGGACTCGGCGCAAATTGGACGAGTGTCCGCGATTTTCCTGCGCCCGCACCTTCCCCATTTCGAGAGCTCTGGGAGAAGTCATAAACGTCAATGTCCTCGTCGCGCGCCGAGTTCCTGAATCGAGTCCGAACGGCAATTGAGCAATCCCGTCGGCCTGGCGCAAACCCAGCGGCGCCGGAGCGCGGCATCATCGGCTATCAAGGCGGCGGCAGCGATCACGTACACACGTTTCGCGAAGCCCTTCTGGCCTCGGGAGCCAACTTCCATAGGGTTCGCGATCGAGAGACAGTGGTTACCACGGTAGTGGGGCTCCTCCAACAACGTGGGGTTCGGAAAGTCTTGCTCGGCAAGGGCGCAACTCTAGATGCTCTTCCGCTCGCTGATCGGCTTTCATCGGACGGTTTCGAGGTGTTCAACACAGAAACAACACGGGAAGCGCAATTCGCGGCTGATGCATCGATAACCGGCGTCGACGGGTTGCTTGCTGAAACCGGTTCCATCGTCACCCGCACTTCGCCGACCGAACCCCGATTGCTCACGCTGGCCCCGCCTGTGCATATCGCTGTTGCGGACGAAACCCAGATCATTCCAGACATGTTCGACCTGTTCGCAGAAGACGCACGCGAACGAATGCCGTCTTGCCTCACGCTCATCACCGGCCCGAGCAAGACCGGCGACATTGAATTGAAACTCGTCACCGGAGTGCATGGGCCGGGCGAGGTTCACGTCGTTCTCATCGCCAAGGATTTGGTATAAATACGATCGACATGTCGAGCGCCGCCGATAAAGTCCGGGAGTTTCCAGCCACACCCGGCGTCTATCTCATGAAAGATACCCTGGGACGTGTTCTCTACGTCGGTAAGGCGAAGAACCTACGCAATCGGGCTGGGCACTACTTTAGCCAGGCCGCCGCAGACGACCGTCGAACGTCGGACCTGGTTAAACTGATCGCGGATATTGACTTTCTTCCCGCGGACAGCGAGGTCGAGGCGGTGCTGCTCGAAGCTCGGCTAGTGAAGGACATTCAGCCGCGCTTTAACGTCGACCTCAAGGACGACAAGACGTTTCCTTACTTGCAGATCTACATGAGAGAGGATTTTCCGCGAGTCGAGTTCACCCGCACCCCTCGGCGGCGCGGGGTCCGGCTCTACGGGCCCTTCACAAGTGCCAAGAGCCTTCGTCTCGCCATTCAAGTGCTGCAACGCATCTTCAAATTCCGCACCTGTTCGCTGGACATCCGCGAACAGGATCCCCGTTGGCGTTGGTTTCGGCCGTGTATCTTGCACAGCATCCACCAATGCACGGCGCCGTGTAACTTCCGGGTGACAAAGGAAGCGTATCGCCGACAAATTCGTGCGTTGCGTTTGATGCTCGAAGGCAAGAAGGCGAAACTACTCGCCGAAATGGAACAGGAAATGCAGCGAGCGAGCACAGCAATGGAGTTTGAACGCGCCGCCCGGCTGCGCGACGATATTCATGCGCTGCGAACGTTGGCCGATCGCGGGAATGTCGACAAGAACGTGCAGCCGCAGGTATTCTGGCTGGAACCCCGGAAAGGGTCCGTTGGACTGCGAAAGATCCTCGGCCTCCCCAAAGTTCCACGCGTGATCGAAGGTGTAGACATCGCCCATTTGGGCGGTTCCGAAACGGTCGCATCATTGGTCATGTTTATTGACGGGTTACCCTTCAAACCGGGATATCGCCGTTACCGGATTCGAAGTGTGAAAGGTGTCGATGATTTTGCATCCATCCGAGAGGTGGTTTCGCGGCGCTTTCGCCCCCGCCGTGAGAACGTTGAGGAACGTGTTTTCCCCGACATCCTTCTGATCGACGGCGGCAGGGGACAACTCAACGCCGCTCGTGAAGCGTTCGCCGTGCTCGGCATCGAACCGCCCCAACTACTTTCGCTCGCCAAACGGGAAGAAGAAGTCTACACGGTCGACAAGGCAGAGCCACTTCACCTGAGTCGGCATGCCGCGGCGCTCCGCTTGCTTCAATATGTTCGCGACGAAGCTCATCGTTTCGCCCAGCACTATCACCACCTCCTGCGGCGGAAAAAGCTCCAGAGCGACAGCGAGCCTTAGACCCATGATGGGAGTAACCCGTGCGCATACTATTGACCAATGACGACGGCGTATACGCTCCGGGATTGCGGGCGATGCGAAAGGAACTTCTCAAACTCGGCGAAGTGACTGTCGTGGCCCCGGCCACCGAGCAGAGCGCCGTCGGCCATTCCATTACGCTGCTAACGCCGCTCCTCGTGCAAGAAGTTCTTGATGAAGACAACCAACGATCGATTGGTTGGGCAGTGGAAGGCAGACCGGCGGATTGCGTTAAGCTGGCTCTGCTGGAACTCTTGTCGCCGCCGCCGGACCTCGTTGTGAGCGGCCTGAACGCAGGCTCGAATGCCGGCATCAACGTCCTTTACTCAGGAACCGTGGCCGCGGCCATCGAGGCGGCCTTCTTCCAACGCACCAGTATCGCCGTCTCACTCGAATACACGAAAGTGCAGCCGCTCGACTTTCCCCGCGCGGCAGTCTTCGCACGACAAGTCATTCAGCAAATCATGGACAAGAAACCGCGAGACGGCTCTTTGTTCAACGTCAATATTCCCAGCCTGGAGAAAGGTCCGATTCGCGGTGTCCGAATCGTCCCGCAAAACGTGGCGCCCTATGTGGAAACGTTTGATCGACGCGTCGATCCGCGTGGCCGCGTATACTTTTGGACGAATCCCGGTTGGGATTGTCCTGAGCCCCACCCCGATACGGACGTGTCGGTGCTCGGCGAGGGTTACATCACCGTGACGCCACTGCAATTCAACCTGACTCACCTACCGCTTCTTGAGGAAATGGGAACATGGGCCTGGAACTTCGACAGCCACTGATGGTCGATGTCCGCTTGCGGCTTGGCGGCCGGGATCACGCGAACAACGACGTCACAGCCTGTGCCTGCACCAACTCCCGCGGCTGGTTGAGGTGGTTGTAGACTAGCGTGTGCGGGTCGATTCCGAATGCGTGATAGATCGTCGCCAGCAATTCACCGGGGTGTACGGGATCCTTTCTTGGACCGGAGCCGGTCTTGTCTGATTCGCCGTGGACGTGGCCACGCTTGATTCCGGCGCCGGCGACGACGGCCGTATAGCAATAGGGCCAATGATCGCGTCCGTCGGGGCTATTGTCGTTGCCCGAAGTGCTTAGGCCTTTCTGTGGGCTGCGACCGAATTCGCCGACGGCGATAACGAGCGTCTCGTTCAGCAACCCCCGCTCATCCAAATCGGAAATGAGCGCCGAGAGTCCTGAGTCGAGCATCGGGCCTGCCTGATTCTTGATCCTCGGCAGCAGGCCCTGGTGGGTATCCCAGGAGTGATTGTCGCTGTTGGCCACTTTCGGCCAAACGACCTCCACGACCCGCGTCCCGGCTTCCACCAGGCGACGCGCCAAAAGGCAACTTTGCCCGAATGTGTTTCGGCCGTATTTCGCCCGAATCGTGGCCGGTTCTTTTCCGAGGTCGAACGCATCGCGCGCTCGGCCGGACAGCACCAGACTCAGCGCACGATCATAGTAGGTGTTCAAGTTATAGTCTTTGACGGCATTATCGATCGCCGGCATGCCTGCGTTGATCGCGTCCCGAAGTTTGGCGCGGCGTTGGAGACGACTTCCAAAAACCTCGGGCCGGAGCTTCAGGTCGTCGATCTTGATGCGGTCCATCTTGTTCATATCCATGTCATCCCCGTCGGGGAACAACGTGTATGGATCGAACGCCCGGCCGAGGAAACCCGCGTTCCCGCCTTTACCGACGACATTGGATTCTTGTAACGGGCGTGGGAGAACCACAAACGGCAACATCGGCACTTCGACCGGCTTCAACCGCACCAGTTGGGACCCAAAATTTGGAAAATCCTTTGGATCGGGCGGCTCAAGTTGCCCCGATGGACTGACCTTGTCTGTCGTGTACCCGGTCATCATCTGGTAAATCGCCGCCGTGTGATTGAAGAGGCCGTTCGGCGTATAGCTCATGGACCGGATCATCGTGAACTTGTCGTTCACCTGTGCGAGTTTGGGAAGGATTTCCGTGTATTTGACGCCGGCCAGTTTCGTCTCGATGGCGGAAAACGGGCTTTTCACATTATCAGGCACGTTGTCCTTCGGGTCCCAGAGGTCAAGATGGCTGGGGCCGCCTTGAAGGTAAACCATGATTATGCTCTTGGCCTTACCCCAACCTGGACCGCCGCTTGCCGCCTTACTGTCGGCGCGTGCTTGCAATTGAAACATCGAACCGAGGCTAAGGCCCAGCAGGCCAGAACCCCCGACCCGAAGCACGTCGCGGCGCGTCATGCCTAAGTGGCGGTCACAAAGATCCTTACCGGGTTGGCCTGGGATGATGATCATCGCTTAACTCCTTGAGTCGCTTCGTCCGCCATTATCGGTTTTGTTCAGTTCATTATCAACGGTTAAACAGGAATGCCGGGCTGTTGATCAGTGCCCATGCAATGTCCTGAGCGCCGGTTAGCCTGGAGTTTGTTATCAGCTGAGTGCTTTGACCGACATCATGTTGCAATTGGGCTAACGTCGGATCGACCGGCACCGGCTTACTGACCTCGGCCAATTGATCGCGTAGCTCCTTCAGTTTTGGATCCACCGGCAGCGGCTTCTTGCTCTCCGCCACCGCTTGCACACGCTTCTGGACTTCTGCGTCCGTGAAACGGAAGTACTTTAGCAAGTACTCCGTCTGCTTTTGATCGCGCTGATCGTTCGGCGTGTCAATGATCGTTCTTAGTTCGTCGGAAAGGCCCAATGGCAGCGGCGCCTTGGCGGCTGCGGCCGAAAGTCGAAAACGCCCGAGCGGGAATTCCGGGCTGTTGTACTGGTGACTCATCGTGAACGTCAGGATCGCGCCGCCTTCGATGTCGATGGGCTCCTTCAGTTCGAACACGGCCCAATGAGAAACGCCAAAACGCGGCGACACCGCCCAACCCTTGTTGGAGTCCAACGCGCCGTCGATCGCCAATCCAACATCAAATTGGTCCTGGCTGAAATCGGCCTGGGCCCGCGAAAACCCAAGCTTTTTTACCTGGTCGGGCGCCGACTTGGGCGCAGCCGAGAGTTGGATCTCCGTCAACACGAAGTTGCCGTCCTGCGCTCTTCCAGGGCCGCCCCGTGGCAGGCGTTCGTCCGGCAACACTTCCAGTCGAATCGCGGTGATGCCACGCAGGTCCGTTCTCGCCACGACTGTGTAGGCGTCCTTTCCTCGCTTACCTGAACTCAATAGAGACAGATCGTCAAGTTTCGTAAGCTTGGCCCCGTTCGACGATTTGAAGACCGATGGGTTCAGACGCACCCAATCGGCGTTAGCGGATTGCTTCTTTTCCCATTCTGCGAGCACACCAGTTTCAAGTTGTTTAAGTTCCGCTTCGAGCTGTGCCGTCATCGCCTCCTTTTGCTTTTCTTGCTCCGCTACCTTGGGTGCTAGCTCCTTTTCATACGCATCTAGAGCCGACTTCGCCTGGGCAACGGCGCCTTCCCGATCTTTTTCCTGTTTGGCCCTGATGGGCGCCACTTCCGCCTCGCGCTTTTGCAAGGCTTCGACCAGTTTCTGATGGTCCGCTTCAACCGCTCGAATGGTGTCAATGCCCGATTTGATTTCCGCAGCGGTGGCGGGGCGATTGAGTATCCGCAGGAACAGCTCGTTAACGAGCTTCGTGTCGTCCTTCTCGTTCGCCACGAGCTTGGCGAACTCATTGTTCTGGTCGGCAATCGCATCTGCTATAGTCGGCCCGTTAACGAGCGCCATAACCGGTCCGAGTTGAAGCGTGTTAGTCCGTTCGCACTCGCAAGCGCTCTCACGCGGCGGCCGGCCCAATTTGCTTAAGAACCCGCTCGGTAGCTCCACGCCGCTGTCCGGCAGCGCCGCCGCCCGGGTTCCGACCGGCACACCAGGAAACTTCGACGCCGATCCCGTCACCCGATAAACGGCATCGAGCAGCACCTCCGCCTGAAGCCGTTTCGCATTGGCATGCGAGAAATTGATCTTGTCATCTTGGTTCCAAGGATTCGTCGCGACGGAAAGCTGATACGTTCGCGACTTGCAGATTAGCCGCATAACATGCCGCACGTCAAATTTGTTCTCAATGAACTCTTGGGTGAGATAGTCGAGTAGCTCGGGATTGGTCGGTGGATTCCCGGCACGAATATCGTCGATTGGCTCGATGATTCCGACGCCGAACATGTAGCCCCAAATCCGGTTGACGTAGCTGCGAGCGAAGTAAGGGTTCGTCGGCGTTGTGATCCATGCCGCCAACTGTTGCCGGCGGGTGGCTTCCGGTGAAGCCTCGGCCTTTGTCTCATACGGGAACTTGGGCGCGGTGGCCGCGCCCGTGCGGTCATGCTTAACTTCCGCCCGGCCGTTGTCCGTGATGATCTCGTAGAGTGGTTTGGCGATCTCGACGTCGGTGCCGCCGATCTTCTGGTTTCCCGCCTTGGGGTCGGCCTGCAAATCGAGGTGCGCGAAGTAAGCCGAAGTCTGATAGTACTGGTCCTGGGTCCATCGCTCAAACGGATGGTCGTGACACTTATTGCAATTGAAGCGCACGGCGAGGAACAGATGAGTCGTGTTCTCCATCGTAGCGGTCGGTTCGCGCAAAACCTTGTAGTAAGACGCGGCCGGGTTGTCTTTGTTCGAACCGGAGGCGGTCAGGATGTTGCGAACGAACTCGTCGTAGGGTGTGTTCTTGGCGACTTCTTCCTTGATCCAGGTGCGGAAAGCGGAAGCCCCCGCTGGGCCAAGAAACTTACGATTCACCTGAAGCAGATCAGCCCATTTGTTCGTCCAGTAGTCGACAAACGCGTCGCTGCCGATCAATTTGTCGACGATCTCGTCGCGTTTGATGCGTGAATCACGGGCATCGGACAAGAACGCTCGAACTTCATCCGGGAGCGGCGGAAGTCCGGTCAAATCGAGGTACACCCTGCGGATGAACTCCAGATCGGTGCACTGATCCGACGGTTCGATCTTCATTCGCTTCCATTTCGCGGCGGCCAGTTCGTCAATGCGGTTGTGCGCCGGCGGTTGCCGCCATGCGAAACCCGCTCGATCACCCATGACGGTGAGGGTCGTCGCTGCGTACGCTCCTTCATAACGCGCCAGTACTGGTGCTTCACCTCGCCGCAACGCCGTCATTAGGCCACCAGGAGCGCTGGTGGCGACGTCGCTGTTTCCGCTTTCCAGGAAGGCTTCTCGGGTTACGTCACGGCGCGAACCGTTGGCAAACGTGGCTACGACACGCAGTTGCTGCTTATCGCCGATCGACTGCACGATGGGATTGGTCGGCGTAACCTCGATGGCCACTACGCGAGGCGACGTTACAGTCAGCCGCGCACCGTTGGCGATCCAATTCCGGAGGACGTCGTAATAAGGCTCGCCGGGCCGAGTCAGCACGCCGCCCACGTGCGGCGCCGCGCCGGTGGTCTTGAGCAGCATCAAACTGTCGTCCGGAGAAGCGATGTTGACCCGGCGACCCGACAAGTCGTCCGTCAAGGCGCGCACGTCAGAGATCGGATCGTAACCACGTAACGAGAGCTTGAAACCATTTTTGCCTTGTGCCGAACCATGACAGGTCCCGGCCGTGCAACCAACACGTGAGAGCACCGGCATCACATCGCGGATGTAGTCCACGTGATATTCCGCTTGGAATCCCGTGACATTCACCGGGACCGTGGCGGACTGACCTGCGACGGATACTTCGAGCTCGGCCTTGCCGTCGGCGATTGGGCGAACGAAACCGGTTCGCGACACACGGGCGACATCTGCCGGAAGCCGAAATTCCGCTGTGCGCGTCAAATCGACGAAGTCGCCGTTGTCCAAGCGTCCGGTAACCACGAGCTGCACGTAGTCGAATCGGCTGGACAGATCAATTGCCGACGGCGTGACTTCAAGCGCGGTCAGTTTCATTCCCGGCGATGGCTTTTCGTCAGGCGGAACGTTGTTGGAAGGACGAGAATCGTTCGCGGGCGCCACGGCTGGTTGTGCACTCGCCGTCGACTGAACCGTAACCGGAGCTGGTGACAGCTCCTGTACGATCTTCCCGTTGGCCGCGTCGATGAGTCGAACCACACCGTCCGAGCCAGCGGCGGCAACCACCTTGCCATCTGGGCGGAATGCCACGGCGTAAACGCCGGCATTGGGAACTGCCGTGGCGGCGATCAATTTCACGCCTTCCGTATGGAACCCTTCTAGCTCGGCTTTTTCCTGCGGCGTACGGCTGGTTACTACCTTCGAGTTGATTTGTTTGATTTTCTCTGGCAGTGACGTGTCAAACTCGTAGCCGTAAATGTGCACCTCACCGGTTCCGTCCAGGCTGCTTCCGGCGGCGATGCGTTTGCCGTCACGGCTCACCGCGAGTCCGAAAATTCGGCCTTTCATCGGCGGCATTTGACGAATGAGCTGGGCGTCATCGCCGATCACCCGTTTCGTCAGGCGTTGCATCCGATACACTTTGGCGACGCCGTCCGAGCCGGCCATGATTAGTTCATCCCGCTGAGGATGACGAGTAATAGCTTGGATGCCGCCCTTCAACGCTCCTGGTGTGATGGACGTGATGTTGTCAATGAATCGTTGCGTCGACACTTCGATGAGCTTTGCCGCCATGTCGCGGCCGACTGAGACGAGATGTGTCCCATCGGCCGAGAATACGGTGTCCAGCACCCAATCGTTGTGTGACCCCTGATAGAGAACCTGTTCGCCGCTCTTGGCGTCGATCACCCGTACCGCATTGTCCGCGCATCCGAAGGCGATCTTTGACCCGTCCGGCGACCAACTCACCCCATATACAGTGTCAAATGTAACGGGAAGCGAGAGCGACAGTTTGCGCTTGGCGACATCCCAAATCTGGACCTCGCCCATTCGCGCCGGAAGTCCGCCGGTGACAGCGAGGAGCTGACCATCCGGTGAAAAACGCACCGATTGGACTCGCTCCGCAAGGCCGACAAGCCGTGCGACCAACTTGCCGTCCCCTGAATTCAGCAGCATTACTTCGTGAAATCCAGCAACCGCCAACAGGCTTCCGTCCGGCGAAAAATCGAGCGATGCGATCACCGGCGGCCGGCTGTAGGTCGGCGGGTGCTCCATGTCGAACTTTGCAGTGGCGTTCGCCGGTGTGTCGTCGACAGCGCCTTCGACAATCCAGCGTTTGACGAATTCGATTTCGGAATCCGACAACGGCTTCTTACCTTCCGGCATCTTGGCCTTACCGTCGTGTGGCGTGATTTGTTCGAGCAGAAAACTCTTGTCGGGCTGCTTCGGCACCACGGCCGGTTGGCCTGATTGGCCACCGGCGAGGAGCTTGCTGAACACCGTCATCACGTACTCGCCGCGAGCCTTTGCCGGTTGGTGACAACCCTGACAATGTGCCTGGAAGATCGGGCGAATGTCCTTGTAGAAGCTCAGCGGCTTTGCGGCCTCTTGACCGTGCGCCAGCATCGGTGTGCCGACAAAGACTATCGCGACCGCGGTGATACTTGCGTTGCGGAGTCCGAGCATTCGATACCACCTCGGTACGGGAATAGGCCAATGAGGCAGCAAAGGGGGCAGGCTGGTTAACAACCCATAGTTTAGTTGGCCCAGACGTGTGTTTCAATCCAATCGGGGTGTAACGGCCGCTGCTGCGGCAATGCAGGCCGTTTGGTGGCCCGGGCAGAGCCCCGCTTTCCCGGGCTTCCCGATTGTCAGTGGCCGTGAGTGGCCAGGTGGCTATGGACCGCGATCGTGACCATAAGGTATTAACTGATAATACCTTGCGACGAGGCGAGTACGTGGCCATGTTCCTTGCCAATGGCCACGGACTTCCTGCCGGTACGTATGTCGTGCGAGAAAGCGAGTAGCACGAACGGTAAATTCGGCAGACCTTACCAGTGCCCAACACCAATGCGGCCATTGTCGGCACCCGTCCCAAACCGGACACGCAGAACATCCGATAAACGGCTTAGACCGCCGGATGGAGTGCGCGGCGTGTCAGTCAAAGACAAGGAGTGTCCCATGCATCTGGTGCGAAAGGTGTGCGCCGTCGGTCTAGGTTTGGCAGTAACGTGGAGTGGCGCTCGAGCCACGGAACCGACGCCCGACCATGGATGGAAAACTCAACAACCTTGCCCGCCTGTGAAGGTGCATCCTTGTCCGCCGCCACAGTATCCAAGTGTGACGCCTGCGCAGCCTGGTGCACCCGGAACACCGACCACGGATCCGTCGACGAGTCAACAGCCGGCGGTACAGCCGCCGAGTGATGCATTTGCCCAAGGCGCTCAGACACCCGAGGCCGGACCAGGCGACGGCGGTAGCTACAATCCGCAGATGTTCGGCGACCTCGTCGGCTACATCGGCACCAAAGTCGTGACGGGACCGAACGGCGTCACTCGCAGCGTCAAGGTTCCGATAGGCTCGTCCGGCTCCTACAAGATTTCCGAGAACGAAAGTCCACGCCCGGTCGACCGCGTGTTCTTTAGTTACAATTTCTACGACAACGTCTTCCCGTCGCTCAATCCGGGATTTCCGGGCCTTAACCTCCATCGCGAACTACTCGGCTTCGAGAAGACCTTCCTGGACGGCAACGCCTCGGTCGGCGTTCGTTTGCCGTGGTTCCAACTAACCGGCGCTTCGGACGTTGAAGATTCATCAATCGGCGACCTCACCGTGGTCACGAAGTATGCGTTCGTTAACGATCGCTGCACTGGAGACGTGCTTTCTGCCGGTTTCTGCGTCACGGTCCCGACCGGAGAGGACTTCGTGGATGCGTTCGGGGAGACGTTGCTGAACACGACGTTTCTGCAGCCGTGGGCCGGCTTCATCGCGAACCTGAACCAAAGCCTGTTCGTTGTCGGCTTTACGGCCGTGATCGTCCCGGTGGATAACGATGTGCCGACTTTGCTGACGAACGACCTTGCCGTCGGTTTTTGGCTTCGCCGCGGCGATCGTTGTGCACTCATCAACAGCATCGCTCCGGTATGTGAAGTTCACGTAACCAATCCGCTCAATCACCGTGGCTCGCAGAATCTTCCGGTTGGCTTCCCCGATATCGTCGACATGACCTACGGCGTGCACGTATTCACCAACGCGGGTTGGGGCATCAGCGCGGCTGTCGGACACCCGTTGACCGGCCCGAAGCCGTTCGACTTGGAGTGCATCGTCCAGCTTACGTACCGATTTTAATCACGGATGAAGATCGTTCGTTGCCCGTGAATCACGACTACTACTCACTCGTCGTGATTCACGGGCTGTAATCTGCGCATAGACGTGATTCAGTGCCGCGTTCGCCACGCGGTGCCCGGTCGCATCGCCGCGCCACTCCAAAGAGATCGCCTCCGCAATGAGCAACGACGCATCATGAAGTCGGTCTTGTTGCATGGCGACGTATCCAGCGACCACACGCAACGGCGCGAAATACGGATACCTCTCCAGCCCCATGGACGCGTACCACGTCGCCTGGTCAAGTCGACCGAGTACCAAGCCCACATTGGCTGCGTCGGCATAGAAATAGGCATTGTTCGGATCCATCTCGATGGCCCGGTCGAAAGCGGCGAAAACGCCGTCGGGTGTGACCAACTGTTCGCGTGCCATCGCACAGAGTACGCGTCCAAGATTGGCCTGATGAAATCCGCTCACCGGCACCATCTGCTTCGCCTGCTCAAAGGCATGGTGCGCTTGTTGCAACAATTCACGACGTCTTTCTCCGTCTGGTGTGGCTTGGGCCACTGTTTGTTTAGCGACTCCCAGCTTCGTCCAGTGCTCAGCGCGGGTCGGGTCTAACATTACCGCGTGTTCGTGGTACACGATCGCCTCATTCAGATCGTATGATGACACCCGTTCAGCCTTGGCGCTCGCCAACCGGGCGCGCGTCGGCTGAACCACGATATGGAACACAAGCCCGGCTGCCGCCATCCAGACGATGGTTATGGTTGAGAAACGCAAAGCGAAACGACGTTTGATTTCCGCGGTCGGGACAATAGGATGGGTAGCGCGACGTGAATCACAAATGGCGACGTACGCTGCCAGCGTCATCATGAGAGTACCGGTTCCGACGACAGTAAAGCCGACGAGCATCTGGACGAAGAATCCTGTCACGCTTGCCGCGACGGCAACAAGAAGCGGCCTCTCGGAGACATCACATCGTCGCCATCCTTGGATGAGCTTCCAAACCAACCCTAAGGCGAAAAGGCCGGTCCCCAATAAGCCCAAGATGCCCTGAGTCGCGAGGATGTGGATCACTTCGTTGTGCGCTCGAGCGGGTGTTGCATTCCATTCAATGCTCCAATACTCTGGCGTGCGTTTGCCCGCAAAAGCCAGCTGATATGCATCCAAACCCACGCCGGTCCACGGACGATCGACGAACATCTCCCATCCCGCCTTCCACAGATGGCTTCGGCTGCCAGCGTCGCCTATTTGCCCGATCCGATGGAACAACCTCGTTAGCGAATCCGAGCTTACGCCGGCGACGATGCCAAGCGCCACGACCGCAATGACACCGGCAACGCCGAGGGTCAGCGCCGCGCGGGACCGGCGCGCCACCAGCCAGCCGCCGGCCATGATCAGGACGACCGCCGCCAAGCCCAACCAGGCAGCGCGGGACAAGGTCAGTCCCACCGCAATGGCGGCGAGCACGAGTGTAGTCACTGCGCCGGCGAGGGTGAGCCATCTTTTGCACGCCATAGCTCGACGACTGAACTCCACCGTGAGCGGGATCACCATGACTAGGAATGCCGCCAGCAAACTGGGATGACCGAGCGTCCCGAAAGGCCGATGGTAGCCGTCAACCGACGATCGGTCGCTCCAATCGAACACATCGCCACCGGAGGCTTGAACGATGGCATAGGCAGACGCGAAAGCCGCCGACAGCACCGACGCCGCCAAGAGCCGCCGATAATCCCCGGCGTCGCGGAAAAAGAACCGAGTGGCGAAGTAGATCACGGCGTATCCGATTATCGTGATTAAACCTGCATTACTTTCGACGGCGCCCCAGAATGATGTAAGTGGGCTTAACGACAGCATTGTCGACACGGTGGCAGATGCAAGCGACAGCCAGATCCCTACCGTCATCAAATCGAACGCCGTCCGCCTTGGCACGGCGGATGCGGCCAAGCGGTGGGTAAGGTAAAGCGCCGAAAGGACAATCGCCGTGAGGAGAAGAAGCGCGACTTTATTCGCTTCAAAGACATCCGTGGTTGCTCGCCAGAAAATCAACGGCGCGAGCAACAGATTGGTGGCGAGGACCATCCGGCCCAACCACGTAATAGGCGCAGGATTTGGCAGCATGGACGAAGGGCTATACGGCCGATGCGCCGCCCGGTCAAGACCGATACTGACTACTTTGTTACGCGGGTTTCGACGGTGATCCGCTGCCGGATTACAGGGCCGGGGTCGGCCTTCAAGACCACCTCATTGCCGGCCCGTTCCAATTTGTAGAATGAATGCACAATTCGGCTCTTAATGCGCTGGGCTTCATCTCGGATCACCTTATCGGCGCCACCGCCTACGACCTGGTATCCGGCGAACTCCTTGGCGCATGCAAAGAGTATGACTTCATCCTTGTGCGCCACGTTATCGATTGTGAACTCTTCACTCTCAAAGCTCTGTCCGGGCCTTATGAGCGAGGGATCACAAATGCGGACAATCCAGGTGCTAAAGGCGACGACTTCGCCGTACATCGGTCGGTCGGTTGCGTTGTGCGCGATAATCTTGGCACGGTCTCCGGGCGCAAACACATTGTCGGCATGGTTAGTCTTCAATTCGAGGCCCGTAATGAGGCCCGTGGATTTGTGATGGTCCAATGTCGAATCCACCGGCTCGATGGGAATGCCGAGTCCGAGCGCTCGTACTACTTGCGGAAATTGCGATTCCCACGTTTGGCGATCGACGGCTGCCTGACTTGCCAGCGTCTGCAAGGCGCTGTTGGAGAATGCCGGCGTTTCGAGGGTGGCTTTGAGCATCGACTGCAACTGTCTTGTTCCGAGTTCCTCGGCGGCCGTCGACAGAGTCACCCGGCGGTCAGCGTAGCGTTTGGCGATTTCGATGATTGCCGGATCGACGTCCGGATCACCTTTCCGCTCGGCGAAAGGCACCTGTAAGAAATCTCGCGTGAAGTCTGCTTCCGATGCAAGCCACACAAACCAGTCGGCGTGAACGAATGGAATCGGTCTAACTTGTTTTGCGGGAAGCAGAAACCGATTCGCGATTTCTTGCGAATTCGGACCCGTCGTTTCGAAAATGCCGTACGGATACTCCAAAAGCACCAAGTCCCAAAGATTGAGCGGTTGGCCATCGTATGGTTTTCTGTCCCAGCCGTGGTGCCGCAGATCAATTCGGAATATGGTTCTTGTTTTTTCGATGGAGAGCGGCTGTACACGGTTCGACGGCAACCTTGATAATGAGGCGGTGGCCGCGCTCAATGCCGTGCGATACTGTTCCAGCTCGTCCTCCGTTTTTTCGCCGCGCAAATGGTTCAAGCTCAAGTACCGCACCCACGATCAATCCGGCCCAGGTATCTTGTTTTGATCCTCCAGAATCTGTTCGATGACATACGCTCGACTTGCGAGTCTGTCCGGGAACGGCGACGCTCCTGCCTGGACCCAGGCGCGAAGAGCATCTCGATCGGCCTTGGCGAGTCCAGGCCGATTGAGCGGCGGCATGGTGCCGTCTTCGACTCGATTGATCAATTCGGACTCCAAAGGCATTTCGGGCCGCAATAGACCGCGCGTCTTCAAGTCATTGATGTCGAGAATTCGAAGTCCCGCTTGAACGTTTTTTGGATCCTGGCCGTGGCAAGAAAAGCAGTGCTTGGTGAGGATTAGCTCGGCACGAGAACTAAGATCGTCTGCTCTCGGTGATTGACCGTGGGACGGTCGGACACCGAAGAGCAGGACGGTAATCAATAGCCACACTATCCGCATCAGTGGCTTCCCTGTTTCAATACGTGGCCTGGGCGGGATCGCGCTCCCACCCAGGCCCGTTGCATTTCGATCAGCGACCCGTCGTGTAATATCGAACCGTGGCTGACACGATCGGCACAGGCGCGGGGTCGAAGACTTCTCTCCGTACTTCACTCTCAATTGTCTTGCCGGCAACGACAAGTCCGGATGCGTTGGGATTCGGGATCTGGCGGCGTCCGGTAACCTTAGACGGATCTCGGTGCTCCTTCATAAGCTCTGCCTGCAAACTAGCGAGCTTATTTGGTTTCGAATTCGGAAGCTCACCTTTTTCGACGGCTTTCACTTTCGGATCGTCCTCCGCGACCTGCGGTGTCTCGGTGCGTGCCGCAAAAACCTCCAGGGAAAACGTGCCGGCATGTTCGCCGTAATTCACTTCTTCCTTTTCCGATTCCTCGGGCGAAAGCACCTGAAACCCCGCTGCAGTCTTGTCATCCGACTGGTAACCGCGAACGAGCACTCGGTCACCGGGATCAAGAATCCACTTTCGGCACAAGGACGACGGTAGCTTCTCGCGGTACAGCGTGTTTTCACCGTTGACGCGTAGGACAACACCGTACCGCTCGGCCCCGCGGTTCGTCAACACGAACCAAACGACCTGGCCCTGTTTTGGTCCCTTGACGGATGCACGGCCGTCCTTGAACGCGACGGGGACCAGTTCGGTGTCGTAGTATACGACCCACTCCAAATTGGAACCGTCCAACGGATGTTTGGCCTTGCCTTCCTCGGTATCCTTCGCCGATTTCGCCGCGGCATCACCCTTCGGCGTTATCTGCCGCACGCGGTAACTCCGTCCCGCTTCAGTTAGAGTCCGCGCATCGGTTGGAACACTAAAACGGCAGATCTCCTTTGGCTCCGACTGATTTTTTCCGAAACTCTGAATGCGAACCGTCGTCGTCGCCAGGTCAGGGCCTAGCTCCACGATGCCGGTGACGAATCCATCGGCCTTAACCGGTTCGTCGTCCACACCACCCCAGGCTAAGGTGTATGGCACGGCAAAGAGTTCCGTTCGTCCGGGCGCGGATAAATGGCTCGCACGCCTTTTGGATTCAGCGACGGCCGCGCTCGCATTTCGGATAATTCCCAGGCCATCGTCCGGATTCGACAGTACCAACGCGACTTCAAGACGGCGTGTGAAGTTGAGGTTGAGCGGGCCGACATTGTCCGTCGGCGCCTCGTTCCCTTTTTGCACAAGAAACTTGAGCACCCCCACGTTCTTGTACTTTTGATCGCGCAGGTATTTGAGAATTTCCGGCGCACGTTGCAGGACGGCTTCGTCCAGACTGCTCTTTTCACTCGCTCTAGCCGTCGAAGTAATCGCAATCACACCGACGACTAGCGCCCCAATGTACTTATGAAGACTTCGCATAAAGGTTCCTCTCTAGGTTCAAGTTCGTTTGAAACCCATTTCATTTCACTGCAAGCGGGAACCGATCCGGCTGCAGCGGAAAACGAGTGGGGTTCTGACTTTCATTCAGCTTGTACTTCTCCAATAACTCGGGTACTCGAGTTTCCGCGTAGATAAACAATTCGTCGGCATCCAACTTCTGGTTGCGATCGCGGTCCGCATTATCAAACGATTTGTCCAGCGCCTCCACGAGCGCAAACGTGAACAGACCGTGCTGAATCGTATCTTCCTCGATGGCGCCTTCGCTCTTGTCGCATGCCGCCAGGATGGTCGGACCCTTCCCGCCGGGCGTAAGCCCTCGCACGGGATTTGCCGCCAATCCAGAGTGGCACACGTCGAGCAGCACGAGTTTACGGCAGCACAGTTTAGCCAATGCTTCAAAAAGGACATGGCTGGTAAGCCCCGTTTGATCCGGATTCGCACTGTCGAAATTCGAGCAATAGAACACAAAGCGGTCCGCCGTTCCGCGCTCTCCCGTTGTCCGCTGATCGTAGCCGTGCCCGCCGATGAAGAGAACGAGAAGGTCGTCCGGCTGGACACGATCCTGAAGCCTAGTTAGCTCTTTAAGGATGGCGGCGCGGGTTGCTGCTTTATCCAGCAACGGCGTCACCTCCGCATTGTGATATCTCTTACCGGATTGCCGCAGCCAGGCGGCGCGCATCGCAGAGGCGTCGCGGGTCGTGTAGCGGAGGCTGGTCGGTGGACGACCGTCCGGACCTCGTGCATTCTCATAGTCCGCGACGCCTATCACGAGGCCGTACAAATCCGGAAGCCGCTCGCGCACCCCTCCGGTTATCTTGATCGTGGTCTCGTCCTTGCTACCCGAGGCGTTCACACATTGGAATGTCAGCTGGTTGATTCCTGAACGCAAGGCGGATACAGGGATCGATACCGTTCGAGCAAAGGTACTGCCGCTCGCCTCCCAAACCGCGTAACGATGGTCTTCGATCCAGAGTTCGGCGCTAGCCAGGTGCTGGTCGGGATGGTTTGGATCGACGGCATGTGCCGCGAGGTTGACGGTCATCACGGCATCGCTGCGAAGCTCAGGACTCACGTTTTCTATGGTGACCCGCGGCGGTCGGAGTTTGACAAAAGATCGAAGGTCGGCGTCAGGCTTTTGTGCCCAAAGCAGGTCGTGGACAAGCTTGGGCCGGTGGTATGTGTCGCGCAGTTTCTCCGCGGAGTAGAATTCCGGCCTCTCTTGAAGGCGTTCTCCCTGGTTGACGTGCCAGCCGATCAAATAATCTCCATGGGTGGATGTATCGTAATAGTAACTCCGCCATAGCCACAAAACCCATTCACGGTCACGCGTAGGGAAGAACCGCCACTGCGGCCGGCGGTAGATTCGAGTGGAAGTCTCAACCGTGTCATCTTGCCCGCGACGCTTGAGGCGGAAGTAATGTTCTTTACCCGGCATCGGGTTCTTGAGGGAATCCATACAGGCCTTGGCGGTCCCGGTCGGTCCGCCGTTATGAGTGGTGCGGTTGTAGATTTCGGAACGGCCGTATGCGTAGATCAGAATTTCGTCGGCTTCGTTGAGACCGGCCTCCCATGCTGGGCTGCCCGTTTCGACGGATTGCACGAAGACCCGGTTATCGTGTAGCGCAAGACTACGCGCCGAGTTCGGTTCCTGTCGAACCGTCGGCGAGCAAGAGCGCAGATATCGTCTGATCGCGAGAGGCCGTCACGAGCCATTGGTGGTCCTCCGAAGGAGCGATTGCCATCACTTCGCCCTGGTGTGCAGTGAAGATCTTGCTCGGCTCGATGCGAACGCCGTCGGGATGTCGCTGCACGCGGCGCGGTTCTCGGTCACCGAGGTCGAAAACACTGACCGCCCCGTAGTATTGTCCCACCGCCAAGCGAACGGGCCGTTTGCCTTCGGGCTTTAGAAAGGTGTAACAAAGCGGAACACCGCCGGTGCTTTCGTTGATGGAAAGCAGGTAGCTACGGCCGTCGGGCCCGATTACCGACCACCGAAAAACGTTGTCGGCAGGATAACTCACCTTCCAACCTTTGTAATCCTGCACGGGTTTGACGGGATCGAATTCGCCGCCCGCGCGCTGCCAGCGCCGCCAAGCCAAATCGAACACTCGCCACTGGCCGCTGCCGCGCGAGTTGACTTCGGGTGTCTTTGCACGCTCATCTCGAAAGCCGACGAAGCGTTTGTCCTTTGACAGCCCAACACCCCACAAGCAACGGCCGGGACCATTTACCGACGCACCACTGGGTTTGTTCGTGTTTACGTCCCAGAGCGTAACATCATGATCGTTGCCGCCGGCCATGGCTAAACGCGTTCCATCCGGGTGTAGTGCCAGCGACTCCGCGTGGTAGTTGCACGTTGGTCCGACCGACAGCGTTGGAGGATCTTTGGAGAGGTCGTAGAACACGATGCGGTCATCAACGCCGTGAAAGAAGTCGTTGGCCGCGATGGTGCGAATCCCTATCGCGATTCGTTGACCCGCAGAATCAAAGGCCAGGCTCCGAGCGATGCGGCGCGTTTTCCCGCCGTCCGACAATGTGATCGAACGGGCGGGCGTTTTGCCGTCCATGGCGCGAATCTCGACTGCCTGCGGCCAACCTGCCGCTGCCAGTTGTTTTCCATCACCAGTAACGACCACTCGATAGAGGTCCGGTGACTCGTCTTTGTTATCGCCGAAGAATCGGAAACGCTCGACCGGCGCGGTCGTTGGTTGGCGAAGGTTCCATTGAAGCGCCCGCCCGTCTCGGGCAATGGTCACGAGTGAGCTATCACTTTCAAATAACGCCAGCCGCACCGGATTGAACGTCGATTTTTCCGGCGGAGGGCCAAGGCGCCGGACATCATTCTCGGCGCCGGCCAGACTCCAAATCCAAACGCCGCCGTCTTCCGTGCCGATCGCCAATTGCTCGCCTGAGGCGGAGAACGCCAACGCGCGAATCACCTGGTCGTTGCCGCGAGGGTCGGTGAGTGCTTTTTCAACCTGGCCTGTTTCGAGACTCAGCACGGCGACCATGCCGGTCATCACGCCTTTGCCGGCGATGGCCACTCGACGTTCGGCGCGATCAAGCGCCAAGGCATATATGTTCCCGCGTTGCTCGTGCCAAATGCTCCAACGAAGCGTGCGCACAGCCTTGGCGTCGAGGCCTTCGGGCGTTACGGGCCAAACGCGCACAACCTTGTCGTCGCCGGCAGCAATTAGGTGCTTCCCATCCGAGGTAAATGTGAGGACATCGCAGGTGCCCATTCGGCTCCCGGTTTCCACAACCAAACCGGGCTCGGTGTAGGAACGGCGATCCTGTTGATCCGCGGCACAGAGGGACGGCGCCCACACAGTTATGAGCACAAGTGCCAGAAACTGAAGAGGATACACCATGCGTTTACCCGTCGCCGCGGTGCCCGCGCAACCGCTCATGAACTTCACACGCGGCCTCTCATTACTAATGCAGATTTGAATCGGATGTCGGACACGCATCCCAAAGAAGCCGCAATGTCGGCTTGGCCGATTCATGATACCATACTAAAGTTTACACCACGAAGGGACCAACTGATCACGGCGCCGTCGCGATGCTTTCCGAAGGATACAAGCTGATCCAACGAATCGGCGCGGGCACGTTCGGCGAAGTCTGGCGCGCCGAAGCGCCGGGCGGCGTTGAAGTCGCCGTCAAAGTCATCTTCCGACCCATCACCGATCAAGAGGTGAAGCGGGAACTCGACGCACTCAATCTCATTAAGCAATTGCGACACCCGTACTTGCTTCAAACTCAGGCATACTGGCTGTCAGACGATCGGCTGCACATCGCCATGGAATTGGCGGATGGATGCTTGCGGGATCGCCTCCGAAATTCTCAAAAGGCGGGTGAGCCAAATATCCCCGTCGGCGAACTGCTTCGTTACTTTCAGGAATCGGCCGAGGCACTCGACTTTCTTCACGGCGAGCGCGTGCTGCATCGAGACGTGAAGCCTGAGAACATTCTCCTCACGAAACGGCACGCGAAGGTAGCGGACTTTGGCTTGGCCCGGCTCTTACAAGCGGACCGAGCCTCGGTTTCTGCCAGCGGCGCCGGCACACCACGCTACATGGCGCCCGAAGTCTGGCACAATCGGGTTACGCCGGCAAGCGACCAGTACAGTCTGGCCCTAACGTACATGGAGCTCCGCCTGGGCCGCCACCTCAAGGAAGGCGGCAACATGATGGACTGGATGTTCTTTCATCTCCAGGAAACGCCCGACTTGACTGCATTCACCGCTGACGAAGAGCAAGTATTGGCGCGTGCCCTCGCCAAGGAACCTGAAAAACGCTTTCCCTCCTGCACGGCGTTTATGGACGATTTGGTCAAGGTCGCGCGAAACGCTCCACAGCCGGTCTTGCGCGCGCTGGAACCGAGCATCAAGGCCGTCGCAGTGGGCGATGGTGACGCTGAGGTGTTTGGCACCATCGGCCCTGTGTCCAACACGGCACGCGAACTGATGCCGCAGCCGCAAACGCCACCCGCCGCGATGGAAACGATACCAGGAACTCCGGACACGCCATTACGAACACCGACGACACCGAAAGTACCAGCGCCCTGGAATTCAGAGCCGCGCCGCACTCCCATCGGGCTAATTGCACTGATTGTCTTGCTGCTCGGCGGAGCGGTATCCGGCGTGGTTTGGTATTTTGGCTCCGGTGGCATCACGTGGACCACGACTAAAGAAGAAGTTCCGTCGACCGGGCACAAACCAAACGGAACAGAACTGGTGGAACCTTTGCGGCTCACCATACCGGCTCCGCTCACGCTGCGGGCGGGCCAACAGACGCCAAGTCAAGCGACTTTCGCCCACAATCGTGCAACGTCACCGGTCGTCCTCTCCTTTGAGCCACTGCCCGAAGGAGTCGAAATAAGGCAGACCGATCCGTCGCCCAATGCGGGAACCGCAACGGCTTCCGTTTCAGCCGCGCGGACGGTTCGCGTTGGAACGTACCGCATAAAAGTCAAAGCCAAAGCCGGCGACGATGAACAACAAACCGATTGGCAAATCCACATCGACCCGTACTTGCCGCTACATGCCCGAGCCATGGGTAATTCGACCGTCTTCAAAGATGTGCAGCAGCGATCCTATTACGATCGCATCGTGGTGACTCCGCCGGCGGGTAGACCTGCGGAATTCGTCCTCGTGCCTCAGATGTCCTCGACCGATCCGCCGACGTTCTACATCATGAGAGACAAAGCCTCGGTTGACCAATTCCGCGAGTTCGCCGCGGCGAATCCGGAGCTAGTCTCGGACGACTCTTGGAAAAAAGGTGGTCGCGTTGACGGTAAGGACTCGCTCAATGCCGATCCACAACACCCCGTTTTGCGGGTCAAAGTTGGCGACGCCTTGAACTTTGCTCGTTGGCTCGGCGGAAATCTTCCAACAGTTCAGCAATGGGACAAAGCAGCCGGACGATTTGAGAACGACAAACGAGAAGGCCCTTTCCAAGGCACATGGGATGAAAAGGCGAATCGAAAAATCGGCGTTCGGCGAGGAAAGGATGGGCCGCTTCCGATCGGAGCTGCGGAGCATGATGAGTCGACATTCGGGTGCCGCGACATGTCGGGCAATGGTCGGGAGTGGACGCGGAACGTCGCGGGGCCAGGGGACCGAATGATTCCGTTGGAGAATCCCTCGGAAGACGACAAGGTGATCCTTCGAAGTCGCAGTTATGCGGCGCCGACACCACTCCGATTTAGCGATCTGGAATCCGGGCTTATATCCGGACAATTCTACAACGCCACAAGCCATCACACCGGATTTCGCGTCGTAATCGAACTCTGAACAATGCGCAAAGCAGTCGTATTAGTGAGCGGAGGCCTGGACTCTGCAACAACGTTGGCGCTCGCCAAACAGCAAGGCTTTGCAACCTATGCTCTGACGTTTAGCTACGGCCAACGGCACGCAATTGAGATCGAATTGGCAAAGCGAGTTGCCGGAATCGCCGGAGTGCTCGAGCATGTGATCATGCCCATCGATCTCCGCGCGATCGGTGGCTCCGCCCTGACAAGCGATACACCCGTCCCTAAGGGTCGCGATCTGAACGAGATTGGGCACGGTATTCCCGTGACCTACGTTCCAGCCCGAAACACGATTTTTCTCTCGTTTGCCGTCGCCTGGGCTGAGGTGCTGGATTCCAGCGACATCTTCATCGGCGTGAATGCGCTGGATTACAGTGGCTATCCGGATTGCCGTCCGGAATACATAGCTGCCTTTCAGCATTTAGCCAACCTTGCAACCAAGGCAGGAGTCGAAGGTAAGTCGGTCCGCATTCACACGCCGCTCATCTATATGTCGAAAGCCGAGATCATTCGGAACGGTTTGGCGCTTGAAGTAGATTTTGCGAACACTTGCTCGTGCTATGACCCGTCGCCCGAAGGCCGCGCCTGTGGCGAATGCGATGCGTGTGTGTTGAGGTTGCGCGGATTTGTAGAAGTTGGAATTGCCGATCCCGCGACGTATCGGAAGAAATGACCGGCTTTCGCAGTCGCTATGTAATTCTCGCCTTGCTCGAATGCTCCGTGTCGGCGTCGCGGTGATTAGGTGAGCCTGGGGACGATCTCTCTTGAACCATCTCGCGCAATCGGGCCAGTTGTTCTTGTTGCGATTTGAGCTCTTCGAGGAGTTGTTTCCCCTGTTGTTCGATTTCCATGAGCCATTTGGTGAGTCGTGCTTCGCGCGCTCCGAAGCCAGCGTTCAGCTGTGACAGCTTGTCGCCTAGCTGATGCTGTCGTTCCACAACATCGGGGAGCACCGCTTGGGCCTGTCGTTCAAAATTGCTGAAGAGCTCGGTGAACCGATCGCGCCAGTGGTCGAATAGGCTGTGGACGCTGTCGAGCTGGTGCTCCACGTAGTTCATCTGCTGCCGCAGACCGTGGGGCCGAACAAGCCAAACTGCGCCCTTGAGGGCCGACACAAATCGCCGAAGAATCGACACGCTATGAACTCCTTGACGGACAGGAAGGAACTCCTGCCGCGTCGTGTGGGCGATTCAAGTCTAAGCACTCAATAATCTAGGTGAGTTCGGAGTTCCGGTCAATTCGCTTGGACCGCCACGTTACGTTCCAACAAAAATACCGCCCTGGATTTGTGAGATAACGCCGTCAAACCCTGGAAGCGCGGGTGGCATGATTCCGGTCGAGAGTCCATCCACCACACGGTAGTTCGCCGACGTTCCATTGAGCGGGCCGGTCAGAATCTCCGCCTTGCCGTCGTTATTGAAGTCAGCGGATGCGACCGCAGCGCCGATGTTCTTACCCATCTCGTAGGCGAAGAAAAACGCCAACAGATTGGCCTCGGGGTTGTAACTGCCGGTTCCGGCCTGGGCAATTCCCTTGCCGCTATAGACTTTGACTTCCGGATTCCCCATCGACGCCCCGGTAATCAGATCGGCAAAGCCGTCGCCGTTTACGTCGCCCGTGGTGACGAAGGCGCCGACGTTGAAATTGAGCCCGTAGCCAAAGAACTGGACAACCCGGCTAGATTCCGAGTTGAAGTTTCCCACCGCAATATCACGGCTCCGGTAGACGCGGATGTCGGGGTTGCCAACGCTTGCGCCTGTTACGATGTCGGCGAAGCCAGTGCCCGTTAAGTGTCCCACAGCAACGTTGGCGCCGACGTTATATTGCAGTGCATACGGGAACCACTCTGCCAGCAGGCTGGACCCGTTCGGATTGAAAACTTGTTGGGCAATGTCCTTGCCACTGTGGACCTTCGTATGTGGATTGCCGGCGTTAGCGCCGGTCACAATATCGGCGTAGCCGTCGCCATTGACGTCTCCGCCTGCCACGTTGCTGCCCACGTTGAAGTTGAGTCCATAAGGAAAGAATGACGCCAGCAAACTTGCGTCGGCGTTCGCCGGATTAAACACGCCGTTGGCGAATGCCGCTCCGTTGTAGACCTTAACGTGAGGGTTGCCACTCTGAGCGCCCGCGATCAGGTCGTCGATACCGTCGGCATTGACGTCACCGAAAGCCACCGCCACGTTTCCGTGGTATGTCGATCCGAAGGGATAGAACCCTGAGCTCAAAGCCCCATCCGATCCGTATACCGCCACGTATCCGGGCTTTCCGCCGCCGGAGAAGAACCGCGTGTTATTCGTGTCGATTCGAACGGCTGCGAAATCGAAGTTTTGTATTGTTCGTTGCACGATTCCGGCGGCTACGATATATCCGTTCGGTTGCAGCACCACGCCGTAAGCTTCATCCTGATTGGGGCCACCGAGGTTAAACGGTATGGTTTGTTTCCCGGTGCCCAAGTAGGACTTGTCCAGGGCCCCGTTGGCGGTGAGGCGTGCGATGGCGAAATCGAAATTAGTCGCTCCAGCTTGGGCGAATCCCGCAACAATGATGCGACCATTTGGTTGCACGATCACGCTGGTTGCCTCATCACCTTTTTCGCTACTGAGGTCGAAGGCAACTGTTCGCTTTCCGCTGCCATTGAACGCAGTGTCGAGGCTGCCGTCCGTGTTCAGACGCAACACCGCGAAATCGTAATCTGGTATTAGCCGTTCAGCGTAACCGGCCACTACGATCCGTCCATCCGCTTGTACAGCGAGGCCACGGGCGCCGTCATTTTTTCCGCCGCCGATGTCGTACGCGACAGTGCGCTTACCGTTGAGATTGAAACTGGTGTCCAGGGCGCCGTTGGGCTGTAGCCGCGCAATCGCGAAGTCGTTGTTAGCGCCGGCGATTTGAGAGTAACCGGCCACGACAAGCTTATTGTCTGCCTGAAGCACGACCGTGCGCGCCTCGTCGGCCGCCGTGCCAAAAGCAAAAGTCGTCTTACCGGTTCCATTAAAGGTGGTATCGAGGCTCCCGTTCGAATTGAGACGAGCCACCGCAAACGATTTCTTGCCGGATGATGAACCCGCGTACCCGGTCAGAACAATTTTGCCGTCCGGCTGAACTACTACGCCGAGTGCCTCGTCGGCATTGGTGCCGCCGACGTTGAAAGAGACCGTCTGTTTACCGGTGCCATTAAATGTGCTGTCAAGCGTCCCGTTTGCATTCAGGCGAGCCACTGCAAAATCAAATCCGGTCAACGTGATTTGCGCCGATCCCGCGACAAGTATTTTCCCATCCGGTTGAAGCGCGACGCCAAACGCGCGGTCCTTGCCGTCCCCGCCAAGGTTGAAAGCAACGGTCTGTTTGCCCGTGCCGTTAAAAAGCGTGTCGGGCGTGCCGTTTGAGTTCAACCGGGCGATCGCGAAATCATAACCGGCGGTTCCGGTCTGGGCCGAGCCGGCCATGACCACTTTGCCGTCGGTTTGCAATGCGACAGCGCGGGCCCCGTCATCCATGCCGCCGCCCACGTCAAACGCGATGGATGCTTTTCCGCCGGCGCCGAAACTTGGATCCAAAACACCAACACTGAGCAGCGTGCGGTCTTCCAATGCCATTACAGACAGTACAGTACGCGATTCCGCTGACGACCGCGTTGACGAAGGCGAACCGCGGAGAGATTTGCGAACGAATCGTTTCATGAGGTTAACCTCCGTGTCAACCAGCCTAGACCCAGCGCTACCGCGCCGTGATAAGAATGCGAGGCGGTAATGCTAAACCAGAACCGCCGTGGGTGTCAATGTAGACTGAGAGGTCTGCCGTTAATAAGCCGGGGTCGAACGCATTAACAATTACAAAAACGTAGCTGGGATCAGCACATCCACCGTGGACCCGGAACCCGGCTGGCCTTGTCCGGCGATTTAGGCCAACCTAAAATTGGCACAGCTTCGTCGCCCGTGAATGGGGAATGGTGTAACGGTAGCACAGCAGACTCTGGATCTGCTTGTCTAGGTTCGAATCCTAGTTCCCCAGGTCTCGTTCATTCCACGAAGGACAGACGAGAACTTGCATCTTTCAAGGGCTTTGCTCGTGAAGATTACCTCTCGCACCTAGCGACGTTTGAAAAACTGAACGGCGCGTTCGTGCTTTTCTGCCTCCGCGCGCGTATCGAAGGTGCCGAGATTCCGCCGTTTGCCGGTCTTTGGGTTCACCTTTCGGGAGTAGAGCGATAGCGACCGGAGCTGAGTTTACTAAATCATGATCGTGATTCTCCTGTAACCCTAAGCATTCATAAGGCCGGTGACACCGGAATCGGGATCTAAACAATGCAAACACATCAGGGTTGGAGTGTATCGTCCAAACCAACAAGGCAAGTTGTGTCACAGTGAAAACGGCGAAGCACTAATGGGCTCGTTGACGAAGCGTCAGTATCCCATTGTTCTGCATTTGTGTCGCCCGAATCGAACGCTTGAAGGACGATCCCAGGTCCGAATTTCGGCCAACCGGCCATGCTTTGTGTAGGGTGCACCCGCTGACTTGCGATATGAACCAGAATTAGTGGCGGAATCGGTGCAGGCGCGGGGCCGCTACCGTTGTACGCCAGCGTCACTGGATCGGTGTTAGTGAACGCGATCATGACGGCACCCACCAGGCCGCCACTTCCCTGGACGACGAAGGTGTCGAGAAAGGCCCCGGTAAGGCCGTCGTAGCGCAACACGCTCGCCTTGTCGAAATCATCCTCATCAACGTCTGCGAGATAGAGGTCGAATTGGCCATCATCGTTGCCATCCGGGCCGAAGACGAGTCCAGAGGGCGCCCGTAGTCCGCCGCTACCGGCGGGAATAAAGGTGTCGATGAACGCTCCGGGATTTGGTCCGGCGGGGCCTTGGAAGCGCTTCACGGCCAGATCGCCCGTGTAAAAGTCGGACACGTAGAGATTCCCATTCGGTCCGAAAGTCATGGTGACAGGTCCACGGAGGCCACCGGTCGCACTTGTCACAAATGGACCGAGGAACTCGCCACTCTCCCCGTGGTAGCGCAGGATGCTTGCGGTGGCAATGCTGGCGACATAGAGATCGAGTCGGCCGGGATCCTCAACGGACGGGGCAAAAACCAACTGGCCGGGGACAGCTAGTCCGCCGCTGCCCTGCGTGACGAATTCACCCTCGTATGCGCCGGTCCTGCCATCGTAACGGAGCACGCGTCCGTCCGGGAATGGAATAACACGGTCGGCAATGAAGAGGTCGCCGTCGGGCCCAAAGATGATCCCGCGCGGGCTTTTCAGGCTGCGGTCGGTCGTAAAGTGATCGATAAACGCGCCTGTCGTCCCGTTGTAACGCAGTGCAGCTTTTACTTTTGATGGCGGACCGAATTCGCCCGTGCTGACGTAAAGGTTGCGGTCGTTCGGTCCGTAAAGCACGCCCCAGGGCTGGTTGATGCCACCACTGCCTTCGGGAACGAACACATCGACGAACGCCCCGGTGGCTTCGTCATAGCGGCGCACGCAATTGGCGTTGTAGTCGGCGATGAGCAGGTGCCCGCCGTTTAGGAGTGCCCGTTCTTCCAACGGTTCGCAATGCAGCGAAACCTTGTGCCGCCAGGATTGGATTAACATGGTGAAAGTCTCCTTCATGGGTCTGCGTTACGAAAGGACCGTCTTCCGGGGCGCAGACCGAGCCCCGGAACGATCCCGTGCCGCGGACGCCGCGCTACCGCCCCTTGGCGCCAGGGGTGAAAACCACGTCGTCAAACGTCGCGCTCACATCGACGAAAGGATCTTGGACGGCCACAGGGTCGAAGAAGGCGATGACGCATACCAATGAGCCCGAGTTAGGCCCGAGTTCCTTGTCCTTGACGGTTAAGAGCGGCTTATCTGGCTCCGGGTCGCCGACTTTCCACGCCTTCAACCACAGCCTGTTGCCAACCACGCCGCCTTCGATGTACCAGTCTTCGCCTGCCGCGAACGGTGCTTGCGACGGGTCCGCCATGGCAATAATCGTTTGGGGATTCGGCTGAGAGAGATCGTAGCGTTCGATGTAGAAAGTGCCGAAACTAGTGCTGCCATAGAAACCGTAGTTGGTGTGCGTTTGGTCGTTGGCCCGAAGAATTACGCCTGCAGTTGTGCCGTCACCGTTGGCGCGCACCCGCAAGCGGACGGAGCCATTGCTGAACTTGGACTTGTTTCGCGACGGCTCCCAGGTGGCGATAATGGAGCCCACGTTGGGGTCGTCTGCAGGAACGAGGTCGGCCGACTGGAGCAAGTAGGCCCCGGACGAGGCGTCGTAGATCGCCGGGCCCCACGGCATCCCTTCGGTGTAGTCCATGTGCGACCAACTGTCGTCGTTGCCATCGCTAAAGTTGTCTATTACGATGGCGCCGCCCTGCGCAAGGACTGAGGCGGTTGCAACCAACACCACACCGAGAACTGCAAATCGGCGTAACATGATACGAACCTCCTTCTTTGATCTGCGATTAATTGGAAACAGCATCCTTCGGCGCAGACCGAGCACCGTAGCGATGCCGGGGCGGTGATACCGCTGATTGGCGGTAAGGACTCACTGACAACGTTGTTTGTTGACGAATTTGTCTTGTCTACCAGGTCCTGTCATTGAGCAGAGCCGAGAGTGTGCCTCCACCTGCGGCAACCACGTCGAGCCAGCCGTCGCCATCGAAGTCGCCGAGGGCGAAGACCGTCGGATTCACACCCGTCGCGAAGTCCTGAGCCGGCTTATATGTGCCGTTACCATTTCCCAGCAGTATTCGGACCAAGCCATGACTCGGGTTCACCGACACAAGATCCGGGCGCCGGTCGCGGTTGATGTCCGCTACCACAGGAGTGCCCGCCATGGCGACGCTCTGCGTTTGTGTAAAGTTGCCGTTGCCCAGGCCGAGGTACACGGTCGACGTGGTGCCGCTGGCGTCCTTCCGGATCACATCTGCCTTCCGGTCGCTATTCAGATTGCCGACAGTAATCGTCACGTTGACGAACTGATTGACGTCCGGTCCGATCGTCAAGGTGCCATCTCCGTTGCCCAACAGTAACCGTGACGGGTATGCGTCATTCGAACTACTGCTGGCGACGGTCATCACGTCCTGTCGGCCGTCGCCGTCGAAGTCCCCGGCAAGCACCGAGGAGGGCGGGTCTTGCTTGCCCGACGAACCCTTGTTGTAACCGATGGTGAGGGTGAAGCTCGTGGTGAGTGACCCATCGGTTTGGGCGAGCAAGGTGGAAAGTTTGACATAGTATCCCGATCCCGGGCTGCCTCCAGCCCATGTAGCAACGACGTCGCGGCGGCCGTCGCTGTTCATGTCGGCGCTCTCGAATGTCATGAGCCACTGGAAGCTTTTATGGACCGGCCGCTTGAGAGTCCCGTCACCGTTGCCGCGAAGGACTTCGAGCCCGGAACCCTTCGTTAGCACGTCAAGCTTGCCATCACCGTCGAAATCGGCGATTGCCGGAGCGCCCGTGATACTTAGGACAGATTGGGAAGGACCCGAGGGCTTAAACGTACCGTCACCGTTTCCCAACCGAATGCTCACGTTGTCGGCGACATAGTCGGAGACGACAAGATCCGCTCGGCCATCACCGTTGAAGTCGCCCACGCCGCTGAATTCGCCGGGCGAAAGGACGGGCGGAAGGAAACTGGGAACGGTGCGAACTTCCAGGGGTTCACAGTTCAGGCGGACAACCGGTCGTTGACGCTTAAGCAATCGCAATAACATCGTAATTGGCTCCTTCTTGGTTCATGATGAATAGGAGTTCTAGTTTCACTCGTTATCTCTCGATGTCTACCAACTTCTGTCGTTGAGCAGCACCGAAAGAGTCCCACCACTGGCGGCAATCACGTCGAGCCAGCCGTCGCCGTCGAAATCGCCCACGGCGATGGCCGTCGGCATCAAGCCGGCCGCGAAATCCTGAGCCGCCTTGAACTTGCCGTCGCCGTTGCCCAGGAGCACACGGACCTTGCCGTCGGCCGGGTTCACTGCCACGAGGTCAGGCTTACGATCGCGGTTTATGTCCGCGATTACGGGGACGGCGGCAATCGCCACATTTTGAGTTTTCGTGAAGTCACCGTTCCCCTCGCCGAGGAATACAGCGAAGGTGGAACCTCCAATGTTCTTCCGAATCACGTCGGCCTTCCGGTCCCGGTTTACGTCGCCAGTAGTGACCGTGACTCCGACGAACTGATTGACGTTTGGTCCGGACGTGACAGTGCCGTCTCCGTTTCCCCAAAACAACTTCGATGGGTAGGCGTCGTTCGAGCTGTTGGCGGCGACGGTCATTAGGTCGCGACGACCGTCGCCGTCGAAATCCGCGAGATGCACCGACCAAGGCGGGAGCTGCTTGGTCGTCTGGCCGTGATCGGTATGAGAGAATCCGACATAAAGCGATTGGGTCACGATAAACGATCCGTCCGTTTGGGACGGCAGAATCGAAAGCCAATAATCATAGTGCGCGTATATGGGTGAGAACTTAAACCAACGGACAACGGCGTCGGACCGGCCATCATTGTTCATATCGGCGACCAGGATCGTGGTTATGATGCCACTTAAGCCTGTAACGACGGGCGCCTGAAGGGTGCCGTCACCGTTGCCCCGAAGCACGTTGAGCTGGTAACTCCTCGTTAGCACATCGAACTTGCCGTCGCCGTCGAAGTCTGCAACGGCCGCTCCGCTCGGGTATTGGACGGACTGCGCGGCCCGGCGGGCTGGAATGTGCCGTCGCCGTTGCCCAAACGGACGCTTACGGTGTGGGCGTTATAGTCGGTGACAGCCAGGTCAGCTTGGCCGTCGCCGTTGAAGTCACCGACGCCACCGAATTCGCCGTGCGAAGTGACCGGCGGCAGGAAGCTCGGGACGGTGCGATCCTCCAGCGACTCGCAGCGCAACCGGCTGGTGGCTCGCTGTCGTTCGGCCATGCCGCGCAGGAAAGCGCGACGTATCGAACTACGCCAAAATTCGATTAATAACATGGTTAGGTTCCTTGTCAGGTCTGCGCCCTAATGGATTGGTCATCGCTCGGCGCGCAAACCGGACGCCGGAGCGATGCCGTGGTTGTTGGTAATCCGTTGTCAAGTGTCAGTTGTTCGCGGTAGCCAGTTCGCACTCGCCGCTGGCTACCAATCACCATCCAGACTTCATGCCCAGCAATTCTTCCGCTTCGGCGCGGAGACGCTGTAGATGTACATCCTTAGGGGCGTGCTTCTCCATCCATTGAATGGCCCGGTCACACGACGTGCGGGCGTCGTCCTTTTGGTCGAGTTGCCAGAGAGCCATGGCCAGGAAGAACCAGATATTGCTGGTGCCGCTCGCGCGGAGCTCGATCGCTTTCTCCAGAGCGGCAACGGCGGCTTTCCAGGCGCCGGCGCGGTATTCGGCGGCGCCCAGGGTTCTCCAAGAGTCGGAGTTCCGCGGCGCCAGATTGGCGCAATGCCGCGCTGAACTGGAGCGCCTTCGCAACATCGTGGGCCTGTAGGTCGGGCTGGCAGACGAGGCACCACGCCAATGCGCCGCTGGCTTCCGGAAGGCCCGGCTTGAGGCGGAACGCTTCCTCGAACGCAGCGACGGCCTCGGCTGTCAGTCCCTTATTTCTTAGTTGATTTCCCAGGTTTACGTGGGCCTCGGCATAATGCGGCTGAAGCCGGATGGCCTGCGTGTACGCGGAAATGGCCTGGTCGTGCAGACCGCTCTTCACCAGGACGATGCCAAGGTTATAGTGTGCCAGGGCGAAATCCGGCTTAAGGCGGATCGCCTCGTTGTATTCGGCCATGGCCTCTTCCAGACGTCCCTTGGTGGCGTAGGCGTTGCCCAGCTGTACATGCCCTTGCACGGAATCCGGTCTGAGACGAAGGGCCTCTTTATACGCAAAGATGGCTTCATCCACCGCGCCTTTACCCTCCATTATCAAGCCGAGGTTGTAATGAGCATCGGCATATGCTGGCTTGAGGCGAATTGCATCACGCAGTTCGGAGATGGCTTCGTCGACGAGTCCCTTCGTCGCGAGAGAGGCGCCGAGATTTTGGTGGGCCTCGGCGAAAGCCGGCTTAAGGCGGATCGCCTCCCTATATTCCGCGATGGCTTCGTCTGTACTTTTCTTCCCGCCTAGAGCAACGCCGAGATTGTAGCGGAGGTCGGCAGACTCCGGATTTAGCTCAACGCCCTGGCGAAGTACAGCGATCGCCTCGTCGGACTTGTCCTGGGAATTTAGGGCGTAGGCGAGAACTAACAGAGTAGTGACATTACGAGGCCGAAGGGCGGAGGCAGCCGTATAGAAACGGATTGCTCCGTCTCTGTTTTGAGGCTGCATGTGGTCCAAAGCCCAGGCGAGTTGGAAATTAATCATGAAATCGCCGGGATACTTTTGCTGAGCCTGCCGCAGCACAGTCACCGAGAGTTCGGGATTTAGTGCCTCGCCCAGAAGAGACAACGTCTGCACGGGCAGGTTGCCGATCTTCGGTGAAACGGCGATCTCCGCCAGCGCCGTGGTGTTTCGCTGTTCCAAGGCGTCTCGGATGCGGTTGCGCCACTCGTCTGGATCACTCGCTCGGGCCACGGCAACCAGCCGTTTCCAACTCGTTGCTCCCGCACGTTGCACTCCGTCAGGTAGTTTGGCGCGCGTGTGAGCCCAGATGTCCAGCGCCATGGCCAACTCGAACCGAATCAGGCGGGCGCGGATGAGCTCGGCCGCATGCTCCGGCTCGAGGATCTCAACGTCAATTCCATAATCACGAAATGCCTCAGCGAATGATGCATCCGCCGAGGTGCCAATAAGATCGGCTTGCTGTGGACCGACATTTCCCGGTAGCCGAATCTCCTCTACGCGCACTGCCATACTTAAGTCCTTCCGCAGTTCCTGCACGCGCTCGCGGAACTCGTCTGTGCCGCCGTTCGCCAGGATGCCCTCCGCACGTTTGACCGCTTCCATAGCCTCCTGGTGCTTGGCTTGGTACAGCAATTGCTCGGCTTCCTGAACGGCCGAATCTACTTCCTTGTTCACCGCCATCTGCCGTGTCGCCCGGTCGCGCAAGATCCAGCCGACACTTCCAGCCAGGATCATCCCGACGACGAAGGCTGCAGCAAGCGACGTTCGGACCACCGTGCGATGCCGCCGCGCCCATTTCCGCGCTCGCTGTAGCAGCGAGGGATTCTTGGCGTGAATCGGCCTATCTTCCAGATAACGCCGAAGGTCGTCTGCCAGTTCTTGGGCGCTGCCGTATCGCTCTTCCGGATTCTTAGCCATCGCCCTACGAGCAATCGTCTCCAACTCGCGTGAAACTCCAGGCCGAACGCGGCTGGGCAGATCCGGGTCACGTTCCCTAAGCTGCACCATCATGTCCAGCGGCGAGGCGGCGATGAAAGGTGGTCGGCCGGTGAGCAGAACGTAGAGAATTGCGCCGAGGCCGTAGACATCGGTCGCGGTGGTAATTGCCTTCGTGCCCACGGCCTGTTCCGGGGACATGTAGCTAGGCGTACCGACGAGTTGGCCCGTGTCGGTCGTGACGAGGCTTGTGTCGGCGAGGCGCTTTGCGAGACCGAAATCGGTAACAAACGGCGTACATTCGTCTAGCCGCTCATCTCGGATGAGCGAGGACTCCACAGCAGTCCACGATTCCGCGCCGTTCCGAGAACGGCGGCTAAACGACAGGAGGATGTTGCCGGGTTTCAAATCGCGATGGAGGACGCCACGTTGATGGGCATGGTGGACCGCGCGGGCAATGGTTTCGAGGAGATGAGCGGCGGCGCGCGGTTGGTCCGTAAATGGGGAAACATATTCTGAAAGGCTGCCGCCTTCGATTAGTTTCATGCAAAAGTACGGCACCGACGGACGGATTACATCCGGGCGCCATTCGTTTACTTCGTATATCGGAACGATGTTGGGATGATCGAGGCGAGCCACTGTTTCCGCTTCAGCGCGGAAGCGGTGTATGTCAGTGGCATTCGCGAGGTGGCCGGCCTTGATCATCTTGAGTGCGACAAGCCGATTCAGACTGCGCTGGCGGGCCTTATAGACGATGCCCATTCCACCGCGACCGATTTCTTGCAGAAGTTCATAATCGCCGACGGTTTCTCCGAGTTCCGCTGCGGGCAATTCAACGCTCGCGCCATGTGGCGTCGCGCCAACGGTTGGAGTGTCGAGACGGGCGGCGTCGGCCACCTCCCGTAACGGTGCGGCGAGACTCTCGAACTCACCCTGTGCGTCGATGAATTCAGCTAGTTCTTCGGCGACATCCGTGTAGCGTGACAGCCATTCCTGGCGATTAGGCAGCGGCCCTGCCTCCAACGCTTGTAGATAGGCCGTGCAAGCCTCGTCGAGGCGCTGCTCGTGTTCCAGGGTTCTCGTGGCATCGGTCGCCATTGAGCGAATCTCACTCAGTTTCATGTAACCTATCGCGCAACGTCTTCAAGCCGCGGCGGAGAAGACCGCCCACGGCCGTGTTCGATTTACACATCTCTTGGCTAATCCGCTCGACCGAATAGCCACGAAGGTGTTTCAATTCCACGGCCCTACGTTGGTCTTCGGGCAATGCCGCCAGTGCGTTCGACAATTTGAGTAGCTGTTCGTCACGAATCATGCGCTGGCTCGGTGTGGAATCGTCGGCCTTTAAAATCGCTTCGAGCCGGGCAGAGGATTCTTCCAGGGCGGCGTGGAGCGAGCGCTCCCGGCGGACATTTCGTTCAACGCCGCCGTATTTTCGGGCAACATCGAAAAGGGTGGTTGCCAAAATCGAGCGTAGCCAGGCGGCCCGCTCGGCCTCGCTTTGGCCGCGAAGCTGATCCAGGTTCTTGTGCGCTTTCATCAGCGTATCCTGCACGATGTCTGAAGCATCCAATTTCCCGCGCGTAAGCGGGTCGAGTTGAAGTCGGGCCAAGAGCAACAAATAGTCGCGGTACCGCTCAAGCGGTTCGCCGAGGGGGTCGGCGGTAGTCGCCATAACATCCCTCTACGGTTAAGGACGGAAGCTCATGACAATTCGGTGCGCGCGGCGACGATTTTTTTCGCTCCCGGCCGGCATTATCCCACACCGGACCCGGAGTGCAAGCTTGCAACCTCTTGCCTTGTTTGGTTCTGCGTCCGCCACACATTTCCTGCTGCGGAAGGGACTTCATGTTGAAGGCCCGCGTCAATCAGGCGACTCTACCGTCACCGCCATGACGACTGGAGCCGTTTCGTCGGCGCCTTTGACGAACTCAATCTCCTTGATTGGCGCGGTCTGGCTGGGCTGCACGCGGAGGTAGCGGACCTGCTGGCCACGCAACGCGAACGCAAACTTCGACCCCGGCACGTCCACCCGACGGATGTAGTCGGCGAAGTGCTCGCCGTTTTTGAGTGGATGGTCTTCCGTCTGTCCGTCCTCGTAGTGCAAGCGGACGGTCATCGACACCGATCCCTTACGGCCGCCCGGAAACCCCCAACCGCTGATGCCGCTGAGCAAGTGGATTGCTTTGGCCGGGGCGTTGCAGGCCAGGCGAACCGACTTCGGCATCTTTGGCGGGTTTGTCCCGTTCGGTCCATGCAAGAGGATGACGTTCGGCACACGGTCCCCCTGCGGGTCGACCAAATGAAACGGGACGCCCTCAAACGTCTTGGAAGACCAGTTGTCGAAGATTAGGCGCTCGGCGGTTGCGTCCGGGCTGTGGAACATTCCGCGGGTGCTAACGACCGTGGCAGTCTTACCCAACGGCAACGGCAGGTACTTGCCGCGCTGCGTTAGAAACTCCAGCAGGTTTACCAACTCCTCCGGCTTCATCTGTTTTTCGAAACCTTCGGGCATCAGCGACTTGCCGGATGCCTGCAGTTCCTCGATCTCGTCACGCTCGACAATGTGCTTCTTCGCCTCGGCATCGATCAGCTCGATCGCCGTCTTGCTCTCCGAGGCCAACATCCCCGTCAGCACCCGGCCTACCTTGGTGGCAACGGTGTACTGGCGGTAGTTGCCTTCGACGCTGCGGCTGGGATCGAGAATTTCGATAAGCAGGTGAGCCTTGGTGTGTACGGCCACGCCGGTCAGGTCAGGGCCGACCATCGCACCCTCGCCGTTGTGCGTGTGGCACTTGGCGCATTGGGTCTTGAATACGAGCTTGCCCGCGGCGGCATCGCCGGTGCGCCCGATGTGCGGCGTCATCTCGTCCACGACCTTCTGTCTATCGGCGTCGGGGAGCCCGCCGCCTCGCGCCAAGAGTTTCTTCGCGCGCTCGGCGATCCTCCTGTCGGGGCGCGAGGCCAGGCCTTGCTTCTGGTCGAGGGTAAGTTCCGCCAGTTGAATGGCGCCCTTGTCGAGTGCATCGAGCAGCGCTCCGGTCCAATGCGCCCGGCCTAACAGTATGCGCAGCGCTGCCGGGCGGACTGAGGGCGTGAGCGTCGCCATCCGCTCAGCCACGAGAACACCGACCTCCGATGCCTCGCTGTGGGCGACGGCCGCCAGAAGCCCCTGGGCCATCGCCGGTGCGGTGCGCGGCGTCAGCAGATCTAATAACTGCTTGACCGCTTCAGCGTCGTCCTTTCGGAAGTCGATGAGCTGCGCCGCAGCGGCCGCGCGGGCGGCGTCGCTTTCCTTCTCGTCGCGGACCTGGACCAGAAACGCGGCGGCGATGTCTGCGGCATGCTTCTCCAGCGACTTGCTGCCCCAGCGTGTGGCTAGCGTTACTAGGTGGCCGCGCCTCGCTGGGGGCAGTTTCGGCAACAACCCGACTAGGGCTTTTTCCGTTCGTTCATCGAGTACGGGCGGTTTGCCCTTCGGCCAGCCTCGCGACAGGCCTGAAAGAACAGCTGCCCCCACTTGGGCGTTCGCTTCCACCATCGATTCGAGCAGGGCGCCTACGGTTGCAGCCGGGGCGCCGCGCGCGTGGTGTTCAGCCACACGTTCGACGAGTGCAGTCAGTGTGCCAGGCGTCTGTTTCCATTGTCGCGCGGCGACCACACGCAGGAAGGCGCCGTCATGCGTGGCAGCGGCGCTCATGGCTGCGTCGCTCAGCCAGCGGTCTTGCAGAAGCGTGGCGTCGTCCAGCGCAGCGGCAAGAGCTTCGGCGGCGCCCACTGACACCGGCATGTCCGCCAGCGCTAGCAGTGACGCCAGGCGCACCTGCGCGTCGGCATCTTGAAGCAAGCCCGCGTCCAGGATGGCCTTGACCGAAACGTCGTCGCGCGGCAAGACCTGTACGTCGTTGCGCCGAACTCCAGCCGACTTGTGTTTTAAGGCTGTGACAGCCGCGGCGCGGGCGTTTGGGTCGGAGCCGTCTAACGCCCCGATGCCGTGGAGCGTCCACAGCGCGTGGATCACGCCGACATTGAGGCCGATTTCATCCGTGCCTGCGTCGCCGGCCGCTTTGATGAGGGCAGGCAACACATCTCGGCTGCCACGCTCGACAAGCAACCGCTGCGCATGCCGACGCCAGAACATATTATGGTGCTTGAGCGTCTCGATCAGCCTTTCAGGCGTGGCGTCGGAGAGCGAAATCGGCGGGGATGGCTTCGCTCCCGTGTAGACAACGCGGTAGATACGACCGTGCTGTTTGTCGCGAAGAACGGTCTCGTAGGCGTTGCCCTTGCCCGTCTTGAACCCCGGCGGTGTCGGGTTGTGCTGGACGATGTAGTTGTACCAGTCGAGTACCCAGACGTGACCATCGGGGCCAACTTCGGCCATGATCGGCGCGGTCCACTCGTCGTCGCTGGCAAGCAGGTTCCAGGAATTGCGCGAGCGGAAGCTGCTGCCATCGGACTGAAGCTCGAACGTTGCCACGAGATGACCGCTCGGTTCCGTGACGAAGGCAGTGCGGTTCCAATACTCGCGCGGATAGGTACGAGCCGTGTACAGCGCGTGGCCCGCCGCGGACGTGAAGTGGCCGTGCCAGTCCACCTGGCGGACTTTGTCGGTGATCGGGAACATCGGCGCGTTGCCCGCGATGCCGGGGAGTACGCCCGGCGACCAGCCGCGCACCGCTTCGTAATAGCGGTTCGGGACTGGTAAGTGGACGCTGGGATTGCCGTTGGCCGTCGAGCCGAACAACAGCCCGTCCTCACTGAAGCCCACGCCCCACGAGTTGTTGTCGGTGTTGCGCAGGAACTCGAGCTTGGTGACGCGGGGTAACCCGTTCATTCCGGAATTCCGCTGCTCGAATGAGCCGGTTACTTTGAAACGGTAGAAGCCTTGGCCGAACTTTTGCCGTTCGCCTTCGACGACACCGTCATAGCCGGAGTAGCCGACGATGCCGTAGATCCAGTTGTCAATCCCATACTGTAAGTTGCTCGGACCGGCATGGGTGTCGTTCGTACCCCAACCGGTAAAGAGTACGCGGCGCTCGTCGGCCACGCCGTCACTGTTGGTGTCTTTGAGGAACAGGGTATGCGGCGCCTGGTGGACGATTATTCCGCCGCGCGCGAACGTCAGGCTGGTGAGGATGCTCAGTTTATCGGCGAAAACCAAGAACTTGTCGGCCGCGCCATCCGCGTCGACGTCCTCGCAGATAACTATGCGGTCGCGGCCGCGGCCTTCCGCCTGAAGCTCGTTGGGGTAATCCACCGTGACCGCGGCCCACAGCCGGCCACGCTCGTCCCAGTTCATGCAGATCGGCTTGCCACCGAGCTGCGCCTCCGAGGCAAACAGTTTGACGTCGAAGCCGACCGGGGTAATCATGTGTTTCATCGACTCGGCTGGATCGAGTGGCTTCTGCATCTTGGAACGAGGTTCTTCCGTCGTGCCCCACGCCTTCCCCGCGGGATAGAACGGCACCTTGGCGTCCACGTACTCGAACGGCTTGACGTCCGTGCGCTTTGGCGTCATGGCAGGTGGGCCGTTGTCGCCAAGGAATAGGATTCTCATCGCCGCCGGCTTTTCCAACACTCCTCCGTGCAGGAAAAATCCCAACACCAGCAGCGACGCCAGGCCCCATCCACACGTCCTAAACCGAGCGACATGACGCCGCATCCGAAGACTCCTGCCTCTACCGAACCCCCCATGGAAGTGCGTGGCTCAGTAGACAGTAGTCAGTAGCCAGAAATCAGCAGAAGACAATAGTCGACGCAAGGCGACCCGGCCCTGTAATCGGACGCCTGAAGAAGCGCGTGAAGGAATAGGCTGCAGTATCAATCCTATCGTCACCGCCCCTAGACGTTACTTCCGCTCGGGTTAGCTAAAAACCCACCCACATTCCGCAGTTCGAGGCGAAACCTTTCCAGTTCTACCGGCATTTCTCCTGACAAGGCCGCACTTTTTTGGCCGTTTGCTCACAGAAACGGGAATCCCCCCATTGAGGGTTGAACAATTGGCTCAACTCTCCCGCCGAACCGACACCCGGGGAACGACCTGGCGGCTTCTTCACGACTTCCCCGCGATCACACGAGGAGATACCAATGATCCAGCCTTATCGCGGTTCGAAATCCTGCCGCACGAACCTCCGCCTTGAGACTTTGGAGAGACGCGAAGTATTGTCCGTGACCAATCTGTGGACGAGCGGAGCGAGTTTGATTGTGCAGAGCAACAATTCCGCCACCAATGTTGAGGTACACAAGTCCGGGTCAAGCATCGCCATCAAGGAAGTTGGTACCGCCAAGTACTGGTACTACACAGGAGTGAGCAAAGTTGAGTTTCAGGGCGGGGCTGGTGACGACCGCTTCGTTAACTTCGTCGATTGGTTGCCGGTCCTTGCGTTCGGTGCTGGCGGCAACGATCATCTGGAAGGATACAACGGAAGTGACCAGTTCTTGGGCGGGTTGGGCAATGACAAAATAATGGGATACGGCGGCGATGACATGCTGTGGGGCGAGGCAGGAAACGACGTCCTATTAGCCGGGTCGGGAAACGATCAATTGATGGGGGGTCCGGATAATGATCGCCTTAACGGCCGAGCCGGCAACGACAAGTTTTGGGGCGGGTTCGGCAGCGACGTGATCATCGCCATCGACAACGTCACAGGCGATGAAGTCCAGGGTGGGCCGGACAACGACATTGTCTGGGTTGACCGCAACTCCAATATCTCCGATCCGATTTGGGGCGCCGAATCCGGCGACAAGACTCAATACGTGTCATGGTTCAACAACAACGTCGACCGAACCTTGGACGGCGACAAGATCGTGGATCCATACACCAAATCCGGACACGTCTATAAGAGTTTCGACGGCAACCCGCTTTTCGCCGCCAACGGCCCGACGATGGGTGATGTTCGACAAGGCGTTCTGTCGGATTGCTGGATGCTGGCGGGTGTCGGCGCCATTGCCAGCGACAATCCCTTTGCCATTCGCTCGCATGTCGTGAATTTCGACGATGGGACTTACGGCGTGCGCCTCGGCAACAACGTTTACCGAGTTGACAGCGATCTTCCTGTGACGAGCGCATCAAGCACCGCGCCGGCTTACGCCCAGTTGGGGCTGGGCAACAGCATGTGGGTGGCCGTCGTCGAGAAGGCGTATGCCCACTACCGCTATGGCGCCAACAGCTACCCGTCGATTGAGAACGGTTGGTCCGTGGATGTCAACAAGGCGTTCGGAACGACGGCGCCCGGCGATTATGCAATCAATGGCTACAGCAGTTCCACGTCTCTAGCCAATGAGATTTGGAACCGGTGGAACAATTACGAAGCGGTGACGATTGGCTTTGCCGGCGGCTGGGTCGCATCAGGAGCGCCACTCGTCAATGGCCACATGTACAACGTCTACTCGGTCACGCGGAATTCCGCCGGCGTGGTTACATCGATCACGCTGCGAAATCCCTGGGGCGTGGACGGCGCGGGTTCCGACGGTTCGAACGATGGCCTCGTGACCGTTACACCGGCTCAGATCTTCGGATCGACAGGTCGCCTCAACTGGGGGTGGGTGTAACGATCACGTGGCGGCGTCGAGTCAGCAGCGACACCACGATAAGCGTAGCGAATCCAAGAGGGATCGTTACGATTCCGGGTTGGCTGAATGGAACAATCGCTGCATCCGAGGATAGGCCGTAGACATCCTGATAGGTTTCGCCGCTCAAAAGGATCCACGCCAAGGATGCGACCATGCCGACGACCACTGCCGCGGTAATCCCCTGTTTCGTTGTCCCTTTCCAATACAGGAGCATTACCAAGGCAGGCAGGTTGGCGGAAGCAGCAACACTAAACGCCCAACCCACCAGATAATTCACATTCATCCGGGCAAAGAGAATGCCGAGCAAGATTGCGATAATTCCCACTAACACCGCGGTAATCTTGGCTGCTCGAACTTTGTGATAATCGTTCATATCCATGCGGAGAAAACCGCCGAGCAAATCATGAGCCACGGCCCCGCTTGCTGCAACGATGAGGCCCGCGACAGTGCCGAGTACGGTTGTGAACGCAATGGCGGAGATGACGGCAAACAACAATTCGCCAAAGCTCCGCGCGAGCAACGGCGCTGCCATGTTACTGTTGGTGACGTCGATGGCGCCGCTGGTCATTGCCCCCAAACCCATGAACAAAGTCAGTAAGTAGAAAAAGCCGATGCTTCCAATGCCGACGACGGTGCTCTTGCGGGCACTCGCCTGGTCCTTCACGGTGTAGTAGCGAATCAAAATATGCGGCAGCGACGCAGTCCCGCAAAAAAGCGCCAGCATCAACGACAGGAAATTTAGCTTGTCCGTGAGTTTCTCACTGCGAAGTCCACGGAACGAAGGGTGGTTTCCCGGCCGCAAGACTTCACTTCCGGGCGTCGGTTTTGGCGTGTAGGTGGTGGTGGTTGACCCGTCCTCGTTTTTCACCGTCTTAGACGTCCACAGAATCACCTCACTGTGTTCCAGCGTGCTCAAGAATTCCATAGGGCCTAACGGGCCGGTCGCGGTTTGATCACCAGGTAGTTTGCTCAGATGTCCTACCGGTCGCAACTCGGCCTCGTCGATTCCGTGTCCTTGCGGCTTCCCATTGATGAGTACTCGACCATCCGGCATGCGAGTCACCGTCTGCACTTCACGCTCGGCGGGCGGATAAGTGCTCAGTCCGCGCTGCAGAATCAGCACCGTAAGCACGGTACTGAATAGGACCAGCAGCGATCCTTTCAGGAACTGGACGTATGTCGTTGAAACCATGCCCGCAGTGACGACGATCAGCACGACTACCGATCCCACGAGCACAACGCCGAGCCAATGCGGAAAGCCGAGCAGCGGCTGAATCAGAACACCGGCGCCGACCATTTGTGGAATCAAGTAAAACACGCTCACCGCCAACGTGCTGATCGCCGCGGCAAGCTTGATGGCACGCGAGTTGAACTTGCTGTCCAGCGCGTCGGCAAATGTGTACTTGCCGAGTCGTTTGACAGGCTCGGCAATCACGAACAAGGCGACGATCCAGCCGGCCAGATACCCAATGGAATAGAGGAATCCATCGTAGCCATAGAAGGCGATCATTCCGCAGATGCCGAGGAACGACGCGGCGGAAAGGTAATCGCCGGCAAATGCGACGCCATTGACAAACCAGTGAATTCCACCACCGGCCGCAAAGTAGCCCTTAGCCGAGCGAGTCTTTGCCGCGAAATAGAAACTGATCGCTAAAGTCACGGCGACGAACGCCGCGAAGACCAGCACCGCCAGTAGGGACGGTTCATAAATCACGAAGCCTCCTCCGTGTTTCCGGCAGCCGGCCGCTCACGGTTCCTGCAGAGCCACGCGTATGTCAACGCAAGGAGAAAGGCAGTGGCAATGAGCCCAAGGCCGAACAGCACCGCCCCATTCACGCCGCCGAAGGTAGTTTCCTGCAATTGCCAAGGCGCGAACGCATTCAGGTACATGAAGGTTCCGTAGAGCACCGAATAGATAATGAACAGCACCAACCCGTAGCGCGCGTTCCGCCGGGCGTGCGGTTCATCATTCGCGGGTGGTGTCGACGAGAAATGTGCCATGAATTACCTCGCCGCTTGCGGCTTAGCGAACACGCATTTGACCGCCTGGCGTGCCGGAACTAAACTTGAACGACCTCAACGAGGGCAAACTCAATGTCTGAAGCACGCCTCAAAGACCCCGAACGAGACGAGAGTGAGACGCCGGGCGCCGACAAGCGCACCTCACCTCGAAACCGTTGTGATTGGGTCACGTATTGTTCCCCGTTTGCGGTACGCGGCGCCGCCGGCGGCAAAGAACCCCAATGGGAGGGGCAAGCAGAAGACCTCTCGCAAGGAGGCATCCGTGTCAACGTGGAGCGCCGCTTCGAGCCCGGTACGCTACTGTTCGTCGCCGTACCGGAACGAGACGAAGAGACGCCACGCCGTGTGCTGGCCACGGTAGTGCATGTCCGCAGCACCGAGTCGGGCGGCTGGTCGCTGGGGTGTCGTTTCGTGAGCCCGCTCGACCAAGAGGAAGTTGACGATCTTTCATCTCTGGAGCTACCGCATTTTGACAATTGACACCTCAGAATGGGATTCCGCGTGATTGAAGCAGCGCAATCAGCCGATCGGGATAGTCGCTGATTATGCCGTCCACTCCCCAGTCGATCAACTGCTTCATTTCGTCCTTCTCATTTACGGTCCAGGGAATAACACGAATACTCGCCGCCTGTGCCTGCCGGACCTGTTGAACATCGAGAAACTGATAGTCGGGCGAGTATATCTGAGCCGTCGCATCCCTGGTCAGTTTCTCGATGGAAACCGGCACGGTGTTGTATATCAAGGCCGCGCCCTGTATTTCTGGGGCCAGAGTTCGAACCTCGCGAACACAGCGGTGATCGAAGGATTGAATAATGGTGCGAGCTTCCGCGCCGGCGCGGTGAACTACATTGACCACCGCCTTCTCGAATTCTCCGGGACCGGTTCCGTCGTAGCTGTCGCCGATGCACTTGGGGCGAAATGGAACGCGCTTGAGTTCCAGACTGAAGCGCACCTCGCGGGCACGGCGGCGCTGCCCATCGGACTTGCCCATTTGCTTTCCCAGTTCACCGGCGTAGGCGTCGACAAAGGCGAAAAGGTCGGCCAACGTCGGAGGCGTAAACGAATCCACCTGTCGGCGGCGCACAAACTCCGTTGCGACAGTAGTCGATTGGTTGTCCTGATGGGGAAAGCGGACTTTATCCGGGTTCAAGTCGGCGCGATAACCACTGAGTTGGGCGGCGGTAAGATTGCTGATCAATGGCTTTTCGGCTGGCGCGGGTACGTTCGCTCCGTTAATGATACGAACCAAGCGCGGGTCGATGGCTTCGTCGTGAAACACCAACGGCGCACCATCTTTGGTGAAATGGAGGTCGGCTTCAAGAGTCGTGACCTGTAAGTCGAGCGCCGCCTCGAACGCCGGCAGCGTGTTTTCGGGTTTCAGGCCGCGCGCCCCACGATGACCCTGCACATCGAATGGCTTTCGCATGTTTAGCTCCCGTCAATCGTGTCAAGCCGCCCTAACGCCTGGAATCCGCCACACTTGACAATCCCGCCGCTTTCCGTTGACATAGTAATCGTTCCCTTTTTTCCGTCCCTGGCGACGAACCGGGCCGTGAATGGCGGCGTACCATAATCAGGGCACTCGTGGACCCGCTGACCCCCTTTAGCAATTGCTCCGACGAGAATCTCGTTGTCCAGTTTCGGCGCGGACAAACCGAGGCATTCGGCGCTCTCGTTCGCCGTTACGAGCACGAGCTGTATGGATACTTGCGGCGGTACTTGGGCGATGCGGCTTTGGCCGACGATGTGTTTCAAAACACCTTCCTCCAGCTTTACAGCAAGATCGGCCAATATGAGGAAGGTCGGCCGTTTCGACCGTGGCTTTACACGATTGCAACGAACCAGGCCATCGATGCGTTGCGCCGGCAAAACCGGCACCCAGCTCTAAGCCTCGACCAGCATCGCGAGAAATCCGCCGACGGCGAGGTCCACGGGCTGTTCGAAATGCTCGAAGCGCGCACGCCCGGTCCGGTCGAGCTGGTTCAGGGCGAAGAGCTGCGGGAACGGGTTCGGGCCAGTGTCGATCAGTTGCCCGATTTCCTGAAACAGGTGGTGATACTCGCATACTATCAAGGTCTTCGGTACCGCGAAGTTGCGGAGATACTTGGCATTCCCGTGGGGACGGTGAAGTCGCGGTTGCATGCCGCCCTAGTTCGATTGCAAGAGGCATGGGCGACTTCACACGCGGTAGAGAAAGCTTAAGTCTATGGACGCAAACTTGCTCGGTTATCTCCTGAACTCGCTTGAGCCGAACGAGGCGCGGCAAGTCGAAGCGTATTTGCAAGGGAATCCTGCAGCCCAACAAAAACTGCAGCGCCTCCAGCACGCGATTGACCCGCTGAGCGCGGATCTGGAATCGGGGCCGCCGCCCGCGGGGCTGTGGATAAGAACCCTGGCCCGAGTCGCCGAGTATCAGTGCCAGCGCCTGCCCGTGGTGCCGTCGACGGTAGCTTTCCGATCGAGCAGCGGACGAAGTTGGTGGCGCCGCGCTGACGTGTTGGTAGCCGCCAGCGTACTGCTTTGCCTGATGCTCGTGGTCCCACCGGGTATCAACTATGTTCGGCATCAGTACCAGGTGGCTGCGTGCAAAGAAAACCTTCATAAGTTCCACGTCGCTCTCGCTAGTTACAGCGACGACCATCATGGCCAGTTTCCGGATGTAGCTACCGCGAGTTTCGAACCCAGAAACGTTGCGGGCATGTTCGTGCCTGTTCTCCGTGAGGCGGGGTTGCTCGGAGACCAGGTCTCCGTTCGCTGTCCGGCGAATCCGCAACTAGTGGAAGCCAAACAATCGCGGCACCAGCTCGAGCAATTGTCGGACGACGAGTTCGATGCCATTAAGCCTCACCTGGCCGGGAACTATTCATATCCTTTAGGCTACCTCCACGAAGGCAAGACGCGGGGCCCGCGGATGGAAACCAACGGAACCAATCAGGTGATCCCGCTGATGGCAGATCGGCCGCCGGAAGGAATCGACGAGGGGATCACCGGGAATAGCCGCAATCACAACGGCCGCGGGCAAGTCGTCCTTTTCCAAGATGGTCACGCGGCATTTGTCAACTCGCGCCATGTCGGCTACGAGGGTGACGATATCTACCTCAATCGCGACGCCAAAGTAAGGGCGGGCCGAGACCGAACCGACGCCGTCCTCGGCCATAGCGCGGCCCGTCCGTGAAATGACCCATCAACCTCCTACCAAGATTCCGCCGACGATGCCGGGTGCGAACGTCTCGTAGACCGCCGGCGGCAGGATGCCACTGGAATTGCCAAGCACCACGCGAAGATGAGGGGCACCCGACGAAGCGCCCGTAATGATCTCGTCCAGGGTATCGCCGTTGACGTCGCCGGTTCCTACCGACGCGCCAATGTTGAATTGGAGTTGGTACGCGAAGAATTGCGCCAACAGGCTGGCGTTGGGATTGTTGCCGTTGAATGTTCCGTTGGCGAATGCCTGGCCGTTGTAAACCCGCACATCCGGATTGCCGGCCGATGCACCGGTGATCAAGTCTACAAACGTATCGCCGTTCGTGTCACCAGTCGTGACAAACGCGCCGACGTTGAAGTTGAGTCCGTAGGCGAAGAACTGTGCGATCAGGCTTGAGCCGTTGGGATTAAACGTGCCGGCCGCGATATCCGAACCTTTGTAGACGCGCACATCCGGATTACCCACCGTAGCGCCGGTGATGACATCCGCGAAGCCATCCTGGTCCAGGTCGCCGGCCGCCACATTGGCGCCGACGTTGAATTGCAGGCCGTAGGGGAACCACTGCGCCAATAAGCCGGGAGTGGGGCTGCCGTTGGCGATATTCTGGCCGTTCCACACCCGGGTATCGGGATTGCCGACACTGGCGCCGGTGATGAGGTCGTCGAAGCCGTCGTTGTTGACATCGCCGACGGCCACACTGGCGCCGACACCAAAACTGACGTCATAGGCAAAGAACTGCGTGAACAGGGCGCCGTCCGGGTTGCTGTTGAAGCTGTTCGCCTGAACCGCCGCGCCGTTATAAATCTTGACGTGGGCAAAGCTCTGGCGGGCGGCGATCGCATAATCCGGAATGGTGTCGTTGTTGAAGTCGCCAACCGCTACCGAGACGGGCCCCGTGTACGTGAGGCCGAACGGTAGGAAATTCGCCACCATGGCGCCGGTGCTCATCTGTCGAATCTGCGCCCGGCCGGGCGAGCCGGCATTGACGAGGATGTTCCCCACCGGTGTCACGTTCTGCTGAACGGGCGCGGAAGTACTCGGACTGAAGCCGTAGTTGCCGAGCGTAAAGCCGTTGTAAGTTGCGGTAACGGAGTTGTTGCCGATGGGCAATGAGCTGGTCGTCAACTGGGCCTGGCGACTGCTGTTCAGTTGGACCGTTCCCAGCGGGTTCCCGCCGTTGAAGAACGTTACGGTGCCGTCATTGCCGATGGGAATGGCATTGGAATTGGCCGCAACTGCAAAGACCGCCGCCGTAAAGGTCACCTGCTGACCGAGGGCAGAAGTACTTCCTGAGCTGGCCAACGTCGTAACAGTCGTCGGTTGCTGATACTCGTAGGCGCCCATGTCGGTAATCAGATTCACGGGGCGGTTGAATCCGCGCGTGTCGCTGAGCGGTGCACTCGTGTTGGTGCCGGCGTCGATAGCGGGACTGCCGGCAAGGAGTGCGCGTGTTGAGAACGGCCCACCGTTAGCGAGCAGCGACCCCAGCAACGGATTGATAGGCGAGCCCGTGCTGCCCACCAGATTACCGTTCACACCATTGACGGCGCCGGTGCTACCCGTACCGTCGCCGATCAAGTTATTGGTGGCGACGTTGATGATGCCGGAGACATCAGGCGAGTTGGTCGCGGAGTTTTGGGCGATGATGGTGTTGCGCAAATTCACCGACGACACGGAGGCGATGTCCATGCCGCCGCCGCTTCCGCTGCCCGCACTGTTGCCGGCGATGGTGGAGTTCGTGATGACGATCGGCGATGTATCATTAGCGATCCCGCCGCCGAATCCGGAACTATTGGCGTTGATTGTGACGTTCGTCAGAGTCATGCCGCCGCTATTGGGACCGTTGTAGATACCGCCGCCGGAACCAAAGTTCAAACCGGACGGTTGCGCGATGTTGTTGGTGATGAGCACATTGGTCAGCGACATGCCGCCCTGGTTGTAGATCGCCCCGCCGCGCCCGGCTAACCCGGCGACGGCCACGGCCGCGCTGTTCGAAATCACAACGTTGGCCAGATTCAACGATCCCACGTTATAGATCGCGCCGCCGAACGCATTCGGAAATCCCGGGAACGCCGACACGCCGCGGTTCAATGTTAGACCGGTAACGTTCACCGTTACGCCTTGAGGAACGTTGAAAATCTGAAACGCGTTGTTCCCATCCACCGTGATCTGAAAAGCGCCGGGCCCGACGATGTTCAAGTTCTTTCCGATCGGAAGATTGCCGGTCGTCAATGTGATGGCGCCGCTTAGTCCGGAATTGAAGTTCACTGTGCCGTTAAACGGCGTGTCGAAGATGGCTTGCCGCAGCGAACCCGGACCACTGTCGTTGAGATTGGTGACGGTGGTCAGCAAGCGCCGATCTTCCAAGATTTCCAGACAGGGCGAAAACCGGGCGCGAGCCGATAATGATGTTGGTCGGGCTGAACGTTTCGTTAATCGACTGAGCCATGAAATCGGACGCTCCGTCACCATAATGCTGGACCTTTCCGTAATCGCAAAGGCGTGAACCGCCACGAGATATGCACAGCCATTCCGTGCCGTCGCGGCGGTGAACCGAAATCTCCCGAAATTATAGCGATTGCCTCAATAAATGAAGCGCCGATTGCCTCCCACTATATCACCCGGCAAAACACCGCCTTCAAGTAGCGGCTTTCTGGGACTTGCACTAAGAACGGATGGTCGGGGGCGGCGCCGCTGATGCGAATAATTTGTAACGTTCGTCCCGCCTGCCACGCCGCCCGGCGCAACGTCTCCAAAAAGTCCTCCTCCCGCACCAACCCAGTGCACGAACACGTCAGCAACACCCCGCCCGGCGCCACTACCTGGAGCGCCAGGCGATTCATGTCGTAGTAGCGCTTTAGTGCCAATCCGATTTCTTCGCGGTCACGCGTCTGTTTGGATGGATCGAGTACGACAACGTCAAAACGTTGCCCGCTCGGCAGCACATCACGCAGCCACGTAAATAGGTCCGCTTGAACAAACCTGACGCGTGCCTGGTTGAGGTTGGCGTTCTGCTTGGCCATGGCAAGCGCCTGTTCATCGAGGTCGACGCCGACAACCTCCTCGGCCTCGCCGCGTACCTTGGCGTACACGGAAAACCCGCCGGTGTTGCAGCACAGATCCAACACGCGTTTCCCCGCGCAGAGCATGGCGAATTCTCGACGATTCTCGCGCTGATCGAGAAAGAAACCAGTTTTGTGCTTGCTTCCCGGGGCCACCCGAAAGCGAAGGCCGTTTTCGGTAATGGTGGCGGGCGACGGCGCCTCCGGAGGCCGGCAATCGAACGCCTCCTGCTTTTGCACGTGCTCTTCGGCGAACCAATAGAAACGGCTCTCCGGAAAGTGCCTTGCCAGCGCTTCCTGAATCGCCGATCGGAACCGAAACATCCCGGCCGAGAAATACTCCACCACCAGAAGCGGCCCAAATCGATCCACCACCAAGCCACTCAGTCCGTCGCCTTCCGAATGCACCACTCGGTATGCATCGGAGATCGTTTCCAGCCTCAGAATGTTCCGTCGCATGTCGACGGCAGATCCGATGCGACGGGCGAAGAACTCGGTGTCGATGGCTTCCTCGGCGTCGGTCGTGAGCACTCGAACACCGATGCGGGAATGGCCGTTATAAAACCCGCGGGCAATCCACAGTCCGTCGCGTTGCAGGACATCCACCACGCTCCCGCCCGGAATGCGTTCCGCCGGCTTCTCCACCATCTTGCGAAAAATCCACGGATGCGACGATCGCCGCTCGATCAAGAGCCGAACCTGGGGCAGGGGGGTGGCCGTGGATGTCATCTTCTAACTCGATACATTGCGGGCTCTCCTCACCGTAAACCACCGTACCTTACGGTGATCTACGCTTTATGGCACGCCCTTGCACAACCTGAATCTTTCGGACGACGCCGCAGGAGTGCCGTGTAATTTGCCAACCTGTTGGGACATCGCTACGTCACTCCACCTCGGCGCGCACCTCGCGCGCAGCCGTTCGCGCATCATGCCACACTGTCACACTTTCATGCAAGCGCCGTTCTGTGACAAATCTCGAGAAACAGAAAAAGATGATGCACCAATGCACATTGGCGAGCGTCGCGGCGTAAGCGCGACGTGATGATAGGGTTCACGGATCTATGCGAGCGCCACGGTCGCGAGGTCGATCCACCGGTTCACCGGGTCGCCGGCCGTCCAGGCCATGCCGCGCAGGAGAAGGATACGGAAAAGCGGATCGTCGAATGTCCATGTGTAATGGCCGAGGATGCTCACAAAAACGCGCCCTTTGCCGCGTTGATAAGTCCACAACAGAGGTTGTGCCTGCCCATCTTCGTTGGAGCTTGCCAGTATCTCGACTTTCTTGGGATCGCCGACAAGGTTCCAATAAGATTCGTCGACGAAGCGAACGTTGGAAAAGCCGTCGGTTATCGGATGTTTCGCCGTACGGAAGGAAACATCCAACGGGCCGTGCCGATAACGGGAAAAACCGTCGCGCCAAGCAAGGCCGATGCGCTCGCCAAAGGCCTCGACGGCATTTCGGCCGTTGACCGCGTAGTGCAAGAGGACCAGACCGCCGCCGCGGTTCAAGTAGGCGTCGAGTTTGTTCGCCTTTTCCGCCGTCCAGTCAGAGTTTGCCGAGTACATCACGATGACGTCTGCTGTCTCCCATTGTCGCGGAGTCGGCCAATTCGTCGCCGTGGTTACGCTCGCGCCTTCCGCCAAGGACAGTAAGTTCTCCCAGCGCCGCTGCCAGAGAGGATAATCGTGTTCGCCGGGACCATGATCTTTCGGCCCGGCGACCAACACGATCTTGCGTTTGGGCGTTGCCAGTGGGTTCGCGCTCTTGAGTAGCGCGGCCACCTCCGTGCGCCGGCGTGTCGGCGGCGCATCGGCCAATTCCAATCGGGCCGGGGTTAACGGCTCGGTCAGAAGAAACGTCAGTAGATCACGAAGTTGTCCCTGGGTTACCTTCTTGTCCAAATCCTTCGGCATCGCGGATACCGTCGCGGGTTGCATCTCGGCGATCTCGTCGCGCGAAATCGTCGTCTCATTCGCGTTGTCGTCACCGAGAATCAGCTTGTCGTTCGAAACGCTCCGCGGCACCCCGGTCAACATTCGGCCGTCTTGAAGATGCACAATGAAACTCAGGTACTCCGGATTCAGCGTTGCGTTCGGGTCGGTGATGTCCCGGAGGACGGATGCATAGTCACGATGGACTAAGTTTGAAAGATCTGGGCCGATCAGCCCGCCTCGACCACGGACCTGATGACACTTCGAACAGGCCGCCTGCTCGCCGAAGAAGACGTCGCGGCCACGAATCCAGTTGCCGTCTTTGAGTTGCGGAATCGGACCTGAAGCGACGGTTTCCGTGTCGGTTTCCGTTTTTGTCGCCCACGGGACGAAAAACCGGCGTAGCGGCATCGACCGTTCGCGCTCTGGGTCCTCGGTCGTTGACCACGAAAGTTTGAGGTTTGGTTCGTGCTTGTCCGTTTCGATGGTAAACTCCAGCGGCGATAGCTTTCCTTCCACGGACGCGATGCTACTCCCCAAGCCCTTGCCGCTCCACGTCGTGGTAGTTCGTTGCCGTTCAGAGCGAAGCGCCAGGTGGACCGTTTCGGTATCCGGAACATAATCGAGTTTCGTGCCTGGTTGAATCGCGGGATGGAGCAGTTTCCAGAGGTCCAGCCGAGTTTCCAAGGCAAGCCGACCGGGCTGCTCGGATAGCTTCCATAACACATCGTGTTCGGTACTACCCGCCGTCAATGCGCCGGACACGGATAGATCGAAGTGCGGCAGCCAGCCATTCCACCCCGGTCCGCCGCTATTCGGCGCCCACACGGCGTGAACTCCATTCAACGTGTAGCCGATGTCGACCGCCGTCTCCTGTCGGAGTTCGCCTGTCGTTGCATTAGCCGTCGGCAATCCGGGAAGCGTGATCGCATAAGACACCGCATCAACGTGTGGCGCCGTCGAAAAGACGAGCGTGCGCCGATCGGGCGTGATTTGCGCGGTGTGGATCGGAAGATAATGCCGTGGTGAAGCTAACTGCCGGTCGACAATGGCGTACGGCGGACGCAGTACTTCGAATCGGTCACCGGGCTGAACGTGCGGCCCGTATTCAATGACGGCATTCTTTAGGACTTCGCTCAGGCGGCTCGGGTCCAGCTCACGATCGAACGCGATACGCACTTCTCGGGGATTAGACACGAATGCGAGCACCGGTTGCGGCGTCTTCGGGTCGCGGTAACGGATTTTGTAGAGCTTGCCCTTGCCGAGCGGGCCTGTGCCCCAATCGGGCGGGCCGCTATGTGTCGCCACCACGAGTTCGCCACGGGGTGAGACACAGCAATCGACCGTTAACATGTTGAGGCAGGCGATGAGGTGATTGTGGGCAACGTAGCCGCTGGCAGTCTTGATGAGTTTCGTGCGATAGAGTTTTCCGCGCGATTCGCCGCAAACCAACGCGTCTCCTTCCCAAGACTTCGGTCCAAAGACAGGCCCGCCGTTCACCGACTCGTTGAAGACCATCCCGCACGTGGATTGATGTTGCGGGCCGTAATCGACCACGCTCGGCTCATCGATCACGTTCGGCAGATGTTTGGGGTGGCGCGGCGGGAAACCGTAGTGACGCCCTGGCTGGATGTGGAGCAGCTCGTCAAACGGATTGCCGTTGGGAAGCCAGGTCGCTCCTTCCTGGTCGGTCGAAAAGAGGTCGCCATGACGATTGAAAGCCAGGGCCACCGGAAAGCGGATGCCGGTGCACACGATTTCGCGCTTCGTGAAATCGGGAGATACCTTGAGGATGGCGCCGCGCTCGCTCTTAATGTCGTAGCCGCCTTTTCCCTCCTTGTCCAAAAGGTAGCCATTAGCATAATTCGCCGTGCCCAAGCCGAAATAGATACTGCCGTCCTTGTCGAGTGCCACGCCCAGGGCGTCGACGTTTTGCGGAATCTCCTTCCAACCGTCCGCAACGACGATTTCCTTGTCCGCCTTGCCATCACGGTCGGTATCCACAATCAATGACAGCTTTCCCTTCGACGACACGAAGGCGCCGTCGCCGCGCGGGTAACCCGGCGGAGTAAGCGCCATGCCGATGGGCCCGCGAAGCCGACCTTTGTTTTCCCAGAAGTGTTGCACCGTATCTTCGAGCCCATCACCGTCGGAATCCGACAGCAAATAGATTTCGCCGCTGTACGCCAATGCCAGTAGGTTTCCGTCCGGACGGTAACGAACGTTATTGATGTTCGTCAGGTCGACCGGCAGTTGATGCACGCTGAAGCCCGGCGCCAACATTTGCACGGGCGGCGCCTGGGCAACGGTCTTTAACGTGTGGCCACGCCTTCGTTCGTAGGCTGCCGACGCCTCGGTAAGACCCTTGTGTTTACGCCTCAGGTACTCGTTGGTCGACGTTAGTTCTTTTTCCTCGAGCGCACGGTCGAACAACAGGACTTCGGCGATATCGCCGTCGAAGAAGCCACGAAGATGAGGCGGAGCGGACGTTAGTGAGTAACACCGTGCGCCAAGAAAGAAATGGTCCAACTGCTGGGGAATTGCATCTCGTCGCCGCGAACCGGCTGGCTTGCCGTCGATCCAAACCCGCACGCCGTCATCTCCCGGTCGGCACGACACGGTGATGACGTGGAATTCGCCGAACATCAAAGGCGACTTGAGCAGGTTGGCGGCGTTGACGAAGCCTTTGCCTTCGACGTTCAAGGATTGGAACATTCCGGTCGCCGGCCCATTCATGTCGATCGTGAACGCCGAGGTGTAGTCATTTTGACCGGTTTGCTGTGCCGCCAGGATCGCCCGGAAGTCACCGGCATTGGAACGAGGCGCCGCCACGATGAACGCAGTGAAGGCGTCGACCGGGCTTGGCAGGCCCGTCGTTTGCAAAGCGTCGTCCTTGCCGTCGAAGCGCACCACGGCTCGGTCGTTTCCGAACCGGACATATCGGGGTTGCGCCGATTGCCGGTGCTGAACGAAATGACGAGCCTTGCCGGATGCATCAAACCAAACACCGACAAGGGCGTCGTTCTCCAGCGAAGGCTTTGCATGGGCCATCAATTGGGCGGTCAGTTGCTTGGCATCGAGCCAGAAAACCAAGCCATGCTTGGTTGGAGGACCCGCATCAACGGGCATCTCGTGGGTAGAAACGCGCGGGCCTTGAGAATAGTAGGCGATCAACGCCACAGAAACCACGAACAAGGTACGAATCCCCATCGTTCTACCTCGCCGTGTTAGGCAGAGCCTACGCGCTCACAAAGTGCACGGCTTCTAGCCAGGGCCGAAGCATTATCGGCGTGAACGAAGACAAGTTCCGTAGTTTGCGTGGCATAAGTGTCTGTGACATCGGCGCGGCCACCGACGATTGCGGATTACTAGCTACACCACTCATACTTGCGTCGCTTTGATTCGTGAATTGTTTTTGGACAGGGTTTGCCCGCTGTTCGGCAATAGGACGGAAGCCATCAAAGGGGCTGGAACGCTCGTCGCCGAGCAACCGAATGGCGGCATAGTCGGAAAGATTCGCCTGGTTGTCTCGCCAGGCAAATCCAGCGACGACAATGCGGCCGTCCGGCTGAAGCGCAGCGCTGGTGCCGAAGTCGAAGTCGATGCCGTTGTCGATATCAATGGAGATGGTGGTCTTGCCGTCGCCGCTAAACGACTGATCCAAGTTGCCGGCCGGACTTAATCGGGCCGCGCCAAAGGCGTACTTGCCCGTGTCAATCTCGACGACACCTGCCACGACTACTTTGGCATCTGGTTGCAGCAGCAACGCGGGCATGCGGTCGCTCAAACCGCCGCCGATGTCAAAGGGAAATGACACCTTGCCGTCGCCGCCAAACCCGGAATCCAGCGTGCCGTCTATGTTGAAGCGCACCACCGAGACATCCGCGTTGTTGCTGCCGGCAGGCCGGGTCGAGCCCGATACGATGATCTTCCCATCGGTACGAATCACGATGCCGCCGCCATTGTCGGCTGTCTCTTGGCCGGCCGGATCAAAGCCGACGTTGGTTTGGCCGCCGACGCCAAAGCTGGGGTCGGGATTCCCGTTGGCGAGGAGCCGAACGACTCCGATGTTGACATCGTCCGGAGAGAGCCGCGCCGTGCCCACCAGGACAATCCGCCCGTCGCGCTGGATCGCGACGCCGAAGCAATTGTCGTCTTTGTATGTCGTGAGGTCGAACGGGATGATGGCCCGGCCGTTGACCCCAAAGCCGGTGTCGATCGTGCCGTCACTGTTCAGGCGGATCGCGCCAAAATCGTGGTCCTGATTCACATTCAAAGTGCTGCCGGAGACGACGATTTTCCCATCTCGCTGCAACGCAATGGAGTAGGACTTATCGTCCTGAAAACCGCCGCTGTTAAAGGACACAACAACCTTGCCGCCGGTGCCGAACGTGGGGTCAAGTGTTCCATTCGAAGTCAGGCGCACGAGGGCGATGTATGCTTCAAAACCATCCGTCATCGCAAAACCACCGACGATGATCCTGCCGTCGCGCTGCACCTTGATCGACCGGGCCACATCCACGCCCGTTGTTCCGGACAGATCGAACGGGATGATGACGTGTCCGTTCACGCCGAAGCCGGTGTCAAGCTCGCCGTCCGCGCGCATGCGCGTCACACCGAAATCGCCGTCGCCGTCCGCGCGGTAGTGCAACCCGGTCATCACGATCTTACCGTCCTGTTGCAGCCCGACCGCAGACGCCTCCTCAGTCAAACCGGTGTCGACGTTCACCTTTCCCGTGCCGTTGAAAGTGAAGTCCAGTTCGCCGGCCAATAACTCACGCGGCTCGAGATTCTCAAGGCGCAGTATGGCGCGCCCTGGACGTGGGTTTTGTTGTGCCGTTCTCCCCCGAGTGCTCATCGAACGCTCCTGTTGATATCTGTTCCGGTAATCACGATCCAGCCCATATTATACTGCCGGCCGGCAACGATTCACATGATCCTGGGCAGGCCGAGCACGGAGTCCAGTGGACTTCGGTTTTGTCCGACTTCATCCGGCCGCTCGTAACAAATCGCGGCGCGGGTCGCCGCTCCCCCTCACCACTCTTCCCTCACTCTAGTACAACTTTAATGTGTACCGGCATCGATTCGAAGCGGCTCACCCGCGATTTCGTCGGCCGGAAGGATGGTATTGGCGCCCTAAGCTTCGTAGTACCGCAGCTTAGTTGCAAGGTAGTAAATGGAAACGCAGGACATTCTTGCGAAAGCGCACGACAAGAATATTCCCGTAACGTGGGAGGAATCGCACAAATACACGCCGGGGGCGCGGCATCGGCGACGGCTGATCTTGCGGATGATCGCCGGCCTCGATTTCGCCGACGTTCTGGATGCGGGCTGTGCGCAGCCGCACTTACTTCACGACATCGTGGAGCGGTACAAAGTTCCTGGTTTCGGCTGCGACCTGTCGGACCAGGTCATGGGGACGAACAAAGACTGCCTCCCGCAATGCGAGTTTCGGACGTTGAACTTGGCCCAGGAGACGTGGCCTGGAGGCCGGCAGTTCGATTTAGTCGTGTGTTCGGAAGTGCTCGAGCACATCTGGGACTGGGAAACCGCACTCGCGAACCTGGTTCGAATGACACGGAAACACCTCGTAATTACCGTACCGAGCGGCAAACTCCGCCTCGTCGAAAAAATGCTAGGCCACTATCGCCATTATGAAGGGAAAGAACTCGCCCACGCACTTGCGCAAAACGGGTGTAGCGACATACGCTTACGGAAGTGGGGCTTCCCGGTATATTCAATGTTCCGCCTGGCCGTGAGCGGCGTGGCGCCGACCACGTTGTACTCCGCATTCTGCTCGGCCGAGCGCAAATACACCTGGTCGCAGAAGCTTGTCGCGCATTCGCTTACCGGCTTGTTTTACATTAATGACTTGTTCCGGCAGGGTGGACTGTTGTTCGCGTACGCGTGCGCCCCCCAGATCTCCCGTTCTTAAATCGCTGCTTATGATCGCGGCTCACTCCCTATCGGCGGTTGTCGTCAGAGTTACGCTTGTCGCGTAGCCCATCCGGTAGTTGGTGCCAGCGATCCGGGCCCCGATCGCGTGCGGCTTGCCATCTTTGAGGAAACGGGGAGTCGAAATTCGAAAGCCGTGCCGGCCGGAGCCGATGTGGCGGTCCAGGAGGTCTTGGCGGAACTCGTTGGCGGTTACGGAGGTGAGTCGCACGTCATCGACATAAATGTCCACTTCGACGGGCGGGCCGGGAGCTTCCTTGAGCCGTGCCCAGCCGGAGATTTCATTGTCATCGACTAGCTCAAGCACACCGGCGACAGGAGTGTAGTCCGGTGGCGCCCACTTGCCGTAAGACAATTGAATCCACAGCAACGCACCGGCAAGGACAAAGAGGACGCCTACGATCAAGCTTCCGATAGTCATTCGGCCTGCGGTGGATCGGAACGATATGGTGAGGTATGCACCGCCCACTAGCAGCCACGCTGCGGTAATGGTCAAGGCGAGTGCTTGCGGGAAATAATAACGCATCTCCGAGCCGCAAAGGGTCGACGCGTCGATTATCGTAAACACCGTCATCCGCACAAAACCGTAACCGCCGAAAGCGAAAGCCGGAAGGACATACCAAGCCCAACCGGGTGGTCGCCAAAAAACAATGACTAGGCCCGCCAGCGCCATACCTGCGGCCAACGCCATTTCCGCCCCGCGGTTATATACCGCCCATAGCCAATCTCGAACTTGAGTTTGCCGCGTCGTGCCGGGATAGTGGGTGACACGCCGGCAGGCGACACGGTCAAATAGGGCTTTGATTTCCGGTGTTGTTGCCGGAGCATCGGCAAAAGGTTCGGTGGGGCCTTTTTCGGACCAGCAGTGATACCACACCGAGCGCCAACTCGGCCACAGCCGATGCGCGTAGGTTTCCAAGTCGGGATGCACAGCCCAACCCACGCCCGGCGGTAGGGTACGTGTTCGAAGCCGGCCCTCCGCGGCCGCGGTATTGAGTTCCTCCGCAATGCGTCCGTAGTACGATTCGGTTTCCGTGGCAGATTGGTAATGCCCCGCTTCCTTCACGGCCTGGCGAAAGAGCAGAAGGAAAAAGCCGCCGCTGTATTCGTTTTCAGGGATGTCTTGATACGAGTTCCACGCATCGTGCCAGTGAAGCAAGTGGCCTTCGAGGGATGGCTGTAGCTCGCGGAAGCTGGGGCTGACGCTATAAGCCTTCTCGCGCATGTCTCGTGTGATCGGTACGTAAGAAAGAGGGCGATCCGGTTTGATACTCAGGAGTGCTCGATAGGCCGCCTGGAGCTTCGGTGAACTTATATTGCTGACGGCGAAAACGCCCCACCGACAATAATTGGCGTACATGAACATAAAGGTCATCAGAGCAACGAGTGCAGCGGGTGGCGCCCATTCAAGCAACCAACGCAGCAATGCCCGGCCGGTGTTCGCAGCGTGATTCCATTCAGCAAGGAGGCTTGCCACAAGGAACGGCAAGACAAAAACGACAACGAGCGACCGCTCCTGCCGGGTGTTCCAAAGGAGGCCGAGCGCCAATCCGGTCGCGACCCAACAGAGCCACCAGCCCGGCTTGCCGCGCCGCTTTACTTGCAGCAGCAGCGCTCCGCCCGCTAGCATCAAAAGCGCGGAATAGAGTGTGTCGTGGGTTGCGCGTTCGAACATGTAGAAATGCGCCGGAAGGAACGCAATTGCTGCGTACACAACCAACGCGACCCAAGAACGGGTTTGGCGATACATCAGTGTCCACGCGAGGAATCCCGCGGCAGCGAGGTAGATCACCTCGTGCGCCAGACGTAGCGGCAGTCCCAGCCGATACGTCACGGCAACGAAAAGCGGGTAGGGGGCTTCTTTCAGAAATGACAGCCGTGAATAGCCTGGGGCAAACCAGTACCACGACTCGGCGGTTCGGAGAAACCACTCGTCGTCGTACTCGCTGGGCCCAGCGTGGATGCCTTGATCGCCGCTGAGCCAAAGGGCAAGCACGGTGACACAGAGGCCGGCGCACCAGGTGGCGAGACGCGTGGTTAGCCTCGATGCGGAGTCTTCGGAGCGGAGCGCGGGCGTCGTATACCCCGCGCTCCGCTCCGAAGACTTCGCGTCGAGGCTAAACATTCGGAGGTGTTCCTACGACATTTCGGAAGACGCCAACTGAACCTTAGCCAGCTGCGCCGCCGGTGCAAATGCCTGCGGATAAACCCGCCCCTTTGAATGCTCGTTGTAACGGACACCGAGGATGTAGCTGATGTTGGCATTGATGTCCATGATCGATGGTTGCCCATCGAACCGACAGCGGGTGACCTGTGGTCCGAGGAAGATCAACGGCGTGAACTTTTCTTGCTCGCTAATCATGTAAGAATGATCGTTGATCCACAAGCCGTGGTCGCTGGAAATAATGATCGTCGTGTCTTCCAGGTGACCGTTTTCATCGAGCCAGTTGTAGAACGCCCGGATGTTAGCGTCGGCTCGAGAGGCCGCCTCGCGATACTGTTTCGAATAACTGCCGTAGCTGTGGCCGGTGAAGTCCGTTTCACTGATGTCGACGATGAAGAGTCGCAATTCCGGGCGGTTGGCCACGTCCTCTCGAAGCTGATCGAACATCAGGTGCTCGGTCTTCTCGGCGCCGTGTTCGACGAGGCTGAACCACTGCACTTCCCAATGCGGTTTAGAAAAGTGCTTCATGTGTACGCTGCCGTAGAGCTTCGTCGGCACAAGATCGGGCGTGGCATTGATGGTCAGCGATTGGCCGAGATTGTTGTTACGGATGCCGTGCACGCGCGGCGGAGCACCGGTGAGAATCGACGCGAACGCAGGGTTGGTAAGCGCCCGGTACACGGTGAGAGCTCCGTTCGGCGCATAGGCCTGTTTCTCCATCATCTCGTGCAAGAAGGGCATCGACGAGCGTTGAAACCAGTACCAGCTCAATCCGTCAATATTCAAATGAATAACGCGCCGGCTTATCACCTGGTCTACGGTCGGTTGGCGCGGCTCGGGGACGAAGGTTCGCGGGGAAAGCGAACGAACCACCGCGGCGGCCAATAGCAAAACCACGTACTGCGCCGCGTACCATATGTTCGGTGTGACGGGTGTTGCCGCCAGATTCAGCGCGAGGATTCCGCTGAACAGTAAAGGCACCGGCAAGCTCAAGGTTGTTGGGGCCAACGAAATAGTCGAACTAGCGAGCATACGCCAAACGACGGTTTTGTCTCGGCTGGCAACCACGTGTGGTGTGCCCTGGAAGACCATTTGCGTCAGCGCCCCGAGCACCAGGCAAGCGGCAACGATTCCAACCGTAACCCACGGCGCGACGCCGCCGGAAAGAATGAGAGTGGCAATGTAGAACGGCAGCACGGCGACGAACGTGGGATAGTAATTGGCAATCAGGAATGCGGCCAACGTCAAGGCGAACGACACCGGCAGCCACCAACTCCAGATAAGTGTGCCGGTGAGCCATGTCACGCCCAACCATGCCGCAACGCCGGCCATCGGCACGAACGAGTCGATCGTGGTCATGAAATACATAACTCGAACGGCGAATTCCTCGAAACCTGGAGATACGCGTGGCTTGGCGTCCGTCATCAGAGAATCTCAAGGGAGAAATACTAGGTCGGTACCGTTTCCGTAGGCCGTTGATGCGGTACGACGTCGGCGTCCGAAGCCTGGAACGTGCGGGCCAATCCTTCGTTGAGTTGCACGAGCGGATGCGGATAGATTCGCCGCACCTTGGCGTTATCGCACCACAATCCATCGTCTAGGATATGCAACAAGCGCCAGGGCACCAATCGCGTCAGCCCCGGTAGCCAGATCAACCCGCGCGCGAGAGCCCAGCACCACGGCGGCAGATGCACGAGCTTCCGTGCGGGATTGACGGCGTCACGGATCTTGCCGACGACGTTACCGATTCGGATGGCTTCGCCGCTCGTGAGGAAGTACGTCTCATTCGCGGCGGCCGGCGACTCGGCGAGGAAAAGCAGCAGTCGGACGGCATCGTCGATGAACAACATGCTCGCCCGACCGGGCCAATCGATGGCCGCCGAAAGCTTCCCTTGCCTCAGTCCATCGGCCAGCACCGGCACGAGGCCCGTCCGCACACCCGGGCCGTAAAGCGTCGTGAGCCGGGCAATGGTGTAGGAAGCGCCTTCACGGGCGCACCAGTCGTGGACGATACGCTCGGCCGCCAGCTTCGTCCTGCCGTATGGCGTACGCGGCTGACAGGGGCTGTCTTCAGCGAGAGGTTGACCGCGCGGCCGATGGATGCGATCCACGGCGGCGCTGGTGCTGGTCATAACGACGCGCTTGACACGCATTTGACCGTTGAACGTCGCCAAGAGATTAGCGGTGCCGTCAACGTTGATAGGAGCAAGCCGGCTCTCCGGCCAACTGGTATCTGTTGCCGCCGCGAAGTGGAAGAGCACATCCCACGGGCCGTCGAGTTTGTCGGCAACGGGTCGCTTGCACAGGTCGCCTTCGACGCAACGGATGCCTTCCAATTCGAAGGCTTGACGCGTCGCCAATTCGGCAGGGTTGCCGAAGGGAGGCACCAGGCACACCACGGAATCCGCCCCGTGAGCCTGAGCCCAGCGTCGGACAAGAACACTACCAAGGTAACCGGTGCCGCCCGTTACCAACGCACGCATCATTAGGCTCCGTGTGATCTCAATGCCGATTCATAGAACTGCGATAGGCTCGTGGGCAAGGGGCAGGCTTGCACGCCGCACTGGCTCCGAAACCGCACGGCGTGGAAGGTAGCGACTTTCGAGCACGTCCAGAACTTGGCTAGGCTCGATCCGCCGCAGGCAGATGTTATCCTGACATTTGCTGTTTTTGTCGGTGTAGATGTTAAGGCATGGACCGCACGGCTCTGCCCGGTACAGCACCGTGTTGCGCGATGTCGCCGGCGGGCCGTATACTTCGGGGCTTTCCGGACCGAACAACGCCAGAACCGGCAGACCGGCGCAGACGGCGAAGTGCAACGGACCGGAGTCATTCCCCAAGTACAAGTTGGAAATCTCCATCAAGGCGATGAGCTCGGTCAAGCTGGCACGGCCCGCCAGGTTCACGACGGCTTCAGGCCGTGACAAGCTCGCCTGAAATCGATCGACATACTCGCGATCGCCGGGACCGCCAATCAGCAGGCAGCGAACGCCGTCTTGCCGTGACAGTTCTTCAACCACCGTGCGAAAGTGGTCGGCCGGCCAACGCCGGTGCGGGGCCATCTCACCGGTGTTGATGTTGACGAGAATCCGATAGTCGTCGCGCGCCAACTCAAAGCCCAGGCGTCGTTCCAGTTCGGCGACGACGTGGGCCGGACGATCCGCATGCAGCGATGCCAAGGGCGGCGTAGGGCCGTCGTACCCCAGCCGTCGCGCGAATGCCAGGAACTTCTCCTGGACGTGGCGTGTATTGTCGTAGGAAACGAAATCGTGAAAGAACTTGTCCCGGTACGGGGCGAAGCCGCCGAACGCCATCGCAAATCGCTTCTTCAGCATCAGCGTGTAGAGCGTTCCGAAAGTTGCATAGAACTCCAAATTGATCACGATGTCGAATCGCTTCTTACGCAGTTTCCAGAGGCTCCGAATGGTGCTCCCGGCGAACCGGCGTGGCCGCGTCGGATTGACCATAACGAAGTCGTCGACCCCAATCTCGAATTCCGCCAGCCCGCGATTGGCAAAGAACGTGAGAAGGGTGATACGGGCTTGGGGATAGCGTCGTTTCAGCGCTTGAAAGAGGGGGGTGGCCTGAAGAATGCTTCCCATCCCCAGAAACTTGATCACAAGGATTTCGCGGACGGAGCCTGGTTCCGGCGGCGTCGGATGGTCGGTCCGGCGAACGTGCCGGCCGAACACCCACAAGAAAAACCCAATGATCCGACAGACGAGTGAGCCGACGTGCTTGTCAACCACTCGCATCAACTTAAACCGCACGCCGCACTCCTGTTTCGACTCGGAAACCCGCTAGGCACCTTGTGGGAGCATTGTACAAGGCAAGTGTTATGCCGACTCTCGTTGTCCCAAATTAGCTGCCGATTGCCGCCGAACCGATTGGGCGAACTTTTCCAGCAACCGGCCTCTGCTCATTGCGGTTTATGGAGTTGAAGCGACGAGGCGCCTCGAAATTTCACATTCGACTGGACATAGAAATGACGCGACTCAGCGTCTCGGCGCTAAGGATACTTAACACCGCGTCTCGGCCTGTACACCGGCCAACTAATCCGAGCCGCGCACACAGCGAGTCTTCGAGCGCAGTAAGCGGCCGGTCGACGACCAAGGAAAGCAATCGCGGTAATGCACTCGGAATTTTGTTGACATCACAGGTAATCATGTTTTCATATGTATCCACGTGAATGTGACGACACGCTCCCCGTGTGCACATCTCACCGGTCAACCCGCTCCGCCCGCACTGGCACATGCCGGCCGCTTGTGACCTGCCGCTGTCGCGTTGACTTACTACGCGGAACTTCACCTATGCGCACCCCCTGGTTGCGAACGCCGCCATTGCGACCGGTTGGACCGACGGAGAAAAGCCGTCGGCGCGCACCGCGATTCGCCCTGGTGCTCGAGCATCTCGAAGATCGTTCCCTACCGTCGGCCACGTTGACCATCGACGCGTCGAATCATCTCTCGTACACCGGCAGCGGCGATGTGGCGAATGTGCTCTCTATTACACGGGTCGGCGGCAACTATACGTTTTCCGATTCGGCCGAACCGATCACGATCGTGAATTCGTCGGCCACCATTCAATTCTCCGGCAGCGGCACGAACACGGTCATGCAAACGTCGGGGCTCGTGCAATCATTGACCGCAAAAGGTGGGTTTGAAAACGGCAGCTTCCTCACGGTGGGCACGGGTGGGATTGCGACAACCGGCGGCGTTCAACTCACGGGCTGGGATGTCCTCGTCGTCAATAACTCCATCGCGACAACCGGACCGAATCAACCGATTATCCTCAGCGCGAACGGTGGCGTCACAAACACGCTTACCGTAGCAGGCGGAACCGCGCTTTCCACCGCCGGCGGCGCCGTGACCATAACGGCACTAAACGTTACCCACTTGGGGTCGAACATTACGACCGGCGGCGGAAGTATCGTCGTCAATTTTCCCGTGAACTTGACCCATGACGTCGTGGCGGACGCCGGTGCTGGCAATGCCACGTTTTGGGGAGCGATAAACGGCGCCAAACACTTCACCGTAAACAGCGGTGGGACAACGACTTTCGGAAGCATACTCGGCGGGACCACGCCGCTGGCAAGTTTGACGACCGATGCGGCGGGTTCGACGCTCGTGCCCAGTGCTGCAATTTCCACAACGGGTCCGCTCAACCTGAACGACACTCTGACGCTGGGAACGAATCCGCAAATCACTGCGTCGAACGCTACCTTCGCCAAGGCGGTTGGCGGTGGCGGCGGGAGTTTCAGTGTCACCGGTGACGCATCATTCTTGGGCGCCGTCAGCGGATTCACCAGCCTTGCGGTTTCTGGTGATGCAGTCTTTGGCACAGCGCCGCCCGGGCTTACCAGTTTGTTCGTCGCCGGTCATACGAACCTGAACGTGCCGAACTTGACGACAACGGGCACGCAGCATTACGCCGGCGGTCTCACACTTGGCAGCGACGTCTCGCTGACCGGCAGCACCATCACCGTCGGCGGCAATCTCACCGGGTCGTCCAAAGCGCTGGCAGTCAACGGCAACGCCGTTATCAACTCTGCAGCAACCGGATTGACGACTTTGTCGGTGAGTGGCGCGACGACGCTCAATGGCGGCAGCGCCACGTCATCCGGCGCCCAAACTTACGGCGGTACGTTAACACTCGGCGCAAACACCACCTTGACGGCGACGAACGTTAGTTTGAGTACCATTGTCGGCAACTCTCGCAGCCTGGCCATCGCCGGCACGGGGACTTTTGGCGGTTCGGCGTCTGGGTTAAGCAGTTTGTCGGTAAGCGGCGCCACCACGCTCGGTGCAGCCAGCGTCACTTCAACGGGGGCACAGTCTTTCGGCGGCACCGTGAGTTTGCTTAACGATGTCACGCTTACCGCAACCCTCGTAACATTTTCGACCACTGTCGCCGGCGGCTCGAACGACTTGTCGGTGAATGGGAGTGTGGTGCTCTCCGGTAATGTGTCCGTTGTGCAGTCGTTGACCGTGTCGGGCGCCGCGACGATCAATGCGTCACAGGTGAGCGCGGCCTCGCAGACCTATAGCGGTGCCGTTTCGCTCGGATCCCACGCAACGTTGACTGGCACTAACGCGAGCTTCACCGGCACGATTAACGGCGCCGGCTTCGATCTTACCCTCACATTCAGCGGCACGTGCACCGTCGACGTTACGTCCTTCTCGGGTGTGCGCCACCTTACCGTCGGTCCCGGCGGCACAACGGCATTGGACGGCACGATTTCCACCAGCGGCAATCAATCCTTTGGCAGCCCACTGTCGCTCCTCGGTTCCGTAATCCTTACAGGTCCGAACCTTACCTTCGGCGCCACGGTCAGCGGCGCCGGTAATGGCTTGACGATCAACGGCAATTCTTTTGTGAACGGAACTCTCTCTGGGATAAGTAACCTTGCGATTTCCGGTTCGACTACTCTGAACGTGTCTTCGGTGACGACGACCGGCACACAGAGTTACTCGGGCGGTCTGTCACTGAATGCAAATACGACCCTTTCCGGCGGCACGGTGACGCTAGGCGCTGTCGCCGGCGGGTCCCACAGCTTGAGCGTGAACGGTAACACGTTTGTCAACGGTCCGCTCAATGGCCTGACGTCGCTCTCCGTCGTTGGGACCACCCTGCTAACCAGCGGCAACGTGTCCACGAGCGGTTTCCAGAGTTACTCCGGCATCGTGACGATTCTGGCCCACACTACGTTGACCGGAACGACGGTAACGTTTGGCTCCACGGTCGCCAGCGGTGGATTGGATCTGACGTTGACGTTTTCCGGCACGACCATCGTTAACGGAAGCAACTTCATTGGGATTCGCCACCTGACGCTGAGCGCCGGCGGTTCGACACAGCTCAGCGGCACGCTGTCGACGACGGGCAATCAAAACTACCAAAGTCCGATCACACTGGCGGGTGATGTGAATCTGGTCGGCACCACCATCACGCTCGCCAATACCCTTAGCGGATTCAACAACGATCTCGCCATCACTGGTAGCGCCCATTTCCAGAGCACAATTAATAACCTTGCGTCGCTTACGGTGAACGGTGCGACACAGTTCGACATACCGTCGGTTTCTACGAGCGGGGCACAGAGCTACTTGGGCGCCGTCTCGCTTACCTCCGATACGACGTTGACGGCGAGCACGATCACCCTCGGCGGCGTTGTCACCGGCGCTGGTCATGACCTAAGCCTCGCCGGCAATACGTTTCTTAACGGAGTGGATGGGATTGGCTCGCTGTCGATTTCCGGAAGCACGACCGTCACGGGCAGCACGATAAACACAACAGGAGCTCAGACGTACAACGGAATCGTCGCCCTGTCATCCGACACCACGCTCAGCGGCCAAATGGTCACGTTCGGCGCGGCGATTATCGGTAATGCCCACGACCTGACGTTGGTGTTTTCCGGCACCACAACGATCAACGGCGCCACAGTAAGCGGCATCGACGACTTAACGACCGGCCCAGGCGGGGCGACATTACTTTCGGGCGCACTTACGACCACCGGCGTACAGACTTTTCAAAACCAGGTCATTCTTACTGCGTTCACGCATTTGACGGCCGCCGAAGTGGTGCTCAACCAGGCGATGGCGATTGGAAACACCAGTCTGCAAATCACAGGTGACGCCGTCCTGAATCAGAACATCGGCGGCCTGGTCAACCTTGCCGTCAGCGGTGTGACCACGATCAAGGCGGCGTCCATCGTCACGACCGGCAATCAGACGTACACGGGGCCCGTGAACCTGACCAACAACGTGACGTTGACCGGCGCTGTCGTCGGACTCTTCGCCGGTGTCAACGGCGCCAACAGCGACTTGCACGTCGTCGGAAATGCCGCGTTCGGCGGGAGCGCGACTGGCCTGGACAGCCTGTCCATTTCCGGCGCCACTTCATTGAACGCGGCGGCAATACACACGACGGGCCCCCAAACGTATGGCGGTCCGGTTAGCCTCGGCGCCGACGCCACGCTCGACGCCAGCAGCGCCGACATAAACCTTGCTGATTCCGTCAACGGTTCGTTTACGCTGACGATCTCAGCCGCGAATGACGTGACCATCGTTGGGCCGGTCGGTGATGTCAACCCGCTCGTTGGCCTCACGTTCAATGCGGCCGGTGCCGTTGAGTTAAACGGCGCCGTGATCCTCGGCTTTGATCCACTCTCCGTGGGCGGCACGAGCAACAACATTGCATTTAAAGGAGTGATCTCCGGCCCCGGGGATTTCGTCCTCATCGGCCCCGGCGCTGTGACCCTGACGGCGGAAAACGTTTACACCGGTACGACGTTAGTTCAGGCCGGTACCATTCGAATCAACGGCAATCAGCCATCGAGCGCGATAACTCTGGCAGGCGGAAAGCTGGCGGGGACAGGGACGACCGGGGCCGTCGATGCTACCGGCGGAACGGTGGCGCCCGGTGATGAAGGTTCAGGAATTCTGCACACGGCCGACCTGACGCTCGGAGCGGATGCGACCTATTCGGTTCGCATCTCCGGCATCGGAATTCCTGGACAACCCAACCTCGTTAGCACCGTAGGTAGCATTGCACTTAACAATGCAAAACTCCTGGTCGACGTTGTCTTTGAACCGAAGGTCAGCGATGTGTTGGCCGTTCTTCGAAATGACGGCGCCGACGCCATCGTGGGCACGTTTGCCGGTTTGCCCGAAGGCGGGCTTATCAAGAGCAATCAGCGCTGGTTCCAAATCAGTTACGTCGGCGGCGACGGCAACGATGTCGTGCTGCGCCGCTACACGGCTACCTATTTTGTGATCGCGGGAACCGGACACGTCGAGGTACGGGACATCGGCGACGGCTCCGTGTTGTACGTATTCGAACCATACGGGGCAGGGTACACGAAGGGCATTTCGGTCGCCGTCGGCGACGTTAACGGCGACGGCTTTTCCGACGTTGTCACCGGGGCCTTGGTCGGAAATCCACACGTCAAGGTGTTCGACGGGCAAGCTATTGCCGACGGCGCCTTTAACGAGGAAGATCCAAACACGGAGCTGCTCGCCTCGTGGTTTCCCTATGCCCTCCAGTTCAACGTCGGCGCCAATGTCGCGGCCGGCGATGTGAATGGCGACGGTTTCGCCGATGTAGTTACCGGCGCATCGGCCGGCAACCCGGACGTGCGTGTTTACAACGGCAAGGACATTGCTCTCGATGACTTCAAACCAAATGGCGCGAGCTTGCTGGCCAAGTGGTTTCCGTACGCGTTGCAGTTTAACGTGGGTGCCAATGTCGCGGTCGACGACGTCAACAACGACGGCTTCGCCGACATCTCGACCGGCGCCACCGCGGGCAACCCGGATGTTCGGCTCTACAACGGCCGGGACATCGCGACCAACACTTTCAAGCCGAATGGCAAGAGCCTGCTGGCGAAGTTTTTTGCCTACGGGTTGAACTTCAACGTCGGCGCCTATGTTGCTATCGGCGACACCAACGGCGACGGCTACGGGGATATCATTACCGGCTCATCCGTCGGCAATCCGGAAGTTCACGTCTATGACGGCAAGGCCATCGCCGACAAAACATTCAACAACGCCAAACCGCAAGACTCACTGCTCAACAAGTTCTTTGCCTTCGAGTTAGGCAACAACATCGGCGTCAGCGTCGCATCGGCGGATTTTGAAGGCGAAGGAAAGTCCGCCATCCTGACGGGCGCGGAAGGGTCCGCCGTCGTTCCGGGTGTTTCGAGGCAACGCGGACGGGCCAACACCGCCGGCTCTGTTGGAAGGAACTTCAACGATAATTGAGGAAGGAATTAGCGTGGGCGCTTAAGTTGTGAGCCCACCTCGCATACCATCGGCAAGGCAGCTCTTCCCATACCCGGCGACCTTGCTCCGGCGCCCCAACGGTTTGCCGGGTCTATTCGAGATCCGACAGCGTCGGCGGTAGGGTCGCCATTTGCAAATGAAACGCCGGGCGGGAAATCTCCCGCCCGGCGTCGGCATTGCAACGATCAGGGCAGTTCGAAAGAACCGATGTCCGAGTTGTCGATCGGCCGCGGTTCGCCGCGCTGATCCACAATGGGGCCCGAATCATCGCCGTTTTCAATTGCCTGGTTGGCGCCCGGCGTGTTGATAAGAGCGTAGGTATGCGTCGGTCCGCCATTATCTTGGAGTGGGCCCAGGGCTTGTTGCCCAAAGGCTATGTCGCCGATGTCGGAGCTGAAGTTCCGCACGTTGGTGAACGAGAAATCATGGACGAGGTTATGGCCCATCGTCCATAGTTCACCGCCGTTGCCCTTGCTGAGCAGGTCGGTGGCGATGATCGAGCTGATCTCGTTGGTGTCGTTCACGAGCGTGTTATGGAGGTAGGCGTTCGTGCCGGCGTCGGCGAAGATCGCACTGCCGGCGTCGGGGCCTCCATAGGCGATGTTATCGTTGAAGGTGACATGATTGATGGTGGCCAGGATTTCCAAGAGGTAGAGAGCTCCACCCTGCTGGCCGGCGTTTTGCGGCGTGACCAGGACCGGCGTCGGGTCGTCGCTGTAGAGCCCGCCAAACGTGGTGTTGACGATGTAGAGGTTGCCGTTGCAGTTGTGCATGCCGCCTCCGCGCCCTGAGACCGCACGGTTTCCGGCGAAGGTGCTTCCGGTGACGGCAATATTCTCGATGTTATTCGAGGCGACACCGCCGCCTTTTTGGGATGCGGCATTGTCTTGGATGGTGCTATCGAGGATGGTCATGCTTTCCGAGTTGATGACAAAGATGCCGCCGCCATCGTTACCTGACTCATTGCTTTCAATCAGGCTGAGGTTGATCCAGAGGCTTTCGAAATCCTCCATGAAAATGCCGCCGCCATTATTGTTGGCGACGTTGCCGCGCACGGTGCTTTCTTCCACGACGCCGTGGCCGCTTCCCCAGATGCCGCCGCCGTTCCGGCCGGCGAAGTTCCCCTCAACAAACGAATCCTCCGTGACGTAGAAGTTTCCGTTTGATGTGTAGAGGCCGCCGCCGTCGAGTCCGGCACTGTTGGGATTATCAATCGTCCCAATTTGAGCGCCATCGAGGGTGATGTTGCCGAAGGCATAGATGCCGCCGCCGTTGTCCAGCGCGGTGTTGCCGGATACCTCACTTTCGTCGACATCGACCGAACCGGCGCTTGAGTAAATACCGCCGCCGCTGCCGGCGGTGCTGTTGTCGTTCACCTGGGCGCCGTTGTCGAGAAAGACGTCGTAGAACGACCAGATGCCGCCGCCGCTGCTGCCTCCATTGGCGGTGTTCTCATTGACTTGGGAGCCATCCCAGATCTGGACTATTCCCGATTCGGTGAAAACGCCTCCACCGCTGTGGTTGGTGTAGTTCTCGTTCACGGTACTTGCGGCTTTCTGGAAGTCCGTTGCCTTCACGAGATAATCGGCCCAGATGCCGCCGCCATCGCCGTTGATGGCCACGTTGAGGTCGACGTGCCCGTCTCGGAGGTACACGTTGCCGTCGTCGGAATAGATGCCGCCGCCGTCATCCGTGGCGGTGTTGTTGTGCACGCTGCTTTGTTGGACGTCGACGTTGTAGCGGGCATAAGCGCCGCCGCCGTCGCGCGTGGCGAAATTGAAGCGGACATCGCTGTCGCCCCAAATCGTCAGGGTAGTTCCCGTCCGGGCCAGGTAGAGGCCGCCGCCGTCCCGGGCGCGGTTGTCGGTGATCAGGCTGGCATTGTAAAGCGACAGGTTTCGGCCGGACCAGATGCCGCCGCCGTCCAGATCGGCGGTGTTGTTTTCCACGGTGCTGGCATAAAGCGTCGTCAGGCCTTCGCTGTAGACGCCGCCGCCATGGCCACCCACTGCCTTGCAGAGCGTTACAAGCATGTCGTTGAGCACCACGCTGGAGGCCGGATCATCGGCGTAGATGCAGCCGCCGTTGCCGCTAACGCGACCATCCTTGGTGGTAAAACCAACAAACGTGACGTGGGACGGCGTCGACGGGCTTGCCGAGATGTTAAACACCCGGCTCAAGCCGCGGCCACTGACGGCAATGCTGTTGCCGTTGACGTTCGCATCAATCTTCATGCTGGTCCTGATGTCCAGGTCACCCTGTTGAAGGATGATCGTGCCGTTCAGGCCCGGCGCGAACTGGATCAGGGATTGCGGGTCGGCGTTGGCGGCGTTGATGGCGTCGCGCAACGACAGACCTAAGTGAAATGGGGCGTCCGAACGAGTCGTGACCGTGAAGGTCGCCGGGGCTAGCCGGCTTTCAAGTGGTTCTAATCCCAGCCGCGAGACGTGTAGGCGGCGGCGCGAGCTGGAGAAACGATTCCGATTCCGGGCAGGCGTGGTTACCCTTTCCGGACGATTCCAAAACGTACGAAACATTGCCATACTCCTTGATGAAGCGAGTGGAGGAGCGCACCTGTACACAGCCGTGTGCACGAAGTTGTTGGGGACGCACCGCCCGCTTCGCAGTTTCGAATGTCTCTTCGCCGATCCGGTTAATTTGAAATAGCGACCTCCTTTCGAAACTCTGGTTTTAACCTTTGTCCTGTGGGGAATACATTTCCGTGGGGAAAAAGCATGTTCGGTAAAGTACGAGGAAATAGTCAGCCGGAAGGATCTTTCTAATTCTATAATGCGAACCACCCCCGGTCGATAAGTACGGGCGTAGGTCCGCCGTATTTTGACGGAAGATCGCGGACGGGAGTCACCCGCCCGGGTCTTCCTTTGATCCATTACCGAACTTTTCTACGGCACCTCCACCGAACCGATGTCCGACGGACCGGTCACCGATCGTGGGAAGCCGCGCTGATCGACGATTGGTCCGGAATTGTCGCCGCCGTCGATCGCCTGGCCGCCGGCTAGCGGCAGGTAGGTATCGGTCGGTCCGCCGTTGTTGGCGAGTGGCCCAAGGGCCTGCACGCCGAAGGCGATATCCCCGATGTCGTCGTCGAAGTCCGTCACGTTGATGAAGGACTGGTCGTGGACCAGATTATGGCCCATCGAGAAGAATGCGCCTCCGCCTCCTTTGCTCAGCAATTCGGTGGCGATGGCCGAGCTGATCTCGTTGGTATCGTTCACCATCGTATTGTGCAAGTAAACGGAGGAGCCGGTGTCAGAAAAGATGGCGCTGCCGGTCTTGGGTCCGCCATACGAGATGTTGTCGTTGAAGGTGGTATGGTTGATGGTGGTCAGTTCGTCCAGAACATAGATTCCGCCACCTGCGACCGCTGCGGACTGCGGGTTCGCCGCCGTGCCGCCGAAGGTGGAGTTCACGATGTAGAGGTTTCCAGTCCGGGCATCGATGCCGCCGCCCCGACCCGAGGCTGCGCGATTGCTACTGAAAGTGCTGCCGGTGATCGCGATATTTTCGATTTTGCGCGCGGCAAGGCCGCCCCCGTTGATGGAGGCGACATTCTGGTCGAACGTGCTGTCGATGATGGTCACACTTTCCGAGTTTTCGACGTAGACCCCTCCCCCTTCGTCGCCGGCCTCGTTTAGGATAAAGGTACTCAAGTCAATCCACAGGCTCTGGAAATTCTGCATGAAGATCCCGCCGCCGTCGTCGTTGGCGATGTTGTCGCGCACGGTGCTATTCTCGACGACGCCGTGGACTCGGCCCCAAATGCCGCCGCCGTCGCCGCCCGCGGTGTTCCCTTCGATGATGCTATTCCCTTGGACGTAAAAGTTCCCGTTGGCAGTGTATATGCCGCCGCCGTCGAGCCCAGCACTGTTGGATATACCTCCGATGCGGCCCTCGTTCACGATGACATTCCCGAACGCCCAGATGCCGCCGCCATTGTCGAGGGCGACATTGCTATCAACCTCGCCGCGGTCGATCGTGACCGACCCGGCCGCCGAATAAATGCCGCCGCCATTTCCGGCGCTGCTGTTTTGGATTACGTTTGAGAGACTTTCAACAAACACGTCGTAGTACGCCCATATGCCGCCGCCGCTGGCGCCGCCGTTGGACGTGTTGTTATGAACTCCCGAGTTATTCAGAAGTCGAACGATGCCGGAGTCGGAAAAAATACCACCACCGCTGCCATTGGTATAGTTTTGTAAGACCGCACTGAAGTCCTTTACCGTTACCAGATAGTCGGCCCAGATGCCGCCGCCGTTGCCGTTGATGGCAACGTTGGAAGTGACCTGGCTTGCGTCTCTGATGGTGACGTTGCCGTCTTCGGAATAAATGCCGCCTCCGGACCCTGTGGCCGTATTGTTGTTGATGCAGTTATTCGCGTTGTCGCAGTTTTTAACATCAACATTGAACCGAGCCCAAGCGCCGCCCCCATCGCGAGTGGCGAAATTGAACTTGACCACACTGTCATTCCAAATCGTCAGCGTGGTCCCAGTTCGGGCCAAATAGAGGCCACCGCCGTCGCGACCTCGGTTGTCCGTGACGAAGCTCTCGTTGTAAAGCGACAGATTCCGGCCGGACCAAGCCCCACCGCCGTCTAAGTCAGCGGTGTTGTTTTCCAGGGTACTGCTATAGAGCGTGGTCAGGCCCTCGTTGAAGACGCCGCCGCCGCTGCCACCGATGGCCTTGCACAGGGTAACCACCATGTCGTCTAGAACCAGGCTCGAAGCCGGGTTATCGACGTAGATGCAACCGCCGTTGCCGTTCACGCGTCCATCTTTGGTGGTGAATCCAATAAAGGTGACGTGCGACGGAGTGGATGGACTGGTCGAGATGTTGAAAACGCGGCTCAGCCCGCGGCCGCTGACGGCAATGTTATTGCCGTTGGCGTTGGCATCAATCGTCATGCTGGTCTTGAGGTCGAGATCGCCCTGCTGCAACGTGATCGTGCCGTTGAGCCCGGGAGCAAACTTGATTTGGGATTGCGGGTCGGTATTCGCCACGTTTATGCAGTCACGCAACGACAGACCGGTATGGAACGGAGCATCCGATCGAGTGCCCACAACACAAGTCGCCGGGGCCAAGCGGCACTCGAGCGGCTCTAGGGCAAGCCGAGAACGCATTAAGTTGTGCGTGTGTCGATGAGTCGTACGACTCCGAAAAGCGCGAAACATGGAGAGTCTCCTAAATGCTTGGAAGCCAGGCACAGAGCGCACCTGCGCACTACGATGTGCGGCAAGTGTGTTGGGGGGCGCTCGCGCCCACTTCGCAATGTCAGAATGAGCTCTTCACTGTTCCAGCGAAAAATGAGACAACGAAGGCAAGGTGAGCCATACGAACCGAGTCTTCATGCATGCTCTCACGTGGCTTCTGAGCTGCCGGAGCCTTTCACGCTGCATGGACTTCAGTATAGGGCGACCCACCCCCGGCGCCCCAACGGTCTGCCGGCGCCTGTAACGGCTCCGACAACGCCGGGGGAAGGGTTCGCCGCTTTTCGGAGACCTAACCCTGGCCGAAGTATGCCCTGCGGTAGTCGTTTACGAAAAAGCTCTCGCGTCCGATGGTATTCTCATCCTCGCACCCGTTTCCATCACGGATTCGGGTGCGAGGCGCTGCAATCACAAAACCTTAGCCGAAAATCGATTTCTTCACGGCAATTCAAAGGAACCGATGTCGGACTTGTCGATCGGTCGCGGGAAGCCGCGCTGGTCGACAATCGGTCCAGAATCGTCGCCGTTATCAATCGCCTGGTTGGCGCCCGGCGTGTTGATCAGAGCATAAGTTTCGGTGGGTCCGCCGTTATTTTGGAGCGGCCCCAGATCTTGCTGGCCAAGGGCGATGTCGCCGATGTCCGCGCTGAAATTGTTGACGTTGATGTACGAGAAATCATGCACGAGGTTGTGCCCCATCGTCCAGAATTCTCCGCCGTTGCCCTTGCTTAGCAACTCGGTGGCGATCGCCGAGCTGATCTCGTTGGTGTCGTTAACCAACGTGTTATGTAAGTAGGCGTCGCTGCTAGCGTCGACGAAGATCGCACTTCCGGCTTTGGGTCCTCCCAATGAGAGGTTATCGTTGAACGTCACGTGATTGAGCGTGGCGAGAATCTCCAGGAGATAGATGGCGCCGCCCTGCTGTTGCGCGTACTGCGGGGCCACGAGCACACCGTTCTCGTAGGTGCCGCCAAACGTGCTGTTGACGATGTAGAGATTGCCGTCGCAGGCGTGGATTCCACCTCCCCGGCCCGACGCGGCCACATTGGCTTCGAAAGTGCTGCCGGTAATCGCGGTGTTCTCGATTTGATTCGAGGAATAGCCGCCGCCGAGTTGCGAGGCCACGTTGGCGCGGAACGTGGAGTCGAGAATGGTGAAACTCTCGGCGCCGAAAATATGTACGCCGCCGCCGTTGTTTCCCGCTTCATTGGCCTCGATCAGGCTTAGCCGAATCCATAGGCTTTCGAAGTTTTCCATGAAGATGCCGCCGCCTTCATTATTGGCGACGTTGCCGCGAACCGTGCTGTCCTCAACGACGCCGTGGACAGAACCCCAGGCGCCGCCGCCGTCGCCGCCGGCGAAGTTGCCTTCCACCAACGAACCTTCCTGGATGTAGAAGCTGCCGTTCGACGTATAGAGGCCGCCGCCATCGAGACCGGCGCTATTGGGGCTGCTTAGCGTGCCAACGGTGGCCCCGTCCAAAAGGATGTTGCCGTAGGCGTAGATGCCGCCGCCGTTGTCCAGCGCGGTATTGCCTAATACTTCGGATTCGTCGACTTCGACGTTTCCGGCAAACGAGAAAATACCGCCGCCGTCGCTGGCGCTGCTGTTGTCGTTCACCTGTGCGCCGTCGTCGAGAAAGACATCGTAGTACGCCCAGATGCCGCCGCCGCTTCGGCCGACGCCGCTGGCGTTTGAGGTGTTCTCGTTGACTTCCGAGCCGTTCCAAATGCGCACGACACCCGCGTTGGCAAAGACGCCGCCGCCGCTGCCGTTCGTGTAGTTCTCGTTGATCGTACTCGGCGAGCAAACCTCCCCGCCGCGGCCATCGCCGTTGTCTTCGGTGCAGAACTCCGTTGCGGTCAAGATGTAGTCGAGCCAGATGCCGCCGCCGTCGCCATTGATGGCAACGTTAAGGTCGACATGGCCATCGCGGAGGAAAACGTTGCCGTCTTCGGAGTACAGGCCGCCGCCATCGTCCGTGGCCGTGTTGTTGTGCACACTGCTCTGCTGCACATCGATGTTGAAGCGGGCATAGGCGCCGCCGCCGTCGCGCGTGGCGAAGTTGAAGCGGACGTCGGTTTCGTTCCAGAGCGTCAACGTGGTGCCCGTGCGAGCCAGGTAGAGACCACCGCCGTCGCGCGCACGGTTGTCGGTTACCAAGCTGCTGTAAAGTGACAGATTCTTGCCGGACCAGATGCCGCCGCCATCGACGTCGGCTTGGTTGTTTTCAATCGTGCTGGAGTATGACGTGGTCAGGCCTTCATTGAAAACGCCGCCGCCGCTGCCGCCAACGGCCTTGCACAACGTGACGACCATGTCATTCAGCACCAGGCTGGACGCGGCGTCATCCAGATAGATGCAGCCGCCGTTGCCTGTCACGCGCCCGTCTTTGGTGGTGAACCCGACCAGTGTCACGTGAGACGGTGTCGACGGACTCGCCGAAATGTTGAATATCCGGCTTTGTCCACGGCCGCTAACGGCAATGTTGTTGCCGTTCACGTTCGCATCAATCTTCACGCTGGTGCGAACGTCGAGATCGCCCTGCTGAAGGGTGATGGTACCGTTGAGGCCTGGTGCGAACTGAATCAAGGATTGCGGATCGTTGTTCGCGGCGTGTATAGCGTCGCGCAACGACAGCCCCAGGTGAAACGGAGCGTCCGAGCGGGTGGTAACGGTGAATGTCGCCGGCGCCAGCCGGCTTTCCAGGGATTCAAGCGCCAGTCGGGATGGTATGATGTTCGATTTATGCTTCGATGCCCGCCGGTTCCGGCGAGTCATCCTCTTGGTAAAAGAGCGAAACATGTTTGCGAGGCTCCAGTGAGTGCGTGATGGAATCGGAGCGCACCTGCGCACAACGATGTGCGCAAATGTGTTGGGGGGACGCCCCGTCCACCGTGGCAGTTTTCTCTGTGTCCTCTTCCGCGTTCCGTTTGGTCTGGTTTCTAGGGAAGGCGTTCGTGCACGCCTTCTATGTGGTATGCCTTCGATACACCTGAGGTCGCGAGCCCGGGCCCATGGGCGGACCCTGCCCGTGATTGCTTCCTAGAACCTCGCACCCGCCTCCAAGAAGGAGGCGGGTGAGAGGAGGCTGGAATCAAGTACAGTCTAGCCGCTTACGGCAACTCAAACGAACCGATGTCGGAGTTGACGATCGGTCGTGGGAAGCCACGCTGATCGACGATCGGTCCCGAATCGTCGCCATTGTCGATGGCCTGGCCACCCGGGATCAACGCATAGGTGTCCGTCGGCCCGCCGTTATTCTGAAGCGGTCCGAGGGCCTGCACGCCGAAACCGATGTCGCCGATGTCGTCACTAAAGTTGGTGACGTTGATGAACGAGAAGTCCTGGACCAGGTTGTGACCCATCGTGAAGAAGTCGCCGCCGGCAGACTTGCTCAACAGCTCGGTCGAAATGGCCGCGCTAATGTTGTTGGTATCGACTACCAACGTGTTGTGCAGGTAAACGTCGGCGCCCGTGTCGGAGTAGATGGCGCTTCCGGTCTTCGGACCACCGTAGGAGATGTTGTCATTGAAGGTGACGTGGTTGATCGTCGTCAGGGTGCCCCGGACATAGATCGCGCCACCGCTCACTGCGGCTTCCTGCGGCACGGCGAGCGCCAGCGGGCTGCCGTCATAGTGCCCGCCGAACGTGTCATTGACCAAGTACAAGTTGCCGTTGATCACGTGCATGCCGCCGCCCGAGCCGGAGGTCGCCCGGTTGCCCTTGAACGTGCTGCCGGTTATGGCGATGTTCTCGACGTTCTCGGCATAGAGGCCGCCGCCGTCGATCGACGCATTGTTGCGATCGAAGGTGCTGTCGAGGATGGTCACGGATTCGGAGTGCGCGCCCACAGACGTGCCGGACACGTAAACCGCGCCGCCGTCGTCGCCGGATTCGTTGAACTGGAAGAGGCTGAGCCGAATCCAGAGGCTCTTGAAACCGCCGGAGGTGTTCATGAATATGCCACCGCCGTCATCGTTGCCGACATTGCCACGAACGGTGCTGTCTTCCACGACTCCGTGGACCCGGCCCCAGGCGCCGCCGCCGTCACCGCCGGCGAAGTTGCCTTCTACTAACGAACCGTCCTGAATGTAGAAGCTGCCGTTCGACGTGTAGAGTCCGCCGCCGTCGAGTCCGGCGCTATTCGGGCTGGCAGTAAGTCCAACCGTCGAGCCATCGAGTGCGATATTGCCATACGCGTAGATGCCGCCGCCATTGTCCAGCGCGGTGTTCCCCAGCACTTGGGAGTCGTCGATTTCGACGTTGCCGAAGTCCGAGTAGATGCCGCCGCCGTTGCCGGCGCTGCTGTTGTCGTTGACCTCGGCGCCGTCGTCCAGGAAAACGTCGTATTCGGCCCAGATGCCACCGCCGCTGCTGCCGCCGTTCGAGGTGTTGGTGTTGACCTCAGAGTCGTGCCAGATTCGCACGATGCCGGCATTGGAGAAGACGCCACCACCGCTGTGGTTGGTGTAGTTCTCGTTTATCGTGCTTCCGGAATCGTTATAGTCGGTCGCCGTCAGGATGTAGTCGAGCCAGATGCCGCCGCCGTCGCCGTTGATGGCGACGTTAAGATCGACGTGACCGTCGCGGAGGAAGACGTTGCCGTCTTCGGAGTACAGGCCGCCGCCGTCGTCCGTCGCGGTGTTGTTGTGAACGCTGCTCTGCTGAACGTCGATGTTGAAGCGAGCATAAGCGCCGCCGCCGTCACGCGTGGCGAAGTTGAAGCGGACGTCCGTTTCGTTCCAAAGCGTCAAGGTGGTGCCTGTCCGTGCTAGGTAGAGACCGCCGCCGTCACGAGCGCGGTTGTCGGTTACCAGGCTGTTGTAAAGCGACAGGTTCTTGCCGGACCAGATGCCGCCGCCATCGACGTCGGCCTGGTTATTTTCGATGATGCTGGCATAGGTCGTCGTCAGTCCCTCGTTGTAAACGCCGCCGCCGCTGCCGCCAATGGCTTTGCACAGCGTGACGACCATGTCGTTCAGCACCACGCTCGAAGCCGCGTCATCGGCGTAAATGCAGCCGCCATTGCCGTTCTGGCGGCCATCTTTAACGGTGAAACCGATGAAGGTCACGTGAGAGGGCGTGGACGGGCTCGCCGAAATGTTGAACACTCGGCTTTGACCACGGCCGCTGACCGCGATGTTGTTGCCGTTGAAATTGGCGTCGATCTTCATGCTGGTGCGGATGTCGAGATCGCCCTGCTGAAGAGTGATCGTACCGTTCAGGCCGGGTGCAAATCGGATTGTGGACTGTGGATCGGAGTTGGCTGCGTTGATGGCATCCCGTAGCGACAGTCCGATGTGGAACGGCGCGTCGGAGCGCGTCGTGACCGTGAAGGTCGCCGGGGCCAACCGGCATTCCAACGATTCCAAGCCCAAGCGCGACGCAAAACGATTGCGTCCCCGCAGCAGCGCCGGTGCCTTGGTGCGAGTCGAACGATTCCAAAGATTACGGAACATGAAAAAGGATCTCCTCCAATTGGAAGTGAGATGAGGAGCGCACCTGCGCACGACGACGTGCGCAATGTGTGTTGGGGGGACGCTCCGCCCACTTCGCAACGTTACGATGTCCTCTTCGATGTTCCCGAATGAGCGCAGTCCAAACCCTAAGAGCGGGACACGGTCCCGTGGTGGATGAGAGGAGCGATGGCACGGCGTTGCCGTGCAGCGAGGAAGGATTCTAAGCAGATCCTCGGCGAGCGGGCATTGAGCGAGTCTCAACAGCCTAACAGCTGGCACTTTCACCCACAGTACATAACGCCAGACTACGCAGCTTTGCACTGGGGTAGCATATCCAGTGCCATTAATCATTTCTCATTTCATTCAAGCCGACCACGTCCTCAGGATTGGACGAGTTAGCAAACGACTATTGCCTTACTACCGAAGGCGTTAGCGTAATGAGCGCGCTGCATCAAATAGAATTGGATCGGGTGAGTTTTACGTTTCGGCAATATGAGGTAATTGGAAAATGTGTAAATGAGGAAAAACACTGATTACGGAACACTGTGAAGCTGGATTTACCGTTTTTTCGGACGGCAAGTCGCATCAACAAGTAGTCGAAACCAGGCGACAAGCGCATCTGATGTGATCGTCGTTAATCATTACCAGCAAGCCACTTAAAACTCCATGTCCCGGAAGGGAAACCCCCGTTGCTATTTATTTTGAATTCATAACGGGTGGATGCTGAATGATTTGCGACTGCGCCTCGGGGCAATAACCCCTGTCGGCGTTCTCACCGACCTTATAATATCAGCGCGGCGAACTGAATCGGGTCTGACGCTTCCATCCCAGCCAGCGAACCCTTCAGGACGCTCGTACCAGTCGGGAGCATACTTTCCGAATTACGACTGATTTGCGGCAAGCTTTTCACGGGGGTAGTCCTCGAAAAGCGAAGTAGTAGTGCATCCATTATGAGTCCGGCACGTGCCCTCAAGCTGGTCAACAGTTGGGAAACCATCCGGTTCGAACTGCTTAATACGCGCGTTTCCGAAATGGGCCTGAGAACGGAAGGCTCTCCCATCGAGCCGTTCATCCGGCGCCTCAATCACGAGCTGGCAGAAAAGGGAGTACGCTTTCGACCGCGGCATTACCTTACCGATAGTTGGGGATGCCCGGACGAAGTTCCCGTCATCGGCGTTCCGTTCTATCTGGCGGATGAAAGATTGTCTCGAATCGAGGAGGAGCAAACCGGGGAAATCGAGGACGCCTCGTCCATCATGATGCTGTTGCGGCACGAGGCGGGACATGCGATTAACTATGCATATCGCTTATTTCGAGAACCCGATTGGGTGGATATGTTTGGTCCGTTCTCACGCCCGTACCGGGATACGTTTGATCCGAATCCCTTCAGTCGAGAATTCGTTCGGCACATCGTCCATCACCGCCACGGACGAACTTACGCCCAAAAACATCCGGATGAGGATTGGGCGGAAACGTTTGCCGTCTGGCTGACGCCACGATCTGGATGGCGGCGGCGTTACCGCAACTGGCCCGCCCTACAGAAACTGCGATACGTCGACACCGTGATGGACCGATTTCAATCGGTCACGCCGCGGATCCGGCGGCGGAAGCTATGCACCCCGGTTGACGAAATGAACCTTACGCTCGCGGAACACTACGGGCAACGTGCCGAGCGTTACCGTGCGGCCGCCCAAGGTTATGTCGACGACAAATTAACGGAGGTGTTTCCGCCGACGAAGGGTGATTCGCTCATTTCGGTCGTCGACTTCCTTCGGCGACACAAGACCGCGTTGGTTGAACAGGTGACGCGATGGGCAGGCCTTCCAGACAAGGAAGTGCAAACGCTCCTGGGGAAGTTGTCGGACCGAGCCGCGGCCCTCGACCTTTACCTTCCGCGGCGACGCACCACATCGAAACTGGTCGAGATTGCCGCACTGGCCACCGCCTTGGCCATGAACTTTGCCTACACCGGCCGGCTTACCGGATAGCGGCGGAAACCGCTCGCGGACGCGGCATCGGAAACATTGGCACATCCGGATCGTAAGGAATCGGCTCCAAAGCGACATCGACGATCATGTGAAGAAGGTGAGGGTAGGAAATCCCCGCGCACCCGGCAGATCGCGCCAGCCCCATGGCCTCATCGAGGCACGGATTGCAATTCACTTCGAGCACATACGGTTGGTCGGACTCATCCAAGCGCATATCGACTCGACCATAGCCACGGCCACCAACAGCACGAAAGGCCTGGAGCGCGACGTTCGAGATTTGCCGAGCGAGCCCTGGTTCGACATCGGCGGGACATACGACGGAAGTTTTCTGATACTCCGTCGTGTTCTCCAACCACTTCGCGGCATACGACATGATGGGTGGGATATGCGTAGGAAGCTCTGAGTAGTCGACTTCCGCCAACGGCAGCGCCCGCATACGGTTGCTGCCGATGATACCCACGTTGAACTCCCGCCCGGGTAAGAACCGCTGCACCAGTGCCGGTTGGTGATAAGTGTGCAGTAGTTCCCGGACCTTGACGCGCAGGGCATTCTTGGAATGAACAACCGAATGCCGGTCGAGCCCAATCCCCGCGTGTTCTTGACTCGGTTGCACGATGAGCGGGAACTGCCAGGGCTGTCGATCGACGCCGCTGACCGTTTCCAAGAGGGCGGTGTTCGGAATGGGAACGCCGGCGCCGGCCAGCAAGCTGGCGCACATGAACTTGTAACGAGTCAAGCCGAGTGCCAGGGCGGGGGAGCCGGTGAGGGGAAACCCCATCATCCGGACCAAGGCGGCTACGCGCATGTCGTAGAGCGCGCCGTGTTCGACATCGTCGTAAAGATTGAACACGACGTCGGGATTGAGCCGCCGCAGTCGCCGTTGGAAGCCGAACAGATCGTGGGCCAGCGGGAGCACCGTGACGGTGTTCCCCTGCCGGCGGAGCGAGCGTGACACGAGCCGGATCATGCGCCGCAGATCGGCGGTGCTGGCCCGATCCTCCGGCGCCTCGGCGTGCGCGCCCGGAGACGCGTTGTAAACAACCGCAACGTGATAGCGTTTCATGAGACGTCGACCTCGAGCCACGGATTCTCGAGCAGACTAATTATGGAGCGCTCATCGGTTGCGTCGGCGACCCATCGCCGTTCTCATCGGTGTAATTTGATTGTATGGGCTTTCGTTTCATTGTGGACTCATGTGGCGAGTGACGTATGCATGTCACAGCTCACTCAGGATCATCACACAAGAATACATCATCTGTCGAACATTGGATGAAAGGCTTGTAACGAAAACGAACATTGAATCGATTGGAACAATGGGAGCACGAGCTCAAACGCTATCTTGACCCTTGCTCGCGAAATCCGCGCCGGCGAAGTTCGCTGTAACGCGCCAGTGCGTCTTCAATCACGGGAAGGCTCGAAGCCGCGGGTTGAATCTCATCGATCTCGACCGCCTTGCCTTCGAGCGTCTTGTAATCGAGAAAGAAGCGACGCAGCAGGCTGAGCCGATGGTGCGGCAGCTCGCTCGCTTCGCGGAAGCTGTTGTACTCCGGATCGTCGATGGCAACCGCCAGCACTTTGTGGTCCTTCTTCCCACTATCCACCATCGTCATGATGCCGATGGATTGCGCCTGCACCAAAGTTAACGGCGCCATCGCCTCCTGGCACAGCACCAAGACATCGAGCGGATCGTCATCCTCCGCATAAGTCTGCGGAATAAACCCGTAGTTGGCTGGGTAGTACACGGCCGAGTAGAGAACGCGATCGAGCCGAAGCAAACCGGTCACTTTATCCAGCTCGTACTTGATACTCGATCCCATGGGGATCTCGATGACGACGGTAAATTCCGCGGGTAGTCGTTCACCGGGTGTCACGTCATGCCAGGCGTGCGTCATGGAGTCGCACCATTTCGTTGATTGGGGGGACTGGTTCATGGTTAGTGTATGGTGAACAAGGCGGCATAGGCGTCGAACCCGCACGGACCGACCTTAAATTCGACGCCGGCGTGCTGGATGATCAGTTTTGTGTTGACCCACCCCCCGGTGGCTTCGCATAATAATCCCATCACACGAACCGGAAAAATCGGTCGCGCGTGACACCGTTGTTTCCCAGCGTTGGGGAAGAACGGTAGGTCATGGAAGACCTGAGCGATTCAATAACATTGTTTTAATAAACGAGGTCCGCAGCTTCCCGGGCAATCAGCCGTGTGCGAGGTGGCCGGAAGGTCTGCGGGGGCGAACACCAACCGACGGATTTGCGCACCATCCAACCTGATTGTCGTTATGGTCATACTTTTATTTTGGGTTAGTCTGGTGCTTGTGGGAGTAGCGGGGGTCCTCTGGGTTCAGCGGACTCCGCGCGGCAAGTGGATTCTTGTAGCACGGGTTCCGGCGCTCGCTCGGCGACCCGTCCGGCAGCGGACTGACGAAACCGTACCGTCATTGACCTTGAGCCCGTCTGAAGCGGGCCGCTGGCAACCGTGGACTTCCTCCTTGGTTGTGACGAGGCCGGTGCGGCACATCCCTGCCAAGTGACGGACCGAGTGGCGCACTGACAACAGGCCGAACGCCCGAACCTGTCGGACTTATTGCCGTTGTTGCGGGTTGGATTTGTCCTTCCGCGCCTGCCGATCTGACTATCCGGTGACAATCCCATGTCATCCGTCCGTCCACCATACCATCCACGCCTTGGCGTGTGAATGCGTCCGTTTCGTCACGCTGCAACCGGTTGCCTGCGGCCTCGAAGAAAGGTTGGCCGTATGGACCCGCTCTTATGCGTGGTGTTCATAATCTCGGCCGCGGTATTGGGACTAGTCCTTGGATACGGAGGCGCTCGACTGCAAGACCGCTTCCGGCTTTCGAGTGCTCAAAGCCGCGTCGCTGAACTTACCACACACGCCCAAAAAGAAGCTGAAAACATTCGCAAAGAATCCGAACTGCGGGTCAAGGACGACTTTATGCAGAAGCGTGAGGAGTTCAACCGCGAAACGGAAAAGGCCCGTAACGAGTTGCGCGAGCAAGAGCGCCGCCTGGAAAAACGCGAAGACGGTATTGAACAAAAGCAGCAGCATCTGACCAAGAAGGAACGGGTGCTGGAGAACAGCCAGCGGAAGCTGCATGAACGCCGCGACCAGGTCGAGAAACGCGGACAAGAACTCGACGAGCTGTTCCAGGTTCAAACCCAGAAGCTTCACGAAATCAGCGGCCTGAATCGGGACGATGCTGAGAAGTTACTGCTGGAACGCCTGGAGAAAGTGCTTTCAGACGAAGTCGCCGGCCGCATTCAACGGCATGAAGAACGCCTTCGTACAGTCGCCGAAGAAAAAGCGCGGGCTATCGTGGCGACGGCCATCGGCCGTTACGCCGCGGAACACACGGCAGCGAGCACGGTCAGCACTGTCGATATTCCGAGCGACGACATGAAAGGGCGGATCATCGGCCGTGAAGGTCGAAACATCCGCACGTTCGAGAAATGCACGGGCGTCGACGTGATTGTCGACGATACACCCGGCGTCGTGGTGGTTAGTGCGTTCGATAATGTCCGTCGGGAGACGGCAAAGCTGGCGTTGACCAAGCTCATTCAAGATGGGCGCATACACCCATCCCGAATCGAAGAGGTCGTGAAAGAAACCCAAGAAGAAATGGAGCGGCACATCTCGGAGATCGGCAAACGCGCCGTGATGGAGGCCAGCATCGGTCCACTGCATGATAAGATGATCCACCTGCTGGGTCGCTTGCGATTTCGTACGAGCTACAGCCAGAATGTGCTCAACCACAGCCTGGAGGTCGCCCATTTGTGCGGCATGATAGCCGATGAAATGGGGCTGAACGGGCAGCTGGCTCGACGTTGCGGCCTCCTGCATGACATTGGCAAAGCGGCCGATCACGAAATGGAGGGCGGACATCCGAAAATCGGCGCGGAGTTAGCCAAGCGATACGGCGAACAGAGCAAGGAGGTGCTGCACGCAATCTTGGGACATCACGACGACATCACCGTGGACCACATCTACACGGTGCTCGTCGCCGCCGCCGATGCCATCAGTGCAGCTCGACCCGGCGCTCGACGGGAAACACTTGAAAAGTACGTCAAGCGATTGGAGGAACTAGAGGCCGTCGCTTCGGGATTCCCCGGCATTGAACACGCTTACGCCATCCAAGCCGGGCGAGAAGTTCGAATCATCGCCAACGCTGCCCAGCTCAGTGACAGCGATTCCGTTCGTACTTGCAGAGAGATAGCAAAGGCGATTGAGCAACAATTGAACTACCCCGGAGAGATAAAGGTCACCGTGGTCCGCGAAACGCGCTCTGTGGAGTTTGCACGCTGACGAGCAGTTGCTTATGCGCATACTATTCATCGGCGATGTGGTAGGACCACCCGGAGTAACGCTCCTCAAGAAGTCGCTGCGGGCGCTGATCGCCCGTGAAGCGATCGACCTGGTGATTGCCAATGCTGAAAACGCTTCCGGTGGATCCGGAATCACACCGAGTATTTATCGGCAACTGCGCTCAGCCGGTGTCGATCTGGTGACTTTAGGCGATCACATCTACAGGAAAGCCGAGATCATTGCCACGCTTCAATCCGACGAGCACATTTGCAAGCCGGCGAATTATCCCGCCGACGCACCCGGCAAGGAGTGTGCGATCGCCACGGCGCGCAGCGGTGAATCTGTCGCCGTGTTCTTGATCATGGGCCGCACATTCATGCGGCCAGTCGATTGTCCTTTTCGGGCGGCGGACCGCGTTCTCAAAGAGCTCGACGGGCGGGTGCGCTGCATCGTGGCGGATGCCCATGCCGAAGCGACCGGCGACAAGTACCTGCTGGGGCACTATCTCAAGGGTCGGGTCAGCGCCGTCATCGGCACGCACACTCATGTGCAGACAGCCGATGAACAGATCCTCGATGGCGGAACCGCCTTCATTAGCGACGTTGGCATGACGGGGCCCTACCAAAGCATACTCGGCCGGCGAGTCGATCGAGTTCTTCACACCATTACGACCTTCGTGCCAACGGCATTCGATGTTGCGACCGACGATGTCCGGCTAGGGGGCGCCATCGTCGACGTAGATGAGACTGGGCGGGCCGGCGCCATTCGGCGCGTCATGCTGACGGAATCGGAGCTCACCGCCATGACGGTCGAGAAGCCGGCCACGGCGGCCGACACGGCAACTTAGTCAAACTAGGCTGTTCAACAAGTCTTCCGTTCCCCAATTCCTCTATTACTCGGCACGGTATCTTTTTACGCTATCGCGCTTCGATCTTCGTCGCTCCCGTCTGGTGAAAGGATTCTCCATGCAGGGACGTTGCGGTGGCGTCATTTTTCCGCTGTGGCTTGCGGTCGGCTTCGCCGCATCCGGATGTATAAGTCCCGACGAGCGGCAGGCCGAGGAACCGTGTTCGCCGATCAAACAAGCCTCAGCCGAAGTGCCTTTTCCAAAGCCAGGCGAAATGGACAAACCGCGGCCCGCTGGCGCGAACCCCATTGAACTTGGGGATCCAAAGCTTCGGCTACGTGAGTTGCACAACGCGGCCGTGGCACGTTACTCAGACATTGATTCTTACATTGCTCGACTTCGACGCCGTGAACAAAACAAGGGTAAGGACGGACCCGAAGAAGTCATCCTCTTCAAGTTTCGCAAACAACCGACGAGTGTGTATTTCAAGTTTCTGGGAACGCAAAGCCAGGGACGCGAGGTCGTCTATGTCGACGGGAAGCATGGCAACGAGATCCACACCTTGCTCGCGGCCGGGGATGTGCCGCTCATGCCTGCCGGGAAGCGCATGTCGTTCCCCATCGACAGCATTCTGGTCCGCTCCGCGAGCCGCCACTCCATCACCGACGCCGGCATCGGCGAAATCATCGCCCGCTGCGGAAAACTACTCGAAGCCTCCGAAAGAGGAGACACCTCCATTGGCAACATTCGTTATCTCGGCCCGGTGAAAAGACCGGAGTTCGTCACGCTGCTTGAATCCGTGGAGCACGAAATCCCGACCGGGCGAGAGAAGGAACTTCCGCGCGGTGGAAAGCGGTGGGTCATGTTCGACCCCGAGATCCAGTTACCGGTGTTGATCGTCACGCATGACCACACGGGCCATGAGGTCGAGTATTACTGCTACGACCGCATTGAGTTTCCGGTGAAGCTCGACGACGCGGATTTTGACCCCGAAATCCTGTGGCCGAAACGTTAGGCTCACTGCCAGATTGACAGCGGCTTTGGTTTCGTGGGGCAGGCGTAAGTTTTTTCTTGTATTCGCCCAAGCCGAAACCAATGATATGGTATGCGGTTAGAGCGACGGTTCTCCGTGGCACTCCTCTGGTATGCGATTTGCTCCCGGCCTTTCCAGGATAGGAAGGCCAAATGCCTTTATCGATCCCGCCGCCAACCGCATAGTGGGGGAGTTGGCAGTTAGGGTAGCGGCATGATAGCACTCAAGAAACGCAGACCATACTCGATCCTGATCGCGGACGACGATAGCGGTTGCCGCGAAACCTTGCGCGACATCGTCGAACCGGAAGGCTACCGGACTTTGCTGGCCACCTCCGGCGAGGAAGCGCTGGATATCCTGCGCCAGGAGTCAGTCCATCTCGTCATGCTCGACATGCAGATGCCGCGCATGACCGGCCTTGAAACGATCCAGCTGGTACGGCAAATTAACGCGATTCTCCCGTGCGTCTTGGTGACGGCGGATGCCACCGAACGGTTGATGCAGCAGGCGCTGCGGGCCAGGGCTTTCAGCGTAATTGCCAAGCCGGTGAGCAAAAACGTCGTACTCTATACCGTAGTCCGCGCGCTGGTTCAGGTGTATGATTCAGGCGGCGAAACCACGTGATGGTACGGCCGATTTCACGACCTCTTTGAAGGAGTTCCAGGGCATGAAAGTGGTACCGCTCAACGACAAGCTTGTGGTCAAACGTCTCGAAGCCGAGGACAAGACGGCCGGTGGCATCGTCCTACCGGACACCGCCAAGGAAAAACCGAAGCAAGGCAAGGTGCTGAGCCTCGGCGACGGCAAACTATTGGAGAATGGCAAGCGCGCATCGTTTCAAGTCAAGGAAGGCGACCGCGTATTGTTCACCTCCTACGCCGGCAATGAAGTGACGGTCGACGGCGAAGAATATCTCATCATGACCGAGGAAGATGTCCTCGCAGTGTTGGATTAACGATTTTTCGCCGCTTGCGGCTTAGCGCTCGACGCTACGCCGCAAGCGGCTCAATTTTTGACCGTCTGCCTTTCGACGAGCTGGGGCACTTCTTCATCTACCGCCAAACCGGTTGCAAACTGAAGGTCATTCATCGTGCGTTCGGTTTGAACCATACTGTCGGCAACCTGATCCACCTGGCTCGAAATGAAATCGGGCTCCTGGCGATTGATGGCCAATTCACTCAGTGAACGAATCTTGTTTTCCAGGCGCTCGATTTCAAGTTCCACCAACTCGCTGTTGTCGCGGGCTTTCTGAAAGTTTGCCAGGCGGGCCCGCGATGTTTCCAGATTGTCTTCCAGCGACTTCCGCATTCGGTGGCGCTGCGGATCGTCGCTTGCAGGAAGCGCTTGGAGCCTGGTTTCCAGGTTTTGGATGTCTTGCTTGATCTGAGTGCCGCTCGTCTGCTGCGAGAATCTTTCGAGCGAATGTTGCGTGAACAAAAGTCGAAGGTAAATCCACAGCAGCCGGTCAAGCCCGCTCAACTGTATTCTCTCCAGCGGCAACGGGTCGCCGGCATGATCCGGATCGCGAATCGCGGTAGCGATCTGGCGCAACTCCATGCAACGCGACCGAAGCAATTCGAACCTTTGCACGGTTTTGCTCGGCAACGATGCCAAGATTCGCTGGAGAGCTTGCTCCGGTTTTTCGGATTGCACTTCTCGTTGGGCTTTGGCTTCCTGGGCATCGACGGAGCGTTGAAATTTCGGGTGCGTCCCCAGAAAGCCGAGATAAGCAAACTCCCCGGCAAGCACGAGTGGAGCAATGACCTGCCAGGCGCTACCACCGAAAGCTGCATCGACGAAGGCAACGGCCATGCCGCCGCCGAACGCCAGCAGGTTCCAATGATAAAGAAACGCCGTTTTGAGATACTTGCGCAACCCGGCTAACCTCCCAGATCAAGTTCCGCCGCGCCGGCTTTCTTCCAGTTTGCTTATGAGTTCTCTTACATAGTACACGGTCTCTTGAAAATGGGACTCTCGTTGCATCTCTTTGGATGGCCGGTCCGACGGTTCGATGGTTAGTTCCTTTAGGATGGTTCCCGGGGAGTTACTCATGATGTAAATGCGATCGCCGAGGAAAACCGCTTCTTCAATGGAATGGGTAACGAAAAAGACCGTGGCTTCCACTTGCTTCCAAAGCGCAATGAGCAAATCTTGCATGTTCATGCGCGTTTGTGGATCGAGTGCACCGAACGGCTCGTCCATCAGAATGATGCGCGGCCGCAGAACCAGTGTGCGGGCAATCGCCACGCGCTGGCGCATGCCGCCGGACAATTCGTGCGGATACTTGTGCTCATCGGTGGCCACTCTTAGCCCGACGCGTTCGATCCATTGCCGGCCAAGTTCATTGCGTTTAGCACGCGCGACACCCATGCACTCCAGGCCGAAGGCGACGTTATCCAACACACTACGGTGGTCGAAACTCGTGTAGTCCTGAAAGACCATGCCGCGGTCCGAGCCTGGAGTCGTCACCGGACGGCCAAGGACGAGGACTTCGCCTTCCGTTGCCGGGAACTGCGGCCGAAGCCCCGCGATCAAGCGCAGGATCGTACTCTTGCCGCAACCGCTCGGTCCCAGGACGCACACGAATTCGCCCTTGGATATCTTGTCTTCGACCACGAAAGACACATCGCGTATCGCCGTGAAAGCGTTCGCCTTACCGGCGTTGTAAGTCTTTGCAACTCGACGAAACTCAACGACGTGCGGCTGTCGAACCTCTTCCGGTCGGCGCACATGTTCCAAGACACGGCCGATGCCGACGGGTTGCGACGGTAGAGGCGGCGGCGTTCCGGATTGCGCTCCTTCCGGCTTCATGGGCTTCCCTTCGCAACGGCACCCGGAGGTTCGGTCGGTTTGAAGAACAAGAACTTCGCACTTTCGAACATGTGTTGCAGGGCACGCAGGGCTTTGTTCAAGATTCCGATGCCGCCGTATCGATGCGGGAATAGTTCGCGCTGAATCCAGAACAGGATGCGGTCAATGGCTAGCGCGAGAATTGGAATGAGGAGCAAGACCACAATGATGTGTTCGCGCGGCCCTCGTTTTTGCGAGGTAATAATGATATCGCCGAGTCCGCCCGCCTCATCGCCCAACTTGATGGTCTCGGCAAGCATGATGTAGCCGAACGCCAGTCCGAACAGCAGCCGCAAGGAATTGAATACACTTGGCATCGCCAACGGAACGAGCACTTTCAGAATCACGTGGCTTCGCTTCGCCCCGAGGGTGTACGCCGTGTCGACATATTGACTGCCGACGTCCGCAATGGCCCGCGCCGTATCCCACACCACAAACGCCACGCAGGCAATGAAGATAAACATCACTTTCTGCGTTTCACGAATGCCGAAGAAGGCAAAAGTCAGCGGAATCAGCGCGGCGATCGGGATGTTGCGTCCGAAAATCGTCAAGGGAAGGAAGAAGGCGTCGATGCGCGGATAGCAACCGCACAGAACTCCGAGCGGCACACCGATTAGCACCGCCAGGCCGAAGCCGAGCGCGAGCCGGCGCAGGGTCACCACGACATTCCGCGTCAACTCGCGCTCCACCCAAAGTGAGGGATAGACGCTGTCCCACACTTCCTTCGGGCTTTGAAGTCCCTTGCCCGGTGGGATAATTCGTTCCTCGGGCTCGCCGCGAGTGACGTACCACCAGAGCGTGAAACAAACCAACACACAAAGCAGTGCGATCAACACGACTTGCCAACGAGGCGCCGCTTCACGCAGCGCAAACCAGCCGCCCAGCCAACCGCGGCGCGGTGGCGGAGCGGGAGTGGTGGGTGTCGAAGCAGGCGCCTGATCCGCCATGAACTGGCCTCCGACTGGATCGGTTACTGCTTCTCGGCCGAGTAGACCTTGATTTCCACGCGCCGATTCTTGGCGTGATTGTCGAGATCCTTCGCATCAGCCGGGCGGTCCCAGCCGAGTCCTTCGGAGGCAAAACGATTAGGATCCAACTCTTTGAACTTCCGCAGCAACGCCTCTTTAACAGCGTTGGCGCGATTCTGCGAAAGCTCCTTAACCTGTGCCGGCACCGCCTGGCCTTTCATCGAGGCGTCGGTGTGTCCTTCGATGATGATGCGGGCCAAGCCGAATTGTCCCGCCAGTTTGGCGATTTCCTCCAACACCAGATCCACGTTCGGGTCGTATTGCTGTTCGACATCCTTACCTTCTACTTTGCGAATCGCTTTGGCATTCAGGTCCCAACTGTTCGGCGGAAAGCGCACGATCACCGTATTGGTGAGAATCTCATCTCCCTCGACGCGGATGTCGCTTACACCCTTCGGGGCCACCTGAATGGCATACTCGTCCCGCTGCGACTTGTACTTTTCCTCTTTGCCGAGTTTTTCGATGATCGAGAAATCCATCACCTGATCGAACGCCACCGGTTGATGCTTGATAGAGCCGATCCGCCGATAGAGGTAATAGGCCTGGTTCCAAACACGTTCGAAGTTCGTCGGGTTGTTCTGATTCAAGAAGAACTGATAGTTCTCTGCCCAGTTGGTGCTGTGGGCATCACCTTGCATGGCGAGGGCGTCCGGCGCGGGCATGTTGTAACCCTTGGCCATCAGGTCCGCGAGCTTCTTGCGATTGTTCTCGTCCTTCAGATCTACCATGGCATCGAAGATGCCGCGCACCATTCCTTCAATGATGCCCGGATGGTCCTTGGCGAAATCGGCACGGGCAAACCAAATGTCGGCAATGAGCTTATTGGCCTGCGCCGTGGTAACGAGCATGCGGTTGCCGCGGACTTTTTCCAGGTTATAGATGTCGGGCGCCCAGGAAACGCAGCCGGCGAGCTCACGCGTGGCGTTGAATGCCGCCGCCGCCTGAAACGCATCGTCGGTGAAAACCATGTCCAATTCGGAAGGTTGCACGCCGCCCGAGACCAGCATGTTCAGCGCGAAGTAGTGCGACGGCGAGTTCTGCGCGAGCACGACTTTCTTGCCGCGAAGGTCGGCCACGGTTTTCACGGAATCCCGCACTACGATGCCGTCGCCGCCGTTGGACCAATCCACCTGCTGATAGATTCGCGGCATGATGCGGCTATCGCGCGGCTTGCCAGCCTGATCGACAAATCCTTCGAGGAACAGCGGCACCATATCCAACGTGCCCCAACCGATGTGGACCTCGCCCGCCGCATAGGCGTCACGCATCTGCACCGGATTGTCGATCAACACGATCTCGACTTTGAAATCCTTGCCGTCGGCGCCCTTCCATGTCTTCCCGGCCTTCATCCCTTCGTTGGCCCAAATGATCGGGCCCCAGCCGGCCCAGACGTTGATCGCAAATCGCACGGTGTTGTCTTCGAGCGGCTTGTACGCCGAAATGCCTTTCACTTCCGGCAGGCGCTCGGCGGGGCGGAAATTGTACTCCTTCACGGTGGTCACGGTTCGATCGTCTGGATTCTCGGCCTTGGCCTGAAGCTCTTTAGGATCTATGGTTCCCGGATCGTTCTTCGGCGCCTTTGGGGCGAAGATGTCGGAGCGGTAGATGGCGAATCCCACTAGCGCGACGACAACGGCGCCGACGAAAATGTAGAACGCGGGTTTGGGCTGTCCGTTCATGCGATTTTTGCTCCTTCTACTTAAGTCGGCGGATCTTCTTTTTCAGCGAGAATGCGCTGGTCGTAAATCTTGGTTAGCTCAGTTTGGAGTTGGGCGCCATCCGCAGCGTGAGTCACATATCCCTTCACGTTGTCGACAAAGTTGAACTGTTTAGCTGACGTATCGAAGGCGACGAAATTGAAACCAAGCCCGCCCTCGGTCTGAGCGAAAAGCTGGCGTGCGATGACGTCGGGCCTGACACCGGAGGTATTTTCGCCGTCAGTGATGCATACGATTTGCTTACGAATGCACCCCGAGCGGTAAAGTTCCTGGGCGCCACGTTCGAGCGCGGTTCCAATGGCCGTGCCGCTGTTGGGACGTGGAAGTCGACCGAGCGCGGCGCCAAGCTCCGCTTCGTTAAAATCACTCATGGGCATTACCACGCCGACCGAGCTGTTGAAATTACAGAGGCCGACCTGGAGTGCCCGATCGGGATGTTTCTTTTTCCATTCTGCCGTGTGGCGCACGATGGCTTCGAGTGCTTCGCGGGCGATCTGGTACTTGGGTCGCTCTTTTCCGTTTGCATCCCGAACCGATTGACCCATGCTCCCGGATGTGTCAACGAGGATCATAACGGCCGTTCCGGGTTTCGAGTCAACGGTCGGCAAGTCGATGGGTTTCTTGAGGCCGGGAACGACTTCTTTTCCGCGTTCCGCCCGGAGCGTCACGATCTTCTGTTTGCCGCAGCCCGTTGCCGCGAAAACCACGGCCGCGGATAGGACCATTGCCATCGCTCTGAGATACCGATTAGATCGTAGACGCATGGCCGCACCTCTATCCTTGGAACGTTGTTTTCGGCCGACTTTCGTTGATGGTAAAGAGCATCTGCATTATGTCGTACGCGTTCAGTTCACAAAGAAGTTCCGTTACCTTTGCATGTTGATCGTCATCGAGCATGGGCTCGACTTTTTTCATTAGATCGACCAACCGTTTCTCCTGAGTTTTGATTTCTGATTCATCGACGCGTCCGTCGGCCATGGTGCGAATGAAGGAATCCAGCTGTTTGGCGTAACTGTCGATCAGCGGAGTCTGCGAGCGCGCGTCGACCCAGCTCACTCGCTTGCCAGAGGACGCCTTCGGCTTGGCGGGTTTGGATTTCATCGGCTTCCTCTTCGCTACGGATTTACTTGTCTTGGCCTTTGATTTTTTGGCGGCTTTGGTCTTTTTCGCCATGATTCCCCTTCGTTAGAGTTCTTCGTTGAACCGGTCGCACTATTCGTCCAATAGCTGGCGAATGGCGACGAAACGCTCCTGCAATTGGGTGCGACCATTCGGCTGCGTCACCTTCGTCCGCCACGCCGGCGGCAGGAAGTGGAGTTCGGTGCATTCGAGCACGGCCGCGAGTTCCTGCATCTCTTTTTCCAATCCTTGTGCACTCGGAATGAATTCATTGATCGTGGCTTCTAGCTCGGCACGTCCCACTTCCGTCCAACCCGCAGCAAGGACTTTGCGGCGTGCCGCAATCACGATACTCTCGATATCCGAACCACTGAGATGTCGGTCTGGAGAAACCGCCGGGATGGCATCTTTTCCCAACGCGACACGGTTCTTTTTTGCCATGACGCGAAACATCTCACGAATCTCGGGCTCATCCTGCGGATAGAACATGGGAATGTGCACCTCCGCTCGGCCCTGCCGCTTGATGTCGATCGGCAAGAGATCGGGGCGTGAGGTCATGAGCATCCACACAATCCGGCCGCGGTAACGGGTGTCGCCCATCTGGCTGGCAATCATCGAAAACACCCGCGCGGAGGTCCCCGAGTCGCCTTCCGCCTGCCGAGTGCCGAGGGCGGCGTCTGCTTCATCAATCAAAACCACTACCGGGCCGAGCGAACGCAGGACGGTAAGGACTTGCTCTAAATTGCCTTCGGTTTCGCCTACATATTTCGAGCGGAAGTTTCGGAGCTTCACACATGGGATGCCGATGGAGCCGGCATAGCATTCTGCAAGAAACGTCTTGCCGGTGCCGACCGCGCCGCACAGAAGGTAACCCATGGGAGCAGCGTCGAGATGGCCACGCGACAGCAACTCCGCGTCCTGCTTCAGACGCTCCTTGGCCGCCGCCTGGCCGACGATGAGATCGAGGGTATGTTTGGGCTCGACGAATTCGAGCAGGTTCTGGCACTGGCGTTCGATGAGAGTTTTTTTCAGCTGCCGAAATCGCTGACCATCCACCTTTCGGCCGGCGCCTTTGCCCTGGGAAAGGAGGACGTTGAGGCTAGTCAGGCTGAGTCCATTGGAAAGCTCGGCCAATTCTGCCGGCTTGAACTCCGAAATCGCGCCCATCGACGCACAAAATCGCTCACGCTCCGCCGTGTCCGGCAACGGGATCTCGATGTCGGCGACATGCGGACTGTGAACCAGCCGATCGTTGATTTCACTCAGCTTCTCGGCGATTAGACAGATGGCAACGTTGACCCGTTTGATGTACGGATTCTGCGCCCACCCGAGCATCCGCACGAGATTGGTGCTCGGACCGCGCGCCAATGTGGCCAAATCGCCCGAAGGAACGAGGTACTGTGCGTAGTCCAGAACGACGCCGACCTTCTTCGGGTTGGCCTCTTCATCGAGGAGCAGCCGTTCAATGAGCCGGTCGAGCGCCAACAACACGTTGTCCGGATCGCGCGGCCAGGATTTCGGTTCGCCAAGCCGGCCCGCCAGGTAAGTCACCATCGACTGGAGCCGTTTCGGATCACTGCCGGCGAGCGGCCGCAACCCGCGGGCAAGATCGTAATTGACGATGATGTCCCACGAGCCGAAGACTTGCGACGCGAGGAACTCGGAGAGGTTGCAGTAGCTGTTCCGTTCGTCGTCCGAACAGGGAATCAAGTCATGTACGTTCCCGTGTAGGATGAAAAGGCAAGTGGTGCCGGAAAAGTACAGCTCGGCCAGTTCGCGGGCCCACGGCGGGTACCATGCGGGCAATGCGGCGCCCGGGCCCGGAGGGGCGAGAAGCGGTTTGTTGGCGACAACTTCTTGCGGCACGTACGTACCTCGCATGACCGGCGTTAGCTCTGCTTTACGGTTTCTCGCGCCGGTCCCAATTCCTTGGTCGCTTCCGATACCTTGGATGTTTCCGGCGTCCGCAGTCCCATTTGCACTTCGAATTCCTTGAGCGCCTGATCCGCCATGTGCTGCTCCATCACTTGCTCGCGCTGGATGTCGGCAATGCCTTCGCCGGAAAGATCGGCCGCGACGCGCACTTTGGCGCGATTGAGGCTGATTTTGTCCTGAATGACCTGCTCGATCTGGCCGAAATCGGTGGTCACGTCGAAGTTGAAGTCACGCGCGAGTTTGGCCATCTCCGCCTCGGCCCGGCTCATCTTTAGCTCGGCGTCATACTTGGCGATCTTGTCTCGGATTTGGCTCAGCTTGCCGCTGGCGTGTTTGATCTTGGTGACGTTATTGTTGTAGGCTTCCTCGTGCAGCTTGAGCTGGGCCTCATTTTCGGACAGGTCCTTTTGGGCTTTCTGAAGCTCAAGAGCAAACTTCGCCGCGGTTTCGCGATCGCCGCTCGAAAGATACGCTTTGATCTTCGCTTCCAGGTTCGCGGCATGCGCCTTGTTGGTGGCGACTTGCCGGCTCACGCGCTCGACCAGAGCGCGGTACTGCTCCAGCCCCTCGCGGCCGCCTTTGAGCTGCTCGACGGCCAGGTCGTATTCGTACTGCATCTGCGCCACGGGATCGGCGGTCCAGAAAACGTTTGCGAGTTTATTCAGTTGCGCTCGAAGCGCCCGCCAGATTTTGCCTATGATCATTTTTCTCCCGTCCTTTCATGCACGGTCCGCTCGTGGACGATGCCGTCAGCATTGAGGCACGTTTGCTGTTCGTGGAACACCGTTATGATATTCGGCAAAGCAACTAGTCAATTGTGGATTTTTGTCGTGTCCAACCTGTCCCGCCGCTCATATCTTCGACACTACAGTTTCCCACACTCCCGTCTAAGGAGAATTGCCATGAGATCCAAAGCCGTGTTGGCGGTCGTCGTTGGCTTGCTCGTCGCCGCAGACAATGCGAAAGACGACGCAAAGAAGGAAATAAAGAAGTTCGAAGGTTCGTGGCGGCTGGAGTCCCTTGAAAACGATGGCGCCAAGACCCCGGATGAAGAGCTGAAACGAATGAAGCTCACCATCGAAGGGGAGAAGTACACGCTCAAGACCGAAGACGCTACGGTCAGCGCCGGCACGATCAAGGTGGACGGCGCCAAGAAACCGAAGACCATCAACATCATGGCGACGGATGGAGACGGTTCCGGACAAGAAATGCTGGGCATTTACGAGTTAGACGGTGACAAGATGAAGGTTTGTTACGGTCGACCGAACGAGGAGCGTCCCTCCAAACTGGCGGCGGAAGCCGGCAGCGGGCGCATCCTCGTCGTCGCTGTGAAAGTAAAGAAGGACTCGAAGGAAAAGTAACGCAACAGCCGCTTGCGGTTTGGCGTGGCGCGCTAAGCCGCAAGCGGTTCGCGCTACGTTTCGAGCGAGGATTTACCTAGAATAAGAGTCCACCGGGCGTTGTAGAGTTTTGTAATGCCGCAAGGCGCTGAGCATTTCGATCTGCCCCAACAATTCGTCACACGTCCTGATGAATTACCGGCATGTTGCGAGCACATCGCCGCGTTCCGGACGTTTGGCCTCGATACTGAATTCGTCGGCGAAGAAACGTATCACCCGCAGCTCTGTCTGATTCAAGTCGCCACGCCGGAACGGCTCATGTTGATCGATCCGTTGACGGTCGGTCCGCTGGATCGGTTTTGGGATTTGGTGACGGATTCAAACAATGAAGTGGTGGTGCATGCCGGCCGTGAGGAAACTCGACTCTGCCGACATTGGACCGGACAAAGCCCGGCCAATCTTTTCGATTTACAGATTGCGGCGGGTCTCGTGGGTCTGCTCTACCCCCTCGGCCACGGCACGCTCGTTCAGCAACTTTTAAATGTTCGGTTGCCCAAGGGAGAAACTCGCACGGAGTGGCGCACTCGTCCGCTCACGCCGGAGCAGATGAGCTATGCGTACGACGACGTCCGCTATCTGTTGCCGGCCTGGCAAAAGCTCTCGTCTCGGCTGGAGAAACTGGGCCGCACGGTATGGGCAAAAGAGGAGTTTACGCGACAAATGAACCAGGCCGTTCCGGAAGAGACGTCGGTTGAACGCTGGCGGAAACTGCGTGGCACCGGCGCCCTCGACCGGCGACGGCTGGCGGTAGTTCGCGCCCTCCATGGCTGGCGAGAACAGGCCGCCGCGAAAGGGAATCGTCCGGCACGGTCAATTTGCCGCGACGATTTGCTCGTTGAGATCGCGCGGCGAAATCCAAGCCGGGAGGAAGATCTCCGCGTGATTCGCGGATTGCCACGCCGCGACCTGAAAGCCATCCTGGCCACGGTGGCCTCCGTTCGGTCGTTGTCACCGGATGAGTATCCCGCGTTAACTGATCGCGGACAAGATCCGCTGCAAGTACAGTGGATCACGAATGTTGTGGGCGCTGTGCTAGGTGATTTGTGTGTTCGCCAGCGCATTGCGCCGAACCTCGCCGCGAGCAACGCCGACGTCAAAGCGCTGGTGCGAGCACGGTTGCAAAATGAAGTAACGCCGGCGGACTGCCTCTTGACGCAGGGTTGGCGTGCCGCTCATCTGCTCCCTTGTTTGGAATCCGTGCTCGACGGCCGGACCAGTCTCAAGATTTCCAACACGGGTTCGGACAGCCCGTTTACGCTTATTGAAGACAACTCCGCTCCAAGCGGCCATCGACCCGACATTTCATGAACGGCGTGTACCTACGTTGTATCGATCCGGCCTGTGGAACGACCCGGAACATGGAAGTGACGGCCTTTGCGTGCATTAAGTGCGGAAGCCTTCTGGATGTCGCCTACGACTGGAATGTCGTCAAACCGCCGTCCAGGTTACAGGATCTGGGAAAACCACATTCCGATCCGAACGACCCGCTTGATGTGAGCGGTGTCTGGAGATATCGCAGCCTCCTGCCATTCGCGGAACGCCCACACATCGTGACCATTGGTGAGGGCCAGACGATCTTGCGGCAAGCCGACAACGTTGCCGACTATGTCGGGATGAAGCGCAGCAACCTCTTCCTTCAATACGAAGGCCTTAATCCCTCCGGCAGCTTCAAAGACAACGGCATGTCGGCGGCGTTCACTCACGCCCGGATGGTGGGTGCGACACGCGCGGCCTGCGCCAGCACCGGCAACACGAGCGCCTCCTTGGCCCTGTATGCCGCGGCCACCGGACTCATGCAAGCCGTCGTCTTCATCGGCAGCGGCAAGATTGCTTTCGGCAAACTGGCGCAGGCGCTGGATCACGACGCGCTGACGATTCAGATCGCCGGGGACTTTGATCGTGCCATGTCGCAAGTGCTGCAGATCGCGCCGCGAATTGGAATGTATTTGGTGAACAGCGTGAACCCGTTCCGAATCGAAGGTCAAAAGACCATCATGTATCGCATCCTCGCCGCCATGCGATGGGAAGTGCCTGACTGGATTGTCGTTCCTGGCGGCAATCTCGGCAACGTCAGTGCGTTCGGCAAGGCCTTTCATGAACTCCGTGAGCTGAACCTAATACCGAGGTCGCCGCGATTGGCCGTTGTCAATGCGGATGGCGCTCGGACCTTCGCCGATTTGTACGGAGTGCATGGTGTTCGATGGAACGCCGGCCGAATGCCGAGCCAATCGATTGAGAGTTACTACGAGGACCGTTAGGAAGAAGAACCAACGAGCGGCCACGGTGGCGAGTGCCATTGAAATCAACCAGCCGGTGAACTTGCCGAAGGCGTTGCGCGCATTGGAGCAGTGCGGCGGCGCCGTGTGCGCGGTTACCGACGAAGCGATTCTCGACGCAAAGGCGAAGGTCGGCGCCGGCGGCTTTGGTTGCGAACCCGCATCCGCCGCAGCGGTCGCGGGCGCGCGGAAACTTCGCCTTGAAGGCGTGATTGAAAAAACGGAGAAGGTCGTCTGTGTTCTTACCGGACACGCACTGAAGGATCCCAACGTGACCGTGAACTACCACAGCACTGGCTCCAAGCCTGCATTCGCCAATCCGCCCATCGCCGTAGCCGACAACGACGACGATATCATTCGAGTTATCACGGAATCAAATCGCGAGAAGTGAAAGACCATGAAAACGATCATTGGGGTTAACGGCGCGTGCGGCCGGATGGGCCGGCGCATTGTCCAGCTGGCGCACGTCGACAATGACCTGACCATCGGTGCGGCGCTCGAAACCGCCGGACACGGCGATTCCGGCCGTGATGTCGGTGAAGTCGCGGGAATTGGCCCGATCGGCGTCAACGTGGAAAACGATTTGTCCGCGACTCGTCTAATCAACGTCGTGATCGATTTCACGCAGCCTGCAGGCACCATGGCCGTCTTACCGCATTGCGTGGCACGGCGGATTCCCTTGGTAATTGCCACCACCGGCCATTCCAAAGAGCAAAAGCTGGAGATCGAAGACGCAGCCAACTACACGGCGATTCTCATGGCCCCGAACATGAGCCTTGCTGTCAACGTCCTCATGACGTTGGTACGCCGCGGTGCGGAGTTGCTCCGAGACAAAGACTTCGATGTTGAAATCCTCGAACGCCATCATCGCTTCAAAAAGGACTCGCCGAGCGGCACCGCGCTCGGTTTCGCGGGCATCATTCAAGAAGCAATGGGGCAACGGGAAATTCGCCACGGCCGCGAAGGTTTGGTGGGCGAACGGCTGGCGAATGAGATCGGCATTCACGCGATTCGCGTCGGCGACAACGTCGGCGAACATTCCATCATTTTCAGTACCCTCGGCGAAACGTTGGAACTCAGCCATCGCGCCCATACGCGCGATTGTTATGCACGCGGCGCCCTGCAAGCCGCGAAGTTCCTCGCCGATCGGCCGGCCGGTCGTTATTCCATGTCCGATGTTCTTGGGCTTGGCCAGTAACGCCAGGCGAGCGCACCCAGAATGAGCACTCCACCGGCAAACGTCGCGGTCGGCGGCTCCTCTCCCGCGACGAGATACGCCCAGAGCGGGTTCAACAGCGGCTCCAGAAGAGTGATGGTTCCCGCCTCTTGCGGGCTGACCACTCGGAGACCGCGTGCCACGAACCAATACGCCAACCCCATCTGGAGGCTTCCGAATAACGCCAACACGACAATTTGGATCGTCGTCGGCGCCGCTAGTCCCCAAATCCATGGCAGCAGCAGGAGCGCCGAACCCAAATGGTTCAATACGGTTAACCACCCAGGCGAAACATCGCGGAGCGCGCGGAGAAAGAGCAAGACGCCGGCATAGGTGACACCGCTGCCGAGCGCGATGCCCACGACCCGTAGGTCTGCAGTGCTCCAACCGCCCACCACGATTACGGCAATTCCGACTAGCCCGATGCATAACGCAATCGTACTTTTCCGTTCAGCGCGCTCGCCCAGCAACCAGATGCTCGCTAAATACATCCACAACGGCGCGGAGTACTGAAGCAGTATGGCGTTCGCCGCGGTTCCCAGCGTCAACGCGGAGACAAAAAGCACGTTCATGAGCGCGAAACAACCAACCATCGGCAACATCAACGGACGGAATGAGAGATCGACGAGGCGGAGAGTGGGCAGCAGCGCGAGGCCCGCGAACAGGACGCGATAGAACGCCATCGACATCGCGTCCACCGGCGGCGAATTGAGATGGAAGCACGTGTCCTTCGTCAGCACTTTGGAAAAGAAGCCGCTCGTGCTCCAAAGCAATGCCGCCAATCCAATGAAGAGGCGGCCTTTGGTAATGGAAAGCGACGTGGACGCACTCGAGGAAGGCATGTGCGCTTAGATAACGGAAAATCAGGAAGTGTACCAGATGTATGCGACGATACCGGACACCAGCGCCGTCAACCCGGTTCCCACGGCGATCCAACCCCACGGCCAACTCTTCGGGCAGGCCGGCTGCTCGATCACCTCGGAATCGCGCAGTGCGGTTTCCGTTTGCGGCGACGCGGAGGCGGCCTCGGCGAATTCCGGAAACGTCGACAACGGATAGAAATCTCCGCGGTGGTTGCGCGACGCTTCTACTTGGGTTCCGACCCGCCGCTCACGAAGTGCATCCAAAATCTGACGGGTGGACATCTTCTTCTTGGTGACCTGGCCTTCACGGTTGCGGAATCGAAGCACCCACGAATCGGCATTGCCGTTTCCTGAGGGAAGGGCCTGCTGGTTGGCTTGGGTCTGAACGTCGAGCTGAGTCGGCGGCGACGGCGACGCTAATCTCGAACGAACGAGCGGATCCTCCCAAATTCGTTCCGGGTCGGCGAAACTCGGTATAGCGGCGGCAAGATTGGATCGTTCCAAGTCGACGATCAACTCGCTCACCATCTGATATCGGTTCTCCGGCTTACGCGCCAGCATTTTCGCAAGGATGCGCTCCAACTCCGGTGATGCTTCGGAGTTAAGAGAACTTGCCGGAGCAAACACACCCTTCTGTTTTTTCTCCGCGACTTCGAGGTAGTTAGTCGCGGGAAATGGAACCTGACCCGTGATGAGGTGGTACAAGGTCGCGCCCAGCGCGTAAATGTCGCTGCGCGCGTCGGCGTGCTTTGCACTCATCGATTGCTCGTAAGGAATGTAATCAACGGTGCCGAAGCCCACGCGCAATCCGGTCAGGTTGCTGACTTCGTCCAGGCGTTTGGCAAGCCCGAGATCTGCCAGCTTGGCCACGCCGGATTTGGTGATCAAAATGTTGTCCGGCTTTATGTCTCGGTGAATGATGTTTCGAGAATGAGCATGTTCGAGCCCACGAGCGATGTCGAGGATGAGGTGCACGGCATCCGCAACCCGGAGCTGGCGATGGCGCTCCAAAAGGGCGTGCGCGCTTTCACCGTCGACAAACTCCATAACCAGGTAGTGTTTCCCCGATGCCTTGTCCTGGCCCGCGGAGATGAAGCGAACGATATTCGGGTGGTCCAGCTGACCACCGCTCTTCGCTTCGCGATAGAACCGTTCAACGTAAGCCTGATTACTCGACAGCTGATCGGAAAGGACTTTGATGGCGACCTGTCTCTTGGCGCCCTCTTCGTAAGCGAGGTAAACGGAGCCCATGCCGCCCTGGCCCAAACGCCGTAGAAGTCGGAAATTGCCGAGTGACTTCAGGTACAACCCGGATGCAGTCGGCGACAGCGGTTGTCCGGATTCCGCCAAGGGAGTGTTGGTATTCGGCACAGCCGTGGCAGGCGCCTCCCCGGATGCGCCGACAAGTTCATTGCGGATGCTGTTAGCCTGAGATAGCGAAAGCAGCGAACTCTCCACCAACGCCGTGATCAAGTCGGCGTCGACGCCGCGGGCTCTTTTCGCCGCCACTTCTTTCACCACTTGCTCGACCCGCGCGCGCTCCGCCCCATAGCGTGACACCGCCAGGGCGGCGGCCCGCTGCTCGGAACTGGTGGGTATAGACGTTTTCTTCACGGTGGCGGCCGCCCCTGTCTTTCGCGTCTTTTTTGGGGGATGACAAGAGTGTAACTCAACGCGACATGGTGGGCAATGACGATTTTGTAAGAGACTTACCGATCGCGTTTCTGCGTTATGTTGATTATGCCACAGAACGTAGCGTCTCTCGAAGAAAAACCAGATAATGGACTGCGCTGGAATGGATTAGGAACTCTTGCTGTGCCCGCGCGACCTTACGTCATTACGATCCTGGTGTTATGGCTGGCGGCAACCAGTTGGTTGTTCGTGCGCGATCTCTGGCCTCGGCTCCGGCCCGGCGGGCCACCACCGTTCGTGATCGACCTGGCCGACGAAGCCAGTGAACAGTTCATTCACTGGACCATTTATATCGATGGGCGGGATCGCGGTAGCGCCCAAACACGCGTCACCTATCGGCCGGGGGACGACACCTTTGAATTGTCGAGCGTTTACCGACTGTGGCCGGACATGTTCCGGACGACTCCGCCGCATGAAGAAATCACCTGTTCGTATCGAGTGACACGAGAAGGGCAGCTTCTCGAAATAGACGCGCGGGTGCGCAAATCCCTCTCCGCCCTGGAAATCGAGGTCGCCGAGGTTGACGGCCAAATTACCGGCCGCGTCGAGAATGGTCGTCTGACTCCACGGGTAACCGCCACCGTGCGCGGGCAGCGCGCGGATAGCGGGCCGTTGATCGATTGGACACTTTCACCCATTGAGGTGCCGACGCGCGGCAGCATTCTTAATCCGTTTCAGCCGCTCAACAAGATTCGTGGGCTGTCGGCCGGCCAACGCTGGCGCATGCCGTACTTCGATCCACTTGAGACCATCAGCCAGCGACTCCTTCCCGGCTCAAGTCGAGAATACGTCGATGCCGAAGTCCTGGCCCCCACCGCGCTCCCCGACATTCCGCTGCAAATGGGCCCCAACAAGCCCAGCGTAATGAAGGGCGGCGTGCGTTGTTTTTCGATCAGGTATACCGCCGACGATGTCGAAGCCATCGGTTGGGTTCGGGAGGTAGACGGCGTGATGGTACGGCAAGAGGTCACGAAAGATAGGCAAACGGTCATCCTCAATCGAGATTCTTAATACCCGCATGATGATTGAACTTCATGAAGTGACGAAGCGCTACGGCGACAAGCTGGCCGTCGATGCGTTGTCGTTGCAGGTGGAAGCCGGGGAGCTGTTCGCATTCCTCGGCCCGAACGGCGCGGGCAAAACCACCACCATCAAGCTGATGTGCGGCCTGCTTTTTCCCAACGCTGGCACTATTCGGATCGCCGGCATGGACATGAGTACCGACGGTGATCGCGCACGACAACTCATCAGCTACGTGCCCGATCAGCCGTTTCTGTATGAAAAACTTACCGGTCGAGAGTTCCTTCAGTTCATTGCCGACATGTACGCCATGCCGAGGGGCCTGGGTGCAGACCGAATGGCGGAAATGATCGACACCTTTGGTCTTGGCGAGTTCGTTGACGATTTGACCGAGCAGTACTCGCACGGGATGCGACAACGAACCGTGTTTGCTGCGGCCCTTTTGCATGATCCACAACTCTTGATCGTGGACGAGCCGACCGTGGGACTGGATCCCCGCAGCATTCGCCTCCTCAAGGATTTACTCACTACTCAAGTCATGCGTGGCATGACCGTCTTTCTGTCGACTCATTCGCTCGACGTTGCCCAGGAGTTGGCCGATCGGATCGGAATTGTCGACCGTGGCCGACTGGTCATCTGTGGTTCCCTTGATGCCCTGCGATCCTCGGCCGCTCTCAACGGCTCGCTGGAGGAAGTGTTTCTCAAGATTACCGCTGAATCCCCTGAGAATAACGGACAAGCGAAATTGGGACCCGAATGAACGATGTCCTTCGAACCGAAGCGCGTCCGGTTGCGATCCGCCAGGCGACGGTCTTTGGTGCACTGCGGCGGCGGTTGCTCACGAATACGCTGCAGCAATCACTCCACAGCTCGCGGCTCCGCGTCATTCTCATCGTGGTGTGCTGTGCGCTGATTTGGGGCGCGATCTACGGCCTCAGCGCGGAGGCATTTTCGTACCTCAATCGAATCAACGTTCCGCTCACGGGTGGGATCATCGGGGCGGTCTTCGATTTGATGTTCTTGGCGCTCACCGTGCTCCTGCTGTTTTCATGCGGCATCATCTTGTACAGCAGCCTGTTTTCGGCGGCGGAAACGTCGTTTCTTCTTTCAACACCCGCACGCGCTGACCAGGTATTCGCGCACAAGTTTCGCGGGGCCGTGATGTTCAGCAGCTGGGCGTTCTTGCTCTTGAGCAGCCCGATGCTGGTCGCCTACGGCATCGCGTACGGCGTTCCCTGGTACTACTACGGCTTGTTGTTCTTGTATTTTGTTGGTTTTGTTTTGCTTCCCGGGTCACTGGGCGCTCTTTTTTGCCTATTGATTGTCAATTTCCTTCCGCGGCATCGCCGACACGTGCTCGTCGTGTCCGGACTGGCCGTCGTCGCCGTCTCGGCGATTTGGGTGTACCAGCTGCGGCCAAACAACTGGCACGAAGCCGTGCAGCGTGATTACGTGCAGCGGGTGCTAGGACAACTCGCGTCGCTACAGGGGCCACTATCGCCCAACCACTGGCTGTCGCGCGGACTTCAAGCGGCCGCGCGCGGTGACAAAGAGCGTGCGTTCTATTACCTCACGCTTATCTGGGGGAATGGGCTGTTCCTCTATCTTGTCATCACCTGGACGGCGTCGCGGCTTTATCGCCGCGGTTACGACCGCCTGGCGGCGGGAGGATCGATGCGGCGGCGATACGGCGGCGCCTGGCTCGATCGGGTATTGGCCGCCTTGTTGGGATGGTTCAGTCCGCAAACCCGGTTACTGATCATCAAGGATTTCCGGACCTTCCGGCGCGACCCTGCCCAGTGGGCACAGGTGCTGATTTTTACCGGCCTTATGGTCCTGTACTTCGCGAACATGCGGCGATTTTTTCAGGAAGAACTTGGCCGCTCATTTCAAAACGCCATCAGCCTGATGAATCTAACGGCGACGGGCTTGCTGCTTTGTGCTTACACCGGCCGCTTCATTTATCCGCTCTTAAGCCTGGAAGGTAGAAAGTTCTGGATACTCGGCCTTTTGCCAATGCGGCGCGAACGACTGTTGTGGGGCAAGTTCGCATTTGCCAGCACCTGGGCGCTGCTTATCGCGGAGTTTTTGGTGATCTTCAGCGATCTGATGCTGGGAGTCCCCGCACTCATCGTTGCCGTACATGCATTCACCGTAGCAACCCTGGCACTGGGCTTAAGCGGATTGAGCGTCGGATTGGGCGCCTCGATGCCGAACTTTCGTGAAACCGATCCGTCCAAGATTGCCGTCGGCTTCGGCGGCACCCTCAATTTAATTGTCAGCCTTATGTTTTTGCTGGTAACCATCGCACTTATGTCCGTCCCATGGCACCTGCGCATGGCATTCGGCGCCGAATCGGTTCCATTGGTCTGGCCGGCGCTGGCCACCGGCATCGGGCTTCTAGCCGGAGCGGCGGCGACAGCGTGGGCTCTGAAGAGCGGCGCCCGGGCCCTTAGAAGAACGGAATTCTAAGGGTGCTTCCCGTTTCTGCGCTGGTGCCGTACTTACCAGCCCGGAGCGCGAGCGGCGGCATTGACGATGCATCCGTCGCTCGCGCTCCGGGCTGGTGAATTCCATTGTTTTTTGCAACTACGGGAATGCAGCCAATCTCTAAGCGCCACACTCCGCGCCGGTATTTCCGTTAAATCAACGAACTTGCATATCAAGATTTTTTGACGTAAACCGTTCACTCGGCACACCGCGTGCACTTGTTCGCGGTTCTGCTTTCCCGATAGACCTGTGCCGTTTTCAATGAAAGTGCTGTGATGACCGATTTGAATACATTGAAGGTCGTATTTTGTCACCCGTATGTCAATACAAAACGTCGAAACCAGCAACAATATGCTTGACGCGAGATGCCCACTCCAATTAGCATGTTTCTCTGAACCGTAAACCCCCTAATCTTCCGGACACCACCACCCGAAGATTTGCGTAGTTACTGATCGATATTTCCGAAGGAGCACTCCATGCCGCAGTTCCCGTCCGTCTCGAAAACAGCCCGACGCTGGAAACGAAGTGTAAACCGAGCCCATCAACTCAAAGCCCGCCGTCTCTTTTTGGAAACACTTGAAGATCGCTGTACGCCGGCGGGGACCATCACGGGCCTGGTCTATCAGGATTTCAACAGCAATGGGGCGCTCGATACCAACTTGACCATCAACAATGAAGGGTTAGGGACGGTCGGCGTGGCGGTGGACAAAGGCGTCGGCGGAACGACAATTACGGCCTACGACGCCGCGAATATCGTGCGGGGCACGGCGACGGCGACGGCCAACGGCACCTACATATTGAACGCCCTCGGAAGTGGTCCGTATCGTATCGAGTTCACGGGGCTTCCTGCCGGGTACCTTCCCAGCCCCCACGGTCCGGATTCAGACACCAACGTGCAATTTGTTCCCGACGGCAATTCATCGAACATCGACTTCGCCATCAACAACCCACTCGACTACAGCCCCAACAATCCGGACCTTGCCACGAGCCGTTACGTTTTCGGAGATCAAATCAACGGACCCAACAAGGCACCTCACGGTCCTGCGGAGCTTTCCGTACTCGGCCGGATCGGAAGACGCCGACACGAGTCCGTTCAACGTGTCGCAGCCACTTACGTACACACTGGAAATCCCGGCGAATCAGATTGGCACCACGTGGGGCCTTGGATTCAATCGGAACTCCCAGACCCTGTACGCCGCGTCGTTCATGAAACGGCACGCCGGATTCGGTCCGAACGGCACCGGCGCCATTTATCAAACACCGACGACCGGCAACTCGGCCTCGTTGTTTGCGGATTTGAACGCCATCTTTGGCGCGGGAACGACGGGCACAAACCCACACGACACCAACGATTACTTGACCGATAACTTCAACGCGACTTGGGAGGCAGTCGGCAAGATCGCGTTCGGCGGCCTGGATGTTTCGGAAGATGGTAAACGCCTGTATGTAATGAACCTGGCGAATCGAACCCTGTACGAGATTCCGCTTGACGTGCCGCCGACCATCGCCAACATTCGAACGGTACAAGTGCCTCTAGAAAGTGTGCCGAACTCGACCGGCGGCAAAGACGGGAGCGATGTTCGGCCGTTCGCCGTGACGTATTACCGCGGACAACTATACGTCGGTTTGGTGAATTCGGCGGAGAGCACGCAGAACCCTGATGACCTGTGGGCGTATGTCTATCAAGTCGACCCGACATCGCTCACCTTCGGTGCGGCGCCGATATTCCAGTTCCAGCTCAATTACTCACGGCTGGAAGTTTACCCGGTGGCCGCCGGGGGCGCATCCGCACTCTGGAATGCATGGGTACCGCAATATACGAACCTGACGACCAACGGCGGCGACGAAGGATTCGTCATTTATCCTCAACCCATTCTCAGCGGCATCACGTTCGATGCCTCCGGCAACATGGTCATGGGGATCATGGACCGGTTGGGACATCAAACCGGCAATCTGGCGCCGGAAGATCCGACTCAGCCGGAGTTCTACCAGTTCGGCATGGCGGGCGGCGATACCTTGCGGGCATTTATCAATACGCCGGGCAATTTCAACTCCGGATGGACGCTTGAGGACAACGGACGCGGACCCAACGGCGAAGGCGGCGCTCCGCAGGACACGGGCGAAGGCCCCGGTGACGGCGAATACTACTTCCAAGACAACTACCTGGCTCACACGCACGACGAAGTATCCCTCGGCGGCGTCCTGCAGATTCCCGGTTTCCCGGACGTTGTGGTCACCGTCTATAACGCTCTGCGAAACGCGCAAGCGCCGCTGCGCGGCGGAGTCCGTTGGTTCAACAACGAAGTCGGGAATAACGACAAGTCGTTCTTACTCTATAGCCAAATTAGCCCGAGCTTCTTCGGCAAGGCCGCGGGTATTGGTGATCTGGTGGTCCTTCCGGGCCAAGCGCCGATTGAACTCGGCAATCGCATTTGGCGCGACTCCGATGAAGACGGTATTCAAGACCCCGGCGAGCCGAACCTGCCAAACGTCGTCATCGGCCTGTACGATGCAGCCGGCGTGAACCTGATCGCAACCGCGACGACCGACGCCAACGGGAACTATTACTTCAGCTCCGCCAGCGGCACGTCGACGCTCAGCGAGCAGTACAACGTTCCGCTTCAATACAACACGAACTACCAACTTCGCATCGATAACACGCAGCCGGCGTTGGCGACGCTGACGCCGACTATCCCCTTTAACGATCCGAGTCCCAACGGATTCATCCGAGATTCCAACATCGTGCTCGTGGGAAGTGTCGGCATTATTACCTTCACCACCGGTGGTCCAGGCAACAACAATCACAATCGCGACGGCGGCTACATCTTCCAAGGCGACCCGATCGACGAAGCCATCCTGTCAGGAGTCGTCTACTGTGACTGCGACAATAGCGGGGGCTTAACTCCGAGTGACCCACGGGTTCCCGGCGCGACCATCACGCTGACCGGACTCGGCACCGATGGCGAGATCATCAATCAGGTCCAGTTAACCGGTCCTAACGGCGAATACAGCTTCAGCGATTTGCCCGACGGCACCTACACGATTCGTGAAACGCAGCCCGCCGGCAAGCTCGACGGTCCGGAAAGCCTCGGCACGGTCAACGGCGTTCCCTCAGGAACCGTCGGCCAAGATGTCTTCTCGAACATTGTCGTCCCAGAAGATGCCGTGGGTATTAACTTCAACTTTGGCGAGTACGAACCTGTATGTCTCTCCGGCATCGTGTACGTCGACAGCAACAACAACGGCGTCGTCGATCCCGGTGAAATTCGAATCCCCGGGGTCGTCATGACACTGAGCGGGACCGACAACTTGGGCGATCCGGTCTTCATCCAGACGACGACCGACGCCAACGGCGTGTATCAGTTCTGCAATCTCCGATTCGGCACCTACACGATCACCGAGACGCAACCGCCGGACTTCATTCAAGGAATCGTGTCCGTCGGCTCATTGGGCGGCACGGCAGGGCAGGACACGGTCGGCGGCATCGTTATCAACCGCTGCTTGAACGGCACCGGATACAACTTCGGCGAGCGCGGCATCGACCCCTCCAAGGGCATCTTCCTGTCGTCGTCCAATATCGACGACGTCATGGGAAATCCGCCGCCGCCGCTCTGGTCGTTGTGGCAGCCCCTTGGCCTAGGCTACGCGGTCAGCGGCCGAGAACCGGGCGCGCCGACGGTACAAATCGCGGATGCGGCCGATGCGTCGTCGATTATCAGTTTCCTCGCTTATTCCGGAACCTTCACCGGTGGCGTTCGCGTGGCGACGGGTGACGTTAACCGTGACGGCATCTCGGACATCATTACCGTTCCGGGAGCCGGTGGCGGCCCGCACGTCAAAGTGTTCGATGGTGCCACGGGCCTCGAACTGTACAGTTTCCTCGCATATGCCGGGAACCTGTCCAGCGGCTTGTACGTCGCATCGGGCGACCTGAACAACGACGGCTTTGCCGACATCATCACGGCCCCAGGCGCCGGCGCAGGTCCGGAAGTCAAGGTCTTCAGCGGTCGAAACCCGGCGAACGTCATTACGAGTTTCTTCGCCTTCAACGGCGGATTCAATGGCGGCGTGAAGTTGGCGGTCGGCGACATTAACGGCGACTTCTTCCCGGATCTCGTCACCGGGGCCGCGGCCGGCAACCCGCACGTCAAAGTCTTCGACGGACAGGACATTGCTCAGGGCACCTTCAATCCGGGGAATCCCGATGCCAGTGCCTTGGCGTCGTTCTTCCCGTATGCCTTGCAATTCAATGTCGGATCGAACATAGCCGTCGGCGATGTCGACGGCGACGACTTCGCCGACTTGATTACCGGCGCCAGCATCGGTAATCCGCACGTGAAGATTTACGACGGCGAAGCCATCGCCACGGGCAACTTCAACGTTAATCCTGAAGCGAACCTGATCACGCAGTGGTTCGCCTACGGTATGAACTTCAACGTCGGCGCCAACGTCGCATCGGCCGATGTGAACAACGACGGTTTCGCCGACATCGTCACCGGCGCGTCCAGCGGTAACCCGCACGTCAAGGTTGTGACCGGCGCCGATATCGCCAACGGACTCTTCAATCCGGCCAATCCGGATGCGAGTCTCCTATCGCAGTACTTCCCGTTCGGCATGGGGTCCAACGCAGGTGTAAACGTTGCTGCCGGACGCAGCAACCTCTTGGGCATTATCATCCGCGCTACCAATTCGGGTGACGGGTCGAGGTCGGCGGGGCAGGGGAGTTCGACGGAAGTCGACCTGAACGGCGACAACATGGCGCCGGCCCCAGGTGTCACAATTGGCTCCGCACGGACCACGACAGTGACGGCCGGGATGGCGGCGAAGCCAAGCTCCAAGAAGATCGGAATCGCTTCGTTCCTCGCCAGCGCCGTGGATGAGGATACCGTATCTGGCGGCTAGAAAATTGCACGATACACACGTGCTATCCGAAGTAAGCATCGCTAATTCGGATAGCGCGTGTACTTCGAGACGGCGCCTGCTTCTGTCTAATTGAGGGTTTTCCTCGGATTTCTTGCTTTTGCCCATCCTGGTGTGGGCGTTTTCGTTTTCTCTCACTTCTCCCATACAGTCCACTTCCCTTATGTCCTCCATAGGACCGACTCGCGTGGATTCTTTTCAGTTTCACGTTCGTTGCAACCGAAATATTCAGCTAAATAGACACTCGGCGCAAGCTGGGTGAATGGGTTTCGTCCGCGAGTCAGGATGACGAATGGAATAGGTATGGCGTAAGCCTTCCCACATCACGGAGGAAGAAATGGACAGGCGTTTTATCGGAGGCGTGCTCGCGCTGTTGACGGTTAGTGGCGCGGCCGTAGGTCAAAGCCCCCGGGGAGTCGAGTGGAAAACGCAACGCGGCGACTCCCACCGGGTCATCACCGCCGATTTTGGCGCGTCGACACCGAAGTCCCCCGCCATCGTGGGGATGACGGAATTGCAAGACCAACCCGGCGCGGCCAAGGCCAGCGATCAGCCGGCTGCGAAGTCCGCTGAAGGAGTGAAGCCGGGCGACACCGGGAAGCCCGTCGTGACCTCGAAGGACGGCTCGTGCTGCGGCACCGACAACTGCCAACCGTGCGTGCCGTGCACGCCGTGCTGTGATCCGGGGTGCGGTCCAGAAGGGAAGTATTGGGTGCAGGCCGACTATCTCTTGTGGTGGCTGAAGAGCGCCCCGATTCCGCCACTGATCACCACGAGCCCCGTAGGTACGCCGCGGCCGCAGGCCGGTGTGCTGGGACAGCCAGGCACCATCATTCTATTCCCGGGTGATAGCGAGGAAGAGAATCCGCGATCCGGCGGTTATCTCACCGTGGGTGGGTGGCTGAATGATTGCCGCACGTTCGGCCTCGAAGCTTACATCTTCTATCTCGAAGATGACGGCCGCAGCTTTCAAATAGCGTCTGACGGGTCGACTATTCTGGCTCGTCCGTTCTTCAACACGCAGACGAACCAGCAAGACGCGCAGTTGGATGCGTTCCCGGGTCTTTTGTCGGGATCCAAATCCGTGTCCGCTACGACGACTAACTTCCTCGGCGCCGGCATCAACGCGATTCACAACGTCTGCTGCGACTGCTGCTACCGATTCGACCTAGTCTACGGTTACCGTTATCTCCGCCTTGAAGAAGAACTAACCGTTTTCGAAACTCTGGTCAGCATCGATCCGCAAGGCTTGGTGCCGCCGGGAACCACTTTTGCTCTCACCGACCGATTTGAAACTCAGAACGACTTCCACGGCGGCGTGATCGGCGCGTCGGCGGAATTCTGGGTCAACAACCTGTCGGTTCGCCTGCTCGGAAACGTCGCACTAGGTGTGACCCGACAGCGCGTGCAGATCAATGGCAGTACCGTCATCACGGTCCCGGGCACCCCGTCGGAGGAATTCGTCGGCGGCCTGCTTGCACTGCCGACCAACATCGGATCGTACTCCCGTAACGAGTTCGCCGTCGTCCCGGAAGTCGGGCTGAGAATCGGCTATCAAGTGACATGCAACATTCGCGCTACGGTCGGTTACAACCTCATCTACTGGAGCGACGTGGTTCGCCCTGGCGACCAGATCGATTTGGTGATCAATCCGACGCAGCTTCCGCCCGGCACGCTTGAGGGCGCGGCTCGGCCGGCGTTCAACTTCAACTCATCGGACTTCTGGGCGCAAGGCGTGAGCTTTGGCTTGGAACTGCGATTCTAAGACGTGTTTGCTATGGTTTAGAACAAGAGGTCCACGGGCACTCGCCCGTGGACCTTTTCGTTTACTTGCAGCGCGGCTGCGTCAGCCACGGAATTCCGAGGAAGGGCCGCTTCCCACGTGCGGTTTGGATAAGGTGGGCGCCAGCGAATCCGCCTAACACCGCAGCCAACGCGACCATCGCAGACGACAAGCGGACTGAGAGGCCTTCGTCGTCTTGCACCGGAGTAGGCGATTCCAACAGGCGGCCTGGCGCACCGCGGTCGGTGTTCGACTCCATCGCACCATTAGCTGGCACGACTTCGGGCGTCGACGTTGGGGATGCGTCCGGCGTTTCGATTTTTCGTTTGTGTTGCGGCGTTGTATCCGGTGTGTCGGACTCTTCGATCTTCTCCATCCAATACGGTGCTTCCTCGCCGCCCGCTGTCTTGTAGCCTTGTGTCGCACGATGGGTTCGCGCGGACGTTGATGCGGTTAGCTCCACAGGGATTTGGGGCGCAGCCGGTGTCCGACGAGGGGTTTCCCTTTGAGTGTCGAAGGTTGGTGTCTCTAGGCGGCGACTGATCGCACTGACGAGGGCTTGAAGGAATGCGAGGTTTCCGTTTGTGGCCGCACGTGCTCGCGGCTTGTCGCCATCGACGCTTCCCGGTTTGGTTTCCGTCTGCTGCGTCGGCCCAACCGACGGAAGGATGCCGCCGTTCGCGCCGACATTGACGAGGCCCTGCACGACAAATTGAGAATTCGGACTGCCGCGGCCGGTGACCAGGTCGTAGCCCGGACCCGCCCGGTGGTTGTCCAGGCCCGATACGCCTTGCGATACGTCGAGGAACGCGCTATTGGGCAGTTTATAGATTGCGGGAAGTGTCTGCGTTCGGCCGTCGAGTGACGACAATCCCGCGAGTGCCCGACCCTGGTTCACGATCGCTAACAAACCGGCCCACTGCGGCGCACCGGCGCTGGTGCCGCCCAATTCAAACCACCCGGTCTGACCGTCGATGGGGACGGTGTTATAGACGGCCACGCCGTAGACCATGCTTGCGTTGTAGGACACGTCGGGCGTCGTCCGGAAGACACCAGCCGGGTTCACTCCTTTCTGGTACGACGGCTTCCGCACGAATTGGCTCACACCGCCGTCGCTGCCGTACCAGCCGAACTCATCCGTCCGCGAACCATTGGCATCGAGTCGTAAGCTGGTGCCGCCGACCGAGACCACATTCGGCGACGCGGACGGATAATTCGTAATACCGCCGCTGTCACCCGATGCGGCGACGAAGGTGACACCTGTGTGGCCGGCCGGCGTCGTGAAGTAACTATCGTACAACGTTTCGCCGAAGAACTCGTAGGCGCCCCAACTCATGGAAACCACGGATACGCCGGGTTGTTTTCGGGCGTAATCGACGGCCGCGAACATGTCGTCGAAACTGGCGGAATACGCCTCGACGAGCAATAGATCGGCCTTCGGTGCGATGGCGTGTGCCCACTGAACGTCGAGCGCTGTTTCCAATGCCCAGCCCGGATCGGTTGCCGGCAGGCGCCCGTTTTTCGTCTGGCTTACACGCTCCAGCTTCGCGTCGGGGAGGCCAAACGTCTTACTGAAGACGTTCAGATCGCTTTCAATTCTTGGATTGCTGTAGGCGACCACGATCGCAATCGTTTGACCGGCGCCGTCGCCGACCACCGTTTCATTGTTGAATGCGATTTCGTCGAACCCGTAGGCATCTCGGATTTGCTCCGGTGTGTAACCGACCGGCGTCGAGTTGTGGATCGCGGTCGGACCGAAGTGCCACGCGGGTTTCGCAAGGATGTTCTGGCCCAGTGACGCGGAAAGTAGCGTCCGCGTTTCTAGATGTTCAACCTTTAGCGAGGTGCGTCTCGATGGCCTGCGCAGGACCGAGGCGCGACGTGCCGATGGGATAATGCGAAACATGTGCATCCCCTCCGGGCGAACACCGATTGGTCGAGGAGCATTCGACGTGTGATGTGCTCGACGTGCTGACTTGGAATGCTCCGTAACGCCCGATGCTAATCGGAGCCAGGGTCAATTGCAAGGATTTTTCTGGAGTGAAATCAGCCCGTCGGCAGGCATCCATTCGGTCAGCCGTTGTGTCCGTCCAAGAAACCCGGTTTCTTCCGAGAAACCGGGTTTCTCGCTGTCGGAATCCAACGTTAACTTCAAGATTCGGCAAGCTTACAGAGTGTTAAGCAAGGGCTGGTTCGAGAAACATTGTGCTAGCAGCTCGCGCGAAACGGCAATCTATGCAATCCCTCTAAGAGATTTAAAATCTAAGTCCGTTCCGATTAGTTTCCAGGACATCACGTAGTCGTTTGACGTTAGCTGGTATTTCACAGATAGTTACGCATTTGTCACCGATTTCCATCATTCCGAGACGCAGGACTGCCGCGATATTTTCTTGCTTTTTTGGCCTCTAATGTGCTGCCTTCATTAACGTCTCATAATTCGCAAGGAGTGCGCGACCGCAGGTATGCGATGCGGTGAAATCGCCCTCAAATCGGTTGGTGGATCGCATCCTGGAGGAGTGGACTCGTGGTTCCAAAGCTTACCAAGATATTCGCCATCGCGACGTTGTTGCTTGTCGCGGTTCCGCGTACTTATGCCGGACCCGTCCTCACGCTGGACGACCTGCTCAAAGGCATGTCCCTCAAGGTAAACGACTTAGTTTTCTCGAACTTCGGGAACTTCAGCTCGGTCGGCTTCCTAGGTGGCCATTCGGTCGACCCGAAACTGGTGGCCGTGGTTCCAATGATGTTTAATGGGGCGCCGGGGCTGATGTTTCAAAGTCCGTCGCAGTTTGTGGTTGGCATGGGGCAGCAGCAAGAAACCCATTTCACTTTTACGGTTACGTCCGCGACGAGCTTTATCACCGGCGCTGGAATGAGTTTTACCGCGGCGGCTTACGGCGCAGGCAGTGCCACGATCGGCGGCGCCTTAACGGCTGTTCCGAACGGGCTGCTGGTATCGACGCTGATTCCGCAGAATCATGCCTACGGGAAGCTCACGGGCCCGCTTTCGTCGATCACGATTAATAAGGACATCTCCCTTGTCGGCGGGGGCGATCCTGGGTCGCTCACGTTTCTGAGTGACTTTTCGACGAGCTTTAGCAGCAGTGGAGTAGTTCCAGAGCCCGCGAGTGCAACTTTGCTCGCCATCGGCGTCGTGGCGCTGGTGGGGTACCGAATTAGGTCGGCGCGCGCCGGTCGCACCGCAACGGCCGCGGAATAGTAAAGAAACCCCCTGCTTTGTCAGGGTCGTAGGGCACGCCTTCACACCACCGAGGGGGCGTGCCCCTTTTTCGTTGGTAGGATCATAAAACTCACACAACGTTGCCGATCATAATCGCCATACTTGCGCACGCATATTAGGGGAAACATATGAAGTGAATCTAACCAACGTCAAAGGGATTTCCACCTGGTTCAGATGCGTTTTGTGTCGCCTTAACGCGTTAGCGTCAAATAGAATCAGAACGGTCCAACAATTGCTTCTCACAAATCTCTAATTAATTTCCTCATCCGGTGACTCGAACTTGAGCGGCAGGTAGGTTTTGGACGAGGGAATTATGGGGCTGGAACGATTCCGTTCCCGGGCCATACCCACCGGGTCGCGGAGAAGAGGATTCGGAATACTAGAGGCCGTGCATCGCCGCTCACACGAAGGACACGCCGCCAGGAACAGGGGCGTGTCTTTTTGTTTTCCGCCCGGAGCTAGGTTAAACCTCGCCGAATCTCAGCCTTCATTTGAGACAGGTTTTCAATTCCGACTGAGAGGCGGATCAGACCATCGGTAATCCCTTGGCGAGCTTTCTCCGCGCCGGAAAGGTATCGATGCGAGGTGCAACTCGGATGACTTGCCGTGGTGGTAGTGTGGCCAAGTGACGGGCTGAATGGTATGGCTTTCGCCGAGCGAAAAAAGCGATTGACGGCAGCGCGTCCTTCGGTCAGTTCGAAACAGAGCATGTTTCCGAAGCCATCGGCCAAGATTCTCTTAGCTATTTCGTGATCGGGATGATCGACACGCCCCGGATAAATTACGCGCCGCACTCCCGGTTGCGACGGCAACCAATCCGCCAGGGCTGCCGCGTTGCTGCTCGATTGGCGTACGCGCAAGTCCAATGTGGGCAGACTCCTGACGGCAAGCCAACAGTCAAACGGACCGGCCATCAACCCCCAGGTGGTTGCGGCCTTCATCATCCGTTGTGGGTTCCCACCCTTTCCACACACGACGCCAAGGGTAATGTCGCTATGGCCGCCGATGAGTTTCCCGAGGCTCTCCATCACGAGGTCGGCGCCGAAAAGCAGGGGTTTGCACAACACCGGCGTGGCGAAGGTATTGTCGACCAGTAGCGGGCACCCGCGATCATGGGCCACCTTTGCGAGGGCCGGTATGTCGCTCATCCGCAGAAGAGGATTGGAACTTGTTTCCGCCACGAACAAACGTGGCTTGATGCCAAGTGCTTTTTCGACCGCCGTCAAGTCGGTGCAGTCTACGTAGGTGGTTTCGATGCCAAGGCGCGTTAGCTCGTCCGTGAACAGCATCGTGGTCCGGCCATAAAGGCGATCGCTGGCAACGATGTGATCTCCCTGAGCGGCGTGGGTCAAGACGCAGGCGCTGATGGCGGCCATGCCCGAACCGCAAACCACTGCCCAGTCGCCGGCTTCGACGGCTTTCAATTCCGACGCAAGCTGCTCGGCATTCGGATGGGCGTCGCGGGCATAAATGAACCCCGGTTCGCCGTCGTTAAGAATCGCATCCAGCGAGTCCAAATCGGCGAGCGAGTATACCGACGCCTGATAGAGCGGCGGCGCCATCGGCGTGGACTTACCTAACGACGGATGGGAATGATTGTGAGACATTTCGCGAAGACTTCTCCGTGGTACGCGGTCTCTTCGGAAATGATATGCGTCCAGCCGTATGCCGTCGTGCGGAATCGTTACTTGCCGTTGGGCAGGGCTTGAGAGCTGAGATATTTCTGTATGGCGAGCCACATCGCCCGCTCCTCGTCCGACGTCGCTTCTTTCAGTCCGAGTCGTCCCGCCTGAGTTCGAGCTGCTTCATCGGAAAGACGTTCGTCGACGCGGAAATGAAGATACCACACGCTACCGGCGAGGGTGCCGTTTTTGTCATACACAAACAGCGGAAACGAAGCGGTATCGGTGACCTGCCGCCTGAATTGGTCCAATAGATCGGGCGTTAGCGTCTGCGGCGACAGTTCCAGACTCCGGTACTCCATTCCACGTTTTTCGATCTCTCGGCGGTCGGCGCTGTCGTCCGAGCCCGGAGAACGGATGTGGAGCACCGTGCGGTACCCAGATGATTTGAGCCAATCAAGCCCATCCAACATCGGCTTGAGTCCGGCGGAAACCCGGTCCTTCACTCCGGCGAATTGCGGAATACCGACCGGCATTGACGGCATCTTGTCATAAGGCGCCGCCGCCGCCGGCGCCGGTGTCGCTTGACGCTCTTCACTGGTCGCCGGCTTGACCGGATCGGACACGGGAGCACGGGAGGGCTCGGGCGGCATTAAGCGGGCATCCGGCTGTGAACTCGCCGCCGGTCCCGATTCTAAGCCCTGTGAACGAATAGCACTGGGCGGTTGGGGCGGCATCGGTGCCTGTGCCTGGGTGGCGCCGATGGGCGCCACATCGGTCGGCGTTAGCCGATGCGGCGGTGTGTACCCGAGCAGCGGGCGCGGCGGATATGCCGCGGCAATGTCATTCGGCGGAGGTGGCGGCGGACAACAATTACGGCAGCCCGGAGTGCTCGTTCCGACGAGAAATGCCATTATCCAAATGCTCAACGATGGCGTCCGCACGGCGTGACTCCGGGAGGGCACAGGGCTGCCAGCTACCACATTGCAAATTCTAATCCGGTCACATGAGGGCGCTCTAGTGCAGCGTGTGAGACAGAGGCCGGAACCATGCGGAAATAGAGAGACGACTCCGGTGAGATGAACTTTGTGGTCTGGGCTGACTTTACCGAGCGTTCCCGCTATGCTGTTCAGCCAAGACGGCCCATTCGGTGAGCTTGGCGGCGGTGAGGCCGATATGCTCGAAACATCCGGTGATAACACCCTTTGGCGCGGTGAGCAAACTAATCAGGATGTCCATGCAACTCACCTGGCCCCGATCCTGGTCAGCGGCGCGAGCATGTGCATCCCGCAGTAAACGAATAGCGTTGTCGGAGAGGAACTCGCGGTTGAGATAGACGGTCTTCCACTCGGCTTCGCGCTGATCGAAGAGTTCTTGGAATTGCTCCAGTAGTTTCGGGAGGGAATAGCCGAGCCGCCGGCCCCAGGCCGATACGGCGGAATCCGGTGCCGCCAGAAGTCCCATGAAGACATGCGGGCTGCGGACGCGATCCCAATGGGTTTCTGAAGCGAGGCGGATGGCCGCCTGAAGCGCGGTGACGGCGCCGCCGTCTAGCAAGTCCATTCGCAACCGGCCGTCCGGCCAGAACACATCACCCGCCGATCCTTCCGGGTTTTCCATGGGACCAGATCCTTACAGTTCCCGTGTGGTTGAGTGAATGCGATTGTGATCGAAAACCGGCTCAGACGCAAGGCCGTCACTTCACCAAGACTTGATGGCAGGTTCGGCAACGTTTCTGATGAATGCGGACTTGCTTATGGCATTTCGGGCAGCGGCGAAACTTGCTCTGCCGCGCCTTTTTCGTCCGAGATCGTAATACCATCGAATCCGTCCTCCGTGTTCCTCAGCATGATAGAAACGCCCACGGGTACAGGCAATGCCGTGATTCAACGTTTCGCGGCGGGCTTCAAGGCGGACATGTCCCATTCCTTCACGATTTTGTCCCCGCCGGCGGAGTAGAGCGTCTTTCCGTCGCGCGCGAATAACACCGTGTTGACGTCTCGCGCATGTCCCTTGATTTCCTTGAGTTCCGTGCCGGTGGCGATGTCCCAGAGCTTGAGGGCGCGATCGTTGCACGCCGAGGCGACGAGGCGGCCGTCCGGAGAGAGGTCGAGGCTGTTCACATTGATCGTGGCGCCTTTTAGAGTCGCCGTTTCTTTGCCTGTGGCTGGATCCCAGAGCTTGATCGTCCCGTCGCGGCTTCCGGATGCGAGCTGCCGACCGTCCGGCGAGAAGAGCAAGGCGTTAATCCAGCGTGTATGTCCGCGGAGGAGCCTGAGTTTCCTCGCCGGCGCCGACGTTCCAAAGCCGAATCGTATCGTCATAACCACCCGTGGCTAGTGTCCGACTGTCCGGGGAAAACGCGACAGTGGTCACGTGTTTGAGGTGTCCGCGCAAGGTTTGAACTTCTTGCCATGTCGATGTATCCCAAAGCTTGGCCGTTTTGTCGGTGCTCGCGGATGCCAAATACTTCCCATCGGGGGAGAAAGCAACACAGCCAACCCCGGCCTTGTGCCCCTGTAAAACCTTGAGCTCCGTTCCCCTGACCGAATCCCAGATGCGCACTGTGCGGTCCAGGCTGGCCGACGCCAGCCAGCGCCCGTCCTTCGAGAAGGCAACCCACGGCACCTCATCCTTGTGACCTTTGAGCGTCCGCAGTTCCTTTCCCGTCTCAATATCCCACAGTTTGATGGTTCGATCGAGGCTCGACGAGGCAAGCGTCTTTCCATCCGGCGAAATGGCCAGACAAAAGATGTCGCCGTCGTGTCCGGTCAAGGTGCGCCGCGGTTGCGTCTCATCGGCGCGAGCCGCGACAAGGAACGATGCACAGGCAAGGACCAGCGCCAGGGCGACTCGGACTTGAACACGCATTCTCAACAACTCCGATTACGGGTCTTTCTTGTCGTCCTTCTTTGGCTTGTCGTCCTTTTTTGTTTCCGCGGGAGGTTCCAGATTGAGGCCGCGCGTTATCTCCACTTGTGGCAAAGCCTGTTTGAGCCGGGCCACGCCGGCGTCGGTCGCTTTGGTTTGAAAGAGGTATAAGTTCTTGAGCTTCTTCATGCCCTCCAGGTGGCGCAAGCCGGTATCGGTGATTTCGGTCCCATACAGATTCAAGTATTCGAGATTGGTCAATCCCTTGAGATTTTCCAGTCCGTTGTCCGTGATCTTGGTCTTCTCGAGATGTAACCGAATAAGCGTTGTCAAATCCTTCAGGTGTGCCAACTGCGAATCGGTGACCGGTTGGGCGCGGAGATTCAGATAGATGACATTCTTCAGCTCTTTCAATGGTGTGAGGTGCTCGTCGGAGAATTTGCCGTCGTTTTGAATGTAGGACACTTCCAGGCGCGGGTCGTTCTGTGCCACTTCGATGGCCAAGCCGCCGAGCTTCCGAATAGCCGCCATTGCCTTTTGTTCTGCCTCGGAGCGCGGCGGCGGCTTCGGCGCATCCTGACCGAGCAGCGTCGTGATCCAAGTAATACTGATTGCGGCCGCAATGAATGTTCGCATGTTGCTAGCCCAAAAGGCGAAACTAGTGACTTGCCTGATAAATTGCCGGGCGATATCGCGGTTTGGGAACGCGTTTTTTCCCGTCGCGCGCGACTTTCAGCCATGCACGCTTGGCAACTTGGACCTCCCGAACCGCCTCTTCCGGCGTCTTTCCGAAAGCAGTGCAGCATTGGAGGTCCGGGATGTCGGCGACGTAACGTGCATCGCTTTCGCTGTAGAAAACATTAATGTGGTAGTCTTTCATCAGCTCACCACAGAGATATATCGCGTGTCCGCGACACGGAAATCCAGCCGATCCTTACTTCCCATTCGGAAGTTCTTTGATCTCGATTTTGCGCACCTCAATAACCGAACCGGGGTCGTGCTGTTGAATCGCAAAATGCCCTTTGGGGTATTTCATGTCGGGCACCTTGTATTCCACCGTTTTTTTGCCGTTCAGTATCACGGTCAGGTGATCGCCGTTCGCGATGACTTCCTGCGTAAACCACTCGTTCGGCTTCACGAGCTGCTCTTTGATTAGCACTTCCTTCACATCGGGAAAATAGAGGCTGCCCGTCTTGATTGGGTCGCCGCCGGTGCTGTTGATCTGGGCTTCATAGCCCTTGGGGAAGGCCGGTCCAAACTGTGCACGGAAGTACTGACCGCTATTGCCGCGGTCATTGATTTTTGCTTCCACGCGATAATGGAAATTAGCGTAGTCGCCACGTTCGCTAAAAAGATGCCCCTTTGGTCCCGTGCCTCTTAGAATGCCATCCTTCACCTCCCACTTGGCCTTGTCGGCTGGGTGAGTCTTCCACCCGGCCAGGTCTTTGCCGTTGAACAGCGACACCCAGCCGACGGCGTCGCCCTTTTTGTCGTCCGCGGTGGCTGAAGTGGCGGCGCCGCTCCACCATGCAATTGCTGCCAGTATCGTCGCGCTGCAAACAAGCCGGCTCATGGAACTGTCTCCCTGTAGATGTACCGTATCCCACGGCGTGTCTTACGGTGGCTTTCTACGAACCGCAGGTGCCTTCGGCGTGACATGGATTGAATTCTCAAGGTAAAAACGTCAGCTCAAGGCTAAACACATCATTCGCCGAGTCGTATTGGAACCGGTGGTGAGCGAAGTAATTCGTGGAGTCACCGAGCGGCTCATCGTTTGAAGCCGGCGTGTCCGCAGGTCGAGATACGTCTATCGTTATCGGAATGCTGTCGTTCGTTTGAACCACATTCATGTGCGGCACAGTTGGCGGCGTGGGTATCGGATTCGGTGGCCGGCGGACCGTTTCAACACCGAACTTCAAGGTTACTTCGTCACTGTAAACGGGTTCTGGCTCGCCGCCAAAGTAGGCCGACGCCGCCAGAGTGATTTTGTAAACTCCGGTCTTGGTGAAACCCCAGTTCAAGTGTGTATGGCCGCCGGGTTCCGTGTAGAAAACGGACGGCAGCGTTGCGCCATCGTCAAAGCTCGACATCCACCAGGCATTCGGAGGTTGGCCGTTTTGCCAACTGGAGACCTCGCCCGGGCCTTCGACCTTAACCAGAGCCAGTGTGATCCACTCACCCGCAAAGGTCACCCGCGGATCGTTAGGCTGATAAACATCGAACGTGCCGCCCGCAATGTGCTCGGTCGCAACCGAAAGCGACACAAACGGCGACGATGAACTTGAATCCATGTGCCAAAACGGATTCCCGTCACCGGCGCCGATGAAATTCCATCCGAACGGCTGAGTCGATTTTTGCGCGGGGTCGACGAAAATCAACACATCCTTCGGATTGTAAGTCACATTATGGGTCGTGTCCTCTACTTGGAAAGGCCCCCATAGGCCGTTGGCGAAATTCAGATGGAGGTGCAAGTGAGCGGATTTGATCACGGTCGTCATGAGGTTTCGGGTTTCCAGGTGTTCCACTCTTGGCCTTACGGATTGCCGGCCGTGCTGTGGAACTTGGAACCGTTTCCGGAATATCTTCATTTCGTTTGCTCCTATCGCGAATCGTTATTGTGGTTTGGCGAAGTTTTCGTATGTGTCGGCCCATTGCCGAATTTGCGACGCCATGATGTTCTCCACGTGTCCGTCGGCGAAAAGGTAGTTCGAATAGCCGCCCACGTGTTGATTAGGATCAGCGACGACATCGCCGCGCTGGCCGAAAAACCGGTCGGGCTGCACCGACTTGAGTATGCGCGTCCAGGCGAGTCCGTCCGGCGGCTGCGGCGAGAACCAGGTTCGGCAGTGGGCATGGTCCGCTTGCCAGCTGGTGCCCATCGTGTCCGACGCCGTGAACACGGTGATCGTTCGCGACGTCGACCGCATCTGCCGCAGTGTTTGGCACGAATCCGGACCAGGGTTCAAGTATTCGTTGAGAATGTAACTCGTCCCCTGATATCCCTTGGAAAGGTGGGCCAGCTTTGCGTCACCGTGCGGATCGTTGGGACAAATCCATGTCTTTGTCGTTCCCTCGACATACGGTTTGATCTTGTGGATCCACGCCTCATCGAACTTTAGGGCGAAGTCGCTGCTGAGCGGAAAACGATCGTGCGTTTCCACATACATGGTCAGGGCGAGTCCGAGTTGTTTGAGATTGTTTTTGCATCGAATGACGTTGGCAGTTTCGCGCACCTTCTGCACGGCCGGGAGGAGCAGGGCGACCAGCACGCCGATGATGGCGATGACCACCAGCAACTCGATCAGGGTAAAGCCACGACGCGTTTTCATGTTTAGACTGCCTCGCGCAGACGGGTACCCGCGGAGCTATGACTCCGCGGGCACCCTAACTCTTGAGCCACTACTAGTGATCGATGACTCCGTCGAAGTTCATCCCAATCGTGGCGTCACCCACGGTGCCCTTGATGTTGCCGCCGCCGACGTGTCCGATCCAATGTCCGGTGCCGCCGGTGATCTTGAAGGTCCCGTGATATCCGCCGCCGCGGTCCATGACGGCATCGAAAGTCAAAATCACTTGATCGCCGTGGTGATCGATCAATGTCATGCCGCCGCTAAAGTCGCCGTTGGTGTTGTTCACCATGAACTTGCCCGAGCCGGTAACTTTCAGGAGCGGAGTGATCCGGCCGTTGACGTCGAACGTAAAGACGCCGTTGTCGAAGCCGGTTATGGTGAGTGCCGTCCTTCCCTTGAAGGGAAGCTCATGTGCCAGTGCGGTGGCGGAAATCGTAAGTGCCGTAACGGATGCAACAACGAACTTGGTCGTCTTCATGAGTGGTAAACTCCTCGTTGGATGAGTGTAAATGAATCGATTACGACGCGCCGCATCGCGCAAACTCGTTAGGGACGCGCAGCGCCGCCGCGCCTCACGCGGACGCCGATCCTGGATGATCACGATTGAATTCGGAAAGAACGCTAAACCACCGAACGAGGGGGAGGGTCGGGAGGGGCGAACGATTGAAAGCAGGAAATCAAATGACTCGACTTGAGCCAGTCAATGCAATTGAAGACCGGCGACCATTGAGCAACCGCGGGAGGCGGCAGCACGGCCGACGTCGTTAACCAAATCGTGCTTATCCCTTGGCAGCGCATGACGCTAATGCTGCTCACCCAACGCCAAGATGAGGCGGGCTCATTCCGTCGATCGTCCGAAGGGGCGGTCGGCGCCGGCGACGTGCAACAAGAACCACATTGCGATTCGTCGACGTGGACATGCGCATCGCTACCGCAGCATCCCGATGCCGCTGCAGCCGGCTTCGAGCAACAACAGGTTCCTAGTCGGATTCGCTCCGTTTCACAGCTGCACGAATGACCCTGGCACGGCTGGGCGGTGGGGCCGGAATAGATTGGAAACCCAAACACCGTTCCGATGTACGCGGTCAGCACGAAGAGGATACGGCTTCGCCTCAGAAACGATCGTCGCCCAAAGTGCCGTCGATGAGAAATCATGCTGCTGCGCCACGATGGATACTGTGTGCCTCAATTCTAACAAGCGTTAGGAAGAGAAGCCAGTATCATTTCAATAAGTAAAGCGCTACGGTAGGATTGAGCGGAATACCCGAATTACTCCATCCAAGGCGACTGCGGAGCTATGCCTGTGCGGAAAGAAAAGCTGCTGCCGATTTTTGCACTTTGCATTTTCATCCTTATGGGAGTTGTGGCTTTTGGTCTCACCTACGCCTGGGTGTATGTGTCACACAAGCACCCAGATTTGCCAGACGTGCCCGTCTGTACGGTTTGGATCCCGGGCGGCGAGTTCACCATGGGCACCGATGCCGAGGAAGGTTGGCCCGATGAAAAGCCTGCCCACCGCGTTCGGGTCGACGGCTTCTTCATGGAGAAAACCGAAGTAACCAACGCGCAATTCCGCGCTTTCGTCGAGGCAACCGGTTACACAACCACCGCCGAAAGGGCGCCGACGGCCGAGGAGATCCTACGACAGTCGCCACCGGGAACGCCGCCGCCGGACAAGGACAAGTTGGTGCCGGGTTCACTCGTCTTCACCCCACCGACCGGCGACGTCAACTTGCGGGATTTTTCGCAATGGTGGAAATGGGTGCCGGGGGCTGATTGGCGCCATCCCGAAGGACCGACTAGCAGCATCGAAGGGAAAGACGATTATCCCGTCGTCCAGGTATCGTGGGATGACGCGATGGCGTATGCCAGATGGGCCGGTCGAAGGCTTCCGACGGAGGCTGAATGGGAACTCGCGGCCCGCGGCGGACTCGACGGCAAGCCTTACGTCTGGGGTGAGGAGAAACCGAGCGAGTCCAAGATCTTCGCCAACACCTGGCAGGGCGAGTTCCCGCACCGGAATCTCGCCGCCGATGGCTTCGAACGAACGGCGCCCGTGAAGTCTTTTCAACCCAATGGTTATGGCCTCTACGACATGGCCGGCAACGTCTGGGAGTGGTGCGCTGATTTCTACGATGCCGAGCTATACAAGCGGCGGAAGGGGGCAGGCGTCGTTGTCAATCCACCGAGTCCGTTGCGAAGCTTCGACCCGCGGCATCCTTATGCGCCATCTCGAAGCCAGCGCGGCGGCTCCTTCCTTTGCCACGACTCGTACTGTGGCCGCTATCGTCCGAGTGCCCGCCAGGGTTCCAGCGCCGACACCGGCATGTCGCACGTCGGATTTCGTTGTGTACTGACCAAGGAAATGTGGGAGAATCGTCCGAAAACGAAGTAACGACCCGACCGTGGAGGCCCTCACATGAAGAATCGACTCGCGGCCCAAACGAAAACCCGCTTGTTTGCCGAACCACTGGAATCACGTTGCTTATTGAGCGGTTACCAGCTCACCGATCTCGGAACGCTCGGTGGATTCGGCGAGGCGTACGCCCACGGCATCAACGAGCGCGGGCAAGTAGTCGGCGACTCGCCGGCAGCCGATGGCAACTCCCACGCATTCCTGTGGACGCCTAATTCACCGGCCGGCGTCATGTCCGACCTTGGAATCCCGGCGGGCAGCTCGTTCAGCACGGCTCGTGACATCAACGATGCGGGAGTGATCGCCGGCTACACCAACCACAGTGCGCTTATCTGGGACGGACAGATGAATGTTCTCCCGCCGTTGCCGGGCCAAACAGCGAGCCGGGCTTTCTCTATCAACAATGAGGGAGACGTGGTCGGCTGGTCGGGCACTACGTATTACACCGGCGGTAACGCCGTCATGTGGCGGCGACAGGCGCCACCGATCCAACTTGGCACGGTCGGGACCAAACCGACTGTAGCCCGTGCGGTGAACGACAGCGGGACAATCGTCGGAATGGTCGGAATACCGATAGTGGGTCAGGCCAGCTACTGGGCCGGCGCGTATCCCGTGGAAATCGGCGATTTGGACAACAACGGCAGCGACCCGCGAGATATAAACAACCAAGGGCAGGTCGTCGGCGTTTCACACATTCGAGACGGGCAGTGGTTACTATCACACCCGTTCTTGCATCGTCCTACAGGCTCCGTCCAAGACCTCGGCACGATGGGATGCGGCCCCAACGAAAAGAGCTACGGCTGGGCGACGGCCATCAATAATCAAGCCCAGGTCGTTGGGATCCAAGGGTGTGTCAACACCGGCACGTTTCTTGGCCCACAAACCGCAGCAGTGTGGGATTCGAGCAACGGTTGGCGAGACTTGCAGAACTTGATTCCCGCCAACACCGGCTGGGAGCTGGCCTATGCCACGGGGATCAATGACCGCGGCCAGATCATCGGCTATGGTTTCCTAAACGGCGATATTGATCGATACCGTTCATTTCTCTTAACGCCGGACGGCCGTGACTTCGATGAATCGCGGGTGGATCGACTGCCGCTGTCGTTTGCCACCGACGACGTTCGTCCTGTGGTTGAGTCGCCGGAGTTGAAACGAATTGAAGAAAAGGCGTCCATGAAAATCATGGTGATCGTCGACAATCATTCCCAACCGAATAGGACAGCGGCAACGAAACCTCAACGTCCCATGCGCGTCGGCAACGAGGTGTCGGAGACCACATTGGCAATCGACAACCCGGTGAAAGTTCACAACCTCGGCGCATGAACGAATGCCGACTAAACTGACGAGTCTGCTGCGCGCTCCGGATACGGCGACACGAAAGGAGCAACCGTGAAAAGATCACTGCCATTGTTCGTCGTCGCGCTTGCACTGGGCGTCACATCGGCACGAACGAACCAGGAACAACCGAAAATCGTACTCGGATCGTGGAACGACGGTCCTACAAAGGCGGCGATCATTGACTTCGTGAAGCGTGTCACCACAACGGACAGCCCGCATTTCATTCCGCCGTCCGAGCGGATTGCCACGTTCGATCAAGATGGGACGCTTTGGGTGGAACAGCCGCTTTACACGCAAGTCGTTTTTGCAATAGACCGCGTCAAGGCTCTGGCGCCCAAGCACCCGGAATGGAAAACGGAGGATCCTTATAAGTCGATTTTGACCAAAGGCATCGACGCCCTCGCCGACTTCTCGATCCAGGACTTTGAACGAGTCATGGCAACTTCTCACTCGGGCATCACCGTCGAGGAGTTTCAGGCCACCGTCAAGGAATGGTTGGCGACGGCGAAACACCCACGTTTCAAACGACCGTATACCGAGCTGACTTATCAACCGGTGCTTGAGCTGATGCAGTATCTTCGTGCCAACGGTTTCAAGACTTACATCGTGACCGGCGGCGGCCAGGAGTTTGTCAGGACGTACGCGGAAAGCGTCTACGGCGTTCCCCCGGAGCAGGTCGTTGGCTCGGCCGCGGCGACCAAGTATGAGTATAAGGACGGAAAGCCCGTGTTGGTGAAGATGCCCAAAGCCATCCTCATTGACGACAAAGGCGGCAAACCGGAAGGAATTAACCTTGTCATTGGGCGGCGACCGGCGGCGGCATTCGGCAACTCGACCGGCGATCAGCAAATGCTGGAATGGACCCAAGCGGGTGGCCCCGGTCGACTCATGATGCTCGTGCACCATGACGATGCCCAACGAGAATACGCCTACGGAGCAGACTCCAAAATCGGTACTTTTTCCGACGAACTAATGGCAGAAGCAAAAAAGCGCGGCTGGATCGTCATCAGCATGAAGAACGATTGGCGAAGAATCTTTGCCTTCGAGGAATAAGTCGGTTGTCGATGGGACGAGGTTTCTTACACGATCATGTCAAGCGTATGACCGAAAGCCAATGTCCCGCAAGGAACCACGCAATCCGTTTTACCTATTGCTGCTCGTAACCGGGTTCCTGTTTGCCGTCACGGCGATTGCCTACACGGTTGTGCCGTGGCTTGAGCACCAGGCGAACATCGCCGGCAACCCACCGCCGCCTTCACCGTTCCGCGATGCGATCAGGAATAATGGCGCGACGTGGCTGCTCATCGAACTGTTTGTGTTGGTCGTGCTCGGTCTGATGAGTATGGGTTTGGATCGGCTGCGCAGCTTGAAAGAGGAACGACAGCGAGCCAAAATGCCATCAGACGTCGACCAACCTCCTCCGACTTGAGCCGTTATGGAAAAGCAGTCCACGGTCGCCAAGCGAGCTGCCGAACTTCGTGAGCTCATCGAACATCACAACTACCTATACTACGTTGAAGCCAAGCCGGAGATTTCCGATCGGGAATTCGACAAGCTCCTCGACGAACTTACCAAGATTGAGGGCGCGCATCCCGAACTCATCACCGCCGACAGTCCAACCCAGCGGGTCGGCGGGCAGCTCATCGGCGGATTCAAGACCGTAACGCACCGCCAGCCGATGCTGTCCATCGACAACACGTATAGTCCGGCTGAGCTGAAAGAGTTCGACGAACGAATTCGCAAAGGACTGCGTGGGGAGGGGGTGAATTACGTCGTCGAGCTGAAGATCGACGGCGTGGCGATTTCCCTGACCTACGAGCAAGGAAGTTTTGCGATGGGCGCCACACGGGGCGATGGCGCGCACGGCGACAACGTGACCCACAACTTACGCGTCATTCCATCGGTGCCGCTTCGTATCAAAACGCCGCGGTCGCGATCCTCCGCTGTCCCCGACGTTTTCGAGGCACGCGGGGAAGTCTACATGAATCGCGCGGACTTGGCCGAGCTAAACCGGAAGCGGAAAGCCAAGGAGCTGGAAGCCTTCGCCAATCCGCGGAACTCGACGGCCGGCGCGCTCAAGATGCTCGATCCGCGCGAGTCGGCGGAACGCAAGCTCCGATTGTTCACCTATTCCATCGCCGGAACCGATGAGCTCAAGGTCGAAACGCATAACGAGGCGCTGGAACTCCTTCGAAGTTACGGGTTTCCGGTGAACCCGCATATCGAGTCGTTCAACTCCATCGAGGGCGTCATCGATTACTGCCAGAGTTGGGCCGAGAAGCGCCACGACTTGCCTTACGACACCGACGGCATGGTAATCAAGGTGGACGATTTCGGTCAGCGCCGGCGGCTGGGTTCCACGAACAAATTCCCGCGTTGGGCCGTGGCTTACAAGTTCGCGGCGGAGCAAGCGCTGACCAAGGTGCTGTCGATTGAAATAAACGTGGGCCGAACTGGTGCATTGACGCCCGTCGCGCACTTGGAGCCGGTGCAGTTGGCCGGGACGACCGTCAAGCGTGCCAGTCTTCACAACGCGGATTACATCGAGTCGAAGGACATTCGCATCGGTGACTCGGTCGTTGTGGAAAAAGCCGGCGAGATTATTCCGTATGTCGTCCGTTCCGAGCCGGCGGCGCGCACCGGAAAGGAGCGTGTCTTTCAATTCCCCGCGAAGTGCCCGGTGTGTGGCACGCCGGTCGAACGCGACGAAGGCGGCGTCTACATTCGGTGCACCGGCATCGACTGCGTGGCGAAGATCAAGGAACAACTCCGTTTTTACTCCCACCGGAACGCCATGGACATTGAAGGCCTCGGTGAGGCCATAATCGAACAGCTCGTCGACGGAGGGCTAGTGCGATCAATACCGGATTTGTACGACGTCACGCTTGAATCACTGCTTGAACTCGAACGCATGGGAAAAAAGTCGGCTCAGAACCTACTCCACGGAATAGAGGAGAGCAAGGGCCGGGGGTTGACACGCGTCCTGACCGGTCTTGGAATTCGCCACGTCGGCGACCATGTGGCGGAACTGCTCGCCGATGAGTTTGGGACCATGGACGAAATCATGAGCGCATCGACCGAACGTCTCACCCAAGTTAACGGCATCGGCAGTGTTGTCGCGGAAAGCATCTTTTCGTTTTTCCAGAACGCGGCGGGGCGAAAAATGGTCGCTAAACTCCGCGAGCATGGAGTGAAACTCACAGAAGAACGAAAACAACGGCCGAAAGGCGGCGACCTGAGTGGTAAGACGTTTGTAGTCACGGGCACTCTCGCACACCGCAGTCGCGACGAAATCGAAAGTCTAATCAAGGATCTCGGCGGAAAGGTAGCAGGGAGCGTTTCCAAGAAAACAGGTTTTGTGGTCGTCGGGGAAAACCCCGGAAGCAAAGCCGAAAAAGCGCGCCAGCTCGGCGTGCCCATCCTGTCCGAGGACGAATTTGAGAGGATGATCCGCGGATAAAAGCCGTGTGGATCAAACGCAGATTACACAGATTATCGCAGAAAGCAATCTGCGGGTGAATCACTGGCCCCGCGCTCTCGCTGTCGCCTTTCCTCCGGAGCAAGACGAACAAGATATAATTGAAGGGTAGAGGTCGTTGTTCGTCTATAGCGTGAACACAAACGGAGGATCACCGTGTCGCGCACACTTTCCCGCTGGCAAGCATTGATCTTGGGCGTCGCCATCTTGCTGACGCTTTCCCTAAGCGCCGTGGGTCTCTTCGCCGTGGGATCTCGGCAGTGGCTTTGGCAGGATACGTTTCAGCTCCGCATCGGCTTTCCGGGGGTCCGCGGCGTCGAAGTCGGGACGCGGGTCCGGGTTAAGGGCCGAGACGCCGGCGAAGTCGAGGCGGTCGAACTACCCATGTCGCCCAGTGGCCAGGTAATGGTGCGTTTGAAATTGGATCGGAAACTTCGCGGTCTCATTCGCGCCGACGCAGAGGCTCAGATTGTCGCCGAGGGTATGGTCGGCGGCAAAGTCATCGAAATCAATCCCGGCAGCGAGGCCGAACCTCCGATTGCCGACGACGCCATCATCGCCGCGAAACCCACGGCCGAGCTTTCGGACCTGCTCGGCCAGTTTGGCAAGGTTCTCGAAGGCATCGAGGAAGGCTCACTCGGGAAACTCGCCAAGAATGATGAGGCATATCAGGAACTACTCAAGGCAGTGCGACAAGCCCAGGGAGCGCTTCAGTCCGTCAAGCAGAATGCCGACGCGATGAAAGAGATGCCGCTCGTTCGTAACTACGTCAAGGACCCGGTTAAGGAGCTTATTCGACCCGAATGCGAACGACACCGCCGTTGGTTCAACGAGTCTGACTTGTTCGAACCGGGGCGCGCGATCCTCACCGACCAGGGACGGCAGCACTTGGATGAATTGGTTCCGTGGCTCGAAGGTCTAAAGCACAAAGGTTCGGAAGTGGTGGTGGCCGCGTTTGCTACGCCTGATACGGAACCGGACTGGGCAAAGGGACTGACACAGAAACAAAGTGAAAGCGTCGTTGCCTATTTGACGAACCACCATCGAGTCCAGAAGATGGGATGGTTCTCAAAACGAAAGGTGTCGCCGGTGGGTTGCGGCGCCTGGCCGTCGCCGGTGCCGGAGACTCCGCCCTTGCCGGCGCCGCGGCTCGAGGTCGTGGTGTTCGTGCCGCCTCAGTAAGATGACTCGAGTCTTCCTTTCGACGTAGCGCGTCGATCGCTCTTCACGGCGGAATTATGACCGTTCCTGCTCGGCTCCTCGCTCGTCAGGTATTTCACTTCGGCCGAATCCAACTGCCGAGCGTGGCCGTCGCACCGGATGTCCTGGAAGCACACCTCCAGCGCACTTTTGCCTTGTTTCACGAGAAGTCCGATGGCAACTCATCGTGGGACCTTTACGTGGACAATCTCTATGCCCTTGACTGGTTCCTGGCGATTGGCTGTCTGGAACGAAACGCCGCCGCATGGGAATCGTTGTTCGCCGCCCGGGCTTATCGAAGCGATTGTCTATTGGTGGATGCACTTCGCGGCCGAGCGGTGCGACTCTATCCACGGGATGAAGAACGACAAGAGAACGCAGTCGTCGAGTTTTGGAGCCAACTGTTAGTAGCCGAAACGGCTGGGTCGAAGTCGGTGTTGGAACGTTACGATGGGCAGCGACCCCTCGTGCCCTGGCTCATCCGCGTGTTTCAAAACTGGCACATTTCGCAGCTTCGACATCGCGCCGGTCAGCAACCATTGCCTGACGAAGAACTGGCCATGCCGCTGCCGACGGAGGGCGAGTCCCACTACCAGTGGCACGACGCCTTCCGGCTCGCGGCCCGCGAGAGCCTTGCGGAACTCAGCGAGAACGAATTGCTCATTCTCGGACTACGCATACGTTACCGCATGAGCCAGCGTGACGTAGCCCATTTGTTGGGTGTTCACGAGGGCACCGTCTCTCGGCAGACCGAGAAGCTGCGAGATCGTTGCTTGGACTACATCAGCCAACGGCTGGTGGAGCAAGGCTGGGTCGACGACGGTCTCGCGGAATACGTTCGCAAGGAGATGGGGAGCGTACTGTTGGATGATCCTCGCCTCTCGGCGGACCGGTTGGCGAGAATGCTAAAGACACGAGGCAAGTCGCTTCCGGAGTAGGATCACATTCCGGCAAACAACTGTAGTGCATTGCGAGTAGTATGCATGGCCATTGTGCCTACGTCGATCTCGTGAAGCTCCGCCAGGCACGTTAGAGTATGGACCATATACGCTGGTTCGTTGCGCTTGCCGCGTACCGGAACTGGTGCGAGATAAGGGCTATCGGTTTCGACGAGCAGCCGTTCGAGGGGCGCCTGGCGGGCAACGGTGCGTAACTCAGCCGCGTTCTTGTACGTCAGCATGCCGGCGAAGGAAATGAAGAGACCCAAGTTCAGGCACGCGGTGGCTGTCGCCTGATCGGCGGTGAACGAATGCATCACCCCGCGGACCGGACCATGCCGGTTGTAATCCTCCGAAAGCATCCGCACGACATCAGCGGCGGCGTCGCGACAATGGATCACGACAGGTAGTTTGTGCGTCCGCGCGAGCGCCAAGTGGCGGGCGAAATACTCTTCCTGTAATGGAAAAGGCGTTCGGTCCCAATATCGGTCCAAGCCGGTTTCGCCGATACCTACGACTTTTTCCCGCGTGACCCGGGCGACGACTTCATCCCAGTCGGACGGTCCTGCTTCCGCCACGTGATTCGGCTGGATGCCAACCGTCGCGAACACGGCAGGATACTCCTTGGCGATGGCGATGCAGCGCTCGCTCGATGCCGCCGTCGTTGCAATGGTAATGATGCGATTGACGCCTGCTGCCGCCGCGCGCTCGACAACTGCGGACAAGTCGCCATCGAAGCGATCATCATCCAGGTGGGCATGGGTGTCGACGATTTCCGGATTCACGTCAGGTCGCCGCGCCGGCCCTAGTTAGAGGGGAACTGGAAATGAACTCGAGTTCTTGAAGGTGATTTCGCTTCGCTTCCAACATTTTACTCAGTGAGTCGCGGCCGTCGGAGGCCGGAACCGATGCCACGTCCTCCTCGAGTGTAGCTATTAGTTTGCGTTCTTCTTCGATCAACGGATTGACGAGGAACGTAAAAGACGAGAAATTGGCCGTGGTAAACGCCGCTGGAAACGAACCCGTATAGGGAAGCGGAATGTGATTACGGTTCAAAAGCTGGCACAGTTCCGCAATACGCTGCCTTTCCGCGTCGATGAACGGCCGAAGTTTCGCATCCACTTCGGCGCCTTCCCGCGTCGGCCAAGGAAGCGAGTCGCCGAGATACTGCATGAATGAACGACTTTCCCGGCGAATGACTTCTTGCACAATGGACCAGGTTTTCCTATCGATCAAGGCCTTACCTCCGCCTTGCGTACCGCGACGTTGGCCTTTTGAAATGCCTCAACGCCTTGATCGCTCGCGTCACCCAACGGTCCCCACGCCAGAAACACCACGACGATCATGATGGCCAGCAACGATCCATAAATCGCCGAACCGGCCGGTAGCTGGACCGCGGCGGCCGGGCGACCGTCCAGTTCCTCCGGCGGCTTGTCAATGGTCATCACTTTCAAGACGCGAATGTAGTAGACCGCACTCAGGACTGTATTGATACCGGCGATTACCAAGAGTGCATACATGATGTAACCGAAAGTTGGTTCGTTGGCCGCGGTGTAGGTCTGGCCCGCGTTGAAGAGGACGCTGAAGATTTGAAACTTAGCGGCGAAACCCGCCAGCGGCGGCAGACCTAAAAGACTCAACAGGAAGATTGCCAACAACACCGTAGCCACCGGCGATCGATGCACCATCCCGCCGTAATCGGAAAGGTCCTCCGACCCGGTTTGATTTCGCAAGAAGGCAATGATGGCGAAGGCGCCGAGATTCATGAAAAGATAGGCAATGAGATAAAAGAGCACGGCACTAGCGCCTTCCTTCGAAAGAACCGCCAACCCCATCATCATGTAACCGGCGTGGGCGATAGTGGAGTATGCGAGGAGGCGTTTCAGATTGGTTTGCGCATAAGCGGCCAGGTTTCCAAACGTAGCCGTAATCGCGGCGAATACGGCCAATGTCGGAATCATGTAGCGAGCCACATCCGACCACGCCGCTGGGGATGGTAGATGTTCACCCAGTCCCGACAGTACGAGAGCAAAACGGCCAAGGAGAGCGAGCGCAGCGCCTTTCGATGCCACCGACAAGAACGCCGCCACTTCGGTCGCGGCGCCTTCGAAAACATCGGGGCACCAAAAGTGGAACGGGACGGCCGCCAGCTTGAAGCCCAGTCCTATTAACAAGAACAACGTTCCCAAGACCAGCACGGGATCGAATCCGCCGGTATGCAGGGCAGCGACGTACGCCGTTGCGAGGTCCGGAAGGTACGCCGTGCCGAACTTCCCGGCCAAGAGGCTGATCCCGTAAAGCATGATACCCGCCGCGCCGCCGCCGTAGACCACATACTTGAGGGCGGCCTCGCTTCCTTGTCGCTTCCCCTTGAGAAAGCCCGCCAGCGCATAGCTGGGAAGGCTGGCCATCTCGACGCCGATGTAGACCATCAACAGATGATTGGCCGACGCCATCAACGACATGCCAATTGTGGAGCCGAGCAGCAGGCAATAGAAATCCGCGGAATCGTCGCGATCGGGAATCCCGGTCAACATCGTCAACCAAATCAAAAGGGCCGCGCATGCGAACAGGAACAAGCGGAAAAAGATGGTGAAGTTGTCGTACACCAGCATCCCGGCGAACATATCCTGGCTTTTGGTGATGGGGTTGAATGAACTTGGCGTTCGAAGCACATCATCGAATTGCCCGGTCCACTGGCACCAACTCACCGCCAATGCCACGAGTGTAAGGACGAATGCGACACCGCCGAGGTGCATGTGCTCGAGCGTGGGCAACATCTTCAGAATGAGCAGGAGCACGATCGTGGCGCAGAGAATCAACTCCGGCAAAAACGAGAAGCAATCGACAATCAGTCTGTCGGTCAGCGTCTGTTGGATATAGTCCGGCGTCAAGTACATAAGGCCTTACCGAGTCAAGTGAGCGAGTGAGTCAACCAAGCCGGTTACGCTCGGCTCCATCCAGTTGAGGAGCAGCATGGGGAATATCCCAAGCAACACGGCCAAAACGATGAGCGGGGTGATGCACAGCATCTCGCGGAACGTAATGTCCGGGTAATCCTTGTAGGCCGGGTTGGTGCCGAGGTAGACGCGCTGCAGCGTCCACAGGATGTACGCCGCGGTGAGCACCACCGTCCCGGCGGCGAGAATCGCGAACACCGGGTCGTAATTCCAGGTCGCCAGAATCACCATGAACTCGCCGACGAAGCCGCACAGGCCCGGCAGGCCCATGGCGCGCGAAGAAGATGATGGCGCTGATGCCGCCGTAGAGCGGCATCGGCTCATACAGGCCGCGGAAGTTGTTCGAGGTTGCGATGATGGGCCCGATCGTAGATGACGCCGACCAGGAAGAACATGCCGGCCGAGGTGATGCCGTGGGCGATCATCTGGAACATCGCGCCGTTCATGCCCCACGCCCAGTACTCCGTGCCGCTCACCGACCAGACCGCGATGCCGAGGATCACGTAGCCCATGTGGCTGATCGAGCTGTAGGCGACCAGCTTCTTGAAGTCGGTCTGGGCCATCGCGGCGAAGGCGCCGTAGACGATGTTGATGACGCCGAATGCCGCCACGCCGTAGCCGAGCGATTCCGCCGCCCACGGGCAGATCGGATAGGCGATGCGGAGGATGCCGTAGCCGCCCAGCTTGAGCAGGACGCCGGCCAGGATCATGCTGATCGGCGTCGGCGCCTCGACGTGGGCATCGGGCAACCAGGTGTGGAACGGGAAGACCGGCACCTTGATGGCGAAGCCGACGAACAGGAGCAGGAACATCGTTATCTGGAATTCCTTGCTGCGGAAGAATGGTTGATTCTCGATTCGCTTGGCGGCGGCGTCGAGGTCGGCGATCGCAAGCGAATTGCCATACTTGGCGACCACGGCCTTAGCGGGTTCGCCCGCCAAGTATGCCATCGCCGCTTTGCCGACTCGGTGCAATGTCACAATGTCGAACGTGTTGACGACAGCGTCCTTCGGTGCAACCTGTTGCGCGGCCGCTCGGCTTTCCACGACGTGCGGAGGCACGAAATCCCGCACGTCGGTGAAGTAGAAGGCCAGAAGGGCGATCAGGATGAACACGCTGCCCAGCAGGGTGTAGAGGAAGAACTTGATGGCGGCATACTCGCGCCGCGGCCCGCCCCAGACGCCGATGAGGAAGTACATCGGCAGGAGCATCACTTCCCAGAAGATGTAGAAGAGGAAGAAGTCGAGCGCGACGAAGGTGCCGATCATGCCGGTTTCCAGGAGCAGGAACAGGATGCAGTAGCCGCGCACGTGCTTCTCGATGTTCCAACTGGCGATCATCGCCAGGAAACTCAGGAGGGTGGTGAGCAGGATGAGCGGCATGCTGATGCCGTCGACGCCCAGGAAGTATTCGATGTTGAATCGCTTGATCCAGTCGTAACGCGCGACCCAGTCGTTGGCTTCAGCCGGTCGGTTGTCACCGACGCGCGCATCGGCGGCGTCGACCCGGGACGCCAACAGTGTGGCGTTGCGATCGTTAGTATTGAAGTCAAAGACGCCGTTGTAATATCCGATGAAGACGATCAGGCTGATGACGAACGTGACCGCGGTGCCCAGAAGCGACCACCAGCGCATGGACTCATTCCTGCGGAACAGGCCGGGGATCATCAGCACCAGCGCGAAGATCGCCGGCGCGAAGATCAGGGCCGTCATCCACAACAGATCGAGTTCTCGCATCACTACGTCTCACACCAAGGAATTAGCCAATCGCTAAGCCGCAAGCGGTGTCAGCCGGCGGTCGCCATTGTGACGAAGTACGACAACACCGCGAAGATGCCGACCGCTGCCAGCACGAGGAACAGCACGTAGCTACGCAGGTAGCCGGTCTGCACGTTTCGCAGCCAGCTGCCCACGACCGTAGAAGACGCGGGCGACCAGATTCACCAGCCCGTCGACAATGCCGAGGTCGAACCGGCCGTTCAACCACGAGAGCTTCACCGTGGCGCGGGCAGTATTGTCAACCGCGCCGTCGATCACGCGGGTGTCAAAGGCCTTGCACCAGTGGGCGACCACCAGCGCCGGCCGAACCAAGACGGCACTGTAAAGCTCGTCGAAGTACCATTTGTGCCACAGGAACCGATGCACGGCCGGGAACTGCTCCTTGGCCTCCGCCGGGTCGAGAAAGCCGCGGTAGTACACCAAGTAAGCAAAGACGATCGCGATGACGACGACGGCCAACGCCAGGTTGCCGGCGAGGTGATGATAGTCCTTTGTGTAACCGTGAGCCGTCGGCGTTACCACGACGGCCAGGCTTTCCCCTGCCGGCAGGCGGCCGAAATCCGCTGTCACCCCATCGTGCTGCGCGTGATGCAGCTGGTGTTCGAGGAAGCTTGCCTCGGCATCGCACATGGGCCATCCCCACGCAACGACGACGCTGAAGAAGGCCAGGATGATCAGCGGCACCGTCATCGTAGCCGGCGACTCGTGGGCGTGCTCGTAAACGTGGTGGTCGCGCGGCTTGCCGGTGAAGGTCATGAACCACATGCGGAACATGTAGAACGTCGTGATGCCCGCCGTGACCAGCGGCAGCAGGAACAGCAGGACGTGCTGCGGATTGGCCATCGACGAAGCCGAGCGCGTGGGCGAGGATCGCGTCCTTGCTGTACCAGCCGCTGAAGAGCGGCATGCCGGCGATGGCCAGCACGCCGACCAGCATGGTCATGGCGGTGATCTTCATCTTCGGATAGAGCCCGCCCATCTTGGTCATCTCCTGCTCGTGGTGGCAGCCGTAGATGACGCTGCCGGAGCCGAGGAAGAGCAGCGCCTTGAAGAAGGCGTGCGTGAGCAGGTGGAACAGGCCCGCCGCCCAGCCGCCGACGCCGAGGGCGAGCATCATGTAGCCGAGCTGGCTGACGGTCGAGTAGGCCAGCACCTTCTTGATGTCGGTCATCACGATGGCGATGGTCGCCGCGACGAACAGCGTGATGCCGCCGGTGTAGGCGATGACCAGCAGCGCCTCCGGCGTGAACAGCGGGAATACCCGGCCGACGAGGTAGACGCCGGCGGCCACCATCGTGGCCGCGTGGATGAGCGCGCTGACCGGCGTCGGCCCTTCCATGGCGTCCGGCAACCAGACGTGCAGCGGAAACTGCGCCGACTTGCCGACGCAGCCGAGGAAGATGCCCAGCCCCGCGGCGACGAGCAGCCAGTAGGGCATGGTCCGATAGTTGCCTGCCTTCGCATCATTCTTGATGTCGATCGTGTTGGGCGTTGGTGGTTGGCCCTGGACTTCGGCAAGCTCATCGGCGTGAACGTGGTCCGACATGAGCACCACGGTGTCGCCATCATTCGGGGCCATCTGAAATGTCCGATGCGTTTCCGTCTTGCTGATTTCCTTCGCGCGAACAATCTTCGCGCCGAAAGCGATCCGCTCGTGGTGCGGGTCCGCCTTCGGCGCTCGGACTCGCTTGAAAATCTCCTGGAAGTTGAACGTGCCCAAGGAACGTCCAGAGGATCAGCAGGCCGAGGATGAAGCCGGCGTCGCCGACGCGGTTGGTGATGAACGCCTTGTTGGCGGCGTTCGATGCGCTCTTGCGTTCGTAGTAGAAGCCGATCAAGCAGGTACGAGCAGATGCCGACGAGTTCCCAGCTCACGAACACCTGGAACAGGTTGTCCGCCAGGATCAGGTTGAGCATCGAGAAGCAGAACAGCGACAGGAACATGAAGAATCGGCCAAAGCGACCGCGCCGCTGGAAGTGACCGTGTGCTGTGTGAACCTGGTGGTCCTCAACGACCAGTTGCAGCTCGTCCGCCATGTAGCCGATCGAGAACAGGTGAATGAGCGTGGCGATGAACGTCACCATGAGGAACATGGCAACCGCGAGATGGTCGATGTGGTAACCGATCTCGAGCCGGGTCGCGTCCGGCAGCGGATTATCCGGCGTGCTTAGGCCGCTCGGACTGATATAGGCCCAGGTCCAGCCGCCGCTCCAGCGTGCGTCGAACTTCGCACGCTCGGCATCCGCATCATGGCTGCCGGCCGCCGCGTGGGTTTCGCCGTGATGTAGTTGATGATACTCACGCAAGAACTGGAGCGAGCCGATCAGGCACAGGACGAAAGCCCCCGCCATGGCGCCGGTCGCCACGAACGCGCCAGCGCGAACCGGCGTACCGCCGCCTAGCAACTGGTAGAGCGCGTTCCCGCTGGCGCCATTTCGCGGCCGAACGGCGAGACGAAGAGCGCCCGTCAACAACAAGAGGAGGAACGACGCCAGCGGCAGGAGCGTGGCGACGACGAACCACATAGCGGGGATTTCAAGGAAATCCATGGGCTATCCCTTCAGCTCCTCGGCCGTGTCGACGTCCACCGTCATGTGGTTGTTGTAAAAGTTCAGCACGATCGCCAGGGCGATGGCCGCCTCGGCCGCGGCCAGGACGATCGACGAACAGGGCGAAGATCTGGCCTTCGATCTCGAACGCCGGGTTGAAGCGGGCGAAGGCGACGAAGTTGACGTCGGCGCCGTTGAGCACCAGCTCGACGCCCATCAGCACGCCGATGGCGTTGCGCTTGGTCGCCATGCACAACGACGCCGCAGACGAAGAGCAAGGCGCCGAGCAACAGGTAGTGATCGAGTCCGACCGTCATGTATCAGCACCTCGCCGGCGCTTGGCCCGGGCCAGGTAGGCGGCGCCGATCAGCACGACGAGCAGGTGGACGGAGACGATTTCAAACGGCAGCAGGTAACCCATTTGCTTTCGCGTGGCGCGATCCGGGCGCAACTCCGAGCCGGTCATTCGGCCGACGGGGCTGGCCTTTTCGACACCCAGCAGCGCCTCGCCCAGCCGTATGCTGCTCATCGACGTGGCCGGGTCATTCATCCGATCCGCGTAGGTCGCCGTGAAGCCGAAAGCGTTCGGCGCCACGATGGTTGCCGCCAGGACGCCGTAGAGCAAGGCGCCGACCACCAAAGCGACGGCCCACTCGGCCGCCCCGGTCTTCATGGTGATGAACGGCCCCTGGGCCGTGAGCATGACGCCGAAGACGACCAGCACCAGCGTGCCGCCGACGTAGACCAGGAGCTGGGTGGCCCCGACGAAGTCGGCGCCGAGCAGGAAGAAGATGCCCGGCCACGCCCGCCAGCGTGAACAGCAGCCAGGTCGCGGCGCGGACGATGTTCTGCGTCACCACGACGGCGACGGCGCAGATGCCCGTCAGAGCGGCGGTGATCCAGAAAAGGATGGGTTGTAATTCCATTATGGTTTTTACTTAGCTACTTCTTCCATGCGCGGCGCGGGCGACATCGGCCATGCGCCCGGCATCCCCGTCGACGGCGGCGCCATGCGCAAACGCCACATTTGCAGGGCGACGAACACCGCGCCCAAGACGCAGGCCGCGGTAATCCCGTACCACACGATTCGTCCGACGTCGGCCGGCACGAGCAGTTGCCACAGGCTGACCGCCCAGCAGCAAGACGCAACTGATCGGCAGCAGGTACTTCAGGCACGTCATCATCACCTGATCGATGCGCAGCCGCGGCAGCGTCCAGCGCACCCACATCATCACGAACACCAGCACCCAGCCCTTGACGATGAACACGATGACGTTGACGAGGTTGCCGAAGACATACCCAAGGTAATACGTCGGATCGTTCGGCAAGAAACCGGTGTGCCAGCCGCCCAGGAACAGCAGGGTGGCGATGCCGCTGACGGCGAACATGCTGCCGTACTCGGCCATGAAGAAGATCAGCCAGCGGAAGCCGCTGTACTCGGTGTGGAAGCCGGCGACCAGTTCGCTCTCGGCCTCGGCCAGGTCGAACGGGGCCCGCTTGCAACTGGCCGTCGCGCAGGTGAAGTAGGTCCAGAAGGCCACGAACGTGAACGGGTCGTGGAAGACGTACCAGTTCCAGAAAAAGCCTTGCTGTCGCATGCCGAACTCGGCTCAGGTTCATCGTGCCGGCGACGATGACCGGCACGAGGACGCAGATGGCCATCGGGACTTCGTAGCTGACCATCTGGGCCGCCTCGCGCATGCCGCCGAAGAGCGACCACTTGCTGCCGGAGCCGTAGCCGGCCAGGATGATGCCGAAGACTTCGGTGGACATGACGGCGAGCATGAAGAAGACGGCGATGTTCATGTTCTGGGCAACCCACGCCGTTGCCGAACGGCAGCGCGATGAACGCCGCGAACGAGCCGATGAAGGCGATGTACGGCCCGAGGCGGAACAGAATGTGGTCGGCGCTCGCCGGGGATGATGTCTTCCTTGACGAGCAGCTTGATGCCGTCGGCGAGGGTTTGCAGCCAGCCGAACTTGCCGCCGACGCGGGTCGGGCCGAGGCGATCCTGAATGCGGCCGGCGACTTTGCGTTCGAGCCAGACGAAGAAGATGGCCGACAGCAGCATGAAGGTGATAAGGAGGACGGCGCTAACGACGCCGGTAAGGAGGTCCGCGGTCGTCCTGCTCATATAGTTGGACAAAAGGTCCGACACGCGCACTGACCCTTGACGAAGAAAATCCCTTGAGACGTCAGTTGGTTGGGCGTTACTTTATGTGCGTGACAGTTGGTCGGCAAGCCGCTGACAGTTGTGCGGCAAAGCCCTGAATGGATTCATCGAAATGGCAAAATCCGCATCGTCGCTTCGAACCGCCCCATGCCAACGGTGTCCCACAGATCGGTTGCCCGGGAACCATCAGCGCCAAAGCATCTACCGCCGGGGTTGGGATGATTACGCGCCCACGGCAGCCGGAGAGGGAGTACGCGACGAACGCCTGGCGGCTCTAGAAGCGGTGCTCATCGCGGCCGATGAGCCGCTGAATGCCCGTCGCCTCGCGGTTGTGACCGGCCTCAAAGACGGCGTCGAAGTCCGCCGGTTGATGCGCAAACTGCAAAGCCACTATCGCCGTGACGGCAGCTCGTTCCAAGTCGAAGAAATCGCAGGTGGCTTTCAGCTGCTGACCCGGCCGGAGTTCCAGAGTTGGGTCATCCGCCTTCGTCGCTCCGGGCATGACCTTCGGCTCTCCACGGCGGCGCGGGAAACCTTGGCCATCGTTGCCTATCGACAACCGATCATGCGCGCGGACATCGAGGGCATTCGGGGAGTTCAATGCGGCGAGTTATTGCGCCAGTTGATGGAAAAAGGACTCATCCGCATCTGCGGTCGACATCCCTCACTGGGGCGACCAGTGCTCTACGGCACCACGCGGAAGTTCCTGCAACTCTTCGGATTGAACAGCCTGCGTGATCTGCCCGCAGTCGAGCCACTCCGCCCACCGGACTCTGCCGCGGCCCCAGCGACAGACCCACCACCGATTGAAACGTGACACCTACACCGCACGTCAGCAGACGCTGCATTGCGCCGCCAACCCTGTTTCTCCATTTTTGGGAATCCTCAACCGGGGCACCACGGAATGGTTACGGATGTCACCGCAAGTTCGGTATGAGTCCGACCTTACACCCTGCATTTCGCGTTTGACTTGGCCGCGCGAATCGTGTTATCCTTCCCCGCCCAAAACGGGAAAGGAGGCCCCGATGGTGGATATTGCCAAACACTTGCAAATCGGTCAGACGGTGCGGCTCGAGATGGTGGGAAGCGTGTACCAGATCACGCCGGTGCTTGATCAAGCGGGCTTGGCCGTGCTGGCCGTCGGGGCGGATTATGTTGTCCTCGGTGATGACGAAAACGGGGTTCGAACCAGAATTCCGAGTCACTTCCTCAAGTTCGCCGAGGTTGCGCCGGTCGAAGTGATCCCGGAAGCCGCGTGATCCTTGAGCGCCTATTCGTTTGAGGGCGCAGATCAAACACATCATCCAGGCCGGTGGCCTGAAAAACCTCTTCCAGTTGGGGAGCGAGATGGCATAGGCTGATTTCGATTCCGTGCTTCTTGGCTTTCCGATGCAGTGAGAGCATGGCACCCAATGCCGCGCTCGAGACAAACTTGACGTTGCCGAAGTCCAACAACAGCCGGCCCTGTGCCGGTGGCTCCACAAGCTCGGCGACCTGCTTCTTGATGATCCAGGTATTCTTCTCGTCGAGCAGTGGGTCGTGGAACTTCACCACCATCATTCCGTCCCGCTCTTCCGTATCGAAACGGCGCTGAGGTGTCGGTGCCATAAGTCGCCTCGGTTTAACCAGCCACGCCATATATGGCGCGGTCTAAGTCATGTTTCTTGTGGCACTCTATGGAACGCCTTGCTCGGCGAACAGCTTACGACCGATAGTCGCAAACGCCCGACTTTTTTCGGATTCCGTGGCGGATGAGTGGCGCCCGTTCGACTTCCCTTTACGAAGACCTACCATGGCGGCTTCGGACGGTCGCCACACCCACCAAGCATGGAGGCCCAACCTGCCGAACCTGCCATGAGCACCTTGTGCGCACACGCCTTGCCGACTGAACAGCAGACGCAAACGGACAAACGTCAGTCGAGGAGATTCCGCTGCAACCTCGACATCGTCTGTAAGCTGCGGAGCGAGCCAAGCAGCGCCGATTTGGCGGTCGCGCGAATCCGCAATCTCTCCGCGACGGGAGTGTGTTTGGTTTTGGATCGGCCGTTCGAGCCGCGCTCGTTTATTCACTTAGAATTAGCGCACCGGTGGCGCCATACGGTGTGTCACAATTCCGTTCGAGTGGTGTATGTGATCCGTCGTTGCAACGGTATGTACCTTGTGGGCGGTGCCTTCGAACGCCCGTTAACGTCCGAAGAGGCGGCGGAACTACTTCCGCGGAATTGCGAGGAGTTGGAGACCGAGCAGGTCGGCGATGCCATCGTCGCCAAGTTCCCCGAATACAGTCGGCTCAACGAGCGCGCCATTCAAACGGTCGATGAGCAACTGGATGCCATTGCCCAGGAATGGGGAGACCGACCCGTAATCCTCGACCTACAACGCGTGGCCGGGCTGAATAGTTCGATGATTCGGCAGTTGGTGACATTCAACCGGCGTCTGGCCCAGTCCGGTGGGCGACTGGCGCTTTGCTCCGCGACGCCCGATGTCAGCAATTTGCTGAATAAGACCCGGCTCAACACTGTACTCAGCGTGTATTCCACCGAGAAGGATGCGCTAGAAGCCTCGTGAATCCAGCCACGCCTCGACGAGCGTACTACCTGCCATGATGGAAAATCCAAAGAGTCGAACCCTGCTCATCGTCGAACACCAGGCGATCACGCGCGAGGCGTTGGCAAACGTCTTTCGCAGCGAAGGCTATCACGTGGTGACGGCCGCCGATAGTCAGGAGGCGCTCAACTACTTACGCGGACCGGCGCCGCCGAGCGTGGTCTTGCTGGACTTGCGGGAGGCAAGTGGGGACAGTAGTGGCTTTTTGGAAACGCGCCAACGCGACGAGTTTCTCGCGTCGATACCCCTTGTGATCATGACGGAAGGCCCGGTTGATGCGAAATGGCTTGCGGCCCCTAAGGTCGCGGGATCCTTTCGAAAGCCGGTGCCGATCGATCCGCTGTTGTCACTCGTACGTCAGGTCGAGTAACGATTACCCAACACACGTTGAACCACGGACGGAACTGCCTGGAAGATGTCCCCCCTTCCAGGCTTTTTTATTCTCATTTTTTTTCGCCTGTCACTTGGCGACTCATTTTTCTTTCACTATTTTCTGTCCTTAAGTCAAAAGTGACGCCGGATATCTTGTCCAGTCTTGCACACTTCCCCAACGTCCGCAGACTGCGACCCGGTGCACCCTAGGCTCGTAGCCCATCTCGGCTCGCTCTAAGCCCAGAGGTTTCGCCTCAACCCATCTCTTTCGCTAGGAGTGCGTGCAGTGTCCAAGTTCAACTCGCTTCGGTTGGAGTCGCTGGAGTCTCGTGTGGTTCCGACGACGTACGAGGTCGGACCAGGAATGGCCTACGGCGATTTGTGGCAGGTGCCCTGGATCAATGTCGGCGCCGGCGACACCGTCATGGTTCATTGGCGACACGAACCGTATCACTCGAAGATCGGTGTGAATCGCGGTGGAACACCGCAAGAACCGCTCCGCATCATCGGCGTGAGTAGTGAATTCGGCCTCAAACCGAAGATCGACGCCGCCGATGCCATTGAGAATCCGAGTGCCGCCTACTACAACGGCGCCGTCGCGCGCGACGGTATTTTCTCGGTGATCCCCAGCAACGGAACCTACAAAGTAACCGACGTTTTCATCGAGAACTTGGAGCTTTTCAACGCCCGGCGCGAGAACAAATTCACCGACGCCAAGGGAGTGATCCAAGGTTACGATTGGGGGACAACCGCTGTCGCGATCTGGCATGCGGACCGCATCGTCGTGCGAAACTGCCTGATTCACGACAACGAGAATGGCATCTTCGGCAAGTACGATATCTACAACCCAACCAACGGCACGATGGACGACATCGTCATTTCCCACAACGAGATTCGCAACAACGGCATTCCCGGAAGCACGCACTATCACAACACGTATCTGGAAGGTTGGCGGACCGTCTATCAGTTCAACACCTACAGCGACGCGGTGAGTGCGATGTTGAAGGATCGTTCCGCAGCGCCGGTCATCCGCTATAACCGATTCGAAGGAAAGGCGGCACGGATGCTGGACCTGGTGGAACCGGATGAGAACCCGGCTCTCTTGGCGAAGCCCGACTTCGGACACGAATGGGTCTACGGCAACATGATCATCCGGCCGGAAGGGGCCCCGTGCGCTGCGCCGGTCAATTTCGGCTTTGACATCGACAAGGCGAACGAGCAAAAGCACCTGTACTTTTTCAACAACACCGTCATCAGCGTCAACGATCGCGAGAACGCCGGATGCTGGTACCAGTATTGGTTCAAGACGGGAGGACCCATTTCGGAAGGGCACGACGAGACTATCCACGCCTACAACAACATCTTTTACATCTACTCGCCGAACCCCAAACACTTCCCCGGCGACGTTTACATGGTGAGCGGCAACGGGAATCTAGACCTCGGCACCAACTGGGCGAACAAATGGTTGCAACGGGGATTTCCGTCAATCATGACCGGCTGGTCGAATTTGATTCTCGGCTTCGATCCCGGATTCACTAACGAGCGCGCCGAGGACTTTCGGCTGAGTGCGAATTCTCCGTGCATCGATCAATCGGCCATCCTGCCGTCGTGGGCCTTCGGCCACCGAATCGGCTGGCAGTGGAACCCGCTGACAAACCAATGGGTCCGCCGCAGCGGGGCCGATCAGACTCGGCGGAATCGAACTCATCGGACCGCGGTAGGATGTTTGCGCAACGGTCGGCGAGCGTGGGGTGTCAACCCCATGTGCGATGGCGGCTTCAGGGCGTTAACACGCCCCGCTCGCCCGAAGTCCGTTGACATGGAGGGACAATTAACCCTAACCTAAACGATTGAAGGAATCGATGCCTGACGATTCCTTCGTCGGTTAGGTTGCACGGGGGTTTCAGGTTTCGGAATTATCAAGGATGCGTATGCCAAGTAATCCAGCCGCGGGAAAATTGGCCCTCGTTGTCGGCGGCGGACCGGCGCCCGGAATCAACGGCGTTATTAGCTCGGTGACGATTGAGGCCGTGAACCACGGCATTGACGTCATCGGGCTTTATGACGGCTTCAAATGGTTGGTGCGCGGTGATATCACGCATCAGCGGGCGCTCACCATCGCCGACGCCAAGGGGATTCATCTGACCGGTGGTTCCGTACTGGGCACGTCGCGAACGAATCCGACCAAATCCGACGCTGAAATGAAGAATGTTCTCGATTCATTGCAGCGACTCGGCGTCCGGCAATTAGTCACTATCGGCGGCGACGATACGGCATTTTCCGCGAGCAAGGTCTATGCCCGGGCCGGCGGCACCATCCGAGCGGCCCATGTGCCCAAGACCATCGACAACGATCTCATGCTACCCGGCTCGGCGCCGACGTTCGGCTTCGAGACAGCGCGCCACGTCGGTGTCGGCATTGTCCGCAACTTGACATCCGATGCCCGAACGACATCCCGCTGGTACCTCATCGTGAGCATGGGACGAGCCGCGGGGCATCTGGCGCTGGGGATCGGCAAGGCGGCGGCGGCAACACTCACGATTATTCCCGAAGAGTATCGTGGCCGGCGACCGGTCGCCCTCGACGAACTGTGCGATACGATCATCGGATCGATCATCAAGCGACGTGCCCGCGACCTGCACTACGGCGTTGTCGTGCTTGCCGAAGGACTCATCGAAAGCGTCGGTGAAGAAGGGCTGTTGCAAAGCATGGATGAAGGCACGCTGGGGCTATACGGCAAGCTCAAGCGGGATCCGCACGGCCATCTAAGACTCGGCGAGATTGAGTTCGGCCGAATGGTCCGCGATCGCCTTTCCTATCGACTCCAGGAACTGAACCTGCAAATGTCGCTCATCGACAAAGATCTGGGATACGAGCTCCGCAGTGCCGACCCGATACCTTTCGACGCCGAGTATACCCGCGACCTTGGGTATGGCGCCGTCAAGTTCCTCATGTCTGACTTGTCTGCACGATTCGGCGCCGTGATCAGTTTCGTGGGCGGGCGGATGTTGCCATCGCCCTTTGAGCAAATGATTGACCCAACCACGGGACGAATGCACGTTCGCCGAGTGGACATCAACGGTGAGGGGTATGAGTGTGCCCGTCGTTACATGATCCGTCTGGAGCGCGACGATTTCGAAACGGCAGCGAACCTCGAGAAGCTCGCCGCATCCGTGGAAATGACGCCCAAGGCGTTTCGCGACCGCTTCGGCTACGTCGTCGGCATCGGCGATCCACCGCCGCACCCGACGATCACGGTAAGTGGAAGTTAATGGTTCGTTGCAGGGGAGGTGAATCGTGACGACGCTACTATACGAAGACGCTGAAGTGCAGATTCCCGGTTGGGTCGTTGACCATAAGTCCTTTCGCCGTTGGATCGGCACCGATGAGTTTCCTGAACAGGGCCGGATTTGCTTCCTCAATGGAGAGGTGTGGGTCGATATGAGTGGAGAGGAGCTGTTCAGCCATAACCAGGTGAAGACGGAGTTTACAGCGGTCCTTTATGGCCTCGTGAAGTCAAAAAAACTGGGGCGGTACTGCGGCGACGGCATGCTCTTGAGCAACGTTCCAGCAAACATTACGGCGGGACCCGACGGCGTATTTTTCACGCATGAACGTCGGCGAACCGGCCGTCTTCGGCTGAGAAAGAGTGAAAAGAAAGGCTATATCGAACTCGTTGGTGCGCCAGATATGGTTCTCGAAGTCGTCAGTCCGAGTTCCGTCAAAAAGGACACGGTCATTCTACGACAAGCCTACTGGGAATGCGGCATTCCCGAATACTGGCTGGTTGACGCCCGGCGTGATCCGCTTCGATTCGATATCCTACGTCGCTCACGTCGTGGCTATGTCGCGGCCCGAACCGTAGAGGGCTGGGTGCGGTCTAACGTATTCACAAAGGAATTTCGTTTTACTCAACAAACAGATGATTCGGGTGAACCGGAGTACTCGCTCGACGTTCGTTAGTACGTTGCCATCTTGATTCGCGCTCGCCAAGTCCCTCCACGCGCACCTGGTTGCTGACATCCACGCAGAGTTCCGCGCGGCGCCTCGCCCGAAATGCATAAACGAGGCAATCTAGAGCAAGGGCGTAACCAGAACCCATCGCGCTTGCCGGTTATAGGGGTAATGGCACGAAGCTTGCTTTCTCCGCTACTCCGGTTGTAGTGGCGACCACGCCGCAACGTGGACAAAATATAGGGAGTGGTGCTATGGACCCAGTCGTCGTGTCAGCTCAATTTGCGGCCTACACATGGTACTCTGAGGGCAAGGATAAGACGCCTGAAACGGAGGCGGCGGCCAACGAATTTGCAAGGACCAACTGGGAGTCGTTTCTTCCGTGCGCCCATAAAGGCCTTGGCCGACTTCTGTTGCGTCTCGCGCGTCGCGGTAGGGCCACCACCCTGCGGAAGCCACGGCTGCGCACCGCCTTGTGCCATGTATAACTCAACCGATCGCGGCCCTTCATCATCCGACATCTTTTGAACAACCCCTGGGCCGCGGTCGTTCTTTCAACATTCCTTGCTACTCAAACAGCGCCTTAGGTTTTGCAAGCCTCGATGCAATAATCCGGCGACCGCCGGCTTCGTCGTCACCAGTTCCTTCGCAATCTTCTCCAGCGGCCAGCCTTTGAGGTGATGGAGCTCTACCGCACGGCGTTGGTTTTCCGGCAATGCTGCCAGTGCGTTCGCCATGCGCAAGAGTTGTTCGTCACGGTCGACGCGCTCGCTCGGCGACGACTGCTCCGCCGCGAGGAACGCCTCAAATCGGGAAGACGATTGTTCCAGTGCCGCCTCGAGAGAGCGTTCCCGGTGCACATCGCGTTTGCCGGCAGTGAGTTTGCGAACTTCGTCGGCGAGGTTGTTGATGAGGATCCGCCGCAGCCAAGCGGCGCGTTGTGTTTCGGTCTCCGCCCGGAGATGAGCGGCTGCCCGGTGTGCCTCAACCAATGAAACTTGCACGATACCTGAAACGTCGATCTTACCTTGCAGGTGCGGTGCGACCTGAAGGCGGGCGAGAAGCGAAAGGTATTCGCGATAGCGCTCGAAACTTCCACCCGCGTAATACATACATCCCTCGACGTCCTAGGGCGACGACGATAAGTCGCCAATTCGCATGGCTTCAACTGGTTCATTTGCGCATGCGCGCAAGAACTTCTTCCTCCGTTGCGGCGCGCCAAAGCAGAACGGGAGTAACGTTGGCCGAGTCTGCCGCGACGCCAGCCTCGCCCGTCCCATACTCAGCCGGCGAAGACGGCGGACGCGGTGTTGAAGTGTCGCCCGCGGTCGCCAAGTAGGACCCATCGGGCGAAAACGCAACGCTGCTGACATGTCCGCCGCCCGACTTACCGTGAGGCGAAATCTCGAGAAGAAACTCCCCGGAGACGACGTTCCATAATTTGACCGTGCCATCTAGACTCTAGACTGCTGGTCGCAAGTGTGCGACTATCGGGTGCAAAAGCCAAGCCGGTGATGATGCCGGTGTGCCCTTTCAGGAAGGCGCGATCCTTTCCCGTGGACAAATCCCAGAGGCGCGCTTCCGGTTCGGTCGGTCCGAAGCCGGCCGTGGCGAGCACGCGCCCGTCAGGGCTGAAAGCTATCCGATCAAGCCAATGATCGTGGGCGAAAAGACTTTAGACGCTCCCCGTTGTCTGTGTTCCAGAACTGGACTGTCGACGTCGCGTAGTCGGCTGTTGCCAGAATTTTTCCATCCGGGGACAGGGCCAACGCCCGCCATAAGCCGGTTCCTTGAATTGCGCGGCTCTCATTTCCGGTTGTCGTGTTCCTAAAGCTCACCACATTCTTTAACTTTTGCGTCGAGGCGATGGCCAATTCGGCGCCATCACGAGAGTAGAGTAATGCCGAGGGTTTACCTTCCAGGTGTTCCACGGTCAAACTCACTTGTCCGTCCGATAGATTCCAGACCTTCACTGTTCCATCGGCGCAATAGGTTGCTACACATTTGCCATCAGGGCTAAGTGCGAGAGAACGACGAGCGCCCTCCAATGTTGGGCCCTCCTTATTTGCAGCATGGTCCCAAATGCGGATCGCACCGCTTTGGTCGGCGACCGCAAGCAGCCTCCCATCCCGGTTGAAGTCCACCGATCTGGGGTTCAACGTGTCATGAGTCCCCTTCACAGGCGTCCATCCCTGCCGCCCGGCGGAACTCCACAACTTTGCGGTGCCATCCCAACTCCCGGTAGCCACTTCCCGACCGTCGGGTGAAAACGCGACCGCGGCCACCACGTCAGTATGCCCACTTCGAGTCTCTAGCTCGCGCAGGAATTTCCCACGCTCGACGACCTCCCAGAGTTTGATAGTCTGATCTCGGCCGGCTGTTGCGAGTCGCCTGCCGCTAGTGTCAAATGCCAGCGCCATCACGTCGCTTTTGTGTCCTCGGATAAGGCAGAGACGTCTGCTTTCGTTCACATTCCAGACTTCAATGCTACCGTCCATATGACCTACGGCAACGACCCCACCTAAACCTGGGAGAAACGCGAGGGCATTTACGAAACCGCGGTGACCTTCGACGTCCGATAACCGTTTCCCCTTCGCTGCGTCCCAAAGCTTGAAGCTGTCTGCGGATTTTCCCGAACTAAAGCCAGTTACAAGCACCGTGTTGTCCGGGGAGAGGGCAACCGCGACGCGCCAGGAACCACCTCGAGCTTCCCTTGGGAGCGTGAAGTTTTCGACTCCCGTCTCGGCGTTCCACAACTTCGCGATCTCGCTTTGGGAGTTCAGTCCCGCAACCAGAAGCTCCCCGTTTGCAGAGAAGGCGATAGAGGTAACGGCGCCTGTCAGGCCGTTGAGAACCCGTCGGGGCTTTCTTTCCACTACGTTCCACAGCCGAACTGTGAAATCTCGGCCTTCTTTTTCGTTACCGCCACCGCCAGACGCCAAGGTCGTTCCGTCCGGCGAGAATGCAAGACATGTAACAACGGCCGTGTGGCCGTGGAACACAGCGAGCTCAGCGCCGTTCGCGGGGTCCCATAATGTGATCTCACGCCCTCCAGCCGCCGCGAGTATCCTGCCGTCAGGTGAAAATGCAACCGCATTAACACTTTCCGCACGGCTCCGTAACGTCAGACGGTCACTGTGGCATTGCCGCCAGAGGTAATACCACTCGAACCCACGCAGGTCTAACTGTCCAGGCGCCGGTCGCTGTCGGTCTAGAAGTTCAAGAACACGGCTAACCTGAGGCTTTTCCCACGCTTGCCACGCCAGATTCACGTGCGCGCCATACAGGTTCCGACGTGCGGTCAATTCCCGCACTTCAGCCAAGTCACGTTGTTCGTTCGCGATAGCCCGGGCCTTATCCTTGGCGTCGCGCTCTTGTTCCGCTTTCTCTTTGGCGATTTCCTCGTCCCGCACCTTGTCAGCGAGTTCGTCGCGTTGCCCTCTGATGTACAGGGCAGCGATTGTGGACCCGATTGTTGCGATCAATAGCAACGTAGCAACGGCCGATCCCAGGGTCGCCACGGTTGGATTTCGCTGCGCCCACCGCCACAGCCGTTCCGTTTGGCCCACCGGTCGCGCTTGGATCGGTTCGCCGGTCATGTACCGCTGCAGGTCATCGGACAACGCTTCCGCGCTGGCGTAACGCCGGCTTGCCTCCTTGCTCATTGCCTTCAGACAAATAGTCTCCAGATCCCGGTCGACACGCGTGTTGATGGAACTCGGCCGCTCCGGCTCCTGGCCCGTTACCTGCCGCAAGGTCTCCAGCTCGTTAGCGCCGCGAAACGGCGGTCGGCCGGTCAGGAGCTCATAAAGGATCGCGCCGAGGCTGTAGACGTCGGCAGCCGTGCTAAGCGATTTGGTCCCCGCCGCCTGTTCCGGCGACATGTAGCTCGGCGTGCCCACGATAGCGCCGCTCCGGGTGAGGTATCCGGCGGTAGAAGCGCCAGGGTCACCGCTGACGCGCTTGGCGAGGCCGAAGTCGGTTATCATCGGCACGGCGCTGTCCACGCCGCTCGGCGAGTCCGCCTTTGGCGGACTAAACGACAGCAGGATGTTTGCCGGTTTCAAATCGCGGTGGAGAATTCCACGTTGATGCGCGTAATGCACAGCGCGCGCGACCTGTTCCATCAACCGTGCCGCCCAGCGCTGCCGTTCTTCCCTAATCCCCGATCCCTGATCCCTAAGCCCTGCCGACGCCAGACTGCCACCCTCAACATACTTCATGCTGAAGTAGTGCTGCCCTTCGTGTTCGCCGACTTCGTAGATGGGTACGATGTTCGGATGATCCAGATTCGCGGCCGCCTCGGCTTCGGTGCGGAAGCGCTGAGTGTCGGTCGACGAAGCAAACTGCCCGGCCAGGATCATCTTCAAGGCGACGATGCGATTGAGACTGACCTGCCGGGCGCGGAACACGACACCCATGCCACCACGGGCGATTTCTTCCAGAAGCTCATAGTCGCCAAAGTAGCGGACTTTGGTTCCGGTTGAGTGTCGTTCGGTTGTTGGCTCTGCGCCGAGCGTCGCCGCAAGCGCCCGATCGCCTACCGCCCGAAATGGCGCGGCGAGCCGATTCACTTCTTCCTGGTTCGCAAAGAACTCGGTCAATTCACCGGCGAAATCGGGATAACTCGCCAGCCATGCCTGCGGATCGGGCCGCCGTCCGGCGTCGACGGCTTCGAGGTAGGCCGCGAGGATCTCGTTGAGACGCTCTTCTCGCCTCAGGTCGTTCGAAGGATTTATGGCCATGATTACTTTCCCCACGATTACATCGGCCTCTATTGGAATAGGCGGAAAAGACACGTAGGGAATGCGCCTGGCCGTAGATTTTTTTCCGTTTAGCCTTAAGCCCTTGGCAGAAACACCTCGGCCATCATGCAGCGGGCGCTGCCGCCGCCGACTTGTTCGATTTGATCGATGGGAAGCGGCAGCAGTCGGCCGTGACGTTCAAGGCGGGTGCGCTGTTCAGGTGTGAATCCTTCAAGGGCCCGCCGGCTCATGACGATCACCAGTTGGCCCTTGACGGATTTGAGGTGAATGCAATTGCCGCAAAAGTGAACTTCGGTTTGTTGGAGCGAGATATCGACGACTTCGCGGTCTCTTTCCAGCGCCGAAAGTAGCCGTTGCCGCTCGTTCGGATCGGGCACCGATTGGCTGCAAACAATCGCGAAACGATCGCCGATGGTGAGCATGACATTCGTGTGGTAAAACTCGATCGCTCGGCTGGAGCGCGTGTGAAACGTGATCGCATTCTCGTACCCGGCCGTACGGACGAAGTTGTCCAGTTGTTGAGCATCGGTTCGCTGGCTAAGCGCGGCGAATACCGTGCGATGTCGCCGATCGAGGCAAAGGCTTCCCGTCCCCTCCAGAAATTGTCGCGTTTCTCCGACCGGACCGATGCTGACGACGTTGCGTACCGCCAAACCCGCCTGACGGAAGAGCTGTTCGACGTCGCCGTACCGCTTCCGCTCGGCCCTTCGGTTCGGGGCACACATGGGAAAAAGAAACACCGTTCCGTCCGGCTCGGTGCTGATCCAATTGTTCGGAAAGACGGCATCGGGCGTGGCGACAGACGACGGCGATTTTTCAAGGACCAGGACCTCGATCCCGGCAGCGCGTAGTTGCGATACCGATCTTTCGAACTCGTCAAGGACGGCATCGCGCAACTTGGTTGAATCGGCCGGGCGATGCTGGAATTCGTTGTCCGCCGCGGTTTCCTCGTTGTAAGCGAAGTCAGCGGGACGGATCATCAACACGGTGTCGGCGAGTATGCTCATGTTGTAAACTGGTGAGGACCGTTTGCGGTCGATCATCACCATACCAGAGCCACGACGCAAGAAAAATACCCGTGTTTAAGACGATTTTCACATTGGGACTGGCGATCTGTTCGTTGAGTGAGACTCCGAAAGACGACGTACGGAAGCCGATCAACGTGTCGCCCATCAATTCCGAAAAAGACGAGGACGATCCATTTCCATCATCCGATGGCTTGGCACTTTATTACGCAACGTCTCTCGACGGAACATGGAGCCTCGTCCATTCCACTCGTCGGGGGCGAAATGCTCCGTGGAACATTGGAAAAGCTGTCGAAGGTTTTGTCCGAACGACCGGTGATGTCCGGAGTGTGTGCGTTTCGCCGGGCAGTCGTTTTCCGCAGTACCTTTACTACGCAACCCGGAAGGCTGCGGATGACGGCGCGAATTTCGACATTTACGTCGCCGTGAAACAGAATCGGCAAGCCGACTGGACCGCGCCGACGCCGCTTCATGCGGTTTGCACGGCGGAGGATGACATGCATCCATGGTTGTCAGCCGACGGCAAGCAACTTTACTTCAGCCGAATGACGAAAGACGGCTGGCGCGTCTTCGTGGCGGAACGACGAAGCGCTTCCGGCGCCGCCGGGTTCGGAGACCCGAAATTGGTGGACTTACCCGTCGGATTCCATCACGCAACGTTGACTCCCAACGGCCGCACAATGATCTTGCAAGGCCAGCTAGAAAAGGAACGAGTTGGGTTGTTCAAATCCGTGCGATCGCAAAACGGATGGTCAGACCCGGAGCCATTAGCCAGCGTGAACTCCGCAGATGCTCCAAGCGGTGACCGTTCACCGGCGTTGAGCGCGGACGGAAGGTTCTTGTACTTCTCCTCCGACCGTCCCGGCGGCAGGGGCGGGCTGGACTTGTGGGTTGCAGAAGTCAGTCGGTAACCACGCCTCAGGAGTCGGGGGCGAGGCGTGCGTCGGCGGGCATAACGAGGACAGTTCCCGCGGGGATCGGGCGGCTAGGATCGAAGCCTCGGCCGTTCAATTCGTAGATTTCGCTCCAGCGTTCCAGGTTGCCTAGCGTGTTGCGGGCAATCGCGGACACCATCTCAGGTTGGCGCACCGTGTAACGTTGTCCGGCACGTGCCGCGCCGCCTGTATTCGGGACGCCGACCGTCGTCGCGCTGGCGGGAACCACCAGCGACGGCGAAATTCGCTGACCGGGCACAGCGTAGGCGTAGTACTTGTCGAGGATGTGCGGCGGTGGAATGTAGAGCGGCTGTCCGTCCACGAGTTGCGGCGGGTCGGATGCGAGCCCGGCCGCCGGTCGCGGATGGTTGCGGTTAAACAAGAGCAGCGCGCGGGCGTACTTATCCGTTGCGAAGTATCGCTGACTGACGTTCTCCAGCGTGTCGCCCGCCTTGCACCGATACGTCTCTTCGTCGTAACTCTCAACCTGCGGTACGAAATTGCTCGTGGTGCGACCACTGGAACTCGGCGGCACCGGCACGGCGATTGGCGGACTCGTCCGCGTACCGTTCGCGCCAACCGGTGGAATCTCCCCGGCCGGTACCGGCGAAGGCTGACTTGGGCGTGTTGGCGGAGCGACGTTGTTTGCGATCGGCGGATTCAACCTGACATTGCTATCCGGTGTGGTAACGGATGAGAGCGGAGCAACGGCCGGTTTGGTCACATCGGAGGGACTCGTTGCCGGCGAAATCGGCTTTGGTGAATTTTCTGCAGTCATTGGCGGGGGCGACGGCGCAGGCGCTGGTTGAGGGGGACGCGCTTCGGACGGCGTGAATGTCGGGGCCGAACTTGTCGGTAAACGTTTTGAGTCGACTTCGTCAGGAGACGGCGGAGGAGGGAACGGCGCGTGCCCTGAATTCGTGGCGGACGCTGGCGCAGGCGGCGGCGATGGCCTCTCTTCGGTGGTCGAGGGTGCGGTCGGCGGCAATGCTGCCGGTGCGCCTGTGCTCGGCGTTTGAAAGATCGGCGTTGTGGCGGGCGAAGTCGCATTCTCTGTCGGACTCGCCGCCGGGACGGCTGGCGGCGTTTGAATGGTCTCTTCCTTCGAGTCGTTCATCGGCGGGGTGGGCGTAGCGGCGCGGTTTCCAGTTCGTCCGGTTTCTTGGCATCCGGCGGCAATTTCTCAACATCCTTGGCATTGCCTTTGGCGTCTGGGGCTTCCCAAATCGGCGCCGGCGGTACGTCCTTCTTGTTCTCAGTCGCTGGCGGTTCCGCCGATGGCGTAGGCAACGTGTTGGGCTCGCGACCGCTTACTTCGCTCGAAGACTCGCTACGTGCGCGGCTCGGATCAGTGAATGCGGGAGACGCCGAAGCCGGGGCCGGAGGTGGTGGGGTGATGTTGTCGGACGCCGGGGGTCTTACGTTGGATTCGTTCACTGGCGGCGTGCTAAAAACGGGCGTCTTCGTTTGTGTTTCGTTGGACGGAGTATTGACCGCGACCTGCGTGGTACTTGGTTGCGGGTTCACCGGCGCAGGGTCGGCCGGGATCATCTCGGCCAGTTCGTTGGATGTTTCCGCCGTCTCCGGATCGGGTGATTTGTATTTCACATACACAACCGTGCTGACCAAACACAGAAAGGAGCAAGACACCACCAACCCGACCTTGGTTTCACGCGTCATCTGAGCCTCCAATTTCCGAATTCCGACTCCTGACTCCTGACCCCTGCCTCCTACTTCCTGCGCGCTGCTCGCAACTTGGCACTGCGGGCACGCGGGTTGTTGCGTACATCGTCGTCGCTTGCTTGTACCGGCTTGGGCGTTAGCGACTCCCAAACGTCGCGGATTCGAAACGCTTGCTTGACCAGGCGATCTTCCAGCGAGTGAAAACTGATAATCACCGCACGCCCGCCGGATTTCAGGCAACGGGGCAGGGCAGTGAGAAGCTGCTCAAGCTCTCCCATTTCATCATTGACTGCAATGCGAAGCGCCTGAAAGACACGGGTGGCCGGGTCGATCGTTGCTCGACGGCCGCGGGGTCGCGGCACACACCGTCGCACTAGTTCAGCCAATTGATTCGTTGTCGTGAACGGCACGCGGCGACGTGATTCCACGATTCGTCGCGCAATACGGCGGCTGAAAGCGCTCCTCACCATACTTCCAAAACAGAGCTGCAAGATCGCGCTCATTGAGCCGTCTCAGTAACGAACTCGCGAGTTCACCTTGGGTTTGATTCAACCGCATATCAAGTGGTCCGTCCTGTTGGAAACTGAAGCCACGTTCCGATGCGTCGAGTTGATCGGAACAGATGCCGAGGTCCGCAATAACTCCATCCACCTCTTCGATCTTTAGCTCATCCAACACCTGCCGGAGCTCGCCAAAGTTCCTGTGAACCAGTTCAACATTGACGATTCCGCTGTCAAGCAACCGCTCGCGGGCAAGGGCCAGCATCGTCGCGTCTTGGTCAAGTCCGACCAGTCGGCCGGACGGCCCGATTCGATCAACGATCAAACGCGTGTGCCCACCTGCGCCGACCGTTGCGTCGATGATGATTTGTCCCTGCGTTGGCGCCAGATACTGGAGAACCTCGACAGGCAGCACTGGGACGTGGTGCGGCGCGTTACTGGGAGTTGGGCCGATCATCGGACCCGCACGACATGCACACAAAGAGCGCCATTTCGAAAGAGCCGCCGTCAAACGTCGGCCGGCGCCGTCCTCGAACGCACCGCAACTATACCCGCGCCGGGCGGGGAATCAAGGTGAAGCGACCCGTACGGTATTTCGGGCGCAATCGGAAGTCCAAAGTATGTAATCACTTAACGCGGACATTCGTTTGGTGTTCGAATCGGAATGGACTGTATGGATTGCACAGTGTCCGCAATTTACACGAATTCGACGCCGGCTTCGCCGTCCACGACCTCACCGATTACCCATGCTGGTATCCGGTCTTCCGCCAGTTGCCGTTGGATGCTCTCGGCAAAGTACGCGCCGACGATCATAACGAAACCGATCCCTTGATTGAAGACGCGGTCCATTTCGGCTTGTTCGATTTCGCCAAGCTGTTGAAGCCAACCGAACACCGGAGGCACGGGCCAGGTACCTCGTTTGATTCGCGCGCGGCGACCGGGCGGCAGGACACGCGGGATGTTATCGAGCAATCCGCCGCCCGTAATGTGTGCCAGGCCGCGCACGACTCGCTTCTTGACCGGGTAATGCTGCAAGATGTTTTTCACGGCGCGGACGTAGATTCGTGTAGGCTCCAAAAGTTCTTCGCCAACGGTACGGCCCAGTTCGGGAACATGATCCGACACTCTTAGCCCGGCGTGTTCGAAGACGATCTTGCGCACGAGACTGTACCCATTCGAGTGCAGTCCCGTACTTGCAAGACCGAGAATCAAATCACCCGGTTGAATGGCTCGGCCGTTGATAATGTGGGCTCGCTCGACAACGCCGACACAAAAGCCGGCCATGTCGTAGTCGCCGGGCTGATAGAAGTCCGGGAGGATTGCCGTTTCGCCGCCGACCAGCGCACAATCCGCTTCCAAGCAGCCGTCGCTTATCCCTTTGACAAGGGCATGACACAAAGCCGGATCATCCTTGGCCATCGCGATGTAGTCTAGAAATGCGAGAGGTTCCCCGCCGGTGCACAGGCAGTCGTTTACCGACATTGCCACCAGGTCGATGCCCACCGTTTCGTGTTTGTTCATCAAGCCGGCGACTTTGAGTTTGCTTCCCACGCCGTCCGTGCAGGTGACCAGAACAGGTCGGCGGTAATTCTTGGCAAACAGCTTGCTGTTGTAATCGAGGCTGAACAGGCCGGCAAAACCGCCGCTGCCCTTTCCACCCGGTCGTGCTGGGAAGGCCGAGGGCAACACTCGCGGTGTCTGAGTCCGCTTGAGGAGCGGGACAATTCCCCGCATGCTTTTCTCGTAGAGCTCCAGGTCGAGCCCCGCATCTCGATAGGAAAACTTGGCCATAAAGACAGGATGCAAAATTACCCGGTTGCGGCAATCTCCTGGAAACGGCATTCTATTGTGTATTCGAAAGCGCGAATTCTGATTTCTGGGCCGCTAGCTTTTTCGCAGGGCCGATGCATGTTCCGGATAGCGCTCGAGGTATGCGACGAGAGCGGAAAAGAATAGTTCGAGTTGTGTGAGTCCTTGCTCGGCCATGCGCGGTCCGGAGGGTCCGAGCATGCGGGCAATGAGCTGTGCCGTGCGGCTGTCGGTTTGCATAAACAGCTCCGCTTTGTGTTGAAGCATTGGCGGCTCTCCGTCGCGGGTGATGCTGTAGTGCATCACGACGACCGCACGCACCGGGATGGTCGGGAGAAAGCGCGCCGGTTGGCTGGTGCCCTCGGCGTACCAGATCCGTCGGTGCTGATCGCGGTAGATCGTGTCCCAGGTAACCGTCGTTCCGCTTCCATCGTTCCAGGTAAATCGCCCCGAGCCGAGATCGGCGATGTCTCGCCCACGCGCACCCAGGCGCCGCCACGCCTTCATAGCATGATCGGGATGTTCCAGCAGCCAGAGGTATAAGGCGGGATTGCCTCGAAACCGCTCAGTTGGGCCCGTGGCAACGAACGTGGGTTGTTCGATCACCCGGCGAGCGGCTTGTGGAAGGTCGAGGTGAGATAAACCACAATCAAGCCCCGAGTTCGAACTCATTCCGGATGGATCGGTCGCATTGATGTCGCTCACAATGAAAACGATGGCGATCAATGTTACCCACCTCCACCGGAGTATCCATGAGCCCATAACTCACCTCAGTGGAGGAAAGTGCCCGGCGACGATCCATCTTCGCCGTCTTATTTCATCGATTATCCACTCCCCTGACGTGAAGGATTCTGCCAGAAGTGCCGTGAATGCCGAAAAGGTAGGTTAGCCTTTCGGCTTACCTAAGCCGCCGTAAATGGGCCTGTCGGCAATGGCGACACTGCGATGGCATCGTTGCAGCTGGGCACCAGGCAGACTCGCCAACTCTCTTAGATTCACAAAACAACCCATTTTAAAACATATTGCTTGATGGGGATGACGCTAACAATCGAGAAAATGATGTCACGTGCCAATTCGAGGAGAAAACGCAAGCGCGGCGGGCTAGGTACTTGACGGAAGGCCGTCAAGTGAATAGAGTAATAGATGATCAGTCCACGGACGGTCACCGATGCCGACATCGCTTTCGGCGACGAAAGTGCCTCGGTAGTCGGTCCGTTTTGGGGACGGATTGTGAGATCCTGCGGTGGAGAGTTGCACCTTTGCAGCTAGACTCAGGGTGCCAAGTCGCCAGTGTGTAAAACCACTTACGGTATAGTTGGACTTTCTCTCGAAAAGGATACAAGGCGATGCTTGTACTGTCCAGGAAGAAAAACGAAAGTATCGTGATAAATAACGACATTACGGTGACGGTCGTCGAGATTCGCGGTGACAAAGTCCGGCTCGGTATCGTGGCGCCCAAAGAGGTACCGGTACACCGTCAAGAAGTGTACGACGCCATCCACGGTAAGCAATCAAGCGATACTCCGACTGTGATCGTAAAGGCGGCGGATCCGCATCCGTAGGCCCACATCGAATTCTCTACTAGCAACCCTCTTTTCCTGCCACACGAAACATCGGCTGGAAAAGAGGGTTGTGTGTTATTGGAGGCAATCGTGTCGTCATCCAAGCCGACTATTGCCATCGTTGGCGCCAGCAACAATCGCGAAAAGTTTGGCAACAAAGCCGTCCGCGCGTATCTTCGGTCCGGATACGAAGTCTTTCCGATTCACCCGACTGCCGACGTGATTGAAGGCCTAAAAGCATACCGTTCCGTCATCGACGTGCCGTGTCACGTGTTCGACCGTATCAGCCTATACGTGCCGCCGGATGTGGGTTTAACCTTGCTCGATGAGATCACACGCAAGCCCGCTCATGAGGTCTGGCTGAACCCTGGCGCTGAAAGCCCCGAACTTGTAGCCCAAGCCACCGCTCGGGGACTGAACGTAGTGGTTGCTTGCAGCCTTCTCGCGTTAGGCGACCACGGCTCGGTTTGATCTCACCTCCGCGATTTCGGCAATAAGTCCGGCTCGTTTCCAGGTTTGTGAGCTAAACTTATGGCAGGTTTTGAAAGCCAAGGGCGCGCTTTGTCAGTGCGAACCCACGGCGGTTCAACGACGGTTCAGCCGGACATGGAAGCAACATCCGACAAAGTTACCGACACTTGGGTTACCCCGACGCCCCGACCCACGTCGGCCGGCGCCACCAGCGCCTGCCTCGTCCGCATCTATCCGACTGGCGCGGGCATGGGGGCACGATACTCCCTCGGCGACAAGACGTGGGTGGTTGGGCGCGACGAGACGTGTGACATTTACATCGACGATCAATCGGTTTCGCGCCGGCATGTTCGTATCCAGAGCGGGATGGATGGACACTATGCCGTCGACCTTCAGAGCACCAACGGCACGTTTGTGAACGACAATGCCGCGTCGATGACCAAGCTCAAAGACGGGGACTATCTGCGTGTGGGGAATTGGATCTTTCGGTATCTCGCGGGAGGGAATGTCGAGGCCGAATACCATGAAGAGATTTATCGCCTGACGATTATCGATGCCCTTACGGGAATCCACAACAAGCGATTCCTGATGGATTTTCTCGACCGAGAACTCGCCCGGTCCGCCCGGTATCAGCGGCCGCTGGCGGTGGTCATGATGGACATCGATCACTTCAAGTCCGTAAACGATCGACTCGGGCACCTGGGCGGCGACTACACGCTGCGAGAACTAGCCAACTGCATCAAGGGCGCCATTCGCAAGGAAGAGTTATTCGCTCGATATGGCGGCGAGGAGTTCGCCATCGTGCTTCCTGAAACGACACAGGCGGGCGCCATGGAACTTGCCGAAAGACTCCGCCACGTCGTAGAGACTCACTTATTTGAATACGACGGCGCCGGATTCCACATCACGATCAGCCTGGGCGTGCATGCCACGCAGGGCGATGCGTCACTCACACCGAGTGACGTGATTCGCGAAGCCGATACGAACATGTTCCATGCCAAGAATGCGGGGCGAAACCGCGTTTGCGGCGAGGCGTTGGAATGTGCTCAATGAAGCTTGCTACAGCACCGGCGACAACAAGCGGCACGCATTTTCGACGATCCGACCCGCCAATGGCCTCTCCGCGAAAGTCTGCGGCCGCAAACGAATGGAATCGCAGAGGTCAATGCGATACGCTTCTTCTAGTTTCGCGACGACGTCAGGCGAATAGATGAGGCAGTTCGCCTCAAAGTTGAGGTAAAGACTTCGATTATCCAAGTTGGCGGAACCGACTGACGCCCATTCTCCATCGACAAGTACAACCTTGGCGTGCATCATTCCTTTCGTGTACTGAAATACCTTCACGCCTGCCTTAAGCATCTCGTCCCAATAGTAACGACCCGCGAACAACGGTATCCACTTGTCGGGGTGAAACTGGCATAAGAGGCGCACATCAATTCCAGAGTAGCCCGCTAGCGCCAGCGCGTTCCGGAGACCCGCATCCGGGACGAAGTAAGGCGTTGCAATCCAGAGCCGTTCGCGCTGCGCAGCACTGCGGCGAAATATACGTCGCGGATTGAATTGATTTCCTGATCCGGCCCGGAGTGGATCACTTGGACCAGGTGCGGACCCCCAGATGCCGGCTTCGGGTAGTAACTATCGCCTTTGAGTGACTCGCCGGCGGAAAAATCCCAATCCTCAATGAACACACGTTGCAGCCCAGCAACCGCCGGCCCGCGCACCCGCAGATGCGAATCACGCCAGTAACCAAATCGGCGGACCAGCCCTTGATACTCGTCGCCGATGTTGAGGCCGCCGATGAAACCGATTTGTCCATCGACGATGAAAAGCTTGCGGTGATTGCGCATGTTGATCTGAATGCGCCGACGAAGCAAGTTGATGGGCAAAAATACGCTCGTCTTTCCGCCGGCCTTGTGCAACGGCCGAAGCAGCCGCCGCCGAAGGCGGTGCGATCCCATGGCGTCATACAACAGTCGGACTTCCACGCCTTCTCGGGCTTTTTGTGTCAACAGTTCAAGTATCTGACGTCCGAAGGTATCCGGTTGAAAGATGAAGACCTCCAAGTGAATGTGGTGCTGCGCCGCTTTGATCGCTTCAATCATGGCGTCGAATGCCGGTGGGCCATCCACATAGGCGTCGACTTGATTTCCCGGCGTGAGTGGAAAGGCGCCGAATCGTTCGGCAAGCCGGGCCATCGCTTCCCAGGACTTGTCGACTTCCGGAGTGGACGCTGGACTCGGGATTCCCGGCGAAGTGCCGGCCGAATGGCTCTGACCGAAGCGAATCTTGTGACGCCGTTTTCGTTTCAACGGCCGGCCGACGTGCTGATAACCGAACACCACAAAAAACAATGCGCCGAAGATGGGCACTACTAACACCAACAAACACCAAGCGACCGCGGAGGTAGAGTCCTTCTTGATCATTAGAATCCACGGAATCGTAATCAGGACCAACACTACTTCGATAAGCAGCGTGATCTGAACTTCGATATAGTGGAACCATTCCACCGCCTGACTCCCGACTACCAAAAGAAACAAGCCCGAACGCTCTCATCGTAGCGTTCGGGCTTGCATCGGAAAACCGCTAATCCGTTGGCTCTTAGGCCAGCGGATCGGAAATCGGATTATCGAACGGCCGATCCAGGCGGGCTGGACGAGCTGAAGTCACCGGCGCCGTGGGCGTTGAATCTGCTTCGGGCGATTCCGTGTCGGCCGCAGCAGCGTGGACCGCGTCGATAGAAATCTGATCCACCACGATCGGCAGCGCCGTCGTCTGGGTGCGACTGAACGGCATTCCGTCTTCGTTTACCGCGGCTGTGATTAGCGGTGCGTTTCCGTGATCGGAGTCCGGTGCTGGAATGGGCGGCGTGTAGTTGATCTTGCGGACAATGCCGCCGCCGCCGATGACAACGTAGTACAAGTGGCCATCCGGTCCGACTTTGATGTCAACCGGATTCCCGTTGGAGATCGCGGTAGCAAACGACGTTACCGTGTTGGCGGGAATCGGAGCGTCCGGATCGAGATGCGACATCCAGTTGCCACAGAGATCCTGGAAGAAGTACTTGCCGTTGTACTCGGCCGGGTACGGATTCACGTTTGGATTGAAGAAGATTCCCCCGGTAACCGCACAATTCGAGCCGTTGAACCCCGGTGAATAGGCGAAAACAGGGCTCACATACGCCGGATTTGTCGTGTACCCCTCAAATGTCGGCCAGCCGTAGTTTCCCTTCTTGAAGAGTTCGTTGACTTCCTCGCGCCGGCCGCCGCCCGACGAGCCGACATCATTTAGATAGATGCGGCCGGTTCCGGGTTGCACGGCAAACGTGAAGGGATTCCGAAATCCCATCGCCCAAATCTCTTTTCGCGCGAGTGGAATTGGCAAACGGATTGTCTGCCGGAATGCTGCCGTCAGGGTTGATGCGGAGGAGCTTGCCGTGGGTGTTACGCGGCGACTGCGCAAACGGAGGCGTGGCGTTTTCACCTGCGGCAACGTACAGCTTTCCATCGGCGCCGAAATGGATCGCGCCACCGTTGTGATTTGTCGCGCCGGAAAGATCACTTAGTTCCAGTATGACCTGCTCGCTTCCAGCCAACGCCACATCCGGGTTGCCCGGATTGGCCGTGAACCGGCTAACGCGATTGTGAATCGGCGCCGTCGACACCGTGTAGAAGACATACACGAAACCATTGTTGGCGAAATCCGGATGAAACGTTACGCCCAATAACCCGCGCTCACCATTAGCGAGCGTGGGCACCGTCACAAAGGGCGCGGGCAATAGTGAGCCGTTCTTGATGACGCGAAGCGCGCCGGCTTGCTGGCAGACAAAAAGGCGGCCATCGGGGGACCAGTCCATTGCCGTCGGGCCGGCAATTCCGGTGGCAATGTTCTGCTCCGTGAAGCCTGCCGGGAAGGTCGTCGGAACTTCGCGTTTTTCCAATAGTTCGAGCCTAGGCCTGCATGAAACCGGGCGGTGTGCGGCATTCGAACCGCTCGGGCGAATCCGTCGAAGCCAATTTCTCATGAAAAGTGCTCCTTTACGAGTCAGGCGAAGTTGCCACTGCGCGTCGTGTAAGTTCTGCCAATCCTATGCACAAACAGTGCCGAATCCAGGCCCCTGTTGCGCGTACTAATCAAGGCAGTTGGTGATTTCCAACTGGGAGTCGATGCCAGCTGTGACCCGAGCGACCCGCGCAAGGACGCGCACTGGAACGGCCCTTGTGTTACCGATTCCGGCAACCGCAGCCTTCGAGCCGTGGATATTAAGCTCCAAGCCGGTCGACGCTGGGATTCGATGCGACTCCGGAATGTCGATTCCATTGAGCAGCGGAACGGCATGGGGCGATCGCATTCTTGCCGCGTTGTCGAGACCGGGCGGCGGCAGAATCGGCGCCGGCGGCGTGTAGCTAATCCGATAGATCGCACCGGGAACATACGCCATATAGTACAAACTGCCTTGGGCATCGACGGCGAGGTCGACCACCAAAGCGGCGGTGTCGGACGCGAACACACTCACGGCGCCGGTGATCCGGTCGCGCCGTCGTATCCAACTGCCGCAAAAGTCGGTAAAGAAATAGTCTCCTCCATACTCTCGTGGAAACTGCCGGACGCCTGGGCCATAAAACCTACCGCCCGTTATCGCACAGTTGAAAGAGCCCGTCTCGGGATCGGTGCCATGAGCGTAGGTGTATTCAGGGTCCGTGTAGTCCGGGTTGTTGGAGTATCCTTCATAGATCGACCAGCCGTAGTTGCCGCCGTACCATAGGCGGTTGATCTCTTCCTGCGCGATGGGGTCGTCGGAGCCGACATCATGGACGTATATCAACCCCGTCTTCGGTTGGACCGCGAACTCAAAAGGATTCCGTACGCCGAATGCATAAATCTCATCGCGGACGCCTGGGACATCCACGAACGGATTGTCCGTCGGGACCGTGCCGTCATCATGAATGCGCAGAATCTTGCCGAGCAACGTTGACCCGTCCTGTGAATAGGCGAGATTGCCGTCTTCGCCGACCGCGACGATAAGTTTTCCTTCTCCATCAAAGTGGATGGCGCCGCCGATGTGGAACCCGAATGGGTTCTCCAAATCATCCAGCACAAGAATGATCTGCTCGCTTCCCGGTTCCGCAACGTTGGGATTCGTGGCGCTTGCGGTGAATCGACTGACGACGCAATGGACCGGCGAGGTTAGTACAGAATAGTAGACATAAACGAAACCGTTGTTCTCAAAGTCCGGGTGAAAGGCCAGGCCAACTAGTCCGCGCTCACCCGTGTATTCCACATCCACATGCAAGAACGGCTCCGGCTCCAGCATTCCATTGGGCTGGATGACCCGAAGGTCACCTTCTTTTTCGCAGACAAACAAGCGTCCATCGGGCGCGAACTCCATGCAGGTCGGTTTGTCCAACGCGCTGACGAAAGGCGTTTCGCTAAAGCCGGCGGGAAGAACGGTGGGCACGCTACGGTCTTCGAGGATCTCGATTACCGGTCTACAGTGATCTTGTCGTCGCCGTCCACGAAACCGGCGTATTGGCATTGATGTTACTCCAAACAGAGGAAGGAAAAATAGGTGTGCATCATCCCACTGGAGTTAGCCACACATGAAATCACGCGGACGCATGAACCGTGGCGCGCCGCAACCAAACACCCGTCGTGGGCTTGGCTTACTAAGAAACATGGTCGTAGCAACTCCGGCATCCCCTGGCGAAGTGGCGAATATCTGTCTTAACAAGTAAACAGGGCATGTGCAAATGAATTCCCGATGCCCGCTTATACTAAACGTGACGCAACACTACGCTGTGATATGCCTATGTCAATCCCGTACCGGCTCCGGTGGCTTTACGGCTGAGACGAGCTGATGTTTACCAACGGCCTCAAACGCTTCGTGAAGCAGCTTTGCCCGCCCATCGTCTGGGAATCGGCGCGGCGACTGCAAGCCAACGCACTCCCGCGTCCGAGTTCCAATTCCACGGCAGCGCCGCATCGCATCGTCACGACACTGGCAGAACTGGATGAGGAAATCGCCCGCGCCGATGCGGCCGCCCTGGTATCCGACGACGCTTTGCGCCAGGTGCTCTCGGAATTCAGCTTCAAAGCGGATGTTGTCCTTCCTCCCGATCCCGACTCGGAAGCGTATCGAGAGGCGCAACTGGCGCTCTACCGCCTGGTCGCTGGGCGGGACCACTACGCCGCGGACACCTGCGAGATGTTTGAGCTCAACCTGGACATCGAAACCAAATGGCCGTTTCCCTATTCCACACGAAGCTCCGTCACGGTTGGCGAGCAACTTATGGCCATTGGGTTTCTCATCCGCCTGATGGAACTATCGCGCGGGGTGCGTGTCCTGGAATTCGGGCCGGGCTGTGGGAACACCACCATCCAGTTCGCGCAGATGGGCCAACCGGTTACCGCAGTGGATATCAACCCCGCCTACCTGACGTTGATCGCAGAGCGCTGTCGCCGTCTCGGACACGAAGCTGAACTAGTTAACAACAACATGCTCGACTATCGCCCAGAATCCCGATTCGACCGCGTGGTGTTTTACGAGTGCTTCCACCACTGTGCCGACCATGTGCAGATGATCAAGAACCTGGATAGATTAGTCGCGGACGGCGGGCAGGTGATTTTCGCCGGCGAGTCCATTGAAGACGACTTTCCAATTCCGTGGGGACTTCGCTTGGACGGAATGTCGGCGTGGTCCACCAGGAAGTTCGGCTGGTTGGAGTTGGGATTCAGCACGAAGTATTTCGTCGACATGCTAACGCGTCATGGCTGGGACGTGGCGCGCCACGACGCCCGGGACCTCACCTGGTTCCGAGTCTTCGTCGCCCGCCGCCGCGGTTCATCCAAGAACTCTACTTCTCCAGCGCCGCCTTGATTCTACGAATGGACGCCTTGAGCTTCTCCTCCGAAGGCTGGGTGCGCGCGATGGAATAGTCGAACGAAAGCTGGACATCTTCCAGGACGGCGAGCGTTTTTTCGCCCATCCCTTTGTCGAACAACCTCACATACGGATTCTCCGTCTTGGCCGGGGCCTGCGCGTCCATAAGCAGCATCGCCTGGCCGAAATGTTCGTTAGTGAGGTCGTTCTGATAGATGTAATTCAAGTACGCCATGCCGATCAGCGAGGTTTCCTTTTTCAGGTCGGACTGAATCGGCGTTCCAACCGGTTTGATGCCGGCCGCCTTACACGCCGCGACCGTCTTTTCGATCGAAACCTTGGTCTCCGCCGATGCCATGTTGGGAGTCAGAATCAGTGACGCTGATACGAGAAACGCCTGCTTCATGTTAGTAACCTCGAAGATCGTTATTCACAGTGACAGAACTGCAGGAGCGAGCCCCTGTAATCGAGTGCATTCAACTCTATGTTGAAAAAAGCGGCAAGCAAACGGGAGTTGTTTTACCGCCTTTCTTGTGCTCTGCTACACTGTGAAACGTTGCAAGTGCCGGTACGCATCGTGGCCGGTATTCGTTAAAGGGGAAAGGGCTATGCCTCCCATACTAATAAGCATCTTTATTGCAACGTCGGTTGTAGCGGCGGATAACGAACGGAGGAAGCGCTCCGACACTGCAGAAAAGGAAACGAAAGCCAGAACAGAACAGATCCAGGCTGAAATCAAGAAACTTGGTACGCACGACTGGGCCGGCGACTACTATGCCGGCGATGGCACGGGGGCGAACCGGTTGCTCCGCTTGGCGCCGAAATCAGGATATACGTTCGAGTGGCATGGCTGCGTGGGTGTTTACGATCGCAACTATGGAGCGGTGGATTCTACCGACCATCGCCTTCGCCTGTCGTTCACATTCATCAACAACAGGGACATGATTGAGCCGGAGTTCGTCGTGGTTCGCTGGGGGCCGCGGCGTTATCTCGTCCCGGCCGACGACCTTATTGGCTTCTGCAATTACGTCAACCAGGGCTTCGAGCCGCGCACGGGCAAACATGGATTCTATTTTCTCCGGAGGGGCGATGAAAAGCTGAAGGTCGACGGCGAGCCGGACCTTCCGCCTGACTTTCGTAACTTCTTGTTGTCCAAACCAGTGGAAGCCAGCGTTGTCGCTGTGGGGCCCGCAACGATCAAGCACGGTCGCACGAAACTGAAGTTCCGAGAGACGCAACTGACCCTCGACGTAGGGAAGAAGCACGGCCTTCGCGTCGGCATGGAACTAATCCTACTGCACCCACACATCTTCGAAAGGGTTGAGATTAGGAAAGTGGAGGACGATCGCGCCGAGGCAATTCAGTTCGGCGACAACGAACCGACCCCCGAAATGGGCTGGCGGTTCTCGACGAGTTGGAAATCGCGGTAACCCGACTAACTCTGACATCCGAGCCACGCACGCAGGGCTGCCGAATCTGCCGAGACAAAATAAGCCTATCTGGCGGTGCAAAGTTCGCGCCTGATCGTTCGATTCAGTTCATTCGCTTGAAAACAACGACGAAACAAGCGACGGCGCCGGCGGTGCGACACGGCCGTGGTTACGGACGGGACAGCGGTGGAGTCTTATAGTGAAGCCTAGCGGGCGGAGTAAGGCAAAGAATGTGGGACACCCCTTCCACCGAGAGCGTTCGATGGTAGAGACGATCGAGAAAACGACCGTTGGCGTTCCCACCGAGACGGAAGCTGGAGAACGACGGGTGGCCCTGGTTCCCGACTTGGTGCCGAAACTTAAGCAGGCGGGTCTGGAAGTTTTCGTTCAGCGTGGTGCAGGTGAAGCCGCTGGCTTCTCCGATGAGTCATTTGCAGAAAAGGGCGCACAGATCGAACAGCACGTGCTTGACAAGTGCCACGTCCTATTGAAAGTCCAGCCGCCAACCGCCGACGAGATCGCGCAGATAAGGCAACAAGCAACCGTAATCGGTCTTCTTCAGCCATATCGCGGCGCAGACCAAATGCAGAAGCTCGCTGACCGCAGGCTGACCGCGTTTTCGATGGAGCTGATGCCGCGGATTACCAGGGCCCAGGCCATGGACGTGCTGAGCGCGATGAGTACGATTGCCGGTTACAAAGCAGTGCTGATCGCGGCCAACCGGGTGCCGAAGTTTTTCCCGCTGCTCATCACTGCGGCCGGCACGGTAACCGCGGCGCGAGTCTTTGTCATTGGCGCCGGCGTTGCCGGTCTGCAAGCCATCGGCACCGCCAAACGGCTGGGGGCGGTCGTCGAAGCGTACGATACCCGGCCGGCGGTGAAGGAGCAGGTGGAAAGTCTGGGGGCGAAGTTTGTCGAGCTGGGACTGGAAACCGTCGATGCCGAGGCGAAGTCCGGCTATGCCAAGGCCCAATCCGATCTGTTCTACCGTCAACAACAAGAAGTGATGTCGCGGGTTGTCGCCGCTTCGGATGCCGTCATCACAACCGCTCTCGTTCCAGGTCAGCGTGCTCCTATTCTGATTACGGAAGAAATGGTCAAGGGGATGCGGCTCGGTTCTGTGATCGTCGACTTGGCGGCCGAGCAGGGCGGTAACTGCGCCCTCACGGAGCCGGGCCAGGAGGTCGTACGGCACGGCGTGGTTATCATCGGCCCGGTGAACCTCCCCAGCACGGTGCCGTTTCACGCGAGTCAGATGTACGCACGGACCGTGACAAGTTTTCTTCTGCACCTTATCAAGAACGGCCGCGTCCACTTTGACCTGGAGGACGAGATAACTCGTGCTCCGTTGGTGACTCACGAGGGAGAAGTGCTTCTAAGGTAAACCGGCCCCGCGAGCCAAAGTTGAGCCGGGAAGGCGGTATCGGTATGACCCCCAACCACGAAGTCGGGCTCTACATCTTCATCCTGGCCGCGTTCTTGGGCTATCACATTATCTCTCGCGTGCCGCCGCTGCTGCACACGCCGCTGATGTCTGCCACCAACGCCATCTCCGGCATCTCGCTGATTGGCTCGTTGGTGGTTGCCGGCGCCGAGTACAGCCCGCTCAGTACCTTTCTCGGCTTCGTCGCGGTTGCCTGCTCGTCGACGAACGTGGTCGGCGGCTTCCTCATCACCGATCGCATGCTGAAGATGTTCAAGAGCGAGCGGGAGCAGTCGATCACCCGGCGGCTGGCGGGGCACGGCTGGACGATCGCGGTGGTGGCTACTGTCGTGGCGCTCACACTGGCCGCCATCGTCTATTGGACTGGCGCCTTGAGCGCGATACCGGCGCGCGAGGTACTACGCTACCTGTACATCGTGTCCGCGATCCTTTTCATCCTCGGCCTCAAGGGATTGTGTTCACCCAAATGGGCTCGAGGCGGCATGTTCTTGGCCGAACTTGGCATGGCGATGGCCATTGTCGGCACGCTGTTTCATGACGACATCAAGAGTTATCTATGGATCGCCATCGGCCTGCTCATCGGCACCGTCGTCGGCGCCGTCCTGGGCCTGCGCATTCCGATGACGGCCGTGCCACAACGGACCGCGTTGTCGCACTCGCTCGGGGCGTTGGCGGCGACGTTGGTCGGCATATCCGAGTACATTCGTCACTACGAGCACATGGGCGGCCTGGAGATGTTGCCGCTCGGCTTCGAAGTCATCATCGGTGGCCTAACTTTCACCGGCAGCCTAATGGCTGCCGCCAAGCTGCAAGAGCTCCTCCCAGGCGCGCCCATTACTTACCCGGGACAAAACGCCTCCAACCTAACGCTGCTGGCGGTCATCGTCGTCAGTCTCGTAGTCCTCATGTTCACACCCCATGCTGCTTTCTTGTTCTTCCTCATGGTGGTGCTGTCACTCATCTTTGGCTGCCTTCTGGTGGTTCCCATCGGCGCCGCGGACATGCCCGTCGTGATCGCCCTTCTCAATTCCTATGCCGGCTTGGCAGACGCCGCGATGGGCTTTGTGCTCATGAACAAGATTCAGATCATCACCGGCTCGCTGGACGGCACGTCCGGCTTCCTCCTGGCGCTTTTGATGTGCCGGGCCATGAACCGTTCGGCGATGAACGTCCTCTTCGGCGCTTTCGGAAAGATTGAAAAACAGGATCAAGGGCCCTGCGTCGGAGGCCAAGGGGACTGTTCGAAGTATCCAGCCCGATGAGCTTGCCGTCCTCTTCGATGGTGTCCGTTCGGTGATTATTGTTCCCGGTTACGGCATGGCAGTGGCCCAGGCCCAATACGCGGTCAGCGACCTGGCCAAGACCCTCGGCAAGCGCGGAGTCGATGTAAAATACGCGATTCATCCAGTGGCCGGCCGGATGCCCGGCCACATGAACGTGTTGCTCGCCGAGGCCAATGTGCCTTACGATCAGCTCTTTGAAATGGACCAGGTCAACCCGTACTTCGCCGAAGCCGACATCGCGCTGGTGGTCGGCGCCAACGATGTCACAAACCCCGCCGCCAGGACCAACAAGAGCAGCCCGCTTTATGGCATGCCGATTCTCGAAGTGGACCGGGCCAAGTCTATTGTCGTTCTCAAACGCAGCATGCGTCCCGGATTCGCGGGAGTCGACAACGAGTTGTATTACGATCCCAAGTGCATGATGCTCTTCGGCGACGCCAAGGAAAGCCTGACGAAGCTGTTCACGGCATTGAAGTCGGGGCACTAGGGCAGCAGGAATCGGCAATTACCGACCGCCTTGGTGCAGGTACTATGGGTGCGAGGTGGCGCCGTACCACTGGTTCAGCGCGGTGTATGAGACGGTCACGGTTCGGCGCCTATTGACTTGGTGTGGCACGTCAATGTGTTAACCAGATGTCGTGCAGCGGCGCTTTCCGACACGGGGCACTGGCTGAAAAATGGAAAAACGTTGGTCCGGTGGCATTTTGGGTGAGATGGCACGGGAGTTTGAGGAAAGGGAATTGCCAACGCGGAGGGCGCTGCTGGCACGTTTCACGTATCAAGTGACACGGCGTCCCAGGACTCACTGCTCAAGACCCATTCAAGCGCCCGGCGACGTTCAACGAGATCGTATGGATTGAGTCCACCGGGTCGTGGATTACCTACTAATTCAGCCTGCCGGACTGCCCAATGAAGGCAGTAACTAAGATCACAAGCAGATATCAAGTCGTCATGCGATCGCAGGCAAGATCTTTGACGCACCGCATCGGCGCTCTCGGCAACTTTAAGATTTGGTAGGCTTGCAACAAACCTGTTGTCGCATTCTTTCCAGAAATCAAGTTGGGAAACGAGCTTCAACGTCCAGGCCAACGCCCATATTCCTTCCACCTGGATTTGATATGACTTTGGATCGCCATCATCACGTTGGAGAAATCGACGTTCTGGATCAGTCAATTGGGCATCGAGATGCTCCTGATGTAACCATTCAAAAGCTTTTGCCCCATCGAACCCGTAAGAAACGGCGGCTACCGCATGTAAGCACAGCAGGCGGTCAACAATCTCAGGTTGCGATCGAGCACACATATTTGCATCGAGCAACGGCAACGTAGGAGGAATCGATACTCCCCCGCGCGCAGCAACTTTTAGGGACCGCGCTCTGATCTCATTACTTTCCATGACCAGCCTGATCGTAGGCAATCTCCACGCGCAGTACGTTGTCCAGACGCGAATACCTAGCCTCCGAAATGTACAATAACACGAATCGGTTCGGTAGGATCATCCACGTACACTCTTATTCGAGTCTTTGCGCCGTCAACCGCCACCGCCATTATGTCCTCGTTCATCACCGTACAAATCGATAGCGTCCTGTTAGGCGTCGAAAGCTCTCCATCGAATACCAAGTCAACATTGGACGGCTTAACTTCCGTCGCTGATTCTAAGATGATTTCTGTGGGTCCATCGTCTTCTGATCGGCAGCCGATTGCTATGCATGATTCGGTGGCGGAAACGACTTGATTCCCCATTGTTTGGGGAATCTCCCCAGTATCTGGGTCCATGACCAAGATTACAGAGTTCGGCGGTGCGATTGATGCAGTGGTCATGCTAACCCTCTCAAGAAGCGAGCGATGGGACACCTCTTAACGAAGCCCATAGTGAATTCCGCTGCTACCGAATTGATGGGTATCTTCGTAGTGTCTCAGCCTGTAGACGGCACCGACCTGTCTAGGCCAATTGCGAAGTTACCCGCACCCGTTCTACCCCCACGCCACCTCGGCGGCGTTAAAGACGGGGCCGTCGGTGCAGACGCGGCGGTAGTCCCAGCCGTCGGGGGTGCGGATGGGGACGACACAGGTGAAACAGATGCCGACGCCGCAGGCCATGGGGCATTCCAGCGATAAGTGACACGGCACGTTCATGCGCTTTGCCGACTCGGAAAGGGCGCGCAACATGGGTTCCGGGCCGCAGCCGACGATGTGGCTCGGCGGTGGATGTTGTTCTAACAGTTGGGTCACGAGCCCGTGAAATCCGATGCTGCCGTCGTCGCTGGCCAGGTGATCGGTCACGCCGACCGCGCGGAAATCGTCGACACCGGCCATTAGCTCCGCCGTGCGAACACCGTAGTAAAGTGAGACTTTCTGGACGGAGCGGCCCGGGGCTTGGCCTGCGTAGCCACGCATGCCGAGGAGTTGTCGGGCGTAGGCGAGGAAGGGGGTTTGGCCGATGCCACCCGCGACAAGAGCGGCGTGCTCGCAGCCCGCCAGATCGGGAAAGCCATTTCCAAGCGGCCCCCAGATTTCGATCGAATCGTGTTGCGTCAACGTCGCCAAACGGCGAGTGAACTTTCCGTAGACGAGATACACAACATCGAGGGCGGTCGGAAGTCCATCAGCGTCGAGCACGGTGTCGTAGAGCGCGAACGGCCGACCCAGCAGAGGGTCGGTAGTGCCGGGAATGCGGATCATCATGAACTGACCGGGACGGATCGCCACGGCCAGTTCCGGCGAATGCAGCCGAACTCGAAATACCTTAGGAGTCAACGCGACGTTTTCGAGGATCGGGACGAGGCCGTTCATTCGGCTGCTTCTTCCTTGGATTGACCTGCGCCCTCACGCAAGGCCGTCACTTCCGCGGGAGTGAGGCGGCGTGATTTACCGGTTGCCAGCGACGCCAAACGAATGGGCCCGAGGGCGACGCGCTGGAGCCTCATGACCTTATGTCCTTGCCGAGCCAGCATACGGCGGACCTCGCGATTCTTGCCTTCGCTGAGAACGATGCGAACCCACGTGCTCTTGCCTTGGGCGCGCATCCGTTTGACTTGCCGCGCCTTGACGTGGCCGTCGCTCAACCACACCCCGCCAAGCAGCCGGCGATAGTCGTCCGGCGTGGGATTCCCAGCGACTTGCACGAGGTAGGTTTTTTCTACGCCGAAACGCGGGTGCATGAGCCGATGCGCCAGCTCGCCGTCGTTTGTCAGAAGTAGCAAACCCTCGCTTGCTTCGTCCAGCCGGCCCACGGTGTAGACGCGTTGGCTGATCTGCGGAACAAGGTCAATTGCCAGCGGCCGACCGGCGGGGTCATGGTTCGTGCACAAGTATCCGCGCGGCTTGTTCACCAGCCAGTAAACCAGTCGCTCGGCCTTGAGCGGTTCGCCATCCACGGCGATGCGTTGATCCGGTTCGACTTTGGTCCCCAGCGTCCGGACCGACCTCCCGTCAACCGTGACCCGGCCGGAAGTGATGAGGTCCTCGCAGTGCCGTCGTGAACCCAATCCGGCGTGTGCCAGGACTTTTTGCAGTCGCTCCATGAAATATTACTTTACCACGGTGACCGGCGCGATCTTTTCGAGGTCATCCTTGATGCGGGCCGCGTTTCCGACCACAACAACCACCATTCGGCTCGGGTCGACCGTTTCCTGCGCCAGCTTCAGGCAGGCGTCAGCCTCCGTTTGTTTCACTTTTTCAAGAAGTTTGTCGTAGTAGTCGCTGGGCAAGCCACTGGATTCCAGAGTCCAGAGCTGGGCCGCCATCGCTTGAGGCGTTTCGCGGTTGCTGGGGAAGCTCCCGACGAAATACGACTTCGTATCCGCGAGTTCGGTTGCGGACGGCGACTCCTGGCGTAATCGTTCAAGCTCGGCGAACACGGCTTTGACCGCCTCGGCGGTGGATTCGGTCTTGCTGAACGTGGTCACCCCAAACTGGCCGGTGAATCGCGACGGATCAAATCCGCCATTGGCGCCGTAGGTAAGGCCTTTCTTCATCCGAATCGTTTCATTAAGCCGGCTGTTAAAGGCGCCACCGAAGTAATCACCCACAACACGCGCGGTCGCATACTTGGGATGATCGCGGTTGATGCTCACCTGGCCGACACGAATCTGGCTCTGTCCACCCGGATGGTCGACCAGGAAGATTCGCGTCGCGTCCGGCGCCGGGATCACGGGCAAAGTGATTTCCGGTTTCGGCCCTTCCGTCTTCCACGTGTTGAATGTTTCTTCCGCGAGCTTCAGGGCCCGTTCCGGCTCGATGTCGCCGGCAAAAATGAGCGTGGCCTGGTCGGGCCGGGCAAACTGCTTCCACCAGGCGCTGAGGTCATCCACTTGCAGGGCGTCGACGTGGGCCAACTCGCCGCTCGCGATTCGCGAATACGGATGCGCCCCGTAAAGCCGACGGTTTAGCTCGCGGCCGGCCTTGGTTGACGGCTCGGCCGCCGCGACCGCTAGTTCGGTTCGCACGCGCTGTCGTAGCTTCTCCAACTCATCTTTCGGAAATGTTGGGCGTAACACGACTTCACCCAGCAACTTCATGCCGCGGTCGACGTGTTCCGGCAGGCAGCCGATATAGACCGATGAAGTATCCAGGTTTGCACTGGCACTGAGAGTGATGGCGTGTGTGTCGAGTTCCTCGGCCAATTCGTCTCCGGTGTAGCCCTTGGATCCGCGATTCAGCATGCCCAACGCCATCGACGCCGTGCCCGGTTTCGATTCGGTCCAGGCGCCGGACTGCAACCCGAGATGGACGCTGACAAACGGTTTGTCGCGGTTGGAGATCACCAAGACCTTCAAGCCGTTCGGCATGACGTGGCGCGTATGCGGAATGTTGCCCCGAGCATCGCCCAGGGATGCCAACGGTGGCTTTGCCGGAAAATCGGCGGGCCGGCGCAAGCCGGGTTTGCCGGGGGGCGGCGGAGTCTTCTCGGCCTCCGCCGTGATCGGTGCATTCTCTTCTTCCTTGAGCGCCTGCGACTTCCCGCCGAATATCGAACCCAATAGATTCCGTTCCACCGTCACGGACATGCTCCGTTCCGGATCGAGGTATTTTTGGGCCACGCGCTGAAGGTCGGCAGTCGTCGCCCGGCGAATGAGTTCGGCGCGTCGATTGACTCGCGACGGATCACCTTCGAGGACGGCCGCGCTGCCGAGCGCCGTTGCCTTGCTTGAGACCGTGAGCGACTGCATGATCTGCGAGGCGAGAAGTTGATTCTTTGCCTTCTTCAACTCCTGTTCGGTTACGGTCTCCTTTCGAAGGCGGTCGACGTGCTCGCGAATCGCCTCATGAACTTTTTTGGTGTCGCCGCCGACCGGCGTCAAGACCGCAACCGCGCCGAAGAACCCCTCTTGTTCCAGCGACATCGACGCACCCATGGCCGCCACGGCGAGTTGCCGCCCGGTCACCAAGTCGCGATGCAACCGGCTGGAATTACCTTCACCGAGAATGGAGCCGAGCAACTGCAATGGTATGTGGTCGTCATCGCGGCTCGGCACGGTTCGCCACGCCAGGGCAACGAGCGGCGCCGGTGCGTTGTCTTCCTCGATAGAAAGGTGTCGGGGTTTGGTATTCGCCGGTTCGCGAACTGTGATGCGCGGCGGGTCGGCATCGCGTGGAATCCAACCAAAGTAACGATTGGCCAGGCGATGGGCCTCATCGTGCTTGATGTCGCCGACCATCACCAATGTGGCGTTGTTCGGCACGTAATGCCGCATCCAAAAATCCCGAAGCTCCTGTGCCGCCGATGCACGCAGATGTGAGATCTTGCCGATCGGCGTCCAACCATATGGGTGATTCTTGAACACCTCCGCGAACACTTTCTCGACCAGCGTGCCGTACGGGCGGTTCAAACCGAGCCGACGTTCTTCCTCGACGACTTTGCGTTCCGTGTCGAAGGCCTCCTGATCGATCTTCAGAAAGCCCATGCGTTCGGCTTCGAGCCATAACGCCAGTTCGAGTTGGTTGGATGGGAGCGTTTGCACATAGACTGTCTGATCGAAATTCGTGGACGCATTGCAATCGCCGCCGCATTTTCGGATGAGATCGAAGTGATCCTTCGATCCCAGCCGGTCGGTGCCGCGAAACATCATGTGTTCGAACATGTGGGCGAATCCCTGGCGCTCCGGCCGCTCGTCCTTCGAGCCCACGTGATACCAAAGGTGCACGGCAACGATCGGACACGAATGGTCCTCCACCGTCAGTACCTGCAGCCCGTTGTCGAGCGTGCTGCTGCGATAATCGACCAACGGTTTTTCGTCGGCGAGGCCGATAGGAGCGCCAATAACTAGAGCGATCAAAAGGATGATTCCCATCCGGCGAGTGTGTGCGTGCAAAATAGGGATCACTCCTGTTCTTGAACTTTGATCAGGTGCTGACATCAACGACGGCATTATCATATCGCGGGACCACTCGAATTTCTGGGAATTGCCGGTCCACTGACCGAAGCCCGCCGCATGAAGTCTACCGCCGCCGCCGCCGGAGACTAGAATGGACACTGGAGAAACGCCATGATTGATCTCATCGAACAACACCGTAGCCAGCTGGCGGATTTGTGCCGCAAGTACCGAGTGAAAACACTGGAAGTATTTGGATCGGCAGTGGACGGGTCTTGGGACCCGGCGTGCAGCGACCTGGATTTTCTGGTCGAGTTTCAGCCACTAGGACCCGGTCAGTTATTCGATTTTTTCTTCGACTTTAAGGACGGACTGCAGACCTTGTTCGGGCGACGGGTCGATTTGGTTTCACCGCGGTCGATTCGCAGCCAGCACTTTCTCGAGGCTGTGAATCAGAGCCGCCAGGTGCTCTATGCCGCATGATCCTCGCAAGTTGCTTCAAGACATTCTTGATCGAGCCGAAGCCATTGCCCGTGATATCCAGAGCGTAGACTTCGCGCACTATCAGGGCAATCAGTTATTGCGTTTCGCAACTGAGCGACAGTTTGAAATCATCGGCGAGGCCGTGAGTCGATTGCTAAAGACTAACGCAGCCTTGGCAGCTCGCATCAGTGACTACCGAAGGATCATCGACTTCCGCAATGCAATTACGCACGGGTACGACACGATTGATGACCAGCTCGTTTGGGACGCGGTGACTAACAAGCTGCCGAAGCTCAAGCGCGAAGTGGAAGTCCTTCTTGCGCAACTGTCCTGAGCACCCCGGATCAGGGATGTATGGCGGCACATTAATGGAAAACGGAAACAGGATTTGGCTCAAAACTTATGTCTAGCTCTTGACACACCTCTACCACTAATTATACTAAACTTCTGTACACGTTTAGGCCGATTATACAAGCTGTAACAAAGCGAAACCCACCACTTTAACCAAGCCAAGGAGCACGGATCATGGCGGACCAGGCATCGGATCGAGAGCTCAAAAACGCCCTGGCACAGATCGAGAAGCAGTTCGGCAAGGGCGCCATCATGCAGTTGGGGGAAAGCACCGCCCTCGATGTGCAGGGGATTTCAACCGGGGCAGTGAGCCTGGACATTGCTCTTGGCGGGCGCGGGCTGCCGCGCGGGCGTGTCATCGAGGTATTCGGTCCAGAATCGAGCGGCAAAACGACGGTCGCGCTTCATGCGGTGGCCAGCGCACAGCGACTGGGTGGCGTGGCGGCTTATATCGACGCCGAACATGCCATCGATCCGAGTTGGGCACGCCGGCTGGGTGTGGATTTGGAGAGCCTGCTCATCAGCCAGCCGTCGAGTGCGGAGGAGGCTTTAAAGATAGCCGAGATGCTGATCAAATCGAACGCCGTGGACATCATCGTAATTGACTCCGTTGCGGCACTGGTGCCGCGCGCCGAGGTCGAAGGTGAAATCGGAGACGCCCATGTTGGGCTTCAGGCCCGGCTCATGAGTCAGGCGTTGCGCATTCTCAATCCGGCGATTGCCCGCACCAAGACTTGCATGATCTTTATCAATCAGATTCGCCTGAAGATCGGCGTCATGTTCGGCAACCCGGAGACGACCTCCGGCGGCTTGGCCCTCAAGTTTTACAGCTCCGTCCGGTTGGACATCCGCAAGATCCTGACGGTTAAGGATGGCGAGGACGTAGTCGGCTCACGGGTGCGGGTGAAGGTGGTCAAGAACAAAGTCGCGCCGCCGTTCAAGCAGTGCGAGTTTGATCTCATGCACGACCGCGGCATCAGCCGGGAAGGCGACTTGATCGACTTGGGGATCGAAGACAAGATCATCGACAAGAGCGGGGCGTGGCTTAACTACGGCGAAATTCGCCTCGGCCAGGGGCGCGAGAATGCCAAACAGTTCTTGCGCGACAATCCTCCACTGCTCGAAGAAATCACGCGAAAGATCTTGGAGAAACGAGGGCTGTTGACGCCGATGCCGCCACCCGAGGCAAACGGCGAGGCGCCACCGAAAACGGAGGCGCCCAAGGGACGTCGGCAAACGGCGGCCGCTCAGTAGTCTCGCGAAAGAACCATTTCGAGCCTGGAAAACCGACCAGGGTCACGGTACAAAACTAAAATGGCGAGCAATTGACGCCGCGCCGCTTTCATCGTGCCCTTCGGGGAAGGCAAGGCACCGCTGCCGGGCGGGAATGCGGGACCGTAATGCGTTACGCAATATGCAATGAGACCTTCGAAGGATGGGACCACCGCCGAATTTGCCGAACCATTGCGGACTTCGGATATACAGGTCTCGAGATTGCTCCGTTCACGCTGGCGCCCCGCGTAACTGACCTATCGATCGAAGAACGCCGGACGCGACGCTCGGAAGCCGAAGAGTGCGGCGTTCAGATCATCGGGTTACACTGGCTCCTGGCTCGAACCGAGGGTTTCCAAATTACCTCGCCGGACGCGGAGGTGCGCCGGCGCACCGCCGCGTACCTCGTCGAACTCGCATGTTGCTGTCGAGACTTGGGTGGGGATATTTTGGTGTTCGGGTCGCCGGCGCAACGGCGCGTTCCGCAAGACCATACCCGCGCCGATGCCTTACGCTTTGCGGCCGATACCTTTTCCCAAGCCCTCGGCGGCATTGCCGATTGCGGCGTACGCCTGTGCCTGGAACCGTTGGCGCCCGCGGAGGCCGATTTTATTCGGACCGCTGCCGAGGCTGTACAGTTGCTCGATAAAGTCGACCATCCGAATTTCATGCTCCATCTGGACGTGAAGGCGATGGCAGCCGATGAAGCGGCGCCTGCCGAGCTAATTCAACGACATGCCGGCCGGCTTGCACACCTTCATGCCAATGACCCTAATCGTCGTGGCCCGGGATTCGGTGAAATGGACTTCGTGCCGATCTGTGGCGCCCTCCGCGACGTACAGTACGGCGGTTGGATGTCGGTGGAAGTGTTTGATTTCACTCCCGATCCGGAAACCATTGCAAGAAAAAGTATCGAATACTTGAGGTCCTGCGTCGACCTCGCCCAAGCAAGAATTAAGGCGCCGACATGAAACTCTTCATAAATGGACTTGTGTTTGTGGCTCTTGCCGCGGCCGCAATGAGCCCAGCCGCCGGTGACGACGCGGCCGTGTCCGACAACACAATAAGTGTCGGATTCGGCGAGGCGGACATCACGCCGAAACTCGGCGACAAACCGGTCTATCTCGCAGGGTTTGGCCAGAATCGGAAAGCAACGAAAGTCCACGACCCTCTTATGGCCAGAGCCGTGGTACTGGGTCACAGCGGAAATAAGATCGCCATCGTTTCCATCGACGTCGTCGGTTACTTCCTTCCCCACGTCGAAAACGTGCGCAAGCTTCTCTCCGGGTTCACCTACGTCGTTGTCACCAGCACCCACAATCATGAAGGCCCCGACACGCTTGGACTTTGGGGGCCAACCGCGGTGCAGAGCGGTGTTGATCCCTCCTACAAGAAGTTCCTCGAGGGACAGATCGTGCGCACCGTCCAAAGCGCGGAGGCGTCTTGTGCACCGGCTGCGGCGCGCATCGGGATCACGAAAGCGCCGGAACTTCTGCACGATGGCCGGGAACCATACATTCTTCACGATGAGTTGGTGGCCTTGAAGTTCGTAGAAGCGCGAAGCGATAAACCGATTGGCATTGTGGTCCAATGGAACTGCCATCCTGAAACGCTGAGTTCCAAGAACACTGAGTTGAGCGCGGACTACGTTGGCTACACCGTCAAAGAACTGCAAGAGCGGCACAAATGCCCGGTGGTCTATCTGACCGGAACCGTCGGCGGCCTGCTTACGTCACTCCACGTCGACGTGAAAGACGACCAAGGCCGACCGCTTGCAGACGGCACGTTTGAGAAGACCGAACGTTACGGAAGGTTGGTCGGCAAGGCGGCCGACCGAGCTCTGAGCGCCGCGAAACCTGTCCGCCTGACACCGTTTGAAGTCCGGAGCCGGCAGTTCTACATTCCGATGGACAACAAACTCTACCAGATGGGCAGGCAGATCGGCGTGCTCGATCGTGCGGCGTACATTTGGACGGGCGATCCGTTGAATGCCGAGCCCGCGGACCCGAAGGAATTCAGCAAACGCGTCGCGATCAAGACTGAAACGGCCTGGCTTCGACTCGGCGAGCTTGATGTCGCGTGCATTCCAGGAGAGATCTATCCGGAACTCGTTCTCGACAAGGTGCAAGATCCAATCGATCCCGGTGCGGATTTTTCCGATGCCGACATCGAGCCGGCGATTTACAAACAACTGCCTGGCCCGTATCGGATGATCATCGGCCTGGCGAACGACGAGATCGGCTACATCGTGCCGAAGCGGCAGTGGGATGAAAAGCCTCCTTTTTGTTACGGCCGAAAGAAAACGCAGTATGGAGAAAGCAACAGCGTCGGTCCGGAGACGGCGCCCATCCTATGCAATGTGTTCCGCAATCTAGTGGCCGGGAAAAAGTAGTGGATTGTCTCGACCTCACGTTGCCCGCCGTGTCTGAGAATCTTGCCCTCGACGAAGCGCTGCTCCTGCAAGCGGAGGCCGGAAAGTCGGGCGAAGTTCTGCGATTCTGGGAATGGCCGACCCCGGCGGTGGTGCTTGGCGCCGGCTGCCAATTGGCCCACGACGTCGACGAAGCCGCTTGCCGTCGCGATCTTGTCCCGATTTGTCGGCGCGGCAGCGGCGGCGGCACGGTTTTGCTGGGCCGAGGATGTCTCCTTTTTTCGCTTGTTCTCTCGGTCGAAAGATCGGCGGAACTTGCCGGTGTACGGTCGTCGTACTGGTACATCTTCCAACGCATACAGAAGGGGCTGTCGTCCATCAAGGGCGACGTCGGATGCGCCGGCACCAGCGATCTGGTCTTGAATGGCCGAAAGTTCTCCGGCAACGCGCAACAGCGGAAACGGAAATTCATTCTTCATCACGGCTCACTGCTTTATGATTTCGACGTTTCCGCCGTTTCGACGTACTTACGCGAGCCTCAGCGGCAACCAGCGTATCGCGGCAAACGTCCCCATCCGGAATTCTTGGGCAATCTTCCGGCAAATCCTGAAAGCTTGAAGAGTGCCTTGCGCTCGGTTTGGCATGCCCAGGCGGAACGACGGCAGTTTCCCTCGGATTTGACCCATCGCCTTGTCGCCGAAAAATACATGAAATCGGCCTGGATTCGGCGGCGGTAGCCAAGTATCCTTCGACGCTGCACGAACCGGAACTGATTTGCGAAAGGATCGGGAATGGCGGAGACCATCCAACCGGCTTCCATCGTTCAGGAGACACGCCGCCGCTATCTCAATTACGCGCTCTCGGTCATCACGTCGCGCGCGCTCCCCGATGTACGTGACGGGCTGAAACCGGTGCAACGGCGAATCCTGTACACGATGTACCATGAACTCCATTTGTACTCCGATGCCCGGCCGCGAAAGTGCGCCAAAATCGTCGGCGATGTGACAGGAAACTTCCATCCCCACGGGGAAGACCCGGTTTACGAAGCCTTAGTCCGCCTCGCTCAATACTGGATCATGCGCTTGCCGCTCGTTGACGGCATCGGAAATTTTGGCTCCGTCGATGGTGATCCGCCTGCCGCCCGGCGTTATACCGAGGCGAAGTTGATGCCGCTTGCAGATTCGCTCATGTCCGAACTGCGGCAGCGCACCGTGGACATGAGGCCGAACTATGACGCCACGCGTGAAGAACCGGTGGTCCTGCCGGCCCAGTATCCGAACCTGCTCGTCAACGGCACGGCCGGCATCGCCGTCGGCATGGCAACCAACATCCCGCCGCACAACCTCGGCGAAGTGGTGCGGGCGTGCATCCTTCTCATCGATGAGGGAGACGCAAGCACGGCCCAGCTTTTGGACCGGGTCAAAGGGCCGGACTTTCCGCTCGGCGGCAAGGTCGTCACCGACCGTCGTTCGCTTCGCCGGATTTACGAAGAAGGTACCGGAAGCATCAAGGTGCAAGGCGAATGGAAAACCGAGACGGTCAGCCGGCGCGAGCAAATCGTCATCACGTCCATTCCTTACGGCGTCAACAAAGGAAATCTCGAGCTTGCCATCGGCGAGATCATCAACAGCCGCAAGCTGCCGCACCTCATCGGCCTCACGAACGAGTCGAACCAGAAAGAAGGACTTCGCATCGCCCTTGAGATGAAGCCGGATACCGATCCCGAATTGGTGATGGCCTATCTCTACAAGCACACCGCACTTCAAGAGAGCTTTGCGTACAATTTGACGTGTCTCGTTCCGGGGCCGGATGGTCAGCCGACACCGCAACGGCTGGGACTGAGGGATATCCTTAGGCACTTTCTCGCCTTTCGGTTTGAAACGGTCAAACGGCGTTTCGAGTATGAACTAGAGCAGCTTCGCCGCCGCATTCATATCCTCGACGGTTTTCGCATCGTCTTCAACGCACTTGATAAGGCCATCAAGCTCATTCGCGAAAGCGACGGAAAGCCGGACGCCGCGGTCAAATTGATCAAGGCCTTCCAACTGGATGAGTTACAAGTGGAGGCGATTCTCGATGCCCAGCTCTATCGACTCGCCCAACTGGAGATCAAGAAGATCCTCAACGAACTAAAGGAGAAGAAGGCCGCGGCCGAGCAGATCGAGGGGATTCTGGGCTCGAAGCGGAAGCTGTGGGGCGTGGTCAAGACGGAATTGAACGAGGTGGGCGAGAAGTTCGGCGAGAAACGACGCACGCGCATCGTTTCTGACGAAGAGACTCCGGACTTTGATCCCGAGGCCTACATCGTTCGTGAAAACACGAATGTGGTGCTGACGCGCGACGGCTGGATTAAGCGTGTTGGCCGGCTCGCGTCTATTGAAGGAACTCGAGTGCGCGAAGGCGATGCCGTCATCGCTGTAGTGCCCGGTAGCACCCTCGATCATGTCGTGTTCTTCGCCGACGACGGCAGTGCCTACACCATGCGAATCACCGATGTGCCGGCAAGTTCGGGGTACGGAGAGCCGATTGCCAAGTTCTTTCGTCTCGAAGATCAAGCGAGAATGGTCAACGCCGTTACGACGGATCCGCGCTTCACTCCGGAAGACGAAGGCAAGTCAAACGGCGAACCGCCCCAGCCGCACCTACTCGTCGTCACGGCACAAGGTCAGACGCTTCGGATACCCTTGTCGCCGTTTCGAACCGCGTCCACAAAAGTCGGTCGGAGGTATGCCCGGTTGAATGAAGGAGACAGAATCGTGTTTGTCGCCCTGCACCGAGGCGAAAAGACGATCATGTTGGCGTCACGAGACGGACATGTCATCCACTTCCCCGTCAACGAAATCAATATCGTTGCGGGACCGGGCAAAGGAGTAATGGGAATCAAGCTTCGTGGCGACGATGTTTGCCTGGGCGCGGCGCTCTTCGGCGCCAAGGACGATAGGCTTGTCGTCGAGACCTCCAGCGGTCGGACACTCGAGTTCTCCAAGGGAAAGTACGAAGTCACGTCGCGCGGCGGCAAGGGGTTCGAGGCGGTCAAACGAGCTTCGTTTGTCCGCGTGATGCCTTCGGCCATCGAGTTGGTCGACTGGGAGAAGCTGGAAATCGACGATCGTTCAGAACGCAACGGGAAGCAGGCGCGGCTATTCGAATAATTACTCAGCGCTGATTCGCGAGCTTATGGACACGTAGTCTCGGCGCTGATTTCTGGCTGTTCAGTTCGCACCGACATCGGTACATTGAACAAACATGATCACATTTCAACGCATTGCCAGCTACGTCGGCGCGGAACCGTTTCGCCCCTTTCGAATTACGACCGCAGGGGGCCGGACCTACGATATAAGGCATCCGGAGATGATCCAAGTCGGTCGGAGCACTATTACCATCTTCACGTTCATGAGTAACGACCCCGAGGTCGCGACGGAGCGCACGGTTGAAGTGTCACTTCTCCTTACCGAATCTATCGAACCGCTAGACGTGCCGACACGCACTTAGGAAACCACATGGGCCGGATCGACTCTAAGGCGTCCGACGCGCAAACCTACGCATTTGTCAGCTTGGGTTGCCCGAAGAATCTCGTCGATTCCGAGCGTATGCTCGGCAAGTTGTCCCAATCAGGTTTGACACTCATTCCCAACGCCGACGGCGCCGATGTCGTCGTGGTAAATACCTGCGGGTTCATCGAGCCAGCTCGCCAGGAATCCCTCGCCGTCATCCGAGAGATGCTCGAACTGAAACGCCAGGGCAGGGTAGGGGCCGTCGTCGTCGCTGGCTGCCTCGCCGAGCGAAAGAAGGAAGCGCTACTGGAAGAAGTTCCCGACGTCGATCAGATCGTCGGTGTTTTCGGCCGAGAAAATATCACCGACGTCGTGAACAAAACGCTGACCATCCCGCGACGTGCCCGTGGAGGAAATTCGGACGAACAACGGGCACTATTCCGCCCTGCTCCGGTGCGGGCGCAGGACGATACGGCGCGACTGCGAATCACGCCTCGGCATTACGCCTACCTGAAGATCTCCGAAGGCTGCGATCGGCTTTGTACATTTTGCGCCATTCCCGGGATGCGCGGCAAGCACGTGACTAAACCCATTGAAGAGGTGCTTCGTGAAGCGCGCGAGTTGGCCGCCGATGGAGTGCGCGAGTTAATTATCGTTGCCCAAGATACCACTTATTATGGCCTCGACCTCTACGGCCGTGTGCGTCTCGCCGAACTGTTGCGTGAACTGGATCAAGTGGACGGCATCGAGTGGATTCGAATTCTCTATGCATATCCAATCCACTTCACGGATGAGCTGATTACCGCGATGGCGACGGCCAACAAGATCATTCCTTATCTCGATTTGCCGTTGCAACACATCAATGATCGAGTTCTGCGGCGCATGCAACGCAAAGTAAATCGCAAAGGAACCGAAGAATTGCTTGCCCGGCTTCGAGGTGCAATCCCGGGGTTGACCCTGCGAACCACTTTCATCGTCGGCTTTCCGGGCGAAACCGATGCGGAATTCGAAGAACTTACCGAGTTCGTGAGCGTCACGCGATTCGATAGGGCGGGTGTATTTCCGTACTCGTTCGAGCCCGGAACCCCGGCCGCACGGCTCGAGGGACATCTCACGGAAGACATCAAGCAAGAACGCCGCGACCGACTCATGAAAGCCCAACAGGCGGTTGCGTTCGCGTGGAGCCAAGCACAAGTCGGACGGGAAATCGACGTCATCGTGGACGGCCCGGATCGCGAAGTTCCCAATCATAGTTTGGCCCGCGGCCATGCCGATGCGCCCGACATCGACGGCGTTGTACGGGTGAAAGGCAAAGGCCTTTATGCCGGCGACATCATTCGCGTGAAGGTTACGGGAGCCGATGATTACGACCTCGCCGCCCGCCCAATCGGCAAAGCACGGTGACCTTATGGCGACCGTAACTCCAAGCCAGCCGCCCGTCTTCAACGTCCCCAATCAACTTACGGCCAGCCGGCTTGTCCTTAGTTTCGTCCTCTTCGGACTCATCGCCGTGGAGCAATGGCTCTGGTGTATCGTCGTGTTCGCCGTTGCGGCCGTCACGGATTGGCTGGACGGTTATCTCGCACGTCGGCAGGGGTTAACGAGCGCACTCGGCCGAATGTTCGATCCCCTCGTTGATAAAGTCTTGATCTGCGGCACGTACATCTTCCTATTGGGAATTCCTGACCGTACGGGACTAGCGCCTTGGATGGTGACGATTGTCGTGGCTCGCGAATTGATCATCACGGGCCTGCGCGGTTTTCTGGAGAATCAATCGGTCAACTTCGGCGCCGACTGGTTGGGCAAGCTCAAAATGGGACTTCAGTGTGCGGCCATTTTCGCCGTGTTTGTGGTGCTGTACCTTGCGGACGGCAATGTCGCGACCAGCACGCTGACTTTCTTCGCCCACGTCCGCGACGGGTTGGTATACGCGATGATCGGCGCAACAGCATTGAGCGGATTGCAATACCTCTGGCGCGCGGCAATGATCTTCCGCGAGTTGCGTTGAGATTGGTATGGCCGCCGCCAATCCACCATTCGGCTTCGCCATCGTCGGCTGCGGCTTGATTGCGCGGTTTCATGTTCGCGCACTCGCTGAAGTTCCCGCGGCTCGACTTGTCGCGCTGGTCAGTCGCATAGAAGCCAACGCCAGGAAACTCGCCAACGAGATGGGTTTGGCCTGTGCTACCTCGACGGACTTGGACGGAGTTCTTGCCCGCAAGGACATCAATGCCGTCATCGTTTGCACTCCCAGCGGCGCCCACATGGAACCCGCGATCGCGGCGGCCAAGGCCGGCAAACACGTGGTCGTGGAAAAACCACTCGAAGTTACCGCCGAGCGTTGCGATCAAATCATCGCAGCCTGCGATCGCGCCGGTGTAAAGCTCTGCACCATTTTTCCCTCCCGCTTCGGCGATGCCAATCGTGCGCTCAAAGCCGCGGTGGATGCCGGGCGGTTCGGGCGACTTTCCCTGGGAGAGACGGCCTGTAAGTGGTGGCGGAGCCAGGCCTACTACGATCAAGGAGGTTGGAAGGGAACGAAGCCATTGGACGGCGGCGGCGCCCTCATGAACCAGGCCATTCACAATGTCGACTTACTCTGCTGGATGATGGGACCGGCAGTGGAGGTCAGCGGCTTCACTGCGACGCTCGCCCATGAACGTATTGAGGTCGAAGACACCGCGGTGGCGTGCATCCGATTCGCCAACGGTGCACTGGGTGTTATTCAGGCCGCAACCAGCGCGTATCCGGGGCTTTCCAAAACCATCGCCATCCATGGCGACAAGGGAAGTGTGGTCATTGAGCAAGATGATGTCTTGCGCTGGGAATTCACGCCCGAAACCGCGGAAGATTTGGCGGTTCGCACTCGCTTCGGAAAACGAACGCAAGCTTCCGGCGGCGCCAGCGATCCGGCGGCGATTTCCCACACCGGCCACACCCGCCAACTCGCCGATTTCGTCGACGCCATTCGAGAGCAACGCCAACCACTGGTAGACGGCCGTGAAGGAAAGAAAGCCGTCGAAGTTATTGAAGCCGTCTACCGGTCCGCGGCGGCCGGACACTCAGTCCGGCTTGCCACATCGTAATCCCTATGGCCATAATGCTCGCGTCACGACGAGGAAGGACACGGAATGTCCAAGCAACACTCGAACGCATTGGATTTCGCCGTTTACGTTGCGGTTCGAATCGCCGTTTGCGTGATCCAAGCCCTCACGCCGGCTGCGGCCCGACGGTTGGCGGGTACCCTCGCCTGGCTCGTGTACCGTGTGGATGCACGGCACCGATTGGTCGCCGCTGACAATCTACGGCATGCTTTTCCGAACCAGCTTTCAGAAGCCGAAATCATCGAAACGGTCCGCAACGTCTATCGCCATTTCTGCATGTTGTTGATCGAGATCATTCGACTGCCACGCGAGTTGCATGTCGAGAATTGGCGCGCGCACTTGGACCTCAAAGGTGGGCGAGAATTGGTATCGATTCTGCTCTCTGGTCGCCCCGTGATGCTGGTGACCGGCCATTTCGGAAACTGGGAGTTGGCCGGTTACGCCTTGGGCCTGTTCGGATTCAAAGGCCATGCAATTGCTCGGCCGCTCGACAATCGTTATGTGGACGATTTTCTTCGGAGTCTTCGGGAGCGCACCGGTCAGAAAGTTCTGGCGAAAAAGGGCGATTTCGATCAAATGCAGGCGATTCTCGACACCGGTGGCGTCATTGCCACTCTCGCCGATCAAGACGCCGGTTCGCGAGGCCAATTTGTCGACTTCTTCGGCCGACCCGCATCCACGCATAAGGCGGTGGCACTCTTGGCACTTGAACACCGTGTGCCGCTGGTGGCTTTGGGCGCGCGGAAGACCGGCGAACCCATGCGATACGAGCTATTGGTGGAGGATGTCATTCTGCCGGAGGATTTCGATAGCAGTTCCGACCCTGTGCGCGCCATTACTCAACGCTATACCGCAGCGCTCGAAAGGATCGTCCGCACGGCGCCGGCCCAGTATTTCTGGCTCCATCGGCGTTGGAAGCATCAACCCGCGAAAACTCGTCGTCGCGTCGCCTAGCGAGTTCGACAAGCCGAATCTCGGTTGGTCCATACATCATCCTCTGGGCGGTCGTGAAGTTTTTTGAGAACGGGATTCCCATCAAACGATGCCTGAACTCAGCGGCTGGCACGTCATCTTGGGCCTGAAGATCGCTGTCGGAGCAGTCTCTGTATTGCTCTGCACATCGCTGATCGCGTTATGGCGCGGGCATATTGGCTTGCACGGGCGAATCAACGTGGCGTTCTTTGCCTTGACGGTCTTAGCGTTGCTTGTGCTCGAAGTGTTGGTCCGCATCATCAACCCGAAAATGTTCGAGTATTTTGATGCGGACACGCGCTGGTGGCTTACCGTGCATTTGTGTTTCGCCCTTCCCGCGGCCGGAATGATGCCGGCAATGCTCTTCACGGGCTACACACATCGGCGTTGGCTTCACCTGCGTTTTGCGTTCGTGTTCTCGGCCTTATGGATCGGTACAGTCATCACGGGAGTGTTTTTCCTTCCTCATACACCGCCATAACCATGACTGAGCCGTCACGGAGTCACGGTAATCAAACAGCGGCCGCCCGCCGTAGCTTGGATGAATTGCGCGCCGAGTTGGTTCTGGTGGGCTTGGACGAAAAGGACTGCGATCCGAATCCGATCCTGCAGTTCGCGCGCTGGTATGAATTGGCCGTCTCCTCTGCCATTCGGCTTCCGGATGCAATGACGTTGGCGACGGCAACCCCGGACGGCAAGCCGTCAGCGAGAATGGTCTTGCTCAAAGGCTTTGACGAGCACGGGTTCGTCTTCTTTACGAACTACGAAAGTCGTAAGGCGCGGGAGCTGGATGCAAATCCGTTCGTAGCTCTCATTCTCTATTGGAACGAACTCGATCGGCAGATTCGGATCGAAGGCCGCGTCGAAAGGATCTCTCCGGTGGAATCGGATGCCTACTTCGAGACACGGCCGTGGGGCAGCCAGATTGGGGCGACGATTTCGCACCAGAGCCAGGTCATACCCAGTCGTGAGCCGCTCGAGCAGAAGTTCCGAGAATTGACGGCCGCTCACCCGGAAGAGCGCATCCCGCGGCCGGATTTCTGGGGCGGCTACCGAGTGTTCCCATCGTCGATCGAGTTTTGGCAAGGTCGGCTGAACCGATTACACGACCGTTTCCTGTATTCATTAGCGGGCAGCGGCGAGTGGCGAATCGAACGCTTGTCGCCATAACGACGGCGGTACCCCGACGGACCCGATGCCCGCCGGGGTTTCACCACTCGCATTACACCTGCACGGCCTGCTCGCCGATCCCGGGATTCCAGTCGCTCGTGTCCAGTGTCCCGAGATAAAAGAGGTCCATGCCGGCCAAACCATTGACATTGTTGGCCACGCCGCCATCGTGGACGGTGCTTCCGTTTAGCCAGGGTTTGACCTGACGGACCCGACGGTTGTACGGTAGAGACTGGGTCCAAATGCCGAGGATCGTGTTCAAGGCGGACGGATCGGCGTCGTGATTGGTCGTGCCGCCGATCAACAGATCGTCTTCGTCGCCGCCGTCTAAGGTGTCGGCGCCGGCGCCGCCGATGATCAGGTCACGTCCGCCGCCGCCAAGCAGATCGTTGCTTGCCGAATCGCCGACGAGGATATCATTGCCGCTTCCGGCGATCACGTGCTCGATGCCCGTCATGCTGCCGATGCCGGTGGCGAATCCGGTAAGGAGATTGACCACGAGATTCGTGGTCAGTGCGGAGTAATCCAACACATCTTGCCCGCCGCCGCCGCCGAGTGATCCGGACAGGCCGCTGCCGTCGGCGAACGCGAACCGATCGTTGCCGGAACCGGCCTGAAGATTCACGGTCTGGAAGGAAGTGTGCGTGACTAGGTCGATCGAGTTTCGCCGTAAGGTGTTGGTTGTGATCTCAAAGTCGGCGTCGAAGGTGGTAGCACTATCATTAAAACTCAAAGTGTTCGAGCCGGTCCCGCCCGCGAGGGACACGGGATCCCAGATGCTATTCAACGTGGAATACGGGTCGGTGACATTGACGGCATCGTCACCGGTGCCCGCGTCGACGCTCGTGATGGCCGTGCCGTTGGTGCAACACGTTTCGTAGATGCTGATCACGTCGTTTCCTTGTCCGGCCAGCAATCCGACCTGTTGAATGCTGTCGTAATGTATCATGCCGGCGCCGGAGCGAGTCAGTAGAGATTGGAACACTTCGTAGGTGGCCGAAACCGGGTTCCCTGAATCGACGACTTCCAACGTGTCGTCTCCGGCTCCGCCGTAGACGTATACCTGCCCATCCAGGGAGTCGAGTGACGCGTCCAATGAGGCGATGACGATGCTGTCGCTGCCGCCATTGCCCCAAACCGAATGACTACCGACGGGCACGCCTTGCACATTGATTGTGTCGCTGCCGCTGCCTGCGTATACTCTCACGCCGTAGATGTTGCCGAAGGTAATCATGGCCGACCCGGAACGCTGCACGGAGATGTTTCGCAACGTGTAAAGCGCCGGGGTCGAGATGGCGGTGTCCGTCACGTACAGCAAATCCTCGGTGCTGCCGCCGTTCAAAATAACGGAGCCTTGAATCGTGCTGAGCGTATTAGCGACGCCGCCGACGTAGAAAGTGTCCTGTGCGCTGCCGGTGGACACGAATGTCGAAGTGGCCGGCGTGGTGCCTTGAACGCGGATGGTGTTGGCCGCGGCAATACCCGTCGTGAGGTTTCGATTCTCGAAAGCGTCGTGAGAAACCACATTGGTGGCGGTCCGTTGGTGGGTCGTGCCTGTGAGTATATGGTCATACGCGCCGGTGCTGTTGTGATCATGCAGCCTGAAGATGTCGTAGCCGGCGCCGCCGTTGACGGAAATCGGGTCGTCCACGCCGTTCAGATTTCCGGAATCCGGCATGATCCGAACGGTGTCATTGCCGCCGCCTGTGTTGATGCTAACAGAGTCAACGACTGTGTAACTATTTTCCACTCCGTTGACCGTCAGTCGGTATCCTTTAGCGACGCTATCCACATCCACGAAGTCGCTTGCGGAATCGCACGTGACGGTGAGATCTTGGGTAAAGAAACTATGGTTCGTGGTGCATGCCGGAGCGAAACGCGATTCCAACGCCTCGATTCGTGGTTTGGAACGCACGGATTTGCTCGTTTTCAGTCGATTCTTACGTGAAAAAAGTGACATCGGAAACTCCTTCGCTGCGTCGCAGCTTTGTGCTGTTTATGTTCCCTTCCACCCCTCATACGGGGGCTGTGACCGAAATCCCGAGAAACTCGCCTGGGTGCGATTAAAATGATGCAGGGCCCGATCCAGCCATGACTTGCGGTCAAGAGGCATGATGAAGCCGTCGCAGATCGATGATCGTTTGAGCCGCATCGCTACACAATGGTCGGCGGTTCTTGCCGCGCACCAAGGCCCGGATGATCACAGTCGGCAGTCGGCACTCTTGGAGCGTTACAGCGGCGCGGTCTTTCGCTACTTGCTCGGCGCCGTCCGCGATCCGGACGTGGCGGAGGAGTTGGCTCAGGAGTTCGCGCTACGATTCGTCCGCGGCGACTTCCGTCGGGCCGACCCGGAACGCGGCCGATTCCGCGATTACCTAAAGACTGCGGTGATCAACCTCGTCACGGATTATCATCGCGCGCGGCAAGTGGCGCCCATGCAACTGGCGTCCCGGGCACCGGAAGTCGTGGCCCCCGCCGAGAGTATCGTTGCAGAACCCGATTTTCTTTTGAACTGGCGTGAAGAATTGTTGCAGCACACTTGGAAGGCTCTCGCCGAAGCCCAACCGGACTATCACGCCATTTTGTTGCACCGCGTGGAGAATCCAGACGCCACGTCGGCCCAAGCCGCGGAAGAGTTGCAAGCACGGTTACAGAAGCCGATCTCGGCCGCCGGGGTGCGGAAAGCGGTTCAGCGCGCCCACTCGAAGTTTGCTGATCTGTTGGTGGATGAGGTTACGGCTTCACTCGACACGCCGACGCCGGAAGCGATCTCCGAGGAATTGCGCACGTTGGACTTGCTGAAATACTGTAAGTCCGCGCTCGCACGGCGGAATCCAGTGACCTAGTCCTTCGGAAGACTCGCAAGCCAGTTTTTGAAATCGTCGCGATCTCGCAGCGCCTGCAAATCCGGGTCTTTCTTCACTTGTTCTCGCCGGGCTGCATCCTTGAAATGACCCGCCGCTTGGGAGCGTTTGATCATTTCCACGGCAAAGGCCGCACACTGTTCACCGGACATGCCAATCGCTTCGGCACCGGACTCCGCCGAAAGCAGGCTGTAAGTGCAAGCCAAGTAGTACGAGCTTTCCGATGAGAGCCCCTCGGCGTTCGGCAACGACTCTGCCTCGCGATACGCTTCGGCGCGCTGCCCAAGTCTTGCCAACGCATGCGCTCGGCGGATCCGCCATTGCTTCCGTTTGGGTTCTTCCTCCAATTGCGAGACACGCTCCCAATCGGTGATCGCGTCGACGCGATGAAGCGCTAACCGGGCTTCGGCGCGGCTTGCCTGCGTAAGAACAAGATTCGATCGAACGTGAGCGTTAGAAGGCTCCGTAGCTAGCGCGTGGTCTAACGCCGCGATTCCGCGATCAAACCACGCCAGCGCGCCCTCATTATCGCCCTGGCTTTGTTTGAGTTTCGCTAGATTCCCACAGGTCTTCCCGAGATCGAGGTGGTATTTCACGACGGCCGGCTGTTCCCGCGCCAGCGCTTCACGGATCTTCGCCGCCTCGCCGAACTCCGTCTCCGCTCGCGCAAGATCGCCGGTGCTCCCGGCCAGCGCACCGAGGTTATTGTGCATCATGGCGAGGCCGTCGCGATGTTCGGCATCTGCCGGAAAGCGCTCGACAAGTTGCCGTCGAATGCGCAATGCATCGTCGTACGATTGGCGGGCTGCATCCCAGTTTTCCATAGCCAAGTAGAGGCTACCGAGGTTGGAGCGTGCCTCTGCGACTTCTACTTGATACGCGATGGTGTCTGGAAAGGTGAGCGCCAGTTTTTCCTGAATGGCCAGCACGCGATTCCAAGGACTTTCCGCTTCCGCCGTTCGGCCGGTCGCGTAATAGAGCCAACCAAGATTCATCAGCGAAGCTGCGGCGGCGCTCTGAAACTGCGGCACCTTCGGATGCGCCTGAGCAATGCTCTCACGGAGGGCAAGCGCTTCCTTGTACTCCGTTTCCGCATCGGTCGGGCGCCCGGCCATTTGCGCGACCACGCCAAGGTTATTTTGCGTATGGGCCAAATCCCGTTGATACTTTGGTACGTTAGGACTCGCGTTGACCGCTGCTTGATGCGCGGCCCACGCTTCTCGAAATCGCGTCTCCGCTTGTTCGGCCTGACCGGACAAGCGATGTACTTCGCCGAGCCCGTGGAGCCCTTGCCCCAGAAGTTGCGCGTAATCGGCCGATTCGGTTTGGTCCCGTGGCAACAACTCAGCCAACTCAATTGCCTGACGATATGCATCGGCGGCCGGCTTCATCTCCCGCATGTTGACGTAGATAAAGCCAAGCGCGTTCCATGCGGATGCCAGAGCGAACTGATGTAAAGCATCGGGGCGTTCCTGGCAGACGGGTTCTAGGGTCGCAATGGCTTGCAAGTAGTGTTTTCTTGCCTCATCCTTCGCGCCGAGTTGCCCCGTGATCTTGCCAAGTCGTGCGTGAGACCGACCCAGTTCGGCGCGGAGCCGTGGATCGTCGCCCCGGGCCGTCACGAGCTTCTCATAGTAAGTCTTCGCTTCTTGAAGAAGTTGCCGACGTACCGGTTCCATGTGTGGAGCGTTCAGCAATGCGTCCTCGCTGAGCAACGTGAAATGACGATTGACCGCATCCATCGCGGTGTCGGAAATAGCTTGGGCGGCGTTCCGTTCTCGTTGGAGACGAAAGTTGGCGATGATCAACGTGGCAGTCAGGGAAAGCACGGCGAAAATGCTGACGATCCAAACGGCCGCAACAGCAGGTCGACGCTTCACCCATTTCCAACCAAGCTCGACCAGACTAACCGGCCTGGCGAACACCGGTTCACCGCGCAGAAATCGTCCCAAATCGTCGGCCAGTTCCGCCGCCGACGCATATCGCCGAGTCGGATCTTTTTGTAAACACTTCAAGCAGATTGTTTCCAAATCTGTCGGTAAGCCCGGCTGCAACCGCGCGGGAGAGACCGGTTCCTCATTTAACACTTGCTGAGCTGTTTCGAGCGCGGTGGCTGCACGGAACGGCGGGCGACCGGTGAGGCACTCGTAAAGCACAGCTCCCAACGCATAAACATCCGTTGCCGGTCCGATTTTTCGAATCTCACCACGAGTCTGTTCCGGCGCCATGTAGCTTGGCGTTCCGAGTATGGCGCCGGATTTCGTCTGGCCACGGTCGTCGTCGAGCAGGCGAGCCAAACCGAAGTCGGCAATTTTCGGGGTCCCTTCCATGGTCAACATGACATTCGCGGGTTTCAAATCGCGATGAATGACAGAGCGTTCATGGGCATATTGCATGGCAACGGCCAACACCTGAACCAGCGCCGCGGTTTCCTTCGGGCCGAGCGGCCCCGTCGCAAGTTTCTGCGACAAGCTGCCACCGTCGATGTACTCCAGCGAAAAAAACGGACGGCCATCTTTTTCCGCGACTTCGTGAATCTGCACGATGTTCGGGTGTTGCAGGCGCGCAACGGTCTCCGCCTCGTTCCGAAAGCGTTTCCGCAACTGCGGGTCGGCATATTCGCCCGCCAGAATCATTTTCACGGCCACGATGCGGCCAAGGCTCACCTGCCGGGCGCGGTAGACGACACCCATGCCGCCATGGCCCAACTCTGCCAGTAACTCGTAATCGCCAACGAGTCCGACTGCTGCTGTTCTGGATGATGCGGATTCGAAATCGTCACCTATCATCGCGGTGCGAGGTGGCGGCGGCAATTCATCTGGGAATAAAGCTTCGTCCAGGGAACCTGAGTGATCCGCACCGGAACCACACACCGGGCAGACCGCCGTCGCCGCTTCGCCTTTTGGGGCGATTCGCCACGTATGGCCGTTTTCACAAACAAATGAGCGAACCATCGACGGCACCCGTTGGAGTCAACTGGGGAATGCGACCCCCATTATGGCGCGCTCGGTAGCCGACGCCAAGGGTGGGCTAAGCGACGGTGGTACGCTGCCGATTTCCGGGGCGGATACCGTGTCTTCCCATCGTCGGTCGAATTCTGGCAGGGTCCACCTTCGACCTGTCGATGCGAATCTCTTACCGGCGCTTGACGTGGTGCAGACCGGCGCTGATAATGGCGGGCGCTGGTCGACCAACCTTGCGATGAAAGGCGAAAGGTGCCGCGATGTTGAACGCACGCCACGGAAGTGAACACCGGTGCGATCTCAACACGTATCGACCGCTTTTGGAAACCCTCGAACCGCGCTTGCCACCCGGCGATGCGTTGCTCGGCCTGCTACTTCCAGGTGGCTTATTCGATCTGCCGTTTTCCGATTCATCCCTAATCCTTCGTCCTTCATCCTTGCCTTCCGATTCATCGTTCATCGTTCCTCGTTCATCGTTCGCTGGGGTGCCCGCGGCCAAAAGCGACGCCGAGACCATGGCCAACTCGACGGAGTTCGTGGCCACGTGGCCACGAAGTGACGTAGCCGTAAGCCGTTACGTACCAGATCTTTCACCCCATTTGGCCGAGTCCGTCGCCCCGTGGCCAATGGTATCCAGACCGATGTCAGGAAGCGCCGTTGAAGGTCATGCGCCCGGCCAAGCCTCGTTCCCGAACTCCAGTTCGGGAACGCCGGTCCGCGAAACTCCGTTTCGCCGTCCGGCCGAGGACGAAACAGAGTTTCCAGGACTTGCGTTCCCGAACGGGAGTTCGGGAACGAGGGATATGCAGGCTGCAGCTGACAAGCCATTCGGCTCGGTGCCGTTCTACTTCGAGCAGAACATGGGCCAGGCTGACCCGTCGTTCGATTTCGTCGCCCGCGGATCAGGTTACACGCTGGGCTTGTCGGCAACCGAAGCGGTGATGGCGCTGCCGATACCGGACAATCGAGTTTCACCAATGGAACTCGACCGCCTGCCACCCGAAGAACGGGCGAAGCTCGATCCAACCGGTCGGCCATTCGATGTTCCTCCGGTCGCTGACGCTCCCGGCTCGCCTGAGCAGCTGCGCATGCAAATCGTCGGCGCCGACCCGCAAGGGCGAGCGGCCGGTGTCAACCCGCTGGTCACCAAGATCAACTACTTCATCGGCAACGACCCGAACCAATGGCACACCAACGTCCCGACGTTCGGAAAGGTACAGTACGAAGAGGTCTATCCTGGAATTGACCTCGTTTACTACGGCCAAGGCCGCGATCTCGAATACGATTTCGTGGTTTCACCGGGCGCCAATCCGAACCAAATCGCCCTGTCGTTCTCCGGCGCCGACTCAATTGAACTCGATGACGCGGGAAATCTTGTCCTGCATGTCGGCGACAACCAGATTGTTCAGAACGCTCCGTACCTCTATCAGGACATCAACGGTGGCCGGAAAGAAGTGGCGGGGAGTTTTGTACTCAGTACCGGGTACTCAGGATTCGTTACTTTTGATATCGGGGACTACGACGCGACGCGGCCGTTGGTGATCGATCCCGTAGTGGTCGCGTTCTCTACTTATCTAGGTGGCCCGGGAGCCGACCGTGTGTACGACCTTGCCGCGGATCCAACGGGAAGCGTTGTTGTAACCGGAAACGCGAAGTCTGGCTTTCCAGTTGTTAACCCGCTGTTTAATTACGGTGGATCGGATGACGCGTTTGTAGCCAAGTTCAGCGCGGATGGCGCCACGTTGCTCTATTCCACCTACTTGGGAGGCAGCTACTACGACAAGGCTTACGGAATCGCCGTCGACGGGAAAGGCGCTGCTTATATCACCGGGGTCAGCGAATCGAGCAACTTCCCAACGACACCGGGAGCGTTCGATACGTTAAGTGTTTGTAACGGAGAGGTGCCTGCGCCAATGCATTTGTGACCAAACTGAGCCCTGACGGTGGCTCGTTGCTGTACTCCACATATCTGGACGGCATTGGAAGTGATGCGGGCCAGGATGTTGCCGTGAACGCCGCAGGGCATGCGTACGTTTTCGGTCAGACGGAGGGAGGTGCCGGCTTCCCTATCGTCGATGCATTTGACCCCACGCACGGCGGCAATACCTGCGACGAGGGCGGGATTTATCACGTTTGCGCTGACGTGTTCATCACGGTGATGAATCCCACTGGTTCAGGGGTTATGTATTCGACGTTTTTCGGCGGTAATTCGGGCGAAGGATATTTCTTCGACGAAGGTGGGGAGATCGCATTAGATTCAGCTGGGTACATTTATGTCACGGGGTACACAGACTCACTTAATTTTCCCGTAAAGAACGCGATTCAGCCGGCGAAGTCCAATAGTCTCTGCGCCTGGGCAGCGAAGTTCGTACCGGACGGGTCCGAATTGGTCTTCTCCACCTATTTGGGCGGAAGTCCAGGCGGGTCGATGGGACGGGGCATTGGCGCTGATTCGGCCGGACACGCTTATGTCACCGGACGAACCTGTGCGGACAATTTTCCAACCACACCAAGCGCGCTGAAACCGACAAAACCGGGCGGATCGAATAATTGCGATGCGTTTGTCCTAAAATTTGCGCCCGAGGGGGGATCGCTTCTTTATGGGACGTTCCTTGGCGGAAATATGAACACAACTCAAGAATCAGGAAGGAGCATCAAAGTAGACGCCCAGATGAACGCATATGTCGCTGGTTATACTATCTCATCCGATTTCCCAACGGCAAACGCTTTTCAGGCGTTTTGGGCTGGCGGCGGGAACGATGCCTTCATTACGAAGTTGAACCGAGATGGCGACGCTCTCGTGTTCTCAAGTTATCTGGGTGGAACTGAAAATGATGCGGGCCAATCGGTACTCGTTGACAAGCTTGGTAATGTATATGTTGGTGGCCTGACGGAATCCACCGATTTCCCGACCGTGGACCCATATCAAGCACAGAGTGCGGGTCAGACGGATGGCTTCGTAACCAAAGTCGGCCACCGTGCGGTGTCAACCGGCCCAACTGCCAACCCGACGCCGCCGCCATCCGTCGTGCCGTGAGAGAAACGGTGACGCAGTTCATTGTTTCGAATTGAGCCGCATCCCTTTTCTCGCTGCTCCGTTAGCGGGCTCGCCATGGATTCACGAGCGGGAAACCCGGAGATGCGGTACTATCAACGGCGTAGGCATTTCCGAGATCGTCTGCAGCGCGCGAGTTTCCATTTTTTCACCTGCCAGGCATGCTGCGGTCACGGCTGGTCGCTACCGGCTAAACGCCCGCATACTTACCGCGTGCGCGAGTACAATGGAAGCGAGAGGAGCGAAATCAACATGACCAAACGGCAAGAATTGCTGCGGCGCATCTCGATTGATCCCGGCGTGTGCTTCGGCAGGCCGGTCATCCGCGGCACGCGAATCTGGGTGTCTCTGATCGTGGACAATCTGGCAGAAGGAGTACCGGAGTCGGAGCTACTGGCCGCCTATCCGCAACTCAAGTCGGAAGACATTCGAGCGGCACTCGCCTACGCGGCGGAGATGACGCGCGAGCGCATCATCCCCATCCCGGTGGAGTCGGCCGCGCCATGAAGCTGAAGCTGGACGAGAACTTCGATACTCGCCTGGCGCCGGCGCTGGCTGCGGAAGGATTCGACGTTGATACCGTGCTCGGCGAGGGATTGTCCGCCAGCTCGGACGAGAAGATTTATGCGACATGCAAGGCCATTGGCCGAACGCTCGTCACGCTCGACCTCGACTTTTCGAATCCTATCCATTTTCCACCGGCAAACACCGAAGGCATCATTGTGGTCCGGCCGCCGCAGGCGCTCTTGCCGATGATCCGTGCAACTCTATGGAGCGTGCTGCCGGAACTCAAGAACAGATCCGCAAAGGGCAAACTGTGGATTGTCGAACCAGGCCGAATTCGCGAACACGATCCCACCGACGCACCGTGACAACGGTGAACCATGCCCCTTGGCGACAGGTTCGCCATTTTCCTCCATCCCCTTATTGACGAACCACTGTGCCATCTGATAAACCCAATGGGTTCGATTGGACGCGCTGCGCGGAGTCGCAACGATGGAAGGCACGAATCACCATGTTAGTTGCAAGAATCTCACACGATACATCGCCGCCGTGCCTGTCGATGCCAAAGTGGGACACCGTCAACAAGCGGCGATAATGGGACAGGGAGTCGTGTCGAATCACGCAGATGGAACCCCCATCGGCACTTGCGCGAAATCAACATGTCGTCCACCGGGGGCGACGGCGTTTCGATCATTCTCACGCCGTACCGACTTAAGGCGAGCCGGGAATCGTGCGGGTCCCACTGTGAGTCGCCGGTACTTGCAGTCGGACCGCGGTGAGACTATAAGCAATGGCATAGGCGTTGCTGTCAAAATGGCCGGCATCGAACCAAGGGGAACCTCATGAAACTCGTCGCTGCATTTTCCGCTTTGGCAGTGTTATGGATGGGGACACTGGAGGCGCGGCCTCAGTCGGCAGACAGCGGCGCGTCCGCCAAGCGCAAGTCCGGACGAATCGTCACCATCAAACCGGGCGCCGATGCCTACGAAAAAGCGCAGGCCGCATTGATAAAGGCCAAGCCGGGTGACACGGTCGAATTCGCAGAAGGTAGATTCGATTTCACTCTTGGTCTATCCCTTCGTGTGAAAGGTGTGACGGTGCGCGGGAAGGGTATCGACAAGACTATCCTGTCCTTTAAGCGACAAGAGGCGGACCCCGCCGGGCTTGCGGTGAAGGCCGATGACTTCATCATTGAAGACCTTTCCATCGATGACGCCAAGAAAGACGCGGTCAAGGTGGAGGGCGCGAACAACGTTGTGTTTCGCCGCGTCCGCGCTCGCTGGACGGACGGAGCGAAGGCGAGCAACGGCCCCTATGGCATCTATCCCGTCCAATGCAAGAACGTGCTCATTGAAGATTGCGTTGCGGTTGGTGCTTCCGATGCCGGGATTTACGTCGGCCAGTCGGAAAACGTAATTGTTCGTCGCTGCAAGGCTGAAGGAAACGTCGCCGGGATCGAAATCGAGAATACCACCGACGCCGACGTTTACCAGAACGTCGCCACCAACAACGCGGGAGGACTTCTTGTATTCGATCTACCCGGCCTCCCGGTCAAGAACGGCAAACGAGTCCGCGTCTTCGAGAACCAGGTCTATGCCAACAATCATCCGAACTTCGCGCCCAAGGGCATCAAGGTGGCCAAGGTGGCGCCGGGAACAGGGATGATGGTGATGGCCACCGATCAAGTCGAGGTGTTCAAGAACCAGATCCGTGATAATCAGACCGTGAACCTGGCCGTGGTGAGCTACTTGATTACAAGTGAAGACACGGAAAAAGAAAAGGATAAAGACTACAATCCATATCCCGAAGACATTTACATCCACGACAACGAGTTTTCCGGTGGTGGCACGAAACCCGCCGGAGGGTTCGGCGTGATGTTCGCCGCACTCTTGGGGACGCCGCTTCCCGACATCCTGTACGACGGCATCCTGCCGCCCGCGACGCCGACGGGAAAGCGCTACCTTCATCTGAACAATAACGGGCAAGCGACATTTGCCGACATACGTTGGGCAGAAATGTTACCCGCCCTGAAGGCGAGCAAGAACGAACTGGAAGGATTGGCCAAAGTCGTCGGACACAAGCCGAAAGTCAGCCGCGATGCAAATGCTTATGTCGGCGAGCTAACACCACTGAAACCCGTTCGCCTTGCCGGGGCAACTCAATGATGCGGTGGTTGGTGATAGTCGTTTCAGGCGGGTGCATTGCGGCATGGAGTGCTGGTTTCGTCGGCGGCATGACCGTCGGTGTGCAAGACACAGAGTGGGAACCGCCCGAGCATCTATCCGCGTTTGGCCTATTCCAAGGTAACGGATCAACGCAGCAACCCGCCGGCGGCGTCGTGCCGTATGACATCAATACGCCACTCTTTTCCGATTACGCCGTAAAGCACCGCTTCGTGAAACTCCCTCCCGGCGCATCGGCCAAGTACCACGAAACCGATGTCTTCGAGCTTCCCGTCGACACCATTCTGGTCAAGACGTTTGCCTATCCGCACGATTTGCGTGAGCCATCGAAAGGAGAACGATTAGTCGAAACGCGCCTTCTGATTCGGCGCCCGGAAGGCTGGGTTGGTTTTCCTTATGTCTGGAACGATGAGCAAACGGAGGCCAGTTTGAAAATCGTGGGCGGCATGCGTCCCGTCAAATGGATTCACAGCGACGGGGAGGAACGAACCCACAACTATCTCGTCCCCAACGTGAATCAGTGCATGAGCTGCCATGAAAACGACAAGATCATGGCGCCCATCGGTCCGAAGGCCCGGCATCTCAACAAGGGCTTCGCGTACCGCACCGGCCGAGCGAACCAACTGTCACACTGGACGGCGGCCGGGATTTTGCGTGGTGCACCGAGTCCGGAAAAGGCGCCGTGCGCTCCGGTATGGGACGATCCGAAGACGGGCACGATGGATCAGCGGGCCCGAACGTGGTTGGAGATTAATTGCGCGCATTGCCACAATCCGAACGGGCCGGCGCGGACAAGCGGGCTTGATCTGACGGCATCGCAAACGGATCGTTACAAGTGGGGCGTGGAAAAGGGCCCCGTCGCCGCCGGCCCCGGCACCGGAGGACGTTCTTATGACATCGTGCCCGGCAAGCCGGACGAGTCCATTCTCCTTTTTCGCCTCGAATCGACGGAACCGGGCATTGTGATGCCGGAGATATCGCGGCGGCTCGTCGATAAGGAGGGGCTGGCTCTCATTCGGGAGTGGGTGGAAAGCCTGAAACCTTAGGCCCGGCAGCTCCGACGCGATACTTTAGCCAATTTTCCTGATTCACGTTTTTTCTCAAGTGCTGCCGTCCTCCTAGCCGATAAAGCTCCCAAGGTCGATTACGGACAATCGTGCGCCTTGCGGCGGAGGGAACTGACGATGAGTATGGTGATTTTTGCATTGGCCTGCATCTTGGCCGGCAGTTCTACGGGAGCGGACACCTACTACATCAATCAGCAACAGATCCGGATTCCGATAAGCGTCGATCCGGCCCGCCGAAACGAGATCAAGGAAATCCACCTATTCGTTTCCTCGGACGAAGGAAAATCGTGGAATCAGCAGGCTGTGGCCAGCCCGGAACAGGATGCGTTTTCTTTCTTCGCGCCCCGAGACGGCATCTTTTGGTTCAGCGTCTGCGTCGTCAATCAACAGAATCAACGTGAACCGAACGATCCGTACAGCGCACCACCGCATCAGAAAATCGTGATCGACACGATGAAACCGGCCTTGCGGATTCGCACAGCGGACCGCCAGGGCGACGACGTGGCCGTCACTTGGGAAATCCAGGACGATCATCCCGATTGGGCGTCACTTCGAGTTGAATACCGAGCCGCCGGCGCCGCTGCCCATCAGTGGATTCCGTCGCCCGCAACACCGTCGCCGAATGGACAAACTCGATTTCGCCCGACGATTCCCGGACCGATCACCGTTCGCGTGCAAGTACAAGACCTGGCCGGGAGCTTTGCCACAGCGGAAGCGGACGTCATGGCAGGCGCCAACGCCAACATGCAACTAACGTCCGCGCCACCCGCGGCGATAAACCCCGTGACGGCGCCGGCGACCACAGCCCAGCAGTTGCCATCGGTCAGCCCGGACGCCCAAGCCCCAACCGCCCCTCCGCCGGCGCCGTTCACGCCGGGTGGGCCGCCGAATAGCAGCACGGCGCCGCCAAACCGACTGGTTGCGACTTCGGATACCCAGGCGACCGTGGGGTCGCCGCCGCAGAACCCGACGGCGGCTCGAACCACACGCGCGCCTGTGCCGAATCTTTCGATGACGAACAACCGACAGTTGACGCTCGATTATGAAGTGACCAAAGTCGGGCCATCGGGAATTGGGCGCGTCGAACTTTGGGTCACCCGTGACGACGGGAAGACCTGGCAGAAGTTTGCGGAGAACCCCGAACTGAAGCCGCCGATGAAGGTGGATTTGCCCGGTGAAGGACAGTACGGATTCCGCCTGGTGCTTCACAGCCGTGCGGGGCGTGGTCAGCCGGCGCCGATGCCGGGCGCGATTCCGGAGATGCGGTTGGAACTAGATACCACATCGCCGACGGCCGAGCTCTTTCGGCCGGAACCTGACGCGAAACAGCCCGACGCACTGGTGCTAAGCTGGAACGCCGTCGATCGGAATCTATCGCCTAATCCCATCACGCTGCAATGGTGTGAGAAGCTCGGGCAGGATTGGCAGACTATCGTCGCCGATTATCCGAATGAAGGAAAATACGCGTGGAAGTTGCCGCCCAACGTTCCCTATTTGGTTTACCTTCGGCTCATCACACATGACACCGCCGGAAACTCCAGCATGGCCGAGACAGCCGAACCCATTTGCATCGACCTCAAAGAGCCCGAGGGCAGACTCATCGGCATTGCCGGCGGCGCTCGACCGACCATCGGCTCAAACGCACCACGTCCGCAGGCGCCGACGCCGAACATCGCCGTCCCCGCGTCATTCGAGAAGAGTCAGTAATCAATCATACCGATCGTCGCTCGCCGCCTATCCGGTAGCACAGACATTTCTGTCTGTGCGCGCCGCAGAGAAACTCCATTTGTTTGCCCGACTCCGAGAAGAATACAGAAGACAGTGAACACGCTCGGAGCGTGGCCCTTCTCCGGCATCCACCGTGTGCGTTGCTGACGCTTGATGCGAATGCGGCAATGCCGGCCGCGTGCGAAGATGTCGCGCCCATCGAACGAGGCACTGAGGCAATTGGTTCATGGGTGTTGAACTTCGGATACTCCGGCACAAGAAAATCTATCTGCTTGCGTGCACGGCCGGACTTCTTTTCCTCCTGGGTTTCGACGACTCCAAACAGGTTCCCAGGGTTGTCGATGCCGAGAAATTCGTTCTGCGCGACGCCAACGGAAAAGTCTGGGCTGAATTCGGTCTGCAATCCGGCCGGCCCAGTCTGTCGTTACTTGATGAGAAGGGCGTTTGGCGAGCACGTTTGGCGTTGCTCGAGGATGGGTCATCCCAATTGAGTTTTCAGGATGGCGACGGACACCGCAAGGCGTGCTTGAATGTTCCGAGTGAAGGTGAACCGCAGCTTGAAATCGAAAAGGAACACGGCATGCCGGCCAGTTCGGAAGACGAATCAACGAAACCCGTCGCCAAGCCACGAACCGCCACGGCGGAGAATCCGGCAATTGCGACCCTCTACCGCGAACTTTGCATCAGTTGTCACGGCGCGGACGGTCGAGGCCGCAAATCCCGAAGTCGAGCAACCATCCCCGATTTTACCGACGCAAACTGGCACAAACGTCACTCGGATAGTCAGATCATTGCGGCGATACTCAATGGCCGCGGCGACGGCATGCCTGCATTTGCCGGCCGAGTCACCAAGCAACGGGCGCGAGATCTGGCGACCTACATTCGCGCGCTCGGCCCCAACGAGCCGGCGAAACCCGTCAATCACGTCGATGACTTTGAATCGCGCCTTAGACAACTCCAACGTCAATGGGACGAGCTAGATCGCGAAGTCAAGGCGCTCTCGGAGCCTCAGCGCCGTTCGGCGGAGCGTTCCAAATGACGCCCGGGCCTGGTGCGGCAGAGGTTTCGCCGCCGTCGGGCTGAGCCGCCTTTGGGATCGGCAGCGGTTGCGGCGCAGACTCCTGTTCTTTTGGTCGTAGCTCGCCGATGGGTTGCGAATAGATGAATCGCTTCGGTGAAGGATTCATATCTGGGGTCGGTGGGCCGACGTCTTGCCAGCGCCGGAGAAAATGCATCAGTTCTCGGTATTCTTTCCCGGTTAGATAGGCTTGTTCGCGCATGTGGGCCAGCGCGACATGGTAATTGCTGAAGGGCCGCTCGCCTAGGGCGCGTGCATTGTGACATGTACCGCAGTAATACTTGAAAAGCTGACCGCCGCGTGTGTGGTCATCGAACTTCCCGCCGTCGACACAGTCGGATGGTGGATCGACCTGGGTATCGCCATAGCTGTAGTTTCGGCTGAACGTCTGTCCGGATGGCGCCAATCCGCAGCCGGCAGTCACAAGGATCGTACCGAGAACCGCGGCCAGCATCGGGGTTCGCAGCGGTGGAATCGACTTGGTCATTTTCACCATCCCCACGCGACTTGAGCCAAGAACCCGTTGTCATCCAAACTACGAAAGTGCAGTTCTTCATTAATCTCGTAAGCGAACTTGATGATGAGCGTTGCGTACGGGTAGAAATTCACGCCGACGGTATACCGGTTTCTATCCACCGGCACGTTCTCACGTGCGCCAAAGTCAAGGCCGGTCGCGTTCAGGTCGATCCCTTCAAATCGAACCATGTCGAAGCGGACCAAGGCCTCGGTAATTTGAAGTAGCGTGTGCTCGGAATCGTAAGGCCGGTACGCCACCTGGCCGTAGAGTCCTTTGCGACGGATTGGCACGATGGGGGCGTCTTGCCACACTTGCGCGAATTCGAATTTCACGTCCCAATTTCCCATGTGCCAGCTGAAATCGGCATCCCAGAGATTCAGGTCAAAACGACTGGCCCGGTCATAGGAACCGTTAACCAGTCCGGAAACACCGGTCATGATTCCCAATGTCGGAAAAGTAAGGCCGACGCGGCCGCCATACGCTTTCGGTTCGTTCACGTCGTTGAAGCCGTCACTCATGGAGCGAAGGTCGGCGAAGTCTTTCGCGGTCGGCTGGTTGGCGGCGAGCGAGAAGCCGTTGGTCACGAACGAAGCGAATTCGAGCTTGACCGGCCAATCGCATAGGTACGTCGCACCTTTGAGCATAAGCCCATTGAACGAGAGCGATGCGGGTAGAACTTGCGAGAACATCAACGGCCGGTCTGGAGTCTTGTAGATCCAACTGGTGTGCATTCGCTCGTTGAAGAACCCGATTGGCGAATAAAAGCGCCCCACGACAAGCGTGAGATGGTCGTTCAGAAACCAGTCGAGTTGCGCCGATTCGAGTTCGACGTTCTGGCCGCTGAACTCCGGGTTTGCCTCCAACAAGAATTGTTCATTGAGAAAGAGATAAAAGTGCGGCGAGAAAACCGCGGCCGGAAAGTTGCTGGGTGCATCCTCGAAATTGGTGAAGTTGCCTGCCAGCGTTCCATAGATGGCGACCGGCGATTCGTTCGTCCGGCTGGGAAGGAAAAGTTCGCGTAACGTCGATGGTAATTCCGGCCCGTTCCGTTCGGCCGCATCCACATGTTCGAGTAAGTCATTATGGACGTTGGCGATCTCCTGATCGCGCCGTGCCGCGTGCTGTGCACGGGCTTCGAGATTGGCCATCGTGTCCTGTAGTTGATCGAGTGCCGTTCCCGCGGGCGGCGCCTTGCGGACCTGCTCCGTCAAAAGGCGAATCATCTGTTCCAATGTTTGGATTTGTTTCTGTTGCAGTTCGACTTGTTTCTGGAGGCGATCTTTGTCGTCACCGCCTTGCGTGGCCGCTACTTCCTTGCCTAGCCGCTCCAGGTCTCTCTGATACCACTCGACTTGTTGCAGCTTCGGGCTTTGTTGCGATGGAGATTGAGCTAGACGATCCGACAATTGTCCGTCAGCGCGGCCGGAGGCAGTAACCAAGACCGGCAATGCAACGATAATCGAGAAAATGGACTTCATGGTCCTGATGAGTTCTCCGCCCAAGCTGCGCGGAATCGGCCTGTCTGCTGAATAGGGGCTTCGGAATGTATCGACATTGCAGGTGGGAACGATTGAAGAAATCAGGCAAACGTGAACAGTTGTTCCGAATGTAACAACCAGTCCATTTATTCAAGCGGTGTGCGGAAGTATATCCCCGGACGCGTTTAACCCTAAGATTACCAGACGCGCTGTGCGCCGTGGAATCATCACGTTCTAACAACGGGGAGTTGAGATCGATGAAGAAGCTCATTTACTCAGTCGCGCTTGGAATCGTTTGCCTCACGGCTCCAAGTGCGGCCAGTGCCGAGGAGATTTTCATTGCCCATTTAAACGGAGCTGCCGAAGTGCCGCCGAACGTGACGGACGCGATCGGTATCGCTGTTATCACCATCAACGAGGCGGGAGATACGATTTCGTTTTTCGTGGCGTTTGACAGTCTACAGACAAACGCAGTCGACTGTCACATTCACCACGCGCCGCCTGGTCAGGACGGCGCCATTCTCTTTCCGTTGACGACTTCCGTCCCCGCCGACACCAGCGGTGCCTTCTTCGGAACTCTAACCGCGGCTAATTTCACGCCGCAGGGCGGCGTGAACACCTTCGCGAAGGCATTGTCGGCGATCAGACGGGGCGGCACGTACCTGAATGTCCATACGTCGGCGTTGCCCGGTGGCGAGATTCGCGGACAAGTCAGAACCTACGACGGGCCCTAATGACGAAACGGGTTGAGTAATGGTTACGGAACAATTGGGTTTTGCGCGGGAGGATTTGGCAGCATGGGCGTGTCCGCCTTCGCGGGCGCCGGGATAGGACGTTTGTCGCCGTTCTTGGTCTCTTCACCGAGATCTGGTTTTGATGCTTCGGAACCTGGCACGAATGAGCGCAGATAACGTGCCATCGCCCACGATTCTTCGAGCGCAAGCGTACCGCGGAAGGCCGGCATCACGGCGCCGCGGCCCTCGAGGATTGCTCGCGCAAATTGTGCGTCGGTCCGCGTCGCCTGCCATCGGCCGTTGGTGAGGTCAGGTACGTCGGGAACATCCCAGACACCTCGGCCATCCACACCGTGGCATCGAATGCAATAACGGTTATAGCGCGCCGCCATCACGCGAGCTTCTTGTTCCGGGCTTCGGTGCCAGTACCAGTCGCCGCCCAGGTCTCCGGCGATGTATGCACCATCCGCAATTTCCTTGTTCGCGTGTTTCGCTTTGAATGGTCGCCATGGCCCCGCAGCATGCACTTCCACAAGGATCAACAACATTCCAGCGGTTGCAATTCCGGCAAGGCACCACCAAGGCGTTTGCTTTGTAAATCCCATAACCTATCGCCCTTACTGTCAAACGAGAGATTTGCGAGATCGAACGGCGCCCGAAGCGCAGACGCTAACCTGTTATCTCACGTATCGGATAGGTAAGACCCGCGCATCCAGTATTTCCAGCAAACTAACCTCGCACTGCCCATTGGAGAAGTTCGCGAATCTTGGGCGTTTTGCCCTGTGAGAGGATGCCGATGCGAAAGACCCGGCCGGCCGCCCAGACACATACGACGGTGATCGCCAACACACCGGCGACGCCCGCAATCGGCTGCCACACCGGCAAATCCGGGTTGAGAGCCATGCGAAACGGCATGATCATCGGTGTCATGAACGGGACCAGGGACAGCACCGTCGCCCAAGTGCTGTTCGGGTCTTCCAGCATCGTGAACCAAATGAACATCGGTACCATGATTACCAATGTGATTGGCATTACGAGGCCCTGTGCATCTTTGATGTCCGAGCAGGCGGCGCCGACGGCGCCGAAGAGGGAGCCGAACAGAAGGACGGCGAGAATTTGATAGACGATAAACCAACCGCCGATTCGAAAGGGTATGTGCTGGGTCGCGCCGTAATACTCGGAAACAAGATAACCGCCGAGCATGTATAGGGCGATCATGGTGACCGATACCGCCACGTTCGCCAGCAATTTGCCCATCATCAATTGAAACGGATTCACGCTTCCCAACAGCACTTCCGCGATACGCTGTTGCTTTTCTTCCAGGGTGCCTTGGAGCATGTATTGTGACATCATGATGGCCAGCATCATCAGTCCCATCACGCCGAGCGGCACGAAAATCTGAAACCCCTTCGCGCTGACTTCCGCATCCTTGACTTTGCCGTCCGGCGTTCGTTCATAGAGGTTCATTCCCTTGATGGTGACCGGGACTTGGGTTTTTTTCACTTGTTCCGGGTTGAGTCCTTCGTCTTTCATGCGGCGCCTCTGCACCACACGGTTGACGGCGTTCTCAAACCAACGGCTTTCGCCACTAACCGTGACTTTTTGGGAATGGAATGAGATCTCGTGAGGCGTTGCGGTCAGTACATCTTCCGGAATTTCCAGAAAGCCAAAAATCTCTTCACGTCGCGTACGGTCGGAGAGTGCCACGCGCGTGTCTTCCGGTGAGCTTCCCGTTGGCACCTTTTCAAGGACATACTTAGGTGAGGTTTGCTTGCCGGTCTCGCGATCGAAGATGTATTTCTGATTTCTGTCTTCGGCAACTTGTTGGAGATCGTCAAAAAGCGCGTTGCTTCGGTCTACGATCACGAAGGTTCGTTCGCCGGTATCGGTTTTTTCCTTGAGCAACTTCGGAATGAAAATGCTCGCGACAATCATCAACGGCAAAAACACCAGGCCGATGATGAAACCTTTCGTCCCCACGCTGGCTATGTAGTCGCGTTTCGCGACGACGAAGATCTTACGCATGGATTTCTTCTTTCTCGTCCGTGGGCTTGGCAATGCGAACAAAAATGTCGTGGAGTGAAGGGCGGACGACCTCGAAACGCTCGAGTGGAGCCCGAGCGACAAGTTCTTGAATGATGACCTGCGGATCGAAACCGTGCTGAATCCGTAATTCCTTCTCACGTCCGTAATCGTTGACCCGGAGGACGCCCGGGATTCCGTTGAAAGTTCCGTTGGTTCCGCGTGTGCGGATGCGAATGGTGTCTTCGCCAAATTGTGCCTGAATGGCTTCGAGCGTTCCGTCGAGCACTTTCTTGCCGCGATAGATCATGAAAATCGTGTCGCACATTTGCTCGGCGACTTTCATGTCGTGGGTCGAAAAGATGATGGTGGCCCCTTGAGTGCGTAAATCGAGAATGACGTCCTTGAGCGCTTCCATGTTGACCGGGTCGAGGCCGCTGAAGGGTTCGTCGAGAATCACGAGTTCCGGTCGGGCCACGACGGCGCCGATGAATTGCACCTTCTGAGCCATGCCCTTGGAAAGCGTTTCGATTCGTTTGTCCGCCCACGCGGCCAATCCCAGGCGCTCCAGCCATTTGTCGATGTCCGATTTGGTGTTCCGCGCGCCTTTTAGTTCCGCGTAGTAGCGAAGGATGGCGCGAACTTTCATTTTCTTGTATAGCCCACGCTCTTCCGGCAGATAGCCGACGCGATCATCGGCAGCGGTGCCATGGTCGCGACCCAACACCGTGACTTTGCCGCTGTCCGGGTAAAGGATGCGGAGGACCATGCGCAGCGTGGTGGTCTTGCCCGAACCGTTGGGCCCGATGAAACCGTAGACGGTGCCGACGGGCACCGCCAAATCGAGGTTATCTACGGCAACGTGGTTGCGAAAGGTTTTCGTGACACCGGTGAGTTCGATGGCATAGCTCATGTTGGATATTTCGCTCCTCCGTCGTGAGAATTTCAGTTGATCATGGTAATCGATAGATGTGCTTTCGAGAAATGAGTTGGTACGGGCCGACGCGGCCAGGGACAAGACTCACGCGGAGAGGGACGAAACGCGAAACCATGCTTGACAATGGGGTGAATCTAGATGTATACATTAGTACACTTATGGCATGGAAGCAAGCGGCGTCAGCTGTAATGGGGCAGGACTAATTATGTCACCGCAGTCCGCGTCCAACACGAAATTCCCCAGCCCGGAGCGCCAGCGACGGAACGTCGCACCCGCACGCTCGGAAATTCTCCGCGATCTCGCCGAGCGGATTCAAAAGATGGAAGTTCGCTCCCATGCGCCGGACCGCGCAGGCATTTCGCTCGGCTTCTCGGCTCTGGATGAATTCATACCGGATCGTCATCTGCCCGCCGGAGCGATTGTGGAATTATTGTCGGCGGCCGACGGAGCAGGGGCTTGGACATTGGCGTTGCTGATGGCCCGGCAAGCATACCAAGAGCACAAAGTGCTGGTGATCGCTGACGCCGAGAGAAATTTCTATCCGCCGGCGGCGAAACGGCTGGGATTGGATTTTGAACGACTGATGGTGGTCCATCCGTGCACCTCACAGGATCTTTTGGCCGCGTTGGACCAATCGCTGCGCTGTCCGGCCGTCGGAGCAGTGGTCAGTTGGTGTGATCCGTTGCCGACGGTGAATTATCGCCGTCTTCAGCTGGCTGCCGAAGCAGGCGGCGGCACAGGGTTTTTTCTTCGGCCGGGAAAAGCGGCGCGGTCGCCTTCCTTTGCCTTTCTTCGTTTGCTGATTTCGCCGGTCCCCGTGATCGATTCTGCACGGCGCTTGCATGTCGATGTGCTCCGCTGTCGCAGAGGAAAAACGGCATCTTCTTTGATTCTGGAGATCGATGATGAAACGGGTGATGTGCGTCTACCTGCCCCATTGGCCGCTGCAACGACTGTGGCACGAGCACAGTGAGTTGCGGAAGAAACCGGTGGTTTTGTCGATTCCTCGGCCGGCCAAGGGATCGGAAGTGGTCCTGTGTTGTGCCCGCGCAGTCCGAACCGGGGTTCGTCCGGGAATGCCTGTGGCCGAGGCCTTGGCCTTGCAACCGCAGCTTCACGTTCAGGACATGGAACCCGAGCGCGACATCGTCGCTTTGAAACGCCTGGCGGAATGGATGGAACGTTTCAGTCCGGTGGTTTCTCTCGAAGAAGGGCCGAACCCACAAAGCTTACTCGTCGACATCACGGGTTGCGCCGCTTGTTTTCACGGAGAGAACAAGTTAGTGGAGCGTGCGGAACGTGAGTTGCGAAATCGGACCTGGACCGCCCGCATTGCCGGGGCCGATACCGTCGGCGCCGCTTGGGGACTAGCGCATTTCGCTTTGCCCAAAAGCTCCCGTATCGAAATGGATCTCGAAGAACTCCCCATTGCGGCTTTGCGTCTGCCGGCCGAGGCCATTCACGTTTTGTTGCAACTGGGGATTGAGCGAGTACATCAGTTGATGGCTTTACCTCGTTCCAGTTTGCCGGCCCGTTTCGGAGAGATTTTGCTCGCCCGGCTCGATCAGGCGTTCGGGCGGATACCGGAAGTCATCCATCCCCATCGACCTGCACCGGAAACCTTCGCGGTCTATCCATTCGAGTATGCCACGGACCGAATGGAAGCGTTAAACCTCGCCCTCGATCATTTGACAGAACGCATCCATTCCATTTTGCAAAGTCGAAATCGCGGCGCCCGGCGGATCGAGTGTTGGTTGTATCACGAAACCGCCGAGCCGCGGCGAATTGAAACCGCATTGTTTCGGCCGAGCCGGTGCGTGGAACACTTGCGGATGTTGCTTCGTGCGCAACTCGAACGAGTGCAACTCTCGGAACCGGTCGCTTCTGTATGTCTGCGCGTCACCCAAGCGGAACCGCTTTCCGACACCCAGGCCGATTTCTTCGACGCCGACCGGTTGAATCAAGAGAAAGCCCTGGCGGACTTGATCGACCGGCTCAGCGGCCGACTCGGCCTTGCGGCGGTAACCCGTCCCACCCTGGTGCCGGACCCGCAGCCGGAATACGCCTATCGATTCGATCCATTGATTCAAACCAGAGATGTCAGAGCCGCGACCGTTAGGGAGCGGACCACTAAGAAGCGGCGATCGAAACCGCTTCCTTACAGTCGCGGTTCCGAAAAACTTCCGAAACGACCATTGCGGTTTTGGTCGACGCCGTTGCCAGTCGAGGTGATGTCCGTCGTGCCGGAAGGACCGCCGCTGCGGCTGCGGTGGGCGAAACAAGATTATCGCATCATTCAGACATGGGGGCCGGAACGAATCGAAACCGGATGGTGGCGCGGCCTGGATGTGCACCGAGATTACTACGTCGCAGCAACTCACACCGGCGCCCGCTTCTGGCTCTTCCGCCGGCATGAAGACGGTCGATGGTTCGTGCAGGGGTGTTATGAGTGAAAGGGCCGTTTAGCCGTCGCTCTCAGAGCGGCGCGGGCGGCATTGACAAGTCACCCGGCTCCGAGCGTCGGGGCTAAACACCATTGGACACAATCAAGGATGGTACAAGAAATTATTGACCATCCATGCCTGAACCACCGCAGTATCCGAAGCGCATCCCCATTTGGAAGCGGTCGGCCGATGGTAAATCGAACGGTCGACCGGTTGTTCGTACTCGTTACGCCGAGTTGCGATGCAAGACGAATTTTTCGTTCTTGCAAGGCGCATCGCATCCCGACGAATTAGCCAAGCAGGCGGCAGAGCTGGGTTACACAGCGCTGGCCATCACCGATTTGAACTCGTTAGCCGGAGTGGTGCGAGCCCATGTCGCGGCCAAGGCGGTGGGGTTGAAGGTGCTGATCGGCGCGGAGATCACGCCGGAAGATGCGCCGCCGGTTCTTCTGTACGCGCCGACCATCGCCGCTTATCGCCGCTTGTCTCGCCTCATCACGCGCGGCCGGCGCTCGGCGGAGAAAGGGGAATCACACCTCACTCTCGATGACGTCGCCGAACACGCGGACGGGTTGCTGGCGGCGGTCGTATTGCCCGAAACTTCCCTTACTGTCGACCCACTCATGCGTTACCGCGACATCTTCGGCGACCGTTGTCATGTAGCGGCCTCCCTGCATCGCGGCGCTGATGACGATGCCTCGCTGGAAGACTTCGCGACTTTGGCGCGAAAAGCAAGCATGCCGTTGGTGGCCAACAACGACGTGCACTATCACACTCCCGATCGGCGTCATTTGCATGATGTCGTTACTGCCATCCGCCTCGGCGTAACGGTGCCGGAGTTGGGGGCGATGCGTTTTCCCAACAGCGAACGCTATCTGAAATCTCCGGAAGAGATGGCGGAACGGTTCGCCCGTTTTCCCCAAGCCATCGCCCATGGCGTGGAGCTCGCCTCACGTTGCACTTTCTCGCTCGATGAATTGCGTTACGAATATCCCGAAGAGCTATGTCCGCCCGGTATGACTCCGCCGCAGTACCTGGCCGAAATAACGTGGAAAGGAGCGGCCAAGCGTTACCCGAACGGCATTCCGGAAAAAGTAACCGACTTACTTCAACGCGAACTTCGTCTCATAGAGGAATTGCGTTACGAAGCGTATTTCCTGACCGTATGGGACCTAGTCGAATTTGCCCGTGCTCGGGACATTCTTTGTCAGGGTCGAGGATCCGCCGCCAACTCGGCCGTATGTTTTTGCCTCGGTATTACTTCGGTCGATCCCGACCGCAGCGATGTGCTTTTCGAACGTTTTGTCAGCCGGGAGCGGGCGGAGGCGCCGGATATCGACGTCGATTTCGAGCATGAACGTCGTGAAGAAGTATTGCAATACGTTTATCAGAAGTATGGGCGAGACCGCGCCGGCATCACGGCGGTAGTTATTACCTATCGACCGCGGTCCGCCGTCCGCGACGTCGGCAAAGCCTTGGGGTTGTCGCTCGATCGCGTGGATCGGCTTGCCAAAGTCCTCGACCCCTACGCCGAAAACGATTTGTCGACACGGCTGCGCGAAGCCGGGTTAGACCCGGAATCACCCGCGGCCGATCAACTCGTTCGGTTGGTGAAGGAGTTATTGGGATTTCCTCGACATCTTTCGCAGCATGTGGGTGGTTTCGTTATCACCCACGGCCCGCTTTCCGAGCTGGTCCCCATCGAAAATGCCGCCATGCCCGATCGCACCGTCATCCAATGGGACAAGGATGATCTCGATTCGCTCGGCATTCTCAAAGTGGATTGCCTGGCACTGGGCATGTTGACGGCGATCCATAAGTGCTTTGCCCTGGTGACGCACCATCACGAGGTCGAATGGACGTTGGCTTCGGTGCCGGCCGAGGATTCCGCCGTTTATGACATGATTTGCCGGGCCGACACGGTCGGTGTCTTTCAGATTGAAAGCCGCGCTCAAATGAGCATGTTGCCGCGATTGCGGCCGAGAAACTTTTACGACCTCGTGGTGGAAGTGGCCATCGTCCGGCCGGGACCGATCCAGGGCGGCATGGTTCATCCCTACCTGCGTCGCCGCAACGGTGAAGAACTGGTGACTTATCCCAGCCCGGCCGTCGAGGAAGTACTGCATAAAACTCTGGGCGTACCGTTGTTTCAGGAACAAGTCATGCGGCTGGCGATGGTCGCCGCGGGTTTTAGCGCGGGTGAGGCGGATCAACTCCGGCGCGCGATGGGCGCCTGGCGACGGCCGGGGCTGATCGAACAATTTCGCTCCAAGCTTCGTGACGGCATGGTGTCACGCGGTTTGCCGGCCGAATTCGCCGAGCAACTGTATCAACAGGTACGCGGTTTCGGGGAATATGGTTTCCCCGAGGCGCACGCGGCCAGCTTCGCCTTGCTTGCCTACGTTTCGGCCTGGCTAAAGTGCTATTATCCCGCGGCGTTCACCGCAGCGATCTTGAACAGCCTACCGATGGGCTTCTACGCGCCGGCCCAACTCGTCCGCGATGCCCAGGAACACGGTGTAGAAGTTCGGCCCGTGGATGTGAACCACAGCGAATGGGACTGCACACTGGAGAAACCGGCGCTTCGACTTGGTTTTCGCCTCATCCGAGGTCTTCTCGAAACGGCGGCCCGGTCTCTGGTCGAAACACGGCAGCTTCGGCCGTTTCGTTCTGTCGCGGATTTTTCTCGACGTACTCGACTCGGCCGATCCATCCTGTTGCGGCTCGCGGGCGCCGACGCGTTCCACTCACTCGGACTAAGCCGCCGTGAGGCGCAATGGCATGTCCTTTCCACTGGCGAAGAGCTGCCGCTATTCGAACAGGTCGACGTCGACCAAGAAACGACTCCATCGTTAGCGGAAATGTCATTGGATCAACACGTGGTCGCGGATTACCATAGTGTCGGCTTATCGCTGAAGGCTCACCCCGTCAGTCTGGTACGGACGGAATTAACCAACCTGGGAATCTTGAAAGCCTGCGAACTGGATGCTCAACCCGATCGATCCCATGTTCGTGTTGCCGGCCTGGTGATTGTTCGGCAGCGCCCGGGCACCTCGAAGGGTACGATCTTCATCACCATTGAAGACGAAACCGGCATCGTCAATCTCGTCGTGTGGAATCACATGTGCCAGCGTTATCGCATGGTAGTCCGCGGTGCCGCGGCAATGGTAGCTCATGGCCGGCTCGAGCGAGCCAACAACGTGACTCATGTCATCGTGACGCATTTGGAAGACCTGTCCGACTGGCTTTCTGCAATCCACAACCGATCCCGCGATTTTCGTTGATCGCATTCACTCGCAGGTCGATACGGGCGCTGATAAACTGTAAACATGTCTTCGTTGCGGTACCTTATCGCCTTCAGCGTTGCGCTCATCGGCGCCTGCGGCGCGCATGCTGGCTTATACTATTCCCGTGAAGTGATCGCCGATTTGCCGTCACAGTGGAGCGGATTTCTACTGGACCAGCGCATTCTCCGAAACATCGCTCTCCAGCCCACCGCGCGAACACCGGCATCGCCAGCGCGGAAAAAATATCAGAACGCCATCAAGGAACTCGAGAAACAGGCCCAAGAACGAAAACTCGACGCCGACGAGCAGGCGGACCTGGGCGCCTTGCTTCTACGGTTAGGCGAGGTTGACCGGGCGCTGGACGTACTACGGTCTGCCCAGCGTGAGCATCCCCGGCACTTTCACATCAACGCCAATCTGGGAACCACATGGCAAATGCAAGGAGACTTGGCTCAGGCGGCAAGTTGCTTACGAGAAGCCGTGGCGCTGGCTCCGACCAAGCATAAACGCACCGAAGAGTTTCACCTGAAATTGGTCCAGTCCCGGCGGAACTCGCCGCCCAACTCGCAAACTCTCGACGACCTATTTGGAATAAGATACGTCGGCGATGACGGCGAATATCAGCCCGGCCGGCTCAGCGACCGGGAACGAAAACAACTTCCCGCCGACGCCGTCGCGATTGTTCAACAGTTGGCCCTGTGGTTCCCTGCCGACGGCAGGCTATTGTGGCAACTCGCCGAATTGGCGAATGCTTACGGCGACGTCCGAATCGCGGCGGCAATGATGGACGGCTGCGTTAAGGAGTTCTCCATGGGAGATCCCGAATTGCGCCGGCACCGTCGAGCCCTGCGCGACGTGGCTGAGGAAGTGTCGAAACTCAACTCGGCAGAGATCAAAGCCAAACACGAAAGTCACCTCAGCGCCATCGAGCCGCGCTCTAAACGACCCCTGCAAACCCGGCTAGATCAACAGGCATTGCCCCCCCTGCGCGGACGGCGTGAATCCACTTCCATGGTGGTTGCTGGCCGAGACCAATATGAAACGCGGCGGCAAACCGACGTTTGCCAAACGCACCGAAGAACTGGACGGTCGCCAGGTCGAACTCGTCGGCTTCATGCAACCACTCGACGAAGATCCGGCGCTTTCGGCGTTTCTGCTGGTCGAGTATCCGATCGGCTGCTGGTTTTGTGAAATGCCGGATGTTACCGGGATCGTTATGGTAGCATTGGGCGATGGCCAGACGACGCCGCCCGGACGAAATCTTGTCAAAATCGTCGGCCGATTGAAATTGAATGCGACGGAACCCGAGAGTTTTCTCTATACCATTGCTAATGGCCGTGTAATGGAAGCCGATTGACGGGGCCGGGCGCCGTGAAAGTGCAGTTCAAAGTATTCCGATCTTCCGTGAAGTCATGGGACAATCTGCTGCGCGAAGCGGCGGATTTTGCCAGCGGATTGAACCCCAATAATCTGCTTACCATTTCGCATTCGGCCGACAACATGGAAGGCGTCGTCGTGGTTTGGTACTGGGGCGAGGAGAGCTTGGACGCCGATGATAGATAATTGCTGCAAAGGAGCACGCTCATGCCCGTGACCGCACAAGACCGACAAGAACAGATCAAACAAGCGGAAGAAATCCTCTTTTCCGGGCCGCAATTGCTTGGATTTGCCAACGGCCTGTTCTTCGGGCATTTCAACTCTGCGCTGCTCTATCCGTATCCCGAGGTTCGGCCGGATGAGCGTGAGAAGGTAGCCAAGGCCGTCGCGGATGTTCGCCGTTACTGCGAAACATACATCGACGCGGCGGCGATCGATCGAAATGCAGAGATTCCCACCGAAGTGGTGCACGGCCTCGGCGACGTCGGCGTCCTCGGCATGACGGTTCCGGAACAATACGGCGGCCGCGGTATGTCGCAGACCGGATACTGCAAGATCATGGAAGTCATCGGCGGTCACGATGGGGCAGTGGGCGTCTTCGTCAACGCCCATCACAGCATCGGCATTCGCGCCCTTTTGATCTACGGCACGGAGGACCAGAAACGCCGGTATCTTCCTGACTTGGTCAGCGGTCGCAAGCTTGCGGCCTTTGCCCTCACTGAGCCCGAAGCCGGTTCGGACGCAGCAAACGTGCAAACCACTGCCACTCCGAGTGCCGACGGCAAGACGTTTTACCTAAACGGAATGAAGCAGTACATCACCAACGGTGGGATTGCCGGCGTGTTGACGGTGATGGCCCGGACTCCCGTTGCTAGCAGCCAAGACACCAAAGTAACCGCGTTTATCGTCACGCCTGACATGCCTGGGTTTCGTGTGCTGGAAAAAAGGATGGAAAAAGTCGGCATCCGCGGCACGGCCACCGGGAAGATGGCCCTTGAAAACGTGGCGGTTCCTGCGTCGAACATCCTTGGGCAAATGGGCCGCGGCTTGCAAATCGCGCTCAATGTGCTCAACTACGGCCGTATTACATTCGGCGCCAGTTGCACCGGAGTCGCGAAAGCTTGCTTGCGCCTGGCCGGAACCTACGCCTTGCGGCGCCGGCAATTCAAGCAGCACCTCAGCGAATTCGAGTTGGTCAAGAAAAAGCTTGCCTACACTTCAGCTCATGCATTCGCCATGGAAGCTACGCTAATGCAATGCGCTGCCCTCATCGATCGTGACGCGGATATCAAGCTCGAAACGGCAATGCTCAAAGTGTGGTCGACCGACGCCCTCTGGCTCATCGTTAACGATGCGCTGCAAATCTACGGCGGCAAGGGTTTCTTCACCGACGAACCGCTTGAACGCATGATGCGCGATGCCCGCTTGAACATGATCGGCGAAGGCGCCAATGACGTGTTGCGATGCTTCATCGCAATGGTGGGCATGAAGCCGGTCATCGATCAGCTTCTTGGCGTAAAGACTGCGCTATCCAGTCCGACAAAATGGGGAACTCTGCTTAGCTTCGGCGGTAAGCGGCTTGGAGCACAACTACGATTGACGGCGCCCGAAGTATCGGTGCCGCATGCTGAGCTTAGGCCGTTTGCCCAAGAATTGTCCAAACGCCTTAGAGAGTTCGGCCTGGCAGTTCAATCCGCTCTCTTCAAGCACAGAGAAGACATCGTCGACCGGCAGTATGTCCTCGAACGAATCTCGGACGCGGCATGCGAGCTTTATGCGTCGGGATGCACCCTAAGCAGGCTGGCGCACTTGCTTAATCCCGGCAACGGAGCGGCAACTGCGGCCAAGGCTGATCTATTCGCAGGGAAGTATTTCTTACGAATCTCGGATCGGAGAATTCGACAGAGCCTGGCGGCTCTCTCCGACAATGATGACGCGCTGACTACTGCGACAGCCGACGCGGCGTTAGAACGCTTTCGCTCCTGACCTCACGCGAACGGCTCAAGCACCGGAAAGCACCCCAAACCAATCCACGCCGACACTCATTCGGCTAGCGGCAAGGCGATAAAATCTAACAGGTGTCAGCGGATTCGTGGCGTTGGTGAAATCAACCGACGACGGCGTGGTACTCCGATCGCGCACTTCTAGTCTGAAACTCGTGGCACTGTTTCCAACACCATTGGGTCTGAGATCATTGCCGTCAATCGGTCGCGTCGGCGGTAGCGGCGCCGGCAGCCAATTCCCGGAATTCATCAAAACAGTGACCCCCGCCGTGGGAATCGCAACAACCAAATCGGTGTAGCCGTCGGCATTGAAATCAGCGGCGGCAATATCGCGCGGCCCACCCGGCACGGGATAGACGATCGGTGTTTGAAAGTAACCGTCGCCGTTTCCCAACATGATCGACACGGCGCTGTTGTCGTGACCGCCGATCGCCACATCGACATTGCCGTCGCGATTGAAATCGGCAACCGCGAGTGCGCGGGGATGGCCTGCCTCGGCAAGTTGCATGGCGAGCTTGGGCTGAAAGATCCCATCGCCACGTCCCAATAAGATGCTTACACCGCCAGCCGGCAAGCCGTTCAACACAACCAAATCCACTTCGCCGTCATTATTAACGTCGTTGATCGAAATGAAGATTACCGATGGATCGGCGTAATAGGGAATAGCGCCCTGGAACGAGCCGTTCCCGTATCCCAAGAGAATCTGCACCAACCCGTCGTGATAGTTTCCGACAGCCATGTCCAAAGCGCCGTCATGGTTAAGGTCACCCAATGCAATACCGGTGGCATCAAATCCGACCGGGATCTCGGCACCCGGATTGAAGTCGCAGTTACCGGTCCCGAAAAACGTGCGCACGGTTCCAGTCCCGACATTATTGGAAATGGCAATGTCGAGAGTTCCGTCCTGGTTCAAATCGCCGAATGCCGGGAAAAACGGCTTGGGGCCGGCCGGATAGGTGTCCGGCGCTTCAAACCCACCCATCCCCATGCTTTGGACTACGGTCATCGCACCCACTTGGTAGTTGGTTAGCGCGAAGTCGGGTGTGCCGTTACTGTCGCAATCGCCGACCGCAAGGTCATAAGGAAAGTTACCTGCCCCGGCCCGAAAGGCGTTGCGGAAAGTCCCTATGCCGGTGCCGCGAAGAACGGTAACGGTCCCTTTGGTTACACTGTTTACAACAGCGATATCAGCCTTGCCATCGGGTTCGAAGTCTGAAATCGCCACCGCGACCGGGGATGATCCCGCGGTATAGGTCGGCCCCACCACAAAGCTCGGCTGATCACGACTCTCCAGCAGTTCGATGCGTAGCGAGCGTCCGCGCTTTCGAAACACCTCACACCTCCTCGTCCATAGGTGTCGCCTACGGCCGAATTGCTACACCTCTCGGTTCCCCGATTCCGATCATTCGGCACAGTGGAAGTTCCGGTCATTTTTATCACACCGGAAGGCGCATGGGAACAAAAAAAGCCCGCTTGTATTAAAGAACCACTGGTTTACAATCAATATTGTGAAAATGCGTCGAATGGGGAAATCCCACTTCCGCGTTCGGCGACATGTCTGGTAGGCCCGTTTAGTTCAACCCGTTCTCGTCTGAGATCAAGTGGAATAGAGCCATGGTACAAGGGTATTACACACTCGACGAAGCTGCTCGTATCTTGGGAATGGACCAGGACAAACTGAGCCAGATGGCCCAGCGGCGGGAGATTCGCGCCTTTGCGGACCGAGGCACATGGCGGTTCCGCACGCAAGACGTCGAAGAAATGGCACGCCGCCTCGGCATGGGTAGTAATCCCGATATTCAACTGGGAGAGGCACCGGCCAGCGAGTCGGACCCGAAGGCCGCAACTGACGACGTTTTCGATTTCTCCTTGGAATCCGAGGGTACGGAACACGAGATCGTTATCGATTCTCCGAGCAGCTCGAAGATTCGGGCCAAGGGTCCGAGTGCTCGCCCCGCCACGCCGAAGCCGTCGAAGTCCCCCGGTCCGAAGCCGGGCAGCGATAGCGATGTGCATTTGGTATTTGACGTCACTGACGAACTGCCGCTGATGCCGGACAGCGACGTGAAGTTGGAGCCTGGTGGATCGAAGTCCGGATCGAAGAAGGGCGCTGGGTCCGACAGCGGTGTGCGTCTAGTGCCCATGGACGAAACCCGTGGCTCACCGTCACGCCGGCCGACACCCTCGGATAGCGACATCCGCCTTGAGCCGACCGACAGTCAGCGGCGAGCGACGACGCGAGTGCCGGCCAAGCCCGGCGACACGTCCCTGACAACCGAAGAGATTAATCTCGACGCAGAACTTGGGGCGGCCTCTCCCAAGCCAAGACAAAGAACGCCTGCCCCGAAGTCGAAGCAATCGCCAAAATCTCCACCGCCTTCCCGCAAGGACCGCGCGAACGAAGATGAAGTGTCGCTGGGTGACCTCGAATCGGACGACCTGACGGGCGTCAGCAGCGGCATCAACCTACATTCGCCGGCCGACAGCGGTATCAATCTCGCCAAGCCCGGCGGCAGTGATGATTCACTCGAGTTTGAGCTGACCCTCGACCAAGGATCAACGCCTCGCCCGAAATCGAGCAAAGAGAAGAAAGACTCTTCCGGTGAGTTTGAGCTGACGCTCGACGACGAAGGCGCTGGCGCCGCTTGAAGAGGACAAAGATAAGGACATATTCGAAACCGACTTCGACATGCCGGCCCTCGACGACGAATCCGGCTCCGAGGCGGTTTCGCTCGAAGGACAAGACACGGACTTGGAAAGCTCCGACTTCGACCTTTCGCTCGGCGACGAGGAAAGCGGCAGTCAGGTAGTAGCACTCGATGAAGACGAGGCAGATGAAGGCGCCGCCACCGCCGTCGCGCACAGCCGGAAGAGACGTGCAGTCGATGTCGACGACGCCGAGGAAATCGACGACCTCTTGATCGAAGATGAGATAGAGGAAGAAGAAGCGGCGCCACGACGTGGATTGGCGGTCGCGCCCGCCGCTCCCGCCAGCTGGGGCGCCTTACCTGCTGCGATCCTCGCGCCCACCGTCATCATTATGTTCGTCGTCGGCATCATGAGCTTCGAGCTGCTCCACAGCATGTGGGGATACCGGCAGCCGTCCAAGGCGACGGCCTTCGTTACGAAGACCATCGCCGGATGGTTCAACGAAAAGCTTCCGGATTAGGCGCGGGTTATGAACCGAGGCGGACGACTAACGTCGCGTAGTGTCGGACTTCCTTAAAAGGCTTTCCATCGTGCTCTCCGGCTTTCGCTTCAATGTGCCGGACGCGCATTCCATAAACACCTGATTTCGTGGCATCCACGGTGTAGTTTCCGTTCGCATCTGTTTTTCGCGAAACAGGCTCGTCAACTCCGGGCAGCATGGCCACGACCTCTGCATCGGCTAACGGCTTACCGGCCCACAACACTTGAAACTCGCCGGGCTTGTCCGGGTTCGGCATGATTTCCAACGCGAGCCGATCCCACGGCTTAGTTGCCGCGGTTTTGAAGCCGCTGTTCTTCGAGCCCCCGACGTACGCCTTGGCGTGATACATCAACAGGAAGGGATCCGATTTCCCGCGCTGCATCACGCCGTAGCGACATACACCTCCTACCGTGCACGGACCGCCATTCGGCACCTCGGCTTCCAGTGCATCCTTGCCTTTCTTGAATGTCAACGCCGTCACCTTTCCACCGGCGTCGCGCACCTGAAGCAGAGTTTGCGAAATCTTGTCGAGTAACCCTGGATCGTCGGGCGCCGGGGTCTCGCTCATGACGACTCGCACTTGATTCTTCGCTTCGTCGGGGATGATCCAAACGAAGTGTGCCCGCGCGGCCGTGGCAACGATCAACAGCATCACCAGGCTTAAAAGCGCTTTCATCTTCCAATCCTTTCGATGGTTCATGGGGTTGGATAGGCCTTCGTATCCACGCGAAATTGCGCCAGACTCATGGAAGCGTCGGCCGCAGCGAAGTGAACCGAAAACGTCCTTGGATTGTAGGGCACATCGAAAACCACCAACGTCTCGACGTCGTCGCCGCCGAACGGTCCCGGCCCGCGAAAGATCTCTTCGACTTGAACGGCGTCGTTGATAGTGAGTGTTTGGTTGCCAACATCGTCCTTGTAAGACATCGTAAGGTTGGCGAAATCAATCTCGTTGCCGTAGCTCTTGAACTGTAGCCACACCAGCGTCGAAAATCCCACACGGTTGTAGCTCGCCGCGATCGCCGTAAATTCCGTCGGCACGTCAGGTGAATAGATGTTTCCCGAGGTCGTGACGAAGCCCAATCCGGTATTCTCGGTGAGGCGCACGTCGGGGACCCGCGTCGGATGAAACGTGCCGAGGTCGGCGTTAGTGAAGGGACCGGGGTAAATCCCATCGCACAGCAAGAAGTTATCGTAATGGGCGAAGGTCGTGTTCGCTTCACCGCTAGTGTACGCGGTGAAATCGGAGCGTACCGACTGCGCTGCCAAGACAATCACCAAGGATGCTAATCCATACCAAATTACCGACCGTGTCATGAAGCACCTCCGAATGAACCGTTCTCCAAAAGGCCGATCCTTATTGAGACTATGTCTCATTAACAGAAATTAGGATAGGGATGGTTGGCGAGCCGTCAACCATAACGGAGAAGTTTTTTGACGCAAGAATGTCGACGGTACGCCTCTCTCGGCGGCGCCGCGCATTAGTCGCCGTTTTTCGGCGCCGTCACGAGTCCGCGCATCAGCGTGCTGCTCTTGGAGCGCAGCACATCATGCAGCACGTGTCGAAGTGAATCCCCGACGCCGCGCTGGCGAATGCCATGAACTTTCAGCCGGCACGCCAAGAAAGCGTCCACGACGCGCAGGTCCCATTGACTTCCGGCGCCGCTTTCGAGGATCTGCTCGACCTGTTGAACGGAAAGTGCGCCGCGATACGGCCGGCTCGTGGTCATGGCGTCGTAGGCGTCGGCGACGGCGAGAATGCGCGCCATCATGGGGATAGCGTCGCCAGCCATCTGATCAGGGTATCCCGTGCCGTCAAATCGCTCATGATGGTTCCGAACTCCCGGCAGCAAGTGCGAGATCGGTCGAAGGTTTTGCAGGATCGAATAGCCGATGATCACGTGTTGCTTCACGTGTTCGAATTCCTCGCGCGTCAATCGGCCTTCTTTGCTCAGCACGGCGTCTCGAATCCCGATCTTGCCGATGTCGTGCAACAGTCCGGCAAGGAACAAGTCGCTCACTTCCTCATCCTGAAGATCCATCTGCCGTCCCAAAACGACGGCGATCCGGGCCACTCGTTCACTATGGCCGTAGGTGTAGGAATCCTTGGCATCAATCGCGGCGGTCAACGACTGAGCCAAGCCCACCAGGAGGTCCTGCAGGTCGCGGTACCGTCCGGAGCCTCGAACATGCAAGTCGAGCAGGGCGGTGAACGGCGTCATCAGGGCCGCATCGCTCCGGCGAAACGGCAGGACGGCGCTGAGGGGTGTCCCGCGCGCGGCTTGCTTATTGATGGCGATCAACCAGCCGCTTGCTGCTTTGTCATTCACGGGCATGGCGAGCAGGTTGTGCAAGAAAGGGAATCTCCCGGCCCAGCTGCTTTCCTGGACTTGATTCCAGATCAATACGCCCGTCGATTGGAGTTCCGGTGCTTGAGCTATCCTTGACGCGAGCTGGCGAGCTTCCCATTCGGACACGGCGTCGCCGTCTTGAATCACCACGGGTTCATCTGCATTCTTGGGAACCCAGGCCAGCGCCTGCACACTCATTACTTCCCACGCCGCGCGGACCACACGCCTTTGATTTTTGGTTGGATCTTTGTGAATGCGCAAACGGCGCACGACGTGGTCGATCCGCAGTAGCGTCTCCCACGCGGTTTTGGTCTGCGGTTCCGCTTGGGCCTCCTCGCGATGTCGCGTCGAGAGGGAGTCCGCGAATCGCAAGCGATCACAAACGGCTTGTGCCCAACGTTGAAGGCGCATCTGTTCCTGTGCGAGATCGGAGACCGTTTTCGTCAGTGCGGCGACTTCGCCCGTCGCCACCAGCACGGGATTTCCGCGCTCATGTGCCACCAGGATCAACTGAAACCGCCCGTCCGCTTGAAGCCGTGCTTCCGCCTGTTCCGAGCGGCCGAACCGAATGACAACTTCCGGTTCGAGCACCGTTTTGGGCTGAAGTGGGACTTCCAGGTCAGGCATCGCTATCGATGCGCCCGTCGTTGCGTCGTACAGCCGGAACGGCGTGCCGAACTCTTTGGTCAGCACGATTCCCAGCGCGGCCGCTTGTTCCACGATCGAGAATCGGCGAATGGGTTGACAGGGTGCAGACGATGCCATGTGACATCCCTTTCAAGTGCAACAGATAGGATTCGAAGGGGGGTACACGGTGGCGGGTTCCTGGTTCACGTCTTGTCGACTAATAACTATTGAAACGACGGGTTCTTTCGAATTCCGGCCAGATCGGGGTCCTCACCGGCACGGTCACGGCCGTAACCGCGATGTATCGCCTTTGCCAAAAAGTCCAGCGCCTGGTTGGCCGCATCCGCATCACGGCTGCGCTCGGCCACGTGAGATGCAATGCATGCCGCGGTGTATAACGTCACTCCGCTCCGAGGCTCACGCTCCAGGCACCAGTTGATGTCGTCCCGCGCCTTGACGAACTCGCGCTGTCGTGCCCACAGTAACGCCCTATGGCGATACGCATCGACGAAGCGCGGATTCGCGGCGACCGCGCGGTCCAAATACTGCATCGCGACCCAAGGATCGTCTTGCTCCGAGGCCAAAATCGCCATCCCGTAAAGCGCTTGGACATCTTTTGGATCGTTCCGCAGAAGTCTCTCGAATATGGCGCGTGCCTTGTCTGGCAAGCGATGTGACACCGCGAATGCATACGTCAATTCAACGCGCGTGCCGTCCGACTCGGCGCGGGATTCGATGGTGGCGAAGGCCTTCTCGAATGCTGCATCGGCTTCATCGCTGCGTTTCAAGCCTTCCAAAGCAACACCTCGACCGGCGTGAAGGTATCCATCCGCTCGGCCCATTTGCATCGCACGATCGAAGTCCGCGAGCGCCAACGAATACTGCTTCAAGTCCAGCCGTGCCAAGCCTCGATTCACGTAGGCAGGCAGCAACTGCGCATCGCGTTTCAGTGCAGCCGAATACGAATCAATTGCCTCCGGCTTAAGACCGCTCTGGTTCAATGCGTAACCGCGATTGAAGTAGCCCCAGGAGAATTCCGGCCAAAGCCCGATACATGTACCGAAATCACCGGCAGCGAGCGTGGATTCACCGAGTTCCTGGTAACAAATCCCACGCTGCACCCACGACCAGTAATGATGCGGATTCAAGTGAAGGGCGATGTTTAGCTCGGCGATGGCCTTTTGTAGGCTAGCATGATCTCCCTTGCGTGCGAACACCGTGGCGACCATGTAGTGATCACGGGCGCTGGCCGGCTGAAGGGCGTCCGCATGTTGCCGGGCCTCATTCGCTTCCTTGACTTCGCCGATTGCTTCGAGATATCGAGCGCGATCCATCCACATTGCCTTCGACGGTTTCAATCCTTCGATCCGGTCGGCACGGTCGAGAATCGAGAGGGCATCTCGATAGGCCGCCGTGCTGCTTTTGTCGAATCGCACACGTCCCCATGCAAGGGCCGAGAGTAACTCGCGGGTGTCTTCTGCGAGACGATTTCGGTCGGCCTCGTTCAGCCGTTGCCAGTTGGCGTCGTTTTGCCAATCGTCTCGTTCGAGCACTCCATAAAGTCCGAGCGTGTTTTCGCAAACTCCCAGGCCTTCTTGCAGATGGTCTTGCAAATCCGCGACTGTGTTCAACAAGCATAGCGCCCGCCGGGTGCCGACTTCGTACAACCGTTGGCGGTCGCGCGCATGTTCAACGGCGAGCTTTTCCTGCGCCTGCGACAGATGGTCCTTGACGCCGACGAGGGCCGCGACGCCGCCGATCAACAAGACCACGGCGACACTCGCCACCGACGCGGATGAGGTCAGCCGCGGATGGCGGTAAGCCCATTTACGGAACTGTTCGGCGCGACTTAGTTCCGGTGCATATTTCAAAGGTCGATGGTCGAGGAACCGTCGCAAGTCATCCGCGAGTTGGTCCGCACGCTGATACCGCTTCTCGGGGTCGGGCGCCAGGCATTTGCGTATGATGCTTTCCATCCCCCACGACACGCGCGGCTGTTGCTTCCGGACGGACGGCGCCGCCTGGCTTCTCTCCAGTGCCATGGCTTCGATAACCACGGGCAACACGGAGTAACTCGCGCTCTGTTCGAACGGGCTGTGACCAGTCAACGTCTCAAACAACACCATTCCGAGAGAGTAGATATCCGAGCGGTGATCGACCCGGCGGACCGTAGCGGGACTCGGGTTGGCGAGCGCGCGCAAATGCTCCGGCGGCATGTACGCCACAGTGCCGCCGAGTGTTGCCTCCGCCTTGGACGGGCATTCATCACGCTTTTGCGCGAGATTGAAGTCGAGCAGCATCGGCTCGCCGTCGCTGCCGAGAAGAATGTTCGACGGTTTGATGTCCCGATGCAAGACGCCGCGGTCATGGGCGTGTTGAAGTCCGTCCGCCAGTTGAGCAGTCAGCCACGCCGCGGCGCCGACGTAATCGAGGCTTCGCAGTGTTTGCAGGGGCTTCGCTTCGTTGACGGCGACCGTCTCGGAATCCTTTGCCTCCGCATCATCGGCGACGGGCAGTTTCGATTGAACCTCCTTGAGGGCTTCAACCAACTGCCTGCCATGCGTCGCAGGGCTGGGGCCATCCCACAATCGCCGAAGCACCGCCGATAGGCTCGCACCGCCGAGATACGGCATGCACAGAACCCGCAGTCCCGCGCGTTGATCCTCATGAATCGAGTAAATGGGTACGACGTTGGTGTGTTGGAGTTGGGCGAGGGTGTAAGGTTCGTCGCCGTCGATTCCGGACACTTTGAGCACAACCGGCCGGCGGGCGAGGTCGGCCTGTTCGGCGAGGAACACTCGCGCAAACGCGCCACGTCCCAACTCACCGCAGAGTCGAAACCCAAAGACCTCGTCGCCGATTTCGGGCAGACCAAGAACCGGGCCTTCGCTGCCGCTCGGATCGCCGAACGACATCATGATGTCATGGCGTGAGATTAGCTGCGAAAGGGATTCGCGATGCTCGGGAAAACGCTCGGCGTAATCGTCGACGCTCGGTTGTTCGCCGCGGCGCCGCCGCTGGTTATAGTCTTCGAACAAGAAACTGGCATAATCCCGGTCATCTTTAGGATTCGCCGGCCAACGAGGGATGAAGTCCTCCGGCTTCGATTCACTGCCGTGATTGAAACCGGCTTGTTGCTCCAGAAGAAGCTGTCGTTTGAGGCTGCGCGCCTCCAAATAACTAAGACTGATGCTGTTCAACGGCGACACGGCTTTGGAAGCTTGCGGGTGTCGATCGCTGGTGCGTGAGTCGGTCATGAGCGGACGTCCGCAGGATTAGTTATTCCGGTCGGCTAAACGCCTTCGGCCACGGTGCCCGCGGCCCCGGCGACGCCGCGGCGGATTCATAGTGACCACTGCCCCAACGGCAGCCAATGCGGCGAACATCAATTTGTTTTCCTCCGGTGCGAACTCATCGCGCGCCCATGCCGCATCTAACTCTGACGTGTCTTGCGGGGTCGTCTCCTCGGCGTCGCCGGCCTCTTGCGAGGGCATCGCGGCGCTGCCCACATCGGTCGACTGATCGAACCAGCCGCTCATCCCAAAGATAGCATCAATCGTCCGTCGCCATGAGTCGAGCAGCGACTGAAAGAGGCCCCCGTCACCCGATGCAGAAGGCGTCTGCTCATTGGATTCCGACTCCGCGCCGGTGCCGCCAGCGTGGGTACCGGTTGAGGTCAGCACAGCCATGCGAAGGAGGCTATCGGAAAACGTGGAGTTCGGTGATAAAACCAGTTGTTCCGAAGGCGTGGAAAGCCGGGCAGCGAGGGCGCCGTTCGATGTTTCCGACTGCACGCCACCTAATGGCCCCGAAGCGAGCAGCGTGGCGGGGATGTAGACATTAGGATACGCCGACGAAACCGGCGCAGCGCCGCTCTGACTGGGCGGATTAATCGACGGAAGCGTGACCTGCGGAGTGTCACTACCACGGCTGATGGGCGTACTCGGAGGCGCTTCGGTGGCAAACCGGATCCGAATTGCCGGCGCCGGACCCGTAGTCATCGGTGGCGGCCATTCAAATTGCCCCAACATACTGATGCACAGTTCGTACGATACGCTGCCGGCCTCCGTTGCCGACCACCCACCGCCCCACAAGTAATATGTCCCCGGTTGCAATACTCGATTCAGCTTGAAAGATGCTTCCGCGCCGGCAAAATCCAGTAGGTTGCCGTCCGCATCCAGCAACGCCAACGTTGTGCCTTCGGCGTGATTGTTGCCAAAGAGGAAGAATCCATACGTCTGCGCTTGCAAGATTTCAAATCGGAAGTAATCGCCGAGGTCCTGCGCGTCGGGGTTTGCCGTTCGGATGATGCTAATCCCAGCTTCGATTTCACGTGGGAAGAGAACACCGAGTTCTTGACACACTTCCGGCGTTTCGTTCGGCTCGGTGTTCATCCAAGTCAGTGGATCACTTTCGCTGCCGCGGACAGGTCCATCGACGGTGAATGAAACGACGTAGTCTCCGCTCGGATCGTTGCCGATGATGCGATGGCCCGCGAGGTCCGATAAGCCTTCGGCGCCCGAAAAGTGCAATTCGTATGCACCGTTCGCCAAGCCGTCGAGAATCATGAAAGTGGCTTGATTCGACGCCGCGTCAACGCTGACAAGCCGAGGAATGTATCGAGTGCCATCGGCCGCTTGGATAAAGACGGATCGGGCGTCCTCGGCGAAATTGTCGAAGGCATGTACGGCTAGGGCGAGCAAATTCACCGGTTCGCTAAACGTGGCCGTGATGTAGGTCGGCGGCTGCAACAACGTGGAACCCGGCGTGACCGACGTCCCAATCACCGTGGGCGCGATATTGTCGGGGGCGACAGATAGATTGAGTACGTAACGGCCGCCCGGGCCGAATCCGATTTGCGAACTATGACTTTGGTTCGGGTCAAAAGTCCCGCCGGCGCCCGGCGACCAGAGCGAATCCGCATCGGGTATGTTCGGAGAACTCGATACGACGATGAGATATTCGCCGGCAGCCAAACCCGCATATAGCACGGGGTCGGTGAACAGTGGCACTGAACTTCCGTCGTCGGCCTTCGCGCCGTTTCGCGAGTTGTCGTTGGAGCCGATCAGTACCAGTTCGCCGTCTACGAGTTTGAAGAGCGTAAGCCCGGGATTCAAAGGCGAGCCGATACGCCCCGCAAACACTTCGCTGGTAAGTTGGTAACGCCCCGAGCCGGTGACGCGGAAGCGATAGATGTCCACTTCGGCCGGGTTGAACGGAATCGGATCGGTGGAGTCATCGCCGATCGCGGCTGCAATCTGTACCAGGCCAGCGCTCGTGATGTCGCCGAGATTCCGGCTCGTGCCAACAGTGTCATTGGCGAGATTGGAGCCCGCGACTCCTTCATTTCCCGTAATCCTGAAAGTTGACGCGAAGTCACTTCCTGTCGAATCCGTCGAGGTGCTGCCGAGCGCCTTGCCGTCCAACCCAGCCAAGTACGTCCCTGCGCCTGACCCGTTGTCTCCCTCGAGTACTAATCGGTAGATTCCGGGCGCCAACACCGCTGCCGGGAAAAGCTGCAACTCGTTGGTTGCCGCACTGAAGTTGACCGAAGCCAGCGTGATCTCCACGTCTCCGTTACCGAAGTGTGCCGACGCATTGTGGATCAACTTTACGGTCGTACCGGGTTGCACGGTCGACAGATCGAGGGCGGAGCTCACGCTAACTCGAATGGCGAATGGTGAACCTGGCAGAGCCGCCCCGCTGTTGGGCGACATCGCAAGCACGGCCGGGCCGTCCGCCGACGTCAGGTTGATACTCGTCGAGCTAATGTGCAGCGCGTAATCGCCGGTGCTTCCTTCGTAGCCGCTGCCGGCGATCCCGACGTTGAAGTAACGATTGCCCGTTCCACTAACGGCAACAAAGTAAGTACCGGCCGCGAGGGAGCGGCTAATCGACGCTTCGCCGCCGGTCGCAGCGCCGTCATTCTGCGCGATCAGCCGAAAGCCGAATGGATTCTGCGGATCGCCAAACTCAAACGGCGTTCGGACATATAGACTCAGGACGCTACTTAGTGGACTGCCGAGCTGTTTTGAATAAGCACAAAGATTGACAAGTGCAGGGCCATCTAGCGAAAAATGATACCAATCGACATCCGCGGCCCCGTGTGCGCCATTTCCGATTTGTCCACGCGCTCCGTACGGCGACAGCGGGCTGAGCGGGCCGAGGTTTCCGTAAGCGTCATCGGGGTTGAGCGTGTCGTTCGGCTCGTGTTCGGGGAGGTAGCTTCCCAGCGGCCAGAAGAAGGACGCGGGAACGGTTCGAAGTTCCAGCTCTTCAAGCCGAAGCCGGGTTATCGCGTTCCAGTTCGCACGTTTCGGATTGCGTCGGGGGGACCGGGGCATGGAGTGAGTTCCTTAGCAGGTGGGCGACGACACGTAAAGCGCGGCTTCGAAGGACTGGACGTGGGGGAACCATCCATCCAAAGGGTGAGTCGGTTTCCCGGACGAAACCCGCCACAAATTGATCGATGGAAAGTGAAGGCGAACAATTGCGGATTAGATACTAACCCAGAATGATGAGAATCACGCCGACGCGAGCATTCACTGCGGGCGATCCTAACCGTCTGCCCATTGAAGGATGACCTTGCCACACTGTCCCGACAGCATCGCATCGAATCCGTCTTGAAACTGGTGGTGTGGGAAGCGGTGAGTAACGATGGAACGAATGTCGAGGCCCGATTGGAGCATGACGGTCATCTTGTACCATGTTTCATACATCTCACGACCATAAATCCCCTTCAGAGTAAGCATGTTGAAGATGACGGTGTTCCAGTCAATCGCTAGCTCCTTTTCGGGAATGCCGAGCATTGCGACCTTTCCACCGTGGCACATGTTGGCGAGCATGTCGCGGAAGGCGCTGCCATTGCCCGACATTTCCAAACCGACATCGAAACCTTCTTTCATTCCGAGTTGGGTCTGCACTTCGCTCAGCGGCAACTGGCGGACATCGACGGCGAGCGTTGCCCCGAGTTTCCGTGCCAATTCGAGCCGATAAGGATTCACATCAGTAACGACGACATGGCGGGCGCCGGCATGGCGAACCACCGCCGCGGCCATGCACCCAATGGGCCCGGCCCCGGTAATGAGCACATCCTCGCCGAGGACATCAAACGACAAAGCGGTGTGCACTGCGTTTCCGAACGGATCAAAGATCGCTTGTACGTCGCGGGGTATGTTCGGAGCGTGGACCCATACGTTGCTCATGGGTAACGATAAGAACTCCGCGAAGGCGCCGGGCCGATTCACCCCGACGCCCTTAGTGTCCTTGCACAAATGTCTTCGTCCGGCCAGGCAGTTGCGACAACGCCCGCAGACGACGTGACCCTCGCCGCTGACGATGTCGCCCTCATGAAAATCCTTCACGTTGGTTCCGGCCGCTACGATCTGGCCAACGAATTCGTGACCCACCACCATCGGTACCGGAATAGTCTTCTGGGCCCAGGCGTCCCAGTTGTAAATGTGTAAATCGGTGCCGCAAATCCCCGTCCGCAGAACCTTAATGAGCACATCGTTGATGCCAATGGTCGGAACCGGAACCTCCTCAAGCCATAGACCGCGCTCGGACTTTTTCTTGACGAGTGCTCGCATGGTGCTCATGGCGAGGATTGTACCCGTCGGTCGCCGACCGACAATAGAACGGGGGTTAATTGCCGTCGCGTACACTCAGGCCACGAACGGTCCCGGCCAGGATGTCAATTATCCCCTAGAACTAACACGATAAAGGCTGAGGACTCAGCACAATTTCGCTATGATCGTTCACCTCCTTGACGGCACCTACGAGCTGTTCCGCCACTTCTATGGTCTGCGCCGCTTCAACAAGGGCAACGATCGGCCTTTCGGCGCCGTGATCGGCGTGCTCAATGGCATACTGCAAATGTTCGAAGAGGGCGCCACACATCTCGGCGTGGCGACCGACCATGTCATCGAATCGTTTCGGAACGATATGTGGCCCGGTTATAAGACGGGTGACGGCATCGAGCCGGCGCTGTGGGCGCAATTTCACCCGCTTGAAGCGGCACTCGGCGCCATGGGAGTAACCGTATGGCCGATGATCGAACTCGAGGCTGATGATGCGCTCGCGTCGGCGGCGCGGATCGCCGCGGCAGATAATCGCGTGCAGAAGGTATGCATTTGGACGCCCGACAAGGATCTTGCACAATGCGTGCGCAACGACCGCATCGTACAGATCGACCGCAAGACAAAGACGATTCGCAATGCCGCAGGCATTCGCGCAAAGTTTGGAGTCGAACCCGAACTAATTCCCGACTTCCTCGCCCTCGTCGGCGACACTGCCGATGGTTATCCAGGCTTGGCGGGCATCGGTCGAGTGACGGCGGCACGCCTCGTCGGCCGTTACGGCGCCATCGAAAACTTCCCGTCCACCATCCTAGGTGAGCGCCGAGAACAGGCGCTCCTGTTCAAGAATCTCGCAACACTCCGCAGCGACGCGGAACTCTTTGGCAACGTTGACGAGTTGAAGTGGGGCGGCCCGACCGACGCGTTCGCGGCCTGCGCGGAACGGCTTGGAGACGCTCGACTGCTCGAACGCAGCTTGAAAGCTCGGGTCGTTTGATCGAAAGTCGGGGAATACCGGCGCGCGACGGCGGCGGGAACTGGGCGCGATCTGCCGATCGCGGTTCCCGCCGCCTTGCGACGCCGTGTAAGGAATGGCTTAGAAGACCATTGCTGCGTCAGTAAAGTAGGCATCGAACAACGGGGCGAACTGGGTGCCCGCTGCCAATGGCGCCAGGGATGTGGCGGCGGTTATGACCTCGGATTCGTCCTTCGGTGAATCATTCAACACGATTCCGCAGTAGTTGTCGAACACGGGCACGTGTGATTGGTGATTCTCGCTGTGGCTTACAACCGCGTCGGACATAGTCGCGGCAGGCATGGCAAATCGCCGGGCGGCGCCGACGGCGGCGGCGTGGCATGCTGGGCAGCCGCAGCCACCGCCGTGGATAGCGTCATCATGGCCCTTGTCCGCGCTTGAACCCGCCGCGCGGATTCGGTCCATCATGGCTTCGCCGCCGCCGGCAGAGATCGGACTGCCGTTGGGGAGCTCGGTGTCGGTGGAAACCTGCGCGGGGAGCTCGGCGCCGCCGAAACTCATCGCGATGGCGTATTTGCCGGTGCCGAACGGCGTCGTGTCGGCGCCTTGCACCTTGACGTAGATCGCCTGGCCGGCCGAGATTTTGTTCGTCAGCGTCACCGTCTGATTGACACCGTATTGACCAAGACCGTTGGCTGAGCCGAGCACCGTCGTTTGATCGGCGGCGTATACAGTGACAGCCGCCGCGAGCGAACTCAGGCCGATGCTTTGAGCCCGGATCTGGATGCTGCTCGTGGCCCCGGACGGTACGGTCACTTTAAAGAAATCGACGTCGGAACAGGTGCTAATGTCGCGGTTCTCACGCAGAATCGTGAGGTTTGACTGAATGTGTTGCGTGATGTCAGTCGCTGAGGCGAATGAACCGTTGCCTCCATTGGCATCGTTCCAATCTGCGGAACGAGCCGCGCCGCCGCTATATAAGGATCGAATCCCGTAAATGTCGTCCCAGTCAATTCCCGTCTTCGCACCCGTGTAGGCAGAGTACATCGTGGCGACTTGAGTGGAACTGTGCGAAAGCCCCAAGGCATGGCCGAATTCGTGCGTGGCCACCGAGAACAAATCGTACGTCGTGCCGATGTTCCAAGTCTGGCCCGTATTGAACGCAATGTCGCCGGCGATCGAGTAGTTGTTAACCGGTGGAGGGGCAAACGCCATTGCCAAGGCAGACGTTCCAAAGTGGTAGCCGCCGACGCGGATGTCGCCCAAACCCGGGTCGCCCTGCTGGTAATCGCCGGCGCCGCTCGGCTTCCCGTTGTCGGGGACCACCACGAAGTTCAGGTTCGTGTTCTTGGCGTAGACCTGAGCGGCTTTGAGAATCTGATTCTGCCACGTGGTCGGTGAGCCGAACCGGGCGTTCATGGTCGAAAACAGGTTGCTCTTCACGCCGCCGAGGTCGGTGCCGTCCGGCATGAAGCTGATGCTAACCAACTGCGAAGACGGCCAAAGGTTCCCGGAAACGCTGTACGGAACCGCGCGGGTCTCCAGTTCCTCCATGCGGAGTTTCACCCGGCGTTCCACGGGCGAGCGCAGAGATTTCTTGGTGAACCACATTGTTGCACCCTCCACCAGCTTTGGGCGTCATGAGGTCTGGGGGTCTCCACCGCGGGACCGAACCAGCCGATTTTCTTTCGCTTCTACTCCATAAGTGCGGAAATAGGGTCGATTTCTGACATGGATTCGCAGAAAATTTAACAAGATTTTCATCCGTGTTTACCCGGATATTGCAACCCAAAGGTATATAAATACTTGCAATCAACTTTCCCGCGTGATACAGTGCGGCGCACAGGGGAGAAAAACTGCTGGAATTAACGACGTGAGTGCAGCCCCTGCTGCGTTTGCGCCACCGACCTGCCTCGTGGTTGTCCAGCCCTTACCGTGGTTTCGATTCGTCGGTCGAGATGGGCCGTGTCACGACAGGGCGTGTATCAATGTCCGCACGTCAGTCATTCGATGATGTAATGGCGCGTCTCCGCGCCGGCGACAATGCGGCTGCCACCCGCGTCTTCGACCGCTATTCAAACCAGCTGATTGCATTGGCTCGGCGCCGGCTCGAGCCCCGCATACTTCAAAAGGTCGATCCGGAGGATGTGTTGCAATCCGTCTTTCGTAGCTTCTTCCGGTGCCAAGCCGCAGGACAAATGGAAGACCTCGACACCTGGGACAACTTATGGGGCATGCTGGTGGTCATTACGCTTCGCAAATGCGGCCGGCGAGTGGAGTATTTCCACACGGCGAGCCGTGACATCGACCGTGAGGTGTCGCCGCAGCCGACAGGCGATCAGTCGGCGGCGAACTGGGAAGCCCGTACGATGGAGCCGACCCCTGCTGAAGCAGCCATCCTTACGGAAACCGTTGAGAAAGTAATGCAGAGACTAGATGAGCGGCATCGGGACATACTGTCAATGAGTTTACAAGGATACACCCCGCCCGAGATCAGCGTGAAACTGGAACGCACGGAACGCACCGTATATCGCGTATTGGAGCGGGTGAAGGAAATGTTAGAAGAAGGGATATCGAATTGAGAGTTACCCGCAGCGGACGCTGCCCCGAGACCACCAAATGCCATCTCCGTCGGATGATCCCGCGGTATCCGCATGGAGCCGCGCCGAGCGCATAATCGCAGAGTTCGAGGACGCGTGGCGAACCGAGAAGCGACCGGATATCGGCGAGTTTGCCGCATGGAGGGTGTCGATGACGAAAGCCTCATCGTCGAGTTGGCGCACACGGATCTGGAATGCCGGTTAAAGGCTGGGGAAACGGCCCGGGCGGAGGACTACTTCGGCCGATTTCCTAAGCTCGCCGCGGACACCAAGTCGGCCGTCGGTCTGATCGCGGCGGAATTCAAGCTTCGTCGCCGACAGGAAGGTTCCCTTACACCGGACGAGTACTTCCAGCGTTTTCCCGACTACCGAGAGGCGCTAAAATCGTGCCTGAAAGCGCCAGCCGGTGACGCGCCCTCAAGCTTGGTTTGCCCGAAATGCCGACATACGGTCGATACAAGCGGCGGTACCGCGGATCAAACCATCACCTGTACTTCGTGTGGCAATAGCTTCCGATTCGATCTCACACCTACCACACCTTTTGCAGCCGGCGAGCAACCGCGCATTGGCGCCTTTCAACTCTTGGAAGCGGTGGGGCAGGGGGCTTTCGGCACGGTCTATCGCGCACACGACACGCGCCTGGATCGAATCGTCGCGCTCAAGATGCCGCGCGGCGGGCGCTGGCTTACTCCCGCCGATGCTGATCGTTTTGATCGGGAAGCGCGCAGCGCGGCTCAGCTGGTTCACCCAGGCATCGTGCCGCTCTATGAAGTCGGCCGCGATGCACCGGTGCCATACATCGTCAGCGCATTCGTGGATGGAAAGACGTTAGCCGATGCAATCGCACTTCGCCACTTCGGTTTCCGAGAAACGGCCGATATCGCCGCACAGGTCGCCGAGGCCCTGGACTATGCCCATCGCCGCGGTGTCGTGCATCGCGACCTCAAACCGTCGAACATCATGCTGGGCAAGCTGGCCGGCACGTCTATCGAAGACCACGAGGCTACGAGAGCGTTCGTCATGGATTTTGGGCTTGCCCGCCGTGACGAAGGCGAGGTTTCCGTCACAATGGAGGGGCAAGTTCTCGGCACGCCGGCGTACATGAGTCCGGAACAAGCGCGCGGCGACAGCCATGGTGTCGACGGCCGCACCGACGTCTACAGTCTTGGCGTAATCCTTTACGAAATGCTAACCGGGGAACTCCCGTTTCGCGGCGTGGCACGCATGGTGCTTCATCAGATCTTATACGACGAACCGCGATCGCCGCGGCAGCTCAATGACAAGATTCCGCGCGACCTCGAGACCATTACGCTTAAGTGCCTGACGAAAGAGCCAAGTCGCCGGTACACGTCGGCGGGCGAACTCGCCGCGGACCTTCGCCGCCAGTTGCGTGGCGAACCCGTTCATGCACGGCCGACGGGCCGAGTGGAGCGCGCGTGGCGCTGGGCGAAAAGAAATCCACGGACGGCTTCTTTGACGGCCGCGGTGATCGTCCTCCTCGTGGCGTTGGCGGCTGGTGGTGTCACCAGTGCAGTACTCATCGATTATCAACGTGACCTGGCAGTTGATGCCCAGAAGAGTGCGGAGACCAGCGCCGACATCGCAAAGGACGAACGTGCAAAGGCGGTTATTGCACAAAAAGATGCGGAGGCCAATGCCGAACTGGCGCTCTCGGCTTTTGATAAGCTCATCAACGAAATCCAGGATCATCTGGAATATCTACCCGCCACGCATCATGTGAAAGAGAACCTTCTGAAGACGGCGGTCGCCGGCCTTAAGGACGTGGTTCGCACGGCGGAGGGCACGCGCGCAACGCTCAGCACCGCCGGGGCACATGACCGTCTGGGTGACATCGCCCTGGTATTCGGCCAGCAGGCCGAGGCATGGGTGCACTTCGACAAGTGCCGCGCGCTTGCGGAAGGCTTGCATACCGCCGATCCGGGGAACGCGAAAGCTCGCCGCGCATTAATCGGCGCTTATCTGAAGTTGAGCCGTGTGCGGTTACGAGAGTTAAAGTACGAAGCATCTCGATGCCTATGCCAAAACGCATTGGAGATTGCCGAACGTGCCTTTTCAGCCAATCCAAAGGATGACGACGCCCGGCTCGACGCTGGGAACAGTTACTTCCGACTGGGTGAAGTCGATAATCGGAAAGGCGACGGGACCGCCGCGAAAGGCGCATATCGACAAGCGGCCGCGTTGATCCGACCGATCGTGGAAGTCAATCCCGCTCACTCCAAGGCGAAAAGCGACCTCGCTTTTGCGCTCGAAAGCCTGAGCCAGGCGGAGTGGAACGAAGGAAATCACATCTCCGCCTCAGAGTCGGCGCGTCAAGCGATTACGCTGCGTGAGCAACTACTTACCGTTAGTCCGAACAATCTGCGATCCCGGCGCAACCTGGCGTATGCCCGCGAACGTTACGCCGACGCCCGTCGCGATTCCGGCGACTTCACGGTTGCGCGAGAGTATCACAACTTGGCGCGGGAAGCCCGTGAAGCGATGCTCGCGGCCGACCCGCAAAATACGCAACTTCAGATCGAGTTGGCCGCCAGCTACGCCAACCTCGGTATGGATTTTCTCATTCCCCGTGAATTCAAACTTGCTCTGCCGTGGTTTGAAAAAAGTGTGAACATCTTTCAGAGTCTGCACGATGCGGGAAAATTGAAGGACCGGCCACAGTTCCAAGGTTGGCTAAAGAACCTCCAACACGACCTCGCGGTGTGCGAGTCCATGGACCGGGCCATGGAGGACTCCGAGTTCGTGAATGGCCAAGCCGCTGACCGCCGTCGTTTTTTTCAGTTTTTCCGAGCCCTGGCTCTTTGTGACCGTGGAGACTACACGCAGGCGGCGGATTCCATCCCCGAGTTCCTTCCCCCGCTTCCATCCAACGTCGCCGATCTATCCGACTATGCACTTCTCTACGCCAACTGTGCGCGCGGCGGCAGCCGACGCGGCACTCCGAGGCAAGTTCGCGGAATGTGCCATTACGGCCCTGAACGAGCTAGTGAAAATAGGACGCTACGTTGATCACCTGGACTCGCATCCGGATTGGACCGCGGTTCGGGATGATCCTCGATTTCAAACGTTGATGGAACAACAGCGGCAAAGAAGAGTTGCGGGTAATTGACCGCTGCGATGTTGAAACCAGGCGTGGCGCGCCCGGATAGGAAGCCATTTCCGTTAACTACGCCCGAAGAGAGCGAACGGCCACGACGCCACGTGAGACTGAGCGTTGTTCACGCCTTCTGCGGTGCTCACTACACTCGGCCGTTGGTCGAGATTGGGCGGCGGGATCGGCACGGGCGGATCGCCGTTATCAATGTCATCGACGCAGAATGTGTAGGTGGTCACCGCACTGAACGTGGGATTGTTGGGATACTGCAAATACGCCGAGGCTTGCAGGTCAATTTCATAAGTTCCCGGTTCGGTGAGGCCGAAGTTGTAATGCACGTGTGATCCCGGAAGGGAAAAGAACACGTCGCTGGCTTGGAGACCATCGGACGTGGCGACCCAAACGGTCACCGCGCCGAAAGTGTCAGTTTGCCACATGGAAAACTCGCCGGGCCCGCGCACATCCAAGACACTGATCTTCATCCAGGGTGCGGTGAAGCCAATGCGTGGATCGGATTCGAAGTAGGACGCGAACGCATTGGACGGGGTCGATTCAGACGAGGTGCCTAGCCACAGGCCGGCGGGGTTTTGCAGCTGCGGAAGTATCCAGACCGGGTTGCCGGCGCCGGCGCCGATGAAATCGTAGTTCGGGTCTCCTGGTTGGGTGGATTTCAAGACCGGGGCCACATAAAGCGCCGTCTGATTCGTCGGGTAAGAGATGAAGGAATCATCATCGTGAATCACCAGATTCCAGGCGCCGCCTATGTAATCAAAGTTGAGATCGCTGTGCTGCGAGGTAACCGCGTTGGGGTAAACATCCACGCGCACGGTTGCCAGGTCAAGCTTCGGAAAATCCGGGTTGGCGGGCAATGCGGCACTGTTGTCCGACCATGCCGGGTACAGTGCGTTGTCGTGAAACGCCAAGCCTATATAGCGGCCGTAGTCCGCCGGATTCGCGGCGGCTGCCGAGTTGGATGCATCCGCCCCGTCACTGACTTGACGATTGGCGACAAACACAAATCCGCCGTCATAGCTCACCGATGCGAAAACCTGCACGTCGTTGTTCGGGCTGCCGTTCGTGTCGCCGGGTCCACCAACGCCACGGTCACGGCGTGCGTCCAGCCAGGCCATCGCCACGTGGCCATTCGTTTGATCGACGGCGACCACGGGATTGAATTGGCTGTTCGTCGTGGGGTCGTCATTCACCTGTTTCGCGGCCGACCAGGATGTGCCATCGTTGGTCGAGTAGCGAATGAAAACGTTGGTGTCGCTGATGGTGGCCGATGGGGCGTTCGTGTACGCCAGATAGACACGGCCGTTGTAATAGCCGCCGCTTCGGTCCCAGGCAAGGCTCAGGGACGAATCGATTCCGCTGGTGTTCTGCGCCGGGATCTTACGAAAACCGCCGATGTTGATCGGCGAAACTATCGCCGGCGCGCTGAAATTTCCGGCGCCCAACCCATCAGCGTCCAGGCTCGTGAGCAAAGTCGAACGGCGGCTGCCGAAGCCAGGATTTTGGTAGGCGACCAACGCCTGGCCGGCAGGTCCAATGGCAATTGCCGGGATATCACCTCCCGTGGTATTCGGGATCGTCTTGAAGGCGCCGAACGAGCCGATGTTTCCGAGTCCGGAAACCAGTGCGCCGGTCACGATAATCGACCCCGAGGGGCCCCGCACCGCCAGCCATGCACTTCCGGGGCCCGTGGCGAGCGCCGGTCTTCCATAACCGCTGTCCCCCGGTGCAAAGATCTGCCCGAACGTCTGGCCACCGTCTACGCTGACAGACACCCGCGGCGAACCCGACAGATCCGTCGCCACAAATAGGTTTCCAAACGAATCAAAACTCGCCCGCGGCGTGCTTCCGAGAATCGGACTGATGGAGGCCCATGTCGTTCCGCTATTCGTGCTGTATGCCGCGAAGGTGTTGCCCGCCGCCGTGTCCGAAATTGCAAACATGCGCGCGGGATTCGTTGGGTCGATGGCGATGCTACCGTTCCACTGATTACCCGCGAGATGGCTGATGTTGACATTGGAACCTACATCGAGGATGGCCGGGACAGTGCGGTTTTCCAGACATTCGAGCGAAACACGAGTCCGGAATGCAATGCGTTTCACGGAAGATTCCCCCAACGAGAACGACTTTGTTAGAAATCAAACCTATCTGAAGCCGCTATATCCAACGGGGCCGACAGTTCGTCCACGCTCAACCATGTAAGCACGTCGGATCGTGATGGATCAGCCTCGCTCAAGTGACTCCAAGTTGTTGGCAAAGAAAACTGCGACCTATCGGTGTCCTCAAGCGGTCGCACGCTGTTCATTACTACCGAGCCTGGACACTGCTCGGCTGTAGATCGCAACACCGGCCCACCGATGAGCATCGTTGGGCTAAGGTTGACGCTATCGTGCGAACGATTCGGCGCATTCGGTGCCGGCGTGAAACCACCTGTATCTTCCACGCCGAAGAAATAGGTAACGACGTCACTCTCGGTCTTGTTGGTCATGCCGGGTCCTAAATAGGCGCTCGCCTGGAACGACACTTCGTAGATGCCTTCGAGAGTGAATGCCCAATTGTAGTCCCCATGTTCACCGGCCAGCGTAAACGTCGCGTCGGCCGGTCGATTGGTATGCGTAGACATCCAATTGATTACCTTGCCGAAGGAATCTGTCTGCCAAACCGCCGTCTCTCCTCCAGCCGGCCCCGCCACATCGATCAAATCGAACCGTATCCACTCGCCTTCGCTTTGGACACGGCGATCCGTTTCGAAGTATGAGGCGAATGTGCCCGGCGCGATCTCCTCTGCACCGATGCCAAGCAATAGTTTCTTCGGCGACGGCACTTGAGGTAGGACCCAAATCGGGTTTCCCCATCCTGCTCCGATGAAGTTGTAAGCGGGATCGCTGGGCTGCGTCGCCCGGGCGTTGCGCCCGAGATAGAGAAGAACGTCGCCAGGGTCGTACTCGTTGTTATTCGTTTCGTCGTGAACATGGAGATCCCATGCGACGCCATCGTATCCAACACCGATGTCGATGTGACCCTCGGTGAGGATTGCCGGAACGGATCGCCGCTCCAAGGCTTCGAGGCGCAGTCGTGCCTTGCACTTTTGGCGAATACGTGCGCACAGTCTCACCCGTAGCTCCTCCCAAAGAGTGAAAGTCTAGAACGAGTTCGACAATCAGCTGGGCGGCAACGTAGGCGGATGCGGTCGAGCGAAGTTAAAGTTCTGGTCGGCCCACATCTTTATTTGCGAGGCCGGAATTAGTTCCACGTGACCATCGGCAAACAAGTAGTTCGCGAATCCACTCCCGTGGTTATCCTTCGGATCAGCTCCCAAAGTCCCGCCGAAACGGTCGACTTGCACGTCCGATAGGATTCGTGTCCAACGCTCCTGGGCGCTTATCCCATATTTGAACCAGTTTCGGCTGTGCGTGTGGTCATTGGTTGTGCCGGTTCCTTGGCCATCCGAGATCGTAAAGACGGTGATCATTCGATGCGTGGCGGGAACTTGTTCGATCCGAAGCGAGTGGTCCTTAATGGTCCCGTCTGGATCAATGCTATCAGGCGTGTTAGCGAATTCCGGGCCCCACACACAGATGTATTCGTTCAGGACGTAGCTGCTCCCTTTGTTCTCAAGCCGCTCCTTGGCGAATGGATCCACGGGGCAGATGCGTATCTTGTCAACATTTTCGAGGTAGGGACCCAGAGTATAGATCCAGCACGCGTCTTTGATCGAACCCCACGGCAAGCCGTGAGATGAAAGCGGAAACCGGCCGTTGTAGTTGTTGCTGTAGTTTCCGATTGCCAATCCGATTTGTTTGAGGTTGTTCTTGCACTTGGTGCGATTAGCAACTTCGCGGACCTTCTGCACAGCGGGAAGCAAAAGCCCCACGAGCACGCCGATAATGGCGATGACTACGAGCAATTCGATCAGCGTGAAAGCCTTGGGCTTTTCATGCCTTGCCATCTGCATAAGCCTCGCTGAACGACGAGATGTAAAACTTCGTATAACGGTAACACCATGTTATACGGCAGCTTGTTCACGTCAAGTTTTTTTTGGCGATTCTCCAACAATTCACTGGGACTACAATTGAGACAACAGACCGCGCAACGAGGTTAAGGAGAGCAAACAATGAGCACGCACCCGAATCACACGCATCAACATGGGCCGAACTGTGGACATACGGGCGTAAAACATGACGGCCATGTGGACTATTTGCATGACGGTCATCTGCACCACATGCGTCGAGGAGCATGAATTACCCGTCAATACCGCGAATCCCGCGGCATGCACACCTAAACACGATTGCGGTCAACATGATGGCGGACACCAACACGGTCCGAACTGCGGCCATGAAGCCGTGCCTCACGGCGGGCACGTCGACTATCTCGTCGACGGGCATCTGCACCATCCGCACGGCGGACACTGCGACGATCACGGCAAGGTAGAAACTGTTTAGAAGCTACTGATTGACGAGACGGCGGGTCTGCCGTACTCGAAAGTTTCGGCGTATGTTAGTGGCAAGCCAACCGCCGGCGGCCAGCGCTAACCAGTAGCCATCCGTCCGAGGTGTTGGGGCCAGGGTTTCGAAGTACGTCGTTACTGCATCCGCACTAAGTGGGACATCCTTTCTAATTTGAGTTTCGGCCTCCGGGCCCGGGCGCTCCGACGGTTGCACGGGCGACAATTCTTCGCTAGGATTCGGTCTTTGATCCGCGGGGTTTGTGTCGCCTGTATTGCTTTGTTCTCGCTCCGTGGATTCGCGGCGCTCGCGTGAGTGACGATCATCCTTTGATTCCGTGCGTTCTTCCGAGTTACTTTCGTTCCCGACCGGGAGCCGTTGTCTACCTTGTCAGCCTCAGCCCGGTTTGTGGATTCTGAACGTGGGAACCGTTCCAAGCCCGCCCCCTTCCATGTTGCTGGCGATTGTTACTGACCGGGCCGAGTGACCGGTCATTGGATCGCCCGTGAGGAGATTCGATTGCCCCGACAGGGCAGTTGCCTGCAATACACTGAGGCCCGGAAACCAATGTCCCTCGTGGCCAGCAAAAACCGCGTCCATTACAGACCATGCGAGTGCACTAGTTCCCAGTAGGTAACCTTGGTTCTCGGTCACGGCGTCAGCAGGGCTTTGCAGGGTGGTGGCGATGCGGCCGGTTTGCAAAAACTCCGCCGCAATCACCAGATGATTGATTCCATTTTTCGAATGATGACCGCCAAGGGGTACTTGCTCGGGTACTAGCCAGCCGCCAAAAGTTTGACCGCCCTTCACGCCGCTGACAAACATCGGCAGATCCAACGTCGTATCAATTAACGCGAGGTCGTTGCCTTCCAAGCCCTTTAGGTAGATGACTCGCAACTGTCCATTGCCGAATGCGGTCCGATGCTCATTGAGTCTGAACTGGATCGTGGAACCTTGCCCGCGCTCTACTTCAATATGGTCATCGCCGGCGCCGCAGCTAACATCGAGCACACCATGCGCTAACGTGAAACTTGAAACGCATGGCAGACTGCGGTTCTCCAGTCGTTCATAGCGCAGCTTGAATGGTTTACGACTCTGTCGCGAGTGTTTCGCCACGACGTCCCCTGACATCCGGAGGTAATTGAATAGAGCGAGCCGCTCTGATGCGAATCTCGATGAAGTATAGTCCGACAATTTAAGCCAAACAAACCTTCACGGACGCAAACGCCTATCGCCGCGCCGTTTTTCGTTGCGGTGGGCGTGGCGGCGGCGTATCATAGCGAACGAAACGCCATGACCGGCGCAACTCGGGCGGTGCCGTACTCGCAGGCTCAGATTGGTTGGTTTGACACCGGCCAATCAAATCAATTCGGAGGTCTGGCTATGACACGACCAGCGATGCGGCATAGCGCGTTCACGTTGATCGAGTTGCTCGTCGTTATGGCGATTGTCGGTACGCTGATCGCACTCTTGCTGCCGGCCGTTCAACGGGTCCGGGAAGCGGCTGCACTAACAACCTGTCGGAGCAACCTGCGGCAAATCGCGCTGGCTACCACACACTTCCACGACCTGTACCACGCTTTTCCGCCCGCTCGCGTTTTGAACATTCCCGAACTCTATAACCCACACGCCTCCGGGCTCGGCCAGCACCCGTCTTGGTTTGTGCGCATCTTGCCCTTTGTCGAACAGGAAGCAGCCTTTCGGCTCTGGGACGTCGGACTTCCGTACAAGGAGCATGCCGACCACGTTCGCGAGCATGTGGTAAACACCTTCATTTGTCCAACGCGCCGAAACATGTCGCAGTCGGTAGTCCCCACCAGCTTCACGGATCGGCTCGTGCTTCCCTGTGGCTGCGTCTTTCCGGGGGACCGAACGCTGAGTGGCGCGGCCGGGGATTATGGTGGCAACCACGGCGACATGTCGCCCGGTGCGTGGGGAGACGTGACAGACTTCTACTGGGGCGGCAACGGTACCGGCGTTATCATCTCCAGCCGCGGGCTAATGGAAAACAACAAGATGTTGGATTGGTTGGACAAAATCCGCGCCCAACAGATAACCGATGGCCTATCCAACACTTTCCTCGTCGGCGAATTGCACGTGATGCGCGACGCGGTCAATACCGTGCCGGCGAACGGCCCGATTTACGACGGCAGCCGGTTCCAGTACACGAGTCGAATTGGTGATCAGTTCGTCCCCTTGGGGCGGGGGCCTGACGATGAGGTCGACGGCATGTACCTGTTCGCGTTTGGAAGCTGGCACGTGGGTGTCTGCAATTTCGCGTTCGCCGATGGAAGGGTTATGTCGGTTCGGACCGGCATCGATGCGACCACGTTGGGCCGTCTTTGCCACCGCGCCGATGGCGAGATCGCGGCGCCCGACTAAGTAGCCGAATTCCCCAGAATTCAACGTGCGTGCGCGAGCTCTGGCGAGTTCGGCTAAATGAGCTTTCCATGCGTAGACTTATCGTGCTGGTTCTCGGCTTGGGGATTTTCGCGGCTGGGTGCGGGTCCGATCAGGTTGCGGTTTGGCCAACCCGCGGCAAAGTTGTGTTCACCGACGGCAGTCCCGTCACCATGGGGCTGATTGAATTCACTCCCATCGAAGGCGGGTCCGCCGCGCGGCGAAGATAAACCCGGATGGCACTTTTTCATTGAAGACGGGCGATCGTAACGGAGCAGTAGCCGGCCTCCACCGCATAGCAGTCGTTCAAGTCATTGGCTCGGACGCCGTGGCGCACCAACCGTCGATGCATCGCAGTCTCAAACGAGTCCATCCGAAATTCGCGCGGCCACAGACCTCGGGCCTAACTCGGGAGGCCCTGGCTCGAAACGACAACGACATTCGAATCGAAGTTGGCGCCACGGCGCCAGCCGGCGGATGGAACGACCGCGCAGGACGAGATAGATAAAGGGGTCGGCATGTCGCTGGCAACCACTTCTGGAACAGCCTTGTGGAGCCCGTCCTCGTGGTCGCTGGCAATAGTTTCCATCAAGTTTTCATCAACGGCCGCCATTTCGTGCGCTGGTCAGTCGAGGAGTGAATCATCCCAAACGCCGCGCCCAGCACGATGGCAAACGCACCGAAACCATTGGTCGAACCCTGGTCGGCGTCGTGGACCGGAGCAAATTCAGGTTCATTCACGCGGTGAGTGAACCCGGACACTTGAGACTCGGTCGAATCCAATGCATCCACAGAAATCGGCGGGGCAACTTCGGCTGCCGGCATCATTTCTTCCGGCCCCATCTGCAGCTCGACATTCAAGCTCTCGGAAGTGGCGATGTCCGACCAATCGGACTCTGCATCGGCTTGTGCCGCACCCAAACCACGACCATGCGCTGCCGGCATGGTTCGTTGAGCCTCGGTCTCTGTCCCGTTGCGGAGATCGAACGAACGTCGTGCCTGACCCGCGGCGAGAGGCCCATGTTCGTCGCGGTGGGAGAGTGTTCGTGCTACAGAACTTGCGGCGATCGCCGAAAAGGAGGTTTGCCGAACAATTGCCGCTGATTGGCAAAGGGCGCACCCGCAGCCTGAACCGCCGCCGATCCGTGGATCTTCGATGCCGTGCATGTCGCTGCCGCCGATCGCATATCCCTGGCCGGCCATGCCTGAGGTGCCGTCGGGGCGTGTATAGCTCCAAATGGCGCTGACAAAGCCCTGCGAGTTCATCGCAACGGACACGTTTTCGTGATCGCCCAACGTCGTCGTATTGACTCGGAACTCGCTGCCGAGCGCCGAGCCGTGGTGGTATTGTCTTGCGTACACGCCCCACGAAGTGGGCAACGAGGATGAACCTGAGGACATATTCATGCCGATCGTACCGCCCTCGCCGCCGTTTGGATTGACGATGTGCCCGCCATTCGCGGCCGATTGTCCCACGTGGCCTGGTACCTTGGGCGCGCCGCCTTCCCTGTCGCTCGACCATGCCGCGACCCAATCTCCTTCCTGGCTGATGGCGACGGACGGAAATACTTGATCGCCGTCCGTGGTCGTATTGACCAGGAATTCGCTGCTGGGGTCATTACCCTGTTGTCTGTACATGCGACCGCGGATGTCCCAGTCACCGCCGGATTGTGTTTGGCTCTGCCAAACAATCACGAAATAGCCAAGGCGGTCCATCGCAACCGCGGAGAAGTTCTGGTCGCCTGCTGTGGATTGGTTAACGAGGCTCTCGACGGTGAGCGGAGTCCCGGCAATGTTGAACACCCGATAATAAACATCCCAACCGTTCAGCTCGCTTACGCTTGACCAAGTGACCACAAAGTTTCCATTATCATCCATGGCCATCCGGGACCACTCTTGATCGCCAAGATTGAGCAAGCCGATCTTGTATTCAACACCGAGGGGCGTCCCATTCGCTGCGAAGCTCCGGCCATAGATATCTTTGCCGTAAACAGGGTTACGCGTCGTCCACGTGACGGCGAATCGGCCGAGTTTGTCGATGCCGACTGAGGGGTACGTCTGGTTGCCGGAAGTCGAGTTGTTGACGATGAACTCATCGCCAACTGGGTTACCTAAGGCATCGAACTGGCGAGCCAAGACTCCCCAACCGCTGCCGTCCGCGTCGGCTGCGGACCACGTGACAACGAACTCGCCTGTGTCGCTCATCGCTACGGCCGGCGACGTGTTCACGCCGCCTTGGATGGAATTGACAAGGATCGGAAGAGACAGCGGCGTGCCGCTTGTGTCAAACAGCATCGCATAAATATCCACTGCCCCCGTGGCCGTGTCGGTATCCGTCCACGTTGTAACCGAGTTTCCCTGAGCGTCCATCGCCACCGATTGGGAACTTCCATCCGGGATCGAATAAATGTGACCCTCCGGCGCGTCGATGAAGATCTCAGGTGAATTCACAGTGGCAATGCCGCCGCCGCCGGAAAGTGGGTCGCCATTGAGCAACGTCGTGACCGGCGGTGCCTGAGTCGGAAGGCCGGCACTGCCGAATCGAGCCGCCAGTGCGTACTTTCCTGTCCCGAAAGGCGTGGTGTCAGCGCCAGCGACCTTCACGTATATCACCTGTCCGGCCGACACTTGACCATTCAGTGTGATGGTTACGGTGGTTCCATATTGGCCGGCGCCCGAGGCGTAGCCGATCTGCTGGTAGGACGAGTTGTAGACCCACACTTTGGGCGCCAGCAGGCTCAAGCCCGCGCTCTGCGCACTGAGTTGCACCGTACTCAACGTGCCCGACGGCGCGGTGATTTTGAAGTAATCCACGTCCGATGTTGTGGTGATGTCACGGTCCAGCCGCAAGATTGTTAGATCGGACTGAATATGTTGTGTGAGATCCGTGGCCGTCGCGAACGTGTTGTTGGGGTAGTACGTGTCGTTCCAGTCATGGGACCGAGCCAGGTTGTTGCTGTAGACCGAGCGAATTCCATTGATATCGTCCCAATCGATGCCCGTCTTGACGCCGGTGTACGCAGAGTACTCGGATGCGATAATGATGCTGCTGTGCACCATGCCCAAGCTGTGGCCGAACTCGTGCGATGCGACGGTGAAAAGGTCGTACGTCGTGCCGATGTTGAACGTCTGGCCGGTGTTGAACTGGATGTCGCCGGCAATGGAATAGTTGTTGATCGGCGGCGGCGAAAAGGCAGAGGCAAGGCTCGACGTGCCGAAATTATAACCGGCGATTCGGATGTCGCCGAACCCCGGATCACCCTGTTGGTAGTCGCCTGAGCCAAGCGGGCTTCCGTTGTCTGGCACCACGGCGAAATTCAGGTTCGTGTTCTTGGCCCACACCTGCGCCGCCTTGAGAATCTGGTTCTGCCATGTGGACGGCGAACCAAACCTGGCGTTGAACGAGGAATACAAGTTGCTCGTCACGCCGCCGCCAAGATCCGTCCCGTCGGGCACAAAGCTTAACGTCACCAGCGACGATGCCGGCCACATGTTCCCGGACGTCGCCCACGGCACGACTCGGGATTCGAGGCTCTCGAATCGAGGAAGAAATCGTTCGGTGCTAAGCGGCTTGCGGCTGCGAGATGCTGTTTTGGTTCGGGCAAAGAGTCCCATTTTTTACTCCAGACGGTAGGCAAATACGAGGCAGGGATGCGCCATCAGCGATGGCGGGGTGGGTAAGGGTCGCGGTTACCAAACGCAGGTTGCTGAGCCGAGTTCGCTTCGTCCGATTTTGAATCCCGGCAAACTGCTCACGTCAGAAGTGAAGAGTCGCGATTGCGCTACCGACCCGCCAAATTTCGGCTGATTTGGCGGCGTCAGAGCGGAAAGCCCTAAGAATTGCGGAGTTGCGAGATGGCAATAAGGAGCTCAGTCTCTTAACTGGCGCCTCGTTTGCGTCACGGGGACGTGCTGTTATAGTGAAATGGCACGCACGGCGATGTGGTCTTTTTGCCGGCGGGAGCGTTAGGCTAGACGGCCTGGTTCGTCATGTTTCGGCTGGAGGCGGATGAGTGTCGATGAAGTTCCGGTCGCGTCGGACCGAAGTTCGGCATGCCGACTTCGAGGCGCTCTACCAACGTCATGCGCGCGAAGTTTGGGCGTTGGCGTATGCGCGGTGGTTGAACTCCGACGTAGCCATGGACATTGCGCAGGAAACGTTCCTGCGCTTATGGAAACAGTGGGAGCAGGGCGAGACAATCATAAATCCTAGGGCGTGGCTGCTTCGCGTTGCTCGAAACCTCGCTGAAGATCACGCGAAGAGTGCGTTCCGCAGGAATGGCACACAGCCGCCGCAGACAATGAACGGCGTGAGTTCGCCCGCACTCTTGCCGATTGAAGTCCTGGAGCGTGAGGAGACTTTCGCCGAGTTACGGCATGTGCTTTCGGAGCTTCCGGACACGGACCGGGAAATCCTGACCCTTCGCTACGCCCTGGAATACGAAACGAATCAAATTGCCGACGCGTTGGCGATCAACCCAACCGCCGTGCACATGCGGCTAAGCCGGGCTCGGCAACGTGTCGCCGACCGGTTAAGTCAACGGGGAGTGAAGCCAGTTCAATGAATACCAATCGTCCTTTGTCATTTATCCGCTCATCGGAAGATGCATCGCACGTTGACCAGTTGCTCGCCGATTTCTTCCAGTCAGATGTGCCCAAGGTTATGCCGGCGCCGTGCGCCCAGGCAGACATGGCAACCGACGCGATGCGGCCAATTTGGCGGTGTCGATGGGCGCTTGCCGCATCGCTGGCGCTGTTGATTGGCGCTTACACCATTGCAAATCACATTTCGTCACCGGAACAACCAGCCAGGTCAAATCCGGTTCGATCCGGTGTCGACGTGGCGAACCCACCTCACCGGCCTTTGCGGCCCACCACACGCCTCCGCGAGCCTGGTACTCCAAGTGAGAACCGCGTAAAGCCGACTTCATCGCGCTCACTGCCGTAGGAAAACTACAGAGACATGAGATCCGTGTTAGCGATCTTCGACCATACTCTGACGGCGAGAATTGCCAGAATTCCGTGTCCCAATTCCGTTCTTTTCGACATAAATGAGTTGACAAGTGGCTTGTGTCGGTTTTAATTTGGAGCTTGGTGTCGCGGTGACGAAATAGGCGTCGCACACCAACGGCAGGCTAGTGAGGCAGAGAGAGGCGCCGTCCGGATTCTTCGTACTCGTTTGGGTTGATCGATTTATACGCTCCGGCGGCCCAAGGATGGCCGGTTTCCACTACTCATATCCGGTTCTCCTCTGACCAACACTCCGAGCCTTCACCGCTGGCGGCGACAACGGGGGATCCTGAGCGACCCGGGGCACCGAGCGGAGATCAAAGGACATGAACTTCCTACCGCGCCTCCGGCGTGGACGGATCGCCAAGCGATCCCGGCATGCGCCACGCTTCTCACCGCACCGATTGAGCTTCGACTGGCTGGAAAATCGTTGCCTGCTGTCTTCGGGTTTTGACCCGGCCGGTGTCGTGCGTGCCGACTCACTTCGCTCACCGCTCCTTGATCAAGACGCGAAACGCCAAATCGCCATTCGCCGCTTCAGCGCTGATTTCGCGGTGGTGCAACACTCCAGCGACCCGGCGCACGACGACAGGCTTCGGATTGTTTACCCGGACAGAGCACTACAGCGCCCATTGGAAAACGAGCATGAACGTCCAAACTCGGATAGGATTCTCGGCCGCAGCGCCATACGACCCGGGGACGAAAATCCAGCTCGTCGGCCCGGCGACGAGAATTCAGAGTTTTTTGCCGATACCAAGCGGCGTGTTGATGGGTTAGATGGTGACGGCGCCGATGGCGACGAGCCGGCAAACGAGCGCACCGTGAGCGAATCGGCGAGAGAAAATATACGCCCGACCGACGAAGAAACACTGGCCCGGCCGCCCAAACCGCCATCGTGGCGGCCTGATCTTCCGGAAGCCGGGGCGCCGAGCTGGAACCGAGTGCGGTTCGACGAGCCGCAGCGGCTTGAGTCGAGTCATCGCGTCCGAAACCAAGAGGGCGATGCGGCGGCCGATGATGATTCGGATTCGGCCTTGTCGATGGCGGACGTGACCGCGTTCCACATCGCGGAAACAGCCAGTTTTGATACTGGCTTGGCATCCATCGATTCGGACTTACTGGCGAGTGTGATGGAAGCGGCGGCCGGAGACGCTGACCAGTCGCCATCGCCGCACATGGTCTACGCCCTTGCAGGCTCGCATAGCCAGGCGCCGATGGATTTCGTTGCCATCGACCGCCTATTCGCGGCGAATAGTGCGGAGCTAGGGGAAATCGTCAACGGTAAGGAATATTCGGACGCGTTAACGTTAACTGAATTGGCTGAGACGGCGCCCGACCGGGATTGCCGAGTGAGTATGGGAGCGGCGGCTGCGGCCGTACTGGTTGCGACGCGAGTCGAATCTCGGAGCAACCGTTCGCAGGAAAAGAAAAAATCCCGCGGCTTTGGATGGGTCGGCGCGCTTGCCCAATTGATCGTGACGCGACGGTTCATCACGCCGCGACGTCCGACAATCATGTTGGCAATGCGAGAAGATGCAGTGCGAGAAAGATTTGCGGGCATCCTGCGTGACGATGGCTATGATGTGATTGATTTCGGCACCCTCGGCGAGGCCGTCAAACACGTCATAGCAGATTGGATCACGCTGGACGGCGCCGTCATGGATGCAGAACTCGATTTTTCGGGGATTCATCTCTTCACCCGAATTCGACAGAAGTATCCGAAATTGCCTGTCGTGGTGTGCGGCGAACCGGCGGATCAAGCAGACATGACCCAATACCGTCGTATGGGCGCCCGGCGCTGCTTGTTGAAGCCCGTTGAGCCGAGCGAATTGCTAGCGACCGTCAACGCCCTAGTGTGGTAAGCAACGCAATTGCCGTCGATTTTGCATCGTGATGTCGGCATGCGATGATTGTCCGTCAACGAACAGGGAACAGAGGAGGAGCGAGGTATGTCATCCGTCCGTCTAGCGTTGGCCTGCGAGGATTCCGGTTTCGCGGAAGTCTTGCGCGGCCACCTAAGTCAGTTCGTCGATCCGCCACCCGGCGCACTATCATTTGAGGCGGTCTTACAAGAGCTTGGACCGAACGACGACGTGCTGGTGGTGGCGGTCACGAGCCGGGGCCGCGACGGTTTGGCCGTCCGTCGGTTGCTCCAAGAGATAGCTCTGCGCCGCCTTCCCACTCGCGTGCTCATCGTCACGACCGCTGAGGCCGAAGGACGCGACGGATGGAATGACTTTCCTAATCAGCTTCTCGGTCGGTACGCGTGGCCCGAAGAAGTCTCTCCGTTGAGCTACCGACTTCGTGCCCTTGGTTCGCTTCGCTCGGCGACGCCGACGACGTCAAACGATCCCGAAGCGATGATCTCCCGCCGCCTCGCCGCACAGACACCGTCCCTGCTCCCGCTGGCGAAATCAATGGCCATCGCCGCGGCGCACGACGTGACCATATTACTCACCGGCGAAACGGGTACCGGCAAGACATTCCTGGCCCAAATGATTCACGATTGCTCGCCCCGCAAACGAAACGGATTCATGGCGGTGCCGTGCGGCGCCCTGGCCAGCAACCTAATAGAGAGCGAGTTCTTCGGACACGTCCGAGGCGCCTTCACCGGCGCGGATCGCGCCAAGGAAGGACGATTTCGGGCGATCGGTGAAGGTACATTACTCCTGGACGAAATTGACGCACTAGGCGTCGAACAGCAATCGAACCTCTTGCGCGTGTTGGAAACCGGTGAGTTCGAACCCGTCGGGAGCAATGAAACGCAGACCTGTAAGGCTCGAATTGTCGCCGCCAGCAACGTCGACTTGGAAGCCGCCGTCTCACACGGCAGATTCCGGCAGGATCTGTTCTATCGGCTCAACGTCATGTCTTTCCACCTGCCGCCACTGCGAGAGCGAGTACGCGACATCGCACCGCTCGTGCGCGCCACGGCCGCCCGTTTCGCTTTCAAATTCAAGAAGAACCTCACCGACATCAGCCGAGATTCCATGGCGGTTCTCGAATCGTTCCCGTGGCCTGGAAACATCCGTCAACTGGAAAACGTGGTGCAGCAGTCCGTATTGATCTCAACCGGCACATTGCTGGAGATTTCGCACTTACCTATCGCGGTCCAAGAAGCTCACCTAAGCCGCACGTTCCATTCTCGTGGCGTGGTCGGCTCGTTGACTCAACATCGCGAGGCCCGCGAACGCACGGTCATCGAACAAGCGATCATCACCCACGAATACAGCCGGGCTCGTGCGGCCCACGCACTCGGTATCAGCCGCGTAACGCTTTACAAGAAGATGCGGAAGTATGGACTTCTGGACATGCCGCGACATAGCGGCGACGGGCACGTCCTCGGCCTGGATAGCTAGAACGGGATAGGTCTTTAGTAAGCGCGCCGAATTGCACGGACTTTACCGTCCGCACGGGTGTGATTCGGCGCGCATCGTGCTCCATTTCACTTGCATTCACCGCAGTTACACGCACAATTCGCTGGCCTGCCCCTGTTCCGCGCTCGGCGTCGGATTCGATGGCGCCATGGAGGGATCGATGTTGCTGCGACGTGCCGCGTTGATTGTTGCCATAGTTCTCGCCGCAATTGGCACTGCACACGCCGACGAACCGAACCGCTTGCCGGACGCCGTGCCGAACGTCCTTCCTGCTCCATGCCATGAACCCTGCGGGCCGCCGTGTGAAAAAACCATCCGGATGCGGAACATTGCCTTAGTGGAAAAACAGAACGCGTGTACGTTGCCGGAACTGCGACTACGTGAGTATGAGGTGGGTCGAGATAAACGGCGCACCCTCGAGATCACTTACAACGAGACACGCCAATGGTGCACGGAACTCGTTCTAAAGCCACGCGAAATTGAACAAGAGGTGTGTTGCACGGAGGTCAAACCGGTCACGACCATCGATCCTTGCACCGGATGCCCGTGCACGACTTATCAGCCTGTTCAGGTAACCAAGCGCGTCAAAATCACGGTTTATGACGCGGTGCCGGAGCAAAAAGAATACATCGTACGAACTCCGTGCCTCAAACCGGTTGAAGAAGATGTCATTATTAGAAAGCTCGCCGTGGATGCCGTTACTATCCCGGCCATCGGGAAGCGGCTTGAGGCCATTCCGACCGACTGTGTATTGAAAGTTCCGGTTACGGTCCCGCCTCCGATGCCTTGCCCGTGCCCCAAGTAAGCACCCAGATGCAAGTCTGAGCGATAACGCAATTCATCCTCTCGGCGCCTAGTCCCAACCGCTCACAATTTGCACGTTGACATTTCTAGTCCATTCGGTCTAATAATATATCGAATAGTCTATTTCGCCTTCCAGGCCTTGAGAACTCCGCCATGAAAAGCGCCCGGATTGATATCGGAAGCATTAGGCGCGAACAGGTGATCGACGCCGCCGTGGCGATCATCGCCGAGCAAGGAATCCAGAACCTGTCGCTCTCGGAAATCGAAAAAAAAGCCGGCATGAGTCGCGGGCAGCTTACCTACTATTTCCCGTCAAAAGAGGACATACTGGTCGCAGCCTTTGATCGGCTCATCGCGATGCTGAAGGATCGCGCCGATGCAGGCGCTGACGGGTCGTGTTCGTTCAAGGAAATGCCGCATGGCTGGGACCGTGTGGTCGCATTCTTGACGTGGTTTGTCCTGAACCCGCCCGCGGTGCCGGAGTTCCATGCGCTTCAGTACACGTTTCTTTCACAGATCAGCCATCGCGAGGATTTTCGAGACCGCCTGGCCAATCTCTACGAGGAATGGCGGCGGCGGATGGCGGAGGACTTTGCCGCGGACAACGGGCATGGCAACGGCAAGAAAACGGGTTCCCCGCGGACGCTGGCCACGCTGGTTCAGGCCATCCTGCACGGACTCGCCATGCAGCGGGCGGCCGATCCAAACGCCTACGACAAGGAGGAGATGCTGGAACTTTGCCTGGAACTTTTGAGTAGCTACTTGAAACGCCGGAACCAGACGCCGAGCACGACTCGGACGGGTTCCCGAAACAAGGTGAATCATGGCTAATGTAAAAACCCAAACCGCGGTCGCCGACACACGCGAACCGAATACGCTGGAACGCAATGGAGCGGCGAGTTTGAGCGATCGTGTTCAGTCTTTGCGACTGGACGGCCGTGGTACATCCAATCGCTCCGCGAGCGCTCTCATTCCTTGGGGATTGAGTGTGATTCTCCTGCTGATGACGGCGGGCTTCGGCTTCCGCACGTACAAACTCAACCCACCGGGAGACGAACCGGCCGCGAACACGAGCGAAACGAGAAAACGGGACACGGATTCGGTCCCGGTCAACGTCGCTTCCGGCCAGGTCGCATCGTCAGGCGCCGTGGCGCTTCAGGCGAAGGGATATGTGATTCCAGCGCATCAAATCCAAGTCAGCCCGAATAAGGTGAGCGGCATTTTGGAGTTCATCAGTCCACGGTTGGAAGAAGGCAATGTTTTCCAGGAAGGCGAAGAACTGGCCCGACTGCAAAATGCGGACTTCAAGGCACGCCGTGACAAGGCGCTCACCACGCGCGATGAGGCACGACGGCGCTTGGAAGAATTGAAAAATACCTGGCCGAAAGAACTCGAGGAAGCCCAGGCCAAAGTCAACGCCATCAAAGCGAAGGCCGAGTATAGCCGGGTCAAACGCCAAATTTCCAATTCCACACGGAACGCGACCAGCACGGAAGAACGTGCCGAAGCAGAGGCGCAATATAACCAGGACTTGGCTAACATCACCGCGGCAGAGGCGGCCTATCGAGTCATCAATGCACGAGGTGAGGAACAAATCAAGCAAGCCGAGTTTCGTATCGCGCAGACCGATGCCGATCTGACTGAAAACCAGTGGATGCTCGACAACTGCGTCATCCGCGCTCCCGTGACGGGAACGATCCTCAAGAAGAGTGCGGAACGCGGCAACTTCGTGAATCCATCCGCGCTTTCCGGCGGCGCCGGCGGCATTGCCGTCAGTCTTTGCGAAATGGCCGACCTGACGGACCTCGAAGTAGATCTCAAGATTCAGGAACGCGACATCGCTAATGTTGTCGTTGGCCAGAGATGTACCGTCATGCCCGAGGCGTACCAGAACTTTGAGCCGTTTCGCAGGGTTCACCCAAACGGCTACGTGGGAATCGTTTCTCGAATGATGCCGACGGCCGACCGCAGCCAGGGCGCGATTCCGGTGCGGGTGAAGATCCAAGTCCCCAAGGACGAACAAGGCAAGTATCTTCGGCCGGACATGGGTGTCGTTGTCAACTTCTTGAAGGGCGAGTAACGGCCATTGGAGCTGCACATATGCCTGAGCCGATTGTTCGTGTCGAGAATGTTCACAAATACTTCGAGCGCGGCAGCGAGCGCATCGACGTTCTTAACGGCCTCGACCTTGACGTTCCGGAAGGTGAGTACCTGGCGTTGATGGGTCCGAGCGGATCGGGAAAGACAACGTTACTTAATCTAATTGCCGGGCTCGATAGTCCGAGTGAAGGCCAAGTCTATGTTCGCGGCGAGGAAATCAGCCGATACAGCGAGTCCCAACTAGCGAAGTGGCGCACCCGCAACGTCGGTTTCGTGTTTCAGTTCTACCATCTATTGCCGGTGTTGACGGCGTATGAAAACATCGAGTTGCCGTTGCTGCTCCTGCCCCTGTCCGCGGCCGATCGTAAACGCCAGGTGATGACGGCGCTCGACTTGGTTGGCCTTACCAATCGTCAGAATCACCGCCCGGGCCAGCTTTCCGGCGGGCAGCAACAGCGCGTCGGCATCGCCCGTGCCGTCGTTACTGATCCGACGCTACTCGTCGCCGACGAACCGACAGGGGATTTGGATGCCAAGTCGGCACACGAGATCCTCGATCTTTTGGTCGAACTTAAGAAGAGCCTTCGAAAAACGATCATCATGGTCACCCACGATCCACGTGCGGCGGAACGCGCCGAGCGCGTGCTGCATTTGGAGAAAGGTCAACTCGTCCGGGACACAGCAGCAAAGGTGAGCGCCAGTGCCTAGTCAAGCCGAGTCGGTGTTGTTGAAGTTCCTCGACAACCCGGGTTACGTTGTCGCGGCCGGCGTGGGCTTGTTCACGTTGGTCCTCGCCATTGCCTACCGTCAACAGGTTACTTTCTATCTGCGATTCATCTCGAAGAGCCTGTTTCGCAACGTGGTCCGAACCGTGCTGACTGCCCTGGCAACCTGCGTGTTCGTGTTGGTGGTGATTTTGATCTGGAGCGTGTTTGCGTTTATCGATCGGGTTACTGCGGACAAGGCGAAGGATTTCAAAATTATCGCGACGGAACGCTGGCAGATACCGAGTCAGATGCCGTTCGCCTATGCGACAACCCTCGTTACCGGGGCCGCGAGTGAACCGGGAGACTATCGTGTCAATCCGGACAAAGACTCGATGACCTGGCAGTTTTACGGCGGCACGCTCGACGCCGCCAAGCCAACTCGAGAGAATCAGGTCTTCTTTTTCGGAATGGAGCCAAGCAAGTTCTTGGTAATGATGGAAGACGTCGATCAGTTTACGGCCCAGGAGAAAACAGACATCGCCAACGCTGCCATCGAAATGGAGGCCGACCCGCGCAAAGTGATTATCGGAATCCCGCTCCTTCAGCAAATAAACAAGAAGGTCGGCGATCGCGTAAAAGTCACCAGTTTCAACTATCGCGACATCAACCTTGAGATCGAGATCATCGGCACTCTTCCAGCGGGACGTTACGGCAAGGTCGGTGTGCTAAACCGGGCTTACTTGAACCGGGCGCTGGAAGATTATGAACGCCAGCGCGGCGTCAAGCATCCGATGGTCAATAAGACGCTCAACCTCGTTTGGCTGCGCGTGCCGGACCGTGCGGCCTTCCAGCGCGTCGCCGATCAGATTGAGAATCGTGGCGCTTACACCAATCCATCCGTGAAATGCGAGATCGGGTCGTCGGCGATCGCCACGTTTCTGGAAGGCTATCGCGGATTCTTCTGGGTGGTTCGCTACCTCGCGGCGCCAGCCATCTTGATCACAATGGCACTGGTGATTGCAGCCTCGATCAGCATTAGCGTGCGCGAACGCCGCGCAGAGATGGCCGTACTAAAAGTTCTCGGATTTCGTCCGAGCCAGGTCATGCTGCTGGTGCTTGGTGAAGCGTTGCTCGTCGGTGCAGTGTGTGGAATCCTCGTCGGCGGCGGAACCTGGTTGATTGTGAATCAAGTTTATGGCGGTATTCCGCTGCAAATCGGTTTCTTCCCCGCATTTCGTGTTCCGATTGACGCCTGGTGGTGGGGCGCGGGAATCGGAATCTTTACCGCCCTCGCCGGAAGCCTGATTCCGGCATGGTCGGCACGAACGGTCAAGGTCGCTGAAGTATTTGCCAAGGTTGCATGATCCATCATGCTTGAATCACTCCGAGTTTCGCCGGTCGTGCTTATCGCTTTCGGCGTCTTCGCCGGCCTTATCGCGGCACTCGTGCTGCTGGGGAAGGTGCCGATCAGTTACAACATCCGCAATTTGCGTGTCCGCTGGCGCGTCACCATCATGACGGCCCTCGCGTTCACCTCCGTCGTTGCGCTCATGGTTGTTATGCTCGCGTTCGTAAACGGCATGTACAAGCTGACAGAAAGCAGCGGCAAAGCCGACAACGTAATCATTTTGGCCGATGGCGCTACTGATGAGCAATTCAGCAACTTGGGCTTCGGTGAGATAAAGGAAATCGAGCTCCATTCGGGAGTTAAGCGCGACGATGAAGGAAAACCGCTCGCCAGTTGGGAGATTTATGTCGTCAGCAGCCAGCCACTTCCCAAGCCCACCCCAGGTGGATCGAAACGCCGATTCGTGCAAATCCGCGGAATCGATGATCCGGCTCGCTCCGGAGCGGTGCACGGCGTGGGGCTCAAACCCGGCGGCGTGTGGTTTTCACCGGCTGGCGTACAAACACTTGAAGACGGCAGCAGCGTATTGCAGGCAGTGCTTGGCTCCGGCATGGCACGTGTGCTTGGCGAGGACGCCGCCAGCGCGCCACTCGTTCACGGAGACAAATTCGAGCTTGGCGGGCGAATGTGGATCGTCAGCGGTGTCATGGATTCGGCGGGATCCACCTTTGACTCTGAAGTCTGGAGTAAGCGCGATCTTATCGGTTCGTTATTCGGTAAAACCACGTACTCAACCGTCGTGTTAAAGGCGCCCGATGCCGCCGCCGCGATCGACCTGGCCAAGGACTTGAGCGCCCACTTCAAGAAGCCGGCAGTCAATGCCCAAACGGAAGTCGCGTATTACTCGCAGCTCAATGAAACGGGTAAGACGTTTCTGTACGTGTTCATGTTCGTCGCCGCCATCATGGCTATCGGCGGTGTTTTCGGCGTATTAAACACCATGTTCGCCGCCGTGAGTCAGCGCACCAAGGACATCGGTGTGTTGCGAATCATCGGGTTTGCCCGCTGGCAAGTGCTAACCTCGTTCTTCCTGGAGGCGATGCTCTTGGCGATCATTGGTGGACTCGTTGGTTGCCTCATCGGCTTTCTGTCCAATGGCATGACGATGGAAAGTGTCGTGGGCGGCGGCCAAGGGAGCGGCAAGACTGTCGTTCTCAAACTCGTTGTGGATGCCAATATTCTGTTGCAGGGACTGCTCCTATCGCTGGGAATGGGATTCATCGGCGGCCTACTGCCGGCACTTTCCGCCATGCGCACGCGCCCGCTGGAATCGTTGCGGTAGGCGGCTTCTCTCGTTTCGCTTGAACTTTCCGTCTGGCCCCGTTACCGTAAACGGGTTCCGGATTGCGCTCCATTTGGCCCCATAGGTGGTGGACTCGTGCCGCGGCTAATCGTCGTCAAAGGCGCTGACGAAGGAAAATCGTTCGACCTGAACCAGCCCGTGCTGGGAATCGGACGCGATGCCACCAACATCGTCCGCCTACACGACACCGAAGTGTCGCGCCGACATGCGGAGTTTCGAATCAACAACGGCGAATGCCGGTTGATCGACGTCGGCAGCGCGAACGGAACCTTCGTGAACAATCAGCCCGTCAAGGAAGCAGTTCTCAAAGTCGGCGACCACGTCCAAATCGGACAGAGTATTCTGGTTTATAGCGCGGGTCGAACGGACGGGAAGGATTCCAATCTCGCCAATCGAATCAGCATTGTGACGCCGGGTGACGACGAGTTGCCCTCGGCCATCATCAAAACTGTTACGCCAGCCGAAGGCAGCCGACTGCTTGCACAACCCGATCAAGCGGAAACGGAATGGCTGCGAACATCACTAGCCAACCTGGGCGTGATGTATGAAACAATCCAGGCCGTTAGTCACATTCTCGACTTGGACCATCTCCTCGCACGAATCATGGAGTTGATCTTCAAGTCCATCGAGGCGGACCGCGGCTGCATCATGCTCGGCGACGGATCGCCCGGAAATCTCGAACCGAAAGCAGTGCGTTGGCGCGACGAGACCAACGCGCAGAATGAGAAGATCCCGGTCAGCCGAACCATCATGGAATACGTTCTCCGGGAAAAACAAGGCGTTCTGGTCTCGGACGCGCTCCAAGATGAGCGTTTCAATACTGGCATGAGCATCGTGAAGTACGGCATTCGCGAAGTGATCTGCGTGCCCATGAAAGGCCGGCATGATACGCTCGGTGTGCTGTACCTGGACACTTATAGCCATCTTCGCGATCTGATTACCAACAACAGCCCGGCGGGAAAGTTCACGGCCGACCACTTGACGCTCGCTGTGGCTATCGCCCACCAGGCTGCCTTGGCAGTCGAGGAAACCCGGTATCACCATGCCATGGTTCAAGCGGAGCGCCTCGCCGCCGTTGGGCAGACGATTGCCGCCGTCTCGCATCACATCAAGAACATTCTCCAAGGCTTGCGCAGCGGCAGCGAGATCCTCAAGATGGGCCTCGGAGAGAAAGACGACGAACTGGTGCAACAAGGCTGGCGCATTGTCGACAAGAATCAAGGTCGGATCTTTGAACTGGTCATGGACATGCTCAGCTATTCCAAGGAACGTGAACCGGCCATTGAAGACACGGACATCAATCGCGTTGTTCTTGACATCGTTGAGCTCTTGGCGGGACGGGCTAAGGAAATCGGGGCCTCACTGGAAACGCGACTCGATGAAGAACTACCGCTGGTGCAAGCGGATCCGGAAGGACTTCACCGAGCGTTATTGAATGTGGTAAGCAACGCGTTGGACGCCGTGGAAAAGCGGCAACGGCCACAAGTCGGCATCATCACCGCCCTTGACAGTGAACCGGGATGGGTGCGGATCTCCGTGTTGGACAATGGCGTCGGCATCCGTCCGAACCAACTTGCGGACGTATTCAAGCCGTTCGTTAGCTCAAAAGGATCAAAAGGCACCGGGCTTGGCCTTCCGGTCAGTCGCAAGATCATGCGCGAACACGGCGGCGACCTCATCGTCCAAAGTCAACCCGGTCGCGGAAGTCGGTTCGTCTTCACCCTGCCGATTCAGAGCCCGCTCAGCCAAGGTTCAAGCGGCACCAGCCAACAGATTCCGGTATTCAAGCTTCCCACAGAAAACGGCGAAGAACATTAGACCTCTTGCGGTCTAGTGCACCATCCGCACCTTTCGCCGCTCGATCCGCAACTTTCCTTCGGCGAATAGGCGAATTGCCTCCGGATACGCCTCACATTCCTGCTCGAACACACGCGCTGCCAGCGTCGCAGCCGTGTCGTCATCACGTACGGGAACCGGACGCTGGAGGATGATCGGACCACGGTCGTATTCATTGTCCGCGAAGTGTACCGTACAACCCGACACCTTTGCGCCATATTCCAAAACCGCCTCGTGAACCCGATGTCCGTAGAATCCCTTGCCGCAAAACGCGGGGATCAACGCCGGATGAATGTTCATTACTCGACCGAGAAAATCATCGGGAATTTGCAGCAGTTGCATGAATCCGGCCAGGCAAACGAGTTCGGCTCTTGCTGAGCGACAGTGATCGAAAATCCGATGGCTAAAATCCTCAGGATCCTTGCATTGATCACGCTTCACGATCGCGGTCGGCACCTGCGCAAGGCGTGCGCGCTCCAATCCATAAGCGTCTGCCCGATTGGACGCAACCAGTACAACTCGCGCTAACAATCGCCCATCGGTGATGCGGTCCAGTAAGTTTTGTAAGGTTGTGCCGTTGCCGCTCAGCAACACCGCAAGACGAACAGGTACATCCATACTTCCTGCAATACAGCGAAATGCTTCTAGTGGCTATCCCGAGCCGCTGCTGTTACTTCCGTGTCCGATCTGTGGGAGCCGAGTGATTCAGTCCACTTCGTCGCCTCATCTAATAGCTCATGAACTATGAGCCAGGTTAGAAGCGCGCCAGCGCGCCACCGATGGTCATTCCCCAAACGCCGCCAACGGTTTGGACGGCACGCTCAGGAGCTTCCAGACGCTTAGCCAGGGTGACACCGAGATGGTAACCCCACATCATACCCTGGAGGCAGAAGAAATAGCTTACAACGACACCGCCAACACCGATTACGAACATTAGAACCCAGTGGATGAGAGGACGCGACTGTTTGGCCGATGTTGTGTCCATTCGCCCGTTTCCTAGTCGACTTCGGCTACGATTCCGTCGACATCACGCGGATAGACAATCTGACGAGTGCAATCCACGAGCAGATCCAGATCTTCCAACACGATGGCGCCAATAAGTGCGGTGGTTCGATGCGGTTCCACCATCGCACGGAAAAGTCCCGGGAGTCCAAGCAAGGTTAACTGGACTTGGCCAACCTGTGAACGAACTGCAGATCGTTGATCGGCATATCGAACTCTCACATTCTCGAGAGGCGGCAGGTCGAGCTGACTTACAACGGACTCGGGTAGGGCTAAATATTGCGAGCCCGTGTCAACCACTCCCTGAATTTCAACGCTTCGCACTCTGTCCGACGGCAACACGTCGGCCATGGCCATCGCCACATCCACGTTGTTGGTGATATTCGAGCCATTTCTGTTTTTCCGTTCTTTTCCATCGCTGGCACTGTTATCGCTCTCTTCTCATGTCGCTACAGCGAGGGTAGCTGCTGACATTCGTTCTCCGCTGATAGAATACACCCTTTCCCCCGACAATACGAGGTGGCCGAGATGCCCTTTGTGAAGGTCGAAACACAAGTCGATTTCCCATCACAGGAGAAGAGCGTTCTCGAATTCTGGACGTCAAACGACGTGTTTGAGCGCCTCCGCGACAAGAACCGCGGCAAGCCGCGCTGGTCGTTCCTCGACGGACCGATCACGGCCAACAACCCGATGGGCGTGCACCACGCCTGGGGGCGGACGTACAAGGACGTGTTCCAGCGCTATTTCGCGATGAACGGCCGCGACCAACGCTATCAGAACGGCTTTGACTGTCAGGGCTTGTGGGTCGAGGTGGAGGTCGAAAAAGAACTGGGCCTTAGTTCGAAGCGTGATATCGAAAACCTCGTGCCCGGCGACCGATTTGCCAGCATCGATAAGTTCGTGGGCCTTTGCAAGGAGCGCGTGGACAAGTTCGCGCGAAGACAAACGGAACAATCCATCCGGCTCGGGCAGTGGATGGACTGGGACCGTGAGTCTGACTGGGCTAAACCGCCAGACGAGAGGCGCAGTTACTTCACGATGTCGGAGGAAAACAACTATACCATTTGGCGGTTTCTCAAGAAATGCCACGAGCGCAACCTTGTCTATCGTGGTTATGACTCGATGCCGTGGTGCCCGCGCTGTGCAGTGGGCATCAGCCAAATGGAGATGCACGAAGGCTACGTAATGGTGGCCCATCGTGCGGTATTCGTGCGTTTTCCGCTGCGCGGCCGATCGGGCGAGAACCTTCTCATTTGGACCACGACGCCCTGGACGCTGAGCAGCAACGTGGCCGCCGCCGTGAATCCCGAGTTGACGTATTTGAAAGTCAAACATCGAGATCAGATTTACTACCTCGCGAAAGGCGCATTCAAAGCGCAGCGACTCGAGGAAGACTTCAAACGCAAGAACTGGCTCGAGGGTGTGCCGAAACTCAAGACCCTGGAACAAATCTTTAAGGAAAAAGGCGGCTTCGAGATAGTCGGCGAGGTGGGCGGCGCGGAAATGGTCGGCTGGCAATTCACCGGGCCCTTCGATGAGTTGCCCGCCCAGGCACATCCCGGCGGATTTCCCGAAGACGTCGCGGAGGCGGCCCGTCGCCAGGGATGGGCGTCCAGCCAATCCGCTCGCGACTTGCATCGTGTCATCGCCTGGAAGGACGTCGGCGAATCGGAAGGCACCGGGATCGTTCACATCGCCCCGGGCTGCGGCGCCGAAGACTTTGGCTTGGGAAAAGACGAACGGTTGGTGGCCCTCGCGCCGCTCGATGAACTCGGCAACTTTATTGCGGGTTTTGGTGGGTTGGAAGGGAAGTCGGCGGTCGATCAGGCCACTACTGATTGGATCCTCGACAATCTGAAGCAAAAACAGCTCTTACTCGAAGTCGAACGCTATCCACACAACTACCCGCATTGTTGGCGGTGCAAAACCGAACTCCTGTTCCGTCTCGTCGACGAGTGGTATATCAACATGTCTTGGCGTGACGAGATCATGGACTCGACGCGCCAAGTGACGTTTCTTCCGGCATCGATCAACGGCTTGGAGCGAGAGCTCGATTGGTTGCGAAACATGGGCGATTGGATGATCTCCAAGAAGCGTTTTTGGGGCCTGGCGCTGCCGATTTGGGTTGATGAAGAGACGGGTGACTTCGACGTCATTGGCTCGAAGGAGGAATTGAAAGAGCGTGCGGTCGAAGGCTGGGAACATATGCAAGGCCATAGCCCCCACCGGCCTCGGATCGACCGCGTGAGAATCCGGAATCCGAAGACGGGCAACCTCATGTCCCGCATTCCCGACGTCGGGAATCCGTGGCTCGATGCGGGCATCGTGCCGTACTCGACCATGGGCTACAACCGCGACCGCCGCGAATGGGAAAAGTGGTTCCCTGCCGACTTCATCACCGAGTCATTCCCCGGCCAGTTCCGCAATTGGTTCTACGCCATCCTGGCCATGAGCACGATGCTGGAAGGGCGTGCACCGATGAAGGTCCTGCTCGGCCATGCATCGGTTAGGGATGAAAAGGGCGAAGAGATGCACAAGTCGAGGGGCAACGCCATCCCCTTCGACGACGCGGCCGACAAGATCAGTGCCGATCTCATGCGCTGGATGTTCTGCCGTCATAATCCGGCCAACAACATCAACTTTGGATATGGCGCGGCCGAGGAAATCCGAAGCAAGTTCGTGTTGAAATTATGGAACACGTATGCCTTTTTTTGCAATTACGCCCGCCTCGACAAGTTCGATCCCGTGCAACCGCCCGTGCCCGTGAAGGACCGCCCGGACATCGACCGCTGGATTCTCTCCGATTTACAGAAACTCATTCAGACGGCGCGCCGCTCGTTTGAGGAGTTCAATGTGATGGCTTTTTGCCTCGCCGCGGAGGAATTCGTCGATAACAAGCTGAGCAACTGGTACGTCCGTCGCAACCGCAGGCGCTTTTGGAAGAGTGAGCAAGGCACGGACAAGCGGGCGGCATATCAGACACTCTACACCGTTCTCGTCACCTTCACGAAACTCATCGCGCCGATTGTGCCGTTTTTCACCGAGAGAATGTTTCAAAACCTCGCGCAGACACCCACCGCAAGCGTACACTTGACCGATTATCCCGAGGTTGACCGGGCGCTGATTGACGAGGAGTTGTCGTCGGACATGGAAGCACTGTTGCGGCTGGTGTCGCTTGGCTCGGCCGCGCGAAACCTCGTGAAGATCAAGGTGCGCCAACCGTTGGCTGAACTTCGGGTGCAATCTGCCGGCGACAGCGACCGCCGCGCCGTCGAGCGATTTGAGGATCAAGTCTGTGAAGAGCTAAACGTGAAAAAGGTCTCACTGCACAACCCTGACGGGGCGCCGCTACTTCATCCCGAAATCAAGCCGAATATGAAATCCCTCGGCCCAAAGTTCGGCGCCGATCTCAATTCGGTGGTCGCCGGGCTTCGTGCGCTCGACGCCGCGGCGGTGGCCGACCGGGTCGCCAAGGGTGAGAAATTCAGTCTGGATTGTCCCGGGCACATCAATCCAACATTGGAGCCAACCGACGTGATCGTGTCCTATCGAGCGCCGGACGGATGGGCGGGTGTGATGGATCGTGGAACTCAAGTCGCCATCGACGCACGGATCACCGAAGAGCTAGCCTTGGAAGGAATTGCGCGCGATATCGTGAGACAGGTGCAAGAGTTACGCAAACAGTCGGCTTTGGAAATGGAAGACCGGATTATCTTGTTCCTGGGTACCGATTCGCCGAGGTTGCAACGTGCCATCGACGATCATCGACAATACATTGCGGCCGAGACGCTGGCCAGCGAACGGTCGTCGCAACCCATCGGCTTGTCCGCTCACCGCGCGGATGTCAAGGTAGACAAGGAAGCACTCACTATTGAGCTACGAAAAATGAGCGCGCTGCAATAAGCGGTTAAGCCCCGGCTTAATTCTGCGGTCAGCACCGTAGCGGACCTTAACAGCGCATCCAGCCAGGGCACGTGCGGGCTCGTATCATTCCACTAGGAAGTCTCAAGATCGGACGGATCGAGTTATGACAGGAATCCAGAGAATCCGCGACAAAGTCGAGGCCGGCGAACGGCTGTCTTTCGATGACGGTATGTTCCTTGAAGAACAGGCGGAACTCTTTACTCTCGGCGAGTTGGCCAACCTCGTGCGCGAGCGCAAGAATGGAGACCACGCCTATTACAACGTCAACGAACACCTCAATCCAACGAACGTCTGCGTTTATCGGTGCACCTTTTGCGCTTTTCGTGCGGATCTGAAAAGCCCCAAAGGGTACGTAATGTCGGACGCTGAGATTCTCGAACGCGCGGCCGAGGCCGACGCAAGAGGCGCCACCGAACTGCACATCGTCGGTGGACTGCATCACCAACTGCGGTACGAGTGGTACCTTAACGTCGTCCGCATCATTCACCAGGCGTTTCCGCGCCTCCATATCAAGGCGTACACTGCCGTAGAATGGGATTGGTTTTCGCGGCTGACCGGCCGGCCCACGAGGGATCTATTGTCGGAATTCAAGGACGCTGGGTTAGGAAGCTTACCGGGCGGGGGCGCCGAAATCTTCCATCCTGACGTTCGGGACAAGATTTGTGAGCATAAAGCGGACGCCAATTCATGGATTCGAATTCATCGTGAGGCACACCAGCTTGGAATCCGCTCTAACGCCACCATGCTTTATGGACACATCGAAGAAGCTCGACATCGGATCGATCACCTCTGTCGGCTCCGCGAGCTCCAAGACGAGACTAGTGGCTTCCAGACGTTCATTCCGTTGGCGTTCCATCCGGAGAATACGGGGCTGTCGCACATCACGAAGCCAACGGGCCTCATGGACCTGCGCGTGATGGCCATCAGTCGACTGATGTTGGACAACTTCCCGCACGTGAAAGCGTACTGGGTGATGTTGAGTGTGCCGACGGCGCAAATCGCCTTGCAATTTGGCGCCGATGACATCGACGGAACGGTTGTACACGAGAAAATCTATCACGATGCCGGATCGGATTCGCCACAAGAACTCACCGTGGCGGACATTCGCCGACTTATCGAAGAGACCGGGCGAATTCCGGTTGAGCGCGACACGCTCTATCACGAAGTCACCCGCGGCAACGGCGGCTGGACGTCGGGCAACTCTCTCATTGGCAACCACCAGGTGTCCGCGCGATCCGCCTAGTCCCATTCCTTTCGCGTGAGTCTTTCGAGAAAAACGCACATTCCGGGTTTCCGCTGTTGATTTGACGGCAAATCGTGACATAGAATGGGATGTGAGGAACAGATGAATCGCCCGGCACCCATATCAGCTGAAAAACCATGTGCTTCCAATCCGAAGAGATCCATCTTGCGCGGGAATTGCGCGACCTCGGCCTAAGCTGGGAACCGTGCGCCGGTCAGTACATTTGGGATGAGGCGGGCGTCATCGACGATCCGTCGCCGATCCAAGAAAACGTGCATGTCATTCACGATGTGCGCGGAATTCTTCGTCAAGCGGGTTCAATGAATCAGCTCAAGAAAGCCATGTGTTGGTTGCCCACTTGGCGCGAAGCTCGACAATTGCTCCGTTCCATGGGGCTATCGGATTTGAAGGTGCCTAGCGGCGTTAGTGAAGAGCGACGCCCTGGAACAAGGTTCCGAACTGCAAGTCCTGTATCAACTGATCGCCGAACAGCTCCGACCGGCGAAGAACTCCGGTTCCACGAATGGCCGATTCACTGCTCGCGAGACTTACCCGACTCAGGGATTCACGTCGGGCGTTCGCGCTGTGCCTGTTGGCGTGAACTAGTCATTTGCCCGTTATCGCCTTCTTCACTTCATCTCGCACCACGGGAACGTCCGTTTCGTTCACCGTCCGATAACCAAAGTTGGCTATGACCCTGCCTCGGTTGGCAACCGTGACGGTCAAATGAGCATCGGAATTGATGTTCCAGCCCATTGGGCCCGTCTTTTCACCCGCGTAACACACCAGCGCAGTGGCTTGCAGTTGCAACGATTGTTGGGCGCGAGGCAGATATTCCTTGGTCTTGCCGGCGTCACTGGTGAGCCAAACGGCTACCAAGTAGCTCTCTTCGCTGTCCTTGCGAATCGCTTCGTCTAACTTTCTGAGGAACCGAGCCATCGGCCGATCCCATTTCTCGGCATTGATCAATAGATACACCGTTGGCTTGTCCTTGCGTTCGGCTGCGTAATCGACTTCTTTGTCTTTGTTCTCGCCGGTGAGGTCGAAGACCTTCAGCGGCGGTACTTTCTCGCCTTTCGTTGGCCCCGTCGGTAGATCTTGCGCACCCGCGGCGGGAACCCAGAGACATTGAAGCAGCAACAACATGACTAGATTCAGTTTCATGGCGGTTACCTTTGCGTGAGTTGCTGGCGTTATATCCCATACTCTGATTGATGGACACTGCCATACAATATCCAGAATGGTCGCATGCTTTAGTGTTCGGAGAAATCATCATGCCGCAGATTACCGTCGAGGGCGTTGGAACTTTTGATGTGCCTTCAGGCAAACGGCTGGTCCTGGCACTCGAGGACGAAGCCAAGATCGATCAAATGCACGCCTGCGGGGGCAATGCCCGTTGCACCACCTGCCGCGTGGAATTCGTGTCCGGCGAACCGGAGTCGATGACGTTAGCGGAGAAGAATGTGCTGGCAGCCCGAGGCCTGACCGGCGTTCGTTTGAGCTGCCAGATTCTTTGCGACCACGACATGTCGGTGCGGGCCATCAGCCGGGTGTCCACGACCGGGCGACCGGACGCGGGCCAGCGACCAACCGACGACCTGCATCCTCAACCCGTGCACTGGGTTTCTCGGTAAGGCGATGGCCAACCCTGCTTCGCGAGATCTTGATGATTATCGGCGGCGGGACACTCCCGTGGCCGCCGTCATGTTTGGCTTGTCACTCCTGTTTCTTTTGTTATTTGCCGGACTGCTTTACAGCCATCAGCTCCACAGTCTGGACCAGCAACCTATCGATCCAGTGCCGAGGAAGCGATTGCACGTCAACTGAAATGGGACACGGTTGAACTACGCATCGAACTGTACGGCATGGCGATGCTCTGGCCGGTGTTCTTTCTGGAAGCATTGGGAACATTTCTCGGACGCGATCGACGCCACGGCCTTTGGAAGCCATTCGCCTGGATGCTGATGGTGTGCCTTGCGCCGCCGACACGCATTGCGGGACGGATCACCGACAAGGAAATCTGGCTGCCCCGTCTCGGCTGGCGACCCGTGGATCGTGATTTACGCCGAGCTCTCGAACGTTTTTTCAGCGTGCCGATGATTGTCATCGCTCTCATGGTGCTCCCGCTCTTGGCAATCGAGTATGGCTGGCGTTCACAAGTGCAAGTGTACGCGGGATTGCGCCTGTTCCTGGACATCGGCAACAGCGTGATTTGGATGGCATTCACCGTTGAATTCCTGGTGATGATTTCCGTTGCCGCCAATCGCTGGCGCTGACTGCGCGTTGCACTGGGTCGATCTGGCGATCATTCTCTTGCCTGTCGTATTCCTACTGCTCAACTTGCTCCCGCTAGCCGAATTCGTGCCGCTCGCCCGCCTGACACAACTCTTGCGCCTCAACCAGCTGAGTCGGATGGGCCGCGTGTACCGCATGCAGGGCCTCGCGCTCAAGGCATGGCGGGCGTTCCTCGTACTGGAGATCATTCAGCGCTTGATGGGACGAACTCTCGAGAAACAGTTGAAGCAGTTAGAAGAGTTGCTCGTCGCGAAAGAAGAAGAGGTACGAGAGTTGCGTGAGGAAATTCAAGGTCTCAAAAAGCAGATCGCCGCAAAAAAAGTTAACGCCGAGACTACGGCGGGAGCGGACGGAAAGGGTAGCGGCAACGGCAGATCGGGCGGCCGTTCGGAATTCGAAATTGACAGCAAAGACAACAGCGCCTACTCTTAGCCATGTAGCTTACCTTGATTCAGGGGACGTCCGCCCCTTGTCCGCAGGCCAAATCCCACCTGCCCAATGGCTATTCGCGGTAAGGACGCGCGGACTACGGAAAGGAGCCTGCCATGTTCCATTTCTTCGGCCCTCGCAAAGGGCCCCAATGCGACGGTAACACTCGACGCGATTTTCTCAAAGTAGGCGCCCTCGGCGCGAGCGGATTCCTGCTCCCCGACCTTCTGCGTGCCAGAGCGGTCGCAGCCAAGTCCGGCGAGTCGAAGCGAAAAACATCCGTGGTGTGGCTCTGGCTCGGCGGCGGACCGACACACGTCGAGACGTTTGACCCGAAGATGTCGGCGCCGGCGGAGTACCGCAGTACGTTGGGAGCCGTGCAGAGCCGTATTCCTGGTGTAGAACTAGGAAGCGTGTTCCCGCGAATGGCGAGCATGGCCGACAAACTGGCCATCGTCCGCTCCTTCGCACACACCAATTCAGGCCATGGCGGCGGCACGCACTGGGTGATGACCGGCTATGATTATCCCCCGGCCGATAACAATATGCCGTCCATCAAGCCCGGCATCGGCGCCATCCTTGCGCGACATCGCGGCACGAATAACGCGACAACGGGCATACCGACCTATACGCGAATCGGCGGAATTCTCGGCGATGGTCCGGCGTGGCTAGGGCCGGCGTATTCACCGTTCGATACCGGCGGCAACGCGCGAAGCAACATGGACATGCGCGTGCCTCTCGATCGCCTCAACGATCGCCGCAGTCTGCTCAAGACATTTGACAGTATCAACCGCCAGATCGACCGCACCGGGTTGATGGACGGGTTGGATAGTTTCGGCACTCAAGCATTTGATCTGATTCTGAGCCGTGCTCGTGAAGTCTTCGACGTCAACCGAGAGGATCCAAAGACTCGCGATTTCTACGGTCAAGGACTGGGGCAACAGATGCTCTTAGCCCGGCGATTGTGCGAGGCCGGCGCGGGCTTTGTCACGATTCATTACGGCGGCTGGGACATGCACGACCAGATCGCGAACCAGATGAACAACCTCGCGCCGCCGATGGATCGGGCCGTCTCGGCATTCATGGAAGATTGCGACCAGCGCGGCCTCGACAAGGACATCTTGCTGGTCATCACCGGAGAGTTCGGGCGAACGCCGCGCATCAACGGCGGGGCCGGGCGAGACCACTGGGCGCCGCTTTCGGCATTGGCTCTGGCGGGAGGCGGCTTGAAGATGGGTCAGGTGGTAGGTGATTCATCGTCGAAAGTAGAAGTGCCGAAGACGACACCCATCACGCCGCAGGACCTGATGGCCACGGTATTTCACGTTTTGGACATTCCGCAAGATCTGAACTTCCACGATCCAACCGGCCGCCCGACGCCGATGATCGACGGCGGGAAACCGATCGCCGAGTTGATTTAGCGAATACGATCACGGGTACTGCCCCATACCCGTGGTCCTATTCATTCTTCATCACGCCCTGTTTCCGCAGAAACCCGGTCATGATGGCGTTGAACTCTTCGGGCTTTTCCATCATGAGGAAATGTCCGACGCCTTCCATTACGCGGTAATCGACCTGCGGAGCAATCTTGCGCACGTACTGTTCGTATTCCGGCGACCAGAACGGTTGTTTGGCATTGATCACCTGCAACGGCACTTTGATCTCGTCATCCTTCCAGATCGATGCATCGAACATGTTCTTCATTGCACTTGTGGCCACATGCTGTTGGGCATTGGCCATCACGTCTTTGACGGACTTGCGAACCGAATCGGACGTTTGCGGCAGGAACATTCCGTCCACAAACTTGCCGACATTCTCCTGAAAGTCGGGACCGGCGAACCGCGACATTATTTGTTCGATTTGCTTTGCATCTTGCGTTAACTGCTTGAGTGACCCGTCGACGGCAATGAGGGCGCGGGTTTTCTTCGGATAGAGCCGATAAAACTGCCGCGCGACCGGCGTCCCCATGCTGTGGCCGGCGAGAACGGCTGAGTTCACCCCGGCTTCGGTCAAGACGGCGTTAACCGCCTTGGCAAACAACTCCATCGTATAATCGATCTTGGGTTTATCGCTCTTTCCGTGTCCGGGGAGGTCGACAAGGATGACACGGATCTTGCCGTCGAATGCCGATGCCTGGTTTCGCCAAAACGAGTGATCACACGACCATCCATGCACAAATACCAAGGCCGTGTCGCCACTTCCAAGGCTCTTGTAGTGCACGCGAATGTCATCAAGCTTCGCGAACTGGGAAGTCGCCTTGTCCGCGGGATTCGGCTCATCCGCTGTGCCGGTCGAAGTCACAGTCACAACAGCAAGAATGGCAAATGACATAACGAACCTGAACATTTTCATGCTCCTCACTAGTTTCACGACGTGCTTCGTAGCTTAGCCGTGAATTGCTTGCGAAACTTGCTCACCTTTGGCGATACCACTGCCGCGCAGTACGCTTGGCCGGGATTGCCTCGAAAGTAACCCTGGTGATAATCCTCGGCACGATGAAACTTTTCAAACGGAACGATTTCCGTCACGATCGGAGAACTCCAGATGCCTTCCGCGCTCAATTCGGCGATGCGCCGCTCGGCGATCTCGCGTTGCTCCGGCGAATGGAAAAAGATCGCCGACCGGTATTGTGTGCCGACGTCCGCGCCCTGGCGATTAAGGGTTGTCGGATCGTGCGTCGCAAAGAAAACGTCGAGGATATCACGGTAGGAAACGATGGCGGGGTCGAAAGTAATTTGCACCACTTCGGCGTGACCTGTGTGACCCCCGCACACTTCGTGATATGTCGGCTTCGCCGTTTTGCCGCCCGCGTAACCGGATTCTACTTTCTGCACACCGTTCAATAGTTCAAACACGGCTTCCAGGCACCAAAAGCACCCGCCGCCCAGTGTTGCAAGTTCTTGTTTTGCGGATTCCATTAGTGGTAGCAATTCCTGCGTTCTGGGATGATTTGAACATTCTACGGTGACCCGCAAAATGGGCGAGCCGGAAGCATAGCCGACGGCAACGCTTCCGGCTCGAGATCGTGAATCGGATTGCCTAGTCCTGTGCGGCGGCTTTCTTTTCTTCGAAGCGCAACCGGATGCGACCAGGCTTCTCCGAGGTGACACCGATGAAGCCGAAACACATTTCATTCGTCGTTTGCTCCCCGAAGGTGACGAGTTTCGGCGGGTTGCTGGGATTGTTTGGGTTGTTTGCACTATTGTCGTAGTACGCTTCGATGTCGAACTTCGTCCCGGCCTTCACCGGAATCGGCTGCTTGAAGACGTACGTTTCCTGCCAGTTGTAATCCCAGTTGTCGATGGCCACCAGCGTTTGCGTGGCAGCATCCGGTGGAGTCATGGTGACTTTGATCGACTTGCCCAAAAGGTGCATTTGCGGCAGGACGCTGTGAATCGTGCAGTCCTGATCAACCCAAGCGGTCCCCGCGATGCGGTGATTCGATGCACCGGCCGGAATCATGAAGAAGCGCGCGCGAGCACCCCTTCCGCCCGCTAGCACGATTTGTTGCATTGGTTTGAGGTCGGATTTCTTTGCAAAGTATAGTCCGACTTTCGTGCGGTCCTTCTCCGTTCGCCCGTCGCGGTGGTAGTGCACTTGGGCGACCACATCGCCGCCCTTGGGTAACAGCAAAGCGTAACCGTCAGGCAGATAACGCGGCATCTGCCCAGGCGCCCACCCGCCCAGTCCACCGCGCGGCAAGAATCCGACACCCATCGCCGAGGAATAACCTGGGCCGACATCCAACTCATGCGGTTTCTTTTCGCGGTCTACTTCCTTTTGTTCGAGCTTGCGCGCCTGACCACTTGCGTCCGTGAAGAGCAGCACGTGATGGACAATTCGCGGATTGCCCGGCCGTACGTCGACAGCAATGACGTGTTTGTCTTCCGGGAGATCGGTGGGCAATACAAAACAGCGGAAGAGGTCTTGTCCGCTTGGGCCCAGCTGAAATTCATCGCCGACGGTGAGCACTAAGTCCGGCTCGCCAAGTTGCCAACCTTTTGTGAACTGGCGGGGCGCCGGCGCGTCCTTCGACTCGCCCTCCGGGGTTCCGCCGTCGACCCAGGCGGCAAGTGTGGCAATCTGCTTCTCGTTGAGCTTCCGGTCGTTTTGAAACGCCGGGCCGTCGCAAGGCTTCCACGGAGGCATCTGTCGGTTCTGCGTGTATTGTTTGATGTCATTCGCCCAATTGACGGCGTGGCGATAAGTCATGAGCGAAAACGGTCCCACTTCGCCGGGACGGTGACACTGTTGGCAATGATTCTGCATAATGGGGAGCACGTCGCGGTAATAGGTCACCGTTCCGGTGACCTTCTTGTTCGTCGATTCGCGAGCTATCTCGCATCCGATTGGCGGTGTGATAGGCTCCGAGACCGGCTTATCACCAAGAACTTCATCGAGGGCTTGACGCAGATCGTGGCGAGTAATGGTCTGATTGCGCTTGAGCCGAGCGGCATAACCGTTGTCGATTCGACCGCGGTAGCGCAGGATTTGGTGTCGGTCCAGCACAAATGCCTCGGGCGTCGTGGTCGCCTTCAACGCATCAGTGTTCGCAAAGTCGCGGTCCTTATAGACAGGGAAACCCAACCGATAATCCACCGAGTGCTTGAGGAGTTCATCCTGGTTCTCATCGGAGTTGACCACGCCGTAAACAAGCACGCCGCGCTTGCTGTATTCCTTCGCCAAGTCGGCCAACGGTTGGCTGTAGCTGGTGGACACCGGACAGTCGAAGGACAGGAAAACAATCACAGTTGCTTTCAAATCCGGCCACTCTTGGAGCTTAACGGAGTTGCCCTTAGCGTCCTTCAAATCGAGGGCAATCTTCTTGCCGATCTTGTCGGCCGATGCCGGCGTATCGTCCGCCGAAGCCCACGCCGACATCGCGAAAAACAAGCAGACACCAAGCAACATTTGTTTCGATTTCATTCGTTTCACCTGGTCTTTGCGAGACAACAACTCTTATAACAAATACCCTGCCGAACGGCATCGGGTTTCGCAACCTCGTGGTCATGCGCAATCCCGATTTCGTCGAAATGGCCACAATAGTGACCAATACTATCATAGCTATTCGTTGGCGGGAATTTCTTTTGTCCACGGCGGAGCGGATCGATGATCTTGGTGACGGGAGCCTCTGGATTTCTCGGACGCCGAATCGTTCAGCTCGCTTTGGAGCAGGGTAGGGTGGTGCGAGGTTTGGTACGGAATCCCTCGCCCGACTTAGGCTTATCCTCGGAAATCCTAGTTCGCGGAGACATCACCGAACCATCGACGCTCGAGCGAGCGCTGGAGGGCGTTGATGCCGTCATTCACGCCGCCGCAACTACCTCTGAATCCACACCCGACGAAGACCTCAGCCAACGCACGAATGTCGGCGGCACGAAGAACCTAATCGATGTATTTCGACGTGCCGGCGGCAGCCGGTGGATTCAAATTAGTAGCCTGTCCGCTAATCCTGCCAATACCAGCGTCTACGGTCGAACTAAACTCGCCGCCGACGAAGTGGTGCGCCAGTCTGGGCTGCGCTGGACCATTCTGCAACCCGGTACCATTTACGGTCCGGGCGCCAGAGGCCTTTTCGCCAAGATTACGCGACTCGTCAATGGTCTGCCCGTGGTACCGGTGCTAGGACCGGGGACGGAACCAATGCGGCCGATTTTTGTCGATGATTGTGCGAATGCCGCGCTGGCGTGTCTTCAGAATGACAAAACGATCGGCCAGACTTATTCGCTCGGTTGTCGCGACGTGATTAGCTTCAACGATTTCCTGCGCGGCGTGCTGCACGCCCAAGGGAAATCAAAACCGCTCATGCACGTGCCGATGTGGATCTGTTTTCCGGCCGCACGCATGATGGGATGGGTGCTAAAAAACCCGCCAGTCACCGTGGATAACCTCGTTGGGCTCAAGCAAATGAAGGCGCCGGACATCGCGCCGGCTGAGCGGGATCTCGGCTTCGCACCCTCGACGTTTGCCGATGGACTTGCACGAACGTTCCCGCCGGCAACAACCGAATCTACGACGCCGGTAACGGCCGCCGCCAACGCGGAGCGAACGACTTCATGAACTTCGCCGTTATTGGGCTTGGCAAGATCGGCATCATGCATCTGGCGATGGTACGCAACGTTCCGGGCGCCAAGCTTGCGGCGTTGGTGGATCGCGTTCCAAAACTAGGCAAGCACGTGCAAAGCATGATGAGCGATCCGCCGCCGTTCTTCAGCTCAATTGACGAGGCGAGAAAGAACGTAGAACTTAAAGGCGTCTTCGTTTGCACGCCGCAATTTGCCCATCGCGGCGTCGCCGAGGAATGCCTTGCGGCCGGCCTCGACGTGTTCGTCGAGAAGCCGCTGGCCCACACATTGGAAGATGCCGCGTCCATGGTTGCCGCACATCGAAAACACCCGAACGCCGTCGTCGGTGTCGGCTTTATGAAGTCTCAAGAAGGCCTTTATCAGGAAGTGAGCCGACTACTCAAAGCAAAGGTGATAGGTTCGCTCCGGACTTTTGATGCGAGTTGCTACTTGAGCCAGGTACTGTCGCCGAAAACGAAAGGTTGGATCTATAACAAGCAGCTTTCCGGCGGCGGAATGATCATCAACTCCGCCTGTCATCTGCTCCATGCACTGCATCGTTGGTTTGGGCCGGCCCGCTCCGTGAAAGCAACGTGTAAGTCCGTGCATTCAACCGAAGTGGACGACGATACCACGGCGGAGATTGAATACGCGGATGTTACCGGCCGGGTTCAGTCGTCCTGGAGCGTCCCCGGCTATGATGTGGAAACCAGCTCCATTCGAATTGAAGGCGAAGCCGGGACGCTTGCCATCGAGAACGACCGTGTTCTCCGCCTTGAACTGAATCGATCGATGGCTGGATTGGAGAAGGGAACCCATTCCTGGCCGCGGATCGAGTTTGAGCGGACTCGATTCAGCCTCAGTCCAGCATACGGCGGCGAGGGTTATTACCGCGAAGACGCCGACTTCGTTCAAGCATGTGCGGAGTGCCGGCCGGCTCAGGTTGGTTGGGACGAGGGGCTTGCTGTGCAAAAAGTGATCGACGCGATCTATCGTTCGCAGGGACAACGCATCGAGATTGCGGCGGAGGCTGCCGCATGACGCCGCACCTTCCCGCCTGTCTCGTCGGCACAACTCGCGTAGCGGCGAGTGCGCGGCCCGCGTTTGGAGAATTCCTCGACGGCGCGTCCGGAGGGTTGCGCGGTACGCTCTTGACCGAGGGAAGTACCTGGGTTTGGGAGACGCTGCGCCAGAGCGGCCGGAAGGATCATTGGGATGTCTGGGCGATCGTTCCCCATGTCGCTGGGTATGTCCGCGAGGTGACGGATTACGGAATGTTCGGCGCCGGTTGGCGCCGCTTGCGTCGAATCAATCCGCTTTCAGGCGGCCGCCTGTTTGTCCAGGGAATGCTAAATGCCCCGGGCGTGTTGCGGAAGGATTTTCCCACGCTCCTTACGTTGCTTCTCGAACTAGAAATGGCGAATTTCCGAAAGGCCCGTCCCGCGGTTGTGTTTCTTCACCCGCAGATGACAGACTTGCTCTTGGCAATGGATAACGGACCCGCACTGAAACGGGCCATCGAGCGCATCCAGAAGGGATTTGGAGCGGAAGCGGGCTTGTCAACCTATAACGCCGGCACACTGTTGCCCCGCTTAGAGGCGTGGGGTGTTAATGTGCCATACCTGTTAACGGCGATACACCCGCGCGGATTCGGAATGCGGCCCGACCGCGAAAGCTGCGAACGCTCGTTCCGGGCATTTAAGGGCAAGATTCTGGCTACGTGTGAGACGCCCCTCGACAACGGTATCGCAACCTACTGGAAAGAGCGCGGAGTTGCCGCCGCCGTGTATGAGGCGTTGGAACCAAACATCACCGAATGGCGATCCTGGTTAGGGTGGCGATCGCCAGGCACAGGGCCGACGTTGCAACCGAAGACGCAAAGTTTCGGCGCCAAGCCCTAGCACTCCCGGAGACCGAATGGGTCCGACGGAACCGAACAGTCAACGTGCGGATGGTCGCAACGACGAACCGCTTCCTGTCTCCCGAAAGAAATGGGTGCTGCTTGGGCTCGGCATCATTCTTAGCGTAGCCTTGCCGATTCTCGTTTTCCGCGGCGTCAGACTCGCCGAGAGCTGGCAACTAGTAATGGCATGCCGCTGGCCGCCGCTTGCGTTGGCCGGTGCATTCTTTCTCGGAACACTGGCGATTCGTTCATGGCGCTGGCAGTGGATGCTGGCGGCACACCAACCGGTCGCGTATCGGCCATGTCTGTCAGCCACATGTGTGAGCTTCCTCGCCAACAACATATTGCCGTTCCGATTAAGCGATCTGGTGCGAGTCGGAGCGATTCGTCAATTGGCAGGCGTAAGCGCCGCCCGAAGTTTGGGTACCGTCGCCGTGGAGCGCGTTCTCGACATTCTGACGCTCGTGGTGTTTCTTGGCGGGTACCTCTTGCTGGCCGCGGGTGAAGAAGGCAAAACGGAGTTGGCTGCATGGGGCGGACTTGCCGTCGCCGGCGGAATGTGCCTGGTGGCCGTATTGTTCGTCGGCTACCGCTGGCGGACTTGGTTCGCCGGAGTGGCGGGCAACATCGCCGGGCGTGGCGGTCCGATGCTTGGCAAACGTGTCCGCATCCTGGTCGAACGCGTGTTGGAAGGATTCCAGGTGTTTTCTTCGCCGGGACAGACACTGGTGTTGCTGCTGTTGTCCGCTGGGTTGTGGGGGTCGGCGGTCGCGCAGTACTATTGTGTAGGCCAATCGCTCGGCCTCACTCTTGAGGCGCCGGAGTACATCGTCGTGTTGTTTGCCACGGCGATCGGCGCAATTATTCCCGCAGCGCCGGGGGCACTGGGAACATTTGAGAGTTTTGCATCGGGCGGATTGTATTTGGTCGGAGTAACGAGCAAAGAGAACCAGTTGGCCTACGCGGCCGTGTTGCACTTGCTGGAATGGATATTGATGAACGTCACCGGATTATACTTCCTACTTTCGGATCGGCTGTCATTGACTACCGCAGCGGCAAGAGGTGAGAGGGATGCGACGGAGACCGTTGCCGCCGGTTGATCTGGCGCGGCTCACGACACACAGCCTGCACGACCGGCCGAGCAAAGTTCAAGCTGCCGATCTCGGACGTCCGCTGGGCCCCTCGGCGTCCGTGGCCGATTTGGTTGACTCACTTCCCGATCAATTGGCGGGAAGATTACTGCGCCGCTGGCGCGACGTGATTTGTGATGCCGTTGCCTCCGATCATGCCGTTGCGGCGGCCATCGGCGGCCACGTCATCAAAACCGGTTGTGCACCGTACCTCATCGACTGGATTAAACGCGGCGTGTTGACTGCCATCGCCATGAATGGCTCAGCCGCTATTCACGACGTTGAGCTTTGTCTCGCCGGGCGGACTAGTGAGGATGTGGAATCGCGCCTTCCGGACGGCAGCTTTGGGATGACACGGGAGACGGCGGAGATCTTCGCGCGCGCGGCCGAGACCGCCGTCAGTTCAGGTTCGGGACTCGGCAAGGCGCTGGGCGATTGCCTTCGCGGAGCTAAGTGTGCAAACCCGGATGCGAGTCTCGTGCGTGCGGCGGCCGAGGCCGGGATTCCGTGCACCATCCACGTCGCCCTCGGCACCGATATCGTTCACATGCATGATTGTGCTTCGGGGTCAAAGACGGGGGAGGCAACCCTGCAAGATTTTCGTTTACTCTGTCGGGTGGTTGCGGATCTCAAGGGCGGCGTGTGGATGAATTTAGGAAGCGCCGTCGTGATGCCAGAAGTATTCCTGAAGGCCATCAGCATTGCCCGAAACCTGGGTTTCGATTTGGCTGGAATGACCACCATCGATTTGGACATGATCCGCCAATACCGCGCGCGGGTGAACGTGCTGGAACGTCATCATTGCGGCGGCTTCTCGATTACCGGACATCATGAGATCATCTTGCCGCTCATGCACGCCGCGGTGATTGGCGCCTCGACGGGGAGCGCCACTCATGAAGCCCGCGGGCGTGACTAAAGTCGTCGACTGGAAGGCGTTGCAGTCCACACGGTTTGATGCAAAGACTGCAGGAAAAACCGTTGTTTGGACTAACGGCTGTTTCGACCTATTGCATGTCGGGCACGTTCGGAACTTGCAGGCGGCTCGAAAGTTAGGAGACATCCTTGTCGTAGGCCTAAACAGCGATGCGTCTGTCCAGAAACTAAAAGGAGAGAATCGACCGATCGTTCCTGCCGAACAACGCGCGGAAGTTCTAGCGGCACTTGAATGCGTGGATTTCGTAGTCGTTTTTGACGAATCAACGGCCGAGCTTTCGATTTCGCGCTTGCGGCCGGACATCTATTGCAAGGGTGCCGACTACGCTCCACCCCACGGCAAACCGGTTCCTGAAGCCGCACTCGTCGAATCATACGGCGGTCGTATCGCCTACTTGCCGCTCGTACCCAATACCTCGACAACCGACATCGTGCAGCGGATTCGCGAGCACGGAGCATGATGATGACGCGGGCAATCTTTCTCGACCGAGACGGAACGATCATGGAAGACGTCGGTTATCCGCGGCATCCAGATCAAGTCACGCTTCTGCATGGCGCAACGGATGCACTGAAACGGCTGCAACAAAAAGGCTATTTGCTTGTTGTCATTAGCAATCAATCCGGGATCGGGCGCGGCTGGGTTAGCCAGATGGAAGCGGACAGCGTCCATGAACGTTTCATTGAACTACTGGCAAAGAAAGATGTTCAGATCCGCAAGGCATATTATTGTCCGCATGCTCCTGACGCCGGCTGCGGTTGCCGTAAGCCCGCCATCGGGTTGTTCCAACAGGCGAAGGACGAACTTGGATTCGAACTGTCGCGGTGCGTAATGATTGGCGATAAGTCCAGCGATGTGGAAGCCGGCAGACAAGCGGGTTGCCGCACTATACTTTTTGCCAAGGAGCCCCTAACGACCGAAACAACGACCGAAACAATGGTGAAGGCACACCTGATCGCAACCACGTGGGACCAAGCCGCGGAGTGGGTTCTTCGTGAGGATTCTCCGACAACATGACGGAAATGCGAATTAGCGAATTGCTTGACCGAATCCCCGGACAACGGGTCCTCATCGTCGGCGACGTGATGCTGGATGAGTACATTTGGGGCGAAGTGCGGCGCATCTCGCCGGAAGCGCCGGTTCCCATCGTCGAGATGCAGCGGCGGACCTATGTGCCCGGAGGAGCAGCGAATACAGCGGCGAACGTCGTGAGTCTTGGCGGTGATGCCCACCTTTGCGGAATCGTCGGCCTCGACCTGCATGCCGAGTGCTTGACTTCGGCGCTGCGACATTCCGGCGTCAATGCGGATGGAATTCTCGCATGTACGGGACGCCAGACTACGACCAAGACCCGCATCATCGCCCACAACCAGCAAGTCGTTCGGCTCGACGCCGAGGTTCGCACGGCAACAGCCGCCGGCGACGAGGACCGCGTCGTTGCCTGGCTGGAAGGGGAAGTGCCCAACGCCGGCGCTTGCGTCATTTCCGATTATGCGAAGGGAGTCGTTTCTCAGCGCCTTGCGGAACACCTGATTCGACTCGCCGGACAACACCAAACGCCTATTGTCGTCGATCCGAAGGGCGCCGATTACACCAAGTACCGCGGCGCGACGGTGGTCAAGCCGAACATCCATGAGGCCGAGCGCGTAACGAAACAGGAAATCACGAACGAAAGCAGCTTGATGGACATCGGGCACAAGCTCGCGGCGCTCTTGGAAGGCTCAGCCGTGCTTCTTACCCGCGGTGCCCATGGAATGTCCTTGTTTCGAACGGGGAACGCACCGGTGCATATTCCGACCGTGGCTCACAACGTTTTCGATGTAACCGGCGCCGGCGACACTGTAGTGGGAACGCTGGCAGTCGCATTGGCCGCCGGCGCCACACTCGAACAAGCGACGCACCTGGCGAACTGGGCCGCAGGCATTGTCGTCGGAAAGGTTGGAACCGCGACGGTGAGCCTGGCCGAACTTCGTGAATCAGCCGCCACCTTCTCAAATACCGCCAAGACCTAGCCGGATGTCGCGGTCGCAAGCCGGATGGCTTCTTTCATTTCTCGCACAGCACGATCCATGCCTACCAGGACTGCGCGGGAAACGATGCTGTGTCCGATGTTGAGTTCCTCGACGCCCTGGATTCGACTGACCGCTTGCACATTGTGATAATTGAGGCCGTGTCCCATGTGCACGGCTAACCCGTGCTGCTTGGCGCCGGCTGTTGCCTCGATAAGGTGCGTCAATTCTCGGAGACGATCCGACTCGGTTCGCGCTTCTGAATACCGGGCCGTTTGGAGTTCCACTGCTTTGGCCCCAAGCTTGGCAGCCGTTTCCACTTGTCGCATGTCGGGGTCGATGAATAACGACACGTCGATGCCGGCGGACTTCAGCTTGTCGATCGCGCGGAACACCGGCTCTCTGTTTTTGACGACATCGAGGCCGCCTTCGGTCGTAATTTCCTCGCGGCGCTCCGGAACCAGAGTAGCTTCGTCCGGTTTCACCTTGCCTGCGATGTCGACGATCTCCGTCACGGCGGCCAGTTCCAAGTTCAAGCGTTGCGTGACCACTTGGCGCAACAAGTAAACGTCTCGGTCTTGGATGTGACGTCGATCTTCGCGCAAATGAATCGTGATTCCATCGGCGCCGCCTGAAAGCGCGAGCACCGCCGCCGCAACGGGCTCCGGTTCGGTGGCCCGTCGGGCTTGGCGTACGGTCGCCACGTGATCAATATTTACACCTAGACGGATCATTTTTCGACTCAGTCGTGGATGGTCGCGCGATAGCGACGCGCCTCGCGGGTCAGCACTTTGAAAAGCACGAATAGGAGCGCCACGTCGACGATCATATTGATCAGCGTTCCGAGAATCGGAATGGGGAGTCGAACGTACCAAGAGGTGGCGACGACCACGCCCACCGCAACGGTGATCAAACCCACCCAACGGCTGGTACGATAGCGATGATCGAAGAACATCCGCAAGATCGCTCTCGCGTCCTGAAATATGTCGAGCAAGAGCCAGGTGTGCGTCCCATTTGAAGGCGGTTCAAGATGCGAAAGGGCGGGGCGCGCGCTGGGAACCATCGGACGACGCATCTCGACGGTGACTTTACTCGCACTGTCGCCTGGCGAAGGAAGCGAACGGCGAACTCGGTCGGCGACGCGTTCCACGACGCGGTCTTCCAGCTGACGCGTATCTTGAACGGCTGCCACCGCGTCCTCGAGGCGATGGACACGCTGTTCCAAGGCGTCGACGCGACCGTTGCCCAGGTTGGTATGGCCTTGGCTCATCGTTAGTTTTGGTACGCTTGTTCAGGAGATCGACGAAGCTACCGCGATTTTCAGCTTAACGGGACTGTCGCAACATGACTAGATGAGTGCACGGGCGCGATGGGTGGTAAGGCGCAGAAAGCGGCAGCACGGCCCCCAGATCGGCCGCGGCTGCCGCTTCCTTCCTTGGGTAGAAATCGAGCGTTACTTGACGGTGTCTTTGAGGCTCTTGAGCGCCTGGGCCTTGACCACGTTGCGAGCAGGCTTCGCCTTCACGGTCATCATCTCGCCCGGCTTAAACGGATTCGCCATCGTTCGGGCCTTCGTGGCGGGTTTTGTGATGCGCTTGATCTTCAGCAGCCCGGGCAACGTGAAGATGCCGGGACCCTTCTTGCCGAGATCGACCTTCACCATGTTAATGAGTTCGTCGACGACCGACGAGATTTGCTTGCGTGTCAGGCCGGTCTTTTGTGCCAACACCTGATACATTTCCGACTTCGTTCGTCCTTTTGCCGCCATTAGCGCATCCTCCGTTAGCTAAACCAAAAGAGCCACAGTACGGGAGAAGGTTAGAGAGGATGGGGTCAATTGTCAACGAGAATTGCCGGAAAAAACAGGTTTTTCTAACCATCCTGGGTATGAACAACCCGACCATTCAGCTGCGTATACGGCCGCCAGAACCGTGACGGCAAACACGCTATCATTTTGGCAATTATTTTTCGGAACTTTATATTTGACCAAACCCAACGGGGATTTTGTAACCTGAGTGCGGATCGACAGTCCGGTTATTTGTGCTTATTTTTTCGAGGCGTGCGTTTGTTTTTGGGAGATGGCTTAGCGACTAAGAGTCGTCCTAGTGCCTGCCCGAACGTAAGCGGATGAAGTGAGTGCAGTTGTTCGTGTGGGCCGGGTTTGTGTTTTGGAGGTTGATTCATGGCAGACCTCATTGTGGAAGGTAACATCGACGCAGATACTCTTCGAGAGATTGATAGTCCGAATTGGCTGGAGAGTTCTTGGGACGACTGGACGCACTACATCCCTCTAGAAGTGCAGGAGTTTTGGCCAAAACTGTCCAGGGAAGCAAAAGTAGTTGCATATCTCGTTGCGGATGCCATCGCCACAAAGGAACTTGATCACTGGTAACGATCATGGAACTACTTGATACCCGTGCTCTATCAGTTTAGTGCGTTGTCTAACCGGGATATGAAGGGCCGAACTGTACATTATGCACGCAACGGTGAATAAACCACGAGGTGTTTTGTCCTGTGAAAGTTCGGTGATTACGTTTGTGAATCCTTTACACAACCGGATGACTTCTGGAGTAGCAAAAGAAATCGCCTTTTTCAGCTCAAGATCAAGAATTGGATGCGCGAACAGGTTTCGCACGCTTCGTATCGTGGACAAGTCTGAAAATCCACGAAAACCGACGAGACCGATGGCGAAACATAGATCGATTTTTGCCTTGAATGAACCTAGTGGTCGTTCAGGAGCAAACAAATCGTGGTTTAGGGTTGCAAACGCTTTTTCAACTTTCCCCTTTGATTCGGGGAACTTCTCTAGCGCATGGCTTCGTGCTTGTGTGAAATGGAATCGCAACAATTGTTCCAGTATGTCGTTGATGAATGCACTTCCCACGATGACCGTGGTCCTGTCGTCCCCTTTGAATACTTGGTCTAATATCTCCGACAGATCGTCTGGCGTATCTGTGAAGAGATACCTTTTGCTCTTCTTGCTCATTCAGTCCTCGTGTCGCTGCCTACGCACTAGCTTGCCGGTACATCAGGCGCTTGCCATCCGCGCCAACAACGGCGGCTATCATCCGTTCGCCGTCTGTAACTTTGCGGTGGTTCCAACGAAACTCGAATTCATCGCAATAGCGATGCAAGTGCTGCTTGGACATCGAACGGAATACACCGAAGTGACCACGCTTCAAGAGTGCGATAAAGCTCTCAGCCGTGTTCGTGTGTTCGCCGTCGATGTTCACGTACTCTTTAGCCGTGTGCTTGACAACGCTGTGCCCGCCGCTAAATTCGCGGCCGATCCCGCGATAGGAATAGAATTCATCGGTGACAATCTTGGCAGACGGGTTCACGTTGACCCGAATGTTCCCCTTCAATTCTTCGGACGTAACACGGTCAACCGGACGCACGCGGGCGCTTCCGTTCCGCTCAACCAATACGGCAACTGGAGTCTTAGCGGTCCCGCGTCCGCGTTTGCTTTTCGTGCCGCCGTGCCGCGGCTTGCCGCCCATGTAGCATTCATCGGCTTCAATCGTGCCGTTCATCGGCGTATCGCCGGGAGTGTCTCGCATCGCTTCACGGATGCGATGGCAGAGAAACCACGCCGACTTAATCGTGACGCCGACTTCCCGGCTAATCTGAAGAGCGCTAACACCCTTCTTGCTGGAAGTCATGAGGTGGAGCGTCATGAGCCATTTAGAAAACGGGATATGGCTGTCTTCAAAGATCGTGCCGACGCGAACCGTAAACTGCTTCCGGCATCCTTTGCACTTGTAAACGCCCTTCCGAACCGGCTTATCGGAGTCGGGCTTAGGGGTGAGCTTGTAGGCGTCCATCAGTCCGCAATGCGGACATACAGGTCCGTCTGGCCAGAGCTTGGATTCGATGAACGCGCGGGCCGCATCTTCATCGACGAAAAGATGACTGAGGGTTGCTAGGTTAATGTCAGCTGCGTTCATCGTCTCACCTCCGATTCAACTAGACAGTACTAGTCTAAAAAAGGTGAGTGGGTTTGTCAAGTATAAAGTTCCGTTATTTTTTTGTTGCACTTCCACATTGTCGCGTGCATACTAGCTCCCAATTCCCAGTGGCCGCTCTTGAGCGGTTGTCTACCTCGTTTCTCTCAAGGAGCACCGTATGCGAAAATCACATTCCGGATTCGCTCGAGTGGATTGGAAACACCGACCGACCATGGAAACGCTGGAGACGCGGCTGCAGCCGGGCAGCTTTTTGTCAACTTCCGCGCTCTTCGCCATGCCGATATCCGAGATCGTCGGCGACGAGCCAATCGCCGCGGACTCCAGGCTTTTGGCGATCAAGCGAATCGCGGAAACCACCGAAACGATGACGCCCAAATCGAACGGGTTCTTCGCACCTGTTCCCTTGATCCCGGATGCTGTTAAAGGCGACGTCAATGAACGGCCCGCCAGTGACGATCGCGATAGTCCGTTCTCACGCCCATCGCTTCGTGACCCCGATCGGTCGGTGCATTCCCTGGGCATCATTCCTGGGTCGTCAATCAAGTTCAAAGACCTGTTCGAAACCTTCGGAGAAGCCCCCTACGGATGTGTTGCAGAACGTCAATATCCTTCCCAACGGCGCCATGATCGTAAACAACGCCGACCTGCCGGTGATTCAGGTTTCTGCGGTTGTAAGCGGCTTCAACGTCACCGGCACGGTTATCTGGCTGTCGAACCTGCGTGGCACGTACAGCGAAGCGACCGGCAAGATGACGGCCAAGGCCCGCTTCCAACTGCATGTCACCAGCGATGCGCCCGGCTTCAACAATAGCAACTGCAAGGTGCCGCCCGTCGGCATCAACATGTCTACGGACAAGCCGGGGGCCGCTGCGTTTCTTAATGGCGAAGGAACCATTGTCGACAACACAGCAATCGTCAACGCAGTTCCGGATAGCGCGTGCGGAAGCTTTCTCTTTGTCGACTACTCCGACGAGGTGAATAGCTATCTCAATCTCCCGTCACTCACTTCGGGTGACAACATACTGACACTACGGCTGCGGATGACGCCGTCGTTACCACCTCCGTAACAACCAGGTCAGCCAAGCCCACGGATTGCAATCCGTGGGCTTGGTCTACCATTGCAACGGCTTTTGCCACGCCGCCTTGAGATCAGCCAGCGATGCCCATATCACCCACTCGCCGTTCGACCCGGCGATGCGCAGCGCGCTTCACGGCACGTTCGACCGATCGCAAAGTGCGGTATGTCACGCACACATTCCCGAAATGCATCGACGTGTTCCGCAGTAACCTCAACGACAAACCGGGTGGGCGACTCGGAAAACAACTTCACGTCTTCGCTTTCGTTCGGGGCAATGTTTGCCAATTCGGTGATATCCGCGCCGACATTTCCCGCAAACGCCATTTCCGCCACTGCCACGGCCAAGCCGCCTTCGCTTAGGTCGTGGCAGGCGCGGAGCAAACCACGTGTTATGGCTTTGTGCAGCTGTTGAAAAACACGCGGTGCCGAACGCAGATCGACGGTGGGCGGTTTTCCGCCGCACATTCGCGTGACCAGATGATAATGCGAGCCGCTCATTTCGTTTCGGGTCTCTCCGAGGAGAAATAAATGGCTTCCCGGCTCCTTTAGGTCCATGCTCACGCATCGGCGAATATCGGGAACTTGGCCAAGCGCACTTATGAGCAGTGTCGGCGGAATCACGATGTGTAGATCGCCAGCCCGGAATTCGTTGTTGAGACTGTCTTTGCCACTGATAAATGGCATGCCGTACGCCACGGCCACGTCGTAGCACGCTTGTGCTGCCCGCACCAACGACCCAAGGCACCTCCGGCCGTTCGGTGTTTCCCCAACAGAAATTATCAAGCAGCGCGATTCGTGATGGATCGGCCCCGACGGCGACGACGTTGCGCACCGCCTCGTCTATCGCCGCAGCCGCCATCGCATACGGATCGCTATCGCCATAATGTGGGTTAATGCCGCAACCGACGGTCAAGCCGACGTTCGAGCCGAGTACGGGAACAACCACCGCGGCATCGCCGGGTCCGTCATTTGCGGCCCCGACCAACGGTTTCAGTACGCTGCCGCCTTGCACTTCATGATCGTATTGGCGGATTATCCACTCTTTGCTGCAGACATTGTGGCTTCCGAGAATCCGCAAGAGCACATCGTTGAGATTCGCCGAGGATTGAGCCACTTCGGACTTCCCAGTCTCACGGACAGCGTCAGTCCACGAAGCCTCTCGAACGATGGCGGGACGCCCGTCATGCAAGAACTTCATCTTCAGATCGGCGACCTGTGTGTCCGCATAGAAAAGTCGAAGGCGGCCTGTGTTTTCGAATGAGCCGAGAACAGTTGCCTCCACGTCTTCGCTTCGGCACAACGTCTCAAAGGCGGGCCACCATTCCGGCGGCAACGCAAGGATCATCCGTTCCTGAGATTCCGAAATCCAGATTTCGGTGTAGGAAAGGCCTTCGTATTTCAGCGGTGCGCGATCGAGATGAACCGAGGCGCCCAACTTTTCTCCCATCTCGCCGACGGCCGAGCTAAAACCGCCGGCGCCGCAGTCCGTGATGGCGTGATACAACCCACGGTCGCGTGCTTGCAAGATCACGTCGAGCAGTTTCTTCTCTGTGATGGCGTTTCCAATCTGAACGGACCCGCCGGAGACCGACTCGGATTCAGCGGTCAACTGTACTGAAGAGAACGTCGCTCCATGAATGCCGTCGCGGCCGGTCCGTCCGCCAACGACCACAATAAAGTCGCCGGGTCGCGGCGCTTTCACGGCACGATTTACAGGTATCAAACCGACCGTACCGCAAAACACCAGCGGATTGGCCAGGTAGCGGTCGTCGAAACAGACCGCGCCATTGACCGTCGGTATTCCCATTCGGTTTCCGTAATCGCGAACACCGGAGACCACGCCTTTCATCACTTTGCGCGGATGAAGGACCCCCGGCGGCAACGCGGCCTTCCAGTCCGGATGCGCGAAGCAGAAGACATCGGTGTTGCAAATCGGCTTGGCGCCAAGACCCGTTCCCAATGGATCACGAATCACACCTCCCAGTCCTGTGTTGGCGCCGCCATAAGGCTCGATGGCGGACGGATGATTATGCGTCTCGACCTTGAAACACACGTGGAAGTTGTCGTCAAACCGGACCACGCCGGCGTTGTCCTCGAAAACACTGACGCACCAGTCGTCCGGCCCGAGCCGGTGTCGAACCTCTTCCGTCGCGGCGAAAATGGTCTCCTTCAACAAATTCGCATACTGGCGGTGCGTGATGGCGCCGCTCGCTTCGCGCATCTCAAAGTCGACGCGGCCTTTCAATGTCTTGTGTGAACAATGTTCGGACCAAGTCTGGGCCAACGTTTCCAGTTCCACGTCGGTCGGGTCACGGCCCTGATCGGCGAAGTGCCGCTGGATGGCGGCCATTTCCGCCGCACTGAGTGAGAGCTGGCCGCGTTGGCTCAGTACTACCAGTTCTTGCTCGCCGAGGCCTAGCAACGGTACGGTTTCAACGCGACACTCGTATTTGCCGCCGAGTCCCAGGTGGTCGAGCGTTAGTCGCCCTTCAGCGACTTGTTCAATGGCGTCATTCGCCAGAACTTTTCGCAAGGCAAGTTCGTCATTTTGATTCGCCGAATCGACATAGTATCGGCGAAAGGTACGGACCGAACGGAGCGCGATGCCCAAATCCTTTGCGGCCTCGATAACGCTCATCGCCACCGGATCCATAACTCCGGGTTTCAGCAACACCGTGAAACGATGGTCCTGTTCGGCGCCATTCGGTTCAGAAAGTGCCGATGTCCGGGCGGTCTCCACCAGTCGATCGACAAGTAGATCATCCACCAAACGGTCAACTGCTTCTCGCGTCAAGTCGCCCTCAAGAAGGTATCCACGCGAGCTGCGCTTGATCAAGTCGTTTCCTCGAGTAGCGCAGACAAACGCGTACTCTTCCTCGACGCGCTGGCGCTCCAAGTCTCGCTCGGTTGACTGGATTTCAACTTCCCAGATCATGAACGCCTCTTACGAACGACCCGCCGTATCGTTTACACGCTAGGATTATAGAGACTTGAACGGGACGGCCGTGGCTCGGATGAGCCGGACGATTCAGCTGCCTGGCGGTAAACTGAAGTTTCGACTCAGCATCAGGACACTTCCAAACGGACATGCGACGATCACCGCAGTATTTTGCTCACCCCTTGACGACGGTTTCACCGCGCGACCTGCTGTTGCTCGAGCATCTTCACCCCAAGCCAACGGATGTTGCACTGGAGATCGGCGTCGGCAGCGGCAGTTCGCTGTTTCAGCTGGCCGGCGCGACATCCGAGCTACACGGGCTGGACATTGCCGAAGGTCCCGTCCAACGAGTGCGTGACGCCATCGCCTCTGCCAACGGTCCGCGTCGGCGGCTTCGACTGTTCGTTTTCGATTTTTGCGAACCAAAGGCCGCCGAGAAGCTGCCCGTTCGATACGACCTGATTTACTCCTGCGACACCGTCGAGCACGTGGTATCGCCGCAAGCGTTTTTCGCCAACGTCTATGCGGCACTGAAGCCAGGTGGTCGGGCATTTGTCGCCTTTCCTAATGAACATCCTGACGTCGCTCACGGAATCACGTTCTTTCAGTACCGACGCCAATTGGCCGACGTTCTGCAGTCGGCCGGCTTTCCTGCCCATACCACGGCGATCAACACCTTGAACATGAGCCAACGATCTCGCCAGGTCCTGCAAATCGGTTGGTACAAGCCGCGCCGCATTGCGAAGTTGGCATTGGGCAGAATTCGGCGGCTGCGGCAGGCTTCTGAAACGAATCGCACGAACGGCACATCAGACGACAAACCGCAGACATTCGACCAGACGGATTTCTACACCCTCGGCCAACGCATTGAGTTCTTGGCGCCATTGATTAACGCTTACTGTTGGTCCTTACTGCGTCTCACCAGTTCGCGGCGACCGATTTTCGAGCTTCACCCGGCGCCGGACGTCCTTTGGAACACAACGGTGTTGATCCGAGCAACTCGACCTCGCGACTAAGGGCCTCGGCCACTTGACGCAACCGATTTCGCTGGTAATATATAACCATATGGTTATATATAAGCGGACCAAGACAAGCCGCGTGTTCCACGCCCTGGCCGATGCAACCCGGGCCTGCATCGTCGAAAAACTAGCACAGCGCGATCTGCCGGTGATGGAACTGGTGCGCCTATTCGAAATCTCGCAGCCCGCGGTGACGAAGCACTTGGACGTCCTGGAAAAAGCGGGCCTGATTGCACGGCGAAAACTGGGACGCCAGAGACTCTGTCGACTGAAACCCGAAGCGCTCGCCGTGTCCATCGGCTGGCTCGATAGTTGCCGGAGCTATTGGAATGCCCGGCTGGATGCACTGGAAGAGTACCTCGCTGAATCACCATCCAAGGAGAAATAGACCCATGAGCATCACAGACACCTCTTGTGTCGTCCGACGTGTCATCAACGCACCCACGCACATTGTTTTCAAGGCATGGACGGACTCCGCCTTCGCGTCTCGTTGGAGTTGGGGCAGCGAATACGAAACCGTTTCGATCGAGCTCGATTGCCGCGTGGGCGGCAACTGGCGACAGCATATCCGTAACAAAAAGACCGGCGAAAACTGGCATTTCGACGGCGTATTTCATGAGGTTCGGCTGAACGAACGGCTGGTTCATACATTTCATTTTCGCACCGACGGCGGAGAGGATGAGGAAACGTCATTAACAGCCATCGACCTCATTGCCCGCGGCCAACAAACCGAGATTGTGATCACGCACACGCAAATGCCGGATGCGAAGAAAGCCAAGGCTACCTATGAAGGCTGGGTCGATGTGCTCCAATGCGTTGAGAATTCCATTACATGACCTTCACTTCGGGGCAACCTTCATGTCGGCGATTCGGCCGCGCATCCGAAACAAGTTCATCAAGGCCTGATCCATCATGCGCTCGCCGGCGCCGACTTCGACGGGCGATACCTGGGCGTCGGCGCCATAGCCACCCTCGGCCGTGGCTTCGATAGTAGGAAAGTACTGTTGATAGTCGTTGCAGTATCCAAAGAAGAACAGGTGATCGAGTCGTGCCCGTCGTTTGAGATTGACTGAGTGAGCGCAGAAAAACTCACCGGATACGCCGACAAACCCGATTCGGCCGTCCAATAGCGCCGTGGTCAAGTGCGGTCGAACACCGTCGCGGTATTCCTTCATGTAGAAATCCACCAATTCCTTGAAAAAGGCACGGATGAATGCCTCGCGGACAAAGATGTTCGTGAAATCGATCCGGCTGTTGAATCGGAAGTCATCCTCACGCGATTGCAACGATCCCACACGAAGGCCTTCGCAACGTATGTTGGTTGAGATCGTCAGGATGTCGCGACCGAACGCCTGGCCGAACTTTTCCGGCCCGCGCTCCGGTCCGGGGTTGGCCGATAGGTCGCCGGCCGCGCCTTGCAGAAAAAGACAAGGCGCTCCATTCGTCTCATTTTCCACGAAAGTCGCCAAGGCGCCGGAAAATCCGCGGAAAACTTGTTGATCGTGAAGGAATGCATCGTTGGATGGGCCGCGAAGTTCACCGCATGTACGATCGGTTTGCCATCCAAGTCCTCGATCCGCATCACTAGCAATTCTCGGTCCACGGGTCTTTCGTCCAGTTTGGAATGACGGTTGCGATTGAACGGCGCCTCATTCGATGCGATCCCAAGCCGGGCCGGCCGCAGCGAACGATTGGCTTCGAGGATCACCCCAATTAGCTTTTCTTCGAGCTGGGCGTTGTAGGTTTTTCCGGCACGAGGCCAGTTGGACAACTCGAGCACCGGCCCGTGGTGCGTATGTGAGGCCACGAGAAAAATCGTCGCGATCCCGGCATCTTTCACCTTCGCCCGGATGGCAGCCGTCGAATCTCGCGTGGGCGCGCGGCCGAGGTCCAATGAGACGATAGCCATTTTGGTATCGCCGACCGCAAGGACCAAAGCTCTGGCGTGGAGTGGATCGAGCACGCCGTCACTTGGTGTGTCATGCCGAGCGCCGTAACCCCACATGGGAAAACCGATGGGCGGAGTGATGTCCACCTTGGCTGCACCCGCCTTTAGGTCGGCGGCGACGGTGGCCGGCGCGGTGAGGCCCAGCACAACGAACGTCATTAGCAATCGTATCCACAGTCGGGGATTTCCAGTGTACTTCGCCGCCACGTCATATAGTGCCGTTGGATGACATCGGTGTGTCAGAATCTCGCCCGTCGCCCGAACCGAAAGCCCTAAGTCGCTGGCAATCCTGACTTTTCGGATCCCGGTCGACGCGGTGTTTTGCCAACGAAACGAGCGCAAACCCAAATCGCGAACGACGTTACAAATCCTCGCTTTAGCTGCATCCCAGTTATCCACGTTTGTTGACGGTGTCATCCGTTGGCACAACGTCAACACACTTGTTACCAGCCGGGAGCGCCAGCGACCGGACGTCGTGAAGCCGTCGCTCGCGCTCCGGGCTGGTGATGGATGTGAATAGCGCAGCACGTTCGACGCTCCTTTTTCATGAGCGACCAAAACCACTCGATTCTGTTTATCAGATTGACGCGGGACTCGTCAATAAGACGATGGGCGCAGTTTCGCGACAAAGGAAGTCAATTTGACGTGAGAGGTTTGGCAGGTGAGTTTGAAACAGCAAAGCCCACGGGTTGCAACCCGTGGGCTTGGCGAACAGACGAGGTTTAGCGCGCTGCTTCCGAGCTCCTAGGCGGATTTGCAACGGGCGCTGGGATCGTCGCCGGCCGACTGAATCCACCCATCATTCCGCGGGGCGCTGCCGTTCCAGGCGCTGTCCAGCCTAGCCCTTCGGCCTCCTGGATGATTTGCTCCAAGCGGCGCTCGACGATCGTACTCTTCGCATCCTGGCGTCTCTTCAATAGGGCCCGCAGATCGGCAATTTGCTTTTCGAGGTCGACGAGTTCCTTTTGTTGATGTTCCACATTGGCGTCAAATTGTTTGACAAGAGCTTCCGACAGCTTCTTGCGAATTTCCTGTTTGTCCTCGGCCTTGGTTGCTTTGGCGTATTGTTGAGCCAAGGTATGGGTTTCCGATTGATAGGTGCCCCCTTGGCCAGACCTGTAGGTTGTCACGCCGTACGGGTCGCCCTGGAAACTCGAGGGGGTCAGGTTTGCCGCCGGCTGTTGGGCCACAACTGCAGCGCAGGTCAGGACACCGATCCCGGCGAGCGCCACGGTCACGAAACGCGCTTTGAACATGGAAATCTCTCCTTTGGCATGTAATTGGTTAACAAACACCTAAAAGCCTTCTTGTGAACGAATAGACTCCAACCGCCGACGCATCTGATTTAGCTCCGCGCTCACCGGATCTCCTTGAAGCATCGTGGGCGAAGTCATTTCCGCGCGGAACGCATGCAGGCGACGACGCGCCACGTTTACGGCGAAATCCCATTGGTTTCCCGTTTGCTGCATAGGTTCCAACGATCCCTGGAGTGTCCACAATCGGTTACGTGCGGCGGTGGAGGTCCTCTGAAAGTCGGGTTCCAAGGACATAAACTCGGCGGGTTCAAGCCGTACAGCCGCCGAAGCGTCGGTTTCGCGGCTGATCGTGTGCGCGCCGGCCCAGTGTTTCACTGCGTACCATGTCCCCGCGCCAATCGACAACAGAAGAAGCGCTGCCGCGATCCAGCCGGTCCGACCGAAGCCGGGTGAAGCGTCGCGGTCGACTTCTTTACCTAACACCTGTGCAGCCACCGGGAGCCGATGGGAACGAGGATCCTGCACGTGTGCTAGGCAGCTCTCCAGAAGCTGGGCCACTTCGGAGGCGGACTGAAATCGTTGTTCCGGTTCCTTTTCATGGAGCTTTCGGACAATGCCTTCGAGCCATGCGGGCACATCGGGATTGATCGCACGAATCGGTGTGGGTTCCACATCGCAGACCTGGCGAATCACCGTGAGGCCACAGTCGCCCTGGAAGGGTGCCCGCGCCGTCGCCATGGTGTACATGACGCTACCCAACGCGAAGAGGTCTGCTCGTTGATCGACGATTTCGCCGCGCGCTTGTTCCGGCGCCATGTACTGCGGCGTGCCGGCGACCATTCCGTTCTGCGTCACGCTGGCATCGTCGATAGCGCGCGCCAAGCCGAAGTCGGTGATCCGCACGCGCTCGATGCCGTTCTCGAGCATGATGTTGGCGGGCTTGATATCGCGGTGTACGAGACCCTGGGCATGAGCCGCGGCAAGACCTGCGGCCGTCTGGCTGCCGATGCGGAGAATTTCTTTGGTTTCGAGCGGCCCGGTGCGATCGATCCGTTGCTGGAGCGATTGTCCCGCCACGAACGCCATTACCAGGTACGGCGGGGTGGCGTCCGGGTCGACGGCATGAACCTGAACCACGTGATCGTGAACGACTGCCGCCGCTGCCTGGGCTTCGCGCACGAATCGCTTCCGGGCCGGGCCGCGAGCGGCATGCTCGGCGGCCAGGACCTTGATAGCCACGATCCGATTCAACGCCGGATCGAGCGCTTTCAAGACAATTCCCATTCCACCTTGACCAAGGACATCGAGGATTTCCCATCCACCCAGTCGGCCAAGGGATGTCGCATTCTCAGAAGGCTTGAGAAAATCCAGATCGATGGCGGAGTTCGAAGCCGGTCCATCTGGATCGGACGTTTGTGCCGCCGGCGCATCGTGGCCCGGAGAAAGGTATCGATGGACTTCGTCCCACCAGCGTTTCCCGCCGGCAAGATTATCCAACGTGCTCCGGCATTGGCCGCAGTGCATCAGATGCGACTCCACGTCCTCTTGCAAGAGACCCGAAAGTCGGTTGTTGAGAAACGAGTCCAGACGTTCGGGGTCACAGTGATTCCGGCGCACGCCCGGGTTCCTCCTTTGTCCAACAGAGACCGGTGTCATCGGTCAATTGTTGCACGCGCTCGCGCAGCCGCGCCAATACCCGGCTGCGGGCGATGTAAATCGCGCCTTCCGAAAGTCCCAGCTCCTGGGCAACTTCCGCGATCGCGCAATTGTCGACGCCGGTCCGCCAAAACGCTTGCCATGTCGTGCTCGTGAATTCCGATCGCACTTGCTCCGCCGCCCAGCGAAACGCCCGCCGCTTGAATTCAGTCTCGAACTCGGCCTCGGCGTATTCATCCGACACCGGCCGGGCTTCCATAACGGCCTGAATGCTCGAGCGTCCTGTGCCGCAAGGATGTCGTCGCCTCGCCGCAATGAAGTCGACGAGGAGATTTCGCGCGATTCGGAACAGCCAGCCGCGAAAGCTTCCCTTCGCCGGGTCGGGGGCCCATCGCTCCACGGCGCTGCTGACGGCGTGGAATACTTCCTGGCACACGTCATGGGCATCGGCATCCTGTAACCCGCGGCCACGCGCGATGCGATACACGAGCGGCTCGTAAATCTCGACGAACTCCGACCATGCCTGGTGATCACCCGCGTCTCGAAGACGCAGCACTAGACTGCGCCGGGTTGTCGGCTCCATTCGTTGCCCCGCCGTCGCTATAGGTTCCTCTGCGTTTGCCGCTCGATCTTTCACGAGTTTTTTAAATTTGGCGCATGTCATTCATTATCAACGAAATGCAACGGCATGGTTACTCCTTTTGGTGACGGGAACACAACGCCACTCGCCGGCACGAAAAATTCGCGAATCTCATGAATCCAAATTCGCGGACCGACCGTAACCTTCTTGTCGCCCGCGTGAGAGCACATCTTTACTGACTTGGAGGAGGAAATCGAGATGGCGAGAGTTCACATCGGGAACGGTGCGCAAATCTGCGGCAAACGCCTTTGCGCCAAAATTAGAACCGCTGGAAGACCGGCGTGTCCTCAGTACGGTTTATGGGCTGGCCGCGGGAAACTTGCTTGTCACGTTTGACAGCGCCGCGCCGGGAGTCATCACCGGCGCGAAGCGGATCGGCGGAGTGCCGGAACGCATTGAGTTCTCCGATATTGATTTTCGTGCGGCGACCGGTGAACTTTATGCGTTGAGCGACACGGCTAACGCAGTCTACAAGGTCAATCTGGGGACCGGAATGGCCATGCGCGTCGGTCCGGGAATGTTTAGCCCGCCGCTGAGCGGTAAGCACTTCGGGATCGACTTCAATCCGGTGGTGGACCGGATTCGCATCGTCAGCGACGCCGATCAGAATCTTCGTGTCCACCCGGACACCGGTCTCGTTGCCTTTAACGACATGGCCCTTACGTATGCCGCAACCGATGCCAACACCGGAAAGAACCCGAACATTGTGAGTGCGGCCTACACGAACAACTTCAACGGTACAACATCGACGACACTTTATGACATCGATTCACAGCAAAACACGCTGGTCATTCAGAGTCCCCCGAACGACGGCGTGTTAACCACCGTAGGGCCATTAGGCGTGAACGTCAATCAGCTCACGGGTTTTGACATCACCGCCGACAACATCGCCTACGCATCGTTTGATACAGGGTCCACGGGATCGCGTCTCTACACGATCAATTTGACGACGGGCGCCGCCACGCTAGTTGGTGATATCGGACAGTACATTGTGCTGCGCGACATTGCCGTCATGCCCGCAGGTCGCAGCAATCCGGACGTCTTGGCCACGGCCCGGCAGGCAGGTAAGGCGGCCGATATCAAACTCGGTGCGCCCACGCCGTCCAATCTTGCAGACGAGAAGCAAGCGGCCGACGGCACCGCATCGGACACGCCAGATAAGAACACGGAAATTGACAGCACTTCCCGGCGGCTTGCCCGAGCCTTGGAGATCAATGCAATCGAACAGGCACTGCTCGACGGCCTTCTGTGACATTTTGTCGATTGAGATCAACGGTGCTAACGAAGAGGGTCAGGCTTCCGTTTACACGGCAAGCTTGGCCCTCAAGCCGTTGGGGGATTACACGAACTCGTCGGTGAGTGACGACGTGATGAGGAGGAGACACCCGCGCTCGGTACGCTGGATGCCGTGGAGGCTGCCGACTTCGGAACGCTGATAGTCGCCGGGACCGAACACATCGTCTTCGACGTGTAAATCACCTTCCAGCACCAAGCATTGCTCGGCACCGCTGTGGACGTGCCTTGGATACGCCGAGCCGGGCGTCATTCGCACCAGGGCGGTGAATTCATTCCTCGGCGTGTCGACGAAGAGCACCCGCAAGCTCACGCCGGGAACATCCGTGGGTTTCCATTCGCCCTCTGCTGCCCGGCTTACAAACAACCCCGGCGCCGCGGCGGACGCAACATTCAAATGTCGCCGGAGGGGCGATTCTTTCGAGCCGCTCGTACCATCGATCCGTTGCAGCAACGTCTCGCGAATGTGAGACGGCGGCGTCACCGGCGGAATCGCCTCGCTCAAGGAGGTCACTACCACGCCAAGGCGTTCCAACTCGGCATGACATTCGTCGCACCCGGCCATGTGTGCCTCGAACTCTCGACATTGGTCGCCGGTCAACGCACCGGCAGCGTAAAGTGCGACCCACTCGGCAGAACCTTCAGGAAACCGTTCGTGCATGTTCACGGCATTAGCTACTCGAAAGATACTCAGGTTCAGTACATAAGAGGTCGCGCAACCGGCGCATTCCCAGTCGGATTCGCGTCTTCACCGTACCTAACGGCACACCCTGGCGGCATGCTACTTGTTCGTGAGTCAGCCCGTCCAAGAATGCCAGGCATACGGCCGACCGCTGCTCCGCCGGCAGCGTACGCAAGGCCCCGTTCACACGCTCCGCCGATTCATCGCATTCGGCCGCCAAACTCGGGTTCGAGACGGCAACAGGTGTCTGCACGGCCGCAGTGCCCGTCTCCGGGCGGCGGCGGCGCAATACGTCTAATGCACGAGAGCGGGCAATCAAGAAGACCCAGCCCGTCGGCGGGGCACGCGTGGGGTCATAACGGCTGGCTTGCGTCCAGATCTGCCAAAAGGTCTCTTGAAGAACATCTTCCGCATCGGCCCGGGAATTCACCCAACGTAAGATCAATGCGAAAACGCGGTGCGCATAGCGGTCGTACAGCTCGGCAAACGCATCGCGATCGCCGGCCGCCATGGCTTGAACCAAATCGACGTCCGACCTTTCCATACCAACCCGGTCCCGCACCGAAATCAATATTCAGCACGGACTTATGCTACGTGACTTCCGCACCCCGGCCAGCACGGCGCAGGCTGAGTCCGCATCTTGGCAACGTTAAGAGCCCTGTGTCCCAAGGCACGCTAGAATAAGTACGCGCGCACCGTCCAATTGGATTCATTTGCGCGGCAGTTTTCATTCCCTGACCGACAAGGCGTTTGCAATGCACCTCGTTGCCGAATCCACCACGCCCACCAAAGCCATCAGGGACTACCTCGCTGCGAAAAGACTGGATGCCGAAAAGCTCCGGCTCGGCATCTGTGCCGGCGACCAAATGTACGCACACAGCCTGGCGGAATGTGGAGGTAACGCCGAGCGCGCCCTGGTTGAGTACTATCGCACGGGTCTGAACATCTACGACACCGTAATTCAAATCCTCGAATGGCATTTCGGTTCTGTCAGAGAAATCAAATCGCTCCTCGATTTTGCCTGCGGTTACGGGCGATTTACCCGATTCCTGCTCCAGGCCCTGTCGCCGGATCGCATCTGGGGTTCCGATATTTATGGTCGCGCGGTCGAGTTTCAGCGCGGCTACCTTGGTGTAAATGGCATCCTCTCGGTCACGAACCCTGACGAGTTCTGCGACGAACATCGTTTCGACTGCGTTCTGGCGTCATCGTTCTTTACGCATGCGCCCGAATCGACGTTTGCGAGTTGGCTGAAACGGCTCTATAGTATTTTGCGGCCGGGCGGACTTCTCGTCTTCAGCGTTCACGACATCGCCTTGCTTGCACCGGAATTGCGTCCCGACGATTCAACGTTATTCTTCCGGCCGGGAAGCTACGATTCACAACTGCCGGCGGCGGAATTCGGCGGAACCTACGTCGAGGAATCGCGCTTGCGGGAAATCTTGAATTCAGTGGGCGCACCGAACTCGTGCATTCAGCGGATTAAGGCCGGTCTGGATTTCTTCCAAGATGTGTATTTGGTGACGAATCGGCCGAGCGGCTGGACGACACCGCTCAAGTTTGATTACCTGCCGTTCGCCAACTTGTACACTTGCACGCCAATGGAAAATGGCGACATACATTTGGCGGGTTGCGCAACCGACCACTTCAACGAAAACGGTTCGATCTCAACCGTGGAGCTATCGGTCGATGGCAAGGTGATTCAACGATGCGTGCCAGACCGAGATTGGCCGGAGATCGCCGAGTATTTTCACAATCCTGCCGCACTGCATTCCGGGTGGGACATGAAGGTGAAGCGGACGGACGTGAAACACGACGACATTGCCGTCTTATGCGCCCGAAATAGCCGCAACCGCGAATACGTATTTCACTGCGGCGCCATCCCTCCATGACTTAATGCGATTTACGCCAAGTCGTGAGCGCCGACGGAATACTCGGCGCCGTGCGGGAACGGATTGCCGAAGAAGTCCTCAGGCCCCGGGTCCAATCCAAAGAGCGCTAGCAGGTTCAACCCGCTGTTCTTCAACGGCGATGTCGGTTTGAGTTGGTAGGCCGTCATCGTTTCCAACAGGTCCGGGTTGCCGATCGTGCCGCCGTTGCCGGGATTCTTCAATTGCGGATCGACGCTGCTTCCCGTTGGTGTGTTGTTGAGCTTTTCCTGATTGGTGGCCACGCGCCACGCCGCCAAACTGGAGTACGGGGCATCCTCGTAGTAGATAGTGAACGGAGCGCCGCTCGAATAGTAATTGTTCCCTTGGAAGACCAAATCAAATCCGGAACCAGTCGGCGTGAATACCACGACGAGGGGAACGCCACCGGTCGTTGAGAAGATGTTGTTACGGATATGGAGACTGGCGCCGGACCACTCCCAAAGCTGGAAGGCGCTATAGGCGACGCCCGGACGGGGCTCCATGAACACCGTGTTGTTGTAAATCTCGGCGTTGTAGACGCCCAAATACACCGTGATGCCGGCGTAGGTATTCACCCGAGCGTCGTTTTCACTCACATTGAAGCGAATGGTATTTCCAAACGAGTCGGGTAGTCCAAATCCGGGAGAACCGAACAAGACGAAGCCCGCGCCGTCGTTATCGTGGGAATAATTGTATTGCAGAACGCAATTCACGGTGTCCCAGTCGAGCGCGAAGCCGGCCCCTTCGATGCCGGGCGATTTCACATTGTAAGCCTCGTTGTGCTGCAAAACCACGTTGCTCGAGTTGTAGACCACGAAGCCGCCGCCCACCAGGCTCCCGAAGTCGGTCGTGTTGTACGACACGGATCGCTCGACCAAGGCGCCGTCAACGCCGCCCAGGGTGACGCCGGCATTGTCGTAGATGGTGACGTAGGCGATGTAAACGTCGAAAATCGTGCGATAGAAAACGCCCGTGCTGGCGCCGCCCGGGCCGATGGTCTGGATGCCGCCGTTGAGGTTGTGGTGGAAGACCGAGTTGGTAACGCGGATGTCCTGCATGTAGCCGTTGCCGTACGCGGATTCAAAGAGCATTCCCGTGGACCCGTAGCCGCTGACTTCGACGTTATTGACGTGGAAGTGCCGCAACATGGTCCCATCGGTTTTCGGATTCAGAAAGTGCACGCCGGTGCTCGAATTGTTGAACATGCCGGAGCCAACCATGATGAGGTTGGTGATATTGATGCCCTCAACCGTCGAGGCGAATATGGCCGCGCTGTTCCCGGACGAAATGGTGGCCCGGCCCGGACCGTAACTGGTTATGGTGAGGGGGTTGGTCGGCGAGGCAGTGTCGAGGGCATTGAGGAAGAGATTCCCCGTGAACGTTGCCCCGGCGAAGAAGAAAACCGAGTCGCCGGCGTTCAAGTTCGCACCGTTTACCTTACCGATGGTTTGCCACGCCTGAGTTGGACGCCGCCCCGTTCCGGGATTGGAGTCGCTCCCAAGGGGATGGACGAAATAGTTCGCGAGAAGTAAACGTCCCTCGAGCTCCTCGATTCGAGGAAGACTGCGATTTTGAAGCGCGGACCGCCACAACCGATTCTGCATAACAGCTTCTCCACTGCCGGGCGAGTACCGTGACCGTTCATGCGCCCACGCGCATCGGCCAAGAAATGCGTTACCGACCAAAAGACAGGCGTTGAGCCGCGACGTGTATCGACAGAGATTTCAGACGGGCAAACGAGTCATAACGGCCTGGGCGGGCCAACCACTCCCCCTCCGAGCACACACCGCGCGTCCCACTATGTTACTCTAATACATTACGGACTGCAACTTGCCGCCGGGATGGAGATTTTGGGTAGCGGTACGTTTTGTACGGGGCGGCGTTTGGCACCGTTCTTGGTCGCTCGGCAGGACGCCAGCGATGGCGGCTAGGATTACGTTGCGACCCTGGACGTTGGCGGATTTGTACGGACGGGTTGCGGCGTGACGCGCGGTCTGGTAACAATCGCTTTTATGACCGATGAAATCGAAATGAGAGTCAAGGAATTTGTTTCAAGTGAAGCCGGCTACGATTACAACCGTCTGACGCTTGAGACAACGCTGTTCAGGGACATCGGCATGGATGGGGCCGACGGATGGGAGTTTATTGAAGCATTTGGACAGCAGTTTGAGGTTGATCTCAGCGACTTCTCCCCGGCGAAACACTTTGGTCCGGAGGGAATGTGGTTTCCGCCTCTGATTATCATCGGCATGATCCGGTGGCTGGTATTGGGAGATTTGCATCGGGCGGCGGGCGTTACCCCCATTTCAGTAGGGGACCTCGTTAATGCGGTGAAAGCGAAAAAGTGGCTGCTTTAGAAAAGACTTCTTGAAAAGTGTGTAGAGATGCTCGCCGACAAAAAGTCGCATCGACTGCGGTTATGGGTGATAAGCCTCGCGTTCTTCGCTGCTGGGGCGATCGGTCGGGTCGTCTTGAGTCGCGAGGGTAACGAGGCATATTCCTACCCTTATGCTGTAGAACTCCAATTTTGTGCGTACGGAGCCGCCCTTACAGCGCTCGCGCTCTGGATATTGTTACAGGCGCACGGCGCACAGCAGTGGGTAGGATGCGGCGTTTGGTTTCTCATGGCCATTGCATCCGTTGTCGCGGTGCTATCATCCATCCCGAAGTAATTCCTTACTCGGCCAACTAAGGTGACAGATCATCTGTGGAGTTTGGCAGCCATGCGCAGGCTTTGGATCTATCTCTTGATGGCGCCGGTCGTCGCGTTCGTAGCGTTTGTAGTTTGGTTGTTATCGATTCCTTTTGATTCCGGTTACTAGTTCGCTTCGACTCACGCTGCAAGTTGAAATGCGTACCAAAGCCGGGATGCCGAAAGGCTGGTAGTGCTCGAACTATTAATATGCGCCTGGGTAGTGGCCATTGCCAGTACAGTCTCGCATCTGCTGACGCGCCGTTTCTGGACCGTGTGTTCAACCATCGGAGTTGCGGCTTTTGCGTACGTTTTCTTTGTTGTGTTGATAAATGCCGCGCGGGGTGAACCTCTGCTTGTTCTCGCACCGTTTTGCTTTGGCATTGGCGCCGCTTTTATCGCCATGATAATGGGAGCGTGCGTACAACTTCTCCGACCTGGCAAGGGTGAGGCATGACCAACTGCGTATATGATGCTATTGACGGGAGTGCAACGGTGGGTTGTTCCGGACTGATGCCATGAGATTGTTGGCCTTTGCCATCATCGCGTCGTGCTTTGTTGGGTGTGCGTCGTTTACCATTCCAGATTTAGCAGGGCCGATGCCGGATATTCCCGTTCCTGCCGACGTACCAGAAGCGATGGTAGTAACCGATAAAGACGGGACTAAGCACGATGCGAATGGTCGCGGGTTGTACGTCATGGGATATAGATCGGGATGGAAAGATTGTGTGCTCTATGTCCAAAAAGGATGGTTTGATCCGGCTGACGAGAAAGCTGATCGCCCGGTGCCTGGCCATTATGGAATCGTCGTTGATGGCTGGGAAGCAGGCTTTGAAGCGTGTCGGCTGGCGATTCTCGCCAGACGTAAGAAATCAACACAGTCTTAAGCCACTACCGGACTCTCATAACACATGGACCAGACAAAGGGGAGCAGGACATGACGATCCTTGCCAAGCGAAAAGAATCAACAGAATAACACGACGCCGAACGCGTACCAGCCAGCTCAAACGTGTACCAATCAATTGAAGACCGTACAAACCCGGGCCTCGTGGCTTTGTACGGCGCCAGCGCAAGAGGTGAATCCCATGTGGATATGTTGTGTCGTTCTCACGATTCCGATGTCGCCATCCAAGACGGAAACCGACGCGTGGACTTATAGCAAGCTATTTGAAACAGCGGATCGGATAGTGATAGCAAGAGCCAAGAAGACGGTTGAAGAAAGTGGATTCCCAGAAAAGCCGTATCTGGTAGGCGTTGTCACAACCTTTGAAGTTCTTCACACGCTAAAGGGCGAAGGAAAGGAAGGGACCCTGTTGGTACGCCATCTTGGCTATGTAAGGGATGAAAAAATTCGCGTACCTGATAACGGACCCTTGCTCGTGCGTTTCTTGACCAAACGGCTCCCGGTGCGCTACCCTGGAGGAGCCGCATCTCTTGACACCCCTCAATACCTTCTCTTTCTCCGGAAGCAAGACGGAGGTCGTTACGAATGCGTATCGGGCCAGCTCAATCCCACAGCTTCCATAAAGCAGTTGCACGAACCGTTTCCGTAGCCGCTGGGACGACAAACGTTTCCAGATTAGGCTACTACCAAGACGCGAACAGCATGCCGCACGACGTGCGGCCCACGTACGAAACGAATAGGCTCGTGGTAATAGTAACGGACATGGCCCGCCTAAGAAAAATCTCCCCGTATGTCGCGGCGATTCTTGTCGTATCGTTGTTGGACTGGCGATTACTCCGTTCATTTCTTCCGAGTGGTGCTAAGTTCACCCCTTACTTGTTTCACTCGGTTGAAAAAGGCGTGTTTCAATCCCCTGGGGGACACCATAAGGTGACCGTCGTGTACAACGATGGTGGTGCAATGCACAGCGGGAATCACTGGACGTGGATCGTGGCTGACGATTTGCTTACCGGGAAGCGAGTTGTCGCCAGCGGATATAGCTTCTTTCCCGAAATCTCCCGAGAACCATTTCCGCTTTCGTGGATCGACGATCACACCTTCGAGGTGTTGTTCGTGGAGTCAAGACGGAGTACCGTGCATATTCTTGTTAGGACGACCATGCCTCATTAACAGGCGTTTCATTGCTCGGATCGGACAGTGCGAAAAGCAATCCCGTGAACGCACCCGCGAAAGTCGGTCCGATGACAAATGGCACTCCGATTGTCCAGGTTTCCACCCAACGCAAGTCGCGATTCATCAAGGGTATCAACGGGATGGTTCCGCAGACAAAGCCGACGATTGCACCGACTTTCCATTTTTGTGAAATCGCCGCACAGATTCCGGCGATGACCGCACCGGGAAGCGGAACTACCAAACCGAGAATGAGCACCAGGCCGTCATAAAACCCGTGAGCATCCATAAGCAGGAAGGATGTCAAGACGGTGATAAACGGGCCGCAACAACCCCAGAAAGCTCCGCCAAGTGCTCGCAGAACCACTTTCCACATTTGCACGACATCCTTGTCGTTCGGGGCCGAGCCGTCAGTACCTGGGTCTTAATCTGCCAAAACAAGCAGTCAATTCCTAGGTCAAGCCGACCAGTCAATTACAGTAAGCACCAATTTGTTTGCCTACCACACGCCCGGTTTCGTCGAAATAGACATTGACATAGTAATCTCCCTCATCAGGGTTTTTCACGTTGTTGAACGTCTTGGTTCTTACACTTTGTCCCACTAGAGTGTTTCCATAGTTCGTGCAGTCCCGTTGTTCGGACGTAGTAAACGATTCGTACTCTTCAAAGAGAGAGTCGACCTTCTTATACGTCATGTCGACTTCGATGGCGGCACAGCGGCCAAAGAATCGCTGTTGCTCCGGCGAATGGGCCGTTTGCGGCTGGCAAGCTGTCCATAGTAGTGAGCAAGAAACCACGGCGAACGCAACTCCGCAACCGCACATTGATCGTCCTCCAGGCAAGGCGCGAGCTGCGTCGAGGGGCAGGGTTATGGATGGCATTGGATGAATGGAATGATCACGGGTTTGGTGTGTCGTTCTATCCTGTGAACGAAAATCGGTTGTTCCGGGTAGCGCTGATATCCCCCTGCTAGGGCTTCTCGCTTCGTTTTCCAGAATCCTTCCACGTGATCGCCTTTGATCAGCACATAGTCACCCTCGTGCTCCTTCAGGAACTCTGGGAGCATCCGCTGGTACGTCCTAAGTTCGGTTTCAAGCTGCATAGTAATCGTCCGATCGCACCGAATCGCCGAAGCGTCGTGCAAAACGAGACCCGACCCGCCGGAGCCAGATCTGAGCGGCGGGGACCCGTGCCAAGAGGCGATCCGATGCCGCCAATTCGTCACGGTCGACTTCAAAGGCCCCGGATTCGATGTCGATCGCAACGAACTTGCCTTCATCGGCCGGCTTGATGTGCGGACGAATATCGCGCTCGTACATGGTTTCGCCGCGTTGAGCGTGTTCCTCTTTCGTGTATCGTGGTTGCCGTAGCATCGGAACCTCCATCACTGATTATAGCCAAAACCCAACGGGTGCTCTTCCTACCGCCCTTCCTCCAGCTTGCTGATTTCCTCGCGCAGGAGCTTGATGACCTTGCTCTTGGCAACCAGTACCGTGGCCGGTTGCATGCCGGTGCATTCCGAGACGGCGTTGGTGGAGAGGTTTTCCTCGGTCAACAGACGGAATGCTTCCCAGGTATTGGCGGCCACGCGGGTGCGCACACGGGCCGTTGCCTCCGCCAGAAGTTCTCGGTCGAACTCTTCTTCCAGCTGTTGCACAAGTGAATCCCGCGCCTCGACTCGATCCAGCGACTGGTAAATGATGCTGTCCGCGGCGCCTTGACCCTGCCGGCGAAGACTGTCCAGGTAGTCGCGCCAGGCATGGTGGGTGACCGTCTTCAGCCAGGCTCGGAAGCTTCGTTTCGGGTCGTAGGCGAAGCTGGGAAGCCGAGTGAACAGCTTGAGCAGGACGTTCTGAGTCACGTCTTGGGCGTCGGCGTCCGTCAGGTGCCATTGCCGGCACCAGCGGTAGATTCGAGGACCGTAACGGTGGACGAAATCGGACCAGGACGCAGAGTCCGCCGGGTTTTGGCAGACACGTCCCAGGAGTGTGGGGCTCGTGCCGGATGTCCAGGCCGGATCCACGGGGTGGCGTCCTCCGAGAAGCGGGATGCCGTTATTCTCAGTGTGCGCACCACGGATTGCAAGGCGGCTTTGGGGAATGCAAATTCAAGAAAAATGAAATCATGCCGTTAGGATTCGCCCGCATGGACCGTAACCTCTGTAGAACCGGTCAAGAGACCGCCAAAAAAAGCCAGCGAACAAGACGTGGTGGATGAGTCGTTGAACCCATGCGAGGGGCTCGCCCGTGTGCTCGGTCTGCGCACCGCGGGGAAGCCGATGCAATAAACCGCAGACCGCCCCGGGAAACACTCGTTCCCGCATCCAGGAGGTCGATCCATGAAGCGGTTCAATTCCACGAAACAGACGTTGCGGCTGGAAACGCTCGAAGATCGTCGCGTCATGAGCGCTTACTTCGAGTTGCTGGAGCCATTCGGTGGACCCGACAGCGCTGGTTACGCAGTCGGCTCTTATGGTCCTATAGTCGGTTCGGCGGATGTGAACGCCAAAAACTTTCACGCCGCCCTGTGGGCGCCGGGCATGGGTCCCGATTTTGATCTCGGTACGCTCGGCGGTCCGAACAGCATGGCCCTGGGAATCAATTCACGAGGAACGGTCGTGGGTTGGTCCAACTTTTCGTCGTATACAGGTAGTCGGATGGCGTTCAAATGGTCGGCCGAGTCCGGAATGGAAAGCCTGGGATTCGAGGGCGTTGCCTACGGCATCAACGCCGCCGGCGACGTGGCCGGACAGACGGCCGATGGCGATGCAATCGTGGTCGAAAAAGGCAATTTGAAGCTTATCCCGGTATCGAAAGCTTCCAGTCAGGCCAGAGCGATCAACAACAGTGGGATGGCTGTAGGTTACGCCGAATCCAACTGGAGTTCGGCCAACGGGCACTACGTCAACGCCAGCGCATTCGCCTGGGAAAACAGCGAATTGACCGACCTGGGAACGTTGGGCGAAGACAATCGCAGCGAAGCCTATGCCGTGAACGCTTACGGAAGCGTTGTTGGCCGTTCGGGCGGCCACATCTGTGACGGTCGTGGCTGCGTATGGACTTCTTCCCACGGATTCCTTTGGAATTCGGAATTGGGCATGATCGACATCGGTTCGCTCGGCAGCGCCGATGATACCATCGCCTACGACATCAACGATACCGGTCGAGTCGTTGGGAGCTCCAACGGACATGCCTTCGTGTATACGCAGGGTTTCATGTTCGACCTCAACGACATGGTTCGCGACACCGGCTGGACCATGACGGTTGCGACCGGCATTAACGAACAAGGTTGGATCACGGGCCAAGCCACGCGGGCCTGCCAAACCCGCGCGTTCCTTCTGATTCCCGACCAGATCGTCATTGATCCGGGCCTTCCTGGCCATGGGTCGGTGCCGGCCGACGCCAACGAGGTAGATGCCTCGCCTTGGACTTTCGGTGGCAAGTCTAAATTGCCGTTCGAACTGCCGGTTCAACCAACCGACCCCGTCGATAGACTGCCGATCGGTCCGGTTACCAAGCCCATTTGCCCGTCGGCCACTGACCTATCCAAGGATCGACCGGAGAAGATTCCGCTTGGCAGCGTGGCAGTGACAGCGTCGAGCGTGGAATTGGATCTAGCCGACGACAAGGTTTCGGCTGAACTCGGCCTGATCCCCGTGAATGCCGCTCCTTCCGAGCTAGACGACAAGGAGCCTATTGAACTGGGTCCGCCGCAGAAGGTCCGGCCACTGAAGCGACGTTTGGATGATCTGGATGATATCAGGCGTCAGCAACAGCCATTGCCTGGAATTCAGTTGCCGTAACCCGGGCGCACCAAGTGGATGAGGCGGAGGTGAAAGGAGGGTGTGCCCAACCCTCCTGCCGCCAACTGCCCAAAGGGGTGAGCGATTGCTCGGATTCGTCTGAGCCGCTCGCCCCTTGTTTCATTTTAGTCCGAGCGGCCGACGCAGCGCCGCTTGCGGCTTAGCGGTGCGCTAAGCCGCAAGCGGCAAATGAAGAGCTATTTAGGGCGGTGTAGCGAAGCGTGGCAAAATGGCGCTCATGCGCTCCTCCGCTGAATGGGACTTGACCACGGGTCGATGGGTTATTATCGTCCCGCCCCTCTGCGCCGACTTTCCTTTTGGGGTGCGCGAACGAGGTCACGGATGACGCGGCAGTGGTGGGCGTTAACCATCGGATTGGCCGTGTGCGGGGGGACCGGTATGGGGTGCTTGCGCCCGACCGAATCCCCCGGACCCGTCGTCCGCCGTGCGCCAAAGACGGTTGCCGAGGCACCTATTTCTCGAGCCGGCGCCTCCGCGGCTTATCACACTTATCCACCGCCGCGAGGAGAGGCATTTCGCCACGAGACGCCGTCTCCGGCCGTCGCGGCGGAACCTCAACCGACGGTGGATCGGCCCGTCGACCTGCCGCCGCTCACGCCGCCCATTGCCAAAGAAACACCGAAAGACGAGACGCGGCCCGTCGCGGAGGTGCCGAAGTTTCCGTCGGCTCAGACCGCCACGGAGCATCCGCTCGTTGTCGCTTTACAGTGCCGGCTCGACAACCGGCCGGAAGAGGCACGACGACAGTTGGAAACCTATGACGAGCCGGCGCGGCAATTCTTGTTCGGGATGTTGGGATTGATGGCACGATTTTCCGACGCTTCGCCGAGCCATTGTGCGTCGCCCGAAACCGGTGAACTGATCGACGACTTGAGCGCGCTCCTGGAGCCGCTCCGTCCGCGGGCGCCGTTGAAAATCGCGAAGATCTGTTTCTGCAATCGAATCAAGACGTTTGGCGTTTACGAACCATTGTCGGAGCGGGTCCAATTTCGCGCCGACGACCAGGTGCATGTTTACGTCGAGTTGAGGAACTTTGCTACCGTGAGGAAGAAGGAACCCAACGGGGATGTCCGCCATGTAATTAATCTGCGAAGTGCGTACGAGATTCACGACGAGAATCGGAAGGTAGTTTGTGAAGACGTGTTCTTGCGTGACCGCGAGGCTGCCGACGAGAGTCGCACACCGCGGCACGATTATTTCGAGAATTATGTCTTCACGGTGCCGAAGCTCAAACCGGGGTTTTACACGTTGTGGATCAAGATCGAGGACTTGGGAAACGAGTCGCCGCGGCTGGTCAAAGGGTCGCTAGATTTCCACATTCCTAATTCGCCGACCCAGGTGACTCAGGGGACAAAGTGATGAATCCTCGGCGTCCTATCGCCGCGGAGGGTGAGATCGTAAGGGGGATGAGGCGATGTTTCATGGAAAAAGACTCGCGTTGGCAGTTCTGACAACGCTGTCTCTCTGGGCCGGCGATGGGTACGCGCAGCGTCCGTCGCCTAACCGCATTTACACCAACCGCAAGGGGTTCAAGCTCCCCATTTTGGTCGATGATCGTGAACGCGATCGTCTGAAGTGCATCCAGTTATTCGTGAAGACGAATCCGGCGGCGCAGTGGGCGCTACACGCCTCCATCGATCCGAACGAGAAAGAGTTCATCTATCATCCTACACAGGACGGCGAGTATTGCTTTACGCTGATGACCGTCGATTGCGCCGGCCGGACCAATCCACCCGATGTCGCCGCCGAACCGCCGGGTCTTATTGTCGTGGTCGACCGAGAAGGTCCAAGCGTTGACGTGCACCCGGTCGCGCTCGGGGCAGGGCAGTCATGCCTGCAATGCGAAGTGCGGGACGCGAATCCGGACGCGACCAAGACGAAGCTCGAATACCAGGCGCCGGATCGTAGCTGGCATCCGCTCGAACCGCTTTCAGACCAGCCCGGCAGTTTTCGTGTTCCCGATCCGTCAGTGCTTCGTGGCTGGGTGCGTGCGACCGCCGCCGACCGGGCCGGAAACATCGTCAAGCAGGAAGTAAACCTGGGTGGAAAGCCAGGCGATCCACCACCGGTCCAACCAATCTCTCTCGAAGCGACAACGCCGCAGTTGGAGCCACGGCCGATGCCCTTGCCGGTGGATGCCAAGCCGATCGGCAACGAACCACGCTCCATCCCGGTACCGGTCGATGCACTGCCGTTGCCGCTGGCATCCGAAAACCGGCAAGAATTGGTCATGCCGGCCGCTGCCGCCCAACGGCCTATGAACCGACATTTCCTCAACACGACACAGGCCACCCTGCAGTACGAGATTGAACGCCTCGGACCGAGTGGAGTCGGCAAGGTCGAGGTGTGGATGACCAATGACGACGGCAACACGTGGAAGCGTCGCCACGAACAGCCCGGACATCAGAATCCCATCGCCATCAATTTGCCCGGCGAGGGCTCGTACGGAGTCAGTGTCGTGGCCACGAACGGCAACGGCATCGGCGGCGAACCGCCGGCAAAGGGGGAGGTACCGGCATGGCAAATCGAAGTCGATACCACCAAGCCCGTCGCCACTCTCGACGCCGTCCGCATCGGCACAGGGCAGGACTCCGGTACGATCATCGTCCACTGGACCGCCAACGACAAGAACCTGAAACCGGAACCCATCGACATTTGGTACGCCAACCGGCCCGACGGCCCGTGGACACCCATGGCCAAAAGCCTCAAAAACGAGAGTTCCTATCGCTGGCTGCTGCCGCGGGAAACCGGCGACACGTTCTACATTCGGCTGGAAGTAACCGATCTCGCGGGCAATATGACGGCGGTGCAGGCGCCGCAACCGCTCATCCTGGATCGCACACGGCTCAAGGCGCATGTAACCGGCATCGCTCCCGGGCGAGTTGACCGTTAGGGTCAACAGAAACTTTACCAACCCGAAGCGCCAGTTTTGAAGATGCGTTTCCTTCGACGAAAAGGAAGAGGAGTAAGAGTAAGACTAAGAACAGGACTAGGAGCCAGAGCCAGATAAGGATTTAATCTCACTCCTGATCGTCATCTTGCTCTTAGTCTCAATCATACTCTTAGTCATTATCTTAATCCTACTCCGCTTCGCGCCAGCGACGGCGTACCTCGCGCCGCGCTTTTTGCCCATTCGCACTGGAAAAACAGGCTCTCGCACATATCAATGGGCATATTCCAGCCGAAGCGGCTGGTTTGACCATTCGCGCACTGGAGACTTACTTCTCATGACCGACATCCGAGCGACGAACATCACGTGGCACGAAGGCCATGCCACCCGCGAAGAACGCGCCGCACTGCTCCGCCAAAGCGGCGCCACGTTGTGGTTCACCGGTTTGAGCGGCTCCGGCAAGAGCACCGTGGCCTTCACGCTCGAACACGCGCTAGTGCAACAGGGCCGGCTTGCCTACGTGTTGGACGGTGACAATATTCGGCACGGCTTGAACAAAAACCTCGGTTTTTCCGCTGCCGATCGCGAAGAGAACATTCGCCGCATCGGCGAGGTCGCCAAGCTCTTTGCCGACGCAGGCCTCATCACCATGACTAGCTTCATCAGTCCGTATCGCAAGGACCGCGACATGGTCCGCGAACTGCACGTCGCCGGCAATTTGCCGTTCATCGAAGTGCACGTCAACACTCCGATCGAAACGTGTGAGAAGCGCGATCCCAAGGGTCTGTACAAGAAAGCTCGTGCCGGAGAACTAAAGAATTTCACGGGCATCGACGACCCGTACGAAGCGCCGCTCAAACCGGAGCTGACACTCGACGCAACCAATATTTCACCTCAAGAAGCGGCCGCCACTCTGCTAGAATATTTGGAACGACGGGGCATTCTGAGCGCCTGAACTCCCAGCGCTTCGACGAACCGGAACGGAACGGAATGAGCCATCTTGCCTGACAAAAGGCCGGCCGGCTCCTGCCACCTGATGAGGAATTGCAAACGAAACGGGCCACCGGTGTGTGCGCGCCGTGGTCGCGTGGGTAGGCAGTGAGAGCAGCGATTGCATGAGCACAAAGCGTCTCATCGCACGAAATGTCATTTGGAACTGGGCCGGCACCTTCGTCTCGATGGCAGCCGGTTTCATCGTCGCTCCGTTCCTCATCGACGAACTCGGCCCGCTCATCTACGGCTTGTGGATTCAAATCGCCTCGCTTACGAATTTCTTTGGCTTCCTGGATCTGGGTATTCGTGGCGCGGTGGGCAGAAATATCGCCTATCTACGGGCCAAGGACGACACGACCGGCATTAATTCGATCCTCAACACCGCGCTGCTGCTGCTTGGCGGTCTGGCCGTCGTCGGAATGGCGGCAATTCTCGTCTACAGTCTGTTCTTTTTTGACCTCTTCGACGTCCGTCCGGAGTTGGCCGACAAGGTGCAGTGGTCGCTGGTCATCATCGGCATCAACCTCGGCCTCGTTCTACTTTTCAACGTCTTTGATGCGACGCTTTGGGGCTACCAGCGGTTTGACATTATTAACGCCGTTGACATCCCGACCGCCCTATTGCGAACGGGTCTCGTGTTTTATTTCATCAGCAGTGGGCGCGGCTTGATAACGCTGTCGCTCATCACGCTGGTCCTGACGGTCTATAGCGGCCTGCTCAAGATGTGGTTCTCGTTCCGGCTGGTGCCGGACTTAGCGCTTCGCCGAGACTTCGTTGCCCGCCAGGCGAGTCGGCAACTATTCGGCTACGGCGTGTGGTACTTCATCCTGTCGTTGAGTCGGCTCTTCAACATTTCCATCGGGCCGCAGATTATTGCCAACCGCCTGGGATTCACGGCGGTCACGCCGCTTAGCATCAGCGTGCAGTTGATACGCTCGGCCGGCGCCGTGATGGTGGCCGCGACGGGCGTCCTCATGCCCTTGGCAACCGCGTTTCATGCCAAGAAGGATCGCGACAATCAACAAACACTCTTTTTGGAAGGCAGCAAGCTCAGCACGGCGCTTTCGCTCTTCTTTCTGACTGTGTTTCTCCTACTGGGCGAGACGATCCTGGTCCTGTGGCTATCCAAAGTACCCGATGCGAAGCACTGGTTCCCGTTGCTAGTTATTCTCGCGCTCGGCGAGGCCTTGCCGATGACCCAAATGGTCACCTGGAACATCTTGCTCGGCATGGCCCGGCATCCGCTCCTCGCTGTCTGGAGCTTGATCGAGAACTTGATCGCGATTCCTCTGTCGATCATTCTGATCAACCATGCCGAACTCCTCGGCCAGGGCATTCGGCGCATTGAAAACTGGCTTGGCCTACCCGATTCGATGATCCGCAGCGATCATTATGGGCTCGTCGGCTTTTGCATCGCATTCGCCTTGCCTGCGGTACTCTGTCGTGGCGTGTTGCCGATTGTGTTCGGCTGCCAGTTGCTCCGCGTTCCGTTGTTGACCTACCTCCGCGTCGTGTTGCTGCCGACCGCCGTTGTCTGGCTTCCGGCGGCCACTTTCCTGGCCGTCTTGAACTGGTGGGAGAACCCGACCACCTGGCTCCGGCTTGCGGTGCATGGCGGACTGTTCGGCGTGGTATATGTCGTGCTCGTTTGCTCGATCCTCATTGGCTGGGATCGTATCTGGTCGCTATTTCGAAGCCGAACCCCCCAAGACCCACTCGAAGTGTCGGCCTAGAGTGTTTGCAACGGCGAGCCTAGGGCCGTAAGGCCCACGATTGATTCACTTAAGGAATGGCAACTCTTGATGCATCGACTTCCGCCAGCTCCCATCCGTCTTTCGCCAGCCGGCGCAACGAAACAGTAGCGTCGCATCGATGTCCATCCCGAGTGTATTCAATGCCGAGCGATCCTTGTGCCGGCGCGTTGTGAAGCGCCCAGGACACATCGGCCTGCGATAGCACCGGCACGTCACCGACGCGTTGCAGGTTGTCACCGGCGCGCAAGCCGGCGCGGGCGGCCGCCGAACCGGACCACACGAAGCGAACCCGATTACCAAGATCGACATCGAGCACCAGCCCGATATTTTCCGGTAGTGGGTAGACATGAAGCGATTCGGGCTGAAACGTGCCTTCTCGTCGCTGGGCGTCGCGCATGCCTTCCCAAACTTGATGACAGTGGAGACACTGCTTTGCATTGACCGCGAAGAGCTTGCTCGGGACTTTCGGAACGTGTGGTTGACGAACCGGCTGGTCGGAAATTCTGTGCTGCTCCAGCACACGCCGCATCGTCATCTTGAGCCCGGCAATAGATAATCTGCCGTCGTCGCTGGTGGCATCGCGGCCGCCGTAACGGCTGTAGACGTGTGCGTCGGCATTCAGAAAGAATGCCATCCACGATAGGTCGTAATCGAACTGGAACAGGGCCAAGTCAACATCGTTCATGCGCAGAATCCGAACGCAGACGAAGTCTCGTTGCAACTCGGCTAGGTCCTGATCTGTGGGACGAACAACCTGTTCGTCGAACTCGGCGCCGCAGCTTCAGCGCTCGCAACGAAACACAACGAAGAGCGGTTTGCCGGTTTCTCTCGCCAGCGATCGCCCGGCCGCCAGATCCGTCAACCAGATGGTTTTCGCCGCAGGCTTTTCGGTGCTTGATGTGAACGGAGCGGCGGCAAGGACCAAACCGCAAAGCAATGGCAGGTAGCGCATTGGGGAGACTTCTCACAACAGGGAGGTGCGAGGCGCCTCCGGTACGGGCGCGCTTATGTTGGCTAGATACCTGGCAACATCTTCTTTTTTGGCGCCGGAAGCACAGCCACCCGTCGAACATCCGCCCGTCGTGCACGAAGTGCAGCCGCCATTCCCCTGGCCACAATCCGGCTTGCCGCAACCGCCCTCGGCTTCGCTCGGCTCGGCCGGAATGGTCAAGTTCTGCATGACAATCAGTATGTCATACCGCCGTGACAGGGTGCTGACAAAATCGCGATGGTCGCATTCCGCGCTTCGTACGTATGCAAGCGTCGCCTGCTTGCCGTCCAAAGTGATCTCGACGTCCAGGATCTCAAGCGGCAGGCTCAATTCCCTGGCGAGACAACGTGCATCGAGGAAAATCCGTTCTCCGACGTCGCGCACCCGGTGTCCGTCGGCTTCATCGCCGGTCGTCGCTCGTCTTACCAATTCACCGCTGGGCTTCTTCGACAGGAACGGATCATGATCCGAAACGGCCGGACACATGACGACACCTAGTTGCAAGCCGGAAGAGCAACGGATGACAACTCGGTCGCCGCGTCGGTAGGCATCAGTGGAGACGGCACGGAAACGACTGAAGTCGCCCGCATTGCCAAAGCTAACCAGATAATCCGTTTCGTGCATTTGCTTATTCGAAACCGAGGAATTCTTTCATCACCTGATCGTATACTTCTTGGCCGCGCTCCGTGCTTAAGTCAAGCCGCATTTCATTGATGACCTTAATGCTGTAGTTCTTGAGCCAATCGTTCCAACAATCGGCACAGACCGACGTCTGCACGCGGCGGCCGAGGTCGTCATTCATCGGGGCCGCGGGCAACTGCCGGGCACGTTTGCCCATCATACAACCCGGACGCTGGCAGCGAAAGCCGTCACCGCCTGCATCGGTCGACGTCGCCTTTTTCGGCTGCGGTTTCGCGGCGCCGGCTTCGACCAGCAATCGCGCCATTTCGTCACGCGGAATGTTATCGCCACGCTCGTCCGCCACTGCATGGCCTTCTTGCCATACTTTGACGGCGTCATCGCGCCGGCCGAGTTTCATCAGGCAACTGCCCAACAACTGAAAGACCTTGGAAAACTGCGGGCTGATCTCGAGCGCACGCCGAAACGCCTTGGCAGCCTCCTCGTGTTGCCCGTCCTCCATGAGTAATTGACCCAAGCGAAAATGACCCAGCTCATTGTCCGGATCATCGTTGGCCATCTTTCGAAATTGGGCAATGCGTTCTTGTAACTCAGTCATGCGTGCTCCTGGATTCGTCAGTCACACTCGAATTGCTCGACGTTACTTGGTCTCCAGCACCGTAACCGGGAGGGACAGCTCGGTCGTCTTGTTGGCGACGCGGTCCGTAGCCTTCAGCTTCACTGTGAACTTGCCCGGGCGATTCGGCACCAACTGCAAATCGATCGGAATCGCCATCGCGTCCTTCGGTAGTTCCTTGAAGTCGCCGGTGAGCGGCTTGCTTAGGGTCGGCTGATTCTTGTCATCCAGTATGGTCATTTCAAAACCGACGTCGGCATCGTTCTTCGCGCCGCCACGCTTGAATCCTACCGCAAAAAGATGAACCCAGAGCGCTTGACCGGGAACGGCGACGGCCGCGGAATCCACATTTTGGTCATAGTCTGCCGTGATCCGAAGCCGGACCACGCCGAAAGACGGAGGCATGACTTCTACGGGCCGCGTGAACGACTTGGTCTTCTTGCTCGCCCGATCGGTTACAGTCACCTTGACCGTGTATTTCCCAGGAGGTTGATCGCGACCGATATCCACGTGGGCAATGGCGGGAAGCGTACGGCCGCCGAACATGTTCAGCGCGGTGAGTTCCACCGGCGCTTGCTTGAAGTGAACCTTGTTGTTGCTGTCGGTTACTTCCATCGCCATGCTATAGAGCGCTTCGCCGGTTTCGCTCAGCTGAATGTTTTGAATGTCAAAACCGATGTGATAAACGTCGCCCGGCAACAACTTCCCGGCGTCCGATCGCGTCGGCCCCAGCTTTCCGTAGGTTTCACGAACGTTTACCAAGTCCAAATCGCCGCCCTGAACGGGCGCAACAACCAACATCGACAGCAGCAGCAAAGTAGTGGCCATAACGGGAGCACCCTCTCTTCGACAAAATTGCGGAGTTCATGACACATCGCTGGGATCTTGCTTGGGTTATTGTCGCGTCTGAACCGCCTATCCGCCAGGGGGCTTGTGCACTTCTGACGCAGGATTCTGCTTGCCCGGCATGTTCCACACGTATACAGTTTAGTTAGAGGGTCGCGCTAACGTGGTGCGACGGGCTAGAGGCCCGCGGGCGTCCGCAACTGGTTCGCGGTCGCAGCGGGTGGGTCTGGCGAAAGGAGGTGGTCAGTGAGTAATGGTAACCAGGTGCGGCTGCGTTGACGCAGCCGACGGGCTGCCCGTCGGTGCAGCCGCTAGCTTATCGGAACCCCGGTGCGTATCTCACCGGGGTTCCTCGTTTTATGGGTGGATGAGTCGGAGAAAGTTGGAATGGCTCCAAACAAGCACCGCTACCGGTTCACTTTCGGCCCGTGGAACATCAGCACCGGCGGGGATCCGTTTGGCCCGCCGGTTCGCAAGGAAGTGGCGTTTGCGGCCAAGATTCGGGAGTACCGCAAGCTCGGTTTTGACGGCGTTCAGTTTCACGACGACGATGTGGTGGACGCCGACCTTGATCCGCGCGAGACCGAGCGCGGCGCCGCCAAGGTCATGAAGATGTTGGATGGCGAGGGCTTATTCTGCGAGTTCGTAGCACCCAGAATGTGGGAGCATCCGAAAACGATTGACGGCGCTTTCACCTCCAACAACGCCGCCGACCGGAAGTATGCCCTGGAGCGCGCCCGCCGCACCATTGATATCGCGCGGTACTTGAACTGTAACCAGGTCGTGCTCTGGCTTGCGCGCGAAGGCACCTACATTCGTGAAGCGAAAGACCCGATCGCCTCGGTTGGTCGAATCGTTGACGCCGTTAACGCACTCCTGGAATATGACACGTCGATCCGAATTCTCGGCGAGATGAAGCCGAACGAGCCGATGGACCAGGCTTATTTGCCGACACCCGGCCACTTCATGGGACTTCTGTATCGTACGGTGGACCCGGCCCGCGTCGGCGTGCTCATCGAATCGGCCCATTCCATCCTCGCGGGCTTGGATCCGTCCGACGACATGGCGTACGCCCTGTGGCACCAGAAGCTATGGAGCGTGCACCTCAACGACCAAAACGGCTTGAAGTACGACCAGGATAAGACGTTCGGTTCCGTCGATTTGCGTCGAGCCTTCAATACGGTGTGGGTGTTGGAACGGGGCGGCTACGACGGTTGTATCGGGCTCGATGTCAAGGCGATGCGATCCACCAAGTCGGCGGATCAATGCAAGCACCTCGCCCATAGCCGGGAAATCTTCCTGCGCCTGGTCGACGTCGTTCGCAGTCTCGACATTCAGCGGATTGAGGCACTCCGCGCGGAACGCGATTACGAATCGCTCGAGATGCACATCCTGGACAGGTTGATGGGACGGGCGTGATGTTTAGCCGCGGTTCGCAGAACCGCGCGGCTCTACGAGCCGCGGCTAAACGTTTACCTTTCCACCGCCGCCGGTTGCGGGTGGCGCTCGCGGACGCCGGCGCGTTTCTTGCCTTCGCCGAACATCAGCAGCAGCGGGCTCGCAATGTAGATCGAGCTATACGTGCCCACAATCACGCCCACGACCATCACGAAGGCGAAAAGATGCACGCCGTCGCCGCCCGCCACGTAGAGGACGAATACCACGAGCCAGGTGATGAACGACGTCAGCAAGGTACGGCTCAGGGTTTGATTGACGCTGTCGTTGATCATCTGCGGTGTCAGCTCCGGGTTCTTGCCGCGCACCTCGCGGATGCGGTCGAAGACGACGATCGTGTCATTCACGGAGTAGCCAACCAGGGTCAGTAGTGCCGCCACGGCCGGAAGGTCGATCTTGAAGTCCTGAATGAGGAGCGCCCCGGCCAGCCCGGGTGCGAACTGATGGATGTAATGGCAAAACGCGATAATCCCGAGCGTGAAGAAAAGGTCGTGCACCAGGCACAATACGGCCGCCAGGCCGAACGTCCAGTTGCCGAACCGGAACCAGAGGTACAGCAGGATGGCGCCCCAGCTGGCGATGATGGCGTACATAGCACGAGACTGTGTTTCCTCGGCTAGTTGTTTGTCAAACGTTTCCAGACGGTTAGGAACGGGGCGTTCTTGGAATTCCGTGGTCAGGCCCGCGAGCACTCGGTCGAGCTTAGCGGCATCGATTTGCGGTTCGTTCCATGCGAAGCGTAACTTCGGGTAACCGCCGTAAAGGCCTTCCGCTCCCAGCCGTTCGACCGGGGCAGGGTAGGGCAGGCCGTGATTTCGCGCTTCGCGCCGCAGCAAGCGTTCCACCTCGCTGGGTGAAGCGGTCTCGTCGGCCCCCGTTGTCGGATCACGAAATGACAACGTCACCGCTCGGCCGTTCGGATCTTTGTCGACGACGAGGCGTGTCGTCTTGAGATTGTCACCCAAGAGACGAGTAATGGACGCTTGCACCAATTCCGGCGCTTTTTCGGTGGTGCGGATGTTGAAGAATCCTCGGCCCGCATCCTCTGGTTTCACGGTACTTGGGAAGATTTGCTCAACGGAGACGTCGGGCAGTTCCGACGCGCGTTCCTTTACGCTTTGTGTGCGCGCTTCCGGTGTCTCGCCTTCCGGTCGATTCGGGAATTCGATCTTTCGGACGGTTTCGGAACCGTCATCGTTTTGATAATGGATGCCGTAGGTGAAGGCGGCGGCGGCGCCGTGTTCGGTGTCGGCAGTGAGCTCTTCGACCGGGCCGATCCGCAACCGAGCTTTTTGGTTGTTTTCGTCGAGCAGATTACGCAATTCGCCGATGCCCATTGCGTTCACGGTCTGGCCACCGTAGAGAGTGCCGCCGTTGAAATCGACGTTCAGTCCCTGCGGCAAACGCGCGACAAAGATGCCGATACCGAGCAGCGTAAGCACCAATGTCACGGCGAACCAAACCCGACGCCAGGCCATGAAGTCGATATTGGTACGCGTGAGGAGCCGCAACATACTGAGCTTGCGGAGCCAACCCTTCGCTTGCCAAAGGTCGAACATTAGCCGTGTCATATACAGCGACGTGAACAAACTGATAATCAAGCCGACGGTGAGGCTGATGCCGAAGCCCTTCAATTGGTCGTTGCCCACCGCATAGAGCACGATCGCCGTGAAAATACTCGACAAGTGTGTGTCGATAATCGTGGGAAATGCACGATCGTAGCCGTTGCGAATCGCCAGCGCAAGGCTGGCGCCGCGATCCCGTTCCTCACGGATGCGCTCATAAATCAGTACGTTGGCGTCTACGGCCAGCGCCAGCATGAGGACAAGGCCCGCCAATCCCGGCAGTGTGAATGTCGCACTCACGAGAACCATGAAGGCGATGGTAAGCAGCAAGTTCGCCAACAGTGCGACGCTTGCCACCAAACCGGCGAAACGGTAATAGATGCACATAAAGACGAGCACGGCCAGGAACGCGATTCCGACCGACATGGTGCCGGCGCGGATCGTGTCGCTGCCTAGCGTCGCGCCCATGGTGTTTTCACTCACCGGTTGCGGCTTCAAGGTGGCAGGTAGCGCGCCGGCACGAAGGATATTCACCAAGTCCTTGACCTCATTTTCGGTGAAATTCCCCATGATGCGGCCCTGGTCACGGATGGCCGTGTTGACCGACGGCGCCGAGACGATTTGTCCATCCAACACGATTGCGAGGTGACGGAAAAACTTGCTGCCTTCCGTACCCGTCGGTTTGTTGCTCGAAGTTAGATCGTGAAAGCGATTGGCGCCGGCGGTGTTGAAGCCGAACGCCACTTCGTAGTTGTTGGTTTTGGGATCGATGGTTGGCTCGGCCCGAATCAGGAAATTACCGGTAACTTCTTTCACTTCCGGCTTATCGGACCCTGCGACGGGAACCCGTTCGGGGTCGCGCGTGAGGAAGAAGTATTCGTACTTCTTCTCGTTCCGTTGTTTCTCGGTCAGATTGGTATCTTTCACCGGCCGGCTATAAAGCACGGCGCTGCTGTTGCCTTCCTTTTGCGACATAGGAAGAACCACGACCGCGTTCTTCTCACGTCCCTCGGCGGCCTTCTTCCAATTCTCACTGCCCCGCTCTCGACCGCTGATAATCTCTTCGAATTCCGCGGCGTTGACGCTGGGTTCCCGAAGGATCTGTTCCCGCAGCGCCTGATAATCGTCGGCCTTGATATGTTCGCGGAGGCGGAGTGACTTGAGCGCCGGGAAATGGTATTCCAGGCGAGCGATCGTGTTGGTCCAGGGAGTCTCGGCGTCGTTATTGAGATTGAGCTGCCAACGTTCCTTGGGGCTCAATTCCACCCAGGTGTAGCTAAACTTCCCCTTTTCGACTCGATTCTCGTCGACGACGAGAAACTGATCCCCTTCTTCCGTTCGGGGCGGCGGGGGAGGCAGGCCCTTTTCGGCGCGCCGTTTCAGTTCGTCCTTGTTTTTCGCATCTTCAACATACTTCTTCGCCGCTTCAATCGCGGCTTTGTCGTCGGTATCGTTGGCCAGGATGCGGAACTCCAGCGCCCCGACCTGGGCGATCAGGTTCTTGATGTTCTGCACCTGTTCGCTGGTGACATCTTTTCGTTTCGACTCGTCGCCGAACTCGTAATTCGACTTGATGAAGTTATCGGCCTCCTCCGTGCTGGCCCCGCCCTGTTTGTGAATGAGCTCAACAAGCTCGGCACGATTTCCGCGCGGCACCGACTGGAGCCGGACATCTTCCTTGAGCGACGGCCATTCGTTCTGCACTTTCGTCAGAAGCTGGTCCCAGGCTTTTTTCTCGACTTCCGCCTGGTGGGCGCCGCCCGTCGGGAGAATGATTTCGACACGAGTGTTCTGCACGTTGGCCGTATTCACCGGCCGAATCGTGACATTATGAATGTCCGTCGGATCGATTCGGCTTTTCAGGCGCGCGGCCAGTTGCTCCGGTTTGAAATCCTCGAACTTCTTCTCGTCCATTTTTTCCGGATCAACCTCGTAGACGAGAATCGTGCCGCCGACCAGGTCGACGCCGAGCTTGAAACCTCCACCCGTTGTGAGGTAGCGCTTGGTGGCATTGCCGGCAATGATCAAGGACAGTACGACCGGCACGACGCAGATGACGATTCGTCCAAAGAACGGCCGGAGGTACCGCCGTGCCGCGATTAGTCCGAGCACCGTCAGCACGATGATGGCGATGTTCACGTAAGACCAGTTATCGCTCATGATGATTTGAATGCCCCAAATGAAGGACCGTGAAGGCCCGTCGCGACGCGTTCACGCCGGGGCCATGCCTGTAACGCTTTACTTTTCTTCCTTCGCATCGCTGGCAAGGACGCGGACGATGCTGGCTTTGGTGATGCGAAGCCCGCCGCGAAGCCCGATTTCGTCGTCCTTGATGGAATCAATCACACCGATGATTCCGCCGCTGTTGACCACCTTGTCATTCTTCTTCAGTGCGGCGATCATGGCCGCCTGGTGCTTTCGCTGGCTGCGCGATGAAAGGAACATCATCAGAAAGAAAGCGCCCATGATCAATACGATGGGCATGAACTGCGCGATCGGCGGGGCGCCGGTTTCCGCGGCAGGTTGCTCCGCGAGGAGGAGTAGGCCGTCCAACATCCAATCACCTTCAGGCTGGGTCAAAAGCGTTCAAAGGGTGTATCTTAAAGTTAGCCGGCCCAGCGGGCAAGGCGGACCGCCTTTAGCTCCTCAAACCGGTCCTCGCGAATGGCCTGACGGATGTCGGCCATCAAACGGCAGTAATGGGCGATGTTGTGGATCGAAAGCAACGTCGGGCCAAGCATTTCCTCCGTCTGGAACAAGTGATGCAGGTAAGCCCGGCTATAAAGGCGACACGTGTAGCATTGACAATCGGACTCGATGGGCCCCGAATCTCGTTTGTGGCGGGCGTTCCGCATTCGTAACGGTCCGTCCGCCGTGAACGCCGTGGCATTGCGTCCATTTCGCGTCGGTAGAACGCAATCGAACATGTCGATCCCGGCTGCGACGGCCTGCAAAATATCGGTCGGCAGCCCGACTCCCATGAGGTAACGCGGCCGATCCGTGGGCAAGAGAGCCGCGATCGGACCTAACGCCGCCAGCATTTCTGCCGCACTCTCACCGACGCTCAGTCCGCCCAGCGCATATCCAGGAAAATCCATCGCCGCGAGCTGTGCCGCACACTCCGAACGCAGCCGCACGTCGAGGCCGCCCTGGACGATTGCGAACAACGCCTGATCGGGCCGACGGTGGGCAGCACGGCAACGCTTGGCCCAGCGGATCGAACGCGCCACCGCCGTCGCGAGCTGTTCGGGGCCGCAACCGGCCGGTGGGCACTCGTCCAGGCACATGGCAATGTCGGATCCGAGATTTTCCTGGATGGCGATCGCTTTTTCCGGCGTCAGGTCTAGGAGGGCGCCGTCGATGTGTGAGCGAAATACCGCCGCTCGGTCGTCGATGCGAAGATTCTGTGCAAGGCTGTAAACCTGATAGCCGCCGCTGTCCGTTAGAATCGGTCCGTCCCAGCCCATGAAACGGTGCAAACCACCCATTTCCGCAATGAGTTCATCCCCCGGCCTTAGCGTCAGGTGATACGTGTTTCCGAGTATGATCTCCGCGCCGGCTTCACGCAGCTGGGCCGTCGTCACACCTTTGACGGTTGCTTGTGTCCCGACCGGCATGAACACGGGTGTTTCCACCGTCCCATGCGGCGTCTGGAGTCGACCCAGCCGGGCAGCACCCTGCGTTGTCAATAGCTGGAAGTTAATGTGCATGAAGGAAAATGACGGGATGATGGGATGACGGGATGAACTTGAGGAAGCAACGTCATCCCGTCATCCCGTCATTTTCACTAGTCGCCACGAAGGGTAAGTCCGAACTGCCCCAGCTTCTCGCGGACCTCGTTCAGCGAAGTCATGCCGAAGTTCTTGGATTCGAGCAGCTCGTCGGCCGAACGGTTAATCAACTCAGCCAGGTTGTTGAGTCCAAGCCGATTCATGCACTTGCGGGCGCGGACCGATAAGTTCAAATCGGAAATAGGTTTGTTCAGAATGGCCTGCTCTTCCGGGCTCAGCGGTTGCTGCGAGCGAAAGCGCATGTCGTGTTGCGTGCCGTCTTCGAGCGATTGCCCGAGGCGGAGGCCACGACTGGTAAGCATTTCCTTGATTTCAAGCAGCGACGTCTCGCCGAAGTTCTTGCTGCTCAAGAGCTGCTGCTCGGAGACGCGCGTTAGGTCGCCGAGCGTCCGGATGTTCATCTTCTTGAGGCAATTTCGACTTCGAACGGACAGCTCGAAATCGGTCACCGGAATCTCGAGCACCTGACTGAAGCGGCTGTAGACATTTTCGTCTTCCGGACTGTAGTACATCGTCTGCGACGCTTGGGCATCGCGGAGGAACAGGCGGGCCTGCTCGTCCAACGGATTGGCGCTGAGAATGCGCCGGTAACACTCCGCCGCCTTATTGTACTTTTCATGGTCCTCATAGAGCACGCCGAGGTTCATCAGGAGTCCTCGATGAATCGGCGGATGGGTAAGGCACCGCTCGTAGTAACTGATTGCTTCGTCGTCGTTCCCGGCAAGGTCGTTGGCATGCCCCAGGTGAAACAGGGCGCCGGTGTGACTCGGGTCGAGCTCCACCGCCCGCTCGAGATGGCGAACGGCGGTAGGGCGATCGCCTTCGTCCATATGCGTGTGAGCGAGCTGGAAGTGATACTCCGCGCTGTGGCTTGCTTCATCCTTGAGCGAGTCAAGAACGCGCTTGGATTTCGGGGCGTCGCCTTTGAGGCGATGAACGCCGGCCGCCAACAACCGCACGAGGTTCTTGTTGTAACCCGCCTTCTCGGCCTTTTCATAGGCCTCCAGGGCTTCTTCATATTCTTGCTTGTCGGCCAGCGCTTTCCCAAGGTAGAAGTACGCGAGTGCGCCTTCGGCTTGTTTCAAGTGGGCAATGGCCTCGGAAAGATGACCGAGAAAGAACAGTGCGATGCCGAGCTTCAAGTGCCAGCGCTTGCCCGCCGCCCCAGGCGACGCCTCGGCTTTATTCTTCAGGACTTCAGTGACATCACGCAGACTTCGATATTGAGTGCCGCCTTGTGCGAGCGCCTCGCGCACCTTTTGCACGGTGCCGGCGTCGCAGTCTTCTCGTTCAACCAATAACGCTTTCAAATCGATCATGCTCGGCTCACCTAAGAGAGAAATAGGGAAGAATTCATAAGTATAACCACAGCGGTAGTCCGATCAATAGCAGGACTTGCGGAGACGTGCCCCTTGCCCCTTATCGTACAGAAATTCGGCGGCAGCAGCGTGGCCAACGCCGAACGGATCATGGCCGCCGCCCGCCGCGCGATCCGCGCAAGGCAGGCCGGAAGCCAGGTGATCGTGGTCGTAAGTGCCCGGGGCGACACGACCGACGAATTGATCTCGTTGGCCCGCGAAATCAGCGAACGCCCGCCGGCACGCGAAATGGATATGCTCCTCGCCACGGGAGAACAAATCTCCATCGCGCTCATGGCCATGGCGATTCAGTCGCTCGGGCAGCCGGCCATCAGTTTCACCGGCGCGCAAATCGGCATCGTCACCGACAGTTTTCATACAAAGGCCCGCATCAAGAATATCTCCTCGCAGCGCATCTGCCAGGCGGTCGACGATGGCCAGATTGTGATCGTGGCCGGCTTTCAGGGTATGGACGACCAGTACAACATCACGACCCTCGGCCGCGGCGGCTCCGACACCACCGCCGTGGCGCTGGCGGCGGTGATGAAACATTCAGCAGAAGGCCTAAGCCCCCGGGTTGCAACCCGTGGGCTTGTGGAGTGTGAGATCTACACCGACGTGGACGGCGTCTACACCTGTGATCCACGTATCGTGCCCGAAGCGAGGAAGATCGACATCATCAGTTACGACGAGATGCTCGAGTTGGCTAGCGTCGGCGCCGGAGTGATGCACTCACGGAGCATTGAGTTCGCCAAGAAATTCGACGTTCCGCTCCAAGTGCGGTCCTCCTTCAGCGACGCGGAAGGCACCTGGATTGTGCCCGAGGCCGATTGGATGCAAGAGGCGGCCGTTTGCGGCGCGGCGATCGTCCGCGATGAAGCACGGCTCAGTCTCGAAGGCGTTCCCGACGAACCGGGGATCAGTCATCGTCTGTTCAGCGCTATCGCCGAGCAAAACATCGTCGTCGACATGATCGCGCAGAATGTAGGCAGTGCCGGGAAGGCGGCGATTGGCTTCACCGTTCTTCGAAATGAACTGCCTCAGACCTTGGCCGTCATCGGGCCTCTGGCGGCAGAACTTGGCGCCACCGTCGTCCACGAGGAGGACGTCAGCAAAATCTCCGTCGTCGGCACTGGAATGCGAACCCACACCGGCGTTGCCGAGCGGATGTTTGCCGCGCTGGCGGCCGAGAAGATTAAAGTGAAGATGATTACCACCGGCGACATCAAGATATCCGTCCTGGTGGACAAGTCGGACGGGGTCCGGGCCGTTCGGGCCGTGCATCAGGCGTTCGGCCTGCACCTTCCTCGCCCGGGCGCCGGCGTACCGACCGGCCCCACAGCGCCCGCCGGCCATCGCCGTCGGCCCGCGCCGGTCGTCGAGGAAAGCACCGGCCGCGACATGTCGGCCGTGACCCAACGACTTTCCGCCATGGAGGAAATCGTGGTCAGCGACCTGTTGGTAAGCACCGACCAAGGCCGAATTACCATGTTCGATCTGACCGATCGACCGGATAACTGCTCGCTCGTCTTTCAGGCCGTTGCCGCTGTGGGAATCGTGGTGGACATGATCTTGTACAACACTCGGCCCGGCGGTCGAGCCGAATTGTCTTTCAGCGTACCTCGACAAGACCTGGCCCGCGCGCTCGCCGCCGCACAGGAAGTCGCACTTCAGTTGGACAACGCCGTACGGGTCTTTGCCGACGCCAACATCGCGAAACTCTTTGCCCTCGGCGTCGGCATGCGCACCCACACCGGCGTCGCCCGCCGGATGTTCGGCGCGTTGGCGGAACGCAACATCAACATTGCGATGATCAACACCAGCGAAGTGCGTGTCAGTGTCGTCGTCGACGGCCGCCGCGGCGAGGAAGCGCTGCAATGTTTGCGTGAGGCGTTTCCACAATGAGGTTTAGCGGCGGTTCGCAGAACCGCGCGGTTCTGCAAACCGCCGCTAAACGATTGACATCGCGCGACCCGTTTTCACCGACTCGCATTCCTTGTGACACATTACGAGCGCATCACGTGCCAATTTCCCACTCAGCAACGCGGGTTCTCTCCCTGCAATGACGGCATCAATGGCCGTTTGTAGCTCGGCCGTGAACGCGACAAGCGGATCGCCGCCGCCTTCGAATTTCGGCTGTTCACGCCGTCCATTCGATGTGAACATCGTCAACGGTACTGCGCCGGATTCGTAAACGAGCGTCGCATTCTCGAAGTAGATTTCAAAACCATGCACGAATGGTCGGGCCCTCTGCGCAATAGCACCGCTGGAACAGGACACACACGGTCCGCCAGGCCCGTAAAGATATTGCGTCGTGAGGTATTGCACCGCATCGTTTTCGATCACGCCGGTCGAGAACACTTGTCGCGGCACGCCGGAGATAAGGCCGATGAAATGCGTATCGTGCACGTGCAAGTCAATCGCGGGACCACCGGTTTTGCTTGCGTCGGCGATTTCCGCAGACCAGTCGGGCTTCGCGATGACCCGTTTGAAATGTGCGGCCACCAATCGGCCGTAGGTCTGTTCTCGGATTACTTTCGCCGCGAAAGCGAATTCGGGAAAGAACGGCAGGACGTGCGCTACCATCAGCAGTTTGTTCGCTTTCGCCGCTGCCGCCACCATGTCATCGGCGTCTTCTTCCGTAAGGGCGATCGGCTTCTCGACCAACACGTGCTTGCCCGCCTGAAGGGCCCGCACCGCAGTTTGGCGGTGTAGGTGCGTCGGGTTGCAGATGTCAACTAGATCGATGTCCGGATCGGCGAGTAGGGCATCGAGGTGTTCATAAGATTTGACCCCAGCTAGGTCCATAATCTCGCCCGGCGGCCCAAAGTTGCCGCGAATGTCTCGCCAGTCCCCGGCACGTTTCTCCGGATCGCGGCTGGCAATCGCCGCCACCTGCCCGCCACGCAGCCCGTGCGCCGCCAAGTAATGGATCATTCCCATAAACCCGATGCCGACGATGCCGATGCGGATCATGATTTCCTTTCCTCTTAACTGCGTTCAGTTTATGATGCCCGTGCCGGTTTAGCCGCGGTTCGCGGAACCGCGCGAAGAAACTTTTCGCGATAGATTTCCGCCGTTCGCTGGTACCTGTTTATGGGTGAAACGCCGAGCACCCGGCCGAGCTTGTTGGTTCGCATCCGTAACGCTGCCGACGCGGCGGCCTGGGGCCAGTTTGTTGAGGTTTACGCCCCGTTGGTATACGGTTACGCCCGCAAAAACGGCCTGCAGGACGCCGATGCCGCCGACGTGACGCAGGACGTGCTGCGTTCGGTTTCGACGGCGGCAAAGGGGCTGGATTACGATCCACGCCGCGGCTCGTTCCGAGGGTGGTTATTCACCGTAGTCCGCAACAAGCTGCGGAACTTCTTTGAGGCACGCAGCCGAAACGAGCAGGGCGCCGGCGACACGACCGCACAGTACCTGCTCACGGAGGTTCCGGCCCGAGACGAGACCGATCAATGGGAAAAAGAGTATGAACAGCAGTTGTTCGCCTGGGCCGTGGATCAAGTCCGCGCCGATTTTTCGGCATCGACCTGGCAGGCGTTCTGGATGACGGCAGTCGACGGCAAGAGCGGCAAGCAGGTAGCGACCGAACTCAGCATGACGGTGGCGGCGGTGTATCTTGCGAAAGGCCGAGTGATGGCGCGGTTGAAAGAAGAAATCAAGCGAGTTCAAGGCGAGTGACGGGGTGTTGTATGTTCGCGTCTTCGATTGATTTTCAGGATGTAGAAGCAGGCCTCGGGATTTCACTCGTGCTCGGCCTTGCCGTTTTCGTCCTCAATTGGACCCACCGACACAATGCCGCCTTGTTGGTTGCGCTCCCTGCTTTGTTCATGAGCATCCGGACTCTCACGCACTTCTGGAGGATTCACCGTGATACCTTCGAGCCCATGTCCATCGCGATTATCACGCTGTGCATCGCCGTGATGGTGGTCGCTGTTACTGCAATCACGAGCGCGTTCGAGACATGGAGAGATAAGCCCAAGTGGTTAGATCGTTATTTTCTGGTGGTCGCGCTTTTCGGAACAATTGCCTTGGTGATTTGGGTGGTGGGCGGGTTCTCGCGGCCCGCTTCACTTTCGTTGCCGGCGCTTATCTATGCGACGGTCGGGGTTTGCTTGATCTGGCGCTGCGCGAAACGGGTGGAAAAACAACCGGGATCTGGTCTATTCGTCCGCTTGGCCTCCAAGTTTTAGACATCATCGCGTTCTGCCTTCTGGCGCCGTTCATAGTTCACATCCTGATATTCGTCGGCAACAGGATCGCAATGGAGCCGCTAAAGCATGACCTAGAAAAGTACCGGCATTGGCAAATGCAAATCTTGGCCGTGATCGCCATGGCTTCAACTGGTGCATGCTGGCTGATCTGGCGGTGGCGGCGATTCGAATCGCCACAAGCGCTCCCCGCTGCGTGCCCCTCACTCAAGCGTTGGCGCGAGTTTCTTACGGCACAAGGATCGCAAGCGGACCAGTCATTACTCACCGCCCATCTCGAAACCTGCGAAAAGTGCCAGCGTGAGCTTGAGCATCTCGCCGAAACAAACGAGTCCTGGTCCGGCGTCGCCCGCCAACTCGGCCGGCAGCCCGCGACACACGATTACGCATTGAGGCAAGTCATGGACAAACTCAAAAGCGAAACCGACAACCGCACCGCCCCGCAAGTGATGGGCAGTAAAGACTGGTCGCTCAGCTTTCTTGACCCACCCACCCAGCCGGGGCAGCTTGGCCGATTCGGGCGGTACGATGTGTTGGAAGAAATCGGCCGCGGCGGTATGGGAGTGGTGTTGAAGGCGTTCGATCCGTCGTTGCAACGGATCGTGGCCGTCAAGGTACTGGCGCCGCACCTGGCCACCAGCGGCATCGCCCGCCGGCGCTTTACTCGTGAAGCACAGGCGGCCGCGGCTGTCAGTCACGAACACGTGGTTACCATCCATGAGGTCAACGAAGCCAACGGCCTGCCGTACATCGCGATGCAGTTTGTCCCCGGCGTCTCTCTCGAACAGAAGATCGACCGCGACGGACCGTTGCCATTAGATCAAGTCCTCCGCATCGCCCACCAAGCCGCTTGCGGCTTAGCGGCTGCCCACGCCCAAGGCCTCGTCCACCGCGATATCAAACCGGCAAACATCCTGCTGTTGGAAAGCGCAACCGAACAAGTGAAGTTGACTGACTTCGGCCTGGCGCGGGCCGTCGACGAAGCCGGTGTGACGCAGAGTGGTTTTGTGGCCGGCACGCCGCAGTACATGTCTCCCGAGCAAGCGCGCGGCGACGCGGTCGATCACCGCACTGATCTTTTCAGCCTTGGCAGCACGCTGTACGCCATGTGCACGGGCGCGGTGCCGTTCAAGGCCGAAAGCACTCTCGCTGTTCTGCGAAAGGTTCGAGAAGAAATGCCGCGACCGATCGCGGAATTGAATGCCGGCGTTCCGTCCTGGCTGGTCGCGATTATCGAGAAGTTACTCGCCAAGGAGCCGGCCGATCGATTTCAATCGGCAGGTGAAGTCTCCGATATGTTCAGTCAACACCTCGCCCATGTTCAACACGGCGCACCGCTTCCGCCCGTTCGGCGAGTAGTTCCCGCGGGTTTGCCGTCCAGTCTGACCATCTGCCCATCTTGCGGCGCCAATCTGAACATTCCCGAAGCAATGATCGGTGAGTCGGTCGACTGCCCGGAATGCGCTAAGCCGTTCCGCGTCGAGGCTGGCTCACGGTCGATCGAGGTGCCGCGTCCTCGTATCGATCCGCGTAATGCTCGTACCGGGCATCAATCGGTCAAAGCCTTGCCCTTCAAGGTGGAATTGCTCGATGGTATCGGTGAATGTAACGGACTCCTCCGAGTCGAAGGGGATTACCTCTGTCTGGAATTTCAGAGCCAGTACATGGAACTGGTTAAGGGCAGCATCAAACAAGCGCGTATCCCGATTGCCGACATCAGCACCGCCCGGCTTGAACTGCGCTGGTTCGGTCTCGCTTCCGTACTGGTGCTTGAGCCGATCCGATTTGGCGCCTTCAACAATTTGCCCGGGCTAAAGCCGGGTTGTGTCGAACTCGGCATCGCCCGCCGGAATCGCGCCACGGCCGAGCAGTTTATCGCCGAGCTACCTTTGGGCTCACCACACCCAGTAGTACGCCGCGGCGAACGGATTGCAGTGATTTCGAACGATGGTGGACGGAGTTGGACGAAGCCGATCCTGCTGGCGGTCGCTATCGTACTTTTCATATCATGCGCCGCGGTAGTCGCGTTCGCGCTGTTTTATACCTCGGCGTCGATGACGAAGGAGCGATCCAGTGCCGCGACGGTTGCCACGCCTGAGCCAATTCCGAGCTACGATTGGCGCGACGAAGCGCTAAGCTGGTTTCCGAAGGATGGGTCAACCTTCGGCGGCTTCGTCAACTTCCAGGAACTTCAGGCCGTCGGGCTTGACCAGAAAATCCCGCGTCTGATTTTGATGCGTTGGTTCCCAGCGGTTCAAACCGACTTCGAAAAACTCTATCTGGACGACAATTTGGTATTCAACCGTATCAGTTTTGCGTACGACGCCGAGCCGGTTGGCGTTAGGGTTCCCTCCAGCGAACGCATTTTCATCCGCGTCACGGGATCTTCGGACAGTGACGCATTGTTGCAAATCCTGCTCAAGCTCGTGCCTGACGCCGAGCGGCGCGAAGAGCGACGCCGCGTCGGCGATACTCTCGTCCGGATATTCCACAACCGAGATGTGGCATTCGCCTTGATCGGTGGCGGGCTTTCCGGTGTCTCGCACACTGAACTGCTTGTTGCCGCGTATCTAAGCGGAAAGGGCGACCCGCTGGACTCGCTTAAGAAAGCGCTGGCGATGCGCGATCAATCGTCACATCTAGGGCTAAGGGCACACCAACATACAACCTCTTTCCTACATGCGCGCGGCACGCTTCCCGAAGCACGCCTCAAAAAATGGAATCTGATTCCCGGGATTTTCGATACCGCTCCGATAAACCTGGCGGCTACTGCCGAAACAGACGATTCCGGAAAGACATTTACTTTCGCCATTAGCTTCAATCACGGAGCGGGCCAGTCGCCGTCAAACAAGTTCGAGGAGCTTAAACTGAAGCTCCACGACAAACTGTCGAAACTGCCCGGATTCAGCGATCCCGGTAGGCCCATCCAATTCCACCACGCGCAGGAAGGTCTCCGCCAGCTGAGTACTACCTTGGGTGTCACCCATACCACGTTTTCCGCAAAACTCGACGTTACGCAACTGAACGCGCTCTGGTACGTATTCGCTCCCTTGCTCGAAAGCATGGAAAAACCTAACGGCGACTAATCCAAACCAGCGGGCGACGAATAGGACTATCAGTCGAGATGCCGCCCGGTACAATGGCGGGCGTGGAGAAGCCGAGAGTAAAATACCTTGTAGTAATCGAAAAAGGTCCGGCGAGCTATGGGGCATACGCACCGGACCTGCCGGGATGCGTGGCCGTCGCGAAAACGCGGCGCGAGGCGCGCACCCTCATTCGCGAAGCGATGCAGCTTCACCTAGCGGAAATGCGGAATCGCGGTGAGCGAATTCCCAAGCCCAGTGCTGCCGCCGACCTTTTTGAACTTGAATCGTAAAAGTAGCTTTACCCCATGCCGAAGCCGCGGGTATATGTTGAAACCACAATTCCGAGCTTCTACTACGAGGACCGGACGTCGCCTGACATTATCGCCCGCCGAGAATGGACACGGCAGTGGTGGGACACCGCGCCCGGCCGTTATGATCTGGTAACCAGTCCCGCCGTACTTGAGGAGTTGGCCGCCGGACCGCCAGAGCGACGGGAGGGGTGGTTGAGTCTGGTTCGTGACTTACCTGTTCTTCCTATCGAAACGGGGATCACGGAAATTGTGACGGCGTACATCATCCACCGCTTGATGCCCGCCGACACAACTGGAGATGCGCTTCATCTCGCCCTGGCCTCGTACCACAAGTGCGACTTCCTGGTAACATGGAACTGTCGCCACCTCGCCAACGCAAACAAATTTGGACATCTGCGTTGGGTTAATACGATGCTGGGACTTTTCGTCCCAGCGCTGGTGACGCCGCTCGAATTGTTAGGAGCAACCGATGGAATCCACACCAATTGATCCCACCGTCGATGAGATACGTGAGGTGCGACGTCAAATCTCGGCGCGCTTTAATAACGATCCCGCGCGACTCGTGGAGCATTACTTGCGATTTCAGGAGCAATTCCGCGAACGATTATTGGGAACTGCGAACGTTGACAATCCAACCGGCTCGCCCGCGCAAACGCGAGCGAACACCTGACTCGCTATCCCGATGTTCGCAGCGCGCTCGATTAAGCTTAAATGACAGCTGCCACTAGCCGAACAGTCGGTTCAATTTCTCAGGAGGAAAAACCATGACTCGCTACCTCGGTATCTTCAGCATCGGCGTCGTCCTTATCAGCGGCGTCACGTTCGCTCAGGAGAACGACAAACCAAAAGACGCGAAGCCGGACATGAAGGCGATGGGCGGAGCGATGGTCACCGCCCTCAAGGCCTCGCCCGGCTGCCTCGGCGTCGAGCTGGCGAGGACTGCCAGCGGCAAGGAAGTGATCTTCGCCTGGTTCGAAAACAAAAAGGCGGTGTCGACATGGTATTACAGCGACACGCACCGCACCCTCATGCGAAGCTTCTTCCCCGCGGACAAGTACGATAAGCCGTTGCAAGACGTGCCCGACGACGGCAAACCCATCATGGCCATCGCGTCGATCACTTTCTCGGATAAGCCCAAATTCAAGGAATCGACGCTGCCGATCTCCCAGATTTCCATCGAGCTGTATCAACCACTTACCGGCGGCATCTTCCTCGGCGGCCGCTTCGCCCCGGAGGCGATGAAAGAGCCGAAGATGAAGGATTACACACCGAAGGGTAAATAAGCCCTCAGTTAGCCGCGACGCGGAGTCTTCGGAGCGGAGCGCGGACGTCAAATATCGCGCTCCGCTCCGAAGACTCCGCGTCGCGGCTAAACCACAACGCTAACGTTTCACGCCGATCGGTTCGCTCTCCTCCAGCGTCGCTTCCACGAATATGGGCAGGTCGGCTTCTTCCTTCAAATGGGAGTCGGTGGGGTCGCCCATGCCTTCGGGCCAGATGTGGAAGCCGCCCTTTGGGGAAATCAGGAACTGCTGCTCCGTGAACTCCCACGTGCCCCAGATGCCTTTGCCTTCGTTGTACCCCTGGTAAAATACATCGTGTCGGCCGACGTATTGCTTGGTCCAATAACATTTGCCGTCCGCGGTGTCGTAGCGCCCACGGATGGTGAACTGACCGACCCAGTCGCGGCCTTCGCCCTTGATCGAGCCTTTGCTGAACGTGAGGCCGATCTCCATCAGGTGGCGTCCGGGCATCTCCCGCTGTAGGAAGAAGCCGACCCACGGGCCGCTGGGAAATCGCGGATCGGTTTCAAGCTGCAATGCTTCGACATTCGTCACGAGGGCATCCTCCGGTGCAATCAGGTGCATATCAAACCGTCGCCCTATTCTACGCAGATCGCGCTTTAGGAAACGGTCAACTTTGGAAAAAGTGAGGATCGATGTCCCCATCACCACCTGCGGGTTGTCCACATAGCGAACTCCTGACCGAGAGCGACGCCAATCGCGACGGCTCCCGGCCATTCACATGTCCCGAGCTGGCCGATGAAACGACCGCCTTGTTGCGGGTCAGGCTCCGGGCTGTAGCGTGGATTTTCTTTGTCGCGTTCGGCCTCTTTCTTATTCGGGAACTGCTGTTTCATGTTCGGCCTGGCGGTCAGTTCTCGATGGAACTGTTTCACGTGGCGGTGCTTGTGCTTTTCGCCGCCATTGCCATCTGGGTAACAAGCCGGGCGTGTCTGAGTCTCCGCGCCTTACGCGGCCTGGAGCTCGCCGTTTTTGGAGCGGCCGGGGCGTTTCACTTCGTTCGACAGTATCTGTCCATGGAGCATGAAGTTCGGCACGGACAAAACGAACAACTGGTCGCCGATGTGGCGCTGACGGCGCTCATCTGGTATGCCACCATGGCGGCGTATGCCATGTTCATTCCGAACACGTGGCGTCGGGCCGCCGCCGTGATCATCCCCATGGCCATCGCGTCCATGATCGTGCCGTTCATGATGATGGCTCGCTACGAAACCGCCCGAGAACTCCTTTATCCCGGTTTGATGAGCGGTTTGCTCATTCTCACGTTCATCGGCGCTGGCACGTCGATCTACGGAACTCACCTTATCAACGCCCTGCGAGCACAAACGTTCGAAATCGAAGAACGCAGCCGTGCCGTTTTCAACGCGACGCCGGAAGGCATCATCGTGGCCGACGCCGAGGGCACTATTGAGACCTTCAACCCGGCGGCCGAACGGCTCTTTGGTTATGCCGCCCACGAAGCCGTCGGGCAGAACACCCGCATTATTTTTCCGCCGGCTTGTTGGGATCAACGGCGGGTGTTGTTGCGAGATTCCCGCGATTCCCGTGCCCGCCAAGTCCTGGACTCCGCCCGAGAAGTGACGGGCGTGCGACGTGACGGCACGACGTTTCCGATGGAACTAACCATGGTGGAAATGCGGGTTCAAGATCGGCGCATGATAACGTGCATCGTCCGAGATATTACTCAACGAAGGCGAGCCGAGCAGGCCCTGCGGGACAGCGAAAAGCGCTTTTGCGCGATCTTTGATAACTCGTTTGAATTCATGTCCCTGCTCAGCCCGGACGGAACCGTGCTAGAGACGAATCGCGGCCGGGACCTCGAAGCCGCCGGGCTGAGAATTGAGGACATTCAAGGCCGGCCCGCATGGGAGGCACCCTGGCTGGCGCACACCCCGGAAGCGCGCGAGAACTTTCGCCGCGCCATTTTGGAAGCCGCACAGGGAAAGTTCCTACGCCACGAGGTAACTCTGTACGATGCCCAGGGCGAACGGCGCACCTTCGACACATCATTGACGCCGATTACCGATGAAAACGGCCGAGTTGTTTCGCTCATCTCCGAGGGCCGTGACATCAGCGAACGCAAGCGTGCGGAAGTTGAGCTCAAGCGTGCCAAAGAGGCGGCTGAAGCGGCGAGCCAGGCCAAGAGCGATTTCCTGGCGAACATGAGCCATGAATTACGCACGCCCATGAACGGGATCCTCGGCATGACGGAGCTCACCCTCGACACGCAACTTGCACCAAGGCAACGTGAGTTCCTGGGAATGGTTAAGACGTCGGCCGACAATCTACTCGCGCTCCTGAATGACATTCTCGATTTCTCCAAGATCGAGGCCGGCAAGTTCGAGCTGGAAAACATCGACTTCCGTTTGCGCGACACCGTCGGGGAAACGCTGAGCATCTTGGCACTGCGAGCACATGGAAAAGGACTTGAGCTGGCGTGTCATATTCGACCGGAGGTGCCGGATGCTCTTATCGGGGACGCGGTTCGATTGCGACAGATCATTGTCAACCTGGTGGGGAACGCCCTCAAATTCACCGAGCGCGGCGAAGTGGTCGTTCGCGTGTCCGAAGAAGCCTCGACCGATGATGCGGTTTATCTGCGGTTCAGCGTAACGGATACGGGCATCGGCATCGCCAAAGACAAACAACAGATGATCTTCAACGTCTTCGAACAGGCCGACAGCTCGACCACACGGAAGCACGGCGGCACGGGGCTGGGCCTGGCGATTTCGTCCGAGCTGGCCCGCATGATGGGCGGCCGAATTTGGGTCGAAAGCGAAGTCGGGAAGGGCAGCACGTTTCACGTTACGGCTCGATTGGGATTGCAAAAGGAGGTCGACCACACGCCGCCGCCGGAACTCGCCGAGCTCGAAGGACTCCGGGTCTTGGTTGTCGACGACAACGCCACCAATCGCTTCATTCTGCGGGAAATCCTCACGAATTGGCATATGACTCCCACGCTGGCGGACGGCGCGGAGCCGGCCTTTGCCGCGTTGGAGCAAGCCCAGGCAGCCGCAACACCGATCGCGCTAATGATTTCGGACGTCAACATGCCTGAAACGGATGGGTTTGCACTTGCGGAAAGACTCAAGTCGGACAGCCGTTTCGCATCGCTGCCGGTGATTTTGCTCACTTCGGCGGACCGTTTCGGCGACGTGGAACGGACACGTGCTCTCGGCCTCGCGGGCCACCTTATAAAGCCGGTGCGTCACTCAGCGCTCTTGAACACCATCTTGCAGTCCTTTGGCAAACGAATTGGGGAGGGAGATGACTCTGGTCCGGGACGAACCCGGCAGGGCGCCCGGCACCGCCGCTCCCTGCGCGTCCTGTTGGCCGAAGACAATGAGATCAACCAAACGATGGCGATCAACCTGCTGGAAAAATGGGGACACCGGGTCGTTGTTGCCAACAACGGCCGAGAAGCGGTTGCCGCGACGGAGGACGATTCCTTCGATCTGGTTCTCATGGACTTGCAAATGCCGGAGATGGATGGCATGAAGGCGACGACTGCCATTCGTTCCCGCGAAGCCAATCATGGCAACGGTAACCACGTCCCGATCATTGCCATGACGGCTCATGCCCTGAAGGGAGACCGCGAGCGCTGTTTGGCGGCCGGCATGGATGGGTACGTTTCCAAGCCGATCCAGCCGCAGGATTTGAATCGCGAGATGGATTCCGTGTTGCCGTTGTCGTTGGCGGCAGCATCCCATTCGAACCAGTTTCCACGAGAGGTTTTTGATCACGCCGCGCTCATGAAATACGTCGACGGCGACCATGAACTACTCGACAAGATCATTGCCCAATTTGTCGACACCAGCCCGAAGCTACTGGCGAAAGTGCGCGATGCCATCGACCACAACGATGCACCGGCGCTGGAATTCAGTGCACACACTCTCAAGGGCGCGGTCGGGAACTTTTTTGCGGGGCCGGCTCGCGCCGCCGCGTTGCGCCTCGAGGAATTCGGCGCCTCCGGAAAGCTCGCGGAAGCACGCCAAAGATTGGACGATTTAGGAAAAGAGATCGAGCGACTGCGCGATGCGCTCGCATCGCTCGGCAGGGAGGCGGTCACTTGAAAGTCCTCATCGCGGAGGACGATTTCATCTCGGCACAAGTCCTCCAGAACTACCTCGAAAAATGGGGGCACGAAGTCGTCACCGCGGAGAACGGCGTCGACGCGTGGCGAAAGTTCGAACAAGACGACATCGCCATGGTCATCAGCGACTGGATGATGCCAGAAATGGACGGGCTGGAGCTCGTTCGCCGCATACGTGCCGCCGAGAAACCGGGTTACGTCTACGTCATCCTCCTTACAGCGAAATCGACGAAGGACGATATTGTCCGCGGAATGGAGGCCGGCGCGGATGATTTTCTCGCCAAGCCCTTCGATCACGAAGAACTGCGTGTTCGGTTGCGCGCCGGCGAGCGCATTGTGCGTTTGGAACAAAAACTGGCCGGTCGAAATGACGAGCTGGAAACGGCCAATTCACAGATCATCAACGCCAATCGCCGCATGAAACGCGATCTCGACGTCGCCGCCAAGATTCAACGCGCCCTTCTGCCGACCAATCTTCCCGAGTTTCCCAACGCACGGTTTGCGTGGGCGTTCATTCCCTGCGAAGAGCTTGCGGGCGACATTCTCGGCGTCGTCGGCCTGGATGAACGCCACGCCGGCCTGTACGTGTTGGACGTCAGCGGACACGGAGTCGCGGCGGCGTTGTCTTCCGTCAGCGTCCGCCATTTTCTGTCGCCGATTGCATCGGAGACCTCCCTCTTGCGGCGCACGGCATCGGGGTCTTCAACCATCCGGATCGTGCCGCCCGCCGAAGTCGCCGACGAACTCAATCGCCAGTTCCCGATGGACGCTGCGACCGCGCAGTTCTTCACTTTGCTCTACGGAGTTCTCGACGTGGCACAACGGGAATTCCGCTATGTCTCCGCAGGTCATTTACCGCCGATCCACGTGCCGCGCGATCATGCTTCGATCGCCCTGGCAGCATCGGGTTATCCCATCGGCATCGTCGACCACGCGGACTACTCCGAACGCCTGGTAACCATGGAGGCCGGTGACCGGCTGTACCTATATTCCGACGGTGTTTCGGAGGCATTCAACAGCGATGGGCAACAGTTTGGGACCGAACGGCTGCTGCAGACTTTGGACGAAGGCCGCCAAATGCCGCTCGATGACAGCCTTCGACATTTGCTCACGCGGCTGGCTGAATGGAGCGGCACACCCCGGCCGGTGGACGACATTTCAATGCTCGCGGTCGAGGTCGACTAGGTGTCGGGCGCCGAGGTGACTGGTTCGACGGGCGCTGGGTACTTTGCGGCCGCGACGCGCTTTCGTTGACAGTAGAGTGTCAGCGGCAACGTAACCGTGTCGCCAATAAAGCTGAGCGGCGGATCGATCAAAGCAAACATCAAGAAACTCCCCACATCCTCCACGAGGTCATCGAAACTGGGCGGCTCAAGGAACGGAACGCTCTGGAAACCCGCGCCAATCCATTCCACGTCTTTTACCAAGCCGCCGTAAACCGTCGGGGCGCGGTCAGGATGTCGGACACCGTCGGCGAGATTGCAGATCGTTCCGCAACCCGCCGTTCCGACGCTCAGGAGCGCAAGAACGCCGACCCACCTTTTCATGACCCACGACTCTCACCTGGATTCCGGAGCATGTGGGTTAGCGTTTGGATTGAGGCAAATCAAGTGCAGAGTTGAACCGAGCGGCTCTACGAGCCGCCGCTAAACATTAGTCGGCGTGAAGGAGATCCCTTGCGAGTTGCCGGGCAAGTTGCAGCGCCTCCGGGAGTTTCCCTGGATCCTTGCCGCCGGCCTGGGCGAGGTTGGGTTTGCCGCCGCCTTTGCCGCCGACGACTTTGGCAATCTCGCCGACGAGTTTCCCGGCGTGGACGCCTTTCTTCACCAAGTCGTCGGTCACCGCGGCCAGAAGCTGGACCTTGCCATCATCCGCCCAGCCGAGCACGACGACGGCGCTTCCCGCCTTCTGCCGAAGCCGATCCACTTGTTGCCGTATTTGCTCGTCCGGGCCGCTGGGCATTTCGCCGACAATAATTCGCGCGCCGCCGGCGGTCTGGGCGTCCGCCAACAGTTGGTCGCCCACACCTGTGAGGTCGGACGCCGCGCCCTTCTTCAGTTGTTGTTGCAGTCTCTTGATTTCCTCCTGAAGGGCATCGACGCGAGCAGGCAGGTCGTCCGCTTTGCAACGAAATCGATTGGTGAGTTCGGCCAGCACGGCATCCTGCCGTTGTGCAACGGCCACCGCCTCCTTGGCCGTGACACACGTGAGGCGGCGCACGCCCTTGCCGACGCCTTCTTCCGAAACGACCTTGAAGAAACCAGCCTGGCCCGTGTGATTCAAATGCGTGCCGCCGCAAAACTCACGACTGAAACCGTCGCCGATTTCGACGACTCGAACGACGTCGCCGTACTTGTCACCGAAGAACGCACGCACTCCCGGCAATTGCCGCGCGTCGAAAATGGAAATCTCGCGCCACTGGACGGCCAGGTCATCGTAGATCTTCTCGTTCACGGCACGTTCGACTTCGGCGACTTGTTCCGACGTCATCGGCCCGCTGTGCGAAAAGTCGAACGTAAACTCATCCGGTGCAACTTTACTGCCGCGCTGCTCCACGTGTTCACCGAGGACCTTGCGCAAGGCCCAATGAAGCAAATGCGTGGCCGTGTGGTTTTTCCGCGTGAAATCGCGGATGGGGTCAACCGCGAGGTCGGCCGATTGCCCGACTTCGATCCAGCCATCGCTGACGTGGCCCACATGGACAACGGCGTTACCCATTTTCAGCGTCTGATCGACGTGAAAACTGCCGGTCGGCGTGATCACACTGCCCCTGTCGCCGATTTGTCCGCCGGCCTCTGCGTAGAAGCAGGTTTGACTGAGAACTAATCCGACTTGTTCGCGCCGATCTAGTCGACCGGTCCTGATGAAGTCGTTGTCGTCGATCCAACCAAGGATTTGGCCACCGCCGGCGAGGCCGATCCACTTGGGGCGGTCGTTGGTTTCGGGCAAGCTCACATTGACATTGGGTGCGCTTTGTTTGACGACGGCCTGACCGCGCGACTTTTCCTCGTGTTCCTTCATCAGCCGCTGGTAGCCATCGGTGTCCACGGACAACTGGCGTTCTTGAGCCATTTGCCGTGTAAGGTCCGGCGGAAATCCGTAGGTCGTATGCAGATCGAACACGTCTTTGCCGCCGATCATGCCGGTGTCACCGGCCGAGCGATCGGCCGCACTTTCGAAGAGCGTCAGGCCTCGCTCGATGGTTCGCAGGAAGTCCGCTTCTTCCGTCTTGATGACATCGGCCATCCGGCCCGGAGTTTTCTTGAGTTCAGGGAAAGCGCCGCCCATGTGATCCACGAGCGCCGGCACGAGTTTATAGATGAACGGCTCACGCTGTCCGAAGCATTGCCAACCGAAGCGGACGGCGCGGCGGAGGACACTCCGCATCACTGAGCCGCGACCCTTGTTGTCGGGCAAGGCGCCATCTGTGATGGCAAATGTTAACATCCGCAAGTGGTCGGCGATCACCCGAAACGCGACATCGGTCAAATCGTCCAGTCGGCCGCCGTACTTCTTCCCGGTTAGTTTTCCAATCGCATCCATGATGGGCGTGAACACGTCGGTGTCGTAATTGCTCGTCTTTCCTTGCAGCACCGCCGTGACGCGCTCGAAGCCCATGCCGGTGTCGACGTGCTTGGCGGGCAACGGCGTGAGTTTCCCGGCATCGTCGCGGTTGTACTGAATGAAAACGAGATTCCAGATTTCCATCACGCTCGGATCGCCGGCGTTGACGAGATGGCCACCTGTTCGGTCCGGCGTGCGGTCGATGTGGATTTCACTGCACGGGCCACAAGGGCCGGTTTCGCCCATCATCCAGAAATTGTCTTTCTTGCCGAAACGGTGGACGTGCGTCGGATCGATGTCAGTGACTTCCTTCCAGAGGCGTTCCGCTTCGACATCGGCCTCCAAGCCCACAGGTTGCGACCCGTGGGCTTCGAGTGCATCGCCGCCAAAGACGGTGGCATGCAGCCGGGACTTGTCGATCTTCCAGACTTCCGTCAGCAGTTCCCACGCCCAGCGAATGGCCTCGGCCTTGTAATAATCGCCGAACGACCAGTTGCCGAGCATCTCGAAAAACGTGTGGTGGTAGGTATCGCGACCGACTTCCTCGAGATCGTTGTGCTTGCCGCTGACGCGGACGCACTTCTGCGAATTGACCGCACGTTTGTAGGGCCGAGTGCCGACGCCGAGAAAGACGTCCTTGAACTGATTCATGCCCGCATTGGTGAACATCAACGTCGGATCGTCCAACGGCACCACGCTGGACGACGGCACGAAGGTATGGCCGTGCTTTTGCACGAAAAAGTCGATGAACTGCCGGCGAATCTCATTGGCGTTCGGCATTACCCAACGTCCTTGGAATGCGTATATGCGTTTTGAACCGTCCGGAAAACCACGCGCAAGGCCACCCCATGTTCACGCGCGACTCGGGCGCAATCTTCATACTCAGGCGTAAAAACGGGCGGCCGATTCTCGGCCCAGCCGATCTTGCCTTTCACCTTTCCCCACGGGGTATCGACGAAATGCGCCTTTCGTTGCAACGTGTCTCGTGTTACCCGATATCGGCGGATTCCGAATGTCGCCGTCTCGCGAAACAGGATTTCCTCCAGTGCGGGAATGTTGGCTTCGGTCGTTAGAACGCTGAGTAGGATGGCCGGGCGATTCTTTTTCATGAAAATCGGAGTGGTGTACACATCCAGTGCCCCTGCGCCTAACAGCAATTCATAGCAGTAGCCGACGACCTCTGCCGGAAGATCGTCCAAATTGGTCTCCAGCACCCAAACCCGCTCCACGTCGAAGTCCACGGGTTCGCTCGCAACACCCACGAGCAACCGCAAGAGGTTTGGTTGTTCCGGGAAGTTACGCTTACCGGCGCCGTGGCCAATCGACTCGATGGTCATAGCAGGCGAATCCACCCATTCCGACACGACCGTGGTCAGTATGGCCGCTCCGGTCGGCGTGGTCAGTTCCGCCTTGATCTCCGACGACGCCAACGGAACACCCTTGAGCAACTCGGCCGTGCCCGGCGCCGGCACCGGCATCAGGCCATGGGCACACTTCACCATGCCGCTTCCCGTCGGCACCGGACGGCTGGTGAACCGCTGCACGCCCAATAAATCGAGAGCGATGGCACACCCTACAATGTCGGCGACGCTGTCGAGGGCGCCGACCTCGTGAAAATGCACCTTCTCGATAGGCATGCCATGGGCAGCCGCTTCCGCCTGAGCAAGCCTGCGAAAGATCCGCAACGCCAGATCGCGCTGCGCATCGCTGAGGCGACCACGGCGGAGGATGTCCTCAATGTCCGGCAGATGGCGGTGCGTATCGTCTTCGGGAGCTTCAACCCGCACTTGCGTGGCCGCGAAGCCGCCCTTTCGCACCTTTTCGATTTCAAGCTTCACCGGCAATCCCAACGAATCGATCCCTGCGCGGATCGCGCCCGCGTCGACACCGGCATCTATCAGGGCGCCGAGCGTCATGTCGCCGCTGATGCCGCTGAAACAATCGAAGTGAGCTACACGCACGAATCGGACCTCCGTGCACGGATTTTACTGCGCGGTCCCATTTTTACCCAATGGACGTTTTGTGATCTAAACTCGGATACACCCGGTTCCCATGGAGTTAGTACGTGGCTGAGACCACTGCCCGTCTCGAAACACTTGTCACGCTGGCACATCCCGACGGCGGCTGGGGATACACGCCCGGACAGGCCGCCCATCTCGAGCCAACGTGTGCAGCGCTTCTCGCTTTATCGTTCGCGCCAGAACCGTTCCGAGATGCCATTGCCAAGGGCAGGGCAGCGTTGGAGACCTTCGCGGCGCCCGACGGTTCATACCAACTCGATCGCGGACGTCCGGAAGCGCTGTGGCCGACTGCATGGGTACTCTTCGTGCAATGCGCTTTGGCCTATCCGCGCGAACAAATCGACCGAACCGCGACGCGGCTACTGGCGATCAAGGGACGGCGGCCGGATGATCCGGAGTTTGCGGAATTCGTTGACATCGATTGCAATCTTCAAGGCTGGCCGTGGGCCATCGGAAATTTCTCGTGGGCCGAGCCGACGGCATGGGCTTGCCTCGCACTTCGCCATGCCGGTTTCGGAGACCACGAACGTGTCGAGGAAGGCATCCGCCTGCTGCTCGATCGAACGTGTGATTCCGGCGGCATCAATTACGGAAATCGCAAAGTCCTGGGGCGATACACCGATCCACTGCCGGAGCCGACGGCGTTCATGCTATTGGCGTTACAGGGGCACGCTGAACATCCCCGTGTCGCCGCATCCGTGAAGTACCTGGAGAGGCAAGCGCTGGCTGCGGAAGATTTGGAATTGCTTTGTTGGGCAAGGCTCGCCCTGGACTTGTATCCAACTCACTTAGAATCGGCCGGCAATCTCGACGTGATAGAAGCGCGAATTCGGGCGGCCCACGCGGACCGGACGCAGACGTCATGGGTGCGACCATCCCCGCTGCGAGATGCGTTGACGGTGTTGGCGCTTTTCACCGCCCAGCGGAACTTCTTCCGGCTTCCGACCGACGTGCGACCAAGCCAATCGACGCCAAGCTCCGCGCCGCTGCACTTGCACCGTCCGTGGGCGGAGCGTGTTCGTTCCAGTTTTCGCGGCATGTTGCTTAGCGGCGCGAATCGGCTTCGCCCGCTTCCGGCAAAATCAGCGGTGCACATCGCCGCGGTCTGTGACTACAACGCGGACCTGGCCGACGCCTTGCAGCGGCAGTTCGAATCGTTCCGCGACCGTGTACCTCTCGCCGGAAAGCGCGTCGTCTTGAAACCGAACCTGGTGGAGTATCACCGCGACAAACCCATCAACACCGACCCACGAGTTGTCGCCGCGGCGATTGAACTTTGCCGCCGCGAAGGGGCCGCCGAGGTGATCGTGGCCGAAGGGCCGGGGCACTGTCGAAATGCCGAGCACCTGGTTCGCGCCAGCGGTTTGGGCGACGTGCTTCGGCATTACGGCGTTCGCTTCGTCGATCTCAACCACGATGAGCCGGCCAAGCGCGTCAATGTCGGCCGTCTCACCGGTCTCGACCATCTGTACTTGTCGCAAACCATCGCGACGGCCGACGTCGTGATCTCGCTGCCCAAGGTGAAGACGCACCACTGGGCGGGAGCCACGTTGTCGATGAAGAACCTCTTCGGAACACTCCCCGGCATTTGCTACGGCTGGCCGAAGAACGAGCTGCACTGGCGCGGCATCAACCACAGCATCGTCGACATCGCCATGACCCGGACGCCCGACCTCGCCATCGTCGACGGCATCGTCGGTATGGAAGGCGACGGTCCGCTGAACGGAACGCCGAAACCTCTCCGCGCGATAATCATGGGATGCGACGTCGTGTCGGTCGACGCTACCTGTTGCCGACTGATGCAGCTCGATCCGTCTCGAATCAGTTACCTGGTCATGGCCCATTCGAAGCGACTCGGACTGCTGGCCGAGCAGTCGATCGAGCAAATCGGTGAATCGATCGCGGCTTTGGCGCAGCCCTTTGAAACCGTGCCGCACTTCCACGAGCTTCAGGTCGGCCGGTCCGCGTGATCTTTCGCTGCCTTTGGTGCCCGGTCGTAAATCTCGGTCAGCTTCGCCAAACGATCGCGGACGTCAGCGCTCAACACTCGTTCCGAAAAGCGCCACGCCCAGTTTCCTTCCGCCTTTCCCGGAAAGTTCATGCGTGCTTCGGTTCCCAAATTGAGCACGTCTTGCAGAGGCGCGATGACGATTTTTGCCACCGAACTCCAGGCCAGGCGGATGAGATCCCACGCCGGTTCTGTTACATCGTGGCCGAGGTAGTCGCGCATGTACGCCTTCTCCTCATCCGGCGCAGTGTTGTACCATCCGATGGTCGTGTCGTTGTCGTGCGTGCCGGTGTAGGCAACGGTGTTCCGCCGGTGGTGATGGGGAAGAAATGTGTTGTCGGGGCCGGAGAAAGCGAATTGAAGGACCCGCATTCCCGGCAAGCGGAAGCGTTTTCGCAGTGCTTCAACTTCCGGAGTGATGACGCCCAGATTCTCCGCGATAAGCGGCAGCTTGCCCAGCGCATTTTGCACTGCGGTGAAAAAGTCGGCGTCGGGCCCTTTGACCCAACGACCGAGTTCCGCTGTGGGCTGACCGGCCGGAATTTCCCAGTAGCCCTCGAATCCGCGAAAGTGATCGAGCCGGACGAGGTCCATGCAATGCATCGCGCTTCGCAAGCGGGCAATCCACCACGCATAGCCCGATTGCTTATGGGCATCCCATCGGTGGAGCGGATTTCCCCAAAGTTGACCCGTTCGGCTGAAGTAATCAGGTGGCACACCGGCAACCACGGTTGGTCGGCCCGCGTCATCGAGCCAAAAGAGCTCGGGATGTGCCCAGACATCGACGGAATCACTCGCCACGAAAATCGGCACGTCTCCGATGAGACGGACGCCGAAGCCGGCGGCGTATTGCTTGAGCGTCGCCCACTGGCGCCAGAAGACAAATTGCTGGAACTGCTGTTCACGAATCGCGGACTTCAGTCGATGTCGCGCGTCGGCCAAGGCCTCCGGTCGGCGATTGCGCCACTGGGCGCCCACTCCTGCCACCCGACACCGTGCTGAACCTGCCTGAGCGACATGAACAAGGCGAAGTCGTCGAGCCAGTGCAAGTTTTCTTCCGTGAAGGCTTGGAACGGCTCTTGTAGCTTTGCGGCATGGCCGGCTTGAAAACGTTCGTAGGCCTTGGCAAGAAGCGCTGCTTTGAACGGAACGGCGCGCCCGAAATCCACGTGATCCGCTGCGAACGTCGGCCGCGCCAATTCATCGGGCCGCAGCAGCCCGTCGGCCACCAACGCTTCCGGACTAATCAGATTGGGGTTTCCGGCGAAGGCCGAAAAGCTCTGATACGGTGAATTGCCGAAACCCGTCGGCCCGAGAGGAAGGAATTGCCACCAAGTTTGTTTCGCCGCCGCAAGCCAATCGACCCAACGGTGCGCCGCTGGCCCCAAGTCACCAATGCCAAACGACGCAGGCAAGGCGGTTGGATGCAACAAGATGCCGGAGGAACGACGGAGGGATGTTTGTGAAGATTTCACGAGCGTTTTCCGAGCCACGGCGTTACTCTTCTACTCTATGAACGGGCAATCTCTGTGCCGAACCGCTGGTCTAACTCCCGTGAAAATGCCATGGCATTTTTTGTCCGAAATGTTTTTGTGACCTATACTCGTATGGACATTTCCCGACTTGCAAAGAGAGAGACGCGGAGTGCGTTCGGTGAACACATCGTCAGGCAGTGCGGTTCTTCTTCGTCACGACACGGGTTCGGTGCAACAAGATCTGGAACGGCACGTGCACCTTCGCACCGGTCGGCGCATTCGAAATCTCGTCGTGGAGTTGCAGGAAGAACGCATCGTGCTGCGAGGCCTGGCCGACTCGTACTACATCAAGCAACTGGCACAAGAAGGCGTACTCAGTCTCGTGCCCGACGCCTGCCTTCATAACGCCATCGCGGTAAGCTCACCATCGCCGGCAATCTGATATAGTCCGAGCCGCGCACGCAGCGAGTCTTCGAGCGAAGTAAGCGGTCAGGCCGAGTGTCGTTTCCGCATCGTGGCGATTTCCAATGCGATCAGTTGCTGCACCGCCGCCAGGGCGCGAGGTCGGTTAGTCGGCTGGCGCTCCAAAAACCGTTCGACGAGCGTGACGACACCCGGCGGAAGCAAGGACGCATACTCGCGAATGTCCAACGACGGTTCGCACAGGTGACGGCGAAGTGTTTGTTCGATCGTTCCCGTTGGATAAGGCAGCCTGCCGGTGAGCATTTCAAAGAGCGTCACGCCCAAGCCAAAAATGTCGCTGCGAAAATCGCCGTTGTCGTCTCCCGCACACAACTCCGGCGCCAGATAACTCGCCGTTCCCAAGACGTAGCCGGACTTGCGGAATTGGGCATTTTCGCCCGGACGATGCGAGAAACCCAAGTCAATCAGCACCGCGGTGCCGGAGTCGGTTAGCCGAATGTTATCGGGCTTGACATCGGCATGGAGAAAGCCGGCCCGGTGAAGCGCGGCAAGTGCCTCAGCGATTTGCCGGGTGATCCACAGCGAGGTGCTGACATCCAGCGAGTACTCCCGCCGCAATCGTCGCCGCAACGACTCACCGGGTAACAACTCCATGACCAAGAAATACGGCTCCCGCGTGACGTGAGCTGCCTGCAGCGGCACCAGGTAGGGATGGCGAACCGTAAGCCCCGCCCGCGCTTCTCGTTGCAATAGCTTGATGGCCGTGGTGTTCTCACGCTGCTCGTCTTTCAGAACCTTAACGGCGCAGGGACGGTCATTCATGCAATCGTGGGCCGAATACACTCGCGTCAACGGACCGCCGCCGAGCGATTGATACAATTCGTAACCCGGAATACGAGGCGGAATGTGCATGGTTCGGGTCGAGACGGGATCGGTGACGCTGTGCGCGCACCTTTAGGATCGTTATCGGCGAAGCAGGGCGATGGGATACAGAGAAAAACCAGGGCTCAATCAAACAGCGCAACGAATAATGCCAACGACACCAGCGCTCCGAGGAATGGCACCATCCAAAACCGGGTCCAGTTCGTGCGTTTGTGAACTTCGCCAGTGACCGGATCGCGGGTTTCGGACGTGGCCCATTGATTGACCCACCCCGACGCCTCCGTCCCTAGGTACATGCCCAGGCCGTATGTCAACGTGCTGAACAAGGCTTGCCCGCTGTTGCGGATCAATGGGTCCGCTGTTTGCTCAACATAAATGAACCCGGCCGCGAAGAAGAAATCGAAGCAAATGCCGTGAAGCGCCAAGCCAAGGAGGATGAGTGGAAACGGCCGGCCGATGGTGAATATCGCGTATCGAAGCACCCACGCCGCCATGCCGATAATCAGCACTTGCTTGATGCCAAACTCCTCGAGGAACCAAGACAGTCCATACCTCGTCCTCACCTGAAGGTTCTCGCCGAGTGATATGATGTCGGATCCCGTGAGATTCAGGCCGGCATAGATTCCGATGGGCACGCCGACGAGAAACAGAATCTCCATCCATTGTCCGATGGTCATGAGCGGGCCGACGTTTCCAGGGCGAACGCCGACCCGTTGCTCCATGAACAACGAGGTAAAGCTGTAATAGAACGCCAGTGCGATGGTGATCAGAAACGACACACCGAAGAACACAGCGAAAGCCGGCTGGTTCAATAACTCTAGCGCTTTCCGAAACGGAAACGGGCTTTGATCTCCACTCGGCGGCGTGTGCGGCAACCACAACGAATAGACGCCGAGCGCCGCCGACAAAGTCGCCGCCAGCAAGAGCGGCCGGTTACTTACCGGCTCGCCCGGTTTCAGAAGCACTTTCAAGAACAAATTCGCCGCAATCCAACCGATGGTTCCCAAGACACGGATGGTAGGAAAGTCCCGCTGTGCATCGGGAATATGACTGAAAATGATGCCGTTGGAAAGCGCCAGCGTCGGCGAATACACCAGAGCGTACACTAAGGCCGTCCAGTAAAATCGCGTCGGCGTACGGATCTGCGCCATCATAAAGAGGAGCACGGCGCCCGCCAGGTGCAGTCCAGCCATCAAATACTCGTTGTCGAAATAGTGATCGGCGACGGAGCCGATGAAAATTGGCGTGATGATCGACCCGAGCGACATCGTTGCGTAAATGCTGCCGATTTGTTTCCCGCTAAAGCGGAGGGCATTCAAGTACTGTCCCAACACCACGAACCACGCGCCCCAAATGGCGAACTCTAGAAAGTTCATCACCGAGAGCGGAATGCGGAGGTTCAAACTTAATGGCGCCTTATCGGCGGCGGCGAACAGCAAGTCCATTTCCACGGGAATACTCCTGCACCGAGAGCAGAATGGATTGTTGGGCAATGTAAGAATCGGTCGGCCTCGTTGCAACGGGTCGCCGATTATTTGTTCCGTGCACGCCGCCCTGTCACAGAATGACTCGATGACTACGATAAACGGAACCTAAGAGAGATTATGCGACGAGGATTGCGGATGCGGATCACCTTTCACGGCCTTAACTTTGAAACCCCTATCGTCACCTTCTACCTATGGTCGCCGTGGCGTGCGGCTGCGTTGGAGCATCGGCTGCTGGAGGTCGTCCAACGGCTGCCCCGTGTAGAAACGGAGCAGGGGCCGGACGAGCAACGGCTGCACATTGCCGATCCGAAAACATGGAAGTCTGCGCTGCAAGCGGTGTCGCGGGTCCTCAAAGGTTGGCAAGAAGAAGCGGACCCTGGCGCCGAACGCCGAACTTGGCGCTGGTTGCTCGAAACAGACAGCGATGCCGACGGCTACGACACCTTCGGCGAACCCGTGTCATTGTGGGGTTTCTTGCGCCTCAGCCTCGACCGCGGCGGGCCCGGCGAACCGGAAAAAGGCGAGGACATCGATCTGCAAGGATTTGGGTTTCGGATCTGGGGCGAAAATGGTTCGAAGATGCGTTCAAGTGACGAATAGGAGCGTTTTGATGAAGCGTTCGTTGACACTCGTTCCTCTCGCGCTAGTTGCCATCGCACTCGCCGCCGACGAACCACCAAAGGACAACCGGGTCCGCAAGCCGAAAGATCTCAACGGTTATTTCCCGATGACGGTTCCGGCGTCGAAAGAAGCGTGGGAGGCACGCCGAAAGGAACTCCGCGAACAAGTTCAGGTCGCGACGGGCCTTTGGCCCATGCCGGACCGGCCGCCGCTTCAGCCGACCATTCACGGCAAGATCGATCGCGGCGACTACACGATTGAGAAAGTGTTCTTCGCCAGTTACCCGGGTCATTACGTTTGTGGGAACCTGTATCGACCGAAAGGCGACGGCGGCAAACGGGCCGGTGTGCTCTGCCCGCATGGGCATTGGAACGAAGGCCGATTCCACGATGAACTCAAGTCCCGCGGAGAAAAGTACATTGCCGAGGAATTGAAGTCCGGCGCCGAACAAACGCGCGAGGGCACCCGCTATCCACTCCAGGCAATGTGCGCTCAATTGGCTCGCATGGGCTGTGTCGTCTTCCATTACGACATGGTTGGGTACGCCGACAGCAAAACCATCGGCCACAGCACCGGATTCACCGATGCCCAGGCGGAACTTCGGCTGCAGAGCTTCATGGGCTTGCAGACCTTCAACACCATTCGCGCGCTCGACTTTTTGGTTGGACTTCCCGACGTCGATTCCTCACGCATCGGCGTCACGGGAGGAAGTGGCGGTGGCACGCAAACCTTCATCCTTTGCGCAATCGATGATCGCCCCACGGCAGCATTTCCGGCTGTAATGGTATCAACAGGAATGCAGGGCGGGTGTATCTGCGAGAATTGCTCGCTCCTTCGTATCGGTTGCGGCAACATCGATTTGGCAGGATTGTTCGTACCGAAGCCGCTCGGCATGACCGGCGCGAACGACTGGACCAAGGAAATCGAAACGAAAGGACTCCCGGAGTTAAAAGCGCTCTACCGACTCTACGACGCGGAAGAGAACGTGATGGCCAAATGCTATCCACAGTTCGGCCACAATTACAACCAGGTTAGCCGGGAGCTGATGTACAACTGGTTTAACAAGCACCTCAAACTCGGACACCCCGAACCAATCAAGGAAAAACCGTTCGAGCCCGTTCCGCCTAAGGAGCTGTCCGTTTTCGACGAGCAGCATCCGTTGCCGAATGATGCCGTGGGCGCGGATGGCGTGCGAAAAACGATAACGGCAATGTCGGATGAACAAGTACCTAAGGTGCATCCCAAAGACGCGACGACACTCAGTCAGTTTCGGAACCTGATCGGCCCCGCGCTTCGGGTCATGGTTAACGATACGCTGCCAGAGACATCTAGCTTGGAGGCACGCGACGGGGTTTGGAACCTATATAAGGGGCGGCCCGAGAAACACAATACATGGCTAAAACGTCGAGGTGAGGACTTTGAAACACGGACGGACGTGTACACGCCTGATAAATCAAACGGGACCGTCGTTGTTTGGGTTCGTCTGCGGCCTCTAGCTGGAAACGATGACGATGTGTTGCCCTTCGCCAAACGAGGGGCGAAGATCATTTCACCATGGCTCATTCCTTGCTTCGAAGACCACTTTACTCTACCCGTGGACGCTAAGTACGCGGGCTACACATTCGGCTACAATCGCCCGCTCGTGGCACGTCGAGTCCACGATATTCTTTCAACAGTCGCCTATGCAAAAAAGCTTCCGGGTACTAAGCAAGTGCATTTGGTCGGGATTGATGAGGCGGGCCCATTGGTAATCTTGGCCCGCGCCCTTTGCGGCGATGCCGTTTCACGCACGGTCGCCGACGTCAACAAGTTCCGCTTCGATGACGTTCAAAAAACAGCGGACGAAATGATGCTCCCCGGTGCCCTGAAGTACGGCGGTCTGCCGGCGTTCGCGGCCTTATGCGCGCCCGGAGACCTTTACTTGCACAATCATCAAGGTACCGGCATCGGCCGCATGACGAAGGATGCATACACGGCCGCCGGCGCCGCCGATAAATTGCACATGCACGCGGAGAAACTCACGCCCGACAAAATCGTCGAATGGATATTGAGATGATGTAACTGACGGGAATGTAGGGTGCGTAAAGTCCGCGCGGACGCACCGATGCGTAATGGTGCGTCTGCGAAGACTTGACGCACCCTACGAATCTTCGCGAACGATAATGGCTCAATCTTTTGACATCATCATCGTCGGCGGCGGTGTGATGGGGACGAGCATTGCCTGGGCGCTGGCGCAGCGAAAGCCGGGCCGGATCGCCTTGCTCGAAAAGCGTTTTCTCGGGGCGGGATCGAGCGGCAAGTCGGGCGCCATCATCCGCCAACACTACTCCAACCTGCTCACTGCCGCGATGGCGCAGAAAAGTCTCCGCGTCTTCGAAAGATTCGACGACATCGTCGGCGGTCCACCTGTCTTCACGCGAACCGGCATGGTACTCATCGTCAACGAACGCGACCGCGCCGGATTGGAAGCGAACATCACGCTGCAGCGAGAGTTGAACATCGACGTGAAGTTGCTCACGCCGGCCGAATTAACCGACCTCGATCCCAGCGCCGCCCTGGCCGACGGTGAAATCGCGGCCATCGAATCCGAAGCCGGCTACGTCGAAGCCGTGCAGGTAGTGGCATCATTCGCCAACGCCGCCCAGCAGAAAGGCGTTGAAATTCGAGAAGGCGTCGACGTGCGCAGCCTTGTCGTCGATGGCCAACGAATCGTCGGTGTCGAAACCAACGAAGGCCGCTACGAATGCGGCACCGTCATCGTCGCCGCCGGACCGTGGGCGGCACAAGTTGCCAAGAACTCTGGCATCGAACTGCCGGTGCAATCCTGCCGCACACAAGTTGCCTTGTTCCGTAAGCCGCCGCAATATGTCTACCGCGGCGGTCCGATTTACGGAGATTTCGTGCAAGGAATTTACTTCAAGCCAACGCACGGCGAAATGCTCCACGCCGGCAGCCTGGCCGGTGAGGAACTGAAAGATCCCGTCGACCCGGACCATTACAACGAGGCCGCCGACGGAAGTTGGTTGCCGGGGATACGTCAGCGGATTTCACGCCGATGTCCCGCCATGCATCGATGTTACGGGCGTGGTGGGTACGGCGCACTCTATGCGATCACGCCGGATTGGCACCCGGTCTTGGATCGCCTTCCCGGATTAGATGGCGGCTACTGCGCCGTCGGATTCAGCGGTCACGGTTTCAAGATGTCGCCCATCGTCGGCACACTGATGGCGGAATGGGTCGTCGACGGCAAGGTGTCGACGCTGGATATCAGTCCCCTTCGGCTGGCGCGTTTTGCGGAGAGTGATCCAGTGAAGACGCCGTACTCTTACGGCGTGATGGGATAGCGGCGGGTGTGTATCACAAGAGAAACCCGGTTTCTTGAAGAAACCGGGTTTCTTGGAGGACGCATGTAGCCGTAGCGGCGTTACTTGGAACCCTCAACGCGGATTTGCGTCGACAAGTTGTACGGCACGCCGTCGATTTCAAAATCCAACTCGGCGTAAAAAGCACAGAACCCTTCCTTGGGGCAGGGGACTTCGCCGGTCACCTTGCCGCCGTCCACCTTGGCGGTGAATTCCTTCCACGGGGCCTTGCGGAAATCGCGCGTCGGAGAATGGGCGACCCACAGTCGCGCTGCTTTCGGCGGACTGTCGGAATTGGCCGAGAGGCGGAGGACGCCGTTCTCGCCTTCATGTTTCCACTGAAGCCGAGGGAGCGGTTTCCCGGTGATTTGATGCCGGGCGAAGGCCGCCAGGCCGTTCAAGGCGCGCGTGACACGGTCCAGGCCGACTTTCGTTTCTTCCTCCAGCTCATGTTTGGCGTTGGGGATGTAGAGCACCCACTTGTCGCCTTTGAGGTCATCCCAATAAAGATTGAGCGAGTCGACCGTCCAATAGGGATCGTTGGCCCCGTTGATGATGAGTTTCGGCACGGTGAGTCGATCGCGAAACGAGTAGGGATCCACCATGCTCAGGAGTTTGCGTGCCTCCGGAGTGTCGGGCATCGGCACCAGGCCGCGCTCCTTGTATTCGTCGATCTTGTCGCTGTAAGTCCCGTAGGCGGCGAGTTGGTGCTTGGTCTGTTTCGGCATGTTGAGCGTGTCGATCACCATCGGGCAGATCGCCGAGACGCGCGGATCGGCCGCGGCGGAAAGCCAACTGGTCCAACCGCGTTTCGACGCGCCGGAAATCAGGAACCGTTCCAACTTAGTCTTGAGTTCCTGTTCGGAGAATGCCTGGAGCGCATCCATCGCTTTGACGACGCTCTTCGTCATGGGGAACAACAAGGGCCAGTTTTCATCGCGGCTACTGAGATACCGAACAAACGTCTCGGCAATGAGGCCGTCCTCGCGAAGATTTCCGAGCAACGGCTGATTGGGAATGCCGTAAAGAAAGGCACACGGCGCCTGGATTTTCTTCGCCAGCATCATTGCCAGCAACCGGTCGCGGACGTTCGGCCGTCCGCCGGTGTTCCACATGACCATCGTACCGTTCGGTTTGACGCCGCCGGGGACATACACTTGGATCGGGTGCTCCCATTTGATGTCCTGCCAGACTTGCGACACCAGGTGCAAATCGTAGATGACATCGTCGCCGAGGACGATTTTCTCCTTGAGCTTCCATTCATACGCCGGCTCCGGGCGTTTGAGATACGCATCCAGGTCGGCGCGAGCCACGCAAGGCAAAAGGAAAAAGGAAAAAGGCAAAAAGAAGACTACCAGCCGGTTTGTTTTCATTCGCGTGTTTCCCTTTTTTCCTTTTTCCTTTTTCCTTTTCCTTTTCTCGCCGCCAGTCCTTATATAAGGGGATCGTTGGAGGTTGTAAATCAAAAAATGCAACGGCGGGAAAGCTGTGATTCGCGCGTGACTCGGCTCAGGATTTCAGTCAACACATGAACCGGACCCTCTAGGGGGGCCTGTTTATTGAATTGTCTGTCGCGGGCTCTTGCGACCTGCAAGAGGTTCGGTGCCAACCGGCACCTAACCACATCAGCCCCCAGTATTGGGGCTCTGGCGACCGGCAACAAAATATCCGTTCATGCAGTCGCACTGTGCGCGCGTCGTATTCGCGCAAGTTACGATGCCGTTGACTTCAAAGAAGCAGGCCCCCACCTCGTTTTCGCTTCCTACACGGAAAACGGAATCATGGTCCCCACGCCGCAACGCCTCCGCGGCTCTTTGGAATTCCACTTCTGTGACTGCAGGAAAGGCGTCCCACGGCTTCGGTTTTCCAGCGGCTGCGGAACGCGTTGGGGGTACTGATGTGGACATGTTGGTCTCCGTTTTCACGACGATCTGCCACGTATGCGACCCGGTAGCGTGGGCGTCCGGGGAGCACCCGGACGCCCAAGAAAAGGTGCAGCTCGGAGCCCGGGAAGCAGGGCGAGCGGGGAACGCAAGTGACGGGAGTTTCCTGCCATTCACGCAGTCCGCTCGCCCATTGCTAAACACCGTGCGAGTCCGCGCCTTCGCCGCATCAGCTGCCGCCGGCGCAGCGACGACCGGCGATAAAATGGCTGCTGGGTATGAGATCGCACTGGGCCTGCGTCATATTTGCGCAAGTGGGAAATCCGTCTACCTCATAGATACACGCTCCCACCGATCCCGGAGAATTACCACGCATAGTAGAAGGGCGGCCGTCCTTAATGTCCTGAACCGACGCGGCAAATAGTTCAGGTGACACTACTGGTAACCCGGCGTGAGGGTCCACCGGCTTGGTGGTTGACGGGGTTGTTGCAGGTGTTGCTGGTGCAGAAGTCGCCGACATACTCGTCTCCTTTTGAGAAAATCATGCTGGCCTATGTGCCGAATGTCCCCATTGGACTTGAAACGCTTAATACACCTCAAGTGGTCGCAGCACCGAACTCGCCGCTCGCGGCTTCACCGAGAGCCGACCTTTGGTCGCCGTTTTGTATCATCGCTATTGAGCGTCGCGTAATTGCTCTAGCTCCTGTCGGCACCGCCGCCATGCTTGCACGTCGAGGGCTTCTACCATGCCGCTGTCGTGAAGCTTCATTCCGAGAAGCCGACGCATGGTGAGTGTAACTTGGTGATTATCTCCTTCAACTGCCATGGGCAACTTCCATAGCCGTGCATCTCCCTTTGTACTACCTGCCAGCACCATCGCACCGTTCGGGTTGACGCCCAGAGCGTGTACCTCGCCTTCGTGCGGCATCGGTGGGCCAACCTGCCTACCCGTAGCCACGTCCCACAAGCGGACTGTCCCGTCGGCGCCTCCGCAGAGGACGGAGTGCCCATCGGGGGTAAACGCAATCGCCTGAACGGCGTCGGGGTGCCACAAACATGGGCACGGGTTCCAAGGCTTTCCAGTTACCGCATCCCAGAGACATGCCGTGTTGTCGAGGCTTGATGTCAATGCGAGTTGTCCGTCGGGGCTAAAGGTTACAGCGGTAACGCGTTTTTGATGCAGAAGCTTGGCGACAAGCTGTGGCGGAGAAACTGAAACGTCCCAAAGTCGCGCTGCATTATCGGTACTGGCGGTCAAGACTTTACGAACGTCGGGGCTGAAGGCGACGGCACGAACCGTATCTTCGTGCGGCAGTATGGCGATGGTTGCTCCGGTTCGAACTTCCCAGAGCCGCGCTGTCTTGTCACGACTACCCGTCAAGGCGATCCGCCCGTCAGGACTGGTTGCCAAGGCGTGGATGCCTTCCCCATGTCTAACGATAAACGAGTCACCGGTTTCCAGATTCCAAACGCGCGCGGTCCCGTCCGCGCTTCCGGTGATGGCGATTCGCCCGTCGGGACCAAAAGCCACATTGGAAACATGATCCGCATGAAGCAGTGACCGCCCCGGCTTTCCCGTGACAGCGTCCCAGAGTTGGGCGTTATTGTCAAAGCCGCCGGTAAGGACCAGTTTGCCGTCACGACTGATCGCCACGCACTGCACCCACTTATCCTTCGGCTGAATCGCGGCGTTACTATGTGTCAAAGTCGCGCGGGATGCACCGTTCGCCGTGTCCCACAATTGCGCCGTGCCGTCGTAACTTCCGGACACTGCAAGTTTGCCGTCTGCGCTGAAGGCAATGGCACGCACCGTGCTTCCGTGTTCCCAGCAGACCCCGCGTGATTTTCCGGAGACCGACTCCCAGAGGCGGGCCACCCCATCGTCACTGCCCGTTAAGATGGTCCTTCCATCCGGACTGAAAGCCACGGCGCGAACCGTGTCTGGGTGAAACAAAGACTGGCCGACAAGTTTTCCCGTTCTTACGTCCCACAATCGCGCGGTCTTATCGTAACTGCCGGTCAAGACATATCGGCCGTCCGGGCTAAAGGCAACGGCTTGCACCATACGGCCATGAAGCAGAGGATAACCGACCGGTTGGCCTGTGTCTGCGTTCCACATCTGTGCACACTTATGAGATGCGGTAACGATCATCCTCCCTTCCGGACTGAACGCAATACAGGTCACATAGACAGAATGATCGAGCGACTTTCCGATCTGTCGGCCCGTTGAAACGTCCCACCGGATGACTCGGTTATCCCAGCCGCCCGACAGGGCGCTCTTCCCGTCCGGGCTGAAAGCCACGCTGTTAACCATCGATCTGTGTTGATGGGCCGGCGTGTCAAGCGGTTTCCGCGTCTGTGCGTCCCACAACTGTGCGGTTCCAACCTCGTCATTCTTCACTGCATTTCCACATCCCGTGAGAATCGTGAGCCCGTCTGGGCTGAACGCCACGGCGTTTACGTCGTACCTGTGGACGATCGGTTCGCCGATAGCCTTGCCGGTCTTCGTATCCCAGAGCCGCGCTGTTCGGTCTGCGCCCGCAGTTACCACGATGGTTCCGTCTGGGCTGAAAGCCGCCGCACGGACCAACGGCGGATGAGGAAGTACGCGTCGCATCTCGCCAGTGCTAATGTCCCATAACCTAGCGCCGTCCGAACCCGCGGTCAGAATAGATCGTCCATCCGGTGCGAACGCCACAGCATGGATCACGCGCCCGTGCTCCACGACGGTTTTAAGCGTATGCAGCCGATCCGGCCAACTCGCCAGGTTGTTACGAAAAACGTACTTCAGGTCATGCGCATCATCCGGAGTCTTCGCCAATCCTTGTGCGAGCTTTAGCAGCCCGACTCCACCGTTGCCTTGTTCGCAAAGGTTCAGGCCCTGATCGAGGTGGTTGATGGCGAGTTGATACTGGGTGTCCCGCAGCGCCTTCTTGAGCTCCTGGTTATGGTTTTCCTTCATGAATGCGACGACGGTGGGAACGACGATGAGTCCGGCAAGCACGACGATTGCCAGCACCGCCGCTGTGCCCCATGCCGGATTCCGGCGGCCCCAACGCCACATCCGTTCGAAAACACTGACCCGGCCGGTATGACGCAACGCATCGCCGTTCAGAAAACGTCGGAGTTCGTGGGCGAGAGTGTCTGCGCTGGCGTATCGGCGTGCGGGTTCCTTCTCCAGGCACTTGAGGCAGATCGCTTCCAGATCACGGGGTATGTCGGGGCGGCATTGACGAGGCGGGGTTGGAGTTACGGCGTCCGACTGCACCTTCTTTATCACTTCCCATTTCGATGAGCCTTCGTAAGGCGCGTGGCCTGTCAGCAACTTGTACAGAACGGCGCCGAGGGCATAAACATCGCTTCGGATGCCGATCTCGTGCACATCGCCGTTGGCCTGTTCCGGCGACATATAACTCGGCGTACCCATTGGCTCGCCGGGCATCGTCAGGCCGGTGCGATCCTTGTCCTCATCGAGCAGTTTGGCGAGGCCGAAGTCCGTGATTTTTACGCGTTCCGGAGCAGGAACATAGGACGTCGTTGCGTCGGCATCGGCGCCGGACCCGGCGACGGCTGCAAGCAATACGTTTCCTGGCTTGAGATCGCGGTGAATAACGCCGCGTTGATGGGCGTGGTGCATGGCTTTGGCGAGTGCTTCCACGAGCGCCGCCGCGGTGCGCGGCAACTGGGGAGTTTGCCCCACGGCATCGCCGAGACTGCCGCCTTCCAGGTATTCCATGGCGAGAAACGGCCGACCGTCGTTTTCACCAACGTCGTAGATCGGAATGATGTTGGCGTGCCGCAACCGGGCCATCGCTTCGGCTTCGGTTCGAAACCGCGACAGTTCCCGAGGACGAAGGTCGATTCCTTGTTTGATTACTTTCACGGCCACTAGGCGCCGCAAACGTGCATCGTCGGCGAGATAGACGACGCCGCGTGCGCCGCGGCCGAGTTCCCGCCGAATCGTGTAGCCGGGCACGGAGGGCCAACTCGACTTCGAACGGGCGTCTATGTCGTCCTTTGCAAGAGTCACAGCGTGCGCGCCGTACCCGACGGAAAGCGGAGGAATCGACAGCGCTTCGGCCGCGTCCGATGTCAGTCGGTCCAGTTCACTCTGACATGCGGTGCAAGTCTCGACGTGTTCTTCGATCAATTTCTGGTCCGAATCACTCAGCTCACAGTTCAAAAACCGTCGCAACTGGGATGGCCCGGGACAGGAGATATTGGGATTCGCGATCACGGTTCACCTCCGCCCTTCGCGGCGCCGCGCAATCGGATTCCCTCATCGCGGAGCATTTCGCCGACGCGTTTTTTTGCCATGTAGACGGACCCGACGGAAAGGCCGAGGACAGCCGCCACGGCGGCGCCGCGTTCCCCAACGATCGCCAGCCGCCAGAAAGCCTGCCAGGTTTTTTCTTGGACCCGCTCACGCACCCGGGCCGTCACCTCCCGCGCGCTCCGGAGGTGCCCGTTCGAGACTTTCGTTCAGTTCTCCGACCAATTCGTCGATGGCGCCCGAAGTTGGCACCTCTTCCAAACGTTCTTGGACTCGCTTGTCGCCGGTGCTGCGTTCACCGGCATGGCGCCGACGCTGGCGCCACAGATCACACGCTTCATGGTCGACGACGACCCGGAGCCAGGCGCGGAAACTCTGCGTCGGGTCATAGACAAACTTTTCCATGATGCGGACAAGTTTGGCCAAGACCGCCGCCGTCACGTCATCGGCGCCGCCGTCCTTCAATCCCCATCGCCGGCACCAACCGCGGATCAACGGTCGATAGCGTTCCAGAAACACCCGCCATGCCTCTTCGCGGCGCTCCGGATCCACGAGGTGGCTCAGAAGTGTCGGGCTGGTCAGGACCCCATTGTCGCTGCCCAAATTCGGATTCTCCACGACGAAAGGCGACCTTGCGGATGCACGGCCGTCGGACGGCCCGGCACCCTCCATATTTCATACGCAACAGGGAGGAAAATCTAACACGGATTATGCAGTGAGAGAGGGGAATTGGCAACGGAATTCCAACTATTTGGCTCCTAGGCCTTGAACTTGTAGCCGAACTCGCCAGAGTTCGGGGCCGCCCGAATTCTGGCGAATTCGGCTACGAACTCAGGGGGTGCCACACCGAGAGTGCATTAGTTAGAGGATCTCATGTATCACATGCCCGTGCACGTCGGTTAGTCGCCGGTCGGTGCCGTTGTGCCGGAACGTGAGTTTTTCGTGGTCGATTCCCAGCAAGTGCAGAATGGTGGCGTGGATGTCGTAGGAAGACGTGGGTTTGCTGGCAGCCTTGTAGGACCACTCGTCGCTCTCACCGTAACTAACACCGCCTTTAATCCCGCCGCCGGCAAGCCAGGTGGTGAAAGCCAACGGATTGTGATCGCGGCCCTTGCTTCCTTGGCTACATGGCATCCGGCCGAATTCCGTAGTCCACATGACGAGCGTGTCGTCGAGCAGTCCGCGCATCTTGAGGTCTTTCAACAGGGCGGCCGCGGGACGATCCATGCTGGCGGCCATGTCGCCGTGATCGCGGGCAATGTCTTCGTGCGAGTCCCAATTGCGGCGCGGAAAGCCGTTGTCGGCGCCGCTCCACACCTGGACACAGCGAACACCGCGCTCCAGCAACCGCCGGGCCAGGAGGCAATTGCGGCCAAAGTCCTCGGTGGTCTTTTGATCCAAACCATACATGCGTCGAGTTGCTTCCGATTCGCCGGAAAGGTCGAGCACCTCCGGGCGCTGAAGCTGTAATCGCGCGGCAGTTCATATGACGCAATGCGGGCGTTCAGTCGTGAGTCTCCTTCGCGCGTTGATAGATGTTCGCGGTTTAGTTGCTCCAGCAGTTGCTGCCCCTCGGCGTCGCTCTCTTTTGTGATGTAGGCATTCTCCCCTGGGAAAAGAGCGAAGATCGGATTTTTGGCGCCTGAACGGACCATGGTGCCTTGGTGCGTCGCCGGAAGGAAACCGTTACTCCAGTTGGCCGGGCCGTTCGGTGCGAAGCCGCGCGTGTCCGGTAGGACGACGAACGCCGGCAGGTTATCGTTCATGCTGCCGAGGCCGTACCCAATCCACGCGCCCATGCTCGGAAAACCCGGCATTACGAAGCCGGTGTTTTGCATGAACGTCGCCGGTCCGTGCACGTTCGACTTGGTAACCATCGAATGGATGAACGCGATGTCATCCACGCAACTGGCCAGGTGCGGCACTAGGCTGCTGACGTACTTCCCGCACTGGCCATGCTGGTTCCATTTCCACGGGCTTTGCATGCAGGCGCCGGGCGAGCTTTGAAATAACTCGACTTTTCCGCCGGGATCGAATGGTTTTCCATCGCGTTTGACGAGCTCCGGCTTGTAGTCGAACGTGTCAACCTGACTGGCGGCGCCGGACATAAAAAGCTGCACCACCCGCTTGGCTTTGGCCACATGATACGGTCGCTCGGCAGCGAGCAAGCCGTCCCGGCTGAGGAGATGCGCGAGCGCCACGCCGCCAAGACCGCCGCCTAGCGACCATAGAAATCGGCGTCGATCAACCGTAGGAATGTGCATGGCAATCAATCAACGAAAACAAACTCGTTCGTGTTGGACAGAAGCCTGCAAGCATTCGCCAAACCGTGCTTTTCGATGTAACGCTTCCAACGCTGCCGTTCGTTGGCATCCGGCAACCGGCCCAACGTCAGGCGATATGCGTGGTTAAGCTGTTCGACCGGTTTGTCGCTCGCCTGTTGCAGGCGCGCGGCGAAATGCTCGGCCTGGCGAATGACGAACGCATCGTTCAAGAGAGCCAGCGCCTGCAGTGCCGTCAATGTCGTGTTTCGAACCGGCGTGTTGCTGTTGGGATCGGCACAATCCAGGCAGTCGAGGAAAGGATGCGGCACGCTGCGGACGATGAATCGATAAACCGTCCGCCGCCGCGTGGTGGGATGATCGCTTTGGGCCGGGATTTCGTAGTCGTACACCGGCGAATGGTCGTCCTTGAATTGAAACGGCTCGAAGCCGGGGCCGCCCATGGTGAATTGCAACCGGCCGGCGATGGCCAGGATGCTGTCACGCACCGATTCCGCGTCGAGGCGTGTCCGGTTCATACGCCACAACCGGCGATTGTCCGAGTCCACTTGTTGCGCTGCGGGATTCGCGCGTGAGGTTTGCTGGTACACGGAGCTGGTGAGAATGAGTCGGTGTAGGTCTTTCAGAGATTGTCTTCCGTCGCGAAAGTTCGCGGCAAGCCAGTCGAGCAGTTCCGGGTGCGTCGGCATCGAGCCGTTGGCGCCGAAGTCGTTCGGCGTGTCGACGATTCCTCGTCCGAAATGATAGTGCCACACTCGATTGACGATAGACCGCCAGGTGAGCGGATTTCGCGGATTCGCAATCCACGTCGCCAAGGCAACGCGGCGAGCGCCTTCATTCTCCACGTCGGTGAACGCTGCAAAGTCGGAGGCGAATCCCGGAATGCATGTGAGCGCCGCCGGTGTGGAAACGCCGCGCGGCTGCTCGACATTGCCGCGAACAAGCCGATGAATAGTTCGCGGCGCTCGGGGAACAACGGCAAATACGCTTCCGCTTTTATCGGGGAGAGGCCGGTCGCCGCGCTCCACGCCGGCAAAGACGGCCTGAAGCCCATAATACTCGGCCTGCGGAATGGGATCGAACTTGTGATCGTGGCACCGCGCACAACCAACCGTAAGGCTCTGGAACGTGGAAAATGTGCTTGACACCATGTCGTCGCGGTCATTGAGCTGGGTTTTCAGTTTGTCCACTGTCCCCTCCCGCAATTCGACATGGCCGACGAAGTCCCACGGTCCTGCGGCGATGAAACCCGTGGCGATCACGCCATCTGTCCGCTCGGGGTAAAGAACGTCACCGGCCAATTGCTGCCGGATGAACTCGGTGAACGGTAGATCGTCGTTGAAGGCACGAATCACGTAATCGCGATACAGCCAGGCGCGATCGCGGCGTTTGTCCTTGTCATAGCCGTGCGTGTCGCCGTAATGAACCACATCGAGCCAATGCCGTCCCCAACGCTCGCCGTAATGCGGTGACGCCAGCAGCCGATCGACAAGCCGCTCGTACACATCGGGCCGTGTGTCGGCTAGAAAGGCGTCGATGGCCTCCGGAGTCGGCGGCAGGCCATGAAGATCGAAGGTAAGCCGACGAATGAGCGTGGTTCGATCGGCCGGCGCCGACGGCTGTAGTCCTTTTGCCTCTAGGCCCGCCAGGATGAATGCGTCGACCGGCGTACGCATCCAGCTTGGATTTCTCACCGCGGGGATGGGAGGTGCTTCGAGTGGCCGAAACGACCACCACACATCGGATGACGACGGATTAGCAGTTGGATCATCGCCACCGTTGGCCGCCAGGGCGAGGAACAGAAACGGAATCAGCGTTCTTCGCATCGGCCTGGTCCCATACAATGGGGCGATGCCGCCGTTGCGTCACCTGGTATTAAAGTAGCAACTTCGGGTCATTCGGCGGCCGCGGGGGCGCGGTGAAGTGTCTGCGAATTCCAATGCCGAACCTCTCCGACCAGCCTTTGAGGCGTTGCTTGGATACCTGAACTTCTCTACCGGAAAGCCCGATCCGCGTTTCCAAAAGCAATTCATCGATGTCTACGCCGAACTGGAAACTGCCAACGCTGCTCAGCCGTGGCAAGCGATTCGGGAGAAGCTTGAACAAACGTTGGAGGAACTGGCGGCCGATCCCGACCGGCCCTTCCGAGACGTCGCCCAAGCGCGGGCGGTAATCTCACTGGTTTTTGATTCGATCCTGCCGGCATACCGCGATCATCATCGGGACCTGTTGTTGGATTTCGCGGATGAGAATGGGTTCGCCCCGTTCTTTCTGGTGCGGGCGTTCGAATCGGTTCTAGGGCAGGGCGGTCCGTGGGATGAAGGCGACCGCATTCGAAATGCAGCCCTCGCTCAACTCAACGACTATGTCGGGCATCGACCCGTTGCCATTCTCGAAACCCGGCCCAGGGCAGAGCCATATCCGCACGAGCGCGTTCGGCCGATTCCCCTGTACATTCGTGGGGCGGGAGTTGTCGGCAGTCGCTACCACGGCTTAGTGTCGCGCGCGTTGGAGATTCTGCAGGACGCCGATCCAAGCATCTTGGCCGACGCGCAATTCGATCCGAGCCGGCTTGACGAACTGGCCTTCGATCCGCGCCCTTACGACCAAGGTCATCCGGCACACCGACGGCCCAACTACATTTTCGGAGAATGGGATCCGGACCACATCGATCAGCACGGGCAGTATCGACGCTTTGTACTTCGACGAGTCGTGTTGGATGCACTTTGGGAGCGATCGAAGATAGACACGGAAGCTGAACTTGAGTCCGCCGTCGTGCTGGCGGCTACCATTCTTATGGCATCGGGAATCCGGGGCAGCGGACCAGGTTCGCACGATTCGGCGGCGACGCTTGCGACGCTCATGCCCAAAATCGCCCGTTGCCGAGATGCGTTCTACGCCCGAACCTTGGAAACCGTGCAAGGCCTGCATGGAGATCGATTGCGTCAAGAAGCCCAGAAATCCCGGCAGCCGTTCGGCCGCGCGCGGCAACATTTGAACGAAGCCTTGGCCACACAGCGGGCCGGTCAATTGCAACATCGCCATCTGGCTCTGCTGTTCTCGGCGATGGGTTATCCAGAGGCCAGCAATGCGGAGGCAGGCAGAATCTCGGTGGCCTCCGTGCGGATGCTGAGCGAAATCCACTCCTGCCTGGCCCAATGCTTGATGGCGGTGGAGCAAGGCCAACTCGAAGTCGCCTCGACACGACTCACAGAAATCGAAAACCTCATTCATCGCGGCATCGACTGCGGCGCCCTGGCCGATCCGTGGAACATCCTTGGCTTTCAGGCGCTTTTTCCTTTATCTCCGGCGCGAGAAGACAGTGTCCGAGATACACGGATCGACGACCTGGTCTTCGTCATGGAGCAGTGTTTTCAGGCGTACAGCCGTGTCATCTGCGAGGCCGCCGCTTCCGGGCAGAAGTCGATCGTCAAGGAACTGAAGCCCGCCATGAAGGAATTGGCCACGTGGTGGGACCAGTTTGCCAGCATTGAAGTTTCCGATGTTCGTCGCGTCCACGGAGCGGAGGCTGTGTCGTCGACGAAGCACGTCGCCAAAGCGCTCGGGCGCTGGCACCAGCAAGGGGAAGCCACGGGCGATCTGGCATTTTGGAAGCAGCATCTGGAGGGTTTTCGTTCGCCGAAGGCGTTCGCCAGTGTAATCGTTGCGCTTCTGGACAAGAAAGACTATCGTGCGGCCATGGCTTTACTCGTCAACTGGGTCGGGCAGGTCGAAGAGGTCCCTCTCGAGGATGAGCCGCATTCGTTTCATGCCTTGGCCCTTCGCTGGCTACTGGGTGTTTGGAAAGAGGGCGTGGACCCGGCACTAATCCCGAAATTCTTCGACTACTTGGAAGCGAACGCCGGCGACTATTGGCAAGTTCCGACGTTGGAAACCGAACGGCTGCCGATGCCGCGGGAAAAATCGGACGATGAAGATGAACTCTTCGCCGCCGCGTATGAAGACGTGACCTATCGCGACAGCACGGACGACGGGACCGAAGGCACCGTCTGGGACGAAGGCGAGCCGCGCAAGGAATTCACGCTGGAGGCGATTGCCGAACCGCTCGGCAAACATCTTCGGTTTCATTCCGCACTTGCCCAGTTATGGCAGGTGGCCGTCCGCGGGCAGATGGCCAGAGCGCGGGGTGAGGGGTCAGAGCCAAGGGGTCAGGAAGAAATGCTGGGGTCGTGGTTGGGGGCGGCGCGTAACAATCAACGACGGTTATTAACGTTGCTCGATACGCTGCACGATCATGTCATTCCCGAGCCATCCGGTTCCCATGAGTCGATGGTGGATTACGATCGCCGGCGAATTCTCAAGGAACATCTCCTGTACGCGGCGATCGGCACGTGTCTCGACACAACATTGACCGCGGGGGCGATACGCGGCGCCATCGGCGGCGCGGCGCCGGCGGGTGACACGCCGCGCTGGCAAGGGATCGCCATCCGCCTCGAGGCGGCGATCTGGCGCGGCGACGCAGACGAAGTTCGTACGCTGCTCCCCGCGTTCATCGAACGGTTTCGTTCTGAACCGCTATTGTTCAAGGCACTTGTAGACGGCGGGATCGCACGCCACATCCTCCGTGCTCGCATGGCACAGAGCATTCTGCGCGCTCTCGTCGCCACATTGCCGCGTCTCGGACTTTTGCGTGAGACATTCGACTTGCTCCACACCGCGCACACGATGGAAACGGCCAACCGCCCCGACGGTCGCGGAGTATCGGAATTCAACACGATTTTTCAGATCGGTTTTTCTGCCGTGGCCGAGAGCGTGGTCGCGGGCATGACCGGCGCCACGGACCAGGAATTGGCGGAAGTACTCGAGCGCTTCACCGGTCGGTTTCTCAAGCTCTGGGCGAATTACAGCCAGTCGCTTCGGTTGTCCAGCCTCGATGCTATACGCACCGCGGCGGAATGGAAGGAACTTGTCGGATTCGTGCAACGTTACGGCGGCGACTTGTTCCACGCGCGGTTCATGACATTGGCGAATCTGCGTGGTGTCCTCCATCGCGGCGTCGGCGCCTATTTGGACTATTTGACCGATAATCCCGATCCGCTCCACCCGGTGCGGCTCATCGAAGATTTGGATTCCGCGGTTCCTCGAGCTCAAGCCGAGCGTTGCATCACCATCGTACTGAATGCACTGATCGAGAATTATGAAGAATACAAGGACTATAACACCTCCAGCGCTCAGTCCGATTACGGCGAGAATCTGTCCATCCTGTTGGAATTCCTCCGCCTAAAAGCCGCTTATGAAAAACAAGCCTGGCTCTTCCGGCCTCTGTATTTGGCGCACGAAGTCCTGGCGCGCAAGAGTCGCACCGACGCGGCCGTGCTCTGGGAACAGGGCTTTACGCGTTTAGCCGATCAAGTCGCCGGTCGCTACGTGTCCGAGATGAACCGTCTCGAGGAGCTTCACGGTATTCGACTGCGCACGATTTCCGACCGCCTGAACGATCGCTTTGTGCGACCATTGGCTTTGGACCGCCTGTGTGCGCTCATCGGCCAAGCGATGGACGGCGCCAATTTGGAAGAAGAAGACCCGTCATTTCAGAAACTCACCGAGGGGCTTACGGCATACACCGCAACGCCGGTCGGATCGGGACTGGACGTACCGCCGTGGCTCCGGCGTTTAGAAGCCGAGGTCCAACGCGTCCAAGCGGCACGAAGCGCCGTCACCACGCTGGCCGAGGAGCAATTGCGCCTGCCTCAGCGCGTCCTTTCCAAGGACGAACTGGACCGGCAGCTACGGGCATGGGGAGAGTCTCCGTCCGCCTGAGGTGTCAGCATTGTAGCGTGGGTGGAGTCTTCGGAACCCACCTTTTGCTATCACGCGTTCGCTTCGTAACCGATCCAGCCGCCTGAGGTGTCAGCATTGTAGGGTGGGTGGAGTCTTCGGAACCCACCTTTTGCTATCACAGGGTGGGTTCCGCGGACTCCACTCACCCTACAATAATCTACTGCTTGGTCGACTTAGAGGACGCTTACAACCCGACGAACCTGATCCTCGGAAAGTTCCGGGTAGATCGGCAGACTAAAACACTCCCGCGCCCATGCCTCGGATTCGGAGAGGTCTGTACCGGCACCGGCGAGATGCCGGTATGCGCCGAGTTCGTGAATGGGAAATGGGTAATGAATGCCGGCGTGGATTCCGTTTTGATGGAGGCGGGCGAGGATTTCGTCGCGCTGTTTCGAACGCACGGCATACAGATGGTAAACCGGGGTTGAGTTCGGCCGATTCGCAGGAAGCTGATAGTTTGGCCGCCGGCCAAGCACTTCGTCGTACAAGGTGGCCACCTTTCTTCGGCTCTCGTTCCACCGGGGAAGATGCCGGAGCTTCACCCGCAACACTGCCGCCTGCAAGGTGTCGAGTCGGCTGTTGAGGCCGGGTTCTTCGTGGTGGTACTTCCGTCGCGAACCCCAGTTCCGAAGCAGCCTTAGCCGCTCCGCAAGTGCGTCATCATTCGTGGTGATTGCTCCGGCATCGCCATAGGCGCCCAAATTCTTGCCCGGATAAAAGCTGAATGCCGCCGCAACGCCGAACGAGCCGGCCGGCTTACCGTCAAATGTCGCGCCATGCGCCTGTGCCGCGTCCTCGATGACTTTCAAGTTGTGCCCGACAGCGACTTCCCTGATTCGCTTCATGTCGGCACATCGGCCATAGAGATGCACGGGAATAATTGCCTTCGTCCGCGATGTAATGACACGGGCCAACTTATCCGAATCGAGAAGTGCATCGTCGGCGCGTACATCAGCAAGCACGGGAGTGGCGCCCGCCAGGGTGACACCTAATGTCGTGGCGATAAACGTAAAGGCCGGCACAATCACTTCGTCACCAGGACCGATGTCGAGAGCACGAAGCGCGAGATGCAGTGCATCGGTCCCGCTGGCGACGCCCACACCGTGCTTAACGCCGCAGAAGTCGGCGAATTCGCGCTCGAACGCATCCACCTGGCCGCCGAGGATGAACGATGTATCGTCCAATACTTCCTGAATCGCGGCATTCACCTCGGAACGAATGGCGGCGTACTGTGCCTTGAGATCGACGAGTGGGATTGGCATGGCGCTAGCCCGCGGACGGCATCATGAAACGAGAGCAGGTTGGACCGACGCGGCGACACCATTCAGACTAACGAGTGCGGACTCGTTACGCATCAATTGATCGGATGCCTCCAAAGCTCGCAGAACGCGGAGTGCACCGACGCCGTCATTGATAGGCTCGGCCCGACCTTGAATGCAGTCGACGAAATGGTTGCATTCCGCCGCGAGCGGCTCAGGCCCGGTCAAGTGCGGAATGACCACATCGCCGTTACGTACCTGCATCCGAAACGATCCGAAACTGTCCGAATAGACCGGCTCGCGTTCGACGAGCACGGAACGGTGGTAGATTCGCAGCGGCTCGTTCAACTCCATGTCATTCCAGACCACCATCTTGTTCTCGCCGACGACGGTGATTTCGCGCACCTTGCGGGGATTGAGCCAACTGGCGTGAACGTTGGCCAACACCCGATTCGGATACGTGAAGCTAGCCACGACGACATCTTCGACGCCCCGATTGAGGTACGATTCGCCGCGTGCCGTCACCGCTTCCGGCTCGGCGTCCAGCCAATAGTTCAGGATGCTGATGTCGTGTGCGCCCAGGTCCCATAGTGCATTGGCGTCGGTGCGGAACGGTCCGAGGTTCGTTCGGCTCGAATAAATGTAATGAATTCGGCCGAGCTCCCCGGAGCGAATCAAGTTGCGAACGCCGCGCACGCCGTTGTTGAACAGGAACACGTGTCCGACGCACAGGTGTCGTTTGTGTTTTTGGGCCAGGGCAATCAATTCCTCGCCTTCCGCCACGGAGCGGGCAAGCGGTTTCTCGACCAGGACGTGCTTGCCGGCCTCCAGGGCCAACTTCACCAGGCCGTGGTGACTCTTGAGCGGAGTCGCAATCACGACCGCATCGGCGTCCGGGTCCGTCGCCGCGGCCTTCGAGTCCGTCGTGAACCGGTCGATCGACGGAATATTACGGTGCACCAGACTGAGCCGCTCTTCGGACAGATCGCACACGGTTCCGACGCGCGTCTCAGCGTGCGTGGCGAAAAGTCGAACGAGGTTGGGGCCCCAGTGGCCGACGCCGATGCAGTTGATGATGCGCACGTTGTTTAGCTCCGAATCCCAAACCACAGATAGAAGATCGGCCGGACCATGCTCCACCAGCCCGTGATCGGCTTCATCTTGGTGATGCCGAGCTTGCGTGGTGGATAAATCTTCGTTACCGGGACTTCCGCGTAGCGGTAACCCTGACGAATCGCCTTGTATTGAATGTAACGCTCCATGTCGTACTCATCCAGCCACGACTGATCAATATTCAGCTCCGGGTCGTCAAACAGGGAAAGATGGATGGCCCGAAAGCCGTTGCTCGTATCGGTTAAGCGGCGGCCGACAGCAAAACCGAAGAGCAGGGGATGTACCCAACGCGTGGCAAGTAGACGGTAAGACGGCAAGTTGCCGTAATTGCCGCCGGGCAGATAACGCGAACCACAAACCAGCACGTAGCCTTGCTCGCGAATCGGCCTCAAGAGCCGCTCGATTTCTTCGGGACGATCCTTGTCGTTGGCCGCGAGAATCACGAGCACGTCGTACCGCTCTTTCCGAGCCGAGTGGATCGCCGTGCGAATGGCATATCCGAGACCGTAAACTCGACCCAACCGAATGACGCCGAATTCGCTTCGATCGACCTGTTCAATGCTGCCGTCTGTGGAACCATCGTCGACCACCGTCACGTCATAGTCACGATCTTGCTTTCGCGGAAACCGGGCAAGCGTTCGGTGAAGTTTGACACCTTCGTCATAAGCGAAGACGCAGGCTAGAACTCGCAGCTTCTTCGTGACGCCGAAGCTTCGATGTCCGCCCCGGATGGGCGGTTGATAACCGGTGTCCGAAACGACCCTATCCATGTGCTTTTCTGACGACGCCCAAGCGGCAAAGGTCTTCCTCGGCAGTGCGGAAGCGTTCCGGGACATTTTTGAACGTAGCTCGTAGCCATTGGGCAACGTGCCGCAATCCCTCCGCTGGCCGAACCTCCGCGCGAAACCCCAGTTCGGCCATCTGGGTCGGGTCGAGGACCAGGTGTCGCACGTCACTCGGCCGATAGTAGTTTCGATACACCGGCGCCAACTCCGATTTGCCGTAAGCATGGGCTAACATTCGTGCGAGTTCGTCGATCGTCGTGGCAACGCCGGTTCCCAAGTTTAACACACGGCCGGCGGACTGTTCGTTTTCCATTGCTACCAGAGTGCCGCGAGCAACATCGGACACATAGATGAAGTCGCGCGTCTGCCTGCCGTCCTCATAGGGAAGTGGCGGTAGATCGTTCAGGATTTGCGTGGAAAAGATCGCCGCCACTCCGGTGTAGGGATTGTGCGGCGATTGCCGTGGGCCATAGGTGACCGCGTAACGCAAGCAGCAACTCGGAATGTCTAGTTGATACGCCATCGCCAGGGCGACGCGCTCCTCGGCATACTTGGAGATGCTGTAAACATGAAGCGAGTTATGGCCCTGAGTCTCGGGGGTCGGCATCGGCTCGAGGATTTCGTTGGTTTCCGGGTCCGTCGGTTCCCACCGGCAACGATCCAGCGCGGCGAGTCGAGCGCATGCCGACGGCAACGATACGACCGGCGCCCTTGCGGTATCGCCCTTCGCCGTAAATTCCCTGGCTCGACGCCACGACGATTTTCTTGACTTGCTTTCCATGGTCCCGGATCGCTTCGTAGAGCCGAAGGGTGCCCGTGGCGTTGACATCCATGTATTTGCTGACGCTCGGCACGAATCCGCCATATGCCGCGAGGTGGAAAACGTAGTGCACACCTTGGAGTGCTTTTTCGACGTCGTCGACGTTGCGGATATCGCCGCGGTGAAACGTCACTTCGTCCCGTAACCAAGCAGGCGGTCCCGCGGGGTGAGTCTGCGGCTCCAAACTGTCAAGCACCACAACGTCGGCGTCGCGTTCGGTTCGCAATAAGTCAACTAGGTGCGAGCCGATGAAACCTGCACCGCCGGTGACGAGCACTCGTTGTCCGTGAAGCGTTGGCACGCGAACTCCTACGACGACAGGCCGTCAATCCGGGTAACGGTGTTGCATGTAATGCACGTGAATGCATCGTCGAGTCGGCCGCCGCAGGCACACACCCAACCGGCGGGCTTTGCCGGATTACCCAATACCAGTTGATGGGCGCGCACGTCGGATGTCACCACGGCACCGGCCCCGACCATGGCGAATTCGCCGATCGTGATGCCGGGAAGGATCACCGCGCCGCGCCAAGTGCCGCCCCTCGATGGACGACGGTGGGCACGCACCAATTACGGCGATCTTGGTAGCGTTCGGCGACACGGGCCATCCGCGGGCTTCGAGGCGTCTTGTCGTTCGTAAAGACCACACCGGGACCGATAAATACCTCGTCCTCAATTCGCACACCGTCCCAAATCATCACCTGATTTTTGACGGTGACCTCGTTGCCGATGATGGCGCCCGATTCGATAAACACGCCGTCGCCGATGTTGCAATTTCGCCCGATCACCGCGCCGCTCATGACATGGGCAAAAGCCCAGATGCGCGTGCCGGCGCCGATGTCCTTGCTCTCGCACAGTGCCTGGGGGTGAATCATTGTGTGTTACCATCTGTTAGCGTCACGGTCATCGGCGTGTCGGCAAGCCGGTAGTTAGTACCCACGATCTTGGCATCGACCGTGTGTGGATTGCCATCCTTAAGGATATCCGGAGTTTCCATCCGGAAGCCGTGCTTGCCGGTCCCGATGTGCGACTCGGCAAGGTCATCACGATCCTGGTCGGCGTCGACAGTGCTGACATGTACGCCGTCGACGTAGATTTCCACTTGCACCGGTGTTTTCGGCCGATTCCGAATACGCGCCCATCCTTTAATCGAATCCTTATCTACTTTTTCCAGACGACCGACTTCTTCGACCGTGTCCGGCGGCCTCGTTCTACCATACACCCATTGTGCGCCCAGCAGCAGTGAAAAACACATGCACGCACTGACGATCAAGACGGCTCTTTGCGGGCATGGTCGAGCGAAAGCGGAATAGCGCGGCCTTGGCACCAGCGGCTTCTGGACAAGCAACCGCACGCCTTCAACGCTGGACCAGACCGCCGCTATCACCAAGGTGAGAATCGCCGGGAACAAGTAATCGCGTGTCGGAATCGTCGAGGCGTCGATGATGGTGAATATCACAAACGCGGCGAATCCGTAGCTGCCGAAGGCAACCGACGGAAGCATGTACGAAGTCCAGCCCGCCGTTCGACGAGCCCGCCATACCACGACGCCGGCGATGAAGAAGCCGACGGCCAGCATCGGCTCCATGACATAGGTAAAGCCCGTCCACAACAGGTTGCGGGTCTTGTTCTGAGTCTCGGATTGTTCCACCCGACGGCGCGACGCCACGCGATCAAACAACTCTTCCACTTCGGCGGATGCCAGGCCACTGGCCGGCGATGGGCCATACTGCCATACTTCCGCCCAACTGTGGTGCCACAGGGTTCGCCAGCTTGGGATGAGGTTGCCGAAGTATGTGCCAGGGTAGGGGTGTATCACCCAACTTACACCGGGCGGCAGCCAGCGCGTCTTGATGCGGCCGAACTTTGCCGAGTCGCGTAGTTCCTTGCCGATTTGAGAATAGAACAGATCGGTCTCGCGACCGGTACGGTAGTATCCGGCATGCTCCACCGCGGCACGAAGCGCGGTCACAAACCAGCCGCCGCTGTACTCTCCAGGCGGTACATCCTGAATGTAGTTCCAGGTTCGAGAGTGCGGCTCCACGTCATTCTCGAAGAAAGGAGCGAGCTTCTTGCAACTCGGACTGACCGAGTACGCCTTCTCAAGCATGTCGCGTGTGATCGGGACGTATGGAATGGGTTGCTCCGGCTTTATGCTTAGCAGCGCTTGATAGGCTGCCTTGAAGCTCGACGCCTGCAGGTCGCTGCCGGCGTAAACGCCCCAGCGGCGGTAATTGCCGTACGCCAACGCCAGGGTGATGAACAGCGCGACTCCAAGCGGAGGAATCCAATCGAAGCACCAGCGTCGCAGGGCGGCGCCATGTCGCCGCGTCGATCGCCACATGTAAACGAAGCTGGCCGTGATGAACGGGATGATCAGCAATGCGGCCAACGGGCGTTCCTGCCGCGTGTTCAGCAACAGTCCCAGCGCCAATCCGCTCAACAACCAACGGAGCCACACCCGGGCTTCGCCTTGCCGCTTCCACTGCCAGATGAACGCGGCCGGCGTGAGCACCACCAACGAAATGTAAAGCGAACTATGACCCGCCCTTTGAAACGACGTGAAGTGCATTGGGTAGAGCGCAATGGCGGCGAACACGACGAATCCAACCCACGGCCGTGATTGGCGGTATGTAAGTGAACATGCCAGGAAACCGGCGGCGGCTAGATAGAAAAACTCATGAGCCAGCCGCAAGGGAACGCCGAGCCGATACCCAAACGCGACAAACAGAGAGTAAGTCGGCTCCTTGAACAGGATGGCCTTTGAATAACTTTCGTTGCCGAACCAGACGGTGCTTTCGGCCTTGCGAAGGAATAGCTCGTCATCGAGCGGGCTATCCGTCGCCATGATTTCCATGTCCAGGCTGAGCCAGACCGCGACGAGCGATACCACGATGGACGCGGCCACGGCTACGGCGATCTCCCCGCGCCGACGCGGCATCGGTGGCGGGGGTGCTGGCGCCCGTTTTCCGGAGAGACGTGTCATCGATTCGGCTGTCACATCCTGGTGTCAAACAGAGCTAATACTGTAACGTATCTAAAGTCGTTACGTGTAGAGGTGTATTCCCGTAATTGGAGATCGGCTCGGTGCGGTTGCTCGCCGTCGTTTTCGTTTGGGGCGTCTGGGCCGTCATGACTGCAGCGGCGGCGTGGTTCGTGGCGACCTTTGGAAGCGAAATACCCTGGGCCGATGATTGGTCCTTTCACGTTCCCCACGTCAGCGGCGAACGGCAGGCCAATCGGGAATGGCTGCTCGAACGATTTGGTGAATTCCCCACACCGCTATCTCGGATTCTCCTTTTCTACTTTTGCCGCTGGTTTGGATTTCACGGCGAACTGTATACTCACGTGGCTATTCTAGGCGCCCTGTCGGCAGCGCTTATCCTGACTGCGCGATATGTGCGCGGCGAGACGAGTTTCGCCGACGCTTTTTTCCCGCTTCTGCTCCTCCATTTCGGCTCGGACAACTTCATATGGGAAAGCCAGTTGGTTAATTTCCTGCCAAGCGTTCTGGCGTGCTCGCTTCTCATGATGGTCGCTTGTTGGGGCCTGAGGCTGCCGCTTCCGATGGCGGTGTGCGCCGGCCTCCTACTGCTGGGCCTGGCACTCTCCGGACCCGCGGGGCTGGTATACGTTCCAGGAATGTCGCTTTGGCTGTGTGGCGTCACCGCCCATTGCTGGATCACCGCGAAGGAATCGAGTGAATATGGAACGGCGAGGAGTTTCAGCGCCGGCGTGACCGCCGTTATCGTCGTCGGACTGATTCTTGCGGCGAATCAGTTCATGGGCTACTGCCTGGTGGAAAGCCAGAAGGCGCTTCCGGGACAATTCAGGGACAAGGCAGAGCTTCGTGACACTCTCAAAACAAGCGTGCAACTGCTTAGCATGAGTTTCGGCAACGTAAGTGAGTACTGGAAGTTGACCGGCCTGTTGGTCGTGGCTCTGGTCGTCATGTCCGCAACCATCCTCCTTATCGAATGGATGCTACGACCACCCGAACGTGGCCGCGCCCTGGGACTTTTCCTGTTCATTGCAAGCGGTGTGCTGCTCGTCGTGGGCACGGGTCGGGCGCGCGGGGTGTTTCCTGAGCCGAGAGGACTTCAGAATCACTATGTCCCTCATGTTGTGCCTATTCTGATCGCCGTGTTCTTCGTGTTCACGAAATACAGTACGGCGGGAGTCCGGCAAATTATCCAGTACACCCTTATGCTTTTGACGCTAATCATGCTTCCGTTTAGTACGGAGCAAGGCCTTCGCATGGGCCGGCGGATTCGCAACGGCAGCGATGCATTCGAAGCCGACATTCGCGCAGGCAAGCCGCCGGCCGTTTTGGCGGAGCGCCACTCGAGATTTTTCTTCGACCTCAAGCCGGAGGAGTACAAGGGCTGGGAAGAGAACCTGACCTCCCACATTCGCGGCCTGCAACGGGCCGGAATCGGGGTATTCCGCGACGTCGCCGATCCCGCATTTCGGGAAGTCCGGTTTCCCATTGATCCCATCGCCGTTCATAACGCGACGTGGCAAAACGGTGTGCTGCGCACAATGGATGCGAACTCCTTCATCGCGTTCACCCTACCCGCACCGACGTTTGTGTACGGAATCAGGGTCAAGTACTCATATGTCGAATCCGACCCCGATGGGCATGTCGCCTTCCGTGCCGAATGGACACTAGGAGACCAGCCGTTTTCCAAAGCCGAGCGGATCGAGCTCGACCCGGACCCGCAATTGTGGGGACCCACTTGGAAAGGGGAGGGGGTTCTCACCGTCTGGGTGAATGACACGATCGACCGCCTTCGGCTCTTTCCGCGCGACACGGCAGGTTACTTTCGACTCATCGAGATGACTTTGCTGTTGCCGATGAATCGATATGCACTCGGTACGCGCATTTCGGCGACTGACCCGATCAATGCCGGTTACTTCGGTGACGGCTGGCACGATGCCGACGGTTCCGCACGCGCCACCGCCGCCCGGGCGGAGATCGCATTCGAACTCGCATCGGCCGAGCTTGAATCGGAATCGAAGAAACCGAGGCCGTTTCGTTTCCGACTTCGAGCCATTCCGTTCGGTCCGCAACGTCTGGTTGTGCGTGTCAACGGGCATGATCTGATCGACCGCGAGTTGTCGGCGAATACATCGGAGCCCATTGATGTGGATATCCCGCCGGACGTCCTGACGGAACGAAACACCATCACTTTGTTGTTGCCCCGCGCCCAGTCGCCGCGAAGCCTCGACGGCAGCGATGATGACCGGGTTCTGGGACTCGCCGTTGAATGGTGGGAATTGACGCCGTTACCGTAACGCCTGTTCGCGCTGAGCCTTGGTTGCTTCGTGGACGGCATTTATCAAGTTCTTGTATGCGTCTGTGAATTGTTGGCCGCGTCGTTCCATGACTCGTTCCGCCGTCGTCAAGAGGTCGCCCCAATCCGAGCGGGCATCGATCCTGCCATGCGAGTAGCGGCACAATGACGGTATCACCCGCGGCATGAGTTCCCCGGACGGCAGCAAGTTGCAGAAGGCCCCGATGGCCGTCCCGGTGTTGAACAAGGCGCCGAGCCCCGTCTTCGTGTGATCGCCGATAAACGAACCCACTTTACTCAGGCCCGTGTTGATTCGCTTGCCGTTTATCGTGACGGTCACATTGCCGTAATCATTGCGGAGGTCGCTCACCTGCGTTCCCGCGGCGAGGTTGACCCATTCGCCGACGTATGAGTGCCCCAAGAATCCGTCGTGGTACTTGTTGCTGTAGCCGTGCATGATCGTCGCTTCGACTTCGCCGCCGACGCGGCACATCGGGCCGATGCTGCTGCCACGGATTTTGGCGCCAATGATCCAGGCGCCCGGACCAATGTAACATGGTCCTTCCAGCCGGCTGAAGGCCTGCACCACGGCGTCGCGATCAATGAATACACCGCCGCGAGTCGTGTCGGCAACGACGCCGGGCTCGATGGTTGCCGTTTCATCGACCCACACAAGGTCAGGCCCGATGACCGCGATGCCCTTTTGGTCGACCGACGGGCCGGCGAGGTTCCAGAGGAGGGCATGGGGGTTACACTCCACCAAGTCCCAAGGATAGTTCATCATCCATCCGCCGGCATCGACCTGCGCGAGTGATTTCTTCCATTCCGTTGCGCATCGGGTGATCCCAGCTATCGCCACCTCTCGCAATTGATTTGGAGTCAGAACTGCGTAAGCGATTTGATCGCCCACCACCGCTAAGTGCGGCTTCGAAGTGTCGCCGCTGGAGTCTCTTCCCGGCATCCAGCGAGCATTGACCAAGACGGTAGGCTCGGCAACAAGCCAGTCCGAGTCATTAACCAGCATGTTCGGATGCGCAAGCTCGCAAGTCTCCACCATCTGACGCCTAACCCATGCTCCGTCCGTGGCGCCGAAGAAATTGCGATGCTGGATCCACAAGGGAAATGACCCGCAGCGCAAATCGAACGCCGGTCGAGTCAGCGTCAACGGCTCCAAGTTCGCAACGCCGTCATCTTCGAATATGCAAACCCGCATTAAGTGCCGTCCCATTCGAAAAATCGGGTTAGCCGCGACGCGGAGTCCTCGGAGCGGAGCGCTCAGCGCCCGCGCTACGCTCCGAGGACTATGCGTCGCGGCTAACCTCCACCCAGCCTACTATACGTCGGACGTTTGACATCGCTCGGTAATTGGCCTAACTTTGGGCAGATACCACTTATCCGACGACTCTGGCGCGGCGGCGTCGACATGTAACACACGGATAGCGGTTCACTCAGCGCAGCACATCCGTGGAGGTCATTTTCCCCTCGTGGACGCCACCACACTCCAATTCGGCAAGCAAGTTTGTCCCGGCTACCAGCTTCGGCGACTTCGCGGCCACGGCGGCTTCGGCAGCGTCTGGGAGGCCGTCAAAGACGACGGCCGAATGGTCGCCCTCAAGTTCCTGCCTTGTTCCGATAATCTTGTCACGGCCCAGGAAGTCAAGGCGATCCAGTTGCTCCGGCAGGTACGCCACCCCAATCTGATCGATATCGAACAAGTTTGGTGCTCGCGCGGCTACGTCGTCGTGTGCATGGAATTGGCCGATGGGAGTCTATTCGATTTATTGGAGGCCTACCGGGTTGAGTACGGAACTTGTCTACCGCCGGCGGAGGTTTGCAACTACCTCACCCAATGCGCGGATGTGCTCGACCATCTGAATTCGAGACAACATGTCCTGGACGGCCAGCGCGTCGCCATCCAGCATTGCGATGTGAAGCCCACGAACCTTTTGCTCTATCGAGACAAAGTTAAACTGTCCGACTTCGGGCTGTCATCGGTCACCGGCTCGTCCCTCCGATTTCACCGCCGCGCCGGCACGCTGGATTATGCTGCCCCGGAAATCTTTCAAGGACGGCTCAGCGACTGGAGCGACCAATACGCTCTCGCTGCCAGTTACTATCAACTCCGCACCGGACTACTCCCATTCCCCGACACGCCACGTAGTTTTCAGCGAAATTACATACGGCCAATCCCGGACCTGTCGCAACTTAAACCCGGAGAGCAGCGTATCATTTCCCGCGGCCTGGCTCCGGTCCCGCAAGATCGCTGGCCGTCCTGCCGCGAGATGATGGAACAACTCACTCGCTTGCTCAGCGGCGAAAAATCGACGAAGAAGTCGACGGCCACGGCGGCCCGATGACGCGGATGGTCTTGCGATAATCGCATCAAATCGCGTAACCTCAGCCGGATGAGCGCAGGTACGGAAACCGCCATTCAGACTACCACCGCTGCCGGATCATTAAGACGGTATGTGGTGGACGGGTACGTCCTGCTCTTGTTGGCTGCCCTTGCGTTCAAACTGACGTACGACATCGACACGATCCGCGACGTCGGCTTGGCGGATGAAGCTTGGTACATCTCCACGGCGCTCGCGATTCCCGAGCGTGGCCTGCCCAATGCGGAGGCGGCGCCCCTTTACTGCCTTTGGTACTACGCCGTCTCGCTGTTGCAGCCCGATCCCATCTGTCTCTATTACCTTAGCTGGAAGCTGCTCGTCCTGTTGCTTGGGCTGAGTGCATACGTCTTGGGTCGCGCGCTTGGCGGCGGCCGCTTCACGAGTCTGTTGGCGGCGTTCGTTGTGTTAACGTCCCAATTCGTCGATGTTTGGCCTTATCCGATGCATCTTGCCGTTGTGATTCTCGCGATCGGAACAGCGGTCGCTGTGCATTTCTCCACGCTGCCTGCCTCCTTGGCGACCGTGGCGATTTCACTGCTGCTGGCGAGCTTCGTCCGCCCAGAACTTTCGGTTGCGTTCCTTGCCTGTATTGCATTCTCGGTTGCGCTGGCCGGACTCATGCTGTGGCGTCGTCCCGGAGCATGGCGTGCCTGGATGATGTCCGGTGTGGCGGTCGGGGCACTGACCATTGCGATGGTGCACACAATGGGAAACCCGCTTGCCGGTGGACGGTCGTTCTACGCCTTCGGCCAACACTACGCCGCCAATATGGCCGAGGTGAAGAAGCTTGACGGCAATGCCTGGATTTATTGGGACCGGATCGTTCAAGAGGATTTCGGCAATGCCCGAACGCCCATCCAGGCATCTATTGCCAATCCGCGTGCGATGCTGTGGCACCTGTCCGTCAACGCTCGCAAACTTCCCAACGTCATCGTGAGTTGCGGCAAACCGAATCTTGGCCTGCCGGACCGAGCTACGGCCTTTTTTGTGTATGTGTTACTCTTCGTGCTGGCCGTGGCTGGCCTGGGGATACTCCGGCGACTCCGCGCCAAGACGCCTGGCGAGCCGTTACGGATCGCATTGGCAATGCTGGCATGTCTGGCCGTTCCAATTCTGGCTTCCGCATTGATCGTCGCCCCGCGGCCGCACTACCTCCTGCCGGTTGTGTACTTTGTCATCGTTCTTGCCGGTGTTGGAATCGCTCGGCTTCCACTCACCGCGGGTGTGTTTCACCGATTGGATCACGGTCTGGCGTTGGCGACTGCCGGTGCACTTATGTTGGCAATGATGCCCAACCGAGCTCACGGCTTTGCGCTGCAAAATGGTTTCGCGAAAACCGCCGCACTCGGTTCGACTCGGCTTGCCGTCAAGCAAACTGCCTTATTGATCCGGGAGCTCGGCATCGGACCGTCCGCGGTTTTCCTGGATTTTTTCAGTTTGTCACATGCTCTCTATGCCGGCCTTCCCACGAACTGGGTGGACATTGCCCATAAGGACCGCGGATTCCGGGATTTCGTACGGATGCGCGACATCAGCGTGATCATTCTCGATCCATATCTCCTCAATGACCCCAAGTATCGCGACGATCCGGAGTTTCGAGCCCTCGTGGCGGGGAATGAAGACAGCGACTTTCAACTCTTCTCGGTGGATGGCACGACGGTCCGCATTGCGGTGAGACGGAATGTCTTGCGTGCGGGCATACCCCGGCCCGAACACCGGCTCCAATCACGTAATCGTGGTTTTTGGCGATTTTTCTCTTGACATTCGCATTCCGATTTTGTGACACTGCCTAGTCACAGTGACAAGGTAGTGTCGCTAAAGAAAGGGGGAATCCAACCATATGAGGCAACCACCCGTTTATGTCCCACCCCCGCCGATATTCCCCCCCGCGCTACCGACCCGAACTTCTCGCCCTTGAAACCCGCCTTGCGCCCGCCACATTGCTTCCCGGATTTAAGGAAACCGTCGTCGCCACTGGTTTGACGGCGCCGACCGCCGTCGATTTCGCCCCGGACGGCCGAATGTTCGTGACCGAGTTGACCGGCGCGGTCCGCGTCTTCAAGAACGGCCAACTTCTGCCAAATCCGTTCGTGACCGTCGATGTCTCGTTGGAGGAGCCTCGGCGGGCTCCTGGGTATTGCCTTCGATCCGAATTACACCAGCAACCGCTTCGTGTATCTGTATTACACCGAAGCGTTCGCACCCAAACATCAAATCGTCATGCGCTTTACTGCCAACGCCCAAAACCCCGATGTGGCGGTTCCGCATAGCGATCAGCCCATTCTCTGGCTCGACAATAATCCGCAATCCAGCCATATCGGCGGCGCGATTCATTTCGGCGCCGACGGGAAGCTCTACATTCCCGACGGCGATAATGTTGACCCGGCCAACGCTCAAAACTTGGAAAAGATGGCCGGCAAGATTCTTCGAATCAACCCGGACGGAACAGTTCCGGCCGACAATCCGTTCGCCGGAGTTTCGGGTGTGCAAGAGGAAATCTGGGCCTGGGGTTTCCGCAATCCATTTTCGTTCGCGGTCCAACCGGGCACGGGACGTATTTTCATCAACGATGTCGGTTCTTCCAATCCACAACGGCGGGAAGAAATCAACGAACTGAAAAAGGGCGGCAACTACGGTTGGCCCATCCACGAAGGGTACACCACCGCGGCCGGCTACGAGAGTCCGGTGTTCGCCTACGATGCGAGTTTCGGCGGCGGCAATTGCTCCATATCTGGCGGGGCGTTTTACAATCCGACCGTCAATCAGTTTCCGTCCGAGTATACAGGCAAGTACTTCTTCAGCGATTTGTGCGGCGGATGGATTTACACCCTCGACCCGGACGCAGCTGACCCGGCGGCCACCGTCAAGCCCTTTGCGACAGGACTCACGGGGTTCCCGGTGGATATGCGCGTAGGTCCGGATGGAAGTTTGTATTACCTCGCGCATGCGAAAGGCGAAGTGCGGCGCATATCCCACGGCACGCCGCAAGCGATCGACATATTCGCCGTTGCAGGCGCTACCGGCCGAGTTCAGGTTCGCCAGGTCTCGACCGGCGAACTCGTTCATGAGTTCGCGCCGTTCGAAGGCATCTACATGTCCAGCGTGGCCGTCGCACTGGGTGACATCAACAATGACGGATTTCGCGATCTGATTGCAAGCACGCGTGACGGGACAGCCAAGGTCCGCGTGTTTGACGGCGCTTGGCTGACAACGGGCACTCTCAGCGTGTTGGCGGAATGGTCTGCATTTGCCGATGAATTCCAGATGGGCGCCAACGTGGCCGTCGGGGATGTCAACAACGACGGCTACGACGACATCATTGCGGGCGCAACCGCCGGTAATCCGCAGGTGCGTGTTTTCGACGGCATTGATATCGCGAACGGCGCCTTCCAGCCGGATGCGAGCCTGTTGACGGAGTTCTTTGCTTACGGAATGAACTTCAACGTCGGCGCCAACGTGGCAGCCGGCGACATCAACCGCGATGGATTCGCCGACATCATCACCGGCGCGAGCGCCGGCAATCCGCACGTGCAAGTCTACAGCGGCAAGGACATCGCCACCGATGCGTTCCAACCGGACACGAGCCGGCTAGCTTCGTGGTTTGCGTATGGACTCTCGTTTAACGTCGGCGCCAACGTCAGCACGGGCGACGTCGACGGCGACGGCTACCTCGATATCATCACCGGGGCCACCACCGGTAATCCCCACGTTCGTGTCTACGACGGCAAGGGCATTGCGACGCTCGCCGTGCCGCTGAATACCGCGCCGGCCATACGGGTAGAGTTTTTTGCCTACGAGTTGCAGTTCAATGTCGGCGTCGCGATTGCGTCAGCTGATTTCGACGGCGACGGCAAAGCCGACCTGCTCACCGGCGCCACCGTCGGGGCCCCGCACTATCGCGTAGTCCGAAGCGATGCCACCGGTGTGTTTCCGCCGGCCCTCAACGGCATCGAAGGTATTCCGCCCGATTGGGCCGGCGGCATCACCGTCGCAGCGTGATCCCTACTTTTTTGCGTCGGACTTCGCCGGGGTAGTATCGGGCGCTTTCGGTTTTTGACGTTCGGCCTTCCAGAGGGCGTCCACCATGGTCGCGCCCGGAGGAATCTTGTCGGACCAAGTTAGCAGCACGCCGTAGTCGCGGACAACAAACCGAAGCCCGGGATGGCTGTCTTCCAGCGCTTGTAACGCCGCCGCCAACGCGACCGGATCTTTGAAGCGAAGGCGGATGTTCAGCCCGGCAATCTCGCGTTCCTTGCTCCCGGACGCCCGGAACGAGACGCCTGCCTTCGATTCCAGGAACTCCAGCACCTCGCCCACGGTCGTGTTGTCGAACTGCAACTGGATCTGCGTGTCGAGCGCCTTGCGAAGCTTGTCGGTCGTCGACCCCGTGGGCGCCGCGGTTGAGAGTGTTACGGGTGAGTGCAAAATGTGCGGCTGCAACTCCCACCGAATATTGAGCGGGGAATAATCGACGTTAGTCAGGACCCGACTTCTTTCGAAATTTACGTTCGGAACCAAGTTGAGGTATTGACGTGGATCGGCAACCGCAGACGCCTGCAACTGTTTCCCGAGCAAGAAAGGAAGTTCCGCCTCGACCTCGGCTAGCTTCGCCTTGGCTTGGGCCAATCTTTGTTGGATGTCTGTTTCCGTGGTTTTGTCAGCAATGCCAGTCTTACGCATGTTCGAGATACGCTTGTAGTCCTTCTCGACCAATTCAGTGAGAGCCCGCTGCGAGTCTAACGAACGCTGGAAGGCTATCACTTTCTGCGTGACTTGAAGGCGAGTCCGATTCAGTTCCGCTTCGGCTTCGCGCAGCTTGGCCTCGGCGACACGAATATCCGGATTGTCCTTCAAAGCCTTCGTCAGCATTTCTTCCAGCGACGGAATCGGCGCTCGTTCGGGCTTCGCGGGGCCCGGCGTGTCCTTGGAACCGGCCGGTGTGTCTTTGGCCTTCTCCGCCGCCTTCGAGGACTCTTGTCCGTTCGCCGATTCCGAACCGAGGAGCAGCATTGCGGACACTGCCGCGCTAACTATCCAGGGATGCATCGAGTTTCTCCTTTGCTTTTGCTTGTTTCAGGGCGATCAACAACCAACTATCATCGGGGCCAACCGTGGTATCGGCAGCCGACCCGATTTCCAGCGCACTGCGATAACAGCGCACCGCCGCCGCCAAATCGCCGAATTCGTGCAAGTAACGATCTCCTGCTTGCTTGAAGAGGTCCGGTCGATTCACGGCACTATCGACGGCTTGCCATTCCAAAGTCCACGGTGAACTTTGGCCGAGAGGTTCAGTCGTGGGAACCGGTTGCTCGGAGTTCACGGCCACGACCTCTGCGGACGGATTCGCGGAAGCAAACCAGCGTGTGGTAAGCAGACCCGCCGAATAACACACCACACACACCACACCGATGGCCACGCGCTTCGCGATCCGCCGCCGGCGCACGACGCGCGTGGTCCGTTGCAGAATGGAGCTCCGAAGTCCCTCATCCGCGGGCACGCCGGCGTGGTCAGAAAGCAGGTCGAGCGACCGATCCGAATCGCGATCGTGGGGGTTGCTCACAGGCTCACTCCTCTTCGGTGTATGCCTCTCGAAATGCCTGCCGTGCCCGAGTCAACAATGATTCGATGGCCTTGGGCGATTCTTTCCACGAGTCGCTAATTTCCATGACGCTCTGCTGGTCCAGGTATTTCGCCCGCAAGACAGCTTCGTGACGCTCGGAAAGTTGGGCCAGCGCCAGGCGCAATGCGTTCGCTTCGTTCGTTGTCGCCGTTCGCGCTTGCGCTTGCGGTTCCGTGGCGGCGAGCCTTACTCGGCAGCGATTCTTGTAGATGCGTAACTGATTGCGAAGCACATTTGCGGCGATGCCTCGAACCCAGGAGGCAAAGCTACCCGCCGCCGGATCAAAACGCCGGATGCGCCGAACCGCGATCAGCCAGGTGTCTTGCATGACGTCTTCGGCCAAGGCCCGCAAGCCGCCGCAGCGCCACACCACATAGGCGTAGACCGTCGGAAACGTGTCGTCATACAGCCGGCGCCACGCCTGCTCGTCGCCGGCCAACACGGCGGACCGCAGGCCTCGTTCGTGCCAGACCCGGTCCGCTTCCGTCATGCCCGCGCCTCGGCCGATTGTCGCTACGACACCTTCTTATTGTCGTTGCACGCGACAATCCTTCGCAACGAGATATTCATCGAATCGCTTGCGTCTTCGAAACACAACGAGATGAGTGCGTAAACTAGGCAATTGGATTTGCGGTACAATCGGTTACGTCAACGCACAAGAACCGAACCAGCGCACGAGGTGTCGTGATGCGAGGCAGTTTGATCGTCGGAATCTTCACGGGCCTTGGCCTCTTGCATCTCAACTTCAATGACGAAGCATCCCAGACGGAAGCCAAACTCTGGGCTGCCGTTTCTGTGAGTTGTCCCGTATTTGAGGAAGACCAAGTAAAAGACGCCCTTCATCTCACTTTTGCACTGGTCAATGACGGTAAGAAAGTCATTGCGCCAGACCTCAAATCATCAACGCTTTTGATAAACGGCAAAGAGCTTACGACATGGAGCCATCAGATTCTCCAGGGACCACAAAATGTTAACACCGAACAGATACCACCCGGAGACTATTGGGGTGTGACGTTGGCTTGTGGAGAACGGTTCACCAAGCCGGGCACTTATAAAATCATTTGGAAAGGGAAGCACTTCCAAGCGAATGAACTTACGTTTCGGGTGTTACCAAAAAAAGAATGATTTTCGGACGTAGCTATGCGTATCCGTTTCCGACGCACTATTTTTGTGGCATGCGGATGCGTACTTGCCCTCTGGTTTGGCGGGCTCCTATGGCGGGCATATCAACAAGATCGAAGAGTTAGTGAAACATCGTGCACGGCCATTCGTATCGGAATGACGATGGATGAAGTCGAGGCAATTCTCGGCCGACCTGGTCGGACGGTGGCGGGAGAGCTCGACAATCAACGGTATGACCGTCCCTATCGTCGCGTGTCCAAGTCCCTTAGAGCCGTCGGCAAAACATGGGACGGCAGCCAAGGATCTATTGAGGTGTTCTTCGGCCAGGAAACCGGTGTTGTCGAATACCGTGCCTTTTGGCCGCTGCGACGAGATCGCACAGTTTTCTCTGGATTTAGGCGTATTTTGGAAAGCCTGGGCGAGGGGATTCAGAGGCAACTTGGACTGTGAAACCAAATCTCCAGCCCGTCATGCGCGCGCCTCTGCCCATTGTCACTAAGACACATCCTTCGCAACGTTCGACGTAACCGATTTTCCACTTGGCCTGGGATGCGAGACGTAAACCTGATATACTAGACCTAAGCTTGGGCCTTGCGTTGGTCCTGTGGTCGTCTCATCTTCCACTTCTCCCTCACCTGACCCTCGTCAAGATTTGTTTCCGGAGCTTCATTATTCCAGCGAGGAAAATGTTGCCCGGAGTGTTTTTCCATTCTAGGAGGCCCATATGGGCAAGAAGTTGTATGTAGGCAATTTGGCCTACGGCGTTACGGACAGCACTCTCCAGCAGTTGTTTAGCGCCCACGGCGCTGTGCAATCGGCGCAGGTCGTAATGGACCGCGACACCGGCCGCTCAAAAGGATTCGGTTTCGTCGAAATGGGGAGCGATCAAGAGGCTCAAGCGGCGACGACCGCGCTGAATCTCAAAGAGGTCGAGGGCCGAAGCATCACCGTCAACGAAGCTCGGCCGAAGACCGAGCGTGGCGGAAGTCGAGGTGGTTTCGGTGGTGAACGAGGCGGGTACGGCGGCGGCGGCGGTGGTGGCCGACGCTACTAACTACGATTCTCGTTCTATGAGCGATTGTTGGGCGCCTCTGCCGCTTCGAGCGGCAGAGGCGTCTTTGCCATTCCTCCAATGTCACGAGGGCCTTACATGTATGAAGCCTTTCAGAAGGAAATCGCTCGCCTGGTCACGTTGGTCAAAACAGCCGAGCTGGTAGACGAAAAACAAGTCCTTTGGTGCCTCTCGCGTCTTCCGGCTGCCTACCAAGAATTAGCACGCTCGTATGAGAGCCGGTTCGCGGACTCGATCACTTCCCATCAACAGGCTGCCCTCGGGGTGCTGACCGCGGACACCTGTCAGAAGGCCACACTGCTGGCTGATAAGCTGCATGGAAAGTTTCAGTCGCTGAACGAACGCTTTGGTTTGCGGGCTCTGCCCCCGCAACGTGTACCACGCGCTCCGACCACCAAACGACCTCGGAAGGCCAAGGAATCGGTCACACCGGCCGAGTAGACCGCATCGACTCGGAGAAAGTATGAGGACGATTCGCTACATCTGCAAAGGATGCAAGAAATCGCAGTCCTTCGACGCCGATAGCACGACGGTATCGATTCTCAAGTCCACAACGCCTGTCCCGGGGCGTGAGGTATTCGCGACGACATGCCCTCGCTGCGGAACGGACAACGCAGTCGAGTTCGAAAACAACGACGGCTAATGTGACGCGACCCAGGATCGGCGCTTGACCCACTCACACGGTCCACTCCGTTGGAAACTCCAGTGACCACAACCTACGATTGCCAGCAATGCGGTGCATGCTGCATCGACCGCATGAGTGGCGCCGGATACGTGAATCTGAGCCGGGAAGAAGGCAAGCGTATGCAACGCCTTGGACTGCGCGTGGTGGTGGGAAGCTCTTGCAGTTTCCTGGGGACGAGAGCTCGGGAAGGCACGAACGGACGCCCTTGTGTGGCCTTTCAAGGAAACGTTGGGGACGATTGCGGCTGCTCGGTGTACGCTGAGCGACCGCGCGTGTGCCGGACCTACCATCCCTACAGCAGCGAATGCCTGACGGAACGACGTGCGGCCGGGCTGCCCGTTTGAGGCGCCTCAACCGCCGATGTAAATCCCGTCTGAAAGTCCCTCGGCCACTCCGGCGAGCACGGCTACGGCACCCCCAGTCGATGCGTTAATGCTCCAGGCTTTGAAAATCCCGGTGCCAGAAGTGTTGCCGGTAAGGACATCGAATACGCCGCTGCCAGTGCGGTCGGCCGCGCCCACGGTGACGCCGATGTTCTGACCCGTTGCATAAGCGAAGAACTCGGCAACAAGGTCGGCGTCCGGATCGAATGAACCGGAGGCGATGGCCTGGCCGCTGTAAACTCGGACTTGGGGATTGCCAATCGAGGCGCCGGTGATGACATCGCCGAAGCCATCGCCGTCGACGTCGCCGATTGAGACATATGCGCCAACGTTGAACTGCAATTCGTAGGCAAACCATGAAGCCAACAACAGCGTGCCGCTCCCTGTCGTCAACGTCTGTCCATCGAAGACCTTGATGTGCGGATTGCCGGCGCTCGTGCCCGTGGCAATATCCGCGAATCCGTCGGCATTGATGAAGTCGGCCGCCACCGTGACGCCGATATCGAAAGAAATGTCATACGCGAAGAACGAATTGAGTAGGCTGCTGCCAGTCGGATCAAACGTTCCGTCAGCGATGTCTTGCCCGCTGAATACTTCCACGTGCGGATTCCCGGCAGTCGCCCCAGTGACCACGTCGGCGAAGCCGTCGCCGTTCACATCTCCAACGGCCACATTCGCGCCGACATTGAACCCGGTCCCGTAGGCAAACCAACTTGCGAGAACGCTGGTCGCCGGGTCAAACGCTCCCTGAGCCAGAGCGAATCCGTCGAAGGCGATCACATGCGGATTGCCAACCGCAGCGCCGGTGACGAGGTCGTCATACCCGTCCCCGGTCACGTCGCCCATCGCAACCGTGACGCCAGCGGCGTATAGGGGCCCATACGGCGCGAATTGAGTCCAGAATGCACCGGTGCTTGCCAAGTAAACCTGAACGAGTCCGTTCGAGCCGCCGACGGCAAAGAACGTATCACCCACCGGAACTACATTGGAGAATTGCGACGTATTGTCGTCTGGATCGGTGGCAGTCGCGGTGAACGAAGTCCCGGCCGTCGTCGGCAAAAGCGCGCTGAACTCGAACTCGACAAATCCGTTCGCATCGGTCACGACTGATTGCGAGCCGAGAAGGTTCTTGCCTTGGCCCGGCGCAATGTCGTTGGGGCTTGCGAAAAATTCAAGGAAGTATGCGGTGCTGGGCGTCGCGGTCACTGTGCCGATAATCCGGACCGTGCTCGGCGTCGGTTTGAATGCTCTGGAGAGTACGGGAGCCGGCTGATCTAGATTACCACCATTGATAAGCGCAATGCCCGTTGTGCTGTTACTGAAGATGGAGTTGCTAAGAATTGCATTGCCCGAGCCCGAATCGACAAGGACGCCGTGATCGGTATTGAATGCGATGACGTTGCCGCTGCCCAACGCGGCGCCGCCGATCTGATTGTTGCAACAGGTGATCGAGATTCCATTACCCTGGTTGCCCAATGGCGCTTGACCGCTCCGATCGGCGCCGATGATGTTGCCAATGATTTGGGTCCCTTGCGACGTGGCGTTTAGTTGAATGCCGCCGTCGAGGTTGCCGCTAATCACATTCTTGTAGAACAGCTCAACCCCGCCGATAGTCGTCCCCTGCGCGTTGCCGCCGACAAAGATGCCCGCGCCAGAATTCCCAAACGCAACTTCGCCAAGGACGTTGACGCCGATAAAGCTGTGGAAAATGCTGTTGTTGGCGGCGTTATCGATGATGGCGATGCCGTGGGCACCGTTGGCCGAGATCGTATTTTCCGGAATGACGGACGGTTGTAATCCGCCGATGAAGTTGTCATGGGCGTCACCGTCGATGAGGATCCCATTGGCGCCATTGGGCAACGGCGATTGGCCGCTCGTGTTCATGCCAATGATGGTTTCTTCGACTCGGACTCCCGTGGCATCGCCGGAAATATGGACACCGTTCCCGGCATTGCCGGCGATGACGTTGGTGCGAATAAGGTTATTGCCGCCGGTGGATGTGATGAGCATTCCGTCCAAAGTGTTGGGAACGGCGATATCCACAAATGCCGGCAAACCGCAGAAGGTGTTGAAGACAACGGTGCCGCTGGCGGTATCTGCAATGACAAGCCCGTTCATGCCGTTGCCCGCGGTGATATTCCCCAGCGGAATCACGCCGCCGAATTGAGTGTTGGTCGAAGATCCGTCGATCAAGACACCGTTCAAACTGTTAGGAACGGGAGTCGCGTTGTCACCTCCTAAGCCGAATGAATTGGCATGCACAGTGGTGTTGTCGGAATCATGAATGCGAAGGCCGTTGCCGCCGTTGCCGGCCATGAGATTCAAGTAGACGAAGGGTGGTTGCGGAAACGTAGTGCCGATAAGAGAATTGTTATCCGCATCGATGATAGCAACGCCATCCAGCGCGTTGCCAAGGGCTTGAGTCCCGCCGAGGTCAGTGCCAATGTAGTTCCCGCTCAGGAGATTATTGCCGGCGCCATTGGTGATCAAAACTCCGTTGGCGCCGCTGCCAGAGATGACGTTGCCGTCGGCCGGCTTTCCGGTGAATGCGGTAGCGTTGGGAGTGGTTCCACCGATCACATTCAAGCGTGCTCCGTCGGTAATTCGGACGCCGTTTCCGTCATTGCCGATCGAAGCGGCGCCAGAGGCGTCGGTTCCAATAAAGTTGTCGACGACGCGGTTGTCGGTAGCGAACTCGCCGGTGATTACGAGGCCGTCGCCATCGTTGCCGGAGATGAGATTGCCTGCGCCAACCGCCGAGCCTCCGACTATGCTTTGCATGGAATCCTGAATGACAACGCCGCTTCCGCTGTTGCCGAGATCGAAAGCGCCGGTCGGATCGGTGCCGATGTAGTTGCCGAGGATCGTGGTTCCAGCTGATCCGAATCCGAATACGTGGATGCCGTGTTCATCGTTTCCCGATATCACGTTGCGATTGTTTGAGTTCGTGGAGCCGATCGTATTCCCCGACGTTGTGACAATCAGTATTCCGCTTATCCCATTCCCTGCTTCTATGCCCGCCGGGGTTACTCCGATGTAATTGGAGAGCACGGTGTTGTTGCCATTGGTGTCGAGTCGGATGCCGTGGCCCGAGAAACTGACGATGGCGAAGCCTTGGACGGTGCTTGATCCACCGCTGACGGTCAGCCCATTGAGAAATGGAAAGGCAGTGGCGCCCGTTCCGTCCAAAGTGATGACCGGCGTACCGGCGTAACCGGGCGCCGTGGTGGCGTCGATGATCACAACTTCGTTTGCGGCAATGGCCGGCAGTGAGGCGCCTGCCGTTGCCGACCCCACGTCGATTTGACCCGCGATGGCAAATTCGATGATGTCCGGATCGCCCGCTGTCCCCGTGTGATTGGTGTTCGCCAAATTGATGGCATTTCGAAAAGTACCCGTGGTGTCGGTATCTGCGAGACTTGTGACCGTATACGTGGTCGATGGCATGTAGCGATGTTCGAGCGGCTCAACACGGAGAAGGATCGGCGAATCTGAAGTGACGCGGATGTGAAGTCTATTCCGCGCAATCAATCGACTGAGCCAGGGAGAACTCATGCTCGAACCTCGTCTGGTTTAAAGAAACTGTGGGAGTTTGACCGGTGAGACCGTTCCGCGTGAAAGGAGGGCCACCGGGGCACAAGAGAGCATAAGCTATGAATGCGAATTGAGACGTGAATTTGATTCGAATGGACGGGACAGCGGGAAAGAAGCGGCCCGCTGTCCGTCCTCGGTTCCGTTAACGCGCAGAATCCTAGCGGCCAACGACTTTTTCATTACTATGACGCGCGTTCGCGGTTACGGCATGAACTCGTCGTCCACCCACATTAAGTCCAGCCCGTTTGTTTGTACCGGTGTTTCGTATTGCAATTTCACGCGAGAGCTGCCAACAGAATCTTGTTGCCCGTTGTCGCCCTCCATGAGTACGGCGCCTGTTCTGTTTGGTAGTTCGATCCGCCGCTGAAATTGCGAAGCGGGGGAAATTGTCACTTCGCGTCCAACCTCGGCCACAATCGGAGGAATGTTGAGCGGCGGAATCGGCGTCGGAGTATCAAACGCATTAATGAGCACGGACATGTTTGCCGAATACGTGTTGACCACGGCTAAATCGGGAAAGACATCCGCATTAAGATTCGCAGCGGCCAAGGAGAACGGGGAATTTCCGACTTGATACTCGGTGAAGTCGCCCAGCGTTCCATCGCCGTTGCCTAGTAAGACGACGGCGTTGCCGACCGGGTAGGTGTAATCGATTGTCGCCACGTCGGGAGCGCTGTCTCCATTAAAGTCCGCAACCGTTAGATCTTCGGCGGCGCCGCCCGCGAGAAACGCCTTTGCGTCATGGAAGGTACCGTTGCCATTGCCCAACATGATTGAAATAGTGCCACTACCGGGATTGGCGGCCGCGATATCCAAATGATAGTCTTCATTGAAGTCCGCCAATTTCACCTGACGAGTGTCTCGACCAAAGGCGAGATAGGTGACGGGTCGTGCGAACTTGCCATCGCCGAAGCCTTTTAGGAAGCTGACCGTGCTGTTCAACGACGTCATATTTGCCACCACGACATCGGGGATCGAGTCGTGATCGAGGTCGCCGATGGCGACACCCCATGGAGTCGGTCCCGCTCTGAATTTCTTGAACGGCATAAACGTGCCATTTCCATTGCCGAGCAGCACGTTAATGCACGGACCGTTCATTGAGCTGGCTACCACAAGGTCCTGATTGCCGTCCGCATTCAAGTCGGCTGCCGCCATATGCACGATGTAAAGACTGGTCGTAGTACTCTTGGGTGCTTGAAATGTGCCGTTGCCGTTCCCAAGGAGCACGTTGACTTTTCCGAAATTGACCACCGCGAGATCGTCTTTGCCGTCATTGTTGAACTCGCCGACTATAACCCAGTAGACGCCTGAGCCAGCGTTGTAGTTGACGACATTCCCGAACGTCCCGTCACCCTTGTTCAGCCGTACACCAATGGTGCTGCCGTTTCCAAAATTGAAATTGGAAACCGCCAGATCGATGGCGTTGTCCCCATTGAAATCACCCGTTGCCACGTTGTTGGCGAACGGTCCGGTCGGATAGTTCACCGGCGGCAAGAATGTGAGCAAGTTTCGGCTTTCCAGTGGTTCCAAGACGGGACGATGACGTGTTGCATGCATTGCCATGTTTTCGCTCCATTGATCTCGGCGATGATGTGCTTCCTTTTCGAGTCCGCTATTCCTTTAGAGCGATTTGCAATTGGTTTTGTTACGGGTAACCTGGAATGAACTGGACGCGAGCCGCGAATCGGCCGTAACAAATCCTGACAAGAATCGGTCTGAATATAAGGAGGGCCAGAGCATTGATTATGAGCGTCTCGGATGCGAACGAAGCAGTGTCGCTCATGGAGAAAGCGCGGCACGGGGACGGAGAATCCCTCGGCGCTCTGCTCCAGCTTTACCGTAACTACCTCCATCTCCTGGCACGAACGCAAATCGACCTTCACTTGCAAGGGCGAATCAATCCATCCGACGTCGTGCAGGAGACTTATCTGTTGGCATGCCGCCATTTTCAGAGATTTCGTGGACAGAGCGAACAGGAGCTATTGGCCTGGCTCCGCCGCATCCTTGTTCGTGGACTGGCACGACAGGTCGAAAAGCAACTCATCGCCCAGAAGCGCAGCGCTTTGCGGGAAGTGTCACTGCAAGGTCGTTTGGAACAACTCAATCGGTCGGCGGATCGAATCGACGCGGCACTGGCGTCCTCGGCAGCCTCACCGAGCGCGGAAGCACAACGCCGCGAACTCTCCGCCATGGTTGCAGATCAACTGGCGCAGTTACCTCGTTCCTATCGCGATGTCCTGGTACTGCGCAATCTTGAAGGTCATTCGTTTGACGAAGTCGCCCGCCGCATGGGAAAAAGTCAGGGCGCTGTCCGCATTCTATGGCTGCGTGCGCTTCGGCGATTCCGCGAGATAAGCGGGAGGTGTGCACAATGACTTTCGAACCGACACAGACGCGAAACCATTCATCCGCCGCCGGGCGTTCAACACCGAGCGCGTCGCGGGTCGTGCACATTCTCGAAGACTATCTGAAGGAGTTGGAACAAGGCCGTCAGCCATCGGCAGACGAACTGTTGAACCGCTTTCCTGAATGGGACGATGAATTACAGCCCTATGTCGAGCAGCTGAATGTATTGCATCGGGCTGCCCTCGGCTTGCGGAAATCATTGCCTGCGAACGGAACTTTGAGCGGCCAATCGGTCGGCGACACTGCACAACTCGGAGACTTCGAAATCATTCGTGAGATCGGCCGCGGCGGCATGGGAGTCGTTTATGAAGCAGAACAGGTCTCACTGGGCCGTCGAGTCGCGCTGAAGGTGCTGCCATTCGCTGCGGCGCTCGATGAAAAACAGCGGCGCCGGTTTCAGAATGAGGCATATTCGGCCGCCCAGTTGCATCACACGCATATCGTCCCCGTTTATGCAGTGGGAACCGATCGCGGTGCACATTTTTTCGCGATGCAGTACATTGCGGGGCAGACGCTCGGGACACTTATTGAGGAACTTCGTGAGGCGCGCCACGAGCGATCACCCAGGCCGGCCGCTGCGAACGCCGAAACCGCCGTCCCGGGCGAGGCAACGCGGCCGGCCATTAGCTTGACTGACCGCGCGCGGTTTTTCCATACCGCGGCCAACCTCGGCATTCAGGCGGCTGAGGCGTTGGAGCACGCTCATCAAGCCGGCATCGTGCATCGGGACATCAAACCGGGCAACCTGCTACTCGATAGTCGCACCCATTTGTGGATCACCGATTTCGGGTTGGCGCGTTGTCAGCGCGAGCTCGGACTCACCGCCAACGGCGATCTGATCGGAACGCTCCGGTACATGAGTCCCGAACAAGCGTTGGGCCGGCACGACGCACTCGATCACCGCACCGACATCTATTCCCTGGGTGCTACCCTATATGAACTGATAACCCTTGAGTTGCCCCATGCGGGCACAGACCGGCGTGAACTCTTACGACAAATCGCCGACGACGAGCCTCGACGGCTGCGAAAACTGGACCCAACGATACCGCCGGAATTAGAGATTATTGTCCTCAAGGCGATGGCCAAAGAACCGGCATCGCGCTACGCCACGGCCCAACAACTTGCGGACGACTTGCGACGGTTCCTTGAAAATCGGCCGATCCAGGCGCGTCCGCCCACCCTGTCGGAGCGAACGATCAAATGGGCACGACGGCATCGGCCGATGGTGCGCATGGCCGCCATCGTAGGCGCGCTCATGGTTGCTGGACTCGCGGCCACGACGGCGATCGTCTGGCATCAAATGGAAGAGGCGAAAGATGCTCGCGTCCGCATGGAGAAACAGTGGAAACGCGCGGAAACGAATTACTACATCGCCTGCGACGGAATTCTCTCGCTGGTGAGTTGCTTGGAGGAGACACGTTGGGGCCACGTCGCGGGCGTTGATACACTGCGCGACGCCCTCGCCGAAGATAGCTTGCGGACTTTACGGTGTTTTCTACACGACGACGTGACCGATCCGGCGGCAAGACTGGAAACTGCGCGCACCTATCGCATGGGCGCCGCGGTCTGGAAATTACAGGGCAAAGACGAGACATCAAGGGCGGCTCTCAACACGGCAATCCATCACCTTGAATTCCTCGTTGCCGCTTATCCGAACACGATGACATATCACCAGGAACTCGCCTTATCCTACGACGCCATGGGAGAGGCACTCCATGAGGCGAACCTGGACCACGCGGCGGTTGCATTCGATCGGGCCGCCTGCCATTACGCCCGAGCCCGCTCGCTTCCTGTTGCCTATGGCGATCAGAAATATGCCGCAATTCTTAAGGCGTCCGATCTGAACGACCATGCCTGGTTCTTGGCGACCTGTCCTCTGCCATGCTTTCGGCGTCCCGCAGAGGCCGTCGAGTTCGCCCGGTTAGCCGACGAAATCGAACCGAAAATCAGTGTGTTCCTGATAACGCTCGGAGTGTCACATTATCGCGCGGGTAACTACGAGGCGGCCATAGCGGCGCTGGAGAAATCACGCCTGTTTCCGGCCCGCGGCGCCACACCGACGTCGATGTTTATCGCCATGGCTCACTGGCAGCGTGGAGATAAGTCCGCCGCTCGGGAGTACTTGGCAACGGCCGAGAAAGACTTGCAAGCAAATAGCTTGGCCGCGAAAAAACTAGCTCGTTTCCGGACCGAAGCCATTGCTCTAATTGGAGCGCCGACCGGTCCGGAGTGATTCTGTTTCGAACGGATGAAAAAACCCTGATGGCGCGACCGGTTCCGGTGTGCGCGCTGTCTGGGCTGTTCTTCAATGAGCCGGCACAAATCCGGCAGAAAGGTGCGCATATGTTTTCCCATCCAACGCTTGTCCGATGTATCGCTTTCGTCACGGTGCTCCTAGTCGGTATTACCGTGGCCCATGCGGACATCGTCTCCAACAACTTCGGTCCTGGCGACGATTACGGTTACGGCAGCGCATGGAGTGTCGGGCTTGGCTTCCCTCTATACGAGATCGCCGAACCGTTTCGCGTGAGCGATCAGAGTTATACGCTGGATACGATCGAACTCGCCATCGCCCTAATTGAGGGTGATAACCATTTTTTCCTCTACCTCATGACCGACGACAAAGGCAAACCGGGACAAGTCATCGAGGCGTTCCAGGTTGTCGGCCAGATGCCGCTGAACAATCAAGAAAACCCACCGGTGGTCGTTGAATCGGTGCAGCATCCCGTCTTAGAGAAGGGAGTTCGATACTGGGTGGTGGCGGCCGCAACGGTGGAAACGTGGGCGGGGTGGTACCTGAACTCGACCGGCGATACGGGCCCGCATGGCCAACGCGCAGATCGCGGCGAATGGAAGATAAGCAACATCACTCGCTGCGCATTCCGAGTGACCGGCACTCCGGTGAATTAGATTCCTTGATGAGTTCGGTAGAGCTGGCTGATGCTCCGATCACAGCAGAGTACTTGTCTGGCCGTGCCCGGTGGGGTAACTTAGTCTGCAAGCACTTCACTAGCGGACGAGAAAGGCATAGGCGGCGGCCGACATGGGCACGTTGACAATCGCCATTCTTTCTTTGGGGGAGCATCATCATGACTTCGTCACGACTTCGCCGCGGAAGCATCGCTCGGAAAACGAACTCCACGTATCGACCTAAGTTGGAACGGCTGGAGCGACGGTTGACTCCAGGCGACACACTACTCGCCGGTATTGTCGTCAGCTCGGGTCTGGCAATTGACCCAGAACACATCCAACTAGAGGACTTGGCAACCGAGTTCGTCTCCAGGACAGAGATCAATGCTTGGAGCATCGACAATGGCGGCGGACAGTCTGAGTTCCCAATGACGGTTGGCAACTTAAGCGTCGAGTCGACTGGCGCTGCTGAGACGCGCCAAGAGAGTGGCGATTCAATCGTGAATGGGAGCGTTATCAGTCTCACCGACGATGTCATGCGACATGCCGGCTCTCATATCGGCGCCCGTGCTGCCGTTCGTCCCGAGACGATGGTGACCGCGACGACTGCTGTGCAAGGGCAACTAATTACTCGCAACTTCTTCTCCAACCCGCATGTGACGGCCACGCGGGTGAATCTCTATGCCGGGCATCGCCCTGACGTGCCGGCACGGGACAACCGAGGAGGCGAGTCGTTCCGGGTGCTGCACCACTTCGACGAGGACGACGGGTCATATCCCTACAGCGACTTTGTCGCTGACATCGCCGGCAATCTCTATGGCACGACAGTCACCGGCGGCGACTTCAACGCAGGCACGGTTTTCAAGATGTCTACTTCCGGAGCGGGTTGGAACTATGAGGTCCTGCATAGTTTCTCAGGTGGGCTGGACGGTGGCCAACCGTACGGCGGTGTCACTCTCGACGCGCAGGGGCGTGTCTACGGCACGGCGGTGATCGGCGGCACCGGAATGGCTTGTGAAGAAGGCTGCGGTGTGGTGTATGAGTTAGCCGAATCGGGCGGCGTTTGGGACAATCGCGTCATTCACAACTTTCAAGGAGGCGACGATGGCGCCGGCCCGGGAGGACCCGTCTCCTTCGATAGCGAGGGCAATCTCTACGGGATGACGCCAATCGGAGGCTCGTTCGGGATTGGCACGGTCTTTCAATTGGCGCCTCAATCCAGCGGTGAATGGACCAAGTCGACCATCCATCATTTCACCGGCGGCGACGATGGCGGCGCCGCCTCGTCGGGGCGGCTCCTCATCGATGCGGATGACCACATCCTCGGCGTGGCCACGGTCGGCGGCGCTCATGGTGTCGGCACGGTTTTCGAGATCACGGGCGCTCCTTCGGGCGCCTGGACTTTCAACACGCTCTACGCCTTCAAAGGAATGCCCGGCGACGGCGTGTTTCCCTATGGCGGTTTACTTCAGGACGCCGCCGGCAACTTGTACGGCACCACTTACTATGGCGGCGCGAATGATGTAGGCGTCGTCTATATGTTGAAGCCGGCCGGCGATGCGTGGAGAGAAAGGGTCCTCTATCATTTCCAGGGCGGAATCGACGGCGCTCTCTCCGTTAGCGGACTTATTTTCGGCCCAGATGGAAGCCTGTACGGCACTACGAGCGAAGGTGGCGCGGGTGCAACTGCGGCACCATCTTCAAGCTCACCCAGATCTCCGATCGAACCTGGAAAGAGCGAATCGTCTACCGCTTCACCGGCGGTTCGGATGGGTCCCTTCCCTACGCTGGCTTATTCGCCGACGCCGAAGGGAATATGTACGGGACCACGTCGCGCGGTGGCAGCCATAATGACGGCACCGCTTACGTGTTCCGACCTTAGAGGGCGACGTTGTAGCGGCGTCGTTCTGTGATCTATCACCGCCTGACGGCTACATTGCCATGACGGTCCCGCCACTCGCGGACAAACCGCTTCCGTTCCGCGCTTACATGTCGTTCGACTGCTTCGCCGGTGATGGCGCCAACGGTCAAAATCGCCATGCTCGCCAGCCAAACATAGTAGCCGACCTCGGGGTTATCTTTGTTCCAACAGATCGGAAGCACCGTAAGACCCAAGGCGATGGCGATCAGACCGGCCCGACGAGCCTCGTGCCAACGGTCTCGAGTCAGGTACACCACACCAACCCAAAGTGCGACGTTGGCAAACCACGGCAGTCCGTTCAATGATGGGATGAAGCAGTAGAAAAGTGCGTAGAGAAAGGCGTGGACACCATAAAATTCGGATGAGACCGGAAGCGCGAATGAACCCACGTAGGTAACGCCTGTTACCAACACGAACGACGACGGCAGCCTGTGCGTATCCGCCATAACCATGGAAACCGCCAACGCGGCGCATGATTAACACGACCTTAACTCCCGGCCGCCGGAGTGGGCGATTGACTGCTCGCCGATTGTCGGCCGTTCCCTGAGTCCGTCTGTTGCATCGGCGTGTCTAGCTCGGTTGTTCGGAGCGAGACTTCGGCGGTAGCTGGAGGGCCGGTCCACAACTCGATCAGACCCTGTACGGCAACATAGAAGACGGGGACGAAGAACACCGCGAGCACCGTGGACGTGAGCATCCCGCCAAATACAGCGGTTCCCAAGGCCTGCCGGCTCGACGCTCCAGCGCCGGTTGCCCACATCAAGGGCAAGACGCCAAGAATAAACGCGAAAGACGTCATCAGAATGGGACGGAACCGAAGTTTGGCCGCCTGAACGGCCGCGTCCCGGATCGACCGCCCCGCCAGTCGCAACTCGCGCGCGAACTCAACGATGAGGATAGCGTTCTTGCTTGCAAGCGCGATGATGAGAACGACTCCGATTTGCGTATAGATATTGTTTTCCATGCCGCGCAGATTGACCGCCGCGACCACGCCAAGTAAACCGAGAGGTACGACAAGGATGACGGCCAGCGGTAAGAACCAACTCTCATACTGGGCGGCCAAAACGAGGTAGACCAGCAGGACGGCCAACCCAAACATCATTACGGCCTCGCCGCTCACGCGCTTTTCTTGAAACGCGATCCCGGTCCAGTCATATCCCATCGAATGCGGGAGACTGCGATTCGCCACCTCCTCCATCGCAGCCAAGCTTTCGCCCGAGCTCACACCGGGCGCGGCCACGCCGTTAATCGCCGCCGTCGGATACAGGTTGTAGCGGCTGATGGACTGTGGCCCGACACGAGTCTCGACGGCAAGGAGCGTGGACAGCGGTACCCGGCCGCCGGTTCGATTCCGGACCTCCAATCGCCGGATAAGACCGGGATTAGTTCGAAACTGTGCCTCCGCCTGAACTCGAACCTGGTAGGTTCGGTCAAACTTGTTGAAGTCATTCACGTAGACCGAGCCCAGATTAGTCTGAAGTGCGGCGAATACATCGCTTAAGAGCACTCCCATTTGTTCTGCCTTCACCCGGTCAATGTTCAAGTAGATTTGAGGCACACCGGCGCGGAATGTACTGACAGCCTGGCCAATCTCCGGTCGCGCCAGAGCTTCGTCGATCAGAGCTTGCGTCTGTTGCTGAAGAATCTCCGATCCGACGCCTTCGCGGTCTTCGACCTGCATCTGGAAGCCGCCGGACACGCCCAGGCCCTGAATGGAAGGCGGTATCAGCACAATGAGAGAAGCCTCCTGTATATCTCCGAATTCGGCTTGAAGGTCGCGGACTAGCGCCTCCTGAGACAATTCAGGTGTTTTTCGCTTTGCCCACTCGGTCCACCCGGCAAACGCAGTCGCACCGTTGGATGAGTTGGTCCCGTCGAGCAACGAGAACCCGCCCAGGACAAACCAACTGCTGACGGCGCCTTTTTCTTGGAACTTCCGGAATGTGCGGTTCATACGCTCGGTGACTTCACGTGTGCGATCCAGCGACGCCGCGTCTGGAAGCTGCACCGCAATAATCACGTACCCCTGATCCTCGGTCGGGAGAAACCCCGTCGGGGTAATCTGGTACCACCACCATGTGCCAATGGCAACGGCGACAAACATCGGAATAACGAGCCACCACACGCGGAGGATTTGATAGACACACCAAGCGTAAAAGCTTTCAATCGGCCGATAAACTGCCTCAAACATCCGGTTGAATATGTTTCTTCGGCCGGAGGCAGGCTTCAAATAGGTGGCGCACTGGGCCGGCTTCAGAGTCAGCGCATTGATGGCGCTGATAAGCGCAGTCGCTGCGATGGTGAGCGCGAACTGGCGATACAACTGCCCGGTGATGCCACCGAGAAACGCGCTCGGAAGGAACACCGCCATGAGAACCAGTGTGATGGAAATCACCGGTCCGGTTACTTCGGACATGGCCTGGATCGTGGCGTCTCGCGGCGACATGCCTCGTTCGATATGGTGGGCCGCGTTCTCCACGATGACGATGGCGTCATCAACGACGATGCCGATGGCCAGCACCAGGCCGAAGAGTGTGAGCAGGTTCACCGAAAACCCGAATAATGGCATGAATGCAAACGCGCCGATGATCGTCACGGGCACGGTCGTAGCGGGAACCAAGAGTGCTCGCCAGCTTTGAAGAAATACGAGGATGACAATCAGAACGAGCGCGCCGGCTTCTAGCAGTGTCCGATACACTTCCTGAATTGCCGCGTCAACATACCGGGTGGTGTCGAAGGGAATCGCGTATTCCATTCCCTGAGGAAGGGATGGTTTGATCCGTTCCATCGCCGCGCGTACGCCTTTGGCCACGTTGATCGCGTTGGATCCCGGTAGCTGATACACGAGAATGTTGGCCGAGTCGAAGCCGCTGCGGGAGGAGAATGAATCATAGTTCTGCGCTCCGAGTTCGACGCGGGCAACGTCACGCAGATAGACGATTTGCCCTGCCACACCCGTCTTGATCACGATTCGTTCGAATTCCTCCGGCTCAGACAAGCGTCCCAACGTGGTGACGTTTAGCTGGAAGCGCTGACCGGCGGGGCTGGGAGGCTGGCCGATCTGCCCGGCCGGAACTTGGACGTTTTGTCGGGCCAGCGCAGCCGTGACGTCCTCGGTCGTGAGCCGGCGGGCCGCCAGTTTATCGGGGTCGAGCCAAATCCGCATAGCATAGGAGCCGATTCCCCGGACCATCACTTCGCCCACGCCTTCGACACGACTGATTTCGTCGCGCAAACGGAGGGTGGCATAGTTCGACAAAAAGAGCCCATCGAAGGTATGATCCGCCGACGTGAGCGAAATCGCCAGGACAATGTTCGACGATTGCTTCTTGACTGTGACGCCTTGCCGCCGGACTTCTTCCGGCAAGGTGGGCGCCGCCACCGCCAGCCGGTTTTGCACGAGCACTTGAGCGTCGTCCAGGTTGATGCCGATCTCGAACGTAATGGTCAGCGAGTATGACCCGTTCGACGAACTGGTGGAGCTCATGTACAACATGTTCTCCACGCCGTTGACCTGCTGTTCAATCGGGGCGGCTACGGTGTCCGCGATCACTTTGGCGTTGGCGCCGGGGTAGGTGGCGCTGACGACAACGGTGGGTGGCGTGATGGCCGGGTAGCGTTCAACCGGAAGCCGGTACAGTGCCACGACACCGAAGAGCACGGTGACGATGGCGATGACATTCGCGAATACCGGCCGATCGATGAAAAATCGGGAGAGCATTGACTAACCTTGGCCGAAGGGAGAGAGTTACTTGCCCGTAGCCGGTGCAGCCGGCGGGGGAGGCTGAATGGTCCATTCTTCGGGCGCGACGGCGGCGCCAGGTCGCGCTTTTGTCAAACCGTTTATCACCACTAGATCATTGGGTTGAAGCCCGCTCGTTATGGCGAGAACGGAATGAACGGGAACGCCCTTAGCATCGGCGTGGCTGGAAGCGGCGTTCGCGGGGATAAGCTTCCAGTGCGGTTGCTCCCCATTGCCCGGCGATGAAGCTTTCCAAACATGGGGTCCTACGGTGACGTTTCGTTTCTGGACGACGTTATCCGCTCCGAGCACATACACGTACCGCCCTTCTTGACCCGTCATCAGTGCATCTTCAGGCACGGTAAGAAGCGGGCGAGCGTCTTCCGCCGGTGTCCGGACCCGAGCGTACAGCCCGGGATAGAGCAGGCGCACGTCGCCTGGTTGGAGACGTGGGTTCGGAATCTTGCCCCGCATGCGAACCGTGCCAGTGGAAATGTCAGCCCGATTCTCTTGAAAATCAATCTCCCCTCGATGAGGGAATCCGTCCTCAGTCGCCACTCCGACTTCAATGAGGCGAGGAGTGCGCGTGGACAACGGCATCTTCCGCAAGCTTTGCTCGTACTCGACAAAGTCCTGCTCAGGGACATCGAAGTAGACATAGATCGGATCCACACTGACGATCGTCGTCAGCAGCGTGGCTTCGCCGTGACCCACCAGGTTTCCCGGCGTGAACAAGGTGCGACTAATTCGCCCTGCAATCGGGGCGTAGATCTCGGTAAAGCTGAGTTCGAGCCGAGCGGCTTCTAGAGCGGCTTCACTTTGTTTGCGTACCGCCTCCGCGGTGTCTCGGGCGGCGATCCGTTGCTGGAGGTCTTCCTCGCTCATCGCGCGGGACAGCGCGGTTTGCCGTGCTCGCGCTGCTTCCGACGTTGCCCGGGTCAGCTCAGCAACGGCTTTGAGTCGGTCCGCCTCTCCACGCTTCACTGCCACTTCATACTCGCGCGGATCGATTTTGAACAGGAGGTCGCCCTTCTCGACTTCATCCCCTTCGGTGAAGTGTACTTCGTTCAAAAAGCCCTTGACCCGTGCGGTGAGGCGGACCATTTCCATCGCGTCGAGATAACCGTTGTATTCGTAGTACCGCTGGACGGGATAGGATACCGGGCGGGCCACCGCGACCAGGGGTGGCGGCGGCGGCGGAGTCGCCTCCTTTTGACGGCGACATCCTGCCGATACGGCCATCGCCATCAGGGCGATTGCCCATAAGTGGCGGGACCGTCTTTTTGCTGGGAAGGTGCTACCTGACACCGGCGCCTCGTATGGAATTATTCGTATTGGACAGGGCGACTTACTATGTTTATATTAACGACTGACCAGTCAGTCAAGTAATTCGGAGGTATCGGTGCCATCGAAATCAAGCCGCCGAGGTCGTCCCCGTGACCGCGGTCTGCCGGAAGGCGCCGGGAACAGATTCTCAAGGCGGCGGCGACGGTCTTCGCCCGCCGTGGCTACCCCGACACCGAAATGCAGGACGTGGCTAACGCAAGTCGGGTGGCGAAAGGAACGCTCTACCTTTACTTCCCGAGCAAGGAGAAGCTCTTCCTTGCCACCGTCGATCGTGCGATGTTGCGGCTTCGGGATTCGGTACGCGCTGCGTACACGGATGTCAGCGATCCGCTTGAACGCTTGACGGTAGCGATCCGCGCGTACCTGGAGTTTTTTCGCGACCATCCGGATCATGCCGAACTGCTCATCATCGAACGGGCGGAGTACCGCGATCGCAAGACCCCAACCTATTTGGAACACCGCCGTGCGAATTCAGCGGAATGGGAAGCGGTGTACGCGGGTCTTATTCGAGAAGGGCGCCTGCGCGACATCCCCGTAGGCCGGATCCTGCGCGTGGTGTCTGACCTGGTGTATGGGACCATGTTTACGAACCACTTCACGGGACAACAGCGATCACCGGCTGAGCAAGCCGAGGACGTGATCGATGTTGTCCTCAACGGCATCCTCGCACATCGTAGAGCCGAGTCGACGCCATGAACACCAGGCCGTGCCTAGAAGCCTGGACTGGTCGGCGGATGCATTGGCATGCGGTGCAACTGCGTTCGTGAGCGCACCGCTGTAAGAAATTGCGACATCAGTTGGAGCCGGCGCGGGCACATCCCACACGCCGGAATTCAATAGTACCGCGACATTATCGGCCGTTGACGCGTAGTCTACGTATCCATCGCCGTTGAAATCAGCCGCCGCGCCAGGCCAACCCGAATACATGTAGGCAGTAGTCGTGAATTTGAATCCGCCCGTGCCATCTCCCAAAGCTATGCGAAGCCCTCCTGCAAAAAGCACAAGGTCCAGTTTGCTGTCGTTGTTGAAGTCAGCGATGTCCAGGGGCATTCCTAGCTTATAGCTGCCGGATCGTCCAAACGTCCCGTTGCCCAGCCCCAGGTAAATGTGAAATCGCCCCGGCTGCTGGTAGTCGTCGAGAATCAAGTCACCGCAGCCGTCATTGTTCAGGTCCGATGCCTGTAAATAGATCGGCTTGACGTTCTTCTGAAAAAGCGGCTTTCGAAACGTCCCGTCGCCGTTACTTAAGATGACGATAATTTGGGTCGCGGATGCCGCGAGGTCGTCGATGCCGTCACAGTTGAAATCTTGGACGACAAGTCCTGTCGGCTGAGAGAAAGCGTCGAAGTTGAATTGCTTGGGCGGACCGAATGTCCCATCGCCGTTGCCAAAGTATACGCCTATCGCTTTCGCGGAGGGGCTGGGATACGCCAAATCCAAGACGCCGTCATTATCAAAGTCACCCGTTTCCACCCCCCAAAGGCCCGACGCCGGATAGTCCACCTTGGGCTTGAGCGTGCCGTCGCCATTGCTCAAAAACACACTGATGGTCCCGCTGTTGCCGTTGCCGATCGCGACGTCAGCGAATGTGTCGCCGTCGAAGTCCCGCACGACGGTCCATTCGGGCCAAGCACCCGTGGCATAAGTGACTGGTGGAGCAAATGTCCCGTCGCCGTTGCCGAGATGCACGGCCGCCGTGTCCGTGAACCGGCTTAGCACGACGACATCCGGTATATCGTCGCCGTTTACATCGCCGGAGTTTACGTGGGTGGAAGCAGATATGGACGGAGATTCAGTCGCCAGAACGAACGTCCCGTCGCCTTTGCCCAGAAGCGAGGCCAGGTGCCATGTGGCGATCGTCACGTCAAGATTTCCGTCATGGTTTAGATCGGCTGCCGCGACACTTAGCGGAAAATAGTACGCTGTGGAAGTTTTAGGGGCCAAGAAAGTCCCGTTGCCGTTGCCCAGGATCACGCTAACAGATCCGACTTGGTGGTGCCGACAATTAGATCAAGATTGCCGTCGTTGTTCATGTCCGCCACCGTTACGGACTGGGCTGCCTTGAATATGGCGAATATCGGGCCGCTTTTGAAAGTGCCGTCGCCGTTACCGGTCAGGACAAAAAGATTCTTATTAGGGTTGTTGGAATCGTTTTTCGCACTACCCATGACAAGATCCATCTTCCCATCTTCATTGAAGTCACCGACCGCAAGCGACTTTGTATCGAATCCACCGGAGTACTTTTTCTTGAATTTTAAGCGTCCGTCGCCGTTACCGAGAAAAATATTGACTCCGCCATATTGGCTTAAAACACCGTTCGCATATGCGACGGCAACGTCCTGATTGCCGTCCGAGTCAAAGTCGGCAGTCACGACGGCGTTTGGCCACGGATCAGTGCTGTACGACCTATCAATAGTTACTGAACCATCGCCGTTCCCCAAAAACACGCTTATGCTGTGGCCCGGTGCTTGCTGATTTTCATTGGATGTGACAACGTCCAGCCTGCCGTCGCCATCAAGGTCGACCACGGCCACGGAGCGCGGGATCCCGGTTGTCGGCACAATCACGTCGGGCATAAACGTGCCGTCGCCATTGCCGAGCCGAATACTAAGGCCGTTGTGGCATGTTCCGAGCAAATCCAGATTGGCGTCCGCGTTGAGGTCTGTCGCGATGATCGCTTCCGGAGTGTTGCAGGCCGGCAGCATCAAGATCCTCTCCAGCGTGCCGTCTCCGCGGCCGAAGCCCACGCCGATCTGGTTAAGCGATGACACGGATGCAATTATGTCCAAGTCGCCATCCTCATTCATGTCGGCGACGCTTGCCTGATGCAAAGAAGCCCCGAGGTTGTAAGATGCCGCGCCGATGAAACTCGGCAAATCACGGTTTTCCAACCGCTCAAGATATGGGCACTGACGGCTAGGTGACCGATCGACGCCGTTCCGCTTGCTGTTTGGCATGGCAACCTCGATAAGTGCGGCCAAGGAGGGATGAGCGAACTCTGGCTACGAGTCTAGGCACGCTGCTCGCGGTTTTCAAGTAGAAAGGCGAGAGTACTAACCCGTCGCGAGGCGCCTCCGTGTCATTCTCGCGGCTGCCGGGTTGCTGAGCCGCTGCTCAACGCGAACCAGGCTCATGGCGGCTCTGAGCGTTAGGGACTTTGCCCCTGGCGGCGTTCTCACCATTGGCATTCGCTTTTTCCTGCTCATTTGTTTTCGAATTCCTGCGGGGCGCCGCGAAGAGTTGGAGATGTTCATAGCACAGAGCCGCGTGACAAGCGACCTCCAGCAAAAGGTCGCTCGACGGGCCTTGCTAGGAGTTAATACGATGCCTCCCACGATTTCTGCGTCTGTCGGCAAAAAGGGAACCAATTTCCCCGATGAAGTGCGAACCGTCCAGAGCCTGCTGAATGGGTTTGTGTCCGCGGGGCGAATGGGGAACCTTCCCTTGTTGAAGATCGATGGCAACTCGAAGGCCACCGTGCCGTACATCGAGACGTTTCAAAAGAAGCTTGCCGGCTTTTCCAAGCCTGACGGCACGGTCTCGCCCGGCGGCTTGACCTGGACCAAACTCATCCAAACTCCCGACGGCGTCGTTGAACTTATCGCATGGTTCAACATCATCGACGCCGCCCGCAAGCGGACGCCCCCCGGCAAAATGCCGAACGACCTTTGGCAGGCGGGGCTGAACGCGCTGGTCGATCACCTCGGGAATATCCACCTCCACAAGCCGGAGATCGTGACGTTCATGGACTTCCGCATCATCCGAACCGAGCGGAGACTTTGGACCGTCAACATCCGCGACGATGAGCTCGTGCGGAAGACATATGTGGCTCACGGAAAGAACTCCGGCGGCGAAAAGGCGAAGAAGTTTGACAACCGCGACTACAAAACGTCACTCGGGGCATACGTCACGTTGTCGATGGGAACGTCTTCGACGCTGGGAAACGTAAAGGAGCCCGAGCCAATCGCGAGCGTGATTGGTTTGGAAAAAGGAATCAATGACCGGGCATACCATCGGGGAATCAAATTCCACGCCGCGACCTATGTGGACGCGCCGTCGGCCGCAAACCCGTATTCGGTCGCGAACAGCGAGGGTTGTTTCGCGACGCCGGTGCACGAAAACCGGACCCTGGTTCCTCGAATCGCCGGCGGCACCTTCGCCTATGCCTATGCCGGGTGATGGATCAAGCGATCAAGTACCGCTAACTCTCATAAACGGCACGCCGATTCGGACCATGCGTGCCGTCGAGTTCCGAGGTCCGTACAGGAGTTTCTTTCCATGCGTACGCGTGCATCTAAAACGACAGGCAATCGGAAATCCGGGTCGCGCTGGCGGCCCTATCTAGAGGCCCTCGAAGCCCGCCGGCTCTTGGCCGTCTGGGCCGACTTCAACAACGACGGCTACGGCGACCTGGCCGTCGGAGTCGTTGGCGAAGAGGTTAATGGGGTCACGCATGCCGGCGCCGTGAACGTGATCTACGGCACTGCAAGCGGCCTGGCCAGCGCCGGCAATGAAATCTGGCATCTCGACAGTCCGGGACTTCTCGGTGATCCCACCGCGTATGATTTCTTCGGAGCCGAGCTTGCTTCCGGTGACTTCGATGCCGATGGTTACGACGACTTGGCAATCGGGGCGCCTGACGCAGACATAAGCGGGCTTCCCTCGTCGGGCGCGGTGTGGACGCTTTACGGAACCGCCGGTGGACTCACCGCCACCGGCAGCGAACGCCTGCACCAGGATAATCCGCGCGTGCGGGACAGTGCAGAGTTCGGCGACCGTTTCGGCGCTTCGCTGGCCGCTGCGGATTTCGATAACGATGGCTACACGGACCTCGCGGTAGGCATCCCTGGCGAGGACATCTTCGCCGTCAACGCCGCGGGCGCTGTCCAGATTTTCTACGGTTTGCACGTCGGACTCTCCGCGCCGGGCAACATCATCATCCATCAGGATTCGCCGTTCGTACCCGGTGTTGCCCAGACGGACGATGAATTCGGCGTCACCCTGGCGACGGGCGATATCAACGGCGACGGACGCGCGGATTTAGTGGTGGGCGTTCCCTCCGAAGAAATCGACGGCGACATCAATGCCGGTCAAATGCATATCCTGTTCGGCGCCGTCAACGGCATCACCACCAACGGCAGCGAGTTTTGGTATCACTCCGCACACGAACCGGGAGATCGCTACGGCCACGCCCTCGCCGTGGGGGACTTCAACGACGACGGCTATGACGACGTCATAACCGGCTCGCCGGGCGAGGATATCGGCGACATCGTCGACGCCGGAATGATCACGATTGGGTATGGCTCAGCGGGCGGACTTACCGAAGCCGGCTCGACGAATTGGTCGCAGGCCGATCTGGGCGGAAGCACCAATGAGGCCGGCGATCAGTTCGGATTCTCGTTCGCGGTCGGCGACTTCGGCGGAGACGGCGATGATGATCTCGCCATTGGCACTCCATACGAGGACGTCGGCGCCATTGTCGATGCCGGATCGATCAGCGTTTTCTACGCGCCTTTCGGGATGGTCGGCAGCCAATACTTCACGCAGGGCGCCAGTATCGGCAACGGCACGCTTTCAGAATCAGACGACTGGTTTGGATATTCGCTGTCCGCCGGCAATTTCGACGGCGATGGTTTCGGTGATCTCGCGATTTCTACTCCGCTTAAGGATATCGGCGCCTTCGTCAATGCGGGTGTCGTAAATGTCCTCTATGGACAGGCGGGAGGTGGCGGCGGACTCTCTGCAACCGGTAGCCAGCTTTGGCATCAGGATAGTCCCGGGATCCAAGGCGTCGCCGAAACCGGCGACGTTTTCGGTGGAGCCGTCGGCGGCGGCAGTAAGAGTAACCCGGGCGGCGGATCGGACGACGACAACCCGATGGTTCCGCAGCCGACGTTGCGGCGCGAAGGCACATTGGTTAGTCGTTCACCGGAGGCCCGCCGGCGACTTGGTTCCGAACCTGCTTTGGAAATGGAGTTGCAAATACTGCCATAGGCGGTGAACCAACTCGCTATGGGATCGCCGCCCGCGCGGTCGCGGGCGGTGATCGCTTTTTTCATGTTGAGTGCGGTTTAACGTATCTCATTCCCTGCAGCGCCTCAATAAGCTTTCGAGTGTACTCCATTCGGAGATATTCACCCAAGCTTCATCCTCATTCGCCTAGACAGGATTTGCATGACAAGTAGAATAAGTATCTCGTAGTTCGCCTTGGAGCCGGATAATGGCTCCTGCGACAGGGACGTGCAAACGAACCTGGTACGCCTCTTCGGAGCCTGGGCGGCGTCGGAGGCACACCCGAACCCGGGCACTACCAGACGGACGAACGAAACTAGTGAAACGCGGTGTCGGGGAAATGAGACCCGATGAACCGCGATTTTTGTTTTTGTCGTTACCTTAGTTGCCGGAATTGTGTCCGGTGTTGGATGCGTCATGCTCGAACAAGTGCGAAATATCGGTATCATCGCTCACGTGGACGCGGGGAAAACCACCACGACCGAGCGAATTCTCTACTTCGGCGGCAGCAAACACAAGGCGGGCGATGTCGATGACGGCAACACCACGACCGACTATGATCCGCTCGAAAAAGCCAAAGGCATCACGATCAACAGTGCGGCCGTCACCGTCGAATGGGGCGACACGCGAATTACCTTGATCGATACGCCCGGCCACGTCGACTTCACGGCCGAGGTCGAGCGGAGCCTCCGCGTTCTCGACGGCGCTGTCGGTGTGTTTTGCGCCGTTGGCGGCGTCGAGGTGCAGAGTGAAACAGTCTGGCATCAAGCGAACAAACACCGCGTGCCCCGTATCGCCTTCATCAACAAGCTCGATCGCATGGGGGCCGACTTCGAGGCCTGCGTCGAGCAAATGAAAGAAAAGCTCGACATTATTCCCGCGATCTGCACCATCCCGGCTGGACAGAGCGGCGAATTCATCGGCGTCATCGATCTCATTCGCATGCAGTTGTGGGAGCAGGATCCAAACGATCCGACGCATCACAAGTACCAATGGACGGACATCCCGGCGGCGTATCGAGCGAAGGCCGCGAACTATCGTGAAAAGCTGCTCGACGCGGCATCACATTCATGCGATGAGCTTTTGGAAGCCGTGCTCGAAGGCGAAGAGATCACCGAAGACATGATTCGACACGCACTGCGCGTCGGCACGCTCTCCGGCAAACTGACGCCGGTGTTATGCGGCTCGGCCAAGGAATTTCACGGCGTCCGGTTGCTACTGGATGCGGTGCGTGACTATCTTCCGGCGCCGTCCGATCGGCCTCCCGTGCAGGGATTCATCCCGAAAATCAAAGAGCGCGCCGAGCGCAAGCCCGAGGCGAGCGAACCGTTCACTGCACTGGCATTCAAGACCATCAGCGAAAAGCACGGCGATCTGGTGTTCCTTCGCATCTACTCAGGCGAGTTGCGGCCGGGCGACATCATCTACAACACTTCGATCAAGAAAACGGAACGTATCAGCCATATCTACCGTCTTTTCGGCGATCGGCGCGATCGGCTCGAAGTCGCTGGCCCCGGCGAAATCGTGGCCGTCGTCGGCTTGAAACAGACGGCCACGGGGCAAACTCTTTGCGATCAAGAGAAACCGCTCGCGTTGGAAGAGATTCGTTTCCCGGAACCGGTGATTTCGCAAGCGATCATACCCGCCAAGAACGTCGACGAAACCAAACTCGCCGACGCGCTCGGCCGAATGGTCCGCGACGACCCGACGCTACGCGCACTGACCGATCCGGAAACCAGCCAACTGATCCTCAGCGGTATGGGCGAGCTTCACCTGGAAGTCGCGGTGCACAAACTTCAGCGCGACTTCGGGGTACAGGTTTCGACGGGCAAGCCGATGGTGGCCTATCGCCAAACGTTAGCTCGCCCGGTGGACATCGAAACGCGATACATCAAACAATCGGGCGGTCGCGGCAAGTATGCCGTCATCCATGTGCGCTTCGAGCCGCTCACCAAGGAGCAAGTCGAAGAATTCGCCGCGGAGGCGGAAGAGCAGGGGGACAAGCCAGACCCGAACAATCTTTACTTCAACGAAGAGATCTTCGGCGGTGTGGTGCCCAAAGAGTACATTCCCAGCGTGGAGACAGGTTTCCGACTGGCAACGGTAAAGGGCGCTAAGTACGGTTTCCAATGCGTCGATCTGGTGGCAACGCTCCACGACGGCAAAGCCCACGAGGTGGACAGTTCGGCGGACGCGTTTAAGCTCGCGGCAATGGAATGCATGCGCGATGCGCAAATGAAGGCCGGCATCATTCTTCTCGAACCGATCATGAACGTCGTGGTCCACGCACCCGGCCAATACATCGGCGATTTGACCCGCGATGTCAGCCGGCGACGCGGCGAAATCCTGAACACCAGTCTCGACAAGGGCCGCTGCATGTTGCACGCCTACGTCCCGTTGGCGGAACTTTTCGGTTACACCAGCGAGCTCCGAAACTTTACCAGCGGCACGGCCGCATTCACGATGGAACCGAGCCATTACGCGCCGGTGAAAGAGGAGCTCGCCGACCTGCGCGTGGCCAGTTGATAGGTGTGGGTTGAGTACCACGCGTGTGGCCCTGGTGACCGGAAGCGGCAAGCGCCGCGTCGGCTGGCACGTCGCCAACGCCCTCGGGCAACGCGGCTACTCGATTGCCGTTCACTACAACACTTCCGCCGCGGAAGCCGACCAGACGGTGGGCGAATTCACATCCCGCGGCATCAACGCCGCGGCATTTCAAGCCGACCTCACCGACGAACAAGCGGTGCGAAAACTCGTACACGAGGTTTGCAGCCGCTTCGGCCGTCTGGACGTCCTGGTAAACAGTGCCGCGATTTGGCAACGTAAACGGCTCGAGGACATCACTGCCGACGACATACGCCGCCATTTCGAAACGAATGCACTTGGCACATTCTTGTGTGCCCAATCGGCCGGACTGGTCATGGTGAAGCAACCCGACGGTGGGTGCATTGTCAACATCGGCGACTGGGCGGAAGTGCGACCCTATGTCGATTACGCCGCTTACTTCCCTTCGAAAGGGGCGGTCACGGCGATCACACGTTCTCTGGCCGTCGAACTCGGAAGCCGCAATCCCCGTGTTCGTGTGAATTGCATCCTTCCGGGACCGGTGCTTTTTCCGCCGGATTTGCCCGAAGCCGAGAAACAACAGTCGATCGATGCCACGCTGGTGAAGCACGCCGGCTCACCGGCCAACGTCGCGCAGGCTGTGCTCTCGCTCGTCGAGAATGATTTCATCACGGGCGTTTGCTTACCTGTCGACGGCGGACGAACCGTGTATGCGCCGTAGGAAACACGTCGGCCTCACGGCGCGACATGACGTACATTTGCGAAAAAAAGCACCAGCTACCTCCCGTAGGCATTTCCCTTCGCGTTCCTACCATTGCCATTAGAGAATAACCAAGAACCTCAAGGGCGAAAGTCATGGGCGCGCGAAACAAAACCAAGGAACTCGCAATTCTGGCGTGGGGGCTGGTTCTTACGCTGGCCGCCGCGGATTATCAACGGCCGCCGAAGAATGTCCTCGAGATCCTCGACGCGCCGCTGCCGCCGCAGGTTTCCATTAGTCCGTCCGGTCAGCACCTGCTCCTGACACAAAGTGAACGCTATCCACCTATTGCCGATCTTGCCGAGCCGATGCTACGACTCGCGGGTTTGCGCATCAACCCGCAAACGAACGGTCCGCACAGCGCGGCTCGGATGGTACGGATGTCGTTGCAGTCGATTGACTCAGGCAAAACAGTCGATCTCAAAGTGCCCGAGCGCGCTCGACTGGGAACACCGGCGTGGTCACCCGACGGAACGCGCTTCGCCTTCAGTCATACGACACCCGCGCGAATCGAGCTGTGGGTCGGCGATGTTGCCAGCGGTAGTGTGCGAGCACTTCCAGGTATAACGCTCAATGCCGCGTATGGTTCCGCCTATCGCTGGATGCCCGGAAGCAAGGAGCTCTTTTGCAAGACGCTGCCGGCGGAGCGCGGGGCGCCGCCCACCGCGATCCGTGTTCCAAAAGGTCCCGTGATCCAGGAGAGTTCCGGTCGGCCCGCCCCGGTTCGTACCTATCAAGACTTGTTGCAGAATCCGCAAGACGAGGAGATCCTCGATTATTATGCCACGTCGCAATTGACGTTGGTCGATGTGACCTCGGATAAGAAGACGCCCATAGGCCGGCCGGCGATCATTGCCGCGGTTTCTGCCGCGCCGGACGGCCAACACTTCATCATCACGCGGAATCGTCGGCCGTATTCATATCTAGTTCCCGCTACTTCGTTTCCCAAAGACGTGGAAGTTTGGAATCGCAAGGGCGACGTCGTTACGAAAGTCGCGAGCCTCCCGTCCGCGGAGCATGTGCCCATTGAAGGCGTCCTGACCGGGCCACGAGACTATCAATGGATGCCGTCGCAACCGGCGACGTTGATCTGGGTGGAAGCGCTGGACGGCGGCGATCCGAAAAAGAAAGTCCCACACCGCGACGAGATGAAACAACTGCGAATCGGCGAGGCCACGCCCAAATCGATCGGCAAGACCGAACATCGCTTTGCCGGATTGACGTGGAGCGAGGACGGCGACGCGGCACTCCTACGAGATTACGACCGAGAGAAACGCCGCCGCCGCACGTTCGTCGTCAGCAAGACGGACCCTGATTTCGAAAACCGCAAGCTCCTTTGGGATCTTTCGATCAACGAGCGTTACAAGGATCCGGGTTCGCCCGTCACGAAAACACTTCCGTCGGGTCAACAGGTATTGCGGGTGCAAGATGGGTGCATACTGCTCGATGGCAACGGCGCCACGCCGACCGGGAATCGTCCGTTCCTCGACAAGCTCGATCTGAAGACGCAGAAAGCGGCGCGCCTTTTTCACAGTGCGGAGAATTGCCTTGAGTCCGTAGTCGGCGTCCTCGCCGACGACGGTTCTCGGTTTATCACGCAGTATCAAACGCCGTCCGAACCGCCCAATTACCATTTGCGAACTGCTCAAGGCGACAAGCAGCCGCTCACGAAGTTCACGGACCCATGTCCTCAGCTTCGCGGAATCAAGAAGCAACTGGTGAAGTACAAGCGCGCCGACGGTGTGCCGTTGTCGTTCACGCTCTACTTGCCGCCGGGATATCAGGAAGGACAAAGGCTGCCTGCCGTGGTCTGGGCCTATCCGCTCGAGTTCCTCGACGCCGATACCGCGGGGCAAGTAACCGGTTCGCCGCACCGGTTCACGACCATCTCCGGCACGTCGCATCTGTTTTTCCTTCTTCAAGGGTACGCGGTGCTGGACGGCGCCTCGTTGCCCGTCATCGGCGATCCGGAGAAAGTGAACGACACGTTTATCGACCAGGTCGTTTCCGGCGCAAAGGCCGCCATCGACAAGGCCGACGAAATGGGTGTGATTGATCGAAACCGCGTCGGCGTCGGTGGCCACAGTTATGGAGCGTTCATGACGGCGAACTTGTTAGCGCACTCCGACTTGTTCCGCGCCGGCATCGCGCAGCGGCGCGTACAACCGCACGCTCACGCCGTTCGGATTCCAAAGTGAACGTCGAACCTTATGGGAGGCGCCGGATGCGTACCTGCGCATGTCGCCGTTCATGCATGCAACAAAGATCAACGAGCCGCTGTTAATGATCCACGGCGAAATCGACAACAATCCCGGAACGTTTCCCGTTCAAAGCGAACGCATGTTCCAAGCGATCAAGGGAAATGGCGGCACCGTTCGATTTGTTGAGTTGCCTTTCGAATCGCACGGCTACATGGCTCGGGAATCCGTGGAACACACGCTGTTCGAAATGTTCAACTGGTTCGATAAGCACGTCAAAGGGGCCACGAGTACGCAGCCCCAGGCGTCCGATTAGACAAGCCCACCGGCAGCGACCGGTGGGATTACGCAAGCGCAGTGCGCGTGCGGCGCACGAGGTCGTTGTCGGCATCGCCGCTGCCACGGAGGAAAAACATACTCGTGGGCAAGAAACGGGTCCGCCACGCCGGAGTCATGTGGAAATAGTCTTCCAACGCCGCCGAGCTGAACTTGTAGTCGTGCGAATTGGTCCCTTTGTTGAACACCAAACGCCGAGCCGCGCTAATCATCTCCAAAGGCGTGGCAATCCGATCTTGCAGAATCCGCAACGACTTCCGCGCGGCCAGCAATCGATCCTTGCTTACCGTGGCAAACACTTCTGCCACCGCATTTTCTTTCGAATCAAGGTCCGCGGGTTGGAGTGTGTCGAGCTGTAAGTCTTCTCGAAGTCGCCCGCGTCCGGCCATTGCCTTGCGAAACATTGGCAAGAAAGCGGCGGCTTGCAAGAGCAGCAGCCTCCGTGTCTCATCGTTGCCGGTCGCTTGGAAACCATGATGGAGCGCGTTCATGGAAGTCACACAGTGAACACCCACAATGCCGGGTTGTCTCATCAGTAGCTCACCTGCCTGAAGAAACAGCGCGTCCCAAAGCGCGGCCGGCGAATTGTTTTGATTGAGTGCATTCGCTGCACTATCGCACGCCTCGGAGGGCGACGCCGTCCGGAGCGTCGAGAGGAATTCCGCCGCCGCGGCGGGGTCGGGCTTGCCGTCCGTCCATCCGGCGCGGATGGTTGCGGCTCGTTTCACATTCTCGCGCCACGGGCGGTCGGCATCGGCGTCGCGCTTGGCCGGATTCTCGCCCTCATGTTCGAGGAGCGCATAAGCCAGCGAGCGCATCACCGGTTCCGCATGCCGCCAACCGATGGTCTGCAGGGTCCGCCAGGCATTGGCAACGTAGATCGCCTTGTGTCCAATGTCTCGAAAGTCCCGAGCACCGAAGCGCCAGAACGTTTCGATGACCTCCGTCGCGCTCGCATTCCGCACGAATGCCGTCACCGCTCGATCGGCGGCGGTCTCGTCCCAGTTTTCCATCGCCTCGATGAATCGCTCTCGGGCTTGATGCGGCGCCGGTAGTTTTCCTTCTTCGGGAGGCGCCATCACCCAGTCGCCCTGGCCGCGATTCTGGATTTGCGACGACTTGAAATTGTCCAACGCCCAGAACATTGGCATCCAGCGGTCGCTGTCGGGAGCGCTCAGTGCCGCGAGATGGGCGGAGTAGACCACCAGCACGGCATGAAACTTGAAGCCGACGGGACGCGGTTGAATGCCGCGAACGCCGGCCAGCATCACGGCCGACAATAATTCCCCGTAACTCGTGCCGCCACGAATCTTCTGTGCCACTTGTTCCAACAGCCGATCGCGGTCGGTGTCTTCAATGAGCCGAACCAATGGCTCGGTGTCGGGACTAAGCTGAACCATGCGCGGCGTGACATTGACATCTTGCGCCGTGAGTGGTGCTATCCCATTCACAAACGCAAAGTCGCCCAGTCCAACTAGTGCCCCGGCTTGGGCGGATTTCACCACGAAGTCTCGTCGTGTCCACATCGCAAACCCCTTTCATGGGCGGTATCACGGTTATCATATCCCACCCCGCTCGCCGCCGCCTATCTTTTCCCGCTCTTGCTGTCCGTCCGCTGCATTTGTCTCTAAACTTTCGGAAGCAACAACCTTTGTTTCAATGGAGGGGACTATCATGCGCTGTGCCATTCTGCTCGTGACTCTGGGCATGCTCGCTGCTGCACCAGACGACTCCGCGACCGACCTGAAAAACATGGAAGGAACGTGGGTGCTCGTTTCCGGCGAAGAAGAAGGGAAATCGATTTCGGAACAGACCCTCAAGGGTTCCAAGCTTGAGATCAAGGGCGACAAGCACAACGTCAAGGTGGGCAATGACACCTTCGTCGGAACCCACAAGATTGACGCCTCAAAGAAACCAAAGACCATCAATGCGTCCGACACCGAAGGCAAGTTCAAGGGAAAGACATCCCTCGGCATCTATGAACTCAAGGCCGACGAATTCAAGGTGTGCTTCGCACCACCCGACAAAGAGCGACCGAAGGAATTCACCACGAAATCCGGAACCGGCTCGATGGTGCATGTCTGGAAGCGGATGAAGTGATAAGCCGGCGGCGGCTGGATTCCTCGCTCCAGGTCGACAAGAAACGTGTCATAGCAGTGTGCAGTGATTTCGTTGCTTCCACCGTCGCAGATTCCGCGGTATTGTGGAGGCCATGTCGGATGTCACCCGGATATTGAGCGCTATCGAAGCCGGCCAGCCGCAAGCCGCCGCACAATTGTTGCCAATCGTTTATGACGAATTGCGAAAGCTGGCTGCACATCGGCTTTCGCAGGAGAAACCTGGACAAACGCTTCAACCAACGAGCTTGGTTCACGAGGCATACCTTCGGCTCGTAGGCTCGCAGCCGGAACAGCCTTGGAACAGCCGCGGACATTTCTTTGGTGCCGCCGCCGAGGCGATGCGTCGAATTCTAATCGAGAACGCGCGTCGGAAAGGACGCATAAAGCGCGGCCGAGGCCGGGCGCGTGTCGAACTGGAGGATCTCGAAATCGCCGCGCCCGAATCTTCCGACGACCTGCTGGAGCTGGACGATGCTTTGACGGGACTTTCCGCCGCGGATTCGCAGGCGGCCGACCTGGTGAAGCTGCGTTATTTCGCAGGATTCACCGTGAAGCAGGCTGCGGAGGTGCTCGGCGTCGCTCCGCGTACGGCGGATTTTCTGTGGGCCTATGCCAAGGCCTGGCTGCTTCAGCGAATGCAGGGTGACTCTTCGATAACAAAACCGGAGTGACACAAAACTTCACTCCGAATTCTACAAATCCTTGCGCGATCTCACTAAGCGTGGCGCACTGTCTCTTGGAACGATAGCTAGAAAGGGCCCGCGGCGATGAACGAGCGAGATATCTTCATCTCGGCGCTCCAAAAGGATGACGTGCGCGAGCGTCAGGCGTTCCTTGATGAAGCCTGCGCCGGCGATGTGGCCCTGTGCGCGCGAATTCAGGGCCTGCTTCGGGCCTACGAGAACGCCGGTAGTTTCTTGGAGCGCCCGCCCGCCGAGCCGGATTTTCTTCCGCAGACGGGAATCTCCCAGCCTGACCGAGCGGTTGGTCAACCCCGCATTGAGAAAGCGGGCGAGGTTATCGGACCGTACAAGCTCTTGCAAAACCTCGGCGAGGGTGGCATGGGCGCCGTCTGGGTCGCTGAACAAACCGAGCCCGTTCAGCGCCATGTCGCACTCAAAGTCATTAAGGCCGGTATGGATTCGGCTCAAATCATCGCACGCTTCGAGCAAGAGCGGCAGGCACTGGCGGTGATGGATCATCCCAACATCGCCAAGGTCTTGGACGGCGGTCAGACATCCGGCGGACGACCTTACTTCGTCATGGAGTTGGTGAAGGGAGTGCCCATAACCACCTATTGCGACCAGGAACAACTTACGCCGAAGGAACGGCTTGAGTTATGCATTCCGGTGTGCCAGGCCGTGCAGCACGCCCACCAAAAGGGGATCATCCACCGCGACCTGAAACCATCCAATGTGATGATCGCCCTCTACGACGGCAGGCCCGTTCCGAAGGTGATCGACTTTGGCGTAGCCAAGGCGACCGGCCAAAGATTGACCCAGCGAACATTGTTCACGGAGGTCGGCAGCATTGTCGGCACGCTCGAGTACATGGCCCCGGAGCAGGCGGAACTGAACAACCTCGATATCGACACGCGGGCGGACATCTACTCGCTCGGCGTCATGCTCTATGAGCTTCTAGCCGGATCACCGCCGTTCACGTCGAAGCAGCTTCGAGGTGCGGCATTCACCGAAATGCTGCGAATGATCAAGGAAGTGGAGCCGCCTAAGCCCAGCACGAAACTGTCTTCATCGGAAGAATTGCCGAGTATCGCTGCCAAGCGGAAACTGGAGCCGAAGCGCCTCACGAAGATGGTAAGCGGCGAGCTCGATTGGATTGTGATGAAGTGTCTTGAGAAAGAACGCGGCCGGCGGTATGAGACGGCGAACGGGCTGGCCCTGGAACTGCGGCGATTTCTTGATGATGAACCGGTCGTAGCGGGACCGCCGTCGGCAAGATATAGGCTGCGCAAGTTTGTTCGACGGAACAAGGGCGCCGTGCTGGCATCGACACTGGTGTTTCTGGCGCTGCTCGGCGGCGTTGTCGGAATCACGTGGGGCTTCATCGCGGCCCGCGCGGCGGCGGAAGAGGAACGCCAGGCGAAGGAAACGGCCCTAAGACGATTGGGGCAGATCGAAAAGGGAAATGAGATCCTCGCATCAATCTTCAAGGACTTAGATCCAGCACCGTCGGAAAATCTGGATGCGTCGCTTCGCATCTTGCTTGGCGAACGGTTGACTAAAGCTGCGGCTCAACTCGATGGCGAAGCGGTCGGTGACCCCTTGATGGTTGCCCGGCTTCAAAGAACGCTCGGCGAGTCGCAAATCGGCCTGGGCTACGCGAGCCAAGCGTTAACCGTATTGTCCAAATCCCGCGAAACCTACGAACGTATACTTGGTCGGCAGGATCCGGATTCGCTAGCGTCGATGCTCATATTGGGTAAAGCGTACCATGAAGCGGACCGGAAGGAGGAGGCATTGCCGCTCCTGGAACTCGCGATGAGGCTTCATAAGGACACGCTCGGGGACGCACACCCGGAAACTCTGCGTTCCATGAGTGCCCTATCCAGTTTGTACCGGGACCTGGGTCGGACGTCTGACGCCGCAGCGCTTGCCGCGGAGGTTTTGAAGCTCGCCCGTCAATCGCCGGGAGCCTCACCCCCGGACATGCTTCGTTATCTAAACAACTTGGCCGGCGCGCACCTTGTGCGCGCCGGCACGCCGACGCTCTGCCTCTTCTTCTGGAATCGGTGACGCTCGCACAACAAACGCTTGGTCCTGCGCATGCACACACGCTCAGCTTCATGGGAAACCTAGCCGTCGCATATGAGCGAACCGGGCGCGACGCGGAATCATTGCAGCTTGAAGAAGAAACGCTTCGGCTGAGGCGGGAACACCTCGGCCTAACACATCCTGACACTCTGTTTTCCATGAATAACGTGGCCATGGCATACATGAAGGCGGGTAATCAGCCCGAAGGCTTGACTCTCCTCGAGGAGACTTTGAAGCTTCGAAAGAGGTACCTTGGCCCTACGCATCCCGACACGCTCTGGTCGATGAACAACCTTGCCGCGACGTATCGGAAATTGGGCCAAGTGTCAAAGGCCCTTCCGCTACAGGAGGAGACCCTGAAGCTTATGGAGGAAAAGCATGTACCTACTCACCCCGATCGGCTCGCGTGCACGAACAACTTGATCCGGACCTATCTCGCGGCACACCAATCCGACAAGGCGATAACGCTGCTCCGCGATTTTGTTCCGTTACAGCGCAGCCAGCTTGAACCTGAGGACCTCGGACTCGTGAACGTTTTCCTGCCGATCGGGGAAGGTCTGGTAAACGAGAAACAGTTCGCCGCGGCGGAACCACTCGTACGCGAGTGCCTGGCCATTCGCGAAAGGAAAGAGCCTGATGCGTGGACGACCTTTCGGACGAGATTTCTGCTCGGTTGGAGTTTGTTCGGTCAAGAAAAGTACGCGGAGGCCGAGTCTTTTCTGCTTCAGAGCTATGCAGGAATGGCGCAACGCGAGGCGAAGATCCCTGTGAAGATCCGTCACGATCGATTGACCGAAGGCGTCGAGCGCTTAGTGCAACTCTACGACGCCTGGGGCAAACCGGATCAAGCCGCTCAATGGCGCGCCAAGCTTCCTGTGAAGAAACCGGAAGGCGAAGCCCGCCCGCCGAAGCCCGACTAGGATACCCTGCCGAAATTTCGCAATTCGTTTGCGCGATCTTACCGTTGATGGCGCACTGGTAGGTAGAGGACGTTCATCGGGCAGTCGCTCGATGGAAGCGAAAAGCAAACAAGCGTTTCCCTTGCTACGACGGGAGTTCAACATGTGGCGATTCGGCATTACATGTGGTGCAGTTTTGCGAACGTTGGCCCCATGGTATCGCCCGGCTCAACCATCGGTCGTAAGCCACTGGCGTTGGACGAGTTTCCCTGCCGTCGTACCGGTTGAGTACGGGCCCCTCCGACCCGATGAAGTTGACCAATTCCTGGAAGAAATAGAACTATGTCCGGCGTCTAACCAGCTTACATCAACGATGAATTGCAACGCTTCGGTGTCAAGGTAATGCGATAAGAGGCGCCGAGATTTACCACCGGTCCGAAAAGGAGATCAATCATGCGTTCCATTCGTGCCCCACAAGTTCGGAAAGGTCGCCCCTGGCGGCCACGGCTCGAACTGCTCGAGGCCCGCCGGCTCTTGTCGGTCTGGGCCGATTTCGACGGCGACGGCTACGACGACCTGGCCGTCGGCGTCCCCTTTGAGGATGTCTCCACCGAAGCCGACGGCGGCACGGTCAACGTGATCTACGGCTCGTCCCAAGGTTTGAACATCAGCGGCAATCACGCTATGAACCAAGGTGTGCTCAACGCCGACCCACTCGAGGACGGCGACCGATTTGGCACGTCGCTCGCGGCTGGGGATTTCAACAACGATGGTTACGCCGACCTCGCCGTGGGCATCCCTTACGAGGATGTCGGCGCCATCGTGGACGCCGGCGCGGTTCACATTATTCTCGGGTCCCCAAACGGACTCATTAACAGTGGCAATAAGATCTGGCACCAGGACAAAAACCGCGTCCGTGACATCGCCGAGGCCGGTGACCGCTTCGGCTATGCGTTGGCAGCGGGGGACTACAACGGCGACAACTACGTTGATCTGGCCATTGGCATTCCGTTCGAGGATGTAGGCGCTATCGAAAACGCCGGTGCGGTTTACACGCTTTACGGCGGCCCTTCGGGTCTGCTTCCGCAAGGAAATCTTTATCACCAGGACACACCGAACGTAGAAGGCGCCGCCGAGGCAAACGACTACTTCGGCATCACCCTTGCTGCCGGGCGCTTTGACGCGGGTGTTTACGACGACTTGGCCATCGGCGTTTGGGGCGAGGCAATCGGAACGGCGTCAAACGCCGGCGCGGTCAATGTTTTGTATGGCTCGGCGGGCGGCATTACCGCCGCCAACGACCAGGTCTGGCATCAAGACGTGGCGGGAATCGCTGGCGTCTCGGAGGTCGAAGATCAGTTCGGTTACGCGCTGGCGGCCGGGGACTTCAACGCCGATTCCTACCAAGACCTTGCCATCGGGGCGCCTGGTGAAACCGTTGGCGCAATTGTGTACGCAGGCGCCGTTAACATCTTAAACGGTTCCGTTACGGGCTTAACGGTTAGCGGAAACGAGTTGTTCACCCAAGACTCTACCAATGTGCCCGACGCCGCCGAGTTTGCCGACTTGTTCGGCGCGTCGCTGGCAGCGGCGGACTTCAGCGGCGATGGCGATGACGACCTCATTATCGGTATCCCATTGGAGGATTACAGCTCCGTCGCGGATGCCGGAGAGGTGATCGTGATGTATGGCGGCGCGAGCACTTTTGGTCAGTTGAACACCTTTTTTCTCCAAAGTGATCTGACGGGCTCCACGGCCTCGAATGAAGCGCAAGATTTCTTCGGCGACTCGCTGGCCACGGGAGATTTCGATAACGACGGCCGTGCGGACTTGGCGATTGGCACACCGGGAGAAGATATCAATGTTGCGGGCCAAGGCGCCGTTTGGGCCATGTACGGCGACCCGAGCGGCCTGTCCACCGCCGGGAACCAATTCTGGCATCAGGATATCGCAGGGATCATGGACTCCGGCGAGCTCGACGATAACTTCGGAAGCAGCGTTGGTTCGAGCGGCGGCCGCGGCAACGGCCATATGGCGGAGCGCCGAGGCGACCCGGGGCCGAGCGGTGACAACGAAATCGTGCTTCGGGTCGCAGCGGACGTGCAGCACGTCTCGGACTTAGTATCCCGCACGAACATGAACGGCACCCGGCCCATCGAGCCAGTCTCGATGGATACGACCGCCGATTTCGCGGCCACGGAACCTATCAGTAATCGCGTGCCGATGAGTTCCGTATCGCGGCTGGCAATCGCGTCAAAACATGGTCTTCATCGGCGGGATGTTCTATTGAATCCGAATGCATTCCTCGAGGACCAACTCGGCGCGATTTAGCATTTCACGGACTTGCAATTACGCGGCGCACCGACTCGGACTCGGTGCGTCGTGATTACCGAGGTCTGATCGGGAGTGGAATCATGCTCTATCCTCGCGACAAACAAACCCGGAATATCGGGCGTTGGCGACCATACCTCGAACGGTTGGAAGCCCGAGAACTGATGGCGTCGGATTTCGGTGATGCGCCTCTGCCGTATAAGACCCTCCTCGCCGAAGGCGGCGCCGAACACGTGGCTGTCGGTCCCACCCTAGGCGCCACTCGCGACACGGAAGCAGACGGCGCGCATTCGACAGCCGCCAATGGCGACGACAACACCGGCATCGACGACGAAGACGGTGTCATCTTCGGCACGATTCGCGCCGGTCAGCTAGCGGCCACGGCGATAGCCAACGTGCGTGGCGGCGCCGCCAGGCTGGATGCGTGGATCGATTTCAATCGTGACGGCTCGTGGGGCGGCCCGGGCGAGCAAATCGCCGACCGCGTGGCCGTGGTTCCTGGCAATAACAGCATTTCATTCGACGTGCCTAGTTGGGCCACGGATGGGACAACTTATGCTCGGTTCCGCGTTAGCACCACCGGCAATCTGGGTATGGGTGGCATCGCGGCCGACGGCGAGGTGGAAGACTACGCCGTGACGGTCGCACCACCGAAAACGGCATGTGGCTGCTTCAGCACGCACATCATCAGCACCACTGCGGACGGGGCCACCAGCGTGTATGCCGCGGACGTGGACGGCGACGGCGACACGGACGTTGTCTCCGCGGCCGGCACGAACGACAAAATCGCCTGGTACGAGAACGACGGTAGCCAGAACTTCACCTCCCACACCATCAGCACCGCCGCGAACTCTGCCCAGAGCGTGTTTGCGGTGGACGTAGACGGCGACGGTGACACTGACGTGCTTTCGGCGTCTTACAACAACGGCAAGATCGCTTGGTATGAGAACGATGGCAGCCAAAACTTCACCGCCCACATCATCAGCACGGGCGCGAGCCTTGCCCTGAGCGTGTTCGCGGCGGACATGGACGGCGACGGCGATACCGACGTCCTGTCCGCGGCTGGTTTTAACCACAAGATTGCCTGGTACGAGAACGACGGCAGCCAGAACTTCACCGCTCACACGATCACTACTGCCGCGATCGCGCCCTCCAGCGTGTTTGCGGCGGACGTGGACGGCGACGGCGACACGGATGTCCTCTCCGCGTCCCAACTCGACGACAAGATTGCTTGGTATGAGAACGACGGTAGCCAAAACTTCACCGCCCACGCCATCAGCACCGCCGCCGATTCGGCCCGGAGCGTGTTTGCGGCGGACGTGGACGACGACGGCGACATCGACGTCCTCTCCGCATCCCCGCTTGACTACAAGATTGCCTGGTACGAGAACGATGGCAGCCAGAACTTCACCGCCCACACCATCAGCACCGCCGCGCAAAACGCCCAGAGCGTGTTTGCGGCGGACGTGGATGGCGACGGCGACACCGACGTCCTCTCGGCGTCGCCGGTAGACGACAAGATCGCCTGGTACGAGAACGACGGCAGCCAGAACTTCACCGCCCACACCATCAGCACCGCCGCGAACGCGGCGTGGAGCGTGCATGCGGCGGACGTGGACAATGATGGCGACCTCGACGTGCTTTCGGCATCAATTATCGACGACAAGATCGCGTGGTACGAGAATCGCTTGAACGTGAGCGGCGGCCTGCAGACCGATCCGGTGACTCCCACGATTTTGCCGCTCCCGATTCCGCCCGCCGAGACCAGACCGGGCGACGGCAGGGGTGACGGTGGCTGGACGATGAGTGTCGACATTCTCGGTGCACTGATACAAATGCCGAGCAACCAAACCCCTCCGAACTTGCCGGCCAGCCGAGATGTCGCCGTCGTTCGGCTGACAGCGGAATCCGAATCGGATTCAGAGCGCACCGAGGTTGCCTCGGTTGAGCGATTGGCGCCGCGGGCCATCCGAACGACTACAACGTCGCCTGCTCTTAGCGGCTTGCTGAGTCTTTACACAATGTTCGCCGACGAGATCAGCTAAGTTAGCGTAAGGCCGAGCCCTCGATTCGAAAACCGAAACCACACAGGCCCGCGCAGCTGAACAGGCGCGAATCCATTAAGAAAGGGAACCAACCATGCGACACGCGACAAAACGGCGGTCTAACAAAGTCGAGCGGCTTGTTCCGCGGCTGGAGAATCTTGAGGATCGCACGATGCTCTCCACTTGCCACGTCACCCGACTTTCGGATGCCGGCGCGGGTATGGGCTTCCGAGGCGACTTGCGGTATTGCATCAACAAGGTCAACGACCTACCCGGGCCGGACGCAATCGACTTCAGGGTGACCGGGACCATTAATCTCACCGGCGTCCTGCCCGATCTCAGCACCGACGTCACCATAAACGGGCCGGGCCCGAATCGACTCAGCGTGCGCCGGGACACGGGCGGAGACTATCGCATTTTCAAAGTATCCTCGGCAACGGTCGGCATCTCGGGGCTAACCATTACGAATGGTTACGTCATAAGTGGTGGAGGGGGAATTCTGAATCTCGGTGGGATCGTAACCATAAATAACGCCGTAATCGCAGATAATTTTGCGAAACTCGGCGGCGGCGGAATCGAACAGAGCGGGCCCAAGCTTACGATTACCAACAGCACTATCAAAGGTAATTCGGCTGGCGATCTAGATGGAGGGGCAATACAAAATTACGACGATTTAACTGTTAGCAACTGCACCATATCTGGAAATGCCGCCTTCTCCAGCGGAGGGGGAATCGCAAATCGGGCCAAGCTGTTCCTCAGTAATAGCACGATTTCAAACAATTCAGTCGTCAACGGAATTGGAGGCGGTATCTATCACGATGGAACGGTCCTTACGATCCATAACAGTACCATCGCGGGAAACACCGCGTCTATGGGCGGCGGCGGCATTTATCTCACTCTCGCGGCAGCGGCAGAGGTTCATAACACGGTTATTGCCCAGAACACAGGCTTTAATCCAGATGTCTTCGGAAATCTTGGATCAACCGGATTCAATCTAATTGGTAACGGCAGCGGCGGCAGCGGCTATCACACAACCGATCTGCTTGATGTTGATCCCCTGCTTGGCCCGCTCGCCGATAATGGTGGTCCAACTTTGACACATGCTCTCCTCGCCGGCAGCCCAGCCATCGACGCCGGCGACAATACCGACGCGCCCGAATGGGACCAGCGCGGCCCGCGTTTCCCGCGCATCGTGAACGGCACCATTGACATCGGTGCATTTGAGTTTCAGTAGCACACCGGGCCCGAGAAACTGACGCAACAACCGAAGTGAAACGATCCGCGCGACGCCGCCTACCGGACCCGGTGCGCGCCGCGATCCAATGCGGGTCCGATTTGGAGGTGCATCATGGTTACTATACGCGGCAAACGCTCTAAATCCTGGTTATGGCAACCCCGTCTCGAAGCTCTTGAATCCCGCCGGCTCCTGTCGATCCGCTCGGACTTCAACGGCGACGGCTTCGACGATTTGGCCATCGGGTCCCCGGAAGAGGATATCGGGGCCGTTCAGGATGCCGGCGCCGTAAACGTCGTGTACGGATCACACTACGGGTTGACCGCCAACTTCGACAATTTTTGGCGCCAAGGATCCCTGGCCATCCTGCAAACGGCCGAACCGGGCGACAAATTCGGTTCGGCCCTGGCGGCGGGTGACTTCAACAACGACACCTGGAGCGACCTCGCGATTGGCGTCCCTTTTGAGGACATCAACTCGGCCCTGGGCACGATCACCGATGCTGGAGTCGTACACGTGATTTTGGGCTCGGCAAATGGCTTGACTCCTGGAGGCAACAAAGTCTTTCGCCAGGGCGCTGACTCGCTGAACGGTGACGCTGCGGCCGGCGACTTATTCGGATACAGTCTGACGACGGGTTACTTCAACAACGACATGTTCGCCGACCTGGCCATTGGCGTTCCGGGTCAGCGTGTTGGAAACTTCATACACGCTGGGGCCGTTCAAGTTCTGTACGGAAGTTCGAGCGGTTTAACCGGCCTGAACGACGTGATCATCGATCAGGAAAGCTCCGGAATCGCCGGCACTTCCCAGACCGACGACAAGTTCGGGTCCACTCTCGTTTCGGGTGATTTCAACGGGGCCCTGCGCCCGACTTGGCCGTCGGCGTCCCCAACAAGAACGTCGGGGTCGTGGCGGACGCGGGCGTGGTCCACGTCATCCCCGGCGCGAATGGGGGCTTGAACACCGGAGCCAGCCAGATGTTTCAACAGGGTGGGTCTTTGCTCGATGCACCCGAAACCAACGACGGATTTGGTACGAGCCTGGCCGCGGGGGATTTCGACGGCGATGACATTGCCGATCTGGCGATTGGCGCTCCGTACGAATCCATCATCTACGGCACGGGTATGTACACCCTTGCGGGCGCAGTGCACGTCCTTTACGGCACCTCAAGCGGTCTGGGTACCAGCGACGACCAGTTCTGGAACATGGGAAGCGCAACCGATGTTTGTCCCGGCTGCGCGGAGCTACCCGCCGGGGGTGACTACTTCGGATTATCGCTGGCGGCCGGTGATTTCAATGGCGATTCCGTTCTGGTTATCGGCGTGCCGTTCAGAGAACTCCCGGCGGAACTCGGTGAGCCCGGCGTCCAAGATGCCGGAGCAATCGTCTTCCTTTCAGGATCCCCTCTTAATGCGATTGATGGAGCTTATTACCAGCACCATTTCGCGATCTCTTCACAGGATCCGTTCAAAGCGGAGGCAACGGACCTTTTCGGAAAGGTCCTGGCGTTCGGGAACTTCAACGGCGACGAGTACAGCGATCTAGTGATGGGAACGCCGAACGAAGACCTTGGCAAGATCACGGATGCAGGCATCGTCCAAGTCACCCCCGGATCGAACAGTTTTCTCGACTTATTTGGTACTCAGGTATGGCACCAGAACGTGCTGGATGTTGAAGACGATGCCGAGCCATTCGATCGGTTCGGCGCCGCCCTCGGCGCGTCCGGTGAGCCGGGGGCGGGCGTCGGCGGTAGCGGCGCGCCGAGTGGCGGTGGAGGCGACGGCGGTCGAACGATGAGTGCCGACATTCTCGATGCACTCGAGCATACGCCGAGCACCCAAACCCCTCCGGACGTGCCGGCACACCGCCTTGTCGCCGTCGTTCGGCCGACGACGGAATCCGAATCTGATTCCGAACGCACAGAAGTCGCCTCTGTCAAACAACCGGCACTGCGGGCCAGCCGACCGACCAGAACGTCGCGAGTTCTCAACGAGTTCCTGACCTTCAGCGAGTCGATCTAAAGAAAACCAAATCCACATAGTCAGCGCGCCGCCGCGCGGGCCCGGCGAAGATGTCAACCCCGGCTCGAACAGTGGGAAATAGATCCTAAGACCGGGGTCAGGACTGCGGCACCGACACTGAGACACGAGACTAGCTCAGAATCGCTTCAATGACCTTGCCATGCACGTCCGTTAGCCGGCGTTCGGTTCCGTTGTGGTAGAAGCTTAGCCGTTCGTGATCCAAGCCGAGGAGATGCAGGACCGTGGCGTGAAGGTCGTGGACGGTAGTGAGATTCTCGACGGCCTTGTATCCGAACTCGTCGGTGGCGCCGTAGGTGAAGGGCGACTTGATTCCAGCGCCAGCAAGGAAACACGTAAAGCCGTGCGGATTGTGATCGCGGCCGGAGGCGCCTTTTTGGAACATCGGCATGCGGCCGAACTCGGTTACAAAGACGATCAACGTCTCCTGGAACAGGCCGCGCTGTTTCAGGTCCTTGATAAGTGCGGCCGCGGGTTGGTCGAGAATCGGGCCGTGAATGGCGTATTGATCTCGGAGTTTGCGGTGGCCGTCCCAGTTGCCGACGCCTTCGCCCATCGCGTATGCGCCATTGAATAGTTGCACGAAGCGGATGCCTTTCTCGATTAGCCGCCTCGCTAGAATGCAGTTCCGCGCAAACTGAGCCTTCAACTTGTTTTGAGCGTCATCAGCGCCGTACATTCGCAGAGTATGAGTCGGCTCCGTTGAAAGATCGGTGACGGCAGGAACGGCCAGTTGCATTCGCGCGGACAATTCGTAACTGGCGATGCGCGCGGCGAGCTCAACGTCACCGGGATGACGAGCCATGTGCTCGTGATTGAGTTCCTCTAGTAATCGTCGCGACGCGGCGTCGGCAGCGTGCGAGATTCTGTCGGGGCGCGCAAGGTTGAGGATTGGCTTGACGCTGTTGAATGCCGTTCCTTGAAATGCTGCCGGTAGAAACCCGGCGCCCCAATTGTTGACCGCCGCCTGGGGTACACCGCGAGGGTCCGGAATCGCGACATACGCAGGCAGATCCTGGTTTTCTGTCCCGAGCGCGTAGCCAACCCATGCACCCATCGACGGGAATCCGTCGAGTGTGAACCCCGTCGACATGAAGTTTTCGCCGGGCCCGTGCGTGTTTGTCTTGCTCGTCAAGGAGTGAACGAAGCACAACTCATCCGCCAAGTCGCCGATGTGCGGTAACAACTCGCTCGTCATCTTGCCGCATCGGGCGCGGGGACGGAACGGGAACAACGGCGCGGCCAGGTTCCCGTTCTCTCCCTGGAAAGTCACCTGAGCATCGGCAATTGACGGCGGCATCGGTTCGCCGTCGCGTTTCGCAAGCTCCGTCTTGTGGTCGAATGTCTCCAACTGACTTAGCGCACCCGAACAGAAGATGAGGAGTACGTTTTTCGCCTTGGGTTCGAAATGGGGTAGGCGTGCGGCATGAGGGCGAGTGGGATCGACGACCGCGCGGATGGGAGTCTTCGATTCATCGCCGGACAGTCTGCCCTGGGACTGCAACAACGTCGCCAGGGCAATGGCTTCAAGGCCCGAGACCGTGTGACCGAGAAAATCGCGGCGGTTCAGCAGGTTCCGCCCGTGAATCGATAGTCCGCCGGTCACGGAGTTACTCCATGAAGAGGAATTCGTTGGTGTTGAAAATCGCCCGGCAAACCGCGGCGAGGCCGTGCTCTTTCAATACTCTCATGCATGCCTCTCGCTCAACCGCGGTCGGCTGTCGTTGAAACGCCAAGCCAAAGGCATGATCCAATTGTGCGGCACCGGCCGAACCGGCCTCGCTTTCGACTCGGCGAGCGAACAACTCCGCCTGTTGCAAGATGAAGGTGCTGTTGAAAAGATTGAGCGCCTGCATGGCGTTCGTCGATCTCGGACGTTTGGGCGCCGGCAGCCCCGCATCAGGACAGTCGAACGCCCCGAACACTCCGTCCTGGGCCATCCGAACCTTGTGCGCGTACACCATCCGACGCCAGTCCCTCCGATCCCATGTGTCCTTCGGGTCGTACACACGTACGTAGTTGTCGTTGGGCTTGAACACCAGGAAGCCCGGTCCGCCCATTCGCGTATCGAGAACGCCGGCCGTCGCGAGGATGCGATCCCGAATGATCTCCGCCTCGAGGCGACGCGGCGGAAAGCGCCACAGTAGCCGTGATTCCCCATCGACTCGGAGTGCTTCCGACCGTGGATGGCTGCTTTGCCGATAGGTTGACGACGTCAGGATCAGACGCTGCACTGACTTTACCGACCAGCCCGATTTCACGAAGTACTCGGCGAGAAAGTCGAGCAGTTCCGGGTGCGTCGGCTTGCTGCCGTTAGACCCAAAATCGCTCGGCGTATCCACCAGGCCGACGCCGAAGTGATGTTGCCACAGCCGATTGACCAAGACGCGCGGCGTGAGCGGATTCTGCGGATGAACAATCCACTTGGCCAACGCGGCGCGCCGTGTTTGCTCCGGCGAAAGTTCATTCAGGTTGAGCGTCCCCACTTGCTCGTGGAAAATGCTCAGCGTTTCCGGCTGCATCCGTTCGCGCTTCTGCATCGGGTCGCCGCGGTAGAGACGATACGTAGCATCCGGCTCGCCAAACTTACCGGCGAACACCTGAGGCCGCTGAGGTTGCAAATGAACGGCTTGATACAGTTCTTGAAAGCGTAAGGTAAGGGCTTCGTATTCCCGTTGTTGATCCGGAGCAAACACGGGCTTTGCGTCATTTTTCGGGGATCGGTCGGCTGACGACGCGATGACTTTCCAGTCACCCGGCTCAGTGGCCACCTCGATCTGGTAACGAACCGGTAGGCGGTCACTAAACCGGCCCGGACGGTCCCGACTCCAGACGATGTGATCGATTCGAGTCGTTGACGGCAGTTCGATTTGAATCCATCCGGTTCCTGGCTCGGCGGAAATCCAACTGCGGGCATTTCCATGCCGGCCATCATTTACGTGTGCTAACTGATGCTGTGGATCGCTGCGGAATGTCGACGACGCCGTGGCCTTGGCGCCGTTCGATGCCAGCGCGACATTTTCTGACTTCGCTTCCGTCCGATAGATTTCCAATTCGTCGATACATGGTTCTGTACCGTCATTCGTTCCTGCGATGGAAAATCGAACCCACCGAGCCTCCATCGGCGCAAAACGCTCGACATTTCGACGGGGGGTTACCGCAGGCCGGAGCGTGTCGCCGGGGCTCGTTCGGGCGAGCGGTTCCAATTCATTCAGACAGCGCTCCACTTCGGCCAGCGCAACTACTTTGGGCGGTCGATCCTTCTGAATTGACACCGCTTTGTCACGAATGGGGCGTTCGCCGTAGCGGACCCCGGCGAGCACCGCCTGCATGGCGTAGTAATCGCGCTGCGGAATCGGGTCAAACTTGTGATTGTGGCAACGCGCACAACCGATAGTGAGGCCCATGAACGCCGTGCCGACCGTATTGACGATCTCATTCAGTTCGTCCTGCCGAGCCTGAAGCTGCGAAAGCAGGTCCTTTCCCGTTTGTCCCTCCAACAGGGCAGGGCCGGCTACCAGGAAACCCGTCGCCGCGTCCGCCGCAACCGTGTCGCCTGCCAATTGGGCGAAGACGAAATCCGTGTACGGCATGTCGTCGTTCAGCGCCCGGATGACCCAATCTCGATACGGCCAGGCGTTCGGTCGTGGTGTGTTGACCTCAAAGCCGTCGGTGTCGCCGTAACGGACTACGTCCAGCCAGTGTTGGGCCCAACGCTCGCCATAATGCGGATCGGACAGGACCCTCTCGACTAATCGGTGATAAGCATCCGGGGAAGCATCGTTCAGGAATGCCGTCGTCTCCTCCAGCGTCGGTGGCAAACCGATCAGATCGGCATAAAAACGGCGGATAATCGTCCGTCTGTCGGCGGGCGGCGACGGCTGAAGGCGATGCTCTCCCAACTTTGCCAGGATGAACGCATCGATCGGGTTGGCGATGAAGGGATCGACCGTCGCCGGAATCTTGGCGACTCGGACGGGTTTGAACGACCAATGATCCGCTTCGTTGGTGACCGCCGCTCGACCGCCGTCATCGTCATTAACCAGAGCGGCCGAAGCGAACGACAACCATACGCATACGAAAACGTTCACCGGCATGGACAGTAGCTTATCCGATAACGATGCGAAAGGGGAGCAGTTTGTTCGAAAATCACGCTCCGGTTATCCCTTCGCCGTCCCCATGTGTTTCGCCATTTCTTCCGGCGTCACGTCCTTGACGTGGGTAGCGATGGTCCACACATGGCCGAACGGGTCGGTCACAGTGCCGGAGCGGTCGCCGTAGAATTGATCCTTGACCGGCAACAGGACTTTCGCGCGGCGCCAACGGCCTGATTGAAGAGCGAGTCAACATTCGGCACGTAAAGGACGATGCTGACGGGTGTGCCACCCCACGATGAGGGACTTTTGTAGCCCATTTCCTGGTGCTCGTCGGCCAGCATGAACGGTGAATCGCCGATGGTCATTTCGGCATGTCCGATCCGGCCGCTTTGGTCCGGCATTCGGAAAAGCTCGACGGCCCCGAACGCCTTCTTGTAAAAATCCAGCGCCGCCGCCGCTCCCTTGATGATCAAGTACGGCGTGATGGTGTGATAGCCTTCGGGAATCGGTTTGACCGCCATGGTGCTTGCTCCAGTGAGACTATTGTTCACGCTCCGCTGATGACAACGCGACATCGAAGGCGTGGCGTGCTAAATGACAAACGCCTAATATCTCTGTCCCAACTCCTCAAGCGCCCAATCATCGAGATCCGTGTCCGCCTGTTGTATACCGAAACGTTTGAGCTTCGACGCAACCTGCCCGCGATGATAGGTCGTGTGATTCACGATATGCCGCAAAACGACCCAGGGCGGAAGTGTGAGCGGACGGCCACGCCGGCTGATTGTCCGCAGCATCGCGAGCTTCTCCGGCGTCAGCGTCGGTAACAATGCATCAAACGTCGCATACGCCCGCCCCAAAATTCGGCTGGCGTCATCGACGGTGGCTACTTCAGATTCGGGAGGAAATGGTTGATCGACGTCGCCGGCTAGTGCGCCGAGCCAACCTTCGGTCACGATGACAATGTGATACACCGTGAACCGCACCGAACTCCAACCGGGCGCCGGCTCAGCCGTATACTGCTCGACTGTGAGCTTTCGACAAGCGTCGAACATCTTCTCGTTGGCCCATCGGTTGAAGGCAAAGAGGTTCGCGATGTCGTCCGTCATGGCGTCCACACGGCCTAGGTTGAGGAACCTACACGACATGATAACTACAAACGATGACAAGAGAATGTTAGCAGTGGGAAATGTCTCACTTAGCTCTCTTCCTCTGCGCTAATCTGCGTAATCTGCGTTTCTAACTCACAGTCGAAACGCAGATTACGCAGATTTTCGCAGAGAAGTTTCCTTGGCGATCAACTTTTATGCGGGCCAGTTCTTGGCGGCCGCTTCGGCGTCTTCGAGTTCTTCTTTGCGTCGCCAATAGCCGTGCTGCTCGATGAGGTCGCGGGCTTTGGCGAGTTCGGCCTTGTCGCGGAAGAGGCGGGCGCGGTACAGGTGAACGTCGGCGAGGTACAGCGGCATCGGCCCACGCTCGGCGATCTGTTGGGCATGGTCGAGGGCCGTGCGGGCCGCCACGGTGTCGCCGCGGACGAAGTGATACAGCGCGGCGGTGAGGAGGCCTTTGGGAACGTGGTGCATTGCTCCCGCAATGCGGAGGCCGTTAATGGCGGCGACGACGTGTGGCAGGTCGAGCGTCGGCTGCGGCAGCGGGTTCGATAGGATCGCACGATACAGTCCGGCGCGCGCCAACGTCAAGTGATCGAGAGCGATGTCGAGTAGCCAGTCTTTAGGAATGACCCACGAAAGCGTTGTATTCGCTCGTCGTTCTACTTCGGCGCAAATCGCTGCATGTTCATCGTCGCGGTGCCGCTTTTTCGCAAGCCAGACGCCCGTACCGCAAATCAGCTGCCAGGCAGCGCGTTCGGCGGGGGGCAAGAGCCAGTCGCAGTATTGGAAGCCTTGCAGCGAATAGAGCAGACCAAACTGTGGCTGCACTTCCGCCTGCATCCGTTCGGCTTCGGCGAAGAGCGTGCCGGCTTCGGCACGCTGGCCGGAATGGAGCAAGGCATCCGCCGCCGTGATGCGTTGCCTCAATCGCTGGAACTCATGGCCGCTCTGGTCGGCGAAGTTGACTGCTCGGCGGGCGTCGGCCACGGCATCCTGAAGCCGCCCCAGCATCACTTCCAACTCGCTGAGATTGCCGGCAACCGTCGCGGTATTCTTCCACACCTTCTGGTGAATCCGCATCTTCAAACCTGCTCGCATCGGTTGCAGCGCCTCGGTCAAGCGGCCGAGAGCACGGAGGTCATATGCGGCAGCGTTCAGCAGCCAGGCCTGGTCGGCTTCGCGGAGATTAGGCGTGACGCGCCGCCACGGCTCGTCGAAGAAAGCCGCCACCACCGCTAAATCCGCACCGATCGCCCCGAGTTTCGTCACGCTGTAGAACCCATCGTACCCCGTGCCGCGCAGGATACGGTCGGTGTAGACTTTGTCGCATGCCTCCTCCTGTCGCCCGGCGAGGCAGCCGTGGACAACGGCCTGGTAGAGCGGTTGCAGGCCGTCGAGCGTATCGGGCTGGTCCGGCGTGCACTTGCACAGGTAGTCGAACAGACGCGAGTGAGCCTCGCGGAACGCCTCCGGCTGCGTCTTCTTCAATTGCTTGGCGAAATACTCGCGAATCAGCGGATGGGCGTCGACGGCCTCCGGCGTGACCGTCAGGAGATCGACGTCGCTCAGCCGCTTCAGGGCGATGTTCCACTGCGTTTCCTTTAGCTTCACGAGCGCATCCGTCAGACCGGGTATAGCCGGCTCTTCCCGCAAGGCTTGCAAGCAATCGCGCGACATCGGCCGGTCGAAGAGACCCGTCAGCCGCAGCAGAGCCAATTCGCGCTGCCGCTCCGGCCCGGCCGATTGCAACCAGCGTTCGTAGGCGATCATTACCTTGAACGCCGAACGTCCCTGACGCTCCAAATCCGCTTCTTCGAACTTCACCTCCCTGTAATGGCGGATGTCTTTATCCGGATAGGCATCGACGATGAAACGCCCGAGCAGGTGCAGCGTCAGGGCGTGACCGCCGGCGTCTTTCCATGCAGCCTCGATTTCTACATCCGTGCCGACGATTTGCAGGTGTCGCAGCAGGGCAATCGCCGCCTCCTTGACGAGTTTGTCGAGTTTCTGTTCCTCGGTCGTCGCCTGGTTCTCGATGTTCTTGAGATGCTCGCGCGTCGTGACGATGCACAGGCCGGGGTTGTCGGCGGCCAGGCCTTGCAAGAGGGCTTCGAGGGCTTGATCCTTGAGCCGGCCGGCCTGCGGATCGTTCAGCGGATATTGCAACGGCTCGATGCCATCAAGGACGAGCAAAGTGCGATGCTTACGGATAAGCCCCGCCAGCCGTTCGCCGCGTTCCCACGGGCTGCCCTTGACCGGGTCGGGATCGCCGAAGAACGTGAGCGCTTCCTGAATGAACAAGTCGGACGAGGTCTGCCGCGACTCGCCGGTTCCCTGGCTGTAGAAGGACCAGTCGAAGTAGCGTTCGACGCCGGGCCAACCCTTCGCCGCCAGCCGCTCGCTGACCCAGTGGGCGACCAGCGACGTCTTGCCGACGCCTCCCCAGGCGACGAGCGTGTAGACGTTCAACGCCAGGTTTGCCCATGCTGCATCCAGCGCGTCAAGCCATTTATCACGTCCAAAGAGTATTTTCGGCGAGTGCTTGGTTATCCGCGACGGGGCGATCTTACGCGTGAACTTCGGGACGGACGCGATGATGGAATGAATGTCGCCGATGAGTTGGCCGAGGAGGTCCGCATGGTTTTCGATGCGTGAAGCGTACTTCCTGGCGATTCGCAAACGGTGGAGGTGATTTTGTTGTGCCGACGCCTTCTCCGTGGCGTAGACGAACAGCGGCACGCCGTAATGGAGCGCGATGATGGCTTCCCACTGGGTGCAGGTAAGGTCGGAGTAATCTCCCAGCGCCGCCCGGAGATCGGGATGCTTGGCGAGGAAGTCTGGTTTGTCCTTGTCGGGATATGCGGCGACTGCTTTGTCATTCGCCACGACGCCGGATAGTTCGCCAACAAGGTGGATGACGGCGGCGCACTTTTTGATGTAGCCGGCCAGCTTCTCGACCGTGTCCATCTCGCCGGCTTGGCGAAAGTCTTCTTGGATCTTCACCTCACAATCGGCGCGTGTCAGGTGGTGGCGTAGTTGCTCGCGCAGTCCCGGAAATGGCGAGGTGGCTTTCTGGAACTCATCCGAAACGCACGAGATGAACACGCGATTGGAGGAAGCGTCGGTGGGCACAGGAACCATCCTCTGGGCTTCGAATGAAGGCGCTGGGGCTCGAACCCAGGACCTACGGATTAAAAGTCCGTTGCTCTACCAACTGAGCTACGCCTCCGTGTTGTCAGACAGTTTCTGCCTGCAACACGTTCAGTCTATCGTGGGGTGTAGTGCTGACAAGCGTGCGTCGATGGGTCCGTTATCTCTGCATTCTCGGCGAACTCTGCGGTTAGTTCGTCAACCCGCGGAGGACGCAGAGAACAGGGAGATTCTCAATCAGGTCGTCGTCGGACGCACATAACGTCGCGGTGACCAACACGGCGGGGTCGGGAGACCCGCGCCGAGCGCTGGGGAGTGCGCCGAGCGCGGCGCCGAGCGCTGGGAGGATTGCGCTGACAGGATTAGCACGCCTCCACGCTTGACTCCGATGCCTCGGTTCGAGACACTGCCAGAAGGCAATCAGCTTCTCATCACGGGAGAACTCTCATGAACCGCGACTTCATTCTTGTCATACTTGCTTTGTGGATTGGCACTACCACCGCCAACGCCGAAAACCCCGCTAAGCCGCTGGCGGCATTGGACGTATTCGAAATCCAATACGCTATGGACCCGCAAATCTCACCCGACGGCAAGCGTGTCGTATATGTGCGCCAGTTCTGCGACATCATGACCGACAAACGGCATTCGAATCTCTGGATCGTAAACAGTGACGGCGGCGAACACCGCACTCTAACAACCGGTAACTTCAATGACACATCGCCGCGGTGGTCGCGCGATGGAAACGAGCTGATCTTCATTTCTAATCGCGACGGCTCGCCGCAAATCTATCGGCGCTGGATGGATAGCGGACAGACTTCCAAGGTGACGAATCTCACGGCGCCGCCGGCCGGGATTGCGTGGTCGCCGGATGGGAAGTGGATTTCGTTCACGGCGCACGTGCCGAGCAGGCCGAAGCCCCTAATCGAAATGCCGGCAGCGCCGGACGGGGCGAAGTGGGCCGAGCCGGCCAAGGTGATCGACAAACTTATCTACCGGTTTAACGGACCGGGTTACCTTAAACCGGGGTACACCCACCTCTTCGTCGTACCGGCCGACGGTGGGACACCGCGACAGATTTCGCAGGGAGATTTTCAACACAGCGGCCCGGTTGTGTTCACGAGCGAAGCCGTGTGGACGCCGGACGGCAAGCATCTGCTCATGTCGGCCAATCGTCGTGCCAATTACGAAAGCGATCCCCTGAATACGGAGATCTATGATTTCAACATCGAGGACGGCACGGTCAAAACCCTCACAAGCCGTGCGGGGCCCGATGACGCGCCGGCCGTTTCACCTGACGGCACGAAGATCGCCTACGTTGGTTTTGACGACAAGTTTCAAGGGTATCAGGTCCGAAAGCTCCACGTCTGTGATCGTGACGGTTCCAATGCTCGTGTTTTGACAGATTCACTCGACCGTGACGTGCAGAATCCGCGGTGGGCGCCGGATGGCAGCGGAATCTATTTCTTGTCGGCCGACCGAGGGAACACCGGGCTTCATTTCATCGATCTGAAAACGGAAAGCGCTACCGTGGCCAAAGCGTCTGCCAACGTCGGCTCCGGAGGCAGCGCTTACGGCGTCGGAACTGCGTTCAGTCTCGCAAACAACGGTGCATTTGCTGTCACTTACACTCGGCCCGATGTGCCAGGCGACATCGCCGTCGGCCAGGACCGCAAGAGTCGAACGAAGGTGATCACCGCCGTGAACCAAGGCCTGCTCTCCAGCCGAAAGCTCGGGCAGGTCAGCGAACTATCCTACAAATCGTCCAAAGACAATCGCGACATTCACGGCTGGCTCATCACGCCGCCGGGTTTCGATCCGACGAAGAAATACCCGATGATTCTTGAAATCCACGGCGGGCCGTTCGCCAACTACGGCGACCGCTTCGATTTGGAAAAACAACTAATGGCCGCGAAGGGCTACGTCGTGCTGTACACCAACCCGCGCGGCAGCACGAGCTACGGCGGCGAGTTCGGCAATCTCATCCACCATGCCTACCCCGGCGATGACTTGCATGACTTGTTGTCCGGTGTCGATGCCGTGGTGACCAAGGGATATATCGCGATCCGGAGCAACTCTATGTCACCGGCGGCAGCGGCGGCGGCGTGCTGACGTGTTGGGTAGTTGGCCATTCGAATCGATTCCGCGCGGCAGTTACGGTCTATCCGGTCATCAACTGGTATAGCTTCGTGCTTACCGCGGACATCGGCCCGTGGATTCACAAATACTGGTTTCCAGGGTTGCCGTGGGACCACGTCCAACATTACGAGAAACGATCACTGCTCTCGGTTGTGAAAAACGTCAAGACGCCGATGATGGTGCTTACCGGTGAGATGGATTATCGCACGCCGATGTCGGACTCCGAACAGTACTATCAGGCGCTGAAAATGCTCGGTGTCGAAAGCGTACTAGTCCGCGTGCCGGATGAACCCCACGGCATTTCCGTTCGGCCAAGCCATCATATTTCGAAGATCCTGCATATTGTCGGTTGGTTTGACAAACATCGAGCAAAAGCGGAAACGAAGACTGCCACGACCGCGAAGTAATCCACGGAGCTTGCGACCTTAACAAGCTCGAACGATTGCAAGCGAGGTTTCATTTTTGCCCTATTCATCCTCGATCAGCTTCGCCGTGACAAGAAACGCTAATCGGTTCGGTGCAGTGGGCGCACCGGTCGCCTGTACCTCGAACGCCCCGATGTCGATCGTCCCATTCACGATCCGCGGAAACCCTGGCCCGCGTTGGTCCCATTCGGGTGCGTCGGTGTTGTCACCGGCGTCGATGGCGGGGCTTCCGGGGAGGAGAGCCAGGGTGAACGTGGGACCGCCGTTGTCGGCGAGCCCTCCGAGCATGGGATCAACATCAAGGATGTCGCTGGATGCATAACCGCTGCCGCCGGTGCTAATGCCGATGAGGTTGAATCCAGAGGATGTAAGGGCGCCGTCAAGGTCAACGTTCGGCGCTCCAGCGTTACCAGCCACAATAGAGTTGTGCATCACGATATTGGCGCCGGAAACTCCGCCGCCGCGTACATCGCCGGGAAGATCGGGAAGGATTTGGTTTTGCACAATGGTCGAGTGCAGTATGGTTAGCCCCGCATCGCCGAATACGCCGCCACCCCTCGCCTCTGTGAGAAAGAACTCGTCGGGATAGGTATAGATCGCCGTAATCTCGTTGCTCACGATGCTGCTGTTGATGATTGTCGCCGTTCCCCCCGACTGATAGATGCCGCCGCCAAACGGTTTCGAATTGCCAGCGTCGTATACACATGCCATGCCGCTGTTTTCCGACAGCGTGCTCCGGCTAATGTTCAATGTTCCGGAGTTCGCGATACCGGCGCCGAGAGCACTCGCATTCGCATACCCACTCTTCGCATCCAGCAGGTTCCCGGAGATGGTTGTGTCGTCGATGCTTAGCATACCCTCCGTGTAGATTCCTCCGCCGGCAGCAGTCGACATCGTTGGCGAGGGTGCCTCTCCGTGCGCCGTGTTGTCAGCGACGACACTGGACGCAATCGTAACCTCGCCCGAGCCAGCGTTGAAAATGCCACCCCCATAGCCTCCCACCGCGCCGGCACCGGACTGTAACAGGAAGGTAGCATCAGCGGTATTGTCCGAAATGGTACTGTCTTGGAGATCGAGAATAGCTGCATTGTAAATGCCGCCGCCTCGGGCCGCAAAACTAGCTCCGCACGGGCTATTGCAGCCGGCAAGGGCGTTATTCCCTGAAATGGCGCTGTCAAGGACCGTCAGCGTGCTGTCGTTATACACCCCGCCACCAAAGCCTTGGAACGATAGAGCGGACGTTAGCCCCGTCGCCAGGTTGTCTGCGAGAGTGCTGGAGGTAATTGTCACCTGTCCGAAGGCGCTGTTGTAAATACCGCCGCCATACCCGGCGTTGGGCCCCTGAGCGAAATTCGAAGTGATGCTACTGTTGATAACTTGAAGCGATCCTCCGTTGTAGATCCCGCCGCCCACGCCCGCAGTGCTCCTGTTTTGCGTAAGGACAACATCGGCAACGGTCAGGGTGCCTTGGGTGTAGATACCACCGCCGACATCACTCCGGCCATTCGCTGCCGTTATACCGCTGATGATCACGTTACCGGTCGCCACCGTAAAGACGCGGTAGTCGCCACCCGTATTTCGCCGGACCGTCACGACTCCCGCGCCAGGCCCTTGGATGTCGATGTCCGACACGAGATCGGGAAGAGGGCCGGTGAGGTTGATCGTCCCGTATGCGGTTGGACGAAAATCAATCGCATCGGGTCCGGGTTCGTCGTTGACTTTGTTGATACAGTACCGCAAATCTCCGCGGAAGCCTTTACCGACTCCCATGTCCGTGACCCGCGTAACGTGGCAGGTGGACATGAGCGTGCGGTCCTCGAGGGCTTCAATTCGAAGGCGTTGGCGAAGTCGAGCCGCATATACATGAGTCATGGGACAAGCCTCCACTTAGGTTTGACTGAATTCGTTCCGGGAAAGATCACGTCGAGTATCACGCGCGATGTATTGCGACGCAAGCGTCGTTACTCGAATTCGGCGGTTTTTCGGAGCGCTTTAGGGCGAGCCCGGGGGCTGCTCGAGCAGCCCCCGGAGTATCAGCCAAAATTGGGCGCAGCACGCACGAACGCTTATGCGAAATTGGAAACCTGCATGGAAAACGCGTCGCCCGGGGTGCCGTTGTAGGTCGTAGCGAACGCGCCTGAGGTCACCGGAAAGTTCGGCGACGAGGCGCGGCCGCCGACATAGACGTCGCCCTTCCAGGAGCGGGCAATGGCGAGGCCGCCATCGATGCCGGTAAAGCTTCCCACAGGAGTACTGCCAACTTTAATCGAATCGGAAATCGAGGCGCCGTCCTGCGCAAACTTCGCCACCAGCACGTCAGCGGTGTCCCGGCCGGTCACGTAGCTGAAGCCGTGGAAATCAACCACGATGTCGGAGCCAAAGAAATCTTTGGTTGCGTCAACTGGGTTGTCGTATTGGAAGAACCAATCTTCCGTGAAGTCCCAGTCATATTTCACCAGGAGCAGGTCAACGTTGGTGGCTGCATTGGTGAGGGCCGCCCGACCTGTTGCGTACGTATCACCGCGCCAGTCCACATTGAGCCGGCTAAACTCGTTGGATACACCCGGCAGCGGATAGTAGGCAAGTTGCTGGTTCGCCAGGTTGTGGTCCACCCGGAAGAGAGCGGGTTCACGAAAGCCCGGCGGGCTATATGTGCCGGAAAGAGTTATGTCACCCCAAAGACTTCGGCCGATGTCGGCTGCCGAGCTCGGATGGTCGAACACGAGCAGGTTAAGCGCGTCCTGTTGCGGCCCGGCCGGGTTGGCCAGATCCGAGTACTTGCCGACGACGACATCCTCGGTATGGCCGCCCGAGACGCTACTGTTAAACACGCCGCCGACCCAGAGGTTCTTGCCGAGAAGATCGAGCGTGACACCGTTGAAGACGTCGCCGCTGACAACAGGATTGATGACGGTCGCCACCCAGTCGAAGCCGGTGAAAGTGGCGTTGATCCGCGCCACCATCGGGTCGATGGTACCGTGCAGCCGTGTTGCTCCGACCACATAGGCGGTGCCCTTGTAGTCGACGGCGATGTCGGAACCGAGCGTGAGATTGCTCATGGTCAACGTGACAAACTGCGCCGTGGCGCCGTCGGGTGAGATCTTGGCCGCGATGAGGTCGGTGCCGATTTGCGGGTTGCCCTGTTGGCCGACCATATAGACGGATTTCTTGAGATTGCTGTAGGTCGCGCCTGCGAACGTGCTTTGTTTGACGGTGCCGGAGAAACTCGCCCAGTCCAATTGGGCTTTGATGTCGGCCGGGGCGCCGGTCACCGTCCACGACCGCGATTCGAAGTCCTTCGTTACTTCCAGACGTGCCCCCGCCGGCGTCGTGCGCTGAATGGGCGTCTGAATGGGCGGCGGCAATGTTCGGCTCGCCGCGTCCGTCTGCTGAGTCGTAGGTGCAGTCCGGGCGGCCTCCGCGGCTTTGCCGACCGGCTGGATAACCGACGCGATTGGCCGAGACGCGATGGGCGCACTCGACAACGCTGTGGATTGACTGTTGGCTGTCACCAAATCACGAGCATAACTTGCATTCCCCGCCGCAACGGCGATTTCGGCCGCTGTGCCTACTTCGGTATGCTGCACGCCTTCGGTGGCGTCGGCGTGTCGTCTTTGTGTCGGTCGGACAAGACTTGCCATCCGAAGGTCGGCCTCCGGAAGGTCGAAAGCCACCGCGTCGGCCGCAAGGGACAATCCGACATCGCCGCTTAGTATCGACCCCGGTTGAGCGCGAGTCTCTAGCAGTTCGAGACGCGGCTGGTGCGAGAAGGGCCGGCGCGAGCGCAGGGTTTGGGGACGAGTTTTCACGGTGCGGTCCATGTACAAACCTCCATAATGGAAACTGAAAACTGAACGCACGACGATGTGTCGCACGTTAACACACGGTTCTTTTTCGTCAAATCATTCGAGGTAAGAGTGTTAGCTTAGCCGGTTTCTATTTCTGCGGTAACGAGCACGGCAAGCAGCCGATCCATTCCCGGCATCGGGCTGCTCTGTACCTCAAACGCACCGATGTCAATCGTGCCGTTCACAATCCGCGGAAAGCCCGTCCCGCGCTGGTCCCATTCGGGGGCGTCTGTGTTGTCGCCGGCATCGATCGCCGGGCTGCCAGGGAGGAGAGCCATCGTCTCGGTCGGCCCGCCGTGGTAGGTGAGCGGGCCGAGCATTGGATCAACATCGAGAATATCAGTCGAAGCGTAGCCGCTGCCGCCTCTGTTAATGCCGATCAAGTTATGTCCGGATAAGTCAATGTCGCCGTAGACATCGTCGCCCGCAAACGCGGCATGGTTCCGAGCGACAATGGAGTTCCGCATCTCGTTGATATCGCCGTAGATGCCGCCGCCATACCTTCCGTCGTTGTCCGCGATCGTGCTATGAAGAATGGACAGAGAGCCACCTGAGACGCTGTATATGCCCCCGCCTTTACTGTCATTGTCTTCAGACAGATTGCCGACGATGCTACAGTTGACAATGTTCAATCCGCCAGCGTTGTAGATTCCGCCGCCAGAGTTGTCCCAATACGTCGAGTCCGTTCGATTCCCGGAGATTGTGCTATTTTCGATTGTCAGAGATCCCTCGTTGTAGATGCCGCCGCCGTAGGCATGAAGCGGATCCTCTCCCGGGGCCCACGCAGTATTGTCCGCAATGCGGCTATAGCGAATTGTCATCGTGCCGCGATTGTCGATGCCGCCTCCCTTGGCTGTAGAAAAGTATGAGAACGCCCTATTCGCCGCGACGTTAACATGCTCGAGGATCAGGGTTCCGGCATTGAGTATGGCGCCGCCGCCCATCTCGTCGGTAATCGGATCAACCGAGATTCCATTCGTCAGGGTCAGATTCGAGATTCTAGCGCTTGCACCAGCTTGGACCTCGAGTATGCGAAAATAGGGCGACCACCAGTCGTGGCTAGCCCTACTCACCGTCAGCGAGTCGGCGCCCGGTCCCAGTACATCAATTTCCGTCGCTAGGACAGGCAGTGTTGAATTGAGTTGAATCGTTCCCGTCACCGTGAAATCAATCTCATCCGGCCCCGGTTCGGCATTGACCCTGTTGATGCAGTAGCGCAGGTCGCCGCGGAAGCCCTTGCCGATGCCTTGATCGGTGAGGCGGGTGACGTGGCAGGTGGACATGAGGGTGCGGTCTTCCAGGGGTTCGAGATGCAGATGTCGCGAAGCGGGTGCGAGCCGGGACATGGCGTATCCTCCTCCGGTTTGATAGGGTGAAAGGGTTCCGGCCCGGCATCGTACCATCCGCGCGAGGGCAAAACAAATGTTTTCTAGCGACGAAACATGAGGGTGTGGTCTTCGAGGGGTTCCACCCGTGGCGCGTCGCGGACGTCATCGCCGAATGCGGGTCGCGGACGCATAGTTCCTCGGTTGCCAACACGGTGCGTCTTCGCAGACTCGACGCACCCTACGGATAAGTTCCGGGAGTTCACGTTGGTTTCTCCTAATCGTCGTCGGCGAGATTTGCGGTGATCAGAAACGCCAACGGCTCCGGCGCCGACGGTATCGGCGATGATTGCACTTCGAATGAGCCGATATCGATCGTGCCGTTCACGATCCGCGGAAACCCCGGGCCGCGTTGGTCCCATTCAGGCGCGTCGGCGTTATCGCCGGCGTCGATGGCCGGGCTGCCGGGCTGAAGGGCGGCGGTTGGTGTCGGGCCGCCATTGTCTTGAAGCGGCCCCAGGAGCGGATCGACGTCGAGGATGTCGGTCGGTGCAAAACCGCTGCCGCCATTGCTGTTCCCGATCAGGTTGTAGCCGGTTGAAGCCAGGGTTCCTTGGATGTCGCCTTCGCTATTACCCTCGACGATGGTATTGCGGAGCGCGCATTGTGCTTTTCCGTCGCAAGAGTATCCTCCGCCACCGTTAAATCCGATTGTGCTGTGGCTAATGTCGACGAACGCATATCCTGCGATGCCGCCGCTCCCTCCGTTTCCGGCCGGCACCGCTACGTTGGAATGGACGGTGCTGTTGTGTACGAGCAAATGGGCGGGCACGAGCTGGTAGAAGCAGACGTTGGAGATCCCCGCACCGACACCCGAGTACGACTGATTGCCCGAGTGGTTCTCGGCCACATTTCCGACGATGGCACTGCTATAGATGGACGCCGTGCCGTTGTTGCAGATGCCGCCGCCGCCGGCGAATTCTCCACCTTCCGAGCGATTGTTTGAAATGACACTTTCGATGATCGTGAGGGTCGCGGGGTCGTGGTTGTAGATGCCGCCGCCGTTTGCGTAGTTGAGTGTCGCGTGAACCGTATTGCCGGTGACCGTGCTGTTGCGTATCGTCAGGTTTCCGGCGTTGTAAATGCCGCCCCCCCACGCAGTGAAACCCTCGGAAATCATGCCGTTGGCTATTGTCAGGCCACTGATGTCAACCATGGCCCCGACGCCGACCCTGAAGATTCGATAGTTGCCTCCGGTGTCCCGTCGGACTCTCAGCAAGCCCGCCCCCGGCCCCTGAATGTCGATGTCGGTTGACAGGTCCGGCAATGCACCTGTCAGGTTGATCGTCCCCGTCACGTTGAAATCGATAGCATCCGGACCCGGCTCGGCATTGACCTTGTTGATGCAGTAACGCAGATCGCCGCGGAAGCCTTTGCCGAGGCCTTGGTCGGTCAAGCGCGTGACGTGGCAGGTGGACATCAAGGCGCGGTCTTCGAGGCGTTCCAGTTCCGGCGCGTAGGGTGCGTCAAGTCTTCGCGGACGCACCTTTTCTCGGTTGCCAAGACGGTGCGTCTTCGAAGACTCGACGCACCCTACAGACAAGTTCCGATGGCTCATCTTGGTTTCTCCTAATCGTCGTCGGCGAGATTCGCCGTGATCAGCAATGCTAACGGGTCCGTCACTGGGCGCAACAGAGTCGCCTGCACCTCGAACGCCCCGATGTCGATTGTGCCGTTCACAATCCGTGGGAACCCTGGCCCCCGTTGGTCCCATTCGGGGGCGCCGGTGTTGTCACCGGCGTCGATGGCCGGGCTGCCGGGGAGGAGCGCGTGAGTTAGCGCCGGGCCGCCGTTATCGGACAATGTGCCGAGCATGGGAGCGACGTCGAGAATGTCGGTCGTCCCGTATCCAGAGCCGGAGCTGGCATCGCCAATCAGGTTGTATGAAGATGACAGAAGGAATCCGTGCACATCCCAATCCGGATTTCCAGCCACGATTGTGTTTCGCATGAATGTCGACGCATATGCAGTCAGCCCGCCCCCGGCAAACTGGCCAACACCGGTATTGGCGGTGATCGTGCTGTGGCTGATTACGTTTAGGTTTCCCCTTGCGGCAATGGCGCTTCCACTATCAGTCTTATTTCCGGAAATGGTGCTATTGAGAACTGTCATCTCGCCTAGGTTATGGATCGCGCTTCCATCGCCGATGTAGTAAACTGCGTTATTCGAGAATGTACTGTCGTAAACCCACAAACTTCCAGTGTTATAAACTCCACCGCCATAGATGGCAGACCCTATGGTGTCCACTATGTTCTTTTCAATCGAGGAACTTATGATCGTGAGCGACCCGGCATTGTAAATCCCACCGCCTTTGGCCGGACCGTTGAAGGCCGCGCTATTATTGGCTATCACGCTCCGTTCGATTGTAAGAACACCGTCGTTGAAAATCCCACCACCCTTGCCGCCCAGATTCTCTCCCGCGCTTCCCGACGAAATCGTGATGTCGGCAACCTGAACTGTTGCCGACGGCGAGACTGTGAAAATCCGATAACTCCCGTTCGTGGATCGCTTTATCGAGAGGGCCTCAGCACCCGGTCCCTGAATGCTGATTTCGGAGGCTAGGTCCGGCAACGCTTCCGTGAGCTTGACGGTCCCCGTCACCGTGAAATCAATCACATCCGGCCCCGGCTCGGCGTTGGCCTTGTTGATGCAGTAGCGCAGGTCACCGCGGAAGCCTTTGCCGTTGCCGGTGTCGCTGAGGCGGGCGACGTGACAGGTGGACATTAGGGTGCGCTCTTCGAGAGTTTCCAAACGCGGGTTGAAGGACTCGGGTTTCATAAGTTCCTCCTGTTCTTCTCCGCGTTAATCTGTGTAATCTGTTCTGAAAATAAGGTTGGTCAAGTTGACCTAAGTCGAGACCCCACCGCAATTTTCATGGTTGGTGGGTGACGATAAGTCATGACGGCTGCGTTTTGGCTAGGAAGTCAAAACGCGAATCGCGAAAACGCGAACAGCGCAAAGAGAATGTAGCTGTCGATTCCACTCAGGTCGACCGGCAGCGCCAGCGAGGCCCGTGTCTCGACGCGCAGCATGTTGTCACGAACGGTTACCACCGAGACGTTGGGGAACAAATGCCGCGTCGCTTCGTGGCTATTGGGAACCGAACCGACATCGAGCTTGAGATCAGGCGTCAAACTCTTAACCAGCGCTGCAATCATCGGCGCGACGGACAATACTTGCTTCACCGTCGGCCGTGGATCGGTGACGGAAACCGAGATAAAGTCCTTTGGCAGCTTTTCGAGGGCTTGTCGGGTGCGTTCGTCGGGGCTCCACGTCGGCAGTTGGCCATTGGCGCGCTGCACGAAACCTTGAACCGGCTGCGGGAAGTAACTAACTGCCAGCCAGCCTTTATGCACGGTATAGGTCGGCATGAAAAAGAAGCCTTGTTGGCGCACGTGAACCTCTCGAAGTTCTGCGCCGTGATAGTCACGTTTGTTGATGCCCAGGTCCAACCCGGTCAAGCGGCCCATGCCCTTGATGGCCTTATTGAGCGCGGCCTGAAGCTTCGGCGCGTCGTTCACCTGGAACAAAAATACCTGGCCCAGACTAAGCGGCCCGTCGGCGGGGGAACTGTACATCACGAATTGATCTCCGAGCGCGCCAAGTAGCTCGTTGCGGAGATCAACGTCGAGAAGCTCGTCCGCTTGTTTGGCGACTTCGCGCGCTTTCGGCAGATCGTCCACGGGAATCAGCTTGGATAGGTTCTCGGCCGTTGCCAGGGCCACGTCATAGAACGTCGTGGCCTCGAATCGCGTCATAGACCAACTGGTCACGTCCTGCGGTAGCGGCGGCGCGTCGGCGAGCGTAAACGTCTTGCCGTCGACGATCTTGAGCAACCCTTTGCGTGTGCCGGCCAGATCGGCTTCGATCAAGCCGCGGTCGGCGTCGCCGTCGAAACCGGAGTACAGAACAACGCTCTTAACTCCGTCGAGTCCCAAGTCGTCGATCAGCTTGCCGACGTCTTCGCCGCGAGCTTTTGCTTCTTTGACAAGGCCGGTCACGTCGATGAATGCTCGGCCCGCGGTTTCAAACTGGGAGAAACCCTTGGCTCGTTGGAAAAGTGGATTGCTCGACAGGCGTGCATCCTTGGCATTGGCTCGCTTCACGCATTCCGCCGGCGAGTCGGTTCCGACGGTGAGAATCACATGCTTGCCCGCGACCCAACTGCTAATATTGACTCCTTCAACGGACCAATGACGAACGTTTACGCCTTCAATCTTTTCATCCTTGGCTTCCCCTTCCGCCAGCCCTGCCGCCAATCCAAGCACGCCGAAAAGCGGACCCGGTTCGGAACCGGCGTTCGGGAGGATCAACGAAAACTGGACCTCGATTGGCTCCAATTTCCGCAGATTCCCGGCGAGAATGAAACCATGACTCGTCAACTGAGCAACGAGCTTCGGCGCCTGAGCAGCGTCATTCTGCAGCTTCATCAAGCGGGCCGGCGACGATCCTTTGAGTAGCTGCTCCACGGTGACGAGCGCGCCCAGGTTATCTTGGAGCAAGCCAATGACATTATTGAGAAACTTGCCGGTATCGCCGGCGAGCATCTTGCCCATCGCCGTTTTTGCATACGCTTCACGGTGGGCATCGACGCCGTCCCATCGCAGGTAAACTTGCGTTCCAACGGGCAGCAGATCTTCCGGCTCTTGCGCACAAACGATTGATGGCGCGAAAACTAATACGAGTGGGATCAGTAGTTGACATAGCATGGAAAACTCCGCAAGAACGGGAGGGTAAGCCAAGCCCACGGGCAGCGGCCCGTGGGCTTGGCTGCAAGTTAAGCATTCAGGAAATCAACGTGTTCAAACGTGTCGCGCAGCACTACACGGCTATCGCAACCAAGCCATTTATCAAGCAGCGTGGCATAGACTCTTCGGAAGTCGGTGTGATGCTTCAGGTCGCCGGCGTCGAGGTCGCTCAGGCTCGGGTGCTTGCCGATGGCGCCTCCCTTGGTCGCCGGTCCGGCGACGAACATGCAAGACCCGGCGCCGTGATCGGTTCCGCGACTGCTGTTTTCCTGTACCCGTCGGCCGAACTCGGAGAACGTCATGACGAGGACGCGCTTGTCGTGTCCTCCTGGTTGGAGCTGCGCGAAGAACTGGTTGATGGAATTGGCCAGTTCGGCGAGCAGGCGACGATGCGAATCGGCCTGTGTCGAGTGAGTATCGAAGTCCCCGAAGGACACGTAAAAGACACGCGTACCGAAGCCCCGCTGAATAAGCTGCGAGACCAGTTGCAGTTTTTGGAACAGTTGGTTGCCCTGAAAGAACTGCCCGTCGTTGAACGCTTGGAATCCAACGCCGCGCACATCCTTCAAGGCGTCTTGCACGCGATCGAGCGTCGCGTACGTCTGAAGCTGACGGCGCTGGACGAATGCCAACATGTCGTCCCGGTTCGAGTCGGATTTGGAGAGGTTTTCGATCAGAGTCTTCCGTGCCAGACGACGTTTCTCATCGGCCGTGTCGAGATGCACCTTGAACTGTTGTAAGTTGTTCAAGCTCACGACGCCGCCGGGAGCGCCCTGAAGTGCCAGGGGCAAACTGCGCGAGCCGAGATGGACCGCGGGAATGTTGCCGTCTTTCCCTTGAATATCGGGGACGCTTCGGGCGATCCAACCGGTTCCGATCTTTCGTTTCGGATCGGCCGATTGCCAGATGTCCATGGACTCGAAGTGGGAACGATCCGGATTGGGGTAGCCGACGCCCTGAATGACGGCGAGTCGGCCTCTGTCCAGCATTTGCCGAAATCCGTCCATTCCGGGATGCAGCCCCACGTGGTCGTCGATGCGTATCACTTCTTCCTTCTTGAAACGCAGAGTAGGACGGGCCTTGTGGTAGAGGTCATCGGCGTAGGGGATGACGGTGTTCAGGCCGTCGTTGCCCCCGGACATCTCGATGACCACGAGTACGGTGTCCTTGTCCTTGCCGGCCGCACGCGCGGTGTTGGCCAGGAACGCCGGCACGACGGAGCCCATCGCCAAGAGCGACGAGCCTTGGAGAGTACGCAACAGGAAATCGCGTCGGGTAAACATGTTCGTCCTTTCGGGAAAAAGCCCACGGATTGCAATCCGTGGGCTTGGCCGGTCAGGCCAACTGGTATTCGGGCATCGTCATGATTGCATGAGCCGTCTCGCGGATACGGCGGTTCAGCGACTCGTTGACGGGCTTGCCGTCGGTGAAATACGAGGCGATTCCCGCACGTGCATTCTTGGTGATATCGCCCTGTAAGAGTGCATCGACCAACGTATCCACTACCTGGTCCATGTCCTCGATTTTCTCTCGGCGGATGAGGGCGGCCGCGTCGCGGTGTTCTTCCGGCGGCGGTGAATCCTGAATTCGCGGAGGCGGTGGGAGGATGGCGCCGACGAGCGTCGCGGCGGTCACTGGACCAGAAATGGCGGCGGCCATGAGCGCCGCCGTCTGCGGAGTTACCATCTGCGGGTCGGCGCCCACCGGCGGTTGCACAAACGCCGCGAAGCGATCCTGCACCGTTCCATCCAGATGTCCCGCGGCTACGTTGAGGGTATAGTTATGCCGGGCAAGCACGGTTGCCGTATTCAACCAACTCTGACCGCCCGGCCAACCTTTGACATTCGGCGGCGCAAACAACTCCTGGCCCAGGTTCTCTAGGACCCCAACGATCATGCCCGGCTCCACGGCCACGCGGCTCTCATTCGGCTTCACGTCCCAGAGGGCCCGCACCGTGCCAACGGCGAATTCCACGGGATCTTTGATCCGTTGCCGATATGCATAACCGGAATAGAAGTGCTTCGATCCAAGGATCGTACGCATCAACGCGGCAATGTCGTACTCGCTCTTGCGGAATTGCTCGGCAAGTGGTTCGACCAATGAGTCAGGCGGCGCCGCCGTCTCACTGATGAAGTGGCGATAGAGTTTCTTGACGATAAAGCGCGCGGCGACAGGTTGTTCGAGCACGATCCGAACGATGTCGTTGCCCTTCCAATCGCCTTTCTGCCCGAACACTGACTTGGCGCCGGCATCGTGGAGAGTGTCGTCGAATTCATGCACATCGCCGTTGACGCCCCAGCCGGTGAAAGCACGGGCCGCTTCGCGGATGTCGGTCTCCGAATAGTTACCGACTCCCAGGCTGAATAACTCCATCAATTCCCGGGCATAGTTCTCGTTCGGCCGACCTTTGACGTTGCTGTTGGAATCCAACCAGTACAGCAGGGCCGCGTCATGGGTCATGTCGAGCAGAAACGGGCGGAACTTGCCTAAGGCGTATTTTCGAAGGATCTGGTTCTGCCGGCACATGAGCAGGGGCCGCTGCACCTTGGCGATGCTCGTGGCAAAATGGTTGTGCCAGAAGAGCGTTAACTTTTCCTGGAGCGGATGCGGCGTATTCAGGATCGCGTATAGCCACCAAATGCGCAATTGCTGCGCTTCGTTCTGGAGCGAGCTTTTTTCGCCCAGATCTGCGATGAGCTTTTCCCAGCCGGCATTCACCGTTGGATCGCCGGTAAGAAGCCGATCCAGCGTGGCTGCGTGGCCCTGTTTAACTGCCTCACGAAGTTCGATCAACGTGCCGCCGAACGCGGCTCGACGATACAAATGTCCGGCCCATTTCAGGTTCCAGGGATCGGGGGCGGAAGGTTCCCACGGTTCCCAGGCCTTGATCGGGTCGACTTGATCTAAAGGAAGTAGCGGCGAATCGGACATGCCTACTCCTGCTTTCTCGCCACGGGATGGCCGATGAGGCCTTCAAAGAACGCGTAATCCTTTACCGACTTCTCGCCACGGTCTTGCGGGTAGGTAACACCTCTCATTATCATCGCTGTATCTAACAAAAGCAAAGGCCAACGGAAAAAATTGGGATGCAAAACGCGCCGGAAGAATTGCAACAGCGGTTGCGGCAACACGGGCACGACCACGTCCTCATGTTTTGGGACCGCCTGTCGAACGAATCGCGGAAGGAACTCGTCGACCAGCTGGCGACGATCAAGTGGAAGCAACTGAGCGAACTCTATGCCCAGCGCGATCAGTCATTCGCCATGCCGAAGGCGGAACAGATTCGGCCTGTCGCCGTCGTGCCGCACGGTGATTCGGATTCAAAACTGCACACCTTGGGTGAAAGGGCGCTCCAACGCGGCGAAATGGCGGTTCTCATTGTGGCGGGTGGACAGGGGACACGATTGGGTTTCAATGAACCGAAGGGCAAATTCCCCATTGGGCCGGTCTCCGGCAAAAGCCTCTTTCAAATCCATACCGAAAAAGTTCGTGCTCTCGCACGCCGGTTTGGCCGGGCCGTGCCGCTCCTCGTCATGACGAGCCGAGCCACGCACGCCGACACCGTTGAGTATTTCGAATTCAAGAAGCGGTTCGGTCTTGCGGCAGCGGACGTGTACTTCTTTCAGCAAGGGGAGATGCCAGCCCTGGACATAAAGACCGGGAAACTCTTACTTGAATCCGAATCGCGGGTTAGCACCAGTCCGAACGGGCACGGCGGAACACTCGCGGCCCTTTCGCAGTCTGGATTGCTAAGCCAACTTGGTGAGCGGGGCATTCGATACATTCACTACTTTCAAGTTGATAACCCGTTGGTGAAAGTCGCCGATCCGTTGTTTATCGGCCGGCATGTTGCCACCAACGCCGATGTATCCTCCAAAGTGGTCGCCAAACGCGATGCCGCCGAAAGAATGGGGAACTTCGTCAGTGTCGATGGCCGTTGCACCGTCATCGAGTATTCCGATCTTCCACGCGCGTTGGCGGAAGAAAAGGACGAACACGGTCGGTTGCGAATCTGGGCCGGCAATCCTGCGATCCATTTGTTCTCCGTCGAGTTCCTGTCGCGAGTGGTGCAGGATCGAACGTCGTTGCCTTTTCATATCGCGCGTAAGAAGGTTCCGTTCCTTGATGCAAAGGGCGAGATAGTTCAGCCGGATACCGAGAACGCCCTGAAGTTCGAGATGTTCATTTTCGACAATTTGCCGTTAGCCGAGCGATGGGTTTTGGTTGAGACAATGCGCCATGTCGAATTCGTGCCGCTGAAGAATGCCGAAGGCGCCGATTCGCCGTCCCTTGTTCGTCAGGCGATCAGCAACGAGGCGGCCGATTGGCTTGAAAGGGCGGGCGTGAAGGTGCGTAGAAACGACAGCGGCGACGCCGGCGTGCCGCTGGAAATCAGTCCGTTGTTTGCCCTCGATCCTGCGGAACTCGCGACCAAGGTTACACCGAACCTGAAGATCGGACGGCAGCTATACTTGAACGATGAATCGGCTGAGTAGTTGAACAAAGGCAATCGAAATGCTCCATGGCATGATAATGGCCGGCGGTGGTGGGACACGGTTTTGGCCGCGAAGCAGACAAAACCGGCCCAAGCAATTCTTGACGCTCTCGGGCGATCGGTCGTTGTTGCAGCACGCGTTTGACCGACTTGAGTCCGGCATTCCTGCCCAGCAAATCTGGGTGATTACGGGTCAGCAGTACGTTGAAGAAACCATCCGACAATTGCCCGAACTCCCGACGGATCACATCGTGGGTGAACCGGTCGGCCGCGACACCGCCCCATGCATTGGGCTCGGCGCCGCATTGATTGAGCGCGAAGATGCCGACGCCGTCATGGTGGTGACGCCTGCCGACCATGTCATCGAGCCGACGCAGGAGTTTCGTCGTGCGATCCATGTGGCCGAGCAATGGGTGAAGGACGATCCGACCGCCTTCGTCACTCTGGGTGTGCCGCCAACCTATCCCGCGACAGGTTACGGTTACATCCATCGAGACCCCACGGCGACAAAGCGCCAGGGTGCGCTGATTTTCAAAGTGCGAGAGTTCAAAGAAAAACCCGATCGCGAAACGGCGGAACGCTTTGTTTCATCCGGTGACTATTACTGGAACAGCGGTATCTTCGTGTGGCAAGCGAAGGCGTTGTTGGCCGCGCTCCGCGAAAACCGGCCGCAACTTCATGCAGCAATAACCCGGATTGCAGACGCCTGGCCGACACCCGAGCGCGAATCGGTCTTGCGCGAACAATACTCCGGCCTTGAGAAGATCAGCATCGATTACGCCGTCATGGAGCGAGCCCGCAACGTGTTTGTCATCGAGGCGCCGTTTCGTTGGGATGATGTCGGTAGCTGGCTTGCCGTGGAGCGCATGAACCCCCAGGATGGCGACGGCAACACCATCCTCGCAACGCACGCCGGCTTGAAGACCAGCAATAGCGTCATCGTCGCCGATCCGGGCAAGCTCATCGCCACCATCGGCGTGGAAAACCTGATCATCATTCAATCCGGCGATGCGATCCTGGTCGCCGACCGCCGCGAAGAAAGCGCGGTCAAGGACCTTGTCGAACGGCTAAAGCGTGACGGACGGGAGACCTACTTGTGAAAGTTTCCGGCCGACTGCTCGGCGTGGATTATGGAACGGTTCGCGTCGGCCTCGCAATCACCGATTTCGATCGCCGTATCGCATCGCCGTTCGCAACCTATTCTCGGCAGACCGCCGAACGCGATGCCGAGTTCTTCCGACAGCTGTTGAAGACCGAGCAGGTGGTAGGTATCGTCGTTGGACTTCCGGTCCATACCGACGGCCAAGAAGGAACCAAGTCCGCCGAGGCGCGAAAGTTTGGCGCGTGGCTCGCCGGGGTGACCGAACTTCCCGTCGAGTTCTTCGACGAACGATTTACGACAGTGGCAGCGGAACACGCACTTTGGGATGCGGGATTATCGCACAAGCAACGGAAAGCCCGCCGTGATCAACTGGCGGCGCAGATCATGTTAGAAGGATATTTGACTTCGTCCGAAGGGGGTTCATGATACCGCTTGCAGCTTCGGGGCCAGCCGTTCCGACGTGACGGGCGGCGGCACCATCAAGAGCCGGCGCTTCGGCACTCCAGCCATCTTCTTCACGGGACCGCGGTAGAGGTTCCACAACCAACCCCATCCTTGCATGAACGACCTGACGAGCCCCGCCATGCCATACGCCTGGTACATCACACGGTAGTGCCATATCGGATCGTTCCAGGACGCGATCGCACGCACGAGATTCAGCGGGTTGTAGAAGCGGGCATACGCCATGTAGATGTTCATCTGCTTCCGCCACGGATGCGGATCTTCCGTCGCAATGCAGTGGTTTCCATCGTACTGATAATCTTCGGTGCTTTTCTTCCCGGCTTGTTCGATCACCATGCCCTTTTCATATGGCTCTTCGTAACCTTTGCTGCCGACCGACGGTGTGAGGATGGTGACCTGAACGCTAACCGAGCCGGACTTGCGCAGGAAATTCACCTGGTTCAACAAGCCATAGAGATTGCCGCGGCTGGCCAGCGGCTGGCCGTCGTGGTGCATCATCATCGACATCGGGCAAATGCCTTGCTTGTTCAGTTCTTCAAACAAGGTTCGCGTCTTTTCCGGGCTCTGGCCTTTCTTCACCAGCTCGGCCGTCATGTCTTCAATGCCGAACCAAATGGCACGCAGGCCACCTTCGCGACATATCGGCAGCAAATCCAGATTCTTGTAGACATCGAACTCCGTGGCCTCGGTTCCAAAAAAGATCGAGTCACGGAAGGGCTTGCCGCGGACTTTTCCTTTTGCGAGCCCCGTGAAGATGTCCTTCACGGTATCTCGATTGTTGAAGAAATTGTCATCGGTGCCAAAGAACGCATTGATGCCCGTCATCTCGGCCATGCGTTCGAACTCGTCGCGCAGGCGGTCCGGACTCTTCCAACGGAACGTGAACTGGTTGTATGCAGGGATCGGACAGTACGGGCAATGAAACTTGCAGCCGTGCGTCGTCACGACACTGATCATGCCCGCGTAGCGATGAAGGCGGCTGATTTCGATCGGATGACGTGAGATGCCGTGCCGGCGGTGTGGTGGTTCCAGAAGTCCTAGGCTCGTCACCGGATGAGGCAACTCGTCGAGGTCTTGCACAAGCCGCTGAATCCCGGTGTCGATCAATTGGTCCGTTATGCTGTCCGCCTGCTGGATTCGTAACTGTGAGCTCTCGTTCCAATCATGCGTACGAAACACGAGGCCGGGAATGTCGTCCAACAAGCCGGATCGCCGCAGCCGATGAAAGGCTTTTCGCGGGTGCTCGTTCCGTCCGCGGAACTCCATGATCCGATCGAGAAGCTCCACTGCTACGAACTCTTCGCCGGTGACTACAACATCCGCGTTGCATTGCCCGTCGGGACCGATACCGAAAAAGTCCCACGGCTCGTAGATGGCCTTGGCCCCGCCCGCGAGGATCAACGGTCGTTCGTCGCCGAGCCGGTAGGCGTCGGCGATCAATTCGTACGCCCTGGCGCTGTGAATTTGCATCGACGACACGAACAGCATCTGCGGCGGTTGGCCATCGAACCGGGCCTCGCTGGGCCGAAAATTGCGGTTCCATTGCGTCAGCACCACGCGCGTTTTGGTAAACCCGCTCTGATGCAACGAAGCAGCGATGGCCCGTGGCCCTGCGGTGAGCAACCGCATGTCCGCGAACAGGAACGGCCCGAGACGGGTGCGAAAATCAAACGCGTAACAGACCAACACCGGAATGTCGCGACTGTTTGAACGGGCGCGGAGTCGAGACTCTATTTCGGCGTACTGCCCAGGGCGTGTATAACGATCATTCTTCGGGCGGCTGAGTAATTCCATGTGAAAGCCTTTCGGAACAAACCATTATCCCTTATCGGTTTGTGCATCTCCAGTGATGGGGCAAGAGTAGAGAGAAACGGCATTATTTTCAAGGCAACTATTGTGCCAACCCGGTAATCCTTGTAACCTTGCGCGAAACTGTAGCGACCCTGGCCTCGCCTAGAGGTTAGGTGCGCAAAGTCGCGTCGCCTTGACAGGACAGGAACCCGCCCAATTATCGCCCTGGGGACGTTTGAGAAGTGATTTACGGTTACCGCGGGCTACTTGAGTAGTCCCTGCAGCTCGGACTGGGTCAACTCACGAAGGAACGTGCAACCCGTGAACCATCCACCCTGCTCAGGGAAGACGCGCACGACTTCGGCCTGGAAGGTGTGCGATCCACTTTGGCTGGCGTTTTCAAGCTCGAAAGTCAATCGGGTTCCGGGCTCAAACCGATTTTGCAGGATGACGCCGATGCCGCTTTCGGAGATGTTCCGTACTCGCCCCATCCACCATAACTGGTCGAGGTCACCGGTTCCTCGCTGGGCATACGTGCTGAGCTTTTGATAGTGGCGAACGCGCACTCTGCGTTCATCGGCCAGCGCCGAGTCAGCGTCATCTCGTGGTTGTGTGTGTTCCTCGGACATGAAACCTCCGCCGGCAAACGGCCGCGCGTGGGGTGCAGAGAACCGCCCTGATTAGGTGATTAAACAACTAATAGAACGCGTTAGGGAGATGTGCAAATAGAATCTGGCCTTCGGCCTAGAGGGTCCACCCCTTGCGGTACTCCTTGCGGATGAACCGCTCGGCGGCCGGCTCATTGGTAGCCCGCAGGTTCTTGGCATCCCAGACCAGCGGCTTTCCGAGTCGATACGAGACATTGCCAAGCAAAACGGCCTCGGTAAGTGCGCCACCGTAGTCGAAATTGCATGTGGTTGCGCTACGGGTCTTGCACGCCTGAATCCATTCCCGATGATGACCGACCGAATCCGGGATGGATGGTTTCGGCGCAACGAAGTCGGTGAAATCGGCCTCCGGTAGAAGTTTGTGCCGGCCGTAATCGGCTAGGAGCATCCCCTTATCGCCGATGAAAAGCGTGCCGTCGCCCCATTTCGGCAGCTTTCCTTCGACAAATAATTCGGGCCGTTTGCCGCCGTCATACCATGTCAGATGAACCGGCGGCAATTCGCCACGCGCCGGAAACTCATAACGTACGATGAGCCACTTCGCCGCGGTTTCCGGGTGAACGGGGTTTGAGCCTTCTGCTCCGACCTTTGTCGGATGACGCAGCTTAAGGGCCCAAAACGGCAGGTCCATGTGATGGCACGCCATGTCGGCGAGCGTGCCGCCGCCGAAGTCCCACCACTTTCGCCAATTGAACGGGATGTACGCCGAGTGGTAAGGCCGCTGCGGCGCCGGGCCCAGCCATAGGTCGTAGTGCAATCCCTCCGGGACCGGCGGAGTTTCACTCGGCCGATCGCCGCCGCCGAGCGACTTGTCGCACCAAACGTGCACTTCTCGCACCGGTCCGATGGCGCCGGATTGGATCAATTCGACGACACGGCGATAGTTCGTACCAGCGTGAATCTGCGTCCCCATTTGGGTGACGCGCTCGTATTTCGCGGCGGTCTCGGCGACCACTCTTGCTTCTTGGACCGTGTGGGTCAGCGGCTTCTCACAATAGACGTCGAGTCCCAGGCTGAGTGCCGCCTTTGCCGGAATCGCGTGTGTGTGATCCGGCGTGGCGATGACCACGCCATCGAGACCCTTGGCGTCGAGTAAATGGCGGAAGTCAGCATGGAATCTCGCTCGCGGAAATTTTTCGCGCGCCTTGCCGGCCCGTTTCTCATCGACATCGCAAAGCGCCACGATCTCGGCGCCGCGCTCGCTACCTCGTTCAGGTTGTATTCTCCCTGACCCGCGACGCCGATGACGCCCACGCGCATCCGGTCGTTCGGTGCTTCCTTTTTGTCGTCACCTGTCGCGGAACCTAGCCAAAATCCGCTAGCGGACAGTGCTGCGACCGAGCCTACAAAACGGCGTCGGGAGATGTGTCTTGGCATGTTTGAAATCTCGGTTGGCGTGTCGTGCGAGTGCGGCTTAGTCTATTGTCCGCGCACGAAAAAACCCCGCTGCACTTCCTGTGAAGGTCGGACAGCGGGGCCGGAACAGAGAAGAGGCCGTGACAAGACGGGTTGAATCATAACGGACTGGTAAGACCAGTCAAGCACAAAATCAGAAAAATCTAGGGATTTACGGCCGTTTCGGAGTGATCCGTTGTCTTCGAACGCAGTCCTACCTGTTCTAACGAGATGGTCGCCGTCGGATGTGCCGCCTTACTTTTGCAACCACAACCGCCGCATTTTCCCGTTGGTGCGCCGTCCCAGGTTCGCCACGCCTGCCGAAGCAGGTACGCCGAGGCGAGGAAGACTACGGCAATGACGGCAATCAGCTGCGCTTCCATGAACGGCGGTCCTAAAGGGGTTCCCGTAAAATCGGGTTACTTGGCCAATGCGCAGAAACAGCGAGGTTCAGGCAATTCGACTTCCCACTTGATACACCAAAAACGCAGCGATGTACGCCAGGGTAGTCATGTACACGAAGGCGAAAGCGGGCCAACGCCAGCTGTTGGTTTCGCGCTTCATGACCGCAAGTGTCGACGCGCACTGGCAGCACAAGGCAAAGAACACCATGAGCGACAGCGCTACCGGAACCGTGAACACTTTTCTATCCGGTTCGCCGTCCCAGGTGGCGGCCTGCAGGGCATGCGCGAGGCGCGTTTCACCCGACGGCGCCTCTTCCGCATCCGTTTCGCCAACCTGATAGATCAAGCTCAGCGTGCCGACCACGACTTCCCGCGCGGGAAAGCTGGCCAACGCCGCCATCCCCACGCGCCAATCCCAGCCCAGCGGTACAAAAATCGGCTCCAGTGCCTTGCCGGCGCGTCCCAAGATGCTCTGACTCTTCCATTCGGCTTGAAGAACGTTGATTTCCTGTTGAACCGGCTCGACGGCCAACGTCAATTCCGCAATGCGAGCTTGGGCCGCTGGATCGTCGGGTGCCGATTTGAGTTCATCTATTACCTTCACACGATCTTCGATGCTTTGGCTTTTCTCGTCGATAAGCACGTCGTAACTGACGCCCGTCGAATCGGTGTGCGGGAAGTAGAGCAGGGCCCACACCACGATCATGCAGGCGAGGATCAACGTTCCGGCCCGGCGGACGAACGCCCACGTGCTGTCCGCCATACGTCGAAACACCGTGGAAAGGGCGGGCCATTTGTACCCAGGCATTTCCATGATGAAAGTCGGCGTTTCGCCGCGCAACAGAGTTCGCTTCAGAAGCAGGGCCACCAGCGGCGCGAGCACGATCCCGAGCGAGTAAAGGCCGAACATGACAACGCCCGGCAACCAAATCGGATAGCCGGCCGTCAGGAAGGCGCCGATCAACAAGACATATACCGGCAGGCGGGCCGAGCAACTCATCAAAGGCGCCACCAAGATCGTGGTCAGGCGGTCGCGTCGATCTTCGATCACCCGCGTGGCCATGATTCCCGGAATCGCACACGCTACCGATGAGAGCATCGGTATGAACGATTTGCCGCTCAGTCCGCAGCTGGCCATGATCCTGTCCATGAGAAAAGCCGCGCGCGCCATGTAGCCACAATCCTCAAGGATCGCGATAAACCCGAAAAGAATAAGGATCTGCGGAAGGAAGACCAAAACGCTTCCGACGCCTTTGATCACACCGTCGACGATCAATCCGCGTAACGGCCCAGGCGACAGCCAGCCGCCGACCAGCGCCGCAATGTTCCCTCGTGCCAGATCGACCCATTCCATGAGAGGCTTGGCCCACGTGAAGATCGATTGGAAAACCAGAAACATAATGATCAAGAAGGTCAATGTGCCCCAAACCCGGTGGGTCAAAACGGCGTCGAGGCGGTCGGTCCACGTGATGGGTCGCTTGTCAGGACGCGATATACAGCCGGTGGTAACTTTTCGAATCCAGGCGTAGCGAGTTTGCGCTTCGACGTCAGGTAGCTTGCATCCTGCCGCCGCAAGGCGTTCACGCGCAGCCAACAGCATAGCGCGGAGCGGTGGGTGTTGACGGACCAGGCGAGCTTCGGCAACTCCACCGGCGTCGATAAGTGCCCGACGAAGAATAACGGCCGGACTATCCACCGCAGCTTCAAGTTGGAATACCTCGGCGTGGAGTGCCTCCGGGAATGTCACGGTATTTGCCGGAGGTAGCCCGCCTACGGCTTCTTCGATGGTTCGGCGAAGCTCGGCGAGTCCAACGCCTTTGTTAGCTCGGATAGGGACGACGGGAACGCCGAGTTGCTGAGAAAGTCGGGCGGCATCGATCGAAATGCCGTGAACTTTCGCCACGTCGACCATATTCAGGGCGACCACGACGGGCACACCGAGTTCCAGAAGTTGCGTCGTTAGATAGAGATTGCGCTCCAGGTTGGATGCGTCAACGATGGAAACCACAGCATCAGGGCGGGTTTCGCCGGGTTGCTGACCCAGAATCAGGTCTACGGCCAGCATTTCGTCGGGGCTTCGCGCTGCGAGGCTATACGTTCCTGGAAGATCGACAATCTCGAGAGTCTTTCCTTCGACGCGCATTCGGCCGATCTTGATGTCAACCGTGACGCCAGGATAGTTGCCGACGTGCTGGCGCATGCCGGCAAGGGCGTTGAAAAGCGTGGTTTTTCCAGTGTTGGGATTTCCAACCAGAGCAATACGGACAGTGCGCGTTGGCGTTTCGACGCTTGCAGCTGACGTTACCTTGTATCCAGCCATACGTTTAGCGCTCGCGGCTCAGCTTTTCGACAACAATCAACGCCGCTTCGCTGCGACGAAGGCTTAACCGATAATCGCGGATGCGGATCTCGATCGGATCACCCAGAGGAGCGACACGCGTCAATTCAATCGTCTCACCCTCGAGAATCCCCATTTCGAGCAGACGTTGCCCGATGGTCGCATTGCCCGCAACGGATGCGATCCGAGCGCATTCCCCGACGGCGAGTGAGGCAAGCGGTACCATCAAGCCAAGCCTCGGTCTTATTGAGACTGAATCTCAATTTAAGGTAAACCGCTCCGCTGTCAAGCATTAACGCCGAAAACGGGATCGAGATTAGAAAAGCGAAATCTCGCTGACAGAAATGTTGCCGCTGAAACAGACTTCGACGTCGCTGCCGGCCTGACGTTGACGCTGGTGATAATCACCGTTGTAGAAGAGTTCCTCGCCCTCGTGGCGGAAGCTTAGTGGAAGCGGCGTGGAATCGAGCGCGCAAAAAACGACCGTCGGCGCCGGAGCGTCGGGTTCCAGATGCGGCAGGTTAACATTCCAGAGTGTGCCGCGTTTTCGTGGCCTCGCAATGAGGTCTAAAAGCACCGGAGTTATCCAATCCGTTGCCCGTTTCCAATCGACGTTCTGCCCGCGCCGCCGGTACTGAGACACGGCAATTCCAGCCCAGCCGTGCAACACGGCCTCGCGCACCGCGGCGACCGTGCCGGAGTGCCACACGTCGGCGCCGAGGTTGCCGCCCGCGTTGATTCCCGACAGCACCCACGCCGTCTCCGGCGCCAGGCGGTTTAATGCCACACGAACGCAGTCGGCCGGTGTGCCGGATACGGAAAAACGGTCCGCTGCCCGTTGTTCGATGCGAATCGGACCGTCGGTCGTTACCTGATGGCTGCACCCCGATAAGCCATCCAAAGGCGCCACCATGAGTGGTTGGCCAATGGCTTGTGCGGCCGCGAAGAGCGCATCGATTCCGGGTGCGTCGATGCCGTCATCGTTGGTTACGAGTAGTTTCATTGAACTCAGGGATTGGATGCCGTCAAATCATAGCAGGCCATTTCATCGGCGTTTCGGACGTAGGCTCGACCGCCGGCGAGCGCGGGTGGGTTCCACGTCTTCGCTCCTTCCAGGGCGGCGATGCTTCCCAATTCTCGATGGCCTTCCGGACTCGCCTCGACGAGAACGAGTTTTCCGCGTTCAGAGAGCACCACGAGTAGGTCCCCGGAAAGCAGAAGTTGTCCGTGATCGTAGCGGCCATCACGCCATTTCTGTTGTCCGGTGGTAGCGTCAATGCAGGCGAGGATGCCTTCATCCAAGCCGTAGATGTGGCCGTCGTAGTAAACCGGACTGGTGAACTTGCACCGCATCTTTACGTTCTGAAAAACGACCTTCACCGCCCACGCGCCGTTCGATTCAGAGACATGCAACATCGCACAACCCATGCCGTAACCCGCTGAGATGAACACGCGATCGCCGTCCAGAATCAACGGTTGCGCCACGTTGATCCCATAATCCGTCGGCCAAGGGTGGGACCAAAGTTCATCACCGCGGGCCGGATCATAGGCGGCGATCCTTACGCTGTCGAAAAGTAACAGTTGGCGATGGCCGCCGAGCGTAGCCAGCATCGGTGAACTGTAACCGGCCGAGGTGTCACCCGCAGTCCAAACAATGTCTCCCGACTTGCGCTCGACGGCGACGACGGCACGGCCTCGTTTCGACGACGTCTGTGCGCCGGGATTGACGACAACCAGGTTGTCGAACACCAACGGTGAGCCGCTCATTCCCCAGCGAACGTTTTCATTGCCCTCCAAAATGTAGGTCGACCAACGGAGTTTTCCAGTCGGAAGATCGAGGCAAACGAGTCTTCCGGTCGCGCCGAGCGAAAAAACCTCCCCACCCGAGATGGTTGGCGTGGCACGTGGTCCTTCGCCTCCCATTGCTTCGTTGAACCGAGCAACGTAGGCATGTCGCCAGCGTTCTATGCCGGTCGCGGTGTCGTAACAAACCACCGCCTCTTGGTCGCCGCGCTGCTCGATGGTTACGGCGGCGTTGCCGGCAACAGCGAATTGAGCGTATCCGCCGCCAACGGGCTGCTTCCAGAGACAACGCGGCGGGTTGGTGGCCCAATCGCGGTTCAACGGCGGTCCGGTAACGATGCCGTCACGGTTGCGGCCCCGATACTCAGGAAAGTCGAGCGACACGTCGACGGCGGGCGTCCAGGCCGGGGCCGGACCGAATTCCGTCTGTGCTTGGCGATGAGACTCCAACGCTTGTTGCCGTTTGTCGCCGAAGCGTGTGCGGAGCACGATCCCCATGTCGCCGGTGCACTCGAGGCCTTTGATCGTTACGGCACAGATGCCGGCGACGAGACAACCGGCCACGAGAAACCAGCGGCGGTAATTCGAAACCCACACTCCCCATGCCCAAAACAAGAAGACGCCGACGACGATGGCAACTTGCGTACCGAATCTTCGGCTGGCAGTAACCAGGTTATTGTCGGGCCACGCCCAAAGTCCGGCGATGTAGACGGCCGGGATTACGACGATGAGCCACGGAAGCCAGGTTTTCCGAAAGGTGTGCTTGGGCGCGTCGCGTAGAACGCCGTTGCTTGACATCATTCCGCCGCTTGCTTAGCGCTATTTGGGCGTCAGGGCGGCCCGGGTGAACTGATCCGCATCAAATTCAGGATTGAGCTTGATGTCTCGGTAGTAATATTCCCCGATCAAGTCGCCGTTCTTGCTCGTGGCGCGGGACCCGACGAACAAGAGTGTTTCGGTGTCGACGTAGACCGTGTGCTCCATGACGCCATCGTTTTCCGGCGATGCACATACCCGGTGAAGGTGATAACAGGTCCGGTTTCCGGCCATGGGCACCTTTGCGATGCCCTTGTATTGGACCTTTAGCGTCCCCTTGTCTTTCGCAGCTTTCCAAGACACCTGAACACGTTCCATCGATTTCTTCAGGCCGAATTGATCGAGCGTGTACCGTCCGGATTGCTTGGCATCGTCTCCGGCAACGTCGCGTTCGGCTACGTCACCCACTGCCACGCGGCGAATAGCGCCGTTCGGTCGGACCAGGAGCTTGTTCCCGTTTTCGCCTTCGACGTAGAGAGTGCGCTCGGCCAAGCGGGCGCCGTTACGCCAATTCATGAACACGCTGTGAGGGCTCTCAAGGAAGGCGACTTCGATTTCCTCCGGCTTGTTCATTCTGCCGCCGATTCGTTCCTGTTTGTGGAAGATGGCGCGGTAGCCCTTAACTTCTTTGCGATACCGGTCCAGGCATTTCTCCAGGAATGCGACCGCGTCCGTCTTGGCCAGTTTCTCCAGCTCGTCAGCGCCGGCGACGGTGTCGGCACTAACTAATTCGGGCGCCGCACCCGCGTCGGCATAGATGGACGGCTGCTCGCCGGCCGAAAGATTGGCGTGAACCACGTAGCCTACCAACGGCAACAACACCAGGCACGGTGCGACCGGAAACAGTATTCGTTTCATATGCCACGGTTCTCCTTACACGCCACGTCTCGGAATTCCTGTTCATATTCTAGGGCACCGTAGCCGAATTCGCCAGAATTCGGGCGGGCCCCGAACTCTGGCGAGTTCGGCTACGGGAATGGAGCGGTGAAAGTATCATCGGCCGCCACTCGTAGTGACGGCCATCTTTGATATGGTAGGCCGCGCGTTTTCGGCAAATTCTTCGGTTTGATCCGGCTGGTCGGTGCGTTTTACCGAATGTGAAGCGAGAATCTTACTACGCCAGAAGGTCTCGAACCACGTTCCCATGCACGTCCGTGAGGCGGTAATACCTGCCCTGAAACTTGAAGGTCAGACGCGTATGGTCGATGCCTAGCAGATGGAGGAGTGTCGCCTGCCAGTCGTGGACGTGCACGGGGTCCTTCACCACGTTATAGCAGTAATCATCCGTCTCACCGTAAGTCATGCCGGGCTTCATGCCGCCGCCCGCCATCCAGATAGTAAAGCAACGCGGATGGTGATCTCGGCCGTGAACTTTCGCATTATTCATTTCGCCCTGGACAAAGACCGTCCGCCCGAATTCGCCGCCCCAAATGACGAGCGTGTCGTCAAGCAAGCCGCGCTGTTTCAGGTCCTTGATGAGGGCGGCGGAGGGTTGGTCGGTATCGCGGCATTGGATCTCGAGTTGTGTCGGCAGATTGTTGTGTTGGTCCCAGCCGGCGTGGATGAGCTGGATAAAACGCACTCCACGCTCCGCGAGTCGTCGCGCGATTAGGCAGTTCCGGGCGAACGACCCGCGTGTTTCGACGTCGGGCCCGTACATTTTCAACACATGCTCCGGCTCATCGCTCAGGTCGGTCAACTCCGGCACCGACGTTTGCATGCGATACGCCATTTCGTACTGGGAGATCCGCGTGTGAATCTCTGGATCACCCGTTTCTTGTGCTTTCAACTCGTTAAGCCGGGAGAGGTCGTCGAGTAATCCACGGCGTACTTCTGCGCTCATGCCGTCAGGATTGGAAAGATAAAGCACCGGGTCACCGGTCGGCCGAAAGCGAACTCCCTGAAACTTCGAAGGGAGAAAGCCGCTGCCCCAGTAGTAGTCGTAGAAGATCTGTCCGCACGATGCTTCCTTGTCGCGCGATGTCATGACCACAAATGTGGGAAGATTGTGGTTGAGGCTGCCGAGCCCGTAGGAAAGCCATGCTCCAATGCTGGGCCTCCCCGGCATTTCTGAACCGGTGAGGAACAGAGTCATCGCCGGCGCATGGTTGATCGCCTCGGTGTGCATGGACTTGATAAAACAAAGCTCGTCGGCAACTGATGCCATGTGCGGCAGAAAATCAGACAACCAGGCGCCACTTTTCCCGTACTGTTTGAAGCCGCTGATGGCGGGCAGCACCGGTCGCGTTTTCTGACCGGAGGTCATGGTGGTCAGGCGCTGGCCCATGTGAACCGACGCCGGTAACTCTTCGCCACGGCGTTTGGTGAGCGAGGGCTTGTAGTCGAAAAGGTCAACGTGCGACGGGGCGCCACCCTGCATGAGATAAATGACGCGCTTGGCTTTGGGCATGAAATGCGAAGCTTCCGAAGTTCCTGACGCGCCGCGAAGTTCATCACCCAACAGCGTCGCCAATGCCGCCGCGCCAATGCCGACGGCGGAACGACCGAAAAGCTGGCGGCGGTTCAGAAGGACGGAATGTTCGTCAATGGGATACATTAGTTCTTGTGGTGTCATCACTCTTTGCAAATCACCTCATCCAGATTCAGCATCACGCTTGCCACTCCCGTATACGCGGCGAGTTCAGCCGTATCGAGGTCGCGGCAACGCGCGCGGTCGCCGATACCCAACAGTTTACCCGCCAAATCGGGCGCCGACCGATAATGCTGCCGCAGTTCCTCGACACGCGCGCCTAATAGTTCGCGCTCGGCTTCCGTCGGGAGACGGCCCGTGGTGAGCCGAAACAGCAAATCGATTCGCGCTCTATCTGTTCCGCCCGACTCCGACAGAACTCGCTCGGCCAACACACGGGCCGCCTCCACGTAGGTTACATCGTTCAACAGTATCAGCGCGTGCAACGGCGTGTTGGTTTGGGGCTGCCTGACTGTGCACACCTGGCGGGCGGAGGAGTCGAACAACGTCGTGGGTCCGACGGTTCGGCGCCAGAACGTGTACAAGCTGCGGCGGTAGAGGTTGGCCCCATTGTCTTGCTCATACTTGATGAAGCCAAAGGTCATTTCCTCCCAGATCCCCGGCGGCTGATAGGGCCGAACGGGCGGCCCGCCGAGACGTTCCACGAGCAAGCCGCTGACCGCCAACGCCTGATCACGCACGAGGGTTGACGGCAACCGGTGCCGCGGACCGCGGGCGATGAATCGATTTTCGGGATCGCGCTCCCGAAGAGCGGGTGTCATCTGGGAGGCTTGCCGGTACGCGGCACTGGTAACGATGAGCCGATGAACATGTTTAACGTCCCAGCCACTTTCGATAAACTCGGTTGCGAGCCAATCGAGAAGTTCGGGGTGAGAAGGCCAATCGCCCTGCGTGCCGAAATCCTCGGCCGTCTTCACGAGGCCGATGCCGAAAAACAATTGCCAATAGCGATTGACGGTGACTCGAGCGGTAAGCGGATTTGCCGGATCAACTAACGCGCGTGCCAATCCGAGTCGGTTGGGCAGCGACTCGCTCGGCGTCGCCATCAGCGGACTGGGGACGGACGGCTGCACTTTGTCGCCGTACTTATCGTACGCGCCACGCACCAGAACTCGGCTGTCGCGCGGCACTTTGCGTTCTTCCATCACCATGACCAGAGGCACCGCGCGATCGATCTCGTCGAATTGCCGGCGCAGATCGGCCGACTCCTTCGCTGCCGCGCGCCATTCTTGGGAGCCTAATAAGTTCTCCGGAACGCTCAGCACAAGCACGGCTGCAGGGCTTAGGCCGGCTAATCGTGCCAGCACTGACCGTTCCATCGACGAGCCGATTGGTAGGCCGTTTTGGATGGACTTTACCCGTTCGTCCGCCGTGGCGCGTCTGGCCTTGAGCTCGGCAAGTTTCTTGTCTTGGACCGGACTGGGCAGCCGAATCCACGGCGGCGCCAGTCCGTTGCCTTCTACCGCTCCGTTCTCAGACACGTTGTTGAAGTAAGCGTAAAGCTGGTAGTAATCTTTTTGCGTGAATGGATCGTACTTGTGATCGTGGCAGCGGGCGCAGCCAAGCGTCAGTCCTAACCAAACGGTCGCCGTGGTATCGACGCGATCGACCACGTAATCGACTCGCGCCTCTTCCAGTATTCGACCACCCTCGCCGTTCAGCATGTGATTTCGATTGAACCCGGTGGCGACTTTCTGAGACGTGGTGGCGCCGTCCAACAAATCGCCGGCGATTTGCTCAACCGTAAACCGGTCGAACGGCATATTGCGGTTAAGCGCGTCGACAACCCAATCGCGCCACGGCCAGTTCATACGGGTGCGGTCGCCTTGAAACCCGTTGGTGTCGGCGTAGCGCGATGCGTCGAGCCATTCCAGCACCATGCGTTCGCCATAGCGCGGCGAACCCAGCAGCCGATCCACGACTTTCTCATAGGCATCGGGTGAGTCGTCGGCCAGAAACGCGTCCACTTCGGCCAGCGGCGGCGGCAGGCCCGTCAAGTCAAGCGTTAGGCGGCGAATCAGCGTACTCTTCGCCGCTTCCGGAGAGGGGGACAATCCTTCGCGCTTCAATCGTTCGAGAATGAATGTATCGATCGGGTTGCAGGTGAGATCACGGTGCTGCACGTCGGGAATCGTCGGCCGCCGCGGTGGAATGAGAGACCAGTGCTTTTCCCATTTGGCGCCCGTGTCGATCCAACGGCTCAGCAGATCGATTTGTATCTGGGAGAGCCTTCGTCCGGATTTCACCGGCGGCATGCGTTCGGCTTCATCCTCGGCCGTGATCTTTTGGACCAGTTTGCTCGCCGCGGAGTCATTGCGGGCGATGACGGCCATCGCGCCGTCCTCGGTGTCGAGCCGTAATTTGGCCTTACGCTTGGCCTGGTCCGGTCCATGGCAGTGAAAACACGCATCAGCCAAGATAGGCCGGATGTCGCGGTTGAAGTCAATTGGTTCGGAATCGATAGCGAGCGTCAAGACAACGACGATAGCGAACATCGCGCGATGACTCCGGCGATTGCATTCCGCGGCAACTTGATTGTAATGGCAGCTTCATTGCGTTCAATTACAAAGTTAGCCTTAGCCAATTAAGCAGTACGCAGTAGGCAACAGGGCACCGGGTTATCTACTGACAACTAACAACTAACAATTGACTACTAACCACTGCCGCTTGCCCGCCGCGCTACAATGCTGGTGGAGCAGAGGCGCGGCACATCTGGTGTGACCGCTAATCTCAGCATGTCCACTCTCGCCGGATCGGCGATGCGCACGATTCTCCGTTCAGTGCTTCCGGCCCTATGGGCGATTTATGGTTAAGCCAAGCCCACGGGTTGCAACCCGCGGGCAGCGCGGGCAAACCGTGTGTTTGACGGGGTAAGTCGTGAGACAGGCGCAGGACGGTCAATCGGCAGAAACTCCCCAAGTTGCAGGCTTTTTCTCATCTTGGGCGATGGCCACGCCGATTTATGAAGTGTGCCGCGGCGATCACCCCACCCGCAAAATGGTTAAGCCAAGCCCACGGGTTGCAACCCGTGGGCTTCGCCGACGGACCCCAGCAGAGGACACGGATCAAAGCAGAAAGCCGGCGTTCCCGCGTTCCGCCGGCACGGAACTGGACTCAGAAAAAATCGTATTGGAGTGCCTGCAATGAAGAAAGTGTTCACCACCGGCCAGGTCGCGAAGATCTGCAAAGTCGCGCCGCGGACGGTCAGCAAGTGGTTCGATTCGGGCCGGCTTCGGGGCTACCGCATCCCCGGCAGCCAGGACCGCCGCATCCCGCGCGAGCAGCTTATCCGGTTCCTCAAGGAACACGGCATGCCGCTCGGCGAACTCGAGGAAGAAGGCTGGCACAAGATTCTGATCATCGGAGCGGATAAGCTCTTCATCGACCGCGTCAAGGAACTTCTTCCCGAGGATGAAGAGTTCAAGTATGAATTGGCGAACAGCGGTTTCGAAGCCGGCATCCAGGCCGAGAGCTTCCATCCCGACACCATCGTCATCGACCTGGCCATGGGTCGCAGCGAAGGCCTGCAGATCGCCCACAATCTCCGCAAGAACCCTCACTACGAGCATACGCTCATCGTCGCCCTGGCCAGCGAAGACGAAGCCGAGCCCGAAGGACTGACCAATCACGGCTTCAACGAGTCGTTCAAGAAGCCGTTCGACGTGGCCCTCTTAGCCGAACGAGTTCAGACCCTCGTCGAAGAGCGGCGTGCGAATTTGTAAGCCCTCATCATCGAGCCATGCCCCTGCTAGCGGCCAGGCGCCCGTATGACGGGTTGCCTGGCCGATTTCTTTTGCGGACTACATTTCATTCACGAGGTGTTTCTCTTGGAAAGTTCGCCCATGTCTCGTGGCGTGTTTCCACCAGGTCATCAATCGAAAGATGAGCATTGAGGTGTGCGAAGCGACCGCGCAAACCGGGCCGCGCCAAAGCGGTGGGCGGTGAGGCAAGAGAATGAACGAAGGAAAGGACTTTTTCCACGGCTTCAGGCGGGAGTGCCTGCACTCTTTCAATTACTTTTTTTTGAAGCGCCGTCATCTCGGTCCTTTACGTTCGATAGGTTCGCCGATTGGCCTGGCAGAAGTATACCAAAGAGTGTTAGTCGATGCCATTGGAGGGAAGGCAAGGAACTTGATTGCAGGACTAATCCTTGAACTACGACGCCGCCAACAGCGTTCGGCTTTCGTCCGCCAGGGTGGCGTCGATAAACGTGTGATGCCAAAGCTGCGTCGACACCACGCCCACCAGGCCCATCTCGATGGATGTGCGTTGCGCCGAGTTTGGCCGCAGGGCTCGGAACGCTTGTCGCCAATGGGTGACGGCGTCCACGTCGAAATAACCCGTCTTTCGCAACGACTCCGCGCTCAGTAACTGGTCGACGAAATTCGGGGCGCTGTCGAGATGGAAGCTATCGAACGGGGCGCGAAACATGGCCTTCCTTCGCCAGGCGACGCTTGACGGCAGCCAGCGCTGGGCCAGCAGCCGCAGCAAATACTTCTCGCGCAAGCCATGCAGCTTCCAACTCGGGTGCAGCTTGGCGAGAAAATCGAACACGTCTTCGTCCAGAAATGGGTAGCGGGTTTCCACCGACGAGTTCATCGCCACGCGGTCGCCTTTGGATGACAGGAGCAACCCGGGCAGCATGACGCGGGCGCCGAAATAGAGCGAACGATGCAGTGGGTGCCAACGCCGCATTCGTTCCAGGTTGATGCCCAGGTCTGCATAAGGAAGGTGGTCGCCAAGAGTTTCATGCATCTCGCGACTGTAAAAACGCAGCTTGTTGAGGCTCATCAAACCGTAAGCATCCAGCCAGGCGTTTGGTCCGCCGATGGTCTCGTGAATTCGTCGTGCCATGGACCACGGAAATCGCGGTGAGCCGGTAAGGCGGAGAAAGGCGCGGCGGGACAATTGGCTCAAGCGCAAGCCTGGGATGACGTCCAGAAAACCGAGTAACCGATGAATCCGGAACCACGGATAACCCGCCAACCACTCGTCGGCGCCCTCGCCGGTCAGGGCAACTTTGAACCCTTGTGCGTGAACTTCCTGGGCCAAAACCAAAAGGGCGGCGCACGCCGTGTCGATGACCGGTCCTTCCGCCGCTCGGATCAATTGCGGGTAAGTTTCCAGTACGTCCTGGACGCCGAAGTTCACCACAGTGGGCGTACTGCCGACGTGTCGCGCGACGAGTTGTGCTTCGTTACTCTCATCCAGATCGGGCCGCTCAATGCGAATCGTGAACGTGGGAATGGGGCGACCCCGTTCGCGCCCTGCCATCGCCACTACCAGGCTGGAATCCACACCGCCGCTTAAATAGGAAACAACCGGAACATCGGCACGAAGCCGCCGCGCGACGGACCGCTGTAGGAGCATTTCGAACTCATCGACAAGCTGCCGGCGTGAACCGACGACCTCGTCGCCGCGATCCGGAAAATCGACTGTCCAATACGTGCGATCGACGACGGAGGCATTTCCACGACCGCCTAAGTCGACCGTGAGGTAGTGTCCCGGCTCCAGGCAGTGAATTCCCTTAAAACACGTGACCGGGCCGGGCAATGCGAAGAAAGTGAAGACGTGATTGATTCCGCGCGGATCGGGCCGGGCATCGATCATCTCGGTCGCGAGAAGCGCCTTGATCTCCGACGCGAAGAGTAGCCAATCGCCCGATCGAGTCCAAAACAGTGGGCAGATGCCAAAGCGGTCACGCGCCAACACGAGCTTGCGTCGTGTGTGATCCCAAAGCGCCAGCGCAAACTGCCCGCGCAAATGTTCGAACATTCCTTCACCATGGTCCTCCCACAGGTGAGGAATGACCTCGGTGTCGGCGTGCGTGCGAAATTGATGGCAGCGCGCTTCGAGCCGGGCTCGTAGTTCCGGATACTCGAACACCTCGCCGTTGTAAACGACTGTCACATCACCGGTTTCATTCGAGATGGGTTGACGGCCGTCCGTGAGGCCGACGATTTGGAGTCGCCGTGATGCCAGGCCGATGCCGGGCTGGCTGAAGAATCCATCCTCGTCGGGGCCGCGATGCAAGATGGCCTTGGCCATCCTGTGAAGCACATCGGGAATCGGCCGGCGTTCACCGGAAAGATCAACGATTCCCGCAATTCCGCACATTGAGATTCTCGGAATGCTCCAAGCTCGCGGGTTGCAACCCGTGGACTTAGTGCTACACGGGCTGTTTGTAGAGCTTTTGGACGCGCTGTTTGATCTTCCGATCCACGAGCCAGGGGAAAAAGCGATTCAACCGCAGAATCAACCTTGCTTCCCTGCCGAGCACCGTCTCTAAGCGATTCGTCTCCAAGGCTTTTAGTATTCCCGTGGCGACTTCATCCGGCGGCATTCCTTTGTCGAATTCAATTTTCATTCGGCCTTCGTTACGCAGAAGATGCTGTGGCAACTCGCTGCGAGTCAAGCCTGGAACAATGAGGAGGATGTCGATGTCGTAACGGGCAAGCTCGCCTCGGAACGCTTCCGTAAGACCGCACAGCGCGAACTTGCTGGCGGAGTATTCAGGCCAAGCCGGCAGACCTCGCCGCCCACACATCGACGCAACGTTTACCACCGCCGGCGTCCGGCCGTTCACCAAGATCGGTACGGCCAGGCGAATCAACTCGGCGGGCGCAAAGAAATTCACCTCCATGATTTGCCGCAGGATCGCTTCGGTGGAGTCTGCGAAATGGCCGAAGCTGGCGATCCCGGCATTGTTTACCAACACATCCAGTCCGCCGAGCCGGCCGGTTGCCTCGTCAAGCAATCGACGACGATCCTGCTCCAGGGTGATGTCGGCGGGTATGGCAAACGCTTCGCCGCCTTTATCATTTATGGTCCTTGCTAGCCCCTCAAGTTTGTCCGCGGAACGTGCCACCAACGCCAATCGCGCGCCACGGCCGGCCGCCTGTTCCGCCAAGCATCGACCGATGCCGCTGGATGCGCCGGTAATTAGTACACGCAATCCGTTAAGGTCTCGTTTCATTCTCATCCTCCGTGACGACTAGCCATTGACGTCTGCTTCCGTGAGGCCGTGTTGTTGGCGATGGTAGGGACCGTCGAAGATTAATGTCGACTTGAAGCGCTCGTGCCGCCCATCCGTGGCGACTTCTTTGACTCGGCTGACGAGTTGTTCGCGTTGAGCGGCATCCATCGGCTTGAAGCCGCGCGCGATGGCCAGGTCCTGCTTGAGGACGTCCATAGAATCGATGCCGACGACTAACGTCGCGATCGGTTGACTGAGGGCGTAGGTGATCGCTTCCTCGACCGAGCAAACCTTGGCCACGACGAAGCGGCCTTTTTTGGAATCGCCGCCGCCCAAGCTTTTCATCCCGATGGGTGCGATGCGACGCTTGTTTGCTTCCGGCACGACTTCGCGAGCAAAACTGCGGTAGTGATAATCGCAGACATTGATCGGCATTTGCACCGTGTCCCACTGATGCTTGGCCAACATCTTGAGATGAATGTGCGGCGACTTGTGCCCGGTGAACCCGATGTAGCGGACTTTCCCCGCCTTTTGCGCTTTCAGCACCTCATCCATGGCGCCCTTCTCGAAAATCCAATCCGGGTCGTTATCGTAGTTGATTTCGTGGAACTGCATCAAGTCGATGCGATCGGTGCGAAGTCGGCGAAGGCTGTCGTCGATGTGTTGCCCTGCCGTTTTTGCGTCACGGCCGCAATTCTTCGTCATAAGGAATACCTTGGCACGCTTTCCATCCGATGCCAGCGCTTTCCCCATGACCTCTTCGCTCTTGCCGTCGTGGTAGTCCCAGGCGTTGTCAAAAAAGGTCAGGCCTTCGTCGATGGCGGCATGCATGATCTTGATGGCTTCGCTCTCGTCCTTGACGGCGCCGATGTGCCAGCCACCGAGACAGAGCATACTGACGCGCTCGCCTGTCTTGCCCAACGGTCGAGTCGAGATTCCGGTTCCATCGGCATCGTCTGCGGCGGCGATGCCGATTGCGGTACCGGCGACGAGGCTCGATTGCAGGAATTCGCGCCGCGTCGTGTGTTCCGTGTTCATGTGTGCGTACTCCTGTTCGGACAGAACGGATGGATGCAACAATTCCAGCAACCGTCATGCCCAATCACACTAGTTTTCCCAAAGGCACAGAGCCGGCAGTGTCCGGCATTGTAGCCGTGCTCAGGGACGAAGAACAGTCTCAAATGAATGCTCGAATGACGGAGTCTGCGACGTACTTGCCTTGGCGCGTTAGCCGCACATCCACGCCGTCGTCGGTGAGGAGTCCGAGTTCTACATGATGTCGAATGGCGTCTCCAACGAGGTCATTCAATTCGAAACCTGTCTGTTTCACGAACGGCGCCCGTTCTATTCCTATGGATCGCCGAAGTTGCAGGGCGAGCGTTTCGCGTGCCCGCTCTTCCGGTTCGAGCTCTTCCGAATGGGCCGCGGTGGAGTCGCCGGACAAAGCGCGGCGGATGTAATCTCGAAGGTTGCGAGTGTTGGTCGTTCGTCGTCCGTTAAGGTACCGTGCGGCGCCGAGCCCGAAGCCGAAGTAGGCGTGGTTGGCCCAGTAGACCTCGTTGTGACGGCAGCGATGGCCGGGCCGGGCGTGGTTGGAGATTTCATACTGCTCGTAGCCGGCGTCGCCGAGAATGTCGAGTGCCCGCGAGTACATTTCGAGTTCTCGTTCTTCGCCTATTCCTTCTATTTCGCCTCGATCACGCTGCCTCCATAGTCGTGTTCCGCGCTCGTACGTCAGGCCGTAAGTTGAAATGTGTTCGGGAAAAAGTGCGATAGCCTGGCGCAAATCGGATTCCCATTCGGGAATCGTCTCACCGGATATGCCGAAGATGAGGTCAATGGACACCTGGGCGACGGAGCGCCGCGCCAATTCCACGGCGCGAGTCAGATCCTCTGGCTGGTGATCACGTTCGAGCACGCGGAGCAAGTGCTGATGGAATGATTGCGCGCCCAGACTAATGCGGTTCACGCCGTGCTCGACGAGCAGCGCAATTTTCTCGGAAGAAAGTCGATTTGGATTCGCTTCGATGGTGAACTCGTACTCGTTATCGAAATGAAACCAACGGTTTACGAGGCGCAACAAACGTTCCAAATCGGAAACATCGAAGTACGTAGGCGTTCCGCCTCCGATGAAAATAGTGCGAACGAAACGTGACTCGCCCAGCGTGGACATCTCCGCGGCCAATGCATCTAGATACTGATCAATCGAGCCATCTTGACCGGTCACGACGGCGAAATCGCAGTAACCGCAGTGGTGGGCGCAATACGGGACGTGGATATAGACCGCTTGTGGATGCAGCCAGGGTACGAAGGGATGCGGAGTCACGCGCCCATTGTAAACGATGCGCCCGGATTTCATTCCGCGAAGTTTTGACTAGGCCGGGTACCACGGTTATGATGGGGAATGAAATCGGGCTTGTGCACATAGGGGACGGAAGCCGGCCCCGATCATGTGCCCCGCGTACAGAAGGCCGGCCAAAAGTCCTCACAAGGTTGGGGACGATGTTTCAGTCGGCGTATGGTGCAGTCGAACGATTCGTCAGCGACTTGGGCCGTTTCGTGCGGGGCCGGCGAATCGAAGTTCCCGAAGTGTCATTCGCGGCGACCTCCGGTGTTTCCGGCTATCAACCGTTACACCGCGTCACGTTAACCGATGAGGTATGCCGCGCATTTTTCAGCGAGTACGCCGCCCATCGCCAAAGCGCCCGCGGTCACGAAGAAACAGGGTGGGTGCTGCTGGGATTGCGGGAAGAGACCGAGGCCATTGTCCTTGCGACGCTGCCCGCCGGCACGGAACGAAACGCCGGGGTCGCCCATGTTCGGTTCAACAGCACGGCACAAGCGCTGGCGAGCCGTATCGTTCGCCAGGCCGACCGGAGGCTTACCATGCTCGGCGTGGTACACACTCATCCCGGCAGCTTGCGTCACCCCAGCGACGGTGACTATCGCGGCGACAGTCAATGGGTCGGGCGGCTTCGCGGCAAGGAAGGCATTTTTGGGATCGGGACCGCCGACGAAGATGCCGATGCTGCCCCGGTCTACGTCCGCCAGATAAAATCCAACGTACAATGCTTCGCCCCGTATTGTTTCTCGTGGTACTCGCTGCGCCGGCGATGCCGCATATCGTCCTTTGACCATCAATGTGACGGTTGGTCCGGATTTGGCCCGGTTGTTGCACTCCGTTTGGGCGACGATTGAAACGCACGCCGATCGACTGGAACGGTTGGTGAGCCAACAAATGGGCGCACGGTTTCAAGTGGTGCAAGGAACAAACGGGCCGGCGCTTTCACTCACCATTCCTTTATCCGAACCAAAACGCGCCGTACGTGTCGTCCTGGAAGAGAAAGAGGTTCGTTACTTTGTCGTGAATGACAACGATATCCTGGCGGTTGACATTCGGGAGACCCACGTGGATCGCGGCGTGTACTTGCTGCTCGCCGAGTTAGCTGCCAAAGCATAGACGTGTTGTTCCTTTGTTTCTTTTTCTGGAAGGAGAACGTCGCATGGATTTCCGTCCTTTGAGCGACACGGAACGACGGCAACTGGTCACGGCGTTGCGAGGCAATGCCGAACACAACCGGACCATCCTGCTCGACCGCCGCGACACGAGCTTCGCCGGCGTCACCGAAGAGGTGACCGACGAAGAAGTGATTTCAGCGATCAAGTCGGTACCGTGCCACTACTAAGCGAACGATGAACGATGAGCGATGAACACGGTTTCATCGTTCATCGTTTCTCGTTCATCGTTTGGATTTGGTATGGGTCTCTTGGACAGCGAAGCCGGGAAGCGCCGGTTGCTGAGCGTTGAAGTTCCGGTGATTGAGCGGTACAACGACGGTCGCGATTCGGCGTACAGGATTCAAGTGCTCCGCTTGGGCAGCACGTTGCTTTTGCGATACCGACTTAAGCCGGTGCACAACGTCTACCAACTTGAAACACGGCTGGTGTCGAGCTATCCAACGGTGCCTCCCGAAACACGCGTGATCACACCGCTCAAACACTGCCCGCATTTGTTGGAAGGGCAGACACTGTGTTTATGGCGGCAAGGCAGCACCCGACAAAGCAGCCGTTGGGATCCGTCGCGTTACACCTGTGTTTTCGCCGTCCAAGCCGCTTGGCGGTGGCTGGCGTGCTACGAAATTTGGCACGAAACCGGCGAATGGCCGCTGCCGGAAGCCAAATAGTGAACTGGGAAACATGAGATGGCACGCCTGTTCCAAGTCGGCGCCGGTAGCGGGGGGATGCCGGTTTTGGATGCGCTGGCACACGACGAACGGATTACGCACGTCACGCTGGTCGAGCCGGATCTGTACAAGAACCACAATGTGCGGCGGCATCCTTTCCCGCCTACCGCGATCGGTAAACTAAAAGCGGATGCGGCTACAGAGTGGTTGCGGGAACGGCGTCCCGAGCTTGAAGTCGTTGCGTTGCCCGTCGATCTCTTTGATCCGCTAGCCCAGGCGAAAATCTCGGCGGCAGTAGAACAGGCCGACATCGGGGTTTGTGCCGCGGACAATGAGGCCGCCAAGTTCCATTTCGATGCCCTCATGCGCAGGCATCGGAAACCGTGGACGCTGGGCGAAGTCCTGAGCGGCGGCATCGGCGGTTTCATTCATTGGTTCGCCCCTGACGGCCCGTGTTACGGCTGTGTGGCAAGTCACTTGCAACGGTCGGTTCAGACAGAAAAGGAAAAAGCACCCGATTACGCTCAGCCCAACGGCGTGCATGAAGAGACGACGATCCCGGCCAGCAAGCCGGCGATTCAGGCCATCGCGGCGTTGCATTCGCTGATAACCTTGCGCCTGCTGGAAGAAGGCGCGGCCTATTCGCCCGGATTTACGAGCCTCCTGTTCACGCTCCAACGGGTGCCCGGCGTGTTTGAGGAGGCCTTCCGTTCGTTTCGGTTCTGCATACCTCGGTCGGCGGAGTGCTTGATCTGCCGTCCGAGCGCGGAGCCGAATGTTTCCTCGTCGGAGGAACTCGATGTGGCCCTGGATCAAGCGCTGGCGCGACTGGGCAATGTATGATCTTTGGTCGATGCATAGGACCGGCCCCCAGCCGCAGGCCCTACAGTTCGCGTACGAAAAAGCCGGCCTGACCGTTGCCGACCAGGCGATTCCTTGGAACGCCGATGTCGTTTCGGTCGAGGTGCTGCTGCGGCTGCCGGCCGCGGTTGCGCGCCGCAAGAGCGATTTTAGCCTACGACTTCCTGACCAGGCGCCGATCCCTGGCGACGCCTTGCGCCGGCAGGAGCACGACGAACGCTACCGGCTCGTCTTTCGACTCCAGCCCCCGACGCGCACTATCTCCGCGGAAATCGTCTGGCGCGGCCAGCGACTGGGACACCTGTCGCTTCCCGTGCTCAGCAAGGATGATTTTCTGGACCGGCTCCGTCTGCAATCACCGACGCTCTTCGTTCGCCTTGAAAACCGGACGGTGGCATGTCAAACCTTCGTTTCCACGCAATGCCGCGGACTGATCGCGAGCGCTATTGTTTGCAGCCCCACGAGCCTGGTCCCGCTTCTTGATTTGGGGCTCAGTATGGAATTGCGCTCGGAACGAGGTACTTCGGCACAATCTGTTCCCGCACAATTCAACGCGTCGCAATTGTGTGAACGGCAAGCGCTCATCACCATGGTGCCGCGCCGGTTTCCACGGCGAATAGGATCGTGGCTGGCTACGTGGTATGTGGCAGATCGGCCGTTAGCTACCCATCGCATTCGCTCGATCTCGCAGCGCAGTTTCTTGCGATCACTGCGAATCTCGGATACGCGCTTCGTGTCGCAATCGAAGAGCGGTCGCGTTACGGTTTCCCGTCAGATGCCTGTGCTAACTGAGGTTGAACGGGCCGGGCCGTGTTTTCTGGTTTGCAGCAGCGAACCTGGAATGGCAGGCGTCTGCGACCTGCATGTCCGTGTGCAAGTGCCCAGTGCGGTTCATTCCCAGGCGGCGATGGAACAGCAAGTGCTAGTGACCGATGGGCCGACGGTCGTAGCGCCGGGAACGCTCGACGCATTCGAGTTGCTCAATGTCAGCGCATTCGAATTGCAGGTGAAAGGAGTGACATTGGGTACGCTCTCCACCAGCCCGATTCCCGTTGCGAATTTCAACAGCGAGGGCGGCTTCAAGCCGACGGCCGATTTTCCTTGGACTCCGGCAGCCGATGAAGAGCTAAACGAACGCCTGACGCGCTTGTTCGAGGAACGCGGCAATCAGAAGTGAAGCGTTATAGCCAAGCCCATGGGTTGCAACCCGTGGGCTTAGCAACAACTACCTATCCCACGGCGCGCCGTCAGATCCCCACGGATTCGACGCGCTCAATTGATTCAACTCTTGATAGTTCGAGAACGCCAACATTCCAAACATGAGAACGGTGAACCATCCGCCGGCAGGTAGATACTCACTGAGCGGTTTAGCACCGTTTATCACCATCAACGCGTGCGCCGCCAGGGCGCCGGCAACAACCATCGAAATCCCAAGTGCGATTCGGATACCGCGGCCCGGCATGAAGTAGTCGAAGAGCTCACGAGAGATTTGGCCGCCGTCCAAGGGCCAGATGGGAAGCAAGTTCAGCAATGGCCAGAATAGGTTAATCTCCTTCAGCATGAGTAAACTCGCGATAATGGGGCCTCTGGCCTTTCCATCCAAAAGCTCGCCGAAGAGTTTGTCGCGGTATTCATACGCGAAGTAAGCCAGTGCATAGGGCAGGAATTGAATCGCCGGGCCGGCCGCCGACACCGCTACCCGTTTCCAACGGTCAGCCAGGTCCTTGCTGCCGATCGCCAGTCCGCCGAAGCTGTATAGGACGATATGTCCGCGTGAACCGAAGATCTGTCCCATCCAAACGTGGCCGAATTCGTGGATCACGATGGACACGAACACGCACAGGATCCAGATGAGAACATACTGCAAACCGATTTCTTGATAGCTCCATCCGAGCAACGCGGCGACCAGCCAGAACAGCGGGTGCACACGAACCGGGGTACCAAAAATTCGGAAATGAAGATCGCCGGGAGTGGGTTGCGGCTCCATCAAGAACACGGGACATGCTCCTTGCCGCTTAAAGAACGACGTGTTGCCGGTACAACTCAAACGCGCCCTGCCATGCTTCCTCGGACCGGGGAAACATTGCTTCCGTCACTGCGATCGGCGTAGGATTGTCGCCGGCGCTGAGGCTTGCGGACCACAGTCCGTCGGCGCCTTGCTCGATTTGAATGGTGAATGGCGCAAGGTTCGGCGCGGTGAGCAGGTAACAATTCGTACCTTTCGCCTCGGCCTTGCCTTGTCGTTGGTTAAACCAAAACGGCGTGACAACGCTCATGGGGCCTAGAGTAGGGCAGGGCGGGAGGCGCGGCTATAGGCGCCTACCTTGTAGTGGTACGTCTCAAGGCGAGAAACCCGGTTTCTGCAAGAAACCGGGTTTCTGGATGCGTCAAACCATACCACTGCCCAACTACCCCTCGGATCGAAGTTCGCGCACCAGCAAGTTGATGCGTTGCAGAATCTCATTGGCTTTTTTCTCATCACGCGCCTTGGCGGCCTGTTGCAATTGTTTCGCTTCAGACTCGAGGGATGAGGCTTTCTCCACGAAGCTTTCCTTTTGCCGCTCAGGCACGTCGGTTGCCTTCGGCAGGAATCGTCCGGTTTGCTCCAGGCTACGGCCGATGTCCTCGAGTTCGATCCAGGCGTTAATGTAAAACGATTCGGTTGCCGTCGTGGCTTGGGCACGCGCACGCACCAGGAGATCGGCGTACGTTTGCGGCAGCGAATCTTCGGGAAGCGGTTTCACGGCGGGTCGCTCGGAGGGGAGCGTACACCCTGCGAATGTCACTAGGAGAGCGATGCACAGCGCGCGGTTCATGTTGCACCTCACGAATGTCGATGCGACCAACCGCGCGGCGATGAGCCTAGCGGCCGGGCATCTGCGAGTTATCAAACCCAGGCCCATTGGGCCTTGCCGATGTCGGCGGGGCGAGTTGCGGGTTTTCGTCCGGCAATGCCAGGTATTCTCGACCGAGTCGCTTCTGTTCGCTGATCGGCAAGAGCGGATCATCCACGCGAACCGGTGGACGAGGTCCAAACGGGCCCACCATGTTCTGACAACCAGTCACGAACAAAAGACCGAGTAACAAGAGTCTACCCATTTTCTCTGTATCCTTCCGCCGGCCGATGGGATGTTGCGGGGACGTGGATTCCCATCCACAATTATCGACCATGTTTCCATTCCGGCCGGACAACGGCGGGAAAATCCGCCGATTCCAGAAGAAATCATGCACGTCGGCCGTCTGACCGTCAGGCCTTGCGTAACCCGTGCTCCTGAAGACTCAGCGGGGCCTCAATGCAGGTCCCTGAGAGCATTATAGCCGAGATACACCAACAATCCGCTCGCAACCATCACGACGAGGTGAACAGCAAGATTGATGCCTTTTCCGAAGGGGACTCCCAGGAGGAGATTGAGGAAGAATAGCAGAAGTACCAGGCCGCCTGTCGCGATTGAGCCCCAACAAAGCACCTTTTCCATCGACGACAACCCTTTCACCGCCAGCATGGTATCTTCCTTGCCCGAGTCCGCGCCGCCCATCGCATGACGACGACGCTGGCCGGGTACGGCGGCGCCGGTTCCGATTGGGATTGGAACCATTGTAGTGAGCGGGGCACCGGCCGCAACGGCGGGCACGCCACCATCCTAACACCGTGGAACAGCTGCCGGTTGCGCGGATAACCAAAGGCCGCTCAGAAATGCGTTAGGAACGGTTTGGGTTGATGGATTGTAGGAGCTTTGCCGGGCGGAAGGCGTAAGTTAGCCGAAATCCATTAGGAGAGTTGAGGCCGGCGTCCGGATGAAACTGCAGCCCAGTTCCCATCCGTCCGACGACTTTCGGCAATGGCGAACTTCGATCTGTGTCCAACTGGTGCTCGCGGAACATCGCCCAGGCCGCACGCTCAGGATCGTCCCCGCAGGCACCACATTTTCCTGCAATAGGCGCAATCCGCCGACGGACCGGTCCATGACAATCGCGAACCACGGCGGCGCGTCATTTTCCGCATACTTGATCATTACGTCGGTGGTGTTTCCTTTACGCCGAAGTCCAATGCGTTTTTCGCTGGGACAACCGTAAACGAACGGGTCGTGTCGGTGCTCGTCATCGGCATTGGTGTTTTCAGGTAGCGGTTGTGATTTCTTAGATGGCGGCGATCCGACCATTCGGCGTGCCATCAAGAACACACCGAGAGTCAAAAGGACTCCCAGAGAAATGGAAATCAACGCCATTCGATTCGGGAAGTCGAGATTGGCAAACCAGTCGCTCAACATGAAAGTCTCCTGCGGGGTAGCTTCAGTGGCTACCACGTCCCCAATGACGTTGGCGATTGCTTCCTTGTGAATCGCGATAATGCACTGCACCCACCGAGACGCTTGAAAAGGCAACTAATGCGTCCACGGTGTTCCGAGGGGCAGGCATCCAATTATAGGCTTGATTAAACCCGCAAAGCAAATCCCTGTTCCGTAAGTACCACAAATTCAGGGTGCAGTGAGGGCCGCTCCAGTTCACTATTTTGCCTGCCTTTCTTAAACAAAGCCGTCCATCGGCCCATTGCGAAGAACCAGTGATCGCTGTACCAGTGCACTAAGGCTTTGGCGTGTACTGCTTTAACGCGTTTTAGCATCTACCGACGCCCTTTCTGTTACCCGGCTTGCCGACAGCGGAGTACGTCGGTACCATCCCCGACGCCATGGAAGGTCAGCCGAATACCGAAGGTGTGCAAGCCCCGCGAGGCAGCCGGCTCTGGATAGCCGTCCTTGGATGCCTTATCGCGTGGCAGGGTTGGTTGACTTTGTCCATGTTCGACGATGGCGACCCGGTTCGAGCGCTTCTCGACGAACGTCCCATCGTTTCGGGCTCTCACCCGCTACACCTGTATTTTGGCTGGCTCGGAGCGTCTTCGCTGCGTTCGACGGGCAATCCGTATTGCTATGATCCTGCATTTCAGGCCGGCTTCCCCAAGACACCCGTATTCGACAGTGGCAGCCGTCCGGCCGAGTTGTTTCTGACCTTAGCGGGAGGCGGCTACAGCCCAGCCGCGTACAAGATCGGCCTGGCGTTTTGTTGCCTGCTTGTTCCCGTGCTGTTGGCCGTTGCCACGCGCGGAATCGGACTCGGTTGGGGCTCGACGTGCTTCGCCGTGTCGCTCGGTATGGTCGTGTGGTGGGGTGACCCGTGTCGAAACGCACTCATAGACGGCGATGTGGATTTGTTGATGGGCGGACTCTGCGCGGCGGCGTTCGTCGGACTTCTGTTGGCTTTTGACCGCGCGGCAGGGCTCAGCGTCTGGCTGGGGTTAGTGGTATTCGCAACGCTTGGCTGGTTGGCCCATCCATTCCTGATGTTGTTACTGTTGCCGTTGTTGATGGTCTACTATCTGAGCGTCGGGCCACGGCATCGATTGGGTTGGCACGTTTCGCTGTTTACGGTGCTCGCCATAGCTCCGTTGCTGAACTCCATTTGGCTCTTGACGTGGATTCAGTCGTGGTGGCTTCGGCTTCCCGTGCAGTTTGACGGGTCGTTGGCGCATCGAACGTGGCGAACTTTCTGGTCGGCAGATTGCTGGGGTGCGCCATTCGATCGAGCGCTGGCCGCCGCTCTCTTCATTGGAGCGACGGCAGGCGTCGTAATTCTCAATCAAACGAAACGTCGACCGACGGCCCGGTTGCTCGGCCTCGGTCTGGGCCTGTGTTCGTTGTTGACCTTGGCCGGGATGGCGTGGTCGTCCATCGGCCGGTTTGGAACTTCCCAACTCGTGATCCCCGCCCGGTGGTTTGCTATTCCCGCGGCCGCCTTTGCCATAACGCATACGGCCAACCTGCTTGGCCAGATTACAGGCAGCCGTGTGCGTGGCATTGCCGTAACGGCGTGTGCGCTTACGGCGCTGGTTGTGGTCGGGTTTCCTCTCACTCACCCGCGAATGGGACGCCTGGTGCGCGCGCTTCCACTTGAAATCGGATTGGGTCCGGAACGAAGCACCCTTGTCGAGTCGCTGCGTACTCAAACGACGCCGGACGCGCGAATTCTCTGGGAAGAACGAACGGGGCCGCGGGGCGCGTCGCGCTGGTCCGCATTGTTGCCCGTCTTGACGGACCGAGCGTTGATTGGCGGACTAGGTCCCGACGTGTGCATCGAACACGGCTACGCCGCACTTTCCGGTCAGAAACTCTCCGGCAAGACGATTACCGATTGGAGTGACAGCGAACTGGAGCAATTCGTTCGACGTTACAACATCGGCTGGGCCGTTTGTTGGTCGCCGACTTCCATAAGCCGGCTGAAAGCGTGGAAGGACGCGGAGGTCGTGGCCGAACTGTCGGACCACGGTTCCGGCGTGCTTTTCAGCCTCAAGCCGCGCTCGTTTGTCTTGAAAGGCAAGGCCCAGTGGGTCCGGGCCGACAGCCGCCACATCACACTGGTTGACGTCGTGCCGGAAGACGGCCAGGTGGTAGTGAGCCTTCACTACCAAACCGGACTACAGGTCTCGCCGCCGCGGGTCCAAATCGAGCGCGAGCCCGATCCACATGATCCGATTCCGCTGGTGCGTCTCCGGGTCCCGGCGCCCGTGTCGCACCTCACGTTGACGTGGCAAGCACCGTAGTCAACGCTTGCGGTTTAGCGTCATAGAATCCCCGTATGAACTGGACGGACCTGCGTTCGGAAATGCCGGTCGTAAGCCGTTGGGCATACCTCGACCACGCGGCGGTCGCTCCGCTCTCCCGACCCGCTCAGCAAGCGATGCACGACTGGACGGCCGACGTCGTTGCCAACGGCGAAATCAACGAGCCACGCTGGAACGAACGTGTCGAAGCGATCCGGTCCATGGCCGGCCAACTCATTGCTTCCGACCCGGACGACATAGCGTTCATCAAGAACACGAGCGAAGGCATCGGCATCGTGGCCGAGGGTTTTCCGTGGCAAGCCGGCGATAACGTCGTGACCGCCGCGGAGGAATACCCGGCCAATATCTATCCGTGGATGAACCTGGCCCGTCGAGGCGTGGAACTTCGGCGAGTTCCAAGCCGCGGCTCCCGCATCGAAATCGATGACATCCGCGCCGCCATGGACAGTTTCACTCGGCTTGTCACGCTCAGCATGGTTGAATTCTCCAGCGGATTCCGCAACGATCTCGACCAATTGGGTAACCTGTGCCGGGAACGCGGCGTCTATTTCTTTGTCGACGCGATCCAGGGTCTGGGCGTGATTCCCCTGAGCGTGCGGAAGTCACCGATCGATTTTCTAGCGGCGGACGGACATAAATGGCTCCTGGGACCGCAAGGCGCTGGCATACTCTATGTGCGCAAGGAGCTTGTGGATTTCTTGCACCCCGTAGGCATCGGCTGGAACAGTGTCGTCGGCGCGCGTGATTTCTCGCGGATTGACTTCCGACTCAAGCCAAATGCGGGGCGGTGGGAGAGCGGCACGTTGAACGTAGCCGACATTACCGCACTCGGCGCCAGTTTGGAACTCTTGCTGAAGATGGGAATAGAGAACGTGTGCGGCCGTGTCTTCGAACTAACCGACGGATTTTGCGAGCGCGCGGCGTCAACGGGATTCGACGTCTTCAGCAGTCGAACGCCGGAAGACAAATCGGGCATCGTCTCATTGAATCTGCCTAATGTGAATCCACGGGCGGCCGTCCATCGATGCCGTGAGGTCGGCATCGTCGTCAACCATCGCGCCGGGCGGCTTCGAGTCAGCCCGCATTGCTACAATACGCATGACGAACTGGATCATTTAATTGGCGTACTGGTCGGCCTGAAAAACTAATCCACTCTGTCGAGAAACCGCATGGCCTCGTCACTTACTCCCCGCATCGCCGTCTACTCGGGTGTGTTCGATCCGGTTCACCTGGGACATCTGGACATTATCGAACGCGGCAGCCGACTGTTTGATCGGCTGGTCGTCGGCGTCGGGACAAACCCGGACAAGACGTCGCTCTTTTCCATGGAGGAGCGCGTCGAACTCCTTGGGCGTGTCGTGAGCCGATTTACCAATGTCGAGGTGCTGCCGTTTTCCGGACTCGCGGTTCGCTTCGTCAAACAGGTGGGCGCCCGCATCATGCTCCGTGGCTTGCGCACGCTAAGCGACATGGAATACGAATTTACCATGTCGCTCACCAACCACTCGCTCGACATGGAAATCGAGACCGTGTTCTTGCTCGCCAAGGACGGCTTTTCCCACGTCAGCAGCACCTTGATCCGTCAGATCGGTGCATTCCAAGGGGATTTGGGTAAGTTCGTCCCGCCGGAAGTGCGCGACGCGCTTCGTAAGCGATCCCAGGAATTGCAAGAATAGACTGGACAAGATGTGCCGCGCATGAGGCGCGCGCGGAATGCAACAGCCGCGCCATAGCCTCACCGCATGCGACGGCGTTGACTTCGGATTCGTTCCATGCCATCCTGAATTAGCGGTTAGTCTGTGCGCCGGTTGGACACTTCCAAGGTAAGGCCCATGATCACACGTTTGAGTTTGTTGACACCGGTCGCCGCATTCTTCACTTTCTTGCAGGCGGCAGCGAATCCACCGGCCGACACGGTGCCCGGACCGTTCCAAGTTTACATGGCCACCGGTCCTCGTGCCGGCATGTTTCATGCTCCCATCTGCGAGTATGACCTCAATCCCGGCGTATTGATTTTCTTGAAGGACGGCGCCGAATTCGACAAGGGTGTGATCGACTTATTGAAGAAGTTGGAAGCGTTGATCCCCAAGTATCCACAAGCGAAAGTCGGTGCTTCATTGATCGTCCTGGGTGACGGGGGCTACCGCAAGGCACTTGAAACCCCCCTGGAAGAGAAGAAAGCTACGGAACTCGGGCTAACGGTGGCCACGTTGGCGAAGGAAGGCAAGGACGCTCGCTTGGATGATCTTGCCAAGAAGGAGAATCTGAACCTCGTCACTCTGGGATTTGCGGACCCCAGCCAACTGGCGAAGTACGGGCTCGACCCCGCCGCCGATGTCAACGTTCTATTTATTAACCGGCAGCAGACTGTCTCTAAGAACGCGTACCCGAAAGGCGCACTTACCGACGCCGCCGTCGCCAAGCTGCTCGAGCAAGTAGAAGCCACCGCGGTGGAAGTCACCAAGGCAGCGGCCCGTCGCAAATGGACGCCGTAGCCAAGGCGTTAGCCGCCGTCACGGAAAACGCCGTGACAATTCTTGCAGGTGCTGTCTAGTTTGATCGCGGCCTCCATGACTTTCTTGGCGTTGCCGCCTTTGATTTCCTTACCAAGCGCTACCCCGGTTTTGCTCATTTCTTCGCACCATAGCTTCCACTTGGCCGGATCCATCTCACCCTTCTTGTCTTTCGGCGCCTTATGCACGACGGTTTCGCCGATTGCCGCGGCGATGTAGGCCATTCGCTCAATGGCCGGGCCTTCGGACTTTAGCTGCTCGGCCGACATCGGTCGTTTGAGTATACTCAACAACTTGGCTTCGATGCCGTCGGGCTTGATCGCGTTCGCCGTCGGCCCAACACCTTCTCCCTTGCTCGATCGAAGCGAAAACATGTGCATGATGTCTTCCATCTCCGCCTTTTCAGCGAGCGCTTTGCCCATCGATTGGGCAGTCTTCATGTCGCCTTTTTCAAGTGCCTCCGCGATCTTGCGTATCTCGGCTTGAGGCCCGTCGGGCGGCTCGGCGAATGACAGTGTCGCCATTGCCAAGACCATTCCGCTCACCGCAAGTAGACGTGCTTCAATTCTCATGTCGAGCTCCTTAATGGCGTATTTCAAAAGCCGTATCCCGGCACGGCAACCGATTCTCGCCGCCGCTCCGAAATAATGATAAGGCGAGGTCGCCCTTCGTCAATGACTTGGCGATTCGATATCCACGAACGGCAAAATCTGCCTGTTTCACCAGGTTCCTCCAGCCTTTGTGCGTCCCAAATTCGTCGATTCTCGTCTGGACAAGACGCCGCCGATTACGTATGAGCCGCCTCTCAATCGTTAGTAATCAATCGCTTGCCGGTGGGCGTTGACCAATTGCGGTCGGCGTGATGTAGGAAATGTGCGGCTTGTGTCGCCCGCCAAGCGGACGATTTTTGTTAAGGGTTGATGAAGTTGACAGTCGATAAAGGAAGTCAAGCGGCATCGGGTGAGGACAACGAGTGGTAGGGCAGACATTCCTGTCTGCCTGTGTCACCAAGTGCCGCCACGTCGGATACATGGTCGTCGATTCCAGAGGTAAAGGCGTTGCCGGTTCACGCGATGGTCGGGGGATGAAAGCGCGTAAACCGCCTGTGTTTTGTCGCGTCGGGGTCTGAATGGTGCGACACGCCGATTGATCGACGGCCGGGTGCGGTAGGGAGACCGGAGGGGCTTGCGGCGCTGCCCGCCCCTCTGCGGGGGAGGATCCCATGGTCATGCACGTGGATGTAGACATCCAGCAGACTTGGCGCGACTATCGCGCCGAACCGTCTGTCGAGCTTCGCAATTTACTCGTCGAACGTTACCTGCCTCTCGTCAAATACAACGCCGAACGTATCTGGGCCCGCCTGCCGGATGGTGTCGAATTAGACGACATGATCAGCGCCGGCGTCTTCGGGCTTATGGATGCGATCGATGCGTTTGATCTGGAGCGCGGCGTGAAGTTTGAGACGTACTGCGTGCCGCGAATCCGGGGCGCCATGTTGGACGAATTGCGAACCATGGACTGGGTGCCGCGTTTGGTTCGAAGCAAGTCGAGCAAACTCGAAGAAGCACGGAAGTCGCTGGAGGCCGAACTCGGCCGTCCGCCGCTCTCGGAAGAACTTGCCCAACGGCTCGTCATGACCATCGAGGATCTCGACAAACTCATGGGCGAGGCAACCGCGGTCAGCCTCGTGAGCCTGAGCAAGAAATGGTACGAAACCGACAGCTACAAAGACGTGCGCGAAATCGACATTCTCGAAGACAAAAAAGCAGAAGACCCCACTCACCGACTACAAAACCGTGATCTCATGCGCCTCGTCACGCGCGGCCTCAACCGCAACGAACGCCTCATCATCATCCTCTACTACTACGAAGACATGACGATGAAGGAAATTGGCGCGACGCTCAATCTCAGCGAGTCGCGCGTCAGCCAGATGCACTCCAGCATCGTGACGCGGCTCCAGTCTCAACTCTCCAAGCGCCGGCCGGAATTCAGCAACTAACACCAAGCCGCTTGCGGCTTCGTGCTTTAGTAGCACTCGGGTGGAATATCCAGCTCGCTGAAGCGCTGTCGAATTCGATAAAGCATCACGCGAACATAGTTCGGATCAACCCCCATCGCCTCGGCTGCCTCCGTCGTGCTGTAGTTTTGCAATCGTAGTTCCAACAAGCGGCGCTCCGTGTCGTTGAGTTGCTTGAGGACGTATTTCACCAGGTCCTGTGTCTCGGCCTCATGGGCAGGATCATCGCTGGGACGGTTTAGACCGACGATGGTTTCTTCGAGGTTGATGTCCGCCGTATGCGCGGGACGGGATGCTTTCGGCCGACGCCAGTGCCACGCCGCCTTTCGCTCAACCATCAGAACCGCGAGTCTGACGAGCTGCTCCGGACACGAGAAATCCAGCCGGTCGTTTGCCAGTCCGGAAAGCAGACTCCGGTGAACGGACTGTACGAGGTCCATCGAATCCAGAAACGGACGAAGTGCCGGGCCGAGGGCGACGTGGGCGGCCCGTCGAATTTCGGATTCATATTGCTGCACGAGGCTGGCGAGGGCGCCGGCATCGCCATTCTTCGCTCGCGCCACCATTGCCGTGAATTCGTTCAGTTCGTCTGCCATTCGGGCTCGAGGTGCGAAACTGGGTGAGAAACCGAATCTCCTAACTCTAACTTCCTAGCCACGATCTCACAAGGGTGCGGGTGGGCGGAATTGCGAAGATTTTTTGTAATGAAACGACCGTCTCGCGCAATAGTTCTTGTAACCGCAGCAACGCGTTGACGGATACAAGAGGCGGCGACCACGGCCCCGCGGCGCCGCCATTCCCGCCCCGGGCGAGCGCCCACGCCCGTGGCGGGTTGACTGCGACGGGTCACATGTCTGGAGCCTGCACCCGGAGCTCCAGTCTCAAATCTCCAAGCGCCGGCCGGAGTTTAGTAACTAGCTCGCGCGAAACCGGGAGTGTAAACAAATCCTAGCAATCCCCTTCCGAAACGCTTAGAATTGCAGTCTCTCCTTTCCCGTTCGGTCCTCAAGGATATCCAAAAGCCCATGTCACCCGATGGGTCGGTCACGCGCTGGATCGGTCCCCTCAAGATGGGCGACCCCGCCGCCGTCCAACAACTTTGGGAGCGTTATTTCCGCCGCCTCGTGGGACTGGCGCGCAAGAAGCTGCAAGGCGACGCACGGCTTGTCGCCGACAAGGAAGATGTTGCCCTCAGCGCCTTTGACAGCTTCTGTCGACACTCCGAAGAGGGCCGGTTTCCGGGTTTACAGGATCGTGATGATCTGTGGCGCCTCCTGGTGACTATCACGGTTCGCAAAGCCGTTGACCGGGTACGGACCGAGCGCCGCCGGAAACGCGGTGGGGGCGCTGTCCTCGATGAGGCGGCTCTTGCCATTGCGGGAGACTCTTCCGATGTCGGCCTGGAACAGATAGTCGGCCGGGAACCGACGCCGGCGTTCGCGGCGCAAGTGGCCGAAGAATACCGCCGACTTCTTGAGGCGTTACGCGACGACACGATGCGAAACATCGCGGTGTGGAAGATGGAAGGCGACACCACGAAAGAGGTCGCCGCCAAGTTGGGCTGCGCCCCCATCACCGTGGAACGCAAGCTGCGGCGAATCCGGGAAATATGGGCTTCGGAGGTCGCCGAGTAAGCGTGCTGTGTTTGGGTCACCAGAAATCACTTCATTCGAAATGATGGGTTTCCGACGCGTTCGGCGATTACCCCAAAAGCGGGCGAGTGGATCGGAATCGTGGCACGCGCAAGGGAGCGAGTAGCCTAATGAGAGAAGCGCGGTTCTGTGACTTCTTGAAGCTGCTGCCGGGCGTGTCGGAGCGGATCGACCAGGTCTGCGACCGCTTCGAGAGCGCTTGGCAGAACGGCCGGCGGCCGTTACTGGAAAGTCACCTCGCGGACACGCCGGAACCGGAGCGAACCGCGCTCGCGCGCGAGTTAATTCAATTGGAAGTCCACTACCGCCGCCAGGCAGGCGAAGACCCCAAGCCGAGCGACTATCAAGACCTTTTCCCAGACACGATGCCGACCTGGATTGCGGAGGTGGTCGCCCCCGAGCTCGATGCGGACTCCGTGCTGGAATCGTCCGTGATAACCCCGCCGCCCGTGGGCCCGAGTGCACCCGCGGCGTCTGTCGTTGACGGTATTCAAGTGCCGGGTTACGAGGTGTTGGGAGAGGTCGGCCGGGGCGGAATGGGAGTGGTGTACAAGGCGCGGCATTTAGCCCTAAATCGTGTTGTGGCGCTGAAGATGATCCGGGCACAGGCCCAAGCCGGTCCAGGACGGTTGGCCCGGTTTCGCGCGGAGGCCGAAGCCGCGGCGCGGCTACAACATCCGCATATCGTTCAAATCCACGAGATCGGCGAACACGACGGGAATACTTACTTGGCGCTGGAGTTCGTTGAAGGCGGCAACCTGGCCGAACGAATCCCCGCGACGCCGCCATCGTGCCGCGAAGCCGCGCAAATCGTGGAGACCTTGGCCGAAGCGATGCAACATGCGCACCGGCGGGGCGTCGTCCACCGTGATCTCAAGCCGGCCAACGTACTGCTCACGGAAAACGCCGCCCTCAAGATCGCTGATTTCGGATTGGCCAAGCTCATGGAAGGAGGCGCCTTTGCCAGACGCAGACGGGTGACCTCTTGGGAACGCCCTGCTACATGGCGCCGGAACAGACGGGCCTGATACCGAACCGGGTGGGGCCCGGCGCGGACATCTACGCACTCGGTGTGATCCTCTACGAGCTTTTGACGGGTCGGCCGCCATTCCGGGGAGACACGCCGCGTAAGACGCTGGCCCAAGTCCGTTACCACGAGCCAACGCCGCCACGTACGCACAACTCCCGTGTTGATTCGGAGCTGGAAGCCGTCTGCCTGAAGTGCTTGGAGAAGAAACCGTCGCGCCGCTACGGGACGGCCGGGGAGCTGGCAAACGACCTCGGGCGCTGGCTGCGCGGTGAACGCACCGTTGCGCGGCCGAAGAGCTGGCCGGCAAGAGCGATTCGAGCACTGCGACGACACTGGGTCCGCACCGCGGCCGCTGTGTTCGTGTGCATTGCGACGGTGGCCACGCAGTATGTTCGCCACCTTATCGACCCGGATCGGCCGCTTGAAGAAATGGCAAAAGCGCTGGCTGCCGGAAAACCTGTCGAACCAATCGGTGAAACTGGGCTGCCGAAATGGTCCCGTTGGGTCACCGACTATTCGGGCGAGAAGACTGGTCTTTCGCCAGACGGTACGTTCTATATTCGCGCCGCAAGGGTCGGTCTCTTGGAACTGGTGCCCGATCCACAATGGGAACACTATACCTTTAGCGTCGAGTTACGTCGATCCTGGGCCGATGCGAGCAAGACCTTCGCTGTTGGAGTTTACTTTCTTCACAATAGCTACGAGCAAGACGCCGCCACGATTCATTGCTTCGGTGGCCTGTCGTATTTCGAACGGAAGGAACCCGGGCCGGAGGCAAGCATGTTCGAGCTTTGTCGACTGCGTTACCTGGAGCGCGCGGAACCCCACCAGTATGGACAAATCGAGGCAATCAAGCTTATTCCGTCGGTTACGCCCGCGGGGTTGAATCTTTGGCGCAAGCTCATTGTCCATGTGTCTCCGTACGAGGTCCGAACTTCTTGGGCGCGCGCGGAGAGAGACACCGATCAGCCCGCCGAGGATATCGGAAGCATGACCTACGGCCGGATCCCCGAACCAAGTATTCAGTTCTCGGACACATGCGTTGCCTGGCGCGGGTTGTAACTGCGCTCCCCGGGGTGCGCTTGGTCTGTATGTACAGGCGGGAACGGCGTCCTTCCGGAGAGCTCGACTTGAACCGCATACCACTCCCCACTTACACCCTTTTTAAAGGAGGACTGCAATGTCGTTAACCCTCACATCTCCTGTCAACGGAGCACAAGTCTCGCAGAGCTTTACGGCGCGCGGCAACACTAGTCACAGTAGTATCAACGGCTCGATCGCGGGAGTAAGCGCGAGCGAACAAAATAAGGACGCGATCGGGAACTATACGCTCCGGTTCAACAATGTGCCGTCCGGACCGGCAACTCTGACAGTCACTTCTGGCGGTGAAAACAAGTCCGCTAACGTGACGGTCGTAGCTTCAGCAGCTGCCAACCAGAGTTCGAAGCCGTAGTCGAACCGCGAGTCACCCGCCGTTTTTACGGCTGCCGCTATAATACCGCCTGAGTCCGGCCCTTCGCCCAGCCGGCTCGGGAGGTATGCATGGCTTCCGCTCCGACGACAGGACAACGACCGCGAATTCTCATCGCCGACGATAACGCGCAAGGCGTTGAGCTGTTGGAAGCGTATCTCGGCGAGTCCGATTACGAGACGCGCACGGCGGCCGATGGCGATCAGACGCTGCGCACCGTCGAGCAATGGCAGCCTGATCTCATCCTCCTCGACATCATGATGCCGAAGATTAGCGGGTTCGAGGTGTGCAAGCGCCTCCGTTCCAACCCAGCAACGCGAGACATCGGCGTCCTCATGGTCACGGCGCTCGACCAACCGAGCGATGTTGAGCGAGCCGTCGATGCGGGGACGGATGACTTTCTGACGAAGCCGATCAATAAGACGGAGCTTCTGCTGCGCGTTCGCTCGGTGTTGAAGAGCCGGCTTATGAAAAAGGAGCTCGACCGAGCCCTGGCCTACATCGACGGCGTCGAGCGCGGAGGCGATTCGTGACGCTGCCGCGCGTCGTGCTGCAACCTCGCCGGGCACGACCGTTCTATGGCCGGCATCCGTGGGTTTTCGCCGGCGCCATATCGCGGATTGAAGGCGACCCACAAGACGGCGACGAAGTTGAACTCGTCTCCCACGCCGAACATTTCATTGCCCGCGGTCTTTACAATTCCAAGAGCAAGATCCGAGTTCGGCTCTACAGTTGGTTGCCTGACGTCTCACTCGAAAGAGAGTTTTTCCGGGCACGGATTGCCGACGCTGTCCATCTGCGGCACGCGATTCTGAATCTCGGAGGTCCGGAAAGAGCGTATCGCGTTGTGTTCAGTGAGGCGGATGGGCTTTCGGGTTGCATCGTCGATTGCTACGACCGATGGTTGGTGGTGCAATTTACATCCCTCGGACTTGCACAACGACGTGAGATGGTCGCCGACATCTTGCAGGAGATGCTGCAACCTGAAGGAATCTACCTCCGCACGGAGCGTGGCATCGGCCAAATGGAAGGGCTGGAATTGTACGACGGACCGTTGCGCGGCAATGTGCCAACCGATCCCATCACCATCGACGATGGTGGTTTGAGATTTCTCGTTCATCTGACGGAAGGACAAAAAACGGGTTTCTATCTCGACCAGCGCGACAACCGGCTCGCCGTCGCGTCGTATGCCGCCGGTCGGACCGTCCTTGACGGGTTTTGCTACACGGGCGGTTTCGGCCTGCACGCCGCCAAGTCCCACGCCGTCGAAGTATTGGGCATCAATGTTTCGGAACCCGCCCTGGCGTTGGCGTGTGAGAATGCGCGGCTGAACGGTTTATCGCAGGCATCATTCGCACGCGGCGATGTTTTCGCCAAGCTCGACGAATTGGTTGGCGCGGGTCGGAAGTTTGGACTCGTCATCCTCGATCCACCGAAGTTTGCTCGCAGTCGTTCGGCCGTGGACGATGCACTCAACGGCTATCGCCGATTGCATACCCTCGCGCTCCGACTCCTCGATTCGGACGGAATCCTCGTGACGTCCTGCTGTTCAGGATTGATTTCGGACGAGATGTTGGAAGCGCTGTTGTCACAACTCGCCACCGATGAGAAACGACGAATTCAGATCCTCGAGCGGCGCGGACAAGCAGCTGATCACCCCGTTTCGGTCAGCTGCCCGGAGTCCCGCTACTTGAAGTGTCTCATCAGCCGCGTAAATTAATGCTTCCTGCGCGCGGTATGCGCCCGGGCTCGATTTTGCACCCAACACCGTTTATTTGGAGGTTGTAGTTCGATGCAACGACGCTTTCTAACCACTTTGTTTGTTTTGGGCCTTTTGGGTGGCCTTCCGTCCGTCGTCGCCGCTCAGGACAAGGTCGCCGGCAGCGGCTTTCTCCCCGCCAACACCCAGGCGGTAATCACGGTGAACGTCAAGCAGATGCTTGAGTGCCCGCTCGTAAAGAAGGACCTGCCGAAGCTCCAGGAACAAATCAAGTCGAACGCCGAAGCCACGAAGCGCTTGACCGCATTGGGTTTTGATCCGTTCAAGGATCTCGACAGCATCACCATCGGCGCGGCCGGCGTCGAGGACAACGAGCAGGTCGTGATCGTAGCTCGCGGCAAGTTCGACACGGCCAAGTTCAAGGCGCTGGCCGATAAAGAAAAAGACAACGTCAAGACTCACATGGTAAACGGCCAGGCGATCTATGAAGCCAATGTTCCCGGACAGCAAAAACCGCTCTTCATGGCGCTCGTCGACGGCAACACGATTGTGGCCGGCATGAAGCAGAGCGACGTCGCCGACGCATTCGAAATCAAGGCCGGCAAGAAGAAGAGCGAAGTCAAGAAGGATCTTCAGGGCCTGCTGGCGAAGTCCAATCCGAGTCAAAGCCTTTCGGTCGTGATGCTCGGCAGCGCGCTCGGAAACGGCATTCCGTTCGGTGACAAGGTTGAGAACATCAACGGCGGCGTCATCCTCGGCGATGACATCAAGACCAGCTTCGTCATCACCACCAAAGACGCGGAATCGGCCAAAGGACTCTCCGAGTTGTTGCAACAGGCACTTGAACAGGGAAAGCAATTCGTCGCGATTTTCGCGCAGCAGCAAAAGGAACTAGAGCCTCTGGCGGGCCTCATCAATGTGCTCAAGGTCGAAGCCAAAGAGAACTTGGTAACGATTAAGGGCGACGTGAGCAAGGATGCTTTGGAAAAGTTGAAGAAGAACTAGTGTACTGTCAACGCTAGATCTTCGGGTGGTGTGGCACGCCCGGAGTCTTCGAAGGGCGTGCATTGCGAACCACGCAACCACGCCCTTCGAAGACTCAGGGCGTGCCACCCTAGTTCTTCGAACCGCGGCTAAATCCTATCCTGATTTTCCCGGCTTGGTTGGCAACGGCCGCGCCTTTCGCAGCGCTTCCAACTCCGGTGGCAACGGTTTGCTTACGGCCGACAGGTTGGCGGCGTTGAAGTCGAGAGCCTTATCGACCCATTTCAGAAAAGCCGGGTGTTTATTCAGCGTGGGCGCCACTCGATAAATCGGCGCATCCTTCCCCGTGCATAGCTGCTGAAATAGAGTAATCGATTCGGAGGCCTGGTTCCGAAGCGCGAGGACCATAGCTTGGCCGAGCCGGCCTATGGTTTGAAATTCCCGGGCTTGGTTCGGCTCCACAAGCCAGACGAAAAGGCGATCTGCGTCTGCCAACTTTCCTTGGTCGAAATAGCCAATCGCAAGAAGGATTGCCGGCTTAACGGCTTGCAGCCGAGGCGTGCCCGGACGCCCGGCGGACTCTCGCAGATCAGCCCAAAGCAACTGTTCCCGTTGCTGTGCAGCAGGGATTGGCGGCGGCACTGCGATTGGCGTTTCGTCTTCCTGCGTCACCGGCGCATCGGTTGCCGTCGGGCGGGTAATCCAACCGGCGACGGCGCCCGACGCAAGGGCAAGCAGCAGCGACCCGCCGATCCACCATTTCATCGGGATGGGCTGTCGAACCCGCGGCTTTGCCGCGACGCGGGGCACGGTAACCAGGTCGGGCAGTGTCTCCGGCTGCCCCGCGGCCCCGCCGAGCTTTTCACGTAGCCGTGCGGCGTCCTGTAAAAGTTCACGTGCGGTTTGGTAGCGCTCGTCCGGGTTCTTGGCCATCATCTTGTGCACGACGGCACACAATTCAGCGGACAAGTCCGGGCGTACTTGTTCGAGCGGTTGCGGCGGCGTCTGTACATGCTGCAACGCGATCTCGAAGGCGGTCTGACCCCGGAAGGGCGGGTTCCCCGTGAGCATGTGGTAGCAGGTGACGCCGAATGAATAGATGTCGCTACGCGGATCGAGTGTTTTTCCCTGCACCTGTTCCGGGCTCATGTAAAGCGGCGTGCCCATGGTCACACCGGTCTGAGTCAGGTTCAACGCGGGTTGGCTGGTCGTCAGTACTCGGGAAAGCCCAAAATCGGCGATCTTCACCGTGCCGCGGCGCGTGAGCAGGATGTTCTCCGGCTTGATGTCTCGATGAATGATGCCAAGCTCCGCGGCACGTTGGAGGGCAGCTGCGCCTTGACGAATGAAACTCAACGCCAATGCGACCGAAGGCGGCCCCTTTTTCGTCAAGTAATCGCGTAGCGTGAAACCTTCGACATACTCGAGGGCCATGAAGGGCAGGCCGTTCAACTCGCCGATGGCGTAGACCTGCACGATATTCGGATGGCTGGCTTTCGCGACGGCTTCGGCTTCGGCTTTGAAGCGTTGCAACGCCGCAGCATTGGCGGCAAGCTCCGGCTTGAGAATCTTCAGGGCGATCGGCCGCTTCAGCGAAAGCTGTTCGCACAAATAGACCTGACCCATCCCGCCTTCGCCGAGCAAGCGAATCACGCGATAATCGCCAATGGTTTGACCGGTCAAGTCGTGAGGATCGGCAACAGCTTCCACCGGGACTCCGTTGAGAAGGGACGATCATCTCGGCAAGTTATTTTATCGCGATCCGCCGAGTGGAGGCAATTTGTTTGGCGACGGTCAAACGACACATTCGTCGAGAAGCCGTGCGAAATCAATTTGATAACTGGTTGAATTGCTGTTGCCGCTGAACAAGAAGCGGCCATCCGATGAGAAGGCCATCGCCTTGGCGGCGGTATCCAGGCAGTGAATGGCGATCTGATCTCCGGTCTCGACGTCCCACACGTGTACCATGCGATCGTCGCTGGCGGACACCAGACACCGGCCGTCGGGGCTAAAGGCCACAGCGTTGACCAAATCGCCGTGATCGCCGAGGCAGCGAATGAGTTGCCGGGAGTCAAGGTCCCAAAGGTGCACCACTCGGTCGATGGAGGTCGACGCCAACCAGCGGCCGCCGGGATGAAAGACCAACGCCGTTGCCCCTCGGTTGAAGATGGCCGTTGACGTACGCTTTTCCACATCCCAAACGCATACGGCGCCGTCGGAACCGCCGGTCGCTAGCCAGTCGATGCCGCCCACCGCCAGCAGATGGCCGCGCGGATGAAACGACAGCGCTTCCAGCATGCAACTGTCGGCGGCGATGGGAATCGTCCAAACAGCTTCCGCCGTTCGAACGTCCCATAAACGGACAGTGCCGTTGTCGGCGTTGGCACAAGCCAGCGTTACGGAGTCTGGGGCAAACGCAATCGCGCCGATGCGTCCGTGCTGCCCGTTGAGAGTGGAACGGAATTCGCCGGTGCGGGCATCGCGCAGCACCACGTTGTTCTCGCTGCCCACCGCCAGCAAACGGCCATCAGGACTGACGGAGAAGGCGTCCACGCGCCCGCCGTCGGCAAGACGACTGCACGACTCTCCGCTGGCAATGCTCCACGTGCGCAACGTCTTGTCGCCGAAGGCACACATGACTTGTTCGGAACCGTGCGGAACGGCCAAGTGGACGCGCTTCGGCGTTGGGTGATGCGCATCGGACAAAAGCAAACCTGCGCGTGGATCCCAAAGTGAGATCAAGCCACCCACGCCGCCGGTCGCCAGTTGCTTCCCGTCCGGGCTAAACGCAAGGCAACGCACTTCGTCGGCGAAGTCCGTCAACACGGCCACTTCTTGGAAGCTATTCATGTCCCACAAATGCACCGACGGCGCCGAATCGGCACATGCAAGTAACGATCCATCCGCGCTAAGGGCCATTGCTATCACCTGGTCGGCGTGCGCATTCAAGAGCATGACCGGCTCGAATGTTTCCGTGTCCCAAACTCTCGCAGTCCGATCCCACGCCGCCGAAATCAACATCCGTTCGCCGGGGTGCCAAATGAGACTTCCGATGTGGTCCGAGTGGCGCCCGAGTGTTCCGAGTTGTCGTCCGGACGCAAGGTCCCAAATACAAATGAGGCGGTCTTCTGCTGCGGTCGCGATTTGGTGACCATCGGGACTGAAAGCTATCGCAGAAATGGGCCGATCATGGCCGGCTACTTCACGTACTAATCGGTGTCCGGCGGGATCCCACAACCGAACGACACCGTCGTCGTGGCCGGTCGCGATCAATGCGGGGATCCTTCGCACCGCGACGGCCGTAACCCAGGACGGCATCATCAGCGATGTGATCATGTCACCGCTGGCGACATCCCAGACTGAAACTTCGTCGCTTGCGGTGACAATAGCTTTCCCTTCAGGGCAAAACGCCCACACGGTTTCGAGGTCGCTGAGAAACACCGAAGTTTCCGGCTGACCCGTCTTCGCGTGCCACCGCCGCAGGATGCCAGGCTCTTCCACCGACGCGATCCACTCTGGGGAGCAATACGAGAGTGCCAACAGATCACCCGCGGTGCGCAAACGCAGATCACCGAAAACGCGAATCACCGGCGAATGCGGACCGGGAATCGGTAGACCGGTGACCGGCGTAACCTCGAGGTTGGCTTCATTCATGAAATCTCTCCGGGCGTTCGGAAGTAGGCGCAATCGCTCTGCGAGAATTCTACAATAAGAAGCGCAACCTTGCCGGCCGTAATGCGATACGATCTCCACGGCCGAACGTGTCTAACGCCTGTGCATCACCAAAGCGCTTACGGTACCAGCGGTTGCGCAGTCGCCGGGATTGACGCTAGATTGTCAAATGCACACCACGAGAGACGAGTTTGCATTCATAGATTGGTTGCGACAACGAACGCCGATGGATTCTCGTGTACTGATCGGCCCCGGAGACGATGCGGCGGCATTACGCGTCGGAGCCAACGGAACGTCTCTCGTCACGACCGATATGCTCATGGATGGGATCGATTTTCGTTTGACGGAAGTCGGCGCCCGACTCGTAGGGCGAAAAGCGCTGGCGGTGAATCTCAGCGACATGGCGGCGATGGCGGGGCGGCCGGTCGCGGCATTGATCAGCGTCGCCTTGCCGCGCAACGGCGGTCGGACCATTGCCGAAGAAATCTATCTCGGGGTGCGACAGCTTGCGGACGAGTATGAGACGGCGATTATCGGCGGTGACACCAATAGTTGGGATGGACCGCTGGTGATTTCGGTGACGCTGATGGGCGAGCCAACCGGGCGTGGACCCGTTCAACGAAGCGGCGCGCGCCCCGGTGATTGGCTGTGCGTGACCGGACCGGTCGGCGGCAGCATCTGCGGCAAACACCTGACCTTTACGCCGCGCGTCCGTGAGGCGATCCAACTCCATGAGGCCGTCGAGCTTCATGCCATGATCAATATCAGCGATGGCTTGGCGGCCGACATATTCCACATCTGCAGAGAAAGTCGCTGCGGAGCGGTCGTGCGTGCCGAGTCCATTCCGATTTCCGGCGAAACCCAGTTCCTCAGCGACGGAGTTCCGCCGCTCGAACATGCGTTGGGCGACGGTGAGGATTTTGAACTTGCGTTCGCCGTCTCGCCGGAGGACGGACGCCGGCTGATCGAAACGCAGCCCATCAACGGATTGCAACTGGTAGCAATCGGAGAGTGTGTCGACGATGGTCTCTGGCTGGAAGAGAATTGCGTGCGGCGTGCGCTTGAACCGCGCGGTTACGTGCATTCGCTGGGATAAGCCCACGGGTTGCAACCCGTGGGCTTAAAGAAGTTCGACGAGTTCCTGTTCGCTTAACGAACGGGAGAATTGACAGCCGGCCATGACCGTGCCGTCGGGGCGCTCGCCGGACCACATCACACGGGCAAGAAGAAAGCACGGCACGCGCTTTAACTTGCTGTGAAGTTCGATATTGAGGATCATGCCTGTCTTCAACGGTTCGTTCACAATCAAGCCGATTCCATCGCAGGAGATATCGTGAACTTTGGCGCCGACGCACACGTCCCGCGACTTACCAAGTGAATACGTGAAAGCAATGTGTTCGTTGAGATATCGTACTGCTGTGCGACGATCAATGGTGGTTTGCCGGTCCGCTTCTTGGCGCATATATCGGTCGATTCGCGCATTCCGACCCCTCATCTGCTCCTCGCTCCGCCTAGCGCAGCAAACTTAGGATATTGCGCGAATCCAGTCAAATGACGATCATGGTAGTTGCGCCGGCTCGCCGCCGCTCCGAGTCGCCAGCGCCGGCAAGACGTTGGCCGCGTTATACGGAATGAAGCGCACGGAAGCGTCGCCGATCAGGAAGTTCGCGCCGTTGGGGTGCAGGCTCCAGAAATGGAACTGGTCGCAATTGTTCACGAGTGATCCGGCTTGGAATGTGTAAGGGCCGGTTGTGCAATCTTTCGTGGGATAAGTCTTGTTTATATCCTTGACACCAAGGACAACGCCGCTGGAACCGACGCATTTGCCGCTCACGGTTTGCCCGCAGTCCGCAAACCACCAGCCGAACTCCAGGTCCTCGCTCGGAGGACGTTCGCCGACCATGAGGGTGTTGCTAAGTCCGTCGGTAACTTGTTCGATTCTCACCTTGGACATCGGATAGAACATGCCCGTGTGCTTGGTGTAATCAATTTCGTACTGGAGGCCGCTTACGCCCAAGAATGTCGTGAACGCCACTGTCAACGTGTACGGTCCGTTAATCTCCCCGACGACCTTGTTCGACAATAGCACCCGATTGTCAGAAGGGCATTGCAAAATGTATTGCAAGGTAGAAAGCGCTGGATTCGGCTTCGCCGTGGAAAAGTTTTGCCAGTAATCGCCCCACGGCCAGTATTCGTAGTCGCTGTTGCTCTTCGATAAATGAGCCCAGTCGTCGGCTTGCTTGTAAAGGTTGCCTTGTTCGTGGTAGGTCATGAAAAAGGCCATCCAGCTCCAATACGGGTGCCAACCTTGGTTCGGTGGTTGGCTGTAGGGTTTCTCGTTCGGGTTCTGGAACCCGGGCGGGAACACCCTATGGGTGTCGTGGTAGTTGTGGAGCGCGAGGCCGATTTGTTTCATGGCATTGCCGCACCGGGTCCGGTTCGCGGCGTCGCGCACCTTTTGCACGGCGGGCAACAGTAACGCAATTAGGATTCCAATGATGGCGATGACGACCAACAATTCGATCAAGGTGAATGCACGACGTGGCGAATTCATGATCGCATCCTTTCAACGGGGAAAACGATCGGGAAGGATAGCGCCGGACAACCGCAACAATACTCCCGCGTCCTGCCGTTTGCAACTAGAAAAAAGGGCCGCACGTTACTTTGCCACAGCCTGTTCAACCTGGCGCATGATCCAGGCGCGATTGCGGCGATTGATAGGAGTAAACGCGTCCGTCTTGACGTTGGCTCGGCCGGCGCCGAGGTGGCCGCTGACAAGGCCGATTAGTTTGTCCTCTTTGCCTGCGAGATACACCGGCCCGCCCGAGTCGCCTTCCTCGACGGTTTGCGGCAGACCGCCGTACACATTGGTGTTGCCCGGGAACGGCACCACCTCCGCGAGTCCCTTGTAGAGGCGGTCACCCGACACTTTGCCGTTCGTCACTCGGCCGACGACCAGAAGTTTGGAATCGATGGGGAATAGTTCGCCGTCGTGCAGCGCTGGAAAACCCCGGCCAATGTCGATCTTGTCGGCAAGAAACAGCACGCCGATGTCGTTGGGTATTGGATCGCGCTGAAAATCCGGATGAACTTTCGCGGACCGTGTGGAAACGGTAATCGGCGCCTTCTTGGCGTACGGCGCCGTGATTTCCCATGTATCGAAGCGGTTGATGCCGTGTGCCGCCGTCAACACCACGTTGGCTGCGATGAGCACGCCTGTCGATCTGGCCGTTTCATTGGTGAGTGAATCACGGGCCGTAATGAGGACCGCTTCCGGGTGGTCCTTGGCTTCCACGGGCGGTGTGCGCTTGATCGCGGCGTTAGAGGACGCCACGAAGGCGAAGGTTGCCACGACGATGCCTAACCATCGGAGCGTTCGAAGTGGGTCCAGTTTCATGATTGTCGATGTCGGAATTCGACGCTCTGCACGCCTGCCATTTGTTTCATTTCATTGATGAGGTCAATCGCCGCGCCGGTATGCCGCAGGTTGGCCGTGTACTTTAGTTCGAGTGCTGTTCCTTGCCGTGCGCTGCCGGTGGCGACAAGGCGATACTTCGAGAGGTGCTTTTCGAAGCACGCATCGACAATAGGGTGTGGATCGCGGCCGATGTCGAGCCGGACGGTGAGCGTGCCGCTGTTGAGACTTCGTGATGGTCCGTATCCACCCGGTCGAAATATTGCCGCGGCGACGGCGATAACTGGAATGCCGATCAAGGGAACGATGAAGTAACCGGCGCCGGCCGCCATTCCCACGACGACGGCGAAGATGACAAAGGCGGTGTCGCGCGTGTCCTGCACCACCGTTCGAAAACGAACAATGGCCAGCGCCCCGACGAGACTGAAGGCACGCGCGACGCTGTTTCCAATAACCATGGTCACCATCGAAATCAGAATGGTGAGCAAGACAAGGGTGGCGACGAACCCCGCCGTCTCACCCTTATCGCGACGTCTGGTGACTGCATAAATGGCCGCGACGATGCACCCCAGAGCGAACGCCGCAACGAGCCGGCCCGCAATTTCGGGGAGCGACAGGTCCGTGCCGTTTTGTGCGGGTGATAATAACCAGTCTGGCATCTGAAAATCGCCTCTAGCTCACCACCAAGACACAAACAACACAAAGAAGTGGCAATGTCTTGAGTCTTCTTCGTGCACTTTGTGTCTTTGTGGTTAATCGGGCTGCGCGAGCTTCTTGATCTCCGGGTGATTCAAAAGATATTTCCGCCGCTGATCGGCGAACGTCCGAAGACTCTGACTCGGTCGTCGCCCGGGGGTTTCCGGTTGTGCTTCCGTTGAGTCGCTGACGGCCCTCTTGAACGCGGCCGTCGATGCCAGTTTGCGGGTGTCGATCTCAACTTCCTTTTCCACCAGTGTCCGGTACTGCTCGACGACCGGGCCGAGATTCTTCCAGTCCAGCCAATCCGTCGCAATCGTCCGTACGTTTTGAAGATAACGGGTACGTAGACTTGGTACCGCCAGGAGGCGGCTCCGCAATGGCTTGCTTGGATCGTCCAACGCCACCAACGGATCGAGCTCCAGTCCAGGTCCACGTGGCGGCATTGCCTGTCCGCCCGGGAGGCGCGCCTGTGGTAGGGCGCCGCCCGGTTGGTCTGCAGGGGGCCCTCCCGGTCTCCCACCTGGTCGACGACCGCCGGGCATCATCATAAAACTCATGGCCGATTGAAAGGTTTCATTCATGTCATGTGGAATGAGGTGAAACTTCCCTTTCTCATCCAGAAAAATGCAGTAATCACTCGCCCGAGTCCAATAGCCGTCGTTGTTGATCAATGCCACGTCCAGGGCTAAGAACCAAAGGACTTCGTCAATGTTCAGAATCGGCTTCAGCGCTTCTTCCAATTGATCGAGCGGCGTCTTGCTCAGAACCCGGCAAAGTTCGATCAGTGCTTTCCACGATTTTTCGTTGTCAGCGGATTTGATTTCATACCGGCGTTTGTATTCGTCGAGATTGTCGCCGAGGTAGTCAAGACCTCCGCCGCCGACCGGGACCTTCCAACGCGCTCCTTTGGTGTTCTTGAAATGCTCGGCGATGAACTCGTTGTTGAATTGCTGAGCATTGGCGTAGATGCCCCAGCTTTCTCCGTTGATTACCACCTTGGCGAGATTGGCATTGGGCGCGGGGATATACTTCCGGGCGATGTGCGAGTAGATCACCGTGCTCAGGAAAGAAGGATCACTGGCTGAATTCAACAGGTTGAGAGTTCTGTAGCCATACAAACGCTGCTTCGGATCGACGAAGTCGAGCTTTAGATTGAGCGACCGTTTGGAGCCGGCCGGCGCCATTCCGAACGACGACATGCCGCGGAAGTGGACGCCGACATTCGGGTAGGTCTTGCCATCGACGGTCAAAGTCGCAGGGACCTCCACATCCGTGTTCTTGAATTCAGCGAGCTCGGTTTCCCAATCTTTGCTTTCGAATTCCAGGAAGAGCGTGCGAAGCACGCCGGGTTCATAGAGAGTCGCATTCGGATAATTCTTGACGTCGGCCGGTGTTACACGAGGTCCAGGCTTGCCCGGCTCTCGTTCCATACCGGGACCGCCCATCGTGACAAACATGCCCTGGCCCGTAGACAACAGCGGGGCGGCGACGCCAAGTTCCGTCTCGTTTAAGTTGCCGTCTTTGTCTAGATCGATTTCCTTGAACAGTGTCTCGGCGGCGGTTGTGAGTTCGGCCAAAGTCACCTTGCCATCCTTATTCTCATCGGCCCGACGCACAATTGGGCTGGCGGATATGCCGGCAGGACGGGCAGCGCACGACCCGGAATCGGCCGAGGCGCGTCACCCGGTGGACCATCGGGGCGGGCCAGCGGCGCCGGCAGTAGTTCTTTCAAGACGGCGGCGATTTGCGCCTCATCGGTTGTCCCGGTCTTCTCTTTATCGCATGCCGAGAAGAATGCCTTGGCACCCGCGGTTAGCTCAGCGTTGCTCAACTTTCCATCCTTGTCCTTGTCGGCGGCGTCCAACACGGGTTTCGTGAGCGAGTTCGCCATGAAGCTGCGCGGGCCTCTGCCAAACCCTCCGCGCGGTTGAGATGCCCGATCCTTCTTGAGAAACTCGCGCGCCGCCTGCCGCTCTTCGGAATTCAACCGCCCGTCGCGGTCCTTGTCGAACTGTTTCACCAGTTTGCGTTCTCTCGCTACACCGCCGCCGAATCCGTCGGGCCCCACCGTGATGACATCGACGACCTGACCACCTGGAAGCCGCTCGCCGTCGACTTTCTTCGCCGGGTCTTTCGGGTTGTCCTTGGGTTTGCCGTCGTCAGTCTGAGCTCCTACGAGGGAAGCAGCACAAAACAGACACAGAATCAAGGAGATCAAAGTTCGCATGGTGATTTCCCTAACATGTGCAGACGCACCGACAGCGGCTCGCACCGTTGATTTCGTTTGTCAACGCGATGCGCTGGCATCACCTTATGTTACTGGCGAAGACGGCATCCAACAGGCGCAAAGCATCGGGCGTGACATCCGGCGGTTTTGACGCTGCCAGTCGTTTGATGGAACGTGGGATTTCGGCGAGGTGGTATGTCGTTGCGTCGTCCACGTCGGCCTGACGGCTCGACGTTCGCCCCGTTGGTTCGGCGAGCGTCGCGGCGTTAGCGCGAGGTGTCGTTATCCCTGGCCCGGGCGGCGGAGGAATCGGCACGATGGGAGGGCCGACAGGATCGGCCTGTGGACCGCCAGGCGATTTGACGCGGTTCTTGTTCTCGTACCAGGTGATCGTCTGGGTAGCGGCGGATAGGACGTCGAGGTCGCCGTCGCCGTCTACGTCCGCCGCATACACGCTCCTGGCCCCGATTGATGTGCTAATCATTTGGGCCGTGAAGTTCTGGCTGCCGTCGTTTTCGTACCAGGCGATCTTGGAGCTCGACGCGGAGAGGACATCGGTGTCGCCGTCGCCGTCCACGTCCGCCGCATATACGCTATGGGTCGCGTCCAGGCTGCCTATTTTATGGCCAATAAAGTTCTGGTTGCCGTCGTTTTCGAACCAGGCGATCCTGCGGGGATAAAAAGATCCGGAGAGGACGTCGATGTCGCCGTCGCCGTCGACGTCCGCCGCATATACGCTCTGGGCCCCATTGGCGGCGGTGGTGATGGTGTGGGCGGTGAAGTTCTGGTTGCCGTCGTTTTCGTACCAGGCAATCTTGTCGTCATGCCAGGACGCGGAGAGGACGTCGGTGTCGCCGTCGCCGTCGACGTCCGCCGCATATACGCTCTGGGCCCCATTGGCGGCGGTGGTGATGGTGTGGGCGGTGAAGTTCTGGTTGCCGTCGTTCTCGTACCAGGCGATTTCGTCGTCATTGCTTGAGGCGGAGAGGACGTCGGTGTCGCCATCGCCGTCCACGTCCACCGCATACACGCTCTGGGCCCCGTCCGCGGCGGTGCTGATGGTGTGGGCGCTGAAGTTTTGGCTGCCGTCGTTCTCGTACCAGGCGATTTCGTCGTCATTGCTTGAAGCGGAGAGGACGTCGGTGTCGCCATCGCCGTCCACGTCCGCCGCATACACGCTCTGGGCCCCGTCCGCGGCGGTGCTGATGGTGTGGGCGCTGAAGTTTTGGCTGCCGTCGTTTTCGTACCAGGCGATCTTGTCGTCCCCAGCAGACCCGAAGAGGACGTCGGTGTCGCCATCGCCGTCCACGTCCGTCGCATACACACTGAGGGCGATGTTGGCGGCGGTGGTGATCGGGTGGGCGGTAAAGTTCTGGCTGCCGTCATTCTCGTACCAGGCAATCTTGCTGTCATTGACCGACGCGGAGAGGACGTCGGTGTCGCCGTCGCCGTCCACGTCCGCCGCATACACGCTCTGGGCCCCGTCCGCGGCGGTGCTGATGGTGTGGGCGCTGAAGTTTTGGCTGCCGTCGTTCTCGTACCAAGCGATCTTGTCATCATACCATCATTCCAGGACGCGGAGAGGACGTCGGTGTCGCCGTCGCCGTCCACGTCTGTCGCATACACGCTCCGCGCCCCGCTGGCGGGATAGTTAACATCCTTCGCCGTGAAGCAGCCGCAGGCGGGCTTCGGCGGCTTGATCGTTACGGAATGGTCCTCCACCTCGCCATCAACCGCGACACTGCCCACACCGAGATTGCCTGCGGTACTCAGCCGGAACCGGGCATAGGTCGTCCCGTCCGCGGCCGAACTCGGCACGTCGAACGAGAACGTGTTGTTTCCCGTAACCATCGCCACCCGATCGGCGATATGCTCCCCCGGCCCGCCCCACGCGCCGTCGCCGTTGAAATCAATCCACGCATCCAACTTCGCCGAGCCGCCCTGCACGTTTACCGTCGCCGTGGCCCCCAGCGCGCCGGCTCGGATCGTCCCGAAGGTCACGCCGTCTTCGTCGTCGGTACCTGCCGTGTCGTCGCCGTTGGCACCGGTCGAGTGCAGGCCGTCGGCTTCCGTGTCGCGAGTCGCGCCCAGCGTGGGACCGGTGGCCACGTGCTCGGCTCCGCCCTCGGCCAGGAGCGTCTTGTACGGCAGCGGCGCGTCCCCGAAGTCCGAGGCGAAGACGATCCGCCGTTCCAGCAGCTCCAACAACGGCCGGTATAGCCGCGGGTGGCGCTTCTTGGATCGAGGAGTTTGAAACCACTGGCCTTGAAGCTTGCGCATTTCTGCCTCCTGGGTTAGGCCCAACACTTGGTGCCGAAGTTGATTGGGCGTCGGAAACACTGCTCAGCGGAATGGGCAGATTATCGACTACGCGGATCGCGATTGCAACCGTTTTCCCGTAGTTACTCCTCCGACATCGGAGGCCGCCCGTTTTGCCCACCCTGCCACGCCCCCCTCACGACGCGCGCATTCGCCACGAACCGGCGAACCGTTAAAGTCCGCAAGATCGGAGGTCGATATTGTCCAAAGGTTGACTGCGGGCGCGGAGCCTATCGCTTCGGTCCGCTCATCGTGAGAAGGGGGATCGGCGGATGGGAAAGGCAAGAACTCTGCTCTTTCTGGCCGGAGTGGTGGCGACTGTCGGATTAGGCGGTTGCAGCCCGTACACGCTCGGCCTGGCCACGCCGATTCCGGTCTTCCCGTGGGTCACCGAGCGGATGGAAGAGAAATACTGCCACAAGAATGATTGGCGGACGCCCATCATGCCGCCGATTCGGGCCGGGTATCCGGCGCCGGCGTGTGAGGATCCGCCGGACCAGTCCATGATCTTGCGAGCCATGATACACGTCACGCGCGGCATCCCATACATCTACGAAGAATTCCGCGATGACATCCAGATCGTGACCGAAAAGCTGGTGGACCGCATCGATCCGCCGCGGTTCTTCCCGCTCGTCGGGCCAGCCCAGTTGCATCACTGCCACTGGAAGGCGACGATCTATTACACGGAAACCATCGAGAGCGGTTACCCGTTCCCGTTCCGCTGCCGTCGGCCGCGGATCGAAGTGGTGTACATCGACAAGGACCACTTGCACTCCTACGTGTGTGAGAACGAGGAGGCCACTCTGCAATTCACAAGAGACTTGGCGCCGTAAGGCAAAAACTGATCAAACGCAGATTTCGCAGATTATCGCAGAACTCTCTCTGCGTAAATCTGCGAAATCTGCGTTTGTTCGTTGGAGCAATATAATGCGGTTGCCATGAGCACTCGCATCGGCATCGTTACCGTGTCCGACCGCGCTAGCCGAGGTGAATATGAAGACCTCGGTGGGCCCGCCATCCGCGAGTGCCTGACCGAAATCCTCACCTGCGAGTGGGAACCCGTTCGGCGTGTTATTGCCGATGACCAACCGCTGATCGAACAGACGCTTACCGAGTTATGCGACACCGAGAATTGCAGCCTCGTCGTGACGACGGGCGGCACAGGACCTGCACGGCGTGACGTCACACCGGAGGCCACCGCAGCGGTCTGTGAAAAGCTACTCGACGGTTTCGGAGAAATGATGCGGACGGTGTCGCTCAAGGCGGTGCCGACCGCGATTCTGTCCCGTCAAATCGCCGGCATCCGCGGCCGCTCGTTAATTGTGAATCTCCCCGGAAAGCCGAGCGCCATCCGGGAATGCCTTCTGGCAGTCTTTCCGGCCATTCCGTACTGCATCGACTTGATCGAGGGGCCGTACCTCACGACGAACGAAGGCGTCGTCAAGGCGTTTCGGCCCAAGCAGTAGGCTAGGGGCGCTTGCGTGCCATGCTCGCGGCTTTGCGTGAGCATGCCCATCCAAAGCGATGGGCATGGCACCCAGGGCCACGCCAAGCTGAAAACTGGTCTACCGTGCTTGCCGCTGGGACATGCCCATCCTTCGGCCGCTGTGGGGAGCGTGTTGGGCCGCCGCGTCATGCCGCACGATCTTAAGCGCCGGACGAATGAAGGGCAGCACGGCAGGCCCGCGTTCGGCATCCCAGGCTTCGTGAGTTTTGCAGGCAGTTTGTTCGCGGTAGAGCCGTTGGAATTGATGGTCTTCCCACAGTCGTCGGAAGCGCACGTCACGTGAATTCCGGAATAGGGCTGCTTGAATTATTTGTTGGGCTTCGTCAAACCGTTCCACTTGTTCGAGGCCCTCAGCTAGGTTCTCTACCGTCTGCGGATCGTGAGGGGATAACTCGACGGCACGACGCAAGTATCCCAAGCCCTCGTCGATCTGGCCGACCTGGATGCACACCAACCCACAATCGCTCAGGCAATCCGATTGGTCAGGATTAAGTTCCAGTGACTTACGGAAGTGCTCCAAAGCGCGTTCCGTTTTACCGTCATCCGCTTCGGAAAATGTGCGTGCCAACAGATAGTGATGCCGCGCGTTGTTCGGCGCCTGTGCCAAAGCGGCAGTCAATAAGCGGTGCGCTTTGCGGTATTTGTGTTGTTCCAAGTATGACTCGGCAAGGTGGGTGCAGGTCTCTTCCGCAACGGCTCGCGGAAGCTCCTGAAACCGGGAGAGGCGGCTTAATAGTTGGTTTGCGTCATGATCGCGGCCAACGTCCCGCAAGTACCGGGAGCGATCCAAAAGATGGGTAACGAGATTGAGCGTCTTGCTCATGGCGTTGCCTCCTTGCAACGGGCTGAATTATCTCCGAATGCGCCGCCGCGGGGATTATAATCGTCGGCAGCTGCCGCTCAAGCTGTACTTGTGTCCAATGTACCGTTGGCCGGGCCTTCTCCGCTTGCTACATTAAGTGGAATTTGGACTTCCGTTGGGACCACAAATCCATCAATGGCGAACACCCCGGCCAAACTGGCACTCGAAGACGGCACGGTCTATACCGGTCGAGCGTTCGGCGCCACCGGCGAGACTTTTGGCGAAGTTGTTTTCAACACGAGCATGACCGGCTACCAGGAAGTGCTCACCGATCCCTCCTACCGGGGACAGATCGTCACGATGACGTATCCGCTCATCGGGAACTACGGCGTGAATGCGGACGATCGCGAATCACGCCGCCCGCAAGTCGATGGCTTCATCGTCCGGGAACTCAGCCGCATTCCGAGCAACTTCCGTGCGTCGGGAAGTCTGGACGCGTATCTTGCGGAACACGGCATCATCGGTCTCGAAGGGATCGACACCCGAGCCTTGGTTCGGCGGCTTCGGGTTCGCGGCGCCATGACGGGAGTGCTGTCAACAATCGATTTGGATGACAACTCGCTGGTGCAAAAGGCGGGTTCACGGCCGAGCATTGTCGGCCGAGACCTTGTGCGCGAAGTGATTCCGGAGAAATCCTTCACATGGACGGAAGGTTTTGTGTCGCCGTTCGCCTCGCAACCGCTGCCGTTACGGCCCCTCGACCGTCATGTCGTGGCCATCGACTACGGCATGAAATGGAACATCCTTCGTTGCCTGGTGCAAATCGGTTGCCGCGTCACGGTGGTGCCGGGCAACACGAACGCGGAGGCGGTACTTGCCTTGCGGCCGGACGGCATCTTTTTGTCTAATGGCCCCGGCGATCCCGAGGCGGTGGGTTACGCCGTGGAAACGCTACGCGGGCTGGTTGGCAAGAAACCCATTTTCGGAATCTGTCTCGGACATCAACTCTTGGGGCTGGCGTTGGGCGCTCGGAGTTTCAAGTTGAAATTTGGCCACCGCGGCGTCAATCACCCGGTGCTGAATCGCCGCAGCAACCGCGTCGAAATCACGACGCAGAATCACGGCTTCGCGATCAGCACCGAATCACTGCCGCACGACCTGGCGCCGACACACATTAGTCTCAACGACGGCACACTTGAAGGGATGCGGCACAAGCGTTGGCCCATCTTCAGTGTTCAATACCATCCAGAGGCGTCGGCTGGACCGCATGACAGTTGTTATTTGTTCGAAGAATTTCGACAGATGATTAATTGACGACGGTTTTCTCTGCGCACTCCGCGATCTCGGCGGTAAGTTATTAACCGCTGAGAACGCCGAGAGTGCCGAGAACGATTCACGAGGTTGACCATGCTTAAATTCTGCATCGTCCTGTCGCTTCTCGGAGTTGGCGAAGAACGGAGAAATGAAACCGGAACCGTGTCGTTTCGCGTGACCGGCGATCAACAGAACGTACCCGAACGCTATCGGCTCCAGGACCACACGTTCACTTATGAGATGGAGCCAAAGCACACGTTGCCGAACATCGGCGTGGAGGTCTTCCGCGTTCGATTTCCATCGCCGGTCGAGTCACCGCACCCAGAGAACAACACCGTCCATGCCGAGTACTACCGCCCGGTTGGGAAAGGCCCATTTCCATGCACCATCGTGTTGGACATCACCGGCGGCGACCAGAGTCTCTCGCGGCTGATTTCGACTCACCTGGCACAACACAAGATCGCCGCACTCTTCGTGCAGATGGCTTACTACGGTCCACGGCGGCCGGTCGGCACGAAGTTGCGATTGGTATCAACGAACATTCCGCAAACCATGACTGCAGTCCGCCAAACGGTCCTCGACTTGCGACGTGCAGCGGCGTGGATGGAGTCTCGTGCCGAGGTCGATCCCAAAAGGCTCGGCATTCTCGGCACCAGCCTCGGAAGCTTCATGGCGGCGTTGACCGCAGAGATGGAACCGAGGCTCGGCCGTGTGGTCGTCCTGTTGGGCGGCGCTGGCTTAGTCGACGCCTTCTACGACCATCCGCAAGCCGCCGTGCCGCGCAAACTCTGGGAATCGATGGGCGGCACCAAACAGAAGGTGGCCGACATGATCGCCCCCGTCGATCCGATAACCTGCGCGGCCAATTTGAAAGAGCGGAAACTGTTGATCATCGCCGGCAGCCGTGACGAGATTGTCCCGCCAAGCGCGACGGTGGCATTGTGGAAGGCGAGCGGCGAGCAAAAGATAGTTTGGTTCGACTGCACCCACTACAGCGCGGCACTCTTCTACGCGCCGGCCATGCAGCACATTTTTGCGCACTTAGGCGCCGAATGAAACGCAGTCGTCATGACTTATCGTCACCCACCAACCATGAAAATTGCGGTGAGGTCTCGACTTAGGTCAACTTGACCAACCTTATTTTCAGAACAGACCAGCCCACGAAGCAAAATGCCCTACGCTAGGGAATTGATCCATCGTCACACCCAGTTCCTCGATCGCCGCTTGCGCAGCCAGCCATCCGAAGACGACCTACCTGAGCGCTCAATACCGGCCGTTGGCCTCGCGCCGAGGCCGCAAACGTGCCCTGGTTTCCTTGGCTCATACGCTTTTAGGAATCGTCTACCATATGCTCAAAAAAGGCACGGTTTACGGCGAACTTGGCTCCGACTATTTTGAACGCCGCGACCACGATCGACTCACTCGCCGTCTTGTGGAACGTCTGCAACGACTTGGGCATAAAGTTGTCCTTGAACCCAAAGTCGCCTGAATGGGACATTGATTAGAATTTTCAGAACAGATTTCGCGGATTACCGCAGAGACAGACGATTACTTCTTCTTCTGCAAATCCGCCGTCAACAGCACGGACCAATAATGTTCGGGTGCCGGAATTGGCGACGACTGCACCTCGAACGCGCCCATATCAATCGTGCCGTCCACAATCCGCGGGAACCCCGGCCCGCGCTGGTCGAACTCCGGGGCGTCGGCGTTATCACCGGCGTCGATGGCGGGGCTGCCGGGGAGGAGGGCCATTGTCCACGTCGGCCCGCCATTGTCGGCAAGGGGCCCAAGCATCGGGTCAACGTCGGTGACGTGGCAGGTCGATAGAAGGGTGCGGTCTTCGAGAGGTTCGAGACGCAAGTGCCGCAAGGCGTGTGCGCGCCGGGACATAGCATCCTCCTGGGGTTCGAAATCGAAAGGGGTTCCCGCCCGGCATCGTACCATCCGCGCGAGGGCAAAACAAACGTTATCTGGCGACAACTGCCCGCGAAATCGACAAACCCTTGTGTCGGCGTTTTCGTACCTTAACGGCAACATGCCGCTTCACCCACTTCGGAGATCACCGATGAGCCGAGCGTCGATCATTGGATTGCTTGTTTTCGTGGCCACCGCATCTGGATCGGCTTTTCTGAGCGACGAAGACCCCAAGCCGAAGAAGTTGTGGGTCTTTATCGGCACCTATACGGAAGGCGGAAGCAAAGGCATCTACCGCTCGGAACTCGACCTGGCAACCGGTCGGCTCACACCGCCGGTGCTGGCAGGCGAGGCCAAGAATCCATCATTTTTGGCGATTCATCCCAGTCGCAAGTTCCTCTACGCCGTCGGCGAGGTTGACGATTTCGACGGGAAGAAGACCGGCGGCGTCAGCGCCTTTGCGATCGATCCGCGGTCGGGAAAGCTGACACTGTTGAACCAGCAGCCGTCGGGTGGCGCTGGACCGTGCCATATCGTCGTCGACGCAAAAGGAAAACATGTCCTGGTGGCAAACTACAGCGGCGGCAGCGTCGGGGTGCTTCCGATAACCGACGACGGTCGCCTCGGGCAAAAGACCGCGTTGATTCAACACGCGGGCAGCAGCGTCCATGCATCTCGCCAGAAGGCGCCGCACGCTCACTCCATCAACTTGGATGCCGCCAACCGCTTCGCTTTTGTTGCCGACCTCGGGCTCGACAAGGTGCTCATCTACCGGTTCGATGCGAGCCGAGGTACGCTTGATGGCAACGATTCGCCGGACCTCGCCGTCGCACCGGGCGCCGGCCCGCGACACTTCGCGTTTCACCCGAACGGCAAGCACGCCTATGCGATAAACGAACTCAATTCCACCGTATCGGTGCTCGATTATGACCCTGGCCGAGGTGCACTTAAGGAAACACAAACGGTTTCGACACTCCCCGCAGGGTTCAGCGACACGAACCACACGGCCGAGATCCAAGTGCACCCGTCCGGCGAGTTTGCGTATGGGTCAAACCGCGGACATGACAGCATCGCGATGTTCGGCGTCGGCAAGAACGGGCAGCTCACGCTGATGGGAAATCAAAGCAGTGGCATCAAGACACCCCGTAACTTCACGATTGACCCGGCAGGCGGGGCGTGGATGCTCGTGGGAAATCAAACCGGGGATAACGTAGCCGTCTTCTCTATTAATCCGAAAACCGGCGCCCTCGACCCTACGGAACACAAAATCGATGTGCCGCGCCCGGTGTGCATCCGAATGATGAGCCCAGGGCCATGACTCACGGCTTGACGTGCCGTACTTGCTCGAGTTCCTTGGTCAAAAAGCGCCGACCGGCATTCGCCACGTCCTCCGCGCTGAGCTCGTCGATGAGATTCAGAGACTCCTGCCCGCCTTCCGCTTCGAAACGTAGCCGATCAATGGCCGACTGGATCATGATACGCGTGCATTGTTTCAGGTCCTTCGCCTTTTGCGGGTCTCCGTAAGACTTGACGAAATACTTATACCGTTTCGGCTTTTCCGACGCGCGTTGCCGCGCCTGCCGAAAGATGTCCTCGGGGAGCGGTTGATGAAGTGCATCGCGCGTCTTCTGAATCGATGCAGGATCGCTTCCAAACTGAATCGCCCGAATCTCACCGGCGGGCGAGATTTCAACGTAGGCCTTCCCTTGTTTGCGCAGTTCGAGTTCCCATGCAGCAGCCGCGACTCGCAGAGCAGCGCGCTCTCGATCCGTTGCGTTTTCGCAGTGATACGTGGCCACGACTTGCTCGGCGACGTCCTTCACTTGGATATCAGGAATCGGCTTTTGATTCTGTGCACGACACGGTCCGAACAGCACCTCGACTTTTTTTCGTACGCGGTCGACATCGAAAGCACCCTGCACCACAAGGACCGCGCGGTCGGGACGGTAGTGGGTGGCGATGTAAGCGTTGATGTGCTCCGCGGTCAATGCTTTGACGTGGGAAGCAATGCCGACTTTTGGATATCGAGCTTCGCTCTCTGACAACTTCCGTATCGCGGGTGTGTTCTTCATGTTGATCTGAACTTGTTCGATTTCTGCGAGGACTTTCTTGCACTCCATATCGATGAGTTCCGGCGTGACGGTGATGCCGTTCAGCTTCTCCGCAAACACCTCCAACGCGACATCGACACCGGCGATCGGACGAGTGGTGTAAAAGTAAGTCAAATTCGGCAGGGTTTCTGCGTTGGTGTCTTGGAGCGGAATTCCTAGCGGCCCATCGCGCGAAACTGTTTCAAAAGCCCTGTACGCCGGATAGGACTTCGACGCCGCATACCAGAAAATGTGCTCGGCAAGATGGGACAAACCGCAGCGCCCTTCCGGATCGGTGTACGTTCCCGCACGGATTCCTAACGCCACCACGGCGACGGCATGTCCCGGTTGCGGAATGAGGATCACCTTCAATCCGTTATCGAGCCGGAACTCTACTTCGGGTGCTGCCGAAACTGCGAGCATCAAGCAAATCAAGTTGACCATTTGGCGTGGACCTCCCGTGATGATCACTGGGCCCCACAATACACGATTGCACCGCTCAGTGTGGGATTTTCGGGACGGCCGGTTGACACGTTCGAATCGCCATGTATAACATGGCTTTACCGTCATACAATGTCTTACCACTCGAAGTCGGATGTCTAAGATGATTAAGCGGCATGGATTTACGCTCATTGAGCTACTTGTCGTAATCGCAATTATCGGCGTCTTGATTGGCCTCTTGTTGCCCGCGGTGCAGAAGGTTCGTGAAGCGGCTGCACGAATTCAATGCCGGAACAATCTGCGGCAGATCGGCCTGGCGATTCATGGTTACCACGATCGCGTCGCTCGATTCCCGCCCGGTTACGTTTCCACTGTCGCAAAAAACGGTTCCGACGTTGGACCGGGCTGGGGCTGGGCTGCTTTTCTTTTGGCAGATTTAGAGCAGAACAATCTACAGCGACAAATACAATTCGCCGTCGACATCGGCCATGCGAGCAACGCCGAGGCCCGGGTTCAAAGTTTGAGCGTGTTCCGTTGCAAATCGGACAACGTTGCGGCGACATTCACGACTGCCGCCAACCCGGTGACCATTGCCCATGGGAACTACGTCGGCGTGTTCGGCACGAACGAACTGGAAGACGACCCCGGACTCGGCAACGGCGTCTTCTACCGAAACAGCAAGATTCGCATCGCGGACATGACCGACGGTACGAGCGCGACGTTCATCGTGGGTGAGCGGAGCAGTAACATCGCGTTGGCCACATGGACCGGCGCCGTCACCAACGCCGAGGTGCCATTGCAATCCGACTCCTCGATCACGGAAGGTGCGCCGTTATTGGTGCTTGGACGCGGCGACCACGAACCGAACAGCCCGTCCGCCCACATCGACGATTTCTACAGCCGTCACTCCCAGGGCGTGAACTGCCTATTCGCCGACGGCTCGGTCCGCATCATCGGCAACTCCATCGGGATCCCCATCTGGAAAGCCATTCAAACGCGCTCGGGGAGTGAGACGGTCAACATGTCGGAGTTTTGAAAGCGATTAGGTGAGACGCCAATCAAGCGGGGGAGGGGCCTTGCCTGCGTCGAACGGACGCGACGTGGATCAGTGAAACCCATCGATCGAGATATAACAGCATCGATTGAGCCGGCTACGTGAACTTGGATTGCGCTGTGCGGGCTCCCAAGCACAACTAACGCTACTGCGGATGCAACCTTTCCGCGAGCAATTCTTCATCTTCCCAGTCTTGACGAATCTCTGGCGGATCGGAAGCGCAATAAACAATCGCTTCCCGAACGGCCTCGATGGGCAAGTCGTAGTCTTCGCTTAGTTCCTCGATCGTTCTCGTATCTTCTTGGCTGATGTGCTCGCCGTAGATATTGCGCGTGCGGATGTATCGTCCCTTGTCGAAGACCCAAAGTTGCTTGTAGTTCGAACCAGGTTTGCGGCGAAGGTACTTGTAGTTGTCTTGATTGTTCATGCGCCTATGGTACCTCTGCTTCTCTGGCCACACAATTGCAGCTTTCGTCACCGCACCCCCGCCTCCTCCGGCCACGTCAAAGTCCGGCTCGGCCGTTTCGGCGGTGTCGTGAAGTCGAAGTTGAGGCCGTTCTTTGGGCGTAGCGGAATCACTTCGCCGAAGCGGCGTCTAGTCGTTGGGCGACTTCGCGCCGGGTTGCTGCGTGCCATACGCGAACGGTTCCGTTCTCGTCCAATGCGGCGAGGCGATTGTTATCTGGGCTAATCGCAACCGCTCTGAAGCCGTGTTTATCACCTCGAAACGTGATGAGATGTTGACCGCTGGCAACGTCCCAAAGTCTAATTGTTCGATCGTCGCCGGCCGAGGCGAGGATTCGCCCGTCGGATGAGAACGCGACGGACTTGACGCCGGCCAAGTGACCCTTCAGGATTCGACGCAATTTGCCGGTTTCGACATTCCAGAGTCGGATTTCAGTGGGCATCGAACTGCTGATGTAATCAAGTTGGATCGCATGGCCGGTTGCCAACGTCCTTCCATCGGGCGAAAACGCGATTCCGCTGACTCCCAAGGCGATCAACCGCATTACATCGTCAACTGCCTCACGAACCCCAAACTTCTTGCGTACCACACCGGTGGTCGCGTCGAATAACTCAACCGAACCATCGTGTCTTCCTACGGCGAGGAGTAAGCTATCAGGACTAAAAGCGATCGAGGGCAGGTTTTCGACATCGCCCTGTAGCTTAAATGCCAGCTTCTCACTCCCCGAGGCTACGTCCCACTGTTTTATCTCGGAGCTATTCACGACGGTCGTGGCGACGGTACGGCTGTCCGACGAAACGGCTACATTTAAGCGTGGAGCAAGCCAACCACCAGGCTTCATCTGCGAGCGAACCTTCTTGGTCGCAATGTCCCATACAGCGACTGTCCCTGGCACCCACCCGTAACCGGCCAGTATCAACGACTTACCATCCGGTGTGAAGACGACACCCTCAGTGGCCGTGCCTAGCGATTGAGATTCACCGGTGGCTAAGTTGATGAGTCGCGCGGTGTTGTCTTGAAACGCAAGAGTTCCCCCGTCAGGGCTAAAGCTCAGTGACTTAGCCGTCGGTAGCCCTTGGAACTGAAGTGGCTCCGGCGCTAGATTCGTGTCCCAATACTTAATAGTGCCGTCCTCGCTTGCCGACACTAGTGTGTTTCCATCATTTGAGAACGCCAATCCGAACACGGTGGCGGTGTGCCCACGATAAGTCGCGATAACCCTACCTGTGGCCGCGTCAAAGATCTTGACAGCACCCTCTGCCCCAGTTCCGAACGCACCGCGCCGACCATCAGGAGAGAAGGTGACGCACCACACTCCGTCGGGCTGGTCGGTGGAAACCACCTCGCGGCCGGTCAGCGTATCCCACAGCTTTAGCTGCCCCGGAACGTTCACGTGCTGTCCCAATAGTGAAACGGTCCTCCCACCGATACTACCCGAAGCAAGTCGATCGCCGATCGCGTTGAAGCGTACGCACGTAATGAGTCCCGCGTGACCTAGAAGTCGATGCTCAACAGTCCTAGACTCCCGGTCCCAGATGTTTACTTCCCCGGTCACGTTACTCAAAACGAGGCCCATCTTCGGAGCGGACGCGATGACCTGCGTGAATATGCCGCCCATTCCGATCATGGACACGTCAGTGCTCCCCGTTGCGATCCGTCGGCCATCCGGTGAGAACGCATCGCATGTGATTACTCCACCGCTTTTCGGCTTCGGGAATCGTCGCTGCTCTGACGGTCGAGTCAAGTCTATCAATCCAAATGTACCGTCTGTATGCCGGATTAACAGGTCGTTTCCCTGCATACCCAGACCGGGCAGTATCGCGTTGGTATTGTCGCCCTTTAGGGCACGAGAGAAGGGGTCGAACAATAACATCGTCCGCGCTCGTACTGCTCCAGGTTCCACGGGGCCCACCTTCGCGGCTATGACGTTTACCGTGCAGCTGATCGCCAGTTCGGTGATTGGGCCGCGTGCATGCAAACCTGACCGAGGCAATACGGATACGGCTATGTCCGCGCGCTCCACGCCGCTGTGAGCATCGCAAAGAATAAACGTACCGTCTTCGGATCCCGTTCCAAGTAGTTTCCCGTCTGGGGAAAAGGCGGCGCAAAGGACTGGCGAATTGTGCCGTCGAAGGACAAATCTTTCAACGCCCGTCGCCATGTCGCAGACTCGAATGGCGTAACCCGACCCGCGAAATGCAACACAACTCCCGTCAGGTGAAAAAGCAACGAGTTGGTTGTGTCCGCTTGAAGTGAGGCGATCTCTGTGGCAAAGCCGCCAAAAGTGGTACCACGGAAAGCTGCGCAAGTCGTTCCCGGCTTGGTGCTGATGCCGTCGCAAAAGGTCAAGGACTTGCTCGGTGTGCCCTTCATCCCACGCACGTTGTGCGAGATTCATGTCAGCGACGTACAAATGCTGCCGGGATTCAAGTTCCTGGGCTTCCGCGAAACGACGTTCCCGGTCGGCATCTTCCTTCGCCAACGAGGTATCCTGTAAAGCGTTTTGAAGCTCCGTATTCAGCGCGGCGGAGATCAGTCCCATACAGAATGCCCATCGTCACAAGTGACGAAACGCCCAAACAACTGACGCCGATAAGGGCGGCAGCAGTCGGCCGGCGTTTCACCCACTTGTTCGCGCGGTTCCAAATCGTTGGAGGCCGTGCCAGAATCGGCTCGCCGCGAAACCAGCGTTCCAAATCATCGCCCAACTCAGCGGCGGATGCATACCGCTTCGCAGGCTCCTTCTCCAGGCACTTAAGCACCACCGTCTCCAAATCGCGGTCGATGCCGGCCGTGATCGTCGATGGCCGTGGCGGTTCGGTTTCGCGGACTTGGCGCAGGATTGTCAACGGGTCGTCACCGGTGAACGGCGTTCGGCCGGTGAGACGTTCGTAGAGGATGACGCCGAGGCTGTAGACATCGGCGGCGATGGTGAGGTCCTTACGGCTGGCGGCTTGTTCGGGGGCCATGTATTTTGGCGTGCCGATGACCTGGCCGGATTCGGTGAGGGATCTCTCCGCGTCGAGTCTTTTTGCCAGCCCAAAGTCGGTTATGGATGGGACGAACGATGAACGATGAACGATAAACGATGAACCACGAAGTCTTTTTTCATCGTTCATCGTTCCGCGTTCATCGTTTTGAAGGAGGATGTTGCTCGGTTTCAGGTCGCGGTGCAGGATGCCGCGTTGGTGGGCGTAGTGGACGGCGCGGGCGATGGTGATCAGGCACTGCGTTTCGCTTCGTGCATCGGCACGTGGGGTTTGGTTCAGCGGGCGGCCTTCGATGAAGCGCATCGTGTAATACTGATGGCCGTCGTGTTCGCCGACTTCGTGGATGGGAACGATGTTGGGATGGTCGAGATTGGCGGCGGATTCGGCTTCGGCACGGAAGCGGGCCACGTCGCGCGGCGTAGCGAACGTGCCTTTGAGGATCATTTTCAGGGCGACGATGCGGTTGAGTGATGTTTGCCGGGCCTTGTACACGATGCCCATGCCGCCGCGGGCGATTTCTTCCAGGAGTTCATAGTCGCCGAAGTAGCGGATGCGGTCGGGCGGGGCAGGGCAGGGGGTCCCGTCTGTGGTCGGGTCGAGTCGCAGCGGGGCAGCAAGTTGGTCGACGTGGTCGAGTTGAGCGAAGAAGGTGCGGAGGTCCTCGGCCAGGGCAGGGTAGCGGTCGAGAAGTTCCTGGCGGTGCGGAACTTCGCCGCGTTCGACGGCTTGGAGGTATTCGGCGATGACGGCGTCGAGGGGATTTTCGGTGTCCACGTCCAATCTCCCCTTTGTGTCCTTGGTGTCTTTGTGGTGAAAAAGAAAAACTCACCACAAAGGCACAAAGGACACAAAGAAAAATACAAGGATTCAGGCCATGCGGCGGCGTAGTTCCTCTAGGCCGCGGCGTAGGAGCGACGCCACCGCCGGGACGGTGCATTCCATGTGATCCGCCGTGCGTTGAAGCGTCCAGCCGCGGCAGTATTTGGCCACCACGACCTCACGCATGCGGTCCGGCAGTTGACTTAACGCATCGACCAGGCGAAACAGTTCCTCGTTCCGTTGTGCCACCTTGCTGGGCGATGATTGATCCGTCGCTAGCCAACCTGCCAAACCCGATGCCGAGCGGTCGAGGTCGGCTTCGATGGATCGTTCGAGTCCGATGTCGCGTTTGTCGCGCTCGTAATGCTTCACGGAATCGGCAAGTGTGCTGGCGAGGATCTTGCGCAACCATGCCGTCAGTACCTCGGGTTGTGAGTTCCGTAAATCGGCGAACGCGGAGTAAGCTCGCAGAAACGTCTGTTGCACGACGTCCGACGCGTCGAGCTTGCCGCGCAGCCGGCGGTCGAGGTGCAACTCGGCCAGCACCATGAGGTAGCGGCGGTAGGGCTCCAGAGCCTCGGCAGCGTCGCGCGACATTTCAGCAATGATCCTATTAGTAAAAGACGACATTTCTGGCTCCACACACCACCGTGCGGCAATTCATCGCAGTTTTTCGTGAGCTATATTCGCGATAGAGGGACGGGGACGGTTGATGAGGCGATTGCCATCCCCGTGCGCCTTGCGCTCGCCGAAATACGCACGTCAACGGGGATGGGCCATGCCCGACATTGCCGCTCTAGCTACAGAAGACGCCGCACAGGGCGACGGAGCACTGTTGGAACAGTGCCGTACCGGATCGGAAGATGCCGCGACGGAGCTTTACGGCCGCTACTTCAAACGGCTTCGGGCGTTGGCCGAGCTACGATGCGGCGCTAGCCTGGCACACCGGCTCGATGCAGAGGACATTGTCCAATCGGTGTTTCGCACGTTCTTCCGCGGGGTCAAGCAGGGTTTTTACGATGTGCCTGCGGGCGAGGACCTGTGGAAGTTGCTTCTCGTTATCGCCCTCAACAAGATTCGGGCGAAAGGCGCCCATCACCACGCCGCCAAACGAGACTCTCGCGTTACCCAGACGATCGAAACGAATGACCCGGCGGTCGAGCAGAGCCTCATGCGTGACGAGTTCTCGCCGGTGTTCATGAACATGGTGCTCAAAGAGGCGCTAGGCCAGTTGGATGATCGCCAGCGCGAGATGGTAGAGCTTCGTATTCAGGGACACGAGGTCTCGGAAATTGCCGAGAAGACCGGCCGATCCAAAAGGACCGTGGAGCGAAACCTCCAGGAAATTCGCAACCGGCTTCGAGACCTACTCTTGAGCGAGGAAGCGTGAGATGTGGGAGAGCACCGGCTTCAGCCTGCCGCGGGAGTGGGAAGATCGCATCGAGGCGTTCGAAAACGCACACGGCCGGACCGGGCTGGCGGATTTCGCGGGGCACTTGCCCGATGAACGCGATCCGATGCATCTGCCCGTGCTTTCCGAACTCGTGCGCATCGACATGGAGTATTGCTGGCGACGCGGACATGCGAAACGAATCGAAGAGTATCAGCCGATCTTTCCGAAACTGTTTGACAACTCCGACGCGCTGCGGGCCGTCGCTTACGAGGAATATCGCTTGAGACGGCAGGCTGGGGAAGAGCCGACTCCGGCCGAGTACGAAGAACGCATTGGAATACCGATCGGCTTTTGGCCAAGGCCTCAGACACGGCGACCCAACTCTTCCGAGTGACGTGATGGCGAAGCGTTCCAGCAGGTTGACCGTCGTTGCGGCGCCCTCGGGTGACCGCTCGCCGCGAGAACTACTTGAACCGCTAAATGCCCTCGATGACTTTGTTCAGGAGCTTCAACGAAGCGGCCATTCTGAACGCCAACTCCAGTTACTGCTGAAGACATTAAACGAAGCACTGTGCGCGGATGCGGTGTTTCTCTTGTCGCTTGCGGACTCCACGATCTTTGAAACCGCCGGCCGATCCACGCTCGCTCCACAATGGTGCCGGGAATTGTTGGAACAACTGCTCGCGAACGAATCCGTCGACCGAAGCCAATTCGTTCGGGTCCCTGACTTTCGGAGCGGGACGCCGGATTCGCCCTCGCCTACGAGCACGGCACTCTTGCAAATCAGCAAATCGCGGAAAACGTGGGTCGTAGCGCTAACGTTCAAGCCGGACCATGAGTTTCAGCCGACCGACATCAAGGTGATGATGCTGGCCCGGCGTTTGTTGATGGCCCACTCGCGGCAATTACAGGCGGCCGAGAAGTTAAAGGAGACGATGTTCGGGCTGATCCACTGCCTGACCTCCGCGATCGACGCCAAGGATCCATATACCTGCGGCCACAGCGAACGAGTCGCGCGGATCGCCACGCGCCTGGGTCAGGCGATGAACATGCCGGAAGCCATACTCAGCGATTTGTACCTTGCCGGCCTGTTGCACGATGTCGGCAAAATCGGCGTGGAAGACCAGATCCTTCGAAAGCCGGGCCAGTTGACCGAAGACGAAACTCGGCAGATCCAACTGCATCCGGTCATTGGTGATCGGATCATCGCCTCGGTTCGGCCTTTGGCACATTTGCGACCGGGTGTGCGAAATCACCATGAACGATACGACGGCCAAGGTTATCCGGACCAACTCGCCGGCCTGGAGATTCCGCTGCTGGCGCGCATCCTGGCGGTGGCCGATTCGTGTGACGCCATGATGTCGGCCCGGCCGTACCGAACGGCACTGCCTCCCGCCCGCATCGAGGTGATTTTCTCAGAATGCGCCGGGACGCAATGGGACCCACAGGTGGTCGAAGCGTTCATGTCCTGCCGCCAGGATCTATACGGAATCGGGCAGCGAGGAATCGGCGACTCGCTCTATCTCGCCGTCGGACACGCCGTCGACGGCGCTCAGGCGGTCAATCGGTCCATTGCCGGGAACCTCTTCGCACGCGTCGATCGGAAGGCGCCAGCGCTGCGATGAGGCAGGAATAATGGCCGCTTCATGGCGGATCGAACGCTCCATTCGGACTTTTACCTATAAGTGATGCACGCCGAAGCCCGTGGAAAAAGGGCGGAAGCCGATGGGAAAGGTATCAGCCGGAGGTCCGATGGGTTTGGTTAGTGCCCGCGAAAAGTACAACGAGCGAGCAAGGTGGAGTCGTGACGATGACCTTTTTGATGCTGCTGGGAAACATCGAGATTTCCCTTGGTCCTGCAGAGGAAGGGAATTCGCCCGGGACGTTCGTCCTTGGATTGTTCATCGTGGCGATCGTATTCGTCGTGATCGGACATTACGCGACGCACGGAACGCTGACCAAGCGGTTGGCGGACCCAGAAGGGGCGCTTGCAGGGCTAAAGAAATTTGGTCGCGGCACAGCCAGAACCCGAACCTACCGCGATCCCGGCACGGGCAAGGACGGAACGGAGCGTCGAATTCACGTTCGGCGCGGCGGAGAACCGGTTCCCGTGTGGATTTCCGAGTCACCCGATGGCGCGGCACAAAAGGATGCGCTGGTGCTGGATCGTTCGCGTGGCGGCTTACTGCTGCGGTTGGACGAACCTTTGCCGGCGGGCGCCGTGCGATACGTGCGTGCCCATAACGCGCCGGAAGACTTGGAATGGATTCAACTCGAAGTTCGCAGCAGTCGTCAACGCGACGGTTGGCTGACGGGGTGCAAGTTTTCGACGGAACTGCCTTGGGGAGTCATCCTTATGTTCGGCTAGACCAAACACAAGACGTGTATTTGCATTCATCAGGATAACGACATATGTTTTTGCAACCGGCGCGCGGGCCCCGCCAGAAGTGCCCGCACATGGGCCGGAAACCGGAACCTACCCAACTTCCAGCGCAGGAGCGTTTTATGATGCTTTCCGACAAACGGCCGGCGCACGGCGCGGTGCAGCCGCCGTCGAATTTGCCGTCGTATTTCCGGTTTTGCTCACCCTGATGCTCGGAATCTGGGAAGTGGCCCGCATGGTGCAAGTACAACTCGTCATGTTCAGCGCTGCCCGCGAAGGCGGTCGCCAGGCCGCGTCCGGCAAACTCACCGGGGCTGAGGTGCAAAAAGTCGTACTGGATCACCTGAACAACGAAGGCATTCAAGTAACGAATGGCACGGGGGCGCCGCTGAGCGGTGTCGCCGTCACGGTGACCAACAAGACCACCGGCACGCTTGATCCGTCTGTTGCCAATAAACTCGATTACATCGCGGTGAACGTCAGTTTGCCGTACAGCCTGGTGCGGTGGACGACGTTGTCTCGGTTTGCGGCGCCGAGCACCCAGTTGACCTCCACTGCGAGTTGGTATTCGATGCGAGACAGCCCGCTGGCGGTTTCGTCGACGATTCCGTCCAAGCCGCAATAGGAGATCGCGTTCCATGACCATCCAACATAGAAACCACAAACAACGTCACGGCGCCTATGTCGTCGAATTCGCTGTCGTGGCCACTGTCTTTTTCTTGTTCCTTTTCGGAATCTTGGAGTATTCCCGTTTCGTGATGACGCTGGAAGTGCTGCAAAACGCGGCTCGTGAGGGCGCGCGTTATGCCGTCGTTCACACCCATGACAAGACTACGGCGGATGTACAAAACGAAGTCGACAGCAGGCTTGGCGGGATGGGCGTCCAACTGAAAAGCTACAACAAAACGAGCTCCATTGAAGTCTACATGGCCGATCAGACCACGGGAAAACCGGTGGATATCAATGGAAACCTGGTCGGAACTTGGACCCAGGCCCCGTTTACGGACGCGAAGTTTGGACAACCGATTGCGGTCCAAATTCGTGGAACCTATACACCCGTTCTGCCCACTTTTTTGCTCATGAACAGCTCGATAACCATCCAGGCCCGATACCTGATGCAAAGCGAGGCAAACTAAGGCGCCCTGCATCACCAACGAAACACACACTTAGAGAAAGAAGTTAGAGGCAACCATGAGACAGCGACAAGTAACGCGGAATGCTGCGATGATCCCCCTACTGGCATTGGCGTTGATTGCCTTGTTAGGTTTCGTCGCGTTGGCGATCGACATTGGCACGATTGCGTTGGCACGGAATCGATGCCAAAACGTTGCGGATTTGGCTGCGATGGCCGGCGCTGGTGAGCTGAATGGAGACTCGGTTAACAACAACAATTCCTCGACTGCGAAGACCACGGCAACCACCGCCGCGACGAAGAACTCCATCCTCACCAAACCGGTGACGAGCGGCGACGTGACCGTCACGGTCGGGTCGTTCAGTTACGATTACAGCGCAAAGAAGTTCAATATTAGTCCGACCACCAAGCCGACGAATGAGAATTGGACATTGGTGCAAGCCACGGTGGGACTCACCAATCAGTCGACATACTTCGCTAACTTCCTCAACGTGCCGGCATTCAACACGCAGGCGACGGCTGCCGCGGCTCACCGACCAAGAGACGTGGTGGTTATCGCCGATCTCTCCGGCTCGATGCGCTTTGACAGCAACCTCGGCATGGATCACTCCGGCAACCGCACCACGTCCATGAATCCGGAAACGGTCTACCCGGAGTTTGGCCATTACAACGGCAACAGCTCGTGGATGCTGGCTACCGGCACTTATACCGGCAGCGGCGGCGAAGTCGCGGGCTTGGCCAACATCACTACCTCGACCACGTCGGGCCCGGCTCTCATTGAAGATTTCTATAAGGACACCACGCGATACGGGACCACACAAAAGGCGTTCACCCCAGCGCCGGATTCGTATGCCACCACTCCCGATGGCACTCAATACCTACCGAAAAAAAACCAGAGTGTTCCGAACTACGCCGTCACTGTTTCCGATATCACCGGCGGAACATCCTATGACGCCACATGGGAAACCCTCGGCTACGGCCTCACCTTCAAGGGTCACACCACAGGGCCCCGGTACTGGGGCAAAACGTTTTTCGTTTGGCCGCCTGATCCGCGTTACGTTAGCGGCTCTCGCTACGACTGGCGAAAGCGGTACTTTACTTACCCGGGAAGTTCGACCGTAATGGACGACAATACTCGGCTGTGGGACAGCAGCGGAAAATGGAAGGCGCCGAGCAGTTCGACTTATGCCATCAACTATAACCGAATCCTAACCTGGTTGACAACCATCGGTCCGAATCCGTTCCCGACCCGGCTTCAAGCCGGCGGCATCATCTACTACGATGCGATTCCCACGAGCATCACCCTGGGAAGCGGCGGAAGCCCGCCCAGCAGCCAGAACGAGCGGTTCTGGAAAGAATACATCGACTACGTTCTAGGCGTCCGTGACAACTACGACGGCAGCTATTCAGCGGTTGTCGATCAAACCGGCTATGGTGACGATAAGCAATGGGGCACCATTCAGATCAAGAGCAAACCGAGCGGCCTCTACATGGATTACAAGGATAATCCGCGACGCCCCGTTACCCACATGTGGTTCGGCCCCATGACGATGGTCGACTTCATTGGAAACTACAACCAGGGTCGATTCTGGTGGCCGGGCACTATCCACGAGGCCCCGACTTTCCAACTCAAGCTCGGCATTCAGGCTGCCCTGAACGATATTCAGGTCAACCATCCCAATGACAACGTCGGGTTGGTTTACTTCAACACACCCGACTATAGCAGCGGGAAGCAAGGGAATCACAATACAGCGCAGGTCGCGCTCGGGCGGGACTACACGCGGCTCATCAACAGCCTCTGGTTCGCTCCACAAAGCATCGACGATGCGAACCGCGACATCCGGCCGTACGATAGTGACGGCGCCATCCATGATGTCCCGCGTGGAAAGGGCGGTACCTGTTATGCCATGCCCTTGTACCTGGCGTACAACCAGTTCAGCAGCAATCGAACCAACCAGCTTTACAACTGGGACACCGCCAAGCCGGGAATCAACGGCGGCAACGGACGTGTCGGTGCTCAGAAGCTGATCATTTTTGAAACGGACGGTATGGTAAACACCGAGGCTGTTGCCAGCTGGACTGATGCGGGCAAGTGCACTTCCTACTACAACGTGCGGATTGGCAGTTCAAACGAGTTTCCTTCCAACAGCGGTGGCGGTACAGCGGCATCCCAAGCCGAAGATGCGGCGAATCGAGTTGCGCCCTGGAAACGGACTCCAAACGCGGCTACTCAACGACGCGAAAACCGGTTTTGATCCACACAATTGCCTACGGAACGTTGTTCGAGCCGTGGAACACGAGTTCGGACAAGCAGGGCGCCCTCGATCGCTTGCAGATGCTGCAGTACATCGGCGGCAAAGCAGGCGGTGAGCAACCGGATGCGGATACACCGCTTGCGTCCTACAAACGGATTGTCGGTCCGTTCAATACCCGCATCAACAACATGCAGAAGGCGTTTAGCGCCATCATGCAAGACGGTGTCCAGGTGTCGCTCGTGCAGTAGTTCGACGACAAAAGAAGTCCACAGTTATAAAAGCGAGGTCTTTAGTTAATGGGCGAATCAGGCGCTTCTATCATCTTCGAGTCGCTCGTGCTGGTAGCAGGGGCCGGTATCGCCCTTTACGTCGGCTGGCTGGTGTACCGCCGCTCCCCGATATCATCGGACCTGTTGCGCCGAACCTCGTACACCAAGAACTTGGCCCGCCCGCTGCCCGAGTATGCGCTGGCCTCTCCGGCGTACGCTCGGCATCTCGCCGAATTGACTTCGTCCGGCACCGCCGCGGAGTTGAATGACGAAATACAGCGGGCGACTCTCCGCCGCGACGGAAACCCGGTGGAAGTGTTCGTTTCGCTCCAGGATGGCATAGATGAGCCGATTTTGGGAACTGTGACTGATCGTTCCCGCGGCGGACTGTGCTTGCGGGTTTCGGAATCAGTGCCTCCCACGTCACTTTTGAAAGTGCGTGCGACCCACGCGCCCGAAGGGTCGCCGTGGGTTCAACTCGACGTCCGACGTTGCGAAAAGCAAGGCGACCATTGGGAGCTCGGTTGCCGTTTCACGGAAGACCAGCCCTGGAACGTGTTGCTTTTGTTCGGGTAGATCGAATCACTCCAAGCTCGGAAATCACGAGCTTCACCGGTTCACGCCGGTCCGTTGGAAGTGGCAGACTGCGTCGGCAGATCTTCGAGCGCTACCACGTGGACGAGGGCGACTCGCGTTACTCGATCATAGACGTTCGGATGCTCCGGCGCCGCGAATCCGATCATCAAATCATGCCGCCCTACAAAAACAAGATCGGGATGACGGATGTCATACGATAATCCCTCACCGGCAATGATCCGGAACGGCCTGAATGGCCGTTCGCGAAGTCGTTCTTGAATATCCTGATATCGGTACATCATTCATCCCCTGGATGCATACGCGTCGCCCTTAGTATAACACCGCTTAGGCAGCCTCTCCAGACTCCACACACGAAGGACAAGTATGACACACCTAAAGGAATTCACTCACACACGTCGGGATTTCTTGTCGACAGGGGCGGCCGCGGCGGCCGCTGCCGTCTATTGCAGACCAATTTGGTCTGACGACAAGCGCGCGGCCGGCGACTTCGGACCATTTACGGTTGGAGCCCAAAGCTATTGCTTCCGCAATTTCAACGTCGAACAAGCAGTGAAGCGCATCCATGACCTGGGCTTGAAGAACATCGAGTTCTATCGCGGCCATGTGCCGATTTCCAGTTCCGGTGAACAAGTCAAAGCCGTGCAAAAGGTCTGCAAAGAATACGATGTAGCGCCCATTGCATTCGGTGTCGAAGGATTCAATAACGACCACGCCGCGAACAGACGAGTCTTCGACTTCTCCAAGGCCCTGGGCGTCAAGTATCTAAGCGCCGACCCCGCACCCGACAGTTTCGACAGCCTCGACAAACTCGTGGAAGAATACCAGATCGCCATCGCGATCCACCCACATGGGCCGGGTGGCGGCGGTCAACTGCACCGCTGGTACTCGGCGGCCGTGATTATGGATGCGGTCAAGGATCATCATCCCTTGATTGGCTCGTGCCTCGATACGGGACACCTCATCCGCGCGGCCCAGCTTGGCAAGATGCTCGATCCGGCACAGGAAGTGCGCACCATGGGCAACCGAAACTTCGGCATGCATCTCAAGGATCACGACAACAAGACCAAAACCGATGTGATCTACGGCAAAGGACCCTCGACGTGGCGGCCGTACTCAAGGCGCTCCGAGACGTTAAGTTCAAGGGCTACATCAGCATCGAGTACGAAGCGAATCCCGATGACCCGTCGCGTGACATGGCGGCATGCATCGGCATCTTGAAGACCGCCATCAAAGGCCAGTCGTGACGTAAACAAGTCGCGGTTCCGTTATAATGATCCGAACTGAAGGGCAGGGGATGGCCCCCATCCGCCAGGAACCCAGGCGTGCACTCACGACCCGAGGCCTTCACGAATGAACTCCGAACAGATCGCGGAATTCCGTAAGCAGCGGTATAACGCAACTCTTACCAAAATCCATCGCACCCATTCCGACTTGATGATTCTCCGCGTCACCCCCGATTTCAAAGTGCCGGTGCATAAGGCGGGTCAGTACACGTCGCTTGGACTCGGTTATTGGGAAGCGCGGCATCCGGAGACAACGCCGGAGACTGTCCCGGCCGGCACCGAATCTCAGCTGGTCAAACGCGCGTACTCGATCGGATGCTCGGTCGTCGACGACAACCATCAATTGCTCGACATCACCGCGAGTAATTGGTTGGAGTTCTATATCGTTCTGGTGCGCGAATCCAGCAAGGACAAACCTCCCGCGTTCACGCCCCGGCTTTTCATGCTGCAGGAGGGTGATCGCATCTTCCTAAGCGAGAAGATCACCGGGCACTTCACTCTCGACCCCGTGCAGCCGGGCGACACCGTGATCTTTTTGTCGACCGGCACGGGCGAGGCGCCGCACAACTATATGCTTTGGGAGTTGCTCTGCCGTGGCCACACGGGGCGGATTCTGTCCGCCTGTTGCGTTCGTTACCGCCGCGATTTGGCATACCTCGCCATTCACGACGAATTGATGCGACGTTTTCCTAGTTACATCTATCTCAGCCTGGCGACGCGCGAGGCGGATACGATTAACAACAAGGTTTATATCCAGGACCTCATTTCGAGCGGGCAAATGGAAGAGAAATTGGGGCAGACCCTCAACCCGGCGAGCACCCACGTCTACCTTTGCGGCAATCCGAGCATGATTGGTGTCCCGCAAAAGGACCGTGAAACCGGCCAGCGAACGTATCCCAAACCGCTGGGTGTGATTGAGATTCTCGAGAGCCGGGGTTTTCAGACCGATCAGCCGCAGGCAAAGATCAAAGGCAATATTCATTTCGAAGAGTATTGGTAATTCATAATGGGGTGTCTCGCCACATTGTACTCCGCGCTGTTATTCGCGCAAACCAGCTCCAGATCGGCGCGGAAGGGCACCGATTGGCTCACCATCATTGTCATTGCGGTTCTGGTCGTCATCGGGGCCGTGATTGCATATTTCGTCATTGCCGCGCAAAAAAAGGTTCGGGCGGTGAACGAGCGAAGAAACGGTCCGGCGGCGTCACGGTGTCCGAAACCCAGATCGACGAATATCGCCTAATCAACATGATGATGACGGGCCAAACCAGCCAGGTGTGGGAAGTGGCGGAAGTCTCCAGCGGACGGCATTTCGCCATTAAGATGTTGCTCCCGGAGCATGTTCGCTCAGGGCGCAGCGCCGGTTTCTATTCCACGAAGCGGAGGTGGCCCAGCAGATCGTTCATCCCAACATTATCAAGGTATTGGCCATCGTAAAGGACTCGCAGCATCCTTATGTCGTGATGGAGTATTTTCCGTCGACTAACCTGAAACTGCGAGTGATGCATAAGGATGCATTCGTGAAGGAAAACTTCAAGACGATCGTCGAGCAGGCCGCCACAGCACTCGCCTTTATGCACGAAAAACGCTGGGTGCATCGCGACGTGAAGCCCGACAACATCCTGGTGAATGCGAGCGCGGAAGTTCGCCTCATTGACTTCGCCTTGGCGAAACGCGCGTCGAAGGGTAAACCCGGAATGTTCAGCACGAAGGGGAAGATCCAAGGCACGCGCAGCTACATGTCGCCTGAGCAAATCCGCGGAGAACCGCTCGATCCTCGTGCGGATGTCTACAGCTTCGGCGCCACTATGTATGAATTGCTCACGGGCCGTCCGCCGTTTGTCGCTGGAAGTGCCAACGATCTGCTGAACAAGCAACTGACCGAGATCCCGACTTCGCCTCAAGCGCACAACAAGGATGTCTCCGACGACCTGTCCAAGCTCATCCTGCGAATGTTGGGCAAGAAACGTGACGAGCGGCCCAAGGACTTTTATGAGTTCCTGGCAAAGTTCCGGTCGATTCGCTTCCTTTTCAAAAGCACCGTACCGCGTAAGAAAACCGAGGGCCCCGCTCCCGAAGGGCGTTAGCGATTCAAGGACGTTTCATGTCTACGCTTTACCTGCCATTTGAGAAAGACATCGGCGCCATGGAGGAAGTGTTGGCGCGAGTCGAGGCCGGCACGGATGGAAAGGCTCGCAGCGGCGACGACGTCCGCCGGCTCCGCCGTGACCTCATCCGCTTGAAACGGAGCGTCTACAGCAATCTCACGCCGTGGCAAACCGTTCTCGTTGCACGACACCCGACACGCCCGCAAACGATGGACTATGTCCAGCTCATCTTTGACGAGTTCGTCGAACTTCATGGAGACCGCGCCTTCGGCGACGACAGGGCAATGCGCTGCGGCTTCGCGCGTTTAGGCGACTATCGCGTTATGCTCATCGGGCACCAGAAAGGTCATTCCACGAAGGAACGAATGGAGTGTTTTTACGGCTGCGCCCACCCCGAAGGTTACCGCAAAGCCCTTTTGAAGATGAAACTGGCAGCCAAGTATCGGCTCCCGACGATTTGCCTGATCGATACACCCGGCGCCTATCCAGGGATTGGCGCGGAGGAACGCGGCCAGGCCCAACTAATCGCCACGAGTTTGTTGGAGATGTCCCAGCTTCGCACCTCCGTCATTTGCGTCGTCATCGGCGAAGGCGGATCTGGCGGCGCCTTGGGCATTGGCATGGGCGACCGGGTGGCCATGTTGGAGCACGCCTACTATTCGGTTATTAGCCCGGAGGGGTGCGCCGGAATCCTCTGGCGCGAAGCAACCGACGAGACCAAACCCCTGGCCGCGGAAGCACTCAAACTCACCGCACGTGACCTGTTCGACCTTCGCGTCATCGACCACATAATTCAGGAGCCGCTCGGCGGCGCTCACCGCGATCACCGAGAAATGGGCAACACACTCAAGTTGCATTTACTCCGCTACCTGCGCGACTTGCGAAAGCTACCGGTGGACAAGCTGCTCGAGCAGCGCTATCAGAAGTTCCGGCGTATGGGCGTTTTTCTCGAAGGGACGCCTTCCGAGGCGAATGGAGCGAAGGCCGAAAAATAGCCGTATTCGGACAGCGCAATTAAACATAATGGCAGTTATCGGACGTTGCGCTTGGAACTGGAAGTAAAACCGAACGCGGCTAACGTCCGATAATATCTCTTATGTCCGGATGAAATAATGCGCCGACACGTTCATCAAGAGAATTTCGCTGCGTCACAGGAGCGTGTGTTTGCCATCCTGCATACGCCCAGTGCCATCCGGCACTGGTGGAGCGCGTCGCAGGCCATTGTCATCGCGAAAGAGGGCGGGTTATGGACGGCGGCGTGGGGCGCCGATGAGGACGATCCAGATTACATCAGCATGGCGAGGCTCAAGGTATTCGACGCGCCGCGCCGGATCGTTTTTTCCGATATTGAGTATTACGCGAAATCCGGTCCGCTCCCCTTCCAAGCTGATCTGACCACCGAGTTCATCGTCGCTCCCGATTCGACCGGAACCACGCTTCGGGTGGTGCAAGACGGCTTCCCGCTCGGAAGTGAAGCGGATGCGTTCTACGACGCATGCCGGGTCGGCTGGGAAAATACCTTTGCGGGAATTCGCCGCTATCTCGAGAACGAAACCAAATGACGCCGAAGAAGCTCCGAGTCGGCATGGTCGGTTTGGGGATGATCTTTGCCGAAACCTACCGCCCTCTTTTCGAACAGCTTTCGGCAAAAGGTTTATACAGTCGAGATTTCGGCGTCGTCGAAGTGGAGTTATCGGCCGTCGCCAGCCGCACGGGTGTTCGTGCCGAGGAATACAAACGCCGCCTCGGTAACTTCGTCAGCCTCACCGGCGCTGATGCCGCCAGGCAACTGCCCTTGCAGGGTATCGATGTGGTGTGTGTCGCCACGCCGGACGACCGGCACTTCGACGCGGCACGCGCGGCCATCGGGGCCGGGAAACACGTGCTCATTGAAAAGCCTTCGGTGCTGTCACTCCAGCAGCTTGACGAACTCGTCGAGTTGGCCGAACGCCACCGAGTCCTTGCCAAGGTGGTTTATCACAAGCTCGCCGATCCCGACCACAAGAAACTCCGCACGAATGTCGTGGACGGCGTCCTTCGGCATGTCAACAACGGCTTCTGTTCGCTTTTGGAGCCCAAACAAATCAGCGCCACTCAATTTGCCGAGTGGATTTCGGGACGCAATCCGGGAACTTACGTGGCGGTGCATTACGTCAAGCTGATCGACTTTACCTTCGGTCCCGGTTGGCGGCTTGCAAGGATCCACGCCAACGGCCAACGCGGGCTCGTCGGACCAGCGGACGGCCGAACGTGGGACTCCGTTCAACTTCAAATCGTTTATGCTTACCCCGATGGCCGGGAAGCGGCTTTCGATATCCACACGGACTGGGTGACGCCGGACAATTTCCCCGGTTACGTCGAGCAAGAAGTGCAGTTCCGTTTCGACAACGGAGTATGGAACGCCCACCAGCGTAAGCGAGGAGTCGAGATAACGGTCGAGGGAAAGCCGCCTCCTCAACAGCGAACCAATCCGAATCACCACTACAATGCCGACGTGCTGGAGCCGTGGGGAGAACGCGGACAACGCGGCTACGGCCTTGAAGTCATTCGCCGGTTCTTTGAGGAAGTTGCGTTTGTCGAGCATGGCGGGCCATCGGATGAAAGAAATCACCGCTGGGAGTCGATGCGTCAACTGGACTATAACGACCTGCGGGCTGACCGAAACACCGTCGCTGTGGTGCAAGCTCTGGAGGCAATTTTGCACCAGCATGCGGCCGGAAACCCCGGATGTTTGGTCGAGGTCAACAGTCCGGGCGACGGCTTGATGCTCCATTTTCCGGGCAGCAATCGGTCCACCGTTCTGTACAAGCACTCCGTGTAGCCGAAACCCATGGACAAGCCGATCCGTCATGCGTCTGAAGGAACGTCCAATTCGCTTCGCGACGAGTTGGCTCGATATCAGCCGCGGTCCCTCCGCACTTACACGCCGAGCCTCGCGGTAATCGCACGGAGTGCGGGAGTCTTTCATTGGACGCCCGAAGGACGCCGGCTTTATGATTTCACCTCCGGGGTGCTCGTCGCCAACCTTGGTCACAACTTGTATTCCTGGCTTCGGCGTCACGGCGACTACATGCAGTGGGCCGATGCCGAGCGGGTGGAGATAAACGACCGGGACGCGGGTCGACTTACCGAGGCGGGGTATTTTCCTGCGTTGCCAATGACGGCGTATAACGCTGTAACTTCGGTCGAAATTGAAGCCAGCCGCCGGCTCGTTGAATTGCTGCAACGACAACCGGGCGGCAACCGGCTTCAACAAGTGATGTGGGCTGCTTCCGGTTCCGAGGCCATTCAAAAGGCGCTGTGGGCGGCGTTGGCGCGGGATCGAAAGCGCGACATCATCCTCGCCACGCGTTACGGGTTCCACGGCAAAAAAGGACTGGCGGCAGTAGTCACCGGCACCGAAACGGATCCAGACCGCGATCCCCGTGTTTGCTTCATTGGCTTTCCGATGAGCGAATGCGTGGACGTGAGCACGCGGAACACTCCCTTCGACCTAACCTCGTATTTGCGCGAACTCGAAGTACTCAAGCGCGAACTCGGGCGTCGGATCGGGCTGCTCATTACCGAGCCGTATCTCGGCGGCGGTGGGTCGTACCATCCACCGAAAGAATATTTGCAAGGCATCCAACATTTCTGTCGAGAGAACGACGTCATCTTCATCCTGGACGAAGTTCAATCGAACTTCGGCCGGACCGGTTCCCTCTTCGCTTTTGAAACCTACGGATTAGAACCAGACGTGGTGGTCCTCGGCAAAGGCCTCGCCAACGGTGTACCCGTTGCAGCGGCGGTCGGGCCACGCGATCTCCTCGCATCATTGGACTTTGGTGAAGCGTCGGACACTTGGAGTGGAAACCCGCTCTCGTGTGCCGCGGTGCTTGCAACTTTGGATGAATTTGCGGCGCGCGACGTGCTTGGAAACTGCCGTCGCGTTTCACCGGTGCTCGAAGAAGGCTTGCTCCGGCTGAAGCAGTTTCCCTTTGTCGCCCATGTCCGCGGTGAGGCCGGCGGCATGGTTTGGGGCATCGAAACTCGCGATTACGCCGGGCGTGAGGCGGTGGAATGGGCCAACGCCATCGTGCTCGCCTGCTACCGGGGCGATGACCAAGGCGACGGAATCCATCTGCTAGGACCGTTGGCTAAGAAAGTAATACGAATTGCACCGCCCTTGATCATTACAGCCGAGGAGGCGACGACGGCGACGGAATTGATGGAGCGAGTGATCTCCGGGCTTGCCTAAACTTCGTGACCCCTGCTCTGCTCTACCGTGTCCTGGTAAGATACTGACCATAACGTGGACACGAAACCACGTTTGCAGCCGGTGACCACCTTCGTGCATACGTCTTCCGCGGGGGCATGAACCAACCCTCAGCCGAGAAACGTATAAGTGTCGTGGGAGGCACCCCCCCTGCCCTGGCGCTCGACCAAGTACTCCGGCGACACGCATTGTGGAAAACCAGACTGCTCTTCAAGTCAAGGACTTCATCCTCGCGTTTACCAGCATTCTTTACGAGGCGATGCCGTTCATCGTCCTGGGGGCAGTCATTGCGGGCGTTCTGGAAGAAATGCTGCCGCAACGTCTGGTGGCCCGTCTGATACCACGCCGCCGCGGGATTGCGATTGCCGCCGCCGCCCTCCTGGGCATGATTTTCCCGATGTGTGAGTGCGGCATTATTCCGGTCATGCGGCGCTTGCTGCGAAAAGGCGTTCCACTCAGCTGCTGCACGGCCTATCTTCTGGCCGGGCCCATTATCAATCCCGTCGTCATGTTCAGCACCTGGGTTGCTTTCACCGGTGAAGGCCGCGCCATCGGCAGTCTAGGCATGATGAGCTTGCGGACCGGGTTTGCGTTTCTCGTTGCGGTCGGCGCGAGCATGGTGGTGGAGTGGACGTACCGAAAACATGGAAACCGGTTGCTGGCGCCGCTCGCCGTGGCCGATGCCACCGCCTCCGAGTCGAATGACGACAGCCTGAATGGTTCAAAGCCGTGGTGGAAGCGTCTGGGCAACATCACCGAAACGGCGCTCCACGACTTTGTCGACATCATGGTATTCCTTGTACTCGGAGCGTTGCTCGCCGCTTCGGCGCGACAGTTTTTCACAGCCGAACAGATTCAAGACATGTCGCGCAACCATCCCGTGTTGGCGATCGTTTCTATGATGGGATTGGCCGTGATTCTTTGTCTTTGCAGCGAGGCGGATGCGTTCGTAGCGGCGAGCTTCACGTCGCTTCAGCCATCGGCGATCCTCGCGTTCCTCGTCCTCGGCCCCATGCTCGACCTGAAGCTTTACCTGATGTATACGCGAGTCTTCCGCCAAAAGCTGATTTGGACGATCATCGCCGCCGTGGTAGGCCAGGTTCTGGCATACATGTTATTATTCCATTTGGTCTGGACACACTATGGTTCGCAGATTTCCGCATGGTGGACAACCCCCGGCGGATGATTGCAACATGGGAGTGAACTGATGGCACACGATCACGCGCACGAACGAGACAAGAACTACTACCTCGAACAGATTTGCACCATTGGTATCTGCGGCGCCTTGGGTGGTGTCGCCGTCATGCTCTATCAACGGAACATGCTTTGGTACATCTTGGTGGAAAAGTTCCACCTGTGGGTGTTGATCGGTGGAATTGCCCTGCTGGCTCTCGTAGTCATCCGCGCGGTTACGCTTTGGCTGTCGCTGCCGCCTCGAGAAACCAGCTCGAACCACCAACACGCGCCGGGCGAAGAACACCATCACGATACTCACCACGAACATGCGCACGACTGCGCGGAGCACGATTGCGGCCACGAACACGGGTGGAATCCGTGGCGGTTCGCGGTCTTGCTGTTACCGGTGGTGCTGTATTTCCTCAACCTGCCCAACCAAGGATTCAGCAACGTCAAAGGACTCAATACCGACCAGGTGGACATGGCGTCAAACGCCGAGACGTACGGCTTCGCGGCCAATGTGATCGGTCTTGGCGCAACCTACCCCGGCTCGAGCGCGCTCGCGATCATGGCGGCCCTGGAAGGCGGCAACGCCAAACCGATGGCCATGGAGTTCAAGGAACTGGATCAAGCTCGATTCAGCCCCGGGCTGAGAGAATTCTATCAAGGAAAACGCGCCGAAGTGCGGGGACAGTTCGCGCCGAGCGGCAGCCCCAAGGTCTTCACGCTGGTCCGATACAAGATGACGTGCTGCGGGGCCGACGCCGTACCTTTGAACGTACTGATCGTGTCTCCCGAGGAGGTGCTCAAGCAACACAATCAATGGGTGAAAGTGGTAGGCAAAGTGCACTTCGCCAAGCGAAAGGACCGTGACGAATACGTCTCGGTTTTGCAGATCGCATCCGCAAAGGATGTCACCGACGTCCCGAAGCCTATGAATCCCTACATTCAGTGATTGCCATGCTCGGCGCACCGTTCGAGACCTATCGGAACATGCTCGATGCCGCCGCTTTCGCCGCGCGAAAGCATCAACAGCATCTGCGCAAGGACGGCCTGACGCCGTATGTGAGCCATCCGTTCCGCGTGTGCTTGACCATCTGTCATGCGTTCGGCATCAAGGACCGCAACGTCCTCATGGCGGCGCTTCTGCACGATACCATTGAAGACACGACCACGGATTTCGACGACATTGCCGAAAACTTCGGCCCCGAGGTTGCGGAATGGGTTGGGTTGCTTTCCAAGGACAAACGCCTGGTCGAAGGCGACCGTGAGAAAGCGTACATCGGGCAACTCACTTCGGCGCCGTGGCAAGTCAAGGTTTGCAAACTTGGCGACATCCACGATAATCTGATGGATTGCCCCAACATGCCGAAGGAAAAAAGGCACAAGCTTCTTAAGAACGCGCGCCGTTACCTCGACGCCTTGAATACCGACCTCCCGTCGGAAGCGAAGGCTGCGTACGATTTGGTTAACCAACTCCTCGCCGAGGTTGAGTCGGAAGTCCAAAACTCGTCATGATCACGTACGAAGAACTCCTGGACCGCGATTTGAACCGTGCTCTCCTGGAGGGAAGCATGCATTTTGAGGAAAAAAGCGCCGTCCATCAAACCCTTCGCAAGATTGTTAAACGACTTGAGGAGTTCGGGATTCCATATGCGATCGTTGGTGGCATGGCTCTTTTTTTTCACGGCTATCGGCGATTCACCGACGATGTTGACATACTGGTCACCTCGGATGGCCTGAAGCAACTTCACCAACAGCTTGAAGGCCTGGGATATGTTCCGCCGTTCGCGGGAAGCAGGCAATTGCGTGATACCGAGACCGGGGTGCGAATAGAGTTTCTCGTTACTGGACAGTTTCCTGGCGACGGAAAGCCCAAACCGATCGCGTTTCCCGACCCTGTCGATGTTCGCGTAAATCTGGATGCAGCGCAGGTTGTCGATTTGCCGCGATTGATCGAGCTAAAGCTAGCGTCCGGAATGGCCCCCGGCCGATTAAAGGACCTGGGTGATATTCAAGAACTCATTCGTCAGTTGTATCTTCCGCAGGATTACGCCGAACAATTGGATCCCTATGTGCGCGACCTCTTCCGCGAACTGTGGTCCCAGGTCGACCAGAGTCCACCTCGGCCGACATGACTTACCAAGTCGAACTCCTCGCGGACTCACCCTTGCTGGTTTGCTCCGCTGAGAACATAATGACCACTGAGTTTGTCGGTCCTCCCCTGCCCTGCCCTTGCTGATTGAAACAAGGAGACTGCCAATGACTATCGCACGTATTTCTCGATGGGCGCTCGTTGGCTGCATCGCCGTTGCGGGCATCACGCTCGGCGTTCTGCCGGATGCAAAAGCGTGCCCCTTTTGTAGCGCGCAAGGGCAGACCCTCACATCCGAGATCGGCCAAGCCACCATCGTTGTCTACGGCAGCCTGACCAATGCGAAGCTCGATGCGAACGCCGGTTTGGGGCAAGGAACAACCGACCTGAAGATTGAGAAAGTTCTGAAATCGCACGAAATCCTCGGCGATCAAAAGTCGGTCACCCTTCCCCGGTACTTGCCCGTCGAAAATGATAATAAGCGAATGCTGGTGTTCTGCGACGTATTCAAGGGGAAACTTGACTGGTATGCAGGCCGCTCCGTGAATGGCGACGGCGAGATCGTTTCCTACCTCGAAGGCGCGCTGGCGGTCAAAGATAAAGACATGACCACACGGCTGCGATTCTTCTTTAAGTATTTGGACAGCAAAGATCCGGAAGTGTCCGGGGACGCGTACAAGGAGTTTGCCTACGCCGACTACAAGGACTACTTGCCGATGGCGAAGGAACTTCCGGCCGACAAGATCGCCCAGTGGCTTGTCGACCCCGAGACGCCGCAAAACCGATATGGACTGTACGCATCGATGTTGGGTCATTGCGGGAAGGAGAAACACGCCGCTTCGCTCAAGCAACTTTTGGACGACCCGCAAAAACGTCTGGCCTCCGGTGTAGACGGCGTCCTGGCCGGATACGTCATGCTCAAGCCCGCAGACGGCTGGGCCTACCTGAAAGATTTGCTCAAAGACCCGAGCAAAGACTTCATGCAACGTTACGCAGGCCTTCGGGCGCTCCGGTTTTTCCGCGAGTTTCGGTTGGACGTCGCGAACCAAAAGGCCATCGTCGACGCCGCCGCGGTTCTGTTGGATCAGAACGACATTGCCGACTTGGCGATCGAGGACTTTCGCAAATGGGAATGTTGGGAATTAGCCGATCGCATCGAAGCGCTCTACGGCAAGCCGTCGCATGACGTTCCGATCATTCGCCGCGCGATCGTTCGCTACATGCTGGCGTGCCCTGGACCCAAAGCGAAGGCATTCGTCGATAAGGTCCGAGAAAAGGATCCCGAAATGGTCAAGGATGTCGAGGAACTCTTGAAGTTCGAAGCCCAGGCCGCCAAACCAAAGAAGTAGTGCTCGTCAAAACAACTGCTCTTCTCAAAAGCAAATCGCGTCGCTATACGCCACGCCGGTCGTGAACGCCGATGGAAATTGCCCACAAGAAGAACTTGACACATCGGCACAGGTTCGTTATGAACCCGCCCACTCTGTGCTAAAGCATGCAGCGTTCCGGAACCCGCGAGAGGAAAAGCTCGATCCGGCGCGCGCACCACGAAACAGTCGAGCTCTGCTGTGTGTCGGCCTTGCGGGAAACCGGCACTACCCGCCCTCCTGGGTAGAGGCGTTCCAACTCGCCGGAACAAGTGGTTACTGGGTCGGCCACTCCGGAGAGTGCTTCGCAGTAGAGCTTATCTCGGACCGGGAGCCGAGCCTTCGTGCTCGGCTCCCGGGGATTATTCCTCACCGAGCATTTCGAGCGCTAACGTCCGTTATCAACTCACACCCCTGTTATCCAGTCGACATACGCATTCATTTACGCATCTACCATCGGCGCTGCTGCTACGTTTCCGCTACCAAAGCCGTTTTGATGGAGAGCGCTAAACTAAGTCCGGTCATATCAATCTATTGCGATATGTTGCTCCGATGGACTAACGGGTGTGGCCCTGAGGCACTGTCGCTGTGGCCTTGTGGTACGGTGTTGGCACGGAATGTGCAAAAGCAGTGGACGGCGCGTTTGTGAACATGTGTTCGTCAACGCTGATGCAACACAACTGCGAGGGCCAATCTTAGTCGATTGAGTTTCATCCGCCGCTACGCCGGATGAAACGTGGGTGGATCGGATGCAAATCGACCCCACTTGGCGATGCCGGGTTCATTCCGCCCTAGACTTTTGACCGCATGGAACTCCGCCAGAAGCCTCCTGCCGCATCTCCTTTCAAGGTCGCATAGCGAGAACAAGACGTGTGAATCACCGGAAGTCCAAGAGCTTGCCGGCGTGCACGGTTCGCGCTCACACTCCACGATTCCCACCCGCAACGGAGGTGACACTTCATGTTCGGATTAGATTATGTCGTTGCTTGGATCGCGCTCTCGGCGCCACCCGTCTTTGTCGATCCGCTGATCGGCACGCACTCGTTTGACTTCATTCGGCCTGCGTTGCATGCGACTGCACTTCGGCTCGAGATTCTCGACCCGCGTGAAGTGCGGTACATTCTGGCACGCTCGGACGATTTCCTTTCGGACATGAACCTGCTTCGACGCCGCTACGAAGACCTGATCGATGCACCGGCACTAATTGACAGCCGTCGCTTTCCGGACGCGGAGACCGTCAATCAGCTTCTGAATTTCAATCGAAGCTACAGGCAGAACTTATGTTTTCGCCAGCCCGTGGAACTGGCCCGCATCGGCGAGCTAAGAGAGGCGGTCCGCGAAACCGACGAGTTGTATCACATTTGGGACACGGTTCGCGATACACGGAGCGACTACTACTATGTGACCGTCCGCCGGCAAGCTCTCAAGAAATTACGCGATGTATTGGGCCCCGAGGCCTACCATTACGGTCGTCTACCGCCACCGGTACCGCTCTGGCGTTTTGAAGAAATTGATTAGCTCACACCCTACCCGATCTCCCATACCGGAAGTAATTACAGCGCGAACGGAAGATTTTACAACTCCCCCACCCGTGTTTTCGTGCTGCAAATTGGCGCTGAGTGAACTCATAAGTCTTTGTGTTGTTATTAGTTGTGCCGCGGACTTCGCGAACGAAAGAATGTTTGGCACGGGTCTTGCGTTACTCAAGCAAGACCTGACCATGATGGAAGCAAAGGCCAGGTTGCAAAGCTTGAGCGGGTCGTTTCCCCCGACGATCCGAGCGGCGCCCCCCAGCCGCTAAAACTGTCCCGGGGTAGTGGCTGGAGGTTGCCCCCGACCTCGACCCTGTCTACCCCGGGACCGTTGAGCCGAGCAGCCGCCCGGCGTTTCCCCCGCCGACACCCGCCAAGAACCAAGTCCGCCGAACCCCCGGCCACCTGCCTCCCCCGCAGGTGGCCTCCTTTCTTTTACCCTTCATCAAATTGACTCGAGACCGTCAATATCTACCTCTCGCTTGTCGGTCATGACTATTGTAAAATGGAGAAACCTGATTCAGTGGTCACCCGAGGTTTCCATGAATTCCCAGTTTGACATTTCACCGTTTTCGGTTCCATCGATCGAGCCGCCCAAGGAACATGCCACGTCTGCCGAAGCCGTGCACCTTCTTCGCCAGGTCGTTGATTTGCAAAAGGAACAGATGATGTTCCTGCGTGCCATTGCCGCCGCGCATGATTCCGGCGCCCGCTGGCGCGCATTCCTTGGCCGCTGGCGGGACGATTTCCCCGACTTACCGGACGGCGCTAAGGACGCGATTATGGTTTTGGAGCGGAGCTATGCCTCCATGCTTGCGGAACTGGTGGACCACCTCCGGCAGAATGGCAGCGGTGCGCTCGATACCGATTTTAGTATGCAGGAATTCCTTGACCGCTACGGTATGCGTCTGGCACAGCTCGGAACCATCCTGAACATGATTGGCCCGCTCGCGGAGATGAGCCCGCCGGGTGAATCGACGTAAGCCCCTTCACTCAACCGGCGCCAACAAGCGCAGCTCACGCGGAAGTGGAAAGCTGACGTGTTCTTCGCGCACGGTGCGACTCTCGGCCGTGGCGCCGTCAGCGCCTCTTCAGATAATCGACGCACTCTAGGACGACTTCTTCCGGCGCGCTTGCCCCCGCCGTAATCAGCACGACCTCGGCGCCGGCAAACCAGTTGTCGCAGATCTCGGCGGCGTCATCGATCAAGTACGCGGGTTTGCCGGAATCGCTCGCTATTTCCGCCAGCCGCATGCTGTTGGAGCTGTTTCGACTTCCGAGCACGAGAACCACATCCGCATCCGGCGCCAGAATCTTGATCGCCTCTTGGCGATTCTGCGTCGCATAACAAATATCATCACGCGAGGGACCAACAATCTGGGGAAACCGCCGCTTCAACGCGCGAATAATGACCTCGGCGTCGTCCACGCTTAGCGTCGTTTGCGTTAGATACGCCAGTTTCACTTTGTCGTCGAGCCGTAGTCGGTCCACGTCTTCCGGCTCCTGAACCAGGATGATGTGTTCCGGCGCTTCGCCCATAGTGCCCAGAACTTCGTCGTGCCCTTCGTGACCGATCAGCACGATGCGATAGCCTTCCCGGGCGAATCGAACGGCCTCGAGGTGAACTTTCGTCACAAGCGGACAGGTGGCGTCTATGGCCTGGAGTTGTCGCGCCGCCGCTGCGGCCCGCACCGCCGGAGCTACGCCGTGAGCGCTGTAAAGCAACGTCGAGCCGATCGGCGCTTCGCTGATGTCGTCGACGAAGACGACACCGCGCTCACGGAATCGTTCGACCACCGGCCGGTTATGAACGATTTCGTGAAAGACGTAAATCGGGGCGCCGAACAATTCGAGTGCTCGATCCAGGCACTCGATCGCCATGTTTACGCCGGCACAGAATCCTCGTGGGTTCGCCAGAATGATTCGCACCTAAGTCCCCTTTCGCCGAGCTTATCCTAACCTCTGCGATGTTAACCGCCAAGCGAAGGCCCAGAAAACAACATCGCCACCCAAACTTGGGTGGCGACGATGGTGAGGCTTGGTTTGGAGAAGGTAACCGGGTCTTTAGCCCTTCTTTTCTTTCTCGAATTCGACTTTCGTGACCTTGATCACCTTCTTGCCGTCCTTTTCGGAAACGGTGCCGGTCACTGAACCCTTCTTGCCGGCCTTGCAGATTTCCTGGTGATTGTCCTTGCCGCTCTTTTCGTCGAAGTAGTAAACGACGTCCTTGCCCTTCTCCGTCACCTTGATCACCGTGGTGCACTTGTCTTCCTTCTTCAGGTCGCACTTAGCGCAGGTGATCGTGCCCGTTAGCTTCTCTTCTTTTGCGGCGTCCTTCTTATCCTTGTCATCGGCGCTCACGCCCACGGCCAAGATGCAGACTACCGCCAAACCGGACAACATCGACAACGCAGCCTTCATGTCGGACCTCCCTTAATCCAAACGGACCACCAGACCAGGTACACGACGAACCACGAAGCCCATCGCCCTGGCCTGCCTTGTCACTGACAATATACTGGTCCCTTCGGTCGTGGGCAACGGCCAATCGTCCAGAAGGCAGCTGCAAATAATGCGTCGGGACGGGAGAAAACTCGAGGACATCCGCCCGCTCACCTTCCGTCGGCGGTATACTCGGCAAGCTCCCGGCAGTGTGCTGGTGCGCTTGGGCCAAACCACGGTTCTCTGCACGTGCACCGTCGACCAGGCCGTGCCGCCATTTCTGGTCGGAACCGGTAAGGGCTGGCTTACCGCGGAGTACGGCATGCTCCCGGGCAGCACGTCGACTCGTAAGCCGCGGGACCGTGCTGGCAAAATCGACGGTCGGAGCGTGGAAATACAACGGCTCATCGGCCGGAGTCTCCGCGCCGTCGTCGATCTCGAAAAACTCGGTGAACGCACCCTTTGGATCGACTGCGATGTACTTGAAGCCGACGGCGGCACCCGCACCGCGGCGATAAACGGTGCCTACGTTGCAATCATTGACGCACTCATCGCACAAAAAACGCCAATCGCGCCGGTGGCTGGCGTCATTCGGGGCAGTGTCGCCGCTATTAGCGTTGGAATCTGCAACGGCGTGGCGGTGGTCGATCTCGACTATCTCGAAGACAAGGATGCCGACGTCGATTTCAACCTCGTCATGACCGGTGATGGACAATTCATCGAAGTCCAGGGAAGCGGCGAAGAAGCGACCTTCAGCCGGCAGCAATTGGATCGTCTGCTGAAATTAGGAAAACTGGGAATCGACGCCGTCGCCGCTAAGCAGCGCAAGGCCCTTGGCTCAAATTGGCCTCTGGACTAGCCCATTCATCTTTGCTATGGTCCCGCCCCCGATAGGTCTCAAAGTCAGGCGGAGGGATCCAAGATGTTACGTTTTCTGATTGGGGCGGCCGTGGCGGCGACGTCGATTTTGCCAGCATTTGGACAGACGCCTGCGCGCGCCGGTGGGTCCCAGCCATATCCCATCACACCAGAGGTCGGAGCTTGGACCATCTGTGCCGCCAGTTTCGCGGGTGAAAATGCCGCCAAGCACGCTCACGATTTGGCGAGTGAGTTACGAACCCAGTACCGCGTGCAGGCCTATATCTTCAACCGCGGCGAGGAATTACGCCAGGAGCAGGAAAAGGAAATCGCCCAACGGCGTCGTCAGAAGGCGGAGTACCTGCGCCGGCAAGGCATTGACCCAACCAATATGAACTTGCGCATTCCAAAGTCACGCATCGAAGAGCAATACGCCGTGCTCGTGGGCGGCTTCCGAGACATGGACTCGGCACGAAAGGAACTGGAACGGATCAAAAAACTCCCGGCGCCCAAGTCCGTGCCGACCGACACCATTTTGCAGACCAACGGCGAAGAGACGCCCGGACAAAAACCGAAAGAAAAGACTACCACCGTTAATCCCTTCGGCAATAGTTTCGTGGCGCACAATCCGACGGTGGCCGTGGCGAAGGAAGATCCAACGAAAGCAGACCCGTTCCTGAAACAACTCAACGCCGGTGAGAAGCGAAGCCTTCTCAAATGCAAGCAACCCGTCACAATCATGGTGAAGGAATTCCACGGGGCGGGCGTCATTCAGCCTCAGAACGCCTCAAGCGGATTCATGGAAAAGCTTTTTGGCGCGAAACCCGGGGAACAATTGAGCGCCGCCGCGGACAATGCCAATAACCTGGCGGAAGCGCTGGAGAAATGCGGCTTCAACGAAGTGTACGTCCTGCATACGCGGACGAGCAGCGTCGTCAGCGTCGGCGGCTTCAGCGGACCGGGCGATCCGCGCTTTGAACAGACCCGGCAAGCCTTACTGACGCGCTTCAAGGTCGCCACCAGCGATTCACGAATCAACGGCGCCATGAGCTTGATCGGCGAACCCGTGCCCATGTCCGTCCCACGTCCATGAAAACGTTTAGCCGCGAGCGAAAGCGAGCGCGGATGTCTCGCGCTCGCTTGACGCCCGCGGCTAAACCAAGCGGTTATTTCCTACCCGTTTGCAACCTCTTTCCGGTGAGTTCATCGGCCAGGTCGTTGGCGTCATAGACTTTGCGCAGTGCCTCGACGATGCCACGCGAATCGACCGATACCGCTCTCGATTGCACGTCGGTGTAGAGAAAATCGAGAACGAGCGACTGGACGTTGCCGTCAAAGATGAGGCCCACCACCTCGGCCTCTTTGTTGATCACTGGGCTGCCGGAGTTGCCGCCGATGATGTCGCAGGTGGAAACGAAGTTGTAGGGCGTTTGCAGATTGAGTTTGTCCTTCCGTTCGAGCCACCGCGGCGGCAGGTCGAACGGCGGCTGGTCGTGGTGCATCTCCGAACGCTTGTATAAACCGGCGAAATCGGTGAACGGCGCCACCTTCTTCCCGTCTTCTTCGTAACCCTTTACGTCGCCGTAGGAAAGCCTTAGCGTAAAGGTCGCGTCGGGATATGTATCCGTGCCTTCGACTTTGAACTTCAACTTGGCGATGTCGGCATAAGCTTGTTGTTTCACTTCCTGCACTTCGGATTCAAGCGTCTTGCGGAGCCTGCGTGCATCCGAGTCGACGACGCGGGCCAACTCGATCATGGGATCATCGGCATTCTTGACAGCGGGAGCGCCGCCTTCCCATAACTTCTTGCGGAACTCGACATCCTTCAATTTCGTGCCTTTGACGATTCCGGATGCGCGATCCTGCGGTGACTTACCGTTCAGGACCTTCTGCACCGTGGGATGGTCGTAGCCTAGTTGTTCCGCCAAGTAGGCGAGCGAATCGGCGAGCTTGAGTTGTTCCAGATCGTCGTGGATCGGTTCTTCCGAAAACAGGGAGAACTTCAACGAGTCGAGATTCGAGTCCCGAAACTCGGCGAAGCGTTCGCCGTTCGGTTTGGGCCGCTCGTCCCCGGCACGCAATAAGGTTCGTCCAACGGAAAAGAGATTCGAATGAAAGCCGCGGGCGCCTTCGAGCAAGTTGTACTCGACGGCGACTTGTTTCTGCTTATTAACCGCGCCTTCGATGGTGGACCACGCGTTCGCCCACTTGCCGGCCTCGGGATCGTCCTTCATCTTGGCCGCGGCGTCTCGCAGTTTCTTTTCCTCATCCTTCTTCTTCGCCATGATCGCCGGATCCATCAACCCGGCAAGCCCGCCGATCCGCGCCTTGCGGCTATTCTGCACGCCGAACAACTCATCCTTTGCCCGGCGAGCGTTCTCGTCACTGCGGGCGCTATAGGACATGTACAGCACTTCAAGCCGATTGAGCAACTGAAGGGTCAACGGGTATTGCCGGTCGCGAAGGTACTCGAGATCGACGACCGTGTTCAATCAATTGGTTCGGCCGGGATGGCCGGAAACAAAAACCAGTTCCCCGTCTTTGCAGCCGTTCTTGCTCCACGTCAGGTAGTGATCGATCTTGGCGGGCTTCTCATCCTCATAGATGCGGAAAAAACACACATCGAGGTCGTAGCGCGGATACTCGAAGTTGTCCGGGTCACCGCCGAAGAACGCGATCTGTTGCTCCGGGGCGAAGACGAGTCGGACATCGGTGTATTTCTTGAAGCGATACAAGTGATGTTGCCCACCCTGGTAAAGCGTGGTGACGTTGCTGCGAAGGCCGGTCTTGTCGAGTGAGTCCTTTTCGATCTCGGCGGTGACTTTTCGACGGGCCGCGAACGCATCGGCCGGGCTCATGCCGGGCTTGACTGCGTCATTCACCCGATCGGTTACGTCTTCGATGCTCATGAGCACGTTGAGCTCAAGGTCGAGACACTTCACTTCCTCGCCCTTGGACTTGGCCAGGAAACCATCTCGAAGGTAGTTCTTTTCCGCCGTCGACATCTTTTGCAAGGCGTCGGCGCCCACGTGGTGGTTGGTCATCACCAGTCCGTCCGGCGACACGAACGAGCCGCTGCCCCCGCTGTTAAAGCGGACGGATGATTTTTGCACGTGGTCGAGCCATTTGTCGGTGGGCTCGAACTTGTATCGGTCTTTCAGGTGTTTGCGCGGGGGATTGTTGAATAGCCACATACCTTCATCGGCGTAAGCGGAACAAGTAAAGCCAAACGCGGCAAGCGTCACGAACGCCACCGCACATCGCCATTCGGAATGCATATCGTTCTCCATTTAAGGGGTTTCACAAAGCGGCGTCGCGCCCTTCTTATGTTACGCGAATAGTCCCATTTCCGTTCCCATTCTCGGCGGGCGGCGGAGTTAGCAACTTCCCGATTCCCACCAAAAGAAGGAACAGAGCCAGTGCACCAAACGCCAACCAGGCCGGCAAGTCCTTGGACGGAAGGCTTAGTTCAGCACCGGCCGGCAACCTTTCGGGCAACTTGAGCTGGACGGCATTCGGCACATTGTCCTCCGTTTTCGGCTCGTCCTTGTTCTTTTCGAATATCTTCTGCGCATAACGTTCCCGGCCGAAGATTTCGCGCGCCACGTCGCGGAGTGGCATTTCGCGCTCGGCCGTGTAATTCGGCTGCCCTCGCGGCATTTTCAAGACAGAGCCTTGCGGAACGGTCGCCCACTCGAATGGTTCAGACTTACTCAATTGCGCAATTTCGGCGCCGAGTTCGTCGACTTTCTTCGCTAGCTCGGGATCGGCGATTGCGCTTTGCTCCGACACACCGAATTGCGCCAGTGCGGCGTCGCGTGCCGCCTCCGAAAGCGGCTTCGCGGCCTGCACCGAGTATTTTTGGTGTTCCCAAAGTCGAAGGTCGTCCGGCCAATCGTCATGAAACGCCATGAAGGCAAGAACCAAGGCGGCCAACGATCCGCCGGCGATGAATCCAGAGGCCAGTAGAACGCCGCCGCTCGTTTCCGATTTCCGGATGGCGTCGATCTCCGCTTGGGCCTTGGCTTCGACCTCCGCACGCATCCGGGCCGCTGGATCGTCACCGGCGACCGCGAGGGCACGCTCCATGTTGGCCGCTGCCTCGGCCGCCGCTTGCCGTGCTAGGTAACGGTCCACCAGGTATCGAACGATTCCGCCGACAAAAATAGGTGAGGTGACTGCCAGCGGCACATAAAGCCCGACAGCAAACGCCAGGGCCGACACGCCGCACAATTCCAGCATGAATGCGATCATGGCGCCGATGGCGATCATGCTCCAATTCAGTTCTCCCGCCAGCACGCCGTTGATGACGATGCCGAGGACCTGCGTCTTCGGTGCGTCGAACTCGCGCTTGGCATAGGTTCCGTCGTCCTTCTCATCGACCTTACCCATGATGGTTGGGTCTTTAAGGTACGCCAGTTTCCCGCTGTCCGGGTCGACATAGAACGTTCGTGATTGGCCCTTCGTCAACTCCTTTGTCTCGTCGCGTGGTACGAAGCCATCATCGGCGACTTTCAGAACATCGTGGCCGGTGTGCCAGACTTTGTAAGTCTTGTTTTCGTGAACCGCTGTTTCTGACAGTCGATCCATTTCAGTCTTGGTAAGCGCATGTTTAGGAACATGTTTCTCTTTCGAGGTGACTACCACTCGTGACTCGTTAAAGGCAATCAACGTTGCCCCAATAACCAGCCCGGAGATGAGGGCGCCGATCAGAATGGCGTACTGCATGAGTCGCGGTGTGGCGCCCACGAGGAACCCGGTCTTCAACGACTGGGCAGTGGTCCCGCCGTTCGACGACGCAATGCACACGACGGCGGCAACGGATAACGCCAACAGGCGATAAGTTGAACTTTGCCATCCGAGTGCGAGAAAGATCAGGCATGTGAGCATCAACGTGGCCGTCGTCATTCCGGAAATCGGGTTCGAAGATGAGCCGATTTCGCCGGTGAGCCGCGCCGACACGGTCACGAACAAGAACCCAAACAAGAGCACGAGCACAGCGCCGGCGATGGCAGGAAGGGGTCCTACTTCTGCCCAGAGAAAGACGGCCAGGAGCGCGAGAAGACCCAGACTTCCAAAAAGCACGACGGACATGGACATGTCGTTTTCAGTCCGGCGACGTTCCCCGGTCGCGCCCCCGCGCAATGTTGGAAAGTCCGCCGCCGATGCTGCGCACGATAATGGGCAGCGTCTTCAACATGCTAATGATGCCGGCCGTGGCTACCGTCCCGGCGCCGATGAACAACAAATAGTTATCGCGAATTTCTTTCGTGCCCATGTCCCGGATCAGCGTACCGCCGGGCGGGACATTCTTATCGGAGTGTTCGCCGATGAAATAGATGAGTGGAATAATCACGAGATAGCCGAGAATGGCGCCGCCCATCATGACCGCACTGGTGCGAAGTCCGATAATGTACCCGACCCCCAAAAGCTCGGGCGCCATTTCTTGAACGAAAACGGCGGCCTTGTTAATGAAGGTCAGGGGAATCCGCACCGTTTCCTTGAGCACGCCCAACCCGGCCGTGAGGAACTTGAAAAAGAATGCGAGCCCGAAGCCGACGAACACCGTCTTTCCCGTGGTGCCGCCGGTTTCGCCTGAAATCAAGACCTGAGCACACGCCGTGCCTTCCGGATATAGCAAAGTGCCTGGCTGTCCCGGCCGGCCGTGCATCTTGACAATGAACGCTCGACGCAGTGGGATCATCGCGAGGATACCGAGTATCCCTCCCATGAGGGAAACCACCATAATCCGCGTCAGGTCCATGCTGAAGCCGAGCAACAGCACCGTCGGCATGGTAACACCGACGCCGAAAGCGATGGACTCGCCGGCCGAGCCAGCGGTTTGCACGATGTTGTTTTCCAGGATGGTAGCTCGGCGGAGGCCGAACGCTTTGGAGAGGCCGCGAAATACCGTGATCGCCAAGACGGCGACGGGAATCGATGCCGACACCGTCATGCCGATCTTCAGCACCAAATAAAGCGATGATGCGGCGAAGACGAGTCCGAGTGAGGTGCCAAGCACAAGCGCCGACCACGTGAACTCCGGCATCCTTGCATCATCCGGCACGTATGGCTTGAATTCGGTCTGGGATTCGCCCATCGCAAGAACTCCCTGGTGGTGGGGAGAAAACAGATACCCGCCTGCTGGTTTGCCGCTTGTTTTATGGAATTAAGACGACCACACAACGTCTGAGCACTTCGCAGCCAAGGCCACGGGCCGCTGCCCGTGGGCTTAGCCGATCGCACCGCGCTATATCGTCGGCCGGCCGACGAACTACAATAGGACGGTAAAGGACGCCGAAAGGCGATGCGCCCGAAAAACGCCCACGCTTACGCCCATAACTAATATGAAGTAGCGGCAATCCGCCGCTGGAGTTTGGTTTCTGGACTGGAATGATGACCGATCCTGCATCGAAGGATGTGACACCGCCGCCGGTGGAGCGAAATCCGGGCAAAGATGCGGCGAGCATCACCCCGGCACTCGCCGCGGCACTGGAGCCGACCGCGATTCAGCCGCCGGCGACGCCGGTGCAGGATTCGCCGACCCTGCCTGCATCCGATTCCAGCCTAGAACTCGTCGGCGGCCATCGACCAAAACTGCCGGGCTATGAGATTCTCGGCGTGCTCGAACGCGGCGGCATGGGAGTCATTTACAAGGCCGTCCAGACGGGCATCAATCGCGTCGTGGCACTAAAGATGATTCGTTCCGGCGAATGCGCCGATGAGCAGGAATTGGTGCGCTTTCGTGTCGAAGCTCAGGCGGTGGCCCAACTCGACCACCCGCATGTGGTCCGCATCTACGATTTTGGTGAATGGCGTCCCGGTGAAGGCACGCAAACGCTGCCGTACTTTTCGATGGAGTACATTGACGGCGGCAGCCTGGACAAGCGCCTGGCCAAGGGGCCGCTGCCGCCGCGACACGCCGCCGAGTTGACCGAACAGTTGGCGCGCGCCATCCACTTCGTACATCAGCGCGGCATCGTGCACCGCGACATGAAACCCGCCAACGTCCTGCTGACGTCGGACGGCTTGCCCAAAATCGCCGACTTTGGCCTGGCGAAAAAGCTCGACGGCGACATGGGGCTTACCTTGACGAAAACCGTCATGGGAACCGCAAGCTATATGGCCCCCGAGCAGGCGGCAGGCAAAACGCGTGATGTCGGCGCCTCCGCGGATATCTACGCCATTGGCTCCATTCTCTATGAGATGTTATCGGGCCGACCTCCATTCAAAGCCGACACCCGGGAAATGACTATTTTCCAGGTCATCACGGAGGACCCGGTACCGCCGACGCACCATCGGTCCGATGTTCCCGCCGAACTCGAAGCGATTTGCCTGAAGTGCTTGGAAAAGGAACCGCTCGATCGCTTCGCCACTGCGGAAGCCCTTGCCGACGACCTGCGGCGCTGGCTGAACGGCGAGCCGATTTCCATTGCGGTAACCACGGAAGAGGACCGGCACTCCCGTTGGGCAAGACGAGTCGGTTACGAAATCATGGATTTGTTGGGCTGCGGCCGTACGGGCTACGTCTACAAGGCGCGACAGCTAAGCCTTAATCGGCTAGTGACGTTGAAACTGCTCCCGGCGCCGGCACATCTGGACAAGGGCGAGCAATCGCGATTCCGTGAGGAGGCCGAATCCGTTGCGCGCCTGCAGCACTCCAGCATCGCTCAGATTTACGACCTCGGCGAGCAGCAGGGCCAACCGTACCTGGTTTTCGAGTACCTGGACGGATCGGGTTTGGCGGAGAAGGTGTCCGATGCAGCACTTCCTTGGCGCTCGGCGGCCGAGATGGCCGAGTCGCTCGCCCGAACGCTGCAATACGCCCATCAGCGCGGGATCATTCATTACGGGCTGACGCCAAGCTGTGTTCTGCTGACGCCGGACGGTGTGCCGAAGATTACACGCTTCGGCGTCGCCCGAATGTTGGGGCAGCCATCGGAAAGTGGTGAGGAGGAACTCGCCGCGCAGTGCGTGTCCAGTTATGCGGCTCCGGAACAGATCGACGGACTCCCGGAAGAGATTTCTCCGACCGTTGATGTGTACGCGCTCGGCGCCATCCTGTATTTTCTCCTGACAGGTCGACCGCCCTTTGTCGCGGTAACCTTAGAGGAAACGCGGCAGCAGATCCTGAACACCGATCCGGTTCGTCCGAGCCAATTCCGCGTGGACCTGCCGCCCGATCTTGAGGCCGCCTGTCTGAAATGTCTTGCCAAGAATCCGGCGCATCGCTTCCAGTCCATGGAAGCCCTCGCGAAAGAACTTCAACGGATACTCAGTGCCGATCATTCGCGAGGCGAGCTGAACCTGATGTCGCGGTTGAGCCGCACGGCCATTCCCGGATACGTGATCTCCGGAGAGTTGGGCCACACGCCGCTCATGACCGTTCACAAGGCCCTTCAAGTTAGCCATCAACGGATCGTGGCGCTCAAGGTAATACCGACCGTGCCTCGCCTTGCCGCCGACTATCGGCAAACCCTGGAAAGGACGATGAGGATCGCCCACCCAAACATCGCACGAATCCACGAAGTCGGAATGCACGGAAACGCGCTCTATTTTGCCGAAGAGCTGCTCTCCGGCGGCAGCATTCGACGACAAATCGACACGCCGATCGAACCGCGACGGGCTGCCCGAATCATTGAATCACTTTCCCGCGCGATGGATGTGGCCCACGAGCATGGCATTCCACATGGTGGATTGAGACCGTCGATCGTGCTCCTGAGTGCCGAGGGAGAACCGAAGATCACTGACTTCGGATTGCCCGCGCCAATGCCGACGTACACGGCGCCGGAAGACCTCGATATACCCAAGCGAACTCCCGCCGGCGACATCTACGCCTTGGGCGCCATCCTGTACCACCTCATGGCCGGTCAGCCGCCGTTTCGTGGGGACACGTCGGACGAGCTAAAACGCCAAATCTCGTCCGCCGATGTCGTCACGCCGACGCGCTTGCAACCTGACATCCCGCCAGCTCTCGAGGAGATTTGTTTTCGCTGCCTGCAGAAATCTCCGACCGCGCGGTATTCGAGCGCCGGAGCATTGGCGGAAGACTTGCAGCGATTCTCGGAAGGAGGTGGGCTTTCGGGATTCTGGAAGCAGATTAGCCGTTGGTTCACGTTTCGCAAGCGGAAGGCCGACTGAAAACTGTGGACGCACCGCGAAAAGCTATGGTAAGTGAATCGGGGCCGCTACCTTGGGCGGTAAGGTTGCTCGGCACGGGACTATTGATGATTTTCGAGTGGCAACGATGGCCTAACGGCAGTCCACTTTTGGGTCCCCTTGGCCTCATCTAGTACGGTGGACTAGATCCTTGCACCCTATTACTTTGCGTCTTCCTTATTCCGGCGGTGTTGGCTTTCGCGCTAAAGCCGGGTTTCGGCTCCGCTATCTTGTCCACGTATGGGATCATTGTCTGGGTTTTTCTTGGCTATATTGCCGAGGGCATCGGGTGTTAGCGGGATAAGGGGCTGCTGTAGTTTCTTTCGGCATTACTCGGCATTCTCTGGCTCGCGAAACGAAGTGCGGTGAAACACACTCTGCGTCCTGCGTATTCCGATTGCCGAACTTCCGATCCAGTTTGTCAATACCGGTGGCCGGGCTGTTGCCGCCTATGACATTGATCACGGTCGTCTCATCTGGAAAACGATCGACGTCAATGGCCTTCAGAGTTTGAGCGCCCGGAGTGTTCAAAGTGAACGTGAAGGAGTGAGTACCAAGTGGCCCTCCGGGACAAATGTGTAATCGGGGGGCAGCTTGGCCAACGGATCGGAACTCTGGAACCTGATCGTCATATCTACGAAGACGCCCGTATTGCCGTTTCCATCGAGGACGACGAGAGTCGCTCGAAACGGTTGACCTGCGAGGACCTGCTCGCGCACGACCCATTTGAGTGTCAGACCCTGGCTGGTCTGAAACGCGCCCGGGTCGGGATTGTAATAGGGCGTTCGCCAGGTGCCTCGCTGATCGAACGATCCGCCGAGGGCTGGGTCGCCCGTCTTGATTGCCGGACTTCCGGGTTTGATGGCGTGCGTGAGTGTCTTCCCACCGTAGTCGCTCAGCGGCGCCAGCTTGGGATCTAGCGGTACGGCCGAGGTGCCGACGTTGTCTGTCGCGGCCCAGCCGCCGCTGTCCTGGCCGTTTCCGATAAAGTTGTAACCGAAGGAGATGACCTCACCGAGCACGTCGGGCCCTTTCCCCGTGGTGCGATTGCCCGCAATTAACATGCTGTTCATCCAGACCCGAGCGGAGGTTTGCGATTCGACGACAATCTCGATGCCGCCGCCAGACGGTGCTTCGTTATCGGTGATTGTCGTGGCCCGCAAATCGACGACCGACTCGGGAACGGGCCAGAACGTGTCGATGTTAATCGCGCCGCCTTGGGTATCGGAGTTGTTACCGGAAATGGTGCTGTCGGTGATCCGTAGCGTGCCGTTGTAGACATAAAAAGCGCCTGCGAGATGCCCATGGTTATTGGAAATCGTGGTGTTGTCCACGTCGGTCCATCCCGAGGTATGCACGGCGGCGCCTCGGTTGTCCGAGATGGTGCTGTCTCGTACCGTAACGCTCCCGACGAGATTAAAGAAGCCAGCGCCGCCGCTGGGGGCCACGTTCCTGGCGATGGTCGTCTCGGTGACGGTTGCGAATCCGATGTTGTAGATCCCGCCACCGGATTCTTCCGCCACGTTGTCAACGATCTGGCTTCGCAGGACATGCAATGTGCCGCGATTGGAAATGCCGGCCATGTTTCGGGCGCGATTTCCGGATACGACCGTGTCGATCAAGGTGACGGTCCCGGCGACATTGTCGATGCCGCCCCCGGTGCCAAAGTCGATAATTGCGTTGTTCGATACCACGCAGGATTGCAACAGCATGTTTCCGTTGTAGTTGGCCAAGCCTGCGCGGCGCTGCTTGCCTGATCCTGAATCGCGTTGTTCGTGATGGTAACCCCAGTGAGGTTCAAATCGCCCTCGTAGTTGTAGAGGGCGCCGCCGTCGCGCCACGAAAACTGCGCGTAGCCGATGCCGCGCGTCAGTGTCAAATCGCGGATACTCACCGATATGTCCTCGGCAATCTCCGGAATCACGAAGATGCCACTTTGCAGTTGGGCATCCAATGTTAATACCGCCGCGCCGGGCCCATCGATTTCCACAGGTGCTAGGATCGGCAAGATGCCTTGTTCCAATACGATCGTACCGGCAAGTCCCTGCAAAAACTCGATTCGATCCGCGTCCTGTTGCGCGTTGGCCAGTTCCAGACAGTACCGCAAGTCGCCGTTCAGCCCTTCCCCATGGCCCGTGTCACCCAGATTGGACACGGTACAGGTGGACGGGCACATCCGTGATTCAAAACATTCCACCATCGGCCGATAGCAGTGAAACCGATTTGGACTCAAATACGCTCGTCTAACGGATCCTCGCCGAGACATGAAACGCCCCCCCATGAAAGGAATGCCGAGCTGCCTGCGCAGGCAAGCTCGCACTCTCCCCCATCCACTACCTCCGCATTCCGCCGTCAAAGCCGACACTCTTTTCGGAGTTCGTCGTTTCAGTTGAGAGTTTTTTCATGCAGCACGATAACTACACCAGTAGTTTTCGGTCCTATCGAAATGCAGAGGCGCAGTTGCCCAAGCCCGTCTCGATGTCTCAGTTTCGATGCAGTCGTCGGTTACCGGTTACCGGCCGTCGAGGCCATGGCGACGGCCCGCGCCGGAAACGGTAAGAAGCCCCTATCCTCAGCCGGATGAGCTGGCGTGTCGAACGATGTCTTGTCACGATTTCCCGCTCCGGTATACTGAGCCTTTCGTAGGAGAGTACTATCATGGGCATGCAGTGTCCCATATGTGGGAAAAAGCCAATTCGCGGTAACCAGATCGCTCGGCGCGGCAAGGCGAAGTACCTTGGCGGTGTGGGCCGTAAGATTACCGGCATCAGCCGGCGCACGTTTCGTCCCAATCTGCAACGCATTCAGGTGAACCTCGATGGCAAGATCCAAAGAATGCGCGTGTGCGTGCAGTGCATTCGAAGCGGCCGAATTCAGCGGCCACAGAAGCAGAAGCCTTTCCAGATGCCTTCCGTCTAGAGTGCCTCGATGGCGTTGACCGCCGAACAAGTCCGCTGGGTCGCGCATCTTTCTCGGTTGGATCTGTCCGATGCTGAAGTGAGCATCATGACGGATCAGTTAGATGCTATTCTTCTCTACGTCAACCAGCTTCAATCGGTACCCACCGAGGCCGTCGAGCCACTGGCGCATCCATTGTCCGTGCAAAACGTGTTTCGTGACGACAACTTGACGGCGTCCATCCCTTCAACCGATGCGCTTGCCAACGCACCCGATAAACAGGGCGACTTTTTCGGCGTGCCCGCGGTACTAGACTAGCCTCATGAATCTCACCGACGTATCAGCATGTGAACTGTGGCGCAGGTGCAGCGCGGCGAAGTCACGGCCGAAGCGCTCACGGAATCGTTCCTTCGTTCCATCCGACAGCACGACGGTGGACTCAAGGCATTTCTCCACGTCGACGAGTCAATGGCCCTCGAAACAGCGCGGCGCATCGACAAGCGGCGCCAGCGCGGAGAACCGCTCGGGCCCCTTTCAGGCTTACCCGTGGCCATAAAGGACCTCCTTTGCACCGAGGGACAACCCACCACGTGCGGCAGTCGGATGCTGCAACGGTTCATTCCGCCATATGACGCCCACGTCATTACTCGCCTCAAGGACGCCGACGCGGTGTTGATCGGAAAGACGAACATGGATGAATTCGCAATGGGTTCATCCACGGAAAACAGTTCCTTCCACCCGACACGCAACCCGTGGAATCTGAACCACGTTCCCGGTGGATCGAGCGGCGGGTCGGCTGCGGCGGTGGCGGCGGGCATGGCGCCCGTGGCACTTGGCAGCGACACCGGCGGCTCCATCCGCCAACCCGCGGCCATGTGCGGAGTTGTGGGCCTCAAACCCAGTTATGGACGAGTGTCGCGCTACGGTCTCGTTGCCTTTGCCAGTTCCCTCGACCAAATTGGCCCTTTCGCTCGAAATGTTAGTGATGTTGCCCTGCTACTCGAGGCCATTGCCGGACACGATCCACGGGATAGCACCAGCGTCGCCGAACCAGTGCCGACGTATCGCACACAGCTCGAGCAACCTTTGCGGCCGCTGACCATTGGAATCGCCAAGGAGCATTTCGGCGCCGGTTTGGACTCGGAGGTCCAACAAGCCGTGCGCTCCGCACTCGACGTCTACAAAAAGAACGGCGCCACCGTGGTTGACGTCTCGCTGCCGCACAGCGTGTATGCTGTCGCCGTTTATTATCTCGTTGCCACCGCCGAGGCATCGAGCAACCTGGCTCGATATGACGGCGCCCACTACGGTCACCGGGCGGAGACGTACCGAAACCTCATCGACATGTATGCTCGGTCGCGCGGTGAGGGCTTTGGCCCGGAGGTCAAGCGTCGAATTATGCTCGGGACTTACGCACTTTCGAGCGGCTATAAAGACGCCTATTATTTGAAAGCACTGAAAGTTCGACGGCTCATCAAGAACGATTTTGATTCGGCGTTTTCACGCAGCGATGTGATTATTAGTCCCACGTCGCCGACCGTGGCGTTTCGAATCGGCGAGAGAACGAATGACCCGCTCTCTATGTACTTGTCCGATGTTTACACCATCGGCGCCAATCTCGCGGGCATCGCCGGCATCAGCATCCCATGCGGCTTCTCTCATTCTGGCTTGCCCATCGGACTGCAGATTCTGGCCCCGGCGTTTCAGGAGGAGAAACTGTTGCAGGTGGCCCGGATGTATGAACGCGAAACCGATTGGCACAATCGCCGACCACCGCTCGCAGCGACGGCGATGGTGTAACTAACCAAGTGCAGATTACACAGATTATCGCGGAGAACGGCTCGATTGAAGCAATGTGCCCGCCCCTTCGGTGGGAGAAGCATCCCACACGATCACGCGGTGCAGTATCGCTGAATCGTCCATCGCGGCGAGATGATTGCCGTCCTTGCTAAAGGTCAGGAACGAAAACGCCGTGGCCTCAGGCCGCTGGAGCATCAGCACCGCCTGTCCGGTTTCCGGGTCCCAAATCTTTACCGAACCAGGCTCCGTCCCGCCCGTAGCGAGTCGTTTCCCGTCCGGGGAGAATGCGACACAATCGCACGCATTATCCAACACCCGCAGAGTTTCCCCCGTGTTGACGTCCCAAAGGTGGACCTTCCCGAGTTCAAGGCGTTCGCGTTGCGAGTTGCTGATGACCCGCGTCGCCGCCGCGATCCAACGGCCATCCGGGCTGAAGGCAACGCTTCTCGACGCTGCGGGAAGGGACAGCGTCTTGCGCTCCGTCCCGGTCTCGGCATCAATAATACGTGCGCTCACCACGCGTCCGTGCAGGCAAATCGCGACAATGGTCTTGCCGTCAGGGCTGATCGACGCAGCAAGCACGCGGTCGCGGAGCGTATATCGCACCTTATCCGAGAAGACGTCGTAGACCGTCCATCCCCCCTGCCCCGGCGGACCGCCAACCAGTACTTCGCCGTGCCGGCTTAGGTGGAGTTCGATGTTCGACGGATCCCAATTCGACGGCAGTTCGAGTTGGGCGACTGGTTTTTTCTCGTTCCAATTCATGATGACCACCGGCCACGGCTTCGGCCGGCGCGACGGGAGCATCGCCGCGATCCCGCCCGGATGCCTGCGAACGATGGCCGCGTAGCCTCCGTCGTTGGAAAACGTGACCGACGCGATCTGGTCGTTGTGTGCTTCCTGGGTCGCCTTTCGATCCAAATTACCATTGGCCAAGTCATAAAACCCGGTGGAGAGGTTGCCCAGCATCATTTCGTACACGATCGAGGCCTGACCTTGGGCCATCATGGCGCCTTGCCCCTGGCCGCTGAATCCGCCGATTACCAACGATCGGCTGTCCGGCGTAAACGTCAGCCCGTAGCGACCCGCGTAGACACGGTGGTCCTGACTGGCAAGCAAGTTCCAAATTCGGGCGGTTCCGTCGGTACTGGTGGATACAAGCGCTCTTCCATCCGGCGTGTACGCGACTCCCGTGACCATATCCAGGTGTCCGCGAAGCGATGTCGATTCTCGCCCGGTTTGACTATCGACAATCCGCACGACACTGTCCCGGCACGCCAACGCCAGCTTGTCGCCGTCCCGGCTGTAGGCCATATCGACAATCTGAAATCCAGATGACATGAGCTTGGTTGCATCCTTGCCGGTCGCGGCATCCATGACCCACACCGACGGCATCGGATCGAAAGGTCGCTTGCCCAAGTCGACGCGTAACCGTGACACGGCCAGGAGTTTTCCATTCGGGCTGAATGCGACCGCCGTCGGCCGGTCGGCAGTCAACAATTGTCGCCATTTTTCCGTGTGGGTGTATGCATCCCACACGACGAAACCGTGGCGTGTGCTTAGGCTGACCAGCAATCGGCCGCCCGGACTATACTCCAAGCGATCCCATGGATTCGTGCGCGAAATAGTGTGCACGATGCGGCCGCTCGAGACATCGACAAAATCGATAGACGCGTTGATGATCGCCGCCGGGGTGTCGTCGTACGGACGGCAGGCAACGGCCAAGCGCCGGCTATCCGGACTGAAGGTCAGCGATTCAATGAACGGAGCACTGCACGGAAATCCCTCGCTCAACTTCCCCGTCGAAACATTCCACAATTCAACTGTATGCGGTGGGCGATTGTTCTTTCGTGTGCGGACGATCGCCAGTGTTCGGCCATCGGGACTGATCGCCACGAATCGAATGTTTTCGCGTGACGTGTCAACATTGGCGACGAATTCTCCGTTTGCCGTACTCCGAATGATGATGCCTGGGTCGCTTTGGTGTTGTCCAAACGAGATAAGCCACTTCCCCGGCTGCCGAACCGCGTTGATCGATTCATCGATCGTCAAGCTATCACCAAGACACATTCGGTGGAGATACTTCCACTCCCAACCCCGCTCCGCCGGCGGACAGCTATCCAGAAACTGAACGGCCTGCGTGACGTTGTTGGAAGACCATGCGTGTTGTGCGGCTAAGATTCCGAGCCGATACGCCGTGTTGCGCTCCCGGTTCAGAGTGTCACGGAGCTGCCCTTTCTTTCGCATCACATCGGCGAGTGCATTGCTCGTTTTTTCTTGCTCTTTTTCGAGCGCCACCTTCGCTTTCGTTTCGTCCGCCAGAGCATCGCGCACCAGCCAGTAACTCACCGCGAGCGCACCGATTACCAAAATGGCGGCGACACCGCTGACGGCCATCAGCGCGGCTGCCGCCGGGCGCCGTCGTACCCATTTGACGATGCGTTCCCAGGTCGTGCTCGGCCTTGCCTGGATCGGTTCGCCTTCAATCCATCGGTCCAGGTCGTCCGCCAGCGATTCCGCGGATCGGTAACGCTGCGCCGGATCCTTCTCCAGGCACTTGAGGCAAATGGTTTCAAGGTCTCGGTCCACGGAAACGTTGAGCGACGAAGGAGACGTCGGCTCGTTGTCGCGAACTTGCAAAAGCGTGTCGAGTGGACTGTCGGATTGGAATGGGGGCCGGCCGGTTAGCATCTCATATAAGATGGCCCCGAGACTGTAGACATCCACCGCAGTGCTCAAGCCTCTTTCACCGCGCGCCTGTTCGGGCGCCATATAGCTCGGTGTGCCGACAATCGCTCCCGACCGCGTCAGATCGCTTCCGCCTTCCACGCGCTTCGCGACGCCGAAGTCGGTAACATGCGGTTGGCCCTGTGCATCGAGCATCAAGTTTGCCGGCTTTAAGTCACGATGGAGTATGCCGCGCTGATGGGCATAATGGACCGCTCGAGCAACGGTGGCCAGGAGCTGAGCAGCTTCGCGGCGCCGCCTTCAGGTGTGCCATGCAATGTGCGAAACTACCGCCGTCCACCAGCTTCATCGTGAAGAAATGCACGGCCGAGTCGATGTCGCTCGATTCGTAATGCCCGATTTCGTAAATCGGAACGATGTTTGGATGGTCGAGATTAGCCGCCGCCGCCGCTTCGGTGCGAAAGCGCTGCAGCTCGGCCGTTGATGCGAGCCGGCCGGCCAGGATCATTTTCAAGGCGACGATCCGATCCAGACTGATTTGCCGCGCCTTATAGATCACCCCCATGCCGCCGCGGGCAACCTCTTCGATCAGCTCGTAGTCCCCGAACTTGCGAATTGCAGGAGCTTCGGACGACCCCGTGCGCGTCTCCAGCCCCATGGTGGGCGCGGTTGAGGCGTTAGCCACCGGATCGTCGGCATTGCCGTCGGCGGCGCCATCGAGCTTTGGTCGAACCCGGTCCGACATTCACCGTCCCCCTGCGTGTTCTCATAGTCTATTCGTTTGGAATGCTTCGGGATAACAGATAAATGCCATTTGATACCACTGTATAATGTCCCCGAACGGGAATGGTCTGCTTCAAATGGAATACCAAACAATTATCGGCTTGGAAGTCCATGTGCAACTCTTGACGCAAACCAAGCTTTTTTGCGGCTGCACCACGAAGTTTGGCCTGCCGCCGAATTCCGCAACATGCCCGGTATGCCTTGGCTTGCCCGGAACACTACCCGTCATGAACCGGCGCGCATTCGACTTGGCCTTGCGCGCCGCCATTGCACTGAATTGCACCATCGCCACGTTCACAAAATGGGATCGGAAGAACTACTACTATCCCGATCTTCCCAAAAACTATCAGATCAGCCAGTACGATTTGCCGTTCAGTCGGAACGGTTGGCTGGAGATTGAAACAGAAATCGGCCCCAAACGGATCGGCATCATTCGTGTGCATCTCGAAGAGGATGCCGGCAAGATGTTGCATGACGAGGCCGGCGCCGGGAAAGGCAGCCTCGTCGACCTGAACCGCACGGGGACTCCGCTTTTGGAAATCGTGAGCCAGCCGGAGCTTTCCAGTCCCACCGAAGCGAAAGCATACCTCGAAGAAATTCGATTATTGATGCGCGAGCTCGAAGTCTCCGACTGCGAAATGCAAGAAGGCAGCCTGCGCTGCGATGCCAATATCAATCTTCGCATTCCCAACGGCAAGGAAGCAGCGGTTACGCCGATTGTCGAAGTCAAGAATCTGAACAGTTTCCGTGCGGTCGAACGCGCGATGAAGTACGAGGCCCCGCGTCAGTATGCGGAATTCCAAAGTACGGGAATCCGGCTCGGTGATGCACCCAAGGCAACGGCCGGATGGGACGACACGCGCGGCGTGACAGTCATTCAACGACGAAAGGAAGAAGCCGCCGATTATCGTTACTTTCCTGACCCTGACCTGGCCCCGGTGGTTGTTGATGAGGCATGGATTCAACGAACTCGTGCCGAAATCGGGGAGTTGCCGGCCGCGCTTCGACGCCGCCTGCAAGAACAGTACGGCCTGACGGCGTATGACGCGGCGGTTATCACCGATAAGGGGCGTGCTTTCGCGCGCTACTTCGAAGACGTGGCCGTCCAATGCGGCGACCCGAAGGCGGCGAGCAACTGGCTCACGAATCAAGTCCAGCAAACTCTCAACGAGCGCAATTCCGGAATCGCGGATTTTCCGATAGCCGCCGCGGCGCTTGCCGGCCTGATTCGGGAAGTCCAGCGCACCGGCCTGAACATGCAACGCGCACGTGAGGTCTACAGCCGTATGTTAATCACCGGCGCATCGGCGGAGGCGGCGATGGCGGAGCTCGGATTTCAAGTCGTTGCCGACGAATCCACGCTGCGCGACATCGTCCGCCGAGCCATTGCCGCCAATCCCAAAGCAGCCGCGGACTTTCGCAATGGAAAGACCAAGGCGGCCGATGCCATCAAAGGCGCCGTCATGCGCGAAACCAAGGGAATGGCCAAGACGGAGATGGTTCAACAGATTGTTTTGCAAGAACTTGCCAAGGAACCCGACACATGAACCGAAGACAATTCATCGGCGGCTGCGTGGCCGGCGGCGTCGGCACGATTCCGACTACGGCCCGCGGCGCTCATCCATCAACCGAAAGGCACAAGGCTCGTGCAAATCGCATGGCCGTTTCCACGTATTCCTTCTGGCAATTTCGCCACAACGATCTTCGCGACATTGGAAAATGCATCGACCTCGCGGCCGAGATGGAATTCGACGGTGTCGAGATTCTACACCGCCAAATGGAGAACGAGAGCAACGAACATCTTCAGGATCTCAAACGCCGAGCGTTCCTCAATGGCCTCGATTTATGCGGGTTTTCCACGCACCAAACTTTCCTGTCGCCCGATGGCGAGGTTCGAAAAAAGAACGTCGAGCACACCATTCACTGCATCGAACTGGCGTATATGTTGGGCATTCCGACCATCCGAGTGAACACCGGAACCTGGGGCACGAGCAAGAACTTCGACGAACTGATGAAGAACCGCGGCATCGAACCGCCTCGCGAGGGATACACGGATGAAGACGGATTCAAATGGGTGATCGACGGACTTTCTAAGTGTCTGCCCGTTGCCGAACGATGTGGCGTAATCATGGGTCTGGAAAACCACTGGGGTCTCGGCAGAACTCCGGAAGGTGTCGTCCGCGTCGTCGATGCGATCAATTCACCGTGGCTTCAAGTTACCCTCGACACCGGGAACTTCCTGGAAGACCCGTACGAAAAGCTCGAAAAGTTGGCGTCGAAATCGGTGCTGGTCCAGACGAAGACGTATTTCGGCGGCGGCTTGTGGTATACCCTTGACCTCGACTACGACCGCATCGCGGCGATGGTACGAAAACACGGCTACCGAGGATATGTTTCGCTCGAATTCGAGGGGAAAGAAGATCCGCGGACCGGGATTCCCAAGAGCTTGGCCATGCTTCGCAAGGCGTTCGCCGCCAAATAACAAGGCGCCTAAACGCGGCTCACGCAAATTAGCGCAGATGTCTCTGCGCGAATCCGCGTAATCTGCGTTTGCTAGGCCGCCTTACTCCGTATCAGCATAAAAAACCGTCATTGCCTGGAGCCAGCCGGCCATCATGAAATTGGAATGACCACTCACGGGCCCCGACTGAAAACCGATTGAGTCGCGCCGCGTGGAATTCATTGCAGATCCGAGGCCCGCGTAATACGTGAACTTGCTTGCCGACGACACAGACGAGGTGCCGTATGGAGAGGCGATTTTCACGTCTACCACGCTGGCGGAATGCGGCGGCGACAGGACACGCATGGCACCATCGACCTGAATCAGGACCCGAAATGCAGTGCTATTGCCGAAATACACTTTGGTCAAACCGGCGCCGCCGGAAAAGTTCAGCCCGGTAATGGCGACCGGCGTGTAGCCGCTCGTTGGGCCACTCGTCGGATTGAGACCGTTAACGATCGGCCTCAAGTCGACCGCTTCGAAGTTGCTTCCCTTCACTTGCCCAAGCTTTTGGAGGTCGTCGTTGTCCCACTGTGAGGACGGCACGCCGCTCACGAACCAACCGCTTCCGTTGTCCGCGACGATTATGCCGTAATCCTTCATGGCTTGAAGTATCACCCGATTGGGCGGGGAGAAACCGGAAACGTCGAAGCTCTGTTTGAGCCGGAACCGCTCGCCCATCCGCGGATAGGCCGAGTTATTGGAACCCGCGTGGTGCGACGCGGGATAAATATACTCACTCTTCGAGAACGGCACGGTGAAGCGGATGGCGTGTTTGATGACACCCTGTTCGAATACTTCGTCCGGCCGCACCAGACCCGGCAAGATCGGCAACCCCGCGGCGTCGGCGGAGGTCCAACCCGCCGGCCGGAAGTAATTGGTCTTCAGATCCCAGAATGCCTCGGCATCCGCGTGCCATTTTCCGTCGGCGGTTTCACTCGGCCGGTAGGCGTTAAACAATTCGTAAAGGACGTTGTTGTCCTTGTCGTAGACGATCAAATGACGGTCGCCATGGTTCTGCACGCCAGGTAGCGGGTCGCCCTCCAACACAGCGTTCGCTGGAATCGGTACCGGCAATAAGTCGCTTTCATCGGAGTAGGCGTCGATGACGACGGGGACCTTTGGCTGAGTGCCGGAAACCGTGTTGTACGGTATGCCGATGTTCGCGCCCTCCCAAAGGCCTTTACCGAAATCGGCCTTCAGTCCCTTGGTGGCACCGATGCTGTTGACCAATGTGCTTGAGTTTGCCGCCACGGGCGCATTGCCGATGATTTGATTCCACGGATTGTCGAAGGGAAAAACTTGATTTCCCAACAAAGTGGGCACCACCCGAGGCTCAAACTCTTCAGCGCGCAAATGGACGCGCAGCCGATGGGCGCGAAGCATGTGATTAGCGTGCAAGTCAGACCCTCCCGCAAGAAGTGAATGGCGAAATGAACCACGATCCTAAACAACGAGCCGAGCGAACGAAATCCGGAATCATCCGGATGCTGGGGGAGAACGCTAATGGAGAAAGTCAAGCGAAGTGTGGCGCGACAAAAAGATAGGCCAGGTTTCATCCGTTGACAAGTCGCGATCGCGCCATTAACGAGCGACACCGGCCCGAACTACCGAATCCCAAGGTACTTCTGCGTCTGTAGACTCAGGCGCCATTTGGGGTTCTCCAGACAGTAGCGAAGCGCCCTTTGTGTGTTTATGTCACGTTCCGGTCCGTCCATCGGCTGAAGAAAAAAGTGCTGAAAGTCCAATGCCTCATATTGCTCCGGTTCCGCGCCGGCTTGGGGGTATACGAGCTTTAGTTCGTTCCCTGATCGGAGCACCAGGTCGGTACCCGCCTTGGGGCTGACGCAAATCCAATCCAGGCCCTTCGGCGCCGGTCGAGTGCCATTGGTTTCGATGGCGACTTCGAAACCAAACTCATGAAGCGCCGTCACGAGTCCGTCTCCGAGTTGAAGTAACGGTTCCCCGCCGGTGCAAACCACGAATCGCTGGGACGCGGCCGATCGTTCCGTCGGCCACATTGCCGCAATACGTCGCGCCAAATCGAGCGCGGATTCAAAGGTTCCTCCCCCCTGCCCTTCCGTGTCGGCGAAGTCCGTGTCGCAGTATTGACACACGGCTGTCGCTCGGTCTTCTTCCCGGCCGGACCAAAGATTGCAGCCGGCGAAGCGACAAAACACTGCCGGCCGCCCAACTTGGGCGCCTTCGCCTTGCAACGAGTAGAAGATTTCTTTGACGGCGTAGGTCATCGCGACCGAGCTTCGTAGGCCATATTCGTTTTCCGAATGGCCATTATAACATGGCGACGCGCGATTGCCGCTAAGCCGCCTACGCCGTTTGCGAACTTCGTCGCATTCGGCGGATGATCAGGAATGCCACATATATCACGACGGCCCACGGCAGCACGAAACACAGTCCGATAATGACGACGATAAGGCTCCACGAAACGGCGACGAAGCTCGTGGAAAGGCCCTTGCGGACTTGGGTCCAGAAGCCTTCGTCTTTCGGAATGATGCGTTCTTCGTTGGTGAGCGTCACTTCGATTCGGGCCGTCGCCAGCTCGCTTTCGCGGGCTTGGGGATTGCGGCGAACCTGTTGCTCGCGCACGGTACCGGCCGACTTGAGCTTTTCGATCACGCCCGGCGCGGCCGAAAGCGGAACATCGTACACCAGGCGGGCGACGATCTTGCCACTGGCGTCATGCGTGAGATTGGAATCGACCGTGCGGCCCTTGGCTTCATGAACATAAGAAGTCAACGCGGCCGACGCTTGTTCGACTTCTCGCACCTCGATGCCGAGACCCACGGTTTCGCTCGGAGGAATGGCATTTACGTTGATGAGCTTCACGCGCCATCGCACCTTCGTATCGATGACGGTGTCGCTCTCGGGCACCCGAGTTACGCTTCGCGAATAGATGTCGCCAGCCGCTTCCAATGCTCGGCGGATGGTGTCCTCCTCGGTGCGTCGAACTTCGAAATCCAAGTCGGCGGTGACATTCGCGCGGTCTAGTTCGTTTAGTTGCGCATTCAGCACTCGACCGTGGGCCTTGACAATGGTCTCCTGAATCGCGGCGAACCCTTTGGGAACGTCGCGCATCGCGAGATCCTGACTTATCGTTTCGCGCGGCGGCACCGACGCAAGTGCTGCCACTTCAACCAGAAATCCCTGCTTGGCGCGGGTGACGTTCTGACCGTCCGGGTTCTCTTTGACCTGCAGCGACATCACTTCACCGAGCTTGCGAAGGTCGGCCAACACCGCGTCGGCCTCGGCTGACTTGACGTCGAACTGAATCGTTCCATTGGTCATATCGCTGCGCTGGCTATTGAGCTGCGCTGAATGAATCTTGCCGGTGGCCTTCTGAGCGCGGGCGAGCATTTGCTTGTAAGTCGCCTCGGCATCCGCGGCGACGAGCTTCAAATGCACGGTCTCGCGCGGTATCAGGCCGATGAGGTTGTAAAGCGACACAGTAAAGTGGGTGTCCACGCGGTCGACTTTTCCGTCCGAGGGCTTGCCGCTGCCGCCTTCCGGTTGGCGGACGCGGTCGATTTGCAATCGGGCCACGTTTCCGAGTTGCTTGAGCCGATCGCGCAATGGCCCGGCCGATTCCGGGTCGGCTTCGAACTGGATGATCGCAGTGAACTGCCCGGCGCCCGCTTGCTTGAGTTCCGCCTTGCCGATCCGGCCTTTCGCCGCAGTGATGGCGGCAAGGGCGTCCTTGTGCGCCTTCTCCACGTCCTCAACTTCGATACCCATGTCCACCTTCTCGGTTTCCTTGATGGACGCGGCCGCGCGCATTTCCTTTTCATAGAGCGTGATGTTGAGCGTGCTGAGGGCAACGAGGTTCGAGTAGTAGCGCAATTCGCCTTCGTGTTCTTCAATCTTGGTGCGCCAAACACCAAGTTCCTTTTCGGCCGCGATCAGGTCTTTGATCTGCCCGGTGCCGTCCTTGATGATCTTGAGCAACCGTTCTTCCATCGCCCGTGCCGCACGCAATCGGCTCTCAAGGTCGGTGTACTGCTTGGTGATGTCCTGACTGCCGATGCGCTGACTCTTCAACTCGCCCGCCTTCGTGAGTTCCTTGCGAAGTTCGAGCACCAATGCATCGAGCTTTTCCGGCGGAACACGCACCACGACCGAGCCGCGGACTTTACCGTTCGGCAACTTCTCGCTGTTGACCGTGGCGATGAAACCGCCCTGCACCCCGCCGACGAGACGGGTGACAATGCCGACGGCGTCGTCGAATGACGTGATTTCGAATTCGATGTCGCCCGAACGAATGATGACCCGCCGGCCAACTTCCGGTGGCTGCTCAGCCGGCTTTTGTTCGCCCTGTGGTACGGCGAGCGAGGCTATCGCATTGTCTGGACGCGTAGTACTGGAATCGTTGAGCGGCGCACCCACCTGACCCGCGACACCAACAGGCGGCGCCGGTGCTTTCGTTGCGTCTGGAGGCGATTTCTTGTCATCGGCGCTTGGGTTTCCAGACGGTTTGTTGGTCGTGCCGACCTGTCCGTCGGCTGGAACTGGTAGACTTTGCGGCGGAGCGGGCATTGAGCTATTCGTCGGTACGCCGCGCATTGGCGGATAGACATAGTTAACATTTGCCCCATTCTTGAGCTGTTCGACGGCTTTGCGCTTTTCGTCATATTGCTGTAGTGCGGATCGAAACTCTTCTTTGGAAGTCGCGCCGCCCGACCCCATCCCTCCGCCTTTGTATAAGCGTTCCTGCGACAGATACCGTTGCCGTGCCTCCTCCATACCTTTTTCGGCATCTTGGAGTTTCTTCCCTCGTTCGGAATCTGCAAGACGAGAAACACTGGATGCGGGCCCTTGATCGCTCCCCGGGCCGAACAACAGAGAGCCGGTCTGGCCCTCCGCAACCCGTGACATCACCTCCTTAAACTGCGAGTCATCCGGATTGGAGGTATAACTGGCGCCGGCCCAACGGTGTAGGCGCCCGCCCGGTGGCTGATCGACCGCACTCTTCCATCCGAAGTCAAGTAGGCGATTTAGATCAGCGAGCGCATATGCTTCGTCCCCACTGGTACCCGGAAATCGTAGCTTGCCGTCGGCCAGCATACTGCTGCCCATGGCGCCAATGACCCCCAGCACCAAGAGCGCTGCCATGCTCGCGGCGAAACGGATCGCCGTGCTCAGGCCTCGTCGCGGGCGTTGAAATCGCAGCGCGCGGATCATCCGGTCCTCCAATTCAGCTTTAGGCCGGTCGGCAAGGAAAAGGGTCTCGAGGCTTCGATCCAGCGATCGTGATTCGGCAAGCGTGAGAGCGCATTCCGAACACTCGGCCAGATGTTGGTCAAATCGTTCACGTTCCGCTCCGTCCAATCCACCTGCCAGATATGCGGCCAGGTGTTCCGATGCCCAGATGTGATCCGACATGATGTTCTCCAATCGTTTAGCGGCGGTTCGAAGAACCGCCCGGTTCTGCGAACCGCGCTAAACGTCAACCCCTTCCATCCGTTCGCGCATTAGTTTCAAGCCACGGTGCAAGAGTCCCCGCAGCGATCCATTGGTCAGGCCGAGTTGTGCTTGTATGGTTTCATAATCCGACCCCGTGATGTACCGCAACGTAAGCGGCAGACGGTACTCCTCCGGCAAGGATCGCAGGATCGCCAATACTCGTTCGCGCGCCTCACCGCGTTGCAGCTTCTCATCCGGCTGTGCCGCTTCGCGAACTTCCGCCGCCATCGTCGGCACGCGTTTGATGCGCTGTTGCTGCCGGGCTGCGTCGATGGACAGATTCTGTGCGATCCGCAACAGCCACGAACGAAATCCGGACGGATCCTTGAGCCGGCGAAGTGACCGAAATGCCTGCAAGAACGTCTCCTGCGTCAGGTCCATCGGCCCGATGTGTGTCGCCGGTTTCCAGATAAGCGCGCGCGTAGACCAGCCGCGAGGTCCGGCGGACCATTTCTTCGAAAGCGGCCCGATCGCCAGTCTGGGCCCGGCGAACGAGTGCATCGTCGGCTTCGATCATTCAGCACCTACCATAACAGACGAGAATCAAACCGACGGCGCGCGCAAAAAATGTGGGTGAAGATATACTAGTCTCCGTTCGTTACTAAAGCAGGAGGACCAACGATGGATAATGCGATTACCCGACGCGCTTTTCAGGCGGCACTCGCCGTCGCCGGCTGCACACTTCCGATTTCAAGCGCCTCCGGCGCGGCGCCGGATGACGAGCGCGACTACCCGGCCCCGAAGTTTCAACCACGCAACCTGAAACCAGCATTAGGCAATACGCTGGTTCGGGACTTTGTCATCTTCGCCCATTCCGAACTGGATATGGTGAAGAAGCTGCTCGAGAAACAACCCACTCTAATCAACGCCACGGTAGATTGGGGCGCCGGTGATTGGGAATCGGCACTCGGCGGCGCTTCACACATGGGTCGGCGCGACATTGCCGAGTACTTGCTCGAACACGGCGCACGCATCGACATATTCGCCGCAACGATGCTCGGCCAACTCGACACCGTCAAATCCCTACTAACGGCCAATCCGAAACTGATCGATTGCAAGGGACCTCACGGTTTCACACTGGTGTCGCATGCCAAGGCGGGCGGAAAAGAGGCCAAGGACGTCCTGAATTACTTGGAGTCGCTCAAGCCGAATGCTCCGGCGGCGCCGAAAGGCTAACTTCATCGCGATTCGGTTTTCAGTTTCAATTCGGACACGGCTTCGAGAAGACCACCGAGCGGGCCGCCGTCGAAACGGACACTCAAGCGAACGTGCGAAATGGAGTCGGCCGGCATTCGCACCGAATGCGCAGAACGTGCCTCAAGCGAAGCCCGAAACGGTGCGTTCCAGGATCTTCCCGGACGCGTCCGTCAAGGTGATGTCGGCACCGGTTGAAGCGCCGTTAAGCTTACAATCCGTGATGTAGGTACCAGACGCCGACTGCCACCTGGGCACAACCGTCACGTGATTACCGGGAACGGCCGTCGTTGCTTCGATCCCCGTACTGAGCCGCAGCCCGTGGAGAAGATCGGCGTCGATTTCCTGGTCCTTTTCCACTTGGAAATCAAATTGCCGCTGGCCGCTGAATCCATAACTCCACGCCCGCCCTTTGTCATCCGCGGCAACCAGTGTCAATGCATCGACACGATATTTTCCAATCGGAAGCTATATCGGTTTGTCCAGTGCGTTGATAACGTTGAGTTCGCCGAACTCACTAACCAGACAGGCGCGGAGTTCCTGCAAACGCGCAGTGGGCAGGAGTGGCAGCGTCAGTCGAACGAGGCCTTTCTCGTTGCCGCGCACAGCGATGGTCAATTTGGTTCCCAATGGATTTGCGTGAAGCAGAATGGTGCGCTCGCCGATAACGATGGGCGTCCCCAGCGGGAACTGCTCGGTGAGTGCATCAAAGGTGTGATCGGAATTCAAATCGATCCACACGAGATCGCTGCCGACCTGATCGAAACAACCGTCAGCGTCACCGTCAAGCAGCGCGACGTCGAGTTTCTTGTCGGCGATCTCCATCTGGCCGCGCATATGGCCACGAACCGCGAGATAAAGATTGGAATCGCGGCCGCGACGAAAGACAAGCGTTCGCCGTCGCTCCGAGCCGTCGACTCGGATAGTTGCGGGGATCTCGATGGTTTTTTCCGTGAAAAGGTGACGTTCTTTCTCGGACAATCGGTTGTCATTGTCGGCATCAAGCCAAAGCGTCGGCCCGGTCGGCGCATCGGGCTGCCAGACGAGGCTGAGTGCGTTGGCGGGTCCGGCGCCGACGCGGGCAAGGGCAAAGTGCGTGCCCTGGCCGGAATCGGGTGCGTCGGCCAGGGGCCGCGGCGGCGTCTTCCCAAGCGAAATTGCCCGAAAGCGCGGCGTCGTTTGCTTTCCCGGTCCGAAGGCGTCAACGAAGTCCAGTTGCGCCGTTCCCGAATCTGCCGCAATCCCAAGTAACAACAAAACGAGCGCCGAGGTCATTACTCGTACTCTCCCGTGGGCCAGGCAGAGCCAAAACGGTGTGCGATGCGTCGGAGACGTTCCGGCGCCGCCAAAGTCATGATATCGAGGGCTTCGACCAAGCCGCTGTGCTCGGACACTCCATGCCCTTGAGACTTAAGGCGATCGATCTGCGCGACCAGCATTGGTTCGGCGCGGGCAGGATCGACCAACGCCCAAGCCATGAGGTACTCGCGGTCGCGGCGGATATTCCCGCTTCCGGTGCCGATGCTGTCACGGCGGCTCTCGCCAATGTCAAGAAGTAGCCGCGCAGCCGCTCGATCCACCGGCGCTAACAACGCGGCACAGCCGACGTGAGCCTCACTAGCTTTGATTCCGCTCGACAAATCATCCGATGGCCGCTCCGCAAACACATGGACAGCGAGGTCAGCGCGCTGCGGATCGTCGATAGCAAATGCGATGAGCGCGACATGAGCTGCCGCCTCCCCGAAGCCGCCGAACGAGCCGTATCCAATCGCATGCTCAGGCCGCTCGTGAATGGCGCGGAATGCACGGTCGATCAACCGATGAGCCGCGGCCCTATCACGAGGTGCAATCCGCAACGCAATCCAGGCTAGTCCTAATGAAGTGTAGCTGTCACCGTTGCCATGCTCCTCGGCGATTCGGATGGCGGCTTCGGTATCGGTAAGCGCCATGTGATGCGACGCCGACGCGGCGTAACGGCCGCGTTCGCGCTTATCGATCATGGAAAGCAGTTCAGCGGCGGCCTTCGGATTCGACGCCGCCACCGTGTTCACGGCTATTCCAAGGTAACGCTGCCGGTCAAACCGATCCGGTGTAGATTGTAGAAGCTGTTTCGCTCGTGGCAGATCGAATAACGCAAGCCCGGAGGCCGTGTGGCCGCGAAGATACCCTTCTAACCCTTCTTTCGGTAACTTGTCGACGTGGGCCGCAATCTCTTCGATGATTTTTCGCCCGGCATCCGGGCGACCCAGCTTGAAAAGCAGGATGCCGGCGTCGGTCATCAACGAGGTTCGATACCGTGGATCGAGCGCCCGGGCACGAACGACAAGTTCCTCAGTTAACCTCAACGCCTTCGCAGCGTTGGCATCAATGTATTTCGTTGCCAGACGTTTAAGCTCGCGGCAGGCCGCGGCGGGATCACGCTCCGCCAGTTGCGCCAAGGCTTCCTCGACATCTTCGGCGGCAAGTTTATCAAGCGAGACCGGCGCCGGCGGCGTGGCCTTCCCTGCCCACTCGCGTGCCTTCTCGGGATCGAGCCGGGACATGATCGAGATCATTTTTTTGTCGATGGGCGACTTGCAGGCATCGGGCCATTCCCACAGCTTTTCCAGGACGGTCTTTGCCGTGGCGTGCATCGCCTTTTCATCGAGGCCGTCTGGCGGCGGCGCATCACTCGACTCGCCGCGACGATGAAGCGTTATGGTGACGGTGTCGCCCTTTTCGCTATCGGCTTGCCGAAAAACGGGGCGGTACTCGTCGTGAAGCGCGGTCACGAACACTTGACCCGAAGCGAGCCCGTCTAGTTCGAAGTTTCCATTGGAATTTGACGTCGTGCGCACCGCCTCCGGACTGTCGCCGTTATTCGCGATGCGGGCCCCGGCAATCGGCTTGCCGGCCGAATCGACGACGCGACCCTTCACGACGCCGTCAACGCGTGGCAAGACGATGGCGCCGAAATCATGCATGAGCCCCTTGGCCGCCGCGATTCGCGCCGTCGTTGCCCCGCGGTGGTTGTCGGCCGCGAGGTGCGCTTCGTATTCGGCGCCGGACGGCAGTGGGCCGAGGACGAACTCACCGTTGTCGTCCGTTCGCATCACCGCAAATGTCCCACCGGAACCTGCCATCTGCGGGCTTCGTTTGCTTTTGTAAAGAACAGTTCGCATGAATTCCACGCGGGCATCCTTGATGGGCTGACCCTTGTCATCGACCGCTCGGGCCACGCATGACGCAAGCATTCTTAGCCGACACCTTTAGTACAATTGGCTCTTTGATTTCAGCCGGCTCGAAGGAGAACGGTTCGCTAGCGGCATCCTTCGTAACAGCCGCCACAATTGCAATCTCACCACGATCACGAAACCTCAAGTGAGTTTCACCGTTCGCGTCGGTCGGTCTAGGAAGATCGATCATGGCGGCGCCGGCGCCGGTGACGGAAACTTTCGCACCGGCGACCGCTTTGCCGTCTTCGTCGACCACGCGCACGACGGTAGGATCGGTTTTTTCAATCTGTATCGGAGGCAACGGTGCAGTAAGATCCGCTGTTGCCACGGACTGCCCGGAACCCATCACCGAGTAACCCGTCGGCGGCGTCATTAGCTGCGCACCGACTTCCATATCCGGAATGACGTAGCCTTCGAACCACCCCTCGCCGTCCGTGGCGAGCTCAGTATCGGAAAATGAAATCACATGACGCCCAAACGGCCCACTTCCGAACCGGCATAACATAACCGTCGCGCCGGAGACACCGCTACCCGCTACATCAACGACTCGACCTCAAAGTTTCCGTGCGGCTTCGACGGGCAATTCGACATTCGCGACGTCGGTCCCGGAACCGACTTCGATAGTCTTCGACTGTACGAATGTAGCTCCCTGAGTTCCACGAGCGGAACTTAGTCTAAAACTGCCCGGTGGGACGCCCTCGAATTTCAACATCCCTTCGTTTCCAACGGTCGCCGAATGTAGAACCGAGCTCACGAGCGCCGCACGTCGTCTATGCGGCGCAGGGACATCGAGTGATTCCAGCGTGAACTTCCAGCCGGCGAAGGATCCATCCGGTCCCCCGATAAGTTTGCCACTGAGAGTCGTCGCTTTGGGAAGAACTAGCGTCAGTTCCGTGCGCGTATCCTAATCGATCGTGACGCGTGCGAGCCCGGACGCTTCTATTTCCGCAGTCATGCGCGCTTTCTTCGGCACGCCGCGCACCACGAAACCTCCAGTCGCATCGGTCACGGCGGCGTAGGGCTGACGTTCTTTCACTGGAATCGGGATCGACTCCGGCGCACGCAAACCAGCACGCGCGACATTGAATCCCTTCACGCCGACCCGCGCCGGCAACAGGTTTACCGTCATTGTCCACTACTCGACCACGCACCTCCGAGACAGGCGTGAGTTTGATGACATCCCTGGTTTCGTTACCCGGCCAAGGAGTCCTGAACTGCGATCCCAGCCGGCCCTCGCGATCACGCACGGTGATATGCGGGTATTTTCGTTCCTTCCACAACGGTTCAATGACCGTTTTGGCGATGAAAAAACGTCCATCGGTTCCTGTTTTCAAGTGCATTTTCGTATCCGCGCCCACCAACATCCAAACGTCGGCACCGTCGGCGGGTTTCCCGGTTGGATCGACCACGAGCACGTTGAGGTCTTCAGGTTCTTGAAATTGGCAGGCCAGCATGATGCAGGAGAGAGTTGCGATGAGCCAGCGCATCGGTGTCCTCCAAGTTGGATGGATAGCGATATGCTAGCCGGCTATGCGAGTCGCCGCAAGCGTTACCAGGTCTGATCGTGTGCCGATGCGAATTCTTTGATTTTCGAGGCGAAGCCCATCAAACAGAAACGGGGCGGAAGCCCCTCCACGGTTCCGCCCCGTCGCGCCCGCAGGAAATATTAGCCGACAAGCTCTTTGATGGGAGTGGCGCCCTTATCAACTATTCGAATGGGCCGCCCGATCGGTGAGTTGTTCTGTTTGGTGTAATCCACACCAAGAATCTTGCAAACGGTCGCCATGAAGTCGAGTGTGCTGGTCGGCCGACCTTCGACCGATGCGCCCTCGGCGTCTGTCTTGCCGATGACTTGGCCGCCTTTGATGCCGCCGCCGGCAAGCACCGTAGTCCATGCGCGCGGGTAGTGATCCCGTCCTGGTTTGTCGCCGCGGGTGTTGATCTTCGGCGTGCGGCCGAATTCACCCATCCAAATCACCAGGGTGTTGTCCAAAAGCCCGCGTTCCTTGAGCTCGGTGATCAGCGTGCTCATGGCCGGGTCGACTTGCGACGAAAGCTGCTTCACACGGCCGAAGTTGTCCTGATGCGTGTCCCACCCGCCCAGCGTCACTTCCACAAAAGAAACGCCGGTTTCGATGAGCCGACGCGCTAGCAGACAGCCGTCGCCGAAACGGCTCTTGCCGTAGGCTTCGCGAACGGAGGCGGGTTCTTGCGAAAGATCGAAGGCCTTCGCTTCCTTCGATTGCATGAGCCGCACGGCTTTCTGGTAAGTCGTCTGGTGAGCGGCGGCCGGCACGGCCTTGTACTCTTTGTGAAACGCTTGCTCCATTTCCTCGAGCAACCCCACACGGTTGTCGAACCCCTTGCCGTCGACGAGCGGCCGCAAATTATCCACGCCCCGTGCCGGATCGGCAACGTTCAATGGTGCGTAGTGGGCGCCTAGAAACCCCGCGCCGTAACTTCGCGGCCCAACGGTTACGAAACTCGGCAACGGGAACTCCGGTCGGGCAAACTCCTTGGCAACGATGGAGCCCAGACTCGGATACACCAATCCGCCCACGCCTTCCTTATAGCCGGTGTGCAAATAGAACTTCGCGCGCGGATGCGAGCCCTCACCGGTGCTCATGCTTCGAATGACGGCCGCGTGATTCATGAGCTGCGCGAACTTCGGAAAATGCTCGCTGATCTGAAGTCCCGGCACATTCGTCGAAATCGGCTGAAAGTCGCCGGCGTCCTTGGTGCCGGGCTTCATGTCGAACGTGTCCTTGTGCGACGGCCCGCCATCCATCCACAAAAGAATGCACTGCTTGGGCTTGACAGAATCCTCGGCCGCGCGGGCAGCGAGGACGTTGAGCCAGCCGGAAAGCGAGCAGGCCGAAACGCCGGCGCCGGAGAGCTTGAGCCAGTCTCGGCGCGATAGTGAATTGTCGAACATCGGTTTGTTCCTTGTACAAAGCCCCACGGTTGCAACCCGCGGGCATGGCTTGGGCTTGTTAGCGATTCAGCGCGAACTCGCTGGAATTCAGCATGGCCCATAGCAAATCCGAGGCGGCCTTTCGCGGGTCCGATTCCTTCGACAAGAATGCAGTCCACTTTTCGTTCTCTGCCGCCATCGGCCGGCGCGACAATGCTGTCAAACATAGTTGCTCAATCACTTGAGACCTCGATGCACGGGCACGAACCAACTGATTCACGATGGCCGAGTTGTTGGGATTGAGCTGCGGGCTATTCATGAGCCGCAATACCTGCGGCACTCCCGCTTGATACTCCACTGGATTGCTACCTTCGTCGATCCCGAAGAAGTTGACAAACTGCGCCCGCGGACCCGCCCCTGGCGGCACTTTCTGATTCGGATCGCGCGCCGGCCGTGCATCTCGCACGCGGTTGTTCCCAATGACGGCGACGAGTGAATCATAAAGCTGCTCCGGCGACAACGACTTGACAGCCATATGGCTGAAGTACGTTTCATCGGCTTCGTTCCCGGCGGTTGGCTTGCTCGTGCGCTGGTAGGTTTCGCTCAAACAAATGGCTCGAATCAAGTACTTCAAATCGAAGCCGTTCGCCGCAAATTGTCCCGCCAGCTCGTTCAATAGTTCGGGATGGCTTGGCGGATTGCCCTCGTGCATGTCGTCGACTGGCGTGACGAAGCCCCGACCGAATAGCTGCGCCCACGTCCGGTTCACCATCGCCTTCGCAAAATACGCGTTTTCGGGCGTAGTCAACCACTTTGCCAACACGGGACGATAAGGATCGCCGGTATTGAGCTTGGGCTGCTCGGCTTGGAAGAACTTCGCCGGGACGATCTTTGCCGATTCCGGTAGCTGTTGCCGGCGACCCTGCCGGGCGTTGGCGGCCTCGGTAACTTCAAGCGTAGTGCCCTGCCGTGCGGCTTGCTGCGGGTTGCCGTTGGTCCGCACCTTCATGAAGAAGGCCGCCATGCCCCAATATTCATCTTGCTTCCAATCGGTAAACGGATGATTGTGGCACTGGGCACATTGAAGCTGGACGCCGATAAATAGCCGACACACCTGATCGGTAAGCTTGTCGGGGGTGTTGTTGGCAATGAAGAATGTGGTGGCGCCGTTCTCGTCCTGCTTGCCGGATGCGGTCAGCAACTCGTGAACGAACTTGTCCCACGGCTTGTTTTCTTTGAAACTTTCCTCAAGCCATTTCACCAACGGCTCGCTTTGGAGGCGGCGGTTGTCGGAGGATTTCGGAACTAACAGCGCTTGCCAGATGTCGGCTTGATGGCGAGCATACACCTCGCTCTGCAGCAGTTCGTCGACGAGCAGCGCCCGCTTTTCCGGATTCGAACTGTCGAGAAACTCGACGGCCTTCTCGGCACTCGGAATTACCCCGGTGAGATCGAGGTAGACACGACGCACGAACTCGGCGTCCGAGGTGCGCGGCGACGGCTGAACGTCATTTGCATCGAGCTGTTTTGAAACGGCGCCGTCAATCGACTTTGACAGCGCCAGGGCGTCGATTTTCGCGGGCATGCGGAACGGCTTCTTGGCGACCGGCGCTGGTGTCGTCGGCCGAGCGGGTGCACTTACGGGTTTGGCATTGGCCGCTGCCGGCTGCGCCGGTTTCTTTTCCGGGTTGAGCTTCTTCGCTTGTGCGGCTGCCTGCGCCTGGCGGGCTTGCTGCGCTGCCTTTTGAGCGGCCTGAATCTGTGCCTTGACGTTTTTCTTGACTTGTTTGTCGTCAGCTCCGCTCGTGGAACCGGCCGCGACAAGAACCCCAGCAACCACCACCAATGAAGTCCAAATCATCCGTGTGAAGTCGATCATGGTCACGCCCGCCTTAGAACCCGTTATACCTCCATAAAGCAATTCTAAGAGATGAAACCCCTGAGGGCAGCTAAGGTTCCGGCGAAGTGGCGGGGATCGACCGGTCCCCCGCCACCGGCCGCCTCGCCGTCGCGAGTGGCCGGGCACGCCGCGTGCCCTAAAGAGTTGCAGAAAATCGGCTTAACCTAAACTCCCGATTACGCGTTTCGACAGTCACGAGACAGCAAAACGGGGTCCGTCGGAATAAAATCAGGGAAGGTGACAGTCGGTCTCGGCACGTCGAATGAATCATGAGGAGTGGATACGGCATGAAAGCAGTGGTCGCTTTCCAGTTTGATGTACAGCCGCGGCAGGGCCAGAATATTCAACAATGTCTGACTGCGGTGCGCGACACGGTCAATGAATGGCTACTTTGGCAGCTCGGCAGCCAAGGAATGAGCAATGTGCCATTACGCTTTGATGGAAAGCGAATGGACCTCTACAACGAACACCAAGTCCTGACCAAGGCATCCGAGGTCGGAGACCAGCAGCTGTTAACCTGGGAATGGGAATTCCCTCTGGTCACCGAACCGCTGATGCTATGGCACTTCGGATGCGCCGTCGCCAACGACAAAACGACGGTCCAGATCGCGATGACCGTATCGCAGCGGTGGCGAGCATACTTCGTCACACCGCTCGAGACCGGGCTTACCTCGCCTAACCCATTGTGCCACATCACACTTTTGAAGGACCGGATTCTCGATGGCTGGAATTGCCGGGTTGAAGGTCATGTGATTCCCAATCGGATCGAAATGGTTCGCAAGGATAACGTAGAACGGTTTTTCGGCTGGGCGTTTGGCGGTCTCGAACGGGTCTGGCCCGTGGTAATCATCTTTCTGGATGGTCGCCTTGGAATCGAGGATAAGATTTTGCCCAACGTGCAAATGTTGCTGCGAGGCATGGCCTCTCTTGCGGTCATGGTGGATGCGGACGCGTGCGCCATCTTATGCAAAGAGACATGGGTGGGGTGGTGCCGGAGCATACGATCAGTGTTTTTTGGGCCGGCGCCCTGGCGAGAAATCACCTGGTCTATCCGATCGAAAAGGTCAAGGAGATTGCACACCTCAACCTCGGTACTTTCTTACAGACCAAGATATTGCCCGTGCTGGTAGAGCAATTTCGCGAAGGCAGTATCATCCGCGGCGTACGGGCGGCCCTCGCCGACCGCGCCACGCTCAGTTCGGTGAACACCAAGCGAGAAGCCTCGCTGGAAACGGAACAGCAGCGCCTGCGCCAGGCCGTGGACCTCCACAAGCGCGATGCCGAAGAAAACAAACGGCACGTACGCGCCTTGCTCGATGAACTGACCGAGTTGCGGGCCGAGGCCAAAGAGCTACGAATCAAGCTCGCGGCGAAACCCGCGGCGACTACGGCGCCCAGCGCGCAAAAAACCGACCTGGAGGCGGAACAAAAACGTTTGCAACAGGCGGTCGAACTGCACAAGCGAGATGCCGAGGCGAACCAGCGGCACGTACGCGCATTACTTGATGAATTGTCAGAATTACGGACCGAGGCCAAGCAGCTGCTTGGGAACCCTTCACCGCGTTGGTCCCATAACGGTGGAAAGAGAATTTCGTCGGCGTCTATGGCCGGGCTGCGGGGAAGAAGCGCGTAGGTCTGCGTCGGACCGCCGTTGTCAGCGAGCGGGCCGAGCATCGGGTCGACATCGAGCATGTCACTCGAATGATAGCCAGCGCCGCCGGTCGAATCTCCGATCAGGTTGTGACCGACTGACGCGATCGTGCCCCACAGGTCCGACGCTTCAGCATCCTCCAGTTTGTTGTTCGCGACGATGGTGAAGTACAGGTTTAGGGTGCTGCCTGCCTGGTTATGGATCCCTCCACTTAAGGCATGTCCGGTATTGTCCGCAATGGTCGAATGGGCGAGGTACATCGTATGCGCGTTGTAGATGCCTCCCTTTCCGGTAGCACGGATATTTCTGTCTGTGCTGGCCAGACAGAAATGTCTGGCCTACCGACAATGGTTTCCTGACTCTCAGTGAACACGACTGTCCTGGAGATCGGCCTTTCGTTTTGCGGAGCGTAGCATGAGTCGTCCCTCCCATGAAAAAACGGGTTTCCAATAACTCGGTTGCGATCAAGGAAAATGGCCCTCTATCTGCTAAGTGAAGAAAAACGGAAAATCGGCCGCGGAAAATAGCAAGACGGTCGAAATAGATGCAGTGACTGCGCCACCGTAACTTTAGAAGCCCACGGACTGCAGTCCGTGGGCTTCCCGAAAAAAGCCTTACACCTCGACGAACATCTGCGGCCCCTCGGACCAGTCATTGCTGTCCAACCCAGAGTCGCCGAAGTAGAGATCGAGACCGTCGCCGCCGGTGAGCGTGTTCACGCCGGCGTTGTCGGACACCGTACTGCCGTTGAGCGCCGGTACGCCGTTGCCAGCGGTCACCTTGGCGACTCGCGTGTCATAGTCGTCCGTTCCTCCCCAGTAGTTGTTGATGGCTTGCAATGACGATTGATCGTAGCCGGTGTTGCCGCCGATAAGGATGTCATCGCCATCGCCGCCGATGAGCGTGCTCGCTGACGGGCCGGCGATGAGCAGGTCGCGGCCGGCGCCGCCGGTCAGTACATTGCCGCCGTTGCCGACGAAAATGTCGTTGCCGGCGCCGCCGATGACGTCGTGGATGTTGCTGACCGAGACGATCACTCCCGAGGCGATTCCGGTCTGGAGATTGACGTAAGCGCCCGTAGTCCAAGGGCTATAATCGAGTCTATTGATACCAGTCTTGCCATCGATGGTACCTTTAACGGAACAGGCCGCGTTGAAAAAATGAAAGATGTCGGTATTCGCGCCGCCGACCAAGTTATCGATTTCTGAGAAGTACAAGTTGGGGTTGAGAGAGCTCCAAGTAAATTGATCTGGCATCAACACCCAAAAGTTTAGTGTGTCCGGTGCGATGAGCGTGTCCATGCCGCCCACGTCGGTGAGCCACAAAAAGATTGGCGTGGTTCCTAGGACATGGAACACATCGTCGCCCGTACCGCCGATGTAATACACGTAATCGAGGTTTGTAAACTCCGCCGTGCCGATGCCGTCCCAACTGAGGCTGTTCCCTGTCCATGAGTAATCGCGACCGCCGTTGCTGGCTGCATCGTTGACTCGGACATAGTTTTGGCCTCCCTGGCCATCAATTTTCAGGAGACCAGAGATAGCGCCAAGCGGGGCCCCTTCGCCTACAAGGAAATTGTCCAGCCCATCGCCCCCGTTCAGCGTAACCGGCATCGCGGCGGAACTCGCGTACACGAAGAAGAAATCGGCTCCCTTACCGCCATTGATCGTCAGATTTTGGATATCTGACACGTGGGCCGTAAATAGGGTCGGCTCGCCTTGCTTGTCAACAGTTAGTTTGTTGCCATCGACGAAGAATTGCCGCTTGTCAGTGGTACCGGCGAAATCGTTCACAATCAGTTTGTCGTCTTCGGTGCCGCCATTCACATGCACGGTGCCCTGAATCCCGCTTACGACGTCAAAGCCGAGATTGAATTCGTCCTTGCCGCCTAGCCCATTCACGGTCAACTTCGTCGTGGCCGCATTGCTAAGGACCTTGATCAGGTCATCCTTAGGGCTCGCGTTTACGTAAACTTCCTGCATGTCTTCAAAGAGAATTCCCATGGTTGCGACAAAGAGGGACTCGCTGAGAACGGAGTACGTCTTTCCGGAATTTCCCGTGAGGTCGTTGACCTTGAGCGTGTCTAGGCCGCCACCGCCGCCGTTCAAGTCCAACGTGCCTTCAATTCCGTTCAGGTTGTTCTTGCCGACGTTGATCGTGTCGAGGCCGGCGCCCGCGTCGACCGTCAGCGTGGTGCCGATGAGATTCCGCATGATCGTGATCGTGTCCCAGCCGTCGCCGGAATTGATCCGCGTGCCGCGACTGGCGCTGGTGCTAGTCACGTTAATCGTGTCCCAACCCTGGCCCGTGTTCAGGAAGTAGTCACCGAAGCCGAAATGGCTAATTGGGGCGATACCGGACCGTTTTGTTTGACTGGCGGCGACCGTGTAGGTTTGAGCGTTCAACGTCCCTTGATCGTTGAAGTGAATCTCATCCAAACCGATGCCCGCAATTACTGTAAGACGACCTTGGATGGCGTCCAACGTGTTGAAGAAGCCGCCAACGTTAACGATGTCGTTGCCGGCCCCTGCATCGACGGTAGTGATGGGCGTTTCCTTCCGAGTCGCGGGGATGTTAATGCTGTCATCAACCAGCCCGGCTTTGACGGTCAAAGACGAAAGGAGGGCAAATCCGAAATAGATTTCGTTTTCGGTTAGTCCGGTGACTTCATTGGCGGTGATGCCGATAGTTTGAGGCAAGCCGCCGCCTGAGTTGTCGATGGTGAGGGCCGTCGTTTTGAAGAGATTTACGATGTTGACGTTGCCCAGGATACCTTCCGTCGTTTTGTCGCAAATCGGGCACCACCACGGAACCGCCCCGACATTGACGATGGCGGCGCCCATGATATCCGTGTCCATTCCCGCGGATGTGCCCTGCACGTTGACCGTGGCATCCGGCGCCGTGCCGGAGGCCAACCACAACCGGGCCGCATTTACGTAGGTGACTTTGGCTTTCCCACCCGGCAATTCGACGGTCGCGGCGGTGATCGTGTACTTGCGATTGCTGCCGGGGTTCTTACTGTCGTTCAGCGAAACCCAATCCGTGCCGAGCAAGGTGCCGCCGTCAAGCTTCACATTGCCCTGGATGAGGTCCAGATTGCCGCGCGTTGGTGTAATCTCAAGTGTGTCGCTACCGCCACGGCCGTCGATTGTCACGGGAACGCGAATGGGAACGCCGTTCGGGTCAATCTTGATCGTCTCCACGTCGCCGGACCCCAGAATCTTGATGCTGCGGATCGCTCCGAGGAAATCATCAAAGACGGCGACACCGTTGACGCTGATGAAAAGCCGCTCGCCGAAAATGGGAATGTTCCCGGTTACGACCGTAATCGTGTCAGCGTTCCCATCGCCGCCGACAAGCTGGTTTTGCATGTCGACAACGAGGTGGTACGTGCCTGCGACCGTGTCGTCAACCCAGCCGGCGAACGAAGAGACGCGGGTATAGTTGGCGATACCGCCGAACACGCTAGGTTGCGTTGCGCTCGAGGATACGCCGGCGATCAGGCCGGAAATCAGCAATGGCCCGCCCGAGTCGCCCGGGGCGGACAAAGCCTCGGCGGCGATGCCGGGATTGTCTAGGTCGAATCTCAGATAGTCATCAAATGGATTCGTGCTATTGGCCGGCTGCGTGAGCACAGAGTCCACGTCATTGAAGCCCTGCCGCTTGGTGCCGAAGGCCCCGGGTGGTTGAACGTAAGGTGCCGGATCGGTGGTGCTGCCAAAGTTCCCGCTGCAAATCGTCCCGACGGGGCCGGGACAATCGCCGTTTACCGTCAGATTCGTACGGTTAGTGCCGCCATAACCGAGAAAGGACATGTTGCCGCCCTGGGCCACTTCCTCCGTGTCACGATAGAGGAATCGCTTTTCGGCTGCGAACGGCGCCACCTCATTAAGGCGCATGATCGCAATGTCACTTCCCGTATTGATGATCCCGTCCCAGCCGTTATCCCAGTCGTTGGCGCCGTGGATCGTAATATTCGCCGCCGGAACCGTTAGCTGAACGGTGCGTCCGTTCATATCGAACTGCACGGTGTGGTTGCCTGGAGCCACGCCGCCATTCACGTTGTTATCTACACAATGAGCGGCCGTGAGAATATGTCGGGCGGTTCCGAGCAACGTCCCCGAGCAGCTTCCTCCAGCCGCGCCGAACACCCGAACCACGCCGTCGAAGCCTGCTCCGGCGGCGATAGTTGCCGGAAAGCTGGCGGCCGAATTGAGTACCGGCACCACACGCCGCTCGAGCGCCTCTAAACGCGGCATGAACTGCGTTCGACGCTTAGGTGAATTCTTGGCCGCATTCCGACGTGATGAACGACGCATGGGTTGTTTCTCCTTCAAATTCCAGCGCGCAGCCCGGACCTCCCGGACTGCGGCGGTGGTTCTGTTTGTTTCAGGGCTAACGACCTAATTGCGCATCTGAACAGAAATGGGACCGGCAGTTCGCGAATATTTGGCGAATGAGTTGGAAGCGAAATTGGGGCGCGTTCGCAGAGGTGTCTCAAGGGCAGTGACGCGAGTCACGGAGCCCCGCTTAGGCCCAGCATCTTTGCGGCCTCGCCGCGCAAGCGGCGCATATCATCGTCGTGCGGATCAAGCTCGTCGAGCGACTCTACGGCGCGATCGTACCACTTCCGGGCTTCGTCTTTGTTGCCGAGCTGCGCATGGCACAAGGCCAGAATGATCCACTCCACGCCAGCCCCACCCTCTCCCAGTGCCATCGCTTTCTCAACAGCGGCGATGGCCGCTTTCCCATCTCCCATGCGATAGCGGGCCAGGCCGAGTGTGTTCCAGACCGATCGCGCGTTTGCCTTGCTCGCCTGCCGCTCAGTCGCCCGTTCCGCCAGCTTGGCGGCTTCGGCAGCATCGCGGAGCTTTGGGTCCGCACAGGTGACCAGGATCCACGCCAAATTGACACAAGGAAGGTCGTAGTCCGGCTCGAGGCGGATGGCCTCACGATACGCGGCGATTGCCTCAGCCGGTCTCCCGTTCCTCTTAAGGGCCAATCCGAGATAGTGATGCGCTTGGGCATAGTCTGGCTTGAGCGCAATCGCCTTTTCGTAAGCCTCGATGGCTTTATCCAACTCCCCTTTGTCCGCATAGGGGTTTCCCAAGTGAAGAAAGGCGGCGGCTCTATCGGGCTGGAGGAGCGTGGCCTCCCGAAAGGCCGCGATGGCCTCGTCCCGGGCCCCGGAACTCCTCAGCGCCTCGCCGAGTCCAATGTAGGCCTCAGCGTAATCCGGCTTCAGGCGGATTGCTGTCTTGGCGACGATAATCGCCTCTTGGAAGGCGCCTCGATTACGCAAGGCATAGCTGAGACTCAAACGGGCCCCCGCATTCTGCGGCCGAGAGGCCGTTGCGGCAGTGTAGAAACGAACGGCATCCTCGAATTGGGGAGGCTGGATGTTCGTAAGAAAATAGGCGAGTTGATAGTTGATCCAAAAATCAGCAGGGCGTAGGTGCTGGGCCTTGCGAAGCAGCGTGATCGCGTGCTTCATTTCCCGGTGATCATAGAGCGCCTTCGCCAACAGATAAACGGTTGCCGGCGGCAGGGCGGCGACCTGGTCCCGTTCGGCCATTTGCACCAGGGTATCCCTGTCCCGAGCTTCCAGCGCCCGCGCAACTGATTGCGCAACCCATCGGGATCCGCTAGCCGAGCGACTGCAAACAAGTGTCGCCAACTCCCCTCTTCGCGATCAGAATTCAACCGGCGCACACTGGCCCAATCGTCGAGTGCGGCCGTCAGTTCCGCCGCGACCGATCGTTCTCGGATGCGAGCGGCCGCTTCCTCTGCACTCAAAGTCTCGATGTCGATACCGAACTCCCGAAAGGCCCGCGCATACGTAGAATCGGCTTTCCCAAAGTCGAACTCTTCATCCGCTCGAAGCTCGCTTTTGCGGTTACGGATGTCCTCCAGAAGGATCACCATTTCCAGATCGGCTCGCAAGGCGTGCACGTTGGCCCGGATTGGGAGGTTGCTTTCGCCGGCAGCCAAAGACCCTTCCGCGCGCCGCGCCGCCGACAGAGCCTCCGGCCATCGGGCTTGTAGTTGGTGCCGTTTGGCCTCGTCCAGCGCGTCTCCGGCTTCCTGCATAGTCGCCGCCCTGCGCGTGGCCTTGTCCCATAGGCACCCAGCCGACACTTGCAACCAATACGATGACGGCCGCCAACAAGCCTATCGCGGCCGTCACTACGACCGCCTGATGCCGCCGCGACCATTTACGTGCTCGTTGGAGCAGCGTCGGTCGTTTGGCACGGATCGGCTCGTCGAGCAAGAACCGCTTCAAATCGTCCGCCAGTTCCTGGGAAGTGGCGTAGCGGTCAACAGGGTTCTTGGCATAGGCCTTTAGGACGACGGTTTCCAAATCCGGTGGGACGCAAGGGTCCCGCAAGCGCGGGCGGAGCGGTTCCTCCTGCCGGATTCGTTCCATAAGCCGGCCCCGTTGACTATCGTCAAACGCCGGCCGCAGCGTCAACATTTCGTAGAGCGTAATTCCGAGGCCATAAATGTCGCTCCGTGGCTCCGAACTTCCCTCCAGCCGCTCCGGCGCCATGTACCGTAAGGTTCCGACGATATCCCCGGCATTGGTGAATTCACCGCTATCTTGCGCCTTGGCTAAGCCGAAGTCGGTAAGCCATACGGTGCCGTGCAAATCGAGAAGCAGATTGGACGGCTTGATATCCCGGTGCAAGATGCCCTGACCATGGGCGTATTCCAGCGCCTCGGCGATCTGCACGCCCAGCCGGGCCACTCCCCGGAAATACTGCACCTCCGTTTGCCGCGTCAGACCGGATGAGCTGCCCGATTGCGGGTGTGCATCCGGAGAGACGGTTGCTTGCCTCGGGGCCTCGCCCGGCGGCACAAGCGTGCGACCCGTGTCACCAGCCGGGTCACTTTCTGCTGGGCGGTGACGAAATTCGCCCGTTATTAGCGATAACGCAACACTGCAGTTGCTCTCGGGTGAGGGTGTCTCTGCGGCAGATGCGTGTCCCTCGCGGAAGCGCTTGACTTCGGTGATAACGCCATCAAGGCTCTGGCCCTGGATGTATTGCATGGCGTAGTAATGCACGCCCTCATGTTCGCCGACGCCGAAGACCGGAACGATGTTGGTATGGTGCAAGCGCGCCGCCGCTCGGGCTTCGCGGCGGAAGCGCTCCAGGTGCGATGGCTCCATTCGGAAGGAAGACGGCAGAACCTTCAATGCGACGTGTCGACCTAACGACTCCTGCACCGCCTCGTACACGACCCCCATGCCACCGCGGCCGATCTCACGGAGGATGCGAAAGTCGCCCAACTCCGTCGGCACGGATTTCGGCCCGGCAGGCGCCGGTTCACCGGCGACCGAACCTAAGTCCTCCATCATCACGAGGGCGGGGAACAACTCACGAATCTCGTCCGCCAAGGCCGGATAACGATCGGTGTACTCCGATAGAGGCGGACGCTCACCGCGGCGATAACGGTCGGCGAATTCCTCCGCTAGCGCATTCAGCGGATCATGAGAGAACGGTGACTCGGTCACGGGTCAAAAGCTCCGTAACCTCCAGGTAAGTTCAGCAATACCTCCTTGAGCCGTTTCATTGCCCGGATGTAGCGTTTGCCGGCGGCGGCCGGATTGATTTCCAGAACCTGTGCCGCTTCCGCGGTGCTCAGTTGTTCGAAATGGCGCAACGCCAGGATTTCACGGTCCAACGGCTCCAGCGTATTCAACGCTTGTTGCAGCAGTATCTTTCGCTCGGCTCTCACCGCCGCTTCGCTGGGCCGGGTGTCCTTGCCGAGGAGCTGAGCCGCCATCGCCGCGGATGACGCTTCCGGCAGCGGTCCACGATAAAGGGCGACCTCCCGATGGGCGTCGCGCATTTTCGTGCCCAAGTGTTGCCGATGGGTCGCCAGGAGCACATTACCGACCACGCCGCGCAGCCACAAGAAAAAAGCGGATTCCGGATTACGAAGGTAATCGGTGAGATGAGTGGCCGCTTCGATCAGCGCATCCTGCAGCACATCTTCTGCATCGACGCGCCCTTGCAACCGCTGGTCGAGCCGCAACGCCACCATCCGCCGCAGCCGCTCGTAATGTGGAGCGAGCAGCGCGGTCCAAGCCTGTTGGTCGCCCTGCCCTGCCCTTTCCAGGGCCTCGCTGATCGCGGCAGAATCCGCGCCCATGAAGGTTCTCCCTAGATGTTAATTACGCATCGGCGGAGATTTGAGACAGCCACCGCGAGATTTTTTAGAGACCCAAAGGCCCCGGGGTACGTTTAGGTCCGCCATAGGCCGGCCCATAGCCGTGGACAACGCTGCGCATCCACGACTCCGGTCGCATTCGTTTCCTGCGACGCAACGAGACTCGCGGTCCCTGTATCAGGTCGTAGCGAATGCCAAGATCTTCGAAGTTCTTGTTGACGAACTTTTGGAGATGATCGAAATAGCGCGGCCGAAATTCCTTTTGGCCGCTGTTCATCATGGCATTCGAGTCGCCGAGGTGGTTATTGTCGTGCCACCACATCAGCCGTTCGAACCAGCCGGAGATGCCCGAGCCGCCGTATTCGTCGTAGTTTCCAAAAACATGGCCAAGTTCGTGGGCCAACGTCGGCACGTCGAAGCGGAAGTCGATCGAGATGTTCATGTCCAGAAAGACGTAAGGCCGCATGGGGTCTTTGTGGACATCGACCGTCTTGTGGTAGTTGTTCGTCTCGACTAAACGAAAGCGAATGTCGATGATGTCGTTCAGCGCCTCGGCGTTTGTCGTGCGTAAGTAGATGCCGGAATGACTCCACACGTCGATGGCATCAAGCATGCCGGTCTTGAATTCCGCTTGCTGATTCAGGGGTATGCCGGTTTCGAACTCATACTTGGCGCGGAAGGTAATGAGAAGTTTGGCTTGCTTCGGTATGTACTCCGCGTCGAAGTTGCCGTGCGAGAACTTACCGAGGTCCGTGTCGGTTTCCTTGAACGGACCCGGATCTTTTCGACCCAGCGGCAGAAGTTGTGGTACTGCCATGATCTACGCTCCGAAGGTGGGGCCGTCAGCCAATCATGACGGTAGGTAAACCCACGGTAATAGCTCCGCCGTGTGCGGTCATGTCGCCGAGACGAGCCGCCGGTTGGCCGCCAATCACGACGGTCATTGAACCCAGTGCGATAACATCCGGCCCACCCGCGCACACACACAGGTCGCCGACCCGCGCCGCCGGGACGCCGCCGATTAACACCGTCGGACAGCCGGGTGGCATTATCGGTCCGCCGACGTGCGGCACCACGCCCGTGACCATGGGGCAAACATGCATATCTCCAACACGTGCAGCCGGTGGCATGTGATTCTCCTGTACGTGGACGCCGCTTACGATTTGGCGGCTTCGGGCGCCGACTTTAGTCCGGACTTCGAATTATCAGCCAACGTCGGTTTCGTCGGCTTCGCTTCCTTTGGTTCTTCGGGCTCCGCAGGTTTGGCGCCATGCTGTTCCCGGTGCCCCGCCGCTGTTGATCAACACCGTCGGCATGCCGTTGATCGCAACTCCCGCCGGACTAATGTCGATGAAGTTACCGCCTACCTTGAGCGTAAGTTGTATCCCGGCCTCCAGCACCAAGGCCATTCCGGCCTTAATGTGGATGTTCATGCCGGCTTCCAGGTTGTGATTCATTCCAACTTTTTCGTTTTGATCACCACCAACCGTCAACGACTGGGCGCCGCCGATCGACTCCGAACGATCCTTCTTCACGGTCAGGTGTTCGTTCTTTTCGACAAGTTCTTTGCGATCTTTCTCAATGATTACATCCACATTTCCGCCATCCTTGGCCTCTCCTTTGCCGACCGTGAGCAGCACGTTGCCTTCGATTTTTTCCACATGATCGCGCTTGATGTTCAGGTGTTTATCCTGGTGGACGAGCTCGCGTTGGTCGCCGCCTTGCTTGTGCTCACCTTCTTCGTCACCACTCTTCCAACCGACAATCATGTGCCGATGGGAAATGACTCGTTCCATGCATTCGTTCTTGACGCGCACGTCCATGTTGCGTTCGGCATGCAGGAAGAATTGTTCTTTGTCCTTGGTGTCATCGAAGCGCCATTCGTTGAACCCCTCCCCGCCAGTCGTGGTATTGCTCTTGATGCCGGAGATCTTGTTGTCGTTCTTGTGTTTGGAATCGAGGCCTTCGCCCAGGTACGGCGGCATTTGTTCTGCATTGTAAACGCTGCCGACGATAATGGGCCGGTCTGGATCACCTTCCAAAAAGCTGACAATCACTTCTTGCCCAATGCGTGGCCAGAAGGACGCGCCCCAGCGCTTGCCAGCCCACACTTGAGCCACGCGGACCCAGCATGAACTGTACTTGTATTTGCCCTGCGTCTCCTGGTTCTTCTCGTGGTTGTGCTTTCCCGGGCGGTCCCAATGGAATTGGACCTTCACGCGGCCGTACTTGTCTGTCAGGATTTCTTCGTCCGTTTGGCCGGAGCCGACGACGGTGGCCGTTTGCGTGCCGGGAATGATCGGCTTTTTCGTCCGGCGCCGCGGTCGAAACACCAGGTCAGCCGGGATGCACGCGAACGTGTTCTGATACGAAAATCCCTTGCTCTTGCCCGAACGATACTCGGCGTCGCTGGCACTGTGGACGACGCGGGTGATCAGGTACGATCCGTCCGCCTTTGATAGCTTCGCTAGTTTGTCGTCGGCGAGGGTTTTCAAGGTGAACTGGTGCCCGGCAAGCAAGTGGCCGCACGTGCTGGCGCCGTCGATGAGGATGCTCTGGGCGGCCTCTTCCTGCATGCGGATGCCGACCGTGCGCTTGTTATCTTCAAAGATCTTCTTAACGTCCTCCGCGCGGTCGCCGCCGCCGGGGGAAACACCGTCGAAGCGCTGGGCATACTCACCTGGGTAGTCGTAGACTTCATGCTTCTCGTTCCCGGCAACCTTTAGTTGATGCGTGACCTCGCCGACCTTCACGTTCGGGGCAATCTCCTTGTCGGCTTCCAGGTGTTTGTTGGGCAGCTCGAAACAGTGATCCCAAAGGGTGTATTTGCCGGAGCGAAGTTCCTGAAGTTTTCCCCAATCAAAAATGCTCGGGTCATCGTCGCCGCTCGGCGGCTGCGCTTGAAACTGAATCTCCTTACCCAACGGAAGGTCGGGGCCGCCGGGCGTGTTGGCGATGACCATCTTGTGCCCCTTGGCATCGTGCGTGAAGTAATAGTACATCCCCTCCTCTTCCATGAGCCGGCTGGCAAAGTTGAAGTCGGTTTCGCGGTACTGCACGCAATAATCCCGCGGATGAAACTCACCTTCGAGTTTGAGTTCCGGCCTGATATCCTCCAGGACTTTCTTGAGGATGTCGGGGACCGAAAGAGTCTGGAAGATCCGGCTTTGGGCCTTGCGGGCCAACAACCATAGCTGCGGGACAACGTCCACCCGATAGTGGGCGTAAGAATCGTCGGCTTCGTTTTGCTGGACCGTGCTGCAGATACCGTTGAAGTAACGGGCCTTGTTTTTTCCGATCTTGATTTCGACGGTAATCGGTTGCCCCAACAGGGACTCGAACTTGACGTTTTTAGAGTGTTTAGCGATCAAGTCGAGTTGGAAACGGAAGAGCTGCGACATTCCTTCGGAACCGGAAAAACCAATCAGTATAAGGTCATCACCGAGGGGACTGGTTACCGACACGGAATGATGGGCCTGCACGTCGCTCGCCATGGATATCTCCAAACCGCGCCGGCTCTGGCGCCGACCGTTCGACGGACCAAGAAGTTCAAGTCTACGTTACGTGGCCACGGGGGCGCGTGCGCCCGTCGTAAATATATGCGTTCGGCGCCGTGAAACCGGACAGCGGCAACAGGCCCCAAATTCGACGAGCGCTGTCCGGTGACGCGGCGAATTCAGGATATAATGGTGGGGCTTCACCCAGAGCCCGGGCCGCGTTGCTTTCTCGTTTTTGCTGCCCCGAGGTCCGTTTATGCCAAGCGATCCCTCTCGCCCGCCGCAACCCGCATGGCGCAAGAACGTCACCGCGGCCGCTAAAACCGACGCGCAACCCAAATGGAAGTCGGCGTCCGTTGCGAAACCAACCGCCGGCACGGGTTGGTCGTGGCGATCCAAGATCGGACTGGGCGCTGCGCTTGTCGTGCTCGCCGGTGTCGCCGTCTTGTGGTTGGCCCAGTACTTCATTCCACGGCAGGTTCCTTATCTCGTCGTTTACGGCGCCGACTATCAGGAAAACCTTGCCGTTCCGCATAACGTCTTCGGATGGCGTGCAGCCAGCGAGCTGAGCAAATGGGCGGACGGCGATTCGCGATCCTTTTTCGGCGGACGGCATCGGCCGCAACCGCACAAAGCCGATCCCAAACCTTTCGACGGCGAATGGGCGACACTGGAAAAACCAACCCAGTTTCGCGAGGACACACTGATCCTCCACCTCGCGTTTCACGGCGGGGCGGACGAAAATGGGCCTTTTTTCCTTCTCGACGACCGCCACGGCCGCAAGCGGCTTCAACTCGGCGAAGTCCTTGACTATTTGAAAAGCGAAAACCTGAAGTCGAAAAAGAAACTCCTCATCCTCGACGCCACCCAGGTTCCCGCTCACTGGCAACTGGGAATGCTGCACAATGATTTCGCGCTTGAGCTCCAGGAGATGGAGCCGCAAATCCAAGCGATTCCCGATCTGGTTGTCTTGAGCGCGAGTGCCGCTAACCAGCAATCTTGGGCATCCGAAGAACGCGGCATGACAATTTTCGGCTACTACATTCTAGAAGGACTTAAAGGGGCAGCGGACCTCGACGGCAACATTCACGTCACCGCGCTGGAGTTACATCAGTACGTGAAAGATCAGGTGGAGGCTTGGGCGTACGCCAACCGCCTGGCGTCGCAGACTCCGGTGTTGTTGCCCAACGATGCGGATGGCCAGGATCGCGCGCAACAAATCCGGCTGGCGGTTGTCCAAGGGCCGCCTCAACCGCCGCCGTCACGAAAGGCGCCGGACTTGAATCATCTTGCATCGACTTGGAAGGCTTTCGACGCACTTCGACAGGACCGGCTGCGTCCGGAAGTTCATAGTCCCCATCGTTGGCGACTGTATATCGACACGCTCCTTCGTTACGAACAGTTGGTGCGTGCGGACGGCGACCGTGCGGATGTTCTGCAGGCGAAGCTCGCCAGCATGCACAAGGAGCTTGCCGCGACGCGCAATCTTAATCTCCGGAATTGTCAGTGGAATTCACTCGCGATGCCGGAAACCGGGCTGTCGGTAATCGGCGATAGTGCGCTGGAAGCCCAATTCGAGGAACTTTGGAAGGACCCAGCCAAGCCCGAGGTCTGGGACTCCGTGCCGAAGAGAGACTCGCCGCAAGTGGCCTGGCAGCTTGGCAAGTTCGTGGTCGCCAAACTGCTGGCAAAAGACAGCGAGCGCTCGGCCGAAGGTTTTGAGAAACCCAAGTCCGTCCGCGACGAATTTCAGCGGGCTGAAAAGTTGCTCCGTCTCCTACCAAAGGATAGCAATTACCTCCCGGCCGAAGTGCAGACGCTGGCCGTGGTTCTGCGCGACCTCCCCGCTGATTCGCAGGCGCCTGTGGAAGACATCGTCGCCATGCTTGCACTTCGCGTCGCGGGCGAAGAGCTGGCGCTTTCTATTGCGAATGACAAGTCCGAATACGCCTGCAGCGAGCTGGTTTTCCCGTGGATTCGAAAGGATATCGAAACTGCGGATCACGAACGCTGTCTGGGCGAGGGCCTGCTCATTAGCAGCGACTCCGAAGCATGGAAACGTGCAAGTGAGCATCGCCAAAAGGCACGAACGCATTACGATCGGGCGGCGAAAACAGCCGCTGCCGTGCGCTCCGCTTATCAAACCCAATACCTCGTCCTGAGTGCGCTGCCCTATTACTCACAATGGATCGCGCAGCGGCACTTGCACGGACAGGATGAGGCCACCCGCAACGCAAACCAGCAAGAGGCGCGGGAGTTGCTAAGCGCCGCCGAGAAACTCTGGGCCGACGTACACCTTCTGTCCACCAAACTCGAGAAGCCCGACCCGGCAGTAGTACTCGGCAGTCCGCAATCCGTTTACGAGCAGGCGCAGCTTGTCCAGACCCACTTCGCCGCATTGGTTAACCGGTTTCAGCAGGCGAAACTGCCCAAGGCCGAGACGCCGCAGCCGTGGCTGTGGATTCAGGATGCGTTGACAGTCCCCTTCATGAGCGCCAACGATCGATTGGCCTTGCTGAAGCAAAGTCGCACCATTTCTGAACGACTCAACGAAAAAACCCGCGATACGGTGGCGCGAGCGACCGATTCGGCCGCGCTCAGCGAGGATCTTTCGTGGAGAAACGCGAACCGTCACTACCGCATCGCAATGGCGAGCCTCGGCAGGAAGGCGCCTGACACCTCGGAGTTACGCGACAGCACAGCCGATGACGGCGACCTGCTGCTACAGGACCCAAGTACCGCGCCGCCCGCGGTAAGGATGTAGCCGTCTATCAGCAAAAGGAAGCGGTCGGGTTACAAGGAATCACGGATGTAGAGCGGAGAAAGAAACAGCCGATCGATCAAGCGACCGCGGAACTGCGAAAAGTGGAAGCCGTATGCCGAAAGATCGACGGCGCGACCGTCGAACAACTCGGGAAGTTCGACGATGCCAACGATCCGGTGACGGCATTGTGGCGTGTCCGAGTACACAACTTACTGCTATGGCAGGCCGAGCGCACTTTCGCCGACCATTGGGCCAGCCGCGACGAGCGTCGTGAGGCGACGCCGTATTACCGGGAAGTTGCCTTGCGCTATACCGACGGCGCCGCCGAGCTCGTAGCAAAGGAGTGGCAGAAAACAGCCTCCGAGGCACGGCAAAAGTTCGACAAAGTGGCGCAGGTCGCTTTTCAAAAGCCGGAGGCTCTCGACGTTACCAAAGAACAAGTGGTTTTTGAGGTAACCGCAAAGTTCCGCCCCGATGGCGATGTCCCTTCCGGGTATCCGATGCTATGGGTCAACGACCCGGCGAAGGGTGACACCAAACAAAAGCGGATTCGGGTTCGCAACGATCATGATCGCCGCGTCTACTTCGGTCGCCGGGATCGCGGCACACTCGGCGAAGATCGGGAATTGGCCCTGACCTGCTTGATGAGTCCGAATACGGAGACGCCACCGACTCCGGGCGCCATCGACGCGGCCATGTTGGTTGAAGGGCGATTTCGGGGGCAAATCCTGGAAGGCCTCGTTCCCGTGCGGCTTCACTTGCAGCCTGATCTGGTGGCTCAGCGGGTGGTGCCGCCGGATGATTGCGGCGTCGCCGTCATCGCGGATGACAATGTCTTTGACAAGTTCGCCGCCAAGAATTCCGCAATGGCAATCGTCTTGGACTGTTCGGGAAGCATGGACTACCCGAAAGGAACTCGCGACCGATTCAACAAGGCGGTCAATGCGCTTGAGACGGTTTTGAAGAATGTCCGCAAGGACACGCGGGTTAGCATTTGGGTCTTCGGCCAGAAAGAGACAACCGACCCGGTCGAGCTCAGGGTCCAGCGAAAGATCGGCGAATACGACGTGCTGATCGGTCGAATTCAAGGCACACCGGCGGCGTGGCGCCTGAATCCAGTCGCAGTAAAAAAGGTCGTCGACAAGATTCGGGGTTTGACGCCGTGGTATCACACCCCGGCGGTTCGAGCGATGATGGCAGCGAAGCCGGACGTTGAGAACGCTAAAGGCTTCAAGACACTGTTGCTCATCACCGACGGTGACGACAACATCTTTCGGCTGGATACCGAACTTAACGAAGGCCTGGCGATTCCCGAGTTCCTTCAGAAGAAGTTCAATGGTCTGCGAGTTCAAGTCAACGTCGTCGGCTTCGAGCTGGAAAACAAGGACGCAGCGATCCGGCAGTTCGAGGGAGTCAAGAAGCTCTCGCCCCTCGCGGGAAGATTCGAGTCCGTCGACAAGGCGGCCGATCTGGCGAGAACGCTCGAAGAACTGCTCGCGCAGCACCTCGTTTACCGGGTGGAGCACGGCGGCCGACACGAAGTTCTCAAGGACGAAATCCGCATCACTCGGCTCAATGAAACTCCGTACACGGAGCCGCTGCCCGAATCCAAGGTCTTCTGGATTCACCAGCAAGATCACCGGCAGCGAGTTCGGCTCGACCCCGGCGACGTGCTACTTCTTAAAGCCAAGCTCAAGGGCGAGGCCGTCGAGCTAGAGCGGTTTCTACTTACCGACCATTTGCCAAAGTCGGGTTTGGTTTGGAAATCGGAAGAGATTAATGGTTGGCGTGTCGGCGTCCTTCAAAATCAGCACAAACTCGATAAGTCCCGGGAAATCCTGGTGACCTTGGAAGAAACGAGTAAGCGCGACGCAACTCAAGCCGAGGATCTGCGTTTGGTCCACCCGGAGTTTGTTTGGTTCGGCGTTGAACCGGAAGGGGCTAATCAGCGGGTCGCGCTGCGCTGGCGGAACTTGCCCTACTATCCGGCGCCGACTTGGGCGTTGGAAGTTCCTGGCTGGCCTACCGCCGTTGACGGCAAGGAGACGACTCCGGTGTTGCGATGTTGGTGGCGAAAGGAACGCCCACCGGAGACTTTCCCGTTGCCGCCGAAAACGACGGCGGGCTCCCTAGTGGACCGCTACCGTAACGCCGAAGCCAAAGAGCAAGGCATCACGGTGGAAAGCGTCGAGTTCGTGAAGCAGCAACCTGGTTTCGACCGGCCCGGGCTGGTTGTTCGCTTGAGGCACCCGCCCGGCAAACCGGCGCTGGCCCGCATCTCGGATGCCGGCAAGAAGTACGAAATCGAAGACCGGATCTATCGCGACGCGCATCGCACCGTCACCATCCTCTGGGACGTGACGGAACGGGAGTTAGATCGCACCGACGTCAGCCTCCGGGCGATTTCACTAGATGAGTTCAGAGCCGACGCTAAACCGGACTCTGCCTCCAGCCGGCACGAAGACGTTTTGCGGGTGGAAACATCGCTTCCGGCGTCACCGAATAGCCGGCCTTCGCCTTGGATGCGTCCCCGAGCGGGCGGCAAACAGAACAACTAGATGTTCAATGCCTGACGATAGAACACCCCGAGCAGCGGCCAACCAGCGCAAGTGGCGGGAAGCAAGCAACGCACGCTTCGACCACCATCCGCGGTCCGGGGCAGGACGAACCGTCTTTTACTACGGCCTAACACTGGCTGCCATTGCGGGGGCAGTGGTCGCACTCTTTCTTTACTTGTCGCGCTCCGGCAAACCGTATTTTCTCGCTCTCGCCGTCACCGAGTATCACTCTCCGCTGTTTCCTTACAACGCGTACGCACAGCATGACAGCGATGAGCTTCGCAAGTGCTTTGCGGGCGAAGAAGGGTTCACGACCCAGGAAAGACAACTTTTTGTCAATGAATTAAACAAGCTCAAGGACCGCAAGGAAAAAACCATCGTTCTGTATGTGCGGGCTTACGGCGTCGGTCGCGGTGAGAAGGTGTTCATTCTTCTTGCCGATGCCCAACCGAACGACGAATCCACGTGGTACGCGCTCGACGACGCGCTGGCCGCCATTAGCCGATGCCCTGCCGAAAACAAGTTGTTGCTGTTGGATCTCATGCAACCGATCGCAGATGCACGGCTCGGCATTATTGCGGATGACACCGCAGTCCGTGTCCACGAAGCGCTGGCGAACATCGCTGACCCTAACCTTCAAGTTTTCTGTGCCTGCGCACCGGGCCAAACATCGCGTATTGCACCCGCGCTCGGACAATCCGTTTTCGGTTACTACCTACGGCAAGGGCTGAACGGCGCCGCGGACGGATACGACGAGAAAAACGAACGCAACAATCAGGTATCCGTCGACGAGTTGACGGCGTACGTCAGAGCGCGTGTTGATCGTTGGGCGCACGACCGGAACAGTCGCCAGACGCCCGTCCTAAAGGGGAATGCCAAGGACTTCAAACTCACCACTTACGATCAGCTTCCGACGGTGGCCGAGAGTGTCCCCGCCCTGCCCTATCGAGAAAACGAATGGAAGGCGCGGGATGAATGGTGTGCGCACGGCTACGATCGACTCTTGCCAGGTTCTTATGGGCAACTGCGTGAGTCTTTACTGCGGGCCGAGCAATGGCGCGCCGGCGGCAAAGAAGTCGATGCCCCGCTAGCCAAGTTTGAAACAATGCTCCATCCCAGAGATGCCGATGTGCGTGACTTCCTGAAGCGGTTCATAAAGCCGACGGCAGCGGCGTCCGAAACGCCCAAGCCGACCGACGGGAAAAACTCGGAGCCGCCCCCGGTCCCGTTGCGTCGGCGATTGGCACGCGTCGTTGAAACACTGCCGACCCGCGACGAGAAAAAAGAAGACAAAGACGCCGACGCCGCGGTCAAATCGGTGAATGAGCTGCTGGAAAAAGATCCCGAAGCTGTTTCACGCGCGATCACCGACGTACTGGTGTTCGACGTCAAACCGAACGCTCAAGTCTTGCGCTGGTTCGGGAAGCTCGTCGAGTCGTATACGAAGCCGAATGCCCCGCGCGGCATCTCGCTGACCAAGCAGCTTACGCATTCTGGGTCGAACTTATGCCGCCTCGACGCGCAGTTTTGGCCAAACCAACCCGCTGAGCGCGGCGTGCAGTTTGCGTTTCAGGCAGTTCAGCGGGCAGACGAACTCGATGCGTTTGACGCCGGTGTGCTTCGTTGGATTCAACCCGAAACGGACCGAGCCGTGGCGGAATTCAAAGAGGGAGTCAAGCGGCTTTGCGATGCTAAAGAGTCGGGCACTCGCGAACAAGCAGAAAAAAGTCTGGAAGCGGCGGCCAACGCCTACACGCGCGCGCTGGCATCGGCAAAGACGATTCGAGAAGCGGAGGCTGCTGCGGACCAGGCGCTGGCCTGGTTGCCCGACTACCCGCGCTTTCTCCTGAAGTCGGCGGAGCAGCGCCCGGAAGATTGGACCGATTGGCGCGAAGCCGTCGCTCTGGCAGCGCGGATGGACGATCTCTTGCTAAACCCGCGCGGTGCGCAGAACTCGGTGGATGAACTACGACAGCGAATCGTGCAACTGTCGGAGATCAGCGAGCGCCTCACGACCGGCTTTCAGCGCGGCATCAAGCGACTGTTTCAAGAGAGCGCCGTGCAGGATTCCATGGCGAATCCAGGGCGAAGCGTGGCGCTGCGGGCTGTGCTCTCGACTCCGTTCACCACGGCGGCCGAGCGGAAGGAGCTTTGGGACGCATGGCGGCGGGAGGAGCTTCGGTTGCAAGAGCTTACCATGGCAAAAGACCAGTCTGACGACGCGCAAACCACCAAAACGTCGCCTCCGGATGACGCGGACCGCGACGCCAAGACCTGGACGATTCAGGAACTCGAACGTGCGCGCTTGCGTGCGGAGTACTCCCTGCGCTTGTGGCAACTTGGCGGACTGACGGCCGTATCGATACCTGACGTGCAAGGCAGACTCGAAGCCACCCCGATTGCCGATTTGTCGCAGGAGATCGATGCGGCGTACCGCGAGGCGCTGGCCAACAGTCGGCTTCAGGCATTCGATCCTGTCGCGGTCAAACTCGCCAAGGTTTGGGCCAACTTATCCACGCTGGCGCTCACCGAAAAGCAAGTCGCCCGACAGGTGCGTCTGAGTCGCATTCTCGCTTTCGCGGAAAGCAATGCCGGCACGGGCGTTGAAATCGATCCATTTCTGTTGGTAAGGCTGCGCCTGGGGAAACCGGACCTGTTGAAAAAATCAGCCGAATAGTAGAATACAACGCCACCGCGCACTTGCTCCACTCAAGGACTTGGATGAACCAGCCCCATCTAGTAGCCTCGTTGTTTGATCAGAAAGGGCGACTTTCATGCAACATCGCGTAGTTACCCAGCCAATTAGCAGCCGATGGACCACAGGTACAATCGGCGCTATCGTCCTAACTACACTTTTCGGCGCCATTCGCGCAAATGAAACTCACGCTCAGGACGACAAGACATGCTATCTGCTCTGGAGCGCCAACCGACGGGAAGCCGGCTCCCAGGACTTCGGCGAGCTAAGGCTTCGACCGAACGCGCCGGCTCGGCCCATTTATCTTTCCGTCCGTAATCCCGTCGATCTGGTGACGACCGTCGTCGTTGAACTCTGGGCAGACGGCGAACCTGTCGCCGGCGCGACATCGGAGTTACGCCTCGGCGGCCAAGAAACTAAACCCATCGAGTTCAAATTAGAGGCGCCGCCGGCGCCGACGAAAGACCCGGGAGACAAGGCGAGTCCCGCACCGGCCGGCGATCCCAAGGCTACTTGGATGGATTTGAAAGGCCCACTCGAGATTCGTCTCTACGAGAAGAAAGGCGAAGGCCGAGAACTTGTTGGCCAGGCGAAGACGTTTACCGTCGATTTGGCGCCGAGCGATGATCTCGTGTCCATATCGGAGAGCGATGTTTCCTTTACACCCGCTTCAGGCACTTCCAAGAGTAAGTTACGCGCCAAAGTAACTGCTACTGACAAGGTCGGTAGCACCCCGTGCGAAGTCGCCCTGGAAGTCTCGCCCCGTTTCATTTCAGGCTTGAAGCCGCAAAAACCTATCGGCGCAACCCGCGGGAATCTTGCCGCCGGTCAGTCGCTGGAACTCGTCGCTGCGGACTTGCAATTCAACGAGGGTGCGCCGGCTACCGGTTACTGCTGCGTTTGGATCGACGGTCGCCCGGGCCCCGTGTTTGCCATCAATTTCCGCAACGGCGGCACACGCCGGGTCATTTTGCCCGTAGTCCGCCTGGAGTGTGATCGATTCGTGCAACCGGGCAAGTTCCCGGTCGGCGTTGTCGTGGCCAACGCCGGCAACACCGCAGGCCTCAAGACGATGGTCGGCATCGACCGCAACAAGAACGGCGCATATGAAGCGGATGAAGAGATCGCGCTGGCGGGAATCGTTGACAAAAAGATCCGGTTCAGCCCGACCAGTAAGGACGGCGCCCTCTTGTTTCAGGCGACGGCAAAGGAATGGGTCTATGACTTCAACATGAGCGACACGGTCGGTGATTGTACGGTTCGAGCCCGGCTGATGAGAAATGACCGGGAAGAACGAGTACTCAGCACAATGGGCGCCGAGACGAATGAAGTCGTTCAGACGGTCGTCTTCGACGGCACCAAGCCCGTGGATGTCAAGATTGAGGCGCCAAAGAAGGCACAACGAGGCAAGCCACTCGCCATCACCGCCCGGGGCCGTGATGATGAATCGAAAATCAACAAGGTTCAGTTCTTCGTGGGCAAACCCGCGGGTGACAAGGCGCCGATGGGCGCAGAACTAGTCGATGCAGACGCCGCCAACCCCGATCGCACCGTGTGGCGGGCGGATGTACCGCTGAAGCCGGACCAGAAACTCGTCGAGCTGAGCGTGCAATTCACCAACGGGGTGGGCCTGACCGAGTTCGACAGCATCAAGATCGAGTTGGTTGACGCGGAACCGGCTACAACCGGCAACATCAAGGGCACAATCGTGAACCGAGACAACGAAGGCCAACCCGGCACCATGGTGACGCTGGTCGATTCCGACAAGAAGGAAAAAGCGAAAACGAAGACCGATGACAAAGGCATGTTCGAGTTCAAGGACCTGCCGCCCGGGACTTATATCGTCAACGCCAGGCGAGGCGCGTCGGGGAACTCCGGCAGCGGTTCCGCCGCCGTCGCCGCAGGGAAGACGACGGAAATCAAGATCGAAATCAAGCGTTTCTAATGGCCCCTTAAGCTGATTGGATGCATGTTTAGCCGCGGTTCGCAGAACCGCGCGGCTCTGCGAACCGCGGCCAAGCACTACACGGAGAACGGCGAACGCATGACGGCTCGACCCGTCCATTGGCACGAGGGGATGTTTCTGCGGCCGCACCACTTTCAGGCGGCACAGCAACATTGGCACTACTGGGCCAACCTCAATGAAAAGTGGGACCAGCACTACAACTGGGGTCTGCGCCAAGTAGAGATCGACCCGGAAGCACTCGGAAATTACCGTTTTGTGGTGCGCTCCGTCAAGGCCCGGCTTCGCGATGGAACCTTGGTTGCCGCGCCGGAAGAAGGCGCCCTGCCCGAGGTCGATTTGAAACCCGCGTTTGAGCGCGAAGCAAGCGTCGACGTGTTTCTGGCCGTGCCCACGCGGAGCGCTCGAAAAGCCAACGTGGCCGGCAACGGAAATGAAAGCGGGCGCTACCTATTGGCGGAAGAGCCTGTCGAAGACGAAAACACCGGCACCAATCCCCAGCCGATTCAAATGCGCCAGCTGAACTGGCGCGTCCTCCTTTCGACACAGGACCACGCCGGCTTTGAAGTGCTTCGCATCGCCCGACTTCAAAAAACATCCAGCGGCGAAGCCGTCCCGGAACTGGACGAAACCTACATTCCACCCGTCGTTGCCTGCGACGCCTGGAAGCCGCTCTATGCAGGGATCTTGCAAGAACTCTACGATCGCTTCGGCAAGCGCATCGAGCTTTTGGCCACGCAAGTCGTGTCTCGCCGCATTTCGTTCGACAGCCAAGGTCAGGGGGATCCGGCCATACTGGCTCAGCTTTCGGCACTCAACGAGGGTTATGCGCTTCTAAGCGGCCTTGCCTTTGCCCAGGGCGTGCATCCCTTCGTCGCCTACCTGGAACTTTGTCGGTTGGTCGGGCGTCTGGCTATACACGGCGCCAGTCGTCGAACGCCCGACGATCTACCGCGCTATGACCACGATGATCTCGGCGGATGCTTCTACCGACTGCGGCGCTTGATCGACGACCTCCTGCGCGGCATCGTCGAGCCGGAGTATAAGGAACGTTCGTTTGTGGGGGCCGGACTGCGCATGCAGGTGTCACTGGAGCCCGCCTGGCTCGAGTCGATTTGGCAGATGTACGTCGGCGTGCTGGGTCCGCCCGGCTTCACTGCGGAAGAATGCAATCGGCTGCTTACGCGATCGAATGCGCTCGACATGAAGATCGGCAGTTCCGATCGCGTGGAGCAAATCTTCGTGCGCGGCGAAGCCGGCCTTCGTTTCACACTGAGCCCGCGGCCGCCGAGAGCGCTGCCGCTTCGGCCGGGCCTGACCTATTTCCAAGTCAGTCGTGAGTCGCAACCTAAAGAATGGGAGAATGTCCAAAGGGAGTTGACGCTCGCCATTCGCCTGAACGAGAACCGAATTGCCGGCAAGATTGACGGACAACGGCAGCTTTCGATTCGAACTGAGAGTGGCCAGAATCTGTCGCTTGAGTTCACGTTGTACGTGGTTCCGCAGGAGAAAGCGCCGGCAGCTTAGTGGTTCGGAATACGAAGGAGCTTGGTTCGACATGCGCCCGGAGATGGCGAAGCTCGTATACCCGGTGTTTCACTACGGCCTGCAATTGAAGGACCGCTTGGACCGGGGCGAGCCATTGGATCTGGAAACCGAACAGGGAAAGCTTCGCGGCTATTTGCAGAGCGAAATGGAAGCGCGCCGCTACCCGGAATACGCCGGCGATAGCGGGGTAGGCTCTGGCGGCAGCTCCATTCAAGGTTTCGACCGCCGAGGCAAGGATGGATTTTTGGGACCGCGCTACGCGCTGGCCTGTTGGCTCGACGAACTGTTCATCCTCCACTCACCGTGGCAACGATCCTGGGCAGAACGTAGCCTGGAAACCGCACTCTACGGCAGTCGAGACCGCGCCTTTCGTTTCTGGGATCAGGCACGCCGGTCCGAAGCGCGAACCGGGGAAGACGCACTTGAAGTGTTCTACTTATGCGTCTTGCTGGGCTTTCGTGGCGACTACCGTGATGACCCGACGAAACTGGACGCTTGGGTGTCGACGGTGCGAACTCGGCTCAACCGCCGCCAAGGGGAAGAATGGTCTGCCCCTGACGCCTTGGATCCGCCGACCGACGTGCCGCCGCGAGTCGGGCGCGCCCGATTCCAGCGGACCGCACTCTATCTGTCGGTGACGTTCCTGGTTACCATTTTCGTGATTGCGTTCGTTCTCGTATCCTGGGGCCGGTGAGTTCACACGGATCGATGGCATTCTTTTCCAAGATTTGGGCCGGCATCAAATGGGTGCTCGGCTTCGTTCACCCGGCATTTGCTTGGGCCGGCGGTTGGCGCCGGCATTCGAAGGCAATCCTTTGGGTACTTCATTTCGTGATCTTGGCCGCGATTCTGGTCGGCCTGGCGTTTGTCAACCAGTACTTTCGAAAGTCGACCTGCCGGACCTTGGCTGGCTCTTGCGTGAGTACCTTTGGCTCCCGTTGATTTTTCTTGGTGTTTACGCATTGATTTGGGGTCTCGTGTGGATTTGGCTCATCCTGTCTGCCGGGGTCGAAGCGAGTCACTTCCCTGACATCGACGAGGCCTGGAACGAGGCCGTTCGCGCCCTGAACCATGCGGGAATCGACCTCCGCGATGTGCCCCTTTTCATGGTGCTAGGTCGCTCCGAAAGCAACGAAGAGTCGTTGTTTCAAGCCGCCGGTATTCAATACGCCGTTCATCGCGCTCCGCCACGCCGTGATGCGGCCGTCCATGTCTACGGGAACCGCGACGCCGTCTATGTGACATGTCCCGCTGCGTCGTTGATGGGCCGGCAAGCGGCGGTGCTGAGCGGCGAAGTGAGCGCCGGACCGGCGGGTAACGGCGACGGTGCCGCGGAGTTCGATCCGGGAAAAACGTTGACGCCGCAAGGCCGCGCCGAAGACGTTCGCATGATTCTCATTCAAGCCAAACAAGAAAAGCGCGAACTCAGCGACGAAGAAAACGAAAAGATCCGCCAACTCGTCGCCGACGACGAAGCTGAAGCTGCCCAACGTCAAGGCAAAGCGCGGTCCATGCTGCTTCAGGACGGCGGCGAACGCGAGCGTCTCACCGCGCGGCTCCGGCACCTGTGCCGCCTCGTCGTGCGTGACCGCAGCCCTTACTGTCCGATCAATGGAATTCTGTTAGTGATTCCCGTCGCCGCCACCGACAGCGAGGAAGACGCCAACCAAACGGGCAAGCTGTGCCAGTACGACGTCCGTGCTATTCGCCAAGTCATGCAGACGCGCTGCCCCGTGTTCGCGCTGGTCGGCGATCTTGAATCTCTGCCGGGCAACAGTTTTCGGGAGTTCGCCGAGCGATTCCCGGAGGCGGATCGCGCTCGCCGGGTCGGCCAGCGTTTTCCATTGGTTCCCGACATTAATCCATCCGAGTTGGAACCCAAGATCGATGAAGCCGCGGCTTTCGTGTGCAACTCCATCATTCCCAATTGGGTATACAAGCGGTTCCGGCTCGAAAAAGCCGGTAGGGAAAGCCTCGAGACCGCTCTCCAGGGCAACTGCCGTTTGTTTCAGTTCATGTACCAGATGTGGGAACGCCAACACCGGCTGGGCCGGATCATCGCGCGCGGCGTGATTCCGGAAGACGGCAGCCCGCCGCTTTTCGGCGGCTGCTACCTGGGCGGGACGGGCCGCGACAAACGCGAGCAGGCCTTCGTCGCCGGCGTCTTTCAACGCCTCCTCCTCGACCAAAACGTCGTCTCTTGGACCGACGATGCGGTGGCGGAAGATGCCGCGTATCGCCGTGGAACTGTGCTACAGATCGTCGCCATGGTGGTTGCCATCGCGGCGACGGTGGGAATTGCGTACTGGCGCTTCAAAGGGAAGAGCTAGACGGCTTTTCGAATGGCGGGCAGGTCCTTCACGTCGCGCTCATGCCGCGACGCTCGCCAAGGGTGTGGAGGGCGAGCGTCGGACCGTACCTCGCGTAATTGGTGTTAGCTACGGGGGGCTCACCGGTTCGTTCTTATTTCGCGAGCACAGTTCCGGGAGGATGCTGTCCACGGAGAAGGTGAAGAACTTGGCCGAGCCATCGCCCAGCAAGAAGTTTGTCCCGTTCGGGTGCATGCTCCAAAAGTGGGAAGAATCGCAACCGTTCGTTGCCGTCCCGTATTTCACGCCGATCTTGTTGTTCACATCGGCAGGATCACAATTGTAGCCGCCGCCGCTTGGATTCGGCGGTTTCGTCAAGAACTTGAGGTAATAATCGGTTTCGCGGGCGCCGAGAATTACGTCCCCGGTGCCGCTGCCGTAGGTGTTGTCATATCCAGCACCGGCGAACCACCAACCGAAAATCAGATCCTGGCTCGGGGGCCGCTCGCCAACCATGAACGTATTAGAAAGTCCGTCTGTGACTTCGCTAAAGCGCACGGGCTTCAAGCCGTATAGCTTGTTGCAATGGAAGAACATGCCGTTCTTGTTTAGCTTAATCGCATCGGTGGACGGCACTAAGTCGCCCTTTAGTCCACTCACACCCAGGTACGCAGTCAATCCGATGGTCAGCGGCTTGCCACCGTATTGGTAGGTGTAACTCTGGAGGGTCCGTGTGTCGGACGGACACGCCCAAATCGTCAAGAACTTTTCCAGCGCGGGATTTGGCCCGTACGAACCCATTCCCCACGGCCAGGTTTTGCCGGACTTCGCGTAATCATCGGCCATCTTGTAGAGCGGCGCTTGCTCGTAGTACGGCATTAAGCAGGCCATCCAACTCCAAAACGGATAGTAGCCCTGAGGTGCGTTGCTGGTTGGCCCCGGGTTCGGTATTTGGTACCGGTCGTGAACTCCGGGGGGAATTGATCCGTGAGAGTCCTGGTAGCTGTGGATGGCCGTGCCGACTTGCTTCATATTGTTGATGCATCGTGTGCGATTGGCCGCGTCACGTACTTTTTGGACTGCTGGCAACAGAAGCGCGATGAGGATGCCGATAATGGCAATCACAACTAGTAGCTCGATCAAGGTGAAGCCCTGACGGCGGGATGGAGTCTTCACGTTAGATCCTCCGAGTCTGTGAAAACGGATCTCTCACGCAATTGAGCATATTTAGCGTACCCTATCATGGGGGAATACAATAAGAAAGTCGCCCCTCACCAGTCGCAGGCTGGTCGCAGAGAGGTCGAATTATGCGGGTTGGCACCGTGTTCGTCGATGGCAAGAAAGTTCGTCAACTTCGCAGTCGCCTTGGATGGACTCAAGAAGACCTCGCACGCAAGACCGGTTGCTCCAAACGAACGATCGAAAACGTGGAAGCGGGTCGCCCCGTTCTGCTCTATACCGTAAATTGCGTCGCCCAGGTTCTGCAAATCGACCAAGGCGAGCTACTGCGCCAGAGCGGCAACGGCATGGACGACGGCCAAGGCGCGCGGCCGTCGCCGTTCGGGTGGAGAACCGGCATCACGCAAGGCGATGCGTTCTTCAATCGGGACAAAGAACGAAACACCCTAAAAAAATTCATCCGCGATCGGCAAAGTTGCCAGATCGTTGGTCCACGCCGAATCGGCAAAACCTCATTGATGCGTCAACTCGAACGTGAAGCCAGCCGATGGGATCAATCGGTGGTCGTGGCATACGTGGACTTGCAACATCCGCGTTGCTTCACCTTGGCCGGCTGGCTGGAGCACGCCGGCCGACAATTCGGCCTGCCGGCCACCGGACTTGACCTCGTCAAGTTCAGCGAGAGCATCAATGAACTAATGGCGCGCGGCTATCAACCCGTCCTGTGCTTGGATGAATTTGAAGAATTGACACATCGGCGTCACGAATTCACGCGTGATTTCTATGCGGCGTTGCGCTCCTGCGGTCAGAAACCGATGACGATCGTGACTGCTTCCCAGAAGCGGCTGATTGAACTATTGGACGCATCAGACCCAAGTTCGCCGTTCTACAACATCTTCCCGGTTCTCGAATTAGCACGATTTTCCGACGCGGACGCCGAAGACTATGTTCAGGTCGAGCGTCCGGACTTGCCGCGTCTAACTGCGGATGAAAGGCGAAGAATCCTCGCGTTTGCCGGCGGTCACCCTCTGGCACTGCAAGTAGCCTGCGCCAAGGTCTACGAAGCCAAGGAAAACGGCACGCCGGTTGGCGGCGCCATTACCGCCGCCGCCGAAGAGATGCGCGGGTACATGCCAGACTGGCAATAGCACTTGCATTGGAGCTTTGTGGTTTAATCATCGGGTATGGGCACTCCGTCCTACATTCCGCTTTCCTACTTTCGCTGGTCGCTTCGGCAGCTATACCTCCTATTTTTCTGGCCGTCTCGCTTCAACCGCGAGATTGAAGAGTCCACACAAACCGACGGCAAACCGGGATATCTCCGGTGCCTCCGCTATTTCGTTCTCATGTCGCCGTGGATTATCGCAGTCGGCTGCCTGATCAACTTTCTGGCCGGACAGTCGTTTCAATGGTACCTCGGGCCGCGGCTGAACTTTCAATGGGCCAATTCGTGGGTCGGCTTGGGCCTGAGCTTGTTGCTTAGCATCTTGTTCGTTGGCCCCGCGATCGGTGTCATGCTCAACGTGGGTGTGGGCGGATCGGTCAGTGTCGCTTTCAGCGCGATCATCGGTATGCTTGTCGGCGTGCCGGTCGGTGTTGCTTACGGCGAACCGCTGGACATGCCCGTAGGCATTGTGTTCGGGCTGATGTTGGGCATAACGCTGGGCGTATCGTTAGGCCTTGTCATCACGGCGGCCGAAGGCGTGTCGGCATGGCCTGCGGCCGTCGTCGGCGGAATCCTGTTCGGCCTGACTGTCATTCCCGTTGGTGGAATTGCGGGCGGAATGCGTGTTGGTGCAGCCACCGGGCTGGCCGCCGGCTTGAGTTTCTTCTTCGCGTTTCTGCTGACCTATTACCGCATCATTAGTTACTTACTGGAACTGGCGCTTGCCACTGCCGTATACGTTGCGGCCCGTTGGCGGCCGAAGGCGGCTTTTCGTCTGTGGCGATTGCATCCGCTCGCCTGGAACGAAGTGATTTGGCTGCCGTTGCCATTCGCCGGTGAAATGTTGTCACAGTTGACGTACTTGAACCGGCGGCGAGCCCTGCGGGAAATCGCGTTCGTTGCTGCCCAGCGCCCGCGCCACCGCAGTGTTGCCCAGGAGGCATTGGTGGAAGTCGCCCTTGCCGATCTCCACGCCCCCTCGGTGCTGGAATTGGCCAAAGTGACCGATCGCTTGAACTGGAGCGCCGAGCCGGCGTTGCAGTTACCGGCTCGCCTCACCGCGGCCTTGCACGCCTTCGATCGCGCATCGCAACACACCGGTCAGTACCTCGCCTTGCACAGCCCGTATCGCCGGGCCCATGCCTTGGAACAGGCCCTGGACGACATCGTCGTATTGCAGAGCAGCCTTATTGCCGCCGGCGGGGTGACTTCGGCCAGGCTTCTCGAGGCCGCGAATGAATGGGAGGCACTACTTCGAAGAGAGTCGGATGCTTTTCAGACGGGAGTTGTGAGTCAGGCCGGAATTCCTAATCCTTTTGTTGTTGGCAGTCCCGTTACGGAACAGCATGCGAGCGTATTCGCCGGACGAGACGACATCGTGCAACAACTCGAAGAATGCGTGCTCGGCGCTCGGCAAGCGCTCACGATTTTGTTGCACGGGCCGCGGCGAATGGGAAAGACCAGCATTCTCAAGCAATTGCCTCGATTGCTCGGGCCGGACTTTGCCCCGGCCGTCGTCGATTGCCAGAACCCCGCCATTACCGACAGTCGCTCCGCCCTGTTGCGCTATCTCACTCGCGAGATCAGCGCCGGCTTGCGACGTCGCGGTTCCAGCGTTGACCCGCTCACCGTGCAACAACTCGAAAAGGAGCCGTACTCGGCCTTCTACGACTGGCTCGATGGCGTCGAGCAATCCGTGCCCGAGCGCTTACGTATTCTGTTATGCCTGGATGAGTACGAGAATCTTCAGCGGATTGTCGACGCGGGATGGGGCGAGGAGTTTCTCGACGCCCTTCGCCACATGCTGCAACACCGACCCAAGATGGTGCTTATCTTCATCGGCGCCCACACGTTCGCCGAGCAAGGAAGCGCATGGACCAGGCGTTTTCTCAGCGCCCAGCGGGTGCGCGTCAGTTTCCTGAGCCGGCCTGAGGTCATCCCACTGTTGACCAAGCCGATTCCGAACTTCGATTTGACCTATGCGGACGGTGCTCTGGACGCCCTGCTCCACGCGACGAATGGGCAGCCGTTCTTGACGCAGGTTGTCGCGTTCCAACTAGTCGAGTTGCTCAACAGCCAAGAGAAAAAGACGGCGGTGGCGCCGGATGTCGAAACAGCAATCTCCCGCGCTTTGGTCCGCAACTCCGAGTATTTCGAGAGTATCTGGATGGAAGCCGGCCCCGAAGGTCAGGCCATTCTGAAGAGTATCGCTGGCCGGACTTCACCTCCTGTGTTTCCTCAAGCACGCGCTGCACTACGAGAACACGACATTCTGGACGATACCGGCGCGTTCGCCGTTCCGATGGTCGAACGCTGGGTCAACCAAAAGGCCAATTGACCACGCTACAGCGACGTTTCCAACAATCGTGGCGATTGAATCGATCGAAAAGCGCGAACCGGTTATGCCAGTCGGACGAATAAAGAAGAGCTCGGACTTGGGTCGACGGTACAAACGCGAAAGAAAAAATGCAGAAATCGACGCGCGCTTCGACTTTGACCAATTTCGTCGTATATACTTGGGGCGTTAGTCGGCCACCCTGTATGGTGGCCGCCAAAGTGGTGCGCAACGCTGCACCAAGTGGTCAATTATGACGCAGCCCAAGTGACCCGGAAGTGTAGGCGGTGGTTGGAACGACATTGCAAGCTGGTGATTGACGTGCACTTAGAAAAATCGCTGCAAAAATTTCTGCATCAAAAGATTGGCACATATAATGCTTTAGCATTAAGGTCGAATTCCGAACTGGTCGGCGTCCGCGCCGAGATGACTGTTGAAGGAGCGGAGGCCCGAGGGTGGCTTCCGGGCGCAAGATGGGAAGGAGTCCCTGATGCGGTCAGTTGCCGTTGGAAAAGTTGAGAGGAATGCACTTATGGCGAGACGAGACGCATTGCTGCGTTTACATAAGACGCTGTTGGCCCGCAGCACCGCCCTGCGGAAGACGTTGGCCGGCGAATTGGCCGACCTGCGTTTGAAGTCGTCGCAAACCGGCGACACGGCGGATGCGGCTTTTGATGCCGGCAGCGAAGAGATCGCGTCGCAGCTGGCGCAGCTGGAAGCCCGCGAACTCAGTCAGATTGAGCGAGCGATTGCCCGTATGAAGCAAGGCACCTACGGACTCTGCGAGCTCTGTCAGATCAAAATCCCCGTCGCACGGTTGAACGCCCTGCCCTACAGCACCACTTGTGTGCAGTGTCAGCGGGAGATGGAAACGTCCCCCGGCTGGGAAGATCGGCGCGGCGGCGCCGACTGGCAGAATGTGACCGACGGATCGCCTCTCGAAGATCGAGATGTTGACTTATCTTCCATCGAAATGGACGTGTCAGCTAATCGATAATAACAGGAACCGAGAAGAGGATCGGTGGTTTTTCGGATGCGAGACCCGCGGAGTTCAGGCCGCGGGTCTTTTTCGTTTTTTTCCGTGTGCAAGTCACGAAATCTCGCGGTTTATTCGCTGGTTGCACTTAGGAACGTGACTCCCCCGGCTTAGAATAGACTGTCGATTCGTCTCCGTTCGGGAAGCGCTTCCCATCTGCGTTCCGAATCGAGATACTCTCGTCACATCGAAACAGGACCCTGAATATGAAACGACTGATTGCGCTGTTATTCCTCGGCGGGTGTGCCTTCTTAGGAGGCGGCGTGGCCGTCACCGTGGCCCCGCGTCTAAGCCTGCCGACAGCATGGGCGAATTCTTTAACCGAAGATCGCAGCGCATCGGCCACCGGCGAGGTGTCGCGCCTCGGAAATCGGTTCGAAGACGTGGCACGGCGGGTGTCGCCCGCGGTGGTGTACGTCGAGGTTGTCAAATCCAGCGGCACATCGGGCTCAAGCTCTGGTCGGATGCGAGCCCTCGAAGAGTCCGGCGCCGGCGTCATCATTCGCTCGGAGACCGGGCGTGGACACCTGGTTCTTACCAACAACCACGTGGTTGCCCAGGCCCGCGCGGACCAGATCACGCTCACGCTGGCCGACGGACGTCTGGTGCGGCCCGAGCGCGTCTGGGCCGATCCCGAATCCGACGTTGCGATCCTACGCCTTGGAGAACTCGATAACCTCACAGCCGTTCCGCTCGGCGACAGCGACAAGACCCGAGTGGGACAGTGGGTGTTAGCCATCGGCAGTCCGTTTGGACTCAATCAAACGGTGACCCACGGAATCATCAGTGCACGCGAGCGCGGCCAGGTGAGTCTGGGCAGCACCATCCGCATCAAAGATTTTCTTCAAACCGACGCCGCCATTAATCCCGGTTCGAGCGGCGGTCCGCTCGTGAACTTGGATGGCGAGGTGATCGGCATCAACACCGCCATCGCATCGCAAAGCGGGAACAACAGCGGTGTCGCATTCAGCATTCCGGTCAACCTGGTAAAGAAGGTGATGGCCCAGCTACTGGAAAAAGGCAGCGTCACGCGCGGTTACCTTGGAATGCAGCTCGCCAATGCGTTTGAACCGGCGGACGCGATCCGCTTAGGATTGGAGCGCGTGCAGGGCGCGCTCGTGGAAAACGTGTACCCGGAGACGCCGGCGGCGACTGCCGGCCTTCGCGCCCGTGACGTGGTCCTCCAAGTGGACGGCACGACGATTCGCAACGAAAACCACCTCATCAATTTGATCAGTACGCTACCTGCGGGACAGCGGATTCGACTGGAAGTGTGGCGCGACCGGCGCTTGCATTCACTCGACGCCGCCGTAGGCGACTGGACCGAAGCTCAGACTCGCTTGCGCCCGAGTTCATGAACCAATGAGTAAACGCACAAGGAGGGCGACCAAATTGGCCGCCCTCCTTTTTTGTTCCCGTACTACTCGTCGTCATTTCCTTGTTTGCGAAGGTAGAAGAAAACGATGATGAGAGCCACCAGAATGACACCCATCCCAATCATGACCTCCGTCCGCTGCAAGAAATCCATCATGTCGGTTTTTCCCTCCGGGCGACACGAGTTCGTGCGATAAGTGTGGTCGAACCTACGTCCCTCGCGAAACCGTGCCGGTCGCCGCTGGCCCGTGTCTCGCGGGTAATGGAGAGATTTCTAGCCAAGTGTGGGCGGAGTTGCAAGTGGCGAAGCCGGCAAATTTCGCCTTTGGAACGACACGGACTTTTTTGCAGCTGCGCGGACCTCACGGCCCCGACGTCGGCAGCTGTTTCCCGGCGCCGCCCGGCATCATGATCGTCGCCAGAGCGGCGCCGGTACGGTCCGAAGCGTGAACCCAATCCCCGAGTACCTGGATTTCATGACGAATCGTCTCGATGGCGGTCGCGCCCGAGACTGGCCGTCCGAGGACCACACGCGTCTTTCGCACGATTGACCCATCCGCCCCGGCGTCGCCCGGCGTCGACGTGCCGCAGTACACCGGCAGCAGAATGGCACGGTCCCGGCCAGAGATCTGGTTGAAGAAAGACTCGGCCTCGGACGACATCTCACCCGTTTCGACCGTCAGTGCGAGCACATCCCCGCTTTTCAATGTCTTTGCCGCCCGGGACTGTGCATCGCTCCAAGCGGCGCCGCTGAGGTTCGCTTTTCGCAGCGCCACCAAACCGACTCGTCGCGCTAGATACCGCAGCAACGGCCGGCGCGGGCCTTCATCATCGGCCCTTTCCAGAAGGATGAAACGGGTGTGGCGGTCGGTGGCGGCGATTACCTGCATACATTCTTGAAAGCGGTCGCAATTGGTCGCCAAGATGACCGGACCTTCTGCGGGAAGATTGTTGATTCCCACTACTTTGAGCCGGTGTCGGCCCTGGGTGCGCAGCCACAACAAAGAACGAACCATGAAATCGGGGAGCTGGCGGCACAAAAGGACAAGCGTGATCAACGTCATTAGCGCGGTGCCAAGGAACAGGTACCGTGGGACACCTTCGTCGTTGTAAACCACACCCAATGGCTGATTGCTTGGCCGAACGTTGTAGTGAACGACGCCATGGATGGTGTAGGTGCTGACTATTACATGGCTCGGCTGCGCGGATTGTATCTTTGGCCCTTTGGCACGAACCACTTCCGCCGGTTCCAGGCCCCGGCTTAGATTGAAGACTAGAGTCGTTCCTGGGTGAACGGGCTCCTCCTCTAACGAAATGTCAATTCCATCGTCGAGTGGACTCGTCGGAATGCCTGCACGACGAAAGACGTTCGGCTTCTCTTCAATCTCAAAATAGACCGGTCGGGCGTGCTGATTGTAGTCCACGCGATTGAGCTCACCCTTGGCCCAGTTGTCCTGTTGTGCGACTTCGGGCGCTAACCCGGTCCAATGAGCGGTGTGATCCAGAGCAAAGAAAAGAAGTGACGCCAGAATGGCGCCGGTAACATTGATGAAATTGCTGGTCGCGATGACGTCGCCCTTATTGGTCTTGGGGGCACGGTGTTGTAGGAGCGTGAACAAAGGAACGATGTAAAACCCGGTGAAAAATCCGATGAGGATGATGCACACGATCAGCGCCGGCAACGAATTCAGGTATACCGCTGCGATGACGGCGGAGATCATCATGCCCACGGCGCCCAGCGGAACAAGGCCCAACTCGATCTTGCCACCGGACAAATATCCTGCCAGCGGACTGCCCAGGCCGATGCCGAGCGCCGACATTCCCACGACGAGACTGGTACGGAATTCTGTCCAGCGCGGGATGCGCGACTCGCCGTGCATGTAAACCGTCGACCGCATGAATGCGACAATGAACGTAAAAAAAGCAATTCCGAGAACGGCGACGCGGAGCGGCTTGGACCGCCACAGGATTTTCACGCTCTCGACCAACGGTCGATAAATAAAAGGTGGGAAGGGTCGTTTCGGGTCAGCAGCCGGCATGCGGCGAATGAGCAGGCTCGCCAAGGCACCGACCACGGCGAGGCCGCAGAGGATCAGCCCGATGACGTGTTCCCGGCCGAGAAACAGGAACGACAGGATCCCGCCGGTAACCGTTCCCAGAATGACCGCGAGAAACGACAGCGATTCCAAGACGCCGTTACCTTTGGACAAGAGGTGCGGCTCAAGGATTTCGGGCATCACGCCGTACTTGGCCGGCACGAAGAACGCACTGTGCGTACCCATCAGGAACACGGTAGACAAAACAACCCACGGCCCGAGTGCTTGACCGTGCGTTCCCATCCAAAAGCCCGCTAGTGCGACGAGGGTAATGCCAACTTCGGCAACCTTCCAGAAAACCAGCGATTGGCGTTTGCTGTAGCGATCGGCGAAGAATCCGGCGATCGTGCAAAATATCGCCCACGGCGCATAGAAAAGAATGGGCATCAGCGAAATGGCGGTCGCTTCGCTCAATGTCTGCTGATTGATGGCGAAGAACATCGCCGAGGCATGAATGGCTTGATCGTTGAACGCAGCGAGAAACTGCGCCACGATCAAGCCGACGAAGGTTCGCGAGGCGAGGGTATTGGAAGGCTGAAACGCCATATCGAACCTGAGGGATTTCGTTCGGACCGAGAGCGATGTCCGATGATGGCACTCTAGGAAAATCGGATAACGTCTTCAACCCCGCCGCATGTTCACGACGCCACCGCCGAGAGCCGCGGCAACGCGGGCAACGTCCGATGTTGCGGTGCTTGAAAGTCCGGATTGGTCACGGCGCTGATGCGAACCGTGATGCCGAACTCCGCCGCGACGGCCATGAGTGAAGCATAACCACGTTGCCGTAGCCGTTTCGGAAGATATCGTGCAGCGGCCAATCCCTCGCTTTTGAGTATCGGCCCGTCCGCGTATACATCCAGGACATGCGGATCGACGCCGCCCGCCTTGAAAGCACGCTCCAGGTTCTTCTTAATCGCCGGACGCAAGAACAGGTAGCCGGAGGTGACCCGTTGAACACCTGCCGTTGCCAGCGCCCCAAGAATCTCGCGAAATGCATGCGGCGTATCGGTCAAACCAGGGACCAGCGGTTCAAGTGCCACCTGGACATTGATGCCCAACTTGTTGAGGTCGGCAACTTGACGCAAGCGCAAACCGGGCGGCGCGGCCAACGGCTCAAGCACGCGTTGCAGACGCCGGTCCAGCGTCGCCAGGGCCACCGTTACTTGCACATGAGGCCGACACTCGGCAAGCCGCCGGAGTGCAAACGGACGAATGTACCCGCGTGTCATTAACCACGATTCGACTCCGTGGTGCGCCAGCGTTTCGACGACGCGAACGGTCTCCTCCTGAATCTGGAAAATCGGCGGGAACGGATCGGTGGACGGACTGATATACACCGCACGCGGCAACTTACGCCGCCGCGCCAGTTCGGCTGACAGCTGCTTCGGCATGTCCGCGTAGAGATAAACGACTTCATCGCCGATATAGTTTGGCGCCGCACGCACGGAGCAAAAACTGCAGCCATGCGCACAACCCGACGCTAGGTTAAGGCTCAACACTTCGTTGGGATCACCGACAGGACTCGGATGCAAGAGTGGCCCGCTTCGAGTACGCCGTGTGACCCGAGGTAAGCGCCGACGTGGCTGCTCGGTCGGCGCCAACCAGCGAAGTTGCCGGCGATCGGGTTCCCTCGGAGTAATCATCGGGAGTGGGGTCTTGGTAATCATCCAACTGCCTCGCTGTGTGTTTCATCCACATAGTGTTCATAATTATACTGTTCGTCGGTTCACTATGACAAGCGAAAAACCAGTTCGGTAAGATGGGGTCATGCGAGAACTCCTGAAAGTCTTGACCTCAACTTTGGAACAAGAGAGAGATTGCATCTACTGTGCCATTGTCGAGGCCCGCGGGTCGACGCCACAGAAGGCCGGCGCTTCGATGCTGGTGTTTGCCGATGGAACACAGCACGGCACATTAGGCGGCGGCTGCGTCGAAGCGGAAGTTAAGCAGCGTGCCCTGCGTACGTTGGGGTCAAAGACGTTTCAGCCCGAAGTTTTCACTTTCTCTCTCGACGACAATTACGGCTGGGACGACGGCTTAATCTGCGGCGGGCGTCTGAAAATCCTTGCCGATCCACTTGCCGACGCACGACGAGCTGTCGGCCTGCGGTACTATTCTCAGCTACGCGAGCTAGCGAATGCGGGAAGCGGATGCACCGAAGCCGTGGTCATCGATGACAAGCCGGCCGGGCTAGCGTTGGGTAGCCGATATCTATTTGATTCCGAGCAACGCCTCGTTGCTCACATCGGCGCACCGGCAAATGGAAACATTGCCGCGCATGTCAAACCGATCAGGCAACGGCCGCAACCGTCCATTCTGCACGGCGTCGCGTACTTGCCTGTGTTGCCGCGGATCACGATCTTGCTGGTCGGCGGCGGGCACGTGTCGCAGGCGGTCGCCCAATTGGGTCACACCGTCGACTTCGATACGTGGATCCTGGATGATCGCGCGGCATACGCCAACGCCGACCGCTTTCCGATGGCCCGTCGCACCGACGTCGGCGAAATCGGCAGCACGCTCAAGAAGCTTGCCCAAGACGAGATCGACGCTTCCACTTATTGCTTGATCATGACCCGTGGCCACGCACATGACGAGGAAGCCCTTTTCCATCTCGCGACATCGTACGCCGGCTTCGTCGGGATGCTGGGAAGCAAACGGAAGATCAAGATGATCTACGAAGACTTGGTGGCCATGGGAGTGCCGGCCGCCTCACTGGAAAAAGTGCACGCTCCACTTGGATTCGCGATTGGTTCTCAGACGGTTCCCGAAATCGCGATCAGCATCATGGCCGAGTTGATCGCATGCCGGAATCTGGCGAAAGGCGCCGTTCGCGACACGAAGGCCGGCGCTTGCTGCTAAACCGATCAAATCGCATTACGGTAGCAGTAGTCGAAGAGCAATTCCCACTCGCGTTGCTGAATCTCCCGGCACACTTCACCCAGGTCAGACCGGCCCGCCTTGGCCGCGGCGCAGAGATCGACAAACATGAGCGGGTCCCATGCTCGCCCCATCGTGGGTAAGTCGCGCGCTCCATCCATCTCGCTCACCACCGTTGCAAGATCGTTCAGAACCGGGTGTCTGCCGATTCGGCGGAACCAATATTTGGCGTTGTCGAAATCCTCTTCTCGGCGGTGCATGATCGCGTGCCAGTAGCTGCCGGTCGCCGTGTGCAATTCCTGGCTGATTTGATGCGATTCATTCAGGTGATCGAAATAGAGCCAGAGGCCTGCCAGACAACCCGAGGCCATGTCTCCATCCCGCACGGTCGACGGCGCCACCACGGCTTCTGGTGTGAGTTTGGCGAGTTTCGGCGACGCTTCGGCAACAGGTTCTCCGGGGCCTAGCGGCATTAATCGCTGCTGGCCTAGAAGTTCCGCTGCAATCGTTCCGTATTGGGTAGCGTTAAACCAGTTCATGCGCCGTGGACCTCCCCTTTTTCTCAAGCTTACGTCATATATAGGAAGACGTAGGCGATGGATTAATTGGTAATGCGTACCGATGAATTTGATTACGATTTGCCGGCGAAGCTAATTGCTCAGACGCCCCTGCCGAATCGCGACGAGTCGCGTCTGTTAGTGCTCCGACGGACGACCGGCACACTAGAGCACCGCGTGTTTCGTGATCTCCCGGATTTACTCTCTCCCGGCGACTTGCTAATTCTGAACGACACCAAGGTCGTGGCCGCTCGGCTCCGAGGCCGTCGTGCCCGTACGGGCGGTCGGTGGGAAGGCCTTTTCTTAACAACATTGGAAGACGGCACATGGGAAATCATGAGCCAGACGCGTGGGCGATTGAGCACCGGTGAAGAAATCGCCATCGAGCCGCCGCCGTTGAAGTTGACACTCCTTCGGAAGACGAACGACGGTACCTGGATTGTGGCGCCATCCGCACAGGCCGACGATGATCCTTACAAGTTGCTCGATCAAGTCGGCGAAGTGCCGTTGCCCCCATACATTCGTCGAGGACATTCCGATTCGGACGACAAGCTACGTTACCAAACGGTCTATGCTCAGAAACCGGGCGCCGTAGCGGCGCCGACGGCTGGTTTGCATTTTACTCCGTCGCTCTTCGAACTTTTGACCCAACGCGGCGTCGATCGCGCGTTTGTCACGTTGCATGTCGGAGGGGGAACATTTCAGCCGATCAAGGCGGTCAACGTTTCCGATCATCACATCCATTGCGAATGGGGACAGATCACAAGTGCGGCGGTAAACTCGGTGTCACAATGCAAGCAACAGGGCGGCCGGGTAATTGCTGTAGGCACCACGTCCGTACGTGTTCTGGAGTCCGCGGCCCGTATCGAGCCACTCGCTCCAACTTCGGGGCCGACCGACCTCTTCATCTATCCACCATTCCCGTTTCGCATCGTCGATGGGCTCATCACCAACTTTCATCTCCCCCGCTCGAGCCTGCTCGTCCTGGTCAGCGCGTTCGCCGGCATCGACCTGATTCGGCACGCATACCAAGAGGCGGTGGCCCGTGAGTATCGCTTCTACAGCTACGGTGACGCGATGCTGATCCTGTGACAAAAGGCAGACACCGCAAGTGAGGCAATCCAGGCAGGCGCGTCACGGTCCGCGTACTTGGTTTAGCTTGCGCACGCGGTACAGATGTCGCTTGGACGCCGGGGATTTTGGTTTCTCGCAGCGACCGATATTGAACGCGGAAAAAGCGTGCTTTACCGTGGGTGTTGGCCGCGTCAATGAGCGCGCGGCGATTGACTTTTCCCGGATGTTAGGAGAAACAACCATGCGTTATCGCGCCATTTTCGCGGGACTCGCCGTCACGGCCGTCTTGGCAAGTGGATGTAGCTGTCGCAAATTGTGCTGCCGGCCTGCGTGCCCGCCGCCTATCGCTGCCGCCGCTGCTCCGTGCTGTCCGCCGCCACCGGCGCCGGTTGGCGTTGCGCCAGCGCCGCCTCCGCCGGGCGCCGCCCAGTATTACGGCGGCCCGCCCGCGGCGTTGCACAACGGCCACTAATCGGCAGCGGTCATTTCGTCGCAGCCGTAGGTCAGCCATCGGTACTCGAGGTCGACTAGCCATGGCGCCGAACCGGATTTCGGTCCTCGCCGGATTTCTCGCGCTCCTCGCCTGCACCGGACGCGCGGAAGCCGAGCGCGCACGCTATCGGTACGTACCGACTGACCAGCGCGCGGGTACGACCTTGCAGTTCGCCGGCGGTGAGCGCTGGTCCTATCTCGGCGCCGTTCGTCGCGTCGATGAAGCACCGCCGACGCCGACGCACGTCCTCACCTTCACGCATACCGTGACGCGGCAAACCGTCGCGGTTCCTGCCGCTTTACCGCGGAGCACGCCGCGCATCGAGTATGGTTTTCGCCGCGTTACTTACAACTACGGCAGCTACGCCGTCGCCTTTGTCTTCCTCGCCGACGGCTCCGTCGAAGTCGTGTACAATAGCGGCCTGTTGCGCCCATTGTAACTTGCCGGCGGAGCGCTCTCGTGTTGCTGGTTCTCGGCACGCATAATCCAAAAAAACGCGCGGAAATCGCGGAGCTCCTCGAAGGACTCGACGTAGAACTCGACGACCTTCGCCGATTCCCCAACGTCGGCGAGGTGGTGGAAGACGGCGACACCTTTGAAGCCAACGCGCGTAAGAAAGCAACGGAGCTGGCACGCGGGACCGGGCAGTGGGTGTTGGCGGAAGACAGCGGCCTGGTTGTCCAGGCCCTGAACGGCGCGCCCGGCGTCCATTCCGCGCGTTACGCTGGCGATCATGACGACAACGCCAACAACCAAAAACTCATCGCCGAGCTGGCCGTCATCCCGGATGATAAGCGCGGCGCATACTACGTTTGTGTCGCCGCGATTTCGAATCCACAAGGCGAGATAACGGCCGTCGCCGAAGGAAGATGCCACGGGATCATTACGCGCGAGCTTCGCGGCAGCAACGGTTTCGGCTACGATCCGCTGTTCTTGATCCCCGAGTACCACCAAACTTTTGGCGAACTGAGCGGGCGCGTGAAGCAGGCGCTCAGTCACCGTGCGCGGGCCTTGACGCTGTTGCGGCCGGCTCTCCATCGATTGCGGCATTGACCCACCATAAAGACACAACGGACCCCTACAAAGTGCCGACACTGAAAGCAGGAGGCTCCGATGTCGGCGGATCGTGTTGCGCACCATCCCGAACTCGTTCAGGACATTGAGGCTTTCCGCAATTACATGCGCGGAACGAGGGCTTGCCGTCAACACGGTCTTAGCTTACGGCCGAGACCTTGAGCGTTTTGCCGGTTGGGCGGCGGATGGCGAACTCAACGACTACCTCAAGCCGACGATCCGAGAATTGACGAACTACCTCTCGTATCTTCATGCCGAAAGCCTGGATCCTGCCAGCGTCGCGCGGCACCTGGTTGCGCTCAAGACCTTTTACCGATTCCTGCGCCTGGAAGAACGCGGACATCCGGAAGCCGTCGAGCTGCTTAGCTCCCCTGCCCTGTGGGAGCGAATCCCACAAGTCCTCAGTCCGGAAAGCGTCGAGAAACTGTTGGGGGCGCCGCAGCCGGAAGAACGTTTTTATCTCCGGGACCGTGCCCTCCTGGAAACGCTTTATGCGACCGGCAGCCGCGCCTCGGAAGTCGTCGGCTTGACATTGGCCGACCTTCACCTCGAATCGAGCTTTTGCAAATGTCGCGGGAAAGGCTCGAAGCAACGTGTCGTGCCGCTCGGCGAAGCCGCCATAAAAGCATTGCGCGAGTACTTAGAGCACCAGCGCCCGGGCTTGGTTCGAACCGCACCGGATGCGCCATCGGTCTTCGTCAGCCGCGGTGGTCGAGCGCTGACGCGGGAGATGTTGTGGGTTTTGGTGAAGAAGTACGTGCGTCGTGCGGGACTGAACGACAAGGTCAGTCCACACACGCTACGCCATAGCTTCGCGACGCACCTTTTGTCCGGCGGCGCCGACTTGCGCACCGTTCAGGAACTGCTGGGCCACGCCAACATTCGCACGACGCAGCATTACACTCACGTGGATCGAGACCGCCTGAAGGCGATCCATCGGAAGTTTCACCCGCGCGGCTAGCGGAGATTAAAACCGAATTGTTGCAGCGGGACGAGGCTGAACGGCGGGCCTTGATCGGGTCGCTGCGGGACCGAAGTGCGGGCGCCACGAGCCATGACGCGCTGCGTCAAGTAGCCGGTGATGTCTTCTTCGGTCTTCAGACTCTCCTTACCCAGCAGATCGACTCCGGCAAATTTGCCTTCCTTGTCGCGCGTACCCGTTAACTCCAGTTTTTCTCTGCCCGCGCGCTTCAGGTCGTTGAACAGGGCCGACGCCGCACTTGCCGCCTGCGTGTCACCTTTGCCGTAAAAGAACACCATCGGAACTTTGTCGCGAACCCTGTTCTTGGAGCCAACGAGCCAGGTGAGCACGTCTTTCCCGCCCAGATACTTCGATTTACGCGGAATGCTCAACCAAATGGCCGCCAAGATGTTTTCGCCTTCGGGGCTACTATTCGGATCGACGACGTAGGTGCCGAAAGCGGTTCGCATGAGTTTTTGCTTGTCCCACTCCGTCGAAATCCAAAAAGCGCCGATCGCCGCGCCGTCTTGCGCCGATCACAATGATGCTCGACGAATTGCAGGCGCCCGCGTCGTTTTGTTGATCGAGAAATCGTCTCGCGGCGGCGAGATCGTTGATCAACATCGGGTAGTAGGCATCGGGAAAATCCTTGTAACTGATCTTCGACGGCGTTTTGGCGGCGCCCTTGATCATGGTGTTGGCGCCCACTTTCCAGAAGGTGGGATCGACACTGGTGCTGTCGCCGTGGCCGCGAAAATCGAAGCTGAGAACGGCAAAGTCTTTACTCAATGCTTGCGCCAACTTGTCCCAGCCTTCCTGTTGGCGATTGCCGCCGACGTTGTGTAACAGGACGACGCAGGGCGCCTTCGGTTTGGACGACGCGTAGAAAGTACCGCGAATTTCCACCTTGTCCGCCGTCTCAAACTGAACCTCTTCGCCTTTCTTGTCCTGAGCGCGAACGGAAGGTACTGCTGCCAGAACCGCGCACAGAACGCTACTTACCATAAGTCGTCGCATGACCGTCAATCTCCGGGTAGGTTCGCACCAACGTTCATTTGATCTTAAGGCGTTCATTCGGCGCGGTCAAGTTGACGGCCGGTTGCGGTTTAGCGTTCCACGCGGCTTGGTCTTGACCCTGTGTAAGCGTGCGGCGCATACTCCGCGCCCCCGGACGGGAAACTCAGGAATCGAAGGAGATCAGCCGTGCGTTATCCATATTTGGCAAGTTCAGCAGCCTGCATATTGCTGACGATTGGCACCTCCTCCGCCTCGGCACAAGGCAGGTGGTCGGTCGGTGTTGGGTTCGGGGGGCCCGCTTATGGCCCGTATTGTCACCATTACCGGCCGCACTACCATTATCGTCCTTATCCGGTGTATCTTGCGCCACCACCGGTCGTTTTGCAGCCCGTGCCTGTGATCCAAACCGTCCCGGTGGTCCCGGCGCCCGCATACTCCGCACCAGCCCAGAACTTGCCGGCCCCGTCGCCGATTGTCCAGTCGTCGGCAGGCGCCCCCACGGTTGATGCGGGTCGGTATTTGCAGCAGCTAACCGATGCCGACGAACGAGTCCGAGCGGACAGCGTCATGCAGCTCGGTCGACTCCGAGTCTCCCAGGCCATCGATCCCTTGGCGGCGACCTTGGCTGGAGATCGCAGTGCCGTGGTCCGAGAAAGCGCCGCGCGTGCATTGGGCCTTATCGGATCGCGGCAGGCGTTGCCGGCATTGCAACGGGCCGCCCAGGCCGATAGTGACCGCGATGTCCGGCGCAGTGCGCAGTTCGCGGTGGAAGTGATTCAATCGCGGGGTTGATGTTATTCGTAGCGCAATGCTTCGATGGGATCCAGACGCGACGCTTTGCGCCGGATAGAATCCGAAGAAAACGCCGACGCCGGCCGCCACGAGAAATGCGACCACAATGACGAAGTAGTTCGGTTCAACCGGCCATTGCAGTAGGACGCCGACCGCGGCCGCCGCCCCCATACCTAACGTGATTCCGATCAGCCCGCCGACCGACGCTAAGACGACGGCCTCGATCAAGAACTGTCGTAGTACGTCACTGGGTGTGGCGCCGATCGCCATGCGAATGCCGATCTCGCGCGTTCGCTCGGTCACCGACACGAGCATGATATTCATGATGCCGATCCCGCCGACAATGAGCGAGATCGACGCGATTACGATGGTGAGGGCCTGGATCGAATCCAAAATCGCGAGACCCGCCTTGGCCTGTTCCTCTACGCTGCGCACGTGAAAGTCGAGGTTCTTGGCGTCCCTTTTCAGGCCGTGACGCTTTTGCATCAACTGCGAAATCGCGTCCGTCGCTGCCTGGATCTGGCCCTTGTCCCGGGCAGCGGCAAGGATCAGCGACACATAAGGATCGCTTTTGATGTAACGTTGAAGCGTGCTGATCGGCAGAAGGATTTGATTGTCCTGGTCCGCGCCGGTGGGTGAAGTTCCCTTCTCTTTGAGCACGCCCACGATTCGGAGCTGCGTGCTGCCGATGCGCAGCATCTCGTTGACGGGATTGGGATTGTTGGGAAACAACGCCAGCCTGGCCTTATGGCCGATGTTGCAAACCCGTGCGCCTTTCTGGTCGTCGTCATCCGTGAAAAAGTGTCCGGGAGAATGCACTTGCCATTTGCGGATGTCCTGCAAGGCGTGAGTAGCCCCCACCACCCGGCAAGCGTGGCTACGGTTGTTGGCATTCACAACCTGTAAAGTCATCTGCGACGGCGACACGTTTCGCAGCAGGTGCTTGAGCTTCTCGCGGATGGCATTCGCGTCGTCAAGCGTGAGCGGCGTGAAGTCGGTGACCATGCCTTCACCGGTACGACCGCCCGGCTCGATGAGAATCAAATTAGTTCCGAGCCGGTCCAATCGCTCGTCGACGAAACCCCGAAGCCCCGTGCTGGCCGAGACCATGGCGATGACGGCACTAATGCCGATGACGATGCCGAGGCTGGTGAGAACCGATCGGCCCTTGTTGACTAAGAGGGCGGCAAGTGCGACACGGATGGCGGAGAAAAAACTCATGATAGCTGCGTTTCGGTGATCGCCTTCGGATGCCTATCTTTAACGCACTGTGGTCGGCCGGGGTTTCGAGGATCTGGGTGCTGGGATGGCTAATTCATCATGGAGATCATCGCGCATGAATTCGGTTTCGGCGAACTCGTCGTGCTCGATGAGCCCGTCTTTCACGGTAATGCGCCGTGGCGCGTAGCGCGCGATTCCAGGATCGTGCGTGACGATGACAATGGTCTGACCTCGTTCGCGGTTGAGCCGCTGAAACTCGTGCAGGATCTCTTCGCCGGTGTGGGAGTCCAGGTTTCCGGTCGGCTCGTCGGCGAGGAGGATACGCGGCTCGTTGACTAAGGCTCGGGCAATGGCGACGCGCTGCTGTTGTCCTCCGGAAAGCTGGCTGGGCAAATGTGTCGCCCGATCGGACAAGCCCACCAACTCCAGCATCGCCAAGGCGCGCCGACGGCGTTCTCGACTGTTCAGGCCGGCGTAGAGCAACGGCAACTCGACGTTTTCGGCGGCGTTGTATCGTTTGAGAAGATTAAACCCTTGAAAGACGAAGCCGAGACGCCGATTGCGAATATGGGCGAGCTGTTGCGGGCTAAGCTGGCTCACGTCGTCGCCGCCCAGTCGGTATCGGCCGCTGGTCGGATGATCGAGGCAACCAATGAGATTGAGCATCGTGGACTTGCCGGAGCCGCTGGCGCCCATGATAGTAACGAACTCACCGTCTAGCACGGTCAATGAAACGCCTCGGAGCGCATGGACCTTGACGGCGCCGGTGTCATACACCTTGTGAATGTCATGCAATTCGATGGCGGTCGCCATGGGTTTCCTCCCCACGAGGTTCATCCGGCCGGCTTGAACGATTTCAGCAGTCGATCAATAGCGCCTGGGGTTGTCTCAGGCTTATTGACGATGACCGGCGGGAACGAATCTACGGCCGTCGGATTGAGGGCACGGCTATTTCCTTCGCCCCAGTCCCATTCAAAGAACTGGTTGAACTGATCGTCTTCAATCGCCTTCTCGCCGTTGTTAGCTACTACACGCAAGAACACCGGCCAGGGTTCGCCGTTATCCAGCACCCAAACGCGCTTCCACTTATCGCCGGGATGCTTTTGGGTATCCCACTGATCAAGGCGGGCCTTGGCGCGAGGCGAAATATGTTGGGCGTCCAGGTCCAGCTCGATGGCATCCTTCGGAACCTTCCACGCGATTTCTTCCGGCCGGAGGTATATCGTCACGTCGGCCGTCATCCCCGGTCGCAATTCCCAACCTTCGACGCCTTCCTGGCTCGAAACCTTACTGTTTGGGACATCGATCACAGCGCTATAGAAAACCGTTCCGGGTATGTTGACGCCTCCGGGTAACTGCGTCGGCGCGAGGCGAGTGTCCACCACCGGCGCGGTCCGTTCCACGCGCTTCTCGCCCGAGGTAAATAAGGCGATCGTCGCTTTTTGACCGCGGTGGATCTTGCTGATATCAGTTTGTGCAATTTGTGCAAGGACCCGCATTTCCTCCATGTTGGGAGCGATGATGAAGAGCGGCGTGGTCAATTGCGGGCCTACCCCCTGCCCTCGCACCACCTTGCGGTCGATGATGATGCCGTCCACCGGCGACTTGATGGTCGAATTACTCAGTAAAGCCTCGGCGGCTCGGACGCCCGTCTGGGCCTCCGCGAGTTTGCCCTCGGCCGTCTTCATGCGCGCCACGGCCACGTTGTGTTCCGCCTCGCGTTGGGTTCTTTCTATTTGCCCGAAGCTTTCGGGTTTTTGCTTCATGAGCGCCACGATTCCCGTGGCGCCGTCGAGGGCGGCTTTTGCCGCTTCTCGCTCACTGGTGGCGTATTGCAGTTGGGCTTTGGCGTGATCCAGTTTGAACTTTGCCGGCGTTTCGTCGAGCTGGATTAGTTTTTGGCCCTTCTTGACCGCCCGCCCAATTTCGGCATCCGGAGAGACTTCGGTAACTTCGCCGAGACTCAGAGCCGAACCGACGACCACGGGATTACGGACCTCGATCAAGCCCGTGCCACGAATGACCTCAGCGATAGGCCCATAGACGATGTGCGCGACGGGATAATGGGGCGCCCGCGGGTGTGAAGAGCGGTAGTAGGTAGCGGCACCCGCAACCAGCCCGACCAAAATGAACACCACGAAGAGTTTCTTCACAACGATCAAATCGCCCGGAAGGGCGGCCTCCGCGAGCACGGCACAAGCCGTAAATCCATATCCGAAGGACTATTATCCGAAACAGGCATCTACATGCCAAGTCACAAATCCCCAATTCACGGAACGCGACGAATCGGTGCAACTATTAGGCCGCTTTGGCAAAGGAATTGCGACAAGCCGCGCCCACGGACTGGTCTTCGTAATCCGTACACGCTCTACCGTCAGGAGAGACATTGCAGGAAATGCGGGCCGCTCCTTATACTAGGGCGACAACCGCCTTCAGCGTCCGGCCGTCCACGGAGGGACTTCATGGCATCGCGCTTGTCGCGACAGATCGACCCCGCGCCGACAGCTTCCCCATCCACATTCCTACCAGCTGCCGATACTTCGGCAGACCGACAACGAAGCCGGCCGGCGCAGGCGCCATGGCTGTCCGTCATCATCGTGAACTACCGCCAGTGGGACGAAACCGAAGCACTTGTTGAGCAGGTGCTCAGCCATCCCGACGCTCAGCGAGGGCTGGTGGAAGTCGTCGTCGTCGACAATGCATCGCCGACCGGTCCGGCGTACGCACGGTTGCGGCGGCGAGACGGCGTCTCCGTTCGTTGCTGGAAGCGAAACCGAGGCTTTGCCCAAGCGGTAAACGAAGGATGCCGGCTAAGTCGCGGCCATTGGCTGCTCGTCATGAATCCGGATATTAGCCTTCGCGATCGCTTTCTCGAGGGTGTCCTGTCGTTAACCGAACGCTTACCCGCGATTGAACCGCCGGTCGGAATCGTCGGGTTCAAGTTGTTGGATCGTGACGGCGGTTGGCAGCGTTCGACCGGCGAGTTTCCGACTTTGACCGGAACGATTGCACGCCTCGTCCTTCCGCGTTCGCGCCGAAAATACAACTCTCCACCGAACGACCGCGCGTCCCGTGTTCCGTGGGTGACCGGCTGCTGCATGTTGATGCGGCGTGAGTGTGTGGAACAACTGGACGGTTTCGACGAGGACTTTTTTCTTTACTACGAAGACGTTGACCTGTGCCGCCGCGCTTCCAGGGTCGGGTGGTCGGTATGGTACGAGCCGTCGCACGCCGTGGTGCACTATTCGCCGCTGCACGGTCGGGCCGTGCCGGCGCCGCTTCGAGTGTTGACGCGGCACGCCTTCCTTATGTATTGCTTCAAGCACTGGTCACCGTGGCAGGTCCGTTTCGTTGCGCGAGTCGTAGGTTTCGAAGCAACCCTCCGGCGTTATTGGGCCTCATTCCGAGGTCGAAACGCCGAGGCCGCCCAATTTCGCAGGCTGCGGCGGGTGGCAGGCCGGATCGCGCAATTCCCGTTCTGCTCATCGATAAACAGCCAGCATCGACATTTCCAGCCGTTCTTCCCAAGGAAAAAATTACAAACGCTAAAGTTCCGTCGCTCTCCTGCCGATAAAGGTCATACGGCTTGCCTCGTTTCCAGAGCACGCCGTTCACCTCCAATCGGAACAGAGGACGGGACATGGAGCCGGCTGGCGCCCGATCGCGCTGGTTCAACATTCTGTGGCTGCTGGTTTGTGGTATTGCCTCATCAATCTGGTGCCTGACGGCCGCCACCGAGCTCGGCGCGACCTTTGACGAACCGGGATACATTGCGCGCGGGCTGGAATTCTGGCGGACCGGAAGCCATGCCGCCCAACTTCGGCTCGGCACCATGCCAATGCCGATGGACCTCGCCTCTCTCCCGCTGTACCTGTGGGAACGCTGGCACAATGTCCGGCTCGACGCCGAAGGTCGCGACATGGCCCAAATCCTGCCCTGGGCGCGGGCCACTACGCTGGCATTCTGGTGGTTACTCCTCTCCTATGGTTTTCTGACCGGGCACCGGCTGGCTGGAAACTGGGGTGGTCGGCTCGCGGCGGCATTTATCGCCTGCGAGCCGTGTTTTCTCGCGCACGCCGGACTTGCGACGTCCGATGTTGCCGTCACCGCCTGTTTGCTGGCACTGGCGTATCACTTTGCCGCTGGCCGAGATTCGGGCTGGCTCCGCCGGGTCGGCCTGCCAGCGCTTTGGTTTGGATTAGCGATGATTTGCAAGGCATCGGCCCTCGCATTCGGGCCGCTGTGTCTATTCGCGGTGGAATGTAAGCGCCTCCATAATCCGAGCGTTGAACATTCCGTGGGGACACTTTGGTCGCGCTGGCAGCCGTTTCGTCGTGACCTCGTTTGGATCCTCACACTCGGCATGGTGTTGACTTTCGTCTATTGCGGCAGCGACTGGGAAGGGCAACGTTCGTTCGGAATCTGGGCAAACGGATTGTCCCACGGACCGTTGGCTACGGTGATGGTTTGGTTGGCGGAGCACCTCCGCATATTCCCGAACGCCGGGGATGCATTGGTTCGACAAATCGCACACAATTTTCGCGGCCACGGTGTCTACATCTTGGGGCAAGTCGACGCGCGCTCGATTTGGTACTACTTCCCCGTCGCCCTGTCGATGAAGCTAAGCCTGATCTTGCTGCTGCTTCCGGTAATCGTGGCAATACTTCGGCCGCGCGCTCTCCTGAACTGGACGTTCTTCGCGGCGGCATGTCTCCTTGTCTACAGTCTGAACTGCCGTGTGCAGATCGGCATTCGCTTCATGTTGCCGCTCGTGGCTCTGGCGAGCATCGGCCTGGCGGCCGCCGTAGTTGAAATCGGGCGATCGCATCGCAAGGTCGCGCTTCGATACGGATTGATCGGATTAGTAGGCTGCGGACTGCTTTGGACAGCCGCTACGGCGACGACGGTCTGGCCCAATGCGATCTGCTACACCAATGAACTTTGGGGCGGAACCGAAAACGGTTACCGCCGGCTGAGCGACTCCAACTACGATTGGGGCCAAGGGCTGAGGGAACTCGCCGAATGGCGCGATCTCCAGCGGCTGGACAACTTGGACGTTTGGTACTTCGGCAGCGACGCCGGGATCAACCACAGTGGTTTCCATGCCGTCAGCCTTCACGAGCCGGGTCTCGTCAATCCGGACGAGGGGCTACGCCGTGTTACTGGACGTTTCCTGGCCGCGAGCACCACTCTCTTATACGGCTCGTACGGCGTCAGCAAGAACCCGGCCCGCGGTCCGACACCATTGCAAGCCATGGCCGAATACTTATGTCGCTTGGAGCCCTTTGCACGAACTACAACATTCCTTATTTACGATCTCGGTGATCCCCAGGCACGGACGCAGCCACAAGAGCCTCCAATGGTCGCCGACCGAAATCGATAATTTCTTGCGGCCGTCGCGCACGGCGTTCCATTGTGAACTACGCTTTTGGCGACAGAGGATTTGCCGAAAACCTATCACCAAGGGGGTTGGCCGTGGACAATGGTTACGCCATCATCGTCGCCGTGTGTGCGATCTGCGCGATCGTAGGAATTTATTACTGTTGGGTGCGCAAGATCGGCAAAGAAGAAACGCAATCGTAAAAACAGATCCCATCTCACCGCTGCGCCGATACGGTAGAATGACGGCGGATTTGCGGAGGCAGACAGGAATGTCTGCCCCACCAAGACTACCCCCGCGCGGCGACCGTCATGGATTCGATCTATCTCGACAACAATTCCACCACGCCGCTGTTGCCGGCCGTCTGGGAGGCGATGCGGCCGTACCTGACCGGCATCTACGGCAATCCCGCCAGCGCACACCGTACCGGCAGCCGAGCGCGTAAGGCGCTGGAAGAATCCCGCGAAAGAATTGCATCGCTTCTGGGCGCCCACGCCGACGAAGTCGTATTCACCAGTGGCGCCACCGAAGCCAATAACATCGCCATTTTGGGCCTGGCGGAGTCCCCGCCCGGCAAGGTCCATCGTCAGCCCGATCGAGCATCCATCCGTTATGGGGCCGGTGGATCAATTGCGTGAACGCGGCTTCGAGGTGGAGCACCTAACGGTCGACACGCAATGCATCATCTATCCGGATGAGCTTTCACCCAGGGTTCGACCCGACACAGTGCTTGTCGCGGTCATGTTGGCCAATCACGAAGTCGGCGCCATTCAACCGGTGGCCAAACTAGCGGAATGCGCCGCGCCGACATGTTCCTTTCACTGCGACGCCACTCAGGCCGTCGGCAAGGTCGAGGTGAACTTCCACGATTTGGGAGTAAGCACGCTATCGCTCAGCGCGCACAAGTTTCACGGCCCGAAAGGAGTCGGCGCACTTCTGATCCGCCGAGACGCGAAGTTACGGAGTTTGATGGTGGGCGGCCACCAGCAACAGGGCCGACGACCCGGCACCGAACCCGTCGCATTGGCAGTAGGACTTGCCTGTGCACTCGACCTGGCGATTCAGGAAATGGCGCCGCGAACGGCAAAGGTAACGCGGCTGCGAGAGTTGTTCCTTGATTATCTCGTTGAACATGTCACTCCGGTTGTCAGCAACGGACCAAGCAATGGGATTCCGCACACGCTCAACCTTTCCTTCCCAGGATGCCAGGCCGACGCGATGTTGATGAGCCTTGACCTTGCCGGCGTTGAGTGCTCAACCGGCTCGGCATGTTCGAGCGGGTCGCTGCTGCCGTCGCCGGTGCTCAAGGCGATGCAGGCGCCCGACGAAGTGCTGCGGTCCGCGATGCGTTTCAGCTTCAGTCCGTTATTGCACGAAGCGGAAGTGAGTGAGGCCGCACGTCGTGCGGCAAACGTCGTGAATCGGCTGAAGGAGTTGAAAGAGTGAACGGCCCATCCGGCCGCATCTGTTGCACCCGGTACGGCATTCCGTAGTCCCCCCGGATGGTTCGGTCATGCGAATGCACATAACCAATCATTGCCGCGGAAGTGATCGCCTGTGCGACGCAGATTGTGCATAACAAGCTTCGGCCGAACGACAACGAACCGCCGCCGAGTGCAAGTCGCGCCAACCACACGAAGGTCAAGGGAAATAGCACCAATAAGTAATGCCGATAAATCCGAGAGCCGGTCGCCGTTAGGAGCAGGCCGCACCCCCAAAGGCAAGCGTTGATGACGAAGGCCGAGGTCGAGTCGCGGCCAACCACCAATTCGCGCCATCGAGTACGATTCGACCACAGCGAATGGGCCGCTCGGCTCAAAATGATCACGCCGACGGCCACGAGTACCAAGTGTGCGAAGCCTACGACATAGGTCGGACGCCCGCCGATGATCGGATAGGAAAGGTAGTCGCCGAAGTCACGGCCCAAGGTGTACTGCGGCGTGAGCCCGAGCGGCTCTGATACCCAATTCGTCCAGAACTTCATTTCCGCGACGGTATACCATTTCCGCGTCGAGATAGCGGTGCGTCCTGACTCGGTAGTCATCTCCCGAATCCACGGGACCAGGGGCACCAAACCGAGGCAGGTGCCGACGATCCAACCAAGCCAACGCGTATTCTGCCGTCGAAAAATTGCCGTCCAACCGGCCAGCGCGGCAGCGACGAAGAAACCGGACATGTGAATTTGCCCGAGACAGGCACCGACAAGACCCCAGACGAATGCACCGACCAAACATTCGCGCCGCCACCAGCCGGCAAGCATACCCAGCGAAAGCAACGGCAGCACCGACGGCGGCCAAATCTTACGTTGAAACAAGACCGCCAATGGGTTCACGGCGGCAAGGGCTGCGGCCCAATACCACGGTTCACGCTCTTCCGACGGAATCAGGCGGCGAGCGAAGAGAACCAGCGAGACCAACGCGAGAATGTTCAGGATCTGAATCGTGCGCACCAGTCCCGGCGGATCGACGACGCGGCCGAGTTTGCCCAACACCGTAAATACCCACACGCTCATGCCAGGATTCGGGGCCTTGGTGCTCGACTCCATTCCAAACCAACGCCAGTCTCCCTTAGCTTCGGCAACGGCATTCTCAAATGTCCACGCTTCGTCGTACTTGTACTCAATGTCGTTACCGTAGACGAGGCGCAGGATCCCCCCGACGACCAGCGCGGCCAGCAGTGCGATGGGCCAATACTTCCGGCATTGATGCTGAAACCAATGCATCGCGGGACATCCTGTCGCCAGCATAAGGCAAGAGTTTGGGCCGATGATTTAGCGGAATGCGTGAAAAAACGCGAGACGCAAATCGGCGTTGCCACTTCGGCCAAGCTTAGTGCAGCCGCCTGTACCCGTCCCATTTTCCCAACGACGACAAGATTGCCCAGGTGGCCTGTCCCACCACCGCGGTCGGCCATAAGATGCGGCATGACCCAGTCGGCCACGCCGGCCGCAGCACAAACTCATGTCCGTGGAGAAGTTCAATGGCCAAGACCTCATGCCCGGTGACTCGTTCCGAGTTTCTTGCCAAAGCAAAACCCGTTACGGTTACCATCAACAACATTCCCCTCCAGGCCGAAGTAAAAGAGTTTTCCACCGGTTCCTTGGGCTGGTATCTCAACGGCAAAACCGTCATCGACGTCGGCGGCACATCGGTCTCGGTGCAGATCGGCATGAACATGACCGTCGTTGGTAGCAAAGAACTACCGAAGGATTAGCGAGGCTGTTTACCATGCGATTCCACAGCGTCGGCGTTCTCCTGGCCGTATGCAGTCAAGCCCACGGGTTGCAAGCCGTGGGCTTGGCGACGATAGACGACGGCGTCGCGGCTCAAAAGATCGAATACAAAGGTTGGAAAAACAACGTCCGCCTGAGCAATGGCGATGTCGAGCTTATCGTCACGCTCGATGTCGGGCCGAGGATCATCAGCTACCGCCTCACCAAAGGCGCGAACGTGTTCAAGGAGTACGAAAACCAACTAGGGAAGTCCGGCGAAAAGGACTGGCAGATTCGTGGCGGTCATCGCCTTTGGGTCGCGCCCGAAGATTTGACACGAACTTACTTCCCGGACAACGGCCCGGTCGATTATCGCCAACAAGGCGAGACTTTCGTCTTCACCGCCGGACCCGAGAAACTTTACGGCATCCAGAAGGAGATTTCCCTACGTTTAAGTTCGAGCGGCAGCCGGGTCACCGTCGGTCAGACGATCAAGAATGTCGGCACGAAGCCGACCACGCTCGCTCCGTGGGGTCAGACGGTCATGGCGCCCGGAGGGATCGAGATCATCCCTTTGCCACCCAAGAAGGACCACCCCGGCCCACCGACGAATGCGCGAACGCCCGATGACTACGCACCAAACCAGCGTTTGGCACTCTGGCCTTACTTCGATTTTCGCGACGACCGTTTCCAGTTTGGCGGCCGTTACATCACAGTCCAGCAAAAACCCCGCCGGGGCCCCACCAAAATCGGACTCGCCCATCGCATGGGCTGGGTCGGTTACCTCAATCAAGACACGTTGTTCGTGAAACGGTTTCGATATGAGGACGGCAAAACCTATCCCGATCTGGGTTGCAACTTCGAGACATTTACCAATGGGGATATGCTCGAAATCGAATCCCTCGGACCGCTCGTCACACTAGCGCCTGGTGAAACAACCAAGTTGACCGAGACCTGGGAACTGATTCCGAATGTCGAGAGCTTCAAAAACGAAGCGGGAATCGACCTGAATGTCCTTCCTAAGGTTACGAGGGACGAGTAGTACGGGGCGAACGCCGCTTGCGGCTTAGCGTGCCATGCAAAGCCGCTAGCGGCGCTTCGATTGCGCGGCTCGGACTTTATGTCCGCGCGATGGAACGTTTGAACTTCGTCTCGGAGTCTTGCGCCGCAAAAATGAAATCACTGATGTTGGGCGTCATGGCTATGAGTCGCGCCACCACTCTTGGTGCTCTTGCAGCGGCACGGGGCGAGTTCGCGGCGCGCCCGCTTGGTTCAAGGATGACGCCATTCGGATCGTAAATCGCGTTCATGACGCTGCCAGGGCCGCGCAGCCGCGTGAACTCGTCGTTGACAGCTTCCGCCAGTAGAACACGGTAGGTTTCACCCGGAAGCGGCGTATATCCGCCCACCATGAAGACGCCGAGAGTCCCCCCTAGATCGGCGGTTCCCGTCACCTGAAGTTGGTCGTGTTCTGCCCCGGCACTCGGACCACCGAGACGAACGAGAAGCGTCCCGGTTGGTAATTGCGTGTAGTTTCCATCAATCAACAGGATGCCCGTCCCGTCCAGGTTCCCAACTTGCAGCAATGAGCCGTTGGTGACGTCGGCCTCTACGGTCCCAAAACCGCCCAGATAGCCGCCGTCGATGCTCACGGCCGATGCGGCGATGGTTCCATCGAGCAGGCTGGTCACACCGGCGGCTTGCGTAAACGCCCCACCGACGGTCACTTTGCTTGTCGAACCGATCGTGAGGCCTCCGTGATTTGCGAAATCGCCGGCCGGCACCCATTCAGCCCCGTTCAGAACGTTGAGGAAGCCGTGGTTTTCCGCGATATTGGCGAATGCGGAAACGTCGTTTTCGTTCACGATTTTTGCGTCGACGCCGTCTAACGTCACCGTCGCCAGGTTCGAATGGATGTCGGCGCCCGTGATCTTCAGGGTGCCTTTCACCAAATAGGTACCCTCAGTCAACGTGTGATCGTCGAGCGGAGTGAAGTGTTCGGTGTCAAAGAACAAGGTGCCTGTATGTACTTCCACGGCGCCGTCATTGATGAACAAAGCGTGTTCGATGGTGGACGTTTCGGTACCCGCCGTTTTCTTCAGCGTCCCATCGTTCCGGAACAACCACGGTGCGAAACCGTCGTCCTCGTGGAACTCAATCGGGTGGTCATTCATCAAATCGATCACCCCACCTTCGTGGTTGATGATCTCCGACCGAGCCGTTACCAGCAACGGGACGGGCGAGGTCCAGGTGACCGAGCCGAAGTTGTTAAACTTGCCCTTCATCACCATGCTGAGGTTGCCCGTAATGGACATCGTCGCGCCCGCCGCCACCGTCACATTCCCGGTGAGCTGCCCACCGGACCACAGAAAGCTTTCGGTGACGGTCAGCGGGCCGTCGCCACGCAAAGTCCCGGCGTTTAGCTCGAACGGATTCGGCATCGTGATCGGAACGAGGGCGCTCAGCGTGCCGCCCGTCGTGACCATGACTTTGCCGTCGCCTTCGAATGTCGTCCCATCTTTGAGGTCGTAATTCAGATTGAAAGTAATGAACTGGAGTTGAGCCCCGGCTGCGACGGCGAACGTGCCGTGATTAGTGCCAGCCCCGGCAACCACAAGCGTCCCGCTGTTGACCTCGACGCGCCCAAAGTTGTTAAGCGGGCCCCAGCTATCGAATGCAGTTGACCCCGTCGTTCCTTCCTTGCGGAACGTGCCGTAATTGTTAAACGGGTGGCTGGCGAAACCGTCGTCATTTCGGAAGAGGAACGGCGTGTCGTTCTGGCACAACCACAGCCCGCCTTCCAGATTGTTGATAACTGTCAGCGACGAAACCCCGATCCGACCGATGCCCGACCAGCGCACGGTGCCGTCGTTATTGAAGGTGCCCGCGAATGATCTTGTTCTTGTCGCCGCTGATGTTGAGTGTCGCGCCTTCCGCCACGGTCCAATCCGCGTCCAGAATCCCGGCCGTCCAGGTAGCGTCGGCGTGAGTCGTCAACATGCCGGCGCCCGAAATCGTCGCATCGAACTCGATCATTTCGAACGGGCCCGAACTGTTGGCCTGCGAGTGAATCATCAACGTCGACTGCCCCTTCAGTCGAACCGTGTTGTTGTTGAATTCTGCATTGACAACACCGAGGGTGCCGTTGGTCAATTCAAGCGTGATACCGGCGTCGTCGGCAATGGTCAGCGATTTGACTTGATCGTAAGCCGTGGTGCCATGGGTGATCGTGACGCCGGGGGTGGCGATGTTGACGTCATCTTCCGGTCCGGGGACTTTTCCGGTGCTCCACTTCGGCGCCGCGTTCCAATCGCCGCTGCCGCCGATCCAATCGACGACGGCGAATAGCACGCGATCTTCAAACGGTTCCAACCGCGGCCGTGCCGCTAGCCGGCGCCGGTCGGTCAGTGTCTTCGCTCCGCGAAACGCCTTGGATAGACTACTTAGCGCCATGATGGTGACTCCTCTCCCGAATGGTCTACAGTTGAAACCCGCGGTTCACGAACAGAACAACTCGAATTGCCGGCTTGGCGACGACGCGATAGTAGCGAAGTAACAAGGGAAATGCAGTCTCGACGACGCCCCTGCCAGTCCCGTTTCGCGAGTCCTACTCTCAGCCCGTAACGCTGCCCATAGTGTCGCCGGGAGAGGGTGGGAATTCAAGAGAAAAAAGGAAAATATCAATCCGCGGATAATCGACGCAAATACTTACCTGCCCGCTCCACTCGTCGGCGCCAGTCCCTCCTTGCGAGCGGCGGGTGTAAACCAGCTGGTTACATTCCGGCAGCCGAGAAAGTTCACTGTTGATTCTCCGGCGTTGACTTCTGCTTGGCAAGCCAAAAGCTGGAGCTAGAATTAGTTATGTTTCTCGGGACCGCACGGCGCGGTCGGGACGAGTCGAGAGCACCTTACGATTCATGTCGAACGTCACTGCCGCGACGATCGCTCAGTTGGCCGTTCAAAAAGGTCTACTGACCGAATCGCAGTTGAACGATTGCCCGGAGTTTCATGAACACCGGGGCAGCGACCCAGCAGTGGCGCTCCGTGCGCTCGAACGGCGCGGATTCCTCACACCGTGGCAAAGTCAGAAACTCCTTAAAGGGGAAGTCGACGGCTTTTTCCTCGGCGGCTACCGGTTACTCTACCGCATCGCGTCCGGAAGCTTCGGGCGTGTGTTCCGCGCGGACAACCCGCACAGCGGCGAAGTCGTGGCGATCAAGGCCCTCCGAAAACGCTGGAGCGAAGAACGGCGCACTATTGACCTTTTCGAGCGCGAAGGTAAGGTCGGCCGGGCGCTGCGCCATCCCAACATCGTCTCGATCCTGGCCGTGGATCGCGACCCGGCGTCGCAGCAGTACTACATCGTCATGGAATTCGTCGAGGGCGGCAACCTGCGCGACTTCCTGACAATCCGGAAGAAACTGGCGTCGGGTGAGGCGCTTCGGCTCATCGAAGATGCGGCAGCCGGGCTGGCCTATGCCCATTCGCAGGGTATTACGCACCGTGATATCAAACTCACCAACCTACTGATCTCCACACAAGGCGACGCTAAATTAGTGGACTTCGGGCTGGCCGGCATCTACACGGCTGAATCGGACGAGAAGACGAAGAAACAGTACCGTACGGTTGACTACGCCGGGTTGGAGCGGGCGACGGGCGCCAAGGCAGGCGACGTCCGCAGTGACGTTTTCTTTCTTGGCTGTGTTCTCTTTGAGATGTTGACCGGAAAATCCCCGCTCGATACGCCCGCCGACCCCCGTGCCCGCATGAAGAAGCAGCGTTTCGACCAGATTACGGAGTTGCTGACGCCGGAAAAAATCGAAGCGCCGCCGGCGGTGTTCAATCTACTCAAGACGATGCTTGCCTACAATCCGCAAGAACGCTATCAGACACCGTCCCAGTTGCTGGACGCGGTTCGTGACGTTCGTCGGGAGCTTGAAAGTGGTGCGCCAGTTCCAACCACGGCCCGCACCGGTGAGCGATCTGTGTTCATCGTCGAGAAGAGTCCGAAGTTTCAGGAGGCGTTCCGCGCCGCGCTCAAGAAGCTGGGTTATCGAGTATTCTTGTCCGCCGATCCGACGGTTGCGCTCAACCGTTACAAGTTGAAGCCCTTCGATGCGTTGATCGTCGATGCGGCAGGTGCGGACGACGACAGCATCAGTCGCTTCGATCAGATCTTGGATGAAGCCGCTCGCCGGCAACTGACATGTCCGGGCATTTTGTTGTTGGCCGAAAAGCAGGAAGAGTGGGCTCGGAACGTCGAACGCCGCCCCAGCGTGGCGATCATGGTTCGGCCGCTTACCTTGCGGCAAGTGACGGACCGCTTGGCCTCCCTCATGGCAACTCGTTGAGAATTCCTGCAAAATCCTTGACATCAAGGACTTGGAGGATTAATATCCTGGTCGACCAAACCGACCGGTGATAGCAGTGTTCCGGCCGACACTCGAAGCTCGCCGGTGTCCTGCGGTTCAATCCGCCTCTACGAGTGGTACCTGCCTATGGCTCGCCGATTATCAATTAGTAGGCGCACATGCTGCATGGCGCTCTTCGGTTTTCTCATCGTGATAAGCGGTTGCGAATGGGGTGGGCAGCGATTGACTCGCGTTCGCGGCCAGGTGACATTTAAGGGTCGCCCGGTCCCGAATCTGTTCATCAATTTCGTGCCCGACAAAGGACGTCCGAGCTGGGCGTTAACGGACGCCGACGGACGATTTACCGCGCATTATGACAAGGATCGCAACGGCGCCATACCTGGAAAACACAAGGTCTTTATGACCTTTAAGCGTTTTGATCCGCGCGATGGAGGTACGCGATTAACCGAACCGGCGAATCTCATGCCTATCCTTGCGAAGTACGGGCAGCTTGAGAAATCACCGCTCCGCATCGTGGTGAATTCGGGTGAGCAAGTGGTGGATCTCCGGCTCGATTAGCCCGCCTCCATGGCTCGCGAAACGTCTGGCGACCACGGAAGATCGTCAAAGCGGAATCTAGACGGAGCTTTGACTCGCGTTTGGTACTATCTTTGCTATATGTCGGCTTTGCGTGGAAGATACCTCCATTGCTTCTTGCCAAGGCTAAGCATTGCAAAATGTCGAGAACAGGATTTCGACAATCGGTTCGGCGAGCGGGATTCACGCTGATTGAAGTGGTCGTGGTTCTCGCAATTATCGGCGTGCTACTTGCGCTGACGGCTCCCGCGGTGCAGCGCGCGCGAGCAACCGCCGACCGCACGGCCTGTGCCAACAACCTCCGGCAGCTTACCGCCGCGGTGCACGGATACGAAGTCACCCACCGCTCCATTCCGGCGGGAAGCGCGGGGCCGATGAACCCTGACGGCACATTCCCTTCAGGTTGGTACAACCCGGTTTACGGAAATAAAACTCCCTGGGGTCACTTCGGTTGGCCGGCACTTTTGCTGCCCCACTTGGACCAGGAGCCGCTCTTCCGAAAGATCAATTTTGACGTATCGGCGTATGCGGAAAGCATCCCCATGAGTCAAAGCATTGATGTTGGTCCCGGGGGAAACTCGACCAACATGCTACCGGCGAACAATATGCCACGCGTCTTCGTCTGCAAAGCCATCCGCCGCGTGAAGCCGGCGAATCAATTCAAAGATTATGGTGTAAATTCGGGTACGGGTCGTTACTTACCTGAACGCACGGCAGCGGGGACGGACGGAGTGGCCTGGGTGAACAGCAAGCTTCGCCATACGGACATGAAGGACGGCGCCAGCGTCACGTTCTTGTTCCTCGAGTCATCACATGCGGCGACCCATGGCACCATCCCGGCCGGAGTGGGAACGAATCAATTCTTCTGGGTGGATCACAACTCTCAAGGATATGTAACCTGCGCCGAAGCGGATGGCACGCCGACGCCGCCCAATAGTTCCACTTTCAGTCACCGTGGCGCCGTGGGTGAACATACCGGCGGAATCCAGACCGTGATGGTTGACGGCCACGTGGTGTGGATCCCAAACGACATCGACTTCCGCGTGTATCATGCGATGTTTAGCCGCTCAGGAAACGAAGTGGTGCCGTCAGACTTCTAACACAACGCCACACCTACCATTCTTCATCACACTCGTTCAGCCCGATAGAATGTCGTAGATTGTTGCAGCATGCGACTGCTTCCGATCCCAAGGGAGTTCATCGATGAGAGCTATTGCACTTTGTGCTTTCGGTCTGATGTCGACGGTATTCCTGCGCTTGTCGGTACCAGCTCAGGCAGAACCATCGTCTGAGGCGCCGCCGCGACTCGCAGTGTTGATCGTTGTCGATCAGCTGCGCGGAGACTACTTGCCGCGTTGGCGCGAGCTATTCGGGCCGAACGGCTTCCGTCGCCTGGAACGCGAAGGAGCGTCATATGGAAACTGCCATTACCCATACGCGGCAACCGCCACGGCGCCCGGACACGCATCATTAGTTGCCGGTTGTTGCCCGGCGATCCACGGAATCGTCGGTAACGAATGGTTCGAATCCAAGGAACGCAGGACGGTAAACTGCGTTGATTCTGATCGTCACTTGCGCGTGCCAGGAAAACCTCCGGATCTTGCATCGACGCTGTCATCAGATCGCTCGAAAGGAGGAATCTCTCCGGAGCGGCTGCGGGCGCCGACACTCGCCGATGGCGTCAAGAAAGCAACGTCTAATAAGGGGCGTGTGGTTTCACTTTCGTTAAAAGACCGTTCGGCGGTCTTGCCGGGCGGGCGCACACCGGATGCATGCTATTGGTTCGACACCCATACCGGCGAGTTCGTGACTTCCACCTATTATCGGGACACGTTGCACCCGTGGGTCGAGGAGTTCAACCGAGCTCGGCCCGTCGACAGGTGGTTCGGAAAAGACTGGACTCGCCTGGCGACGTCGATTGATTACGATCGGAATAGCGGCGCTGACGATGTGGCGGGGGAAGGAACGGGTATAGCCCAAGGTCGGACGTTTCCGCATCCGATCACCGGCGGCCTTAAGCAGCCGGCTCGTGCGTTTTACGAAGCGGCGACTTTCTCGCCGGCAGGCAACGAATTGTTGTTGGAACTGCTCAAGATTGCCGTCGAGCGCGAGCAGCTCGGCCAACGTGGCGTGTCGGATTTGCTCTGTGTGAGCTTCTCGTCTAACGACCTTGTAGGGCACGTGTGGGGGCCAGACTCTCACGAGGTACTCGACATTACCTTGCGCACGGACCGGCTGATTTCGGAGCTTCTCACATTCCTCGACGACCGCGTGGGTCAAGGCAACTATGTGCTGGCTCTATCGTCGGATCATGGCATATGCCCGTTGCCAGAGGTGATGAGCGCACGAGGAACGGAGGCCGGTCGGATCGATTTGGCACGGTTCATCAAAAACGCCGAGGCTTTCTTGTCGCAAAGGTTTAAAGCGCCGGCATCAACGAAATGGTTTGAGCCTCCGGTGTCCCTCTGGATCGACCTGAACCGGCAGGCACTAACATCGGCGAACATTACGGCGGAAACCGCTGCGGCGGCATTGGCCGAATGGTTGAAGCAACAATCCGGCATTCAAACAGTTTACACGCGTGCCGAACTTCAGTCGGATGCGTCTGAGGATGATCCTCTCAAAAAAAGCGTGAAACGGTGCTACCATGCAGAGCGTTGCGGCGACTTGTTTGTGATTCAAAAGCCGCACTATCTCTTTGCGAGCACCTATTGGACGGGAACGACACACGGGACACCGCATCCATATGACACCCACGTTCCGTTGTTGTTTTTTGGCCCTGGAGTTCGCCCCGGAATTCGCGCGGATGAAGCCGTCACACCCTTGTGCATCGCGCCCGTCCTAGCGCGGGCTTTGGGAATCGATCCTCCCGAGAAAACGGCATACGAGGTTCCACATGGTTTGTTCGATGCGAAGTAAGACATGTGCTCCACTTCTTGCTCTTTAGTCGATAACTTATTCAGTGCCGGAAGGAGTCCGAATTGGAGTTTGTGAGAAAAGCGTGGCGGCTTCTCCCACACGACGCCGACATGGTGAGTCGCGTTGTGCACGAGGGGCGCGTATCTCCGATCCTGGCACAGCTTCTTATCAATCGCGGTATCAACGCCAATAATCAAATTCATCGGTTTCTCACAGCGCCGTTCACCGGATTACACGATCCAGAAGCTCTGCCCGGCCTGAGCGAGGCGGCCGATCATTTGTTCCAGGCCGCCCGCAACGGGAAATCGATATGTATCTACGGCGACTATGACGTCGATGGTCTAACGGGGACCGCGATCTTATTGCAGACCCTTCGTCACCTCCATGCGTCCGTGACCTTCTATGTTCCTCATCGTCTGGATGAAGGATACGGGCTCAATTCGGAAGCTTTGCGAACCATCGCCAGCACCGGCACGTCGGTGGTCGTGACCGTTGATTGTGGTATCGCTAGCCTTCATGAAGCGGAGGAAGCACGTCGTCTCGGATTAGAATTGATCGTCACCGATCACCACGAATTCAAGGAGCAACTGCCAGCCGCACATATTCTGGTCCACCCCCGTCTCCCCGGTAGCCAATATCCGTTCGGCGAACTCTCGGGATCCGGCGTGGCCTTCAAATTAGCATGGGCGCTTTGCCAGCGTGCCAGTGGAGCCGCACGAGTCACGCAACCGCTGCGTGAATTCCTTCTCGACGCGGTTGGCCTGGCGGCCCTGGGAATGGTGGCCGACTGCGTCCCCCTTGTCGACGAGAATCGAATCGTCGTCAGGCACGGCCTTACCCGCCTCAAGGAATCGCCGTCGGTAGGTTTCCAGGCATTGGTCGAAGCCGCGGGACTGAGTGAGCGTAGTGTCTTGACCGCCGCCGACATCGCCTATTTCCTCGCGCCTCGGCTTAATGCCGCCGGTCGACTTGGATGTGCGCGACTTGTGGTCGAACTACTTACCACCGTATCCCGACACCGAGCCAATGATCTGGCTCGCTTTCTTGAAACACAGAACGCCAAGCGGCAGGCCATCGAACGCCGAATCCTTGATCAGGCTCACGAACAGCTCAATAACTTCGACGCAGATACGACGTCAGCGCTCGTGTTGGCCAGCAAAGAATGGCATGCCGGTGTAATCGGCATCGTCGCCGGCCGTCTCAGCGAACATTACAACCGCCCGACTTTGTTGATCGCTCTGCGTGACGATCACACGATAGGCCAAGGTTCCGGACGGTCGGTGTCCGGGTTCCAGTTGCATGTTGCGATGGCAGCCTGCGGCGAAGAGCTGTTGGTGTATGGCGGCCATGCGGCTGCCGTCGGATTCAAGATTGCCGGTGATCGCATCGACCGATTTCGAGAGCGGTTCTGCGCCCATGTTGCTCAGCACCGCACGGCGACAGAAACCGGACCGCAACTGTGCATCGATGCGGAGGTTCCGCTCAGCCTGGTGACTCCGGGTTTCGTTGAGGCGGTGATGCGGCTCGAACCTTACGGTATCGGCAACCCGCGACCGCGATTTCTGGCCGGCCCCGTTGATGTGGCGGCGGAACCGCGGCGCGTCGGTAAAGGGGAAAGGCACTTGCAATTCCGGATTAGAGCAAACAACACACTCCTGCCCGCTATCGCATTCGGAATGGGCGAAAGAATGGACGAATTAGTGTCAGCGCAAGGTACGTGTTGCATCGTTTTCACACCGTCATTCAATGATTGGCAGGGACGGCGCACCATTCAGCTGGAGGTTGCGGACTTTCAACCCGGCGCCCAAGCCAGCCTCCTCTAAAAACTTGTTCGGCGTTTTTCGTGCTGCTAGAATTGGCAGAGGTGTCTTCGAGCCGCGTGCGGCTTAGCGTTGATTTGTAGATTTGTAAACTAAACTCGATTCCGTGTCGGTACGGTCGCTGACGGCGCTGCCATCTCGTGGTTCAAGGTGATTCCTATGGCAAGAAGTTTGGATGAACTTTGTCGATTCCTGGATCGAATCGAAGAGCGTGTCGACCTTTCCGACCTGCTTATTGAGCTCAGCCAACTTCAGCTTAGGTTTGAAGACGTCGCCGAGTACGCACGCTTTTCGGAGCGCGGCTACACCCGAAACCTCATGTTTTCCGGTGAATGGTATCACCTGCTCGTTCTCTGTTGGAAGAACGGCCAGCGCAGCCCCATTCACGATCACGCGGGATCTAGCTGCGGCATTCGAGTGTTGCGCGGGACGATGACAGAAACTCGCTTCGAATTCGCGCCCAATGGCCACGTCAAGGCCGTGTCCTCAGCGGATTACGGTCCCGGCACCGTGCAAGGAAGTCAGGACTTCGACCTGCACCAAATCTCCAATCTGCAGGCGAACGATCAGGATCTTGTCACACTTCATGTTTACTCTCCGCCTCTTATCCGAATGGGAACCTATTCCCTCATGGACCAATCGCGCGGCGAAGAACTCATGCTAATGGAGTTCTGCGACGCGGCCGGCATCTAGCTGAGCCAGCGCGCTCCGGCATTTCCGCAAGATTTTGTTTGACGCCGAAGAATTTGCCTGTATCTTCATGGGTTGACTTAGCGGAACAGATAGGCGGCGCCACGGTACGTCTTAGGAGCACCTTGACCCACCCCCGGAACATGGTTTCGTTCTGGGCCGTGACAGGAGAAAGTCACTTTGAACGCCAAGTCCGCCACCCGCGCGAGGCCGCGCAAATTCAAACCCGAAACCAAGAAACTGAGCTTAAACGGACGTAAGTCGGTAGACGTCAAGATTGGTTCGCGGACACTCGGCGCGCTAAGCCGGGTCTTCAAGCAATTGGGTGATGGTTCCAGACTTAAGATCTTGATGGCGCTCTCGCAGGAAGGCGAGCTTCACGTTTCCGCACTCTGCGATCTACTTGAACAAACGCAACCCGCCGTCAGCCATCACCTCACACTGCTGCGAATGTCCGGATTGGTGGGGTACCGCCGGCAAGGGAAAAACAACTACTACCGCCTTGAATCGGGAATGCTCTCCGATCTGTTGGAGCAGCTCTTTGCCGATTCCGGCAACAGTCACCGGACCTTTCACTTCCACGACTTCGCTTTGGTGTACAAACGTCGCCAAGATGTTAGACCTTCCCTGCGCGGAAATGCTTGACAATAGCGCATAACTTCATCATTCTAGTTAGATCGCCGCGGCGGGTTTTTCGGGCGTGGCGGAAGAGCGACACGGAACAGCCGGGAGAAGCGATCACGTTGCCTAATCGGCACATTCGTCACAATACTCTCAAGCGGTAGGTACAACTTCGCCGACCAAGCGGCGTTCATCGCGCGATTACCACCAGGAACAGGAAATGAAAATGCTGAAGAGCCTCCTACGGTCGTTTTGGATTGGAAAACGCTATCCAGCGCGTTCGGCCGTGAAACGACGTAAACCACGGTCTTTCGACCGCTACGTTTTCCGATTCGAGAACCTTGAAACACGATATGCTCCCGCGGACTTCCTCGGCGGCGTTCACGTTGCCGGCGGCGATGTGGATGGGGACGGCTTGGCAGAGGTGGTGACGGGCGCGATGGCTGGCGGCGGGCCTCACGTGAAGGTGTTTAGCGGCGCCACTGGACAGCTCCTCAGTGAATTCATGGCATACGACCTGGGGTTTCACGGCGGAGTTAGCGTTGCGGTCGGCCGGGTGACCGGCGGGTTTGTTTCCGATGTGATCACCGGGGCAGGTGCAGGCGCCGGCCCACACGTTAAGGTGTTTAACGGCACCAGCGGCGAACTGTTGCGAAGTTTCATGGCCTTCGACGAAGGTTTCCGCGGCGGTGTGAACGTCGCGGCCGGCGACGTCAATGCCGACGGCACGGCGGACATCATCGCCGCTGCCGGCCCGGGCGCTGGATCGCAGATCAATGTGTACGACGGCAATACCCTCACGCTTCTAAACAGTTTCCAGGCTTACGATGCCGGCTGGTTGGGAGGGCCTCGGTTGGGACCACGGATTTCAACGGAGATGGTCGGGCAGAAATCCTCACGGGCGCCGGTCCCGGCGGCGGCCCACATGTGAAAGTTTTCGACGCACTGAACGGCACGCTGATCTCAGAATTCATGGCATACGACGATGGGTTCCGTGGCGGCGTTCGCGTCGCCGGCGCCATCGGCGGTGGATCCGAAATCCTCACCGCGGCCGGCCCAGGTGGCGGTCCACACGTCAAGGTGTTTCAAGGATCTACGACCACGCTAGTCAATTCCTTCATGGCGTACCAGGAGTCGTTCCGTGGCGGCGTCAGCGTCTCGGGCTTGGGCATCGGCGATAATGGCAGCAGCTCCTTGGTTACCGGCGCGGGCTCTGGCGGACCCTCCCAAGTCGGTGTCTTTGCCAGCAACGCTCAACAACCCATCCTAACGTTTGCCGCACTCGACCCGGACCAAACTCCCAGTTCCGGATTCAACGCCACGGTTTCGAACGACCGTGTTTCGCCAACCGTGACAATCACCAGCCCTCCATCCGGTCAAGTCGGGAGCAACAATATTACGGTCCAGGGAATCGCGACGGACGACAAGTCTGGCGTGCGGACGGTGGACGCCCAGGTCGACGGAGGCGCCTTTGTTCCGGTAGCCTTCAGCGCGAGCGGGAATTTCAGCTTTACGACATCGCTCGCACTAGACGGCTCTGCGACGGGGCAGCACACGGTCACGATCCGAGTCAAAGACAAGGGCGGCAACACGGCGACGGCGAGTGTTGGCTTCACGCTGGACCAGGCCCCGATCGTGAGTGACCCGATCGACAACGTGACTGTTGCCCAAGACGCACCGCCGACGGTCATGGATCTCAAGAAGCACTTCTCTGACCCAGACTCGAACGACGCCACCGGGAACACCATCGTTCGATTTGAGTCGAATTTCGGCACCATTGACATCGAGCTCTTCGATGATGTCGCCCCGCTGACGGTGGCGAACTTCTTGAATTACGTTAACTCCGGCCGATATTCCGATTCGATCTTCCATCGTTCAGTAACGGATTTCGTCATTCAAACCGGCGGCTTTATCTTTAACGAGGCGACGAACACGCTGGATGCAATCGACACCGATCCGCCGGTCAAGAACGAGAAGAATCTGCCCAACACGCGCGGGACAATCGCGATGGCCAAGACCAGCGACCCGGACAGCGCCACGAGCCAGTTCTTCATCAACATGAAGGACAATCCATCGCTGGATAGCGTGAGCAATAGCGGCGGGTTCACGGTATTCGGGAAAGTCATTGGCGACGGGATGGCGGTCGCCGACGAAATCGCCGCCGTTTCCATCGAAAACATGGGCGGCACTTTCAGCGAGATCCCGCTGGTCGATTACACGGGCGTGGATTTCCCCAACGACGCTTTCCGAGATAACTTTGTCATCTTTGATAGCGCAACGGTTCAGCCAGGTGGCGGTGGTGGTGCCGAAGGATTGAACTTCTCGGTGGTCAGCAACACCAACTCGAACTTGGTGACGGCTCAGATCGCGAACGGCAATCTCACACTGGTTTACGCCGCAGGGCAAACGGGCACCGCCATACTTACGGTTCAAGCCACGGATGAATTCGGACTATCCGTACAGACGACGTTTACGGTAACCGTGGGTTAGGAATGACCGACGAGTTCAACGTCTCTAATCCGAGGCCGCATAGGTACTGCCCGCACGACGCGTTCACTCTTGTCCTCCGGCCTGATCTGGAAGGCACTCCTCGTCCGTCCTGTCTGCATTGCGGCTATGTAGACTACGCAAATCCGAAACCGTGTGTGGAAGCCCTGGTCGAACAAGGTGGGCGGCTTCTTTTGGGCCAACGCGGCATTGAACCATCGAAAGGCATGTGGGACATTCTCGGCGGATTCATGCACGCCGGCGAAACGGTCGAGGAGGCGCTTTGCCGCGAAATCCGTGAAGAGAGCGGGCTTACCGTGAGGCCGGATCGGTTTCTCGGCTCTTTTCCAGCCACCTACGGCAAGCTCGTCGAGCCGATCATCATCCTGTGCTTCACCGCGATACCATTGGATGGGACGCTGCAAGCTGGAACCGACATTGCCGAATTGCGTTGGTTCGATCGTAACGAGCTACCGCACGAAATGGCCTTCCCCCACCAGCGCCGAGTGATCGAAGAGTGGCTCAAGCCAGGTTCCTAGTGTCGGAACAAAAACTCCTTCGAATTCAGTAGTGCCCACTGCACGTCTTCCCAGGCCTTTCGTTTGTCAGCCGAGTTACCAATGTGCGAGAGATGTTTCTTTACTTCATCCTCAGCGGGGCTGCGGGATAACGCCGCCATGTAAAGCGACGTCAAAATCGTCTTGTCGGAGGCCTTAAGTGCCATCAGTCGTCCAATGCGACTGTTCTTATCCCGAAGCTTGTCGTTAATCGTTGGGCCGTTCAGAAGATGAATGGCCTGCGCCAGATTGGTGTCGCTTTCGCGCTCGCATTCACACGCGAGCTCCCGGCCAGGCTGGCCAAATGTCTTTAGAAACATGTGATTGGACTCGCCATCCGGCAACTGTGCCGCCCGCACACCGAGCGGCAGCCCTGGGAATTTCTCCTTCACGCCGGTCGCTGCACACACGGCATCCAATAGTTGCTCGGCCGTAAGCAGCCTCGGCGTCGCATGCGAAAAGTACTTGTGATCCGACTGGTTGAATTCGTTCGTTTGGGTGCCCAGTTGGTAGGTCCGAGAATTCATGATCGTCCGAATCAAATGCTTGACGTCGAATTTCTGGGCGACGAGATCCTTGGCTAGTTCGTCGAGTAGAGCATCGTTGGCGGGAGGATTGGAATCCCGGAAATCATCCACGGGTTCGACTATGCCACGTCCATTCAGATGAAACCAGATCCGGTTCGCAAGCGCCTTGGCAAAGAAGGGATTTTCGGGAGACGTGATCCAGTCCGCCAATGCTTCGCGCCGATCTTTTTCCGGCGGCAAGGACAGTGCCGAACCATCCATCAGCTTTGGTTGGGCGTTCTTGCTCGTCCGCGGGTTTTTCACTTCGCCGCTGCGGGCCACAAAGACTACCTCCGCGCCGCCGTCGAAGAAACTCGCGCCGGTTTGCGAAAGATCATTCTTCTGCTTCACGCGCGCGAAGAACGCAGCGAGGCCGTAGTAATCGTCTTGTGTCCAGCGTTCGAAAGGATGGTTGTGGCACTTGGCGCACTGCATGCGTATGCCAAGAAACAACTGCGCGGTGCTCTCGGCAAGCGCAGTCGGTTCACGAGCGATGCGATAGTAGTTGGTTGCCGGGTTGGTGCTGCTGTTCCCACTTGCAGTGATCAACTGACGCGCGAGTTTGTCGAAGGGCACGTTGGCGGCCACCTGATCCCGCAGCCATTTCTGATAAATATGCGTTCCCTTGATTTGGATGGCTCGCCGACTGGAGCGGAGCAGGTCCGCCCATTTCAACGTCCAAAAATCGGCGTACTCGGATCGCTCCAGCAGCGTGTCGATCAACTTGGTGCGCTTGTTTGGATCCTTGTTCGCCAGAAAGGCGTTGACTTCATCGGGCGTTGGAATAATGCCGCAGACATCGAGATATGCGCGCCGGACGAATTCGTTATCGGAACAGAGTGCCGATGGAGGCATGCCGAGCAACTTGAGTTTGGCGAATACCGTCTTGTCAACGTAATTGACCTCAGGTGGATTAGGCCAGGTCATTCCCGAACGGGGTTCCAGGTAGGTGAGGCGCACCGATCGTAGCGTGCCTAGGTACCGACAGAGGATAGCCACTTCACCCCGTTGACTGAATTCTACCAATCCAGCCGGCGACACATTCGCTAAGGCCGGGTCACTGCTGCTGAAGACCGTCAGTCGAGTAACGTCGCGCGAGCTCCCGTCGGCAAACTGTGCGACCACGGCGAGCTGCTGTACGGATGAAGGATGTTGGAGGACACGATTCCCTGGGAAGACTTCGATCGAAAGAAGATCGGGAAGTACTGATCCGTCGTCTTTCAAGCCTTCCGCCAACCAGTCACGCATGATCCGGCCGGGTAGGCTCTGTCGCGCAAAACGTGAACCGCCTTCATGAGGAACTCGGCCAAGGGCTTTCTGCAATATGAGGCTCGCCTCCGGATCAAGCCGATCCGTGCGTCGGCCATGCACATCGCGGGTAAGCTGCAAATAATCTGCGGCGGGATCGAATCCGCGAAGACTCAGACGAAATCCATTCTTCCCACTCGGCGTACCGTGGCATGCGCCCATATTGCAACCAGCGACATTCATGGCGGCAATCAAATCGTGCCGGAAACTCACCGGTTCTGATTTGGCAAGACCCGTTACGGTGACGGGGACAAGAGTCGAATGTCCGCCGGCACTCACCACGAGCGTTGTGGCGCCTTCGCGTTTCGGAACAAGATAGGCGCCCGGCTCAATCGTTACCACGCCGGGCGTGGTGATGGTGAATCCGCATAAGGTAGTTAGGTCGCGAGACGTGCCGTCGGCGTACTTTCCCGTGACAACGAGCTGTTGTCCCGCGCGGCCGCCATAAAGGTGAGCCGCCGGTGGCTCGACGATAAGGGACACAGGCGTGCCGATCAACTTGGCGCGGTTTTCGGAGTCCTTCGTTGCCGCAGCGCCTGCACTGCCCACCAGTGTCAGCCAAATGACGAAGCTCGCGGAAAGCCGGCACACACGTCGCTCGGGTGACAGAACCATGCGGAGACCTTTTGAACGAACGGTCCGACCAGGCGGAATGAACCTAAGAGAATATTCTACTCTAACCGGCGCATAGGCCTAATACGATGGGAAAATCTCGGAATTGAGGTGGGGAAAAAGGACCGGCGCCGGCGTGTTGCTGCAGCGCCGGCGCCGTTCGTATTGGTCACAGGTTCTAATAACCAGCTGGCTGGAGTGCGGAAACGGTCATCGTGGCGAATGCAGGAATTGCCGGTTCAACCACGGCTGCCGCCAAGTCGATCCACTGCACGTCGCCGTCGTTCATTAACGGGAGTCCGATCCATTCCAAGACGCGCGTTTCGTCCTGGCCGATCTCAAAAACGGTATCCGTCGGGGTGCCGTCTAGAAAATGAATACGCCCTTGAAGCCCGCGCCGCTCAATGAAAAATCGGCGCACACGACTACCCGGAATTCGATTAAGGTCGTCGTCGCGTCCCGAAAGTGGGAAGCATCTGAGCTGGATCAAGCGTTCTTTGCAGCCGCGCAAATGGCGACCAAGTCCGAGTAATCGTTGTCCGTGCTTACAGAAAGCATCCAGGCCTACCGCAACCGGCCTGCCATTGGGCCAAAGGACTTCATAGCCCTCAAAGGAGATGTCGCCCTTGCTTCGGTCGCGGGAAGGGTCTCGTCTGAATAAAACTGTGATCGACCGTGACATCTGTGTCCTTTCTTATGCAAACATCAAACTGGGTCTCAAGATTGCAACGAAACCGCCGCGGACATGCGACGTTTCACGGGGACGTCCAGAGCGCTGGAACCGGACGGTAGGCACCCCTGGGACGGGACTCCTTGAGTTTATAGGGATAAAGAATGTGGCGGCAACACGTTGTATCAAGAATTTTGGAAAAAAAACCCCCGATCAAGAAATCGTGCCATATGACGTAACCCCTGGAACTGAATGACGGTTCCGTATACGATGGGCAATATGAATCATGACCCTGCCCCGGAACAGCCACCGCTGAACGGGGGAAGTAACCAACCTGATTCCCACATCGCTAACGGCGCTGAGCCGGATTCCGCTCGTAGTGCCGAAACACCATACGAAAGAGTGAAGCCATACTTGCTCGTCGACCCTCTGCCGCGCCCGGGCGCGTTCTCGTCGGCAGACATCATTATGCGGCCAATGCCAGGGGGAACTAAGCTAGACGCTGCGCCGGCAGCCGTCGCATCAGCGCCGCCGCCAGTAAGCGCACCGATGATGGCTAACCAAACTCCATCTCAAGCACCAAGTCCGCCGCAGCAGCAGTATTCACCGCCGCCGCCAGCACCGATCCCTCAGCAATATTCACCGCCGCCGCCAGCACCGATCCCTCAGCAATATTCACCGCCGCAGCCAGCGCCCGCGACACAGCAGTATTCACCGCCGCAGCCAGCGCCCGCGACACAGGAGTACTCACCACCGCCACCTGCACCGGCGCCGCAGCAGTATTCACCGCCGCCGCCCGCGCCACAGTATTCTCCGCCGCCCGCACCATCGCCGCAGCAGTATTCACCGCCGCCGCCCGCCGTGCATAATCACATACAGCCAGTCCCACAAAATGTGACACCGCCTCCGGCTCCGGATCCGCGCATGGCGCCGCCGGGACTAACGCAAGTTGCACCGGGTGTGTTCTCCGCCCGTCCACCACAACCCGCGCCTGCCCCAGCAACGGCTCCCGTATCCCAGCCGCCGCCTGCGGCGCCGGTGGAACGACCGCGACCTCCTGTACCTCAAGTTTCAGCGGTGTCGCCGGGAGTGGTCGCATTCGGAGCTGCGCCGCAAGTACCAAACCCCGCGCCGGCGTTCTCGCAAGCCGCACAGATCAATCCACCACTCGCTGCTCCCGCACAAAACCCGCCGGCACATGTCGCCGCGGCGCCGGCCAATCCGCAGCCGACGCAGGCCCACATTGCCACCAACATTGATATGTCCGACCTCGTTGACGCCGTATTTGTCGAAGTCGGCAAACAGATTGGTCCGTCGGGCCGGCGATAGGATGTCACGCCGGGAGAGCAACCGGCAGCCGGATGGTAAAACGCGTGCCACGGCCAAGTTCACTTTCAACCTCTATCGTGCCGCCGTGAGCCTCGATGATCTTCCGCGTCGTCGGCAGACCGAGGCCCGTGCCGCCCGGTTTCGTCGAAAAGAAGGGACGAAACACCTTGGAGAGCATGTCAGGCGGCATTCCGCTGCCGGTGTCGATCAAGCAGAGTTCGACATGAGAATTCGGTTCGGTCGTTGTGCCAGACGTTGCCTGCACCGTGAGCATGCCGCCGTCGGGCATGGCTTGTTGAGCGTTCAGAAAAAGGTTGAGCAGCGCTTGCTTGAAAAGTTCTTGGTCGAGCGAAACGCGCGGCAGATCCGTAGGGACGTAGCATTTTATTTCGATTCGCGCTTGCTGTGCCGTCGGCCCGAAGAACGCTACCAGGTCTTCGACCATGGCTGCGAGATTCGTCGGTTCGAGATCGAGTTCGTGAATGCGCGGAGCGCAAGAAGTCATTCGAAACATCAACAATTTGGCCGCATTCGGATTGCAGCCGCTGAATACGCTCCAGGGCTCGGCGCTCACGATGGTTCGCCGGTTCCTGATAATCCTCCGCCAATAGCTGTAGGTTCAGACCAAGCGTGCTCAGGTGATTCTTGATCTCATGAATGAAACTGCCCGCCAGCTCTGCCAGTTCCGCGTAACGTTCTGTGTGGTGAGTGATGAGTGGTGAGTGGTGAGTGGTCGGTGCCGAGGAGGAAGTGGCCGGTACGGGCCGTTCCGTGGCGGACACCGAACACGCTACCGTCGAATCGTGCTCTGCGGAAACGGATGTCATAACCTGGTTGCTTATCAAATCCCCGCACCGTTCTCCACTTACCGCGGTTCATCGCCGTGATGTCGACCATGACCTTCGTGGCCTCCTTCACGCGGCGGACCTGATGGGCCAGATCGTGGTCCACCACGACCAGGGCCGGCGCCGTCGCCACCCTTGTTCTGTTCGCGCAGGAGCGCCTTTCGTGACAGTTTAACTCGATCTTGGTCATCAATCGCGATGACTTTGACTTGGATCTTGTCTCCTATCTTCACGACACTGTCGACCTTATCGACGAACTTGTCGTCCAGTTCGCTGATGTGACAGAGACCATCGCGACCGGGCAGAATCTCGATGAACGCGCCGAAGTCCTTGATCGAGGTGACCTTGCCCTCGTAGACCTTGCCGACGCGCACCTCTTCTGTCAGCGCTTCGACCTTGGCCTTGGCGGCTTCGGCGCCGGCGGCGTCCATGTGGGAAATGAACACGGTGCCGTCATCGTCGATGTCGAGCTTCGCGCCGGTGGCTTCTTGAATGCCCTTGATCGTCTTTCCGCCTGGACCAATAAGCAAGCCAATCTTCTCCGGGTTGATCTGGACGGTCAGCAGCCGCGGGGCAAAGGAACTGATGGCCGAACGCGGTTGGCGAATCGTGCCGAGCATGTTCTTGAGGATTTCGCGCCGCGCCTGACTCGCTTGCTCCAGTGTCGCGCGGATGATATCTTCGCCGATGCCGTCGATTTTCAGATCGAGTTGTATGCCAGTCACACCGCGAAGCGTGCCGGCCACTTTGAAATCCATATCGCCAAAGTGGTCCTCGTCACCCATGATGTCGGTCAGAAGGACGAACCGGCTCGGCTCCTTTACGAGGCCGATCGAGATTCCAGCCACGGCGTCGGAAATGGGAACGCCGGCGTCCATGAGCGACAGCGTCCCGCCACAAACACTGGCCATGCTGCTTGAACCGTTCGACTCCAGGATGTCCGATACGACACGAATCGTGTACGGGAACTTGTCGGGCCCGGGAATGACCGCCTTCAAACTGCGTTCCGCCAAAGCGCCGTGCCCGATCTCGCGCCTCCCCGGTCCACGAATCGGTCGACATTCTCCCACGCTGAACGGCGGGAAGTTGTAGTCCAACATGAACTTCTTGCTGTACTCTTCGCCAAGCCCGTCGACGCGTTGTTCGTCGCTCACCGTGCCAAGCGTCGTCGTCACCAACGCCTGGGTTTCGCCGCGTTGAAATACCGCCGAGCCGTGTGTGCGTGGCAGGACGCCGACTTCGCACGAAATAGCGCGAAGTTGCTTGGGATCTCGGCCGTCGATTCGCTTTCCTTCCAAAATCAGGTCGCGAACCACGCGTTCTTCCAGTGCTTCGAATGCACCGGCTACCTGCTCCGGCGTATACTTCGATTCCCCAGTCGCCGGCAGGAATTCCTTGACGATTCGTTCCTTAAGCTCTCTAACAGCATCCGAGCGTGCATGTTTGCCGGACGTCTGTTTCTTCTCGCGGAATTCGTTGTAGAAGCGCTGACGGAACATCTCCTTGAGTTCATTCGGCGGCGCCGGCGGCGGCGCGACTTTGGCTTCCAGCCCTGCCTTTCGACGTAGCTCTTCAATCCCATCGATGATCCTGACGATGTGCTCGTGGCCGAACATGATCGCTCGAAGCATGTTCTCTTCCGAGAACTCGCGTGCAAATCCTTCGATCATCGTAATCGCTTCCCGCGTGCCGGAAACGATCATGTCCAGATCGCTCTCTTCCATCTGATAATGGTTGGGCATTATCGTGAATTCATTGTTGATTCGACCAACGCGCACGGAGGCCGTGGGGCGAGTGAACGGGATGTGCGAGACGTGGAGGGCGGCGCTGGCGCCGATCATGCAGAGGACGTCAGGGTCGTTCTCCTTGTCGACCGACAGCGTCACCGCCATGACCTGCACTTCGTTGAGGTAACCGGCCGGGAACAACGGCCGAATCGGGCGGTCGATCATACGCGACGTGAGAATCTCTTTAGTCGTTGGTCGCCCTTCGCGCTTGATGAAGCCGCCGGGAAACTTGCCGGCCGCATACGTTTTCTCGCGATAGTCGACGACGAGCGGAAAGAAATCGCGTCCCTCTTCCGCATCACCCTCGACCGCGGTGACGAGCGTCACCGTGTCGCCATACTGAACCGTTACAGCACCGTGGGCCTGCTTCGCCCAGCGGCCCGTCTCGATCCCCAGTTTCAGCGAACCCAATGGAATTTCTACGCGACATGCCTGCACGGGATGGTCCTCATCTACCGGCAGGAGTGCGGCACATGTGGAAGGAACGGCGGTGCGAGACCGCGATGTCGATAAGCCGACGACTCTACTTACGCAGACCCAACCGACCAATCACGGCCAGATACCTATTCCGGTCGCTGCTTGCGCAGGTAGGTGAGCAAACCCGACCGCTTGCTGACCATCATCAACAGCCCGCGCCGGCTGGCGTGGTCCTTCTTGTGTGTGCGTAGATGCTCGGTGAGCTCGGTGATACGAGCGGTCAACAGCGCAATCTGCACTTCCGGGGAGCCAGTATCTGTCGGCTCGCGCCGAAATTCGTCGATGATCGTCGTTTTGCGGTCTTTTGTGATCGCCATCTCCGTCCTCACCACCTCCAACGCACGCATCTCCTGCCTAACCTTTACTTAGTTCACCAGTTGCATTCGTTTTAGCAACTCCTTCCCGCCGCGGCCAGTGCGTGCTTGCGGCCGAGGCACGTTACAACTAACTTGCAACGTCGGTAAGTCCCGGATCCCGGCTTGGTCAATGTAAGTCCTTGTGCTGAAATCGCCGCCGACGGCGCGTGCGGCCGGGACTTCCCGGTTCACTGGACCCCTGGAACTTCGTAAGTCTTTAGAAAGCGAGCATTTGTAGTTTTCCACAGGTCTCGACTTTCCATTATCCCTGTTTGTTGACGGTGTCCCAATGTGGCACAACGTTTCACGCCGAATTTGCAACCGTTGCATCGGAACAGCCCTGGTTCGTGAGAATTCGTTCGCAACTGCAACATGAGTTTACCATCTGTCCGCCTAGTTGCTTCGCTACTGGCCTGACGAGCCACGAAATCCCATGCATCGTGTTTATCAGATGGCACAGGCCTTCGTCAATAAGGGGATTGGCGCTAGTTAGTGTCAGCCAGTGACAAATCTAAAGACAAACGAACCCGAGGTGCATCAATCTCGTTTGGTGATCCTGACGGCGCCGCCTTCGATGGCTTCAATGAAGACATCGAAACCCTCGAGAAGGCGCATGCCAATGAGCGGATCACTATCGGCCGAAAGCGCTAACACATCGCGCTGCTCGCCATCCCACTCAACCGCTACCTGGAAGTAGTTCAAGTCAACTACGCTACCATCGGCCAAAACAGCCTCTGTCGGCGCCTCGAATGGCAATTGTAGCTGCGTCACAACAGGCGCCGGAAGGATCAAATAATCATTGAACCCCGTGTCATCAACAGCATCGAGATAAGTCCGCTCTTCGTTGGGTCCACGTACATTCAAGCGCACGACGACCTCACGCTGCCGCGTCACAATTCCCTGAATCATGAAGTGCTCGCTCGTAGTCCAGCGCCGATCTTCACTGCGGTAGGGAAGCCTATACGCAAGATGAACGCACGAGCATTAGGTTTTTTCGCCTTGAGCTGATCCAAAGCCGACATACTGTCGTCCCCTATCGCATACTCACCGGAATCGACGTCCAAGGCCAGCATCTTGCCTTTGTTGTTTGCGGACTCCACCTTGGCGCGAATCTCCCGCTCGTAGAGTTCGTTTCCTCGTCTTATCGTTTCCTTGGTGTTCGGAATGATTTCCGACATTGGCGTACCTCAGGCGAAGTGGAGGCGCGATGTTCTGCAACACATTGTACCGTAAACCGTTTGCAGCATGGTTGTCTTTCCGCCACGACTGCGGAGATAAACTGCAGCTTGGTGAAACACGTCGATCACGTCGCGCTCACGCCGTGACGCTCGCCAAAAACCTAGGCGAGCGTCGAGTGTTTCTCCGACAACAAAGGCATTGCCCGCAACGTTGACGACAATCCCGCGGGCAGTGTCGATGCCAGTGGACCCTCCGAGGAAGGTACCGTAGATGAGAGCGCTGCCATCGCTGCTTAACTTGACTACGAAGGAATCTGACTCCTGGTAGCCGCCGAAGTTATGGGTGGTGTCGAATGCATCCGGCGTGGTCGGGAAGGTAGGAGAACTCGTGGTACCGGTGAGGAAAACGTTCCCGGCGATGTCCACCGCGCAGTCCCACCCGGTCTCTGTTCCGTCGCTGCCGAGATAGGTGGCGTAAATCAAAGCGCTGCCGGCACATTCAACTTGGCGACGATCGCATCAACACTAGCGCCGCCGTACATGGTCTGGTAGGCCCCCGGTGTGACCGGGAATTCTGCATCGCCACGGACGGACCCCGTTACGTAAGCATTGCCGTCCCCATCCACGTCAATCTCAGTGCACCAGGCCTCAAGGAAGGTGGTATAGGTGAGTGCGCTGCCGTCGCTAGTCAGTTTGGTGATGAAGCAATCGGTGAAAAAGTGGCTTTTCTCCGTGTCAAACGCTCCCGGAGTTACCGGGAAGTCGGCGGAATTTGCATTACCGGTGACGTAGGCGTTACCGGCGGCGTCCACGGCGATACCAGAGACACCGTCTATGCCGTTGCCGCCGAGGTAGGTGCTGTACACCAAGGCGCTGCCGGTGGCGTTCAGCTTGCTTACGAAACCTTCTGAAAGGCCGTTGTAGCTGGAATCAAACGAACCGGGTGTCGTTGGGAACTCAATGGAATTTGTGTCGCCCGTGACGTAGGCGTTGCCGACACTGTCCACGCCAACCGCGTAGCCGCGGTCGCTGGCCCCTCCGCCTCCGAGAAAGGTGGAGTAACCCATCACCAGTGGGTCGATGACCAGCGGCCGGGACGCATCGAACGCGCCGACATCGAAAGTAACGTGTGTCGAGTACTCGGTACTCAGCACAAAACTGCCAGCGACCTCCTGCCGCGCGCCGTTCACTTCCTGGTACAAGTACGGCTTCTGTTGGACCACATCGCCCGCGGCAGTATGAACCACCAGGTTCCCAGCCCGGTCAATCTCCAAACCGTCAGCGCCGGCGAAGTTTAGCGCGATGGCATCCGGATCGACGCCGGGTGAAACGATGAAATCGTATTCCAGTCCCACTCCCTCACGGCCGGGGCTCTGATTGCCGTAATACGCCACGTCGATGCCAGGATAAACGTCCTGATATTCGACACGGCCGAACGTCGGAATATTGGCGTGCCACTGTGACGGGTCATTGCCGATGAAGTGAGTTCCCAATGGCCTAAGTAGCTGGTCCACCCTAGATCTCGATCGCCTCGAATCCTACTTGGAGCGGAACGGATCGTTCAGGGGTGAAGTTCAGTTTTTCGAAGCCGATGACCTTCCCATCACGGTCTTTCATTAACACCACTTCGTCACCGGTTTCCTCGCAGACATGTTCAGTGTGTGGATCACCAAACCAAACGGTTAGCGTGTTCCCCTGTCGGTCGTAGTAGACTTTCACACGGGCCATACCTGCACCCCTTCTTTGACCACATCCGTCGGATACGCAGTGATCAGAAACCCGTCGCCATTCAGTCGCTTCGCCACGGCACAAACCCAGCGCTCCGGCCGCTCACGGCCGGCCATAACCGGAAGTTTGATCGTGACGATTACATCCCAGTAGGTTTTCGATGCCCGAACCGTGAACCCCAGTGGTGTCAGCACCTCGAAGAGTACGTCACCAGCTGGTGGTCCATTAATTGTAGCCATCGCGGCACCGGCTAGTGCTTTAACCCAAGAATCGGCGGTCATACCCGCTAAAACGGCTGCGACCACTTCGCCACGAAGCCGTCCACCAAGCCGTTCCAGGTCGGATCGCATAGCGTGGGAATCGGCGTCATGGAGCCGTTGGGCGTGTCGGTCATGCCGGCGATGCTAACGTCGTCACCGGGTTGGGGTGTACGTAAGGTAATCCCGAATGCGCGATCTTCGGTTCCCGGCCCGCCGAGAAACGCCTGATCTACCAAAGTGCCGGCCGGATTGTAGCGCAGCAACATTGCATCGTGGGAGGCGAAGGGCCCCCTGTAGCCGGCAACGAAGTGATCGCCTAGCCGATTGACCGCATTTGCCTTTCCGGCATTCTCAAAACTCGGAATCCCGTAGAGGAATGCATAGATGATGGCTCCGCTGCTGACCTGGCGCTTTTCCAGGACGAGATTTTGCTCGCCGCCGCCGTTGAGAGCGGAATCCGCCATGCTTCCGGCGGCATAGATGCCGAGTCCGATGTTACTTCCCTGGAAGGTGATGCCGTGGATTCCGTTCTGCGGATCAGATATGGCCGTAGTACTGGTTGTGATAAAGGACCAGGCGATGGACGGAGTCGGGAACAGGCTGAAAGTATGTGGCATGTCGGCCGGCGATCCGGCGATTGACGCACGGCCACCGACATAGGCGATGAATCCGCGATCGGTCGCAATGCTCAGGCCGACGCTGGGGCCGGGGGCAAAGAAGAGATCGACGTCATAGTTTGGCAGCAGGTTGAAATTCCGCATGATCACTTTGGTGATGTCGAAAGGCGTCGTGCTGGAGGGGTCGAACCAACTGCCGGTTGCGAACACATTCGGCGCCACCGGTGTGCCCACGGCTATCGAGTTAAGGTAGACCGTTCCACCGAGCGGAGCGAAAAAGGTCACGCCGTTCACAAACCCGAGGGCCGGCGTCAGGCGAATGATGAAGCTGGAAGTGCCGCCGGGCTGATGGCCGGTAATGTAGACACCGTTCACGCCTACCGCGACATCCTTGACCCAGGCGCCGGTACCTGGATTGACAAGGAACGCACCAAGGCAATTCCCGGCCGGGCCGAAGTGACTGACCGATCCGTCCGGCCCTTTGTAGCCCACCGCGTAGTTCTGGCCAATATTGGCGCCGATACCGCCGGCCACCGCGAAGTTCTGGTCGTCATTCGCCGTGCCGTCATACGTGTTGTAAAGGTTTGCCTTCCCGGCCGTATTCTCGCAGTCGCTCTTCACGTAGTTGGCCGGGTCGAACGGCGCCGTCCGAGTTTGACTGTGTGTTACCTGGCCGGGGGCTAAGACATCGCGAGTCGGGGAACTCTTTATCGCTTTCAGATGGCTCGCATTCGAAGCCGGCGTCGCTTGACTGGTGGGCGCGGAAGGCGGCGCCCCGACTCGGGAACTCGGCGGATAAAGCGGCTGCGCCGTCGGGGCATGAGCTACGTGTGGCCGCGCAGAAGAAGTGTTGGCAATACCGACGGGCGCGGGAGTGTTCGGCGGCAATAGCTCCTCAACCGGATCGCTCGGTCTCGAAACCTTCACCTCTTCGCGCGACGTCCCGTACTCGACAGGCACGTCGGTAACGAATGTGCTTACTTCGCTTGGGGCTCGCTTCGCCGAGAATACGCGCACCAACTCGTGTTCCGTCGGCGCCGGCCGTGCAATCAAGCCCTCCAACGCGGACATGTCCAGTCCATTCGCAAACAATGAACCTGGTTGTATACGATCCTCTAAATGCAGGATGCCCACGAGAGCGCGGTGTAGTTCACTGCTGCGACGAACACGAGACCTAGCTGGGTGCGTCATTCTGGTTTCTCCAAGAATCGCGGCTGAGGTAGGGTTGGGAAAGCAGCCTACGAGCATAACGGCCACAAATCGTGAGTCAATAGGCCGAGTCGAAAATGTTCCGATAACCTTTGGCGCGCTAATGACCGATCGTTGGGTGGCACGCCCTGAGTCCGCGAAGGGCGTGATTTCCAACCGCAGCATTCACGCCCGTCGACGACTTCGGGCACTTGTAATCCAACCTTCGCCGTCTAAAATCTCGACAATTGTCAGTAGTTTGTGGGCGCTGCGCCATGGGGTGGCGCCGGAGACGATCCCGTGCTGATCATACCGGCCATCGACCTCCGGGCCGGTAAGTGCGTACGGCTCCGGCAGGGAGATTACGAGCAGGAAACAATATTCAGCGACGATCCCGTCGCGGTGGCCCGGCGCTGGGTGGAACGGGGTGCGCGTCGACTCCACCTTGTCGATCTCGACGGCGCGCGCGATGGCAAACCAACGAACGGTGCGGCCGTTCGAGAAATCGCGCAAACGTGCGGCGTGCCGTGCCAGTTGGGCGGCGGACTCCGCACGGACGAGACGATTGCGGACGCGTTATCGTGGGGCGTCCAATATGTCGTCGTGGGCACCCGGGCAGCACAAGACCCCGCATGGTTGGCGGTGATCTGCGAACGATTCCAACGTCGGATTTTTCTCGGAATCGACGCGCGTCAGGGACAGGTTGCCACCGAAGGCTGGAAGACGACGACCGAACTACCAGCCTTGGAGTTGGCCAAACGTTGCATGAATTTACCTTTGGCAGGCCTGATCTACACCGACATCGATCGCGATGGAATGCTCTCCGGCGCCAACATTGAAGCCTACGCACAATTGGTCGCCGCCCTACCCTTGCCGGTAATCGCTTCGGGCGGTGTAACAACACGAGAGGACATTCGGCGGCTTTTCGAAGTGGGAGCGAGTGGGTGCATTGTCGGCCGAGCGCTCTACGAAGGCCGCCTGGACCTTCGCGAGCTTGTCGACGAATTCTCGCAAGTGGACACATAAGTCGGATCATTCGTTTACATAGGATTGGCACATCATGGCTAAATATCGCGTTGAGGACATTCGCAATATCGCACTGGTCGGGCACGGTGCCTCCGGAAAAACCTCGTTGGCGGACGTTCTGCTGTTCAAGGCCGGCGCGGTTGACCGCAAGGGCAGTGTCGATGACGGCACCAGCATCTCCGACTACGACGAAGAAGAGCACAAACGTCAATTCTCGATCGATACCAGCTTGTTAAACTTCGAGTACAAGGGAAAGCGCGTCCATATGCTCGACGCGCCGGGGTATCCTGATTTTCTCGGTGCAGCCCTGGAAGCACTCATCCCGGTCGAAACGGCCATCATCGTCATTTCCGCGCCGAGTGGAATTGAAGTGAACACACGCCGGATGTTAAACGAAGCGGGGCGGCGCGGGTTGGCTCGAATGCTCGTCATCAACAAGCTGGACGCGGATAACATCAAATTCGACGAGCTGCTCAAAACTATCCAAGATACATTTGGCAAGGGTTGCACGCTGCTAAACGCGCCTAACGGCTTGGGCGCCCAGTTCACCGGCGTCGTCAACGTGTTGAAACCGCCGCCGCAGGCTCCGGCCGGATGCCCTGTCGACGTCGGCCTGGCCCGGTCGAAGTTGCTCGATGCCATTGTCGAAAGCGACGACGCCTTGATGGAAAAATACCTCGGCGAAGGCGACGTCAGCCCCGAGGAACTTACCGCGGCGCTGCCCAAAGCCATGGCCGCCGGTACGGTGATACCGATTTTCTGCACGTCGGCGCGCAAGGATATCGGCATCACGGAGTTGTTGGAGGCAATTTGCGAGTCCGCGGTTTCGCCGGTGCAAGGGCTCCAGCGTAAAGGGGTCAAGGGAACCGGCGACAAAACCGAGGAGATCGCGCTCAACACTTCAGAGAGCGGCGAATTCGTGGCCCAGGTCTTCAAGGCGATCAACGATAAGTTCGTCGGCAATCTCAGTTTCTTCCGTGTATTCTCAGGCAAAATTACTGCCGACCAACCCATCATCAACGCGCGCAACGGCAAGTCTTCACGGAGCGGCGGCCTGATCACCATGCAAGGCAAGCAGCAAAAGCCCGTCACCGAGGCGATTGCGGGTGACATCGTCGCCGTCGCCAAAGTTGAAGAACTCAGCATCGGCGACACCGTGTCGACGAACGCCCTTGCACCGAAGCTGCCGCGGCCGACCTTTCCCACTCCGATGTTCGGCCTGGCCGTCGAACCCAAGGCCCGCGGCGATGAACAGAAGATCTCCGGGAGCTTGCAGAAGATTGCCGACGAAGATCCGACATTTCACATCACCCGCGACGCGCAGACGCACGAGATGGTGATCACCGGCATGAGTCAGCTGCATCTGGACGTTATTCAGAATCGGCTCAAACGGCGCTACGCCCTCGAGATGATTACCAAGGAGCCGAAGATTCCCTACCGCGAAACCATAACAACTCCCGCCGAGGCAAACCACCGTCACAAGAAACAGACCGGCGGCCGCGGGCAGTTCGGTGAAGTTCACCTCCGCGTCTATCCCCTGCCCCGCGAGATCACCACCGAAGAAGAATGCGCCGAGAAGTTCGCCAACAAGTCCAAGTTCGAAAAAATGCGCATGTTCCACTACGATCCCATTTACAATTTCGCCTTCGTCGATCACATCGTCGGCGGCAGCATTCCCAACCAGTTCATTCCGGCGGTTGAAAAGGGTTGCCGCGAATTGTTGGACCGTGGCGCGCTGGCGGGCTATCGCATCCAGGATGTTGCCGTCGAGGTCCATTTCGGCAAAGACCACCCCGTGGATAGCTCAGAACAAGCTTTCAAAACCGCAGGCCGGATCGCCTTCAAGAACGGCATCCTCGCGGCACGGCCGGTGTTATTGGAACCGATTGTGAATCTGGAAGTGACGATCCCATCCAAGTACACGGGCTCCATTCTTGGCGACTTGAACACGAAACGCGCCCGCATCGAGGATCAAGACAGCCTGCCCGGCGACCTGGCCGTTATTTCGGCACGGATCCCATTGGCCGAAGTAACGCGTTATGCCGCTCAGCTCGGCAGCATCACGCAAGGCCAAGGTTCGTACACCATGGAGTTTTCCCACTACGACCAGGTGCCCGGCAACGTGCAGCAACAGATCGTCAGCAAGGCCAAGGTGGCCCACGACGAAGAGGAATGAAGGCTCGCGATCAGGCTTTTGCTTGCCGAAATTCCAACGCTCAGCTAGGTGATACCGGCTGATTTGGAGTTACGGCCGGAAAAATATGCGAGCTGTTCCCGTGCAGCGATCAAAAGCTCCTCATCTTTGGCATCCCACAGCGCCTCTGCTGATAGGCCTCTGGCTAATGTCGAGAGATTTGCAACGAGCTGGCCAAACCGCATTTCCGGGCAGGCTTCACTTAAGTCTGCAAGAACTGTTAACAGTTCCTGCCGCGTAAGGTTTGTCATGGCAGGCGATCTCCCACTGTCGGCATCGTGGAACCCGGGACGCCAAGATTCCCGATGACCTCCACTTGAATCAACGTTCCCGGCGAAAACTTGGATACCCGTGTCGCTCGCGTAACGCCGTCGCTTATCACAAGTTCACCATCAGTCGCTCGGTACACGAAAACGGGAGGCATGCCCACGATCGATGTCCCGTAGCGACTCAGCTGTCGCGTGAGCTTTACGGGATCTGCGCCATTCCTGCGACTCCACGGAAGCCGAAGCATTCGGGGATCTACATCCAAGTAGATCGGCGACGTCATTTCCGAATTGTATCACTTTCGGAAGAATTCCAAACACTGGATGCTTGTCCCGGCCGCGTCCCGCGTTTACAATCGGTCTCACCGGCTACTTACGCAATTGAATCGCTCATCGACACTACGGAGGGCACACGGCATGACCGGACCTCAGGAACGCGACCAGAACGGCACGGCAGTTTCGCGCCGCGCCTTCTTGAAAGGATCAGGTGCGGCCGCCGCCGCGACGGCGCTGGCGCATGCGCCAGGCACGGCCCTGGCCGAGTCGACGGCGGATCAGGCGCGAGGCCCGGCGGGTATGGGGCCGGCGCCGGTAAAGCTCGACCTCACCGTGAACGGGAAGAAACTCTCCACGCAAGTCGAACCGCGGGTCACGCTTCTTGATGCCTTGCGGAATTATCTCGACGTAACCGGATGCAAGCGGGTGTGCGATCGCGGAACTTGCGGCGCCTGCACCGTCATGCTGGACGGCAAACCGATCTACGCATGCACCATGTTAGCTCTCGAAGCGCAGGGCAAACCCATCCAAACCGCGGAGTCGTTGAGCGCCGACGGGAAGCTTGATGCGGTTCCCGCCGCCTTTGTGAAATTCGACGCGCAGCAATGTGGTTTTTGCACGCCGGGCTTTGTCGTGTCGATGCGAGCGGCACTCAACAAGAACGCCCAGATCACGCCAGCCGAGATGGAAGAGGCGCTTTCGGGAAACATCTGCCGGTGCGGCACCTACGAGCAAATGCGGCACGCCATCGCCTCGCTATGCTCGGCCGACGGAAAGAAGGGAGGCTAAGCCATGGCAAACACCTGGCCGACAGAACGACGAATTATCGGCACGAACGTGACCCGCGTCGACGGTCCCGAAAAAGCGACCGGGCTAGCCAAGTACAGCTTCGACATCAACCGGAAGGACTTGTTGCACGGGATGATTCTGCGTTGCCCTCACGCACATGCCAAGCTCACGGCGATTGATATGGCCGCGGCCGAGAAGATGCCGGGAGTCAAAGCGGTTCATGTCATTGCGCAAGCCGGGAAGGAATTGTTCTATGCCGGTGACGAGGTCGCCGCGGTCGCCGCCGACACGGAGGAACACGCCGCCGATGCGCTGCGCGCCATCAAGACGACTTACGAACCGCTTGAGTTCCTGGTGATCGAAACGGACGCACTGGAAAAAGACAAAGAGACGGCGCCGCCGGCCGCGGGAAACCGAAGTAACATACGTCCCGGCGGCGAGAGCGCTACCGGCAACGTCGCCGACGCGTTCGGACAGGCCGATGCCGTACACGAAGGAACCTACGGCGTCCCCGTGATTTCTCATCAATGTCTTGAGTCCCACGGACTAGTTGCCGAATGGGACAACGACGGCGGACTGACCGTGTGGGCGTCGACGCAGGCCGTTCCCGGAACCGCAGGGGCGCTGGCCACCTACTTCAAGATTCCAGCGGCAAAGGCAAAGTGCATTACCCATTACATGGGCGGCGGCTTCGGCAGCAAGTTCGGTCCGGACATCCAGGGCATGGTTGCGGCGGAGCTAGCGAAAAAGGCCGGCAAGCCCGTGAAGCTCATGCTCGATCGTGAAGCGGAAATCACCTCGGCCGGCAACCGACCATCGGCGTACGGCAAGGTGAAGATCGCAGGTAAGAAAGACGGCGCCATAACGGCCTACGAAGTAGACTGCTACGGTTCACCCGGAGTCGGGAGCGGCAGCACCGTCAACCTGGGACTGCTGCCCTACGTTTACTCCGTGCCGAACATCAAACGCAAGCACTCGGTGGTACGGCTGAACGCCGGCGGGCGCGCGCCATGCGAGCCCCAGGACATCCACAGAACTGTGTGCTGACGGAGTGTCCGCTTGACGACTTGGCGGCTCGGTTGGGCATCGATCCGCTGAAAATGCGTCTCAAGAATCTTCCCGCCGACAACAAAAAGGCGATCTACGAAAAGGAAATCGAAATCGCCACCAAGCTGGCCGAGTGGGACAAGAAGTGGCACCCGCCCGGCAAAGGTCGCCGGTGTTGTAAAGCACGGCATCGGCATGGGACTACATACCTGGGGTGGTCAGGGATTTCCCAACAACGACATTAAGGTAACCATCAATAGCGACGGGTCGGTGCTCGCCGAATGCTCCACGCAGGACCTTGGCACCGGTGAGCGCACCGTCATTCCGATCATCGTTGCGGAAGTGCTGGGTTTGGAAGTCAAGGATGTTACTTCACGCATCGGTGAAAGCCAGTACGGTCGTTCGACAGGTTCCGGCGGCAGCACTACCTGCCCCGGCACGGCGCCAGCGGCACTGAACGCCGGCGTCGCGGCCCGAGACGCGCTGTTCGAGAAGATCGCCCCCAAGCTCGGCGCCGAGGCGAAGAATCTAAGCATCGATCCGAAACAGCCGGGAAAGGTCGTCGACACCGCCGCCAACAAAGCCTACCCGTGGAAGGAAGCTGTCGCCAAACTCGGAATGGATCCCGTGGTCGGAACTGGCAACTGGACGGCGGGCTTATCCACCCAAGGTGTGGGCGGCGTGCAGATCGCCGAGGTCATGGTCGACATCGACACCGGCGTCGTACGTTGCACGAAAATCGTCGCCGTTCAGGACTGTGGCCTGATCATCAACAAGCTGGCGTGCGAGTCGCAGGTCGCCGGCGGCGTCATCATGGGCGTGAATTACGCGCTCTTCGAAGAACGCATCATGGACCGGCACACCGGACGCCAGGTCAATCCCGACATGGAGTTCTACAAACTCGGCGGAATCGAAGACATGCCGCAAATCGTCGTCCACATGCACGACATGCCGGAACGCGGCGTCATCGGCATCGGCGAGCCGCCCACGATTTCCACGTGTGCGGCGATTGGTAACGCCATCTTCAATGCCATCGGCGTCCGTGTCCCGCATGCACCGTACACCCCGGAGCGCGTTTTGGAAGCACTCGCGAAAGGAGTGAAGGCATAAATGAAGAACTTCACTTATTACCGACCGACGACGGCTGAAGAGGCTGTGGGTTTGCTGGACGCCAAGTGGGGAAAGACGGAGCTCCTTGGCGGCGGCACGGACTTACTGGATTTGCAAAAGGAGTACATCGCTCAACCGGACAAGGTGGTAAGCCTCGGAGGCATTAAGCCGTTATCGGGAATCGAAATCACGAAGAGCCAGATTACCATCGGCGCCGGCACGACTCTGGCGGAGATTGCGGAGCATAAGGAACTTCGAAAACTCAAACCCGCGCTCACCACCGCTGCCGGCGACGTCGGCGGCCCGCAGATTCGCAACATGGGCACGCTCGGCGGAAATCTCTGCCAACGCAATCGCTGTTGGTATTTCCGGGATGAACACGTGCCATGCCTTCTCAAGGGTGGCAAAAAGTGCTACGCCACCGACGGCGACAACCGCTACCATGCGATTTTCACCGTTGGACATCCGTGTGTGATCGTGCATCCATCTACACTGGCGCCCGCACTCATTGCGCTGGGCGCGTCTGCCCAAGTTCTTGGACCGCAAGGAAAGCGAACCGTCGACCTATCCAGTTTTTTCCACGCCCCAAAGTCCGAGAGCGACCGCGAACACGTTTTGAAGCCGAACGAGATGGTGCTGTCGGTTTCGATGAATGCTCATCCGTATTTGAACGCGAGCTACGAAATCCGGCACAAGCAATCCTACGACTGGCCCGTCGCGCAAGCGGCGTGCTCGTTCGAAATCAAGGATGGTAAGGCAGTCGACGTTCGGATCGTACTCGGCCACGTCGCGCCGACGCCGATTCTGTCCAAGCCGGCGGCAGCCGCGCTGCTGAACAAGCCGGTGACCGAAGAAACGGCAAGCGCCGCCGGCAAGGCCGCCGTCGAGGGCGCCAAGCCGCTCTCGCAGAACGGCTACAAGTTGCAACTCACGGAGGTGGCCGTCAAACGGGCGCTGATCACCGCGGCGGGGTTGAAGAAGTATTGGGAGACTTAATGCGTCTAACAAAATGCTTGTAGCCGCAAGCTTCAGCCTGCGAAAGACACCGCAACCTAAAGGTTGCGGCTACGAAATGTCTCCATTTTGTTAGGCGCTCTTAGTTTGAGATGAGAAAGTTTGGGAAACTTGGGCTCGTTCGGCTAAGGCTGCGCCAATCCGTAACATTTTCGAACGAGTACGAGTCTGCGCTTCGTGTCCACCGCAAAGTTGAACGCTATGAATTTGTGAATCGCGTGAAACTCCTGAATCGCGCCTTTCACGCGGTATACTTCCCCAACCTGCATCGGATCTTGCCGAAGCTTGGAATCAATCGACCGAACCGCTCGCCCAATTGCGTCGGCCGATCGTAACGACTTCAACTCATGTAAGACCCGTATTGCTCGTTGCGACCACTGAACGGTGAATGCATCAGCGTCCATGCTCATCACGCCTTCACAGGCCGTTCCAGTTCGTCGATGAAAGCTTCCAGGGGTTGGGAATTCTCTTGTCGCGCTAATACATCCAGTTCAACGTCCGGAAGCTCTTCTAAGGTGCGCTCGAATTCCTTTCGCACTGCCGCATAAACAAACTCGCGAAAGTACGGATAGTTTGCTTCCATCTCCGAAACCTGAAACTCTGGTTTCTTGTTCATCCACTTGACCTCCAGAATCCGGCGCAATTTGCCGAGACTGACTTCGGTATTCTACCGTAACGCACGGTCCGGCACACTGGTTTCTTAGTTGCGTGAAATGTTCTCGCTAGACACCACGATCCTTCCGCTTTTGGCCAGGGCCGCGCTTCTTCTTGCGCGGCTTCGCCAAATCCGCTTTGAGAAATCGCCGAAGCGAGTCAAGTACTTCACTGTTTTTCGGGCTGGCCGCGGCCATCCGTTCTTCAAGCCAACGGATCGGATCAACACCTGACGCGGCCAAAGCGTTTCGGAGTTCACTTTGAATCGTGTTGAGTTTCCTAGGTCCCATCATAGCAATGCCGCGAGAATGAAGATCATGGCCTAATTCGAAGTATTATCCTTCAGACGAGTTTGTCTCAGTTTGATCCAGGCCACAAGGTCGTCTCCAAGGTCTTGGCCGGTTCTCTTTCGGAGTAAGGCGATGATTTCCCGAACGGCTGAACGGCGCGCCCGTTCAACCACGGCATCGAGCTTGGAGTTTTCGGCTTGCTTAGTGCCCGAAGGGTAGTAGTTCGTCACGTATTCAAGGCAACCAATCATCTCATCGGCGTCTGACGTGGAGATGGCCATCACGCGCATGTCTTCGAATATCGCGGTCTGATCGTCAGCGAATGACACTTTGATCGAGAGAATTGCATACAGAACAAGTACGGTGCCAGTTGATGCAACGAGAATAAGCACTAAGAGACTCAAAGTTAGTAACAGCACTTTCCGCGATGGGCCCTGCATTTCCGCTCTTCTCCGAGGTAAGTCGCCGGTTGCTGCATCCCCATTTTGCCAACATCCCGCTCACTGACCCAGCCGCCACTTGATCCTCGTGTACGCGATGCGGAAGCCGTGGCGTTCGGCGTTGCGTTGCGAGCCACTGCCGGGGAGGGCGCCCATCATGGCGAGGTCGCAGCCGTGTTCGGCGGCGTAGCGGAGGCGGGCTTCGAGTAGTGCCAATTGGGCGCCTTGTCGACGGGCCTCGGGAATGGTGCTCGCGCCCGCAAGAAGCGCAACACCACCGTGAACACATAGTGCCCCGGTGGCGATCGGGACGCCGCCAAGCTCCACGACGAACGATGGTAATTCGGTTCGGTGAACGCTGATTCGGGAAAGCACGCGAATCTGATCCGCTAGTTCCGTAGACTCGCTCCATCCTTTGACGGCCGTCTCAACCCAAGTTTCACGCTCGCCTGCTTCCACCGGTCGAACGCGCATTCTGTCGCTCAGGGTCGTGTTCAAGCGTACGCCTGGTTCGATGGGCCGGTAGAGGACGCTCGTGTACTCGATGGGCCGATAGCCGCGTTCGATCAACCGATTGAAAAGTGCGACGTCGGCAATGGGGCTGATTTCGTGGCAAACGGGAGCCCCGCGTTCGGTGAAAAACTGCTCGATCTTGGCGAGATCGGCATCAGTTACCGTATCGAATACTCCAAGGCCAAAGGTCTGCGTGATCGGCGAATCAACGCCGTCGAACATGCAATACGCCCCGGCCACCTCCATCCAGCAAGCGCCGCTCTCCGGATACAACTCCGCGCGCGCCTCGACAAAGTCGGCATTGCCAACCGCCTCGCACCGTTCCAAGCGCCGGGCAAGGTTGAGATCAGCGAACGGAACGACCGGGCTCGGCGAGGTCAACGTGACTCTCCCTTAGGAAACCAATCTCCAACCCTCGGTCGGAGATGTGAAAGATCTGGTAACCATGTGCGTGCAAGGCGGTAACGACTTCCCGTGTTCGCTCGATTCCCACCCCGGGAAAATGATGGTGGAATTCTACCAGCAATTGGCCCACGGGAATCTGACATCGAAGAAGGTCGTCGATGACATCATACTCGCCGCCTTCGACGTCGATCTTTAGTACGTCGAGTCGCTCATGGCCGAGTTGTTGCATGAGTGTTGCAAGCCGGCGGACCGGCGCCTCGACCACACGGGAGCCGTGTGTCGGCGGAAGACGACTCGGCCGGTAGTTGAACCGACTTCCGCGGCGAGGCAGAGTGAACGGAAGCATGCCGTCGTGACCGGCCACGCCGATCGGATGGAAAACGAAGTTTGACGGCAGGTTTTGCCGAGCGACCCAATCGACACTGGCCGGCGTCGGATCAAAAGCGTGGACGGTCAGGCCAAAGCGATCGATGAGTGCGAGTTCCCACGCTATGTTGTCGCCGACACCGAAGGAATAGATCACGCTCTCCGTATGAAGAAGCGCGGGCCATACGGTCCACACGCCTGATCGAGCGCCGGCAGTGAGGGTTTCAATCGACAGCTGCGGCACGATCTGTCGTCGGGTGAGTTGCCGCCGCCTGTGTAGTTTCTTGAGAGCCTGAAACATGTCCAATTCCAATGCGACACGGTTTGGAGCACGAAGATAGCCGGATAAACGTGGGCTGTACAGACAGGATTCATTCGAACCAGATTTCGACTTCGTAGCCGTCTGGGTCTGCAACATAGGCGTACGGAAAACCGGGGGCAAACTCGCCGCGCCGCAGGACTTTGCCACCCGCAGCTTCGACCTCTTGAACGGCCGCATCGATGTCCGCCGCATTCCGCAGGCGAAACCCGAAGTGGATAATCCCGCGCGACTCACCGGGGTTGGGAAGATTCTGGTCAAAAGTGATTACGTCGTGGCAATCCGGCGTCCGGACGTGAATGCGTCCATCTTCACGGCAGTAGGCCTCGACACCGAAAACCTCTTGGTAGAAGCGCACTGAGCGTTCGACGTCGCGAACGGCGAGTGCGATATGCGTCAGTCCGTAAGTTTGGATCAATCGCTACTCCGCGGGCGGTTGGTTTCCCGGCTCGCGGTCTCTACTTTGTGCGTTTGAGTGTTTCAAGTGCGTGACCGCTTCCGGGTTTGCTGACGAATTCCTTGGGACGGTTTCTACCTGCGCGGCCGAGGCATATCTTCCACATGTCGCCGTCGAGTTCGTAGATTCCGAGTGACGTCTTTCCTTTCTCCGGACCTTCAGTGAACTCCATGTCTATGGTCTTTGGATTCTTGGTGGTATCCAGCCGGAGAATTCCCTTATAGGCGGAACCAGAAGGACTGGGCGTGGTTACAAATCGGTCCTCCTTAATGTCCAGTTTCGCCCCGACTCGAAGAGCATCTGGGACTTTCTCCCCTTCCACTTCGAGAGTTTCAAAACTCCAAGTGCCCTGAAGCTTGGCGAGATCTTCTTTCACCTTGTTTTTGCCGTCGGGGCTGTCCGTGCGCTCGAGCGTCATCTCGAAGAACTTCCGCCATTCGCCACCGTCGCTCGACACCTCACCGATTTCGAACCAACGGCCCTTATCGTCGAGCTTGATGGTGTAACGCACGTCTCCAAATTGGGCAATCTTCATCCCCCATATCAGCTGGCCATCACTCACCTTTGCCTCGGTATCCTCGTGATTGCCACGAGTGGTGAACCCTTGGAATCGGTAGCGTTTGGCCTTGTCGTCATACGAAACAATGGCAAATGCGTGCTGCACAACCACATCCGGTTTTCCACCCACCTCTCCGCGGTGCAGACCGTCGATGACGAGGAGAATGCTGTCGAGTTTCCACTGGACATTTTCGGTTCCCTTGAACGGTCGCCGCTGGCCGGGGATAAACTCCATCCAGCCCTCGCCTTTCCACTGACCGAAGAGGAAGTCAAGCTTTTTCATTGCCGCACGCTGTGCGGCAACATCAGGCGCTTGTGCACCCGATGACGCCGGTGGTATGCAGAACAAGGCCAAGGTTGGGATCAAAACCCGGAGCGTCATGTTCGGAACTCCATCCACAATCGTTTCACTAAGACGAAGGGTACCAATAACCAAATTCCAGATTACGAATAGCGGCAATCATATGCATCAGAAATATTCCAGCTATGAATGGAGTGAGGCATAACACGAATGCGGCTGTGATGAGCGTTCGAGAACCTTCCGGACGACGCTCGTCACGCACAACGCGCTGGCACATCATCCCCGTTATCACATTGATCACCAGGCTGAAAAACACGTGAGCCATCGGTTTAATTCCGGAGCCGGGTGGTACTTGTAACACGGGGAGCCACATGAGCACTACCATCAGATTGCCGGTGAAGGCAATGACGAAGCATAGTTTCCCTCGGCTCATCGTGAGATACCGAGCTCGCAGACGGGAATGGAGCCACCGGCGTCCAAAGCGCGGCGCGATTGCCCGCCAGACGAAGACCACCGGCAGCAGAACCGCCAGGCAAGTCAGCGTCGGTACGACGAATAGCTTGAGGACAAACTCGCCGACGCCGATTTGCGGAAAGTTGCTTAGCACTAATCGAAGCATAGCCCACTAGTGTTCTGTCAAACTTATGGGTGGCACGCCCGGAGTCTTTGACGGGCGTGGATTGCCGGCCACGCCCTTCGCGGACTCAGGGCGTGCCACCCGACGAAATCAATGGTTTGACAATGCACTAGATTCCGGGCATGCTAGCCGCGACCTGCAATCCAACTTCCATGCACGACTGTGTCGTCCAGCACCAGCGATGATGCGTGATCGCCGCGTTCCGATTCGGCGCGGTATTCGATGCCGTCGCCGACCGCATCGGTCTGTTGCCAGTTCAGGTCGGCTATCCTGTCGAGTGTCTGTTCGACGTCGCGGCTTGTCAATTCGGTGTCAGGCTTCTCGGGTTTCACGATCTCGAAGAGCAGGCCGGATAACAAGCGCGGCCAGACTTTTTCGCAGGTCTCGGGTTTGTCGAACACATCGATCGACGTCAGCCGTTCGCCGACGGCAATGGCCAGGCCGTTTGCGCCATTGATGTACTTCACTTTCTCCCGGAATTGGTTCAGGCGGTCACCGTAGGTTTCGTATGCGTCCGCCATCGCATCGGTGGGAGACGCAACGTCCAGACATGCCTGGAACTTCGCGACTTCGCCCCAAACTTCACCTTGATCTGAACGATGTCCGAGGTTGGCACGAAGCGACCGAGCGACGGCGCCTTTGAGGGCAGATCGCAGATTGAAAGGCGAGCTGGTGCCACTGTAGCCAAAGGACCCAGATGTGAATCGCCAACGGCCGCGCTCGACACAAGAAACCGGTATCTTGTTTTTCGAAAGCGCCGCGATGAGCACCGATGTGTTCAACACCCGGTTTTGCTTCGCGCCTTTTAGCTCGTCGCCTTCAAGGAATAGAATGCGGCGTTTGCACCGGTTCTCGACCAACAACTCGGGAACCGATCCGGCTTCGCTGACCTCGGTGATCGTCACCGATTGGTCGGCCACGGCCTCTTCGGCGAGTTGATAGTCAACGGCGCCATTGGAATTCGCGAACAACGGAAAGATGGAGATGGAATCATGGCGGATCGGATCGCCAACACGAAGTTTGGGGAGAGCGACGGACATTGACAACTCCTTTCAAGTTTGTTGATGTGCCCGAAGAAAGACAGAAAGCCGGAGTGGGAAGTTCACCGTTCATCGCCGACTATCTAACCATACCAAGGACCGTAATGCGCCAGGGCAATGGGGCAGCCGTCCGTTCGGCGTTTCCGTCACGTTCGGCCGGTGTGCCGGTTACTTTTGGAAATCCGTGAAATTGGCGCTGGCAATAGTTGTGCCGATTGCTTAGAATACCGGCCGGGCAGACACTCCCGGTTTGGGGAGGCGGACCGTCGGCTCGCTCCACCTTTTTACGCTCGGGTGAGCGTCTTCGGGTTTCCTTCGGGAAACAAAATCTGCTGGGTTTCAGGTTTGGTAGCCGGGACGAGAGATGGCTTCCGGCTTCGTCCATCGGGCGGTCAGTCCGTTTCAGGAATTCCATTTTGGAATAATCTCATTCATAAGCCACATCATCATCGAGGAGGAAGTACCATGGCCGTCGCTCGTAGCGACGAAGGGGCGGGGAACGTCACGAGAAAGCGGCCGCCGCGGCGCGGTGGTCCCGATGTCGCCCATGTCGCCACACCCATGACGCCGCCTCCGCCAGGCACACCGTCGGTTCGGCTGGACGACCTGTATCGGTTGCCGATGCCGAAGCTCTTCGCGTTCGCCGAAAAGGAAGGCGTCGCCGAACACACGGGCATGAATCGCGGCCAACTCATCGCCGCCGTTGTCCGACACCAAATCGAACGCGGCCTCATCGTGCGCGGCTCGGGAACTCTGGAAGTTCTTCCCGATGGCTACGGCTTCCTCCGAAGCGTTGCCCATAATTACCTGGCATCTCCCGAAGACATATACGTCTCGCCCAGCCAGATTCGGCGGCTCGGCCTGCGCACCGGCCTCATCGTCGAAGGACCCATTCGCTTACCGATCGAGGGCCAGGACAATTTCGCCCTCATGCAGGTCGAAATCGTCAATGGACACTCTCCTGACGAGAGGCCACGCGGCACCGTCTTCGAAGACCTGACGCCGTTGCATCCGGAAAATCGCCTCGTTCTGGAGACCACCGCCGAAGAACTTGCGATGCGCGTCGTCGACCTCGTTACACCCATTGGAAAAGGACAACGTGGCTTGATCGTCTCGCCGCCGCGCGCGGGCAAAACCATTCTGTTGCAGAAAATCGCCCTCGCGGTGAAGCAAAACCACCCCGAGGCGTACATCATCGTCTTGCTCGTCGACGAGCGTCCGGAAGAAGTCACCGATATGCTGCGCAGTGTGTCGGGGCCGATGTCGGAAGTGGTGGCCAGCACGTTCGACGAACCATCTTCGGAACACGTTCACGTCAGCGAAATCGCGTTGGAGAAAGCAAAACGACTGGTGGAGCACGGCAAAGACGTCGTGCTCTTGCTCGATTCCATCACGCGCTTGGCCCGGGCGCACAACACCGAGGCCCCAAGCGGCGGCAAGCTGCTGTCCGGCGGTCTGGACTCGAACGCCATGCAGAAGCCGAAGCGCTTCTTCGGCGCTGCCCGACACGTCGAAGAAGGCGGCAGCCTGACCATTCTCGCCACTGCACTGGTTGACACCGGCAGCCGGATGGATGAAGTGATCTTTGAAGAGTTCAAAGGCACCGGCAACATGGAACTCCACCTCGACCGGCGGCTTGTCGACAAGCGCGTCTGGCCCGCCATCGACATCAATCGTTCCGGCACTCGCAAGGAAGAGCTGCTGTTGCATCCCGAGGAAGTCGAACGGGTGCGCACCTTACGGCGTGTTCTGGCCGACATGCACCCGGTGGAAGCCATGGAGCTTTTGACCAATCGGCTGCGCAAGACCAAATCGAACGCGGAATTCCTCCTCAGCATGAACATGGCCTAATGCCGCTTGCGGCTTAGCGCGCTATTCCAACCGGCAGGCGTAAAGCAAGCTCGGAAAGGGTGAACACAATGCGAAATTTTCTCGTGAGCGTCTCGCTATCGTGCGGATGCCTGTGTCTCAGTTGGGGCCAGACATTTGCCCAGCAAGAGGTCATGCCTCCGATCAATCGCAACGCCCCCGGTGTGCAGGTTGGAATGTTGCGGAATGGTTTTACGATCTTCGGTGAACTAGATCGCGCCGGGAATTTTCATCCGTTTCGGAATGTGGCGCCGCTAAAAGGCAACATGCCCTATAGCGGGCCAGGCTATAGACGGCTCAACTTTCCATTGCGCGAAAACGAGCCCGTTTACGAATTTCGATCCGGGCGGCTTATCAAGGGGACCTTGGATAAGGAAGGTAACTTCATCCCAGCGCTAGAGAATGCGGTGATGGAGTACAAAGACTACCGGGAAGGTAAAGACGTGCCACGTATTTACAACCTTCCGCTTCATCTGATTCCGAAGGAAAAATTCCTCATTCCGCCGGGCGCTTACAATCTCCCGGCTGGGGTCCAAATGCAGCTTATCGCTCCTGACATTCGGTAGTCGTTAGAGGTCATCTCGACTACGACAGGTCATGCATTTCGGTAAGCCGAATAGAATGCGGATTTGTCTCATCCCCGCGTAAGTATCCGTGATGAAGTGCTGCACTCATTCCGAGCAGCGCCGAAATTCGGTTTTGCGAACGCCTTGCGGGCGATTATCATAAGGGAATCCTGTCACGCTCGCGGAGACTACTTATCATGGCTGCGAAAACCGGCGTAAAACAACAATGTCCGAACTGTGACGCCCTGATTCCGATCAAGGAGGCCCAGTTCGGGAAACGAATCAAGTGCCCGCGCTGCGGTGATCCGTTCCTGGTTGAAGACCCCGAAATCGACGCCCCTCCGCCCACGGCAAAGGGCTCCAAAGCCGCCAACGGAAAAGCCGGTCCCAAGGCGAAGACGGCGCCAGGTCGCAAGCGTGACGACGACGACGCCACCAAACCCAAGAAAAAGAAATCCGATTCAGGCAACAACAAGGTAGTCGTCGGCGCCGTCCTGGGTGTCGTGGCCATTTCCGCACTCGCCATCGCCGCCTACTTCGTGTTCTTCAAGGAAGAGCCGAAGAAACAAGTCGCGTCGAATACGACGTCGTCGCCTCAACCGCCGAGCCCCGCGCCGACCGTTCCGACAACGCCCGATGTCGTTCCAAGCGATACCAATCCAGTCATTCCCAAAGTTGAGGGACAAGACACTACTCCCGGCGGAACTCAGGTTCCCGCGGCCGGGACGCCGACACTGCCGCCGGGGTTGTCATCGTTTAGCGGCAGTCCGATCAGCAACATGCTTTTGAACGAGACGCAGTTTGTCTTGAACATTCCGATGGCGGAAGCCCTCAAGAACCCGATGGGCCACCTGGCGTTCGATCATGCGTCCGTGCAACGCACCCTTGGATTTCCGGTCGAGGCAATCGAACACGTGATCGCATCGGGAAGTCTGTCGCCGCCGTGGATCATGGTGTATGTCCGCACCAACAAGCCCGTGCCGTTCGACAACGTCAAGAAGGCGCTGGCTTTGACGCCGGCCCAGGGCAGCCCGTATGCCGGGCAAGACTTCTTCCAGTCGCACACGAACTTCGGGGAGGCGCTGGATTCGTTCCTCCCTGAGGATTACTACAGTTCCGTCGTCCGCAGCACGCCGATACTAGTGCGACTGCACGATCCGCAGACGCTTGTATTCGGCGACCTCGTACCGATGAAGCGCTTCCTGGACGTGAAAGGTCAGCCGAAGCCCCAGGATCCCATTATCGGAACGAACCCGGACGGCTCGCCCCAGCAACCAGGAGGCTTCGGCGGCCAAGAAACCACGCCCGTTATTGTCAGCGGCAACTATCGGACGATTCAGCCGAACTTGAAGGCCGTGCTTGATACGGTCGAGACGAACAAGCCGTACTTGTTCAGCTCCGTCATCGATTACAAAGGCGAATTCGGCGAGGCGGGTGAGGTTCTCAACATAGTCGCTGCGGGCGCGTCCCTGCATTGGCCCGGCGGCAAGGAACGCATCGTCGGCATGGCGGTTTGGCAGTGCAAGAATGAACAAGCGGCCGGCGAGGAAAAAGGCCGATTCGATCAACTTATCACACAACTAACGCCGCTGGCATTCCTCGCCAAGAAGGTCAAACTCAAGACGGGCGAAGTCGCAAAGCCCGGCGAGCGGGTCGAAGGAGCTCCAGGTTCGCAGCCCGGCCCCGGTCCTGCACCCGGAGGTCCAGGCGGCAAAGGCGGCGGGCCACCCCCCGAAATGCCACCTGCTCCCGGACCGGGTAACCCGGCCCAACCAGGACAGCCCGGCACGCCCGGCGAAATCCCCGACGCCTTGGCTGATGCCCGCATCACCATCAATTTGAAACAGAACGGCCGAAACATCGTCGGCGAGTTCGATTTCGATCTCGAACAGAAGTTCATCGACTACCTTTTCGACACGGCAAAGCCGTACCTCACGCGCGGTCACGGCGAACTGGAGATGGCATCGTCGAATCCCCAGGCGACGCGTCTGGGCGCTGCGATCAAGTCCTACACGCAAAAAGAAGAACGATTTCCACAGGGCGCCGCCAAGCGCGATGCCTCCGCCGCGCGATTCAAGCGACCCTGGGCCCCGCACCAACGCATTAGCTGGATGGCCGAACTACTGCCGTATCTCGGCCACGAACAGACCTACGACCGCATCGACTTCAAACGTTCGTGGAGTGATTCGGAGAATATCAACGTTGCCAGCACGCTGATTCCGGAGTTTCTTGCTCCGGATGCACCGCACCGAAGTTGGTATGTGAAGTATCCGGGCGTTGGGCCGGACGTCGCCGCGACGAGCTACGTGGGAATCGCCGGTATCGGCCTCGACGCCACGCTCCACGACATCAATGATCCGAAGCGCGGCATCTTTGCCTACGATCGTCCAACACGGCTTTCCGAAATCGAGAACCTGGCGCGGACGATTCTTTTGATTCAAGTCCCGCCGTCAAGCCACGTGCCCTGGATGTCCGGCGGCGGCACAACCGTTCGCGGGATGGCGGAGAAGAACTCCATCGAGGCGTTTTTGCCCCCGAAGGGCAAGGGCAAACGCGGCACACACATCATCATGGCCGACGGTTCGGTCCGCTACGTCACGGAGTCGATTTCGGATGACGTGCTCAAGACACTCGCCGTGATTAAGGGAAAGAAAGGCGAGCTGTCAACTCTCGACACCATGGCCCCGGTCGTCAAGCCCGGCGAAGCGACCATGAAGGCCGTCGAAGCACCGCTCGGCACGCCGGCCCCCGCCGCGCCGCCGGGTGGCAACTAATTCTGTTTAGCCGCCGCTCTCGGAGCGGCGCGGAATCCGCGCCGTTCCGAGAGCGGCGGCTAAACATCAACTCGCTTCATTCAACGTTGGCTGGATACGCTTGGAAGGCGTGGCCGCGAAGCTACGCCAATATCTCGGCGGCAAGCATCCCGCGCCAATCACCAGCAGGTGGCCAAGCCAACACCAGACAAGAATCTGTGCCAGCGTGCTATTGAAGCCGTAGGCATGCAATCCGACGCCAAGTTGGTTGGTTCCATGCCATGACCAAAGCGTAAGCATGTTTCCGGCAATGGCTAGGACGGCGACTCCTCGCTGTTTCGCCATCCCGCTCCAGCGGGCGTGGAGAATAAGGGCGTTCCAAATCACTAAGATCAACGCGCCGTTCTCTTTCGGATCCCATCCCCAAAACCGACCCCACGATTGATCGGCCCAGATGCCGCCAAGCACGGTACCGGTAAAGGTTAGCAACACCGCGAAACAAACCATGCCGTATATTTTTTGGCTCATCGCCTTCGCCAGCTCGGGTGTAAACCACGGTGTGAACACACCGAGAAGAACGTAGAGCACTCCGAGCGCTCCCGAAACCAACGTTGCCGCATAGCCAAAGTTGATGATGGTTACGTGCGTGGCGAGCCAGAAATTGGTGTCAAGCACGGCCTGCATCATGTCAAGCGTATCGCCGCCACCCGCCAAATGGTTGGCCATAAGCATCGTTGAGAAACCAAGAACGGCCGCGACCATCGACCCGATGCCATTTTGAAACAACCACTCCAGTACGAGAGCCATCACCAGACAGCCCCAGCCGACGAAAACCTGGGTCGCATAGAGATTGGTGACAGGCGGCCTACCTTGAAGGTACATCCGCATGATGAGCGCGGCGCTGTGGACCGCCAGGGTCAGAATCGCAAGCCAAAACGCGGCGCACCGGAGCGGCACGGTGTATGTCAGCCAGGACATGGACGCTAGCAAAAAGACACCCGCGTAAAGCACCGCGCAATGATAGAACGGTGCGAAATGGTTGAATGACGCCTCCCACCTCGCCGTCCGCATCACCTCCGGCATTACCTTTTCGAGTTGGGCATGGTAATCGGCCACCAATCGATTGAATTCGTCGGCCTTGTTGCCCGCGTAGGCTTTGAACATTGCCAGGTAGGCGACCGCCGGTGGTAATTCCCGGCCCAGGTCGCGGTAACTCCGCAAGATCTTTTCTGGAGACTTTTCGTCGGCCAGCGCCTGCCGAATGGATGCATCGCTTCGTAGCGATCCTATCAACGTTTGCCAATTCTTCTCCGCTGTCGTCGGTGGGATCATCAACAAATCGTTAAGTGATGCCAACTCCATGAACAGTCGTATGTGGTCATGAACTTCAACGACTTTCTGGTCGAATACTTCGCGTTTCTTGGCTTCAAGGTTGCGGGCGCGCGCGTATTCGCGATCCAGCACATCGAGCTTTCCACGGAACTCATTGAGCGCGTACCGATACTTACCGGGCCGCATTTCGAGACCAAGCATGCCCAACAGCTGATCATTATCTATCCGGAACGCCTTTTCCCGATACGCGGCGTGGTTTTCGAACCCCCATTCGCTGGTCAAAACATCGAGCAGCCACTTAACGGCAGTCACTTCCTTGCCGTTGGGGTCACGAAGCACCTGGCGGCCGGAAATGACCATCAAGTCAACTCGAGCCACTGTGTCGAGGGGTTTGATCCGTCCGCGGTCCATGACGGGAAGCCTGCTAAACGCGGCAAAGTCTGTTTGACCGGCTGGCGTAGGCGAAGGCATCGCCGCCATAACCAAGTACAACCCGGCCAGGCCCATTACCAGTCCTGGCACAAGGCGCGAGAAGCCAGTCAATTCTTCCGGCTCCGCGCGTGTTGCAATCTTTCGCCGCAGAAAACCAACGAGATGGATCAGAAAATGCACGATCATGCCGGATGCCACCATCACGCATGAAACGTAAGGCAGTTCCAATCCCGGATTACGCACGACCTGTAGGATCGTGCCACCGCCTCCCAGCACTCCCGACTGATAAAGCGTGTCGCCGGCGTGGCGATGCGGATTGTTCATCCAAATAACGACTTCGCGGTCTTCATTTTCTGTTGGGTCGGTGACTCGGACCCGGCTGGAGTAGTTCTTAGCAATGTCCGTTCCGGGATAGACGTCATGGCGGAATTCCAGAAGCTCCACCGTGTACGGCTTGTAGATTCGCTTGTGGCGGAGGTAAAGATCATAGGTCTTTCCGTCCTGCGTCACTTGCTGCGGCCGCTGCGGCATGTCGTAACGATACGTCAACCAGCCGGTCAAAAGCAGCGTCTCCATCGCCCGACCGGTCGCCTTGTCTTTGATCGTGAGGTATGCAGACGGCACGTCCTCGCGCTGCATGGAAGTGCCGCTTTCCTCCGGTAGCGGCACCGCGACCCAATCTCGCCCGAAGCCGACGGTCGCAGGATTCGCTACGCCGGGGCGAGCATCCTGTAGCGCGGAATTCATCAAGTAGCTTTGCACTTCGATGTCGAAGGGAAGCATGTCGCTCTGAATCAATCCACCTTTTCGCAGCCGCGACGCAGGAATGGAGACGACGTTATCGGCACCCGAACCCGAGGAATCGACCACGGCCAATTCGAACGCCTGGTGCTCTTCGACGAAATCTGCGGACGCACCCTTCGGCAGTACCATTCGGGCTTCGACCGAGTACGAGGCGGTGATCATCTCGCCGAGCATCAGGACAACCAATCCCGAATGGATAAGCAAGATGCCCGAACGCTTCCAACTAAGCTTGAATCGCACCAGGTGGGCGGCCAAAAGGTTGATGAGCAGGAGGCTGCCGATCACCTTTCCGCCAGGGAAAGGAAACGTGCCGGCGACGTCCCACGTCTTCGGGAATCCAAGAAAGATCTGACCGAATTGAACAAATAGCTGGTACGGAATCCAGGCGATCGTGGTGCGAAAGTAGTCGTGAAGGACCGTGTACAGGCCGTAATTGATCTGTGCGAGCGTGCCTATGAAAATCAACAAGATCGAGAAAACGAACAGGATGACCGTGAGTCGCAATGATGCCAGCAGCGAAATAGCCTGATGCGCGAGATATGGTAGACCCGTCGGCTTTCCCGTGCGCGAACCGCCGCCGTTGGCGCCGGGAGCTTCATATCCATTTACATACGAGCCCATGTTCCTTGCCTCACCTCCCCGGCGCGCTCATGTCGACCCAAGTTGCGGCCACTCCGCTTACCGTCATCGGTTTCGTAACCGCGTCCAGTTCGAAATCCTCTAATCTCATCAATCCCATTTGTTGCCGCCACCGATTCACATTCGCGAGTAAGCTGCCGGCTTCCTTGCCGAGCTTCGTGATAGACAGTTCCGCCGCGTTATCCTCGAACGTCAGGAATGTGGCGTAGCGGCTCCCCGAATCCGGCCCTTTTTGCCAGGCCGGCGGGACGTGCCACTCAATCGGAGGATTGTCCTTTCCTGTGAATCGGACGGAGCGAACGAAGTTCTCCAGTTCCTGAGCATGTTGTTCGACCACCGCCGCTGGGCCCGTAAACTTGAGGAACCAGGTGGCGTCTGCACTCGGGAGGATCGCGGCCAACAAACGCACATTCGCCTTTGTTCCCGCCTTATCCGACTTCGGCGCCGTGTACCGCGTGATGCCGTTGTCGTCCCGGCAACCCGAGATCAATAACCCAACACCGAGACAAACGCACCAAATCCGCATCTTTTCCCTACGATGGTGGCCGACGCCGGTGTTCGTTCGAAGCGATTGACTGGACATCGGGTTCCGTTTACCGGGCGTCAATGACGAAACAGTTCGTCGCGGCGGGTACACCCTTTTGTCTTATCGTTACAGGGGCATGGATGCCAGTCAATGTTACTTAGCACGTCCGTGAGATGCTGAACCAGCCAGTTCCCGGAAGAGGAAGAAGAGTAAGAGGAAGACTAAGAGTACGAGTAGGACTAGAGCCAGAGCAAGAGTAGGATGAGGACTGGAATCAATCCTGATATTTCTGTTGCTCTTGGTCACCATCCTACTCTTAGTCTTCATCTTAATCCTACTCTTCTTCGCGTTCGAACAAACGCAGAAGAGACCCGTAAAATAGTGGAAATCCACCATTTCCATCGGTTACAATCATTGGGCTTGGATTCGCACGCCTCGTGGAACAGAGGGTCTGCCGATGCTCGCACGAAAACTCGCCCGCAATCGGAACACCTTTCGCCTTGCGCTCGAACCGCTGGAAGACCGCAGTCTCCCGAGTGTGTACGCCGTTACCGATCTCGGCACGCTGGGCGGCACATACAGCTACGCCACGGCCATTAACTCATCCGGGCAAATCGCCGGCTTCTCGTACATGCCCGGCAACGATGTCACGCACGCTTTTCTTTGGCAAAACGGCGTGATGAGCGACCTCGGAACGCTGCCCGGTGGCATGCACAGTTTCGCATACGGTATCAATGACGCCGGGCAAATCGTCGGGGCATCGTACATGCCGGACGGCACCCTCAAAGGCGTGCTTTGGGACCACGGCGCCATAACGAACCTTGGGACGCTCGGCGGAAGTTCCAGCCAAGCCAACGCCATCAACAATCACGGTCAGATCGTCGGTTGGGCGGCGGCCCTGCCCGACGACTTGCCGCACGCCTTCCTCTGGGACGACGGCGTGATGACCGATCTTGGCAAACTGACCGGCGATGTTAGCTCGGCCTACGGCATCAACGACCACGGTCAGGCGGCCGGATACAGCGATACCATCCCCGGGCAGTTCTCTCCCCATGCAACGCTTTGGGATTCCGAAGGAATGCACGACCTTGGGACGCTACCGGGCGGCGCCGGCAGCACGGGTCTTGGCATTAACCAGTACGGTCAGGTGATCGGCAAAGCCAAAGTCGCGGCTGTTGACGATTCACACTACGCGTTTCTCTGGGACAACGGCGAGATGAAGAGCCTCGGTGGTTTGCCGCTGAGCCGTGGGTCTGCCGGCCAGGGGATTAATCGTTTCGCACAAGTCGTTGGTACCTCCACGATTCACTTCAAAGCGCATGCATATGTTTATTTCAACGGGAAGATGTTCAACCTGAACGACGTCTATCCCAAGTCGCAGTCCGGATGGTTCTACAGCGTCGCGACGGCCGTGGGTGACAACGGCGAGATTATCGGCTCCGGCTACGGTCCGAATGGTCAACACGCATTTCTGTTGAAGCCGATTAACCCTGGCCCGGTGTCCACTTTGCAAATCACCGGCATGAGCACGCCGGTTCAGGCAGGCACGTCCTACACCTTTACCGTCGCCGCCAAGGACATCTACGGCGACACGGTTCCGAACTTTACAGGTACAGTCTCGTTCAACAGCAGCGATAGCAAAGCGCAATTACCCGCGAGCTACACGTTCACTGAGGCCGACGGCGGGATGCGGAAGTTTACGGTTGTCTTCAAGACTTCGCGTCAGCAGTCGATCTTCGTGTCTGACTCCTTCGGCACGATTCCGAGTGCGGCGAAACAGCTCGTGGTGAAGCCCGGGCCAGCGACGACATTCTCGATCGTTAATCTGTCGTCACCGATTTTTGTGGGTTCTCCCAGCACGTTTCTGATCGCCGCCGTTGACAGCTACGGAAATGTCGTCCGGGATTATGAAGGCACGGTCAGTTTTTCGAGTACGGACTCGAACGCGACGCTGCCGGCAACTTACACATTCACAAAAAGCGATTACGGCGTGCAACAGCTGACTGTCGTGTTCTGGACGGCCGGGACTCACTCGTTGCTGGTAAGCGACACGGTCGCCGAGGGGATTAGCGGCAAGTTGGACCGGATCGTCGTGTCCCCGCCACGATCGACGCCGTTCATACGAAATGTAGCGCCGCGTATCGTCTTACGAACGATGCGAAACTCCCGGTAGCGCACGCGTTTGAGTCTGTTGGGTATACATCAATGCCGGAGTCAAGAAACCGCCGGCGCATGGTCCAGTGACTCGATTTTCTGCCAGAATTGTTTGACTGCGTCTAACGCAGTGGGCGGCAGCTTGCCGCGCCCGTAAGCTGCCCGCGCATATCGCGCTGCTAGTCGACGAGCCACATTGGCCAACTCGGATTGCTCAAAGCCAATTCGGTCAGCGAACTCTAGAGGCGTATCATCATCCTGGCGAGACACGCCTCTTTCATATCCCCACGCCTCAAGAGCCTCGAAACTATAACGGACCACTTCCTCCGGTGAACTCGCCGTGCCGCTGTGAAAGGGATTAGCGAACGACGAAAACGGTCGCGGACGAGGAGTTGGAGCACTTCGTTCAGCAGTCTCCGCATGGAGTGCGCTCGGTGTGAGCCAGCCAAAGAGGCTGCGCCACAGTCGTTCCAGAGCGGCAAGAATTCCTTTGGCCCATCCGCTGAAGTTAGCTAAGAAGCGCAACATCGCGCGAATCAATAAGAACGCAACAATAATCCCGACGAGTATGAAGACGATCCATTTCAGAAACTGGGAGAGCTTCGAGAACACCTGCCCCAGCGGTTGAAGCGAACTTGAATCGCCCGATGAGCCGTCCGCATTTTCGGCTTCGCCTTTCGCTTCTTCGCTGCCAGATTTTTGATCCTGAGACGAAGATTGCTTTTGGCTGTCACTGGTTTTTTGCGAGGCTTGGTCCTTCCCCTTCCCCGGTTGAGAGCCGGAATCCGATCCGTCTTTTCCTTTTCCGTCACTGTTCTCGGCCTTACCTTGTTCCGACCCGGTCTTGCTTCCTTGCCCTTTTCCGCCGGCGTCGTCGCTCTTACCGGATGCGTTGCCCTGCCCGTCTTTGGCGCCTTGGGAACCGGCTCTGCCGCCACCCTTTCCGGGTTCATCACCACCCGGTGAGTATTTCGACGCCTCGCGGTCAGCTGAGCCTAGCTTCGTGAGGCTGATGAGGGAATATTCCGGATTCGGCCGCGGCAAGAGGGCGCCAACGACCAACAACACCGCGATCAGCGCTCCGCCGATTCCCAGCCACATGGTGGTCATCGAAACAGGCATTTGCAGATTGCGCTGACGGAGGTAACGCCGAAGCCCGAGGAAGCTCGTCGACAACAACAAGCCGAGGGCACTGGCAACATAAACGGCCATGAACCAGAACGCGCACTGTCGGACCTCGGTGTCCTCCACCGAAATCAATGTCTGCCCGAGTCCGAAAAGCGGTAGTGCCGCGAGAGAAAAATAGACGATCCACACTCCCGGCGAGTGCGGCCGGCGGCTTTGCCGTTCACGATAGGCCATGTACCGCGACCACCAGCCCGTTCCCTCTGGTTCGGCTTCAATCGGTTCCTCTGCGGCCGTTGACACGCCATCACCGGCTTCCAAGCCCGTGGTCTCTAACAAGCCTGCGCCGGATGCGTCCACGGTTTCATCGATGTAGGTGCAATCCCATGTGAGTTTGTGCGCGGACCACCAGATGAGCGCAATGAGCCCGAGGTTAATGGCCCAACTGAAGGTGGCGAGCGGCGTGTCGGGAGGGAACTCCACAAACTTGCCCAGCGCGAACCAGACAACCAACCCGAGTCCGATGCCGTAAAGCGGCGCCCGCGCCGCAATCTCCGGAGTCATGGAAATGCGCGCGATCAGCACGGCGCAGAACACGAACGAAAACAGTATCCACTGCATGCGGCCTTCGTACCGGCCGCCATAGAAAAGCTCGAGCAAGAAGAGAACGAGGCTGCCGACCAACGTCATGATGAGCGCAGGGCTGAGCGCGATAGCAACGTAATCGGCTAGCGAAGGTCGCGGTCGGTTTGCCATACACTGCCGCTTGCGGCTTCGCGCGTTTTATTCACCGCTGTTGCGGTCGTAGTTGATGATGTTTTCCCACTCACTTGGATCGGAGCGTGCGACCACGGCGACGACAGGCTCAGAATCGCTGACGTTAAACACCTCGTGCGGGACGCCGGGCTCAATGTAGATGAAATCCCCTGCCTCGTTCTCGACCGATTTTTTCAAGCCCGGGCCGTATTCATGCCGCACTCGGCCGTGCAGAATGTAGAGCATGACATCGAAGTCAACATGGATGTGTGCGAAGGCGACGCCGCCGGGTGGAATCGTGGCGACGTTCATGGAGAGCTTCTTGGCGGGGACGTTTTTGCCCGACAAGCCGGTGCGATAACGGATGTTGTTCCAACTTCGGCAGCTGTCGCCGCCCCGAATCACCCAAACTCCGTCACCGCCTTCGACGGGTTTCTTAAGCTCCTCGGTTGCATCCGCCACGTTGCGAAACTCCTCTTCGAGTCATCATGGACCGCGCACGGTACCAGGACGGCGTGGGCTGACGACCAACTCGTTCCGTACTTCCCGGATTCCAGGGGTAAAGCGGAGCGCGTACTCGGCGGCACGCCAGTCCGCTTCATCGCTGACCGTGCCGCGCAACACAACCGTGGCGCCCTCCGCGGTTACCTGGATCCCGTCCTTGAATGCGATGCCACTGGTGCGGGCAAGTGCCGTTTGTGCGTCCGTAACCATTCGTCCCACATGAACATGAATAGGTGGCGGCGGAATGGGTGGCGACCCCGCGCTGACGTTGAGGACTTTCAAGCCCGAGGTATTGCCGGCCGGCTGGAATGCGGCGTTTGCACCGCCGCTCATTCCCGTGTTAAGTGAGCTTTGGTTCGTCGTGGTGAGCGTGCCGTAGGTCGGCGTGCCAAAGTTCGTAGACGAGCCGGTCGTCCGGGAGGTTGAGCTGGAATTCGACCCGGATAACTGAAGACCCAGCGTAAGTGGATTCTGGTAGTAATCTCGAAATGGATTACTTGAAGAAACGCCGGAGTAGATGTTGCCCGAACCGCCGGACATGGAACGACCGGTAGTTCCCGTCGAGCCCATCATCGAGCCGCTGGAGAAGCTGCCACCCGACATCTGCCCGCCGGAAAACGAACCGCCGGAGAACGACGAGCCGCCGCTGAACGAACCGCCGGAAAAAGAACTGCCACCGCTAAAGGAGCCTCCGGAGAACGAAGAACCCCCGCTGAACGACCCGCCGGAACCACCCGACGACCCGCTGGGCCTACTGGAGCCTTGCCCATGCGCGAGCCCCGTCCAGGCAAACACGCCGAGCGCAACTGCTCCAAAAGGTAGAAACTGTTTTCTCATGTTTCTTGACGCAATCTGCATGGCGCACCTCATCCGCATAAACGGTTACGGCCGCCCCCCCTATAAGCCTTCGGGAATTATCGCTGACATCTTTACCTTTAGCAAGTGGCGGGGCAACGTTGTACGCCGCATTTTCTCTGCGATCTCTGCGATCTCTGCGGTTTCGCTTAACCGCAGAGTTCGCAGAGTACGCAGAGAATCAACAGTTTTGGTCTGCGATGCGTTAGCTGCAGATAGACATTCCGAATTTATCGTGCTATCTTATTTATCTTGCCCCGGCCCTTTGGAAGAGGCGGCAAAGGACAGATCCCCATTTCGGGACAACGCAACGTCCCGCCTCCGATTCAACCAGCGAACCAGCATGCAACTAGCGCAACATCTCGTCGCTCAAGGTTTGGCGAAGGAAGCCGATCTCGCCCGGATCGCGGCGGCACACGCTGCCGCGCCGGCGAAGCCCATTCACGAAATCCTGATCGAACAGGGCTTCGCCAAAGAAGAGCACGTCCTCGCCGCGCTGGCGGAAGAGTTCGGCATGGAGGTCGTCGACCTTTCTAAGATCACGGTCGATCCGGACACCCTCAAGTCGATGCCGAAGAAACTCGTCCATCGGCGTTCGATTATGCCTCTGGCGCGAGAAAACGGCACCCTCGTGGTCGCGGTCGGCAACCCGTTTGATGTCTATGCGCTCGACGAGTTTCAAACTTACACCGGTTTGCAAGTTCATCCCGTCTTGGCCAGTCCGCGCGAGATCGCGCGGCTAATCAAGACGCACTTCGGCGTCGGCGGAGAAACCGTCACGGCGATGGTGCAAGAACGCGGCGACGTGGAACTCCTCGAGGATTTGGAGGCCGACGACAGCGAGCTTGCCAAGATGGCGCAGGAAGCGTCGGTCGTCAAGCTCGTCAACGAAATCCTCGTCGAGGCGGTTAACGAAAGGGCGAGCGACATCCATCTCGAACAAGAGGAGAGCTCGCTTCGCATTCGCTATCGGGTTGACGGGCTGCTTCAAATCCAGCGGCTTCCGCCGGAGATCAATCGTTTTCAAGCCGCTATCGTCAGTCGCTTGAAGATCATGGCCCGGCTCAACATCGCGGAAAAGCGCTTGCCCCAAGACGGCCGAATCAAGATGCGCGTCCAAGGCCGAGAGATTGATGTCCGCGTGTCCATCATCCCCATGATCCACGGCGAAGGGCTATGCTTGCGCCTCCTCGACAAGACGCGGATGGTGTTCAACCTCGCCAACGTCGGCATGCTCGACGACACCTATCAGATCTTCAAGAAACTGCTCGACTTGCCGCACGGGATCATTCTCGTCACGGGCCCCACTGGTTCCGGGAAGTCGACCACGCTTTATAGCGCGCTGAACGAGATCAAAGACGAATACACGAAGATCATTACGGTTGAAGACCCCGTCGAATACCAAAGCGAAGGCATCAGTCAGATTCAGATCCATACCAAGATCGGCCTGACGTTTGCGGGCGCGTTGCGTAGCATTCTGCGTCACGACCCCGATGTGATTCTCATCGGCGAAATGCGCGACATGGAAACGGCCGAGAGCGCCATTCAGGCGTCGCTCACGGGTCACATGGTGTTCAGCACGCTGCACACCAACGATGCACCGAGCGCCTTTACGCGTTTGATCGACATGGGCGTCGAGCCGTTTCTGGTGGCGAGCACTGTCGAAGGCGTGATGGCCCAACGGCTCGTGCGGACGATTTGTGCCGACTGCAAAACCGAGTACGAAGTTCCTCCCGAGGACGTGCCCAGCGATTTCCCGAACCAAGGCGGCAAGGTTCACCTCTGGAAAGGCACTGGATGTCGGTCGTGCCGCCAAACCGGCTATCGTGGTCGAACCGGCATTTATGAACTAATGATTACCGGCGACTTGATCCGCGAAATGTGCGTGCAGCGCATGAACGCCTCCGCGATCCGCAAACAAGCCCTCAAAGAAGGAATGCTCACCCTACGGCAAGACGGCTGGCGCAAGGTAGTCACGGGGATCACCACCATCGAAGAGGTCGCACGCAGCACGCAGGGCGACTTGAGCTAACCGGCGCTACAGAATCCACGACGGCGCATCTATTTATTAGGGACCGCGCCCTCCCTAAGCAAACATCTGAGAGCAACCGTGCCTGAATTCACCTTCGAAGCCATGGCGGCCACCGGGCAGCGCAGCACCGGCAACCTCGTTGCCAACAGCGAGCGCGAAGTCATGGCCATGCTCGATTCGCGCGGTTTATTTCCCGTGCGCATCGCAGCGGCGAAAGTGGCGGGTGCGACTCTCGGCAGCCGCCTCGGACAGCGACGAATCCGCACCCGTTACATGGCGGCGTTTTACGGTCAGCTCGCCGACTTGCTCCATTCCGGCGTGCCGATGTTGCGCAGCTTGGACATTCTCGAAAACCAAAGCACCCAGCCGGCGCTGAGCGCAATTCTTCGGGAAGTGCGAGCGAAGGTGGCCGACGGTACCGCGCTCGCCGAGGCAATGGCACAACATCCGAAGGCATTCGACGAGCTTACCGTCAGCATGATCCGCGCGGGCCAGGAAGGTGGATTTCTGGAAGACGTCCTCCGCCGTATCGCCGACTTCACCGAGCATCAGGAAGACCTGAAAGCGAAAGTCATCGGCGCCTTGGCGTATCCGGCGTTCCTTGCCGTGGTCGGTTTCCTCGTGTTGATGGGCCTGGTGGTTTTCGTCGTCCCGAAGTTCGCCCCGATCTTCAGTAAGCTCGAGGAGAAAGGACAACTCCCGGGCCTGACCACGGCGATCATCGGCGTCAGCCATTTCCTTCAGGGGAAAGGCATTTTTCTTCTCGTCGGGGTCGTGGTTGCGGTCTTGCTCATTCGGCGTTGGGCGAAGTCGCCAAGCGGCCGGCTCAAGATGGACCGTTTTCGGCTCCGTATCCCTGGGGCGGGCACCATCTACCTGAACTATGCACTGTCACGATTCACGCGAATTCTAGGAACGCTGCTCCATAACGGCATTCCGATTTTGCAGGCTCTCAGGATCGCCAAGGATTCGACCGGCAACAAGGTCCTCACCGACGCCATCGAGAAGTCGGCCGAGAACATCACGGCCGGCGATTCACTCACGGCGCCGCTGGCTGCATGCAACTATTTCCCACGCGATGTCGTCGAAATGGTGGCGGTCGGTGAAGAAAGTAATAGCCTCGAAACGGTGCTAATCAATATCGCCGATGGCCTGGACAAACGCACTAGCCGGCAACTGGAATTGTTCGTTCGCCTTTTGGAGCCAATGATGCTCCTGGTGATGGCGGCGGTGACGCTCATTGTGGTCGCCGGCCTATTGATGCCTGTGTTCAAAATGGGCGAAGCAATAATGTAACGATAGTTTGAAGGCAGGCGTCGGTTCCTGCCAAGAAGACGAAACGGTTTACCAAAGGTTACTCGTAAAGGGATACGGCCATGATCGTACGAAAGACTAATCATTTGGTTCGGAAAGGTTTCAGCTTGATGGAAATCATGGTGGTGGTTGCCATCATCATGGTTCTGGTAGGCGGAGGCACGTACTTCTACATGAAGTATCAGCAAGATGCGCACATCGCCAAAGCGACTCAATCGGTTCGCGCATTAAGCCTGGCGGTCGAATCCTACAAGTTGAAGAACAACGACTACCCTGCGGACTTGTCGCAATTGCTTCAGCCCGACGACAGCGGTCACCCGTATTTGGACTCGGATGCGCTCCGCACACCATGGGGCGGTCAATATAACTACGATCCCAACGGGCCAAACAACAACGGGTTCAAGGCGGATATTTGGGTCGATTCGCCTAACGGAAAGCGCATCGGAAACTGGGCGGGCGCGAGTTAGAACTCCATGGCACACTATCCACGTCGGAAGCAGCGCCGCGCCGGTTTCACCATCATGGAGTTAGTGCTGGTAGTTTCGCTTATCGTCATCGTCGGCGCGGTCAGCTTCCCCACGTTCCAGTCCATGGTTGGTGGATTCCGTTCCCAGGCGGCGGTGGACACGGTACGAGGTGTGTGGGCGCAGGCGCGTGCCAAAGCGATGAACGACGGACTACCCTATCGCTTCAGCGTAGTTCAGGGCAAAGGGAATTATCGATTGGCCCCCGACGTAGGCGAATTTTGGGCGGGCAGCGCCGCTTCTGCGACGTCGAATGACCCGAACAACAAACCGCTGGTAATCGAGGATGCATTGCCGAATACCGTTCGCTTCAGCACGCCAAGCGCGGCGCAAGCCGGCGAACGTGTGGGCGGTTCCGAAGACACCACTGCGCCGTCGGGAAGCATCGACGTGAGCTCGTGGAACACGGTCGTGGTGTTCTTGCCCGACGGCACCGCACGAGATAATGCGGAACTCGTCATTCTCACTGCCGGCGCGCGCCGCGCTGGCTCAAGTTGCGAGGCCTGACCGGAGTAGTCACGAGCGGGACCAATTAGTCGATCAAGGTCAACATGTTACTTCGTACCACAACGACGCGGCGGGCAGGCCTGACACTGTTGGAAGTGTTGGTAGCGCTTGCCGTGTTCCTGTTATCCGTCGTCGGGCTGGGAACATTGACCTCGATGAGCATGGACCGCGCGGCCGAAGTGCGGCAACAGAGCTGGGCGATTCAGCGCTGCCAGTCCAAACTTGCCGAAGTGATTGCCGGCGTCGTTCCGCTCAGTGGGCAGACCGATCAGGCGTTCGAAGAGGATCCCGATTGGATATGGTCGTTGGACATTCAAGACAGCGGAATAACCGGGTTATCGCTCGTCACCGTCCGCGTGAAGCGGCAAGCTTCCGATCGGTCGAGCGTTGAAACCTCGCTCACGCAAATGGTGCTCGACCCCGCGCTGAAAGGCGGCAGTGCCCCGCCGGCCACGACCGATTCAGGTGCGGCTTCTTCCGGCAGCGGAAGCACTCCCTCGGGCGGTAGCTCAGGAGGGCGCCCGTGATTATCAGGTGTTCAAAGAATAATCGCCGTCCCGGCTACACGCTGATCGAGATCCTTCTCTCCGCCTCCATCGCGATTATCCTTCTCAGCGGGGTTTATGTAGCCATGCGGGTGCAGCTTCGTAGCGCTCAAGAATCCCGCGACGCGGTCGAACAAGGAATGCTGGTTCGCTCACTCATCGCGCGAATCGCCAACGATATTTCCGGGAATCTGTGTGCGGCGCCAGCCCCAGCAACATCAGGCTCGTCTTCCGGCGGATCGGCCACTGGTGGCAGCACGACTCCGAGCACTGGCGGCGCCGCTTCGGCTCCCAGCAGCGGCTCCGGAGCATCGGGCTCATCGCGGCCGGCGTCTACAAGCACCGGTCCGGCCGTCGTATTCAATCTCGGCGTTCAAGGTACTACGTCGCAAGTCGTTCTCTATGTCAGCCGCCCGATTCGGCCTCCAAACGTCCTGGCGGGTGAGGCCGCCGACGCGGAGCTTCCGCCGGGAGTCTGTGACTTGCGGCGCATTACTTACTGGTTCATCGCAGGCAGCGGTTTGGCCCGGCAGGAAGTTCGATTGGTGACTGCCGAAGATGCGATGAGTGTCTTGCCCCCGGATGTGCCGGATGCGGAGTCTCTCGTCATCGCGCCGGAGGTGAAAAACCTGACCTTCCGGTTTTTCGACGGAACCGACTGGCGCGACGATTGGGACGGCACCGCAGCCGGCGCCGATGGGACAACGCCGCTCGGTCCGCCGCTCGCCGTTTCGATTGAGATGGCGGTTACTATGCCCGGCTCGACGACCGATCGTCAAGTGCGTCACGTCGTGGCCATCCAGAGCGCCAACGGAATCGCATCATCCACCTCAGGATCGACCGGAAGCAGTCGTTAGAACCATGCGTCATCCACTTCATCAACGGGCGAGAAATAGACGAAACGGCTTCGTCTTGTTGGCCGTACTCGTGGTTGTCGTGCTCTTGGCCCTGGCGGCGTATCAGTTCAGTGACCTCATGATGGCCGAGTCCCAGGCAGCGGACAGCTATGTTCGCTCGATCCAAGCGCGCGCATTGGCCGACTCGGGAATTCATTACGCCGCCGCCATGCTCAGCAACCGCGACACATTCGCGGCCACACCGCTGAACAGCAATCCCTTCGACAACCAGAGCGCCTTTGGAAGCATCGCCGTCAATCCGTCCGCGGGCGCGCGGCTTCAAGGTCGCTTCAGCATTTTCTGCCCGCCTGACATTGACGAGGGCACGACGTCGACTCTGTATCGACTCGGCGCCATCGATGAATCCGGAAAGATCAATCTCAACGCATTGCTTCAGATTGACAGCAGTGGCCGAGTCGCCGGCGATATGCTTATGCTCTTGCCGAACATGACTCAGGAATTAGTGGATGCGATTCTAGACTGGTTGGACACGGACGATGAACCACGCACGAGCGGCGCCGAAAACACGAGCTATCAGGCATCTAGTCCGGCCTATAGCTGCAAAAATGGCCCGCTGGACAGCATCGACGAACTGCTGCTGGTCCGCGGCGTCACGCCTCTATTACTGTTCGGCAACGACCGCAACCGTAATGGGATTCTCGACCGCGACGAAGATGACGGAAGCGGAGTTCTCGATCGCGGTTGGTTGCCCTATCTCACGATCTACAGCCGCGAGGTCAATGTCGACGCGGACGGGAATCCGCGGGGAGGCATCAATGAATCAGATCTCCAGAAGCTACACACCGATATCACTAGCGCGCTCAGCGAGGACATGGCCAACTTCGTAATAGCGTATCGAACGACCAGTTCAACATCCGGAAGTAGCTCCTCCGGTGGCGGATCACAGGGCGGAGGTTCGCAGGGTGGCGGATCACAAGGCGGCGGTGGCCAAGGTGGCGGATCACAAGGCGGCGGCGGGGGGCAAGGCGGCGGATCACAGGGCGGTGGTGGCCAAGGCGGCGGTGGTGGTCAAGGTGGCGGTGGATCACAAGGCGGCGGCAGTGGACAAGGCGGTGGTTCCCAAGGTGGTAGTGGACAAGGCGGTGGTTCCCAAGGTGGTAGTGGACAAGGAAGCGGCTCACAAGGAGGTGGTGGACAAAGTGGTGGATCCGGGCAGTCCGGGGGCAGTGGAAGCGGCTCATCGGGGAAACTGAGCAAAGATTCCCTCGACTTCAACAACACACGACCGCGATCAATTTCTTCCCTTTACGAACTTATCAACACGGAAGTCGAAATGCCCGGCCCAACGCCGACTTCACCCAAAGTGAAGTATCCGAGTCCGCTCAACGACCCGGCAACTCGTCGACAATTGCTGCCGATCTTGCTCGACAAGTTTTCGACATCGACCAGTTCCGAAAGTCCCGGGCGGATCAATGTGATGACGGCCCCGTCGCTGGTACTGTCAGGCCTGCCGGGACTGACGGAGTCGGACGTGCAAAATATTCTTGGCGCAAGACCTCGGCCGGCGGAAACCGACCCGACCGACCCGCTCTACAAGACGCCGGCGTGGCTCATCACGGAGGCGAATCTCGATCCGCGCAAGGTCGAATCGATCGACCGATATATTACCGCGCGGACACAAGTCTACCGGGTGCAAGCGGCCGGTTATTTCGACCGCGGCGGGCCCAGCGCTCGGTTGGAAGCCGTCATCGACACCAACCAGGGCAGTCCTCGGGGCCTGTATCGCCGCGACCTGAGCGAGCTGGGGAAAGGGTTCGAGCCGCGAACTCTGACCGGCCAATGACAAACCTGACGAATGTGCGGTGAAATACTGTTCGCACCTGCAGCAGGCTGCGGCGTGCGGGGCGAGAAGAGTCAGATCGAGCGGTATAATTACGATTAGTCGAGTGAAGTAAGCGGAGAGGTTCGGAATTTGTCACGTTTTCTAGCGATAGACTGGGACCATCAGCAGTTGCAAATCGTCGCGGCGACTGTACGTCGCGGGACGGTTCAGGTGCAACAGGTCGCCATTTTCGATGAGCCGCAGAACCCATATACGGGCGGCCCGACCGCCCTTGGCGAGGTGCTGCGTAATCGATTGCAGGAAGCCCATATTGCGCCTGCGCCGGTGTTGGCATGCATCGGCCGAGATCGGATGGTCGTCAAGGATGTGCGTTTCCCTCCGGTCCCCGTCCAAGAAGAGCCTGCCATAGTTCGTTTTCAAGTTATCAAGGAGTTGAATGAGCCGGCCGATGAGGTCGTGATTGATTACTTTGCAGCACCGGAATTAGGGTCCGGAACCGATCGGTGCGCGTTTGCGGTGATCGTTCGCCGTGGCATCGTCGCGACGTATCAGGAAATGTGCAAAGTCGCCGGCCTGAAGCTCGCGGCCATGGTTCCCAGGCCGTTCGGAATGGCGACGTGTCTGCGCAAGCAGATCGGCATTTCGGTGGTAACGCCGCCGCCCGAGCCGCGCGATGCCGCCGTCGCCATCCTCACGGTTGGAAAACCGTGGGCCGAATTCTGCGTGGCGCGCGGCGATGCGATGCTGTTTGCGCGATCGCTGACCGCTGGGCCGGCCTTAGCCGGCGAAATCCGCCGTAACCTGGCCGTCTACGCCGGTCAATCACCGCAGAATCCCGTTCGCGCCCTGTATGTCGCAGGCAGCGATGAATATGTCGCCGTCCGCGAACGGATTCAGGAGCCGATGGGGATTCCCGTCTATCCGCTCGATCCATTTGGCGCGGAACGTGCCGACGTTCGCCCGGAACTTCGGGGCGCCTTCGCCGGGACCATGGGCCTGCTCCAAGCACGCGCCGACGGCACAGAGTTTCCGGTCAATTTCATCAAGCCTCGAGAGCCACGGCCGGTCCGAAGTCCTCACCGTCTCGTGGCGGCCCTCGCCGCGACGGCAGCGGCGCTCTTACTCATCCTCGGCGCAGCGTTCTGCTACTCGAAGCTCGCCGACCGCGACACTGAACTTAAAACACTCAGCGACGACATGACCGAGCTAGATCAAAAGTTGATCGTTTACCGGGACGAAAGCGCCAAACTGAAAGCACTTGAATTGTGGAATCAAAGCAGCGTGAACTGGCTGGACGAGCTTTATGACCTGACCGAACAAGTTCCCGATCTGGAAAAAGTTCGCGTGTCGCATTTCAACGGTAGTCGACTGCTGGTGACCGCCAAGGACGCGAAGGACAAGCCGGTTGCCAAGGTTGAGATGAAGGTGGTTACGAATGACCCGAAGTCTGTCGATCAATTGAATGAGAGGCTGGACCGCGAAGCCCACTATCGCGGCACGGCCAAAAGTCCCGCGGCCAAAAACACAGGAGCGCGCGGCGGCAGGTTCCCGCAGCAATTCATGCTCAAGTTCGAAATCGACAAGCAGGCGCCGGATAAGTACATTCGAGAGCTTCCGGACTATTCCGTTCCCGACGAACGGCGCCCGAACCGGCCTCGGCGCCCAGGCGGCGGGCCCCCGGGAGGGCCGGCCCATGAACTCTCGGGAGCGCATCCTGGCGATGACGGTCGCCGCGGCCGTGCTGCTCGTCGGCGGCGGCTTTCTCGTGTACCAAATCTTCCTCGGTCCGCTCTACGCCAAGGATGCGAGCATCAGCAACACCCGCGTAGACATCGAGAAAAAGCGCAAAGAACTGCACCAGGCTCAACAGGATCACATTCGGCTGGAAAGATTGAAGCAACTGAGTCTGCCGGGAGATGTGAACCGCGCCACACGAGAGTACGAAACCTTCTTGCGCGACATTCTCGTGAAGGGCGGTTTTGACGGCAATCATGTACACATCACTCCGCGCAGCACCGAGACGCGCAGAGCGCAACTAATGGGGAAGAAGCAACCAATCTACACGCCTTTGCTCTTTGCCGTCGACGCGACGGGAAAACTGAGCAGCCTTATCAAAGCGCTTGAGAGCTTTTATCGCACGGGCCTTTTGCACTCGATCAAAGGAATCACCGTCGACGTGCCGCCGGTCCGTGACGCCGAGCAACGCGCCGACGAACTGACGATCAAGTTGGAAGTCGAAGCCCTCATCGTCACCGGCGCCGACAATCGCGGGTACCTGTTGCCGAACATCGACCGAAGGCTTGTTGCCATCGATGCGGTTACGGCGTTGCGCGGCGGCCCAGCGGGCCTGGCTTGGGCCACGTGGGCGCTCAGCCCGACCGGACTCAGCGGCCCCGGTGTCTTGGCCACGAGAGAGCGCAAGTACGCCTCGATCGCCGGCAAGAACATATTTATCGGCAATCCGACAGAAGATCGTCCGGAGATTATCGACACCACCAAGTACGTCTACTTGACGCATATCGTTCAAGGCGACCGATACCACGAAGCGTACTTCTACGACCGCTTCAATGCCCGCCAACGGCAGGTGCGTAACCAACCGGGCTTGAACCAGGCCACGATCTCAGATACATCCGGCGATTCCTTCATAACCATCAAAGCCGTCCAGATTGACCCGCGCGATCTCATTTTCAGCGTGGGCGAGAACCACTACTCCATACACGTCGGTCAAAATCTCGAAGAAGCGATGAAAAAACCGCTTTCGCCCGAACAAGTCGAAGCGCTGATTAAGGATCGAGCCGCCGCCTCGACGAAATAACTGAATACCATTCGGCTTCGCTAACCGGAGAGCCTCAACATGCGCGTCACCGTCCTCCTTATCGCGACGATCGCTACCAGTGTCTCCTTGCCCGTTGCCGCGGCGGCACAAGAGCTACCGCAAATTGACCCCACACCATACGGTATCCATCTGGCCGAGATAAGCCGTTCAGAAAAAGGGACACGGGCGACGTTATGGGATCGATATAACCAACGGGCGATTCCACTTCGGTCCACGGACGGCGAGTCAACTTTTCGGATTGGTGATGCCGAAGATAGAACGCTTCTAACCGGGACGGTCACCCACATCGGTGGCCGTGATGTCCTGTTTCGTACGGGCGACAACCATTACGCGATCCACCTCGGAAATCCAACCTTGTACAGCTCGTTACGTGAGCCGCTTACCGACGAGCACGTCGCCGCCCTAAAAAAAGACACGCCGCAACAACCCGCTGCCAAAACCTATTCCTTTGAAATGCGGAATGCGCCGTGGGGAACGGTCTTCGAATGGCTTTCGGACCGGACCGATATGAAAAACGTATCCGGCACTATCCCGGTAGGAAATTTTACGTTCTTCTCTCCGGCCAACAAATCCTACACGCTTCCGGAAGTGATCGACATTTTGAATGAGGCCCTCTCCGCGCAAAACTACATGCTCATTCGGCGCGACGATTCATTCGCCATCGTTTCCGCCGCGGACCCCATCGACCCAACGATTCTCCCGCGCGTCAAAGTCGAGGAACTCGGACAACGTGGACCCAATGAGCTGGTGACCGTCGTCCTGCCGCTTGGCGAACTCGATGCAGGCGAAATCGTCGCCGAAGTGCGCGGCCTGTTCGGGAAGTTTGGATTCGCGTCGACCCTGTCGAGGACTAACCAACTTCTTCTTCAAGACACGGCGGGAAACTTGAAACGGATCATCGACGTGGTCAAGGAACTGGAGGCCAAGCAGCCGACCAAGACTTCGGAGAAGTCGTGGGCACTCGAACTGCGCGATGTACCGTGGCCTGATGTTTTCAAATGGCTCACCGAGCAGACAGGCTTACCGGTCGTTGGCCAGGCAAAACCGGCGGGGGCCTTCACTTTTGTCGGCGTCGACAAGAAAACGTACGCCCTTCCTGAGGTGGTCGACATTCTGAACGATGCATTGACGGTTCAGAAGCTTCTACTCATTCGGCGTGGACATTCGTTCGCGCTCGTGCCTTCGGATGAGCCGGTCGACGCGACGCTGGTGCCACGGATCAAGATTTCCGAATTGTCGGCACGCGGCAACAGCGAACTGGTGTCGGTTGCGTTGCCGGTCATTAATTTGACGGCGGACGACGTGGCCATCGAAGCCGAACGTGTGATGGGTCCCCTCGGGCGGGTCGTGCCGCTGTCGAAAGCGAATCAGGTAATTCTGCAAGACACGGCCGGGAATCTGAAACGCACTATTGAAACCGTCCGCGCGATGGAAGAACGAACGAGGCGGCGGTTTTAGCACATTGGGCCGGCGGCTGAGCGCGCGTCCAAGAAGTTCGTACCGGTGGTATAATTCCGACACATGGGAAGCCCGGAGTTGCTCGACGTCGATCCTGGCACGTTGCATCTCCCGCCCTCGCGGGACACTGGTGCCGACCCGGCCAAACTGCAGCGGCAAATCGCCCAACTACGGCAAGTCCACTGCAGGCATGCCGCGGCTGATTGTCTTCCCTGCTTCCGACGGCGTGTTGGTAATTTACGATGGGGTGACCCGAGCAACGCGCGTCGCCAAGCTTCTTCCTGGCCAGACCGTGCCCGTGGAAGTCGCTGGTGACCTGCCCTCCCCAGGCGCTGCCTATCCAACGGTGAAAGAGAGATTGCCATGATCAGTCCGGTTCGGCAAGAAATCCTGCAGCTATTGGCAGAGTTGAGCGTAGCGGTTCCCGAGGTTCGGCTGGGCCAGCTGGTGGTGAACCTCTCGTACTTGGCGCGGGGTCTGTCCAAGTAGGCAATTTGGGATATGGAGGACGAGGAGTTGCTAGAAGCCGCGCGAAAGCACGTAGAACACTGGCGGTCGAAACGAGGCGCGGAAGCGGTCTAGCAAATCGCGGGATTATCTCCGAAGGCTTCATAGCCGGCCGACGTGTACGCCAACCGGTCATCGACAACTCTAGTGCATACCGTCCGCGAATGCTATAGTTGTACGACACTCTTCGGGAGATCTCCGCGTGAACATTCGATCGTACCAACCGGGCGATGAAGTGGCCCAGGCAGCGATTTACAACGAGGCCACCGCAGCGCTTCCGCGATACAAACCAGCCACGTCCGAAGAAATCCTGCGCCGATGCCGGGAACGCGGCTTTGATCCGACAACCCGGTGGTATGCCGAAGTCAACGGCAACGTCGTCGGTTACGCCACGCTACAGACGAACGGCAGAGTCGGTCGGCCATGGTGCCGCGCGGGACACGAAAGAGCGGCGGACCCGTTGTTCGAAAAGGTACTTCAATCCGTAAAAGAACGCGGAATTCGCACCGCGTTTGCCGTCTATCGTGGCGACTGGACAGACACAAAGGAATTCTTCACCCGGCACGGCTTTGAACTGACCCGCGAAGTTCTGAATTTCGTCCTCGACCAGGCAGACATGCCGACGCGGCCGGGAAGACGCCTCAATCCGCTGACGCCGCTGCGCAAAGAGGACGTGCCGGCTGTTTTCGAAATGGGTGAGGGTGTTCTCCGGTCACGTTCACCGGAAGAGCTGGAACGTCATCTGTTTCAAAACCCGTACTTCCCGCCCGATTCGCTTTTTGTAGTGCGGAATCGCGCCGACCAGGCGCCGATTGCCGTCGGCATCCTCGTGTGCAACCTCACCTACTCCGATCCGGCGCAGGTCGATGCCAATATGCCGTGCTTCCGTCTCGGCGCTTTCGGCGCCGAAGGGATGACAACCAAGCGGCTGAACGGTATGTTCAGCTTCCTCACGAATGCGCGAAAAGATGTAAGTGCGCTCGGACTGGACCTCTTAGGGCACGCCAGTTTTCAGTTCGACGAAGCCGGCGGAGGAAGCTCTCACCTGGGCGCCCAGGCGCCGTCCGACGCGGCTCACTTGGTTCGCTTCTATCAGAGCTATTTTCGCAAACAAGGAAGCTTCCCGATCTACGAGCGGGCGCTATAGATCGACACACTGCCAAAGACGGCCGGTTTACAACATGGATGACGTATTAAGCCTGATACTGGGCGGTGGCCGCGGCCCGTTACTCTATCCGTTAACAAAGACTCGCAGTAAGGCCGCTGTTCCGCTTGCCGGAAAGTATCGTTACATCAATATTCCGCTGAGCAATTGTCTGAACAGCGGCCTGAATCGGGTCTACGTGCTCACGCAGTTTCAAAGCGTCAGCCTGCACCGCCATATCGCGAACACCTATAAATTTGACCCGTTCAGCCGCGGCTTTGTCGAAGTGTTGGCCGCCCAACTCACCAATGAGGCCGCCGACTGGTACCGCGGGACGGCCGACGCGATTCGGCAGAATGCCCGCTATCTTCATGAAGACAGTGGACGAGACATTCTCATCCTCTCGGATGATCAACTCTACCGTTTCGATTTCCGTCAACTGATCGAATATCATCGGGCGAATAATGCGGACGTCACCATTGCCGTGGCGCCGGTGGATCGCCGGCAGGCACAGACGTTGGGTGTGCTTACGGTCGCCGCTAATGGTGATGTCACGGCCTTCGTGGAGAAGCCACAGGCAACCGAGCAACTTGAGCGCCTGCGAGCGCCGTCCGAATGGTTAACTAAAGGGGACGAACGCGAATCCGGGCGTGAATACCTCGGCAATCTGGGGATTTACTTGTTCCGCCGCGAGACACTCTTTGATCTACTACACTCGAGTCCGCTTGGGCACGACCTTACGGCGGACCTCTTTCCACGCATGGTTAGTGAATGTCGCGCCAAAGCCTATCACTTTACCGGATATTGGGAACATCTCGACACCATTCGCGCGTACCACCAGGCTCACATGGCCTTGGCGGGCGACCATCCGCCTTTCGATTTTCACAGCCCGGAAGGTGTGATCTTCACGCGTATGCGCTACCTACCTGCGTCGCGTGTGAGCGCCGGACGGATGGAACACTGCCTCATCAGCGACGGCTGCGTGGTCGGGAGAAATGCAGTTCTGGAGCGTTGCGTCGTCGGCGTGCGAAGCGTCATTGGTGAAAACGTGAACATTCGCGAGTCGATTATCATGGGCGCCAACTACTACGAAAACGAGCGCGATGCAAGGCAAAGCCTCGAACGCGGCCTGCCACCGCTCGGCATCGGGAAAGACACGGTGCTCGAAGGGGTCATTGTTGACAAGCATTGCCGTATCGGCCGAAACGTTCGCATAACCAACCGGGATCGACCTTTGGAAGCCGACGGGGACAATTACGCGATCCGTGACGGTTTGGTGATCATACCTGACGGGACCGTCGTGCCGGACGGCACGGTGATTTGAATGTCCCCGATTCCGGAAAATTCATTTTGCCCACCGCCGAAATGTGCCGCTATCATGGTGTAATGCGATGGTGGCTTCTCACCTGGTGTGCCGCGGCGTGGCTTGTACTTTTCGCGACGAGTTCCTGCGCTGACGAAGAGGACGCGGAGTTTTTCGAACGCCACGTTCGTCCGGTGCTGGCCGAGAATTGCATGTCCTGCCACGGCGGCCAGAAACAAAAGGCCGGCCTCCGCCTCGATTCCAAATCCGGCATGCTCAAGGGGACTGACACCGGACGTGTGGTCGTCCCTGGCGATCCTGATGCCAGCGCGCTCATTCAAGCGATCCGCTACCAAAACGACATCAAGATGCCGCCGACAGGCAAGTTGTCGGACGATTCAATTCAAGCTCTAACCCTTTGGATAAAGCGGGGCGCAAACTGGCCGACCGAACGTCAATCTGCGGCGGCACCCTCTGCGTCGGCTCGGGCGCACTGGGCATTCCAATCGGTGAAGAAGCCCGCCATACCCGCAGCAACCAGCGAATGGCAACCTCATAACCCCGTGGACGCCTTCGTCTTTGCCGAACTGCAGAGCCGGGAGCTGTCACCTTCGGAAATCGCTGATCGACGAACGTTGATTCGCCGTGCCACCTTCGATCTAATCGGGCTTCCACCGACACCCGAAGAAATCAAAGATTTCGTCGACGATCCGTCACCGACCGCTTTTGCGCGAGTGGTGGATCGGCTCCTGGCGTCACCCGCATATGGCGAGCGCTGGGGGCGCCATTGGCTCGATGTGGCGCACTATGCCGATACGAAAGGCTATCTTTTTACGCAAGAACGTCGGTTCCCCGCCTCGTACACCTACCGCGACTACGTGATACGCGCCTTCAATGAAGACCTGCCGTACGATCAATTCATCATTCAGCAGCTGGCAGCGGACCAGTTACCGCTGGGAGAAGATAATCGCGCACTGGCGGCGATGGGTTTCTTGACCCTGGGCCGTCGCTTCTTGAATAAACAGCCGGACATCATCGACGATCGAATCAATGTCGTGACGCGTGGCCTGCTTGGCTTGACGGTTTCATGCGCGCGTTGCCACGACCACAAGTACGATCCGATTCCCACGGCAGACTACTATTCGCTCTATGGCGTATTTGCCAACTCGGTCGAGCCGGGCCTTCCGCCATTGATCGCAAACCCTCATCCTACTTCGGAAGCCGCTGCATTCGAGGCGGAATTGCAAACGCGGCAGCGCAAGCACGACGAGTTCCAGGCGGCGAAACGAGAGGAACTGGCGGCGGGTTTTCGCTCGCGCGCTGCCGATCTGATGATCGCGGCAACCAATGCGTCATTGCCGCCGGGCGAAACGCCACACCACTTCTTGGTTTCGCATTCACTGCCGCCGCGAGTCGTGCAGGACTGGAAACGCTACTTGGAACGGACGCGCGAGTCACACCATCCGGTGTTCCAATCGTGGAACGAGTTCGCGGCCCTGTCTCAAAAGGACTTCGCGGCCCGCGCGCGGGAATCGCAACTCGAATTGCAACGAATGCCGATTCGGCTAAGCCGGTCAATCCGCTAGTTGCACGCCTGTTCGCGGAAAAGCCTCCCGTGTCGATGCGTGACGTCGCCATGCGCTATGGCAGTCTTTTCGAGCGCGTCGACCGATTGTGGCAGGAAAGCATAAAGCCCGACGGCGAAAGTAAGCCGCTCACCCGCTTACCCGACAAATCCTACGAAGAAATCCGGCAGGTCTTGTATGACGTTCCCGAATTGTTCCACCTGGAGCCGGGCGAAGTCGACCATCTCATCAATGACGGCATCCGTAACAAATTGACCGAGCTACGTCAAAAAGTCGATGAATGGCGTGCGACAGGCCAGGGTGCGCCGCCGCGAGCCATGGTGCTAGAAGACAAACCTCAAATCGAGCCGAGTCATGTTTTCATTCGAGGCAATCCGCACCAACTTGGCCCACGCGTCGAACGACAGTTTCTCGACATTCTGGCACGTGACAAACGAAAGCCTTTTACTCAAGGGAGTGGTCGACTCGAATTGGCCAAATCCATCGTCGATCCGAACTGTCCTTTGACGGCCCGCGTCATCGTCAATCGAGTTTGGATGCATCATTTTGGCGAAGGCCTGGTTCGAACGCCGAGCGATTTCGGCTTGCGCGGTGAGCCGCCCACCCACAGGGAGTTGCTTGATTATCTGTCGACGCATTTTGTCGAGAACGGTTGGTCGATCAAGGAGCCTGCACCGGTTGATCATGCTATCCCATGTCTATCAGCAAAAGAGCGACAGTGATCCGCGAAATGCCGCGATTGACGTCGAGAATCGCTACCTGTGGCGCATGAATCGACGGCGACTGGAGTTCGAAGCGCTGCGTGACAGCATGTTGATGGTAGCCGGGCGACTCGATCAAAGCCGCGGAGGATTGCCGAAGAATGTCATCAGCACGCCATTCGTTAGATGCCGAACCATTTACGGCTTCATCGACCGCCAGAACCTTCCAGGGGTGTTCCGCACGTTCGACTTCGCCAGCCCGGACACTTCCACGCCGAAGCGACATCAAACCACGGTGCCGCAGCAGGCCCTGTATCTCATGAACAGCCCATTCGTCATCGAACAAGCGACCCATTTGGCCTTTCGTGATGAGATTACATCTGCCGGCGGGCTCGAAGCCGGCATCGTTCGCCTTTATGGAATCGTGTGCGGACGTGAGCCGGACGCCGACGAAGTCGCGCGGGGTGTGCGGTTCCTCAACATTGCAGCCGGTGAGTCCGATCAGAAGCTCGGGCCTTGGGTGAAGTACGCTCAGGTGCTCATGCTCGCCAACGAGTTTGCGTATGTTGACTGAATGTTATACTAGCCCGAAGCGTAAGCGAGGTAAAACACCCCAACCTCGCTAACGCTTCGGGCTGGTGTAAAAAGGCATAATTTCATGGCGATTTGGCAGCACATTCCGACGCAGCTACCGATGTCACGGCGTGAGATGCTCGGCCGATGCGGCATGGGCATCGGCGCGCTCGGCGCTGCCGCGTTGCTCAGTCCAGGAAGTGCCGAAGCCGGGAATCCATTGGTGGCGCGTTTGCCGCACTTTTCACCTAAGGCCAAACGTGTCATTCACCTCTTCATGAACGGCGGGCCGTCCCATATCGACACCTTTGACCCAAAGCCCTTACTGGCGAAATACGCCGGCAAACCGCTGCCGACGCCCAACCTGCCCACCGAGCGTCGAACCGGCGCCGCGCTGCCGTCGCCGTTCAAGTTTCGCAAGTACGGCCAAAGCGGCATCGAAGTCAGCGAGTTGTTCCCGCACGTTGCCCGATGCATCGACGACATCGCCGTGATTCGCTCGATGCATGCGGACGTTCCCAATCACGAACCGTCGCTGATGCTCATGAACTGCGGTGAAGCACGGCTCGTGCGGCCTAGTCTTGGCTCGTGGGTCACCTACGGAATGGGCACGGAGAATCAGAATCTCCCCGGTTTCATCGCCATGTGCCCGGGCGGCTATCCGATTCAGGAAACACAGAATTGGCAAGCCGCTTTCCTTCCCGGCGCCTTTCAGGGCACCTATATCGACACGAAACACAGCAGCATCGAGAAACTGATCGAACATGTAAAGAACCGCGAGATTCCGCCGACAGCACAACGGCTTCAACTCGATCTGCTTCGTGACCTGAACCAACGACATCTGGAAAAACGAGACCAAGACCCGACCCTGGAAGCGCGTCTACAGTCCTTCGAACTCGCATACGGCATGCAAATGGAGGCCACCGACGCTTTCGACGTGAGCCGGGAGCCGAATCACATCCGGCAGATGTACGGCAGCAGCGTCCAGGCGCGGCAACTCTTGATTGCCCGGCGTTTGCTCGAAAGAGGCGTCCGCTTCGTCCAGGTTTGGCACGGCGCCGGCCAACCCTGGGACGATCATGACGACCTCGATGTCAACCACCGACAACACGCCAAAGAATGCGACCAGGGCATCGGCGCTCTCCTCGTCGATTTGAAACAGCGCGGCATGCTCGACGACACGCTGGTGATCTGGGGCGGCGAGTTCGGGCGCACACCGACGGTCGAAATGCCGACGCCGGGCCTCAACGCCGGCAAGATCAACGGTCGTGACCACAATCATCACGGCTTCTCGATGTGGCTCGCAGGCGGCGGCGTCAAAGGCGGATATGTGCACGGCGCCACCGACGAGTTCGGCTTCCGGGCAGTGGACAAGAAAGTCCACGTTCACGATCTCCACGCGACCATCCTGTGGCTACTGGGCTTCGACCACGAAACGTTTACCTACCGTTACGCCGGCCGCGATTTTCGGCTGACCGACGTGCATGGGCACGTGGTGCGCGAGCTGATTGCCTGAACCCTCCAACGATGGGGCGATGATGACCTTGCCAAGCCTTATCGCGGGTGTGCTCGGATTCGCCGGACTGGTGAGTCATGGCCACAGTGACGATGCAGCGGGAGTCGAGTTCTTCGAAAAGAAAATCAGGCCGGTGCTCGCCGATCATTGTTTCCAGTGTCACTCCGACCGCGCGGCCAAGCTCAAGGGCGGCCTTCGTCTCGACAGCCGTGCCGCGATGCTCAAAGGCGGCGACAACGGGCCGGCGGTCGTTCCGGGCAAGCCCGACGCAAGCAAGTTCCTCGATGCCATACGCTATGACAACGTTGAACTGCAAATGCCGCCCAAAGGAAAACTCCCTGAGGCCGTCATTGCCGATCTGACGGCGTGGGTGCAAATGGGCGCCCTGTGGCCGAAAGAGGATCGACCGAGCGAATCCGCAGCGCAGCACTTCGACCTTTCCAAGCGGCGACGGACGCACTGGGCCTGGCAACCGATTCGTGACACGAATCCGCCCCGCGTGCAAAACAACGCATGGCCGCGGGGCCCGGTTGATTCCTTCATCTTGAGCCGTCTAGAAGGGAAGGTGCTCGCGCCTGCAGCTCCGGCTGATCGGCGAACGCTTATCCGGCGGTTGACATTCAATTTGATTGGACTGCCACCAACCACCGAAGAAGTTGAAGATTACCTAAATGACTTTTCGCCGGGTGCAACGGAGCGTGTGGTCGATCGACTGCTCGCATCACCTCACTTTGGCGAGCGCTGGGGCAGACATTGGCTTGATCTAGTCCGCTACGCCGAAACAAGAGGACATGAATTCGATTTCCCGATCCCCAATGCCTACCAGTATCGCAACTATGTGATTCGGGCACTCAACGACGACGTGCCGTATGACGAATTCGTTCGGGAGCACGTTGCCGGTGATCTGTTACCGGAACCGCGACGGCATCCGCAGCTTGGGTTCAACGAATCCATCATCGGCACGGGCTTTTGGTTTTTGGGCGAAGCCGTTCATTCTCCCGTCGACATCCGCCAGGACGAGGCGGATCGCATCGACAACATGATCGACGTCGGATCGAAGACGTTTCTCGGGCTAACGGTTGCGTGTGCCCGTTGTCATGATCACAAGTTCGACGCCATTTCGACAAAGGATTACTACGCACTGTTTGGTTTTCTCAAGAGCAGCAGCTACCGCCAGGTTCGGCTTGATACACCCGAACAAGAAAAAGCCGCGTCTAAGTGGTGGCAGGTATATAGCGACGCGCGGCCGACTGTGAACCGAACACTTGCTGACGCCATGCGCGACGGCGTAAACCGTTCGGCGGATTACCTCTTGGCGGCGAGAGAAGTGATCCTCGCCGAACTGGACTCCGACCCAAACGTCTTCCGCCGTCCCGACAGCCGGGATCGAGAGCGCCTTACGGAGACCGCCGAAGCCCATCAGCTTGATCCGATAACGCTCAACCGGTGGGTCGCCGCCATCGCTGCCGCGACCGAAACCGACGATGTTCTGCGACTGTGGGCTCGCTCATGCGTTCCGATCATTGGAAGCCGCCAAACCGACGCCGAGGCACCTGTGGCGGCCGGGAACCGACCGGAGCCGCGACCCACCATCCCTCACGGCAGCGAAGTCATCGCAGATTACGGCGCGCCAAATTCGGCGACGTGGATGCCGGACGGTTTCGCATGGGGTCCGTCGCCTGTCCGGCCAGGTGACTTGCGCTGGCAACCAACAAAAGCCGGGCTACAACTGCGCGTGGTCGAACGCGCCTCGGCCGAGATCGTGCCACAGTTGGCCTTGCGCCGGCTGGCGGCGGGCGCGGAGGCCGATCCAACGTCTTTTGGCGAAATACTCCGGGCTGGCCGAACCATTCGCACGCCTGGTTTCACGCTGAATTCTTCGGGCCGAGTCAGCTTTTTGGTTAAGGGCCGCGGGCGCGCGCATGTTGCCATTGGCGGATACGTGCTGTTCGACGGGCCGTTGCACAAGAATCTAATTCAAACCATCAACACCGGCCGCGCGTTCCGTTGGATCACCACGGCGGATCTTAGCGCGTACGCAGGACAATCTGCCCATGTCGAGTTCACGGCAGCTGAAGGTTCCGAGTTCGCCGTTGCGTTGGTTGTTCAAGGCGCGAAGCCCGCGGCATTCCAGTACGCTCCCAGCATCATGTCGTATGGCGTGGCCGCGGAAACGGATGACGCGGTACGCTCCTTGGCAGCGACATACCAGCGTGCCTTTACCGACACGATCCATCGGATCGAAAACGATCAATTACGAGACTCGCCAGACGCCCAGCGTCATGCAAAACTCGCCAATTGGATGATCCGGAGACAAGACCTCTTCACGTCCGAGCTTCAACGAAAACAGATTGTCGATTCCGTCGCGCCATTCGCGACGCTACAGTCGCGCCTGGCGGCCGAGCTGGCGAATCCCTTGCCGTTGGCAATTGCGATGTGGGATGGGACCGGCGTCGATGAATACGTCTTCATTCGTGGTTCGCACAAGTCGCCGGGAGAGCGAGTACCACGTCGGTTCTTGGAAGCGCTCGCCGGCCCGTCGCCGCTTCACTCGCATGGTAGCGGCCGGCTGGAACTCGCAAAACAAATGACGGATCCGACGGTCAATCCACTCATCGCGCGCGTCATGGTCAATCGCATCTGGTATCACCTTTTCGGCCGGGGAATCGTGTCGTCGGTGGACAATTTTGGTGTCATGGGAGAATCACCCACGCATCCCGAACTACTGGATTACTTAGCGGATCGATTTGTGCGGGACGGCTGGTCCATCAAGCGACTGATTCGCGAACTTGTCTTGTCCAGCACATATCAAATGTCGTCGCAATCCAGTGAATCTTCCGAACAAACCGACCCCGAGAACCAGCTACTTCACCGGATGCACTTCCGACGTCTTGACGCCGAGAGTATTCGCGACGCCATCTTGCACATCTCCAGCCGCCTCGATCGTCGGTTTCATCAACAATCGGTACCTGTTTACTTGACGGACCATCAACAAGGCCGGGGCCGGCCGCAGGCGAGCGGTCCCCTCGACGGCGACGGCCGCAGGAGTGTCTACGTCGCCGTCCCGAGGAATTTCCTCACGCCCTTCCTCCTTGCATTCGATGCACCCACGCCATTCTCGACGATCGGGAAACGAACCGTATCGAATGTCCCGGCCCAGGCGCTCATCTTGCTCAACGATCCATTCGTACACCAGCAAGCGGAACGGTGGGGAAGCGTGATCGCTTCCGCGCCTGGCACAACCGAAAGCCGGATCACCGAGATGTTTCAGAGATTGCTCGCACGATCTCCGTCAAGCGAGGAAATCGCCAGTTGCCGCCAATTTCTAGCTTGCGCGGCTTGCAAGAATCGGATGCCGACGGCCTCCAGGCCGCGTGGACGGATTTGGCGCACGTGCTTTTCAATCTGAAAGAGTTTCTGTTTCTGAATTGAGTTTGAAAAGCTAGCGATTCGTGCACTGGGATGGTATAAAAGTGGCAACTCAGTTCGAAAAGCAAATTCGCCAGCGACCCGGGAGGATGACAATGCTAGGAATCTGCATTGCGATGGTAGTTGGTTCGATCACTTTCGCCGCGGCGCCCGCAACGGATGCACCGGCCAAGGTCGGCGACAAGATCGAGAACCTCACTTTCAAAGACATCCGTTTCCTGCCGCGGTCGCTCGATGATTTCAAGGACGCCAAGGCGTTCGTGCTCGTATTTACCGACACCACCTGCCCGCTCGTTCAACAGTATTGGCCAACGCTCAAGAACATGGAAAAAGAGTTCCGTGACCAAGGCGTGCAGTTTGTGACGATCAACGTCGGGCCGGAAGACACCATCCTTAGCACCTCGGCGCAGGCGGTAAAGTTTGGCGTCGAGTTTCCGGCCGTGAAGGACGTGGATGGTTCGTGCCTCAAGAAACTTGGCGTTAAGCGGACACCGGAAGTCGTCGTGTTGGATGCCGAACGCCGGCTGCGTTACCGGGGTCGAATTGACGATCAGCATCGGCTGGGCGGCGCTCGCGCGGCTGCAACGCGCCACGACTTGAAGGACGCCGTCGCTGATGTGTTAGGCGGACGCGACGTTGCGGTGAAGGAAACTCCCGTGGATGGCTGCCTGATTACGGTCGCCAAAACTGAGCCGGCCGCCGCATCCGTTAACTATGCGGAGCATGTTGCGCCGATCTTGAACAAGCACTGCGTTGAATGCCATCGCCCGAACACGACGGCGCCGTTTGCGTTAACCGACCACAAATCCGTGGCCGCACGCGGCGCGATGGTGGCCGAAGTCGTGGCCGAGGGGCGGATGCCGCCGTGGTACGCCAGTCCCGAGCACGGACACTTTACCAACAAGCGTGCGCTCACGGCAGACGAACGGGACACCGTGGTCCAATGGGTGCGGGCCGGGATGCCCAAGGGAGATGAAAGCAAAGCCCCAAAGTTCGAGGCAGCTGCCGATGAAGGCAAATGGCGAATCGGCAAACCGGACTTAGTGGTTTCCGCACTCTTTAACGACGATCTGCCGGCCAACGGCGATGTGCCCTACAAGTACACCATTCTGCCGTACGTGTTTCCCGAAGACACGTGGGTCCAAGGCGTTCAAATCCTTCCCGACAACCCGCGAGTCGTGCATCATTGCAATATGGCGTATTTCACCGCGAAGGAAGGGTTCAAGCAGTCCAATTTCATCACCGGCGTCGTGCCAGGCGGTGAACCCATGACGGTGGAAGAAGGCGTGGCATTCCACATCCCCAAGGGCGCCGGACTCGTCATCCAAATCCACTACGTCACGACCGGAAAGCCGGAAAAGTGTCGCCTGTCCGTTGGCTTGCGCTATGCGCGCGGCCAGATCAAGAAGAAACTCCACCATGCGTATTTGGTGGATAACAAGTTTGCCATCCCACCCGGCGCCGCGGCTCATCCCGTGAGCGCGTCGCGGGTGCTCCCTTGCAATGCGGAAGGTATCGGCATGTTCGCGCACATGCACGTTCGCGGAAAGGACATCAGCTTTCTCGCCCACTACCCCAATGGCAAGTCCGAAACGCTCCTCGTGGTGCCGAACTACAATTTCGATTGGCAGATCCCGTATCGCTGGGAGACGGGCAAGGTTCGGTTTCCCAAAGGAACCAGGCTGGAATGCATTGCGCACTACGACAACTCGCGATTCAATCCTTATAATCCTGATCCCAAGGACACCGTGCGCGAAGGACCGCAGACCTATCATGAAATGATGAACGGTTTCGTCTTCTATACCGACGCGGATGAAGACCTGAAGCTCGACATCGATCCGAAAACAGGCCGGGCCCGACGCTGAGAGCCGCGGCCCTGCCCCGGAAACACCTATGGTCCGTGCGCTCACGCTGGGATTGACATGCATCATCTGTTTCGGCGCAGCCTCCGAGGTCCGGGCTGACGCATCCGCGTACTCCAATCCCGACGGGAAATTTTCCTTCCGCGTTCCGGACGGCTGGATCGAGATTCCCCCAAAAGCGCTCGATGGCTTGCTCAAAGTAATGCCGCGTGCGGCGACTCAGAATATTCAGTGCGTCGTCGGGTATCAACTCAAAGACCGACATGCCTTTCAGGCGCCGCTCATTCTGGTGCAGATTCATCTCGGCAGCCCTGGTCCGCAAGATGCGGCCATGCGGCAACTGAAAACGAACCAGACTCCGCAGTTTCGGGCGCTTGAACAACGACTCCAGAAGATTGATCCCACCGCCCGCGTAACACCCGGCGAAATGCAAATCGACCGAGAAAGGCATATCATTTTTTGGAACATCGACATGGCCTCAACGGCTACCGGTGACATGCGAAACCTGATGGCCATCTGCCTGGGCCGGGAAGGAAGCGCACAATTCGATTTCGCCGTCAGTGACGCGGAATATCAGCAATATCTACCGGCCTTCCACTCGCTCATTGACACATTTACATTCGAACCGGAATATTGGTACGATGAATCAGCGTTCGCGCCGGCGGCCGATTGGGGCCGGTACGTCGTAATGGGTGTGCTGATTGTTGGCGCCGGTATTACCATCCAAGTGGGGCGGAAAATCGTGCGTAGAAAGATGCCGCGGCGCGACCCCGAATTTGACGAATACACATAGGACGTTGGTGTGGAACAGAACCAGCTTCGCGATCTGCTCGACCAAATCCGTTCCGGCCATGCGTCCGTCGATTCGGTCTTGGCTCAACTGAAGGGCCCTGCCGTTGCCGACCTCGGGTACGCCAATGTCGATCTGCACCGCCGAGATCGGTGTGGTTTTCCGGAGGTCATTTTCTGCGAAGGCAAAGTCCCGGAGTGGGTTGAAGGCGTGGTGCGCCGCCTGGCCGATGGGAAACAAGACTGCCTCGCCACTCGAGTAAATAGCCAACAGGCGGGATACCTAGCGCGTCAGTTTCCCCACGCGGTTCAGGATCGCATTGCCCGGACATTCTGGCTCCCAGCGGGCGAGCGGAGCAAACCACTCGGCAAGGTGGTTGTGGTTACGGCCGGTACCAGCGACTTGCCCATCGCCCGGGAAGCAGTGGTGACAGCCGAAGCCCTGGGTTGCAACGTGACTTTGTTGGCAGATGTCGGCGTCGCTGGGATTCATCGCCTCTTGCGACATCAATCTCAATTTGCGGGTGCCGACGCCATCGTCGTCGTCGCAGGCATGGATGGCGCTCTGCCGAGCGTGGTCGGCGGACTCGTCGATTGCCCGGTGATTGCTGTGCCGACCAGCGTTGGCTATGGAGCGTCATTCGGCGGCGTGGCGGCGCTCTTGACGATGCTGAATAGTTGCTCGGCAAGTGTCGTCACGGTGAATATCGATAGCGGATTTAAGGGCGGCTATGTGGCGGCACTCATCGCCCGCCGTGCCGCTCGGCACATGACGGAACAATGATGGACGACTTACCATCAATCGAGTTGTTGGAGAGCATCCACCGATTTCCGTGCGCTTATACGTTCAAAGCGATCGGCCGAACGGAAAACGGATTCGCTGCACGTGTCGTAGCGGCTGTCCGCGACGAACTGTCGGAGGCGGTGGATCCGCCGCATCACTTCCGCGAAGCAGTCGGCGGCAGACATGTGGCCGTAACGCTTGAGCCGATGATTCAAACAGCGGAGCAAGTTTTGGCGGTTTATCGACGGATCATGAAAATCGAGGGGCTCGTGTTACTCTTCTAGCGCTATTTCTTCTTTTCCGGCGCTGATGCCAGCGCGATTCCCGGCGACGCGTTGAATGCCTTTACCAGTGAGCCATCGCTCACTTTCCAGATGCGTACATCGCCGTTCCAGGCGCCGGAGGCGATCAAGTCCCCATTGCTGCTGAACGCCAGCGAATAAACCCAGTCCGTGTGCCCGCCTAGAACCCGCATTGTCGAACCGGTATCCGGATTCCACACGCGCACATTGTTATCCGCGCCGCAACTGATAACCACCGAGTGCTTGGGGTGCGACGCCACTTTCAAGACCGGCTTGCTATGTCCACTCAACGAACGAACTTGCTTTGCGTCGTTCATATTCCAAACACGAACTTGTCCATCTTCTCCGGCCGAGATGTTTAGTTTGCCGTCCGGCTTCGAAACGACGTCGTAGACGCTGTTCTGATGTTCCGGAAAGGTCAGCGTCGACGTCTTGGCCGTTAGGTCCCATATTTTGGCCGTCCGGTCGCGACTCGACGTAAGAAGGAGCTTGTTGTCAGGAGAAAACGAAACCCCGAAGACCCAATCAGCATGGTTTTCAATCGTCTGCTCGAGCTTGGCGTTGGTGACGCCGTCGGCGATGTCCCAAACCCGGACCAGTTTATCGCAGCCCCCAGCCGCCAGTTTCTTGCCGTCGGAACTCGCGGCCAGACATAAGACGGAGTCGTCCGTTTCGACGAGCTCTTTCAAGAACACCTTCGGGTCGTCCACGCCGTCCAAGAAAGTGGCCCCGCCATCCACGTTCGACGTTCCGCCTTGGAGGTTGTACACGCGAATGTCGCCTTCCAGACCAGGCCGACCGCCGGCAACGACGAGACGGCCGTCGGGGAGAACAACAATGGAGGAAGCGCGTTCCATCCGGGTACGAATGCGTTTCTCAAGCTTGGCGGCTGCAAAGTCCCAAACGAGCAGTTCATGGAAACCGCCGACGATCAGCTTTTGGTTGTCCGACGAGAACGCCAAAGTATTGACTGCTGCAGCGTATGGATATGTCTGCGGCGGTGTCGGTGGTTTCCAGCGAATGCGCAAGTCACGCATCAAGTCGGCCTTCGGGTCAAGCCCGGCATCAAGCGCCGCGCCTTCCTGGATCCACTTTTGAATGACATTGATCTTATCCTTCGGCAGCGCTTCGCCGTTCATCGGCGGCGGCATCCGCGTTCGGTCGTGCGCGCTGATCAATTCAAAAAGCGGACTTTCATCGGGTTTGCCCGCCACGATCGCCTGGCCGCGCGATGCGCCGCCTTGGATCAGGTTTTCGAATGTGGTCATGTCCAACTTTCCCCTACGCCGCTTCGGATCATGACACGTGAAACACCCTTCTTGAAGAATGGGCGCCACATCTTTGATGAAGCTGACCGGCGTGTTGGCAGGGGGAGTCGCTTGTCCGTCGTCTGAACATGAAGCGTACAGGCCCCACGTTAGCAGAGCGAACGACGCGAGGCCTAACCAATGACCATGACGTGTCATGCAACGCCCGTGTGAAAGTGTCGATACGACCAAGATTGGATTATATAGGCGGGCCGAGCGGGCTACACAATTATCCTGAAGTGACCGCCGTCGGCTCTGTCGAAAACACAGGCGGTTCGTCCCGGGGTTCGTTCATTTCATTCTCCACCGCCGACCGCAGTGCCAAGAATGCGTCCGCACATTCCGGATCGAACTGGTGTCCGCGATGCTTCTCAATTTCCCCGAAGGCCACGTCCGCGCTCATCCCCTTGCGGTATGGGCGATCGGATGTCATGGCGTCGAACGCATCCGCGACGGCCACGATTCGAGCCAGGCGCGGTATGTTGACGCCCGTTAGCCCGTCCGGGTATCCTTTGCCGTCCCAGCGCTCGTGATGCGAACGGACGATGGGGATGACGGGGTTCAACTCCCGGATGGTCTCCAGAATCTTGGCGCCCTTCAAGGTATGCGTCTTCATTTCTTCGAATTCTTCGGTCGTAAGCCGGCCGGGTTTGCACAGCACCGCATCGCGAATGCCGATCTTACCGATGTCGTGAAGCGGCGTGCCGTTATCGATCAACTCCAGCTCAGCATCCGAGACCTTGAGCGATGCGGCAATGAGATGCGAGTAGCGCGTCACTCTTTCCGTGTGCTTACCGGTGTAGTCGTCGCGCATTTCGACGGCTTGGGCTAACGCACGAACGCTTTCTTGAAACAGTTTCTTTTGCTGCCGCAGCAGCATCGACGTTTCAATGCCGGATGACACACTGGCGGCAAGCGCGTCGGCCAGGTGCAGATCGTCCTCCGTGAACGCCGCCTGGAAGCAATTTCGATCCAAGTGAATCACGCCGAGCCGGCGGCGCGGCGTTCGCAGCAATACGCAGAGGATCGACGCCATGCCGCCGTCGTGTACGCTTTGGGCCACCGCAATTTCGGGATCGCTCTCAACCCGTTGACACAGAATTGATTCGCCGCGGGCGAATGTCTGCTGCACGAGGTTCGTGCTGAAGTTGGTGCGACTTGCCGGCTCGCCGCGCCCCGAGGCCGAGGCGCGAAGCGACAGGTTGCCCGTAAAGCTATCTTCCAGGACAATGGCGCCCCGCTGTGCATCCAGCGTTTGTACGGCGTCTTCCAGAATCTGGGTCAACAATTCCTTTTCGGATTGGACGTGAACCAAGTGATGGCTGGCACGTAGGAGTATCTTCAATTGATCGTCCGGCCGCAGTCGCCGACTGCGATCGATGCCCATCCCACCAAGGGCGTCTTCCCACGTGTTTTGCGTGGCGACTTCGATCACGATCTCGTCGGAGGGAACCTGCGGCTTGGGGGCCGGCATTTCGACCCCTTCCACCAGAAAAGTGGCCCGGCCGCCGATTTGAAGCAGATCGCGTGACTTGATCGGCATCGACCCGTTCTTTAGCCGAGTGCCGTTGACGAAGGTGCCGTTGGTGCTGCCTAAGTCCTGTATGACCCACCCATGGTCGGTGGCACGGACTTCCGCATGTCGTCGGCTGACGGAAGCGTCGTCGAGACAGATTTCCAGCCCATCCTGCCGGCCGAACCGTATGTGGGTTTCGGACTCCCAGATCCGACCATGGACCTCACCTTTGATGCCCCGCAAACGGACTCCACACCCCACGGCCGCCTCCCGAATATGAGGACCTTACCGTTAAAGCATAGCTTGGAAGAGCGTCCGAAGCAGAATCCAGCCCACTCCGGCGGTGCCCAATTTAGCTAACCGGCATAATATGACGACTTGCACCCCTCTTGGAGATTCACCATGCGCTACGGGCTTTGTTTGCTCCTGTCTGCTGCGGTCGGCCTCAGTGTTCTCGGAACTCAAGTCGAGGAACTGCGAATCGGCTTGATTGAAAGCCTATTCGGCGAAAAGAACTCGCGCGCCATGGACGTCGAAGCCGCCGAGTTTAGACGGCTCATGGATTCGGCCACTAAACTAGGCGGAAACTCCGCCAGGGTCAAAGACGCACGCTCCCTAGGCGAACAGTTAGTAAACAAGAAACTGGAATTTGGCGTCTGCCACGGCTTCGAACTGGCCTGGATGCAGCAGCAGTTTCCCGAAGCGAAGTTTCGACCGCTTGTCGTCGCGATCAACAAACAGCCTAACGTTCGTTCGATGGTGGTGGTGAAGAACGACGGACCCATCCGGAAGTTTGCGGAGCTTCAGGGGAAAACGCTGGCCCTTTCCAAGAACAGCAAGGCATACACTCGGCTATTTCTCGACAAGTGCTGTCAGCAGGCCGGCGCCGCGACGGACTCATTCTTTTCCAGCGTCAACAAAGAGTTCGTCAATCGCGATCGCAAGACGAAGGACATGAACAGCGAAGTTGCCTTGGACCAAGTCGTGGACGGCAAGGCACAAGCGACGGCCGTCGATGGGATTGCGTTGAAAGAGTACGAACGCTTGAAGCCGGAACGATTCAAGATGCTGAGAATTCTCGAATCGTCGGAGGAGTTCCCGCCGTCACCCGTCGTATACGTTGAAGGCGCGGTCGATTCCATCAAAGTAGCGAAGTATCGTGACGCCCTGTTGAACTTTCACAAGTCTTCCAAGGAAGCGGCGAGCTTGCTGGAAAACTGGCGACTCACACAGTTCATCGAGGTGCCCGCCGACTACGATCAACAACTCCGCGACGTCTTGAAGGCGTTCCCGGCGCCGAATTGACAGGTAGGACTACTTCTCCGATATTTCCGTCTTCGCACTCGTGGTGACGACCGGTACGGGGTACGTCTTGATGGCCTCAGCCACGACCTGTTCGAAATCGGTCGGTATGGCCTCGAAGGCGGTAAGCTTGAACAGCGTCATCATGTGACGGCCTTGTATGGACTTGTTCGCTTCCAGAAGACCGTTACGGAATTTCTTGAGAGTCGCTTCGTCGAGCGTGGCGGGGTTGTAGGCAATCACAGCCGCCGGGAAGACAGGGGACCGTTCGATGGTCTTGAGCTTCGCATATCGGACCGGCTTCAATCGTTGATAGCAACTGAAGCTCAGCTTATCCACGACGGCGCAATCGCACTTACCTTCGATTACTTCATCTATGGCCTTTTCCGCATTGGCCAGCGTCGTGATGCCGCTGAAGAACCCCGTCGGCAGGACACCCGCCTGGCTGCAGCGCCGTTCCAGGAACAAGTTGCAATGGTGCCTCATGTTCTTGGACAGAACCAATGTCTTTCCCTTGGCGTCATCAAACGTCTTGACGGCGCTGTCCTCGCGCACCACCAAGTAGGCCTGTAGATGCCGGTCTTGGTTGATAGCCACCATCAGCGGCGACAGTGTTGGATTCTTTTGCTTTGCCCAGCCGTACTCGATGCCGTTGAACACAGCCAGTTTGACCTTGTTGTCCGCCAACATCCGGCCAAGCTCGATCGGGTCCGGAACAGCGACAATGCGGCCGGGGACGCCGGTTTGCGATTCCATCAACATGCCAAACGAGTCAAGGATGGGCTTGAGGAAGCTCTCCGACATGCTCGGAAAGAGCGAATGGACCATCCCGATGTAAACGGTGTTGGGACGAGTCTCCGAATTCTCCGCCGCAGGAACAGGGACAAGGCCAAAGTTCAAACCAAAGAATGATGCGAAAATGGCGGCGAAGAGTCGGAGTCGTCGTTTCATTTTTTCTCCCCGGCCTAAGGGGATGAGGACGGCCGCTCGCGGCCGCCGCTCGCCGCCTTAGGTTATTGATGTCAATGCATGGGTCGGTACATGGAAACTTTCTCGCTTCCAGCCTGATTGTTGGTCGGTTTCGATTCGGCCGGCGCTACCGCCGTGTGGGACAGCCCGGCACGGAATCCGCCGGCGGTGACGCGCTCCAGTGCAATCAGCGCCAAAATCTGTTGGTACAACGCCTCGTTAAGTGCGGCACGCGCCGTAGCGCCGAGAATTCGGTCATTCAACACGTCGGCAATCGAAGCATTGGCGTCTCCGCGATAGGCGCTGAGCCGATCTTCCGCGAGTTTGTTGCCGAGCCGTCCGGCTTCACGGCGCCGGCAACCTTTCTGGACGCTTCCTGCCATTTCAGAAATGCATCTTCCGCTTCCAGGGCGATCAGATTCCGGGTCTTATCGGCGACGGCTGAAGCACGGGCGGCAAATGAACGGGCACGCTCCTTCCGTTGCGATTTGTGTCCTGCCAACAGCGTCGGCATTTCGGGCGGTATCGCGCCGGGACGATACTCGCCGTTGGCGACGCCCTGCGGAATCTGCCGACTATGGATGTCACCCGCCGCCGCGAAAGTCTCCTTCCGCGTTCGATGGGTGGTTCCTTGCGCATCGACTTCGAGACCGGTGATCTCCACGGCCAGGCCGACTTGAGTTAATTCGCCGCGCCTCGATAACGCCCAGCCGATGATGTCATCCCGACAGATTTGCCATTGCGGGTCTGGTAACGTGTCAAGCGGGATTTGTAAACAGCAATCCGGCCCAATTCCAATGGCCTCACGCAGAGCGGCGAGGGACCGATTGACTCCTTCCGTCGCCTGCACGTGCTTGCTCTCGGCCAGGCGAGTGTACACAGTCACCTTGGTCAAATCGTCCTCGGTAACGTCCTTGCCGGCGCCCTTGTGCCGTTTGACGGTGTCCTGTGTAAGTTGGAGCCTTTCGACGGTTTCCTTGGCGACCTTTTCCTGCTCCCGAGCGAAAATCACACTGAAGTAAAGGCGTTCGACCGCATAAACTGTGTCGTACTCCGCCTGTTCCAACGCAGCCGCCGCCACGCTGATCCCTAAACACGCCTGTTGCCGGCGAATCGGAAGATCACGGGCAATGAACGTGGGAATCCGAAGCCGCTCAAGCGCTTGATGGGCGTTGTGTGCGGCCGCCAGGCTGGAGCGGTGGGCGGCCAGGGCCGGCTGGCGCTCCATTGCCAGGGCGATACATTCCGCCAAGGTTAACGTGTAGACGGTTGGAGTGGCAGGCTGGAGAGTTTCGGCCGTCTCGGCTTGGACCGGCGCTTCGATCCGGACAGCCGGCGGCTGTTGATCCTGGCCGACGGAGGTTCCCACCAAAGCCAACGAGACGGATACGGCTAGCGCCGCAGCACGTTCACCGCGAAGCCAAAGACGCATCCGCCCGAGTCGACGTAGATCGATCATGGATATCCTTCCCTGTGATCAGCCAGCAAGTCCGTTGCGGTCGATCAGTATCCGGCAACCTCAGTGGCACCGAAGGACGGCCGGTCGTCTTTCTGGGAGTGGAAATCGGTCGGATTGTCCCGGTTTCTCCAAACCGCCCGCGCCGAGACATGAAAAGGTTGCGCGGGTAGGGCGATTGATTGGTCTTTACGTTATAATCGGCCCGGTTCGCCGATGGCTAAGCCCACGAGTTGCAACCCGTGGGTTTGCGATATACTCACCCAATCATGTACGCAGATCTCACTCCAGCCGCTACACGAGCTATGCAAGCAGCGTGCCGCATCGCGGGCCCCGACGGCTGCAACGCCGAACACATCCTCGCCGCCCTAATTGAAGACGTTGAAGGCAGACCAGCAGTGCTTCTTGCCCGTGCCGGAGTCGACGTCGAATCGCTGTCCGATAGCCTACCCAAGACTCAGGCCTGTTCTGAACCGGAAACGAGGCAGTTCAGCCCGCTGCTCGACGACCTTGCCGACCGAGCCTACGAGCTGTCGAAAATGACCTCGGGTGACCGAGTCGTCGGTACCGAACATCTATTGCTGGCGGTGCTTCAGTTGGATTCGTCGCTTCGCGAGAAACTCGAACATCAGGGCCTCAAGTTTGACCAGCTTCACACGGCGATCCTCGGCGGCTCCGACAAAAGCTTGCCGTTAGACGAACCGTTGCAATTACTTGGGGCAACGGTCGAAATCGATCTCGCTCGGGTTCTCGACGCCGCCGCCAATCGGGCGCGCGAAGCTTTGCGGGTTATGGAAGATCACTGCCGCTTCGTTCTCGACGACGCATTTCTCACCCGACGATGCAAGGAGCTTCGCCACGAACTGGCGAATGCGCTAGCCGGCCTCACGGCGAATTGGCTGCTGGAAGCGCGCGACACCGTTCATGACGTCGGTACGACCATCAGCACCCCTGAGGAACAACAACGGACGTCGGTGCAGGGTGTAATCCAGGCAAACTGCAAGCGATTGCAGGAATCACTTCGAAGCTTGGAAGAGTACGGAAAACTGAAAGATTCGCGCGTGGGTCAGACGCTGGAAAAACTGCGTTACCAAAGCTATACATTGGAGCGCTCCCTCATTCACGGCGGAAGCGCTCGGCAACGCCTCGCCGACGCCCGCCTGTACGCCTTGTTGTCCTCAACGACGTGTCAAGCGGCTCTGGATTGGACCATTCGCGAAGCGGCCGCCGGCGGCGTCCAGATCATTCAGCTTCGCGAAAAGAACTTGCCCGACAGGGAACTGCTGGCCAAGGCCCGGCAAGTACGGCGGTGGACGCGTGAAGCCGGCGTCCTCTTTATCGTCAACGACCGACCCGACATTGCCCGGTTAGCCGAGGCCGACGGCGTTCACGTCGGACAGGAGGACCTCCCGGTCCGGGCCGCCCGCCGGATCATCGGACACGACGCCCTCATCGGTGTCAGCACTCACAACCTGGAGCAGGTAGGGCAGGCGGTCTTGGACGGCGCCAGTTACATCGGCGTTGGGCCGGCATTTCCTTCCGGCACCAAGGAGTTCGCAGAGTTCCCCGGCCTGGAGTTTGCCCGCGCAGCCGTCGCCGAGACCTCGCTGCCCGCCTTTGTGCTTGGAGGGATCAATCCAGACAACATCCAAACCGTTGTCGCGGCAGGACTGAACCGGGTCGCCGTTGGTGAGGCGATTGCCCAGGCGAACGATCCTCGGCAAGTTGCCAAGGAGTTGCACCAGGCTCTCAGTAGGCCAGATGGGCGACTCGGATCACTTTAGCTCGGTGGCGGTTTCGTCGTTGCAGTTGCCAAACGCGACGCTTAGAATGACAGCGATCCGGGAACCGCATGTGAAGGAATACTTGGCAGAGGAGCCTATCAATGAGGAGCAAATGTCAGCACCCAGCGGTTTGCCAGTTGGAGACACGCTACACCACTAACCTATTAGTCGTTCCGCCATTGGTGCCGTCTGGATTGTCAGTTCTCGCACCGCATCAAGTGAACGATTCGGTGGCGTTGGTCGAAGGAGACGCCGAGAGTGAGGCACGCGTCCCGCTCGGACTTTTCGATGTCAATCCGCCTGCCACCTCCGACGATGTTGAGCCAGCCAGTTCTGCCAGTGACAGGAGTCAGCCCGCGCTTCAACGTCAGGAGCTTACGTCTGAGACGATGCTTGCTTCGCTGAACTTCGATGTCGAAACGCCGACTGAATCGGAACCGCTCAGTGTTCCCTTCGAGAACCAAGGCGCTTTGGCGATGCGTCCCAAAAGTGCGGCATCCGCCCAAGTTTCGACTAGAATTGAATCCGAAGCGGAATCGACGGCGAATACTATCGCCGGCGCCCAAAGCGCCTGGGTCTCGGATTCGCAGCCTGTGCACTCTGAAGATTTCCCTGATGGCAACAACCAACCGATTGTGATTCCAGCATCTGTTCCAAATAAGGCCGCTAGAGAATTGGACTCTCCGGCCGGATGCCAGCGGTCGAAGTATCTGCAAACTGGAGCGGTCCCGGAGCAACACGAGATGTGCAACTTACAGTCACCGTTGATAGGCATCGGTTCGTGCCGGTAAACGCCAACAACGACAACGGTAGCCAGGTCACCGATGGCTGGCCGGCGCGGCGCGATTTCGAATATCCATATAATCCCGGCGATTTTGATTTTGTTCGCGCGACGGTGACTGAGATTCCGCCTGGAAGTGAAGGAGAACTAACGTACGGCTTTACTTCGCTTTCGGAGATTCCAGATGTCGTGCGATTTTGGGATGCCGGCAAGCAGAACGTCACGGAAGGCGGCTACTACCCGAACGTGCCCGCTGATGTTTTCCATATTGAAGGTCTCGAACCCTCGATCGTAGAAGACGACGTCAAGATTACCGTCTGCTACGTCCATACCGTTCCACCCGATCCAATCCCGCGGCTTGGATGGGGAGTTGTCTACATATCTATTACGCCCATAATCAAGGAATTTACGGTAAAGCCCTATCAAGCCGGTCAGCCCAACATTCACTTCAAGGCAAATGATCCCCTCCGGGGACTTATTGTGAACACACCGGATGGGGATTTGGGTGTGAAATTCTTGGGCCACGTCAGGAAGAATTCAATAAGGGGTGATCTGGTATTCATCCATAACCTGATATCGGTTGGAAACGCCCTTCACGCGGGCAGCACTGCGGGTGTTGAATACACCCCGGGAAGCGGACTCCCATCAAAGAATCTCTTGCCAAAACCTGAAAAGAACTTCCCAATGGTTGATTCAAATCCGTATGCGGACGGATTCCCTATTTACAATCACGGTTCATTCCAGGATGTCGAGAAAACAGCAGAGGTTCACAAGATATACGCAGAGGATGCACCGGATACGGGAACTCCCAGTGATGGGGCTAACGCCAACAAGATCTCCCTGATGGACATGAATTATGTGTTCACGCTTTACTTGGTATGGCAGTTTCCTGGCGACGTTTTTTATCCCCTCGCCGAAATAGACTGGTATGTGGAGTTTTGGGCTGACGACAAGAGACCTGGCGGACAACAGGGAAACGGACTAAACCAGATCCTGAATCCGTTCGGTCTTCTTACGCCGGGTGTAAACGTCTACTCGAGAACGCACGAGAAACCGGGGGCCCTTGCCCTTACTGATCCGATCGCAGAATGGGATATGGCATACCAATGAAACGAACATTCACTTACTCTTGGACTACTTGGTACTTGGCATCGTGTGCAACAATCTTCTGCATTAGCCGAATGGACTCAGGTGCGCACGCCGTCGACGCCGACCAATTTCGAGTGGTGCAGGAATTCGACTATGTTGTGGATCCAAAGGAATGGATCGTAATGCGGCGTAGCGGACTGCGTTACTACGGTCATTTGGATAGCGCGGGAAGTTTCATACCCCATCCGAAGATGAAGGCTTACGCTCCCGATGAAGTGATTATTACGGGGGACAAAACGATGGCTCGGGACGCGAACCGCCCACGCAATGGGGAACAAGAAACCGTGTACGAGTACAGATCAGGTCGCTTGATTCGGGGAATACTGAATAGGGACGGTGATTTCATTCCTGAACTTGATTGCGAAGTGCTTTCGTTCGATAAATACGTCTACAGTCAGAAGGCGCTCCGCATTTACAACCTACCCGGCCAGTTCCGTCCCAAAGGACAGTCCAAGGTACGCGGTTTCGTCAAACACTTGCTGAGTGAGGTCAAGCCGGGAATGTCAATGGAAAAGGTTGATGAGCTGCTTGGCGAAAAAGTCGCCCACGAGCGGGAGACTACAGGCAACATCTGCAGCTACTACTACACCAAATGGGACATCGTCGTCGACTTTGACAAGAAGGGCGCGGCCGTTAGCGCGCGGCCTGCAGAACCGTCAAAGAAGTAAGCCGAGCGACAATGCCGTCTCTGAAAGATTGTGATGCTTTTCCTTTATGTCGCGTTGCTCGTCAATCCCATCGCGGACGACGTCAAGAAGCCGCCTGAGGTCCAGTACGTGTTCGTGGAGGATTTAAAGGAATGGGTCGTGATGCAGCGTGCCGGCGTAGCGTATTGGGGCAGGCTCGACGCGGCTGGTAACTTCTTACACGACGCCGGCCGAACTTCCGTCCCAAAGGACGCGATGCACAAGAGTGGCTTGCCGGAAGCGAGGGAACTGAATTTTCCCCGAGGAGGTGAGCAAGAAACCGTTTACGAATACCGCTCCGGCCGCCTCATCAAAGGAGTCTTGGACAAAGACGGCGAATTTATTCCGGAGCTGAAATCGAAAGCCGTGTTGCTTCGAGACTACAAGTACCACCCAAAGGCGCTACGAATATACAACCTGCCTGGCCGGTTCAAACCCAAAAGCAAATAGGCTCGCAGCAGCACCGTTCCCCCCGATAAGATAGTCGCCATGTCACCCGCCGCCCCGGCAACGCCAATGGATCGGCTCAAGGATGTGGTTGCCCACCACTGGGGCTTCCATTCGCTCCGCCCGCTTCAAGAACAAGCCATGCGGGCCGTCATGGCTGGCCGGGATTCGGTCGTAGTCCTGCCGACCGGGGGTGGCAAGTCGCTTTGTTACCAGGCGCCAGCGGTGTTGCGGGGTGATACCACCGTGGTGGTGTCCCCGCTCATTGCCCTCATGAAGGACCAGGTTGACGCACTTCGAGCCAACGGTGTGCCGGCCACGCAAATCGACAGTTCCCAGTCGCCCGACGAGCGCTTCAGTTACGAGATGGACGTCCGACAGGGCGCCGTCCGCCTGTTGTTCGTGTCACCCGAACGCCTTGTGTTGACGGATTTCTATCGGCTTCTCCAGACGATCGGCGTAAAGACGTTTGCCATCGACGAGGCCCATTGCATCAGCCATTGGGGCCACGATTTCCGGCCGGAATATCGGCAAATGAACCGCTTGAAGGAGCTATTTCCCGCTGCCTCCGTTCATGCCTATACAGCAACGGCGACGGAACGGGTGCGAAAGGACATCGTTACTCAACTCGGATTGCGGAATGCCGAAGTTCTGGTCGGCGATTTCGATAGGCCCAATCTTAACTACCGCATCTTGGCACGGCGTGACACGGTGCGCCAGGTGCTGGAGGTTATCGACCGGCATCGTGGTGAAGCGGGTATCGTCTACTGCTTACGTCGCCGCGATGTAGACAACTTAGCGGCCGACTTGGCGCCAATGGCGTAAGTGCCGAACCATACCACGCCGGGCTGACGGCAGAACAGCGGCGGACGACGCAGGAAGCGTTCGCCGCGGAAAAGTGCGACATCGTCGTGGCAACCATTGCCTTTGGCATGGGAATTGATCGCTCCAACGTTCGCTTCGTACTGCACACGGCGATGCCGAAATTGATGGAGCACTATCAACAGGAAACCGGAAGAGCGGGGCGCGACGGCCTCGAAGCGGAGTGCGTTTTGCTGCACTCGGGCGGCGATTTCATGTCGTGGAAATGGATCATGGAAAAATCCGCGGCGGAGCCCGGCGTCGATCCATCGTTCCTGCCCAGCGCCCTCAAACACTTGGAAGATCTCGACCGCTATTGTCGCGGCGCCAGTTGCCGCCACTCGGCGTTGGTGCAATACTTCGGCCAAACCTATTCAAAAGAGAATTGTGCCGCGTGCGACATTTGCCTGGGTGACGCCGAGCCGGTGCCCGAGGCCGTGACTATCGCCAAGAAGATACTCTCATGTGTCGCGCGTGTCCAAGAACGCTTCGGCGTCGGGCATGTCGTTTCGATTCTGCGGGGTGAAAACACCGAAGCCGTCCGAAAGCGTGAACATGACCAACTCACGACGTTCGGCCTGTTGCGAGAGTTTGCCAAAGGGGACGTGCGGGATTGGATTCATCAACTCGTCGGCCAAGCCGCCCTCGCACAGGAGCAGGTCACATTGCCGGACGGGAAGCAGGTGCCGATCCTGAAACTCAATGATGCTTCGTGGGAGGTCATGCGTGGGCAACGCACCGTCCGTCTCATGCAGCCGATGCGCCGTGAAAAAGACACAAGCGTTAAGAAATCGAGAATCGAAACCGACGCATGGGAAGGCGTCGACAGAGAATTGTTCGAACAACTCCGCGTTCTGCGGCGCAAGCTCGCCGAGGAACGGCGCTGGCAGCCGTACTTGATATTCGGCGACACCACGCTCCGTGAGCTTGCGCGAAGCAGGCCGTCCACGCTGGAAAGGATGCGGCTGCTGTACGGCGTCGGTGAGAAAAAGCTCCGCGACTTCGGAGAGGCATTCCTGGAAGTCATCCGCAATTATTGTGACGCCAACGACGTGAAGCTCGATCCGATGACGCGTGTGCCCACCCTGGCGCCGATTCGCACCGCGGCACGGCCGAGTCCGGTTCGTGAACTAGCCTGCCGACTGTTCCGAGAGCAATGCGCCGTCGAAGATGTGATGCACCAGACCGGGCGGAGCCACTCAACCGTGATGGGTTATCTTGCCGAATGGATTCGTGACGAACGGCCGGAATCGATTCAGACTTGGGTAACGCCCGAAATCTACCGGCGAGTCGCCGAAGCTGCGAAAAAGGTGGGAACAGATCGGTTGAAGCCCATTTTCGTGAAGTTGGCTGAGCAGGTTCCCTATGACACGATCCGATTGGTGGTGGCGCACTCCACATTGAAACCGGGTTAGGCGCACTTTCTCGAATTGTCATCGGCCCGTCAACCACTTCCTGCATTTCAATTATTGGCATCGTGTCCGCGATGAAATCGAAGGCAGGACGGGCGCGGTACAAGATTTGCCAATAAACGTCACACTTAGCCGCGACAGACGCATTGGCCGCCAAAGCGAGCGCGAAGGCTCTGTCGTGGCCGGCGTTCAGTCATATTTCTCATTTCGGTAAGGAGATGCAATCATGCCGGGGAAGAACTCGCACAAAACTGGGAAGAACGCAGCCGCCCATTGGTCAAGAGCCCTTCTTCATGTGGAACGACTCGAAAGTCGCACGGTGCTGAGCAACATCTACGCCCTGACGACATCCGACACAATTCTGCGGTTTGACAGCAACACGCCTGGAACTATCGACGACACACTGACCTTGAGCGGGTTGCAACCCGGCGAGGACTTGTTAGGGATCGATTTTCGCCCGGCCACGGGTCAGCTGTACGGATTGGGCAGCACTTCGCGTTTGTATACCATCAACCTGGGCACAGGGGCTGCCGTGGCGGTGAACACATCCCCATTTTCCACTCTGTTGTCCGGCACGCGGTTCGGCTTCGACTTCAATCCGACCGTCGACCGAATACGCGTCGTAAGTGACGCCAATCAGAATCTACGGATCAACCCCAACAACGGCGCGGTGATCGTAGACGCCAACCTGAATCCCGGTGACCCGAACGTTGTCGCCTCGGCATACACGAACAATTTCGTCGGCGCCGCGGCCACGACGTTGTTCGGCATCGATTCCGTTTCCGATAACCTGGTGCGACAAGCACCTCCCAACGATGGCACGCTCGTAGTGGTCGGCGCGCTGGGAGTCGACCCTGCGGACCAGATTGGATTCGACATTGTGGGGGGCGGCGGGCCCGGCACTGCGGGAAATGCGTATGCCGCATTCACCGCCGGCGCCTTTACAGGGCTCTACAACATCAACCTGGATACGGGCGAGGCGACCTTGCTAGGCAGTATCGGCAACGGCCTCCAAGATATCGACGGACTCGCTGCCGCTGCCAATGGATTCAAATTCTTTGCCGTCGGCGGCGGGGCCGGTCGAGTTCGCCTATTGGAACCGGACGCCTCACTGATCGTCGAGTTCAATGCCTATGGAGGCAGCGACCGCGAGGTTTACGTGGCCGCCGGGGATCTTAATCGCGATGGCATTCCCGAATTAGTCACCTCGACGGCAACTACCTCGGCGCACGTCAAGATATTCGACGGCGCCGACTTCGCTAATGGCACGTTTAACTCAAACAATCCGGACGCGAGCCTCCTGACACAATTCTTCGCTTTTTCACCGAGCTTCAACATCGGCGCGACCATCGCGGTTGGCGATGTCACGGGTGACCTTATCAACGATCTCATTATCGGCGCCGCTTCGGGTAACCCCGAAGTGAAAATCATTAACGGCGCTGACATTGCCGACGGATCCTTCGACCCCAACAATCTCGGCGCGAGCACTGCCTTCCGGTTCTTCGCATACGGCGTGAATTTCAACGTCGGGGCCTCCGTGGCTGTCGGCGACCTCGATCGCGATGGTTTTCGCGAATTGATCACCGGCGCGCTGCCCGGTAATCCGCACGTGAAAGTGTTCGACGGCGTCGCATTTTCTTCGGGCGGGTCGTTTGATGCTAACAACCCCGACGCCAGCGCCATCGCCAGCTTCTTCGCCTACGGAATCAATTTCAACATCGGCGTTTTCGTGTCGACGGGCGACACGAACGGAGACGGGCTTATCGACCTGGTGACAGGCGCTTCACGAGGAAATCCGCACGTGCGCGTGTTCGACGGCGATGCCTTCCGAACGGGAACATTTGACCCGTCGAACGCTGCCAGCTCCCTTACGAACTTTTTTGCGTTTGAGCTCGGCACCGATGTCGGCGTCCGCGTAGGCGTCGTGGATTTTGACAACGATGGCATCGGTGAAATTCTATGCGGTTCTGCCGGTGGAGTTTCCCGATTACGAATCTTCAGCGGCGATGCCGCAGGCATAAACGCTAACCCGATGCTGGACGTAAATCTCGGTTTCACCGGCAGCATTGCAGTTGCCGCATCGTAGAGTGACAGCGGACAACACTAAGCCCCCGGGCCGCGGCCCGGGGGCTTCGCCGCATAGTCAACTCACCTACGATCCCGCTTCACTACCGTCCCACCCGGCAGTTTCCGCCAGATGAATGCAACAAACCGGCTCTCCGGATCGACGGCGATCACTTGGAAAACGACGTAGAAATCGTTTCCGCGGTTGTCCTTGATGTGCTCCAAATAAACGTGCTTCTCAATGGCCTTAAACTCCGCTGACTCCCATTTTGTCGTGCCGTCCAGACCGACCGCTTTTGGATTCGGATCAACAGTGAATTCCACAGTACTCAGATTGGCGACGCGGTTTTCTTGACCCACTACCATGTGAATGTCGAAGGTGTTGTCTGCGCCGCCGTTGTCAAACTGTATTTGCACATCGTTGAAGTGCTTCGCTTCTTCGGCGGTTTCGTAGATGAAGCTATAGGTAGAGAAAAGGTAACGGCCACCCGCGTAGCGCCGCGAATGCAAGAGCACGGGCGGGTATTTCGCCGCGAGCTCTTTGAGTGTAGCGTCCTTCTCGATCTTTGCGGTAACCGTCTTCGACCACCCGGCCAATAGTTCCGCCGCCATTTCTTCCCATTCTTTGTCGAGTGCATCGCGCCTTTTTGTGTTGAAGTTGGCATAGTAGTTCGCGGAATGGTATGCATGTCCAGCTTTTGTGTACTCGGCAAGCTTCCTGTAGACGCGAGCCAAGCGAAGATACGCCTCGCTAAGAAAAGGGATGTCAGCGTCCGGCGCCTTCTGCCGAATCGGATGGTACCTCGCCAGCCCTTCCTTAACGGCCTGTTCGTACAACTCAGCCGCCTTCTTGAAGTCCTTCGCTTTTTCCGCAGTGACCGCTTCCCCGAAGAGCTTGTTGAGTGTGTCGGGCTCGAGCGCTTCAACAAGCTGGCGGGCACGCCGCGTGATTTCCGCGTCCTTATTAGTCTCCATCGCCTTACGCAGGGCATCGACTGCAGGTGCCCCAATCTCCCGCAGGCGCTTGTTGGCAGCTTCTCGCTCCTCGAACGATTTGCTCCCAAGCTGCTCGATCAGCTTGTTGATAACGGCAGGCTCGACTTTTTGCGGGACGACCGGTTTCTTGTCTTCGTCGTTCCACACTCCCACAAGACTTAGCGATAGCAGCAAAATTCTTAGCATGATCGGGCCTCCGGAATTATTCCGATGATACTCGATGTGTTCGATCAAGACAAACGGCGGGCGCGGCGATACGCGAAACGATGGTTAGCCGCGACGCGGAGTCTTCGGAGCGGAGCGCTAGACGGCTACCGCGCTCCGCTCCGAAGACTCCGCGTCGCGGCTAAACAACATAGATCGGATTGGACAGAATCCACACAATGTCTTCGCCGGCAAGCTTTAGCCACACTTCAACTCTATAAACACCGGCGTCGGTAACCGCAACATCCAGTGACCGGCCCGTGGCTTCTGTAACGACTTTTCCGTCCTGCACCAGTTTCCACTTCCCGGGAAGCGGCGCTTGACCGTGAAACCGCAAGCCCGGCTTCAAGACAATCCGGCTGCCCATTTCGTGTCGATTTCCGTCGAGCGTCGCATGGAAGTCGAACCCCGTAGCATCGGCGATCCAATCAAACGCCACGAACACGCGCCCCGCTTCGAGTGCATCCCACACCGCCTTGGTGCTCAGTTCTGTCATGAGCAAATGCGTGCCAACATGTCGCAAACTATTCTCGTACGGATCCAGTCGGTGCTGCACGAGAATGTCGCCGACGTTCTTGTTCTGCCGCAGAGTTTTCAACGCGGGGAGGGCGTCGGCATCGAGTTCGAATATTCTCTTACCGAGCGCGTCTTCGAAGCGCGCTTTGCCATCCTCCGCCAGGCGAACTACTAGACCAACGTTTTGGTGTGCATCATTAGCCGCGATTCCAGTGTGCGGGGTTCTTTGACAGAGTTGGTCCCAACGCTTCAGGTAGTCGTTTGGATAATCCTGGAGTGCCGAGAAAGCCTCCTGGGGATACTCGCGGAACGTATCCAGCGAGTTCCACAGCGATAGCGGGTTGACAAAAAACCATCGCAATGCCTTTTCATCCTTGAAATCCGCGTGCGTGTTGTAGATTTCGGTGCCGGTCAGCCCGCGAATCTCCCAGGTCATCCGTTCTTCCAAGTGCGAAAGAAACACCAACCCGGCGTGTCGTCGAACGAGATCGCTGAACTCCTGCGGCGTCCCGGTTTCCAATCCGCGCATGCTGCGGGTTGGAAACGCCAGAAAACCCTTCGTCTCGGCGCCTGGAATGACTAGTACGCCGTCCTTGATTCCCTGATGGCCGTCGTTGAAAAAGTCGTACGTCTCGGCCGGGTGTTCGGTGAACATCAGCACCTGTGTTCCAACGGTCTTGGCCGCCGCAACGATCTCATCGATGGTGCCGCGACTATCGTGCGACAAAGACGAGTGCACGTGCAGATTCGCCCTGAACTCGCGGTATGGCCCGGCGCGGCGGATATCGCACCGTTGCTTTTTGAATGCCTCCAAGTCCTTGCGAACGGCGGCGAGTCTTTCGGGTTTGAGGCGTTCGAGCGCGTCGGCAGTGGCCCGATGTTCGGGTGCCGCTAGACACGCCATGCCGATCAAGAGCAGAAAGATGGTCGTTCGCAAGAGGCGCCTACTCCTGGAGAAAGTATCCGTATTGTATGTATTGCTCCCCAAAACCGATGCGCTTCCGGACCACATTCGCCGCTCGTGCCCGCCTCGATAGAATGATCCGGTTCCTTCCAGTTGCCCTGATAGTGATCGGCAGGCTCGCACCAACCCGCGCACGGCCTCATGGCAAGCTCACCGATGGTTCGCGCAAACCTTCGAACGGCATGCTTGTTCTTGCTCGCGGTCCTCGCTCTTCAGCCGGCGACAGCCAGACCGCGCCCAGACGAAAGCAAGACAAATGACATCGCCCCGTCACACTGGGCGTTTCAACCGATTCGTCACGTGGATCCGCCGACAGTGAAGGATTCCGCGTGGCGCAAACACCGGTCGATCGGTTTATTCTGGCATCGCTCGAAAAGAACGGCCTTACGCCGTCGCTGCCGGCTGACAAACGGACGCTGATTCGGAGGGCGTACTTCGATTTACTCGGCATGCCGCCCAATCCCGCCAACATTGAGTCGTTTATTGCCGACACTTCGCCCGATGCTTTTCCGAATCTCATCGAGAAGCTCTTGTCCTCGCCGCACTATGGTGAACGTTGGGGCCGGCACTGGCTCGACGTGGCCCGTTACGCGGACACGAAGGACGGCGTTCTCATGTACGGGGACGACCGCATCCGACCGTTCGCCTACACCTATCGGGACTACGTCATCCGCGCCTTCAACGAAGATTTGCCGTTCGACCGGTTCATTCACGAACAGCTTGCGGCCAATCAGATCGAGCCGGCCGTTGAACCCTGGCGACTGGCCGCGATGGGATTTCTCACTCTGGGTCGCCAATTTGACAGCAACATTCACGACGTGATCGACGACCAAATTGACACCGTGTCGCGGGGATTCTTTGGACTTACCGTCAGTTGTGCCCGTTGCCATAACCACAAGTACGATCCGATTTCCAGCGCCGATTACTATTCCCTATACGGTGTCTTCGCACGGAGCGTGCCGCCGCTGGTTCCGCCTCGGATCGATAGCCGCCCGCTAAACGGCGAAGCAAAAGCATTCGAACAGAAGTATGTCGCCAAGCAGCAAGAGATCGAGCGGATGTTGGAGCGGCAGTATGAGTTGTTATCCCACGCAGCCCGACGGAGGGTGGGCGATTACCTGGTTCACGTGGCCACGACGAAACCCGATCCGATGGAGACTGCGATCTATTTTCTTTCACTCGCGCCCGAGGACCTGCGCTTGCCGATAGTGGCACGCTGGCGAAACTACCTTGCCAAGCGCACCAACCGGATGACCCGGTCTTCGGTCCTTGGCACGATGTGTTCGCACTTTCCGACGACGAATTCACGGCCCACGGCGCCGATGTCATCCAACGGTCGCTCACATGTGAAACAGGAACACAACCAGGACAGATCAATCCACTGGTGCGCGATGCGCTGGCGGAAGCCACCTTGATTCGCAAAGCCGATATTGCGCACTTACGGCGATTTACTTTATCAGGTGCTCGATGGCCCGACTTCCACCAAACATTCCTCCGACAGCCGGGCACGTGATCAGTTGCTCGACATCATGCTAGGCCCCGACAGCCCGTGTCATTTCCCGAAGCATCGGACGCGCGACTACATGTCACGCGGCGACAAGGATGCGTTCGGCGGAAAGTTACAGGAACTCGACCGCATGGCGGTCAAGAATTCGCACGCGGCGCCACGCGCGATGGTCGTCGTCGACGCACCGGACGATCGCGAGGCTTTCATCTTCGTCCGCGGTGACCCATCTCGGGCGGGCGAACCGGTTCCACGTCGATTCCTGCGAATTATCGAAGGCGACGCCCGCAAGCCGTTCACCCAGGGCAGCGGTCGCCTCGACCTGGCACGAGCTATTACGGCGCCCGGCAACATGCTGACGAGCCGGGTCATCGTGAACCGGATTTGGATGCACCATTTCGGAGAACCGCTCGTCGACACGCCGAACGACTTTGGCACGCGTTGCGATCCTCCGCAACATCGGGAATTGCTTGACTACCTCGCACAGCGGTTCCAGCGCGACGGATGGTCGGTGAAGAATCTGCATCGGTTGCTCATGCTGTCGAGCACCTATCAACAGGCAAGTTTGGACCGTTTCGAGTGTCGCAGCGCCGATCCCGAGAATCGACTTTATTGGCGGATGAATCGCCGGCGCCTTGACTTGGAAGCCATGCGCGACACTCTGCTTTCGGTTGCGAGGCGGCTGGATCGGGAAATGGGCGGGCGACCGGTTGATCTCGGTAGTGCAACTGGGAATCGCCGCCGCACCGTTTACGGCCTCGTCGATCGGCAGAGCTTGCCGGGGTTATATCGGGCGTTCGATTTCGCCAGTCCCGACCAGTCGGCCGAACGCCGACCACACACGACGACGCCGCAGCAGGCGTTATTTGCCATGAACTCCCCGTTCATCCGCGAACAAGCGCAATCGCTCATCGAGCGCCCCGAGGTGACGGCCGCCTCGAACCCGGCACAGCGCGTTGACGTCCTTTATCGCCTATTGTTTTCACGATCCCCAACGGCGGGCGAGACCCAAGTCGCCCTCGACTTTGTTGGGGTTGCGGCGGCGGATTCAGTTCGATCGATGGATATCTGGCAGCAATACGCACAGGTACTTCTCGTGTCGAATGAAATGATGTTTGCCGATTGACGAGTATTAACGATGCTCGCACTTCCCACTCTCAGCCGCCGCGAACTCCTCTCCCGTATGGGCACCGGCCTCGGCACGCTCGGGCTTGCAGGCGTGTTGGCCGATAGCGGCCTCTTGGGTTCCGCGCGGGCCGACGACCTACCGCCGGCTTCCCAATCGCCGCATTTTCGTGGCCGGGCCAAGCACGTCATTCACATCTATCTCAACGGCGGCCCGTCGCAAGTCGATACCTTCGACCCGAAACCCCTGCTCCGCAAGTACGAAGGCACGAAACTGCCGCAAGGAAACCTGACGACCGAACGGCCGACAGGCGCCGCCCTGCCCTCTCCCTTCACGTTTCGCAAGTATGGAAAGAGCGGCATCGAGATTAGCGAGATATTTCAAAAGACGGCCGCCCACGCCGACGATATGTGCGTCATCCGCTCCATGTACGCCAACACGCCCAATCATGAGCAGTCGATGCGCCTGATGAACTGCGGTGACGAACGGCTGTCACGCCCGAGCATGGGAGCGTGGATTACCTACGGCATGGGATCCGAGAACGCCAACCTGCCGGCGTTCGTCGTCTTGTGTCCGGGGCTGCCGGTTGCCGATGTGTCCAACTGGCGGTCGGCGTTTCTCCCCGGCGCGTACCAGGGCACGCATATCGACACTCGCAAGACCCGCGTGGAGGAGATTCTCGAACACATCCGAAACGAGTCCCTCGGAGCGGCCGAGCAAAGACGACAACTTGATGCCCTGGCCAGGCTCAACCGAGAACATCAGCGTGCACGTCGCGAAGATGCGGCTCTCGAAGCGCGCATCCAATCTTTCGAGTTGGCGTATCGAATGCAGTCGGCGGCGACGGATGCGTTCGACATCGACCGCGAGCCACGCAACATTCGTTCGCTGTACGGTGACGGCATTCATGGCCGGCAGCTTCTAATTGCGCGGCGGCTGATCGAACGCGGTGTGCGCATCGTGCAGTGCTACCACGGCGATGTACAACCGTGGGATAGCCACGACAACATCGACGCCAACCATCGCAAACTAGCGGGCGAATGCGACGGCCCCATCGCCGCCCTTCTCACCGACCTTAAGCAACGCGGGTTGCTGGACGAAACGCTTGTGATGTGCGGAGGCGAATTCGGTCGAACGCCGGCCGTCGAACTCGCGAACGGGAAGCCCGCCAACGGGCGTGACCACAATCATTGGGGTTTCACCGTTTGGCTTGCCGGCGGCGGCGTCAAGGGCGGCCATGTTCACGGCGCCACCGACGAATTCGGCTACCGCGCCGTCGAGCACCGTGTCCACGTTCACGATCTCCATGCAACGATCCTTCATCTGTTGGGATTCGACCACACTCAACTCACCTACCGCTACGCGGGCCGCGATTTCCGCCTTACCGACGTCCACGGGCAGGTGGTGCACGAAATTCTGGCATAGTGAACCTCATCGGATGAGTTTCCTGTGGCGGAATCGAAGGAAACTCGTTGTAATAGGTTATCCCGGCTTCAACATCCAAACTAACGACGGGCATCGACTTGCATTCGGAGGAACGGCTGATGAATCTCGTGTTCCTTTGCGGCGGTGTATGGATTCTCGCTCACCCGCTTGCTATGGAAGGGGAGGCGCCGAAAACGAACGACGCCCGTCGGCCGGCCGTTGCCGCCATCGGCGACAAGGTTTCGAATGACAGCATGCTCCGCGATGTTCGCGGCAGCCGCAGGCCTCTTCACGGATTCAGCGGGCATCGGGCGGTCGTCGTCGCCTTTCTCGGCACGGAGTGCCCGGTGGCGAATCTCTACGTACCGACGCTTATCGATCTCGAAAAACGCTTTCGCAGACAGTCCGTGCAGTTCCTTGCTGTCTATCCGAATGAAAACGAGGACCTGGACGTGATTGCAGGCCATGCCCATGACCGAGACATTCCATTTCCGGTGTTGCGCGACTTCGGGCAGAAGCTGTTCGACCATCTGGGAGCGACCCGTGTTCCGGTCGTCGCCGTGCTCGACGGTGATTTCGTCTTGCGGTATCGGGGCCGTATCGACGACCGCTACGGAGTGAACTTACGCCGGCCTCAGGCGACTCGCGAGGACCTGATGTTGGCGATCGATGAAGTCCTTGCCGGAAAGCAAGTCACCGTGCCTGAAACCGAAAACGACGGCTGCCTCGTGGATCGTGTCGTGAAGCAACCAGTGAGCCGTGAATTCACTTTCACCAAGGATGTCGTGCCCATCCTGCAGAACCGATGCCAGGTCTGTCACCGGCCCGATCAGAGTGCTCCCTTCACTTTGATGACCTACGACGATGCCAAGAAACACAGTCGAATGATCAAAGAGGTTGTGACGCAACGGCGAATGCCGCCGTGGCACGCCGACCCGCGCCACGGCGAGTTCGAGAACAGCCGACGGTTGTCGAACGATGAAGTCGCCACACTGGCCGCGTGGGTCGACTCCGGGATGATTTGCGGTGACGACAAAGACCTGCCCAAACCTATCGATTGGCCCAAAGGCTGGGTGCACGGCAAGCCGGATTTGGTGATTTCAATGCCCGAAGAGTTCGATGTACCGACCGACGGCACCTTGCCTTACAAGTACTGGGTGGTCGATCCGGAGTTCACCGAGGACAAATGGGTCCGCGTCGCCGAGGCATTGCCCGGCGCACCCGGCGTTGTGCACCACATCGTTGTGTACATCCTGAAGCCGGGCCAACAACGGCCGTTTACTCCGGACGGCACTTTCAATGTCTTGGTCGGGTGGGCGCCCGGCGATCTCGGCATGGTTTGCCCGCCGGACACTGCGTTGCGAGTTCCGAAAGGATCGAAGCTGCGTTTCGAAATGCACTACACGCCAAACGGGACAGCCACCAAGGACCGATCATCCATCGGCCTGACGTTCGCACCTCCGCCCAAGTTTGAGCTCATGCAAAACTCTTTCGCCAATGAGTCGATCTTCTTGCCGCCGCACGATCCGCACTATCGAGCCGAGGCGACGTTTCGGCTCCGGGCCGACGCCCGCATCGTCAGCCTGACGCCGCACATGCATTGGCGCGGCAAGGACTACTTCTACGAAGTCATCCACCCGGACGGGAAACGGCAAACGTTGCTGTCTGTGCCGCGCTGGGATTTCAATTGGCAGAATACCTATTACTTCAAGGCGCCGTTGAAACTTGCGAAAGACGCCCGCCTCCACTCTGTGGCTCACTGGGACAACTCCCGAAACAACCCCTACAACCCCGCGCCGGAGAAATCCGTCCGCTTCGGCCTGCAAACTTGGGACGAGATGATGGTGGGATGGGTGGCCTATGTCTGGGAAAGGCCCGAAACCGCCGAAGAACTGGCGAAGAACCCACAAAGTCAATCCGATTTGTTCTTCGATCGCCTCGACCGCAACGGTGATGATGCGATCACTCCCGACGAGATTCCCGATCAGCTCAAACCCGTCATGTTGTTGAAGGGTGGTTTCAAACTTCCCGAAAAGATCGAGCGCAAGGACTTCGGCCCCATGTTCGAGGAATTGCGGAAACAATTCACCCGGCCGCGCCAGGGAGGGAGAGATGCCGAGGCAAAGGACGCCGACAAGAACAAACCCTGATCACAAACCGATTCGCCTGTCTTTGCCCTGGTCATTCGCCACCGCAGCCTGCCGGATCCGTCTGGCGGACGGCGATTCTTCCGAGGCGCAGAAAGGGGCAGTCGCGGGTGAGTTCTATGGCCTCGTCGTAACTGGCTGCCCGCAACACGAAATAGCCGCCAATAACTTCTTTGGTTTCCATGTACGGGCCATCAACGATGGTCAGCCGATTCCCCTGCCGGTGCACGATCTTGCCTCCCTCGTCCATAAGCTTCTCGCTGTCCACCATTCGGCCGCCGGACCGCATCTTGTCGACCCAGGAGTTGAACGACTCCAAGGCTGCATGCATCTGTTCGGGCCGCAACTTCTCCAAGCCGCCGGGCGTCGTGTGTAGGATCAACATGAACTTGGCCATCGGTAGTTCCTCATACTTTTGAACGGCTTTAGCGTTTCGTCTTGTCGTCCAAGCGTTGGTGCCTTTCGGCGACGAGAGCGTTGATCTGCTCGTCTGCCGGACGAATCTCGAACGGTCCGAAGCGAACGCCTGGATGCTTCGACAGCAGTTCGATGGCGTGGTTCATGTCCCTGGCTTCGAACACGAAGAACCCGCCCAACTGCTCCTTGGTCTCGGCGAAGGGACCATCCGTGACCATTACCTTGCCGTTCTGCCACCGTAGCGTTTTGGCGGTGCGGGCGCTTTGCAACGCCTCGCCGAGGGAAATCAAATGACCGCCTTTGTGAAGCACCTCGTCAAATGCGAGGCATTCCTCCATCATGTCGGACTGCTCTTTCTGAGACATGGCGTCCCAAGTTTTCTCGTCGGCGAATCCGAGGCAGATGAATCTCATGAATTCCTCCATATTTTGAGGAGCGTTTCGCCAAGCCGGTGCTCGTTCCCTTTCTATGTCGAACGGGCACCTGCGAGATCGACATCCGGCGGCAAATTTTCTTTCATATGGCGTCCTTCTTCGTGCTCGGTGGTCATTCCAGAAATGATAGTCAATAGGTTGGCGGATGAGATGGCGGAGGCCAGCTGACGCCGGTCAGCGCCCCTTCTTGGGCAATAATATAGTTGACTCACCAGTCGCTAGAAGTTGTGTGTCGATTAGGAATCAGTCATCACGGCCGACAACGTACTGATCAGCGGACTTGTATCGTTCATCTTTGGTCAGAGCTATGACACGTCCCACCAAGCGATCGCGCAGCGCGTCTAGATGATCGCCTGAGACTTTAGCTGGCAAGGCACAATCTCCAACGCACGGGTAATGTTCCCCAGTGGTAGCATCATAGAGCACTGAGAGGCAGTGCGGGGTAGACTGTTCGTAGACTGCGATGAGGCTGCCACCGTCAAGAACGAGCAAACGGTAATCCTTGCGGTTTGTACGATCATATGGAACCCAACAGTAGTGACGGTCGACCACAATGGAGTTCGACTTTCTGACCTCGTAATAAAGGGCAGGTGCGGTATCAAAGCCTGGATCAGGCACGCCGATAATATCAATACTTAGATCGCCGTCAGCCCGTAGGGATGCGATCTGAAACGGTCCGGTAAGCTTGTGAAAGATTCCAAAACCTATGGAGATGAGAATGACCGTTGCCATTATTACGGCAACGGTTTTAGCCTCACGTTGTCCTTTCCATTCGGCGTCCATTACCTATGGTCTGATAAAGTGATTAGGCCGACTGGTTTAAACAGGTCTTACTTAGGAGAGCCGCCTCAGGGATTTGAACCCTGGACCCCAGCTTTACGAAAGCTGTGCTCTACCGCTGAGCTAAGGCGGCTGCGAGAGATGGATTTTAGTGGGCACGGCATATAGTGTCAATTCGCCTAGGAACGAACGTACAATATCGGAATGTCCGTTTGCACCCATACTCTTGCCGTCGCGTTCGCCCTCAGTTGCGCTCTTTGTCCTGGCAGCATTGCGGCCGACAAGGACGACACGGTCCGAATACACATCAAGACAGAAAAAGGCGACATCGTCGTTGACCTGGATGCGGGAAGGGCGCCCCTAACCGTCGCCAACTTCCTCAAGTATGTCGATGCCAAGCACTACGACGGCGGGCGATTCCACCGAACGGTTACGTCCGACAATCAGCCCAACGACCACCACAAAATTGAAGTCGTTCAAGCCAGCATTAATTCCCATCCATGAGAAGAAAGCGTTCGATCCGATCAAGCTGGAGCGGACCAGCGTAAGCAAGCTCCGACACAAAGACGGCACGCTCTCCATGGTGCGCGATGGCCCCGACACGGCGACGTATGAATTCTTCATTTGCATCGGAGATCAGCCGCAACTAGATGCAGGCGGGCGCCGTAATCCTGACGGACGGGGATTCGCGGCGTTCGGGCGCGTGGTTCGAGGAATGGATGTGGTCCGAAAAATCCAATCCGCCTCGGCAGATGGACAGAAGCTGAAACCGCCCGTCAAGATTCATTCGATCCGACGTCTGGAGGCGAAAAGTCGCAAGGAAGGCTAGCCGCGGTTGGAAGAACCGCACGGTACTTCGAACCGCGGCCAAAGACGATTCTCAAGCCGGCCGTATGCTGCCGTCCGAGCCATCGTCGCTCGGTGGCGGCGGCAGGGGCGTGGCCGGTGGGCCGTCGGAATCCCCATGTGCCGGCGGCGGTGGAGCCGGAGGTGCGGCTGGCGTAGGAGGAAGAGCCGGCGCCGGCGTGACACTCGGCGGCCCACCTATTGTCGGCGGTCCCGGCGGTGTTGCCGGGGTCGGCGGGCTGAGCGGCGCGACACGAAGCCGCATCGCTCCTGGCGCCACTTCGACCGGGGCCACAACCGGCGAATCTACTCCAACTCGTGCTCCCGGAGTCGGTGGTCGCGGCGCTTGAGGTGGCGGCGTGCGCGGCCGCGATTCAGGACGCGGCTCCCGGCGCATTTCGCGCTTGATTTCTTCCACCTCCTGCAGTAATCGCTGCAGCCGCTGTTCCAGGTCCATCTTGCCGTGCTCACCAGGCGCCAAATCGGTGTAAACACGAACTCGATGCGGCACCGTCGATTGCCCGTCCGGCACCACGATCACGCGGTGTTCACTGCCCGGTCCATCTTTAGGTAGCGTGATGGCTCGCGGTTCTTCGCCGGGTTTCACCTGAATCACTCGCGGCTTAGAACCAGGGAGCTCCGGATGGACGTTGAGGCGAATGCGTTTCTCTTCCGGTAATGCGGGCTTGCCTTCGGCACCTTGAAGGCGATTCCACGCCTCGTGAAGCCGCTGTTCGGCTTCGTGGAGCTCGTTTCGCTTCTGAGTCACGTCTCGTTCGCGCCGTTCGACCTCCTTCTTTGCCTTTTCGATGTCCGCCGCGTTTGCCTTGGGACGATCAGGTTGGCCGGGCTTGGCGCTCTTTTTCTGGTCTTCGAGAGCCTTGATGGCACGCTTCAGCACTTCAATCTGCTGATCGCGATCGTCCGGCGCCACCGTCGCTTCATCGGCGTCGGACGCGGCCTGTGCACTAGTGGGTGCGAGCGGCAACAACATTCCTAGTCCGAGCACAGCACAGGCGCCGGCCCACGAGAGCGACCGCGGGGTCGTCCCTTGCATGATCATGGTCAATCTCCTTCGCAAATGAGGAACCGGCCCGATGCCGCTCGCCGCCGCCGGCAACACCGCCCGAGCCTGAGTACAGAATTCAACGGCCTGAACTAAGGCAAGAGCATAGCCGCGACTGCCGCCGGCCGACGCCCACACGACCCAGGCATCGCAGCATTGCTCTTCCGTTTCGTGAATTTCGCGCTTGGCCCACCACAACACGGGGTGCCACCAAAAAAGGGCGGTGACCACGAGCTCCAGGCCGCGGACCCAATGGTCACGGCGAAGCACATGGGCCAACTCGTGAATGACCAGGGCGTCAAACTGCTCGTCATCAAGGCGATCCAGCAGCCGTGCTGGGAAAATCAGCCGCGGCGCGGTCCCAAACGCCCAAATCAGGGGAGACACCGCTCCGGGAACCAAAAGCATCGGCGGCGGGGTCTTCAGTCCTAACGCCCTGCCTAGGAGTTTGACTCTCTCTTGAAGGTGACGCGGCGCTGGCCGAGCATGCCGCAGCAGGCGTTGGAACCAGACGATGTGGTACAACGCCCAGGAGAGCCACACGCATGATCCGGTCAACCATACCATCGCGATCGTGTCCGTCATCGAAAACGTGGCCGCGGTTGGACGATTCTTGTAAGCCGGATTGACTGACGCCTCATTTGCGGACGGTTCAATTTCCACCATCCAACTGACGCCCGAATTGTCGCTTGCTTGGGAGGCGGGATTCTCCGTCGTCGCAGTTTCCCGCGCGATTCCAGAGCCGTTAGGCGTGGTTGCTTGTGTCTCGGGAACGGAGTTAACGATAGTCGGCACCGGAATTGAAACGGGAAGTATCGGCGGTGTGACGAGCTTCAGTAGAACCAGGAGCCACAAACAATGCAACAAGGCAGGGCGGCGAAAGATCAAGGATACGCCGCCGACGAGAAGCGCGAGCATCGTCGCGGCCCCCGCATTGAGCAACGCATGATCGAGAAGCTGACTCATGCACGCCCCTTGGCCTACTTCTTGGACTTGGCTTTCTTGTCCAGTTCGTCCACCAGCGCGAGCAGCTCTTGCAGCTCGGAACGGCTCACGCGCTTGACACGCACGAGATTCGTCAGCAACGGTTGCAGCGATCCGCCGCACAGTTTATCCACAAGCGATTCCATCTGGCGGCCGATGACGTCGTCACGCCCGACCTTCGCCCGAAAGACGTAAACGCCGGCATCACGTTGTCGCCGAACATAGTGCTTTGCTTCCAGCCGTTCGAGTAACTTGTGGACCGTGGAATACTCCGACGGCCCACCGCGCGGATAGAGTTCATCGGCGAGCTGTCGGACCGTGGCTGCGCCGCGCTCCCACAGTTTCTCCAGAATCGACCACTCCGCGTCGGTCACATTGGGGAAGGTCCTTCCCATGCTGTCCTCGCTTATAGACAAGTCGTCTAGGGTCGATTATAGACACCATGTCTATGTTGTCAAGCGAGAAAACGATGACTGGTTCGATTGTCTTTTTGGAAGATGCGAGCCGAAGCGGGAGTAAGATGAAGACTAGGACTAAGAGGAGGAGGAAGAGCACGAGTAAGATTAGGACGGGTGAGTATTAGAAAACGCCCTGTGACGGAGTGGCCTGAATCCTGAGTCCTACTCTCGATCTTGCTCTTAGTCCTCTTCTTAGTCTTCCTCTTTATCTCTTCTTACTCTTTCGAGAAGCTCAACGGTTCGCTTAGCGCCTACACTGGGCCGCGAAGGGGTGGCATCAGCAGTGGCAGAACGTAGTGTCTCATGAACGCCTGTTTGTGGTTGCCGTAGTGCCCTCCGTGGTTTCCGGTCCATTCGACACACGGATTCCATTCGTGTTGCCGAAGCCGGGCGTATAGCGTGTGATCTTCGGAGGTGTCGCCACAAGGCTGGAAGCCGACGCGGCCGGCGGCACAGCCCCAACGTCTATCGGCGAGTCCGACCACGCCGACCGCCAACCATAGGTGACCGACATCGCGTTCGCTGTAGAAAACATCGATCCCTCGGCGGCAGGAACGAAGAGGACCACGCAAGTCATAATGAGCCGAAACGGAGGGCGCCAAGAGCACGAGTCGCTCCACGTAGTTCGGCGGTAATGCTTCCAATGCGGTTAGCGCCACGGCGCTCCCGGCGCTGTGTGCAACGACGAATACCTCAACTGTCGGTTTACTCATCTTGAATGCAAGAATCTGATCGGCTAAGCGCCGGCCGCTCGTGCAGATGTGCGGCAGGTCGGTCTGGTCGGCAAAAACTTCACCGCAGCCGTGCGACCAATCGAAGACCTCCACCCCAACTGGGACTCGCGATGCGGCGATTACTTCTTGCAGCGCTGCCGACGTCGCGTAGTAACCCCCTGCCCCGTCGACGCTAAAGACGATGGCGTGCGGCGATGGAACCGGAATGTAGCTACGGACAACTTGCTGCCGACCCGCACACCCGATGAATGCCATCATCGCTGTGCAGCATGAGACGCGAAGAATGAGGCTCGGCAACGACATGGCGGCGGCCACGAGGTGAGAGTCCGTTGACAACGCTTCCATCATACGGATGCGTGTCAACTTCCAAACGTCCGGATCGGGACTCCGGCAGCAATCGGCACGACATTCCAATACACCCGCGCTAAAGTGGGTAAAGTCATGGCAAGTGAGGCGACGTGCGGCGAAGAAAAAGCTTGGCTATCTTACCCATGTTCTTGTGTTTGGAGTTCATTGTCTTCCACTTCGGGGACGGCGCGAGCAAGTGCGGCCTTCGCCAGTCGCGTCACGTATATGACCACGAGTAATGTCACGATGATACCGACGTAGAAAAAAACTTGTCGTGGGCGGCTGGCCTCCGTCGGAAGCGAATCCACGTCGGAAAGGCTGCTTAGCAGCGAGCCGATGTAAACGTTGAATGCCGTCGCCGGAAACATGCCGATCCAAGACGCGAGCAGGTAATCGCGGAATCGCACTTTCGTCAGGCCGAATGCGTAGTTCAACAAGTTGTAAGGAAAAATCGGCGCCAGTCGGATCAGGAAGACGATCTTGAACCCCTGGACGGCGACGGCGCGGTCGATGGCGCGAAATCGCGTGTCCTTTGAGACCTTTTCCTCGACGATTCCGCGAGCCAGAGTGCGACCGACAAGAAACGCAGCCGCGGCCCCCAACGTGCTCCCGATCGAGGCCGTCACCGTGCCCACCCACGGACCGAACAAGAAACCCGCGCCCATCGACAGCGGCAATCCCGGAAACGCCACGATGCTGCCGACGATGTAAACCGCAGCCAGGATGACAGGGCCCCACATCCCCAGGCCTTTGACTTGATCGAGGAGCGACGAGACGACGCCAGTGAGATAATGCCGGACTTGCGGAACCGCAAGTGAAGCGGTAACGCCTAGCACAATGGCGAGAAGGATCCAAAGTCGTAATGCGGTTGCCCGCTTCATCAGCTCACCGCGCCTTTTCGTGAGATTGTATCGGTGCGAGCCGAAGTGAAGCAAATTCACCGCGTCGATGGATTCATTCCCATGAATCGCTTACGTGTGTTACGCTTGTTGAAACAGCTATCCACCTATCCGATCACCATTCCACCGCTGCGAGAGACTCTCATGCGCCGATGTGTCGTGTTAGCCATCGTTGTGGGTTTGCTAATCGCTCCTCATGCGGCAGCCGACAAGAATCGCATTCAACTGCTGCGCCACCCGGCGGTGAAGGTCGAGCGTGTGACGGGACTCAACGGCGATGCAACCCTCCTGCCACTCGTAACCGATGAGAATACGGACACCGTGCTTACCGGTGAAGTGCCTCTCGAGATGGTTTTCGGCTTCGGTGGAGCCGTCGTCACGCCTGAACGTGTGATGGTACGCCTCGCGGCAAAGCAAAGCGAAGGCGGCGGCGCGCGCGTGGAGGTGCGCGTTTCCGCCGACAGTCCGGATGCGGGCTTTCAGTTCGTTCGGGCCGATCCACTTAAGGCGAACGGCGATAAACAAGAATTCAACCTGCCGCCGACGGCCGCCAAGTGGATCATGCTTCGCTTCACGCCTGCGGCGAAATCCAAACAATTGGCCATCGCCGACCTATCCATCCTCGGCCGGGAAGGGCCACCGGCGTCGCAATACGCCTTCAAGGAAACGCCGGCACGCGCACTCGACGTCTTGGCTCGGCTGAAAAAGCTGTCCAAGCTAAACGTCGACATCACCGACGACGAGGCGTCTCTCTTCGCGGATGTGAAAGACGGTAAGTTCCAAAAATGGACCTTTGCCGAAGCCGCGCTTCTGGCGTCCGGCGTGCACGACAAGGCCAAGCGACAAACTTCTCTGAAGCGAATTGACTGGATGACCGAGTCGGCCAAGCAAGCGACCAATGGAGCGACGACGCCGCTCGTCAAAGGTGACATGCTGTTGCGTTGGTTGCACAAAGGCCCGATGGCCAAAGGGTACAAGGCGCAGCAGACGGATCTTCCCGTGATTCTGGAAACCGGAACCTACAATTGCGTTTCATCCGCATTACTCTACAACGTTGTCGGCAAGCGGCTCGGACTCGACCTTCGCGCGGTAGAAGTTCCTGATCATGCGTTCGCTATTTTGTATGCGGACGGCAAACATGCCGATGTCGAGACCACCACGGCTCTCGGTTTCAATCCGGCGCGGGACAAAGCTGCGCAAGAGCAGTTTGAGAAGCAAACGGGGTTCCGCTACATCCCGGACAATCACCGCGACCAACGTCGTGAAGTCGGCGAGGCAGGGTTAATAGCGATCGTCTATTACAATCACGGCGTTGAGCTATCAAAGGCCAAGAAGCACCACGAGGCGCTCTTGGCGTACTTTCGCGCGATGAGTCTTGATCCGGAGTTCTCGTCGGCGGTGAAGAATGCTCTCGTCGAGCTGGCGAATTGGGGCGTCGAATTAGCGAAGGCCGGGAAGTTTGAGGACGCGCTACTGGTGTGCACAACCGGTCTCGAATTGGCGCCCAAGGACTATTCACTTCTACACAATCGCAAGGTCATTTGGAGTGTTTGGGCCGACGCGTGCATGGATGCCGGACAGGAAGACGAGGCACTGGCGATCCTACGAAAAGCGGCCAAGGACGTCCCGACCGACGCCGAGTATTTCCGATCGTTGGAAGCCGGCCTATACATCCGCCGAGGCGAAACGCTGGTGAAAGCTAAGGATTGGGAAAAGGCCATGGACGCCGTTGAGCCCGGTATGGCGAAGGTCGAAGAGACGGCACGGAAAGAGTTGAAACAATGGCAATCCGGAGTCCGCCGGCGCTGGGCCAGAAACGAACTCGACGAAAAGCGCTACGATGAGGCGCTCAGCATCATCGCCGCCGGTTTGGCAAAGGAACCGGCCGACAAAAGCCTATCGGAAAACCTCGCCTACGTTCTGCAGCGGTGGATTAGGAGTGGGCGAAGGATGCCCTTGCTAGAGGAGGCGAAGACGCAGCGCGGACGGTGCTGGCAGAACAGGTGAAACGGTTTGATGGCGTGTCTGGAATTCGGGACGTGGCAAAGACGCACGTTCAGCGCCTGAGCCGCAAGTATCGGGATGAAGCAAAGTATGCGGAAGCACTCGCCGCAATTACGCGAAACAAAGAACTTTTGGCAGACGCAAAGGAAGCACAGAGTCTCACGAACAGCATCTACGATGGTTGGGCCGAAGCCTACTTAAAAAAGAGCCCGAAGGACTGGGAAGGCGCGTTGAAAGTGTACGACGACGCACTGAGACAGCACCCAAAGGACAGTCATTTGGAAAACAACGCAGCCGTCATCTGGGATCAATGGGCGCGCTCGTATTTCGGCGCAAAAGACTGGAAGTCAGCCATTCAAATCTATGAAAAAGGACTGACTCAGTTTCCAAACAACTTCACGCTCAAAAACAACTTGGAGTACTGCAAGAAGCAAATGACGAAGTGACGTCGGCACTCATTCGGACGTGCCGCTAATCTCGATCGATCCGAGAACTTGACCGGGAGTCAGCGGATCATCGATCAACGCGAGCTTCTCGACGAGGCGTCCGGTCGCCGGTGACGCGACGTCGAACGTGGCGCCGCTGATAAGAACTTCCACAATTCGGTCGCCTTCGTAAACCTCTTCACCGATGTCGGCGAACCATACGCTCAATCGCGCCGGTCCAATGTCGGGAAGGGTGATGTTCACTCTCATGACACCATGTCGGCGGCATGATAGCTGGAGCGAACGAAAGGCCCGGCCGCGACATGTTTGAATCCAAGTGAGCGTGCCAGGACGGCCAATTCGTCGAATTCCGAAGGCGGCACCCATCGAGCCACGGGAATGTGTTTTAGCGTGGGCGCCAAATACTGACCGAGCGTCAACGTGTCACAACGGTTTCTTCGAAGATCGGCCAGCACGCCAAGTACCTCCGTGGTTGTCTCACCCAACCCCAGCATCAAACCACTCTTGGTAGTGATGCCGGGGTCCTTGTCCTTGACGTACCGCAGTAGATCCAGGCTCCGTTGGTAATCGGCTCGTCCGCGAACCCTTCGATAGAGCCGCGGCACCGTTTCCATATTGTGATTGAAAACCTCCGGCGCTGCGTGCAACACCCGCTCCACCGCCGATAAGTCGCCCATGAAGTCGGGGGTCAGAACCTCTACCACCGCGCCGGTACGCTGCCGCACCGCCATCACGCAACGATAGAAATGGTCGGCGCCGCCGTCCGGCAAATCGTCGCGGGTCACCGACGTGATGACGACGTGTCGCAGTCCCAGCCGATAGGCCGCTTCCGCCACACGTTCGGGTTCGTCATCTTCCAGTGGGTCGGGCGCTCTGCGCGGAACAGAACAGAATCCACACGGCCGAGTGCAGATGTTTCCCAGGATCATGAACGTAGCCGTCCGGCGCGAGTAGCATTCCGGCCGATTCGGGCAGTGCGCGTTTTCGCACACCGTCTCGAGACGTAGTTCACGAAGGAGCGCCTCCGTGAAAAAGTTGCCGTTTCCTTTAGGAATCTGCCGCTTGAGCCAGGTTGGCAGCCGGTGCCGTGAACGAGATTCCACGGGGACGCCGTCAAGAACGGGTAACGAATGCATCGGACTTGGCCTTTTGCCTCAGTTGCGGATAGTCATGGAACAGCGAAGTTCTGCCGTAGCCGAACTGGGTGGAAAAGTGTTCAAGCAATCGTTCCCTGACGAACGACGGCTTGACCCGGCCGCGGCGTTCGCGCTCTAACGATGTCATGATAGGGTTTGAATCGTCACCGACGCGTACACGCCGGAATAACTCCAGGTCAGGATTGATATTGATTACGGCGCCGTAGTAAGTGACCCAATTTCGCACGCCGATACCGACGGCGGCGATCAACCGGTCCCTGGCCCACACTCCAGGCCGATCCACGTGGGTTACCGTCGCAATGTCAAACTCACCAAGCATCGCCGAGAACGCCGAATGCAGTTTCTTCAAAAAGGATGGCACGGCTCTGGCACCGGGTTCCAGCGGCACCGTCGCGTACACGGCAAGCTGGCCAGGCACGTGTAAAACGCAGCCGCCGCCACGATTGACCCATCGAACGCTCCATTGTCTCGCCGTCAGTTCGGTTGGGTCGCAGAGGATGTGCGCGCGGCTACCCTGGCGACCGACGGTGATGATCGGCGGATGCTCGCAGAGAACGATCGCTCCGGCCTTGCGATCACCGCTAATCTGGAAGAAAAGGCGGCGCTGAAGCGCAAGGGCATCTTCAAACGGCACGCTTCCCAAGAGATAGGCGTGCAGGACATCGTGCGCCGGACTTGAAGTGCTCTCCATCATTCGACTAATCCCAACCCTCGATTTCATTTGTCGCAAACATCGTCGCCCATATTGTAGGCGTCGGGCACTCAAGCGATCCACTTTATCCGGGCAAGCGCTTCAGTCGCAAGTGAAAACGAAATGCGGGACGGAGGTAGCGTTTGGGCAAACGGGATTGGTTGATCTTGAGCCTGATCGCAACGGCTTACACGCTTCTCAACAGCGTCAAGCCTTTGCAAGTCGATGACGCCGCCTACTACTACTTCGCCTCGCACATCGCCGCACACCCACTCGATCCGTACGGGTTCAATCACTTTTGGTACCAGCATCCTCAGCCAGCGATGGAGATTTTGTCGCCGCCGGCACTGCCGTATTGGTGGGCGGCAGGTATTGCACTGTTCGGCGACCACCCGCTTGCTTGGAAGCTCTGGTTGTTTCCGGTCACATTGTTGTTTGTCTTCTCATTGCATTCCATTCTTAGGCGGTTCTGCCCGGGACTTGCACTCCCCTTAACTTGCATGACCGTGTTCTCCCCCGCCTTCCTCCCGAGCCTCAATTACATGCTCGACGTCCCGGCCGTGGCACTGGGACTCGCGGCCCTACACCTGTTTTTCCGCGCCTGCGATCTCCGGAGCGTTTGGCGTGCTGCCGTCGGCGGCGTCATTGCCGGTGTTGCCATGGAAACCAAGTACACGGCATTTTTGGTCACGGCGACCATGGCTCTCTACGCCGCCAGTGCACAGCGGCGCTCACTTTGGTCGGTTGTCGTTGCAATGTTGGCGCTGGTTGCCGCGGTCGCTGTGTTCGCTTCGTGGGAATTCTGGATCGCGTATAAGTATGGCAAATCGCATTTCTTGTTCCACCTGGCAAATAACGAACGGTCGCTTTGGGATCAAATTGCCGGCTTCACTGTTCCGCTGCTGTTGCTTCTCGGCGCCTTGATTCCAGACGTGGCGCTGCTCGGTGTGCAAGTGCTGAGCCGGCGTCGTTGGTTAGCGACGGGAATGGCGGCAGTGGTCACCTGCGGCTTTCTCGTGATTTTCGCGGCAGGATCGCTGCCGGTCATTCCACATCCGCGGTGGCCGATTTCTCTCGAGCGTGTGCTTTACTTCGTGAGCGGCCTATGGGTGGCCGGCGTCATGTGTGCCGTGGGCCTGCGATTGTTACGGCGCAGCGGCGACGGCTCTCGAGACAGCGTTGCTTGGTTTTTGCTGCTCTGGCTTGGCTTGGAGGTGGTCGGCTATTTCATCATGACACCGTTCGCCGCCGTGCGCCGAGTCCTCGTCATCGTCGTGGTCGCGACGATACTCGTCGGACGATTAGCCGCTCTTTCCCATCCATCCGCAAGAATGAAAGTCTTTGTGTGGCTTTTTGCAATCTTCCAAATGATCGCCGGCCTTGCGTTCTACGCCGTCGATTTACAGGATGCTTTCGCGGCGAAAAATGCGGCGGAAGATTCCGCGTTCTACATTCGCCAACGCGATCCAAACGCGACTATCCATTTCACGGGACACTGGGGTTTTCAGTTCTATGGCGAACGCGCCGGCATGATTCCCGTCTACCCCGACGACGCCGCTCGACCGTTGCGGCAGGGAGACTGGTTGGTAGTTCCGTTTGAGCCGTACGAGCAGCAGCGAATTCGAATCGACCCGTCGGTGTTGGCGCTGGAGTTTCATCTGGCGTTGGAGGACGTGATTCGGCTTCGCACGGTGCGCTGTTTCTACGGCACCTCGAGCGGCGCCCCCTTGGAACACCTTGCGGGGCCGCGAATGGCTGTCGATGTCTACCGTGTGACAGCCGACTTTGTTCCGCGCTCGCGATAAAGAAGGCACATTCAGATCGTTCGCCAAAAACGACAAAGGCCGATTGCGGGCTCCGCCGCGGTATGCCATGATAAATTACACGCGCAGTTCCTCTCATGCGGCGCTTAACACCTGAACCGTTGTCGGAACCCGCGCGTTTGGCAATCGGTAATAAACGGTCTGACTCGGTGTGCTTCGTTGACCGAATACTAGAACCGAGTACCTATCGTCTCGCCGTCGAGGTATCATCCATGCTCCGCAACCGGAATATCGGCTTGCTCGCGTCGTTAGCGATCGCAGTCGTGGTCTCCACTTTCGTCAAGGCAGACACGGACGTGGGTCCGGATAATCCTGTTGAGAACCTGCGCAAAATCCTCCGCACCCCGGTCGAGGATGCCCGTGATCTCCGAGATCGCGAAGAGCAGTTGGCCAAGGTGATCGCTACACTCCGCACGGTGCAGGATCTCGAAAGAGCGTTGGCCTTAGGCGCCTGGCTTGACCAGGATCCGGACCTGCAACTGGCGGCCGTCGATGCGAAGGCACGCGAAGAGATCGTAAAGCGGTTCATCACGGATTTGCGTACAGCTATGGATAGGCCCGAAACTCAGCTGGCCGCCGTGAACATCATCGCCGACTTGGGCCCCGATCTTCGCGAAACGGGCGAAACCGTGGTAGTGAAACGAGGCGTCATGCGTCGCCTTGCCCCGGAAGTGGCCAGGCTTGCTGAGGCAGGCGCCGGCGAAGTACGCATCGGCGCCGCACGGGCGCTCGGCAACATCGATCCTCCGGCCGAATTCGCCGCCCCCGCGCTCGGCAGTCTATTGGCCGCGTCCGATCTCGCCGTTCGTCGTGGCGGAGCGGCCGGCATCAAAAACGCCATCCAACAAGCTCAAAAGCTGCTTCCCACGTCGGGTCGAGGCGCAGCCGGCGGCGTTGCGACGACGTGGTTGGACACTCTGCGGCTCTGCGCTGCCCTGGTACCGAAAGCAGCGTCCGGCGTCACGGATTCGGACGTGACGGTACGACGAGACTGCTCCGAAGCCCTCCGGATTTCGGCGCACTTGCTCTACGATTATCTTTTCAAGCCATTGGCCGCGGCGAAAATCCCGATGATGGATACTCAGGGTGGCGCTCAGCCTCGAGCGGTAGAGCCGGGCCGACCCGTCGATCCGGGTCGAAGGGATGACGAAACCGAACAAGCCGCGATGGTGTCGCTCGCCAGAGCATTTGTGCAGCAGGCGCCGGCCATTAATCGAATGCTCGCGGATTCGGATGCTTCGGTGCGCCTACTCGGCCGGCGAGTCCTCGAAGACCTGGCGGATGCGCGCCGCCGATTGATGGCGCCCGGTTTGGCGCCGGAGCTTCCGCCACGACGCGACACGCTGCCGCCTCCCGGCACTCCGGATGTAAAGCGCACCAGCTACAACGCAAACGATGGCATCGAACCTCAACAATCGCCGTCGCCGCAAGCGAATGAAGCCGTGCGAAAAGGTCTTTCCGAAGTCCTCGAAAACCTGGCTGCAGGCATCAACGATCCCGATGTGGAAGTTCGGCGGGCAACGGTCGGCGTCCTGGAACTCATGGGAAGCGATGCAGCGCCCGCAAACCCCGCGCTGATCCAAGCCGTTGGAGATTCCGATCGGTTCGTGCGTTGGATCGCCGGGCGAGCCCTCGGCCGCACTCGCCCCGCTGACGAGGCAGCGATCGCCGCCCTTGCCGGCTTGCTTCAGGATCCAGACCTGGATGTTCGCCAAGTGGGCGCCTTGGCACTAGAACGCTACGGCTCCCGAGCGCGGAGCGCTGTGCCTTCCCTCGGGAGAGCGGTGGAATCCGGCGATCCCGAGGCCCGCATTGCCGCCCTTCGCGCATTGCAGTCTATGGGCAGCGACGCGCTTCCAGCCGTGCCATCGGTGGTGGTGGCGCTTTCGGCAAACAACTCTCGCGTCCGTCAAGGCGCCGCAAGAACCCTTGGCCGATTTGGCCCCGGCGCACGAAGTGCCGAGCCGGCTTTGCGTGCGGCGCTACTTGATAACGACGCCGATGTTCGTGCCGCCGCCGGTGAAGCGCTCCTGAGTGTACTTCAACCGGATGCCGGAAGGTAAGACAGCATATGCAATAGGCGGCATGTGCAGTCGCTAGCGATCGAATTCCAGCCTCGCGCAAAACACTCGTTGGCGATCACCGCGCTGGTAGACATCTTCCAAGAGTGTCTTCAAAGAAGCCTGCACACGCAGGTTGTTCAGCCGCGGTTCACCGTTGATCCGGACCGAGACCGGCTTGCTGAAGTCGATCATTTCCTTCGTTAACCAAACGGTGAGCCTCTTGAAGTTTCGCGAGTTGATTTGAATCGTGTTCTCGTGAATTCGCGCGTAAACGGTCCCGCCGAGAACGCCGTTTCGCCATGACCGCCCGTCAACCGATTGATTGGGCAACAATCCTTCACTGGAAATCCAATAAAAGCGATTATCGCTGTCACGAAGCGACAGGAACTCCCGATTGAGCGATCCACCCAACCTGCCTAATTCCGGGAACGCCGTGGCACGCTTGAACTGATCTTTCTTCCGGTCCATCCAGTCAAATAGATTGGGAAACTCTCCGGGAAACCATTCGACGCCGCGGCCCTTGTATTGGACGTAAATGCCAGGGAAGCCGAGCGGCACCCACTTCTTGAACAGCTCTTGGTTGGCCTTGGCCGCCTCGCCGGAGAACGTGCCGTCCACCACGTAGAAGGGAAGGTATTGGGCATTCGCCCAGTACCGGAATGCGTGTTTATAGGGCGCCGCGGCCATGGGCATGACTCCGGCAAACAAGTCGGGGTGTGACAGCCCGACGTCAAACGCCATCTTCCCACCTTCACCCGCGCCAAAGAGAAACACGCGATCCGAATCGACTTGGAAATGCCGGCGAAGATCGACGACGACGTCGACGACGCGTTCGTTTTCTTCTTGGGTGTGTTCATACGTGTTTCCCCATGCTTCCCAGTCGGGAGCGGCGACAATGTAACCGTGCCGTGCCGCCAGTCCGCTCACTCGTTTCACCATGTCAGCCGCGTTGTCCCCGCCGCCGCCATGCAATACGATGAGTACAGGGTATGCGCGTCCGTGGCGATATTCAGGCGGCAATTGCACGACATAGTCCACGGCTTTGCGTGCGGAACCTGGAACCTCGGTCTTTCGGCGGAGCGGTTCGGCGCCGATTTCGGTTTCCGGTTTCGTCGGCGGCAGATAACGGAGCATCTGTGCGGCTTCATCGACGCCGAGCGGATCGGTGCGGGTATTCTGAAACTCTTTCAACTTGCGCTCCCGTTCGCTGACGTTTTCAGTACGCAAATAGTCCAGAACGAACGTTCGCGCTTTCCACAGGCGTTCCGCGGAATCCACCTTCGCTTCCGCCGCGTCCTTTCCTAAAAGCCAACCCGTGACTGCCAAGGCCAAGAGTTCCGCGGGGTCTGTGCCGGCTTTCTCACCGTTACCGGCGTTCTTGCCTTCACGTTCCGTTTGCTGTGCCTGGGTCAGAAACGCGTCGAGACGTGAGACGCTCTCGTGATTGAGGTCTTCCATGATCATCGCCACGGCTTCGGAAAGCCATGGACGCCGTTCAGATGCGGCTTTATGGGGAAGTTCCTTCAGAAGATTCCGGGCACGCGTCAGTTTCTCATTCGTAGTCTCGTATTGGGCACGTAGGTTGCGCACCGAAGCGAGCAACCTGTCGTCGACTCCGGCTCGGGGGATCTTTGCCAGGTACTCCTCCGCCCAACGGTGCCGCCCGGCTTGTTGTGCCTTCTCGATTTCGTCGAACAATTGAATCGAACGAAGCTTCAGCAATGTCTCGCGCGTCTTGGCGACAGTCTCTTTCTGATCGGGCAAGTCTTTTTCGATGCCGGCTAGTTCTCCATCGGCGAGGTCATACCATCCCGCCTGGACGAAAAAATGATACACCTGCCAGCGCCATGCCGTATCTTCCTTGAGATTTTTCGACTTCTTCTCCGGATAACTGAACAATAATGAGCGGACGGTGCTGCGATCCAATTCGTTGATCGAATAGAACGAGCTCCAGTTATACTTACGGCCATCGACGTGCGCATACTGCGGCGTCAACACCACGAGGCGCTGCTCGACATCGAGTGCCCCGCTTTTGCCGCGGCCGAAGTCGACGCGCATCTTGAGCGTGCGCGACCAATCCCCTGCCCAATCCGTGGTGTTGAAAACCTGGTGAATCGGATACATCGGCGGGCCCACTCGTCCGAGCCCACGGTCCAGTTTGATTGTCTCATTCTCCGGAATCAGTTCTTTATCCACCACGCCCTCGGGCGGCACCTGATGATGGCTGAAGGATATCCACCGTGCGTCCGAGTCGAGAATGTAGATGCCTTGCTTCAGGAACACTCCCTCACCGGTTACCGGATCGGCAATGATGTTGCCCGGCTCTTTGATCCGGCCGTGAATGGTGAAACCATCTTTGAAAATGAGGATGTGTGCGTTGGAGCAAGTGGTGAGGATCAAAAGCATGGCCAGGACAACCCCGGCTCGCTGAACGAAACACAGTATTCGCATTTCGGATACCTGGGCGGAGGTCAGGTTCCACGTTTCTTTGGAATGCCGTTGTGGGGACGTCCTAATTTGTTCACGACCCATGTGTGGACCAACTCTTCAGGGGAAACGCCCTTGGTACGCGCAATTCGCTCGACCGCTGCGACTTCCCGCGGTTCCAGACGCACCTTGATCGCCGTGCCCCGCACGAAGACCGGCTCGGGGACCTCTTCCAGTTCGTCTTCAAAGTCGGCCAAGTCGTGGCTATCCCAAAACTCCGCCAGTTTCTTGATGGAGTCGGTTTTTGGCAGTTTGCTCATCGGCCTTTCCATTTTCGGTAGCGACGTTTCTCTTTAGCCGTCATCTCGCGAGCCGTCACGGGAAACCCCTTGTTGTCGGGGAACCGGATAACCACGCAGAACAAGTAACGCCCTGCACCGGCCGAACGTCCAAGCTACCTGCTAGCCCCCGGAGCAAACGGTTTGCGCTGGGCCCCCTTTGACTTCTCTACTAATGCTTGGAATTTCGGATTGGACGCCAGCAACTCGTCCATCAACGTGTCGTCTTCCTGGGGCTCCAGTGTCTGGATTGCCAAGAGCCGTTGATCCGGCAATTCGACGACAACAGTTTCGCCCGACTCAGCGCATTCATTCAGCGTCCTTTTTAGGTCCGTTTCCAGGTGGCTCAACGGGATTGTCTTGATGCCCAAGAAACTCCTCCTTTTCCACGATCAATTTGTTGCCCACTTTACGGCCGACGATCAGAATGACGATCTCGTTTCCCTCCACATTATACAGCGCTCGAAGGTCGCCCGCTCGCAGCTCAAACTCAGCGAGAGGGTTTGGACGCAGACGCTTGATCGCTTTCGTTGGCTTGGTTGGCTCGTGCTTAAGACGGGACTGAATGGCCGCTTCCAGTAATCGCTGCTCGCGCACTGACAACGATCGATACTGACGATCAGCCTCTTCCGTGATCGTGATGTTGAAAGGCATGTAGACCTCTCACAGATTCAGCAGGTGTATGTAGATCATCGTCGTCTACGAACTCGCATGACCAGTACTCGCATGTCGGACTCGCTTACGCAGGAATATTTCTCCATTGTCGCCGTCTGGTACCCCTGGTCAATAAGAGTTGCAACACGACGCAGCTTGCGCAACAATTGTCTTTAGTCGATGCGACGTCGCTCGGCCGCGTTGTGCTTCAACTGGCTATGACCAACAAGGAGCTAACGCGCCTAAGGGCCAGACAGCCAGTCCCTTAAACGAAGGAGGAGTATGATATGTTGATCAGATTTTTGGCCCCTATTGGGCGGAGTCGGCGGTGGACGCAGTAAGATCGGCGCTAATTACCAATCCGGCCGCGGTGCGCAACCTAGAAGCTAATTGGCAAGCGCTATTCTCAGAACTCGCTGCACTTCAAGACAGGATACGCACATCGATTTGGGCATTCGCTGATGATAAGAAGCTCAAAGGCAACGAGCTTGTTGGCTGGCTTGGAGAGGTGTACGGTAAGCTCCTTTTCGATGGATCACTTGTCGACGACCGCGAGGAGCATGACTTCATAACAAAGAACGGCTGGAAAGTTTCAGTAAAGACGCGAAAGGGCTGGAACTCCGGATGGAAGCAGAGCAGCGCGATTCCAAAAATTGAAGGCACTGATTGTCCAACCCATCTCTTGTTCGTCCATCTAAACGATGATTACTCGATTGACCGAATGTGGCTATTTGAGTGGAATCGCTTGCATGCAAATGGTCGATTCAAGTTGCATGTGGTGCGCGGTTCCCCACGATCTTTCATTTTTTTTGTCGACGATGCGCTGGACGCGGATTGTGTTATTTACGGGGGAACCCCCCAGCCAATTCCTACCGGCAATCAGTCCGGCTGAAGGAGAGCGAACGCCACAGCCTCAACCTCGCGCACTCTCAAAAAACCGTAGGCTCAACGTTCCCAATACCTCACTGCCGTCCAAGAATCATGACGAAGCTAACTGAACTCAGACGGCCAATAGTCGAATTACGAAACCGACTCATTGAACAGGTCGCATCCGACCCGCAATGCGCTAACCTCTCGCCGCCTAGGAGGCGCTACTTGCGTCCAATTATCACCGACACCGCTGGTTACTGGGCCGGAGTCGGAAGCCTCGGACGCAGCATCTCCGTCGAATTCTGGCTCGACCATTTCTCGGGCTTACCGTCACCCAAAGCCTGGTTTGGAATCAGCTGTCGCTCTCCACAAATCCTTGCTCGACTTCTTAAGCTTCCTCCCCTAGCCCACCTCCGAACGAGACTTATTGAACGGTCCAGCCGAAACGTTACTTGGGAGGAACCGTACCGGTTCAAACAACCGCTTCGTTCTCAAGAATTCGACGTGTTGGTACAAGAACATTATCGCGGCGAACGCGACTTCCTGGGAGCGTACCTGAATTACTCCTGGCCCTTCTCCGGCAAATCACAAAACGCAATCGTCCGAGATTCCACAAATCTGTCTGCTGCTTTTTGTGCCGCCTTCGAAATGTTGGCGGGCGAACGGTCAATCCGAACACCGGGACCATGGGCCAGGCCGGACCCGCGAACCGAGAAAGCCGCAGTCCGTCACGTTCGACGGTACCTTCGCAAGCTCGGCTATTACGTTCGTTCACGTGAGAGCGAAATATGCGGTTATGACCTTCACGCTGAAGGGCCTTCGGACGAGTTGCACGTCGAAGTTAAAGGATGTAAAGGAACGGACGCGCACTTTTTTATCTCACGTACCGAGCGTGACACAGCTGCCTCAGACAAACAATGGAGACTGGCCTTAGTAACGAATGCACTGGACCATCCACAAAAACCCCATCTACTGACTGGCAAGCAGATGTTACATGCCTTCTCACTAGAACCTCTCCAGTGGGAAGCCATTTATCGCTCATAGCACTTTGGTATTTGAACGAGGAGCAGTCGCGAACACCGCCTAAGGACTTCAAACTCGCCACTTTGTGCGAACGCCGTCCGGTCCCCCTGGTCAATATAGAGTTGCAACCCGACGCAGCTTGCGCAACAATTGTCTTTAGTCGATGCAACGTAGCATGCATTCAAGCGGCTAAGTCCGGAAAACGATGCCGATACGATTTCGCTGTGTGTTCTGTAACCAACTAATGGGTATATCCCGCCGCAAGGTGGGGACGGTAGTGCGTTGCCCGGTGTGCGCGAGCTCGGTAACCGTCCCTGACCAACCTGAAGTCCACGCAGACGCAGGCTCCTCCGAAAGAGGAAAGAGGACCCAGGAACAAGCTGCAAAGCCGCCGTTGTTTGAGCAGAGCGATTTCGACCAGCTATTCAACGCGCCCCATGTACCCGCTCGGCCGGCGCCGGCGCCCATCCAGCCGTTCCATGCGGAGTCTGTCGATCCAGCGCCGCCGAATCTCCAGGCCTTGCCCGAAAACGGAACGGTCGTGCCGCCGACGTCCGACTATTCTCCGCACGGAATCCTGATTACGCGAAAGCGCGCGACTCTGCTATGCGTCGCCGTCGTGGTGGCAGTAGCCGCCGCATTTGTACTCGGACTTTGGGTGGCGACGTTGCTGCAAACTCGTCCCGGATAACCATATGCCTTCAGTCATTACACACGCCGCGGTTGGCCTAAGTCTGGCGCGAATCTGTGCCAGTGACTCCATGCCGGTGTCGTACTGGGTGCTGTCCGCCGGCTTGGCGATGCTTCCGGACCTCGATGTCGTGGGCTTTCGCTTCGGCATTCCATACGGCGCCCGGTTCGGGCATCGAGGATTCTCCCATTCGCTGTTCTGTGCCGCCCTCGTGGGAACGGCGGTTGCTTTGGCCAGCGCCGCGGCGTTTGCCGCTCCGTGGTGGGTAATGGCGCTCTATTTTTCCGGCGTCATGGCATCACATGGAATCCTCGACTTGTTTACGAACGGAGGTATGGGCATCGCGATCCTCTCACCGTTCGACGACACGCGCTATTTTTCTCCATGGCGCCCCGTCCAGGTCTGTCTAATCGGAACGCAGTTCCTGCACCCCTGGAACCTGCCGCATTTCGTAGTGAACTGGTGTGGATCTGGCTGCCACTCGCCGTAACGCTTAGCGGCGTTGAGTGGTACCGCGCCTGACGATTGAGCTTGAACCTCCCCGTCGCACGTCCTATAAGTTCGCCGTTCCATTGACAAAGTCGGCAGTTGCCGAGATTCACCCGAAATCTCCCAACCCGTTTCGCTTCTGGGATCGTCTCTAATCAAGGAATTCATGGACAGTTTTCCCGTCTTGCCCGTAATGGTGTTTGTTGCCGAGATGTGTGTCGTCACTCTTGGCACGATGCGAGTGATCTTTATTGCACGTGGCCGAAAGATCCTCGCGCCGGTCCTGGGATTCTTCGAGGTGACGATCTGGCTCTTTGCCATCGGCCAGATCATGCAGAATCTAACTAATCTAGGATGCTTTGCGGCATTCGCGGCAGGTTTCACGGTCGGAAACTACCTCGGCGTGTTCCTGGAGACGAAGTTGGCCATCGGAAATCTGGTGATTCAAATTGCGACGCGGCGAGACGCTACCGGGTTAGTCGATAGCCTCAAAATGGCCGACTACGGCGTCACGACGATGGACGCAGAAGGCGCCACGGGACCCGTGAAGGTCGTTTTCACGGTCATCAAGCGGCGTGAACTAGAGACGGTCGTGGCCATTATCAAGCAATTTGATCGGAACGCGTTCTACGCCATAAACGATCTGCAAGCCGCGGCGGCCGGTATCTTCCCAACGGGCCGCGGACGTTCCAAGAACATCATCCCCTTCCCGGCACACCTGTCCCGATCGGCGGCGTGAACATTCTTCGTCCAATGAGCTCGACTTGCATTTTTTCGAGTGGTTCCTTACCGTGTGCCCCGGCTTGGTGAAGCCGCGCTGACGGAACAGCTCGGCGTGGAAAGGCCCGACCCGGTAATTGCCGTTCCACACTAGCCGACCGTGAACCGAGATTAGGCACGGACCCGCACACTTTTCTCCTTCTCGCCGCACGGTCTTCGATGCCGGCAGCTCGCCGGCACGTCTCACAAGCTTGGCCCGGATGGCAAGGAAGCTTAAATGGCCAAAGGCCTCTGGGTGCTGGTCTGCGCCGGCACTCTTGTCGCTGCCGACCCGATCCCGCAAATTCCCACCAAGCCCGCTGACGACCAAGACAACCAGGTCGCCGTCACGCTGGCAATTCAAACTGCCATGCAGCAGGCGCGCGAGCGTTTGCTGCAAAACAATCCGAAGGCCGCCGTCGAACTCCTCGAACGCCAGTTGCCGCGCATCAACGGCAATCCGGCGTACCTGGCACTAATGCGCGATGCTTACCGTCACTACATCAAAGAGTTGCGTTTGGCCAAGAAAGAAGCGGAAGCCCAACGGTTCGCCCACTTGTTGGCCGTGCTCGAACCCGGCGCCGCGCCGCCCAACCCGGCGGCAACGGAGACCAAGTCATCTGTTTTGACAGCGCCGACGCCACCCGCGCAACCGGCGCCCGGCACGCCCGTTGTTCGTCTCAAACGAGAAGAAGACGACGATTTCTTCCGAGTAAAAGAGCAGGCCAGTCAGGCGCCGCCCAGCGACCTTTTGACGCGCGCGACCGAAGCATTTCGACAGAATAACTATCGCGAGGCGGACAAGCTTTTCGATCAGGCTTTTCAGAATGATCGCAAGAGCATCGCCGCTAATCGAGACACTTGGGCGTATTGCAAGCTGCACCACGTCGTCGACCAACTCAACAATCAGTCAGCTTCATACAGCACACTCGAAGCGGAAGTTCGGATGGCGCTCAGTTTCAACCTGAGTCCGCGCATTGATGACTATGCCAAGAAACTTCTAGCAGAAATCGAACGCAGACGTGGAAATAACGGACTCCCCGAGACCTCAGCAGGCGAAATGCCCGTGACGGTCCGAGACGGCGGACGGTTCGGCGAATGGTTCGTTGCCGAGACAACCAACTTTCGTGTCTACCATAAGCAGGCGCCGGACGTCGCTCAACGCGCCGCACAAGTAGCGGAACGGACGCGTACTTCCATGTATCGAAAGTGGTTCGGCACACCCGCCGCCGATTGGAATCCGAAGTGTGCGGTGTACTTGCATCCGGCCGGGGCGGACTACACGCGAGCCACCGGTGTTCCCAGCGGATCGCCCGGACACTCGTCGTTTCAGTTGGACGGCGGCCGGGTTCTCGACCGGCGCATCGACCTGCATTGCGACATACCCGATATGCTTCAGGCCGTTCTGCCCCACGAAGCCACGCATGTCGTCCTTGCCGGGAACTTCGGTGAGAAACCCATCCCGCGCTGGGCAGACGAAGGCATCGCCGTGCTAACGGAACCGCGAAACAAGATCGACCGCCATCTTAATAACTTGTCGAAACACTCGCAGGAGCGGCAACTCTTCAAACTCCGCGATCTGGTGCATTTGAACGACTATCCTCCGCCGCAGCGCATCGGCGCTTTCTATGCACAAAGCGTTTCCCTTTGTGCTTATCTAGCGAAGGAGAAAGGTCCGCAAGTGCTGGTCGCCTTCATCCGCGACGGCATGCGCGGCGGATACGACGCATCACTTCAAAAGCACTACGGACATCAGAGTTTCGACGACCTGGAGAAACAATGGACTGCCTGGGCGTTCAGCAGCATGAGTTCTCACGGCGTGGCCCATCGATCACCTTAAGGCCGAACCATTCCAATTAATCTGGTCGCTCGTATCTTCCGCATCAAAATGGGGATACGTGGTTGTTTCCATTCCACCCAAACCGTCAATCGGAATCGCTTCCACGTACGCCTCTAAAGTATCAAACATCTCCAATTGCTTGCCGCGAGATGATGCCCGTTTGACTTCCGGTGGCGGGTGATGTTCGTCCGTGACGGTTACCTGAGGCATACGTTCGCTGGGAATGTCGCCGGCCGTGCATTGTCCTGTGGCTCTGTCAAAACTCTCGGCTAGAATCGTCATCCACGGACCACTGGCCGAATACAGCGTGGGCAGTGCAGCAGAAAACAAGAGGTAATCCCGGGCGCGCGTGCAGGCCACGTAAAGAGTTCGCAAACTCTCTTCCCAATCGTCCATTTCCTCCTTGGCTCGCAGAAGGTTCCACGGGAAATCCGAGAACGGCGCGGGCTCCTCGTCGGCCGGCGGCTTCACGACGCAGCCGAGGTCACGGTCCCAATGAGCCACGGGAAACTGGCCTGCTCTCGGTACGGCTGCGAAATCGGGAACGATTACGATCGGGAACTCCAACCCCTTCGCCTGGTGAATGGACATCAGGCGAACTACATCGGCGTTCTCCGGTTGCGTGGCCGCCTGCTCTTCGCGGGGCTGGCTCTCCACCATCTCGCCCAATCGTTGAATGAAGTCGGCAAGCCCGAACCGTCCCGACCGATCAAAGGTGCGCGCCAGATCGACGAGCTTCCAGAGGTTCGCCAGTTTTCGATCACCGAAGTCTTCAAACTGCATCGCGGCATCGTAGCCGGTGTCCGCAAAAACCGCGTTCAGAAGCCGGGCAATCAATAGCCGATCTTTTCTGGCTCTCCATTTTTTCAGGAAGCGCTCTGCTCGTTCCGCCGTGATGCGTTGATCGTCCGGCAAACGCTGTCGAGTTTCCAAGTCTTGCAGGCCGGCCCAGACGCCGTCGCGATGACGGCTCAGCACGAAGAGAGCCTCATCGCTCAGGCACAGAAACGGCGAGCGCAGCACCCCGACCAAACTCAGTGTGTCTTCCGGATTCTCCAGTGCCCGCAAGAGATGCAACAAATCGTAAATTTCCTGCTGGGCGAAGAATGCGCGGCCGCCCACCACGTAGTAATCGATCTCGAACTTTCGCAGTGCCGCTTCATAGATGCCCACGTTGGTCATTGCGCGAAACAGTAGAACGATGTCGCCCGGCGTTGTCGCCCGCAACTTCGACGAATTCCGGTCACGATCGACAACCAAGTTTTCACCGTGGACCATCGAGGCGATTCGTCGGGCGATCCATGTTGCTTCCCCATACCGCCCTTCGCCCGCCTTTCCTTTCTCACCGGGACTCCACATGAACTCGACACATTGATTCGGGTTGATTTGCGCGTTCTGGGTCGTCAGCGGATCGTAGTCGCTCAGTCGCGTCCCAAGCAGGGCATTGATGAAATCCAGGATGGCCGGTTGACTTCGAAAATTCTCGGTGAGGTCAAGCTGCCCACCCACGCTTTTTCGAAGTTCTTGAAACTGGCGAACGTCCGCGCCGCGGAATCGATAGATCAATTGCTTGTGATCGCCGACGGCAAAGAGTTTCCCCGTATTGAAAGCACCGGCGCAAAGGGATTGGACGAGCTTGATCTGCACCGGATCGGTGTCCTGAAGCTCGTCGATCAAGAGGACTCGGTAGCGACTCCGAAGGCGCTCGACGACATCCGGGTTTTGCCGGAGTAGCTCCTCCGTCAAAGCCAGCAGGTCCTGAAAATCGACGACGCCTTCACGTCGCTTGCGAATTTGATACGCCGAGGCAACATTCGTCGCGACTCGCATAAAGGAGCGCGACACGGCGGCGGCCGCCTCCATACTCTCACGTGAATCGCCCAGAAACTCGAGTTTGTCGCCGATCGCGTCGCGGAACTTGGTAAGCGCCGACTGCGCGTCCGCATATTTTTCCGGCGAACTCCACGCCTCTATCAATTCCGTCCCGCGCACCATGGCGGATTCTTTGATTTCTTCGATGGCCGCCGTCAGGTCGGTGCACTCGTGCAGGGTGTCCATCCGCAGATGCAAGCGGCGGATGCGATCGGCCATTTCAGTGCCCGGCAGCGGCGGAGCTTCACGCAGCAACCTCAGGCAATTCGTAATGCCCGGGTTCGTCGAAATAACATGACGCACGTACCGAGAACGGAGTGCTTTCTCGGCGTATTCAGCCCAAATCTCGGAGTTTTCGCGATCGCCTCGGCCGAGCCATGCCTGCCATGCGGATTCGTCATGCTGGCTGCGGAGATGGTCAACGGCATCTACCACTGGCCTCCAGACATAGCTGAGTATTAGTTGTCGCAGGCTCCTCGCCTTCCGGTGATTCGCTTAGCAGGAGATTCTCCAAACTTTCCTGCAACACTTCGGTTTCGAGGCTTCGGGACAGTGCATCTTCGAGGACTTCAAAGTGTGGATCGATTCCGGCCACAACGGCATTCTGCCGCAAGAGATTGGCGCAGAATGAATGAATGGTGCTAATCGTCGCCGATTCAAGTGAGCGCAGGTGGTGTTGCCAGCCCTCGGCAGCCGCGTCGGTTCTCGCAGCCCGAATGCCGTCGCTCACCTTCGTGCGGATGCGGTCACGCATCTCGCGCGCGGCACGCTCGGTAAATGTGATAGCGACGATCTGGCCGACCTGAAGGCCGTCCTCCCGCAGATGCGCCAAATACCTTTCGCTGAGAACAAATGTCTTGCCGCACCCGGCGCCGGACGCCAGCACGACGGACACATCGCGACGTTGAACGGCTGCTTGCTGTTGCTCGGTTGGTCGCTGCATGAATCAGGCTTCGTCCGGTGGTATGGGCAACTGCCACGATTTCTCAAGCCGACGTGCTTGTGTAATCCTGCAAATCTGCCCGAACTGACACGTTCGAGTACAGTCGTCCGAGCGGGGTTTCAATGAAAAAGCGCCGGCGCGCATGTTGGAGACCAATTCAACGATCCACTGTTCGAGCCGCCGTCGGAACTTGGCCCAGCTTTCCGCATCGTTGAACCAGGCGGTCGAACTCTGCCCGGGAAGGGCGACCCTCACTCCGTCTTCGCCCAGGAACCAATGGACCAATCCGAGGGGTCGAGTTGGACCATTGGAAAGCAACTTTTCCACCGCCAAGGCGTAGATGGACAGTTGCACATGAAGCAGTTCCTGCACCGACTTGGCGGGAAGGTTCTTCGAGCTACCTGTCTTGTAGTCGATGACCCAGAAGCCTGAGCCGTCGTCGGTTTCCACCACGTCGACACGGTCGATGCGGCCGCGAATCCGAACTTTCACGCCGTCAGATTCGATGACGAGGGGTTCCGTGGCCGGCTCATCTCGACGTGGCGGCATTCCAAACCCTTTCTCGAAATATTCCGGACGAGGCACGAGTTTTAGATCGACCCAGGGCTTGGTAAATCGCTCCCATTGTGTGCGGTAACGGTCGGCCCACTTGTGTAAGCGTTGACCTTCCAGCCGCCACAACACTTCCGCCGCCGGGTTGTTCGAGTTCACGAACCCGTCAATGGCGCGTTGCAGCTCCACTCTCAAGTCCGCGTCGAGCTTCTCAGTCGGTACATGATTGCCAACCGCGTGCAGTTTCCTGTGCAAGCCGGCCATTGCTGCATGAACGGCCTGTCCACGCTTGGAGACTTCGATCTCATCCGTGGGCTCATCCAACGGCTCAATCGCCAAAACACGGGAGAGAAAGAAGCGAAATGGGCAAGCGATGTATTCCTCTAATGCCGTCGAACTGAGAACACACTCCGGACCCACAACCTGTTCGAGTTCGGCAAGGATATCGGAGTTGGAGAGAAATCCGTCGTAGGCACCGTAGTCTTTCCTGTCGAATCGCATCTTCGCCACGTACCGCGCTGCATGCAAATTGGCGGCGACATCCGCCGGCAATTTCTCGCAACCCGCCATTCCGCGTTGAGCTGCCCTGACCCGGTACTCGGCCAATGACAACGGGGTTTCGCTTCCATAACCGTCGAGCAACATCCGCTGTTCAGCCGATGGGACGCGGTCGTCCTTAAAACACTGCAAAACGGTCTGCAGAAACGCGCAAGGTAGGAGTGGTTGCCCCTTTTCATCCACAGCGGGATAGCTCATCACGAGTTGGCGCTCAGCGCCTGTGACGAGTTGATAGAACAAGTTCATTTCAGCGGGCAGTAGATCATCAAAGCACGTCCACTCATGGCCGGCCTTCCGGAGCAACTGCCGCTCGCTCTCGTCCAAGAACGGTTCTGGTGCGGCGAGTTGCGGAAAGCTCCGTTCGCCCAATCCCATAACGAATACGTAAGGCGCACCCAAAGTCGCCGCAATCGGCGCCGAGAAGACTCGAACTCGGCCGGCCCCGCGCGGAGTTCGTGCAATCCCAGACTCCACGGCAAGCGCGCCGAGCACCTGCAAAAACCGGCGTGCATCTATCGGTTGCTCGACCCCGTGGAGCGACGCGCTAAGCGTGGCCCATTGAATAAGATCGCGCCAGAGGCGGTCGAGCGCCGCCGTGTCCACAGCGGTCTCGCGGCCGGCCGCCTCGAAGCCCATATCCATGGCGAATCGACGCGCGGCATCAACGTGCTCGGAGATTGTCCCCCTGGCCGGTAGAACATCCCAGGCGCGGAAGAACCGCCGCAAGAACGGTCGGCACAGAACGGCCAATTCATGTTTCCGCCTGAGACGTCTTTCTCGGTCTTCGTCGTCTGAAGGTCGACGCGGATGCTCGGCCCAGTGGTCGACACTTTGCAAATACGGCGTGCGGCCCCGGGTGATTCCAAGTGATCGTAGAAGCGCCTCGGCCTTTGCCGCAATTTCTGGATGGCCCTGGACTTCCGGCCAATCGGGCTGGAAGTAGGTGCTCCGCAATAGCGCCGTCACCGCGGCAAATGACCACCCTCTTGACGGCACGCCCAAAGCACGGAGCATTGTGGACACAGCCGGATTTCGGATGACTGGATCGGCGCCCTCGACATCAAGCGGAATGCCGTACTCGTCAAAGACCTCACGAACCAGGTCCGCATAGGACTCGACGTCACGCATAGAGACGAGAATGTCGGCGGCGGGAATCCTGGTCACGAGGAGCTTTTTGATTTCACGTGCGACCATCCGGGTTTCGCCGAGCAAGCCTGGAGCTTTCAGCAGATGGATGCCGTCACCGTTCGAGGAACGAATTACCGTGCGTAGAGGTCGAAAAAGCTGCTGTTTCAAATGCATGAGTCCAGCGGGCGGTGTAGTCGAGTTTCCGGCATCGCTCCGATGCTCCACAAACCGATGGCTTGGTAGGCGCGTCAGAGTCTTACGTGCCCAGGAAAACATCTCTTCTCGTCCGCTTTCGTCATCGTCCAGGAGCGCGATCCAAATCTCACTTAGCGACTTCGCAAGCTCCGTGAGTATGTCGTGCTGCACCGTGGTGAAGGCATGAAAGCCGTCGAAGAGGGCGATGCGAACCGCTTCGAATGGCCTTCGCCCACCGCGGACAAGTAGATCGCGCGCGTAGAGGTAGCGTCCTTCCAAGTCGTGCAGATTCTGCGGTACGACTCGCTTCACGTACGCGCGGTAGATGCTGAGGCATTCGGCAATCTCGCTCGATAGCTCTTTCCGACCCGAGCCTGCGCGCGTAAGTGCGCGCTCGGTTTCATCCGGTGCGATTCCATTTCGCCGCAGTTCGGCGATGAATTCGATGATCCCCGCCGGGAACCCGCGTGTATCGATCACGCGCGCAAAGTACGGCAGCTTTCCCCGAGCGTGCATTTCCTCGAGTAGTTCTTCTATCACCAGCCGGCGATGAACGTTGGCGAGCGGCATTGCCGCGGGGTCAGTAGCCCGAATGATCTCACCGGCGAGTTCTTCGAAGGTGCACGGACTATGGCTCGCCAAATGGATCGCGGCATCCAGGAGGCGTCGGCGCGTATGGAGTGCAAGGCGTCGGTTCGACGCGATCCACAGCACCGAACCCGCCGATTCCGTTTCGGCCAAGCGGCAGCGTTCGAGCAGTTCATTAGTCATGCCCGACCGTGCGGCGCCATGCATGACGTGTATGACAGCAGGCATCGAACTAGTTTATCGAACAGACCGCCACTAGTATACCAATCTTCACTATGGGACATCATTGCGGCGAATCGGCTAGAGAAGGTAGCTCTCGGTTCATACGATAACCTCGCGCCAGCGCAGGCCGGTGGGAGCAATTTCAGTCGATGGCCATCGACGTTCTAAGCTTGATTCTCGGCGGTGGGCGGGGAACACGGCTTTTCCCTTTGACGATGCTTCGCAGCAAACCCGCAGTGCCCATCGCGGGAAAGTACCGCCTCATTGACGTTCCCATCAGTAACTGCTTAAACAGCGGCGTTAATCGTATCTACGTGCTGACCCAATTCTTGAGTGTCAGCCTCCATCGGCACATTGCGCACACCTACAAGTTCGATCCGTTCGGTCGTGGCTTCGTGGAAGTGCTGGCTGCCCAACAAACCAACGAGACGGCCGATTGGTATCAGGGAACTGCCGACGCCGTCCGCCAGAACCTTCGATATTTGCAGGAAGACGGCGCACCGGAAGTCTTGATCCTTTCCGGCGACCAACTCTACCGCATGGACTATCGGCAACTTGTGGCCAGCCATCGAAACTCGGGCGCGGACGTCACGATCGCGGTCATTCCGGTCACGCAGGAGGCCGCATCGGGCCTCGGTCTCGTCCGTCTTGACGAAGCAGGGCGTGTCATCGGGTTTGTCGAGAAGCCGAAGACCGGGGAACAAATGTCGCCGGTGCGCATTGCGCCGGAATGGTTCGCTCGCCGTGGTATGGAGGCGAAGGACCGTCCCTTTCTTGCCAGCATGGGCATTTACCTGTTCCGCCGCGACGTGCTGGTAGATTTGCTAAACGAACAAAGGACGGCCACGGACTTCGGCAAAGAGATTTTTCCGCGCAGCATTCTAACGCATAAGGTGTTTGCTCATGTCTTTGATGGATACTGGGAAGACGTGGGCACGATCAGGGCTTATCACGAAGCCAATCTCTCGCTGGCGGGCAATCATCCGCCCTTTGACTTCCACAGCCCCGAGGGCGTGATGTACACGCGCATGCGGTTTCTACCGGCCTCGCGTATAACTGCCGCACAAGTCGAAGAATGCCTGATAAGCGACGGATGCATTGTGGGCGCCGGCGCACGGTTGGTCCGTTGTGTCGTCGGTGTCCGCAGCCGGATTGGTCGAAGCGTCGCCATGCGAAACACCGTGATGGTGGGATCGGACTGGTTCGAAACCGACGTCGAACGTGACGCCGACCAACGGCGCGGACTTCCCGAACTCGGTGTCGACGACGGGACGGTAATCGAGAACGCTATTCTCGACAAGGACTGTCGCATCGGAAAGAGAGTGAAAATCATCAACCGGACTGGAGTCGCGGAGGAGGACGGAGCGAACTACGTGATTCGTGAGGGAATTGTGGTGATTCCGAAGGGCGCGGTCGTCGCCGATGACACGGTGATTTAGGCGCGGAGCTCGGCCGCGAGAACATGTGTCCCGCCTGCAAGGCAGGCGGGACACTCTGGAAAAAAACAATCTGCGTCAGCTACTTCTTATCGCAACAGGCGTTACCCTGAGCTGCGCAGCACGCCCCGGCCGCGGGGCAACAGCAGTTGCCTGTGACGCAGCATCCGTCACCCTTTTTGACAACCTTCGTTGCCGATCGTGCTGACTGGTCGCAACAGTCACCCGCTCCCGGACAACAGCAATCACCGGTCACGCAGCAACTTTCAGACACAGCAACGCCTGTGCCATCCGAGGTTTGAGCCGAGATGGCCCACCCGGCGCCCGCCGCCAAGACAACGACAACAAAAGGAACCACCGCAAGTAATTTCGTACGCATAGAGAATCTCCTTATTTACGGATCTACTAAGTGAACACAACGACACAATGACTACAGGGAAGGCCTGCCGGCCTCAAGAAACAGTAGACTCGGCGGGGATTAGCACAGCCAAACGCAGTCGAGCACGTGTATCGGCTGCGATGCTACCGGATATGCGAGATTGGAAGTTATTAATGGTCGAAGTTGTGTCGCTAGTTCCGGTGCGACTGACACGGCGTCCCAGACCACGTAGTCACCAAGAAAGTAATCAAAACTCGATGGTTTGGCCAGGTCGCGGTAGCCGCAGCAGCATTTCGCCGGATCACGCGGAGCTTTTGGAGCGGATTGCGGAGAATCCGTCGGTTGAGACGTGTCGCAACAACAGTCGCAGTCCGTGGTTGGCGCCGCGTCGTTTTGGAAACTGGCCGTGGAAATCGGCAACATGCAACACCAACCGGGCGGCAGCGCCAAGATGGCGATGATTGAACATGTCAGGAACTTCGTAACGAAGCGGCTCATCGTTAGCAATTCTAACCTCTGCATTCGAGGAGTCAACGTCGATCGATGGTTGCCTCTCGCTCCTAGTATTGCAATTGGATTCCGACGTATGCGTTCATCCCGGGGCGGAACAGCAGATCTGTCGGGAAGCCGGCTCGTGGATCGAGATGCTCGCGATAGAACTTGTCGCCGATGTTCTCAACACCGGCAGTGAGTTGCAGGCTCTTGTTGACCTGCCAATAACCGCGTACATCCCAAATTGTGAATCCGGCCGTCGGGACTTCCAAGAGGCTGGCCGCGACCAGTTCTTGGTGATTGACGACACGGACCGAAAGTTCAATCGACCAACTCGGAACCCGTTTCGTATCGTGAACGCGGAGTCCGAGCCGGCTGTCTAACGGCGGTATGCCCGGCAACGGCTCCGTGTCGATCGTCCGCCGGCTGCTCGCCAGGTTCGGGTCCCGGCGGTTGTCGATATGCGTCAGGTCTCGGCCCTCGACGTACATGAGATTGGCGAAACCGGTGAACCAATCCGTGAAGTCCACTTCCGTGTAGAACTCGCCGCCGGCCAGTGTCGCCCGGTCCGTATTCGTGAACACCACTTGGGCGATGGGATTCCCACCGGCAATGTTCTGTGCACCCGTTGTTCCGAAGAGCAAGTCAAAGGTGATGTAATCCTGGTACCATCCGTAGAAACCGTTAATTCCGCCGCGCACCCAGCCATAATCCGCACGCAGTCCCAGGTCCAATTGTTTCAATTGTTCGGGACGCAAGTTCGGATCGCCGTACAGTCGGTCGAGCCCTTGCTGTAGCACCGCGATGTATGGCCCCGTGGCGTAAAGTTCGGTGAGCGTCGGCGCCCGCTGGGCATAACCGAAGCTGGCGATGGCGGTCAGATGCGAATCAATCTTGTAGTCCGCGCTCACATAGGCAGACCAAAGGCCAAAGTTGCGATCGAGATCGTTGTTCGACGGATTGCTCGAAAAGATGATTGGATCGAAAGTCGTTACCGGGTCCGTGGGCGATTGGAAGAAAACGGGGATGTTCCCGTTTATCAACCGCGGCGCACTGTCCGTTTGAACCCAGTCCCCGCGGGCGCCGGTCTTGAACGTCATTCGCTTGCTTACGGGAAGGGATACTTCCGCAAAGATGCCTGGATCGACCCACTGAGAACTGGGAATGCCGAGATTCTGCGTACCCACATCGGCGCCGAAGAAGTCCGGAACCGGGACGCCGCCAACGGAGACGTAACGAATGTTCTCCGTGAGCACTTGATTGAGGTAGTTCAGATCGGTGCCGAGTGTGAGTCGCGGGCAGCCCACCTGGCCCCATGTCATGGCCTGGCGATAGCCACGAGACATTTCCGTGAACTGCGTTGTCGATCGGTCCAAAATTGGAGTTCCGAAGAGATTGGTCAGGAGCGGATTCAGGAACGCTTGTTTGGCGCCTTGAAGCGTGTTGCCGTTCGCTCCGGTACGGTTGTACCAAACATCAAAAACCCAACGGTCGAAAAACTCCTGTTCATCGATGGTATAGCGGATGCTCTGGGCCGTGGTCTCCAGATGCGAAATGTCGAAATAGACGCCGGCGAACTCTGCATTGCGCAAATCCAGTTGCAAGCCCTTGTACTCGATCTTGCTGTGCGGCGAGAGGTTGAAACCCAACGCGTAATTGATGGGCTGCAAATGATAGCTGGATGGGACCGTGTAGTTTCCGACGTAGAACGGACTGCCGCCGGCGTAATAGTCGTCACCGACACGGAGGCCCCAGCTGAGGCGGAAACCCCAATCTTCGCTGCCGCCCCAAACGGCTTGCAAACCATCGTACCGTTGGCCGTTGCTTTGATAACCGAACCGCGTGCTGCCGTGATATTCGGTTCCGTCGCTGTAGCGCGGCGTATCGTTAGTGGCTATGTCGAGGAAACTGAAGCCGGGCCCGTAAAGCGCACTGTACGGGCCTTTTATGATAATCACGTCACGAAGAATGCTTGAGTCGTATTTGCTGACGGCGGTGTCGAGATCTTGCCGTGCGGGGAAGAAAAAGCCACCGTCCGACCAGGTAACCACCTGGCCCACGTGTTGCCCACGGATTCGAGCGTCCGCCATCACCGGCGACCGCCGTTGTAGCTCCACGCCGATGGCTTCTTGAGATTTGCCTAGCAAGTCACCGACATCGCTCGCCGAACGAGGCTGCGATTGTCCACCGGAGACGGACAAGGCGCCGGGCGTTTGTTGAACTGCGTCGGTCCGGGGCGGCTGTCCGCCCAGTTGTGTTTGCGCTCCGAAGATGTCGCCGATTCCCGACGCCGCCGGCGTCGGCAGCGCGTCTGTACCGGCGCTTGTCGGCCCAGTGCCTGGAGTTCCCATACCCGGCTGGCCCATGCCCGGTTGTCCCATGCCAGGCTGGCCCATTCCGGGTTGCCCCATGCCGGGTTGCCCCATGCCAGGCTGCCCCATTCCAGGTTGATCAGGTTGCTGAGCAACTTGCACGACCTGTTTTTGGGAGGCGGCTTTCGAGTTGCTGCGTTCGTCGGACCGAGCGTAAGCGATCACGACGCCAAACGTGATGATCGCGGCGACGACGCAACGGCTATGCGAACTGTCGAACCGGAGCATGAAATGCCCCCTCGCGCGGCGACGAATCGGTGCGCGATCGCTGGCTGAAAACGATTGAATACCCCAATCAGTTTTCGACCGTTCCCAGCCGAGAAATTCGCCAAAACCGGGAACACCGCCTTAATTCGCATAACACTTACTTGTGGAGAAACGTGCGCACCTTCTGCCTTCGGCGTTACCCTTCCGCGTTTATCTATCTTCCAATGGTCGCGAAGAGAGAGGAAATGTGATTCCGTCATTCCTTGATCTTCGCCAGCAACTTTTCGACGTCCTGCCTTCTCTCCGTCGTTAGACCAGGCACCGATAAGGTTTTTTGGAGATGTTCCCGTGCCTTCGCGTTGTCCTTTTTGTTCAGGTAAAGTTGATAGGCGGCCAAATGGGCCTCGATCAGGAATGACACCGGGATGAGGCCATGCCCAGCCGATTTCACGGCGTGCTCGGCCTCCGCAAGCAGCTTGTCATCCAGCTCGCGCCGATGAGCCTCACTCAGTTTATCCATGTGCAGGCCATAGAGGATATTTCGCCGATTCAAGCAATACACATGGTAGTGAGACGACTCAAGCGGGTTGTCGGGCATACCGAGTCGCGTTAGCTCCAATACTTTGTCCATGCTTTTCTTGTCGGGATCAAACCAGTAGCCGTCGGCGAGGTCTCGCAGTCGTCCATTGGCGTAGACCACAAAGTCGTCTTTTCCGACATTCTGTGGAACCGTGAACTGCGGCACTTCGCTCTTGATCGTGGAATAGTCGCTGAGAGTTGACTTTTGGGCCATTCGCCCGAAATGATGAAACGCTTGCGCGGCCAAATCGAGCTTCTCCGCGTCACGAATTTTCACTCCGCCTTTCGGGTCCGCCGCGAGCGAATCCCAGTAAAGCACTTCACCGACATTCAAAAGCGCCATGAGTAAGTCACTGAGGAAATCCTGTGAACTTTGTTTGGAATCAAGGTGCTCGAATGCCTGGACGAGGCTGTCCTTCGCGTTCCGGTAGTCCGGTTTTTCTTGCCGGCGATAGGCCATCGCCAACCAGTACCATGCGTCGCTCTGCTGCTCGCCGGGGAGTTTTTCCAGCGCTAGCTGCAGGTCTTTCTTGGCGTTGTCCAGTGCGACGGCCTGCTTTGCCTTGTCGTTGGGAATGCCAAATTGGCTTTGGCGGACCCAACACCGACCGCGATCTACCAGGTACCGGGGGTTCGAGCTATCACGGTCCACTGAAGCCGAATAGTCCGCGAGCGCCGCTGCGAATCTTTCCCTTTCGGTAAACAGGACACCGAGTTCTTCCTGAATGAACCCCTTTGCATTCAAGGCGTGGCTTTGGAGTTTGGGGTCCGTGGACTTCGTGGCCTTGGCGGCATCGTCGAGTGCTTTCTCGAGATACTCACGCTGCGGCTGACTGCGTTTGGGAGACTTGGCAGCCCACTTCATGTGCCAATCGCACACAGTAAGCAAAAGGCCAGGGTCTTCCCAGAGTTTCGTCGCCTCCTCACCGGCCTTCATGCGCTCGAGTTCCCAATTGTCGACGATGACGCCCGGAAATTCGCCCAACAGTGTGGCTTTGGCAAGATAGCACTTCCCGACTTGTTCCTTGAGTGCCAATTCGGAAGCATTCGTGATGTCGGCCTGATAGTTCAACGTCTTGCGGCCGTGCTCAATCGCCGGCAGCAAGAGCAATTCATACCACTCCAGAACCTTTCCCTTTTTGTTTTTTCTTACGTTCTGATAGATCGCATCATAGGTTTCAAAAGCTGTCTTCGAGCCGACGTAGCCCCGCGGTTGCACTTTGGCTTTGACGAGGAGATGCGGCACGTTGTCAATGCCGTCCGTGGGCTTGCATGACTCTAGCAGGCGGGCGACGCGTTCCCGAACCGCATCTTTATCGTCTGACGCGTGCCACAAGGCAAGCGCGAGTTCGTGTTCGCGCTCGGGTGTTAGCGTCCCGCCCGTCTCCTTGGTTAGGGTTTGGAGTTTTTCCAAGCAGCGCTTGGCCCGCTGGGCCTCTTCGTGTTTGGCATAGGCCTCGAACGGCAACCCCTTGGACCGACCGCTCCCCGCCAACGTCCAAATCGAATCAGTGATCCTTGATTGGCGTTGCCGTACGTCGGATTCGGACGTTTTGACAATCGCCGCCAGTTTGTTTCCCGTGCGAAATACTGGCTCGAGGTCATCGAATCCTTTCGGTACATCGTCCGCAGCTAGATCCATCTGTTTCAGGATCGTTTCTGCGACTTGCTTCTGCATTGATTGTCGTCGCGATTCCTCCCATTGATCGAGCACCTCGCCGGATGCGTGTGTATTGAGTCGTTCGAGAAGCTCCAGGTCGGCCTCGGTCACGGGCCTCGGTGAAGTTCCGTGGGCGGCCGCGAGGCGCAGAAGCAAGTCGCGGCGGACGGCGTTTGCGGGATCGAGCTCTGCGCTCCGAAGTTCGGCAAGGAGCGGCGGCAACTCAACCCATGGTCTCTCCCCCGCCTCTGCTTGTCGCGCGTAGGTCTTCGCCAACCCGAAGATCGCCTTGTTCCAATGACTGACTATCGAATGCTCTTTGGATATGTCCCACGCACGCTGAAACGACTTGATCGCGGCCGGTAGACCGTTGCCCGCGTATGCACTATCGCCTTCCTTTAGCTTCCCATCGATTTCGGCAATAACCGCAGCCGCTTGCGGCTTTGCAACCTTTTGTGATTCCGTTGAGGGCGTGGTTACCGGAGGAGTCGAGGGTAATGCCTTGCTTGTGTCGCCTGCTGCCAACCCGCCATTGCGTCCCTTGTACCAGGAATACGCGGCAAAAGCGCCGGCGCTCAGCACCACTGCTAACAGGATCACCAACACGGCTTTCGTCGGCGACAGGGCCGAACGCTGCACCGGCTGCACCCAGGCGCGGCGTGCGTGCGGGGCCGCCGAGGCAGCCGGCGCCGGCTCCGTAGGATGCTGAATCGTCTGGGGCGTGTTGGTGATCGACGCCGCATCGTTTCCCGGATCGGTGAAGTAAAGGCCCTGCTTTGGAGCTGTGCCAAGTCGCGTCGATGGAGAGGCGGTTGATCTTGCCATCGCACCAACCGGCGGCACGTCAGGAACACTGTCCGGTGTGTACGGAGAGGTTTGGAGCAGGTGCCGATCCACCCGGGGCCGCAACAAAGGCTCAGCTTCGGCCAACGGGAAATCCGCCTTGAGCGCACGGTCCAGCGCGTCGACCATCGCCAGACATGTCGGGAAGCGCGCCTCCGACCGGAGCGACGTCGCCCGGGCGATAACGGCCTTCTCCGTTTCGGGCAGCCGGCTCAAATCCAGCTTGCCTTCGACATGCGCCATCATGATTTCCGTCCGGCCGAAATTCTCCGAAAATGGGAGCACTCCGGTTCGGAGCTTGTAATAAGTCAAAGCCAATGCGTATTGATCGGTCCAGCGCGTCACTTGATCGGTATACAATTCGGGCGCGGCATAGGGCGGTGTGAACGCCCGGCTCTCCCGCCGTACGACCTCTGATGTTCCCTCCAAAACGCGCGCGAGTCCGAAGTCCCCAACCTGAACGGTGCCTCCGCCCACGAGCAGGATGTTCTCCGGCTTGATGTCTCGGTGCTGAATCGAGACGATTTGGCCCTCCTGGGAATGTTGCGGTTCGTTGAGGTAGTCGATCGCGAGCGCCGACTGCCGCATGTACCCGATAAGCTCATCGGCCGGAATTCCTGCCGACGCCGTTTGCTGGCATTCATGGAGCCGCTGCTGCAAGTTCATTTGGGCCAGCTTGGTGGCGATGACCAGTGTGTTCGCATTCGGGGCGTTTGGCTGGTTCCAGACCTCATCCGGAATCACGCCCCCTTCGGCATCCAGAAGCCAATAGGCGTGAAGTTCAAGCAGGTGCAGATGGTTGAGGCTCTTGATGAGTTCGAGCGCCTTGAACTCTTGCCGTCCGGTGCCCGCTTCCAAGTTGCAGATGATTTTCAGGGCCACGGGGCGCCCGCCTGGTGCCCGCGCTTCCCAAACCGTACCGTATCCGCCTTGTCCAATGCGGCGCACGAGCCGATAGCCCGGCACAATCTCCGCGCCCTTTTGCAGGCTGTCTTCCATCCACGGACCGCCCATGCTCGGCTTGGATGATCGGTCGTAGGCACGGCGGAGATCCTGCACCATTTCCATGGTCGTCGAGAAGCGCTTCACGGCTTCCACCGAGGTCGCACGGCGGATCACCGCTTGTTCCAATGCAGGCAGCTTAGACAAGTCGAGCTTGCCTTGCGTGTGGGCGAACATCATGCCCGCAGGAGTTACGTGCTCGAACGGCAAGTGGCCGGTCCGTAGTTCCACGTAGGTAACGGCGAGCGAGTATTGATCGGACCACTGGCTCGGTTTGGAAGCGTCCCAAAACAGCTCCGGCGCGGTATAAGGCACGGACATATGGTCGCCTTGCCGGGTTGCACGCGCGTCACTTCCGAGCACGCGCGCCAAGCCGAAATCGCACACCTGCGCCGACCCGCCGACCATCATGATGTTGCCGGGCTTGATGTCGCAGTGTTGGATCGCCGCTCGTTCCAAATCGCTTTGCGGAAAATTGAGATAATCGATGGCGCGTGCGGAATCCTCCATGTAACGAAGGAGTTCCTCCGGCGGAATGCCGCTTCGACCCTGCTTTTGACACTCTTTGAGGCGGTCAAGGAGGTTCTTCTCACCAAGTCCCATGGCGATAAAGAGTTCCGCGGCTGTGTCACGGATGATTCCTGAATCGTCTTCGCCGGCGTCGTCGATCAGGTTACCGTCGGCGTCGCGGAGCCAAATATCGACGATGGGAACCAGGTTAGGATGATGGATGTTCTTGACGGTGCGGATCGCGCGAAACTCTTTCAATCCGCCCTTGTTTTCCAGACTGATGATCTTCAGAGCGACGTTGACGCCGCTCTTCGTGGTTGCCTTCCAAACCTCTCCGAACGCACCTTTCCCCAATTTTCGCCGCAATACATAGCGGGGAACCGGTTCATCGCCGGGCTTGTAATAGCGTTCCATCGGCAGGCGTCTCGGCGTCTGTCGGAGGCAAATCCCGAACTAAGTCAACCATATACGCGGGAACCCTCGGTTGCAATCATAAAGAGATCGCAACGAGGCGCTTCGGTGATTTGATACGCGAATTTCCCATCGGAATCATTATTTACGCTGACACGTTCGACCACCTAACCGAGCGTCGAGGGATTCTGTTTGACATGCATCAGTCGCCATGTTCTAATCCTTTCTAATCTTGCCATACCTAGCCCACCTTGGTGCTGGCGCTTCGTGCTGATGAATTTGGCATCGAGCGTGGGCATCCGGATGACGAATTGCTTGCCGAGAATTCGCTACGCAGCGGCCAACCGCTCAGAGGCAACTAATCATGTGCCTGCGAAGGTACTCTGCCTTTGAGATTTGTGTCCCACCAATAAGGAGTCCGAGAATGTCGAAGAATGGCTTTTCACCGCAAGTTATGTTACTTGAGGGCAGAGAGCAGCCCGGGTCGATACTCAGCAGCGGCTTGGATGCATCCATCCTCGCCGGCACATTCCTAGGGGAAGGAATGGAGAGAGCCTCCCGCCCGGCGATCGTCACCGCCCAAGCGCCGGCTAATAAGGCCGACAGGTCGGACGTCGTTGTTCAGCCGCTGTCGCACAGTTTGAACACCCCGTCCGCCGGCACGATCAAGCAGGCCGAAACGAAGTCGCTTGATGCCGTGAACGGCCTCACCGTTCCCACGGTGAAGACCTACACGTCGCTCGCCGAGACGGGGGTTCCTTCTGGTTTCGATGGGCCCGTCGGTGACGGCGGCTACGATAGCCGCGCCCCCTACAATTTCTACGGTGGCGACTTCGACGGCCGAAACTCATTAACGAGCGAGAAAGGTACCCTGGTCTCCGAATCAAACACGTGGGACGACGTCCGAATTCGCCAGGGCGCCACCATCACTGATGTGTATGGCCATTTCTTGATTGATAATGTCGGCGGGGGCATACCTCTCCCAACGACGGCCAACTTTTACATGCGCGGCCCAGGCGCCATGAGCGTCGGGAATTGTCTCACCGGCAGCGAGTTCAAGAACGAACAGAATATACCCGTAACGGTGACTTTGATTAATCTGGGCCCGTTTTTCACCAAATACGAGTTGTATAAGATCGAGGCAAATGTAACTGACTTCCCCGTGGCCGGTCCCGGCCACTTCTACCAGAGCCTCCAGCCCAACGGCGTGGGGCTGGGCCAGTTCTTCGTAGGAAGCACGAGCGGCGCGAATGCACTCGGACAGCCGATCGGCAACGATGATTCGTGGGTTTCAAGCTCCCACTTCGGCATACCCTGCGGTGATTGGAATACCTATGCTGGTGCAGGCAATTGGGACGTGTCCTATGGCCTGAAGGGTACAATCTAACGATTTCGAGTTATTCAACTTGCCCCGGGCACCGGCCCGGGGCCTTTATTTTCTCCACGAAAGACCGCGGATCGGTCTAAAGAATTCCCTCAGCACAGCCACATCGAAACCGCCGAGACGCACCTAGGTGATTTGATAGGCGAACTTCCCGTCGGAATCGGTGTTTACGCTGACTCGTTCAACTACTCGGCCATCGGCCAGACGGGAGAGAATCTCGCGCGAAATCTCAGGGAGCAGCGTGCCGGTAATGATGTGATCCACGTTGCGCGCGCCGCTCTCCACTTCTTTACATCGTCCCGAAATCGCGGCCACGAGTGAGTCATCGAAATGGAATGTCGCCCGGTGGTTATCGCGTAACCGATCGGCAATTCGACGCAACTGCAAACCGATGATCTTCCGAATCACTTCGTCGGAAAGTGGGAAGTAGGGAACGACGGTGATGCGGCCCAAGAGCGCGGGTTTGAATGCCTTGAGCAAGTCCGGCCGCAGCGCCGTTGCCAACCCTTCGGCATCGGGACATGTGTCCGGATCGGCGCAAAGCTTCATGATCGTATCAGTGCCGACATTGGAGGTAAGCAAGATAATTGTGTTCTTGAAGTCGACCTCCGTGCCTTTGTCGTCCTGAAGTGTGCCTTTATCGAAAACCTGGTAAAAGATTTCCTGCACGGCGACATTGGCCTTTTCGACTTCGTCGAGCAGCACGATGCTGTACGGCTTTCTGCGCACCGCCTCGGTCAGCACACCACCTTCTCCGTAACCGACATAGCCGGGCGCCGACCCGGTCAGCCGGGAAATCTTGTGGTCTTCCTTGTACTCCGACATGTTGATGACCACCATGTTGCGATCGCCGCCGTAGAGAATGTCGGAAAGAGCCATGGCCGTCTCCGTCTTGCCGACACCGCTCGGACCGACCATGAGAAACACGCCGATGGGGCGGCGCGGGTCGACGAGATTGGCGCGCGCGGTGCGAATGCGGCGTGCAATCGCTTCGAGAGCGTGCGCCTGCCCAATAATGCGTTCCTCCAACTTTTCTTTCAACGAAAGCACGGTCTTGATCTCGTCGAGAACCATTTTCCCGACAGGTATTCCGGTCCAGCCGGAGACCACGTCGGCGACGGCTTGACGATCCACCACCGGTTGGATGAGCGGCGACTCGCCTTGAAGCCGGGTAAGCTCCTTTTGATGGGTGGCGAGTTGTTCCCTGGCCTTGCGCTCGTCGGCCGGGCTCAGTCGCTCAGCGCCGTCACCGTCGTGTGCCGACGCTTCCAGTTGGCCGCGGAGCTTTTGGATTTCCTCGACGATTTTCTTCTCTTCTGCCCAACGTTTCTCGAGGTCGGCCAGTTTGGTCTCGGCCGCCGCCTTGCGGTCGTTCAGTTCCTTGACGCGCTCGTCGTGCTCGGCGCCTACGGCTTGCTCGCGCCGCAGCCTGCCGATCTCTACGTCGAGATGTTCGATCTCGCGCCGGCAATCCTCCAGCGCCGGCGGTGTCGCCGATTGCCCGAGCGCAACGCGGGCGCAGGCCGTATCGAGCAAACTCACACACTTGTCCGGTAACTGCCGGTCCGTGATATACCGGTGAGAGAGCTTCACGGCGTCTTCGATCGCTTCATCCAGGATCCGCACCTTATGATGTTTCTCCAAAGTAGCCGTTAGGCCACGCATCATTCGTGTGGCGCGTTCGACTTCCGGTTCATCGACTTTGACGACTTGGAACCGTCGCTTCAGTGCGGCGTCCGTTTCAAAATACTTCTTGTACTCGGCCCACGTCGTTGCCGCGATGGTACGCAGCTCACCGCGAGCCAGGGCGGGTTTGAGCAAGTTGGCGGCGTCGTTCTGGCCGGCGGCGCCGCCGGCGCCGATGATAGTGTGGGCTTCGTCGATGAACAGGATCACGGGGCGCGGCGACGCTTTGACTTCCGCAATCACCGATTTCAGTCGGTTCTCGAATTCCCCCTTCACACCTGCGCCGGCCTGAAGCAAACCGAGGTCGAGCGTGCGGACATCGACGTTACGAAGCGCCGACGGCACATCCCCGGCCGCGACTCGAAGCGCGAAACCCTCGACCACAGCGGTCTTGCCGACACCAGCTTCACCGGTAAGGATCGGGTTGTTCTGGCGGCGGCGCGTGAGGATGTCAATTACCTGCCGTATCTCGAAATCACGCCCGATTACGGGATCGATTTCTTCTTTCCGTGCGCGTTCCGTCAGATTCGTCGTGAACTGATCGAGGGCCGGCGTCTTGGAACCGGGAATCGGCGCACGGCCCGTGGATTCGTCGGCGGCGGCCACGCCGACTTCTTCGCTCTCGGCCGACCCTTCTATCAAAACGGGGATCGCCTTCAGCAAATCATTCGTTGGAATCTTCGCCAGTTCGGGAACATCGGCGAGGATGGAACCCGCAATGCTGTCATCCGTCAACAACGCTGCCAACAGATAACCGGATCGAATACGCGAAGCATGATATTCAAGGGACGTAACCGTCCACGCCTCTTTTATTAAGGCCATGACCTTCAGGGAGAGTTCCGGCGCTCGGGCGTTACCGGTCTTCAATCGGTCGAGGACACGAGTTAGTTCGCGGTTGAGGCGGGATGTATTGACGTCGTACTGACGGAGAATGGGCGTGAGATCCGTGTTCTCAAGCTCCAGCAGCTTGACGAGCCAATGTTCGATCTCGACGTTGTAGTTGGTGCGTGAGAGACAAAGTCCCGCGGCCCCTTGGAATGCGCGGAGGCACGTCGCATTGAGTTTGCTTACCAACGACTCTGCTCGTACAACCGCCATTTGATGTTCTCCTCAGTCGCTATGACCGTCTTGCGGAGCTGACCGCTCGTATTTCATAAGCATACAACTTCGTCGCCTTCAAACACCGCGTCCGCGGCGTCGTGATTCAGCGGTTCGCTAATCACCCATGTGTTCCAGCCGAGCCGGGGTCCCGTGCCCTCATGTGTGAAACGGCAGGCAGGAACGTCCTCCGCTTTGAGGACTAGTTGAATGTCGAAATCCATCTCCTTGCCGACGTACAAGCGAACCAGATGCGACAAGAGAAAAAATGCCTTTCGTTGTTCTATCGGTTGGCGGTCAGGCAAGAACTCGTTGAACACCGAATACCGGATCGGGCCGATTCGAATCCGAATCTTGCTTTGAATATCCCAGACCCGTTCACCGATCACCACACTGACGCCGAGTTGATGGTGTGCCATTCCCGCTCGCGATTGATTCGTTGCATCGAGCAGCAGCCATTGTCCGTGAAACTGAACGACCCGCACGGGGCACTGAAAATAGTCGCGAATCATCGCTTCCAGCGAGATGGCGCATCGTGGCCGATGGCTGAGAAAGCCGCTGTAGTGGAGCAACGCCAAATCTTCGATCGCGGCCAGCTGGTCGACGGCTTCTTCGTCGCGGTCTGGTTCGACTCGAACGATGGACAGTCGACCCCGTAGCGGTGTTTCATCGAGCCCAATGAAACTGAACAGGGCTCGAGTGAATGGATCCAGTCCCTTGCCATGAGCGCGGGTATCACGTTCATAACCGATGTAGAAGCGGTACTTTTCCCATGCTCGGTAGAAGAGAGCAATAAGCCGATTGTTGAACAGGTCGAACCACGCGCGTAAGGCGAGCTTCTCCGGCCCTTTGGCATCGCGCTGGAGCTTCAACAGAAGCTCGGTGTAGTGCCGGGGCAACGCACCGTTGGGTCCTGTCAAGCCCATGAAGGTCACGGTCATCGCCGGCACGGGAAGTTCCGCCGTCGGTCGCTGTAATTCATGGATCGCGCTCGGCGGAAAGCTCAGCGACGGCAGAGCCTTGAAGCGGACCGATTCGGATTGCGGTGGCGCCGTCCGGCCTACCGCTCGGCGCTCTGGCGCCATGCGCTCCAGAAGGCGTACCGCCTGGAAGAAGCCGTAGGCGTAGCCTTCCTCGAACATGTGCTGTTCGATGCTTAGAGGATCGGAATTTCCGCCGCCCGCGGTGGCCATTTCTTGAAGTACCCTTCCCGCTGTTTGGTCTTACCGATTAGTTGGCTGAATGAGTTGACCGAGGCGTATAATCCCAAGAACCGTTCCAACATACAAGCGAAGAGAAACACGCCGACGCCGGTGCCTTCATACTTCTCGTCGTCGAATTCCATGGTTACTTCCACACCTTTTGCGAACCCACTCGCCACGGGTCCACCGATGCGGGCCACGGTCCGCCGGGAAGACACAGACAAGATGCCGTCGATAAGTTGCCGCGTCACGGCGGCGGTATGGTGGCCGACTGCCGGATCGGCGAAATCGTAAAGGCGCAGTATTTCCTGAAGCGCTTCACGTCCCCCCTGCTCGTCGGCAATCGACAGATGATTGAGACAAAGGTGCGACACCAACCGCCAGTGAGCGCCGCGGCCTGAATGCGGCCGCAGCGGCGGGCTGGGAACTCGGGCAATCCGAATACCCGCCAGCGGCGCCGCGGTCTCCAGCTCGAAGCTCAGATCATTTCCCGCCTGTTGCAGCCGGAGCGGTAGATCGCGATTCGTGCAAATGGTGCGGACCATTACGTTGGAGTCGCCGTGGTCGCGCCGCGGATCGAAATCCAAGTCGACGAGATGCAGGTATACATCGCTGCCACGGTCTTCGACGGCGTCATTCGCGTTGCGATTGGCCACCGACTGCTTCGCAATGCCCGGTCGACGAGTCGCATACCAAAAGGTACGACGTGAATCCGCTCGTCCACCATGGCGGAACGAGTAGAACGGCTGGTAAAACGTCTCGCCAGTCTCTTGATTTGCGCTGGAGACGGCTTCCACCGAATAGACCTCGAATCCGTTGGGACGGCTGACATCGGGAACGATTCGGTATTCATGCTGCGCGTGCGTGAGTGGTATCGGCTCCGCGTATTGCTCGAAGAGGTTGATTATCGGCGTGCATCCGAGACGCAGGGTTTGTGCCGTCACTTCGGGTTCCAAATTGGAGTCGTTGCGATCGAAACAGAGAACGACCTCCACTTTGTCGGAGAAGCCAGCCTGGCGGAGTCGCTCGAAACCGCCGAGATCGAGGAACATGAACTTGGCTGGAAACGCAAAGAACTCCGTGAGCAGGCGATACCCGAGAAATGACTGGTTCGGGTACGGCAGGAGTGACTCGTCCAATTCGAAACCGACCTGATGAAGACACTCGTCGGCGTTCAATTCAATCGTCGGCAGTCGCGCGCTCGTATCAAGCGGCCGAAACAACACCCGAAGCGTGTGATTGAAGATGAGCTCGTAGAGGGTCGGAATCAGTGTGGTTTCACCGGAAAGGAAAAACCGCAAACGATCGAGTCCGAGCGCGGAAAACTTGAGCCCGCCTTCACATTCAAGTTGCAGGCGCAACGCGGCAACGGTTCGGGCGGGAGGCTTCAGAGTGCCAAACGGTGGTTGCTGATATCGGGCCGACGTGAGCCGAACAGGCCATAACGTCACCGGATATCCCGTGCGGTATTTACACGGCACGCCATCCACGGGCGGCGTCCGCAGTCGGCTTTGACGTTCGATCCGAAAGCCGTTGGGCAACTGCGCTTGCCCAGGGTCGAGCAGGAACTGCACCACCCCCATGGACGGCACCGGCGCCAGGTAGTGCGGGTATAGCACGCCCAGGAGCGCATCCGTGAGTTCGGGAAAGTCATCATCCAGTTTGTGATGCACCCGCGCCGTTAGGAGGGCGAATGCCTGAATGAGCCGTTCGACGTGGGGATCAATGCTCTTGCCGGTGGAACGATCGAGATACAATCGGCCGGCCGCGTCCGGGTAGAGTTTTCCAAACTCCTGGGCCAGTTGCCGAATGTAAACAAGCTCGTTTTGATAGTAACGGAAGAGCGCTTCGCTCATGAGTCGCCTGAAGTAACCGAATAGCGGCCGGTCGTTATTTCGAGAACCGTATTGAAAGCCAACTCGGGCGCTGGATCGACATTGAGGCGGGCCTGAAAATGTACCTTCACCTCGCGGTCGTGTTCATCTTTCGGATCAAGCAGCGTCGCACGCAGATCGCGCAAGCGTGGTTCAAAACGCGCCACCGCCGCCTCCAGTGTACGCTCTACTACCTCCCGTTGTTGCGGAGTAATCGCATTGAACGACACGAGGTCCGGCAGTCCGTAGGTGTAGAGCGAATCACGAACCTCGCCGAATGCTTCGGGAATCTCATGGAGTCGATAGGCTTGCCGAGTGTTGAGCAAGTCTTCGAGGTCTCGAAGGACGGCATCGGCGAGTTGTTCCGCTCCATAACCACGACGCGTCGCCGTTCCGCCCGACGCGGGGTCGATGAGTCGGTCTAATACGGATGGCAGCAGGTTTTGAGTCGATTCCGAGCGGGCCATGCTGAGATTATAAAGTGAAGTCGCTACAAGGTGAACGTGGGTAGCCCGGCACCCGAAGGTGTTACACGCTGTTCAGGCGTTAGAGTCGCGCCAGCTCGCTAATTTGCCACCTCAAGCGATCGCCATTCCAGCAAGCTGCTCGCTTCCTCATCCACCAGCCAGGTGCGTTGGCCGACGCCCAGGATGGGGCCACCGGATTCTTGTTTCCAATCCGTCGCCCGGCCGAGTTTGATTTGGTCATCGACGTGTTCATGCGAAAACGGATACAGGGCCGGCACGAACACGTCGCCGGCGGGACCGTCACGCACTTCTAACCGTGCGGGAACCCAGATCAAGTCCCGCGGAAACTTCGGGGCGTTCATTACGATCGCGTCTACTTGTTCGAGCGCCAACCAGTAGTAGTCACCGTGCGCCATGACCTCGAGAACGGGACCGAACAAATCATCGCAATCGCGCATCGACTCAAATGGTTTATCGTTGAGCCGTCCGGCCACCGCTGGCCCCGCATTGGCCTGTTCCAGCAAGCGATTGGCTTCGGTATGATTGCCTTCCCGAATGCGGCCAAGGGCTTCCAGTCGAACCTTGACCGTGTCTGGTGGATCAATCAGGAATTTCGGTTGATGACCGTCGCGAAAGACCTGCCGCCGTGCCTTTTCGGCTTCGAGGAGCTGGGTGTAGAACGCTACCGCCAAATCGATTTCCGCATCGTCGTATCGGACCACGGAAATCTGACGAGCCGCGCGGTCGAGGTCGCCGGTCAGCGCAAGCATTTCGAACAAGAAGAGTCGTTTGCCATGATCGGCAGGCGCCTTCTTGACTTCCTGCAATTGGGCGTCGATGGCGTCCTGCAACCGGCCGGCTTTGTATAGTTCGCTAGCGGTCATGTGCATCTCCAGAAATGACAACAGAGCCGGAAGCGTCGGCGACGGATACTCATACGTCGCTGACGCTTCCGGCTCTGACCGGAAACTAACTCGGTTTCTGAGCGCCGTAATCAAAGCTGCCTTTGAACGGCTTGGCTGGGCTGCCACCTTTCGTCTGTTCCTTAAACTCAGTCTTGACCGTCTTGAAGTTGATGCTGAAGCTGTCGGTCGGCACGCCGCTCGATCCGCCGATCTGGTAGGAGGAGATAAACGCCTCTTTGATCTCCCAGCTCATGTACGGCGAGGGCTTCTGGCCGCTCACGGATTTGACCAACGTCAAGATGCATTCCTTGATGGGATCACCCATCGCACAGGCTTGCATCAAGACCGGCGACGCGATGCAGGTCGTCATCGTGCAGTTGAAGTCCTGCGCGACGGAATCCGATCCTTCATGCCGGCCCAGCCGGCCTGGGTTCACGGTGCCCCAGGCGAAGGAGTCGATTTCCAACTGTCCTGCAAATCCCTCTAGTTCGCTTTCGCCCTTGACTTCGCCCGCTTTTTCGAGCTTCAGTTTTAGAACATACTGTGCAGCCATCGTTTAGCTCCTTAGCAGTTTGTATTGCTGTCCGCTCATTAATCAGGGAATAGGGTTGCCGAGGACAGCGAACGGCTGGTTCTTATACCCTGTTGTGATTCGGATTGGACCTGGGCGAACATCGCCCATTTCGATTCGGCCCGTGCATCCTTCCCGTATGGTTATGCGTTTCGAGTGTACCGGGCGGACAAGCATAAATCACTTTTTCATGGCGTGTGCTCATCAGCCGAAATCCATGCCTATCAAGCAGAAAAGGCCGATCCCCGTTGGGGGACCGGCCTTCATGAATGAACTAATGGACGTTGCTACGTTCGTTTCGGCACTTCGGCAACCAGCCGCATGGACGTTGTCAAGGTTTCGAGCTGGAAGTGCGGCCGGAGGTACGCAATCGCCTCATACCAGCCGGGCTTGCCTTTGACGGCGCGAACTTCCACCCGAGCGTCGGCCAGCGGCGCCTTGGCTTTGGCTTCGTCGCCCGCGGTTTGCGGATTGGCGATGACGTAATTGAGAATCCATTCGTTGAGCCATTTTTCGCAATCGGAAACTTCCATGAACTTACCGATTTTGTCGCGTGCCATTACTTTCAAGTAGTGGGCAAACCGCGACACGCAAAGGATGTAATTGAACTTCGCCGAGAGTTCCGCATTGCTGTTCGCGGCGGCGTCGAAGTACTGCTTCGGTTTCTGTGAGGATTGGGCGCCCATGAATACCGCGAAGTCCCGATTCTTGCTGTGCAGGAGCGGCAGGAAACCGAGGTTCGAAAGCTCAAACTCGCGCCGGTCGGAGATGGCAATCTCGGTGGGGCACTTCATGGCCACGTCCCCGTCATCGGTCGGAAACGTGTGCACCGGCAACCCCTCGACCTTGCCGCCGCCCTCCACGCCACGCGTGCGCGCCATCCAGCCATCCTTGGCAAACGCATCCGTGATTCGTGCGCCGTAGGCCCATGCGGCGTTCATCCACGCATACTTGTCATGGTGTTTGCCGTCGACGAATTCCTCGAAGTTGAACGCCTCGACTGGTTTCGTTTCCTTACCGTATGGCAATCGGGACAGGACACGCGGCAACGTCAACGCGACGTACCGAGAGTCTTCGGACTCGCGGAACGAATGCCACGCCGCGTATTCGGGGTTGTCGCGGGTGAAGATCTTGGCGAGATCCCGTGGCGCCGTCAGCTCGGTGAAATCGTGCTCAAAATTGAACAATTTCGGTGAAGCCCCAGCCACGAAGGGCGCATGTGCCGCGGCCGCCACGTTGGAGACCATCTTGAGCAGGCTAATGTCTTCCGGATGCCGCGTGAACTCATAGTCGCCGATCAGCAACCCGTAGGGCTGTCCGCCGAGTTGCCCGTATTCTTCCTCGTATACTTTTTTGAACAAGGCGCTCTGATCAAACTCGGACGCCTTTTCAAGGTCTTTGAGGAGATCGCGCTTATTGACGTTCAGGACCTTGATCTTTAGGGCTTCGCCCGTCTCCGACTGATGTACGAGGTAGTGTAAACCACGCCAGGTGCCTTCCAACTTCTGGAAGTCCGGGTGGTGCATGATCTCGTTCATCTGCGAGGACAGTTTCTTGTCGATCTCGGCGATCCAGTATTTGATGTTCGTTTCAACATCTTTGGAAATGATCTGGCCCGGCTTCACGACCTTGTCGAGAAACTCGCGCACATAATCCTTGTTGCGTTCGCGCTCTTTGTCGTCGAACGGCTTCGTGCGGTCGAGAATCTTGCTGAGCAGGTCATCGTCTTTCGTAACCGACGCGGCTTTTCCCTTGGCTTGTTCTGGGGCACTCATCTCATTCCCTCCTACTTGTTGGTCTCAGTTTGGGTGGTGTCGATGCCCAACTGCTTGGCGAGGGCCAAGGCTTTGTCGGTGTTGCTCAACACTTCCGTGAGCAGCGCGTCGAGCTTGTCGTTGCCTTCCATCTTGCTCAACATCTGCGTCAGCCGTTGTCGCATTCCGAGCAACTCTTTCAACGGTTCCACCTGTTCGGCGACACGGGCCGGCTCGAAATCGTCGATGTGCTTGAAATTCAGCTCGACGGCGAGTTTCGTGTCTTCCTCGGTAAGCCGGTTCTGCACTTTGAGGGCCAGTCGCGGCGCTTGCTTTTCCAGGACGCCGTTGAAGTTATCGCGATCGATGGGAACGAACTTGCGTTGCTTCATGGCCGGAAGCGCTTCCTCCGGTTGTGCCGAGAGATCGGCGAGCACGCCGACGACAAACGGAAGCTCCACCTTTTCCATGGCGCCGTTCGTCTCGACGTCGTAAGTGATCTGAACGCGAGGACGCCGCACTCGGTCCAGTTTGTGTTGTAGACTCTCGCTTCCCATGTGTCATCTCCCGAAAGAATGGCCTGAAGGCCGCGGCCGGCACCCACGGGCTGGCACGCCTAGTCGAGGCCCGTTTGATTCAAATGTAGCTCCCAAGCGCCTATCCGAAGGCTTATGCGTTTTTCCAGGCGAAGCCGGACAACCATTTTACCGCGCCCTACTCTTCCGACTGTTCGGGAGCGGGTTCCTCCTTTATACCGAGTTCCCGACTCAATTCCTGCAGCACCGTCGCATCGCGGATCAATGCCCGAATCATCTGATGAAACGGAAGCGGCCCCAGCTCAACGGCTCGATTCACCAAGTACGGCACCGGGCTGTGTGGCTCCAGGCGCTGCAGCGCGTCCGCCGCTTGCCTGAGTTGTAAGTAGATCGCATCGCGCGACCCGACCGATCGAAAGTCGGCCCCAGCGTCGGCGCTTGAACCAACGGCGCCGCCGGCAGCGACATCGACCGGTCGTTTCTTCCGCACGATTTCCTGAATCAAGGTGTCGCATTCCCTTAGGGCCTGTACCAGACTTGTCAGTCCGCTGACCCGATCGCGCAAATCCTGCGGCGCGGATGCAAACCGCGCCGACAGACTCTGGCTCAGTTTTTGCGACTCATCGACGCATCGAGCGACCTCGGCTGCGATCTCTTCACAATCCGATAACGGTGTCGCGTCGACGACTTTTTGGAACTCCGCCCAACTAATCCGCCCGCGTGCATCCTGCGACTGCCGCCAATCAAGATAACTGTAATCCAGGTTTTTGTCTTTACCCCGAATCAGTGCCGTCGACCGAATGCGATTGGGAAACAATGCCCCAGTGTCGGCGTCGTCGAGCCAGTTGAAGGGCGCGGCATACGGTTCGACATCGCCGTCTTCGACCGGCGGATTGAGCCGGTCCCAGCATTCATCCACGATTCGCCGCATCAGATGCAAGCCGTCGTGAAGCCCGCGAAACCCATGCAGAACGGTCAACGCCTCGGTGAGATGCGCGGCGACTTGAAGGTCTTTGTAGGGAGCGCGTAGCGCCTTCTCGGCCGCTTCCGTAATCTGTACCCAGTTCGGTTTTTTCGGAGGTTGCGCGTCCGGATCGTCTTTTCGGTCGTGCTTCAGTTGATCGCGAATGGCCAACCGGTGCTGCTTCAGGTCGTCGCGCTGGGAGTCGGTTAGAGTCGTAGCGTCACCATTGCCGGCAGAGGTACCGGCGGCGACCAACTCGTCGAACGAGACCAGCGCACCTGACGACATGCCGCACCTGAGTTAGGCGACTTCGCCCGGGGGACCGCACCGCTGGAAAGCGGCGGGGGTGGACGGAATGTGTGCATTCTCCGGGACAGGCCGACTATGCTCTCATAATTACCCTATCCATTCACAACCGGCAAGGATAATTCGCTCATCCTCGGCCTTCGAACGGGTGGCGTCGTCCGGATATGTCAGTTGTTAGAATAAGGATGAACTCGTATTCTCACGGTAACAGCTACGGATTACTTCAATGTCTGATTCCCTTGATGATCGGGCGCTTCTCGAACTATGTCGTGCCGGCAATGAAACGGCCGCACGCCAGATTTTCGACCGCTACGTGGAACGGCTGCTCGCCCTGGCCCGCCGTCGCATCAGCCAGCGCCTCGCCGGTCGGGTTGATCCGGAAGACTGCGTTCAATCCGCTCTGCGCACGTTCTTTCACCGTGCCAAGGAGGGAAAGTTCGTCATCACGGAGCAGGACGATGTCGCCAAACTGTTGATGCGAATTACCGTTCACAAGACACTTCGACAAGTCGCCTTCCATCAGGCAGATAAGCGTGACGCGGGCGCCGAACTCGGCCAAGGCGCTCATGCGCAGAAGCGATGGGAACAACTCCTGGACGAGGAGCCAACCGCAGAGCACGCCGTGGCGTTCATGGATCAACTCGAGACGTTCTTCAATCATCTCCGGCCGCAGGAACGCCAGATTCTTGAACTCCGCCTCCAGGGGTTCAGCAACGACGACATCGCCGAAAAGCTCGGAATCTACGACCGCAAGATCCGCCGGGTTTTTGAACGAATCCGCAGTCTGGCGGAACAGGAAGGTTTGGTGGAGTAACTTCGCAAATTACCCAACTTTACGAAGGCTCAGGGCGCTAAGCCAAAAGCGGCCGCGCCTGCAAATTTGATCCATCTTCTCATGCAGTTCCCTGCGAAACGCCGATAACGTCGTTAGAACGCGCACATTCGTTACAGCCGATACACTTGACGCGATCAGGGCGAAGCAGGGTTTGCCATGAGAATCAGGACTATCGCCGTACTGGTTGGATTTCTCGCGGCGGTTAGCATGGCGCGCGGGCAAGAAAATCGTTCGGACGACAAACCATCGGCGCCGCGCAGCAACCAAGTTCCCCGGCCGACACCGCGGGAGCGGCAGGCGCCGCAGGAGCGGCGGGGGCAGCCGACGCGAGCGCCCCACCGACCTCTCGGTCGGACCCCACCCAACCATCGGTTGCACTGCCGGACGGCGTCAGTCCGTACGAATACATGAGTTACGGCGCTCACTGGTCGACGTTTTTCGAGTTCCTTTTCTGGTGGAATACGAACGGACCCGACTTTCCGCCCTTGGTCGGCACCGGATCGGGCGGCCTATTGGGTTTTGGCGAGTACTCGCTAGCCGGCGGCGTCGGATCTGGAATCGACTTCGAAGGAAATCTGGGTATTCGGTTTACTCTCGCCTACTGGTGCGATCATTGCCGAACGATGGGCTGGGATATGAGCGTACTGACGGTCCCCGAGTTTCAGCATGTCTTTCGAACCGACGAATGTCCCGTAATCGGCAGGCAATTCTGCGATGCATTCACAGGTCAGGAATCCTCGTTGCTCGTCGCTTTTCCCGGCATCGCCACCGGAAATTTGGAAATCGTGGCGGGCACGCAAACGTGGGGCATCGAAACCAATGTCTATGCGAACATAATCGATGATCCGGTCATCGACGCCTTCCGGCTCGACGTGAGTCTCGGTTTCCGATACCTGGCATTACAGGAGAATCTCAATATCGGCAGCGTGACGAGTTTCTTTCGCACACCGATTCCGGACGAATTCGCCCCGTTTTTGGGCGACACGATTCAGGTGTACGACAGCTTCTTGAACCGCAATCAGTTCTACGGGCCTCAGCTTGGCCTGGTCTACACGGTGTTTGGAGAGGTCGGCGACTTGGAAATTCGCGGTAAGCTGGCGTTTGGCCGAACGCACCAAACTAACATGATCAACGGAACTCAGCTCCGCACGGATATCAGCGGACAGACGACGCTTACCTCCGGCGGCCTTTTGGCGCAGCCGACCAACATCGGCACTCACACCAAGGACATGTTCACGGTCGTTCCGGAGCTCACCAGCACGATGCGACTGAAGCTCTGCGACAATCTTTTCGTGACTCTCGGCGGAACCTTTATCTTTTGGAACCGCACGATTCGACCGGGAGACAACATTGACCGAAATGTCGATCTCAATCAGTTGGCCAACTTCGGCACGACCGGACCGATTCAGAGTGCAGTGGGCCGGCCTGGCGTGACGTTCAACCAGTCCAACTACACCATTTACGGAATGAACATCGGCATCGAATTCAAGTGGTAGGCGGCACAAAGCCCACGGATTGCAACCCGTGGGCTTCGCAAAATCGTCATTTCTCAGGCTTTTTCGCCTTATCCGCCAGCTTTTGGATGTCTTCGGGCAGTTTGAACTTTTCGTCCGGGATCTTGGTATTGTGCTCGACCTTGTCGAGTGAAATCACGATTTCGTTCGTCAGCACTTTCTGTTTGATTTTGGACGGCATCGTGATTCCGTCTACCTTTCGGTGTTCCACGACGTTGGCTTCAATGTCGACATCGCCAAACTGGGTTTTCTCCTTGGTGACGGTTTTGGTCACCAGCCCCGTCGCTTTGTCGTAGAACTGAGTTTCCACCGCTCCTTCTTTCGGAGTCATTTCCACTTTGTAGCATTCCTTGCCGTCGATTTTCTCAATGCCTTTGCACTCGGCTTTGGTGTAGTACTTCCGCCAGTTCACATCGCCGTCGAGAGCGTGGCGGCGGAGATAGCTCGATCTTTCCACGCCTTCCTTGATGCGCGGGCCGTTCGTCGTGGAGTTTTCCCAAACAACCTCGCCATTGGTCCCCTCTTCGGCCTTGGTGATTCCAGGAATCTCCGATTCCGAATAGACCTTGTTCGGCATCGCCTGGTATATCGTCACTTTGCCTTTGATGTTCAACGCCGGAATCTCGATCGTCCCGGAAGCGACCCGGCTTGTGACTTTGGCGTACGCATCCTTTCCGCCGGTGACCTCAATATACTTGTCGAGAATTTCCTCACCTTTGGGCAGATCCTGAGCATGCGACTGGACCCCGAGGATTAGCATCAATCCAATGACGCCGACCGTTCCAACTAAACGATTCGTGAGTGTGTTCATTGCTCCTCCTATGTGACGTTGAAATCCAATGGTCTATGGCGTTTTCTTCTTCTGTTGTTCGATCCACGCGACGGCCGCGTCGAGAACCGGATCTTTCCCAGCCAATAGTGACTGACGATCCGGCCGCACCTCCACGTCCGGCCTTACGCCCTCGCCTTCCAACCGTTTGCCGCTGGACGACACGTAGTCGGCGATAGCATACTGAAAACCGTCGCCGCTCGGGAGCTTCTCAACTTGCGAGGGCAACGCGGCGCCGGCGGTATTGGTTCCGAACACGCGAGCCCGCTTCAAGTCCTGAAGCCCTCCCGCGAGAATCTCCGACGTCGAAACCGAAAGTCCGTCGACCAAAATAGCCAGCGGCCCGGTGAACGTCTCCAGCCGTGGGTTTAAGACAAAATGCAAAGGGCCCGTGCGGGTTTTCATCGTCCCGAGTGCGCAGTCGGAACGGTCGACGAACCATCCACCCATACCAACGCCCAGGAATCCAATCCCTCCCGGATTGCCTCGGAGGTCAAGTATGAACCCATCCGCTTGAAGATTCTGCTTCACCGCTTTCTCGAATGCCTTCATGACATTTTCTGGATCAAAGAATGCGGTAAGCCGAAAGTACGCGATGTTCGGGTCAATCTTTCGAGACTCATGGTGAACGTACATTGCGGGCAGGTTGCCGAACTGTGCCGCTACGCCGCGCGGTTTGACCAATGGAATCTCTAGCGTCTCATCCTTGCCGTCGCCATTACGGAAGACAACGCCGAGCTTGTCTCCTTCATTGCCGCGAAGTCGCGCGCGCACGGCGCGAGCTAACTGAAAATCCAACTCTCGTTTGCCTTTGTAGGTGGCGGCGATATTCTCGAGGGTCGGCCCGAGGTCTTGACCATCGATTCGAAGAACCTGCCATCCCAGTTTTACGCCGGCCTTCTCCGCCGGCAGCCCTTGCTCGACTTCCGTTACCAGCGCGTCGCCCTGCACCACACGGATGTCGAAACCGGGAACACCGCGGCCACTCCGTGTCTTGCCCGATGCATTGGTGAGTTCGGAGTACGCGCCCCCCGGAATAATCTGGAAATGCGACTGACCCAGCTTGTCGATCATGCGGGCCATAGCCGACCGGCTCTCGGCACTGCTCTGCGCTTTTTCCACCAACGGCCGATGCTCGTCGTAGGCCGCCTTCCAATCGACGCCGCCAAGTTTCGGATCCCAGTGTTTATCGCGTATCGTACGCCAGACATAGTCAAAGGAATCCAGGTATTGTTTTCGCTGCTCCTCGGTGATTGCCGGCGCCTGAGCACACGCCGGTCGAACCGGGTAAAGGCAGGCGACGACGGCAATCAACAACCGCATTCGAAACTTGAGTCGGTTCATACGGTATTCGTTCCTTGACTGTGGTCCACGTTTTTCGGGGCTTCGGGGCTTTTCTTCACCTGGATTTGGATTTTGATCCCTTTGGTTCGCTCATCGGGCACATATAGCTCGCCGCCATCCTCCATAGGGATGCGTTCGCCATCTTCGAAACGAAGCGATGCCGAACCGTCGGGCTCAATGGTGATCTCGCGAACCCGGCCCTGCATTTGCCGCCAATCCGATCCGTTGCGCCAGTAGACCACCTGTTGAGCGTCACCGACCGGCGCAGTGAGCAGCGGGACGCCCGAGTTGTTCTCCAAGGACGCAACCACGGCATCGGTGCGATCGCCGTCGATCGAGATCCACCGCTTGCCGTTCCAGCGCACAATGGGCGGCGGAGCGTCGTTCTTGCGCGTCCAATCGCCCACGCTGAACCGTTTGGACCCGTGGCAATCTCCGTCACCATGCCCGGGACCTCATGCCAGCAAAATCCCTCAAGCACGCGAAAGACTTCGTGTCGCGCATTGACAATCCAGGGTCCGCCGATTTCGTCGACAGCAACGCGCTTGGCGTGTCCGGGGAACTTCTCCCATCCGCGATCGTGCCAATGCAGGAGTGGATAACCGTCCGCCGTTTCGTCCTCCGGTGGACCGAGCGCCCACGCCGATCCGTCGGTGCCGAATGCGATGTCGACAAGCCGGCCCGGCATTTGACGCCATTCATCGCCATCGGGAAGACGGTAGAGCGTATGCGACGGCGTCACAATCCACGGTACACCGTTTGGCGCCACCGCAATCCTCGTCGCGGCGCCTCTTACCGCTTGCCAGGAAGTGCCCGTCCAGTTGTAAATCGGCGAGCCATTTGAGTCACCCTCGCCGCAGAGCCCCAAAGCATAGACGGCGCCGTTGGCGCCGATGGATATTTCGCTGAATTGGCCGGGCAGTGGCTCCCATCGGTTGCCGACACGGCGACACACCTGGTGTTCGCGATTCACAATCCACGGTTTGTCGGTCGGGTCGACGGCTATTCGTACGGCATGCATCAGGGACTCGATTTACCTTTCTCTGAGCGATCCAGAGTCTCGCGGAGACCTTCTATTTCATAATACAACACAGCGGTAAGCAATCGCTTCGTTATCATACGGCGTTGGAATGAAACGATGCATAAACCGTCTCAAACGCATGCAGAGATTTCGCTGTTGTTGCGGATACTGGACGAAGCGTACGAAAAGCGCGCGTGGCATGGCGCCAATCTCCGTGGATCGCTTCGCGGACTGAGCGCCTTGGAAGCCAGTTGGCGGCCACGGGCCGATCGGCATTCCATTGCCGATATTACCGTTCACGCCGCGTATTGGAAGTACGCGGTCAGACGGCGGCTGCGAGGCGACAAGCGCGGGTCATTCCCGATCAAGGGAAGCAATTGGTTCGCCTTGCCGGAACTCCTGACCGAGAAGGAATGGCGGCAATATCTGGCGTTATTGGATAGTGAGCATCGCGAACTCCGAGCGGCGATCGTGGATTTACCACACGCCATGCTGCACCGAACACCGGCGGAAAGCAAGGTGAGCAACTCGACGCTAATCTACGGCATCGCAGCACACGACCTTTATCACACCGGGCAGGTCCAAATATTGAAAAGGCTGCAACGCTAGAAAGGAGACCGATGTCACAGTTTCCGTCCACCGTGGCTCGAATCACCTTGGGCGCCATCGCGTTGACGGCGTGTGCGCGCTGCCTCTGCGGCGACGATCGAAACGTGCCATCCGCAGGCCGAGCCGGTCGGTCGGTAGTAATCGCGCCTTATGGAATGGTGGCCACCAGTCACCCCCTCGCAGCGCAGATCGGGCTCGACATTTTGAAGAAAGGCGGAAATGCCGTCGATGCCGCCATAGCCACCAACGCCGCGCTAGGCCTCATGGAGCCGATGAGTTGCGGCATCGGCGGCGATTTGTTCGCCATTGTCTGGGACGCGAAAACGAAGAAACTTTACGGCCTGAATGCCAGCGGCCGAGCACCGTACCGCGCCACGCGTGAGTTCTTCGCCGGCAAGAATCTCACGGAAATCCCCGAGAAGGGTCCGTTGAGTTGGTCCGTGCCCGGGTGTGTCGATGGTTGGGACGAACTACGCCGGCGGTTCGGCCGAATGACGTTCGAGCAACTTCTCGAACCCAGCATCCGATACGCGGAGAACGGATTTCCTGTCACCGAAGTCATTGCCGGCTATTGGCGCGGCGCACGGTCATTAGGCGAACGATGGCCAGACACCGCCAAGACGTACGTCCCCGGCGGCCGAGCGCCGCGAGCAGGAGACGTTTTCAAGAATCCGAATCTCGCCGCCAGCTACCGTCAAATCAGCGAGCACGGCCGCGACGCGTTCTACAGAGGAAACATCTCGGAGCAAATCCTGGCGTTCTCCGACAGCGTCGGCGGCTTGTTCTCAAAGAAGGACTTCGACGACCACACCTCAACATGGGTCGAACCCGTCAGCACCAATTATCGGGGCTTCGATGTCTGGGCGCTTCCGCCACCCGGGCAAGGCATTGCCGTCCTGCAAATGCTTAACATCCTCGAAGGCTACGACCTCAAGAAACTCGGGCCTAGCTCCGCCGACTACTGGCACCATGTGATTGAAGCGAAGAAACTCGCTTACGCCGATCGAGCGAAGTTCTACTGCGACCCTGAATTCGCAAGGCTTCCGGTGGATGAACTCATCTCAAAGCCCTATGCGGAACACCGGCGGAAGCTCATCGACGCCGGGAAGGCCTCGGTCGATGTTCAACCCGGTGATCCTAAACTGGGCAAAAGCGACACGGTGTACTTGTGCGTTGTCGACAAGGACCGTAATTGCGTGTCACTCATTCAGAGCAACTACTTCGGCTTTGGCTCGGGCCTGGTGCCCGGCAATCTCGGTTTCGCCTTGCAGAATCGTGGGACGCTCTTTTCGCTCGATGAGAAACATCTGAACCGCCTTGAGCCGCACAAACGCCCGTTTCATACGATCATTCCGGCTTTCGTAACCAATGGCGGACAACCGTGGTTGGTGTTCGGCGTGATGGGTGGAGATATGCAGCCGCAGGGACAGGTGCAGGTGCTATGCAACTTGATCGACTTTGGAATGAACGTGCAAACGTCCGGCGAAGCTCCGCGCATCGAACACACTGGGTCGGCGACGCCAACGGGTGCGGCGGAGCGGGGTGGCGGCACTCTGCTCGCCGAAGTGGGAATTCCGGACACTGTGGTGACTGAACTCCAACGCCGCGGTCACGAAATCAAACGAGCGGCGCGGAACGGTGGCGGCTACCAAGGAATTTGGATCGATCCAAAGACCAACATGCTCCACGGTGGCTCGGAAGCGCGGAAAGACGGATGCGCCGTGGGGTATTAGCACACCTAAACCAACGCAGGGGTCGTTACGCAAGAACACTCCGCAGGCCGCTCCGTTTCCGGAGAATGTAGCGGAGGCACAAAAAGCCCCGATTTCTCGAGTGGCGGCTTGTGAAGCCGTGCACGCGGACCGTCCAAGGGATGAAAGAGCTTCTGGCGCCGCTCGGCGCGCTGGGTCATGATCCGGATTTTCTCTTCGCTCCCGGGAAGAGCATCGGTGGGTGCCTCAGGACTGGCGCCAAGCCGAAGAAGTGTTGTTGGTGGAAACATGAGAATTGCTCGACAAGAATCGGCGCGACGGGTGTTGTTCCGGCAACGCAATGCCGTGAACCGGATGAAGTCTATCACACTCGACAAAGCGACCCCGAAGGACGCATCATGGGCGTGCTGATAATCGGCGCAGGGCGTAACGCATGTAGCGGTTGTGCGAAAATGTGCGAATTTAGCGATTTCTGCTTGCAGCTGGAAAGCGTCGGGGTATAATCTTTCTCATCCAAAAGAGCGCTACCCACAAGCGGCGTTAGGAAAACGACGCTTAGGAAGACGCTCGCATTCGCACCGAGGAAAGGAATCCTCCATGCCTGTTGCCATCTATTCACCCCGCATTGGAATTTACGGACCCGACCCTGAAGCCAATCAACCCGGCAAAGGCTGCAACCTATGGCCGGCGGGTTATTCGGCTTCCGTGGCCGCTGCAGAAGCCACGCCTGTCGAGCTAAGGATGCCGTCGTCAGGACATGCCTGGGAAGACGCACTCGCCGGACTGGACGGCATCGTCCTCCTGGGCCAGGCGAACCCGTCGCCGCGCGTGGCAGCGAACGAACATCGAATGTGCCAATGGTGCCGGGAGAATGAAATGCCCGTGCTGGCCGTGGATCGCGGTCTACATGTGCTTAACACCGCGTTTGGCGGCACGCTTCATATGGACCTCCCGCGGGAGCTGCCGCTGGCCCTACAGCACCGACACCCGCCTGAGCCAGGCGTACGCCATGCCCTCGTGGTTACGAACGGAACCCGGCTGGCACAGCTCTACGGCGAGGGAGAAATCGTCGTCAACAGCGAGCACACGCGTGCTGTGAACAGAGTGGCGCGAGGCTTTCGCGTTTCCGGCCGGGCACTCGACGGCGTCGTTGAAGCAATTGAGGCGGAAACCGACGGCTGGTTCGCGATGGGCGTGCAGTGGCATCCCGCATCGGTCACGGCGTCCGGATTGGATATTCAATTGTTCCGTGGATTGATTGAGGGAGCGCGTGAATATCACGCTCTCGCTCCGGCTCACCAGCTTGCGGCATAGTGATCCAGACCTTTTCCAGGAGGGAAACCGAATGAAGTCTCTGACCGAAGCGAAATTTCAAGGATGGCGTGCCATCGCCGTTTCCGACACCCGAACCGAACACCTGGTTTACTTGGGCCGTTCTTCAACACAGGTTCGGGCGGGTTACATCTCCGCTTACTGGGAAGTACTGGATGACGATGAGCGCGCGCAAATCAAACAAATCGTGCTCCAACGCTGGCAAGGCGCGCCCGACGAAGGCAAGTGGATTCAGCAAACGACCCTGTCGATTCCAGCAACGCCAAAATCGATAGACCGCGTCTTTGCCCTTTCGGCGTAATCACCGACAAACCCACGGGCACGCGCCCGTGGGTTTCGTTGTAAGCGTACCAATCATGCTGCATGCCGTGCTTGCGCAGTGCGCAGAACCAGGAGCAAGTCGCGGTTTTGTCGTCGAGCTTCTTCAAAGACGTTGAGCGGCGTTAGCTGGTTGAGCACTTGCACCAACCAGCCGACGTCGTCGCGTGACAGGACGCTCGACGGGTCCGGAATCGCGAAAACCAGCGATCCAATCTGTAGCGTTTCACCACGGATGGTGAAACGAATCGGGCAGCGGCGTGGCTGCGCAGGCCATTTCAAAAACGGCGGCCGCGACAGCGGCACGCTGGCTCTCGTTGAATCCTAACAAACCCGCAACTTGTCGGGCGCGTTGCCTCACCACAAACACATCGCGGCGGGAACGCACCGTAAGGGAAAGAAGCGACGTGACCATCCCGGCGTCCTCCTGACTTCGTGCCGGTGCATCGGCGACGTCCAGTTGTCGCCGGCTAACGCCCCAATTGTAGGCAGGCCGCAACCGTCCGACTACCCCCAAAAACACATCCGGCTAGGCCGCGGCCCGTGCCCGTTTTCGGAGGAATTCGGCACAGCAGTCAATGACTTGCTCTTGTTGAGCATGTGAGAGTTCAGGATACATGGGCAAGGCAAGGACGCACTGCGCCGCACCTTCGCTCGCCGGAAAATCACCGGCCCGGTAACCGAGGTAAGCCAGGCATTCTTGCAGATGCAATGGCACGGGGTAGTAGATCTCACAACCAATTCGGTTTGCCTGTAGATGCTGCATCAATGCGTCACGCTGACCGCCGGCTACTCGAACCACGTATTGATGGAAGACGTGCCGCCGGCCCGGACGGACGCACGGACGCTCCAGGAATTGGCATAAATGATAGCTCTCAATGAGGCTGTCGTAGTTCTGCGCGACCGCGTTGCGCTTTTCGGTCCAGGTATCGACGTGCGGCATTTTTACGCGCAGGATTGCCGCCTGGAGTGCGTCGAGCCGTGCATTCCAACCGATGTACTTGTGGTAGTACTTAGGCTCCATCCCGTGAACTCGGAGCCACTGCATTCGTTCGGCCCACGTCGGATTATTCGTCACGGCGACGCCGGCGTCACCGTAGGCGCCCAGGTTCTTGCTCGGATAGAAACTAAAGCAACCAATGCCGCCGAGCGTCCCGGCCTTTTTGCCGTGATAGTCCGCGCCCCATGCCTGAGCCGCATCCTCAACGATCGGAAGTTTGTGCCGGTCTGAAATATGCCATAGGGGCTCCATGTCGGCGCATTGACCGTAGAGATGTACCACCATGAGGGCGCGGGTGCGCTCCGTGATTTTGTTTTCAACCTGAAGCGGATCGAGATTCAAAGTTGCCGGGTCCACATCCGCAAACACGGGACGAGCGCCGAGCCGGCAGACAGTACCTGCTGAGGCAAAGAAGGTAAACGGGGGAAGTATTACTTCATCGCCAGGCCCAATTTCGAGCGCTTGCAGTGCGAGCAAAAGGGCGTCGGTTCCGGATGCACAACCGATCGAGTGTTGGACGCCGAGGTATTGGCAAGCCTCTTGCTCGAACGCTTTGACTTCCGGACCAAGAATGGCCTGGCCGGATTTCAGAACACGAGCAACCGCGGCTTCGATTTGCGGGCCTATCTCCCGGTATTGTGCCTTCAAGTCAAAGAGGGGGACGGCCCCGTGCGTATCCGACATGCGTAGAATCCTTTCCACTCATGGATCGGGTTGGGTTTGAATCGGTGGCGCGCCGCCAAATGGCCTCGGCTGGCGCGAATGGCAAGTTATGTCGGAAACGGGGGAAGTGTCAAGACAGCTTCAAGTTACAGCGGAGTTCGACTTGACCATGTTGCACGAGTTCACCGATAATCGGCCGCGGCGCAACTTCGGGTGGAACAGACATTCCTGTCTGTTCTTGCACAGACAGAAATGTCTGTGCCACCCTAGCTCTTAGACTTTAGACTGACGATGCACCAGGTCCACTTTGATTCGCGACGCCACGTCGAGTTTGATCGCCTCTCCATATCCGGAGTCCACACACCTCTCCGCCATCCCAACTCGCGCGATTAGGCGGACATGCAAGCCGGTGACTCGTCACGTCGCTGTCGTGATAATTGCGCTCGGCGTATTCCTTGTCCAGGCGCCGACGTTCATGCTCCACCCCGGCGAGCGCCTGGCGGACGGTGGAGATGCCGTGCTGAATGCGTGGATTCTCGCATGGAACGCGCGGGCGCTCGCAAACTCGCCCAGCGATATTTGGAACGCCCCCATCTACCACCCCACGCCGAACGTGCTTGCCTTTTCCGAAACGATGTTCGGCAACCTGTGGGTGACGCTGCCTGTGCAATACCTTACCGGAAACCACGTCCTGGCGGCGAATACGCTGGTGATGGTTTCTTTTGTTCTTGGGATGTACACAACTTTTCTGCTTGTCTACCGGCTAACGAACATTTTCTGGGCGGGGGTCGGCGCCGGGGTCGTGTTTTCGTTCAATCCCTACCGCTGGGCCGAAGTACACCATCTGCAACTCCTGCCTTTTTTTTGGGCGCCCATCGCATTGCTCGGTTGGCACACGTACTTGGAGCGGCGGCGTTTGTTGCCCTTGATCGTCACGGCATCGTCGATGATCGCCCAAACGTATGCGTCGCTTTACCTGGGAATTATTCTCTTTATCACACTCGTGGTCTTCACGACCGCATACCTGGCAACCGAGCGTTGCGCTGCCATGAAATGGAACCTGTGGCGCGATGGGCGACTCTACGTCGCAATGGGCGCCGGATGCTTGGCGTTGTTGCCGCTGGCCCTGCCGTACACGCAAGTGGTGCGGGATTGGAACTTTTCTCGAAGTGAATCCGAGAACGCCACGTTTTCCGCCGAACCACTGAGCCTGCTCATTCCGAATGAAAGTTTTCAAAGTTACAGCGGGATATCGTCGGCCTTGACGGGCCAAGTGCGCGGCGCACACGGCTTAGGACTGGCACCGTGGCTGCTGGCCACAATGGCGATTGGGCTCGGGAATCGGCAAGCACCAAATCGAGTGCGATCGTGCTTCGCCTGGACCGCGTTAGGCATGGCGGTCTTGATGCTTGGACCGTATCTTATTTGGTTCAACCAAAAAACCGACGTGCCCCTGCCTTACCTTCTCATGTACCACGTGATACCGGGCGCCAAGGCCATGCGGGTGCCGAGCCGATTCGTGTTTCCCCTCTTGCTTTGCCTGGCGGTGCTTGCGGGTTACGCCGTGGCCGCGTTGGCCGTTCGGTGGCGAGGATGGAGTCCCGTCAAAAGATTTGCAATTTGTGTCACGGGCGTGCTTCTACTAGCGTTTGACTACAGAGTCGCCGACCACCAGGGCGCGGTGATGACAGAACAGGAGGAATTTCCACCTGTGTACTCGTACTTGGCGGCAACGCGTCCGAATGAACCGGTATTGGAACTGCCGGCCGATGTTCGGAAACAGTTTTCTTACTTGCACTACCAGACGGCACATTGGCGTCCGCTTGTCGGAGGCGAAACCGGTTGCTACACACGCGCGGTACTCGAAGTGGCCGAGCGAACGAAAGGGGCTCCTACCGATAGAACGCTTGATTTTCTCCGACTCACGCCAGCCTCGACGGTGGTGATTCACCTTGACCGATACGAGCCAGACCATGCTTATGCATGGGAAGTCGCAGACCTGAGCGGCTTCGGTTTCAGTTGCGTCGGTCGGATGGGCGACGCCCTCGTGTGGGAACGGCAAGGACCAGACGTGGTTTCGAGCAAGAAACTTCGGATCACGGACGTCGCCTTCGAACGCCGGCTTCGTTTTCTCAGCGACGGCTGGCACATCGAACTGACCGTGCAAGCGGCGGAGGCGGGTTTGCCGTGGCGGCATCTTGAGCGCGGCGTGTCTGAATTGGATATCGCACTCATCAGTGCGGATGGCGCCGAACACCACTACTCAACTCCAGTCCCGATACCGCCCTACCTTGTCGCCGGAGAGACAACCAAGGTCGTGGTGGGCAAGCTTCGCGGCGGGCCGTCCGAAGTTCACGCTATTCGCGTTCGAGGAGCCGTGTTGGAAGAGTACCAAACAGACTAATACGCGCCCAAGAGCTCGCCGCCGGATACGGTTGCCAGACCACCAAGCACGAACGTGTCCACGTTCCTATTGATGAGCTTGACTGACCCGTCGCAGAAAAGGAAATTGATCCCGGCGGTGTGCAGACTGCTCCAACCGCGTTTGCATGGACTATGGTTTCCGTTTCCACCGTTCTCTGGTTTCTGGTCGATCGCAGCGCATTCGTCATAGTCTGGCAGCAAGGTCCATGGTCTCCCGGGCGACACAGATGACAGACTCCATTCCCAGTATGTGTACGCCCAGAACGCGCGATGACTGGCGCCCGTCAATGTCGTGTACTCGCCGACGACGATGGTGTTGGTAGTGCCGTCCGTTATGTGGCGAATCGCCTCGGCCTTTAGCCCCTTCAAGGGCCGCGACACATGGAGCACGCCGCGCTTGTCCATCCACCCTTTGTCGACTAACCAACCGGAATTGTCGTAGCGATCCCAGTAGTGATCCAGCTCCGACACGCCTTGCACGCCTTTGTAGTTACTGGGCATATACTCTTTCTTCTTGGATTGGCCCGGCCCGGCGTATGGGATCATCGGCTTGTAGGCGCTCGGATCCGTGGGACACACGAAGGTGGCTACCAACTGAGTCAGAGCTGCGGGAGATTGATTTTCGTTCGTTTTCGATCCGTTTGCGAAATCGAAGAGCGTGTATAGGCTGTTCTGTTCGATGTACGGGAGGATGGAAATCGCCCAGTTCTGGTAGCACAAATTCGTGTTGGTGCAATAACTCCCGTCGGGGTACACGTTGTGGACGTCATGGTAGGCAGTGAGGCCAATTCCGAGCTGTTTCATGTTGTTTCGGCACTTTAGGCTCATGGCCGCCTCGCGGACTTTTTGTACCGCAGGCAGCAACAAGGCTATTAGCACACCGATGATCGCTATCACCACAAGCAGTTCGATGAGAGTGAAAGCCACGCGGCGGGTTGTCGTGCGCAGTCGACGACGTGACATCACCCATTTCTCCCTAAGACGGCCGGTCGGATGGTAAGCATGCGCGTGCATGGCTTGTCTACCAGTCGGCGCCGGTTTGGTCGCTGTTACTTGGCGTGCACGCGGCCCACCAGGTTTCGCCGCTCATTGATGGCGAAAGACTGCGGCCACTTCCGTCAGCCAAACTTACATTCATCCCAGATGGATGACTTGTCTGGGCTAGCCGCCAATTGTAATTCACAGTCCCCAAACCCGCTATGAACCCCGGTTGTACCTGGAATCGTGATGCTGGCCCGTCCAGCTGATCTACGTTTCCAGGCACTCCCACCAAGCCGCGCATGACAAATCCCGGCGTATCCTCGTTGTACCGATCCCAATGGTCCCAAATGTTGTTGCGCTCCTTGGCATCGACGCCGTGAGCATAGCGTTCGGCAAAGAGAAGCGTATGGGATGTGCCGTCTAAGAAGGAAGTCGGTATCCGCGGCTTTCCTCGCGCGGCCTTTCCTGTGTGATCGTTGGCAAACGCGGGATCACCAAACACCTGGAAGTTCGCGGCAAAGGATATATTGCCCCCCGGTGTCCAATTCGCGTCAGTGAGTAGTTCAACAGTAAAGTCAGACGGACAAACGAAGAACCGGACGCGCGTGGTGCTGACCGGGTTCTTCACTGATCCGAAGCCGCCAGCCGCACTGCCTCCCATGCCGCAGTCATATAACCCGCTCTTGGTATCGAGATAACTCATCGGGTCATTGCCGATTCGGTCTGCTAATGTCTTATGCTCCAAATAGGGCAGCAAGGAGACGAATACGGTCGCTCGTTGGAATTGAAAACTGCCGTATAGGGGCGGCATGACGCCGTGGTTGTCGTGGCAGTGATGCGCCGCCAACGCAATCTGCCTCAGATTGCTAAGGCACTTAGAGCGGCTAGCTGCCTCACGGACTTTTTGGACCGCAGGTAGCAGCAAGGCTATTAGTACACCGATGATCGCTATCACCACAAGCAGTTCGATGAGAGTGAAAGCCGCTCGCCGGGTTTTCGTGGGCAGTCGACGAGATGACATCACCGATTTCTCCCAAGGACGGCCGGCCAGATGGGAAAGCGAATCTGACCATGAACTTAGCGGCATTTCAGCGGTAGGTCAAATAAAACCTACACCGACAAGAGCGATCGATGCCGAATGGGGCCTATTTGCGAGACGCTGATAGTTAGTTTTTCAGAATTTTCGCTTGACAGGACTTACGCCCCCCTTTAGCCTCGATAAAATAGCGATTTGATAGGTTGTTACGTTTCTTTTCGACGATGTATACGAGAAGGTTGCGACTCGAACCCCGCCCATGATGGCGGCTGACGATTGGAAGGCCGGCACGGAATTGCAAAAAAAGAATTGGGCGGCTTACTTTTAGGTTGTTCTCGTCTTTTTGTCTCGTTGTTGTTTTTTTCAGAAAGGATGGACACATGGGGATTCTAGGACTGCGAAGGAAGCGTGGGTTCACGCTGATTGAGCTGCTGGTGGTCATTGCGATCATTGGCATTTTGATCGCGTTGCTGCTCCCCGCCGTACAAAAGGTGCGCGAAGCAGCGAACCGAGCCAAGTGCTCGAACAATTTGAAGCAGCTTGCTTTGGCCTGCCACAGTCACAATGACGGCCAAGGGAAAATGCCGCCGGCGTTCTCCTGGAACACGGCAACCGGTCTGCGACCGTCCGTGGCGGGCGGCCAGGGCAGCTATGGGACCGTCTTCGTGCATTTGTTGCCGTACATCGAACAAGAACCGCTCAAGAACAGCCTTCGTAAGACCAAGGGCGTTGGCATCGAGGAACACCCGTATCACAACCTCGCGGCCATTAAGGGGCCCGCGCAATCCATCAAGACTTTCCAATGCCCTTCGGATCCAAGCGTCGGATCGGACGGCTTGATTGCGATTAACTACAACTTGAGCTATGAGGGCGACAGCGGGACCGGCGGTTGGGCAGGTTGCAGCTATGCACTCAATGCTCAGGTCTTCGCAAGAACCACCCCGACCAAGTACACCGTCACCACTCCGCCGAACACCACGGTGCAGAGCGGCGGCGACCTCACGAGTTGGTTCAACGCACCGACCATTTCTGCGTCGCTCCAGGACGGCACCGCGAACACGATCCTGTTCGCCGAGAAGTACGGGCAGTGCAAGCAAAACGTCCCGCTCCTCGAAGGCGGCTCGGTTTGGGCCTTCGGTGCGAATCCGCTACCGACGACCTATCCCGGCAATCTTTACCTGCTCCCGGTATTCGGCGTCTATATCCTGCCGGCAACCAACCCCGATCCAGGACTTAAAGGCGCTTACAACCAACCGTACACCATCGGCACTGCGACTACCGGTACGCCGCCGAAGAACTCCAAGTTCCAACTCCAGCCGAATCCGTTCCTCGGCAATTGCGATCCGCTGTTGCCCTCCACGGGCCATACCGGTGGCATGAACTGCGGCTTGGGTGACGGCAGCGTGAAGAACGTAAACGCCAACGTCTCGGTCGTGACGTGGTGGTGGGCGATCACTCCGTATAGCGGCGAAACCCAAGGCGCCGACTGGTAAGACGATTCCGCCTGTTATTTGTAAAACCATCGACCCCTCCCCGCGTTGCGGGGAGGGGTTTTCATTTCAAATCAGTCGCGCGGACCCCGGATGTCGGAGCAAGCGAAAGCCATTACGCCAGTGCCACAACAAACTCGCATCATTCCCAATGATGAACGTGCTCAGAAGTTCTCGATAACCCAACTCCAAGAGCGCGTTGGTGGCGACACGCAACAACGACGTTCCAATCCCAGCGCCCACGAATAGAGGTGAAACAAGAATCCACGTCAGATGCGGACGGCCCAGTCCTCGTTCAATCGCATCAGCCGAAGGCGGTTCCGTCCAATGATAACTGTCCCAGTCGCACGGATCCGTATCGGGTAACAGGGTGACAACGATGGCCCCAATCGCGTCGCCATCGTCGCGGGCAACAAAACATGCAGCTTCGATCATCGGCCCATCGCCGCCCGACTGCGTCTTCTCCAAGGCATGCCGCGCCGCTTCAGGGCGCCGGCTTTCCTCGACGCTCCCGAACGGCTGCGTCGAGCGAAATGACGCCGCAAACAACGGTACAAGTTCAGGAAGACCATCTTTGCGTAGTGGTTTGACTTTCACCTTGTTGGCAGGCTCGACATGCACCAAATCGAGCATCGCGTGAAAGTGCTTCGGCCTCGGCGTCAACAACGCTATTCCATCCAGATACTCGTAACGGTACGCCGGATTTCGCGGCAGCTGGTTAAACTGCTCTGGCGTCACCCGCAATTCAATAACGGGCATCCAAGAGTCGCTCATTGTTGGTCAGTTGTCAGTTGTCAGTTGTCAGTTGAAAGCCATTCTACTCTGGGCAGCGATTGGATTCTGTCTAATACTGATTACTGACAACTAACAACTAACAACTAACAACGGACAACGGACAACTGACAACTGACAACTGGCAACTGGAAATGAAGATCGGACTTGTTGGTTTCGCTGGCTCGGGTAAAAGCACGGTATTTCAGTGGCTCACCCATGTGCGCGCCGACGCCGCCGCTGGGCAGCGCGGACAGATGGCGTCCGCCAAGTTGCCCGACGACCGCTTGGCGTGGCTCTCGGACAAGTTTCGCCCCAAAAAGACGACGCCGGCAACCATTGAGTTTCTCGACACGCCCGGCTTGATGCCGCCACCGGAACGCCGCGACAATCCTCGCCGTCTGGGCATCCTCCGCGAAGCGAGCGGATTGCTGGTGATTCTGAATGGCGTAGGCGGCGCGCAGATTGCGGACGAGTTACGGAAGTTTCGGGAAGAGCTGTTCTTCGCCGACCTGGAAATCTTGTCGAATCGCGTCGAGCGACTGGAGGATCAACTCAAGAAGCCAAAACCCGGCAAGGAACGCGAGGCCGACCAAACCGAGCTCGCACTCTTGAAACGGATCGTCGACGTCATGGAGCGTGGACAAACCGCGGCTTCGATCGGCTTACGTCCCGACGAGGAAAAAGCAATTCGCAGCTTTCAGTTGCTCACGCTGAAACCAGAACTTGTCCTGGTCAATATCGGCGACGACCGAATCGGGACATCGCTGCCCGCCGACTTGCTCGCTACGGCGCCGAATGCGATCCAGGCGCCGGCCAAGTTAGAACTGGAATTAGAAGAACTGTCGCCGCCCGACCGTGAGGCATTCATGCGCGATATGGGGCTTGCCGAATTCGCGCGCGGTGACGTGCTGCGGAAGATCTTCTACGAAATGGGTCGGATCGTGTTCTTTACGATCGGTGAAGACGAATGCCGGGCGTGGCCCATTACCAAGGGCGAAAACGCGGTCGAGGGCGCCGCACAAATCCACACGGATTTTGCGAAAGGCTTCGTCCGCGCCGAGGTCGTGCACTGGGACGATTTCCGCCGTGTCGGTTCGCTCAAGGATGCCAAGGCTCAGGGTGTCTACAACCTGGAAGGGAAAACTTACATCGTGCAGGATGGCGATATCATGCACATCCTCGCCAACGCATGACTACCAATCCCACCGATTGCAATCGGGCTTAATCGAACCGCAATAACACTTTGCCGCGCCGCCCGGGCTTGGCTGCCTCCCGCACGGCGGCCTGCACGTGGTCCATCACGAAAGTCGAGCCAATGTCCGTCTTGATAATTCCTTCGCGCATCAGTTGTCGAATCTGCCGAAAGAGCCCCAGCATGGTGATCGGGCCCTGCTTTCGCACCCAATTGGAGAGCCAGAATCCTTCAATCCGCTGGTCGCCGGCCATCAGTGTACGTGGATGAACGATCAACGGCTCCTCGGAGAGCGTGCCGTATACAAGCATCCGCCCGCCCGGCGCCAGTGCCCGCGCTGCCGCCGAGCCTGTCGGGCCGCCGACGGCGTCGATGGCAAATCGTGCCCCGTTGCCGCCGGTGGCTTTTTGCGTCTGTTCTTCAATGGATTCGGAGTCCGTTGCCACGACCACGTCGCCGCCAAGCTTCCGCAACTCCTCGGCTTGCTCCCGTCGGCGGACGACGTTGATGGTCCGGAAGCGGTGCTGCTTGCCGAGGTGAATGATCATCCGCCCCAGGGCACTCCCGGCCGCGGTTTGTAATAACCAATCTCCAGGCTGGGCCTGGAGTATGTAGCGTGTCATTACCAACGCACTGGCGGGGTTGACGAAAAACGTCGCCGCCTGATCGTCAGGGATGCCGTCCGGAACGGGAACGATTTGGCGCGCAGGAACGATCACATGCTGTTGCCAGTTTCCGCCCTGCCCATTGAGAACCGCGACGCGCTTTCCACGCCGGAGCCGGCCTAGCAAGCCGCCTCCCGTCGCCTCCACCACGCCGACACCTTCGAAGCCAGGCGTGGCGGGCAGTTTGGGCCGCCGACCGTATTCGCCGCGAATAACCAACAAGTCCGACGGATTGATCGGACTGGCGATCATTCGGACACGCACCTGTCCGCGCCCCGGGGCCGGCACCGGCGATTCACGCACTCTCAGGACATCGGCAGGGTCGCCGAATTCTTCGAAACATATCGCCTTCATGATTTCGCTCATGCGGTATTGTTATAGCCGCTTGCGGACTATCGGCTTATGGAAGTACGTACTTCAACAGCCTGCACGGGATCTTTCCATTGAACAGTGCTACCTCTTCAACCGGAGTGATCCCGATCTGCTGTGCAAGCATGGCGTTCCCTGTAAACACAAACGCGGACCACCCCGAACAGCGCTTTCGAAACACTTCGCCGAGCGTTCGATACAGGACTCGCAACTCTTTTTCGTCACCGATGCGCTCTCCATATGGCGGATTGCAGACGATGACGCCAAGCGGTCCTTCCGGAGGCCGAAAGTCTTCAATGTTTCGCAACTGAAACTGCAACAGATTGCCAATGCCGGCCGCCCGAGCGTTGTCGCGCGAAAACGCGATGGAGTCGCGGCGATTGTCGAAGCCTAGAATCGGCGCGGGGAGTGCCTTGCCCACACCGGCTCGCGCTTCGTCACGTATCGCCGTCCAGAGGCGGACGTCGAAATCCATCCAGCCCTGGAAGCCGAACCGCTTGCGTGTAAGCCCCGGTGGCCGATTTAGAGAAATCCACGCCGCCTCAATCGGCAACGTTCCCGAGCCGCACATCGGATCGACAAGAGTCGTTGACGGATTCCACCGGGTCAACAACACAAGCGCGGCTGCAAGCGACTCGTTAAGTGGAGCTTTCGTGAGGATGGGCCGGTAACCGCGCTTGTGCAGCGATTCGCCGGAGCTTTCCAAACTGAGCACGGCATCGTCACGAAAAATGTGAAGATTGAGCCCGAGCATCGGCTGCTCGGTGTCGACGCTGGGGCGTTTGCCGAGGCGTTCGACAAACTGATCGCAAATCGCGTCCTTGGTCTTCAGGGCGGCGTACATCGAGTGGGTTATGTGCGAATCCCGGACGTTGCAATCGACAGCGAGCGTGTGCTCCGGCGTCATGAACTCCGACCAGTCGACGCTTCGCACCGCATCGTACAACTCTTCCGGCGTTGTGACATGGGCGGACAAGATCGGTTTCAGAACGCGAATCGCGGTTCGGAGCCAAAGATTCGCGCGATATAGCGTCGCTTGGTCGCCGGCAAAATGAACGCCGCCCCGACCTGTTTCGACCTGTGCCGCGCCGAGCGCCCGAAGTTCATCCGCGAGGACGGGTTCGATGCCGCGGCCGCAGGTGGCAAAGTAGCGCTCCCCGATCAAGGCTCACCTGCTGTTCTTTGCCGGTGTCTTCTGCTTCTGAAAGTCCGCTTCCAAAACCTCAAAGAACCGCATTGTCGCCACATCGCCGTCCCGGCCCAGGGTGAAAACCGCACGCGGAAAGCCGATCGTCTCGTTCCGCACCACGAACGTGTCGTTCTGATAGTGCTCCAGCTCGCCGTTGAACACGCTCCATTTCCAAAGCAGTCTCCCGTTCACCAATGTAACCTCAGCGGTCCCGTACGCAGGATCCTCGTAGCTGCCGACGTAGGCGGCCAAGCCGTGCGTGGGACGTGTGCCTGGTTGCCGGCGGCCTTCGCGTTCCCGAATTCGAGCTTCGGCCACTAATTCGGCTTTCTGTACCTGTTCGGCAATGTAGGCGTTCCAATCCTTTCGCGGTAATCCGAGGAGATAATCGACCAACTGGTTGCTCAGCGCCAGGTTCATGTGGGTTCCGTGCAGATTATTCAAAATCACCAAGCCTAGTTTGGCATCCGGGTCGAGGGTGATGTGCGCCCGAAATCCGTCGATGGCGCCGGCATGGGACACGAGGAATTTCCCGCGGTAGTCCTGCAACACCCAGCCCATTCCATAGTTCATTTGATGTGTGTCGGGATTCATGTCCCGGGCGACGCCTTCGAGCCGGATGACCATCTGCGGTGAATGCGTTTCCGCCAGAGACTTGGCCGATATGAGCCGTTTTCCTTCGAAGGCGCCCTCGCCGAGCTGAAAGCGCACCCACTGGCTCAAATCACGCGCATTGGTCTGAATGGACCCTGCCGGGTCGGGCCGTGTCAGATCATACGCCGGAATAGCGATCGGCATGCCCGTCCGATCTTTCCGATGCGGCGAGGCGCGATCGGGAAAACCTAGCGCCGCCGTCGTCGTGAAATGGGTGTTGGCCATACCGAGTGGATCGAAGATTCGCTTCTTGACGAAATCTTCCCATTTCTTGCCGGAGGTTGCTTCGAGCGCCGCCCCGGCCGCGGCAAACATGGTGCTCTGATATTGAAACGTGGAACGAAACGGGTTCTTCACCGGCGCCTTGCCGACGCGTCGGATGATCTCATCGCGATCCCACGTCGACCGATACCAAAGAAGTTCGTGGCCGGCCAAGCCCGTGCGATGCGTAACCAAGTCGCGAAGCGTTACCTGCGAATCCGCCAATGGGTCGGACAACTTGAACCATTTCAAGTGTTCGCGAACACGGTCATCCCAATCCCATTTTCCTTCATCGACCAACATCGCCATTGCCGTCGTGGTGAACGCTTTGGTGCACGATGCAATGGGGAAGAGCGTGTCCGGCGTCACGGATTCGGCCTTGCCGAGTTCCCGAACTCCATGTCCCTTCAGGTAAATGATTTGATTATCGCGGATGATCGCCACGGCGACCCCTGGAACCTGCCAGGCTTCCATGGCGTCCCGGACGAATTGGTCGATGACTTTGGGGTCAACCGGGGGCGACTGGGAAAGCCCAATCAGGCTGAAACCGGAAACTGCAAGAATGGCGTATCGCATCGAGTCGGAACACCTATGTGGTTCGGGCGAATAAGTATTTTACTCGCCGCTCCGGTTCGCCGCTCCCTCGAAAATGGGTCGGCTGGATAATCTCTCCTAATCCGCGAAGCCGCTGACGCCGTTTGTCACACGTGTTTCAATCGATTGCCTGCGGCTGGCGGCAGGAAGTGCCGATTATTCCAGCGAGAGTGTCGGCAGTGTCGCTATCTGTCGCTTCGGTATCGGAGGACGTGTAATGTCGGCCGTAAAGTTCATCGGGATTGCCGTAGTCATAGTTGGCCTGGCCGCGACGGCTCATGGACAGCCATACGAACTCGGGGAAAAGACTAACGCCGGTGATTGCTGGAACGTGCAGCTCACGATGAACCTCACGGGTGAAATGAAGATCAGCCGGGACGACAAACGGATTCCTTTGAAGATCGCCGCCACTGCCAAGCACGCTTACGCTGAGCGAGCGATGGCGGTAGATGCATCTGGCATCCTTCAAAAGTCGGCTCGGCACTACGAAACAGCTCAGGCGTTCATTGGCGTCGGCGGTGACCGGTCCGAGCGAAAACTACGCGACGAACGCCGGCTGCTGGTCGCGCAGCAATACCAAAACCATCGCCTGGTTTATAGTCCTTCCGGTCCGCTCACCCGCGCGGAAATGGAACTGACCAGCGAACATTTTGACACGCTGGCACTCGCCGGTTTGCTTCCGGGCAAGGCCGTGAAGATCGGCGAGACTTGGAAAGTCAGCAACGATGCCGCCCAGATTCTTTGCTGCTTTGAAGGTTTGAGCACGCAGGATGTTGTTTGCAAACTCGAAGAGGTGAAGGACAACCAAGCGCGTGTGTCGGTCACCGGCTCGGCCACCGGCATTGAACTCGGCGCCTTCATCAAACTCACCATAACGGCAGGTTTCCACTTCGATCTGGCCACGCGGCGGATCGTCGCCCTGGAATGGAAGCAAAAGGACGAACGCGATCAAGGTCCCGCCAGCCCGGCCACGAGCTTCGAGACCACGACAACGCTAAAACGCACGCCCATCGCCACTCCCGATACGCTTTCCGACGCGATGCTTGTGCCGGTTCCGGACGGACTTCAGCCGCCGGCGCCCTTGTCAGAGCTTGTGCATCAGCACGACGGCACTCCAAGGTACACATTGAATTATTCCCGAGACTGGACGCTCACGGGTCAGACAAGGGACCACACGGTCTTCCGCCTCATGGAGCGAGGAGATTTTGTCGCCCAGGCCACCGTGACTCCGTGGGATGCGGCCCGACCTGGTGAGCACCTCAGTCCGGCGCAATTTCGCGAAGCCATGGCCAAAACGCCCGGCTGGCATCAAGCCGAAATCGTGCAGGAAGGCGAAATCCCCGCGGTAAAAGGCTATTGGATTTATCGCATCGCCGCCGCCGGCGAAATGGACGGCATGCGGGTCATCCAAAACTTCTTCCTGATCGCGGGCCCGTCCGGCGGCCAGCTGGTGGTGGTCTTCACCATGTCACCCAATCAGGTAGAAAAAATCGGAGCACGCGACATCGAATTCGCTCGCGGCATCGAGCTGGCGGATACATCCAAGAAATAAGACTTCCCGTGCCCGTGGACACGCAATGGCGAAATGCTGTCCGGCGTGATGGGGCCCCTTTACAATGATGGTTCGGCCTGAAACCCGCATCGGAACGTTTCCGGATGAACCATCTCAGCTCCGCCCGAACTCCGTCGCGATGGTCGATTGGAATCAGTTTCCTGCTGCTATACGTGTCGTGGGGCACGACATACCTCGCCATTCAGGTCGGAGTACGTGACGCGGAATTGCCGCCGGCGTTATTCGGCGGTGTCCGCGTTTTGTGTGCCGGCCTGGTGCTGTTGCTCTTTCTCCGTCTTCGTGTCGGGAACATGCAACTACCGCGGTTCGACGCCCTCACGGCCGTGTTGGGCGGTTTCTTCCTCTTCGTGGGCGGGAACGGTCTACTGACCGCCGCACTCGGAACGGTCCCTTCGGGAGTGGCTGCCGTGCTTGGAGGCACGACGCCGTTATGGATCGGTGTCATGGAGGCGCTTTGGCCTCGAGGCGATCGTTTGACCGTTGTCGGTTGGCTGGGCCTATTGGCTGGTGTCGTCGGCGTGTTATTTCTGTTCGTACCGGACCTGCGCAGCGAAGTCGCGGTCATTCCCATCGGCGGCCTCATGCTCGTAATGGGTTCCAATCTCTCGTGGGCGCTCGGCTCGGTTGTTCTGCGTCATCGACCTTGCATGGGGTCACACTTGACCCTCGCCGCCTACCAAATGGTGATCGGCGGAGGCGGACTGACCTTAATCGGCGTCGCCCTGGGCGAGACGCAGCAATTGACGTCCGATCTGCACACACCGGTGGCGTGGGGGAGCTTTTTGTACTTGCTCCTTGTCGGTTCACTCACGGGGTTCGTCGCCTTTAATTATCTGCTCAAACACGTCTCGGCCCCGATGGTGGCTACCTATGCCTACGTCAATCCCATGATTGCCATCCTCGTGGGATGGGGAATCGCCGGAGAAAATCTGACAGGGTGGACACTTGCCGGCATGGCCGTGATCCTAGGCGGCGTCATGCTGGTGCGAAAAGGAACGGTAGCGCCCGACGACATGGTCGAATCGGGAGAAACGACGCCCCGACTCAAGAGAGTTGAATTAACCGACTCGCGGTGTACTTAGTCGCCGTAACGGGCGACGAGACTGGAGATGATGTTGGCAGCCTTACGTTCGCTCATGCCATAATTAGCGGCCACGTCGGCGGCTGCCTCCGACACAGCGCGCGCCTCAATTACTTCCAGTGGAATCTTGGACTCGGCCGCTTCCGCACGTAGCCCCGGCGCGCTGAGAATCAAGACGGCACCGTGGATTGCCAGTGCGGCGCTGGTTTCAGAAACACCCTGCTTGGCGAGCCAGGCATGTTGCTTTTGCAACAGCTCCTCAAAACACTTGGTAAACGCAGCATCATCAAGACGGCCGGAACGGTACTGCCGAAGCTGGTGATACAGCGGTCTGGCCAACCTCGGCAATACAACTTCCATTAGCTGCTTACTCATGGGGGATTCTCAACAGGAAGCGGAGTCGATAAACCTGTAGCCATCCGTGACTCACTTTTCTCATTGTACGCATGTGCCTCCGCCGGATCAAAACCGCTTCACCCAAGTGGCAGGTTTTTCTGGGAACAGCGCCGAAAAATCCGCTTTCTTCGGGAAGGTACCGTGGCAGCCGCGAGCGGCTATTTCCATAAACATTTCTCAGGAGGCCGGTCCCAGCATCGGCCGCAAGCAGCTGAACGCGTTACAGTTTCGCCAATCGGCACACTCGAGGAACATCCATGGCACGTTGGCAGTTGGTGTCTGCGATCATTGGCGTTTGCGGCATCGGTCAGACCATGGCCGCCACGCCTCGCAGTAACGTCCGTTGGAAAAAAACCCAGATCGACAGCGCCTTCCTGTCCGAAGGCGTGACCGTCGTTGACATTAACAAGGACGGCAAGAAGGATGTGACCAACGGCGAATTCTGGTATGAAGCCCCCGAGTGGACACGGCACCGGATTCGCCCCGGCAAGGACAACTACGCGGAGGGAGACAAAAACGTCTATAGCCGCAGTTTCTGTTGCTGGCCGGAAGACCTCAACGCCGACGGTTGGCCCGATCTAATCGTCATCGGCTTTCCCGGCCAACCATGTCACTGGTACGAAAACCCGCAAGGCAAAACCGGGCATTGGAAGGAGCACGTCATCTGGCGAAGCGCGTGCAATGAAACTCCGCAATATGTCGACCTCTTCGGCGACGGCAAACGAAAGCTGGTGATGGCCATTCAGCCGGAAGGCCAGATTTGCTGGTTCACGCCGGGCAAGGATCCGACTCAAGTGTGGGAAATGCACCCGATAAGCAATTCAAGCACGAAGGAAACCAAAGTTCCCGGGACGGAAGTTTTTTCGCATGGTCTCGGCGTCGGCGATGTGAACTCAGACGGCCGCCTTGATGTCATTTCAAAGGGCGGCTGGTGGGAGCAACCCACCGCTGGACTACGTGATCAATGGCCGTTTCGCGAGGCGAATCTTGGCGACGACTGCGCGGACATGTTCGCGAGCGATGTCAGCGGCGACGGAAAGGCCGACATCCTCAGCAGCTCTGCCCACCGTTTCGGCATCTGGGCGTATCACCAACAATCCGACAAGGACAAACACCCAGTTTTCGTCAAACGCGATCTATTCCCGCGGCTCGTCTCGCAAACCCACGCCATGCATTTCGTCGACGTTAACGGCGATGGATTCAAGGACCTGGTGACGGGAAAGCGGTGGTGGGCACATGGCCCGAAGGGTGATGACGACCCCAATGCACCGCCGAAACTGTTCTGGTTCGAGGCGAAGAAAAAGCCCGACGGCGCCATCGAGTTCACGCCGCACGAAATCGACGACAGTTCCGGCATCGGCACCCAATTCTGGGTCGGCGACATCAACGGCGACAACCTGCTCGACATTGCCGTCTCCAACAAGAAGGGCACATTCCTTTTCGAACAGGTGAAATGAGCCGTTGCGGCTTAGCGCAGGGTAAATCCCATGCCCATAACCGGGGCCGACGTTCTCGTCCGTCAGCTTGTCGAACATGGCGTTAGCCACGTCTTCGGTTATCCAGGCGGCCAGATCACGCCGATTTACGATGCGCTTTATCGTGAGCCACGCATCCGCCACATCCTTGCTCGAGACGAGCAAGCCGCCGCGTTCATGGCCGACGGCTATGCCCGGGCAACCGGCGAACCCGGCGTGTGTATAGCAGTGTGCGGCCCCGGAGTCTATAACGCCGCCACGGCCATCGCCACGTCGTACACCGACTCCATTCCCGTGTTTCTCATCAGCGGTCAGATTCCGTCTCCCGGTCGCGGGCTGCGTTCCGGCTATTACCACGAGAACGATCAATTCGACGCGTTGGCGTCGATGACCAAGCACCGAGCGCGAATAGAAAAAATCGACGCAATGCCGGCCGAGTTCAGCCGGGCGTTCACCGCGATGAACCAGCAACGCCCCGGGCCGGCTTATGTCGAGATTCCGGTCGACGTCCAACGTGCCGAGTGTGCTGAAATGCCGTCGCCGTCGCCGCCGACGGTGCTGGTGCCGCTGCCGCCGCGCCCGGAGGTTCGCCAAGCGCTGTTCGACCTGGTCGGCACGTGGAAAAAACCGTTGATACTTGCCGGCGGCGGTGTGGTTGCCGCACGCGCTGCCTCAACCTTGGTCGCACTTGCCGAGCGACTCGGCGCACCCGTTTTCCACACCGCGATGGGCAAGGGCGTTATCCCCGGCGGTCACGCCCTCTGTGCCGGCATACCGTGGTTCCGCGCCACGTCCGATCTTTCCGACATGGCGTCGTTTTTTTCTCCCTTGTTCGCTGAAGCCGACGGATTGCTCGCCGTGGGCTGTCGCTTCAGCCAGCTTTGCACCGGCGGCTGGACCATGCCCATGCCGAAGTCGCTCGTTCACGTGGATATCGATGCCGCGGAAATTGGCAGACACTACCCCGCCACGCTCGGAGTCCACGCCGACGCCCTGGTCACGTTACGTGCCCTCCTTTCCGACCTGCCGAAAGAGACCCGACAACCCTGGGCCACGATTCCACCACGACCGGAAGTGCGACTCGACGGGCTTGACCTTCTCGGCCCGCTTGGTCGAAGTCTCCCACCAAACGCCATCATTGCGGCCGACATCACGCGCCTGACTTACATGATGCTGACGAGCTTCCCCATTCACGAGCCGCGAACTTTCCTTCACCCGGCCGGATTCGTATCGATGGGCTACGGAATCCCCGCGGCGCTCGGCGCCAAAGCGGCCTATCCCGATCGACCTGTAATCGCCGTAGTCGGCGACGGCTGCTTCCTTATGAGCGGCATGGAGTTGGCCACCGCGGTTCAGGAGAAACTCCCGATCGTCGTGATTCTCCTTAACGACAATTGCCTCTCGCTTATCAAATCGACTCAGGAGCGCCGTTATCACGGCCGGTATTTGGGTGTGGACTTACAGAACCCGGACTTCGGCAAGCTGGCGGACGCGTTTGGTGTCCGGTATTGGTTGGCCGACACCGAAGCGGGATTCGAAGCCGCGCTGCGAGATGCACTGGCGGCCGCCGCGCCGGCGTTGGTTGAGGTGAGACTCTTGTAGCGCCGCCGTTGCACCGTCTTGGAACCTGCGCGTCAATAACCCACCGGCGAAGCCTGCCTTAACTAGAGGTCACCTCCGCTTATCAGTTCGCCGCCGTTGCGACTGCAAAGGGCACGATAATTCTCGATGGTCACTTGAGCGGAAATGAACCGACATGAGCCGTCCATGTTCAGAAATTGCGCGCCGCCTTGATGACTGGAAAAGAAACTGCCAGGGCTATTGTCGGGGTGATTCGGTTGCAGCGACGAAATTCGTACGTGCACCAGCACGGCGGTCGGCGTTGCGCGACATTTGAAACTTGGCTCCTCTGGATTGTATTTGGGTGCTGTTGGAGCGTAGACCGTCTCCTGCTGCCAGACGGGGCCAACCCAACTATTCGGTGAAAACCGGCTCGTTCTTTCTCCGACACCGATGGTGTTTGACGTTCCGTCGGTAATCTCCGCTATACGAACGCGGCTATTCCTGTGAAAGATACCGTCGAAGGGCTGCTCTTCGTATCCGAGCGTTCCAAGACAGCCGGCGTAACTTGATACGCTGGCCTGCCGCAGTACAGACAGCAGACTAGAACCCGGTGGATAGGTGTAGTTGTGCGGAGGACTCCACGAAGTCACGCCTGAGTCGGTGATGTCGATGAGCTTGGGGGCGCTGTCGCTGGGACACGTGTAGAGCTTGATAAACGTCTCCCGGGCGGTCTTGTTCTTCAGATGAATGATCGGAAGCTTGTAATCGATAAGGCCTGAGACATTTCCCTGTTCAATGTAAGGCAACAAGAGTGCAAGAAAGCTCCATCCCGGCGTGTAGTCGCTTGGTCGATGGGACATGTACTGGCCTGACTTGGACGGAGTTTCTGCAATGAATCCGGCCGGGAATGATTGATTCGCATCGTGATAGTTCTGAAGTGCCAGCCCGATCTGTTTGAGGTTGTTGAGGCAATGACTCCGGTTGGCGGCCTCACGCACTTTTTGAACTGCCGGAAGAAGCAAGGCGATTAGAATCCCAATTATCGCGATGACGACGAGCAATTCGATTAACGTAAACCCGCGATGGCGTCGATACTTCATGTCTTAACTCCTATTCAACAAGTTACTTAAGTTTTGTCTACTATATTGATGTAGCTTGCCCTAATTAAAAACATTAGGCTTGACTAAATAGATATATTTCGCGGAAGGCTTCGGCAAGTATCGGGATCTGCTCCAGAGATGATTCAAGGCGACGGGGCTCCTCGTCGCATAAGTCCAGTTGCTGTCCGCGCTGTGAAATAACGCTTGCAGCCGCGGCCCGGGACTGAAGTTCGACCACAGGAGATGTTAACGCTTGACGTTAACAACGCACGGCGTTATGAATGGTTTATGATCCGGGGTTTCGCCGATAAGAATACTGAGCGGCTATTCCCGTGAGCATGTGAAAAAGTTCGGCCGTCAACTCCAACGGGCCGCCCTACGGAAGCTCGTGATGCTCGACGCGGCAACCTCCTTGGAAGATTTGCGAAGCCCACCAGGAAATCGACTACAAAAACTGACTGGCGACCGCGAGGGTCAGTTCAGCATCCGAATTAATGACCAGTGGCGAGTTTGCTTCCGCTGGAGCGAGAACGACGCCCATGCAGTTGAGATCACGGATTATCATTAAGGAGTTCCTGTTGTTGCGTAATAAGCATTCTCCGATTCACCCGGGTGAAATCCTCCTGGAGGAATTCTTACACCCGCTTGGCATGAGCCAATACCGGCTCGCCAAGAACATTAGCGTACCTCCTCGGCGCGTCAACGAGATTGTCCGCGGCTCGCGCGCCATCACCGCAGATACAGCACTGCGCCTGGCGCGGCACTTCGGCACGTCGGACCAATTCTGGCTTAACCTACAGGCGCGCTACGATCTAGAGGTAGAAAAGGATCGACTGGGCACTCGGCTGCAGCGTGAGGTACGCGTGTTAGCGAAGTCTGAACGAGCATGACCAGACACGCCGCCCGGCAACTAACACGCCGGAGACCTACTGTCAGCTCCTTTACAGCGAAGCGGCGAGTGCGACTCAGCCTTCTTGGTTAAAAGAAGCCCGGCCGCACTCGCACAGCTCATTACCATATCGTGTCATTGAGCAGCACGGACACGCTGGCCGATTCCTGATTGCCGACCGCGATATCGAGAAATGCATCGTTGTTGAAGAACCCGACGGTTATCGGGCCGCCATCCGGGCCGGGGCTAAATTCCAGCGGCGATTGAAAAGTCCCGTCGCCGTTACCGAGAAGCACGCTTAACGTGTCCGGGAAGTGCGTCACTGCAGTATCGGGCTTGCCGTCGCCGTTAAAATCGCCGATGGCCACGCCGGAAGTGCCGGCATCAACAAGTTCAACGGATGGTTGGAATCCGCCGCTGCCATTGCCGAGTCGTGTCCACGAGCTATTGCCGCCCAGGATCATATCCAGGTTGCCGTCGAGGTTGATGTCGTGCAACACGACTCGCGTAATGGGCGAATGGCTTTGCACGGAGGAAACCCGGAGCCGGCCGATGCCGCTTCCGGTTCCGAAGAGAACGCCGATCCCGCCTAAACCGATCGCTACGACGTCAGGCCGATTATCGCCATTAACAAGACCGACGGCGATATCCGCGCCCCAGCCGATGGATCCTAACGGGAATGTTAGAGGAGCATTGAAAGTACCGTTGCCGTTGCCACGCAGCATACTCACGCTCGTCTGATTCGAGCCGACGCGATTCACCGTAACCAGATCGGTGATGGCATCGGCATTGAAATCACCCACCGCAACGCGCGCGGCTGCCACACTCGATCCGACACTGTATGAGCCGCCGGGCAAAAATGTACCGTTCCCGTTGTTGAGCAGGATCGTGACCGAGCCGTTGGGCCCGGTATTGTTGGCTACGGCCAAATCCAGACCGTTGATGCCGTCAAAGTTGCCCACGGCTAATCCGTCAGGGTTCGGCCCGGCCGCATAACTGGTACTAGCCCCAAACGTGCCGTTGCCGGCGTTAATCAGGACGCTCACGGTGTCGCTATCCTGATTCGCCGTGGCTAGATCGGCAAAGCCATCGGCGTTGAAATCGGCGTTCACCACCGACAGAACATACTCATCAACGCCGTAAGAGACCGGCGCAAGAAAACTGGGTACAACTCGGGTTTCGAGTTGCTCCGGTCCGCGCAGGCACGCGCGAGTCGAATACGGGCGATTCGAGTTATTGGCAATCAAGGTGATCCTCCACGAGTTGAAAAATAATAATCCAGGCGAGTTATTCAGAACGTCCCAACTGGTACTGCTCGAATGACATGAAGAAAACTAGCAATTTTCGAACCGCTTTCGGTGGTGAGTCATCACGCTGACAACTCACGAATCAGGCCTGTTTCATTCACAACGATAGTGGAGAAAGTCGGCAGCCGGCAGCAGGGAAATTCCCGATCTTCGGCTAGACTGTGAGGGATTTCCTGACAGCGTCCCTTAGTAGGGCGTTGCTATTTCCAACAAAGCATCGCAAGCAGGCGAACCAGTGGGTGCTGCGTCGATCACAGAGTCGGCCGTCGAAAATCGGCCGGAAGCGAAGAAGAGAACTCGCTACCGCGGATAACCGACGGGCGAAGCCGTTTCCGGAACGGTGCGGTTCCAGCCGGCGGCGGTGGTGGATGGTGGTTTAGGTTGGCCAAGTTGGACTTGCGGATGTTGGACGTTCGCAACGTGATCGCGGTTGGCTTCACGTGAATCGGATTTCAGCGCCCGTGAATCACGGGGTGGTTGACCATTCGACGCCACCTCCGACGGGATCGAATCCGGTAGATAACCGGGTCGCGGCGGCGCTTTTCCCGCCGATTTGACGTGATCTTGATCCGACGGCGCCTGGCCGCGGTAGACCGGTTGCGGCAACGTCGGCGGCACGGTCTGGCGCACGATGACTCGGTTGGAAGCGCCCGTTGCCGGTGGCGATTGGCCATTCTGGGCCAGGATCGTCGGCGGTTGCCGTTTCGTTGCCCGAAGGTGCGTGAGCCACGCTTCCTCGAGTTCCTCTACCGAGTTGTAGCGATAGTAGCTTCGCACCGCAGCGTCCCAGCCGTTCGACATTCCGTTGGCCACGAAACGCAAGAACGTCGGCTTGTTGCTGATGCCGACGAGATAGTTGGCGACCGAGTAACCCTCGGCATAAAGCACCATCACATCGCCTGGGTATTCACGCAAAGAAAACAGCCGTCGAAGCGGGATCATTCGGCCTGGGGTGTTGAGGACTTGGCGCACCAGTTTGTCGTGGCGCTCTTTTTCCACGTCGTCTTCGGACAGCACCGCGCCGCCTTCATCGGCCCACCGCGGCACGGGGCAGCGGAAGAAATCGGCAAAGACCGTGTGCGTTACCTCGTGCGGCAGAACACTGGCCAAGATGCGGTCGAGCGGACCTTCGATGTGCATTTGCTGGCTGCGGATGACGCCGCGGTCAAACGCAAACTGGGTCGCGCCGGTGGGGCCGCTCATCGTGACACGCACAACGATCGGGCACCGTTGCGGCCAGGGCGGCATCTCCTGGCCGAGCCATTCCAGGGCCTTTTGCTTGCGGTAATACTCGGCGGCCTGACCGACTTGCTGGGCGATTTGCGCCGTCGGCGCCTCGACCTGAAAGTTCGGCGTGGGATACGTTGCTCCGAGTGAAGCGACTGCCCCAATCAGCACGGCGATCACAGGTCGGCGCGCACCCATTCCCAGTTTACCTCCGGTTTCCTTAGCCCCTGGTGAATCACGGGGCCAACTGCGAACGACGGGTTTGCCGTTCCGGCAGACGTGACTGCCGCAAGTCTACAGCAAAAGTTGAGCCAGGGATGGACGCCGACCAGGATTTTGCTGCGTTCCCGGTCATAATGTGCCGGACGAGCAGGCGTTGGGGATTCGGACGGCGTAGGTGACGGCTGCGTTCCTAACAGCAGGATTGTAATTTTTTCCATCCACTGCTTCGCGCTACGTAAGAATTGGAAAGTTCGAGAAGCGAGTTGATCTAAGGAGAGATGCAAAATCCGCGAAGGTAGGAAACTCCGAAGTTTCGACTTGAATAGTTTGTGCGCCTTGGAGCAAACGTCCGAAGACAAACGCAGGATGCCTTACTTTTCGACGATCACGACCATTTGGTGTGTTCTGGTTCTTCCGGCACGCGCATACTCCGCCGCCGAGAACATCGGTTTCCTACACGATGAAGACGGCGTGCACGCGTACGTGCCGCGAGCCGGCGACATCATCTTGTACGACGATCACAAATTGCTCTGGCACGTGCTGTACCGTGTATGCGGCACAGAGCCGCCGGATCATTCGGGAATTGTGATCGCGATGCCGAACGGGAGCTTTGGCGTTCTGGAAGCAGGCCCGGACAACGGCACTCACGTGCACATTCTTGACCTGGCCACCAGGCTTCACGAGTTCCGAGGGACGATCTGGGTTCGCCGGGTCCGGCAGAAGCTAAGCACGGAGGGATCGACACGGCTTACCAATTTCGCGTTCATACAGGACGGCAAACGTTACGCCCTGGGCCGGTTTTTTCTGCACGCAACACCGTTTCGAGCTCGCGGCCAGTGGCGGAAGAAATGGCTGGGTAAGACCGAACTCGGCCGAAGCGCCTGGCTCTGTTCCGAAATTGTCATCGCGGCCGGAACTGTCGTGGGACTCCTCGACTCCGACCAATTCCCGGCAAATGCGATCTACCCGCGTGATATCATCGACGACCAAATCTACGACCTGAGTCCGTGCTGGCACGCCGCCGCCGTATGGCATGCCGAGGCCAACCGTTAAAGCGTGAGTGAAGGCCAAAACATGTACGCACGGGCGCGGCTATCCGCGGCGCGTGCTACAATGAAACTCTATATCCATCCACCAGGCCTCAACGCGGAGAGCCCCGTATGTTCGAACGTATCGCCGCCAGTTTCGAGCTTGCCAAGAGCAGTTGGAGAGTGTTGAAACAAGACAAGCAATTGATCGTCTTCCCTGTCATTAGCGGCCTCGGCTGTCTGTTGGTGCTTATCAGCTTCGCCGTGCCGATCACCGCCATTCAAGGCTGGGACTTCATGAAAGACGTCGATGAGGGTCCAGCCCAAGTTCCGCCCTGGCTGTACGTGGTTGGTTTTGCGTTCTACTTCTGCAATTACTTTGTAATCATCTTTTGCAACGCCGCACTGGTAAGCTGTGCGCTGATGCGATTCGGTGGGCATCAACCGACGGTTGCCGCCGGTTTCCAAGCCGCCAGCAGTCGATTACCGCAAATCCTTGCCTGGGCGCTGGTGTCGGCGACCATTGGCATTGCGCTTAAGGCGGTTGAGAATGTGAATGAAAAAGTCGGCCGCTTTATCAGCGGACTATTGGGCGCTGCCTGGACCGTAATGACCTATTTCGTGGTCCCAGTGCTCGTCGTCGAGAAAGTCGGGCCGTTCCAAGCCATCGGCAGGTCGGTACAGATTCTCCGAAAGACTTGGGGTGAGGCGCTAATCGGCAAGATCGGCCTGGGTTTGTTCCTCTTCTTGCTGAGCTTACCTGGGATTCTTTTGATATTCTTCGGCGTCATGGTTGGCGTCAACCAGTTTGCGATCGGCGCAACCCTGGCAGTGCTGGGCATGATTTACCTGCTGATTTCCTCCGCGGCCGGGTCGGCATTGAACGGAATTTATCTCAGTGCCCTCTACCAATTCGCCGAGGTTCGCGAAGTACCGCAAGGTTTTGACAGCGCTGTGCTCGAGAAGGCGTTCGGTCGCCGCTAATTGGCACGGCACGGCCGGCAGAGCGTATTCTGAATCCCCAATTGAAAGCTTCCTTGATGCGCATCGTTCGACATGTTGCCGTCTTCGCCATGCTGGTTACACCGGCGGCGCCGTGCAACGCCGACTCGACGACCGAAGACGAGCACACGTTGCAAGCGGCGCACATTCGTTGCGACGGCGAATCGCTCTTGCAGTTCTTTCGCCACCGAAGCGTTGCGTCGGTCGATTCGGAACGCCTCGCGAATCTCGTGGTCCGGCTGGGCGACAAATCGACCGACACCCGCAACGCGGCCTTTGCCGAGTTGGTGAGTATCGGCCCGGCGGCAATCCCGGCATTGCGGCAAGCGGCGAATGGCATCGACCATCTTGAGACCGCAAGTCTAGCCGCCGGGTGTCTTCAGTTGACGGAAGGCGACGCCAGCGCAGGCTTGGCGAAAGCTGCAGCTCGCCTGCTCGAAAAGCACCGTCCAGCGGAAATGGCGGAGGTGTTATTCGCGTACGTTCCCTACGCCGAAGATGCGGAAACCGTGCAGCAAATCGAAAGTACGCTGGCCGCCACGATCAGCAATACGACGCCAAGCCCAAGCATTATTAAGGCACTAGCGGATCCGTTGCCGGTTTGTAGAGCAGTCGCCGCAGAAGCCCTGAGTCGAAGCGGCGATGGAAAGCTACTCGCGCACGTAAGACCACTGCTAAACGATCCCAAACCCACGGTGCGCTTCCGCGTTGCCCTTGCACTGGCGAAGAAACACGAGGCCGATGCGATCCCAGTGCTGATTAACCTTCTGTCGGAACTTCCGTCGGCGCAGCGCCGGTCAGCGGAGGACTACCTGACTAACCTCGCCGGCGAGTGGGCCGTTGTCACTCCGCAAATCGACGACGCGCCGGCACGGACCCTTCGGCGTGACCTATGGCTGGCATGGTGGAACGCGACGGATGGAAAAATGCTTCTCGATGAGTTCCGCAAACGAACGCCGACCGACAGCCAACGGGATGAATTCGCCAAGCTGATCCAACAGCTTGCTGACACGGACCCAGCGGTTCGCGACCAGGCGATTACTCGCCTGATTGCAGCGCGAGCGTTTTCGGCGCCGCTGCTCCGTCAGGTTGCCGACGATGAGGCCTCGCCGATTCGAGCGCAAGCGCAACATTGTCTTCAACTACTTCACAAAGCGGGCGTGTCGTACCTGCCGCCCCCCGCAGCCCGGCTCATAGCCCTTCGAAAACCGCCTGGCGCAGCGGAAACACTGGTCGCGTACTTACCGTCCGCCGATGCCGAGCTCGCCGCCAACGAGGTTCGCAATGCACTGGGAGCATTGGCCTTTCGCGATGGGCAGGCCGACGCGGCGGTCGTCAAGGCACTTTCCGACGCTTCACCGATACGTCGTGCCGCTGCCGCCGAAGCGATCTGTCGGGGCGGTTTGCACGATCAGCGCGACGCCGTTCGGCAACTTCTCAAGGACGCCGATTCCTTGGTGCGTTTGAAAACCGCGCTGGCCCTCATTGGAGTGCACGACAAGTTCGCGGTACCAACGCTAATCGAACTCATCGCTAACGCGCCCACGGAGCAAACCTGGCAGGCGGAAGAAGCCTTGGTTCGCATCGCGCGCGATAAGGCGCCCGGTGGTGGAACCAGCGGCGATGCGTCTTCGCGACAGAGTTATCGCGACGAATGGACCGCATGGTGGGAGCAGAACAAAGATTCGATCGATCTGGCCACCGTTGATCAATCCGAGAAAGCACTCGGCCTGACATTGGTCATTGAGCAACAAACACGCCGTGCCAACAAAGTCCTGGAAGTCAACGCCGCCGGGAAGGTGCGCTGGCAAATCGAGGGACTACAGTACGCCATCGATGCCCAGGTGCTACCCGGCGAGCGAGTCCTCGTCGTCGAACAACAAGCCGGTCGCATCACCGAGCGCGATCGCAAGGGCACGATCGTCTGGCAGTGGGCCGCGGCGAACCCCGTAACGGCTCAACGATTGCCCAACGGCAATACCTTCGTCGCAACACGGCAACAGCTTGTGGTGGTAGACCGAAACGGGAAAGAAGTTTTCTCACATAATCGGCCTGCTATGAACATCGCAGCAGCCGCACGGCTGCGCGATGGACACTATGTATTTGTCACTTACGAGGGGCAGTATGTGCACCTCGACGGCGCCGGAAAGGAACTGAAATCGGCGGTGGTTCCCTTCCTTCAGAATGTCGCGCAATTCGTTGAATTCTTACCGAACGAACGTCTACTGGTGGCGATGTACAACAATAACAAGGTCGCCGAATACGATCTGAATGGAAAAATCCATTGGGAGGTCAGCTTGCCCGCGCCTACCAGTGCGACACGGCTGCCGAACGGAAACACGCTGGCGGTCAGTAACGGATCACAACGTATTGTCGAACTCAATCGGGCGGGCCAGACGGTTTGGGAAGTGAAAGAATCCATACGGCCGTGGAAGGCACGCCGTCGTTGATGAGATACTTCGAATGCGAAAGTTCACTGCGTTTGCTGCACTAGTTTGCTTGATACTATCGACGGGCTTCCGCTCGACCACGGCGCAGGAGCCGGACCTCGGCCTGGCCGATGAAATGACTCTGCGCTCCGCCGGGCTTACAGCCGACAACGCGGGTTTGCTCGGATTTTTCCGTGACCGAAGTCAAGTCAACGTCGACGCGGAAAAAGTGCAAGGACTTATACAGCGGTTGCGTGACTCCGACCCCGTCCAGCGGGACCAGGCGGCGGCAGCATTGGTTCGTATCGGCGCGGCGGCCGTGCCCGCGCTCCTTCGTGCTGCGAAGGACGCAGATGACACTCTGGTCGCCGAACGCGCCGAGCGCTGCCTGGCGGCGCTCCGGCCGCCCTTGGCGGCTGAAATCAGCAGTGCGGCGGTTCGGATGTTGGCCCGACGCCAACCGGCGAACGCCGCGGAAGTATTGCTTCGCTACTTGCCTTTCGCGGACAACGAATCGGTCATCGACGAAGTAAGGACCGCACTTTCACGCCATGCTTATCGCGCCGGGAAACCCGATCCAGCTCTCGTCGCGGCCCTGCGAGAACCCCTGCCCCTTCGCCGTGCCATCGCGGTGGATGCGCTGGGTGAACGAGGCGTCGCACAACCGCGAGATGGAATCAAGCAGCTATTGGCCGACGACAATCGCATCGTCCGGTTTCGGGCGGCACTCGCCTTGGCGAAAGCTCGAGAAGCGCAATCCATACCGACGCTGATTGCCCTGCTGACCGAATTGCCGCCTTCGCAAGGTAAGCAGGCGGAAGAGTTTTTGCTCGCCCTGGCAGCCGAGCAAGCCCCGAAGTCGCCGCTCGGCGAAACCGAGGAGACGCGAACCAAATGCCGCGAGGCATGGACTGCCTGGTGGAACGCAACCGACAATCCAGGGCTTCTTGAAGAGATTCGCCGCCGCACGGCAAGGCCCGTGGATAACGCGCAAGTCACCAATCTGATTCGACAGCTTGGTAATGATGATTTCGAGGTGCGTCAAAAGGCACAAACAGCGCTTCTGGCGATGGGTAAGACGGCGCTCCCGGCGCTGCGGTTAGCCATGAACGATCCCGATTTGGAGATTAGTACACGAGCGCGAAATCTCTTGCTCGAAGTCGACAAAGATGCCGCCGCTCAAATTTCTCCGGTCGTCCTTCGATTGGTCGCCCTTCGAAAACCTCAGGGCGCCGCGGAGGCGCTCTTGGGATTTATCGCTCATTCCGATGAAGGCAACCTTCCGGAAGAAGCGCAAGAAGCCCTGAATGCAATTACGTATGCCACGTCCCAACCGGACGCCGCGGTGGTCAAGGCGATTGCCGACGCCCATCCCAAGGCCCGTGCGGCCGCCGCCGAAGCGCTCTGTCAACCCGGCCTGCAACATGCACCAAACGCCGCCTATTCACTCCTGAAGGATCCCGACCCAGAAGTCCGCATGAGGACGGCACTCGCACTGACGACGTTCGGAGACCGCGATTCGATTCCGGTACTGATCGCACTCCTGTCGGAACTACCAACCGAGAGAAGCTCTGCGGTGGAAGATTATTTGTTGTCACTCGCCGGAGATCGAGGACCGAAGATTGCGTCCTCGGAAGATAGCGATGGACGGCAGAGGCGGCGTGATGCGTGGGCGGCCTGGTGGAACGAAAATGGTGCGAAAGTCGAGATGGTTGCCTGGAACCGCAGCGCGGAGTTCTCCACGTACCACGGGTACACGCTGCTTACACTTCCCCAAACGGGGCAGCGTCCTCGAGTTGGGGGCCGACGGCAAGACACGCTGGCAGCTCACGGGACTCTCGAACCCCTTTGACGTCGAGGTACTCCCCGGTCAACGCGTTCTGGTTTCCGAATACGGCGGCAACCGTGTAAGTGAGCGCAACCTGAAAGGCGACATTCTCTGGCAAAAGGCGGTGAACAACCCCTTGAACTGTCAGCGGCTTGCGAACGGCAACACCTTTATCGTCATGCGCCATCAATTGCTGGAAGTCGATCGCGCCGGCAAAGAGGTTTCCAAAATCGACCGCAACATGCACGATATCATGGCGGCGCGTAAGTTGCGCGACGGGCAGATCACGATCGTGACCCAGAACTCATGCATTCGAGTTGACGCGAGCGGCAAGGAGTTGAAGAACTTCCCGTTGCCCAACGGCGTAGGCACCTACTATGTCGACATCACATCCAAGGGACACCTGCTCCTCCCGCAGTCGTGGACCAACAAGGTCTACGAATTTGATCAGGACGGCAAATCGATCGCCGAATTCAATGCACCCCAAGCGATGGCCGCCTCAAAACTGCCGAACGGCAACGTCTTGATCTCGAGTCAGGTATGGCCGCCGAAGGTGATCGAAGTGGATCGGGCGGGAAAGACCGTGTGGGAACATCAACCGACCACCCAACCCGGACGCGTGAAACGACGGTAACGCTGCTCGACTACTCCGCTCGAAGACTCGCTGCGTGCGCGGCTCGGATTAAATAGGAGAGATGGAGCATGGAATGGGTGACTATACTCGGCGGACTCGCCATAGTGATTCGCCGCATTGAAGGGAAACCTTAGAATGTGCGTCGGTGGTTTTGAGATTCTGCGAGGGAGAGCACATGGATCCCGCAGACCTGCATAAGCGACTCAGTCAAATCTCGACCATTTGGAATCTCGTGTCCCGCACTTCCAGCGACCGCTCGCCGGAGCATGCCGCGAGCCAGGCGGCGCTGGTGGAACGCTATCAGGCGGCAATCCAACAGTATCTCCTAGCAGCCGTGGGCAATCGCGACACCGCCGATGACTTGTTTCAGGAAGTTGCACTCCGATTGGTGCGTGGCGATTTTGGGAAAGCCGAAGCACAACGCGGCCGATTTCGTGATTACCTCAAATCATCTCTGATTAACCTCGTGATCAGCTATCAGCGGAAGCAGAAACGCATGCCGGTTTTAGATCCGGCGACGATTGAGCCGGCTTCCGAAGAAAGTGAGATTTCGGAGTCCGATCGCGAGTTCCTAACCGATTGTCGGCAGGCATTGTTGGACCGAGCATGGGAACGACTCGCCGCCGCGCAGGATCCCGATGGTGCGCCCTTTCATGCGGTGCTGCAATTCCGCTGCGAGAACCCTGACCATTCCAGTGCCCAAATGACAGCGGAATTAACGGCCGCATTGAACCCAAGTGAACCTTTCACCGACGTCGGCGTGCGAAAGACGCTACAGCGCGCTCGCGAACGCTTCGCGGACTCATTGCTCGAAGAACTGGCCGTCTCGTTGCCTCGGGCTTCTTCGGAAGAATTGGAACAGGCACTTATCGACTTGGGACTGCACACCTACTGCAAGCGTGCGCTGGAGAGACGGGTCCAAGGATAGTCGGCGAGCGGACCGTGTGAACGGGCTGGCTGGACACCCCGTTCACACGGTCCGCTTGCCTTCGGTTGTACGGAATTCATCACTAAACCTTGCTGCCCCGCCCCAATCTGTCTTTCTCTCAGAAAAACTTCCCGAATTCATGTCACATCTAGTCCGCTGCGTGTACCAGCAGACGTGCGGGGGAAGTTCCCCGATAGAAATGAAAACAAACCTGTAAGGAGTTTTTCGATGAATCAGCTCAAGTCTCTGCGAAAGACGAATCGAATCGCCAATACATGTAATCGCAAGGCCTCCCGGACGCAGCTGGGGATTGAATCGCTGGAGCGCCGTGACCTGATGGCCACTGCCCTGATGGCCGAACTTGTCAGCGGAGCCCTTATGATCGAGGGCACCACCAATACCGAAACGATCCGCATCCGCCAGGTGAACAGTGCACTTTCCGTCGACGGCATTCAAATCAAGGTTGGCTCAACGTTTCAACCGTCGGTGAGCCTAAGCTCCGTGAGCCAAGTGAACGTCAGCGCGCTGGGCGGACACGACGTTGTAGATTTCGTCGGCGTAAGCCTTGGTAAGAACAAATTCGTGGTGGTCTATGGCGGCACGGGCGACGACGACATCTACGGCACGAGCGGTGAGGATTACCTCTATGGAGACAGCGGTCTCGACGACATCTACGGACGAGACGGCAACGACTGGCTCGTCGGAGGCACTTCCGCCGACAATCTCTACGGCGGCAATCATAACGACGAGCTACACGGCGAGTCCGGCAACGACAAGCTTTTTGGCAACGCTGGCAACGATGCACTTCACGGGGAAACCGGGGATGATCAGTTGTTCGGCAGCTCCGGCACGGATTCCTTATATGGCGGCGACGACAATGATTGGATGGAAGCGGGTACCGCATCCGAGGTAGCGGTCGGCGGAAACGGCGCCAGCGATTGGAACGCTCACATCTGGGCGATTAACGGCGACAACACCACCGATGTCAAGCAAGCCGGGGCGGGGACATGCGTGATCTTGTCAGCCCTTGCCGCCGCCGCCCCGCACTACGACCTCGCTAGTCGAATCACCTACAGCGGAAACTTTTCCTATAGCGTGAAGCTCTACGACTTTTGGAAAAACCCAGTTTATGAGACCGTCACGTTCAACGGTTCGCTCGTTACGGATTCAACGGGCGCCCAAATGGACCCGTTCTCAGCGACCGAGGGCGAATTCTGGACGATCCTATTTCAACGTGCCTACCTGGAACGTTTTTACGGCATCAACACCCAGGACGGCGAGGCCGTGGCGGATTTCGGCGGCGAACCGGATGGCGAGCAGGCGATCCGAGCGTTAACTGCGAAGAATACCTGGACGAATTCCTGGTCATTTAACCCGAACACACTTTATGACGAGGTAGTGACTCGCGGCGAAGTCGTAAACGCCGGCGGCACCGGACACCGTTATGCCGTCATCGACATTTGGTACAACGCCGATGCCGTCGGCGATTGGGTTGTGAAGCTTTACAACCCGTGGGGCATCGACGCCGTGCACAACAGCACCCTCAATTTCGCAGGCACCGCCAGCGGCGGGGTTGACAACAGCAACGGTGGTTCGGGCGATGGCTTTATTTATGTGAACTGGGCTGAGTTCACGGATTGGGCCAACTTCACCAACTACAGCACGTCGTGGTAGGCGCTCGGATGATTTTCCGTATGTTTCGTCTCTACACAGGCGCTCGCGGATCGATTTCCACCGCGAGCGCCTTTGTCTTTTTGACACTTGATTAGACCCGGCCTCCTGGGACAATGACGGAGCATTCAGTTGTCCTGGTCGCGAGCCCATTCATGACAGAACGCTCGACATACCCCATTGCCGAAACTGCCGCCTCGCCGACTGAAGTATCCGGGGCGGATTCGTGGGGTTCATTCCTCCCCGGCATTCCGGGGTATGAGATCCTTGATCGCCTCGGTCAGGGCGGCATGGGGATCGTTTACCGCGCACGGCAAATCAAGCTCAACAGAATCGTCGCGTTGAAGCTGCTTTTGGCGGGCGCCCATGCGTCGGCCGAATTACGCGCCCGCTTCCGCACGGAAGCCGAATCGCTTGCTCGCCTCCATCATCCGAACATCGTGCAAATCCACGACGTGGGCGACGCGGACGGCTGCCTTTATCTGTCGCTCGAATTCGTCGGCGGCATCAGCCTCGACCAACACTTCGGCGGCAAACCGCAATCGCCGGCGGCAGCCGCCCGCCTCATCCTTAGTTTAGCGCGTGCCCTTCAGTTCATCCACGAACACGGCATTCTTCATCGCGACCTGAAGCCCGCTAACATTTTGGTCGCGCCCGACGGAACGCCCAAGATCACAGACTTTGGTATCGCCAAACTTCAGGAAACCGGTTCCGGAAAACTTGTCAGCCCCACCCGCACGGGGGACGTGATGGGTACGCCGAGTTACATGGCGCCGGAACAAGCCAGCGGTGTGATCAAGGCGATCGGCCCCGCCGCCGATGTCTACGCTCTGGGGGCGATTCTTTACGAGGCTCTCACCGGACGCCCACCCCATCTTGCCGAGAGCCCAGCGGAGACACTGATTCAGGTTTTGTTGATCGAACCGGTTCCGCCACGCGTGTTGCAGACCAAGCTACCGCGCGATCTGAATACGATTTGCATGAAATGCTTGGAAAAAATACCGACAAAACGCTACCGCAGTGCTGCGGATTTGGCGGACGACGTCGAACGCTTTGTAGCCGGCACGCCGATTCGTGCGCGGCCGGCGGGGTTTCTCGAACGAACGACCAAGTGGGCAAAACGTCGGCCATCAACGGCGGCTCTGATTGCGGTTTGCATCGTTGCCCTTTTCGGGGTCATTAGCGGTGGCATTTGGCACAACCTCCGCCTTCGTTCCGAACGTGATCGTTCTCAAGTCAATTTCGACGTAGCCCTCATCGCCATTGATCAACTGACGTCGCTTGTCGAGACGGGCGCCGAATTGCAAGTCGATCCGCAGGCGCTGCTTGAAGCGGCCCAGGCTTTCTATCAGGATCTACAAAACAATCTGGGGCAGGATCCCGCACATCGCAAGGATTTGGCGAAGGCCATGCTCCGACTGGGGGACATCCTTCGGAAACTCGATCGGCATGAACAATCGGAAACGGCCTACCGCCAAGCAATCGAGCACCTCACGCTGCTGGCGTCGGAAAATCCATCCAATCCGCGCTTTCAACAACAGCTGGCATACTGTCATAACTTCCTCGGAGAAGTACACCGACGCGCATCTCGCTCCGACGACGCCGTGGCTGCTTATCAGCGTGCACTCGGAATTCAGGCCAGGTTAATCGCCCAGTTTCCCAAAGAGCCGGTTTACGCCCGCGAAATGGCGCGCACTCGTTACAACTTGGGAATTGTCCTCAAAGACCTCAACGAGAATGAGAACGCCGCGCGAACCATTCAACAGGCGATTGAAACCCTGCTCAGTTTAGGTCACGAGTCTCGCGATGATCCCGTAACCAAGAAGGAGCTGGCGCACGGGTACCTTAACCTCGGCACGGCGTTGCGTCCGCTCGCGCAATACGATGCGGCGGATCACGCATACTCACAATCGATCACTCTGTATGAAGAGCTTGCGCACGACCATCCCCGTGTACCTGAGTTTTCCGATGAATTGGCAATTGCCCTGACGAATCGTGCCAATCTCCTTTCCGGAATCTCGACCCGTGGTTTAGACACACGCGCCACGTTTGAGCGCGTGGTGGAATTGCGGCGCAAGCTTGCGAAGGATTATCCGCGCCGACCGTCATTCCGGCGAGAACTGGCCAACACATTGAATAGTCTTGCGAGCTTCCACGCGAAGTCGGGCGACACTGCGGCGGCGAGCCATGCATGGAGTTCGGCTATCGATTTGTGGCAAGGACTCGTAACGGAAGACTCGCGCACGCCGGACTATCAATTTGGTCTGGGTATGAGTCTGCACAATCTTGGTTGGCTAACGAAAGAATCAGGCGATCTTGTTGACGCGCCAGACGTTCGAGCGTGGCCTGGAACATTTGCATGTTGCGCACGGCGCGAATCCAAATCTAAACGAATTCCAGAATGCGGTTCGCAACGCGTCCTGGAATTTGGCCGAGACATGTGTGAAGCTTCATGACGCTCAGGGTGCCGCGGCCGCCGCGCGTTCCGCCTTACAAGTGAAGCCTGAACGACCCGAAGATCTTTACAAAGCCGCGGCGATATTAGCTCAGTGCGCGAGCTTTCAAGCAACCGGCGCGGCATCGGCTTCGGCTATGTACGCGGACGAGGCGACGGAGTTGTTGCGAAAAGTGTTGCGCGCGAAATACCGCAGCCCCGAGCAGATCCGACGCGACAACGCGTTCTTCGGACTTCAATCAAATGGTCGATTCCGCGAAATGCTCAACGATTCGTCAAACTAAGTTGTCAGCGCGGTTGTGGGGCACGTCGCGGGCTGCCATTCGGTAAGCCCGCGAATTCGGTGCAAACCGTACCATCGGCGAAGTCACCTTGATTGGCACGGCATTGCCGGCCTTTGGCCTTAATCGACGGCGTCCCGATCTCGATATACTTCGTGTCTATTCCCCCAAACGGGACCGTGCTGCGCAGAAGGTCCGTGCGGACGGTGGGCTTATCGCCTTAAGCTTGGTGCGGTCTATGATGGCAGCAAGGACGCTACCAAAGTTTCTCCGAGTCGTATTGCTGGCCGCTAATTGGCTTGCCTTCTCAACGGCACTTGCACTGGGCCAGTCAACAACTGGTCCGACAGCACTTGTGCCACCGCCGCCATCACCGAGTCCCCAGCAGGAAGCGGGCGCCGGCCCGATCATCTCAGACAGCAACGTCGGTTACATCGACAACGCGATCATCGGTACCTATTTTCGGCTTCGCTATGACGCCGGGTACGCGAACCGAAGGCCGAATCGAGCCGAGTTCTTTTACGCAAAAGGCGCACCGGCTGGCCCAGGCCTGCCGCTACCGGAAGCGAGTATCGACTATCAGGATTTGCCGGTGTATCTGGAAGTCGCCGCGACGGAACGATTGTCTGGATTCGTCGAGATAGGGCCACGGTTACTTAATCCCGATATCAACGCGAACTCGGCAGGACTCGCGGACATGAACGCAGGCTTCAAATGGGCAGCAGTCCTTCAGCCGGATTTCGTGGCCACCTTCCAGTTGCGTACTTACATTCCATCGGGAGACGCAAGTCGCGGTCTAGGCACTGATCACATTAGTCTGGAACCGGCCTTGCTGATCTACAGTCGCCTCGATCCGAACTGGAGCTTGGCGTCCGAACTGCGATATTGGATTCCGATCGACGGCACCGATTTCGCGGGGGATGTGATTCGTTACGGAATTGGATTGAGTTATGACCTTAATCCAGCCGGCTCGACACGAATCTCTCCGGTGGCGGAATTCGTCGGTTGGAGCGTGCTCGGCGGCAAGGAAAGCTTCATTGGTCCCGGTGGGTTTGTGGTTCAGGGCGCTGCGGGCGACACGATCCTATCGGCGAAACTGGGAGTTCGCGTTCGGTTCGAGAGTAACAACGATTTCTACATCGGCTACGGTCGGCCACTCACCGGGGACCGGTGGTATGAAAACACGTTTCGGGTTGAATACCGACTTTGTTTCTAAGAAGTGAATCGGAGTGAAGTGGCGAGACGCTTCCGCAGACGGGTCGTGTTCCGCGGGTGGCGAGGCTTCCTAATCCTTAACGGAGAGAGATGGGAATGGATTGGGTGACTGGACTCGGCGGACTCGCCATAGTGGTTCTGATTTGGATGTGGTGGCTGGACTCTGCGTCCCGGATTCGCCGCATTGAAGGGAAACTAAACCGACTCATGCGGCATTTGAACATCGATCAGCACCAGGGCGTGCCGTTGTCTGATCGCGTCAAGGAGATCGCTTGCGATCCGGCCCGAAAAATCGAGGCCATCAAGGCGTACCGCGAGGAAACCGGGGCCGGATTGAAAGAAGCAAAAGACGCGATCGAAGCCTACACTCACGGCACATAGTCGGCACGAGCTATTTGTTGTCGGGGTGCTCGTTGGAGCGAACGGGCGGCGCTGTGGTCGCCGACTTTCGGAGTTTGTGACGCGCCCGCGACAGCACGGGGCCGATGCTGTTGACTGGAATGTTGAGTGCGGTGCTGATCTCTTCGTACGTTCGGCCCTCAAAATAGAAGAGCCTTACAACCTGCCGTTCGCGTGCCGGGAGCCGGCGCAGTAGTTTGCCGACTTCTTCCAGGCTTTCGAGCCCTACCTGTGCTTTCGGCGGTTCCTCGGCCTCGGCCTTCAATTTTCGACCGTCCGTCCGCGCGTGCCCTTCGGCTGCGGCGCCGTACTTCGCCAGTTCGTGTACGCAGATGCGTCGCGCGATGACGGTGAGGTACGTTGCGAGGCTCGCATTTCCCCGAAACCTGCGAAACGCCGCATAGTCATTCGCGACCAGTTGCAAGAGAATCTCAGAGGCCACATCCTCCGTGTCTTCTGCGTTCAACGGTACGCTTCGATGGTGGGCCGTGTGTTGAATGACGTGATAGATGAGCCCAAGGTAGCGGTCGACGAAATCGTTCCATGCCCCGGGCTCATGGTTGAGACAACGCTGAAGGAGCGTGCGGTCCAAAGCAGTTAGTGGCACGGATCGAGTCCTTTGGTCGCAGTCGAAAACGCCGACGTGGAACGGCTGTCATCAGAATTTGCTTATTGTTATTCTACCTCGCCCGTTTCCCGTTCGGTAGGTGTGCCTGTCCAAAAGAGAGTTCAGCTGGACCGGTCATAGCGAACACGCAATTTGTGCCATCGTCGCCCTGCGAGGTTTTCGATACTTCTGAACCGTATTGACCCGTACACGCAGTGGAAAGTCGGCCATGATTAGAGCATCCGATCCGTGGTTTCAGTCGATGTTCGCCGACCGAATCGGCGGCCAGAACTATGGAAAAGGCAGCGGGGTATTCAAGTTCGAAAAGATCAAACGGGCCAAACGCGCCGCGTTGCAAGAGCACCCCGAGCGCAAACTTCTCGACTTCGGCATCGGCGAAAACGACGACATGGCCGATGAGCGCGTGCGCGCCGTCCTCAAGCGCGAGGTCGACAAACTCGAGAATCGCGGCTATGCCGACAATGGCATCGCCGTGTTCAAAGAGGCGGCCGCGCGATTCATGCATCAAACCTTCGGCGTCACGCTTGACCCGAATACGGAAATCAATCACGCCATTGGCTCCAAGCCGGCACTAGCCATGCTGCCGGTGTGCTTCATTAATCCCGGCGATGTGACGCTCATGACCGTGCCGGGATATCCGGTGGTAGGCACGCACACAAAGTTCTACGGAGGCGAAGTCTACAATCTCCCGCTCCACGCCGAGAATCACTTCTTCCCAGACCTATCCGCGATCCCCGCCGACGTACGGCGGCGTGCCAAGCTGCTCGTCATTAATTATCCCAACAGTCCGACCGGCGCCGTCGCAACCCGCGATTTCTACCGCCGGGTCATCGACTTTGCACACGCCAACCAAGTCGTCGTCGTCCAGGACGCCGCCCATATCCTTCTGACCTATGAAGGTCCACCATTGAGCTTCTTGCAAGTTGAAGGCGCCAAAGAAGTCGGCGTTGAAATCCATTCGATGTCCAAGGCGTTCAACATGATCGGCTGGCGGATGGCATTCGTGGCCGGTCATTCGAAGCTTGTGCAGGCCTTCGCCGATGTGAAGGACCACTGTGATTCCGGCCAGTTCATGGCCATCCAGCACGCGGCCGCGGCGGCTCTCGCCCAGTCGGAGATTTCCGACGCGGTCCGCGAAAAGTATCGCCGCCGCCTCGATAAGTTGGTCACCGCACTCGGCCAGGTCGGATTCCAGGCGCAAATGCCGGGAGGGACGTACTTCCTCTACGTTCGCGCCCGAAATCCGCCGGCCATCGCGTCTTTACGAATGCCGAGGACTTTTCGCAGTTTATGATTGAAGAACACTCGGTGTGCTGCGTCCCCTGGGATGACGCTGGGCCGTACCTTCGGTTCTCGGCGACGTATCAGGCGAAGGATGAGCCGGACGAGGACGAGATAATGGCCGAGACGGTGGCGAGGTTGGGCAAAATGGAGTTGCGGTTTTGAGCGAAGATCCATCGCTTTAGACAGAGGAAATGGCTCCGTACCCTTTGAGTCGACGGACGGCTTCGGCGCAAAGTAGGAAGCTGACAAATGGGGAGCGTTCCGACAGAAGCCGAAGTTCCATGACCACAACCACGATTCTGTACCGTGCGGTGAGCCACGCTGAACTTCTTGATATCATCCAAACCGGCGGAATGCGTCCAGCACCTCCGTCAAATCAGGGGAAGTGGTTTGCTGAAACATTGCACGACGTCAGCCGTTGGGGACGTTTGTTCTACCACATATCGCAGTTGCCGTTCCATATAATTGAGGTCGAAGTTCCATCAGTGATGGGAGACCGATGGTATCGCAACTCGTTGCATGACCGCATTGGTCCGGCGCGGTATGCTGAAGTTGGAGATTTGGCAAGTATTTGCTTCGTTCGGGAAGTCGCATCCTTTTACCTGGGACCAACATGACGCAGAACCCGGTCGCCTTGACTCGAGTTCGATGGCGAACCGTAAGCGAAGGCGGACGGGATTCGCCTCCCCCAGGTCCTCTCTATCCGACTGCCGCGCGGTTTGATAACGACACTGAGGTTTTCAGCGCGGTTCTCCGACTTTTGAAACCTATCAGCAACGGCGACCGTCTGGAGCATGAGGCGGAACTGCAACTGTTGGCGCCCGACCTAATGCCCGACATAGCGAGCAAGCTCGTCCCCGGTTCACGACTTGTCATTAAAGAGGGCCGGCGCGAAGTCGCGGACTGTGAAGTCGTCGCTGTGACGGTGCGCGAAGTCAGTCCCCTCGGCGTGGCGCACTAATGCCGCCGCTCCTCCTCATCAACACCGTCGGCCTAACATCACGATTATTATCCTACGCGCCGCGATTGAACGCCCTTGCGAAAGCCGGCTGGGCCGTTCCCCTGAAAGAAGTGGTTCCTGCGGTGACCTGCACCGCTCAAGCCGCCATCCTGACCGGACAGCCGACATCGAAACACGGTATCGTCGGCAACGGTTGGTTCTATCGAGACACGGGCGAGATACGATTTTGGCAGCAATCCAATCGGCTATTGCAGAGCGAGCCGATTTATCAGTCCGCTCGTCGATTGGCAGCCGAACGGAAACTCAGCTTCACATGTGCGAAGGTCTTTTGGTGGTTCAATCAAGGCGCCCCGGTCGACATCAGCGTGACGCCGAAGCCTTATTACGGGGCGGACGGCAACAAGGAATTCGGGATCACCGCCACGCCGCCCGAGTTCTTTCCGATTTTTCAGGAGCGTATTGGGACGTTTCCGTTCCAGGCGTTCTGGGGACCGCGGGCTGGTCTTGCAAGCACCCGGTGGATTGCGAGTTGCGCCGTCGAGGTCTTGGTCGAAGGCGGGCCGGACTTGACGTTAGTCTACCTCCCGCATCTCGATTATGACACGCAGCGATTTGGTCCGGACGCCGCCGACATGCCACGCCTGGTGCGGGAGCTCGACGATGCTTGCGAGCCGTTGCTTGACACCGCGAAACGCCTAGGCGCCCGTGTTTGGATTGTCAGCGAATACGGCCACGTTCCAGTCCGCCGGGCCGTACTCCTCAATCGAGCGCTTCGCAATGCCGGACTGCTCACCGTGCGCCCGGGACCGTTCGGCGAGACATTGGATACGTTTGCTTCGCGCGCCTTCGCAGTGTGCGATCATCAAATCGCACACATCTACGTTACCGATTCCACGGACTTGCATTTGATCCGTGCAGTCATCGCACCGCTGGACGGCGTGGCTCGTGTCCTCATCGGCGACGAGCGTGCGGAGTTCGACCTCGTCCATCACCGTGCCGGTGATCTGATCGCTTTGGCGGAACCGGATGCGTGGTTCGCCTACCCGTTTTGGCTTGATGACCGGAATGCGCCTGACTATGCACGTACCGTCGATATTCACCGCAAACCCGGCTACGACCCATGCGAGCTGTTCTTCGATCCCAAACTTTGGTGGCCCAAAGGCCGCGTGCTCCGCCGACTGATACAGAAGAAGCTCGGATTTCGCACCCTTTTCGATTTGGTGCCGTTGGATCCGTCATTAGTACGCGGCAGCCACGGTTTGCCGGCCGCCGATCCCATGGATCGACCCCTACTCATCGGCGATGGACCGCCGCCAAATGCAGAGTCGTCATTAAAAGACGTTTATGGCCTGCTGCTGCGTGCCCTCGACTTGTCTTAAATTGTCATGCCATTGTCCAAGCACCAGCGAATGCTGCGTCGCATGCCTTCTTCCAGCGCGATGGCGGGCCGATAACCAAGTTCCTCTTTCGCTTTTTTCACGGAACATGCAATGGTCTGGTTCATTTCGGAAAGTACGTGGATCTTTTGATGATAAAAACCCATGGCTTGCAGCGTGGCATCGGCAATGCTGGCCGTGTCGCTAACCAATCCTGGTAGCCGCAGTCGTTTGTGCGTGCACGTCTGACCGAACTCCTTCTCCAGAAGTATTTCGATGGTGTCAAGGATTTCGTTCATGGAATATGGCCGCTCATCGGCGATCCAGTAAGTCTGGCCGTTTGCGCGCTCCGAAGTTGCAGCGCGGATGAGGCCCTGCGACAGATTGTCGATGTAGGCCATCGACCGTTTGTTCTCGCCGCCGCCGACGACGGGTCCTTTGCCGTCACGGATCATTCGGAAGAACTCGGTTTGCCTCGGCGGCTGGAACGGCCCATAGAACCAGGGCGGGCGAACGATCACCGTCTCAATCCGGCCGGCTTGCTGTTGCTCGCGAACGTCGAGCTCCATCTGCATTTTCGATCGACCGTAATGGCGATAAGGGTGGTAGGGCGATTCCTCGTCAAAAGGATGGTCCGAATGCGGATTGCAACCGCAGGGCGAATTCGAGGAAACCACAACGGCGCGGCGCACCCCTGCGGCGATGGCGGCGGCGATGATATTACGCGTCCCGTCGACATTGACTTCATAAAACTCACGTACCCGCTTGGGATGGATAATCCCCGCCGTGTGAAACAGCACCGCATCCGTGCAGCCTTCGCAGAACTTTCGACAATCCTCTCGACTTCGGACATCGCCGGAGACCACCGTGATTCGATCCGACATTTTTTTTGACGCTTCGCTATCTTCTCCGGGTAGAACCAAAACGCGAATCGCTATACGAGAATCGGGTTTTTGCAGGTCAGTCACATCCGGAAGGCCGTTCACCAGGGCGTGAATTAATCCCCGGCCAAGCCAGCCCGATCCACCGGTAACCAGAACTTGCTTCGCACCAAAATCCATACGGACTCCCAGAAGTGCTTAAGACGTCGCTGGATAAAGCTCAACATAACACGTGGATCATTCTATTTCCGCTCCGAACCTTGCTCATCTCATTTGACGGGTTAAGAAAATCGACTTAGACTCCGAAAAAAGGAGCCGAACGTCCAAACGGTCCAATCCACCATAAACCACAGGCTGAAAGGGGTAACGAATGGGCGCTGAACCGTGGGATTACTTTGTCGAGTACGAGAATGATATACAAGCGGTCCTGGACAAGCTAAAGGAGCGTGAGTTTCAGGCAGGCCGATTTCGTTACAGCGAAGAAAACCCGTCTACCATTGACGAGGCGCGTGAAATCGCCGATGCCGATGGAACCGCTTCGATTCTGGATATGGATCGGATCGGCACGCAACCCGATTTCGGCGTCCTCGTGCCGCTGTCCAAAAAACAACTCACGGAACTGTTTGGAACCGATAAACCGACACGCGCCATGATCGAGCAAAGCATGGACTTCTACGAAGACATTGAGCGCGGCCAGGGGATTTACATTGTTGCCTATGACGGCAACAACCCATCCGAAATCTTTTTCGGTGGCTACTCGTACGATTAATCCGCCGGCCGAGCTTGCAATTGCAAGACTACCAGCATCGGCCAACCGACGTATTTCACGGCGCGCGGGTAGTGGGCCGCGAATTCCGCAGTCGGTGCATACTCATCGATCCCGCCCAGCTGGAAACCCGCGCCCATCGCCGCCATGACAATTTCGCCGAGTTGATGTGGAAAGCTCCCAGGCTGCACGACGCCGCCGGTCGCCGGATCGGTAAAACGCGCTTGGCTGCCGCGTAGAAACATGGCTGGGTGTAAGGTGGAGATTGTAGCTCGGCCGTGTTGCCGCAAGACTCGATGTGCCTCACCAAAGAATGCAGGCAGGTCACGAATGTGCTCGAGCACCAGGCCGCTCACAATGAGATCAAACGTGGCATCTTGAAAAGGCAGCGGCTCGTGAAGGTCGTGAACTCCCAATCGAACGTTCGTTCGTTCGAGCTTCTTCCTCGCCTTTTGTAACATACCCTCCGAAAAATCTATCGCCGTGACGTCGGCGCCGGCGGCTGCCAGCCAATACGCGTGTCGTCCCGTTCCGCAACCGAGATCCAAGACCGACAGGCCGCGAACATCACCGATCGCCTTTTGAACGATCGGCTCTTCCAGAGCCGGCAACGGATTAAGGTCGTGATCGTATACCTGTGCCCAGCGGTCGTAACCATCTCGAATGGATGGTGCCGTTTCAGGATTGATGGCTTGCAAACTGGCACCCTTCCTTGTTGCATTTCGTCAGGCAACGGACAACCGGCTTATATTGTAGGTTCACAAAAAAAGCCGGGAGCGTAAGCGACGGATTCTCCGGCAATTCCCGTTCCTCGGAGTCCAACGCACGATATACTTCTTCGGCACGACCTAACCCTCCGTGGTTGGTTTCTCATACCGATTTTGCAGCTGTCCGCTATCTGATTCCCTGGTTTGACGAGGCACTAGCCCGGAGCGGCCGAAAGGCACTGCTAACTGATGTTTGACTGGATATAATTGAGCGGAAGCCGAGTGGAGAAACCGAGATGGCTACAACCGCTAGTTGGATTAACCAGACGCCCGATGTATGCGGCGGAGACGCATGCATCCGCGACACACGACATACCATTTGGGGTCTGGTGGAGCTGAAACACATCGGACTAACGGATCACCGCATTCTCGATCACCACCCCGACCTAACGGCCGCCGATCTTGAAACTGCATGGGAATACTACGTGCGTCATCGAGACGAAATCGACCTGGCCATACGTGAAAACGCAGAAGCGTGAGAGATCATGGCCCGGCTCTACGCCGATGAGAACTTCAGCTTTCCCGTCGTGGAACGGCTACGGTTGCTGGGCCACGACGTTCACACCGTCCAAGAAGCTGGACAAGCGAATCAGCGCACCCCCGATCACGAAATCCTTGCCTTCGCCGTCGCTGGCGGCCGCGCGGTGATTACGTTCAATCGAGGCGATTTCAAGCGGTTGCACAGGCTGTCGCCGAGGCACTCCGGCATCATTGTTTGTACGCGGGACGACGACGTGGCCGCCCTGTCCGCACGAATCGACCAGGCAATTCGGGCAGCCGGGTCTTTTGCGAGTCAGATCATCGCGGTTACCAAACCGCCCTAAAAGAAGAGCCGGAAGTGAACGCGATGGATCTCCCATCACCCACGCTCCCGGCTCCATGAAAGAAGTCACCGTCAGCCTCACGCGCCGACCGAAATGCCGCCTTGTAGCACGGCGGGTAGCCCTTCAAACATCGCCGGCGGCTTGATGATTCCGCCGCCGTCCTTCACCGCGCGATAGTGCGGGGCGCCGACGGAGGCGCCGGTAAGGATCTCAGCCTGACCGTCCTCGTCAAAGTCCGCAGCACCGACCGTCACGCCCACGTTGAAATTCAGATCGTAGGCAAAGAACTGGTCGATTTCGCTCGCGGACGGATCAGTCTCCTTGAACGTGTGAACGGCGAAAGCCTCGCCATCGTACACACGAACGTGTGGATTGCCGACCGACGCGCCGGTTACGATGGACGCGAAACCCTTGCCCACGACATCGGCGACGGCCACATGGGCGCCGACGTTGAAGTTCAGCCCATAGGCGAACCAATCCGCGAGCAAGCTCGTCCCATCCGGATCGTAGGCGCCGGCCAGGAGCTTGTTGCCGTCGTACACCTTGACGTGTGGATTGCCGACGTTTGCGCCCGTGACGACCTCGGCATGGCCATCACCGGTGACGTCGCCGACCGCCACGCTGGCGCCAACGTTGAACTGGAGTGCGTAGGGGAACCACTGCGCCAAGATGCTCGCTGTCGGATCAAAAGTTCCCAAGGCGATGTCTTCGCCGTCGTGGACTTTCACGTGCGGATTGCCGATGTTGGCGCCGGTGACCAGTTCACCGTACCCGTCGCCGTCGATATCTCCGACCGCCACATTCGAACCAACGTTGAATTGAAGCGCATACGGAAAGAACGACGCATGCAGGCTGGCATCCGCGTTTCCGGGATTGAACATGCCCTTCCACAGTGTCTTACCGTCGTAGACTTTGACGTGTGGGTTGCCCCGGCCGGCGCCCGTGACCAAATCGTAGTACCCGTCGCCGGTAATGTCGCCGACCGCGACGTTTATCAAATCCTTGAAGTCCGCACCGTACGGCGTGAAATCGGCAATCAACGTGTTATTTGGTCGGTAAACCAGCACGTGGCCCGGTGCGCCGCCCACCGCGAACATGGTGTAGCGACGAACGACTTGGGTCAGCGGCATCGAGGCAAACGTTGCGTAGTATCCATCGCTTTCGTACCGTGCGGTCAAGGTGTGGCTGCCGGGTTTTAACGTGGATGTCGAAAAACTCGCCGCGTCTCCGCTGAGCGGCAGAATGGCAAGAACAACACTTCCATCAAGAATGGTCACGGTTCCCGTCGGCGCGGGCACGGTGCTGTCCGGTGGGTAATACGCCGTAGCGGTCAATGTTACGGCCTGCTCGACTTTTGCCGGATTCAACGAGCTGGCGATGGTGACGTGGGGTACAAGTAACTCGACGACTTGCTCGCGCGGCACCGATACGCTGGCGAGAAAGTTTGGATCACCCAAGTACTCCGCCGTGATCATGTGCGTTCCGGCCGTCAAAACCGACGTTTGGTACACCGCCTGTCCCTGAGGCGACAACGCGGCCATGCCCATCGGAGTGCCGTTGTCGAAGAACTTGACGGAGCCGGTCGGTTGAATCGGGCCGGCGGCTGAAGGCGTGACGAAAGCGGTGAATGTGACTTTCTGATGCGCCATCGACGGATTCGGGCTGCTCGCCACGGCCGACACGGAAGTGGATTTGGTCACCGTGTGCGAAAGCGGATCAGACGTACTCGGCGCGAACCCGTGATCGCCCTCGCTCACGCCGGCATAGCTGGCGGTAAACGTATGCGACCCGGCCAACAACGAAGTCGTGACAAACGTGGCCGAGCCGTTGTTCAGGGCCCGCGTGCCGAGAACCGATGCGCCGTCGTAAAACGTCACGGTCCCTGTCGGCGTGTTTGAACCTTCCGCCATTCCCACGACCGTGGCCGTGATGGCGACGGGCTGATTCACCGTCGAGGGATTCGGCGTACTTACCAAGATCGTTTGCGTGGCCGGCATTTGGTGTTCATACGCGCCCATGTCGGTGGAGACATTGACGACGCGGTTGAAGCCGCGTTGATCCAGGGCCGGTGCGCCGTTCTTCGTGCCGGCGTCCTTCGCGGGGCTGCCGTCCAAGAGTGCCATGGTGGACGTTGGTCCGCCATTGTTCTGTAATGTGCCGAGTGAGGGGGAAATCGGTGTCGAGTTTGTGCCGACGAGGTTTCCATCCACGCCGTGCGAAACTCCGGAACTTCCATTGCCGACGCCAATCAAGTTGAACGTCGCAATAGTAACGCCGCCGTGAATGTCGGGACCGTTACCGGCATTGTTGAGTGCGACAATGGTGTTTTTCAGGCTAACGGACGGACTTCCCGACACGTAGATGCCGCCGCCGAAACCGTTCACACCGCTTTGATTGGCGGCAATCGTGGTGTTCAAGGACGAAAGCGAGCCGGCATTGGCGATGCCGCCGCCGGTGACGCCGCTATTCCCGGCGATGGTGTCGTCTACAAGGTTGAGCGTGCCCGTGTTAAAGATTCCGCCGCCGTTGCCGAACGTCGTGTTGTGCGAAATCGTGGTGCCCGAAATGGTCATCGTCGCGGCATTGAAGATGCCGGCGCCGCCGCCGGCGAGATCGAACGTCGAGTTCTGGGTGACGAGGCAATCAACCAATGTCAGGGTGCCAAAGTTCTGAATGCCGCCGCCATGTGCCGCCGTGCCTTCGCGTATCGTGAGGCCGTTAATTTCTACGGTCTTGCCGCCGGCCACGTAAAAAACCTGACTGACGCCGCCGCCGCTGACCGCGATCACCGGCGCACCCGGGCCGTCGATCGTCAGGTTCTTGTTCACCGACAACACACTCGAAAGGGAGATCACACCGGAAAGTCCCGGTTGAAAATCAACCGTGCCACCCGACGGCGTCACCGCAATGGCATCTCGAAGCGAGCCGACGCCGCCGTCGAGAAGATTGGTTACGGTGCTTGGCAGCCAACGATTTTCCAAAGTTTCCAGGCGTGGTTTCGACGTAGAGAAGGCGATCGCCGGCCGACGCGTTCGAGACGAAGCAGCCGAGGGTCGAATTAATCTTTTCATTTGAGCACCTCAATCCGTTGGGGGGGATGAAGAGAAGGGCGATTCGCGATGGTTCCGTGGCAACGCTTTTACAAACTTAGCCACCATGCCGGCAAGTGCGAACCTGCGCGAAAGGTAAAGGGGTAAGGTTGGCTAATGAAAAAAGGAAGGCAGCGAGGATAGGGTGCTAATACTGCCAGAGAACGGCGCCCCAGGTAAAGCCGGCGCCAAAGGCGGGAATGAGCAAGAGATCGCCGCGTTTCAACAGGCCGGCGTCCCGGGCTTCACACATGGCCAACGGAATGGATGCGGCCGTCGTGTTTCCCCGATTCTGAATATTGCTGAAGATCTTGCCAGGCGGCAGCTCGAGGCGAGTACGGATCGCTTCCGATATCCGGAGATTCGCCTGATGCGGAATAACTAGATCGACATCCGAGATCGATTTCTTCGCCATCGCCAGCACTTCCATGCACGACGCCGCCATGCTGTCCACGGCATGCCGATAGACATTCCGCCCGTCCATGACCGGAAACTGCTTACCCGCCTCGAGGTCGGCGTGAGTGATATAAGGTCTACGCTTGAAATTGAAGAGTTCGACCTTTAGCGCATCGGCGTGTCGACCGTCGGCGTGCAAAACCGAACCAAGCAAGCCCGGCTCGCTGCTTGCCTCCATGACCACGGCCGCCGCCGCATCACCGAACAATACCGCCACGTCGCGTGGACTACGCGGATCAGCGACGACGGGTGAATGTGCCTCCGAGCCTACTACGAGCACCCGCTTATAACGGCCCGCAACAATCAGCGCATCGGCCACGGTCAAGGCGTACGGGAACGCCGAGCACTGATTCCGCACATCGAGGACGCCAACTCCCGGAATACCGAGCATCGCTTGCATGTAGCAGCCGGCGCCCGGAAAGAAATGATCGGGCGACAGAGTGGCGAAAATGATGAATTCAATGTCGTTGAGGGACCACCCAGCGTCCGCTACGGCACAACGAGCTGCCTCGGCCCCCATCGATGCGGTGCCTTCACCGGGCGCCGTATACCGCCGTTCACGGATTCCGGTCCGCTGTACGATCCACTCGTCCGTCGTGTCGATGACCTTGGCCAGATCGTGATTGGTGACGACGAGTTCGGGTAGGTATGCACCCATCCCCGCGATTTGGCTGGCACGCGCTGGCATCAATGGCTCCTTGCGTGGAGATACTTAGGCCGTGTTGGCCCGGCGAGCATCCTCCGTGTGCTGATAGTATAGTAATTGCACCAGGATTCTTGCGAGAGCGGCTGTGTCAGCCGATTGTCGCTAATACAAAGGTGACCGAAGAGGTGTTCACCCATGCAGGTATCGTCACGGCTTAGTCGGCGGCAAATCTTGCGGTTCGGCGCGGGAAGCCTCCTGGCAGCCGGTGTCTGGCCCGGCTCGATTTGGGCAGAGGGCGTTCAAACCGGCACTGGATTCTATTTTGCCGTCGTAAACGACCTGCATTACCACGACAAACGTTGCAGTCTGTGGTTCGAAGCACTCGTCAAGCACCTTAAGAGTCGCGCGGAGAAGATCGAGTTCTGCTTGCTCGCCGGCGATTTGTCCGACCGCGGAAAACCGGAGCAGCTCGGACCCGTCCGCGACATCTTCAAAGAGCTCGGCGTGCCGTTCCATACCGTCATCGGAAACCACGACTACACGAGCATGACCGACCGCAAGGCCTACGAAGACTCCTTCCCGAACTCGATCAACACCTATTTCGAGCACAACGGCTGGCAGTTTCTCGGTCTCGATTCGTCTGAAGGCACCAAACTTCAGACTGCCGTCCAGCCCCACACCTTGAAATGGCTGGATGAGACATTGCCGAAACTGGACAAGAAACGACCCACGGTGATGTTCACGCATTTCCCGTTTGGTTCGTTCGTGATCTATCGGGTGAGTAATGCAGAGGACGTCCTCGCTCGGCTGAAAGAACACAACCTACTGGCCGTGTTCAGCGGTCATTTTCATTCCTTGACCGAGCGCAAAGCCGGCAGTGCAGTGTGCACCACGAACCGATGTTGCTCGTTCCATCGAAAGAACCACGACGGTGTAAAGGAAAAGGGCTACTTTCTCTGCCACGCCCACGACGGGAAAATCGAACGAACCTTCGCGGAATTCAAGCTCGAGTGACGTTTCTGAAGTTTTTCCTGAATTCGCTTGATTCTTTGAGTCAAACTGACCAGAATACGAATATAGTCATTGGTCAGTTCGATGCCAGCTACCGCTACACAAGCCGATACCCGCGAAGCCATTCTCGACGCCATTGAGCGTCTCTTGGCCCGCTACGGGTACCAGAAAACGACGATGGACGATCTCGCGCGAAGCCGGCATCGGCAAGGGTACGATCTACCTGTACTTTCCGAGCAAAGAAGAGGTGGCCTTGTGCTCGATCGACCGGGTGGCCGCGCGGGTGCAGCGCAGGCTGCGTGAACTGGCCGCTGGCCCAGGCCCGGGCTCGGAACGCTTGAGGCAAATGCTCATCGAGCGTGTCTTGATCCGCATCGACAGCGTACAGGCTTATTCTCAAGGATTGGACGATCTCCTGGCATCGCTGCGTCCGGCGTACATGGCGCGGCGCAGCCGCTACTTCGAGGTAGAAACGGCCGAATTCGTCCGCGTGCTCATCGACGGGCGGCGTGCCAAGGAGTTCACCTTGAGCGATGCACGCACGACCGCGCAAAGCTTGCTCCTCGCCACCAACTCCTTGCTCCCGTACAGCTTGAGCGTCCGCGAGTTGGGTGAGCGGACGGAAATCGCCAAGAAGATCGAACGGCTGGCAGACTTGCTATTACATGGACTATTACGGCGGTCTCACGCCGGCAGTTAATTGAACTAGTTCCACAGACGAACAGGAGAATGCTACCGATGAATCGACAAATCTTTACCTGTTGCTTGCTGACCATTGCACTGACGGGAATCGGGACGGCTCGTGCTCAGCAGTCGGAGCGGGACGATCAGGCCGACATGACGTTGACTCCCACCTTGCGCCAAGAGGTCATTGACGGGATCGTCAAGGCATTAAACGACAAGTACGTCTTTCCCGATGTTGCCAAGAAAATGGAAGCAGCGGTTCGAGAGCGTGTCGAGAAAAAAGAGTACGACGAAATCACCAGTGCCAAGGAGTTCGTCAAACGGCTCACCGAACACCTGCAAGCGGTCAGCAACGACAAACACTTGCGAGTGAAGTACTCCCACGAGGGATTCCCCGCGATGAACCTGCGACCAATGTCGCCGGCAGAGCGGGACAAGCGCCGCGCGGATGCTGCCTCGCGCAATTTCGGCTTCGAGAAAGTCGAACGGCTGGACGGTAATGTCGGCTACCTGGACTTACGAGCTTTCATTTCCCCCGAAACGTCCGGTGACACCGCTGCCGCCGCCATGAACTTTCTAGCCAATGCCGATTCCCTCATCATCGACCTGCGGAAAAACGGTGGCGGATCGCCGGCATCGGTGGCACTCTTGTGCACTTATCTTTTCCCCGCCGAACCGGTGGTCCATCTGAACGACTTATACTTTCGACCGGATGACCTGACGCATCAGTGGTGGACCTTACCGTATGTTCCTGGCAAACGCTTCATCGACAAGCCGGTGTACGTGCTCACCAGTAAGCACACGTTCTCCGCGGCCGAAGAATGCACCTACAATTTGAAGAACCAGAAACGGGCGACGATTGTCGGCGAAAAAACCGGGGGCGGCGCGCATCCCGGCGGAATGTTGCGAATCAAGGAAAACTTCGTGGTCTTCGTTCCGAGCGGCCGCGCCATCAATCCCATCACTAAAACAAACTGGGAAGGCGCCGGCGTGCAACCCGACATCGAAGTATCGGCCGACCTGGCCTTGAAGACCGCCCACGTGGACGCCCTCAAGAACATTGCCGAGAAAAAGAAGGGTGACGCCGCAGCTTCCCGCGATCTGGAGCGAACGATCGAATCGGTCCAAAAGGAACTGGACGCCCTAAAGGCGAAACCGAATAAATCCATAGCGGACACCGTCGAATAACGATAGGTACCCCATTTCAAAGGAGTTTCCCATGCTTCACCGCACCACGTCGGCGCTGGCCATGCTCGTCGTCATGACACCGAGCTTGATGGCACAAGACAAACTCGAGAAGAAGGTGGTCGACATCGTCAAGCAAACGGGCGAGCTGTACAAGAACGCGAAGAGTATGCATGCTGACGGCACCTTCGCCAGCAAGATTTCCAATGATGAAGGTGAAAAAGAGATCAACGTAACGGCGGTCATCGACGTTGAAAAGCCCAGCCACTTTTCGCTGAAGACCAAACTCGACGGCGACGCCAAGAAAGGCCCTGACATCATCTCCGACGGGAAAAACATCATCATCTACCGCAAGGCACTCAATCAATACACCGAACAGGCGTCGCCCAAGAGCCTGGGCGAAATCGGTCTCTCTCTTCTCCGGATCGGCCCGGTCAACACCGGGATGCTGTTTGCCAATATCCTGGCGGACGATCCCGGCGGATTGTTGATGGATGGCGTGACGGAGTGCTCCTACGTCGGCATGGACAAGGTAGACGGCACTCCGGTTCACCGCATGAAGTTCACACAGCCGCAATTCGACTGGGAGTTGTGGGTTGCATCCGAAGGCAAGCCCTACATCCTGCGCATGACCAGCACCGGCGAGGGCCCGAATGGGAAAGTCTCCACGGTAGAGACGTACAAGAACTGGAAGTTTGATCCGCCGTTTGCGAAGGAGACCTTCCGTTTTACGGCGCCCCAAGACGCGAAAAAGGTGGACTCATTCCAACCGGACTAGCGGTTAGCGCCTAAATTTGGTGTACGAGAAGCCGATCCCGACGGGTGGCGGCGGTGGGCAATGGTCCACCACGTAAACCGGGTGGGCGGCGTAGTGCCGGCGCTGGCCTCGCGCAGGTCGCCTGCATTTCGCTCACTACGCGGTCGCTTACGCCGTTTTGCTTCAACCAGATGGTGTCCTGCGCTGAAAGCTGGAACACCGTTCCGCTGGCGCGGATGTGATTGACAATGACCTCGTCGCTAATGTGGCTGTGTGCCATCTGCACGACGTCTTGCACGCCGAGCTGGGCACGGGCGTGAGCGGCTTCGACCTTCCGCTCGGTTTGATCGTGGGAATTGCCGATCAGCCCACCTGTTACCGCTCCAATGGCGCCGCCAATCGCGGCGCCGCCGGCCGTATGTCCGGTTTGACTGCCGATCACCGCGCCGGTCAGCGCTCCCAGTCCGCCGCCGGCCAACGCGCCATTTTCCGTGTGCGACAAGGATGAACAACCAGTGGTAAACGCGACGGGTATGGTCGATGCAATCAGTAATTTCCGGAACATCATAATCTCCTTCTCGGCCCGTTAAAGCGGGCGTAGGACTATGCGCTGGCGCCGCAATCCAGTCAAGGCAGCGTTGCCTGTTTTGCCGTTGACGGGCCGCGCCAGACCGTAAACCATATCAATGCGAGAGCAACTCCCCTGTTTTATCGGCAATTGTCCCGGGGCGAGTTGAAACTCACCGGATGGCGGCGACCGGAAAACTCAACCGAACTTTGCCAGCTTCACCGTACTCTGTATGTTGTGAAAGCACCCTGGTCGGGTGGCCGCAGTGGAATGAGACGGGTCGATGTCGAAAGTGGACGAGCCTGCCAACAACGCACTCAAACCAGTGGACAATGCGCCCGTTGCTTCGTTTCATTACGCCGGGCTGACGATCGAAGGTTACTCACGCGCGGCGGTGCAGACGTATTGGCGCATTCCGGAGCTGAAGATCGGTTTTGACCTCGGCGCTCATCCGTGGGACTTCATGGGCACGCCGACGTGGTTCATCTCGCACACTCATTTGGATCACATCGCGGCACTTCCCGTCTACGTCGCGCGCCGGCGGATGATGAAAATGGGTCCGCCGACGTTGTTCCTTCCGGCGGAAGCGATAGAGGATGTCCGCCGCCTATTGCTGATCATGCAACGGCTCGATCGAGGCCGAATGATCTGCCAACTCAACGGCGTCAACGCCGGCGATGAGATTGCGCTGTCACGTGATCACGTCGTCACAGCGTTTCCAACAACGCACACCATCCCATCGCTTGGCTACCTCGTGTGGGAGCGGCGGAACAAGTTGAAAGACGAATACATCGGCCTGCCCGGAGACCGCATCCGCGACTTGCGGCTGTCCGGCGTTCAGGTTACGCGAGAAGTCCGGACGCCCTTGTTGGCCTACACCGGCGATACCAGCCCCGGCGGCTTGGACGCGTACCCTCCCGTGTTCGAAGCGAAAGTCCTCATCACCGAGTTGAGTTTCATTCGCCCGAATCACCGGCGTGAGAAGATTCACAAGTTCGGACACATGCATCTCGACGATCTACTGGAACGCGCCGACCGCTTCCGCAATGAATTGATCGTCTGCGCACTTCAGCACCAGGTACCACCCACACGAAGTGCGCCGAATCGTCGAAGCGAAACTGCCACCGGGGTTGCGGGAACGGGTGAAGTTGTGGCTGTAGGGTTACCAAACTCGTCAGAAAAAATGACCGGGCAGGCGTCCATGGTCTGGTAGAATTACCGACGGAGGCTGTCTCACATAAACCTTGGAGCGTGGGAGACGATCATGATTCGGGCACGCGTTCGGCACGGTCGGCTCGAGACTCAGGATCCCATCCCAGAGGAGTGGGAAGGGCAATCTGTCACCATCGCTCCCATGACACCCGATCACCCGATGCCCGATTTAGAAGAGTGCCTGGCTGCATTGGAAAGGCTTGGCCCGATGGAGTTCGAGCCGGGCGAGCGGGAAGACGGGGCGCTCCTGCTGGCGGAACAGGATCGAATCAGCCGCGCGGCGATGCAGGCGATTGCGGATAACCAGGCGTGAACCGATACCTCCTGGATACCAACCACCTGTCAGCATATCTGGACCGTGTGCCGGATTTGAAACGTCGCGTGGACGCCGCGCTTCGATCTGGTGATCGCTTCGGAATTTGTTTACCCGTCTTGTGCGAATACAAGGCCGGGATTCGACTTGGTCGGCGCTTTCGACAGAACCTTGCTCGACTGCAAGCAGCGCTGGCGATCTTTCGGCTGTGGCCGGCCGATGAACAAATCGCATCCGAGTTTGCGACGCTCTTTCAAGAACTTCGCACCGCCGGACAGATGCTGTCTCAGTTTGATCTTCTAATAGCCGCAATCGCTCGTCACGGAAAACTGACACTGCTCAGCGCTGACCGGGATTACGAGCGCGTTCAGCAGCTTAGGGTGGAGAACTGGCTATGAGTTTGGTTGGCATAGTCGGGTGTCATACCCATGGCATTGGGCGGAAATGGGACGACGCCTAAGTCCCAGTTAGCGCTACCTCCCTTCCTTCCCCATCTCCTCGAACGTGTAATTCCCAATCGGATACTTCTTCCAATCCTTGTAATCGAAATGCCACCATTCGGCTTCGTAAACAGTGAATCCGTCGGCTTCCATTGCCTGCCTCAAGATTTCTCGGTGCCAGCGCTGAAGTGAGGTGCCGCCGAGGTAATCCGGGTACGAGCGGTCCGACATTTCATCGTAACCGCCGGGCATTTCGACGACTTTTCCTGAACTCAATTCGTAGAGCGACAAATCAACGGCACAACCGCGATTGTGCCGAGAGCCGTTTTCAGGGTTGGCGACGAAGATTCGTAGGTTTTCCGGAGTGGCGTCCCAGAACATTTTGGTCACATACCACGGCCGGTAGCCGTCGAACACAACCAGGCCAAAGCCGCGCTCCTTCAGTTTGCGATGAACGCGGACGAGGGCCTCGGCTGCCGGTCGTTGCAGGTATGCCTTGGCCGACGTGTAGAACGGCGTGCTTAAGAAGTTATTCGTCGTGGCATAGCGGATATCCAGGTGGATGGTTGGATCAAGCGTAACGAGTTCGACAAGGTCCGGCTGGGCGAACTCACCGCGCTCGGCCGGTGGCTTGGCCGCAAGAGCATTGCGGCGAAGTTCGTCCAAGGGACGCATCGGCTTGATCTTAAAGGTCTCGCCGCCCTCGCCGGACAGTTTCCGGCGTGGAAAAGCCACATTTGCCGCCTCCGCCAACTCGACTTCGCCGGTGCTGTTCCGCCGAAACACGATCTTTTCATCGTGGTACAATCCCCAATCCGGAAACTCGAAGATATTCTCGGCGACTTCCTTGAGCGAGTAGAGAAAGAACCATTCGATGAGTGCATGCAGTTGTCCGTCCTTCTCGAGAATGTAGAGGACGTTGTGGTCCCAGCCGTATTCGCCGATAAGTCCTCGCCAGCGCTCCGGGATCGGTGCAGGCCGCGGAATGTCGGCGCGGTCGAATGTGTCGGCGCCTATCCGCAGTTTGTCCGACTCGCGCGTGATCCGAAGCCCGAAATCCAATCGATCATCGATGACGAGGTCATCGCCGTCGGCACGTAACTCGACGCGGAAGCCGCCACGTTTCGGAAGCAGCCACAGCTTTCCCGCACGCTCGTAAACGTCCAGTTGTTTTTCACCCGCCTTGTACCGACCCGCCAATCGCCGAGCCAACTCTGGTTCAAGTGGTTTGGTTTCGACTGTCTTCGGCAACGACTTCCCGTGTTTCGCGGCGACCATATATCGGAGTGCGGTATCGGCGATCCGGGTGGCAACCGCATTGGCACAGTCGCACGAAATCGCGACGACCACGCCGAGTTTTTCGTCGGGGAGGGCCGCGAGCTCAGTGGCGAAGCCGTAAATGGCGCCGCCGTGGCCAATGCGGCGCGCGCCGTCAAGTTCCGACAGCATGAAGCCAATGCCAAAGCCGGTTTTCGTTCCCGGTTTCGCAAACTGCGGCGTCAACATCTGATCCAGACTTTTCGATTGCACCAGTGGGCCGTTCGGTCCATTCCCATTGGCAAACAACATCTTCAGGAAACGCGCCAGGTCGGTCACCGTGGAGTACATGCAGCCGGCGGGCGCCATGCCGAGCTCGAACGTGGGCGCCGGGAACTCACGGCCGGAGTAAGTCCACATTATTGCCGATGCCAAGTCGCGGCCGATCTCGGCCGACGGCTCGAAACTACTCTTCGACATCCCGAGCGGGTCGAGGACTTGCGCTTTCAAATACTTCGAGAAACCAACTTTCTGCGTGTGCTCCAGGACATGACCGACGACGGCGATTCCAGCATTGGAATACTTGATTCGCTTCTCAGGTTCAATCACCAATGACGTTTGATTTAGGCTCTCGACGGTTCGTGCCAACGGCGGCGCCGACGCATCGAAGTAATGCCCAACCGGAGGCTCTCGAACCAATCCGGCCCGATGCGACATAAGCTGCCGCAACGTGATCGGTTTGTCGAAGGTGCTCTTTGGCTTGAACGTCGGAAGATATTGAGTCACCGGCGCGTCGAGATCAAGCTTCCCGGCCTCCACAAGCTGCATCACCGCAACGTCGGTGAAAAGTTTGGAAACCGAACCGACGCGATACACCGTGTCGGCCGAGGCTGCGGTTTTCGATTTCGGATCGGCAAATCCAATGCCGCGCGACCAGATAATGTTCTGATCATCCACCAGCGCGATTGATACGGCAGGAAGGTTTTTGGACTCGATTTCCCGTTTGATGAACGTCTCAAGCGCGGCAATCGCCGCTTGGTATGGTTTGGCGTCTTTGCTCTGGGGAAAAGGCGCGGCGCCAGCGGCGGTGACGACTAAAAGAATGCATGCGCAAACCCGACGTTGCTCACTTAACATTGCAACCTCCGCGGTTGTTGAATCAACCTCTTGCAACTTATTGGCTCTTAGGGCCAAAGGTTGCGACCGTCCGTGTTGTGCCCGGCTCGATCCGAACGGCATACATTACACGCCTGGCCCATCCGTCGGACTCGAGGGTTATCGGCCCCGTTACGCTATCGAGTTGTTTTATCTCCGCTAGAGTGTCGCGCAGCTTGGGGCCAAATGGTTCAGGAGACTTGCGCATGGCGTCGAATAGCAGCCGCGCGCTGTCATAGGCGAGTGCCGCATGAAGATTGGGCGGTTCGCGGAAGCGTTCCTCGTATTTCCGAACGAACTCGCGTGCCTGTGGCTCTGTTCCGACAAACGCGGTAGTGATGCAGACCGGGTTCTTTAGTCCGTTTGACATCAGTCGTGCGGTCTCGGTGTCAGAAACACCAAGTAAGACTGGCGTCTTGTCACTTAACTCCGGCATACGAATCTCGGCAAAGTCTTCCTCGCTGCCGACGAGCACTGCAAGGCCCGGCCGTTCCGCGCTCAGCCGACCAAGCGCATCTTTCAGATCAGTTGGGGACTGAAACGTCCACTCGCCAACTACTCGGTGACCGGCTTTGCGATAGTCCCGGCAAAATGTTGAAGCGATAGTCTGCGAATGGCCGGAAATGCTTGGATGATTGTTGACGAGAACTGCGGCCGGCGGGGCGGCGAGTTCTTTGCTTGCGAAATGAGCAAGCAATTTGCCTCGCGCCGTCGGAGAAATTGAGGTGTGAAACACGAAGCCTGTCTCCGGACGATTGGCCGTGCCGCCTGGAGCGATCAGTGGAATCTTCGACGACTCGGCGACTTGGGCCAAAGCCTCGGCCTGAATCGGATCGGTCCCGCCGATCAACGCAACCACATTGTCCGTTGTAATCAGCCGGACGGCGGCTGCCCGCACCGCGTCACGGTCGGCCGCGCATTCGGGATGAAGCACTTTCACACGCCGGCCCGAGATCAGGTTGCCGGCCGCATTGACCTCTTCGACCGCCAACAAGATCCCGCGACGCGCCTGTTCGGTCGAGGACGCATTGAGCCGCGATCCCGGCGCCAAATGACCTACAAGAATCGGTTCGGACTCTGACTTGCCGCCGCAACCGGAGGTAAGCAGAACCACACATGCGAAAGTGATTCGTAAATATCGCACTAGCACCTCCAGCGCGCTTACGCGCACAGGCACCCATTACCATACTTGCAAAGTGAGAGAGATTCGAGCGAAGTGCGCGCGAGGATACGAACTACCAGAGGAAGGAATCGAAAACTGAGATGGAATATGGAGCAAGTCGCAGGGGGCTGAACGGCCGTGCCTATTCCGTCACTACTTTGGCAACGGTGGCGCCTGGAGTCTCGCGATTATTCGCCAGTAGCTCCTGGCGGAAGATGGGCACATCGCGGGGGGCTTCAATTCCCAGCCGAATCTTGCCGCGGTCGATGTCGACAATCGTGATGCAGATATTGTCGCCGATGTGAATCTTTTCCCCGAGCTTCCGGCTGAGGACCAACATTGGTTGCCCTCCTTCTTGGCGCTGCGTCAGTGCTCAGCAATTCTACGCTACGTTTTGGCCATTCGCCCTGAATTCGGCGTTAATTTGCTATTCTCAAGGACCTGCAACTCCGCCACGACGCACACCGTCCGCAAAGGCGGCGCACGCGCACTATACGTAAACACTGGTAAAAACTGCACTTATGCCGAGCGAACAGCGAACGCCGCTGACGTTAATGCCGACTAAGTAGTTTTGACGATGATGTGTCACAGTCTGCGCAGCTGACCGCGGACACTTGAAAAGATGCAAATGTGCTCAAATGAGCAGGCGACGCATGACCAAAGGTCTCCCGGCTCTTCCACTTTCTCAAGTTTGCGTTCCTTGCCTCAAGACCCAGCGTCGCCGACCCGGCTTGCGATTTTGGACCGAAGTTGACACAATTCCGCCCCACGGAACCACGCACCTCTCTATAAGGAACCCGCGTGCGAAAGCTGAACGTCTCGCTTACCCAATTGTTCCAGTGGTGCATGGGGGTTTCCATTGCACTTCTGGTGACGGCGGCGCCATACGGCTATTACCGCTGGCATTACGCCGACCATAAACGGCTGCGGGAAGTGGTGCCCGGCCGAGTTTATCGCAGCGGCCAGTTGACCGCGACCGGGATTGCGGAAGCCGTTCAACGGCTCAACCTGCGAACCGTCATCAACCTTCAGGACGAGTATCCGGACCCCGATGTCGCTCGCAGTTTCTTTGATCGAAGTAACGTAAAAGAGAAAGCCCTCTGCGAACAGCTTGGAGTTCGCTACGTCTTCATCCCACCGGACCTGGTTCCACCGAATCGTTCACCCGCTGAACATCCAAAGGCGATCGATCAATTTCTGGCCGTCATGGACGACCCCACCGTCTACCCCGTGCTTATTCATTGCCGCGCCGGGTTACACCGAACCGGCGTCCTGACCGCCGTCTACCGCATGGAGTACCAGAAGTGGAGCACCCGCGCTGCGTTTCGGGAGCTCAAGGCCAACGGCTTCGGAGATTCGACGTGCAACTCGGCCAATGAGTACGTGGTTCAGTACGTGCTTTCCTATATTCGCCGCGATGACGGGTCCAGCCTTAGCAGTCAGGCGTCTGAAAACCGGCCGAACGCACTGACTCTTGAACCTGTTCGTCTGACTCCTGACCCCTGACCCCTGGCCGCATTTCATGCGACTTCTCGACCGACTGCTGATCCGCAGCTTCCTGAAGGCTTACTTTTTCTGCTTGTTAAGCCTTCTGAGCATCTACGTCGTCGTCGACCTATTCACCAATCTTGATTCGTTCTCGGACGACACCAAGGGACTCCGCGTCATCGTGGAACGGATCGGTATTTATTACGGCTACCGAATTGCCCGCTACTACGACCAAATGAGCGAAGCCGTCGTGCTTTTGGCGGCCGCGTTCACCATCGCCTGGATGCAGCGCAACAACGAACTGGTGCCACTTTTGTCGGCCGGTGTTTCCACACGGCGCGTCATTCGACCGATCTTGTTCACTGCTTTCCTCACGCTTGGCATCGGTCTGGCGAATCAGGAATTCCTCATCCCGCGAATCGCCAAACAGCTCATGAGCGAGCGCGATGACTTCAAGGGCGAAAAACCGGTCCTCGTTCAAGGCGCCTACGAACCCAACGGCATCCACATCGAAGGCGAGGTCGCGTCACGTGCCGAGGGGATGGTGGTGCGGAAGGTGTACGTCGTCATTCCGGAAAGTCTTGCGGGCACCTTGATCAATCTAAGCGCCAAGGAAGGGCGTTACTTTCCGCCGGGAGAAGGCCGGTTAAGAGGCGGGTGGCTGCTGACTGAAACCACACCGGCCGAGCCGCCGGAACTCAAGGATTGGAACCAGCCCGAGATTCTGGAAATGATCGATCCCGGCAAGTTCTTCTTGCACACCCAAGAGGTCGATTTCGATGCCGTCACGCGAACTCGAAACTGGTACGCATTCGCATCGACGTTACGCTTGAAGGACGAATTGCAGAAACCGGATACCACGCGCATGGCCGCCATGGCGGTATTGTTCCACAGCCGGCTCACCCGGCCAATCCTGGGCGCCATCCTGATCTTGATGGGCCTTTCCGTGATCCTGCGCGATCAGAATCGCAATGTCTTTCTCAGTGCGGGGCTGTGCTTAGTCCTTTGTGCGATCTTTTTTGCCGCGCTCTTTTCTTGCAAGTTTCTCGGCGACAACGAGTATGTCGCCCCTGCCCTGGCAGCCTGGCTGCCGGTCATCACCTTCGGCCCGTTTGCGCTGGTGCAGTTCGAGGCGGTTCACACTTAGTTGCTGCGCCAATAGTTGAATCGGCGAGCCGAGTTGCGTCAGCAACCGGTTGCTTACGCAACTCGGCTCGCCCGTATTCCAGGTTGTACAATGACCCGCACTGAGATTCGATTCGCTTTCGTTGCATTGGAGTACCTGCATGCTCCGTCCGGTCGCTTGTGTTGCTGCTCTCATTGTCATCGTGTTGTCACTACAAACGGACGACGACCGCCCCGTCGTGTTTCGCGGCGCTCGCCTGCTCACGGCCGCCGGGCCTGCGATAGAATCCGGCGTGTTGGTGGTGCAGAAGGGGAAGATTATTGCCCTCGGCGATACCAAACACACCCCCATTCCCGAGAACGCAGTCGTCCGGGATGTCGTCGGCAAGACGATTATCCCCGGCCTGGTCGATACCCACTCTCACATCGGCATCTATCCAAAACCGAGCGTTCCCGCGCACGGTGACGGCAATGAAATGAGCGGGCCGGTGCAGCCGGGCGTTCGCGCCATCGATGCTATCTATCCGGATGATCCTGGCATTCGCATGGCAAGGACTGGCGGCGTCACGACCGCCAACATCATGCCGGGAAGCGGGAACGTCATCGGCGGCCAAACGTTGTACGTCAAACTCCGCGGTCGAACCGTCGAGGATATGCGCATTGTTCATCCCAAAACTCTCGGCGGCCTCAAGATGGCCAACGGAGAGAATCCGAAAGGCTACGGCCGGCGCGGCAACCAGGCGCCGGGCACGCGCATGAAAGTTGCCGCCCTTCAACGGGAACAGTTCGTCAAGGCCCGCGATTACAAACGCAAGTGGGCAACTTACAAAGAAGCGACCGCAGCGGGTAAGGACGTCCCAGTGCCTGAAACCGACATCTCATTGGAACCCATCGTTGAAGTCCTCGACCGCAAGCGCACCGTTCACTTTCATTGCCACCGCGCCGATGACATCATGACCGCAATCAGACTGTCGGAGGAATTCGGCTTTGAGCTTGTTTTGCAACATGCCACGGAAGCCTATCGCGTCGCGGAGGAACTTGCCAAACGAAAGATCCCGGTTTCTCTCACTCTTGTTGATAGTCCTGGCGGAAAGTTGGAGACCGCGGCAGTGATCGACGAAAACGCTGCCCTCCTCGACAAAGCGGGTGTCACAGTCACGATCAACACCGACGATTCGATCACGCCGTCGCGCTTCTACCTGCGGACCGCGGCGATTGCCGTGCGAGGCGGTATGTCCGAGGATGCCGCATTGAGGGCTGTAACGATTAATGCCGCGCGAGTCATGCACCTCGATGATCGGCTTGGATCTCTAGAGAAAGGGAAGGATGCGGATTTCGTCATCTTGTCGGGGTCGCCGTTCAGCGTCTATACCCGGGTGCTCGAAACATACATCGACGGCGTTCGCGTTTTTGATCGAAACAAGGCCGATGATTGGGCTTACCAGACGGGTGGTTTCGCCCTCGCGGATCGTGATCGTTTGCCCAAGCCGACGCCCGCTGTCGCTCCTCTCGACGGGCAGGCAGCCAAAGTAGAACTGCCAATGGGCGCGACCGATGTCGAAGCGAACCGCAAGTCAGGGTCGGTGGTCGTCTTCGCGGGTCGGATCCATCCTGTCTCCGGACCGGCAATCGTCGACGGAGTGATCCACATTGAGGACGGCAAGATTCGCCACATCGGTCCGCGGAAGGATTTTCGAGTCCCTGCAAACACTCCCGTCCTGCGAGCGCGCGAAGTCACGCCGGGTTTGATCGACGCTCATTCCGTCGTCGGCCTGTCAGGAAAACACAACGTAGCGGCCGACCAGGACCAGGACGAAATGAGCGATCCGAACCAGGCGGACCTGCGCGTCCTGGATAGTTTCAATCCCCATGAACCTCTGCTTCAGTTGCTGTGCGAGAACGGCGTGACAGTCGTCCACGCCATGCCGGGCCGGAACAATGTGATTGCAGGGCAATCCGGCATCTTCCGCACTTACGGCCGAACGGCGGAGCAGATGGCCATTCGTTTCCCGGCTGCTTTATTGGTAAACCTCGGCGAAATACCGAAACAATCCTACCCTGGAAAAATCAGCACGCGGATGGGCACAGCGGGACTGGTGCGGAATGCGTTCAGTCAGGCGAAAAACTATTCCGAGAAACGGCGAACCGTCAAGGACGAAGAAAAACGGCCTCCACGAAATCTCAAGCACGAAGCACTGGAGCCCGTCTTGGAAGGCAAGTTGCCCGTGTACTTCTTTGCCCACCGAGCCGACGACCTGGGCACCGCTCTGCGACTTGCAGCGGAGTTCAAATTGAAGGCCGTTCTCGATCATGCGACAGAAGGCTACCTGCTGGCGGATCGAATAGCGGAGGAAAAGCTTCCCGTCGTTGTGCACCCGGCAATGCAAAGTGGGTCATCAATGGAAACGTTCAATACTCACCTCGGCAATGCCGCGTTTCTCGCCGACAAGAAAATCCCGATCGCACTGGGCACAGGATTTGAGGGATACGTTCCCAAGACTCGAGTGCTCCGCCACGAGGCGGCGATGGCTATGGTCAACGGACTTGGCCACGAACAGGCGCTGCGGTCTATCACGCTGGAGTCCGCGCGCTTGCTCGGCATCGAAGAGCGTTTCGGGAGTATTGAAGTCGGCAAAGTCGGCGATCTGGTGCTCTACGACGGCGACCCGTTCGAACATGCCACGCACGTCACATACACGATCATGGACGGCCGAGTGGTCCATGATCGCGCGGAGAATCTGAAGATACCGTTCGCCCGCCGCGCGTTGCCGTTAATTGATAGCGGCGTGGGCTGTTGCATGGGAGCGTGGTGAGCGATTATTTCGCAGAATTGGGTGCCATGCCCATCGCTTTGGATGGGCATGCTCGCGCAAAGCCGTGAGCATGGCACGCAACAACGATTCGCTACGTCCTCGTGAAAATCTTCCTAGTCGCGCGTCAGCCAGCGTACCATCGTCTTCGTCACCAGGTCGGGTGCATCGCGATGCACGAAATGACCCGCCTTGGGAATCGTCACCAAGGTGAGGTCTTTTTCCAGCCATTTCCACGTGTCATTCAGCGCACCGGGCAGAAGATACTGGTCATCCAGTCCGTGGATCATCAGGACCGAACACTTAACCGGCGGAAGCTTGACCGCATCGCTGTCCTGATACGGTTCACGCGGATAGTTGGCTTTGTAGTAGTTCAGCATCGCTTCCATCGATGATCGCTTCAGCGCTTCCAGGTATTTCTTGCGTGCGTCTGGTTCCTTCACCCAGAAAACCAGCATCTCCGGCGACACTTTCTTGGCGGCGTCGGGCGCTTGAAAATTGCGTGCGTATTGGCTGTTCTTTTGCTGCGCGGGGTTGTTGGCGAGTTCACGCGTCAGGCATTTCGGATGCGGCAAATTCAGAATGATCAAACGGTCGAGCTTATCGGGATGCTTCATGGCAAACGACCAGGCGACCGCCCCGCCCCAGTCGTGCCCGACCACGACAGCCTTATCGCGTTTGAAATGCTTCAAAACAGCGACCACATCCTCCACAAGCTTGTCCATCGCATAATTCTCGACTCCCTCCGGCTTGTCGCTCAGGTTGTAGCCACGCATATCGATGGCCACGACCTGGAAGTGTTTCGCCAGGGCCGGCATCTGATCTCGCCAGCTGTACCAATAATCGGGGAAACCGTGAATCATGACGACTAGCGGCCCCTCACCCTTCGTCACGTAATGGATCTTCACGCCGTTCGAATCGACGTAACCGTCCTCCCCCAGTTCGTCGGCGACCACGGCATTTCCTCCTGAGAAGAGCATGAGTAACGCCAATGTGTGCGGCCAATTCATTATGGTTTCCTCCACTTGGCTAGCGATTGAGCGGATGCGCACAGAATGTATACGAATTTACTTGGACGCGGGCGCGATCCGCTCCTATCATTTCGGCCTGTGGTGTTCGTCGTGCAGCCATCCAACACAACGAGAAGAAATCATGAAGATGCGAGTCAGGTTGATCGCGGCTCTGGCTCTGGTGTCGGCGGCAAGTTCGGCGTCCGCGTGGTGGGTCAAAGGTCACGAGGCCATCGCGCAGGCCGCTGTGAATGGTCTATCCGAAGAGGTGCCGGCCTTTTTTCGCGCCGGCGGGAAAACTATCGCCCATCTTTCGGGCGATCCGGACCGCTGGAAGAACAAGGACGCCAAGTTCCTTCGTGCGGCCGAGTATCCGGATCACTTCATCGACCTCGAGCATCTCGAAGGCAACGCGCTTCCCGACGATCGCTTCAAAGCCGCGGTTCTGATCACGCGCCTCAAGCAACGGCCTGAAAAGACCGGCATGTTGCCCTACGCACTTATGGAACACTTCGACCGGCTGACATGCGCCTTCTACGATCTGCGGCAAGAACCGGCTAACGAAGCCGTGCGCATGAAGTGTCTGGTGTATGCCGGGGTTCTCGCCCACTACACCGGCGATGTAGCCATGCCGTTGCACACGACCAAGGACTACGATGGAAAAACCGGGCCCGATGGCAAGATGATCCAGAAAGGCATTCACGCCAAGATCAATGCCTTCCCTGAAAAGTTCGGCTTCACTCCTGAAGAAATCGGACGAGATCTGAACGCCAAAGAAATCGACGACGTTTGGAAGCACGTCATCCAAACGATTCTGGAATCACATAAACATGTCGACCGCTGCTACAAGCTCGACGAGTTGGGGGTTTTTGAGAAGCCGACCGACGAAAGCCGAACTTTCATCATGGAGCGTTGCCGAGTTGCAGCCCAGCTCACGATGGACCTTTATTTCACGGCGTGGAAGCGCAGTGCCACCTTCAAACCGCCTTATTGATCCGCGGCCAGGGACACGCAAACGACTTCCTTATCGTTCCGGGCATACATCGAACGGTTCGCAAACGCGGGGTGCGACCACACCACCGGGCGGTCGATCATGGTGTTCGTCGGCTCCAAAATCTGAGCGCGGCTGATTTCTTCGTAACCCATCGGTGTGAGCCGTGCGATGATCAACTCACCTTTCTCGTTGGACAGAAAGAACCGATCACCGTTGACCACGAGAAACGCATTGGCCCAGCGTTCGACCGGTTTATCCTGCTTGCCCGTGGCCTTGAGCGACATCCAGACTCGCTCGCCGGTCTGCGCCTTCAGGCATCGCAACTCGCCATAGCTGCACACGCCGTAAATGTGCCCGTCTTTGAGGATCGGCGTCGCCATGATCGCATGCAAGCCGTCGGTGAGGCGAGCTTGCTCGCTGTTGCTCTTACCTTTCCAAAGTGTGTTCGCTGTGCCCTGCTCGGCATCGAGCTTTAACATCATCGAGCCGTTGTAGAAGGAGGACACCAAAAGTAAGTCGCCTTCCTTTTGCGCCGTCGGCGCCGTCAATCCGGCACGGACCTGAAACGGAACGGTCCAGTGGACCTTGCCGGTTTCGGGATCGAGGGCATTAACCGACTCCGGATGCCAGATGATGAGCTGCCGTTTGCTGCCGACGTTAAAGATCATCGGCGGACTGTAGCCAGGCTCCGCGGCGGAAAGCGCACGCCAGATTTCCTTACCGGTGTCCTTGTGAAATGCGACAACCAAACTTCCATCTTCACCACCTACCAGACAGATCAATCGATCGCCATCGAGGAGCGGACTGCTGGAGAATCCCCACATCGGCACCTTCGACGAGAAATCCTTGGGGAAGCTCTTGGACCAAAGCACTTTTCCGTTGCCCGCGTCGAGACAAAGCAGATCGCCCATCGTCCCCAACGTGAAGACTTTCCCGTCGGCGATTACCGGCGTCGTTCGCGGACCGGCTGGGTAGGACACACCTTTGTAGTCACACTCATGCTCGTGCTTCCAGATCTCGCGGCCGTTGGTGGCGTCGAGGCAGAGCACGCGCTCCGTACCGGCAACGTTGGCCCGAGCGAAACCGCTCATGGGATTCTTGCGCCTGCCGCGAGCATTCGGTCGGTCACGTAGACACGATTGCCGACAACGGCCGGTCCGGCGTATCCCATACCAATCGGCGCACGCCACAGAACTTTGGGACCACCTGGCGGGAATTTCTCCAGAATGCCGGTCTCGCGCCAGACTCCATCACGTTGCGGGCCTAGCCACTGGGGCCAATCATCACCGCGAACCGTACCGGCGAATAGAATTGCGACCAGAATGCTATAGATGCTCTTCATGCGATTTCTCCATCAAGTGGGCGTTAGCAGAGTTATATGGAGACGCACGCAGGTCGGTGTTGATTCGGCAGGATCGCGAAGTGTTGAGAGTGCGAGCTTCAGTTAGGCAAGTCAAACCGCGTGCTGCCCGTGATGTTCGAGGAATCGCTCGATGTTCCCTCCCGTGAAGTACACGACATAGACAACACGGGAATTCGACGGATGTTGTAGGAGCGACGCCATGAATCCGTCACGTTTCTCGGGCTCATGATTCAGGTCGACATTCTCATCGGAAAGAACGTAAACCAACGCGGTGTGTTCGCCGCGTTCGAAACGCAGCAGTGGGACTCGCTTTCCCTGGTATTCGCCAAGGGCGATGGGGGTTGCGTATTCGTAGTTGAACTGAGGCGGCGCGACGACCGTCAATCCGAACAAATCTCGAAACTTCTGTTCGACCTCGTGCCGGCCTGTTGGCCAATCGATGACCATTTCGATGTGTGTGCCGGCATTCCAGCGCTGCCAGGCCGCCGTACCGATACCAAAAGCGACCAGGACGGCAGCCGCTGCTGCACTCGGCGCCCACACGAAACGGGCATACCACGATCGCCGATCCCGTTGCACCCAGTTAAGCAAACGCTGCCGCAATTCGATCGGCACCGCGACGGCTTGCATGGCCCGGCTTAGGTGACCGTCAAGCCGCCATTCCGCGTCGGCCACGCCATGGCAGACCGGGCACTCCGCCAAGTGATCACGCAGTGCTATGCTTTCGTCCGCGTCAAGTTCCCGAGTCCGCGGACGAGCGAAAACGATGAGCTGGCGGGCGGTCTTACAGTCCATTTCTCGCCCTCCCGGTTTCGACGACCGGTTCTAGGTCCGGCAACAATTGCGCGCAAATGACTTTTCGCGCGCGCTAGCCTGGACATTACCGTGCCGATCGGCAGATCCAACTGCTCCGCTATGTCGCGATAGCTAAAGTCTTCAAAATAAAAAAGAATGACGGGAGTCCGGAAAACTTCAGGCAGATCGTTAAGGACTTCCTGCAAGCGTGCGGGTTCGATCGGAGGGAGCGGGTCCGGCAGCGCATCGGCCACATCGGACAGGCATTCGACCGGCACGAAGTGATGGTGCTTGTCGGAGCGAATGCGGTGGAGGTAGCCGTTGCGCACGATGCTGAACAACCAAGCCTTCGCCCGCTGTGGATTGCGAAGCTGGCTCCACTTCCGCTGTGCCGAACAAAACGCCTCCTGCGTCAGGTCTTCGGCATCGGTCGCATTTCCGCTAAGGCGGTATGCGAAGCGGTAGAGCGAAACGTAGTGCTCGTTAACCAATTGTTCGACCTTCGACGGACTTGCAGGCAAGCCCATAACACCGATCCTCAACTAAATAGAAACAGCGGCCCGCGGTTTATTCCCGGCCCGAATTCGACATACCGTCTCCCATTCGGGTTATTCGCTGTCTTTCTCGATCTATTCAAGTTATCGCAGTTATTTCCCATCAGAAAGTCAGGCTTGCCGCCAAGCGACCAATATCCGCGCAAGAAACCCGGTTTCTTGGAGAAACCGGGTTTCTTTGCGGGCAAGTAACTGACTCATTTTCCGTGAATTTCTGATTGAAATACTTGTCCCTTATGTTACGATCAACGTCACGGTTTCCGCCGGGCGAAGGCCGCCCCGACGACAAACCTACGGAACATGCCCGCTTGACGTCGTTACGCTAGTAAAACTAGGACCGAGCTCTATCCGGCGCAATCACCGGTGCCATGAGCTTTTGGTTTGGCAAGAGAGAGGTTCAATGAAACCCAGCCTACGGCTTCGGCTCGAAGCATTGGAAGAGCGCTGCATGCTCTCGTCGTCCGACTTCCGGACGTTCGACGGCTCGAATAACAATTTGGCGAATCCGACGTGGGGCAAGGTAGGCACGAACTTCATCCGCATTTCACCGGCGGACTACACCGACGGCAGCTCGCTGCCGGCCGGCGCGGATCGACCGAGTGCCCGCACGATCAGCAATATCGTCGGCGACCAAGGCGCACAAAGCATTCCCAACAGCCGTTTCCTGTCTGGGTACATTTACGTTTTTGGGCAGTTACTCGCCCATGAAACCGATTTGATCACCCCGGCAACGTACATCAACGGCAATCCGTGTTGTCCGTACCACATCCCCGTGCCGGCGGGTGACCCGTACTTTGATCCGCAAGGGACGGGGACGAAGAAGATTTCCTTTTTTCGTTCGAAATGGGACCCCTATACCGGCTATAGCCCGACGAATCCGCGCGAGCAATTCAACGAGATCACCTCGTGGATCGACGGATCGGCAATCTACGGCAGCGACCCAACTCGGGCGGCGGCGTTGCGGACGTTCCAGGGCGGCCGACTCAAAACCAGCGCGGGCGATCTGCTCCCCTTCAATACCCAGGGCCTTCCGAATCAGAACGAAGGGCCATTACCCGATAGCTCGATGTTCCTGGCCGGCGACATCCGCGCCAATGTCACGATTCAACTGACGGCTTTACACACGCTCTTCGTCCGCGAGCACAACTGGTGGGCCGATCAAATCTCGAGCTCACATTTGCTGCTGAACGATGAAACCGTCTACCAGCTCGCTCGGCAGATCGTCAGCGCCGAACTCCAAGTGATTACCTACAAGGAGTTCCTGCCCGCATTGTTGGGCAAGAACGCGATGCCGGCGTACACCGGCTACAACCCGAACGTCAACGCCAGCGTGTCCCAGGAATTCGCCAGCGCGGCTTTTCGTTTCGGTCACACCACCGTCAACAGCGATGTCTACCGGCTCAACAATTCCGGTCAGGTCATTTCCGGTGGCAACCTGAACATCATGCAGACCTTTTTCAATCCGACGCTCCTCGATCCGGATGTTCCCAATGGGGAAGGCGATATCGATCCACTTTTGAAAGGCGCAGCCGGCATCCGTGCGGAGGAGATCGACACGTTCTTGGTCGGCGAGTTGCGTAACTTCCTATTCGGCCCCCCCGGCTCAGGCGGGTTTGATCTGGACGCGCTCAACATTCAGCGCGGACGAGACCACGGCATTATCGATTACAACGCGATGCGGGAGTACTTCGGCCTGCCGAAAGTCACGAGTTTCGCGCAGATTACTGCCAACGTCGCCGTGCAACAAGGCTTGCAAAACCTGTACGGGACGGTTGACAACATCGATGCGTATGTCGGCGGATTGGCCGAGGATCATGTGCCGGGCAGCAGCATGGGGCCATTGTTCCAAGCGGCAATCGTCGATCAGTTCGTTCGTTTGCGTGAGGGCGACCGGTACTGGTACACGCGCCATTTTTCCGGGGCACAATTGTATTACCTGGAGCAAACGACGCTGGCCAAGATCATCAAGCGAAACACCGACTTGACCAATCTGCAGCCGAACGTGTTCTTCGCCAGACGTGGCGGCGCCGGTTCGCCGATTCCACCAGCACCTCCTCGTCCGGGAACATCCGCACCGCTGAACTCCGATGTAACGGTCGCCAACCCGACGGTGGTGACGCTTCCGATTTCGGCGGACGACTCGCCGACGACGGTCGTGTCAGCCGCGACGGCCGAACCCGTGCAACCACGCGTCATCAAACGGTTACAAGTGGTTGACGTTTTTGCGTCGGAATCCATTTTTGAGCCGACGGTGCGCTAAGCGGCAAAGCCATCTCTATCGACGCCGCAGAATCTCGCGCGCGGCGTTGGCGCCCGCGATTCCCATCACACCCCCGCCCGGATGTGCGGCTGCACCGCACAGGAACAAGCCACGTATCGGAGTCCGATATCCGGCCCACCCTGGCGCCGGTCGAAACGCGAAGAGTTGATGCAGCAGCATCGACCCCTGGAAGATATTGCCGCCGGTAAGACTGAAGGTACGTTCCAGATCGAGGGGCGTAACGACTTGCCGGTCGATCACGGAGCGTTTGAAGTTGGGCGCGTATTCATCGAGCAAATCGAAACATCGATCGGCGAACGAATCCCGCAATTGATCCCAACTGGTGCCGCGGAGTTTGTACGGCGCGTACTGAATGAACATCGACATCAGATGTTTCCCCGGCGGCGCCACGGACGGATCGACCACCGACGGAATCGTGCACTCAAGGACGGGATTCTGTGATGGCCGACCGTACTTCGCCTCGTCAAACGCTCGTTCAATGTAATCCGGATCGGGGCAGATATGAATGGTGCCGCGGTGGTGCGGGCCGGCCTTGGCGCCCGGACACGCCCGAAAATCGGGAAGCTCGGCGAGTGCGACATTGATCTTGAGCGAAGCGCTGTCATAGTCGATGCGGCCAATTGCTTCGACGAAATCCGACGGCAACTGCTTCGGATCCATGAGCCTTGTGAAGGTGATGTTCGCATCCGCATTGCTGGCCACGACGGGAGCGCGGAATTCATCGCCGTTGACCAGTGCGACACCTTCCACGCTGCCGTTGCGAAGTAGAATTCGGCTGACTTCGGCATCGCAGCGGATTTCAACCCCCAAGCCGCGGGCGGCTGCGGCAAGCGCTTGGGTCAAGCCGCCCATGCCGCCGCGGACGTAGCTCCACACGCCGCGCTTGCCGTTGGTCTCGCCCATGACGTGGTGAAACAGCACGTATGCCGTGCCCGGCATGGATGGGGCAGCCATGGCGCCGATGACGGCGTCGGTGGCCAACGTCGCCTTCAGCTGGTCGGACTCGAACCAGCGGTCGAGAATCGGCCGGGCCGCCCCCGTCATGATTTCGACAGCCTCACCCAGGTTTGAGCCGAGTTTGCGTGCCGAACGGCCCAATTGAAACAACCGCCACAGATCGCGGACCCCTGGCCGTACCACATTCGGCGGCGTCATCGTGAGCGTCGGCTCGATCAACTCGGCAACACGCTCCAACATCGCCTCATACTTTGGGTAAGCCTCCGCGTCACGCGCGCTGAACTTAGCGATTTCGCGCTGGTTCATTCCGGGTTCAGGACCCATCAGGAGGTAGCGGTCGTCGGGAAATGGGGAAAACGAAGACGGACTCCGCTCCAGTAGCGCAAGACCATAGTCGGCTAATTTCAAGTCGCTGATAATCTCTTTTCGAAAGAGGCTGTTCACGTACGCCGCGGTCGAGACTTTGAACCCGGGAAATGTCTCTTCGCTGACGCAGGCGCCACCGACAAGGTAACGGCGTTCGAGGACGAGGACCTTCCAACCGGCGCGCGCCAAGTAACACGCGGTGACCAGGCCATTGTGTCCGCCGCCGATGATGATCGCTTGATAGGTGGATGCCATCGCACCGGTCCTTCGCAATGGACGTTCGAGTTCGTTGTAGTTTTATCGTACGGCTAGATTGGAATCTGGCTGACGTGCATTGGGCTTTGCCGGGCGCGCGACGCGAGCGCGTGGCATCATGCCCGCGCTCGCTTGTCGCTCGCGGCTAAACTCCGACGTACAGCGCACCGGTGAACGCGGGAGCTGTAACGTCCCAACCAGAAACGAGGGCGGAGATTCCGGGGAGATTCTCCTCGTAGACCCGGACTCTCGGGCTACCGTTGCGGGTTCCGACCAAGACGTCGGCGCGCCCGTCACCGGTGAAGTCGGCCGCGCCGACAGCGACGCCGATGTTCTGATTCAGTTCGAATGCAAAAATGGAATCGAGTACACTCGCAACCGGATCGAATGTCCCTTCGGCGATATCTTGACCATCCATGATCACTACCTGCGGATTGCCGATGGATGATCCAGTGATGATGTCCGGGTAACCGTCGCCGTTGTAATCACCCGCCGTCACGAAAGCGCCAACGTTGAAGCTAAGGGCGTAAGGAAAATACTCGCCCATGAGGGCGGCGGCGTTCAGAATACCGCTGGCAAGAAAGTCCTTTGCGTCGAAGATCTTGGTGTGCGGGTTTCCCGCTGTGGCGCCCGTAATAACATCTTCCAGGCCGTCACCGTCAACATCGCCGGCGCCGACATTGGCGCCGACGTTGAAACTAAGTCCGTACACGAACCCTTCGGCGAGCACGACCGGCGTAATAACGGTCGGAATGAAGCCGGAGACCAGGACCTCCTTGGAGTCGAAAACCTTAACGTGCGGGTTCCCTGGGAAAGCACCGGCGATGATATCGGCATAGCCATCGCCGTTTACGTCGCCCGCAGCGACGCTGGCGCCAACGTTGAAGTTGATGCCGAACGGGAACCCGTTGGCGAGCAAGTGCGCCTCCGGATCGGAAAAGAATGACCCCGACGACACTGTAGCTCCGCTATACACCTTAACGTTTGGATTGCCGATGGTGGCGGCGGTGATGAGGTCGTCGATGCCGTCGCTATTCACGTCACCCACGGCGATAGCGATGGCATCCGTGAAGCCTGACGCCGCGAACGGAAAGAAACTACCGAGCGTTGCTCCGGCCATGTCCATTACCTGAACGCGTCCGGCCTGTCCCCCGACGGCTACGAAACTCGTGTTAGCGCCGATCAACCGCGCCGCCGCGAAGTCGTAAATAGCTCCGCCACCGGGACTCGTTTCGCCGGCCACCACAATCTTCCCATTCGGCTGCACGGCCACAGCGTTGGCACGGTCGTCGTCACCGAAATCGATGGTGCGTTTGCCCGTGCCGCCAAAACTGAGGTCCAGCGTTCCGTTCGGATTGACTCGGGCAATCGCGAAATCGTGCGGACCGCTTCCGCCGCCCGCGTCGGTATAGCCTGCAAGGAGAATCTTGCCGTTCTGTTGAAGAGCCAGCGCTCGGGCTTGTTCGACTCCACCGAAGCCACTGGCTCCAAACGTGAAGGAGAGTTTGCCGTTTCCGTTCGTTTGCGTCGGCGTCGTCATCGAATTGAAGGTCGGGTCGAGAGTTCCACCGGAGTTCAATCGGGCCACGGCGAAGTCCGCCAAGCCTCCATCGTCGAATCCACCCAGGACGATCTTGCCATCTCGCATAAGTGCCACACCCGTCGCCTGATCGTCGTACCCGAAGTCGACGACGGCGAGACCATCACTGTCGAAAGTCGTGTCGAGTGTCCCATTGGAATTCACGCGGGCCACGGCAAAATCATTGGACGCCGAAAATGCGTTGCTCGACCCGGCCATCACGATCCGGCCGTCACGCTGTAATGCCACTGCGTTGCAAACGTCTACGCCGCCGAAGGTAAAGCTGTAGATGCCGTCGGTGTCAAACGCCTGGTCGAGGGTGCCGTCGGAATTCAACCGGGCAAGCGCAAAATCGGCGGAACCACCGTCGATTGATCCGGCGAGGATTATCTTGCCATCGGGCTGTATCACCACTGCGTTCGCGCGATCGTCGAATCCAAAGTCGATGACGCGGCTCCCGGTGCCGTTGAACGTCGTGTCGATGGCGCCGTTGGTGTTGACGCGGATTACGGCAAAGTCGTTTGTGCCACCGACGTCGGTATAGCCCGCCACGACGATCTTGCCGTCGGCTTGAAGTGCCACGGCTTTGGCAAAATCCACACCACCGAATGTAAAGTCAAAACGACCATCGCCGTCAAAAGTCAGGTCGAGACTCCCGAGCGAATTCAATCGAGCGACCGCAAAATTGGCACTGCCGCCGTCCCACGAGCCTGCCATGACGACCTTCCCGTCGGCCTGAATCGCGACACCGTTCGCGCGATCGTCGTCGCCGAAATTGACGGTCTGGGTGCCGGTCCCGTTGAAAAGAGGGTCGAGACTCCCGGTAAGCAACGTGCGATCTTCGAGCCGTTCGACGCGCAACGCCGTTTCGGGGTTTTGGTGTTGACGTGATGATTCTCTCCGACGAAAGCGCATACCATCCTCCAGCGAATTGGGTTTGTGGACATGACGGACCATGCCGTCGTTAGGTGGATGGAACGTATCGGACTGCGTCGTACTGTCTCAGTTTGAAAGCCAATGCTGGGTGGCACGCCTTGAGTCCTCGAAGGGCGTGATTGCAAGCGTCGAAGACTCTGGGCGTGTCACCCAAAACTGAGACACTACCGAGTGCGTATACGAAACTAGCTCTTGAAACGAGGGAAGACAAATCGCGGAAGAATTGCGAAACAGAGAATTGAAAAAGTGACATACCCAGTGGAGCGAGCGGCCCGCCATAGTGGCGGACCGCTCGCCGGGTTATTGTGGGCGTTCTATTCCACGAAGGAGAAGTACGCGAACGGGACGTTCCGCGTGGTGCTGCCGTCCTCGAAGTATAAATCCGCTACTTCGATCGGGCAGTCATCCCCTTCGATGACATGGGGTCGGAGTTGTGCACGGAAGCGAGCACCCTGTTGTATCAACACGCGTTCGAGCGGTTGCTTGGCGGACATCTCCAAATCGGCCGCATAATCAACGATCATTTCTACTGTGTGATACATGGCTCATCCTCCCGTTTTCTTGTACACCCGCAGGTGACCTCCGTTAAGTTTGACTTCGTTACCTCCACACTGGATTCAGGATTAGTGCAACTCCTATGCCAATTCGATTTGACAACCCACGGAGCCGTTTTGCTCCAAGATGCTGCGACCGCACCATCCAGAGTTTCTCCTCGTGTGCGCTCAACGAAATGGCGGAAAAACCGAGCGAAACGTGGTATTTGTGCGATGTTACCGCGCCCGAATTGGATTGCCGATCCATCCGTGTTTTTACGTATTGGTGTACGAAAGTCGTTTTTTCAAGGTGTCGCAAAACACCACGCGCGTTCGTGCAAATGTGAACAATGACCTGGCGCCGCTTGCGGCTTAGCGAGATAAACGCTCAGCAGCAAGCGGCAAAAAAATTCTTGACATACACCCGAGTCTACGCAACAATGCGTATTGATCCATCCGTAGCAAGGACCCGACAACCATGGCTGGCCGAAAAAACATCGCAATCACGGACCGACAGTTCACCGCGTTGAATATCCTTTGGAGACATGGGCCGCAGACGGTGCGGGAGATCATGGTCCATTCGCCGCGGGGCCAGCGGCAGCCCTACACAACGGTGCTCGGGCTTTTGCAAAACATGGAGAAGGCCGGACTGGTACGTCACGAAGAAGAGGGCACGACCTATCGGTACACGCCGGCCGTGTCGCGCCGCGAGGCCACGCAGACACTTCTAAAGGACTTCGTCGGCCGGTTCTTTCAAGGATCGGCGGAAGCGCTTGTCTTGGGCCTGGTCGATTCCCAGGAACTGGAGCCTTCCGAGTTGCGCGAGATTGAAGCCCGGCTCAGTCAAGCCGCGGATAGCAAAAGCGGCAAGCAACGTGGGAGACAAGCGTCATGATCCCGTTCGTGGACGGCGTGGTCGAACCGACTCTCTGGTTCCTGGTGGACTGGTCGCTCCGCTGGGCCGCTTTGATCGGGATCTTGGCCGTCTGGCTAGTCATCTTTCGGCCGCGGCGGGCGGCGACACGGTACGTGATATGCTGCGCGGTGCTGCTCGCGGGGCTTTCCATCCCCTTGTTACCACGATGGGGTTCGGGGATACAGCTGGCCGCGTCGCCCCCACCAAGCGCGCCTGTCGAGCCGGCAGTCGATGTGCCAGTTCAAGCGCCTCGAGTTGAACCTATCCGCCGCACCGACAGTGACACGGTAGCCATCCCGCCTTCGACGATGCACGCGACACCTGAACCCGCACCGCCGGTCTCAGCCGCGGCCCAACCAACGCCAGAGCCCCTTGGCATAAGGCGATTGGTCATCTTGAGCATTGCCGCGTTATGGTTGGGCGGCATCACCGTTTACGCGGTCCGATGGGCTGCCGGGTGTTGGTTCCTCCATCGAATGCGGCGGACAACGGTGAATCTGAGCGGACGCCCTGTCGAGATCTTCGCCGCCTGTCGCGCGGAACTTGGTTCGAAACGGCAGATCGCCTTCGCCGCACATCCAAACATCCACTCGCCGTTGAGCTTGGGTATCTTTCGCCCGGTCGTGTTAGTGCCCGCAAACTGGACCCAGGAGCCTGAGTACGTTCAGCGCAGTAGCCTCTTGCACGAAATCGCTCACCTGGCCCGCTACGACGATTGGATGGCGATACTCATGGAATTGGTGCGGGCCGTGTTTTGGTTCCATCCGCTCGTTCGTTGGCTCTTGGCCGCCATCGAGCACTACCGCGAATTGCTCTGCGACGAAACTGCCGTCAGTCGCGGCATCGACCCACGAGAGTACGCGCAGGCTCCTGCTCCAGTTCGCCCGCCGTCCCAACCGACTGCTGCCGGCGGGCGCCAACATGCCGTCGTATCCCCTACGGTTCGGCCGCCGCCGCACCGTCAAGGTCCGAATCGAACATTTGTTGGAGGAAAACATGCAACGCTGGATCGGTCCTCTTTCTCGACGCCGGGCGTTGGCCTTGGCGACCGTCGTTATTGGTATTGCGGTTGGCCTAGGATGCGCTCGCGTGCAGTCGAAAGTGGAGTCGCAAAAGCTGGTTTCCACCGAAGCGAGCACCGGCGCCACACCGGATGCGAAGTCGATGGACTTTGTACCCTACCGAATTCGGCCCTTCGACGTCTTGAAGGTCCGAGCGGACGGTCAATTACTATCGAAGTTTGACCCGAATGGCACTTTCATGGTGGAAGCGGACGGTCAGCTTGCAGTGGGAGGCTTGTATGGTCGGCTCAAAGTCGGCGGGCTCTCGATTGACGAGGCTAACAAGTTAATCAAAGAGTCTGTCGCCAAGCTCGTAGGAATCCAAGACGTTTCCTTAGTCTTGGTCGGCCATGTCGCCAAATGGGCCCAAGACGAGTCCCGAAAACACCCCTATCTAATTCGGCCGCGGCACGTCCTTTTGATCCGAGGACTGTCGGACGACGTTTTGGAACGATTCCGAGTCAACGGCCGCTACGTCGTGGATCCTGACGGGAAAATTGCCATCGGGGAATTCTACGCGCCCGGCGGCCGCCTTCCGGTTCATGGAATGACGCTTCAAGAAGCAAATGAAACCATCAATCGTGTCGTCAATGCAATCGTCCACAACCAGACACTCACCGTAACGCTCGGCGGCTGGGAAGAACTATGGACGAAACTGGAAGAGGACGATGACAAGGAAAAGCCGACCGCCCAAGCCCTACCACAGGTACCAAAAGAAGAGCTCCGCTACGGCGGCAAATCTTTCGACGACTGGCGCCGTGAACTGTTGACGGAGCTGAAACCGGAATTACGCATCGACGGCATCAAAGCGATGGCGGAATTTGGGGCGAATGGTTACGGGCCGGAAGCAGTCGAAGTGATTGGCGAAATTGCGAAAAGTGTACACAGCGAGGACCAGCTCGGGTTCAGGCACAACACTATTCGCACGGCGATTCGTCGAATCGGGCCACCTGCTGCGCCTTATCTCCTCCGATCGCTAAGTAGCTCCGATCGAAATTTGCGCCGATTTGCAGCGGCGACCATTGGATTCATTATTCCACATCCCAAAGAAGCCATACCGGCTCTAACCGAGTTGGTGAACGACGACGATTCTGAGATTCGGGCACTCGCGATCGAGGCTGCGCTGGCGATCGACTTCGCCTCGTCAGAGGTGCAAAAAGCCTTGGCCAAAGCTCTGAAGGATTCCGCACCTCGGGTTCGAAAGAGCGCCGTCGACGCCATCCGTCCCATCGATAAGTCGAAGATTGCCGTGCCCATGCTGGCCGAGGCGCTGAAGGACAGTGGGCCGGAAACAAAGAAGCAGATTATTTCGATCCTTTCAGAGATGGGTGCTGGTGCGAAGGCGGCCATACCGGCATTGATCGAAGAGGCAATAAGAAATCCAAGCTATGGTGGGATGGTCCTGAGTGCCGTCAAGAAGATCGAAGCGGACAAATCGAAGGTGGCAGTTCTGTTGGCCGAAATGCTGAAAACCGCGCCGGTAGTGCGTAGAGATCGCGAGGCGCGCGCGATTGATACTGCATTCAACGCGCTCAAAGAATATGCCTTGGACGGCGATGCCAAAGCTGCGGTTCCGGTGCTTATTGAAATTCTCAAGACACGAGATGGTGCCAAAACACCGCTTGCCGTCGCAATCTTGGAGAGCATCGGTCCCGATGCCAACGACGCGATTCCCGAGCTAGAGCTGTTAATCGATTCGCGTGAGACAGATAATGGACTTCGCACACGAGCCCTTCAGGCGCTACCGCACATCAAAAAGTAGAACACGGCAAACGGCCAGTGTTAGCCGGCCGGCATAGCACTGCCAGCAGGCGTCAAGCTGTGACACAGACGGGGACCTCGTGGCCAACTGGCCACGAGGCCACGGACTCGCAGCGGTAGCCTCAGAATCGTGTCGCCTATGGGTTTACGTCGCCGAGAGTTCGTGGCCAACTCCGTGGCCAGCGGGCCACGGACTTACTGCGGCGCCACCGCCTGTATCGGCCGGCCGTTGCGCCACAGGATCCAGACCCGCGCTCGATTATCCCAGGTGAAACCATTGAAACCGGGGGACCGCGGCGGCTGATTCGCCCAAGTCAGCACGTCGACGGTATGCACATCACGCGGCGCGGTTTGATTCATTGCTTCGCCGTGCCGGACGGCCGCCAACTCCTGCTGACCGGCAATGAACACGAACACGGAACCCAAGAACAGGAACGGGTGCCAGGACATGATGGCGAAAAAGAACATCCCCAGCGCGATTACCACCGCCAAGCCCGCCGCGATCTCCGTTCGCGCAGGCGGCCCAGCCACGGCGTCAGCACCGCCCGAAACACCCGGCCCCCGTCCATCGGGAAAGCCGGGATGAGATTGAACACTACAAGCATGATGTTCGCGGTGAGCAAGTATCCGGCCAGTTGCACCAGCGCGGATTCATAAACCGCCCACCCGGGAGCGAGATATAGCCCCAGTGCCAGCGCGGCCGCGATCACCACGTTCACCGCCGGGCCTGCAATGGCGATCCAAAACTCCTCCCACGGCTTCTCGGACATTCGCTCCAACCGAGCAACACCGCCTATGGGAAGGAGCGTGATATCGTGCGTACCGATTCCGAATCGCCGTGCCATCAGCGCATGACCGAGTTCGTGAAGCACGACGCAGCCGAAGAGTGCAGCAACAAAAGTAAGCGGAAACAGCACGGAGTCCGCACCGCCGGACGTGCTGGCCGTCAACAGAACGTAAAGCGGAACCAGCAAGAACGTCCAATGGACGTAGATGCCGATTCCGAACGCGGTACCCAACCTCCAAGAACGTGACATCTTTCTCCTCTTTTGGGTGCGGCCCAACGACTTCACCCCTTACTTATTCTTTACGTCGCAAAGGTTCTTTTCATCGTTGCAAAATTCTTACCACCTCTGCAAACGCCTCAATATATCAGATGGACCCAAGGAACCAACGATTCATAAAGCCATATTTAGTAATACCTTCAAACACTTACAAAAAAGTGAACGAATTTATCTGGAATCATTGACAAAAAGGTATATATTCTTAGAATTCACCGTGGTGACCGTATGAAGATCACATCACAGGAAGAGTTTGGGCTGCGTTGTTTGCTGCGCTTGGCGTCAGCCGACGATGGCCAGTCGATGACGATACCGGAAATTGCGGCGGCGGAAGGCCTATCCACGCCGTACGTCGCCAAGATGTTGGCGGTGTTGAAACACGCCGGCCTGGTGGCAAGCGTTCGTGGCCGGGCGGGTGGGTATACTCTGGCCCAGGCGCCGGTGGCGGTCACGCTGGCAACGGTCATGATTGCCTTGGGTGAGCCGCTTTTCGAGGAAGGTTATTGTCAAAGGCATGCCGGGTCGGAGACGGACGGCCAATGTGTGCACGATGGTGATTGCACACTGCGAGGACTTTGGCAGACGTTGCAACTGTGGATGCGGCGGACTTTGGATCGCATCACCCTCGCGGACCTGTTGCAAAACGAAGGACAAGTGACAGAACTCATTCGCTCGCGGCTGGCCGACACGGTTATGGAACCTGCGGCGCCGTTGATCGAGCTGACGACCTTAAATCGCCATTAAGAGGCTTTGATATGTCCACCGCAACCAACACGATTGCTGAATTCGCGAATCAGGAATACAAGCACGGCTTCATAACCGACATCGAAGTGGATGCAGTTGTGCGCGGGCTGAACGAGGACATCATCCACACGATCTCGGCGAAAAAGAGCGAGCCGAAGTTCATGCTCGATTGGCGCCTGAAGGCGTATCGGCATTGGCTCACCATGACCGAGCCGAAATGGCCCAACGTGCACTATCCGCCAGTCGATTTTCAGGACATGGTTTATTACTCCGCGCCGAAGGTCAAGACACAGCTAAACAGTCTCGATGAAGTCGACCCGGAAGTCCGAAAAACGTTTGAGAAGCTCGGCATTTCACTCGACGAGCAAAAACGCCTGAGCGGCGTGGCCGTCGACGCCGTGTTTGACAGTGTCTCGGTCGCCACGACTTTCAAAGGCAAGCTCGCCGAGCTGGGAATTATCTTCTGTTCTTTCTCGGAGGCGGTGCGTGAACATCCGGCACTTGTCGAGAAGTACCTCGGCTCCGTGGTGCCGTACAACGACAACTTTTACGCGGCCTTGAACTCCGCCGTCTTTAGTGACGGGTCATTCTGTTACATCCCAAAGGGTGTCCGCTGCCCCATGGAACTCTCCACTTATTTCCGAATCAATGCCAAGGACACCGGGCAGTTCGAGCGGACGCTAATTATTGCAGAAGAGGGCAGCTACGTCAGTTACCTGGAAGGCTGCACAGCGCCCATCCGTGACGAGAATCAACTGCACGCCGCCGTGGTGGAACTCGTTGCCGTCGGCCCGCAGGCCCAGATCAAATACTCGACCGTGCAGAACTGGTACCCCGGCGACAAGGAAGGTAAAGGCGGTATCTACAACTTCGTCACCAAGCGCGGCAAATGCATCGGCCGAGCGTCGAAGATTTCCTGGACACAGGTCGAGACCGGCTCTGCGATCACGTGGAAGTATCCGAGTTGCATCCTTCAAGGCGACGATTCAGTCGGTGAGTTTTATTCGGTGGCGCTCACGAACCACCGCCAGCAAGCCGACACCGGCACCAAGATGATCCATATCGGCAAGAACACGAAAAGCACGATCGTGTCGAAGGGAATATCCGCCGGCTTTGGGCAGAACACGTATCGTGGCTTGGTGAAAATCATGAAGGGCGCGTTGAACGCCCGGAATTATTCGCAGTGCGACTCGCTGCTCCTGGGCGACAAGTGCGGCGCCCACACATTTCCTTACCTGGAAGTCCGGAATTCTACGGCTCAGGTTGAACACGAGGCGAGCACCTCGAAGATCGGCGAGGACCAGATCTTTTACTGCAAACAGCGTGGCCTGTCGGCGGAGGACGCCGTGAACCTTATCGTGAACGGGTTTTGCAAACAGGTGTTCCTGAACCTTCCGATGGAATTCGCGGTGGAGGCGCAGAAACTGCTCGGCGTAAGTTTGGAGGGGAGTGTTGGCTAGCTTTGAAACTGCGAGAACCCGTCAATGCCGGAGAAGAGCAATCATGACAAGCCAATACAGCATGTTGATCCAATGGTCCGACGAAGACGAGTTGTATGTTGTGACGCTTCCGGAGTTCGGAGGATGCAAAACTCACGGCGACTCGTATGAGGTCGCAGCGAAACAAGGGGCGGATGCGCTTGAATCACTAATCGACGACTACCGGGCGCACGGCAAACCGTTGCCGCCGCCTTCGAAGTTTTGTTCAACCGTCGCGGTCGGCTAACAAGGGTGAACGAATCCATGCTTGAAATCAAAAATCTTCACGCCGGAGTCGCCGGCAATGAAATCCTTCGCGGCATTAACCTCAAGGTGAAGGCCGGCGAAGTTCACGCCATCATGGGGCCGAACGGCTCAGGCAAGAGCACCCTGGCCGGTATTCTCGCCGGCAAAGATGCCTTCGAAGTCACCCAGGGAGAGGTGACCTACGACGGGAAAGATCTCCTTGAGATGGACCCGGAGGAGCGCGCGCGGGAAGGTGTGTTTCTCGCGTTCCAATATCCCGTCGAGATCCCCGGCGTCAGCAACACGTACTTTCTTAAGACGGCGCTGAACGCCATTCGCAAGCATCGCGGGCAAGAAGAGCTGGATGCGATGGACTTTCTGAAGCTGGTCAAAGAGAAGGTGAAAGTCCTGCACATCGACGAGGAATTATTGAAGCGGCCGGTGAACGAAGGCTTCTCCGGCGGCGAGAAGAAGCGCAATGAGATTTTTCAGATGGCTGTGCTCGATCCGAGGCTCGCGATACTGGACGAAACCGATTCCGGTCTGGATATCGACGCCTTGCGGGTCGTGGCCGACGGTGTCAATGCGCTGCGCGGTCCCCAACGGGCCATTGTGGTCATCACGCACTACCAACGCCTCTTGAACTACATCGTGCCGGATAAGGTGCATGTCCTCTTTGACGGCCGCATTGTGAAGTCGGGTGGGAAAGAATTAGCCGTGGAGTTGGAGGAAAAGGGTTACGGCTGGATCGAGAACGCAGCCCAGCGACAGCCGCAAGCCGTTTGATGCAATATGCTCGAACTACTTGAAGACAAAGAGATTTACCTGGAACATTTCGCCGCGGCCGAGAAGCGGACACGAGCTGGCACGTCCGGCGTGGCTAAACGAGCTCCGCCATGCGGCGATGGATCGCTTCGCCGAGATCGGCTTTCCTACCGTGCGTGATGAAGAGTGGCGGTTCACGAACATCGCGCCGCTTTTGCAGGTGCCTTTTAGGCCTGCGGCCACGTTTGACCTAGCCGCGGCGGACTTGGATCGCTTGACGTTCGACATCGGCCCGGCAACGCGGCTCGTCTTCATCAATGGGCGATACGCCGCTCATCTGTCCAAGATCAGTTCAAACGGCGCGACGGTGACCAGTTTAGCCGACGCGCTGAAGGCGAACGCCGAATCGCTGCGGACGCACCTTGGCCGTCATGCCGCCACCGATCATGCGTTCGTTGCGCTGAACACGGCCTTTCTGGAAGACGGCGCGGTCGTAATGATCGGTCGCGGACAGGTGGTCGCCGAGCTCATCCATCTGATCTTCGTCTCCACGGCCGCCGATGAGCCGACCGTGTCACATCCGCGTACGCTGGTCATTGCGGATGTCAATAGCCAGGCCACGATCGTCGAGACTTACGTTGGGCCGCGTGGTCAGGTTTACTTCACCAACGCGGTCACGGAGATTGTCGCGGCGGAAGGCGCCGTTATCGATCACTACAAGGTTCAAACTGACAGCACCGCCGCGTTTCATTTCGCTTCGATGCACGCGCGGCTGGGCCGCAGTGCGAACGTCGCGTCGCAGAACATCGTCCTCGGCGGCGGCATGGTCCGCAATGATGTCAGTGCCTACCTCGACGGCGAGGGCGGCGAGTGCACGCTGAACGGGCTCTATTTGGGAAGAGGACGGCAATTGATCGACAATCACACCCGCATCGATCACGCCAAGCCGCACTGCGCCAGTCATGAACTCTACAAGGGGATTCTCGACGACCAGGCGCGTGGCGTTTTCAATGGCAAAATCTACGTGCACCCCGACGCGCAGAAGACCGACGCGAAACAAACGAACAAGACATTGCTGCTTTCGGACGACGCCGTGATAAACAGCAAGCCGCAGTTGGAGATTTTCGCCGACGACGTCAAATGCACGCACGGCGCGACGATCGGCCAGCTGGCGGGCGAAGCGATTTTCTACCTTCGCAGTCGCGGCATCGGCTACCACGAGGCCCGAAGTCTGCTCACTTTCGCGTTCGCCAACGACATTGTCAACAAGGTGAAGATCGAGCCGCTTCGCGACCGGCTAGAACACGAGCTTGTTGGTGGCCGACAGCCACGGGAGGCGACATGACAGCCATTCCACAACTGGCCCCGCGGCCTTCTCGAAAAGCGGCGACCGTCGTCCTAGACGTCGAACGTATTCGCGACAGCTTCCCGATTCTCAAGCAGAAGATTCGCGGCAAGCCTTTGGTCTACCTCGACAACGCGGCTACCACGCAAAAACCACAAGCCGTTCTCGATGCCATCGACCGCTACTACACGAGCGCGAACGCCAATGTGCACCGGGGCGTGCACCTTCTGAGTGAACGCGCCACCGCCGACTACGAAGGCGCGCGCGTCACGGTGAAACACTTCATCAAAGCCGCCGATGCCTCCGAAATCATCTTTGTTCGCGGCGCCACGGACGGGATCAACCTCGTCGCACAGAGTTACGGCCGGCCTCGCCTTCGCCCGGGTGATGAAATCCTCATCTCCGCCATGGAGCACCATTCCAATATCGTGCCTTGGCAGATCCTTTGCGAACAAACCGGCGCTGTGCTCCGCGTCGTTCCGATCAACGACGACGGCGAGTTGCTCATGGAGGAGTACGAGAAACTACTCGGTCCCAAGACGAAACTCGTGGCCATGGTGCACGTATCCAATGCCCTGGGCACCGTGAACCCGGTGCGCCGAATAATCGAACTGGCTCATTTGCAAGACGTTCCCGTACTGCTCGACGGGGCACAGGCTGTGCCTCATCTTCCGGTCGATGTTCAAGAACTCGATTGCGACTTCTACGTTTTTTCCGGACACAAGGTGTTTGCACCGACCGGCATCGGCGTTCTGTACGCCAAAACGACATTTCTCGAAGGAATGCCTCCGTATCAGGGCGGCGGAGACATGATCAAGTCGGTCAGCTTTGAGAAAACCGTTTACAACGACCTGCCGTACAAGTTTGAGGCGGGCACACCGAACATCGAAGGCGCGATCGGTCTCGGCGCCGCCATCGACTATGTAACCGGACTTGGCCCCGAGAATATTGCCGTTTACGAGCATGACTTACTCGAATACGGCACGGATGCACTTCTTGAGATTCCGGGGCTCCGTTTGATTGGAACGGCGCACGAGAAGACGAGCGTCTTATCGTTTACTCTGGAAGGCGTGCACCCGCATGATGTCGGCACCATACTGGACCAGGAAGGCATCGCCATCCGCACCGGTCATCACTGCGCTCAACCGGTTATGGATCGCTTCGGCGTCCCGGCCACCGCACGAGCCTCGCTGGCGTTTTACAACACCCGTCAGGAAATCGATGCGTTGGCGACCGCATTGCGTCAGGTACGGGAGGTGTTCCACTAATGTCGGAGCTCCGCGAACTGTACCAGGCTACGGTGCTCGATCATTACAAGCGCCGCGCAACTTCCGCAAGCTTGAAGGTGCAGCGCAAACGGCCGTCGGCCATAATCCGCTGTGCGGTGATCGGGTGACCGTTTTCCTCAAAGTTGAAGACGGGAACGTAACGGACATCGCCTTTCAAGGGAGCGGTTGTGCGATCTCCACGGCGTCCGCCTCGTTGATGACCGAGAGTCTCAAAGGGAAATCCGTGGCGGAGGTCGAGGCCTTGTTCGAGAAGTTTCACGACCTCGTTACGGGTGATTCCGCATCCGGCAATGGTCCGAACCTGGGCAAACTAGAGGTCTTTGGCGGCGTTCGCGAGTTTCCCGTACGGGTCAAATGTGCAACCCTCCCGTGGCACACTTTGAAGGCGGCGTTGGCGGGAGACGCACCACCAGTCACCACGGAGTAACGCCTTCCATGGAATCGAATCCCAAAGCAGTGGCACTCGGCACGGAACGCGTGAAACCCGATTCGCAGACACCCGAAACGGAGGCATCAGCCCCCGTGGAAAAGAGCCTTACCGAAAAGGTCATCGACGTACTCAAGACGTGTTACGACCCCGAGGTGCCGGTCAACATCTACGAGCTGGGTCTCATCTATGACATCAACGCGTCGCCCGAGGGCGATGTGCACATTAAAATGACGCTTACGTCGCCGGCGTGTCCTGTGGCGGGCTCGTTACCCGGCGAGGTCGAATCCAAGGTGCGTCGGCTGCGAGATGCCAAAACGGTGAAGGTGGAGTTGGTATGGGAGCCACCGTGGGACAAGGACAAAATGTCCGAGGCCGCCCAGCTCCAACTAGGCCTTTTTTAGGCTTGCAGCGCCGCGTGAAATGGACCATATAATGGAATGGGCGAGATTGTAGCCCCTAACCTGAAAGTGAGGCATGAAATGGCAATTTCCATTACCGAACGAGCGGCTTCCGAAGTCAAGCGCATCATCTCCGACCAGAAGCCCAACGGCGACGTGCCGGACAAGATCTACCTGCGCCTGCGCGTGGTCGGAGGCGGCTGCAGCGGGTTCCAACATAAGCTCGACCTCGATCCGCAGATCAACGACAAACTCGACGAGACGTTTGACATGCACGGCGTTCCGGTCGTGGTGGACAAACGGAGCTTGATGTATCTCGGCGACGCGACGGTCGACTTCCACGACGATCTCAATCGCCGTGGGTTCAGCATCACCAACCCGACCGCAAAGAGCACCTGCGGCTGCGGCAGTTCGTTTTCGATGTAGCCACCGTTTCGCTTGCGGCGCGGTGCGAATCCTGCGCCCGCCCGCAAGCGACGCTCAACTCGCCTTTCCGCAACACGTTGCGCCGTTTATAATGGCTGCTTAGCTTCGTCGCGGGAAATCCCTAACCATCGGAAAAGGAATACCGCCATGGTTTTGTTTGCGGTTTGGTCCTGGGTGCCGACGTTCCTGAATTGGATCATCCTGATCCTCAGCCTGTTCCTGATCTTGCTCGTGCTTATTCAGCGCGGCAAAGGCGGCGGCTTGGCGGGCGCGTTCGGCGGCGTCGGCGGGTCGAGCGCTTTCGGCTCGCGGGCAGGCGACCTGTTTACCAAGATTACCATCAGCGTGGCCGCCGGCTGGATTATCCTGACCATGGTTCAGGTGATGGTTGTGCAATCCGACGCACGGCAGAATAGCGGCCCGGTCACGATTGACCTCAGTTCCACTACCGGCGACGCATCACAGTAATCGACGATAAAAATCGGCATCTGGACGGGCGAGTCCGCGGCCGTAAGCGAGCGAGGTGGGTGTGCTGCTGAGCATGACGGGTTACGGCGACGCGCGGTACCAGAGTGACGAACTGAATCTCGTCATCGAGCTGCGAGCGCTGAACAATCGGCATTTGAAAGTTACCGTCCGCGGACCGGAACCCTACAACCTGTTGGAATCGGAGTTCGAAAAAGTCATTCGCCGGACGGTGCGCCGCGGCACGGTTCAAGTTCAAGTTCGCTGCGAGCGCAAGTACGATCCGCGCGACTATCGAATCAACGCCACCGCGTTTCGGAGTTATTTCACGCAGCTACGCGGTCTCATCGAAGAACTTGGCTTCCGCGACCGAATCGAAAACGTAATTGCTCCCGTTCTCTCCCTTCCCGGCGTCGTTCCCGAGCCCGGCGATGCGGGGTCGCAACAGAGCAGGGACTGGCCGATCATCGAACGAGTATTGAATGACGCACTCGGTAAACTGCAAGCGATGCGCCAGGAAGAAGGCCGGGCCATGGCTCAAGAATTCCGCCAGCTCCGCCAACAGATTGCCGAGCGCCTGGACCAGATTCGCCAGCGGGCGCCTGGCGTGGTCGAGACCTACCGCGATCGACTCCACGAACGGGTCCGTAATTTGTTGACTGAACTCGACATCGACATCAACCGTAGTGACCTTATCAAGGAAGTGTCCATATTCTCGGAACGAAGCGACGTTGCCGAGGAAGTGACACGCTTGGCGAGCCACCTGGATCAATTCCAGGAGATGCTCGGCGAAGCGGAAAGCCCCGGACGCAAGCTGGAATTCTTGACGCAAGAAATGTTTCGCGAAGTGAATACCATTGGCTCGAAGGCCGGCGACGTCGAGATTTCTCGTCACGTCGTCGACATCAAGGGAACGCTCGAGAGAATTCGGGAACTAGTGCAAAACGTGGAATGAGCGCACCGTACCCTGTGATCATCGTCTCCGGACCGAGCGGCAGCGGTAAGTCCACCATTATCGAGAAGGTACTTTCGACACAGGATTTACCGGCGAGGCTGTCCGTTTCCGCGACCACGCGGCAGCCGCGTCCCCGCGAAAAAGACGGAGTGCATTATCATTTTTGGAAACGCGATCGGTTTGAGGAAGGAATCGCCGGCGATGAATTCCTGGAATGGGCGGAAGTCCACGGTAACTACTACGGAACACTTCGGCGCGAAGTGGAGCCGTTTCGCCATAAAGGGATCGTCGTCATTCTAGATATCGATGTGCAAGGCGCTCGGCAGGTGCGTTTGAAACTCGCCGACGCGGTTACTGTTTTTGTTCGGTCGTCGTCCTTAGATTCCTATGAAGAGCGTTTGAGAAAGCGTGGAACGGAGACCGAAGCGTCCATTGAACGTCGGCTCCAAACCGCCCGCGCCGAACTGGCGCGTGCGAATGAATACGACCATCAATTGATCAACGATGATTTGGAGAGCGCTGTAGCCCAACTACGAGGCATTATTCACCAATTGATTCCGAGGGGGTAGCATGCTGGATGATCTGAAAGAAGAAGGCATTGTCAACAAAGTCGGGGGACGTTTCAAACTGTCAACGCTAATCCAGAAACGGATGGTCGCGCTCAACACCGGGGCGCGCCCGCTCGTCGAACCGCAACGAGGCGCCGACAAGATGTCCATCGTCTTGCAGGAAATTCTTGAGGACAAAATCTACCTGGATTCTTCCGGCGAGGTCGCCTCTCGTGGACTGAGTCCCGGCGATGCGGCCCGGTGCGCCATGATGACTGACATCTCGGACGCCGGCGGATCTGATGATTAGGCTTAGGTTGGGTCGACGCCAGTCATGGCCGAGCAAAAACAACTCGTAGCTCCACCCGTGTCGCCGCGGCACGATGTCTACCGGCCGCTGTCCGGAATCGCGGTTGCGTCTTTCATCCTTGCAGTGGTCTATGCGCTGTTGATGGGCGTCGTCGCCGTCGTCGCCATGACCAAAGGAATTCCTCTGTTCATGGCGGTGTGGACGCTTGTCATCCCGATTGCCGGCGTGACGCTCGCCTACATCGCGCGACGGCAAATCCGCACGTCCGGCGGAATTCGCGGCGGGATGGCGCTGACCAAGTGGGCTACGTGGTTGTGCATCATCTTCGGCTTGGGCTATTTTGCCTATTACGTCGGCACCCGCATGGCCGTGACGTGGCAAGCCGAGCAATACACAGATCGCTGGATCGACGCTCTGAAAAAGGGCGACGTCAATCGCGGGTTTCTGGAAACACTCGCCCCGCTGAAGCGCAAGAGCGAACGCGTCGCCGATTTGGAACGTTACACGATCCCAGTCGGCCGCAATCCAGGCCCCCTTGTGATCTTTAGACAATTAGAGATGGTTCGCACGCTTGCCGAATGGCGCGATCAAGCGCACGTCACGCGGCTCGGCGTTAAGAACTGGGAATACGAGAAGGGCGCGTATGTCGTGACCCAATCGTACCGGATCAAGACGCCGGCAGCGGAGGGCGATTACGATGTAGCCGTGCAGAGTGCCGAGGGACCGGAACACGACGGCCGACAGTGGCAGATCATGCGCGACAGCTTGCTCTTTCCCGCGCCGGCCAAGCTTACCGAACTCGGCCACGCATTGGACCAATGGCGCCAGGAAGCCCGGTCATTTGCAGGCGACTGGCTGCGGAAGCGATACAACGGCGACGCCATCGGCGCCTTTCTTGACACGATTCCCGAGGGCGAGCGCGCGGCCCGGCAACGTGAGCTCCTCGCATGCTTCCTTAGCGGACTGGCCGCCCAACCAAATGCGGGCCCAGGCGCTCTCGTTTCGCTCTGGCCTATGCACATGCGTGCTCCCGCTTACTCGCCGGCCTATAAGGATTTCGTTGCAGGTAAGTTTGTCAACACCGATGGCTTCATGGCCCCGCAACGGGTTCGGGCTGATGCTATGACAGCCCTATCGCAGGAGTTCGGCGCCCGTCCTGGTCCGGCATACGCTTGAGTGAACGAAAGGCACGAGTGAGTACGCAAACGGCGAAGAACGGAGGAATTCAGGTATTCGAGGATTTCGAATGGACCATCATGCCGGTGAATGCGCCGCCGAACTCCCCACCGCGATACATCGTTGAGGGCACGTTTATTCTTGAAAGCGATCCCGGCGCTGTTACGCGCGATCGAAAACCGCGTTGGCATCTCGCCGGCATTCAGCTTCATCGCGGCTCCCCGCCGGACACCGACCGCCCCTTGCAGTAGTCACGTCAATCCACTTCGTCGAGGATGTGGCCAAGCTTGTCCCGCTTGGTTTGCAAGTAATACTTGTTCTGTGCATTCGGCGGAATCTGAATCGGCGCGCGTTCCACTATTCGGAGTCCGTGTCCTTCCAATCCGACAACTTTGGCCGGGTTATTGGTCAGCAAGCGTATCTGTCGAATGCCAAGATCGAAGAGTATCTGTGCCCCGATGCCGTAGTGCCGCAAGTCGGCGCCAAAGCCAAGTTGCCGATTGGCTTCGACCGTATCCAATCCTTCCTGCTGTTGCAAATGGTACGCCCGCAATTTCGACAGCAGACCGATGCCGCGCCCCTCTTGCCGCATGTAGAGGACGACTCCTTTGCCGGCGTTCTTCACCTGTTCCATCGCCTGATGCAATTGTGTGCCGCAGTCGCACAGCCGGCTTTCAAAAATGTCTCCGGTCAAGCAACTGCTATGTACGCGTACCAGAATCGGTTCGTGTTGCACCGGCACCTGTCCGGCGACTTCCAAGCCGATGCCGCCGAAACAGAGAGCGAGATGAGGTTCCGGATCGACGACGGAGGTAAATGGGATAAGCGTGAAATCGCCGTGGGCGGTCGGCAGACGGACAGCGACTTCGCGTCGGATCAAACGCTCGCGCTGCCTGCGGAAGTTGATCAAATCTTCGATAGTGCACATCTTGAGCCCGTGCTTAGCACAAAACTCGCGCAAGTCGGGCAAACGAGCCATCGACCCGTCGGGGTTCAAGATTTCGCAAAGCACTGCCGCTTCGCGCATCCCGGCCAGGCGGCACATGTCCACGCTTCCTTCGGTGTGGCCCGCACGGACCAACGAGCCGCCTTCACGAGCACGCAGACCCGGGACATGACCTTTTCCACGAATGATGTCCGCCGGCGTGGTTCGCTCGTCGATCGCTACTTGAATGGTGCGGGCGCGGTCTTGGGCCGAGGTGCCGGTCGTGATCCCGTAGCGGGCATCGATGTTGGGTGTGAACGGTGTCGCCTGCGGATCGACATTGTGCCCGTGCATCGGTTCCAGATGCAGCCGGTCACAAATTGCCGGCGACATGGCCAAGCAAAGAATGCCGCATGCGTTGCGGACAATGAAATTGATCGCCTCTGGAGTCACCTTTTCCGCGGCGAGGACAATATCGCCTTCGTTCTCACGGTGCTCGTCATCCACGAGCACGATCATTCGGCCGGCTCGAAGTTCTTCCAGTGCCTCTTCGATCGTGCAAAACCCTTCGTGCGCTAGGTCGGGCATGAGTTACCTCGATGTACCTGATCTGCCGCACTCCACACGCGGCATGGTGCTCTATTGTACCGCAATCACTCTTTCGTACGCTAAATGATAATTACCATCGCACGCCTGATTTTTGGGCCCAATCGTTTCAATGAAGCTTGCCTTCAGCACGAATGCCTATCTGAAGTACTCGTTTGCCGAGGCAGTGCGCCGACTGGCCGCCATCGGATACCACGGCATCGAAATCATGGCCGACGTCCCCCACGCGTGGCCGGCGCGTCTGTTGGATGAGCAGAAAACGAGGATACGACAGATTCTCGAGGAGTGCGAACTAACTATTTCCAACATCAACGCTTTCATGATGAATGCCATCGCCGACGCGCGACAACCGTATTGGCATCCGTCATGGATCGAGCCCGACCGAAACTACCGCCAGGTCCGAATCGACCACACGAAGCGGGCGTTGACCCTGGCGCGCGAGCTTGGGGCGCCCTGCATTACAACCGAACCCGGCGGGCCCGTGGAACCCGGCGCGTCGTGGAAATCGGCGTTATCCCTTTTCGTCGAGATGTTGAAACCCGTCATCGAGCATGCCGAGAAGGAAGGAGTGTTGCTCCTGATCGAACCGGAGCCCGGACTCCTTATCGAAAATGCTGAGCAGTCCGCGGAATTGATGAGTCATTTTGATTCTCCTGCCGTGGGGTTGAACTTTGACATCGGACATTTCTATTGCGTCGGCGACGACCCCGCGTCCACCGTTCCTCGGTTGGCGCAGTATGTCCGTCACTTCCATTTGGAAGACATCGCCGCTTCGCGCGTGCACCATCACCTGATTCCGGGTGAAGGCGCCATCGACTTCCCTTCCGTATTGCAGGCGATCCGAAAAACAGGCTACGACGGATGGGTAACGATCGAACTCTACCCATACGTTGACGATCCGGATGCCGCAGCACGAACCGCGCTGCGCGCGTGAACCAACTACTGCAGAGCGTATGAGCCGGCTCAAAAGTTATGCTCAATTGGTCCGGCTGCCGAATGTCTTCACCGCATTTGCGGACATCGCGGTCGCAATGCCCGCCGTAGCCGACGCGGAGAAACTCCGACCTTCCGAGGCATGGAACACCGCCTTATGTGCGGCCTATTGGTCGTCGGGCTGCCTGTACTCGGCCGGCATGGTTTGGAATGACGTTTTCGACGTTGAACAGGATCGGCAGGAGCGGCCGTTTCGTCCGATTCCCTCGGGGAGAATCACTCTCAGCGCCGCCCGCCGGTTCGGCGCCGTGCTGCTCGCGGCCGGTCTCCTCTTCGCCGCGGCCGCCGGAGTGCGCCCGGACGGTTGGGCCCCGCAACCCCTTGGAGTTGCCGTTGTTCTGGCGTGCGTAATTCTGGTCTATGACGCCTGGCTCAAGAAAACATGGGCCGGACCTATCGGCATGGGGATGTGTCGGTTCTTGAACATACTTCTCGGCCAATCGGTAGCCATCTCGGCCACGACCGATTGGCCGTTCGGTTTTGAACCCCTCCACATCTGGGTGGCCGCTGTCGTGGGACTTTACGTCGTCGGACTGACCTGGTTCGCACGCCGAGAAGCCCACACAAGCAACCGCTTATCGCTTGGCGGCGCCGCCGTGGTGATGGCTGCCGCTGTGGCTCTTGCCCTGGCGATGCGATTTCATTTCGGAAGCAACGTCTCCGAATTGGAGTTCTATTTTCTGCTCGTGGTCTTCTGCATTTTCGTGGGCGCCAGAGTGATTCGGGCACAACTATACCCGACTCCGACAGCTGTGCAGACGGCGGTTAAAGCAGGCATACTTGGCCTGGTGATTCTCGATGCGGCACTGGCGGCTTATCTCTGGCAGACGGGCGCACTCGGATTTCTTGTGTTGATTTTGTTGCTTCCTGCCGCACTATTAGGACATTGGATCTATTCCACTTGAAGGCAGTATGACCGCACCGTCCCCGCCGCTTACGGTCGCTCGTTTTCTTCGACAAGCCGTTGCGCTGGCCGTTCTCATGCTGCTGTCGCTCGCGCTCTATCTCACCGTACTAAAACTGCGAGGGCCGGCCGCGCAATGGAATACGCAGACTCAATGGGACACGAGAATCCCATTCCGCCAGGAATGGATTTGGATGTACTTGATTCCGTACCTCATAGGGCCGGCAGTGGCTGGAATGCTGACGCCGGCGACGTTTCGTTGGTACATTCGCCGCGGTCTGGTGCTGATTGGGGTGACGCTACTTATCTTCGTGATCTGGCCGACACATACGGCTCGACCACCGGTGACTGATTTGGGTGACAGTTGGACCGCGCAAGTTTATCGGCACATTACCGAAATCGATGAGCCGCCTGCCAACGCTGCACCGAGTCTCCACGTGAGCCTGACGTTTCTCCTCGCGCTGGCTGCGATCCGAGACTTTCCGCGATGGTGGGCGCTGGCGTTTGGCTTCGCGGCGCTCGTCTGGCTTTCCACCCTTCTCACGTGGCAGCATCATCTCATTGACGTGGCAACCGGCATCGCCCTCGCCGGCATGATCGCGATTCCGTTTGGAAAGCGCCAGACTCACACATAACCTTCGAAGAGTTTCGCCCGAATCAGGGCGTCGAGACGTACTTTGACACGTAGCTGTCTTTCGGCAGGTCCCGCTGCAACCGCAGTGTCACGACGCCTTGCGCCATCAAGACCGATACTGCCATGCCGCTCAGCGCCGAAACCTGCAATCGCTGCACATTCGTGAGTGTGTTTTCATCGCCCATAATGGCCTGAATGGTCAGGAGCGGAAAATCATACAAGGCGTGCAGAACAATGGCCAGGATCAACCCGGTGGCCAACAGCGCACCTCGATGCCGCGAGTCAAACCGAGCCTGCCCGACATAGAAACCCATGATGGCGCCGAGGAACGCGTGACAAGGTACAGCGGTGAACGCACGCGACAGGGCCAATTCCATTCCACCAGCCGTGACGTAGAGCACATTTTCCATCGCGGCGAAACCGAGAGACGCAACCGACCCGTAAACCATGCCGTCCATGCGTTCGCCGAAATCGCTGAGCCTGGCACAGTAGTAGACGACGACGAGGAATTTGAGCAGCTCCTCAGGAATAGCCGCCGTCCAGAAGCTTTTGACCAGACCGACCACATACGGGTTGGAGCCCATCGGCAAGTCCGAAAAGGCCGTCAACTCCAGGAGTGCGACCGGAAGGACTATGACCACGCCGAGGACGAATGTCGTGAGGATGGTTCGGCGCGGGATCGGATTGACGTCGCGAGAGTGAAAGTACCAGACCAACATTAGCGACGGAACGACGGCAAACAACACGCTGATCGCGATGGTCATGGAGAATCGAATGAAGCGTCGGATATAAAGGAGCGACCCTCTCGACAACCATATCACGCCTTTTGACTTGCGGCCGCTTGGAGCTACGATTGTCCGGGGATGCCCAAACCGTGAGATGTGATGAACCCTTCCCTCCACCGTCTTCTCATTCTTGCTGCAACCGTTGTATTCCTGTTGAGTGCCAAGCCGGCGGCAGCGTACGGCTGACGCACTTGCCCGCATGAATTGGGCAAGACCGAGGCAGTTAGCCCCGAAGACAAACAGAAAACCGATCTTATTCTGTTAGGTTGTATCGCCGCCGTGTCGCTGGCGGTGTTCGGCAAATTCGGAATGGATATTGTCGGAATCGTGAAAGAGCGAAAACGAAAAGCATCGTGGGATTACGTTCCTCCGCCGGATAACGACCAGCGCTAATGTCGCGTTAGCGCGGCTTTTGCTCCGCCCACCATTTTTTCCATTCTTCCACAGCGCGGGTGCGGTCCGCGGGTTTGGTCTCGTCGTCCGGTCCAAAGTCTTTTCCACGCGCCAGATGCTTGAGTGACGATCGCGCCGTGCGCACTACCAGCGCCTCGCGGTCTTCGAGCAAAGAAATGAGGTCCGGTACGTGGGCGATGTCTTCCTTGCCGGCGCAGCGCGGGCCGCTGCCACCCTCATTTCTGGATCTTTATCGCGCAATCTCTCCCGCAACGTTGTCGCGGTCATGCGCATGAGCCGCTCGGCCAATGCATCTCGCGCTTTTCCCTTCGACATCACGGGAAGCTGCGGAATAGCAGACACGAGAGCCTGCGTATAGGCCACGCCCTTTGCATCCTTATACCGCTCGAGCATTTCATCGCGCCGGTCGGCCGGTGCATCGAGTAGTTCCTTTTTCAACCGCGCCGCTTCGTCATCCATTGGTGCGTCATTGCTTGGGGTGTCGCCTCGTTCGACCTTTGGGACGGCTTCCCCGCCGACACCGGCCCGCAAAGTGACCTCGCCGGGATCTTTCACGCGCCCTTTCAAGCTCGCCGTCAGATCGCTGGCGAGATTCGCTCGTTTCAGAAACAACAGCGCGAACGAGGTGTCAACGATCCCACCATATTCTCCCGCCCACGAGCCGTCATCCGACTGGAGTTGGAGGAGAACATCGGACCCCCAGCCATACCAGTCTTTCCGCCCGATGGTCTTGAGATCGTAACTGACACCGACGCGCTCCAGCGACCAAAGAAAGTAATACAGCTTGCCTCCCTGGTCACGCGGCAGGACGCCGACCTTCACACCCGGCACACCGATGGCCGTCGACAGGCAATTGAGCCCTGCCAACACGGCGGGGTCGCGGCCAAAATTCCGCGGCGTCGCCGGTCTTGCCGTTCGCTTTGCTTCACCCGGAAGCGCGGCACGAAGCTCAGCCTCGTTCGCGCTGCCGTACGCCATCGCCAGGCCAAGCAAACCGGCACAGGTCATCGCCGGCGTGGTGAGGGTCATGAATCCACCGGCATGGTAACCCCAGCCGCCGTCCGCGTTTTGTGTTCGCTTGAAGCGTTGTTCGACGAAGCCGAGTGATTTCTCAACCGGAACACCGTGCCGCCGCGCGATCCATAATCCCAAAATGGCGAACTGCGTATTCGAGTTGTCATCCTGACCAAACACTTTGTCGAACTGGGCAGGCTGCCGTTGTTGCGCCAATCGAGCCATCCGTTCGGTTAGCTCCTTCGGCAGTTTGGGCCGTTCCTTGCGGGGGTTGGGCGGGAGCTTGTTCTGGGCGCGCAGTTCGTTCAACTCTTGTCTTGCGTTGGCCAGCCAGCGAACTTCGTCGTCCTCGACGCCGGGACATTCGTAGCCCCAGCCGCCCGACGAATTTTGGCCCGCCGCCAGCCGCACGCCCATAGCCTGGATGAGCGGCACGTCGAGCGGATCGCCAAGGCGATCGAGGAACATGATCGCCAACGACAGCGTATAGGTGTGCGTCAACATCGGGCCCGCATCACGAACGGTCGCCGCGGCTCTTGCAACGGCGTCATCGTCGGCTGGCAATCCACACTCCAACAACGTCAATCCGAGCAACGCCGACTTCCCGACGGCGTGCATGTCAAAACCGATATTTGCCGATTTCAGATACTTGACGCCACGATCAACGGCTTCCTGTATCTTCTTGGTGTTTTCCGCATGCACGTCGAAACCGGCTACAAACACTACGAGCAGCGAAATGATTAAGGAATGGCGTCGTGTCAAAGCTCGCATGATGTGATCTCTGCCGCGTCCTGTGGCGAAGTGCCTACTTACCAAGTTAAACCCCAGACGCGACCGAAACGAGCCTTTTTTTATTTTGTCACGTCGCGCTTACGCTGCGACGCTCGCCATTGGGGCTATGCGATGTGTGCCAAAAGAAAAAGCCCCACCAGCGGAACGTGAAGTTCGTTGGTGGGGCCGGAACAGAGAAGAGGCCGATTTGCCGTGGTGAACATTGACGCTCACCACAACTGTTTCGATTCTAAAGGTCAATCATGAGAAAATCATTAGAATCGATATTTGTTTCCGGCGCCTTTTCTTTTGCGCGGTTTCGCTGAACAACGCCATGCATCGCTTCGGCAAAATCGTTTTTGTTTGACATCATTGTCTCGCGGCTATCACCAGCGCGTGTCGATGCCAGAATCGGCGCTTTCGCTTGCGCTGTCACGATGATGTCCGCACCGGGACGATTCAGGTGCAGGTCCGCGACGACGGATGTGCTCGGTCTTTCCGGTGGCGTCGGTATTGGAAACGGTGGAATCGGCATACACAGCGAGAACTCCGATGTGTTTCCGCTTCGATCCGTGACCGTTGCCGTCACCACCGAATTCGGCTGGAGAAAAGAGAGCGGGATAAGGACTGGCTGCGGCATGGGGGGAGTGTTAACGCTTGAGTAATCGCCGTTGGGGTCCGTGATGGGGCGTCTCGATACGCGATAGAATTCGCCTTCCGCGCCGACGCCGAACCCGTCGCAATCGGCGCCCGCAAGCGTTCCCGGGCTAATGAAGAAGTCAACATTGTACTGTCGGTTCGGTACGAACTCCGTCGGATTCGGCGGCAGCAATGTGCTGTTGAGTTCGAAATGGACCGACACATTTATTCCGTCATAGGTAACGCTGGTGATGTCCGGCGACTTCTGCAGCAAGTTTCCGCCCTGTCCAGTACCAACCAAGTCGATGCCCATGCCGACGTTGTCGGAGATGTGATTGCCGCGAATGGCGTTTCGTGCGGCCGCAAACTGCGCAAACCCACCGCTGTCGACGCGGACGCCGTCGCCGACGCCGGCCACCGTGTCGCCGTTATTCCGAATCGTGTTCCCTCGACCGGCCAGGTTACTGCCGACAACATTGTCGGTCGTCTTCTTGTCGAAATTGATCGTGTTGATCAAGATGCCGTGGCCGAGGTTGGGTTGAGCCAGATTATCTTCCTTATCGGTGCCGATGAAGTTGCCGTAGAGCACGTTCCGGGTCGCCGCCTCCGTAATCCAAATCCCGTGCGACGGATGATGAACAATCGTGTTACCGGCCACGACAATGGTCTGCATCGGGTCGTTTGGATCAATCAGCCAACCAATCTGATTGCTGGCGGCAAAGAAGTAAAGGTGGATTCCGCTGGAATCGCAAGGCACGGGAAGGCAAAAAGCGCCGTTGCCGAGCGCCAACGTACCGCTCAAATCCGTGCCGATCAAATTGGCCAGGACAACGTTTCTGTCGGTCTTCTTGCCCCAGATTTCCACACCGTCGCCGAGGTTGGCGGAGATCACATTGGCACTCCGGTTGACATCATCCACGACCACTGTGCCGCCGATGATGTTGCCGTTGGCGCCGTTGTAAAGCGACACTCCGATTTGGTTGCTCATGGCAATGGTGCCAGTCAAGTCGGTCGGCGCCTTGATTCCCGAAACGTCTGTGCCGATGAAGTTGCCCTCGACCCGGTTCAATGAAGTGTGGCTATCCAGCATGCCGACGCCATAACCCGTGTTGCCGGAAATCACGTTTCGCGAGTCGGCTTGAACCACAGTGCCAGCCAGGTCGCCGGCCACGATAGTTCCACCGAGAAGGTTGGCCGTCGCGCCGCCGTCGAATTGCACACCGTTTCCGTTAGCCAGGGCCAGCGTACCCGTCACGTCGGTGCCGATGAAGTTCCCCTGAATCTTGTTGGCCGACGTGTCCGTGTCGTAAATCCGCAATCCGTTGTTGGTGTTGCCGGAAATCAGGTTTCGGCTGACATTGGTAAGGTCAGCGACCTGGGGGTTTCGGGGCGTCGTTCCACCGATGGTGTTGTTGGAAGCCGCGCCGAAAACGTGAACGCCGTCGCCGTTGCCCAGGGCCAGGGTGCCGGTCACATCGGTGCCGATGAAATTCCCCTCGACCTTGTTGTTGCTGGTGAAGCGGTCGAATATGCCGACGCCATAGCCGGTGTTGCCGGAAACGAGGTTTCGCGCTTGGGCCGTCGTGCCGCCGATAGTGTTGAAGGTTGCGGCGCCGGAAATCGCCACACCGCGGTCGTTACCAAGCGGAACGGTGCCCGTCACGTCGGTGCCGATGTAGTTGCCTTCAACCTTGTTGTTCGTCGTGCGAAAAGCATCCAGGTTGAGCATGTGGACGCCGATTTCGCCGTTGCCGGAGATGATGTTTCGGGACGCATGAACCAGGTTAATGACGTGCGTGCCACCGATGGTATTGTTTTTGGCGCCGTCGAGTAAGGTGACGCCGTTGCCTTCGTTGCCCAGTGTAATCGTTCCCGTGACGTCAGTGACAATTTGCGCGCCGGTGGGATTCGGGCCGATGTAGTTTCCGCTGACGATGTTGTTCTGCACGTTGGAGCCGATGAGAGCGACGCCGTCGTTCTTGTTGCCCGAAATGATGTTGCGCGAGACGTTAACATCCGTGATATCCATAACCGTGCCGCCGATTTCATTATTGCTCGCCGTGCCGGTCACCGTTACACCGTTACGGATGTTCGCCACGGCATAGGTGCCGGTGAGATCGGTGCCGATGTAGTTGCCCCACACCTTGTTGCCGGTGCCGGAAAGGTTGACGCCGTCGCTCAGGTTCCCGGAAATCAAGTTCCGCGCTTCGACGATCGTGCCGCCGATGATGTTGTTCGCACCGGACGCGATAGTGATGCCGTGCAAATTATTCGTATTGGGGAGAGTATTAAGGGCGGCAGTGCCGGTCACTTCGGTGCCGATACGGTTCCCCTCCACGCGATTGCCAATGCTCGAAATGGAGATGCCGCTGCTCTTGTTGCCGGAAATCAAGTTTCCTTCGCCGTTCAGAGTCCCGCCGACGATATTATTGTCCGAACCGGCCGCCATGGAGATTCCGTTGCCATTGCCTAATCCAACCGTGCCGTTGATGTCGGCGCCGATGAAATTGCCCCAAATCCGGTTGTCCTTTCCATTGGACGAAATCGCGATTCCGTCGCTGTTGTTGCCGGAAATGATGTTCCGCACAGCGACGATCGTGCCGCCGATCGTGTTCGTCGTTCCGCCGAAGACACGAATGCCGATGCCGTTGCCGATGGCCCCCGTCCCGATGGCGTTCGTGCCGATGAGATTGCCGAGAACCAAATTGTTTTTCGTGCCGATGCTAATGCCGGCGCTGCCGTTCCCTGAGATCAAATTCCGCGTGTTGGCAACAGTCCCGCCGATGACGTTGTTTTCCGAACCGCTTACGATCGAAATGCCAAACTGAACGTTGGCAAGAGCAATCGTGCCGGCGACGTCGGTGCCAATCCGGTTATTGGTAAGAACATTGTTGCCGCCGCCGGAAAGGGTGATGCCGTTCGTGAAGCGGTTGATCACCATCCCTCTGACAGTGCTATTACCCGCGAGGATCGTGAGTCCGGTTGCCCCGGCCCCGGCCATGAGACCGCTGAGTTCGACGTACCCGTCCGGCAACTCGGTCTCGCCGTCGATGACGACAGGCCCACCGACCGCCGTAATCGAGGGAAGCTGTGAAAGCGGTTGAATCGTCTGCACCCCCACGCCGGGAATGCTGAAGCTGATTGTGTCCAGGCCCGGATTGGCGTTCACGTCCAGGATCGCCTGCCGCAAGGAGCCCGCCCCAGCATCGTTGATGTTCGTTACGACCGCCAGAAGTCGCCGATCCTCCAGCGACTCCAGCCGCGGGCAGAACGACCATCGAGATCTATCTTTGGGGCGACGAGTCAGTTTAACCGACATGAATTACTCTCCTCCTAGGGAAACAAACATGGCACCGATCGGGTGTCTTCAAGACGGGTGGGCGACGACCGATGGGCGAAACACCTTCGCCGCGAGTTCGAACGGTCGCTGCGAACCGTAAACGTACGTTCCAAGGTAACCGCCGCCTACGGCCCCTGCAATCAAAAAAAGGACGGCGCCGTAAAGACGCAGGGGATGCCGGTCAGCGACCGGCACTCCCGAATGATAGATGGACGCTCTTCTCTGTTACTGAATGATGCTGAAGTAACGCACCACCCACGGGTACTCGCGCGGGTTGAAGCGGGATTGCGGGCCGGGATTACCAGGCCTGGGCGGCAACTTGGCCGGACCGGGGCCCGGCATGACCAGGAACGGGCTCGAATGCGGCACAAACGGGGTGCCGGTTGGGTTGACGAACTGGACAATCGGCACGCCGCCGGGGCCCGGCGCCTCCGCGACGCCGGCTACTTTCCATTGCGTGGCTGATGTATCGATGGTCGGATCCTCGGCGACAAGTCCGTACTCGGTCGTCACCCATGTCGAATTGGCGCCGCCTGGCGACGGGTCAAAGGCAAGTTTCCATCGATGTCCTTCGTAATAGCCGACCAGGCCGCGTAACCCGTCCGGTTCTGTCGAACCATTGACGTAGGTCGCGCCGGCAATGTGGAACCAAGGCGGATCGCTTGGCGGCGATTGTGGGTCAGTAACGTAATACTCGGCCGACAGGCAAATCGGCGGACCTCCGGGCAACGTCGGGGTTACCGGATCGATCGTCAAATTTGTGCGGTCGACGATCGCGAAAAGGCGGTGACGCTTGTTCCGTCCTTCCGCCTTGCCAATCTCCGCACCGAGCTTCACGGGACGAGTCGAATCGTCGGTCACTCTGAAGAATCCTACGGTCACCCAGACGGCGAAGACGTTGCTTCGCGTGGTCACGTTATTGAACAGCTTGGTAAGCATCTGGTCGCGGAGCGGCGGCGGTGTGGGGGCTTCTGGGCTGTCGAGGTCCGGATTGAACAGCCGCCGAGTATTTCCAGCATCGCCGATCTTCCAGCCGCCCTCCGGCCCCATTGTGTCGGCCGTGAGGCTGGCGCTTCGCAGGAATGTATCGTTGATGCCGGTGCCGCGAGTTGGGTGCTGCGAATCGATGCCGGCGCCGAGCGGAACCGGCGTCCCGCTAACCTGGAAAGTCCCGTCACCCATTGCATAACCCGCGCCCATCCCCAGGAACGGCCGGTCGTCGCCGCCAATAAGGTACGGTGGTTGCCCAGCCGCCTGTGCGGTTGCGGAACGGAGCTGGAGCAACCGCGCGAACGACGCCGAGACATCGGGAGCCGTGAACGCGTTACCCTGCTGTGCGTCGCACAGCGCTTGCAGGATTTCCTCGTCCCAGACGGTGTTCAGGTTGATCTGTCCGGCAAGTCGGCCGCCCGAGGCAACCCCGGCTGCCCGACTGTGCGTGTGAAGAAACTCGAATGCACGATACAGTCGCGTCGTCTGGTCAAACCAGGGCGCCCGGTGTGCGTACAGGCCTTCCATCGGCGTGTGGAACTGTTGGAGCAACTCATGCGGTTTGTAGGCCGACACGCTCAGCAATTCCATCGGACTGATCAGTTGGCGGTCGAGATGCGGCAGCCAGAGGAACGGCACTTCGAGGGTACCCAACGTGGGCGTTGGCGTGTCCGGGGCGCCGTTATGTCGGAAGAAAGAGTTCTTCGGCTGACGGGGACGCGAAGTCGTCGGATTCTGCGCCACGTAGGAGTTGCCGACGAGCGGGCTGGCCCGGTACGGCTGCGTTCGCCCCAACGAACGCCGCTCGGCTATGTTCGTCGCCTCCACCCCCCGATTGTGCGGATCGAACGACATCTGGAACGTGTTAATGTAGTCGATCGTGATCCACGGATTGACCGCGTCGTCGGCCGGCAAATAGGGGTTTGCGAGCCGCTGCAGCACGATCATGAACCGTTCTTGTGGAACCGGTTCTTGTGGACCGCCTCCGTCGGGATCCGTTGTCTGCATGCGGAACGTCATCCGGGGATGCGAATGCGTCGCAACGGGAAGAAACTGGGCTTGTTCGTTGTTGTTAGGGAACGGTTTTCCTTGTGGGCCTAATACGTAGAACCCATTGTTTGCCCGCTGGATGTTCGCCTGTGCCGAGCCGTTCGTCGTGTACGCGCCGTCGGCAGGCAAAATCATAGCCGCACTTGAATACGCCGGGTCATGGAAATTGTCCACGATACAGGGGTTCCCCTGGCCGTCACGAAGAACCAGATCAGTGCCCGCATAAGCCGCTTCGGGCGAGCCAAACACATTGAGCGGCTGGCGCATTCCTTTGTCCACCTGGCCACCGGTGGTCGACGTGGTAACGTACTGATCGGCCTTGCACAACATGACGCGGAAGTTGGACTTGGGCGCCGGCGCTGGTTTCGGCCAATGCAGCCAGGCCGTGCCGCGATTCCGATCGAGAACGAACGCGTCGCCAAGCTTATCCTGCGGTCCGGTATTTGGATCATTTGGATCAGGATTGGGATTGCCGAGCAGGAATGGATTGTGCATTTCGATCCACACGTCCACGTCGGCCTGGGTCTTGTCCGTGGGCGTGGGGTACTTGTACTCCGCATAAACTTCATTCAACACAACGCGCGGCAATTCCGTCCCAAACACGTAAGGGCTATTCACTTCGGCCGCATGGTTGGCCGCGATATGGCCCTGGACATCGGTGGCCGTCCACGTGAAACGCGTCATGATGTCGTCTGAGTCGATGTAATCGACGATGTTGACCGCCAACTGGGCCAGCCAACGCAACGCCTTTGCCTGCTCCAACGTCGGCGGCGGCGTCGCTTCGGCGCGAGGCAAGTTGTAAGCCCCCGTTGCCTCTACCAACACCATGAAAATGTCTTGTGCGAACTGTTGTCGCGAATTCTGTGCGGCGTTGACCTGAGCCATCTGCGCGGCGTTAGCCGTATCATATGGGCCGTACTGCACGTCTGCCGGCATCGGAACCGCCTTCGGCAGAGGCGGATACGGCGTCAGATGTCGATTCAGGTCCACGCGGCGAATGGCCGCAGTCACGGCACGCCAGTCCGGCTGGAATTCACTGCCGGGCGATACCACACCGGTTTGACGTTCGGCAAGGTTGGGGAACGGTATCGGCCCGGCCCCCTTTGGAAACAGGTCGGGCGTATCAGGTATGCCTGGCATGTGGTACTGGCTTGGATTCGGATAATTGGGGTTCGGCCCGCTGAAGTTCGGATTCCAAGCCCACGCCGTGACGCCCGCTCGGTCGTAGCCGAAGCTGTGTGTAGTTACAAGTTGCCGCCGCCTCGCGGCGTCGAACACGTTGGGTGGGGAAACCGCCGTCGGGTCAAAGTTAGTCCCGCAACTCCGGTACAGCTCGGAGGTAAGGCCCGGCGAGTTGGTTTCACCGTAACGCAACAGCGCTTCCATGTTCGAAATCGGGAGCACGGAGTCATATGTCGCTGGGGTCGTAGACTGATCTCGTTGCGGGTTGAAAAAGTTGAACGTCATCGGGTGACGCTGCCGCTCCAGCGTATTGTCCAAGTGTAGATAACCCGGGGGAAAGGCCGGGAAAGGGCTAAAGAACCAAGCCGGAATGTTGTACGTCGGATCCCCGGCCGCATTGGGAGCGGTTGGACTCTTGACCGGGCTGGTTGCAACGAAATTGGCCCCCGTACAAGCATCGAGATCGACCGACGCATAAAAATGTGGCGCAGTGCCAGCACTGGCCGTCTGCGTCGCATACGGCTGTGTAATCGGAAAACCGTAGGGATGAAGTGTTTTGGGCGCCGGCGGTGGGACCATGTCCACGCCACCGTACCTGCCAATCATCGTCGGGTTCGAGAACCTGCGGAACAGATTCGTCCACTCGAATGGCGGGCGGGGCTGCTGCCCAGGGGGCAATGTCAATTCGCGATTCAACACCTGCTCTAGATTCACTTCCCACAGACCCCATCCTTCATTCGAAAGGTGTGTCGTGTTCGGTTGGGGATTCGGATTGTTCGGCGTCACAGGTGGCTGGGCCCGAATATTCCCGTGCACATTGAGGTTGACCCGGTTATCCAGGTCGATGATGAGCGGCGCGAAGAGCGGCTTGTATTTTGTCCCATCAGCGTTCACCATCACCGGTGCGCCCAGGTCCATCCAAATGCTGTCGTTGTTGGCGAGTACGTAGTTGCCCGCGTCGTCTTGGTAGACCAGACCGGGCGAGCCGCGAAGATTCTTGACGTCACCCCCGGCGTCTTCGGGATATGGGAACTCCGGCACCGTTTGACCGGGTAACAACTGATCGTGCGGCCGGGGACGAAGTATCTTGTACTTGCCCAGCGGGTTGCGCCAGTTGGGGTTGTTTTGGTCGTGCAAGAGAAAAGGCCGACTTGTCACGGGGTTCGTTCCGCCGAAAAGCCAATTGCGATGGAACGACTGCGTCAACACCGCCCCCGGCGGCACACTTTGCCCACCGGCCGTGAAGCCACCCGCCTTCACCGCGCCTAGGAACATATTGTTGAGATCTGGATACGTATACGAGGCGTTGAATGGAACATAAGTGTTCGCCGGATATGGCTGAAATGGATTAGGGCGGAATACGGGGGGGGCGGTCGGGTTGGCGGGATCAAAGAAAAAATAATGCCGCTCCGGATCGCGGAACACCTTATCGGCCGCATGATAGGTGTAGTTTGGAAACTGCCATTCATCAATGGGGTTATTTGGGTTTTTACTGAATTCGTTCCAAAGCGGGCCGAAACCGTGATGCAGCCGGCCGATGCCGTTATAGGGCACCGTGTTCGTCGGCTTGGTCTGAAACACCGCCTGTCCCGTCGGCGTCTGCGTGATGTTGGCATCCTGTCCGAACATCGTCCGCGCGACGCTGTGCCCGCGCATGGCGGAGTAGACGCCGTGCACGTCGTCTTCGTCGAAAATGAACTTGGAGAGCCACCACGAAAACAGCAACTCCGGATCCATGTCCGGCTGAATCTGCGTCTCGGCCTCCCGTGCATTCCGCGCACTCGTCGCCATCGACCCGGCATACATCACAAAACTCACGCCCACAATGGCGAACAAAGTAAGCAGCGCCAGCACGATCAGAAGAATAATTCCGCGGCGGGTTTCTTTGGCGGTCGATACGAACATGGTTTACTCCGGAGAATTCAGAATTCAGAATTCAGAATTCAGAATCAAAGAAACTCAAAAATGCCGTCCATGCGTTCGAATGATTTGTCGTTCGATCTGTATTCGTCTTGTTCCCATTCTGAATTCTGAATTCTGAATTCTCATCTTCACTACATATCTTGCACAATCGTCACCTGCCGCGTCTGTTGGGTCTTGCTGTCCCAGACGCGGATGGAGATTTGCAGGGCTTTGATCAGGTAGCCGGGCGGCGATCCTGGTTGCGCTACGTAGGTATCAAAACTCATCGGCTCCGCGGCCCCGGGCAGATCGAAGAAGTCGCTATCAAGCCCGCCCGCATTAGTTGGCGTCGGGAAGACGTACTTCATCACACGCACGTCAAATGAAATGACATCCGTGAGCAACAAGGACTCGCCATCCTTGGTCGTAAGATCCACCGAGCGGATTGGCGTCGTGTAAACATCACCGGCGACGGAGTTTGGTGTAACAAAGTAGAGGCCGTTAAAACCCGGCGGGTTTCGCAAGCAGGCCATTTCCACATGGCCGATGTACCAAGCAGCGGGAGCCGGCGAGGGCCAATTGAGCTTGGTGTTATTCGGCACCATCACCCGCTGGAACCGGTACAGCGCGCCCAACGGAGTGCTGCCGGCAAGCACGCCAGTCGGCTTCAGGACGTACGCAATCTCGGCCCAAGGGCTATGGTACGTCCACGTCTGCGGCAGAGGCGTTGGCATCGGGTCTTGAAAAATCGGAGACTGGCCAACGAAAGTCCCCGCGCCGAAAACCGGGGAGTTGGCCAGCACGGTGGCCGCAAACACGGACTCACGTGAGTTGCCGCGTAACTTGGAGGTAAAGTGCAGCACGTGATCCGTGGCCCGGCCTGATGTATTGCCGTCGGCATCACTTCCTTCGTTCCACGCATTCGGACCTGTCGGGCTTCGAAATGTGCCCTGCTTTATGTGAAAGAACCCCTCGCGGACGGGGGCGTTCCAGAAGTTCACATCGCTTAGCCGGCGGCGGCCTTCGAAGTGGTCGGCGGCGAGGTCGCGGCGGAGAATCTGCGTCGCCGACCGCAGCCGTTCTTCCATGTCCCCGATGCCCTTCATGTCCCGGAAAGTGTCCATTCCGGTCACGAACGCCTGCGACAGGATCGCCATGATGAACATAATCAGCGCCAGGGAGACCATTAGCTCCACCAGCGTGAAGGCGGGGCGAGGTGACAATTGTTTTCCGGCGTGTCTCATAGCATTTCTACCCTATGACAATTCCGGCCGGGAAATGCCCTTTTGGTTTGTGTACCATCACGTCGCGCTGACGCCGCGACGCTCGCCAATTGAAGATAAAGGCGAGCGTCGGACCGTTAGGCCGACGTGCATCTCGCCCATTCCCTACCCTCTGTCGACTGCGGTTGATGCAACAAGCGCTGGAGACCTTGGCTCACGGTTGCCAGCCGCCGCCTCTGTCGAATACTTCGACGACGCCGTCCAGGAACACCATGATGCTCAGTGGGTTGGGCGGGGCAGTTGGATCGCCTTTAGGCGGCGTCTGCAATTCCAGGGCCAGCGCGGTGCCGTTGTCTGTCACCGAAACGACGCGATAGAAATAGCCGCGCGGATCGGGAACGGTTCCAAGGACGCCGGCCCGCTTCTGTACCGTCGCGTCCATGATCCATTGGCCCTTGCGAATATCGGGCCGGGGTTTTCCCATGGCGCCGTAGCGAACGGTGACGACGTTGGTTGTCGGGTCGAAGATGACGGGATTGGCCGCGTCGGCGAAAACCTGTTCACCGAACGGCACCACCTGGCTTCGCGCGTTGTAAACGATCACCGTCATATCGACGACGCTCGGGTCGCGGAAGCGCGGCCGGCGGAGCAGATAAGTCCACGAATAACGGCCTTCACGCTGCACCAGATCGGTCGGGCTTACCGTTGGCACGCCATACTGTGGATAAGCCGCCGGATCGACGTAGGTCATGTCATCCAGAAGCCCAAACCATCGGCTCAACGATTGCTGAAAGTTCTGTGGTAGTGGGACGGGCTTCACATAGCTGACGCCGGTTCGTGGGATGCCGATCAACTGCGGATTCGCGGGTTTGCCGAGGTCGCTGGGTGGCGCGAGCGAATAGTCCCCGAGCGGATCGACAAAAATCGGATAGCTCGGACCGTCGTAGGGTGGCGTCATGTATCGCGCCAGCGAATAGGCGTAGAAAAGACTGTTCGGGTCAGGGTCTTCCATCCGCTTGAACCAGCCTTCGACGCGCTGGTCGTGCCGCAAACCTTTCGCCTCCGCAATTGCCGCAGCGTTAGCCGCCGCCTGGGCCGCCCGTTCGTCCCGGACCGCCTGCGCCATGCTGAGCGCGCCGACCGGGAAGAGCGTCAGAAGCGACATCATCCCGATCGCCATGATGAAGATCGCGACCAAGACTTCGGTCAGTGTCGTACCGTTACGTTGGGTCATAATAAACGATTCTCACAACCCCGACGATTTGCCGTCGTTGGCGAACTTATACGGTTGGTATGGCACCGGCGGCCCGTAGTCGGTCTTGTCAACCGGGTGTGCCGCGATGAACCCGGCACGCTTGTGGACGCAAACGATGATCGGGTCGCCGCCAAAATGCGGAAGTCCCAGATAAGGGTCGGCAGTTACGTCACGAACCCAAAGGGCCACGAAGCTGCTAATCCCTGGCGCGTTCACAAGCGAACCAGACGGCGCGAACATGATGTCGATCGGAGCACCCGGAATACTCGGAAGTGCGTTGCCGTGAACTAGGTTTGAATTCGTATCGATAATAATGTCCTGCGCTAAGAGCATCGGGGTCTCGCCGATCAAGACGCGCGGTTGGCGAATGATGCGATAATCTTCCGTCGGATGAACATAATGGGGAGGCGGCAATATGGGCTCTACTTCTACTTGCGTATACTGCCCTGGCAAGGTAAGTGGCGGACTCTTGATTCGATGCACCATCCCGCCGCCCTTTATTTCAACATGATCACCTATCTGCACTGGATAGACGAGGGGATTGTTAAATCCACCCGTGAAGTCAATCCCTGTACCACGCACAAATATCCGAATGTTCGGCGGCGTGCCGACCGTTACTAGTTCGACTGATCCGCCAACGAAATCATCTGGTTGTTGCACGTACTGCAATTCGCGGACGTGTAACGGATTGTTCGGATCGGGGATGAGCCGCACGCCCGTCGGAATGTGGTCGCGCTTGGCCCGGCTCTTGGCCAGCAACAGCACACCTTGAACCTGGTCGGCGCCCTTCGAGAGTTTCTGTTCCCCCGAGATTTTCGGCGCGATGGCGACCGTGAGTGTAGCCAGGATCATGATGATGATGATCACCACCAACATCTCAACCAGAGTGAAGCCTGGCCGTTCGGTGCGAGGAATGCGCATCAGTTGCCGCTCCCTCCCAGGCGAAGTCGGTAGGAGTAGATATTGTCGTTAGTGCCGTTGGCAATAACGGGGTCAGGATTAGTCTTGTCGGGCTTCAACGATGCAAAGGGCTTCGATCCCCACTGCTGCGGACTGTTGTCGAGTGTGACTAACCCATATTCCTTGTCGGGCCCCGCCGACATCAGCACCGGCGTGAGCTTGAAGGACATTTGACTGCCGGTATCGTGCGCGATCTGGCTGAATTTGGCATATGTCGAGGGCTGCGGCTTGATCCACAGTGGATCGGAAAGCGTACCCGTCGGGTCTTCGGGGTCTCGCCACGGTCCCGTCTCCGGCCCATTCTTGTTCAACTCCAAATCATCCGTCGGCCAACGACTGAAAACGATCGCCTTACCCCAGCTGTCCGCGATGATCTTCATTTCCGGAATGTCGGTCCCGTTGACGCGCTGAACGGGCAGCAACGTCATGGCATTCAGGATCGTGTCGGCGTCCATCGTGACACCGCTCCGCACTTGTTTGAGCGACAGATAGAGAAGAGCGGACGACATTTCTGTGGTGCTCAACTTCGTGGTGGGCTTTGCCGCCTCGATGAAGACTGCCAATCTCGGGTAATCCGCGAGATGTTCAGGCGATCCCTTTAGATCGAAGATTCTCACCGGAAAGTGTTGCTGAAGGGAGAGCTTTACGTGAATAACGCGGTGCGCCGCAGAATGTTCGAGTCCTGGGCGTTGTTCGGATTGTTCGGGTTGCCGTCATAGCTCGCCAGGAAGATCGCATACGGAGGAATCTTGGTATCGCTATTTGCCTTCGCAATAACCGCTTTCCAATGTTGATCGAGCAAGCTGTAGAGCTTGAGGAGATTCGTCTCGGTCGTCTTTCCTTCTTGAACGCCAACGAGACGCATGGTCGCGGACGCCACCAGCGCCGCCAGAATCCCAATCAGCGTGATAACGACCAGGAGTTCCATCAGCGTAAATGCGGAACGATTAATACTCGCTGCTCTGTTCACAGCATTTCCTCTTTCACATCAATCCGGAATACCGAGGAGTTTATCGTGGAAATTGGAGATGTCGTCGTATCCGCCCGACCCCGCCGGGTACATCGCCTGCTTCGGGTTCCACACGGGGAGGCCACTTGGCGGAATCGTGCCGGACCCGAATATCCCATCCGACCCCGCTGAGACAATCTGATACGTGTCCGGTTTCAGATAACGTGCCGACGAGCCAAGTGTGAATGCATAAGGCCAAACTATGGGAGCGTTGGGATTCAATGGGTCTTTCAGTTTCACGCAGTCGCTATTTCCCAGAACGGCGAAATATCTGTTGTAGCGGTTGTCTTTCTTGTAAGAACTGAAGTACGCATATGGCATCTTGTTGTAAGCATCTCGGTAAGAGTAATAACCATTCGCCGTACCCTCCCCCACGTCGGGATCAAGCAACCGACTGGTGTTGAACTCAAAGAATGTGAATCGCTCACCCCCTTGAGTCGTGGGATTTCGCGGATTATTAGAGAAACCGAGAACTCCGGGAGTAGGCACCGCAGTCGGTATGCCTCCGAGGAAGTAAACAAGGCATTCATGGCCTTGAAGTTCAACAGGTCCTGCATTAACAAGGCTCCATCTGATCGGTCCGGCAGCGCCACTCCAGTCCAGTCGAGGCCAGACGCGCATCAGGTATTCGTAGGAATCCTGGAAGACACCAGGCTTGAGGGGGCCACCCGGTGTAACGAAGTAATCGTTCTTGTTGCTGCTGAGAAATAGCCGACTGGGCGGTGGGTCGGTGAGGTTGAACTTCGTCATGAATGCCGTGATTCCCTGCGACAATTGACTAATGTCGCTGCGAACGTTGACTTCCTCCCCCTTGCCGGCCACCTTGAACACCGCCGCCATCAGCAGGCTTACCAGCACGCCGATGATGGCAATGACCGTCAACAGTTCGACTAGCGTAAACGCCGAACGCGCTCGAATCCGGCTGTCGCGGAATTGCATAGTAGTACTCCCAGTGCAGTACACAGTACTCCGTACTGACAACTGACAACTGACAACTGACAACTGACAACTACTTACTCAAGCCCTCAAGCAACTTAATCAGCGGCAAGAACAGCGAAATAACAATGAAGCCGATGATGAAGCCCAGGATGACGATCATCAAAGGCTCCAGGACGCTGATCAAGCTCTCAACCAAGACATCGACTTCCTCGTCGTAAACGTCGGCGATCTTATAGAGCATCGTATCGAGGTCGCCGGTTTCCTCGCCGACTTCGATCATGTTGACGACCATGTCGTCGACGATGCGGGCGGCCTTGAGCGGCGCGGCAATCGTATCGCCTTCGCGGATCGATTCGTAGACCCTTTGGTACGCCCGCTCAAACACCATGTTAGTACAAGTTTCCCTCACAATGTGCAGCGCTTCCAAAATTGGCACGCCGGATGCCACGAGGGTGCCGAGCGTGCGGGTCGTGCGGGCTACCGTGGTTTTCTCTATCAGCCCTCCCATAATGGGGATGCGCAATTTCAGCCAGTCTAAGGCGTAGGCCCCCTTTTGGTGCAGGCGTATCAGCTTCAACAGGAGCCAAATCGCCACGGGAACGACCGGCAACAAATACCAGTATTGCACGAACCATGCCGAAGTCTTCATGAGGTACTTGGTCATCCACGGCAAATTCAAGGAGAATTCCTTGAAGATTGCCTCGAACTTCGGGATGATCCAGATCATGATGAACGTCAAAATGCCGAAAGCCACGAGGATGACCACGACGGGATAAACCATCGCGCCCTGGACCCGGCGTTTGAGGCTTTGGGCCTTTTCCTTGAAGTCGGCCAGACGTTGCAGGATGACTTCGAGGGCGCCGCCGGCCTCACCCGCCTTTACCATGTTGACATAAAGCCGATCGAAGCACTTCGGGTGTTTCCCGAATGCCTCGCTCAGGGTACTACCGGATTCGACATCATCCACGACGTCCATGAGCGAGTTCTTGAGGACGCCGGGCTTCATCTGGCGTTCGAGGATCTTCAGACTGCGGAGCACCGGCAAACCGGCGTCTTGGAGCGTGGAGAATTGGCGCGTGAACGTGCACAGCTGCTTCGACGAGACGCCGCCGATGGTGAACGACTTCCGGCGTTTGCCCTTGCCCTTGCCCTTGCCTTTGCCTTTCTTTTTCTGCTGGGCCACTTCGGTGATCTTGGTCACGAAGTAGCCCATCTGCTTGATCTTCTGTTGAGCTTCGTCCTCGCTCGGGGCGTCAACCGAGTCCTTCACCTCGTCGCCCTGCGTATCCATCGCTTCGAATTTGTAGGTTGGCATGTTTTTCTCGCAGAATTCAGAATTCAGAATTCAGAATTCAGATCTCAAACCGGCGTCTCTCGAATGCAGCGAATGTACGCTTCTAGCATCCGGCTTACTTCTTCCAGAAGCTCCTTTTGTTTTTCGTTGTCAACGTATCCAAGGTCTTGGGCAAGAATTAAGTAATACCGACATTCCTCAAGCGACCCTTGGCCGATGTTGTAGAATCGCAGTTTATCGGCACCACCTCTCTTGCGAAATCCTTCAGCAATGTTCGCAGCGATCGAAACCGCCGCCCTTCGAAACTGAACCGATAGTCCATAGCGCTCGTGCTTCGGAAACGTCTCCGTGTAGCGATACACTCCCAAAACAAACTGATGAGCCTTCTTCCAAACCTCCACATCTCGAAACGTCTGAGCTCCCATCCTGTCTTCCTGTTTGATTCTGAATTCTGAATTCTGAATTCTGAATTCTCAACCTTCCTCATCCCTCCTCATCAAGCACGGTCTCGCGCACGACCTCATCGATGCTGGTTCTGCCCGCGAAGATGGCGTCGAGGCCGGATTCGCGGAGGGTGGTCATGCCTTGGTCCCGGCAGTACGTGTAGAGCTGGTCGGTGGAGGCGCCGCTGGAGATCATGTCGCGCAGTTGATCGTTCATGATGACAAGCTCAAAGATCCCGGTGCGGCCCTTGTGGCCGGTGTTGTTGCAGCGGCCACAGCCTCGGCCGAAGTAGAACTTCTTTCCCTTCACGTCGGCGGGGCGAAGGTTGAGCTCCATGAGCGCTTCCGCGCTCGGCTCGAATTCGGTTCGGCAATCCTCGCAAATCTTCCGCACCAGCCGTTGAGCCAGGATGCCCTCGACGGTGGCGGTGATCAAATACGGCTCGACGCCCATGTCGCGCAAGCGCGTGATGCTGGTCGGCGCATCGTTGGTGTGCAGCGTGCTGAACACGATATGGCCAGTGAGCGAAGCTTGCACAGCGATCTGGGCCGTTTCCAGGTCGCGAATCTCCCCGATAAGGATTTTATCCGGGTCTTGCCGCAAAATCGAGCGGAGACAACTGGCGAAGGTCACGCCGATCTCGGAGTTCACCTGCACCTGAACGATGCCGTCGATTTCGTATTCGACCGGATCTTCCGTGGTGATGATCTTGTCGGTGATCTCGTTCAGCTCGCTAAGGGCCGAGTACAGCGTCGTGGTCTTGCCGGAGCCCGTTGGCCCGGTGACGAGGACGATGCCGTTAGGTTTCCGGATGAGCTCACGGAACGGATTCAGCACGACCGCCGGCATGCCGATGCGGTCGAGATCGAGATGGACGACCGTGCGGTCCAGAACGCGGATGACGACGCTTTCCCCGAACATCGTGGGAAGGACACTTACGCGCAGGTCGACCGGATTGCCGCCGACGTTCAGTTCAATGCGGCCGTCCTGGGGCAGACGTCGCTCGGCAATGTCCAGGTTGGCCATTACTTTGATGCGGCTGGCGATCGCCATGGCCAGGTGTCGCGGCGGCGGCACCAACTCCATGAGTATGCCGTCGCAACGATAACGCATCTTGTATTCTTCTTCGAACGGTTCGAAGTGAATGTCGCTGGCACGATCGCGGATGGCCATGAGCATGACCATGTTGAGCAGCTTGCGAACCGGGGCCGCTTCCTGGATTTCCATCAGGCTTTCCAGGTCGATGCTCGTTTCCCGGCGAGAGAGTTTGCTTCCGAGTTCGCTGTCTTGTTCCAGCTGTTGAATGAGGTCCAGGATGCTTTCTTCCTTGCCGGCGTAAGCCTTGGCGCTGGCCTCTTCGATGTCCTTGGCCGGGGCGGCAACCGCCACGACTTCCTTCACTCCGAGGAAGTTGCGAAGGTCATCCATCGCGGTTCGGGCGGATGGGTCACCTGTGGCGACGGTCAAGACGCCGTCCTTAACGGAAAGCGGCAGTACCTTGTAGACACTGGCCATCGTTTCCGGAACGAGAAGCAGCGCGTCCGGAGTCGGCTTGGTTTCTTCCAGGCTGACGACCTTCATCCCTTGCTGCTCGGCCAAGGCCTGCAAGAGTTGTTCGTCGTTGATGAGTCCACGGGAAATCGCCACCTGGCCGGTAGGTTGTCCGCTGTTCTTGGCCTCGTCGAGCATCTCCCAGAGCTGATCGTCGTCGATGAAGCCAAGGTCGATGAGGATTTGGCCGATCTTGCGATGCCCGCCCGAATCGGGCTCCGGCGGCGCCTTTTTTCCGGGCGGCGGCGGTTTCTTTCCCGGCGGAAGCTTGGCGGTCGGCTTAGCGCCTGGCGGCGGCGCTTTGCCGACAGGCGGTTTCACACCCGGTTTGCCCGGCGGCGTCTTGCCGGCGACCGGCGTTGGCTTTTTGGGTTGACCCGGATTGGGAGTAGACATGTGCTTCCTCGAAGCCCACCGATTGCAATCGCTGGCCTTTGCTAGCGGCGTTTTTTACTTCGCGGCCGTTCTTCTTCTTCCTCTTCCTCGTCTTCTTCCTCGTACTCATCCTCGCCCGCGCCCTCGCCTTCGTCCTCGTCTTCGACTTCGTCTTCCTCGCCTTCGAGCAGGCCTTTCTCGGAGAGCTGGATCTTGGCGGCGAGTTCCTGTGGCTTGGAACTCTTCAAGAGCACTTCTTCCTTGTCGACAATGCCGTCCTTCCACAGGCGGTACAAGCTTTCGTCCAGAAGGAACATGCCCTCCTTGCGGCCGGTCTGAATCGTGGAATCGATACGGTAGACTTTGTTTTCGCGAATGAGGTTTTGGATGGCGGGTGTCACCACCATCATCTCGTAGGCGGCCACCAGGCCCTCCGGCTTTCGGGGCAACAACGCCTGCGACAAGACTCCCATGAGGGCGACTGACAATTGCGTACGAATCTGGTCCTGCTGATCTTGCGGGAACACGTCGATGACGCGGTTGATCGTGCTGGCCGCTCCGGAGGTGTGCAGCGTGGCGAAGACGATGTGGCCAGTTTCCGCCGCTTCGATGGCCGCGTGGATCGTGGCCAGGTCACGCATTTCACCGACGAGAATAATGTCAGGGTCCATACGCAAGGCTCGGCGGATGGCCTCGGGAAAGTCAGGCACGTCGACCCCGATTTCGCGCTGGTTCACCGTGCATTTCTTGTGCGTGTGATAATACTCGATGGGGTCTTCCATCGTGACCATGTGCCGATCGTAGTTCTCATTGAGAAAATTGCACATGCTGGCGAGGCTCGTCGTCTTGCCGGATCCCGTGGGGCCTGTGACGAGGAGCAAACCGCGTGGCCGAACGATGAGGCGGCGAATCGCCTCGGGCATGCCAATCTGTTCGAACGTCAAGAATTCGTTAGGAATGCGGCGGAGCACCATGCCGATGGTGCCTTTCTGTTTGAAAATGGCGCAGCGGAAACGGCAATTGCTGTACGCGATAGCGAAGTCGGCGCCGCCCTTTTCCTGAAGCTCTTGCTGACAACGGTCTGGCGTGATGCTCTTCATGAGTGCCGTGGTATCGTCGCTGTCGAGGACTTTCGTGTCGAGGCGGCGCATGCGGCCGTGGTGTCGCAACACCGGCGGTTGCCCGACGGAAATGTGCAAGTCGCTCGCCTTGAGCTGAATGACCGTCGTGAGTAACTTGTCGATAAGTGGTGATGAACTGGTACTCACATGTCCTCCAAGTGACTCGTCGATTAGCGCTAAGCCGCGAGCGGTGTTACGCCACGTCGGCCTCGTGATGGCAAATGCTCAGTACTTCTTCCAGTGTCGTTACTCCCCGACACGCCTTGTCGACACCGTCTTCCAACAGGGTTCGCATGCCCAGCAGCCGCGCCTGGCGGCGGATTTCCTGCGTCGGGGCCCGATTGAACGTCATTTCGCGAAGGGCCGGGTTCATCCGAAGCATCTCGAAGATTCCCAGCCGGCCTCGGTATCCGGAGTGGTAACAGTGGTTGCATCCGCGGCCACGGAAGAACTTGGCTGTGCTCGCTTGCTCCTGCGTTATCCCCGCCGCCAGGAGCTCATTCTTGTCGGGCTGATCCGGTTCCTTGCACTTCGGGCAGATGACGCGGACGAGCCGCTGGGCCATGATGGCGATGACGCTCGACGCTATCAAGAACGGCGCGACCCCGATATCCATCAGCCGCGTAACCGCACTCGGCGCATCGTTGGTATGAAGCGTGCTGAACACGAGGTGGCCCGTGAGCGACGCCTGAACGGCTATGTCCGCGGTTTCCTGATCGCGAATCTCACCCACCAAAATAATGTTAGGGGCCTGCCGTAGCATGGCGCGGATGATCCGGGCGAAATCGAGCCCGATGTTATGTTTAACCTCGACCTGGTTCACTCCCGGAAGGTAGTACTCGACGGGATCCTCAGCCGTAATGATCTTGCGGTCCGGCCGATTCAGTTCGTTCAACGCGCCATAAAGCGTCGTCGTCTTGCCCGAGCCGGTCGGGCCTGTGACGAGGAAGATGCCGTTCGGCCGTTTGATGATGCTCTGAAAACGTTTGTAATCATGGTCGCCGAAACCGAGGTCGCGGATGCCGACTTGAATATTTCCGCGGTCCAGGATGCGCATGACGGCGGACTGGCCATGCACCGTTGGCAAGATGCTGACGCGAAGGTCGAAGTGCTTGCCTCCACTCGTGAGTTTGATTCGGCCGTCCTGTGGCCGACGCTTCTCCGCGATGTCAATCGTCGACATGATCTTGACGCGTGAGATGAGCGGGGCCAACAATCGCCGCGGCGGACTATCGCGTTCGACGAGCACGCCATCGATCCGATACCGCACCCGAACACGATCGGCGAACGGTTCGACGTGGATATCGCTGGCCCTTAGGCTGATCGCCTCTTGGATCATCAGGTTAACGAGCTTGACCACCGGCGCGTCGCTTTCGTCCGCCGCCGCACTGGCCGCCGCCGAAGAGGCGGCCTCGTTGAAATCGATGGCCGTGTCCGTGAACTCTTGCAACATCGAGTCCACGGATTCCGTTTCCGATTGCCCATAGTGCCGGTTAATCGCCTCGATAATCTGTTCGCGCGGCGCCAGCACCGGCTGTATGTCTTTGTTCAGAATGAACTGGAGTTTCTGGACCGTATCAAAATCACTCGGGTCGCTCATGATGATCTTGAGCGCACCGTTGTCTTGCGACATCGGCAAGACGTAGTTTTCCCGTGCGACGGATTCCGGGACGAGTTCGATCACGGCTTGAGGAATGGTGACTTCGGTGAGGTCGATGAACTGGAGCCCGTGGAACTCCGCGATCGCGCTCATGACTTCCTGGGCCGTCGCGTAACCGAGCTTCACGAGGGCGTCTTGGATCTTCGTTCCCGTCTGCTTGGCCATGCCGCGGGCTTCGGCGAGTTGATCCTGACTCAGTGACTGTCGGCGAAGCAAAACGTCGGTAAAGTCGGCCTGCGACTTGGCCATGGAAAACCTTCTCCGAGCTAGCAGTGACCGAGAACTGGGGTGGAACCCCCTTGCGGTCCCCCGGGTGGGGAAACACCGTTCCACGTCTGCGAAATGAGTTGGAGTGGCACGCTCGACGGAATCCCCACCGCCTTAGTTATCCGTTCAGCGTACGGGAATCATTCCGGCCTTGCAAGGAAAAATTGCACCGCCGCGGGGTTCTAGGGAAACTAAACCGGCCGCCGATAATCAAAACCCCCGCGACCTTGTCGTTACGATCCGCGCGCTCATTTCCATCGGCATTTCCCGCCGGATTGTCAGAGCCGCGACCGTAAGGGAGCGGTCGGCGTTTCGGCTCCCTTACGGTCGCGGCTCTGACAACGCGGTGACTTGGCGAAGTAGTCGCGAATCGTATCAATATCGACGACATGCAAAAGCTCAGTCAGCAATTCGTCGCCGGCCTGGTGCCGCCCCTCAGCGGCGAAGCAATCATTCGGGATCGTTGGCCATCCGTCGCCGCACGCCCGGCCGTTGCAGGTTTGGGACGTGTCCTGACGCGCACCATCATCTTAGCGCCCGTGGCATGGCTGTTGATGGCGCCATTCTTTTTCCTGCGTGTGGTTCCATTCTTGGCCAGGCGCTACACGCTCACCAATCGCCGCTTGATGATCCGTCGCTGGCCGCGATTCTCGGTCGTGCAAGAAGTTCCTCTCGCCGAAATCGATGGTGTCCGCGTGCAAACCGACTCCAACAGCGAGTTCTTCCGAGCGGGGAATCTCGAAATCCTTTCGAATGGCAGGATCATCATGACCCTGCCCGGAATGCCGGAGCCAGAATCTTTCCGGCACAGCATCATTCAGGCGTACACCGCATGGGTTCCAGGCAAGACCGCCCACCCGTTTGTGCCCGCGAAGGCGCCGGCCACGGCGTGAATGCTTTCCTGCCGTACGAAATCCAGCAACGTTCATAGTCTGGTCACTCGTTTTGGGGTAAAACGAGGGCATGGCAGTCCTGCTAACTCTAAAAGGCCCGAATGTCGGCAAACAGTACGCGCTGGCCGCCGCCCACACCGTCCTCGGCCGCCAGGCGGACGCGGACATTTGTCTGGAATCCCAAGCAGTCAGCCGGCATCACGCACGCATACTTTCCGAAAACGGCAACTACTACGTCGAGGATTTGCACAGCAGCAACGGTACGTTCATGAACGGCAAGCGGATCCGGGATCGCGTTCCGTTTGCCGAAGACGACATGCTGCAAATCGGTCCGTACTTCTTCGGATTGCGCCGGGGACGACGACGGCACTCGCGGAAACCGACATGGTGATCCGCGAGCAACTGAGCACCAATCTTTCTCAGGCGGACGCTTTAGCCCCGAATGCCGCATACAAGCTGCAAGTCGTTCTGGAAATCGCGCAACATCTGGCGCGAACTCTCGACGAGGAAACGCTGCTTGGAAAATTCCTCGACCATCTCATGCAGCTCTTCCCGCAGACGGACCGGAGCGCCGTATTGCTGTGCGAGGGCGATCACATTGTCGTACGGGCACAAAGAAGCCGCAAGCCAGACGAAAAGCACGCTTATCCCTTCAGCCGTACCGTGGTGCGCCGGGCGCTCGACGACGGCGTCGGCATCCTCAGCGACGATGTGCGAGCCGACGCGCGCTTTCAACTGAGTTCCACGCTTACCAACCTTAACATCCGCTCGCTTGTGTGTGTTCCGCTGGTCGGGCAAAACGGCCGGCGGCTCGGCGTGGTACAGCTCGATTGTTTCCGTGTCGGGCGGACTTTTCACACACCGGACCTGCAATTACTAACGGCCGTCGCATTGCAAGTCGGCGTCGTACTAGAGAACGCCGCTCTGCACGCCGAGGTCCTCAAAAAGGAACGGCTCCGCCAGGAACTGGCACTGGCGCGGGAAATCCAGCGCGGCTTCCTGCCCACCGAATTCCCATCACCGGAGTTGGTCGGCTACGAGTTGTTCGCCCAAGTCCACCCGGCTCGGGAGGTAAGCGGTGACCTTTACGATTTTCATGCCCTCCCCGACGGGCGGCTTCCATTCTTCGTCGGCGATGTCTCAGGAAAAGGCATGCCCGCCGCACTCTATATGGTCGCGGTTCGGACGTTGTGTCGGCACCTGGCCATCACGAATGCCAGCCCCGCCGAGACACTGATTCGCCTGAACGCGGCCTTGGCCGTGGACAATCCGTCGGTCATGTTTGTCACTTTGTTGCACGGCATCTACGACCCGGCCACAGGCGAGGTAACGCTCGCATCGGGTGGCCATCCGCAGCCGCTGCTGCGACGAGTTGACGGCAACGTAGAAACCATCCCGGTCAAGCCGGGTCGTCTCCTCGGCATTGACCTCGGGCCAGGCTCAAGGGCAACAACTTACACCGACTACTGCTTCACGCTCGCGCCGGGGGAAACGTTGATCCTCTACACCGACGGCATCCCGGAAGCACGCGGGCCGGAGCCCGATTCCTATTTTGGCCTGAACCGTTTCAAACAGTTGCTCGGCGGGCCTCTCACGCAAATGTCGTTGGAAACCTCCGCCGACGCCGTGCGCGCAGCCGTCGAACGGTTCACGGAGCAACAAGATCTACAAGACGACCTGACGTTGCTGTTGCTGCGGCGTGTTCGTTAATCCTCGGCCGAGATTTCGGTTTCACAAAATAGCGTAAGAAATTGTTTTCTTTTTGCATCCGGCTGGGGTATTATGCCCCATTTGAGGCTTTGCGACGCGCAGCGCGCGCGTAGACTGCCATCCCAGCGGAACCCTTTGTCGAATCCGGGACGGCCCTCGGAAACCCGCCTCGGACGAACCCGTAATCCGCTCTGCCACAGAGGAGGCACTCATGCTCGTCGTCATGGATCGGTCGGCCACAGCGCAGCAGATTGAACACGTCTGCGATGTGATCCGACGTATGGAACTGGCCCCCCATCCGCTGCCCGGAACGACACGGACGGCCATCGGCATCACGGGCAATATCAGCGCCGTCGACCCGCGTTGTCTCGAGGTTCTCCCCGGCGTTCTCGAGCTCATCCGTGTCACCAAGCCGTATAAACTGGCTAGCCGGGACATGCATCCGGATGACACGTACATTCGCCTGAAGCAAACAACGATAGGCCCCGGTAACTTCACCATGATCGCGGGCCCGTGCTCTGTCGAGAAAGAGGACACGGTTCTGCGTACGGCCGAGTTCCTGATGGAGAACGGAGTGCGTTTGCTTCGCGCCGGCGCATTCAAACCGCGAACCAGCCCATACTCGAATCAAGGCTTGGGCCTTCAGGGCCTCGCCATTCTCGACCGCGTCAGGGAGAAGACGGGAATCGGCATCGTCACCGAATTGATGGACACTGAGAACGCCGACGCCGTCGAGGACATGGCCGACATCATTCAGATCGGCACTCGAAACATGCAGAATTTCAGCCTGCTCAAGCGCGTAGGCCGAATGAGCAAGCCCGTACTACTGAAGCGCGGCATGTCGGCGACACTCGAAGAATGGCTCATGGCGGCCGAATACGTCATGGCCGGCGGAAACTACGATGTGATCCTCTGCGAACGCGGCGTGCGCACTTTCTCGGATCACAGCCGCAACACGCTGGACCTGTCCGTGATACCGCCGGTCAAACGGGCGACGCATTTGCCGATCCTCGTTGACCCAAGCCACGGGACGGGAAAGCGAGATCACGTACCGCCGATGGCGCTGGCATCGATGGCCGCGGGCGCCGATGGGTTGCTCATCGAAATTCATCCCGATCCGGATTTGGCCTGGTCGGACGGCGGACAAACGATGAACTTCATGGCCTTTGAGGACTTGATCGAATCGCTCCGGCGCTTGTCGGTCCCACTCGACAAGACGCTCAACTAAAAGCGTGTGGCAGCGTACGGCGCCGGATCGATGTGCGGCTTGTCGTGTGTCAGCATTTCGGCCACGAGCCTCCCAGTGCCCGGCGACATCGAAACCCCAAGCATATTGTGCCCGGCGGCGATAATCACGTTCGTAAGCGCCGGACTGAACCCGATGATGGGCCGGCTATCGTAGGTCATCGGTCGCCAGCCAAACCACTCTTCCTCCACGACGTCTCCAAACGGATCGCGCAGGTAAACGCTTGCACCGCGGCGGAGAATTTCCAGCCGTCGACGATTCAATGTTTCGTCGTACCCGGCGAACTCCATCGTCGAGCCTAAGCGGTAGCCGGTTCGCATCGGCGTCACAGCGACACGATGCTCCTCGAAAATAAGCGGAATCGTCGGACATTGTTTCGGCCGGGACATCGTAATCGAATATCCCTTGCCCGGCTGGATCGGGACGTTGCAACCAAGGTCTTTTGCGAAAGAAGGCGTAAGTGCGCCGGCCGCGGTTACAAAGGCATCCGCCGCTATCTCTCCGGCCTGTGTTCGAACAGCCCGCGCTCGACCGTTTTCTTGGACGAATCCCGTGACAGCACACGACTCCATAATAGTGACGCCCTGCTTAGTTAGAACTCGCCGCCACTCGCTCATCAATTTGTCCGGACGCAAATGGGCGTCACCTTCGTAGTGCCAACCACCGGCGAGTCCGGACTTCAGCGCCGGCTCCAACTCGACAAGCGCATCGCCGTCGTAGCGCGTCGCGCCCATGTCGAATGACTCTCGGAGGAGCCGGTCCACCGTTTCGTAGTGTGCCATGCCGGCAGGCGTCTGAATTACGAAAAGAATGCCGCGGGTTTCCCACTCGCAATCAAAGCCTTCGTTTTTGATGATTTCCGAGTACAGACTGCGCGACGAATTGAGTAGCGAAACAATTGCATGCGCTGACTCCATCATCTGTCGTTCGTTGCACCGGCGCGCGAACCGGTAAAGCCAGCGCCACAGGGCGACGTCCAGGCGGGGCTTGATGCGAAAGGGCGAGTCCGGATTCAACAGCGATCTAAAGGCCATCCGAATGACACCCGGAATTGCAAGCGGCAGCACGTGGCTGGGGGACACGTAACCGCAGTTGCCGTGCGAGCAACCTTTGCCGAACAGGCCTTTGTCCACGACGGTGACCCGCCGTCCGGACTTCGCGAGAAAGTACGCACAGGCGGCGCCTATCACACCGCCGCCGATAACCACAACGGTTTCCGGATCGCGTTTCACGTTCGAATGCCCCATTGAAACGGATCGTTCGGATCGAAGAGAAACGTCGCCTCCATGTTTATGTACGCCGATCCTCTAATCCGTGGAATAATCTGGCCCGAAACGATATGAACGCCGCCCTCGAACACGCTGCCGACGATGCTCTCCTGCCGCCAAACCTCTCCCTCCTTCAGTTGGCCGTCCGCATACAGGCACGCCAGCTTGGCGCTGGTCCCCGTGCCGCACGGCGACCGGTCGTAGGCTTTCCCCGGGCACAGCACGAAGTTTCGGCTATCGGCGTCCGCGCGACGAGCGGGGCCGAACAGTTCAATGTGATTAATCTCACCGTTGTCAGCGCCCGTAATGTGGTTCCGTTCGAGCGCCTGACGAATCCGCCAGGTGAAATGCGTGAGTTGTTCCACGTTGTCAAGGTCCAGCCGCTGTCCGTGTTCGCCGACGAGATAGAACCAGTTGCCTCCCCACGCGATGTCGCCCACGATTCGGCCGACACCTTCGACCTCAACGGCGACATGGGCGGCATGCCGGAAACTCACAACGTTGTCAAACGACACGTCGTTTCCACCTTCGTTCTCGAACGAGACAATGCCGACGGGGGTTTCGAGCCGATGGCGGCCCGGGCCGATACGCCCCAAGTGCGCCAGCGTTACCGCGACGCCAATCGTGCCGTGACCGCACATGTTCAACACACCGACGTTGTTAAAGAAGATGACGCCGGCGGCGCAACTTGGATCCGACGGTTCGCACAGCAACGCGCCGACGACCGTGTCCGAACCGCGCGGCTCGTTGACGACGGCCGAACGAAAGTGATCGAAGCGCTCGCGGAAGCGCGTGCGCCGTTCCATGAGCGTGCCGTGGCCCAGGTCGGGACCGCCGGAAATTACCACGCGCGTCGGCTCACCGCCGGTGTGTGAATCGACCACACTTACCCGCTGAAGTTTAGCCATTCTCCATCGATCTGTTTTGTCGGGCGTGACTGAATGGCGGTTCGAATAATGCTCAGGACTTCTTCCCGTTCTCGGCCGGCCAAGGGCAACCGTGGTGGCCGCGTCTTCTCCGAGCCTAATCCCGTCTCGGCCATCGCCAACTTGATGTATTGCACCAGCTTTACATGGGTGTCAAGGTGCAAGAGTGGAGTGTACCAGCGATACACTCGGAGCGCCTCTTCATACTTGCCCGCGGTTGCCAGGTCCCAAAGAAGGCGGTTCTCTTCGGGGAACGCATTGACAAGACCCGACACCCACCCGTCCACCCCGAGCACAATGCTCTCCAGGACCAGATCATCCACGCCGCAAAACAAGAGGTAACGGTCGCCACATATGTTCTTCAAATCGGTGATACGACGTACGTTCTCTGAAGATTCTTTGATGGCCACAAACTTCGGCTCGTCGCTCATCTCGGCGAACATGGCGGGCGTGATATCGACGCCGTAGGAAACCGGATTGTTGTAACACATGATCGGCAGACCCGTGGACGCCGCGACCGACCGGTAGTGAGCGATAGTTTCGCGCGGATCGGACTTGTACACCATCGCCGGCAAAAGCATTAAGCCATCGACGCCGGCCTTCTCGGCGTCGACCGAGAATCGGCACGCCAGCTTAGTCGTGCATTCCGCCACACCGCTCAAAACCGGAACCCGTTTTCCGACCAGCTCGACGGTCGACTTCAGCACTGCGAGTTTTTCGTCGTATTCGAGCGAGCAATTCTCGCCGACGGTGCCGAGCACGATAATGCCGTCGACGCCCGTGTGCAGCAAATGTTCGATATGCCGGCCGGTAGCGGCCAGGTCGAGTGACTCGTCGTCACGGAATTGGGTCGTGACCGCCGGGAACACGCCTCGCCATTTTGGTTTCATGCACGTATCGATTGAATTAGCAAGACCTAACCGGGCCGCTTCGTTACCCTACCAAAGCGCGTCGCCGTTTCCATCCTACGGATCGAAAAGCGTCCCCATACGAAATGCTTCAATGAACTCCACGCTTCACGGGCGGACGTCTTCTATAATCAAAGCGAAGTATGGCATATCCCCTTTCCATCGGCGGGAGGCGTATTGATGAAGCATTTTCTCGGCGTAATCTTGTTGACGTGTCTCACCGCTGAACTGCTTGCGTCCGACAAGCGGCCGGCTCGTCCGGCACAACCGGAAATCGACATCGTCAGCGCCGGCGACACGGCCCTGGAGATCGTCAAGACCACGAAGGATCCCGAAACGAAGTGGCGAGCCATCCGCATCCTCGGCAGCCTGCGATACGAGCCGGCCATATCGCTCCTGCAGGAAGCGCTATCCGACCCACATCCCCATGTCCGGTCAAACGCCGCCCGCGCGCTCGGTGACATGAAAGTCATTCCCGCCGCCAAGCTCCTCATGGAATTGCTTAAGAAGGAGGAGAACGGCGGCGTGATCCAGCAGACATCGCTCGCCCTGGCGAACCTGCGCTGTTCCGACGCACTCCCCGTGCTCATGGCAGCCGCGAAACATGAGGATGTGCAGACACGCGCCTGGGTACTCCAGGCCATCGGCCGCCTGGGCGCCGAGCGCGACGTTCCGTTCCTAGCAGGGTATTTGGGTGACGAATCGCAATCCTCGCAAGAAGCCGCCGGCCGAGCCATCGAACAAATCACCGGCGTCGACTTCGGCTTCCCGAAACAGGGTGGGCCCTACAGCCCGGTCGAGGCGCTGCGACGGGCCAAGCGTTGGTGGGCGGAGAATAGGAGGCAGTTTGAGGGGCGGTAACAGCGGCGGTTTGGCATGAATATGGTTTGAAGCGAAATCGCGACTCGTTCACAACGTTGAATGGCCAGCCGAAAGCTTAAGCCCGGTTGTTCTGGACGCTGGTGGTAACCGGTGTTCAGTTCGGTTTCCTCATTCGCGGTCTACATACCGGCACGACGGATACCGGCTGCATGCGAGGAAGTATCCTGGAACGCTTGGATCACGAGCCGTCCGCCAAACCAGCAATGCCTTGATCCCCTTCTGGGCACAGCGCGGGCATTCCGCCTTGGATGTCATTGGATTTGACGGCGCCGCTTCTCGGCACTCTTGACAAACCACACATTGCCTTGCGTCAGGAACAACTCTTAAGCGTTCCGGCGGGATGTCGATTCCGCAAGTCATACAAACACGTCTAGTTTCGTCTCCATCGCGGCCAGGCTGTCCTTCCGCAGCAAACAAGGGCGTACTCGGCGAAACAGATGGTTCATTCACATAGCCTTTATCTTCCGGCAAATCACGTCTGTGTGAAGCAGCCACCGCCAACTGGTCACACCGTTCATTCTCCGGGTCGCCCGCATGCCCGCGCACCCATTGAAACGTTACCTGGTGTTGCGCATATATCCAACAGATCCCTCCACAAGTCGTAATTGCACGCCTTCGTTCTCGCGCCAGCGTTGTGCCCAGCCGCGGCTGATGGTCTCGGCCAAGTATTGAGAATCTGTGTAAATAGTTACCTCGCATCTGTACTTCAAAACTCGCAAGCCTACGATTGCAGCCATGATTTCCATGCGATTATTTGTCGTCAGGCGAAACCCGCCTGATAGCTCTTTGCGATGGCCGTTATGTAGTAAGACGACTCCGTAACCGCCCGGACCCGGATTTCGAAGGCACGCGCCGTCTGCGTAGATAACGATGTTTTTGAGCACCGTCACGTTTGACGTCCTCACAAGCTGGGTAGCGACTGACAGAAGTTAGAATCAAGGCAGATTTACCGACGGCATTCCAGCACGGAGGCGACGCAATGTCAAGCACCGCAGCCGTTGGGTAGTGTCCTAATTTAGGACACTACCAGCCGTTGACCTCCCACGGTTGCAAACCGACCGAAACCTGCTTTAATTGGACTACAGCCACGGGTTATTCGGACGTCCTACCGGCCCGAAACGCAAACGAACTCGCACGGGTAAGCCGAAATGTATTTCTCGCGACCAGTACCGCGGCTTTGTTTTGGTTGCGTCCTATTCGTTTTCATTTACCTACCAGCAGTTGGCATTGCGGCCGATGATGCGGCTTCCAATCAATTCTTCGAAGTCAAAATACGCCCAATCTTGGTCGAGCATTGTTTCAAGTGTCACAGTGAGGCGAAACAACGCGGCAGTCTCCGGCTGGATTCGCGGGCCACGATCATGACTGGCGGTGACCAAGGGCCGGCCATCATTCCGGGAAAGCCCGAACTCAGTTTGCTTGTCAAAGCAGTGTCATACGACGGCGAGCTTAAGATGCCGCCGACGAAGAAGCTCTCGAAAGAACACATCGCCGATTTGACACGGTGGATCGAAATGGGCGCCCCTTGGCCAGGAGGCGACACCGCGGCAACCTCGACCACGCGCCGTGGAGAATTCAAGATTACCGACAAGGATCGCGCGCATTGGGCCTTCCAGCCCCTTCGACGGCCTCCGGTTCCTTCGACGAAGAATTCGCAATGGATCTCCAACCCCATCGATGCGTTCATTCTTGCCAAACTGGAATCCAAGGGTCTTTCGCCAAACCCGCCGGCCGCGAAGCATGAACTCCTGCGACGCCTTCACTACGACCTAACCGGACTGCCACCGACGCCGGAAGAAGTCGAGGAGTTCTTGGCGAATCCTTTGTCAACGGCTTATGAGACGGCGGTGAATCAACTCCTGGACTCGCCACGGTATGGTGAGAAGTGGGCCAGGCATTGGCTTGATCTGGTTCGTTACGCCGAGACCAACAGCTACGAACGCGATAACCCGAAGCCCCACGTCTGGCGGTATCGCGACTACGTGATCCGCTCGTTCAATAACGACAAGCCGTACGACCGTTTCGTCCGAGAACAGTTGGCGGGCGATGAATTACCTGAAGCGGGGAATGAAAGCGTCATTGCCACGGGATACTACCGCCTCGGCATCTGGGACGACGAGCCGAGCGATCCGCTGCAATCCCGTTATGACAGTCTCGATGACATCGTTGCCACGACGTCTCAAGTTTTCCTCGGCCTCACGGTCGATTGTGCCCGCTGCCATGACCACAAGATCGATCCGATTCCGCAGAAAGACTACTACCGGATGGTATCGTTCTTTCACAACATCAATCATTTCCGCAACGGCGGACCGACCGATGAGGTCCCGCTGCTTGAACGGCCGGAAGATCGAATCGCCTATGAACGGCAGATCAAAGACTTGGAAAAGAAACGTGACGCCGTGCAAGCAGAGGTTAGAGAAGTCGAGAACGAGTACCGCGCGAAAGCGTTGAAATCGGAACGTGATGGCCTTCACCACAACGACCTCGATGACCTGGAGTACCGCTTCTATCGAGACACCTGGAATCGGTTGCCGGATTTCAGCACGATCAAGCCGGAGGACACGGGCAGGCTGCCGCGACGGCTTTTCGAACTCACCCCGCGAACCCGCAACGAAGCCTTCGGATTCGTGTTCGAAGCGTTCCTCATCGTTCCCGAAGCTGGTTCCTACACGTTCTACCTGGACTCCGACGACGGCGCCCGCCTCACCGTGGATGGAAAGAAGGTAATCGAGTACGACGGCATCCACGGCCTGGGCAATGAACGCCGCGCGTCGATTGACCTTGCGAAGGGCCGACTTCCGATCAAGCTCGAGTACTTCCAAAATCAGTTCGGCCTCGGTCTAAGCGTCGCATGGTCCGGACCGGGATTCAGTCGGCGCTCCCTCAGTGCGTCGGAAAAGACGGCCCTCGCCGCGGACGTGGCAAAGGTCATCGAGAGAGAAGGTCCGAGCCTCATCGGCGCCGAACGAGTTCAGCATTACAAGTCGCTTTTGAAAGAACTCGGCAAGTTGAAGGCGCAGAAAGTCCCCGTCGATCGCGGATTAGCCGTAACCGAAGCAGGAAACCGAGCCCCGGAGACGTTTGTGTTGGTCCGCGGCAACCCGCATGTGAAGGGTCCAAAAGTCGAGCCCGGGTTTCTGGAAGTCCTCGGCGAAGCCGTTCCCCCTATGTCGACCATGCCAGAGCAAAACAAGACGACGGGCCGGCGTCGGGCACTCGCCGAGTGGATTACCTCCGTCGAGAATCCACTGACGGCCCGCGTGATGGTGAATCGCATCTGGCAGTATCATTTCGGCCGTGGACTCGTGCGGTCGCCGAACAACTTTGGCACTCAGGGCGACAAGCCAACCCATCCCGAATTACTCGACTGGTTGGCTTCGGAGTTTGTTGCGCGTGGTTGGAGCATGAAGGACTTGCACCGGCTGATTCTACTGTCGAACACCTATCAAATGTCGTCCCGCAGCAATCCAACTGCCTTTAGCACGGACCCTACCAACGACTTGTTTTGGCGATACGACATGCGGCGCCTGAGCGCTGAGGAAATTCGCGACTCAATCCTCAACGTTTCCGGCGTGCTAAACCTAAAGATGTTCGGACCGGCTGTTTACCCCGAGATCGCGCGAGAAGTCATGCTTGGCCAATCCAAGCCCGGCTACGGCTGGGAGAAATCGCCGGCCGCCGAGCAGAATCGCCGCAGCGTCTACGTTCATGTAAAACGGTCGCTTGTTTTGCCTATCCTGGAAAGTTTCGATGCGGCTGAAACGGACCGATCCAGTCCCGTCCGGTTCGCAACGACGCAACCAACACAGGCCCTGGGGATGCTCAACGGTTCGTTCCTGCACAAACAAGCGGCGTTACTCGCCGATCGTATACAGCGCGAAGCCGGCGACGACACCGAAAAGCAGGTACGCCGCGGGTTATTGTTGGTAATGTCGCGCGCGCCTGCCGAAGCCGAAGTAGCCCGCGGCATGAAACTCCTACGCCGTCTGCAAGAAAGCGACGGTATGAGTCCGGATTCCGCGCTTAAAGCCTTTTGCCTGGTGGCGCTGAATCTAAATGAGTTCATCTACTTGGATTAGAAGATCATGAAGCCAATCAAAGACTTTTGCGGGCGAACCCGCCGTGAGTTTCTGTGGGAAGCCGGGGCCGGGTTTACCGGACTGGCAATGACCGGCCTCTTTACGCTCGACGGGTTCTTCGCCCGAAAGGCCTCAGCGAACACCGACGCGTCCAATCCGCTCACGGCGAAGATGCCGCACTCCGCACCACGCGCCAAGAGCGTCATTTTTCTCTTCATGTACGGCGGTCCAAGCCAGGTCGACACATTCGAGTACAAGCCGAAGCTCTACGAGTTAGATGGCAAGAGCATCACGGTGAAAACTCACGGACGCGGCGGCCATAAGAATCAAGGCCGGGTCGTCGGTCCGAAATGGAAATTCAAGCAGTACGGCCAATGCGGCAAGCGGGTTTCCGACTTGTTTCCGAATTTGGCCACCTGCGTGGACGATATTGCATTCCTCCACTCAATGACGGCGGATTCACCGATCCACGGCTCGGCCATGTTGCAGATGAACACGGGCAAAATCCTCTCCGGCAGCCCGTGCCTGGGGTCGTGGGTCAATTACGGCTTGGGCAGCGTTAGCGAGAACCTTCCGGGCTTTGTGGTCATGCTCGACCCGACCGGCGGGCCGATTAGCGGGGCGAAGAACTGGTCGAGCGGCTACATGCCGGCAACGTATCAGGCGACCATCCTGCGCTCAGCCGGAAATCCGATCCTCGACTTGCAGCGGCCGGCGTCGATGAGCGGCGCTGCTCAGCGCGAATTACTCGACACCTTGAACGCGTTCAACAGCGAACACCAAATGCCGCGGGTCGACAACACCAATCTCGCAGCCCGCATCGCCAGTTACGAGATGGCGTTCAACATGCAGGCCCACGCGCCGGAAGCCGTCGATTTGAATCAAGAGACGGCGGCGACGCGGGAGATGTACGGCCTCAACGAGAAGCGGACGGAAGACTTCGGCCGACGTTGCCTGCTTGCCCGCCGCCTTGTCGAGCGCGGCGTCCGATTCATCCAACTCTATGCAGGCGGCGCCCACGATGACAGCAACTGGGATGCCCACGGCGATCTCGTCAAGAACCATACCTACCACGCCGGACGAACCGACAAGCCCATCGCGGGTTTACTCAAAGATCTGAAGCAGCGCGGCCTGTTGGATTCGACGCTGGTCATTTGGGGCGGGGAGTTTGGCCGACAACCTACGGCCGAATACGCCGAAGGCACCGGCCGAGACCACAACGCATACGGCTTCACCATGTGGCTGGCAGGCGGCGGCATTAAGGGGGGTGTCAGCGTGGGAGAAACCGACGAACTGAGCAGTGCGGCCATCGCCGACCGACTACACGTCAAAAACCTACACGCCACCGTCCTGCAATTGATGGGTCTCGATCCAGACAAGCTGACTTACTTCTACGGGGGACTGGATCAAAAACTCGTCGGCGTCGAAGGCGCGGAAACTATCCACCGCATTATGGCTTAACATGTAAAGCGAGCCCGGAACCTGTTGGGCGAGCCGGGAACGTTAGTGACCGGAGCCACCACCGCATAGCCCGCCGCCCAAGTCCACCAACCGCCGCACAACCTCCTCGACATCCGCCGCCGTAGTGCGCCAATTGACGAAGCAGAATCGTAGTGCCACTCGTCCGTTCAACCGAGTAGACGACAGGAATGCCCGACCGGTGCGACGCAGTGCCTCGACGAGCGCCAAATTAAGTCGATCGAGTTCCTGGTCGGAAGTCATTCCCGGCGGGACATAACGAAAACACACGATACTCAATTCTCGCGGACACAGAATCTCGAATCGTCGCGAGTCTTCTAGCAGCAGTTGAGCGTAGTCCGCGAGCCGGCAACAACGCTCAATCAGATTGCGGTGCCAACTTACACCCAGCGCTTTCACGGACAGCCATATCTTGAGAGCGCGGAATCTCCGGGTCAGGGCAATGCCATAATCGGCGAAGTTCACCTCTTCCTCTCCCGGCAACACGTCTTGCAAGTAGTCCGGATGATTCGTGAACGTCTCGGGCAAACGTCTGCTGTCGCGAACCAGGACACAACCCGCTTCGAAAGTTTGCGCGAACCACTTGTGAGGATCGAGGGTCACCGAATCGGCTCGTTCAATGCCTGTGAGCCCCTTTTTCTCTTCGGGAACGAGAACCGCCGGCCAGCCGTATGCCGCGTCCACGTGGAACCAAACGCGATGATCTTGACACACATCGGCCACGGCTGCGAGCGGATCGACAGCGCCGGTGTTGGTCGCGCCGGCGTTGGCCGTCACAACCCATGGCAATCGCTTCTCCCGGATGTCCTCTTGAATCATGCGACGAAGGCAGTTCGGATCCATCCGAAACTTCTCGTTGGTGGTTACCAGGCGGATTTGATCAGGGCGCAAGCCGATGATTTTCGCCGCTCGATCCATCGAACCGTGCCTTTGTTCGGATACATAGAGGACTGCCCGGTGCGCTCTTCGTAGCTACGCCGCTCGCGCAACCAACAATGCAATCAGGTTCGCTTCGGAACCACCGGAAGTGAGGATTCCACCGGTTTCCTCTGGAAGGTCGAGCCATTCGCGGAACCAGCGGAGGACGGTGAGTTCCACTTGCGCAGGCCCCGCCCCTTCGAGCCAGACTCCGGCGAAGAAATTAGTGCCGGCGCATAGCATGTCGCCCAGAATCGAGTACCAGCTGGGAGCACCCGGAATGAACGCAAGGAATCTCGGGTGATTGATGCGAAAAGCGTTGGCCGAGATTCGCTCCTCGAACTCGACGAGCAATTTCTCGAAATCAGTCCCGGTTTCCGGCGCCGCCCCACCCAGGAGGTTTTCCATTTCGCGCCGGCCCGGATGGTTGCCGATGGGCTGTTCTCGCAAGGTGGCGTGATGATGGAGCAACCAATCTTTCAATTGGTCGACCATGCGCTCCAGATGGGCGCCCTCCGGCTGCGGAAGTGGTTCGGCAAGCCCGCGGCGGAACGATTCCAGGTCGGCATTCATGAAGTGATTCTAGCGACGTGACTTCTCTGGAGCGGCAGGCATATGTGCCTGGCGCTGATGGTCGGCAACGCTTGCCGGTGCGATGTGCCAGCCGCAATCATGGCAGGTCGGCGCTTTGTCGTAGCAGTCGTCGCAATAGAACGGTCCGCCGCGGAAGAACTGCTCCAACCGCGAGCGATCTTCGGCACTCAAGTCGCCGGCGTCGCGCGGCAGGGGCAACTCATCACCGCAGCCGTCGCAGTCCCGCGAAGCATGTTCGATGATCAGCGGCGTGTAATGATCGTGCACGGCACGGGGCACTGTTCCCGAACCACGACAGAGCGGGCAGTCGATGGCTAATTGAGCCGCGATCGCTTTGCGGATGAAGTCGCTCTTGTTGGGAAGCTTGTTCAAAAACTCCGCCAACTCTTCTTCGACTTTGAAAGCGACAACCTCGGTCTTCGGGGATTTGCGTGCCATTCGATACCTCTTTCAACCTACTTTATCGAGCGCTCGAAAGATTCGCAAGTTTACCCGCGCGTGCGCCCGAGCGCGCCGCTACGGGGCTCGTTGTCCCAGCCAGCGGATCAAATCACTCAAATACATCTCAGGATCGGACTCGAATTCAAGTGTGTGGTGTGCCCCGGCATACTCGATTACGGTCTTGTCGGTGGACGGCAGTTTGTCGAAGTACCGGCGGGTGCGGGCGTTATCAATTATGCGGTCATGTTCGGCGAGCATAAGCAGCACGGGGAGCGTAACAAATCGTTTAGAGAAGCGCACGTAGCCGTCGAGGCGAATGCTCTCGATCAACAAACGGGCAGTCGCCTCCTTCAGCGCCAGTGGATCGTCGCGAATAAATGCTTGCCATTTTGGCGACGCCGTGAACAATGCCGGGTCATTGAGCGGAATCGGGAAGCGCCGGTCTGGAGAAAACACGCGGGCCTTGGCGATGGCGAGGCGCTGCTTCAGTTTGGGCCGCACTTTTGCAAACAGACCCGGACATAGCAACGCCAGACCGTTGACCACACCCGGATGCCGCCGTTGCAACGCGAGACCCAGTTTCCCGCCCCACGAGATCGCGATGAGGAACACGGGTGTCTTCCCCTCCTTGCGCTGTTCCGCGATGAATTCGGCAACATCGTCGAGCAACCGTCGAAAACCCGGAGCATCGCCGCGATTTTTTTCATTCAAACCCGAACTGCGCCGGTCAAGAAAGGTCACGCCATATCCCGCATCGCAAAGCCGCCGGCAGCAGTTTTCGTACCAGCCGCCGTGACTTTGAATTCCGTGGATGCACACGACATCGGCTCGCGGCTTCGCAGATGGGGTAAAGCGCCGGTATTTCAGAACGTAGCCGTCGCTGGCCGAAAAGTCCTCGATCGTCACGGATGCATCAACCAAGGATCGACTCCTTCCGAATCGTGACGCGTGCTAGAGCTTCTGGATCGATGCGGATTCCGAGTCCCGGACCCGGAAGGGCCCTCGCCCAGCCGCCCCATCGAAACGTGATATCCTCCGTACCCAACGATTCGCGCACCAGATGTCGGTCGTACGAGCCTTCGAGGTATTTCAGATCGGCGACGCTGGAAGCAAAGTGTCTCCCCGCCGCGGACAAAATGGCCGTCTCACCGATCTGACAGCCCAGCTGACAGCCCACTCTGTGTTGCCGAGCGAACTGGGCCAGTCGTAGAGTCCGAATAAACCCGCCGCACTTGGACAGTCGTAAATTGAAGAGATCGCACGTCTTTCCCGTGACGGCGCGTTCCGCATCCACCTGACTGCACAGCGATTCATCCAACATGATGGGCGTTCGGATCTCTTTCCGAACTTCGGACAAAGCGGCAACGTCGGCGTGTGGCACGGGCTGTTCAACGGCACTGATGCCGTAAGGCTCCAGTTCTCGCACTCGCTCTATCGTTTCCAGCGGCGTCCATGCTTCGTTGGCGTCGACACGGACGTCCTGTTTCTTGAAAAGCCAACGTCGCAGTTCCTTCAAGCGTTTGACATCGTCGTAGCCTTCAATGCCGACCTTTAGTTTCACGTGCGGAAAGCGCCAGACGCGCATTCGCCAGGCGGCGATGAACACCTTGAAGCCCTTGGCCGACGTGACGGCGCCGCTGTAGCGAACCCAATCTCGCGGCTCGTGGATATCCGGCGCCATGAGGCTGGTAATCGCGGACAAAGGCTGCCGAAAATGCCGGCCGAATACGTCGAGCACCGCGAGTTCGACCGCGCAGCGAGCGGCGTTACTTTGACGATCGCGATCATCACCAGGCACCAGCGCCAAGCGGAGTCGTTCGGCCAACGCCACGGCCGACTTGAAATCGCGACACGGTTCCAACTGAGCCGGAAGCTCACTAGATTGGATCAATGACAACGATGTGTCAATGGTCTCGCCGGTGACATAATCACGAGGCACGCCCTCGCCGAAACCCTCCGTGCCGTCTTCCAAGACGCAACGCACGATGACGTTGTCGGTGGTGGAACGTGTGTGCGAGGCATGGCGAACCGGCTTCCGTAGCGGAATGCGGACGTGAAACGCGGTGAGCTCGACGACACGCAACCTGAAATCCCTTTCTGTTTATGGAAGCCACCGACGCCGGTCGGACCTCACTTCCGTGGCGGTTTGCAATTACTAAGGGCCATCAGCGCGTAACCGGTAACCAGGTTAGGGTCACCCTCCATCCACTGTTCTTTGTCGTTGATCCAACTGCCGTCGGGTTTCTGACGTTTCGCCAGTGCCTCGACCAATTCGGCCCGCCAATCGTGTGATTTTCCGTTCGCGTCAACAAACCGGTCTTCGCCGAGCAGGTCCATGCACTTCGCCATCGTGTGATAGTAGTAGTAGAGGCCGCGTTGCGATTGGATAGCCGGCATTCCGGGGTTCGCGTCGAGCGTGTAGTTCTTCCGAATCCATTCGACTGCTTTCTTGATACGGGGATCGTCCTTGCTGACGCCGCAATAGATCATGCTCTTGATCCCCGCATAGGTCATGCTTCCATAACCCGGAAGGCCATTTGGGTGTGGCCCGTCCACCTTCGTCTGTCCGCCACCCGCGGCGCTGTAGATGAAGCTGCCGTCGTTGATTTTCCCGGCCCAAGGCTGATCGTTGTGCTCGCCCTTGAGGTTCTGGCACCGGCTCACGAAGGTCAGTGCTTTTCGCAGTGCAGGGTCGTCAGGCGGCAAACCCGCCGATGCCAGTGCGTCCACAAAGAATTGCGTATTGGACATGTCGGGGCGCGACGCGCTGTCGTAGCCGGCGCCACCGAAGAAATCGTCCGATGGAGTCTTGCCTTCGCCGTCATCCCATTGAAGTTTCTTCAAGAACTCGGTCGCGTCGCCGATGACTTTCTTGTAGCGATCCGCTCGGTCCGCCGCCTTCAACGCCATCACATTGACACAGGTAACGTAATTCTGAAGCTGCGGCCGAGGGTCCTTGCCGGCAATGTGTCCTCGCTCGACATTCACCAAGCTCTCGATATAGGCGAGGGCTTTTCGGGCCATGGGATCATCGGGCGTGATCTTGCCGGTGCGCAGTAGTCCCGTCAACACGATTCCCGTGACGCCGGGTGTACGGTTCCCGCTCCAACTGCCGTCTTCTGCTTGGGTGGATCGGAGATAGGCGATCGCCTTGTCGACGATGCGGTCCCATTCCGCCGGGTCAGGACCGTTCGCGCCGAGCAGCGCGTTCAAGGAAAGCGCGGATACCAATGCAAGCGTTGCGACACGGTAGAACATCTGTTTGCATCTCCACTTCGATGACGGAAAACTCCTTTATTGTAGACGAGCCGGTTGAGGAGCGCTCACTTCGGAAACCGGCAGTGGCGGTTAGTTTACGCGATGGTCATTTCGGTGGGGAGTTTGACGGTGAATGTGGAGCCCTTGCCGATGAGGCTTTCGACGCGGATACGGCCGTGGTGTTGTTCGATGATTTGCCGGCAGACGCTCAAGCCCAAGCCGGTGCCGCCGTGACCGTGCTCGTCGGGCTCTTTGGTGGTGTAGAACGGCTCGAAAATCAGCCGAAGCTGTTCGGGTGGGATGCCGACTCCGGTGTCGGAGATGCGGATTTCGACCATCTTCGTGTGCTGGTTCTCGACCACATCGATGCGGAGCCGGCCGCCGCGCGGCATCGCCTGGCGCGCGTTGATGATGAGGTTGAGAAGAATTTGCTCAATTTGGCCCCGGAGTACCGGCGCCTTAGGTCGCGAGTCAAATTTCGCTTCGACCTGAATCTGATGCTTGCTGAGGTCTTTTCCGGCAAGTATCAGAACTTCCTCGATCAGGCTCACCACATCCGTAAGCTCGCGCTGCGACGATTGACTTCGAGCGAAACCGAGCATGCTGTTGACGATGGTGGCCGCGCGTTGGCCGCCCTTCAGAATTCTCTCGAGCGCCTGAGTGCGCGCCGGTTTGTCGTCTTCGGCGCGAAGTCCGAGTTTGGCGTAATTGATGATCGTCGTCAGGATGTTGTTGAATTCATGTGCCACACTGGAAGCCAGCGCGCCGACGCTGCTCAGTCGCTGGGCGTGCAGCAGTTGTTGGCGCAATTGATTCGTTTCTGCTTCCGGCGTCATCGTCGCCTCTACGATCATGGGTCTTTCTCCAGCCGTGCGCAGGATCATTGGGAAACTCACCCGTCGGGAAGCGGGCGTTGGCGTGGGGGTTGCAACCGTCACTCGTGTGGGGACAGCTTTTGATATCGGCTGGGCGACTCAGTTGCCTTCATCGGAAGTCATTGACATGCAATCAATTAAGTCACTAACTTGGGCAAGCGGAACCAAGTTGGGGATTGGGGATTGGAGATTAGAGATTAGAGATTGGGTATTAGAGATTGGGAATAACAATTGGGTAGTAGGGCGTGATCCCCAATCCTGAACCCTAATCTCTAATCCCTGATCTCTAATCCCCGTGTACACGCTAAGCGGCTTCCATCATTTCCCGAAGCTTGCCTAGGGCCTCTAGTTCAATTTGTCGCACACGCTCTCGGGTCAGGTCCAGGCACTCGCCGATCTCCTTAAGCGTCTTTGGTTCGCCGCCGTGAAGTCCGAAACGCATCCGGAGCACCGTGGCCTCGCGCTCGTCCAGGTCATCAAGCAGGTGAAGGACTTCCTGTAACTCCTCGGCGTGGCCCATCATGGCCATGGGAGTTTGGGCGTGGTCATCCATGCAAATCTCATCGATCGATAAACCGTTCTCACCTTCGCTCGATTGCGGCGTTGCGTTGTAGATGCGAATCGCCTTCTTGATGATCTTGAGCTTCTTGGTTGAAAGCGCGAGGCTCTTGGCGATTTCCTCGTGTGTCGGCGTTCGATTGAATGTTTCCTGGAGTTTCGTCGTCGCTCGCCGCCATTTGATCATGAGGTCCGACATATAGGCAGGAATACGAATGGGCTTGGCGGTGTTGATGACCGCGCGCTTGATGGATTGTTTGATCCAATAACTGGCGTAGGTGCTGAACCGCGTGTTCATCGAGGCGTCAAATCCTTCGACCGCACGCATCAGTCCGAGGTTTCCCTCGGCAATCAGATCTTGGAGCGGCAGGCCTTTTCCGGGATACGTGCGCGATATTCACTACGAGCCGAAGGTTGGCGCGAACCATGCGATCGCGCGCTTTCTCGTCGCCGTCTTTGATCAGATAGGCCAACTCGCGTTCGTCTTGTGCATTCAAGAGCGGGGTTTCGTTGATCTGCCGAAGGTAGGTTTCCAAAGGCGCCTGGACGCTGCCGCTGCGCACCGTCGTCGGTCGACGACTCGGAGGTCGTTTCGGCGCCTCACGGACCGGCGCCGACGGCGTCGGCGCGGGTACCGAGGTTCGAGAGGCAGTCCGGGCTTTCTTCGTTGAAACCATCGCCTCAATCCTCCAACGAGTATTTGGAACTAAACCCTATCAACTACGTTTCGCGCGGAGTATTTTGCATCCCAGTGGTGTGCCTGGTCGAGGCTGGACTGTCCACCTCGGTTGAAAAACGGCCACTTGCAAGCTAATGGGAATTCGGGGTGAGTGCTCCGGCCTCAGTGGAACAAAGGACTTCCGGCAGGAAATCCCGGAGGCCGTGCCCGTTGATGGGCCCCGTCCATCCCTTCGGCAGCCTGGCGGCCTTGGCCAATCCAAGACCCATGGCTTTGCGCCCCCGCCTCACGACGGGTTTACCTTTGTCGAAGATGGCGTTGGTGTGACGCCGTCCAAATCCACCGAAATCATAAGTTATCTTCCGGCGAACGCAAATTTTGCGGCGAGATTTCTGCTTTTTCGGAGAGACTCGATGAAACAAGATGCATTGAGAATCGGCGTGTGCAGTTGGTCGCTCCAAGTCAAGTCCGTCGCCGAACTTCGGAAACTGCTCGACCGGCTCAGAATCAATGTGGTGCAAATCGCATGCGGCGACCCCCACCACGCGGCGTGGGAAGAAGGCGATCAATTTCCGCAGATTGCTCGCGCCGCGGGGTTTCAGTTGACCGGCGCCATGCTCGGCTTTCCGGGTGAGGACTATACGACCCCGCAAACGATTGAAAGAACCGGCGGCTTCGGACATCCCGCCACCCGGCCGGAGCGACTGGATCGATTCCAATGGGCGCTCGAGCGCACCCGCGCACTGGGCCTCCATGATCTCATGCTGCACGCGGGGTTTATCCCTGCGCCGGGAAAACCCGATCGCAAGCCGTTCCTCGATACCCTGGCACAAGTGAGCGAACTGGCACGTTCCAGCGGAGTAACGGTTGCATTCGAAACTGGCCAGGAAAGCGACGACTTACTGCGCCTGACGTTAGATGAACTCAAGTGTCCGAACCTCAAAGTCAACTTTGACCCGGCCAACATGCTGCTGTACGACATGGGCGATCCGATTCGCGCCGTCGACATCCTCGGCCCCGACATTCGCAGCGTCCACGTGAAAGACGCCAATCGGCCCACGACGCCAGGCACGTGGGGCGAAGAAGTCCCGCTAGGCCGCGGGCAAGTGAACATTCCGAAATTCGTCGAGACCCTAAGGAAAGTCGGCTATCAAGGTCCGCTGTGCATCGAACGCGAAGTCGGCAGCCAGGAGGAGAGAATGGCCGACATTGCACATGGAGTGCAGTTTCTACGAGGTTGTCTGACGGTCGAATGATATGAAACGATCATCCGCCACCGACAGCGCGGAGTCGCTTTACCAAGTCCAATGCCTGCGTCTTAGTTTGAATGGTTCCGTCCAGTTGCGCTTCCCGCACTGCGTCGAGTAGTTGTTTGTACGCCGGGCCCTTGTCCACTCCGAGTTCTTCTAGATCGTGACCGGTCAAGAGCGGTGCGGGATTCAGTTCGTCTGCTGACCATTGGCTAAGCAATCCTTCGCAGTAGCGCACATGCTCATCCGTTCTTTCACTCGCCGCGGCATCGGCGCGATGCAAAACCAGCAGTTCACGTATGCCCGGGTGAGCTAGCACTGGTTTCAATTTGCTGGCTCGCATCTGCTTGGCGTCGCTGAGGTATTGATGCCGCTTCACCAACCATTCGACTCGTTCGCGTTCCAGGTTAGACAACTTCAACCGATGGCAGATCTCCGATGCCAAACGGCGACTCACTTCCTCGTGCGAGTAGAACGTATAGCGGTCCGGAGTTCGGCCGATGGTGCGGCGCTTGCCGACATCATGCAACAACGTCGCCAGGGCAAGCGGGAACGACGGTTCGGGGCCGAGTTCATCCAGTGCCCGCATGACGTGATCCCACAGGTCGCACGTCGGCGCGTGGGGCGGCCCTTGAGGTAGGTCCTTCATTTCGAGCAACTCGGGCAACAAGACGGCAACTAACCCCGAATCGAACATCAAGTTCATGCCGTAGGAGCGATGCGGATTCAACAACAACCGCCGAAGTTCTTCCGCGATGCGTTCCGCGCTCACGACGCGGATCTCACTCGCCATGTCGCGGATGGCGGCTTCCGTTTCCCCATCCATCTGGAATTTGAAGCAAGTCGCGAAGCGCACGGCGCGCAACATCCGAAGTTTGTCCTCGGCGAATCGCCGCCGCGCGTCGCCGATGGCGCGCAGGATTTTGGCTTCCAGATCAGTCTGCCCGCCGACATAGTCGATGAGCTTACCGTCGATGGGGTCGAAGAACATACCGTTGATGGTAAAGTCGCGCCGCAGCGCGTCTTCTCGTGCCGACGTGAACGTGACCGCATCCGGACGCCGGCCGTCGCTATAGTCGCCGTCGCTGCGAAAAGTGGCCACCTCGACATCGACGATTTTGTCTTCGAGTCGCGGCCCCAAGACCTTGATAACGCCGAAACTCATGCCGACCGCCACGGTTCGGGAAAAGAGCCGTTGCACGTCTTCGGGCCGGGCATCCGTGGCGACGTCGTAGTCCTTGGGCGGTCGGCCCATCAACTCATCGCGCACACAACCGCCGGCCCACAGCGCCTCATACCCTGCGTCTCGAAGCGTTCGCACCACGTGGAGCGCGAATTCGCGCCGACTCGAATCAATTTGGCTCAATCTGAACCCCATTCGCGGCGGATTCCTTCACCCAGATCCCTAAATGATTGCGCCCGTATCGACGTTCGTCCCACTCACTTTTCTTCGGCGGCAAGGTGTCGGACTCGAGCCGCTCCGACTGAAGGACAAGAATGGAGCCCGGCATCAATTTTTGTTGCAGCCCCGCAACTAGCGTCCAGAGCTCCTTCGACCGACGTGCGAAGTCCGGATAGGGAGGACCAATGAATACATTCGCAGGTTCGGGAACTCCGTTCCAATGTGATTCCCACCGGTACACGTCGGCACGGACCACGTTTCCACGTTCGACGACATCAAACTCGCGGAGATGGCGATCGATCTCGCCCGCCGCACGAAAATCGCGCTCCAGAAAGGTAACGTGCGACGCCCCGCGACTCAGCGCCTCCAAGCCGACAGCGCCGGTGCCGGCGAAGAGGTCGAAAAAAGGTCGGCCGGGAACCGCATCGCCGAGAATACTAAAGAGTGCTTCGCGCACTCTCTGCGGCGCGGGCCGAAGATGTTCGTTTACGGTGCAAGTGAGTTTTCGGCCGCGGAGCGACCCGGCCACTATTCGCAATTGGGTACGCATCTTTCTTCTCGTTGTACCACAAAATGCAACCATCCACCATCACGACAGGCGGGTTGCCCCGGGGCTCAGAATTAACTTGACTGTCTTGTGTCGTGTTGATACTTTGTATCGCAAAGTGAGAGATCGGCTCTTCCATCCCGCGGAAAGGAATCATGGAAATTCGCGACGCATTGTGCCAGATCCAAGAGATCCGCCAACAGATAGCGCGGGGCGAAACCTTTCGTGGCTATCGGTCGTTGATTTCCGGCTGCTCAGGTGTGCTCGCGTTGCTGGCGGCGGCTTGTCAGCCCTACCTCGTCGATTCGCCACGCAACGACTTACGTCGCTATCTGGCTTTGTGGGTCACCGTGGCAGGGATCAGCTTCGTAATGGTCGCGATTGAGATTGGGCGGCGGATGCGACGCGAAAGTTCGTCGCTGACACGTGATGTGACGCGACTTGCTATCGAGCAATTCCTGCCCTGTATCGTGATCGGAGGGCTCGTCACGCTGATCATCTATCGCCGCACACCGGAAACGGCATGGATGCTGCCTGGACTATGGTCGCTTCTCTTCGGTCTTGGTGTTTTTGCATCATACCGCCTGCTTCCACGCCAAAGCTTCTTCGTAGCGCTCTATTACGTGGCTTGCGGAATCGGCTGCTTGACGTGGGGCGGTGGGGAAAATGCTTTCTCTGCCTGGCAGATGGCGGTCAGCTTTGGCGGCGGCCAATTATTAGGCGCAGCGATTCTTTACTGGGCATTGGAGCGAACCGTTGAAGCGTAAAACCACCGATTCCGTGCCGTTACCCACTGTCGGTCGGTTCGCCTACGATGGCCTCGATCGCATTCTCCACGAGAAGGCACGGTTAGGCATCGTGACATCGTTGGCGGCGCATCATAGCGGTCTTCTCTTTAACGACCTAAAGCAGCTATGTTCACTGACGGATGGAAATCTCAGCCGTCATTTGGCGGTGTTGAGCGACGCCAAGCTCGTCGAGGTCCTAAAGAGCACAAGAGGGCCGCGGCAACAGACGACGTACCGACTCACTGCAAACGGTCGACGAAGATTCGCTGACTACATCAACGTGCTGGAAAGCGTTGTGTCCGACGCCCAATTAGAGGTGCACCCCAAGCCTACCGGAGCGGCAACGTGGTCGCCGGCGTAGGTCTCTTTTTTCTTAGCGTTCACTTTGTATTGCAAAGTGAAAGGAGGACTAACGAATGAAGGTTCGGCGCCGACAAGAGAAATATTCAGCCCTTCTTGCATCGTTCGTGCTCACTGTCTTGCTTGTTGGCACGCCTGCGTCCGCGGCGGACAAGACCAGCGAGATCGACAAGATCTTTGCCTGGGCCACGCCGGGCTCGCCGGGATGCGCGGTCGCCGTCTCGCAGCACGGCAAGCTGATCGTAAACCGCGCTTACGGCACGGCCGATCTCGAGCGCAACGTTCCGATCACCCCGAGCACGATCTTCGACGTCGGATCAGTGACCAAGCAATTTGTCGCCGCGGCAATCCTCCTCCTCGTCGAAGATAAGCGCCTCTCACTTTCCGACGACGTGCGCACCATTTTCCCGGAGCTGCCAGAATACGGTCACAAAGTCACGGTCGATCATCTGCTCACGCATACCAGCGGCGTTCGCGACTGGACCGGGATCGCGGGTCTGTCCAACCGAAAGGACGACACGCTGACCTTGATTCTGCGTCAGCGCGGCCTCAACTTCGCGCCCGGCGAGGAAATGTCCTATTCGAACAGCGGTTATGTGCTTCTCAGAGAGATCGTCGCGCGGAAAAGTGGGATGTCGTGCGCCGAGTTCATGCGCCAGCGCCTGTTCGAGCCGCTCGGGATGCAATCGACCACCTTCCGCAAGGATGTAACGGATGTCATTAAGAACCGCGCCCTTGCTTATGAAAAGGACGTCGGCCGGTGGAAACTATCGATGCTCGAAGGCGATCGCGGCGGCGGCGGGGTGTTCAGCACGGCAAGCGACATGATCATCTGGAACGACGCGCTGACCAACAATCGGCTGGGTGCGTTTGTCAGCGAAAAGCTACAGGAACCGGCAAAGCTGAACAACGGCAGGAAACTTAACTACGGTCGCGGCCTGAGCCTGGATACCGACCGCGGCCGCAGGGTGATTTGGCATTCCGGCAGCGCGGCCGGGTACAAAGCGCTCACGGCCCGCTTTCCTGAGGACGGCCTGAGTATCGCCATCTTGTGCAATTCCGGCGATGGAACGGACAGGATCGCTTTCGCGAGCCGCATCTTCGACCTTTTCGTGCCCGCTACCGATCCTAAGCCAGCTACGGCACCGCCTGCGACCGTCGACGTGCCTGCAGACCTGAACACCAGAGCGGGTTTGTTCTTTAGTGAGCGCACAGGCGAGCCGCTGCGCCTGATCGTCAACGACGCCAAGCTGCGTGTCGTCGGCGGACCTACTCTCGTCACCATGACCAAGGACCGGTTCCGCAATCCGCGCGGCACAAAGCAGTTCATGTCAGGGGACGAGTTCGAACTGTACTTCCTGTCGCCGGACCAGCTCGAAATGAAATCGATGGAAGGCAAGACGACTCGATACCGCCGCGCCCAGCCTTATGCCCCCACCCCGGACGAGCTGAAGGCTTATGCGGGCCGATTCGGAAGCGACGAAATCGGGACGGTCTTCCGGATTGAGCCCATGGGAGAAGGCCTAGTAATACGCCTCGAACATTCGCCGGCCAAGAGTTTGGAATTCAAACCAGTAGATCGCGATACCTTTCAATTCAGCAGAATGACGATCCGCTTCCACCGGGAAGAGGCCGAAAAGGTCGTGGCCTTCGACTACAGCAACCCGATGCTCCGCAACGTCAAGTTCACGCGGCTGAGTGATTGAAGGAGCAGGATGGACGTTACAGAGAACGCGCGGAAAACAGTGGCCGCGAGCCCGGCGGCACTGCGCACACCGCTCGCCATAGAGACGCACGCGCTCCGCAAGGAGTACGGTCGCCGCATCGCCGTGGCCAACCTCACCCTCGCGGTGCCCGAGGGAGAAGTCTTCGGCTTTCTCGGGCCGAATGGCGCGGGCAAGTCGACCACCGTCAAGATGCTGGTGGGTCTTGTGCATCCTTCCAGTGGCGAAGGGCGACTCTTTGGGAAGCCGCTCGGCGACAAGGGAGCGCGGCGCTGGCTGGGCTTCCTGCCCGAGCAGTTCCGCTTTCACGAGTGGCTGCGCCGAGGAGTTCCTGGACCTGCACGCGTCGCTCTACGGCGTGCCCAAACGCGAGCGGCCAGCGCGCATTGCCGAGGCGCTCAAGCTGGTCGGACTGGAAGCGCGCGCACACGATTCGCTGCGCACCTTCTCCAAGGGGATGCTCCAGCGCATCGGGATTGGGCAGGCACTGATCGCCGATCCGAAGCTGGTGATCCTGGACGAGCCAACTTCGGCGCTTGACCCCATCGGCCGTCGGGACGTACGGAACCTGATCCGCACCCTGCGCGAGCGAGGCGTGGCGGTCTTCCTGAACTCGCATCTGCTTTCCGAGGTGGAGATGGTGTGCGACCGCGTGGCGATCATTGACCACGGGCGCGTAGTGCGCAAGGCAGCATGGCGGAGCTGGTGAGCGGAACGTTGGAGGTCGAGGTGCGCGTGCAGGGGGCGTCTGAAGGCGTGCTGGCGGAGATCGAGCGAAGGTGGCCGCGCGTGTCGCGGACCGGGGGCCTACCACGCCGTCGAGCGATCCAGAGAGCACGGGCGTCCGGACACTGCGCTATGTTCTGCAGGACGAGCGTGACGCGGCGGCGTTGGCGGACCTGATTGTCCGGGACGGCGCGCGGCTCCTCGCGCTGGTGCCGCACCAAGCGACGCTCGAAGACCTGTTCATCCAGTCCGTGGAGACCAGGGAGGTATAGTCCTGAACACTCTCCGCATCGCGAAGCTGACGTTCCGGGAGGCGGTGCGGCGCAAGGCGCTGTACGGGGCGATCGCTCTGACGATTGTGTTTCTGGCGCTTTACGGCTGGGGTGTAGATGCCGCGATGCGCGAGATAGCTCAGGACTCGGGCACAGGCACCATGGAGCGGCGTGCCGCGGAAGCGGGAATCGACACGACCATCCTGTTTGTGGGGCAGATGTTCGTGGCCGGGCTGTTCGCCGTCTCCAACATTGCCTCTTTGCTGGCCATCTTCCTGGCGGCTGGGACGATTGCCCAGGAGGTGGACCAAGGAACGCTGTACGCCATCGTCTCCAAGCCGGTGGCCCGCTGGCAAGTGGTGGTCGGCAAGTGGCTGGGCGGAGCGGCGATGCTGGCCGTGTATGTGGCGATCACCGCCTTGGCAACGGCAGCAATCATCTATTGGCGCGCGGGCTACTGGCCGGATCGCCTGTCTCTTGGGATCCTGCTGCTGATCGCCAAGGTGGCACTGCTCCACGCCGCCACCATATTGTGCAGCGTCCTGATGCCCGCGATCACGGCCGGGATCGTGATGTTCATCGTGTACTCGGTGACCAACGTCACCGGCCTGCTGGAGCAGCTCGGGAGGGAGCTAGAAAGTGAATCCATGGTGTGGATCGGCATCTACGGCGACCTGGTGCTGCCTGCGGACGCGCTCTGGAAGATGGCGACGTACACCGTCCAGCCCCCTAACCCTCTGGTTGCGCTCGGAGTACGCACTATGATCGGACCGTTCATGGTGAACTTCCCGCCGAGCATCTGGATGGGGATCTACGCCATAGGCTACACAGCGGCGGCGTTGGGCGCGGCGGTCTGGTGGTTCGGGCGGAGAGACCTGTAAGGCCCAGCGGGAACGAGATTGGGACGGTCTTCCGGACGCATCTTTCTTCTCGTTCTACCACAAGACTCAACCGTGCACCATTATCGAGTTCACCGTTGCATTAGCGACGCGCGCGGTTAGACTACTAAGGAAATGGAGGGTGTTCTCATGCCCGGGGTTCGCCGACACGCGTTCACGCTTATCGAGTTGCTGGTCGTGATCGCCATCATCGGCATCTTGATTGCTCTACTCTTGCCGGCGGTGCAAAAGGTCCGCGAAGCAGCCAGTCGAATACGGTGCTCTAACAACCTCAAACAAATCGGGATCGCCTCTCACGCCTATTACTCCGCACACGACAAGTTCCCGTACGCCACCAAGGCCGACGTCCTTGATGCCTACACATGGACCCAGCTGCTCTTGCCCTACATTGAGCAAGACCCCGTCTACAAGATGTACACAACCCTCACCGAGCCAATCGACAAGAATTTCAGCGGACCGTACGGCAAGGACTGGAAGGGTGCACACGGCTTTGGAAACACACCATTGAAGGAGGCCCGCACCGCGCTCATTAAGGTCTACTTCTGTCCCAGCGACCGTCCACCGATAGTGAACGAGCCCTGGCTCTGGTACTACACACGGCAACGGGCGAGTTATCGCGGCTGTGTTGGACCCGGCGACTTGTACGGGAACCCCGTCGGCGGGCCAAGTGGGCGTGGCATCTACACCGTAATGAGCGGACAGTTTTTTCAAGGATCCATAGCTCCCGCTCAAACTCGAATGGCGGAGATCACCGACGGCAGCGCAAATACTGTCATGTACTCGGAAGCATTGATGCCGTTTACTGAGAACTGGACCACGATTGCCGATGCCACGCTTGGCAACATGGGGGCGGCATTCTTCTCAACGTTCCTGACACCGAACTCGACGAGTTACGACTTCATCTACGGGCCGTGTCCACCGAATGCAGTTGGCAGCGCACCGGCGGACCCAGGCTATCCGGCGCCATGCGTCATGAAATCATGGCCGCTCCGACCACAGAATGGACACTCCACGAACAACCAAATCGGAGCCCATGCGGCAGCGCGGAGCCGACACATCAACGGCGTCAACGTGACGCTAGGCGATGGTGGTGTCCGTTTCGTGAACAATGGCGTCACTGCCGGCGTTTGGTGGGCACTTGGTTCCAGGTCAGGAAACGAAACTACTGCAGACTACTAATGGCAATTCGACGCATCGTCGTTCTGGGAGTCGTTTGTTTCCTTTCCGGCTGCGGCGGCCCGGCCGTGGTTGTTAGCGGTTCAATCACCTTGGACGGCGCACCGCTGGAAGACGGATACGTTTCGTTCATTCCAGAGGCCGGAGGTGGAAACACAGCCGGCGCTCCCGTCCGAAAAGGAGAATATCGTGTAACCGCCCTGACGCCTGGGACGTATCGAGTTCAAATCAGTGTGATGCGGCCGGTCGAGATACCCAAGGACGATCCCATCTACGCCGGAGTCAGCCAACGTAACCCGACGCCAATTGGCGAACCGTTACCGCCGGAAGCTCTGGACGGAAAGCACACCGTCACCGTGAACTCCGGCTCCCAAGTCATCAATTTCAACGCAAAGAAGCCGACACCTCCGCGCCGCGCTGGTCTATCCGCGCATCCGGCAAACTGCTAAACTTGCGTAGACATCAGGTCGATGGATTCGTGCAGATCGTGGTCGAAGGGTGTACGTGATGCCGGCCGGAGCAGAGGAAACGCCTACCAATCGCATTCGCAATTTCGCCATCATTGCCCACATCGACCACGGCAAAAGCACGCTCGCCGATCAGTTTCTCCTCAAAACCGGGGCCATAACTGCCCGCGACTTCCGTGCCCAGGTCCTCGACGACATGGACCTGGAACGCGAGCGCGGCATCACCATCCAGATGCATCCGGTTACGATCTACCACGAACATGACGGCGTCCGGTACGAGCTCAATCTCATCGACACACCGGGACATGTGGATTTCAACTACGAGGTTTCGCGCAGCTTGGCGGCTTGCGAAGGCGTCATCTTGCTCGTGGATGCATTTCAGGGAGTTCAGGCGCAAACCGTGGCTAACGCTTTCCTGGCGATGGAAAGCGACCTCACGATCGTGCCGGTTCTTAACAAGGTCGATCTACCCATCGCACGGCCGGATGACGTCATCGCCGAGATGGAGCATGCTCTCGCAATCGTTCCCAGCGATGTACTGAAAGCCAGCGGGAAAACCGGCCTCGGCGTCGACAGCGTCCTCGCCGCGATTATCGACCGCATTCCACCGCCTTCGGGGGCCGACGACGATGTCCTCCGCGCACTGGTTTACAACAGCCATTTCGATGTTTACAAGGGTGTCGTCATCTACGTGCGAGTGAAGGAAGGCCGGATTTCAAAGGGTCAGCGCATCCGCCTTGTTCGCCGCGGGACCGAGCACGAAGTCATTGAGATAGGCCAATTTCGACCGACGCCGACGCCATGCGATTCGCTCGGCGCCGGTCAAGTCGGCTACTTGATGGCCCAAATCAAGAACCTCGCCGACGTCCATATCGGCGACACCGTCACGGATGCACTTCGGCCGACGGACAATCCGCTGCCGGGCTACAAAGAGCCGAAAGCAATGGTGTTCAGCGGGCTCTACCCAGTCAATAACAGCGACTTCGAAGCATTGCGCGAGTCACTGGCGAAACTTCGGCTCAACGATTCCAGTTTCACGTATTTGCCCGAGTCCAGCGAAGGTTTGGGTTTCGGATTTCGCTGCGGCTTCCTCGGCATGTTGCACCGGGAGATTATCCAGCAGCGACTGGAGCGGGAAAGCGACCTGAACCTCGTTCAAACCGCGCCCAACGTTACCTATGAAATTCTCACCCGCAAAGGAGAGACGCTCGCCATCGACAGCCCGCAAGACGTTCCCGACGCAGGACAGGTGGAGGAGTTTCGCGAGCCGTTCGTGAGACTGAGCTTGATCCTTCCTTCGGAAAACATCGGCGACCTCATGCAACTCTGTACCGAACGGCGCGGCATCTACGTTCGCACGGAATACCTCAGTCCGACGCGGGCCATTCTCGTTTATGAGATGCCCTTGGCGGAGGTGATTTACGACTTGTACGACAAGCTCAAGTCGGTGACACACGGTTACGGCACGATGGATTACGATTTCATGGGTTATCGACCCGCAGACCTGGTCCGTTTAGATGTGTTGGTGCAAGGGAAGCGCGTCGATGCTCTATCGACCATTGTGCATCGCGGCAGCGCCGACCGCCGTGGCCGGAAGCTGGTGAAGAAGCTACGGGGTGAAATTGAACGCCATCTCTTCGAAATTGCGATCCAAGCGGCGATCGGGAGCCGAATCATCGCGCGCGAGACGATCGCGCCGATTAAGAAAAACGTGACCGCGAAATGTTACGGCGGCGATATCACGCGCAAACGGAAACTCTGGGCGAAACAGGCAGCGGGGAAAAAACGCATGAAACAGGTCGGGCAAGTCGAAATCCCCCAGGAAGCTTTCCTCGCCGTGTTGGAGTCGGATCAGTAGCGAATTTCTCGTACCATGTTAATAGGCCGTGTCCGGCGACGAATACAAGGCGGACATAAGGCGAGGGTAGGGCAGACATTCCTGTCCGCCCTCAACCACGGCAGACAGGAATGTCTGCCCCACCCAACTTGGGTATCGCATGGCAGACACACCGCATACACCGGGACTCGCATCCCCGTTTCTTTCCGAGGAGGAAGCGGCTCGCCGTCGCCAGCCGGCCAGGGCGGTTTCGACGACCTCCCAACGAAAGCCTGGTCATGTCGAAACGAAAGACGGCTTCCGCGAAATCATTGAGATGATCGTATTCGTCGTAGTCCTGGTTCTGCTTTTGAAATCGTTCGTGGCCGAGGCGTTTGTCATTCCGACCGGCTCCATGGCCACCACGCTCTGGGGTTACCAAAAGGTGGTGACTTGCCCCCAGTGTGCCTATGAGTTCCCGGTCAACTGCAGCGACGAGTACGACAAAAAGGCGCCCCACGATGACCCGGATCGATTCAAAACCACCGGCGGGACCTGCCCGAACTGTCGTTACGAGATCCATTTCGGTCGCGACAACATTCAGGCGGTGTGCCGGAGCGGCGATCGCGTCCTCGTGGCCAAGTGCTTCTACGACACCGGGTTGTTCAAGCCGAAGCCGTTTGATGTCGTCGTGTTCAAGCCGCCGCATGAGCCACAGGTGAACTTCGAGCCGCGAAACTACATCAAGCGACTCATTGGTTTGCCCGGCCAGACCATCGGGATTTGGTACGGTGACATCTATCGCCTTCCGGCGGAGAAAGGCGTCGCTTATGACGACAGCCATCTATCGCCGGATACCGTTTGGCAAAAATCTTCCACGCACACCAATCAGTCCGTGGATCTGCTTACTCAGCGCAACACGCCGTTTGAAATCCTCCGCAAGCCGCCCGACGAGATTATCGCGATGCGGCGAATCGTTTTTGACAACGACCACCAGCCGCAGGATCGCAAGGCCCCCGAATTCGCACGATGGGCCGGTGATGCAGCGGTTTGGAAGTCGACGGCGGATAACGGCTTTGCAAGTAGCTCGTCGCCTGACGCATCCGTCGCCTGGCTGCGCTATAGCAACCTCTTGCGTGGCGGAACCAAGCCGGAGTTGATCACCGACTTTATGGGATACAACAGTAAGACCACGTCCGAGCCTTTCAACCAACACGACCGAACCTTCGCCCATTCGGCCCGCAACTGGGTCGGCGATTTGATGCTCGAAGCCGAGGTTTCCGTCGATCGTCCCGATGGCGTTCTCATTATGGAACTGTCCGAAGGAATCGATCGGTTTCAAGCGCGGTGGACGCTCAACACCGGAGAATGCAAACTCATCCGACAGTCGGCCGGCCAGGAAACGGAGATTTCGAGTAAATCGACGGCCGTGTCGAAGCCAGGGCGATACAAACTCGCCTTCGCCAACGTCGACGAACGTCTCACGGTGTGGGTGAATGGGAAGTTGGCGTTTGACAACGGTGTGGCATACGACACACCGGCGGAGCGCGGCCCCGACGAAAACGATCTGCAACCCGCCAGCATCGGTGTTCAAGGCGCTTCGGTTACGGTCAACAAATTGAAACTGTGGCGGGATACGTATTACACGGTGTTGGTTACCAGTCCTTCAGATCTGTCGGTGCGGCTTTCGGAAGGGCCGCGTCGCTTTCAGCCGGCGGGTAACGCCGATGCGGACGTCAACGAAGTCCAGAAACTGCTCGAGACCAATCACGGGGTGCATCGAGCTCTACAGCGATCCCAAGAAATGGCGACTGTTGCGCGAGCTTCCTTGCACCACGATGTACGTGCAGCCCGACCATTACCTGTGCTTGGGAGACAACAGCCCTTCCAGTCAGGACGGCCGCGATTTCGGCCTCGTACCCAATCGGCTGCTTCAAGGTCGGGCCCTGTTGGTGTACTGGCCGTTTAATCTCGGCTTTTGGCCGTTCAATCCGCCGGAAAATCGCTTCGGCCCCATTCGGTAACACCTCGAGAATCGCTCATGCTCAGCGGCGAAACTCAAATTCGTGTTCGTTATGCCGAGACGGACCGGATGGGGCTTCTACACCATGCCAACTATTTGGTTTACTTCGAGCAAGCGCGCACCGAACTCCTTCGTTCCGCCGGACTTTCCTACCGCGACCTTGAAGACCAAGGTTATTTGCTGGTGATTGTTAAGGCGGAGGTGCATTATCGCACTCCCGCCCGTTACGATGATTTCCTCACCATCCGCACGAAAGTCGCGCGAATGACCTCCGTGCGCATCGATCACCGCTACGAAGTCTTTCGCGACAACACCCTCGTCGCCGAAGGGAGCTCAACGTTGGCGTGCGTTGACCGCGAAGGCCGGCTACAGCGGCTCCCCGACGCTTTGACATCGCGATAGTCAATGCACGGCGCTTGCCGTGCCCTGAAAATCGGTTGATTTTCCGGCTGAATTGCTTCTAATGTTCGGTGTCGACTTGCTCCGCGTTCGGAAGAGGACTGGCAGCCCATGACCCTTGGCCCGAAGCCATTGAGCGACGCCGCGACTCCGTCTCCTGGTGAGCACATCGAAGCGATTTGTTCCCAGTTTGAAAAAGGTTGGAAAGCCGGCCAACGACCCAAGCCCGAGCAGTACCTGACCAATACGCCTGCGCATGGACGTGAGGCGCTGCTCCTGGAACTGTTGGGGCTTGAGTACTCCTACCGACGAAAGAACGACGAGTCGGGCATTGAAGACGAATTTCGACGACGATTCCCCAGCGATGAAAAGCTCATCGAACGCCTCGTTTCTGAATTTGCGGGGCGGCGCGAACTGGGAACTGCTGCATTGGACTCTTCACAACAATCGGCTTCCACCGGGCCCAACGTTCCGGTCGGCGGTGAATTGGATATGCCGACGCAGCTCGGCAGGTACCGGATCAGGGAGAAGATCGGTTCCGGCAGTTACGGCACGGTGTATTTGGCATACGACAGCGAGCTGCAACGCGAAGTCGCCATCAAGTTTCCTCACAAACAACAAATCGATTCGCCGGAGGAGGTCGACGCCTACGTCGCGGAAGCGCGCGTGCTAGCAAGTTTGGACCACGCAGGCATTGTGCCGGTGTACGATGTCGGCCGAAGCGCGGATGGGCGCTGCTATCTGGTTTCGAAGTTTATCGAAGGCAGCGACCTGCGGAAACGGCTCGAAGACGGCCGGCCGCCTTTAGCCGAAGCCGTGCGCATCATCCTCACCGTGGCCGACGCGCTCCATTACGCCCACCAACGCGGCTTGGTCCATCGCGACATCAAACCGGCAAACATCCTCCTGGATTCCGCGGGCCAGCCCTTCATCGCCGACTTCGGCCTTGCCATCAAAGAGGAAGAAATCGGCCACGGACCGGGATTTGTCGGCACGCCGGTCTACATGAGTCCCGAACAGGCGCGAAACGAGGGACACCGGGTTGACGCGCGCAGTGATGTGTACAGCTTGGGCGTCGTCTTCTACGAGCTTCTGACGGGAAGACGGCCGTTTTCGGGCGGCCTCGCCGGCGTTCTAAACCAGATCAAGACACAAGAGCCGCGCCCGCCGCGGCAACTCGATAACTCGATTCCGCGCGAACTCGACCGCATCTGTCTCAAGGCATTGGCCAAACGCGCTGTCGATCGCTACAGCACGGCCCTCGACCTCGCCGACGATCTTCGAGCCGCCCAACTGAAGGGCAGAACCAAGCCATCGAAACCGGTCGAGCTTCGGGTGGTCGTACCGACGACCGCCGACAAAACGGCCGCGGTGCCGCATGCGCCAATAATGGGCGAGAGTGGGCCGATTGTACTTCCAACCAAGGTTATCCCCAAAGGCCTTCGTTCGTTCGACTCGTCCGACGCGGATTTCTTCCTCGAACTCGTGCCCGGGCCACGTGACCGAGATGGCCTGCCGGAGAGCACTCGTTTCTGGAAGCTCCGCATCGAACAGACCGACGCCGACGAGACATTCCGTGTCGGCCTGCTTTACGGCCCTAGCGGTTGCGGCAAATCGTCGTTGGTCAAGGCCGGACTTTTGCCGCGCCTTTCGAGCCACGTCGTCATGGTGTATCTCGAAGCCACATCCGACGGCACCGAGGCACGACTATTGAACGGGTTGCGAAAACGTTGCCCGATGCTGCCCGAAGATCTCGGTCTGGTAGACACGCTCGCGCATCTCCGCCGCGGACATGGAATCCCGGCCGGTACTAAAGTCCTCATCGTCATCGATCAATTCGAACAGTGGCTGCACGCGATGCGGAACGAGCAAGACACGGAGTTGGTCCAAGCTCTCCGGCAATGCGACGGATCGCGCGTGCAATGCTTGCTCATGGTTCGCGACGACTTTTGGATGGCGGCGACGCGTTTCATGCACGATCTCGAAATCCGCTTGCTCGAAGGGCAGAATTCCGCCCACGTTGATCTCTTCGACATCCGCCACGCCCGCAAAGTTCTCGCCGCGTTCGGCCGAGCCTTCGCCACACTCCCCGAAACCCTGAAACCGGAGCACGAACAATTCCTCGACCAGGCCGCCGCCGGCCTGGCCCAGGACGGCAAGGTCATCCCCGTCCGTCTCAGCCTTTTTGCGGAAATGGTGAAAGGCAAGCCGTGGACTCCGGCGACGCTGAAGCACGTGGGCGGCATGGAGGGCATCGGCGTCACGTTTTTCGAAGAAACGTTCAGCGCGACCACCGCGCCGCCGGAACACCGCTTCCATCAAAAGGCCGCCCGTGCCGTCCTCCGCGCCCTTCTTCCCGAACAAGGCTCCGATATCAAAGGCCACATGCGCTCGCAGCAGGAACTGTTGGAAGCGTCGGGCTACGCCCGCCGCCCAAGTGAGTTCGCCGCGTTAATGACTATTTTGGATTCAGAGCTTCGGTTGGTGACACCAACGGACCCGGAGGGGACGGATGGAGAAGAGAGAACTAAGGATGAGCCCAACAAGCCGTCTGATACTCCTTCATCCTCTAAGTACTTCCAACTGACGCACGATTACCTGGTGCCGGAGTTGCGGAAATGGTTAGAGCGTAAGCAACGCGAAACCGCCCGTGGCCGAGCGGAACTACTTTTGGGTGAACGTGCCGCCCTATGGTCCATCAAACCGGCCAACCGCTACCTTCCGTCCTGGTTGGAATGGGCCCGCATTCGGCTCCTCACACAAAAGAGGGACTGGACAGCACCGCAAGGGCGGATGATGCGGAAGGCCGGGCGGTTTCACGTCGCCTGGACAGGCATCGCCATCATTTTCCTGGTACTGGCAGGATGGGCCGGTTATGAGTGGTACGGTTCGACACGTGCCGAAGTGCTTGTTGAGACATTGAAGTCGGTCGAAACACCAAACGTGTCGATTACTCTCGATCAAATCTCGCCCTACCGCCGCTGGACGCGTCCGCTGCTGCTCATGATGCTTGGAGATTCTGCCGTTGGACAGAAAGCGAAGCTCCACGCCCGCCTTGCCCTTGCGCCCAATGACCCGAGTCAAGTTGAACCGTTGTTGGAAGAGTTTTTCCAAGCACCGCCTGAGCACCTGACGGTAATCCGAACCGCGCTGGAACATCATAAACAAACCGTCCTTCAACTTTGTCACCGGGAAACCCACCAACACCGAACGACGCCCGACGCCCCTGCTACTCGCGATCGATCGGTGAAAAGACTAGCACGAGCAGATGCACTCTTGTTGGTTTGGGAAGAGAATGACGAGGCGTGGTCCAAACTTCGGCATAGCCCCGACCCAAGCCATCGAACGTATCTAGTTCATGACCTAACCGATTTAGGAGTGCCGCCCGAGATTCTGACTAGGCAACTGGACAGGGAGGGAGATGCATCGTTGCGTCGAGCGTTGATTCTGGCTCTCGGCGGCCTAAGCGAGGAGCAATTGCCAGAGGAAAAGCGAAAGGCGTTTTTACCGCGGGTACTCCAGTCTTATCAGGAGGATCGCGATGCGGGCACTCGTGGCGCTGCCGAGTGGGTATTGCGACGATGGCGTTACGATGTCGCCGCCCTCGAAAAAACTCTTATTGCCCGGCGCCACGATGGGGGCGGCTGGTATATGACGCCTCATGGCCATGTGATGGTAAGAGTTACAGGCCCGCTTGATTTCATGATCGGTTCGCCGACACATGAAGCCGAACGGATCGACGTCATTGAGAATCAGCAAAAAATTCGAATCCCGCGGTCCTTTTCAATCGCGAGCAAGGAAGTGACCGGCGCGCAGTTCAAGCAATTCTTGGAAAGCACGACAGGAGAGCTCAATGAGGAGTCTGCGTTAGCGGTAGTTTCCAAGTATAGTTCTGATTCAGGACCTGCGATCGCCTTAACCTGGTACGAGGCGGCTCGCTACTGTCGCTGGCTAAGCGAACAAGAGAAAATACCCGAGAGTGAAATGTGCTATCCCGAAATCAAAAACATCGGGCCTGGCATGAAACTCCCGTCCGACTATCTGAGTCGGTCGGGTTACCGTTTGCCCACTGAGGCAGAGTGGGAATTAGCATGCCGAGCCGGTGCCACAACCAGCCGACACTATGGTAGTTCGGATGACGTTCTTGCGCACTATGCCTGGTATGGAAATAACTCGCAAGGTAGGGCGCAACCGGCGGGGGAACTGAAACCGAACGACTTTGGGCTTTTCGATATGTACGGTAACGCCGCGGAATGGACATTCAGCCGTGCATCGGTTAGGCAATCCATGCGTAACGACGAACCTACCGATGACAAGGAGGAAGGTGAGACGGTTAATGAAGGAGATGGGATCGTGCTTCGTGGTGGTGGATTCACGAATGTGCCCGGTTATGTACGCTCTGCATTCCGTGCTCGAGGTTTTCCAACCGAACGCGACGCCATCGTCGGTTTCCGGGTTGCGCAAACCATCAAAGACCGCTGAGTTATGTCTTCCTTAGCGTTAGGTCATTCGGGTGATATGCAGCCACAAATTGATTCGGCAAGTTCTCCGTCATCGTTTCACTTCCCAACGCTGCGAACGTCAGCACTACGAACATATCGTTCGTCACCGGATTGAATCCGTTTATCAAAGTTGCGTTCAACGTGCCCGCCAGACTTGCCGTCCCGGTAATGAGTAATCGATCGTAGGCACTCGTTGACGTCCCGCCAAGTTCAACGTTGATGACACCAATGGCGGTTTGTGTGTAGTCGCCAATAACCGTCAGCGTTCCAGCAAATCCAGTCCCTCCGGGTGCAAAAGCACCATTGTTCACAACGTTCGCTCTGATTGCCCCGGATCCCGCCACAATGCCGCCGTTCAGGAACGTTGCAGCTAATTGAAATGTTCCGCCGTTTAGCGCGAGGACGCCGCTGTTGGTGAAATTGATACCACTGCCAACAGATGTCGTGCCCGGCCCGGCGCGGTTCAGCGTTCCAGCGTTAATGATCTGATGGCTACCGGGACCGAGAACTTCCAAGTCCCCATCGCCCAAGAAGTTCATCGTGCCTGTGGCGAGGTTTCGAAGGATACCGGATCCACCGGCGATGCCAAATTTAAGGTTGGAGCCGGAGTACGTTGTCACGCCGGCGTTTTCTAGTGTTCGACCTAGGAACTTCTGACTCGTTCCCGACAGCGTTGCGGTTGCGGTTGTGGCCACGATGGTCTTGCCTGACCCACTCTGATTTCCCCCGGAGAAAGTGAACGAGTTGGTGATCGTGAGCGATCCTGAGCCAGACACGGTGCCACGGCGCTGCGTGAGTCTGGCCAATTGCGCGCTTCCTGCTCCGTTCACCGCGATCGTACCGCCCGAAAGAACAAATATACCGTTGCCTGTCGACGTCGCGCCATTCGCCAGTGCGAACGTGCCACCGCTTAGATTGACCGCGCCGCTGTCCAGCGAGAACGTGTTGGCAAAAAAACCTCCGCCCCTGGCGTAGATCCCGCCTGAATTGCTTACGCTTCCACCTAAAAGATTAAACGGGCCCAGAAGGTCTAACGTGCCGCCGGTTACATCGAGCGTCCCATGGTTAGTGAAGTCGACACAGCTACCGAATTTTGCTACCGACGATTCGGACTTGGTGATCTTGGCGTTGTTCTGGATCGACAACGTTCCGCCGTTGCAATTAATCGCATTTCCGTGTGCGCCGGCCGAGTTCATTACGAATCCCTCGCCGGGACCATCAATTTTGAGGCTGTTGTTGCCCGAAACCCATATACCTCCGCTGCCGGGCCAGCTCACCTTTCCCTGGTTGCCACCGATCCCTTGGATTTCTAAGGCGCGGGTGCCGTTAAGAAATACAGGTGTGTTACCGGATATGAGCATTTGGCCGCCAGGCGGGATGATCGTCGTGCCGGTCCCGGCCATGGTGCCGCCACTCCAAATGGTCGTGACGAGAGTGACATTGCCGGAGCCGGTGAGGCTGCCGCCGGTGAAGGTGAAATTATTGACGGTGACGTCACTGTTTGTAATCAGCGTGCCGCCGGTCATCGTCAGGTCGTCAAAAATCACACCGGCCGCGTTGAGAGTGATCGTAGCGCCGCCCGCGTTGATGCTCTGCGTAATGGTCAGCAATCCACCGATTGTCAACGTTACGTTGTCGTTCACGGTGGTGATGCCATTGGTCAGATTCACGGTGCCCACCGTGAGCGCGTTCGCATCCCTATACGTGAGATTTCCATCGATGTTGGCAGCGAGCGTGCCGACGTTGTTGCCCGCCTGGTTCAGGTTGAACACGCCAATTCCCAACAAGAGCAGCTCCGACGCCGTGATCACTCCCCCGGTCTGATTGACGCCGGGTGCGTTCAGAACGACCGTTCCGGCGCCGGCATTGATGTTCGCGACGGTCAGACTAGTCGAGTTGGTGAAGGTAAAAGGTGTGTTGCTGCTTGAGCCCGAGAGAAAGGTGACGGTATTCCCTGGGTCGTCCAATGTCGCTCCGCCGTTGGCGAGCACCGTGAGATTCTGAGTCGTCAACGTGCTGCCCAAAGTTTGCGTGACGGCGCCGGTGTTGCGAAGGGCGAGACTTGTCCAAGTAGGCGGGCCATCAATGTCGTCGGTAACCTGAATTCCGCCCGTGTTCGTCGGGGCGCCGACGCGAAGCACTCCTGCGCTGATCTGGTCGAGATCGGTTTGCAGCAAGCCGAGAGTTCCTCCCGGTTTTGTTCCGAGTGTGATAAGGCGTGCGGCGGTGACGGGTTGAAGATTGACCAAGGCGGTTCCGGCGAAGATCGTCCCAATGAAAGTCATGTTGTCGGCGATGAGCGTTACATCGCCGCCGATGGTCGTCGTCGGTCCGACCATTCCGAGCGTTCCGGTGAGGGACGTCAGTTCGATGTCGCCGCCTCCGCCCCCCGTCGTGGTAATGGTGAAATTAGCGCCAGTCGTCTCGGTAATGAACACCCCGTTGAATCCCGCACTCGCGGTCACCGTGCCGGCCGTGGTTCGAATCGGATTGGCCGCTGTCCCGACGCCGGTCACGGATGCCGAGGTCGGAGTCGTCAGGGTCACGGCACCCGCGCCGACATCCAGAACGCCGCCCGTGCGCGTAATGGAGCCACCACTGGTGTTACCGCCTGTCGCCGTCGTAATGGCGATCGTCCCCCCCGGGCCAGTGGTGATGTTGGCGCCCAGGCTGACGTCTCCGGATCCACCCACCGCGGTGTTCACGAATGCGCCTACTGCGACTGCCGTTGTGTTCGTGGTTGTCAGGTTTCCGTTGGCGTTTTGCAAGAGTCCTTGATTCCCCGCTCCGTCGGTGTTCACGTTGAGCGTGAACGTACCGCTGCCCACGTTGATGGACCCACTAAGCACCAATCGGTTTCGGGCGTTAATGACGATATTCAGTTCGTCAGCGCCGGGAGTTCCGTCGAAGATGTCCGAGGCGAGCGTGATATCCCCAATGACGCTAGACGTATCGGCGGTGATCTCGAAAGATTGGCCCGTGCCGATGCCGTTGAAGTCGAGAACCCCGGCGTTCCAAGTGATGTCGCCGTTCTCTGCCCCGGTGACGCCGTTACGGATGACGATGTTAAAATCGTTGTTCAACGCGGTGAGTAAGTCGGCGACGTTGATATTAGCGCCGGTGTTGTTCGCCGTGAAATCACCGTTCACGATGGTGACGTTGAAAGTCGGCGCCGCGGAGATCGTCAGGTCCCATGCAAAAAGCGTGCGATCTTCGAGCCGTTCGATTCGTGGTCGATAGCGCGGCCGGGTGCACCGGGATGTTTGTGTGGCGTTGACTCGGAGCGGATTTCTCCGACGAGGCGGGAGTTGCCGAAGGCCTCGCAATTCCATGTTCGTCATCCTCATGGTGAACCGGCACGCTGAACGGAATGCACGCAACCATAGACAGCTATCGGGAGGCTGGCGGTCCGCGAGCGCTGGTGCCCACGTCTACACTACCTTCACGCAGCGAGGTGACCCTGTGTAGGTGTTTGAGCCCGTAACTGTGAGCCTGCCCGTCCCCAGCTTGGAAAAACCTCCGGGGCCGGAGACAACGCCCGCAAGCTGTATCTCACCGTCTTCGATTACCATGTCCCGGTTCCCAGCGATTAGATTTATGTCCAGACTAGTGGTATTGGTGCCGACAACACTTGCGTTCTGCTGGATGCCGTCCTTCAAAGTGATATTACCACCTGACATTAGGTAACCTTCGGTGGAGAAAGTAAACGTGAGACCTGGCAAATCGTTCTGATTGGCCTGATTGAGTGCCGCCGGGAATATGAGAATCGCATCGGCATCGCCTACCGGCGAATTTCCAATCCAGTTGCCATTAACTGACCAAAGCCCGTTCACCGCCCCGGTCCAGGTGTGCGTAGCCGGCGCGAGGCGATCTTCCAGCCGTTCAAGTCGCGGGCGCTGAAACCAGCGGCGGGTTCGGTTCGGCGAACGCAAGGGCGGGTTCCCAAATCCGTACTAGGTGTGAAAACAGTCCTCCTAGTTTGGCCAACCTCTCGGCGAAATGCAACTTACTTTCCCTGGCCGTTGTCAGATTCCCACAAGGGACGTGCGCGAAGCGATCGGAGGCCCGACAAGCCTGGCTCGGCAATTGGAATCCGACTACGTCTTCACCAACGTTAGATCATTCGAATTGTAGTCGGCGAAGTAACCACTCGGTTCCGTCATCGTTTCGGTGCCGAGCGCGCCGAACAGTATGACGATGAACATGTCATTGGCGGTCGGGTTGAAGCCATTGATGAGCGACACGGTGAGACTGCCGGCTAGAGTCGCGATGCCGGAGACGTTCAGCTGATCGTACGTGCCGGCCGCGGTGCCGCCGAGTTCGATGTCGAGCACACCGGTCGAGGTCTGCGTGTAGTTGCCGGTGACAGTCAACGTGCCCGCCGCGCCCGTGCCGCCTGGTCGAATCGTGCCCCTATTTGTCACGTTTCCGTTGATCTTTCCGGTACCGGATAACATGCTCGCCGCGGCTATGCTCGATGACAACGCGGTGAGTGTGCTGCTCGACATTGCGGTGGAACCGGCAGATTGAGTGAAGGTGCCCCGTCACCTTCAAATGACTTGCTGATGCAAGCGTCGTGGTTCCGGCCGTCTGCGTGTACGTTCCCGACACCGACAACATGGTGCGGGCCAAAAGGCTGGTGGCGCCGGCATTGGAAAAGTTGCCGACAATTTTCAGCGCGCCCGATAGCACTTCGATCCGCTCGGCGCCGGGCGTCGCTGTTGCCTTGTCGGCGATTACGGTGCCGCTGTTTTGCACATTGGCCGTGATCGTCCCCCAACCGCGCAACGTCCCGGCTTGAACATTGACTCCGGACGACGCCGTCAACTTTCCACCTTGGATTTTCGTGAGGCCGCCGCTACTGGTTTGCGTATAGGCGCCACTTAAATTGAAATGACTCGAAATCTCAACGATCACCGTGCCCGCGTTTGAGAACGAACCCGCGTTGAGTGTCTCGCCGGTGTTGATCGTCAAGCTACTCCCGGCGGTGTTGTTCGCTAGGTTGAGTGCATTCTGGTTTAGCTGATTGACGACGGCGGCGTCCGGCCCGATTAGTGCGATATTGGCGGCATTCGTCTGAATGTTCGCATTCGTGAATTTGAATGTGCCTCCGATTTTGTATACACCATCCGTGAGGGTTGTGCCGCTGAAGTTCGAGAATGTCCCCAAAATGTTAAGCGTGGATCCGGCGTCGATCTGCACCGTCCCATCATTGGTGAACGTGATATCCGAGCCGAGGTCGGTCGTGCCGTTTCCGGATTGGATGAAGGTCCCATCGTTCGTGAACGACGGGGCACCGCCTGCCGCCATGAAATCGCTACCATTTTGCGAGTGAAATGTGCCACCAGGATCGTTCTCAATCTTTCCGTTGGGACCGATCCAGATGCCGCCCGTACCCGGCCAGGAAACCTTGCCTTTGTTGGTCAGTGCACGATCATCTTCGATATACACCGGGTTGCTGCCGGAGATTGTTAAAGTGCCCAACGCGTCAATGATTGTCGTGCCGGTGCCGCCCATCGTCCCGCCGGCCCAGGTGCAATCGACAAGCGTGAGGGTTCCAGAACCAGCGAGTGTGGTGCCGTTGGCGATGGCGAACTTGTTGATTTTCAGCGATGTTACATCCACCCTGAGCTCGCCGATCGAAAGGCTGCTTGCAGTTGTCGTGTTGTTGAAGGTGATCGCGTTTGTGCCTTTGATCGCCGATACGCCTGGAGCCTTAACTGTCAAAATGTTTGGCAATGACACTGGGGTGCTTGCTTGAAGGTCACCATTAGCAAGTGTGAGTTGACCCGAGCCAAGTGCCGTGCCGTTTCCCACCGTCAAAGTGCCGGCCGTCAACGTTGTCCCGCCGGAGTAAGTGTTAGTGGCGCCGGACAACGTGAGCGTGCCGCTCCCCGATTTCGTAAAGCCGCCTGTTCCACTAAGGGCGCCCATAAGCGTGAGATGGTTTGAGCCGCCGACCGTAGCCGACGAGCCATCGTTCTCGTACCAGGCGATCTTGTCGTCATAATTGGACGCGGACAGGACGTCGGTGTCGCCGTCGCCGTCCACGTCCGCCGCATACACCTTTACGGCCCCGTCGACGACCGTGATGGTGCGAGCCGTGAAGTTTTCGCTGCCGTCGTTCTGGTACCAAACAACCTTGCCGTCATAGACAGATGCGGACAGGACGTCGATGTCGCCGTCGCCGTCCACGTCCGCCGCATGGACGCTAAGTGCCCCATAGGCGGTGGTGGTGATGGTGTGCGCTGTGAAGTTTTCACTGCCGTCGTTCTTATACCAGACGATCTTGTTGTCCAACCGAGACGAGGACAGGACGTCAATGTCGCCGTCGCCGTCCACGTCCGCCGCATACACGCTCGTAGCGTAGTTGGCGACGTTGATGATGGTGTGCGCCGTGAAGTTTTCGCTGCCGTCGTTCTCATACCAGACGATCTTGTTGTCACGGTAGGACGCGGACAAGACGTCAATGTCGCCGTCGCCATCCACGTCCACCGCATACACGCTCAGGGCCCCAGCAGCGGAGTTGGTGATAATGTCCTGAGTAAAGTTTTCGCTGCCGTCGTTCTCGTACCAGGCGATCGTGTCGTCGAGGTGGGACGCGGAGAGGACGTCGATGTCGCCGTCGCCGTCCACATCCAGCGCATACACGCTGGCGGCTCTGTTAAGAGTTGCAATGTCGTGCGGGGTGAAGTTTTCGCTGCCGTCGTTCTCGTACCAGGCGATTTCGCCATTACCAATATCACCGAGAGAGGCAGACAGGACGTCAATGTCGCCGTCGCCGTCCACGTCCGTCGCGTACACGCTAGTGGCTCCATCGGCGGCGCTGGTGATGGGGTGCGGCGCGAAACTCTCGCTGCCGTCGTTCTCGTACCAGGCGATCTTGTCGTCACCGGAGGACGCGGAAAGTACATCCATGTCGCCGTCACCGTCCACGTCGGTCGCATAGACGCTCTGAAACGTGGCGGCGGCACTACTAATGGTGTTCGACGTGAAGCCTGCGCTGGTAGCCGACGGGCTATCGTTCTCGTACCAGGCGATCTTGTCGTCGTGGACCGATGCGGACAGCACATCGAGGTCGCCGTCGCCGTCCACGTCCGCCGCATACACGCTTCTGGCCCCGTCGGCGGCGATAGTAATGGTGTGCGGCGTGAAGTTTTCGCTGCCGTCGTTCTCGTACCAGGCGATCTTGTCGTCAATGTAGGAGCTGGAGAGAACATCGATGTCGCCGTCGCCATCCACGTCCGCTGGATACACGCTGCTGGCATTGGTGGCGGCAGCGGTGATGGTGTGCGGCGTGAAATTTTCGCTGCCGTCGTTCTCGTACCAGGCAATCTTGTCGTCAAAGTAGGAGGTGGAGAGAACATCGATGTCGCCGTCGCCATCCACGTCCACTGGATACACGCTGCTGGCATTGGTGGCGACAGCGGTGATGGTGTGCGGCGTGAAATTTTCGCTGCCGTCGTTCTCGTACCAGGCGATCTTTTCATCATAGAGAGACGCGGACAGGACGTCGGTGTCGCCGTCACCGTCCACGTCCGCCGCATACACGCTAAAGGCCCCATCAGTGGCGGTGCTGATGGTGCGCACCGTGAAGTTCTCGCTGCCGTCGTTCTCGTACCAGGCAATCTTGTCGTCATGCAGTGATGCGGACAGGACGTCGGTGTCGCCATCGCCGTCCACGTCCGCCGCATACACGCTCAGAGCGAAGTCGGCGGCGGTGGTGATGGTGTGCGGCGTGAAGTTTTCGCTTCCGTCGTTCTCGTACCAGGCGATCTTGTCGTCAGCGGACGACGCGGACAGAACGTCGGTATCGCCGTCGCCGTCCACGTCGGCCGCATACACGCCCCTGGCTCTGTCGGCGGCAGTGGTGATGGTGTGCGGCGTAAAGTTTCCGCTACCGTCGTTCTCGTACCAGGCGATCTTGTCGTCAAGGGTCGACGCGGACAGGATGTCGGTGTCGCCGTCGCCGTCCACGTCCGCCGCATACACGGTAAAGGCATAGTCGGCGGCGGTAGTGACGGTGTACGGCGTGAAGTTTCCGCTACCGCCAACTATGATTGCATTTGCCAACGATATGGAGTTGTCGCTGGATTGCAGGATGCCACCTTCAAGCGTAAGTTGGCCGCTTCCTAAGGCGGAGTTATTTCCCACCGTCAACGTGCCGGAAGCCAGAGTCGTTCCACCGGTGTAGGTGTTGGCATTGGAGAGAGTCAGTAGCGTGCCGTGGTCTACTGTTATGCTCCCGGCGCCGCTGATGACGCCGCTGAACGTAATAATGTGGTTTACGATCAGCACGTTGCTATTAAGCGCACCCGACCCAGTCATGGTCATGGGATTGCTTCCGCCGATCCATGCGGTGTTGCCCAAACTAAAGTTGTTTGCAAGCGTGACGGGGGTGGCGGCCAACAGTGTGCCCCCGTTGAGGGTGATTTGGCCGGTGCCAAACGCCGAATTGTTCTCCGCTGCCAACGCGCCAGAACTCAGCGTCGTCCCGCCGGTGTAAGTGTTGGCATTTTTGACGGTCAGTTGTCCCGTGCCCGATTTGGTCAGGCCGCCATTGCCGCTCACGATTCCCCTGAGATGAACCGTTCCGTTAGTGGGATTGACCTGGGTGGTCAAGGAGGAGCCAAGCGAAATGTTTGCATCGATGATATTGTTGCTTGAGCCACCCGTCATGGTGATGCTGCCGGCTGCCATGTTGATGGCGTTCCCGGTGATGGAATAGCCGGCCTCGCCGAATGTGATCGACTGAATGAAGTCAGTACCGGATAGATCATTGATGCTGCTGGGGTCGGTGGTCAATGGCGATGGGAAGACCAGGGCAGCGGTTGAATCGCCAGCCGGTGATACTCCTTCAACCCAGTTGGCAGGGGTTGACCAATTATCGCCCGTGCCCCCCTGCCAGGTATAGGTGGCCGGCGCGAAGCGGTCTTCCAGCCGTTCGAGTCGCAGACGATGGAATCTACGGCGAGTTCGTTGCGGCAGACGCACGGGCGGGCTCCCCAATTCCGGATTAGGTGTGAAAACAATCCTCCTAGTTTGGTCAACCTTGCGAGGAAATGCAACTTACTTTCTTTGCCGACGGCTAATTCCGCGATGAGGCGATCTTTGCGGTGTGCATGGAAATTGCGCGAGGGCACATTGCGTATTTGATTCGCTGAGTCGAAACGCCAGGAATTCTCGTTGGCACGTGACGTTTAGATCTTCGTCAATGTCAGGTTGGTCAGGTTATAGGCGTGACTAAACGACGGTGGCAGGTTCTCCGTCATGGTCTCGCTGCCGAGCGAGCCGAATGTCAACACGATGAACGTATCGTTCACGACGGGGTTGAAGCCGTTGATCAACGTGACGTTCAGCGTGCCGGCGAGGGTGGCGATGCCGGAGATGAGTAGCCGGTCGTATGCGCTGGTCGCCGTGCCGCCTAGTTCAATACTGAGTATGCCGCTCGAGGTTTGCGTGTAGTTTCCGGTAATGTTCAGCGTCCCTGCGGCGCCCGTGCCGCCGGGCTGCACTGTGCCGCTATTTGTGACGTTTCCGTTGATCTTTCCGGAACCGGATAATATGCTCGCCGCGGCTATGCTCGATGACAACGCGGTGAGTGTGCTGCTCGACATTGCGGTGGAACCGGCAGATTGAGTGAAGGGCCCCGAGACCTTCAAATGACTTCCTGTTGCTAGCGTCGTGGTTCCGGCCGTCTGCGTGTACGTTCCCGATACCGACAGCATCGTGCGGGCCAAAAGGCTGGTGGCGCCGGCATTGGAAAAGTTGCCGATTACTTTCAGTGCGCCCGACAATACCTCGATCCGCTCGGCGCCGGGCGTCGCTGTTGCCTTGTCGGCGATGACGGTGCCGCTGTTCTGCACATTGGCCGTGATTGTCCCCCAACCGCGCAACGTCCCGCCTTGAACGTCGACGCCGGACGACGCAGTTAACTTGCCACCTTGGATTTTCGTGAGACTGGCCCCGCTGGCCTGTGTGTACGCACCGCTCGAATTGAAATGGCTCGACGTCTCAACAATCACGGTACCGAGGTTCGAGAACGATCCGGCGTTGAAGGTCTCACCGGTGTTGATCGTAAAGCTGCTACCGGCCGCGTTGGTCGTGAGGTTTAAAGCGTTTTGATCTAGTTGATTGACGACGGCGGCGTCGGGCCCGATGAGTGCGATACTCGCGGCATTCGTCTGAATGTTCGCATTCGTGAATCTGAATGTGCCTCCGATTATGTACACACCATCCGTGAGGGTTGTGCCGCTGAAGTTCGAGAATGTCCCCAAAATGTTAAGCGTGGATCCGGCGTCGATCTGCACCGTCCCATCATTGGTGAACGTGATATCCGAGCCGAGGTCGGTCGTGCCGTTTCCGGATTGGATGAAGGTCCCATCGTTCGTGAACGACGGGGCGCCGCCCGCCGCCATGAAATCGCTACCATTTTGCGAGTGAAATATGCCACCGGGATCGTTTTCAATCTTTCCGTTGGGACCGATCCAGATGCCGCCCGTACCCGGCCAGGAAACCTTGCCTTTGTTGGTCAGTGCACGATCATCTTCGATATACACCGGGTTGTTGCCGACGATCGTTAAGGTGCCCAACACGTCAACGATTGTCGTGCCGATGCCGCCCATCGTGCCGCCGGTCCAGGTGCAATCGACAAGCGTGAGGGTTCCGGAACCATTGAGAGTAGTGCCGTTGGCGATGGCGAACTTGTTGATGGTCAGCGACGTTACATCCACCTTGAGCTCGCCGACCGAAAGGGTGCTTGCAGTCGTCGTGTTGTTGAAGGTGATCGCATTCGTGCCTTTGATCGCCGATACGCCTGGAGCATTAACGGTCAAAACGTTTGGCAATAACACCGGGGTGCTTGCTTGAAGGTCACCATTAGCAAGTGTGAGTAGACCCGAGCCAAGTGCCGTATTGTTTCCTGCCGTCAAGGTGCCTGCCGTCAGGATCGTCACGCCGGAGTAGTTGGGAGAGGCAGCGGACAACGCGAGTGTGCCGCTCCCCGATTTCTTAAGGCCGCCCGTTCCACTAAGGGTCCCGGTAAGCGTGAGGTTGTTTGAGCCCCCGATCGTAGCCGACGAGCCATCGTTCTCGTACCAGGCGATCTTGTCGTCGAATCTGGCCGCGGAGAGGATGTCGGTGTCGCCGTCGCCGTCCACGTCCGCCGCGTAGACGCTCCAGGCCCCGTCGTCGGCAGTACTGACGGTGTGGGCGGTGAAGTTCTGGCCGCCGTCGTTCTCGTACCAAGCGACCTTGTCGTCATCATCGGACGCGGACAGGACGTCGGTGTCGCCGTCGCCGTCCACGTCCGCCGCATACACGGTCGTGGCCCCGTTCGCCGCGGTGCTGATGGTGTGGGCGGTGAAGTTCTGGTTGCCGTCGTTCTCGTACCAGGCGATCTTGTCGTCAAAGGAAGATGCGGAGAGGACGTCGGTGTCGCCGTCGCCGTCCACGTCCGCCGCATACACGCTATGGGCGCCATCGGCTGCGGTGGTGATTGTGTGCGCCACCCAGGGCCCGACTGCCGGCGAACCGTCGTTCTCGTACCAGGCGATCTTGTCGTCAAAGAACGACGCGGAGACAACGTCGGTGTCGCCGTCGCCGTCCACGTCCGCCGCATACACGCTCTCGGCCGCGTCCGCGGCAGTGGTGATGGTGTGGGCGGTGAAGTTCTGACTGCCGTCGTTCTCGTACCAAGCGATCTTGTCGTCTTGGAAGGACGCGGAGAGAACGTCGGTGTCGCCGTCGCCGTCCACGTCCGCCGCAAACACGCTCAGGGCCCCGTCCGCCGCGCTGCTGATGGTGTGCGGCGTGAAGTTTTCATTGCCGTCGTTCTTGTACCAGGCGATCTTGTCGTCATACTGGGATGCGGACAGGACGTCGGTGTCGCCGTCGCCGTCCACGTCCGCCGCAAACACAGCCCGGGCCCCGTCCGCGGCGGTGCTGATGGTGTGGGCGGTGAAGTTCTGGCTGCCGTCGTTTTCGTACCAGGCGATCTTGTCGTCCAACTCTGACGCGGACAGGACGTCGGTGTCGCCATCGCCGTCCACGTCCGCCGCATACACACTCAGGGCCGAGGCGGCGGCGGTGCTGATGCTGAGGGACGTGAAATCTGCGCTGGTAGCCGACGGCGCATCGTTCTCGTGCCAGGCGATCTTGTCGTTGAACGATGCGGACAGCACATCGAGGTCGCCGTCGCCGTCCACGTCTGCCGCATACACACTTCTGTTGGTGACGGCGGCGGTGGTGATGGTGTGCGGCGTGAAGTTCTCGCTGCCGTCGTTCTCGTACCAGGCGACCTTGTTGTCATAGACCGAAGCGGAGAGGACGTCGATGTCGCCGTCGCCGTCCACATCCGTCGCAAACACGGTGTGGGCTGAGTTGGCGGCGGTGGTGATGGTGTGCGCCGTGAAGTTTTCGCTGCCGTCATTCTCGTACCAGGCGATCTTGTCGTCATCGCGAGACGCGGACAGGACGTCGATGTCGCCGTCGCCATCCACGTCCACGGCGAACACGCGCTCAGCGTAGTCGGCGGAGGTGGTAATGGTGTGCGCCGTGAAGTTTTCGCTGCCGTCGTTTTCGTACCACGCAATCTTGTCGTCAAAGGCGGACGCGGACAGGACGTCGGTGTCGCCATCGCCGTCCACGTCCAAGGCATACACATTGATGGCCCAGTCGGCGGCAGTGGAGATGATGCGCGGTGTAAAGTTTTCACTTCCGTCGTTCTCGTACCAGGCGATCTTGTCGTCATAGCCCGAAGCGGAGAGGACGTCGGTGTCGCCATCGCCGTCCACGTCTACCGCATACACGCTGGCGGCTCCGACGGCGGCAGTTGTAATGGTGTGCGCCGTGAAGTTCTCGCTGCCGTCGTTCTCATACCAAGCGACCTTGTCATCCTGGGAGGACGCGGAAAGAACGTCGATGTCGCCGTCGCCATCCACGTCCGCCGCATACACGCTGTGGGCGTCGTCGGCGGCGGTGGTGATGGTGTGCGCCGTAAAGTTTTCGCTGCCGTCGTTCTCGTACCAGGCGATCTTGTCGTCAATTTGAGACGCCGAGAGGGCATCGGTGTCGCCGTCGCCGTCCAAGTCCGTCGCATAGACTTCCTGGACTCTGTTGGAGACGGTACTAATGGTGTGAGACGTGAAGTCGTTGCTACCACCAACCGTGATTGGATTTGAAAGCGTTATAGAGTTGTTGCTCGATGCCAAAGTCCCAGCGAGCCTCGCCACGCCTGATCCAAGGGCGCTGTTGTGGCCCGCCACGAGGGTACCGTCGTTCAGCTTTGTTCCACCGGAATACGTGTTGTTCCCGGACGCTACCAGCGTCCCGTGTCCGGCTTTGGTCAGGCCGCCGCTGCCACTCATCACGCCGCCGAGAGTTAACGTTGCCGCGACATTGTTCACAAAAACCGTTGCGCCGGTCAAAAAGTCTAGGTTCAGGTTGAGCGCATTTGACGATACGACGGAGCTGGCGCTAATGACCGACGCGGCGCCTTGCAGCCTTATCTGCGCTCCGCTGATGGTATATCCCGAACCGGCGAACGTCAGCGAGTCGAACGGCGTGTTGGCTGCAAAGTTGTTGTTGCTCGTTGAGATTTGAAGTGCGCCGCTCGGGAATTCAAGATCGTCGGTGCCGTCGCCCAAGGGCGCGACATCGTTCACCCAGTTTGCAGCCGTCATCCAGTTGGGGTCACCGCCGCCTCCGTCCCAAATGCGCACCGCCGGCGCGAGGCGGTCTTCCAGCCGTTCGAGCCGCAGATGATGGAACTTCCTGTTGGGGCGCCGTGGATGCATGGGCATGCTTCTGTAATCCGTTGTTCCGGAGTTATGAAACCATCAATAATCCGGTCACGGCGGCGGAAATGCAATCCTTTTTCTTCGACAAACGGCGAAAAGTCGGCCTGGCGAGCCGAGGGGCGTCAGCCCCCGGAGTTCATGCGCACAACAATAACCGCGTGTATCCGCTCTCCGGGCTGGCCATCCGGCCAGTCAACGTCCAACATTCGCCAAGTGGCCCCCGCATCGGAGGAACGGTAAAGGGCAGATTCGGCGGCGCAGTAGAACACTCCTGGTTCAGCGCGATGCGTCGCAACCACAGGGACGCGAGTTCCCTTCGATGGCGGCAGGCCGGCGCGAATCTCCTGCCACGGCCCATCGGCCGTGCGGCGGAAGATAGCCGACTCGGCCCCCTCGGATGAGTACGCTTCGGTAGGCCCGGGCGACGCCGTCATCACGGCAGTTGCCGGATCGGCAGGATCGACGGCGACGGAGTAACAGTAGTTGAAACGTAAGTCTTTGTCGTAATGTCGCCAGGAACGGCCGGCGTCATGGCTCTCGTAGAAGCCGTACCCGCCGGCGGACCAAAGGCGGCCGGGCGCATCGGGGTGCGACGCGAGTTGGTGCGTGTCTTCCGGCCCGTCCTCGGTTCGATCATGCCAGGTTTGTCCGCCATCCGGCGTCCAAATCAACGCGCCGGCTTCGACGGCGACGAAAACGCGGCCGGGGACGTGCAGGTCCGGTTCGATCCAGCGCACATGATGCGTGTCGGGTCGCGGTGGGAAACTCCATTCGTCTGCGGACGGTAAGTCGCTGAGGCCGGGACACTCACGCCAGGTCTCGCCGCTGTCCTCGGATCGGAAAATGGCACTGGGTTCGGTACCGACGTAGACCACGCCATGGCCACCCACGCGCTCGGTCGGACTCACGGCGACGGCGGTTATGCGCTCGTGTGGTAATCCCTTAAACACCCGCCGCCAAGTCCGACCTGCGTCATCGCTTCGCCAGACGCCATGTTCCCACGAACCGAAGAACACTCGTTCTGGACGCATGAGATCCGCCGATATGAAAGGATATAGATCGGCTTCGTCACCCAATTCAGAACGTAACTCCAGCGGTCGTCGGGCACTCCAGCGATCCTTTTCGCCAGTGACAATAATCGGCCCATCACTGGTGGCTAGGTAGAGCGTATTCATCGGCACTTCGTCGCAATTGGAGGATTAGCATCAATGCGATTTGGGAAGCAAAAACTGGACCAAGCCGAGCGAACGGCCATTTCGGTCCGACTCATCGCGACCGCTCGGTGCACCTTGGTTGATACGCCGATGGCGCCGTTGGGATCTCGCGACGCCAGCCCCGCTCTTTCTCAATCGCAGATGGTGGCGCAGCGGCAGAGTTGACCGAAGTTTGAGGCGCCGGGAATTTTGCGGTAATCATGTGGGCGATCACACCGAAAACCAACAGCAGCACCTTTTCTCGAAAATGACGTGAGGAACGCATATGCGGGCCTCCTTTCCCAAAAACCACGTTGACGTAGCCACCATGCCAAGCAGCCCCTGAGGCCATAGTTTGCAAAGATCGTACCAAAGGCCAACCGATGAGCAGACGCGAAGTCGCTTACACGCATGTCATCCATTAGGATCAGGAACCTCGACCTCGGTTGCCTTGTCAGCCTCGGAGTTTGTAATGCCGACACGACATTTTGTCATGATTTCCTAAAGAACGCTTGCGGAATCACCGAAGCGCGTGGACGAAGCGGAGTTTCTTCCTATCACCACTTTCAAAGCCCTTCCCAATACACGCGACGGAGGTTCCTATGATTCGCATCCTGGTTATGTTGACGTGGACTTCGCTTTTTGCGACCACAGGATATGCGGAGGTGAAAGGGCAAAAGGTTACTTACAAGGATGGAAACCAGGAGTGTCACGGTTACCTTGCCTGGGACGATTCCGTGAAGGGCCCCCGCCCTGGCGTACTGGTTGTTCACGAATGGTGGGGACTCGACGACTATGCCCGCAAGCGTGCGGATCAACTGGCACAATTAGGCTATGTGGCGTTCGCCGCCGACATGTACGGAGAAGGGAAGCGGCCGGAACACCCGAAAGAAGCGGGGGAAATGGCCGGCCAAGTTCGTGCCAACACGGAAGCATGGCGGCGCCGAGCGAAAGCGGCCTTAGATACCTTGAAGGCTCAGCCCCAGTGCGATCCGAAAAGGCTGGCCGCCATCGGTTATTGCTTCGGCGGAGCGACGGTGCTGCAACTAGCGTACAGCGGGGAGGATTTGCGGGCCGTGGTTAGTTTCCATGGAGCATTGCCAGCAGCGACCGAAGCCGAGGCCAAGAAAATCAAAGCCGAGATTCTCGTGTGCCATGGCGCGGATGATTCGTTTATTCCTCCCGAGGCGATCAAGGCGTTTCGCGAAGTTTTGGACAAGAACATGGCACGTTACGAATTTGTCAGCTACCCGGCGCGGTCCATAGCTTCACGGTTCCCGATGTCGAAAAGCGCGGCATGAAAGGCGTGATGTACGACAAGAAGGCCGACGGGGATTCATGGAAGCGAATGCGTACGCTCTTCGAGAGGAGCTTTGCTGCTAGAGACTAGCTTCTTGGGTGGTCAGCGTGAAGAGAGGCCCCTCCCGGATTCGAACCGGGGATGGCGGATTTGCAATCCACTGCCTTACCGCTTGGCTAAGGGGCCGAAAGTCCCGACGAGGTCGATGGTATCGGTAGGCCGATCTAGTGTCAATCGGTTCTCCACTCCGACAACCTTCAGCCGTTTCATGTTCACTCAAACAAATTCCACTGAACCTATACAAATATATTTAGACAATTATCGAATTACCTAAGGACATTGGATTCCTGCGGTGCGAATGAATGAGGCCTTCAAAGCCCTGGCGGATCCGACGCGGCGGGAAATCCTTCGTCTGCTTCGGCGCGGCGAGATGACGGCAGGTGAGCTGGCCGAGCGGTTCGATATGGCGAAGCCCTCGGTTTCGCATCATTTCGCCGTTCTTAAACAGGCCGACTTGATTATGTCGCGACGGGAAGGGCAGCAGATTTATTACTCGCTCAACACTACAGTTGTCGAGGACCTGATGGCTGTCGTTTGGGACATGTTCCCCGGCCATTCTCGACGGAAATCGGAGTCGTAACGATGTCGCGCTGGCTCTTGGTGTCGGTTTTGTTGACCGTGGCGGCGTTTGCCGTTTCGATCTATGTTTTCACGTTCCAGTACGACCGCTTGCCGGACCGGCTTCCGATTCACTGGAACATCGAAGGCGAGGCCGACGGTTGGGTCAACAAAGAGAACGGCTTGTGGGCGTTCCTGCTTGGACCGGGCGTGATGGCGGCGATGGTGCTGCTCACGGTCGTCTTGCCGTGGGTCTCGCCGCGGGGTTTCGATCCGGATCGATTCCGTGGCACATGGGACTATTTCATGATGCTGGTCGTCGTCTTGTTTGCGTATCTCAGCGGCTTAATTTTGTACGCGATGATGCAACCGCAGAATCTATTCGACCTCGGCCGTTGGATGGTCGCGGGAATCTTCCTATTCTTTGTGCTGATGGGCAATGTCCTTGGTCAAGTGCGGCGCAACTTCTGGATGGGCGTGCGCACGCCGTGGACACTGGCCAGCGACAACGTCTGGAATCAAACCCACCGCGTTAATGCGTGGTTGTTTGTCGGCACGGGGCTGATCGGGGCGATTGCCGTCATTGCCGGCGTGCCGATGGCGTGGTGTTTCGTGGCGTTCATCCTCGTCATCGTCACGGTGCCGATCGGATATTCCTTTGTGCTGTACAAGCGGCTCGAAAAATTGGGAAAACTCTAAAGGGAGAGTGATTGACATGCGCGTGACACTGTTGGGCGGCTTCATCGCTTCATTCTGGCTCGGGGTTGGACCCGCCGCGGCACAGGACGATGTGCGTGCCGTGATCGACAAGGGAATCGCTGCCCTCGGAGGCGAAAAGAACCTTGCGGCCGTCAAAGGAGTGCGGGTGAAGGGCAAAGGAACGCTCCACGTCGCCGGCGGGTTAGCGTTTACCGATGAGACCATTCAGTCACTCGATAAGTACAAAAGCACGTTCCAACTCACCACCGCAAAGCAGACCGTCACGACCGGATGGGATTCCACGGACGGCAGCTGGATTGATTCGAGCGGCCAGCCCTTAGCGCTGAATGCGAAACTCAAGAATGAAATCAAGAACAATTTCCACGTCCTTAAACTGTCGCGCCTCGTTCCATTGCAATCGGGCGCGTACGAGCTTTCGTTGTTGGACGAAACCAAAGTCGATGACCGCCCGGTGGTGGGAATCAAAGTATCGTCCAAAGACTATGCGGATGTTCGGCTTTACTTCGACAAGGAAACGAATTTGTTGGTCAAAACCGAACGCCGGGCCATCGATGAGGCGATGAAGGAGATCAACGAAGAGCGCATCGTGAAGTCCTACCTGGAGAGCGAAGGAATGAAATGGCCCAAGAAAATCGAGACCTTGCGCGACGGCGTCAAGTTCATGGACGAGGAAACGATTAGCGTCGAGCTAATCGAGCAATTCGAAGCAACCGCATTCGCCAAACCGGTGAAGAAGGTCCGACCTCAAGAACCGAAGAAACCGTATCCGTATGTCGAGGAAGAAGTCACCTACGAAAACACCAAGGCAAAGGTCAAGTTTGCGGGCACTCTCACGTTGCCTCCCGGCGATGGACCATTTCCCGCGGTGTTGTTGATCACCGGCTCCGGCGCCCAAGATCGGAACGAAGAGATTTTCAATCATCGTCCGTTTCTTGTCTTGGCCGACCATCTCACGCGGCGAGGCATTGCCGTCCTTCGGGTCGACGACCGCGGTGTCGGCGGCACGTCCAAGGGAAACGACAACGCCACCAGCGAGGACTTCGCGGAAGACGTGCGCGCCGGCGTAGCGTTCTTGAAGACACGCAAGGAAATCGATCCCAAGCGCGTCGGTCTGATCGGCCACAGCGAAGGTGGCCTCATCGCGCCGATGGTAGCGGCCGACTCGAACGACGTGGCATTCATCGTGTTACTCGCGGGGCCCGGTGTATCCGGCGAGCAGATCATGTTGAAACAGGGAGCGGCCATGTTAAAAGCTACCGGCATCGGCAATCCATTCATCGCCCGCAATCTGAAACTGCAACAACGCCTTTTCGAAGCAATCCGCGCGGAGAAGGACGAAAAAGCGTTAGAGAAGCGATTGCGTGACGTCATCGCCGACGAAGAAGCTCAGATTGCAGAGGATGACAAGAAAATGTTCAGTGGTTTGAAGGCCCAGGCCGAGTCACAGATTCCCATGCTCCGGTCCGCTTGGCTGCGTTTCTTCTTGAACTACGATCCGCGTGTGACGCTCAGAAAAGTGCGCTGCCCTGTCCTCGCCGCCAACGGCGAGAAGGACCTGCAAGTCGACATCGCCGACAATCTGACGGCTATTCGCAAAGCCCTTGAAGAAGGGCGTAATGGAGACTTCACAATCAAACAATTCCCCAATCTGAATCACCTTTTCCAAACCTGTGAACTCGGCACGGTTACGGAATACGGTCGGATTGAAGAAACGTTCGCTCCAGCGGCACTGGAGTACATCGGTGATTGGATTGTCAAACGAACGGCGAAACAATAATGCTCGTGTACAATGTAAATATCTATGAGGTGTCCTACCGTGTCAAATCTCAGCCTAAGTAACCAACAAGTCATCGACTTGGTGAAGCAACTGCCGCCTGAACGCAAACGGGATGTGCTCCTGGCGTTGGCCGTCGACGCGCAAGGCCGCCGTCACGAAAGAATGAAACTTGCGGAAGAGCAACTACGCCGCCTGTCGGCATCGCGTGGGCTCGATTGGGATTCAATGAACGATGAACAGCGGGAGGAATTCATCGACAATCTTGTGCACGAGGATCGGCAGTGCGGCCCGTAGTCGTGTTCGACACGAACATTCTTTTCTCAAGCATCGGTTGGCGTGGAAATCCCTATCGCTGCATTGAACTCGCACGAACCGGCATTGTTACGGGCATCACGTGCCGGGAGATTCTCGACGAACTCATTGACAAACTAGAGTCGAAGCTCTCGTTGACATCTGACGTCGCGCTGGACGCTGTAACCGACTTATTAAGCTTTCTCAAACCGGTGCCGATCAACGGCACCCTCAAGGTAATCTCCGCTGATCCCGATGACGATAAGGTGTTAGAATGCGCGACCGTCGCAACGGCTTCCCACATCATCACTGGTGACCGCCGGCACTTGATCCCGTTGGGGAACTTTCAGGGCATACAAATTGTGACCGCATCAGAATTCCTTGTCCTTGCGACCGCATTACCTTAGCAAGTCGCTCTTCGACAAACTTCTCGATAAGAATAGCCGCATGTACGAGACCTTCGAACATACGGCCGATCTCGGCTTGCGCATCCGGTCGTCCACCCTCGATACGCTTTTCGGCGAAGCCGCAGAAGCGCTCTTCGCTGCCGTCGTCGAAGATCTGAATGCGATTGAACACCGGGAGTTGCGCGAATTCCGGATCGAAAACGACGAACCGGAGTTGCTCCTATTCGATTGGCTGAACGAACTGCTTTTTCTCTTCGACACGCAACACCTACTCTTCAGTAAGTTCCAGGTTCACCTCGACCATAATCGGCTCGAAGGCAAAGCCTGGGGCGAACCTTTGGATCGTTCCCGCCATCTGTTGAGTCATGAAGTAAAAGCCATCACCTACCACGGTCTCCGCCTCGAGCAAGTCGCCGATGGCTGGCTTGCGGAAGTGATCGTGGATATTTGAGGGGAAATCCCAAATGGGCAAGGAGACGTTTCACGGTCCGCTCGAACAGGTCGATGAATGCTGCTGGCGCATCCCGAAGAGTTACAAGCAAGGCATGCGCGTCGACGGACTCATTTACACGAATGAGAAATTGCTCGAGCAGCTCAAGCTGGATCAAGCGCCGGAGCAAGTCGCCAACGTCGCATTCTTGCCTGGAATTCAGCACGCCAGTCTGGCCATGCCGGATATCCACTGGGGCTACGGTTTTTGCATCGGCGGCGTCTGCGCGACGGACCCGGCCGAAGGTGGTGTCATTTCTCCGGGCGGCGTTGGCTACGACATCAATTGCGGTGTTCGGCTGATTCGAAGCAATCTTTTCTATCGGGACGTGAAGCCGCACATGCGCACGCTGGTCGAAGAGCTCTTTCGTCAAGTTCCCACCGGGGTTGGGAAGTCCGGACGTTTCAGTTTCAACGAAAAGGAACTGAAGCAAATCATGAGTCAGGGACCGCAGTGTTTGGTTCAACGCGGTTGGGCCACGGCTGGCGACATCGATCACACCGAGGCGCGCGGGCGACTGGACGGCGCCGATCCGGACGCGGTCAGTGAGCGCGCTCTAATGCGCGGCGCCAGCCAGTGCGGGACGCTCGGATCGGGAAATCACTTCCTCGAAGTGCAAATCGTCGATCATGTATTCGATGAACCGTCGGCCTCTGCCATGGGCCTGGAAAAGGACATGGTCTGCGTCATGATCCACAGCGGTTCGCGCGGCTTGGGCTATCAAGTGTGCGACGATGCCCTTGCCATGCTGCGAAAGGTGCCCGGAAAGATACGGCATTGCCCTGCCAGACCGCCAACTGGCATGTGCGCCCGTCGACAGTCCGGAAGGCCAGCGTTACATCGGGACGATGCGCGCGGCGGCGAACTTCGCCTGGTGCAATCGACAGCTTTTGATGCACCAGTCGCGGGAAGTGTTCGCAACCGTATTCGGACGCACCTGGCAAGAGCTTCAAATGAACCTCATTTACGATGTGTGCCACAACATCGCCAAGTTCGAGGAGCACACCTACGGCGGCAAGACCAAGAAGGTTTGGGTTCACCGGAAGGGCGCCACGCGCGCGTTTCCGCCCAACCACCCGGAGGTACCGTCGGCGTACCGTAAGATCGGGCAGCCGGTGATCATTCCGGGCGACATGGGCCGCGCCAGTTGGGTCCTGGTTGGACAACCCGGCAGCATGGAAAAGTCATTCGGAACGACCTGCCACGGCGCGGGCCGTGCGATGAGCCGTACGGCCGCGGTCAAGGAAGCGGGCGGCCGGCGGATCGACAAGGAATTGGAAGCCGCGGGTGTGATTGCGCGTTCCCAGAGCCGCCGCGGTCTCGCGGAAGAGCAACCGAAGGCTTACAAGAACGTCGACGACGTAGTGGAAGTCGTTGACCGCGCTGGACTCTCGCGGAAAGTGGCACGTATGCGGCCCATCGGTGTGATCAAAGGGTAACAGTCTTTGGCGTTGCGCGCGTACGCAAGCAGTCGCGGTTCAGCGCGCGATTCACGGTATCGAACATATCCGCATCCGAGAAGCAGGAGCACGGCACTCCACATCACGTTTCCATACCACATCGCCTCGGTGGCGAGATCTCTCCCGACCAGGCCGCGAGTGCCGATTGCCCCCGCGACGATCGCTGCCGTGAGAAGCGCGATGACCATCGTCTCGCGCTTTTCCACTATACGGCGGGCAAGACAAAATCCCGGCAGCAACAACGTGCAAAAATGCGGCTTGCTCGACATGGGAGAAAGCAAAACCATGAGCAAGAGAACCGTGCAGCATTCCCATACTCGTCCCGATTCATTCGCCCGACCGCGACGAAACACGGCAAAAACCGCAACGACCACAGCAAGATCAAAGCCGCAAAGCAGCAGCTTGCGCGCACCACTTCCGATTGCTGCAGGCACATCCGCAACGAGCACCTCTGCAGGACTCGACGAAAGTGCTGTCGTGAACCAGCGGTTTACGGCGCCCGCGAAGGACTGGTTATACACTTGCTCGCTGTACACATAGTGCGATGACTGACTTAGCGGCCCCAAACAACGTTCCATCCATTGGGCGGCGTACAGATCACTCGAAGTGGACGGAAACACGACATTGGGCAGCAAGTTGATGGCGATGGCGACAACGACTACCCAGCCGGCCTGTCGCCATCGACGGCGCCACAACAGGTAACCGCACCACAACAATGGCGTGCACTTCGCGCCGGCTGCCACTCCGAAGCAGGTCGCGGCAATCCATGATTGCGACCGCACCAGCGCCCAACAGCCGTACATCAAGAGAGCGCCGATGACGATGTCGGTTTGCTGGTGACTGAGGCCGTCGAAAACGTAGCGCACGCCGACCGCTAGACCGAGCAGCCAAATCACGTGCTCATGCCAGCCTTTTCGTAGCGATTCCGCTTCTGAGGACCGCCGACTCCCTGTTGAGATACGCCAGGCGAAGTGACACAGAATGAACGCCGCGGCCACGTTGATCACATACCAGATCGATAATGAGGCAAACTTCGAGGCGAACGTGAAGGGAACCGCCAGCAGCGCCATGAACGGTGGATAAACGTAGCCCTCGCCGATGTGATAAATTCCATCGCCCGCACGCAGGTGGTTCGCCGCCCGGATATAGACTTCGTTCCATTCAGAGTAGCGGCGCGTAATCAGGGGATAGGCAATCGCAGCAAAGACGACGAGCGCCAGAATTGCATATGGATGACAGCGCAACCATCGTGTCCACGCCGCGCGGGCAGTCACGGCGGCCTTCCCTGGCTTAGCGATCTTGTCCATTGGATCGGGTTTAACAGATGAGACGATTACGTGACAAGCCCAAACTCTCGGTGCGCACCGCACCAAACCACCGCGGTAAAATAAAGGAAGATGGTAGCACGGCGGCTAAAGAAAAGGTACTGTTGAGTAGCCCTGATCCGCCACCTGGAGTTCGCATCGATGACCGCGGGGCTGTTGGCAACATTCCTACCGTTCGTAGCTCCGGTTCTTCCGATTGAGGCGATCAAGAATTCCGCCGCAGAGGTTGCGGAACTCGACCGTATCGTCTCCGCGGCGGGATTTCGAACGGACGGACCATCGCTCATCTCGTTTTTTCAACAACGGACCCTGCCGCCGGATGGGCGCGAAAAACTCGCGGCCGCCATTCTCCAGTTGGGCGACGATTCCTATGAAGTGCGTGAAAGCGCCGCGGCGGAGCTGATTGCGGTCGGAATGCCGGCAACGCCGCAGCTTCAAGCCGCGCTCGCTGCCCCCGACTTGGAGATCGCTCGCCGGGCCGAACGTTGCCTGCAGGCGATTCAGCGCGGACCCGGCCCGCATGTGCCGACAGCCGCCGCTCGCCTGCTAGCCATCCGCAATCCGCCTCAGGCGGCAACGACCTTGATCCAATACGCTCCCTATGCCGACGACGAGTACGTCGAAGAGGCGGTGTTCGTTGCCCTCGCGGAACTCGGTGGACGCGGCGCAAAGGTGGATCAACTATTCGAGATCGCAGCCGACAGCAATGAGCCTTCACAACGGGCCGCCGCCGGTAGGCTTTTGGGCCGATCGGATGACGTCGGCCAACGCCGCTTGGCTCATAAGCTGCTTGGCGATTCGGCCGTCGCGGTTCGTCTGCATTCTGCCCGGACATTGCTTGCCAAGGGCGACAAGTCCGCTGTCCCGGCCCTGTTCAGCCTACTGACAGATGCTCCGCCGCACGTCGCATGGGAAGCAGAGGAATTGCTTTGCCGTCTCGCCGGCCCAACGGGTCCCGATCTGCACCTGGACTTAACGGGCGAAATTGCCCGCGCAGTGTGTCGCTCCGCTTGGGAAACGTGGTGGCGAGCCAATGAACATCTCCTGGATTTGAGCCGCTTCACATTAGATACCCGGCTCTTGGGTTTGACCATCGTTGCCGATCTAGACAAAGGCCGGATCATGGAGATCGGCCGCGATCACAAGGAACGCTGGCACATCGAAGGTTTCAAAGGGCCGGTCGACGTGCAGTGCTTGCCCAACGGCCGCATCCTCGTCGCCGAAAACCACGGCCGTCGAGTGACCGAGCGCGACCGAACCGGCAAGATCCATTGGGAGCGAGCCACGTCCGCATTTCCGGCAAGCTGTCAGCGAACGGCGAATGGCAACACGTTCATTGCCACGTACAACGAGATTCTCGAAGTGACGCCCGATGGCCGTGAAATCTTGAAGCTGGCCTGGCCGGACGGAATTTACAGCGCCCGCAAGCTACGTAGCGGCCGGATGATAGTGGTCAACAGTAAAGGCAGAGTCGCAACACTCGATCCGTCCGGCAAGGAGATTTCCAGCTTCGAAAGCGGCGGCGTGGCGAGCTGGTCATCGATCGAAGTGCTCAACAATGCCCATTGCCTGCTCTGCGGCAACTCCAACAAAGTCGTCGAATTCGATCCTTCCGGCCGGCGCGTCTGGGAATGCTCAATCCCGTACGCGGTCTCCGCTACTCGCCTTCCGAACGGCCACACGTTGGTCTGCTCCAGCGAAGGCCGCCGCGTCGTCGAAATCGATCGCACCGGCAAGGAAGTGTGGGAACACAAAACCCCGGGCCGGCCCTGGCACGTGGTGCGGCGGTAATCCCACAACTTATTCGCTACCTTCCGAACAAGTTCCCATCTCTCCCGGCTGTAATTCACAGGAATCCGCACGATCAGACAAACGCACGGAAGTTGTGAGGTATACTGCTATCGAATCAATCCGTACCTTCGGAGACCGGCCATGTTTCGATGGATGGCAGTCGTTGGCGTTTCTGCATTGTACGTCGGCTCAACGTACTCACTTCAATGGGATTTCGGCGGACCGGCCTACCAACGAGGCTTTCCGAGCGCGCCCCCGCCGAGCATCTGGGGCTACAACCTGAATGACCCAAATCCCGGCTACTACGGCGGCATCAACTACCGCGAGTATTACAGCTATGGCCGCGGTTACGGCATCGCTAACTTCCCCGGTCCCCTGCCGAATTATCCGTACGGCTACGTACCGAAGTCGTTCCGCGCCTATCCTTCACCTTGGGTCGGCCCACGATATGAAACGCCCGTCATGCACGCCGAACCCGAACCTTGCGCGTACCTCGAAGTTCAGGTTCCCGACAACGCAGAGGTCTGGATCAATGACACGAAGACGCAACAGACCGGCAAGGTCCGCACTTTCGTGACACCGTCTCTTCCGGCCGACAAGGTCTTCACGTACGAGATCAAGGCCAAGTGGTCCGAGGACGGCAAGGCGGTCGAGCAAAGCCAAATCGTGATGGTTCAATCCGGGAAACGCGTGCCCGTATCTTTCACGCAATTACCGGAGGCGGCCAGCGTCGTGCCATCGTCTCCTAGCCAATCGGACTGAGTATCCGCACGGCTTGCGGCACGATTTCGACGGTAACCGGCAGGTATCCAGCAGGATCGCCGTCGATTTGAACCGGCACCGGTTGATCCGACCAAATCTTGACTTGCCGCACACGCCGGTAATGCACATCGGGTCGCCGTTCGTGCCTGCGGGTCGCCACCGCCGCAAAGTAACGCAAGAGCATCCCGATTCCAGGGCGATCAAAAACGTACAAGTCTAGCCAGCCATCCGAGGGGACCGCATGAAGCGCTATGGGCAGGCCGAGACTATATAGCGGCAGATTGAACACGAACACCATCGATCCGCATAACACCTCACCGGTCTCGACGATCTCGACTTGCATGGACGGAAACGAAAAACCCCGCGCAGCCTGTAACATCTCCCACGCGTAAGTCTCCTTGCCAACGTGCCCTTCTCGATTTCGATGCACGCGATGCACCACGTCGGCATCGTAACCCGCGCTGACCATGAGCGCGAACCTGTGATCGCCCGCTTGGCCGACGTCGATCCATTGGCAGTGACACGCGGCGATCATGTCCGCGAGTTTGTCCGCTCCTTTGGGGAAGCCGAAATGCTTGGCCACCAGATTCTCATTGCCAAGGGGCAGCACGCCAAGCGGGGCTTCCGGCCGGCGGTTGAGCACGTAGTTAAAGGTCCCATCTCCCCCGGCCGCGACAATGCAACGCAGACCCGCATGCGATTGCTCCAGAGCGTCGGTAAGATCCTCTTGGCGCCAACAAACAATCGCCTCCAGCCTGCGATGATGCAACGCCACCACGAATTCATCAAGGAGTTTACGAGACGAGCTGCGCCCGCGCGCGGATTGGCGAGAACGGCTACGTGTTTTCGTTCGAGATTCGACGAATCCATTCGGTCTGATATATGCACACCACAGACATCAGCTTCGCAGAATTTCAACGGGTTGCATTTTCTCGCCGAGTATGTCTTTACTCGGCACACCGAGCCACTTATCGAGAACCGTGGCGTACACCTGGCGGAAATCGACGGCGTGTTTCAGGTTGCCGTCCTTCAGGCCCGTGAGGCCGGGGTGGTCGCCGATGACGCCGGCTTTGACTCGGCCGCCGACGAGGAACATCGGGGCGGCGGCGCCGTGGTCGGTGCCTTTGCTGCCGTTTTCGTAGGCGCGCCGGCCGAACTCCGAAAACGTCATCATGAGGATGCGGTCCTTGTGCCCGCGGGCCGCCATATCTTTGTAAAACGCGGTCAGGGCGCCCGACACCTGTTGCAACAAGTTGGCGTGAGACGCAAGTTGGTTGGCATGAGTATCGAAACCGCCGATCGAGACGTAGAAAATGCGGGCGCCCATGTTGGCGTCGATAAGTTGGGCCGCCAATTTGAGATGATTCCCGAGGTCGGTCTGCGGATACGGCGATTTCGGTTTGTAATTCTTGCCGATTTCCTGCAAACGCCGGCTGCTGTCGTACGTGTTGAGTGCCGTGCGCTGCACGAAGTCGAGAAGCGAATTCTGACTCGACTTCGCTTTGGCCGCTCCTTCGATGACGGCACGCTGCTGATTCTTGTCCGCTCCGCTGGCGGCGACCATCTTCAACTGGAAGTCTTCCAAGGAAGTAATGGATGGCGCGCGAACCGGCGCCCCGGTCAACGCCAAGGGGGCGCTTTCATTTTCGCTCGCGAGGTGAAACGCCGGCGGGTTCGGCAACTTCTTGAGTGCCTTCCCGAGCCACCCTTCCGTAAGGTCGCGGGCAAGGCTCCCGGCTTGCCAGATGTCCATCGAACGGAAGTGTGATTGGTCGGGATTGGGATAACCGACGCCCTGCACGATGCACAACGCCTGCTCCTCCAGGAGTTTCGCGAGACCATCCATCGACGGATGGAGGCCAACCGAATCGTTCACTTTCTTCAGTTGCGCCGTCGGCAGCTTCAGCGTCGGCCGCAGTTTTGCGTAGTCCGGATCTTTGAACGGGACGACAGTATTCACGCCGTCGTTGCCGCCGTTCAGCTCGACCACGACGAGGATCGTGTCCTTCGCGCCCGGTTTATCAAGCCAAGGGGTCGCCGCCGCCGAGCGGGTGAGGAATTGGGGCACGGCAAGGCCCATTCCCACAAGCCCACCGGTCCGCAGAAAGTCACGTCGTGTCGGGGTCATGTTTTTCTCCAAGTAGTTGTTAGTTGTCAGTTGTCAGTTGTTACCACTGACTGATTGCCTTCCGGCTTTCATTTGGTCGCAGGGATACGACGTCTCTTAACTGGCAACTGAGAACTGACAACTGCTCAATGTAATTGATATTCCGGCAATGCCAGCACCAAATGGCAAAGCGTTCGCACCCGATGGTCCGACGCATCGGCTTCGGTCCAAAACACCGGCACCCGTTGCGTCTGTGCTGTCTTCAAATACTCGGTCAAGCGCGCGCGCGATTCATCGGCCACGTCATTCTGCAAGAACAACGCCAAGAAAAACTCCAACACCGCGGCGTCGTCACCTTTCTTGTACTTTCGGACGAGTGCCGCCGGATCGGTGCGCCGGCCGAAGCGGGCATCTTCTGTTGAGGTAAGGGCGAGGGCGAGGTTTTGCCGGTAAAGCAAGGTCTGGCCGTTGAGCCATGCCTGTCCGCCATCCCACCCTTTCACCGACGGCGGGTAGAAAACGTTTTGCCCCATGCTTTCCATTGCCTGAGCCAAGCCTGTCGTACCGAGCCGGCCTTCGAGCGAGCGCACAATCCCGACTCCGTAGTCCACCGGCGATTTGACCCGGCTGCGGTAGGCCGTCGGCGAAAAGAAAAGGTTCGATCGCAGCATGGTAGACACGAGCGCGCCGGTATCGAAATCGCTGCGGCGATACTTTTCCACCAACGGCGCCAGGATTTCCGGCGGCGCAGTCTCCGATTCACTAATGAAGTACTGATAGAGTTTGCCCACGATGAAGCCCGGCGCCGATTTCTGTTCCAGGCAAATGCGCACGATGTCATCCGGCTTCCACTTCCCGCGCTGCCCCAGCACGTTCTTTTCGCCGTCGTCGTGTTGGTCGGCGTTGAAAACAGCTTCGCGCTGCCCTTCGCGATTCGTTTTCAACGACCAGCCGGTAAACGCCTTTGCGGCTTCGCGGATGTCCTGTTCGGAGTAATTACCGATGCCGAGGCAAAACAACTCCATCAGTTCTCGCGCGTAGTTCTCGTTCGGTTTGCCCTTCTTGCTCAGCGAGGTGTCCAGCCAGATCATCATGGCCGGGTCGGTTGACATTTCACGCAACATGGTGCGAAAGCTGCCCATGGCATGGCGCTGAAGCAGGTCGTACTGTTTCAGCATGAATTCGCTGCTCTGGACCTTGCTGTTGCTCGTGGCGAAGTGGTTGTGCCAGAAGAGCGTCATCTTCTCCAGCAACGCGTGCGAACCGTAGAGAATGCGGTAAAGCCACCAGGCGGTGGCGCCGGGCCCGTTATTGCTTGTAACCAGTCCCTCGCGGGTCTGAGCCGTGATCTCATCAAAGCTCGCATCCTTCGGCCCGCCCTGCAAAAGCGCGTCGATGGTTTTTTTTGGGCCGGCGTTGAGGCCGTTTTCCAGTTCCGTCATGGTCGCGCCGAAACTGGCACGCCGGTAAAGATGGCCGACTTTCTTCCGGTCCCATGGTGAGTCGGCCGTCGGATGATATTCATCCCACGCCCAGTGCGGATCGATGCGGTTGGCCATACTCCCCCCAAAGGCTAAGCTACTTTCCACTCACCGATTTCCGCTTCTGCGGTGCGAAGATTACATCGTACCGGAATTCGTTGGCGCCGTATTCCGATTCGAGATCGAACACGCCAAGCCCACGGACCCAGTCGATGCCGCGACGAACCTCTTCGCGTGCGTCTGCCGGCGAAAGCGCCTGATCCAGAATCGTTTGGGCCAGCAACACATCTTGGATGCCGTTCAGGAGCTCGGCGCCGCCGTCACCGTAGAACCGCGACCGCGATGCGCTGCCTTTCTTGGTGGGCGATGCCTTCGCCTCTTTCTGCAGAATGTCGATCAGTTCTTTCATCATTTCCAAGGTCGAGGCCGCCACTAATTGGTTGCCAACGACCGCAAAGCTCGGCGACGGCGCATACGCCAACGGGTTATTCTGGGCGTTGACCTGGATTTGCGGACCGTTGCCTTCTTGTCGATAACCAACGATGGAGACATCTTGGTATTTCTCTTCGACGAGTTTGACCTTCACCTGTGCGAACGTTCGAGCAAGAAACCCGGCGCCGCGAATGATGGTCTCCAGCGACTTGCCTAACGCCGGATCGTGCATGTCGGCCACGACGGCATAACCCAACTTGCCGACAAAACCGAACGGCCCCTTGGGATACTTAGAGTCCGGATCATAGGCGACGACAAACCGCTGATGCGTGCCAGCCTGGGTCAGCAGCGTGCTGAGCTTGTTGCCCGCGAGGAACGGCGCAGTCTTCTTGTCGGCTTCATCAAACGCCTTGGCGATCGTTTCATTGAAGAGCTTGTCTCGGCATTCCCAAAACTTGGAAATGTCCATGTAGTAACTCGTGCTGTAGAGAACGCCCTTCGGTTCGAGCAAGGGCATGCATCCTTGGGCATCGGACGGCGGAATGTGCACGGCCAACTCAGGTGGGCTGCCTTCCCGGCCGCTCGGAATGCGCACGGTGGTGATGAATCGGTCACCATCCGGGTAGATGGCGCCGCACAAGTACGATGCCCGCCGCGCGACATCGAGCCAGCCGCCGAAAGCGACCGTTAGATTCGGGTCATTGCGCGGATGTGTGAACACTTCCTTGGCCCCCGGCACCTGGCGAACGGATTCCATGTTCATCCAGGCCCACGCGAATGAGTTCGCCGGCAAACGCTTACGCGCCTCGGCTACGGAGGCCACGCCCGTCATGTTTTTCTTGCCGTCCAGGTGGTGGTCGATCACCTCGTTGAGATGTTCGGCGCCATTGGCAAACACGAGGGCCGATCCAAGGACCGCGGCGTGAAAGTCCTTACCAATGTGAAAGGTGTTGATGTCGCGGTGTGACTTCCGTTCAAGCCGATCCTTGGTCTCCTGCCGGGCGAGTTCACCCTCGGTAATCGTGGCAATCATCTCGACGAACCGCTTGAGCAGTGCCTCGTCATTCCCTTGAACCACCGCCACGACCGGCGGAGGCTGCTTGGCGAATTTGACGGCAACCACGGCGCCGTCGCCGGAGATTCGGTCGAGCAAATCGCGCCAATTCGAACCGAGTTCCTTTTCCAGGTACGTCACCAGTTGCATGAAACGGCGGAAATCGGTGGAATCATAAGCCTCTTTCACCGCCTGAAGCTGCTGAAGCTGCTGGAAGGCATCCAGCTCCATCAATGTTTCCAGCAATCGGCGCGGCTGGTCGATGCGGAGAATCAAATCCGCATTGTCCGGAATAAGCCGCAGCGGATCCGGCGCGGTGTCCGCTCGCCCGAAACCACACGTTGTGAGAAGGACGGCGACCGCAATTCCAAAACCACGGGATGAAAAGGAGCGCATGGGCAGGTTCCTTGAAGAAGTCGTGCGGCGAGCTTTCAACTGTTCATACTGACCGCGGGGCGTGTAGGTTTCAAGATCCAAAAGAAGTATTCGGCGGGCGAAGATTCGCGGACCCCGCCGTGCAGCGGGATAGCTAGGCTTGATGGAGATTAGGGCTGTTTGTCCAGAAGTCCGAATCGCCCGAGCAACTTCATCGATCGGTTTGGCGCCTCCGCCGACCGTTCTTGTTGGCGGGTTTGCGGGCTTCCGCTTTCACCTGACGCCAAAAGTGCTCATGTGGAATGCCGCCGGTTTTCTCGATCTGGCGTCGAGACGTATTCAGTAAAGCTTGGAACTTCGGTGAATGGGCAAGTACCAGTCGTTCCAATTCGTCGTCGTCGGCGACCGCGAGCATCACGGCGACCGCCTTGCCATTCCGAGTCACGACCACTGGCCCTTCCTCGGTATCTTTCAAGTAGGCGCTCAATCGCGCTTTGACACTAGCAACCGAGGCAATCTTCATTCCTCAAACTCCACCGCCATATAAGGCGTATCGTGTGCCACATGATAAGTCCAAAAGAACTATTCAGCAAGAAAATCGTGTACGAAAAACTGTACGACTCCCCACTATTACTTAGTAGAAGGTGATGCATTCTTCGATCGACTTTCAAAGGCAACATCAATGCGATTAACCCTCCGAACGTTACTGGCTTACCTCGACGACACCCTCGATTCGGCGGAGTCGAAGAAGATCGGCCGAAAAATCGCCGAAAGCTCGACGGCCCAGGAGCTCATCAGCCGGATTCGCGAAGTGGTTCGCCGCCGGCGCATCACGGCGCCGCCTATCAACGGCGCGAACACGAAGCTCGATGCGAATACCGTGGCCGAGTATATCGACAACCTTCTGCCGGCCGAGGAATTGGCAGCGGTGGAAGAGACTTGCCTCGACGATGATCTTTATCTGGCCGAGATGGCCGGCACCACCAGATACTCTCGGTGGTGTTGAGTGAACCGGCGAAGGTCCCGCCCATCGCTCGCCAGCGTATGTATGGACTGATCAAAGGCCCTGAAGCCATTCCGTATCGGCGGGCGGCGCGTCCTGCCGCGGAGGCTGCCCCGACCCGCACCGACGGCGACCCGGACGACGCCGAGGACATGATGCTCATGGGTCTGCCGTTCTATCGAAGCCAGGCGGGTTGGCGTCGCAAATTGGCGCCGATCGGACTTGCAGTGCTCGCGTTGGTCGTGTTGGGAGCAGTTTGGTGGTCTCTGCGTTCCGATCGCGAACCGGCGAAATCGCGGAACGGCGAACGTGTCGCCGAGAACACGTCGGGCAATTCTTCGACGGTTACACCAAAGCCTGCCACGACAACCGCGCAACCAACCAAGCCGGAATCGCATGAGACTTCGCCGACAAACAAACCGCCGGACAAAGTCGTCGACGATCCCATGACGCAACCGAAGCCGGCCCCCGTCGAGACTGCCGATCAGAAGAAGCCCGACACTCCGGCACCAACGACACCGCCGACAACCGCACCAACGCCGCCAAAACCCAGCGACTCGCCTCCGGCAGCAAAGGGTGAACGAAAGGTCGTCGGCAAGCACGTCGCCAATACAAGCAACGAACCGGCCATATTGCTGCAACGCGCCGCCGGGCAAACGGCATGGCAACGAGTCAATGCCGATGCGGCCATTAACAGCGAAGATGAACTGTTGAGCCTGCCAGGTTGTCGCAGTCATGTTCATCTGGCAAGCGGAGTCAACGCATCGCTTTGGGGCACCTTTCCGGGAGACGGCTCACCCGTCGCCCTGTTCGAAAGTGCATCGACGCTCCACAGCGCCCCCGAGTTCGATGCCGATGTGACACTGGGACGAGGTCGTATTTCCATGGCCAACACCAAAAGTAATCCAGCCCGTGTACGGGTGCGCTTCCACACCGAAGTCTGGGAACTGGCGTTGGAACCAGCGGCGGAAGTCGCCATCGAGGTTTCCGGAGCGCCCGTGTATGGATTCGTGAAAGAACCCGACAAAGCCACCGCGCCGCAGGCCTTCGTCGCGATCTTCGTGCTGAAGGGCACAGCGGAATTGAAAGTGCAGTCTCGAAGCCACTTGATGCGCGAACCGCCCGGACCGGCGATGTTCTTCTGGAGCAACAGCGGCGGCGCGTCGCCCGGACCGCAATCACTGGCCACCGTGCCGGCATGGGCCGGCTCACGTACGCCGCCGGCCCGCACCAATCAATTGCTCGACAATCTCGGCAGCCGTCTGCGCTCGGGCACACCGCCGGACGAAGTGATTACGGAGTTTGCGAAAGAGTCGGACCCGCCCAGCCAGCGCCTGGGAATCCTCTGTCTTGCGGCGATCGGGAAACTCCCCACCTTGCTCGACGCCCTGGCTGATGAGCGCTCGGCCGATGCCCGCCGGGCCGCGATCGAAAGTCTGCGCCATTGGATCGGGCAGCGCGCGTCCAACGACCACGAGCTCTACACGGCGTTAGAGAAGAAGTATCGCGGCGGCCCCGCCGAGATCATCATGAACTTGCTGCATGGATTCTCGCCCGAACAACGGAGCAAACCGGAAACCTATGAGCATCTGATCGAGTACTTGAAGAGCGACAAGTTGCCGATTCGGGAGTTGGCGTGGATGCACTTGTTGCTCATGCCGGAAACGCAAGAAATCGCCAAGACCATCCCGTTCGATCCGGCGGGCGGAGTCGACCAACGAAGCGCGGCCTACAGCCGTTGGAAGGAACTGGTCCCGGACGGCAAGATGCCGTCGAAAGCGCCGCCGACGACACCCGGCGGCGCAAAGAAAAAGTAAATCTCGTATTGCATCAGTCTCACCACAAAGGCACAAAGATCACAAACAAAACACGGTCTTTGTGTTCTTTGTGCCTTGGTGGTGAGTCACTACATAAATCTCGTGCTACTTGGCAATCAGCAGCGCCAGAAAAACACCAAAACCGACGGCAAGCACCACGAAAAACATGACCTTGACCCACAGATCGGCACTTCCGAAATCGATTCGCGGCAGACGTGTGGGGCTGGCGGCGTTCGTTTCCGGGATCGCGATCTGTGCATCGGTGCCGAGTGCACTTTCGGCCGGCGTGGGCGTCATCGTCTCGTCCCTGTCGGCGGAGCGTCGCGTGCCGGCCACCGCCGGAACCAGGTCCTTGAATTCCGCAAAGCAGTCCAGACTGCGATAAGGGCCGCTCTTCGTCCGGCACACGAGCACTTTTCGCACGTCGCCAAGACGGCCTTCATTGATGGATCGCCGAATCCCGGTCACTTTGCCTTTCACCAGCCGCGGCCGACCTTCGTCGTCCTTGTATTGCAAGTACCACCACTCCGGCGACTCCTCGCTCACCGTCGCAACCGGCATGGCCTTGGCATGGGTAAGATCGTCGATGAACTCCAGGCAGGATTTCGAACGATTCTGCGGGTTGGCGTCCATGGCACGCTGGATCGCCCAGTTCACGCGCTCGGAAAGGGCCGGCACGAGTTTTCGCGCTGGAGGCAAGTCGTTTCCCACTTTCTTCATCCATGCTTCGAGCGGTGGACAACCGGCGAACGGCATCTCGCCGGTGAGCATCATGTAGAGCGTCGCGCCCAGGGAATACACATCGCAGCGGACGTCGGCATTCTTCGCGTTGCGGAACTGCTCGGGCGCCATGAAATGCGGCGTGCCGAGGCCTCTTCCGGTACGCGTCAGGTTCATGTCCGCCTCGAGTTCCTTGACGAGGCCCAGATCGGCGAGTTTCACCTGTCCATCGCGGGTGAGCATGATGTTGTCCGGCTTCACATCGCGATGCACGAGACCCTGGCTGTGTGCCTGGTGCAAGCCGCGTGCGGCTTCACAGATGATGCGCACGGCCTCCGCCTCGGGAAGCCGCCTCGCATGATCCAACATCTGGCCGATCGACTCACCATCGACGAATTCCATGACCAGGAAAGGTTGCCCGTCTTCGATGCCTTGCTCGATCGCGCGTACGACATTCGGGTGATCAAGCTGCCGGGCGACGGCGTACTCTTTCTCAAATCGTTGAAGGTAGGTCGGGTTGCTCACCATGTGCTTGGCGAGCAGCTTGACGGCAACAATCTCCCCCGTGACACGATGCCGGCCGCGATAGACGGTACCCATGCCGCCCTCGGCAATTTTGTGCACCAAATCGTAGTTTCCGATGGATTGCACTTTGGACGTGGAGGTGTGTGGCGGCATACCAAGACGGCTCCGGGGGTTCAAGCAGGCCGGACCATAAGCACGGCCACAACCTGAGGCCTCTCGTCCAATTGTAGTTTGTAACCGCTCCGAATGCCTGTCGAAATCGGCACCTTCGTCACGATTGCACATCTCCGCACTTGAACCATTTCAGGCAAAGGGTACGCTGCCCGCGCCGCCTCCCCACGGGTCTCCTTCGGCAACACTAAATGGCTTGCATCTTCAAGCGGATCGGTAACAATCAATAAGAGCTACCGTTTCAAGCCGTTTCCGGCTTCGCGGAGTAACATCGTATGTCGATCCTGGGAAAAGTCCTGATTGTGCTGAACATACTGGCCGCCATCGCCTTCGTTGGCCTGGCTGGTCTCGACTGGGGCAAACGCCAGGAATGGTCCTACGCTGTCCTGCGACAAGAGATCGCACTCAACGGGCTGCCATTGGATGACAAAGAGACCCTGCCTGACGGAACTCCCATCGTCTCGCTTCTGAGCGACCAGACCATGCAGGACATTTTCAGGTCCGCCGGTGGAATTTCGCAACCATTGAAACCGGAAGACAAGACCCAGCTGGCGGCACTCGATCGCGCCAAGACGCGATTACTCGGCGAGATCGAGGCGGTCGCCGATGAACCCGCCAAACGGAAAAAGATCGCAGCCATTCTGCTGCCATTGACAGACACCATCGGCGAGCGGGACCAGTTGGCCGCACAAATCGAAAAGCAACCCATCGAGGCCCTACTCGGAGCGGATGGTCCGTTGGAACAGGCGTTTGCTCGGCCCAAAGACGCAAGCCTCGACAGAGACCGACGGCGGGAGGCGATCGCACACGTGCTCTTGAACACGACCGATCCCAACTCCACCGACTACCAGCGTGCATTGGCCGTCGTCGGCTTCGAGGCGTTCGCGGCGGAGGCCGAGAGACAGGGCGTGGCGCTGCGTGACATGGCACACCGTGTTCTTCTTGCCGTTAACAATGAGGCGGGAATCTTCGAGGCGGAATACAACCGTGTGGTGGCTGACCTCCGCTATCTTGCCGATCGACTCGTGGATCGGCAGTCCAAGCTGGCGGAGTATCAAGATTTGGCAACGCGACAACACGCTCTTTTGACCAAGCGGCAGACCGATGTGTCGGAACTGCGGGCACAGATCGACCAGGCTCGGCAAGCAACCGCGGCGTCATTGACCGAACTGGCCGCCGAACAGCAGCGGCTCTTCGATGCGCAACGCGCGGTGGCCGCCGGCGTCGCCAAGAACCTTGAATTGGAACAGCAGATACGGCAGCAAGAACGGCCCACTAGCGAAGGGAAATAGCTCCTATGAACGCAACGACTGTTGGAAAGTCGCTGATCATCATCAACGTTATCTTGAGTATGGTGTTCGCCTCTTGGGCCGTAGGCGTTTTCACCAATCGGATTAACTGGGGCGGCACACCGGGCGTTGCCGGCGACGCGGCCATAAGTGAAACAGGACGCCGAAGCCAAGAACTAAAGGATGCCAACGCCGCCGCCGCGGTCGCCTTGGGCAACTGGAAGTCCGGAAACTTGACGCTCAATCAACTTGAAAACGCCTACCGTCCTCAGGCCAGGAACTGGTTTAATGCAAAACTAAAGGCCCTCGAAGACGGCGCGCAACCGATCACTTCGTTGGCGTATGCAGCGGATGGCCGGCTTCAACTCGGCGCGGAAGGAAAGCCGATCCCGGGTCCGGACGGTCAGCCGCTGAAAGCGCGATCCGCATTTCGCCAAGCCATCGCGGGCGTCGATGCGGAAATCAAACAACAGAACGAGCAAGCTAACAAAGACCTCCAAGCCGCCGAGCAGCTGACGATCGAACTGAACGGCGTGCGTGAAGGGAATCTGGTGAAGCAAAAGGGTCTGCGAGATTTGAAGGCCGAAGAAGAACTAGCACATCAAAACGCCCTGGCCGAGATACAATATCTACGTCCCTTCCGCTTCAATCGTCAGGCGGAAGGCGAACTTCTCCAAAAGCGCCAGGATTCACTGGCCCAACGTCTGGAGGAGTTGAAAAAAGTGAGCGCGGCGTTCGGAAAGCCGTGATTTGCCGTTGACACGTCCCAGCGCGCTCGGCATACTCCTCGCCCTCTAGGTACGGGACAATACGGGGGAAGGAATTGGAAAGGGATCAGCCGCCTTTCAGCGCCTGATTGCCGTCCAATTCGCAAGTCTTTGGTGCGTTTCTCGGGGGAAATGTCATGACCGTCGTCGGCAAGATTTTCGTCATCCTCAACCTTTTGTTGAGCTTGTTGACGGGGGCGCTGATCATGATGGTCTTCGTGACCCGCACGAACTGGAACGCGGAGTACACGCGGCTTAAAGCCAACTACGACACAGCCCTCTCGAATATTCGCGCCGTCTCGGAGCAAGTCCAAACCGAACAGCAATCCAAACAAGCAGCGGAAGCGGCAGCCGCAACGGCCAAGGCCGCGATGACGCAGGAGGCCGCTTCTCACCAGCAAGCCGTTCTCGACCGCGACAACCAGATCGCTGCATTTCAAGCACAACTGGCATCGACAAAAGGAAACCTGGAAGCCGCCACCATCGATCTCAAACGCCGTGAACAAGAAGTCACGAACCTCAAGGGTACGACCACCGAGCTGAACACGAAGATCGACGGCTTGGAGGCCGCCAACAAAGACTTTCGTGATCGTGCGGTTGCCGCGGAACTGAATTTCAAGAGTGAACACGACCGAAACACGCTGCTTCTGGCTCAATTGGAAAAGGTCACTCAGGATTTCGAACGCGTGCAAGCCGGCGGCAATGGCAGGCCTGCTCGGGCCGGCACGGTGGCGCAGCGAACGCCGTCCGTCGACATGAAGGGCACCGTGCTTGAATCGGACCCGAAGGACGGGCTGGTAACTATCTCGTTGGGAAGTGACGCGGGATTGGAAGTCGGCCACGTGCTCGAGGTTTATCGTCAGGAGCCGAATCCTCAATACGTCGGCAAGATACAGATCGTCGATGCACAACATAAACAAGCCGTCGGCCGAGCGCGGATGCCGCTGAGCGGCGGTCCGATTCGTGTTGGCGACACTGTCGCCAGCCGGGTCCGATAACGAAGACTTAGAAGGGAGCAAACCAATGGCCGTTGCGAGAACTCGCGGCCGCGAAGTAGAAACCGCCCCGCCGAAGAGCGATATCTACACCGGCCTGTTGGCGATTTCACTCATCGCCATGATCACCGGTTGCGTGCTGCTTTACTTGGACTATAACTCCTATCCACAGCAAAAGGCGCCGACCGCCCCACCGCCGACGATCAGCTTACCATCGGCTGGACAACCCGCCCCGGCGACTCAGCCACAGCCAACACCGGCGCCCGAAACGCCGCCCGCCACGCCACCGGCAACACCGCCGATGTAGGTTCTTCACGTCGCGCCGCGGCGCTCGCCAAGAACGAGGCGAACCTCGAGCCAGGGCAAGCGTCGAGGCGTAAGGCCGACGTGCACAGTTTCAATCTCTATTCATCCTCTCGCAATTTCCTTCGGTTGCCGCGTGGCTCGCTTGCGCATATCTTGGGCAAGACATCGCAAGTTACGCTCGAAAAACACCGGGAGAATTGCATGGTCAAGCCGCTGGCTGAACGTCTTGCCGATTACGCCGTCAAACTTCGATACGAAGATCTGCCGACCCACACCGTTCACGAAGTCAAACGTCGCTTCATCGATTCGTTTGCCACCGCGGTCGGGGCCATGGATTCCGAAGCGTTTGCGATTGCCAAACGTTGTGCACTGCGAGTGCAAAGCAACCCCGGGGCGAGTTTGCTCGGCGGCGGCCGAAGCAGCACCGAGTGGGCCACCTTCGTAAACGGCCTGCTCATCCGTTACCTGGACTATAACGATACGTATCTCTCCAAGGAACCGGCCCATCCGAGCGACAACCTCGCGCCAGTGCTTGCCGTCGGCGAGGCGGCGGGCGCAACCGGCAAGGACATGATCACCGCCGCAGTTCTCGCATACGAAATACAATGCCGGCTCTGCGACGCGGCCAGCTTGCGCGCTCACGGCTGGGACCATGTGACCTATGGCGCCATCTCTTCCGCCGTTGCCGCGTGCAAACTGCTCAAGCTCGACACGGTTAAAACGACGCACGCCATTGGCTTGGCGGGTGTCGCAAACACGGCTCTCCGCCAAACGCGCTCCGGCGAACTGAGTATGTGGAAGGGTTGCGCCTTCGCGAATGCCGCCCGAAACGGTGTCTTTGCCGCGTTACTCGCCGCCGACGGCATGTCGGGCCCGGCGCCGATTTTCGAAGGCGACCTCGGCTTCATGAAGCTGCTCACCGGACCTTTCGAACTGGCGCCGCTCGGCGGCGACCAGCAGCCGTTCATGATCAACGCCACCTACATCAAGTTCTGGCCGGCGGAGTATCATTCTCAAAGCGCCATCGACGCCGCCCTGCATCTGCGCAAAGATATCAAGGACATGTCGCTCATCCAATCGATCGACATTCACACGTTCGATGCGGCGGTTGACATCATCGGCAAGGACCCGGAAAAGTGGCGGCCCAAGACACGCGAAACGGCCGACCATAGCTTGCCTTACTGCACCGCCGTCGCGCTCGTGGACGGCGAGGTCACCTTGAAGCAGTTTGAGCCGGAGAGGTTCCAGGACGAGCGTCTCCTCGGCGTGGTGGGCAAGATAAAGGTCCATCGCGACCAGGAGCTTTCATCTCGTTATCCCCGCGGCATTCCCAATCGCATCACCGTCACCATGACGGACGGTCGAAAACTCGTCCGCGAGGTAGAGTTCCCCCGCGGCCACGCCCACAACCCGATGACGGATAGCGAAGTCGAAGAAAAGTTCCGCACCATGGCGGCGCCGAGGTACGGCAAGGAACGGGCGGATCGCATTTTGACCGCATGTTGGGAACTTGATAAAGTGCAAAAGGCGGCGGAATTGATGAGCTTGTTCGCGACGTCGTAGGTGTGTGCAATCGGAGCGAGGCACTTGTCATATTCGACTGACATTGCGGACGTACTAACCCGGCAACTTCAAAAATTGGCGACCTTGAATAAGCACCAGCTTGCGGGTCAACTTGCGAATCTAGACTTCTGGCTGGACGAAGTGCGGCATTGTTTAGGTGTAATTGATGGATACCCGGCGCGCTTCATGCAGTTACGGTCGGCTCAAACAGAGCATGTTAGACAGCATCACACGGTTGAGTTCGCGATGTTTGATCCATGCTGCACCCAAAGGCGTGCCGAACCGCCAAGGCGGGTTCAAGAGGCCGACCTCAAAACCGCTCGTCGTTCACTGTGCGATGCGTTTTATGCGCTACTGGTCCGCTTATACCGTGCGGACTTCATCGACGAAAAGAAACTAGAAAACCTATGTGAGAGTATCGGCGTGCGCGTCGATCCATCCGACAGAAGATGACCTGTCATGAGGTGCACTCGTGAGTTCGTTTCAACGGAAGTACAGATTTCTGATCACTGTTCCACTATTACTTAGCTGCCCAATGACCGCGCCATCCGACGAAGGAATGTGGCTGCTGAACAACCCGCCGCGAAAGCTGCTGAAGGAGAAGTACAACTTTGATCTCAGCGACGCCTGGCTGGAACGGGCACAAAGGGCGTCGGTCCGGTTCAACAGCGGCGGCTCGGGCAGTTTCGTGTCGGCCGACGGCCTGGTCGTGACCAACCACCACATTGGCGCCGACTCACTTCAGAAGCTCAGCCCGAAGGACAAGGACTACTATCACGACGGCTACTACGCCCCATCGCAGGCCGAGGAACTGAAGTGTCCCGATCTCGAACTCAACGTCCTCATTTCCATCGAAGATGTGACCGACCGCATCAATACCGCGGTGAAACCGGATATGACGCCGGCCCAGGCCTTCGCAGCCCGGCGGGCCGTGATGGCCGACGTCGAAAAGGAATCGCTGGAGAAAACCAAACTTCGAAGCGATGTCGTGACCCTTTACCAAGGCGGCCTCTATCATCTGTACCGCTATAAGAAGTACACCGACATCCGGCTGGTATTCGCGCCTCACCACGGCATCGCGGCTTTCGGCGGTGATGTCGATAACTTCGAGTATCCGCGCCACGGTCTCGATGTCTGTTTCTTCCGCGTCTACGAAAACGGGACTCCTATCAAGTCCGACCATTTCCTGAAGTGGAGCACCAAGGGTCCGGCTGAAGGTGATCTGGTTTTCGTCACAGGCCATCCCGGTACGACGAATCGTATGGAGACGCTGGCAAAACTCATTCATCGGCGAGATATCACTCTGCCCTATACGCTGGCACGGGTCCGGGCACTAGAGGCCGCCCTTTTGCAGTTTTCGGAAACCAGCCCCGAACGCCGCAAGATGGCAGCTAACGATCTCCACAGCGTCGCCAACGCCCGTAAAGCACTGAGTGGGCAGTACCAGGGCTTGCTCGACGCGGCAATCGTGGAGCGAAAGGCGAAGCTGGAATCTGAGCTTCGAAAGCTGGCCGCGGAAAAAACGATCGCGGTTGATGCATGGAAGCAGATTGAAAGCACGCAACAAACCTTGCGCGAGTTCGAACGAGACTATGCCTTGATCGAGCGCGGCGATGCGTTCTATACCGAGTACTTTTCGATTGCCCGGCACCTGGTGCGTCTCGCCGTCGAACTGCCGAAGAAGAACACGGATCGGCTGCGAGAGTACCGCGACTCGAACTTGGAATCGTTGAAATTCCAACTGTTTTCGCCGGCGCCGATTCACGCGGAGGTCGAGAAAACCAAACTGGCGGCTTCTCTCACGTTCTTGACGGAACGTCTCGGCGGCGGCAACAAACTGGTCACAACCGTCCTGGCCGGCAAACCGCCCAATGTCCGCGCCGCGGATCTAGTCGCCGGAACTAAGCTCGGCGACTCCGCTGAACGTAAGCGTCTCTTTGACGGCGGCAGCAAAGCGATCGCCGAGTCGAACGATCCCATGATCGCATTGGTTCGCCAGATCGACGATGAGGCACGCCGACTGCGGAAACGATACGAGGATGAAGTGGAGGAAGTCGAACGGCAGGCATACGCACAGATCGCACGGCTAAGGTTCGATTCTTTCGGCCGTGATATCGCCCCGGACGCGACCTTCACATTGCGGCTCGCGTTCGGTGTGGCCACCGGTTACGATGTGGACAACTCGAAGCTCCCGTTCCACACCACGTTCAAGGGCGCGTTCGAACGTGCAGAACAACTCGGCCATCGCGAGCCGTTCTCGCTTCCATCTCGCTGGCTGGAGTGCAAGGACAAGATCGATCTTGCCACACCGTTCAATTTTGTCTCCACGGCCGACACCATCGGAGGCAATTCCGGCAGCCCCGTACTAAACCGCGAAGGCGAGTTGATCGGCATCAACTTTGACCGCAATCGCCACGGTCTGGTGCGCAACTTCGTCTACACCGACGTGCAAGCCCGGCACATTGCGGTCCATTCACGGGCAGTGCTTGAGGCACTGCGCGGCGTATACGGCGCTGAACGTTTGCTTCGCGAGCTGAAGACGGGCCAGATCGCCGACGCCGCGGCCGCATCCAACTAGTGGGTAGCGGGTTAATTAATGACACGAGATGTTGGCGAGATGAGAGTTTGGGTTCGGCAGACACTTTTCGTTGGGCTACTTGTCCTGACACTTCTGTTAGCTTGGCTGAACCAACGAATGAACCCAAAGTCCAACGTTTTTACAGGCGGCATCTTGACCGCAATGATTCTCCTTGCGATTTCACTGCCACCGATCTTAGTCGTTCGTTGGTTGCGAAAAAGGCGAGCGGGTCGAATAACACCAAGCTCGACAGACTTCACACACAACCAGGCCACTACCAACTAGCGAGTCCTCGAACGATGACCGATCCGTCACTGCCGACCCCGGAAGAATTGAAGAGCCAACTCCGACAGTACATCGAAAGCCTTCGTTCCGCGGGGGTCGACTGGCTGCCGGTTCCACCCGACGACAGTGGTCCGACGAATGACTTCTTCCCCACGCCGGCGGAATCGTCGACGAGCATTCGAACAGAAGACGGCCGGCAGGCGTTGCAAGTACTCGCACAAGAAGTGTCGACGTGCACCCGCTGTCCGGGACTCGCCGCCACACGAACCCAAACCGTATTCGGCGTCGGCTCGGCCAACGCGGAGCTTTGCTTCATCGGCGAAGCGCCCGGCGCGGATGAGGACGCCCAGGGCGAGCCGTTCGTCGGCGCCGCGGGGCAGCTTTTGAATCGCATCATCGCGGCGTGCGGCATGACGCGGGAAGAAGTGTATATCTGCAACATCATCAAGTGTCGGCCGCCCGGTAATCGCACGCCGCAACCCGACGAAGCCGCCAATTGCAGCGGTTACCTCATCCAGCAATTAGACCTGATCGGTCCGAAGTTTATCTGTTGCCTCGGCAGCACGGCCGCACGTTACCTGCTCAATACGACCGCGCCCATCGGCAAGCTGCGTGGCCGATTCCACGATTACCGCGGCACCCCCGTCATCTGCACTTATCACCCGGCGTATTTGTTGCCACACCGCAGTCCGGAGAAGAAGCGCGATGTCTGGGAAGACATGAAAATTCTGCTCGCGCGCATGGGTCGCCCGGTGCCGAAACAAAGCAGCAGTTGAAAGACGTTGGTCAATTCATTCGCTAACCTGCACAACCAGAATTTCGTTGTGCAGTTCACGATGGTCCAAGACAGGCATGACCGCCTCTTGCGCGAGTTGCTTGAGGTAATAGCTTGTCACCCGGCCGAGGATCGTGATCCCCGTGGATGATTCCTCCACGCGCAGATTTCGAAGTGCCGGAATTCGACTTTGCCGAAGGACCAATGCCGCGCGATTATGCGAATCGCCGTCGCTCGTCCGTTCGGCCCACAGGCTGGTAGTGGACACGGAGGCCGCTCCTTCCATGAAATGCAACATCGCCCACCGCACGAAAGATTCCATCCGAACGTCGGTGATTGGCGAAGGCTTGATCGCGTCTCGACAACGAGCCAGGCACACCAGTATGCCGGACTCCATTACGATTTGACGTTTGGTGGCCCATCCCTGGCCTTCCTTACCTTGTGAGAATTGCAGCTGTCCGTGCCCCTGGTGATAGTAGACGACCGATGGGCGGCTTTCAAGGAGAATTCTCCGACCTCGCGTTACTCAGAATCCAACGTATCTTCTCACGCGAACTCGACGGGAACACGACCACAATTTCATGTTCTGGGTCACTCCGCCAATATGCGACAGAATCATCAAGTATGCCGAGATATATCACCAGGTCCTTCACGTCTAAGGCGGGCAAGTCTAAATGGACAATAACAATTCGTCGGGTTTGAATCCAATGAAAGTCCCGCAAACACTCGTCGAGCGCATCCCAATTCATTCCAAAGTAGCTAGGTAGATGCAGTTGTCGATCAAGCGCCTCAAAGAGCGCGTCTTTTTCTTCAGTCCATTTGGAATTCTCGCCACGTACGCGCCATCGCATTCAAATGGGCTGTCATCGAATCGAAGGTTCATGAGGTCGCCATTCATTGGTGTTTTGTTTCGTCTGCCTGCTTCTGTTGATAACCTTCGCACCGCACGACCGGCTGGCGGGTATTTCGGGTACGCTGGATCGGTCTTCGACAACCCGCACAGCAGGAACCGCGACCTGGACGTGGTCACTTCACGCATGCATCGACAGGATTCGCAGAAGGTCCGGGTCATACTCACACCGCCAGTATCAGCGTCGATCCCCGTCAGAGCTAGAATATGGTAAAGCGAATCCTGTTTCTCCACGGCTGGCGGTCTGTCTCTTGGGCTTCGGAATCAGGATCATTTGGAGAGTGCATATGCAAAAGTCGATATCGCAACTGCACAAGTTCACCTGGCCCTGGGTTGTGCTTTTGGCGAGCCTATCGACGGGGTCCGTTGTGGAAGCCCAGCTTGACTCCCCTCGCGCGCCGAACGTTGATCAGCTTCTTCACGGCGGGCGGTATTCACAAATCCCTTTCCCCAAAGAAGACGATGCTCATGCGCACGCCGCTTGGGCCTTTGCGCAGTATTATCTTGCCCCTGGCAAGACCGTAGCGAAATCGGCTCAGCTCGCTCATGAAAAAGGCGACAGCCTGGGCTCGTTCGTTCTCATGATGTGCCACCGAACAGGTTCAGGTTTACGCCGCAATCGAGGCGAAGTACATCGGCTAAACTTCGATCTGAGGACCAAGCTAGAGAAGCTGCCCAAGCCTTCCTCACTTGAACTGTACATGTTGAGTCAATGTGGCCCGGGAGACGAAACCGGCAAACTCAGGAATCCGGATGCCGGGAGACTTTTCGCCGATCTAAACCGACATCGAGAACTCTCCGCGGAGCGGCTCCAGAAGTCGGCTGACTTGGGTTTCGCCCAGGCGTGCCAAGAGGTGGCGTTGTCTCAAGATGATCCGGCCGCCGCCCATAAGTGGCACCGAAAAGCAGCCGAACTCGGTTTGGCGGAAGGCTTGCGCTACGCGGGAATACAGATGATGCTCGGAGCCGGCGTCGAGGCGGATGCGACCAAAGGACTCGAACTTTCCCGCCGAGCCGCCGAACGCGGCGACGCGTACGCCATGATCAACCTGGTTGTGTTCTACGACCAGGGCAAGGGAGTGAAGAAAGATCCAGACCAGGCCCAGCGATGGTTGGATGCCGCGGCACAATCCGGCCACTGGTATGGCTCCATCGAAAAGGGGTTTGCGTTGCTCGCCGGCAACTACGGCAGCAAGATGGACCACCAACAAGGATTGCAAGTGTTGCAGAACGCCGTGGAGTCCGGGCACGGCGACGCGCTCATGTTTATCGCCAAGGCGTATGCTAAAGGCTTTGGACTTAAGAAGGACGGCAAGATGGCCGTCCGGTTTGCCGAGGCCGCCTATCGTCAAGGCAACGCGGAGGCTGCGTCCGTCTTGGCATTTTTGTATTCTGAGGGACTGGGCGAGGTCAAAGCCGACAAGGAACTTGCCGGCTTCTGGGGACGCGAAGCATCGAAACCCGGATTTGGACTTGATCTGATGCAAGAAAAGGCGAAAGAAGAATTCCTCAAACGAATGGACGCCATCGATCCGTTCGCACTCACCGTGGAGTAACCACAAGTGCCGTTGGCGAGTTGAAGCTTCCAATGTCCATCCGATCTTCCCTCAAAAATCAACTTCGCTCCGTGCGCGGCTCGGACAGCGGACATCACCTAGCCTTCCGGATTGTCGAGCAGTTCCGCCAGCCGACCTGCGAGTTCCTGAGGGAGCCGGGCCAACCAGGACCGGTCGACCAGGCCCACGCCGATCAAGTCCAGAACGTGTACTTGATCCTTTCGGCGGAATGACGTTAGTTTCATACGCAACACCGCGTCCAAATTAAGCACCGTCGCGGTCGCCGTCGGCTTTGACTCCGTCACGTCGGGCGCGGGGATTGCATACTCCTTTCGGACTTTTTCGCCGGCAAAAACAATGTGAACCGCATCGCGCGCTTTGGCGCCGGGGCGGTCCAAGAACATGTCGATACCGGAGGAATGTCGATAGACGAAACCCGCGGCCGCGAGCGCGACTTTGGCGCGCTCCAAATCGGCGCGGCGGAGGAGGATGTCGACGTCTTGCGTGTTGCGTACGGCGGCTTCATCGACCTCCGCAACCCACGCTGCCACGGCATTCCCACCGACGACGGCATACGGGATGCCCGCTTGCTCCAGGGCTTGGGCTGCACGCCGCATCCGCTCGCGCACCTTCTCCACGGCCGTCACCATCCTTTCCCAGGCCTGCCCACTGATAGCATGCGTGTCCATACGAAATCCCCTTAACGCCGGCGCGGCACAATAACGTTGCAGAATAGCACATCGCTCAAAGCAGACAAAGACCGTCGCGCATACGGGCCGCTCACCGAAAAAACTCGGGGAAGCGACACCTGGGCCGCTTCAGCGTGGTATCACTTCCATACACCAACCATGTGGCGGGTTGCCGCATGCGGTTACGTGTATTTACCGAGGAGCTTCCGATGTCCATTCGATATGGTGTCAGCGGATTAGCATTGGCGTTGTTGGTCGGCGTTCCGGGTCGGGCTGCGGACAAAGATGTGAAGACTCCCGCCATCGTCGTCCGCGTCAAGTCCATTGACGGCTTGATCGAGGATGCAAAGTACGTCGCCAAGCTTTCCGGGAACGAAGAAGAAGCGAAACAGGGCGAAGGCTTCTTGCGTTCCTTCCTCGGTGAGAAGGGGAAAGAGGCGATTGATCCGACGCTGCCGATCGGCTTCTATGCCGCCGTCAGCGAAGACTTCCTAAACAGCAACGGCGCGTTGATGCTCCCGGTGGCCAACGAAAAATCCCTCGTGGAGTTTCTCGAACGATTCGGCGGTCAGGCGAAAAAAGGCGACGACGGCATCTACACGTTAACCCATCCCGGCGTGCCTGTGCCAGTGCCGATTTACATGCGTGTCGAAAACAAGTACGCCTATGTCACGGCACAGAACAAAGCGAGCCTGAAGAAGGAGAATCTCCTCGATCCGGCGCAAGTATTCGGAACCGACAAGCCAAAGACCGTTTCCATTTCACTCAGCATGGATCGCGTTCCCGGTGATGCGAAAGACTTCGCTCTTGGTTTCCTCGATGCACGCTTTGCCGAAGAGCAAGGCAAGACCGAACCGGGTGAAACCAAAGCCCAGCAGGCCTTTCGGGTGGAGATCCTTAAAGAATTGGCTCGCCAGGCCACCAGCCTGATCAAGGAAAGCGGAAAGGCGGAGGTCTACTTCGATGTCGATCAAAAAGCGCAGGAACTGGTCGCCGACGTAGTGTTGACGGGCCGGAAAGGCTCAAAGCTGGCCGCCAACATAAGTGAATTCAGCCGGCATCAAAGCCTTGTGGCGAAATTAGGCGCTGCCGACGCCGCGGCCCGCGTCATGGCCCACATCATGATGCCGGACAAGATTCGCCAGGCGCTCGAACCGGTCATTGACGAAGCGCTCACGAAAGCGATGCAAAACATGAACGATGACGCCCAACGCCGCCAGGCAGACAAATTCTTCAAGGCGGTGGCGCCGACGCTGAAGTCCGGGGAACTCGACGTCGCCGTGTCACTGCACGGGCCGACGACCGAAAAGCACTACACCATTGTCGCCGGACTCAAGGTGAAGGACGGCCAAGGTATAGACACGGCGTTTCGGGAATTGGTCAAGAGTATTCCCGAACGCGATCGGCAGGCCTTCAAGTTCGACACCGAAAAAGTCGGCGGCGTCAGTGTGCATCGAATCGAGGCCCAATCGCTCTATCACGAAGCGATGCGCACCATCGTTGGTGAGAACGCGGTCCACATCGCCGCGCGTGCTGACCTGGTGGTAGTTGCCGTCGGTCCCGACGCCGCCGGCGCACTCAAGGCAGCGTTAACGGCCCAACCGGGAACGGGCCCGCTGTTCGGCAGCGAAGTGGCCGTAGCGAAGATCGTACCGTTGATCGGCGCCGTCGAGAGCGTGCACGCCCAGAAGGCAACACCCGGCGAAGTGGAAAAGCTCGCCAAGGACGCGTTCGCAAATGGCGAGAAAGGTAACGATCTCGTTCGGCTCACGATCACCGGAGGCGACGCCTTCAAAGCCAGGTACACGTTGAAGGCGGATGCGTTTCAATTTATCACCCGAGCCGGACTTTCCTATCGGATGCGCGCCGCCGCCGGGGATGAATAGGCTGGTGTTCGCACATCTCGAGAGTTCTATCAAGGCGGCCGCCGCACAGCGACCGCTTTCATGCGCCAAACTTATCCACTGATTTCGAACGGCTATAATGGACAACAGGTATTTCCCACTACTGATGTTCACGAGCGCTGGTGGTTTGTCATGAGCATGCCGAGGCCCAAGACGATTTACACCGTCGCTGAATACCTCACCCTCGAACGTGAGTCGCTTGACCGGCATGAGTACATCGACGGTGAGATCTACGCCATGGCCGGGGAAAGCGATGAACATGGAGAGATCAGTACCAATCTCGTCATCGCGATTGGAAGCCAATTGAAAGGAACGACGTGCCGGGTGCGCACCAAAGATACGAAGGTGCGGAGTGGCCCGACGCCGAGGCTTCATGGGTCGCGAAGTGGGCTTTACTCGTATCCGGACCTGGTCGTGATTTGTGGCGAACCAGATTATCACGACGATCACACAGATGTCCTGCTAAATCCAATTGTCATTATTGAAGTACTTTCCGAGTCGACCGAGGCCTTTGATCGAGGTGAGAAACAAAAGCGCTATCAGACCTGGCACCCCTGGCTCACGGACTACATTCTGGTGTCTCAGGATCGTCCGGAAGTCGAACACTCCATTCGGCAAGCAGATGGAAGCTGGGCTCAGCACCACTACAGCGGCATCGACGCTAGCTTCACTATTGAATCTATTCGATGCACGGTGAAACTAGCGGATGTCTACGATCGCGTGGAGTTTCCGAAAGACTGATCCGAAGACCATTCGATCTACGACAAGTTCATGCTCATCAAGAACTCCGCGTTGCTCTTCGTGCGGGTCATGCGGTTCGTGAGCAGTTCCATCGCCTCGACTGGATTCATGTCGCTCAGCACCTTGCGAAGGATATACATGCGGCGCAGTTCTTCCGGGTCCATCAGCAGGTCTTCCTTGCGCGTGCCGGAGCGATTGACGTCGATGGCCGGCCAGATGCGTTTGTCGACCAGTCGGCGGTCGAGGTGCAGCTCCATGTTGCCCGTGCCTTTGAACTCCTCGAAGATCACTTCGTCCATGCGGCTGCCGGTGTCGATGAGGGCCGTCGCCAGAATCGTGAGCTGACCCGCCTTCTTCGATGTTTCGTGCCGCGCCGAAGAATCGCTTCGGCTTGTGCAGGGCGTTGGCGTCGACGCCGCCGGAGAGAATCTTGCCGGAGTGCGGCACTTCGGTGTTGTAGGCCCGGGCCAGGCGCGTGATGGAGTCGAGCAGGATCACCACGTCGATGCCGAATTCGACCATCCGCTTCGCTTTTTCGATCACCATTTCGCTGACTTGGACGTGCCGGCTCGCCGGTTCGTCGAACGTGGAGCTGACGACTTCGGCGTGCGGGCCTTTGACCGTGCGCTCCATCTCGGTCACTTCTTCGGGCCGCTCGTCGATCAGCAGCACGATGACGTAGCATTCCGGAGTGATTGCGAAGCACGCTGTTGGCGATCTTTTGCAGCAGGATCGTCTTGCCCGTCCGCGGCGGCGCGACGATCAAGCCGCGCTGCCCCTTGCCGATGGGCGTCACGAGATCCATGACGCGCATGTTGATTTCTTGCGGGTCGGCCTCCAGTTGCAGCCGTTTGTCCGGATGCAGCGGCGTCAGGTCATCGAAGACGACCTTCTGCGTGAGAATGTCGGGGTCGTTGTAGTTGATCGCCTCGACGCGCAACAATGCGAAATAGCGCTCGTTCTCCTTGGGCGGTCGGATCTGCCCGGCCACGACGGACCCGGTCCGCAGGCCGAACCGCCGAATCTGGCTTGGCGAAATGTAAATGTCGTCCGGGCAGGGCAGATAGTTGTAATCCGGACTGCGAAGGAATCCGAACCCGTCCGGAAGGACTTCCAGCGTACCTTCGCCGAACATCAGCCCGTTCTGCTTGACGCGTTCCTTCAGGATCTTGAAAGATCAGGTCCTGCTTCTTGAGGCCGGTGTAGTCGGTGAGACTTTCATCCTTGGCTACCTTGAGGAGCTGCGGCATGGTCATCTGCTGTAGTTCGCCGATGTGCGTGCCGCCGCGCTTGATCTCCTCGTACCGATTGTTCACTTCGTCGTCGTAACCGACGAACTGGTCGCCATCCGATCCGGACGCCGCGGCCTTTTGCGCTTCGCGGATGTCCTGGAGTTCATCCTCGCCGTTGACGGGCTGTTCCGGTTTACTTCGGGCGCGGGGCCGCCCGCTGCTGGGAGCGTCGCGGCGACTCTTCGCTTCGGCCATGGTCACATTACTCCTTCAAGAGGCTGGCGATGTCAACGGCCCGGCCATCCGGACGAATGCGGATGGCAGAAAACAGGTTCGATGTGTCGGTGAAAACGTCTTCACAGGACTAAACCACGCGACATGCACCAGCGGCAGGCATGCGAAATTAAGGTATGGGCACCGATCAAGACTATGGAGTTGTATAAGTTCGGATATGCCGATCATCGCAGTAGCTCGTGAGATTGTCAATGCGTACTTTTCCGCGGCGGCGTCTCGCCGCCCTTCTTCATAACTTCATGACCACTCGACGCGACTAATTGCCGAACGAATGATTCTACGTGTTTCGTCAACTCGTCCCGACAGGCTGCGTTCGGAATGATAACGTCGGCCCGCTTTCGCTTTTCGTCGAGCGGCATTTGTGCCTTTTCCCTGGCCGCCAAGTCGGCTTCCGTCCACCGGCGCTTCTGCTGCAATCGTTCGAGTCGGATTTGTCGTGGTGCATCGACAAAGACCACGTGTGTGCACATTTCGTTCCAACCCGCCTCCAAAAGCACCGCGGCATCTAAGGCGGTGAATGCGATGTTGACGTCCTTTTCCACACGCGCGATCTCGGTACGAAACCCACGCTCGATAAAAGGGTGTGTGAGCGCCTCCAACGCTTTTTTTTGTTCGGCATCGGCGAACACGATCCGACCCAGTTGCCTGCGGTCGATCTCGCCGTCTGCCGCTACCACCGCCCTGCCCCATTTCTCGATGACCTTGGCTCGGATGTCCGGCTGACGTAAGGCCTTGTGGCCAAGGGCATCTCCCGAGACCACATGACCGCCAAGCCGACCGAGTTCCTCCGCGACCAAAGTTTTCCCGCTACCAATGCCGCCGATAACTCCCACCACCGGCTTCAAATGATCCGACTTCCGCAACGCCTTACGCATCTACGATTACAACTCCACGACGTCGAGCCAGTTCGAGCCCGCCGCCAAATCCACCTTGAGGGGTACATTAAACGGCAAGGCCGTGGTCATCTCGTGGGCGACAAGCTTGGCGATGTCCTGTAGTTCTTCCGGAGGCGCCTCAAACACCAATTCGTCGTGAATCTGAAGCAACATCCGCGCTTTTCTTCGCTCGGCATGCAGCCGACGGTGAATGTTGAGCATCGCCATCTTGATCAAATCGGCCGCAGATCCTTGGATTTCCATGTTGATGGCTTCGCGCTCGGGCTGGTTCCGCTGCTGGTAGCTCGAATCGGCTCGGATACCGGTAATTTCACGACGCCGACCGAGTGTGGTGCTCACGTAGCGGTTCTCGCGGCACTTCTCGAGTAGTTCCGTGTGATAACGTGCCACCTTGGGATAGCGGGCGAAGAACGCGTCAATAAACTTCGCGGCCTCATCGAGAGAAATCCCCAACCGCGGCGCCAAGCCGTGTCTGCTGATTCCGTAGATCACGCCGAAATTGATCGTCTTGGCGGCGCGGCGCATGTCCGCGGTCACGGCGTCTTCGGTAACGCCAAACACCTGCGCCGCCACGGCAGCGTGAATATCCAGGTCCGCACTGAAGGCATTCTGCAACGCCTCCTCTCCGCTGAAATGAGCGAGAAGGCGGAGTTCGACTTGCGAATAGTCGGCCGTCAACAGCTGCCAACCTTCTTGCGGGATAAACGCCTGCCGAACTTGCCTGCCTTGCTCGCGCCGGACCGGGATGTTCTGCAGATTCGGGTCAGAACTCGACAAGCGACCGGTGGCGGCGACGGTCTGGTTGAACGAGGCGTGCACGCGCCCGGTCCGTGGATTGACCAGCGCCGGCAACGCATCGACGTAGGTGCCCTTCAATTTGGCGATCTGGCGGTGTTCGAGGATTCGCAACGGAAGCGCGTGGCCCTGCCCCGCCAAGCGTTCCAACGTGTCTTGATCGGTGCTCGCTTCGCCGGTGACTCCTGTCCGCCGCTGCGAGGGCAACTTCAATTCATCGAAGAGCACCTGGCGGAGTTGCCGTGGAGAAGCGATGTTGAACGACCTACCGGCGAGCTCATGGATTTCTTGCTCGATATTTTGGAGTTGCGTATCCATTTCGGCGCTAAGCCGGGTGAGCAACGGCACGTCGAGCCGGACGCCGTTGAACTCCATTTCGCCAAGCACCTCAATGAGGGGAATTTCCAAATCGTTGTAGAGAGTAACCAAACCAGACTCGGCGAGTTGCGGTTCCAAATGCTCGCAAAGCCGAAACGCGACGTCGGCATCCTCGCCGGAATACTCAGCCACCCGACCAGCGGGCACCTGGTCCATCCTCAGCTGCGCCTTTCCCTTCTTGCCGATCAAATCGGTAATCGGCATGCACGTGTGATCGAGATGGCGATTGGAAAGTTCGTCCAGATTGTGGGAGCGCTCGCCAGCGTGGAGAAGATAGTCTGCGACCATCGAGTCGCCGGCAATGCCTCGCAGTTCCACGCCGTGCTGTCTCAGCACGATCAGATCGTACTTGATGTTTTGGTTGATCTTTTGAACGGCGGCGTCTTCGAGTATCGGCCGCAACTGGTCGATGGTCTTGTCGAGGTCCAACCGAGGTTCGTTCTGCGGCGCGCGGACCGGAAGGTACCATGCCTCGCCGGGCGCCCAGCACATGGCGAAGCCAACGATATCCGCTCGCCGCGGTTCCAGGTTGGTCGTCTCAAGGTCCAGCGCAATCCGTTTCTGCTTTCGAAGCCTCTTCAAAAACCCCTGAAACTTATCGGAGTTGTCGACGAGATGATACTTCGCATCCCACGCCGCCGCCCCCATCGCACGTCCCGACGTCACCTCATTCAAATCAAACAATTCCCCTTGGCGTTCACCCCCCGACCTCTGACCTCTATTCTCGGCCTCCTGACCCCCGACTCCTGACTCCTGATCCCTGATCCCTGACTCCTGGCTCCTTCCCTTGCTCCTGACCTCGTCCGCGAATCGCCGAAGACCCCATTCTTGGAACAACGCCACCAAGCGACCGTAGTCCGGTTCCTGCAACTTCCAGCCGTCCCAATCGAGTTGCATGGGCACGGCGGTGTCGAGGCGCACGAGCTTCTTGCCGACGGCCAGCATGGTCGAGTTGGCGCGAATTCCTTCACGGGTTTTCGCAGCCGAAACGCGATCGACATTGGCCAGGAGATTGTCAAGCGTTTCGAACTCTTGTAGGAGCTTGGCCGCTGTCTTCACACCCACACCGGGTACGCCAGGGACGTTGTCGACCGTGTCGCCGACGAGGGCTTGAAGGTCGATGACCTGCTCCGGCCGGACGCCCCAGTCTTTCCAAAGTGCGTCACGGTCCATGGCTTCGCGCTTGCGGAGGCTGTAAAGTTTCACGTGATCGCCGATGAGCTGGCGAAAATCCTTGTCGCTGGAACTGATGAGTACGTCCATCCCCTGTTGGGCGGCGGCCGTTGCGACCGTGGCGATGATGTCGTCGGCTTCAAACCCGCGCTGGCCGAGCACGGGAACCCGCATCGCGTTCAGCATTTGCTCGATAAGAGGAATTTGTATCCTCAGATCGTCCGGCATCGGTTTCCGGTGAGCCTTGTACTCGGCATGAATCTCGTCGCGGAACGTCTTCCCGTCGCGGTCGAATACCGCGATGAGGTAGTTCGGCTTCAAATCGTTACGCAAATAGAGAATATCCCGCGTGAAGCCGAAGAGCGCATTGGTCGGCATTCCCGCGGGGCTGGACATGGCGGCGATGGCATGGAACACCTGAAATATCAGGGAATGTGCGTCAACGAGAATCATGGAGCCAGAAGACGCAGCTGGTGCCATCTTTGAACCCGAGTGAAATGCAAACAAGCGGGCGGCCACGGTCCCAGTCCCTACCGCTAACCCACATCGAAACGCTCGTCAAGCCCCGGTCATTCACCGGTGGCTTGGAACCCTACGGCGATTCCTATTCCCGATTCGCAATCCGAACCGCATTCGTGTGAGCTAAGCGGAACAGGAAATGGTCAGAAACTGGGGGAACGATGGAGTATTCTTCTTGAAGTCTAGAAGCGCTGGAGGAGGCTGTCAAGAGCGCTGGCGCTCGGCCGGTCAGCCCTACGCGAGCAGGGCAATGAAGCCAGCCTGCTGAAAATGATGATCACCGGTGAGCGCTTCTGCGATGCCCTCGCGCTGCATCACGAAAAATGAAATGCAATCGGTAAGCGACCATTCCTTGTCAGGTCGGCGTCGATAAAGATCGTAGCCGCTTTGTAGCGTGGCACGGTCGGCTGCGAGAATCTTAATATCGGGCATTCGTGAAAGCTGGTCGTAAAATGCTATGAAACGTTCTCGATTGGGCGGACGTGACGTCGCATCGGCCACCTCGACAATTACCCAGTCGGTAGTTAGAAGGCGCCCAGAGAAACTTGCGGTGAACTCAGTAGCTCGCTGGTGTGCCTCATCGGCCGCATTCAGTTGCGCGATAAAGTAGAAGCTATCCGCGAACACCGTCCTCATCTCTTCGGTGTCCCGTGAAGATAATGGTCATGATTTCGCGCAAGATCTACCGGAAGGTCTGTCATGCACCCCGCAAAACGCGTCAGGAGTTCTTTTGCAGTTTGGGACTCGTTAGGCGCATGCGACTCCGTCTTCTCGACCTGTACGATTTCCACGCGCACGGGCGTGCCGTTCGGCAGCGACACGGGCTCGTCGAATACGACAACGCCATTCTCAACGTGGCCTTCTAGTGACATCGCGGCTCCTCTCAGGGTGGGGTCTTGCATATTGTACAGTGGCCGGACCGATAGTTCATTATGAACTGCCCCGTCATGCACATGATAATCCAATGGCATGATGTGGGGACCGTCATCTATAACACCTCACATAAGAGCAGATTTACCAAGCGTGCATCTTCGGCAAACAAATGATGGGTGAATTCCAAGTGTGTGGACGCTTCCATTCTGTTGGTTCGAAACCATCTCGATGTCTCGTGTTCGCGTCGGTCTTCAGGTATGAGAGCTTCGCTCCTGGGATTCGGCGGGCCTGGTGGTAGACTCACCACGGCGCCGGAATTCGTGTTGAAATGCATTACTCGTAGCGGCGGCATCGGCGCCGGTAGCGGTGTGCCCACGTTGACCAACACCGTCTTCGTTACGGCGTTGCCGCTGTTGTCCGTTACCGTCACGTGCGCTTTGTAGTTTCCAGGCGCCAGGTAACTCTTCACCGGGTGCGGCCCGATGGCGAACGTGCCGTCGTCGAACGTCCATACGGTGCTGGCTATGCCACCGTCCAGATCGCGGGCGAAGGCGTGGAAGTTGACCGTGAGCGGTGCCGTTCCACTGTTTGGGGCCGCCGAGGCGCGGACGTGCGGCGGCTGGCCAACCACTTCGCTCTTGAGAAACCACGGCGTCGCCGTCGGGTCGGATTTGAAAAACGCCAGGAGCTGATCGGCGACCTTCTTCACGCCGCTTGGAGATGGGTGCGTGAGATCGGCTTGTAAATCAGCGATTTCCCAAATGAAACCGTCGGAACGCGGGTTGGCGCCGTCGGCCCACAAATACGACGCCCACGACAAATACGGGGCAACCACGGGGCCGTTTGCGGGATTGAAATTCAGATTCGGATCGCCGTTGAGTTGGTCCTCGATCATCCACTTAGTCGAGAATCCGGATTCAAATGCGAACGGTTCCGGGTTGAGGGCGTTGGGATTCGTCTGATACGACATCGTCCGGCTGGAATAGTAAGCGATTTGAATGTTCGGGTAGTTGGTTTTCAAGTTGCGGGCAATGGCGGCGAGTTCGCCTTCAAGGTGTTGGGCGTGGGCCGGGAACTGACCATATTGATTGGGTTGTGCATCGGCTTGCTTCACCCAAGCCACCTGTACCTGTTGAGGCGTGACCCCTGCAGCCGCAAGTCGTTGATCGACGACCGTCCATGTTGTGGCATTCGGATCGATCCAAGCGCTCGCCGGCTTTCCGCCTTGTGCACCATCGACAATCACCAGCTTGGGATTCTTACTCGGATCGGCGTCGGCACGTGGCTTGAATGAGTTCGAGGATCCTCCGAATTCTTGCGTTGTGTTCGACATGCCGACCGAAATCATGACGATCTTGCCGCTGGCGTTCGGGTTACCGGTAGGATCTAGAGGCTTGATGGCGTTCTGCGCGAGATTGACGCCGTAAGCTTCGTGGCCAGGCGGGCGCGTGTTTTCACCATTTGGATACAACCCTCCGACAACTCCCTTGTAGAGACCCGGCCCCAAATCGGGCAGCGGCGCGGTTGCGAGCAGCTCGCGCGATTCCAACAGTTCCAGCACGAGTCGGATGCCCTGGATGCGCATTTCATCACCCTCCCAGCTAGGATTGCGGCGACGCTATATGAAACCCGCCTCGTTCGCAAGGGTTTCGGTCGTCACAGTCTTCATGAACTTCCACGCAGACCGAGCGGCGCTCACTCCGATCGGGAGAAAAAGACGCAGTTTACAACTCCAGGCCGTATCGGACCGCATTCTCCGCCTGATTCAGGTATGGTGCGAGTAGTCTGCCTACTGCTTTTGGAGGGAAGCGACCCGGATCGAGCGACCGAACTTGGAAGCACAAGAACACCGTTTCCATGGGCAAGCCGCTCGCGGTGGCCGGGACGCGGATATTGGTCGGGTAGTCTTTCTTAATGTTGTCGCCTTTGGTGCCAATCACAACGGTGACAACGAGAGGCAGCGCATTGATCGCGTCGGCGGAGAGAATCAGAACGGGCTGCCCGCTTGTTCGCGACCCTTCGTGGGATCAAGGCTCACGAAATAAATCTCGCCTCGCTTGACCGCCATTACAGATCCTCAAGGCCGTCTTCTTCCGTCTTTGCGAACTCTTGCTCTATCTTCTGCAGTTCACGCTGGATATCAGGATCTGCGGCCATCTCGGCTAGAGCCAACGCAAACGGTTGCTTGGCATTGGACGAATGGTGAAGTTCAGTGCCCAAACTATTGAACAGCGTCTGTTTCTCTTCCAACGACAACTTGCTGATCATCTCTTCAATATCGTGTCGAATCATGTCGCCCACCTTTTCTCGTTCCGACAAATCGTTGCGGGACAATACCCTTGGATTGTAACGGGCATTTTTGAAGTGGTCCACACGCTTGCGACGGTCGGGCGTCCAGTGGGGCTGAGTCGGCCAGGAACTCTTCTCGTCACGCCGCGTCGGCGCTTCGGGAGAGATTAGTTGATGCCGGTCGGACCGGCGCGCCAGGAGGGACTACCACGTGGACGAGCTGGGTTGGTGATGCGAACTCGATGCCGAGTGATTCGGCTAGCCGCAAGATTTCCAAAATCATCTCTTCGCGAACGTCGGGTTCACTCATGCGATCGGCCGTCGCCACGAAGACGTCGATCTTCACTTCCACCGCGGAGGCCGCCAAATCTGAAATCGCGACGATGGACTTCTTTTTATCGATGTTGACGCGCTGGCTGATCAGCTCGCGCAACCGATCGCGGAAGGTGATCAGCCGTTCGAGCGGCGTGGCGTACACGACGTTCAACGTGGATTTGAAGCGCCAGTGCCGTCTCTTGCCGTAGTTGGTGATATGCATCGTAGTGAGATCGGAGTTGGGGACGGTGAGCATGGCATCATCGCCGGTACGGATCCGTGTGCTCCGCAACCCGACGACTTCGACGACGCCCTCGCCGTGCTGGCCGATCTTGACGCGCTCACCTACGACGAACGGCCGATCCGCGATGAGAGTGAAGGAGCCAAACAGGTTTTTCAACGAGTCCTGGGCGCCGAGGGCGAACGCCAGCCCGCCGATACCCAACCCTGTCAGCACCGGAGTGACTTGCCAATCGAACAAGTTCAAGAGGTGAAACAGAGTTCCCAGAAAGATCAGAATCTTGAGGAACAGGCAGCAGACCGGCATGAACATTTGCGAGGCGGCCACATGCCGTTCGCTGGCGCTGTGCGCTTCGACGACGTCGCGGACAACGTCGATCAGGCGGCTGGCTACCCACGCCACTCCGATCCACGTAACTGGGTTGAGCACGGTCAAAGCCGCGTTAAGCCATGCTCTGTCCAACGCCAAGAGAAGCACAACGCCGCGAACATAAAGGATGCACAAGAGCACATTGAGCGGGCGGATTCGTTTGCGGAGTGTCTTTGCCGACAGATCGGCTGATCGCAGTCGAGGCACTAGCCGCACCAACCCAGCCGTCAGTTTACGTACGATGAGAAACCCCGGGACAATCGAAAGGACGAGGGCCGCCACACCCATTAGCATGCGTACGTCGACGTGGATGTGCTGAGTTTTGAGTACCGTCGTTCGCGTCCATGACGGCATCCGTTCGCGAATCCAGAGTTCCGGCTCCTGCCAGAAAGTGATCTCCGGATCGACCATGACCAACTCACGGATGGCCGCCACATGGGGCTTGCCCTCGTTCTCCGCGTATAGCCGGTCGATAGATCGCAGCGTCGCGGCAGTGAATACCCATTCACCCTTGCGATCGCCGTGGTGGAGGTGCGCCAGGTCGATAATGCCGCTTGGGTTTGATAGCCAAATATGGGGCGGTGCCTGATTGACGTCAGGAATCTGTTGAAAAATGACGAGCCGTGTGCGGTCGATTACTTGCTTCAGCCGCCGCGCCATCTGGGCGCCGACATCTGCGCGAGCAGCCGGCGAGACCTCTTGGAGATCGAGACACTGAACCGCGGTTGACGTGTCCCCTTTTCGGAGTGCCTTCAGGAACGTGCGAAAGGTCGCGCGTGGCGACGCAAACTGCGGACGCACGTCGCCATCCGCCGTCCTCGGTTTGCCCGATTTCTGCATCTCGGCCCAGATTTTCGACACCTGGGAAACCGTGGCGGCATCAAAGCGAAACTCGCCATCCGGCATCCGCTTGAGCGCCAACCGATGGCCTTGCGCATCAGGAAGAACGAACTCTTCGAGGTTTGGATCGTCCGGTATTTGATAGCTCTTCACTTCCAACGCAGTCAGCACGTAATCCAGCTTGTCGGCGATCATGCCGCCAAACTGACCGCCGCTCCGGGACTCGCTGAGGTCGAGACAGCCGATGGCGTCCGAGACGAACCGTGGATCCTCTCGGGCAAGGTCGGCGGCCACAAAGAGCGTCCGCACCGTTGCCCGCGGCGTGCGATACTTGGCATTCGGCGTTTCACCGACAGCCACCGCGCACAGACTCAACCACGTGATGAACAAGGCGTACCAGCGCTTTGCCATTACCGCGACTCTCGAGACTTGGTGAGGATTCGCAACATACGGCCGGAGAGTTTGGCCTGTTGCGGAGATTTTTGCAATGGCGAGTCACCCGAATGCCGCCGGTTAGCTGTCTTCCGCAGCTTCCGTGACGGTGCGCACTAGGTTTCTAAAGCCTTTCAAGACTGCTGGCAGCTGGGTCGGATCGAACTCGAAGCCGAATTTCACCGAGTGATGGTATGGAGCCTTCACTTGACCACGATAGACCTCTTTGACGACATGCCCCATAACTGCCATATGGCCCCGACGATCAATGGCGCAAATACGGAGCGCGAATTCCTCCGGGGACAGCGCTTCCAAGACGGCGTCCCCGCGTCGGGATTCTTCCAGGGCAGATAGCTGCAATAGAAAGGCTTCCAAGCAATCACGTCCGAGCCAGAAACATTCCTTTCCAGAAAAGCCTGACGAGTTGATCGAAACCGAATATTGGGCGTCGCCTCCTGGCTCGCGTTCAACTGCTTCGATTTCGACGAAGTTAGCGCCTTCACGAATCACCATTTCAGCAAGCTCCTCCGACGGAAGGCGACGTAGCGGTGAGGCGGCGATTGGAACTCGCGACGTGGTTGGCTCCCACACGGCACTTCCGTGGGCGGTTGAGTCCTAGTTTGCCCAATCGTTTCTCAGGAATCGCCCGTAGAACCAACCAAAGGCAGAACCAATGATGCCCCAATGCCAATAGCGCTTGGAGTGAACTGAGGCCATCCTCAACGTTGCCACGCAAACCGTCAGCTAGAGTAGCGCCGTCTGATGCTAGACCTCTCCACCAGAAGATACAACCGAACACGAGGCCTATTGCCAACCCGATCAGTGTCCAGCCAAGTAGAAGCCATAGGCGTTTGCGATTGCTCATCGTTGCTCTAACGCGATTCTGACGCGCGGGCGAGTTCCTCGTGAAGCCGCGCGATCAGCTTGCGGATGCCGGCCTTCGTGAAACCTTTGGCGCTAATCGGGTGAGTCTGCAGCAATCGGTCCAATCGGGCTTGGAGAACGCGGAGCTCTTCTTGAGCCCTTTCGTACTCCACTTGGTTGGAAATCATAGCTCCTCGAGGGTCAGATCGTCGCCGGTTGGAGATCAACTCCCCTCCGGCGCCTCTGCCGCGATGCGGCGATAATCGGCGATCGCCTTTTGGAAGGTCTTGTGCGCTTCTTCCCGCTCATGCGCAGCAATGTCCGAGGCGCGGATGCGCCAAAGTTGTTCGATCACGCCGACGCACCATAGAGCGCTTCGACGCGATCCACGTATCGGTTTTCCGGCGACTAGCACGTTGACCGGATTAGTGTGCATTTGCGGAAAGTGGCGCAAGGCAACCCAACTGCTTTGTTCAATCGGGATTTCGAACTTGAGATCGTGTTCCTTGTCATCGGCAGGTACGTCTTTCGACGCGACGGCTTTGCCATTCACGACTACTTCAACGAGGCGGCGGTTTCCGCTTGGTTTGACGCCGCCGACGGCTGTTCCCAACGGCATCTCCGCGGCGAACGCTACCTTCGCTTGCACCGTGACCTTCCCTGGCTGCTCCAGCCGCACGTCTTCATAGCCGGGCGCCTTACCGTTGACGGACAATTGAAGAGCATGGGCGTAACCATCGGACACGTACGATCGCCCTTTGGCAATGCCGTCGCACCAGGCGCCGAAATCGACGCGATCCACTTTGCCGAGGTGCACGTAGACCCGCCCCTGTCCCACGCGGCTGCCGCTGATGCATGGGAAATCCGTTTCGCCGCTGGCTTTGAGAGGGTAGCCGCAATTCATGATGTGGTACCAGCAGTTCCATTCCGGCACCCGGGCGGTATCCATCGCACTGATGAAGTCGCATACACCTTGCGACACGGTAACGCAGATTTCCTGGCGCCAATGCCGTTCATCGGCGGCACCGCGAGATTCGGCAGCCGTTCTTTCACGCGACGCATGCTGCTGAAAATCTCTTGCTCCGTAATGGCGCCATCGCCGTCCACATCCACGGCGGCGAAGTCTTCGGGAAGCACCCCTTTGCCGGCTTCATCGGCATCGAGCGTTCCGTTTTGGTTCGCATCGAGCCACGAAATAAGTCCTTTCGCCGCAACATGGGCATTGGGCGGCGGGTCAAACATCAGCCCGCTCGCCGAGTGGGCGTAGCCGGTCACGCCACCCTGTTGTTTGGCCCAACGCATCGCCGGCGTCGTCCACGTGGGCCAGCCCTTGGTCTTGGTCCCGTCCGACCCCGGATACGTCTGGTCGCGCAGATTGAGCAGGCAGACATGACCGAGGGCCTGTGAACCGAAGCCGCTGATCTCGATGTCGTATTTGAGGACGGTAAATGGTTCGCTCAACTTGTGGATGTTCGGTTCGAAAAACTGTCGTTGGAACTCGTAGCACGGTCCCCAAGTCAGGTTGCAGCCGACATTGAGTCCTTCCCCTTTGACATGTAGGAACATGTCGTTCGCGAACACGCCCTCGGTCGGATGGGTGTAATGGGCACACCCGGCCGCGTGAATGTGGTGATCGCCGCTATAGAGCCCGTAATCCGCGGGGTTCACCCACCGCTTCAACTTGACGGCGACGTTTGCATCACCCTTCTCCGGCACCGTGATCTCTTGCGTCGTTTCGTTATACTCCGGCCCACGGCTGTAGGTGACGTTCAACTTCCCCGGTGGAAGCAGCACGCTGCCGCCATCATGTCGGTAAATCTGGTCCTGAAAGAAGAAATCCGGGGCCAGTCGCTTGGCCTTCGAGGGATACACCTTTCCCGCCTTGTCGCGAAACGTGAATCGTGCCGTCGTCGGCGTTCCGTCGAAATCCTTGATCGACAGCTTCGCCAGGATCGCCGGGCGAATTTCGAACAGGATCGGCACTTCGGCACGGAAGCCGAGATCCTGCGTGCCCTGCCCTACGTCGAATGCGAGTGTGGCCTCCCGCGGCCCAGCCTCGCTGCTGTAGATGAGTGCGATAGCGTATTCAACCTTCAGCCCGCTTAAATTGCGCGTCATCGGCGGAGCGGCGAACATCTCGACGTCGAGAAAGCGGGATTTATCGCCTTTCGTCTTCTGCGACCATTCACCGCCGTAAACAGCGCCTCCTTGGGGACTCGAAATGTGCAGCCCTTTCTTGATGGAACCGTCATTGACGATCTTCACGAGCACCGGCGTATAGCCACCCTGTTGGAGCGCCGGAGCAGCCGAGCCGCGAGCGACTTTCACACGTGACTCTGGATTGATGCTGACCACGGTCAAGACGTGAGGATCGAGCAATGTTTGGAGTTTGCGCGCGTCGCGCTCGTCGATGGCTTTTTGCAATGCGGTCTTCGTGTTGCCGGCCAGCGGCGTGCCCAAAAACTCCAGTGCTTCCAACAATCGCGCCACATTCGCTGCCAGCGGCTGGCCCTCGACTTCGACGACGGTTGGCTTGGCATCATCCGCCCAAACACATGCGGATGTGACCACCGCCAATAGCAAACAAAGGAGCAACGGCCGTCGACCGAGAAAGTGAGATTTCATGATGCGAATTCCGTTCGAAAAGACACGTTATGAAAGTATCTTGTTAACGACCTCGCCGTGCACATCCGTCAGCCTGAACTGCCGACCCTGGAACTTGTAGGTGAGCTTCGTGTGGTCCATGCCGAGCAGATGCAGAATCGTCGCCTGCAGGTCATGGACATGGACGGGATCGCTCGTGGGCCTCATGCCGAAATCGTCCGTTTCACCCAGGTGCAGTCCCGGCTTGATGCCAGCGCCGGCCAACCAAATCGTGAATGCCGTTCGCAAATGATCTCGGCCGAGTTCCTTGGTGGTGCGTGGCCCTTGCAGCATCGGCGTGCGGCCGAACTCGCCGCCGAATATCACGAGCGTGTCTTCCAGCATGCCGCGCTGTTTGAGATCTTTGATCAACGCCGCGGTACCGCGGTCCACCTCACGGGCCCGTTGCGGCAAGCCGGTCATAAGGTTCTGGTCGCCGAGTCCCCCGTGATGGTCCCAGCCGCCGTGTACTAATTGCACGAAACGCACGCCGCGCTCCACCAGGCGGCGGGCCAACAGGCAGTTGTTCGCGAATGTCGCCTTGCCCGGTTCCGTCCCGTAAAGCTCGTGAATGTGCTTGGGTTCTTGGGTTATGTCCATTAACTCGGGAACGCTAGTTTGCATCCGATAAGCCATTTCGAATGCACTGATGCGCGTGGCGATTTCCGGATCATTGAAATCGAGCAGGGCCTTCTGGTTCAATTCGCGGAGGGTGTCCAGCGTATCTCGGCGCAACTCGTCGTCGATGCCCGGTGGATTGGAGAGATACAAAACCGGATCGCCCTCGGACCGAAGTTGCACGCCCTGGTAGTGCGTGGGCAAGAAGCCGCTGCTCCAACACGTCGATCCGCAGCGACTCGCCTTTCCCGAAGCAAGGACGATAAATCCGGGAAGGTTCTTGTTCTCGCTGCCCAAACCATAAGTCACCCACGAACCCATCGCAGGACGGCCCATCCGCGGGGAGCCGGTCTGCAGCAACAACGTGGCCGGGACGTGGTTCATCTCATTCGTGTGCATCGTGTGGATAAACGTGATGTCATTCACGATGTCACGGTGGTTCGGCAACTGATCGGTCAGCCAGGTCCCATTCCGGCCGTGCTGCGACCATTTCCACGGCGAGGCGAGCACCTGAGTCTTACCGTCACCGATGAAGGTGAACTTCTCGCCCTTGAGCACCGAGTCAGGCAGTGGCTTGCCGTCCGACCGTACAAGTTCGGGCTTGTGGTCGAAAAGATCCAATTGCGAAGGGGCGCCGATCTGACCGAGAAAAATGACGGCCTTAGCGCGAGGAGCGTAGTGCGGGGGCCGCGGCTGAAAAGGTTCAACCGAAGCAGGTTCGGTAGCCTTTGAATCGTCCGTCAATAATGATGCGAGCGCAATGGCGCCGAGTCCGGTCGCCCGGCCGAAGAACTCTCGGCGATCAAACTTCCGCGTGTGCTCCGTACGAAATCCCACAATTCTTCTCAACCTTTGGTTACGGCTTCGTCCATGTTAAGCAGTGTATTTGCGACTATCATCCACGCCGCAAACGGCGCTGCGTCTGCAGCCGGTACATCCGACGCGGCATTCGTGGCCATCAACGCCGTCGCCTTCGGATCCGCGCTGAAGCGCGAGAGGGCGCTTTGGTAGAGGCGGACCAGGCGTTCCGTTTCTTTCACCTCCGGCGCGCGAGAAGTACATACCCGAAACGCGAAACGCACCTTATCCTCCACACTCCCGGCTTCCTCCGTCATAATTCGCCGCGCTAGGCCGGCGGCCGCCTCGACGAACACGGGATCGTTTAGAGTCGTAAGGGCCTGGAGCGGCGTATTGGTTCGCGGCCGTTTCACCGAGCAGATGTCCCGGCCCGGCGCGTCGAACATGACGAATGTCGGATACATCGCGGTCCGGCGCAAGAAAATGTAGATGCCGCGCCGATAGCGGTCGTCGCCGGCCGCTTCCTTCCAACGGAAGTCGGGTAGGTCGTAAAAGCCGAAGCTGTTTTCCCAGATTCCGGGCGGTTGCGGCGGCATCACGCTCGGGCCGCCGATCTTATTGCTGAGCAAACCTCCCGCGGCAAGGGCCAGGTCTCGAACAGTCTCGTATTCCACACGGATGCGCGCTCCCCGGGCGTAGAGTTCATTCTGCGGATCGCGCCGCAACAACTCCGCCGAAAGCTTGGATGATTGGCGATAAGTGGCCGATGTGACGATGAGCCGATGGAGCGCTTTGATGCTCCAATTCTGACTCATTAGTTCGACGGCCAGCCAGTCGAGCAACTCGGGGTGCGTCGGCTTTTCGCCTTGCGAGCCGAAGTCTTCCGGCGTTTGCACGAAGCCATGGCCGAACAACGCCTGCCAATGACGGTTGACCGTCACTCGTGCCGTGAGCGGATTGGCGTCATCGACCAGCCAACGCGCCAGTCCGAGCCGATTCCGCAGCGCCTCCTTCGGGAACGGATGGAGTACCGTCGGAGTCTCCGGTTCGACGGGTTTACCACGCTGGTTAAAGTTGCCACGTTGCATGATGAAGTTATCGCGTGGCTTGGGCAACTCCGTGAGTACCATGGTTGTCGCCGGCCGAATCCCCTCCAGGTCTGCCCGTCGCTGAGAAATCTTGTCACGGACGTCGCTCAACGCCGGGTCGATGCTTCGATAATACGCGGCGAGTTCTGCTTCTTGTTGCGGTGTCCGTTTGTCACGTGCGACGGCGAGAATCTCGAGTGCCGGGTGCTTTGCCGCCAACCCCGCCACATGCTCGGCCGTTAGCTTCCGATCGTAAATCCGAATATCACGGAGCGACCCGGTCCACGGCCCGGCCACATGCCGTCGGCCCAGCTTCAGACTCACCAGTGTTCGGATCGTGTCCGTGAGCGCATCCTTTTCGGAGTTGAGCGGCTCCTCCTTGCCATCGACGAAGATGCGAACCCCGGCCGCTTTGCTGGAACCGTCGTAGGTCACCATGACGTGGTGCCATGTCCCGGCGGCGAAGGTCTTTTTCGTCGCCACTTTCAAGCCATTCTCCGGCCACGAATGGACCAGGTGCACCTCGAATCGGCCATCGTTCAGGAACAAGTCATAACCGCGATACGCCTGTGGATCGTCGATCCGCGAGATCACACAACCCGTCTGCGAGTCCGGCTTGACCCAGCCACCGTAGGAGAAAGTGTTGGTACGTTCGAATCCGGCCACGTCGCCCACGTCGATGCACGTGTTGTTGCCATCCGGCAAGTTGATCGGCTGCAAATGGTGGAAAAGCGGCTTGGGGAGTGTCGGCTCCGCCGGTTGTCGGTCTCCCACTTGGGACTCCCACAACGCTTGAGCTTGCGGCAGCCGAGCGCCGAGGCTTTCACGTGTCTTTTCCAACTCCGCGATTTCGCTCTTGAGCCGGTCGGTCCGCTGCCGTTCCGCCGGAGTCGGCACGGGCATCTCCGGTCCGTTGCCGACGCCGGAGTCCGCGGTGTGGTTTAAGAAGGCGTAGAACTGATAATACTCTCGTTGTGAGAAAGGATCGAACTTATGGTTATGGCACTGAGCACAGTCGAGGGTCGTGCCCAGCCAGATCGTAGCCGTCGCATCGACACGGTCCTTCACCGCAACGACGCGAAACTCCTCGGCATCTATGCCACCTTCGTCGTTGAGCATCGTGTTTCGATGAAAGCCGGTGGCAATTTTCTGGTCGACGGTAGCATTGGGCAGCAAATCGCCGGCCATTTGTTCGACGGTGAATTGATCGAACGGCATATCGGCATTGAGGGCGTTAATGACCCAATTACGCCAGAGCCACATGGATCGCGGACGGTCCTTTTCGTATCCGTTCGTGTCGGCATAGCGAGCCGCATCCAGCCACGGTCGGGCCCAACGCTCGCCATAGCGGGGCGATGCGAGCAAACGCTCGACGACTTTTTCATACGCGTCGGTCGCAGGATCATTGACGAAGGCATCCACCTCGGAAATGGTGGGCGGAAGCCCGATGAGATCGAGACTGACGCGCCGAATCAGCGCCGGTCGGTCGGCTTCGGGTGACGGACGAAGCCCCTCTTTGTCCAGCCGAGCCATGATGAAGTAATCGATCGCGTTTCGCGGCCAGCGCGAGTCGGTTACCGCAGGAAGTGGGGGCCGCCCCGGCTTTCGATACGCCCAATGAGCGGTGCCTTCCTCGTCGACCACGTTGGCTGCACCGATGGCCAACACCGGTAGGAAAAGCGCGACGAACAATCGAGTATTAGGGTTCAGTGTCATGCGAGATTTCGTGGTTTGCCGGGCTTGATGCCGTGCGTTCGTCGGACGATCTCGGCATCCGTCATACTATTTCAACAGCAGGGTCTGGCCCGGTCTAGCATAATTCGGCTCAGGGCGGGCACATTCATTGTATGCGAACCAGAAAGGTGCGCGATGCCGACATTGATAAGCGAAGCCAAACGAATCGCGGCGGCGGGCAACAAACCCAAGCTGATCGACGAATACATCGGCCGGGTTAATTCACAACACGATAACGTGAGCATCGCCCACATGCGAAGTCCAGCCGGCTGGGTGGAACCGGGACAAACACCGCAGTTCGACGAGTTCACCATCGTTCTCAAAGGCTTGCTACAAGTCGCCCACCGTGGCGGCACGCTCGAAGTCCGCGCCGGCCAGGCCGTCATTTCCCACCGCGGTGAATGGATTCAATACAGCACCCCGCATCCCGACGGCGCGGAATACATCGCGGTCTGCCTACCCGCGTTTTCCCCGCAAACCGTTGGCCGCGATGCGACGTGATCAGGCGACACAAGATACTTGCGAAACTGCTCCGTCCATGCCCATAATGGCCATCCGCGACAACAAGGTGCGCCATGACTCGACCGTTCATCACCTACCGGCCCTGGCTCGAATTGCTGGAAGCTCGTCTCCCGCCGGGTGATTTTGTGCTCGGACTGTTATTTCTGAGTGGAGAGGAGAATTCAGAATTCAGAATTCAGAATTCAGAATCGTGGCGTGATTCATGCTCGATTTTTAGTCCTTCGTCTCTTGACTCGTTATTAGTCGATTCATCGTTAATCGTTCATCGTTCATCGTTTTCTGCGGCGGAACGTGACGCCGAGTCCGTGGCCAACTGGGCGGAGTCCGTGGCCACGTGGCCACGAAGTGAGGCCGCCGTAAGCCGTTACGTTGCAAGCCTTCCACGCCATTCGATCGAGTCCGTGGCCACGTGGCCAATGGTATCCACCCCGGTGTCAGGAAGCGCCATTCTAGGTCGTGTGCCCTCGTTCCCGAACTCCCGTTCGGGAACGCCAGTCCGCGAAACTCCGTTTCGCCGTCCGGCCGGGGACGAAACAGAGTTTCCAGGAGGTGCGTTCCCGAACCGGAGTTCGGGAACGAGGGATGCGGGCTACGGCTCGTTGCCGTTCTACTTCGAGCAAAACGTCGGCCAGGCGGACGCCGCCTTCGACTTCGTCGCCCGCGCCCCCGGCTACACGTTGGGTCTGAGCGCAACGGAAGCGGTGTTCGCGTTGCAGAATTCAGGATTCAGAATTCAGAATTCAGAGTCAATGCAGGATCTGGCGAGCCGGGGTTACCGATTGTGAAACACGATCCAGGAGTTGAACTTGCGCTGTCAATTTACCCGCAAAGCATTCTCTTTCAAGGACATGCGTTGCTGCATTACATGGGGTTTCATCGAAAGCGACGCTAAACCAATACTCCTACCGACGGCCTGAACTGAGCATAATCAGGAACCCTGGTGGTCACAGCGAAGCGAAAAAATGACGTTTTGATACCACTGTGGGACATCCTAGAAAATGCGGGCCGCCGTGCTTCGGCGTTAGGTACGCCGTTGGGTTGCTTCAGTCGCTACGCTAGCGCCCGACGGTTTAACCGCCCTCGACGGTTTACCTTCGTGAATAGCTCTGCGCACGGAGAAGTTTGGTGTGTTCGGCCAAGGGAACGCTCCGCCGTTATTACGAGATGGCTGTGCGTTTGAAGTCATCGGGCCGACCAGCGTCCCGACAGGCCTGGACAATATCGCGAATGGCCAAAGGAAAGACGTCTCGGTTATTTTCGTCCAAGAGGTTCTTCACAATGAAACTCGGCGGGTTCTCTTTCATCTGCTCGTTCCAGTACTTCGGCCAATCGAACCGCGGGGCTGGCTTGGGCGGATCGGGAGCCGGGACCAAGGCCGGCAAGGGCCGGTCATGAAGTCCCGCGCCACTCACCGGCGCGGCCTTCAGTAACTCCGCGACGTCGGTCTTCTGCGCAAGCCGGTCCATTGTGATCTCGACTTGCCTATCGTTGAAACCGAGGGTTCGAAGGCGGGCCACGATGCTGTGGTCCCGTGCGTCAGCCGGTTCAAAATGGTAGATCGTAAGCTCAATCGTGATCCTTATTGCACATCGGCTGACTTTTTTCACGGTACGGGTGACGACGCTTGGCTCAATGACCTTCTGGCTGAGGTATCAGGATGCGTCGAGCCGGAAAGCGAGATGGGGCGGCGCCGCAATCCATCGAAAAACTCCGCCGCGGCGATGTGCCGGCCGTGGAATCGATGAAGAAGGTACCCGACGGTATCCGAGCGGTGGCAGCCCGGATCCGCACCGGTCGACTGAAATGCTTCCGGACCTGTCAGAACTTGATCCGGGAGATGGGATTGTATCACTACGATCCGGAGCGGATGTTGCAGGAGATACCCCCGTCAAAGAAAACCGTCGGTGGACCGCCTCCACAATTGCGATCGGCGCCGCCACACCGCTGCACCGACCGAAGCAATCTTGAACGCCCACTCGCCAGGAAGTAGACTCGAACATGAGCACCCAAGACGAATTGCAATCGGCGTGCTCGATGGAGGAGTCATGCGTGGTCGCGAGTATTTCCACCCGTTGGTTCATCTCGTGAATGGCCAAAGGCTTTACTACATTCTGATTCGTGCGCTGCAGGACGTTAGAAAAGTTGTCAAACTTATCCAAGATGAAATCAGCCTCCGGCCGCCGTTTGAAGCGCATTCCTGCGCTTACGTCGTTTTCGGCGAGGTTGACATTATCATTCGGGCGTGCGTCGCTGATACGGATCTAAAGCCCTTTCTAGACAGATTGAATCAACTGGACCTCGAGATCGACAACGTCGTTCTCGTGAATAACTCGCACACGTGGTATCAACACCGAATCGAGGAATCACGAAAGTTCAAGACTTACTTCCAAACTCGGGTCGACGCCAATCAGCTCTTGCACAGACAAGAAATACCCGAATGGTTGAAATTTGAAGACAGAAGGAAGCCGCGCATCAAGGCATCGAGTCGAAAGAAGAAAACGGATGCCGAACCTCAGGGACCTATCAAGTATTTCGTTTTCGCTCACGAAACGAAAGGGTCGATCGACCCTCTCTACGACGCCCTACGCAAGGAGCTCTACGAATCGTCGAGCTCGGAGCAAAGGATTTCTTTACATAAGATCACGTCCCAAAAGTATGAATCTGGCGTCCTCATCGAAGGCGAGACCGTCGATAAGAAAACCAGGGATCCAGAAGACGCCGTATACGCCCTTACGGATCGAATCAAGGCGTTGGGAGTTTACCGGACCACAACCTACGTACGGGCCAAAGGCCACGTCGACAAACATGACTTGTACCTACCTGAGCAACCTGTATCGAACCGGAAGCGCGTTAACACGCGCAATGCCGTTTTGTCTGAAACCAAGCAACTCCTAACTGATGAAGTCTACCTCTCTACGCATTCTTGTGCTCGGTTCATCGAAATTGTGGCCCTGAACAATCTCTATCCACACATACTTGTGACCTCTGCAGATTGGGAAACTGTCGTTGAGAATACAAGGCAGATCTTCAGCTGGATCTTTCATAATCAGAATGGCAAGTTAGTTGAATTTCTGTTGTCTGAGTATGCCCGACTTGAGACTACGCTTCGCGAAGCGCTTATGAAACAGGTAGACGACTATGCGCCAGAGGACTTCTCAGCATTTGGATGGTTAATAATCGTAGGTCGGCTAAGAAGACGATTGAAAGCCTGGAAGTCAAGCGACCTAGCAAGAAGAAGCGAGTCATTGTAAGTGAAGAATTGACTGAGGACGACGCTCAACCTCCCGCGACCTCTGGATACTTCGAAAAAATCATTGAAATTGTCGACAAATACTGGGAGCAGTTGAAGGATTATGGCTCAGGCAACGAGTCTTGGGAAAAACTCAACAAAGGCGACGGTAGTGAAGCAGCGACACTTGCCCAGTTGGGCGCGTGTGTGGCTTTTTTTGGCAAGAAACTTCATACCGACTGTAAGAGAGTGACGGAGTACTTGAAAAAGAACCCCTCGGAAAAACTGCGTTTATTCCAGCCCGAGGCTTCCCTCGAGGAGAGTCGCGGCGCTGACAAACTCCATAAGGACTATGTCGAGTACCGTGCGGCGCGGGCTTTCCTATCACAACTTTCAACCGAAGGCAAGGATGTTGAGGACTGGGCCAAAACACTACAAACCGAAAGCGAGAACGTGAAGTCGTTCGGTGACGTGACTATAAACATCGCTAAAGATCGAAATCTACTGGCGCACGGAAGGATCGAGAGCTTGCTTGATTCTCAGCCGGGCAAAGCGCTACTTGAGCACGAGTACGAGAGATTCGTTTTGAATTATCTGACTATTCAGAAGGGTTTACCGTCAACTTTGAGAACGATCAAAGCCCTAAAGTCCGCTTGGGCCAGAACTCGGGACACACTCACTACACGCTGGCTCGGCATGGAAGGCGAGTTTCACTACTCCGAATTCCATTGACTTGCGAAGTCGTCGGCCCACGTGAGACACAACAACTGACAGGTTTTCATGGCGCGGTGAGTTTTTGAAAGGAGCCGGCAAAACCCACCCGAACAACGAGGGGCAGGTAGCTCAGCTGGTGAGAGCATCGGTCTAATTTGCCGAAGGACGATGGTTCAAGTCCATCCCTGCCCATTGCAAATTGCGAGGACATAATGGCCGAGAATCCGACGTCGCTAGAAGATCTTAAGACCTATCATTTTCTGGCGAAACGAGTCGACTACCTGACGCAACGCATCTTACTGTACCCGGAGGATACCGTTCTATGGATTGGCGCAGGTATCAGCGTTAAGTACGGGAGTTTTCCGAGTTGGTCGCAATTCCTTCACAACGCACTTGATGATTACTTATGTAAGGATTCACGTGATTACGTAGTCGTCAAGAGTCTGATTGAGTCCGGACGCTACTCGTATGCGGCGGAGTATTTGGATGAAGTGTCCGGCATGCAACTTCGATCTCGAATCGTCTCAACTTTTGGCGCAATGCCACCACACCTACCTTATGAACTCGGCAACCTTTGTGTTCGTGAGATCATAACGACTAACTATGACAAACTTATTGAGGAGGCGATGCCCTGGTATGAAAGCGCAACGCCTGCAGTGGGCCTCGAGCGCTTAATGGCAGCGGGCTTTCGATTGGTGAAGATTCATGGCTCGGTCGACAATCCAGCGGAGTGTGTACTCTCATTGTCGAGCTACGTGGCGCATACAACGTTAACTTGCGCTGGTACCTACTCAATGTGTTTCAGCACAACTCGGTCGTTTTTCTGGGCACATCGATGAGTCCGTCAGAGCCGTATTTTGAGGTGCTACGGATATTGCGTCGAAGCGGAAAACAGATGCCGAAGCATGTGGCAGTCAAGGCCTATACAAATGGTGATGAGGCAAAATGGGAGGCAAAAAAGCTCCAAGAGCTTGGGATTGATTTGGTGCCATATATTCCCGACGTAACTCATTCATTTGTTGATGCACTGTTGAATTCCGTCGAGATGCGGCGGGGAGATTCGGAAACGGTTCACGCACGTGTGCAAATTGCTCGCAGCCATCTGAAGGCAGGCCGAAAGACAATGGCGGCCGTTCACGCGTGGCATATTTGCAACTCCGATATCCGGAGTACTGGCGATAGACGCAAAGTGGCTGATTTGGTATCTGTGGTGTTTTCGCTCTTAAACGACGCGAGCACTGGTGGCAATTTTTACGTAGAATGTCGTCGCTGCCGCATCGATCTCGGGCATTTGTGGGACCGCACCGCTGAATTCGTTGATCCGACCACGAAATCAGTTCATGGCCTCGAAGAGGCATTGGGTCATATTGAACGAATCGAGCGCGCGCGATCCGAAAACCGTCGACGGATGCTTAGTACGCTCAAGCAGCAAATAGGCAAATAGTGCCAAGAGCCAAGCGCGAGGCGACGTGATCTTCGAGCGCATCAGACACTAACACCCCCTCCGCCCATGCCCGACGCTTACACCACCTCGCGGATAAGCGCAAGCACTTTGTTGGGGTGAACTGGCTCACTGTAGTGGTCTACCGACCTTTGCACGCACATTCGTTCAGTTCAAAGGCCCAGCGCCGAAACTTCGGCGCTACGCAAATTCTCCAATTGTTAGTTCGTGATTGACCGAGGCGCTTCCCGCGATTCTCTGCGCCGATAAGATACGTCGGCCAGCAAGCCAACCTGACACGAGTTCTGTCATGCCCAAAGCCTCACGCGGTTCGCGGACGCCGCTGCCCAAGCAATGGGCGCGTTCCGTGCAGGCAGCCATGCTCCAAGTCATGTCGCTGGCCCATTTCGCCCTCGTGACCACCCGAAGTTGGGCCACCAGCAGCAGCAACCAACGCGTTCGCTTGGCCGCGCGCGTCGATCAACGGGAACATGAAATTCGACTCCTTCGCGAAGAAGGTCGGATCAAGGACGCTCGCCTGACTCGAATCCCTCCGGCGCAACGGCCTCATTATCTTCCCTCCCAACGTCTCGCCATCCTCCAGTTGCGTGCGGCCCGTGGCTGGTCGTTGGCTCAAACCGCACGCGTCTTCCATCTCACTACACCGACGATAATGTCTTGGATGAAACGCCTCGATGAAGAGGGACCAAAGACATTGCTGCAAACTCATCCACCGGTGAACAAGTTCCCGGATTTCATCCGCGCGCTCGTGCAGCGTTTGCACGTCTTGTGCCCCCGACTGGGCAAAGTCAAAACGGCCCAGATCTTGGCCCGAGCCGGATTGCACCTGGCAGCGAGCACGGTCGGTCGCATGCGTCGAGAGCCACCGGCACTTCGACCGAACGGTTTTCCCCAAACCATGCCATCGTCCCGCCGAGTCACCGCACGATACCCCGATCACGTCTGGCACGTCGATCTCACCACAGTGCCGACATCGGCAGGCTTCTGGACGTCGTGGTCGCCGTTGGCGTTGCCGCAGCGCTGGCCGTTCTGTTGGTGGCTGGCGGTGATCATGGATCGTTTTTCCCGTCTTCGCCGCCGCTGCCGATCGGAGACGGGCCACGACCGTTCGCCCTGCCGGACGCCGGCGAAACTGCGGAGCTCCATCCGAACACCACCCTGACGCAAACATCCCGCCGCTCAGCGATTAATCCCGTGGGTGAGAGCGCAACGACGCTAGCACCCCGGCCGCATTTCGCCTCGCGCCACATCGCCCGTGTCGCGCTCGCCGAAACAACTGACCCTGTGTTTGGCTTACTTTCAACGAAACTGAATTGATCATCAATATCGAATCCCTTTTCTCGGAGGAGCGCTCTCATGCCTCGACGACTTTCTCGATTCGCGAATAACGTTTGGAGACGGCGACTGACTTTGGAACTGCTGGAGCGCCGCGATGTGCGGGCGGTCGCCACGGGGGATTTCAACAGTGATGGCCGTCCCGACCTCGTTATGACCAACTACGTCAGTAGCGGAACGGTGACCGTGTTGATTGCCAAGAGCAACGGCACCTTCAACCCGCCTCAAAACTTTGCCGTCGGCGCCGGTCCGTCTGATGTGATCGTCGGAGATTTCAACGTCGACGGCCGGCTGGACCTTGCCGTCGCCAACGAAGGCAGCAGTTCGATATCCGTTTGGCGCGGCACCGGGACGCCGTAGAACAGAATGGGTGATTGAAACGTTCCGTCGCCGTTGCCGAGCAGCAGGCCCAGGTTGTCTCCGACCGCGACGATGTCCGTAGTGCCGTCGTTGTTGAAATCCCCAAAATCCAGGCTTCGGCCATCGGCTAGTAAATAACCGGTCGGCGCCTGGAACGTTCCGTCGCCGTTGCCGAGCGCCACGTGGACGCCGTTGTTGCCGGCCGTGGCGAGATCCAAATCGCCATCCGCATCCAAATCGATAACGCCGACGTGAAACGGAGCGGTTCCCGCTGGATACGTCGTGGGTGATTGCAGACTTCCATCTCCGTTGCCGAGCAGAACGCTGACGCCGCCTTGAACGGCTACGACGGCATCGGCGTTTCCGTCGCCATTGAAATCGCCCGTCGCCACACTGGGTGCGCTGTTACCAACGGCGTAGGCGGGGCCGGCTTGAAACGTGCCGTCGCCGTTGCCCATGAGCACGCTCAAAGCGGCGTTGATCGCGTTATTGGCAACCGCGAGGTCGGCGATGCTGTCCCCGTTGAAATCCGCCACCGCGCTGTCGGATGCCTTCAGCCCACCTGGCCCACTAAGGGCGGTTTGAAACGTGCCGTCGCCGTTGCCCAGAAGGACGCTCACATCGCCGTCTTCGAAGTTCGCCGTGACCAGGTCCGGCACATTGTCGCCGTTGAAGTCGCCAACGGTGACGGAACGCGGATTGGAACCGACGACGTATTCGGTTTCCCCTTGCAACGTGCCGTCTCCGTTGCCTAGCGACACGTACAAGCGTGGCGTGGTAATGCGGACGGTAGCGACATCGGCGTTGCCGTCGCTGTTGAAATCCGCCGTTGCTAGGGCAAAAGGAAAGTTCCCGCCCGAGGAAAAGATTTGTGTGGCCGCGAAACTCGGCACATCGCGGCGCTCCAGGGTCTCCAAAAACAAGTGTTGCTTCCGAATCTTGTTTGCGAGTCGAGTCATGGGAGCAAACTCCTTCGTAATGGTTCGAGGTTAAAATCTGCGGCCGCGGCCCAGACACGACGCGGCGGCGAGCCTTCGATGTTCGTGAATGCGTGTGACAAATCCTCCGGTCAAGGACTTAGGTAAGCGAATTCAAATCAGCGGTCGCCAAGATCATCGCGAAAATGTCAGGACGAGCCGAAGGCCTTGCGGCCGTCGGCATCGGTGACGCCTGCACTTCAAACGCCCCAATATCAATCGTGCCGTTCACAATCCGCGGGAAGCCCGGCCCGCGCTGGTCCCATTCGGGTGCCATCTGATTCGTTCCCGAATCGATGGCAGGACTTCCAGAAAGGAGAGCGAGCGTCAATGTCGGGCCACCATTGTCAACTAGTGGTCCGAGCAGCGGATCGACATCTAGAATGTCACTAGGGACGTACCCGCTTCCGCCGCTGGAATTACGAATGAGGTTGTAGCCAGAACTCGTAATCGCACCCGACACGCTTTGCACGATGCTGTTCCGCAACGTGAGAGAACCATGCACATCAATCCCGCCTTGGGAGTTTCCGAAAATGGTGGAATGGGTAATCGTCGTCGTCCCTGAAATCGAGATTCCTCCGAAAGGCGTGCACCAGCAGTCTCCACCAGCGCTGTTTTGAGTAATCGTGCTGTTCGTGATAAAGGTCTGGCCGCCATGGGAAAGTGCGCCACCATAGCCAGCGCCGGTATCGCCGGCAGCCCCTCCGGAGGCGCCATTCTTAGAGATGGTACTGTCGGCGATGGACAATTCACCGTTTCCACCGATTGCACCACCCAGCCCTAAGCCACCCTGCGACCATCCGAAAGCGTCAGCAAGGTTTGATGCCAAGGTGCTGCGCACGACGGTGACGCTGCCAGCTGCGTTGTAGACGCCGCCGCCGTACGCATCTCCCAAGGACTCACCCTTGGAAATGGCACGATTTTGGTAAAGCGCGCTATCGCTGATGGTCAGCGTTCCGGCATTGTAGACGCCACCGCCGTATGCGAAGGTCCAGGTGCCTGAAACAATGTAAGAGTCATTGGTGCTGTAATTCAGAGCGATACTGCTGTTGCTTATTGTAAGAGTGCCTTCGTTGTAGATACCTCCGCCCTTAATCTCCTTGTAATACCCGGCATTAGTTGCCGAATTGTCAATGACACGCACGTCATCCAAAGCAAGTGTCCCCCGGTTGAGGATGCCGCCGCCCACATCGTTTTTAACCTGTCCGTTAGCGATAGTCAGGCCCGTTACTTCGACGGTGACTCCCGCTGCCACCGTCAAAACTCGGTAATCCGCGCCCGTACTGCGACGCACATTTAGTGCAGTCGCTCCCGGCCCCTGAATTTGAACGTCTGATGCGAGGTCCGGTAGAGGCGAACCTAGATTAATCGTCCCCGTCACCGTGAAGTCAATCACATCCGGCCCCGGTTCGGTGTTGACCTTGTTGATGCAGTAGCGCAGGTCGCCGCGGAAGCCCTTGCCGATGCCCTGGTCGGTGAGGCGTGTGACGTGGCAGGTCGAGAGCATCGTGCGCACTTCGAGGGCTTCGAGGCGGAGACAACCCTTCGATGCTTGGGAATGCATGACGAATCCTTTAGGTGAGTGAATCCAAATTAGCCGTAGCCAAAACGATGCCGAGGAAATCAAGATCAGCGCGAGAAGATGGTGGTGTCACCGGTAGTATCTGCGACGACTGCGCCTCGAACGCGCCCATGTCAATGCTGCCATCTACAACAGCATAGCTGGGCCCGCGCTGTTCCGCAGGTGTTTTCACGACGGCGTTGATCGGCGCCTGATCTGCGCCGATTCCATCGGAAAGACGCCCCGGTCCTGGTTGCGGAATGGGCGCGGTCCACACACCGTCATTCATGAAGACGTGAACCTTGTTCTCCTCTTTATCACCGACTACGAGGTCCGGAAATCGGTCGTTATTGAGGTCCCCAGCAGCCACTCCCGTTGACGAGGTTCCGAAAATGAAGTCCTGGCTGGACTTGAATGTTCCATCCCCATTTCCGAGCAACACACTTGCGGGCTGAGCGCCACCATGAGCGTAGTAGTGGGCAACGGCGATATCCGGTTTACGATCCTTGTTGAAATCAACAATGACTGGGAAGACCGCAATTACGCCACCGGACGAGTAGTCCAGTGGTGGTTGAAACGTACCGTCGCCATTTCCGAGCAAAACGCTTACGGTGTTGCCACCATTGGCAACCACCAAGTCGATCTGGTTGTCTTTGTTGACATCGCCGAGCTCGTGGCCCCAAGGCTGATTGGTGACGGAGTAATCCACCTTTGGCTTAAAGGTGCCGTCGCCGCGATTCAGAAATACGCTGACCGACTTGCCGAGACCATTGTCGATGGAAAGGTCATTCCACCCGTCGCCGTTAAAATCAGCCCCCTCCACGTCAGTAGTAGTTGCGCCCACGTCAAAGAAGGAGGCTGACTGGAACGTGCCGTCACCATTGCCGAATAGGATTTGCAGGCCTCCGTCGAAATTGGAAGCAGCGATGTCGGGCTTACCATCTCCGTTGAGCTCTTTAACCGTAACGTGCCACGGCCAATGGCCGGCTTGGAATTCCGAAGGTGAGCCGAACGTGCCGTCCCCGTTATTCAGCAGCACCTCGACCTTACCGTAGGTTCCAACGACAAGATCAGGACTGCCGTCTAAATTAACGTCGGCCGCACGAACATCATTGCTAATCGCAGGCGTGCCATAGCAAATTGCCGTCCCCAGTATGCCCGTGCCGTCTCCAAAGCGGATGCAGATGTTTCCAGTCGCAGACACCAGATCCCGATGGCCATCGTGGTCGAGATCTGCGATCGTGACTCCGTAATTGCCGTTAGCATAACTGACCGGCGGCAAGAAACTCGGTACATCGCGGGCCTCCAGCAATACGAGTTGTGGACGAGCCGTCAACGTTTGTCGACGCATTTGTCATCCTCCATTCATGCGTTACGTGAGTGCATCCAAATCGACGGTGGCCAGAACCAGGGCGAGCAGAACACATCCAGGTCGTGTATGAGAAGGTATTGGCGTCGCTTGCACCTCGAACGCCCCAATGTCGATCGTCCCGTTCACAATTCGAGGAAACCCCGGGCCGCGCTGGTCCCATTCCGGCGCGTCGGTGTTGTCGCCGGCGTCGATGGCGGGACTGCCGGGGAGGAGGGCCATCGTCAGAGTCGGGCCACCGTTGTCCGCGAGGGGGCCGAGGAGAGGGTCGATGTTCAGAATATCCGTGCTGGCGAAGCCACTCCCCGATGTGGTATTGCCGACGACATTATAGCCTGAAGATGTGAGGGCTCCCTTGATGTCCGACTTCGTGTTTCCGGCAACAATCGTATTACGCATGTACACAAAGTGCGGTAAGCCAACATTTATCCCGCTCGTGCCATATTTATTCGCGGCTATAGTGCTATGACTGATGACGGTGTCCGCGCCCCCGCTGCCGTCAATCGCACCGCCCTCAATATCGGTGTAGTTGGCGTGAATCGTGCTGTTGATGATCGCCATGAACCCGCCGGCATTGAAAACGGCCCCGCCATGTCCATACCAGCACGCACAATTGCCGCTGATAGTGCTACTGTAGACGGACAGAAGTCCCGTGTTGTAAATGGCGCCGCCATAGGAATCGCCATCGATGGTGTCGGCCGAGTTGTTATTGATCGTGGAACTGACGACAGTTAATGAGCCGCTGTTAAAGATGCCGCCTCCTTTCGCATCGCAGGTAGAGCAGTCGATGCCGTTCTCGGATATCACACTGCCTTGGAGTATCAAGTTTCCGTGGTTAAGAATTCCGGCGCCGCCGTCCTCGGAAAGTACACTGCCATGGCTCAGGGCAACACCTTCAATTGTCACCGTCGCCGATGCGGGAATTACTAAGAGGCGAAAACTAGCGGACCCGCTTCGCCGTATCGTCAACTGCTCAGCCCCAGGACCGTGAATATCAATGTCCGAAGCTAGCTCGGGCAGCGCACTGGTGAGATTGATCGTGCCCGTCACCGTGAAGTCGATGGCATCCGGCCCCGGCTCGGCGTTGACCTTGTTGATGCAGTACCGCAGGTCGCCGCGGAAGCCTTTGCCAATGCCTTGATCGGTGAGGCGCGTTACGTGGCAGGTGGACATGAGCGTGCGGTCTTCTAAGGGTTCGACACGCGGCCGGGCGCATGATTTTTGAAAACGCATCACCAACTTCTCCATTCACGACTAGGTAAGTGAATCCAAATCCGCCGTGGCCAACACCAAGGCGAGAAGATCAATCGAAGTTCGATTCGGCGTCGGTATCGGCGACGATTGAACTTCGAACGCCCCGATGTCAATCGTGCCATTCACGATTCGCGGAAACCCGGGCCCCCGCTGGTCGAACTCGGGCGCATCCGTGTTGTCGCCGGCATCGATGGCCGGGCTGCCGGGGAGGAGAGCCGTGGTCAGAGTTGGACCGCCGTTGTCGGCGAGGGGGCCGAGAAGCGGATCGACGTCGAGAATATCGTTTGGACCAAAACCAGTGCCTCCGCCGGAATTGGCAATCAGATTGTAATCCGATCCCGCTAAGGAACCCATTACATCGCCGTTAGTATTCCCGGCGATTACCGTGTTCCGCATAAATACCGGTCCGTTGCCTGTGTGCAGGCCTCCGCCACCTAAGGACTCAGAATCGGATTCATTGCCACTGATCGTACTGTGACTGATAATGGTCAGAGGATCCCCGCCCATCACTCCGCCTCCCGTATCGCCCGCTTGGTTGCCGTGCACGGTGCTGTTAAGCAAGACCAACACGCCGTCCGCGCTAAAGACTCCGCCTCCATACACATCAGCGTCGTTGTCGTTGATGGTGCTGTTGTAAATGGAGACGGACCCGGTGTTCCAGATGCCACCGCCGTGACCAAGAGGATACGCAAAGTTCGACGAAATGCGGGAATCGATGACCGTCAGTCCTCCCGAGCTGCCATTGTGGATTGCACCTCCGTACGAGGAGATGCCGCGAGTGTGATTACTGATGAGGGTCGTTTCGATGATGGTTAGTTCTCCGATGTTATAGATGCCACCGCCCTGGCCCACGTAAGGGCTTCCATACGTGTCGGAAAAATTGTTCGAGATCGTGCTCGCGAGGATGGTGAGGCTACCAGTGTTGTAAATGCCGCCACCTCTCCCAACGGGCGTCGCGACACTATCCTGGACGACGACTTGATTGAGTGATAACGAGCCGTCGTTCCGAATGGCTCCGCCATTCGATTCACTGCCTTCGACAGCGCTAAGCCCGGAGATTGCAACCGTGGCACCTGCCGTCACGCTGAAAATCCGATACCCATCGACCGTCCCCCGCCGCACTGTTAACTGGGCGCTTCCAGGTCCTGGATGTCGATTTCCGAACTGAGGTCTGGCAGTCTCGCGGTGAGATTGATCGTCCCTGTCACGATGAAATCAATCGCATCCGGTCCCGGCTCGGCGTTGACCTTGTTGACGCAGTAGCGCAGGTCGCCGCGGAAGCCTTTGCCAATGCCCTGATCGGTAAGGCGCGTGACGTGGCAGGTAGACAGCAGCTGACGGTCTTCCAGAGGCTCCAGTCGCGGCCGACTTGATCGAGTCAAAGGCGACTGCTTTCGATAAGTCTTTGCTTGGATTGGGGTTAGCCAAGTCATCGGTCCCCTCCCAAAGAGAAAATCGCGTGCGCACACAACGCACGCGTACGAGTCCCTACTACTAAAGGGTGATTTGGAGCCAAAACCGGACGCGCAATTTGGGAAATTCTTCGATTTTCTCTGAAAATGATCGTGGAATGAGTCACGCGTCGAGGGGGCCAGGAATGCCTGATCGCGGTGACCGTAGCCATCCTCAACGATTAACGACGATACTTTGGCGGGCAGCCCTCCGCTTTCGCTTTCGGTAAAACCCGTCTATGTTTAAGCGACATCGGCAACACATCACGGCACACACAGTACGACGGGTCCGTCGTGCCACTTCGTGATCGGGCATGTTTCCCAACAATGCCACTTCCTGCGGCCTCCACGGTCTTCCTGCCTTCGGCGGCCGAGTGCCACGGGCTTTGTGCGCGGCGCTTAGCTTTGCCCGATGCTCGGGACTGAGTTTGCGCCCCCAGTTGGCGGCGATAAGCGATTGGATGACGTGCGGCGGCCGCGGCAAACCTCGCCTTGCGGTAGCAATCTTTGCACACCGTTCGGGATCCTGGGCCTTCGCATGCGCTTTGCGGCGCGCCTCAGCGCCCACGGTTCCGAGAAGTGCTCACGTCGAAGCCGAGATGTTCCTTCGGTGGTTGCGGGTATATCGAGTGTCCTACGCCACTTCCGAACGGTGTAGGGACAAACACCCCACCAATGACAAACCCAAAGGCGCTATCGCCGGCATGTGTGCCGATAGCAGCAGTGAGCCGCAAATCCGTCGGTTGCTTCTCATCGCTTAAGCCGACGCGACGGGAGCTTTGCCCTTCCGGATGCAGCTCGACTGTGGACATCAAATGCTGATACCCAAATTTCGAGTTGCCGGGCAATTGCGCTGCGGATGCGGTTTTGCCTGCTGGGTCAACGGCGACGATTACGTCCATCGCCAAAGAGAAGCGACTGAAGCTTGCGGCGTAGCGTATCGGCCAAAAGTCCGCCGGCGGCGCTTTCGATCGCGATCTCAGCGATGCCGAGGTACGGGGATTGCTGTAGTCTTCTAGTCACGTGTGTGCAGGACCGTCGCCCAGGGTACCGTGAACGCTTGTGCGCGCAAATCTCGTTGGACTACTTCACCGCTGAGGAGTGCGCGATCTTCCAAGGATTCCAGCATTGGTCGTAGTGGGAGCGGCCGGCTCGGCTGTTCGTTACATATCGGTAAATTTGGTCACGAACACATTGCTAGCAAAGCGGATGCGGCGCTTCAAGACCCCCGGCGTCGTGGGGAAGGTAGTTGATTCCGTTGTCCCCGTCACATACGCGTTGCCGTGGTCGTCCACCGCAATGCCGTGGCCAAAATCACGGTCGTTTCCGCCCAAGAAGGTTGAATCGATCAACGTGGAACCGGCAGGATCAAGCTTGGTCAGGAACGAATCACTAGTGCCGCCGTTGTAGACAGGATCGAAGGAACGCGGGGTCATCGGAAAGTCGATCGAGCTAGTGTACCCAGTTACGTAGGCGTTCCCGGCTCCGTCCACGACTACCGCGCGGAGTTGATTTATTTGAGACCCTCCCAGGAAGGTGGAGTAGACGAGGGCCGAGCCGTCGACGCTTAGTTTAGTCACAAAGCCCGTATTCCAGGTTGTGTCGAAGGCGCCTGGTGTTGTTGGAAAATCAATCGATCCAGTTCCACCCGACACGTACGCATGGCCGCGGCCGTCCACGGTGATCCCGTAGCCGTCGTCGTAGTTGTTTCCACCCAGGAAAGTGGAGTAGGCAAGGGCTGAGCCGGTTACGTTCAGCTTGGTAACAAAGACGTCGGAAAGACCGTTAAATATCGTGTCAAATGCGCCCGGTGTGGTCGGGAAGTTGGCCGACTGTGTGTGGCCGGTTACATATGCGGCGCCGTTGACGTCGATGGCAATTTCATCCCCGCCCGAATCATAGCTTGATCCACCTAGGAATGTGGAGTACTCAAGCGCGGAGCCCTGGACGTTGAATTTGGTTACAAAGACGTCGCCGGGGGCACCATTGTAGGTCGTGTCAAAGGCCCCCGGCGTCGTCGGGAAGGTGCTTGCGTCGGTGAATCCAGTCACGTGGGCATGCCCATCGACATCTACCGCAATGCCTTGTGCGCCGTAGAGGTTTGTGCTCTCACCCGTGCCAAGGAACGAGGCATAGGCGAGGGCAGTGCCCGTAGTCAACTTGGCCACGAAACTGACCCACCCGAACCCGGGGGTCGTATCGAAGGCTCCCGGAGTCGTCGGAAAGTTCGTCGACTCGGTCAGCCCAATCACATAGGCGCTGCCATCACCTACCGCAATGCCGCGGCCATAGTCGGCGCCCGTCCCACCTAGGTAGGTAGCGTAAACGAGCGCGGACCCGAATGGATTTAGCTTGGCCACGAAGGCATCGTTCCCACTATTCGTGGTGTCGAAAGCGCCTGGTGTGGTTGGAAATTTCGCCGAGGCTGTGATCCCGGTCATGTAAGCATTGCCGCTGGCATCGATCCCGATTCCAGCCCCACCTTCACCACCACCGAAGCTACCGAGGTAGGTCGAATACCCCAGAACCAGCGGATCGATCACGAGCGCGCGTGTCGGATCATAGGCGCCGACCTCGAAAGTGACGAGTGCGGAGTGCTGAGTACCAAGTACTGAGTACTGATTACTGAGTACGAAGCTGCCGGCTACATCTGTGCGGACACCGTTGCTCTCCTGGTACAAGTACGGCTTCTGCTGCACCATATCACCCGCCGCTGTGTGCAACACCAAATCGCCTTGCGGATTGACCTCCACGCTTTCGGCACCGGCGAAAGTCAGCGCGATCACATTCGGATCGGCGCCCGGCGATACGATGAAGTCGTACTCCAACGCGCCATTGTTGCCGTAATACGCCAAGTCGATGCCGGGATAAACGTCTTGGTATCCGACGCGGCCGAAGGTCGGGATGTTGGTATGCCATTGCGACGGATCGTTTCCGATGAAGTAGTTGGCGGTGCCGGGCAGTTGAGCACCACCCACCGCTCGGGCGTCAGGATTACCCCTGACCACCTCCATGTACACTGCGACAGCTGTTGAAGATGCCTCGGAGTCCTGCGGTCGTGCAGGTGGCGTGGTCGGGAGACCACGCCACAACCTGGACATTTCTGAATTCTGAATTCTGATTTCTGAATTCTGTATCGAGAATACGGCCGCCGGCATAGAATGCCACAGCGACGACCTTCGCTTGCTGCCTAGGAACTTGCCGCGCCGCCGCAGCAACGATCTCAACCGGCGTGGAACGGTGAATGGGGGCCGGGCCGACAAGGCGTAGCAGCCGACACCCGGCCGCCTTGCGCGTTTAGGCTGGGTACAAGGTTCAGCTGGCGGCCGGTGCGGCTGAACCCGGCGTTACGCCGTGCGTTCGCCTTTCATGTTGGGAGTCGGAAAATCATGTCCACAGCGCAAAGCTTCGAAACTGCTGCACGAGAGGGGGGACGTCAGTTGCGTCAACTACAGTCCAACATGCCGAGTTTTGTCGAATTGGCCGTGTTCTTGGTGTTCGCCGCGATCACCATAGGACTTGCCATTTACGTGGGCCAAACCAATATCGGTCTTGGGATTTCGATCGGCGTGGCCGGTGTGGTCCTCTCGGCCCTCATCGCTGCATCAATAAAAGTCGCCAACCAGTGGGAACGGGGCATTGTGCTCCAACTTGGCGAGTTTCAGTCAATCCGTGGGCCTGGGTTGTTCTTCATCGTGCCGATCATTGATCGGGTTCGGAAGGTTGACACCAGAGTGCTCGCGGCCGACATTCCGCGACAAGAGGCCATCACCCGAGATAACGTGCCCGTGTCGATCAACGGCGCGCTCTTCTTCAAGGTGGTCAGTGTCGAAGAGGCGGTGACGAAGATTCAGGACTTCGTTCACGGCATCTCCTTGCTGGCCCAGACGGCGTTACGCGACGTGGTGGGCGGAATGGTGCTGGACGAGTTGTTGTCGGAGCGGGATCGGATCGGCAAAATGGTCGAGCAAGCGGTGGAGAAGGATTCCAAGGAATGGGGGTTGCAAGTCACCGGCATTCGTCTGATGGACATCGACATGCCCGAGGACCTGAAGCGGATCATGTCGCGCCAGGCGGGTGCGGAGCGCGAGAAGCGGGCGACCATCACAAAAGCAGAAGGCGACCGACTTGCGGCGGAGAACCTCGCGGCCGCCGCCACCACCATGTTTGCCAGCCCTGGCGCCATGCAGCTTCGTACGCTTCAGACCATCGACGGACTCGGACCTACCGCTTCCAACACGGTCGTCCTTGCAGTTCCTCTCGAGCTCATGGAACTGGCCAAGCGGTTTAGCAAACCAGAAGCCCTCTCGGGTCATTGAGACGCTCCTTCCGCGAAACATGAACTAATCTGCTGGATGTAGGCGTAAGGGGGTGACGCGACGCTTGTCACCATCATACTCGACCCGCTCGATCAGTTGGCCGAGCCCGCTCTCCGGTGACCAACCCACTTGTCCCGTCGGTTCCGGCCACGCCGCCCGCGACCACCGGCTTGGATCGACGCACCCCGGCCTCACTACCACAGGGCGTCGTCCTGGAAGCGAGGATGTGCCGGCCCCCGGCGGGCTCAGTCGCCTTTGACGGTGATCTTCTTCGGTTTGACGGTCTCAGCCTTCGGCAGGTGGACCGTCAGGACGCCGTTTTTGAGTTCGGCAGAAATCTTCTGCCAGTCGATGTGCTCGCTGATCGAAAAGGCCCGGTAGAAATCGCCGACGCCGTATTCGAACAGCATATAATTCGCCCCTTCGTGGCGGGGAGCGCAGCGGCCATCAATGATGAGTTCGCCGTTGTCGAAACGCACGTCCACATCTTCCGGCTTCACCCCGGGAAGGTCGGCAAGCAACAGCGATTCCTCCTCGGTCTCCATGATGTCAACACGGGGAGTGTAACAGACACCGAGTAAAACCTCGGGTTGATCCAGCTCCGTCCGTTGCCCGTGGATCCCTGCAACATGAACGTGTTCTTTCTTGATTGCGGGGCTGTTCACCACATCGTTGACGCTGATGCGTCTGGGCTTGGCCGCTTCGTTCTTGGGCAACGTAACGAACAGGACGCCGTGCTCGAAACGGGCCTCGACGTTTTCGGCATCCACCTTCACCGGCAGCCTGATCGTCCGGCTAAATTGGCCGAACCCGCGTTCTTGCCCGTACCAAACGCCATTGTCCGGCTCGCACTGCCGGCGCTCACCCTGGATGGTCAACTGATTGCCTTCAGACACGTAGATTTCGAGATGGTCGAGCTGCATTCCGGGCAATTCCGCCTCGGCGTAAACTTTGTCGTTGTCTCCCCAAATGTTCAGCGGTGGGTAGGAAGGGGCGAGGGCTGGGCGGTTGCCCGCGGCGAAGCGCTTGCGAATCAGCATCATCTCTTCCTGAAACTCCCGCAATGGCCTCCACGAAATGGGCTGCCAACGGGGTACCAACATTTGTTGCGTGTTCGTCTTCATGGTGTTTATTTCCTTAGTCAAAAGTCGGGCGATTTCTGCCGGACCACGCGGTCCAGTCGATGTCAATTCGCCGACACCTCCAGCTTGCTCTTCACTAAAACATCCGACTTGGTACATGGGCCTGGGATGATCGCTGGCTGGCCGTACAAGCCAGGAGAGATTTCGTTGTGGAGTCCACAATAGTGGCACTCCGTCCAACTCGGCTCCGAGGCATCAGGCTCAAACTCCAAGACACCTTCGTATTTACATAACCAACATCGGTAGCGATGCCGGTAGGCAACATGGGCAACATCGGCCACTACAGGGCTATCGTGGCCAATCGTGATCGCTTCCCCGACTTTGAGGGTGTAAGCCAACATACGGACCTTCTCCCCACACCTAGAGTTAGGTTGGACATTCGCCGGCGGACTACCGATGAAGTTAGTCCTCCAGCACGGTTTTAAGGAAGCTGGTGGAGGACCGGCACCGTGACGGGCCTCTTGGCCCAAACAGGATAGGCTAGGTCAGGTGGATCAGGCGGCGCGTAATTAGAGAGACACTGCGCGGCCATTGATTCAAGAATCTTCAGATATCTTGTTTTCGTCAGAAAGCGCCCTCAAGCAGTCGCCGCGACCTCCAGCGTCGTCCGTATCCCAACGCTGCAGTTCGCGTCGTCCTCTGGCGAATGAGAATCCCAACCCCCGGCTACCCCGAACTGCTCACTTTGTCCGAAACGAACCGTAGAGGATCGATCCGTATCGCCTGCATAGATTACAATTTTTGAGCCGGATTGAACTACCGGGAACATGGCACCTTCTTGTTGATTCGTGATTATCATGGCGCCTGACCCCTCCACGATTCCGAATTCACCGATAAAGCGGCCCTCGATCCACACTGAGGCGAGATCGGTTGACATAACGTCTTCCACGACGACCCTGAAGGTAGCCGTGCTACCCTGGGACTGCCACAACGCTCGGCCCGTCGCCAGTTCGTCGCCGCGCTGAGCAATGAGCTCAGCCGTGTATTTTGCGTCTGCCGCCCAAGCCACCGACGCTAGACCAAGTTTAGCCCGCCTGACGGATCAAACTCGTGCGACGACTGGCGTTAACATTCTTACCGGCTTTGATGTTCGTTTGCACTTTCATGATTCTTTCTCCTTTTGGAGGTTTTTTCTGGAACCGCTCCATCCGGGCTTACGCATTTCGGTGTTTCGATTCAGTTCTGCTACTTGTTACACGCGAAACTTTCCCGCGCGTTTCAACGAATTAGCTACAACGTAGACCCGATCGTTACAGCGAAAAACTTTGCAACTCCAGCGTTGGCGACCAGGAACGTGCGTAATGCCGTGGAAGCGATTTGTAAGTTCCATTCGGCGGCGAGCAGACCTATGCGGTTTTCTGCAAAGCCTATGGTGAATTCGCCTCCGGGGATCTGCCAAACCCGGCGCAGAGCTGGCAACAGACATGTTTTGAAACAAACCACGGAATTCCGAACCGGTGCATCGGGTCGATATGTCTAACCCAATGTAGTCAGTTCTTTCTTTCTGTGCCCCACGTTCTTGCCATCTTTTACGCGGATTGCTGGGGCGTGGGGTTTAGCGTTTTGGGGAAGGTCAAGCTGGCTCACGGGTCACATAGAAGAACGGGGCGTCGATTTAGGCAACGCATGAGCGTTCCCCACTAGACGTTGAGCCCCGACAATAACCGGCGGGCTTCGAGGGTTTCCAAGTACGGCCGCCAGTTGGTTTTCTTTCGCAGTTTCATGTTCGTTCTCCGATGTTAGGGATGATGAGTTCGTGCGATTCAGCTTTGCGCCTTTGCACTTAGCCCCCCGTGATTCACGGGGTGCTAAATAACAGGCGCGGAGGATCGTTGCCGGTTAACGCCGGCCGTTCAGGAGGCGTCGTTTGTTTGGTTTGGTTAGAAGTGATTCGAGTTCAAAATCGGCACTGATGAGTTGGGCAAGGTCTCGCCGTCCGGACCCGCCGTCGGGGGCTGATTTGCCGCCGTTGGCATCGAGACCGCCGCCGAAGTTGTCGCCCGCCTCGACAGTGTCGCCGATGCCCGCGGTATCTTGTGTCCAGGTCTGTCCACCGGTGAAAATGGCGCCGCCGTACAAAACATAGACCGCACCCGCGTCCCCGACGGCACCCACGTCTTCGTCCGGCGTACCGATGGCGATGTCGGCAGCGCCGTTCCCGTTGAAATCACCTGCAGCCAGAACTTCCCCGAAGTGATCGGCCGATTCCTCATTGTTGGGCACGTCCGCTTGGTTGATAATGACGTCGCCGGTCGGCGTGATTCCAATCGAACTTCCAAACGCCACAAGGACGGAGCCGTTGTTCGTAAATGTGCTGTGGTCCTCGCCGGGCACCCCGATCGCTAAGTCGCGGAAGCCGTCATTGTCAAAGTCGCCTGCGGTCAGAGCAGATCCAAATTGATCGCCGGACTCGTTCGTATGGCCGAAAAATGACTGGTAGATCTGCCCATTCAAAGACAATCCCGCGGGCACGCCCTGATAGATCCAAACAAGGCCGGAATCGATCCCGGTTCCTAGGGTTCCGAAGGGCGCGCCTGTCGCAAGATCGTCCCGCCCATCGCCATTGAAATCGCCCGCGGCAAGCGCCGTTCCGTTTTGCGCACCCGCATCGGAGGATCCTAAGGACTGACTACCCGTTGCCGAGAGTCCGACGGCCGACCCGAGAAGCGTGCTAAACGTGCCGGACTCGATTGCCGTCCCAATTTTCGCGAAGGGCGCCCCAATTGCGAGATCGTCACGGCCGTCGCCATTAAAATCTCCGGCGGCGAGCGCCGCTCCGAATTCGTCCCCCGCCGCGGCACTTCCGGGTATGCTCGGATGATCCATGTTGAAAGTCTGATTGCCGGGCGGCTTAAGGCCGGCACCGCCGCCGTAGAAAATGTGCACGGCACCGGCGTCTGTCTTATCGGGTAGGTCCTGCTCAGGCACGCCTACACCGAGATCGGCGAAACCGTCGGCATTGAAGTCTCCCGCCGCGAGGCTCTTCCCAGAAAGATCATCGGTTTCGGCGCTGTCGCGGACACGGTTGGTATCTTGATGAAAAAACGCACTTCCTATTGCGGTAAGCCCGGTGGCGGAACCATAAATGACATGCACGGCGCCCGCCTGGCCCACCGGTGGGAAGTCTTCGCCCGGAACCCCGACCGCGAGGTCGTCCCTCCCATCGTTGTTGAAATCCCCCGCCGCCAAACTTGCGCCGAAGTTGTCGCCGGACTCGTCGGAATCGGTCCCCAAGATTGACTGGCTCCAGTTCGAGCTCCCAACGGTGGCGAGTCCTGTCGCTGAGCCATAAATCACTTGGACGATGCCGGCGTCGGTTGCCGTTCCCAAGTCCTCACCGGGCGCGCCGATGGCCAGGTCATCGAAGCCGTCGCCGTTGAAGTCGGCGTAGATTGACAGTAGTCGGCGAGCTTCCAGGATTTCCAGTGAGGGTCGCCAGTTGGTTTTCTTTTGCAGTTTCATGTTCGTTCTCCGAAGTTAGGGATGATGAGTGCGTACGATTCTTCTTGGCGCCTTGGCGTCTTTGCGTGAGGTCTTAAATTGCCTCACGCAAAGCCGCAAAGGCGCAAGAATAAGGGCTGGTTAACGCCGGCCGTTCGGGAACCGTCGTTTGTTTGGTTTGGTTAGCAGTGATTCGAGTTCAAAATCGGCGCTGATGAGTTGAGCGAGGTCGTGTCGTTCGGAGCCACCGCCGGGCGCCGACTTGCCCGCCCCTGCGTCGAGACCGCCGCCGAAGCTGTCGCCCGCTTCCGCGGTGTCTGCGATACCCGCGATATCCTGCGACCAGGTCTGGCCACTCGTAAAGGTGGCGCCGCCATACAGGACATATACCGCACCCGCGTCCACGACGGTGCTGACGTCTTCGTCGGGCGTTCCGATGGCGATGTCGGCCTCACCGTCGCCGTTGAAATCGCGTGCAGCCAAGGCTTCACCGAAGTGATCGTCGGCTTCCTCGTTGTTGCCGGCAGTCGTTTGAGAAAGCGTGACGAAGTCGGAAAAAGCTGGGCCCGTCGGATTGCCAAACACAACGATCACGGCACCGTTGTCGATCTTGGTGCTGTGGTCCTCACCTGGAACTCCAATCGCGAAATCGTCAAAGCCGTCGCTGTCGAAGTCACCTGAGGTCAGGGCGAATCCAAAACGGTCGTCGTTCTCGTCCGACTCGCCGAACAACGATTGATTGTAGCCGGTCCCAGCTTGGACCAAGCCGGTGGCCGTACCTTCGAAGATCATAAGGATTCCTGAGACGCTTGCGGCGCCTGCAGGTGAGAAAGGGGCACCTGCGGCAACATCATCCTTGCCGTCAGAGTTGAAGTCGCCGCTTGCCAATGCGAGGGCGACTTGGCAACCGGCGCCACTAGTGGTTTCATGAAACTGGCTTCCAACCGGGGTCATGCCGGTCGGCGAGCCAAGAATCACGCCTAGTCCGCCGGCGTCGACGAATTGGAATCGGTCGTTAAGCGGCACGCCGATCGCCAAGTCAGCCCGGCCGTCTCCGTTGTAGTCGCCCGCAGTTAAAGCCGATCCATAGATATCGCCTGCGGACGCAGTTCCGGCCATGCCAGGGCTGTCGAGATTGAACGTCTGATTGCCCGGCGGCTTGATGCCCGTGCCGCCGCTATAGAAGATGTGAACTCCGCCGGCATCCACCTTGCCGGGCAAGTCCTGGCCGGGAACACCAACCCCCAGATCGCAGAAGCCATCGCTGTTCCAGTCTCCGGCGGCCAGGCTCTTGCCAAAGAAGTCTCCCGTCTCCGCGATGTCGCGGACGCGGTTGATATCCTGGTGCATGACATAATCACCCGCACCCGTAAGGCCGTTGGCCGAACCCAGGACGAAGTGAACCAGCCCGGCATCGGTGGCGGCGCCGATGTCTTCGCCAGGCACACCGACAGCAAGATCAGCTCGGCCATCGTCGTTGAAGTCGCCACCCGCCAAACTTGCGCCGAAGTTGTCGTCCGGCTCGCTGGAATCAGTGCCTAGGCTATCCTGGGTGAAGATCTGGCTGCCGGTGGCGGTCAGGCCGTTGGCGGAACCGTAGAGCACTTGCACCATGCCCCTCCCCGCTTGCTCGCCGGGCACGCCGATGGCGAGGTCATCAAAGCCGTCGCCGTTGAAATCGGCGTAGACCGACAACAATTGCCGTGCTTCCAGGGTTTCCAAGTACGGCCGACAGTTGGTTTTCTTTCGCAGATTCATGTTCGTTCTCCGAAGTTAGGGATGATAAGTTCGTACGATTCTTCTTTGCGCCTTGGCGCCTTTGCGTGAGGTCTTGAATTGCCTCACGCAAAACCGCAAAGGCGCCAAGAATAAGGGCCGGCTAACGCCGGCCGCTCAGGAGGCGTCGTTTGTTTGGTTTGGTTAGCAGTGATTCAAGTTCGAAATCGGCGCTGACGAGTTGAGCGAGGTCCTGCCGTCCGGACCCGCCGCCGGGCGCCGACTTGCCGCCCGCTCCGCCGTCGAGGCCGCCGCCGAAGCCGTCGCCAGCTTCCATGGCGTCAAGGATGCCCGGGCTGTCTTGGTCCCAAAGTTGGTTGGGCGCATCGCCGTACATGACATATACCTGTCCGCCGAATTGAAACGTCCCAATATCCTCCTCCGGCACGCCGATGACCAAATCGAAACGCGAATCTCCGTCGAAGTCCCCAAAACCAAGTGCGGCGCCGAATCGATCGGTGTGCTCGGAGACGCCTCCGAGCCCCAGGTCTTCTTGGATGAGCGTCTTGTTCGCCGTGAGGTCCAGGCCCGTTGCTGACCCATAGATGAAAGTGACCGTGCCAGCGTGGGTGATGGAGCCGACGTTCTCCAATCTCGTTCCGATGGCTAATTCGTCTCGGCCGTCTCCGTCGAGATCGCCGGCGGTTAGTTCTCCTCCAAATCCGTCGTTGTGCTCATTCCCGTCGGTGGTGTCCAAATCGTCCTGGCTGAAAAACTGCCCATTGTCGCCGGTCAAGCCCTTCTCGGCTGAGCCATATACGACGTTGACCGCACCGGCGATAACACTTCCGATAATCTCGCCAATAGCGCAGATGGCGAGGTCGGCCACGCCGTCGCCGTTGAAATCGCCCGCGGCGATGCTAGCCCCGAAGCCGTCACCCGGTTCAGCGACGTCTGGCACATCCGGGGTATTCTGGTGCAGCAATTGGCTTCCAGGCGGAAGTAGTCCCAAGGGCCCGGCATACATGACCGCCACCGCGCCACCATTAAACGCCTGATCGTCAGAGAGCATTATCCCGATGGCAAGGTCATCACCGCCGTCAGCGTTGAAGTCACCTGCCGCGAGCGAATACCCGAAAGCGTCTATCGCGGCGGCAACGCCGGGCATGCCGCCGCTGTCGAGGGTCCACTGCTGGTTGCCCGGGCCACTGATGCCGCCGCCACCGCCGTAGAGAATGTGTACGCTTCCCGCATCGGTGAGGCCGCCGTGATCCTCAAAGGGAACGCCGATCGCCAGGTCGGTGAAGCTATCCTTGTTGAAATCGCCGGTCGCCAAGCTGGTGCCGAAATAATCATCTGCTTCGGCAATCTCGCGGATGCGGGGACTGTTCTGATGAAAGGTCCGACTGCCAGCGTCCGTCAGACCGTCGCTCGAACCGTAAAGCAAGGTGACCGCACCAGCGCGGTCCAGCCCGGCGCCGACGCCCTCGCCTGGGTGCCCGATGGCGAGGTCGGCAAAGCCGTCCTTATTGAAATCGCCCCCGGCCAGAGACGCGCCGAAGGTGTCGTTTTCTTCAGATTCGTCTTGGATACCCGGGCTGTCCTGAGTCCAAAACTGGTTTTTTGTTGCCAAAAGCCCGCTTGGCGACCCGTAGATGATATGCACCGCCCCAGCGTTTTGGATCGTACCGATGGCTTCATATGGAACGCCAACCGCGAGGTCGTCGAAGCCATCGCCGTTGAAGTCGGCGTTGACCGACATGAGCCGGCGTGCTTCGAGCGCTTCGACGTTGAGCCTTGTCCGCCGATTCACGTTGTGTTTGTTCTGCCGACGCATGGATTGGTCCCTTCGGATATTGGAGTTTTCGGATGCAGCGATTTGTCACTTCTCATCGCCTTTAGCAGAATGATCGAATGGCTCTTACGCCCATCCAAACGAGTGCGGAAGTTCCTTGCTTGGAAGGATTTATGCATGTAAGCTCATTCCAATGGCCGACCAACCACGGATTTCGCTTGCGTCAACATCGCTGAGTCTTCTCGAGCACGCGCGCGGCCAAGATTCAAGGGCATGGCAGCAGATCGTCCATGTCTACGGTCCGCTGGTCTTCTTCTGGCGCGAAAGACCGGGCTTGAAGCCGAGGATGCCGCCGACGCAGTACAAGAAGTGTGGAAAGCCGTTTCCGCAAGACTGGACGGGTTCCAACGAGGCGACAACATTGGTGCTTTCCGCCGTTGGCTGTGGACCATAACCCGGAACAAAGCGTGCGATCACTTTCGCAAACGATGCGGCGAAGCCCAAGCGGCCGGCGGCACGGATGCACGGCAGCTATTGGAGACCGTCCCGGAAAATGAGCCGGCCGACGCAACCGGAGTGCAGGAGCACGGCCTGTTACACCGCGCGCTGGAACTCATTCGGCCCGAGTATGAAGAGCGGACATGGAAGGCATTCTGGCGGTTGACGGTTGACGGTGTTTCGGCGCCAGACGTCGTCAAGGAAATTGGCATGGCCGCTAACGCCGTGCACCAGGCGAAGTTTCGCATCATACGCCGTTTACGTGAAGAGATGGGAGAACTCATGGAGTTGTCCGTGTAGAAACCCTTGGTTACGAGCGGCGGGCTTTATGCCCGCCGTGCGGCCCCGCCGTGATTTACCCGGCGGCTCGTCGACCTCGACTTCCGTCCCATCCGCGTAAGAGGGTCCCGATCAATGTAGATGGAGGACCGCGCCATGAACCCGAGGACCTGTCCGCTGGATCATCAGTTGGGACGCTACTCCAACGGCGTGCTGCCGGAGGCCGAGGCGGAGACCATTAATTCCCACTTGGAGGTGTGCGCCACTTGCTTGGACAAGCTCGATAACCTCTCAAGCCATCCGGATCGGTTTGTCGCAGCCCTGCGGTCACCCGGCGCGACAAGTTCCGAGTTCCATCCCGCATTGATCCGCGCTTTGGCAGCCGCGGTCGGCCCGTCTACATTCCCTGTCATTGAAGGATCACACACGCTGCAACCTGGTTCGTCCCTCTCCGACTATCGCATACTCGAAGAGTTGGGCCGCGGCGGCATGGGAAGAGTGTACCGGGCACTTCATCCACGCCTTGGCCAGGAGGTAGCGCTAAAAGTCCTGCGGCCCGGCATTGATTCGGTTCCGATCCTGGCCCGTTTCGAGGCCGAGCGTCAAGCCCTCGCTTTGATGGATCATCCGCACATCGCGAGGGTGTTGGACGGCGGCGTCACTGAGGACAGCCGACCGTTCTTCGTCATGGAATTGGTGCGGGGTGTGGCCATCACGCGTTACGCCGACGAGAATCAATTGGATCTTCGCTGGCGGTTGGAACTATTTGCACTGGTGTGTCACGCGGTTCAGCACGCGCACCAAAAAGGGATCATTCACCGCGACCTGAAACCGTCCAACGTGCTGGTGGCAGAGTACGACGGCAAGCCGGCGCCGAAGGTAATTGATTTTGGTGTGGCCAAAGCCCTGGAACCACGCACGACGATGCGAACCGAAGTTGGCATGTTAGTCGGCACCCCCGAATACATGAGCCCGGAGCAAGCCGACCTGACAGCAATCGACATTGATACGCGGAGCGACGTGTACGCCTTGGGAGTCATGCTGTACGAGCTACTGACGGGAGACACGCCATTCGCGCGAACTCGCATGCGAGAAACGCCGATTCTCGAAGTGCTGCGAATCATCCGCGAAGAGGAGCCGGCGCCGCCAAGTCAACAACTCGCGAGCCCGCAGAGCGAGCAAGGGAACACCGCGCAGAGAAGTAAGCTGGCCAAGGAAGTTCGCGGCGAATTGGACTGGATCGTGACGAAGTGTCTGGAAAAAGACCGGTCACGCCGCTACGAGACCGCGTCCGCACTGGCTGAGGACGTGCGCCGGTTTCTGAATGACGAGCCCGTACTCGCCGGCCCGCCGAGCCGGGTGTACCAGTTGAAGAAGTTCGTGAGTCGCAATCGAGTTTCGGTCAGCGCCGCGGCAAGTGTGCTCGTCGTCTTACTGGCCGGGGTAGCGGTAAGCACGGCGTTGGCCGTGTGGGCGATTCGAGCCGAGAAGGATGCCAAAGCCGATCGCGACAAGGCGTTGGCCGCCGGGGAACGGGCCGACCAAGAGGCCGCGATTGCCCAGGAAGTCAGTGACTTCTTGCAAATGGACGTACTACGACAAGCGGACACCACGGTGCAGGCGGACCGACAGCAGGTACCCAAACCGAACCTCACGGTACGCGAGGCGCTCGACCGTGCGGCCGCGCGGATCGGTGAGCGCTTCCGGGACAAACCGCTCGTCGAGTCCGCCATCCGGCTGGCAATCGGCGATGCCTATAGGGGAGTAGGAGAGGCCAGACTGGCTCTGGAGCATCTGGAACGCTCGGTGGAACTTCGGAGGACCGTTCTCGGTCCCGCGAGCACCCAAACCCGGAGAAGTATGGAAAGCCTTACCGCGGCGTACTACAGCGCCCGCCGCTACAAAGATGCCCTGGCCGTGCAAAAACAACTCGTCGAGCTATCGAAATCGGATGGTCCAATCGACACGGCAAGCCTTACTCTGGATTGGGATCATCTCGCACGGCTTTTCCACGAGGGGTCCGCCGAGGCGCTCGACCTGCAAAAAGAAATGCTGGAGATCGAGAAAACCGCCTTGGGTCCCGATCACCCGGAGGTTTTTGTGAGCATGAGGAGCTTGGCGATCGGCTACCGTTATGCCGGCCGCCTACCGGAGTGCATCACCATTTCCGAAGCGGCCCTAAGGCAAATGCTCTCAACGCTTGGACCCAACCATCCCAAGACACTCCAATGTATGAAAGACCTAGCGGGAGATTATCGGACCGCAGGCCGAGTTAGCGAGTCAATCCAGCTCCATGAGCAGGCAATGCCATTACTCAAGGCGGTACGAGGTTCGGAACATCCAGACACAATCAACAACGCGTTGAGACTGGCACTTGCGTATCTGGATGTTGATCGGATCGCCGAGGCCGTCGTACTCTACGAGGAAGTGGTTAGGATCCGCAAAGCAAAGTTTGGGCCAGATCATCCGTGGACTGCTCGCGCGATGGTTGATCTGGCGGCGGCATACGAACGAGCCAAGGAGTACACCAAAGCGGAGGCGCTGGACCGTGAGTTGCTCGCGATCGAACGCGAGCGATATGGTTCCGACCATCCGGAAGTCGGAGTCATTCTGTGCCGCTTGGGGCGAAATCTGATTATGCAATCGAAGTATGTTGACGCCGAGCCGTTGCTTCGCGAGGCTCTTGCGATCTGCGAGAAGGGCGGCGAACATTGGCAAACGGCTCACACCCGCTCTCTGCTTGGCACGGCGCTGCTCGGTCTTCAGAAGTACGCGGACGCCGAGCCGCTGCTTCTAAAAGCTTACGAGGGGCTGACTCAACACCAACAGCAGATCCCGCTGTCTCGACGTGACCAACTCTCCACCGAGGCCGTGGCGCCAATCGTCCAGCTTTACAATGCCTGGGGCAAAACGGCCGAGGCAGCACAATGGCGCGGCAAGCTTCCCGCCGCGCGCGCGCCCAGCTGTGTTTCACAGTAATCTGGACTTTTCTGCGCGAGTTTTCGCCACCTGATCCCACCCCCCTGCCCAGCGATTCCGGTGCTCGTGTTCTCCTTGAGAAGTACCTCGTCAAGTGTCAGCGTACCTTGCGAATAGATGCCGCCTCCCTGTACGGGCCCACCGAGATTTGCGCACACGCGTTCACTGAAATGCTCGCTAGTTTTTGCTTTGTTCCGAGAATTCGTCGATCATCGCCGAACCGGCGTTGCGCCGACCCAAAGAGCCGGATCATCGGCGTGGGCATCGCGCGATTCCGAATGTTCGAAATCGGCGTCCGCTGGGCGCTGGTGGTCCTCGGTCACGACGAGGAGATGCTAACCGGGCTGTTCTAATACCTGAGTTCGGCCTCAGATTCCTTAAAGTCCGTGCGCAATTCGCGCGAAAACGTCGCATAGAGGTCGGTGAGACGATTCCCGGTTCGAAGTTTCGTTAGTTCATTTGGAGGTGCAGATCATGAAACGATCGCCAAAGTCGATTCGTCGTGGAGAGGGTTTTGGCCGTCCGCAAGGCTATCGACCGGCGCTTGAGTGTATGGAGCGGCGGCTGCCGCCGGGTTACGCGCTAGCGAGCCCGCTGCTGGGGCCGCCAGCATTGGATCTTAATACCGCGGAGCAACGGTTGATCGACCCCGCAAACGTTTTCGGCATCGACGATCAACAACAGCACGAGATCGTACGACGGAGACCAGATGCGAACGCCGAATCAGCCGTCGAACATTCCCAAGAGCAACGACGGGACGAAACGACATCTGAAACGTTCGACTTTGGAACGAAGTCCCCACGATTCACACGCATAGGGTATCCTGGATGGGCGCCGAACACGGCGAGCGTGGGTACGGTATTCAGTACAACCGGGGCATCGAATCGGGGGGTGGTGGACCGTCAGTCGATTCCAAGTAGAGCGCAATTTGGTGCAGCCGCAATCGGTACCGGCAAATCGGCAGACCAAGTATCCAATTCGCAAGTGCCCACGGAAAAATCCGAAATCCTTAACAGCTACGGCAAACTGCCGTTGAGCTTCGAACAGAACATCGGTCAGTTCGACGAGCGCGTCGATTTCGTATCTCGCGCCGTCGGCTCGACGGTGTTTCTGACGCCGACGGCAGCGGTATTTGCGATATCAGAGCCGGAAGCGTTAACGACGACGCGAGACCGTCCAACCGTCGCTGACGCTTCCGGCTCGGAAGAAAGAGCGCACGTGTCGCGCTGTACATGAACATCGTCGGCGCCGATCCGGATGCTCGTCCCACTGCGTCAAACCAGCAGCCGGGTATCACCAACTACTTCATCGGTAATGACCCGACGCAATGGCACACCAATGTCTCCACCTTCGGCCGCGTCGAATATGACGATGTTTACCCCGGCATCGATCTCGCCTATTACGGAAACAATCAAAACCTTGAATACGACTTCATCGTTTCCGCCGGCGCCGATCCGAACGCCATTGCCTTGAACTTTGCGGGCGCTGACGACATGGACATCAACGCAAAAGGCGACCTCGTCATCCACTCTGCGGCCGGTGATATAGTCCAGCACGCGCCGCTGACGTACCAGGAAATGGACGGCACGCGTCAAGAGGTGTCGAGTGGGTACGTGGTACACGGCAACACCGTGCGGTTTCAGATTGGAGACTACGATGCGCAGTTGCCGCTGGTCATTGACCCCATCGTCATGGGTTACTCTACCTTCCTGGGGGGAGCCGATGGCGAGTCGGTCGGTGCCGTCGCTGTCGACGCCGGGGGCCAAGCTTACGTGACCGGAACTACTAGCTCAGTGAACTTCCCTACCAAGCCCGGCGCGTTTGACATAACCAATAACGGCTTCCAAGACGCCTTCGTCACCAAGCTGAACGCGGCCGGAACGGGTCTTAAGTATTCCACTTATGTTGGGGGCACAAGCTACGACTCCGCCACCTCAATCGCCATCGACAGCAGCGGTTTGGCCTATATAACGGGAACCACCAACTCTTCTAACTTCCCCACAACCATTGGTGCATTCGATACGTCGCACAACGGGTCCGGGGATGTCTTTGTCACCCTGTTGAGCGCCTTCGGCACCTCACTGAACTACTCCACGTACATCGGCGGCTCGGATAGCGAATATGCGGCCGGGATCGCATTGGATACGAGCAACAATGTTTTCATTACCGGCGAAACCCAATCGACCAATTACCCGACGACCGCCGGCGCTTTCAGCACGATCTACAACGGAGGCATCTTTGGCGACGTCTTTGTCACCAAGCTCAAACCCATCGGTTTCACCACGCTCACCTATTCCACTTTTCTGGGCGGTTTAGAAGGCGATACCGGGGCCGAACTGGCCGTAGATGGCAGCGGCAACGCCTATATCACTGGATGGACCGATTCCACCAACTTTCCGACCACGCCGGGAAGTTTCGACACTTCGCACAACGGCGGCGCCGGCGAAGGTTTCGTCTCCAAGCTTAACCCAAGCGGGTCGGCTCTGGTTTACTCGACGTTTCTCGGCGGCATCAACAGCGATCTGTTGACAAGCTTGGCGATCGATGCCAGCGGAAATGCCTATGTCACTGGGACGACCACCTCCGGCGATTTTCCGATAACGCCCGGCGCCTTCGACACGTTTAAGACAGGCATCTACGATGCCTTCGTTACCAAGTTGAATACGGCGGGGTCCGCCCTCGTTTACTCGACCTTCCTCGGGGGCTTCGAATCCGAGCTCCCGCGCGCGATCAAGGTGGATGCCGCCGGCAATGCCTACGTCACCGGTGAAACTTCGTCCTTCGACTTCCCCACCACGCCGGGCGCGCTGGACACGACCTTCAATCAAGGAGTTTTCGATGCCTTCATTACCAAGCTAAACGCCGCTGGCTCGTCCCTCCTGTACTCGACATATCTCGGCGGCACGGGCGAAGACTTTGGCTACGCCCTGGCTATCGACGCTCTCGGCAGCATCTACGTGGGTGGATACACGGAGTCGCCCACGTTCCCGACGACCCACGGCGTGTACGACACGACGAACGGCGGCTTGAGCGACGCGTTCGTCACTAAGCTGCACGTCTCCCCCCAAGCGTGCGGATGCTTCAGCGGTCAAACCATCAGCACGGCCGCCGACGGCGCCTACGATGTATTCGCGGTCGACTTCGACCGCGACGGCGACACGGACGTCCTTTCCGCCTCCAACTTCGACAAAAAGTTCGCGTGGTATGAAAACAACGGCAGCCAGAGTTTCACCCCACACACGATCAACGCCGACTGGACTGGACCCACGAGTGTGTTCGCTGCCGACAGAGACGGCGACGGCGATACTGACGTGCTGTTCGCCGCCAGCGGCATCATCGGCTGGTTCGTGAATAACGGCAACCAAGGTTTCTCCGGGCCCCACATCGTCTCTAACGTGATCGCTAGCCCGCGCAGCGTGTATGCGAAGGACGTCGATGGCGATGGCGATATGGACGTTCTTTCCGCGTCCGCCTTTGATGACAAGATCGCCTGGTATGAAAACGTGAACAATGCCTTTTTCAGCCATGTCATAACAACCGCTGCCAACGGCGCGCAATCCGTGATCGCGACGGATGTCGATGACGACGGCGATATCGACGTCCTCTCCGCATCGCGCTATGACAATAAGATCGCCTGGTACGAAAACAACGGCAGCGAGGTTTTCACTCCACGCACCATCACCACCAGCGCAGTCGCTGCTAACAGCGTCTACGCGGCCGATGTGGACGGTGACGGCGATATCGACGTTCTCTCCGCGTCGTATGGCGACAACAAAGTCGCCTGGTATGAAAACGACGGCAATCAGAACTTCACCACTCGCCTCGTGACCAACACGTTCGCCAACATACCCAAGGAAGTGTCCGCCGCCGACTTAGACGGCGATGGCGACACTGACGTCTTGTCCGCGTCTATCATCGACAACCGGATCGCATGGTATCGCAACGACGGCGGGCCGAATCCGACGTTCACTCCTTTCACCATCACGACGGCTGCCGGCGGGGCGGAAAGTGTGTTCGCGGCCGACATGGACGGCGACGGCGATACCGACGTACTCTCCGCATCGACGAATGACGACAAGATCGCCTGGTACAAGAATCTCTCCTTCCAGGTGGTAAATGCGAACGACTCCGGATCCGGCTCGCTCCGCCAGGCGATCCTTGACGCCAACCTCAACCCTGGCGTCGACACCATCACGTTCGACATCACGACACCCTCGATAGAGATACGGCCGTTTACCGCCCTGCCGCCGATCACGGACCCGGTGATCATCGACGGCACGACTCAGCCGGGTTACGCGGGCACGCCGCTGATCTCCATTTCGGGCGTCAACGCTCCTTCGGTTAACGGACTTCAAGTGACCGCCGGGAACAGCACGATCAAGGGACTTTCCATTACATCGTTTTCCACTGGAACAGGGATCCGATTGGAAACCGGCGGCGGCAACGTGATCGTCGGCAACTACATCGGGGTTACGCCGGCGGGACTTGGCTCCAGCAACGGAATCGGCATCGTTATCACCTCGTCCTCCAACACCATCGGCGGCACGACGGCGGGGGCAGGCAACCGCATCGCCTCTAATGCCAATGCAGGAGTGCTCGTCGATACCGGAGTAAATAACGCCATTCGCCAGAATCAGATGTACCTCAACGGCAGCTTGGGCATCGACCTCATCAACGGCGGAAACAACAATCAGAACAAACCGTCGGTGAATGCCGCATCGGCCGGCGGTGGCACGACGAACATCACGGCGTCGCTGGTCAGCGCGCCCAGCACGACGCACACGCTGGATTTCTTCAGCAGCCCCATTTGCAATCCGTCGACGTTTGGCGAAGGGGAAACCTATCTCGGCTCCAAAACGCTGACGACGAAAACGACAGGCCGCGGCCGAACCGTTTTCGTCGCCGGTTTCCAAGTCCCAGTCGGACACGTGATCAGTGCGACGGCCACGAGTCCCGGCAACGATACGTCGGAATTCGCCAAGTGCCTGACGGTGACGTAACAGTCAAGTGAATTAGTAGCGACCCAGCGTAGTGACCGGCTTCTTAAAGAACTACTTCGTCCACAATTCGACGTCGCTACCGGCCGGCGGACTGGCCCGGTGGTTGGATTGAGAACGTCACACTGGAATCGCTCGAAGGCCGCACGATGCTCAATGCGTATTTCGTCGTGAATACCAACGATGGCGGCCGGGTATAGTGGCCCAATCGAATTGACTAAGGTTAGTCTGCGCCGATAAGAACAAAAAAGCCGACGTGGTGGAACACCCTGGCCTGCACGGTCCGTGCCCGTCTCGGTCAACGGCCCGCGGCGGAATTCCACGAGCTGATTGAGCTTGTCGTAACCTTTAGTGTCGCCGTTCTCGTGATAAAGCTCGTCGAAGTTTCCCGTCGTGTCGACAAGATTATCGCGGTAGAGGCGGTTGCCGTTCTGATCGTAGCCGTAGACAAACCGGTCGGTGTGCCCGCTGCCGTCGGTCTTTCGCCAGCGTTGGTCGCGCACGCGGCCGTGGGGGAACATTCACGGGTGCATTTATTGGATTCAGTTTTCTCAGGCAAACCGGCTTGGCGATCGACACCGTGGGAGTCGACATCGGAGTTGAAGGCTTCGTGGGTATCGCCATTCCTTTTAGGTGAACCGTGTTCCTTTTGACAGTCCGCGCGCTGGCACTTGAGTTATTTCTCAGGCGTCGAATGCGTTGGCGAAGATCTGATCCACGACCGACGCTGAAGCGATTCCGCCGGCGAATCGGCGAACCCGCTCGGGCGAGAAAAGTGAGAAGAGGGCGTCGCTTCCTGCGTCACCCTCCCCTCGGCCTAGGCCAAAGCTCGCGTTTAAGTGCATACAGCTGAAACAAGCTTAGCCGCTCGCCATCAGGCGGCAAGAGCACGAACGAACAGCTGCACATTAGTCGGCGAGTGCTTTTCGTAAGTTCCCGCGAAGAAACCAGAAGGCGAAGCCCGCCCGCCGAAGCCCGACTAGAATTCCCTGCCGAAATTTCGCAATTCGTTTGCGCGATCTCACCGGTTATGGCGCACTGCTAAGTAGAGGACGTTCAATTAGTAATCGCTCGATGGAAGCGAACAACAAGCAAGCGTGTCACTGTTGGACAGGAGTTCAGCATGTGGTGGTTCGGCATTGCATGTGGTGCGGTTCTGCGAGCGTTGGCGGCATGGTATCGCCCCGCGCAACCATCTGTCGTAGGTCACTGGCGTTGGGTTAGTTTACCTGCCGTGCTACCGGTTGAGTACGATACTCTCCGACCCGATGAAGTAGGCGATTTCCTGGAAAAAACGGCACAATGCCTCGCCGCTAACCAACTACATCATCAATGAGTTACAACGCGCTTCTGACCGGACCGGAGCGCGCCGCGAAAACACGGGTCCAGTACGGAGATAAACTCATGCGTCACGGCCAGTGGAAACAAGTCCCGGCAAGCAGGCGTTGTAGGCCGTGGCTCGAACGCTTAGAAGCCCGCGAGCTTCTGGCTTCGGACTTCGGCGACGCCCCGCTGCCGCATAAGTCCCTTCTCGCCGAAGGCGGCGCCGAGCATATGGCCGTTGGTGCGACCCTCGGCGCCACTCGCGACACGGAAGCAGACGGTGTGCATTCGATAGCCGCCAACGGCGACGATACCACCGGCATCGACGACGAAGACGGCGTGACTTTCGGCACGATTCGCGCCGGTCAGCTATCGGCCACGGCGATAGTCAACGTGCGTGGCGGCGCTGCCAAGTTGGATGCGTGGATCGATTTCAATCGCGATGGCTCGTGGGGCGGCCCGGGGGAGCAAATCGCCGACGGCGTGGCCGTGGTACCTGGCAATAACAGCATTTCATTCGACGTGCCGAGTTGGGCCGCGGAGGGGACCACTTATGCTCGATTTCGATTGAGCACCGCCGGCAACCTGGGTGTAGGTGGCGTGACGGCTGACGGCGAGGTGGAAGACTACGGCGTGACGGTCGCACCACCGAAAGCGGCGTGCGGCTGCTTCAGCCCACATTCCATCAGCAACGCCACGGTAGGCGGCTGGAGTGTATTTGCGGCAGATGTTGATAACGACGGCGACACCGACGCTCTCACCGCGTCGATTGGCGACGGGATGGTCGCCTGGTACGAAAATGACGGGAGCCAAGGGTTCACCACGCACATCATCGACAATACGACCGATAATTATGTGCTCGGCATTCACGCGGCGGACCTGGATGGCGATGGCGACATGGACGTCCTTGCCGCATTCCAGTTTGTCAACATGATCGTCTGGTACGAAAACGACGGCAACCAGACCTTCACGGCACACACGGTCACCGCTAGCGCCAATGGCGCCCACAAAGTATTTACGGCCGACATGGACGGCGACGGCGACATTGACGTCCTCTCCGCGTCGGAGTTCGACGACAAAATTGCCTGGTACGAGAACAACGGCAACCAGAACTTCACCGCCCGCACAATCACCACTAGCGCTAACGGGGCCTGGAGCGTCTACGCCGCGGATGTGGACAGCGATGGCGACATGGACGTCCTCTCCGTTTCGCTATTTGACGACAAGATTGCCTGGTACGAAAACTCCGGTAGTCAGAACTTCACCACCCGCACTATTACGACGAGCGCGGACGCGGCGAACAGTGTATTCGCGGCCGACGTTGACAGCGACGGCGATACCGATGTCCTTTCCTCCTCCGGCAACGACGACGAGGTCACCTGGTTTGAGAACGACGGCAACCAGAACTTCACGACTCACATCATTAGCACGGCCGCGAACAACCCCAAAAGCGTGTATGCCGCGGACATTGACGGCGACGGCGACATGGACGTCTTGTCCGCTTCATACCTCGACGACAAGGTCGCATGGTACAAGAACGACGGTAACGAGAACTTCACTGCCAAGACCATCACCACCGCCGCGGACGGCGCCTACAGTGTGGTCGCGGCCGATGTGGATGGCGACGGCGATCTCGATGTCCTGGCGACAGCTCCTAATGCCGATAGCGTTTTTTGGTACGAGAACCGGTTGAACGTGACCGGTGGCCTTCAAAAAGATCCGGTCACTCCCCCGATTGTGCCGCTCCCGATTCCGCCCCCGCCAGGGCCTATCGGTGCTGGCGCCGCGACCTCGGCTTGGTTCGAGAGTGACAACGAACGCGTGCTGTCGCTTCTCCACGGATCGACGATGACGCGAACGATTTTGATGGACTCCGCTACGCGTCCGGGTGATGGGGTTGCCGCCGCCACTTTTGACGGGTCGCGGTACACCGAAGCATATCCGCGAAGCGACGGCATCAAGAGACCGCAAGCCTGGAAATGGGCGGGCGCGAGTCCGGTCGATCTGCGTCTGTTGGACAACCTCTTTGTCGATGAGGTAGTGCCCTGATCGGCGATTGCCGGCGCGTCCTCGTGCCGCCTTACTGCAGAAGCCTCGACGAAACATCAAACAAAATTCACGCGATGCCGCCGACCGGACCCGGTGCGCGCCGCGACTCCAACACGGTCCGAAATCGGAGGTGCATCATGGGTATCATTCGTGGCAAACGAGTTTCTAAATCCTGGTTATGGCAACCCCGGCTCGAAGCTCTGAAATCCCGCCGGCTGCTTTCCGCCCGGGTCGACTTCAATGGCGACGGCTACGACGACCTCGCCATCGGGGCGCCGGGTGAGAACAACTCAGCCGGTATGGTGCACATTCTCTATAGCTCTCCGACCGGCTTGACCTCCACGGGAAGCCAGACGTTTACCCAGTCCAGCCTCGGGACGGATTCATCCGAAGCCGGCGATAGATTCGGGGCAAGTCTGGCCGCCGGCGACTTTAACGGTGATGGTTACGACGACCTGGCCGTCGGCATCCCGGGTGAGGATATCGGCAGCATTTCCGATGCCGGGGCCGTGAGCATCATTTTTGGATCGGTCAACGGGTTAACTGGTTCGCGCGATCAGTTCTGGCATCAGGACAGCGTCAACGTTCCCGGCGGTGCGGAGGCCGGCGACCAGTTCGGCTATTCGCTGGCAACCGGAGATTTCAACGGCGAAGATGTCAACGGCAAGAGCATGTGCGATCTCGCCGTCGGCGTGGTGGACGATGGACCTCGGCTCTGTCGTCGATGCCGGAATCGTGCAAATATTTCTCGGATGGAACAACGGTTTTGCCTACGGCATGACCCCGAGCGTTTACTTCAGCCAGGATACCATTGGCGTTCCGGGCAGCGCCGTAGCGAATGACCGTTTTGGCAGGTCGTTGGCGTCCGCGGACTTCAATGGCGACGGCAAGTCCGACCTCGCGGTCGGCGTTCCTTACGACAATTACGGGGCCCTTAGCAATGTTGGCGCGGTGAACCTGTTATATGGCGCCGACACCGGCCTCACGGCCACGGGTAGCCTGATTTGGAATGACCCAAGCCCGTCGACGAACGCCCACGCCGGTTGGTCCCTGGCGGCGGGGTACCTGAATGACAACCCCTATGGCGACCTAGCCATCGGCAGCCCGCTTGATAATTCTGGAGACGGGACAGTGTTCGTCGATTACGACTTTACCCTCGCCGGGGATTTGCACGAGTTAGGATCGTATTCTGGCGGCTACTATGGTTGGTCCGTTGCGCTCGCGACATTTGCTTCAGACGCCTATGAAAATGCATTCGTCGCCGGCATGCCGTTTGCCGACGACGGTTCGGTCAATGATGCGGGGGCGGTCGACGGGCCCGAGGGTGAACTTTTCCCAGAGGACATGGGTGAGATTTCGGAAACGGCCGACCACTTCGGCTGGGCTGTGGCGACGGGAGACTTCAATGGCGACGACTATGACCTAGTTGTGATCGGCGTCCCGGACGAAGACTTTACCGCCTTCGTCCCGAATGCGGGGACCGTACTCATCTGCGACGCTTACGAAGTTGACGGATATGCATGCTTGTCCTACGAGCAATGGAACCAGAACAGTATCGGCGTGGATGACATCGCCGAGGCAGGTGACCAATTCGGCTACGCCTTCGCCGTCGGTGCCGACGTTCCCGGCGGCCGCGAATCCGATCCCCGCGGCAACCGCGGGCTAGCCGTGGACCCGACCGGCGCGCTCGCTGGCGCGGCGAGTAATCACGAACGAAGCCCGGCCGCACGCGTCAGTCTAACTAATCTAGAGCGCATTAACACCGCGCCTCCGGGACACGACGCACGAGCGGACGCCGGCCAAGCCGCACTTGGTTTCGTCCCATCGCCGCGCCGGGTGGTACTCCGCACCCAACAAGCAACGCCCGCGGCCGATGGCCTCCAAGTCGAGGGAATCTTGCCGCCATTGTTCGCCGATGAGATCAGCCTAAGTTAGCGCGAGAATTGGGATAGAACAGACATTTCGGTCTGTTCCCACACAGACAGAAATGTCTGTGCCACCGTAACTCAAAACCGAAACCACATAGTCAACGCGCCGCCGACCGGACCCGGTGCGCGCCGCGTTACAACACCGGTCCGAAAAGGAGATCAATCATGCGTTCCATTCGTACCCAACAAACTCGGAAAGTTCGCCTTTGGCGACCACGGCTCGATCTGCTCGAGGCCCGGCGGCTCTTGACCGTCTGGGCCGACTTCAACGGCGACGGCTACGACGATCTGGCCGTCGGCGTTCCTAATGAAGGAATCGGAGCCAACGACGATGCCGGCATGGTCCATGTGATCTACGGCTCGTTCGCAGGTTTGACCGCCAACGGCAATCAAGCCTTTCATCAGGGTATGCTTATCGCCGACTCGCTCGAAGCCGACGACCGGTTCGGCTCCTCGCTCGCGGCCGGGGATTTCAACAACGACGGATACGCCGACCTCGCGGTAGGCGTTCCTTATGAAGATGTCGGTGCCATCGTGGACGCCGGAGCGGTCCACATCCTCCGTGGATCCGCCTCCGGACTTACTTCAGTCGGCGATAAGATCTGGCACCAGGACAAAAACCGCGTTCGCGACATCGCCGAGGCTGGCGACCGCTTCGGCTACGCGTTAGCGACGGGGGACTACAACGGTGACAATTACGTCGATCTCGCCGTTGGGATTCCGTTCGAGGACGTAGGCGCCATCGGGGACGCGGGCGCGGTGTACACCCTTTACGGCGGCCCTTCGGGTTTGCTTCCGCAAGGAAATCTCTATCACCAGGACACGCCGAACGTGGAAGGCGCCGCCGAGGCAAACGATTACTTCGGCATCACGCTAGCTTCCGGTCGCTTCGACGCGGGTACTTACGACGATTTGGCCATCGGCGTTTGGGGCGAGGCAATCGGAACGGAGTCCAACGCCGGCGCCGTCAATGTGCTGTACGGCTCGGCCGGCGGCATTAGCGCCAGCAATAACCAGGTCTGGTATCAAGACGTGACGGGGATCGCGGGCGTCTCCGAGGCCGACGATCAGTTCGGCTACGCGCTGGCGGCAGGGGACTTCAATGCCGATTCGTACCAGGACCTGGCCATAGGGGCGCCGGGTGAAACCGTTGGCTCCATTGTGTACGCAGGCGCCGTTAACATCTTAAACGGTTCCGTTACCGGCTTAACAGTTAACGGAAACCAGTTGTTCTCGCAAGACTCTACCAACATGCCCGACGCCGCCGAATTTGCCGACTTGTTCGGCGCCTCGCTGGCAGCGGCGGACTTCAGCGGCGATGGCGATGACGACCTCATTATCGGTATCCCGTTAGAGGATTACAGCTCTGTCGCGGATGCCGGAGAGGTGATCGTGATGTATGGCGGCGCGAGCACTTTTGGTCAGGCGAACACCTTTTTTCTCCAAAGTGATCTGACGGGCTTCACGGCCTCGAATGAAGCGCAAGATTTCTTCGGCGACTCGCTGGCCACGGGAGATTTCGATAACGACGGCCGCGCGGACTTGGCGATTGGCACACCGGGCGAAGCTATCACTGTTGCGAACCAAGGCGCCGTTTGGGCCATGTACGGCGACCCGAGCGGCCTGTCCACCGCCGGGAACCAACTCTGGCATCAGGATATCGCAGGGATCACGGACTCCGGCGAGCTCGACGATAACTTCGGAAGCAGCGTGGCGTCGGCCGGGGCGCGCACGGAAGGTGGTAGGCAGCAGAGGTCGGGCCGCGTTCCGAAAACTGTACCGAGCATTCACGAGGGTGATGCCGAAAGCAATGCAGATGCGGCGATCCATGATGTTGAAGCCTCAGATTTGACTTCGCGCGGCGTCGTTGGCGAGAACGGTATGGTTTCGTTCGTCGCTTCCCCAGCGCGAAAGTTGATGTCCAAATCGACGCCGGGTTCGGCAGCGGATCAACCAGTGTTTCTCGAAATGTTGGGTGAAGGTATTGTGTAGTCGCCAGGACGAGCAACGCGGCGCAAAATAAAACCCCGCCGTCCTGGCGGAACGGCGGGGTTTATCTTTAACTCGATAGCACCGCCAATGCGGGATGCGGACATGAAATTGTCCATCGGCGTGAGAGCCGATGGCATTGGTAAATCATCCTTAGAAAGGAGGTGATCCAACCGCAGGTTCCCCTACGGTTACCTTGTTACGACTTAGTCCCAATCGCGTCGATGATGAACCCAAGAACGGATCGCATCCGAACAACTTGACGTGTCGGCTGACGACGCCGCCCCTAGCCGCTGGAATACCCTCCGTGCATTGCGAGTCTTAAAATGGTGGGACGGCAAAGGCTAGCAAGATCGATAACGACGCGTCGCGGATCTGGAGCCTTACCCGATGCCGAACGATCATCAGGACCTAGGTGTCCGCGTGGACGCGATCTGCGATCGCTTCGAGCGCGCTTGGCATTTCCAATCTAGGCACACTTACGCTCGGTTCGGTTGTCGTTGTTGGCAATTTCAAAACCAGCAGCATCGGGCCGGCAGTGGGAGGCGGGATTAGTAGCAAAGGAATCTTGAACATCTACGACTCAACCATTGCACGAAACGGGGCAGTGCAAACGGACAACGGCGAGGCCCGCGGCGGCGGAAGGTGTCGCGCGGACGGGAGTTGCCGCACCTGTTGGCGCCACCGCGAGATTAAGGCGTAGCGATCCCGCTTGACGAGCTCTATCAGTTTGTCCAGTTCGTTGATGGCCATCTCACGAAACTTCACGCGGGGTTTGTCGAGGCTCTATCGGCCTGAAGGTAAGCTTAGTGGGTACGTTTCTCCGGATTCAAGGGAGGCTGCACTGCTGAATAATTCAAGAAGTTTCTGGTATTGGAAGCCCTCGGCCAGGCGGCGCAGCCCCTGAGCAATGCGCGGATCGCGGGCTTCGACCTCCTGGATCTTTGCCAGCAGTTGGTCCAGATCTGCAGTGATGACGGCTTCACGCATCGGGTGGATGAGGTCTTGCGGCCAGCCCGCCAGGGACTCAAGTGTGAGCTCGGCCACTTCCTCCTGGTCCTCGGCTGTGGGTTCCTCGGCGTAAACGTACTCTACCCCAAGGTGGGCGTGAATCTTCTGGAATAGCTCTACTTCCCTGAACGGCTTGCCGATAAAATCGTCGGCGCCGATCTCCATCAACTCCTGGCGGTTTTCGTCCATCGCACTGGCAGTCACAGCGATAATCTTGGCGTCCTCGCCGCCGGCCATGGCCCGGATCAGGCGGATCGCCTCACGGCCGTCCATCACCGGCATACGGAAATCCATCAGGATCAGATGGGGCCGCCATTCCTCAAACTGCTGGACGGCTTCCGCTCCGTTGGTCGCCAGCCGGATCTCGAAACCGACGGGGGCTAGAAGCTGCGCCAGTAGTTGGCGGTTATCCTCGACGTCGTCGGCAATCAGCACCCGGTAGGTCCCCCGCCCAGGTTGGAGCCTCAGGACATGCCGGGGCCTGTCTTTCGCTTGAACGGCCTGGGCCTCCCCCTCCTTCAAAGGCAGGTGAATCGCAAAGATGCTGCCTTTGCCGACCTGACTGCTTACCGTGATGTCTCCTCCCATCAGGCGAACAAACTCCCGGCTGATTGCCAAACCGAGCCCCGTACCGGTCCCCGCCTGCTGCCCGGTCTTCGTCTGCTCAAAATGCCGGAACAACTTATTCTGGTCGTCTTGTGAAATGCCCGGGCCCGTGTCCTCGATGTCGACCCGGAGAAAAGGCCCCGTTGCGCCGGCGTGGTCCGCGCACACGCGCAAGCCGATGCCGCCCTGCTCGGTAAACTTGACGGCGTTGCCTAACACGTTAATGAAGACCTGGCGCAGCTTGTTGATATCGGTCACGATGTATTGGGGGACATCGCCGATCATCTCCACCGAGAACGACAACTTCTTCTCATCCGTGCGGACGCGGAACATCATCTCCAGGTCTTTGAGCAGGGCGGTCAGGTCGAATGTTGAGGGGTTCACGGTCGTGCGGCCCGCTTCGATCTTGGACATCTCCAGGATGTCGTTGATCAGGGCAAGCAGATGTTCGCCGCTCCGGTTGATCGTTCCCAGGTACTGGCATTGTCGGGGGGTGAGGTCCTGGTCGCGGAGCATCAGCTGGGAAAACCCGAGGATGGCGTTCATGGGGGTGCGGATTTCGTGCGACATGTTGGCCAGAAAGACGCTTTTGGCGCGGTTGGCTTGCTGCAATGATTGCTCGTAGCGTTTGCGTTCGGTGACGTCGCGGGCGGCGGCGAACACGCCTTGCAGCTTCCGGTCGCGGTCGTGGAAGGTAGACGCGTTGTAGGACACTACGGTTTCCTTGCCGTCCCTGGCGCGCGCGGTGAGTTCGTAGTCGGTAAGTTTGCGTTCGCCCAGCACCAGCTTGATACCGGCCTCGGCTCGGTCCGGGTCGGTGAAGCAGTCCTTGAACGGCGCGCCGATCAGCTCGTCACGCGTGCATCCGGTGAGCGCCTCCATCTGCTTGTTAACGTCGGTAATGATGCCGCGCGGATCCGTGGTTATCAGTGCATCAATGTTGGATTCAATAAGCGAACGCGTGTAGAATTGTTGATCGCGCACGCGTTGGTCGAGCAGCATCCGCTCCGCTTCCACCTGCTTACGTGCGGTATTATCGGTACCGATCAACAGATAACCGATGATTCCCCCTTGCGCGTCGCGCAGCGCCGTGACCGACACGATGGCCGGAAAGCGGCTGCCATCCTTGCGGATGTAGGTCAATTCGTAGATGTCCTCTATCCCACGCAAGGCCTTGAAAACCAAGGCCTCAAATCCCGGCGTGATCGTGGTCCCAAACTCGGCGCTCAAGGCTTTGGCGCGCGTAATCACTTCCTGCGGATCAGAAATGTCGGCCGGGGTAATCTTGTTCATCACGTCGGCGGCCGTATAGCCCAGCATGCGCTCGGCACCGACGTTGAAGATTTGAATGACGCCCTTTTCGTCGGTGGCGATGCTTGAGAAGTTGGCGCTGTTGAAAATGGCGTTCTGCAACGCACCTGCCTTGAGCAACGCCTCTTCTGCCTGCTTGCGCGGTATTATCGGTGCCGATTAATAGATAGCCAATGATTGCGCTTTGATCGTCGCGCAACGCCGTGACCGAGACGACTGCCGGAAAACGGCTGCCGTCCTTGCGGATGTAAGTCAGCTCGTAGATGTCCTCGATCCCGCGTGCGGCCTTGAAGACCAGCGTGCATTGTAAATCCCTCCGCCCCAATCCTCGTATGGCGCGGTATTGTGGTCATTGAAATTCGCGGAAATGGAGCAGTTCGATATCGATAGGTCCCCTTCGCTGTAAATCCCTCCGCCTTTTTTCCACCCGATATTATCGATGACGGCACAGTCCTGCAGCGTAAGGTCACCGAGATTGTAGATACCACCGCCGAAGTTAGGGCTTTTGGAGTCCCCTCCACGCATCGTCAAGCCGGAGATCTCAATATTCGCGTTGGGATTCACATAGAAAACCCGCGCCTTTCGCTGGGCGTTGATCGTCAAAAGAGCGGCGCCCGGCCCTTGGATGTCGATTTCCGACGTTAATTGAGGCAGCGCGTTATTGAGATTGATCGAACCGGTTACATGAAAAAAGATGAGATCCGCCCCCGGCTCGGCGTTGACCTTGTTGATGCAGTAGCGCAGATCGCCGCGGAAGCCTTTGCCGATGCCTTGATCGGTAAGTCGCGTGACGTGGCAGGTAGATAGCAGCTGACGATCTTCAAGCGGCTCAAGGGTCGGTGGTCTGGCTGCGCTACGTTTGGGCGATTGACGATAAGTGCTTGTAGGAACACGATTTATCCATGCCATCGATCACCCTCCTTCGAAGTACGACGTTGACCAGATGGAGGCGCACGCCGAACGTGCGCGCGAGTCCCTACTACTAAAGGGTGATTTGGAGCCAAAACCGGACGCGCGATTTGGGAAATTCTTCGATTTTCTCGAAAAAGATCGTGGACTGCGTCACGCGTCCCGCGTCGATGGGCCAGGAATGCTGATCGGGGGTGACCGAGCCATTTCTCAACGGTTAAAGACCGTGGTTTGGCGGGCAGCCCTCCGCTTTCGCTTTCGGTAAAACCCGTCAATGTTCAGGCGACATCGGTAACACATCACCGCACACAAAGTACGACTGGTCCGTCGTGCTGTTGGTCCTTGCCGTTGCGCCGGAGTTATATCAGGCGTGCGTGAAAATTGCGGCGCTGCGGGGCAAGTCAAGGTCGGTGACCTTGATGGGCTCTACGGCAAGAACATGAAATTAGCGGGACCATAGTGGCGCCAGTAAACCGGAATCAGCGCGCACACGAACAGCAAAGGCAGATCGGAAGCGCGTACAATGGGCGCGATGACATTAGTGCCTACAATAACTCAGTCGGCCAGCGTTTTCGGGAAAGTTGTCCCCTATCGGAGGTCGCAACATGTCAGTCGCTAAGGTAATTGAGATCAGCTCCACGTCGAATAAGGGCTTCGAGGATGCCATTGTTCAAGGAATCGCACGCGCCGCGAAGACGGTCGAGAACATCCGCTCGGCTTGGGTGAAGGACCAACGAGTGACGATCGAGAATGGCAAGGTGCAAGATTATCAGGTAAACCTGCAGGTCACGTTCATGCTGAATGATTGACGGACGATAACTAACAGACGGCATTCCTGGTCTTTGATAATCCCCTGAATGAACCAGCTGCACACCCGCGAAATGACCGCGAAGTGCATCAAGGTCAACTTCCGCTATCTATTCGCCATCCAATTGGCAGCTCTCCCAGGGCAAAGACAAGAACAAGGCAAAGGCAAAGTCCTCTGCCAAGCCCTTGTCAAAGGCATCTGCTAAGAAAAAGTAGGCCCCTCCATTATTTTTCATGAAAATCGCGCTTCCGCATGCCCAATCTCCCGGTGCCGAGCCGCTTACTTGTCCCGATGACCTTTTCCTCGCCGACCACTCCCTTTTGATCGAGGCCTCAGTGGGGGCCACTCGCAAGATTGTTGGAGGGGTGGCATCCCCGTTGCTGGCCAACCTGTATATGCGGCGCTTCGTCCTGGGCTGGAAGGTGCTGGGACACGCGGCGCGGCTGAACGCGCACATCGTCAACTACGCGGATGACTTCGTGATCTGCTGTCGTGGCACCGCGGAAGAAGCGATGACCGTGATGCGGACCATGATGAGCAAACTGCGACGGTGAACGAGAAGAAGACGCGGCGGTGGCGCTTACCGGCGGATACGTTCACATTTCTTGGGTACACGTTCGGGAAGCGCTACTCGCGGCGAACGGGACGGAGTTATATCGGACCCGCTCCCGCAGCCGCAAAAGTCCGCAAACTGTGCCGGACTCTGAGTGAACGCACGGATCGCCGAATGTGTTTCATGGACGCCCCAGACCAGGTAGCGAAACTCAACCTGATATTAAGAGGCTGGGCTAACTACTTTTGTCTGCCCCGCTGCGTGGAGCGGTCAAGTTTGAGAATCCGGATAGTGTGAAACGTGAGTCGGGAAAAGAAACGGGCCGAGAGATAGGCGATTCTCTCGGCCCTGCCTTTCGGAGTATCAGAAGGGTAAGTCGGAAACGGAGCATCCGCCCGCCAGTGTCGTCAGGTTTTCGTTTCGTGGCTGTCTTCTGGCGGACCCAGCCATCATTCCCGACTCTTCATTTCAGAAGCCCACCGCCTACTCGCCATTATCAACCCAATTTTCTAAAGGAGCCCTGCGCATGCGGAGGCGCCCCAGCACGGACGTTCGACAAGACGGTTCACCCGCCGCTCCGACCCGGCGCCTCGACGTCAAAGGCAGCGCCCAGCAGATGCCGATTTCGAACATTCGAAATTCCGCCCCGGCTGTGAACTGCACAAGGGATCTCTCATATCTCTAGAAAACGCCGTGAAAAACAGGCCGAACGATGCTTGACCCAGTAGTTGACAACTCCGACCTGTTCACAACTGGGTCAAAAGTTCGAATTGCGTAAGGGGACCCGATCGATGCATTCGAAACTCGTGGCCGCGTCAGGCGGCTGCGCTGGCTTTCAGCGCACGTCAGGCAAACAACGTTTTGCCCGAATGGATTTGGGGATGACGCGCCTATACGGGTTCAAGCCGTCGTTCAACCAATCCTTCGCCGTGGAGGACAGTCCGACCGGCTGGTGGGTCTCGCCCTATCACTTCGGCATCGATCAGGGGCCGGTCGTGCTGATGATCGAGAACTACCGCACGGGCTTGATCTGGAACGTTATGCGCCGTTGTCCGGCGGTTGTGACCGGCCTTCGCCGGGCGGGATTTGCCGGGGGCTGGTTGTAAACCCAGTCGCTTCGCAGCTGGGAGAAGAAATGGGCGGCGGAAGAAATGAAGGCTGAAACCACATGAGCGATAAAGATGACTTCTACCGGGAACGGTATGAGGAAAAAGAGAACGCACGCGAGAAGGCGCTCGCCGAACAATTGGCGCACCGACTGAATGAGTATTTAGACAAAGCGCAGCTCGCCGTAGTTCCGCCCGGTAGCCTCGGTGCCGGAATGCAAATCGGGGTGACGATGGATACGAACGGCGCCTACGACTCCGTGAACGGTGCAATAGTCGTGGACGGCTCAATCAAGATAAAGATCAAACGCCCTGATGCCTGACACCCCGCTCGCCTTTGTCCTGTTCGTTGACGGCTCGGTGCGGCCGGTACGGCTAGTCAGCCGGCAATGCCTGTTTTCTCTACGGCGTAGACGATTTGGCCGCCGTTCAGTGTCGTGTAGTGGGATGATATCCGGTCAGTGCTGTCCGATCCCGATCGCTTGGAACGCGAATTCCAGCGTCGAGCTACTACCGATAAGAAGCGTCGAGAACGTCTCAGTCGACCGATCGAGCAACTACTACTAGCGAGCATTTCAGTGAACGCGTGTGCGCAAATCTCGGTGGGCCCGTACACGAATCTCGTGTTCCAGTTGATCGGCACGCGTGGCCAAGCGAACGCGTTGATTGCAGCTATTGGTGGCCCAACTTCGGGTGGTCACGAGGGCGAAATGCGCCGCCATTCAGATCGCCGATCGCGACGCCACGTGGCAGCGTACCGACGCTAATCGGAACGGGCGCTTGAAACGTGCCGTTACCGTTCCCAAGAAGCAGGCTTACCCCGCTTGGCGTACACGTTCCAATCCTGACGGTACAACGCATCCAACCAACGACGAAAGACGACTGAATCGGCCAGGGCCGCCACACTACCACTCAAAGTGAGTTGCTGGGCGTGGTAGGCTTTCTTCAACCCCGCCAAGAACTTGCCACGAAAGAGCCGTCCTAGAACCTTCACGGGTAGGAAGAAACCGGGTCGACCGGCAATCCAACGTTTGCCGTCCGGACTCAAGCCGTCGCCCGGAAAGCGGAGAGAAGCCGGTCGCTTGGAATCGGAGCGACCGACTTCTTAGGTTGAGCAATCCAGATTTGCGTCTCAGTTTGTTCGAAATGAACCGTAGAGGATCGGTCGATCCGTGTCGCCTGCATAGATTACAATTTTCGAGCCGGGTTGAACTCCCGGGAACACGGCACTTTCTTGTTGATTTGTGATTATCATGGCGCCTGACCCGTCGACGATATCGAATTCACCGATAAAGCGGCCATCGACCCAGACCGTGGCGAGATCGGTTGACATCACGTCGTCCACGACGACCGTGAAGGTAGCCGTGCTACCCCGGGTCTGCCATAACGCTCGGCCCGTCGCCAGTTCGTCGCCGCGCTGAGCGATGAGCTCAGCCGTGTATTTAACGTTTGCTGCCCATGCCACTGTCGCAAGGCTGAGTACCAATGCCACCGCGGCCAATCCAGTCACTTTTCGAATAATCATCTTTCACCTACATCTTTCAAAAGAAGCGAAAATCAGATCTTGTGAAAGCAGCCACATAGGCCGCTCCGAGAGAATGTCTCGTGACGCACTCGCTACGAGTTGCGCCGTAGGACTAAACAGGCCGGGCGTGGCCAGCCGATCGTTGTTTCGAAACCGATCGGCCCGCCACGCCCATCCTGCGATAGGGCGATTTAACTTTCGGTAAGTTTGGGCTAATCCGCCTGACGGATCAAGCTCGTGCGACGACCGTTGTCAACAGCCTTACCGGCTTTGATGTTCGTTTGCACTTTCATGATTATTTCTCCTTCCGGAGGTTATTTCTGGAATCGCTCCACTCGGGCTTACGCATCCCGGTGTTCGTCCCATTGAATGAGAAGAATGACGCGCTCACTCCTACTATCAGTTACACGCGGAACTTGCCTGCGCGTTTCAACGAATTAGCGAATGTCGAGCTGTTTTTGACGGCGGAGATCCACGTAGGCTCGAAGCGCGCCTCGGTACAACTCCCCGTCGGTTTACCTGGGCCGTAGCGCAAAGCAGAACCCCCTGCAAGAGACGTGAGTCCCAAGTAGGGGGTTCGCGGATAATAGTGCCAAGTTAATCTCCCTGACGGATCAGACTCGTGCGACGGGTGCCAGCAGCGTCCTTACCAGCTTTGATGTTCGTTTGCACTTTCATGATTGTTTCTCCTTTTGCAAGGCTATTTCAGGGATCGCTCCATCCGGGCTTACGCATCCCGTTTTGCGTCCCATTGAATCATAAGAATGACGCGTTCACTCCTACTATCAGTTACACGCGGGACTTACCCGCGCGTTTCAACGAAATAGCAAATGTCGCGCTGTTTTTGCCGGCGGAGATCCACGTAGGCTCGAAGAGCGCTTCCGAGGCGGTCCCTCGGACACGGGGGAGAACCCCACGGCATTGTTCTCTTCGGATTGGATTCGATAGACGCGCATGATTGGAGTCCGGCTGATGCCATGTCCGTTGGCCGACAAGGAACTGGTCCGGAAACTCTCGAATTGGTTGCGGCTCTATCTTTGGGGCTTGAGGAACAACGAGGCCTTCGACAGCGTTTGCGTCTTGGCTGGGCAATGGCAACGGAGCGTTCCGGTCAATGCGGTGTTGGCTTTCGCCATGGCCTCCAAGTCCAAGATGGCGTTGGCGTCTGAACAGCGAGGCAGATCAGCATCAACATGGCGCTCGTTTTCCACAGGGTTTGGAGGAGAATTGGCGCCACGTCCGCGCCACTCGCCACGTTGGGTTGGGTCTTATCCAACGTTGCGGCAACGACGTCGTCTTGACCCTCGACGTCTGCCTCCAGTGCCGGAATTCCAGCAGCCATCGAGGTCAGTGGAGCCGGATCGTTTTCAGACGTTATGGACTCCGTCCGATCACCCAAAAATACGACGGCTTCTCGCGACGTTGCATCGGTGCTTTCGTCAAGCGGAGTTGTCGTAGCGCCTTGATCAGATTTGGTTGCGGTGTCGTCCGCGGACCGATTGGTGGAGCCCGCTGCATTTGCGTTTGGCCAGACCTGGCCAAAATGGGTCTTCCGTCAGCCTCAGCCGAGTTTGTGATAGGCAACCTGACCTCCGACTTGACTGTTCGTAAACCCGCGGAGCATGAACTCAGGGGCAATGACTCCGCTGGCGTGCAGAGCGCCCATCGTTTGAACCATGTTGTACCCGCTTTGTTTTATGTCGCCGCCGAGCAGCCCCGACCGAGCCATAGCATGTTCGGCGGGTACGATAGTCGAACCGGTAGCGTTGAGGGCGGCTAATCCAGTTCCGTGACCAACGTGTCCTGCGTAGGCGGTCAAGGCCAGTGCCTGCGAGGCGACATCTTCGAAGAGCTGAATATTGCGAGCTTCAAAGTGTTGTTCGCGTGGAACGCCGGTTACGTCAACGCAGTGATCGTCAATCAACGCCTTAGACGAGGCTAGCTTTGAACCCGGCCAACCACGCACCCGATTCATTCCGCCGCCGCCATCCAAAAACACCGGCCGGGTCATGCTCCGATCCAAAACGAAGCGGTCGTCGCCGTCGCCCCCGTAAACATTCAGTCTGAGAACGTCGGGAATATTGAACTGGTAGACCTTGCCGTCGAGAGCAACATCAATTGTCCCCGTCGCCGCATCTTGCGAGATTTGTGTGGTTTGGCCCTGATTGCTCAGAACGATGCGAACCACCCCTCCCACGAGTTGCACCGGTTCTTCCGCGCCGGACCACGTGATCCTCGGAGTAACGCTCGGCGCCGGTTCGGCCCGTCCAGCGCGAGAATGTATAACCCACTTTCGATATCGAACCCGAGAATGCGGTCGTCGCCGAGGAACGGAAACACGCCCCATGCGCCGTGATATCCGCCTAACGTTCCGCTGTACGTGTCGTAATTACCGAGCAGGACCGGATTGTACCGATCGGAAATGTCGTACACAAAGACGCCGGCTTGATACCACGATGCATAAAGTCGATCGCCGATGATCATCGCCTGGTGAGGGGAATAAGCTTGCGCGGTAGGCAGCGCTATCTCCCACGCGAGCTGCGGGTTGTTCGGGTTGCTGATATTCCAGAACGACAACGGTTCGCCCTGTTTCTCATGCGGCACGGCGATGAATTGGCCGTCCGCGGTGGGCCAAGCGGTATGCGTCTTTCCTCCCGAGAATACTGTTCCTACCGGACTGATCGGTTGGCTGAGGTTGGCGACTTGTGTTATGTCAAAAATCTCGACAAGCGGATTGGTGGAGATGCCGGCCGCGTAGAGCTGGCCGTTCAGCGCCGTCACCTCGTGTACCGAGTCCGTTGCGGACACGATCAGCCGGATAAACTTGGGATTCGCCGGATTGGTTATGTCGAACACGCGGATAATCGGTGTTCGGGCATCCGCTTCATATAGGTAGTTTCCGTCGATGGATATCGTGTGAACGTTGTCCGCGCCGCCCTGGAGTGAAGTAATCCGACATGCTTCAACCGGATTCGCCGGATTGGTGACGTTGGCAATCACCAAACCGCCGCCACTGTCGCTCGCAAAGAAGCCATATGCGCGCCGGCCGCGCTTCACCGTTTGCACGTCCCGGAAATCGTTCCAACCCGACGGGCTCTTGAAGTTGCTTATGAGGTTCGGCTGTGTCGGATCGGTGATGTCAATGATGTGGATCCCATTTTCATTGCCGAAGTGTCCGATGTACGCGTAATCACGGCCGTTCTGCGTCATTGCCCAGCCGTCCGAATATTCCGCCGTGCCATTGTCCCAGTGGCCGACTAACGACAAGCCAGACGGGACGAGACGTGTTTCGAGTTCAACGAGACGTGGACGAAATGATTGGCGTGTGGAATAACATGCCGCGAGCGAGCGACGCTTCATCGCATCGCGCGAGCCGACGATTCTCATTCTTTGCTCTCCATTGAACAAAGTATTGTGACACTCAGCCGAGCCGCTCGCGGTGCGCACGAACGTTTGCCGAATTGACATTGCTTCATCCGCGACGACTAACAGGACTTATGAGGGGATGAACTCATGCAAGACGGTTCGAGCACGGAAGGCGAGTCGCCCGAATACGCTACCTACCACCGAATAATGCGGACGTGGATACCTCAACACCCGTATGCAATGTAGCGTATCCCATCGAATGACAAAGCACAATGGTTTTGCTGCGAAATCGACAAAGAAGCTGGCGGGTCCGTTTCAGAGGGATAATGTGACGTGCGGAAAGAAGCGGCGGCCCCTGGTGGAACATCTTCTCCCACAAGGGGCCGCTGCTGTCTAGACGGCGGATGCGGACACTGTGTTGATGCTCGCTCCCACACTTGATGCGCGCGTTGAGCCGGGAACATCATGCCCCATGTCTGGATCCAGCCGAACTAGTGACGTTCGGCGACCCGGGTTGACGTCGGCGCCTGCTTTCAGGTTTGTTTGAACTTTCATAGTTGTTTCTCCTTCAAGAGTTATTTCTGGGATCGCTCCACTCGGGCTTACGCATCCCGGGTGTTCGTCCCTTTGAATCAGAAGAATGACGCGTTCAACTCCTACGATCAGTTACACGCATGACCTAACCCGCGCGTTTCAACAAAATAGCAAATGCTGAGCTGCTTTTGACGTCGTAGAAGCAGGCGACATCGTGACCGCAAGTCGGATCGCGGCGCCGAATCTAGGCAACACGACGACAAGCGCCTTCCCCCGAGTATGACGTTTAAGGATGAGCAATGACCAGAGCGGTTTTCGCTCGTTCGAGCACAACGGACAAAGCTTTTTGCAACGTGACGGGATCCAAGGCGGCAAAGCTCTCATCCAAAACGATGAGGTCCGCACGCTGAAGAAGCGCACGCGCGATGTAGAGCCGGCTTTTTTCGCCGTGGCTGAGTTGCCAGCCCGTCTCGCCGACCACTTGTTGCATTCCGGATGGCATCCGTGTAAGAAGTGGGCCAAGACCCAAGGCTCGACAAACTTCCTCGGCCTCCGCCACGTCGGCTTCACTCGGCGGCCAATCGCGACCCATAAGGGCATTGAACGCGAGTGTGCCCATAATGATGAAATTGTCGTGGAACTGCGGCGACATCACGGCACGGCGGCGCCAGGCTTGAGCGCCCAAAGTGGCGCGATCCAAGCCGTTGAAGAGCAACAATCCGGACTCCGGTACGCGGCTGCCGGTCAAAACCGCGGCAAGAGTAGACTTGCCGCCTCCGGACGGACCCTCCAACAACAAATGGTCACCCACAGAAATTCGGGTGTCGATGTTCTTTAGGACCGGCGCCGTGCGACCCGAATACCGAAACACCAAATCGTGCGCATCGAGCAAGGTGTCCTTCCGACGGCCGGCGCCGTTGCGCCGAGCAGCGAGTTGAGGATGTGCAATTGGTTCCGTTCGAGCGGCCGCGTTCCAGAAAGCTCGAATGCGCTGCCAGGCTATAGCGGCAGCCGACATGCGTGCAAAGCCATCCGCAAACTTACTGAGCGCCTGGGTGGCGAGAAGCACGCCGCCGAGGCCCACTGCCAATGCGGCCGTCGAGCTCTCGCCCGCAATGAACGCCGGCGCCAGACCGAGCAGGCCGATCAAGAACCATACGCGGGGCAGGAGTGCGTCCAACGCAAGCCCGTCTCGGTCGAGTTTTACGGATGCAGCCACGTAGCGTTCGAGCGCTTGATCCTCGCCGTCGTTCCAGCGTTCGCGAGGCTCCTGAGCCAGACGGGTGCGATGGCCGAGCATTTGTTCGACCAGTTCGTGGGTGATCGTGAGCCGTTGCTCGGTCCACTCCTCCCGGCGGCGATAGTAGCGGACGCCGAGGAAAGTCGCTCCGGCAATGCTGGCCAGCAATAAAGCGACGTGCAGCATGCCGCCGGCGCCATTGCCAAGCACGACTGCTGCAATCACCAGCTCGACCACGGCCAGGATGCTGAGAAATCCACCGCCGAGAGCGAGTGACTCAATCGCCTCAGATTCGAGAACTCGGCCGAGGAGTTGGCCGACTCCTTGATGACGGACCTCTTCGGGCTGAAGTTTGAGAGCGCCCGCCAGTAGCCGCCGTTTGATCAAGGCGCTGGCGCGGACGGCGAACAACCCGCCGGTCCAGCTGCTCAAGAGCCGAAACGGAACGATCGTCGCGAGAAGCATAAGCCAAGCGACCATCCAACCGGAATGAACTCTGCCCGCGAGCGTCATCCAGCCGATTAGCCCCCATGCGACGACCCAGAGCAGGTACTCGACAAAATGCGCGCCGACCAGCCCGGCGAGAAGCGTGGGGAGTCGAGCCACGCGCGCCTGAGTCCAAAACCCGGCCCCCGCACTCGGGCGAATCAGCCAACACCCGCCGATGCGTTCGCTGCTTAACAATTCATTCAACAGCGCTCGACCGGCGCGGCGCTGACGTCGACGTGGCACGCCCGCTTCAAGCAGCAAACCGTCCACCGTTGGCTGCACGCTAGCTTCGAGCTCGGAACATAATGCACTACGGACCAGCGATGCATCTACTCTGATCTGGGTGAAAGCGGGTGTAAGGAGCGTTACGCTAGTGCGATCACTTCCTGTGAGCACAAGAAACCGCGGCTCATGTTCGCCGGGCAACTGTAACAATGCAGGGGAAGCACCCCGAAGCAATCGGCCTAGAGTTCGATATGGCTCTTCCACCGGCTCCGCCTCGACGCCGAGCCAGTCCGCGGTTGTCTCAATACACCGCGCCAGGGTGTCGGGGTCATTGGAAACCCGCTTTCCGGACAATATCCCGGCATCCAAACGTCGAACACCAAGTCCGGCTTTTTCGGCGAGGGCCGCCAGAGCCTCGTCGACGCGGTGAGCGGGCCAGGCAACGTCGGTCCACGCATTGCTCATGTCCGAGTCTCCCGCAACCGGCCCGACTCCAGCCATAAACGCCGCCATTCGGTCGCCGACCATAAGCCCTTGCGGACGGAGACTTCCGCGGCCAATAACTTGCGGTAGTTTGAGTCCGGCATTTCCGCCAAACGCGACGGCTTTCCATCCTCGACGACATGGCCCGCAGAGACCACCAAGACGCGCTCAAAATCAAGGGTGTCACCGACGTCATGCGTGATGCACAAAAGCGTTGCGTTTCGCCAGATTCGTCGCAGCCGTTTCAGAAGCTGGGTTCGCTTCGGCCGATCGAGACCGCGAAATGGCTCGTCCAGAATTACGAGCCGGGCATGGCGGCGGAGCAGCGCGCGCCCTAGACGAACGCGCTGTCCTTCGCCGCCGGACAAGAGACCGCCCCCTTCACCCAGTGGCGTTTGAAGTCCGTCCGGCAATCGTTGAAGTACACCAAGCAAATCGGCCGACTCGAGGAGCCTTGCCCAGCGCCCCTTCGCGCGTGCGATCGACACCGTAAAAGAGGTTGTGCGCTAACGGACGATTCCAAATCTGAACCGCCGGGTCCACCCATGCCGTAAGGGGGCGGAGCCCGTCGAGACGATGCGCGTCAAGACGTTGACCGTCGATAAGCACATGTCCCTCGGTGGCTCGATGCCAACCCAATAACAAACCTACCAACGTCGATTTGCCGGCGCCGGACTCCCCGATGACGGCGACATGTTCGCCTGCGGCGATGTGTGCGGTGATTCCCTCCAAGATCTTGTGACCACTGGCGACCACACCGACATCCTCAAACGTCACCGTGACGCCTTTTCGAGTTGAAGTTGCTACGCCTTTCTCCAAAGGATTGGATGCCGTCGGTTCCGAGTCGAGGGCGCCGAGAGGTTCCAGAAGACGGAGCACCACGTTTCGCTGCGCCGGGTATTGGCGGGCAAGAAGGACAACTCCCTCGCCGAGCATCGGAAGACTGAGAGCCCAGTAGGCGAGCAGCAATGCGCCGCCCGCATCGGTCAGCCGATTGGCGTGGAGCAAAAGTAGCCAGCCGGCCAATCCGAAGCCGCAGATGACTTGCATGCCCTCGACGGCGACAGCCCAACGCAGGAGGCGCAGGTTGGCACGGACCCATTCCGAGAGAAGGGTTTCATGTTCGCGCCGCACGGCTCGTTCCGCTCCGTGAGCGCGCACGGCGGACAAGCCGAGTTGTGCATCCAGATAGAACCGGCTTAGAGCGCCACCATGCGTCCGGCGCGCAGGTCCATTTCGGCGAGCAATCGGTTGAACAGCAGCGGCAACGCCATTGCTGTTGCCGCAGCCGCAAACGCCAATACTGCGCTTGGAGGGTCAACCCAACTGATCGCCCCCGCGGTAAGGAACAAGACAAATGCCGTGCGGACCAAGGAACCGCTGAGCCGCGGCAACATCCGCAACATGTGTATGGCGTGTCCGCGTTCCGCCATGTCGGACGTGGGGCGGCTGGCGAAATAGCGATCGTTGAGGCGTGGTATCTTTTCCAAAAACGCCATCCGAAAGCGCGTCTCGAGGAAACGCCCGAGTGCATTCAGGCTGCCGGCAACTTTTAGCTCAAGCAATGTAACCACGCTGGCAACCATCATGAAGATGGCAATTGCCTGCAGCCTTTGATGTGCAATAGTCAAGTCCCGGCCGATACCGAGCGCGCTTCGCAGGAGTACGACTTCGATGACACCGCCGGCCGCCGCAAGCAGCATCGCGAGGACCAGAGGAAGCAATGATGAGCCCGCGCGACCACGCATCAAGTTCAGAAGTGTTCGACCGGGTGACATCGCAGGTTCCGCACGCGCGGCGGCGAGCTCTGGACTAAGTCCCGTGGGAGCGAAATCGCGCTGCGCTCCCGGCGTCGCCCGGCGGCGAATTCGTACAAGCACCGCCCCGCTCATGCGCACATGCTCTTTGCTTTCCTCTACGGCCCGCACCGACCAGTAGGTCGCAGGAATGGCGAGAGTCGATTTGGCCGGACACGTTGCCGTCCCGACAAATCCTGACAAGAATCGTCGTGCCTCGCGGCCCCGCCGAATCCCGCCGCTGCGCACGAGCGTTTCCCCGAAGCGCGCCGCCGCGTCCAGTCTCGCGAGCATCTGCCAGTCGGTCGCCGCAGCCGCGGCGTTGGTCATCGCTCGGACGGCACCGCCGACTTTCAATCGTTTCATCCGACTACGTAACTGCTGCTGGAAATCTTCGGAACGGGCCCACTCGTGCCAGGCCGTCACCGGGACTTCGTGCGAATGGAGGTAGACTTCTTCCAAAAACGGCCGCGCCCGGACCCAGCGCCTTCCCACCGCCGGATCCATTACTTGGAGCCACGGCCCATGTCGTCGCCATAACAGAACGAAGTGTGTGAATCCGCTCGGCAGGGTGACAACAATAATGGCCGGAATGACCCGCGCTTCCGGAAGCAAGATATGATCGACGGGAAGCATCAACTGCTCGGCATCGAGACCGAGCTGATTCGCCACATTCTCGAGAACGTCAATCGACGTGCCATCCACATCGGTCTGACATGCCTCGCGAAGGCGGCCGTAATGTACCGGGATGCCAAATCCTTCTAGAGCACACTTCAGCACCGCGGGACCGCAATCCATCGGCGAAGTCTGCACGACCTCCGGCACGAAAAAGCGACGAGCAACAGGATCGGAAGCGGCCATAGCTGGATAATCAGTTACGGGTGACCGCGAGGAATTGCCCCGCGGATCTCAGGACTAAGATGGTCGGCGAGACACGCTCGACTTCAATTTCGACCGAACCAGGTTGTCCGTGTTCAAGGGGAATCGGCGTCTGAACATCGGGCGCTATGCTTAGCTCGACGCGGACTAATCCGTTAACGGACTCGTTGCCCACGTCGGTAACTGTGGCAGGGAGGGTGCCGAACTGCGTCCACGCAAACCCTTCGAGGCGGACACGAGCCTGCTGTCCGGGCTGAACCTTTCCCACAATCGCGGCGGAAAAGAATGCCACGCCGCGAGGCACGCCAACTGGGATGATGGCGCCCAGCTTTTCACCTGCGGGAATTACCGATCCGACCCGTAGTTCGGCCGCCTCTCCGACGCGACCGGAGACCGAAGCCCGGATGCTATGAAGATCGATTTCATGTTGAAGGCGACGAATCACGACTGCGTCTGTCTTGATTTCGCCTTCAAGCTCGACGGCGTCTCGCTCCAGCTTTGCGAGTCGTGCCCGACGATCACTTTCAAGTACGGCGCGATCCTTTTCAACTCGAATCGCAGCGAACGTAAGAGAACGAACGGCGGCACGGTTCGCATCCGCTTGCGCAATCGCCTGCCGGTATTCCAATTCGGCCGCGGCGTTGGTTTTCCGCAATCGTCCGTACACTTGAGCCTGACGATCAGCAAATTCGGCTTTGGCTTCGGCCTCGCGAACCTGTGCGTGCGCTTCATCTAAGGCGATTTGGCGTGCTTGAGTGTGCATTTTGAGTGATTCCTGTTCGAATGAAATCTCATTGCGCAAAGCCACCGCCCGCTCCTTCGCAACCTCGCTGCGCACGTGTTTTTCGGCGAGCGCCAGCCGACCGGCCTCTGCATCCAACTCGGCGAGAATGTCACCTTCCTTGACGTGGTCGCCGATTCGCAGAGTGGCCGTTCTGAGCAAACCCCCGACACGGGCAGCCACGGGGTGCGCCGCCGCTGCAACTTCGATCCGGGCCTTTGTGCTGGCTTCATAGACCGGCACCCGCGCAAGTGTGAACCACGTGAGCCAGCCGAGCACCAGGAGTAGAAGAACCCAGGTCAAGCCACGACGAGCCAAGCCATCCCCGTCGAGCAAACGAAGGGTGCGAGAAAACGTGGCGGCCATGATGGTGCCCTTTGAATAACGTGTGACATGACGACCCAAGCCCGCGCGTGAGTCCACCTGGTTGCGACCGGCCGTGCCGCCTACTGAAAAAAAAGCCGACGTGGTCGAATACCCCTGTAGGTATTGAACCACGTCGGCTTACTCGTCAACTGGCCCCCCCGGCGGTTCGGCCGGGTTGCCCTTCGTCTAGTCTTCCGACGATTTCAATCAAGATCTCGGAGCCCACGTCGCCTTCATGTGAACTCCGATCCTAGTTTAGTTTTATACCCCAGTGCGGCAAATAGATATTGTAGTTGAGTTGGCCGGCGTCATCCATTTGGATTTCGTTCGTGTGTTCATTGTGATTACAGCAACTCCCGTACCTCGGCATCGCTGAGATCGCGATCGAAGGCGCCGCCGGCCCAGCGAAGGACCGGGTCGTGCGGTTCGGCGTTCCTTAACGCTGCGCAACAGAAACGCCCCGGCGGTTCCAAATCCGCCGAGGCATGTTTGTCGTTGGGCGTGGAAGCGCCGTGCCTCCACGCGAAAAGGCATTCAGGATTTAATGAAGTGTCCATGCAGACGGTCTCGGCGCACCATTGCCGTCCGGCGCCCCGAGCTCGCATTAGCCCCCGCCTTTACCCCCGTTTTCACTTTCATAGTCCGACCTCCGTTTCGAAAAACTTAGGATTCTGAGGCCACCCCGTCGGGGCACCTTGCCCCGGCAGCGGTCCAGCCCCTTTCCATAAGCAGAGAGCGATTGAGGTCACAATGCTAATCACAAACCCCAGTACAATCTAGCCCGATTTGACACACTCCGGACGTGAAGACGCGAATGGACACAGCGATCTGGATTCCGGGTTCGGCTGACCGGCTAAGGCCTTTCCTCGAAATCGTTGTCGCGTATGCAAACGGGAATCACAAACGCGCGGGATGCGGCCAATGTTTGGGAAGCGGCGCCCGAGAACCGCCTGAGGGCTTGGGCATAACGACTCTCCTGTAAGATTGGCTTGCTGGCCTCCATTCGGCTGGATTCAATCGAGGGAGCGTCGAAGTTTCGGCGCTCGAGCTCCTAACTGAACGAATGTGCGTACAAAGATCGGTTGACTACTTCACCAGGTTCCAATCGTTTCGTTGAACGCTAACTGAATTCGTCATGCTGGGGCACATTCGCATCCAGATTCCTAAGCATGGCTAAGGCACCGTTCTTCGCCTTACCCGAAAGACCAAGCAGCGAAGTAGGCCGGTGCGAACGTCCCGTTGACGAGCTGGGCGGCAGTAGATACCTCGGACGGCGGCTCAACCGCGCCGGAGCGGTCTTTCGACACAGTGACGTCGGCCCGCATTATCGGCGAAGCGGTGTCATCAACCGGGGGGATCGGGCTTGTTCGACGGCGGGAACGATTGAGGAAGATCGACACGTTATCCGAGTCCGAGTTACTGACTGTCACATCCACTCGACCGTCACCGTTAAAGTCGCCCGCGGCGAGTGCGGAGGGTGAATTGTCCGGTCCGAAGTTGCCGCCGGGACCGAAGGTGCCGTCTCCCTTTCCGAGGCGGACATAGAGGTTACTCCGCCCACCGGCGGCAATAAGGTCGGGCAATCCGTCACCGTTGATGTCCGCCGAATCCGCTGTCAACGCTCCGCTCAGGAACAAGACTCCCTCGAACACGTTGGGTACCAAAGTGAAAGTCCCGTCGCCGTTGCCCAGACCCACGTACACCGTGTCGCGATAGGTATTCGTGAGTAACAGGTCCGGGCGGCCATCCAGATTCAGTTCGGTCACGCGAACCTCAGTAGAGTCTCGCGCGTTCACCAGAAGAAAACTCGAGAGGCTGGTGAAGGCGCCGTTCCCGGTGCTCAGCAAGATGGTGATAAGCGTGCGATTCTGCGTGTCTCGACTTTCGACGGCAAGATCATCCAGGCCATCGCCGTTGAAATCACCCGAGTCGACGGAACTGGCGAGCTTGCCCGCATTTCGCGGTATGGGGGCCGCGAATGTCCCATCGCCGTTGCCGGGCAACAGTGTGACTCGGTAAGGGAAGCTGGCGTTCACCACCACGATGTCGAGCAAGTTGTCGGCGGTGAACTGTCCCAAGGTGATGGAAACCGGACCATTGAGAGCGGCGAAATTCATCGCGGGCTTGAAGGTGCCGTCTCCGTTGCCCAAAAGGATCGAGACATTGTCGGACGATCCATTGGCGGTCGCGAGATCGAGAATAAAGTCTTGATTGAAATCGCCGGTTTCGATTGAATTGGGACCGGTGCCGGCGGCATAGAACACGGTCGGTAAAAATGTACCGTTCCCTACGCCAAGCAACACGCTCACGTTCTGCGACGCGGCGTTCGAAGTCGCCATGTCCAAGCGAGAATCGCCGTTGAAATCCGACACGACGACATCCGAAGGGGTATCGCCGACGGCGTACTTAGGCGCTTCCAGAAATCCGCCTTGGCCATTGCCAAGGTACGTGGAGATCTGAAATCCCGCGCCGATGGCAACATCAGGCCGGCCATCGCGATTGATGTCGGCTATGGCAATCGGGCCGGCCGCGCCGCCCACGACAAACGACCGCGGCGATTGGAAGCTGCCATTACCGCTTCCCGGTAACACGGATATCATCCCATCGATCCAATTGGAAACAACCAAATCAGGTATTTGATCGTCATTGAAGTCAGCTACGGCGAGATCTCGATGCGAGTCAGGACCTCCATCCGATGTGATCGGCCCTACGAATGTTCCGTCTCCATTTCCCACCGCGACGAAGACGGTGGGCGGCAAGCCCAAATCCGCGACGGCGAGATCAAGGTTGCCGTCGCCATTGAAATCCGCGGAGACGACTGCGATGGCATACTTCGCGCCGAGCGGAGACGATTGCAGTGGCAGGAATGTGCCGTCACCGTTCCCGAGCAGGATGGATATCGGAGCTCCGTTTACGACATTGGTTAAGGCGAGGTCCTGCCGTCCATCCTCATTAAAATCGCCGACCACCAGGGCACTTGGGTTTGGGGCGGCAACATTCTGTGCGGCGGCGAAAGTGCCGTCGCCATTGCCGCGAAGAATCGACACCGTGTCGCCATCCAAGTTTGCGACGGCCAAGTCGGGACGCCCGTCGCTGTTGAAGTCGCCTACGACGATCTCCTCAGGGCGGGTGCCGACACCATAATTCATCGGCGCCTGAAACGTGCCGTCTCCGTTGCCTAGCAGAACGGAAACGGAATTGGAAATGGAGTTCGGGACGGCCAAATCGAGGCGTCCGTCCAAGTTAAGGTCAGCTGCCACGATATCCGCCGGACGAATTCCAACATTATAGACCTTCGCGTTGCCGAAGTTGCCATCTTGACGGCCTGGCCGAACAATCACGCTGTTCGCCATGTCGGAAAATCCCGTATCCGTAACCGCCGCCAAATCAACCACGCCATCATTGTTGAAATCGGCGCTCGTTACGCCTAAGTGTGACGACTCCGATTCATAGTCCCGGCGGGCATTGAGAAAGGCGACATCCAACAAGACTCGAGTTTCAAGCGGCTCAAGCCGAAGTCGGCTAGAGCGCCTCTTGTCACGGGAGTCCGAATGCCGCTTGTTGCTTTTAAATATGCTGAAGTGCATTGAGTGATCCTTTTCAAAATAACAGAGGTTCTAAGATGCGAGGCCTTTCAAGGGGAGCACGGCATTAGCAATGGCGATTCACTGTGTGCCCACGGTTGAAAATTGAACCAAGCCTTGTCAAAGTCCGGCAACGCCCTGAAATACGCTTAACGTGTCGGGGAAATCCTGACTCGGTGCTGCCCGCATTCGACGCGGAGTTCGAATATGGGTGCGATTTCCGATAATTCCGCCGTCGCCATCCCACTCGAACCCTGCGACTGCGAGCGCGCTCAACCCATCTAAGCGACGGTCAATCGCCGAGAACGTATGCAACGTCGATTCGGTCGTCATAGGGAATGCAATGTCGTTGCCGGAAGTCCTCCCGTCACCGGGAGGCGTCGGTGCGCCCGTTAAAGTGCGAAGGGTTAGACGCATGTTTGTAAATGGTGCTTGCGGATTAAACCCCGCATAGGCGAATATCGTCACACCGTTCGCGGCAATCACGCTCGGTGTATCTTCCGGGAGAGATGAATCAGCAATTGCAAACCCGGGCCGGTCGAGAATCCGCCCGTTAGGACTAACTCGGGTGGCGAAAACATCGCCCTTCCACTGATTGGGAAAATCCTCATTGCGATGGTCCAGCCAAGTCACGACGTACAGCGACCCGTTCCATGCCACCTCCGACAAGTGTTGAGTTCCCACGGCACCAGAGATGGTGAAACTATTACCAAGAAAGGCGCCGTCTGACCCAATGCGGCGGCCGAGAATATTACCGATGTCAAACGTGATTAGCGCGGAATCACTCCCGGCGGTGACGTGCGGAGACTTGCCGGCGCCAACAAAGATGCTAGGACCGGTGGTGCCATCCGTTTCGACGAAGTTGGCAAAAACCGTGGCGAACGGGTCGTCGTGGCTGGGGTGGCTCTGGCCCACGACCAACCACCGGCCATCGAAGGCCGTCACTCGCTGTGTTCGCGTGAAGCTTCCTCCCACGACTTTTGGGGTGCCGATCACGCCGCCGGCTCCTGTTACGCGGATAGACCGTACGTATTGGATTTCCGCGGTCTGCCGAAAGATACCCGTGACGAGGAAAGTGTCACCCACGGCCGCCACGTCGGGCAATTGGCCGAGCATCACGCTGATCGGTGCGTTGTCAAGGAGCGTACCGTTGGGGAGCATCCGCTTTGCAAAGATTTGCGTATTCAGTGAGTTTCCGGGGCCTTGCCAAACGATCAAATAGACCGACCCGTTCCAAGCAACCGCGGGGTCGCGCGCGTTATCCGCGGCTACCATGATCGGCCGTGAATCGAGCGGATTGCCGGCGGCGTCAAGCGGGTGTGCCTGCACACGCGACTCGCCTGAAATCTCACTCTGAAAGACCGCCAAGAAGCCGCTCCCGTTCGAGGCCATCCGCGGCGTGCTCTGTCGGGGAGCGCCTAAATCGACTACTCCGGTGGGGCCTATCGAATAATCCGCCGCAATTCGTGTTGTTTTGATGTCCGCAGCGGGCTTAAACTGATCAAGAATCTCCCGCCACACTACCTGGGCCTTCCCCGTCACGCCCAGGGCCACGGCCGGCTGACTTTGAAAGCTGGGCCCTCCGCTGATCAGAAAACCGCTCGGATCGAGTATCGTACCGCCAGAGGTTATGCGGGAGGCGTAGATGTCGTATTCACCGAACGCCACGCCTTTGCTGTGTGTGGCGAGCCAATTCGTGCCGTCCCAGATAGCGTCAACCCCGATGCCACTACTCGAAATGGTGAGCCAGCCGGGATCGAGAACCTGGCCGGTATGAGAGACGCGAGTCCCGCGCACGGATCCGGAAACATCGTCGCCAGCCGCCACGACGAAGAAACCATCTCCGTCCGACGCGACCTCGGTAACGTCATACTGTCCCGCGGTGCCGACGGTGAACATGGAGCCGATTGGATCCAGCGCCGGCGTCAATCGTTGACCCTTCACCTGGTATTGGCTCACGTCTTCTCGCCAGGTCACGAGGTATTCATCGCCGGCGAAGGCGATATCAGCCCCCCAAAAGAACCCTTGGGTGATCGTGCGAAGATTCTTTCCGCCGGGATCGAGCACAGTGCCATCAGGCGCGACTCGCGCTGCAGTGACCGCGCGAACCGCGAATGAATGATTCCATCCAGTCCAGGCGACCACCCAATTCGTTCCGTCGCTGCTTACGCTCCACGAGTGGGTTTCAAGGAACGTGCCTCCTGTGAACACCGTAATGGGTGTCGGGTCGAGAACCGTTCCGTCGGAAGCGACCCGCACCGCTAAGAGATCTACCGAGTAAGGATCGCTTTCACGCTCGGTTGTCCAAGCGACGAGCCAGTTCTCTCCGTTCCATGCGACATGCGGCCACGTTTGATAGTGCTGACCTTGAGAAATAATGATTGGTGTGGTGTCGATCACGGCGCCGCTCGCGTCGAGCCGAGCCGCGTAGATGTCGTGCATGCTACCGAGCTCTTCATCGAACTTGGTGTGACTGAGCCATACGTCTTGAAGTGAGCTACGATTATCGGTCCAGACCACGAGCGATTTGTCGGCGCCGCGCGCGATCTCCGGCTCATACTGAGTGCCGGCAACCGCCGTCGGGGAGGCGTCGCCGGGTAGCAAGTATGGCGGACTCAAACTGAGCAGACGTCGATCCTCGAGTTTTTCGATGCTCGGGCGATATGATCGATGAGACATGATACGTCCTCCTACAAAGACCTTGGTTTGAACGAGTCGAAGGCGAATCTTTATCTGAATGTCAAACGGCGAACAGCGACTCAACGAAAAGCGAACCAATCGGGAGCGACGGGCCGCGCGGGCAGCAGCGATCTCCGTAATTGCCCGATGACCGCGCCGGAGGAGTTGGTACTGTTACGTCTAAGGCGAGCCGGCGTAATTGGCGTATCTTCGACGCCGATATTAGGCGTTTCTCTCTCCGCGATCTGGGTCTCCCGCGGAGCGGCCAGTGGAGCCGGGGCGGGTACCCTCGATACACCGAGAACACCTGTGAAACCCGCAAGCCCTGCGCCGCCACCATGCCCTGCGTTCCGATCTCCCTGACCGCGAAGCAGCACGACGGCGCCATCGAAGCCACCGGGCGGCAAGCCGATCATGGTGGCCGCGTCGGGAAGCCCATCGCCGCTGAAGTCGGCGACGAATGTGTATGCTGCCGAGGAACCGGCACCATAACGCTGGTGTGGCTGGAGCGTCCCATTGCCGTTGTTTAGGAATAGCGAGAGATCGTTGGAAGCGTTATTGCTGACGACTAGATCAGGATAGCTGTCTCCGTTAACATCCGCGGCGGTGATACTGTTGCTGATGAGGTAGGCACTAATCAGAACGCTCGATCCCGGATACTGTGTGGCCGCTTTGAATGTCCCGTCGCCGTTGCCGAGGGAAACACCAATGTAAACCGTGCCGAACGAGTCTTGTGGCACGATCATGGCCACATCCAATTCGCCATCCTTGTTCATGTCCGTCAGAGTAAATGCATAAGCCCGTGTTCCGGTGTCGAGCGGCGGCTGGAATGTGAAGTCGCCGTTACCGAAGAACACGCCCATGTTGTTCTGCACGGCCACTAGGTCGAGTTTGCCGTCGTGATTCAGGTCGGCAACCGTGATTCCAACTGCCGGAAGGGGTGGTATCAGGGTATTGGCCCATGTGAACACCGCACTGCCGTTGTTGCGGTAGAGGTAAACGCCCGACTGGCCTCCACCGCCGCATCCTTGCACATCGCTGAAGATGACGTCGAGATCGCCGTCGTCGTCGAGGTCAGCAGCTTCCAAATCAGGCTGTCCGCAGCCGTTCACAAAAGTGACTACGCCCGGGGCGAACGTGCCGTTGCCGTTGTTCAGCATCACGGCGAAGTGGTAAGGCGGGTCGGTGCTGGCGGTGCCCAGGAGAATGTCGGTGAAACCGTCGCCATTGAAATCACCGAGTCGTAGTGCCCCTGCGTCGAAGGGAGGAACGTAAGTCACCGTCGCCGCGAAGGTACCGTCGCCGTTGTTACGTAGAACACGCACGCGACCATTGTTAACCAGGATGTCCACATCGATGGTGACTATGTCCAAGTCGCCGTCATTGTCGATGTCGGCCGCGTCAAGCCCCCTGCCGAGCCGCCCGGCCGAGTACTTGATCAGCACGGGGAAGACGCCGTTTCCGGGATTGCGATGGACGGTGATGGCCGCGGAGGAATTGGCCACGGTAAGTGCGTCGAGATCGCCATCTCCATCGACGTCGGCCGCAGCAATCGCAACCGTAAACTGCGATGCCTCATAGTGTGCAACGGCGAAGTAGCCACCCGAGCCATTGCTCCGGAGAACATTAAAGCCGTCCGTGGCACCGCCTTGTTCCGTCGCCGCTAGCACGTCGAGAAAACCATCCGCATTGAGGTCCGCGGTGGTGAGATGATGCGGGGCGGCAACGTAATTCGCAAAAAGGTAGATCTCCGCCGGCCCGAACATCCCGTTGCCGGCGTTGCGACGAATGGTGATAGCGCCGTTATCGACGCTACCTGCGGAGTACAATCCCCCTCCGAGCAGATCCTTGTCGCCGTCGTTGTCAAGGTCGGCGAACGCGACCGCCGGCGAGTGCAGGCGTGCCCCAGGTGCCGCCGCGTAGTCTGTCGGCGGGCCGAAGCTGCCGGCGCCATTATTGAACATGACGCTGAGGGTACCGAATTGTTGGCCTGTGATGTCGCTTCGTCCGACGGTTAAGTCGAGCCAGCCGTCGCCGTTCAAGTCCCCGGCCGCCACTTGTTGGGGATGGATTCCAACGTTAAATGAAACGGGGGCTAAGAACCCAGCAGCCGGTCCCCTTTTCCCGTTGTGCTTCAGCAACGACACTGTCGCGTTGTTGCCGGCGATATAGCCGTAGTCCGCGGTGACGACATCTGGGAAGCTGTCGCCCGTGAAATCGCCGACGGCCAGTCCGAGCGGCCCAGGCCCCGTAGCGAACTTCGATCCTCGCCGCGCAAGCACGCCGTTCCCAGGATTTCGGAAGAACTGCATTTCGTTTGTCAGACCATTGGAGTCCGGAACCGTAGCAAGCGCGTCGAGGTCGCCGTCCAGGTCCACATCCGCGAGCGCCACGCTGCCGACCGACTTATTGAACGGCAGTTTGATGATCTGTGGCGCGGTATACGTGCCGTCACCGTTGTTTCTCAGGACCGACAACCCTGGTCCACCGAAGAAGTAGTCGCCGACGACCGCGTCCGGGTCGCCGTCAAGGTCGAGGTCGCCCACCGCCAGCGAATTCGGTCCGAATCCGTTGGGGTATTGGCCGGTGTCGAAGCCCCGCCACGGTGCGTCGAACCAGCCGACCGTGCTCAGCAGGCAGCGGTTCTCAAGTGATTCAATGAACGGGCGGTGATTAAATCTTCGCATTGAGAAAGTCAGTTTCATCGCAAATCCTCCGATAATTTAGGTTCCCACCGAAGCGGCCCGAGCCAAGTCGTCGCTGGTGGTTGCCACCGCCCTCCGCCACTGCAAGTGAAAAAAAAAGCCGACGTGGTCGAACACCTTTCGGTATTCCACCACGTCGGCATACTCGCTAACGAGCCCCCCGGAACGGCCGGGTTGCCCTTTATCTAGTCATCCAACGACATTTGAATCGAATCTTCTCGGGCGAAATCTGACTCCACACGATCATCATGCGGGCACATCAGGATCGTGAAGTGACAGGCGGCTTTCTCTAATCAACCTATCAGTAAGGCTGCGATTTGGACGCGTTTACCGCCGCGCAAATTCCCTTCTCGTACTATTCGCTCGGGAAAAAATCGAAATCAGGCACAAAAATGAAGGTCCAGGCCGAGATTTGCATGTGAAGGCGTGGCGGTCTTCGCGCTTGTTTCGCAGCTAATACATGGGAGAATCATTTTGATGAACAGGGCCGGCCGTGACCCGGAACGACTGCTAGGCCTCGCACGCGACGGGAATGGACCAGCCCTCGGTCAGCTACTGGAGTTGTACCGGAACTATCTGGCACTGCTGGTGCGGCTGCAGATTGGTCGACGATTGCAGGGGAAGGTAGATCCGGAAGACCTCGTGCAGGAAACGTTTCTGCGAGCGCACCGCGATTTCTCCTCATTTCGCGGGCGCACTGAAGCAGAAATGATCGCATGGCTTCGCCAAATCCTCGCAGCGCAGGCTACGACGATGGTTCGGCACTATCTCGGAACCCAGCGCCGCGATCCCCGCCTGGAGCGCGCGCTGGCGGAGGATCTAGACCAGTCGTCGCGTTCCCTCGATCGTGGCCTCGTCGCCGCCCAGAGCTCGCCGAGCCAACAAGCGTCTCGCCGAGAACAGGCAGTAGTCCTCGCCGACGCACTGCGGCAACTGCCGCCGGACTATCGCGAGGTTCTGATCTTGCGGCATTTGGAGGGTCTGAGCTTTACGGAGGTAGCTCGCTGCATGCAGCGCAGTGTGGACAGTGTGGAAAAGCTTTGGGTCCGGGGCTTGGCCCGGCTCCGTCGTTCGATGGGAGCAACACATGAGCGCGCCGGCTGAGCGGCAACCCGCCATTCAGGCGCCCGACCTGGAAGATGAGCGGGTCATTCGGGCCGTGCAGGAGTATCTCGCCAAGCTAGAGGCCGGCCAGGCGCCCACTCGGCAGGAGTTCCTGGACCGCCACGGCGACATCGCCGAAGCAGTTGCTGCGTGTCTTGATGGCTTGGAGTTCGTGCACGACGCGGCGTCCGGGCTATTGCCGCGAGGTGAAGCCGAAGTGTGGGAACAGTCGGGGCAGGCCCTGTCCGGGACACCATTGGGCGATTATCGGATCATCCGTGAAGTCGGGCGAGGCGGAATGGGAATCGTCTACGAGGCCGAGCAGCTATCGCTCGGCCGACGGGTCGCCCTGAAGGTGTTGCCGTTCGCCGCCGTGTTCAACCCTCGTCATTTTCAGCGCTTTAAGCACGAGGCGCAGGCCGCCGCCCACTTGCACCACACCAACATCGTCCCAGTTCATGCAATCGGCTGCGAGCGCGGCGTCCACTATTATGCGATGCAGTTCATCGAGGGTCAGAGTCTGGCTCAGGTGGTCCGCGAACTGCGACACGCCGCCGGACGCCATACGCAGGAGCTGGTCGCCGGCCCAGGCCCCGTTTCTGCCGGCCTGGCCTCGGGCCAATGGGCGCCGCGGCTCTCAGAGGAAAGCGATGCGGCGACCAACGGGGCGGCACTCTCCACCCGATCGCTTGTCGGGATCGTCACGGAACGCTCGTCCAGAGATCCGACGCGTTTTCGTAGCGTGGCTCAGCTTGGCGTGCAGGCTGCCGAGGCACTCGCGTACGCCCACGCCGAGGGCGTCATCCACCGCGACATCAAGCCGGCAAACCTACTTGTTAACGCGCAGGGCCGGCTTTGGGTCACCGACTTCGGCCTGGCTCGATTTCATGGCGACGCCTGCCTGACGCGGTCCGGCGATGTCGTCGGCACGATTCGTTACATGAGTCCGGAGCAATCTCTGGGCAGGCCCGATTTGGACCACCGCACTGATATCTATTCGCTCGGCGCGACATTGTACGAGATGCTGACGCTGGAACCGGCGTGCGCCGGGGTCGATTCTCAAGACCTTTTGCGCCGGATCACGTCGGATGAACCCGTTCGGCCCCGGCACCGCGACCGAGCGATTCCGGTGGAACTCGAAACCATCGTGCTGAAGGCGATCGCGAAGGAGCCAGACGCCCGCTACAGCACGGCACAGGACTTGGCCGACGACCTCCGCCGATTTCTGGAGGACAGGCCGATTGTGGCTCGGCGGCCCACGTTGCCACAGCGAGCTGCGAAATGGGCGCGGCGCCACCGTGCGCTGGTCCGAGTAGCGTCTGTCAGCGTTCTGGTTCTGTTTGTCGCCATGGCGGTCTGCCTGGCAATCATTTGGCGGCAGAAAGAGCAAATCTTAGCTGCCCTTGACGCCGAGGCTGATCAACGACGTCGAGCCGAGCAAAACTGGCGACTCGCTCTCCAGGCCCTGGACACGATCTATCTTCAGACAGCCGAACGGCAATTCCCGCGCGACCCGCAGCGCGAGAAGGAAGACCGGCATCTCTTGGAGCACGCGCTCCGGTTCTACGAACAATTCGTCGAGGCCAATGGAGCGCAGGCTGCGGTCCGGCGAGAGACCGCCGGCGCGTACTTGCGCGTCGGAGAAATTTACCAACGCCTCGGGAAGGCCAATCAAGCCGAACAGGCCTATCGGAGGGCGGTCGCGCTACTGGAGGAATTGCTCGCGGAGGTTCCGACGCACATCGACTACTCCCGGGACTGGGCAACTGCCATGCAGCGGATGGCTCGGTTGCTTGGCGAAACGGGCAGGTTGTCCGAGGCGGAAGCAACGTACCGCGCGTTGCTAGAGCGTCAGAAAGCGACTGCTATTGCCCCAGGCGCCGAACCGGACCACCGTCATGAACTTGCCCTAACCTGGAATGGACTAGCCGTCGTTCTTCATCGCGCGGGGTCGGATGCCGAAGCCGAATCTGCCTGGCGAGACGCGTCGACGATTTGGAACCAGCTTGCCGCGGAGCATCCGGGAATCGTTCGGTATCGCGCGGAACTGGCGGGTACCCAACACAACCTCGCCAGCCTCATGCTGAACCTCGGCCAGTTCAAGCAGGCCGAACCACTCTTGCGTGCAACGCTCCGTGTCCGCAGGCGACTTGCAACCGAAACCACTCTGGCACTCGATCGTCAGAAGCTCGCCCTTACGCATCATAACCTAGGCATCCTGTTCAAGACCACGAACCGAGCAGAAGAAGCCACCACGGAATACCGGGAGGCCATTTCGCTCGGGGAACAACTGGTCGCGGAAATGGCAACGGTGCCCGACTTGCGATACGACTTGGCCGGCTATCACGATCATCTGGGGAACGCGTTGACCGACATGAAGTGCTACGGTGAGGCCGAGAACGCCTATGACAAGGCACAGTTACTCATGGACAAGTTGGTGGCCGATTTCCCCGCGATTCCGAAGTATCGCGAAATGCTTGCTATCACCCTGGTTAACCAAGGCATACTCTGGAAGGCGACGGAGCGATCCGAAAAGGCCGAGCGCTCGTTCGTCCAAGCGCGCGACCTCTGTCGAACGTTGGTGCAAGAGCGGCCACGAATGGTGATATACAGGCAACATCTCGAGGCCGCCGAGAAAAGCCTCGCCGATCTCGGTAAACAACCGACGACCCCAAACGGACCACGCGATAAGTGAACACCTACATGGGTTGGATGAAGGAGTTGGGGCTTCCGCCTATGCGAGAGAAACTATGATGAATTTCCAATCGCTTGCCTAGGTGCCACAGCGGACTCACGGTGCGCAGATTTTGCGATGACTTTCTCGGCCGGAGGTTGCTTCGCACCACGCCACCGTAAGCGAAAAAAAAACGACGTGTTCGACACGTCGTGTGCTAGTACGGCACCGATGAGGTCGCCGTGCTGGCCCTATACCCGCAGAAAGGTGATCCCCGCGAGGATCGACGCACCCCGGGCTCACTACCACGGGGCGTCGTTCCTGGAAGCGAGGATGTGCCGGCCCCCGGCGGGCTCATTCTCCTTTGACGGTGATCTTCTTCGGTTTGACGGTCTCAGCCTTCGGCAGGTGGACCGTCAGGACGCCGTTTTTGAGCTCGGCAGAAATCTTCTGCCAGTCGATGTGCTCGCTGATCGAAAAGGCCCGGTAGAAATCGCCGACGCCGTATTCGACCAGCATATAATTCGCCCCTTCGTGGCGGGGAGCGCAACGGCCATCAATGATGAGTTCGCCGTTGTCGAAACGCACGTCCACATCTTCCGGCTTCACCCCGGGAAGGTCGGCAAGCAACAGCGATTCCTCCTCGGTCTCCACAATGTCAACACGGGGAGTGTAACAGACACCGAGCGTAACCTTGGGCTTATCCAGCTCGGGCGGCTGTTCTTTCTTGATTGCGTGACTGTTCACCACATCGTTGACGCTGATGCGTCTGGGCTTGGCCGCTTCGTTCTTGGGCAACGTAACGAACAGAACTCCGTGCTCGAAACGGGCCTCGACCTTATCGGCATCCACGTTTACCGGCAGCATGATCGTCCGGCTAAATTGGCCGAACCCGCGTTCTTGCCCGTACCAAACGCCATTGTCCGGCTCGCACTGCCGGCGCTCACCCTGGATGGTCAACTGATTGCCTTCAGACACGTAGATTTCGAGATGGTCGAGCTGCATTCCGGGCAATTCCGCCTCGGCGTAAACTTTGTCGTTGTCTCCCCAAATGTTCACCGGTGGGTAGGAAGGGGCGAGGGCTGGGCGGTTGCCCGCGGCGAAGCGCTTGCGAATCAGCATCATCTCTTCCTGAAACTCCCGCAATGGCCTCCACGAAATGGGCTGCCAACGGGGTACCAACATTTGTTGCGTGTTCGTCTTCATGGTGTTTATTTCCTTAGAGCGCCTAACAAAATGACCTAGGTCGAAACAGTTACGGTTGTTAATGTCATGGGCGTACAAGGAGGTACGATCATGGCCAAGGTACTGCTGGACGATTCGTTATGGGCGGAACTCGAACCCCATCTTCCGAAGGCCAAGCCCCGACGACGACGATTTCCAGGTCGCAAGCCCATCGGCAATCGACAGGCTCTGACGGGCATTCTCTTCGTGCTCCAAACGGGCATTCCCTGGGAGTATCTGCCGCAGGAACTTGGTTGCGGCAGTGGGATGACTTGCTGGCGACGCCTGCGCGATTGGGGACGGCTCGGCGTCTGGGACAAACTCCACCGGGTTATGTTGGCCAAGTTGCGCGAGGCCGACAAGATCGATTGGTCTCGCGCGGTTGCGGATTCCGCGTCCGTGCGCGCCGTTTTTGGGGGGCGGACACCGGCCCCAACCCCACCGATCGCCGCAAAAAAGGCTCGAAACACCATGTGGTCACGGACGCCAACGGCATTCCGTTGGCAGCCCAGGTCAGTGCCGCGAATCGTCACGACGTGACCCAACTGCTGACGTTGGTCGATGCGATCCCGTCGATCGGCGGGAAGCCCGGCCGACCTCGTCATCGGCCGCAACGGGTTCAGGGTGATCGGGCTTACCATTCGGAACCGCATCGCAAGGAACTGCGTAGACGCGGTATCACGCCGGTGCTGGCCAAGCGCGGTGCCGAACACGGCAGCGGACTGGGGGTATTCCGGTGGGTCGTCGAACGGACGCTGAGTTGGCTGCATCAATATCGTCGCTTGCGTGTCCGCTACGAACGTCGCGCCGACATTCATCGAGCATTCCTTACGTTGGGATGTAGCTTGATCTGCTACAAGTGCTTGGTTGGGTCATTTTGTTAGAGGCTCTAAGTCAAAAGTCGGGCGATTTCTGCCGGACCACGCGGTCCAGTCGATGTCAATTCGCCGACACCTCCAGCTTGCTCTTCACTAAAACATCCGACTTGGTACATGGCCTGGGATGATCGCTGGCTGGCCGTACAAGCCAGGAGAGATTTCGTTGTGGAGTCCACAATAGTGGCACTCCGTCCAACTCGGCTCCGAGGCATCAGGCTCAAACTCCAAGACACCTTCGTATTTACATAACCAACATCGGTAGCGATGCCGGTAGGCAACATCGGCCACTACAGGGCTATCGTGGCCAATCGTGATCGCTTCCCCGACTTTGAGGGTGTAAGCCAACATACGGACCTTCTCCCCACACCTAGAGTTAGGTTGGACATTCGCCGGCGGACTACCGATAAAGTTAGTCCTCCAGCACGGTTTTAAGGAAGCTGGTGGAGGACCGGCACCGTGACGGGCCTCTTGTCCCAAACAGGATAGGCTAGGTCAGGTGGATCAGGCGGCGAGTAATTAGAGAGACACTGCGCGGCCATCGATTCAAGAATCTTCAGATATCTTGTTTCCGTCAGAAAGCGCCCTCAAAGCAGTCGCCGCGACCTCCAGCGTTGTCCGTATCCCAACGCTTCAGTTCGCGTCGTCCTCTGGCGAATGAGAATCCCAACCCCCGGTGACCGCAAGGAACCTCCGGGCGTTCAATGTGAATGAAGGGATCGCGGCCGATCCGGCGTCCATTCAGACGTTGGAGCCTGACGAAAACTCGCGCACAAAAATCCAGAATGACGTGACACACAGCTCTGCTGATAGTGATCGTTACTCACGTACAGATCGCCGTTCGGTCCGAAAGCGAGACCCTGAAAATCACCGCCAATGCCCCAGCGAACAAGTCGCGGTATTCACCAAAACGCTCAATTCGCGACAGTCAGCGTTCGACCGTGACAATGTGTGCCTGGATCTTGCCATCCACCGCCTCCCGCCCGAACCGACGGGCTATCGATTCCGGCGAAATGGCGGTTGCTTCGCCGAGGCGCGAGGCGTCGCGCGGCTCGGTCTCGTTTCGTAGCGGTGTCCCCTGGCAGTACGCGAGGGCTGGGATCCGGGAAGATTCTGCCAAACTGCGCGCCGCAGCCGTGGCGCTTTTAGATTGCAGAGAGTGGCGGCGCGTGGAAGACATGGGTTTCCCCTCCCTTTAATATTCGTCGTCGCCACGACTGCCGACGGCTTTTTGCAGCAATTTCTGCAGTTCACCAATCACCTTGGGATCGATATCCATCTCGACCTTACGCTCGCTTCGAATTAACAAGGCGAACTCACATTCAGGATGGGAGGTAAACGTCATCTTGAGCTCTCCGAGCGATTCAATGCGGAGTTTGCTCTGCCTGCCTGCCATCGTAATATCTCCAGGTAAAAGATTGACTCCAAAGGCTTGTTATACGCCTCCGAGAAAAGAAGGAGCCAAGTGTTTTTAAACAAAATGGCCTGGGGGATGTGGGGGTGCGAACTTATTATGATAGGTACAGCAAGCGGTGGTGCTTGCGCAACACATTTCACGAAAGGATTTGACGATGGCTAAGGGCAACAACTCACAGGGCAAAGACAAGAAGAAGGCATAGGCAAAGGCCCCTGCCAAGCCGGCGCCAAACGCAACTGCGAAGAAAAAATAGAGCGCCATGATTTTCAGGAAAGACGCGCTCCCACATGCCCAATCCCCGGTGCGGATCCGCTTATTCCTCGCCCGGATGACTTGTCCGCGCCGAAAAGCGGGAAGAGGTGAGTCGGCATGCCTGTGCGTGTAACTCGCACGCGCGATGTAATCCTTTTTGCTTTGTTGTTCGCGCGCTTTTTGCCGGGTTGTTTGCGGGTTTGCACAATCCTGAAACCTCGCCGGAAGGAAGGCCTCGGCGGCCACGCTTGGCGCATCGGCCCACATTCCAGGGTGATGTCACCGACGCGCGGCATGCCCTCTCACCCGGGCCCATTCGGACCCATTAAGGTGTGCGGGATACAATGGGGCCCGTTCGTTCATTCTTGTCATTCGTACCGCGCTCGGTGAGGGGAAGGAGCCGTGGACAGCGATACTGTGCCCAAATTAAAAACGGGGGCGCGCCGGTTCCTGGCAGTGCTGGCTACCGCACTGGCGAAGTCGCTGCGGCTGGAAAGCTCCCTATGACGAACAACAATACCGATCAACTCCCTGAACCGCCGACGACCACCAACGATGCCGCGGACGAATGCGCCGAGCCGCTTGAAGGCGCTTCGTCATTCTCGATCGTCGGCGTTGGCGCATCGGCCGGCGGGCTGGATGCTTTGACGCAACTGCTCAAGGCGCTGCCGGCCGATACCGGCATGGCGTTCGTCCTGGTGCAGCATCTGGCGCCCGACGCACGCCAGCGCCCTGGCGGAAATCCTGTCGCGGGCGACGACAATGCCGGTCATGGAGGTGAACGAAGAGGCGACGGTCGAGCCGAACCATGTCTACGTAATCCCGCCCGACCGGAGCATGATCATTGTCGGTGGGGCGTTGCAGCTCCTGCCGCGCGAGGTCGGGCTGCACCGGCCGGTCGATCAGTTCTTCCGCGCGCTGGCGGAAGACCGGCGGCACCGGGCCATCGGCGTCGTTCTGTCCGGCACCGCCTCGGACGGCACCCTTGGCCTGGAAGCGATCAAGGGCGAAGGCGGCATCACCTTCGCCCAGGACGCGACGGCCCAGCACGAGGGGATGCCGCACAGCGCCATCACCTCTGGATGCGTGGACTTCGTGCTGCCCCCCGACGGGATCGCCCGGGAGATCGTCCGAATCAGCCAACACCCGTACGCGGCGCCAGCGGCCGAGGTCCGGGAGACGGAAGACACGCCGAACCTCGCCCAGGTCGTGCAACTGCTCCACCACGCCACCGGCGTCGATTTCACCCACTACAAGTTCAACACCCTCTTCCGCCGCGTCACCCGCCGCATGGTGTTTCAGAAGGTGAGCACGCTGCCCGAGTACGTGCAGTTCCTGCGGCATACGCCGGCCGAATTGGACGCCCTGTACCAGGACATCCTGATCAGCGTCACCAGCTTCTTCCGCGACAAGGAGTCGTTCGAGGCGCTCAAAAGCAAAGTGTTCCCTCGGCTGCTCAAGGACCGGTCCCGACACGACCCGGTGCGGCTCTGGACGCTCGGCTGCTCGACCGGGCAGGAGGCCTACTCCCTGGCCATGGTGTTCGCGGAAGCCGCCGAGGCTGTGGGCAGCTCCGTGCCGCTCCAGCTCTTCGCCACCGACCTGAACCCCGCGGGAATCGAGAAAGCCCGCGCGGGCGTCTACCCAAAGGACATCGCCGAGGACATCTCGCCGGAACGCCTGCGGCGGTTCTTCACCGAGGTGGACGGCAGCTACCGAATCAGCAAGTCGATCCGCGACGCCTGCGTCTTCTCCCGGCACAACGTGCTGGCCGACCCACCCTTCTCGCGCATCGACCTGATTAGCTGCCGCAATCTGCTCATCTACCTGGAGCCGGTGCTGCAACAGAAGATCGTGCCGACCCTGCACTACGCGCTCAAGCCAGCGGGCTGCCTATGGCTGGGCGGCTCGGAGACGATCGGCACGTACCGAAACCTGTTCGAGGTGGAGGACGCCAAGCACAAGATATACACTAAGAAACCGGGTTCCGGCCCGGGGCATGGTCATTTCGCGCTGCATCACGGCGGGGCAGCACGATCCCCGTTCGCGCCCATCGCGGCGCGGCCGCACGACGGCGCGGACCTGCACCGTGAGGCGGACCGCGTCCTCTCGGCCAAGTTCGCCCCGCCCGGCGTGCTCATCTCCGCCGACCTGGACATCCTGCAATACCGTGGCGACACCGGCCCGTACCTGTCGCCGTCCCCCGGCAAGGCCAGCCTGAGCCTGCTGAAGATGCTCCGCGAAGGACTGCTCGTCGCCGTCCGCGCCGCCGTCCTCCGGGCCGGCAAGGAGGAGGCTCCGGTGCGGGAGGAGGGCTTGCGCGTCAAGTCCAACGGCGGCTATCGCGAGGTCGCTATCGAAGTGATTCCGATTAAGGGAAGCGGGGGAAACGAAGGCGGCTTCCTGGTCCTGTTTGAAGATTCGTCCCAGGCGAGCCGGGCGCCGTCAGCCCTCGCAGGAGATGCGAGCGAAGGAGCGCTCCGGGTGCCAACGCAACCCGGCTCGCCAGACCCCGACAACGCACGCCTGGCGCAAGAGCTAGCCGCCACCCGCGAGTACCTGCACTCGTTGATCGAGCAGCAGGAGGCCGCCAACGAAGAACTGCAATCCGCCAACGAGGAGGTCCAGTCGGCCAACGAGGAGCTGCAAAGCACCAACGAAGAGTTGGAAACCTCCAAGGAGGAGATTCAGTCGAGCAACGAAGAGCTGGCCACCGTCAACGACGAGCTGAACAACCGCAACGCGGAGCTGAACCGGGTCAACAACGACCTCGTCAACCTGCTCGGCAGCGTCCAGATGGCCATCGTCATGCTCGGGCCGGACCTGTGCGTCCGGCGGTTCACGCCGATGGCGGAGAAACTGCTTAACCTGGTCGCCACCGACGTGGGCCGGCCGCTGGCCGACATCAAGCTCAACCTTGACAGCCTCACCGACCTGGAGCCGCTCCTGGCGGAGGTGCTCGACACGGTCAGCACCAAGGAGCGCGACCTCCGGGACAAGGACGGCCGCTGGTACTCGCTGCGGCTCCGCCCGTACCGTACCCTGGAGAACAATATCGACGGCGTGGTCGTGCTGTTGGTCGATGTGGACTTGCTCAAGCGCGCGGAAGAGGCTCTGCAGGCGAGCGAGGCCCAGCTTACCGCCGAACTGGAGGCGATGAATCGCCTGCACTCCCTCAGCAGCCGCCTTTTGGCCTCCAAGGACCTCCGCGCTGCTCTGGACGACGTGCTGGAAAATGCCATCCTGACGAGCCGGGCCGACTTCGGCAACGTCCAACTTTACAACGCCCCAATCGGGGCACTCGAGATCGTTGCCCAGCGAGGGTTTCGGCAGGACTTCCTTGACTATTTTCGCACGGTTCGAGTGGACGAAGGATCGGCCTGCGCCCAAGCCATGCAAAGCGGGAAGCGCATCATCATCGAAGACGTGCAGCTTGACCCCGCCTACGAGCCTCACCGCCGGGTCGCTGGTGCCGCGGGCTATCGAGGCGTGCAGTCTACCCCCTTACAGGGCAGCAATGGAAGTATTCTTGGGATGCTATCCACCCACTTCCGCCAGCCACACCGACCTACGGAGCGCGACCAACGGCTCCTCGATCTCTACGCCCGCCATGCGGCGGACCTCATTGAACGCGCTCGCTTCGAGGAGGCGCTAAAGGCCGCCGACCGCCGCAAGGACGAGTTTTTGGCGATGCTGTCGCACGAACTCCGCAACCCCCTTGCCCCCATCTTGAACGCTGTGCAACTGCTCGGGCTTCGGGGGGGCGAGAGCAGCCTTCAGCAACAGGCAAGCACGATCATCCAGCGTCAAGTCGGGCAACTGGTCCATCTGGTCGATGATCTGCTGGAAGTGTCCCGCTTTTCGACAGGCATGATTCATCTCCGGCGGGAACAATTGGACATGCGGGCTATCGTGGAAGGTGGCGTAGAGACAGTTCGCCCCTTGATCGAGCAGCGTCGGCACACACTCGCATTGCATCTCCAGCCTTCGCCCATTTGGATCGACGGCGACGCGACCCGTCTGGAACAGGTGGTGGTAAACCTGCTCAACAATGCCGCGAAATACACGGACGAAGGCGGTCAAATTGGGCTGAGCCTTCAACAAGAGGGCAAGGAGGCTGTCCTGCAAGTGCGGGATTCGGGCGTCGGCATCGCCCCCGACCTCATTCCCCGCATCTTCGACTTGTTCACGCAGGCCGAACGATCCCTGGCCCGTTCGCAAGGCGGATTGGGCATTGGGCTGGCGTTGGTGCAACGGATTGTGGAAATGCACGGCGGAAAGGTGGCGGCTTCCAGTGTTTTGGGGCAAGGCAGCGAGTTCGTCGTGCGCTTGCCGGTGGTGTTGGCCGCCGAACCGCAGCCGCCGTCGTCTCCCACTGAAAAGGCGAAACCGACCGGACCCCCTTTGCGGGTGCTGGTGGTCGATGACAACGCAGATACGGCTGCGAGTTTGGCGCTGCTTTTGACGGAGTCAGGGCATGATGCTCGGACGGCTCCAGACGGCCCGACCGCGCTGGAAGTGGCCCTCGATTACCGACCCGACGTGGCACTTCTGGACATTGGCTTGCCGGGACTCGACGGTTATGAGGTAGCGAAGCGGATGCGTCAGGAACCGGTTTTCCAGAAGGTCCTGCTGGTCGCCATGACGGGCTACGGAAAGGAGTCAGACCGGCAGCGTTCGAAGGAAGCCGGGTTCGATCACTTCCTGGTCAAACCCGCCAAGTTCGAGAAGGTGCAAGAAATCCTGGCGAGCGTCCCGGAGAAGGTGACGTGATGCCCACGGAGCGGCGATGATGGATTGCGATTTGGCATGGCCAAAGCCGTGGGCGGGCGAAAGGAACGAAGTATGGCGACGAGCGAGAAGACTCTTCGGGTTCTCGTGGTTGATGACAATCGAGACGGTGCTGACGCCTTGGGTTTGCTTGTTGAAGAACTCGGCAACCGAGTGCATGTGACCTATGGCGGGACGCAGGCACTAGACGTTGCGACCGCATTTCGGCCCGAACTGATGCTCGTCGATTTGGTAATGCCTGAAATGGATGGTTGCGGTCTCGTTATTCGCCTTCGCCAGATTCCTGCCTTCGCTAAAACGTACATCGTGGCCATCACCGGCCAGAGAGACCAGGAACACAAATCCTCGGCGATGAAGGCCGGGTTCGATGCAGTCCTCTTGAAGCCCGTTACTCTGACAGAAATAAAAGCGGTCTTAGCCAGTGTCGTTCCTATGGTCACACATGCGGACCAATCGCCAAAGCGGGCCAAAGTGCGTGCGAGTCTCGGCGCAGAGCGGCGTTTGCCGATTGACGAGGCTCGACGAATCAGGAACGAGCGCCAATCAAAAACCCTGACTCAAGCAGAGTGCGAAGCAGCTATCTGTGATGGGATCATTCGCTTTCAAGAGGAGTATCTGGGATGGAGGTCGGAGCAGATCCACGTCCATCTCATCAAAGACCTCTTGGTGGTCCGCATTCTAGGGGTTTTGACTCTAGCCGAACGACAACTCGGCAAAACGTTGTCGCCGGAGAAAGGACGAGATCTCATCAAGCAAGTACGGAAGCAACTGCTGGAGTTGGCACGCCCAATGTTGGAATCGCTCGTCCACGAGGTCGCTGGCGTGAAGGTGTTGAGTATGCACCATGACATCAGTACCGTGACCGGCGAAGAAGTGGTCATTTTTTCCTTGTCTGGAACGCCTCGCTTCGCCTAGCCGAGGGTTCAGGAACGCCGCGCCGACCAGCAGTAAAACAAGCGGCCGCATGGATAGAAACGGACGCCAAGGAAATAGCTATGAATAATTTCGAAGGACGGCTGGTCCGCGATGGCGGCACCATTGTCGAGACGGTTAAAGGGGAAATTCAGGAATTCGATACCGCGGCCGGGACGGCATCAAGCGGGCACTTTTTCACCTCTGGCCGTGAAGCCGTCGAAGTGGGGGAGCAGTTCCGCCTTGATTGTGAAGGCGGGCAACAGTGGAACATCATGATTCGAAGAATTGAGAAAACAGGTGAGGTTCACTTCGAAGGTACTGCCTGAGTTGGGTAAACGCCGCGACCTTTGGCCGGTTGGCGTCTTCGGTCTTGCACGCGGGGACGCCGGCTGGCTGTGCAAGAGTGGGACGCACGATGAGCCAATTCCGTGGAAAAATAGCTTTCCTCAACGGACAAGAGATCTGCGAAGTCAGCGGCGACTTGCGCGAGTCAGAAAGCCCGGGATACGGCAATGTGACTTCTTGGAGGGGTACCCTTACGCTGCCCGATGGTGTCTTTCTCGTGATGAAACAGGTCTACCGGCTAGAGCTAGATGACGGCCGCGCCGGGGACTTTTTCTACAGGTGTAGTGGTTCAACGAGTTTTGGATTTACATTCGTACACTTGCGCCGAAACGTCGGCGCTAATTTGGGATGTACGGATGTGCGTTCAAAACTCGGTGATCCACTACACCAATCGCGGGTTACTAGGCGGCGTTAGTTCTCTTGTACCCAGATCAATGAGCCAGCTAGGGCGCGAGAACCACCGACTTCGTTTTTGTTTAGATCGACGAGTTTGATTCTGGCCTTATCCAGCTCACGCGGCGATGCAATCGAGGCCCAAACTTTCCAGAGATTCTGAGCTGCCTGCAACCGGTTTCAGGGGATGCAGAGTGGGCACGCGATCCACTGCACCGCAATTTAGTCGGCTGCGGGATCGCCGGTCACGCCACCTTATCGACGCTGTTCAACGCGTAGTTCTGAATATCCTCAACCAGTGGTTCTCGGTTCATCAGGAAGAGTGTTTCATAGCTGAGGTCTCGCTACTCGCCAGCCGCTCTCAAAAAATGTCGGATGGCAGTCGTTGTCGCCTGTGGCTGCTCTAGCATCGGCGTGTGACCGGCATTCTCAACAATCGTCAGCGTAGCCGTCGGGATGGTGGCAGCCATCGCCTTAGCCTTATCTGGCGGAATGATCTGATCTTTGTCCCCCGTGAGGATGAGCACCGGAATGTTGAGATTCGGCAGCAGCGAGCCTGAGTCGGTGCGCCCAGCCATGCCCTTAACGCTCCCGATGATTCCAGCAGACGGGGTGTTCAGAATCATCTGGCGCACTTGGTCGACGATCGGCGCATCGGCCGGAAGATCGGACGCGAACAGTTTGGGAAGCATCGCCTCGGCCACAACTTTACTTCCCTCGGCGGCCACCTTTTCCGCCATCTTAAAGCGGCCTTGCCGCGCTTCTTCAGTATCGGCGCCGGCCTGCGAATCAATCAGCCCCAGCGCCAGGAACCGTTCGGGGGCAAGCTTCCAGGCGGCCAGGGCAACGTAGCCACCCATGCTGTGCCCCATGATAATTGCCCTTTTGATGAGCAACGCATCGAGCAAGGCTAGCACATCGCTGGCCAGCAGATCCATCGCGTATACACCCGACGGAGCCGGACTCCGCCCGTGGCCGCGAAGATCGGGCGTAATCACCCTGAATCGATCGCTGAGCCTGCTGCTGTTCGTGCCAGATGGCGCCGCTCAGAGGAAAACCGTGAAGCAATACCACGGGCGTTCCCTGGCCTGCGTCGGAATAATTTAACGTCACGATGTTAGTAGCCATGAATAAACTCCTTGGGAAAAGCCAACGCACGCACAGGATCGCAACCTCCGCGGCGGGTCCATTCAGTCGTTGCGATTGAACGCTCCCCGGAGGCTGACGTTGCCTCAGGGCTCCCACGTTTAAGATGAATTACGTCGTGGGGCGCCGGCCGCCCCATATGACCAAGGCGGCGCCGCCCACGATCGCCGCGATACCGCCGATCAAGTACATCATCGTTTGCTTGGTAAAGCGGCCAGTGAACCCTTCGACAATTTGCTCGCTCACGGATTGGGATGCGTTGTAGCCGAAAATCAGCAGCGTCACGCCGACGACTAGAAGAACCAATCCGATGATCCTGATCATGCTTCACTCCTGGATACAAGGAACTGGCAATGCGATTCGTTTCTGAAAACTCGTGTTACCGGTTCATCCGAGCGCGCTCTTCTTCTTTGCGAACCTACCTGCCGGTTAGGACCCCTTACAGTTGTTTCGTTAAAGCGCCGACCCGTTTCGTATTGTCACTTGCTTTGGTGCAAGCGCTTTTGCGGATGCCGTTCGTGGCGGCGCTGGGCCTCTTCAATCGAATGCGATTGCGTGACCTTGTGGTCATGTTTGACCAATTCGGCGAGCTTTTGGTAGTGCCGGTGCAAGACTCCCACCTCCTCTTCACCGAGGTCCTCGACATTGATCAAATGGTTGCTCGCTCCCTCGATGGCGGCCACGATTTCGTTGAGTTTCAACTGGATAGCTAGGGAATCCTTGTTTTGCGCGCGCTGGATGAGGAAGACCATCAGGAAGGTCATGATGGTGGTGCCGGTGTTGATCACGAGTTGCCAGGTGTCCGAGAAACCAAAGAAGGGCCCCGTGATGACCCATACGAGTACCACCGCCAGAGCCAAGCCAAAGGCCCACGAGCTTCCCGCCCGGACCGTGGCCTGCCGCGCCAAACCTTCCAACCAGCCGATTTGTCGAGGCATGTCTCGAACCCCTGGGGCCACTCGTGTTTGATCGAATCGGGAGCGGCCCCAGACGCCAGTTACGGCTGTATCGCTTCTTGGGGAGTCCCCTTCTGGCTTCTCTCAAACTGGCAATAACTGCTTGGCGCCCGCCTCGTCCAGGATGCGCTGAGCTTCTGCGAGCTGGCCGACGCCGTCTTCGCCCTGGACCTCGACGCCTACGACGATCAGGCCGCGTTCGATGGCCTGTTTGTAGCAGTCGTCCGCCTCCTGCTCGTAGCCCTTCGAAACAATGAGGTTGCTGAAACCGCCCGCGATCGCCCCGCCGCCGATGAGTACGACGCCAGCCATCACGCCTGCCACGCCGCCGGTTAGGACAGTCGCTGCCAAAGCCAGGCCGCCCAGCGTCGCCCCCAGGGCGCCTCCCATGGCCATTACACCTCCCGCGTCGGCAGTGGGGGCTTCGGCCTGTGGCACCTCGAGGTGGAAGTGATCCTTGAACTTCGCGGGACAAACCACCGCAAGCTGATCCTTGGAAAAGCCGGTGGCCAGCAGTCGGCGTATGGCCCGATCTGCCTGCGCAACCGTGTCAAAGGTTCCCGCGCGGGTTTGCGATGCGATTAATTGTTGAGTCATGGCATTCTCCTTTTTGGTACTGAGTCAGCTTGGTGATTAAAGCGACATTACATAATTGGCCAACTCGTTGATTTCTGCCTGGGTCAGACCCAACTTGAAATGGCCGTTGTAGTGGCTGATGACATCCGGCAGCGTCGCAAAACGCCCGTCGTGATAGAAGCCACCCTTCGTGTGGGTCCACAGCCCCTTCAGCGGTGCTGTCCGGTAGCGTTCGTCGGGTGAGCGCTTCGCTTGGAAGTCGTCGATGCCAATCTCCGCGGCGGTATGCATCGGCCAGCCCGGCTCGGTAAAAAGTGGCGGGACGTGGCAACGGACACAAGCGGCTTTGCCGTTGAAAAGAACTTCACCCTTTTTCGCTGCTGCTTGATCAAAGCTGCTTTCTGGCGGCTTCGGCGCCGCGATGGAAAGCTGATAGGCATGGAGAGCCGGGAGTTTCGAGCTGACGAGATCGGGGTCGTGGCGAATGTTCCAGTCCTTGGTCTTGACCGCAATTGGAAATTTCTTTGGATCATTGAGCCGAGGATCGAAGAACGTCCCTTTGCCGCGCATCTGCGTGACGGCAACGTAGGCGTTCCAGTGAGGCACGGAACCCCAGCCGGTCCATGTGTGACTGTTCACGCCGGCTAGACCGAAAGCGGGCGGGAGCAAGGTGGCAGCCGTCTTTCCATCCGGGCGAAAAGCTTTGCCGTCGTGCAACAGCTGTGCGTCATATTTCCCCGGCCCCCAGCCGGTGAGCCCCTTTTTCAACTCGTCCTCTGCGACGCCGAGACGGTCCGTCGAGGGCTTCAGATTGGGAGCCAGCGTGATGATCTTGCCGATATTGAGATCGCGGTTGGCCCAGCCGTCCAGCCGATGGCCGATACCAGGAGCAAAGGAATTGTCCACGGTCGAATGGCAGAGGGCGCAGGTAATGCCAATGGACCGGAGACTTTTGTCTCCTTCGATGATACCTCTCAGGCCTACTACGGCGTTCAGCTTGAGCAGCGCTAGAGTTGTGGTCGGATCCTCAAGATCGACTTTGTTTTCCTTGAGTTGTTGAACTAGCTCTGGATGCAGCGCATCGCTGTCGACTTTAAGGCCCACGGCCAGCGCTGTTTTCGGGCCGACTCCGGGACCGACGCCGCCCAGTTTGGCGCCGGCAATCGCTTTATGGAGTTGGAGCGCACCACCCCAGAACTCCTCATCACCAAACGTATCGAAGCGGAACGTCTGCCTCCCCTCTTCTATCCCCTTCAAGGGATCCTTTTCCGGGATGCCAGAACGCGCGCCCCCGCGGACGACCTGACGATTCTTCTCATCCCCTCTTGAGAGGGCGGCGATCGACCCCATCAGGACCAAGAATAGTAACGCGGCGGATATCAAGAGATGCTTTTTCATTGGCACTCTATTTTCTGGTAAACTGTTCGGCACAAGAGTTGTGTACGGGCGTTCGCACTGCTGGCGTTGGCCCCTGGCTGTTGGGGCTCACGCCACCGTGGGGATCTTCTTGGGGAGCACAAAAAAGGTCACGAGGACGTACAGGAACGCCACCGGACTGGCGAAAATCAACAGAAGCGGCCACAGGTTGCTCTCTTGGACAAGACCAACGACGGTCAAGACGACAATCGGCACCATGAACACCAACGGCGCTGCTGCCACCCAACGGGAGACGCCCGTTGAACGCCAGATCACCACGAACTGCAAGATGATGTAGGCCGGAACAACGAGCCAAATTAGGTCTAGCGGGAAACCCATCGTCCTTCTCCTTTGTCGCACGGCACGGCAGACAGTCCGGAAAATGCGCCAGACGCCCGCACTTTGCCGGTTTATCAACTCACGTTCTTCATGTGTGGCAGAATCTTGATTTCAATCAACCGATCCTCCGTAAACTCCACCCGCACCGGACTGCCGACCTCCGCTTCATGGAGTCCTCGTTTTGCCGGTTTGCCGTCCGTTCCAAGAACTTTGGTTGCGTCGGTGACCCGAAACCGATGAAGCTTTTCCACGTCGACGAAGATGTCTTCCATGTCGGTCGGCTGCTTTTCCTTCACGCCGATGGTCAGAAAGTTACCGCGCTTGTCTGTTTCAACTTTCTTCACGACACCCTCTAACCGTTTGGGAGGGTCTTTCGCTTTCGGTGCGACGTCGTCTGTCGATCGCCACCCCCCGGAAAGGATTGCCACACTGATCAGAGACAGGATGCCAGTTTTCAACATGATTCTTCTCCCGTAAATGGACGCACGTGTCCTCTTTCTATGAGCAGCAACTTGAAGTTCGGATCGATGGGAATTCTTCACCGTGACTCTCCAATTGCCGCTTGCGGTTTCGCGTCCGTAAAGAAACGCTACGCCGCACGCGGCAACTAGTCAGCGATTGCGGGGCGCGCGGCCAGGCCTCAAGGTTGCGGTTCCTTGGCCCTTTCCGCCGAGCGCGCTTCGATCTTCATCGCGGTCTTCTGGTCGGTACCCGTGGTCACTTTCACGTGGCAGCCTTGTTGAAGATCTTCCAGTTTGCACGCCTTGCCGTCACACGTGATCGGGGCGTCGGGCGCAACAGCGTGAGTATGCTGATTGGTTCCATCCATCGCCGACATTGTGAGTTTGCCGTTGCCCGCCTCTACCACTTTTCCTTCGTGCGGAACGACTGCGCCCGCGGCGGCAGTAGGCCGAATGTTCGGGTCGGCAACGCCCGGCCTATCACGCGACTCCGTAGTTGCGGGCATGCGGTCAGACCGATCGGTGAAATTGATCGCGACTTCCTGGCCCGGCTGACCCTCCTGCTTCTTTTCTTCGGTCATCTCCCGGCCATTGGCCATCCACGCGGCGCGGACCGTATAGGTGTAGGTCTTGCCAGGCTCGAGTGGTGGTGAGAGGTACACCCGCTCGGTTCCCATTTGCCGTGTCGGCTGCCCTTCTATCCACACGCGCGCACGAGCATCTGGGACATTGACGCGAAGGGCGATTTGGTTTTCACTCGGACGATCATATGATGCTTGATTTATCCGGGATTCTCCGGAGTTCGTCATCCAACCGGGATCGGTGTAGCGGGTGGGACGAGAGTAATAACCCTGGCCGGGGTAGGAATAGTAACTTTGCGAACGAGGATAGCTGGAATACCAACCGCCATCATTTGGGTACTGAAGATACCCGCCGTAGTATCCAGGATAGTAACCGCCGTAGTAGGAGCCGGGGTAGTAACCGCCGCGCCCGTACTGGAGTGAGTAATTAGGCGTGGCCACTCCGACGCCACCGGGACGACCTACTCCCACGGAGACTTGGGCTGCGACGGTTTCCGCCGCGACAAGTACACCCAGAAGCGCGGCGATTGATCCGAAAAACACGCGCACTCTCATCGTTTACCTCCATTTGCTAAGGTCTGAAATGAACGACCGGCGTCTTCGATGATTCGAGCAGGGATCGAATTGACTAAGGTTAGTCTGCGCCGATAAGAATAAAAAAAGCCGACGTGGTGGAACACCCTGAGGTATTCAACCACGTCGGCATACTCGTCAACGGGCCCGCCGGCATTGCCGGGTTGCCCTTCATCTAGTCATCCGACGACTACTAATCCAATTCATCGGAGCCGAACTGGACGGGGCTCCGCTTTTTAATATATGGGTTGGAACGATGCTGGCAAGTGGTCTGTTTTTCCCGTCGAGAGCAACATGATCCCATGCAACCGGGGAAACGGACACCCATCACCGTTTACCCGTGCACGCTTGCGGTGGCGATGAAAACGCAGGGAGCAACCGAAGCGGCAATCTGCTAAGGGATCGCGCTCTGTTCCTGATGGGCCGTTTATAACTATGATTGAATCCCAGTCCGGGGAGGGTTGGGCGCAGGCGGGCGATCAAGTCAGGGAAGGGTTTACCGGGAGACAAGCCTGTTCTAAACGGCGAAGCCGCTCCTGCAAGAACGCGGATCACTTTCGAAGAGGATAGAGGAAACCTTGTGAGGCCAAGGATTTGGACGGCCGTCAACATGGACTGCTTGGACGTATCCGGTTTTACGAGGCGCAGGTTAAACCCAACTTAGATTGTTGTTTGGGACGGACATGCCGATTTTCGCTCCGAGCAAACCCTCATTAGCTTTCGACCAGCTCGCTCAGGCGTGTGGGTCTTCTCCTTAATTTTGCGGCCCACATCCTCGACCTTCTCCTTTGCCTTTCCCTTGTCCTCTTGGATCCTGTCCTGGTCGACCGTGACCGTGATGCTGGTCTTTTGGTCCCCGCTGTCTGTAGAAAGGCGAAACCAGCCTAGGTAGAATCCCAAGCCGACGACGCCGACGACGACTAGAGCGAATACGACAAGCAACCGCTTCATGCTGATCTCCTCCGAGAGCTAGGCCACGCCGGACGGTGGCATTGCCCGCTACTTCTTGTCGACCGTGATTTTGAACTCATTTGAGCCGACGGCGCCTTTTGTGGGCGTGCCTTTTACCTTGATCGTGAAATCGCCCAAGGCGGCGTCATCTGCGGCCTTAACCGTAAACTTTGCTTCCGTGTCCCCTTTCTTGATGACGGGGCTTGCGGGTTCAATCGTGACTCCCTTGGCCACGTTCTCGAACTTGAGCGTCACGTCTTCGTCAAAGTTTTTGCCCCGTCGGATGCTGATTGCGACCTGCTTTGCCTCGCCTTGTTTGAGCTTCGTTGAGAAATTCGGGACGTCCAGCGTAAACGTCTCCTCGGCTTGGCCGACGACAGGCTTCTTGTCGGTCGCGCCTGTCGCTCCCGGGCCGCCCTGCGTGCCCTTTTTTTCACAGCCGACCGACGTTAATACCGCTGCCACGAGCAAACCTGCACACAAGCTTTTCACGGTAGATTATCCTTTCAAAAAGAACGCATCGCGAGCGCCGACTCGCAAACGTGATCCACACGTACTCATGAACCACAAATACTCCGTAAACATGATCCGCCGCTGCGTCGTTTATTCCTGGTTCCGCCTTGTTACTCTTGCAGCGCCGTGTAACGGCCGCGCGAATCGCGTGTTCCTAATCCGAAAGTTCAAGCCCGCGTGCGTCAGTCGCAGACGCTTCCCCCCGCGGTTCGGGCCGCGAGCGGTGCTCTTCAAGGCATCAGCGCTGCTGACAAACCACGTCACCCTGTGCAACGATTTAGGTTGTCCGCGGATAGGTGCAAAGACCGAGGCTTTTTCGAAGCCAGCCGACAGGGCGAAGTTTCCCCTGAAGAATCCGTATTTATTCCACAGGACACTTCTTACCGTCCTCTGCGGCTCCAAAAATAGCCACCCCCGCCGAACAGAAGCAGCAGCACGACGACCAAGATGACGATCTCAAGAGTACCCATAATCTTTCTCTCGCTTGGGCGAAAACCAGGCCGGCTTCGGCCCTAAACCAAACCCGTTCCCGTTCGCACACAGTTACAACTTCACTTGCGCACTTTTTTCACGGCTTGCTCGACCTTGTCGACGGCCTTCTTGGCGATTTGCTTGACCTTGCCGATCGTCTGGTCGGTCTTGCCTTCCGCGCGAAGCTCGTCATTGCCGGTCAACGCGCCGGCGGCTTCCTTGAGTCGGCCCTTCACTACGTCTGTCTTGCCACTCATGATGGTGACTCCTATTGCTAGAGGTTGTTGAGAACTCCGAGCAAAAAAAACCGACGGGTTCAAATGCCCTGAAGCATTCGAACCCGTCGGTTTACTCTACTGGCGCCCCGGCACGTCCGGGTTGCCCTTTAGCTAGTCTTCCAACGATTTCAACTCAATCATTGATCGGAGCCAACTTAAAGTTCACTAGGGCTCCACCACCAGTCTTATTGTAAGCCTCTGAGCGGGGAACGCAAGTTGATCGTTGTTCGCTGTCCCAGCACAATAGAAATGTCCGCGTTTAGTGCACATTAGAAATGTCCGCTTTTGGATTCTTCAGTTTAAAGCGTCGCCACGGATGATTCGGAGGCGGCTTGCATGGTTTCCGCAACACCGGGGTGGGTGCCGGAACGGAAGGAGGGCGTAGCCCGACTGGAGTTCCGGCACCCACCCCGCTCGCAGCCATCGTGGGTGCGGTGCCCCGACGCGATCTTGGTGCTTGGATTTCGTGCCACTTCAAATACTGTTGGCGAAAACGGATCCGCAGCGTTCCGTCCCGACGCTCTTCCAAAAGCACCCGTCCGCCACGCAAGCCGGGCAACGCCGGCGGCTCCAATTGAAACAACCGGTTGGACCACCGCACCGTGTAGTCATTCGCCACTGTCCGCTGATGCTGGGGACATAAAATCACCGCCAAATCGTTCCGTAGGCCCAGCAGTCGATGTGCGTTGCTCTTCTCCGCCGGTCGGACCGTGAACCGCCGGTTGTATTCGGGGACCAACTGCCGTCGCAACACGTCATTGGCCTGAGCCCGTGTCGTCACGCCTAAGAGCCGAAGCTCCTTCACCCACCGGTCTTGGGCCAGGCCGAAAAAACGTTCCACCCGACCCTTGGCCTGAGGACTATGTGCCAAGATCAATCTCACATCCAATTCCTTCAATGCTCGGCCAAATTGCGTCAAGCCGTCGACCGCCCGGCCCTTACTTTGCCACTGGAAAACACTGTCGCGATCGGTGTACAACGCCAGCGGCCGACCATGCCGCCGCAGCCACCGTTCCGTCAAATCCATGTAGCTTTCCACCGTCTCGCCCGGAAAAAAACCCGCGTCGATCCGGTTGGTGGCGTCGTCGATCATGGTCATCAGCACCATCGTCTCGCCGCGTCCTTCGAGCCAGTCGTGCAGCGACGTGTCCATCTGCACCAACTCGCCGAAACACGAGCGTCGCGGTCGGCGCCGTCGATGCACGTCGCGTTGGCGCCGTCGCTGCCACAGCCCCTCCGTCAGCAGCCAACGCCGCAACGTCTCGTGCGACACTCCCAGGTCGAGCTCGGCCAATTTCTCGCTGGCCAAGGTCGGCCCAAAGTCCGCAAAATGCTGGCGATATTTGGCCAACACGGTCTCACGCAGATCCGCCGCCAAGCGCCGATTCGACGGCCGTCCGCGGAGCCGATGGACCACGCCGACGTCTCCCTCAACCTCCAGGCGGCGTTGAATCCGACGCACTTGCCGTACCGTCAGTTGCAACAGTCGCGCCGCTTCGGCTTGCGTCCGCTTCCCGTGCCGAACCGACTCTATAATCTTCAACCGATCCCGTTCCCGCTGACTCATCTCGATCCGGTCTGGACTCCGCTCCATCGGAAATGTCCTCCTGGTACCTCCTTGCCCAAGAGGACATTTCTACTTTGCTAAGACCGGACATTTCTATTGTGGTTTGACAGTTGATCGTTGTTCGGCGGGCTCAATGCGACTTGGGCGACCGTGTGCGATTTCGACAGCGACGGCGCGGCGGCACACTTGACCCGGGCATTCGCTACACCGCCGGTGCCTCACCCCGCGCCATGCTTACGGCCGACCTGAACGCGGATGGGAACGTCGATTTGGCAATCGCCGACGACGTCGCCAACACAGCCAATGTAATTCTCGGCCTGGGTGACGGCACGCTATCAACACCGACTCGACTGACTTCCCGACCACGGGATGCCTCTGATGACAGGTCTTCCATGAAGGTAGATCGCCGTGAATCCCCAGTCAGATCAGTTATCGAAAATCACGAACAGGATCGTGCGTCGGAAAGAACGGATTGCCAAGTGGCACAGGGAAGCCGATGCAGTCGAAAGCTCGTGGACCGGTGGGGCTGAATACAGAAAGTTCTGCGAAGGAATGTCTGGGGCGGCCCGAGAGAAAAAAGCGGAACTTGAGGCAGAGTTGAAACAACTTTATACGCAATGATCCACCTTACGAGATACCTGCGCACAGTGGACCGAGGAAGCGCGATCGTCTGGAACAACGATCCACTTGCGTTCTGCGCTCCGAGGCGTACAATAAAACTGTGAGCGGAGCACTACCGAAGTTCAAGTCGGCTCCGGCCAATGTTTGAGTGGAAGTCGTCGGATGACTAGATGAAGGGCACCCCACTGAGCCGGGGGGCCCGTTGACGAGTATGCCGACGTGGTCGAATACCTTAGGGTATTGGACCACGTCGGCTTTTTTTTTGTTCTACTCACTATGAAGGGCACGCGTGCCCTCTTCAAAAAGGAGCAACTCATGGCTGTCGGAAGTTTGACCCAAGAAGCGAAGGACAAATCGACGGAGGTCAAATCGTTCGCCGCCTCAGACAACGAGGCGAAAGGGACGGTTCAAGAACTGTCTTCCTCGGTGGCCCAAACACTGCAAGACGTGGCCTCCAATGTTAGCCACAAGGCCCAGGATTGGGCTTCCAACGTAGCCGACAAGGCCCAGGAGACGGCATCGGCCGCCGTGGAGAAGACCAACGATGGCATCGCGGCGGTAGGCCACCAGATGAACGCAATCGGCGGCACGGTCCGCAGAGCCGTTCCCCAGAATGGCGTGATCGGCTCGGCCGCGGCGACGGTGGCGGACAACCTACAAGCAGGCGGCCGCTATCTGGAGGGGCACGGCCTTCAGGATATGGGCAAGGACTTTACCTCCATACTTCGGCAGTATCCCATCCAGTCGGTGCTCGTCGGTTTCGGGCTCGGCTGCTTGCTGGGTATGACGTTGAGAAGGAGATAACCCGTGTCCGAGAATCATCAGGTCGACGCACCGCCAGGCGTTGCCTCGCTAGTCGGGGGCATCCTTGAGGACGCGCAGAAATTGGTCCGGCAAGAGGTAGCCCTGGCCCAGCGTGAAGTCGCCCAGGCATGGGATAAGGCGAAGACAGGGGTGGCGCTGCTCGCCAGCGCGCTCGCGGTCTGCAGTGTTGTAGGTGTCTTGCTGGGTTATATGCTCGTGAGACTGCTCCAGCAGTATCTCCTGCCCAACCACGAATGGGTATGTTTTGGCATCGTGGGAGGCTTGGTCGCGCTCTTCGGCGTTGTGTTGATCTACTGCGGCCTCAACCAAATCAACCAAGTGCATCTGTCGCTCCCGCAGACGGCCGAAACGCTCCGCGAGGACGCGCAGGTGGTTAGCGAGCCGGTGTCGGGAGGTCGATCTTCCACACCCCACTCTTGAAACGCTGAGGAGAACCTTCATGGAAGCAGTACACGAGCTGGCTGAACAGACGTCTGACGAAATGCGCGAGGAGATCGACTGCACCCGTTCCGACTTGGCGGAGAAGCTGGAAGCGCTGGAGGATCGAGTGATGGGCACTGTCCAAAGCGCCCAGGAAACGGTGGAGGATTCGATCCAGATCGCCAAGGATACCGTGGCCACGGTCAAGCGCAACTTCGACATCAAGTATCAGGTCGAGCGGCACCCCTGGGCCATGGTGGGCGGTTGTTTTCTTGCCGGGCTGGCACTTGGCGGCCTGTTCTTAAGGGTACGCCGGCGCTCCGGGCAGGCCCCGAATCGCTTGGCTGGGAATGAGATACCTCGGGCAGGAAGCCCGTGTTTATTTACCGAGCAGCGTGGCAACGGCAGCTTTGCCACCGGCGCTATGCCCCAGTACCAGTCACCGCCACCGAGTCGGCCTGGCCTGTTCGACCTATTCAATGACGAAATCACTCAGGTCAAAGGGATGGCCATCGGCTACATCATGGGACTGGCACGGGATGCCATCAAAGATGCCGTGCCACAATGTGCGGCCCAGATCGATGAGGTGATGAACAGCGTCGCGACGAAATTGGGGAGCAAGCGTGTCCAACCGCATTCGTTACCGGAAGCCGAATTGGGTTGTCGGTCCTGAGAGCTGCGGCGTTTATTAACATTCGGAATAATGGGCGGTGCGTACTCCGACCCTATTTTTTGAAACCAGACTGGTTTTCGCCCGTGGGAGAGAGAGATTATGGGTACTCTTGAGATCGTCATTTTGGTCGTCGTTCTGCTGCTACTGTTCGGCGGTGGCGGTTATTTTTGGAACCGCCGCAGAGCGTAAGGATTCTCGGTACTTCCTGCGACAGGCAAAAATCCGGACTTCGAGAAGGGCTGCCTAAGTCAACGATTACAACCTGTCTAGCGGCCCGGCAGCTATGCGGCAGCCGGGTTCTTTGGCAACCCGAGCCTGTCCAACATCGTTCCACTGCCTCCGCGTTCCTGAGCGACCTGTCGCGAAGACCGGCGGTGTCTCAAACGGATGTTGTACTCTGACCTGCCCGTCAACTGCGGGTAGTGATACCATTTGGCATTTGGTTGTTCAGTGCCATCGTTCGTCTGGTGCCTCACGCCAATCTGCGTCCTTGACGCCGTAGTCCTGACGGCACGCACACTTGGCCATATCGACATTGTCTTGAAGCTGATCGCGACATGGCCCCCTTGCGTCAGGGGAGTCAAAAACGTTGACGTAGGTTCCTTCCATCGACTCTTCAAGCAGAATTCGGTATACCCCAGGCTTGTTTAAGACCACTTCCAAGGCCATAACACGTTCCTGATTCAAACCGGAACCGCCTCTAGTTCGGCCATCAAGTCCGCGAACGTCCAGAAGCGACTCGTAACACCGGCGGCCATCGCTGGGGTAATCCGCATCTTGCCGGGCCTCCAACAGAAATTGTAGTGAGCCATGTGCAACGCAATCGCTGCCTCTAGGTTCTCCAGCTTTTTCGAGAAGCCGAGCGACAGCCGGGCAAAGCGCCGGATGAACGTCCGGACCGTCAAGTTATTCCTTTCGACGTGGCTGGTGCATATCGTCCGCTCTTCCGTTTCGTCTATCCCCTTTACGCCGCGCCGGAAGGTTCCAACCATCTCGGAAGGGGTGTATATGATGTTCGCGTTCCGGTAGTCCTTTATGATCGTACCGAACTTTGCATAAGGCCCAAACGCTAGGTCAACGGCTTCCGGGTATCCAGGGAAACCATCGGTAGAAATCTGAATGATCCGCCGGTACTCACCCGGCCGGAAGTCGTGCGGATTCGATTCATGGATTGTCGGCCATTCCAGGCAGCTCGCAAGGTCCATCATGAATCGGCGCGCGTTGTCCGCAGAACGCTTGCCAACAAGGAACGTCGGAATCAGTTTCGTTTTCTGGTCAAGCGCGGTCCATAGGTACATATCGCCGATGTCGCTGCGATAGGTCCGTTCGTCGGTCGTCAAACGTGCCTGCTTTTTTTGGACAAACGTCCAAGCCTCATCCGCCTCAACGTGCTCCAGGGTGAGATTCTGAAACAGCCTATCCATGACGCTTTGCGCCCGGCGACCCGCCCACACAAGTTGACGGAGAACGCTAGGGATGTTGGTCCCCATCAACCGCGTAACGGACCGAATCGAGTTGCCTTCGACCAGCAGCCGCAGGATTATGTCCCGCTTTTCCTTGCTCATCTTGTTCACAGCAATCCGCCTTTCGCCTTTGTGGCGGATCGCTAGAATGAAGTTCTCTACGCTGCATTCTGGCTTAACCGCCAAGTGTAGTTGCCCGCGATTGTTAACAGCAATCGCGGGTTTCTTTGTCTCTACTTATTGTAGCCACAACAAGTATTGTGTCAATAGAAAAGCACCTTGCTTTTCTTCTTTTTGTGGCTACCATTAAGGGCATGATAGGACGACCTCCTAAGCCTGAAGGCGAAGCAAAAACTAACGTTCTCCGTATACGCCTAACCCAGGACGAACGCATAGCGATTGATCGGGCCGCGCAGAGTCAGAAAGCAGAAACGTCCACTTGGGCACGTGACGCGCTTCTCAGCCTCATCAAACGCGCCGCCAAGAAGAAACGCTAAATGGAGAACGTGGGTTTCGATCCCATCCTTGCCACGAGGCCGGACCCCTCCGCCAGCTTATAAGACTGGTGCGCCACCAAGACGCGGGCCGCTCCCCAAAGTACATTTCTTCAGGAGCAGACCAGTTTCAGATTTGTTCGCGCAACTCTTTTATTGACAATTACTTACGATTCGAATTAACGGATTCCCATAACTTCAAACGACAATAAATGTTCTTAATGTCTTGACTGACGCATTTGAAGTCTCCATAATCTTCTGATAGTTGGCGATTTACTGTTAGAAGGAGAAGACGTGCAGGTAATCCGAATTAGCGCGGATGAAGCGAAAAAGTTAGTCGCTGTTGCAGAGGGGCAATTCTCAGAGGTTAAGTCCAAGGAAGTAAGTCCAGCAAACTTGACCAAAGTGCTATCCGCCTTTGCCAACACGGACGGCGGCGATCTCTACATAGGGATTGATGAGGTTGGAATAGCCAAGCATCGCCAGTGGCGCGGATTCGAGAATCCAGAAGCAGCTAATGGGCATCTTCAAGCGTTCGAACTGCTTTTCCCCCTTGGACAGGATTGTGGTTACGAGTTCATGAGATGCGATGAGCACCCTGGGCTTGTGCTTCATGTTCAAATTCTCAAGACTAAGCGGATCGTTAACGCTACCAACTCGATCCCATATACGCGGCGCGGTGCGCAGAGTCTTCCTGTAAACTCCGATTCCATTCGTCGCCTTGAGTATGCGAAAGGACTCACGTCATTCGAAAGTGAGATTGTAAACGTGGACGCCGAGCTGGTTACGGATTCCGAGCCAGCAAAAGAGTTCGTTAGAGAGGTGGTCCCTCAAACCACGCCCGACGCTTGGCTCAAAAAGCAGATTTTGATTTCTGGCGGGAAGCCTACTGTCGCTGGGATTCTCTTGTTTGCTGAGGAGCCGCAAGCGGTACTTCCAAAACGCTGCGGCATCAAACTATATCGATACAAAACGACTGCCAAAGAAGGTTTTCGTGACGCTTTGGCATTCGATCCGATCACAATCGAAGGGTGGCTTTACCGACAAATCCAAGAGGCAGTAGACACAACGGCAAAAGAAGTCGAAAGAATTCCAAAACTGGGAAAGGAGTCCCTTGAAGGGTTTGTTTATCCACCGGAAGCGCTACACGAAATCATTACCAATGCGGTTTTGCATCGCGACTACAGTGTTGCGGACGATGTTCATATTCGGATATTTGAAAACCGGGTAGAAGTAGAGAATCCGGGCCGTCTCCCCGCCCACATCACGGTGCGAAATATTCTCTCGGAACGGTTTGCTAGAAACGGCGCGATTGTCCGTGTACTCAACAAGTTCCCAAATCCTCCAAACAAAGATGTTGGCGAAGGGCTTAATACGGCATTTGATGCGATGCATAAGCTGGGTCTGAAACAACCACTCATTCAAGAGCGAGACAACTCGGTGTTGGTTGTCCTCAAGCACGAAAAGTTGGCGTCGGCAGAAGAAGCCATCATGGATTATCTTGCCACGCACCGCACGATCAACAACTCTAAGGCCCGCGAGATCACGCACATAGCCGAAGATCATCGCATTAGGACGACGTTTCGGAGAATGGAGTCCAAGGGAATGATTGAGCGGACCGAGGATTCAGTTACGAGCAATACTAGTAGTCCGTCACTCAGGAAGTGACGGGTAAAGTTGGCGGAGTTTGATGCGGGCATCGTGCGTGGTGAAGCGCCACTTGACTTCGACCATTCGCTCGTTGCGATCATTCTCCCACGGCCCGACCGCGCGACGCAGTTGTGGAATGCTTCCGATACGCCGGTCGAGGCATTGGCGTGTCAATGCGCTTAGTTCGATCTCGGCCATGTTGAGCCAACTGCCGTGTTTGGGGGTGTAATGCCACTCCAGCTTGTTCGCAATCCGACGCGCTTGCTCGGCCGGAAATGTCTCATACAGACAGGCCGGCGTGTGCGTGTTGAGATTGTCGACCACCAGCACCACCCGCTCGGCGTCGGCATGCAGTTCTTCGACCAGCCAGCGCAACACCTCCGCGAAGTCTTTGGCCGTGCGCCGCTCGGTTACTTGCACCGCCCGCCAACCCAACAACGGCTCGAAAACCATGAACAGATTGGCCACCCCATGACGGCGGTATTCATAGTCATACCGCATCCGCCGCCCCGGCGCTGCACGCAGGGGTCGGCGTACCTCCTCCACGAGTTGCTTGGGCACTTCGTCCACACAAACCAACGGCCGCAACGGGTCGTACGGCCGGTGATATACGTCGAGGACATCCTCCATGCGGGCGACGAACTCGGCCGACTGCGTCGGTGGGATGCACCATTGCTCCTTGAGGTGCGGTTTCAGGGCGTTTTTTTGAGGACGCGTCGCACGGTCTCGTACGAGATGTCGTCGACAACCTCCAGTTCAACCAAACGGCCCGCCAGCAATTTCAAAGTCCAAGCAGCGCGTCCATCGGGAGGGGCCGAGCAAGCCAAGGCAATGAGTCGCGCCTCCGCCCGGCCATCCAACTTGCGTGGCCGACTCGGCTCGTCCTGCGGCTTGCGGTATAAGGCCGCTTCTAAGCCGCGCTCAACAAAGCGTTGTCGGACCCGCTCTACCGTCCGCACCCCGACCTCCAGCGCATCCGCGATTTCCACATCCGTTAACGCTGGCCGGGCATCAGGCTGGTCTGCTTGCAGAAGTACCCTCGCCCGCGTCAGAGTTAAAGCCGACGTTTTTCCCCGTGACACCATGCGGGAGAGATGTTCACGTTCTTCATCAGTCAACGTTACCACGTACTTCTTGTTGGACACCACGGACTCCTTTCCGATGGGTAGGAAAGGAGTTATTTCAGCTGACCGCACACTGCCCGTCAACTGGAACGTGATGGTCTACTAGGTATCGAAAGAAGACAGCGTGAAATGCGCTAGGCAGAAGGGCGGGAAGAAGAACCAGCGGCCGCTGGTTCAACCTGTATTCGCGATGACCGGACGGTGTGTGGCCGTTTCCCGCCCTTCTGCTCCTAAAATTGATTGTAGCAATTCAGGTTTTATTCAAACGGTATCACTACCCAACTGCGGACCGCCATCAGGTACATCGTTTAGAAGACAAGGTCTTGATCTAATGGCCGCACCTTCCTTCCCCCTGCATCCGTACCGTTTCCTCATCATGCTGGCAGGGATGGTGCTGGTCATGGCGACCCTCTACTGGGCGCAAAAGGTCCTCATCCCCTTGGCGCTGGCGGTCCTGCTGGCATTCGTCTTGAATCCGGTCGTCACCGTTGTGCAACGTCGCGGGCTCGGACGCGTGCCTGCGGTCATCCTGGTCGCCTGCCTATCGTTCCTGCTCCTGGGCGGCATCGGTGTGGCGCTGACGTTGCAAGTGAAACGGCTGGCCGCCGAGTTGCCCACGTACAAGGAAAACGTGGTCCAAAAGGTGGCCGGCCTGCGCGAGGTAGGCAAGGGAAGATGGCTGCAGGATCTCGAAGACATGCTGAAGGAAGTCCCCGAGGGCGACCCGAAACGGGAAAAGACCAACAAGGGGAGTCCGGAGGAGCCCCTCGCGGTACGCGTGCAGCCTGCCAGCGCCTTCACGTTGGAACGGGTGGCCGCGCCGACGGCCGAGTTTCTGATCACCGCCGGCCTGGTCGTGGTGCTGGTGGTCTTCATGCTCATCCAGCGCGAGGAACTGCGTAACCGGCTGGTGCAACTTATCGGGCAGAGCCGAATGATCCACACGACCCGCGCTTTCGAGGAAGCCGCCCGTGGCCTCAGCCGCTACTTGCTCATGACGCTGGTCGTCAACGCCAGCTTCGGGCTGACGCTCGGCCTCGGCCTCTTCGTGATCGGCGTGCCCTACCCGCTCTTGTGGGGGATCCTGTCGGCCGCGCTGCGCTTCGTTCCGTATGTGGGGACCTGGCTGACGATCGGTCTCATCCTCCTCTTCAGTGTGGTCGTCACCCCCACCTGGACGCTGCCGTTGCTGGTGCTCGCCTTCGTGGTGGTATTGGAATTGGCCACCGCGTACGCCGTCGAGCCGCTGCTGTTCGGCCACAGCACAGGGGTCTCGCCGATCGCGCTCGTGGTGGCGGCGGCTTTCTGGACCTGGCTGTGGGGACCGATCGGACTCGTCTTGTCCACGCCGTTGACTGCTTGCCTGGTGGTGCTCGGTCGCTACGTACCGCGCTTGGAGTTCCTCGGCGTGCTGCTGGGCGCCAAGTCGGTCATGGACCCAGAATTCACGTACTATCAGCGACTCCTGGCCCGGGACCAGGACGAGGCCACCGACGTGGTGAACGCGTACTTGCAAGCCCATCCGCCCGAGACGGTCTACGACGATGTGCTGGTGCCCGCGTTGGTCCTGGCCAAGCGCGACCGCGACAGCGGCGGGTTGAGCCCGGACGACGAGCGTTTCATTTTCCAGGTGACCAGAGCGATCCTTGACGACTTGGAGTTCGCGCCGCCGCGCCCAGCCGACTCGGTCGAAGCAACCCCGGAAGTGTCAGCCGAGCCCGCCGGGCAGAAAATCCTGGTGCTCGCCTGCCCGGCCTGCGACGAGTCGGATGAGCTGGCTCTGAAGATGTTGCGTCGGCTGCTGGACCCCGACCGGTATCAGACAGAGGTGCTCTCGGGCCAAGATGCGCGCGCTGAACGACATTTCGCGGATCGGGGCGAAAGCCCGGACGTGGTCTGCGTCGGCGCGCTTACTCCGGGGGGTTTGGCTCAGGCCCGGTATCTCTGCAAGCGCCTTCGGGCCTCGTTCCCCCATCAGAAGATCGTTGTCATTCGCTGGGGGCTGCCAGACAACGCGGGACAAAGGAGGGAAGAACTTCTGGCCGCCGGAGCTGACCTGGTGGCGGTCACCCTCCTGGAGGCACGAACCCAGATCGCGCCCCTGGTTTCCAGTCTGGCTCACGTCCGAGACACGAGCCTCGCGGTTTCCGTGAAGTGAATCGGAACCAAGGAGAAAACCCGAGGCCCGCCGCCCGGCCGGAGATCGTGGGGTGGGTGGCGCCGCGAGTGCCCGGGCGACATCTTGATCCTTGCAGTCGAGGTCGGTCTCGGCCACGGCGGGCCGGGTTGAGCAAGGCGTCGAGAACCAAACCGAAGGATAGCGCTGATGAACCAAGAACCACTGGTTGAGGACATTCAGAATTATGCGTTGAACATCGTCGATACGGTGCGTGAGCCCCTGTTGATTCTCGACGCCACCTTGCGCGTTAAGTCCGCCAACCGCGCTTTTTATCAAACCTTTCAAGTCTCCGCTGAAGAAACGGTGGACCGGCTCTCATTTACGAGTTGGGCAACGGCCAGTGGGACATTCCCGACTTGCGGAGACTGCTCGAAACCCAGCTGGGCGAATCGCGGCCAACGGTCGCATTTTTACGCTCGCGCCCGCTCTCAAAGGACAATATGCACTGGCTTCAGGGCATTTGGACCGAGTTATCAGGAGATCGACTGACCCATAAGACCCGAAGTCGCTCACGCAACCATCTTTCGCATGAGCATCATTAGATTTGTCATCCAAAGGAGCTAAACATGACCGACGAATTTAGCTGCTATGACCGTGCTAGACGCGACGCACACACTCGGTAATGTTCGCCGTACCGAAAACAACTTCTCGACGGAGGATGCAGACATGTTTCGGTTTCTCTCATTCGCTGCCCCAATCGCTCGGCGACAAACGCGCTCCACCGCCTATCGTCGCCCCATGAACGGCATTCATTCGATTTGTACTGTAAGGTCTTTCGTCTATTCGCCGCGTCTTGAGATCCTTGAAGATCGGCTGCCGCCGGGTGATGCATTAGGGGGAATAATGTGGGGTTGGTCGCTCACCTGTAGTGACACGCAGGATGAATTCCTGTTGAGTGACTCGATTGTCAAGACGGCAGATCCCTTACTCACTCTGGACATGCTACCCAACGCAATCGCAGAAGACAAAGAGGCCCTAACCCAAGAGAAAGCGGCCGTTTTCAGCCGTCTTCAATCGCCACTAGACGAAGATCCATTTCAGCATTCGCAGCTGGAGGTCGATCCTCTCCCCGACCCGTTTCGATCGCGGTCTGGTTCCCGAGTTGGTGGCACTTTCCAGCGAATGGAAACAGTGATTCGTAGGGACACTGTCGAAGTCCCAGGCATGTTGACTGCTGTGGTGGCATCGGTTCGCCACTCGACTTCGACGATGGTGCCACCCTCCGTGAACGTCTCATCAGCAGCGGTCGAGATCGGTGACACCGCCGTCTCGCCGGACGGCAATGGCAAGACTGCGCCGCCCACGGTTTATGCCGCGGATTTTGTCTCGACCGCGGCTACGGGGGCAGCTATGAACGACTCGGGAGATGTGACCGGGACCTCGTATCCCGATACAGGCTGCGGTCCCTTCTGCCTTCCGCCGCTCGAGACGGTCGTTTGGCGGGGCAGTGAACGAATCGTTCTCCCCGACGTCCCTGGCCTGCCGGGAATCACCGTGAGAAGCATTAACAACCACGGCTGGGTGGCCGGGTTCGCGGGCTTCCCCGGAACCACTACTCACGCTGTCGTGTGGAAGCCGAACGGCAGCACCTACCAGGCCATCGACGTTGGCACGTTGCCAGGTACCAGCATTTCCGACGCCACGGGGATCGACAACCTGGGGCGGGTAGTCGGCTGGTCCACCACATCGAATTTTCCTCCGAACGGGTCGCCGTTCATGTGGACTGAGTCGACGGGGATGGTCGACCTATCCACCCAAGGCTTTCCGGACGAAGTACCCATCGCTTTGAGCCCGGGAGGCGCGGTGGCCACTCCGGGCTTCTGGTACAAGCTGGAAGATCCGAGCAGTGTCATTGCGATGCCATCCCCGCCGACGGGCTTCTATCTTCCGGGGACTTACCAGACTGCAATCAACGACGCCGGAGACCAGGCCCGTTTTCTTGTTTCAACCAGTTCTCAGAACCTCCGCTACCTCTTTCGTTTCCATCACGAAGGAACCTGGCAACAAATCTCGTTCACCGGGCAGGGCAATCTTTCAAAGTACGGCGTGGGGTCGATCAACCTCGCTGGGGACGTAACAGCTACCGTATTGGGGAATGGCGTGATTGCTCACGGTCCCGACGGGACCACGCAGCCTCTTATCGGCTTATTGTCCCCGGCCTACCAAGCCGGCAGCATCACTCTCGGCGGCCCGATCAACAGCGAGGGACAGATCTTATCGCAGTTCATAATTGGCCAGAGCCAAAGGCTGGTGCGGCTGACGCCGACCGAGGGCTGTACAACGGGGTGCATCCAGGTAAGCAGCCTGGTGGTCAAAGCGAAGTTTATCGAGGACCCGAACGATCCCGACCACTGTACGCAGGATGGCAACGCGTACAACGAGGCAAGCGTGAACCTGACGATTACAAGCGAGACCGGGACGAAACTTCGAGGGGTTGTGGTCAGTGGCCGATTCCTTGACGACTATTGGACGAACGCGCCGGTCGCGGGAAGAACCAATCGTCGCGGAGTTGTCTCGTTTAGTCAGACAGGACCTTGCGGTGTCGGCGCGATCGCGTTCCTCGTCGATAACGCGATTAAAGGACCGCTGGCGTTCGATAGAACGGTGGGGATACTAACAGGCTGGGAGATTCCACATTAGGCTCGTCGCAACAACGAAGCTGGTGCCCCGGCGACGAATATTTTCTTGGCCGCCTGTGAAAGGCGGCCGGACAACACCGTGACCGCGAATAGTCGAGTGAATCCCAATCTCCTTCGACCACGGAAACGCTCTTCCGACGCACAATCTTGCGGTATTGATAACGGCGGACGTGGACGACATTTGAAATGTTGATACTTGATGACGAATTAACACTCGACGATATTCCTCCCGCGGACGCAAGCTGGTCCGGTCCGTGGTCGGGTTACCCCGCGTACGAAACCGTGCCCGAATTGCTTCTCTTGCGAACTCCCCTCCCGGAGCTCTTCGATTGCGTGCGTTCGGTGCCGCTGACGGTAACGCAATTAGAAGGCGCAGCTCGCTTCTTCGCCAGCGCTGCCTTTGAACGCCGCTCAGAAGAAAAGAACATTCGCGATGACCTGGCGTTCGCCTTCTCCGGCCTCGCCCGGTTTGTCGCGCGCTCCGATAACCCGGCCGACATTCCTGCATGGCTAAAAGATGTCCTGCGCGCCACATGCTAGATTCGCCCGACGAGGACAATCGTCAGACGGCTCAGGTCGCGTTCTCCGGATCAGACATGGATTGCTAGATCGTTGAGCTGTGTGTCATGGCATGCGGCGCCTGTAATGGTCCACCAACCATCGCCGATCACGCGCGCGTGACGGCTCCAGCAGCGTGCCGCGGCACAACCTTAATCCTCTCTCGTCAAACCGAGCCTGATCGTGCCACGATCCCTGCAATGGCTGCGCCGTGGTCCGCACCAATGCGCGCCGCAGTTGCTTTCGCCGGGTTTCGGGCGCGCTGAACGGTAGCCCGATTCTTGGATATCGACACACGTCGATGTCGGAAGCTGGGGGAGGCAAATTCACGTAAACGGATAATCTCAAAAACGGACCCGAGCTCGGCCTGAATCTCTTCGGCCGAAACCACAGGCGGGCCCTTCGGAGGAAAACCTTCAGGAAGCCTGCATACAGCAACTGGCAGTGCAGAATTTCGCCCATGGCTTGAATCCATTTAGATTCCTACAGGTACCGTCCGAATCTCCGAGACTTACGGCCCTCTGTTCCGACATTCAACGCTACTTGTTTTGCCCGAATGGAATTAACTCCGCCGCCGATCGGCAGCCGACGTTTCAAAATTGTTGGACGGAGTACAGGCTGCGTTGAAGTCGTTGTAGCTAAGTGCGTGCGAGCAGGGCGCTAAGCTTACCGATTCCCCAGCCAGAATCCTACTCCAAGCCCCAACACACCGCAGGCGATGGGGCCGGCGGGCCTACCGAGGAGGTGTAACGGGGGAATGTTGCCCTCGACGGCAATATATCCCACAAGCGCAAAGCAGGCCCCGAAGAACAGTGCGCAGAAAATCTGTTTCATGATTTGACGTCGCCGCTGCGGCTCCTCCACAAGTTTTTTTTCTATCGGCCTCGTTCCGCACGCACGGCATTTCAGAACTGAAGTAACTTTAGGTCACGGCATCGCGGCGAGCAATGAAATCACCTCGCCATCCAACCATGTAAAAGGGGCAGGCAGCCGCAACTCGCCCACGCTCCAGCCCGCGGGGAGGAAAAGAGGTCAGGTCCTAGCCTGTGCGCCGTACACGCGGGTGCGCAGGCTGCAACTTCCGAAAAACGATCGGGTGTCGGCCGACTTAATGCGGGGCTTCCTCGGGAACTAACGTGCTCCATTCGAGGTGCACACTGGTGGAATGACACCGTGAACGGTCGCGACGGAACGGACTTGTGCGCGTTCTGCGCTGACACCGGCAGTGGTCTTACCACCCAATCCCCGACCCGAATCCTTCTTCGGAGGCGGCCTCGCTTTCGATGCCCGGCGAATCCTGATTCCACTCTTGTCCGTTCAGGAAATCGTCCCCGTATTGAACGATGACGATGCCCGCCTCGTTAATGGCGCCGAGGCCCTCGGACGGGGCAGCCATAGCCAGGTCGGCCTTGCCGTCGCCATTATAGTCTCCCATGGCCAGTTGCCACCCGAACGCGTCGCCTTCTTCAGAGGTGTTGCCGGTGCCGGTGGATTCTTGCGTGATCGTCACCGCGTCGTTCGTGTTCATGCCGGTGCTGGAGCCGAACAAGACGTTGACGATGCCGGTCATCGAGACACCCAGGATTTCTTCTAATGGTGCAGCGATGGAGAGATCGTCGAAACCGTCCCCATTTATATCGCCTGCCGCGACGGCCCGGCCCCAAAAGTCACTTTCTTCGCTGGTTTGGCCGGGAACATCCGACTGCGTAAGCATGTCACTGTTGGTCATGCTCAGTCCGGCGGCGTCGCCAAAAACCACATAGAGGGCGCCGGCCGCCATTGGCGGGATGGCCGGGTGCTCCCACGGCCAAATCGTCTTTACCGTCGCCGGTGAAGTCGCCGACGGCCAAGGCCGCGCCGAAGACATCGAATGGCGTGCCGGGGACCAAGAAGTTGTTGCCGGCTGCGGTAATCCCAGCGACCGAGCCGTGCAGGACGCTGACGCCGCCGCCCGGACTTGAGCCGGTGTCGGCGCGGGGGATACCGATGGCCAGATCCATGAAACCGTCGCCGGTGAAATCGCCGGCGGCCAGCGCGGTGCCAAAGTGGTCATCTGCATTCGAATCGCCATCGACGCCGGGCGAGTCGATTGTTGAGAAGCCTGTCTCGGCGGAGAATTGTTCGCAGCCAGTGCCGAAAACTCTCGAATCACGACGTTTCCGCTCGGCTGGTAGAGTCGAGAAGTGGCGCGGTGGTTTAGGCTTCGGCTTGCGTTCCGTGTCAGGGTTTCCCCGTTCGTGGCTCAGTAACCGCCTGCCATACTCCGTTTCCACTTCCCGCTCGTCGAACCGGACATGCAGATTTCCCGCATCCGGCTCTCGGACAAGGAATCACGTTTGAGCCCACGGGACGTTCCGATCCACGAGTCGTAGGGAGATCAATCCCAACTCGGCATGCAAGTATGCGTCGGGATAGCGTGTGTATCCCATGCCGGGCCGCTCGTGCTTTCGGCATAACCATAGGCGGAGACGTTGTCGGGCATGATTCGTCACCTGTCGATACGCGTTGCTCACGGGACCCAGGCAAAAGTAATTGGCCCAACCCCGGAGCATTTGGTTCAACCGCGTGACGATGACCGATACATCCTTGGTCCACGTCGCGGCGCGGGTCTCGATGCGCATCCGTTCGCACAAGGAAAGAATCGCCTGCTTGGACGGACGTTGGCCGATGAAGCGAAAGCCCGTCTGCATCGAATAGCAACGCCCGAACGTGTACCCCAGAAAATCGAACGTTTCGTCAGGCAACCGGCAGATGTGCGTCTTCTGGTTATTGACGGTCAACTGCAAGCGGTGCATCATCTCGCGCATCACTGCCATTGCCTGCGTCGCAGTGCCCTGACAGCAAATCACGAAATCATCCGCATAGTTGACGATCTTGGCCCGAAGTCGCTGCTCGTGTCCCATGATCTTCCAACCCAAAACGAACCGACGCATGTAGAGGTTAGCCAACAAGGGTGAGATCGGGGCGCCTTGGGGGCAGCCACAACCTTCGTCCTTATTGCGGGTCGTTCGTTGTCGGTATCCGCGTTCGTCGATTTCTTCCACCGGAGCTTGGAGCCATCGTTTGATCAGCCGTAACACGTGCCGATCGCTGATGCGCCGCGCCACCGATTTCAAAAGCGCCGCATGCGGAATTCCGTCGAAGTACCCGGACAGATCAGCGTCAATGACCTCCCAATGTCGTGCCTTGAGTAGCCGGTAGACGTGGCCTACCGCATCCAACGCGCCACGATCATGCCGGTACGCATACTGTTCCGGCTGCAAGTCCGCCTCGAAAATGGGTTCGAGCACGAGCGTTGCCGCCGTCATGAGCACGCGAGTTTTCACCGTTGGAATGCCTAGCGGACGGCTCCGGCCGGGTTGACCGGGCTTGGGGATGTGCACCCGTCGCACGGCCTCCGGCCGATACCGGTAGGTTCGAAATTCTTCCGCCAGTTCCCGCAGCCATCGTTCACGTCCATACGCCTCAATGTCCTCGAACGTCTGGCCATCCACTCCCGGCGCACCGCCGTTGGCTCGGCTGATGCGATAGGCGTATTCCAGCACATCCGCTCGGTAAATCTTGTCGTACAGCGCGTAGAACCGATACTGGGGACATCCCTTCGCTTTGGCGTGTAACGCCTTCTGTAGCTTCCCAACCGTCGGTGGAGGTGTTAGGCTCACGCCAATCTCCTGGTTGTCGCCACTTCGGACGTTGTCCTTGAACTGAGGCCCCTTTGCTCCACCGGCATTACCCGGCTTCAGCGCTCATACGGACCTCTCCGCCGCCCTTGACGGCCCGGCCTGTCTCTCGCGAGCGTCCAGTTGAGAGTCACGCGCTCTCACCGCAAGGGCTTCCCGTGTTACGTTCGATTCCCTCGTACAGACATGCCGACACCACTACCCCGGCAAGATCGCTGGGTGCACCTGTCGCTTCTTCCCCAGTCGACGGCGGCCTTCCCTGATTTAGTGCCAGGTCGGCTCTTGCGTTTCGGTCTTTCGAGGCCTGCTTGGTGTTCACTCACGTTTCGGCCTGCCTGCTCGCTGAGTCTCCCAGAGGTGACTCGTTCCATCCGAGGCTTCGACGGATTTGTTACCTCCTCCGCCGCTCCGATTGCTTCCGGCTGGAGCGACCCGTCGCCGGGTGAGATTGCACTCACGGGGAATCGCCGTCTTTGCACGGCGCACACTAAATTGACCATACGGTGCGCACGCTGCCGCGGCGTCGGCGCTTCGAAAAGCGTGGTATCTCCTCGATGCGTTGTGGGCTACAGATACGGCGTCAAGAGCCTCGCCATGCCGTCGCGGAGCTTTACGTGCAAGCTTCTATTGTCTAAGTCCGCCAGTGTGAGACGCTGGGCGTGTTCGAGTTTCTGCGAGACAACTGTTTCGAGTGCGGTGGCCAACGCGGCGTCATAACATTCCAGGTCGAATTCAAAGTTCAGTTGCAGGCTACGCGGATCCCAGTTGGCCGAGCCGAGAAGAGTCCAAACGCCATCCACGAGGACTAATTTGGTATGGTCAAACGGGGGGCGCGTGAGCCACACCCGGCACCCCAATTCCAGGACCTCCCGTAGCTGCGCGGTGGATGCCCACTGAACGAGGCGGTGGTCGCTTTGACCGGGAAGAAGGATTTCGACCCGGACTCCACGCAGGGCGGCCGTGTTGAGTGCCGCGATTAGCCCAGTGTCCGGCAAGAAATAGGGTGTCAGGATCAGCACAGAATCGCGCGCGCAGGCGAGCGCACAAGGTAGATCATGCGCAATTTCTCGAAATCGGCGTCGGGACCACTCGTGATACCTCGGACCAAAACGGCCCCACGTGCTTCCAACTCGGGAAACCAGCCCTCGCCTCGCAAGTGCTCGCCGGTGCAGAACTCCCAATCGTTGGCGAAGACTTCTTGCAGCAATGCGACTGCGGGCACCTTCGACCCTGAAGTGCATGTCCTGAATGGACTGATGCATTGATGGCGTGAGGTAATGTCCTTCGTAGAGATTCATGCCGCCGGTGAAACCAATCCTTCCGTCCACTACCAAGATCTTACGATGGCTGCGCAAGTTGGCGTAAGTAAAACTCCAAGGCAGCAATGTCGGCAAGAATTGAGAGACGCGTACGCCGGCGCTCCGAAGCGGTCCGATGACCGAAGGCCATGAGTGATGCACCCCGATGCCGTCGACTAAAACCCGCACTTCAATGCCTTTAGCCAACGCCTGCCGGAAGGCTTCCACGAAGAGCTTGCCCGCCCGGTCGTTGTCGAAAATGTACGTACTGACGGCGACAGATTGCTTTGCCTCGTGGATCGCGCGGAGCATGGCGGGGTAGGCTTGCTCGCCGTTACGGAGTGGCTGGACCTGGTTCCCGGCCAAGAGCGGTTTCCCAGTCACACTGCTGACCAGCCTTGCCAAAGGAGCCAACTGAGACACATCGGGGACAAAAGCCTGGGAGAACACGGCGACTGCATCTTTGCAGAGCGACTTTGCTCGCTTCACTGGATGCCGTCGCCGCAATCGGTTGGCTCGCCGCTGGATCCGATTGATGCCCGCCAAAAAGTAGAGGAGAGCGCCGACCAGAGGCACGAGCCAGATCACACCAACCCAGCCGATGGCCGACCGGTGATCGCGTTTGTGAAGCACGACGTGCGCGGAAGTACCCAGGTCGATGACCAGAACAACTGACGCCGTGATCCAATACCATCCGAAAGAATTAGAATCCACCTGATCCCCGGCTCGTGCAAGAATATTTCGGCTATGTCGTCGCGTCACTAGCCCGATTTTCCGCACCCATTCATCCTTAGCTGGGCGGTGGACGTGAGCTTGGTCACGTGCCCGAATTCCATTTCGTTACGGGATCTCCGCCAACTCCCCGGCGCCTTTCGTGCTTAGTGCGCGGTAGGTGCTGTGCGTAATGGTGGCGGCGACGAACCGAACCGCGCCGTCGGCGATCGCGAAATGTGCGCCGCCGGAATGTCGGCTCCGGAATGACATGACGTTCCACCAGGAATCGGGTGTTGGCGGGCTGGGGAAATAGTTCAGGGGTGCATGGCACGAAGCCCAATCGCCGTTGGCGTAGTACGCCGCGGAATGGTTGTTGTGCTCCGGCACATCCTCGCCGACCATGAACGTGTTGCTCTGTCCGTCGGTAGCCTGGCCGAAGCGCACGGGTTCCTGATAAGTGTTGCGGTAAAACAAGCCGTTGCATCCGCTCGTGCTGTGGCAATCGGGCATCGTACCAGGGTGAATACTTGCGTTGCCGCCGACTTTCGTGTCCCCAATGACCCCTTTGTAACTCGTCAGGGCCACGCCAATATTGATCCATTGAAACTGGGTCGCGGACAACAGACGTACGGAAGGGTCCGAGGGACACTGAAGCACAGGTAATTGTACCTTCATTCCGGGGTGACACGCCGGATTGGCGAGCCCGGCGCCGCTGAAGAAATTCCCCGTCACGCTCGACTCGAACTGCCGGTAGAGCGGCTCCTGTTCCAGATGGGGCAGCACCCGAAGAATCCAACCGCGGCCTGTGTAGGGCGCCGCGGGCTTCTTCGGTTCGGACCACGGACTGGTGCTGATTGGCAGCGTGCCGTAGACGCCGTGGTAGGAGTGTAGTGCTACTCCGATCTGTTTCAGATTGTTGGAGCAGCGCGCCCGGTTCGCCGCTTCGCGGACTCGCTGAACGGCCGGCAAGAGGAGCGCGATCAGGATGCCGATGATGGCAATGACGACGAGCAGCTCGATCAGCGTGAAAGCGATGCGCCGCACGAGGATCTCTCAAGCGATGAATAGCAGGCGGAGCGCATTGTAGCGCCTTTCTGTAGCAAATGCAAACGGCCCAAGTGCCGCTGCGCAGGCCTCCCGTGGTCATTCTCCTGCCGGGTTCCGGTCCCACGGATCGCGACTCTTTGGGCACGTCGGAGTCTTCCTCCTTTGGTGCGGCCCCCGCACTCCTGCCGACGCCGCGCCGATCGTAGCGAACGACAGCAATTCCCTTACGCGCCAAGCCGCCGGCGCGGGACGAAGCCTCCCCGAGCGTCGCCCGCGTATCGTCCGCAACCGCTCTTCGTTGAGTCCGATGTCGGTCTGGAGTTCGGCCGTGGCGATAATGGTGATCAAAGAATTCCTTCGCGCGGATGAACACTTACGAAAAGCACTCGCGGACTAATGTGCAGCTGTTCGTTCGTGCTCTTGCCGCCTGATGGCGAGCGGCTAAGCTTGTTTCAGCTGTATGCACTTAAACGCGAGCTTTGGCCTAGGCCGAGGGGAGGGTGACGCAGGAAGCGACGCCCTCTTCTCACTTTTCTCGCCCGAGCGGGTTCGCCGATTCGCCGGCGGAATCGCTTCAGCGTCAGTCCTTGGTCCAGATCGTCGCGGTCATCTCAATCGAACAACGTCCCTTTCGGTATAGGGACTGCGACCGAGACGAGCTGCGAGTGAATGCGGAACGATTGACACCTCCGGACAACAACCCATTCTATCGACTTCGCCCCCGGCAGAAAAACTCCCACTAGCTGAGACTGTAGCCAACTTACCATCGAAATCTACAATCCCGGTGCGTAGATGCAACTCGGAAGCCGTTCAACTAATAGGAACACCCATGCGCCGCCTCCCGGCATCGAAGCTTCTACTTGAGTCGCTGGAAGTCCGCGACATGTTCACCGTGATTCACATTGATTCCGCTTGGGTGCAGCAAGCCGCCGGAAATCCTATTGTCCCGCAGTCGAGGTCGGTCTCGGCCACGGCGGGCCGGGTTGAGCAAGGCGTCGAGAACCAAACCGAAGGATAGCGCTGATGAACCAAGAACCACTGGTTGAGGATATTCAGAACTATGCGTTGAACATCGTCGATACGGTGCGTGAGCCCCTGTTGATTCTCGACACCACCTTGCGCGTTCAGTCCGCCAACCGCGCTTTCTATCAAACCTTTCACGTCTCCGCCGAAGAAACGGAGGACCGGCTCATTTACGAGTTGGGCAACGGCCAGTGGGACATTCCCGACTTGCGGACGACTGCTCGAAGACATCGTCCCCAAGAGCTCCGTCTTCAACGATTTCGAGCTCGAGCACACCTTCCCGGTCATCGGGCGCCGGGTGATGCTGCTCAACGCCCGCAAGCTCCAGGCGGGCCAGCACGGCGAGCTGCTGGTCCTGGCCATGGAAGACGTGACCGCGCGCAAGCGGGCGGAAGAAGCGCTGCTCGAAGCCGGGGCGTTGCAGAGCGCGATCTTCAACAGCGCCAACTTCTCGAGCATCGCCACCGACGAGAAGGGCGTCATTCAAATCTTCAACGTCGGCGCCGAGCGAATGCTGGGCTATACGGCCGCCGACGTGATGAACAAGATTACCCCGGCCGACATTTCCGATCCGCAGGAGGTGATCGCGCGTGCCGCTGCGTTGAGCCTGGAACTCGCCACCCCGATCACCCCGGGCTTCGAGGCGCTGGTCTTCAAGGCCGCACGCGGGATCGAGGACATCTACGAGCTGACTTACATCCGCAAGGACGGCAGCCGTTTTCCGGCAGTCGTCTCGGTCACGGCGCTGCGCGACGATCAAAGCGCAATCATCGGCTATCTGTTAATCGGCACCGATAATACCGCGCAAGCAGGCAGAAGAGGCGTTGCTCAAGGCAGGTGCGTTGCAGAACGCCATTTTCAACAGCGCCAACTTCTCAAGCATCGCCACCGACGAAAAGGGCGTCATTCAAATCTTCAACGTCGGCGCCGAGCGCATGCTGGGCTATACGGCCGCCGACGTGATGAACAAGATTACCCCGGCCGACATTTCTGATCCGCAGGAAGTGATTACGCGCGCCAAAGCCTTGAGCGCCGAGCTTGGGACCACGATCACGCCGGGATTTGAGGCCTTGGTTTTCAAGGCCTCGCGTGGGATCGAGGACATCTACGAATTGACCTACATCCGCAAGGATGGCAGCCGCTTTCCGGCCATCGTGTCGGTCACGGCGCTGCGCGACGCCCAAGGGGGAATCATCGGTTATCTGTTGATCGGTACCGATAATACCGCACGTAAGCAGGTGGAAGCCGAGCGGATGCTGCTCGACCAGCGCGTGCGCGATCAACAATTCTACACGCGCTCGCTTATTGAATCCAACATTGATGCACTGATAACCACCGATCCGCGCGGCATCATTACCGACGTGAACAAGCAGATGGAGGCGCTCACCGGATGCACGCGCGACGAGCTGATCGGCGCGCCGTTCAAGGACTACTTCACCGACCCGGAGCGAGCCGAGGCCGGCATCAAGCTGGTGCTGGGCGAACGCAAACTCACCGACTACGAACTCACCGCGCGCGCCAGGGACGGCAAGGAAACCGTGGTGTCCTACAACGCGACTACCTTCCACGACCGCGACCGGAAGCTGCAGGGCGTGTTCGCCGCCGCCCGCGACGTCACCGAACGCAAACGCTACGAGCAATCGTTGCAGCAAGCCAACCGCGCCAAGAGCGTCTTCCTGGCCAACATGTCGCACGAAATCCGCACCCCCATGAACGCCATCCTCGGGTTCTCCCAGCTGATGCTCCGCGACCAGGACCTCACCCCCCGACAATGCCAGTACCTGGGAACCATCAACCGGAGCGGCGAGCATCTGCTTGCCCTGATCAACGACATCCTGGAGATGTCCAAGATCGAAGCGGGCCGCACGACCCTGAACCCCTCCACGTTCGACCTGCCCGCCCTGCTCAAAGACCTGGAGATGATGTTCCGCGTCCGCACGGATGAGAAGAAGTTATCGTTCTCGGTGGAGATGATCGGCGATGTCCCCCAATACATCGTGACCGATATCAACAAGCTGCGCCAGGTCTTCATTAACGTGCTCGGCAACGCCGTCAAGTTTACCGAGCAGGGCGGCATCGGCTTGCGCGTGCGCGCGGACCGCGCGGGCGCGACGGGACCTTTTCTCCGGGTCGAAATCGAGGACACGGGCCCGGGCATTTCGCCAGACGACCAGGACAAGTTGTTCCGGCATTTCGAGCAGACCAAGACCGGGCAACAGGCGGGGACCGGTACGGGGCTGGGCTTGGCCATCAGCCGGGAGTTTGTTCGCCTGATGGGCGGAGACATCACGGTAAGCAGCCAGGTCGGCAAAGGCAGCGTCTTCGTCGATTCACCTGCCTTTGAAGGAGGGGGAGGCCCAGGCGGTTCAAGCGAAAGACAGGCCCCGGCATGTCCTGAGGCTCCAGCCCGGGCAGGCGACGTGCCGGGTGCTGATTGCCGACGACATCGAGGATAACCGCCAACTACTGGCGCAGCTTCTAGCCCCCGTCGGTTTCGAGATCCGGCTGGCGACCAACGGAGCGGAAGCCGTCCAGGAGTTTGAGGAATGGCGGCCCCATCTGATCCTGATGGATTTCCGCATGCCGGTGATGGACGGCCATGAGGCGATCCGCCGGATCCGGGCCATGGCCGGCGGCGAGGACCCCAAGATTATCGCTGTGACTGCCAGTGCGATGGACGAAAACCGCCAGGAGTTGATGGAGATCGGCGCCGACGATTTTATCAGCAAGCCGTTCAGGGAAGTCGAGCTGTTCCAGAAGATTCACGCCCACCTGGGGGTGGAGTACGTTTACGCCGAGGAACCCACAGCCGCGGCCCAGGAGGAAGCGGCCGAGCTCACACCCGAGTCCCTGGCGGGCTGGCCGCAAGACCTCATCCACCCGATGCGTGAAGCCGTCATCACTGCGGATCTGGACCAGCTGCTGGCAAAGATCCAGGAGGTCGAAGCCCGCGATCCCCGCATTGCTCAGGGGCTGCGCCGCCTGGCCGAGGGCTTCCAATACCAGAAACTTCTTGATTTATTCAGCAGTGCAGCCTCCCTTGAATCCGGAGAAACGTACCCACTAAGCTTACCTTCAGGCCGATAGAGCCTCGACAAACCCCGCGTGAAGTTTCGTGAGATGGCCATCAACGAACTGGACAAACTGATAGAGCTCGTCAAGCGGGATCGCTACGCCTTAATCTCGCGGTGGCGCCAACAGGTGCGGCAACTCCCGTCCGCGCGACACCTTGACATCCCAACGCTTGACGATCACATTCCTGAATTGCTTGACGAATTGGCTGCCGCACTCCAATCAAAGTCCGAGCAGACGATCCCAGAATCGCTCCGCGAAGGCAGTCCGCCAGCTCATGGTCTGCAGCGTGTCCAGGACGCATTTGATATTGAAGAGGTCGTTGCAGAGTACAACATCCTCCGCGGCTGTATCCACGATCTTGCCGACGAAAACGGTCTGAACCTGCAAGGGAAGCCTTTCCACATTATTAACCTGGCCTTCAACCATGCGATCGGCGTGGCGTTGCAGACTTTTGCCACTCAGCGCGCGCTGGAGGTGCAGCGGCGCCGGGCAGAGTATCTCGCCTTTGTGGCACACGATCTCCGAACTCCACTGAATGCCATTTCCATGGCTGGGAGAGTCCTGGAGATGACACTTCCGGCGAGCGGCGGCAGCCCTGAAGCAGTCCAGATGTTGAAAAGCCTGCGTCGCAACGTGCTGCATCTCGAAGCGTTGGTCGGCAAGGTGATGGAGGAAAACACAAATCTCCAAACGGAAATCGGGATGAAATTGGAAAGGCGCGAGTTTGATTTGTGGCCCCTTGTTGAGGCCCTCATTCACGATCTCCATCCGGTGGCAGGAACCGCCAGTACCCAACTAATCAACATGGTACCCGACGACCTGGTCGTCTATGCAGACGCGGGTTTGTTGAGGCGGGTATTTCAGAACTTGATCGCAAACGCAATTAAGTACACGCCCCGAGGTGAGATTATCATTGGGGCACGGGAACTTGGCGAGCAAGGCGCCGTTGAATACTGGGTCAGCGACAATGGGTCGGGAATTCCCGAAGAGCTTCTCGAAAAAGTCTTCGACAAGGGAGAAACCGATCCGCAGAATGAGGGCGGAACCGGCCTGGGTCTCGCCGTCGTGAAGACGTTTACGGAGGCACACGGCGGGCAGGTAACCGTAGAAAGCAAGGAAGGTGTCGGCTCGACGTTCCGGTTTTCGTTGCCCACCAAGGCCAATGCCAGCGGCCTAACGAAGTGAATGTAAGCGGCGTAACAAAGTTTGGAGTCGGCGGCCCCCGGGTTGCTCAGGGGTTGCGCCGGCTGGCCGAAGGCTTCCAGTACCTAGAAACGTCTTGATTTATTCAGCACGGGAGCCGTCCATGAATCCGGAGCAGCCGAAACGGAATGCCGGGCAACCCGCCAGCATCTTGGTCGTGGACGACACCCCCGCCAATCTCCAGGTGCTGGCCGGCATGCTCAAGGACCGCGGCTATAAAGTCCGCCCCGTTCCCAGCGGCAAGCTGGCGCTGCTGGCGGCCCGACGCGATCCCCCGGACCTGATCCTGCTCGACATCAACATGCCGGAGATGAACGGCTACGAGGTGTGCGAACACCTCAAAGCCGATGACACGCTCAAGGGGATTCCCATCATCTTCATCAGCGCTCTCACCGAGCCGCTGGACAAGGTGAAGGCGTTTGCCATCGGCGGGGTGGATTACCTCACCAAGCCGTTTCAGATGGAAGAATTGCACGCCCGCGTCGAGACGCACCTGAAGCTCCGCCGCCTGCAAATCGAGCTGGAGGAATACAGCCGCCACCTGGAATTGGCGCGCGAGCGGCTCAAGCTCGACCTGGAGTTGGCCCGCGAGGTGCAACGCGGCTTCCTGCCGCTGCGACTGCCCGAAGTCCCCGGCTACGAGTTTTTCGCCCACTACGAGTCGGCCTATGAGATCGGCGGCGATTATTACGACTTCATCCTGCTGCCGCGGCAGCGCGTGGCCGTCCTGCTGGGCGACGTGGCCGGCAAGGGGGTGGTGGCGGCCCTGCTCATGGCCAAGCTCAGCGCCGACGCCCAGTTCTGCATGCTGACGGAGCCGGACCCCGCGGCCGCCGTCACCAAGCTCAACTCCTTGATGAACCAGTCCGGGATCGCGGACCGGTTCGTGACCCTGGTGGCTGCCATCCTCGACCCCGGGAGCCATACCGTGACGCTGGTCAACGCCGGCCATCCGTCTCCCCTGATCTACCACCGCGCCACGCGCACCGTGGAAGAGGCGATCAGCAACGACGGTGACCGGCTTGCCCCTCGGCGTCCTCGACGGCTTCGAGTACGCCTCGTGCCAGGTCGCGTTGGAGCCGGGCGACAGCATCCTGGCGTTCACCGACGGCGTCACGGAGGCCATGGACGTCAACGACGTCCAGCTGCAGACGAAAGGGGTTTATGCCGCCGTGCAAGGGGAGGCCTACTCCCCCCGGGAGCTGGGTGAGCAGGTGGTCAAGGTCGTCAAGCAATTCGCCGCCGGCCGCAGCCAGCACGACGACATCGCGCTGGTGGGCTTCGGGAGGACGGGCTACGGGTCCAAGGCACAGGAGAGAACTGGGAATGGAGGAAGTTGATGTCTGTCACTTTGCTCCGCCTGTCCGAGGCGTGGAACTGGGGCGGGCTGACGTTCAGGGAGCTGGCGGTTCGGACCTACGCGGCGGTGGACAAGCACGAGACCGTCGACCGGGCGGCGATCGTCGCGTTCTACGCTATGCTCGCCCTGGTGCCGTTCCTGGGCCTTGTCCTTGCCATCACCCTTGGGGCGTCGGGCGGGGTCGTCGCCGGCGAGATCCTGAGCCTGTCGCGGCAGTTCCTGCCGGAGGGGGCGGACGAGATAGTCCGCGAGGAGGTGCGCACGATCCGGGAGGCTCCGCGGGTCGGCGTGGTCTCGGTGTCATTTCTGATTCTGCTTTGGTCGGCGTCCAGCGCCTTCGTCGCGGTCATGGACTCCATCAACGCTGCCTACGGCGTACGCGACGGCCGGGCCTGGTGGAAGCGGCGGCTTATGGCCGTCGTGCTCACGGTGGTCGAGTCATTACTTCTGGTCGGCGCGTCGTTCGTCATCGCCGCCTGGCCCTGGCTGCTCAGCCGGTTCGGCCTGGACAGCGTGGCGGCGGTCGTAGCGACGGCAGTCCAGTGGTTGGTGGTGGTTGTGGCCCTGCTGGCCAGCTTTGCCATTGCCTATTACTTCGGCACCCACGTCGAGCAGAAGTGGCAATGGATCACACCGGGCTCCAGCATCGGGATCCTCGTACTGATCGTGGTTAACTTGGGGTTCCGGGTCTACCTGCGCTACGCTGCGGACTTCGGCGCCACCTACGGAGCACTGGGCGGCGTCGTGCTCCTGCTGCTGTGGCTCTATCTGGCCGCCCTGGCCCTCCTGGTCGGGGCCGAGATCAACAGCGTCATCAAGCACGCAACGCCCCACGGCAAAGTCCGCGCCCAGAAGGTGTCGCCGCAAAAGCAGTGAGCGGCACGCCGTAAGGTGAAAAATCTGAAACCAGATCACAAGCCTGTTTCCAGCGGTAGTTGCAATGTTGATCCGACATGGGAGAAGCAAGTAGACGTGCTGAACTAGGCCAACGAGATTTGCGCACACAATCGTTCACTGGAATGCTCGCTAGTTTTGCTTTGGTCTGAGAAGTCGTCGATGCATGGCGCGGGGGAAGTGCGCACGAGAATTCATTCGCACATTCGCGTTAGGCCGCGCGAGTCACAAGCACGCGCGGAAGGTGACGACGGCCGGATCGGAATTCAACGCGGAGTTCGAGCTTCGCACCCGGTTGACCTTTGACGAGCACCTGCGGCTGAGCACACGGCGACGCCCGCGGCCAGCCCGGACGTGGTTCGAAACGCGGATTTCGACAAGCCGGACGCGTGCCGTAGTAGATCTCATCCGGTGTCGCTCCTTTGAGTGCCGTGTGGGGACGGTCGGCATGATACCAGTCCAAGAAGAATTGCAACTCCCATTTCAGACTTTGCCGCCGCAACGAGACTACCGGCAAGGCACGCGTACATTCTTGCTTGACAGTTCGAATCATACGCTCGATGACAGCGATGCTGCCTTGCTTCCCAACGGCGCCGAAGCGTTGACCTATCCCGCGGTGAAGTGGTCAACCGATCTTTGTACGCACATTCGTTCAGTTAGGAGCTCGAGCGCCGAAACTTCGACGCTCCCTCGATTGAATCCAGCCGAATGGAAAATGGGTGAAGGCGGAGTCGCTTCCCGCGATTATCAAGTCCGATAAGATACCTCGGCCAGCAAGCCAATCTTACACGAGAGTCGTTATGCCCAAGCCCTCAGGCGGTTCTCGGGCGCCGCTCCTTCGTTTCGCGAGCCATCTTTACAAGTGCCGGCGCCGCACAGATCGCCTTTGGACCGATCCTTCCGAGGGCTTCGGCGGCGTGTTGTCGCTCTTGTCACTCCGGACTATGAAGCAAGGAAGTGGCTATGCGGGCACGATTCGGACGCAGTCATTTCCTAGATCTTGCCGGGAACGCGTTATGTGGATTACGTCTTCACAACGTTGGTTGCGGTATCTCAGTCTCATCGGAGCTTTGCTGCTTCTGTCACCGGCATCGGGCCAGGACGCCAAGTCCGAAGCTGATAAGGCGGCTTCGCCTGGAGTGGAAAAGGACATTCCCTACGCCGACGGCGGAGACCAACAAAAACTGGACCTGTATCTGCCTGCAAAAAAGGACTTTGCGACGGTAATGTTTACTTACGGCGGCGGTTGGCACGCGGGAAGCCGCAAGTCCGTCACGCCGATCGGTGAGAAGTTTCAGAGGCTTGGCTTCGGTTGTGCGTTGCTGAGCCATCGCCTATCGCCGAAAGACAAGTTTCCTGCGCACATTGAAGATGTCGCCACTGCCTTCGCTTGGGTCAAACGGAACAGCGCCGATAAGGGCGGCGATCCCAAGAAGATTTTTCTCGTCGGACATAGCTCCGGCGCGCATCTCTCCCTGCTCTTAGCGACCGACGCCAAGTACCTCGCCAAACACAAGCTGGGTCCGGCAGACATCGCCGGCGTCGTGGGCCTAAGTCCGCCGGTCGATCTTGAACCGAGGGAAAATGGCAAGGGATTTGGCGACGCGCTCATGGGCGGGCGTGGCGCCGAGGCCTTCTCGCGTTTTCTTGTTTCAACCAGTTCTCAGAACCTCCGCTACCTCTTTCGTTTCCATCACGAAGGAACCTGGCAACAAATCTCGTTCACCGGGCAGGGCAATCTTTCAAAGTACGGCGTGGGGTCGATCAACCTCGCTGGGGACGTAACAGCTACCGTATTGGGGAATGGCGTGATTGCTCACGGTCCCGACGGGACCACGCAGCCTCTTATCGGCTTATTGTCCCCGGCCTACCAAGCCGGCAGCATCACTCTCGGCGGCCCGATCAACAGCGAGGGACAGATCTTATCGCAGTTCATAATTGGCCAGAGCCAAAGGCTGGTGCGGCTGACGCCGACCGAGGGCTGTACAACGGGGTGCATCCAGGTAAGCAGCCTGGTGGTCAAAGCGAAGTTTATCGAGGACCCGAACGATCCCGACCACTGTACGCAGGATGGCAACGCCTACAACGAGGCAAGCGTTAACCTGACGATTACAAGCGAGACCGGGACGAAACTTCGAGGGGTTGTGGTCAGTGGCCGATTCCTTGACGACTATTGGACGAACGCGCCGGTCGCGGGAAGAACCAATCGTCGCGGAGTTGTCTCGTTTAGTCAGACAGGACCTTGCGGTGTCGGCGCGATCGCGTTCCTCGTCGACAACGCGATTAAAGGACCGCTGGCGTTCGATAGAACGGTGGGGATACTAACAGGCTGGGAGATTCCACATTAGGCTCGTCGCAACAACGAAGCTGGTGCCCCGGCGACGAATATTTTCTTGGCCGCCCGTGAAAGAACTCCAGGACTTGGTCGTCCGAATGGCGCGGGACAACCCGACGTGGGGATGCGATCACATCCAAGGCGCGCTGGCCAACTGACTATAAGACCCGAGGTCGTTCACGCAACCAACTTTCGCATGAGCATCGTTAGATTTGTCATCCAAAGGAGCTAAACATGAGTCCAGCCATAGTACGCGGTTACGGTACTCGCAGGCATGGCCGAGTCATTCCCACAACACGCGTCTCACCATGCCGGCTTGTGATCGAACAGTTGGAGGATCGCCGCCTAATGAGCGGCATTCCCGCGTGGTTTGATTCCCCGTGGCGGGGCTACGACACTGGCACATTCCCCGATTCGTTTTCGCCAAACTCGCTCGCCGTCGGCGACATGGACAAGGATGGAGACGTCGATGCGGTAGTGGGACGGTTTCATTATTGGAAGCCGGGCGTGTCCATCCTCATGAACCTCGGCGACGGGACCTACGATCAACCGGTGCACTACGACCTTCCGATTAATAAATCGGTCGGTGAAATCGCGTTACGCGACATCGACGCCGATCGAGACCTCGACGTGTTAGCCACGGTCCCGGATGCCTACAACCAATCGAACAAGCTGGCCGTGTGGAGAAACCTGGGCAATGGCCAGCTCGGGCCGCGGACGGAATACACCACGGGACCAGGTCCTATGGGATTGGCAGTGGCGGACTTCACGGGAGACCGTCTTCCCGACGTCGTGACAGCCAACCCGGGCTATAACTGGGACGGTGCGACCGTTTCGTTGCTCAAGCACAACGGCCTCAAGGGCGCGGCGGCGGCGTATCTCCCGGCCGTGTCGTTCACCGTCGGTCCAAACGTCGAGCACGTCGTCGCCGCCGATCTTAATGGGGACAAACGCCCCGACATTGCGGTGGGCCGCAATGAACTGATTGACGGTTACTACGTCGGGATCATCTCCGTGATGTTCAACGACGGGACGGGTGGATTCAGATCGCCGACCCACTACACCACCATTTCGACCGGTGCCTCCCGAGTGATCGGTGTCGCCGACCTCGATAACGACGGCGATCAGGATCTCCTCGGCAGCGGGAATAGCGGCGGATTCACTCAGGTCGCCATCCTGCGGAATACGGGCAACGGAACTTTCACCTCCCCGGAATTGCATTCGCTAGGCGTGTTCGCGCCGTCGGTCCGTCATTTCACCTCGGCCGACCTCAACGGCGACGGCTTCCGCGACATCGTCGCCTCGTGTCCCGACGGCTATGCATCCAACGGCTGGTATGTTTTGATGAGCAATGGTGCCGGCGGTTACCAGCCCGCCGTGGGATATCGGAGCTCGCCGACCAATTATGCGACCGCGGCCGCGGACGCCGACAAGGACGGCGACCTGGATGTCCTCACGGTCTCGTATTACGGGCAGGCCATTACCGTTCACAACAACCCTGGCGTTGGCCTCTTCCCGGTTCCCACTGCCTTTTCCGCGGGATTCCTCACCGAGGCAATGGATGCGGCCGACATCGATCGCGATGGCGACCTGGACATCGCCGCAAACGACGATGTAGTGCGCATCCTCCGCAACAACGGCGACGGCACCTTCGCGCCGTACACGTCGCACAGCATGGGCATCAATGCCGCGGCCATTAAATTGCGCGACTTGAATGGCGACGGCTATCCCGACCTCCTCGGCGGCCCTGACGCTGAATTTCCGTCTTATCATTTCTCGGTTGCCCTCAACAACGGTGACGGCACCTTCGCACCCGCCGTCGTCAATCCGGTTTTCGCTTGCAATCACGGACTCATCGACGCCTTTGATTTAGACAACGATGGCGACCGCGATGTCGTGCTGACGACGGGGCCGTGCGGAGGCTTCACGCCGGCTCACATTTACATCGCGCGCAACGACGGCAATGCCTCGTTCACCCTCGTTGAGCCGATCGCGGATGTCACCATTACCATGAGCCGCGAGATCGCCGCCGCGGATTTGGACCACGACGGTAACTTGGATCTCGTGACGAACGCCAACGGTGTCGTCGGCGTCTTTCGAGGCAATGGCGATCTCACCTTCAAGCCCGCGCTGCTCAGCGGTCCCGGCGGCACCAAGTGGACGCTGGCCGATCTGAATCGGGATGGGAAACTGGACATCGCCATGATTGATCCGCCCATCTCAATTGGTACCGTCAAAATCCTCGTGAGCATGGGCAACGGCGATGGCACCTTCGGTGCCCCGGTTGGTTATTGGGCCGCGGGCTCAAGTCAGGGCTTTACGATTAGCAATGACATTGATGCGGCGGACATCAATGCAGACGGATACCCCGATCTCGTCGTCTCGAATCCCGGAACCAACGATATCTCTTTCTTCCTCAACAACGGGGACGGCACGCTCGGCGTGCATCAACGCTACGGGGCCGGCTATGCACCGCGGTTGTCAATCTTCCGTGATTTCACCGGTGACCGCGTCCCTGATGTGGCCAGCGTCGTGGGTCTGCCGCCGAGCGGGGGCGGTAACGCGGTCGTCGTGCTGCGCGGCCTCGACGGCTCCGGGCGGGCATCACCGGGTGACCAGCCGCTAGCCAATCTGAGTGGCAAACTTTCGCGACCTCAACAGACGGATGCCGAAGCTTCGGAACAGACAGGCCGCGATAGTTTGGCGCCCACGCACGATGAGGCGCTGTCGCCACGCCCGTTGGGGAGAAGCACGCGCACGCTGCCGGCGCGACTCGTCGCTCCCGATTGGATAGATTCGCTTTTCGTTGAGTCTCTGTTCGCCGTTTGACATTCAGATAAAGATTCGCCTTCGACTCGTTCAAACCAAGGTCTTTGTAGGAGGACGTATCATGTCTCATCGATCATATCGCCCGAGCATCGAAAAACTCGAGGATCGACGTCTGCTCGGTTCATCAGCCGTTCCGACAGGAAAATAATTCGGACTTTGATCAGCTCGTTCTCGACTTCCTTGAAAGGGACTACGACCTCGCAATACTGCCCGGGCTGACCGTGCCCACCAATAAAAATATGGCACGTCGTGCACAAGAGCCAATTCTGAACGTTCCGCGGCAACTGGTGGATTGTCTCCACCGTCAGCGTATGAAGGTCGTTTTGTCCGATCTGGGGAACCCGGGCGTCACCCCGGTAAACGACTAATTCCCAGACCTCTTCGACGCTCATCTTAGCCATTGCAGGGCATTGGCTCCTTCTGTTGGGATCATTCTATTTCAAAGCAAAAAGAAGAGAGAGAAAAGCCCGTGGTGATAAAGGCAGGCGACATGGCGGCAGCCAAGCTTTCCGCCCCTTGTTCGACGTGGCGGCAATTATCCTGATCACCGCAACCGACGTCAGCGCCCCGTTTTCAACATCGAATGAGTTTTTTAACCAGACGGCGCCAGTGCGTCCGTCATAACGCAATACGCTATCGGTTCGGCTGTTGCCCACGTAGAGATGACCGTCGGGTCCAAAGACGAGATCGCCAGGTCCGTTCAGGCCACCACTGTGAGGGGTGACGAAATCACCCAAGTACAAAGGTAGGCTCCTGGAAGTGAAGGTCCTAGCGGACGGCTTCGAGTACGACGGAATCGGCTATCTCTCTCTCAGCGCCGTCGCCAAGGCCATCACCGGCAGCCACTGCAGCGGTTACGGCTTCTTTAACCTGCGGAATAAGGAGGCCTCCTGATGTGCAAGCTCCATGTAGCACTGCCGTCCCAGGTCCGCTGCGCCATCTACACCCGCAAATCGACCAGCGAAGGTCTCGATCAGGAATTCAACTCGCTCGATGCGCAACGCGAAGCCGCTGAAGCCTTCATCGCCAGCCAAGCCCGCCAAGGCTGGGTCTCTCTACCGACGCGCCCTCTTGCCTGGTTCTGTTGTCCGCTGGAGCACCCCACCGCTGAGCCGCCGCAGATGCTTCGCACTTTCACGCGAGCCATCCGGAAAGGAACCGTGAGTGAAGTAGGCCAACGACATTTGCTTCCGGGCAGTCCGAGAAGGGCTTCGACAAGGCGAAACTCCAGAACGGCGTGCCTGAACCTCCGCGAAGCGGACCTGATCGAATAGAATATTCGGTTTGGCTGGAACGTACATTTGAAGAGAGCCGGATTAAATGAGTGTCCGCCATCGGCTAGAAGACGCCATCATTCTTAGCACGATCGGCCGAAAGGACGGTGCGCTCCTCTCCGCTCTTGTCGCCGTAGCAGCGACTTCGCGCCTACGGTTCCCCGAGATGACTCAGAGCAACTGGCATCCGAAGGAGCCAATGAGAGACGGTGAGGCGTTCCAAACGTTTCTCACAGAAGAAACTGAGTCGGTATACGGCACAGGCCTCCGTCTCCAGATTACTGCACCTTTTCCCGATCCAAAGAAGCCTTCGGGCAGCACAACTGATCTGAGCCACCCTGCAATCCTTTACAAGTATGTCCGGTGCGCGCTGGCACATGAGGGCGGTTTGCCCCACACGGTTGAGTTTCGTTCCCACGCCGACAATGCGCTTCACGCTTCCTACGTTGCGTCCGAGAACAAGTTTGTCTTCTCAGAGAATTGGCTGGGGAGTCTGGTGCGCGCCGTGGTTTTTGCTCAGGAGAATGACGCACATTTTGAGGAAGAACGAAAGACCAACAAGCTCGAAGTACGGCAGAGATTGCCCCTTGCTGTCACCCGCGAAAACCTTCGCGACTGGCAAACGAAATTTACCGAGGACGCGATAGAAATTCACGGCGATTATGAAGCTGTGTTTTTTTACAACTTCAGAGGAAGGTAGACCCATGACGTGGTGCAGAAGGACCACATTTGGTTTCGTTTCGCGCCATGATCCTTCGCATTTTCACCGAAAGGCGAAAAGGAGCCACACCCGCTTACGCTGCATGATTTTGCCGGATAATAGATAACTGAGCAGCTCGTTCAACGCTGTGCGAAAGTGGAGAAGCGCATTCCTAAGCGGACTTAGTTAGCCCTTCTCTGGCCCCTTGTTGTTACTCCTCAAGCAACGGGTACAGATCTCGCCGCTGCTTCCCAGGACTTCGGCGGTATGAATTCGCGATGTTAGTCGCGCCTAGAGTCGATAACGATGCGTTTGCGTTCTGCAAGGAACTTGACTCCCACCGCTGATACAGAAACCATCGCCTCCGAGCCGTGGGTATGACGCTCTATTAACCCGCGTTCATTAGCGTCTTCCCAAACCGGAAGTCGCGGACAGGATGTCCGCCAAGCCTCCATCACCTCTCGATACGGCCTGGCTCTGGGACCGATCCACTCAAGGAGATCGAGGATCAGAGCGTCAACCGGATCTGCCATAATCCACACCCATCCGCGTGAACCACGAACCTGGTTTGCGTGAGTATAAGCCCGTCTCGTCGTTACTTCTTTCCTTTGATTTCTTCAGGTACCGCCGTACGAGCTTCGCCGGTTGCCGCCCATTCGACGCCACGGATCATTAGGATTTGAAATCCCAAACTCTTCATCGCTTCCACATCATGACCCAGTACGTTTTCGCACACGCGGCCATTGCCAAAACTTGCGACCCAAACGACGGGTTCGTGTTTTCCGCTATTCTTGGCATCGATGGTAGTATCGGCGAAGGCGGTTGCGAGCACCGTACTATCCGGAAGCATTACGGAGTTCTGATAGAGTTCGTCGTTGGCATGGGCGAATTCCGAAGGCATTCCCTTCATGATGGCATGGTCGCGATTGCGAATGTCCACCTTAAATACATGTCGCTTACCGTGGTTACCTTGCGTACGCCAACCACCTGCAATCATTCGTTCAAAATCCTTGTCAAACGGCGTGCCACTGGTGAATGCTGAGGACGCGTGGTGATAGACTACCAAGCCCTTACCAGCACGAACCGCATCAACGAGTGATTTCTTGTTTTCCTCGGACCAGCGCGTGTCGGGACCGCCGTTGCGCGTGTCTTTATAGTTGAGAAGATAAACGTCGTACTTCGCTAAGTTAGCTTGCGTGAGATGTTTCGTGGGTGTCTCAGTCACGTCCACTTTCATGCCGGCGCGAGCTAAAAAGTCCTTGATGAAAGGCGTCGTCTCTTTCCAAGCATGCCCATGATCGCCGGTGATAACCAGTACTTTGATCGGCTCCGGTTCGGCGGACATCCACGGAACCAGTAGCAACAAAGACGCAAGAATTGTCCATCCCATCGTAGGTTCTCCCTTATCCGCAGCACCCGATTCGGCGTCCTAAACGCTGCCGTCAATTCGTTTACCTTTGCAAGCATATGTCTGCACGGTCGTCGGCAAGAAGCGTGCGACGATCGCGGAAGGATCCCCGGCACTTAGGGCACCCGCGGCAACTTCTGCTCCGGCGTCCGCACGAGGAGATGCGTCACCTTCCCAGCCGCGTCCTTCTCGAACGTCACCCCGTTCATCGACGTCTTGTCGAAGTACTTGGTCTCCGACTCGGGGAACAACCACTCGGGGTCAAAGGCCCATTTCTCCCCATCCTGGAGATGAATCCGTTGCCAGGTGAGACGGTTGCCGTCGCGGGCGATCACGACGGTGAAGTCTGGAGACTGGCGGTAGCTGCCGACGTAGGCGTCGTAGAGTTTCGGGTCCACGTAGACCTCTGGGCGCACGCGGTTGGCTCGGGCGGTGAGGTAGCTGTGCATGCGGCCGTGGGCCCTCAGTTCAGCAGTGTAGCTGTAGCCGACCGATTCTCTCTCCAGCTTGGTCACTTGATCCGCAAACTCGGCAGCGGTGAGGCGCCAGTCCACGGCAGGCTTCTCAAAGAGGAAAAGACGCAGGAAGGTCGAAGCGAAGGCCGAGTTGAGAACATCGCCCGCGCCGAGGCCGAACGGCGTACTTACGCCATCGCTGTTGGCCAGGAGCAGAAGCGTCAGGTTGCGGTCGGGGACTTTCAGGATCAGGGCGCTGAACTGTGGCCACTGGCCGTAGTGCCACAGGAGCTTCAGGCCCTGATGTTCCTGGACGAACCAGCCCAGCCCGTAGGGCAACTTACGGCCGTCGTTCGCGGTCATCGGCGTCCACGCTAAGCCTTGAGTTTCCTTCTTGAGGAAGACATGGCGGTCGAGGGCGACATCATACTTTGCCAGGTCGGTCACGGTTGAAACCAGCCCGGCACTCGTGCTGATTCGGCGAAACGGGTAGCCGGTGAATATCAGTTCGTCCTTGCCGTAGAGCGTGTACGGCTTGGCGATGCGCAACAGCGAGGCTTCGTAACGCTTCGCCACGGCCGGTCCCACTACGGCCAGCAGCCCTTTCTGACCCAGGGCGTCCTGGCCGGGCACGCTGTCGGTCATACCGATCTTTTCCAGGATGTTCTCGGCCAGCAGTTGCCGAAACGGCTTGCCGGACGCGTTTTCGATCACGGCGTCGAGCGAGGCAAAGCGGTTGCCGTTATAGCTGTAGCGGGCCCCTGGCGTCCCCTCGGACGTGTGGCTCAGGACATGGCGCACCTTGACCTTGTCATCTTTGAATTCCGGCGAGTATTTGGACATCGGGTCGTCGAGGTTGAGTTTGCCTTGCTCGACGAGCTGCAGGAGGAGCGTGGAAGCAAAGGTCTTGGTAAGCGACGCGATGCGGTACGGCGTCTCCGGTGCCGCCGCCACGCCGCGTTCCAGGTCGGCCTGGCCGAAACCCTTCGCCCAAACGAGCTTCTGGTCCTTCACCACCGCGGCCGAGATGCCAGGGATTTTGAGGAAGCTGCGCAGGTCTTCTATGCTCTTGTCAAGGTTCTCCAAGCGCTGTTTGAGTGTCTCGTCCTTCGATGGCTTCCCGTCGCCAAACACGACGGGGGCGAGCATAACACCCGCGGCCAGCACACTCAGACGCCAAGAGTGAGACTTCATGGTGTGGAGGGCCCCGGCTACGTCTTAGGCTTCTTAGGTTGTGGCTTCTTTTTGGTGGTACGGCTTGCTTCCTTGATAAGGTCCATATACACGTCGTCTATGCGTTTGATGGTTAGCGTTACGCACTGCCGCAGCTCGGTTGACATGATAGTGACAAAGGCCTCTCGCAGTTTTCGTATGGTCGCCTCACTATGGTTGGTCCCCACTACTCCGTCGAATATGTGTTCGCATAAGCCCCTGATATCCGCGTGCATTTGGGCCTCAGTATATCGTTGCTTGGTTTTCGGGGTTTTCGCGCGTTTCATGTTTTGCACCTAAGTGGTCGTGGTCCGGCAAGCAGGCAATGGTGGTCAAATTACTGCCAAGTATGCTATTCGCGTCCCCCCCCACGTTCCAGCCCCCTGGGTATAATCTCCCGGCCCGCTCGGACGTCACCCCGTGAACCTCTCGGTCGTGCCCGTTAATCGCGGAGGCGCCGCTTCAACTCTCGTGGACGACATTCACCATGCCGAAGATTGCTTCCAGGCTACGATTCTAATTTTGGCCTGAAAGGCCGGATCTCTTCGCCATCCAGAGCGACTTAGCAATTGGCTGCACGGGGTGGAAGGTGCTGAAAGCCCGCGCCGATGAACGGCAGAAAACCCTAGACCATGGGGAGGCTTTTCCTGCAATGCTTGCAATTCCTGGAACCTATGCCGATAGCGCCGGCGCGAAGGATCAGATGTCAATTTGCTCAACCGGAATATAATTGGCCGCCTCCATCACCCAATCTCAACATTAAGTTGTCGGAGCATGACATGCGCGTTTTCTATGGTTTAATCTTGCTTATCATTGCGGCGGCAGTTGGCCTTTTTGCCTGGCAAAATCATGAGCCGTTGACGCTTCGTTATTTTGACCGAAGCCTAACCACGAACCTCGCTGTCCTCATCGCCTCGGTGTACTTTTTGGGAATGCTTAGCGGATGGACGGTAATAGGTTTTTTGAAGCGTTCGGTCCAAAAAGTGACGGAGCGCCGGGCGGATTAGATTAAAGGCATGTCGAGTTCGTCTCGGACTACCAGCCCGCACTCTATGCGCCCCTTGGGATTGCTTCTGACGTAGGGCCGGCACCAGCCGGTTGTGTGTGACTTGGACGGAGACGGGAAGATGGATGTGTGCGTGTGCGCATCCTGCTTGTCGACGAATCATCATGGCTTATTTGGCAGCGTCTTTGAGACTCTTCAGCGCCAACGCCTTTACCACGTTTCGTTCCGGTTTGGCCTTCACCGTCATCATCTCGCCAGGCTTGAACGGATTAGGCATGGTGCGTTCCTCTGTGGCAGGCTTGGTGACTCGTTTGATCTTAAGCAAGCCAGATACGGTGAAAATGCCCGGTCCCGTATTGCCGACGTCAGATTTCACCAAGTTAATCAACTCGTCGATGACCGCCGCAACCTGCTTGCGCGAGAGGCCGGTCTTTTCGGCGAGCATCTGATAAATCTCTGACTTGGTACGTCCTCGGCGCGATTTGTTGTTCGGCGCCATCGGTGCATCCCCCTTCTACCGAACAGCCATAGATATCAACTTTCGGACCTGTCGCTTAGAGTACAGATTTCGAGTGTTCGAGCGGGCGAGCGTCATAAAAAATTCGCGCGAGTGTGTCGCGTCGGGTAAACGACTCCGCAGATCACGAAATTCCATCCTTGGTATCTGGTTTGCGCGAGCGCCGAAGGTTCGGCGCTTGGCCTTCGAACTGAACAGATGTGCGTACAAGTTTCGGTGGGCCACTACACCCATCCGGACTCACGGCCATGTCAAATAGTCGTTGTCTCCTGGAAGGCAATGGATCCCGAGCGCCGAGCGCTTCAAAACTGCCCACATTCTTCCATGTCGCTGTATCCGGCCCAATGAGATCTGGCATGTGGACACAACGTTGCTTCGACTGCCTCTGTTGTTGGCGGACGGTGGTGTTGAGAACTTCAACGGCGCGGTCGACGAGTTGATTGGTTCGGGGATGCTTCGCCGAGTCCTCGCCCGGACCGAGATCACGTTCTCGAATTCGCTGATTGAATCCTGGTGGCGAGTGCTCAAACATCAGTGGCTATATCTGAACACGCTCGACACGGTCCGGACGGTGGAGAAGTTGGTGGCATTCTACGTACAGGAACACAATACGCGGATTCCCCATTCGGCGTTTCATGGCCAGACACCGGAAGAGATGTACTTCGGTACGGGGAAGCAAGTGCCGGCCGAACTGGAAGCCGCGCGTCGGCGGGCCCGCCAGGCACGAGCGGAGACCAATCGCAAGCAAACCTGTCGTGTTTGCGAAGGGATGATGGCGAGCGTCAATTGATCCATTGGAGAAGGCCGGAACGGTGGATTGGCTGCGGTCGGAATACGCGATCCGGGTCTCGCCGAGCGACCCTAGTAAGCCCGCGGGAAGCTCCACAGGGCATGAAGCGATTCATCGTCACGATTTACCGCGCGAGAGCCGAAATCTCTCTCCGATGTCTCAGGGTCGCGGATTCCCATCATTGTCAGTTCAGCCAGTGGATCTTCAAGCAGCCATTCCCACCGGGCGTAGTCCTCGGCATCAGCCTGCCTCTGGGAAGGAGATCGATTTTGAAGGGCGATCACTCCCAGATCCGTATTGACCACATCGAAAGCGGTCAGACCGGCCATCAAGGTGGGCTCGACGTTGGAAGGCGGGGAGCTCGCCAGACAGGTGGGACAGCCGCAGCCTGTCATGTGCCGGACTCCAACGGCCAGGGTTTCGCTCATCACGTCGTCGGCCGCGTGACTGTGCGCAAAGCCGAGCACATGGCCCAACTCATGGGCGACTACGGTCAGCAGATCCATCTTGCGGTAGGCAGGACTGGCCGGGCGGGCGGGGAACTCGCTGTCCTCGTCCGGCGTCGAGTCGATGAACCAGCCAAAACCGGCGGCGTCCACGTCGATCTGGATGACGTACGGGAACGTCAGGCCCAGGTGAGAATAAGGAAGGTTGGTGATTTCGAAGGTTATCTGGGCCAGTGCCTTCAGCCCCTCGGGATCGACACCCGCGGCGCTCCACCGTGCAATGGCCTCGGCGACGATCGGCCGCAGCATCTCGGAAGTGAGTGTGACCGTGTGTGTTCCGCCGACAACGGCCCGCCGCGGCGCGTGGAGGGCCAGGCCGCCTCCGGACTGACTCAGCTTCATTACGAAGACGTCGGTGCCGCCGGCGCTGGTGAGATTGAAGATGCCGGCGTCGGGATCGAAGTCGGCGGTGCCGGAGAACTGGCCGGTCGTGTAGATGGCGCCCGCACTATCCACTGTGATGCCGTTGCCGGCATCGAGGGACAATCCGCCCATCCCTTTGGCCCAGACGAAGTTCCCCGCGCTGTCGAGCTTGGACACGAAGACGTCGCGGTTGCCGGCACTTGTCAGGTTGGCGGTGCCGGCGCCGGGGTCGAAGTCGGCCGTGCCGGCGAAAAAGCCGGTCGTGTAGACAGCGCCTGTGCCGTCCAGGGCGATGCCGCTGCCGGTATCGAGGCCCGGGCCGCCCATCCGTCTGGCCCAGACGAAGATGCCCGCGCCGTCGAGCTTGGAGACGAAGACGTCGTTGCCGCCGGCGCTGACCAGGTTCGCGGTGCCGACGCCGGGGTCGAAGTCGGCCGTGTCGGAGAACAGGCCTGTGGTATGTACGTTTCCGGCGCCATCCAGCGCGATGCCGGTGCCGCCGTCCGCGCCAATGCCGCCCATCCTCCGGGCCCAGACGAAGTTGCCCGCGCTGTCGAGCTTGGAGACGAAGACGTCGGTGACGCCGGCGCTGACCAGGTTGAACGTGCCGGGGCTGGGGTCGAAGTCGGCCGGGCCCGTGAAGGCGCCGGTGGTGTAAACGGCCCCCGTGGCATCCACGGCGATCCCGCCCCGCAGTGGGTCGAAGTGCTCGATCCCGCCGCCGCCCATCCGCTTGGCCCAGACGAAGGCGCCCGCGCCGTCGAGCTTGGAGACGAAGACGTCCGTGACGCCGGCGCTGCGCAGGTTGGCGGTTCCGGCGCCGGGGTCGAAGTCGGCTACGCGCGAGAAGGTGCCGGTGGTGAGGACGTTGCCGCCGCTGTCGAGCGCCACGGCAGTGCCTGTGTCGGCGGCGTTGCCGCCCAGGCGCCCGGCCCAAACGAAGTTGCCCGCGCTGTCGAGCCTGGACACAAAGATGTCGGTGTTGCCGGCGCTGACCAGGTTGGCGGTGCCGACGCCCGGGTCGAAGTCGGCCGTGCCCCTGAAGGTACCTGTGGTGTAAACGTGGCCGGCGCCATCGACCACGAGGCCGAGCCCCATGTCATCGAGGCTGCCGCCCATCTGCGCGGCCCAGAGCAGCCCCGCGGTCGGGGAGTACTTGGCTACGAAGATGTCGCTGCCGCCGGCGCTGGTCAGGTTGGCGGTGCCGGTGCCGGGGTCAAAGTCGACGGTGCCCGCAAACGAGCCGGTGACGTAGACGTTGCCGGCCGTGTCGGTGGCGACCGCGTTGCCCAGGTCGGCCCCCGTGGACCCGACCCCAAAGGTGAAGTAACTGACCGTCACCGTGAAGGACTCGCTGTCGAAGTCGCCATCTTTGTCGGTAACCTTGACCGTCACGGTGTAGCTCCCAGGCAAGGCATAGGTGTGCGTCTGGGACCCCAGCGAACCGGTGGCCGTTGCATTGAAGGTGGTGGGGCTGGTGCTATCGCCCCAATCCACGTCCACTGTCCACGGACTGTCGGGGCCAGGATCGGTGAAGCTGCCCAGCTGGAATGCGGTCGACATGCTTACTTTGGCGCTCTGGTTGGCCGCCGCCGTCACGGTCGGTGCGACGTTGGTGACGGCGATGCTAAAGGATTGCGTGGACGTGCCGCCGGCGCCGTCGCTGGCCTGCACCGTGATCGAGTGTGGCACCGGCCCGTCCAGCAGAGCGCTATTGGCCACGGTGACGACGCCGCTGCCGCTATGGATGGCGAAGCGGCCGCCGGCACTGTCCGTGAGGCTGAAGGTCACGGCCGGGCCGTTCGGATCAGTGGACGAAGCGGTGAGTCCAACCGTCGAGCCATTGGCCGCGCCTTCCGCCACGCTATTCGCTGCCGCATTGGCATCGGTCGGCGTGGTCGGGTTGACGTTCGTGACCGCGATGGTGAACGACTGGCTCGATGTGCCGCCGAAGCCATCGCTGGCCTGGACCGTGATGTTGTGGTTAGTGGCGGTCTCGTAATCCAGCAACGACCCATCGGCGACGGTGACGACGCCGCTGCTACTATGGATGGCGAAGCGGCCGCCCGCACTGTCCGTGAGGCTGAAGGTCACGGCGGGGCCGTTCGGATCAGTGGACGAAGCGGTGACGGCCACGGTGGCGCCATTGGCCGCGCCTTCTGCCAGGCTATTCGCTGCCGCATCGGCATCGGTCGGTGTGCTCGGGTTGACGTTGGTGACCGCGATGGTGAACGACTGGCTCGAGGTGCCGCCCGCGCCATCGCTGGCCAGGACCGTGATCTGGTGGCTGGTGGCGGTCTCGTAATCCAACAGCGACCCATCGGCCACGGTGACGACGCCGTTGCTGCTATGGATCGCGAAGCGGCCGCCCGCAGTGTCCGTGAGGCTGAACGTCACGGCGGGACCGTTCGGATCAGTGGACGAAGCGGTGACGGCCACGGTTGCGCCATTGGCCGCGCCTTCCGCCACGCTATTCGCTGCCGCATCGGCATCGGTCGGCATGGTCGGGTTGACGTTCGTGACCGCGATGGTGAACGACTGGCTCGAGGTGCCGCCCGCGCCATCGCTGGCCTGGACCGTGATCTGGTGGCTGGTGGCGGTCTCGTAATTCAGCAGCGTCCCATCGGCGACGGTGACGACGCCGCTGCTGCTGTGGATGGCGAAGCGGCCGCCGGCGCTGTCCGTGAGGCTGAACGTCACGGCGGGGCCGTTCGGATCAGTGGACGAAGCGGTGACGGCCACGGTTGCGCCATTGGCCGCGCCTTCCGCCACGCTATTCGCGGCCGCATCGGCATCGGTCGGCGTGCTCGGGTTGACGTTCGTGACCGCGATGGTGAACGACTGGCTCGAGGTGCCGCCGGCGCCATCGCTGGCCTGGACCGTGATCAGGTGGCTGCTGGTGGTCTCGTAATCCAACAGCGTCCCATCGGCGACGGTGACGACGCCGCTGCTGCTGTGGATGGCGAAGCGGCCGCCGGCACTGTCCGTGAGGCTGAACGTCACGGCGGGACCGTTCGGATCAGTGGACGAAGCGGTGACGGCCACGCTTGCGCCATTGGCCGCGCCTTCCGCCACGCTATTCGCGGCCGCATCGGCATCGGTCGGCGTGCTCGGGTTGACGTTGGTGACCGCGATGGTGAACGACTGGCTCGATGTACCGCCCGTGCCATCGCTGGCCTGGACCGTGATCTGGTGGCTGGTGGCGGTCTCGTAATTCAGCAGCGTCCCATCGGCGACGGTGACGACACCGCTGCTGCTATGGACGGCGAAGCGGCCGCCGGCGCTGTCCGTGAGGCTGAAGGTCACGGCGGGGCCGTTCGGATCCGTGGACGAAGCGGTGACGGCCACGCTTGCGCCATTGGCCGCGCCTTCCGCCACGCTATTCGCTGCCGCATTGGCATCGGTCGGCGCGGTCGGGTTGACGTTCGTGACCGCGATGGTGAACGACTGGCTCGAGGTGCCGCCCGCGCCATCGCTGGCCTGGACCGTGATCTGATGGCTGGTGGCGGTCTCGTAATTCAGCAGCGTCCCATCGGCGACGGTGACGACGCCGCTGCTGCTATGGATGGCGAAGCGGCCGCCGGCACTGTCCGTGAGGCTGAAGGTCACGGCGGGGCCGTTCGGATCCGTGGACGAAGCGGTGACGGCCACGGTGGCGCCATTCGCCGCGCCTTCCGCCACGCTATTCGCGGCCGCATTGGCATCGGTCGGCGTGCTCGGGTTGACGTTCGTGACCGCGATGGTGAACGACTGGCTCGAGGTGCCGCCCGCGCCATCGCTGGCCTGGACTGTGATCTGGTGGCTGGTGGCGGTCTCGTAATTCAGCAGCGTCCCATCGGCGACGGTGACGACGCCGCTGCTGCTATGGATGGCGAAGCGGCCGCCGGCGCTGTCCGTGAGGCTGAAGGTCACGGCGGGGCCGTTCGGATCAGTGGACGAAGCGGTGACGGCCACGGTGGCGCCATTCGCCGCGCCTTCCGCCACGCTATTCGCGGCCGCATTGGCATCGGTCGGCGTGCTCGGGTTGACGTTCGTGACCGCGATGGTGAACGACTGGCTCGAGGTGCCGCCGAAGCCATCGCTGGCCTGGACCGTGATCAGGTGGCTGCTGGTGGTCTCGTAATTCAGCAGCGACCCATCGGCGACGGCGACGACCCCGCTGCTGGAGTTGATGGCGAAGCGCCCGCCCGCGCTGTTGGTCAGGCTGTATGTGACGGTTTGCCCGATGTCGGGATCGGTGGAGTTGGCGGTAATGCCGACCAAGGCGCCGTTGCTGGCGCCCTCGGTGACGCTGTTGGGCGCCGGATTGTTATCAACTGGTGCGATCGGCGGCGTATTGTCGGTGAGCATGGAGACGAAGGCGCCCGAGGTGCCGAGAGACGTCAGGTTGTACGTCCCCGCCCCGGGGTCGAAATCCGCCGTGCCCTGGAAGAACCCCGTCGTGTAGACGTTGGCCGAGGCATGCACCGCGATGCCGCGGCCCTGGTCGTTTGACGTCCCGCCGAGCTGGCGGGCCCAGACGAAGGTGCCGGCACTGTTCAGCTTGGAGACGAAGATGTCATCGGCGCCGGCACTGGTCAGATTGCTGGTCCCCGCCCCGGGGTCGAAATCCGCCGTGCCGTTGAAGGACCCGGTCGTGAGCACGTTGCCCGAGGCACTCACCGCGATGCCGACGCCCTGGTCCACTGACCCCCCGCCGAGCTGGCGGGCCCAGACGAAGGCGCCGGCGCTGTTCAGCTTGGAGACGAAGATGTCACTGCTGCCGGCACTGGTCAGGTTGCTGGTCCCCGCGCCGGGGTCGAAATCCGCCGTGCCGTTGAAGGACCCGGTCGTGAGCACGTTGCCCGAGGCATCCACCGCGATGCCCTGGCCAAAGTCGTTCCCCGTCCCGCCGAGCCGGCCGGCCCAGACGAAGGTGCCGGCACTGTTCAGCTTGGAGACGAAGATGTCACCGCTGCCGGCACTGGTCAGATTGCTGGTCCCCGCCCCGGGGTCGAAATCCGCCGTGCCCAGGAATTGCCCCGTCGTGACCACGTTTCCCGAGCCATCCACAGCGATGCCGAAGCCCGCGTCCGCTGACGTGCCGCCGAGCCGGCCGGCCCAGACGAAGTTGCCGGCACTGTTCAGCTTGGAGACGAAGATGTCATTGCTGCCGGCACTGGTCAGATTGCTGGTCCCCGCGCCGGGGTCGAAATCCGCCGTGCCCGAAAAGGGCCCCGTCGTCAGCACGTTGCCCGAGGCATCCACCGCGATGCCCTGGCCCCGGTCGAATGACGTCCCGCCAGTACCGCCGAGCCGGCGGGCCCAGACGAAGTTGCCGGCACTGTCCAGCTTGGAGACGAAGATGTCATCGCCGCCGGCACTGGTCAGATTGCTGGTCCCCGCGCCAGGGTCGAAATCCACCGTGCCCCGGAAGTACCCCGTGGTGAGCACGTTGCCCGAGGAATCGACGGTGATGCCGTTGCCCTGGTCGTCTAACGTGCCGCCGAGCTGGCGGGCCCAGACGAAGTTGCCGGCACTGTTCAGCTTGGAGATGAAGATGTCATTGGTGCCGGCACTGGTCAGATTGCTGGTCCCCGCGCCGGGGTCGAAATCGACGGTGCCTTGGAACGCGCCCGTCGTGTAGACGTTGCCGGCGGCATCCGTCGCCACGGCGTTGCCACTGTTGGCCCCACCAGCGGAACTAAACCCGGCGGCGAAGCCGAAATCGCCGGCGAGTAACAGGCGGTCTTCAAGCCGGTCCACCAAGAGCCGGGGGCGCCGAAGAGGTGCCTTGCGAATGGGGCGACGACTGGGTTGTTTCAACGAGGAGAGCCAGGCTGGGAATGACATAGTGGGATCCTTTTCGGTTGAAGGAAGCTCAAGGGTGTCGATGCGGATTTTTCGCCCGCGCCGCAACAAGCGGTGGAGGCAAAACGGCCCACGCGAAAAACTCGGTATGGGAGGAGGAAAGTCGATCGGGTAGGATCATCTGCTAACGGTGTTGCCTTGGTGGTCGACATTGATCCCTTTCCGCCAGCCGGTGAAACGAGGCACCGAGCGCTGTTCTGTCGGGTGGAACTTCGGAAGCGATGCATTGCTTGTGGTAGGTGGAACCTGACGAGACAAGGAGGAAGCGTACTCCTTGCAACGCATCCGCAAGGTGCTCCGAACCCCACAAGGGTTCGTCGTGCGGCAAAAGGAAGTGTCCCGGAGGACACCGATATCAGGCTTGGGGAGGGGGAAGCTAGCTGTCAATCCTTGGTTGTCGCATCGACCTCCGTCCAGAACTCGGGTATCGGTTTTCCGATGCCGATCGATCTTTCCTAGATGAAGGCTCTCTCGGGTTTCGGTTCCGATTACGAATAGCAATGTTATACCCTTGCGAACGACCGCTTGCAACGATCTTCCCAATTCGACCACCTCCAGTCCGTCTTCGGTCGGTTCCGGAAGCTTGCCTCGGCGGCGCTCCATGAGGCTGGCGACGGCCACATCCGCCTGGAGGTGAACGGCGGAAATCTGGTCGTTGGTAACTACATCGGCACCAACGCTGCCGGCACGGCCGCCGTCGGGAACCTCTATGGGGTGTACATCGGCTCCGCAACAAGTCCGAATACGGTTGGCGGCACCACAGCGGCCAGCCGCAATCTTATCTCTGGAAATGCAACAGGCATTGTGAGCAACAGCTCCAATGTCATCCAGGGCAACTACATTGGTACCAACGCTTCTGGGACGTCTGCCCTGGGAAATCTTAACGACGGCGTGTCCCTCTTCGGTTCGAACAACTTGGTAGGCGGAACGACCGCGGGGGCCGGTAACCGAATCGCTTTCAATGGAGGTGTGGGGGTTTATGTCGATACCTTCACCGGCAACGCCATACGCCAGAACACCATCTACTCCAACGGCGGTATCGGAATTGACTTGAACAACGGCGGCAACAGTAATCAGGCTAAACCCGCTGTGAACGCTGCGACATCGGGCGGCGGCAGCACAACCATCTCCGCGACGCTGGTCAGCACGCCCAGTACCACGTTCACGCTTGATTTCTTCAGCAGTTCCGTGTGCGATCCGTCAACCTTCGGCGAGGGTGAGACCTATCTCGGCTCGAAAACCCTGACGACGAAATCAACAGGCCGAGGCCGAACGATTTTCGTCGCCGGGGTCGAAGTCCCAATTGGCCATGTCATCACGGCCACGGCCACGAGTCCCGGAAACAACACGTCGGAATTCTCCAAGTGTTGGACGGTGACTTAAGCACGCTCCGTTTCGATGCTCACAGCGACCAACCCCGGGCGTTTGCCTGGGGTTGGTTCGTTTTCTGATGTTGCTAATTCACGATGGCTGCGAAATCGCCGATAAGGTGATTCTTACTTCATTAAGCCCCGGGCGCGCGCGTCTTCCAATCGGCCCGCGTCGGCGACGATCTCTTCCTGTCAAAGAATGGCGGCCTTGCAAGATAAGTGCTAGTATGAACCGCCATCACGCCGCAGTCGTGACACACAGCTCGGCAGCCAATTGCGTTACGGAGTCCAAGTAATTTTCTTGGGGACCACGACAACGGGGGGACCCACGACAGGTGGACTCCAAGGAGCCAGCTTGGTCACGAAGGCATCGAACGACGGCGAACGGCGGCTGGGATTCGTTTGTAACCAAACTACCGCGATCCAGATCGCAGTCCGCTGGCATAAGCGCGCTCGATTGATTGTCATTGGGACTCTTCCTTGGGTGACTCTTGACTCCTCCGCGGGGGACCGATGCAGCATATTATGTCGAATCGCGATTTCAACGAATACGGTTGACGCAAGAACAACGTCACGGGCTGCGCGCGTCTTGCGAGGCGGTGGGGCTGGAGGACGAGGTGCGTTGGTATCGTCGTGCCATTGACGCGCTGAAAGGCGGGTGAATGACGGAACCAGTTTCGACACCGATATAGGCGCTGCCGACCTGGTCAACTCAAAAATCAAACTCGGACTCCGGCACTGATATACCAACCTTGCCAAGGCCCCAAGTTTTCCAGGCCTTGAATCGACGTTCAACAGGCGTCGCACGCGCGCCTCCTTCCCAGCACATACCGCACGACTTTCCCGTACTCTTTTCAAACATAACGTCGATGGTGCATTCGCGCCCGTACCACGTCCGACCGTAACAGCGGCCTGAGCTGATTTCAGATTCCCTTGCCAAATCCGAAAAATATGAAGTCGCTGGTTTCCAATAGTCGGACCCGGCCGCACCGATCACTGCGTTGATTTCGCTTTCCGTCATTCCCAATTCGATCTGATTGTACACCTCAAAAGTGATACGTGACATCGGCCAACGAAAACACCAAAGACCAGCGACGGTTGCAAGCAAGCCAGCAGCGACGATGGCAAGTAACAATAGCCATTGATTCCGTCCTTGGATCGCACGCATGACTAGCCCTTCCGCTTCGCTTCCCCCACCAACTCCTCAATCGTCATGTCCATCGCTTTAGCGAACCGCCGCAGCATTGAAATGTGCGGGTCTGATGGAGTCTGTGACGCCCGCCCCTTTTTCAATTACAGCAAAGGGAGTAGATTGCGTCCGGCAGCTGGAATCACCTTACGCTCACCGAAGTCGAAGGGACGCACTCCAATAGCGCCAAGGTTGCCCAGCAGGTAGCCGAGAAACTTGCGAATTGCGACTTGCCGCCGGGGTCGCCGTTGTCGAAAAACACCTGAACCGGACGACTCCGAGTTTCGACGAGCCACGCGCCGTCAGCAGTTTGGGTTCGTAGGAGAAACTTAATGCCTTTGGCATAGGCGGCATCGTCGGGCTTAACATCGGCTTGTCGCAAGGCCATGAGGACGGTGCCGGTCGCGTACGCGTCGCTTTCGCGATCGGGAGCTTGCGACCAACCGCCGTCGTCACGTTGATCTTTCCGAAGTTGATCTCGCGCCGCATCAATCTTATCTTGATCCGCCTTGGCCGTTACCAATCCACGAAGCCGAAACACTTTGTCTTCGGTGTCGGCAGGTTCGTTTTTTGCGAGCCATTCACGACCTTTTGAGGAAGCGAGCTCGATCCGTTCCTTGTGCTCTTCTGTGCCATATTTCTGAAGCACACGCAGAGCCAGCGCGTTGTTTGTGAAACTGCTCCCCTCCGTCGGAGGCCGTTTCGCCAATGCCGGCCAGGAACCGTCTGATTTCTGTTTTTGAAGCAAGTATTCAACGAGGGCGGAGGTCGTTTCGTCGGGGGCATGGTCGGCCGCATCGAGTGTTAACAGGGCATAAGCGGCCATCGTATTTCCGCCGGGGATTGCCTGTCCCTTGCGAATGCGTTCATAGTTCGGTTGAAACGTCGCAAGCGTGAATTCGATCTGCGTTCTGAGTTTCTCGTTGTCCACTATGAGGCCACGCCGTTGGGCAGACGTCATCACCAGAACTGGCATTGCTTGATGGTGGCAGCTAAAGCACTGACGTTTCGTGATGTAGCTGGCGCTCCCTTGTTCGATGCGTTTGAGGCTCTTGGCGACGGCGTCACGGATGGAATCGTCGGCCGATGCCACCAACGACGAAATGAACATCGCCAGCATTGCTACGGAGTGTTTCACGTAGTGGATTATAGTGACGCTTGCCCGAGGTGCTGCCGGGTTGGCAAGGTTATCCTGAGCAGAATCAATCGGAAGATTCCGGCTGAAGGATCCCGTCCTCGATCGTTTACCCGTTTTTGTTCCGTAGCTTGATCCCGAATTACAGTGTTGCGATCGTCGCTTGAACCTGCTGTAGCAAAGCGGGTTCGCCTGCGAGACCTTGCAGGACGCGCTCAGCACCATCGGCACGGCCTTTTGCCGCCGAGCCCGGTTTTTTTTGTTCGTACCGACCAAAAACCGCGTTATTGCAGGCATAGGCCGTGAAGACAATCCATCACGGCTGGGGGCTCGGATCGGTTTCCAATCCCAAGTACTGGAGCATTGCATGATTCGCAACACTCAACGCGACCGTTTCGTGGTTCGCCCATGTGTCCTTCAGCTGGAAGCACGAGAGAAACCGGGATCGTTGTTGGCGTTGGGCTTAGACTGGCCGATGATTGAATCTTGCGTCACGCCTACGATGCCGATGGCCCATGGATCGGCGTTCGAATCAGGTATTCGTCGAATCATTGCCGACGCAACGGAAGACAGTCCAACCCAGCAAGAAATCACCCTTGTGCAATGCGATGGTATACCGTTGAAACCTGCGACTTCGCTTCAACAACGAACGGATGCGGATGGCAGTCATAGTTCATCAACGTCGTCCGATGTCCCCGCCCTTCTCGCGCCGCCGAACCGTGTCACGAGTAACTCGACCGAACACCGTCCCGCTACGACTACCACGGTGAGTCCGATCCAACAAGCGGCGTGGGCGAACCAGCCGCGATACGACATATCCCAGATTCAGAAAACTTCTATCCCGCCAACCCCGCTGCCTTTCTCACCGAAGGTGACGCAGAGCCCGATCAGGTTGCAACCCGCCAATCTGATTGTCAAGACGCAAGAATGCGATGGCGCCGGCGTCAAGGCATCGCTTTTCAACTCGTACGAGGGTACGCCTGGCGACGATGCCAACCTTGCTGTTGCCTCCGGGAAGGGGCCGTTTATCGGTTACTCATATACCGTCGGGTACCAAGGGCCTGTCGGTACGGTGTCTCGATACGATCCGTTCGGCGGTTGTGGACCCGTGTTCACGATTGTCGATCCGTCCGGGTTGTCCGTGGAAGTCCGCGACGTGGCCGTCAACACCTTAGGAGTTTACGTCGCCGGAACTGTCGGCCCAGATATGTCCGCGTTTGTGTACTGGCTATCCCCGGCGCTCGTTCCATTAGGGTCCGTCGGTGTTCCTGCTCCTCCAGGTGGTAGTGTGGCGTTCAATGGAATCGGCCTTAGTCCCACATTGACGGTGCCCAACGTGTACGTGACGGGATACGCTTTCGATCCCTTTGCGGCACCCTTCGACTTGACACGCGTGCTGACGTTGAGCTCCACGCTTTTCCCGTTATGTGCATCGGACTTCAGTTTCGGCACCGCCTCCCGCGGACAATCCATTGACGTCGATCGGCCGCAAAACCGGTACATTGCCGGGATAATTAGCAGTGCCGGTGTGCCCAACCTTCCATTCGCCTTCCGCGCCGGCACGGCTTGCGGCGGCGGCGTTGGCTGGGCATATACCCTTTCAACACCCGCGCCGCTCATCGATCCGGACAATGGCATGAACGGAGTGCGCGTCGTCGGCGGCAGTGCTGGCATTGCGCCGGGAGTCTATTTCACTGGAAGCCAAGCCGACGGTACCATCAATCCCGGTTTCGACAACCTATTGCTTTACAAGTTCACCCCCGCAGGCGGGTTCATCTACGGTTGGGTCCACAGCATGCCGGCGATCGACCTGTCCGGCCGGGCCAACGCGGTCAACCGAGCCGGCGAACACTTCACTGCCAGCTTCATCGGCACGGGCGCTCACGATGCGTTCCTTACGAAATTTGATCCGTTGGGAGGCATTCTTGTCGACGCAGCCTTTCTCGGTGGGCTCGGCGTTGACCGTGGGTACGGGATCGACCTGCGAACAACGGCCCCGGGTGACGAGGTCTTTATGGCAGGTGAAACCTCGACGCCCACCGGCGCGATGTTCCCGCCGTTGTTCGGATGCGACCCGACATACAACGGCATGGCCGACGGTTTCAACGCTAAGTGGTCGCAGCCCTACTAACCGCGGCGCATTCTAGCCACGGCCGCGCCGAGTTTTCGGCGTGCCGTTTATCTCTGCGCAGACCTCGCCCGCAGCTAGGCCGTCGTCCGCGCAGGCGCCTGAAGGGGTCAGTGCGCCGCGAAGTCCCTTTTGGGCGGCAGTACTTTCTTCGGTTCGTTACCCTTCATCGCCACATCTACTATCTGCCACGTTCCCTGGAGCGGTCCTTGTCTGTCGGAACCTTGTTATCTTGAGGTTGGTCGTTCTCTGCCGGGGCTTTCTTGTCGGGGGTTTCGTCGGCCCCCGCCGGGCGCATCCGCCCCGCCGCTACCGGAAGCGCCCTTGCGCAGTCGCACCGATGATCAGAGTTCGATGCATGCAGCAGCGCGTCCCTCGGGCGAAAAGTCTCTCGACCACCTACCTTCCGGCGCGACCGACGAGCTCAAGTTTATTCGGCGTGGTAGTAGTAGCGGAACATGCCGCCTAAACGCTCTCGGCATTCAACCGGCACCGTGCAGCGGCCAACTTCTTCACCAGCCTGATCGGACATACGCGGTTTTGACATATTAAACACTGCGTTGGTGGCCGGCGTTAGCTCACTCGTCGGCGTCGGCCCCGGATTGGTGACGAGGGGAAACTGGCTTTGGTCCCCCCAGCGAGTAAGGCGACCAGCAGAGCGACGGAGGCGCTGATTTTTAGCTTGCTGAATGTCATGGTTTTCAAAACTCCGGTCATAAGAACGACGGATCGAGCAGCACGTTCAAGACCAGCCGACCCATCGACTGGGCCGGGCTCATGACCCACGGCCGAGTACCGACACGACACGCCCCGGAGTGCGACGACGGCGATACCGCAGAAGGATACCGCGCGTGGCGCGTCTATTGGCCTTAGCGCATCGCTTCGAGCGGTTGATCGCCGACGGCGTCGTCGCGGACTATGGCGAACTGGCACGCCTGGGTCACGTGAGCCGAGCACGCATCAGCCAAATCATGAGCCTGCGAAATCTCGCGCCCGACCTTCAGGAAGCGATCTTGTTTAGCCGAACCCGACACGGCCGAGACCCGGTATCCGTAGCCACGCTTCTGGCCATCGCTGCACGCTGGGACTGGCAGGAACAACGGCGTTGGTGGTACACTCAAACTCATTGCGAGATCAAGCCATGACCTCACGGCGAAGGCAGCGCCCACGCGACGCGTCGAAATAGATCGACGGGGCGTCACGCACGGCGATTTCGAACATCGCAATTCCGCCCCAGTTGTTAATTGACTTCTAAGATATCCGTTGTCCGCAGAAAGTGCCGAGAAAAACAGGCCGAACGTAATGTTGACCTGATTGTTGACAACCCCCGACCTGTCAACAACTCGGTCAAAGTTCGAATGCGCGCGGGGAGGCGATCGATGCAGCAAAAACTCGCCCCGGATGTTGACGACGCGCCAATTGTTCGGCAACGTTCCCCGCATAGTTGGCTTGCCAGTCCAAGATGGGAAGTTGCGCATGGTCACTTTCCCGCTCCATCTCAGGCCAATCGTAAATGTGCGGGTGGATGTACCGCTTGGAACTTTGCCGTTGTAATCCCATGGGCGATTGCAACTTCTCCAGGAGCACAACTGTCGCCCCCAGCCGAGCAATGGCGACGGCCGCGGTCAGCCCTGCAGCTCCTCCGCCAATGATAGCCACCCGAGTTCCCGGTCGAAGTATGTTCCGGTGGTGGAGCGCGAAGATCCGGGTGGCCGCGTCTATTTCTCCGCGCTAACGCCCAGATGAGTCGATTTTCCGGTTGCAAGTGATGCCTGGGTCGCCCAGTTCCACGACTTGTGGCACTTGGCCAGATACTACGCGGATATCTCTGCTAATGCGCAGAGTGGTTCGTACTCTTCGGGCAAGACGTCGTAATCCAAGACGGTAGACCTCATGGGTGCAGCAAGCGATGTGCCCGAATGTGACCACGACTTTGCCTAAGGTGCACAACGGGTTCCAAATGTACCAGCCGACGACACAAAACAAACCGCCTATGACAACAACTGCCAAGCAGTAACAAAGCCGCGCATGTGAACCGGAAAATGCGATCAACCACAGGACGCAGAGATTAAAGAGCGCTGTCGTAATGAACCAGTAAGTACCGATCGCATGGAGTGACTTTTCGACTATGTCAAGCCATGGGAGGGGCGGGTCAGCTGTTTGAGGACTGATTGGTGCTTGGTCTCGAGAACTAGCCGATGTAGGGACTACCTCAATCAATGCCTCGGTTGACAGCGAACGATGGGTCATTTGACCAAGGCCACTTGCGATGGCTGGTAGCAGCACGGACAATAGACATAAACTGATTATCAGGCACTCCGTTGGGGTTGCCTCAAGAAACCGTGATGTAACTGAGCGCAGATTTCGCGTGACGTTCATGGAACGATTCCCCTAAGAAGGTGATTGTTGGAAACCGCCCAAGGCCTTGAGTACGTACCGATCGTCGATCTATCCGTATTCTTCGCTTGAATGCACAGAATGAAAACGAGAGTAATGCGCGAGAAAGGCGCAAAATGGGAAAAACAAGAGCGAAGTATTGTGCAAACGGAGCAGTCAAGGAACTTCGGGCACAAAAAGGATGGACTCAACGGGAACTTGCTCGGCAAGCGCGAGTCAGCCTGCGAACGGTGACGGCAATTGAGACTGGAGTTTCGGTTGGAATTTGGAGTTTACGATCCGTTGCAGGCGCACTCCGCGTGGAGCTACCGATCATCCTGGTGATCGAACCGGCACCAGGATTGGTCAGTAACACATCCTATTCACCCAATTTGGTGCTGAGTGGAAACCGAGATCTTCTTGGACGAGAGTCGATCCTCCAGAACCTAGCCCAAGCCTTCTATCAAACAAATGTTTCATTAGTCGTGTTGGTGGGACCAGCAGGTAACGGAAAAACGGCCATCGTTCAGCGCTTCCTGGAATCAGGCCACTCTGTGAAGCAGTACGCTTTCCAATTCAACTCGTCGGGACGGCGGCCCGCGGGAAACCCAGAAGGTTCAATCGAGTTTTTTCTCCAATGTGCGCTTCGCCAAGTGAATCGACCTGACGCATTGCAGTTTGATTTACATTCTCAGGTCCAATGTCTCGTTAATGTATGGCAGACCGAGCCTTGGTTGGTTGTCGCCGATGGTCTCGAGTCAATTCAAGATGCGAACGGCGACATTACTGAGCCGCATTTGCGCTGTCTACTCGATAACCTTTCAATGAGAAGCGCTGGCCTAACCATAGTAACCACCCATGTGAAACCACAGGGGCTTGCCTCGGATAATCGAGTACTTGTCCTTGAACTTGGCACCCTACAGCCCTCCGATTCAGTCAGGCTCCTTGCACGACTGATTCCTGGGCAGATCAATGATCAATTAGGATTTGTTGCGGAAAAATGCGGCCATCATCCGCTCACTTTGACGATAGTGGGTACTTATCTCCGCGACACTTACGATGGCTCACCTTGTGCGTTATCAAACGCCTGTCCCATTGAGGCCGACGAGGCGTTGGGTTCTCCGTGCATTCAGGCTCTCGATGCGCACTTGAGTTGGTATCGACACAATAATCGCCGTGTTGAGTTATCCCTGCTTTACGCCCTTGCACTCTTTGACCGGCCTGTTGAGCGCGACTGTCTTATGGCGCTTCGCGATGGGCCGCCAGTTGTAGGCCTCACCGATTCACTATCATTAGCGAGTCACCGAGAGTTCATAAATGCGCTTAACCGGCTAAGCAGGGCTCGTCTCATAGAAACCGAGGTTTCAAAACACTCTCGGATAGATTGTCACGCCTTGATCAGGAACCATCTTGCTGTGCGCTTGGAAAAAGAAATGCCTCGTGCGGCCAAAAAATGTCACCGCATCTTGTTCAACTACTTGGAAGCTGAGACAAAACAAGAAGAGCCGAGCGCGGAATCCATGACGAGACTGTACTCGGCGATAGGCCATGCTTGTCGTGCAGGCCTCGGGGTGCAAGCATATAGAGGTACCTACAAAAGACGCATAAGAAAGGAAGGGCCGCGCCTTGCGACCGATGGTCTCGGAATGTTTGATGTTGACGGCGACGCTCTCAAAAGTGTTTTGAACTGCTCTAGTAAAGGAGTGCGATTAAGTCAGGCGGAACGCGCAAATTCGTGGTGAAATTGGATACGACTTGCGATTTCTGGGCCGCGTGGCGGATTCGGCGGAAATGTTGCAAGAGACGTTCGAGGAGTGTGCGAGGAGCAAGAAGCCTTCGGATGCGGTGAATTGGGGAGTAATGGCCAGTTACTCTGACCTACTCGCAGGCAATCTCAGACAGGCACTTGACTTGGCGCATAGAGCTCATTCAGTCGCACGGGATAGTTACGCTAGGGCAATAACTTCGCTTGCCGTCGGCCGTGCATTTCACCAATTGGGGCGCCTGAGCGAAGCAAAGTTTTGGATGTCCACATCGCTGGGACACCGAGAGAAATTGCACCCATTGCGCCGTTACGTCCAGAATTACTGGTACTGCGAGTTTGCCCTGGAGTACGATCCCAAATCGGTTGACAAGATTGCCAGGCGAACACAGTTGGCCCTCGACTCTGCAATTGAACTTGCGGTGGGAGGAAACACTCGCGCACGTACGCAGTTTTCAGCCAACCCTATTCAAACGGAATACGGTGGTCTACCACGCGCGCTAAACATGCTCACGCTCGCCCAATGCGAGGTCTTGAGAAATTGTTTGAAGTCGAATCTATCGGGTGTCAGGTCCGCGTTGAGCCGTGTCAAGGAGGCGTCAGACGCTATTCGACTTGCGCGTGCAACTCATGAGCGGCCGCGTGGTTGGTTGGCTGAAATCGAGGCGTTGCGAGCACTCGATTCAGACGAGGAGGCACGGCAACTGGCCGAAGACGGTCTTCGTTTTGCCGAATACTACGGGATGGGGCTATTTCAACTCGAGTTTCAGATACAATTGGCAATGATTGCCAAGAAGCTTCAGGACGGCGTTCGCTTAACGGACCGCCTACGAGAAGTGCGATCTGGCGTCGACAGACTTGGCTTTGGCCGTCGGCGGCATGAATTGAACTCTCTTGGCGTGCGTTTGGCACGAGCGCCGAGGCGGGTTCGACGAAGTTCCTTCCGTTGATCCGTACACCACTATGATGAAGAGTGACGACGATGCGCGATCATGATGTCCTACTCCGCGAAATCCATGGAAAGCAAATTGTTCATGGCGCCGAGGGCAACCTTGTCGAGCACTTGAAAGGAACCTTTCGCATACTGACGGAATGGAGTTGCCCGCCTGATGTGTGTTCCGCGGGGTTGTTTCATTCCTCATATGGCACGGACCATTTACAGGGCACGGCTATTGACATCGATGACCGCGCGCGCCTCCAGACCGAACTTGGCACGGAAGCGGAACAGCTTGTCTGGCTATTCTGTATCATGGTGAGGAATTCCCTTATCTCGAATGACGTTGGTCAGTCAAGTTTTTTCATTCAACGCCGGGATACGGGCGAAAAGGCCTCAATAAGTCGGGCACAGTGTTCTGGCTTAATGCATTTGCTTGCGGCCAACGCGCTGGAGCAATTACCGCGTCGCGAAGGAAAACAACAGGAAGTGTATCGAGCCGAGGCCCGTTCGCAGCTCCTCTCGATTCGTCCGTGGCTTAACTCCCACGCTCAACAGAGAGTAGATCAATATCTTCAACAAGCTGGGCACATCTCACACTCCCAGACGTAAGTACGTCAAAGCTAAGCTGGTTAACATTAGTCACGTCCGAATAGCTGCATTCTATGCTGGTGGGCGGCGCCCAGAACTTGGTCTGCCCGTCCATCGAACTACTCGTAAAACCAACTGACTCCAGTTCATCCGTTTCATTTGGATGAACACTCAGCGCTGTCGCTCGTCCTAGGAAGCGATGGCTAGTGCCCGCTGGAATCTGAGCCGTAACCAAAATGCATGCGGGAACTTCGACGCCATGAATATTGCGGCCACTCTTATCACACACATAGGTGTCTAGGTATCGAAGGAGAGGCACTAGGTCTTGATGGAATTCAAAGGGCGTCAGTGACCAAATTCGGAAATCTGAAATAGGACAGATCATAAGCAGTCGTTCACCTAAGGGATGAACATGCATGCGCGCACAATTCCCCTGAGCGGGGTCACCAAAATCCATCATGTATAGGCAAGCTCTGTTGATTGGTCCAAGATCGGAGGTGCGGTGCGGACTTTGCAAATAGACAGGCCCTTCTTCAAAGATTTGGCCAGCGCCCGATGCGACCTTTCGTTCAATGTGCAATTGGATTGCGCCGTGCAGATAGTTGACTGCCTGCGGCATTGCCCGCATGTCCAGCAAGATACCCAACCTGATCGCGCCCTTGTCTTGATGCGACGCCAGGTCCAGTTCCTCAGACATTGCTCCGTCCTCCGGCCGTACTTGCTTTGCGTACGGAACACTCGCAACTTGAGCTACCCAATTATAACGGTCAAGATCGGCAACGAAAAATTTAGTGCAAGATTGGTCTAAGGTTGACGAACCCTGATCTAGGGCAAGCGCGGCTAAGCGCGTTTACTTATCGCGTTCCTGCGCCTTGTCCGTCGCAACGGTTGCCGTTGCCATGGCACCGGGAAATCCTGGGCGTTTGTGAAGCCGCTCGGCCCTGATGTTCGTGGCCGCTCGGTTACGGCATGTGGCGGGGATGCTCATCTTCGTCTTTCGGTGATTTTGCGAAGGCGAGCTGCTCCCAATTTTGCGTGTTAACGGGCGGAGCAAAGTTAGGCGCTCGGCGGTCGGAGTGGTGCCGCTCGGCGCGGTGGCGATGGAGCCGTCTAACAACAACGTGAGTCTGCGAATTGACACCTCCCAGAGGAGTAGCGCGCATGTGCAAGCTCATTGTCCGGCGGCTTGCGCAAATTCTGCGCGATCCATATCAAATAGACGTGGATGCTGATTGACACTCCGTCGCGTGTTTGAAAAAGCACTCCACGAGGGACTATAATGTACACGTGTTCCCTGTCAACCACTCGCGGCCCAGAAAGTAGGACTTCTTTCATGAGCGCACGAAATCGCCGTGAACAACAGTCGCCGTTAGCAAGGGTCGCTTCCCAACAATCGTTTGTTCCGTCACCGAACCGCGTTGTAATTGTCCGAAATGGCAAGTTCGTCCGTTCGTCAACTCAATCGATAAGTCGATTGAACAGGGGCTCTCGTGACGGCATGAAAAAAGGCCGGTAGCAGGGAAGAGCATTTATCAGCGAGCGGCGGTGCCGCGGGATTATCGGCAGTTTTTTCTTCACCAATTCGGGTGGTCCGTTGCGAGGTGTCGTCAGCTACGAAATTGTCCGAAAGAAATGGACACTCGTGATGCTCGACTGTGGGCATCAAATCCTGATTCCCAAATTTCGAGTTGCCGGGCAACTGCGTTGCGGATTCTGCGGCGGGTTTCATCAACCGAGCGCGTGACCGTGGGCGTTCTACCGGACCTTTACTCGGAATCGGCCTTCTGAGGCACCGTGCGATATGTTGCCTTCAGCCGGTGAATCACGCCGGAAATCACAGATCGTAGCAAAACGGCCGGCAGTTTTCTGATTGGACACAAGCGTTCGAAGTTTTCGCGTCGTCTGATGGTAGAAAAAACAACTGCCTCGTTCGTTATAGGACTCCCCCAATGACAACCAAGAAAACCTTTCGCGAAAGAGAGTTGGAACTACGAGCCCTGCTCGCGACGTCGCCCGGTCAGCAGAAAGTTGAGGAACTGGCGTCACGGTATCACGCAGCGAGCGGTAAGCCGAGGCCGGCAGGCACGTCCGCGATCACTTACATTCTTGTCCACGAGCGCGAGCGCGGGTTGATCTGCGTTTAGGTTCGCCCGCCTAAGCTGCACGGCCCTTCGAGCATGGCGCCCTTGTACGGGCGCGTAATCACCGTACCCGGTGGAAGTGCGGATTGATTGGACCGATTGCCCCGGTCACTCGATGCCGCCGCCTGGTCTTCGCGGAAGTCGGCACGATGGTGGCGCACGGTAATGGAAGGAGGTTTCCATCGAAGATTGTGGACCCTAGATATCAATTGTAGACTGCCATCGCGTCTTCATGGCGGCATACCGCATGTGCGTACCGGCGGTTTGGTTAACGAACCAGCGGCGCGCGACCGGCTGCATTGTCCGACTTTCACATGAGGAAGAACGCTCGGCCTTCTTTTCGACGACGAGGACCTCAAGGCGTGCCTCGAATGAGTCATTGTCGGCCAGACGGCCCTTGCGGACACGCGCGGGACCGGGCCCGCGGTCCGCGACCGCCAGCGTGACTTCTGCACTGGGTTGGTCCGTCGTGAATCGTTGCCAGCCACCAACCACGGCGCTTGCAAAAAGGCGGGCAGTTCCTGCCGTTGCATCGGTTGTGGGAGGATTCTGCCATGACTTAAGTAATCGCCTCGCTGCGGCATTAATGCGGCTCGAAGCAAACCTGTCAGAAGGCCTGAGGGAACTCTAACCCAACGGGCGATTAATCGATCTGTCTACTCGGTCCACCCTCGCTGAGCAGATGGAGCAATTCGCCGACTTTTTGGACCTTTTCTAATTCCCAGCACGTCGCCAAGATCTGGTTGGCACAGGCCTTGCCATATCGGGGTTCTACCATCGTGCGGAATTTTTGTTCGACTTCGCTATCCGTCATGGGATTGTGCGCGTGGCCGCGCGGGTACTCGACCTCGCGCTCTAGTTTTCGGCCGTCGCTCAGGCTAACCGTTAACCGATTGGGGATGCCGCGCGGATAACGCGCAGAAAGCGCGGCGTCGCGGTGGACTTTAATTTTGGCGACGATCCCGAGTAGTTTCTCATCTGAGAATCGTTGCGGATCGAATTGTTTGAGTGTTACTTCGCCATCGACCAAAGCGACCGCCGTGCAATACGGTAAACTGTGATCGGCCGTCTCACGGGTTTTCGGACGCCATTTCTCCGGATCTTTGCCAATGATGTCCACGGCAGCATCGAACGTATGAATATCGATCGATTGAATAAGTGAAGGGTCTTTCACGTCCTTGCGCAAGTGCAACGCGGCATCAATAGCGCTCTGCGAATGGTACTCTGCGGGCCAGAACTTGATATAGGTCGCGTTAATCATGAAACCCTGGGATTCGCCGCCGAGTTTGGCGATCTCGAACGGCCCTGTTAAAAGCTTCATGAAACCGAGCTCGCCTTCGAAGATGGGGGCCGGGCCGGTCATTCCCTCCGCGGCAAGGAGCGCCGCAAACACGCCGTTGCGCGCTGCATTAGCAAACGCGCAGCCTTTCCACATGCTCAGCTCGCCGGAGCGCGTCTGTCGCAAAGCCGTATTGGCAACGCCAGCCAAGCCGATGGCGTGGGTCGTTTTCTCCACATTCAGTTTGAGAAGTTTACAGGCGGCGAGGGACGAAGAAATGGCGCCATACGTGACGTGGTCCCATCCGTGGGCGCGGAGACTCGCCGCGTCGCATAACCGACACTGAACTTCGTAGGCGAGTACTGCGGCAGTGATGATGTCTTTTCCGTTCGATCCGGCGATTTCACCGACCGCCAGGACCGCGGCCAGATTGTCGCTGGGGTGAGCCGGTTCTTTGGAGAGATACGTGTCGTTGTAATCGAGGTAACGGATGAGCAGGCCGTTCACGAACGTGGCCCATTCCGCACTGGTCCGGCCGCCGCAGAATAAAGCCGCCCCGGGGTTCCCCTGGACCCGCAAGGCACACCGTTTGGCGCTATCGAACGCATCTGAGTCCATTGCGCCGACGGCCGTTGCCAGCGAATCGATGAAACGCCGCTTAACTTCGTGGACGGTATCGCCGGGTAATTCCTCGTAACGAAGTTTCACCGAATATTCGGCAAATCGTTCGGCTAGCGGCTTGACCATGCGCCCCTCCACGATATGAACGAGTTTGATTCCCAAGTTACGGTTCGCATGTCACACCGTCAACGGCTCGCAGGCCTTGGGATTGTTAATCAGCGAGCCGCAAAGTCTACGGATGTAATTACCGATATGAGTCTTCATTTGCTCGTGAGCCGCCGACGCATTTCCGCAACTGATCGCATCAAGAATACCCTTATGTTCGTAGTAAATCCGGGGCAAATCCTTCATTACCACCGGGTACAGATACTGAGTGAATAAGTGGAACTCGTCTGCCACTTGACTTCGGAGTTCTCGCTCGGTCTCGTGCGAGAGTTCGGCAATCTTCCGGTGAAATGTTGTACCGAGTTGTTGGAAATTGTGTTTCTGTCTCGGAGTCAAATCGTCGGGCGGCGTTCGAATAATGCTTGCCATCTTTTGGACCGTGACCTCAATGGGGGCCAACAAGCCGGGATTGCTCGTTCCGCTAACTCTAGCTGCAAGTTCTTGAGCAAATCTCGCTTCGAGCTCTTTCCTCGCTGCGAATACGGATTTTGACGCTGCTTCGGTGAGCGAGGCTGGATCAGGGGCCGTCGATCCATCTGGTTGGTTCATTCTTATGAACCAATCGAGGACTCCGCGTGGTTCATCCAACTTGCAATCGATGCGTCTTCGTATCGCCTTCTTCGAAGAGCTCACCGCATACCAAACTGTGGTGTCTCCAATGATGCCTGTGGCTTTTACATTGCCGATTTTGCCTTCCCCTACACAGCATCGTTCCAAGAAACTGTCGCGTGCAAGGTCGAGTTTCGCGACCACCCCGCCTGGTCTAGCCTCGTCCTGGAGTCGTGCGGCCAAGTTGATCGGATTACCGCCATAATCCACGACGTTTGGTTCGGCGTAAGTGAATTTCCAGGCGAGTCCAGACGATAGCCCAATCCCGAGGTCGAGATCCTTGGCGCTCTCGTCTCCCAAGTTGTGTGGTTCAATGATGTCGTAGAAGGCTTCTTGCAAATAGGTGACAAAGTCCAGGACAAACAACGCTAAGCCAGTTTCGTCAGACGAAGGGCATTCCCAGACAAGCATCGCACCGTCGCCGAGTGGCTTAAATGTGATGGGATTTGCATGCTTACGAATGTTGATGGCATACTCGTCGTCCCCCAGGTTCTCCCGCGCTTTCGTGAATGCGGATTGGAATGATGAAAAGAACTCACTCAAAAATCGCTTCGGCGGCGGAGTGGCGTGCGTGTGTGTATCTTGGACGAATTGCGTGAACCCTCTTATGTCCACAAAACACGCAATGACATTCCGGCTGTCAGCCGAGTGGAGCTTCAGATCGAGCGAAGGCGTTTTCATCATGCGAAACACCAGAAGAGCGATGCGAAAGTTCGTCCATTCCCCAAGATATGCCGAGGGGGGATCAAGGCAACTGACGGGACCGTCCGTGTTTCGGATGTTGCCACGGGCGAAATCCTCAAGAGTTTGGAAACCCGTGAGCCGGGACCAAGTTTTGTGACTGGCTTGTGTTTCTCACCGGATGGCAAGAACCTTGTAGGCGTCTATCGAGGTGGACCCAACTCTCCTGGGTTGATTCACGTGTGGGACGCCATCACCGGTGAAAGCCGAGTTCGCCTCGAAGCTGGCATCTACGCCACCGGCCGCATTGCAATTTCACCTGACTCGCGGCTGGCCGCGCGATACCCATACGGGTTTGGCAACTCGACTCCGGCAAGGAAATCGCCGCCATCGAAGAGACCCATTTCGGAACTGTCAACCGAGCGGGATTCCCTGGCGACGGCGACGTGGTGACAGCTGGCGATGACGCCACGGTCCGCGTCTGGGATGCCGACACGGGGAAGCAAAAGCAGAAACTCGTGCACGGCCATTGGGTTCGCGGACTCGCATTGTCGCCAGACGGCACTCGCATCTCCTCATCGAGCGTGGATGACACGGTGTGCGTCTGGGATGCCAAGACCGGCCGGCAGATTTACAAGGTCCCCGGACGCAGCAGTGTCGGCGGTCGCCGGGCTCTGACGTTCACGCCGGACGGTAAGCGGCTGCTATCGTGGGGGGATGATTCCTGCCTGCGCGCCTGGGATATGGCGAACGGAAAGGCTGTCTTTGAACACAAATTGCGCCCGACCGGTGGCAAAATGCCCAACGATTCAGAGCCGCACGCGCGCAAATTGATGATAGGTGACGCGGCGTTTGCCCCCGATGGAGAAAGACTCGTTGTCACTGTCGGCTTCGACATACACATTTTCGACACTGCAACCGGTCAAGAAACCCAAAAGATTGCGCGCGACCGCGCTCATGTTACTCCGCTGGCGATCTCCCCTGACGGCAAGTATTTGCTGGGGAGTGCCTTGGGCAAGCCGGTCGAGACGAAACTCCCCGATGGCCGGTCTAGTTGGTCCGCTACCGTGGTGCTACTTACACTTGTCGGCGGCATCATCGGCACGACGATCAATGCGGTACGAGCCAACCGGGAGCGGGACAACAAAGATGCGGCATTGAAAGGCGAGACTCTAGCATTCAAGGAAGCGATGGCCGCTCTGCGCAGCCTCACCGACGAGGTGGTCGAGCGTCAGATCGGCCGGCAGGTGACGCTGACCAAGGACGACCGGGCGTTCTTCAACAAGATCATTGAGAAATACGAGACGCTTGCGACAGGCTCCTGGGTGCGGTGACCTGTCGGTTATGTATGCCGTGGACCTGGAGCATGTCCGAGCGATGGCCATTGAGATAGGCGCATCCTAAGCATACGAGCCGCCCTATAATGGCGGCTTCGGATTCTTAAATGTTGGAGGGGTTTGAAATGCCAAAACTTATCGCAAGGCCGTTGTTTCCAGCGTACAAGCGACCGTTCGAGCAGAAAGACTTCCGCGGGTATTTCACGTGGACAGACCGGCTATCCGACCGCCTCGGAGGCAGCGTTTACCACGCATGCCACTGGGATGAATTGGACACGATATTGGACGAAGATGAACTCGGCTTGCGAAGCACCTGGGAAATCCTGCTCCCCGGCCATGGGTCTGCCTGGACGGCAGACGGGGTGTGGTGTGGGCTCAACAATTTCGGAGCACTCGGGAACTACTACGGACCCTGCCTTCTATCCTTCCCCATTGCTGTTCTGCGTGGTCGCCACTTTATGGTCTTTCGCCGAAACGACGGCAGGGATCGCGTCTTTTTTGTGCAGCACGAGAGTCCGCTTCCCGTGTTCAGCTTTCGGGACAAGTCGGGCCTGATCTCCAAGCGGTTCGTCAACCCTGGGGGCTACTTCGACGAGACTGCGGGGGAATACTTTCTTAAACGTGGCACCATCTACGACCTCATTTTGACGCAGCCGCTGCCGCTCGACGAGTGCGAGGTACATGGGACCAATCATCCCCACTGCATCCCCAGCAAATGCGCGCGCTCCGATCCTCCGACGAGCCGTGCCTCCGTTCATCGTGTCGGCCTGAAGCAGGCCCGACGTATCATTCGTCGGTCACCCAAAATCCAAAAACTGCTGAAGACTGTGCCCTCGCTTTCGATTCAGCACCTTATTCCGAAGTGAGAGCAGCGATAACCCGAAGCTCGTTTTCGCAACGATCAGCGAGTTTTGTTCGGACCCACACAGCGGGCCGAACGAGCATCTAAACCGAACCCGCGCGACTTGGAGAAACACGGAGAGTTTCAGGCCAAATGCGTCGTGATCGGCTAGCAAACTGTGACGGCGGTTGTCCCGGCATTCGCGCCAACAAAGATGCAAGAGACACAGGGTTGCTGCCACTTGTTGGGGCGAATCGCTTTTCTTCGCTGATGTGGCAACGTGCCTGACGCGAAGGAGCCGCAAATCGGCGGGTAGCCGCGTTTGCAATCGGAAGGCACAACTACAGCGGGCCGAACGGTCTTCAGAATACCGGATGATGCCAAGAGAGACAATCGTTTCGTCTGACTCGGTGGGGCGGGACGAACAGTCATGGTTTGGCTCGGTGGCCGGGGACAACGCAACCGCATGATCGCTAGCGCATTTCGACTGACGGCTTGAGTCGGTCCGCTTTGCAGCCGCTCTAACCGCACTCCCACCAATCTGACCTGGTTTTTCGGCGCGTCATCATTATTCTGGAAGATTCTCTTTACTGGGCGATCCCCGAACGGAGAGACACGATGAGTTATCCTCCGGGAATCTCGACTCAACCGTACTACAAGCCTACGGGCGCTGCGAACTCGTTAGGGCCTATGGCTTCTCTTGATTCCGCCGGTAGCCCTCACAGCCGTGTCACAGTTGCCGTTAGCCGAAGACGACCCGTTTTTTGACTCCATACGCTCCTGGTTCGTGCTGCATTTAGGGCTCGGCCTAATCATCGGCCTAATTGTGGCCAGCACATGGGTTCGGCGTTATTTCGCAAGAGGCGAAGTTCCGCGCCTCCGACGTTCGAGGTGTGCGTTGCACCGGTCGCCAAGGCCTCACCGGCACGCATTGCAGTGGTTACGGCTTCTTCAACTTGCGGGCCAAGGAGGTCTTCGATTTGGGTTTTTTCGCTGCCATCTTATTCGCTTTGACGACCGGGTTCTTAGTCGCACGCGGCTTGGCGAAAATCCGTGCCGCGTTTTTGGGTGACAAGCCGTTGGTCCCTCTCGCCGGCGGGCCGCTTAGGCCGGCATCCAGCTCGATCCCAAAGATCTCGCCGAGATCGGACTCGGCAAGAGCCGAGGGCGCGTCGCCTTTCAGCGCTTGATCGAGGTTGCCGGCGTCTACGGCTTGTTTGATCAGATCCAAATGATCGACGGTGCGCAGGGTGAATAGCAGTTCCGGCGCGACATCCAGCCGGGATCCCACGGCGTAGAGGGTGGCGGCGACGTGTTTGCACATGATCGCCCAATCCGGACAACTGCACTTCATATGAATCTCGTCCGGATCGGGGAACAGTCCCGTCTCGGGGCAAGTTAGCCGCTCCATGATGCCTTGGTCGAATCGGCCCTGGAGCAGGTCGAAGAGCGAATCGATCGAATGAGCGCAGTTCTTTCTGATTTTGGACCATCGAGCAGCGCAGACGGTATCGATATCGATCGTGATTCGATAGATATCGGAACCGGACACGATGGCTTTGACCCGGCCGCGCTGGATTTGCAAGTCAATCACCGAGCCGTTGCGGACATAGGTCCGGCCGCGCGGCAAGCGATTCTCGAAGTCGCTGAAGCTCTCGAGATGGTCGCACCACGCCTTGCCCCAAAACGACGAGGCGATCGTTCGTTTGACCAGCTTGATGGGTGCGAGCTGGCGCTTCTCTTTCTTGGCCAGTTTGACGGCGAAGGCAGCAGCCTTGGCTTTTCGTGCACCCGCCGATACGTAGGGTTTCCATTCATACCAAGACATCGCGCGCCTCCTTGCGAACTCGGGTCGGATGTGAAAAGCTGCGACGGGGTAATACTATCCAAAATTCACGAGTACATACACGCCGATTTCCGCACAGCACTTCATTCCTCCGTCGTGGCGCGGCTGATGTCCAGGGCGACGAAGCGGAGCAGTTGGGCATCGGTCATCTCCGTCAACAGCGCTTCGCTTTCTTGGTCGAGCAAGCGATTGGCGACGGCTTTCTTGCTCTCGATCATGGCGTCGATGCGCTCCTCGACGGTTCCGCGGCAAACGAACTTGTGGACCAAAACATTCCGCTTCTGGCCGATGCGAAAGACGCGGTCGGTGGCTTGATCCTCGACGGCCGGGTTCCACCAACGGTCGAAATGGATCACGTGGTTGGCCGCGGTGAGGTTCAGTCCGCTGCCACCGGCCTTCAGGGAAATCACGAAGAAGGGCGGCCCTTGTTCATCCTGAAACGTCCGCACCAGTTCGCCGCGCTTGCGAACCGGCGTGGGCCCGTGCAGCACCAAGCCGGGCTGGCCGAAAACCTCGGCGAGAAACACCGCCAACGGCTCCGTCAACGTTTGAAACTGCGTGAAAACGAGCACTTTCTCCTGCCGCTCGGCAATCGGCTCGCAGAGCAGGCGCAGCCGGTCGAACTTGCCGCTCTCGTGCGGCGGATAGGAGGCGCCGGCAAGATATTGCGCCGGATGATTGCAGATCTGCTTGAGGCGCATGAGCGTAGTTAGAATCAAGCCGCGCCGCGCGATGCCTTCGCTGTTTTCCAGCCGCTCCTCCAGGTCGGCGACGGCGCTTTCGTAGAGTGCGGCCTGTTTCTTCGACAAGCCGCATTCCGCGCGCATTTCCGTTTTCTCGGGCAAGTCGGGGACGATGTGGGGGTCGGTCTTGAGCCGGCGCAAGATGTAGGGGCGAACCAACCGGCGCAACCCGGCAAAAGCGTGTGCGTCTTGGCCTTGATTGAGTCGCTTGACGTATTGCTTGAATTGCGCGGCTGAACCAAGCAAGCCGGGACAACAGAAATCGAATAGCGACCATAGGTCGCCGAGATGGTTCTCGACCGGCGTACCGGTGAGCACGAGACGGCAGCCCGCTTGGAGTTTCTTGAGTGCACGCGTTTGATTGGAACCTGCGTTTTTGATTGCTTGGGCCTCGTCGAGAACGATGAGGGGCCAGCGTGTTTTCTCGAGCCAGTCCTGCCGCTGAACCAGGCCGTACGTCGTTATCACCAGATCGTACCCCTGGAGGGTTTTCGTCGGGTCGGGGGCAATGCGACCCAATTCGTCGGCCGGACATTCCGAACGGTGCGCGACGAACACGCGAATGGAAGGAGCGAAGCGAGTCAGTTCCTGCTTCCAATTGCCGATCAGCGATGCGGGTACGACCAGCAAGCACGGCTGCTGCTCTGTGTCGGACGGTTGCTGCCGTCTACGGAGGAGCAACAGGTCGATGACCTGGATGGTCTTGCCCAAGCCCATGTCGTCCGCCAGGCAGCCGCCGAGTCCCAACTCTGTCACGAACCAAAGCCAACGCACGCCGTCCACCTGGTAGGGACGTAGCGTTGCTTGCAGGTCCCGCCCCGGCTGGCATTCGGCGATCGTTTCCGGATTACGCAGTCTGCCGAGCGTCTGTGTCAGCCAGTTGCCGGCGGCGATGCGCGACCAACCCGCTACTTCCGCGTCGCCGTCCCCCGTCGACAGCGCGGCGCCGGCCAGAAGGCGCATGCCGTCTATGAAGTTGATGCCCTTGGCATGCTGTTTTTCGAGCTTCTTCCAATGTTGCAATGCATGTTGCAACCGATCCGCATTTACCTCTACCCATTTGCCGCGAAGCAACACCAAGCCTTCGGTGGTGTCAAGTAACTGCTGCCGCTCCGCCTCGGTCAGCGGCTCGCCGTCGAGTGCGACATCAACCTGGAAATCCAAGAGCGTATCCAGACGCAATGCGCTGGCCGGACGTTTGCCGATGTGGACCTGCACCGTGGGGCGCGGCGGTGTCCGCTTCGACCACCAATCGGGGACACGCACGACCACTCCCGCTTGTTCGATACCTGGAATATCCATGAGGAAACGGTGGGCCTCGCGGATAGTCCACGCCTGCGGACAAAAAAGCGCCTTCGTCGTGAGCAAATCACGGACGACGGAGCTTTGCCCGGCCGCACGGCGCACCGGCTCCAACAGCGCGACTAGTTTCGCCTGTTCCTTGCCGCCTGCGTAAGTCTTGACGGCTTCGGCCAACGGCAAATGTTGCAGGCGCGAATGGTCCGACAGGCGGTGCGTGAATGTGGCCAGGAAAGCGAAGGGGCGCTCGCCATCCCTCTTGTTCTCGGCGAGGTGAAAGGTAACGCGTCCAAGCAGATGCCAAAGCGGATTGACGGATAGCAGCCAGGCGGCCGGCCCTCCCGCATGCGCCTTGCCACGGGCAACAGCCAGGTCGCGCAGCTCGTCCCAGAAGGCGGCGAGCCGATCCGGTGTGAGGTACTCCAAACCTCGCATCGGCGGCGCATCGCCAATCCACTGCTCCAGTTGATTCGTCACTGGTGCGGACAAGGTCTGCCATTGTTCGATCGTGTGATCGCCGAATTGGCAAAGTCGTTGGAAAAACTCGCGTGCGAATCCACGCCAGAACGTGAACTCCGCGGGCAACTCCCGGTCCAACGTTTGTGTTGTCAGGAGGAACAAACCCTGGGCGTTGGACTCAGCGAAGGCGTCACGTAAGACCGCCTCGGAAGTAGCGGCCTGGACGTCCGCCCCCATCTCCACGCGAAGCCGGCCGCCTGGTGTAAGGATGATGCTGGGTGTCATTGCGTGTTAGTCTACGCGCCGACGCAGTGCGGCGGCCGCTTCGACTTGTTTCTTTAACACGACTTTCTTGTCAACATGGCGTATCATACCTGCCACGGATGCCTTAGTTGTTCTTGGATCGGAGTGATTGACTCTACGCGGCCGCAACATTCTGGCTCTATATGTTCTGTTCAATCTTCCGCGCCATGATGGTTGGTGCCTACCGCCCAGGTCGAGGCATTGGGTTGGAATTCTGCGAATCACTCGATGACATCAGAGCGGTGCTAATACATGAGAGATCACATGTATATCTGACAGAAAACACTACTCTTGGAGCGGCTGCGCTTGTGTGTGGAAGCAGGAAGGCCAACCACGACCTTACCGTACTTCCAGACGCCGCCGGCCGTCGTCCAACCTTCCTCCCACCATACCTTCGCTACTTCCAAGAGGCCTCATCGTGGGACCAGGAGGGGGTCGCCACCGCCTGCGAAACGATCCACTGGCCACGCATCACCGGACGCTACCGGTCGGAGCGGCTCGCGAGCCGACCAGCTAGCTACGTAGAAGCGGCGCAAGAATACTTAGGTGTCGTCTCTGAAATCGCGAGTGCGCACGTCAGAGACACGGACCTCAGATCGTTCGTCGAAGCATCACTTGTCTGCGCGTTCGGGCTAGCCGTACTCTCGCCTGCGGTAGAGCCCGGTTTTTATCAGGCTGCGGGGGATGGCGTGGTTGATGGTTTCGAGCGCCCCTTGGCCGAGGTTCCAAGCCGGAAGAGAGCTGTGTTTGGCATTACGAGCGGCGAGATCGGTCACGCACTCGCCAAACTGATCGCTGAACATTTAGTCTTCGTGGAGGCACGGTTTAGCGATCTCGATGCGGCACTGCTCGAGCGTTTTCCAGGTGACAGTAATGCCGCCCTTCGCCGCTCGCTGGCTTCAATGTCAGACAACCCCCAAGTCAAATCGCGATTGGCCACCCTAATCTCTGATTCACCGCAGTTCCGCGAACAGGTCGCCACCGCGATCGCTCGGCAAGCCGGAGTCCCCTTTGGTCGGATCGACGAGGCCGAAGTCGCCGCACAGGGGCTCGCCATCTCACCACGGCAGGGTCGCTTATTCTGGTCGGACGTTGGGCAACAGGCAGAAATGAGACGGCCAGCGCAGTGTCAACTTGCCAGCGAGTCTCTTTCCGGCCTTGCGTCGGAGTTGCCACGTCTCAGTCAACTCGTTCGCAATGCGGGTGTGATCATCATCCCCGAATTCTGCGGCCCCTTTCTCGCCAACGATGCCGTACTCCTCTCGCACGTCTTCATGCCCAATGGTGAGCATGAATTCTCCATGGTGACCGTAGTCCCCTTCGCGATGTTAGGAACTGCGAATCGCATCGCCAGGCAGTTGACGGAGCTGTTGCTTGAGCACGCCGAAGCGGGAGCCGCGCAGTGCTTCGGCGTCGTCGCACCGTACTCATCGCGAGAATCTTCACTGGCCGCTGCAATTGACGGGCTTGCTCTCGTCCAGACGCCTCATTTCGCCGTCCCCAGCGAACTCTTCAAGGGTGAGACCTTAATCGGCGTCCGGGATGGGAATGGTCTGGTGCGACAGCAGCTCGCCGACGGTGGTGCAACATGGGTTGTCGTACCTTGCCTGCATTCCAGTCTCCCACCTATTAGGAATGTCATCGATTCATGCGTAGCGTGGATTTTAGCCAACGGGGCTAACGCGAATGCCGTCTGGCTACATCATACAAATTGAGGAGAAGCCGTGACCCGAGAAGAACTTGACCGAGGGATCGAATTCCTTGTTGGTACCACAGACGCCCCGAAGGATGAACTTCGCAAAGCCCTGACTGCGTTCGCTGATGCAGCTTCGGCCGGGGAGAAGGGTGTAGAGTTTCCGGCCTTCGATAAACGACTTGGAAAAGAAGGCGGGTATGCATTCCTCTGGGGTGACGTGCTGGCTATAGGCGAAATCTGCGAGGATCTCGTGACTGGAGGAATTCTCCTCCCAACACAGCTTGCCGCGGTTCTCAAGACGCTGTTGACGTCTTGGTTGCGCCTGCGGAAGGTGCGTGTGGAATTGAGTGAGAACGAGTTCAAGATAATGCGCGCCGTTAGTCGTGGGCAGCGAGAACTGTCAGCAGTCGCGAAGTTGACCGGACTGCCTGATGCCGTGGTTCGCGATGTGGTTTCGGAGCTGGCCAAGCGGAAATATGCCGAATCAGTGCCACTAATCGAGTCCGATGCGCAGGGGCTCCTATCAACGAGATTCTAATCTGCAGATGACACGATATTGGATGCGGTATGCGCCCTGGAGACCTTGTCAGAAAGAGCCCGGTATAGCGCTTCTTTCTCGTCGCTGACCTGATCCACGGGTAAGCTTGGCAGATGTGGACACGACGTTGCTTCGCCTGCTGGATGGGAGCCGGGCCTATCTGCATGCCGTGATCGACAACTTCTCACGACGGATCCTCGCGTGGAAAGTCTACGCGACGATTGACGAATGGCGGAACCGGCTGATCGAAGAGGGATTTGACGAGCGTTTTGAGCATGTCGACATCGGTGGTTCCGAGCACTCGAATCTTTTTCTTGCGTGTGAATCTTGGCTTCACCACGAACATTGTGAGAGTGCGGCCGAAATACAGGCATCCCCTCATGCGCTCAAAGCGATGCCGTCAACTGTGTCTAGGCGCCCGCTGCGAAGCGGTGGCTCCGGGTTGCCGGCGTTGCATCGGAGATCCGGGCTCAACCTGCCTGTGTTCTTTGCCTGACCGACGAAGCGTGTTGTCGAAGGCGCTCGGCGTGGTCGGGAAGTTGGTCGAGTACGTCTGCCCGGTCACATAGGCGCTGCCTGTGCCGTCCACGGCGATTCCGTAGGTCGGTCCTCGTCGTCGCGCCGCTCGCAAATATGGAGATCCAATTTGGGAGACGCATGAAGCCCGCGCCGGACTGTACGGCGGCATCCTGCGGTTGAAGTCGGCGAAAGGTGTACGGCGGGTCGGTCACGATTATACCTCCAAAAGGATCCACGACGGGGATTAACCCTGCCGCTTGTCAAATTGATTCCATTCGTTTCCGCAGATACTTCAAGCCTCGATGCAACAACCCTGCGACCGGAGATTTCGTGCCTCCCAGTTGCGCGGCGATTGCTTGCCAACTTTGGCCTTTCAGGAGTCTGTCGTCACCGTTTTGCTCGGTGCGTCAGCACGCCTTGCGTCGTAGCTCGGGAAAAAATGCCCTGCCGAGTTTGACAGAGCTCGTGCCCGACGTTACGATCAGGCGAACTTGACTATCGAACGGGACGTTCGCTCGTCCTAGTTCCACAGTAGTTACTCCGTGCATCACAAGTGGTGTGTGTCATTGATCCATTGATCCCCAGCGGAGGACTTCCAATGCTCGCTTTCCCAGCATATCGCGGCATCGAACCTGTCATCACATCTTGCCCTTCTCAGCGAGCGGCTAAGTACGTAGTCGCAACACCGAATCCTCGGCGCTCCCACCTAACCCAACTGCGCCGCGGGTAACTCGCTTTGCATGGATTTTCAGGAAGAACGGCAACTGTTCACAAAGAGGTGACCACATGGCTCGTGTTCGGAAACTTCGTGGCATTCGTCCGTTAGGTACCTTTCGACCCCTTGTTTTCCAGCTCGAGGATCGTCTGCCACCCGGCGATGTCTTTCATGCTGGCCTTGGCGTGGGTATAGCAGCCGACGCAATCCTCAACCGAACGGACGCGAAGAACCAAGCACCACGGATTGCCGTGGTTCTTGATTTGGCCGCGAATGAGGCCTCGACGGCGTTGAGGGATGACTCGCAGGTGTTTTCTGGAACCGCGCCGAACTATCAGAACCTTGAATCGCCGCCGAGCGAGATAATTCCTGCGGATGAGGGAGTAACTCCCTATTCCTTAGTGGACGTTGCGGTTCTGGGAAACGCAGAATTAACGACGCAGCTGGATGTGAATCCGTTTGAATCTGGACTTCCTGAGGCGGACAAACCGGGAACGGCCCCCGCAACCGAACTGATGAACGTGAAACTTCATTCGCCACTCGGCGACGAGCCCGGCAAATCGGCACCATTGGGTCATAACGTTACCGAGCCCCACATTTCTGGCTTTGGGACAGAATCGCAAACCACGACGGCGGACGTCGGACCCCAGACATCCGGTTCGAATCAACGACCAGATCACCGACCAGAGGGATCAAGCGGATCACGATTCGCATTTAACGACCCAGCGACGCTTTCACCCGTTCCGGTCGGAGTAGGGGGAAGTCCCGATTGCACGGTTGGGCTTGATGAGCTCATCGGCAGCGCTCCCGGCTATGGCGCGGGCGAATCCTCGATCATGACACTGGAGTACAATTACGACCCCAATTCATGCCCTGACCAAGTACAGACTTTGCCTGGCACATTTGGCAACCAGGATCCGTGGGACACCCAGGCGCTCAGTTTTTCTGAGGCTCCGGTGCGATACTTTGATGGCACGGTTAAACTCAGCTTTAGTGATCTTGCGTCACATGGTTTTTCAACCCCCTGGGGCCATACGCGCAACTGGACCAATAACGCCGGGCAGTCGGAAAGTGCAGCCTGGAATCGGAATGGCCTGGGGACTGTGGTTACCCAAATGCCATATTTGCTTGCGCCGGAATCGCCCAGCCTCGACGAATTGGTGGCCATCACCAATGGGTTCAATGCTTATCCGTTCTTCGATTGCGAATTCTGCAGTAATGTCTACAAAACGTCCGTGAATATGTGGCTGAAAGAGATACTCGCGGAAACGACCGTGGACTTGACTGATGTTTATGAGATGTCGGACACCGTCGGCAACAAGCTGTATTTCAAGCAAGCGGGACTCAAGTTCTTCAAGTTCGTCGATCGATATGGCCAGGAAACCAAAGTCGTTTCGTACTCAGGCACCAAGATTACGGAAGTGCAGCGCACCGACGGCACGGTTACGGAATCGTACTTCTATTCATACTTCAGTTCGGGCGCCAATGCCGGTGAGCTGGAAAGCGTGACGTTACGACGGAAATACTCCTCCACACAGGAGGAGTGGGATCCGATTCGCAAGGTGACGTTCTCGTATTACGAGACGTGCGAAGGTTGCTTTGGCATCACGAACAACTTGAAGACCGCCAAGATCTGGGATGGTGCCGATCAATTGCTCGATACGAAGTATTACAGGTATTGGACGGGAGAAGAAACGGAAGTTGAGGGTTACGACGGGGCGCTCAAGTTCGTATTTGAGCCTGCGTCCTACGCCCGTCTTGTGGCCTGGATGGAGGCCGAGACGTCCTACGATAATGTAGACGATCTGTCGGACACCGAAGTCGCGCCGTTCGCGGACTTTTATTTCGCATATGACAGCCAAGACCGGATAAGCACCGAGATCGTGCAAACCACCGGAAGTTCGCGGCCCACGACTTATGGAAGAGGCACGTTCACCTTCAACTATTACGACAACCCCAACATTTATCCCAACGCACCGGATCCGGAAGATCACAACCACTGGGCGGTTCGGACAATCGAGACATTGCCCGATCATGATGAAGAAAACGAAATCGTCAGCAGAAATGTGGTCTATACGAACGCCTACGGCGAAGTGACCCTTAAGGTCTACGAATCGGGCATAGGAGAAGACATAAGGCAATGGCCCGTGTATTTCCGACGCGACGATCAGGGTCGCGTTCTCCTAAAGGCCTATCCGTCATCGTTCACAAAGTACAACGGCGCCTATTACAGTGAAGACCTCAACGATCTCATCGGTTTCGACGGTGATTCTCCGTACCTGCTGGACACGGCCGGACTGGTGGTAACCAAGGAATACGTCCCTGGCACCACCAGTGACGGGCAAGATTACTTGGCCGGTGCCTCGGTACAAAAAGGAGAAGACGGCAGTCCGATTGATCTGGTCTCGATTGGTTACACGTCGCACGAGAATGGCACCGGCGACAGCATTTTCCCCGTAGCTGAGTTCACCGCGTATAGCGCTGAGGGCACGTCCGGGGCACGGACAACGAGCTTCACGTATGCCGAGTGGTACGACGATACACATGGAATCAAGGAGATGACGGTCAGTTGGCCAAAAGTCAGCGATGCGGAGCACGGCCCTGGGACTTCTGAAGCTGCCGATGAACGCACGGAGCGATTCAACACATATGGTCGCCCCGAATGGATAATGGACGGCGCTCTCGCAGACCCGGGGCATTTGATTCATTACCTCGAACATGATCTGGCGACCGGCGCGGTGACCAAATTGGTGAACGATGTTGACACCACCAATGAAGACGATTTCGACCCGCAAGAGGATGTCCCGGAAGACTGGGAGACGGCCGAGGATCGTGGACTCCACATTCGCCAGGTGCGCGAAGTGGACGGGTTGGGACGCGAGACGCGATCGGAAACGACATCCAAAGATCAGTCAACGGGCAACGTCACGTGCACGACCTACGATGATGCAGCCCACGAAATGCGCATTTACCCTGGCTGGACCGGAACGACGACGACTGGACCGACGACTGTGTTGCGCGAGGACCGCGCGTCCAACCCCAGCTACGTGGAAACGCTGACCATGTCGGCGCCGCCGGATGAAGAGGACGACAAGCCAACCGGCGAAGAGGATATTGATGCGGTGCAGTCCCTCAGCCGAGTTTTCACCAGCGAAGGCGGGCAGGTTTCGCAGGTCGACGTTTACCATAGTCTCAATGGCCAAACATACACGGATGCGCCGGAGATCACCGAAGAGGGACGTTATCGCTGGACCTTTGGGTACGACGATCACGGCCGACCTAACCGGACACAGGTGCCCACCAACACCATCTATTTGACCGAATACGACGGGCTGGGTCGAGTCATCAATGAGTCCGTGGGGACGACCAATAACAATGCCGAGGTGGTGCGCGAATACGAATACGACGGCGGCCCAGAGAATATCGGGGACGGCAATCTGACGAAGATTATTGAGTATCCGAGCACGGCGGACAATCCGGAAGATCAACGTGTGACCAAACTGTACTACGATTGGCGCAATCGGCTGGTGGCGAGCAAGGCTGGCGTTGACGATGAGGACGAAGGCGACGAAGACGAAAACGTCAACCGGCCGCTCTTCGTCTACGCCTGGAACAACGTTGGCGATCTGCTCATGACCGAGCAATATGACGGTGACGCGGTGACCGAAGCGCCGTCGCCGGGTAGCGCGGATTGCGCGCGTGATGGGACGGGAGAGGATGATTTCGACCTACGGCGAAGCTGCTCCAGCACCGCCTACGACGCCCAAGGCCGCCCATACGCCGAGTTTACTTACTCGGTTGATCAGGCGGATGGCAGCAGTTCAAGCAGCGACAAATTGACGGCTGGTCTCTGGTACGATCGCCGCGGCAACGTGATAAAGACCGTGTCACCTGGCGGCTTAGTTTACAAGACCCAGTACGACGGATTGGGACGGCCGGTAAGTCAGTTCGTGAGCGAGGGCGGCGGCGACAGTGATTGGGAAGACGCAGCCATTGTTGATAGCGACTACATTCTCGAGCAAACGGAGACCGACTACGACATCAACAGCAATCCTATTCAGGTCACGCATCGCGCCCGTTTCCACGACGAGGATGACACGGGCGCCCTCGGCGATCATGACACAGCGCCATATGCCCGCGTATCGTACGCCGCCATGTACTACGATGAGGCGAACCGATTAATTGGCTCGGTCAACTTTGGCACGAACGGCGCATCGTCGTTCACGCGGCCGTCTTGGCCAGTGACGGGAAGCGACACCGAACTCGTGACCAGCTACGGATACAAGGCCGATGAAGTGCAGACGGTCACGCTCACCGGCGGTCCGACCAGCGGCAATTTCAAGCTCAATTTCGATGGCGAGCCGACATCCGCTATTGGGGCGACAGCAGCGGCTTCCACCGTGCAGGTGCGGCTTGAGCAATTGAACGGCCTGGATGAAGGCGATGTCGCCGTCACTGGACCCAACGGCGGCCCGTGGACCATTCGTTTCATCGGAACCAATCAGGGCGAGAAAAATGTGGTCCAACTCACCGCGCAAGATATCAGCCTTGGCGGCAGTGGTGGGCCTTATGGCGTGGCAATTGCTACCACCTCCGAAGGCGGCGTCGCCGGCCGCACCCAACAAGTCGTTGATCCGCGGGGCCTGATTGCCAAGACCGACTACGACATGATGGGACGAGCAACCCGGACCATTGAGAACTATGTCAATTTCGTGCCGTCGGAAACAGACGATCGTACCACCGAATTCGCTTACGACGGTAGCGATCACTTGACGCTGCTTACCGCCTTGCTGCCTAGCAACGCTTATCAAAAGACGGAGTATGTTTACGGGGACTCCAACTGCACCGGTAATCCCATCCACTCGAACGATCTGCTCTGCAAGGTGAAATACCCGGACAAGAGCAGCGGCAGTCCAGGCTCTTCGTCCTCCGATCAGGAAATCTACAAGTACAACGCCCTCGGTGAAACGAAGGAGTTTATCGATCGCAATGCCACGGTGCACGCCTACAGTTACGACGTCGCGGGGCGGTTCACCACGGACGCCGTTACGACATTGGGTAGCGGCGTAGACACCGCCATTCAGCGGCAAACCGTCAGCTATGACACAGCGGGTCGGGCATACAAGTTCACGAGCTGGGATAACGACAGTGGCGGCAATGTCGTGAACGAAGTGCAGCACGCCTTCAACGGACTCGGCCAGTTGATAACCGAGTATCAAGAACACGACGACGCAGTAAATACCGGCAGTACGCCCAAGGTGGAATACGACTACACCGAAATGGCCGGCGGCGCCAATCACAGCCGCCTGGAGACTATGACATATCCCAACGGCCGCTTCCTTCATTATCAATACACGGCCGGCACGGGTTACGCGGGCATCGATGACCGCATCAGTCGCGTAAGCTTCCTGGCGGACGGGACCAGCACCACCGTCGGCACGCACCTGGAGGAGTACGCCTATCTTGGCCTGATGACGCCGGTGAAACGGGCCCGGCCCGAGCCGGATGTGGATTTGACATACGTGGCGCAATCGGGTGATGGCTCGATTGTGCCGAGCGCTCACGATCCAGGCGACAAATACACCGGGCTGGATCGGTTCGGCCGCATCCGTGATCAACGCTGGCGCGACACCGGCACTGGCGACCACACCGATCGCTTCGTCTACGGGTATGATCCGAACTCGAATCGACTGTATCGCGATAACCTGCTTAACAACAGCTATGACGAGCTGTACCACACGAATGGCGACACCAACGGCTATGACAAGTTCAATCAATTGACGGAATTCCGGCGAGGGCCCCTCAGCGATTCCGGGACGGATGACGTGCCGGACACGGTTTCCAGCGCGTCGCGTTACCAGACCTGGACGCTGGACGTCATGGGCAACTGGGACGTGTTCGACAACAACGGGACCACGGATGATCGGGGCCATAACAAACAAAACCAGATCACCTCGGGCGCGCCATCGGCGCAGTACGACAGCAACGGCAACACCACGGAGTTCACCGAAAGCAGTACAGCGCGGAAGTACGTGTACGACGCCTGGAATCGGTTGGTCAAAGTGACGAACACGGCCGGTACGACTACGCACGTTGCCTACGAACACGATGCGTTGGGGCGGCGCATCGAGTCAACCGCGGACAGCACGACGACCGATCTGTACTATTCGGCCGCCTGGCAAGTGTTGGAAGAGCGGATCGGTTCGGCCACCAAGTCTCAATACGTGTGGAGTCCTTTATATGTCGATGCGATGATCCTGCGCGATCGTGATTACACCGGCGACAGTGCGCTGGAAGAACGCCTGTACGTGCAGCAAGACGCGAACTGGAATGTGACCACCTTGGTGGATATCAATGGCGACGTCAAGGAGCGTTTTGTCTACAACCCCTACGGACCGTTCACCCGCCTGTCGCCGAGTTGGGGCAGCCCAGGTACTGACACGTACTCGTGGGTCTACCTGCACCAAGGCGGCCGCTACGACAGCAATTCCAAACTCTACCACTTCCGCAACCGCGACCTGTCGCCGACGTTAGGCCGGTGGATGCAGAATGATCCGTTAGGCTACGGCGGAGGAGATAGCAATCTGTATCGCCTTGCCTTCAACAATCCGCCAAACCTGCTCGATCCAACTGGCTTGATGTGCGCGGGCCCTGTCGAGAGGTTCATTTTGGGGTGCATGTCGTATACCTCCATTTTGACAAGGATCTCCTGCCTTGAGACAGCACTTGCGGCGGGAAGTACGTTTCATAAGGCCGCTGATCTCGCGAAAATCAATCAGGCCATAAACGCTCTCAGGCAATTAGAAAAGCACCTATTCGATATCGCTAGAGCCGTGGAACGGTTGAAAAGTGCCCAAGAGTGCTCCGTAAGGCAGCCAGCTCCAAGGAAATGCGAAAATGGATGGATATAATCGAAGAGGAAGCGAAAAAGCTCCATGGCCATGGGAAGGAAATCGCGGATAAATGGGCTGACGAAATGAAAGGACTGGACATTGTTACGCCCGACCTATTGAAAGAAATGATTAAGCACGCGCCCCAGAAAGCAAAGAAGATACTAGAGGGAATACTCCGAGGTATGAAGAAATAGGTAATTTGTAAATGAGACCAGACAAGAATGACAGCACGTCCGACTTTGCGAAAGCGTTTCGACAACTGCAACCTTGGGAAACAACAGATACTTTAGTCGGGTGTCTGGAACGATATGAAGGCAACACCGAAGCATTATGTGCAGACGTAATGAAGTTATTAGGTGACGAGGCGAGAGTACGTGAAGACGACGTTCGTATTGGTGCTTGCCGAATTCTAATAGCCTGTTTGCCTATATCGTTCCAGTATATCGAGCGTCTGGTAGAGGACTTTAGTCGGGTTTTGTACGATGAGCTTCACACCAACATCTTTACGTTCCTTTCTGAAGGAATTATGACCGATGAGGCAACTGCGCGTTGCGCCAGCCTGGCGGAAACATACGTTTCTGGCAAGGATCTCGACCACGGACAAGCTTTTGGTTCAGCTATTCGCTTCCTAAGTTACTCGCTTCCGCCCGAACAAGCATTCTTCGCGCTAATGAGAATCGCGAGAAATGCTGCTCTAGATCATGCGAGGGTGTTCGCGCTGGACTATGCAGAGCACCTCTTGCCATCCCTGAAAGAAAACGATCGCGCCGTTTTTCGAAACACGGCCGAGTGGATGACTGAGAACGATCCAAGCCGCAGGGCGAGGTCATGTGCCAGTGAAGTCGTAGGTCGGATTGACCGAAGCCAGAATGCTGGAACGCCACAAATCGTCAGATGAATTGTTGTAAGAGAAAGCAAAGGGGACGCAGCTGAATGAGATAGTCCCGTTTTCCGTTGAAATTCCTCTTGGTCGGCCCGGATAGCCGTTACGGTTTACGCAGCCGATTGCTGAGACGCAGAACCTCGAAGGGTTGCCACGAGCACCGGCATTTCTCGATAGCCTCGGACTCGTCGGAAGCATGCTGTCGCCATACACTCGCTCCTAGCTTACTCAACGTATCTCGGCGGGGCCCACTCTGAAGAACACAATGCCGCCCAGACCATTAACCTGGGCGCGACGTACCATCGCCAACGCTAGTTGCCATTTGGGTTGTTTGGAGTTTGCGCACGACGAGAACCGATCTGTCCCGATTGGTTGCGGGATAATGCACTCGACGGCTCTGTGTTGCTTGCGAAAGATTTGAAAAAAATGAAAAATCGCGCGTCCGGTTTTGACTCGAAATCACGTTATTAATGGTAGGTGGAGTTTGCGAAGCGCTCGCTTTGGCGGAGCTGAATGGAAAGGAGGGAAGTGGACCCCAAAGGCTGGACAGGAAAAGGGTCGCTGAAAAAGAGAGTTGCGGAGAGGACAGCGGTAGTTTGAGTTTCGTGTCAGGCCATGGTCAATATCGGACGCAAACCGTGATAGACCTCGTATGGTGTTTGGTACCCTAAAGCTTGGTGCGGCCTCCGATGCGTGTAGAGGTCGAACCAATCGGTCAGCCCATCGCTTACATCGACTGCCGTCACGTGGTCCTTGAGATAGATTTCCTCGTATTTCACACTCCGCCACAAACGCTCGATGAAGATGTTGTCGGTCACGCGCCCGCGGCCATCCATGCTGATCGCCACGCAATTTTGCACCAGCAATGACGTGAACGCCTCGCTGGTGAACTGCGACCCTTGATCGGTGTTGAAGATCTCCGGTCGTGCTTGGGCGAGGGCCGCCTCGGCGGCCTCGACGCAAAAAGTGGCATCGAGTGTATTCGACAACTGCCAGGCGAGCACATGTCGGCTGAACCAATCCATCACGGCCACCAGGTAAAGATAACCGCAGCGTAACGGCACGTAAGTGATGTCGATGGCCTGATCGCAAATGACAAGTTTTGCTTGACCCGCTCGGTTCGGCTTGTTCGCCGGTCGACAGCGGTTCACTAATTCCCGTGGTCTCCCCCTGCATAAGTCCTCCTCACCGCACTAGGGCGGTGGGGAGGATCCCATGCGACACCATTGGAAGGTGAAACTGTTACACGTTCCACACGCAGACGGTCAGCGGCGCTGGGACCGGGCTTATCAACTGTTGCTCGAATGGGCAGCGTTGTCGGCCATCGACTCGAATGACCCATCACACTGCAAGGAGACAGACGATGCGAGCCGCCATTTACGTTCGCGTGTCGACGCAACGTCAAACTCAGACGCAGACGATCGATCAGCAGCTTGAGCGGCTGCGGGCGGTCGTCGCCGAACGCGGCTGGGAACTGTCCGACGATCATGTGTTTCGGGACGATGGCTACTCAGGCGCATCTCTCCGCCGGCCGGGCTTGGACCGTCTTCGCGACCACGCGGCCCTGGCCCGGCTCGACGTGATCCTGATTACCGACCCGGATCGGCTTGCACGCAATTATGTCCACCAGGTCTTGCTGCTCGAGGAATTGCAGCGGCATGGCTGTCAGATCGAGTTCATCGACCGGCCATTATCCGATGATCCGCACGATCAATTGTTGTTGCAAATCCGCGGTGCCGTCGCCGAGTACGAGCGAACCCTGATCGCCGAGCGTACCCGCCGCGGCCGCTTGCACAAACTCCAGTCGGGTCACCTGCTCCCATGGACGCGGCCACCATACGGCTACCGAGCCGACCCGGACCGTCCGCGCGACCCGGCCGGGGTGCGCATTGACCCGGCCGAAGCGGCCGTTGTAGTCGAGATGTTCGAATGGTATGTGCATAACGGTCGATCGCTACTTGGTTTGGTCAAGCACCTACACAAGATTGGCGTGCCTTCGCCGAGTGTTAACGGCGGAGCAAAAGTGAGGCGCTCGGCGGGCCTGGTGGCGACCGAATTGTGAGGCGCACAACTGTGCACTCCGGCAATCTGAGAGGATAGGGTTTTCTCTATCACCCAGATCTGCATGGAGGCACTGAGGTGTACGCCGACATGGAACGCTGGACTGAGATCCGCCGCAAGGTCTTGACGGGCGAGCTGAGCAAACGTCAGGCCTGCCGGCACTTTGACATCCACTGGTTGACGCTGCGGAAGATTCTTGCCCATGTAGAACCGCCCGGCTATCGACGGACGCGGCCACCGCGACGGCCGACCATCGAACCGTTCCTGCCCATCATCCACGCCATTCTCGACGCCGATAAGACGGCTCCAAAGAAGCAGCGACACACGGCGCATCGCATCTGGCAAAGACTGCGCACCGAACACGGTTTCACTGGTGGCTATACCACGGTCAAAGACGTCGTTCGCGAGTTGAAGATAGGTCGGCAGGAGGTGTTCCTCCCTTTGTCGCATCCGCCCGGCGAGGGCCAAGTGGACTTCGGATTCGCGGAGGTCGTAGTGGCGGGCGTGCCTACGAAGGTAGCGCTTTTCGTTCTGAGCTTGCCCTACGCGAATGCGGTGTTCTGCCAGGTGTTTCCACGCGAATGCACCGAGGTTTTCTTAGAGGGACACAAACGGGCCTTCGCGTTTTTCGGAGGCGTGCCGCGGCGGATTGCTTACGATAATGCCCGAACGGCGGTGGCCCGGATCACCGATAGGCGCCAGCGGCAGGTGACGCGCGCGTTTCAGCGCCTGCAAAGCCACTATCTCTTTACGCCTCACTTCTGTCTGGTGCGTCGGCCCAACGAGAAGGGACACGTCGAACGGTTGCTCGACTATGCGCGGTCGAATTTCCTGGTGCCAGTGCCTTCGGTTCCTTCCCTGGAAGCGTTGAACGCGCTCTTGGTCGAGCGTTGCCGACAGGACCTGGATCGGCCGGTCCGAGGCAAGTCCGGAACATCCGCCACGTTGCTGATCGAGGATCAGGCGGCCTTTCTGCCTTTGCCGTCCCGACCTTTCGAAGCGCGACGGCTGACCCAGGTAGCCGCCGATTCGTTGTCGCTGATCCGCTTTGACACCAATTCCTACTCCGTGCCGACACGTTACGCTCACCGCCGGTTGACGGTTATCGCCACCGTGGATGAAGTTCGCGTGGTCCACGAGGACCGGCTGGTGGCCCGGCACGAGCGCTGCTGGGACCACAAGCAATTCCGCTTCGATCCGCTGCACTATCTAGAGCTCTTGGAGCGGAAGCCGGGCGGATTCGATTATGCCCGACCTTTGGAACACTGGAAACTACCCGACTGCTTTGGCCTGCTCCGCCGACGCCTGGAAGCGGCCGACACGACCGGATACGGGACGCAGGCCTTCATTCGGGTGCTACGCCTGTTGGAGACGTTTTCTCTCGCGCAGTTGGCGGATGCCGTCGATTACGCGCTCGACATCGATGTGATCGATCCCGAGAGCATTCGACTGATCGTGGAACACCGAACCGAACGGCCGGTCGATCTCTTTCGTCTCGACGGGCGACCGCACTTGCAAACGGTGCGGGTAAGGCCCACCGACGTGTCCGCCTACCAGGCTCTTCTCGTGGGAGGAGCCTTGCTCATGACTCCCACCGAAGCCAAAAGCACGGTACTGCTCAAGCACCATCTCAAGGCCCTAAGACTCCCGACTGTCCTGACGGAGTGTGAGAAGGTGGCCCAGCGCTGCGCAGCCACGAATGCGGACCACCTGACGTTCCTACTGCAACTGTGCGAATTGGAACTGATCGAACGCGAACGCAAGGCAGCCGAGCGACGACTCAAAGCGGCCCGCTTCCCCACCGCCAAGCTGCTCGACCAATTCGACTTCGCCGCCCGTCCCAGCGTGAACAAGCCGCTCGTCCTCGACCTGGTCCGTGGCGACTACTTGACCCGTCGAGAGAACATCTTGCTGGTGGGGCCCAGCGGCACAGGCAAAACCCACTTGGCCACGGCGCTGGGTATGGCCGCCTGTGCTCAGGGCAAGCGAGTACGCTTCTGGCGCGTGACCGAGTTGATCACCACCCTAAGGGAAGCGGATGAAGACCGGCAATTACTCCGTCTTCGAAATCACTTGTCCAAACTCGACCTGTTGATTCTCGATGAGTTGGGCTACGTGCCGGCCACCAAGGCTGGCGCCGAACTACTCTTCGACGTGATCGCCACGGCCTACGAACGTTCGAGTGTCATCCTGACCACGAACCTGCCGTTTGAGAATTGGACCGAGGTACTCGGCAACGAACGGCTAACTGGCGCGGCCCTCGATCGCCTGACGCATCGTTGCCACATTATCGAAACCAGCGGCGAGAGTTATCGCCTGCAAGATGCCAAACGCCGACGTCGAACGGATTCCAAGACCTAAACACTACCCAAGGAGCCGCCACCCTGTACCATAATTGACCAAGCGCCTCACTTTTCGACCGCCGAGCGCCTCACTTTTGCTCCGCCGTTAACACTCGCTCCTTGACCGCTTCCAGGGCCACTCGGGCCTTGAACGGCGCCTCCCGAATCTTCTTCCGGCGAGCCATTGCGGGTCCTCCATGACCGCTGTCTCTCCAGGCCGGATTCTACCTTAATCGCCCTCCTATTCCTGTCCAGCTTTTGGGGTCCACTTCAAGGAGCCCGATTGGGTCATTCCCAGACTCGTCTTTGATGTCAAAAAACGGGGCGTTGCACAATGGGTGAAGTGGCGTCCGGAACCGGTCATCTGAATAATCACAGTGGTTACAACACCTTTTCGGCGAATAATCGACCAAGAGAGTTCCGTACAAAGCCACCCTTCTGATACTTTGCGATGGTTCTAGTCACCGACCCGTCCGGATTAATAGTTTCCCACGGGTCTTTGCCACTGCCAAGCAATTGTCCGAACTCAAAGGTCAAGAGACCGCAAAACGCTAGATGGTGATAGTCTGGCGATGTGGGAAGCGCTTCTGTGGCATCCTGTTCAGAATGCGCGTGGCTCTTGTATGCGCTCTGAAGCGCCGGAAGGTAGGTTACGGCTACCAGATCTATTGCATGCAGAAGCCGCCACATAGTCGGAGCGTCGATCTCTTCGAGTAGGAAAGCACGCAATGCCCTTGCCATCATCGCGGGCTTGGACATGTCGTTCACTCGATCCAGCAGAAGCATGAGATTCTCACCAGCTCTTTGGCGTTCCTTAGCATTGCCGACGAGTTTTTCGATTTGTTTCTGGCGTCGATTCTTCGGTACGTCGGCGAGGTTGACCAGGAATTCAGCCAGTTTTTTCATGTAAAGACGGTTTTGAATGCTCGTGGCGATGCTATACGCTTTCTGAATTGTTCCTATGATTGGTACTTCCTTGAGGATCCCCTCGTCCAAGAGCGCGTCTATGCCAAGCTCGGCATAGTCGACGGCAAGGGATTTAAGCTCAGATTCTTGTAGCGTGTCGACAAGTGAAAGCTCAAGTTCATTCGTGTTCGCCGAGTCCCAGCTTCTGAAAGCGCTCCCGCGCATGGCCAAGACGGCTTCATCCGAAGCGTTGGCAGAGGCACTGACAAACCACCTGGAAGAAACCAAGACGCAAGTAGATCGCCTGGACAAGATCGGCGAGACACTCGGTCTGAAACTCGGCGGGAAAAAATGCAAGGCAATGGAAGGGCTTATCGAGGAAGGTAAAGAAGTACTGGATGCCGACGGCGAGGAGTTGCTTATCGATCTTGCGATCATTGGCGCGGGTCAACGGGTGGAACACTACGAAATCTCTGCGTACGGTAGCGCCTGCGCTCTCGCCGAGAAGTTTGGCGCCCGGTTGACCTTTGACGAGTACTCGCGGCTGTGCACACGGCGACGCCCGTGGCCATCCCGGACGCGGCTCGAAACGCGGTCAGCATCCAACACACGACGACGCCCGGGGCCATCCCGGACACGGCTCGAAACGCGGACGACGACAAGCCGGCCGAGTGCCGTAGTAAATCTCGTCCGGCGTCGCTCCTTTGAGTGCCGTGTGGGGACGGTCGGCATGAAATGGGACATTTGCGGCGGCGGTTCATTACGGCGTGGGCAGTCAGCCTGAATCCCTTGCGTTGGGCGACGTGGACAACGACTTAGACTTGGACATTGTCGTCGCCAATTACTTATCGTTGTCGGTGAGCGTGCTGTTGAATTCCATAGTCCTGGCTACGTTCACGGTGACGCGCTCCGGCAGTCCTGACATCGTGAGGAGTGAGCGGCGGCGGTCGGTCATGGTGCGGCTCTCCATTTCCCAATAAAGACCAGCAAAGACCAGCAAAGGCGGTGCCTCCGATAAACGAAAACACCCCGACTATGCCGTCAGGGCGTTATCGCGGACCCATCGCACTAAGAAAGTGTGTTGCGTAGGTTTTATCGGTAAACGTGACCTTGCGGCTTGAATCTGGGTCTCGTCAAATCGTCCACAGTGGCGGAAGTGCGAAGTGACCTTCATCGGAAGATCCGTGGCCCTTTGAAGATGCGACGTTCGCTGTTTACTTATCGCGTTCTGGCGCCTTGTCCGTCGCAACGGTTGCCGTTGCCATGGACGCGTACATCACCAGCGCCCGGTGGGCGGCGACGTAGGCTGCTTCGTCTCCCGCAGTGGCCGGGGCAAACTGCTCAACTTCTGGCGGGCAGCGCCTGGCTCTTCGCCGACAAGCGATTTGATAATCACCTCGACTACCTCTTCATTGACGAAGCTGGCCAAGTCGCCATCGCGAACGTTATTGCTTCGCCGGACCAAGCGGCGCGGGCCGACGGTGCCCCGGCGCCATGCTTGAGGAGCTGTGCTTCAAATCCCCGGCGTGCTCTCTCATATCGACGCTGAGTCGATGCTGCTCGTCTCTCGTGTCGCGATGGGAACGGCAGCCCGCAATATCGTACTCGTAGGGGATCAGATGCAGCTTGGGCAGCCGCTACAAGGCGTGCATCCGGGTGAGGCTGGCTTGTCAGTCCTATTTTCTCTTAGGCGGTCAAGCTACGGTCAGTCCGGATCGAGGCATTTTTTTGAACAATACGCGCCGTCTTCATCCGACTATTTGCGATTTCGTTTCGCGCGTTTTCTACGACGGCCGACTTGCTCCTGATCCCGGCAACGAGAAACGGCAGATCATTTTCAAGACGCCAATCGACGGAGTTAAACCCCACGGAATTCACTTCCAGCCTGTCAACCATTCGGGCTGCACGCAGAAAAGCGAAGAAGAAGGCGCGATTATCAAGCAGCGGTATGAGCAGCTCCTGCAGCAAGACTTCCATGACGCCGAGGGCCGAGTCCGCCCCATGACCATTGAGGATATTCTTGTGGTCAGCCCGTACAACGTGCAAGTAGACCATTTGAAGGCGATACTGCCAGCCGGTGCGCGGGTCGGAACGGTTGATAAGTTTCAAGGGCAGGAGGCTCCAGTTGTACTCATCTCTATGGCAACGTCCAGCGCTGAGGACATGCCACGCAATATTGAGTTCCTTTTTAGCTCCAATCGCCTCAACGTCGCGCTGTCCCGTGCCCGGTGTCTTGCGGCAGTCATCGCCAGTGCCAAACTTTTGGAAACACCCTGCCGCACCATCGAGCAGTTAAGGCTCGTCAACAAATTCTGCGAGTTTGCCATGTCGGCTGCTTCCTGAAGACTGGGCGCATCGAATGCAAAGTCACGTCCCTGGCGGCTAATTCCGGGAGACCCGCGGGTGTAGCCGCAGGGCGATCTGGACGTGCGTTTTGCACCCTTCCCACCCGGCTCCGCCGTCCTTAATACGCCAGGTCTCAAAACCATTGGCCGACCGGCAAAAAGGCGGGTATCTTAAGCCTCAACCTCGCCCGAGGCACCACTTTCGCGTGGATCAGCGTTGTCCGCCGGCCAGTCGGCATCCCGCAACCCGGACGAGGCGAATTGGCCGGAGGACCATGACCACACCGTACCACGCACGATATTTCGCACATGAGCTAACCCGGCAACACCGTGCCGGCGGCGCGGATCGCCTGTCGATGGCGCTGTTCGACGCCTGCGTGGACCTGAATCCCCACCAGATCGACGCTGCCGCATTCGCATTGCGAAGCCCGCTTTCCAAAGGTGTCTTGCTCGCCGATGATGTCGGGCTAGGCAAAACCATCGAGGCCGGCTTGGTCATGTGCCAATACTGGTCCGAACGCAAGCGCCGTCTGATGGTGATCTGCCCGGCCAGCCTTAGAAAACAGTGGGGACTCGAACTTCAGGAAAAGTTCAACCTCCCGAATGTCATTCTTGACGCACGTACTTATCGCCAATCGCAACTAAACGGAAACCTCGAACCATTCTCGACCGACAAGGTGGTCATCACATCCTTGAACTTCGCCAGCACGATGCGTGCGGAAGTCCGCGTCGTGCCGTTCGATCTAGTTGTGATCGACGAAGCCCACAAGCTACGAAACGCCTACCGACCCAAGAACAAAATGGGCCAAAACATCAAGTGGGCGGTAGAGGAGCGGAAAAAACTATTGCTCACGGCCACGCCGTTGCAAAACTCGCTGTTGGAGCTTTACGGAATTTCCACGGTCCTCGACGACATGCTGTTCGGTGATCCGGCATCCTTCCGCGCTCAGTACGGCAATTCCGCCGGGGACGCAAAGGCGTTGCGCGAACGCCTGCAACACTTTTGTCAACGAACACTGCGCCGGCAGGTGATCGAGTACATCCAATACACCGAACGCCGCCTGCTTACGTTTAAGTTTCATCCGACCGACGACGAGCAGAAGCTCTACGAGGCCGTGTCAGAATACTTGATGCGTGACAACACCTTCGCGTTTCCGAAACGCCAGCGCCACTTGACCGCGCTGATCCTTCGCAAGCTTCTAGCGTCGTCTCGTTGGGCCTCCGGGAGCGCGTCGAATAACCGAGTTGTCGCTGCGGGAACAGCGACGAATACCGCAGGTAACTTTGACTGGGTCGTCCGCACCCACAACGCAGCGACCGGAAGATTACTTTGGCAGGATCATTATGACCTCGCAGGGAAAAACGATCTTGCAGTTGAAGTCACGATCGACGGTGACACGGCTTATGTCAGCGGGTACGTCACCACCGCTGCTAACAATCGAGATCTCTTCGTACGTGCATACGACCTAAATTCAGGGACCGTGCCGGGTCGAGTGCCGAACGCATTAACTCGGAACTTCTGAGTACTTCAACTCTTGGACGGCGGCGTTCTGTTTCTTGATCGAGCCAAAGGCGTTTCTTATGCCATCAATGGCGGCATTCTCGTGATCTGACTCTTTGTCAAAGGGCCCCGTCCCATACGACGGATCGTAGATCTTGTTGTCATACTTGACAACAAAGTGGTCAGGCAATTTCGAGAAGGGATCCTTGAAACCCTGGCCTGGAATCCCCTCTTCCGGGAATACATCAAGGCTTGCTCGATACGGAAAATCGCCTAAACCGGGGACACCTGCATAAAGTCCGTCCTTGACGGTATCATCCCCTTTCGCTGGGGAATCGAGAGTCTTGTTATCACCTGGCCTGATAGCGGGAAAATTCGGTGCCCCGTTGCCAACAGGAATCACTTGCTCGTCGTCAACTTCTCCTTCCACTTTGGAATTGCAAATCCCATCGGCGCCGGTATTGATAAACAAATTGTTGACCACCTCGTCATCGCCGCCTTTTGGCGTATCCAATTTTGAGTTGTTGCCTGGTGTGACACAGAGTTCTTCGGGAGCTCCCTTATCCATCTCCATAAAGTGCTTGTCGTCTTCCTTCGTGGGTGTGTCGCGTCGGCCGTTCGGCCCGGTACCAATGCTTTGAACAAACTTCCAGTTCTTCACTAGCAGTCCTTTGGCGTTGTTGGTCACGGTCGCGTCTGCCTCGACCTTAAGGATTTTTGCACCGTCGATGCCCTGTGCTTTCAGTGTTTCGCTGAAAAGTTGAGCCCAAGCTTTACACGCGCCTTGGGCGGCGTCCTCCTTGAGCATGTCTTCCATGGAGATGCAGACGTCGTTTTGAGGCGGCCGAAACTTCATCTCCGCTCCATCGGCTTTGTTGTGCCCATTGACTGGCTTGCGCTTGACGCCCGGTATGGGATTCAGAAAATCCTTCCATATCTCCGCGACGGCGTCCGCCACCTTGTCCTTTTCCTTGGCATTGCGGCCTCCGATATCCAAAACTGTTTCATAGAGTGGCGAAGCACTGGGGTCCGCTAAAGTCACATAAATGCGGTTGCGGCTGGTTCCGACATTTTTCCACGTTGTCCCGCCGTCCAGTGAAACCTCCCACACGAGATCAAACGTATCGTAGAACTTGATGGTGTTGGGAAGCTTGTTTGCGAGTGCCGTTTCCGGCAGCGTGACGACACCGTTTGCGAAGGCAGCAGCCGTGGCCGGAAGATCTAGATTTCCCGGCCCGTCAGCGCGCACTTGTACGGCCCCGCCGGGATTCGCCGTCGCGATCTTCGCCGTAACTTTCATGGTGGTGTCACGCGTGTATGCTACCGGGAACTTCCGATCTTTCTCATCGTCGGCGTCACCATCCAAGTTGTTGTCCTTATAATGCGGTGCGCCGTATTTTCCCGTCCCGTCATCCTCCCGCACCTCAAAGTATTTGTCGCCCGAGAAGGATACGTCCGTGAGGATATTCTGCGGAGGCTTTGCGCCATTCTGCGCGGCTAGCGCGACGAATCCATCTTGTGCTCCGTCATACTCCGGGTCACACGCCCCCGATGAAATCGGCGGCGTCGCACTGGCGGACGGCGTTTGTGTTGAACCTCCATAAAGCAGGTCGGAAAGCGGCGAAGTCGACACCAAGTCGACACTGTGGATCGCGTCATCGTAGCCGGCCCCACCGTAGTTTTGTTGATCCGTAGTGGTCAGAGTTGCAAGTTCCATTTTGAACACGCGCCCATCATGGTCCTCTGGGTCTCCGCGATAGGCTGACAGGTAGGCATCGCCGTTCCGATCCACGGTGACATCGGTCCCGCCCAGGTCATTGAGATCCCCCGAATAAAAGACAAACGCGTATTCAGTCGTGCCGTTGAACGTTCCGTCGATGGGGTTGAGCTTCAACGCAAGCATCGTGACAGAGCCGGGGTTCACGCCGAGCGACTCTTGCCAACCCATGGTCGCACTGTAGTAGATTCCGCTTGCTGCCGTAGTGCCTCCGAGAAACTTCGCACCACCAACGCTGACCCGTAGATCGAGGTTGGCGCTCGAGTCGTACGTCCAGAGCGAAGCCCACTTCAATGTCAGGCCGTCGTTGTTTAGCCGGTAGGTGAGCGGCGAATCGCCGATCGTGGCGTCTCGGAACCTGCCACCGAAATAGGCATTGTGCGCTCGATCGGCATCGACGCTGTTGAGTTCGGCATCCGCGCCGAAATCGACCGCATTGGCATATCGGACAGTGGCCAGCGTCTTGTCGAGACTCATCTCGAGAGCCGTGTTGTAGCTCAGTCCGAAAGCCGGGTCATGGATTCTTCCCGCGACGAAGATGTCAGGCGCCGTCGCATTGGGACTGATGCCCATACCGGAGAGCCGGATAGTGCCGTCAACGGGTGCGGCAAAGGCCACCGTGCTTGGAGAATCCAAATTGCCATCGAATTTCGTGATGAATGCGCTCTGGTCGTCGTTCGTTGTCCCGACGACATAGACGCCCTGATTGTTGACGGCAATCGCCGTGATGCGTACACCCGCCGGATCCGAGATCGTCGCTGTTACTTCACATCCACCCACGGCGTTGTATCGCGTGATGTAGCCGTCCGATCCGTGGTAACCACCGGCATAACTCTTGCCCAAATTCGGGCCCTTTCCCGTCGCGACGGCGAGCACTGTGTCGGAACCCGTGTTACCGGAATAGGTATGGAAGTACGGGCTGAATTCTTTAGTGCCAGGGACCGGCCGACATTCTTGTCGGTGCAGATTTGGTAGAGCGGCGCGCTCAAGATTCACGGCAACACGATTCATGGCGGAAAGTTCGAAATTATGCGCCGTCGTCCGTTGCAAGTCCGCTTCAGAATCGATGGAATTTGTTTGTTTTGACCAGTCTGGAGTTCCGGCGTGATCCGTCGACTGAACCCTTTCAGATAAGGACGGGCGAGACGTGCTTGGCACTACTGACTGGGAGCCGCCGGGGCCGCTCGATGGGATGTTCTCAGAAGGCAAGGTGTTATGGACTTCTAGGTTGGGTATAACGGGTATAGTGAGCCGACCGATCGATGGATTGCCCAGCCAATGAACGATATTAACTGGCGATGTGGACACGTTTTCATGGTTGTGTGTGTCATTCGCGATCTCCAAGTTCGGCAATAGTTGGATGCAATCGCGAGGCTGCGCACCCGCAAGGAGCTCCGTAGTTCGGTTTGCGCGCTGGTGAGGAGGCCGCGACGACGATCGTTCCAACGATGCAATTGAGTCTGGCGTGGCGCAGTCTAGCTCCGTTGCGACTACGGCGAGCTGAAGACTGTCCACTCCGATGTCCATTACAGGCGACGCGTTGCCTGGCGGGAGGCGCTTTTCTAAGCACTCCAACCGTGGTTGATGAAATAACAGGCCGCACCGTGACCTGCGCAGTCGAAGATGGACGCATGAGTAGGACTCCTTGTTTCGATCCACAGGTTGGCTTATCCGATCTCGCGGCTGCCGGGCCGCTCTACTATCTAAATCAGGTTTCTCAAGGAAAAGCGGAACCGATTTAGCGGATTTTTGAGTCATGGTCGCCGACGATCGAGGACCTTACGAAGCGTGTTGCAGCCGGAGGTCGCGCAATAAGGCGGTTTGGATTCTTTTTTGGCAGCGAGTTCCGGTTTTCGGGTGAATTCCTGATTCATAGATAGTGGCCGATCGTGGAGAGTCGTGACGCCGATGCTAAGGAGCCTCGACACGCCCCGATTTGCCGCATCTAAATCGCATTAAGCATCACTGATGAGTTCTCCAATGCCCCGTGCGTTCGGGGTATGCGCGTGGGAACCGTCGAGACCTTAGCTCAATTATGGAGGGTGCCATGAGACGGTCGAAATCGAATCTGGTGCGTTGCAATCTGGGAAACTACATGCGTTCCCTTCGCCCGCGGCTGGAGGCACTGGAAGTGCGAGCGCAGCCAGGATCCGTTCTCCTGAATGCCGTCGACATGTTGGTTCTGGCGGACGTGCCGTCCTGTGCCGAAGTGCCTTTGGTCGATGCCAGCCTGTCGAGTGAAAGACGGCTATACGACGACGACGCCCATCACTTCTCGTCGGCTCAATCGCCGGCCTACCTCGAGACGATGGCTCAGGACACAGTGATCGCTTCCAGATCGCTGTCGTCAACAGATGCTAGCAGTGAGCCAATTGCAACAAGTTCTTTGCAGGGCATGTCAGCACAACCGAACCAGCGAGTGGTCAGTCCGGTGTTTTTCGCCCCGATGGTCACCCGTGAGGCAAGGGGCTCCGCCATCACGCAGCCGGGCGCACAATCGACAATGGCATCTCGTGCGCACGCCGTCTTGCAGAAAGCGCCGGTCCAGCAAAAGGCCGTCCAGGCCACGTTCAACCCGCTAACGCTCCAGTCGAAGCCGTTCGATCCTGCCCGAATCCAACGGCATGAATGCGACGGTGGTGGGACGAAAGCTGCGATTTATAACACCTACGAGGGAAGCGACAGCATCTACGATGTCAACTACTCGGTTGCCGCTGGCAAGGGAGCGGGCAACATCGGAAAGGCTTATTCAACCGGCTTTCACGCCGGAGGGACAATTCAGCGCTACGGAGTTGGCGGCGGCTGCGAAGTTGGTGTTACCCTGACCGATCCGGGCAACGCGGTCGGCGTGCTCGATATCGCCATCAATACACAGGGCGTCTACGTCGTGGCTAGCGTCAATGAGGAAGAGGATTCCAGCGGCGATCATATTGAAGGATGGCTTCTCCGATTCGACGCCGATCTGAATTTCATTGCCGGAACAACGTACGTCGCGCCGGTCGGCGGTGAAATCTTCTTCAGCAGCGTTGCCTTGAGTCCCAACGCGGCGATTCCCGATGTCTTTGTCTCTGGCGCAATTCTTGATCCATCCGTAACGTCGTACGAAAACACGTTTGTTGCCTCCCACGACACTAGCTTGGCCACAACCCGGTATGCCGTCTACGCCGACTTCAGCGATGCGAGTATTGGTTGGTCGATTGAAGCGGATCGAGCACGTAACGCTTTTATCGGCGGTGCCGTGGTCAACTTCGGGGCTATCGAAAACGTGACGTGGAGGCTCGACAGCCTAGCCACGGGCATTGCGTGGGCGAACACCCTGATTTATGACGCCGTCACGCCTTATGACGTCAAAGCAGGGATGTTTGGCACGAAGTTTCTTGGCGGCAGCTCCGCCGGCGGAGGTCTGTATACCACCGGGATCCTGCCGAGCAACACCTTAAACCCCGGTAGTACGTCAGAGGGACTGTACGCTAATCTCATTGTTGCCAAATGGAATCCGACGGATGGGTCCTTGTTCTACGGCTGGATTTGGTCCGCCACCGGTTTTGACTACGCAGGCGGGGACATCGTCGCGGACCGCGACGGCTATGCGTATGTAGGCGGCTATATTGGGGATGATACGGACCGCGACGCCACGCTCGACAAGTTCAACCCCGTGGCGGATACGATTGTAAACTACGACTTCGTGGGCGGGATCGGCACGCAGGATATTGGCCGCGCTGTCGATTTGGTTACGACATCTCCGGGCGCCGACCTTCTTATTGTCGGCAAGACCGAAACGGCAAGTGGCATGATGTATCCGACCCCGAGCGGATGCAAGGCGACGTCACCCGGCCTTGACGGCTTCGTCATGAAGGACATGCAGCCACTGCCGTTCTAGGTTTGTCGCACGAATTGGACTCATTTCGAAAGAGAGGCCGCCGCGTCGCCCGGCGGCCTTTACTTTTTCATTGGCGCGGAGGCCGAAGGGCGTTTGGCGCGCCATTCGTCCGCCTTGTCGGACTTTCCCCAACGCTCGTAAAGGTCAACGATGGCTTTCCAAGCTTCACCGATGACAGGCTTAGCCTCGGTACGCATCAGACTTTCGCGAGCCGTAAGTCCTTCGAAGGCGCCGAGCAGCACAGGTTCCGCTTCCTCATACTTAGCCTGGTCGGACAGGCTGATGCCCAACAGCATCTGCACATTTAGGTGTCGCCACTGACCGGGTTCTTCGGTCTTGAAATGTGTCAGCGACTCCCGAAAACAAAGCTCCGCCTCAGCAGGATTGTCCTTGAGTAAATTCGACCCCAGACCGAGCAACGTCGTCGCCAATTCGGGGCATTCGGCGGCAGGCTTGAGACGCTGGACTTCCAGTGCCTCGCGATAGAGAGCGCGCGAATCGGCACGCCGCCCGGCAGTCCGATACCAGGCTGCCAGATCGTTCATCGTATAGATCGTTTCGAGGTGGTCGGGACCGAGCTTGAGTTTTCTGATCCGTAGGACTTCCTCGAAAAGCGCCAATCCCTCTTGCATTCGCCCCGTTTCCACGTACGCCGCGGCAAGATTATGCCCTGCTTGCAGGGTCCAAGGATGCTCTCCTCCGAGCTTAGCCGTCACCGTCTGGTACACTTCCTGATGAACGGGGATAGCCTCCGATGCCCGGTTGGCCTCACCGTAGGCCGTTGCCAAATTATTCAGTGTGGAAACAGTATCGTCATGGTCAGGCCCCTGTCGCCGTTTGCGTATCAGAGCGACCTTTTCGTAGAGCGAAATACCATCCTGCACCCGTCTGGCTTGCAGGTATCCGCCGGCAAGGTTTTCTATCGAATTGAGCGTATCAACGTGCTCGGCGCCTAGTGTTGCTTCGCGCCGCCGAAATGTTTCCTCCAAGAGCGGCAAGGCCTGCTTTACGCGACCTGCGTTACGATAGGCCCGCCCAAGCTTGTGCATCGAATCGAGCGTAGCGGGATCGTTAGGTCCGTGCACATCTTCCCGAAGCGAGCGGGCTCGTTCCAGCACTTCAGCGGCTCGCGCCGGCAACCCGAGGCCTAGAAATGTGTCGCCGAGTGCGTGAAGTAACCGAGCCTTGGTCGCCGGGCTGTGTGATGTGTCATCGTTTAGTTGGGTAACGGCCTTCTCGAGGATTGCGACAACCTTTACGTCTTTACCCTCAACGTACGGGTGCGGGCTTCGGAAGGCCGTGACGAGAAAGTCCGCTACGGCTTCGGCCTCCGAGCGCGCTTGCTGGGTCTTGGCTTCCGAAGCTTGTGCCGCTTCTCGCTGCTTCTCTTCTTCCAGCCGCGCCCTCTGCTCGCTCTTCCGGGAGGCGTCTAGCCAGATCGCGGCGCCGCTCAGCGCAACCACCGTGGCGATTAGCGTCGTGATCATCCCCGCCTGTGCCGGCTTTCGTCGGCACCAACGCCATGTTCGTTCCATCCGTCCGGCTGGACGCGCGGTGACGGGTTCTCCGGCAAGCCAACGGCGCAACTCTGCCGCCAAGTCCCCGGCGCTCTGGTAGCGCCGCGCCGGCTCTTTCGCCAGACATTTGAGGGTTATCGTCTCCAAATCACGCGGAATCTTGTCATTCAGGCGCCGCGGCGGAATCGGTTCCTCTTCCAACACCTGCTGCAAAACCATCCGCGTAACGCCGCGAAACGGCAATTCACCCGTCAGCATTTCGTACAGCATTACGCTCAGGCTGTAGATATCGCTCCGGCCATCCACGGAATGCGGATCGCGCATCTGTTCCGGACTCATATATGCCGGCGTGCCGAGGACTTGGCCTTCGATCGTCATAGTGACTTCGCCCGCATCTCGCTTGGCGAGGCCGAAGTCGGTGATCCGAGGCACGGCATCGCTAAGCCGGGAGCCTTCCATCATCGCGAAGCCACCACTCCCTTCCCGCTCGCGGCTAAACGAAAGCATTACATTCGACGGTTTCAAATCGCGATGCACTACCCCACGTTCATGCGCAAAGCGGAGCGCATCCGCGACTTGGGCAGCGATTTCTGCAGCCTCGCGAAAGGCGATGCGATTTTGCTTGAGCCAATCTGCTAAGCTTACCCCATGGATCAGGTCAGCGACGAGAAAGACCGTGTCGCTGTCCCGGCCGACGTCGTGAACCGCGACAACGCCCGGATGCTGGAGCTGCGCCGAGGAGCGAGCTTCGCGAAGAAACCGCTCCTCCTGCGCCGGCGAATCGAATCTTCCATGACGAGGCAGCTTCACCGCAACTTCGCGGCCTAACTCCGTATCGAGAGCGCGCCAGACCGTTCCGAAGGCGCCCGCCCCGAGTTCGCTGATGAGTTCGTAACGGCCGACACGCCGCTTGCCTGTACCACGGTCGTCCGGACCAATCAATTGTAGAGTCACCTTACTGCCGCACGATGGGCATGTCATGCTTAAGGTCGTCTGAGCCGTCGAGATTGGCTGGTTGCAGGAAGGACAAGGAATCGTCACCAGTCGAGGCGGCGCGGCCTCGCCGGTTCCACGTTGCTCCGCGGCTAGATCCATGTCTATCGCAGGCAATAACTCCGCCAGCGCGTCCTTTACCGCTGGAAATCTCGAAAAGTACTCGGCGTGGGCTGGCTTGTCGCCCCAACGATGCCTGACTCGGTATTCCTCCGCTATGCAGTCCGCGCCCAAATCTTCGGAGGCGCCAAATTGCGTGAATCGGGACAGGTAGTCTTCCAAATAGGGTCTATGCGGAAAGTCCGCACCTTTATCATCATAATTGACTGTAGGTGCCGCGGTTTGATACGCCGCGCGCCGCCAGCGATACTCCAGGTCGATGCGAATGAGTTCAACCAAAGCGGTTAGTTCGGGTTCCGTGCTGAATTGAATGAGGTATGCGTTGATCGAAGGGGGCACCGTATTCTTGTGCCAAGCTGAGTCGAATGCCTCCAAGAGTCGGTCAAGGTCCTTTCGAATTGGCGTGGCACTTGTAAATGGCAAGTTCAGTGAACATAACTAGCTCTTACGGGGATCAGGCAATAGCAAATGCCTCGCAGCGCTGTTTTAAGCGCAGCTTTAGTTGTTCCATGACCCGTCTAACGAATCGTTCCGAGCAATCCACGGCCTCGGCAATTGCTTCGAATGTGTGACCTTGGAGGCGCATTTCTACCATCCGCTGCTGATTTGGCGAGAAATCCCGCAGCACCGTCTCGAGCTCATCTACGACCGCCACCGCTTCCGACGGCGAAGGACTTTGGGCCAAATGATCCACACTGACTCCATGCATGCTATCCGTGCCGGCCGGCGCACGCTCCCGCGATACCGCACGTTTGGCGGCGGTGTGCATTTCGACCTGCCGCTGCGCCTTGTGGATGGTGATCGCGGCAAGCAGGCTCCAGAGGTCGCCGCTCCGTTCCAGTACGTACCGGTCCGTAAGGGCGTCGGCAAAAAAGCTTCGATAGGCCGATTGCACAACATCTTCTGGATCTACGCGTGCGGCAAGGGCAGCCGGCAGGTGACGCCGCGCCACACGAAGGAGCTCTTGCGTGTAGCGCTCGAACAGTGCCTGCGCTGCAGCCGAGTCACCCTTCCGCCATCGGGCCACCAGCTCGAGTGAAGACACTTCCATTCACGCACCCCACTCTTCTCGCACATATATCGTGGCTTGATGGAACCGATTCTAAGGCCCGTGTCAAGGCGTAGCAAGCATAAAGAAAGACCGGCGTTTCTCCTCGATCGCTTGACGCATCGTTGCCACATTATCGAAAGCAGTGGTGAGGTTATACAAGATGCCAAACTCCGACGTCGAACGAATCCAAGACCTAAAACGACTACCCAAGGAGCCGCCACCCTGTACCATAATTGACCATGCGCCTCACTTTTCGACCGCCGAGCGACTAACTTTTGCTCCGCCGTTAACACGCAAAATTGGGAGCAGCTCGCGCCCAACGGCTGCGATGTCGATAGGTCGTCAGGTCTCGTGCCTACGCTTCTCGTCGCTCTGCTGGATGTCGAGGAACCTACCATACACCTTTTCGCCTTCGTCGATGATGTACTGGCCTTGTTTATCCAGGTACACGGGTCGAGTTACTCCATCTGCGAAGTAGCGATAGCCGATGATCTGATCCGCCATCCATTGCCTTCTCCACTTTCCGGAACCGAAGTGGACAATCCTAAGCAATTCGAAGCACGCTGCGCGATTTGTGATTATTCAGATGACCGCGCCTTCTCACGCGCATTCAGCTTGAGCCCGGGCGCAAAACTTCGTGCCCTTGGAAGACTCCCTCAATCGTGATGTGCGGCCCTTCCGAATTCAATCCCAGCGCGTCCCAAGAAAAGTCCAAGACGGCATCGAACGCCAAACCTAGGCGCTTAAGGTCCAGCGAGAATCCCGGCGCGATCACTGCACCATCATGGGCGCCGCCGACAAGTTCCACTCCCGTCGGATAGATCCATACTTCCCAGAAACCTTCCTCTTCAAAGTATTTCAGTCCAAGCGGCCCCATTTCCCTTTCTGGCTCGACGCATCCTGATATCTCAGCCAGAAGGTCATCGAGCCAAGCGTCGTCACCGACCGTTGATTGCGACCCATGAAAGAATCGCCGACCAGCTTCGTAATATTCCTCGAACTGCTCGCGGTCGCTGCGGAACAATCGCGCGATGTCGTTCTCTCCGAATTGATCCAGCATCGCGGCGTACAAGTGATCCCAAGCATCATGCCGATCTTGTTCGACGTCGTTGTAGTCAGGGTGAGCTGGGAGCCCAGATTTCATTAGCCATCTTGGCTTCAATGGCCGCCCCTATGAAAAACGCCTTAGGTACGGGTTGGATGACGCTGCTGAAGGCGTTTCTTAAGTCCCTTGCCGCAAGCACTGCACGGAACCCAAACGGTGCCGGATCTGGCCATCACGGCGCCCTCGGAGCTCGTGGTGTCGCCCTCTTAGCTTCTCGTTGCTTCTTAAGGCGTTCAGCTTTGGCCGGCAGGACGTAGATAGTGCTCATGAGTCCTTCAATAATGGCGAGGCCGTCAGCAAGGTCGTTTACAGAAGGGGTTTCAAGTTCGTGAAGTGCGGTACGGGATCATCCCGTCATTCGCACGCTCCAGTGAGAATGGATCCCGCCACACCGGCGAGCAAAAGAAATGCCTTCTGTGCGTTGGTACAGTTTTGTTGTTGAATGCACCTGACGTAGTAGACGTAGAACACCCCCAGGATGACGATAAGACCGGCAAGCTTCCATCCTGGGATGTTGTTGGCAGCGCCGCGATCCTTGCTTTGTCGTAGCCGTACCAAATGCGAAATGTCTGCTCGAAGTCGGTCTAGGATTGCTGAAGGGCCCTTTCGCGCGTTCTTGGAAACGTCTTTTAGACCACTTAGGATCTCCGCGAGATCACTCGGCTTTATCTCTTCTTCGACCAACAACAGGGTCACGTTCCGGCCAAATTCGTCGATGCGCGAGTTCAGCTCGTCTTTCTGTGCACGCGTGAGACTCGGCGTTGATTCGGCGGCGCCGAGACGCTCGAGGGCTCGTTTCAACGACTCGATGCCGAGAACGTTGTAATTCAGCGAGAGTTCGCGAAGGTCTGCGGCTCTTCCCTGCTGAATGCCCGCGGTGAGGCAGCGTTCCGCCTGACGCATATTGAGTTCGCAGAGAATAAAGCCCGACACGGCGCCGACGAAGTCGTCGTAGCACATCACCAATGGGCTGTCGCTGTCACATCCCAGTACTTGTCTGAAGTTGCTCGCCGCTGTCTCGAAAGTTCGGGCAGCCTGAAGCTCACGAGAGAACTGTTTCATTTTTCGAGTTTTCCCTTTCGCCTAATTCAGATAAAAGTTGCGACCCGCTCAGGTCTCAATCACGGTCCGCTCGATAGCGGGATTCGGCGCCATTAGGACACGTGCCTCAGACCTGAATAGTTAAAACTCGATTTCAAAGAATTCCCCGAACAGGCCGACGCACGCACCGACAACGTACCAGAGGCTCGAATATTGACTGCCGTCCAACCTCCAGCAGTGATCTCGATTCATCCAAAAAGGAAGCCAGCAGGACGCGTTCGTGTTGCAATCCAGAGTCGGATTATACTGTTGCGGCAGGACTGCTTCCCCCTCGGAGGTCTGAACCCAACCTGTTGAGAGCCTGTAGTGATTTCTAGTCTTGTAGAGCGAGGCCTCTGCGGCAAAGCTTGGCATATTCATTCTTTTTCACCTCCTATCTAAAGCAACCGTATTCGGATGTCCCATGTACGAGCCTGCACTCTGCACCATCCCCACAACAGATTTTGCCACCACAGCAGAATTTTCCCGGTGGGCATTCTGCAGACTCACAGCACACCCCCGGCGGGCAACAGCCCTCGCTGGTGCAGCTCCAGCCGTAATCACAACAGTGATTGTTACAGACTACACGATGCGGTGGGCAGCAGCCCTCGGGGAGGCACTGACCAAAGCAGCCGGCGCGATTATTGCAGACCTGATTTGGAGGAGAGCATCCGTCCAAGGTGCACACGTCTCCCGGCTTACAACAAGAACCTTCGCAGACCACTCGACCCGGTGGGCACCCACAACCGCCGATAACATATGCGTTGCACTTATTGTTACAGTGATGGGCACGTTGCCGTCGGCATGACTCGTCGGCGCAGGGAAAACTTAGGCAATCCCGACAGCATGCCCTTACGCTTACAAAGTCAGTGTGTTCTAGACGATCATAAATGAAGTCAGGGGAAGATCTAACAAGGTCATTTATTGAGAGCGAGGGGTATATCGGCCCGTCGGCTTGACCGAATTTCCCGATCATGCGGTAGTGTGCACGGGTCTTGTATAGCGACGTCTCTGCATTGAATCCTGGCAATCTCATTGTCCCCACCGCCTCTCTACCAGATATTCATGTTTGCTTGTCGAAGTACGGCAACATTTTTGTGTCCAGGCAATGGAAATTCCTCGGTCGGTCACATCGACACGCACAAAAAGCTTTTCCTTGAAATCGGTGTTGCGGGTGGTATGTGCGACGATGACATCGATGATCCTCGGTGTACTTTTCATGGCCGAAGGAAGTACATCGACTGCCGTTGGCGAGAAATCTCGTACAAATTCTTCCGCCCTTGGCGTAGATACCACGAGAGCACATGGGTAAGTAGTTCAGCGCCCGCTGAGCATCCGTCCCCCAGCGTTATCTATCAGCTGCCACCCCGCCCGCCACCGCCTCAAACTGATTTTCAGTCATCTTCTCCGGCCGCGGGATGGCTTGAGCGCTCGGGCGGACCGCGCCCTTTCACGGAAGGCGGATTACGCGGGTACGCTAACTCGCCCCAGCGCGCTACGCTCGTCTAACCGATCACGCAAGGGATGCTTTTGCACACATCATGACACTCCTCGCGGATACAACCAGGCCCGCACGAGATTGTTGTGCATGTCCACTGGCACTGTGAACACTCAGACGGTCTAGGGTCAAGTCCTAAGCCCCCAAAACCACCGATACCCCCAATACCACCAATTGCGCGGAGTGCTTGAGGCATCACAGAGGGGGATATTGCCGACGGTATAACAGCGGCCCTCCCTCGGTAACTCCCAGTTGGTCTGGACAAGGAAGAGACCGCATTGAATCCTGGCATGCTGTTCATTTTAGTTACCTCAGTTAGTTTAGATTTGTGAACCATAATGGTCTTGGCAATATTTCAGTGACCATGAATGGGAAACGCTTCAGGCACATCTACAACGACAAACAACTTCTGCGCGAAAGAGAATTTGCAAGTCACCTGGCGAGCAAAGCCAGCCTCCGCACGCTTATTCCCGGTCTCGGAAAACTTCAGGTTCGCGACATACGTGACCCCCTCCCGGGCGGAACCTCTACGTCTGGACTCCGGGCCCTCTGTCTTACGCAACACCCATATCCCCAAGACACAATCGCGCGTCCCGTTCACACAACGTTCGCACTGGCGTCGTACTTCGAAACTGCGGTTGGATAACGGCGAGCCGACTGCAGTTACCACAAGAGCCCGTAAAGTAAGTCGCAGCCGAGTGATAGATGCCTACTTCTACACCGAACCCAGGTATTGTACACCTCCGCTCGGTTCTGAGATTACCTGTCATAGTACGGCGATAATTTAGTTACCAAGAACGGAAACTCCTCGGTCACATCGACGCGCACAAAAAACTTTTCCGTAAAATCGGTGTTACGGTTGGTATAAGCGAGGATGACATCGACGATCTTACGTGTACTGCTCAAAGGCGAAGGAATCACATCGACAGCCGTCAGCGAAAAATCTCGTGCAAATTCTTCCGCCGTCTTGGCGTAGATAGCGGGATAGCGCATGGCCAAGTAGTTCAGCGCCCGGTGATCATCCGTCCCACCCGCGTTATCTGTCACCTGCAGGATCCTATCGAACACCTCGCCCGCCGCCGCTTCAAACTGCTTTTCCGTCGTCTTCTCCGGCTTCGGGATGGCTTTGATGAGCGCATCGCGGTCGAAAGAATACACTTGATCGACTACAACGATCGGGACCATTAGCCCATTGCAAAGCTCCGGCGGCGCGATAGGCCCTCGCACACCAATGATGACATCGAGGTCCATGGGGCTTGGTTGTGGGCGGATGGCCTCCACCAATCGATCAAAGTCCCCGGGATCGCGAGGGTGCACGATATAGGTTTCGAGACCCTGAACCGTCAGAACCCAGCAGAGCTGGCGTGCTAGATAGCGGCTTTCGGGTTTGGACAGGACCTTGGAGAATACGTGGTGATCGGTCTGACCGGCAGTCTCGGCGCGTCCTGCCGCCTGCGCGAACTCCTTCTCGACCGAGAGCCGCGGGAAGCGAGCTTCGATCCGGCCAATTGCATACACGTGAGAGACAGGCCTGGGAGCCGCCGCGCTCGCGCAGGTCGGACACGGCGCCCCGCTGGTCGGTGAAGCCCCAACGCCATCCCCTCGGGCGGGTGTGACGACAGCGACGTCGCGTCTTGTCTCATTCTGGCTTGCTGATTGTTCTTTTGTTTCTTGGTCCATAGTTGTTCTCCTTCAAGATGTATTTTCGGAGTTGGGTTATTTGGCTCGGCCGGTGAAGAGGAACCAATGGTTAAGCGCTGCAGCCCGGCGTTCGCAGCCACCGCAGGGTTGGATTCCAAGGGCGTAGGTCACATGCTTGATGGCATCGCCCAGTCCAATATCCTTGTCGCTAACGAATCCTGGAAGGCGCACGCGGTAGGGCTGGCGGTCGCTTTTCGTCTTTTCCTCAGCCATGGCTCTTACCTCCTCATCACTTGATAGGCTGTCCAGGCATCCAGCAGGGGTGGGACCACTGTCGTTCGCCGTGGAATATACAGTTGGGCTGCGGCAAATTTCACCTCAGTCGCCGTAGCGGTTGGGAATTCCGACCACAGCAACGCAATCGCCCCCGTTACAAAAGGCGCGGCGGCGCTAGTCCCTCCCAAGGTCAGCGGCTTCCCATTCGCGCCGATGCTGGTAATTCGGTCGCTGGGTGCGCCCAATCCCCGCCGGCCAATTGAGCTTCCCAGGTTCGAGTGATTCATGGGCCTGCCTTGTTGGTCATAACCCACCACGGGTATGACCCATGGATGACGGGTGATAGCAGTGCTGCCAACAGTCCCCTGATTGCCCGCCGCCACAATGACGATCACCCCGCGCCTGGCGGCCTGGTCCAAAGCCTCTTCTAGGGCCCGCTCGTTTTTGATGGAGGGTTGGGCGAGCGCAGCGCTTACGTTCAGCACGCGAGCGCCCGCATCAATACAGTCGCGAATGGCTTGAGCGAGTTCTTCGGGCATGGCGCTCGGCATCTCGCCGTTCGCCGCTTTCGTTTCGGCAAAGATGGGTCGCACTAGCAGGGTGCAGTTGGGACAAATCGCCGGGGCAACCGACCCTCGCTTAGCGGACAGGATCCCAGCTACAAAGGTGCCGTGCAGGCACGCAGTGCTATTGGCCTGAGTGCACGCACCACCGTTATTTCCGGGAATCTCGCAGAGGTGTACGTCCGCGAGTTCGGGATGTTGGGTAACGACAGGTCCATCTATGAGCCCGATCTTCACTTCAGGGCTACCGCTGGTGCGTTCCATCAGCCCAGTGAGCTTGACTAAATCCAAAGGGCCCATAAGGTCTTATCCTATTTGCACTGCCCAAAGAATCCATGCAAGCCGCGGGCTGCTGGATGAAAAGGAGGCCCGTGCCCATTCACTTTCGGCGCTCCAATACTGTCCAGCCAGCGGCCCCGGCTCCGACGACGCCGGGGGCCATCGACACCAGCTTCAATGGATTCTGGAACGCCTTCGTAGCCAAGCTAAGGGCGGATGGCATTCAGTTCGACAAAAAACCTGGTGCGACAGATCTGAGCTATAACCAGAAATTGGCTTCCGGGATATGGGCGGCGGTTTTCGCCGCTGTTCTCGTGCTCATAAAGCCAAGCTAGAATCAACGTGTCCACGTCCAGGACATCGATAGAGTAATGCTCGGCTTGGCAATCAATATGTTCGGAGACAAGGACTGATCGCTAAACACAACCGTGAGTGTCACATCCTTGTTGCGTGTCAACCACTTGTCAACGTGTAACGACATCGCTCGTAGCTCTCGCTGTCTTTCCAATGGGCAGTGAACATCGTAACTGATTCCTACCGGGTCCGCGGCTCGGGTCACACCATCGCTATCGATTGTTCCTCAGGTCATACCGATCGGCGAAGGGCAGCGTCAAAATGCCAACCGTTCAGCTAAGGACAATACGAACTTTGTGCGGTCTTATGTCTGCCTGACTCATTGACGACTGGAAAATCACCCAGCCCATCGCCCAGAATGGTTCGGATTGGTCCGTCGGCGTCCACCGAGGCAATATCGGGATGACCGTCGCCGTTGAAGTCATCAATGGCAAAGGCGAGGGCGCTGGCGTCGTAAGCAACCGTTGCGGGGAATGCTCCGCCTGCGTCCGTCAGGATAGTGGCGCCAGATCCAGATAACGTTGTGACAGCGAAATCTCGAAACGGCACCAAGTCAGGAGATGGATCAATCAGGGAGCATTAGCTCGCCCGGAGTTTGGACCTCGGCGCTACTTTGTGTCGGCCAAGATCACGTCGGCTTCGTCGCCGACGTAGGGTGACACGGATTTGGTTTTATGACGACCAATAGGCTTTCAGGGTATCACACTCACCGGCAAGCTCTTTGGCCTTGCATTCGGCACAGAGGTGCCCAGTGATGGGCAAACCGATCTGCTCTTCGTGGGCGTCCGTGGGCCATTCCGTGCACTGGGTACACCAATGCCATGCTTCTGAATCCATTGATTTACGGTAAATGATTTTCGTCGCAGAGTCTATCATGGAGCCCAACTCCCCCTCGCTAAAGTCAAGTCCCACCGAAGACCGGCACCTTCGCGCAACTGTCGTGCCGACTCAGGTTAGTGACTGGTTTCTATGCGTGGTGATGCCACGTCCATCAGAGGCTCTCGGTGCTGCATCGATTGGAGAAGCCGCCAGCGTACGCCGTGACCGGTTCCATCTCCGCCAAAGCGAAGGATCGCCAGCCGATGGCCTCGGTTCAAACCCTGGATTGAGTAATCGAGGCGCTTCTTCGACGTCACTCCCTGCGTCTTGGGCAGCGGATCCTCCACATCGATAGGCCAATTCTGCACCTCAAACGCATCAAGGATAAGACGTTGATAAGGTGCCGGCTGGCGAAATCGCTTGATAAGAACGCCAGAAAAAGATAGGTGACCGGTATGACGGTTCCATTCCGGAACAAGTTCCTCCGTTGCGGCTATCGTTGACGTGCCATTGTCGTGAGTAAGGCCGCAAGGGGTCGGGCAATCGAGCAATTCGCAGGCCTTTTCAATGCCTCTCGGTGTCAACACAAAACAGGTGTGTTCTTCCAACTGAAGATTGGGGATCAGCCGAAAGGATCGTCGTAGTTCTCTCGGTCGAGTCATTTCCACGCCGTGGACCACATGCCCTTCGGCAATCAAACCGCGCAGATCGCTGTTGCTAAGTCCTGCTTGATGCAGTTGTTCGATTTCGACCGCAAAATCCCAAGGATCACATCGCAGCGTTTGGGCGTGGGAATGGGACTCCCACAGCAGCTCATATGCCGCCTGCAACCGGCCTACGCGTTTGGTGACAAGCCGCGTTGACCACAGCGGCGTTTCCACCGTCGCGGACATCTGCGTGCTCCCACACGCGGAGTGACTCGCACCGCAGTTCTGCGGTGCTACCGTGCAGCTAGGCCAATGCCGATGCGCGCGACCGGGCCTCCGCGGGTGAGTCGAACTCAGCGCCCCGTCCTGCGCCATTTGTTCGGTGTGCCTCTGAAACGGTAAGGCACCATTGGCGAGGAGAATCCGCCGTAAAAATGAAAAAAAAACTGAAAACGGGTGCTCTGAAATGGCCGGAGGTCGCTACACACGGGATCGAGGAACTGGATGTGGATTGGAAGTAGCCTTGGGACTCGATCCCTAACGCAGTCCTCCTTATGGGACGCAGACAATACTACGCTGGTCCAAACCGCTTTCCATGCCATCCACGGCTTTCACGATCAAGCGTAAACTTACGCCGGTTGGCAACCCGCTGAAGTCAAACGCCCAATCGTAGTCACCTTCGCTGGCGGCGGTTCCCTCTTGAATGACAGTTTCATTGCGCTTGATGACCGCCGAAATCTCGGGTTCGCCTTCATCGCTCACATTGCCGTAGGTCCTAAACGCCCCGCCGCCGGCCACGTCACCGTTGCTTGGGAACACGATTTCAACTACCAGCATTTAGACGACTCCTTTTCCTAGGGTGGAGGCCTGGCCTTAATCGCCTGCCAAAGGTTCGATGATCACGTTGCGAAACTGCGCGGCGGCATATTGCACGTATAGGCCCAGGGCACCACGGGGCGCGAGGCCAAACCGCGGAACCGCTTCGCCTAGACCCAAATCGTGATCGGCCTGGGATAGCGCCGCCAGCCGATCATCGATCACTTCACGGGGTAGGACGGCAAATGGCTCCGTCTTGTTGTCCCAATAGAAAGCGACCCGCTCAAGGCTCACCTCGACCGCCAGAGACCGCCAAAGGGGACATGCGGCGTCTTGAGGCGGATCAAACAGCTTGGGTGGTTCGCTGAATTTCGCCAGGGCGCTGGTCTGGTTGAGGCCGGGCGATCGGCGACGATGAGCATCGACTCCGACGCGCCCGGCCAGTCGTCCCCAGTCTGCAAACGTCAAAGTATGGTACACCCCTCCGATGTGGCGGGGGCCTTCTTGGTGGCCCACGTAAACGCCGACCTTTTCGTCTTCTACTTTCCCCTTTAGAGGGCACTCATGCAATATCTCCGCGGACAAGCGATACGAGGTATGCTGAGGATCGCTCAACAGTTCCAAACGACCGACGCCGTTGGGGCTATGCAGCCTTAGGGGACGCTCCTTGCCCCACGTCATTCCAAGCGGCATGTCCGGCGTCGCCTCGCTGTACCACGCCGGTCCGCCTGTGGCGGCTACCAACGTCACCGAATGCCCGTCTTGAAGCCCGCCATAATACGATCTCAGAGCCGGCTCCGTTAGGTCACGAAGCCGATCGCCGCTGGCAAGACCAAAGCCTAAGACTCCCGCTAGGGCTAAGACAACCGCAACACGAATTGGATGGCGGCACATCGACCGCCAGCGACGCATGACCCAACGTCTCGGCCGAGCACGTACGGATTGGCTTTTGCTCACGCGAACCAAGTCATCCATCAGTTCGCCGGCATCGGCGTACCGGTGCTGCGGGAGCCTTTCCAAACATTTCAACACGACCCAATCGAGGGCCTTGGGTAATCCGGGCCGGAGGCGACTCGGCCTTGGAGGCTCCCAGCTGCGCATTGCTTCCGCAGATTCCGGCCCGATCTCCGCTTCCAGCGGCGTGAGGCCTGTAAGAAGCTCGTAGAAGACGGCGCCCAAAGCGTAAACATCAGCGGGCTTACCGACTTCCCGGCTTCGCCCCATCGCCTGTTCGGGCGCCATATATCCTCGTGTTCCCACGATGCTCTGAGCCGCTGTCAATGCTCTGGTTTGGCTGAAAAGGAATTTGGCAAGGCCAAAGTCGGTGATCTTGGGCTCCAAGTCCAAAACGTTGTCGCCTGGTTCGATCACAGATTTCGTCGGCCCGACACGACAAAGCAGCACATTACTTGGCTTTAGGTCGCGATGGACGACGCCGCGATCGTGTGCATGTGCCACGGCCCGCGCCAGCGGCAGCATCAACGTCATTGCCTCATCCCAGCGGAGCGGCTCACAGCGCTGCTGCAGCCACTGGGCCAATGTCGGCCCCGGGCAGTAGGCAAAGGCAATGAAACATGATGAACCGCTTGCGTCGGCGTCGTGCACTGCAACCAAATTGGGATGATCCAGAGCGGCAGCGGCCTGCGCCTCACGCAGGAAGCGATCGCGCACCTGCGGAGTCAGCTCCGTTCCGGGCCGTGGTACTTTAAGCGCCACTTCGCGGTGCAGCCGCTTGTCGAACGCCTGGTAAACGATACCAAACGCCCCGCCGCCGACTTCCCGGTATGATTCAAACCGTTCCAGACCGCTGGACAAAACGGCTGGCGGAGTGAAAACATTTACCGCAGTGTCCGGCCCGCCGCCCGAGGTTTGGAATGCACTCTGTCGGCTTGGCCTTAGCCGCTGAAGCAGCCGCAGGAAAGCCAGTTCTTTTTTAGTCTCTTCCGCGAGGTCTTGGCCTTCGGGCACTTCTAAGAGTTCGACGGTTGGGCGAGCCAAGGCGAGCGCTTCGTCGAAGGCCACCAATCGGGCGATGTGTTCATCATCGATAATCGGCTCCAACTCGTCGTCGCTCATCGAAATTCCTCAAGCTCCGTTCGCAACAATTGCGTCGCCCGCACCCACAGCTTCTGGGCCCCGTTCACGGTGCGGCCCATGATCTGACCGATTTCCGCAAAGGACCGTTCCTCTCGATACCGTAGCACGATGACGCGCCGGTATTCGTGCGGCAGCCGGTCCAGAGCCTGCTTCACCAAATCGGTCTGCTCATGATGGATGGCCTCCGAGCTCGGAGATGGTGTCTTCGCCGGCAGAGAACCGGCACCGCTGTCGGCGCTACCAGTCCTGATCCTGATCTCTCGATCCACCCGTCGCTTGGACTTGCGGTACAGCCGGCGGAAGTTCGACACATTGTTCCGCAGCAAGCGCCGCAGCCATTTCAAGAGCTGGCCCGCCGTTCGCCCCCGGAAATTCCCGAAATCCTGGTGCGCCTCCAGCAAGGTATGCTGCACCAAGTCCGACGGGCTTGCTTTGGGGCGAAGCCGAGGATCGTCGAGTTCTTGCTCGGCCAGGTGAAGGAGCGGTTCCCGACACGACTCCAGGGCTTGGCCTAGGGCCTCAGACGAACCCGCCCGCGCCGCGGCCAACCAAGATGTCACATCGGGTGGCAAAGCCCGCATGGCTATTAATCCTAGGCACCAAACGACGACCAATTACGCCCAAAATTCTTCGCGGATGCAGCCTCAACCGACTCGAGCATGCAACATCGCTATGTCAGCGGAATACCTCAAGCGCGGCATTTTGCGTTGAGGCCGGTTCGGCCCTCCTCCCCGGCCTCACAGCGACCGATTGCTCCCAATTGCGAGCTACTTAGTAAGTGCGGAACCAAGGCCGATTGCTGACATCGACATCAGATCAAAATCTCAATTGGCCGGACCAAGAAAGGCATATCGCGAAAGCATCTTGACATAGCTGTGGGAATCGACGCTTGAGGGTCCTTCAAACCAGTCCAGCGAGTGCATCTGTTCCCAAACCCGGATCAAGCAACTGTCCGCCGTGGAGCTGGTTTGCCAAGCGCTTCAGCCTTAGCGCGACGACCGGTTCAAAAATCCAGGGGTTGGTAAGCGCCATCAATCACCCCTAAACACCCTTCGATCCGACTCCAAGCACGGGTGGCAGCCGCTGATTGGGAAGCTTAGCTTAGGCCACGTTAAGGTTACCAATCGCCGTGGCGTTCTAGCGAAACGCACCAAATGATGTGGCACCGAGCCGTTTGGCTTGCACTGCTTGGCGTGTGGATTCAATGACTTGCTCAGTCCGCTAGGTTGTGATCCAGGGCGCCCACCGAGTAGTCGTCAGCTGGTCGCTCCATTCCCAGCGAAGACTTTGAGGTGGGTGCCTGGATTTTAGGCACTTTTATTGGCGCCAAGGCGATGGGCAGAACGCCAAACGGCAGCCGTGACTCATGCAATGTAAAGGGGGCAAAATGACGTGACAAGGCGCGGCTTGGATTAACGCTCATGATCAGAATCGAACCAGATAACAGCGCCGATTCGCAGGCGCAACGGATCCGGCAAAATGGGTTTTCACCCGAGTACCAGAATCATGTTGCGCGCTGGATACCCGTCGGTTCAGAACCCACGGACCGGCGATCCGTAGTAACCAATCGGAACGGCGACAGAGTTCGGACCAGGCGTAGAGCGTGACTTGCACGGGGAGGTTCCTTGGTCGAGGAGCACCGTGTCGTTCTAAACCTTCTCTCAATTAGGAGCGTATCGAATGCAGCACAAGAATCGTTGGTTGAACCGGACTCGCCTTACCGTGAACACCCTGGAGAGCCGTATGCAGCCCGGCTCGATCCTCATCAATGGGATCGATATGGGTGTGGCAGCTGAGGTGGTTGCTCAGCCCGAGCAGACCTCGGCACCCATCAAGCGCATCAAGGATAGCGAGGACATCCAGATCGTAACCCCGGCGGTTACGGTCGCGCAGGTCGCATCGCCTTCGCAAGTGACGGTCTCCCGCCCAGCTACGACTCAATCCAGTCAGCCGATCAACCAGATGACACTGAATCCGGCGATTTATACGCCGCAGACGCCGCAAGCGTCGTCCAATGTTGTCGGTCGGAATGTAATCCGGCGTGAAACCACTGCCCAGAAGCACTCAAACGCGACATGGATTGACTTGAACGACCAGATCGCCAAATCGGAAGGCGGCCAGCTGGCGCGCACCAGCTCCCAGCGTCTCGCGAACGCCGCCGGTGGCGGCGTCAAGGCCGCCCCGGAGTACGTCAGCTACGACGCCTCGGGTACCAACCGTGCCGATGGGGTGAATGACACGGCTTTGGGAGTCGGAGCGCTAGACGTCAATTATTACACGTGTGGCTTCCAGGGTCGAAGCGGCACAGTTAGGATGTACGGCCACATGACCGGCGCTCTCGTGGCCTCGGCCACCTTCCCCCCAGATTCTGGGAATCGAATCCAAATCCGGGGCTGTGACGTGAGTCCGACCACGGGTGAGGTATTTGTAGTCGGCACCGAACGCACCGCCGGTGGTGCAGTGGTTCAAAACTTCGTTCACAAGATTGGTGGGGCCCTCGGCGGAGCACCACACTTTAAGGCCGAGTACGACGGCACAGGTGCGCAAGACACCAGCTATACCCCTGCCGATGGTGTCGACGCCCTTGAAGAAATATCGGTTTCCCCAGCCGGTACGGATGTCTTCGTCGCAGGCACCTTAAATGTGGGGGGTCAGGATGACATCGCCGACTTCCACTACAGCGCCGACTTGGTTACCTTTTCTAACCTGGGAGGTTGGACTTTTGGCGCTGGTGTGCCGAGCAATGGCTATTCAGTCGATTCGGACGGCGTCAATCGCTACCTCGGCGGCGACATTGACGTCGGCAAAGAGGACTTCTATATGGCCGTGGACTACGACGACGTAACGCTACCTTGGGGCGGCGGGATTTCAATCGGCTGTTTTGCTACCGTCCCCAAACCTTCGAACGGTATGTATGGCGTTACGGTGGATCCAACGGGAACGGATCTCTATCTCGCCGGCACCACCAACATACCTGACGGTGTCTTCAATCCACCTGTGGGTGCCGACCCCGAGTATGATGCGGTACTAGAGGGCAAGACGGACACAGCCACTGGCCTCGCTTTCTCCTATGGTTTTTGCTACGGAATTCTTGAAGGCGACTGGGCCGCCCAGGCTGGCGATACCAACTTCGTCGATGGTGGCCATTTCACCGCTGGTTGGGTTGATGACTTCGGTAGTGCGGGTTCGCCAACTCCTGGTAATCATGCCGCCGACATTTCAGAGTTCGACGCCACTGGCACCTTTGTTGCCACCCGGACTGTGGGAGACCTCGGGGCTACGGGTGACCCCGATGGCGTGCCAAATAGCAAGAGCATGAGTAACCGCGGCATTTCCATCTACTTTCTCCATGGAATCGTCGCTGGTGGCGAGACCAATGTGGGAATAGCTTCCATGGCCCAGTATGGGAATGACTTCGTGATCACCGACCAGGTGGTGACTAATGACTCCGATTACGGTGCACCCGGCGCTGGACCGCTTGAAGGCCCGCCGACCGACGGGCACTACATAGCAGAACTTCTTCCTCTTGGTGTGTAGGGACTGCCCCAAATGATTCGCCCAATTCCACGAGACCCACCAACGGCACGAGCTTGGGCGCCACAAATTCGTGTCGTTGGTGTGTCCGACTAATGGCACGTAGTTTCGCAGCAAGCGGGATCGCACAAATCGCGGAAACTGACTGCCAGTGCGATTCTGCGAGACATTTGAGGGCAATTCGTGCTATGCTCAGACAATACCATCAAGGATGGTCGGTATGCACGAGATTCCAGAAACGGGGTTCGTACGCTTGCCCCAAGTTCTAAGTGTCATCCCTCTCGGCAAAACGAGTTGGTGGGAAGGTGTGAGATCGGGACGGTTCCCCAAGCCGGTGAAGCTGTCGCAGCGATGCACAGCCTTCACTCCTCGTTCGCGGTCCGTCTATTGACTTCCGAGGTTCTCGCCTCCGCCCTTAGTTCCAGGACGACTTCCTCGACCTCCTCGCCACGCGCGTTGGCGAACCCGCGCTCGTAACCAGCGGTGACCGTCACTCGACAGCGCTATTAAAACAGTTCGACAATTTCCTTCGCGCGATATTTTTCCACCAAGTCTTTGACCGTACGGAAATCAGCACGATCAGTCTTTCAACCGCCAAATTCATTTCAGATTCGTTCGATCGACGACGATGCGGGCATGGAACGAATCCGCAATTCTAACGATTTCCTGTCGGGTTTCTCCGCGCCAAAGCGATCATCTCACAGGCGAGCAAGTCGGTTACCGAGGCGGATGGCTGACGAGTGCTCGCGAATCTGACCCGTTGCACAACCCCAAACGGGAGTAGCCCCATGTTCCGTTCTCTACCTGCGCTATTGCGTGGCGCCGCACCATCGCGTCCTGGAAAAAGCTGAATCCATTAGTCGTTTTGTCATCCCACGTGGCCCTTCGCCACCGCGACGCGGCCGACCGGACATGCCGCGCCGTCGACGTCCTCGATCCGGTAAGGAGTCTGAAAACATGTGCAGTCAAAGCAAGCGGAGAGCCGTCAACCTACCGAGATGGCGGCCGTGGTTAGAAACGCTAGAGGCCCGTTTGGCGCCTGGAGCTTGTTTCTGGGAGTCAGGCCGGCCGGCGCCGATGCCCCAAAATCGTGTCGAGGCATCGTCTCAATCGGCCAAGGAGATCGCCCCGCCGGAGATCACCGCAGAGAGACCACTATCGTGCGAAACCTACGCTTTTGACGAAGCAGTACACGCCTCGTGGTCATTGAAGCAGGATTCAAATGACCCGATCTTGCGAAGTCCCAGTAAGCATCCGATCGATGATCCATGGTCCGATGATTTGTCGCGGCCCAGTGCGGTTCGGCCCCATTATGGCGGCTATGGCGATGGCGCCTGGGACAATTTCGTCAGCCTAGGTTCTTCAACTTATCTTGGCGGTTTCGGCCCTGACGACGGGCATGTTATCGCGCTGAACAGACCGACGGGCTGGGCCGACTCGACCCATCTTCCCACGCTTCATCCGGTCCAAACGATTAACACTCGTGGCGCCAACGGGCTTATGACCGAACTTAACGCGTACGGTACCTTGGCTTATTCCACGTATCTACGCGGCTACCCTGCTCAAGGGATCAACGGTCGGCCAACTGATAGTAGTGCATCCGTGAGCGAAAAACCGAGATGTCAGCAAGAAAGCGCTACCGGACCGGCGGAAGCTCTTCGCAGCGGCGACGAAGGATGTTGCTTCGTTCTGGGGCAAGAGCCTTTTCCTGCAACCCGACAGGAGTGCGATAAAGTAGGAGGCCGCTTTAACCCAGACCCGTGTCCTTTAGCATAGACTGAGCCATCACGAAAATCGCGTCGTGGGTTCTCGGCTCGATTCGGCCGGGGCATGACGGCCGTCTATTGCCGGAAGGCATTAGCCCTGACGGGAAGCGGCCGCTCATGCTCTCGCATTCCTACCGGGCGTGCGGGACGTGGTTATCCCGATAGGAATCATCCGTCGGTCTCTCCCTCCCGTTACTTTTGCTGTTGACGCCATGCTAGGGCATCTAGCGATTGAGGTTCCCCTGCCGGACCGAGCGTCAAACCCGTCAAGGTTTGCATGGCGAGGAACAGATTCTGTGGTGTTCCTTCAAGAACGCGCGGGCGCGGACGAAATGGATTTCTCCATTCTTGCACCCCACGACAATAGTCCTGCCGCTGGGATCGTAGGCCGCGCACTGCACCTCCGCAGGAAGATGTGTTGGCGCTCCAATCAGTCGAGAGCTGGCGCTATGCCAGAAGATCAACTTCTTATCCCAACCACCCGTTACCAGCACCTGGCCGCTGGGTGAGAACTTTGCGGTGCGGACGCGGCTTACATGCGCGGGGATACTTGCTTGGCACTCCTGTGTCTCCGATTTCCACAGATGCAGTTCTCCATCAGCGCCGGCCGTTACAAATTGATCTCCCGCCGGATGATAGGCAAGGGCATATACGCCGCTCAAATGCGGCAACGTATGAAATCGTTTCTGGTTTCGGTCACACAAGTAGGCACAACTGTCGCCGCCGGCGAGAATCCAGCGGCCGTTTGGACTAAACTGCAAGTTGTATACGCCGTTAATGGGGCCAAATTCGACCTCCGTCTGTCCTGTACGTGGATTCCAGACCCGCAGGGTGTCTTTTCCGAGACTCCCCGTCGCTACCACCGTCCCGTCAGGACTGAACGCGGCGCCGGCGACCCAGCGTTCATGCACTTGTTCAGGGCCAATCGCCCGGCCCGAGTTAAGATCACGAAGTTGCGCTGTCCGGTCCCGGCTACCGACCAGCATCGCTATGCCTGTTGGATCGACAGCGAGCCGGCTGAATGCGATTTCGCTTCGACGGCACAACACTGTCGATTGACCGTTTCCGGGTCCCAAATGCGGACCGTGTCGTCGACTCCCGCCGAGAGTATGCGCCGACCATCGGGGTGAAACTCCACGTCTGAAATGCCATCTATCCCGAGGCGGATTGCGTGGGAGGGATCAGTGGCTTTGTCTAGGCTGGCATTCCCAACGGCGGGATGGATTAGCGCGGGAGGCGGAGACGGTGGGAGCCTCCACAAACGCACACCGTTTTTTCCATGGCCGGAGCCCAGTCGTTTGCCATCAGCGCTAAATGCCACGGTTCGCACAAGACTTTGCCGTGGCATGCTCAGCAGCGCCATCCCAGTTTTCAGGTCCCATAGACGCAGCGTATCAGCGTCTCCCGTCGCCAGAAGCCGTCCGCGAGGATCGCAGGCGACCGCATGCACCGGTCCGGGATGCACAATTGCCGGCCGACATTCTGTATTGGCGGACACATTCCAGAATCGCACATGTCCGTCGTCACTGGCCGTGAGAATCATGTCGCCGTCTGGAGAAAAGGCGGCATCCCAGATATTTGCTCCGGATCCCACAGAAAGTCGGCGCAGCTCCGCTTTGCCCTCTTTCCAAATCTCCGCCACGTTTGCGAAACTGATGGTCGCTAGCTGTCTGCCATCAGCACTACATGTCATTCGCCAGGTCGGACCCTCCGGGATTATGCGCGGCGGTGGACGGCCCGTCGCGAACTCCCATAACCTTTCTGCGATCAATCCCTTCCGATCCACCTCCGATGACTGAGGCGCCGACTCGGTGCCGAGTAATTCGCCGTTCTCCACCGACCACCTGTGACGGGATCCGTCTGCGCAAAGGGTGTTTACGATTTGGCCATCGGTCTCAAAACGCGCCCATAGTACTCGCTCTCGATGCTGGAGCTGGGAAAGCAGATTCCCGTTGTCCGCATCCCACACACGGGCGCAACAATCCTCGCACAGAGTTAGCGCCACCCGGCTATCGGGACTGAACTGAACGCTCACAACCTGATCGGGATGAGGCAGATGCCCGACTAATGTCGGATGGCGGCTTTGCCATGCGTCCATATCTAGCCGAAGAAGCTCCCGCAGTTCGTCAGCGGAATCGGGCGCATCTTTTAGTCCTTGAGCCAGCCACAGCAAACCAACGCCGATGTCGCCGCGACCGCATAGTTCTAGCCCTTTCGCCCGCGCGTCCCATGCGTTTTGCAGACGCAGCCCTTCCTCTGACAAAGCCGCCTTTCGAAATCCCAGGTAGCCGAATATCAAGATCGGTAATGCTAGTAACGTCACAACCAAGGCTGCTACGAGTGGCCGTCGCTGTTTCCATTTCCGCACACGCTGCCAAAGAGGCATACGGTGGGCGCGCGTCGGCTGACCGGCTAGGTAACGCTGGAGGTCTTCGCTGAGTTCGCTGGCCGTTGCGTAGCGATCATGTGGGTCCTTTTCCAGGCATTTCAGGCACACGGCTTCTAGCGCCGCTGGAACATCCTTCCGTAGGTGACGCAGTCGACGCGGCTCGTGCGTCGTCACCTGCTGCAACGTGTCGAACTTGTTGCGACCGCGGAAAGGCGGTAGCCCGGCCAGCAATTCATAGAGCACTGCCCCGAGACCGTACACGTCGGTGGGGCGACCCAACAGCTCCGGCCGCCCATCCGTCTGCTCCGGGGCCATATACTCGGGAGTTCCTGCGACTGTGGCGGAGGTTGTTTCATTGGCGACCGTTCCTGCGGCAGTCGTGTCGAAGCACTTGGCGAGTCCGAAATCGGTGAGCCGTGGTATTCCAGATGTCGCCAACTCGGCATCGGGTAAAGCACCGCGGGGCAACGGTCCCAAAAGGACGTTGCTGGGCTTGATGTCGCGGTGCAATATGCGATGGTCATGCAAGTACTCGACGCCCCGCGCAAGGGCCGCCACGAGTGTCGCCGCGGTCCGTGGGGGTACCGGTTCAACCTGGCTTTGTAGCCAAGCTGTTAAGGTTGTTTCATTGGCATAGGCGGAAGCGATGTAACAGATGGCGCCGACTTCACCTGCCTCATAGATCGGCACCAATCCAGGGTGGTCCAACCCGACCGTGAGCCGGGCTTCTTGCAAGAAACGATCACGCAAATCTGGATCGAGCAGCGCCTCTAGACGCGGAAGCTTGAGCGCCACCTCGCGGTGTTTGAGAGTGTCTGTGGCAAGAAAAACAATCCCATTGCCACCGCGCCCCAGTTCGCGATGAATGCGAAACTTACCCAACCATCCGCTGCCAGTTAGCCAATCGAAAGAGGGCACCTCGGGCGGCTCTGTGCCGTCAGGATCAAGCGACGTGCGCGGCCAGGCCCGCTCCAATTCCACCAAACTATCGCGCAAAACGAAACAGGCGCAACTGGTCCGGAGGTAAGTCTGGTTCCGATTCCCATTCCGGCGCACCGCCCGCAGCCAGTTGCATGTCCAAAGCGGCTAGAAGCTCGTCCAGTGAATGAGCGTCGTCGCGACTCATTTGAACGCCTTCAATTCCTCGCCTAATTTTACCAGGGCGCGGGTCCATAACTTGCGCCCGCTCCAGCCGAACACCCAAGAACCTTGCCAACCTCTTCAGAACTGAAGCTCCGAAAGTGATGCAGTTCAATCGTCAACTGATAGTGAGCCGGCAAACGCCGTAACGCCAATTCCAGGGCAGTCGAACATTCGCGATCGACACCTTGTTGAAGCGGAGTAGTCGCACGTCCCGCGAGCGTTGCGGGCAACGCTTGCCTGGGCGTACGGAACTCCGCTTGTCGGAGAATATTGAGCAAGCAGTGGAGCAGAATCTGTTTCAGCCAGATCAATAACTGCCGCTCGGATTGGCCGCGGAATTGGTGAAACTTCTGGCATGCCCGCAAATAGGTTTCTTGAACCAAGCTGGAGTGGCGCAACCGGCTTTGGAGCCTGTGCGGCACGTGATTCTCCGCGATGACGCGGATATAACCGTTGCACGATTGCAGAAGCTCGCCCAGCGCTTCCGCTGATCCCTTTCGTGCGGCCTCGAGTGTAGATGCAAAGCCCATGGAGAGACATCACCTATCTAAGACACAAGAATTGAGAAAACAGGACGCTTACTTTCGGAGATTAGCATATCCGCTGGACTTAGGCGGAGCAAGAATAAGGGCCGAATGACCGCTGCCGGCACTGCCGGCACAGCCTGAAGAATTTCTCACTTTTTTTGAAATATTGCGCGTCAGCTTTCGCAGAAAAGTGTGTCTCATGAAGGCGACGAGTGAGCCACGTGTTCACCACCTAGCGGGGTTCCGATTACTACCGCGCCCAACCACTGTGAGTATCGGCACAGACACAGTTGAATGAAATGAACGAGTGGAATATTGGTTTCGGCGTCGCTTCAGTACTAGGGCCGTCGGCAAGCTTAATGCCCGCGCCTGCCGGCGGCCATCGCCCCGACCTGCTATCTTTTCATCAATTTGCTTGACGGCGTGAGGCCGCCGCTTACACTAGAGGCGTCCCGCTCTCGGGCCATTGGTGACTGGGCGACGCCGGTGGTCCAGGCGGGACGTTCATTTCCGGCCAAACAAATTCGCGTTCTGCAGGCGCGACTTCTGGCTTCTGATTCTTGCTAATCGTCTTGTAAGGGATCAAGATTACTGGCTATTGGTGGCCTGTGGGGTGTTTGGTTGGAATGGTTCTTGGCATCCCGGCGGTTTCCGTAACGATGCGAAGACCAACAGGGGTTCGATGCATCCCAAGATTCCCTGAGTCGACACAGCCGATTTGCAAGGCTCTTATAACTAGGGTTCCGGCAGACGCCGCCGCAGCGAGAAGGTGTGACGGCTCAGCAACACGAGCGCGATGATCTGAAATGAGCACAAGGAGCCCGACATGCGAAGTTCTCCGCCATGGCTGATCGCTAATGTGGCGATCAGTGTGTTGACAGTGATCTTGTTCGCCGGCTTTCCGGCTGCCGACGAACCCAAGCCCGCGTCGGATGAACCGAAGCCGCTGACCCAAGTAGAGCAGGAGAAGCTCAAGGAACGCGACCGCCTGAAGAAGGAAGTGGAGACGTTTCGGAAAGATGAGAAACTCGTCGAGGCAGTGGCCGCCTGCGAGAAGCAGCTGGCCATCGAACGGCAGGTTTGGGGTGATTTGCACGATGATGTGGTCGATTCGCTAAGTCAATTGGTGGAGTTGCACGAGGACCGCGAGGATTTTGCAGCCGCTCGAAAGGCGCGTAGCGAGGTATTACAGATTCAGACGAAGCGCTACGCGGAGAACAACTGGCGCGTCGGTGATGCCCGCCGCGCATTGGCCGATGGCGAACGTCTTGCACAAATGCCGTCCGAGCATCGGAACGAACTAAGGGAAGCCCGACGGCTGAGTAATGTTGGGGACCGCTTTTTCCGTCAAGGAAAGTATGCTGAGGCGGTTGACTATTGCCGTAAAGCTCTAAGAATCTATGAGGCACGCTTAGGTCCTGAGCACCCTGACACCGCCAGTTGCTTGATCAACTTGGGCTACAGACTTCAGGCTCAAGGTAAGTTTCTCGAGGCGCGGCAATACTACGATCGGGCCTTGGTCATCAACACGACGACACTAGGAGTAGAGCATCCAGACACATCCATCGTCCTGAACAATATAGGGCATTTGCTTCTGCTACAAGGGGACTCTCGTCGGGCACAGCCGTTCATCGAGCAGGCTTTGGCCATCCGTACAAGAACACTAGGCGCCGAACATCCTCGTACCGCCACCACCTTGAACAATATGGGGCAAGTCGTCGAAGCGCAGGGAGATTACGAGAGGGCACAGCGGTACTACGAGCAGGCTCTGGCGATCCGAAAGAAAACTCTGGGCCCAGAACACGCTCTTACGGCAGCGACTCTACACAACCTAGGGGCGAACCATAAGTTTCGGGGAAACTACCCAAGGGCGCGGCAATACTACGAGCAGGCTTTGGCTATAAGCAAGAAAGTCTTGGGCCCCGAACATCCAGACATTGCTGTCACCATGAGCAATTTGGGTCTCGTGCTTCAGGAGCAAGGAGAATTGGCGGGGGCGCGGTCGTACCAGATGCAGGCCCTGGCTATTAACAAAAAAGCGCTAGGCCCCGACAACCCCCGCGTCGCCCTAAGTCTCAACAACCTTGGCATGTTGCTCCAAGAGCAAGGAGAGTACGCGAGCGCTCGTCAGTGTTATGAACAAGCCCTCACCATTGCCAAGACGGTACTGGGCGTCGAACATCCCTACACGGCCAGGAGTCTGAACAATCTGGGGAGCCTGCTTATGTCGCAGGGGGACTACGCGGGCGCAAGGCAGTATTTCGAGCAGGCCTTGGCGGCTCGGAAAAAAGTCCTGGGGCCCGAGCACCCTGACACCGCACAGGGCATGAGCAATCTGGGGAGCCTGCTGATGTCGCAGGGGAACTACGCGGGTGCAAGGCCGTATTTCGAGCAAGCCTTGGCGGTTAAGAAGAAAGTCCTGGGCCCGGAACATCCCGACACCGCAGGATGCATGAGCAACCTGGGGCCCTTGCTTCAGTCGCAGGGAGACTACACGGGCGCGAGGCCGTATTTCGAGCGGGCCTTGGCAGTTCAGAAGAAAGTCCTGGGCCCGGAACATCCCGACACCGCAGGATGCATGAGCAACCTGGGGTGCTTGCTTCAGTCGCAGGGAGACTACACGGGCGCGAGACCATATTTCGAGCAGGCTTTGGCAGTTAAGAAGAAAGTCCTGGGCCTTCAACATCCCGGAACGGCCACGACTCTGAACAATCTGGGATGTCTGCTTACTGAGCACGGGGACTACATCGGCGCACGGTCGTCCCACGAGGAGGCCTTGGCCATCCGCAAGAAGGCACTCGGTTCTGAACATCCCCTGACAGCTACGAGCTTGAACAACCTGGGCTCGTTGCTTTCGGCACAGGGAGACTACGTTGGTGCACGTCCCAATTTCGACGAAGCGTTGGCCATCCAAAAAAAGGTACTGGGGCCCGAACATCCCGACACGGCTGATAGCCTGAACAACCTGGGGCACTTACTTTACGAACAGGGGCACTACCCCGAGGCCCGGGCCTATTATGATCAAGCTTTGGCCGTCCGCAAGAAAGCGCTGGGCCCCGAGCATCCGAAGACGGCCGATAGCCTGAACAAGCTTGGACTCTTGCTTCTTTCACAAGGAGATTACGCCGGTGCCCGCCCTTGTTTTGAACAAGCCTTAGCCATTCGTAAGAATGTTCTGAGCCTCCAGCATCCCGACACAGCCGAAAGCCTAAATAACCTCGGCCTCTTGCTTTTTGAGCAGGGAGACTACGCTGCCGGGCGGCCCTACCTCGAGCAAGCACTGGGAATATGGGAGAAAGTGCTTGGTCCCGAGCATTCCCTGACGGGAATTGCGCTGAACAACCTCGGTTCATTGCTGGAGGAGCAAAAGGACTACGCCGGTGCCCGGCCCCACTTCGAACGGTCCCTCGCCATCAGTAGAAAGATCCTAGGTACCGAGCATCCTCGCACAGCGGCCAGTCTGAATAACATGGGCTGGCTGCTTCAGTCGCAGGGGAACTACGCGGAGGCGCGCCAGTATTACGAAGAGTCACTTGCCATCCGTACGAGAGCCCTGGGGCGTGAACATCCTCAGACTGCCAACAGCCTCGACAACCTAGGCCTTTTGCTGCACTCGCAAGGAGATCCAGCACGTGCGCGGCAGTATTACGCGCGGGCTGTGGCTATCACTCAAGCCAATCTGGACTTAGCCGCCGACGGTTTGGCCGAGCGCCAGCAATTGGCCATGGCTGATTTCCTGCGCCACCGCCTCGACGCCTATGTGACGATCGCCCCCAACGCGGATGTGCCCGGGAAAGAAGTCTACGCACCGCTTCTGCAAACGAAGGGTGCCGTCCTAGCGAGGCAACAACGCCTGCGCCTTGCTAGGCAGCACCCGGAACTCAAGGAACAATGGGAGCGGTTTCAAAGCGTTAGTAACCGGCTGGCTACCCTCACCTTTGCCAGCCCCGGCCCCGAGCGGCGCGAGAACTGGCGTCGCCAGCTCGACGACGCGACGCGAGAAAAGGAAGCGTTGGAGTTCGAGCTGATGCGCCTCAGCTTAAGCTATCGGCGACAGAAGGAGCCTACAACGGTGTACGCCCGAAAGGTTACAGTCGACACTGCCAGCGGGAACCGTGCTTATCGACCTACTGGAATACACGCACTATAGTCCACCGCCATCAAATAAGGGGAGGATGCTCCGCGAGCGGCGTGTAATGGCCATTGTCGTAAGCTCGGACAAGCCCGTCCTTCAGATCGATCTCGGCCGGGTGGCACCCATTACGACGGCAGTGGCGCAATGGCGTGAAACGTTCGGCGATGACGCCTCCAATGGCGAAGTTCACGCAGCAGCCCGGTTGCGCAAGCTAGTCGTGGACCCATTGGAATCTCATATCAAGCATGCCAAGGTCATACTTATCTCGCCCGATGGCGCCCTGTCGCGCATCCCATTTACAGCACTTCCGGGCAAAAAGCCAGGCGCTTACCTCGTCGAAGAACTCGCAATTGCGGTGGTGCCAGTACCGCAACTTCTGCCGGAATTGCTTGACCGGCGCCCAGCTGAGGCGGCCGATCTACCCTCGTTGCTGGTGGTGGGGGATGTCGATTACAACGCCGATCCCGGCAAGCATCAATTGCCAGCTGATCCCCGACAGGTGGGGGCGGCGTCGCGTGCCGGCCCTTTCCGTAACTGGAATCGCATCAGTGGAACACGAGCCGAGATGGACGCCATCAAGGACTCGTTCGCGAAACGCTTTTCTGGGGGGAAGATCATAACGCTTCGCCATGACAAGGCCACGGAAGTTGCCTTGCGAGACGAAGCGTCGCGGCATCCTTATCTTCACTTGGCGACGCATGGCTTCTTCGCACCAGAAGAGATGAAATCCGCATTGGCCTCTGCGCCCGGTGAAAGATTTAGGCCAGGCGACATGTTTCAGCACCACCCAGTCACCGGCTTCCACCCTGGCCTGCTCTCGGGACTCGTCCTTGCCGGTGCCAATCGACCCGCTGAGATCGAAAAAGACGACGGCATTCTAACGGCCCTCGAAGTCGCTTCGCTCGATCTCACAAACGTCGAGCTTGCCGTCCTCTCCGCCTGCGACACCGGTCTCGGCGAAGTCGCGGGCGGCGAAGGTTTGCTCGGCTTGCAACGCGCCTTCCAAACGGCTGGGGCGCGCACGGTGGTCGCTAGTTTGTGGCAGGTCAGCGACAGCGCAACGCAGATGCTCATGGCGCGTTTCTATGAAAACCTCTGGAACAAAGAGAAACCGATGTCCAAGTTGGAAGCACTTCGCCAAGCACAAATCTGGATGTTACGCGAAGTGCCAAAAGACCCGAAATTGATGGGCAAACTCCGCGGCGTGGAGTTTGTCGATAAGGATCGTGCACCGAAGGACGGGCCGTTGTCTCCCAAGTATTGGGCCAGCTTCGTCCTCTCCGGCGATTGGCGATAAATCATGGATGCCTGCTTCTTTGACCCTTTTTCATCCGTCTGAGAGGAAATTGCTTTTCGAGCGGAATTGATGTAATTGGCGGAGGCCAGTTTGTGAGTTGGCGCCAAACTTTTTGATTGGGGAGCCCATCGCGGCCCGATATGGACCGCGTGGGAAGAGTTCGCCGTCACCCGCTTTGAAGATCTTACGTCCGCGAAGTCGAGATTCTTTAACGAATTTCTCTCGTGACACGCAGCGGTGCGCATAACTGCCTTCGGAGCATACTATGGCTCGCCGTACTGGATTGAAGCTGGAGGCTTGCGATTCAGGGAACTACCGCTTCAGCCGGCCTTGGCTGGAAGGGCTTGAGAAGCGTCTGCCCCTCGGCGATACCCTCCTGGGCTTTATGAGCGCGGCTTCTCTATTGCGCGCAAGCACCTGTCGCCGATGCGTCACTCACCTCTGAGTTGGACTCCATTCTTCTTCGATCCGCGGCGGGCTTCGACCCGCCCAGCACCCAAGCGAACCCGGAGCACTATCGATCTAGTAGCCGCCACTTTGAAGATCGAGTCGAGACAGCAGCCGATCACTTGATCACTGTGCCGACTTTTCGCACCGTTTACCAAGCTGCTCCGGCCGTTGCAGATCGTGAAGCGGTTAGAGGTTTCAACAATGCCGCAGGCTACTTGGCCACGCGGCCGCGATCATCACCCAACGAATCAAGCCCCGATAGGGCACTCTCATACGCTGACCGCTTCATCAGGGCTTCCATGAACTTTGACCCTTCGACCCAGCCAGTCGGTGAAACAACTCATGAAAAAAGCTCGTACCACTTTTCAACCCTCACCGCATCAGCAGCCATGCCGGCCCACAGCTCTGGTTTGCCGCTGTACTTTGAGAAGAATGTGGGCCAAGCGGGCGAAGGGCTGGATTTCGTTGCCCGCGGATCGGGTTACACGCTCGGCCTGAGCGCCACTGAAGCCATTATGGCATTTCCCCCGTCGGACGTGGCGTGCGGCAAACGTTCGCAGGCACACCGCGAACTGACCGCCCCGATACGTGCGCGCGAACCTGACGCGCCTCACTCTGGTTATTGCAAGGACACGTTGCCACCCGCTCTGGTGCGAATGCAACTTCTTGGCAGCAATTCCGCGTCTTCGGCGGTTGGCGCAGAACCGCTCATCACCGAGGCCAATTACTTCCTCGGCAATGACCCCGCCCAATGGCATGCTAGCGTGCCGACCTTCGGACGCGTGCATTACGACAACGTCTACCCCGGTATCGATCTTGTCTACCACAGCAAGAACGGGCAGTTGGAATACGATTTCGTCGTGTTTCCGGGTGCGGACTCGAAGCAAATCCAGCTTTCGTTCAAGGGCGCCGACAACTTGGAAATCGATGACGCTGGCAACCTGGTCCTGCAAACCGGCGATATCGAGCTGCGGCAGCAGAAGCCGTACCTCTATCAGGAATCAAAAGGCGCCCGACAGGTTGTAGATGGAGAATTCAAAATCGAGAGTTCCGAATTCGGAGTCCGGAACTCAGAATCTTCCAATTCTGCTTCCCCATGTCTGTTGCCTCCTGCGTCCTGCCTGCGGCCGATTGTCTCTTTCGAGGTCGGTCCCTACGATGCCAGCCGACCGTTGGTGATCGATCCGTTGGTATTAGCCTACTCGACTTACCTCGGCGGCAGTTATTTTGATTTCGCCTGGGATGTGGCTGTCGACTCCAACGGTAGCGCCTACGTAACCGGTGAAACAGGATCGCTGGATTTTCCGCACATCGATCCGATCCAGGAGTACGGCGGCAACTGGGACGCATTTGTCACGAAGCTTAGTCCGAACGGGCTTTCGGTTGTTTATTCAACGTACATCGGCGGCTTCTATTACGACCGCGGACAAGGTATCGCCGTGGACGCATCAGGCGCTGTCTACATTGCTGGAGTGACGGTTGGGTGGGATTTTCCAACCACTCCTGCTTCGTTTCAGGAAGAAATCGCCAGCGGGTGCACGGGAGACACGGCCTGTGCAGAAGGTTTTGTTACGAAGCTTGATCCAAGCGGTTCATCGATTGCCTACTCTACTTTCCTTGGCGGAACGGCGGGAGATTCGGCAGATGACGTCGCGATAGACGCCGTCGGAAATGTCTACGTCAAGGGCATGACTAGTTCTGCGAACTTCCCCACACTGAATGCCATGCAGCCGGAATACGGAGGCGGTGGCATTTGCACGACGGGGAGTTTTTCTTATCCGTGCAAGGATGCCTTTGTCACTAAGCTCAATGCCGCGGGATCGGCGTTGGTTTATTCGACCTATCTGGGCGGCAACAAGGACGAAGGCTTTTCCTTCGGCTTCGGCGGTATCGCGGTCGACACTGCTGGCAATGCGTATGTATCCGGCGAAACCTCGTCACCTAACTTTCCAAGCGTGAACGCGGTGCAACCGACCTACGGCGGTGGTGCGTTTGATGCCTTCGCCGCGAAATTGAGCGCGGGTGGTTCGGCGTTCGTGTTTTCAACGTTTCTTGGTGGCAATTTGGGCGACTCGGGACACGGCATCGCCACCGACTCGTTAGGGAACGCGTATGTCGTCGGGGTCACGGCTTCCGCCAACTTTCCAACAACTTCCACGTCTTACCAGCCGACGAAAAGTGACAACAGCGATGCCTTCATTTCCAAGATCAGCTCGACCGGCTCGCAATTCGTTTATTCGACTTTCCTAGGCGGTAAGCATTACGATTGGGGCATTGCGATCGCCGTGGACCAGCCGGGGCAAGCCTACTTAACCGGATGGACTTATTCCGCGAACTTCCCGACCGTCATGGCCTTTCAGCCGGTGTACGCAGGCGCAGAAGACTCCTTTGTTGCCACCTTGTCTCCACAAGGAAACGCGCTGGACTTTTCGAGCTACTTGGGTGGTAGCACCGGAACGGAAGAATCGCATGGTATCGCACTCGACCCATTTGGAAACGCTTATGTGGTTGGCGGTAGCGATTCATCGAACTTTCCGACCAAGAATGCGATTCAGCCGACATACGCGGGAAACCGAGACGCGTTCATAGCCAAAGTGAGCCGCGTCGTGCGCCAACAAGCGAAAGCGAAAGTGTCCGGCGAAAGCTAGGCAACCTCGGTGTTCTCCCGGCGTTAACAAGCGGAAGAACACCAAGGGTCCGACGCTCAGCACGGGGGTCAAACTAGCGCATCGGCTTCCTGGGTAAACAACAGGTCGGGGAGGAGAGTTGTCAGAGCCAGGTGCAGAGCATTTCCCGTTTCGGCGGACGCACTGCCCCACCATGGATCGACGGACACCTCCGGATCGGCTATCTGCGTTTCCGCTGTCGAATTGGCTTCTTGCGGGATCGCCGCCCTTTTGCCTGCTCCCCTTGAATAGGCCAAGTTGTCGGAGTCGAGGCTCCCGCCGACTCCTGAACCGCCCGTCCCGGCGAGGGCCGACTCGCTTTCAACGCTTACACGTATCGTCGCAAAGGCCGCCGCACTAGAGTCAGTGTGGAAGCCGCCGGCCACGATCTTCCCGTCACTTTGGATAGCAACTCCCCAGGCCTGATCAGAATCCCCGCCTGTATTTGGGAATCTGGAATTAATCTGATCGATGAAGTGTCCCGTTGAGGTGAAGCGCCCGAGATAAAACTTGGATTGGCCGGGTAACCCGGCATCATCCGTGGTGAAACCCGCGATGACGATTGTCCCGTCGTCCTGCAAGGTCACCTTCCTGCCTTGGTCAATATTCAGAAAATCGTGCAGTTTAATTCCGTTGTTCGCGAAGGTCGGATCCAAGCCGTTATTACCGCCTCTGGCGTTGGGCAGTAAGCGCGCAATGGCGAAGTCGCCGGTTCCGTTCCCACCAGTGCTCCCAACCATTACAATGTGTTCGTTCGGTTGCCGGATCAGTCCCCACGCGGCATCGGACGTTCCATTGCCCGAGACATCAATCGTGCGGAAGCCCGGCGTAGACAAATCGCCGAAATCGGCATCAGACGTCCCGTCGTCTAGGAGACGGAAAGCTGCGAAATCGGTATTGCCATCGACCCAGCCGCCGACGAGTATTCGTCGGATGCCCTGTGAATCGAGGTAGGTGTCAACGGTCCGAGCAACATTGCTCGTGCTCGCAATCGCATAGGTGGCTCGGCCATCGCCGTCAAAGCTGTTATCGAAGGCGCCATTTGGAAGTAAACGGGCAACGGCAAAACGTGTCTGACCACTAAACTGTGCCCGGCCCACAACCAAAATGCGACCAAGATCATCGACGTCGACGCCGAAGGCTTCGCCGCTGAGCATCATCTCATTTTGATGGACAAAACGAATACTGACCTGTCCGGGCGGGTCGTTAGCGCCTTGAAAGCCGGTGTTGTCCCAACTGCCATCCGCGCGAAAGCGCATCAATCCAAACCGGAACGTAGTTGGGTTTGATGGATCGGGCGCGACCCCCCCGGCCGCTACTATCCACTGGTTACTAGGCTGAATGGCCAAGGCCCGAATGCGATCATCGACTCCGTAGAATGACTGGGTATTGACGCCGTCCATATCGAAAGTGGAATCGAGCCTACCATTCGTACCTACGCGCGCCACGCGGAATTTTTTGACACCACCTTCACCGACGATACCCCCCAAGACGATTTTATCGTCAAGTGGCTGAATGATCATCGCGCCTGCCTCCGCGAATCCTTCACTGCCCGCCTGGAGAAAGGCGTGCCCGTCAGGGTAGATCGGAGGATGGGTGTACGTCGGATCGAAGACCAATGTCACGAGTCTCCGGTCTTCTAGGGCCTCGAACGTCAATTTCGTACGACGTTCCGTCGTTCTGGCGCGCCGAATTCTATTTAGGCGACGGGAAACCGCGAACGGTGTGATGGAGGTAATCATGGGAAGGGCCTTTCATCTATTCGTCTCGTTGCAGATTGCAAACGTTGCAATCATCTGCGAGATCATCCCTTCGGCGCGGAAAGGCCCGACATGAAAATCGTCAAGATCGCGGTGGGTCTCATTTTTCGGCTCCCGCCCGTCCATCGGTGAGACGACCGGAGACCGCTGCCACATAATGGTCTGGGATTACTGACAGGCAGTGGCGGACTAGGCTAAGGGCCCAATCGCGCACCATAGGGAACCCTGGGCCTGGATGTCAGACCACAGTTACCTCGTGAAATTCTCTGTCGGGTTATGGGCAGTGACGGGGATTATCCGGTATCAGGGCGACCTGCCCTCGCTTGATGAAAGTGCGCAGAATCGAGGATAACGAAGAGATTGGGAGGATGACCGTGCGCTCAACGGGTTCCATCACGCGTTTTGATTAGTCAGCTAAGATCATCGGATCAAAGGAAGCGGAATGAGGCCGCCAACCAGATCTGGAGGCGGTTCTTTCGCAAGCTGCTGGCGTGGGCTCAGCAGCGCCTCGATGCGCGAATTCGCGTCGTTGAAGACGAAGAAGGCGTGACCCAAGGCATGTTCAAGAGCTTGTGTCTGTGCATAGATCGTGGCGGTTTTGAACTCGATGGTCGTATTGAATGCCCGGACCCGCGCGGAGACGGTATGGCTACGTTGATCTTCGCGTAGCTAGACCCTTCCTAAATTGCGGGTCGGTGCTAACGACACGTCATGAAGTAAGTTGGACGCTTAGGTTCCGTGTACCACTAGTAGTCCGTCACTCAGGAAGTGACGGGTAAAGTTGGCGGAGTTTGATGCGGGCATCGTGCGTGGTGAAGCGCCACTTGACTTCGACCATTCGCTCGTTGCGATCATTCTCCCACGGCCCGACCGCGCGACGCAGTTGTGGAATGCTTCCGATACGCCGGTCGAGGCATTGGCGTGTCAATGCGCTTAGTTCGATCTCGGCCATGTTGAGCCAACTGCCGTGTTTGGGGGTGTAATGCCACTCCAGCTTGTTCGCAATCCGACGCGCTTGCTCGGCCGGAAATGTCTCATACAGACAGGCCGGCGTGTGCGTGTTGAGATTGTCGACCACCAGCACCACCCGCTCGGCGTCGGCATGCAGTTCTTCGACCAGCCAGCGCAACACCTCCGCGAAGTCTTTGGCCGTGCGCCGCTCGGTTACTTGCACCGCCCGCCAACCCAACAACGGCTCGAAAACCATGAACAGATTGGCCACCCCATGACGGCGGTATTCATAGTCATACCGCATCCGCCGCCCCGGCGCTGCACGCAGGGGTCGGCGTACCTCCTCCACGAGTTGCTTGGGCACTTCGTCCACACAAACCAACGGCCGCAACGGGTCGTACGGCCGGTGATATACGTCGAGGACATCCTCCATGCGGGCGACGAACTCGGCCGACTGCGTCGGTGGGATGCACCATTGCTCCTTGAGGTGCGGTTTCAGGGCGTTTTTTTGAGGACGCGTCGCACGGTCTCGTACGAGATGTCGTCGACAACCTCCAGTTCAACCAAACGGCCCGCCAGCAATTTCAAAGTCCAAGCAGCGCGTCCATCGGGAGGGGCCGAGCAAGCCAAGGCAATGAGTCGCGCCTCCGCCCGGCCATCCAACTTGCGTGGCCGACTCGGCTCGTCCTGCGGCTTGCGGTATAAGGCCGCTTCTAAGCCGCGCTCAACAAAGCGTTGTCGGACCCGCTCTACCGTCCGCACCCCGACCTCCAGCGCATCCGCGATTTCCACATCCGTTAACGCTGGCCGGGCATCAGGCTGGTCTGCTTGCAGAAGTACCCTCGCCCGCGTCAGAGTTAAAGCCGACGTTTTTCCCCGTGACACCATGCGGGAGAGATGTTCACGTTCTTCATCAGTCAACGTTACCACGTACTTCTTGTTGGACACCACGGACTCCTTTCCGATGGGTAGGAAAGGAGTTATTTCAGCTGACCGCACACTGCCCGTCAACTGGAACGTGATGGTCTACTAGCACTTACAGGATATTGGTCCACGCGCCTCGCCCTTTAATCTCCAAGCAACCTCCACGGATGGTCAGTAAGGCCGGCTTCCATCGCCGGTGTCGTCTTGACCCTGTTCGCTTCCTTGGTCAGTGTAACCGTGAGGGCGAACAAAGTTGTAGACCACGAAGGACCAGCCGAGTGACGTTTCGTGATCCCATTTCTTTGAGAAAGCATTCGTCAATCGAGTCAGCCTGCGATCCGGCATCCTCATGCTCAAGTTGTGGTGCTCAACGTGGTTTGTGCAACTCTTGTCCGCGTCCGGGTTCGGCTCTCTTGCAACAACCAAAGGCACAGACGCCGACGAACGTTGCCGGCAGAGCTAAGGAACTTTTCATTTTTTCAAATATTGCGCGTCAGCTTCAGTAGAAAAATGTGTCTTATGAAGGCGACGGGTAAGCCACGTGTTCAGCATGAAGCGCGGGCTAATTTAGTAACCGTCGAGGGAGACAAGCACAAACGCACCTGCACACCCCTGTCCTACTGGGCTGGCTTTGTCCTCTAAGGCGACTAGCACTGCGGGGGCGGACGACGACTACCGAGGAGTTGCGCATGCGATTTGATCCAAGCAGCGGGATGTTGAAAGTCCTGCTTTTCGCGGCGGTGTTCTCCCTCTCTCTAGCCGATGACAAGAAACCAACGGACACGCCCGACAAACTTGGCCATGAGCAGCAGGCCAAATTGAAGGAGCGCGAGCGATTGAAGAGGGAAGTTGAGCTGCTTCGACAGCAAAACAAACTTGCTGAAGCCCTCGCGGCATGTGAGAAGAAATTGGCGATCGAGCAACAACTGTGGGGCACGTTAAGCGACGACATTATCACGTCTTTGAATCAGCTTGCCGAAATGCACGAAGAGCGTGAGGAATGGCCGGCCGCGACAAAGCGTCGCGAACACGTATTGCAGGCCCAGGTTCAGCGCTACGGCGAACGTGACTGGCGAGCCGCGGACGCTAGGCGAAGCTTGGCTGACACCGAGCGCTTAGTCCATATGTCGGTCGACGATCGGCGGGAGCTGAGGAAGGCTTCACAACTCGATCGTGAGGTACTACGTCTTCACGCCGATGGTGAGTATTCCGAAAGCATCAAAGCGTGTCGAACGGGCATGGCTATCAAGGCGAAACTCCTGGGGTCCGATCACCTACAAATAGCATCCAATCTGAGCAATTTGGGTGTTCTGCTTCAGGCGACAGGTGATTATCTGCAAGCGCAAACCTATCATGAGCAAGCTCTCGCCGTGCGCGACAAAGCTCTCGAATCCGAGCATCCCGACAGGGCGACTAGCCTCAATAATCTGGGCTACTTGCTCTTGTCTCAGGGGGACTATGCGCGAGCGCGGCGATACATCGAGCAAGCGATAGCGGTTTACCAAAAAACTCTCGGCAGCGATCATCCGCACACAGCAGCCAGCTCACAGAATCTGGCATCCGTGTTTCAAGCGCAGGGGGACTTCGCGGAGGCACGGAAGTATTATGAACAAGCCTTGAGCATTCACAAAAAGGCACTAGTAGTCCGTCACTCAGGAAGTGACGGGTAAAGTTGGCGGAGTTTGATGCGGGCATCGTGCGTGGTGAAGCGCCACTTGACTTCGACCATTCGCTCGTTGCGATCATTCTCCCACGGCCCGACCGCGCGACGCAGTTGTGGAATGCTTCCGATACGCCGGTCGAGGCATTGGCGTGTCAATGCGCTTAGTTCGATCTCGGCCATGTTGAGCCAACTGCCGTGTTTGGGGGTGTAATGCCACTCCAGCTTGTTCGCAATCCGACGCGCTTGCTCGGCCGGAAATGTCTCATACAGACAGGCCGGCGTGTGCGTGTTGAGATTGTCGACCACCAGCACCACCCGCTCGGCGTCGGCATGCAGTTCTTCGACCAGCCAGCGCAACACCTCCGCGAAGTCTTTGGCCGTGCGCCGCTCGGTTACTTGCACCGCCCGCCAACCCAACAACGGCTCGAAAACCATGAACAGATTGGCCACCCCATGACGGCGGTATTCATAGTCATACCGCATCCGCCGCCCCGGCGCTGCACGCAGGGGTCGGCGTACCTCCTCCACGAGTTGCTTGGGCACTTCGTCCACACAAACCAACGGCCGCAACGGGTCGTACGGCCGGTGATATACGTCGAGGACATCCTCCATGCGGGCGACGAACTCGGCCGACTGCGTCGGTGGGATGCACCATTGCTCCTTGAGGTGCGGTTTCAGGGCGTTTTTTTGAGGACGCGTCGCACGGTCTCGTACGAGATGTCGTCGACAACCTCCAGTTCAACCAAACGGCCCGCCAGCAATTTCAAAGTCCAAGCAGCGCGTCCATCGGGAGGGGCCGAGCAAGCCAAGGCAATGAGTCGCGCCTCCGCCCGGCCATCCAACTTGCGTGGCCGACTCGGCTCGTCCTGCGGCTTGCGGTATAAGGCCGCTTCTAAGCCGCGCTCAACAAAGCGTTGTCGGACCCGCTCTACCGTCCGCACCCCGACCTCCAGCGCATCCGCGATTTCCACATCCGTTAACGCTGGCCGGGCATCAGGCTGGTCTGCTTGCAGAAGTACCCTCGCCCGCGTCAGAGTTAAAGCCGACGTTTTTCCCCGTGACACCATGCGGGAGAGATGTTCACGTTCTTCATCAGTCAACGTTACCACGTACTTCTTGTTGGACACCACGGACTCCTTTCCGATGGGTAGGAAAGGAGTTATTTCAGCTGACCGCACACTGCCCGTCAACTGGAACGTGATGGTCTACTAGGTCCCCATCATTCTAAGACTGCCACTAGCCTGAACAGCCTGGGGTGCTTGCTTCACGAGGAATGGGACTTCGTGGGGGCGCGTGCCTACCTGGAGCAGGCGCTGGATATCCGCAAAACGGTGCTGCGCCCAGAGCATCCCGATATTGCGACCAGCCTGAACAATCTTGGAGCGTTACTTGAATCGGAAGGGAATGTCGTGGGGGCGCGCCCGTACTACGAGCAAGCGCTAGCTATTTACAAAAAAGCGCTGGGCCCTACACATCTCCAAACCGCCTTATGCCTAAACAATCTCGGTTACCTCCTCGAATGCACCGAGGATTACGCCCGGGCGAGGCAGTATTACGCCGAGGCACTGGCGATACGGAAGGGGGCACTGGATCCTGAGCACCCTGAAATCGGACTAAGCCTGAACAATCTTGGACACGTGTCTTGGTTGGAAGGGAACTATGAAGAAGCACGGCAGTATTATGAGCAAGCCCTGGCCATTCACAAGAAGGCGTTGGGTACAAAGCACCGTCACACTGCTATTAGCTTCAGCAACCTAGTAGTCCGTCACTCAGGAAGTGACGGGTAAAGTTGGCGGAGTTTGATGCGGGCATCGTGCGTGGTGAAGCGCCACTTGACTTCGACCATTCGCTCGTTGCGATCATTCTCCCACGGCCCGACCGCGCGACGCAGTTGTGGAATGCTTCCGATACGCCGGTCGAGGCATTGGCGTGTCAATGCGCTTAGTTCGATCTCGGCCATGTTGAGCCAACTGCCGTGTTTGGGGGTGTAATGCCACTCCAGCTTGTTCGCAATCCGACGCGCTTGCTCGGCCGGAAATGTCTCATACAGACAGGCCGGCGTGTGCGTGTTGAGATTGTCGACCACCAGCACCACCCGCTCGGCGTCGGCATGCAGTTCTTCGACCAGCCAGCGCAACACCTCCGCGAAGTCTTTGGCCGTGCGCCGCTCGGTTACTTGCACCGCCCGCCAACCCAACAACGGCTCGAAAACCATGAACAGATTGGCCACCCCATGACGGCGGTATTCATAGTCATACCGCATCCGCCGCCCCGGCGCTGCACGCAGGGGTCGGCGTACCTCCTCCACGAGTTGCTTGGGCACTTCGTCCACACAAACCAACGGCCGCAACGGGTCGTACGGCCGGTGATATACGTCGAGGACATCCTCCATGCGGGCGACGAACTCGGCCGACTGCGTCGGTGGGATGCACCATTGCTCCTTGAGGTGCGGTTTCAGGGCGTTTTTTTGAGGACGCGTCGCACGGTCTCGTACGAGATGTCGTCGACAACCTCCAGTTCAACCAAACGGCCCGCCAGCAATTTCAAAGTCCAAGCAGCGCGTCCATCGGGAGGGGCCGAGCAAGCCAAGGCAATGAGTCGCGCCTCCGCCCGGCCATCCAACTTGCGTGGCCGACTCGGCTCGTCCTGCGGCTTGCGGTATAAGGCCGCTTCTAAGCCGCGCTCAACAAAGCGTTGTCGGACCCGCTCTACCGTCCGCACCCCGACCTCCAGCGCATCCGCGATTTCCACATCCGTTAACGCTGGCCGGGCATCAGGCTGGTCTGCTTGCAGAAGTACCCTCGCCCGCGTCAGAGTTAAAGCCGACGTTTTTCCCCGTGACACCATGCGGGAGAGATGTTCACGTTCTTCATCAGTCAACGTTACCACGTACTTCTTGTTGGACACCACGGACTCCTTTCCGATGGGTAGGAAAGGAGTTATTTCAGCTGACCGCACACTGCCCGTCAACTGGAACGTGATGGTCTACTAGGCTATCTCCTGTCGTCGCAAGCTAACTACGAAGGTGCGCGCCCATACTTCGAACAGGCACTGACCAGCGCCACCAAGCAAGTCGACCTGGCCGCGGCAGGCCTGTCCGAACGGCAACAACGGGCAATGGCGCATAACCTTCGTCGATATGTGGATTCCTACCTGGTTCTGGCCTCTCAAGCCGGCGTACCGCCGCTTGAAACCTATCGTCCGGTTCTACAGTGGAAGGGGGCGGTATTGGTACGGCAAATGCGGTGGGCCAACATCCCCAACGATGTGCCTGCGCGGGACCATATGGATAACTACGAAAGTATCTGCCGCCGGCTCGCACACACGTGGCGTGCGATGCCGGGACCCAATTATCGCCAGACCTGGCACGATGCGATGGAAAAGCTGACCCATGACAAAGAAGCGATGGAGATAGAATTGACTAAGAACAGCGACGCGTTCAGACGACAGTGGGAGCTCCGGCGACTGTCGCCCGAAGGCCTTCAAGCAGCACTCCCAGCGGGGACGGCACTCATCGACTTCTTGGAGTACTCGCATTTCACAGTCCCGACCCACGGAAAGGGCAAGCTAACTTTCGAGCGGCGATTGGTTGCCTTCGTCGTGCGGCGTGACCGGCCACTCGTTCGAGCATATCTAGGTCCAGCAGCACCTGTAGCGGCTGCCATCGAGTGTTGGCGTAAGGCGCATGGGGCGGATACTGCTCGAGGGAAGGAGTTGCGCTGCCGATTATGGGAGCCGCTCGAGGAATATCTCAAGGACGTGAAAACCGTGCTAGTTTCTCCTGACGGAATCCTCGCTCGCATGCCGTTCGGTGCTCTACCGGGAAAAAAGCCAGGCACTTATCTGATCGAAGAGCGCGCCGTGGCGGTGATACCAGTGCCCCAGCTCCTACGCGAAGTGCTGAACACCGATGATAGTGCAAAATCGGAACCCTCCTTGCTTCTGCTCGGTGATATCCAATTCGATGCAATGCCCGGACAGCCCGAAGCAATGATCAATGGCAAGACAGAAATCTCACCTACGACTCGTTCTGTTCCGCGCGGCGGAAAATTGGATGCAATGTTACAGATATTGAGGCCACTTCCCGGAACACAGGTTGAAGTAACGGCGATCAAGGATTTGTTCCAACGGAAGTCTCCGAAGGGGGTCTGTACCGATTTGCGTGAGGCGGAGGCGACCGAAGGCGCGTTTCGTAAGGAAGGGCCACGACATCGGTTCCTGCACCTGGCGACGCATGGGTTTTTCATGCCAGCGGAGATAACGGCCCCATCTGCTAGAGCCGAGACCCGCAACGATAGCCTATTTCGACATCGAGAGGTTACCGGCTTGCATCCCGGCTTATTGTCGGGGCTCGTGCTGGCAGGCGCCAAGCAGTCGCCCGACGCGTCACGGGACGACGGCATCTTGACGGCGCTGGAGATTTCAGCGCTCGATCTTTCCAAGGTCGAGCTGGCCGTTCTGTCGGCTTGTGACACTGGCTTGGGTGAGGTTGCCGGAGGCGAAGGGGTTCTTGGTCTGCAGCGCGCTTTTCAAACCGCGGGTGCGAAAAGCGTCGTCGCGACGTTATGGCAAGTCCGTGATGATGCGGCGCGGGCCCTAATGGTCGACTTTTACCGAAATATCTTGCGTCACAACATGCCCAAAGCAGCGGCGCTACAACAAGCGCAATGCACCATGCTCCGGAACGGCATCGAACGCGGCCTCGTTTCGGTGGAAGAAGGCAAGCCGAAACCAACTCACACACCGCCACAATACTGGGCTGGCTTTGTACTGTCCGGCGACTGGCGCTGATCGTTCAGCTACTTGCTTTGTTCCCAAAGCACTCTTATGGGAGGCCGAAGATGCAATGATTATTGCCGCGTCCGACAGGCGGCGTCATGATTGGTTTGCTGACTGCTACGGCGTTCCGGCCGCTGATCGAGGCCTTCGCCGGCCCAGCGGAAGCCGCCGAGTCCCGAACAACAGGAGAAGCCGAAACAACGGGATCGACTAAGCACGGTGGTGGAGAAACTTCGGAATGGGGAGCAGTGGACAAAGGCGGTGGCAGCGTGTGAGAAGCAACTAGCGGCCGAGCGACAGGTATAAGGTTGCAGCTTGAGTTGGAAGAATGGCCGGCTGCGAAGAGATACTGGGAAGAGATGCTGAGAGTTCAGACGAAGCGATACGGAAACAGGATTGGCAAGTCGCAGCTTGCCGCCGCGCCCTTGCAGACAGCAACTGGTTGGTGCGGATGTAGGCCGACGAGCGGCGCGCGTTGAAAGAGACCAAACGACGCAACGACGAAAGGGCACTGCTGCACGGGCAAGGAAAGCATCGCGAGGCGGCCGACTTGTGCCGGAAGGCCCTGACGATCCGCGAGAAATTCTGGGCGCCGAGCACCTATGTTGCCAGGAGCCAGAACAATCTGGGGATCCTGCTTAAGGAGCAAGGAGCCTGCACTGAGATGCTCGTCAAACCTCCGCCTATCGACAACAAGGAGCCGTTGCCACCATAACACTGGGCCGGATTCGTCCTCTCCGGCGATTGGCGGTAGTTTGCGATACAAGGTAGAAACGCTATGACCACGCCGGAGTCTGTTGCGAACTTGCTAAATAAGCTACGTTCCGATGACCCCTCCGCGCGTAATCAGGCAGCCGCGGAAATCTGGAAGGCCTATTCCCATCAGCTTTTGGTACTGGCCCGCAATCATTTGAATGGCCGAATCCGTCTGCGCGAGGACGAGAATGATGTCCTTCAAAGCATGTACAAGAGCTTCTGCCAACGACTGCAACGCGGCCGGTTCACGTTTGAGAACCGCGAGGACATTCGAAAGCTCCTGGTGGCGATGACGCGGAACAAAGCCCGTAAAGCGGCCAGGCGCCACCAGCGCGAAAACCGGGACGTGCGGCGAGAACAGCACGCACAATCAGCCGATTCCACCTCCATGCAGCAGTTAATTGACCTCATCACGAGGGCCGAGACCACACCGACGCAAGCGGCCATGTTCACGGATACCCTTCAACGGCTCCTCGATATCTTGCCTCAGGACCGGATGCGCCACATCGTTACTTGGAAGTTGGATGGCTACACCAACGAAGAGATTGCAAGGCAGCTCGGTTGCGTCGTGCGGACCGTCGAGCGGAAGCTAGAGGTAATTCGGGAGACCTGGGCAAAAGCGAATTTGCTACAACGCGATTAAGCCCAACCAGGTATCTTCACGGACGAGCCGACGGCGGTGACAGCATAACCTGCCACGTAAACAGATGAAGCACGTGGCGATCGATGCTATGGCTCTCCAATCCCCGTGTGGGGCCTTGCCGATACATGGCGTGCTGGAGCAGGCGACCCAGGGGCGAATCAAGTGCCTTGTCGACCCCTTCGCCGCGCGTCTGCGGCAGCGTCGGCTGCGCCAAGAAGCTGAAGTCAACTGGCGGTCCCTTCCCTTCGACAGCGATTACTACCATGTGCTCCCGGCCGATTGTTTCTGCATTGACTTTCATCGATCCCGACTCGCAAGACTCCCCGGGCATCACGCGGATATCGGCTAACCGACTCGGCCGGGGAAACATGGCTTTGATCCCGTAACCGCTGTCAATGAACAACAGGCTAACATCCACGGCGCACGTGCCGCGATTCGTCCAGCGCCAGGCGATGTGATCCCCTGGCACCAGCGTCACACCACGCCTTCCCCACGTGAGCGGATCGCCCTTTCGGTCGTTCTTGTCCCTAAGCTTTAGCATCACCGCTTCCAACTTTAAGTCGGAACCACCACGGAATGTCTCGGTTGTTGAGTCAGACGTTAACGTCAGGAGGTTCTGCGCTCGAGCAACCTTGTTTAGCTCCTCCGAAAGGGCGGTCCCCTGTTTCTCCACAGAGAGTTCAACTCTTGGAATGTCGGGTGGGAGCTGCCCTTCAATGCGTCCTGCACTCGACGGGAGTAGCTGGGGCCTTCCATCGCGAATATGCACCAACCATTCCGCCCGACGCATATCTTCGACGACTTCAAACAAGGCGTCAGACTCGCGTTGTCGCTGGTCCAGCTCCTTTTCCAAGTCCATCAGCCCCACCGCGTATGGATTTCGAACATCAGTTGGCCGTTCGACAGCGATACGTAGCCGCATGGGACCGTAGTCGATGTAGACCGGCTTACATTGGCCGCCCGTTGGTAGATCGTTGTTGGTAGGCATTCCGGCGTAGTCGCAGGATTGGACGACGGCCTCCAGCACGCCGCACTCGTGGATGCGGACGTGTCCTATCGGTTTGTCGGCGCCAAGTTGATTGGCTGGCGCCTGAACGGCCAAGATGCTGTCCAAAGTGAGGCCGTGAAGTCGTCCTGCGTTGATTCTCCAGTTGTCGCCGCTGCGCCAGCACGATCGGCGGACGGGCGCGCCACTCTCGCCTTCCCAAGACTTCTCGATCCAACTCGGAGCCTTCCACCAGCGGAACTGGCGGACGTGCAATCCCCCAATGAACATAGCGTGAGTAGACGCGCTCAGCCAGTTCTCGGTAGGTCGGTAGGTTGTCACGCTCCGTCAATATCTGGCACACCGCAAAGGTAAGTAGACCATAACGTCGGGAGCCGTCTGCTCCCGGCGGCAGATTCTTTTCAAAGGTTTCTTCAGATGGTTGCGACGCATATAGGGCGGCCACGCCAGCCGACTTTTGTCCAAGTCCTATGCCAAAATCGTCAGCGACGCCACCGCGGGTGTGGCCACGAACAATAGCGCTCCGGCGTGCCTTGTCCAGGAGATTTTGAGGCACTAGCTCCTCGGCCGGAATCTCGCGTCCCACTTCGTCGTCGGTCCCACGCAGCGCCGTTCCCGAGTGGCAGCTGTCGACAATCACCCACAAAGACGCTCCCTTGTTGGTGATTGCCTTTGTCCAGCGGCGCAGCTCGTCATCGACGATGGCATTTGTCACGACCCCCTTGTCTCCATCCCACTTTCCCGTATCGGCCGGCAAAAAAGTCTCATCTAGACCATCAGGTTCGGGATCGTCCGGGTCGGGTGGATCTTGATCGGGCTGCTGACTGCCGTGGCCGGACAACAGAATCAGGACTCGGTCACCGGATCCCGCACGCTTGGACAAGCGTTTGAACTCGCGTTGGATGTTGGCACGTGTCGGTCGCTGGGCAATTCCTTTTTGTTTGGCCTGTTCTTCAGACAGGATGACGATGTGCTGATCGGCGAACCCAAATCGCTCGGTCAATACTTTCCGCATGACGTCGACGTCGTTCGCGGGCCCGACGAGGTGCTTTCCTTTTTTCAGGTTGTCATAGCGCGTGCATCCCACCAGCAAAGCAAATTGGCCTGTCCCCCTGCGTTTCGTCTGCTCTGCCGACTGATGCGCTTGTGCAATGTCAAGCGCGGCTTGCCTGCGGTTGCAACCAAATCCTACAAACGCCACAAGAACCGCGATGGGAACAGTCGTTCGGCTCAGGCGAAACATGGTGAGCTCCTATGATTACGTAGCCTTGACTATAAACGGACCAGGCTCGGAAATCCAGCGGCAGATCGCGACATCTCATGCCGCGGCGGCCCTCAAGCGTGTATTATTGATACCGGTCATGAACAAGCGCACGAGATAGCCAAGGAGATGGGAGATGACCACGCCCAATGACGACGGAAGCAGCCTGCAGGAAGGATTGGAGTGGCTCGACCAGATTGCCGATGAATTTGAGACTGCATGGCAATCAGGTACTCCGCCGCTGATTCGTGACTATATCGCAAAGACGGAATCAAACCGGCGCGTGCTTCTCTTGGCCGAGTTGGTAAAGATCGACTTCGAATGTCGCTGCAAGCAAGGCCAGCCCCGTCAGATCGAAGAATATGGACGGGAATTTCCTGAGCTTTTGAGTCCGAACCAAACTTTGCCACCAGATCTTCTTGATCACGCACGCCGTATGACGGCACACTACGGCATGCAAACGACTGACTGTAAAGACTCGGAAATCCGCGCTACCTTCCAAACATTGCCTGCTACCATCGGCCGATACCGTGTAGTGAATAGCTTGGGAGGCGGAGGACAAGCCGTCGTCTTTCGGGCAGTTCATCCAGATCTGCATCGCGACGTTGCAATAAAGTTGAGCATTCGATCTGTCGCTGACGACCCCGAACTCGTCAGTCAGCTGCGCACCGAAGGCCAGGTCCTGGCTGCCCTTGATCATCCGAACCTAGCAAGAGTCTACGATTGCGATGTGCACGAGGGTCGCCCGTTTCTTGTGATGGAGTATCTGTCAGGGTGCAACCTGGAACGGTACGTGAAGCAAAACCCGTTGTCGCCTCGGGAGTCGGCCGGACTCGTGGCCAGGCTGGCCGACGCCTTGGCAGCGATTCACCGTCACAACATCATTCATCTAGACCTTAAGCCCACGAACATAGTCATCGATGGGACGGGGCGACCTCGGATAGTCGATTTTGGCCTGGCACGTTATCGACATCTCTGGCAAGAGAACGACACACTGCCGGGCGGCACCCCTGCATTCACTTCCCCCGAGCAGGCACAGGGCTTGGTAGACAAAGTGGGCCCAGGAGCCGACATCTTCAGCTTAGGAGGTGTGCTCTACTATTTGTTGACCGGGAATGCTCCGTTTGCAGCCGCTAGCGCCAGCGAGGCGATCTTGAAAGCGGCGCGATGTGATTTCGACCGCTCCGCACTGCAAGCCCCGGGCATTTCCAGGCGACTCAGGACCATCTGCCTGAAAGCGATGGCTCCCAAGCCTTCCGAGCGCTACTTGCGGGCTCAAGACCTCGCTCGGAAACTGGAGAGTTTTCTTTATCGGCGGAGGCTGGCGATCCTGCTGGGCCTTCTGACATTTGCCATCGCCACGACAATCTTGGTGTGCTGTCTTTGGCCAAGCGGTGCCCCTGCATTCACGCTGCGTCAAAAACTGATTCACACGATCCAGCGTGAGAGTCAACTCCTTGCCCCGAAAAATCCTGACGACCTTCAAAGAGCAGGGCTACATGCCGGCGATCTGATCACACTTCGGTGCGACGTACCCAAGGGTTATCAAGGTGCCGCCTTCATCATTACCACCGAGGGGAAACTCCGGGAGTTAACTCCGGCCGAGTTAAGGCCCGCCGATCGGCAGAACCGGTTGCACGTTCCTGAGAGGGGTGAATGGCAGTTGGATGGGCCTCGGGGGACGGTGTTTTTTCTGGTGCTCGCCAAACAAGGCGAGAAGCCGAGCATCACCGACATAGAGCCGACGCTCGCCGCGCCACTATCCCGACGGTGGCCGAGTGTGCCAGCCTCTGTCATGCTCTTGATGCATCGTGAAGAGGTAGAGCCCATAGGTGAGGTCCCGCGCGATCTCGTTGAAACGCCATACAGCTTGGTTCGCGACGACCTCGAAGAACTGCGTACACATCTGAGGGCGCGGTTCGACTACTTTTGGGGCATGGCGTTGGCGCAACAATAAGAGCCGATGCCGTGCCTAGCCCCCGCGAGACCAGGCGAACCGTGGCCCGACCGCCCGATGTCCGGTGTGTGCGGGATCGAGAACGAAAGGAGCCCGAGATGCAATGTTGTCCACAATGGCCGGCCGCCGGTGTGGCGGTCAGTTTGTTGATGGTGGCATGGTTAGCTGGGATTCTGGCCGAGGACGTGCCCAAGCCGGTGCTGGACAAACCGAAGCCGCTGACCCAGGAACAACAGGAAAAACTGAAGGAACGCGACCGGCTGACGGCGGAGGTGCAGAAGTTTCGGAAAGAAGAGAAGCTGGCCGAGGCAATCGCGGCTTGCGAGAAGCGGCTGGCGATTGAGCAGGAGGTGTTCGGTGATTTGCACGATGATGTCATTGCTTCATTGAATCAATTGACGGGCTTGCATGACGAGCGCGAGGACTGGCCGGCTGCGAAGAAGCACTGGGAAGTGGTGCTGCGAATTCAGACGAAACGTTACGGCGAGCAGGATTGGCGTTCGGGCGACGCTCGTCGAGCTTTGGCAGACGGCGAACGGTTGGCTGGAATGACAATCAACGACCGGCGAGATCTGAAGGGGGCAAAACAACTCAACCACGACATGAAACGGCTTTTTGACAAAGGCAAGTATCGCGAGGCAGCAGACTTGTGCCGCAAGGCCCTGCCTATCTGGAAAAACGTACAAGGCCCCGGACATCCAGAAACTGCCACGAACCTTAATAACTTGGCCGTACTACTTATGGTCCAAGGCGACTACGACAGCGCTCGGCAGTATTTTGAGGAAGCCCTGGACATTCGCAAGAGGGTCTTGGGTCTGGTACATCCCGAGACGGCTCAGTGCCTGCAGAACCTGGGCGATCTCCTTCGAGCGCAGGGAGACTATGCCAGGGCCCGCCCCTACTCTGAGCAAGCCATGACCATCTCCAAAAGTGCGTGGGGGCCCGAGCACTCTTACACAGCGCAGAGCCTCAACAATCTCGGTCACTTGCTTTTGGCCCAAGGAGACTACGCCCCGGCCCGGAATTACTTTGAACAAACGCTGGCCATCCGCAAGAAGGTGTTGGGGCCGAATCATCCCGACACGGCCACGAGCCTAAACAACCTGGGCTACTTGCTTTCGGCCCAAGGGGATTACGCCCCGGCCCGGTATTACCTCGAACAATCTCTTGCCGTCAGAAGGAACGTTTTGGGCGTCGAACATTCCGATACGGCCCAAAGCTTGACGAGCCTCGGCGACTTACTTGTCGCCCAGGGGGACTACGCTGGTGCCCGACCCTATCTCGAACGAGCTTTTGACATCCACAAGAAGGTCCTGGGTCGCGAACATCCGCACACGGCTACAAGCCTGAATAACTTGGGCGCCTTGCTTTGGGCACAACAAGAATACGTTGATGCCAAGTCTTACCATGAGCAAGCCCTAGCTATCAGAAAGGAAATCCTGGGTGCCGAACATCCCCACACGGCCACGAGTCTGAAAAACTTGGGTGACTTGCTTCGGGCCCAAGGGGACTACGCTGGCGCCCAGCCCTACCTCGAACAAGCGTTGGCAATTATCAAAAAAGCTCTGCCGCCCGAACATCCCGACACTGCCGCGAGCCTAAGCAGCCTGGGCGCTTTGCTTCAGGAACGAGGAGATTATGCCAGTGCTCGGCGCTGCCATGAAGACGCCCTGGCTATGCGAAACAAGCTCTTAGGTTCTGAACATGTCGAATCGGGCGAGAGCCTGAACGATTTAGGGTATGTGCTTCAGGCGCAAGGAAACCACGCTGGTGCTCGGCGCTACTATGAGAGTGCATTAGTCAATATTCAAGGCAAGTTGAATCTCGCAGGTGAGGCCCTGTCGGAGCGTCAGCAAATGGCTATGGCTCGGGCATTCCGCTACCGGCTGGATTGCTACCTTTCGGTTGCCACTGCCGACAGTGTCGCAGCCAGTGAGGTCTATGCACTGGTCCTGCAAGCCAAAGGAGCGGTCCTGGCCCGGCAGCAGCGACTGCGCCTTGCCAGGCAACAGCCGGAGCTAGCGAGCATCTGGCAGCAAGTTCAGAGCGTCAGTAGCCGACTTGCCACGCTATCTTTTGCCACTCCCGATCCCAAAAATCGCGACGTCTGGCGCCGGCAACTCGATGATGCCACACGAGAGAAGGAAGAATTGGAGGTCAAGCTAACGCGCGAAAGTGCTGCCTTTCGTCGGCAGAAGGAATTGCAAAAACTCACACCCGAGCAGTTGCAGAAGGCGCTACCGACCGGCACGGCACTGGTGGACTTTTTGGAGTACCACAATCACACGTCGCCGGCCGAGGGAAAGGGCAAGATGAACGTCGAGCAGCATCTGGTAGCGTTTGTCGTGCGGCCGGATCAACCGATTGTTCGTGTGGAACTCGGACCGGCCGCACCGGTAGCCACCGCAATTCAGGAATGGCGAGACCCACGTGGCCAAATAAAGACCAATAGCGACAACCACACGAGCTCACGATTGCGCCGACTGATCTGGAAACCCCTGGAAGCTCACGTCAAAGACGCACGGATCGTACTGATCTCACCTGATGCCGTCCTATGCCACTTCCCGTTCGCTGCTCTACCGGGCGAGGAACCGAGTACTTAATCTCATCGAAGACCGCGCCTTCGTGGTGCTTCCGTTGCCGAAGCTCTTGCCGGATCTGTTAGAGCCTTTGGACATGGCTCAGGCCAAACCCACTGAGCCGTCTCTGCTCCTCGTCGGGGATGTCGATTATGACGTGGATCCCGGCAAGCCCCAACTGTTGACGGATGCCCGTCAGGCAGGTTTGACCTCGCGCGCCGGCCCTTTCAAGGCGTGGGGCCCGCTCAGCGGGACGTGCACCGAGATCGCCAACATTCGCGACTCCTTCGAGCAGCGCTTTGCAGGCAGCAAAGTCACGGTCCTACGCAAAGCCAAGGCAACGGAAGCGACGCTGCGGGAACGCGTGCCGCAGCATTCCCATCTTCATCTGGCCACGCATGGATTCTTCGCGCCGAAGGAAATCAAGTCGGCCCTGGCACCGGCACCGAACGAGAAGTTCCTGCCCGGCGACCTGTTCCAACACCAGGGGGTGACCGGGTGGCATCCCGGGTTGCTCTCAGGCTTGGTTCTAGCGGGAGCCAATCAGAACTCAGAATTGGATAAGGACGATGGCATCCTGACGGCGCTGGAAGTGGCGCCTTTGGACATGAGCAATGTGGAGTTGGCGGTGTTATCGGCGTGTGAAACCGGCTTGGGTGAAGTAGCGGGTGGCGAAGGCTTGCTCAGCTTGCAACGCGCCTTCCAAACGGCCGGGGCGCGCACTGTGGTCGCCAGTTTGTGGCGAGTGAACGACACTGCGACGCAGATGCTTATGACGCGCTTCTACGAAAACCTTTGGAACAAAGAGAGACCGACGTCCAAATTGGAATCGCTTCGCCAAGCGCAGATCTGGATGTTGCGCGAAGTGCCGAAGGATCCGAAATTGATGGGCAAACTCCGCGGTGTGGAGTTTGTCGACAAAGATCGTCCGCCGAAGGATGAGCCGTTGTTTCCCAAGTACTGGGCCGGCTTCGTCCTCTCTTGCGACTGGCGATAGCGAAAGATGGTTATCACTCTGAACGCCACTGTGTTTCAAAAACCCGTTGGGAATCTGACCGGAATCCCCTTGATTACCGTGCGTAGGCTCATGATTTGGCTAATCCGCGCGCGACTGACTTGGCCCAGGCGTGCCAGTTCGGCGTAGTCCGCGACGATGCCGTCGGCGATCAACGGTTCAAAGCGATGCGCCAGGGCTAGCAACCGTGCCGCCCGTGGCACCCGGCCGTGGCTGTCGTTTGGGTCACGGTGTAGTGGACCAGCGATCTTTGCAGCCACATTCGTTCAGTTCGGAGATCGAGCGCCGAAACTTCGGCGCTCACCCCGATTGAATCCGACTGGAGGAATTCCGTGGAACCAGGGGCGCGCTCAACTTCGCATTTCGGTGATTCTGCGAAGCGCGACATTTCCGCCAACTGTATAGCGACAACTACTTCTCCCCTGACGACAATTACGAATCCCTGGTTGTCCGTGTGATACGCTAGCGCAAGTTCCATCATGGAAGGAGCTTGCGATGGCGAAGGTCACGGATGTCCATATTCGCCGTCTGTTCCGGCTCTTGGGTCAAGGACAGACGCTGAGCAGGGCCGCCCAGAATTCGGGCGTCGATCAGAAGACGGCACGGAGGTATTGGAACATGAGACGACTCCCGAGTGAGCAAGTCGTACCGCCACGCGAGTGGCGAACCCGGCCGGATCCTTTTGCCGAGGTCTGGCCGGAACTGGCCGCGCTTCTGGAACAGGCGCCGGGCTTGCAGGCCAAGACGCTGTGGGGTTGGTTGGTGCAGAAGTATCCCGCACGTTTTGATGAGACTCAGTTGCGGACGTTGCAACGGCGCGTCAAGGCATGGCGGGCGACCCAAGGCCCCGGGCAAGAAGTGTACTTCAGCCAGGTGCATCATCCTGGTCGGCTGTGTGCCTCGGACTTCACGCACATGAACCGTTTGAACGTCACGATCGGTGGCCAGCGATTCGATCACATGGTGTATCACTTCGTGCTGACCTACTCGAACTGGGAATCAGTGACGCTCTGCTTCTCCGAGAGCTTCGAGAGTTTGAGCGAAGGATTGCAGAATGCCTTAGGAGAATTGGGCGGTGTGCCCGAACGGCATCGCAGCGATCGGTTGAGTAGCGCCGTGAACAACCTCTCGGAGCGGCGCGACTTCACGGCCCGCTACCAGGCGTTGCTGGCGCATTACCAACTGACCGGCGAGAAGATTCAAGCGCGGGCGGCGCACGAGAACGGGGATGCCGAAGCATCGCATCGGCATTTCAAGGAGGCCGTAGAGCAGGCGTTGTTATTGCGCGGCAGCCGTGACTTTGCCAGTCGCGAACAGTACACCGCGTTCCTGGCGGAGGTGTGCCGGCTCCGCAACGCGAACCGCTCCAAGCGCTTGGCCGAGGAGAGCACGGCGTTGCGACCGTTGCCGGCCCGCCGGCTGGAGACGTGCCGACGACTGGGAGTCACGGTGAGCAGCGGCAGCGTGATCCGCGTCCAAAATAACGTCTACTCGGTCAATAGCCGGCTGATCGGCGAACGAGTCGAGGTGCGGATTTACCTGGATCACTTGGAAGTCTGGTACGGCCAGAAGTTGGTGGAGGCGCTGCCGCGCTTGCGTGGCCGGTGCAAACAACACGTCAATTACCGACATGTCATCGACGCTTTGGTGCGGAAGCCAGGCGCCTTGGCGGACTATCGCTATCGGGAAGGTCTGTTCCCGACGAGCCGCTTCCGCATGGCCTACGATCTGTTGCATGAGACCGGCCCCGCGCGGGCGGATCGCGAATACCTGGAGATTCTGCACCTGGCGGCACACGAAAGCGAAGAGGCGGTCGAGGAAGCCTTGCGTGTACTTATGGAACGCGAGCAGCCGATCAGCCGGATGGCAGTGGAAGTGTTGCTGAGGGAGAGCCAAGCGGCGCCGGTAACGGCGGTGAGCGTCGCACCGGTGAATTTGGCCGATTTCGACAAGTTACTCACGGAGGAATGGCATGAGCCGGAACAAGGACGTGAAGGCCAGTTTGGTCGCTTATCTGAAGGAGTTGCATCTGCCGTCGGTGCGAGCGAATTTCGAGGAGCAAGCACGGCGTGCCGAGAAGGAGACGCTGTCGTACGAGCAGTATCTCTTAGAGTTGAGCCGGCAGGAATGCGAGACCCGGCGGACCCACCGGATCGAGCGTTTGCTGCGCCAATCCCGGATTCCGCCGGAGAAGGATCTGCCGCATTTCGACTTGAAGCGTTTGCCGGCGAAGGTGGCCCGCCAAGTGCGCACGCTGATGGACGGAACCTTCCTGGATCGACACGAGAACATTTTGGTTTTTGGACGATCGGGTTCGGGGAAGACGCATCTGTTGTCGGCCTTGGGCCAGGAACTGATCCGTGCCGGCCGCAAGATCTACTTCTGCACGTGCAGTCTGTTAGTGCAGGAACTACTGGTAGCCAAGCGCGACTTGAAGCTAAGCAAAGTGTTGAAGCGCCTCAGCGCCTTCGATGCCTTGATCATCGACGACATCGGATACGTTCAACAGAGCCGGGAGGAAATGGAAGTGTTGTTCACGCTGTTGGCGGAGCGGTACGAACGCGGCAGTGTGTTGCTCACCAGCAACTTGCCGTTCGCCAAGTGGGAAGTGATCTTCAAGGATCCGATGACGACCGCGGCGGCCATCGATCGACTCGTACACCACAGCGTGATCCTGGAACTCAACATTACCAGTTACCGGCTGGAACAGGCCAAGAAAGCCATCGAATTGGAGACGAACTCAAACGACGCGGCTTCGCGACCGGAACCGGTCGCCCCAGGGAACCCTGGGGATTCCTAATTGCCGCTCATGGGGAGACGTAGTTGCCGTCGATCAGCCAACTGTCACGCGCGAGAGGCTTCCACAAACGCTCCTACCATCAAATAGTGCTGCAAGTCGGTTGCGAGTCGAAGTTGGCTCCGGGTCAACGACCAGCTGCCATTCGCGTTGGTAATCCGGTTGGGTCTCCCTGTAGTGGTTCACCGAGTTTTGAACGCACATCCGTACACCCCAAATTAGCGCCGACGTATCGGCGCAAGTGTACGAATGTAAATCCAAAACTCGTTGACCCACTACAGCAGGGAGAAAAGTCCAACGAACAGGTTGGAGCAAGCTAAGCCGCGTCGCTACTTCGCAATTCGGTGATTTTGCGAAGCGCCACACTTGAGGCACAAATCAGTCGTCAGAATAGCATGGTTCTCAAGACGCGCTTTTCAACAGGCCGCTAACCTTCAGCTATCCCTGGGCTTTGGATTTTCGAGAAAATCGAAGAATTTCCCAAGTCGCGCGTCCGGTTTTGTCTCGGTGTAATACTTCGATGGGCACGCTCATCGACGCGCGGGTTGAGCCGACAGGAATGCGAGACTCGGCGGACCCACCGCATCGAGCGGCTATTCCTTCAGATAGGCGATCAAGCTTGCCTTCACGTCCTTGTTCCGCAACTCCAAGAGATACTGCTCGTAGGACAGCGTCTCCTTCTCGGCCCGCCGCGCTTGCTCCTCGAAGTGCGCCCGCACCGACGGCAGATGCAGCTCATGCCATTCCTCCGTGAATAACGTGTCAAAATCGGCTAGATTCCCGAATGGCGCGATCAAAGTCACAGTGCCTGACGTGCAGCAGCCGGACAACTTTACTTGCGGCGTCGCGGCGCCAACACCTGCCACGAAGGAATTTGCTTAAGCGGCGCAAAACATTGCGCTCCATCAGGCCAAAGCATCGCTCGGCACACTTAAAAAGACTATATCAACCGCACGAAGTTTTGCCGCCCTCAAGATAACCGCGGAGATCACGTGCTCATCAGCCGACTTGCTGTTCATAGCATCGAAGTCCGGACTGGAAAGCGGCCTCCGCCCGGTGGCAGGAAGAAACGGAGCATTGGACCAAATGGATCAGTCGGAAGTCCTGGCCCTGCTTAAGAGTGGTCCTGAAGGCATCGCCGAGTGGAACCGTCTTCGTGAGGAACTCCGAAGCAAAGGCGGCTTTCGCCTCGATTTGACCGGGGTCGATCTGTGTGGTGTGGACCTATTCGGCGTCAACTTTGGATACGTGAATTGTTCCGGGGTACGCCTTGTCGAGACCAATTTGACGGGTGCACAAATCCACCATGCGCAGCTGACGCGTGCCGATTTGCGGAATGCGATATTGAGTGAGGCGAATCTTTCGTTTTCGCATGCCGAAAGTGCTGATCTATCGAAGGCTAACCTAACCAAGGCTGATCTCGGCTGGATTCGTGGACGGAGCGCGAACCTCAGTCGAGCGGATCTGACCGACGCAGATTTGACTTGCGCAGATCTGACCGAGTCGAAGTTGTGTGAAGCCAACTTGAGGGGCATAAATGCCCATTGCGCAGATTTTGCACGGGCAGACCTTCGGCAGGCAAAGCTCACCGATCACGGAGCGGGTGCCGTAAGTGTCGCTGGCGACAGCAACCGATGGATTCATTACATTTCGAGATGGTGCTCTCTTTTAGGCGCTGATCTCGAGGACGCCAGCCTCGCCGGAGCCAGACTTGTCGGCGTCCAAATAAGCGGGGCGCGTCTTCGCGGGACTGACTTCTCCGGAGCGCACTTTGGGAGGAACGACCTCGAGGATGTCGATTTGTCGGGTGCCCGCGGTCTCGACAAGGTAATACATGAAGGTCCCAGCACAGTTGGTTTAGCATCGCTTTTTAAGTTGTCGCGTATTCCGACGGAGTTCTTACTCGGTTGTGGCGTGCCGGATGTGCTGGTGCGATACCTCCCCGACTTAGTCGGCGAGCCAATTCAGTTCTACTCCTGCTTCATCAGCTACAGCAGCAAAGATGAACAGTTCTGCAGACTGCTTCACAGACGCATGCGCGATGAGCGCCTACGCGTCTGGTTCGCGCCCGAGGACATTAAGGGCGGTGAGAAGGTCCACGACCAAATTAGCCAAGCCATTCGCATGCATGACAGGCTCATTCTTGTTTTGTCAGAGCACAGTATGCGGAGCGAGTGGGTAAATACCGAGATCTACCACGCTAGGCAGCGAGAGGTGAAGGAGGGCTCAAGGGTGTTGTTTCCAATTCGCCTTGTTTCATTTGAGCGCCTCGAAGCCTGGACCGCGTTTGATGGAGACATTGGTCGCGATATGGTGCGCGAAGTCCGTGAATACTACATCCCCGATTTCTCGAACTGGAAAGACCACGGCGAATTTGAAAAAGCGTTCTCAAGATTGATGAGCGATCTTCACAGGTCAGGCGTTCCTAAGGCTGGACCCAATGGGCTTTCCGCGCATCGTGAACGGCACGATTGACATCGGGTCGTTCGAGGTGCAGATGTCGCCGATACCGCCGATGATGCGTCCTGGATTTGATCTTCTTGCCGTCGTTTTGGCGACGGCCGATTGGGATTCACTTGCATAAGCCTCACGCCGGTCGATCTTCGCGGCGCTGACAGCTTACGATGCGGCGGGGATTTTTCCGCCGCTTCGTAAGCTGTTCCTGTCGATACAGCCGGTAGACACGTTTGTGGTTCACGGTCCAACCCTCGCGCCGCAGCAGAACGTAAAGGCGCCGGTAACCGTAGCGAACCCGGCTGGAGGCCAACTTCCGCAGGTGTGATTGAACGACCATGTCCCCCACAAGCTCGTGGACATGGCACGCTTCCCTATCCGCCAATTCATGATGGCCCGACTATATAGACTATGCTGGGTGGTAGATTGCTTCGATTGCTGAACTTCAGGTCCGAAACGAACCCCTGCCGGCGGCCCCGTTGAGTCCGAGGACCGTATGGCCATCGCCTACTATCGCTGGGTCAATTCAGACGATTTGGTATTCGTTCTGACGAAGCGGAAACTCAGGGCCACTTTTAAACTCGCAGTCGCTGCTATCAGCTATGCGGTACTAAGGCGTGTAGTAAAAGAACGGCCATAGGAATTCTCGTTCTGGCCCATGGAGCGCAGCCGACGGCCTTCCTATTCCACTCGTAGAATTGCGTCACTTGGTTTCTGGCGAATACGATTATCCTTTTAGGAGGATTGTGTCTATGGCATCGCTTAACCACCGTAGCGTAACAGCTTGTCACACGAAGACTCGCCTAAATCGCAACGTATCGCTCCGCCCAACGGTAGTCGTTCTCGAAGACCGTACGCTGCTTAACACGTACAGTGTCTTCAATGCCTCCGACTGCGCAATCGTCGGCTGCGGCTCTCTCCGGCAGGCCATCGAGGACGCCAACGGCAATGCGGGGCTGGACACGATCGCGTTCAACATCGGAGGTACAGGACCACACACGATCCATCCCACGTTTACCCTGCCCCCGATTACCAGTCCCGTGATTATTGACGGGACAACGCAGACGGGGTACGCCGGCCGGCCGCTTATCGAGCTGGCGGGTGACCTTGCGGGAACGAACGTAAGCGGCCTCACCGTTGTCGCGGGGGACAGCACCGTGCGCGGGCTCGTTATCAACCGCTTTGCTGGTCACGGTATCGTTCTGCGACACGGCGGTGGGAACTTCGTTTACGACTGCTACGTTGGCGCGAACGTCACAGGTGGGGCTCCGGCCGCTAATTTGCTACACGGGATTTTTATTACGAGTTCAAACAACACCATCGGTGGAGGACAATCCGTCACGGTTATCTCAGGTAACGCGGCCGACGGCGTGAACATTGCTACCGGCGCCGCGAACGTGATAAAGCAAGCCTACATTGGCATTGATGCTACTGGAATGATAGAAATGAGTAACCAAAAGAGTGGGGTCTATGTCGGCAGAACTGCATTCGGTAGTATCATCGGCGGTACAACACCTGGGTCGAGAAATATCATCGCCAGCAACAAGGGAGACGGCATCAAGATCGAAGGAATCTCCAGTATTGTCCAGGGGAACATTATTGGTAACCATCGCCAGGGTAACGGGTACCCCGGCAACGATAATGGGGTTCACCTGAGCGGGTACGCAAGGGATAACACGATCGGCGGCACGATACCGGGCGCCACTAACATCATTTCCGGCAACAAGAACGACGGCATTCTAATCCGCGGGACAAGCGCGAACAACAACGTCGAAGGCAATCTCATCGGTACCGATGTCTTGGGCACCGCGCGCGTAGCGAACAAGTGCGGAATCCGACTCGTTAATGCGGGACTAAGCCGGATCGGCGTTGGGGCCGGCAACATCATTGCCGGCAACTCGGAATCCGGTATCTGTCTCTCCGGCACAAGGACTCAGGATAACACGATCAAGGGTAACAACATCGGCATCAGTAGCGCTGGTGGTCCGCTAGGTAATACTTTGAATGGTGTTCATGTCGGTCCAGGTGCCGACCAGAACACCATCACCGAAAACTTGATAGCTTACAACGGAGCAATTGGCGTAATAGTGGACACGAGCACCGGCAATGCTGTCCGTGGCAACTCGATTCATGACAACGCTGCCCTCGGAATCTCGCTAATTAACAACGGTAACAATAACCAGCCGGCGCCAGTGGTGACATCAGTCACGTCGTCAGGCGGCACCATTACGATTCACGGCACACTGACCGCAGCGGCGAACACGACGTACGACCTCGACTTTTTCTCGAGCCCAAGCTGCGATCCATCCGGATTCGGTGAAGGGGACAATTATTTGGGCACTTCAATGGCAACGACGAACGGCGGCGTGGCGACGTTCACCGCTATGTTTCCCGTCTCGGTGCCATCCGGCCATGTTATCACGGCAACTGCAACGAGCCCGGCAGGTGACACCTCAGGTTTTTCCGCCTGTTCCGCGGTGCCAATGCCGCCGCTGGCGGGACATTTACTTAATGTCGTTTGGGTGGTGACTGCGGCCCCCGTTTCAGCCGTCGTGGCAGACACGCGATTACTATCGCAGGAGATGTCAAGCTGTCGACTCGCTTTTATAATTCGCACTTCAGCACCTGTGGGTGATTCGCTCTTCAAACTGATTAAGCCTGCGGTCGAACGACTTCTCCCAACGAACGCATCTTACAACGATTATCTTGGTGATCTAATAGTAGCACCGTCCGGTCTCCGTTGATGTAACGCGCGGCCTTGTGCTTGTCGTGCTCGTCCTTTTGTTCCGACTGCCCACCGATGTTGGTTTTCTCGATCCAGTTGCCGATGCGAACGCGGAGCTTGCAGACAACCGAGCCGTCGGGCAGCAGTTCGTATTGATCCTGCCAACCGTCGATGCCGATGGCAGCGTCGAGCCGATCCATGATGGCGCGGGCATCGACGTAAGGGACAGCCAGTGCGCGATTGCCGCTCACGGCCTGAGGCTTCCAATGCACGTCGGCTGGGGCGAACGGGGCGGCGAACGATAACCCGCGTTGTGGCCGCCTATCGGTACTCTCAACTGCCTTCCGGAATCAGCTCCTTCACCTCGGCCTGGAGTTTCCCTTTGGCTTCCTTGAGGAGTTGCAGCATCTCGGCGTCGTTGGGGTAGAGTTCGGCCGCTCGCTTTCCGGCTTTAAGTGCTGCCGCGAAATTTCCGGCTTTGAATTCCACAATAGCGCGACGGTACGGAATCAGCTTTTCGCTTGGATGCATTTTTTCCCATTCCGATAGTATGAACCTTGCCAGGTCGCCATTCTTGGGCGGCTTGCGCCGCCAGTGAGTATACTCGCGTTACGTCGGAAGGTACTTCAGCGAAACCGAGAGAAATCCGCTCGCGAAGATGTTTGATCGACTCGCGTCGCATCTCCAGATTCGGCGCAGCGCGTTTCGGCGACCCGAGCATCAGTTCGACGGCGACGAGAATGTCAAGTGTCGGTCCACGCACCGGCGCAAGAGCGGCGGTGTGTAGCGATCGCAGACATGCCAGCCGCGTTTCTTCCAAGTGCGGCACATTCGCTTCAACGTTCTCAATTCTATCTCCGACTAGTCTTTGGGCTTTCTGAAATAGGCTCGTTGCGTGCACGAACAGCAATGTTCCTTCGGGATGAACCTCAACGATTTGGGCCAATTTATCAATGTGTTGTTCCGGCCGAAGGCCCACCAGGAGCAGAAATCCACCTGATGACACCAACTCCCGTAAGTGCGGCGGGACATGTATAGGCAGCGGTTCATTTGGGTGAACGCTGTCTGCCGATTCAGGACGAAGCTTCACTAACGACATCACTTGAGAAAGCAGTTGCATCATGAGCTTCGGATCAGAGAAAACCGTTGCCTTCTTTGAACCGCCTGGATAAAGTATTAAGTCGTTCTTTGGATCAAATTTCTCAACCAACAACTGGAAAAGATCGCGCCCTCTGCCGATGTCGCGCCCGGGCACTTTGTTAAGTCGGGTTCGGGCTGCGTCTCGCTTTTCTTGCCAAACCTCGATGAGCACGAGCAGCAGTTGAAAACCCGGATGCTCGGGAAAGATGGCTTCTGATTGGATCAAATGTGTGCGGGCGTCATCCAATCTTCCCAATGTGAACAATAATGTCCCGGCCATTTCGCGCGCGCGTTGATGAAAGGCATCATGGGATATGGCACGTTGATAATGCTCAAGCGCATCGAGCGACTTCCGCGCCAACAACCCCTTTGCGAATTCTCCATCGGCAGGCGTGAGCTTCCCCGTGCTCAAAGCTCGCCCAACGAGTTCCACGGCACGTTTGTCGTCATATCCCAAGAGAAGTTCGCCACTATAGAGATCGACTATCGCCGACTGATCACCAAGATCGGATTCGAGCGCCAACGTTTGAAGTCCCCATTTGGCCTCCTTCGGTTCGTTTACCGCTATCCAGGCGCGAACTTTATCAAGACGAAACTCAATGGTCGGCGGCTGTCCATCTTTCTCCGCGCGACTGTAATGGTCCAGTGCTTGCCGCCATGCGCCTCGTTGTATGGCCAATTTGGCTGCATCGAGATGCGATTGGATAAGCCGACCGTGCAGTTGCTTTTCGGCGTCCACTGCCCGATCCCACTGGTTCAGGGCGAACCACGTAACCGCCGAACTAACTATTACACCAACGAATAACGTGCCGATCAGACTGGCGGCTGCCGGGTAACGCTTGGCCCATTTGACGATTCGTTCCCCGCGTGACGTTGGCCGCGCCACGACGGGACGCCCGTCAATGAACCGGCGCAGATCGTCTGCGAGCGCCTCGGCGTTGGCGTACCGTTGTTCCGGCGACTTCTCCAAACACTTAAGGCAGATGGTCTCCAAGTCGCGTGGCACTTTGGGTTGAAGTCGGCGTGGCGAGACTGGCTCTTCGGTGCGGACCTGGTCCAGAGTGTCCAGCACGGTCTCGCCTTTTAACGGCGGTCGTCCCGTAAGGGCCTCGTAAAGAATCGCCCCAAGCGCATACACATCGGTGGGCGGACCAATCTGTTTTTCCCCGCGTGCCTGCTCGGGGGCCATGTAACTTGGTGTTCCGAGGATCGCGCCGCTTTGGGTTTGGCCCACGCCTTCGACGCGCTTGGCCAAGCCGAAATCAGTGATCTTGGGCGTGGATTCACCGAGAGGCGTGTCCCCAGGCTCAGCGATCAGAACATTGGCCGGTTTGAGGTCGCGGTGAATAATGCCGACCTCGTGCGCATGTTGCACCGCACGCGCCAATGTCTCAACTAGGCGCGCGGCTTGACGAGGCGGTTGCGGCGTGCCGTTCAGCCTTGCTGCCAGGCTTCCCCCTTCGACGAACTCCAAGGAAAAAAACGGCACCGGCGGCCCGGCGCTCTCCGGGTGCCATTCCCCGATCTCGAAAATCTGCACGATATTCGGGTGCTTTAGGCTGGCGACAGCCTCGGCTTCCGCGCGAAAACGAGATACGTTCTCGGAGCGCACTTGGCTCCAAGCCGAGAGCATCTTCAGCGCGACGATTCGATTCAGTGCAACGTGTCGGGCGCGATAAACCACGCCCATACCGCCATGTCCCAAAACGTCCAGGATTTCGTAGCCGGGCATTGTGGGATAGTGCAAGCTGTCGTTTTCGACGCCGGCAATCGGCCCGCTCGGACTCTCGACGTCGTCCGTCGTGCGTCCACCTGGATTTTCAATCCCGGTTGGTTGCTCGGCGCTTGCGTCGAGGGGAGCGTCGGCAGCAGCATCGAAGGGTTTTAACTTGTCCAGAACTGCCTGACACGGTCCACACAACTCGATGTGCTCATTGATCGCCGCTGCCTCCGCGTGCGGAAGTCTATCCTCTTGAAACAATCGCAAATGGTTCTGGGATGGGTGTTCGGACATCGCGAGCGCTCCTACGGATTATCGTTGTCACGCAGCCGTTCCACTTGCGCGCGAATCTCAGCAGCCACTCGACTCTTGTTTTGGTGGACGAGACCGACGCTGATTCCTAATGCCTCGGCGACTTGTTTGCCCCATCGATCTTCGATCGCGGTCATTTGAAAGCTGCGCCACTTCACCGAATCCTCGCCCAACGATTCTTTGACGCCTTCCGTGGCGCGGACGACGAGAGCGGCGAACTCGGCCTCTGCATTGTCCGCATCGCACGGAGCCGGTTGCTCGAGCAGTTGTTCCATGACATCCGATGCGCCAGTCCCTTTCGCGGGAGAGCCGGCCTTCCGTTCAAGGAATTCTTTCACCTGGCTGTAGCACACACGCCACAACCATCCTCGGTAGGTGCGCCGTGGATCGTATGCCCAGCCGGCTTCCATGGTCTTCACGATTTTCGCAAGCACCATCGACACGACTTCATCAAGCTCATCGCCTTTTAGCTGTGATGATGCGCACCACTGGCGAATCTTCGGATGATACGTCTGCCAGTAACGTTGCCAGGCGACGGCGTTGGCTCGGTCGCGGATTTGGTCCATCAAGGACTGGCGGGTGCTGCTGTCGTCGCTGGGCGTCTGCATCGAAAGATGCCTCGGTCAGAACTTGCGCGTTGAATCAGGATGGAAACGAACCGAGCTTTTGTCAGGTTTTGTTGATGTCGGGGTAATTCTATTGTCGCGAGTAAGCCCGGCCAGAAACGGTTCGAGGCTCGTACGACCGCGAGTTGGGCCGGTTGTCGGCCCTATGCCAGAATTTCACTTTTTCGAGGAAGGAGAACGATTCATGTTTATTCGACCCGTTGGTTCATCGACGAGATTTCTTCCACAGATCCAGCCCCTTGAAGATCGCCAGTTGCTGAGCTTCGCACCGGCAGTGAACTACGCGGCCGGGCCGAACCCGAGAGGGCTGGTAGCAGACGTTTTCCGGACTGGAACCGGTCTGACTGACTTGGCGGTAACTAATGAAACGCAGGACACCGTTAGTGTCCTTCCAGGAAAACCCGACGGCACCTTTGGGACACGGACCGCTTATGGTGTCGGTGATGGTCCCGTGGATCTTGCGACTGGCGATCTAAACTGTAATGGAAGCATAGATCTCGCTATCTCCAACGAAAACGGTAGCAATGTCAGTGGGCTCTACAACACCGGCGGTCGCCGTTTTTTTCCACAGCCCCTTCCCTATGCGACCGCATCTGGTCCATTTCCGATATTAGTCGCCGATCTCACCGGGGATGGAAAACCGGATATTTTGACTGGTCACTACACCGGTTCTCTTGGCAACAACACGCTCCGACTTCTCAAGGGCAATTGTTCCACGACCTTCGACTCCCCGGCAACAATCAACGGCGGCGGTACTTGGGTGTGGGATGTTGCGACGGCCGATTTCAATGGCGACGGTGCACTTGATTTGGCGGTTACTCATGACAATGCCGGAGGTCCGGTCAGCGTGGTACTCGGCAACGGCAATGGAACATTCAAACCGCCGGTAAACTACTCGACGAATAATAATCCAAAGGGCGTTGCCCTTGGCGACTTGAACGGCGATGGAATTCTCGACATTTTGATCGGGCTGTACCCGCGCGGTGAAGTCGGGATCCTTCTGGGCAATGGGGACGGGACTTTCCAAGCTACTACTCACATTACGGTCGGCCCGACTAATAGTGCTTCCGCAGTGGTCATTGCCGATTTCGGTGACCCTACCGGTGTGGGCACGCCAGATGGTCTGAATGATTTTGCTGTTACCATGAACCTTGCCGCCAATGCCGTGGAGGTTTGTTACAACAGCGGCTCGGTGCCGTTTTTCAATTGTGTTTCGCACACTGTAGGCAGCAATCCCCTCAACCTGGTTACCGGTTACTTTGACGGAAATGATCTGCCGGACCTGGTGAGCGCCAACTATGGCTCCGCGAACGTATCCGTCTTGCTGAACACTGCTTCACCTGCACCCGCGCCGAACGCGCCACCGTTTTTGGACCCCGCCTCGATCGGAACGCTGACGTCGTTGAAACGGGCGGAGTCTCCCGCGGCGCAGGTCTCATCAACAACACCTCAACAGCCATCTCCGCCCATGAGGCCCGTCGAGATAACGGCACTTCAGCATGAAGCTGCCGACACGAATTGTGCCGTCGTCCGGTTACCTGATCATGACTCGCCACCCGTCGAACCCTTTTCAGCCATCATGTCCGAACCGGATGGCTTGGCCGACCCGGCATACCCTCGCTACGCGCGTTTGGCCATGGTGGTTCGAGTCCGCGGCGTCATGTGGTGTCCCGGTCGCCTGACCGGGGCACCGGTTAGAGGCGGCGTGGTTGGGAAACTGATCCGGTGGTGCCCACAATTGTGCCGCTCCCGCCCGCTAGTCGTCGTAGCCGACAACCAGACTTTCGTTACGGACGAAATCTATCTCGGAATCATGTGGAACGACGAGTCAATGTTGCTTGGCCCACCGGCCGAAACATGAAGCTGTTGCTCCGCAGGAACGGTTGCGACCAGGATCACGCATTCCTTGCTGAGCTCGCGCACAACCCGCGCCAGGATCCGGGACCACCCTCGACCATCGTGCGGTAGTAGCGCTCGGCGTTCTTGACAACGAGAACATTCTGATCGGCATCAAAGCGCCCTTCACGATTCCCGCCCTTTGCTGTGCGCATGAAAAAAAACCGCTAGGAGCGTTCTAGCGGCCATGAGTAAACGACACGCCAGCTTAACCGGCAACAGCGTCTACCAGGCGATGCAGATTGTCGGCCCCCACTTTTTTAGCCAGCGTGCGGATCCATAGGACGTCATTCACGTCCAGGTGGCCGTTGGTCTTGGTCGACGTTTCTTTGAGGGGCGATTGAGGTGATCTAGTTACTTGGGCGCCATTTGAGCTTGAGGTGGCCCGTTTTCGCATTTCGAGCTTGATGGTGCTCACGGCGTTTGGGTTAATCGTGATCCCTTTCGACTTCAGGCGTTTGGATACCTCCGTTGGACTGGCATCGAGTCCCATCGTGTTGAGCAATTCCCGAATGGCGGCGGACTTGTTGACTTTCGTTTTCGTCGGCATTGCGACTCTCCTAAGAATGGTTGTAGGCGAAGTGTTTCCTACACCATATCAGTGGTGAACTAGCGGGCAATAGTGGGGAATGCTTAAATGACGCCGAAATGTCATTTTGATTCTCGAAATACGGATTCTACCATCGATGTCGGCAGCACCAAGAGCTCCCGTTGCGGGCGGGTAGTTTCCTTTGTTGTTTTTGTTTGACTCGGCGCCGAACGGGAGTACCTTGGTGCCCAGGTTCAGCAATCGACCTTGAGACAGAGGCCGAAATTCCCGGCATCGATGGTGCCACTTTTCACAAACAGGCCCTAGACGCGAAACAAAACTGCCCCGTCTCGAAGGCACTTAGCGGCACCGAGATTCATCTAAACGCGAAACTGGTATAAGCGGCGCCGCGAGCACCGCCGCGAGATCGGCCAATCACGACTCGTTTGGAGAGAGCCCTTAATTGGGCGGCTTCAAAAAACCGGGCGGAGGTCGTGCGGGTACTGGTCGAGGCCGGCGCGGACGGAGGCGACGCCGTGCTCCGAAGTGCCGCAGCTTCGGGCAAGACCGCCATGGTGCGTGCACTTCTCGAAACGGGGAAACTTCAGGAAGCCGATTTTACCAAGGCATTGGCGGCCACGCCTTCGAAGCATACCGAAGTTATCGAGCTATTGAACAAAGCCGGCGCGAAGTCCGTCCATGCTTCGAAAGTCGATCCGCCGCAGCCGTCGCTCAGCCAGTACATCGGAACTTATCGCAATGACGAAGGCCAGGAACTTGGCGTTACTGTGGAGGAGGGCCGACTAACATTGGCCAGGGGGTTGGCGGAAGCATCATGGGACTGGCGAAAAAGGACGCCGCGGTTCCGGTCTTGCAGGTTAACGTCGGCAAGAGGCAAGTGAATGTGGCTTCGACATCATGAGTGACTGGAACACATAGCGCAAAACATTACGGGTATGTCCTTTTTAGATGTGCTTTCGCTAAGAGTCTCACCAGGTGAAGCCGCAATTCTGGCACCTAAACGTCTTCGCGATGTGACCAATTGCAAAGCCACCAAATGCGGCGCCTGCGATAAACTTCTCTCCGAATGAGATTTTCTGTATTCGGCGCCGTTGGGAAGCCAGGCAGCATCGCTGTCATCGAGCGTATGATTCGAACGGTCAAGCAAGAAGGTACGCGTGTCTTGCCGGTGGTCCCGTTGCGGCGGCAAAGTCTGAAGTGGGAGTTGCAATTATTCTTGGACTGGTATCATGCCGATCGTCCCCACACCGCACTCAAAGGAGCGACACCGGACGAGATCTACTACGGCACGCGACCGGCCTTTGGCCGTCCGCGTTTCGAGCCGCGTCCGGGATGGCCCCGGGCGTCGCCGTGTGCGCAGCCGCGGGTACTCGTCAAAGGTCAACCGGGTGCGAAGCTCGAGCTCCGCGTTGAATTCCGCTCCGGCCGTCGTCACCTTCCGCGCGTGCTTGTGACTCGCGCGGCCTAACGCGAATGTGCGAATGAATTCTCGTGCGCACTTCCTCCGCGCCATGCATCGACGACTTCTCGGACCAAGCAAAACTAGCGAGCATTCCAGTGAACGATTGTGCGCGCAAATCTCGTTGGCCTAGTTCACCATTGGCGACTTGGATGGCGATGGGCTTGGAGATGTCACCGCTGATGGCTACTGGCGTGACACGATCTATGTTTTTCACGGCAACGGTCAGGTCTTCACGTATGCAAATAGTGACTGCTGCTATGGCCACGTTCACGCGCACAGTCACGCGGCGCATGCGCCGACGGCACAGCCGTCTATGCAGAATCCTTGCTACGTCTCCACGACATTTAGGGCGGAGCTGTCGTTGAGACACGTTCTTCAGGTAGCCACGCGATGAATTGCGACCAGGACTGAACGTCATGTCCGGGGGGTAGCGTCCAACCGAAGAAGTAGACTGCTTTGTAGAAAACAAGCAGCCAGCAGGTTAGGTTCTGGTCCTGAAAATCTCGGACGGACCGCCATAGAAACACGTCGTCGCCAAATCCTCTAGCTTCGGACATGTCGGCGGTCATTTCGGCCATGTCTGCGAGCGAAGGGGCCGGGATCGGAACGACAATGCCATAACCGGGTGGGACCGGCATTCCATAGGCGCTGAAGTAGAGTCCTCGCACCACCCTCGACAAAGACATAGCGAGCCTATGCTCATTCAGTACAAAAGTTGGCGCATGGCCAACGTATAGGCCGGACGGGGTGCTAATCGGTCGCACTGCCAGGCCTTGAAGGTGCTTGATAATGGTAGCTGGCTTTTTGGCGAAGCTTCGTGCCATAGGCCCGCGCAGGATTTGGGCGGGATCGGGATGGCTACTCCCTGAAGCTAGGCACACGAGAACCGTGCGGAGGTACTCATCATCCTCCGAAAACCTGCCATTGCATCGTTTGTGCACTGGCACGGTGATTGTTCGCTCTGGCCGGCGGCCGGCCCACAGGCCACGGGGCACGAAGTGCTCCCTCGTGAGCTCGCGGCGGTGTTTGGCCTGGCGACCACAGTAGGCACATAAGAGGGCTTTGCGTGACATGGGATGGCAGTTCGCGGCCTGTTTCATTCTATCGAGGAGTTCCCTGATGCCTGCTTTGTCACTCCGCTGCCGCCGGTGGAGGTGGCGAGGAGGTCTCTGCAGACCTGTCGGAAGAAACATCTTGAGTACCTTCAAGCGTCTCGGACTCAGTCTTACCAGCAGGCGCCTCGCGCGAGTCATCGAGAGCAGGATGGATCGGCACTCCATTAAGATGCAAAAACCTCAGCAAGCAGTATCGCATGATGCGCTCCAGCCCGAAAAACGTCGGGGCGCAGCTAATCGCCTTCCGAAATTCCTTACTATCAACCACCGGTTCTCCCAATGGCACTTCGTTTAGGATGCCACCCTGCGGGTGGGTCCATTGACCGAAGTTAATTCCGGTGTGAACGTACTGGCTCCGCAGGTCATACGCCGCCTTGAGCCGTTTGTCGGTGTCGCCTCGTCTCAACTGTCCATAGGATTCAGTGCATTCGCTAACGCAAAAAAACGCATCGGTGAGGAGACGACCGATGGTGAGGATATACCTCCGTTTGATTTGCAACATCCGGCCCTGGAGTTGCCTGACAACTTCGTTGCCAGATACCATTTCGGCGCTTATCCGTTCAAAGGTGGTCTTCGTCGCTTCGTCGTACAGTTCTACCGGCGCGTTATCAAAAAAGTTGGCCAGAATCTCTCCGCAGGTGATCAGATCGAGATAAGCGAACTCTGGTTCGCGGTCGAATATCTGTAGAGCCCTGACGTAGAAGCGGCCCGCGGCAAAGAAGATCCGCCTGAATTTTTCGTTCAACGATTCATCCGTGAACAACGGCGCCACGGCGCCGAACTTGTCCAGTTTCAGAGGTATTTCAAGGTCTTTACGAGGCTGATGGCTATAAGGCGCCGCTGTGTAATAAGTTGTCGGCTCGTTTGGACCAAAGTTGGGGAGGTAAAAGGCCTGGCGGCTAACTAGCAGACCGTGACAATCGAACCGCTTCCCGTAAAAGACGCTCGATGCTGCGCACACTTGCTCCCCAAGCGGCGTATAGTTCGGGATCACGATGGACTTCTTTTCGGGCGGTTCAATGACAACGGACAGCACGAAGTAGTTTCTGGAGTGCGGGTTGGGCTTCAGTCCAACTCGCAACCGGTGAGGATCTCCGGTAGGCCAAGCGTGATCGAGTCGGATTTCTTCCGAGTCGTACTCTCCGGTGAATCGGCTGGTTGTTGAAATCAGGAATCGGTGAATTCGCGGATCGGGCTTTTCCATAGAGTTTTGCGCAATAACTGACTCGTTTTATGGCATATCCGGCACGCCTGCCGGGCCTTTACCGGATTCTATACCGTGATAGCCAGTTTTCGTCATTCGCGCCGGCTTGAGCAGGTGATCTTGCAGATACCTCTCGTAGGATACTCCGGTCACCTGCATGGCATTAATGGTCCACCTTCAGACGGCTACGTCTTCCGCGAACTGACCCCTATTGGACCGTAGACGGACTAGGATGCGCCAGCGACAGAATTGTTGATTCCATTCGCTTGGCTCCTGGTACCCGTCTGCTGCTCCCGACGAAGTAGTCTGAGCGAGAGGCGGCTCGGTTGCGCAACCCCGACCGCCGAGCCGCCGCGCTTCGCAAAATCACCGAAATGCGAAGTAGCGATTCGGCGAAGCTCCTGAGTGGATTGATTCACCTTTCACCGTTAAATCAGGGAACCCGATGCCGTTCCGGCGTTTGAATCTACAGGCCGAATCCGATCTTGAAGCCGTCGATTGCTTATGTGTGCAGGGGCACGGAGTCAGGAAATGACGCGGAAGCAGCCGCCACTTGACACGACTTTGGGAGCATAGGATCATGGTTTGGAAGTGCGCCGGTTAGGAGGCGAAGACCGGCGATCCACGGATCAGCATGCTGCGACGGTTCGTTAAGGCAATGGGTGTCGGTGGAAGAGTTGGTATCGGACCGAAGTGAAAAGGTAACAGCGATGCCAGATGAAAATGTAGATCCAGAAGCTTCACCTCAAATCTCAGTGTCTTTTACGTCGGAAGAATATCGACTTGTCGTGCGTGCCGTGTCTGAACTGAGTATCGCCGCCAGAAACCTGGCTTATGAGGATGAAGCTAGCGTCAATGCGCTCTTGGCTAAACTAAGAAAGAAGCATGGCTAATTACGTACCAGCCCTCTGACAGCGAGAATCTTGTGCTCACCGCCGAAGCCATGGGTTTAGGGGCCTGGATCCACGCCACCATCGCGCCGCCAATCCTACTCGGTGATCCGCGTTACAAAGAAGATTACGGTCCTATGCTCGGGTTCGAATTCGAGATCCCACCATGGCGATGCCGGCCACTCGACCTATTCCGCTGGGGCATCATTCTGCCCCGACACGCCCACCTGCGGACCCAACCCGTAGCGCTAAAACATGCCGGTGAGTATCTCATCAAGGCGGCGTGCCCACCAAATAACTATGCTTCCATGGCAGAAGCAGTGGACGCCGTCGTGAACCTGAAGTTCGGACCCCGTGGGATATACCGCGACACCAGCACGTTTCACCAGATTTACAAGGATAATTTCGGTGACATTTACCTTCGCGACAGTCCCGATTACAGTAAAGACGTGATTGAATGCGCCCGGGCCGTCTGCGAATACATTTATAAGGCTCACGGGCGGTTCCCGGCGCATGTGGATGCCATACATGTCCCGGGGGTGTGGCTCCAGGTCCATCACGTGGATGATCGCTATTACGATACTTATTTCCGCAGCGGAGTGACGTCGGTGCATCGAGTTCATGACGATCTGTGGCACGCTAGTCGCCAATAAGCTTGTGCGATTGATTTGGTGATAATGGGTGGAGAAAAGCGTGCCAATACTTGAAACAGTCTTATTCGCGATCATTCCTCCGCGGTTACGCTGTAGTGGCTCACCCGCCCGGTGCCTCGACGAATTCTCGGACCAGAGCAAGAACTAGCGTAATCTCCAGTGAACGCGTGTGCGCAAATACCGGAGGAAGTGCGCACAAGAATTCATTCGCGCGTTCGCCGAATGGTCAATTAATTCAGCCGAGTGAAAACTGCGGCGATTCTTGGTCTTCCGGATTTGGCCGAGACCCACAGGCTAAGATGCTGGGGCGATGAGGGGACACAGGACTATGTGTATGTTGCACGTTCTCGCATTCCTCGTCATCGGCCAGGACCGGCCCTCGCCTGAATGGCTGCCGCTTCTGGATGCTCCGAAGGAACTTACGAACGTGCTGACGATTCCGCCGCCGGCATCTCCGGGCAAACGGATGGAGATCCGCGGAAAAGTGCTCAAGTCCGACGGCAAGACGCCCTTCCCAGGCGTGATCGTGTACTTTCATCACACCGACGGCGGAGGGATTTATCCCCGCCCCGCCGGCTCCAAGCCGACGGAATGGGTCTACTGGCATGGGAGCATACGCGGGTGGTTGAAGTCGGACAGCGAAGGCAACTACGTGCTCAAGTCGACGCGTCCAGCGCCTTATCCCAGAGGCAGCCCTCCGGCGCACATCCACGCCTACGGCCTGGCACCGGGATCGAAGGAAGGAGTCACGTTCCCGGGCATCGTATTCGAAGGAGACCCGTTGCTCACAGATCGCGATACCGGCATCGTTCGGCTTACGGAAGACAGGAACGGTGTGCTCCAGGGCCGGTTCAATTTGGTCTTTCCTCGCTGAAGCCAAGGAACGGGAGGCGCGAGCAGCAGAGGCTCGCGACGGTCGGTCAGCCGGGTGGCATGGTCGGAGAACGTGCAGAGCTGTGTGTAACGACGGGTGATATCGACCACGAACACGGCAAAGCAGGCCATGTGCAACAGAATGAACGGCAACCCTTTGAACCGTTTCAAGACTCTATGGATTCGTTTCCGACGACGCAATGAGACTCGCGGGCCTTCGCCGGATGCGTTTCGCAAAATCACCGAAAGGCGAAGCACCGGTACCAAGCGGAGGCCGCTGATCGTAACCTTCCCGGCGTTCATGTCGAAAACGGCCGTCGACTAATCGGAATGGCCGCTGCCGTTGTGCGTCGATACACTTCATCCATTGTCGCCCACGCGCATTCGCTTTTTGTCGGAATGGAGTTTCTCTTGGGCTTCTTTTCTGGTCGCACCACGTTTCTTCGTTTTCAGGTGGACGGTCCTTCACCGGGAGTCTTCGGACCGAAACACTTGGAGCGATTATCGGCATTCGCCTTCGGGAATGGGCGCAAGACGAACGCGGAGGGGGTCGACTTCGGCTGGATTGCCGGAGACCATATTCTCGATTTGGATTTCGACCTCGCGAAGAATGTCGTTGTGGATGCACTGCACTTCGCCCTGCGCGTGGATTCGCAGAAACTGCCGGGCGACTTGCTGCGCGCCTACGCGCGCGTCGATCTACGCGCACTCGCCGCCGACAATCCAAGCGGACGACCGAGTAGGCGCCAAAACCGTGAAGCCCGTGAGTCGGCGCGCGACCGGTTGGAACAGGAGGCCAAAGACGGGCGTTTCGTCAAGCGTAAGATGTATCCCGTGTTGTGGAACGGGGTAGCGAACGAGCTACTTGTTGGCACGGCCTCCGCTACTGCGGTGGATCACATCGTAAGACTATTTGGCGACACGTTTGGCTCGAAACTTACGCTGCTCGCCGCCGGTCAGCAGATTTATGGACGACATGCATCGAAAGGGCACAAACAGAGGGAAACCGTGCCTTGCCCGACTACATTTCTACGCGGTACGGAGCCCGAGATTGCCTGGATACGCGATCCAAGTAGTCACAACTATCTCGGCAATGAGTTCTTATTGTGGCTTTGGTTTGTGTTGGATACTGGTGGGGATACGATCACCCTCTCGGATCGATCGCAGGCTACCATAATGCTTGCGCGAAGCCTGACTTTGGAATGCCCTCGAAGAATCTCGGGAAGCGAGACCATTCGTAGCGAAGCCCCAGCCGCGCTCCCGGAGGCCCGACGCGCAGTTCAAAGCGGAAAGCTGCCGCGCCGTGCCGGCTTGACCGTCGTGCGGCACGATCAACAGATGGAGTTCTCGCTTCGAGCGGAGAGTATAACCATAGAAGGCGCTAAGTTACCAGCGCTCGAAGCCAAGGAAGAACATGCTCGACGCGTTGAGCGCGTGGAACAATTGCGGTATCTCATTGAAACCGCGGATCTTATTTTGGAGGTGTTTGCGCGGCAGCGCGTTGGGCCGGAGTGGCCCAAGGAGTTAGAGCGGATGCAGCGTTGGCTGATGTGCGAGGAGCGGAGTCGCCGTGCATCGTAGTCAAATTGGTCCCGCTGGGCCGCCGATGTGATCTTCCGCATTGGCGCTTTAGCAAGAAGTGTCGCGACCGCCGCACGAGCGGCCTTTTGCCTCCGAGCTTCCACGCTGAGGAAGTGGCGGGCGTCCGCCCCGTGCCCTTGCCTCTTGAGAAACGACAGGCAGTCGCGCTCAAGAAACGGGCACGGCAAGCGCCGTACGGCAAGGGAACTGAGACGCTGGTCGATACCAATGTCCGCCGCGTTTGGGAAATATACGCCGCCGAGATCGTGCTGGCCAACCCGGAATGGCATGCCGTCGTGAAGCAAGCCAGCTCAGTGTCTTTTGAGGCCCGGCTTGGTGTCCGGCGGAAATGCAGCCGATCCCTGGGCGGTTGAGGGCCACATCAGTTCGTTCGAAAACCGTGCACTAGTCGTCAAACGGCAGTTTGATCGGAGGTGCTTCCCGACTAATCCGTCTAGCGGCGACCAGCGGGAGACGTTCTTGGTTTGCAGGCATTCCTCCGTTGAAGACATCTTTTTTGTTGCCGGCGCGGGTGGGAACCGGCGGCCAAGGTGACGCCGTCATGCGACTTCGAGACGATTCCGGGGTGGCGCTGTGGCCATCGAAAGCGGGCGTTCCCTCCGAGGAAGCTGCTATGACGAGGCCGGTCGAGAGCTTGAACCTTCCCGGGTGCCATCGCTCCCTAATAGAGAATAGGCAGACCGAAGCAGTGGAGAATCGGTGTGGCAAAGAGACGGAACTGGCATCCTCGGCTGAGGCAGCTGGCGCACGCGCCGGCGATGAACGTGGAACAGATATGTGTAACGCGTCCGATGATCCAAAACGGGCGTATTCAAACTCCCCGTTTAGCATTCGCCGGATTTGGTGAAAAACGTCCCGTGACATACGAGGTTGTCGCTCGATTCATCGACGAGTATTGTCCTTCCAACATGCTATTTTATTTGGACACTTGTTTTCTTACGGGCGACGAGCTTCCTATGGTGCTATGGAACGCGCTGCTTCGTAAGGAAGTGGTGATTGCACCCCTTGTTTGGGGAGAATTGCGAGATTGGCTGAACGCGCCTCATTACAACAAATCAATTCGCGATGCCCTCTTGACAGCACGGTGGCAAGGGCATCCTTCAATCCGTTTTCTGCACTATGAGGATTGGCCGAAGCACTTGGTTCAGGCTCATTCTTATTATGTGAATCTGTTACTTGTGCGAAAACGTCTCGCCCGAGCATTGGAGGAATCGTTTATCGAAGAGCACGGAAGGCCACCTACTTCGGATGAACTGTCCAGATTGGTTCATCGCAACAGCACCGATGAGAGTCGACAACTCATTCAAAAAGGACGCGAACGGATTGACAGTTGGAAGTTCTTTACTGATGAACAGTTGGTTGTCACAGCAGTTTTCGACAGCCTTATGCAAGGCCGCGAGATGACGCTCCTAGGGCGCGATCGTGACATGATCGAGCAGTTTTACAAATTACTCTCCCTAGTGGACATCCATTATCTCGCCATGTTGTTTGCCGAACGTTTTAAGAACGGTCCGTTTGGCATCGCGTTTCCACTCGTTCGCCAAACACCTGAGCTACGCCATTATTTCGCAAATGATTATGGTCTGTTGGTAAAGAAACCGGTCACTGACCTTGCCGAGTTCGTGCCCAGATTGTTGCCAGCTGACCACCAACCCAACGCGCTTTACTGCATGCTGTTCGGTAACAAAGCCCCGGCAATGATCTATTCCACGATCACGTACCACGCCGAGCGAGACATGTTGCGACTCTTGATAACCAAAGGACTCACTGGCGGACGAAATACCCATGTGCTCGGCCGGAATAATTGCCATGTGAGTGGCTTTCCCCGTACGGTAAAAGAACTGTGCGCCGTGCAAAGACGGCGATTCCCTGTGAGTCGAATCTCACCCGGCGACGGGTCGCTCCAGCCGGAAGCAATCGGAGCGGCGGAGGAGGTAACAAATCCGTCGAAGCCTCTGATGAAGCGAGTTACCTAGGTGACTCAGCAAGCAGGCAGGCCGAAACGCGAAGTGAACACCGAGCAGGCCTCGAAATACCGAAGATGCAAGAGCCGACCTGGCAGTTTTTCAGGGAAGGCCGCCGTCGTCTGGGGAAGAAGCGACAAACGCACCCAGCGATCTTGCCGGGGTAGTGGTGTCGGCATGTCTGTATTTGGGAATCGACCGTAACACGGGAAGCCCTTGCGGTGAGAGCGCGTGACTCTCAACCGGACGCTCGCGAGAGACAGGCCGGGCCGTCAAGGGTGGCGGAGAGGCCCGTACGAGCTATGAAGCCGGGTAATGCCGGTGGAGCAAAGGGGCCTCAGTTCAAGGACAACGTCCGAAGTGGCGACAGCCAGGAGATTGGCGTGAGCCTAACACCTCCACCAACGGTTGAGAAGCTACAGAAGGCGTTACACGCGAAAGCGAAGGGATGTCCCCAGTATCAGTTCTATGCCCTTTACGACAAGATTTACCGAGCGGATGTGCTGGAACACGCCTACCGCATCAGCCGAGCCAATGGCGGTGCGCCGGGAGTGGATGGCCAAACGTTCGAGGACATCGAGGCGTATGGACAAGAACGATGGCTGCGGGAACTGGCGGAGGAATTTCGAACCTACCGGTATCGGCCGGAGGCCGTGCGACGGGTGCACATCCCCAAGCCCGGTCAACCCGGCCGGAGCCGTCCGCTAGGCATTCCAACGGTGAAAACTCGGGTGCTCATGACGGCGGCAACGCTCGTTCTCGAACCTATCTTCGAGGCGGACTTGCAGCCGGAACAGTATGCGTACCGGCGGGATCGTGGCGCGTTGGACGCGGTAGGCCACGTCTACCGGCTACTCAAGGCACGACATTGGGAGGTTATTGACGCCGATTTGTCCGGGTACTTCGACGGAATTCCGCATGCGGCGCTTTTGAAATCGGTGGCGCGGCGCATCAGCGATCGGCACGTGTTACGGCTGATCAAACGATGGCTCCAAGCTCCGGTGGAAGAAACCGACGACCGCGGATGCCGACAACGAACGACCCGCAATAAGGACGAAGGTCGTGGCTGTCCGCAAGGGGCTCCGATCTCACCTTTGTTGAGTAATCTCTACATGCGTCGATTCGTCTTGGGTTGGAAGCTCATGGGACACGAGCAGCGACTTCGGGCCAAGATCGTCAACTACGCGGATGATCTCGTAATCTGCTGTCAAGGCACTGCGACGCAGGCGCTGGCAGCAATGCACGAGATGATGCGCCGCTTGCAGTTGACCGTCAATGACCAGAAGACGCACATCTGCCGCTTGCCTGAGGGAACGTTCGATTTTCTGGGGTACACGTTCGGGCGTTGCTATTCGATGCAGACGGGCTTTCGCTTCATCGGCCAACGTCCGTCGAATCAAGCGATTCGTTCCTTGTGCGAACGGATGCGCATCGAGACCCGCGCCGCGACGTGGACCAAGGATGTATCGGTCATCGTTACGCGGCTGAACCAAATGCTCCGGGGCTGGGCCAATTATTTTTGCCTGGGACCCGTGAGCAACGCGTATCGGCACGTGACGAATCATGCCCGACAACGCCTTCGTCTATGGTTATGCCGAAAACACGAGCGACCCGGCATGGGATATACACGCTATCCCGACCCCTACTTGCATGCCGAGTTGGGATTGATCTCCCTACGCCTCGTGGATCGGAACGTCCCGTGGGCCCAAGCGTGATTCCTTGTCCGAGAGCCGGATGCGGGAAATCTGCCTGTCCGGTTCGACGAGCGGGAAGTGGAGACGGAGTATGGCAAGCGGTTCCTGAGCCACAAACGGGGAAACCCTGACACGGAAGCAAGCCGAAGCCTAACCCACCGCGCCACTTCTCGACTCTACCGGCCGATGTGCAAATAGGGATCCCACTTGAGTTTGCGAGATGGGTTTTCGGCCGATTCGAACCGGCTGACGATTGACAAACGCCCTACAAGACCTGATGCTGGGACATCTGCCAGCGCCTCCGGTTGTCAGTCGTGAGCGATGAACTTCATCATCAAGCCTTGGCATATCCTCGTAACGAGCTTAGCTGGCTGGGTCAACCATCGACAGCAAGAGGTCATTGATTTCCTTCGCACCGAGAACCAAATCCTGAAGGAGAAGCTCGGTAAGCGCCGCATCCTACTTAACGACGACCAGCGCCGACGCCTCGCCCTCAAAGGCAAGGTCTTGGGCCGCAAGCTGTTGGCCGAAGTCAGCACCATCTTTACTCCTGACACCATCTTGCGCTGGCATCAAACTCTCATCGCGCAAAAATGGAACTTCAGCGACCGGAGAAGCAAGATGGGCCGTCCGCCGACATCGAAAGAAGCCCAAGAACTGGTCGTGCGTATGGCGCGAGAACCCGACTTGGGGATACGATCGGATTCAAGGAGCGCTGGCTAACTTGGGGCACGACATTTCGGATACTACCGTCGCTAACATCCTGCGCGCCACGGCATAGAACCTGCGCCCAAACGACGCCTGACCTCGACCTGGAAGACCATCGCTACAGCTCGGCGCAATCATTTGCAACGGCGTTGCGTAAATACCTTCGGAGACGTAGACGCGCAACGGTGTGTCTAAGTGCTGCGGCGATGATCCTGGCTGTGTTGGCGGGTTGTTTCTTGCGGCCAGGTGCAACTGAAAGGTTGACAGAAGTCCAATCTGATACGCTTTCCGAAGGACAGAGATCTCCTTGCTGCGCTCCGAGCGACGACACGATGTACTACAGTTCCGAAAGTCCGATCGGCGGCTACATGCGCGGTTACGCCGACGTGATCAATTCGGTCACGAAGGGATTGATTGATGAGCAACAAGCAATGACGATGCGCGAGTCTGTCAAGCGCGAGAAGCTGGAAACACAACGCCGAGCATTCGATCAATGGCTCTACATTCGAGAGCGACTGCCGACGGCCGAGGACGACCGACAGCGGGATGTGGCAATCCAAGTCCGTCGCGCGCTGAACGATCCACCGATGAGTGACATCTCCTCCGGCCGGGCTCTGAATGTTCTGCTTGACGATCTCGGCAAGCGACTCGGAAAAGACTGCGCTCCCCAGGGCGCACCCATCAGTTTGAGAGGCGATGACGTGGTTGCCCATCTGAACTTCACGGATCAGGAGAACAAAGGCAACCCCGGAATGCTGAAATACGTTAGCACCGAAGAAGGTGGCCTGCCGTGGCCGTTGGTACTGACCGGGCCGCAATACAGGGCCGACCGTGACTTATTGGACCGTCTTGTTCGGACAACATACAAAGAGGCTGAAACAGGTCGCGCCGATGCCGGAAACATTGAGAGCATGTCGGCCGTCGTCCAAAAACTACAACAATCCTTGACCGACAACATTCGCGATCTAACACCGAATCAATACGGTGAAGCTCGTCGCTTCTTGAGCGATTTCGATGGCGCACTGACTTTTTTGCGTCAGCCGAACGCTCGCGTTTATTTTGGGAGCAAAGCGCCGAAGGCGACGAACATCGGCGACCTAGTGCAGGACATGCTGAGCCGTGGTTTACGGTTTGCCCCGGCAACTACGGGAGACGAACCAGTCTACTTTGCCGTCCACCGGGCGCTCGTGATGTACGCCTCCATGGCAACAGCAACTGTTGCGACGGACAAGGCGCCATAACGCGACAAGTAAACATACTCCTGGATGAAGGCAGCGGACTGCCGAGCTGTGTGTGTGAGACAGGCGAGTGCGGAAGTATTGCAAAGGCCACAATCTCATGTAGTCCCGTTCGACAAGTCAAGTCATTCCACCTGGCGCTTTGATAATTTTGGATCTTCACCCATCTGGTGGCAATCGAAGAGCGGGCTGGACCTGGGGGTGGGTCAATGCGGTGACGGCCGCTTGCACGGTCGGAAAGCACAGCATCAAAGGGCATCAAAGGACTTGAGCCAAATCTTTTTCGCATCCAATCGGGTAGCGGCGAAATCCAAATCGTGGGTGATGTAGACGAATGCACAATCCGGCCTAGCCCGCTCTATCTCGTCCCACAACGGCCCTTGAATTACCTCACCGAAAACGCGTTGATGGTCTTTATGAATAGTGTTGTAATTATTAGGAAGTCATTGAAAACGGCGTCCGGCATTGTCAGCGCGTAGAGGTATGGCGGTAACGTGGCATGCTCGAGCTCGATGGCGGATTGCAAGGCAGATTTAAGTCCGTCCAACCCATCGGCCGCGCGGGACACTACCTCAGCACGTAATCGGATCATGGAGGAGCCCTCTGAACCGACGAAAACCCAGCCCGCCGACGTTCCCCGCCACGCGGATTATTACGAGCACTCCGAGCCCTTTGTCGAAGACGAACTCCGGCGCCGCCCGTGAATCGGCACAGGTGAGAACAACGGCGATCGGTCGCTGCCCCTGCGATAGCTCGATCCGTTTCTTCGAGCCCGGCTCAACCTCGGGGCCTGCATTGCCGCCTCATTAGTCCGCCATGCTCAAGTTAGTCCTAGACCTGCGGTTATAGCAAGATCGCCCAATGGCGACGATTCCCTGATCAGCAAATCGTTAGACTCACTAGTGGACCGCCGGTGAAGAAGAATTACTTCGGATAGTCCGCCCTTCGGTCGTGCACGCGATGAGAAGTCAAACGACTCGGAACGCAAATGGCCCTTTACTCGCCGCCTAGCCACATCGAACTTCAAACCTACGTTTGTCGCGCGTTTTGCAGCGATGGAAGCAGGGTCAAGCCCGAATCCGTCACTCGGCGGGATTTCGTCCGTCGAGGTGTTGATCAGCACGGAGACAGTGGGGGAGCCGTGATTGGGGGTAGCCAGGTCGGACAATAATGTGTCCTCAGAGATATCAAAGTTGGCCGCGACCAGATCATAGTACGGATCACCACCCACGCCGTGCGTGATACAACTGAAAAGGGGAAACATGCCGCTGTTGTAACATACCGCTACTTCGTTGCTGCCACGCAATGCGACAGCAAAGTCATCGCGGCCATCCGGGTTTCCAGTCCCTGAGTCATAGTTACCGAAATCAGCGACGACAATTTCCGCTGGCCAGTTGCCGGGCATCTGCAGGTAAACGGGCGCCTGAAATGTGCCATCTCCGTTGCCTAGGAGGACCCCGACTTCATCAAAATCGGTAAACGCTACGAGAAGGTCCTGTTTGCCGTCCTGGTTCATATCACCACTGGCGATTCCTTCCGGATAGTTTTTTACAGTATATTCGACCGGTGGCTTAAAGGTTCCGTTTCCGTTGCCGAGAAGAATACCGACGGGACCTCCGAGATGGTGATGGGTAACGGCCACGTCAAGAGCACCATCCTGGTTGAAGTCGCCAACTTCGAAATCATAAACTTCTGTGTGATTGGTATTGATAGGGCTGGCGGCATCGAAGTTGGTGCTGCAATGACCCTTCAGGAGGCGCAGTGTGTCGGTTCCTAGGGAAGTGGTGTAATGCCCCGTTAAGATGTCCGGCATTCCATCATTTGTGAAATCGGCAATCGCGACCTCAAATGCATTGTTCCCCGCGTAGTAGTTTAAGGCGACCGGAAAGAAGCGTCGCCCGCCTGTGCCAAAAAGTATGCTGATGCTGTCGACGCCGAAATTGGTTGCGACGAGATCGAGGTTGCCGTCGCAGTTGAGATCCCCCGTCGCGATTCCAGTGGGGTTATCTCCGGCGTTGTATACCATTGGCAACCCAAAAGTTCCATTGGGTTTGGACGGCAAAACGGTGACTTGATCTTCGCTCCAGTTGGTGACAGCCAAATCGGTGAGACCCGTACCTGTCCTAAACTCCCCGGCTACGATATGGTGTGAACTCGGATTAGCCGAGTAGCTGGCCGCCGGTAGGAAGGCCATTAACCGGCGGTCCTCAAGCGCCTCTAATCTCGGGGTGAAACGTGTCCCATTGCGTCGAATATGTGCACTTATCATGGCGAATCTCCTTTTCGAAATAGTGAAATTGGAGTTTCAGCGAGCGGCGCGGGTATCAAACAGGTGACACCATGTCATTTCCGACGACAAGCGCATAGTCTTGCCAAGGTGATGTTTGCTGGTCGAACAGCGAGCTTGCGCCGGACCACAGTCAGCGATAACCTTCAGACTCACGCGAAGGGTTCAGAAGCCAGTCTTATGAGTCGTTGGCGATCCAGCGTTCGATACCGTGCGTGTCGAGGTCGAGCGGGTCATCATCGCTACTTTCCAATACCGCGGACCAAGCCGTACGCCGCCAGCTTGCGTTCATCTGGGACGATGTGCCCGTCGTCGCGGCGCTCAAAAACTCCTTATCGAAGCACATACTCCCCGAGTCTCCAATCGGTGCCTGTTCGATAGAGCTATCTACGTCACACGAAGGGGCCGGTAGAGGTGGCGACGGAGCTAGGGCTGGTTGGACCTTCGGAACCAAAGGTTCTCGTTTACAGTCGCTTTGACATTCAATCGCACCAATATCAATTTGGCTATTCTGAATGCGCTTGTAGGGATCCCCGCGTCCGTCGTAGTCCGGTGCCCCTTTTGTTTCCGCGTCCGGATCTCCGGAATTCAAAGCAGTACTATTTGGTGGTAACAAATGTACCACAAGCTTATTGGTTTCAAATGTAGATCCAATCACCGGACCGCCCTTGTAGCCCAACGCCACGAGTTCAAAATCCGCGTCCAGCAAGTCACTGTCAAGAAAACCGCACGGCTCGTCGCCGCATGCCTTGTCACTAAGCAGGTTGTAGCCGAGAGATGTTATTGGATGTCTAACGTCATTTCCGGGACTCGCCAAACCGGGGACAGTCACCTTGTTGTTCGCAACGATGCTGTTGTAAAGTTCAACTTCATTGGCGCCAACTGCTAGATAAACACCGCCTCCTCCAGACTGCTGCCTCGGCACCTGTTCCGGGTCACCGATCTCAGACGTTACGCTATTATGCGCAATCGTACTCCAACGGATTCCAAACTTGGTGTTTGGTGGCGGATCAATGCCGCATTGGGAATCCGGGAATACATCTCCTTCTGCGGGCCATTTGATCCACACCCCGCCTGCGCTCATCGTTCTGCTTAATGGTGTTTCAGTGGTTACGTCGTGCTGAACCGAGTTCCCTGAAATAGTGGCGTTACAGATGTCTGCATTGGTCCGTGGCGCAACCATACCGCCGCCGTGTGCGGAAACCGCGTAGCCTTCATCTGCGCGTCCCTCAAGAATTACTCGATTATTAAAGATTGTGGTCGTTACGACAACCGTGGAAACTGGGCCGACATCGGGACTATCGTTGAAAATGCCTCCTCCTTCGGCGGTGAATTCTGCTCCCGACTTTGCCGCAGTGTCCGGCTCTGCGACGAGGGCCACTTCTAACCGGCCTAGGGCATTCTCTCCGACTCCGCTATTGGTGATCTTAAGCTCCCCTTGGCTTCGAATCCCGCCACCGTAGAAACTGATAGATGTCTCGCTCGCCCAGGTACACACGGCTTCTGCCCGTCTTAGTGGCGTTTCAATCATCTCACATACGGTATTTCCCTTGATCAGGCTGTAATCGATTTCCGCCTTTCCTGCAGTATAGATGCCCCCGCCTCCAAATGTGATTAGGGGAAACTCAGGATTGGCTTCGTGGAGGCCGGTCACCTTGTTGTTCCGGACTGTGGTCTGATGAACAAGGATGTTTCCGACATTGTAGATGCCTCCGCCAAAAGCACCAGAATATCCCGCTTCGCAAGGGTCGAAGGGACTAGAAGTGTCGCAAGGTCCGGCGATCGCCTCATTGTTTTCTACGATGCTTTCTAACAGTCGAAGGAAGCCTTGGTTGTAGAGGCCGCCTCCTTGGGGACTCCTTCCATTTTTGACCGTCAAGCCAGAGATTTCTACCGGGTTAGCCTCGTCGCCTCCGACAACGTTGAAGATTCTGCCCAGGGCACCACCGTTAATGTGGAGCACGCCGGCCCCTGGCCCGGATATCGTCATTGGATGCTGGATGGTCAGATCGCCATTCGACAGCATGATTTCTCCGGTAACGTCAAAATCAACGACATCACCAGCCATCGCATTGCCGATTGCATCACGCAAGGTGCAGTCGAGGGGGATTTCCGGCTTACATTCCCCGAAGCCATTGCTGTCTCCAGGTAGGTCAACCGTGATCAGCGCCGGCAATCGTCGTTGCTCCAATGTCTCGATGTGGGGGCGCCATCGGAAGGCATGCCGCCAGACCTGGGATCGGTGAGTCGAGGCCATCGCAGTACTCCTTTTTCGCAGCGCACAGGCGACCTCTTTTCTGTCTGCCATTCCTAGACACGCTCCCTTCAAAAATCGGACGCGCATTTCTTGGAAAAACGGAAAACTCTGCGCCGCCTGTCGGAAGTCACCTGGTACATCCGTGGTATTCAATTTTTTCTTTGATGACCTTCCGCTGCAGAATAGCGCCTTCTCGAGGGCCGCGCATCACTACGTAAATCTGCTTTCGATGCGCAAGCGCTACGGAGCAGCTATTTTCGGGGATTTGTCCGAGAAGCACGGTCGTCCACCGTCCACGTCGGAGTTTCATGCCGAGATCAACCGATTTGCAACCGTAAGGTGAAAAATCTGAAACCAGATCACAAGCCTGTTTCCAGCGGTAGTTGCAATGTTGATCAGTCGGGTTCTCGCCCAAAGCATGCGACATGGGTGAAGCAAGTAGACGTGCTGAATGGAACATCGAAACCATCGAGGCGCACTACGGCGTGTTGGCGATAGGAAAGTGGGGGAGTCCTACGGCGAGGGCATTTCCGGTTTCCTTGAAGAATGCCTTTAGAAGCGCGATTGCGCGAAGGTATCAGCGAAATCAATAGCCCGGTAGGATGACAACAGAATCGACGTGTCGGAACGAAGCGCGCAAAATCAATCGGCGTCCCGTGATCATGCAGTTGGTTGCCGGCAAGATAAACGGGAACGATAGCGAACAGTCATTACCACCCAGCGTTCTACACCCTGGCGCTTTCCCGCGTGGTGATCCAGTAAAATAGAGCAGAGGCAAAACAAAGCGAGACCGGTCGTCAGGAACAGGAGGTTGAATGAGCGGCAACGGGCGTGATACTGGAAATTTGGGGAAGCACACCGAGTGCGCAAAGCTAATCAAGGAGGTATTGCTGGCCGCCGCTGCAGTGATGACTGTCGGGGCGCTGCTGTATTTGAACTGGCGTATCGCACTGTTTGTCTCACTTGGGCTATCCATAATCGTGTCAGTATACGTGCTTTTCTTTTGGAATGTGCCAAGCCGGATTGTAGGTGGGATGCCCAAGAGGTGGATCGAGGCACACCCACATTTGAGACGGGCCCTTATTGGCTGGCTCGTCGCAGTCATTTTCATCATTGGAGGCCTTGGATGGGCGTTCACGAGCAACGGCCACTCCCCGCACCACGCCGATGTGCAGGGGCAGGTCGATCCCGACCCGAACGTGATCTTGGTGGCGCGGCTCGATGGGCCGGACAAGGACTACGGCGTCACCGAGATCATCGTCAATCGCCTCCGCGAGGCGGTGGTGGAATTCCCCGACGTGAACGTGAAAGTACTCGACGAGGTAATCAGTCCCATCCAAGGCAGTGAGTACGCGAGGCAGAAAGGTAGGGACGAAGGGGCCGGAATTGTCCTATGGGGCTGGTACCGGAAGACGTCGGAGAAGACCATGATCGACGTCCACTTCGAGATGTTACGGCGCCCAGTCCGTATGCCGACTGGAGACGAAACAACTAGCCTGGTCTTGGCGGCTGCCGACTTGGAGGCGTTCAAAATCCAGCAAGAGCTATCGGAGAAACTGAACTGCCTCGTCCTCCTCACGGCAGGGCTGGTGCAGTACGAAGCCAAGGAATACGACGGAGCCATTGCCCGGTTCACAAGAGCCATAGAACGCTACGCTGCCGCCGAGCGACTCACTAAGGCAGACGCTTTCTTCCTATTCCGAGGCAATGCCTACGCCTTCAAAGAAGACTACACGAAGGCAATCGCGGACTACGACCGCATGATTGGCAACTTTGAACCCGGTGAGCGGGCAGAAGGGCTGGCAAGCGCCCTCACCGCCCGTGGCATGGCCTATGTCCGCAACCGAGAACTCAAGAAAGGCCTGGCTGACTTCGACCGTGTAATTCCATTGAAACCGCACACCGCCTACGCCCACAATAACCGCGGGGCGATCTCGTTCCAGGTCGATCGGACGAATGCGCAACACGCGCTGGTGGACATCAGCCGCGCCATCGAGTTGGCCCCAGGCGTCTCTATGGCGTACAGAAACCGTGCGCAGATTTACGTCGAGATTGGTGACTATGAGAAAGCGTTTAGGGATTGCGACGAGATGATTTCAAGAGGCGTCGAAGTAGCCAACGCCCGGTATATACGAGGCAACGCCTATTTCGATATGAGGAAGTTCGACGACGCCATCGCGGAGTATAGCCTTGCTTTCGACAAGGATCCTGAGATGATCAGGGCGCTCTACAGCCGCGGCAACGCCTTTCGGGAGAAAGGGAGTTTTCGCCGCGCGATCATCGACTACGACCGAGCGATCAACTTAAATCCGCACTTCGCCTTCGCTTATGCCCACCGTGGGATCGCCTACATGCAAATGGGGAATCTCACGGGGGCGGCTGACGACTTCGATGCCACGATCGCGCTCGACCCGAACAACGCGGAAGGCTACGCGAACCGCGGTATTCTGCGTGCTAGGTCGCAGGATTATGACCGCGCTATCGAAGATTACGTCCATGCCATCAAACTGAACCCGGAGGACTCCACACCGTACTTCAACCGCGGCATTGCGTATAGTAACATAAATCGACTCGATGACGCCATCGCAGACTACACAACCGCGCTACGGCTCAAGTCGCGGCGGGAGGTCGATGTTCTCAACAACCGTGGCAACGCCTACCTGGAAAAGGGGGATACCACCAAAGCATTCGCTGACTATGATCGGGCGATCATGATCGATCCTAAGTACGTCCTAGCCAGACTCTCTCGCGGGAGAGCATACGCCAAGAACGGCAATAAATCGTCAGCCATTGAGGATTTCAAAACGGCGTTAGCGTTGGTGGGGGACAATCACGAATTAAGGCCGTCGATCGAAATGGCTTTGCGAGCCCTTGATGCTAATTAAGATTTTGGAGCAAGCCCTCTGTCGTTTGCTTATCGCGTCCCCCTTCACCTTTAGGAGAACATTGCACTTACGCAGAAGCCCTGAACACGTAAGCCCCTTCCACCACCTGCTTCACGTCGCCGTTGACCTTCAGTCCGGCCTGTCCCGTCTTCGCCAATTGCACGTCCTTTTCGTTCTGACGGATCGACTCAACGGTCATGGCCTCGTAGCCAGTGGCCGCGAGTACGAACACCCGATCGCCTTTCGCAACGGGTGGGTCGGCATCGACCTCGACGCCAAGTACGCCAATCCTCGGGAATAGCCGGATCACCTCGCCGACGTAGGTGCAATTCGGCGGCCAGCAGGCAATGAGCCCAGTCCCCTTGATAGCTTCGCGAAGCCGGGTCAGTGGCCATTTGTGGTCGCGCGCCCCCTTGATGTACCAGAGAAGGTCGGGCGCGAACACCAGCGACACGCCGCAGGTTCTGAGCAACTCGGCAAGATTGTCGTCCAGCTTTCGGCAGCTCTCGCGAATTTCCGGCGGCACGTGCTGCTGGTGGTTGACGACGCACAGCCCGTGGATCGTCTTATAGGGGAATTCGCAGCGAAGTTGCAGAAGTCTGACCATCACGCCATTCAAATCACGAATGGTTAGAATTCCGTCAAGTTCGATCACGAACACCGCCACCAGCAGGTCATCCACGTCGCACCGGAATCGCTCCGGAGCGGTCCCGGGGAGCGGATTCAGTATTTCGTGATCCACGATCGGTCCCTTATCGCTCATGAACACGTCCATGATGTCGGCGTTGTCCGCCAGGATGACGGCGAGCGACATTTTGACGAACAGCGGTAGGTCCTTGGCGCTGCCATGAACCGCGCGGCGATGCGTGCCCCAGAGCATGTCATGTGCCAAGAACTCCTCGGCGTCGTCTGCCGGAATGTCGTGCCGTTCGACCACCTTGACTCCATCAGCCGCGTACTCAACGTCGAACAAGATGCGGCCCTTCAACATCCCTTTAACGTCGTACCGCTTGAACCGCTTCATACTGTTAACTTCATTGTCGTCGAGCCAGTCGAATAGCCACGTCATCGTTTCTGCCGCGCGTAGCATCGGGCCGTGGGCGAAGTGACTCACGCGGTGCCCCTCGTGCACAATCTTGTGCCTCAGCTCGCGCGTTTGCCCGAGTTCGTTCCGGAGCCGCACGCCGTTGATGTAAGGAATCCACGAGAGGAGTGGACCGGGGATTGTCCGCTTCGCGAGCTGAAGGTAGTTGTTCAGTCGAGTCAAGAACTTCGTGGCGGTGATCTCGAGTGCGCATTTGACTTGTACTGTCGATTTACCGCTCTTCCGCAGTGCCTCGGCGTATTTTGCCTCGAGCAGCACTTCGAGCGCGGTGATGAGAGCTCGAATCGAATCGCCAAATCGTCCCGCGTAGAAGTAGCTCCAAGCATCGAGGAGAATCGTCTCGCCGGGCGTCTCCGGCTGGAAAAGGAACTGGCTCACCTCTTCGACGGTGGCCAGATTCGTCGGCTCTGACTTTCCATGCTTGCTTTGCAGTTCAAGACGGTACTCCAGGTCAGCATACGGGTAAATCGACACGCGCAGGAAGTAATCCTTGAACCGCACGAACCATATCGGCACAGTGGCTTCGGTGACTTCTTGTACGAAGGGGTCATAGGACACCCGTCGGTAAGCCGTAATGAGTGCGTTCACGACCGGAAGGTGGCCCGCGACGAGTGCGGTGAAATAATGTGCCGCGTGCCCGCGGCTGAGCGGCTTTTCGTGCATGACGCCTTCCAGCGCGCTCTGCAGGGCCGTCGTCTCGATTATGAAAGTGGTCCTGTGAATTCGGGCGGAGCAGCCGCTTTTGCTCTGATCAACTTGCTTCTGGATTGCCGACGGGGGCACGTCGCCCGGCCTCACGATGAACGCCGTCGAAGAGCGGTTTTTCAAGTGAGTGCTAGTGAGCTGAATCTCTTCGCAGCCGTGCACCACCTCGATCTTTAGCGTCGCCTCACCGTGCGCTACGTCGAATTGCCCCTCGGGTATCATGAGCCAGAAGGGTAACTCTAGGTAAAGATGTACCGCGATCCGCGGCGACGACCAGTTTAGCGAACTTCCCGGCCAGACCGCCTCGTCTGTACCCCTGAGCGGATTTGCTTCGAACGGTTTGTTTGACATCCCGCACCTCCCACTACGCGCAAATACCATCGTAGTAGGTTTTCGCTCGGGGTGGAGGGAGCTGGCTGGCCCGTGCTGGGCTGCTTGGGGACAAATTGGGGACAGAGGTGGCCATCCAAGTGCCACGCGCGTACAACGCAAGTGAAGTGCAGCGACGGTCCCAACTTGTTGCTGGGACATAGCTAGCAACGCAAACAAGACGCAAGTTCGTTGCAACCTTAATGTGCCGTTTTCAGGTTCAGGACCTGGCGCGTCTCCCACACACCGCAATCCATTAACTACCAAGAACGCAAAACGTTGCGCTTCGCAGAATCACCGAATTGCGAAAGCCAGGACACGATTAGCGTCGCTGTTAGTGGTCAAGTGAGGTTTGTTCCAAACCTCATGCACTGAACGTGAGCACTGGTAATCCTTCACGTCGTTCAGGGGCTTGCGACGCACGCTCCATTTGCACACGCCTAAGTGGGGACTGAAAAAAACTCCTTAGCGAAGCCTTACTCCATTCTCTTTTCCCAAAAGAAGACGCGAAGATTCATATTGTGGCCGTCAGAATAACGAACCGCGCCTTTGGGTGTGAAATCGCTACGCAAGCAATATCGTCTCGCCAATTCTAACGCGCCTACTTCAACAACACGGCCGGTGTACCCTGGGTCGTCCACCTGATGGAGCGAGTTGCTTCCCTTGTCATTTTTGTTGAATACCGGTAGCCCATAAAACTCGTGTAACGATGCGTATTCTGATTCCGTCATTACGTCCTTTTCTTCTTCGGATTCTTGAGGCCTGTCCTAAGTTTGTTACCCACCTCTCGCACCACGCGCGGAGCCAGGTTACCCTTGCATTGCCTCATGAACTGGTGCACCGACGTGGGGTGCCTCTTCGCAAGCTCCCGTAAGGCCCAAGACAGTGCTTTGACGACCATGTCGTCCTGATCGTGAATGAGCAAACGGCACACGTCGAGCGTGCGTTGCGGTTCTCCTTGCTTGCTGCGGCTACCACGTGCCTTGTTGTTGAGTGGCACGGTGCTCACAAGCGCCGCCCGGCGCCGCCATCGATCGGGGGAGCGCGCCCATCGACGGATCAGCGTGTCAGGTACCTGGCCCTCTCGCCATGCCGGCCCGGACAGATAACTCGCAAACGTGTCGACGGCTTGCCAGGAGTCTATCCCGTGCCCCAGGCGCTCCAAATCTTTTGAGCGTATCCCCCGCATGGCGGATCGATGAAACAGGATCAATTCATACGCTATGAAGCGAAGCAAGAAATGGGATCGCTGCACCAATCGCTCGGCGACTTCGATGACCGACCGCCCCTCCCAATCTCGCACATGCCGGCTCATTTCCCGTCGCAACTGCCGAACCGCTGCGGTGGTTGGTTTGCCCATCCGACCAAGTCGTTTTTCAATGTCATTAGCAAATTCATCCGCACGGCGCTCTTCTCCGTTCTCATCCAGCCAGTCGGCGTACACCAAGCGCGGAGCGTCGTTCTTCGGGTCCGCATGTATTCCCGAGAGCAGGGACAACTCTTTCTGTGCGAACGGGGCTTGCGTCATGGCTTCTCCGGCGCCCAACGGCTGCGATGTCGATAGGTCGTCAGGTGTCGTGCCTACGCTTCTCGTCGCTGTGCTGGATGTCGAGGAACCTACCATCCACCTTTTCGCCTTCGTCGACGATGTACTGGCCTTGTTCATCCAGGTACACGGGTCGAGTTACTCCATCTGCGAAGTAGCGATAGCCGATGATCTGATCCGCCATCCGTTGCCTTCTCCACTCTCCGGAACCGAAGTGGACAATCCTAAACAATTCGAAGCACGCTTGGCGATTTGTGTTTATTCAGATGACCGCGGCTTCTCACGCGCATCCAGCTTTAGCCCGGGCGCTTCATCGTCCGGCGCTTCAGCTAGTATTTGGACGTAAACTTCGTGCCCTTGGAAGACTCCCTCAATCGTGATGTGCGGCCCTTCTGAATTCAATCCCAGCGCTTCCCAAGAAAAGTCCAAGACGGCATCGAACGCCAAACCGAGGCGCCTAAGGTCGAGCGAGAATCCCGGCGCGATCACTGCACCATCATTATGTCGGGGACGATCCGGCAAGCCCTCGGCAAAAAATGCGTGGGACGCAAGCTACATCATGACATCTTTCTCGTTACGAATCGTATCGATAAGCGTGCGAGACAAGCCACTCCGAATCTGCTTGGGCCACGTATTCGGGGAACTTTTCCCGGTGTCGTGAGCTAGCATAGTGAACATTTCCTGTGCATCGACCGGGCAATACTCGACGCGATGTTGTAAGAAAACGGGGGCGAACATGTCGATCAGCCTCTCTTCCCAATCGGGGCGGATTTGCTTGTCGCAAATAACAACTTTTTGGAGGTGGCGGTTCCCGCCTAATCCTGCATCCAAGAGTCGAAGCATGAAGGTGTCAGTCTTGGGGAAGCTATAACCAACTATCCACACTTGCCTTGCCAGGCTTAATGCTTGAATTGCTATTTCCCACTGCCTGGCAATGACGACGGAGAGCGATTCCTTTCCGAGCATCGGCGGAATAATGGCGGGCGTTATATCCTTTACATCGCCGGTGGACGTGGGTGCGTAGAGTCCTCCCAACGCGCCGCGAAGCTCGTCAAGTCTTGGTGGATCCATAAAGCTCACGTGCTTACTGTTATAGGGCACACCAAGCCATGCATTATTCGTTTCGGGCATCTGAAACCAATTAACTGATCCGTGAAGTTTGACTATGGGGATGGATTCGTTCGGTCGCTCGGGTTCCTCATCCGCTTGAGAAAACATATCATGTCGGCGAGTGTATGAGAAACCTGGGTAGTGATAGGAAGTTGCATCTTCGCCGAGTTGCTTTTCAATCGCTGTGTCGTAGTTCGTCGTGATGAATATGGGCTTTAAGCCATGAGTGACTAAGTGGCTGCTGATTTTGTAAAAATTGCGGTTTTCCTTTTTTACGTCGGCATTTCTATAAACGTCCCAGATCGACCATGCAATCTGTTTGCACATTTCCGCACCGTTTTCACGGTTCGCGAGACGAAACAAGTCGGCTTGGGTATATATTTCTTCGATATTCTCCCAGTTGCGCTTAAAAACCCAAGAAGATCTGAGACAATCTCCCTGACAGTCCAGCAGACTGCGATAGCAAAGGACGAGTTCATCCGCTGGATGTTTATATGCGCGGGTGAAGTAATTATGCCTTGCTCGCTCCATGAATCCGTTCATGACCGGACAGTCATAGCCAGCAGAAGCGCCAGCACCGAGCAAAAACACGAAGTTATCGTTTGAAGTGTAGTGGGCCGGGATTCCCATGAATCTTCCTTCGCTGTTGGATTTTCCCAAGCGCGCTTTCTTTCCTTTATATTCGCATTGCGACAGCCGGTCTTTCGCTGATGGCCATGTCGCTAGTCGCCATGCTGCGATCGCCCAGTCCTCTGAAGCGGAGACCGACCTCGTGACGGCGAATCGCGGAGGCGGTACGATCAGTGTTCTCTTGGGGAATGGTAACGGCACGTTTCAACCATATGCCGATTCAAACGCCGGCATTGCCCCCGCGATCAAGCGCCCGTTCCGCTAAGCGTCGGTACGCTGCCACGTGGCGTCGCGATCGGCGATCTGAATGGCGATGGGTGGCTGGACCTCACCGTCGACAACCGAAACAGTCAATCGGTGAGCGTCCTACTAAACGCCGGAAACGGTACCTTCCTTCCGAAGAACGACGTCGCAACAGGAGGCTTATCGACGGGTAATACCCTCGCTGACGTCAACAAGAACAACCGCCTCGATCTCGTTGTGGCCTTGGATGGCGCCAAGGCAAGTGTTTTGCTGGGGAACGGCAACGGGAGTTTCCAACCTTTCGTCCTTTATGCGACCGGGGGAACAAACCAGTGTTTCCCGATCGTTGCGGACTTCAACCGGGATCGCCGTCTGGATATCGCGACCACGAGTTGCAATGGCAGCACGTCGAGCGTGCTCTAGGTAACGGCAACGGAACCTTTCAAGCGCCTTTGTCATACACCGCCAGTACTGCGGCCCAAGCGATCGCCGCCGGGGATCTCAACAGCGACCGCTATCCGGAGCTTGTAGTGACGGATCAAGCTTCGGGCTCAGCGTTGGTGCTTCTCCATGATGCCGATTGGACGTCGCCAATCCCGCCGCGCGGCCCGATCTCGCTAAGTTTCTGATTCCCGCCGTTGAGAAGGTATGGCCCCGGCGACTGAGATACTGTCAAATCCTCTGTTCTGAGAAATCGGAATCAGGCGGCTTCCTGCAATACTCCGTCGAGAAAACATCTCTTTCATCGCGGAATGAAGTCTAACGAAGCATTCTCGCCGGCGTTTCGGCGTCTCGGTCATTGCCGGTAATGCCTAACCACGTCCAGGTTGCAGCGTTGCCTATCAATGCATACCGTTCAAGGTCGCGAGTCCTTCAGAAAGGCGTGGGTTCGGGCAGTATCGAGAGCGGTTTCTGGTTAGGGCGAACTGGCGGGTCCTCATATGGAGTAGTCGATAATCGGCGTCGTCTCCGCCAGTGAAATGGTAACGCACGGTGGCATCGTTGTTTGGCGGACGCCACGGAACTTATCGGCGGCGCCCATGATGGTGAAGTGATCGCGCCGGGATTCTCGCTCGACCTTAAGCGCCTCGGTTACCGTACGGGCATAAGAACGAAAACACCCCGACGAACGCCGCCGGGGGGTCTCGTGTCGTGTGCTCCGCATTAAGGTTTATCGGTCCGGTTGACCTTGCGGCTTGAGAGCAACAATTCATGCTCACATGCATGGAGGAGGGACAGATCCAGATGCGATCGGGCAGCCGGTGGATTGAGCGCTTCTCGCATGAGACGTGGCTTCGTTCTGCAGTTCCGACCTATGAATGGAATTACGGCTCTTCTGTGGCGAATAGTTGCTTGCGGGAATCGCACAGTTTCTCACTTAGGTTCGTCTTGGGGTGTAGACGGAGCCCTTCTAAGGAGCCAGAGGGTATGACGTAGGGATCGATCTCGCGTACTTCAGCAATCAGCGGGAACTGGAATATGAGTTTGACCACCTCGTCGGAGCATCACGCCGCCATTGCCTCTGCATAACCTTTCCCGGCCCTCAAGGAATTATCTCGAACGCCGGTTGAGCCTGTATGACAATACCCAAATGCCGGAAGATCTCGGGTTTCACGGACGTTCCTTCATTGTCACGCCAGCGCTTGTCCAAGTCTCGCCAAGGTAACGATCCATATTTGTTCGGTAAGCTCGGATCCATGAAAAAGAACACATCGTTCTGATATCCAACTGCGACGACATAATGCCCGTTGCTATTTTTGGCGGGGTCATCGTATTCCCTTGGGTCGTCCGCATAAGCCTGGATTGAGCAGATTACCGGCTTGCCAGCGTCCAACACCTGCTTCAAGTCATCTATCGTCATGGCCACCTTCAGTGCCGGTTGCATCCCAAGCTTGGCTGCATACTGAACAATGTTTTTGTAGTATACTCCGTCCTCTGCGGTTGCCCGGACACCTTGCTTCCATTCGTCGATCGTCTTTGGGCCCAGTCCTGAATACTTTCCAATTGCCATTAGCGCAGTTGCTCCCGCAGAGTAATCATCGGGCTGTCGCATCTTGGGAATCCGAATCTTGATTTGGGCAGGTTCGGGCGGCTCATCGACTTGCCTCGTCATTCCGGGCCCCACGAAAACTTGTATCAGCACTGAGAGATCAGTCCCGGCCTGATTCCGTCGGGGCCTGACTTCTATCACATGCTCACCGTCTTCGCCAAACACGACCCATTTGAAGCGCCATTGTCCATTCGCGGCAATGTCCAGTTCGGCAGGCCCTTGTGGAACGGGCACTTTTGTGCCGTCCGGTAACACCTGCCACACTCGGACTTCGAGCGCGGCTCCGGGGGAAAGGCCCGTCCCTTGGAGATAAATCTGTGAACCCCGCGGAATGAACTGCTGATTCGAAGGTTCCTTGACCGCAAAAGCAGCAATAGCGCGGGCGGAATCCGCAAATAACCAGGCTGTTAGAAGGCGACAACAGGTAACGATGATGAATAATTCCGCCGCCAACACGCACAACACCAAGAACAGGTGCAGTAGCACGCGCGCTATCGGTCTCTTGTAGCATCCCTTGAGTTCCGACTCTTGCGGAGTGCCGTGGTACAACGGGGCTCCCGCGTTGGTCAGAATTTGGGAGATCACGGCTTGAATGTGCTGTTGACTCTCGGTTGTCGTTATTTCTCCGCCCACCTTTTGGTTGGCCAAAGTTGCGCCATGAAGCATTAGAGCATGCATCTCTTGCCATGATGGTGCATCCAAGTCCGTTCGGAAACCTGCTAGCTGAGTCTGCGCTCGATGCGAGAGTCCCAAAAATCCCTGCGTGCGCTCCGAAAGGCTGATCGTTTTCCACGTGGGGTTGGATTTAACAAGCTCTCTTTCCCACTCGCTTATCACTCTGCCCTGTGCGTTGACATCGGTAATCGCTGTGCCGCTCGGTCGTCTCCGTTGCGCACATTCTGCGTCACAGATGTAGATCTTCTGTGCCCTGAAGGCTTTGCTAGACCGCAGCGCGAGCAACACCTTAATCCCACGATTGCCGGAGACCCCTCCGTCATTCAGTGAAAGTGTTTCCTTAAACTCGCTATAGTTGAGACCTAAATCGTCATGGTGCAAGTACATACGAGTGAAGACTGGCGGAAAACAGGAAGAAGCCGCCACAGCCAACGACACGTGTATGCCGTGCGCAGTTATTTGATCCGGTTGACGCGGCCCATCGTCGTGATTCATGGGAAATCTCTTTACATGGTCTGATGTAAACGCAATTCGCTCCTCCTTTATTGCATCGGTTGCAACCAGTGCCAGGCGTAGACCGCTCAGGTTCGCGAGGTCTTCGAGCGTTGTCTCACCAAAGTGCTTTCTGTAGGCTCGCTCCAACCGGGCAGTTCGCCCTAGTTTGCGTACCCACCAGCAGAGCCAAAGACGAGACCAGAGCCAGGGTATCAGCACGGAATGGCGTATGTCGCTACGGGCAAATTTCACAAGTCTTGTCGCGACATCGATGAATCCGTCAGGATCTCTAATCGCGGTTTGCCAATCTTTGCCAAAATGGGCTGCAAGAATGCTCCCCCCCGAAACCGAAACGATACCGCTCACGTCTCTTAGACGATTCGTATGAGCGAGGTAAATGAAGATGCCGAGATGAAAGAGCGTAGCTCTCAATCCACCCCCGGACAACGCCAGCACCAGGTTCTCTCCGGGTTCGGGGGCAGAAGACTCAATTTGTTCCGGCTGGGTTAAAGACATTAGTTGCTCAGCCGTTAAGTCCTGGGTCGGCGGGATTTTGTATTGCTGCCACAGCCAGTGGCGGAGTTTCTCTTCAGTGAGATCGTGCGCAAGTTCGGGAATCCTGTCCCCGACTTAGCGGGTGTGTCGGCCTCGGGTTCAACGCGAATGGGTTTCGGTCGAAAATGACGACGCTTCGTTGAGTTTCTTTTGTCGCTCATTTCGATCCTGCACAACAAGTCGCTCGGCTAAGCCGCAAAGACTTCATGGGCGCACGATGCCGTCAAAGCTCTCGTTGATGGCGTGGACTATTGTCTGTGCCGCCGCCCGCCGCGGCCATCGAGTTTTCGATTCATCGTTCGGGTCCCCTTGCGCAATTCGAACTTTTGACCCAGTTGTGAACAAGTCTGGGTTGTCAACTACTGAGTCAAGGATCGTTCGACCTGTTTTTCACGGCGTTTTCTAGAGACATCAGAGATCGTTTGAGCAGCTCACTCCTGGGTCGGAATTTCGAATGTTCGAAATCGCGGTACGCCCCACCCGCGGAATCTCAAACAGCGTAACCGGGAAGGTCGGATGGAACGTGCGCACTTCGAATGCCACTAAGCCGACTTCGGCGGTTTCTTCCGTCGCCGTTTTGCCGGTGGCCGACTTGTGCTCCGCACGCTCTTTGGCTTCATGCGGAACCCGCCCTCGGCGGTGAACTCGATCACGTCTCCCGACTGAATCTCGCCCAACGCTTGACGAAGCTCATCCGTCGTTACTGCGCAGTCAGTGAACGCACGGATCGCCGAATGCCGATCTTGAGAAAAGCCAATGGTCCGTCAACTTGGTGCTTGCGCCGATTCCTCCCCAGCGCTATGTTGTGGAACCACGCACCAAGTCGTTGGCGACTCACGTCGCCCGGACGCAGTCCAGCACGTCGAGCGCGTTCGCCGTGGCATGCCCCAGCGCCGTGTTGTCGAAGACGCACCAGACGGCAGCCGACCGCGCAGCGCGGCGGAGTTTCAACGTGATGGAATCGAGTGCATCGCTCGGGTACGGCGAGAAGTACGTCTGCGGCGACCCGTGCAGGCGGTAGTAGACGAGGCCGCCCCACCCGCCGGGCACCGCAGCCGCCGGGACGACAGCCGGATCGGTGGCGACGCGGGCGATGCGGTACTTCGCGAGCGTTCGCTCGGCCTGAGCCTCGAACCAGCTCCGCTGCCGCGGCTCGACCGCCACGTCGCCGTCAAACCGGTCCCGCACGGCGGCAAAGAACCGCGCCGCGGCGGCAGCGGAATACGGCAGGCTCGGCGGGAGTTGCACGAGCAGCGGCCCGAGCTTCTTGCCAAGCTGCGTGGCTTCCGCGAGGAAGCGGTCGAGTACAGCGTCCGTGTCCTCCAGGCGGCGCTCGTGGGTCGCCTCCCGCGGCACCTTGACCGCGAATGCGAAGTCGTCGGGCACGGACGCCGCCCACCGGGCGTACGTGTCCGGCCGGTGCGGCCGGTAGAACGACGAATTGATCTCCACGCCCGGCAGCCGTGTTGCGTACCGCTGGAGGTGCGTGCCCTCGAGCGAGAATCGGCCTGCGTGTTCCTTCGGGAGCGACCACCCGGCGCAGCCGACGCGGATGGACGCCGAACCGTTCGACTGATCACCCTTCATGGTTGGTCCGTGGAAATGGCGCCCTGCGCCCGCCTTGCCGGCGCTGCAGTTGCTCCGGAATTCACTCGACCCGGAACTGAGGTCGCTGATTACCGGTCCTCTCCAATTCATAGTAACGGTTCATTGACTCCCGAACCTGATCAAACGATTTCTAGCTGCCAAGCAAAAGCGCGGGGCCACGGCACGGCAACATGACACCAACCGGCTGAGTTCAAGCGTTTTTGACTCACCCAGTGTTGCGCGACGCCCCGCTCGCGCACTCCGCTGTCGCGGCGGATGTCAAACGAAAAAGACAACCCCGAAGTCAAGCGCCAAGCCTGACTCCGGGGCTGTCACCTACCGCGCTAGCGACGTTGATTCGGCGGCGATCCGCGCCGGGTGGACGAGTTGAAGTCTCAAAATTATGGGGCCTACCTTTTCATCGTAACAGCTGCCTTTGGCCCCGGCTTGGCAGGGGCCTTTCCCTTCGCCTTCGCTTTCTTCTTGTCTTTGCCCTGGGAGTTGTTGCCCTTGGCCATCGTCAAATCCTTTCTTGAAACGTGTTGTGCAAGGACCACCGCTTATTACACCTATCATAGTAATACGCCCGCGCACCCAAATCCCCTCTTGCCGGTTTGTGCAAAAACACTTGGATCCTGCTTTTGTCGGAGCCGTATAACGAGCATTAAAGTCGATCTTTTACCTGGAGATATCACGATGGCTGGCAGGCAGAGCAAACTCCGCATTGAATCGCTCGGAGATCTGAAAAAGACGTTTACCACCCATCCTGAAAGTGAGTTCGCCTTGTTGATTCGAAGCGAGCGTAAGGTCGAGATGGATATCGATCCCAAGGTGATTGGCGAACTGCAGAAATTGCTGCAGAAAGCCGTCGGCAATCGCGGGGATGACGAAGATTAAGAGCCAAGGGACAAAACAGCCGCCTTTGCCGAGGACGAACTGTTGACGGCTTGTCCCTCGAAATTCAAAGAGGAAGCGGGAGTTTGTCAAGCTGACTGCCTGAGTTCCCAACGTAGTAGTCGCTGCCCGCCGTGCCGATACTGAGCAAGCGCTGCGGGGTCAAAGGGAAGCCAGTAGTGCTGTTCTCCATAAGATTCCTTCGGAGTTTTTCAGACGCGTCATGGCGTTGGTTGCGTGGCGGATCACAGATATGGACTCGCACCTTGAGATTTGCTCGACCTGTCGGTGCCGATATCTTTGCGTAGGCGACTCTCCCACGCCTGTTTTCAAACCGGCGAGTCAAACCGAACCCGCGATTATCGATTGGCCTAGCTGCCCTGGATGTGTTTGTGCGGTAGGTGCACTTCCGTGTAAGCGACGGAAGTGGTTAACGATCTGCGCCGCGATCGGAATGTCGGCGGTTTTTTTCCCGGTAGCTGCATGGGAACTGCCAGCATGGGTTTCTTTGTCTCGACTAACACTCTTGTCCGTTTCGGCTGGAGGGATGATCGGAGCGTTGCTAGGCGCACTAATAGATCGGAGACTGGAACAGTGTATTGTCGGTCACTGTCTCCGACGTCGTCGGCAGTGCGGGTACATCAGGATCAGTCATCGATGGGAACCTTCCCGCAATTAGCGCAAGACGCCCACATTTCGAAGAGTGGGTTTATCAGCATCAGCTTCTAGCCCGTGACAGGGCTAGCGCGGCGCTATTCCGATGACCGGAAACAAGACTAGGCGTACTTCGCAAAATCACCGAAAGGCGAAGCATCGGGCCGGTCGACACGCGGGACAAAGCGACACGGAGTGGTTGCTCCTTCTTCTGATCGCGTGGCACTGCCCGCCCTATCATGACAATGTCTAGTCCTTCTTTCGCCCCAGAGTGACCTCGTGACGAACCTAAATCACGTTGACGGACATGAGCCTCGCTTTCTCGACGATTTGCATGTTGGAGATCGATTCACAAGCGACAAGCATCTCATCGACGAGGAGCAGATAACGGCTTTCGCAAAGCAGTTCGATCCCCAGCCGTTTCATCTTGATGCCGCGGTCGCAAAAGACAGCATGTTCCGAGGACTAGTCGCAAGCGGCTGGCACACGGCAGCGATCACGATGCGGCTTTTGGTGACAAGCGGCTTGCCGATTTCTGGCGGGCTTATCGGGGCCGGCGGAGAAATCACCTGGCCCAAGCCGACTAGACCGGGTGATGTCCTCCACGTCGAGAGCGAAGTCCTTGAATTTAAACCGTCACGATCGCACCCGGAACGTGGCATGGCGACGGTCCGATGTGAGACCCGAAACCAACTCGGCGAAACCGTCCAGATCCTTGTCGCCAAACTCGTTGTCCCGCGCCGGCCGAACGCGGGGCAAAATCCAGTACAAGTTTAGTCACGAATGAAAGGAGACTTTATGCCGACCCACAAAGCAGAAGCAGAATGGAAAGGTAATCTGGCCCAAGGCAGCGGACGGCTGAAAGTCGGAAGCGGCGCCTTCGATGGCCCCTATTCGTTTAAGTCACGATTTGAAGAAGGCCAATCGGCCACAAATCCTGAAGAGCTTATCGGCGCGGCCCACGCCGGTTGCTTCACGATGGCGCTGGCCGCCCAACTTTCGCGCGCTGGCATAACGCCGACCCGCATTCACACCATTGCAAAAGTAAAACTGGAAAAGGTCGGAGACGCGTTTGCCATCACGAGAATCGACCTTGAGACAGAGGCCGAAATTCGCGGCATTGATGATGCCACTTTTCAAAAACAGGCCCTAGACGCGAAACAAAACTGCCCCGTCTCGAAGGCACTTAGCGGCACCGAGATTCATCTAAACGCGAAACTGGTATAAGCGGCGCCGCGAGCTCGGCCAATCACGACTCGTTTGGAGTAGATAACCGTGAAGTACTTATCGAGTGCCTTGATCCTTGCGCTTGCCGTTGGGTCTACGTTCTTTTGTAGCATTTCGGACGGGAACTCGAATACGCCGTCGCCACAAGAAACCGAGGACCGCCGCTGGTTCTGGTTACTCCTCTTTGACGGTGAAAGCACGTTCGGCTGGCACATCGATGGCGAAGCCCAAGTGAAAGATGGCGAATTGATATTGGGGGGCCCAAAGCCGACGACGGCGACGTTCAACACACGGTTCGGATATGGCAACCTCCGCTTCGATGCCCTGACCGATGATGCAAAGGATGCCTTATTGACCATCAACGCTTATAAGGAGAGACCATTCATACATGTGGCTCCGAAGACAGAAAAAGGATGGCATCAGTTCTCCGCCCAAGTGGAACCTAACGACATTAGCATTTGGGCACGCGGCACCAAAGGATTTGGTGTCCAGGGTGACTTCGCCCCGGCGACTACCATTGCCTTTCACGTCCCTGCCGAGCAAAAGCTTGTGCTTCGCGACCTGCGGTACTGCTGTCGCCATCTTGAGCCGATCTTTAACGGCACGGATTTCACTGGTTGGAAACCGTTCAAGGGCGAAACCAAGCGGGAGGCGTCGAAGTTCGCGGTGACGGATGACGGCGAGATCCGCCTCACCAACGGCCCGGGCGATCTGCAAACCGATAAGCAGTTCGACAACTTCGTGCTGCAACTGGATTGCAAGACCAACGGGAAGTGGCTCAATAGCGGAGTCTTCTTCCGTTGCATTCCAGGCCAGTACCAGAATGGATATGAGGCCCAGATCCATAACCGTTACAAGGACAACGACCGTACGAAGCCCGCGGATTATGGCACCGGGGGGATCTACCGCCGGGTGCCGGCCCGCAAGGTTATCAGCAGTGACAATGAGTGGTTCACTCTTACCGTGGTCGCGGACGGTCCACACATCTCTACCTGGGTGAACGACTACCACGTGGTCGACTGGACAGATGACCGCAAGCCGAACGAGAATCCACGGAACGGGCTGCGGACCACCAAAGGCCACCTTTCCATCCAGGGACACGATCCGAGCACAGATCTATTGTTCCGCGACATCCGGGTTTCCGAGCTGCCGGTGAGAAAAAAAGAGAACTAAGGCTGCGCTGATCCGATTGAGGAAGTCAGCATGACGCCGCTTTACGAAGACGATTGTTTCACATTTCGTTTTTCCGACGACCGGATCATCGACTGTTTTCATCTCGAAGGCGTTCCGATGGGAAGTGGCGTTTCCGTTTTCAAGATTGATGCTGACACGGGCGAGCGCGTCGGCCTGCTTGCAACAGCTTCCGTCGGCGAAGACGGCTGGGTCGATTTGCCGGAGCCGATTGTCGTGCGGGCTGGAGATGCATTCATTGCCGTCCCTGCGCTTGGCCATGCGTCCCGCAATTTGGGTGGACCACGATGATCTTCCGCCGCTCGGCGAGAGGCGACCGATGCGACGACGTAGTGGAATCGTGCTCTTCATCGGCGGCATGATCGCCATTGCTGGTGTGCTGTTCGTCTGGTCCCGGTACGTCGAGCCGATTCGGTCTCACAGCAGGTGGTACGGTCGAGTCCGGCAAGACATTCACTCGCTGGCACACAAGCGGCCGCCGGAGGTCAACAAAGGGCAGTGGGAGTTCGTCGTCGGCTGGACGATCAATCTGCACGGCAACTGCGGGAGCATCAGGTCGGCCGTCGAACCCGGGTGGCGGGACAGGTTCTCGCGGAATTTGAGCGACGGCTGGGCGGCCCGGTCATCGAGTGGGTGTGGGACGAGTACGCCGGCCACACCACCTACGGCGGTCTCCACCGGACTGTTTGTGTCGACGAGCAGCAGTGTTACGTCGTTTGATCTGGAGGAAACCAGCATCGCGGACCTTCAAGCGCGCATGACCTCCGGAGAGTGGACATCTAAGTCGGTCGTCGAGAAATACCTTGGCGCATCGAACGAGTCGACAAAAATGGCCTAAAGCTCCAAAGTGTGATCGAACTCAATTCCGAGGCAGTGGCATTGGCAGCAGTGCTCGACAAAGAACGGAAAGAAAAGGGTCCTCGTAGCCAGCTACATGGCGTTCCAATACTGATCAAAGACAATATTGATACGGCCGATCAGATGGGTACGACGGCGGGCTCCCTCGCGCTGGTCGGCGCGAGACCGCTGAAAAACGCGTTCATCGTTGATCGCCTGCGCCAGGCCGGCGCCATTATCTTGGGAAAAACAAACCTCAGCGAATGGGCCAATTTCCGTTCCGGTCGTTCCACGAGTGGATGGAGCGGTCGAGGCGGATTGACAAAGAATCCATATGCGCTTGACCGCAATCCATCTGGGTCGAGTTCGGGTTCGGCGGTGGCGGTGTCAGCCAATCTATGTGCAGTAGCGGTGGGTACGGAAACCGACGGCTCGATTGTGAGCCCCGCGTCGGTAAACGGAATTGTCGGAATCAAGCCGACGGTGGGCCTCATGAGTCGCGCCGGCGTGATTCCAATTTCGCATACGCAGGATACTGCGGGCCCGATGGCTCGGACCGTGCGCGACGCGGCAATATTGCTCGGCGTTCTCGCCGGCGCCGATAAGGATGATCCGGCGACATCGACCAGATACCGAAAGCAAGAGGCAGACTATGCGGCGTCTCTAGACCCAAGAGGACTCCGTGGCGCGCGAATAGGTGTTGCGCAATTTCTTTGGTTTTCACGAAGAAGTTGATCAAGTGATGCGTGCCGCACTCGATACCATGCAGCGCCAAGGAGCATTGCTAGTTGACCCCGCAGACATTCCGAACATGGATAAGGTAGGTGACCCAGAAGCTATCGTGCTCACGTACGAGTTCAAGGCAGGAATAAACGCGTATCTCGCGCGGCTGGGTCCGCGGGCGCCGGTACATTCGCTTCAGGAAATCATCAAATTCAATGAGGCGAATCGCGCGCGGGAGATGCCATACTTCGGTCAGGATCGCTTGGAAAAGGCAGAAACCAAAGGACCGCTTACGGAAATGGAATATCGACAAGCGCTGGATTTGTGTCAAAGGCTAATGCGCACCGACGGCATCGACGCAGTGATGGACAAGCATCTGCTTGATGCAATCGTTGCGCCAACGGAAGGTCCGGCGTGGATGACCGATTTCATTCTGGGAGATCATTTCATCGGTGGCAGCTCGCCGGCTGCGGCCGTAGCTGGCTACCCGAGTATCACCGTACCCGCGGGTTTTGTGTCCGGTCTTCCCGTGGGAATCTCGTTCTTCGGCCGAGCGTGGAGCGAACCAGTGCTGCTTCGACTGGCCTACGCCTTTGAACAGGCAACAAATACTAGAAAACCACCCAGATTTCTCGTGACAGCGGATTCGAGCCAGTCAAGCAACGGCTAGACATTACACAAGCGTCGGGTCGACAACCGCACGATGTAAATTTAGCCGTTACAGGTTCGTCGCGCGGCCTTGGAGCGTTTGCTGCGCCGACTTTTAGAGTTTCCCAGTAGACTGGCCGGTATGGCATGGTTGTGAACACCTTAATGCTCCGGCGCACGATATGATCACACCACATTACTTGGGCAGGTCCCAGATCAACGTTGTACTATCGGCGCTGGCCGTAGCGAGCGATTGGCTATCCGGCGTGAATGCGAGGGCTTTTACTTTGCCGTGTTGTCCCTCGAGCCGCGATAGGGTCTTCAAGCTTTTCGCGTCCCATACGTACGTTGTCCAAGTGCCGCCCGCGGCAAGCAATCTGCCGTCCGGACTGAAGGCCACACAATCGAATACTTCATCCTCGACGTCTTGCTGATGCAGGAGTTTGCCCGTTGCGGTTTCTGTGACCATCATTCGGCCGAACCATGGATGGGCGCCTTCTTTGTGCGGTCGGTCCTTGAGCAACCCTAAGGCGATGCTTGTCCCGTCCGGAGATAAAGCAAACGACGTGATCCGTTCGAAGGAGCCGGGTTCTTTCGTGTTCGGTTTTTCAAGCACCTTTTTCTCCGCCAGGCTCCATGAACTTTTTCGTTCGCCGGTCCTCACGTCCCATAACGCGAGCGTCTTCCCTCGGAGTAACAGCGACTGACCGTCGCTGCTAAAGATTCCAGGCATTGGGCGCGATTTCTCGTCCGGTGTATCTTCGCTCGGTGGTGTAAGTGTTCGTATCGTCTTACCCGTATCAATGTCGATGATCGAAATGCGATTATCCTCGGTCTGGACGGCAAGCTGCGTTCCGGCTTCGCTTTTCGGTGATTCTGCGAAGCGCCTTTCACAGGAGACTGACTATTGGCCGCTCCGCGACATCGACCGATTTCCATTTGACATCGTGACCCCGCGGGTGGACAATTGCGTGGTCACCGATTCTGCCGCCATAAGTCCTTACACTCGCAGCCATTCTAAATCGACGGCCTCATTCTCGCAAACGGCCACGGAGTTTTCCCCAGAAATCCCAAGAAAAAATCGCAATCCATGAAGGGTTGTCGGCGCGGATGGTTATTTCCACTGCGTGAACAAGATACTCGTATCCGACACGGCAGTTTGGACCCGGCCGTTCGGAGTCGCAAGTAGGGTCCGCTACAAGGGAAACTAAACGATGCGTCGGCACAAGAAACTCAACATGAATCGGCGAGCAAAGCTCAATGTGGAAACGCTCGAAGCGCGGCGGTTGTTGACAACCGTGTGGGCGGACTTCAATAACGATGGCTTCGACGATCTCGCCGTCGGCACGCCCGGTGAGGACAGCGGCGCGGGCTTGGTCCAAGTACTTTACGGCTCAGCGACAGGACTCACGGCCACAGGCAGCCAAACCTTGAGTCAGACTATCTTGGGCACCGACACCTCGGAGGCCGGTGATAACTTCGGGGCAGCGTTGGCAGGGGGCGATTACAACAACGACGGCTTCACCGATTTGGCCGTTGGCGTTCCCGGCGAAGACATCGGCGCGGCGACCGACGCAGGCCTAGTGCACTTTATTCTTGGCTCCGCGACCGGGCTTACCGGAGCGGGCGACTATGTCCTGCATGAGGATACAAACCGGGTCCGCGACATCTCCGAAACGGGCGACAATTTCGGCAAGAGCCTTGCGGCCGGCGATTTCGACAACGACGGCTTTGTCGATTTGGGTGTCGGCGTGCCCGGACAGGACATCCCCGGCAAGGTAGATGCCGGCGGTGTGCACATCTTCTACGGCGGCGGTCAGGGCATCAAGCCGCCGGGTAATCAGACGTTTAACTTGGACAGCCCGGCCATGAGTGGCACGGCGGACGCAGGGGATGGATACGGTTCCGCGCTGTCTGCTGGAGATTTCAATGGGGATGGCCGAGCCGACCTGGCCATCGGTGTTCCGAACTCAACGGCTAGTGATTTCGGTCACGTCGCCGTCATGCACGGATCAGCGAACGGCCTGTCGCCAGTCGGCAGTCAACTCCATACAGATCCGGGATCTGGAGCCGGACACAAATGGGGGAGCGCGCTTGCCGCCGGAGATTACAACGGCGACGGGCGCGATGACCTGGCCGCGGGCGCTCCGTTTGGGGAACTCGCTGCACTTACTCCCGCATCGGGGACCGTGACGATTCTATTCGGAACCGCGACCGGCCTTACGGTACCCGGATTCCAGAAGTTCCATCAATCAGATTTCATTCCGAGCGGCGCCGAAACAGGCGATCACTGGGGGTCCGCCCTGACCGCGGCCAACTTTGACACTGACGGATTTGACGACTTGGTGATCGGAGCGCCGGACGAAGACGTCGGCGCCACCGCCGACGCCGGTTCGGTGGATGTTGTCCACGGAAGCGCATCGGGAATTACGACCAGCGGCGATGCCAACTTTACTCAAGAGAGCATGAGCGCTGTTTCGGAAGTGAACGACCATTTTGGAGAGTCGTTAGGCGCAGGCGATTTCAACGGAAACGGCACGGCCGACCTCGCTGTTGGTACACCGGACGAGGACATTGGCGCCGCTGTCGACGCGGGAACCGTGTACGTCATTTACACGATAGTCGGTCCAACACCGCAGACCTGGAATCAAGACACCACCGGCATCTTCGACACCGCCGAAACCGGCGACAGTTTTGGCAGCGGCCTCGACGCCAACGGCAGTAAGTCCGCACCCGGCGGCTCCGGACGGCAGGACCCTCGCTCATCTTCTTACCGCCGATGTCGATTCCGACACGCCCATCAACAAACTCAACAAACGCCGCAACCTGAGCGGCCGGCGTTAACCGACTCCGATTCTCTCCGCTCTTTATTTAGCCCTCCGTGATTCACGGGGGGCTAAATGCCACAACCTTGCAACCATTCATCACACTTTTTCATCGGAGAACGAACATGAAACCGCGAAAGAAAACCAACTGGCGGCCCAAACTGGAAACCCTCGAAGCCCGCCGGCTGCTGTCGGTCTACGCCGACTTCAACGGCGACGGCTTCGACGATCTCGCCATCGGCGTCCCCGGCGAAGACAGCGGTGCCGGCATCGTGCAGGTCCTTTATGGATCGGGGACAGGACTTACCGCTACAGGCAGCCAAACCTGGGGCCAAACGATCTTAGGAACCGACGTATCGGAAGCCGGCGACAACTTCGGCGCAGCGCTGGCGGCCGGAGATTACAACAACGACGGCCGATCCGACCTGGCCGTGGGTGTGCCGGGCGAAGACATCGGTGCGGCCACCGATGCCGGACTAGTTCACTTCATCCTGGGTTCTCCCACTGGGCTTACCGGAGCGGGCGACTATGTGATGCATCAGGACATCAACCGCGTTCGCGACATCGCCGAGACCGGCGACTTTTTCGGCAAGGCTCTGGCGGCCGGCGACTTCGACAATGACGGGTTCGACGACTTGGGAGTTGGCCTACCCGGACAGGACATCCCCGGCAAGGCGGACGCCGGCGGCGTGCACATCTTCTACGGCGGCGGGCAGGGCATCAAGCCGCCGGGAAATCAAACATTTAATCTCGATAGCCCCGCCATGGCTGGAACGGCAGCGGTCGGTGACCAGTATGGAACCGCTCTGGCCGCAGGGGACTTCAATGGCGACGGTCGGTCGGATTTGGCAATCGGCATTCCGTTTGCGGACTTCAACTCGGATGTAGACGAAGGAATGTTTTCAACTATTTTCGGCTCCGCGTCCGGTCTGACACCGGCCGGTAGTCAGAATCAGTCAGCTCTGACCGTTGCGGGAGCGCGAGCCGGCACTTCCTTGGCGGTTGGCGATTTCAACAGCGACGGCCGAGACGATCTCGTCGTGGGCGCCCCGTTCTGTGACGTGGGGAGTGCAACAGCCGCAGGCCTTATTGCCGAATTTCATGGCACTGCGACCGGATTGGTTCACAAAACGGGACACCAGGAGCATAACATCAGCAGCGGCCTTGTCGCCGAAGCCAACGACAATATGGGAGCGGCATTGGCCTCCGGCGATTTCAACGCCGACGGTTTCGATGACGTAGTCATCGGAGTTCCGGGCGAGGAAACCGGAGCCGTCGCCAACATCGGCCAAGGGCTCCTGCTCATAGGCAACGCCACAGGGTTAGTGCAGACACCGAATCCAGCCCTTACGCAAGCCGGCGCGGGGGCCACTCCAGGGGCCGACGATCATTTCAGTGAAACACTCGGTGTGGGCAACTTCGACGGCGCAGGCGGATTCGATATAGCGATCGGCACGCCGGACGATGATGTCGGTTTGGTTATCGACGCGGGCACGGTGTACGTGGGATACGCTTTAGGTGGCGCTGGGTCTCAGACCTGGAATCAGAATAGCGCCGGTATCGCCGACACGTCCGAAACCGCCGACGGCTTCGGCGGCGGCCTCGATGCCAACGGCGGCAAGTCCGCACCCGGTGGCGGCACTGGACGCCAGGACCTCGCTCATCTTCTTACCGCCGACGTCGATTCCGACACGCCCATCAACAAGCTCAACAAACGCCGCCAACTAGGTGGCCGACGTTAATTCCCCTCTGCGTTCTATGCGTTCTCTGCGGTTTGTTCTTAACCGCCGAGGACGCAGAGAGCGCGGAGAAACCATGAACCACTAACTTAAGGAACCTCACAATGAACACGCGAAAGAAAACCAACTGGCGCCCGCGACTAGAAACCCTCGAAGCCCGTCGGCTACTGTCGATCTACGCCGACTTCAACGGCGATGGCCGCGACGATCTGGCTATCGGCGTGCCCGGTGAAGACAACGGGGCCGGCATGGTGCAGGTGCTGTACGGCTCGGCGACGGGCCTCACCTCCACAGGCAGCCAGAGTTGGACTCAGACGGTTTTGGGCACCGATTCCTCCGAAGCCGGAGACAACTTCGGCGCGAGCCTGGCGTCCGGCGACTACAACAACGACGGCCGAGCCGATCTCGCCGTTGGCGTGCCCGGCGAAGACATCGGGAGTGCGATCGACGCGGGCTCGGTCCATTTCATTCTAGGCTCCGCGACAGGGCTTACCGGAGCGGGTGATTACGTCCTGCACCAGGACACCAACCGCGTCCGCGACATTGCCGAGACGGGTGATTTGTTCGGTACGAGCCTAGCGGCAGGGGACTGGGATAACGACGGCTTCATCGATCTCGGCGTAGGCGTTCCTGGCCAGGACATCCCCGGAAAAGTCGACGCCGGTGGCGTGCACATCTTTTACGGCGGCGGTCAGGGCATTAAGCCACCAGGAAACCAGACATTCAACCTGGACACGCCATTAATGAATGGGACGGCGTTCGCCGGGGACCAATACGGGTCGGCCCTCGCCGCTGGAGACTTCAACGGCGACGGGCGTGACGACCTCGCTATCGGAATTCCATATGCGGAAGACGGCATCGACCTTGACGAAGGACGGGTCGGCGTGATGTATGGCTCTTCCAATGGCCTGAGCCAGACCGGAAGTGAATTTCGAGCCGACTCCGCGGCCGAAGGTACAGAAATGGGTCGAGCCTTAGCCATTGGCGACTTCAACGGCGACGGCCGAGACGACCTGGTCGCGGGTGCTCCAGGTTCCTTTCAAGGTGGTTATATCGTCATTTTTCACGGGTCCGCCACGACTCTAGGCTTCGGAGACTGGATGGCTCAGAGCGACTTCGGCTTTTCGAGTGCGGCCGGCGACGAATTCGGCGCCGCACTGTCCGCGAGTCATTTCAACAACGACGGATTTGGCGACATCGCCATCGGGATTCCATTTGAAGAGACCGGTGCCCCCAACAACGCGGGCGCGGTGATCCTGGCCATGGGCAGCGCGACAGGAATCTCGACGACCGGAAGCTCCAAACTTACGCAAGGATTCTTCAGCGCTACGGCGGGAACAGACGACCACTTTGGAGAATCAATAAGCGCCGGCGATTTCGACGGAAACGGCTCGGCCGATCTCGCCATCGGCACGCCGGACGATGACATTGGCACTGCCGTCGATGCGGGAACCGTGTACGTGGTTTACGGCTTGGGTGCTCTGCCGCCGCAGACGTGGAATCAAGACATCACGGGTATCTCCGACACCGCGGAAACCGGCGACGGCTTCGGCGGCGGCCTCGACGCCAACGGCGGCAAGTCGGCGCCGAGCGGCTCCGGACGCCAGGACCTCGCTCATCTTCTTACCGCCGATTTCGATTCCGACACGCCCATCAACAAACTCAACAAGCGCCGCCAATCACGTGGCCGACGTTAGTTCTCCTCTGTGCTCTCTGCGTTGCTCTGCGGTTTGTTCTTAACCGCCGAGGACGCAGAGAGCGCAGAGAAACCATGAACCACTGACTAAGGAAACTCACAATGTACACGCGAAAGAAAACCAACTGGCGCCCTCGACTGGAAACCCTCGAAGCCCGGCGGCTACTGTCAATCTACGCCGACTTCAACGGCGACGGCTTCGACGACATGGCCATCGGCGTGCCGGGGGAGGACAACGGCGAAGGCACGGTGCATGTGATTTATGGATCGGCAAGCGGCCTGACGGTAACCGGTAGTCAAATCTGGACCCAGAATCTGGTCGGCACCGATGTCTCAGAAACGGGCGACAACTTCGGGGCCGTCCTCGCCGGTGGCGACTTCAACAACGACGGCTTCGCGGACCTCGCGGTCGGGGTACCCAATGAAGACGTCGGTACGGTCATCGACGCAGGAATGGTCCACTTCATCGTCGGTTCCGCTGCGGGCTTAACCAGCGCCAACGATTACGTCATGCACCGGAACATCAACCGCGTCCGAGACATCTGTGAACCCGGCGATTTATTCGGGAGTAGCTTGGCAGCCGGAGACTTCAATAACGACGGATTTACGGACCTCGCTGTGGGTGTGCTGGGTCACGATTTGCCCGGACAAGGGGATGCGGGCGGGATTCACATCTTTTACGGCGGCGGACAAGGTATCAAGCCACCGGGAAACCAGACTTTCGACCTCGATAGCCCCAACGTCATCGGGACGGGTGACAACTTAGACCGTTTCGGGTTCTCAATGACGAGCGGCGACTTCAACAACGATGCGCGTGACGATCTGGCAGTCAGCGCGATCAACGGGGACACACCATCCGTCGCCGATGCGGGCACCGTCAATGTCTTCTATGGTTCGGTCAACGGTATCAGCCCGGCCGGCAGCCAGCAATGGACGCAAGATTCGACTTCAATTGCAGACGCCGCCGAATTCAATGAGCAGTTCGGCCGCGGCCTCGCCGCGGGCGACATTGACAATGACGGCTTCGCGGACTTGGTTATAGGGGTACCACTGGAGGACGTGGCGATCCAAGCGGACGCGGGCGCGTTGCATGTCATTTACGGCTCGGCGGGCGGACTTGCCGCCGCGGGCAGCCAGTTCTTTACGCAAGGTTCGATTTCCGGAGCCGCGGATGAGCCCTTTGATTATTGGGGATACGCGGTGGCCGTCGGCGACTTTGACTCCGACACCTTTAAAGACGTTGCCGTGGGTGCTCCCTTCGAAGACGTAGGGTCGGTAAACGCCGCCGGAACGGTCATCGTGCTCTACGCCGACAGTTCGGGATTAACCACGACCGCGGCGGTGATCATCACCCAAGACACCCTAGGCACCGGCGATGCGTCCGAGGACACAGATCTCTTCGGCCAAACTCTTTCGGCCGGCGATTTCAACAACAATGGCCGAGATGATCTGGTCATCAGTGCCCCAGAAGAAGACATCGGTACCTCGATAGTCGACACCGGCCGTGTGTGGTCACTGTACGGCGCCTCAGGCAGTGGATTCACCGGGATCCAATCTTGGGGCCAGGATACCCCGGGGATAGCCGACGTGTCGGAAACATCGGATAACTTCGGTTCCGGCCTCGACTCCAGCGCCGGAAAGTCCGCCGCCGGTTCCGGTCGAGAGCAACCTCGCACATTTGATCACCGCCGATGTCGATTCCGACACGCCCATCAACAAACTCAACAAACGCCGCAACCTGAGCGGCCGGCGCTAGCCGGCTGAGGCGTCACGGCGTCCTTGCGTGAGGTTCTTCAAGGCTCTCACGCAAGGACGCCACTATTGGCGCCGCTTACTGCGCCGTCGGCGTTTCGATTTTCGCCAGCAAGAATAACCACCTCTCGACCGGTCGTCGTGGTATCGCGCCCATCCCCGTCGCTGGCCGACGCTCTCACGATGTTGCGCGGGCAAGCACAGCGCACCCCGCCGCCGCAGTGGGTCCGCGTCGTGGGCGGCTGGACCGAGTTTCAAATCAAACTGCGTGGAGCGGTCAAGTTTGAGAATCCGGATAGTGTGAAACGTGAGTCGGGAAAAGAAACGGGCCGAGAGATAGGCGATTCTCTCGGCCCTGCCTTTCGGAGTATCAGAAGGGTAAGTCGGAAACGGAGCATCCGCCCGCCAGTGTCGTCAGGTTTTCGTTTCGTGGCTGTCTTCTGGCGGACCCGTCGTTCTTGTACCAGGCAATCTTGTCGTCGTTGGAGGACACCGACAGGACGTCGGTGTCGCCATCGCCGTCCACGTCTGCCGCAAACACGCTGTGGGCCCCGTCCGCGGCAGTGCTAATGGTGTGCGTGGTAAAGTTCTGGCTACCGTCGTTCTGATACCAGGCGATCTTGTCGTCGATGAAGGACGCCGACAGGACGTCCGTATCGCCGTCGCCGTCCACGTCCGCCGCAAACACCCTCCGGGCCGCGCCCGCAGCGGTGCTGATGCTGTGGGCGCTGAAGCTCTGGCTGCCGTTGTTCTCGTACCAGGCGATCTTGTCGTCATACACGGACGCCGAGAGGACATCGGTGTCGCCGTCGCCGTCCACGTCCGCCGCAAACACGCTAACGGCCCCATTCGCGGCCGTGCTGATGCTGTGGGCGGTGAAGTTCTGACTGCCGTCGTTCTCGTACCAGGCGATCTTGTCGTCATACACGGACGCCGAGAGGACATCGGTGTCGCCGTCGCCGTCCACGTCCGCCGCAAACACGCTGTAGGCCCCGTCGGCGGCGCTACCGATGGTATGGGGGGTGAAATTCTGGTTACCGTCGTTCTCGTACCAAGCAATCTTGTCGTCAATGAGGGACGCGGAGAGGACGTCGGTGTCGCCGTCGCCGTCCACATCCGAAGCAAACACGCTCCGGGCCTAGTTGGCGCCGGTGCTGATGGTGTGGGGAGTGAAGTTCTGGTTACCATCGTTCTCGTACCAAGCAATCTTGTTGTCAATAAGGGACGCGGAGAGGACGTCGGTGTCGCCGTCGCCGTCCACATCCGAAGCAAACACGCTCAGGGGCGCCTTCGCCGCGGTGCTGACAGTGTGGGCGCTGAAGCAGCCGCACGCCGGCTTTGGCGGCAGGATGGTCACGGCGTGGTCCTCCACCTCGCCGTCGGCCGCCACTCCACCCACGCCCAAGTTGCCTTCCGTGCTCAGCCGGAACCGGGCATAGGTCGTCCCATCCGCGGCCCAACTGGGCACGTCGAACGTGAATGTGTTGTCGCCCGTGACCAGCGGCACGCGATCCGCGATCTGTTCCAGCGGCCCGCCCCAAGCCCCATCGCGGTTGAAATCGATCCAAGCATCCAGCTTGGCGGCGCCTCCACGCACATTGACCATCGCGGCCGCCGCTAGCTGGCCGGCGCGAATCGTGCCGAAGATGATGCCGTCTTCGTCGTCGATGCCGGTGTTGTCGTCGCCGTTGGCGCCTGTCGAATGCGTGCCGTCGGCTTCCGCATCTTGCCGGGACTTGTTTCCAATGGCCATGACGCATGAGTTTATCTCCGCACCGGACCTCGTTTTCGCGGCGAGCGCTTTCCGCCAGGAGACGGGGCGGAGGATTACGGGGATGACAACGGCCTTCCCGGCGGCATGAAGCTCAAGGGCACGCTTGGTCTCAATCTCGTAACAATAGTCGGAGGCCATGAAATCGGCGCTGATTAGAAGCAGAACAATATCGGCCCGCTCAAGGCTGTCGCTGATCTGCCCGCTCCATTCCTCGCCGGAGGTGATCCGTCGGTCGTGCCATGCGTCGAGCAGCCCGCGCCGTTCCAAGACCTTCAGATACCTTCGATAAACACCAGGTCTCCTTCGTCTCCGTGACCCAGCAGTTCAACACGGCCCAGTCGATGGGTCGGCTGGTCTTGAACGTGCTCTTGTCGTTTGCCCAGTTCGAGCGGGAGATCATCTCCGAACGCACCCGCGACAAGATGGCCGCCACCCGCCGCAAAGGCAAATGGACCGGCGGCCGGCACCTCTTGGGATATGATCTTGATCCGCTCCAGCGCCGCCTGGTGGTTAATGAAGACGAGGCCCGACGGATACGCGATATCTTTACCTTGTTGTTGAACAAGCAGTCGCTCTGGCCGGTGGTGGCCGAATTGCACCGCCGCGGATGGCAGCACAAGGCATGGACCACTCGCGCCGGCATCGAACGGGGCGGAGAACCGTTTACCACGGTCAGCGTCCAACGCTTGCTCACCAACCCCATCTACATCGGCAAGGTCGGCTACCAGGGCGAACTCCACGACGGCGAGCATCCGGCAATCATCGATACCGCCACCTGGCACAAGGTCCAGGCCATCCTCGCGCGCCGGGCGCGTTCAGCGTCGACAGCGCGTTCGCCTTCGGGCGCCTTGCTGCAAGGTTTGCTATATTGTCGGGCCTGCGGTGGGTTGATGACGCCAACGCACACCTCGCGTCATGGTAAGCGCTATCGCTACTACGTCTGTCGTCAGACTTGGAAGCATCCGTCGGGGAAATCCCTGACCGTAGCCGCGGCCTCTATCGAAAGTGTCGTCTTAGATCAACTGGCACGGCGACAACACGGATCGGCCCAGATCCTGGGAACGCTCATCGCTCGAATCGACTTCGATGGTCCGCGCCGCCAGGTCACGATTCACTTCCACGATCCAGCGGCGGAACCGGTAGTCGATCTCGGAAACAAGAAGAGGGTCTTCCATGTCGCGTCGACGCGCTCCAAGTGAACTCCACGGACGGGTGCCGCGGGCGGCACGTCTGTTGGCCCTGGCGCATCGTTTCGAACAATTGATCGCCGAGGGCGTGGTCACCGACTACGCCGAACTGGCGCGTCTGGGCCAGGTCAGCCGCGCTCGCATCAGCCAAATCATGCGCCTACGCTATCTGGCGCCCGATCTTCAGGAAACCATTCTGTTTTGCCGAACCCGACACGGCCCAGACCCAATCTCCGTAGCCACGCTCCTGGCCATCGCCGCGCGCTGGGACTGGCAGGAACAAAGACGTTGCTGGCACGCTCAACTTCATTGGAAGACCAAGCCATGATCCGCCACTTCGACCACACCGACCTGCTCGGCTGGCAGCGCCCAGCACGGACGTTCGAGTCGGTTCACCCGCCGCTCCGACCCGGCGCCTCGACGGCGAAGGCAGCGCCCAGCGGACGCCGATTTCGAACATTCGAAATTCCGCCCCGGCTGTGAACTGCACAAGCGATCTCTCATGTCTCTAGAAAACGCCGTGAAAAACAGGTCGAACGATGCTTGACCCAGTAGTTGACAACTCCGACCTGTTCCCAACTGGGTCAAAAGTTCGAATTGCGCAAGGGGAGGCGGTTGATGCAGTTCGAAACTCGCTGCCCGCCGGCCGGCTCCGTTACACAGGGGTCGGCCCGCGGTGTTTTACGAACTACGCGCAGATCAATTGCGGGTTCTTGCACTCCCGATTTAAGGGCCGCTACTGACAGCGGTCCGAGGCGATGAGAAGCACCTGGGCCGAATAAAACGGCATTTCGTGGACGCTACGCCTCGTTAGCGACCGCGGCCAGCCGGTGTACCCGTCACTCGAAAGGCGCAGCGCGTGGTATTGCTGATCTTCCATTCACCGCGATCTGCACGTTGGCCATGCGGGCCGATGTCGCCTGTCGAGTTGAGGGACCACACCGCAAATGTCTCCACCGTTGACGCGGCGACGACCCAGTACCGGGCGCCCTTTTGCAAGACCGGATGTTGCACGGACTCTACGACAACCGGGGGATTCTCTTTGTTGTTCAGCGGCATCTCGCCGACAACCTGAAACGCCTCGATGACGGTCCCCGGCTTCCCCTTGTCGTCGGTCATGAGGTAGAGGAAAAAGTGATTGTCGCCTTCAACACGGGCGATGGCTAGTTCGATCGTGTCCAACGTGTAGCTTTGGTCGCTCACACTCTGCACGTGGCTTTGTCATCCAGTCGTAGCGATGGCGGCTGTAGTCACAATCACGCGCGTAATGAATTTGCGTACTTAGTCCGCCGCACCTCTAGCGGTACGAGCCTTTTCGACGATCCGGGTCAACGTATCTGGGACCAGTCTCTCAGCAAAGCCAGCAATGAAGGACCAGACGATCAATTTCGAATAATCGGCGAAGCTATTCGGGCCTGTATGCTGCATGACTTCAATAACACTCCAATTGTTCGCCGTTTCCGGCGGAAATGCAGGGAAAAGGCTTCCTCCGAGCAATCCACCAGCGAGCATCAAGTAAAGAACTACGGCAAAAATTGCTCCACTTAGGGCGCAAGCAAGATACTGGACGACCCATGAATCAACTCCGAGACATTGAACAGGGGGTCGCCCTCTTGTGAGAAGCTCTGGAATCGCTGCTGAACGCTCATAAGCCCTCCCATCATCCCTGCAAATACGGTTACGAGAAGCGCGGAGGGGCGAAAACCCCTAATAGCGGACATCATCGCTGACCATGACCATGCGGGCGCCTCGTCTCCGGTGTCTCCAGCAATGGGAATACTCAAGAGGGTAACGTATATAATGACTGCGACCAATCCTATTAGCGTGATCCACCAGACCAATGAAGAGAGCTTTTCTCGGATTTGTTCCCTGATGGGCGTTATTGCATACCGCAAGTGCAGTTCACGTAGCAGGAATTCGATGTCCGCCTTCATCACCTCAGTTGTTGGAGCAGGTTGCGTTTCGGGATCAGGTGGCTTCGAAGCAATGTACGCCTCATAGTCCCTCAATCCGGCCACCTGCCGGTAGCGCGACCGAAGGCCCAAAACTATTTGCCGGAGTTTTTCCGGTGGCTGCAACCGGGCAAGCACTAAGTCAAACGTATACACATCACGCCAGGTTAGAACACCAGCATCACTCTTCTTGACGATTTCCTCCACAAGCGTTTGGTGTCGTTCCTTGGTTGCCTCCGCCGGCAAGCCGCAATACTCCGCGTATAAGCTATCAAAATAGATCTGCCCATACGCGGGCACTTGGTTTTGCAGCTTCCCGCCCAGAGCTTTCCACAATCGGTTGATCTTACCCATGGTTCACCGGAAAAAAACCAACAACTGTTCGGTCCCCTGAAATCAAGATAGCGAAACTCCATCCGACTTCCTGGATTTTCACAGTCGCGCGTCTCAACTGATAGACGGAGGGGCCGAGCAAGCCAAGGCAATGAGTCGCGCCTCCGCCCGGCCATCCAACTTGCGTGGCCGACTCGGCTCGTCCTGCGGCTTGCGGTATAAGGCCGCTTCTAAGCCGCGCTCAACAAAGCGTTGTCGGACCCGCTCTACCGTCCGCACCCCGACCTCCAGCGCATCCGCGATTTCCACATCCGTTAACGCTGGCCGGGCATCAGGCTGGTCTGCTTGCAGAAGTACCCTCGCCCGCGTCAGAGTTAAAGCCGACGTTTTTCCCCGTGACACCATGCGGGAGAGATGTTCACGTTCTTCATCAGTCAACGTTACCACGTACTTCTTGTTGGACACCACGGACTCCTTTCCGATGGGTAGGAAAGGAGTTATTTCAGCTGACCGCACACTGCCCGTCAACTGGAACGTGATGGTCTACTAGGCTTCCAAGATGATATGCGTCACAACCGAAGCGCCGAACGCTTACCTGCGAAGCTACGTCTCCGTATAGGAGCTCCGGCGGAGCGTAGCCGGTTTGACCCGCAACAGGAAGTTCGTCAAACGGGGAACGAAAATCCTTTGCCCAAGCTCGGCCAAAGTCAGCAATCTTTGATCCGGCGCTGTTGTTAAAAACCAGGACGTTTGACGGCTTCAAATCCTGATGCGCGATATTGGCTCTGTGAAGTTCTTCTAACCCTGTGGCCACGTGGTGCAGGGTACGAAGCACAAACGCAATATCAAAATTCTGCTGTGCGTCTAAGTGCGCACGAATGTCGCCCCCTTCGGCTAGTTCAAAGATTAAGTATTCCACTTTCGTGAACGGGTTATTTGGATCTATCAACACGAAGGAGCTTTCGATCGCGTGCACCACTCGTTTCAATGAGTGGTCACGACATTTTTCACACACCTTCTTTTCAAATAGGTAGGCATTAGTCATCGCCTCGCACGAAACTGTGCTCGATGGCATGATCCACCGCCGGCTGCTCTTTGCACTGAACTATCGCCTGCTTCCGAGCATTCACGGCAGCGATCCTCGCGCGTTCGTCGGGCGTCAAATGAGCCTGCCATTCCTTCCGCAGCTTCTCCCACGAAAGCGCCGGGCCTTTTTTCTCACGCGTCTCCGCCCCAAGCTCCGCCTTGCGGTCAGGGTCCAGAAGGCCCCGCTCGGCCGCCACCTTTTCAATCAGGGCGGTCCGCCGCGAAAATCGCTTGAGCACGTCAGCCGGTATTCCGGCAATCTCGAAATCGTCCCGCTTGCGGGTGACGCCAAAGCCTAAGTCCTGAAGCCGATTGGCCAGCCGCACGCGGAACGCCGCCTGAAAATACAGTGCGTCACGTTTCAGTTCCCGAAACTGCCCCGCCTTCCAACGTTTCTCCGCCTCATCCCAGGTCGTGTTAAAAACAAAGACATGGGAAATGGAGCTGGGGATCGGGAATACCGTTCACCGGCCGCGAGGTGGTGTGGATGAATTCCGCCCAGACCATGTTTGCGCTGGTACGGTCGACCTCAACGCCCTTCCTTCGGACGCGGGTCTTCATCTCGGTCTCCATTTCCCGCATGGTCTCGCCGACGGCCGAACGAAAGGAGTCGAGGATTTTCTCATCGCCGCTCAGGCCGTAAAGCAGCGAGACGGATTTGGGCACTGAGAATGTGAAATCGTAGCCGACGGTGCGTTGCGAGCGCGTCCGCACGGTGAGTTTATCGCCAGTTTGTGGATGAAGATTATCGCAGAGCGAGATATTGTCAAATCTTGGGTTCCAGGAATCCGGGATCAGGCGGCTTCCTGCAATACTCCGTCGACAAAAATCTTTCCTTGAAGAAGCGGTGCCAGGTGCTCATGGCCATTGAGCCGTCGCCATCGCTTTTGAGCGGCCTGGGCCAACTTGAACATCATCGCTAAGCTCGTTTTCCGCGTACCGCTCCCTTTCGTTCTTCGGTGGCGAAGACGAATCGTCGCGAATGTCGATTCGATCGGATTCGTCGTTCGCAGATGTTTCCAGTGCTCCGCCGGGAAGTCGTAGAAGGCCAACAACACCTCACGGTCCTTCCGCAAGCATTCCCAGGCTTCTTCGTACTTCGCCTGATATTTGGCGAGGAACTTGTCGAACGCTTGGTTGGCCGCTTCCCGCGTCTCCGCCAACCAGATTTCATGGAGATCAGCCTTGGCTCGGGGCTGCACACTCCGGGGCATCTTGTTGAGAACATTGGCCGTCTTGTGCACCCAGCAACGTTGTTCCCGTGTCTCCGGATATACCTTGCGAAGGGCCGCCCAGAATCCCAAGGCGCCATCACCCGTCGCCAACTGCGGGGTCAGCGTTAACCCACGTTGCTTCAGATCGACGAGCAGCTCATACCAACTCTGCTCGCTCTCGCGATAGCCATCCATGACCGCGATCAGTTCTTTGTGACCGTCCGCAGTCGCGCCCATGAGCACCAGCATGCACTGCCGCTTTTTTTCCGTGTCTTCGAGGCGCACGTTGACGTAGATGCCATCGGCCCAAATGTAGACGTACGATTTGCCGCTGAGGTCACGCCGATTCCATTCGTCGTACTCCGTGGTCCACTGTTCCTTGAGACGAACGATCACATTCGGACTCAGCCCCTTGGCAGATTCGCCCAACAGCGACTGGAGCACCTCCGAAAAATCTCCCGTGGAAATCCCTTTGAGGTAAAGCCAGGGAATGAACTCCTCGATCGCTTTGCTGCGCCGAAGGTACGGAGGCAACAGTGCCGAGCTGAACTGCACCCGCTCGTCCCGGTTCGGCGAGTTGTCCCGCACGCGTGGCTGCTGAATCTCCAACACGCCGGCGCCGGTCACGATCTTGCGCGTCGGCTTGCGACCGTTGCCAACGACCAGGCGATTACCTCTGCCATCGCGCCGCCCATGGTGCTCCTGGAGAAACTCCTGGACCTCGGCCTCAATGGCCTTTTGGAGCATCTGCTGAGCGCCGTGGTGGACCACCTCATCGAGAAGCCGGCGCCCTTCGAATCGCTCGCGGAAGTGGGCCACTTCCAGATCCACGGAACCAACCTCTGGTTTTTCAATACTGAATGCCGTAGTCTCGTTCATGGCGTATCCTCGTTGGGTCAGCTGATGAAGTAAATCCAAATCACCAGCAGGATACGCCGCCTTTTCCCTCTCAACTAGAACCCATCATTCGAGAATATCTCTCGCAGAGCCGCTCGAACGAGAGCTTGTCTACCGTGCCTTCGAGTCCTAGCCTTGCAGCCCCTTTGCCGCCCCAAAAACCGACAAGTTCTTGCCCTTCGCTGTAATAGTCTGCCGTCGCGTAGTAACGTTTCGCGTCCTTGGAGCTATCCTGTTGCGTGATGCGGATCACGCCTCATTTTAGGCTACCATAAACACGTTAACGAAATCTTAAGCGTTATCTGCTCTCCCGCAGCCAGCCTTGATCTGCGCGGCTGTCGCCCTTTCATGTTAGTCTCGGTTAGATTGGCGAGCCGTGACGTCGGCAGCCGGAACCTACCGTCTCCTCTTTACTTTCCCGAAAAGCGGTTGATCGGCGGCTGTGATGAGCACTGCGAAATCGAGTGGCGGTGCAACAGGCGCTTCCTCTGCTTGGACTTCGAATGCGCCGATGTCACTCGTGCCGTCCACGATCCGCGAATAGTACGGCCCCCGCTGGTCATAGGGAGGAGCACCCGTGTTGTTGCCACAGTTATAGGCAGGGCTGTCAACGTCACATACTTCATCGCCCATCGGAATGGCTCTCGTTTCAGTAACACCACCATTGTTTTGCAGGGGACCAAGATTTGGGTCCACGCTCTCTTGGTTGTTCCCTCCGGCATCAAAGTTGACATCCGTACTAAATAGGCTGTAGTTTACGGTCTCCAATGTTCCGGACACGTCGGGGCCGGTTTCGGCTGAATTGTTCGCCACTATGGTGTTGCCGAGAGTGACATTGTCATCCGCGCTAGAGACTGTGAATATGCCTCCGCCGTTCTCATCTCCGCCGTATAAGTCTGCTGACGCCTCGTTATGGGAGATGGTGCTCCAGTGAATTCCGAGCACAGTTCCCTTCGTGAAAATACCACCCCCTTGGCTTCCGCGACACGATTCATTTATCGCGTCGTTCTCTGTAATCGTGGTGTTCTTGAGATTCACACTTAAGCTGTAGACCGACATACCGCCACCCAACACAGAGCCGAGGCCTTGCGTGGTTTGAAATGGACATTCGTCGTCGCCGAAGGTTGCATTCACGAGGTTGTTGTCGATAGTGCTGTAGGAAATGTTCATGATGCCGTTTGCATCATCACCGCAGACGGCACCGGCATAAGATTGACAAAAGTAGATACCACCTCCTTCTGCTCGATATTGTCGGTTCGTACCAGGGTCTTGCGCCTCGACGATATTTCCCGAAATGGTACTGAAGGAGATTAAGACCAAGATCTCTGGTGTTTCCTCCTCGATTCCCCCTTCAATGTAAATGCCACCACCGTAAGACCGTCCCGGAACAGTGCTGATAGTAGAGTCCTGTTTTCCGATGACTTCGTTATGTTCTATCGTCGAATGCTCCACAGTAAGATGTGTGCCGGCGAGGTTGAAAATCCCTCCCCCGGCGACTGCCGCCGTTGCCTCGTCGGCTGCCGCCATATTTTCGGAAATGATGGACTGGTCGACTGTCAAAGTTCCCGCATTATAGATCCCACCGCCCTCGCCGATTTCGCCAGATTCCTCACTCGCTGTATTGCCAGTCACAGCGCAGTATATAACCGTTAACGTCCCCGAATTGTGAATTCCACCCCCTTGGCCAGTATCACTAAATCCATTTGTAATGGTCAATCCGTTGAGTGTTACCGTAGTGTCGCTGTCTATCGTGAAGATGCGATAGGGATCAGTGATTCCTTCACCTTGGATGGTGACTGCGCCGGCTCCTTTCACGATGGTCATATCCGAGGCTATATTGGGCAACGCCTGGGTAAGATGAATTGTAATTGGAAAAAGTGACGAGAACGTAACAGTGTCAGCCCCTGCGTTGTTATTGGCCGCAGTAATTGCCTCGGCGAGCGTGCAGTGGAACATAGTACAAGCTCCGTCACCTGGGTCGGCGGTATTATTCACAGTGAACGTCGTCAACAACCGCCGATCCTCAAGCACCTCAACCCGTGGCCGCCATGAGTTCGGGCGTCGATCCGTGCGAGCGGAACGTCGTCTTTGATGAATCGCCATCGTTGCCTCCCGATGCAAAGGATTTCCCTGAGAGCCCATCCGAACTCCGGATTAGCCCCACTTCAGAGTGAGCCGAACTTATCCGTTTGGCGAAGTAGACCCGCGCTAGCGTCCGTTCGGTTCGCCAACGTGGCCGTTATAGACGGCGACTTAGGGCGGGCAGCCCTCGCTCCGGCGACACCGTTGTCACTTTTTGTCCCTCTATAAGTACTAATGCGCGCCGACGGGCATTTGTTACACGCTTATCTCGATTAATTCAAAAAGATCGCTAAGGATTTCGATCATCAATCGCCAGAACGCGTTCCGCGACGACTCGAAGTCGGTAGTCTCGGAGGCGACGTGCGCCGGGCGTTGATCGCAAACCGATCGAGCCGGTGGAACACCCCAAATGTTCTTGAAGCCATGCTTCAGCGAGCGGCGACGAGAGATGATCCCGAATGTCTGCCAGCCACAAGGACTGCAACCAATCCGCCGGCCGTGGGTCGATGACATATTCGGCGGACACTAGCGGAACTTCGCGATGACCACGATGGACGCCACTCCGGATGTGCTTGTGAATTTCCTGTAATGCGAGGGCGTTGAGAAATCCGGCCAACGCGCCCACTTCGGGTCGAAATGCCGACAAGCGCCGCATGTTCGGGACCACCAAGGAGCACCAAACACTCTGGACGACATCTTCGACTTGAGTGCCAGCGAGAGACGCGTTGCTAAGGCATTTGCGAACATATGCGCGTAATGCGCGTGCATACCGCTTCTCAAGCTCGTGCCAGGCGCTGTTGTCACGTGCGAGGCAGCGCTCGACTAGCTTCTTTTCTTGTTCTCGTAAATGAGAAAAACCCATTTGCTCCCTCCTGAAGTTCGAAACGCACTGAAGTGCGAAAGTGAAGAACGTCAGAAGGGCATTCCGTTGCCGCCACGGGGAATCGAAGGCTACGAGTGGGCCCGGAGCCAACTTACCCGATCCTTGAACGAAGACGAAGATGTTGCGATTGAGCGAGATAGGGGCGGTTCGGCGCCAGGCATGACGCACCTCCTTCTGGGCTGAGGGCAGGCGGTGTGCCGGATTTGGGCCGGTGTCACCGCGCATGCTGGAAACGAAAGCTCAATTCATCAAAAAAGTGATTACCCCATCCTGCAAAACGGGACCGCTATAAGCTAAGTGCGATTCTTTCCCGGAAATTGACACTAACATCAGACTTTTTTCAGAGTCTTCCCGAGACCATTGTTCTGGCTCAACGCAACGTCTCCTTAAGGTCCAATCCGAGGCCGTTGCGGCACAGGGCTGATTTGTTACCGGGGGCTTTTTGTAGCGAATTGGGCTAGGGGCGCTCCCCATTCGGGGCACGCACGCACGCCTCTTTCATAGACACAGATTGGCCGTAAAACGGACACACAACTTTGAGGAATCGCTGCGCCCGGCACGACCCACGTTCCCCGCGCGTCGGCTCCTCTGCTGGGCCGTCCGGCGTTCACAGACAATGACGGGAGCGCCGCGGCACTGGTAACGACCCGTGGACGGCGTGCGCGGGCGGCCATCGTCTTGTAATTTTGAACAAAGCGAATTTTCCATGTAACAAAATGTCCTTCCAACGCATTAGTACTTATAGAGGGACAAACAGCTAGTACTGATGAGACCCACAGTTCCGCGGAGACGCGCTGCCCTAGCCAAGCCGCGGCTGGCGCACCGAGATACCCTCTGTCTCGGATGTGTGGCTATTTGGTTGTAGCCCCGAATCGACGCCGGTTCGCCCGAATCGTGAATGACACGATTGACCTGGGGCGTTCGAGGTACAGCCGGAGGAAGCCCCTGTTGCGCCTCCCCTCGATCAGCTTGACTTTGCTGTGGTTGTCACTGCGGAAGATCATGCGCTTTTCGGCAACGTAAAGCGGAGACGGTAGGACCAAGCTGGCTCAACAACCACGTTCCTCGCGTCGGCTCCTCGCTGGGCTTTCGGGCGTTCACTGACGAGGACGGAGCCTCGCGTACTTTTTGAATCAATGGGCGACGTTTTTCATCGGTTAGCTTCAGGAGGACACATCATGACCGCTTCCAGTTCACGGCGTCAGAGCAAGTTAGTGTTAGAACCGCGCGCCGCGCCCGGGTCCGAACGCGACTCGTGGTGGAAAGTCTGGAAAAAAGGTGTCTGCTTGCCACTTGGCCTTTAGACACCGCTTTTAACTACGGTAGTTATCCGGATGGGCACGTCGTTATTGATGGCCTGATCGGCCAAGCTCGTGCTGTGGCAATCGACGAAGAAAACAACAAGATCTACATCGCGGGATATGCCATGTGCGAAGAAAGTGGCGGCGTCTGCGCTTCACATGACGGCGATGGCTATGCGAACTGGGCGATCGCGCGGCTCAACATGGCCGATGGAACGCTCGATTCAGGTTGGGACGATGACGGTATTCTCATCTTTGACCCAGATGGGGGGCCGCATTATGAGAATCCTGTTATTCCTAACCCGCCTGATCGCATCGAGAGCATTAACGCAATCGCCATTGAAAACATCACCGTGGGACAGACCGTCGAGCAACGCGTTGTGGTTGCGGGAACCGCATTCACGGCTGGTCATATCGACAATTATCTTTCCGAAGAGATTGCAACCGGGGCTCCCCAAATCATGCTTGTGATGCGTTTCGAGCTCGACGGCGATCCTGATTTGGATTTCGGCGGTGTGGTCGATGGGAACAATGGCGGTGCGATGCGGTACATCGGGCTCGGTGATTCGGCCGATTGCGGCTACTGGCGCGTGAATGAAGCCAAAGCCATGGTTCTCGATCCGCCCAATGGTGTGGACCCGGATATCGTCGTTGTGGGCTCAACTCAGGAACTACCCGAAGATGGCGTTGTCCGTTCTGCGGTAGCGCGGCTTAACGCGGACGGCGAGTTAGATTCGAGTTTCAGTGAAATCGAATGCGACGATGACCTGGGTCTTTATGTCGATGCCATGAGGATTTTTGACTTCGGTGATCCCCACTCCGCGGCCCACGGTGTCGGCGTCTTAAGCGACCATAGCATCGTGACGGCAGGCTACACCCTGCCGGATGATGATGCGGATGATAAGGATTTCGCCATGGCACGGTTTGATAGCGACGGCGATTTGGTGGATACCTTGATAGTGCCGTTCGATTCGGACTACGACGACCTTGCCAACGACCTGGTTCTCCAATCGCTTGACGACAGCGACTTCGACGACAACGACTATGTCGTTGCGGGCGGGATGACTGACTCCGACCAGGCAGCCCCGGATTTTGCCATGACCCGGATCGCGCTGACCAGCGGGGGCCTGACCTTGGATACGAGTTTCGCTAGTTCCGGGAAGCTGAGCTGGAATTACGATGATACGGTTGCCACCGGCGGCGATGACGGGGGAACCAGTGTTATTCTCCACGACGACAACAAGCCATTGATCGGGGGTTTCACGGATCCCACGGGCAATAACCCGGCTTTCTTCTCTGGCGCGCGCTTCGAATCGGATGGCGACGGTAGTACGCCGGATTGCGGCACTGAGTGCGTCTTTAGGTCTCAGTTCCAGGGCGGCGGCACCGCTCGGCTTGGTCAGTCGTATGACACAGCACGGCAAGCGGACGGGAAGACCGTGGTGGTCGGTTTCCACACTGTGACCTTGAAGCCGCGCTTCGCCGCCATCCGGTTGTGTGAGGATCCCGAAACGGATTGCAATTCGCGGGTGTCCAGTCACTCGCGAATGAATCTACCCCCTGATGTCGTCGCGGCCTATGACGCTCCGTACGTGTCTCCACCGCAGGGCGACGTATCGATACGGTCAACGCTAGGTACCACTAGCGTGGCGATGCAAGGACGCACGGTAGATGACTCGACGAAGGAGAATAAGTCGATACAGACCACCGCTCGCGTTGTGCCGATGAGGGACTCGCGATCACGATCTTGGCTAACTTGGGATCCATGTATGGAAGCAATTCCACCGATTGGATAAATGCGGTGGACGCATTGCGAGGCCCCTCCAGTTCCCCAGACGGATGCCGTAGCTCGCGCGAAACCGGCCTCGGCGGGATAAAAGTAATAACTTGTACCAGTTTGTGAACTGGTACGCAAAGCCGGACGGGATGTAACAGTTAAAGGCAAGATTCAAGACAGCGCGGATGTTGCGGACTGAAGGCACCGTTGCGGCCGTTAAGGGGGCGATATCGTACGGAGCTTTGGTCCTATGCATATTTTTCCCCGTTGACATCACATGAAGGAGGTAAAACCAATGTTTGGAATCGGATCACCCACTCAAGTTAGGATCTCCAATCGAAAGAAATTCCGCCGCACTCTCTCGTTAGAATGCCTTGAGGACAGGTGTCTGTTAGCGTGTGACTATAACCTCACTACGCTGCTGCCCCTCGGCGGATCCGGCGGAAGCGACGCGCGCGCAATCAACGACGCAGGCGGCGTGGCGGGCGGATCTAACGGCGAAGCTGTGTATTGGCCACCTGCCGAAGACGATCCCACAGGTTTGTATAGCTCCGACAGCGGTTACCCAAATGGGATTGCTTGGGCCATCAGTGATGAGTGGGTTGCTGGAACCTTCGATGACGGACTCGGACCGACCGACCCTACGTTAGCCTTTCGTTGGGACATCGGAACTAGCACCACTTTCCAAGGAATACGCACGGGCGACTTCGATAAGAATTCCGGAACCGGAGTCACTGATAGCGGCATCGTTGGCGGAGACGGCACGGACTTCGATGACAATTCAAAATTCCCCGCCCGGACAAGTACGAGCGGTCCGTTGCAGATGGTAAAGTTCCTTGACGAAGACCAGACGGGCCAGACTCGTGGCATTAACAACGACGCGTGGCAAGTCGGCCGACTCACCTTTCCTGGTTCGCCACCTGTCATAAAAGCCTTCCTTTGGAAAAATGGTGGCGATCCAATTCTCCTGGTCGATGGCGACACCGAAGTGGACAATGCGACTGCTCGGGCCATTAATGACGCCGAAACAGTGCAAGTGGCTGGGGGTTATTCCAATGGCAGTGGTTACGAGTTCGCCTTTGCATGGTTCGATGGAGACACTGCAGTAACAACTCTACCCTTGCCACTGGCGTACGGGAGCAGCAGAGCCGAAGGCAACAATGATTCCGGCTACGTTGTGGGTCGCGCGGCTTATGGAGGGTCCGCTCATGCCGTCATGTGGACCTTCGAAGATGACGAATACGAGTTCGTCGACTTGAACGCCCTCCCAGACTGCGAATTTGAACCCACCCTGGTGGAGGCGCACGACATTAACAACAATGGTGACATTGTTGGAGTCATGGACGACGATGGGGCAACACGCGGATTCATTTTGGAATATGATCCCGCTCCCGCTCCCATCGTGCCTCCCCCGTTCGGCACGCAATCCGCCTTCGCTGTGGCGATCCCACTTGAAACAGTCGAGACACAACAGCCTGGTGAGACGGTTTCGCGTCCAGATAGCCTGCTAGGTTTTATTGAGAATCGGGTTGAGGCAAAAGCGCTTACTGACGCTGCCTCACGAGGGACGAGCGTCATAAGCAACGGACCCCGACTGAACTCGCTGGTTATCGAGCAGTTTCTTGGAGACGCCCTCGCCGACCCTCTTGTCTGAGTAAAGATTGACTGTCCACGAATCCCAACGAGACCTGCTGCGCCGATTCCGAGCCAGCACTGGAAGCGGCGAGCAGGGATTTCGTTCTTGTCACTCCAATCGCGGCCGAAAACCAATGTTGCTGTCGCGGATGTCTGACATTACTGGCCGCAACCCGCCTCGCCAATCGCGCCCGTCTCGCACGGTGCCGTAACACGAGAGATGTGCTCGTCAGCCTCGTCCCGGCAAGAAAATGACATTGTTGTCATTTTTTTTAAAAAGGCTTCGTTTTCGATGTCAGTTTAGATGCATAGAATCGCACTTAATGATAGGGAACGGGCCTCGACTTGGTCGTCGAATCGAGACAAACGACGCGAGCAAATCGTGCGTAGTTCGCAACTATGGATCGCCAGGTAATCCTCTGCCCAGCGAGGTGCTTATGTCGGATTTCACGTTTTCTTAATCACTTTGGGTTCGGCGTCGCGCGCTCGACGCGTCAAAAGCTTCATTTTGAGGATGGGGATCGCCTAAACGCTTGCTACGACGAGCGACAATTCCCGTGGGCAACGGAATGCCCTTCTGACGGTTCGCCTTATGCAGCTTTAGGGCTGCACATGACCTTCAGGAGGGAGTTATGCGCCGTACTCTGTCCCAGAACGAGGAACGGCATCTAGTCGACCGATGTCTGAATCACGACGAATCGGCGTGGTTTGAGCTTGTGGATCGCTATGAGTCTGGTCTGCATGCCTACGTGCGCAAATGCCTCCGAGGTCGGCCATGCGCAAGTTTCGACGCCAATGACATCGCGCAGGCCGTTTGGTGCGCGCTCTTCGTGCCTGATGTGCGGCGGCTGCAAGCGTTCCAGCCGGAGGTGGGAAACCTCCAAGCCTATCTTAATGCTTTGGCATTGCAGGAAATTCAGCGTACGACACGGTCCGACCGGCATCGAAATGCCGAAGTCGCACTGACCGCCGCAGAGTCAGTTCTCGATCCTCAATCAGAAGACTGGATGCAAGGCGTATTGCTTACGGAAGTCAAAGATTTGTTATCGCGCCAAGCTCTTGCCACGCTACAGGAACAGCTAGGCAACGCCTCCACGATTGACGAAGCGACGACAACGATGGCCAGCCGCCAGCGGAGGCACCGGCTGACCGCCATGGTGCAGAGAATCCTACAGCTGTAGCCGCTCAAAATGAAAACGGAAAAAAGTTTGAAAGCAATGTCACAAACGGTGCGGTTCGCGCATTAGTACTTGTAGAGAGGGTTCAAGCCGCAGCTTGATTGCCATCAAAGCAAGCTGCCTTCCCCAAGCAACTGCCCTCAGCTTTCCAAATTTCTTTGCCGGCGGCGCATACGCAGCGCAGCTTCGGCAATGGATTGTTGCTAACTCACGAAACTAATTGTCTTGTGTCCACCGGGCGCTGAATGTGCGCCATCGTGCCGGAAGCGGAGAAGTTTTGCATTGGACGCAGTTTGTCTCGGAAGGCAACTTCGCCTCCTGAGTTCTTCGTTCTTTGTCCAAAGGAGGACAAGCCATGTACGATTGCAGCACTCGAATTGACCGACAGCGGCTTGTGGCAGTCCAGAGAGCGAAACGCTCCCGAAGCAAGAGGTCTTTTTTTCATCGACCATGGCTGCAAATCTTAGAAAACAGGCTCGCCCCGGCCGCATGCACCCAGCCGGCCACCGAGCCCTGGTGCCTGGATGATAACTTTGGCACGTCACCGGATGGTCACGCCAGTGTCAATATCGACAACTGTTAACGGCGGAGCAAAAGTGAGGCGCTCGGCGGTCGAAAAGTGAGGCGCTTGGTCAATTATGGTACAGGGTGGCGGCTCCTTGGGTAGTGTTTAGGTCTTGGAATCCGTTCGACGTCGGCGTTTGGCATCTTGCAGGCGATAACTCTCGCCGCTGGTTTCGATAATGTGGCAACGATGCGTCAGGCGATCGAGGGCCGCGCCAGTTAGCCGTTCGTTGCCGAGTACCTCGGTCCAATTCTCAAACGGCAGGTTCGTGGTCAGGATGACACTCGAACGTTCGTAGGCCGTGGCGATCACGTCGAAGAGTAGTTCGGCGCCAGCCTTGGTGGCCGGCACGTAGCCCAACTCATCGAGAATCAACAGGTCGAGTTTGGACAAGTGATTTCGAAGACGGAGTAATTGCCGGTCTTCATCCGCTTCCCTTAGGGTGGTGATCAACTCGGTCACGCGCCAGAAGCGTACTCGCTTGCCCTGAGCACAGGCGGCCATACCCAGCGCCGTGGCCAAGTGGGTTTTGCCTGTGCCGCTGGGCCCCACCAGCAAGATGTTCTCTCGACGGGTCAAGTAGTCGCCACGGACCAGGTCGAGGACGAGCGGCTTGTTCACGCTGGGACGGGCGGCGAAGTCGAATTGGTCGAGCAGCTTGGCGGTGGGGAAGCGGGCCGCTTTGAGTCGTCGCTCGGCTGCCTTGCGTTCGCGTTCGATCAGTTCCAATTCGCACAGTTGCAGTAGGAACGTCAGGTGGTCCGCATTCGTGGCTGCGCAGCGCTGGGCCACCTTCTCACACTCCGTCAGGACAGTCGGGAGTCTTAGGGCCTTGAGATGGTGCTTGAGCAGTACCGTGCTTTTGGCTTCGGTGGGAGTCATGAGCAAGTGCCCGTCCCACGAGAAGAGCCTGGTAGGCGGACACGTCGGTGGGCCTTACCCGCACCGTTTGCAAGTGCGGTCGCCCGTCGAGACGAAAGAGATCGACCGGCCGTTCGGTTCGGTGTTCCACGATCAGTCGAATGCTCTCGGGATCGATCACATCGATGTCGAGCGCGTAATCGACGGCATCCGCCAACTGCGCGAGAGAAAACGTCTCCAACAGGCGTAGCACCCGAATGAAGGCCTGCGTCCCGTATCCGGTCGTGTCGGCCGCTTCCAGGCGTCGGCGGAGCAGGCCAAAGCAGTCGGGTAGTTTCCAGTGTTCCAAAGGTCGGGCATAATCGAATCCGCCCGGCTTCCGCTCCAAGAGCTCTAGATAGTGCAGCGGATCGAAGCGGAATTGCTTGTGGTCCCAGCAGCGCTCGTGCCGGGCCACCAGCCGGTCCTCGTGGACCACGCGAACTTCATCCACGGTGGCGATAACCGTCAACCGGCGGTGAGCGTAACGTGTCGGCACGGAGTAGGAATTGGTGTCAAAGCGGATCAGCGACAACGAATCGGCGGCTACCTGGGTCAGCCGTCGCGCTTCGAAAGGTCGGGACGGCAAAGGCAGAAAGGCCGCCTGATCCTCGATCAGCAACGTGGCGGATGTTCCGGACTTGCCTCGGACCGGCCGATCCAGGTCCTGTCGGCAACGCTCGACCAAGAGCGCGTTCAACGCTTCCAGGGAAGGAACCGAAGGCACTGGCACCAGGAAATTCGACCGCGCATAGTCGAGCAACCGTTCGACGTGTCCCTTCTCGTTGGGCCGACGCACCAGACAGAAGTGAGGCGTAAAGAGATAGTGGCTTTGCAGGCGCTGAAACGCGCGCGTCACCTGCCGCTGGCGCCTATCGGTGATCCGGGCCACCGCCGTTCGGGCATTATCGTAAGCAATCCGCCGCGGCACGCCTCCGAAAAACGCGAAGGCCCGTTTGTGTCCCTCTAAGAAAACCTCGGTGCATTCGCGTGGAAACACCTGGCAGAACACCGCATTCGCGTAGGGCAAGCTCAGAACGAAAAGCGCTACCTTCGTAGGCACGCCCGCCACTACGACCTCCGCGAATCCGAAGTCCACTTGGCCCTCGCCGGGCGGATGCGACAAAGGGAGGAACACCTCCTGCCGACCTATCTTCAACTCGCGAACGACGTCTTTGACCGTGGTATAGCCACCAGTGAAACCGTGTTCGGTGCGCAGTCTTTGCCAGATGCGATGCGCCGTGTGTCGCTGCTTCTTTGGAGCCGTCTTATCGGCGTCGAGAATGGCGTGGATGATGGGCAGGAACGGTTCGATGGTCGGCCGTCGCGGTGGCCGCGTCCGTCGATAGCCGGGCGGTTCTACATGGGCAAGAATCTTCCGCAGCGTCAACCAGTGGATGTCAAAGTGCCGGCAGGCCTGACGTTTGCTCAGCTCGCCCGTCAAGACCTTGCGGCGGATCTCAGTCCAGCGTTCCATGTCGGCGTACACCTCAGTGCCTCCATGCAGATCTGGGTGATAGAGAAAACCCTATCCTCTCAGATTGCCGGAGTGCACAGTTGTGCGCCTCACAATTCGGTCGCCACCAGGCCCGCCGAGCGCCTCACTTTTGCTCCGCCGTTAACACTGGGGTTAAGAAGAACACAACGGACGTCGTGAAGCAGCCCTTTCCGTTGCCGATTAGGACACTAACAGAACCCGCGTCCTGGTTGGCCCAGGGCGCTTCGCAAAATCACCGAATTGCGAAGACAACTGCGCAACTTTTATGCGCCGAAACTTCGGCGCAGGTGTACGGGTGCGTCAAAAACTCGCTTGCCCACTACAGCCAGTACACCTGGCGCAGGCCTCACTTTTGCTCCGCCGTTAACATGTTGGGACTCAAAGCGTCCTGCCGGAGGAGTGGCGCATCCGCATCCGATTGTCGGCGATCCTCTGTCAGTCACCCAAACGATCCAATTCTTCCCTAGTTTCTTGCAACCCGGGGTGGTTGAGCGATAGACGTCTCTCGATAGCCCGGTGCAGAAAGCTGCATGCTTTGGACTTGTCGTTTAGCCGGGCGTAGGCAATGCCCAGTAGGTGTAGGCCGTCTGCGATGCCCCACGCGTATTGGTATTCGGGCTCATGCGACCGGGTGAGCACCCACTCCGCCAACGGAATGGCATCGCTGGGTCGGTAGGCGGCTATGTGGATCCGTGCAAGTTCCGCGCGGAGATCCAAAGCCCAGCGGCCGAAGCCGGACGAGTCGGCAAGCTGAATGCCCGCCTCTGCTTCAGCGACGGCAAGGCCAAAGTCTTTCTTTCGTCGAGCGACTTCAGCGGCGAGATGGTAGCAGCGAAGAGCGACTTCAATATTGCCGCTCCGGCTGGCGTAATGGCGTGCCGCGAGAAGATGAGTATGGGCTTGGGCGAGGTTATTGGGCAGGCAACAATGACCAAGAAACGTGTCGCAGATAGCCTCATTGCGCGTCCACCCATTGAGACGCACTGCGGCCTGATTGACCTCGGTAGTGAGGCGAGCGCCGGACAGATCGCCCGTAATTATTCTGAATTCAGCTTCCCAGATCAGTTGTATTTGGAGATCACTTTTCATTTGAGCTGCTTGGGCATAATACCTTTGCGCATCCTCTACCTGGCCAGTTCGACCCAATGCCTGGGCGACCGCGAAAGTTGAAGTGCATATCGTTTCTGCGTCACTCACCGCGTGCGCCCTTTCAAGCGCAGTCTTAGCTAACTCAAGAGATGTAGCCCATCGACCCGCCAGAAGTTCAATCAGTGCTAGATTTTGGTAGCTGCGGGAAAGCTTCCGACCATCCATCAAGTTGATACGTAACGCGTGGCACGTCTCAAATGCCTGCCTTGCAGTGAACAGGTCTCCTAAGGCAATAGCATATTGTCCCCAATTATTCACGAGATAATCTCGAGCATGGATTGACAATTCGCCAGCCGCGGAGGCCGGATCACCGCGCTTGGAAAACGTGGAAAGAATACGCAACCCACGAGCGTATTCTCCTAGGACCCAACCGAGATGTCGAAATCCACCTAGAGCATGCCAGTATAAGTCAAAGGCCCTCTTGCTGAATCCGGCCAGCCTCGTGAGCTCAATCAACCGTTCGTAACGGTCAAGATGCACCGTGTCGGTAGGATGTTTGTCAGGTCGTGATTTCAGGCTCGGGGCCAGCTTCCTCCGGGCCACCTCATAGATTTCCTTCGATTTTGTCATCCCGAAGCGCCGCTCAAAGAAATCACGCAGAAACGGGTGGGCGGTGTATGTAGGGATTTCCCCGGTTCTGTACCGGAATACTAGACCAAGTGCCTGCAGCCGTTCGAGCAACTTAAGCAACTCGAGTTCGGTGTGTCGCACAAGTGCCCCGGCCACCTTCCGGTCCGAGTCGGCGATGTGGCTGAGAATGTCTACACCGACTCCGCGCGGGAAGACCGACAATCGAGCGAGGAGATCCTGTTCGCTAGGTGAGAGTTTCTCGGCGAATTGACCCAGAACTCGGTGCAACTTTGCCGACTTGGGGTCCGTGTCCGCAAGGAATTGAGGGTCAAAGGACGGAGCCTTGGTCGCATCGCCATGATGGAACGTGCCGAGGTACGAGCCGAGTACATCCACCGTCAGCGCGTGCCGATGAACACCGTCCGCCAGCGCGTCAAGCGATGAATCGGTGCCCTTTACACCGCGCCAATGCAGTACGGCGCGGGCAGCAGGCGCGTCGAGGTCGTCCAACGCGTGTTCGCGGAACCTCTCTGCTTTCCAATCGACCAAGTCTGGCAATGGGAATCGGCTCGTAATTAAGCACTTTGTGCGGGGCCCCAGACCCGCGGCCACCCAACGAAGGAACCGCCGCATGAGGGGGTCTTCAAGTTCACCACGGGGCCGGCCAGTGTGGCCTTCAGACTGCAGCCGCTCCAGCCCGTCAAGGATAAGCAGGTGCGGGGCCGCTGTTGTAAGGCCTTGCTGTAGGCGCTCAAGCAGGCCTCCCGTCTCCTTCGGCTCTACACCGGTGAAATAGCTGCATGCAGTGCGCAGGAATGCCTCGGTGCGCGGGTCTTCGTAAAAGGACCAGACCAGCATGCCGGCAGCGGTATAAGGGGTGAGGTCGGTGAGTAATCTCTCGGCCAGGGCGGTCTTGCCGGTACCTCCCGGGGCGACAACGGCTAACACACGCGCTGAATGAGCGGGGTCTTTGGCCCACTGCGTGAGCTCCGACAACAGCTTGTCCCGTCCAACGAAGTGCGGTGCTGGCTGTAGTGGGCATAAAACGGCCGGCTGCCATTCGTGTGCCTTAGTTGGTACGGACGCTGCCGGTGCCGGCCACCGTTCGGTCGTAACCGCTAACTGGCTCTCCTCTTTGTTTTGTCTTTCCCAGCTGTGGATTGCCTGTCTGACCCGGCCGATCAAATCCTCGGGTGAGGTGAAGGTGTCACGGACCCGTTCGGTACTTACGCGCCGACGAAAAGCCGCCTGTTTTTGACGTGCTGCATCGGATTCGATTGTATTGGCCGGCACTGGGAACTTTTCGGGGGCCAAAAACATCAGGCGCGGGACGTTAGTTGCAATTGCCGCGTCATACTCTCGTTCGGTGTACGACTGATCGCTCCCCGGAGGACAATCGCCATAGAGGTGGCCCAAGATGGCGATGAAGACGTCGCAATCTGCGACCTTGGTCCGGCAAAAGTCGTCGGCTTGCCAATCGACTGCGCCGAAATCCTCCATGCGAACGCAGTGATAGCCTTGTAAGCCTTGAATTGCCTGATATGCGGCTACTCGGTAGTCAGCCAAATCTCTGACTGTGGAACTTAGGAATACGGTGCGAATTGGCATGGATCGCTACTCGTGGGATTTGATCATAATCACGACCCGCGTGCGTGGTTTGGCACGTGAACCCGCAACAAATGAATGGCAGAGCATTATATGCTATTCACGCATGGACTACGTCCATGGCTAAACGCTTTTGACGCCCGTTTATGCTTACAGCACTAGCCCCCGCCGTCCGCTTATCTCATGGCCGTGGCCACCATTGTTCTGGATGACTCAGGCAATCCCGATACAACCCTTCGAAGCCCGACAATTACCGTAGGAGAGCCGGAATGGGGCTTCACCGGGTTCTCATGCAGGCTATGGAGAGAACGCGTTCTACGATCGCCGCAGCAAATCACTGCAGTTTTACATCGTAAACCATGAGTTCGGAAGGAGAACGATGACATCCCACACGCCTACGCTAGGAGCCGATGACGGTGCAACTCGACCCTTGCGCCTGGGGCGAGGTCTCCCCGCGAACGGATTTATACGCCCCCGGCGCCATCCTGTACCTCTGCTAAGCGGACGGCCTTTGGCGACCGCCGGCTGGGATGGTAAGGTCGCATTCTGGGATAGCGAGACAAAGCAACGCCGTTCTCCCGGCGGCCGTGCAGACCGTGGCGTTTCATCCGGATGGAAAAACAGTGGTAGCCGGTTGCAAGAACGGAGAAGTGCATTTTCTAAGACCGCCGCATGTCCTCCAAGGATCACCTCGCCAATAAAAGCTCTGGGTGCAGGGGCCCATCGGTTTGGAGCTCGGGCCTGGTAATCTGCCGCGTGGCTTGGATGAAGCGACGCGAAAGCAGCGGCTCTTCGATCTGGAAGCCGAAGGCGGACCACCAACCTAAACTCCGAGATTTGTTGTGGATTAGAGAATTCTTCTAACCCCAGTAAAGGAGCTTTCCATGGCCGATGACAAACCAGAACAGAGATTCGAAGAGGCCAGTACCTCGCCGGAACCGCTGGATCTCAACGAGCTAGGTGCTGTTTCGGAGAAGGGAGAGAACCGTATTCTGCCACTCGCCAAGAGTGTATAAGCGTTGGCGGGAATTTCATTGCCGGCCCTTGTCCCTAGCCCGCATGGTGAAATCTGACTGGCGTCGGAATATTGCAGGTTCAGCAACCTTGGGTGCGACAACCTCCACCATTGGGTCATGGCTTAGTCTCGAACCGCCGCGTCTCGCTTTCCACAGAATTGTCGATCGTCTTGGCCCAGGCCGTCCAAGAGAACGTCTTACTCAGGTTATCGCGGGCCGACTCAAGCAAACGGAGGCAATTACTCAGACCGTCTACACGGCCATGGTTACGGAGGACCTGTTCCATTTCAGATAGGTAATGGATGCAGGTTACGCGAAAGAGCCATCGGATGCCGTCAACGGTGAAGGGTGCATCTTGGTTATCGGCTAGCTTATTGAGTGCATCCTTGAAAACTTTGTAAATCTTCTTGCTGTGCTTTTCGTCATCCATTATTTGAAATTGATCGGCGCGACCTTCGAGCACAAAACCGGCGATAAGACGAATTTGCTGTATGTTGAGGTTGTGCTCCGTTTTGAGAAGCTTCCGCATGCCCTTGAATGCCTGGTCTGCATACGGCCGGTAAGGGTCGAGAGAATCAGGGGAGATGAATTCATTGCAAGAGAAAGGAGGATCAAAAGCGAGACTGACCATACCACGCTGCCGTTTGGGCTCTGACGACGACAAGCAATCGAAGATTCTCCGTTTGTCGGGTGGCAGCGTTTTACGAAACGCCGCCAGTTTACTCTTGCTCGGAGTTTTAGACATTACTTCCCGTATGAAGATGTAAGAAGCCGGGGCGTCCATGTTGGTCGTTGGGTAGACTGGTTCGAGGTATTTGTGGCTGCGTCACTCAGCTTTAACTTGCCCTCTATTTCTTGATACGGAGCTATGAATGGATGGTCCGCTAGCGGCGCTGTTGTATGCCAAGCCGTAAGCCCCCCCATGGGGCGATAAAACGCGCGCTTTATGGACCCGTGCCGGGCCTGGTTGTGCGCCCACATTTGAGCCTCAAGCTCGGCGATCTTAACCTGGGTTGAGGCCGTTTCCTTCAACGATGTAATTTCTTGCGTCGCAAAATCTAGCTTTGCTTCCAATGCCGTTTTCTCACGGTCGCCGACCACAATAAGGCAAATCGAGATCGCCAATAATACGATAAAACAGCACGTAGCCCATCCGGCCCGCGTGATACGTCGCAAGCCTCGTAGTTTCGGATCATAGGCCAAGACCTGGCCACCGGAAACAAAAATTGCGATTATTGTGCCTACGATAGAGAGAACCACAGCAGAGATGCTAAGGAACGTCATCATTGGCATTTCCCTTAGTTCATTAACAGTTATTCGTATCTCGGGCGACGTCATTTTATATCGCATTTGCAAATCCGAGCGTAACAAACGGGTGGATGAGCAACACCGGCAGCAATGCACCGATCGCCGGTGTGACTGGTTGTTGTCTTCCCAGAATCACCGAAATGCGAAGCACCGATGTGACCATTGCGTGGAAGCAAAGGCCTCACCGGTGCATGGCAGGAGTGGCGCGTCTCTTGCGTTCCTTCCAATCGAAAGCCCGTTATGTGTCACGCGGATCGCGTCGACATGACGGCATCCACATCGACGTCACATTCCACGGGACCATCAAATCTGCAAAATCGCCCATTACTTAGGATAACCTTGGGCACCCGCTCCCTCAATTGGGATGTTCGGGTCGGTGGCTTGATACTCGATGAAGGCGCCACGCGGATCGACGATTACGATTTCGAACGAAGTGCGAGATGTCTGAAATACAGTCACGCCTGCCGCAGTCATGTCGAGAACCAAGTTCGAAATGATCTCTTCTGCGGTCATTTTGGGCAACAGATGTCCTCCGAATTCCCCCTGAGGTAGGGCTACGTAGACGTACGAGGGGTTGCCGTTCTTGTCGAATCCATTCGCCGTCAAGTTGTTGCTGAGGCCAAATTGGAACACGCTGACGTGTGCCTTGATATCCCACGCATCCTTTTCTCCGGTACTCTCAGACAGTGGGCCATGCCCTGTCACACCTTTGATGCCCTTCCAGAATGTGAGGGCACCCTTACCGGCCGGAATAGCCGTCCAACCCGGAGCATTATCATCTATCCATTTCTTGATCTTTTTGGCTTTACGCTCCGGCGTGTCGCTTCCGAGGAGCTTTAGGGGTTTTGCTTTGGTACCAACTTGGAGATTGTTCGCTGGGTTTCCATCGGGATCTAAGAGAAGCGCGGACCATTGCCCATCATGCAATGGCGAGCCGCACGTCAATACCATTACGGGTTCTACCGGTTGTGCGTAGGCACAAGCTGACACTAGGAGCGGGAATAGTGTCGCAGCAATGACTCGCCCTACAGTAAGAACACCAACCAGTTTGCAGCACATGGCTCATACCTCCTAACTTAAAGTTCGGATGTGACAATGTCAGCACGGATTACGCACCGTGCCTTGCTCCTGTAGACACCACTACGGATTCGCCGCCCAGCGAGCGGCAGCAGGAGTCGGACCGATGGACCCAACCATGACAATCCTATCGTCCGCCTGGATTACCAAATCCGAGGCTACAAAAAGTGGCCCTTTAGGAACCATTGCCGGCATGTTTGACCCAAAACACTGCTCAAACTTGCCGTCGCTTGTGAAGCGAGCTCCAGAAGCATATTTGCGGCCTTGATGAGTGCTTATACCGCAAACGATGAGCCTAGGGCTCCCGCTATTGGGCTGGATCGCAATGGCGAGGGCGGCGTCGTCGCCTTCGAGATGGTGGGTTAGCCTACCCGCGGAGCCAAATTCTGGATCGAGATTGCCGCGCTCGTCGAGTTGCGCAAGGGCATAGTCCGTACCCGCTGTTCCCATTGCCGATCCGCAAACCACGATCTTGCGGTTTTGAAGCACAAGACCATATCCCTGGGCAGCTCCGCCGAAATTGATCTGGCGAACACCACCAAAGTCGCGATCGACTTTCCCAGCTGTCGTCAGTCGAAATACAGCGATGTCAGATTTGTGACCATCCGACACGTTTGTGGTGCCGCATCCGACGATCTTGCCATCATGCTGGAGAACAAGTGATTTGACCTCATCCTTCACGCCAACATGAAAAAACACTCTACCGTTATCACCGAACTGGTTGTCGAATCTTCCGTCCTTATCCAAGTGCGCCACAGCAAAGTGGTTAGATAGCGGCGCATGCTCTTCGTCATTTAATCGCCATGCCGTAGTCTCCTGCGCCAGTGTTGAACCAGTCGGTGATTTCTTCAAGCGTTGGTTGCCGCTCGCGATATACACCCCACTTTCGGGACGCCCTCCTGCGCAACGGGCACCAGACTTGTGGCAATAACTCAAACGCCGGCTGCTTGCTGCCGTCGGCGCGGATCGGTATGAGCGATAGACCGCTCTGTACATAGGCCTTGGCGGCGTGGTAAACGTCGTATTGCGAAGGTGCTTCGCATGTATGGAGAATCGTCTCGCTGCGCTGCCTGTGCTTGCTCATTCGAATCCTCGGTCGTTCCCAGCCAGTGGGAACCGCCTAAACGACTACATCCAAAAGGGTTAGACAAGTGAATGTGCAAAGCCAAAAAGCCAAGTGGGAACCGATCGTGAGTGAATTGGAGGCCGGTCGTACAGTCTCCGACGTGCCCAAAAAGTTAAGTGCTCTGTTTCGCCCCAGCGTGCAGCCTTACTTGATTTCTCTTTTCAAGATTGATCCTGCACGAGAGTTGTCCGAGGTGAAAGGACACTGACCCTGTTTTCTCAATTCTTGTGTCTTAGATAGGTGATGTCTCTCCATGGGCTTTGCATCTACACTCGAGGCGGCACGAAACGGATCAGCGGAGGCGTTGGGCGAGCTTCTGCAATCATGCAACGGCTATATCCGCGCCATCGCCGAGAATCACGTGCCGCACAAGCTCCAATCCCGGTTGCGCAACTCCAGCTTGGTTCAAGAAACCTATTTGCGGGCTTGTCGGAAGTTTCATCAATTCCGCGGCCAATCCGAGCGGCAACTGTTGATCTGGCTGAAACAGATTCTGCTCCACTGCCTGCTCAATATGCTCCGACAAGCGGAGTTCCGTACGCCCAGGCAGGCGTTGCCCGCCACACTTGCGGGACGTGGGTCTACGCCGCTTCAACAGGGTGTCGATCGAGAATGTGCGACTGCTCTGGAATTGGCGTTACGACGTTTGCCGGCTCATTATCAGTTGACGATTGAACTGCACCATTTCCGGGGCTTCAGTTCTGAAGAGGTTGGACAGGTTCTTGGGTGTTCGGCTGGAGCGGTGCGCAAGTTATGGACCCGCGCTCTGGTAAAATTAGGCGAGGAGTTGAAGGCGTTCAAATGAGTCGCGACGACGCTCATTCACTGGACGAGCTTCTAGCCGCCTTGGACATGCAACTGGCCGCGGGCGGTGCGCCGGAATGGGAGTCGGAACCAGACTTACCACCGGACCAGCTGCGTCTGTTTCGCTTTGCGCGCGACAGTTTGCTGGAATTAGAACGGGCCTGGCCGCGCACATCGCTTCGTCCTGACGCCACAGCGCCGTCCGAGGTGCCGTCTTTCGATTGGCTAACTGGCAGCGGATGGTTGGGAAAGTTTCGCATTCATCGCGAACTGGGGCGCGGTGGCAATGGGATTGTTTTTCTTGCCACGGACACTCTGAAACACCGCGAGGTGGCGCTCAAGCTCCCGCGTCTAGAGGCGCTGCTCGATCCGGAGTTGCGTGATCGTTTCTTGCAAGAAGCCCGACTCACGGTCGGGTTGGACCACCCTGGATTGGTGCCGATCTATGAGGCAGGCGAAGTCGGCGCCATCTGTTATATCGCTTCGGCCTATGCCAATGAGACGACTCTAACAGCTTGGTTACAAAGCCAGGTTGAACCAGTGCCACCACGGACAGCGGCGGCACTGGTGGCGGCGCGAGCGCGGGGCGTCGAGTATTTGCATGACCGTCGCATATTGCACCGCGACATCAAGCCGAGCAATGTCCTTTTGGGACCGTTGCCCTGCGGTGCTTTACCCGATGCCGAGTTGGCGACCTCTGGAATACCACGTCTCACCGATTTCGGGCTCGCCAAGTGCTTCGACACGACTGCCGCAGGAACAGTTGCCAATGAAACAACCTCCGCCACCGTTGCGGGTACTCCCGAATATATGGCCCCGGAGCAGACGGATGGGCGGCCGGAGCTGTTGGGTCGTCCCACCGATGTCTACGGCCTCGGGGCAGTGCTCTATGAATTGCTGGCCGGGCTACCGCCTTTCCGCGGTCGCAACAAGTTCGACACGTTGCAGCAGGTGACGACGCGAGAGCCGCGTCGACTGCGCCTCCTACGGAAGGATGTTCCAGCGGCGCTCGAGGCCGTGTGCCTGAAATGCCTGGAAAAGCATCCACGTGATCGCTACGCAACGGCCAGCGAGCTAAGCGAAGACCTCCAGTGCTTCCTAGCCGGTCAGCCGACGCGCGCCCACCGTATGCTCCTTTGGCAGCGCGTGCGGAAATGGAAACAGCGACGGCCACTCGTAGCGGCCTTGGTTGTGACGTTACTAGCGTTACCGATCTTGATATTCGGCTACCTGGGATTTCGAAAGGCGGCTTTGTCAGAGGAAGGGCTGCGTCTGCAAAACGCATGGGATGCGCGGGCGAAAGGGCTAGAACTATGCGGTCGCGGCGACATCGGCGTTGGTTTGCTATGGCTGGCTCAAGGACTAAAAGATGCGCCCGATTCCGCTGACGAACTGCAGGAGCTTCTTCGACTAGATATGGACGCATGGCAAAGCCGCCATCCGACATTAGTCGGGCATCTGCCTCATCCCGATCAGGTTGTGAGCGTTCAGTTCAGTCCCGATAGCCGGGTGGCGCTAACTCTGTGCGAGGATTGTTGCGCCCGTGTGTGGGATGCGGACACCGGGAATCTGCTTTCACAGCTACAGCATCGAGACCGAGTACTATGGGCGCGTTTTGAGACCGATGGCCAAATCGTAAACACCCTTTGCGCAGACGGATCCCGTCACAGTTGGTCGGTGGAGAACGGCGAATTACTCGGCACCGAGTCGGCGCCTCAGTCGTCGGAGGTGGATCGGAAGGGATTGATCGCGGAAAGGTTATGGGAGTTCGCGACGGGCCGTGCGCCGCCGCGCGTAATCCCGGAGGGTCCAACCTGGCGAATGACATGTAGTGCTGATGGCAGACAGCTAGCGACCATCAGTTTCGCAAACGTGGCGGAGATTTGGAAAGAGGGCACAGCGGAGCTGCGCCGACTTTCTGTGGGATCCGGAGCAAATACCTGGGATGCCGCCTTTACTCCAGACGGCGACATGATTCTCACGGCCAGTGACGACGGACATGTGCGATTCTGGGATGTGTCCGCCAATACTGAATGTCGGCCCGCAATTGTGCATCCGGGACCGGTGCATGCGGTCGCCTGCGACCCGCGCGGACGGCTCCTGGCGACTGGAGACGCTGATACGGTGCGTCTGTGGGACCTGAAAACTGGGATGGGGCTGCTGAGCCTGCCACGGCAAAGTCTCGTGCGAACCGTGGCATTTAGCGCTGATGGCGAACGACTGGGCTCCGGCCATGGAAAAAACGGTGTGCGTTTGTGGAGGCTGCCGCCGTCTCCGACTCCGGCGCTAATCCATCCGGCCGCTGGGAATGCCAACTTAGGCAAACCCACCGATCCCTCTCACGGAATTCGCCTCGGGATCGATGGTATTTTAGACGTGGAGTTTCACCCTGATGGTCGGCGCATATTCTCGGCGGGAGTCGACGACACAGTCCGCGTTTGGGACCCCGAAAACGGTCAATCGAAAGTGTTGTGCCGCCGAGGCGAAATCGCATTCAGCCGGCTCGCTGTCGATCCAACAGGCGCCGCCATGCTGGTCGGTAGCCGAGATCGGACAGCACAACTTCGTGATCTTAACTCGGGCCGGGCGCTTGGCCCTGAACAAGTGCATGAACGCTGGGTCGCCGGCGCCGCGTTTAGTCCTGATGGCACGGTTGTCGCTACGGGGAGTCTCGGAAAAGATACCCTGCGGGTCTGGAATCCACGCACAGGACATACGGAAGTCGAATTTGGCCCCGTCGCCGCCGTATACAACTTGCAGTTTAGTCCAGACGGCCGCTGGATTCTCGCCGGCGGCGACAGTTGCGCCTACTTGTGTGACCGCAACCAGAAACGACTTCATACGTTGCCGCATTTGAGCGGCGTTTACACCATTGCCTATCACCCGGCGGGCGATCAATTTGTAACGGCCGGCGCCGATGGGGAACTGCACCTATGGAAATCGCAGACACAGCAGTGCCAGGCAAGTATCCCCGCGCATACAAGCCGCGTCCGCACCGCAGCGTTCTCACCCAGCGGCCAGGTGCTGGTAACGGGTGGTTGGGATAAGAAGTTGATCTTCTGGCATAGCGCCACTTCTCGACTGATCGGAGCGCCAACGCATCTGCCTGCCGAGGTGCAGTGTGCGGCCTTCGATCCCAGCGGTAGGACTATTGTCGCAGGATGCAAGAATGGAGAAATCCATTTCGTCCGTGCCCCGCGCGCTCTTGAAGGAACCCCACAGGATCTGTTCCTCGCCATGCAAACGTTGACCGGTTTGAAGCTCGGTCCGGCAGGTGAACTTCAATCGTTAGATTCCCTGGCATGGCGTCAACAGCAGAAGTAACTGGAGGATGACTACGTCGTTACAATGAACATGGGCGACACAGTCATGCTAGTGCCGCACCGTCAACCAGTCGGATGCGCCTCAATAGGCGATCAACCGACACGTGGACAAGAAAGTACCGCCGCGGCTGCGGCGACCGATGACGCGCGAGACGAACCAAACGACCGTTGTTTCTATCGGGACAATCAGAGCCAGGCACGCCTTGCACGCCGGATAGGAATACGAGAGCATGAGCGGCCGTCTCAAGTCAGGGCTGGAGCCTCTCGACAATAGACGGCCGTCATGCCCCCGCCGAATCGAGCCGAGAACCCACGACGCGATTTTCGTGATGGCTCATGTCTATGCTAAAGGACACGGATCTGGGTTAAAGCGGCCTCCTACTTTATCGCACTCCTGTCGGGTTGCAGGAAAAGGCCCTTGCCCCAGCACGAAGCAACATCCCTCCTCGTCGCTGCGAAGAGTCAACGCAGGCTCGGTAGTGCTTTCTGGTTTACATTTCGGTTTATCACTCGTGGATGCACTAATATTGGTTGGCCGACTGGGGATCCCTTGATCCGGGTAACCGCGTAGATACGTGGAATAAGCCAAGGTACCGTACGCGTTTAGTTCGGTCATAAACATGTTGGCTCCACGAGTGTAATTTGCTTGGAGCGGATGAAACGCCCGAAGATTGGTCGAGTCGGCCCCGCCGGTCGCTCCGTTCAGCGCGATAACATAACGGACGCCGGGGTTCGAGCCGCCAAGATAAGTTGAGGATAATGTGTCCCAGGCATCGCTGTACCCGCCATAGTGCGGCGGAAACGCATTGGGCCGCGACAAATCATCGGACCATGGGTCATCGATAGGATGCTTAGTGGGACTTTGCAAGATCGTGTCATCTACATCGTGCTCTAATGGCCACCAGGCGGTGTGATCTGAGGTTTCGGTCTGGGTGCTGTGTGTTGCTTGGTGATACGCGTAGGTTTCGCAGCATCGTCGTCTATCTTCGGTGATCTCCGGCGGGGCGCCTTCCTGGAAAGCACTGCCAATCAGGGCCGAACGCGAGGATTCCTCCAGCCGTTTCAGGGGAGGTGCATCTGTACGGCCTGATTCCCAGAAACAAGCACCAGGTACCAAACGGGCCTCTAACTTTTCTAACCGCGGCCGCCAGCTCTGTAGGTTGGCGGCTCTCCGCTTGCTGTGAGTGAGCATGTTTTCAGACTCCTTACCGGATCGAGGACGTCGACGGCGCGGCATGTCCGGTCGGCCGCGTCGCGGTGGCGAAGGGCCACGTGGGATTACAAAACACCTAAGGATTCAGCTTTTTCCAGGACGCGATGTTCCGGCGCCACAATAGCGCGGATGCAGAACGGAACATGGGGGCTACTCCCATTTGGGGTTGTGAAACGGGTCTGGTTCTCGAGGACTCGTCAGTTACCCGCCTCGGTAACTGACTTGCTCGCCTGTGAACTGATCGCTTTGGCGCGGAGAAACCCGACAAGAGATCTTGGATATTACGGAACGGCAAGAAGGTTTTCGAACCGCAGGCGGTGTCAATTTGTCAGAGTATTAAAAACGCGAGAAACAGCGCGCAAAGTACTGCTCCGTCACACAAGGAGGACTCCAGGAAAAACGCCCGATAAGATACAGGCATGAACGGGTTGTCTGACGATATCCTGGAGCTTCAGCAATCGGCATTCCGCTATTTTCTGGACCACACAAATGCCAAGAACGGACTTGTGGCCGACAACACACATGAGGACTCGCCATGCAGCATCGCGGCGACGGGGTTGGGATTGAGTTGTCATCCAGTCGCAGTGGTTAATGGTTGGCTCAAGCGTGCGGACGCGGCTGAACGCGTTTTGACGGCGCTGCGATTTTTCGAGCACAGCCCGCAAGGACCCGAACCGGACGTGACGGGCTACAAAGGGTTCTACTATCACTTTCTGGAAATGAACGACGGTCGACGTGCTGGGTCGTGCGAACTTTCGACTGTTGACAGCGCGTTACTGTTGGCGGGGATGATTGCGGCGGCAGCGTTTTTTGACGCGGAAGCGTCCGCCGAGTGTGAAATCCGCGAAACGACTGATGCTCTCGTTCGCCGCGCCGACTGGCAGTGGGCGCTTTACGCAGTTCCGTGCGACGAAAACGGTTGGCCGACCAGGGCCGTTGAAGATGTCACGATCATCCACGGCGGCACCCCGGAGAACGGCTTCATCAGCTATCGATACCAGGGATACGATGAATCGCTGCTGATGCACGTGCTTGGATTTGGCTCGACCACGTTCGCGCTGCCGCCGGAGTGCTATCGCGCCTGGCAGAAGACATTCGATTGGCGGTCGCAATACGGAGTTGAATACCTCCACGCGGGTCCGCTGTTCATTCACCAGCTCAGTCACTGCTGGCTCGATTTTCGTGGAATCAGCGATGGGTTCATGCAAGCCAAGGGGCTCGACTATTTCGAGAATAGTTGCCGTGCCGTGCGCGTGCAGCAAAGCTATGCCCAGGAGAATCCGCACAAATTCCGTGGGTACGGACCGCGCTTTTGGGGCTTGAGCGCCAGCGACGGTCCCGGACCAGCGACGAAGACCATTGATAACGCCGATCGAGAATTCTGGATGTACAGAGCCCGCGGCGTGCCCGACGAACCAGATGATGGCACGCTCTCGGTTGGCGCGGTCGCGGCATCGCTCCCGTTTGCGCCAGAGCTCGTCACGGACACGCTTCGAGAGCTTGTTCGCGCCTACCCCAACGTGCGCAGCGAATACGGGCTGCGCACAGCTTGAATCCGACCTTCGGCGACTGGGTCAGCCCGCTGAATTACGGCTTGGACCAAGGGCCGATCGTCATGATGATCGAGAACCAACGGACCGGTCTCTTGTGGAATCTCATGCGGCGTTGCCCATATATCTGGCGCGGATTGCGGAAGGCGGGATTCTCCGGCGGATGGCTCGAATCCGAACGCCAACCAGAATGCCCGCACGCCGTCGAGTGTCGATGGCGCGAGCGTGGCACGCCGTTCAGCAAATTGTCCGAGAGTTCGACGCAAGGCGAGCGATCACCGGAACAATCGACGGCAACTATGCGAGCCGCACGAATCCACTCGTACGGCGATCCGACCGGTGTCAAAATCGGGAAGGCGCCCCGACCCGATCCAGGACGCGGACAGATCCTAGTGCGCGTGAAAGCGGCCGGCGTGAACGCGCTGGATTGGATGATCGCGGAGGGCAAGGCCCGATCGTGGCTCGATCACCGCCTGCCGCTGACATTAGGTTGGGAGTTGGCCGGAGTTGTCGAAAAACTGGGAGCGGAAGTTCAACGGCTCAAGCCCGGCGATGACGTCTTCGGCATGATCGACCTGTCGGGCAACGGCGCGGATGCGGAGTTTGCCGCTGGCGACGAGAGTACATTCGCCCATAAGCCCTTGACGCTCGATTTCATAAAGGCAGCGGCCGTACCCATCGGCGCGCTGACGGCGCACCAGGCGCTGTTTGACGCCGCGGAGTTGCAAGCGAGCCAGACAGTCCTCATCCATGCGGCGGCCGGCGGAGTTGGGTCGATGGCCGTGCAACTCGCCAAAGCACACGGTGCCCGAGTGATTGGTACTGCCTCTGGCCAGGAACACATCAAACTCATCCGAGAGCTTGGTTGCGACCAAGCGATCGACTACAAGACGAATCGCTTTGAAGATCACGTTCGTGACGTGGATGTTGTGCTCGACCCCGTAGGCGCGGATACGCAAAGGCTTTCGTTCGGAGTCCTTAAGAAAGGTGGAATCCTGGTGGCGCTGACCGAAGAGCCGCCGCAAGACCTCGCTCAGAAAAACGGCGTGCGCGCCACGATGATCGGCGTCAAGCCCGATGGCCGGCGTCTTGCTGAAATTGGCAAGATCATCGACGACGGCAAGCTTCGCCCTATCGTTCAAACGGTTCTGCCACTTCATCAGGTCAAAGAGGCACTGAGACTCAGTCGCAGCCGACACGTTGCCGGGAAAATTGTCCTAACCATCTGAACGATCACGACTACATCGGCCCTCACGGAGATTCTGAATCACCTCGCCCGCGCACTCGGCGTCGGTCCCATCGCCAACATCAACCAGCGTCCGCGAATCGCCTTCGACAACACGGACACAACGCTACTTAAACGCTGAGCCGTCTGGGCTTAGCTTGACAACGAATCCTTCATCGGCACCGTTGAAAGTCGTGTCGAACACGCCAGGTGTTGTCGGGAAGCTAGACGTTGTGGTCGTTCCGGTCACGTAAGCGCTACCACTGCTGTCGACGGCAATCGCCAGTGGCAATCCACCGGGAACAAACTCGAATGAGTAATCGAGAGCCGAGCCGGAGATTGCCGAATGGCTCACGGCGTTTTTTGGCCGGCCGACAGTCGCTGGCTCTTCAAGCCGACCGCGGCCGCTGGGACTTCGTAAAAGTCGTGAACGATAAGCTCGACGAACTTAGTCAACTTCCTCCTGCTTTCCGTGCGCACTTCGCGTGGAAACGTCGCATGTAGTCGTGACTCAAATGCTAACTGTCCGATGAAGCGGCTAGTCGGGTGTCTGGTCTGCACGTCCGGCGATGGCCGTTTCATTCAAACGCAGACCATCTCTGAAAGGGGACCGCCATGTCAATCACGCAATGCCGTCGGCCGCCCGGATTTCGCCAGTCGCCGCAACAACGCCAGCGCCGTTCGATCCTCAGACCACGGCTCGAACCGTTGGAGGACCGAGTCGTGCCGAGCCAACTGGCTTGGGAGGACCAGCTTGACTTGAGCAACTTCGAGCAAGCATTCTCGGTCGCTCCGCTCAATGACCAGGTCTTCGTCAGCGGATTCACATCGAACGCGAACTTTGACCGAGATTTTCTGATCCGCGCCTACGATGTGCGTACCGGCGAGCTGCACTGGCAGGACCAGGTGGACAAAGGGTCGGATGAGTTCGCCTCGGGCGTGATAACCGATGAGAATCGCGTCTTTGTTTCCGGCAACGTCTATATCCCCGGCCGCGGATACGACTGGATCGTGCGTGCCTACGAAGCCGGGAGCGGCGCCCTGCTATGGGAAAGCGTTGTCGACTTTGCCGCGAAGGATGATTTCTGCCGCGGCACCGCTTTCGCGGTTGAGAACGGAACCTTGTTTCTCGGCGGGTATGTTACCAACGCGCAAGGCAACTTGGATTGGGCAGTCCGAGCGTATCACTCTTCCTCCGGCCAAGCGGCCTGGGAGAACTTCGTCGACATCGGTGATGACTTCGTAAGGTCACTCTCTGCGGATGAAGGACGTGTGTTTGTAGGAGGGGGAATTGATGGGGCGAGCGTGGACCGCGTCTTGTTGTGCGCATACGACGCCAAGACCGGTGAGATCTTGTGGGAACAGAACACTCCAAATGCCTATTTCCCCAAAGTCAAAACCCACGAGGGCCAGGTTCTAGTAGGTTCGACGCTGGCAACAGGGTCCCAAAAAGCGTACATGCTTATCCAGACGTATGACGGCGCCACGGGAGCGCTCCTCTGGCAGGACCAGGTAGACAAAGGTGGTCAGCTCGATTCGCTTGAAGACCTGGACGTGCAAGGCGGCCGCGTGTTTGCGGTCGGTTTTGGGGGACTTGGTTGCATCCAGCGTGACTCCCCTCCTTCGGATTGTGAAGCACTGATCCGAACCTACGATCACAAAACGGGTACGCTCTTATGGGAGCGCGAATCGGATCTCTCAGGAGGATTTGACGATCTAGCAAAACTCGTGGTCGCAGATAAAGGGACTGTTTTCACCTTCTCCTTGCCGCACCCCGAGTTCATTGGTCAGACGGAAATGGGCCAATGGACGGTGCAGGCATTTGACAGCGCGACCGGTCAGCTACGTTGGGAGAGCAAGGGTGGTCCCGTAGAGACCGCGCTTTACAACATGGTGGTTCATCGCGGACGGCTCATCATTCCTGGACGGGCGGCCGATCCGAACACGTTCAATTGGGACTGGCTGGTCCGCGCCTACTACATCCGCAGCGACGGTGGCGGCGGTTGGGGCGATTCAAGTAACCACGTCTTCACTGATGAAATCTGGTCAGGCGCTGGCGTGAATCACAGAGGCAGTGTCGACCGCGAAGGCCTCGACGACCTGATCGCCGGCGAGCTTGTGAGCACAATGCGGCGGGAAGGCCAGGTTGACATCCTGGCAGACCCCGACGCGGACCTTGCCCCGCGATTGAAGCGATTCCACAGCACCACTCTTGCCGATCGGGATACCTACCTCACCTACGTCAGGGAAACTCTCGATGGTTTGTTCATCGCGGGCGGGTGAGGTCGAGTGAGTCTTTCAGATTCCGTGCGCACTTCGCGTGGAAACGTCGCATGAGGTTGTGGAGGAAGCTCAACGCCATTCAGGAGAAGGAGCGACAGGAGACAGCGGCGATGCGCGCTAGCGGAAAACCGAGGCCCGGTTTTTGCACAATGGGTTGGGGATACGCACGCTGGTTCTCCGGAGTGTCGGGCATCGACACCGAGGACCCGTCATAGACGTAAACGCGGCGACGCTTCCAAAGCCAATGCGGCTCAACGTTAGCTTCCAGCGCGCGTCCAGTCTGGCGAGCAACGTCCGAGAAGAACTTTTCGGGGAGACGCTTCGAATTACTTCGGAGGGCAGGGATGGAGTGTCGCAAAATGGCGTAGGCGACGACCTCTACGTCGAGATTCGCAAGCATACCAATGAACCAGCGAAGATGAAACTCAGTCCAGCGCGGAAAAGTGTCAGCACGCACAAGAGATTAACCCATGTGCGCTCATGAGGAACACTACCTCTTTCGGATCAACAACCGCACGATGGGAACCTTCGTTGCCAGGTCTGCGTGCGATAGGTTATTTAGGACTCGAAGTTGGGTCTGGCGTTCCGTCCTGCGTCGTGATGGCGGGTGTGTGACGCAAGTCCGTCAAGAGGGCACGGGCAAAAAACCTCGAAATCAATTCGGGCCGATCGAAGACAATCTTCCAACCCACCAATTTCAGCAGATGGGTGCTCGACAAGCGGCGCGCCGAGATTTCGGCGCTCCACCTTTGGACTGAACGAATGTGCGTGCAAGTTTCGGTGAGCCACTACAGGTATCTCCACAGAAGGAACACGGGCCGTCGACCTAGGCGCAGTGCCACTGCCCGCGCTTCTTCTCATAGCGCTGCAAGTAATCTTCGACGGCGCGTATGGTGAACTTGGTCTAGGCGGCCGCACGGCCATGACCCTGATGCGGAATCAAAACGGATCCTTCCGTCGCCGAGTGTCGTACAGCCCACCGGTAGAAAGCAACATGGTCACCGGCGATGTTAATAATGACGGCGCGATCGACGTAAAGCAAATGTCGGGACTGGCAAGTTGGCGAAAACTCGCGCATAAAACTCCAGAATCTCGTGGCACACAGCCTGGCAGCGACGCTAGGCATACCATCCTCGTCCAGAACGAGACGGTCACTCCCGTGTCCCTACACCGCTAGCCTGCCCCTGGACGGTCGAACAGCCTCTTCAGGTCAGCACGATCGACCGCACGTCGAAGGTGTGGTCAAAGAGGATCTGGCAGGAACACTCGCCGGTCTCGACGACGTTGGCCGAATCCGCGATCCCGCCGAGCTGTCGGGCAGCGTGGACCGGGTCGCCGCCTGTGGGTGTATCGTCCAAGGTCTGCGAGACCACGACGACGGCCCATTTGCCGTTGGGCTCGTTGAGCGGCAGGTCAAACGTCCCGGTGTAATAGTGCGAGAGGGCTTTCCATCGCGCTGGGTCGACTCGTCGCTTGTCCACGCAGATCTCGGCGATGTACCCCTCGCCGCCGCCTCCCTCCACGACGACGCGTACGATCTCCGGCCCGTTGAGAACGAGCTTCTGAAGCGCACCGATGGCGGCGGTGGAGTCCACCTGATCGGCGACGTTGCCGTTGGCACTGATCGCCCTGGCGCGGATCGGGCTGTTGTGGTGAAAGACGCTGAGCTCGACATGAGTGCTGGGCGGGCAGGCGATGGCGAGCGGACGCTTGGGGATCAAGATCGCCGTCATCCCCGAGGGATTAGAGGGTGATGCGGCGTCGAGCAGCAAGGTCGATCCGCTGCCGATCACGACGAACGGGGGTATGACGATTGGCAGATTTACCATCGCGACGCCAGGCACCTGGGGTGTGAAGCCATGCCGGCAGTCGGGCACGCGCTTGGGGTCGATTGCGATATCTACACGGCCGCAGATGGGGCCAGGCACAAGAACACGTTGAGTGAGGCGCGGGATCCTTGACCGGGAAGCTGTGCGCGACGACGAATCGCTCCGGGCTCTTGTTGCCCGCCGGCGTCCAGAACTCGGCGCAGATGCGAACGGTGTCGCCGCCCTGATAGACGTCGCGATCGGTGAAGACACGTTTGCCGACGAGCACGTGCTCATTGGGCCGGTTCTCGGTAATGGTAGCGTTCGTGGAGCCAGCCGTCGTCACGCGGGTGTAGTCCCACTTGGTCTTCGCGGACCAGCTCCGGCCGGGAAAGGGAATGTGCGGGACGCTGGCTTCGAGTCGGATCCGCTCCCGCGTGGTCTTGGTTCCCGGCGCCGGGACCGGACCGGTGCGCTGGCCCCATCGGCTGGGGTCTTCGGCGTCGGAGGCGATTCCCGCGATCCAAGCCCCCGCTGCCAACCCGGTCAGGATGCCGGTCAGCGGGCTCGGCGCGGTCCAGAAAAATAAGTGCGAGAGCGGCCCCCCGCAGATCAGCCAGAGAAACGCCCCTCCCGCGTAGGCCCCGCCCGCCAACCATGGCTGTACCGCGTCGTTGCCGATATCGTCGCCATAGACGTGCGCGTTGGAAAGGGCCATCGCCTCACCCGTCGAGGAGTCGAAACAGATGCCGCTCAGGGTGCCATACCCCGTGGGGAACGAGTGGAAATCGCCCAAGACGGTCGTTGATGTTCCTCCGACCAACGGATCCTCAGTGCGCGAGCCACGATCGCCCGTCGGAGAGTTGCTCGAGGGGCACGCGGTCCGGCGGACGATGACCCAGGGTAGTACGTCGGTCTTGTAGCCTTCGACGTTTTTGGGGATCGGCTGGCTGCCGCACTGGCGGATCGCGTCGTCCGAAGCCAGCTTGGCGCGCACGTGGTACTGTATTGCGACTTCGAACGTGGGCTTTCCCCGGACGAACTTGAGTCCGAAGCCGACGCAAGCGACATTCGGATCGCTCGCGAGCCGGCGCGACTCGGCCGCGGCAACTTCTTCGATGGGGAGTCGTTTGGGCGCTGCCATGGTCCACACCTCTTTCGACTTAGGCGAAGCGGATTCCCAGGGCCTGGAGCACGTCTTCGATGCGGCAAGCGGTGGCGAAATCACCCGACTCGGGACCAGCGTGGTTGAGGCCGAGCACTGCGTTGGTCCCCTGCTGCAGCCACATCGAGCCGGAATCTCCCGAGCAAGACACCGCGGCCCCGGTGGCATCGGATGAGAATCGGAGCTGGTTCAAGAAGAACACGGTGCTGCCGTCGTCCTCGGGCCGCGCGGGGCCACGGGCAGGAAGGCCGAGAGGATGGCGGTCGAGAGGCCGCTGCGGGCCCCGGACTTGAACGCCAGCATCGCGGCCTGGGCGGCCGGGTCCGTGGGATTACTGGCCAAGTTCTGGAACAGGGCCGTGATCTGGGCGTTGGTCAGAAACGATCCGGGCGTGTCGATGTGACCACCAAGCGAGACCAGAGGCGTGGTCGTCGCCTCCCCAGTAGCCGCGTCCAGGTACGAGAAGATCGCGGGGGTCAGGCCTCGCTCGCCGTTGAGGGTCACCACGGCGGCGTCCACTGAGCCGGGATCGGTAGGCAGCGGGTTCATTGCCGGCGCGCTCGGCAGGGGGTTCATGATTGAACGGGTGAGCGAGCCGATCACGAGACCGAGCGCCTCGCTGTGTCCAGCCAGGTCGGCCCCTCCGGAAATAGCCGCCGCGATCGTAAGGATGATCGCTATGATGATGAGAAGCACCTTCCACCAAGGGTCTTCGAACGGGATCGGGCCGAACTGACCTTCGAAAGGGTGGCGATAGTCGATCGTGTAGTCAACGACGGTGGGCCAGACGAAGATGTCGAGCCCTCCCTCGAGCCGGTCGGTCCAGTCGTCCCCACCGCCGTCTCCGCCCCCTCCATTCCCCCCGGCGCAACAGCAGGCGACGAGCCGAAGAAGGGCGCACAGATCCACGTACTTGCCCTCCAGGAACGCTTTGAGCTGTTCGCGCACGTAGCTCAGCGTGCGCCGATCGCAGTTGACCAAGGGGCCGCCACCGGAACCGCCGCCACCAGAACTGCCGCCCCCGCCAGCGCCTCCGGTGGCGCCGTGCTGGCGGAACCACGCCAGCGCGCGCTTGAAGGTGACCATGTCGATCACCATGTTCTCGAGCACGGCCGTCATCGTGCCCGCATCACAGCGCGAGACGAACCGTTTGTTCGTCGAGTCGTAGTTGGTCCGTGTGACCGAGATCGGGGCCCGGGCTTTCTCGCTGACGAGCGCGATGTCTTCCGCGCCCTGGTCGGTCATGACTTGAAGTTCCACCTGATGCTTGCGGGCGGCGGCCTGGGCGGCGTCCACCTTGAAGTAGATCCGCCGTTTCTCCCAAACAGGGAGGGAACCGACAACGACGCGGCCTCCCTGCACGGTTTGGCCGACGGCCCGTTGATCGTTGGCGGACCACGCGTCGATGACATTCACGCCGGCCGCCGCGAGCCAGGCACGGCATCGGTCGGAGAGGCCCACGCGCGCGGAGGCGGGCCAATCGAGAGTCCAGATGTTCTGGATCTGGACGGCCATGAAGTAACGGCCGAGCGTGGCCTCGAAGACGCCCTCGGGCATGGCCTGCAAGGTCGACGGGCGGATTGCGAACGGCGGCACCGGTTGAGCGACCATTCCGAGTTTGTTGAGCCTGATGACCAGGTCGTTGAAATCGCGATCGGATGTGGGAGTCGTCGTGTCTTCCGACTCGACGAGCCAGGAGTAGTAGGGACCGCGAGCGCGGATGCGGCCCGGAGCCAGCTTGGCTGCCAGCCGTTCTGCCCGTCGTTGTGCTCGATCGTGAGCGTCCAGGGCACCTGCCCGTTGCCGAGGACATCAATCGCGGCGCCCGGGGTACCAGGGAGTGTCAAATTCCCCGCAGCGGCGCCGATCACGGTCACGCGCTGTTCCCAACCGGCATCGCGCGATTGAACCGTGATCCGCCAATCGCCGACAAAGGTCAATTGCGTCACGTCAGCCATGATGACCTCCCCGCGACCAACCGTATCGTACCCTGGGCCGAGCGACCTTTCCCAGCCTTATGTTACATGCCTTGGCATGCACGAGAAGGCGAAAAGAATCGTCGGCTGCCAATCGTCCGTACATACCACAGGTTCGGTCACTGTCGCAATCTCCTGGGCCGACTGTGAATAAGGGAACGAACCGCCCCGCGCTGCCCGAGCCTAGCGCACCACGACGCCAAGCAAAGGTCGGACACCAGGTGGTTGAACGATTAGGGCCTATCGACGCTCTGAATTAGCCGGTTCGAGCCTTGGCTTTGTGGAAACTTGCCTAGGGCGCAGAACTGTCCCGCCTCAGATCCACCCGAGTTGCCCAGTCACCAGCGAACCAAAGCGGGACTCTCGGAGTCTTTCCCTCGTGCTCGTTTCAAAAGCAAATCTGGCATGAACTTGAAACTCTCCCTTATGGGACGTGGAGTCGACTTGGGTGATGGCCGGCGGCGCTGAGTTCAACGCAGACGACGTTCTTTGATCCAGGCGACGCCAATGTCCTTTTTGTACTACCTAGACACCGCCGCCACCCAAACCGGACGCGCATTTTCAAAAAAACATTTTTGCTTGCTGTGGCGTCAGCGAATTCGCCGGTGTGCCGCAATAGAAATTCCAGCGGCAATCGCTCTGTGTTGTTGCGGCAGCTGCGCGCGGCGCATAAAATCGGACCGGACGCGAACCAGCTTTGACGATTTGGATGCGTACGAATCGTTTGGGCAAGGGATTACGGTTCGGCATCTGTTCCCTCTTTTTCGGGCTTTGACCATACCCGCAGTCCCACCAGCCGCAGCACAACGGAGGAAATCCCGTGGAAGGAGGCTCCGATCAGCAGAGGGGCCCAGATGGCGAGATCTGTCGGCAGTGGTTCCCCGGTCTCGGGGTCGCGCCATCGCACAATGGAAATCGCCACACAAACAATGACGGCGAAGGTGAGCAACGTGAGGACACAACCGACACCCGTCAGTGGCGCTTTGCTGTCGCCCGTAGGCTTGCGAAATGGCATTGCTGCTCCGAATGTCCTCATCGATGATCTTTAGTAATATATCCCGACATTCGGCGCCTGTATGGTCCGTGTGCCGAGAAGCTCCACCCGGACCAGTTGCTCGTGTTCGCGACGACGGCCGTGAAAAACCCGCAAGATGACGTTCACATTTCAACAGCTCTCTCAGCGCTAAGATTTGACGCCGTCGTGCACGTGAAGTTGCGGCGCCAACCCGATTTACAAGAAGAATATGTGGGGGACTTGATGACGTCCCACGTGCCTTGAATTGCGTCGCGATCATCGGTTGCCTTCGGCTTGTCGACCATTGCGTTTGCTGGCTCAGTATTCGACGGCCCTGGATTGGAAGCATGGGAAAGCATGACCTTGGTGCCGCCCGCCAAGATCGCAACCAGAAGAGCTATGGAGGCGCCGATTTTTAGTTTGCTTAGTGTCATGGTTTTCAAAACTCCGGTCATGAGAACGACGGATGGAATGGGTGAGACCGTGCCGGCGGCCATCAGCTTCGCGACATCGAGCGTTGATTTCAGAAGCCCAGGTGGAACAGCGCCGACGGTTGGTACAAGGCCTAGTCCGATTGCCGAGCCAACACTCGGCAGCGTTACGCCATGACGCGACAAGCGACGGGCCAGTAGCTTTCGCGCGGTCGCTAATCGGCTCGATAGCGTACCTTCCGGTATGCCCAGTCGATTCGCTGCCTCCCTGCGTGGGCTTCCTTGAAGTTCGCATAACACTACGGGCGCACGGTATTTGGCTGGGAGCCCGCTAACTCATCCGGCCCGGGCTCGGCGTTGACCTTGTTGATGCAGTAACGCAAATCGCCACGGAAGCCCTTGCCGACGCCTTGATCGGTGAGGCGGGTCACGTGGCAGGTGGACAGCAGCTGACGGTGTTCCAGAGGCTCCAGTCGCAGGCGACTTGATCGAGTCAAAGGTGGCTGCTTTCGATAAGTCTTTACTTGGATTGGGGTTAGCCAAGTCATCGGTCCCCTCCCAAAGTGAAGCCGCCGAGACAGCCAGGCCAAACGGCCGGCGCAGAGAGTCTCATTGATTGAGTTTTTCGTAACTGCGAGAGATGAAGTTCGGCCTCATATCTAGTGGGCGGACGGCGAACGGCGGTGCGTGTTGATGCGAAGAAAATCAGAAGAAAGCCTGATGATCTGCGCCGTTTCTGCCTGATCGATCGTTCAAGTTGGGCGTGTTGCATCGCCGACTGGTTTGCCGTGAGTCCGGAACTTGGCGCCATGCGCCGGGTTTCATCTGCGGGCAGTCAGATTGTCGATCCCGGGTTGTTCAAGGAGCATGTGATGTTGATTGGACTACGTAGACCGAGTTGCCTAATTCTCGTCGCCCTTGGATTGATGCTTGTCTTCACTTCGGGTGCACGGGCACAAGACATCCCTGGCTTCCAGTACGATGGCGAACAGAATTGGACGTACGACGACGGCACACTCAAGATGAAAGGAATCCTCGTCAAGCCGGAGGGTGCCGGACCGTTCCCTGCCATTCTCATCAGCCACGGAAAGAATGGAAGCGCGCTAGGATTCGGTCTGAGCCATGCCAAGAACTACTTTGTGCCAATGGGGTTCGTGTGCATCGCTCCGGATTACACACACGCCGCCGGAAGCACGGGGCCGCCGGGGGCCAGTGCGGAGAACATTCGCGCGGTTTGAAATGTCTGGAGATCGTTCGCAGCCTGGCCGACGTTGACCGACGACGCACGGCAGCTTATGGACACAGTATGGGCGCATTCGTCACCATCGCGGTAACGGCCGAACCGAAAGCCCGCCTGCGAGCGGCCGGCATCACTGCCGGCGGCGTCATTCCCAATCCGCCGCCCGGCGCCGCCTATCCGTCCACCACGACGGCTGAAAAGATTCGCAAGCCGTTCGGAATCATCCATGGGGAATTGGATACCACGGTTCCACCGTGGACATCGGAGCTTTTGAAGGACATTTTGGATGCCAACGATGTGCCCAACTTTCGGCTGGTCGTACCGGATGTGGGGCATCCTGTGAACACCGAAAAGCCCGAGATTGTTTTTCCATTGTTGCAGGAGTGGTTCAAAGAGCATGGTGTTCTTGCACCATAGTGATCGTCCGGCGGTATGCCATCGTCGTTGGAACGGCCCGGCGCTACCGCCAATACCATTAGGTTGATTCAGCAGCCACCGGGCCGAATATGTGGAAAAAAAGCCCGGCCCATCACCGCCGGCAGGGTGTACGGGTGACAGCGGATTGAGAAAGGCCGGGCCTTCGGATTTTTGAGCAAGTGGTGTACCAGAAAAAGGAAACATATGAAGAAACAGCCCGGCGCTTACCGCCAGCTGGGATTCAGCGGCAGCCACCGGGCCGAATGAGAAAAGCCCGGTCCAGCATCGCTGAAGGAATGCTCCGCAGCTATTTTCAGCGGAAGTCGGGAACCGGGTATCGGGAACCGGTTTCGGACTCGTCCGTCATCGAGCCGGCTGACCGATCAGCGATTGGCACCCACGCCACCGCGCGGCGAGCTGCACGCGCCACGGAAGTACATGGCTACTTCTTCCCCGACTCCCGGTCGACAATTGGAATATCCACAATCGCCGGCTTAACGCCGCCTTCTTTCCAGCTGTCGAACGACATTGCCATCTTTGCCACGCCAACACCCGCCTCATCCGGGACCCGAACTGGTCCGTAGAAATGATGGCCTCAGCAACGCTGTTCCAGGTGGTACAACCTCGAAATGATTTTTCCGTTCGGCTCCTTGCTGGGAAACTCGACCTGCACAATCGGCTGGGCGGCATCGGGAACAAGATCGTGGAGCATGTGAACGAACGTCCCGGCGCCGACGCCAGTCGTCCCGACGTACACGGTCGTTCGCTCGGGGTTGTCGCCTCGTTGAAGCTTGTCCGTTGGTTGCACTATCATCGTGAGGGGACCACCAAAATGAAGAATGGGGGCATCTTGCGGCCGTTTGCCGAACGCGAGGTGGCCGTGCCCATCAACTCGAGCGAAGTGTAGCACCTTCTTCTCGGGAAAATGCCCATAGCATCGAGTATCAAGTTCGAGCGCCACCATCTGCCCCAGGCCGTTGGAAAGACTTCGTCGTGCTTTGTCGATGTACTCTTGCCATTCTTGAGACATCTCCGCGTCCGTATCGCCGACTTTTTCCCTGTATTCAAGTTGGCCAATCATGAGGTTGGAGTGCGTGAATTTGCCAACGCTTAGGTCGCCCGCGTTGCAGAGTCGGAAAATACAGCTGAACGCCAAGCTTGAGGGGATTTTCAAGTTCATGGCTCTTTCGCCGCACGGTATTCCTGCCGATTTGAGAGCCTCCAGTTCCTGTAGTCATTGCGGTAACTAAGCGGCCATTTGCTGGTGGAGGTCTTTTCCCAGTCATGAACAACGACGAACATGTCCTCTGGGCATTCTTCATCAGCGAGTATTTCGTATATCGATTTCGTGAGGTTGCCAGGGCCAGTAGTTGCCTGCACTTCGGGGAGCACGCCTTGTGAATCTCGCTCAAGGGAGATCGTTGCGTTAAGCAATGCGCGCTCAACAATGGGGTGATTTCGGCCGGCAATCAGTGGAGTCGTATTGAAGTAAAAGATCCAGCTCAATTGGTCAGCGCCCGGTTTCGTAAAAATCTCGGGTGAAACCATTTGAGTTGTCGCGATGTCGTAGCAGAACGATTGAAGTTTCAAACGTTCATCTCTGAAGAGGTGATCGATTGGCGTTCCGTGGTACACATCGTCGGCGTCAACATAGAAGCCCCCTTCGACGAAGATGTAGGAATATCGGAAGTAGTCGGACTTCATCGAAGGGTGATAGCACTTGTCAAAAGCTATCTCATATCTTACGCCCAATCGGAGGCGGATAAAGTCCCTCGCAGCATTCTCGTCAAACACTTGGATCTCAAATCCGTCTTTTTCAAGTTCCTTCCATGTCTCCATGCACTCCGCGACGTCTTCAGGCAATCGGCCGAGATCGTCCCAAAACTGGACGATGCGTCTGGAAGTGGCTGCGCTATGTGTCGGAGGTACCGGCGACCAATCACCACGACGATGAACCAAATTCCTAACAAAATTGGAGCGGTCACGTTCGTCGCTGGGAAGAGGATCTTCTTCAGGAGGCTCGGTCATGTTCACTAGTTGTGTGGTGTTGCTTTAAGTGGATACACTTGATCTTACCACGTCAGGACATCGTCGTCTTTCAAGCAGTGACCTGCTCATCGCGGGCACTACGGCAAGCACACTCCTCGGTGGTGAAGGCGACGACATTCTTGATTGCAGCGACACCTGATTAGAGTCGTAGTTCGTGGTGCCGCCGATAACCAAGCTTGCAAGCGGCAACGGCGTACCGGCTCTGAACGCCACGACGGTAACCAACAACGGCGGGGGAAACACCTTGACCGGTGGCATGGATCGCGATTTGTTCTTCGGGAAGTCAGCGCTTGATACCAATGACTGGAGCTCGGCGACGGAGGCTTTCGTCTCGGTGTAATGTAAGCGTCCCGCGGACTGAAAGTATCCGTCGCGGACCACGGCGTTATGACGCCACTGACTGCGAGCTTGACAACGCAGTCGAACAAAGGCTGGATCAAATCAGACGTACGACAAGTATCGAGATGCACGTACGTATGTACCGTCTTCATGCCCTTCGGGCGAAGCACGAAGGCTGACCGCCGCGGATCAACGGGAGTCCGCTGGTCTTCGCATTTCGGTGATTTTGCGAAGCGCTTTCGCAATTCGGTGATTTTGCGAAGCGCGACGGCTGACCTGAGCATCGGGAACATCTCACATTCGAAAGGAAGAGTCACGATTCGCTTCAGAAACGACCTTCTTTATTGGATGACTACGTCAACTCCGACGAAAACAGGTCCAACGACGGATCAGTGTTTGCGACGAGCGTGACACGGGCCACGTGTCGCGAGCCGTATTTCGCACGGGGCGCCACCGCGGTCGTATTCTCATCCTGAGGTCTCGTCGCGGAACTGCCCAAAGGCTGCCCGTTCATAGTGGTCGGCCGCAACGGCTCCGTAACATCTAGCGGCGTGAACAGCCGCGGCCCATGTCCGATCGGCAGCGGCGGCCAGTCGGCGGCGTTGACCAGCAGCCCCAGGTTCGCGGGATACGGTGGATCACCGGCTCCCGTAGTCACCACGAGATCGGCAAAACCGTCGCCCGTGTAGTCGCCGGCTGCCCCGGAGAAGGTCACGGCTCCCGCGAAGTAGCTTTGGGAAGGCTGAAGCGTACCGTCACCATTGCCCAAGAACAGCGCTGCCTCGCCGATTAAGTCAGTGGAGCCGATACCGGCCACGTCCTGTATGCCGTCGCCATTGAAGTCTGCGACGAGAGAAAAAGGCGCCGCGCCAGCGTAACTTACCGCCGGCTCGAAAGTCCCATCGCCATTACCCAGAAGTATCGCGACCTGAGTGGAGGAATGCGTAACCACCAAGTCAGCAGCGCCGTCGCCGTTGAGGTCGCCCGCGGCCACATGGCGGACTTGGCTGCCGATGTTGTAACTGACAGCAGGCTGGAAGCCGCCGGTTCCGGTGGCGAGAAGTACGCTAACCGTGCTCGCGTTATCGTTGTTCGCCGCGGCGATGTCATCCACCGCGTCATCATTCAAATCGGCCACGGCAACCCATGCCGGCGCGGGTCCGGCACTGTAGCTCGCCGGCGCCCCGAACGTCCCGTTGCCGTTACCCAGTAGGACGACGACGGTGTTGGATGACCCGAGTGCCAGGTCGCGGTGGCCGTCGGAATTAAAGTCGCCAGTCTGGATACTTCCCCCGCTGCCGGGGTATGTGAGGACCGCCTGGAACGTCCCGTCCCCGTTACCCAGCAGGACGCTCACCACACCGCCGTGGGCCACTGCCAAGTCTGGCTTGTTATCGTGATTGAAGTCATCGCTCGTGATCATCTTGGGGTTAAACGGAAGCGCATAGCTCGCGATGGACGCGAACGAACCACCCCCCAAACCTAAAAAGACCTCAATGGACGGATTACAGCTTTCGTTCTTGCACACTTCGGCGGTGGCAATGTCGAGTCGCCCGTCGGCATTGAGATCCATGGCGGTGACGGACTGAACAGGACCCGCGGGCGGGACGGCGCGGGCGCTGCAAAGTTGCCGTCGGGCAAGCCCGGAACTACGACCACGGTATACAGAGACGGGCTGGCGAGGTCCAACCGGCCATCGTTGTCGAAGTCGGCCGCTGCCACGGACTTCGTTGGAAAAGTGAGCAGATAGCTCTGCGGGCCGGCAAACGAGCCATCGCCGTTCCCATGTAAGATATGGAGTGCACCACCTCCAAAGTCGCGGTCGGTCACAGCCAAGTCGAGGATTGTGTCGCCGTCGAAGTCCGCCGCCAATACGTGATTCGGATCGAGACCGACTGCGCGTGCCGCTGGACCGCCAAAGGTGCCGTCTCCGTTTCCGAACAAAAAGTTCACTTGTCCGTTCGGTTTGGTGTTGTTGGCTGTGACCAAGTCTGGATTGCCGTCGTTGTTGAAGTCGCCGACCGCAAGCGCCACGGGTTTGGTTCCCGCTGCGTAAGAGACGGCAGTGAAGGAACCACCACCGGCACCGAGAAGTACGGTCGCCGTGCCGCTGCTTGTGTTAATCACGGCTAGGTCCGGGACCGCGTCACTGTTGAAATCACCGACGGTTACTGCACCCGGCGCGGTGCCGGCAGCGAAAGCTCCCACGCGCCGGAATTTGCCGGTCCCGGTCCCCCGCAACACGTTGACCTTACCGGAGCCATCGCTGGTCACCACGAGGTCGAGGTGGCCATCGCCGGTGACATCAGCCGTCGTGATCGAGGTCAGCTTGTCACCCGCGCCGTACGCCTGGTAGGGGAGAAAGGTGCCATCGCCGCGGTTGAGGAAGACGCCGACGCGGCCCACGCTGTTGCCGTTGCAACAACCGTAGCTGGCGGAGGCGAAGTCCGGGAAGCCGTCGCCGTTGAAATCGCCGGCCGTGATGGCCCGGGCGTCGAAGCCCGCCGCTTGGTAACCTGTCTGCTGGATTAGTGCGCCCTGTCCGTCGTTGAGCAGCACGCCCAGCCACCCGCTCTCGTGGGCGGTGACCACGTCGAGGGCGCCGTCGGCATTAAAGTCCGCGACGGCCAAATTCCGAAGGTAGCCGGAAGCGTTATCCGGATAAAGGGCCGCCGTGACAAAGCTCGGAAGATTCCTCGCCTCCAGAGGCTCCAAGCCCGGCCGCCAGCGCTCGACACGTGACCGATGGCTGCTGGTTTCTCTACGAAACTCAAATCTCGTCATTGCAATGCTCCTTTCAACGGGCCGGACCGGTTTCAAGGGAAAGTTGGCACCATAGCGCATCAGGGTACGATCGGTGTCGCGGTGAGGGGTTGCTTGAAGGCGCGCTCGCTGACTTTCGCCACGAAGGCATCGTAAGAAGGCGTCATAGTTTCCTGAAAAGGATTGACCATCGGGAAGTCGGCCGAAGCAGTATTTCCGACTACGTACGCGTTCCCCGTTTTGTCCACGTCTACGCCGAAGGCACCGTCTGAAGCCGTTCCGCCTAGATAGCTGGAGTACAAGAGGCGATTGCCATCGGAGGAAATCTTCGCGACGAAGCCATCGTGGGCGCCGCCGTCTTCACGGTGCGCGATGCCCGCCATACCGACACGACCACCGCCAGCCGCCCGTTACTCCAAAGTCCGGTTTCCGAAATACTCGAAAACGGACGTGTATGCTACCTGTGGCAGCCAAGGGACATGCTGTTGGCCCCATTGCGAGACGAGTACGACGCCAACGACGACAGCGAGGAATATGATGATGCCGATCGGGCGTACGTGCAGGTCCCGAATCGTGCCACGGACCACATGGAAGCATTGCTCCGGCGCCCTCAAGCCAGCCGGCGTTGGACGTACGCCCCGTAAGCGACCAGAATGATAATCGCACCAACGGTGGACATGAACAGGCCAAGCTCCGGATGTTGCCGCTGTGCGCATACATGACGCAGGCGGTACTGGTTGGGCAACTCTCCATTTGGTCACCAGCGATGCACCGACTATTCGGCATGTTACCATCAGCATTCCATCGGTTTGGGAAGGGAAGGAAGTGAACCTAGGTTTCTTCGTCCAAAACGACCAATCCGGAAACTCAGGCCCGGGATGGGCGGTCGATAACGTCGTGGTGAAGGACCAGGGCCCTGCGCTCTAGTCTCTTCGTGTCGTCTCCAGCATAAGTGGTGGATCGGCGGCCCGATGCTCCTTCATGGAAGTTCAACCGAGAGCCGGTAAACTAGTCCTCAAGTGGAAGCCGGCAACAGCACGTGATCGTTCTGCCGTAATCACCCAACTCAGGAGAATGTCGAATGGAGCACACCAGGGATCAACGAAATCAGTCGCGTCTAAGACTTCTCGTGCTTGAAGATCGCACATTGCCCAGCGCGTTACTCGCGACCGGCATCGAGCTTGACAGTTTGGAGGATGTAACGGACAACCAACAATTCGAATCAGCCTCCCGGATTCACCGAGCTCAGTCCGTTGACTTTCATTTCACACCGCAAGAGCTAGCGCAGACGGAGATGATTACGGCTCCAGCGCCTTTCAGCAAAGAAGTAGGACCCCCACAGTTGGCACAGGCAACCGAGATCAGCACTAACGCGGCAATTCACCAGCCGACAACGATTCAGCGATTTTCGGTCGGTGGTCGGAACGTCATGAAAAAGACACTAACGAACCAAGCGGTCAATGCAAAGGTAACCAAGCTCGACCTCGAGCATCCGCGGGTTATTCCGCATACCCGTTCGTTTGCGCTGCGCCCGGCGGCGGGCCAAAATCTGCCGACTGGTCCACCTACGATACGCCGGGAACTAATCGCGTCGACACGGTGCAGGACGTGGCGTTGGTGTGGGCCGGCGCGGGCACGTACATTGCCGTGGGAAACCAGGGCCGCGTCGGCACGATCAAGCAATACAACGCCGCCGGTGCCCTTATCAACACACAGCTCGCCATGCCAGCCCCAGGAAATCGAGTTGTGATCAAAGGCACTGCAACTCACCCGGTAAGTGGCAATAAGTATGTTTTGAAACATGTGTTTACAGCGGCGGGAGCCTTCGTAAACTCTTTCGTCGAATGTTATCCACCTCTCGCAGGAGGCGCCGGGTTTTCCGTGGCTTGGCCTCCCAACGTACAGCTCAATGCCATTACCGTTAGAAACTTGTCGCGGGCGCCACTTGAGATCAGCGTCGCCGGCACCGTGGATATCGGTGCAGGTCACGATGTACTCCTCATCTCCCACATGGATACCAACCTTACCGGAATCGTTGACGTCGCGCTTGACTTTGGCACGGCTACCCAAGGATTGTCCCTCGCGACGGACGATTCGGACACGCGCTACGCGGGGCGCGGCTCGATAACAGCGGCATCGGTCAACCGCTTAATGTCGCGCTAGCAAGCGACGACTCGACTTTACCTTGGGGCGGCGGCTTCATATGGAGCCTCGGCTCGCCGTCCGATCGAGCGTCGACCGGTTTCTATGGCATGACTGCCGTCGCCGGACAACTTTACATGAGTGGTAGATTGCCCGACTTCGCATTCAACCCGGCGATCTCGCCTGACACCCAAGACTATGAGAATAACGTCATAGCGAATGTGAGTGCGTCTGACGGCGTTACCGCAGTCTATGCTTTTGGCTACGGAATTTCCGGGGGCGACTATGGGTCAGACGACAGCGATGTAACTCCGTCGGGCCACTTAGTCACAACCGGTAGCGCGGACACGTACGCCGTCCAGACGGATGCTCAGGCCCTTACGGTTGGCGACCTATCCCAGTTCGACGCGGCGGGCGCACCAATCGCTTTTCGAGACACCGGCGACTGCGATGGCACCCTCAATAAGGATACCGACGGTCGTGGCGTCGCCATTGACCCGTCCGGTGATGTGTTGATTGGCGGAATCACCAACGCGGGCAAGGTTTCGTTTGAAGCGGGTCTGTGTCCCACAGGAAATCCCCCGCAGCTCTTGAGCGGAGACTCCACCTATGGGCCAACTGGATCTCCGCCCGAAGGCCCGCCATCGGACGGCTACGTATTCAAGGACAACAATCCGGTGGGAACCTAGCTCGCGGGCGAAGTTGTTGAACCGTGGGCATTTTCCGCGGTTTCGCGACCCGGCGCCGCCGTGGCTTCGCGTTGCAGTGCTTCGGCGCGTGTGCCGGAGTCGGCAGCAGTCTCGACTGCCAGTGGCTGCAACGACTGACGCGGCAGCGACCAGATCTAGGACCGATCCTACTCCGGGTTTAGATCTTGCCTCGTACGACAAGACCCGATTGCCCTCACCAGGCGCCAGCTAACGAGGTTTCGCAAGCGCTTTGTTCAGAAAAGCCGCAACCTCATCGATCATTTCTGGCATCACAGGCACGGCCGAATCGAAGTAGGCCGTGCGCTGCTCGGCTGGCGTTGTTGCGCGTTTGAATACATGATTCATGTTCTCCACCACATAGAGCTTGGCGTCTTTCTTCGCCTCAGACAGGCGCCTGGAATCGGCCGTGGAGACCTGAACGTCCGTGGTTCCTTGTACGATCAGGACAGGCACTTTCACCTCGGACAACTCTCGTGCAGGATCGATCTTGAAAAGAGAAATCAGGTACGGCTGTACGCTGGGGCGAAACAAAGCGCTTAATTCCTTGGGCACGTCGGCGACCGTGCGACCGGCCTCCAATTCACTCACGATCGGTTCCCACTTGGATTTCTGGCTTTCGGGTAAGTTCTTGCCGAGCTGTTCGCGCAACACGTCGGGGAGGCTTCGTCCCGCGCCGGCGAGAGATACATACGCCGCCACGGGAGCGCGCTTGGCGGCCAACATGCCGACCAACGCTCCCTCGCTGTGACCGACGATGCCGATTCTGGAGAAACGCATGTCCTGCTCCAGCAATGTGACCCACTCCAATACATCTGCGACAAGCATGTCGAATTGATAGTCTTCCTCCTTTGGTGCGGCTCCCGCACTCTTGCCGACGCCGCGCCGATCGTAGCGAAGGACGGCAATTCCCTTGCCCGCCAAACCTTGGCCAAGCTGCTTGAGGCAATCATTCTTCAATTGCGCCTGGTTGCCGTCGCGATCCGTCGGACCGGAACCCGGCAGGAGAATGACCACGGGAAACGGACCATTCCCGGCAGGTAGGTCAACCGTTCCGTCCAACTTCCCAGTCTTGGTCTCGAGCTGAACGGCGATGTCCGTCTTCGGCGCGACTTGAGGCACGTCGTCCGCATGGGTCCGAAAGTAGTGTCTGGCGAAAAGGACCAATGAAATGGCAAGTATTGGTATGCGAAACGGCATGGTCATCCTCATGCGAAACGGATCGCGTGGTACAGCTAGATCAGGCCTTTACAATCGGCATCACGATGATTTGTGCCGGGTCGAGGTCGGCGGGGCACCATCGTCCACGTCCGCGGTTATCAATACCGCGAGGTTGCGCGGCATCCCTGGTATCGGCGACGGATTCGCTGTGGCGGAATGCAAGCCAGGGCCTGGCGCGGGTGGAACCGGAAACGGCACATTGGTAGGATCCGGTGAACCGTCCCAATGTAGATCGCCAAATCGATCACGTGGGTTCTGGTCCTTCACCACGACGTTATCGACCGCCCATCCCGGGCCTGAGTTTCCGGCTTGGTCATTTTGGACGAAGAAACCGAGATTCACTTCCTTCCCTTCCCAAACCGATGGAATGCTGACGGTAACATGGCGAATAGTCGGGGCATCGCTGGTGACCAAATGGAGAGTTGCCCAACCAGTGCCGCCCGCGTCATGTATGCGCACAGCGGCAACATCCGGAGCTTCCTTGTCAATCAACTCATCGTACTCCAATGTCAAAGGTCCAGCGTGGGTGAGGACAATCGCCGGGCTAATTAGGATGCCAGAATTTGCAGTTCCCGTCTGTTGATTGCAAGCGGTAGGAAATCGGTTGTAAGCCGCCATGTGGGTCATCGATCCGCACTCTCCGTGATTGGAAACATGCCAGAGAACCTGCGGACTGCCGGTCATTATCCAACCTGGCGCACCGCCGGATTCCCAGTTTTCCGAGAAAAGCACGGAAGGCATTGTGCGCGATTCGAGGGACTCGATAGTGGGTTTGCACAGGAGTGGCATTGGGCATCTCTTGGGAGGGCAAAACGAAATCAAATCAACGATTAGCAGCGCCTGCCATTATGCACACGCGCGATTCGGCAAGTCAAGCAGCTGCTTTGGAAATGGGCATTTTTCTGCGGCGGGCAACCCCAAAGGTGCATTGCAGCTTGATCGCGGCCGAGGTAACCCTGGAAGCCTTCCATGAACTGCTGCTGACTTGGCGAGGCCATCCCGAGGCAGTGCAGTTCCAGGTAGCGGTTCCAACGGGAATCCGCCTTGGGGCAGTCGTGGGGAAGGTCACTGTCAGCTTAGATGGTACACCTGTCGCCGGGGTCCAAGTTCCGCTCGGCCACGTCATCACGGCGACCGCCACCAGTCCGGGAAGTGACACTTCGGTTCGTAGCAAGTGGGCCAGAGTCCGCGTCGCCGAAGTATACCGGACCGGACGCCTGTCGTCGGCGTATGGGGCATGAAAAGGCCTCGCTGGTTCCTTCCGAGAATCACAGACTTCGGCCTTGCCAAAATCAAGTCGGAAATCAGCGGCTGCGCCACTCAGAGTGGGGCCATAACGCTGGACCAGCTTAGCCCCGGCTTGCGCACGTATGTCGATGGGGACCGGAGCACACCGACACTTTCTTAGTTAGCGGGCGCTGAGTAAACTACGTCCGAAAACCTGTTCTTGGCGAGAAAGGGAAGCCGATGAACCTCCTGAAATGCATGTATCCGTTGCTAATCATTATCGGCGTCTCTGCCGTTGAAGTTGCGGGAGCCCAGGAGAAGGATTCCAAGGCGTCGCAGGGGCTTGTCCCATTGTGCGACATGACAGCCAAGGGCCGTTACAAGGGTGAAGATGGCGGGTTGTACGGTGAGAGCCGCAATGAGCCGCCACCGAAGCATAGGAAGGTAGCAGAGACCTCGCTGGCTGATATTCGGCCTTTGGATCAAGCCGGAAAGCCAAGTAAGGACGGAAAGGTCGTGTTGCTTTCGATCAGCATGTCGAACGCCACCCAGGAGTTCTCCGTCTTCAAGCAGCATGCAGACCAAGATAAAGATAAATCATCTTCGCTAATCATCGTTGATGGAGCTCAGGGCGGCCAGGCGATGGCGGAGTGGGTCGATCCCAATGCACGACCTTGGGGAGTTGTTGCTCAGCGACTGAACGCCGCAAAGGTGACGCCGGAACAGGTACAAGTGGTGTGGATCAAACTCGCCAACAAGGTACCGCAGGGCGATCTGGAAAAGCATGGCAGGAAACTGCAGCGTGACACGCTGGCTGTAATTCAGAATGCCAAGTCTCTCTTACCCAATCTGCGAGTGGCGTATCTTTCGAGTCGCATCTACGGGGGCTATGCGACGACACCGCTCAATCCGGAGCCATATGCTTACGAGTCGGCTTTTGCAGTGCGGTGGTTAATCCAGGACCAAATCAAAGGTGAGGCATCGCTGAACTACGATCCGACAAAAGGCAATGTCAAGGCGCCGGTGCTGTTGTGGGGTCCCTACTTGTGGGCCGACGGAAAGACGCCCCGAAAGAGTGACGGCCTGGTCTGGAAACGAGAAGACCTCGCACAGGACGGAATTCATCCATCGCCGAGTGGTCGCGAAAAGGTCGCAAAACTGCTGCTCGACTTCTTCAAAACCGATCCACTCGCTAAATCGTGGTTTGTCGCTAGTCCTTCGCCAAGATAGGTGTGTTTCCAAGGCGGCTCCATCGCTCGTGAACACATCTTGGCGTGTTGCTCGCACAACGCTATTGTCTCCGCGGGCCAGGAGGTTAGCCGAGCCCAGGATGCGGCCTCACGTGACTTTAGTCGCCTATTGTCTGGCAGGACGCCAAATGGAATCCACACTTCACCGACAGCTCAAGGAACTCTATGCCGGCCACCCCGATCAGATCGAGGCCCGCTGCGGAAGGTTCCGGATTGACGTAATGACCGACACCGAGCTAATTGAGATTCAACACGGTTCCTTATCCGCCATACGGACCAAAGTAAAGCAGTTGCTCAGACACCATTGCGTCGTCGTAGTGAAGCCGATCATCGTCCGCAAGACGCTTGTCAAGTTGGAGCGCCGTGGCGGTAAAGCAACGAGCCTGCGCACAAGCCCGAGAATAGGTCAGTTGCTCGACCTGTTCCGTGAATTGGTTTATTTCACCCGGGTATTTCCGGCTAAAAACCTACGCCTGGAAGTACCATTGGTCGACGTGGAAGAATGGCGCTTCCCGGGACACGGTCGTCGTCGCTGGAGACGCCGACATGACTATGAAATCCAAGAACAAAAACTGATAACGGTTCGACAAATTCACAAGTTTCAGACGGCCGGTGACTTATGGGACGCAATTTCCGTCAACTTGCCTTGTCCATTTCACACGGGAGACTTGGCGAGATTAACTGAATCTCAGCGCCGAGTGGCTCAACAAATCGTCTATTGTCTACGAAACATGGGTGCCGCCAAAACTGTGGGGAAGCGAGGCAATGCCCTGTTGTACGAACGCTGCGCGTAGATATTGGGAAGGCTTGCGGTCCAACATTCCGTGGACGATGTGACCGATGCGCGCAAGACTTGCTGCCTCCTGGCGCGCCGGCCAGGGACAGCCGGTGACCCTCCAAGCGCTGAAGGGATCACGACCGCCCTGAGAACATCCCTTCAACCGGTTGCCGCGACTCGGCGCGGTCGAGCGTGGCGTCGGCTCTCGACGCCATCATCCCCGGCCTGCTTGTACGTCCGGCCCGCGGCCGTTATGCTTCAACCGATGAGCGAGGTCACCCGCATTCTGTCGGCCATCGAGCAGGGCGACTCCAAGGCCGCCGAAGGGCTCCTGCCGCTGGTCTACCAGGAGCTGCGCAAGCTGGCAGCGCAGAGGCTGGCCCTGGAGAAGCCTGGCCAGACGCTGGAGGCGACCGCCCTAGTCCACGAAGCGTACCTTCGGCTGGTGGATGTGGATAAGGCCCAGCACTGGAACAGTCGCGGGCATTTCTTCGCGGCAGCGGCGGAGGCGATGCGTCGAATTGTCGTGGAAAACGCGCGGCGAAAGCGTGCCCTGCGACGAGGTGCCGGACGACACAGGCTTGAATTAAGCCAGATTGAACCAGCCGCGCCGCGAATCTCCGAGGATGTGCTGGCACTAAACGACGCCCTGGAAAAGCTCGAAAAAAGGGATCGCGTGAAGGCGGATTTAGTTAAACTCCGCTATTTCGCCGGCTTGACAATGGAGAATGCGGCTGAGGTACTGAGGATTTCGCCCGCCACCGCCCATCGTTATTGGAACTATGCCCGGGCCTGGCTGCACCAGGAAATTGAAGGTACAGTCCACGCGTCCCAGAAAACTTGAAAAAAGGCTGAGAGATTCTCGCGACAAAATACGCACTGAGGGATGTGAGAACTTTTCCCTCAGCCAGGAGTCGGAGATGCCGACGGTGCCGCGAACTGAAGAATCGATTTTTGCTGAAGCTCTCGAACAACCCATCGGTGAAGCACGATCTGACTTTCTGGACGCCGCTTGTGGCAAAGACGCCGCCTTGCGCTGCCGCGTCGAGAAATTGCTTCAATCGCACACCGGCGCCGGCAGCTTTCTGAATGAACAACCGGTCGCAGTCACCACCGATCAGCCGCTTGTCGAGCGACCGGGGACGAAAATTGGTCCGTACAAACTGCTGCAGCAGATCGGCGAAGGCGGTATGGGCGTCGTCTACATGGCCGAGCAGGAAGAGCCGGTCCGCCGCCGCGTCGCGCTGAAGATAATCAAACCAGGCATGGACAGCCGCCAGGTGATCGCCCGCTTCGAGGCCGAGCGGCAAGCCCTGGCGATGATGGACCACCAGAATATCGCCAAGGTACTCGATGCCGACACCACGGAGTCCGGCCGGCCGTACTTCGTTATGGAGCTTGTGCACGGCGTGCCACTGACGAAGTTTTGCGAGGACAATCGCCTCACCCCGCGCGAGCGCTTGGAATTGTTCGTCCCCGTTTGTCACGCGATCCAGCACGCGCATCAGAAAGGGATCATCCACCGCGACATCAAACCCGGCAACATCCTGGTCACAATGTACGACGACAAGCCGGTGCCGAAGGTGATCGACTTCGGCGTGGCCAAGGCGGTCGAGCAGCGACTAACCGAACGGACGCTATTTACGCAATACGGCACGCTGGTGGGTACGTTCGAATACATGTCGCCGGAACAGGCGGAGATGAACGCCTACGGGGTTGATACGCGCAGCGACATTTATTCGCTTGGCGTGCTGCTCTACGAGCTGCTCACGGGCACGACGCCACTCGAACGGCCAAAGGTGCGCGAGGCGGCGCTTCACGAGCTTGTACGGCTGATTAAAGAAGAGGAGCCGCCTCGACCGAGCGTTCGGTTGAGCACGTCAGGCACATTACCCAAAGTCGCCGCCGCGTGCCGCACGGAGCCCGCGCAACTCTCGCAGCTACTGCGCGGAGAACTGGACTGGATCGTCATGAAGTGTCTCGAGAAGGATCGCGCGCGCCGGTACGACACGGCCAACGGTCTCGCCCGCGACGTGGAGCGGTACCTACACGACGAGCCGGTCGAGGCGTGCCCGCCGTCGCCGCTGTATCGGCTGCGGAAGCTCGCCCGCAAGCATCGCGGTTTGTTGACGACGGCAGCCTCTTTTCTGGGACTGCTCGTGACTGGACTGATCGTCAGCACGTCGCTGGCCGCGTGGGCGATCCGAGCTCAGCGAACGGCTCAGGACGCCAGGATCGAGGCGGAGTCGGCTCTGGATAGCGAGCGTGTCGCCCGCGCGGAGGCGATCGCGGCCAAGGAAATGGCGGAATCGTTTTCCAAGCGGCTCATCACCGCGACTCAGTATTCCGATGAAGGAGTCGGCTACTTCCACAAGGGCAACTGGGCTTTAGCTCATGATCGCTTCGCCAAGGCGGAGGAGATCGAGCCCGGCCTGTACCAGATCTACAGCTTTCGCGCAATGCTTTTCACGAAGCTCGGACTCTGGGACCGGGCGGCCGAGGACTACGATCGCCGCCTGCGCCTAAGCAACCAAGTCACTGCCCGAACCTGGTTTGAACACGCGCTGCTGAAGCGCTACTTGGGGGACGAGGCGGGCTATCGTGAAGCGTGCCGGGAGATGATGCGGCAGCACGGCCAAAGCGCCGCTGGGGATGACTTATACGTCCTCATACGAACCTGTTCTCTCTCGCCGCAGCCGGAGTTCGATGCTGCCCGCACCGCCCGGTCGGCAGAGCGGATGGTGGTTGCGAACTACGTCCCTTGGAATCTCGGTGTTGCCGCCGTCGCCCACCTACGGGCCAGGAACTTCGACAAGGCCGCCGCCCGCGCCCGTGAAGCGATCAAACGGGGGACTAACTCGCCGGAAGGGATTCACCGATTCAATTATCTGACTCTCGCAATGGCCTTGCATCACCTCGGGCGGGCCGCCGAGGCTCACGAGGCCCTGGCAGAAGCGGAACGAGCGATCGACCAGTGGTCCCGCGTCATGCTCGAAGGATCAGTTGGCACAACGCCCATCAACTGGTGGGATTGGCTCGAATGTCTTCTCTTGTACGGAGAAGCCAGCACGATGATCAAGTCCTCTGCGCCGCCAGACGATACCCGATTGGCTGCCATTCGCGACCGGGGACTTGCCGCAATCAGCCGCGGGGACACGACCACGTTCATGAACGCCGGCCGTGATCAGGTTAAACGCCAAGCATGGGACGACGCCGCGGCCAGCTTTGTGCAGGCTCCTCGATCAGTTGGCGTTCGGATTCCGAGCCCTTTCGCCTGAGATGCAATGCTGCGTGGAGATGGTGGAGCGGCCGGAAGTGTTTGCCCGGTTGACCAAGCTGCGGCCGGGCGATCCGCGTATGTGGGTCGCCCGGGGGCGCCTTTACGCCGACCAGGGCGATTGGGCCAAGGCTGCGCCAGACTATGCGAAGGCATTGGAGCTTCGCAACGAAGAATGGTTACGCATCGGGCGATCGCAAGCTGGTGGGGATTGGTCCCGCGCCGGCAGAGGGAGAACGGCCATCGCACACGATTTGGCCGCTTTGCGTCTGCTTTTGCAACAGGACGTGGAATACCGCGATCTGTGCGCGAAGTTGATGGCAGAACACAAGGAGGTGGATGACCCTGTCAGTGCCCACCTTCTTTCCCGACTCTGCACACTCGCGCCCAACGCGGTAACCGATTGGTCCATTGCGATCCGGTTAGCCAAGCAAGCCGCTGCAAAAGAACCCAGGGTCGCCTGGCATTTGTACGCCTTGGCCGCCGCCCAATTCCGCGCCGGGCAAACGGCTGAAGCTGTTCAAAACTTAGAAGAATCCTTGGAAGTGCATCCATCCTGGGTCGGCCGTGGTCAGAATTACGCAATGCTAGCGTTGGCATGCCATCAACTCGGCCGCCACGATGAAGCTCGCAAGTGGCTTGCTCAGACTAAAACGTGGCTGGAAGAAACAAACCAAATCAAGGCAAAAAACAGACTCGGTTACGCGGCATCGGACTACTTGAGCGATTGGCTCTGCGCCCAGGTTCTTCTCAGCGAGGCGGAAGCGCTTATGAAGTAGGCCACTCCGTAACGCAAGTCGTCCATTTACGTTTCTGTAGGCAGGCCGCTATTCCGGCACGTAAGCGCGATGAATAACGGCACGTCGACGGGATTCCAACGCCGTACGTGGCCGGGCCCGGGCATTGCGCCAGAACGGTGCTTGGGCGCCGCATGAAAGCCTGCAAGAGAACAACCACGTTCCCATCAAATTGCTGCCCACTCACTGCAACGAACACGCGCGACTCGGACCCTTTAAGGATCTAAGTTAACCTCCGCGAATTGGAATTGAATGTTCTGCTACACCCCGCCACACCCCCTCACCGAGTAACCCACACCAGCGAACGATCATTTTCACCGACCCAGGCTTTGGCTTCGCCACGAAAAAGGCTGCGCGCTCCGGTCCGACACGCCGGAGCCATCTGCGGCGCAGGGTCCGACGCGCGGAGCCGGGCACCGGCCTTGGAAATCGCGGAAATCCTCGCCTGGGCGGATAACTTCCAACGGGCCACCGGAAAATGGCCCACGATGGGATCCGGGGTCATACCGGGCTCGCAGGGCGAAACCTGGTTAAAGGTTGACGCTGCTCTAAAAGTTGGCCTTCGCGAGTTGCGTGGAGGCTCATCATTAGCGCGGCTGTTGGCCCAGCATCGTAACGTGCGAAACCAGATTAGCATTCCAAGACTCAGCGTCCCACAGATTCTGGCGTGGGCAGACGCCCATCAAAAACGAACCGGAAGCTGGCCGAAACAAACGAGTGGTCGGGTTCGACAAGCGCCTAAAGAATCATGGCGTGCCATCGACCGGGCCTTGCGCGCCGGCGTACGGGGTCTTTCACAGGGTGAATCACTCGCACGGTTATTGGCTAAGCACCGCGGCGTACGCAATCCCCAAGCGCTGACCTCGCTGAAAATGAAACAGATTCTGGCATGGGCGGATTCTCACTATCGGCGAACCGGTCGCTGGCCGTTCGCCAAGTCCACCGGGCAGGTGTTGGACGCACCGGGTGAGACGTGGGGAGGAATCAATACGGCTCTGTACCACGGACGTCGTGGTCTGCCCGGCGGAACGACCGTTCGACGTTTGCTGGCGAAACATCGCAATGTGCGCAATCCAAGCGCCTTACCGCGGCTTTCGGTGTCCCAAATTCTGCACTGGGCTGACCTGCACTATACGCAAACTGGGCAGTGGCCCACGGTTGATTCCGGGCCGATTCCGGGTACGGCTGGTGAGACCTGGGCCACCGTGGATCATGCAGCATGGTCCGGCGTTCGGGGCTTGCGCGGGAGCAGAACACTGGCTTGGCTGCTGACCAGGCACAGAAACGTGCGGAACATCGGATGGCTGCCACGGTTGACCGAGAAAAAAATTCTCCGATGGGCGGACGCTCACCGTCGGCGAACCGGGACATGGCCTACCAAGCATTCCGGGCCAGTTCACGACGCTCCGGGAGAAACTTGGAATCTCGTTAACGATGCGCTGCACATTGGGAGGCGTGGTCTTCCCGGCGGCTCATCGTTGCTGCAATTGCGGGCAAGGCGCCGATGACAGATTTGACCAAAGATTCTGGCCGGTTAACGCCTCACTGCAGGACGTTCTAGCTTCCCTTCCACCCGCCACCCTCTACGGTGTGACTCACTCCGCTCCGGCGCCGTGCCGGGCAACAAATTGGGCCGGCGATGCTTGTCCCATCCCGGCCCGTGGATAGACCCAGCGAATTCACGTGCCGTCTGCGCGGTGGATGAGTCGGACAATGTGGCAGGTCAGATCATATAACGGAAGCACGTCTTGCCTGAGTGGCGGCGGATCTTCCCGGTCGCTGAAGCTCCGAGTGGCCTATGATAGACGGCGATGAGGTTAACCAAAGGCGCTGGGAGTATACGACAGCCATAATTTTACACGTCAACACGGACGCGTTTTACGCCTCGGTGGAACAGCGCGACCATCCCGAATTGCCTGGCAACGCCCGATCGACAACGGCCGCGGCCAACGCGAGAATGAGGACGACTGGGTGAAGGATCGTGCCGGGAAAACTCCTGTCGATGATGCCGTCGAATGCATTTTGAACTATCACCAGAGGACCAAGCACCACCTGCATCAATATGCCCGCTCAGCCGACTATCTCGACTGGGCCAACCAGCCCGATCCATTTCGTAGTTTTGCCGGTGCCGCGCGAATCGACCTTCCCTTCGGTGATGTCCCGACGCCGTATGACGATCTGTACCGGCCAGCGGCACGGTTTCGTCTCCTCGATCTTGCCAGCTTGGGGATCTTTTTCGAGCTTGCCCTGGGCCTGTCCGCCTGGAAGCAGTACCAGAGTTCACGCTGGGCACTGCGTTGCAATCCCTCAAGTGGAAACCTACACCCGACTGAAAGCTACGCCATTCTTCCGGGACGGCCGGACGTCGCGGCCGGAGTTTATCACTATTTGAGTCGTGACCACTGCCTCGAGCGCCGTTGCACGTTTTCGGACTCTGATGCAGCGAAGTTCGTCGGCGTGCTTCCACAAGATTCTTTTTTTGTCGGCTTAACCTCGATCCACTGGCGCGAAGCCTGGAAATATGGAGAACGGGCCTACCGCTACTGTCAACACGACGCAGGCCATGCCCTAGCCACCTTGCGTCTGGCCGCGGCAGTCTTAGGGTGGTCTGCAACCTTGGTAGACAGTATTGCCGATACCGATCTAGCAGCCTTACTCGGAGTGGATCGGTTCGACGATTTCGCGCGGGTCGCTCTTGCGGACCATGAACAGCCCGACGCCCTGCTCCTCATCAGACCGGCGCTGACGGAAGCACGCACGACGCAGAACTTACTGAACATTCTGCAGCCCGCGCTTGCGTTGCTGCACGACTGTGCGGGACATGGTATCTGGTCCGGACAGGCCAACGCGCTAAGTCAGTCCCATGAGGACTGGTCGATAATCGATCGGGCCGCCGAGGCTGCCTCGAAGCCGGCCACGGTGCTTGCCCCAAGTCGTACACGACCTGCGCTGCCGCCGGTAACGTCTAGCTGCAGCGCACCGGCCGCGCAGATTATTCGCCAGCGCCGCAGCTGCCTGGCTCTGGACGGCAACACCTCAATTCCGAAGGAAGTTTTTTACCGCATGCTCGACCACTTGTTGGCCCGTCCTGAAGTCGCGCCCTGGGACATGCTCCCCTGGGAACCATTGGTGCATCTCGTTCTGTTTGTCCACCGGATCGACGGCCTACGGCCCGGCATGTACCTGCTAGAGCGCAGTGAGGCAGTGCACGAACATCTAAGACCCGCCGTCAAAGCAGAGTTTGTTTGGGAGCGCCCGCCGGGCTGTCCGGACCATGTCCGGCTCTTTCTCATGGCTCCGGCCGACTGCCGCCGAGCGGCTGGGGTCATCAGCTGCCATCAGGACATCGCCGCAGATGGCGCTTTCAGTCTGGGCATGATCGCGGACTTCGGCGACACCATTCGGCAGCGCGGACCGTGGTGGTATCGACGGCTGTTCTGGGAGGCGGGTGTAATCGGGCAGGTACTCTATCTGGAAGCCGAGGCGGCGGGGATTCGCTCGACGGGGATCGGCTGCTATTTCGACGATGCCTGCCATGAGCTTCTTGGCTTGGACAGCGACCGCTTTCAGAGCCTGTATCACTTCACCGTCGGTGCGCCTGTGGACGATCCGCGACTGACCACGCTGCCCGCCTACGGCCACTTGCAACGGAACGTGCAAGGATAGGCATGCGGCACGTTGCAAGCTTGCGTTTCTCACGAACTTCCCTCGATGTGTTGCAACAGACGCTTTCGCGTAATCCTCTGATTGTTTGGATACCAACCGTCGTTGCGCTCGCGGCCGCACAGCGATTCATCACTCTGCACTGCCAACCATGCGACAAAGGACTGCTGGTCGGCGAAGCGCGTATCGCGTGCGTCGAAAGCAAAGACGCCATCGTACACTTCGCCATAAACAAATCCGCCATCCCTATGGGCCAATCCGACACCGCAGTAATCCTTGTGCTCGTATTTGATGTCGCCGATCCGGGTCAAGTAATCCGCGACGCGTTCAGCGAGGTCGGTCCCGAACAGCATTTCGTCGTTTTTCCGATTGACCCAGGGGTAAATCTTTTTGAGCGCCAAGGTGCCTCGCTCTTTTGTTATCCGCTAGCTAACACAACTCTATTGCATCCACAGCTTTGAAAAGTACCGGTCCCACGAATCGGCGAGAAGAACGACTACGAGCGCTTCAATCTCTCTGCGTTGAGCCACTCGTAAGGCAGCAACGACGGCAGTCCCCGAGGAACCTCCCACCATAAGTCCTTCCTCGCGCCACAGTCGTTTCGTCATCGCGAAACTGTCCGCGTCCGATTCCCGCTCAACGTGATCGATGACCTCGAGATCGAGTACATTCGGCGCGACATTTCCGCCGATACCTTCGACCTCACACGGTGCATCAATGTCAGGATGTTCCGAAGGCAACAAGAAAGACCGGTTCTCACCTTTCCCTTCCACCTCCGACCTCACTCCGCTCCGGCGCCGGTGTTTGGGTTTTTGGTTTTTGGGCCGCCGATTCCCCAAAGTATGCTAGGATGTTTCCATGCCAAACCTACTTCAGCGATTGCACGCATGGGACGAGTCGCGCACTTCGGCCTCGGGCCCCGAACCGGATGAGGATGAAAACGAAGACGACGAAGACGATGACGAAGACGAAGATGATGAATTGGATCCGGACGACGCGGACGATGACGAGGAGGATGATGACGAGGATGAAGATGACGACGACGACCAGACTCCCAGCGAACCGGAAGATTGATCCACGAGGCTCCTAGTGCATTTCTTGTCGACTCCTTGTTAACTTCAAGCTGAAAAACTCGCCCGACGGCATCCGCCTTGCTAATGGCTCTAATGGCGTCCCGTCCCAGTACTTCACGGATGTGGCGTGCGTGCAGGGATCGGGCGTTTCATGACCTCACCCTGACTAGTCCGGTTCCGAGCCGGCTACCATGATCGGGATGGCAAATTTTTTCCGGCGGGATCTGGTAACACCCGTCAACTTATTCCCTAAATCGTCCCGCACGAACCGACCGTATCCATCCTCGTAAACCAGCGCGGAGAGCCGTCGGTGAACCTGCGCGTGCTGATTCTGGTTGCGGTAATGGTTTAGGTTCCGTCGGACGACCGAGTGAGGTGCCACCCAAAAACTCAAAAGTGAGTGCTATCCCTAGTCGGTCAGATGTCGTCGACCTTGCTCAACCCAGGGACCATAAGTCAACAAGCTCGGTCACCTGCCGCCCTACCCTAGCCCGGCGATCTCTGGCTAAGAGGCCTCGCTGTCTGCGGTGGTTAAGCGGGCTCATTTCGGTGGCGGCGGCAACTGCAGGACGTTCGGTGATGTGGCTGCTGACGATACGGCGATGTAGCTATTCAATAGCGCCAGCGTCTCCTGAAACTCATGTCGCTCCGCAAGTGATCGATACTTCGAATCGGCGGCCACGGCTTGGAAGCGCGCATGGACCAGCGCCAACGACGCCGCATCAGTAATCGAGGAAGGCAAGGCCAGATACTGCTGCCACTGCGCGTCGAGCACGGCGCTCAACCGCGCGCTCGATTCGCTTAGTTTTCGAGCGATGGTGTCGAGTTGGTTTCCCTCGGCCGCGGCAGATGTGGGATTCGAGTAAGCCGCAACCTGTGTGATGAAATTGAGGGCCGACTGCGGATACTTTTGACTAGGACGGTAGAACGCGGCGTTAGCGCGATTGTTGATCTGCAGAGCGGCGCCATCGAGGGCCACGCCAGCGAACAGGCCACGGCTGCGGGAGTACGAATAGATCTCCGCCTTGAGTTGGCCATCCGTACCCGCTGAAACCTGACGGCCGACAGGCCCGGCAGCGACCGAGGCATCGGCGCCGACGGTGAATTTGCCGCGCATCAGACCCTCGACGCCGGCCCGAGAACGGAACACAAGGACAAGATCTGTCGATTGCAGGCCCGCTTGCCAGCCGATGCCGCCACCCGTGATGGTGATGAAGTTCGGACTCTGCCAGGCACCATTCTTGTCGCGGACGACGACTACGCCCCTGCCGTGTTCGACGCCGACGATGAGACCACCCTTGATCATCCCTGGAACCACCGCGACGCCGTCTGAATCGGAGAGGAGCGACGCCGGGATTGCTTTGAGCGGCACAGCCATGATTTCGCGGAGCACGCGGGTCCCCGCTTCCATCGTCTCTTCTTCCCTAGTCTGGCCGCGCACAACCCCTGTCAGCGACAACATCTCCAGGCACAGTCCGAGCAGGGCGAGTTGAATTGTTCGCATCGCGGCCTCCGTGTGTGGCATGGGTGAAAGTTCCCATTAGGCGCGACTATTACAAAGATCGACGAATCCCGCAATGCCGGAACAGTTCGTTGGGTGTTTGACGAATCGACGCCGAAATTCGGCGGTCCGATCAACCAACAGCGACGATTCGCGAGTTTTGTCAAAGCTGTTGCGACCGCGAGGGTTTGGTCAAACTCACCGGTTTATCGTGGCTTGGCATCGAACAGACGGTTCAGATCCTCCCCGGCGCCGAAACGTGACGCTATGTCATGAGTGCCCTCGAATGCTTTGCTAATGGCGTCAGCCTTCGTCAACACCGAGGCGTGCAGGGATTCCAGCTCGTCGCGAAGGTAGCGCACGGTCGATGCGACGGCTTCTGGACCGGTGCTCCCCGCACTCGTCTGACGCCCCAAAACCTGTCGAGGGGTGACGATCTCAAAAAGTTTCTCGGCAGAAACGGATAGCGCACGTTCCGCCAGGAACGGCTGCACCGCGGCAAAGTCTTTGAATGTTTTCCCTTCACGTGACAGACATTTCACGAGCTCACCGACGATTTGATACGCCTCGCGGAAAGGTCGCTGCTCCGCCCTAACAAGATAGTTGGCGAGTTCGGTGGCCGTTGAGAAACTCTCCCAGCAGTTCGCCTCCGCACGTACGGCATCGAATCGGAGTGTTGCCATTTGGGCGCGGATGATAGAAACCGTGGTGCGGGTGATGTCCAGGGCGCGCCACACCGGCGGCTTGTCTTGTTGCAAGTCGCTGCTGTATCCCATGGCGACGCCTTTGATGACTGTGACCAGTTCCACAAAACAGCCCAGCACGCTGCCCGCGCGAGCCCGAGCCAGCTCGGCGACCACGGGATTCTTTTTCTGCGGCATGATCGAGCTGCCAGTCGCAAACGCATCGGAGACCTGCACCAGACTAAACTCGAAGCTGTTCCAGATGACAAGCTCCTCGGCGAGGCGCGAGATATGACTCATGAGGATTGTCAGTGCAGCGGCCGCCTCCGACATGAAATCGCGCGAGCTAGTGGCGTCCAGGGCGTGGAGCAGCGTGCGGGAGAAGCCAAGCAGCCGCGTGGTCAGTTCTCGATCAATCGGAAACGATGTGCCAGCGATTGCACAAGCCCCAAGCGGGTTCTCGTTCGTAGTGTCGTATGCATGAAGCAGTCGCCCGATGTCCCGGAGGAGGACGCTCGCGTGACCGCTCAACCAGAAGCCATAGCTAACCGGCTGGGCCGCCTGGGAATGTGTGTACCCAAGGACGACTGACTCCCGATGTTCTTGGGCCTGCGTCAATAACTCGTCGGCGAGGCGAGCAACTTCCTCCGCCACCAAGAGCAGCTGCTCGCGCAGGTACAGGCGTGCGTCAGTCACCACTTGGTCATTCCGCGAACGGGCCGTGTGAAGTTTCCCGCCGATCTCAAGGCCGAGGTCTTCGATGAGGATGCTCTCGATGTTCAGGTGCACGTCCTCCTTAGCTTTGTCGAGAGTCAAGGAGCCTTGTTCTGCCTTGGCAAGCATCTGCAACAAGGCGTTCGCGAGGTTGCGTCCGGCCTCAGGCGGCACAATGCCTTGTCGGCACAGCATAAGTACGTGCGCGATACTTCCCCACAGGTCGCTTCGGATCATGCGGGCATCGATGTCGATGGTGTGTGTGTAATCGAGTGTCTGCGTGGAAATGTTTTGCTCAAACCGACTGCCCCACAGGTTCAAGTTGCGGCTCCTTTCACCCCGACCAACGCATTCGTGCCGTACGGACCTGAAGGAAACACCGGCGCGGCGCCATCCAACCGACGCTGTCCTTCCGGACTTTCATGCGACATAACCTGACCTGCAGCGGCGAGTGCCCGGGCACTGACCGAGAGCACACGGAGAAATCCTTCGGAATCTGCGTGATCGAACTCGCCGATGGCCTCCATTGAAGCATTGGCTTCCGAGTACAGTGAATGAGGAAGATCAGTCGCCGCCGAGAAGGTGACGCTCCCCTTGTAGAGCGATACGGTCACCGTTCCTGTTACCAACCGGCTCACCGGCGCGATCGCCGACTTCACCATCTGCGATGCCATATCGAATCCGTACCCTTGATACAACTGTCGGCCAACCAGGACTGACAATTGGTCGAATAGCTCGCGCACCCGACGGTCAAGCACTAACTGAAGCACATAGGCATAACAAGTCCCAAGGAGTTCCATCCCCGGTGCCTCATAAACCCCTCGGGACTTGATCCCGACGAACCGGTTCTCGACCAGGTGATAGCATATGCCAACGCCGTTCCTACCGCCGATCCGGTTCGCTCTCGAGATGGCCTGAAAGGGATCAACAGACTCGCCGTTGATCGCGACCGGCCACCCCTTCTCGAAGCGGACGCAAAACTGCTCCGGTTGGCTTGGGGCGTCGATGGAAAGTACGCCCATCTCAGGCGTCACGGCACTCGGCGGGGTTTCAAGCGACTCCAGCTTTCCGGCCTCGTGGGTGAGGCCGAGCAAGTTGGCATCGGTCGAGTAGGGCGCATCCTTCGTGGCTTTGATGGGTAACTTCTGATCGACACAGTAATCGATCATTTCACTACGGCCCCGAAATCGCGCGAGGAACGCCTCGTCCCGCCAAGGGGCGTACACCTGCAGATCAGGCGCGAGCATGTTGGTGACGAGCTGAAAACGAACTTGGTCATTGCCGCGGCCCGTGGCGCCATGGCTAAGGATGGTGATGCCTCGTTTCTTCATCTCAGGGATCATTCCGGCGACGATGACCTGGCGGCCGAGGCCGGTCGTATTCCAATAGCGCCCTCGTAACATGCCTGCGCCTGGATGACCTCGATGCCGGCCTCTGCGATGGCGTTGTGCAGTGGCAAAACAACAAGCTCGGTTGCACCGCAAGCGAGCATTCTCTGCCTGACGTCCTTGAAGTCGGTCTCGTCCGGTTGTCCCATGTCCGCCGTGAAGCAAACTATCCGCACACCTTCTTCGCTGAGCCAACGCGTGATGGTACAACTGTCGAGACCACCCGACGCTGCAAAAGCCACTGTCTTGCCTTTTAGAGCATCTAGTTTCATCGAGCTAACCTCCGTGAACACATTGGTGAGAGTTCAGTTCATCCGTCTCAGATCGCCCGGCAATGACGGATTGTAAGAACCCGACGGCGTTTCTAACAAGAGCTACTAAAGCACTACTTGATCGGCTTTGCAGCAGACTTTACAATTCTTCTAAGAGCGCGGTATCTAGCGGGATCAAAATGAAGTCATCTTTGAAGAACGTGGGAAAACTCAAGTTTTCTGAAACGCTGGCCAAACTAATTGACGGAGACAAGCGAAGCGTTGCGCGAAAAGAAATTTGCAAACGAGTCGGGATTTCTCAGGCCGTACTGTCGCAATACCTCCACGGGAAATCGACGCCCCGGCTAACGACGCTGGTTGCTCTGGGGGATTTCTTTGGAGTGGATCTCCACTACCTCGTCTTGGGTGAACAGTTGCAGCCGTCCCGTACCATTGACCTCGGCCCGTTCGAGTACATCGACAAAAGCCTCGCCGGCCTTCACGCCAAGAATGACGCGTATTTCTCGGCGGTAGCTCGCATGACATCAGCGCTTGCCCAAGAGGTCGAAAGTGCCGCCCGCAAGGTCGTAGATGAATACGACATCAGCGGGGGCGTAATCCACGACAACGAGATTTTCACCATCGAACAGTACAGTGAGGAAACGGTGCTTGTTCGGCTGCGCCTCGACTATGAGTTTGACGCCAAGGAGGGACAGCCGTATCGGACGACGCCCGGAGGCCGGTTCCTACCCCTGGTGGCGAGAAACCTAAGCGAAGGGAGAAAGTATGCCTACGTCCTTCCTCGCGCTGTTTGCGACTGGCGGACCCCGGTGAGGGAATTTCGGAAGGCATTGAGTTCCCTTGGGGTTCGCGACGATGAACTACGAGAACGTTGTCGGATCGGCACGACCGATGCCCCGCTCGTCGCCGGCTGCGTTCTCTACCGACTCAATTTCGATCGCTTCCAGGCCGGCTGCCCACAACTTCATGCCCGCCTTGGGGTGTCCGTCGTGCGCGAGCGTCGGGAAGCATGGCTCGGCTGTACGCTTCCTCCAACTACAAAACTCCAGGCAAACCCCGTGATGGACAGTTACCATCTCAACCAAGCAAGAAAGATGGTCAGCTACATTCTCGAAAATGATTGGGAGGAGATTTGAACATGCGGTTTGCGGGGTTGCGTCTCGAACTGCGTGGTGAGCGGGTGGCGACATACGTTGTACTGAAGGTCAAGAATCTGGAGGAGCCACTCCTCATCGACTGTTCTCAACGGAATACCCGAACAAAGTTAACCTATATTTGCATGAAAGGCCTGAAACGACTGCTGCCGCCAATGCATATCGATCGCCATACCGGAACCATCAAGCTGCCTAATGGGTACGCCATCGAGCCGAATCTATCACAACAGGAATTTCGGGCCAACCAGATCTTTTCCCATTCTCGATGCCGCAACTGCGGCACGTTGCCCTGGATCCACTATGAGTTTTCCGGCGGCGAACTTAAAGGGAAAACCATTCTCGTCGGCTTGTGCTTCTATGACCAGACTTTGGTGTCCGTGAGCGTTTCCGCCAACCTTTATCCACCAGGCAATGCTGATTGGTCGAACTACTCGCTCGATGTGGAAGCCGCGGCCAAGAGATTTCATGAACGCATACTAACAGACACGTTAGGCAAACCGACCAAGTCAGAGCAACCTGCCGCCGAATACCTTTCGGACAGGAAAACGACGCTCACTTCTTCTCATACATGGGCTTTTGCGTGGGGAAGCGTGAATTCGGCGCACGATTCCAAGGGCGGCGGGACATTCTTAACCATCTCGTACGGGAACCGAGAGGCGCTGGCCAGGAAGGCGTACCACCGGTTACAAGCGGGGCCAAATCCGCTGAGCAAGCTCATCGGACGGGTGTTTGGCAACGTGAAGCAGGCCCTCGGTTCTCCGCGTCCTTAGGCGGTCCAAAGGCTGAATCTCGACCAACATGATTGACATTGGCGCGTTCGAGGTGCAGGCAACAGGTATATCGAACCTCGCCAACGCTCGGCAGGGGTCTGCCGATTTCGTCAGATTGTTGATTGCTGCATTCATGACATCCGACGACGACCAAGATTGACGAACTTTGCGCCTATAACAGGTCTCACTGACACCCGCTCCGATCATCCGCTGACCCGGCCATCGTTGGGGCCTTTGGACTCGTCAAAACTCCATCGCCACACCGTGCTCAAGACGCCGCCCGCCACACACGCAACACCTAACACCGCATACATCACCCGCAAGGTTTTCGCTTCTGGCGGTTCGTATGTGGCCAGGAAGCCAAATAGGCAGAAGAGCGCGGCTGCAAACAACGTCGTGGACACGACGATCCGCGTGAGCCATTTGAAGAAATGCATTCTACTTCATCCGCAGCAACGTCGCCCGCGGCCCCAAGTCCGGACGCGGAGATTTATTTCATTGCAGTCCATCTCGCCACCGCGACCTTGAACTCCTCTTCGCTGACACGCTCTGACCGAAAGAGCAGGTCATCCACTGAATATGGCAACCACTCGCCGACCGCATTCATCACTTCGGGTAGCATCATTTTTTCCCATCGGACGGGCCGCTCGCCGGCTTCGGAGAGGTAGTATCGTGGGAAGTCCTCTTCTTCGTCCATATCAGACCCGTCCACTGAATCTACCCTTTCACCCGTAGTATCGCCTTTCGGGCCTCGCAGCCCAAGCACTCGCCGCAATGACACCCAATGTTGAGCCCCGCGGCAGACAACGCGACGGAGTAAAGGTCTGGCGCCGCGGCGAATAGCTTCGCGATCCGCTTATGATTCCGGCCGACGGTTTGGACAATGAGAAAGTTCCGGCAATCGAAGACACGAGAGAATTCGTGTGCGTTGAGTTCAGCCCGCCAGGGTGTTGTCCGTTCATGACTCATGCCCCGACACTAGCAACCCTGTAGCCCGGTGAGTAGCTTAGCCGTCCCTCGCGTACTCCTCGTCCACCCGTGTCTCACACGCTTCCGCGACATCTTGGAACACCTGCCAGATTCGCCATGCAAAATCCTGCATCTCTGCGGTGTTCATTGTCCCCAGCTCGGCGCCCACCGCTCGTAACTCAATCAACGGGGAGACCAGTTGCCAATCGAATTCAGTGTCCGGCATATAGTCCGAAGGCAAGGGCACGACGTTGAGTGTGTTTCTGCGGAACACGATCGTGGCCGGTAACCTCTCCGGTGACATCAGCGGGACTCTAGCTTCTTCAGGTTACAACCTGGTCGCTGACAGCGCCGACGCATCAGGCTTCGCGCCGACCGACATCCTCGACGTTGACCCGCTCCTCGGCTCCCTGGCCGACAACGGCGGCCCGACCTTAACGATGGCACTCCTCCCCGGCAGCCCGGCCATGGACGCCGGCGACAACACGGACGCGCCCGAATTCGATCAACGCGGCCCCGGTTTCCCGCGGATTGTCAATGGCACGATCGACATCGGCGCGTTCGAGGTGCAGGCGTCGCCGATACCGCCGCCCACCCGACTCTTGCAGCGTCCTGGGTCTGGCCTCCACACGCTGATCCTGGCGACGGCTGATTTGGATTCGCTTACCTAAATCCTTGACCGGAGGATTTGTCACATATTCTGAGTAACCGGGAGTTCAGCGCTCTTGTTGTCATCAATGACGCGGGCCGTCCGGTCGGCGTTGTCAGTCGAACGGACATTGTTCGGCGTGAAGCCAAGCCGTCCACGACGGATGTCCAGGAGATCATGACGGCCGTGGTCGTTTCAGTAAAGTCTGACGACCCTGCATGGGAAGTGGTTGCCAAAATGACGGCTCTCAAACTGCATCGGCTATTTGTCGTGGACCGAACCGGCGCGCTTATCGGTGTGATCAGCGCCATCGACATCATTCGGAAGCTGCGTCGAGTTTCATAGGGGAGTTAACGCCTCCACACCGTGGTTGCCTTGCGTGCGCCATCCGCCCGCAATCATCCGTTCAAAATCTTTGTCAAACGGAGTGGCACTAGTGAATGCCGAGGAAGCGTGGTGGTAGACGACTAAACCCCGTTAGGTAAAAATAGTCCGCCAGTACCGGATCCAGGAACTACTATACACCGCGACACCAGCCGATTCCATGTCTTGCGGGCCGTGCGCCTCCGTGAGTGGTTCGCCGCGCAAACCACTGTCCTTCCTTTGCAGCTCCGGGATTTCGAATGACATTCGGGGAGCCGATCGTCGCAGCAAAAACTCGCCCCGTCTGCAGCGTACAAAGCTAGGTCGACCACTTCACCATTACTTGATAACCCTGGTCCGAACTATCCTCATCGGTGGTGGCACTGACGAGCCACCGACCATCGGGACTGAAGTGATGGGAGCGTCAAACAACGAGACGATTACACTGCTGGACGAATAGAGACAATTTTCTACTTGGACCGGTCTAAACCGAAACCCTGGGACGCCTCGGTTGTTTACAATGGCACGCGAGATGACAACGCTAATCAACCTGGTAATGGAGCTCCGACAATGCCGCCGTTCGGATTGCGCTACCGCCCCGCCGTGGAGACGCTGGAAGGCCGAATCATCCCTCGAGTCGATATCCTCAATCTGAACTACGCCGGTGACGGACTAACCTCTCATCTTCTCGACTTGCACTTGCCGGATGATTATCAAACCGGCCAGCCGTTACCTACCATTGTCTGGATCCATGGGGGCGGATGGCAAAGCGGAAGCAAGGCGAGCTGGGGCCCGGCGATGCCATTCGTCGAACGCGGTTATGCAGTAGCAAGCTTGAACTACCGTCTGTCCGGGGAGGCGATTTGGCCGGCGCAAATCCATGATGTGAAAGGTGCGATCCGCTGGCTGCGTACGCATGCGGCCGAGTACCATTTCGATCCGGCGCGCTTCGCCACGTGGGGTTCTTCGGCCGGCGGCCACCTCGCCACTTCCGCCGGGACCATGAACGTGACGCGTTTGGAAGGAGATATCGGCGGCAACCTCGACCAGTCGAGTCAGGTTCAAGCCGTTGTCGACTACTATGGGCCGACCGATCTCTGGCAAATTTGGCAGGTCCCAGGCTATGCAGGTCACGGGGAGGCCGGCTCGCCGGAATCCAAGCTCATCGGCGCCACCCTCAAGTTCAACCCTCGGAAAGCCGGCGTCGCCAGCCCCACAACCTTCGTGACGAGTGACGACCCACCGACGATGATGGCCCACGGGACGTTGACCGACACGAACGGCGACGGAATCCCCGACGGCGACGGTGTGGTTCCGTGGCAGCAAACCGAAATCCTTCACGACTTGCTGGACAACGTGGGGATCGACAACGTCTTGTACTATCTTCCCGGCGTCGGCCATGGCGGCCCGGAGTTCACGACGCCGCTCATGGAGCAACGCGTGGCGGACTTTCTCTCCGAACATCTTCCGATCCCGATCACGCCGCCGTTTACCGGTGTCGAGCTACGCCACACAGCGACGGACTTCGAACTCATCACCAACTCCGATTCTGGGCGCGCCGTTATCGCGGCCAACCGAAACGCGTTCACGGCCTACCATCGGCTTGCGACGGCGGACGATGTCACTGCGACAACTCCCGCAAGCTCTGCACGCCCACGATTGGCATTTGGCGCCGCTGCCGCGGAGTCTGACTTGTGGCGCACAACTTTCGATGAGCCCGTACGGTCAAGAAACTGAAACAACGATCCAAGCCGGGAAGTAATAGACTTTTCGAAGCTCAGTCGAGAGACTTTTCGCCCGAGGGACACGATGCCGCAGGGTCGAACTGAGCCTCATGGCGCACCTACCTTCAGGCGCCACCGGTGACAACAATGAGACCGCTCCAGTTTATGCGGCGCGGTAGTAGTAACGGAACATGCCGCCTAGACGCTCCAGACATTCAACCGAGCCTGAGCAGCGGCCAACTTCTTCTCCGGCTTCGATCAGCCGGTTGTGCAACCCTTGGTGATTTCGCTCGCGGTGATAATGGATTTCGTACTCCGCCAGGGCACGGCGTAACATGGCTTCTCCGAAAAAGATCATGCGATCCAAACACTCGTCGCGAAGGCTTCGCCAATAGCGCTCCAAATGCGCGTTGAGATTCGGAGTTTGCGGGGGTAGCCGCACCGGCTTCACCTCGGCATCCTGCAAGATCGCCCGAAACGTCTGGCTAAACTTCGCATCTCGGTCCATCAAGACATAGCGCTTGCCCACCAGAAACCCGTCGTCGAACGCGACCATGTTGCGGGCCGCCTGCTTGATCCACGCCTCATTCGGATGGACCGTCAGTCCCGCGAAATGCACACGGCGCGTGGCCAGCTCCATGACGGCGAGCAGGTAATAAGTGACGAGTCCACGATGGCTCCAGACCTCGATAGTCGTGAAATCGATGGCGGCCAGCACGTCCCAATGGGCTTTCAAGAAGGTCTTCCAGGTCGAGGTCAGGCGTCGTTTGGGCGCAGGTTCTATGCCGTGGCGCGCAGGATGTTAGCGACGGTAGTATCCGAAATGTCGTGCCCCAAGTTAGCCAGCGCTCCTTGAATCCGATCGTATCCCCAAGTCGGGTTCTCGCGCGCCATACGCACGACCAGTTCTTGGGCTTCTTTCGATGTCGGCGGACGGCCCATCTTGCTTCTCCGGTCGCTGAAGTTCCATTTTTGCGCGATGAGAGTTTGATGCCAGCGCAAGATGGTGTCAGGAGTAAAGATGGTGCTGACTTCGGCCAACAGCTTGCGGCCCAAGACCTTGCCTTTGAGGGCGAGGCGTCGGCGCTGGTCGTCGTTAAGCAGGATGCGGCGCTTACCGAGCTTCTCCTTCAGGATTTGGTTCTCGGTGCGAAGGAAATCAATGACCTCTTGCTGTCGATGGTTGACCCAGCCAGCTAAGCTCGTTACGAGGATATGCCAAGGCTTGATGATGAAGTTCATCGCTCACGACTGACAACCGGAGGCGCTGGCAGATGTCCCAGCATCAGGTCTTGTAGGGCGTTTGTCAATCGTCAGCCGGTTCGAATCGGCCGAAAACCCATCTCGCAAACTCAAGTGGGATCCCTATTTGCACATCGGCCGGTAGAGTCGAGAAGTGGCGCGGTGGGTTAGGCTTCGGCTTGCTTCCGTGTCAGGGTTTCCCCGTTTGTGGCTCAGGAACCGCTTGCCATACTCCGTCTCCACTTCCCGCTCGTCGAACCGGACAGGCAGATTTCCCGCATCCGGCTCTCGGACAAGGAATCACGCTTGGGCCCACGGGACGTTCCGATCCACGAGGCGTAGGGAGATCAATCCCAACTCGGCATGCAAGTAGGGGTCGGGATAGCGTGTATATCCCATGCCGGGTCGCTCGTGTTTTCGGCATAACCATAGACGAAGGCGTTGTCGGGCATGATTCGTCACGTGCCGATACGCGTTGCTCACGGGTCCCAGGCAAAAATAATTGGCCCAGCCCCGGAGCATTTGGTTCAGCCGCGTAACGATGACCGATACATCCTTGGTCCACGTCGCGGCGCGGGTCTCGATGCGCATCCGTTCGCACAAGGAACGAATCGCTTGATTCGACGGACGTTGGCCGATGAAGCGAAAGCCCGTCTGCATCGAATAGCAACGCCCGAACGTGTACCCCAGAAAATCGAACGTTCCCTCAGGCAAGCGGCAGATGTGCGTCTTCTGGTCATTGACGGTCAACTGCAAGCGGCGCATCATCTCGTGCATTGCTGCCAGCGCCTGCGTCGCAGTGCCTTGACAGCAGATTACGAGATCATCCGCGTAGTTGACGATCTTGGCCCGAAGTCGCTGCTCGTGTCCCATGAGCTTCCAACCCAAGACGAATCGACGCATGTAGAGATTACTCAACAAAGGTGAGATCGGAGCCCCTTGCGGACAGCCACGACCTTCGTCCTTATTGCGGGTCGTTCGTTGTCGGCATCCGCGGTCGTCGGTTTCTTCCACCGGAGCTTGGAGCCATCGTTTGATCAGCCGTAACACGTGCCGATCGCTGATGCGCCGCGCCACCGATTTCAAAAGCGCCGCATGCGGAATTCCGTCGAAGTACCCGGACAAATCGGCGTCAATAACCTCCCAATGTCGTGCCTTGAGTAGCCGGTAGACGTGGCCTACCGCGTCCAACGCGCCACGATCCCGCCGGTACGCATACTGTTCCGGCTGCAAGTCCGCCTCGAAGATAGGTTCGAGAACGAGCGTTGCCGCCGTCATGAGCACCCGAGTTTTCACCGTTGGAATGCCTAGCGGACGGCTCCGGCCGGGTTGACCGGGCTTGGGGATGTGCACCCGTCGCACGGCCTCCGGCCGATACCGGTAGGTTCGAAATTCCTCCGCCAGTTCCCGCAGCCATCGTTCTTGTCCATACGCCTCGATGTCCTCGAACGTTTGGCCATCCACTCCCGGCGCACCGCCATTGGCTCGGCTGATGCGGTAGGCGTGTTCCAGCACATCCGCTCGGTAAATCTTGTCGTAAAGGGCATAGAACTGATACTGGGGACATCCCTTCGCTTTCGCGTGTAACGCCTTCTGTAGCTTCTCAACCGTTGGTGGAGGTGTTAGGCTCACGCCAATCTCCTGGCTGTCGCCACTTCGGACGTTGTCCTTGAACTGAGGCCCCTTTGCTCCACCGGCATTACCCGGCTTCATAGCTCGTACGGGCCTCTCCGCCACCCTTGACGGCCCGGCCTGTCTCTCGCGAGCGTCCGGTTGAGAGTCACGCGCTCTCACCGCAAGGGCTTCCCGTGTTACGGTCGATTCCCAAATACAGACATGCCGACACCACTACCCCGGCAAGATCGCTGGGTGCGTTTGTCGCTTCTTCCCCAGACGACGGCGGCCTTCCCTGAAAAACTGCCAGGTCGGCTCTTGCATCTTCGGTATTTCGAGGCCTGCTCGGTGTTCACTTCGCGTTTCGGCCTGCCTGCTTGCTGAGTCACCTAGGTAACTCGCTTCATCAGAGGCTTCGACGGATTTGTTACCTCCTCCGCCGCTCCGATTGCTTCCGGCTGGAGCGACCCGTCGCCGGGTGAGATTCGACTCACAGGGAATCGCCGTCTTTGCACGGCGCACAGTTCTTTTACCGTACGGGCGACGACTTGATGGGAATCCTGCCTGACGGCCTTAGCACAGCGCAAGCGCAAGGCCAGGGATGTTCCGCAGCGTGTTGCATTTTCAAAGTTGTCTGGGAGGCTGTCTATAGAAACCGCCGATAACCGGTACTTGGCGTGACGACCCGTCACACTTCCGCGGGGTGACGCGGCGTGGCTTCCTCCACGTGGGCCTAGTCGGCGGGTTGCCAAAGCGGCGAGAGCAAAGAGGCGAAAGCGATCCCGTGTCGAGTTCAATCGTTCATGCTCGGACGGGCCAGGTTCGACTTTGACGGAGTCGCGAGAGGCGTTCGAATCCATCAAGACATCTCCATGCGAGTTCGATGGATAGGCGCTGTCTGATGGCAACCAAATCAAGGATGCCAGCCCGTGAAAACTGCGGCCCTTGGGGTCGAGGTCGCGCGGATAGGCTCCCTCTCGGATCGGCAAATCCGAGAAGGCGCCGCCGGCCGCTCGTCGCAGATCCGCGAGTTGCAGGGAGAACGCCGACGGGACGTTGAGATTCGCCTGCGTCAAACTGACGCCCGGTTATGTGAGCTTTTTCTTCGCTAAGGCGAGGGGGGAAAGTGGGTCCAACACGTCAGGGGGAAGGTCAAGTTTTCGCCGCAGTTTCCTCATCGCGTTCTTGCAAGCCTCGATTTCGTCCCGCATGTCGTCATAGCTGTCCGGCATCTCACGCTGGTAACGTTCGAGTTCCTGGATCGCATCATATAAAACATCGCCGATCACAACGTCTCTCCTCCAAGTTTTCCAACGAGCAATGGCTCATCCGCCGGCACAACAATCCGGACGCCCGCGTCATTCACGATGAGCTGACGTTCGCCGGCTTTCCACTATTCTCGTCGAGTGCCGCCTGAAACACCGAAACGTATTTTCGGTGCCATGTAAAGTGATCACCGTCGGGTAATCTATCATTCGATCGACTCGCGTGGCATGTGACTGGCTTTGACCAGCTGGCCTTCGGCATCCAGCAAATCTTGCAGGCATTTGGCCAGCGTGGCCGTCAACACTTCAGACCCCATCCCATTCTCGCCGTTCCGCGACATTTGCCGTTCTCGACCGTTTCCACGGAATTCAGCAAAGGCAGGTGCCTTGACATACTCCCATGCGTTTCCTTCATTCGAACTCCTCCACCACTTCTTCTCCTTCTTCGTTAAACCCGCCATGCCTTTGCAGGGTTTCTTCGTTGCTTTTTGGCCAAGCAAGTCGAGCGGTCATTACCGCCATCTTCTCCTCGGATTCCGGGCAGGCCATAGTCGGCTCCCATTTTCTACTTCCCCGTCGCCAGGTCCGACAGAAGCACTTTCTGGAACTGTTTACGCACCACGTCGGCAGCCTGCTGATAAATGCTGTCGAGCCGCTCGTTGAGGGTTCCGGTCGCTTCTTCATGTGACAACGACGGCGCGCAACGAATCGGCCCGTCAACGGCTTCGAGAATCTCGAGGAGGGTGATCTCCTGTGGCGCCTTAGCCAGGCGATAACCGCCGTTCGGGCCCTTTACGGACATAAGCACGTGCGCCGAGACCAACGGCTTCAGGACTTTCAAGAGAAACCGTTCCGGAATCCCACGTGCTTGGGCCACGTGATGCGACGCCACCGGGTGATTCTGTTTCTGCGTCGCCATATGGGCCAGCGCGTGAATGGCATACGTAGCGGCACGTGTTAATCTCATCTGTTTCGACCTCTCGCGGCGGTTGCATGCAATCGCCAGCCTTTACGAAAACGGCACAATGACGCGGGAATGCAATTTGCTTACAGGGCATCGATTAACCGGCGCAGATCGTCCTTCCCCAGGCGTTGAATGTAGCCTTGCAGGGTGATAACGATGTCGGCAACACCGCGCGAGGACTTGGAGTTGCCGTGCGGTCGCGCCTCAACAGTCTGTCGAGCCACCGCAGAGGCTGCGGCTTAATCGCATCTTGAGGTTAAGCCGATCTGGCCGAGTTATTGGCGGCCCGTGCTTCGCGATGCCTTTCGAAGGTCTTCGCCGTCCGTTTCGCCGTCATCGTCCGTTTCGGTACTGAGGTTCGGGTAAAGTTCGCTCTCCGCGATCTGGGTGAGCTTCTCGTCAGCCGCCGATTCTTCGTCCAAAGTCTCTTGTAACAATTGAACGACTTCGTCGTAGCCGAGGTTCTCGGCGAGAGCGCGGGCGCTACCGTACGCAGAGATTTCGTAGTGTTCCACCCGTTGACCCGCGCCAATGATCGCAAGATCGATAAGCAACTCCTCGCCGTCGGCATCCAGTACTTCTTTACCTTCCTCGATAAGCCCTTCCATTGCCTTGCATTTTTTCCCGCCGAGTTTCAGACCGAGTGTCTCGCCGATCTTGTCCAGGCGATCTACTTGCGTCTTGGTTTCTTCCAGGTGGTTTGTCAGCGCCTCTGCCAACGCTTCGGATGAAGCCGTCTTGGCCATGCGCGGGAGCGCTTTCAGAAGCTGGGACTCGGCGCTGTAAAGATCTTTCAGCTGATCGTGAAAAAGCTGTTGCGGAGTAGCGAATTCCATTGGTGCAGTCCTTTCGTTGGAAGTATTCTCATTTGATCGACTGGCCCCGGTCAATGCAAACGTTATGCCGCGACGTCTGTACCATTGATCGGTGTCAAGCGGTCACGATGGCAGGTGGGGTGACGACTGATCGGTGTCGATGACCAACCACGTGCGAAGCTGAATTCTCAATCGCTCGCACGAGAGTGCGCCTCGGGGTTCATTTTCCCCCGCATTGGACTTGTCCAAGAGAGTTTCCTGGCCTATGGCGCGGCACTCGCGGCGCTGCCAAGTCTGGCGATTCGGGCGGCGGCTGAAGACCGCAAAGTGACTTTCAGTGGCGATCCGTTCTCACTTGGCGTTGCCTCCGGCGATCCAACTGCCGAGGGCGTAGTGCTGTGGACCAAACTCGCGCCGAAACCGCTCGAGCCCGATGGCGGTATTCGGCGGTAACTGAAGTAGGCCAACAACAGCATCGCTACAGAAATGGGGAGGTCCGTTCTGGCCTCCCCATCTTTCGGTTTGTCACGACCCCGCTTTGCCGCCGCATTCGTAGCCTTAATACGAGCCGCGGAATCATTGTGGATCCGTCGTCTTCCACACCCCGCCGCCCCACGTGCCGAGGACAATGCGGTTCGGATTCGAGAGGTCGGCTGCCACGGCTATCGTGCGCCCGGTGAACGGGAAGCGGCGCCGGAGCCGTACCATGTTGTGGTGTGTCAGGCTGAAATGGAAAAGGGCCGAGAGATGCTGCCGCGCATTCTCTCGGCCCAGCGATTGGAGTTTAACAAACCCTACTTCGCGGACGGCCGGCGGTCAAACGGGCAATGTGTTTTGGCTCGCTTTCGCCATCTGTGGTATCCTTTGGTTCTGGAATCTCCCCGCAAACCAGACACCTGACCTGCCCGAAGTGTTCAGTGCGCTTGGAAGCAGATCTTCAACTTCCGCGTAACCAGATGTAAAATCGACGTCGCTCATCGCCGCTCCGGCACGTAACTGCGGTGCCGACCACCGCGTGGGTGAAGCAATCAACTCGTCCACTGCGTTTACGACGAAGAAATCGACTCCATGGCACAAATCGTCACGGGACTCGAATCCCGAACGCGATCCCGTGTTCGCGTGGTGCTCGTCTTGCATTAGCAAGATCGGGCCGGGCGGCGGGATTGGCGACGTCCAATCGGCATCATTTAGAAGCACCAACGCTGAGCCCGAAGCTTGATCCGTCACTACAAGCTCCGGATAGCGGTCGCTGTTGAGATCCCCGGCGGCGATCGCCTGGGCCGCTGTACCGGCGGTGTATGACAAAGGCGCTTGAAAGGTTCCGTTGCCGTTACCTAGGAGCACGCTCGACGCGCTGCCATTGCAACTCGTGGTCGCGATATCCAGACGGCGATCCCGGTTGAAGTCCGCAACGATCGGGAAACACTGGTTTGTTCCCCCGGTCGCATAGAGGACAACTGGTTGGAAACTCCCGTTGCCGTTCCCCAGCAAAACACTTGCCTTGGCGCCATCCAAGGCCACAACGTTTCCCATGTCCGCACGCGTAGGGCGCGTCCACTGGTGCAATCGCGAAAGATCCCCCGACAACGATGCACTCGCCGTGACGTAGTTTGGGCCTTCGCCTCTTTGGACCTCGACCTTTGCGGACTGAATGGCTAACGCGCTGCTTTCCAGTTTGATCTGCGTTAGTTCCCCTTTTTGCTCGGCCAGCCACCATTTTCCTGCGGATTCCAAGTTAACCACCGGTTCTTGAACTGCCACTCCCTCGGCTTGGTAGCTAAGGTTGCGAAGGGTCGCGGTGAGCTTATGCATTTCCCAGACTTTATCGCTGAAGCCCAGGCGGCCCACTATATCCGCGGATCCGCTCAATTGGCAGTTCTCCGGAAGAAAACTGCACATTCGAAGTGGCTTCTGCAACGCAGCTAAGTCGACATGCGCCTGTAATGCGATCGCGTTCCATGGACCGCGGACCATGTCTTCAACAGGCTCAATCAAGTTCAAGACTAGTCTTTCGCGATCCCTGGAGACCTGAAGGCATCCGGCCGAGCAGCCTAATCGGTTCGCCTTCATCTGCATCACGGCGTCGATGCGAACCTTCAGATTCTCCTTTTGTAGCGATTGCTGCTTTCGCCCTGGTAACTCAACGTTCTCCAATCGCATGTCACCCTGTACCGTCATTGGTCTGTCTCCGCTTTCGCTCTTTCCCTCAAACGAGAGATCCAACTTTCAGCTCGTTCCCACCGTTACGGTGTCGCCGATAAATGTAGAAAAGGGAGACAATGGCGCATTCTCCAATTTCACTTTCAAGGCCGCTCCCGACAGGGGGTCGTTGTTCCATGCCACGGCCACGGAACCGTTGGCCCAGATGGCTTGAAGCTCACAATGGGAAGGAATGTATTGCCCGCGCGGTTTGATAAGCTTGGAGTTTACCGAGTTAATTCGCCATTCCTCGGTGAGGGCGGCATTGCGTAAGATGATTTCTCCAGCAACTACTTCGAGATTCCATTGACCTTCGCCACCGCCGTAACCGCTGAACACCCTTTCCCAATCCGCCGTTTCTTGGGCGACGACTACGGTAAGAGAAGGTTTCTCCAAGCGAATGGTGCTGGAATCGCCCGTCCCCGTCAGTGTCGCAAGCAAAGACTTGGGAGCTGTCACTCGGGGCAAAGCTAGCGTAATTCGTCCTGCTTCATCGCGCACTTCCACGTTTTCGAAAGAAATCGGCGAGAGCCAACCGAATTTTGCCCGGCCCACGGTGACGCTGCTTTGAGTGCCACCAATGAATTTCGCTGCGAGCCAATTGCGGAGCGGTGTGTGCGCAACAATCGTCGGCGCAAGCCACAACAGGACCATCATCACGGCGACTATTTTTCCAGCGCCTCACAGGCAAGCGTCGGAGTTCACCCTTTTTCGCATGTTTTGAAAGTAACATTTCCATGAATGTCGGTCCTAACTGAGAATGGGCAAGATTCGCTGTAGTGGTTCAACGAGTTTTGGATTTACATTCGTACACTTGCGCCGAAACGTCGGCGCTAATTTGGGGTGTACGGATGTGCGTTCAAAACTCGGTGAACCACTACAGTCCGTGGTGTAGCGGCTGGCATGCGACGCTGTGACCGTCGAGGCGGCGGGTTCAAATCCCCCCGGACACCCTGATGATTAGGGATTAGGGATTAGGGATTAGAGATCAGAGATTAGAAAGGCCTAATCCCGAATCCCTAATCCCCAATCTCCGTCCTCGGAGTGTGGTGGACGGCACACGACCGTGCGAAGGTCGAGGATCAGGTTCGATTCCTGACGAGGATACTCGAAGACGCTGGAGCCGGACGGCAAGGCGACCGGCTGCAACCCGGTCAAAGTGGGTTCGACTCCCACCGGCGTCTCTAACGGCCAACTGCCGGTTCGGACTACATCTGTTAAATGTCGCGTCTGAACCATTTCTTCGTTGGCCGCCGATTGCCGAGATGGTCGATGACGGAGCGGCAGCAGATCGTCAAGCCCTATAGGCCGCCGGCATCAACGCCTAACAGATTCAATTCAACGAGCGACCACGGCACGGGTCTGGACTTCCGTGAGGAATGCCAAGGGCTTACGGTTGCGAAATCCTTCGGTGTCTCGTCAACAATCGGCATCGACGTGTTTACGGAAGCAGAGCTTGCAGCCACGTTACGTGGACCACCCGGTGCAGGCGCCGGCGACGGCGGCTGAGCCGGTGGTAAGCGTGGTCCTACGAGAACGGTCTTAATGGGTTCATTGCTCTCAATCCCTGATTCATCAACAAGGGTGAACCGGATATAGCGTCGGGCCGTGATGGGCCGCAAGGCGTCGTTTACGAAAGTGATATTACGAAGGAGAGCGGTCACTGCGGCCGGGGTCGCTTTGTCGTTGAAGGCAATAATCAGGGGGGCTGGAAAAATGCCACCTCTAAATCTGCCCATCGGCAAACCACCGAATGTTACTTTGTTTCCAATAGTCCCAATCTGCCCGCTGGACATTCCCTCATTTCGTATCCCCAACCGGTCGTCAACGCTGCCCCCTGAGGCATACGCAACCACGAGCGAGGCGAAATGACTTGAGTCGGAATCGTTCAGGGTTGCGGCCGGCGCGATCAGTTTAGCCGGGGCGCGGTTGATCAAGGCCACGGCCGGTCCCGGCAGAGTGATAAGTGGAGCAGCCGGTGGTGGAGCGCCCGTGACCACACCGCTGACGTTAAACGTGAATAGCGTTTCATCGGCATCGGTGGTCGTAAAGCGCACCTGCCCAAACTTGATACCGGCTCTTACGGTATCGAGCCGTACTGTGAACGTCGTACTCGTGCCAGCGGCTATGTTGCTCGGGAATCCGCCAACTAATGAGAAACCCGGTGGCATCACGGGATTGCTGACGGTCAGGGCAGCGTATCCATGATTCGCGATGGTAAACGTGCGGGCTGGCCCACTTTGGCCCAGGCCAATGCTGCCGTAGTCGATAGGCGTTGTGCGCCCATCCAGAATGTATGTGCTTCCCTGACTAACGCGCACTTCGGGAACGGTTTGGTGGCCAATGACAAAGGTGCTGTGCGCCAATTCCTGGCCATCTATCTGTAAGACAACATGCCATGTGCCTTGGTACTGGGGCAGGGACCAGGTGCGCGTAATGGTCCACCAGTACCAGCCAAACGTTAGAACATTGGTGGGATCGAAGGAATAGCTCGCATCTAGGGCGCCATCGGGGCGATACCAATTGAGCGCATAATGATGCTCGGGCCGCAAGTTTGCCATCCTATGCCAAAAATAAACGCTGCCGCCATAAGTCGACGGAAATTGATTGATCGCGGAAGGCCTCTCTTTTACCTCCGCGGTATCCATTTGATAATTGGTGATATCGTAATCCAACACAAGCGGGGGCGTATCGCCTTGGTAGGGCAGAGGACTAACCCAATAGGCGTTGGGATCAAAGCTTGTCTCTACTGTCGCCCCGTTGTGTTCCACTGTGAAGTGCAGATGTGCCTCTGAGCTGCAACCCGAGCTTCCCATCAGACCCAGCATTTGTCCGGCCGTGACGGCCTCCCCGACTTTTACGGCCACCGTGTCCATCGCTAGATGCAAATACTTGGTCACCCAACCATTACCGTGCGACACGACGACGTAATTAGGCGAACCGGTGCAGGAAGTCTGACGATCAAAAAACCCATCTTGCGTGAATGTGACGATACCGGGAGCTGCCGCGTAGATGGGAACTCCGGCGTCCATCGGTACGAAGTTCGGCAAAGTGATGTCCCAGGCATCATGACCGTTGTATGCGTACGGTCCGCCGCGATAGTCGCTCACGCCTCCCGTCGGATCCGTGTCGACGTAATTCACTATCGTCCAAGCCTTAAAAGGTTTGCCGTAAAGGGGAAGTTGAAATTCTTCAGGTAGGTCTTGGGGCGGTACGGGAGTGAATGTAAACGATGTTGAATTGTCGTTCTCATTCACTTCCGCTACTGTGTTGTCGGCGTCGACTGTGACTGTCGCGGAATGTAGACCCGGCGATGCAAACCACCCTGTGTGCCACCAGTAATAAGACAGATCGTTGCCGGGACTTCCCGTAATTAGTGCGGAGTCGAGGGCAACGCCGTCTACCCAGAATCGGACGACATATTTGTCCTGCGTTGTCAAGTCGGTGGTCTTCCAGTTGGCCCGCATGTAGATTCGCTCACCATGCACCGGCGTCGTTAATGGGTTCAATGCTGGATCGACGAGGTAGGCACTGGTGAGTTGAATGTTCGCCGCCAAAAGGCAGCGCGCCTCCAACGGTTCCACAGTGAGACGTACCTCCCGCCGACACGAAATCGACTGGCGCGGTGATCGGAACATGGAGGGGTCCTTTCATCCGAAGGAAAATCAGGCATATGAACACTGGCAAGGGGAAACTAATTCACAGGGTAGGCATTCCGGTGACCGCCGGCAAGCGAAGAGTTGGTGGATACACATCAACTGTTCATTGCCGTTGGCAGAGGCCAACCGCACCTACAGTCGCCGTGCATTCGCGGGCTGTGTGCTTGTCAGCGACAACGATTCCGTCTCCACGGAAGTTATCAACTCCTGGCCGACTCCATCGCAAGTCTTGTTCATTTAAGATGTTACGCCACTCACTTGCCACTTAGGCGTTGGCAAGCCTCCACTTTCGAGAAAAAACCGAAGGATCGATGTCAGTTTTGACTCGGAATCCGCACTTCTCAAGTAGACGGCGCGACCCCGATGAATTTGCTCGGAAATGAACCTTCCCACCTTGAACCCAGTTAGTTAGCCAGGAAGGGGGATGCCGATGAGTGACTCGCCGCCCGATAAGCGTAGTGCCGCGCGCGTCGGCGCAGGCGCCGCCAGCGTTGGCCGGCTTGTCAGCCGAATACCGGCTGACTGCGTCGAGGTCACGGTGCGGAATGTCTGCAGCACCGGAATCGGCCTCATTCTCGATCAGTCGGTTGACACTACGCAAGTGGAAGCAGTGGTCTTGCACCGGATGGCGCCCGCGGCGCCACTTCAGATTTCTATTAACGCGGTCTACTGTGTTGAAGGAAAAGATGGGCCTTATGTCCTGGGCGCCAAGTTCGTGCAAGAGCTTAGTGACGACGAATTGAAGCAGCTCACGTCTTCGTAGGCCCGGTCGAGGCTTATGGCTTTGCGCCGGACCTTATGGCAACGGCGCCCGCCAAGAACGCGACGATTCCCACGATCGCGCGAATCACCTCTGACTTGGTCGGCCCGCCATAAACCTCGAAACTGCCAACCTGGCTGAGCCCGGTAACGAAAGTGGACAAGACCAACACGACGCCGGCCCAAAGGGAAACAACTCCTGCATAATAGTGCAGGGGTTTTGGCTCATTGGGAATCGGTTCGCCGCGGGTACTCATGGTAATCAATGTGCTGTCCACGCCTGATTCGGCCAGGTGAGTCTCCACTATCACTATGCCGAAGCGTTAACAGCGTACACGATGACCGGCAACGTCTCGGTCACACCAGCATCAGTTTGATCTGTTCGATTTCTTTGTCGAGCCCTTCTTGATGGAGCCGAAGCTTGGAAAGCGAATCGATTCCTAATCCAATCTTGATAGCGTGTTTCACGAAGGGGTTTTCCCAGGTCGAGCGCTTTTGCAGGCGGTCCTCGGTGCCGGCGTGTTTCAGGACGGCAACACCGGCGACATCGGCTGCGATGCGGTCGCGGCTGGCCACGATGATTTTCGGCTCGGCCGTGTCGCCGCTTGATGGACCGCCAAAAACAAAGCACTGGCTGCCGTCAAGGATGTTGAGGGCCGGCTTGATCCCGAGGTTCAGTTCGGCTATCCGAGCAGTGAATGGATAAACTTCGTCGAATTCATCCTTCGGCTCACGCTTCACGCCACGGCGGCGGCTGCTCGTCCGCTTCTGATCCATCAAGCTACCCTCTCCCTTGTAAGTACGGTGGAACTCCAACCGCGACCGGTGATGGCTCATGCCGACGAACGCCTTCATGGACATGGTGAACCATGCTTGAAAGTGCGTCTTGATCACCGGGACATTTATCACGTGATCCACTGCGAACAAGAGTTCCGCCAACTCGAACCCTTCCGGCCAGTGCGTCGCCTTCTCCGGCTTGATCTTGCGCCAGTGGGGAATGTCTTTGGGCTTGCCAAGCTTTTCGAATTCCTCGGCGGCGTCTTCCAACCCTACGGCCACCACGGGGGCTTTCACTTCGGAAACGGCTTGATTCACGGCATCCACATGGCCGACCCGCCGCATGACGTCGATGGTCTTGGGCGCCGTCTCGATGAACTGCGGCGAGAAGGAACGGTCGGCAACGATGATCCTTTTGGGGCCGCGCTCGCTGACGAGCTTGATGGTGGCATAGAGCACTTCCGGATTCGTCGTGGTCGGGCTCTTCAGCGCGCCGGTCACATTCGGCTTGATGAGAACCGTTTGACCTTCTTTGATGAAGTCCATGCCGCCGGAAAGTTTGACGGCACGACGGACCGCTTCTTCGATGTTCGAGCCGCGCGCGATGCCCACGTCCGCCGTGGCGGCGCCAGCGTCGTCGCTCCATCCCGCGGTAGGATGCAGCGCCAACGTCGCCGCGCCGGCCCCGGCTACTTTGATGAAATCACGCCGACTCTGTGCGCAATCGCGACGATACATGGTTGGCTCCTTCGGGTCATTATCCTATGGGCTTATTATCACCTCGACGCCACCTACATCACAGCGAATTCTCGGTGGTGTCTCGGTTTGCATGGTTTACATTCCTGTAGGGTGCGTCCAGTCTTCGCAGACGCACCGCAACGGCGGGACACCGGTGCGTCTGCGCGGACTGGACGCACCCTACAGGAAAGTTGATTCCGGTCGGGTATTTCACGACGACCTACTTTTTCTCCTCTCTCAGCCACATGTCCAAGCCTTCGCGGAGCCGGCGCACACGGGTGTTCAGCTCGTTGGCCTCCGCTTCCGTCGCCCACGCCGCCTTGTGCATGAGCTTGCCGGTTGCGGATCGGCATGCATTCACCTCCTTGCGAAAGGGTTCCGGAATCGGGTTCGGTTCCTTGAGGTTCTTCTGCTGCACCTCACGGAGTGCTTTCCACAGTTTGTCGTTCTCGGCAACGACAGCCGCGGTATGAGGTTGTTCTTGAGCGAGATTCTTGTGGCAATCTGCGCATACATTGGCGAGCGCGAAATCGGCAGGCGGTTTGCCGATGTCGTGGTTGCCGTGGCAATCGACGCACACCGGGTAATCGCGATTGATTCTCTTTGACAGGCCCCAGTAGTGCTTACTTTTCTTGAAAACCTCGGCAGGCCCGGTGTGACACTCCGAACATGCCGTCATATGAGCGCTGAGCTTGGTTCCGATGAATCCGTGCTCTCCCTCGTGGGCGGTGGCATCATCTTTCACATTGCCGCCGTGACAGCTGTTGCACGACAGTTTGGACAAGTCATGTACGCTCCGGCCAAAGTCGCGCACCGGTACGGTCAACTCCCGCCCGGCCGTGAGGTGGCAGCGGACACAGTTGGTTTTTTCGATCGGCAGTGGGTCTTCGGGCTTCCAACCGTCGGGGAGTTTGAGTGGTCTGTCATCGGCGCTGGATGCGATTTGAGCGACGACAATGACCACCATCCCTACGAAGCCGACGCAGCAACTCCAACACTTCATTGCGCGCCTCGCACCGACTGTGGACGACGGGTTTCCGTGAAGTAGTAAGTATAGGTATTCAGGCCCCGTGGTTCCGATTGAATCGACCATGAATGCAAAAAGGACACGGAGCGCTCGCAAGATCATAGCGAGGCTTCGTGTCCTTTGTGAAAATCAATCCCGCCGCGACGGCTAGGCCGGAATGGTATTAAGCGTCAGGTCGTTCGTATTGAAGTCGGGGTCCAATTGCTTTCCACCGCCGATGTTCAGGCCGTTCATCGTTGCGAAGCTGCCGCTCTGGGTCGACCAGGTCATGATCATGAACTGATCGCTCATTGCGGGATTAAAGCTATTAATCAGGCTGACGTTGAGCGTGCCGTCGAGTGCTACGGAGCCGCCGACCGAAAGCACGTCAAACGTCCCGGCGGCGGTGCCGCCGAGTTCGATGTTCAGCGAACCCGAAGCATTTTGCGTGTAGTCGCCAGTCACGATGATGGTGCCCGCGGCACCCGCACCGCCGGGCCGAACCTGCCCGCTGTTGACCAAGTTGCTGTCTATGGTGCCGAAGCCCCGAAGCGAGCCGCTGGTGATGAGGACATCGCCTGCTGAGCCAAGCGTCGTGCCCACGCCCAGGATGGTCGTGCCGCCGGTTTGGGTATAGTCTTCGGAGACGTCCAATGTCCCGGCCTGGATATCGACCGCACCGCTCGTGGTAAAGGAGATTCCAAAGGCAACGGAAGTCGTCCCGGCGCCGGTTCGGTTCATCGTCCCGGAGTTAATGATCGCATGGGAGCCGGCGTTGGTCAGACCAAAGTCACCACCACCATCGGCCGTAAACACGCCCGTTCCTAGGTTATTAAGCACCCCGGCCTGGAGTGCGCCGAAACCGAAGGACAGGTTGGCGCCGAGATAATCGAGAGTGCCGGCATTCTCGAGCGTGCGACTCAACCATTTGCTTCCGGCGCCGGTGATCGTGCCGGATCCCGAACTGGCGATTACCGTTTTGCCTGTCCCGGCTGCCATGTTGCCCCCTGACCAACTTAATGTGCCCGTTACGGTGACCGTTCCCGTGCCGCCGAGCGAGCCGCCGGTCATGTTGAGATTGGAGAACGAGGGACTGCTGTTGATGTTGGTGGGCGCATTGATGTCAACAGTGCCGATGCCCAGCCCTCCGTCAACATTGGTTGTTCCGCCCGAGAACTGGGCGGTGCCGCCACCGCCTAACGACGACGATCCAGTCAGGTTGTGGGTGCCGCCGCCGAATCGCAACGTCGATCCGACGGAAGCAGTGAACAAACCACTGCTGGTTCCGCCCATGTCGAGACTCAACACGCCGGCGGTCACGTGAACGGCGCTGCTGTTGTCAAACGGGATGACGACATTGGTGGCGCCGGCGCCGAATCGATTGAATGTCCCGGCATTTAGTATCGAATGAGTGCCCGCGAACGCCTGCGTGAAGTCGCCGCCGCCGTTAGCATTGAACACTCCTCCCGACAAGTTGCTAAGTACTCCTGCCTGGCTGGCCGCGAATCCGAAGAGCAAGTTGCTTCCGGTGTAATCCAGCGTGCCGTTGTTTTCCAGAGTACGGCTGAGCCACTTATTGCCACTACCCGAGATTGTCCCGGTGCCCGCGGCACCCAGCACCGTCTTCCCGCTCCCCGCCGCCATGTTGCCGGCGGACCATGTCAGGCCTGAACTCACCGTCAAGACGCCGGATCCACCGAGTGTGCCTGCACTGAGTTCAAGTGAGGATATGGCGGATGCAGAATTTAGATTGAGCGTACCACCTAGAACTCGCGCAGTGTCGATCGTGAACGTGCCGCCCGAATTGGTGGTGCCGCTGTTTACGTCCATCCTGCCGGCGCCGGTAACGGAGGCTGCCCCGCCAAGAGCATGGCCGCCGCCCATTCGTAATGTCGAGCTGCTGCTAACAGCAAATGAACCCGTGTGGGTGCCGCCGGCGTCCAACCCAAGCGTCTGGGCCGTAACATTCGTTGATCCGCTGTTGTTATACGGCACATCGATATCGGTTGTACCGGTCCCGGAGCGGTTAAACGATCCCGCGTTGTTTACCGCGTGACTGCCGCCGAACCAGACGAGCAAGTCCCCGTCGTTAACGGAATTGAAAATGCCGCCACTCAGGTTGCTGAGCACGCCGGCTTGTCCGAGGGCGAATCCGAAGAAGAGATTCGAGCCGGTGTAGCTCAAGTTACCGGAGTTTTCGAGCGTGCGGCTCAGCCATTTATTGGACGCGCCGGAAATGGTACCGGTGGCCGTGCCTGCAACGACGGTCTTGCCAGTCCCGGCCGCCATATCGCCTCCGGACCACGCGAAAGAGCTGTTTACGGTGACGATTCCCGTGCCGCCGAGCGAACTGCTGATGAAGGCCAATGTCCCAACCGTTGCATTGGAATTAATGTCCACGGTGCTATTAATCTGCAGGAACGAGATGCTGAGCGTACCGTCGACCGTAGCCGTACCCGCGGCGACGTGAAGAGTACCGCCGCCACTTGTGGACGAAGCCGGTGTCAACAGGTGAGTGCCGCCATTTAGCCGGAGGGTTGCAGACGCATCCACCGAAAACGTGCCGGAGTGACTGCCGCCTACGTCCATGGAATAGATGCCCGCATCGACGTTGACCGTGCCGCTGTTGCTCGCCGGGATTGCGATGCTGGTTACACCGGTGCCGGATCGGTTAACCGTGCCGAGGTTGTTGAAGGCGTGACTACCGGCATTGAACAGGCTCAGATCGCCGTCGCCGGTAAAATTCAGGATTCCGGACGCGGCATTGGTGAGGATCCCATTCTGCCCGCCGAAGCCGAATTGAAGGCCGGTCCCGGTGTAGTTCAGAGTGCCCTGGTTCTCCAACGTGCGGCCGAGGAATTTATTGCCAGTCCCGGATAGTGTCCCGGTTGCACCCGCGGCGATAATCGTCGTGCCGCCACCGACCGCCGGGGCCGCTGCCCACGTGAAGGTATTGGTGACCGTAAGAGTGCCGGCCCCCGTGAGCGTGCCGCGCCGGTGCGTCAATTTCGCGACACTGGCGCTTTCACCGGTCTCAACTTGCAAGGTTCCGCCGGAGAGGATCAGAATGCCGGCCCCAGAACCGACGGCGCCGTTCTGTAACGTGAAGGTCCCGGAAGGAATGGTCACGGTGCCGGCAGCTATGGCGTAGGCGCCAACTGCATCGCCGCCGGCGGTAATGGTCAATTGTCCGCCCGTGCCGCTGACGGTCCCCCCAAATGTGAACGGGGCGGCAGCCGTCACATTGACGGCGAGGATGTCGAGAAGCCCGGTGTTGGTGAACGGCACACCGAGGATCGTGGAATCCGTGCCGCCCGACTTGCGGAAGATTCCGGCGTTCAAGACCGAGTGAGTGCCCGGGTTCAGTTCGGTTAAGTCGCCGTCGCCGGTGACGTCGAACTCGCCCCCCGAGAGGATGCTCAAAACACCCGATTGGGCGACGCCAACGCCGAATTGGAGGTTGATACCGCTATAAGTCAAGATGCCGCCCACTTCCAATGTGCGGCTCAACGACTTCGATCCGGCCCCTGGAATTGAGCCGGTACCGCTGGAGGTTAGCACTGTCTTGCCTGTGCTCGACACCATGTCGCCGCCGGTCCAGGTCAGAGTTCCGGTAACACTGACGACTCCCGTGCCACCCAGCGCACCGCCGGCCATCAGGGTCAATGACGAAATCGAAACGTTTGAATTGATGTCGACGGGTGTGCTGATCTCGAACGCCGGTCCTGAAACCGTGCCGGCTACCGTCGAGGCGCCTCCGACAAACTGCACCGTGCCGGCGCCGGAAAGCGATGAAGACGCGGCCAGGTTTCTACCACTGGTCAGCAGTAACACCGTTCCCGGATTCAGGGAGTACGCGCCGTTATCCGTACCGCCCAGGGCGAGATCGAGTGTTCCGCCCAGTATGTTCACTGTCCCGTTATTGTTCATTGGAATGGAGACGACCGTGGTGCCGGGACCGGAGCGGTTGATTACACCGTCGTTGTTGACGGCGTGTGAGCCACTTTGGTCCTGAGCAAGATTCACGCCTCCGGTGATGTTGAAGTCGCCGCCCACGAGGTTGTGCAGCACGCCCGCCTGACCGCTGCCAAATCCAAACAACAAACCGCCGCCGCTGTAGGTAAGGTCGCCTGAATTCTCAAGCGTCCGGCTTAACCATTTGTTGGATGCCCCGGAAATCGCACCGGTGGCGGTGCCACTGAGCACCGTTTTTCCTGCGCCGGCCGCCATGTTGCCGCCGGTCCAGGTCAGCGCCGTCGTGACGGTTAATACGCCAGAACCGCCGAGCGATCCGTCATTGACTTCCAAATTTGCGACAGTTGGGCTCGAATTCACGTTGAGCGTGCCCGCTTGGAGTCGCACCGTCGAAACCGAAATCGCTCCGTTGACCGTGGTGATGCCGCTGCTGATTTCTGCCCTCCCCGCGCCACCGACCGACGATCCACCGGAGAACACGTGGGTACCACCGACGCGCAAGATGGCGCCGCCGCTAATCACCATGAACGATCCGCTTTGACTGCCACCCGCATCCAGGCTCAAGATGCCTGCGGTCAAATTGACACTTCCCGAATTGTTGAACGGGACATCGATGCTCGTTCCACCGGTGCCGGAACGGTTGAACGTCCCGGAGTTGTTGACGGCGTGGCTGCCGGCGTTCAAGACGAGCATATCGCCGTTGCCGTTTGCATTGAAGACAGCCCCCGTGAGGTTGTCGAGCACGCCCGCCTGGCCCCCCGCGAAGCCGAAACGCAAATTGCTTCCGGTGTAGTCGATCGAACCGCTGTTCTCCAGGGTTCGACTCAGCCATTTGTCACTGGCGCCCGAAATGGTTCCGGATGCCGACGCAGGAAGAATCGTAGTGCCTGCGCCGGCCGCAAGGTCGCCGCCCGTCCAAAGGAACACGCTGCTAATCGTAAAGTCACCGGCGCCACCGAGCGCGCCACCGGTAAGCGTGAGCTTGTTTGACGACGAGGCGCTGTCGACAGAAAAGTTACCGCCATTTATCTGTAAGGTCGCGGCGCTCGACAGGCCGTCAACGGAGACGTTGGCGGCCGACGTAATGGTGACGCCTGAAAAGGCAACGCCGATATCGGCTTGATCGGTAGCGCCGGGTAGAGAGTCGCCGGCCCAATTCGTCGCCGTATGCCAATCGGTACCGGTTCCGCTCGGCCCGCCATCCCAAGCGATGGTCGCGGGCGCTAGCCGATGTTCCAGTGACTCGCAAGCCAGGACGGTGCGAGCCCAGTTTTTTGGGCGTGCGGTTTTTAGCGCGACCGAATTCCGTCGTCGAAAAGACAAGACCATGGAGCACTCCTCACAGGTGTTGAATCTGAAATAGCCAATGCCCGCTGACACGCGCGCTCTCCCCAAGTGCGCATATCACCTGCCGTCTTCACCAGGCGAATTATTCCGGGCCGGGTTTTTTGCTCGACAGCTTGCGCGAGCACCCAAAGCTGCCGACTAGGTCTTCGTTGGGTTCTGTCAAAGACCTCAACATGTAAGGCGCCGCACCCTGCTCTGCGTGCGACTTTACACGCCGCATCCCCTTGAGCGGAGAATGGAATGCGGAATCTGATATTTATTCGACGGCGTACGAATGTCAAGAAAAAAATGCACATATCTTCAAGAATCTCTAATGGATGCTTCCGGTCGCCGTGTGCTCCGATTCCTCAGACTCGTCTTTACGACGAACTATAATGGTTTCCTGGCACGCAACGGGTAATGCGTCGAGGTTCATTCCGATGTGCATTCGCCACCGATGTTGGGACGATCCAGCCGAAGCAGACGACGGTTTTCGCTTGCTCATTTGTCGGTACCGGCCCCGAGCGCTTCGCAAGGAAAAGGAAACTTGGAACGAGTGGTGGAAGGTGCTTGGTCCCAGCAAGGAACTCCATGCCGACTTCTACGGCAAGCGCGGTCTACCGATCAACTGGGAGGCGTATCGAACTCGCTACTTGGAAGAAATGACGCAAACAGATCCGCGCGCAAGATTGTCGAACTGGCGCGGCGCGTGCTAGACGGAGAGACTATCACTCTCTTGTGCTCATCGGCATGCACCAATCCGGAGCAGTGTCACCGGACCCTTCTCAAGCACCTCATCGAAACGGAAGTCGCAGCACTGAAACGGTGACGTCCGTGCCGGACTATGAGGCGCGTCGCAAAAATCCACTTTAGCCAATGCTTGCCGTTGTCCATTTCGAACCAGTGTGGTGCAATAACATTTCAGAATCCCGTAGTTGACGTCCGTTGCCCTCCCACTCCACGGAGACGCGCCGATGGGATGCGACATGTTGGTTGCGCTGGGTCGCGCCACAGCCGATGGCCAGACCATATTCGCAATGAACAGCGATCATCGCTTGTCCCCGGAACATCCTATTTGCCGTGAGCCACGCAAGAAATCCACGACCGGGGAGAAAGTGCGCACCCAGTTCCTCGTAATCCCCGAAGTTCGAGAGACCTGTGCTGTGGTCGCCGTCCAGCCTTCGGGCTGGTGGGGTTACGCTCATGGGATCAACGAGCATGGCGTTGTCATGGGCGCTTCAGTCTTGCGCACCATGCTCCAGTGTCCCGAACCGGGGTTAACGGGAGGCGACCTGGTCCGGCTTGCGCTCGAACGGTCGCATAGCGCCCGTCACGCCGTCGAATGTGTCACGGCATTGATCGAACGGTATGGACAGACCGCATCCCCAGGCCAATGCGGGCCATACGGGAGTGATCATGGCTTCTTGATTGCGGACGCGGGCGAGGTCTTCGCCGTCGAAACCGCGGGACGACATTGGGTGTACCAGGAGATCCATGAAGTTCGTGCGGCAAGCAACGCATCGGTCATACATCAAGACTGGGACGGCATATCCCGCGGGCTAGCGGGAAGTGCGATCGACCGAGGTTGGTGGCCGGCGGATGGGACCAAACTCGATTACGCCTCCGCAGTCAGCCGAGACCCGGTGGGGCAAGCGTCCGGACTTCGCCGCTGGGGCCGCGCCACCACTTTGTTAGAACAACAGAACGGCCACATCGATCACCTTTTTCTTCGCCGCCTGCTCGGTGATCATTACGAGGGAACGCACTACGAGGTGGAGCCGAACATGCCGTCGCGTGGGCCTGTTCCATTGTGCCAACACGGTGACGGTCCGGACCATGCGACTACGCGCAGCAGCGTCATCGTGCAACTCAGCGGCGACGCGTCTCACCTGTTGGTCGTTTGGTGCGCGTTCGGTTCACCTTGCCAGAACGTCTACTTCCCGGTGTTTCTCGATGGCGAGTTACCGGAGGCGCTTACGGGCGCGGGCGACAGTCGGTCCGTGGTTCAACGTCTCGAGCGGCTCGAAGATTCGTTGCGGGAGTTGCCTCGGCGCTTCGAAGAAGTTCGCCACGCATTTGCCGCCCTGCAAGCGCGCTTGGACCGGGAGGCGACGGAGTTCATCACTGAGGGCGCTGCCGTCAAAAAAGCCGGAGACACGAAGAAGTTCGCCTATCTCGCCGGAGCGTTCATGCAACACGCCGTCGAAAGATTCGAGTCGTTGATGGATGAAATCGATGTTCGCCTGTCGCCGGCTTCGAATTCGTTCACGGGCGCCCTGTCGGATCGCCGAGCAATGTGAAGCACGTGCCGAGACTTGTTTCCAAAGTGCGAAAATGGTGGACGGCTTCATCGGCCCAACCGCCGCACGAAGTTCCGTTCGAAGTTGCATGTTCGTGCGGAACCATTGCTCGGGGCCAGCGCGAACCTCGACATCAAGTTGTGACTTGTACGGGTTGCGGCGCTAGGGTCTTCATCCTGCCCCTCAGCCCGTTGACCGGTTCGCCGGGAACCCAAAAACTATCGCGGTCGAAAGAAGTGCGGCCGCCTGCTTCCGGACTCTTGTCTTGGCGCTGGCTCATTCTCGCGGCTGGCGTTTCACTTGCTGTCGTCACGATTGCCGTCTTGGCGCTCCTGAACAAGAAGCCGGAACAGAATCTCCTTGCTGACCCGAGCCGCGACGTCATCCGCCATAGGGAAGCCGGTCAACAGGCGTTGGCCGCGGGGAAGTTCCTCATCGCGGTGGAGGAATTCACCGCCGCACTGGCTATCGGTCAGCAACATCCGCATTCCGTTTCGCTGCACGAAAATCGGGAACTGACCCGGCTCTTTCGCCAAGCCAGCCTGCTTTCGGAATTGGTCTCCGAGCCGCTCGAAGAAATTCTCCGTCAGGGGAATGAGTTGAGCAGGTTAGACGAACGTGAATGGCGGGCGGCGTTTTCGCATCGTTACAAAGGTAAAGCCGTGGTGTTTAACGCAGACGTACGTCGAGAGGCCTCAGGAAAGTACCACCTTGCTTATTCGGTTTTTTCGCGGGGGAAGCCGGCCATACTCGACTTGGGTCCGGTGGCTGCGTTCGAGTCGATACCCTGGCACCGGCCACAACGATTGCTCTTCGGCACGCGCTTAATGGACGTGGCGCCGTCCGCCGAAGGTTCATGGACGCTCCACTTCGATCCAGAAAGCACCGTACTCTTGACGGACCTTGGCGCGGCGACGGCGGCTTGTGGGCAACCAGCCGAAGAACTGATGGAAACGGTGCGCCAACAGGCGGAGTGGATCGGCCGCCTTCCCTAGGATTGGATGCAACGATTAATAGCGAAGCAAGACGCCTGCATTGATGCCGTGAACCCAGTATTCCGTGCGGCGGAAGAGTGGGCTCGGCTCGGCGGGCGCCGATTGTGAGCCAAACACACTGCTGGTCGGCACAAAGGCTGGATTGACCGCCACATTGATCTGGTCGCCTGGTCGGACGACGCTATTGAGGTACAAGAAGCTGTAGCCCACGTGCAAATTGACACAAGAGGTTAAGCTCCAACCAAGCTGAGCGCCGACTTCCGGGACAACCGAGAACCAACTGGTCCGCGTTTGACCGATGTTGGTTCCGGCAAGCGCCAGTAATCCCCCCGCGGTGGACGCCGTAATTGCCGGGCCGGCAAACTGTGAACTGCCGTCTATACGTATCCGTTCAATATTGGGTCCGAAGCCGACTTTGCACATCACGTCGATCGCGAACGGTCCGCTGTTGAAACTCGTCCGTGCCCCAACTTGTCCCAGAAAAAGGTTATTGCGCGCTGAGAAACGGTCTGTCAGCGAAAGCGTGCCGGAAAACTGATTGAGGTTATTGAAGGTAATGACGCCGCCCGGAAGAATCGTCGTCGTTTGATCGATGTTAAGGTTTTCGTCGAGATCGATGTAGCGAAAACCGAGAAGCAAATCGAACTCGCAGTCGTAGTCGCTGAACAGGTTTCGCACCAGATTCGTCTCGGCGCCCCAGAACCGACTTTGGCTGGAAACCGTCGCAGAGCCGGCGTAAACGTTGGGAAAGCTGACCAGATACGACGCGGGCGTATTGGTCGATGCATCGATGATCGGGCGAGCGATGCTTGGGTTTCCGAATGCATCGGATGCCAACGTCGCGGTGACCCGATTTCGCGCAATGACGAAACCGCTGGCTTCGATGCCCACGTGATGCGGCACATCCAACCACGTTCCGACCGTCAACCGGCCGCCTGGACTGTTGTCATAGGAGATGTCCGTATCGCCGATGACGCTTCCTGCACTGCTTACGACCAATGGCACTGGAAGCGGACCGTCCTTCGTCCACCAGAACAAATACTCGAGATTCGCCCAAATCGTATTGCCCGGCCCAATGTGCTCATCCGCAAACGCGGCGACCGGACGTCCGTGCTGTGGTACCTGGCCTCCGGTGGTTTCCGTTACGCTTGCCGGCGGCTTCGTGATGAGTTCAGGCTCGACGGCAGGTTCCAGCTTTTTGGTCTTGTCCCCCGGCTTTTCCTCGTCGGGCTTGCTTTGGACCTGGGGTGAGGCGGCGGGAACCTGCTTCGGTCGTGCAGTGTCTCCGAACGTCAGCCCTGTGGTGGCGAGGCAAACGCCTACACAAGTTATCAACTTGGTCACCGTGGCTGGCATTCGTTCCACTCCGAAACGCCTCAACTACCGCAAAGTACGCCGTTCAACTTTGTCGATAATCGGGGCCGTTTCACTAGGATCGGTTTTCCCGGCCAGTTTGATTAGATGAAATGCGAAAGCGCGAGTATTCGCTCAAGTTCTAGGCACGTCGGCCTCACGGCCCGACGCTCGCCCTTGCACTTGGCGAGCGTCGCGGCGTAAGCGCGACGTGACGATGCTAGATGAACACGCCGGCAACATTCACGCCGGCAAGTAACACGTCGGGGCCGAACGACGGCACAAAGAGCAGCGACGGGTCGGCGACGAAAAAGGTGTCGTCTTCGGGGACGGCGGTCCCGTTGACGATTTCGAACGTGCGAAGCTCCGCGGGTTGTCCGAGCCCCGAACCGACCAGCAGGCCGACCGTCGCCGTGCCATTCGTCACGCTCGTGTTGCCGAATGCGACACCGCTGACACCGGCGCTCGACGGGCTGTTGCCGTTGAACAAACCACTGGGCGGCACGGAAGGCGACGGAAATGCAAAGAAGCTCACCAGGACTGCCGGTGTGGGATTGTTGATAGTCGCCCCGTTGAACACCTTAACGTGTGGTCCGCCGCCGAAACCGGGGCCGGTCATGATGTCGGCAACGCTATCATTGTTCGCATCGCCGGCCGCCACAAATATGCCGCCGCCGAAATTGGAATAAGCAAAGAAGCTCCGGAGCAACGGACTACCGACGGCGCCGCCGAAGATGTTCACCATGGCCGTGCCGCCCGGACCGGCGCCGGTGATGATTTCGTCGACGCCATTCGGGTACACGTCACCGGCTGCCACACGTACACCTCCGGTGAAGGAGAGATCGTATGCGAAGAAACTCCGAATGGTCGTCACGCCGCCGCCGGGGAATTTGTTGTCATCGTATGTGCCGGCGACAAATTCGAAGACCTTCGCATGCGGCCCGCCGCCACGGCCGGCGCCGGTGATGATATGCGGTTCACCCGATGTTCCCTTTACGTTTCCAGCCGCGACGAAAACGCCGCCCGGAAATGCCGAATCATAAGCAAAGAACTGCGCCAATCTCGCCGGCAATTGGGCAGTGCCGCTCCGGAAAATGCTGCCGCCGTCGAACACGGTTATCAGCGGTGCGAAGCCGGAACCCATCGCCACGATCAAGTCGGGGATGGTGTCTTGATTCACATCGCCGACCGCGACAGTCGGTGCGCTGAATCCGAACGGACTCGTTATATTGGCTTGAGCGATGACGGGAGCAAAGGGAAGTTTGAATACCTCCGATGTCCCTATGAACTTGCTGCCGGTCACCACGATCCGAAAGTCAGGCTTCCCGCTCTTGGGATCATTGGTCGGTAGTAAGAACGAAGCTACTTGAAACGCTGCATCCGGAATGCGCTCGATGCTCTTGTAACACAAAACCAACTGCCCGTTTGATGTGACGGTTCCGGATCCGGGCACATTTGGATTGGGGTTCAACATGGGATCGGGAAGCGCATCCAGGTTGGTGAAATTGAGCTTATCATCACCCGGGCCGCCGTCGACTTCGATCACTCCGCCCGGATTGCCGCTGACGTTGAACGTGACATTAAAGACATCGTTCCCGGTCCAGCCCTTGAGTAAGACGACACTGGAGGCCCCCGCTGCGTTCATGTTGGCGTAAAGGGTGTCATTGCCGTCACCGCCGCCGAGCCAGACGCCTGTCATCGCTGCGGTGGCGTTCATGCTTAGCGTGTCATTGCCCGCCTGGCCTTTGGCAATGGTGACGCTATTCGGTTGGGTGTTTGCGACCACGATCGTGTCGGCGCCGCCACCGCCGGTGACCGTGGTATTGCTGCTTGCACCGCTGAGGCCGACGTAAATGTTGTTGCTATTGGCGCCGCCTCCCGCCGCCATGACATTGGTGTTTCTCTGCGGCGCTGTGATAACGTTGACCGAGTTGTTGCCAACTCCCGTGTTAACGTTCAACGTGCCGACATTCGTGAAAAAGATCTGACCGGCGCCGACACGGAGGACGCTGTCCGGATTTACATAGTACGTGCTGTCGCCGCCGTGACTCTGGTCGTTGATGGAGAGGATTTGTCCGATAGGCACGGTGTTCGATTTCGGCGGCGCGCAGTCGAGGTCCACGGTCAGCGTCGTATCACCACGCGTGTCGTTCTGGCCGCCGTCGATACAAATGGCGCCAAGCACTGCGCTCAAAGACCCATTGCCCACGTTGAACGTATTATTGCGGTCACCGCCGCTGGCGATGGTAATGCTTCCCGCTCCCGTGCTCAGAATGTCGATGGTATCGTCGCCGGTCCAACCGATGATGGCAGTGTTCGTTTGAGCGCCGGTTGCCAAGACCGTAACCACATTGGTTCCGGCGCCGATGACCTGTACGGTCGTGTTCGTGAAGTCGTTGGTATCCGTGATGGTGACGGTGTTGTTCCCGACTTCCGCGTTAAGATTCACGGTTTCTACCCGCGTGAACGTCACCGAGATGCCGCCGTTTCGTGTAAAGGTGCCCGCTCCAAGCGCATAAATGTCGTCGGCGCTGTCTTGATCGAGGATGTTGAGGGCATTGCCGACAGCCAATGTCAGCGAGTTCGGTCCGCACGCCAAAGTGTTAGTATCAGTGGGATCAAATACCCCACCATCGATGACAATGGGGCCGAGCAGATTGTTCAGCGTCGTGCCGGGCACGCCCAGATTGAACGTGTCGCTGTCTCCGCGCCCATTGAGGGTAGTCGTGAAACCAGCCGTGGTCACAGCCACGTTGAGCGTATCGAACCCGGAGCCGCCGTTGAAGGTTTCGATCTGTTCGAAATCCAATCCGTTCAGAATCAATCCGCTACTATCGGCGACGGTGCCTTGGGTTGTGCCGGGATTATTGTTGCCGTCAATATTGAACGTGCTTCCGGCAGCGTAGAACATCGAGAGCGCATCGGTGCCGCTAGCTGAACCGACCAGCCGGGCGTCGCCCGCGATGATTCTTACGTCATTGAACACGGCTTCCATATTCGGCAAAACGGCTTGATTGAAGTTCAACATCGCAAGGCCGGCGCCGAGAAGAATGTCGGCGTTGACGTAGAGAGACATGCCGATGTTAAGCGTCAAATTACCGCCGTCCGTTTGCACTCCTTCAATCATCGCGAAGTATGGATTGCCACCCACTTGTCCGATGGAAAGGTTCGCAACGTCTCTGAGCACGACGTTGCCACCATTGCTGTCGGCGGCGAAGATGCCTGGGGCCGTAGAAGTGGCGATGACGTTCGTCGCGTCGAGAACAACGTTGCCATTCGCGACGACACCTAGCACGGAGGCAGTGATAATACCAATGCCGCCCTGCAAGATCGCTCCGCCCGAAGTAAGTCTTACAATTCCGACGCCGGCATTCGTCTCGGATTGCAGCGTAAGCACACCCGTTTGATTTCGCAGAGTGATGTTGCTCATCACCGTTGTCACGCCCGTGGCGCCTTGAAAACAGGCATTGGCTGAGACGTCGCCGACAACAAAGCCGGGGCCGTTCAAGAACCGAATAAAACCTCCGGATACGAGGGTGGTTGTCTCGGCCGCGAATTCGGCGCTGATTTGATTCGCCACCGTATGCAGATCGATGGGGCCAACGGCGTTGACTCCCAGGTCCCCGGCCGTGATGACACCCGTGGCCGATTGAGTCACCGAGCCCCCGACCTGCAGGCGTACCGTACTGCCGCCGGCGTTGATCGGAAAATTAATGATCAAACTGCCGCCGGTGCAAATCGTGACGTCGGCGCCCCCGGATACGATGCCTGTGCCGTCCAACAACGATGCAATGGTTAGGTCAATCGAGTTTACGAAGGTGAACGGGGAGCCAAAAGTAGTTCCCGAAAGAAAGTTCACTGCGTTCCCTGGATCGTTGAGGGTCACACCGATCGTACTCTGAACCACCAAGTTCTGGACGGTCAACGAACTGCCCGGCGTCTGCGTGATGGTCCCGATGTTTCGGAGAGTGAGACTTGACCACCCTGCCGGATCGTCGATATCGCCCGTTATCTGAATGCCGCCAAAGATTGACATCGTGCCGATTCGAAGCACGCCTGCAGTGATTTGGTTGAGGTCGCTCTGCAATAAGCCGAGCGAAGTCCCGGGCTTGGTTCCGAGCGTGATCGGCCGTGACGCTGTAGTCGGTTGAAGGTTGACCGCCGCGGTCCCCGCAAAAACGGGTCCGGTCAGGGTCAGGTTGTTGGCACTAAGCGTCACGTTATCGTTAACCGTGGAGATCCCGTTGGTGAGATTCACCGTGCCCACTATGAGTGCGTCACCTTCGACATAGGTTAACTCGCCATCAATATCCGCGGCCAACGTGCCCACGTCGTTTCCGGGTTGATCGAGACTGAACGTGCCCGTGCCGAGTAAGAGTAATTCGTCCGCGAAGATGGCGCCGCCGGTCTGATCAACCCCTGAAGCATCCAACACCAAGGTCCCGAATCCCACATCGACGTCCGCAGCTATCGTCAGAAGCCCACTGACGGTCAGCGTAACGTCATCGTTAATCGTGATGATGCCGTTCGTGAGATTGACGACGCCGACCGTCAGTGTGTTTGGATCGATCAAGGTAAGCGTGCCGTCGATGTCGGCCGCCACGGTATTCACGTCGTTTCCGGATTGGGTCAAATCAAACGTTCCGGTCCCCAGGAGGAGGAGATCGTTCGCGGTGATGGGGCCTCCATTTTGATCCACCCCCGCTGCACTGAGCGTGACAGTGCCGCTGCCTGCCGAAATCGACTGAACAATGGTAAGGAGGCCGCCGGCAGTGAGCGTGACAGCGCCGTTGACCGTGGAGATTCCGATGGCGCCGCCGACCGTACCGACGGTGAGCGCGTCCGTGTCCTGAAATGCCATTGATCCGTCGATGTCGGCAGCCAGGGTATCCACATCGTTGCCGGCCTGATTTAAATCGAACGTTCCGAAACCCAGGAAAAGCAGGTTTGCCCCAGTAACCGCCCCGCCCGTCTGGATCGCTGTGCCCGAAACTTCGAGTTCTATCGTAATGACGCCCGACGTGGTGTTGGCCGTGATGTCACCGGCAAGCGTCATCGCCGCGTCGGCGTCATTGTCGACGAACCCAGCGATGAAAGTGACCGCACCGTTCGTCGCCTGAACGATGGAGTTGACGTTGGTAATGATTCGATCGCCCGCTTGAAAGACGACGTCACCGTTGATCGATTGAACCGTAACCGTCGCGTTCACGGTAATGTTGTCAACATTGGGCGTCGGAATGGGATTCTCGTTCGCCGTCACGGTCAGCGTGTTGAGGCTGGAGGTATCAATCACAAACGTGATCGGACTATTTGCGGTCAGGACCGTCACGCCGCCGTCATTGGTCGCGACAGTCAATGTGTCGGCGGACGCAATGTTGAGCGCACCAGTGTTGTTGATGCGGACCGCATTGGTTGTAGTGTTCGAATAAGCGAGGTTGGTGACTGATGTAGTCAGGGCAGCGGCGGCGCCGATGCCATTGGCCGCTTGCAACGCCAGATTGGCAACAGTCAGCGATCCGCCGGCCGCTTGCGTAACGGCGTTCCCGGTTATCAGCGAAAGCGTGTTCGGCGAGACGGTCATCGCGGCAGTAACATCGATGCTCCCGGCACCGCTGTTTCCGACGCGCAGGATCGAGGCCGTTACACGATCGAGTTCGGCATCCGTCAATGCCAGCGTCCCAGCCACATCCGTGCCCAAGGTAATCGGTCGGGTTGCCGTGAGAGGTTGGAGGCGGACGATGCCGATCCCGGCATTCACGGCGAAGTTGATCGCCATTTGATCGGCCGTCAATGTGATATCGCCGCCGTTGGTAACGATCCCCGTGCCGTCAAACAACGAGGCGACGGTTAGCACAATCGAATTCGCGAAGTTAAACACAGCGCCGGCCGTAGTCCCCGAGAGGAAGGTAACGGCATTTCCCGCATTGGTGAGGAGGACCCCGGCGGCGCCTTGAACCGTCAAGTTCTGGATCGTCAAAGTCTCGCCCGCGATTTGTGTCACCGTGCCGGTGTTTCGCAGGGTGAGGCTCGTCCACGTCGCGGGATCGTCGATGTCGGCCGTCACCTGAATGCCGCCGGTGCTTGTCGGCGCGCCAACACGGAGCACGCCGGCGGTGATCTGATTGAGATCGGTCTGCAACAGGCCAAGGGATGTGCCGGGTTTTGTCCCGAGCGTAATGGGGCGTGAGACCGTGGCGGGTTGCAGGTTTACCAGCGCGGTGCCCGCGAACACGGTTCCGGTGAACGTCATGTTGTCGGACACCAGCGTTACATCGCCGCCTACTGTTGTAGTTGCGCCGACCATTGTCAGTGTGCCGGCCAGGCAAGTCAGTTCAATGTCGCCGCCGCCGCCGCCGGTCGTGGTGACGGTGGAGCTGGCGCTATTGGTCTCCGTGATGAAGACGCCGTTGAAGCCGGCGCTCGCCGTAACAGTTCCCGCGGTCGTCCGAATCGGCGAAATCGCAGTCCCTACGCTCGTAACTGATGCGGCTGTGGGCGTCGTGAGCGTCACCGTTCCGGCGCCGACGTCCAACGTGCCGCCGGTGCGCGTAATGGCGCCGCCCGTGGTATTACCGCCGGTAGCGGTCGTGATGGCAATCGTGCCGCCTGAATCGGTGGTGATATTGGCGCCGAGACTGACGCCGCCGGAACCGCCGCCTGCGGTGTTCACGTTCGCGGCAACCGCCGCCGCCGTGGCGTTCGTCGTCGTGATGCTTCCGTTCGCGTTCTGTGTGAAGCCTTGGTTTCCCGCGCCGTCGGTGTTCACGTTCAAGGTAACGGTGCCGCTGCCGGCGTTGATGGGCCGATTCAGTACCAACCGGTTTCGCGCGTTGATAACAATGTCCAGCGAGTCGCCGCCCGGAGTTCCGTCGACAACATCCGAGCCAATCGTGATGTCGCCATTGTTACTGGAAGCATCCGCGGTGATTTGAAAGGCCTGGCCGGTTCCGATTCCATCGAAGTCAAGGATCCCGGCACTCCAGGTAATGTCGCCGTTCTCCGTCCCGGTGTTGCCGTTGCTTATGACGATGTTGAAGTCGCCATTCAATGCGGTCAGCAGGTCGGCGACATTAATGTTGGCGCCGGCGTTGTTAGCCGTGAAGTTTCCGTTCACCACCGTCACGTTCGCCGTGGCGGCGGCGGAAATGGAGAGGTCCCAGGCCAAGAGCGTCCGGTCTTCCAAATGTTCAAGTGCCGGGAAGCACCGCAGGCGTGACGTTCTCTTTATTGGAGTGGATGCTTGACGGTAACTTGGCCGCATAGGGTGAACCTCTGATCGCAAGTGAATCATCTTGGCGAGCGTCGCGGCGTAGGCGCGACGTGACGGTACACTTACTTGAAAAACGCTTTAATTCGTACGGGTCATCATCATGATGTGCTGCGGCATGGGCAAGCAGCTGACTCATTACGACCCGGCCATTCTATTCAAATTCTCCATACTTCCGATGTAACCGCTTCCAATGGAACGCCTTGACACTTCAGCCGACCGCCTTATACTTCGCCGCACTCGCGATTAGCCGCACACCCGTACAGTGGTGGGACGTTCTGCCGAGGGGTTTCTCCGCGTTCGTGCGCGGAGCCGAGGGGGAAGGAGTTGCAGTGGCCTGGCACTGGCTGAAACGCCTGTTGGTCGGCACACTCCTCGTCGCCGTCAGCGCCACGGCATGGCGGCCCCTCGTTGCTTCCGAATCCATCCGTCTCACACGAAACATCGCCGGCGACTCGTCGCCGATTATCGTTGCCGCGGATCAGGTAACTACCTGGAATCGCGGGAACCAGCACGTTTACCTATTGAAAGGCAACGTGCTCGCCGAACACGGCGTACTTCAGCTTCGAGCGCAATGCGCCGTTGCGTGGGTCGATCTCGAAAATCAACAACGGACCGGGGTGCTACGCGTTGAATTGTTCGCCGAGGGCAACGTCAGGATAGAGGAAGGAACCAAGGTTCGTTCCGGACCGAGCGGCCTCGTCGAGCTCTTCACCCGAGGCGAGTTCAAGCGGCAAATGCCGGCGGACCGGATCAAGGAAGAACCGTTAGCCCACGACGATTTCTATCGCCGCGCCGTTGCGCAGGTTGCCGCTATTCGAGGTGCCTCGGCGCCGCCGAACGAAACCAACTTGAAGCACGCCGTGACGAAAACTCCCGTTGCAGACTCGCCCAACGTAACTCCGACGCAATGGCAAGCACCCAGTAACACCGATCCGCCGCCCGCCGGCGCCCCCAGTCCGCCACCGTATCCGGTCACACCGGAACAGGCAGCGCCGTCGTCCATCTTGCCGTCACCGCAACCGATTGTGTCCGGGCCGACGTTGCCGCCGGCGCCCGCGCAACCGCCGGGACCGGAACGCATCTTGATGGTCGCCCCGCGCACATCGGCGGGAATCCAGACCGACACCATCACTCGCAACGGTGAGCAGGCCCTTATAGTCACCGGCGGCATTATCTTGACCATTCGCGGCGCTGGCGGTGTTGCCGGCGCGGGACTCGTGGATATCGAGGCCGACCGTCTTGTGATCTGGGGCCGCGGTAATCTGCAACAGTTATTTACCGGCCTTCGTTCCGCGGAAGGCCAATCGACACGCGATGTGGAGTTCTATCTTGCCGGAGACGTGCAAATCCGCGAGCAGCGCGGGCCGGAGAACCGCACGCTTCGGGCCGCCGAAGTGTATTACGACGTCGGCCGAAACGTCGCCGTGGCCCGCAGCGCCAACCTGGAATTGAAACAACAAGGCATGCAGGACCCGATTTTCTTCAAAGCCGACGAAATCCTGAAATTGAACGCCGACCAATACCAGGGCTTCCGCGTCGAGATTTTTTCCAGCCGACTTCCTTCCGACCCCGGACTGAAGGTCTACGTCCAGGAAGCGACTCTCGACAACATGATCGTGCCGAAGCGCTCCGTCTTCGGCGTTCCGTTCATCAATCGCGAAACCGGACAACCCGAAACAGAAGTGGAGCGCCTGATCCGGTCGTACAACGTTCTCCTCGAGGTCAATGACGTACCGGTGTTTTACGTGCCGTTCGTCCAAGGCGACGCCAGCGATCCGCTCGGTCCGCTCGAAGGGTTCAACATCGGGTATAACCGCGTGTTCGGCGCCCAGTTCTTCACCACCTGGGACATGTATGATTTGATCGGTCTCAACCCGATTCCCGGTACGCGCTGGAAGTTGGAGCTCGACTACCTTTCGGCACGTGGCCCGGCGGCCGGCACCATGTTCGACTATGCCGGCGCCGATTTGTTTGGGATTCCCGGCAAATACGTGGGACTTGTTCGGGCATACGGCATTCACGACACCGGCACCGATATCCTGGGCGGCGGCCGCGGCGAGTTTGAACCCCACCCGGAGTGGCGTGGCCGGGCCCAATGGCGACACACGCATGAGCTGCCCGCTGATTTGACACTCCAGTTGCAAGTGGCGCCGCTCAGCGACAAGAACTTCCTGGAGCAGTACTTCAAAATCGAGTTTGATCGAGATATCAACCAGGAAACATTCCTCTACTTGAAACAACAAAGAGATAACTGGGCCTGGACTCTGCTCACGGAAAAGCGGATTCGGAATTGGGTGACCGAAACCGAATGGCTGCCGCGAGCCGACGGGTTTTTGTATGGGCAGTCCTTCTTGGAATTGTTCAGTTACAACGTTCGCGGTGATGCGGGTTACGGACTTTTGAAACCGACAGCGATTCCGCCGCCCGCCTATCTACCGACCGATGTGGCAACCGACACGGGCCGATTCGATTTGTTCCAGGAGCTAAGCCTGCCGTTTACGCTGGGTCCGCTCCGTTTGGCGCCTTATGCCGTTCTCGATCTGGCGTACTACACGCACGACCTTACCGGCGGCGAAGCGGCGAGAGTTTACGGCGGCGGCGGTCTCCGCGGCAGCATTCCATTCTCGCGCCTTTATCCCGAGGTCTGCAGTGATCTATGGAACCTGAACGGTATCTTTCACAAGATCGTCCTGTCGGGAAACTACTACGTCGTTAATTCCGACACTCCCTACAGCGATTTGCCGCAACTCGATCGGCTGAACGACGACGCGACCGACCAGGCGCTCCGCGACATCAACCCGCTCTTGCCGGCGTTGAATCCCGGCAACGGGTTCTACTTGCAGAATTCTCCTTTGTACGACCCGCAACTCTATGCGATTCGACGCCTGCTCATGAGCCGGATCGACACGCTCGACGACGTTCAAGTGTTGCAGGCCGATGTGCGGCAGCGCTGGCAAACCAAGCGCGGCTATCCGGGCATGCAACACATCATCGACTGGATGACGTTGGACATTTCCGGTTCGTACTTCCCGGATGATGAGCGTGACAACTTCGGTGAGCCGTTCGCCTTCTTGCAATACGATTGGTTGTGGAACATCGGGGACCGCACGGCCCTCGCCAGCACCGGGTGGATTGATCCCATCGACAGCACCGTATTCGGGCACGGCGCAAGGGTTTTCACCGTCGGGGCGTACTTTAATCGGCCCGACCGCACGAATTTCTATCTTGGCTTCCGCACGATCCACCCGCTCGACAGCCAGGCCGTCACCGGTTCGGTCAATTACATCTTTAGTCCCAAGTACGCGCTGACGGGAAGTCTGGCGTACGACCTCGGCACCCGGGTGCAGACGAACTCGGTTCTGTTCACGCGCATGGGCTCGGATTTGCAAGTCAGCCTTGGATTCAATTACAACTCGACTATTAACACGTTTGGATTGCTGTTTGAGATTGTGCCGAACCTGGTCCCGGAAAGCCGCCGCATTCCGGGGATGTCGCCTTTCGGCAAGAACACATTGGGGCCTCAATGATTGGGGTCGACCAGAACCGGCGCGTGGGGTAAGCTCCACCTCCGCAATTCCCCGTCCCACGGGTGAGCAAAAAATGAGTGTAGTTTCGGTCCCGCCGACACCGCCCTGTGACCGGGACGATTGGACGCGAAACGGCAACGCAACGGAGCCTCGCATCGATGGCAATGCCTTTCGAGGCCTGAAACGCGGCGTCCGCGGGTTTTCGCGTTTCTCGGCGTTCATCTTTTTTGCGTCGGTTGTGATCGCCGCCGCCGCCGTACTTCGTTGCGACTTGACGGAATGGTGCATTCTCATCGGTGCCATCGGACTGGTCCTTACCACCGAACTAGGTCACGGCGCCATTCAGTCCCTCGCTCGAACGCTCGATGCCTCTAACCGAGTCCACGTCAGCACGGCGCTGGACATGGCATCGGCGGCCGGGTTGGTAGCCACCGCGACGGCGATCCTTGTGGCCACAGCGATTTTCCTTAAGCACCTCAACGTCCTCACGGACAACTAAATCCCGGGCTTGTCTCAGTTTGGGTGGCACGCCCGGAGTCTTCGACGGGCGTGGGTCTAGATGCTTGCAATCACGCCCTTCGAGGACTCAGGGCGTGCCACCCCAGCATTGGCTCAAACTGAGACACTATCAAATCCCGACCTACGCCTTGGTACGGCTCGCGTCTCCCCATACACTTTCCGCACAGTATCTGCTCTCGTGAACACCGGCATTTCGTAATTCACAGGCGGAATACTCGCACCCGGAGTACGCACATGCAGCAAGTTATCGAGTGGCTGACAGAGAATCGCGCGGCATTGGCTCAGGACCTCGCCGACCTGGTGAAAATCCAGAGCATAAGCACCGACGGCCAGCATCAAAAGGAAATCGAAGACTCGGCCACGCTGACCTGCGAGCAAATGCGCCGCGCCGGCTTGCAAAACGTCGAGATACTACGTTGCGGTGACTCTTATCCGTACGCATACGGCGAATGGCTCGGTGCGCCGGGCAAGCCGACCGTGTTCCTATACGCTCATCACGACGTCCAACCCATTAATTACGTCGAAGATTGGAAGTCCGATCCGTGGACGCTGACGGCTCGTGACGGTCGACTTTATGGCGCGGCGCGGCCGACGACAAAGGAGCGATCACTGCCCAACTCGGCTCGGTCATGGCACTCCTCAAGACGACCGGCCAACTGCCCGTGAATGTCAAAATGCTCGTCGAAGGCGAAGAAGAAGTCGGCAGCCGCAACTTGATGGCCTTCTTCGATCAATACAAGGAAAAGATTCACTCCGATGTCATCGTTGTTTGCGATACGGAGAACATCGACACCGGCTTGCCGAGCATCACGTATTCGCTGCGCGGCATCGTTGCCCTGGTGATTGAGGTTCAGAGCGCTACTAAGCCCGTCCATAGCGGCATGGCCGGCGGCGCTTTGGCCGACTCCGCCCTGGCGCTGAACGTCATCCTCTCTCGCCTCTACTGGAAGAACGGCAAACTGCCGATTCCGGGTTTTTACGACAAGGTTCGCCCCATGACGGGGAAGGAACGGCGAATCCTCAAGAAACTTCCCGGAAACGACACTCAATGGCGCGAGGATATGGGCGTGTTGGAGGGTGTCGAATTCGCCAATCAAAAAAAGGTGCATCTCTATGAGCAAACGTGGCGCAAGCCAGCGGTGACCGTGATCGCGCAAGAGGCCAGCGCCCTCAAAGGCGCTTCCAATCAGGTGCTTCCCAAGGCGGCCGCGTTCGTGAGTTGTCGAATCGTGCCCGATCAGGATCCGGACGAAGTCTTCCAGCAGCTCAAGGACTTTCTGACCAAGGACCCGCCGTGGGGCGTGAAGGTTACGGTGACACTTTATCCGTCGGTGAAATGGTGGATGACCGATCCCAACGGTCCCGCGTTCGAAGCCGCCATGAAAGCGATGAAGGCCGGCTTCGGCCAAAAACCGGTTGCGATCGGGTGCGGCGGCACCATTGGCTTCGTTGGTCCTCTTGCCGAGCTTTTCGGCGGCGCTCCCGCGTTGCTCATGGGAATTGAAGACCCGAAAAGCAACGCTCACGCTCCGAATGAGAGCCTTCACGAAGGCGACTTCCACAAACTCATGGCATCCTTAGCGCACTTGCTGGAGAACCTCGGCAAACTGCCGGACGGCCGGGTCAAATCGGAACCGGCTGCCGCGTCTGAAGCCGTCGCTAGTTAGAACCACATTTCGCAAGCGGTACAGCAAAGCTCGTTGCCGATCTGCCGGCGCGAGATTTGCGGAAACTCCATCCTCATTCGCCGTACGCCCGGGTGTTCTCACCAGGAGGTATCTGCCATGCCGCGAGGTGACAAATCGTCTTATACGAACAAGCAAAAACGAAAGGCCGAGCACATTGCCGAAGGCTACCGCGAGAGCGGCGTCTCCGAGCGTGAAGCGAAAAGCCGAGCTTGGGCTACCGTCAATAAAGAATCGGGCGGCGGCAACAAGTCCGGAAGCGGCCGCGGCGTGCCGGACAACAAATCCTCCAGCCGCAAAGGCGGACGAATCGGCGGCGCTGCATCGGCGGCACGTCCGTCAGCCGCCCGTTCAGCATCGGCGCGGAAGGCAGCCCGCACCCGAGCCCGGCGTCGGAAAGCGGGCGCGTACTCGTAAGGTGACGCACAGGTATTTACCAGCCCGGAGCGCGAGCGACGGGGCGGCACTATCGCCACGTCGCTCGCGCTCCGGGCTGGTGAATTCTCCGGCGATTAGGAACTCGACGGCGCGAAACGTTGAATCCGGGTTCTCACTGGCTCGCCTCCATTGCCCGCATCCCGAAAAAAACGCTTTCGAAACCAGCGGATTTCGTCGCCGCCCAACGGTCGGCATTGCATTTGCTCTTATCGGCCGCGACCAAAAAAAAGGAGGAGTTATGACCGCCAAATATCGAGCACGTTGGGCCACCCGAGACAGAGTCCATGCACTACGCCGCGCGGGGTTGCTGCGCGACAGCATCCTGCTGGATTCATTGCGAGGTTTCATTGTCGTGGAACAGGCCCGGCAAAAACTCGCGGATGGAACGCTGTTGTCATCCAAGGAAGCGGATATTGAATTGAGTCCCGCTTGGTGCCGGGAAGCCGAGTCCACCGTGCGGGAAGCGCGTCGGCGAATCGGTTTGCATACCTAACGGGTTTCCTTTGCAGCGCGCATTCCGGCACCGGATTTGCGGTGCGATGAAACGTGGCGACGATTGCATCCGCAAGCTCGCACCAGCGTATCTTCATCGCGCAAAAGCGCAGAGGTGTTTCATGAGTATTGGTTTGATCCTTTTGATCGTTCTGATTCTGTTGCTCGTCGGCGGCCTGCCGGCTTGGCCTCATGCCCGTAATTGGGGCTACGGACCAAGTGGAATCCTCGGAGTATTACTGGTAATACTCATCGTTTTGCTGTTGCTGGGAGTGGTTCCGTTTCGGACCGTTTAGCTTTCACCATCGAGCCAGCGCGGGATCACGAACTCCCGCGCTGCTGCTCGCCGGTCGGACGCAAGAGCGTTTCCTTCGCTGCCAGTTTCCCCACTTCAAATAACTGACGCCACAGCTTTCGAACTTTCCCTCGATTCGCCTCAGCAAGCAGGCACCGTAGGAAAGCCACAGCACGCGCTTCACTCAACCGTTCGAGAAGCACCGGTATCAGTCGATCGGTAATTCCATATTCCTTACCCGGCGCCGTACACACGGGAACGATACTCGCCAGGTGCACACCCACTTGCTCACGGAGTGCGTCGCACGCTTCCGCAATGGATTTCTCTTTCGGGCGTTGCGGGTTTGGGGAGTCATAGGGCGGCGACCATTCCATCGCCGGCGATAATAAGTCGATATGTGTCAGTACGCCGATCACCGGCGGCCGGCGCAAAGCAGGGTTTGCATCAAACCACTTGTCCAACTCACGCAGGCCTACAACGTCGGCCTGTCGCGCCGGATTCTGCGCGTGACACACCAGCAGCACGATGTCCGATTCCCGGGCGACCTCTTGGGTCACACGGATCTGATCTTCACGCGGACCTTGATGCCCATAGCCCACCGTGTCAAAAATCTCCAGGCGCGTCGACACGTTTTCCGGTTGAAGCGCGTATTGCGTAACGCCATTGGTCAATGGCAACACATCCGTGCCCGCACGCTGTTCTCCGAGCAAGGCGTTGATCAGACTCGATTTCCCGGCTTTTACCTGTCCAATCACTGCCACGCCGATTCGATTGACCGTCTCTTCGGCAGCCCTGTCTGGCGTTACGGCCGGAGCACTGGTTTCACCCGTACGCCAGGCAGCCCGCAGTTCTCGAAAACGACGGGCGCCGACCCGCAATCGACCGCTGTTGAGATCGATGAGATAAGTGCCGACGCGGTGAATGTAAGCGGTGACGAACCAGGCAATCAGATTTTCCTGAAGGCGCTGGAACGGGCGGGCCATCCCCCATTGCGATGTCGCATAACGCATGGCCGTGTTCACCGGTGAAAACACCCCAGAAACCAGCCAATAGAGTTTGCTGATGGTGGGATACCAGTCGCTGACTTGCTTCGCATGTTGCCAGTTTCGAATGGTGAGTAAGTGGCCGCCGGGCAAGTATTGATCGGTCATCTCCGCCAGGTCGTGCGCTGCCAATTCGACGACGGCGAGAACTTCCGGAATGGTTAAGGCGCCGAGCGGGTCCGGCGACTTGGGATGATAGAACCGGGCCAATTCGACAGCCATTTCTTGCGCGGTGTCGGTAAAAAAGGTGAGACTGGTCAATCGATTCTGATCCAGCTTGATTGCTTCTTCCGCGCGGGCAGTTACCAGTAGCCAGGCCTTTTGGTCCCTTGCGGTCCATTCCAGAGGTGTCGAGAAATCGACCGGCCGCAGAAGCCGTTTCGAACGCTGCCAGTATAGTGCGAGGAAATAACCGACAATCATCGAGGCGGCCAATGGCCACCACGCATAAATCCAGAGGTCTATGGCCCAAAGGTAATAAACACCCAACCCCGCCAGCACGATGAATGGCACGGCAATGAGGAACACCACGAGCAAAATCCGCCAATGCCGCATGCTACTTCTTCCAGTGCTTTTCGGCGTCCGTCAGTTCCTGTTCATAGTACCGCTTCAGGTCGTCTCCACGTGGAATGTGCCCTTCAAGAATCGCGCCGTAGTAGTAACAAAAGGCCTTTCCCAGTGCAAACGTCGATGCACCGGCAAGCGTTGCACCGGCAATGGAGCCGAAGTATGGAATGAACTTCGCCACCTCCCGCAACGCTTGTCGCGCCGCCACTCCGATTCCAACGGTGCTGGCCAGCTCCAGAAATCGGTTTGCATTCAACGGTTGGCCGTAGAGCTTGGCGAGGTGATAGACCATGCGCGTTTGGATTCCCGGCAGAATGGCGAGGTCGAGCCAAGGGATGGGAATCGCGCCCGCCGTCGCCGCCAGGGTGCTGTAGCTGCTGATGTAGGGTAGCGCCCGGCGCAGGAACAGGTCGCGGAGTTCCCGTGTTTGAGAATCGAGCGTCAGGAGCGTTTGCCGGTAGGCATGCGGCAGCGCCGCCAGCAGCGCTTTCTTGAGGACTTCGCCGCCGTATTGCCCATCGTCGAATCCATCTTCCGGCCGCGTCAGGTCGATTGCCACCACATCATCAACCAGATCCTGGAATCGCCGCCTTTGTTCGAGGAGGCTCCGACCCAGCCATTCGTTAGCCTCCGGCGGGTCCAATTGGTTGATGAATGGGTAGGGCGAAACGTGCTGTTGCTGCGGGTACGCCTCGTGCAAACACGTCAGAGCCAGGACAACGGGCCGGTTAGGCCGGGCAGCGCGAATCACGCCGAGAGTGCGGTGCACGTTCTCCTGCGCATGATCCATGGCCTTGACGGTGACAAGGAGCAAGTGTGCCTGCGAATCAAATTGGGCCAGGTCTTCGGCCGGATCGTAATCGGGCTCATCGATCCCGCGCGTGTCCAGGAAAGTAAGAAGCGGGGCTTCGGAAATGGGAAACTCATACTTTCGTGAAAACCGCGTGCACGGTTTGAACCCGCGACCAATCTCTGCATCGTCGGCGCCGGTCAGGTATTTGATGATTGCGGTCTTGCCGCTCTGGGTTTTCCCGAAGAGCCAAAACACCGGGATCGGCGCCCGGGCCCGAAGGCGATGAAGTTGCTCTCTATATGCCGCTTCAAATCGTTCCGGTGAGAATAGGTCTTTGACTCGTTTGAACATGGGATGGTGCGCCTACTGAGTGGCCGATCAAGGGCATGGTTTCTGCAAGAATCGGACCGTCAAAACTCACAATCTCCTTCACCGATTTTGCGAAGACGGCTGCCCAAAATAGGACACCAACATTCTCACAAATCGCAACGCGCGCCTAGACGCAAGAGCCGACCACGCAATTGTGTTTCAGTTCAACATCGCGATTCCCGCTCCGCCGCGACTCCCGCTTCCTCAGCGCAAACTCGGCATTCGATTTGCATCCGTCGATTGGAGCGTTCTAATCCGGCTTATTAAGCAGCGGGAGTCGACACCATGATCACCACAGATCGCGAGTCGCGTCCAGTCACGCGAAACGAAGTTCGGACAGAAACAGAACTAGTTTACCAAACCTGGAATCACTGGCCGATCAATTGGTCGTCCGTTTGGGTTGGGGCGCTCACTGCATTCGCCATTCTGGTGGTGCTTGGCTTGGCAGGGATTGCACTGGGGGCCCAGTTAGTTGACTCCAACAGCCGCCTCGTCGACTATAAGAAAGTTCACTTTGGCAGCCTCGCGTTCGTGGTAGCGGCGTCCTTCTTCTCCTTCGTTGCCGCGGGTTGGGCCGCGACGAAAATCGCCGGCATTTTGAGGTCGGAGCCCGCGATGCTACATGGCGCCATCGTGTGGGTTGTCACCGTACCCATTATCGTTGCCGCCGGTGCCCTGGGAGCAGGTTCATTCCTCGGCACATGGTATAGCGGACTAGCAGGGACACCCGCATGGGCCCCCGCCGCGGGGACGCCATTCGTCCGGCCCGATGCCCCGTCGGCCAATGCCTCTCCCGCCGATTGGGACCAGCACCGCACGGAACTGGCTGCCTATCGCCAAAAGGTAAATCAGTGGAACGAAGAAACCCCCAAAGTGACGCGGAATAGTGCCCTGGGCGCCGTGGGGGCCGCTCTCCTGGGTCTCATCGGCGCCGTGTTGGGCGGATGGTTGGGTTGCGGCGAACCCATGAGTGTCACCTATTACCGCCGGCGGCCCAGTGCGGTGAACCTGGATTAATTGAACTCCTAGTGTTTCCTTAGTTAACGAAAGGAAGAAACCATGGTCCTTATCCTACTTTGGCTTCTCGGTGTTCCGGTCGGCCTCCTGATACTCCTCTTCTTGTTAGGTGTTTCGCGTTAGTTCGTTGTTAGGCAGCCAGGCATTCCGCCTGGCTGTGCTGATGAAGAGACTGCGAATAACCGAAAGACCCAATGCAAGGTTCCGCCGTTAATCGAGACTTGCACGGCAACGCGCCCGACAAATCAACGGTCGCCCTTCTCCTTATCGACACCATCAACGGTTTGGAATTCCCGGAAGCCGATCAGTTGCTGCGCTATGCCCTCCCCGCCGCGGAAAAGATCGCTGCGCTCAAGGCTCGTCTGAAATCGAAAGCGGTCCCGGTCATTTACGTTAACGACAACTTCGGGCGATGGCGCTCCGACTTCCATGCACAGGTGGAGCACTGTCTCCACGACGGCGTGCCCGGTCAGCCGTTGGTCGAGCTGCTTCGACCCGAGCAGGACGACTATTTCGTGCTGAAACCCAAGCACTCTGGGTTCTTTGCAACAACGTTGGAAACGCTCTTACGTTATCTGGGCGTACGCAAGGTGGTGCTCACCGGGATCGCCACGAACATTTGCGTGTGGTTCACTGCCAGCGACGCCTACATGCGCGATTTCGAGCTCGTGGTGCCGTCGGATTGTGTCGCGTCAAATACGGAGGCGGAAACCCAGCACGCCTTGGAGCAAATGCAAAGGATCCTGAAGGCGGACACTCGGCCATCTGACCAAATAGACGCGGAAGCGTTTAGTCTCTGAATGATTACGGCAGAACGTTGACGAGGCGAGCACTTTGTAGGCTGGGAGCATTGCAGCGCGTCATCCCCTGCTTGGCACGTGCAATTTCGGGAACGACTTCGGCCGTGGGAACCGTCTTCGGAACTGTCTCATATCGCTTGGTGTAGACCTGGGTGAACTCGGCGCCGAAGAGAAGGATTTGCGCTGAGTAATAGGTCCAAACAATCAAAACCACGAGCGATCCAGCCGCGCCGTATGCCGATGCAGTCCCGCTGTGCCCGAGATACAAGCCGATCGCATACTTCCCAATCGTGAACAGCAACGCGGTGATGGCCGCACCGACCCACACGTTTCTCCATGACAGCTTGACGTCGGGCAACACTTTATAGATGAGTGCGAACAGAATTGTCACAATGCCGAAGGAGATCACGAAGTTCAGCACCTGCATCAAGGGCTCCAGGCCGTTCGCGATCCCGCGCAGGAAGTCGCCGAGTGCACTGAGTGCAGCGCTGATTACCAAGGAAACCAGCAACAGAAAACCGATTCCCAACACCATCGTGAGAGAAAGGAAGCGATCGTGAATAAAGCCGCGAATGCCACGCCCTGGCTTCGGCTGCACTTCCCAGACGGTGTTCAGCGCATCTTGTAATTGCCCAAAGACTCCGGTGGCGCCAATGAGGAGCGTCATGATCCCCAACACCGTCGCGATTATTCCCTCGCCCGGCTTTTGTGCATTCTGCAGCATCGCCTGCACGGCTTCTGCGCCTTCGTGACCGACCATATCATCGATCTGGGCCACGATCTCGCCCCGCGCTGCTTGCTCACCAAACATGAATCCAGCAATAGCAATCACGATAATGAGCAACGGGGCCATCGACAAAATGCTGTAGAAGGCCAGCGCCGCCCCCAGCCGAGGAACTTTGTCGTCGAGCCATTCATTAACGGTCGCCTTCAGCAGTTCCCACGCTTCTCGAATGACCATTTGTGTTGCCCTTCTCTGCCGCCCTACAGCACTCCACCGGGAGAGCCGATGGCGGTTGTCGGAGTCCAGGACGGCGGGTCGCTCGCGGGAAAGGAATCGTCCGAGGCGATGTCGATGTGTTCGTCGCGATAGGCGTTTTCGTCCGGCAGGGTGGCAAGACAACCTCGCCCGACCGAATAAGCGAGCCAAGCCAACCCGGCCGCTATGCAAAACCAGCCCAGCTTGCGTTCCATGATGGATTTCTCCTAAGAGGTGGAGGGCAGCAATTGCCGTGCCGTGTGAGCGACGCTCGCGGCTCGGACTAAGTAGGCGAGAAGTGCTACCAGCGGAGGAGCGCCGTTCCCCAGGCCAATCCCGAACCGAAGCCGCTAAGCACGATCAGGTTGCCGGGCTTGACTCGGCCGTCTGCCACGGCTTCGTCGAGCGCCAATGGGACCGATCCGGCTGAGGTGTTGCCGTAGCGGTCGAGGTTGTTGAAGACACGCTGCCGCGGAATGTGCAGGACGTCGATTGCCGCGTTGATGATGCGGATGTTCGCCTGGTGCGGAATATAGAGGTCCACTTCGCTTGGGCGATAACCGGCGTGGCGGAGCACGTCTTGAATGGTGTCACAGAGCATGGCGACGGCCCAGCGGAACACGGCCCGGCCGTCCATGTGCATGTAATGCAGACCTTTGCTTAACAACTCCGGCGTCGGCGGCAGGCGGCTGCCGCATGCGGGCCGGCTGAGTAGATCGCCGCCGCTGCCGTCAGAACCAAGGGTGTAACTCACGATGCCTTGTTCCGGTTCGCCTCGCGCCAGACAAGACGGCGCCGGCGCCGTCGCCGAAGAGCGGATACGTTTTCAGGTCGCTCGGATTGACCACGCGCGAGTTGCAATCGCCGCCGATTATGAGAGCGAGGTCGCTGGCCCCGGATAGGATATAAGTCGCTCCGGTGATGAGGGCATACATGAAACCGGCGCACGCCGCTTCCAACTCCATCGCCGGACAGGTGAGCTTAAGCCGATCTTGCACCAGACAGGCCGTAGACGGGAACGCCATGTCCGGTGTGAAGGTGGCAACAATCAACAGATCAATGTCGTCGGGATTCACCCGGGCTCGGTCAATACATCGGCGAGCGGCCTCATGGCAAAGGTCGCTGGTGGCCTGGTGTGGCAGAGCGTGGCGCCGCTCCAAAATGCCGGTGCGTTTGACGATCCAATCCGAATCGAAGCCGAGCCGTTGGTGAAGGTGTTCGTTAGTGAGAACGGCGTCCGGCACATAGCTGCCCGTGCCCAGGATTCGCACGCCGGTCAATCGGCGGCAAAGCGGACGTCGCGATGGTTGGAATTCTTGCGTCATGAAGGAACGACCCACCGGGGTCAGGAGGCGGCAATGATTCAGCTTCAGACCCGGAAAAAAGGGCAGTATACCCCAGCGGCGCTTTTTCGCCTAGCGTGGAATGAAACCGTCTTCTTCCTAAAGATTGGTTATGACTTCGGACGATGATCGACGATGCGACAAACTTTTTTCCACGAGGCATGTGGATGGCCACCGCCGAAAAGACCGTTACGCGCTTTCTACTTCTAAGCGATGTCGCGGCTCCGTATGTAGCGGCGTTGGGTGAGCTGGGAATCTTTGCCGCACGAACTGTCGGGTGGATGACCCGGCGACGGCCCAGTCGAGGGACGCTCCTTAGCGCTTGTTACACCGTCGGCGTTCGCAGCGTGCCCGTCGTTGCCGTCACAGGACTGTTCATCGGCATGGTGCTGGCCGTCCAATCGTACCGCGATTTTGATCGGCTTGGGTTCGCGAGCCGGCTCGGCGCCATTATCAATATCAGCGTGGTTCGAGAATTAGGCCCGGTCCTGGCGGCGACGATGATTGCCGGTCGCGTCGGCTGCGCCATGGCCGCCGAACTGGGCACGATGCGGGTCACCGAGCAAATCGAAGCCGTTACTTGCCTCGGCGCTAATCCCATCCACTATCTCGTCGTTCCGCGTGTAATGGCGTGCGTTCTGTTGACGCCCGTTTTGACTCTTCTCGCGGACCTTACCGGAATTCTGGGCGGCGCCTTTATCTGTCTCGAAATCTATGGCGTCGAACCGCACTACTACTGGGAACATGCTGCCGAGTACGTTGGCATGGGCGACGTTGTCAACGGCTTGGTCAAATCCATGTTCTTTGGCCTGGCGATTTCGTTAATCAGTTGCCATCGCGGATTCAATTGCCGGCCGGGGGCGGAAGGCGTCGGTCAGGCAGCGACGGAGGCATTCGTCATGTCGTTCATCACAATTCTCGCGCTGGATTTTCTACTCGCCATGTTTCTAACCAATCTCTCCAACGTCGTTTGGCCGGTTAAGATGCGGCGATTACTCTAACTTCCCGGCACCCAACCGGAACCCAGCCGACGATTGAAGGTATAATTATTAGTTGAGCAATTCCAAAATCGGCTGAAGTTCGACGGCGCGGGCAGGGCTTGCGACGCGCAAACGGAGAGGGATGTCATGACCGTGCCAGTTGTCGCAATCGTCGGCCGCCCTAATGTCGGCAAATCTTCGCTTTTCAATTGGCTGGCCGGGCGACGTATCGCCATCGTCGACCCCACGGCCGGCGTCACCCGCGACCGCCTGACGACGCTCATCCCGATCGGTGAGCGATATTTCGAGCTAGTCGATACGGGCGGAATGGGAATTCAAGATGTCGACAATCTCACGGATCATATCGAACGTCAGATTGAGACCGCGATCGATCAAGCCAGCCTGATTCTTTTCGTCGTCGATACGCGCACCGGCTTGACGCCGCTGGATGAAGCCGTCGCCCGTCGCCTACGCTACACGACGAAGCCGATCATTCTCGTTGCCAACAAATGCGACACGGCTGAGTTCGAACCGCTCGCGGCTGAGTTTTACAAACTCGGCAGAGGAAAGCTTCTTTGCGTCAGCGCTCAACAAAACCGCGGCAAGGAAGCGCTCTTCGAGCTCATCGGCCAACGCCTGCCCCGTCAGCCGAAGCCTACGAAGCAACCGGATGTGTCGATGAAACTGGCCATTGTCGGGCGACGAAATACCGGAAAGAGCACGTACATCAACAGCCTCGCGCAAGCAGAACGCATGATCGTCAGCGAAGTGGCAGGCACGACGCGCGACAGTGTCGATGTTCGGTTCGAGCGCGACGGACGTGCGTTCATCGCCATTGACACCGCGGGCGTTCGAAAAAAGAAGAGCGTCAGTTCCGATATCGAGTTCTATTCCTTAGCGCGGGCCGAACGTTCCATACGCCGTGCCGACGTCGTGCTCATGTTCCTCGACCCGCGGGTACGGATAAGCAAGGTCGACAAGCAACTGGCCAACTACATCCTGGAGCAGAGCAAGCCCGCGATTTTCGTCGTCAACAAATGGGATCTCATGACTCCCATGCCCACGAGCAAGTTTTCCAGTTACATTCGCGCCGTCTTTCCGAATTTGGACTTTCTTCCGATTGCTTTTGTGACGGCGAAGAGCGGGAAGAATGTGCACGCACTCCTGAACCTCGCACAACATCTGCACAAACAGGCCAGTCGCCGAGTGGGCACCGGGGACCTGAACCGGGTGCTGCGACAGGCCCTCGAGAATCAGCCGCCGCCGATGCGGCAAAACCGCAGGCCGAAAATCTTCTACGCCACACAGGTCGGCGCGAGCCCGCCGACGTTCGTCTTGTTCACCAATGGGCCCGAGCTATTCGACAACACCTATCAACGATACTTGCTCAACATCTTCCGCGATGCGCTGTCCTTCGGCGACGTACCGATGAAGTTGTTCCTTCGGCAAAAACGCCGCGAGGAACGAGACGCCGACAGCGACGTCGAGCTTCCGACGGATGGCATCAAAACCACACCACAGCGCTCGGCCAACGGTCCTCGACGAACCCCCGACAAAAACCGGAAGCGGCCGACAAAAGAACCTGAACTTTGGCGCGATGTGTAAGATAGCTGAGCCAGGTTCGATTCTTGTCTATGCACTGAGACTACCGGATTCGGTTCTGCTCTTCCCGGGGGAGTACGACGATGCTTTTGCAAGCCTTCTCCTTTCTTATCACCGCCAGTCTCGCAGCGACACCGGCCGATAAGCCGAAGACGGAATTCTACAAGGGAAAAGTGGTGCCGCTTGCCGGACTGATCGATAAGTTCGGGTCTCGGCTCGATCCGGACGCGTCACCGCATTGGTTGGCGCTGGTCACCGACGACAACAAGATCTATCCACTCATCAAAGACGAGAACTCTCGGCTGTTTTTTCAAGATCGACGTTTGCAGAACCGGCCGGTACGGATCGGCGGCAGGCTTTTTCAGGACACCCGGCTTCTGCAAGTATTATCGGTGACGACCTACGCCAAAGGCGTTCCGCAAGAAGTTTATTATTGGTGTGAGATTTGTTCCATCCGCCGAAATGAGCTGCTGAAGCAATGCGAATGCTGCGGCGGCCCGATGGAATTGCGTGAGGTCCCGGTAGAGCGGTGATTGGTCTAAGAGCCGGGCTCGCAACGAAAGTCAATTCTCGCTGAAGTCGAACTTCTGAGCTGCCTCTTTCCCCAGTGGGTTGTTGAGGAATTTCTGGTGGCATTGCGGACAAAGGTCGTACCGCAGGGTCTTGTATGCCGGTGCCGGAATCTCCGGATCAGAAAGCTCATTGTGCTCGGAAAGTAGCTGGCTGACGGCTTCAAGATGGTCTTCATCTAGATCGGCTTCGGTCAGTTCGGCCGGTTCCTCGGCCGCGTACACTTCGATTTTTACGACATACCGATTCTGGACTCCCGGTAGAATCTCCCGGTGGCAACTGTCGCACGTGATATGGAGCATGAGCGCGATATCCTCTTCAAGCCATGGATCCAAATCCACGTCGACACCCGGACCACCATGCCAGGCCTAATATGCAATGGGCGACCGAATGACGACTACTTATTCGCTCTATCCATCCGTCGCAGGTTTTGTCGATCCTGTCAAGCGGAATCTATCGAATAGAGCGGCTAACGCGATTGTGTCGGTTCATCTAATTGGCTGCCGAACACTCGGTACATCTTATGTGCCGGTCGGATGATGTCTTCGGCGCGGATCGAATTACGAAAACAATTCCCTGGGACAGGTGAGATGGCGTTGCCAGAGCCCGTCATTTCGGTCGGGAAAGTCGGTTCGAAAATGCACACCGCGTGATTCCTCTCGATTTATCGCTGCCCAGATCATGAGGCGGGCAATCGTCAGCATGTTTTGAAGCTCCCAACCGCCGACCGAGTGGAATTCCTTGGCGAGGACGTATCGACACCAGAAATCAACGGTGCGTTGAGCTTCCTCCATCCCGGCCTTGTCGCGCGCGATTCCCATACGGCGAACCATGAGGCTGCGGAGCGAATTCGTCATGTCCTCCACGTTGAGGTCCTGGATCGGTTCCGTTGTCGACGGGGATTCAATCGGCGGCAGGCGAAACGTGTCGTGCATCCCGGATGCCGCTTCGCCGGCACGGCGGCCACATTCGGCGCCAAACACCAGGCCCTCCAACAAGCTATTCGACGCCAGGCGGTTCGCGCCGTGCAGCCCGCTGGACGTCACCTCGCCCGCAGCCCACAGGTTGGCAATCGAAGTCCCACCGTGGATATCGACCGCAACACCGCCGATCATGTAGTGAGCGCCGGGTCGGACCGGAATCCGATCTTTGGTGATGTCCAGGCTGAAGCCGCTGCACACCTGCCCTATTCCCGGGAAGCGTTTTCGAACGTGACCCGGATCAAGATGCGATAGGTCCAAATAAACATTCGGATGTTGCGTGCGTTCCATCTGTCTCACGATGGCGCGGGCGACGATATCTCGCGGCGCCAATTCGGCGCGGATCCTCGGACGTCATGAACCGGACGCCATCCTTGTCGCGGAGGTAAGCGCCTTCGCCACGGACGGCCTCACTAATCAGAAAACGGCTCGAACCGGCCACGTAGAGAACGGTGGGATGAAACTGCATGAACTCCATGTCGCGGAGATCGGCGCCGGCACGGTAAGCCGCCGCCATCCCATCACCTGTGGCAACCGGCGGGTTCGTGGTTTCGCGGTATATCATGCCGCAGCCGCCGCTGGCCAAGATAGTCTGTTTGGCCCACACCAGGAACGTGTCCTTTTCGGATCGCACCAACACCGCGCCGACGCAGGCGCCGTTCTCCGTGAGCAGGTCGGCCGTGAACGTGTTATCCCAAATGCGGATATTCGGCACCTGCTGCACGGCCGCGATAATCGCCCGCATCACTTCATAGCCGGTGGCATCGCCTAGTGCGTGGACGATGCGCCGATGGCTATGGCCGCCTTCGCGCGTGAGTGCGATCTGGCCGTCCTCTATGTCGAATTGAGTTCCCCAGGCAATGAGGTCGGCAATTTGGTCGGGTGCTTCGCGGACCACCGTTTCCACGACTTCGCGATCACATAAACCGGCGCCGGCCGTCAATGTGTCTTCGATGTGGTTTTCGAACCGGTCCTCCGGTGACGACACCGCCGCTATCCCGCCTTGAGCATAACTGCTGTTGCTCTGTTGAATCCGGTCCTTGGTGACAACCAATACTTGCAGGCTGCGGGGAATCTCCAGCGCGGCACGAAGCCCGGCTATGCCGGCCCCGATTATCAGGACGTCCGTGAATATATGCGGTGTACGTTTGGGTCCGAAGGCTACCAAATATCGACGTGATGACTGCATCATGCGAAGCCGCGGACGACAACGATCTCCTACTTCTTATCTTGATCGCGGTTCTTTCCGGAGATCTTCTCAGTGAATTCCTTGTACACGTCACGATACTCTGGCGGCGGCAATGCGATTCCGCCCTTCAGGGTCTTGTCGTCCTTCCCCGTGGGATTCATTTGCCTGGCGCCAATGTTCGTCAGTTTCCCGCCGCCGGCCTTCGGATCGGCGAGCTTTTCTTCGTCGCTAATGCGTTGTGGCTTCCGTTTGAGCATCGCCTCATACGCTTTGACGAATTCCTGGAACTCCGCCTCGGTCATGTTGGCCTTCTTCAAAACGTCCTTGTTGACCTTTTTGCGGATGTCCTCGAGTTGCAGGTCGCTGGCCTTCTTCTGATGCTCGGGGTTGGCATCGGTTCCCTTGGCTGGATCGGGACTGTCCACCGGTGGACGATCACGCACACCGGGCGGTTGCGTTCCGCCGCCGGAAGAAGTTGGCTTTTCCTTCGGCTGTCCCTTGTCATCACCGGGCTTCTCGTCTTTTTTTGGATCGGGGCTGTCAGACTTCTCCTTGCTCGTATCCCCTTTCTGACCATCGCCCTTTGATTCCTTGCTCTCCTTCTGATCCTTGGCCGGATCGCCCTTCTGGTCGTTGCCCTTCGTTTCCTTGCTATCCTTCTGCTCCTTGGAAGCGTCGCCCTTCTGACCGTCGCCCTTCGATTCCTTGTTCTCCTTCTGATCCTTCGACGCATCGCCCTTCTGACCGTCGCCTTTCGATTCCTTCTGCTCCTTGGATGCGTCGCCCTTCTGCCCATCACCTTTCGTTTCCTTGCTATCCTTCTGGTCTTTGGCCGGATCACCCGTCTGGCCGTCTCCCTTTGAGTCCTTGTTTTCCTTCTGGTCCTTCGTCGGATCACCCTTCTGCTCGTCTCCCTTTGAGTCCTTGTTTTCCTTCTGGTCCTTCGTCGGATCGCCCTTCTGACCGTCGCCCTGGGATTCCTTGTTCTCCTTCTGGTCCTTCGCCGGGTCACCCTTCTGGCCGTCGCCCTTTGATTCCTTGTTCTCCTTCTGGTCCTTCGTCGGATCGCCCTTCTGACCGTCGCCCTTCGAGTCCTTGTTCTCCTTCTGGTCCTTGGCCGGATCGCCCTTCTGACCGTCGCCCTTTGATTCCTTGTTCTCCTTCTGGTCCTTCGTCGGATCGCCCTTCTGGCCATCGCCCTTCGATTCCTTGTTCTCCTTCTGGTCCTTCGTCGGATCGCCCTTCTGACCGTCACCCTTTGAGTCCTTGTTCTCCTTCTGGTCCTTGGCCGGATCGCCCTTCTGACCGTCACCCTTCGATTCTTTGTTCTCCTTCGGGTCCTGAGCGCCGTCGCCCTTCGATTCCTTGTTCTCCTTCTGATCCTTGGACGTGTCGCCCTTCTGGCCGTCACCCTTGGATTCTTTGTTCTCCTTCGGTCCTGAGCGCCGTCGCCCTTCGATTCCTTGTTCTCCTTCTGGTCCTTGGACGTGTCGCCTTTCTGGCCGTCACCCATGGATTCTTTGTTCTCCTTCTGATCCTGAGCGCCGTCGCCCTTCGATTCCTTGTTCTCCTTCTGGTCCTTGGACGTGTCGCCTTTCTGGCCGTCACCCTTGGATTCTTTGTTCTCCTTCTGATCCTGAGCGCCGTCGCCCTTCTGGCCGTCTCCCTTGGATTCCTTGTTCTCCTTTTGATCCTTGGAATCGTTCTTGCCCTCGCCCTCTTCCTGTTTCTCCTGCTCATTGATCGCGTCTTCGATCTTTTTCTTTTGGTCTTCGAGGTTCTTGTCGCTCTCGCCTTGGTTGTCGCCCTTGGATGGATCGGAGTTCTGGTTCTTATCGCCGCGGCCTGACTGGTCTTTCTGGTTCTGATTCTCTTGATTCAGGTCCTGGTCCTGTTTTTGCTCGTGCTGTTGTTGCTCGTTCTTTTCACGCTGGCGTTGGCGTTGTTGTTCTTGTTTCTTTTCGGGATCGCTTTCCGGCGGCGAAATGGTGATCTTAAACCGCTCGCTCTTGCCGATGTTCGGCTGGGGATAGTCGTAATTGTCCGCGGCTTCGAGCCAATACTCGATGGACGCGCCCGGTTGCAGGCCCTGTCCGTTGGCTTGCTTGATCTTCTCTAGCTCAAGTACGTCCTTGTAATCCAGTTTCAGCGGATAGTTGCCGTTCTCGAACTGAAATGATTTGCCGGGACGATAAGGCTTCGACTGTTCCTGCCCTTCGATCTCCATCTTCAGTGTCATGTGCGCAAGTCCGAAATCGTCGCGTGCTGCTCCTTCAATCGACAGCGTTCCGTTTGCCGGTAGCGACACCGGCTGACCGGGCTTCGTGAGCACGACTTTCGGCGCTTCATCGTCGAGCACCCGAACCGTGTGCGGCACCGGGTCCGCATTCTTTTCACCTTCCGCTGCGGTGAACCAAACACGGTAGGTGCCCGATTCGACAAGAACGATCTGTTGAAAGCTTAGCGCTCTCGGATCGTCAGCGACGCGTTGGGCAGGGGTGATGGTGGCGGCCTTCGGTTTTCCGTCCGCTCCGGGTCGCGGTGTGAACTCCAGTTGACCATCGCGGACAGTTCGGTTCGTCTGGGCAGCAATGGTGACCTTCGTTCCGCGCACTCCCTCGAGGTTCGGATCGTCCGAAGTCTGATCCGGTCGGTTGAGGTATTTGCGAAACTCGTATGTGACTTTCGTACCGGTGACGAGCGGTGTGGAGCGGACCTGGACGCGGTACTCTGGTGTTTCCGCATCACCGCCGGCGACGGTGTACCAAAAGCCGTGGCGAACTTCGCCGGCCGGTAAGACAAGATTCCAATGGCGTGAGGAATCGGCCGGGGCCAGTGGTCGCTCGACATATGGATCGGTGGGCTGGTAGCGGTAACGCAAGCGCACGGAGTCAGGGTGGCCGGCTTCCGGCACCCTGCCGTCAACACCGACGGCAAACGTCACTGCCCTACCGACCGCGACGGTCACGTCACCGCCCTCCGGCTGAAGCAGCGTCAGTTGCGTGCGGGTCGCCAGCGTGCCTTCGGTGAACGGAACGAAGGATCGTTTCAAAAGCGAGAAGAATTGCGGCGGACTCAAAAAGAACAAAACGATCAACGAAAGTAATAGGCCGCCTGTCACGGCGCCGATCCAACGCGTCCAACGCGTGCTCAACAGTTGATCCAGATCGGCCCGCGCGAGGTCTTTCGCTGCTCGTTGGCTCACCGCATTTCTAATGGCAGCCGGCAGTTCTCGTTCGCGCAAATCGAGCCAGTTAACAACACTGTTCTTTACGTCCTCGAGCCCGTGCTCCACTTGAAGGGCGGCGTAATAAGGATTCACGCGCCGGAACACGATGCGCGACAAGGCCACACCGACGAACACTAACGCCGCAAGGACATAGAGGCCAAACGCAGATTGACGAACGATAGACGGCAGCTCAAACACCCGGTCCAGGAACGCCATCGTCACGGCGTAGAGGAGTGTGCCGCCGACCAAGATCAGCCCGGCGACGGCCAGGTCGAGCAATCGAATTCGCGATTGCGCCTTGCCCAGCTGCGATTCGACATAGCTCTCGTATTTGAAAACCGGGTTTGCCGGAGTTTCCGTCACAGTACTCATCAGCACGCCCCGCGTGAAACAGCAATAGGATCAGTCGGCACATCGATTATATCGTGCAAACCTAGCCGCGCCATCCAGCATTTGCAGACGCCTTAGGCCCTTCCGTGAACGACCTTTAATCGTTCCGCCCATGACTCCGAAGATATCGACGGATTGTGCTGGAATTCCTCGTCGGCGGTTGGTAATCTGTTGAAACCACCAATTTAGTTAATGAGTACTAACTTGCACGGGTAACCATCCAGTCTTCGGGCGCAGGAGTTAGTCATGACCATCCGACTTGTCCCGGTAGCCGTTCTGCTTGGATTACTGACTTTCGGTGAAACGCATTCCGGACTTTCAAATGACCCGCCCGAAAGCATTGGCAAACGAATAGCCAATTTCACGCTAAAGGACGCGGTGAAAAACACAACCGTGTCGCTCGACGACTTCAAAGATCGAAAGGCCGTCGTCGTGGTGTTCATGGGGACCGAGTGCCCGATCAACAATGCCTACCAACCGCGCTTAGCTCAACTCAACAAGGAATACACCGCGAAGGGAGTGCAATTCCTGGCGGTCTACTCGAACGAGCAAGACACGGCGGAAACGGTGTCAGCGCATGCGAAGAAACACGACCTGACATTTCCCGCACTCAAGGACGATGGCAGCCGTATCGCTGACTTCTTCGGAGCACAACGCAATCCGGAAGTTTGCCTGCTCGATGCCGAGCGCATCCTACGCTATCGCGGCCGAATCGACGATCAAATGGGCTTCGGCTTCAACCGTGGCAAGCCGACTCGACGTGATTTAGGCGAGGCCATCGATGAAGTCCTGGCCGGAAAGCCCGTGAGCGTTGCGACGACCGAAGTTCCTGGGTGCCTCATCGCTCGTGCCGTCACTCCGAAGACAGGCGGCTCGATCACTTACAGCAACCAGGTCGTGCGCATTCTGCAACAAAACTGCCAGGAGTGCCACCGGCCAGGTCAAATCGGGCCGTTTTCTCTGTCGACCTATAACCAGGCCGTGGCATGGTCCTCCAACATCCGCGAGGCCGTGACAGAGAATCGGATGCCGCCGTGGCACGCCGATCCAAACCACGGCAGATTCTCGAATGACCGCAGCTTGAACCAGGAAGCGCGAGAGACGCTGCTGGCGTGGATCGAAAACGGTTGCCCGAAGGGTGACGACAAAGACCTTCCGCCGCGTCGTTCGTTCGCTTCCGATTGGCGTATCGGGGCCCCCGATGCCATCCTAACCATGGAGCAGACGTACGACGTTCCCGAGGAAGCGCCGAAGACGGGTATTCCGTATCAGTATTTCACCATCGAGACGAACTTCGACGAAGACAAGTGGGTGGAACGCGCCGAAGCGCGACCCGGGCGCCGGAAGTCGTGCACCACATTGTTACCTTCATCGTTCCGCCGGGCATGAAGTTCAATCAGCGTGATCCCGGCATGCGGGTGCTGTGCGGGACGGCGCCGGGTGATATGCCGTTCATTGCGCCATCGGGTTCAGCCAAGAAAATTCCGAAGGGCGCCAAAATCGTCCTGCAATTGCATTACACGCCGAACGGCAAACGTCAGGTTGACCGCTCCTCGGTCGGACTCGTTTTCGCGAAGAAGCCCGTGGAAAGGCAAGTGCGCACCGTCCCGGTGTTCAATCCGAAGATAGCCATTCCGCCGGGCGAAGGAAACTATGAATTGGAATCGGAATTCGTCATCAAGGAAGAATCACGAATCTTGAGTTTCATGCCGCACATGCACGTCCGCGGAAAGGACTTCTTCGTCGAAGCGATCTACCCGGACGGCAAGAAGCAGACGTTGCTGTCCGTGCCCCGTTTCAACTTCAATTGGCAGAGCGTCTACCGCTATGTCGATCCTCACATCGTCCCGGCCGGCACGAAAATCCACTGCGTGGCCCATTTCGATAACTCGACCAAGAATCCCAATAACCCCGACCCGACGAAGATGGTGTTCTGGGGCGACCAAACTTGGGAAGAAATGATGATCGGCTGGATGGATTTCGCCTACGAGCGCAAGCCGGACTAACGTTACCTAATTCAGGCACGAACGGCCGATGTCAACCGCTTGGTTGACACCGGCCGTTTTCTTGTTCTCGCTCCAAAAGCAACCCCCGTTCAACGATTAACTGTGCGTTCCCCGTTGCAATCGCGTTGGCGCTTGACGCGGTGCGGACCGGCGCTGATAATGGCGGGCGCTAGTCGGTTTCGCATAACCTCGTGATGAAACAGGCGAGAGGTGCCGCGATGTTGAGCGCACGCCGCGGAAGTGAACGCCGGTGCAATGGAAACACGTATCGGCCCTTGCTGGAAACGCTCGAACCGCGCTTGCCGCCGGGCGATACGCTGCTGGGGTTGCTATTTCTGGGTGGTGAGGAGAATTCAGAATTCAGAATTCAGAGTTCAGAATCATGGAGTGATTCAATCTCCATTCTTGGTTCTTCGTCCCTTAGCCCTTTGTTTGGTGATTCATCGCTCATCGTTCATCATTCATCGTTCGGTACGCACCGGGGGGTCGAAGATCTTGCCCCAGCCGCGGAGGTAGTGGTGGATTCGGGCGTGCTCCCAGTTCAATCGGGCGGAATTAATTGGTATCGATCAAATCCTTTTGTTCCGCAGCCGTCATCGGCCACATTATGGAATGTCCCATTACAAAATACCGCGGCTGTTACTGTGCCTCCAACAATGCGAGTTACGCCCTGGGTGGCACGCCCGGAGTCCGCGACGGGCGTGAGTCTCCCTGCGATTCCACCCACGCCCTTCGAAGACTCAGGGCGTGCCACCCGTGATTTCGGCTCCGTGCCCTTCTTTTTCGAGCAGAACATGGGCCAGGCTGACCCGTCTTTCGATTTCGTCGCCCGCGGTTCAGGTTACACGCTGGGCTTGTCGGCAACCGAAGCAGTGATGGCGCTGCCGATACCGGATAATCGAGTTTCACCAATGGAACTCGACCGCCTGTCACCCGAAGAGCGGGCGAAGCTCGATCCCACCGGTCGGCCAATTGCCGCACAGTCCGAGCCGCGACCGTCAGGGAGCGGTGCTGCTTCGCTTGCTGACGCGCGCGGCTCGGACCAGATTCACATGCAAATCGTCGGCGCCAACTCCGCCGCCTCGGTCGCGGGTGTCAACCCGCTGGTCACCAAGATCAACTACTTCATCGGCAATGACCCGAACCAGTGGCACACCAACGTCCCGACGTTTGCCAAGGTCCAATACGACGAGGTCTATCCTGGCATCGACCTCGTGTACTACGGTCAAGGCCGTGATCTCGAATACGATTTCGTGGTTTCACCGGGCGCCAATCCGAACCAAATCGCGCTGTCGTTCTCCGGCGCCGACTCAATTGAACTCGATGACGAGGGAAATCTTGTCCTGCATGTCGGCGACAACCAGATTGTTCAGAACGCTCCGTACCTCTATCAGGACATCAACGGTGGCCGGAAGGAAGTGGCGGGGAGTTTTATACTCAGTACCGGGTACTCAGGACTCGTTACTTTTGACATTGGCGATTACGATGCCACAAGCCCGCTGGTGATTGACCCGATGGTCGTGAATTATTCGACCTATCTCGGCGGCCCATCGAGTGATTACGCGTGGGATGTAGCAGTGGATCCGTTTGGAAGTGCGTATGTTACTGGCAGTGCGTACGCTGGTTTTCCACAAGTGAACCCCGCATTTCCGTACGCGGGCGGGGGGGACGCATATGTTTCCAAATTCAGTCCGAACGGATCAACTCTGCTTTATTCCACCTATTTGGGTGGCACCTACGAAGACGAGGGTGATAGCATTGCCGTGGACGGGAAGGGAGCGGCTTATCTAACTGGGTACACGTTATCGGGCAACTTTCCGTCAACACCAGGCGCATTCCAGCCAACTAACGCCGATGGGAATTGCACTGGGAACACGGACTGTTCAGATGCTTTCGTGGTGAAACTGGCCCCGGACGGCGCTTCGCTCTTGTATGCGACTTACCTAGGGGGCACTTATGCCGAATCGGGTGAGGGTATTGCGGTGGACGCGTCGGGCAACGCCTACGTAATGGGCCAGACGGCCAGTGGCAACTTCCCCTTGTTTAACCCCATTCAGAATTTTGGCGGTGGAAACTGCAATGGTGTACCATGCTTTGACGTATCCATAACCAAACTGAATCCGGTAGGCTCAAGCCTGCTCTATTCGACCTATCTTGGCGGCGCTTCGGAGGAAGGGTATTTCTTTCACGACGCTGGTGATGTCGCGGTTGATGCTGCCGGTCATGCGTACGTCACCGGTTACACGATGTCGTGGAATTTCCCGACTTTCAATGCGATTCAGCCGAACAAAAAGCCTGAGGGGTTTAATGCATTTGTTAGCAAGCTGACCCCGGACGGCTCATGGTTCGTCTACTCAACATATCTGGCGGGAGAACCACAAGGGCAGAAGGGACGAGCCATTGCAGCCGACGCCACAGGAAATACATACGCAGCCGGTTTCACGTGCGCCGACAATTTCCCCACAACACCTGATTCTTACAAACCCACGAAGACCGGTGGCAGCCTTAACTGCGACGGGTTCATCACAAAGTTCGTGCCGGATGGATCCGCATTTGTCTATTCAACTTTCTTTGGAGGTTCTGGCGAGTCGGATAAGGTTATCTCGATTGTTGCCGACTCTTCCGGAAACGCGTATTTGACCGGTGTGGCAGATTCAGTCGATTTTCCCACGAAGGACGCGTTTCAGCCAACACTTGGCGGCGCTCCGGATGGATTCGTGTCGAAACTTACCGCCGATGGCAAGAGCCTAGCCTGGTCCAGCTTTCTCGGAGGCGCGACGCTTGATGCCGGGCGCGGAATAGGACTGGACAACGCGCGGAATGTGTACGTATCGGGTTTTACGAAATCGGCCGACTTTCCCACCGTGAATCCGTTCCAACCGGAACAGGCAAGCTCCAGCGCAGACGCCTTCTTGACAAAGGTCAGCGCGCGAGCCTTGAAGCAACCCCTCTCCGCGACACCGATCGCACCCTGATGCGGCATGTCAAACGTCGCCGGGCGTGCGGTAGCCAGCCGCAGCCGGAGGCAGCCGTTGCCGAATCCCGTAGGCGGTTCAGTTGCACTGTCATCCGGACGGTTACTTCCGATTACCACGGAAACCGTCCTTCCTCCCGCAGCGTCGATCGCAGTTCGATCATTGGGTCGGCGTTCATGCTCAACAATTCGACGGTGGTGCGGCCGATGGCGCTCTTTCCAAACAAGTAGACGCCGTCCCAACGGAAGTGCGCCCGCCATTTGTGTCGGCGCGGATTGAATAGCGCGGTTCGTCTACTTGTGAGCGGGTCAAACCCCACGAGATCGGTTTGCTTGTGAAAATTGCAGTGATGGCACGCCGCCGCAAGATTGGGCAAGTTGGAACGGCCGCCGTGTTTGCGTGCGATGATGTGGTCGGCGTGCAGCGGCACCACCAAGGCGAGCGACTCCAACAATCCGCAGTATTCGCACCGATGTCGCGCCCGCCGGCGCACGAGATTGCGGAGCGACTCCTTCATCGGGCATTGCGTTTCTGAGCAAGAAACAAACGTGCTTTCGATTGAAGTACGGAAATGAGATGGATGCCGCGAACGTACGCTTCGTACTCGCGCCGTTCCGCCGGCGTTAGGGCGCCCTCATTGCATTTCGTGGCGAGTTCGTCCACGCGAGCTTGGGTTGCGGCATCGGCGCGGAATCGGACCAAGCGGCGCGCCATGGCAGGAGTGAGAACATCCCGGAACGGGTCCAAAATGCGACCTAAGGCTCCATTTTCGGCGGATTTCGTGATTGTTCTCAAGGGACTATCCTCTTATTCGTCGTCGACAGCAGGGTCCCCCCGCGGAGTCGGTCGAGCAGGTCGGCTCGTCGGCATCTCGAATACCGGTGTTTGCGATGCGTGTTTTGCCTCCGCAACCACCCGGTGTGCTGACAAAGTGGGCGCCGGTCATCCCCTGCGTAGTTACGCTCTTGGTATCCATGACCGCGATTGTAACTCGAATGGCTTACCGCCGGCAACTGTTTCCGATGAATTTCACTCCTCGTTTCCGCCCCTCCTGTACAGGAACGCACCTCCTTGAAAGATGCGATATTTTTCGGAAAAGAGAAAGAAAAGGGGCGCGGCTTACTATTTCAGTCACTCGTTTTCTTCTTCTTCCCGTCAACGGTTCCCCGCCGAGTTTTTTTCCGCCTTCTCGAAATTTGTCACAGAACGGCGCTTGCATGAAAGTGTGACACCGTGGCATGATGCGCGAGCAAGCGCGCGAGGTGCGCACCGTGGTGGAGTGACGCTGATGTGGCGACTGGAAACCGACCAACGCTGGCCCGCCTGTAACACCGCAAGGGCGAAAGACAAACCGTCGTGCATCGGTGTGCCACAAGGCGCCATCCACCGTAAGAGACGGAGGTTAACGGTGGCGTTGGTGCTCAAAAGCTCGCGACGGATCGTGCCACAAGGTGCATTTCACCATTACGATGGTGGGTTAATGGCGGACCCGTTCAGTGCAAACGTCCGGTTTCTTTTTGCTTGACTTCCGGAAATGAGCTATGGGTTTTATGTGGAATTAGGAGGATTGCGCCGACCGACGAATAGATGAACATTTTCCCACCAAAAACGGAACTGCCGGCTATGTCACTCCGAAGAGGCCGAAAAACACTGCCCGCCATGCCATTCCTGTACATCGAGCGCCTTGAAACGCGGTCGCTCCTGAACGGCAATTCGATTCTGGACGCGCTGCAGCCGCGGCTGAGCCCGCCACCCGGACATGAACCCGGACTATACTCGTGGCACCGGCCCCTTGCCTTACCCGATGCTCAGCCAATCCTGATCGTCTCGGCGCCGCCGAACGAAATAGTTCCGTTCCACAATGATGGTAGCGCATCCGACGACAAGGCGCCGCCGGCCGATTTGATTGACAAGAAGTTGCCGCCGCTGCACGACCGGCCGAAAACGCCCGAGTCGAAAAATGAGGCGGCGGATACGGTAAACACGGCGAATCCGACGAACACGGGGAAAGAAAAAGACGTTGGCCTAACCCCGAACAATCAATCGCCGAAACTTGACGCACAGGATCGGCCGACTCTGGAACCGCCAATAACGCCCGATCCTCCAGTGGAACGCCCTGCTCTCCCGGAAGTTCCCAAAGATAGACCGCCGGTCGGTGAGCGGCCGGTGGTTCCCAACGTCGATACAGATAATCCTTGGACGCCGCCGAACGACCCAGACCTGCCGTCGCTTCCCAATGGGCCGGCGGACAAGCCACCGTTGCCGACCTACAAAGGCGATCGTCCGGACTTTGATGGAAACCCGAATCCGGGAAATCCGCCGCCGCTGCCGGAGAATCGTCCGATTCTGGCGATGTACTTCGCGTGGGCACAGGCGGAAGCATCGCGGTCGCTGGCGTTGGCCATGTCCGGCGCCGCCTACGAACCCGCGCCGGCGACTAGTTACGGCGGGTCGGAAACCGGATCAGTCGACTCAGCCGAAAGCACGGACAAACAGTTGCTGGCGGCACTCGGCGACTCGAATGATTCGACGGAACCTTCGGCGTCGGATAATGAAGGCCCAACCGAAATCGCGCTCTTGCCCGGCAGCTTCACGCCACAACAGTCCGAGTTGCTTGGGGCCGCACTTGCCCTCGACGTGGATGCACTCGGTCAAGGCGCCATGCGTTTCTTCCATCGGCTCGACCAACTTGGCAATGAACTAACTTCTTCCGAAGGAGGAATCGGCTTGTCGTCGTGGGTCTTGGCCGCTCTGGCTACGTGCGCGACTCTGGAGATAATTCGACGAAATCGGAAACCCGCGCTCATGCCTGAATTGGCCACGAACGCTGCCGATCTCTCATGGACGTGGTCGCTGGGCGCGAGCGAACCACCTGGCCGTCTGTAGCCGCTCAAACTGAGTCATTGCGTTTCCGCCTGATACGACACGCCGAATGCTATGGACTCCGACACGTCAACGTCCGTGTCTGCAATCGTCGGCGATGCGTCCGCATTAGGCGACATTCCGGAGCCGGTCTTTCCGAACGTTGGCGACACGTTCGGCGATTTCCATTTGGTTGCCGAACTGGGACGAGGCGGACAAGGTTGCGTCTTTCTGGCGACGCAGCGGTTTCTCGGCGATCGCCCGGTCGTACTGAAAATATCCGCCTGCGACGGATTGGAACACCTTTCGCTTGCCCGGCTGCAACACACGCACATCGTTCCGCTGTACTTTGCCGAGGATGACCGTCGCCGAAATCTTCGGCTCCTGTGCATGCCGTACTTCGGCAGCGCGACGCTCAAGCACGTCCTCGACTTGCTTCGTACCGTCCCCGTCGCCCAACGAACTGGTCAGAACATTCTCGATGCCATCGGCAAGTGTCAACAGACTGTCCCTGTGACGCTGCCGGCAAGCGGGCCGGCTCGGCAAATTATTGCCCGAGCATCATACCTCCAGGCCATTTGCTGGATCGGCGCGTGCCTGGCAGAAGCGCTGCACTACGCACACGAACGTGGACTGGTACATCTCGACATCAAGCCGTCCAACGTGCTGTTGGCCGTGGACGGGCAACCGATGTTGCTGGATTTTCACCTGGCGCAGGCGCCGATTCGTCCGGATGTCACGCCACCCGAGTGGCTCGGTGGCTCGCCGCTTTACATGAGTCCCGAACACAAAGCGACCTTGAATGCCGTTCGCAAGGACGAGCCGGTTCCGACGACGGTGGATGGCCGCGCCGACATTTTCGCCTTGGGCGCCCTTCTGTATGAGGCACTGGGCGGAACGCTGCCCTTCCGTCATGACTCATCGCCATGTCTGCGGAAAATCAATCCGCAAGTTTCCGCCGGGCTTTCGGACATCGTCCACAAGTGTTTGGCACATTCGGTCGGCGAACGATATCAAACCGCGGGGGCGCTTGCCGCCGATTTACAGCGACATTTGACCAACCAACCACTGAAAGGCGTGCCGAATCGCGATCTGTCCGAACGATGGACCAAGTGGCGAAGGCGACGACCGTATGCCCTGGCGGTGATCGGCCTCGCCGTAGCCGTGGTGGTTGCAACCGCGGGACTGGTTTATTTCCGAGAGAACAACCTCGCACGACTTCACGACCAACTGCATTCACTGCTGGAAACCGGCTCGGAGCAACTGCGGCAAGGTCGGTGTGACGATGCGACAACCACTGCCCGACACGGCCTGGTCTTGGCCGCGGGTCTTTCAGGCACGGATGAACTCGCCGCGGGTTTGGCTCGAATGCTTAAGCAGGCAGAACGACTCGCGATCAGCCGCGACTTGACCATGCTGGTGGATCGTTTGCGTTTCGGATTCGGCATGGACTCGCTGCCGGTGGCCGAGTTGAAGACGTTGGAAAGCCGGTGCCGCCTTTTTTGGGACAACCGACAAATGATCTTGGAGAGATTGAGTGGCGAAGGATTCGAAACGAGCTCAACCGCAGCAACCGATTTACTCGACCTGGCGCTCCTGTGGACCGATATCCGGATTCGTCTGGCGCCCGCAGGCGACGAAGCGTCAGCGCGCGAAGAGACAATGCGCGCACTGGAAGAGGCGAAAACTCTATTCGGCCCAAGCATTGTCCTGTGGCAAAGGATCCGCGCACATGCGGATGCGATCGGAGCCGAGATGACGGAAACGGAACTGCCGCCGGCGCGGACCGCTTGGGAGCACTATGCGCTGGGCCGTATTTTCTGGCAAGCCGGCGACCTCGACCGGGCGGCAACATCGTTTCGAGCAGCATGTACGATTCAGCCGCAAGGGTTCTGGCCGAATTTCTACGCAGGTCTCTGCGCCTACAAGCAGAAAAACTACTTAGATGCTGCAACAGCGTTCAGCGTCTGCATCGGCGCCGATTCGAACCGCGCGGTATGTTTTTTCAACCGCGGACTCGCATGGTCTGCGCTGGAACATGATGATCAAGCACTCCAGGATTATGACCGAGCTTTTCAACTTGACCCGAAGTTGTCTGCGGCGGTTCTCAACCGCGGCTTGCTGCATTACCGCAAACAGCGTTTTTCGGAGGCGGTTTCGGATCTACGCCGTGCGCTAGAGCTTGGTGCAGACCCCGTTGGCACGCACTACAATCTCGCTCTAGCTCATTTCGCGCAATCGGACTATTCGCAGGCGCTCGAATGCGCTCGAGAGGCGCTCCGGCACGACCCCGCGCATGCTGAGGCACGACAACTCCTGCAGAACATCCAGCGAATCACTCAGAAAAAGTAGCTACTTGGCAAGCGTAGCGGCATCGGCAGGTAGATTGTGCGGATCGGATTTGCAGACAAAAATGAGTTGGCGCTCGCACATTTTGATTTCATCACCGGAACTCAATCGTGTGGGCCCGTCCAACTTGTTGCCATTGAGGTAGGTGCCGTTTTTCGACGCCACGTCGTGGAGTTCCGATCCTTCGTTGGTGTGAATCAAGATGGCGCAGTGCCGGCGGGATACGAAGGCATCCTCGAGCACGATGTCGTTGTCCGGAAGACGTCCAATCGTGTTGAGGCCGACTTTGAGTGGGAAAACGCACTCTTTGTCTACCAATGCGTAATCGGCCCCAAGCGGAAGGCGTTTCTCCAAGCTCTCCATGATCGTCTTGGAATCCGCGCCGCCGGCGGGAGCTTCCGGTTGTTGGATCACATAGCGCGTTTTGTCGCCGCAGGCGTCGAGCAGCCGGGCGCGCGCTTTACGGAAGTCGTCGCGCCGCGGTGCTTCCAGATGGATACTATTCAAATGGTCAGACATTCAAGCATCTGCACAGATTTTGCCGTAAACGTCAATCCATTCTAAATTTAACCTGTACATCGGTTGAGTCAATGAACAAGTCGCAGGCAATTATGGAAATGTGATGTTAAGAATCTCAAAACGCAGTATTCCCATCGGCACTTTGATTTCCGCAATGTCGCCGCGCTTCTTGCCCAGCAGGCCCTGGCCAATGGGGCTTGTCGTCAGAATCTTGTTGTTGTCGTAGTCTTCTTCGCCGGGCCCCACGAGCTCAAACGCCTCCTCGCCGCCCAGATCAAGATCCTTGACTTGCACACGAGCGCCGAAGACAACCGCGTCGCCGACCAATGTCGAGCGATCCACAATGGATGCACGGCTGAGCTTGTCCTTAAGCGCATTGATCCGCGCCTGTAGCATTCCCTGGTCTTCGCGGGCCGCATGGTATTCGGCGTTTTCGCTCAAGTCACCCAACTCGCGAGCCGCGGCGATTCGCTTGGTAACCGCGATCATCTCCGAGGTCTCCATGCGATCCACATCTGCCTTCAGCTTATCGTATCCCTCTCGTGACATGGGAATGCGTTCAATCGACATGCTGATTAACTCCTGGAAGAATCGTTCGGGATAGCTGCTGTTGCAAAACATGAAGCGGAGGACGGCTTCCGGCTGCCGTTCTCCGCTTCAGGCGTGCATCTATCGAACCGTCGGCGTCGAGAGTACTATTTTCGCGACCGACGGAGTCAATGTAAAGGGCATTAGGCTGAACATCTTGGCTAGATTGTGCAGTTTCCACCGACGGTCGGAATGCGGGACATCGGCGGGCTTGTTGTAATCCCCACCTGAAGTTACCATCCGCCGCACGTACGGCATTCGCGGGTAAAGGGAACTGCCAATGGCTGCGTTCAAACAACATATCGCCTTCTCATCGGCGTTCGGGCTCGGTTATGCGGCCACCCTTAGCTATCAGGGTGTTGACCTGATCCACAGCGCCTTGGCGGGCGCGCTGTGTGGATTCGCCGGAATGCTTCCCGATCTAGATAGCGACAGCGGAAAACCGGTCCGAGAGATCTTCGGCGTGACAGCCGTCTTGGTTCCACTGCTGTACTTGCCGCGACTCGAATTAGCGGGTGTCAACGCCGAGGGGAAGATTCTGTTCGCCGCGGTGGCGTACCTAGGCATTCGGTTCGGCCTGGCTTGGTTTTTTCGCCGGCTCACCGTTCACCGAGGAATGTTCCATAGCATCCCCGGGGCCGTCATTTCCGCGGAGGTGGTTTTTCTTGCCCACGATTGTCACGAGCCGTTCGGCGGCCTGACGCTCGCCGCCGGTGTGTTGCTAGGGTATTTGTCGCATCTCCTCCTCGATGAAATCTATTCGGTTCGCGTATCTCGATTGGTGCCCCGACTGAATAAAGCCTCGGGAAGCGCTCTTAAGTTATTCTCGCAAAGCATCCCGGCGACATTAGCGACGTGGGTTTTTCTAACCGCGTTGACCTACGTGATCGGCGTGGAACAAGGCTATCTGAGACCGGTCCACCGATCCATCGCGAGGCTGGTAGCGACTAAGGCAGCGCCAATTTCGCGCGGCATCACGTCGAGCGTGCAGGGCGTTCCGCCGGGCGGGAATTAGGCATGGCTAGATTTGCGGTTGTGGCGGTAACCCGATGCCTCCTATAATTTGGACGGAGAAACTACGGCGCTCGTACCAGCCAGCCGCTGACTCGCTCAGCGCGCACTACCTTAAAGTCGTAGACACGCGATGGGCACCTAAGCCTATGACGGTCGAGAGTATCGAAAGCCTCTGTCAACGGGCCCGACACGCCATTGCGCAGGGTCAAATCGATCAGGCGCGCCAATTGTATATGCAAGCGATCAGCGTCCGCGCGGATGCGCCGGACGTTCACTACGGATTGGCAACCGCTTGTTTCCTGCTGAATGATCTGGACAGTGCCGCGTATCATTTCAAAGAAGTGACGCGCCTCGATCCGCTTCGTCCTGGCGCGTACATCAATTTAGGCGCGGTCTACAACCGACTCGGAGAGTACAACGACGCCGTGGAAACGCTACGGCGCGGGATTCGGATTGATCCACATCGCGCCGAAGGGTTTTACAATCTCGGCCTCGTGTATCGAAACATGGGTCAGCCGCATCTCGCCGTTCAGGCTTACCTCGAAGCGACACGGCTCGACCCGCGCATGGTCGATGCGCATCATAACCTCGGCAATTTGTACTTTGAGACAGGGCGCCATCAGCTGGCCATCACGCATTACAAGAAGGTGCTCCAGCTTCGACCCAACTGGGACAAGGCAATCCGAGCTCTGGCGCAGGCCGAGGCGGCAGTCGGCGCGTCCAGCTCGGCGGCGCCGGCGCCGGAAACCGTAGTCGCCAAATTGCCGACGGAGTCAATTTCACCTAAGGACCTCGATCGAAACGTCGATCCGCACCTACATGGGGAACTCCTCACCGTCTTACACCATGCGACGATTGACTCGGAATCGCAAGGCCGACAGTTTCTCCAAGTCCTCGAGCAGCATGTGGAGCCGGCGATCAAGGAGTTGGCAAGCCGATTGGTCGGCACGGGCACTGCCAAAACGGATCTCGGTCCGTGCGTGAAGAAATTCGAGGCTGCCATCGCCACCATGCGGACGGCCCAGCGCGAACTCGAAACCAGCATCCAGCGTGTCCGAAGCCTCGGCGAGCGCCTGGTCGATTCCGACTAACAAACCTACGCCGATTCCTATGCAGATCCGTGCCCGCCACTATGCGACCGGCGAAACCGTAGACATCACCTTCGACGATCACCTCATCATCGCCGTTGCACCGGCGGGAGCGGGTACATCAGTTTCCCGATGGGTTGCGCCTGCGCTATTCGATCTCCAGATCAACGGCGGAAAAGGTATAAGCTTCAACTCGGAATACCTGACGATCGACGGCGTTCGCCAGGTAGTTGACCTATGTCAGCGACACGGAATAGGCGGTTTCTGTGCCACCCTCGTTACGAATTCTGTTCCGGCGCTAACTCATGGCATGTCCACGGTCCGCCGGGCGCGGGATGTGGACAAAGTCATTGCAAAGGCAATCCCGGCAATCCACCTGGAAGGACCGTATATCTCGCCGGAGGACGGGCCTCGCGGCGCACATCCCATTCAGCACGTCCGTGCACCGGATTGGGACGAATTCCAGCGTTTGCAGGACGCCGCCGGTGGTTTGATTCGAATGGTAACATTGGCTCCCGAGTTGCCCGGTGCGATCGCGTTCATCGAGAAGCTCACGAAATCCGACATCGTCGCAGCCATAGGCCACACTTCCGCGAGTGCAAACGTCATTCGCGATGCAGTCAGTGCGGGCGTCAGGGTAAGCACGCACCTCGGCAATGCGTCCCACGCCGTACTTCCTAGGCATGAAAACTACGTCTGGGAACAACTGGCGAACGACGACTTGTGGGCCACCGTGATTGCCGATGGCCATCATTTACCGCCCGGAGTGGTGAAATGCATCCTCCGAGTCAAGACACCGGCGCGAACCATTTTGATTTCCGATTTAAGTCCACTCGCCGGTCTGTCACCGGGGATCTATCGGGAATGGGAACAGGATTTCGAGGTGAAAGCGGATGGACGGATTGTAATTCCGAACACCGAATTCCTGGCCGGCTCGTCCATGTTCACGGATACATGTGTAGCCAACGTGATCCAATTCGCCGGCGTGAGTCTCTGCGATGCAGTTGACATGGCAAGCACACGTCCGCGGGAACTACTCGGCTTGGCGCCACGACGCCTTCAGCCAGGTGAACCCGCTGACTTCGCGATCTTTGAACAGAGCGAATCCGGCGTTTTCTCACTTGCCGATGCAGAAGCGACTGAAAACGCGGTCTAAGATGTCGTCGGTGTAGATAGCGCCGGTCATTTCGCCGAGCTCGTTCAGTGCACTCCGAAGCTCCAATGCCAGGATTTCTGCGGGGTCCTCGTAAAGGGCCGCCGCGTGTGCTTGGCGTAGGTGGCCGAGCAAGGCGTCGACATGATGGCGGCACCGGCTAAGACTTGGCGCCAGCGACGGACGATAGTGGGAATAGGCGCGATCAAGCAGCATCGCCCGCAGCGAGTCGATTCCCACGCCGGTCGCCACGCTGGTCGCTACCAATCCGGGCGGCGCCACCGCCAGATCGCACTTCGTGGCAACGCGAAGCACAGGCAGTGTCGACGAGAGGTCGAGTTCGTCCTCTTCGGCGGCTTGTTGAGTGGCTTCCAGGCAATGCAACACCAGGTCCGCCTGATGCAATTGATCCCGGCTTAATCGCTGCGCTTGCTCGCTAATGGCGCCGCCCGACTCTTGTATGCCGGCGGTATCCACCAGCTCGATGGTCACGTTGTCCAACTTCAGTTGTTTCACCAGGAAGTCGCGGGTCGTCCCAGTTTGGGTGCTGACGAGCGCGCGACCCTTTGTCAATGCGTTGAATAGGCTGCTTTTGCCAGCATTGGGCCGACCGGCGAGGACGACGCGAAAGGGTCGGTTTCCCACCGCGCGCTCGGTCAGTTGTTTCTGCAGCAGCGTGACCTGAGCCATGCCTTTGGCGAGGCGGTAAAGCAAGTCCGTCTGGTCGACAAAACGAATGTCCTCTTCGGCGAAATCGAGCCCGGCTTCCACCTCCGCGAGAAGGTTGAGAATGTCATCCCGGAGTTCCTGCATGGGATGCGCGATGCCGCCGGCCAATTGTCGGAGCGACTGCTGAAGCTCGTCACGGCTACCGGCGTGAATGACTCCCAGAACCGCCTCGGCTTGCGTGAGGTCAAGTTTCCCGGCCAAGAAGCCGCGCATGGTGAACTCGCCGGGTTGTGCCGCCCGGCATCCGGCGTCCAACAAACGGCCGATAAGCAACTCAATTAGCGGAGGACTCGAAACGGTATGGATTTCAATGAGTTCCTGGCCCGTATAGGAATGCGGCGCCGGCCAAACCAGAGCGTCGGCCGGCAACGGAGAATGCAACCCCTTCAGTCGTAGCAATCCCGCGTAACGACGTCTTTGCGCTGCGAGTGACTCCGAGGCGGCGAATACCGTTGCCAGGATGTCGAGTGCAGCGGAACCGCTCATCCGCACGATCGCACGTCCACCGGGACCTTCCGCCGATGAGAGCGCAACGATCGTGTCTTCTACATCGAGGGTCACCGAAACAAAGCTCCTGTTGCTCGGAGTGGAATGGAGATGCGGGTTACTTCTTTCGCGCCTGCTTCAACACCTCGGACCACCAATCGCTCAGTTTTTTGACCGCGCCGTTGCTTTCTTTTCTGGCGGCCGCCTCCCCCTTAGTCTTGGTCCGACCTACAGCGCCATTGGCCAATGCGCCCTTCTTTCCGTCCGCTGCGGCTGTGACAGTGCCGGCCGGCTGCTTCTTCGGGAGAAACTTCCGTTCGCCAAGGCTCCAGCAAATACTTCCGATCCAGTAGATGCACAGGCCCGCGGGCACTTTGTAGAAGAAGAAGAAAAACGGAATCATCATGTACTTCATCATTTTTTGCTGCATCGCCTGTTGGTCGTCGGCCGGCGGCGGCGTCATTAATTTCTGCTGCCAGAGCATGAGCACGACCCAGACGATGGGCAGTAGATTGAAATACGGGCCGAGATAGAAGAATGTCCCTAAGTACGCCGGATCGCTAATGAACGGGATTTTCTCGCTCCACCACACCAACATGTCCGGCGCCGCGAGATTCGGCATCCACAAGAAACTCTGCAGACGAAAATTGATGCTCTCCTGCAATGCGTAGTAAAGGCCGAGGAAGATCGGCAATTGGGCGAACATGAGCCAACAACTGCTCAACATCGCCATCGGGTTGACACCGGCCTTGGCATACAATTCATGCTTGGCCTGCCGGAGTTGCCAGGGATCGTTCTTGAACTTCTCTTCGAGCTTCTTGATTTCCGGCGCCAGCTCCTGATTAATCTTCTGCATCTTTTCCTGCATCCCGGCCGTCGCTGTCGCCTGCCGTCGGCTCAAAGGAAACAGCAGGCAGCGAACTACCACCGTGAGCAAAATGATCGAGACACCGTAGCTCCACGGCACGACCTGGTGGATCAGCCACAGCAGTTTGTGCATGATGTTCGTGAAGAATACGATCAAATCCGACCACCAACCGAAGCTCCCGTAATCGGTCAACGTGTTCAAATGCAGCTTGTCGGTGTACCGATCAACCAGCGCGTTGGATACTGCCTTTCCGCCGGCCAAGTGACCGAGCAGTTCAACTTTTACCGGTCCGTTGTAGAGCAGGTACTTATGAGTGACGGAGTTTCCGGGCTTGAGATCGATCGGTTCCGAAATGACCCGGACGGTAATGTCGTCGAGAAACTGCTTGGTCGGGTGCGGTTCGCCTTCCGGCCTGGGACGAGCCCACGCAAGAAAATTGGGGCGGATGCCCGGTTCCTGTTCGTTGTCGACGACGATCATGGAGGCGAAGTATTGGGTCGCGACTCCGGCGTAGCGGATAAACTTGTCATCCGGCCGCAGGACCTCTTGGCCGCCTCCTTGAAACGAGATTTTTTGACTCAGTTGTAAGTCGCGCCAAATTCCGCCGCCCTTGTACGCTTCCAGGCCGATGAGCGAATTCCGGTACACGGTGGTGTACCATTTGCCTTCGATGGGTAGACCGTGTGCCCCGGCGAGTTGGTATCGGAACTTGACCGGAGCCGCATCGTCGCCGATTCGTTCCATACGGACAGAAAGACCAAGATGGTAGTCGCCTCGATGGAGACTATATGTCTTGGTTAGCCGAACGCGTTGTCCTGGCACTTCGCAGGTAAAGGCCACTTCATGCAGGTCCTTGTCAGCGTCGTTCTGAGAGGATTTGAATTCCCATTCCAATTCGCCCAGATCACCTTCGGGGCGTTCGGGCCGGTTCTCGTTCGGATTGGCGTAGTGATAAAGCCTGTTCGACGGTGAAGTCGGCGCGTTGGGAATAAGTTCGAGCATCGTCCGCGGCTCGACAGGCCGGCCAAGTTCATTGCCCTCGTCGAACGCCGTCAAGAAGAGACTTTGCACACCGGCGCCACGAGTCGTCAGAGATCCCTTCAAGTTGAAGGTGTCATCGCCGATGACAACTTGTTTGCTTTCCTTCCTTACCACCGGCTTCGGCACTTCGTCCGATTTTTTCGCCACCACCTTCGGGGGCTCAGCGGCGAGCTTGTTGGAAAGGACACCCACATCGCTGGCGAGTTGGACGGCGGCCCCGACTCCCGAAAGCCCCGGCGTTGGCGGCACGGCGGCAGGCAAGTTGGCCCAAAGCACGGGATGCGGCAGTGGTACTTTCGCCTCGACCGCCGGCCGGGGCTTTGGCGGCCAGATCTTGTTCATGAGCCATTGCCAGCTCATGAGGAAGACCATCGAGATCAAGAAAAACGTGATCAGATGACGCTGTGACATGATCGGCCCAGGGACCGTGAAAATCGCTCGGCTTATTCCACTTATGTTAGCAACTTTGGCGAGTCCTTTCCGAGCCGGAAGCGTAAGCGACGTTTGGAGGCGAAACGTCGCTTACGCTTCCGGCTCGGAAAGAATGAGTTTAGCGTCCGTCGCGCAGGCGGTCGCCGAGGAAGTTTTCCAGATCGGGAACGTCGTAAATCTTGCGAATGGTGCTTTCCATGTCGTACTCGACGCGGCGGTAGCGAATCGTGTCGTCGTCGAGTAACACGTAGCAGGCTCGCCAATCGCCGTCGCGCGGCTGGCCCACGGACCCGACGTTGCAGAGTGTCTTTCGGCCGTTCAGCTTGTAGGCAAAATCGATTTCGTCGGGTGCGTGAAACTGAAGGCTCTCGGTAAATATGCCGGGGACGTGCGTGTGTCCCTGAAAACAGTAACGGTCAACGAGGGCAAAAATTCGCTCCATCTTCCGCTGATTGTAAATGTCTTCCGGAAACACATATTCGTTGAGCGGATTGCGGGCCGATCCGTGGACGAACAGATAATCCCCTTCCTTGTGGGTACGCGGCCGCTCGGCAAGAAATTCCCAGCGGCGCTCTTTCTTGTTGCGGTCCTCGTTCGGTGACTCCAGCTGGGCCCTCGTCCAAAAGATGGCTCGCTCGGCCGACGGATTGAACCCGTCCGGGTCGAACATCGCGCCTTGGTCGTGATTTCCCAACAGTACCATCTGGCATTGCATCACCAGATCGACACACTCGCGCGGATTGGGACCGTATCCAACGATATCGCCGAGGCAATAGATCGTATCGACGTTATGCTTCTTGATGTCCGCGAGGACTGCCTCGAGACCTTCGAGGTTACTATGAATGTCGCTGATCAACGCCTTCACGCGTGGGGTCTCCGGGGGTACGCACCTGATCCTCGTCCGTCGGTTGGGGAACTTGCCTCAACCAACAGTGTGGCTGCCCCTTAGGAAGTGTACTTCGTATGCGGAAAAAGTGTCAAGGGAATGCCAAGAAAGCGCTCGCGGCTTAGCGTTTCCGCTAAGCCGCAAGCGGCATATGTTTACACCTGCTTCACGGTTACCGACATGTAATCGTGGAAGGTTTCGATCCCCTGCCCCGTGTTGTGTTGCGTGTCCGGATTCGTCCCGGTGCGATCCGAATACACGAGGAAACGAATCGTTCCGGTCCCATCTACATACCGCGAGAAGTCCGAACGGATGTAGCCGTCGAGGGTGCCGTCGACGTTGCCGGCCCAACTATCCATGTATCGATTGTTTCCGCTCAAGCCTGTGGCGTCACCCCAGTTGCCGGCAACGATATCCCAGACATACAGCTCAACGTGCGTGCAGTAATCGGCGTAGCCTTCCCATCGGACGGCGATTTCGTCCATGTCGGAAATGGACTCCGGCAAGTTGAAGCTAAATGTGTGCGTCGATTCGTTGCTCGTTGGACTCGGCACCGGCGCGATGTAGCGATTGGCATCGGTGTCGCCTCCCGTGGCGTTGGACGTCGACAACGCCGTGTAATTTCCCGCGCTTAAGGCACTGCCGACCGGCGACGTATTTCCATTGATGGCCGCCCACCCCGAGGTCTGCGATCCGAATGCGAACTTGTTGACGCCGGCCCCTTCCGAGAAGTCATACTTGGTCGCGGTGCCCGCCGTAATGGTGAACGGATCACTGATCGCTACCACTTCGTCATTGTCCGCGGCCTTGGCAACTACCTTTATTACGGCGTTGGTCGTTGTGCGGCCGTTTACGGTCCATAGATACGACCCGGTGTCCGTCGTGGTCGTGACATGACGGTATGCACCGCCGCCGTTGAACGATACGAAAATCTTGATCTCAGTCGGATCGACGTTATTCGTGTCGATCGCGGACCATTCGATCTTGTGTTGGCTGCCCTTGAGCAAGATTTCGCCGCCGGACGGAGACACGACGTTGGCCGCCGGTAAGGCGCCGGTGTGTTTCGGTACTTGCATCACGATGCAATGGATAGCGCCGGCCGATGGAATAATGGCGCTGCATTGGATGGGAATAATCTCCAAGCCGGGTGCGGCCGCTGTCCATTTGGCAATGGCATCAGCATCTTCGTCGTTATAGCTGGAGTTTCCACCGGGTTTGATTGCCGTGCCATACACCGGCACGAAAATTCGATCGTTCACTCTAAAGGCATTGGCGTAGGTGTAGTGTGTCGAACCCACGTTCCATGCCTGCGGCCGGTAGACGTTGAAGCCGAGGTTCTGCATGTAGGTAACGGCGTCATTGGTGATCTGAGTCGCCGTCGCGTTGGAGCCGGCTTTGAATTCAGAAATGACGACCGTATCTTCGTCAACAAGATACATCCACATGTCGATATGGCCCGTGCCGTCCACGGAGAACGGAAGTTGCGGCATGACGTGTAACGTGTCGATTCCCTGGTATTTGTTGTAAAGCTCGGAGATCAAACTCGGGTTGTATCCATCCGTGGCTGTGTTGTGGTAGTTCACCAGGGAAGTGACGAATCCGGTTCTATTGGGGCCGGGCTGAAAGTTTCCGCCGGACTGGTACAACCCCATGTCGTACGTCGGAATTTTGAAGTTGCTATCGCCCAGCGCCGTCGGCATGAAATTGTCGACGGATCGATTGGGGTAGTAATGTCTATCGACAATGGCAAGCGAATCGTCCACGTTTATAAAAGCCGGGCCGTAATCGCGAATCCATACCGAGTCGCTCGGCTGAATGAAAAACTGAACCTTGCTCATGTTGGCGCCGGCATTAGTAAACGAAGTGGTGGCGGAACTTTGCTGCCCGGCGCTGGAAACGACAACGTAGGCGATGTCATCCTTTGTCGGGTCTTCGGTTAGCTCCTTCACCATGTCGGTGACGATGCTGCTGAAACTCGTGTACGAGAAAATCACGCCCCGCATGGGGTCGTATTCTGCAGGAGAGCTCACCACTCCCGTCGTTGGCGTGTCGCGCGACCCATCGTAGGTAATAGAATATGGCGTCATTGACTGGAACGGGTTGGTTCCAGGGGCATAGGGTCGTGCGCACGGCAGCGGGGCATCTTCCGCGGTAGACTGCGACGCGACGCCGGCACCGATTGCGGCGACAGTCACGGTTTCGGTCGCGACCTGACCGGGAGTGTTGTTTCGTGTCAACGCGCCCTTCAACGGCGCCGAATCGAATCCCTCTTCGCTCAACCCGCGCGACAATGTCGATCGGGGTTGCAGAGCCCGGTTGAACATAGCCGGATGACGATGCGCGGCTTCTCCTAAACCATCGTCGAGCTTCAAACTCAGTTGGTTCGCAAATGGATCAGCGGAGCTATTATTGATTGCCGAGTTTCCGTCGGACAGACGGGCAATCACGCGGTGAATGGTGTCGCCCGCATTTTCACTTGCGGGAGTATGCAGCAATGGCGATGAGACGGAGGCTGGCCGGGCGACCGACAGGACGGGCGCATCGTAGCTCCCGCGATCCAACGTCAGATCGGGCTCAACGCTGGAAGCCACTCCGGTCGCGGACAAGCCGAAGAAATCCAAGATGCTCCCCGGCTGCAATCGGTCTTCTAACTTGTCAAGCTTTGGATGAAACGACCTGAGGCGAGACGAAAAACGCGAGCTGACGATGCGAGTTCCACGACCCATACGAGTGCTCCTCCCAATTGAAATAAAAGACAATGCGAGCGTGTGTCGTGCACCGAGCGTGTGCGCTAAGATGGTTCTAGTTTAACGAAGGATTTTACGTGGTCAACGAGAAAAACGGTGTCGGAACCTCCGGCTTGGCGGACTAACTCTTGATTCTCGGCGTTCTCTGCGTGCTCTGCGGTTTAAGCGAAACCGCAAAGAACGCCGAGAACGCAGAGAAATACACCCGGAACTGATCCGCCATTAACCCGCCATAGTAATGGTGGAATGCGCCTTATGGCACGATCCGGCCACGAGAAGCACTCGCAGTGTCACCGTTATCCTCCGCTTCTTACGGTGGAATGCGCGTTGTGGCACGCGGATGCGCGATGGCCTGGCTTTCGCCGTGGCGGTGTTGCATTGCCAACCTTTCGCACGCAGGCCAGCGTTGATCGGCTTCGAGCCGCCGCATCAGCGTCACTCCAACTGGCGCGCACCTCGCGCGCTCTGTTCGCGCATCATGCCACTGTGTCACGCTTTCATGCAAGCGCCGTTCTGTGACAAACTTGACAAACTGAAAAGAAAAACCGGCGAGGAGAAGAAAGCAAGCGGTGACGACCAAAGGAAAGAGGACCAAAGAACGCGAAACGACGAATGAGGCTTTGATTCGCCGTTTCGCGCCATTCGACGTATCGGGGTTATGCCAACAGGTCTTGCAACGCGAGCTCAAACCCCGAGGCGGTCAGCCAATCTTGGGCCTGCTCGTCATGTGCAGCCGGCGTTAGCCGGCTGAGCGTGGGCGTTTCGCAGCAGGGTTCCGCTACGGCGATTGGAATGGCCAAGTTCGAGATCGATCCAGAGGTTCTTCCGTCCGTTCGGTTGGCTCCCAGCGGTTGCTGCGAACGCATATCAACCATTGGTTCAACACTGCCGTCAAGGAACGCCGCTGCGGCGCTCGGATTGTTGCCGCCACTGCCGGGTGCCGTCCCGCCAGCGATGTTCGCCGTGCTCGTCGCCGTCGAAGTCATGCCGCCAGGATGAGTGTCGGTAATAGTGACCGTCACTTCATACTGGCCCGGCGCGCTGTACACGTGACCGCCGGTGACGAACCAATTGCCCTGGGCGCCACCCCGCACGCGACCGGCCGAGGTCTTGCCATCGCCCCAAGCGATTTGCACGCTGTAGTTCGCAGGCACCATGCCCGGTTCGTTGTCATGGAATGTCGCGATCACGCCGCGAAGCGGCTGACCAGCGGTCCCGGTGAGGCTCAGGCCGGTGGCGGAGAGCAGATAAAACTTCACGATCTTGTTCGCAAGTTCCTCCGTGAACCAGATATTCTTGTCTGGGCCGACAGTGATGAGCGCGCCGAGCGTTGCGGGGCTTTGCGTCGGTGCCGAAAACTCAGTGATTTCGCAGGAAGGAGTAATCCTTCCAATCTTGTTAACGGCCTGTTCGGTGAACCAAACATTCCCGTCTGGGGCGAGCGTAATTCCAGTGGGCGCACTATCGGGCGTTGGCACCTCGCATTCGGTGATGCTGACTGGATTGTAGTTGTGATCTAGATTAAGCAGGCCGATCGCGTTTCCCCAGTGCGACTGTTCTGTAAACCACATGTTTCCGTCTGCTCCCGCGGTGATGTTTGCCGGTTGAGCATTCGCGGTTGGAATTTCGGTTGGGGGAAGAAAGGTCCCATCCGTCATTATGCGACGGACGCGGTTGCCAACGTTCTCCGTGAACCACAAGTTCCCATCCGGGCCAGCGGCGATTCCTGAAGGCCATGTATCCGCATCTGGAATCGTCCATTCACTGAGAGCGCCGGAACAACTAAGCCGCCCAATCTTGTTTTCCTCACTTTCAGTGAACCAGATGTTTCCGTCCGGACCGACAGTCACGTACGGGGACCAAGAGTTAATCGGATACTCCGTGAAGCTTCCGGCGGTGGTAACACGCCCGATCTTCGGTGCCATCGCGTCGGCAAACCATAGATCGCCGCAAAGAGTCGCAATACCGTGAGGTGTGCCACCGGTTGGAATCGGGAATTCGTTCGTGATGACCCCGTCGGTTGTGATTCGTCCAATCTTATTTCCAAAGTACTCGGTAAACCAAAGCGCACCATCCGGACCGGACGTGATGCCGGTGGGGCGGCTTGCGGTGGTCGGAACGCTGGATTCGAGAGTGCCGCCGGAGAGCAAGCATCGTTCTTCAAATGCCTCAAGCTTCAAGACGGATTTCTGAGGGCTTCCTTGCTTGGCGCTTCGCCTTCGGAGCGTTTTAGCCTTAGCTTCAGGACAACCTCGAACACTCGGATTCTTCAGGAACCAACCCATCGGAGTCACCTCCACTTTGCAGGAATGATACTGGAACTCGGTACAAGCATCTCGTTATGCTTCTACCGGATAAATCAAGAAGCGACCGCGAGACCCGACAGCAGCAGAAGGAAAACTTTGGACCGGTTGCCGGAGGCGAGGAGTTCACCGTGCGGCCCTGCATCTGCCTCAGTTCTCAATCAGTGCTTCGAGCTGTACTCCCGTTCCAAGTCTCGAAATTCCGAGTATGAGCGCAGCGGGTCGAGTTGCCTGTCAGCCTTAAAGTGTTCGGCATGTAGAAATCGCTTTTCAAGGCCCATGCGAAGAATTTGGATCGCCTGATGGGCATAGCGATGAACGAATTCTTGGCGTGCCGAGTCATCAAGAGTAACATCTTTCTCGGCTAATGACATGCAGCTGACAGTCATCTGAGCAGGGAAATGAAAACAGTATTTGTCTATGCCAATATCCGCCCATTCGAGGGACGCTTTCGAGGCGGCTCGGTGATCCTTCATGTCAACCGAAGCGCGAATAAAATCACGCAAGTGTTCGCAAAGAAACCTTCGGTATCTGACGTTAGGCGGGTCGGGCTTAAGGGCTAATTTCTGCTGCTCGATCGCCTCTTGCAAAATTTCCCGTCCAACCGACAAGTCGCCGCGACTAATTCTCACAGACGCAATGCCGGCCAAAGAAAGACCCAACTCACTACGATAATTCGGGATCTCAGGAAAGTCACGGGACAAGATTTGGAACACGTCACGCGCTTTGCAGAATCGCGTTTCCGCTTCGGCGGCAACTTCAAGTTCGACACACAACAACGCCAGGTTTCGGTACGTCGTTCCCAATTCCGCATTTGCACGTGCTGAAGTTGGAAATTTGGCCACAACCTGTTCCTGAAGGTTGGCGGCTTCTTCGTAAGCAATGCGGGCTTCTGGCCGGCGTTCCAGTCGTTTCAATGACACAGCCAAAGTGTTTGTGACTGCCGCCAAATTTTCGATCGGGACTTGTTCTCGCTGCTTTTCCTGTAATGACTTCCATATGGATCTCGCCTCTTTGCACCTTTCCATTGCTTGATCGGGGCGTTTGGCATGAAGGTCACTGTAAGCCATCCCATGTAGCATACTTGCGAGCGCGCGCTGAAATAGCGGCGACTGTTGCACGGTCTCTGGAAATCTTGGGATGAGTGTTTGGAGGTGTTCGTATATCCCTCGAACTTCATCGAAACGTTGCGCAGCTACCCCGATGTTTGCGATTTCGACCCATGAACCCAACATTTTCCGCGCGAACTCCGGACGTGAGGGGAGTTCGGCTGCAAGGCCTTCGTAGAGCGTCTTCGCTCGCAGAAACGCAGCAGCTGCGTCCTCATTTTGTCCCAGCATCGAGCAGATAGTTCCAACCCGAAAGTAGGCGTCGCCCGCCTCGGCGCGAATAGCTGGATCATCGCTTTCTTGGAGGAATCTTTGCTGAAAACGGATAGCGTCCTCCAGGATTTCCCGACGCACCGTCATCATGTGTGGAACATCAGCCAGCCACTTTGAACCGACACGAGAGAGCATTGTGTCCACGGCCTCTTGTGCCGTGTCAAAGTTCTTTAGGGCGCGTGCGGCTTCGAGTTTTGCCTTATCTCGCTCACTGAGGGCGGTCGCCGCCGCCCGTTCCGCACGCAGCCACTGCGAAAGCACACTCCCGATTCCCACCAATGAGACCAATATGACGATTCCAGTCAGAGCAGCCACCACCGGATTCCGCCTACACCAGCGCCACGCCTTTTCTGCCCTTCCCACCGCCCGCGCCTGGATCGGCTTCCCATCCAACCACCGCCGCAGATCGTCTGCCATCGCCTCGGCCGTCGCATAGCGCCGGTCCGGCGACTTTGACAGCGCCTTCAAACAAATTGTGCTCAAATCACGTGGCAGCCTTGGTTGCAATCTACTCGGCGGCAGCGGCTCCTGCGTGCGGACTTGATCCAGCGTCTCCAGCATGTTCTCGCCCCGATGCGGTGGACGTCCGGTCAAGAGTTCGTACAGGATAGCGCCAAGGGCATACACATCGGTGCGCGGCCCAATATCCTTTATCCTTCCCCAAGCCTGTTCCGGGGCCATGTAGCTTGGCGTGCCGAGGAGTTCTCCCGACTGTGTTTGACCAAGCTCGTCCAGCCGTTTGGCGAGCCCGAAATCAGTGATTTTTGGAGAGTAGTCAGTAATTGGTTGAAGAACGCTCGTAGCGGCGGCGCCAACGGTAGCTTTCTCGTTATCTAAAGAGGCGGGCCTACTACCCGGTTTCTGCAGAAGGATGTTCGCCGGTTTCAAATCACGATGAATGATTTTCTGTTGATGGGCACAATGAACCGCGCGCGCCACCCATTCGAGGAATTGTGCGGCGGGACGTCCAGGTTGAGGAACGCCGGCGATTGCCTTATCGAGGCTTCCACCGGGAACGTATTCCATCGAGAAATACAGTTGACCGCCCGTCTCGCCCACTTCATGGATTTGAACGATATGGGGATGCTGAACGGCGGCGACCGCTTCGGCCTCTCGGCGAAAACGATCCAATTCTTTAGGTAGGGCGTTGGCCCGCATCACTTTGATGGCGACAAGGCGGTTCGGTCGAATTTGGCGAGCCTTGTAGACGATGCCCATCCCCCCCCGGCCCAGCTCTTCCAGCACTTCGTATCCGAGAATTGTGGGTACGTCGCCTTGCGCCGCGCGAAATCCGTCGGCGTATCGTCGACGCTCTGAGGAATGCCGAGCCCGAGCTTCGTTCGGTACGCCCGATCAATCCACTCCAGCTCTGGTTGAAGAGCCTCACGTCGTTCGCCGGTCAGGCCAGCAAGATAATCGTCGATGCGCGGCGGTTGAAGTTTTTGCCACTCAGCCTCAAATCGGTCGGCTTTGTCGTCCACCCACTCTTTGATCGTTTGCATCAGTGTCAGACTCCGGGCGCGTTGATTTCTGCCAGGGCCAACTCGCGCCAGCGTTCCATGACCAGCGCCATCTTCCGTTCCACGGTTCGTTCGACGCAGCCGATCTTTTCAGCGATTTCCCGATGTGTCAAACCGGCAAGGTACCATTCCGCGAAGGGGCGAAGCTTGTCTGGAAGTTTTCCGACGAAATGCGTGTACTGATCGGTGAGCAATGCATGTTCCAACGGAGTGGGAGCATCGTCCGCGGCGAGGCTGTCGAGGGCCGACTCACCCTGCACGCGGCCCGCGCCGCGCTTTTGCACCCCTAGTTCGTGTTCGATTTGATTGACGGCCTTGCAGGCGATGATGTGTGTGACCAGTGCAAGGAAGTGATGCCGATTCTCCAGGCGCGGCGCGCGTCCGGCTCTCATTGTGCGATAAAGGTCCCAGAACGCGTCCTGGGCAACGTCTTCTTCGTCCGCGGCGCCGACCATTACACCACTGAGTCGCCGCTTCGCAAACGAAACCATCGTCGGCCAGTAGCGCGCATGCAATCGACACAGGGCCGCATCCTCGCCGTCCTTCAATTGCCCGATCCACGCCGTAACGGAACCGACGGGCGCCATATGCCACTGATATATCGTTTCGCGCCGTTTTCACATAGCGGCGAGCGCACCTGCGTCGCCCGCCGCTGGAGTCTCCGCCTCAGCGCTAACTCCCCTCCGGCGTCTTCACCCGAAACTCTTTCGTTGAGAACACTCGAACGGCGAGGACAGTTACGACAACGCAAGCCCCCAAAAGTATCGCGATGCACTCGGCATTGCTCGGCGCGTCGGGAAGATTGATCTCCCAGTCCATCTTGTCTTGCGTATCAAGCGGAATCATTCGAAGAGCGAGAACGCGGAAGTAATACATGACCGTTAGCCGCCGAAGCGCGAAATCAATGTTGGCGAGAAACCCTTCCATTAGCACCACGTACACGATTCCGGTCACAATCGAGCGCTTCACCAGCAAACTCAAGAATCCGAAAATGGAACAATAGGCTGCGGATGAAAGTGCCACCAGGAAAATGGTCTGCGGCAACCGCGACATGACGGCCGAGGTCCAGCCGGGCCGACCGGCGTAAATGACGAGATAGGTTGCGCTCACGAACACCGCGGCGATTGCGATGGTAACGAGCCACGCTGCGAGCAACTTGCATAGGTAAATCGCCCACCGCGGCAGCGGGCGTACCAATAAGTATGTAAGTGTTTGTTCCTCGATCTCGTCCTGAAGCATGCCGCATGAGAAGACTAACGCGACGATGGGCAAGAGTGTTTGTGGGATGAACTGGAAAATAAGGCCGAACGCTATTTCATCCGGGTGAACGCCGGGTTCCCTTAGCCGAATGACGCAGGCCAAGATGGCCGGAAGCGCAAACAATCCACTCAGAATGATCAAGCGCCGGCCGCGAGCGAATTGGCTCAAACACAAACCAAACAACGCGGTCAACCCGGACAGGCTGCTGCCGGGCGCCCGGCTCGACTCTACCGTTGGTTGGACCATGCCGCCGTTCATTGGTTCACCAGGTACTTGAAGACTGCCTCGAGGTTATCATCGTCCGAATAGACTTCTCGAATTGCCGTGCCATCCTGCGATGCCAGCTCCGGCAACCGAGAATAAAAGGCGTCAGGCATTCGCGTTTCGACCAGCACGGATTGTTCCTTGTTGTTCACCTTGATGCCTTCGACATCCGCAAACGTGATGAGTTTGGCCGCGAGGGCGCGGTAATCTTCGCTCACCAACACGATGCGATGAGGATGTTTGTCAATGAGGTCACGAATCTGGCGGATATGCCCTTCGGCAACAAGGCGACCACGATTCAAGAGAACGATGTGCGGCGTCATCGCCTGGACTTCGTGCAGCACATGGCTCGAGACGAGCACGCTCCTGCCGGACTGGCCGAGCTGGCGGATGATATCGACCAAATCGCGGCGGGCCACGGGATCGGTTCCGGTGAGCGGCTCGTCGAGAAAAAGCACTTTGGGTTGATGAACGAGCGCCTGCGCGAGCTTGGTGCGCTGTCTCATTCCTTTTGAGTAACCGCGCACGGCACGGTTCATGTTTTCGGTCATGCCGACGGTTTGAATCGCCGCGGCCGTAGCGTCGCGCGCTTCGGAACCCGTCATGCCACTGAGGCGAGCGCAGGTATGAACAAACTGAAACCCCGTCATCCATTCGTAGAACGCATCCTGCTCCGGGCAGAGACCGATGTAGCGGTTGAGGGCATGATTGTTCCAAACAGGTTGGCCGAGCACGCGTAAGGTACCCTTGCTCGGCCGAAGTTGTCCCGTCGCTAGTTGCAGGAGGGTAGACTTACCGGCGCCGTTTGGACCGAGGAGACCGGTAACGCCGGCAGGGACATTGAAGGTCAAGTTATTGACCCCAATGACATTGCCGTACCACTTCGAGACGGCGTCGAATTCGACAATGGCGGCTACTTGAGCCGATCCATTGACTTCACGCGGGTGCTGAGGATCCATAGGGACAGTCCAAACAAGCCCACCAGTATTGCGGCAGACCAGTACCAGGGAGCGAACGCTCCGCTCCGCTCGATTACCTGTTCCTCGAAGTCACGGCGAGGCATGGGTCCGTTGGACGGAACCAGGCTAAACAACGTCTCCCATGCACTCCGATTGTCGATGAGCGCGCCGCCGACGTTGTCGAGGTTTTCGCTATACGCTACCAGAACCCATTCCGTATTCTTGAGGGCGAGCATCAGGTGCGCACCCAATGCCGCCGTCAATACCCACACGCCAATCCAGATTGCGGTCACGTAACGGGAGTTCTTGGTAAGCGACGAGATGGCGAGCATGAGCGTGCCGGCCGAGAGCACGACGATTGCTCCGAACGCGACACTCGCCAGCAACAAACGGCCCGTATCACGGATGACCTTCAAATCGAGACTAAAGCCCAGGCCGAGCAAATACGCCAAGACCGATGGCACGATGGCGATGCCGGCGAGAAAGAAAGCAATGACGCCGAGCTTGCCAGCGAAGTAATCGAATCGTCTGAGCGGACGGGAAAAGTATAACGGCATCGCATTGAAACGAAGGTCTTGACTAATCAGGCTCGGACCGACGGTCATCACCAGAATCATCGTGAGAATGATTTCGACGTCAAAAAAGAACTGGTAGGCGATAGTCCAAACCATGATTCGATATTTGCTCGGATCGGCGCGGACTTGTTCAGGGAACAGGTCAAGGATGCCGGCCAATGGCCCGATAAGGGGCGAACGTTGCTCCAGAAGACCCCAGAAAACGAGAAAGCCCACGAGGGCAAGCACCGGAGCGAGCCCGCCGAGAAGCACCAGCCGCGTCGCTCGGTTTTTCATTTGACTGCGGACACCATGCCGAGCGATCGTTAGCCAGCGCGAGGCATGGCCCGACAACTTTCCATTCCAATGTTGATAACCCTGGTCGAAGATCGGCACTATTCGTCTCCTTCGACGGCCTTCAAAAAGACCTCTTCCAGCGTGCTGCGGCGCAGGCGCAAATGCCGAATTTGCGTGCCTGATTCTTTGGCTGCCCTCCAGAATAAATCAATGTTCTGGTTATCCGGCACCTCCACCACCAGGACATCGTCATTGGGTGTCAAGTTACAGCCGATGGAATGCAGCCGTTGGGCGAATCGTTCCGCGTCGGCCTTCACTCGGACGTCGTAGATCCGCTGATGAACTTGCTTGAGTTCGCGGATCAGTCCGTGGGCTAGGAGTTTTCCATGGCCCAACACGAGAACATAGTCGCACACAGCTTCCACATCTGGTAGGAGATGGCTTGAGAACAGCAAGCTCATCCCTTTCTGGTGGGAAAGATCGCGGGCTAGTTCCAGGATTTCTTCGCGCCCGGCCGGATCCATGCCGTTGGTCGGCTCGTCCAGAATCAGGAACTTCGGATCGTGCACGATGGCGGCGGCCAGTTTCAGCCGTTGTTTCATGCCGGTGGAGTAGGACTCAACCTTTCGATAACGGGCTTCACCCAACCCCACATAGTTGAGCACCTCGTGTGCCCGCTGCATGGCGTCCGCACGGGCCATGCCGACCAATTCACCGGCATAAGCGACGAACTCAATTCCTTCGACTTGAGGAAATAGACAATCGTCTTCCGGCATGAAGCCGACAGCCTGACGAATGTTCTGACTCTCGGCGTGAATATCCATATCCAGCACACGACCACGACCTTTGTCGATGGTGATGAGACCGAGCAAGGTGCGGATCATCGTCGTCTTGCCGGCGCCGTTCGGCCCGAGCAAGCCGACAGCGCCTGTGGGCACCGTAACGGACAGATTGCTCAGGGCCTTGATTCGGCCGTAGGTCTTAGTTACTTCTTCGAGTTGAAAGAGCATCTCCGGCTCCAAGCCAGCTAGCTGTTTCCAATTAGTTCGCTCGCTCGTCTTGAATCTTAGGAAAAAGCGTCATGAAAGGGCGGCAATGATCGCGTCGGTCATTTGAGTTGTCGTCCCGTCACCGCCAAGGTCGGGCGTGCGACACCTGCCCTCGCACAGCATGGTTTCGATGGCCGCTCGGATTCGCCGAGCCGGTTCAACCTGGCCCTCACCCTCGAGCAAGTCTGCCGCCGGCAGAAGGAGCGGCAGTACATTGGCCTTGTTCGCGGGGATCGCCTCCCGCGGCCCACCGTGGATGGCCTCGTAAACACGCATGCCGTCGCCGACATTGATTCCCGAAGTCGCACTTATTCCGCCGACGATGCCGGCACACAGATCGCTGACAAGATCGCCGTAGAGATTTCCCATCACGAGTACATCGAACTGTTGTGGGCGAAGCACCATTTGCATGCAACAATTGTCGACGATGAGGTCACGAGGTTCCAGCCGCGGAAAGTCGCGCGCGGTGTTGCGAAAAGACTCCAGAAACAGCCCATCCGCTTGCTTCAGAATATTTGCCTTGTGCACGCATGTGACTGTCTTGCGCCCGGCGGCACTTGCCCACTCGAAGGCGAAGTTAAAGAAGCGCCGGCTCGCGGCCTCCGTGACCACCTTGATGCTCTGCACGACGCCCGGCACAATTTCATGTTCGATGGCGCCGCAGAGATCTTCGGTCAATTCGCGGATGACCACCAGATCGACGCCTTCGTGCCGTGACGGTAGGCCTTTCAAATTCTTAATCGGGCGGACCGAAGCGAAGAGGTCGAGTTCGCGGCGGAACTGGACATTTAGGTTTCCGGCCTTGGAACCAGGAGCTGAAAGCAGTTTGGATTTCAGCGCCAAGCCGGTTCGGCGGACCGATTCGAGCATTTCTGTCGGAAGGAGTGCGCCTCCGTGTTCCACCGATTCGAATCCTGCACGATATTCATCCCAGTCGATGTGCGCGCCGGCCGCTTCCAGAATCCGCTTCACCGCCGGGACTTGATCCAGGCCGGCGCCGCCGCCTTGAATGAGCGTCACACGAAAAGCCACACGAGTTCCCCGCTAGAGGTTCGCGATCAGTTGCGCGGTCAACGTGGCCGTGTTGCCGTCGCCGCCTAAATCGCGCGTCAGTCCCTTTCCGACCTGGAGAGTCCGGAGCACACTTTCGTCGATTCGCCGCGCAGGCGCGGCCTGGCCAATGTGACGCAACATGAGCACGGCCGATTGAATTAGCGCAATCGGGTTCGCCAGGCCCTTTCCAGCAATGTCGGGCGCACTGCCGTGTACGGCTTCGAAAACCGCGTAGCGCATCCCGATGTTCGCGCCGGGGACCAGGCCAAGCCCGCCGACTAGCCCTGCACAGAGGTCGCTCAGCACGTCGCCAAACAAGTTCTCCATCACCAGTACGTCGAACGGGGTCGGATCGAGTGCCAAACGCATGCAGAGATGGTCGACGCGCATCTCCGCGAATTGGAGAAACGGATAATCATCGGCCACTTCACGCGCGATTCGAAGGAAAAGCCCGTCGCTCAACGGCAACACATCGGCCTTATGGCAAAAGGTGACGCTGCGACGGCCTTGAAGCCGGGCCAGCTCGAAAGCGAAGCGCACGATGCGTTCGGCAGCTACGCGGGTCACGATCCGCAAACTCTCGACCACGCCACGGACCACGACGTGTTCCTTACCTGCGTAAAGTCCCTCGGTGTTTTCACGGACAACGACCAGATCGACGTCCTCATACGGGACTTTGACACCGGGGAGCGATCGAACCGGACGGACACTGGCATAGAGGTCGAGTTCTTGCCGAAGTCGGACGTTTATGGAGCGAAAGCCCTTGCCGACAGGCGTGGTGCAAGGGCCTTTGAGAGCGACGCGGTGCTTTCGTATCAGGTGCAAAGTCTCCGCGGGCAGAGGATCGCCGTGCCGCTCGGCCGCATCCAACCCCGCCTCGGCCTCCACCCAATCGATGTCCGCGCCAGCCGCGCTCAACAACTCTTGCGTTGCCGTCATGACCTCCGGACCGATGCCGTCGCCGGCAATGGTAACAACGGGTGTTGGCACCTGATGCGTCTCCTTCACAAGTTGGACCCGTGAAGTCTAACGTGTGGGTGTCCGCGTGAATCGTCAAGCCGGTATCGCCGGCGGGATTCGTTCGGGGCGCGTCGCCCCCCGTCCAGGCCGTGCATTTGATTCCGCCGGCCTCGACTTATGCGCTTATTCCGGGGTATCATTGGTGAATGGAGCCCGAAGCCCAGGAGAAACAATACGTGACCCAAAACTTCCAGGCCATTTACGCAAACGGCGTCTTTCGGCCATTAGAGCCTGTAAATCTACCGGAGAATCAGCAAGTCACCGTTACCGTCACGAACGGCGCTGCGCACGCTGAAGACGACTTCCTCGACCACGAGTTCATGGCCTACATCGAAAGCCAGGCCGACGATTCAGTAACACTTGAAGCAGTTCGCGAAGCACTTTCGACGATTCCGGGCTCACTCTCAGACGACATCCGTGCCCAGCGTGACGAAGATTGATGTCTCACCATATTCTCGACACAAGTGCCCTCGTAAAGCACTACCACAAAGAGCCTGGTTCTTCTGAAGTCGACCAGCTGTGGGCGAACGCTGGTGCTCGGCTTTCTATTTCGCGGCTTTCGGTCGTTGAAACAGTGTCCACGCTGGCGAAAAAAGTGCGGCAAGGCAATTTGACGTCCGCGGCTTTCGCCTTGATGCGGCAGCGCTTTGCATCCGACGTTCGCCGCCGAAGGCCGGGAATCCTGAGGATGCTCGTTCGCCATTTTCAGGAAGCCGACCGGCTATTGAGACAGCATAGCCTTTCCCACAATCTGAACACACTAGACGCCCTGCAGTTGGCTGTAGCTATCGACCACCACAGAAAAGTACGGTTAGACGAGTTCGTCGCGTCAGACCGCGTCCTTCTAACTGTCGCTCAACTTGAAGGGCTTAGGGTTTTCGACCCAGTGAATCCAATCCCACCGCCATAAGCCGCACATTTGAGTAGCCCGTTCAGGCCGAGCAAATGATTCTTGGATAAACTCTGGCAAGTCCAACAACAACCGATTACAATCGCGCGATACAACAATATAAACCGGCTTGAAGGAGTCAGCGCATGTTCATGACACGGCGTCTTAGAAAACAGCGACGATTGCCGCGACCGACGCCGATGCTTGAGCTGTTGGAATCACGCGATTTACTTAGCGGCACTCCCGCTTGGGCGACGTTCAACGGCGACGCACAGCACAGCGGCATTGCACCGACCAAATCCGATTCACTCGATTTGATCCGCTGGCATACTACCGTCGATCTCCAGGGCGGCGGGCCAGGGTATTTCGAACATTACGGGTCACCGGTGATTACGGAAGCAAATACCGTTATCGTGCCCGTCAAGACGAGCGCCAATGCGTATCGAGTCGATGCGCGTCGCGGCTCGGATGGAGCGCCGCTGTGGACGCAGACGACCGATTACGTCAAGGCCACCGGAAGCGCCATCTACTTCAGCGCGGTGCTAACGCCGTCGAATCGGCTCTACTATCCGGCGCGGGCGGTACGGTCTACTATTGCGACAACCCGGACGAGCCGGGCGCTACCGCGACGGGGCAGTTGGCGTTTTACGGGATCGCCAATTATGACCCTAGCCTCAACAGCAAGGTCATTATCACCACGCCGCTTACTTCCGACAGCGCCGGCAATATTTACTTCGGGTTCAACGTGTTAGCCGCGAATTCGCTCAACCTCGCACATGGCATCGCGCGAATGAGTCCCGATGGTACAGGGACATGGATTTCGGCTTCGCGGGCCGCGAAAACCACGGGTTCAAGCATCGTGTTGTTCAATGCCGCCCCGGCTCTAAGCCCGGACGAAAAGACTCTCTATGTGCCCATCGGCAGCGGTACCGTCGGCAAGCTCGTTTCCATCGACACCACATCGTTCCGGCCATTGAACCGCGTAACGCTCATCGATCCCAAAACCGGGCAGCCCGCATACACAGCGAGCTTAAGCAGTGCTGTGCCGACCGTCGGTCCCGACGGCGACGTCTATTTCGGGGTGACCGGCTTTGGCTCCAAGGGCTGGATGCTGCATTATTCGGCCGACCTTCAAACGGTTAAGACACCCGGAGCTTTCGGATGGGACAACACAGCCTCCATCGTGCCGCGTGACATGGTCCCGTCGTACAACGGTCCCTCCCCATACCTGATTACGACCAAGTACAACGATTACATCGACGAGGACTACCGTGTCGCGGTACTCGATCCAAACGTAACGATGGTTGATCCGTATACCGGCGTGGTCGTGATGAACGAGGTGCTCGTCATCGACAGTCCCTCGCCGTGGGAGTGGTGCGTAAACGCGGCGGCAGTCGACCGTGGCACCAAGAGCGTTCTCATTAACAACGCCGACGGAAAGCTATACCGCTGGGACTTGACCACCAATAGCTTCAGCGACGTCATCAAGCTTGCCGACGGATACTTCGAAGCCTACACACCGACTTTAGTTGGCGCGGACGGAACCGTGTATGCGATCAATAAAGCCGCACTGTACGCCGTGCAAAGCGCTACGACCAATCCCGAAGGTGGGCGGGGCTTCGATCTGTTCGGTATGATTCAGAAACGGTCAGCGCCGCCGAGCGAACTCACGAGTCGGCAAGATAACAAACAGCAAGAAGACGTCGCCGAAATCGAGCTCTGGATTGCTAATGGGGTTGTTGAGACGAACACGATTAATCGTGAGCGCGGCGATCGACCCATTGCGACCGTGCGTCGAGAGGTCACTCCGTCGCACAGTTCATTGTTTCTTGACCCAGGAGAAGAATAGCCATGCAAGCAACATGTTCGGCAATCCTCGTCCTCATCGGGTTAACGTCGCCTCCCGCGGTCGCCGATGAAATCACTCTTGAGAACGTGCCCCCGGTGGTCGTGAAGACGGTTCCCGAAGCAGGCAGCACGGCGGTCGACCCGAAGCTAACCGAAGTGAAAGTCACATTTAGCAAGGACATGGCGGACGGGAGCTGGTCGTTCGTGACCATCAGCAAGGAGCACTACCCCAAAGTCGACGGCAATCCGAAGTATCTCGCCGACAAACGAACCTGTGTGCTTCCGGTGAAATTGGAACCAGGAAAGACCTACGCCATTTGGCTCAACCACGAAAAATTCACGAACTTCAGAGACTCCACCGGCCAATCGTCCGTTCCCTACTTGCTCGTCTTTCAAACCAAAAAATAAGTGTTGCCCTTACGCGCCCCGATTATCGGCAAGGTACGTGCCCGCGTGCCCGCGGCTCTTTCCCGGTTCGACCGTCAACCAGGGACTTTCGGGATGAAGCAGGCGAGCCAGGTACAGGATCTGGCCGGTGTGATATGCCAGATGCGTCATGCTTCGAAGTAATGCTTGGCACACGGTATGTGGTTCGCCACGGATGCTCACCGTGGCTCCCAAGTTCGACGGCGATAGCGATTGAAGCGCGTTAAAAAGCGTCTGCCAGCCACGCTCCCACGTCTGGTGAAGGTGTTCCCGAGTATCCGCCGCTGTCAGCTTGAACTCACCGTCGCGATCCCGACTCGGTTTTTCGCCATCGGTCGTTAGGAAGTCGATAAAGCGTGAGTGGAGATTTCCGGCGATGTGCTTCACGATAATCGCGACGGAATTGACTTGCGGCGCGGGCAGCAAGAAGTATTCGTGGTCTCCCATCTGTGCTATGGCTTTGTCCGCCAGGTTCTTGTGCCGTTGGAGCTCGTGACGGATGTCGGAAAGTAAATCAACCACGTATGGCCTCGTGTTTGACCGCTCTACTTCTTATCGACGATGGGGGCACCGGACGTATCGGCGCAGACGACGTATTCGGCGCCGTTGGTCGGACGGTAGGTCTTCTCCGTCACGGCTGCCTTTTCGCCATCGGAAAAGGAGAATCGAAGTTCAGGTTGGCGACATTCTTGATGCGTCCGCGTATGGCGTGGCGGCAAAGTAAAGGTGCGATCGGCAATGGTGTAACTGAGCTCCGACTTCAAGTTATTGGTAATCTTGAACTCAATCGTGAGCGACTTCGGTCGGCCAAACATTTGCACCGCATAGTAATTCCCGGTCTCCTTGCTCTGAGCAACCGCAACGCCGGTCTCCGTCACATCGGCATCGAGCATGTTCTTGCGATGTCCGGGTGAATCTTGCCACCCCTTGAAAAAGCCCTGAGCTAATTCTTCGCTCTTGAATCCGGTCGAGCTGAAGCGATAGGCAATGTTCTCGGAAATGATGCAGTGTTCATATTCGTGCAACGTCGCCCGCTCCGCGGGACTCTTGCCGTCTGCTTCATGGCCGTATTTGTCCGTGCGGGCCATGAAGTCTGCGAACGCCTGTGCGGCCTGCGTTAGCTTCGGATTGACCTCGACTGCTTTCTGATCCTCCGCTTTTCGGAAGTCGTTGGTGCAACGAATGATCGCCTGGACGACCATAGCAACGTCTGGTTGTTTGTCGGCTTGCTTGGTTTTCGCACTGGCTTCAGTCGCCTTCTCATCGGCCAATCGCGCGTTCGTGAAGGCGGGCAGAAGTAACCACCCCAGGCCAATCGAGCAAACGATTCGAAACGCCATTACGATGACCTCCCGATAGAAGCGCGGCGTCAACATTCCTCCCCTTGTAATTATCGCAAAAACGATGCCGGTATCCATGAAGACAGGATGGCGTTCGCGCCGCCATCGCTACAATTCGGCACATACTTCGATAGATTGAGCGCCGTTGTTACCCCCGCACCATTTCGCACAACGCATGTTCCAGCTTCTGAAGTCCTGGTCGCGACGGCTGCCGTACTTGCGATCCATCGTCTCCGTGCGTGACACGCTTCGACAAGAAGTGACTGAATTGCAAGCAGAACGCGACCAATGGCAAGCCAATCAATGGGTACCGCCGGGGCATTACTATTCTCCGATTCCGTCGCTGGACGACGTGCAGCGGCGAGAGGCCGTGATTTTCGGCGCCGTGCCGCGCGAGGTGCCGGGGGTTGACCTGAACGAAGCCGGCCAACTGGAACTCCTCGAGGCACTTCAAGTCTTCTATCGCGATCTGCCCTTCAAGCCGGAAAAAACGACTACGCATCGATATCACTATGAGAACGGCGCTTTTGAATACGCCGACGGCATCGTCCTGTATTGCATGTTGCGGCACCTCAAACCACGCCGCGTCGTGGAAGTAGGGTCAGGTTTTTCGTCTTGCGTGATCCTGGACACCAACGAGTTGTATTTCGGCAACTCGATTTCCTGCACGTTCATCGAACCCAACCCGGAGATATTCCTCGCGCAGGTCAAGGCCGACGACGTGCCTCGCGTCACCCTGGTGCGACAACCGCTTCAAGAAGTTGCACAGAGTCATTTCGAAAGCCTATCCGCCAATGACGTTCTGTTCATCGATTCGACGCATGTTTCCAAGATCGACAGTGATGTCAATCGAATCGTGTTCGAGATTCTGCCGGCCCTCGCCCACGGCGTCGTCGTGCATTTTCATGATGTCTTCTATCCATTCGAGTATCCCAAGGAGTGGATCGTAGAAGGCCGGGCGTGGAACGAGGCGTACTTGTTGCGCGCGTTCTTTCAATACAACAACGCCTTCCGAATCCAGTATTTCAATTCATTTCTGGGACACTTCCACGCGGACCGATTGGCAAAGGAAATGCCGTTGTGCCTGAAGAACACGGGCGGCAGTCTCTGGGTTCGGAAGGAATGAGGGAACCTCGCGGACATTTCTGTCTGTCCCGGCCAGACAGAAATGTCTGGCCTACTGACATTGAGTCTCATCGAGAAATTGCTCCGAAAACAGGTCGGGGACGGACAAGCCAGGTAACGGGCGGCCCCACGCGTTCCTCGTGGCGCGGACCATCGGTTGATCATCAAAGGGCGGCGGCCCGGGCGGTGCAGGCACCGGTGGGGGATTGACGGAATTCGGCGTACCCCCGGCCGACGAATCTGCTGCCTCTTGATCCACATCCTTGATCGGGAAGATATTCAACACGTAATGCGCCGGGTTGTAGCCGCTTTTATTGACCACCGTGCCCGGCTTGAGGCTCTTGTAAAGATTCACCACGCCAACCGTTGAGAAACCAGCATGGAAGCCGGTCGACGGCATGACGATGCTCCCGGAGCCGGTGCCGGATGAAGCCACCAGGTATGTCGCGGGATTCACATTGAAGTCGTCGTCGAAGTTCAGTGTGTCGCTGCCGCCGCTGCCGAAGAGGTTGACCGACATGGCGGGCAGCGTGCCGGAGAAGTTCACGACATCAATCACGTCCTTAAAGGGTCCGGTGAAGAGGTTGTACGTGGTAATTGACTCATAGGCCCACAACGTAAAGAAGCTGGACGGAACCAGCAGCGTGGCCGCTCCGGGACCTGTGGGGTAAAGAGCATAAGATTCCGCGAGTGGGGCTGCATTATCGTAGACATTGAGCGAGTCGTTGCCGCCGCCGCCATAAACATAGCCCGGGCCCATTCCATTTATCAGGGCGCCGGTCCCCACATGAAAGAAATCATTGCCGGAGCCGCCCTTCACGTTCCAGTAGATGATGCGGCTATACGTAACCATCAAATCATCCGTATTACTCGACACTTGAGTGGGGCTGACCGTGTAGGTCTCGCCGCCAACTTGCGCGGAATCGTCGAGAATCAGCGTGTTCACGCCGCAGCACCCGCCGCCGTCGACGGTGAGATTGGGAATGCCCGCGCCGCCGGTGCCGCCATGACCCACGATTATCTGATCGGCCCCGGTGCCTGATTGGAGGACGATGTTCTCGAGCTCCGGATGGTAGAAGTAGAAGTTCTGCCAAGCCATCGACACGTTGATGTTGGTGAACGCAAATGTCAGATTGTCCGAGTAGCCGGAGGCGTCCACGGTGAGCGTATCATTGCCGGCGCCGGTTTCGGCCAGCACATAAAAGCCATCGAGCAGCGGTCCGGTAGTGTTCTTAATGATAATGTTGTCATCACCGGGACCGGTTAGGAAGGTGAGGCGGTCGATGTTGTAGACATAGGCCGCGATCTCTTCACCCATAAAGCTGATTTCATGATTCTGGGATAGCTGGTAGGTCATCGCTGCGTCCGCGCTGTCATCCGTGTAGACGTTGGTAACACCGGCACCAACCACGGTCATAACGGGAGTTAAGGCGTACCAAATATGGTCTTCCCCGGTAATAGTGACATCGTTAACACCGCTACCAGCTTTGAAGGTCAGCGCGTCGATGTTTGGGAATCCGCCGTACGTGAGGAAGGTATTTCCATTGACAATCATTCTCGAGTAGGTGAGTTCATACGTCCCGCCGTTCGCCCAGTTTGAGTTATCGACCTCGATAGTGGTGCCAGGACCTGCGTCAAACGTGATGTTGCCGCCGGTGGTGGTGCCGAGGAACTGAGAGCCGTTGCACCAAATATTCGTCCCCGTGGCTGGTTGGTAAATGAACTGAGCGTAGTCGTCCCCGGTTCCAATGAGCAACTTGGTGACCGGATTCCACGCACACGACGGGGTGACCCGAGATTCCAGGGCTTCGAGTCGCGGCTCGAAGCGCGGCTTGCGGATCACGGAACTCTTGCGGTCGGCCTTTCGATTTGCGGAGCGTAGCATGTGTCGTCCCTCCCTCAAAAACGGGTTCCGATACTCGGTTTGCGATCCAGGAAAAGGGCCCTCTATCCTGTTAAGTGACGAAAAACCGAAAACCGGCCGCGGAAAACCAAGTAAAACTCAAATTACGGTGGATCCCGCGTCAAATGTGCGCCAGATCGGTGTGCACGGGCGATCCGAGCCAATCATCGACCGGAGGGCATGAGGCGCTCGTGTGTTTGACAAAGGAGACTGTTTCAACGGTGTGGGGCTCGCGCGATGACGAATCGCTGCCGTTGATTTCCTGTGGCCTCTCCGCGGGCTCATTGGGGACGTGTCGCACTTCGTGGGAAGAGGCCGCGTTACACCCGATCGTGACGGAACTCACGACTGAAGGATCCACCGTGGAATTTTCCCGGGTCGGCGTCAATAAGAAGCCATGCTCGAAGCCATTTGGGCTATCACCGAAGCCGACGATTTGGCCCGCGTCGTTAATACCCGTGGCCCTTTCGAGATTCCAACCGGAACCTGCGGGGATTTCATTGTTAAGGTGGATGGCTTCTCCACCGGTGTAGAGCATGGCCCACCCGGAAGTACGGAAGCCGACGGCTTGACCAAGATTGTTGATGTCTAGCGCCATCCCGCTTTCCTGATCGAGCGGACCGGCGCCAAAGAGCATGGGCAGCGCGATCTGAGATGTGCCGACGGCTTGGCCAAGATCGTTGATGGCCATGGCTTGGCCTGGGCCGAGATCGGTCATGACGCCGTTTTGCCAACGGAATGCATGAAGGTTCCCGCTTGCCGTTTCCGCTCGGCCTACGATCTGGCCAGCGTTGTTGATGCCGTACGCTTCGCTCTCCACGCCGCCGAACGTGCCCAAGTCGGTCATAAGGCCATTTTGCCAGGCAAAGGCATGCCCGGCAGGGATGTCCTCGTTCCAGGAATGTCCGACGACAACCCCCGCGTCATTCAGAGCGAACGCGGAGTTGCCGCCTCCGGGAAGTGCGGGCAAAATGGTAATGGCGCCGCCCGGGCTAAAAGTGAGAGCGCGCGCATAATCCATGCCCTGGAGCTTTCCTTGGCCCGCGACTACACCCGAGTTATTGATGCTATATCCGGCGGTCCACCACGCGCGTTTGATGCCGAGGTTTTCCATACTGCTCCCGTCGCAGCGGAACGCGTGGGCGTGAAACGGCGTCAAAGACGCTTCGCCGGTCACCTGGCCGACTTCATTGATCCCGTAGGCATAGCTCCATTTGCCGCCGAGCGTGCCCAGGTCGGTGATTGTGTAGCTGAGTAAACACCGATCTTCGAGCGCTTCGAGACAGGGCGTTACCGTCCGCCTCGTGTTGCCATGCGTGCCCGGTGCCCGTGATGAAAGCGTCATGACTTTACCTTTCTTTCTCGTGCGTTTTGGAATTGCGTGGTTGAAGCCGTGTGACATTTGCCGACCGCCGCCCGAGCCGCCGGGATTGACCCGGCGGCTTGTGAGCGTTTGTGAAAGACTTTTAGCGGTACAGGATCACACGGCGAACTTCGACTCCGTTGCTTCGTCCCAGTCCGTGATGTCGGCCGAGAAGTCGCCGAAGAACACATCGCGGTCCGCGCCGCCGGTCAGCACGTCGGGACTGCCGCTGCTGGTAATCGTGGTGGCGTTCAACGCCGGCACCCCATTGCCGTTTATCAGGTTGGTGACGCGGGTGTCGTAGTCGTCCGTTCCGGCCCAGTAGTTGCGGATGGCGTTCAACGACGCTTGATCGAAGTCGTAGTTCGTAGTGCCGGCGATGAGAATGTCGTCGCCGTCACCGCCGAGGAGAGTGCTTGCTGTGGACCCGGCGATCAACACGTCCCGACCCGCGCCGCCGTTCAGCATATTGCCGCCGTTGCCGACGAGGACATCGTTGCCCAGTCCGCCGATCACATCGTGGATGCTCGTGATCGAGGTTGTTACACCGGTGGCGATTTGCGTCTGAAGATTGACGTAGACGTTGACGCTGACCCCTTCGTCGCCGAGCCACGCGCTGTAGTCCAGGGTGTTGCGGCCGCCCTTGCCGTCGATTGATACCACGGGATTTTGATCCGCCGTGAGCGCATACGTGTCGCTTTCCGAGCCTCCGACCCAGTTTTCCACCAACAGGAAATACACATTTGGCCCGAAAGAATCCCACCAGTCGGCTGTCTCCGTCCACGTATTTGCGACGTTTGGCCCGATGATAGTGTCTACGCCTCCCGCGTCATGGACGTAGAAGGAGGTGAGACTGGTTCCCTGGACATGGAATACATCGTCGCCGTGCCCGCCGTGCGCTACCATGTAGACGACATTGGTGACTTCTACAGCGCCGATGCCATCCCAACTCACATTGGTGCCCGCCCAAGTGAAGTCCCGCCCGGCCGAGCCGATGGTATCAATTACTTTTCCCCACGCGCCGCCGGCCTGGCCATCAACCTTTATGAGTCCGCTAATGGCAGCAAGGGAATCCTTGCCTACATGGAACCCGTCCTGTTCGCCGCCGCCGTTGAGCGTGAGCGCCATCGCCGGGGAGCACGCATAGACAAAAAATAGGTCCTGGTTGGTTCCGCCGTTGATCGTCAGGCTTTGCACGTCCGAGAGGTTGGTCGATAAGAAGATCGGCCCCGAATCATCGACCGTCAGTTTGTTGCCGTCGATAACGAATTGCCTGGAGAGGACGTTGCTTGTAACATCATTCACAAACAACTTGTCGTCTTCGGTTCCACCGTTGACGTCGATGGTACCGAAAACGCCGCTCACGTTAACGGTATCAAAGCCAATGTTGAACTCGTCCTTGCCGCCGAGGCCATTCACAACCAGTTTGGTTGCCGCATCATTGCTGAGTACCTTGATCAGGTCGTCCTTGGCACTCGCGTTGACGTACACCTCCTGCATGCCCTGAAAAAGAACTCCCATCGTCGCGACGAACAAGGAGTTGTGAAGAACGGCGTAGGTCTTTCCGGTCGTCCCCGTCACGTCGTTGACTTTGAGCGTGTCGAGGCCGCCACCGCCGCCTTTCAAATCCAACGTACCTTCAATTCCATTCAAATTGTTTCTGCCCACGTTGATCGTGTCGAGACCAGGGCCGGCGTCGACCGTCAGCGTGGTGTTGATGAGGTTTCGCATGACCGTGATGGTGTCCCAGCCGTCGCCGGAGTTGATCCGCGTGCCCCGAATAGCGCTCGTGCTGGTAACGGTGATGGGGTCCCAGCCCTGGCCGGTGTTGAGGAAATAGTCGCCGAAGCCGAAGTGGAAAATTGGGGCTATGCCGCTGCGGTTCGTTTTGTTGGTGGCGACGGTGTAGGTCTGAGCCGTTGTCGTCCCTTGGTCGTTAAAGTGAATCTCATCCAGGCCGCTGCCCGCATTCACGGTGAGCGATCCCTTGATGTTGTCCAGGGTATCCAAGAAGCTGCCAACATTGACAGTGTCGTTGCCGCCGCCGGCGTTGATGGTCGTTACGAGGTTGCCATTGAGATTTTGCGGCGTCCCTCTGACATTCAAGATATCGTTGAGATCCCCGGCGTTGATGGTGAGCGACTTCAGACCGACCCCGGCGAAGCTGATGACGCCGGATAAAAACTCTTTCACATCGTTGCCCGTGATGAACAGGAGCTTCTTTTCGCTGGCGCTTTGGTCGTCGATGGTGAGATCGGTCAGGCGGGTCAGGTTCGGGACAAGAAGAACGTCACCGACAATGTTGCTTATCTCACCCTTGCCGACATTGACGATGGCGGCGTTCTCGATGAACGTGTCTGCCACGGCCGACGTGCCATACACGTCGACGCGCGCGTCCACCGCCGAGCCGGCGGTGAGGTAGACCGTGCCAAGACCCACATAGGTGACGACGGTTTTGTTGGGTAATTCCACCGTCGAGTCAGTGATCGCGTAGACACGCTGCGTGCCGGCATTATTACTGTCGTTAAAGGTCAACGCATCGTCGGAGAGGATCGGAGCGCCGATCACCTTCACGTTCCCTTGGAACAAATCGAGATTGCCGAGTTTCGGGGAAAACTGAATCTTATCGAGGCCGCCTCTCGTGTCGATCGTGATGGAGACCTTAATCGCAACTTTGTTCGGTTCGATCTTGAAGGTCTCGTTGTCGCCGGAGCCCTTTATCGTGATGCTCCTGATCGCCCCGAGGAAATCGTCGTACACGGCCACGCCGTTGACGCTGATGAACAACCGCTCGCCTATTATGGGAATGTTTCCCGTGACGATGCTGATGCCGTCCGCGATGTCGTTATTGCCTTGAAGCTGGTTGGCCATGTCCACGACGAGGTTGTACGTACCGCCGACGGTGTCATCGATCCAGTCGGCGAAGGAGGAGACACGCGTGTACCAGGCGTTACTGCCATAGGAGCAAGGCTGATTTGAGGTCGAGGAAACGCCGGCGATGAAGCCGGAAATGAGTAGAGGTCTCCCCGAGTCACCGGGCGCCGACAGTGCTTCACCGGTGATACCGGGATCGGCCGGATTGGCCGGATTGTCCAGGTCGAATCTCAGATACTCATTAAGCGGGTTGTTGCTGTTCATGGGGACTTCGACGATCGCGTCGATGTGGTTAAAGCCTTGCCGTTTGGTGCCGAAGGATCCGGGTGGTAGCACGTAGGGAGGTGGATCGCCCGTGCTGCCGAAGTTACCGCTGCACACTGTGCCCACGGGGCCCGGACAATCACCGTTTAAGACGAGGTTGGTCCGATTCGTACCGCCATAGCCGAGAAACGTCATATCCCCGTTGTTTTGGGTATCCTCCTGTGTGTCCCGATAAATGAGGCGCTTTTCGGCGGCGAAGGGCGCCAGTTCGGGAAGGCGCATGATAGCGATGTCACTCCCTTGGTTGGCAAGGCCGATCCACGTGTTGGGAACGGTGATGTTGGCCGCAGAGACGTTGAGCGTGACGATCTTCCCAGGTAGATCAAATTGCAGCTGGTGAGTACCCGTATCGACAAAGCCGTCGCCCTGATCGGGTCTTCCGTCGGGGGGCACGCTAATGTCCACGTCATTGTCAACGCAGTGAGCGGCGGTTAGGACATGTCGAGCAGTCCAGAGCAACGTTCCCGTGCAGTTTCCGTTCGGGCTGATAACTTGAACCACGCCATCGAGCCCCGATCCGGGCAAGATGGTTGCCGGGAAGCTGGCCGGAGCATTGACCACCGGCACGACACGACGTTCGAGCGCCTCGATTAGCGGGGTGAAACGCGGCCGACGCTTGACGGATTTCGTTGATGCATTGCGGCGTGAGGCTCGAAACATGATTTGGTTCTCCTATGAATGAGCGGTTTCCGATGCTCGGTTGCGATTAAGAAAGTTGGCCCTCTACCCTGTTAAGTGACGAAAACCGAAAAACCGGCCGCGAAAAAAATGAAAAAGTCGCAACGCGCCGTAACCGGTTCCTCAGCCTCGACTTGTTGACCGCCCGTGGAGCCGCGCTTATAGTGGGAAGCGTTCTTGCAAAACGTGAGGCTATGCACATGGCCGAAAGTGCCGAGGCCGGAAAATGGCTATCCGCCGCCCGGGCGGGGTCGCGCGAGGCGCTTGGCGAAGCGCTCGACGGCTACCGCGACTTCTTGCTGAAACTCGCCGAACGGGAAATCGACGCCGATCTGCGAGCGAAAGGCGGCGCTTCGGACCTGGTGCAGCAGACCTTTCTCGATGCCCAACAGTTGTTTCCCCGCTTCGAAGGTCACACCGATGGGGAATGGCATGCGTGGCTACGGCAGCTGTTGGTTCACAACGCCGCTGACTTCACGCGTCGCTTCCGTGCCAGCAAGCGCGATGCCGTCCGCGAATCGCCGCTACCGGGATCGGCGACGGGGATGGGAAGTGCACTTCAAGCGGACATCGGCACGCCGAGCGTTTTGGTCGGCGGCGCGGAGCAGGAGGCGGTGCTGGCGCAAGCGTTGACCAAATTACCGAATGAGTATCGCGAAGTCCTCCGCCTTCGATACGAGGAAAACCTGTCCTTCGAGGAAATCGGGCAACGGCTCGGCGGTCGGACGCCCAACGCCGCCCGCAAGCTGTGGACTCGCGCGGTCCAAGAGTTGGAGCAGAAATTGCAGGCGCCTTCATGACCAGCGACAAACCTGATTCAGCGGAAGAACTGTACGCCTCACTAATGGCTGAGTGTGATGAGGCGGTGGCGGGGAATTCGCACACGGCCAAGATCAACGACGATGAAGTTCCGCCCGAACTGCGGACGGAGATGCAAGGCCATATGGCTTGCTTGCACCTGCTCCGTCACCACTGGCCGCGTTCAAACACAGCCGAGACGCAGGCGAAGTCACCGGCGGATTCGATAGCGATGAACGACACCCGACTCGGCCGTTTCGAGCTCCGCCGCGAACTGGGCGAGGGAACATTCGGCCGGGTATTCCTCGCATACGATCCTCAATTGAATCGTGAAGTAGCTCTCAAGGTTCCGCGCGTTGAAGTGCTATTCACAACAGACCTTCGCGACCGCTTTCATCGCGAGGCGAAAGCCGCCGCCGGGCTGGACCATCCGAATATCGTGCAGGTCTACGAAGCCGGCGAAGCGGGTCCGATTTCGTACATTGCGTCGGCATACTGCCCCGGCCCGACGTTGGCGGCGTGGCTGAAGCAGCAAACTGAGCCGGTTTCACCGCGCTTGGCCGCTGAATTGATCGCCGACCTCGCCGATGCCGTTCAACACGCGCACAGTCGTGGCGTACTGCACCGTGATTTGAAACCCGGAAATGTTCTGCTTCAAAAAGTAGTCTGTAGTCAGGAGTCAGTAGCCAGTAGGAAACGTTCCGCGACGGCTTCGTCGTCTACTGACTACTGTCTACTGACTACTGGCTACTCCCCTAAGATCACCGACTTCGGCCTGGCGAAGATTCAGTCCGAAGGCGGTGTCAGCGCGACCCAGAGCGGCGCCGTTCTCGGCACACCGCAGTACATGGCCCCGGAACAAGCCGGCGGCCGATCGCAAAACATCCGCGAGCCGGCCGACCTCTACGCGCTCGGAGCAATCCTCTATGAGTTATTGACCGGTCGGCCGCCGTTCGTCGCCGATTCGGTCCTTGAAATGCTCACACAGGTCAAGATGTTGGAGCCGGTCTCGCCGCGCCGCCTTCGGCCGAGATTGCCGCACGACTTAGAGACGATCTGCCTGAAGTGCCTTCAGAAGGAACCGCAGAGGCGTTACGCGAGCGCCGGCGATCTGGCGGGTGATCTGCGGCGCTTCCTGAATGGCGAGCCGATCGTGGCCCGGCCGGTGGGCTGGTGGGAACAAACGGCGAAGTGGGCCAAGCGCCGGCCGGCGGTGGCGGGCTTGACCGCGGCAGTAGCGGCCGCACTCGTCCTCGGAGCGGCCGTTGCCTCCGTGCTAGCAATCTGGGCGCTCGGCGAACGGGACCGCGCCCGGCTTGAGTTAGCGAATTCCCTCGTTTCCCAAGCGGCCGCGATCCAACATACCGGTCAAATCGGTCAACGATTCGAGAGCCTTCGCTTGCTCACCGAAGCTGCCGGGGAACTACGAGATCATCCTCAGGGTCGAAATCGAATTCCTGAAATTCGTAACCACGCCATCGCCGCCCTCGGCCTTACCGACTTGCAGGTCTCGTGGGAGCGGCAAGTGGGCGGCCTTATCGGTGCTCAGTTCGACCATCAACTGGAACGTTATGCCAAACTCGATACACTCGAGACCGGCAAGGTGCTGGTCCGGCGCTGCGATGATGATGGCGCACTGTTGGAGGTTCCACATCCAGGGCCGAAGTTCTGGTATGCAAGGACCAACTTCAGCAAGAGTGGGCAGTACCTCCTTATCGGTTACTGGTTAACTGGTGCGGATGACGTTCTTTTGCACCTCTGGCACATTGATCGGAAGGAGCTGGTCTTCACGTCGCGCATCAATCCTGGCACGAACGCAGATACTGCAGCGGTGCACCCCAACGACCGCTGGTTGGTATACGGACTTCCAAGAAATGGCATTCGGATTTGGGACCTGGTTGATCGCCGCGAAGTGCGGCAGTTTCACGATGTCGCTGTGTCCAGTATCTGCCTCGACCCAGGTGGCGACCGTGTGGCCGTTACCGAGTTCGAGGGACTTCACATCCGGATTTTCGAGTTGGAGTCGGGCAAGGAGTTAGCCTCGTGGCAGTCACCACACGGCGTTGGTGCTTTGTCTTGGAGTGCTGACGGCCAACTACTCGCCTGCGGCAGCTACATAGGAAGAACCAGTGTCTGGCACGTGCCACGAAAACAGCTAGTCTCGGTGCTGCACGGCCATACGTCCGCAGTCATCCATCTTCAATTCGCTCCAAGCGGTTACTTATTGGCGACAACCAGTTGGGACCGGACCACACGGCTATGGGATGCAATTTCGGGCGAAACTCTTGTTGGCGCGCCCGGATACTTCGGGCGTTTCTCGGCAAGCGACAGCCGACTCGCTTTTTTCAACGGTAGTAATCTGGGCGTTTGGGAATTGGCTCACGGCCTGGAATGCCGGAGGCTGCACCCGGGATTCCAAGGCAAGCTGGTCGAACACGGGGAAGTCGTCTCGCAGTTTGCCGCCGATTTCAACCCCGACGGCACGGTGCTGGCCAGCGGCGACCGAACTGGAGTCCGGTTTTGGGACGTGGCGACTGGAGAAGAACGCGCACACGTGCGGACGGGAAGTGCTTATCCCGCATTGTTTCACCCTGACGGTAAAAGTCTTATTACACATAGCACATGGGGAACTTATCGCTGGCCGGTTCGTTTGGGTAACGGCAGCGCCACGAAAACATTTTACATCGGTCCCCCGGACCTTCTTCCCGTTCTGCGTCCGAGCGACATGAGTGATCTAGCTACCAAATGGATGCCCGGCCATCGCGCCCTCGTTGTAAGCGACAGGACGAAATCGCGTGTCGTGATTACGGATCTTCCGGATGAGGGTGACATTGACGCCGATCCAATCGTGTTAAGATCCGAACACACTAGACTAACCTCGCTCTCGGTGAGTCCGGACGGCAAGTGGATCGCGGGCGGCGGCTGGAAGACGCGCGGTGTGCAAATCTGGAATGTGCCCGAGCGCCGGCTAGACCGAGTCCTTCGCCCGGGCAATGTGCCGAGCAATGAAGCGTTCTGGGCTTATTTCAGTCCCGATGGCAGATGGCTTGTAACCGCCACCTCGGACGAAGAAGATTCCGACAACGGCTATCACTTTTGGCGAACCGGAACCTGGAACCTCGAGCGGTTCATCCCCGCGACCCTTGACATGACCAGAGCGGCTTTCACCGCCGACGGCCGGATGATAGCTCTGAGTCTGACAGCGCAGCACATCCTCCTCGCCGATCCCGCGGACGGGCGCGAGCTCGCTCGCCTGTCTACACTTCAGCCCACTGCCGCATGGCCGACGGCCTTCAGTCCTGACGGCACGAAGCTGGCGGCGATAACCGGTGGAACCATGTTGGTCTGGGACCTCCAACGCATTCGCGAACGGTTAGCGGGCATGAACCTGGATTGGGGCGCGCCTCCATTCCCACTCCGCCCCGTGCCGCATTTTCGGCAGGACTTTCAAGTGCACGTTACCGGCGAGGTGCCTGAGCCTGCCACGGAAGGCAAGTAACGTTGGCGGAGCTGGGATTGATCGATGAGTACGAGTTCATCGTGCAGCCCGTGCTAACGGGCCATGGGCCGACGTTGTTCGCGACAGCTTAGAATTGGACCCTTTGTCTGATCGACCTAGCTTCTGCGTCTCGGACCGGAGCGCGCACCAGCGCGGCAGAAATTGCAGCGGGAAGCGAGACGGTTCAAATCCAGTCGCCCCGACTATGTTGCAGTGGCGGAGCGTTCACATTGCGTTGAAGTTGTACACTTGATCTTTGAATTATATCGTTAGGACCGCGCAAGAATTGCTCGGTCAATTCGCGCGCCCGAATTCGCTCCAACTCTCTGAGAGATTTGAAAGATCGGCGGTTGAAACGTAATCCATGGTCGCATAATATCCCGATGAGCCCGTTAGATAATCACGAGTTCGGACGACAGGGACATAAGCAATACCGCTACTCTTTGTTGATCGCAACTCGAAAGGGGACTCCGCAATGCACTTGCGCACTTGGCCGGCAACAGCGCTCGCACTACACGCAACCCTCGCTGCGGCGTTGGCCGCGAGCGCGCTTTCGGCGCAGCCCGACGGGTTGCGCGCGTTGGACGGTGAGTGGGTATACGTCGAGGACCGCACCGCGGGCCGTACAAGCGAGCAGCAGACGCCCAACATGGGACCGAAGGTCAAGTATCGCATCGAGAAAGATGCGTTCGTCGTGGTGCGGCGTGAAGGCGAAATTCGCATGGCGCTCGACGGCTCGCCCACCGAAGTCCCCTCGCCATACGGGGGCTCGCGCTACCGCGGTGAATGGAAGGACGGCGCGTACGTGTACGAGAGCGAGCCCACGCGCGTTTCGGACAACGCGCGCAAGATCCGGTGGGAGCTGCGCCCCACGGCCGACGGAATGCTCGCAAGCGTTACGCTCGATCCACCCACGGGGAAGGCATCGGTGTCGCTCTTCCGCCATCCGCAGGACATCGCGCTGCCCGCGCCGGCCAAGGCCACGATGAGCGACATGGCGTGGCTCGCCGGCGCGTGGGTCGGAACGAGGGGTCAGGGAGGGGCGACGTCGATCGAGGAGCGATGGAGCCCGCCGCTGGGCGGCGCGATGCTCGCCGTATCGCGCACCGTCAACAAGAGCGGCAAGATGGTCGCGTTCGAGTACCTGCGCATCGTCGAGCGCGACGGCGGGCTGGTCTACATCGCACAACCCGGCGGCCGCACGGCGACCGAGTTCGTGCTCACCGAGCTGGGCCTGGGCAAAACGCGCGCCGTGTTCGAGAACCCGCGCCACGATTCGCCGCAGCGCATCGTGTACGAGCTCTCGGCCGAGGGTGTGCTGAGCGCCTCGATCGGCTGGGCCAAGGGTGGCACCCCCCGGCGCTTCGAGTTCAAGCGCGAGGGGGGCTAGTAAGCAGGTCGGACAGCCGTTGGCCAAGGAGACATCGTGTCGCTCAAGCTCTCATCGGGCTCGCCCAAGAACTCGGGCAGCAGACTTCCCGATGAGGCATTTGACAGGTACAGACCTGGTAGGGGTGGCGTACTCGCGGGGGTCGGTTGCCATTCGAGGGCGTCTAACAAGTCGCAGAAGCAGACCGAGGCCGCAATACGGTACTTCGGAGTTCAAAGGTTGCTCAGCGGCCCCGGCTGCTGAGCTGTGTCGTTCGGCACCAAGAGCGGTGAAGTGAATGCTGTTCGTAGGCGTCAGTTCGTGGATCATCCAAGACGGCAACTACGGCGACTTTCGCGTCGGGGCTGCGGCAAAGTTCGCGCTTGAGTTCTACCCGCAATCCATTGAGGTCACCCGGTCCCACGAAGCCTCGTTCGAGCGCATCCAGGCGAGCCGGTATCGAGTGCGAGGACAAGTCGTCTTTGTAAGTCGAGCCTCTTGGGTTATCGACTTTGGCGTCATGGCCTACCAGAACTACGAGCCGCCGTCGGCCGTCAAGAGGGGTGCTTGGATCCAAGGAGAGATTTATTTGGGCATCGACCCATTCTTCTATTTTGAAGAGCTTCACTCACTTCCAGGAATGCCGGCCTTGCAGCACGAGTGGCGCATCGCAAATATCTTTCTCGAAACGACGCCGTGGCTCAGTCGAACGGACGAAACGGGAAGGGCAATCCTTACCAGAGATGAACAACAAGAGTCCTTCGCTGAGGTCAGTGAAACGAACGCATGGGAAGACGACCAAGGCAATGGGCATTACATCTTGGAGTGTGAGAGGATCGGGTAAAGATGCCGAACCCTCCTATGGCCTCGGAAGTCAATAGGCGCACCGCGAACGGGGAGTGATTCTTCTCCTTCGTAGCGTTACGTCTGGAATGTGATTGACGCTTGAACCCAACGCCTGCACCGAACTGATTCGACTTGGTGAGTCAGCCAAGGGGCTGCTCCAAACACTCCTCCAAGGGTCGGCCGTCTGGCTCTTCCGAGCCGGACGACTGCGGCATGTGAAGTTGCCGCGCCCGAGAAACTCATCCGTACCGCGGCGCCGGCTCATCAAAATGATGGACTCCTCCTTTCGGGGGTCCAGTTAGGTCATAGCTCGGCGCGCGGGCAGCCACTCGGTTCACCGTCCATCACACTCCTCTAAGTTCTTCGGAAAACCGGTGACGCCGGGGGCCAATCCAAACGCTTCGGGGTCGGGAACTTTGGCGTAGCGCTGCCGTGCGGGCTCGCTGTCCCAGATCAATGGCATCCGCCGAACGCTCCTCCCTTGTTGCCCCAGTTCGGCGCACAGCTCCCCGGCGCCGACCGGCAATCAACTCGCCAGAAAGCGCTTCAACTCAAAGGCTTCTCCTTTACGCCACAAGTGGTACACGGCCCGTGCCAGCCGAGCTTTCAAAGTTGCCAGGGCCCGTCGCTTGCCGTAGCGCTTCTCGCGCCGCGCCAACCAATGCCGCACTGGTTCATTGGCACGCAACAATAAACACGCTGCCTCGGAGAACGCCCACTTCAAATGAGCGTTGCCGATCTTGTGCCCGCCGGTCCCTTGCACCTTGCCGGCCGACTCATGCACGCACCGAACCAGCCGCGCGTAGGAGAGAAAATCCCCGACCTCCGGGAAGCGGCGGATGTCGTGGATCTCATAGAGCAGCACCAACCCCAGCACTTTGCCCACGCCCGGGACGGTCTGCAAGCGATAATACGCTTGCACGTCGTCTACCTTGGCACTGCGCGTGAGGTATAACTCCAACTCGCCGATCAACTCGTCGTAGTAATCGATCAAGGTCAGATCGGTCTCCACGTTTTTGCGGACGCTCGGGTGGGTGAAGCGTTCCGCGAGCTTCAGTTCCACGCGATTGGCCGCGTAGCTGAGCTTCTTGGTCAGAGCGGGTTGGTTGTACTGGCTATTGAGGATTTGCAGATGCGTGAGTGCCTCGGCCCGGCGATGCACCAGGTACATCCGTCTCCGCAGCAAGTCGCGAGTCTCGCGCATGCCGGTGGGATAGACATAGGCCAGGGGAAAGGTGCCGCCGCGAAGAACGCGCGCTAGCTTCTCGGCATCAATGGCGTCGGTCTTGGCCTTGCCGCCGTGAATCGCTTTGAGGTACAGCGCATGGCCGAGCACGAAGGCGATCTGTTCGCGCTGGCACAAGTCGGCCAGCCAGTACCAGGCAAACATGCACTCGACGCCGACAATGAGATCATCGCGAAAGGGTGTGATGGCACGAAGGAACTCGCCGGGGTCGGCGGCGATGGTGGCTTGGCGCACGATCGTCCCGGCAGGATCGAGGATACAGATCGAAATCGTCCTGGCGTGCAGATCGCCGCCGCAATAAAATCCGTGTTGTCTGGTGTAGAACTTCATCATGGTCTCCTTGGGGTGGGTGGAGCCCGAGCCCGCTAAATCGTGGCGGAAGGTGCATCCTTCCGATAACCACGCTGAGCCAAGGCTTGCCCTTGAGCTCGTTTACTCTGGGACAGGCTTCCGCCCATCCCAACGAGGCCATGATGAGTATCCAAGCGCTGCACCTGACCGCGGGGGCAGACTGGCTCTCCGGGGTTCCCTGCCGCTCCCGCCCCCGCCGCTGCTGAGCTTGTTGTCCCGCCGCAGAGGCGATGGTACGGCGAGTGCGCTCGACGACCAACTACGAGGGAGGAGTCCGATGGTCAAAGTGGTGTCGCTGGCCCTGATTTTGCTGGGCTGCCTGACGATCCCGGTTCGCTCACAGCCGCGCGATGAAACGGCCGACCCGTCTAACCCGCCTAGGGGCCAGCGGGTGTTCTTCGCATCACACAGTGGTATGAGGCATGTACCAGATCCCCTCGGCGAGTTGGTCGAGTCGGCCAAAATCAAGGGCCACAAGAAGGTGGGGGTTCAGGAGCTCCGTGCGTCCAGGACCCTCCAGCACTGGGAGTTGCCCGAGGACAAGAACCAAGCCAAGAAGGCCCTGAAGACGGGTGAGGTGGACGTGTTCGTGATGTCGCCGATCCAGTTCCCCGACGAGGGCGTCGAGAACTTCGTCAAGCTCGGGCTGGAGCACAACCCGAACATGCGCTTCCTGGTCCAGATCACCTGGGGCGGCTGGGACATCGACAACCAGGACTTCCCGAAGGGCGCGTTCGCCAACGTCGATCGCGAGAAGACGCCGGACCAGATCAAGAAGCTCTACGAGCGCAACATCAAGGCGGCCGAGGCCCAGGCCGATGACATCAACAAGAAGTACGGCGGGGGCAAGAAGGTGCTGTTCCTGGTGCCCAGCGCCCAGGCACTGGTGGCGTTGCGGACCCGGATTGCCCACAAAGAGGCGCCCGGCCTGACCAAACAAGGGGAGCTGTTCATTGACGCGATAAGCCACCCGTCGGCCCCGCTGGAGGCGCTCAACACATACCTGCATTACGCGGTGCTGTACGACCGTAGCCCGGTCGGCCTGCCCATGCCCGGCCTGCTCAAACGGGCCAACCGGGAGGCGTGGGACGAGAAGCTCAGCCGCGCGTTGCAGGAACTCGCATGGGACACGGCGGCCAACTACCCTTACAGCGGCGTCACCTCAGCGACAAAGAAGTGAGGCCGCGGGCAACTCGACAGCACATCAAGGCCGAACCATCCGCGGCACCTGACCGGCGCAGTCGCGGCGTGTAGTTTGAAGTCAGCCGGACGAATGCCCCGGCAGGTGAGTGAAGCGTTATGCGGAAGCGGGTGATTGCATGGATCAACGCCTTTTGCCCATTCGACAAGAAATTGCCTCGATGGCATCCGATCTTTTTGGCGTCGTTGGCATTCCTTTTGAACGCACCACTGAGTTACAACGGCAGATTCTTGCAAGCTTTGCGTTCGGGATGGTTTTCGCGGTTGGTCAGACTAATCGACTCTCGCCACCCGAAGTCCATGCGCTGGCGATTAGCTGCTTGATGGATGTGTTCAAATACGCTGACCACCAGGCGGTCGCGTTTTCAAGTGATCTCATCGCGCATACTTCAAGTAATGATCCCGACGATACACACCAAGCCATCATCCATCGCGGAATTGATGGGCACCAACTATGGCAGGAAAAGCAAACAGAACAGCTCCGCGCAAATATCGACGGTATTTTCAACGCTCTAGGAGCTCAAGCAGATTCATAACCACCCGCTGCGCCTGACCGCGGCGGGCACGTCGTGTAGTTTGAAGTCAGCCGGACGATTGTCCCGGCATTTGATCCGTGTCGTTCGCCCGCTTCAGGAGCACGTAATGCGACCACTGCGATATTCCATCAACATCACATTGGACGGGTGCTGCGATCATCGGGCAGGCTCGACGGACGAAGAATTGCATCGTTACTGGGCCGAGAACCTCGCCCAGGCCGATGCCCTACTCTTCGGCCGGGTAACCTACGAAATGATGGAGGCAGCGTGGCGGCCGCCGGCGACGGGAGCGAGGCCTGATTGGATGGCCGACTGGATGGAGCCCTTCGCCCGGACGATCGACGCGGCAAAGAAGTACGTCGTGTCGAGCACGTTGAAGCGGGTCGATTGGAACGCGGAACTCGTGCGCGGGGATCTGGGTACGGCCGTTCAGCAGCTCAAGCGTGAGTCGGGCAAGGGAATCGGCGTGGGCGGCGTGAAGCTCCCGCTGGCGTTGGCGGAGCTGGGATTGATCGATGAGTACGAGTTCGTGGTCCAACCCAGGATAGCGGGCCATGGGCCGACGTTGTTCGCCGGGCTATCGAAGTACGTTGACTTGAAGCTCGTGAGCCGGCTGGAATTCGCCTCCGGGGCGGTGGCGATGCGATATGAGCCGAGAAGGTAGCCATCTGCATTGAAGTTTATGTTCTCCCTGCTCGTCTTCTTAGATAGGGTCGGTAGCGGTCTGTTGGCCGTGTTGCACAAAAGCCGAAGCCACACGCTGGACGAATCTGGCAGCATCCGGCCCGCGGCTAACCACGCCTAACCCAAGGGAGAAATTGTCATGAAGACCCGGCTAATGACCGTCCTGGCCCTGTCCGTCCTCGCCGCGCTGGCCGGCGCGGACGATCCGAAGGCCGCCGTGAAGATGCCGGACACCCCCGCCGGCCGCCTGCTCGCCGGGTGGCTCGACGCCCTCGGCTCGGGCAAGACGGAGGCCCTCCAGCGATTCATTACCGAGAATTTTTCCGAGGACGTGCTGGCCCGTGGCACGGCGCAGCAGCGGGCCACCGGCGGGATCCGGCTCTATCAGGAAAACGGCGGCGCCCCGGAGCTGGCCCGAATCGAGAGTTCCGCGGCCCACGAACTGGTCGCCCTGGCTCAGTTCCCGGTAACCGAGTCATGGCTGCGCGTTTCGGTCAAGGTCGCCCCCGAGCCGCCGCACGCCGTCACGCAGTGGACCGTCGCAACGCCCCCGCCGCCCGATCCGGGCAACGCGAAGCGGCTATCGGACGAGGAAATCGCCGCCTCCGCGGAAGCCTACCTGGCCAAGCTGGTGGCGGCCGACCTCTTCTCCGGCAGCGTGGTGGTGGCCCATGACGGCAAACCCATCTTCTGCCGGGCCTACGGCCTGGCCAGCCGGGCCCACGACGTCCCCAACCGCACGGACACCAAGTTCAACCTCGGCTCGATGAACAAGATGTTCACGGCCGTCTGCGTCGCCCAGCTTGCCGAGAAGGGCCGGCTCGCCTTCACCGACCCCGTCGGCAAGCACCTCCCCGACTACCCGAACAAGGCTGTGGCCGAGAAGGTCACCCTTCACCACCTGCTGACCCACACGTCCGGCGTGGGCGACTATTTCAATGACAAATACATGGAGGCGGCCAAGGACCGCTTCCGCACGGTGCAGGACTTCTTCTCTCTGTTCGTGGACAAACCGCTGGAGTTCGAGCCGGGCGCGCGGTTCCGCTACAGCAACGCCGGCTTCATGATTCTGGGCGCGGTCATCGAGAAGGTGAGTGGCCAGAGTTATTTTGACTACGTCCGCGACCATGTCTACAAGCCGGCGGGCATGGCCGACACCGACGCCTACGAGATGGACCAGGACACGCCCAACCTAGCGACCGGCTACACGCGGATGAATATGCAAGGCCAGTCCATCGCCGGCCCCCGGCGCAACAACCTCTTCCTGCACGTGGTCAAAGGCGGGCCGGCCGGCGGCGGCTTCTCGACCGCCGAGGACTTGATTCGGTTCGCGCGGGCGCTCCGCGACCACCGCCTGCTCGGCCCGGAACAGACCGAGCTGATCATGGCCGGCAAGGTGGAGTCGCATCCCAAAGAGAAATACGCCTACGGTTTCTCGGAGGAAGTGGTCAACGGCCACCGCCTCGTCGGCCACGGCGGCGGCTTCCTCGGGATCAGCTCCCAGCTCGACATCTATTCCGATCTGGGCTACGACGTCGCCGTCATGTCCAACTACGACCCACCCGCGGCGACGCACATCGCCGGCAAGCTCCGCTCCCTCATCTGCCGGAAGTGAAGCCCGGCATTACCCACGTCTGAAATTGGCCTACCATGATGGCGACGCCATTTCGGGGAGAGGCGGCCTACCCATCTGCACGCAGAAACAGGTGAGCACGCCGTGGCGAAACATAGATCGAATCGCCCGCCTTGAGACACAGTTTAGCAATGCACGTCGTGTCGACGTTGATTTCCATTACGGACTGTGAATAGGCGCTACGCAGGCGCACTCTTGCAAATGGGCCCGCGGCGTTAACATACAGCACAGTCGCCTTAAGACTCGATTCGCTTTGCTTGGTCGGCGCGATGTCGAACTCATGCGGTCGGATGTAGACAGTCGCCGGGCGAACGTCGGCATGCGGATAGTCGGGGTACGGAACCTGCCAATCGCTCACCGTAATTTCAGAATCTGAATTCGTGTCTGCGATAAACCGCCCGTTGGCGACGCGTCCGTGAAAGGTATTCACGTTGCCGAGGAACTCCATGACGAAAGTACTGGCTGGATGGTCGAATACTTCTTGCGGCGCCCCGATCTGTTCCACTCGCCCTTCCCGCATGACGACGACACGATCCGCGAGTTCGAAGGCTTCTTCTTGATCGTGCGTAACGAACACGCTGGTCGTGTGGATCTGGTCGTGTAGGCGGCGGAGCCATTGACGTAACTCTTGTCGCACCTTGGCGTCGAGCGCGCCAAACGGCTCATCGAGCAACAAAACCCTCGGCTCGACGGCCAGAGCTCGCGCGAGCGCCACGCGCTGCCGCTGCCCTCCTGATAGCTGCGATGGCGAGCGCTGGTCCAGTCCTTCCAGCCTAACGAGGTGCAAAAGTTCTTTCACCCGGCTATTCACTTCATTGCTGTTCCGGCGTCGCACGCGAAGGCCGAATGCGATGTTCTCGAAAACCGTCATGTGCCGAAAAAGGGCATAATGCTGAAATACAAACCCGACGTTGCGGTCGCGGGCCGCTTGGTGCGTGATCTCCTCGTCGTTGAACCAAACCGAGCCTTGATCGGGGGATTCAAGTCCGGCGATGATGCGGAGGAGCGTCGTCTTTCCGGAGCCGGAGGGTCCGAGCAGCGCGACGAGCGCGCCGGTGGGAACGTCCACGCTCACCCGGTTGAGCGCTCGAAAGCTACCGAACCGTTTGGAAACTTCCTTGACCGATATGCTCATGCGTCGTGCCCCTCGCGGTTGGATGCGGGCGGCTCCGATCCGGGATGATGCCGTTTTCCCTCAAGTCCGGCCTTGACGCCGAGCGTCAACAAGGCCAGGAGCGTCAGTACGGACGCCACGGCGAACGAACCCGGCATGTTGTATTCTTGGAAGAGTTTCTCCACGCGCAGGGGAATGGTGTCCGTTCCTCCGGTGATGTGGCCGGAAACAACATAAACAGCGCCAAACTCTCCCATGGCTCGGGCATTGCACAGGATCAGGCCGTACACCAGTCCCCATTTGATATTGGGCAACGTCACTCGCCAAAAGATCTGCCAGCCGCTGGCGCCCAATGTAACGGCGGCTAGTTCTTCCTCAGGCCCGACCGCTTCGAGCACCGGGATCAGTTCCCGAGCTACGTACGGGAGCGTCACGAATGTGGTTGCCAGGATCAGACCCGGAATGGCAAAGATGATTTTGATCCCGTGATCGCGGAGCCACGGGCCAAAGTAGCCTTGCAACCCGAACAGAAGGACGAACAGCAGTCCGGCCACGACCGGCGACACGGAAAGTGGCACATCGATCAAAGTGATCAGCAATGTTCGCCCTGGAAAGCGAAAGCGCGCGATCGCCCACGCCGCGGCGACACCAAAGAGGAGATTCAAAAACACTGAAGTGGGCGCGACGATGAGAGTGAGTAAAATCGCGTGTCGCGTGTCCGAATCGCGCACGAGGTTTTGCCAGTAGAGGGCCAAGCCACCGCGGAAGGCTTGATAAAACACGTCGACCAGCGGAATGATGACGAGCACGGCGATCACGGCCATCGCGATACCTGTCAGCGTCCAGCGCGCCAACCAATTATCCCGGCATGCAGGCCGTAGCTGCTCACTCATCCGGTCACCCTCCGCGTCCAGCGGTCGAGAAGGTTGATCAACGCCAGTAAGGTGAATGACGCGAGCAATAGAACCACGGCAATTGCGGTCGCTTCCGCATAGGAGAATTCTTCGAGCCGGGCCACGATCAACACCGGGGCGATTTCAGTTTCGAACGGCTTGTTTCCGGAGATGAAGATGACCGAGCCGTATTCTCCCAACCCGTGCGCCAATGCCATTGCGAAGCCGGCCATGAGCGCGGGAAACACGATCGGCAGAATCACGCGATGGAATGTTTGCCAACGCGTCGCACCGAGCGAGATAGCGGCTTCTTCCAACTCGAGATCGATGCTCTCCAGCACCGGCCCGACGGTGCGAACGACAAATGGCAGGCCGACGAAGGTGAGAACCAGCACCACCGCAAGGCGACTATAGGCCGCCTCGATTCCCCAAGGGACGAGGATTTGACCAAGCCAACCGGACTCGACATACAAGTTCGAGAAGACCAGACCGGCCACCGCCGTGGGCAGCGCCAGCGGTAAATCGACCAAGGCATCGAACACGCGTTTGAGCGGGAAGTGGTAGCGCACCAACACCCACGCGATGAGGGTGCCAAATATGGCGTTAAGCGCCGCCGCCATCAGAGATGCGCCAAAGGTGAGTCCATAGGCGTAGATTGCCCTCTCCGTCGTAACCGCTGCTAAAAACTGTCGGGGTGTTAACGAAGCCGCCTTGAGCACGCAAGCCCCTAGCGGGATAAGGACCAACAACGTGAGATAGAGCCAGGTGTAACCTAGGCTGAGCGAGAAACCAGGTAGTACTCGACGGTGAACCGTTTGCATCATATTGGAGCGGTTACGGAATGGATGAACGTAGACGAGAATTCTCGACGGCGCTAGCGGAGCAAAGGTAGTCGTGCGGTTTAGAAATCCGAGGTTATGACCTCCCCTCCTTGTCGAGTGACGAGTTTGGCGAACTCCTTGATGCTGATGGATTGCTTGATGAAATGCACTGAGCCATCGGCAAAGACGGTGTTGGCGCCAGCCGAGTGGAAGCTGTACACCGCGCTCGATCCGTTAGTGCCGTAGTACGGATGGGGATAGGTGTTGCTTATTTCGCCGTTCGTGCAGTTGACGGCGCACGGTCCCGGAAAAACACTGCCGTCGGATGTCGAGCCTTCCAGGGAGAAGTCGGTCGCTGCCCGACACCAGCCGCCGCCATTGACACGATCGTCCGGCAAGTCGCCGTAGATCTGACCGGCGCGCCAATTGTTCGGTCTTCCGCTCGACTCGGCAAGGAGGATCGTATTTGACAGCCCATCTAACACTTCGGCGAAGCGCGGCACTGAGTTCTTGGGCATAGCGCCCGGACCGGGCTTGTCAACGAGCCCGGCCGTAACCAAGCGGTCGGCAACGTGGGTCGTCGCGCCATAGTCCATGGCGGGCACGAAGGGAATCCAAGGGTTGTCTTCCGGCTTCCCATCCAGACGCCCCGTGTTCGGCGTTGACGGGCATTCGCCGATGATCATCCGCTGGCTTACGACGGGTCGATTTTCGAGATCGTACCAGTTTTTGTTCAAATCGTACTGCGACCAGAGTGGCCCTTGCTCGATAAACGGCAGGATATGAAGCATGAATCCCTGCCGTGGTACACCCGGTGTGTTGTGGCTGCTGGGCAAGTGGCCTTTTACGTCATGATGGCCGTGCAGCCCCAGCGCCAACTGCTTGAGGTTGTTCGAGCACTTGGCACGATTGGCGGCCTCGCGCACTTTCTGCACTGCCGGCAACAACAGGCTGATTAGAATGCCGATGATCGCAATGACCACGAGAAGCTCAATAAGTGTAAATGCAAGACGATTCCGTACTGCGAGTTTCATGGATTTCGTTCTCCGATCGGTGGGAAAAATCCGGAAAGCCAAAGAGACTACTTCTTTAAGTGAAATATCGGGAGGTCATTCGGGCCAGGTTCAACCATGGCGCGCAAGTGCGAGGTTTCCTGCTTGCCATAACGTGCCGGCAAACGATTAGGGCCTGGCTGGTAGTCCCCGCCCTGTGTCTTCTCCGCACGCCGCCACTCTACGGTGACGATGTACTCGCCCGCCGGTGCGCCATCGTTCTTGCCATAGGTGGAGAGTGTGAAACTCCCGTCCGCGTCAACGGTGGCGACTGGCCGGATAGGCTTTCCTTCGTTCGGTTCCAGCGGATGAAATGCGATGGTGGCATACGCTACTGGTTTGCCATCGAATAGGAGCTTGCCGCGCACTGGATACGTCACCAGTTTGTCACGGTCGCAGCCGGAAAGCGAGGCGCTCGAAGCTATGAGAGAAACTAGTAAGACCCAACGTGCCATAGGGGCTTCCCCTTTCGTTGAACGGGTGATCATGCGTGTACGTTCTCAACAACGATAGCGTTGCGCAGGCTAACCAGGGGCAGTAGATCGCGAACACTGTGTTGGGCGAGCTGTTTCACGTAATAGGAACGGGCCACGCCCCGTAGAGTCACCGCCTCAGCCACGACTTCCACGGCCAGATCCCGAACCTGACGGTCGGTTCGTACGCGGATCTGCCGTTCGAGGCGACTCCGGGTTTCGGGCACGTCAAACATAAGAGGATTCCTTGGTCCAGACGCTACGTCAACGTTTGAAAATGCCATCGAACACTCCGTCTTCCGAGAAGAATCGTTGCTGCGCTTCGTCCCAATCCCTCGCAACGAGGGTGATCGGGAATAGCGTGAGTTCAGGCAATTGTTTCTGTCGTTTGCGGATTGATTGGTTAATCGGTCGATAAAAGTGCTTAGCAATTAGTTCCTGGGCCTCGTCGGTGTAAAGGAAACGCAAGTAAGCATCGGCGGCGGCCCGTGTTCCCTTTCGATCGACGTTGGCATCGACGACTGCAACGTGCGGCTCCGCGCGGATGCTAACCGGAGGGTACACAATCTCCAAGTCGCCTGCTGATTCCTTCACCTCAAGGTGCGCTTCGTTTTCCCAAGTCAAATGCACATCGCCCATCTTCTTCTGAGCAAACGTTGTGGTCGAGCCGCGGGCGCCGGTGTCGAGCACTGGAACGCGCCGATACAATTCCGTCACAAAAACGCGGGCATCTTCCTGTGATCCGCCACGTTCGATAACGGATCCCCAAGCCGCTAGGAAACTCAACTTGCCGTTTCCGGAGGTTTTGGGATTCGGCGTAATGATGCGAGTGTCACCCTTCACTAGGTCGGGCCAGTCTTTGATCGCTTTCGGATTCCCTTTGCGAACAACAAACACGATTGTCGAAAAGTAAGGGAGTGAGCCTTCTGGCAGCCGCGATTCCCATCCCTGGGCAAGTAGACCGTTCCTGCGGATCGCGTCAGTGTCCTGCCACATGGCGAGTGTGACGACATCCGCTTCCAGCCCATTGATTACGGAACGCGCTTGCGTGGCCGAACCTCCATGAGATTGCTTGATGGAAGCGCGGGTTCCCGTTTGTTTCTCAAAATCCGCCGTGAACGCCGCGTTGAGATCACGCCATAGCTCGCGGGTTGGATCGTACGACACATTCAGGAGTTCGATCGTGTTTGGCGGCGCCGAAACCCCCGCGGCGATCAGCCATACTGCTCCCGCACTGAGGAACAAAACGCCGACTCCAATGAGTGACTTTTTCCACACGTCGCGAGCCTCCCAGGTTTGCAGTGGCGAATGTTCCCGCACGCCCGTAACGCACGAGCCGCGAATCTAGCGTCCGCGTGCAATGCAGTCCCCATGCCGGAGGCAAAGTTTAAGATGCCAAGAGCTGAGGGAGTGTAAATCGTCGTAGAGCTTAACTGATACCTTCCATGGCACTTACGGCGAATTGATACATGGGCGGAATCCAGCAATCGCGCATTCGAACCTAGGGCGTTCACCAGTAAAGTCGAATGTGCCGTCGAATATGACGGCTTCAAACCGTTGAATACGATGGATGTCGAGCAAATAGAATGGTATTATCTGTCATATGCAACGAGTATCCACAGTCTTGCTGGAGGTTTGGCGCGAAGTCTGTCGCCACATCGAAATCGGCGATTCGGTAGCGCGGCTGGCCCCGATTCTTGGGAAGCGACTTCCGGCCAATGCGCTGCTGGTTCGACACATTGATCTGACCCGCTCCGCGCTGGAAACGGTTGCCGGCGGGAGTCTAGGAGAGCCAATCGAGCGATTGCGCACCCGAAGTGAGTGTTCCACTGAAGAATTGGATCGAATTCTACACTGGTGCAGGCAAGGTCGAATACTAAGCGAGACGGCCAGGCAGGTACAACATGATCTGCCGGGATTGTTGCCCAGCGGATTGGACGGAAGGATTATTGCCGGGCCATTGAATACAGAGGAGGGCCCCGCAGGAGTCCTTGTGTTGACGGGCAAACCATCGGCCCGTTTCGACTCGGAGCACCAGCAGCTGGTTCAGGCCCTCTTAGAACCATTGACCATCGCCATCGAAAATGACCGACGTGTCCGCGAGCTAACGACCTTACGTGAAGCAGTGGAGGCAGACAATCGATCGCTTCTTTCGAGGCTCGGTCGGCCGGACATTTCCGACGCCATCGTCGGCGCCGAGAGCGGCTTGAAGGAGGTCATGGACCAGGTGGAATTGGTGGCTCGGTCTGATGTACCGGTGCTCATTCTCGGCGAAACGGGAAGCGGCAAGGAGGTCGTCGCCCGCGCGATTCATTCGCGCTCACCGCGTGTCGGGAAACCATTTCTGCGTGTTAATTGCGGAGCCATTCCTCCGGAATTGATCGACTCGGAATTGTTCGGCCACGAACGGGGAAGTTTCACCGGAGCGGTCGGGTCCCGCAAGGGTTGGTTTGAACGCGCCGACGGTGGGACGCTCCTCCTCGATGAATGTGGTGAATTGCCATTTGCTGTCCAAATTCGATTGCTGCGCATCCTGCAAGACGGTACGTTTGAGCGGGTCGGCGGTGAACGACAACTTACGGTCGATGTTCGCATCATCGCGGCCACGCATCGCAATCTTCGAGAGATGATCAAGGACGGTCGATTTCGGGAAGACCTCTGGTATCGGATTGCCGTTTTCCCAGTCCATCTGCCCCCGCTGCGAGACCGAAGAGAAGACATCCCCGCGTTGGCGTCCCACTTCGCGTTGCGATCTGCTCAACGGCTGGGTTTGATACCGCAAGTGCCAACGCCGGACGATATCCGGTTACTGCTCACCTATTCCTGGCCGGGGAATATTCGCGAACTGAAAGCTGTCATCGAGCGCGCAGCCATTCTCGGAAATGGTAGATCGCTTGAGGTCGCACAAGCCATCGGTGTGGCGACGCCTCGTGGCGGTCCATCGCCCGATGTGGAACCGCGATCAATTCACGCGGCGCGTGTGCTGGATGATGAATCGGTCTCCCTCGAGACTGCGATGCTTCAACATATCGAAAGTGCCCTTACCCAAACTCGTGGGCGAATTGAAGGTCCCCACGGGGCGGCAGCACTGCTGAAAATCAACCCACACACACTTCGGGGCCGTATGCGCAAACTCGGCATCGATTGGCGGCGCTTTCGCACGCCAGAATCTCGGCCGCGGTAGAAGATGGAGATGGCCCAGATATCCGCCCGGATGGCGTCCAGGCTCCCCGGCAGCGGGGCGCTATCCAGGTGGATGCGGGCGACGGCAGCGTCGGAAGCCAGGCCACCCACGTCGTCGTGCGGCAAACTATAGCGAGCGCGCAGCGCGAACGTGGAGTAACTCTCACCGATTCTAAACGAGTTACAGTCGAAACGCAGCTTAGCAGCGGTTTTTTTCCGCGCTTGCGCCTGACAAAGTCCGTGGCCAGCAAGAAGTGGCCACGGACCACGGACTTGAATTTGTGAATTCAAACTATTGGCAGATTGGGCGTTCGGTCGATGCGAGTTCGTGGTCAACACCGTGGCCATGGCCACGGACTGGCACAACCTGTCGAGGCAGTTTTTGCGTCGGTTCCACGCACTACAGCTTCAACACACTCAACTCAATAATGTCCGCTGATTCCGCCCGCATGGCGTCGAGGGTCGCCTGCGGCGGGGCGCTATCCAGGTGGATGCGGGCGACGGCGGCGGCCGCGCCCTCGAAGACGATGTTCTCCGTCTCCTGGACATTTATGCCCGCGTGCTTGAGCTGGCTGAAGACCGCCGAGAGCACTCCGACCCGGTCGTAGTGGTGCACGACCAGAAGATGCGTCGCCGGACTTTTCTTCGCGAGGTTGACGACGTTCGGCACGCGGCCCGTTCGGACGTAATCGCGGATGATCCGCACCGTCTCCTCCGCGATGGCCTCCTGGGCCTGCTCGGTGGAAGCGCCGATGTGGTGCGTGCCGATCACACCGTCGAGCTCAAAAATCTTGTCCGCGACGGCGCCGACGCCGCCGGACGGTTCGCCCCCGAACACGTCCAGCCCGGCCCGGATGCCTCGGTCGCGGACTGCATCGTACAGCGCCGCCTGGTCCACGACCTCGGCCCGCGCCGTGTTGATGAAGTACGATCCGGGTCGGAGAGCCTCGAGTACGCCGCGGCCGATCAAGTTGCGAGTGTCGTTATTGAGCGCGACGTGGATGCTAAGCACGTCACACGCTGCGGCCACCTCCGCCGGCGACCCCTTCGGCTGTACGCCCAGCGACGCCGCGCGCTCGGGCGTGAGGGACGGACTCCAGGCCACCACGGGCATGCCAAAGGCGTGCGCGCGGCCGAGCACTTCCTGCCCGATCCGGCCGAGTCCGACCAGGCCGAGCGTCCGGCCGAACAGTCCGCGCGCCTTGCTGTATTCCGCCTTGTTCCAGCGGCCGGCCTTGAGGTCCGCGGCGTTGGCGGGAATGCGGCGGTCCAGCGCCAGGATGAGCGCGAAGGTCAGCTCGGCAACGGCAATGGAGTTCTTGCCCGGACAGTTGGACACATAGATGCCGCGCGCCGAGGCCGCGGGGACGTCGATCGTGTCGTAGCCCGCCCCGGCCCGGACGACGAGGCTCAAGCGGCCCGCCGCAAGCGTCGCCGCGGGCACTTTTGTGCCGCGAACGACGAGGATGTCCGCGCCGGTCGAGCGGACCGCCGCCGTCAACGCGGCATCGTTCAGCTCCGGGTCATATACGACCTCGACACCTGCCTGCGCTACAGCGGCCCGCCCGGCATCGGGGAATTTGTCCGCGATTAGTACCTTCATTGGCTTTTCCCCCTCAGGTGCTAGCACGATACTACAGTACGTGGTGCGATATGATGGTCCACCAAGAGTTCCGAATGGTCAGTGCAACAGTTTGTAACGGGAGACTCGCGACTCAATGGCCGCGGCCGGCGACCGGCAGGTCAGCTTGGTTATCAGGCCTGCACTCGCTAAATCGAAAGGAACGCTTTGAACTTTCTGAAAAGGAGCCGTACTTGTGATTCAGCGATTTTCGGGATTAGTCTTTATCGGCGCCCTTGGCGCCGGACTGGGTTGGTTCGTCGCCAGTGGATACTTGGTCAATTTTATCCACGCAAAAGGTGAGATGAACGGAGCAAATCGTTCTTCGGACCAACTCGACCGAACCGTGCTTCCGATCCCCGAACCAAAGCTCACTCCGATCACGACGCTCGACGCCCGCAACGCCAAGGCCCCGCCGCGGTTCGAGGTGAAAGCGCCTGCGAAATCGCCGAACGTGGTGATCGTGCTGATCGACGACATTGGCTTCGGCCACAGCAGCGCTTTTGGCGGGCCGATCAAGATGCCGACACTGAACAAGCTTGCGGCCGCTGGCCTCAGGTACAACCGCTTCCATACCACCGCGCTGTGCAGCCCTACGCGTGTCGCCCTGCTCACGGGACACAACCACCATGCGAACAACGCTGGCGCTATCATGGAGCTCGCCACCGCCTTCCCCGGGAACACCGGCGTGCGCCCGAACAACATAACGACCCTGGCACAGATCCTGCGCATGAACGGCTACAGCACGGCCGCCTTCGGCAAATACCATGAGACACCGCCCTGGGAAGTTTCGACCTCGGGTCCCTACGACCGCTGGCCCACGGGATCGGGTTTCGACAAGTTCTACGGCTTTATCGGCGGTGAAACCAATCAGTGGGCGCCGGCCATCTTCGACGGAGTCACGCGCGTCGAACACAAGCAAACCCCGGACTACCATTTCACTGTGGATATGACCGATCAGGCGATCAACTGGGTGAGTGCCCAGCAGGCGCTCACGCCAGACAAGCCCTTCTATATGTACTTCGCGACCGGGGCAACGCACGCCCCGCACCATGCACCTAAGGAGTGGATCGCCAAGTACAAGGGGCAGTTCAGCGGCGGCTGGGACAAGCAGCGCGAGGACACATTTGCTCGGCAGAAAGCCATGGGCGTGATCCCCGCCAACACCAAGCTGACCCCTCGTCCAAAGGAAATCCCCGCCTGGGCCGACATGAACGCCAATCAGAAGCGGCTCTTCGAACGACAGATGGAGACCTTCGCCGGCTTCGCCGAGCACACCGATCATGAAGTGGGAAGGCTTGTGAAGCAACTGGAAGCGATTGGGGCGATGGACAACACCATCTTCTACTACATCGTGGGTGACAACGGCGCCAGCGCTGAGGGCGGACCGGAAGGCACCTATAACGAGATGATGGCCTTGAACGGCATCATCGGCAAAGCCGACCAGATGATGAACCACATCGACACGTGGGGCGACCCGACCACGTTCCCACACTACGCCATCGGCTGGGCCTGGGCGGGCAACACGCCATTTCAGTGGACGAAACAGGTAGCAAGCCACTTCGGCGGCACGCGCAACGGCATGGTGCTGCACTGGCCTAAGGGGATCAAATCGAAATGCGAGATCCGCTCTCAATTTCACCACGTGATCGACGTCGCCCCCACTGTGCTCGAGGCCGCGAAACTGCCGCACCCCAAGAGCGTCAACGGCGTCGAGCAACGGCCCATGGACGGCGTTTCGATGCTGTATTCAGTCGACGACGCCAAGCACGCCGATCGCCGCAAGACGCAGTACTTCGAGATGTTCGGCAACCGCGGCATCTATCACGAGGGCTGGGTCGCTTGCACGCGGCATTCCATCCCCTGGGAAATGGGCGCGAAGGGCCCTGCCTTGAAGGATGACGTGTGGGAACTCTACAAGGTTGATGAGGACTTCAGCCAGGCGAACAACCTCGCCCAGCAGAATCCCGCCAAGCTCAAGGAACTGCAGGAGGTGTTCATGAAGGAGGCCGTCAGAAACCACGTGCTGCCGATCGACGACCGCCGTGCCGAGCGCTTCAACCCGGCCATCGCGGGCCGCCCCGATCTATTGGATGGGCGTAAGACACTGACGGTCTACCCCGGCATGACCGGCATGCTGGAGAACGCGTTCATCAACGTGAAGGGCGTGCGCCACGTGATCACCGCCGAGGTTGAGGTGAAGGACGCGAAAACCAACGGCGTCATCATCGCACAGGCGGGCTACTTCGGTGGATGGGTACTCTACATGAAGGACGGCAAGGTACACCACGAGTACAACTGGTTCGCACTGGAGCGCACCAACATTGCCGGCGCCACGGCCTTGACACCGGGCAAGCACACCATCGTGTATGAGTTCATTCCGGATGAAGTGAAGCCGGGCACCGGGGGCAAGTCGATCCTGAGCGTTGATGGCAAGAAGGTCGCCGAAGGACACATCCCCAAGACTCAGCCGTTTGCGTTCTCCGCGGATGAAGGTGCGGATGTCGGCGTGGACGGCGAGACGAATGTGTCACCCGACTACAAGCAGGGCGACAATGCCTTCAGCGGCAAGATCGTCAGGGTGACGGTCGAGTTGAAGTAAAACTCCTGGAAGAGCAAGCGAACTCGATGACTGACTGGAGTGGCCTTCGCGGCAGGCGGTCCCGACGGCTTGTTCTTATCGGACTTTTGTGCGCGACTTCCCACCGGCAGCCGGCGAAACCGGATGAGAAGTGAAAACTAAGTGCGGGTGCTAAAATGGGAGTAAGCCGCGCGTTTTGGAGAATTACGCATGACCACTATCAAGACAAAGGTTCGGAATCGCCGCATCGACGTTCCTGCTCCCAACGATATTCCTGACGGCACTGAGGTTACGCTGACTATCACCGAGAGTGATAACCGTGCGCCGTTGCCGCCAGAAGAGATTGTCCGTTTATTGGCGGCCATGCAGAAGCTGGAATCATGGAACATTCCCGCGGACGTCGCGTCCGATCTGGATGACTGGGAGCGTCAGATCAATCAACATGGCATCGAGCACCGTGACCCGAGCGCAGAGGATGTCTTTCGATGACACGTTTCCTCTTGGATACGGGCATCGCTGGGTTGTATTTGGCTAAGACTCGCGGAGTATTCGAGCGTGCTGAAGCCGAAACGGCGAAAGGCAACCGCATCGGCATTGCTGGGCCTGTCCTTGGAGAGTTGGCGTTCCGGGCCGAATGAAGTCCGCAGCGAGAACGAAACGTTCGTATCTTGCACCGGGCGCTCGATGTCTGGAAACTCTGGCTGCCTGACGCGAAAGCCTTTTTCGAGTATGGTCGCATTGCGTTTGCCTTTAAGACGTCCGGCCGACCCGTGGGCCAGAACGATATCCTGATCGCTGCAATCGCATTGACACTGGGCGATTGCACAGTGGTCACTATGGATAGCGACCTGTCGTCCGTTCCCGGCTTGACCGTCGAGAACTGGGCCGCGCCGCTTAGCGGAAGCGGGTCATGATTTTTCGGAGTTGGTTGGCTCAAGGCACTCGGGGCCGGCGGCATTGAGGGGATCAGTTGTTTAATCAAAAGTTTGGCCGAACGGGTTGACGCGAGCGATGACGAAATCGGACATCATCGCAGAGATTCAACGGACTGCCGCTGAGAACAATGGTATTCCTCTCGGCTATTCGCGTTTCGAGGACGTCACCAGCATCAAGCATTCCGATTGGTTCGGAGTCCATTGGGCACGATGGGGCGATGCTCTTCGAGAATCCGGTTTTGAACCAAACCAGCTCCAAGGTGCGTACGAGAAAGAAGAACTTCTACTTCGGTATGCTGAGTTAGCCAAGGAGTTAGGCCGTCTCCCTGTAAGAGGTGATTTGGGCCTGAAGCGTCGATCGGATGCGGAGTTTCCGAGTTGGAATACGTTCGAGCGCCTTGGGAAGAAGGCGGACCTCATTCATCAACTCGCGGAGTTCTGCCGTGCCCGTCAGGGATTTGAGCTCGTTGCCAAGCAGTGCCACGACTACCTCGCCTCAATCGCCCCAACCGATGAAGAACCGCTGACCGACGAAGTCGCTATTGGTTACGTTTACCTGCTGAAGCATGGCTCTCGCCGAGAATACAAAATCGGTCGCACAAATAATCGACTGCGACGGGAGGGTGAGATCGGCGTTGAGCTTCCTGAGAAAGTTCATCCGATTCACGTTATCGAGACAGACGACCCGGCCGGCATCGAAGCCTATTGGCATCGTCGGTTTGCGGAAAAGAGATTGAATAGCGAATGGTTCTCGCTCACGCCTGCCGACGTGCGCGCGTTCAAACGCTGGCGACGGATTGTCTGATTCGGCAGTCGTGACGGTGGCTGCGGGTGCTGGCCGCAAGTGACCGAACGCCCTCGGAGCGCCCGAGCTAGCCCGATGCGTCGCTGCATTCACGGCGCCTTCTTCGCCTGCGGTAAGGGTGACGTCTGGTCCTCCGGCAGTGGCTCCACGCGCAACGCTACCTGGAATCCGAGGCCGCTGCGGTCCAACCCGCCAAAGGGATCTGGCGTGCGTATCCAGTTCGGCGGCAAGGCCGGAGGCGGAGCAAACTCCGCCGATGCGTTTCGCGGGCACACACCCTTGCCCTGCCCGGCGGAGAGCTGGAAGTTCACCAGCAGCGTGTGGCAGCCCGGGCCTACTTGAACGCACACCGGCTCTGCGGCGAGATTCACCGCCACGGCGTCGCGGCCGGCTACCGTCTTTGGTGGCAGCGCCACCGACGCGAGCGGCTGCTCGCCGCATTGCACCCCCGCCGTCGCATGTACCAGTTCCGCCGTGCCAGCCACGTTGCCGCAGCACTTGCGGTCGCCGCTGCGCAACAGCCCGCTGACGCGCGCCTCTAGAATCAACCGCGCCGGCTTCACTCCCGTGGGAAAGATCACCTCGAAGCCCTGCTCAATATTCGAATCGAGCATGGCATGGGAAGGCTTGAACAGGTTAGCCTTCGCCGCGGCAACGCCCGTCACCGTCAGGAGCAACCGGTCCGGCGAGGGTTGCGTGACAGTGACGCTGCCGCCGCCGGTCAGCGCAGTGCCCTCGCGCACCGAGGCTGCCTCGCCGTCGCGGTGCGTCGGCCGAAGAATCACTGCGGGTGCAGCAGCCGGCGCCGGAGCTTGGCCGACGGCCTCTTTTGTGAGAAGGCAGGCCAGCGCTAGAGTGATCCAACAAACCGTATCGTCGACATTGGACTGCTCCTTGTCTCGTCCCGGCCGCGTCAGAACGACATCTGTACGACCGTCTGGAAACCGACTCCGTCGTTGTTCAACCGCAGCGGATACGCCGTTTGACGGTATGTCGTCTCGAAGCCGAGGCGCAAGTATTTGGTCACGTCCCAGATGAGGTTGGCGAAATACGTCTGGTTGCGCAGAATGCCGCCGCCGCTGAGGTCGCGGTCGAGCGGGTCGTCGATGCCATAGCCGACGTGTGTGTGTAGCTTCTCCGGGCAAATGTAGTAATAGACCTCGCCCCAGCCGCCGGAGGCGCGGACGGTGCGTGTGCCGGCCGCGTTGAACGTCTGCAGGACGCCGCCGTTGTACGTCCCTAACCCCTGGCCCGAGAACAACTCGCCCGCCATGCCGAAGCGATCGCTGATGCGCCAACGCAGGTCGGCGCCGACACCCCACACGTCGCCGATCACTTGCCGCACGCCAGGGTTCGTCCGCCGCACCTGACCGACGAGCCCCGAGACGCCTACCTCAAACGTCCTGCTCGCCATGAGCGGCCCCTCGAGTGGTCCGATGCCCCAGGCCGCGCGAAGTTCGACGTTTGGCCAACCATTGTCCTCGTCGATTTGGAAACTATCGGAGACAATAGTTGAAATCGGCTCGCCAAGCCCCGCTTGCAGCGTAACGGCGGTGTCGTCGGTGTAGCTCAGAAAGCGCTCGACGCGGAACTGCCCGCGGTAGTTGCCGGTGTTGCCCGAGCCGAACAGGTAAGAGAAGGCAAGCATGTTCGGCATGACGGGGTTGAAGATGTCTAGCTGAAGACCGGCCGCGAAGCGGCAGTCGTCGTTTTTGATGTCGGCAAACAATAGGAAAGGCAAGATGCCGTAGCGGTCGGCGATTATGTTGTCGTTGTAGAAGAACACCAACGCCAACCCGCCCGTTTGCCAGTCGCCGAGCCGCGGGCCGACGACGAGGCCTCCCAATGAACTCGCGCGGGCGTGAACGTCCACCGTTTGTTCTCGGAAGCCGGGCGCCGCGTCGGGCAGCAGGAACAACGGTGTGCCGGGGGCGACCGGCCGCGCCGAGCTGAAAATTGCCGTGCCCTGAAGCCAGCCGAAGACGACGAGCTTCCAGTTTTCATCGGCCGTCGTGACGGTCAGGTTCTTGGCCACCTGCTCCAACGTCTGCCCCAGCACGGCCACCGGGTCCGGGGACGCGGGCGCCTGTTCCGGGGGAAACGCCGATTCTAGCGGAATGGGAAAACAGGCGAAGTCGGGCGGTAATTCCGTCCGCTGTGGCTTGGCGCTTGAGGCGGCGAGACTACGTCCTCTGCTTGGGTGCGCGCGGCACCTGAGAGGAGCAGCAACAGGGCCGTAGAAACGGCGATCCGCCGACGCATCTTCACTTATCCTTCATCGTCCTTAAGCAACGCAGACTTTAGCGGTTGTCTCAGTTCCAACGGGCCGGATTTACTACGTGCTCTGAAAAGGATGGAAAAGGCCTAAAGAAGTGGCTTTCTGGGCAGGCTTGCATATCGCGAGTACGGGTGCTCGAACTCGATTTGAAAACGTGCATAAATCCAAGGGTTGAGCAGTCCGTGATTGGTTCTGGTTTATGAAGGAGCCTTGCTCGTGATCAAAAGATTTCGAGTTCACCTCCGAGGGCGGCAAGCCCGGCAGCGGTGGCAAGGGCGTCCTTCTTGTGGACGGCAAGCCGGTCGCTGAAGGCCGAATCACGCGAACGGTAGGCTACCGCATGTCGCTCGACGAAACGCTGGACGTTGGCGAGGACACCGGCACCGCCGTCGATCCAGCGTACGAGGCGAAGATGCCGTTCAAGTTCACCGGCAAGATGCAAGGTGACGATCGAACTGAAGTAACCAAACTTTGAGCCGGACCGAGGGCCTCAACTCCACCACTGGTCGCCGTCGCTTACGCTGAAGTCCGTCTTAACATCAGCCGGATCGTATTGGATGTAGTCTTTCCCGGCGTCACCGTAGAGCGTGTCAGCGCCGCTGCCGCCCCACACCCAGTCGTTTCCCTGGAAGCCGGTCACCGTGTCGTCACCCATCCCGCCGTACACTTGGTCGTCGCCCCAACCGCCATTTAGTTGGTCGTTGCCTTCCTTGCCGGCCAGATAGTCGAAGCCGTTTCCACCGTTGACAACATCGTTGCCGGCGCCGCCGGTGAGTTGGTCATTGCCATTCGCTCCATTTACGTTGTCGTCACCCGTGCCGCCGTAAAACCAGTTGTCCCAGCCGGCCGTTGCGGTCTGCGTTTGGTCAGAGAGGTAGTCGTTTCCGGCTTGGCCATAGAGAACGTCCACGCCGTATCCGCCGGTCAGCTTGTCGTTTCCATCACCGCCCAGCATCCAGCACGGCAAGGTCGTAGTATGGGCGAAATCGTCGTTACCTCCCCAACCTTGGAACACGATCCCTTTGACTTTCCAAGTTTCGACCCACAAGTCCACATGTGTATCGCCGGTGTATCCGAATGTTCGGAAATAGTTGACTCCATTTTCGAGGACCGGACTAACCCACGCCCAATCGTTTGCCTGCGTCCCATCGATCAGGAGAAAACCGTCGTCGCTCAGTTTGGCCGCCATCAAAACCCTGGTTTCCAAGGCTTCCAAACGCGGCCGAGCCTGTGGGCGCGGGGATCGTGTTTGCTTTGTCTGGCGTCCAAGGATGTTGCTAAGTAGCTGTCGCATCGCCCATTCCTTGCTGCACTTGCAGCGTTTCGTGTTTCCCTAACTGATTCCAGCGGTTTCGCCCGCTCTACGTAGGGATTGCCGATTGGTCGCGCTACCGGCCAATTTTCTTGGTTTTTTTCCAAATCGGGCCCGGACCGCGGTCCCGCCGCCAGCAGCGCGTTAGTTAGCAACCAAGATTCTTTAGAGAAAACTCTTGAGGCTGGTCGATATGGTGGTTAACTAGACAGACCGAGCGTCACATTCGGCACATTTCATCGTCGCCCTGTCGCTGGAGTTTGTGCATCTTGCGACGCTATGCCGATCGTGCAGGATGCAAATTACTCCGGCCGCCGCCTGAAGGTTCCAGTAATGCGGTTGGCACATATCTTTGCGTGTGTTCTGTTGCTTATTACGGGCAGTTTCTCGCCCGCTGAGGAACCGCACATCTCGCCGAACACCCCAGTCGATGTTCTACCTGGTCACCTAACTATACCAGAGGAGCATGGCAGCCTTAATCTGCCCGGCAAGTACCCCGCGGTGGAGAGCCTTGGGTTTACATCTCCTAAGAAGCGTCGATTCACTCTGGAAGCAGGTTGGGAAGATGGGCTGCGATTCGTATCAGATGACGATCAATTCCACATTCACATCGGCGGAAACGCACAAGTTGATTCCACCTGGCTCATCGGCCCGACGAGCGTTTTCGCGATTCCCGGCGGCGGCGAAAACGGCGTGGAGAATGCATCAGCCACGTTCTTCCGCCGGGTTCGCCTGCGCATCGACGGCGACCTTCATGATCAATTCGATTACATCATGGAGTACGATTTCGCTCATGCGGAGAATGAGAACAGCGGGCTTCAGCCGAACTCGTTCGGAAACATCGCGGGGTCGCCGGTGCCGTGCAACATCTGGATGCAGATCCGTGAGGTGCCGTATCTGGGTAATGTTCGCTTCGGCAACCAGGTCAAACCGATCGGGATGACAAACAACGCATATCAGGGCTTCTTGCCGTTCATGGAACGCGCGGACAACATGGACGCGTTCTATGGCCCGTTCGACAGCGGGTTCAATCTGGGCCTCACCGCGAGAAACTGGAGCGAGAGCGAACGGGCGACTTGGCAATTCGGCATTTATCGTCCCTCCATTGATGTGTTCGGCGTGAGCCTTAACAAGTTCTCCGTCGGCGGGCGCGTGACGGCGCTGCCGTGGTACGCCGATGAAGGCAGAGGATTGGTCCACGTCGGCCTCGGCTGCAACGGCGGTGAACTCGTGCAGAATCAACTAAGGGTCCGGGCTCGACCGCTGTTGCGTAACGGACCAGGCTACGCAGTCCCTATTCTGGTTGATACGGGCGAGATTCCGGGAAGTCGCCTGTGCGTGATCGCGCCCGAATTCGCGATGGTCCTCGGCCCCTGGACGATACAAGCAGAGTGGGCCGGGCAGATTCTCACTGAAGCCATCGCTGCGAACAACATACCCCAAGGCACGGTCTTCTATCACGGTGGCTACGTGCAAGCGCTCTATTTTCTCACGGGCGAGCATCAGGAATACGAGCGGCGTGAAGGCGTCTTTGGCCGCGTCGTGCCGCTCAATGACTATCACGTAAAGAAGCACGATCCGCATCGGGCTTATGGAGCGTGGCAAATCGGCGCCCGATTCAGCTACCTCGACCTCAACACCAAGGCCATTCAAGGGGGCCAAATCTACGACTGGACCGTCGGGCTGAATTGGTTTCTAAATCCGAACATGAAGTTCCAACTCAACTACATTGCCGAACACCGCGATGGGCCGCAAGGAATCGTCCAGGGTTGGATCAACGGCGTCGGCATCCGCGGTGCGTATGATTTCTAGCAGTGATTGGACGTATCGCCACGTTCCACAGTCCGATGCGCTGTTCGCCTATGCTGGGTTGGTCTTGAGCATGGTCGGCATCGCGTTGTGGCCTGCCGTCGCGCTACATGCCGCCCTGGCCGTCTGGTGTGTGGTCTATATCCGGGAGAGGCCGCGCGGCTAGCAAGGGGCCACGCAGGAAAGACGCGGAGTCCAACGTTAGGTCCGGCCGGTTTCACGCTCCACTAGTCGCTGATACCACCTTGATGACGACAAACGTCACGTCGTCCACTTGCTTGACATCGCCGCGAAAATGAGTGAGACGCTCGCGGATCGCGGTGGCGATTTCCGTCGCTGAGCGGCCGGCGGATTCACGTATGACTTCCCGCAGCCGGTCTTTTCCAAACGGTTCGTCCTTAGCGTCCGGCATCTCCCACACGCCGTCGGTTCCCACGAGTAACACCTGGCCGGGTCGCAACGGACCATACGTCTGCTCGCCGTATTCGGTCTCATCCATGACACCGAGCGGCAGATCGCCTTCGCCAACTTCCTTGAATGATCCGTCGGTCGGATCGTAAAGGATGGCTGGATCGTGACCCGCGCTCACCCAGCGCATCGTCCCGGATTTCGAGTCGACAACGGACAAATGCATGGTCATGAAACGGGCGCCCTGATGGTCCGCCGCGATGAATCGGTTCAACCGGCCCATTAACTCGGCCAAACTACCGGCGGCCACAGCGCGGTCCCGAAGGACGGCGCGGCACACTGGCCATCACCAAAGCGGCGGCCACGCCGTGACCCGCTACATCGCCCAGCGCGACCAGCACCGCGCCCGGCGCGGCGGAGTCGAGGACAAGGAAATCGTAATAGTCGCCGCCAGTCTCATCGCAGTAGGTGCTGTGCCCGGCAACGTCGAGGCCGCGCACCGCGGGAGGCCCGGCGGGCAGCAGCCGCTGCTGCACCTCCATCGCCACGTTGAGCGAGTGCCGTAACCGGAGCCGATCGCGCAAGTCGGCAATCATCCGGTTCAGCGCGTCGGCGAGTTGCCGAAACTCGGAGCTGCCGCCGAATTCCGCCCGTGCCTCCAAGTCGCCCTCCCCGACACGGTTCATGAATCCGATGAGCTTGAGCACTGGCGTCGATACCGAGCGCGCCATAAGGGCAGCCAGTAAGACGGCGATGAGCAGGGCCCCAGCCGCAGCCGCGAGGGCAATGGCCTGGCTCCGCCAAACGTCGGCCAGAAAATCGGCCGCCGGCGCAACAGCCCCGATCACCCACACCTGGTCGTTTCCCACGCGGAACGCAGTCGTAGATGCCAGGTACTCGACACCGGCACGGTCGAATTTGAAGGGCTGGAACGATTCCGAAGAGCCGGCTAGGTGCGCAGCGCCGGAAACCCGGCCACGAAACGCGTCGACCAACGGATCATCGGTATCGGCGAGTGAGAGTAATTCTCCGGTTCCTTTCTGTCGCTCGAGTGCGACCACTCGTCGAGTCGGATGAGCGAGCAGAGTTTCATCGGCCGTGTACATGAAGAAGCGCGAGTTTGGGCTGACGGATAGTCGGGCGACAAATGTGGACAACGAATTGAGGTCGAAGTCCGCGGTCACCACCCCCAAGAACCGGCCCATCTGATTCTCGAGCGGGGCCGCGCACGAAATGCCCGGAACTCCCTGGTCGTAGAAAACGTATGGAGGCGTCCACACTAGCCGGCGATAGGCCTTCGCCTTTGTGTAGAAAGGGCGGACGCGCGGATCGTACGCGCTGTCATACTCCGAAAGCGCCGGTCGCCAGGCGCCGTCGGGTAACACATCGTATTCGATCGTCGGCGTCTTCCCATCCACGATTCGCGTCTGCCGGATGCGCTGGCGACCTTCGACGCGATACGCGCCGGTAAACGTACCGGACTCGTCGCTGAGACTCACCCAGCTTAGGCCCGGGTTGCTTTGCAGGAAGACCAAAAGCTGACGAGCTAGCTTGTCGGTGTCGTCGAGAGCGAGGTTATCGACGCCGAGCCGACGCAGCGCCTCGACCACCGGCGGTGCCCGCTCCATGAATGCGCGCGTCTCGTCGACGGCGTGAGCGCTGGCTTCGCGAAAGACGGTGTTCGTCAGCACTTCGGTCGATTGCAGGGCGCTGCGGTGTGCAAGCCAAGTCACGATCGCCCCGGTGAGCAGCACCAGCCCGCATACACCGAGCACGAGCTTTGTGCGAAAGCTCAGCCCGCGGGTGCTCCGCTCGTGTAGGCTAGACATGCTCATGGTGGTGTAAAGCTTACCCAGGACATCACGGCCCGACCACCGGCGAGCTGGACCCGCAAGGCGCTCGCCTGCCCAGTAGCCGTTCGGTCCAAACTCGCGTAAACAGTCCACAGTCTCACGTCGTGCAAAGGAATCCTTATTCCAATTGATGTGCATGCGGCTGTCGCGGAACGCGAGGCAGTGAAAAGTCCGCAAACTGCACAAGGAGAACACCATGGTCACGCGATACTGCACACTTCTCGCATTCTTGCTGCTTCCGTGCCGGCTTGGTGCTCAGGACAAGGCCGATCCGCTGCCTTCCTGGAACGACGGACCCGCCAAGAAGGCGATCCTCGAGTTTGTCCGCGTGACGGCCGAAAAAGCCAGCCCGAAATACGTGCCGCCTGAGCAGCGGATCGCCACCTTCGACCAGGACGGCACGCTTTGGGTCGAGCAGCCGATGTACACACAAGTGGTCTACTGCCTGGAGCGAGTCCCGGAGGTGGTCAAGCAGAAGCCGGAGTTGAAGGACAAGGAACCGTTCAAGACCTTGCTGTCCGGCAACCGAGAGGCGATAGCCAAGCTGTCGATGAAGGAACTGGAAGAGGTTCTAGGCGCCACACTTTCGGGCATGTCCGTGGAAGAGTTCCAGGTTGAGGTCAAGAAATGGCTGGCCACCGCCAAGCATCCCCGTTGGAAGCGTCCATATACGGAACTTACCTATCAGCCGATGCAAGAAGTTTTGAAGTATTTCCGCGCCAACGGCTACAAGACTTATATTGCAACCGGTGGTGGCCAAGATTTCGTCCGCGTCTACGCCGAGCAAGTCTACGGCATTCCGCCAGAGCAAGTCGTCGGCTCCGCGGGCGGCACGAAGTACGGCTACGCACAGGACGGCCGCCCGTTTCTGACCAAGGAGCCCAAACTTCTGCTCAACGACAACAACGCGGGCAAGCCGGAGGGTATCCATCTTATGATCGGCCGACGACCGTTTGCAGCCTTCGGCAACTCCACAGGCGATCAACAGATGTTGGAGTACACCGGCGCCGGCGACGGCGCCCGGCTGATGATGCTGGTGCTCCACGACGACGCCGAGCGCGAGTATGCCTATGGCCCGGCCCAGGGACTACCCGACAGCAAAGTCGGGACCTTCACTCAAGCGTTATACGACGAAGCGAAGAAGCGTGGCTGGGTCGTCATTAGTATGAAGAACGATTGGAAACGGATGTTCCCTTTTGACAAGTAGTCCTGAACGCCGTCATGCTGCAAAGCCTATATTGTCGCCCGTCACATCCATATGGAATTGGAGGAACGACACCATGAAGCACAGCAGGTTATTGGCGGTGGCCTTCGTCGGCCTCGGCATGCTGCTCGGATATGCGGCAGCATTGGGAAAGATCAACCCATTCCATCGGGCGGCCGCTGCTCCATCCGCGGCTGCACCGGTCGACCTCTCGCTTCGCGAGATGAAGCCTCATGCGGAGTGTGAGGGCGGCGTTCTCAGTGCGCCGCAAAAAGCAAAATGCTGCGACGACATGAACAAAGCCCAGCTTCTCGCGATGGCCGACCCCAAGGTGAAAGATGCGGTCGCGCAAGGCGATGCCAAAGGTAAGAAGCCCAACATCGTTTTCATCATGGGAGACGACGTTGGCTGGTTCAACATCGGCGCCTACCACCAAGGCATCATGTCCGGCAGGACACCGAACCTCGACAAGTTGGCCTCCCAAGGTATGCGCTTCACCGATTACTACGCGGAGGCGAGCTGCACGGCGGGTCGGGCCGCGTTCATTACCGGCGAAATCCCACTCCGCACGGGCCTGACGACCGTCGGCCAAGCCGGCGCCGATGTCGGCATGCCGGCCCAAGCGTCTACAATCGCCGCCGCTTTGAAGGTGCAGGGCTACGCCACCGGGCAGTTCGGCAAAAACCACTTGGGCGACCTTAACAAGTACCTGCCGACGCTACACGGCTTCGATGAATTCTTCGGCTACCTCTACCACCTTGACGCCATGTCGGACCCATATTGGTACTCGTTCCCGAACGATCAGGCCTTTCGCGATAAATATGGCCCGCGAAACCTGGTGCACTGCTGGGCGACCGACAAGGACGACACAACCGAGATGCCTCGCTGGGGCAAAATCGGCAAGCAGAGGATCGTCGATGAAGGCCCGCTGCCGCCGTTTGCCGACATGTCCAACGTGCCGAACATGCATGACATTTCAACGAAGGCCAAGTACAACATGACGACCTTCGACGAAGTCCTCGTCGAGCACTCAAAGGGCTTCATGGACAAGGCCAAAAAAGACGGCAAGCCGTTCTTCCTTTGGCACAACCCGACGCGCATGCACGTCTGGACCTTCCTGTCCAAGAAGTACGGGTCGATGATGAACAGCGAGACCAACTTCGGCCTCGAGGAAGCCGGCATGAAGCAGATGGACGACGCCGTCGGCGCCATCATGAAGCACCTGGACGACATCGGCGAGGCCGACAATACGATCCTCATCTTCAGCACCGACAACGGGGCTGAGGTGTTCACCTGGCCGGACGGCGGCATGACGCCGTTCAAAGGCACCAAGGGCACGGTGTATGAGGGCGGCTTCCGCGCCCCGTGTATCGCCCGTTGGCCGGGCAAGATTAAGCCGGGCACCGTACAGAATGGCATCTTTTCCGCCCTCGACTGGTTCCCGACCATGGTCGCGGCCGCCGGCAATCCGAACATCACCGACGAGCTCCTCAAGGGCGTGAAGCTGGGTGACCGGACCTACAAGAACCATCTCGACGGCTACAACCAAATGGAACTGCTGCTGGGCAACGGGCCGTCCAAACGTCACGAGTTTTTCTACTTCGGCGGCCCGCACCTGGGCGCCATTCGCATCGACGATTTCAAGTACCAGTTTTACCTGCAGCCGCAAGGATGGCCCGGTGCGAAGGTCACAACCGACATGCCTACGATGGTGAATATCCGCCAGGACCCGTTTGAGCGGACACCGTCGATCGGTGGGCAGAGTCTCAACGACCTCGGCGGCGGCTACATGAACGACTTCTATGCGCGGGAGTTCTGGCGTTTCGTGTTCGTTCAGGGTCGGGTGGCGGAACTGGCCAAGACGGCCATCGACTACCCGCCCATGCAGGACCCGGCCTCCTTCAACCTGGAAGCGGTGAAACAGCAGATCGATAAGGCGATCAAGAACAAGCCGGGACAGTAATCGGCTCTTATCAGCGAGCGCCCCGATACGGGCGCTCGCCTCATCTCATTGCGAATCGAAAACGAGGGAGCATTTCATGCCCGACAAACCAACCGAGCGTTGGAGCCTCCGCAGACGGCTAGCGCTTATCGCCGCCGGATTACTCGTCGTGTACCTTGCCGTCGCCTACCTGATCATGCCGGCCTGGTGGAAGCGTTACGAGCGTAAGCATCCGTCGCTTGCCGATCTACCTGGCATCACGCACACCAAATCCGGAATCCCAGGCGACCCGCTCAATGTCGCGCTTATCGGGACTGAATCCGAGGTGATCCACATCATGAAGGAGGCGAATTGGCATCGTGCCGATCCGCTTTCATTGCGAAGCGATGTGGAAATCGCCGAAGCGTCAATTCTCAAGCGTTCGGACGAGAATGCACCCGTCAGCAGTTTGTACCTCTTCGGGCGCAAAGAAGATTTCGCTTTCGAACAACAGGTTGGCCCCGATCCCCGTCACCGGCATCACGTGCGCTTTTGGAAGACGGACAAGATTGACGAAGACGGTCGGCCGATTTGGGTCGGGTCGGCCGTCTACGATGAACATGTCGGGCTCAGCCGCACCACCGGCCAGATCACGCACGTCACCGCCCCCGATGTGGACAAAGAGCGCGATTACCTGTTTCAGTGTCTCGAACAAACCGGCGATATGGCCGAACGATACACCGTGGATGGTTTCCATAAGATTCGCGAGGGACGAAATGGCGGTGGTGATCCGTGGCATACCGATGGCAACCTTTATGTCGGCGTGATCAAACCGCCGACACCGTAAGTCGGCAGTGCATCTGAAGCAACAGAAAGGACCAGCAAATGAGAATACGATCATGGTGCTTCTTCGTCTTGCCGGTCGTGACATTCGCCGCCGTGGCTCAACTCGGCTTGGCACAGCAGTCGGACGGTAACGCACAGGATAAGGCAGCCATTGCGAAAAATGCCGAAGCATTTGTGGAGGCTTTTCACAAGGGCGACGCGAAAGCATTGGCCGCCTTCTGGACCCCGGACGGGGACTATACGATCCAAACCGGTCGAACTTTCAAAGGGCGCGATGCATTGGAGAAAGCCTTTCAAGCGTACTTCGTTGAGAACAAGGGGGCAAAAGTCCGAATCGAAAGTGAGTCGCTGCGATTCGTTACGCCTGATGTCGCAATCGAAGATGGTACAACTGAAGTCCTTCCTGGCGAGGGGGCAGCGCCAAGCAAGACCCGTTACACCATTGTTCACGTGAAGAAAGATGGCAAATGGCTCGTCAGCAGCGTTCGCGATGCAGCCATGGCGCTCACCACCAACGCCGAGAACCTCCGTGGGTTGGAGTGGGCGCTTGGCGATTGGTCAGGCGACACGGGTAGCGGAGAAGTGGAACGGATTTCTGTCGACTGGTCGGAAAGTCAAAGTTTCTTGGTCGCTTCATTCAAGACCACGACCAAGAATTTAACCGTCGCCGGCGCCACGGTGTGGATCGGGTGGGATCCAGTTGAAAAGCGCATCCGTTCTTGGAGTTTTGACGCCACCGGAGGCTATGGCGAAGGCGTCTGGGCCAACGATGCTAAGAAATGGACCATCAAGACGACCTCCGTGCTTCAAGACGGCACGAAAGCAACTGCGACCTATGTCCTGGCGCAGGTCGATGCCGACACGATGTCAATGCAAGCCACTAATCGCTCGGCTGATGGCAAACCGATCCCTGTTGTCAAGGAATTCAAGCTAAAGAGAATCGTGCAACCCTAGTAACGGAGAACGATCGTGTTTCTTAAGATCATACTTCTCGCTGGTGCGTCGTTGCTGGCTGTCCTGGCGATACCGGGTGATGCCCAGGCATGGGGTGTCTATCATGCGGGATACACCCATTACGGCCCCGTCACCGGTTTCCATCACTACGGTTACACCACCGCGCACCGCGGATATGGCGGCGGTTATCGTTACGGTGGCAACCGCTACGGCGCCTACCATTATGGTGGCTATCACTACGGCAGCTACGGGCACGCGGCGTATCGTGGCGGCTACTATCGGCGCTGGTAAGAGCGTCGGCCTGGCGACCTGTGGACCGAAAGAAGTCCTGCGGTGAGGCGGTCGAAGGTCATTCGTCGCCAAAATATCCAATCCAGGCCAAGTCAAGAACCTGGGGACTCAACTCCAGGGGCCGGCCCTGAAAGCGGCAGATGTCGCGGGCACGCTCGATCAGATCGCGTGGCTCACACGCGCGCAGCTCTCGCCTTTGCGCACGGTAGCGCTCCAGCAATTGGTCGATGATCTCGGGGGTGACGACTGCGCCATGGCGTTCGGCATAGTTCTTGAAAATCAGGGCATATTCTTCCGGTGTGGGAGATTCCAGGTTGATTCGATAGCCCATGCGCCGCAGAAAGGCCTTATCCGTGACCACATCCGGGCTAAGGTTAGTGGCGATGATAGTTACGTTGCGCAGCGGCACCTGGATCTTTTGACCCGTGCGCAGCGAGAAGTAATCCAGCTGGTGCTCCATGGGAGTTATGAGACGATTGAGCAGCTGCTCCGGTTCCACACGCTCGCGCCCGAAGTCATCGATCAGGAACACTCCGCCGTTGGCTTTGAGATGCGGCGGCGCCTCGTAATAACGCTGCGACGGCATGAAGATTAGATCGAGCAAGTCCAGCGTCAATTCGCCGGCAACTACGACCAGCGGGCGGCGGATCCGAACCCAACGTTGATCGACAGAGGCGTCCCGCTCATGGGCACTGTTGACGCGCTCGTGGCACTGCGCGTCGAACAGGCGGATCACGGTGTCACTGACGCTGATGCTGTAAGGTATCCAATAATCGCCGGGCAGGGCTGCGTGAATCTGTCGTGCAAGACTGCTCTTTCCGTTGCCCGGCGGGCCGTAGACGAAGAGACTCCGTCCTGAGGAAACCGCCAGCCCGGCCAGATCCATCACTTTTTGCGATAGGACAAGACCCGAAAGGGCGGAAGCCACGTGCTCCGGCAAGACCGACGGCGTATTGGCAAATTGCCAGTGCAGCATCGACGCGTAGCTTTTCAGATCCACTGGCGCCGGGCCAACATAGCCGCATAGATCCATCAAACGCGACGCGTGTTGCAAACCGCCTTCGGTAATCTTGTAGTGAGCGCTCGTCTGCGACGACTTTAAGGTTTGCTGCAATGACCCCGTATGGCAGAGCTTGCCCAAGATCTCACTTGTGAGATCCGGCGACAGGTGTAGCCGCTTGCTTACCCATTCGGTCGTGAACCGGGAAACGATGGAGCCGAGTTTAACGACTAGCCCTGTGAGGACTTCCTCGTCCATTCCGGATGCTGCAATTTCTTGCGGCGCCGTAGGCGCGATCAGGTCGCCGACCTTGTGCATGGCCGGCAAATGCGCGTCTTTTGGTGAGCGATTAGCGATAGCGGCCTTTACACCCATGTCTCGACGCCTCAATCAACCTCGATACTCTTGAGTTATCTTATGGCAATCCAAATGGACTTGTTGTTTGGCATGAGCTCGTTGTGTATGTCACGGCATCAACGTCGTGCCCGCGTGGAGGACATTTCGGGACCGATGGGAACTGCAAAAGTATCCGGCAACTGGAGTATTCTAATCTCCGAGCAGACCAAAGGCAGTCTCCGAGATGATGTCCAAGACCCGCCCGGCAAGCGAGTCAGTCAGCGCTTCCGCGTCAATGACACTTGCCTCGACATCATCGAGCATCCGATCCGATCTCGCGCCCCCGCGATCGAGGGCATCGCCTTCTTCAAACGCAGGAATTAAACCGCCTTGATTCGGTAGAGGCGGTGGAGGGATCGGGTTCCAAAGTTGTACGCTGACCGACTCGGCGGGTGCTTTCTGGTGATTGAAGCCGCCAACGTTGTTGACAATGTTCAGCACGTAGTGCGCCGGATTGTAGCTGCTGGTGTCTACGACTGTTCCCGGCTTAAGGCTCGTAAAGAGATTGACCGCGCTGATCGTATTCGTGAAGGAAACATTGAAGCCGACTGCCGGGACATTCACGCTGCCCGAACCCGGACCCGTCGACGTCACCACGTAGGTGGTCGCACTGGTGTTCTTGTTATCGCGGTAGTTGAGCGTGTCATTGCCGCCAGAGCCGAGGACATTGAAGGCCATCGCTTGGGGTAGGAATCCCTTGCCGTTATCGACGTTGATTTCGTTGTTGCCGGGGCCTGTCAAGAGATTGATGGTTTCCACACCGAAGAATTTGGCGAGCCCGAGAGACGGGGTCGACAGGTTGGAGTCAGTGGCGGTGAAGCGCACGAAGTGATACGGGTCGTTGTTGGGATTGTTATGGTCGCGAACAAAAAGGACATCATTTCCGGCGCCGGACTCGATCCGAAGACCGGGCATTCCCGTCAAAGTTCCGAAAGCATTTCCCACTCCGATTTGGTTGTCGCCCGCGCCGGTCTTAAGAGTTAGGTTAAAGATGTTGGCGTAGGTGGCGATCAGGCCGAGGGTGCTACTTTCTGACACCTCATTCGACGTGATTTCGTATGGTCCTCTGTTAAACGCCGAGTCATCAACGATGAGAGAATTGGTACCCCCACCTCCGTCAACGCCGATCTCAAAATTTATGGCCATTGCCGGGCCGATAGTCACGGTATCCGAACCAGTGCCCGCGGTGAGGTTGACATAGTGCACTCCTGAAGTCGACAGGAGATCCTTTCCATATACGGGCATGTACACCGCGGTTCCATTGAATAGATAATGCTCGTCCCCGGTGCTATTGGAGCCATCCAGATTGACCGTGTCGCCCAAAACCGCACTAATGGCAAAGATATGCGGCATGGTTCCGAGGGACCCCGACGTATTCTTTACGTTGATCGTGTCGGCGGCGTTACCTGTTGCGATAATGACTTGGTCGAAGTCGCTATATAGCACGTCCAGGGCTTGCGCGGGAACGCTAACGCGATCCCCGTTTATTTCGTAGGTGTCACCGAAGTGATACTGCGAGTCATCGACGAGGAGCGCATTAAATCCTTCGCCGCCGTCCACAGTAATCGCGGGGAGGAAGGTCTCCAGAAAGCCATTGCCGATGTTCACCGTGTCATCGCTCGTGCCGGTTCCGACCCAAAGAGTCTTAAAACTCAGATACGCGGCAATCAGACCGGCAGTGTTGGACACGCCTAGTCCCGTGACTGTGTACGCTTCAGCTAAAGTATTGGCAGTGTGTTCGATCCGTAAAGCGTCATCGCCGCCACCGCCATCGAGGTCTAAGGCCGGGTTGAGTGCATCCGGGTACACGGTCACCGTATCTTGCCCGGAACCGCCCTTCAGCTCGACTTGGTCGTCGGCCTCGTAGGTTAGGACATATATGTTAAACGGATCGAGGTACTGCCACATCCCTCGAGTATCGAAATTGAGAGCCTGACCTTGTGGGTTGGTCGATGCATCCAAAACGAGCGTATCGGCGCCGGAACTGGTTTTCGTAACCAATGAGGGCATGTTGGCGAACGCGCCGCTGGTGTTTTCCATACGGATCGTATCGTCTCCCGTGCCCGTACGAAGATATATCTCGTCCACGTTGCCGTGATTAACAGTTATTTGCGCGGGCAGGAGCAGCTGGCTGTCGGTTATCCGGTAAGTGTCGCCGCCATCCCATTCGGAGTCGTTCACCACGATCTTGTCGGCGTTGCCGTCATTACCGTAAACGGAGGTCAGTGGTATGTGATTAAGCACTCCGTCGCGCCCGATCTCTACTTCGTTCCAGGTGCCTGAGAATTGGTCCACATCCGCAAAATACAACAAAAGCTGTTGTACATTATCGTTGAAGTTCACCCGCACGTCCGTAATTGAATCCTCGATATGGCCCGGTTCAACGTCGTAGTGCCGCCACCCGCCAAACCGGTTGTCGATCGAAAGCGTGCTTCCTGGGCCTGCGTCAAACGTCAATCCGATGTCGGGAGTCGTGGCGACGTATTCGAAGTAATTGCAAATGAGGTCATAGCCGCCTCCGTTCAAGCGGTGTATGACAGTCAATGTGTCCCCGTCGGCATCGCCCGTAACCACTTTTGAAACCGGGGCCCAAGTGCACGACGCGGGCGCAAGGCGCGTTTCCAGCGCTTCAAGCCGCGGTAGGAAGCGTCGTGGACGAACGGTGGTTGTTCCCTCATGACTAGATTTTGCTTGTCGCCGCCACATGATTCTGGCCTCCTGAACGGGGATTCTGATGAACACAAAACGCACTAAAGAAGTAAGCAATGCAACAACTGGTCCCGCACCGTGCGGGCGCCGGAGGTCCACGTTCCGGCCGAACCAGTGATTCGGGGTTTACGCGACGCCGCGAGCGTGAGTCCGTCGCGGCCAACGCTTCGCCGTAAGAACAATGCCCGTACGGACGGTGACCGGACAAAATCGGTGGAAAAAAGTGCTGTCACGGCGTCTTCGTCGGAACTCTTTTGTTCGCGGTCGATTAAAGTCATCAAGCGAGGCAAGCCATTCGCGTGACATAAAGCCCGCGGAGAAGACCGAGCGGCAAATGCGACGTAGATGGGGGAGACGGACAAGTGCAAAGGAAATGAAGAGGAAGCGCACGAGCGCTCTTACGCTCGATTGGGTGCGATCGAGGTGCCGACCAGGAGGGTCGCTGCCACGGCGCTGGTCAGACCGGCCATTACCGATTCGCGACGAACCTAGCGCAAGGCGCGCTCTCGGTCGCTGGCCCGCCGGATGCGGATGGACGATCCCATTGTTAGGCTTCAATCCGCGTCGCGTTGGGCCGTGATCAGCAGGGCGAGCCAACCATCGTCGCCCGGCAGCAGGCTGCTCTGCACTTCGAACGCTCCAATGTCAATCTTACCGTCGACGACCCTCGGGAACCCGGCGCCGCGTTGGTCCCATAACGGTGGGAACAGGATTTCGTCGGCGTCGATGGCCGGGCTGCCGTGCAGAAGTGCGTAGGTCTGCGTTGGACCGCCGTTGTCGGCCAACGGACCGAGCATCGGGTCCACATCGAGCATGTCACTCGGATGATAGCCAGCGCCGCCGATCGAATCTCCGATCAGGTTGTGACCGACTGACGCGATCGTACCCCACAAGTCGGATGCTTCGGAATCCTCCAGTTGGTTATTCGCCACGATCGTTAAGTACATGTTAAGTGTGCTCCCCGCCCGGTTATGGATCCCTCCACTCAAGGCATGTCCGGTATTGTCCGCAATAGTCGAATGGGCGATGTACATCGTATGCGCGTTGTAAATGCCTCCGCCGTGGCCAGTCCCCGAAAAGTCGATCTCCGCCCTGTTTTGAGAAACGGTGCTGTTCACAAGGTTGAAGCTCATGCCCGCGTTGTAGATTCCGCCTCCTTCGCCGCCATCTTGGCCAGCCACCCAGTTGTCGGAGATCGTGCTGCTGTCCAGGTGCGCAAGATCGCTGTTGTAGATGCCGCCGCCCTGGCCGACGCCGTGGGCGTACGCAAAATTATCCGCGATCGTGCTGCAAGAAAGGGCGAGATATCCGCTGTTATGGATGCCGCCGCCGAAATTGTTGGTGAAGCCGGTCGCCTTGTTACCCCGGATGATGTTGTTGCTGCCCGTGAGTGAGAAAGTGTTGTAGATCCCACCGCCGTTGGTCTCGGTCTGGTTCCCGATAATTCTCGTATTGTTAAGCTGCATTGAACCGGCGTTGTAAATGCCGCCGCCGGGACTAGCGCCGGCGGAACCGTTCGCAATCGTGATTCCACTAAGTATGACGCCGATTTGAGTGGGGATTGTGAGAATACGATACAGTCCGCCGGTGTTTCGTCGCACCGTCAAGAGGTCTGCCCCGGGTCCTTGGATGTGCACATCATCCGTGATATCCGGAAGGGCGCTTCCAAGTTGGATCGTTCCGGCAACATGAAAATCGATGATATCCGAGCCTGGATTCGCGTTGACCTTGTTGATGCAGTACCGCAAATCGCCGCGGAAGCCCATGCCAATCCCGGCATCGGACATTCGGGTGACGTGACAGGTTGACAGAAGCGCGCGGTCCTCTAGCCGTTCAAGCTCTAATCTTTTGGTAACGCGATTCATGATTTCCTCCAATTGAAAGAGCACTGAGTGCCGGGTGCAATAACATTTCTTGGCACGGTTCGGCGAGCGGGGCATTAAACGCACTGGAAGCGAGAAGGTCCCAGGGCGTTTACACGCCCCGCTCGCCATAAACGGTTTCTCCTTATTCAGCGTCAGACAAGAATGCCGCGGTTACCATAAGAGTCGGATCGACCCTTTGTCGAGCGCTTGGCGGCTTAGTGATGCTCGTCGTCTGCACCTCGAATGCTCCGATATCGATCGTGCCGCCGACCACGCGTGGAAAGCCCTCACCTCGTTGGTCCCACTCCGGGGCGTCGGTGTTATCGCCAGCGTCGATGGCCGGGCTGCCCGGTAGGAGCGCCATCGTTTGCGTCGGCCCGCCGTTGTCGGCGAGCGGGCCAAGTTGTGGGTCGACGTTCAGCAAGTCCGTTGCCGCATAGCCGCTGCCGCCGATGGTGTTGCCGAACAGGTTGTAGCCGGATGACGTAAGCGAACCGGCCAAGTCCGGGCCCATGGGGGCGGTATTTCCAGCGACAATCGTGTTCCGCATGTTCAGAGCGCCGGACTCTTTCGAAATACCGCCTCCCGTTTCGATACCCTCACAAAACACGTCCGCGCTGTTACTGGCAATCGTGCTGTGAGTGATCGTTAGCGGCCCATCACTGAAAATGGCTCCGCCGGCGGCAAATCCATGGGGAGTCGCAAAAGCGATGTTGTCAACGATCGTACTGTTGTCAATGGTTAGTGATCCTCCGAATGGTGATGTGCTGCTAGAAATTCCGCCGCCGTCGGCTAGCGCGTAGCCGCTCCCTCCACAATCACTTACCGGATCGTCGGCATACGCGGTGTTGTCGGATACCGTGGAACCTATAAGCGTCAGATCGCCCTGGTTACTGATCCCGCCGCCCGACGCGAAGCCACCCGTGCCGCTCGCCATGTTGCCGGTGATTGTGGAGTCCATTATGGTCAGCGTTCCGAGGTTCGAGATTCCGCCGCCGGTCGTTGCCCAACCATTCGCAATCGTTAGGCCCTGAATCTCAACTTGCGCGCCGAAGCCCACGTCGAAGATTCGATAAAGGCCGCCGGACATGCGTCGGACCGTGAGAAGGTCCGCGCCGGGCCCCGAATCTCCATGTCCGACGAAAGGTCCGGCAACACGGACGTGAGGTTGATCGTGCCCGTAACATGAAAATCGATAATGTCGGCGCCCGGATTCGCGTTGACCTTGTCGATGCAGTACCGCAGATCGCCGCGGAATCCCATCCCCATTCCGGCGTCGGACATGCGTGTGACGTGACATGTCGACAGAAGCGTGCGGTCTTCGAGCCGTTCAAGCGTTAACCGTTCGGATAAACGAATCATAAATCCTCCTCTGGCGTGAATTCTACCCACCTTACAGAACGATTAGGACGAATGATCTGTGACAGCTAGAGCTGTCTTGCGGGCCCATGTTAAGTTCCGGCGAGCGGGGCGCGTCAACGCCCTGGAGGCAGACACCAGGCGTTGACACGCCCCGCTCGCCGGATGTACCAATTGTGAAACATCTATCGTAAGGTGCGAAACTGGGAAAGCTGCCCGGTGAAATCGAAGGATGACCATCGGTATCGGGATCCATGGATGACGAAGAAGCATCGCCCTTTGGCGGTCCCGAAAGGTTTCCCAGAGTCAAGATCCCGCTCGTGACGCCCCGGATTGAGCGCTTACCCCGACATATCTGGCCAAAATTCAGCCACAAGTGCAGGTTCAGCTTGCGGAGTAACTGGGGAATTTCTGCCCGCGCCGAAGGATCCGACGCAATCCGTTCGATGTCGTCCAGAACTTTTATGGCGGCCTCCACTTCCTCGTCGGGGGTGCGCGCCGGCATCGCCGCTTGTTGCTCTTGCAGTTGTTCCAGCTTCTGCCGTACGCGCCGGCGTTCCACTTCGTTCGCTTTGAATTCGGCCTTGATGGCCTCATAGATTGACTCGTCCTCTCCGGCACGGGCCAGATTACGCGCAATCGTCCGAGCTTCGGCTTCCAACGTGGCGAGATGTCGCTCGGTGAGTTCTAGTTCCCCAACGGCCGGGTTACTTTCGATTTCCTCCGAGGCCTCGGCCAGTTTTTGTAGGCGGGCCCGCAAGGCGACGCGACCGCCGCAGCCGTCTAACCTGCGACGCAACACTTCGAGCACGAAACACAGGGCCGCTTCGGCGTCCACCGAGTTATGGGAGCACTTTCTTCCTCCCGAACGCATGTAGCGGGAACACAGATACGTGCCCCGACCCCGCTGGGGCCTTCCGTAGAGCACTTGTCCGCAGCCTTTAGACAAATCGTGGATACGAGTCGCCAACGGATATCGAGCTGGATCGGAACAACGGGTGACGTACCGACGTTGGCTGCGACGGGCTGCCCGAAGGTTCTGGCAAGATTGGAACAAGGCGGGATCGGCGCCGGTGGAGTTGGCTCCCTCATGGACGATGACGTCCTCCGATGCCTGCCGCACGGTCTTTGGGGTACCGTTCGCAGAGCGATCGCTGTCGGCGAGTATTCGGGGGCCTTCGGGACTCCAGCGTCGATGTTTTCCGCTAGGACGCCTTCCAAATTCCTCAAGACCGATAATGGTGGCGTCTTCGATGAGCCGAGCCACGGTGCGCTGGCTCCATTGACCGGAATTCATTACCGGTCTACCGTTTCGCCGACGTGTGTAACCGTCTTGCGGCGAGGGGATGCCCAGGTCGTTTAAGTGTTCGGCGATGCGATGCAGACCCCAGTGGCGTTCACCATAGAGATGCAGAATATAGAGCCATGTTTGGATCTTGGTGAGATCTTTGGGCTTCAGCCTAACATGGCAGCCTTCCCGGCGCATGGTCGTGCCGCGAGGTAACTCCTGGAGTTCGTGGCCCTGCGAGTCGACCAAGATGCGGATGAATCCGTAAGGCGCGAAGCCGCCGGTGCGGAAACCTTGACGGGAGAGGTGCAGCTGGGTTTGGACTACGCGAACCGACAGCTTGGTCAAGAACTCACCGTTCTGGGTGTATTCGAAGAGCAAGAGGATGTCTTTTTCGAAGTAGTGGATACCGCGTTCCCGGGGCTCGGAGACACGGTTATGAAAGACGATCGTCAGCCCGGCCAGAAGCAGTTCGATCTCCAATTGCATGGCTTGGATAGCCAATTCCGGCCGGGAAAATCGGTCGGACATATGCACGAAGAGATGGCTGACGTGCGGGCGCGCTAGCGCATCACGGCGAAAGGCCACGAAGCCGGGACGGTTGAGATCGCTGCCGCTGATGCCGTCATCCAGATAGATGCCTTTGAAGGAGACGAGCCGGTTGGCGACCATATGGTCCAGATCCGCCGGAGCGGCGTCGAGGCGCACGCCGAGCCGCTTGGCTTCCTCCATGGCCCAGGCCAACTGCTCATGAATGCCGGTTTCCTGGCGGTGGGTGCTACGGCGGACATAGGTCAAAGCTTGGTTCTTCGGACGAGCAGGCACGAGAAACTCCCTTGCTGATGGCGACGTTTAATTACTGGATAACTTTGGGCAATTGTCCGTTTCCACTTGGGTTGCGGTATCGGCTCCCGACCTAGCCAAATGGCGAAACTGCCACAGGAAGGCAGCCAGCCGATCCACCATTTGCTCCGGTGCCAGACGTTGGGCGACAACGACGTCGGGTACTTGGCTCTGTAGGGATGGACTGGTCATCTGTCGTGCCGCGATCCAAAGTACTGCCGCCGCTAGTTTACGTCCGGAGAGGGAGGGTCTGGCACGATCGGCGATCCCCACGATGTCATCGAAAATATCGCGGGCCGCGGGCAGGTCGGCCGGGAGTAGCGCCCGCACACCGGAACGTTCCCATTGATAGATACGCACAAAGGCAGCGATCTTGAGCAGCAAGTCCGGCGTTAGTGGCGTACCGGTAGGCACATCGAGCGCTTTTAGGAAGCAAATGACGAGGTCGGCTTGGCGATGGGCTTCGCGGACAAAAGGCACCAAATAGTCGACAACATCGTCGCGTTCATCCGACTGAGTCTTCATTGCGAAGTCCTTCCGCGTGGTTTGTTGTGCACGGGCTAAAAGCCCCACTCTTGAATATCCGAACCATTCGAGCTTCGAAAGGGCACTTTGACACAAATCGCAGTGCGCGGCTCGCCGCGGCGGGTCACCAATAAGTAAAGGAAAGGCTTCCTTGTTCGTGGGATGCAGATCAGTTTCGACCGGCCGAGGCTCGATCGCCCCTCGTGTCGAACCCCGGCCGGCAAAATCGATCAACCTTGGCGATGCAACACTTGAACGCGGATCGGCGAACAAGGTGATTACCTTCGCGGAATCAATGCAGCGCCGAGGCGACGACGGAGCAGGATTCCGTCTTGCCGGGGTCGCTACAGAAGTGCTCCCAGTCGGCGTGAAAGTGCCGCCGTAATTGGGAAACCCGAGGCGCGGTCAGGCCGTGTTGACGGGCGACGACCTGGGTGCGTTCACCCACGGCCAGGTCATCGATCACACGGCGGTTGCGCTCCGTCTGGCGTCGCCGCCAGCGCGGAAAATCCAACCGAAAACACACCTGATCCGGCACCGGACTCTGGCTGTTGTCCTGTAGCGCCTCGTCCCAGACATTGCCCTCTAAGGTGCTGATATCAGGTAGGCGGCTGACGCCGAAGCCGTGTCGGCATTGAGCCACGAAAGATAGCACGTCCCGGCCGCGTTCCTGGCCCGCCAAGCGGCGACCGCTACGGACGGCCCGCGCCGCCAACGTCGCGAGCGCTGCGGCAAACTTGCTGGCATCCTTGCCACGCCGGGCCAAGGATACGAACCAAGACCAAGCCAAAGCAACCGTTTCGGCGATCGAATCGGCGCGCTTTGCGCACAGCGCAGATCGCGAAACAGGCAGCGGGCGCAGGCTTCGATCCGCGGCAGCAGTTTCAAGAACTTACGTTCGAGCGCCGAATGGTTTGCGGAAGATTCTTCAACGATGATGGCGTTCATGGGGAGGTCTCCAAAAGAGACCGTCCCCGATCGCGCGGGGACGGTCTTGCCTAAAGCAAAACCGCCCCCGCACCGTGCAGGGGCGCGCTGGACACTCAATGGACGCTGATCAGCGTCCCGGATCCTACAGTTCTAATTCACAGCAGCGGAGCTACTATGAACCCGGCCTAATAGACATTGGAAAGGGGGCTATCACCTGATCTGGTCGGATGTCGCCGCTGCCCACAGTGCGAAGACAACGCCGGTTCGCCTGAAGCGAAGAGAAGTCGTTGGAGGCGGTATTTCCCTGGTCGCTAACCCACGATCGTGCGGCGAGCCGCCCTCCGCGGCTTGATTTTTCGCCAGGCGGCCGTTCGTCGTCCCGGCTGGTACCGGCTAGCAAGGTGCTTGGCCATGACGCCTTCCTGGCCTTGTTGGACGGCGGCCTCAAAGAAAACCTTTCCGGCTCCGACGATCCCGTCGGAAAACTGCCAGCGCGGTTCGCGGAATCTCGTGAGCAGTTCCTGTAACCGAGCGCGACGTTCTTGCAGGGGTTGACCTAGCAAGGAACGACCCCGGTCAACCAGCAGATCGAACACGACATAGGTCACGGGATGAAATCGGCATGCTTGTTGAGCGCGATGTGTTTCCGTGATTTGGTGCCGAGCAAGTAGCTGCCGGAAGTTCGGTTGCCCCGCCGGTGTAAACCGTATCAGTTCGCCGTCGAGGACGAGTCCCTCGGGTAATCTTCTGAGCACTTCCATCTCGGGATAGCGGGCGCTGTACTCCACTCGGTTCCGGCCCCATAAACACCACCCTGGTCCCGCAGACGCTAAAGCGCGAATCCCATCCCACTTGACTTCGAAGACATGATCAGGCGAATCGAACGGCGCGCTTGGGACAGCGAGCATGGGTAACAGTTTTTGCATTAAGCGATCCTTCGCGAGATCGCGCGCTTGCGACGGCGAGATGGCGGAGTGGCTTCATTTACGGGGACCGACGACGCCCCTGCCGCGGCCGCGACACTTTGTTTGAGCGCATCGAGCAGACGGAGGACCGGTACTTCTTCTTCCGCGGCTTGCTTCGGTGTGCGGCCGGCCAATTCAGCTTCCACGTAGGCAGTCAGTTGTTCGGCGCTGTCATCGCGATAGCTCGACCAGGAGACGGGTCTGCTGTAAGCACGGATGAGTTGACTGGCGAGCCCCAGTTCGTCAGAGCCTGCTACCTGGGCATCGATCTCCAGCGTGGGTCCGGCGCGGACTTGTCCGGGGTAATGAAGCACGTGCAGCATTAACAGCCGGCCGGCCGGGCGAACCAGCCCCGGCCTCCGTTGGCCGAAAAGGGCGACCGGGCCTACGGCCCATTTGCCATGCTCGATCATGGCGCGGAGTAGCACGGCATACGGTGTCCGGGCTCCCGTGCCATCCGGCACCAAGTATAGGCTCCGCCCCGAAATCAAATTTGGATCAAAGTCAGCCGGGTTGATGAAATGCTCCAAACATGCTGCACGATCTTTCGCGGGGCGGAGTCGATCAAGCTGTTCTTCATCGAGCACAACGTGTTGACCCGGGGCATATTCGTATCCTTTGACGATCGCGCCCGCATCCAATGGCCCGTGCACCGGGCAGTGTTTTTGATGGCGGACACGCTGGCCGCAGTCCGCATGAAGCTGATGGAAATGGGACTCGGTAGCAGACACGGTGCCTGGATAGCCCTTGACCGGCAGTGTCACCAAGCTGACTCGAAGCAGTCCACTCCAGGTGGCGCGGCTGGATGCAGCCGCCTCTGCGAAATCGGGTTCGGGTGGGGGCGATGGCGGGGAATTCGTGCGCGAAACGGATCGGGACATGGAGAGACTCCGATAGGTAAGGGAAATTGAAGTCAGAAGCGGGAGCGGATAGATCGGGCGCAGAGGCAAAAAGAGAGGCCAGGAGTAATCCTGGCCATCTCCTTATTGTGACACAAAATCGTTGATTATTTAGCGCTGGTCCGAGCCGGGAATAGGGTCGCTCGAGTCAGGCGGAGGTGCAGGCCTCAGTATCCAAACGGCGCCTGTCGGAAGCGGCATTCGACTTCCAATGCGTTGCTGGAACAGTTCTGCCGTCAACTAGTCATCCTCGCAAGGGTGTTTCAGGAGCGAAGCGAGGCGGTGCCTACTCAGGAGATAAAGCACGGATCGTGTTAGGGAAACGCAGGAGATAACTTGCGACAATGACCTGGACGTGCAACAAAACATCGAGGATATGCTTATCCGCAGATTGACCGATTGGCGGGAATAATTTCCGTCGCTTGGTGGAAGTATTCGCAGGATAGATTAGATACTGGGCACCTAAGGGTACCCTGGCCCCGATTGGTGAATAGTGCAAGCTAATACCAATGGGACTTACTTTTGAATCGGGTAGGGGGTGCGCAACATCCTGGCGACAGGGTTGCCACCGCGCGCGGCGCTTCTAGGAACTTCTGACAAACCCGGTGTCCATAGTTGAAGCCCCGCTGGAATGACGCTTCGGAGTATTTGTATCTTCTCCGACGGGACGTTGAGGCCGGATGAGTCTTCAAAGATCTGCTGGCAAACCGAGTCACTTCAACCGCGACTTTTGCTTGGACGCATAGCTCCAACTCAGCGACTCCCGAAATACAAGCGTCGGCATCCTTCGGCCGATCCAGCGGAGCGTCCTTCTTAGCCATGTCGGATGCGGGTCGCTTCCACCTCGGCAGTGATCTTCATCGAGGCGAATGGGTATGAGAGCAACCCCATCACCGTCAAAGGACATTGACAAGCATCTTCCATTATAAGAGAATACATCTATTATGAAGGAACGTCTGCGTACTCTTAAAGAAGTTGCTGAAATAGTTCGCCAGGAGCCGCATCGGGTAATTCACCTATGTGAATGCCGAGTTGTAGTACCAAAGATCGGCGCGGATGGCCGAGGAAGTGTGCGGCGCTTCTCGCGCGATGATATCTTCCGCATCCGGCTAGGTTTGACATTACAGGATAGCGGACTCAGTGTTTCCCAGATCAAACCCGTTATGGTTCAACTTGCGCGCCTCAGAAAATCTAGGCACATTCGGGCCTTTTCTTTACCTGAAGATTTCGACACGGTCGATTTGATCCAAGCGCTTGGAACACCGGAAGATTCGGTCTTCGTCTGCGTCACGCCTCCGAACGACATTGCCTTTATCACGCCCCGACTCGACGGCCCTTTAGACTACGTAGTGGAAATCAGGAAATTGGACGAGGTGCTCCATTCTTGGGTCTCCGTTGTCGCCAACTTAACCTCCATAGCCAAGGGCTTACATCGCGTTTGCGACGATTGATATACATAATCTATCATATATTCTAAAGTACGGACAGGGCGGAAAGTCGTTTGCTCATCGCTGTCCCGATCCCGGATTAGCACCATAGGCGGTGACAGCCAAGACGATCGCAAACTCTTGAACAATCGAGGAAACTGCGATGCAAAAGCAATCAGCCAGAGCCCGGGTATATCAAAGACTGTACCAGGCTTGTGTGCCTTACCATTACACAGGGCCGCTGTGGCCCATTGGCCGCCTGGATGAGGACGTCCGAACGGCTCCTCAGGAACTTCAGAGGTTACTAGAAGATCTAGAGGCTCGTTTCCTTGGGAGGGAACTCGCCGATGCTGGAGTGGCCGATATGTCTCCCGACGGAAGTCCTGTTCCCTCAGCCAAACTTTTGCCGGGTTCTCCCTTGGTTTTCTTACGTCGGCCAAACACTCATCAGGCAATCAACGTCCTCGGTCAACGAGGTTGCCTCTCCGGAGCGTTGCCCGTCGTTACGGCGACACGCGACCATGCAACACAGTGCGCACTGAGGAACTGGCATCGAACGCTTTTTGTTGCCTTCAACCTTGTCGATGCTCTCGTGCTTCGCGGTCTCGGCTTTCCGGCCACCACGGCCGCGGGTCTCGACCGCTTGACGCCTGCCGACCTCTTGCGTCTCTCATGCCGACTGGGCTGGCGACCGGAATCAAACGAAGAAGAAGGCTGCGCCAATGCGGCGGTAATACCAAAGCTCAATGCCATAATGTCGAAGGAAGACGATCTATCCGATGTCCCCTGCCGTTCCAAGCCGACGCCATCAGCGCAGGTTGCTAAGCGAATCCGCCAACAAGTGTTAGCCGATCTCCAAGATAAAGCACCCACCAAACCGATACAGCCACGCGTTCTTTTCGTCGCCTGTTCCCTGGCTACACTTGAACAACAGACTCCGGCTGCGGCAGCTACCATAATTAGCGGATTACGCAGAATTCGCGACGTGTTCGATATCCGCAAGATGGACATCGGCCTGTGGCAACCAAACCAGGATCAACTCGAACAGATACGTGAAGAGCTGGAGCTATCCCGTCAGCATTTCGACCCTTTAGATTTTCTCGACACCGTCGAGGATCAATGCATTGATCCACTGTCGGCCAATTCAGGAACCACCGCGACCGCACCGCCCGAGGATTTTGCCACGGCGTTGACGCAACTTCGCCAGCTGCTACGAGCCGACCCTCACCATCCAGCGAACCAGGAACGGGCATGTCAAGCATTTATTGAGTACGCCGCCCGGGTCGAGTCTGAATTGATTTGCCCGCTATATATCGCTAGTGCATCTCCGCGAACGCGGAATATGCAGGTCACCCTAATGCAGCTTTTTCGCCAGATTCATCTCCTCGCCCCGACAGTCGAAGAGGCGATAGCGCGACTCGGCGGTGATGGCTTGCTGCAGGGTGGCCATCTAAGCGCGCGCACCGATTAAGTCAGCTGTCCGAATTGATCCGCACCGTTATCAGCTTGACGCGCACGATGAGGTGAAGAGACATGGCGCAGCCAAAAGCACACCGGGCGGGCAAGGTGCGAGCCCTTGCGGATCTCAACCTGACAGCCGGGGAATGGCGAGCTCCTCGCACACCAGGGGTTCGTAGCAGGCCAGAGCTATAAGGGTCGAGCGACCCATTACAAACTTCGCTTTCGGCTTGAAAGCCGCCAGAGGGTCTATTATCTCGGACGAGACCCCAGCGTGGCTGAGACAATCGCGAAAGAACTGCGCCAGCTACAGCGGCATCGACGAGTCCGTCAAGCTCTATATCGCCCGATAACGATGGCGAGACGGGTGCTCCGGGTAGTCAAGAAACGTTTGGCGCAGCTCGCCGATGCAGCGGGTTTGTATTTTCACGGCGAGCAACTTCGGCGACGAAAATGTACAGTTGCCCTGAAACCGGCCGCCCTACATTCGGAGGAGAACCATGACCGAAGTGACGGATGCTCCCGACAACAATCCGGACCGTACATCGCTGCACATCAACGAACTGCAACAAAAGCGCCTCGAGGACTACCAACGCCAGGTGCTGAGAGATCCCGATGCCAGGGTCGCCAGTCTCAATGCGCTCAACGGGCAGTTAATGCGCATCGCACATCGCCTTGTCAGCGCGACGGAGGAGGCATTCTCCAAGATGGTGGCGCCGTCAGAGGAACTCTCCATGATCTTGCCTGCCGTCGCTGCCTGCGGACAACTCTCCCGCCAGATTTATCGTTTGGCCGAGCTCGACCGTCGGCTTCAAGGATCACCAGTATCGGGCGAAAAAAATCAAAGGTGATACCGCGCGTTACTCTGGCACTCCTAGGTCAAACCGCATCTTTTCTGTCTAACACTTATTGTTGCTGGTGCTTATGGAGCGTTCCGCGTAAAGCGATCAAGCCACTTATGCAGCCAAACAAGGAGGGAGGACCGATGAGTGATCTCAAATCCTGTACCTTAGAGCCACTTCGTCCAGCGGACTATCGCTATCGTCGCGCTTGGTTGCTCTTGGAACATAGAAAACGCCCGACGCGGCTTGATGACGAAAAAACCATCACCCTAAAAGAGTTCCTTCAACGACGGCGAGATTCGACGTATCTAAACCGTCGCTTGGGAAGCTGCGCCACTGATCGTTTTCTCAGGGAGGCATTTTCGTTATTCGAAAATGCGGCCAGCCAAACACGCTGGATTTTGGAGGCACGTCTCCTAGCAAATGAATCGGCCGAGACCGTCGCCAAGCGATTTGGCATTTCAGCGGAGGCCGTCAGCTGGTATGCGAGCGCGTTTTACGATGTGCAAGATCAATTGGATCGAACAGATTTCATCCTCAGTGAGATCATCGGCCGCGATACCGTTACTGGGAGCGCCATTGGTCGGCTATGGAAACTTGTTGCGTATATCGGTGGTTCAGGAGCGCTTACTCGTGTCCTATGTCCGTTCGCGTTCTCCAATGACTGCGACCCCAAAGCTCTAGTGCGCACGCTTCTCGAACAGAAGGCTGGCGTCGCAGCATATGGAATGAACGCAGAGGCGAACCAAGGAGCTGAGCTAATCCGCGCATATACCAAGTTCATAGCTACCGAAGCGAAAGCTGACGCGAATACTCCGAATCTGACTGACCTGGAACGACATATTAAGGCAGCCGTCGACTCGATGCCCTTTATGGTGGGTATGGAAGCGGAAAAGCATCTATCACCAGCTATTGCTGAGTATGACCGCGGTGCGGCTGAGTTGCGCGATGACGAGTTGCTCCGTGTGGGAGCTGGTGAGATTCTGCCGACTGAGGCGGAAATCAAAAGTCTGAAACTCCCAGACACGCAGCGGCCTGGAATTGCCGGTAGTTCAGAACAACGGCGTTCTGCATTTGACAATGGTTTTCCTGGTCCGTAACGCCGCCTTTCCGAGCCACATACCGCCGATTTCCGCACAGCACTTCATTCCTCCGTCGTGGCGCGGCTGATGTCCAGGGCGACGAAGCGGAGCAGTTGGTCATCGGTCATCTCCGTCAACAGCGTTTCGCTTTCTTGATCGAGCAAGCGATTGGCGACGGCTTTCTTGCTCTCAATCCTATCGTCCATTTCTCTTCCCAGCGCCACTATCGGAGGAGATACAATGCAGAGCAGAGGCCACGTCGGCAAACTGTCGACCACATTGACTTGACACTATGGCGGACATGAATTCCGAAAAGCAAAAAGCATACGAGCGCTTGAGGGAGCTGTTGCGTGAAACTGACGTCGCTAGCTACTTATGGGCGAATTCTGGAAAGTTTACAGAATGGTAAGCGTCCGTTCCTGGGACGCGGAAGTACGACTTTGAGCGTTATGGTTTGTGCGTTCCGAAGAAGGCAGAGACGGGAAGAAGTTGCGGGTCAGTTTGCGATCGCGGGTGGACGGGCGTGATTCAGAGCCCAAGTGTCGGGCAACAAGTCGCTGAAGTCGGCATCTGGCTTCCTCGCCGCCGACTCAGTGAGGATGTGTTTAACATAGGCCCATGGGTTTACGCCCTGACGCTTCGCCGATGCGGCCACGCTTAGTAACACGGCGGCACTCTTCAAACCCCCATCGCCGGCCACATGCAACCAGTTCCGGCGCCCGACCCCAAGCGGACGGATTGCCTGTTCGGCGGGTGAGTTGTCAATGGTCAGGCGACCATCCTCCACGTAACGGGTTAAGGTTGGCCACTGGTTGGCCGCATAAATGAAGGCTTCGCCGATTTTGCTCTTCGGCAACACGCGAGGAACTTCTTCAGCCAACCAATCGGCGAACGATCTCAGTACCGGACTCGCGTGCTCCTGGCGATAGGCGGCCAAGTTGACGCCGGCGAGGTGCTCTTCCTTGGCATTGGTCTCGACAGCATACAAGGCGCGGATGCGCGCTAAAGCTTCGTGAGCCCGAGGAGCATCATTTTCTTTCGCTTCAAAGTATTTGCGTCGCAACATCTCCGCAGCGCGATTAATGAATCGCACCTACCCAGCGCCGCTATGATCACCGCTTTCGAGATTTGATCCGGACGACTCGCAACATCAATCGTGCCCTCCAACGCGGCGTCCCTCGGTCCGCGGCGGTCGGATGTCATAAGTTCTACATGGACAATTGCGTGTCGCAACCATGAGATCATTCCGAGGCAATATGTCTGATTGGCACGATCGAAATCCCAACGGCCGCCGGAAGGGGAAGGCGTGACGGAACTGTTGAAAATGGATGTCAGATGTCCAGAGCAAACGTGTCAGCGTGAATTTGTAATCGACGCGGACGAGCAATATGTGACCGCGCTATCTGAGAACGGACAGCGGCAACAGTATTACCAGCGTCAATGCCCGCACTGTAAAGAGTGGGTGACGTTCCAGGCGCCGACCAGACGGCAGATTTTAGCCAGGAATCGTGTCAAGCGACAACCCGCTCGCAAGAAGGTGCGGGCCAAGTCGAGCGGGCGGCGGAAGGGGCAAGCATAACCGTGTAGGTGAGTGATGCGGGAAGCGCCTTTAGAATGGCGATGGCTCGATCAGCCGTGGTGGAAGATACTGCGGGACGTTTCCCATCTATGGTCTTCTGAGTCATAATCTGCCAAGGTGGACGCCGGCTTTTTTGACCGAGGTGTCATACGCCGCCGAAACTCGCCCCGTTTGTTGACAGGTCGAGAGATGAGGTCCGCGACCTTCGCATCGGCTCGCAGACTCCGATGGGGTCGCCGTCGTGTTGACAACCGAGGTCATTTAATCGGGAAACCGCTGCCTTGCCGCAGCACCACAATGAACCATACCGCGACGGCAACCAACCCCATGCCAATAATAGCAACGGTCCACTGCATACCTTGCCCCTCTCACGCGTGAAATGAAAAGGGCCAGAACTCCGCTCAGAGTTCTAGCCCCGCGTGTGTCCGCCATGGCTGAATCCCCGCCCGTCCCACCTAAGTAGGTGGATTGGCCGAGGGACAGTTGCGAAAGCAACTGGGTCGCGAACGATGATGTCGCAATACAAGGCATCGATTTCCATCAGCATGGCCCGGCGCCCCGTTTGCTCCGCCGCAATCAATGTCGAGCCGGAACCGGCAAACAAATCGAGGACGTTCTCCTTGGGCCGCGAAGAGAACTGCAAGGCCCGCCGCGCCAACTCCACCGGCTTCTCGGTCAGGTGGATCATGCTTTGCGGATTGATCTTCTTGATCGACCACAAGTCAGGGATGTTCTTGGGACCGAAGAACCGATGTCCCGCACCTTCACGCCAGCCGTAGAAGCACCATTCGTGCGCCCCCATAAAATCTTTGCGCGTGAGCACCGGATGTTGCTTGTCCCAAATCAGGGCTTGGCTGAAATAGAGGCCGTTGGCTTTCAACGCCGGCGGATAGTTGCCACAGTTGGCGTAACCACCCCAAAGATAAAACGAATGGCCGGGTAACAAGAGCTTGGATGATCCGGAGTTTAGCGCGCGCGTGAAGGCAGCCCGCGCCGAATTCGTCGAACGCACAACGGGTTTGTTGACAGGAGGTGGGCCCTTATCGGTCAAGACTCTGATCGACCTGCAGCAAGATGCTGCCACGCCGGCGTCCGTGCGTCGCGGGGCAGCGCGGGACGTATTGGCAATGGGGGTCCGCTATCGCGACCAGGATCTCGAAGCGCGCGTGGCCGAATTGGAGAATCGCATGAGGCATCGATCGGAGTGATCCGGAGGCAAAGAATCCCATGAGTCGAAACCTTCTCGCGCGTGTCGAACGCTTGGAACGTCGCCTCGACGCCACGGGTTCAAGTAACGTTCCGCCGTTGTTCTGCCAGGCGGTTGACCTAACGGACTACGTGGAGGAGTATCTTGCGGCCGTTGCGAGCGGCACAGTGCGGGAAGGCGACACTTTCGAGAGTTTCGTGGCGAACCGAAAGTCGGCGGGCTTGGGCTAGCTGACAGGTAGTGGGGAATCGCGAACCGGGTTGGCTGAAGAGGAGGCACAGAAGCGCATGACTCGAAACCTTCGCGCACGGGTGGAACGCTTGGAACGGCAGCACGGCGCCACGGATACGTGCAAGCTGCCACCGTTGTTTTGGCAAGCGCTGTGCGGCGCCGTTCCGTTGGACCAACTTGATCCACAGACGCGCCGGCTTGTTGAGCCGTTGTTCAGCGACGGACGCCAGGCGCCCGACGTCGTCGAAGAGAGGATCGAACAGGTGTTGCTGGATCGCTTGCCGGAAATCGACTTCAGCCGGAAGGGTTCAAAACAGTAATGCGCCGTTGCCCATGCCGTTGGGACGACAGGCAAGCTGCGTCCGTCAACAAGCAGGCACAAATCTGAGACTTTCGTCCCAAAGGCGCTTGAGGTGTGGCGACCGGCGAGGTAACAGTGCTCGTGTGTCGGGCGCGGCGACGTCCGCCGCGCCGATGTTACCTCGATTGAAAGGATCGCACCTCATGGCTACGAAGAAGTCCAAGACCACCGGCAAGTCGAAACGCCTGCCGCCAAAGAAGGCTCAGCCCCAGCGCCGCGGACCAGCCGCTGAGACGGCGGTCAATGGATTGGCGCCGCCGGTTAGTCCCGATTCATCCAAAGCGCATTCTCCACGTCCCAGCGCCCTCAACGCCGCGGCCACGGTGCTGGCGGAGGCCACAGAGCCGATGACCTGCCAGGAGATGATTGCCCTTATGGCCCAGAAAGGACTCTGGAACTCGCCGGCGGGTAAGACTCCCGCCGCGACTCTCTACACGGTAGTGACAATGTTGCCGAAAGCCAGCTGACGTTTGATAGGTTGATTGAGCGAAACCGGTTGCGGCCCCAGTATGGATCGGGGTGGCAGTCGGGGTAACTCTCGTGGGGCGCGAGGGTTCAGTCGATTCAACCTGTTCGTGAGGTGGCACCATGGATGGTTCACGCCGTGGCCGAAAGCCGCCGCCGGAGGTGCGGCGGGAGTTCGTTGGTTTTCGGTTGGAAAAACAGGTCCTGGCTCGGGTGTATGAACTGGCAGTCCCTCTCTTGCGTGAACATCCGAAGATTGCCGGTAACGCACCCGCCGCAGAATCAGATGCCACAGAACGAGTACATGCGGTTCCCCTGGCCAAAGGAGCATAATCGCCATGGAAGGCAACCACACTTCGATCGTACGGGTCGCTCTATACGCGCGGGTCTCGTCGGAGCAACAAGCCCAGCAATCCACGATTGGGAGTCAACTCGAAGCGCTGAAGGATCGGATTCGCACCGACGCCCTCGCGCTCGACGATGAGTTGTGTTTCATCGACGACGGATACAGTGGCAGCACGTTGTTGCGGCCGGCGCTTGAGCGTCTCCGCGACGTCGCCTGGGCCGGCGGATTTCAGCGTCTCTACGTGCACTCGCCAGATCGGCTCGCGCGAAAATATGCCTGGCAAGTGCTGCTCGTCGAGGAGTTGCAACGTTACGGCGTGGAGTTGATATTTTTGAATCGCACGATTGGCGTGAGTCCCGAGGAAGACCTGTTGCTCCAAATGCAAGGTATGATCGCCGAGTACGAGCGCGCGAAGATAATGGAGCGCAGCCGACGCGGCAAACGGCATGCTGCTCTACGCGGTGACGTGAGCGTCCTCGGCACGGCGCCTTATGGCTACCGTTTCATTGGCAAGCACGCCGGCGGAGGTGACGCCCATTATCAGGTAGTTTTGGAAGAAGCCCGTGTGGTGCATCAGATTTTTGAATGGGTCGCTCACGAACGTCTCTCGTTCAACGCCGTCTGTAAACGACTGAAGCTTCAAGGCACGCCGAGCCCCAAGGGATTACCCCGTTGGCACCGAGAGGTAATCGGGAAGTTGCTGCGAAATCCGGCGTACAAAGGCACGGCGATTTTCGGTAGATCGCGTGTGGGCGAACGTCGGGCACGGCTGCGACCGCCGCGTGGCAAACCCGAACAACCGCGGCATGCCACCTCGCGCTACCCCGGCAGGCCCGAGGATCAAACGCCGATTCCTGTGCCTGCCCTGGTGAGCGACGAACTGTTCATGGCCGTGGCGGACCAATTAACAGAGAAGAAGCAACGACAACAACGATGCGTCAGTGACTGCCCGGGCTACTTGCTGCAAGGGCTGATGGAATGCGGCTGTTGTGGACGAGCCTATTACGGAAAGGGCATGACCCGATTCCAACAGACACGATCGGAAGGCAAGACTTTTTATCCGTACTACCGGTGCCCTGGCAGCGATTCCGTACGGCATGGAGGCACAAAAGCTTGTCACAACAAACCTCTTCGACTGGACCGGCTCGATGGGGCCATCTGGGCCGATATCTGCGCGGTCTTGCAAAATCCCAAGGACTTGCGAGACGAATTTGAACGTCGCCTTCAAGGCGTTCCCGAAGCGGATGCGAACCTGCAACAATGCCAAAAACAAATCGCGCAAGCGCAACGCAGCATCAGTCGGTTGATCAATGCGTATGAGACGGGGCTGCTCGAGAAGAGTGAATTCGAACCCCGCGTGCGCCGTGCAAAGGAAAGACTGAAACGGCTGACAGGACCGTCGGGCTCGGGCAAATCGGCGGCCCTGGCCCGGTTTGTCCGCGACTACCAGCACCAGCAGCCGCAGACTCTCGTCATCCCTCACTTCATTGGAGCCTGTCCGCGTTCGACCAACCTGCGCGACATGCTGCGGCGTTTCTGCCAGGTCTTCAAGGCCCACTTCGGCTTTGCCGAGGAGGTGCCCGAAGAGGTGGCCAAACTCTCGGTCACTTTCCGAGAGTTGGTCAGCAAGGTTCCCACCGATACGCGCGTCCTCCTGGTGATCGACGCTCTGAATCAGCTGGATGAAGGCGATCGCGCCCAGGATCTGTACTGGCTGCCGACAGCGTTCCCGGCGCAGGTGAAGGTGATCGTCAGTTGCATCACCGATTCCGGCAAAACGGAACCCGTGCTGGAAGCCTTCCGTTGGCGGAAGCATTGCCCCGTGCAGCTGGCTGCTCTCAGCGCTGCGGAACAGCGGGAGATCATCCGCCAGGTGCCGTCGCTGTCGGCCAAAACCCTGGACGAGGATCAGGTGCGTCTGCTCTTGAGCAACCCGGCCACGGCCAATCCACTGTTCCTGCTGGTGGCGCTGGAAGAGCTGCGTGGGTTTGCCTCCTATGAGCGACTGAACGAGCGGATTGCCGCCTTCCCGCGAGAAAGGGATACCGTCACGGCCATCTTTACCCAGGTGATCGAGCGCCTAGCCGAGGAATTCAACCAGAATCTGGTGGAGACGGTGCTCACGCTGCTGGCCTCCGCACGCCGCGGTCTGTCCGAGCGGGAACTGCAAGAGCTGGTGGCCGGTCTCGACGGCGCCGATGACCTGTTTCCGGTGCTGCGTCAACTGCGACCGTACCTGCTCAGCCGTGCCGGCCTGATTGACTTCTACCACCGCAACCTCTTCAAAGCGGTTCGCGAACGCTATCTCTCCTCGGAGGTGCAGCGGCTGGCTCATGTGCGCCTGGCTGAATATTTCAATGCCCAGGACTACTGGCTGGAATCACTCGAAGAACAGCAAAGACGGGCCAAGACCCCGCCGCCGACACCACGGCCGGCAAATGGACGCAAGGTGGACGAGCTGCCCTGGCAGCTCTTGCAAGCAGCCGACTGGCAGAAATCCGAACAATTGCTCACCGATCTGGCATTTCTGGAAGCGAAGGCCGAGGCGGGGATAGTGTTCGATTTGGCCGCTGACTTCAGCGCTGTCATTGCGGGCATGCCGGCGCACCGCCCGCTGTTGCGGGTTCTTCGGTTGCTGGCGGAGGCGCTTCGCCGCGACATTCACTTCATCGCTCGGCACCCGACGACGCTGTTTCAATGCCTGTGGAATTTGTGCTGGTGGTACGACTCTCCGGAAGCGGCGCAGCATTATGAGGAAGGCACAGCACCAGGTCAGGACGGGGCCGTGCTGTTACACCAAATGCTGGAAACGTGGCGAGCAAAGAAGGAGCAATCGACACCTGGCTTCATCTGGTTGCGCTCCTTGCGGCCGCCGCCCGTACACCTGGGCGCGGGACTGCAGCGGGTATTCAAGGGCCATGAGAGCTTGGTGATGAGTGTAGCTTACTCGCCTGATGGCCGACTCATTGCCAGCGGAGGGGCTGACGGAACAGTGCAGATCGGGGACGCAGCTACCGGCGCTAATCTGCTCTGTCTGAAAGGGCATGTGGTCGGTAAAGACGACCTCAGCGGCGGCGCTATCATTGTGGCAAGTGTGGCCTTTTCCCCCGAAGGCTCCTGCCTAGCCAGCGGCGGATGGGACGGGACCGTTCGCGTCTGGGACACGCACACGGGCGTAGAGTTGCTGCGCCTTCAAGCGCACGAACGCGAGGTTTTTAGCGTGGCGTTTTCCCCTGACGGGCATTGGCTGGCAAGTGGCTCGCGAGACCAGACGGTGCGGGTCTGGGATGCGGCCACGGGTGAGCCCCTACTTTGCCTTCAGGGGCACAAAGACCCGGTGTGGAGTGTGGCTTTTTCCCCCGATGGCCGCCTGGCCAGCGGATCGGGAGACTCGACAATTAGGGTCTGGGACGCGTCCACGGGCACCGAATTGCTGTGCCTGCACGGGCACGAGAGTTGGGTGCTGAGCGTAGCTTTTTCCCCCGATGGTCGTTACTTGGCCAGCGGGTCGCATGACTGCACGGTGCGTGTCTGGGATGCGGCAACGGGCGCCAAGTTGCTGTGCCACCAGGGACACGAGAACATGGTGAGGAGCGTGACTTTTTCACCGGACGGCCGTCGCGTGGGCAGCGGTTCGCGAGACCAAACCGTGCGGGTCTGGGACCCGGTCACGGGTACCGAGCTGGTCTGCTTACACGGGCACGCTCAGGAGGTTGAGAGCGTGGCGTTTTCCCCGGACGGCCGGCACTTGGCTAGTGGCGCTCGGGACGGAACGGTACGGGTTTGGGACGCTGCCGGTGGCGCCGCGCTGCTGCACTTGCACGGGCACCATCCAAAGCCGGGGCTCCCGGAGCCCGTGGGTATTGTTGCCTTTACTCCGGACGGCCGGCATTTGGTCAGCTTTTCGTCCGATGGGTTTGAAGATTCGGGTAGACTCTGGGACGCGACTACTGGCAAACGTCTGAGCTGGACCCAAGATACCCTTGATGTGGCATCCGCCGCCCTTGGAAACATCAACAACCCAACCCATGCTTTTCTGATGAGGTGGGAAGTCGGGGTGGTGGGCTATGCGAGCCGGCATGTGGTTGCTTGGTTCCCAGCCGCCCTGTTTCCACTCGCCGAGCATCCGGGCGGTCGCACCTGGGCGGGGGCTGTCTCCAGCGAGAACCACGTCTTCCTCTTCACTCTCGAAGGTAACCCGCCGCTACTGCATGGGCTTCCGCCGGACAGTTTAACCCCATGAGTGTCGGATTACGTCGGGCAGGAATGGCAGTTCGCGCTTCAGGCCGACAAGGCGGTCACCCCGATCCTGCGGCAAGGCGATTATCCCCTGGTCCCGATGAGCTAAAGCTGCTCCACGGCGAGGACTTCCGGGATGACGCACCGAATGCGTCACAAGCGTAGTCGCGCTCGCGGACCCGGTCGATGAATCGAAAACTCGATGGCCGCGGCGGGCGGCGAGACAGACAATAGCCCACGCCATCAACGGGAAATTTGACGGCGTCGTGTACCCATGAAGTTTCTGCAGAAACGGTTACCGCGGTTCCTATGACGCAGTGGTGGACGACATCGCGAATGGTGTTAAACGCTCCCTGCGTGCGGCGAACTTAGTTGCACCTCGCCGCCTCGCATAAGACAATCTTCGATACGTGGCTTCAATCCCGCCCGCCATTCGGCCTCAAAGTGATCGCAAATGATGTCCCAGTGATCGGGGATGTCCGTCGACGACCGGGTCTACGTTGTGGATGATGTTGCAAAATGCCCCCGAAGGGGCCCATGTCAAAAGGGCGTTGGCCTACCTTGTAGATAATTCGGACTTCATCCACGTCCACTTCAATCTGTCGGATCAACAACCGCACGATGTGAATCTTCGTTGCCAGTTCAGCGTGCGAAAGGTTATTCAGGACTCGCTGGGCGAAGTCGCGAAACTCGCCAAGTATCTCCTGATAATGCTGCTGACGCTGTTCGCGGTCTTTGGCTTCGGCGTGCTGCTGGGTAAGGCTCGCTTCGCGAACACGTGCCTTCTTAAGTCGGGCTTCGAATTCCCCTTTGGCGATCAAACCATCCTGGTACGCATCAATCAGACGACTAATGCTTTGCTGCACCCGGTCCAGCAGTTGCTCGATCGGCTGACTGAGCCGTTCCCGACGCTTTTGGTCGGTGATAGCTCGACGCTGGAATTCCAGCCTTCGCGGGCTTGGCTGGCGATGAAGGCTTCTCCCGCTTCGCCTTGAGCGTCGAGGGAGTTGAAGTCGTGATCGAGGCCTTCGCTGGTGGACTTGCGGGTATAGAAGTTGAACAAATCCTGAGGTAGATGTTGCCCGTTTAGAGATCGTTTCGGCACCACTCTCGCCACGGGTGCCATGGCCATGCTGTGCGATGCGGTCGCCGGATTATCTGGCGGAATCACCGGCGCCCGAACGCCCGGCTTTGCTGGGGAGTTGCAGTAACCTGTCAAACCACAATAGAAATGTCCGGTCTTAGCAAAGTAGAAATGTCCTCTTGGGCAAGGAGGTACCAGGAGGACATTTCCGATGGAGCGGAGTCTAGACCGGATCGAGATGAGTCAGCGGGAACGGGATCGGTTGAAGATTATAGAGTCGGTTCGGCACGGGAAGCGGACGCAAGCCGAAGCGGCGCGACTGTTGCAACTGACGGTACGGCAAGTGCGTCGGATTCAACGCCGCCTGGAGGTTGAGGGAGACGTCGGCGTGGTCCATCGGCTCCGCGGACGGCCGTCGAATCGGCGCTTGGCGGCGGATCTGCGTGAGACCGTGTTGGCCAAATATCGCCAGCATTTTGCGGACTTTGGGCCGACCTTGGCCAGCGAGAAATTGGCCGAGCTCGACCTGGGAGTGTCGCACGAGACGTTGCGGCGTTGGCTGCTGACGGAGGGGCTGTGGCAGCGACGGCGCCAACGCGACGTGCATCGGCGGCGCCGGCCGCGACGCTCGTGTTTCGGCGAGTTGGTGCAGATGGACACGTCGCTGCACGACTGGCTCGAAGGACGCGGCGAGACGATGGTGCTGATGACCATGATCGACGACGCCACCAACCGGATCGACGCGGGTTTTTTTCCGGGCGAGACGGTGGAAAGCTACATGGATTTGACGGAACGGTGGCTGCGGCGGCATGGTCGGCCGCTGGCGTTGTACACCGATCGCGACAGTGTTTTCCAGTGGCAAAGTAAGGGCCGGGCGGTCGACGGCTTGACGCAATTTGGCCGAGCATTGAAGGAATTGGATGTGAGATTGATCTTGGCACATAGTCCTCAGGCCAAGGGTCGGGTGGAACGTTTTTTCGGCCTGGCCCAAGACCGGTGGGTGAAGGAGCTTCGGCTCTTAGGCGTGACGACACGGGCTCAGGCCAATGACGTGTTGCGACGGCAGTTGGTCCCCGAATACAACCGGCGGTTCACGGTCCGACCGGCGGAGAAGAGCAACGCACATCGACTGCTGGGCCTACGGAACGATTTGGCGGTGATTTTATGTCCCCAGCATCAGCGGACAGTGGCGAATGACTACACGGTGCGGTGGTCCAACCGGTTGTTTCAATTGGAGCCGCCGGCGTTGCCCGGCTTGCGTGGCGGACGGGTGCTTTTGGAAGAGCGTCGGGACGGAACGCTGCGGATCCGTTTTCGCCAACAGTATTTGAAGTGGCACGAAATCCAAGCACCAAGATCGCGTCGGGGCACCGCACCCACGATGGCTGCGAGCGGGGTGGGTGCCGGAACTCCAGTCGGGCTACGCCCTCCTTCCGTTCCGGCACCCACCCCGGTGTTGCGGAAACCATGCAAGCCGCCTCCGAATCATCCGTGGCGACGCTTTAAACTGAAGAAATCCAAAAGCGGACATTTCTAATGTGCACTAAACGCGGACATTTCTATTGTGCTGGGACAGGGAGTTGCAGTAACCTTGTTTCCGCCGGTTCTCACGATACAATGGTAAGTGCGTTGGCCGGATGGCCACCTTTCCTACTTGACCTTTCCCGGTGGGATTCGTCATCTAACGGATCTGACCATCCCAACATAAAGCTGTGCAGAGTGCCTAGGCCTTCAAACCGGCAACAGCTGAGTTTGCGCGGGCCGTAGCCTGTTTCCCTTCTTAGCAATTGGCAGTCAACCAAACTGAGGGTGGATGACGGGGTGAAACCACGTCTCCCGCTTTTCGTTTGACATGACGCTGGCGATGGTCGGGCGGAGCGATCGCCTTTGGTTACGCGTCAACCGTGGGTTGAAGGTATCCTTGTGGAAAGAAATCAAACGAATGCAGAATGCCATAAAAGAATTGGTCCCGAACGCATCCAATAACCACGTGCTGCTGGCCTACCTGACCGACCTGGAACTGGAAGTGGACCGTCTCCGGAAACAGGTACAGTTCGTCCAACACGAGACGCGAACAACCCTGAAGCGAATCCAACTGCTCTGCACAGATGCAGCGCGGGTAGGGAACACGCTTCCACCACTGGCCGAGATCGACCAGACTGCCAAGCAGTTGGCGTCGGTGTTGCACGATGCGCAAGAACCCCCCGGTTACCACCCCGCGCACGATCAGGTCATTGCTATCGCGGTGCGCCCCTTGGCGGAACTAGTGTTCCGATGGCAGCAACGGCTCATGGGCGCGGCAGAGGTTCTCCTACGGTTGGAGCTGGAATGTGAGCACGTAGAATGGTTCCCGGCTCGTCTGCGTCACATCCTGGACAACCTCATTTCGAACTCCCTCAAGTACCGCGATCCAACTAAGGTCGATGCGTGGGTGAAATTGGAAGTTGGCATCGTACCGGAAGGTTACCAGTTCCGGCTGTCGGATAATGGCGTTGGCCTGCCGGCAGGTGAGAACGAGCACATGTTCGAGCTGTTCTACCGAGCCGCCCCAGCTCGGGCTGCCGGTTTGGGTGTCGGCCTCGCCGTTGTGAAGCTGCTCGTCGAGCAGAGCGGCGGGACGTTAACGGCGGACTCAGGTGAGGGACAGGGAACCACCATCGTCGCGGTCCTACCTCGCTATGACGTGAGTGATTTTCTCGTCTGAAGCCGGCGGCGCTGTGCGGTTTTCTGGGGAACACCTCCGACAGTCTTCTTCAACATACCTGGGAAAACAATGTCACCGAAACTGCAAGCTGAGAAGGATACAGATCAGGGGGAAGTTGAGTTTCCCCAGATGAACTTCGCAATCAGCACCCACGTAATGCACGCCCTTGGCCGACCGGACGACCTACATCGGGTGCAGGTCCGGCGGCTATGGACGGATCATTACCGAGTGAACGTCTTCGTCGGTGCGGATGCTGCTTCTTCTAGGGTCGCACACAGCTACTTCGTGGTCGCTGACACCGATGGGAAAATCGTCGCTTCCAGTCCGGAGATCGCCAGAGAATACTAACCCATTTCTCGATCGAGTCATCGGACCAGCCCTGCTCCGATGAAGGAACAAGGATGACAACGAAGAAAACACTCCGCACAAGAGAAAACGAACTGCGGGCCCTGCTCGCGTCTCCGGCTGGCCAACAAGAACTCCAGCAACTGGCATCTCGCTATCACGAAGTGAGTGGCAAGCCCAAACCGCCGGCGGCTTCCGCAATCACCTACATCCTGGTACACGAGCGGGTGCAGGGATTGATCAGCGCTTGACCGAGCTCCCATCGGCTAGTGGTCGCCGAGTCCACGGCCGCGCAAGCAACTGGGCACGGTGGCTGCGCCTTCAGTGCGTCGGATCGGCGGCGTATGCGGGCTTTGGACGATGCGTTGATCCGAGAGGCTGTGGTGCACGGTGAAGTAGTTTTTCGGTCGCCCGTTCCAATGGTAGGTATGGAAAATGCTCGACTTGGACCAATTCCACACTAACATCAATGCATTAGACAATGGCGATGACGCCTCCCGACTAAAAGCGATTCGTGCCTTACAAAACGTCGAACAGCAGGAGTGGACCACTGCTCCGACTGCAGTATTGCGCCCCCTCGTCTTGTCGCTCCAACGGCAACTGCTTTGTGACATGACGCGGCCGTATATTCACAAGGAAGTAGCGACAATCCTTGGCAATATGGGACCCCGTTCCAAGTCTGCGGTTCCGCAACTTATTCAGTTGCTGCAAGAGGGAATTCCTGATTCTGTTCGTGAAACGATGGCAACCGCACTCGGAAAACTTGGCGGGGAAGCGCGAGATGCTGTTGACCAACTCATCGTGCTTTCAAGCGGTCAAACTGCTCTTGCAGTACAAGCTGTCCGTGCCTTAGGCGCCATTGGCTGCGCCGATCACAGGGTCCGATCCGCACTTGTCAATCTCTGGCTTACGTCAATTCAATCTCAGAACAGTCAAGTATACCTAGCGATTGCCCTCTGTAAGCTAAGAATCGATGCCAAAGGTCTGCTGGGTTTCTTAACCAACAACCTGATCGCAAGTCGGGACGAGTTCTTCCGCAAATCAGCAGCCGAAGCACTTGGGTGGTGCGACAAAAATGAAACGGATGTTGTTCCAGCATTACTCGCGGCGACTCTGGGCGACAACAATGAGGAGGTTCGCCAGATGGCGCAAGCGGCCTTGGACCATCTGCATCTCTCGCGTGAGAAAGCTATTCGTCTGTGTGCAAGCCAGTTAGAGGCTTCTGCATTGGCCGAAATGGCCCTGAGAAAAAGCGGACCGCTGGCGGTTCCTGTTTTGCTCGAAGCACTCAGTGAAGAAGCGAGTGCAACCCGGGCGAAAGCGGCATGTATCCTTGGCTTCCTTGGTGATTTGGCGGCGGATGCAATCCCCGCACTAACGACCGCGTTACAGGATAGTGACTCGGATATCCGTTTGGCTGCGGCGAAAGCTCTTTGGAACATAACTAAAAAGGCCGAGGTCGTTGTCCCAGTATTGGTCCATCTGCTCCACAAAACACAGACCGCTGATTTCGACGACAGTGAATCTCGGCGCAGGTTCCTCCAAACCGTCATCGAAGCGCTGAGCCGAATAGGTCCACCTGCGAAGATCGCGGTGCCGGCACTCATTGATTCGACGAAGGACAACAATCGTCTAGTGAGCGAATCGGCTCGCGCGGCGCTGAGAAGAATTGCACCGGCGGCGATGGGCAGTTTTTCGTGTTAAGCAAGCGAAGCGTTCGCTTGGTGGTTCTCGCACTCACTTCAATCGGCTCGCGATAGGACACATAGACTATGCTCCGAGATCTGGCCGTTGTACTGTTTGTCATCGCATTGGCATGTGCCGTCGAAGGGATTGGAGGAATTGGGGCCAGCCCGAGGGAAGGCGGCTTGGTCCTCTTCGTCATATTCGTCATCCTTGCGGTGGCAGCTTTCGCGGTCCATCAGTATCGAACCCGATCAGAGTGGGACGAATAGGAAGCGCACCCTTACTCCATGGCCCGTCACCAGGGGCCGAGGAGATATCCCAACGAAGGAAGACGACAAGGCCTTCACCGGCTTTCCCATTGACGAAGTACGAATTTCCTTTTGATACGACACGGGCCTTGGAATTTGCGCTCTTCCGCACTTTTGCAATCCCGACCATTGGAAAACTCCTGGATCAAACGAGCGAGTTTCAGCACCGCGCCCAAAAGCGCTACGATGACACCGACATCCTGGTCAGTCAACTAATGGAATACGGCTATGACAGTGAGCGCGGAAAGCGCGCCTTGCGCCGCATGAACCAGCTGCACGCGCGGTTCGTCATTTCCAATGCGGACTATCTGTATTGCGAAAGGCTCGCATTCTTATCGACACGCACGGGTATGAACGCCGACGGGAGGAGTTGAATGATGCTGAGGCGGCGTTGAGCCATTAGTCTCGCCCCGGTAGCCATCGCGGAGGCGGTTGATGAATCGAAAACTCGATGGCCGCGGCGGACGGCGGGATAGACAATAGTCACGCCATCAACTTTGCGGCTTAGCCCAGCGACTTGCTGTGCGGATTGAAAATGCGCGACAAAAGAAACTCAGCGACCCGAAGCCCTCGGAGGGAGGCGGCCCATGAAGTACCAACCTGAACCGATTGATACGTCTCGCGTTACGCTCCGCAAAGAGGTTCGCGAGGTGACTGAATTGCTGGCCCGGAACGCCCACGATATCTGGGCCCGCCAGCGGCTCACCGACGGCTGGCGCTTCGGGCCGAAGCGGAACGATCAGAAGAAGGAGCACCCTTGCCTGGTCCCCTACGACGAGCTGCCCGAGTCCGAGAAGGAGTACGACCGGAACGCGGCCATGGAGACGCTCAAGGCGATTCTCGCCTTGGGCTACCGGATCGTGAAACCTTGACTGCTGCCGAGCGGACCCGGAACGGATCAGGGCAATTCCGCGCGTCGTGCTAACGCCAACGTCGGATTCGAGGTCGGCTATGCCCTGGGACTGGACAAGGAAGTGGCCCTTGCCCGGATCCGGGCCGACCTGCCGCCGTGGGCCAAGGAGCCGCCCTTCTACGGGTTTCTTGCGAGCGCCTGGAAACACCGGACGAAATTAGCGCGGCGCTGGCGAGGACTCCACCCCGGACCGGGCCGGCGTATCGGAAAAAGGTCCCGGTGGAGTGGGGCTGGAAGACGCCGCCGGCCAACGGCTGGGACCTGCACGACCTGCCCAAGCCGAGCGACGCGGAGTGGTGGTATGGATCATCGCTCCGCACAACGAGGGAACCACCGTTGTGAGTAGGATCGAAGGCGCCGGGTGTGGTCGGGAACTTAGTCGATTGTGTTTACGCGGTGACGAGGCGTTGACGGCGCTATTCACCGCGACGTCGCCGGCTGCGGTAATGGGCAACCCGCCTCCAATGTTCCCGACTTCACTGCCCCAATAGGTGGAATAACCCAGCACCAGGGGATCGATCAACAGCGGCCGCGTAGAGTCGTCTATCTCGATACACCGGAGAAACCGTGCCGCCAGCTGGCATCGGAGTGCGCTCTAGGGTATTAACCGTACCGTCGCTGGGGGCGCTTTCGCGATGCGATGCTTGACACCGGCTGGTCGGCGCGATGGAATGTGGTCGGCTATCAATCTGCGTGAGAACCAACCAATTCTGTCTTTCTTCTCCTGGTGACGGAGCTCATGCACCGACCGCCCTACAGATGAATCACATACGATACGTTCATTGAAGACTCGCACGAGGAACAACCATGAGTCATTCCAGTTCGACCGAGTCTCAGTCCAGCGGCCTTCGCTGGGTACTCGCACTGCTCGTCATAGCGACCGTCGGGTTCGGCTTCTGGGGCGGTTGGCTTCATGAGCACTCCACACCAAAAGAACTCCCGGACGCTGTCGCCAACGGCGGTCGGCTTCATGGGCACCCTAAACCAGGGGATCCTCTGGACGCCGTCGCCACCGTCGGGTATCACGCCCTCCAGCTTCTCATCGGGCACGGGCACCATCTGCATGGCCCCCTTCCGTGGCAGCTGCACCTTGGCCGCTGGCTCGGTGTGCTTTCCCTCCTTGCCGTCGGCCTAATCGCCTTTACCCGGTTCTTTCGCGAAGAGATGTTGCTCCTGAAGCTCCGCATGCCCTGGTGCCGCAAGCACGTGGTCGTGTGCGGCCTTGGGGACCTGGGTATGCGAGTGGCTTTGGACGGCCGCCGCCGGCGTAAGTTTGTTATCGCCATCGACAAGAACGCACCGGCGGCCGCCGTCGAGCGCGCCCGCCGGGACCGAGTCCTGGTTCTCCCGGGAGACGCTTCCGATCCGGCCATCCTTCGCAGATTGCGTCTGCGGTCGGCCGAGTTCGTCGTCGCGGCGTGCGAACACGACTCCACCAACGTGGCCATCGCGGCGATGGTTCGTCGCCTATTACTTTCCGCGCGGCCGCGCCGCAGGCCCCTCGTCTGCCGCTTGATGGTCCGCGACCCCGAGGTCCGGCAGCGGCTCGAAAAGGATCCCCTCTTCAGCCCGGACAAGGATTACTACGTGAACTTTAGCGACCTGCACCTGGAGGAGGTCGCCGCGCGCCAGGCTTTTCGCCTCAACCCCCTGGACATCGCGCCCATCGGCAGGAACGACGACACGCTGGTCCACCTTGTTGTCGTCGGCTTCGGTGCCATGGGCCGCAGCCTCACGCTTCAGGCCGCCCGGGTCGGACATTTTGCCAATAATGCGCTCGTGAAAGACCGCAGGATCAGTATCACCGTCGTGGACGAAAGGGCGACCTCCGCGGTAAGCATGCTCAGGCAAGAGCAAAAGCAGGAGCCCCCGATGATCGACGACGTGTGTCAACTCGACGCGATGGACGTTGAGCTGAACGAGAACGCCATCATGGAGGCGCTCAAAAAGCATCGCCAGGGAATCAGCGCAGGTGACCTAGTCACCTATGCCGTTTGTTTGGAAACGATGGAAGGAGGGCCGACCCCCGACGACCGCTTGAACTTTCTCATCGGCATGGCCATTTCACGCACTTTGGCAAGCCGTCCCGCGCAGACGCAGACGCTGATCTACCAGAGCACGCGCTCCGGATTCGGGGCGCTTTTTTTTCCGGGCTCGGGTGACGGCGACGATAAGCCTCGCGTCCGCGCCTTCGGCATGACCGAGGACATTTTCACGTGGGACACGCTTCTGCGCGAATCGGAAGACCAGCTGGCCCGCGCTGTACACGAGGACTACGCGGAGAACCGTCGGCGTGAGGGGGGCCAGGAAAAGTCGTGGGAAGATTTGACCGACACACTGAAGAACTCGAATCGCTGCGCGGCCGACCACATTCCGATCAAGTTGCGCGCCATCGGCTGTTACGATGCCCCGATTCAGCCCTCGTACAAGAGAATCCTGGCCTGCCTCAGACTGCGAGCCCTTCAGCCGAGTGAAAAACCGGTTGAGGTATTCAATCCCGAAGAAACCTTGCTGATGGCCCAGATGGAACACCGTCGCTGGTGCGCGGAACGTTGGCTCGACGGCTGGAAGCGGGGTCCCGTTACCGACAGGGCGAAGAAAACTAACATGAACTTGGTCCCTTGGGATGAGATACCCGAGAAAGAACAGAACAAGGATCCGGAGCAGATCAGGGCCATACCGCGCGTCCTGCGCTTGGTGGGTCGGGCGGTCTACTCAAACCCGAGAGTCGCACCGACCCAAATAGTGCCAAACAAGCCGCCGCAGCAGCGCTCTGTTGGCGAGGTTCATGGCCCCAACGATTCAGCAAAAGCAAACAGCGTTGAGTAGGAGCGAGGGGCCGACCGCTTCGCGTAGTCACGAGGATGAACTGTGACAGAGACATGACCTGCAGGATCGCTGCTTGAACCGAACGAAGCCAATACCTGGGAGCGCCCGAGGATCGGGCGAGGCCTTGGGCATAGCAAACCTCGTGTGATGGTGCTTGCTGGTCGAGGTATCTTACTGCATGGATAATCACAGGGAAGTGATTCGTTGGGGTTCCTGATTGTTCGGATGTTCGGATGTAATGCCGGACAACGCACATTTTGTTCGGTCAAGCAATGCACTCAGAAAGGTTTCAGTGCACCAGATTTCTTTGAATTCGCAGAAAATCTTGGTGGCATGAAAAGCGATACCTACCGTCGAAGCTAAAATTGTTGTTGACGTAACACTCAAGTGCAGCGCGCGATGGCGGGCAGGCGAGCGGCAAATCATTGAGGATAAATTCACAGATTATATAGGCGACCTTAAATGAATCTGTATTGACATGAGCTTCGATCGTATCAATCCTCAAATCAAATTCATCCTGATTCTCATCAGCGAAGCTACGCGCGGTCTCCCTTAGATTGAATTCTTCTCCGGTGAAGTGGCGGAGCATGTTCATGCAATCAGTTGTCTGGTTCTGCAGTGCGACAGCGAGCACACCACCGGGCCGGAGCCACCTCGCCATACAGTGGCAATGTTCCGCCCAGTGCTTCCGTCCGACATGATAGAGGACGTGAGAGCAGAGAACGAAATCGGCCAGAGCGCTTGGCAATGCCTGAAGAATCGGAACACTGAGTAACTCAGCCGTTGGGCAAGTTCTCCGCAAATCTGCTTGTAGGGCTGGGTTTGGCTCAATTGCGATCGTCTTGATAAAGCTAGGCGCTAACCAGCTGGTGAGTTGGCCGTTACCCGCTCCGGCGTCGATGAAGACATCCTGTTTCCGTAGTCCCTCGACTTCTCGCTGGAGCCAAGCGAGCGCGTTTTCCTTCTGATCAGTGTGTGCAAGGAAGATATCGAACGCCTTACCGTAATCTTCGCTCTGCGAATCATACACATTTATCAATTGATTACGACACATGAGGTACACAGTATCACCGGGGGCTTCCAGACAACGGTTCATTCCCAAGATATTGTATGGTCTTTCCGATACGGTAAGAAGGCCGCCGGGGGTCGTTGCCCCTTCATACCTGATCGCCCAGCGGAGGGCCCCAGTGAAGCAGGCGGTGAAAATATTTCGTAATCGGCTATAAAAAATGTCGTGCGCATGCAGGGCCAGCGACTTGGTAAGCCGACGAACCCCGTCGGTGAGCGTTACCTGATGAGTCACGGACTGGTTTACGCTTTTCGATGCGCGGCTCCGCCGCAGCGCTGGCCCATGATACCAGTCGAACTCCCCGAGGGTCAGCATGTGCTTGAGCAGCGGAACCGTCCGCTGCCCATAGGGTGCGGTTGTCCCGGACCTCTCCGCATCCAGGATGACAATTGTTCCAGCATGACCCGCGCCAGCACCAACCGGATCACAAGCTTCGCCCGCCCGACTGGCCTCACATCCACCTTTTGGAGAATCAAAATCCCAGCACGAGTTTTCTAGGCGGCGACGGCGAGTTCGCAGATCGTTCTTTTCTCCACGATAGGACACTGCGACCCAGCCCTTGAAAGGATTTCGCTGATGCGGCTCACGCGCGTTTCCCAGAATTCACTTCCGCCCGCATGGAGATGGTTCGGCGATCAATCCTGGCTACCGCTCACCCTGTACGCAGCTGGCGTCTATCTCCTCCTTGGATTACCCGCCTTCTCCCTGGCTGTCTCTCCGGGGACATCGTGCCCGTTCTGGCCCGCCGCCGGGTGGGCCTTTCTGGCTATCTTGTTGGCCGGCAAGCGCGCGGTCGCGGGGCTAATCATCGGGGCGTTCTTCGTGAATGCTAGCGGCCCGGTTTGGTACGGCATGGGCTTCGTGTCAGCTGTTTTTGTCGGCGGAGTTCGGGCGGTCGGGAGTATCGTCGCGGCAGCGATCGCGGTCCGTTTTCTTAATGGGGTTCCCCGATCACGGACCTTTTTTCAGCCTAAGTCGCTGAGTCGCTTCGCGCTATATGTTGTCTTGTCGGCGCTCGTTAGCGGCAGCATTGGAGTCACGGCGGGCGCGTGCGCCGACTCGTCGCAATTCAAGCAATTCTGGCAATTGGCTATCATCTGGATTCTGGGCGACACCATCGGAATGCTTGTAGTCGTGCCGCTGGGGCTCCGACTCCTTGACGCATCTGGGGGGCTGCAACGTGAGGCACACTGGCGCTGGGTCTTCATCTTACTTTGGGCTGGTGCATGTGTTGCGATTCTGTACTGGTACCCAACGGTGCATGGGCTCGCGATCGTAGGTTTGGGTGTCGCCGCTTCATTCTGTTTTTTTTCGGTCCCCCTTTGCCATGCCATGACCCTAGGAGTCTGCGTGTCGGTAATTCTGCTCACGGCGACGGGCCACGGGTACTTAGCGCAGCTCGACATATTACGGACGGATGCCCAGGCGTGGCCATCACGGGACTTGGCACTTGCGCTTTTTCTCCTCGGCCTCACTTCTATTAGTCTCCTCACCGGTGCCGCCTTCACTCATCTTCGCGCGGGTCGGCTGCTGTTCGACCAGGCTGTAGAATTTGTTCCTGTCGCGGTCATCTGGGTAAACGCCGAAGGCGACCTGGTTCGAGCCAATCCCGACGCCCGCATAATGCTCGGGGTGGATTCCTCGCATGCTCGCGGGTCAAGGGATTGGACTGCGGCACTGGCAACTTCTGGTTCCGGCGAGTCCGCATGGCCTGAAGGCTGGGAGGCATATATCCGTGCTCGCCGTGCTGACCAGGCGGCTACCCCATTCGATGCCACGTTGCGCGTGCGCGATGGCGGTGATAAGGGACGGGTGGTCCGGTTCGTCGCCAAGCCACTGCCAGATGCTGACGGCGAGTTAGCAGGGTTCATAGCTGTCCTGCGCCCTCATGACACGGACGGGGAGGCACTGCGCGACCAACTGGCACGTATCTTGCACGACGCCACTCACGAGTTGAGTTTCCTCAAGAAGGAACACAAGCGGTTAGCTCGGAAACTGGCACCCGGGTCGGACGCCGACTACACGGGCGCAGTTATCGCTTTAGACATACTGGAGGATCTGATCGAATGGTCAGGCCATGCCATCCGGCGGTCGGCGCCGGGGGTGTCGCAGTATCGACTGATTCGACCTAAAGATGTAATCCGGGAGGAGGCATATCGGCTTGGCTTCCGGGCCCGGGAAAGTGTAGAAACCCAGATCGACCTGAGACACGGCACGCCGCCTCTATTCCTGGCGGACGACACTACGTTCCAGTTTGTAGTCCGTGTACTTCTGCACAACGCCGTTAAGCACGGTCGCCAGCCCGTAGACATCACGATTGTGCAGACCCGGGAGGCCAATCGTCCGCGACTTCAGTTCACGTTTCAGGATCGTGGCGACGGAATGACACAGGCCAGGTTCGACGAGGTCCGGCGGTGGCTGAAGGAAAACGACCTGAGGGACCGTGCCAGGGGCGACGCGGGTGACCCGCGGGCGGGCAAGCAGATGGCCCTAGTGGTGGCCAATCGTCGCCTCCAGAGCTTGGGCTCGGAGCTACGGCTGGAAGAAGATTTGGACTGCCGGAGGAATTTATTCAAGTTCGAGCTACCCTACAGCCCCCCACAACCGACCGATGCCCTACTCGTCGTGGTGGCCGGATCAGACGACGAGGCCGCACAGGAGATCATGAAGGCGTGCGAGGACCGCGAGCTAAGGGTCGTTCGAGTCACGGCGGGCACGCCGCCCAACCTACAATCCCACAATGTGCGGAGGGTGTTTCTCGTCGGCATCGCTCCCGCCGGGTTCGCGAATTGGGTCACCGATTTTCAAGTGAACCAGCGCCGACAACCAGACGCCCGGCGCCATTGGCGCGAACTGGTAATGATAGAAACGGCGGACGATCCGCGGCAGCTCGCGGCGGAGTTTGCCAAACTCGAATACATCGAGATCCCTCGGAAACATATCGAGATGGCAGTTATTCGAGTCTCTCGGGACAAGCCGATACCAGACTGGCTCGGGAATCGCTTCGATCCGCCGCCGGACACCGCTCTAGGGGATTTTGGCCCGGCCCTCGCTGTCGATGACGACCCCCGTTCACTGGGCCTACTCCTGGACCGGATGGTCGCGGCCGGTTTAACCGATGTTCGCGGCGTGGTGTGCGCAGAGGAAGCGGACGCAGTTTTGTCGGATTGCAAGTTCCGAGTGGTTCTACTCGACCGGCGACTCGGCGGTAGCCGCACGGGGGACGATCTTGCCGCCCACATCCAGGACAAGTATTCAGGGAACGGGCGCCCCATCGTGTTGGCCGTGTCCGGCGATCCATACCTGTCTGGTGGCACGTCGTTCGACGGCAGCCTACCTAAAGATTTCCTTCCCCGTCAACTGAGGGAGCTGCTCATCGAAATTGCAGCGACAATAAGCTCTCTTCCGACGCTGCCGACAGAGGCTATAGCTGCTACAGTTTCGGCCGCAAATTGTAACCAGACACTAATGAACGTCAATTATCGTGAGGTGGGATTAATCACGCAAACTACGCTCCGTAATCTCGTCGAACGATTCAGCCACGGGGAATTCCTATTCCGCCTAGCCGTCGAGGACCCGGATCTAGTGGACATAGGCCTCCTCGCGCACGGCCTGCTTCGTAACGCCGAGAAGATCCAGTGTGCCCCACTCGTGCGACTTTTGGAAAGAATCGAGGCGCAAGGATGGGTGAGCCAGAAGGATGTTAGCCAATATTCCCAGCTGGTCGAGCAATGCATTAAGGCGGTGTGCGACCGAATTCGTTTCCAGATGGTGAACCATGAGACCGAAGGTGCTGTACGCGGAGGATGACCTCGGCAGCTTTAGGGATCTAGCCGAGGCTCTCGACTATCAAGGGATCGAGTGCGAGCAAGCATCCGACGGCAGCGAAGCGTTAGCGTTGGCAACATCGGGCGGCGCACGATACGCGGCCATCGTCGTCGACCTCGGACTCCCACAGGGCAACGATGCCAGATTGACGCGCCGAGGGGGCGACAACATGATACCGAAACCAGTCGGGCTTGTTGTGGCCGAGTTGATTAGGGCCATCGACCCAAGGACACCGGTGCTGGCGTTCACGCGCTGGCGGGCGCAGACATCCGACCAGACAAGGCAATGGTTCAGACAGCGCAGTTTGGACGAGAAAGGCTGCTTGGGGTTGTACTTCAAATCGACGCCAGATGAGTGTGCTTTGGTTCGTCGGCTGGCGGCGCTTGCATTCCCTGATCGTGTGATGGACCGTGTTCCGTATTTTATTATCCACGGCCATGATGAGACTACCCGCAGCAGCCTTTGCCGGCGGCTGGAGGCCCGGACGCGTGTGCTACCGGTCATCCTTGACATCCATCGCCAGCCTGGTCGGTCGATCATTGAGCAGTTCGAGGATTACGCCAACAACGCCGCGGGTGCGATTGCTCTTTTCACCGAGGACGACTGGGGACGCGCCGGACGGGCCGAAACTGAAGAGGCCCGACGGGTGCGTCAGAATGTGCTGTTCGAGGTCGGCTACTGTTTAGGGCACTTTGGCCGGCGCAGTGATCGGGTGATCCTACTTACTCGAGGCCAGCCGGAGCTGCCGAGCGACCTCGCGGGGCTGCCGAACCCTCCCATCGAACTGCCCGAAAACCTGGACTTGGACACCGGCATTGACCGTGTTCTGGATCGGCTGGCGATCGTGCTCGATCGGTACAGCTGAGCAAGTACCCTTTTCCAAATTCGCCGGCCAGTCCGAAGTATGGTGAAATGGATCAGCGACTTTTGGACTCACACGTGTACAGCGGGTTGGCAAGGGTGAAATGGATCAGCGACTTTCGGACTCACACGTGTACAGCGGGTTGGCAAGGGACTGCACCGTCGATCCAACAAAGACATTTCGGAAGTGCGTACGATGGGCGCGATGAGTTTAGGGTTCATCGAGATCGAGGCGGATTAGGCTGCGCGGACGATTGTCACACGTGGCAGATGACGTCGTTTCGAGCAGTAATCAACACGGAGTTCGAGTTTCGCGCCTGGTTGACCTTTGACGAGTACCTGCGGCCCAGCGCAAGGCGATGCCCGTGGCCAACCCGAACGCGGCTCGAAGCGAGGCCGGCGGCAGGAAGGCCATTTCCCGAAATAGATCTCATCCCGCGTCGCACCTTTCAACGATGTGTGGGGACGGTCGGCGTGGTACCAACTTACAAATAGCTGCAACTCCCGTTGTAGACATCGGCGCCGCAACGAAACCAGCGGCAAGGCGCGGATGCAGTCGTGCTTAACGGTTCAAATCAGGCGTTCGATCACGGCAATGCTGCCCGGTCGTCCCACCGCGCCGAAGCGTTGGCGAATGCCACGCTGACGGCACCAGCCTGAGAAAACTTCCGCGTACCAATTCAGAGCAGACGATGGAAAATTCATCGCCGGTCCGGGTGATCGAATAGAAGTCGCCCGCCGCGGCCCATACCGGAATTGCTGCACCACTTTCGAGTCGGCAGATAGCAAACAAGCCGGGCAATATCTTTAATGTCATTCTCGATTCTCGAAACGAGAACCTCTAGTGGCGTCAGTTCATAATTGACATAGTTATGACAATCATGAACTGACACCCTCACTCACTTACTTGTCAACCCTATAGCGCTCTTATATACAAAGTGTCGCTGTATTGAAGTACCCGCCGGAATTCCTCTCAACGAGGGCTACACATGATGTCCCACGCCACACTGTTTCTGGTTCTTTTGATTCCCGCTTCGTCACCCGCTTCCGCAAAGCAGCTAGGCGGCCAACAGGATCCCGGAGTTCAACGTCAAGCTCAAGCTGGCGCTCAAGCGCAAGAAAAAAAGGAAGAAAGGCGCTGTGCCTACCTTGGATTCTGGGGGAGTTTTCATCTCATCGGGGCAGGCGGCAGTGCTGCGTACCACTTGGGAAATGACCGCTACGTGGCCGATCTTCGCTCGAACGGACAAGACGACCATTATTGGTACTACGCCCCCGCGAATGGCGACCAGTTTACGAGTAGGTGGGCGTTCGCCCGACCAGATAATTGCGGCATGGCCTGGGTCTGGCGACGTGATCGCGGAGGGTGGCATCGTTATGAATTAACGAGAGCGTGGGGGGACGGGCTCAGTGAGAGGTCGCACGGGGCCAATGTTTCAGCCGAAGATGCGCCGGCGACCAAGAAGGACGTGGACGTCATTGTTGGATTTCTTAAGAACATGGAGGCTGAACTTAAAGAGATCCGAACAAAGCTCGAAAAGTAGCCTGAATCTCTCGACTATGACGCGGAAATATTCGCTATTAGTGCGACGGGTTCGCAGACCTGTCCGCGGCCCTCAAGGCAAGCAGAGACTGCATCAATCGCCCTCCCTTATTAGTTCTTCGCGCGAGGCGCGAGTAAAAGCTCTGCCTCGCTAATCTGCCAACGGCTTGGGTTGCCGCGAACGTGTCCAACCAACCCCAAAACGGCAACTTGGCGGCCGCAAAGATCATCTGCATGTCTGTCACGCTTACTTTTGAGATGAACCTCGGCGAGTCCCCAGTTTGATCCGCCGATTCGTAGACTACAATACGCGGCAATGGGTCGTTTGCGCTCAAATCATCGCTCGGGTGGTTCCCAACTACCCCACTGAACACCACATACCTTCCCGGCTTCACATGTCCCTCGGGGTCCCTTTCTGTCGCCAAAATCCTATTGAGCTTACTTAAATCTGTGACCACGGGTTGCTCACTACCCGAGCTGACACTGGCTGGTAACACTCTTGCAGTCCAGGCCGGCCCAACCGAGACGAGCAAGGTCTGTAGGGCACGTCCGACCCAACAGAGCGCCATGGAAGCCAAAACTGCATAGATAACGGTGCAGCATAACCCGAGGTAGCTGTACTTATCCTTCCAGCGCCAGAATAGCCGCCGACTTCTCTGAGACCGTTTAAGAGCGCCCCCGCTGGAGATGGCGATCGGAACGGGTTGCCCGACCGGGTACCAGGGTCGGCTCGGTAGTCTATCAATATCCTCGGCAACGGTTATTCGCCCGGCTGTCTTCCAGGCGTGACGCGCCACGGAATACCCCCACCGAATCAAAGCATGTATTTCCTCATCGGAGAAGGCATCCAAATCGGTCCGAATCAAGCGGACTCGTTGTCGCACTTCATTGGGTAGCTGATCCGGATGTGTATCGACGGCTGCAAGGTCGTTAATGCGGCAAGGGATGTAGGGCTCCGGCAGCCTCCCGCGCGACCGTAATTCACGAAGCTCCAAGTCATCTATGCGCTTCATTAATACTTCCGTTGTCCGTCACGTTCTTTGGAAAGTCGAGCCAAAACGCTTTTCTTTTGCCCACTTAAACATGCCACCCGCGTCACTTACAAGAACAGCATCCAAACGGAATCCACGTTCAATGACACGTTCCATCATTTCGACGCCTAGATTGTCGTACACCCCGCCGTCCGTGAGGGACTCATCATGCCACTCTTGGGGTAACATGCCGAATTCCTCCCCTTGCAAACGAGTCGGCGGGAAGAGCGGCGGGAAAGCCGACGACGAAGCAACAGCGAAAGCTACCGACCAGGAATCTAGACCGACCCACTCCTTTTGACCTGAATCTCTCATGGACACGTTAGTTGATTCACTGCTCCGCGAAACTTCACTTTCAGGAGTGAGAGCAGACCAAAATCCGTTTGCACCGAAAGCACAAAGCTGACCTGTGGTCATGCTCGTTGCCAGTACGTATAGAAGAGGTCGGCCGGTGCAATGGGTCGGCCAGCCAGTTCGATTCAAAGACTCGGTGTCACATTCGGGACGACACAAGGCGATCTGCTTGAAATTTGGGACTTCCTTTTTGAGTGTTGACAAAGTCTGCTCGGGATAAAGACTAGCGTAGTGGTTTTCTAGCATTCCCGTTGGTGACCAGGCCGTACCCCAAAGCAAGCGAGGTAGGATGCTCAGCCAGCCAAAGCAGCACTTGCGGACGATTCCACCCCTGACATCAGACTTAACAAAAGAAATCACTTCCGACGCCGCACCTTCAAACTCTTCGGTTGTGCCAGTGTATTTTTCCCAGTTAAGTACAAGGTGTGCTGCGAGGACGCTGCCACCCGAGACCGAGCAAATATGCCTCACATGTCTTAGGAGACCGCCCTCATGGAGAAAGCGAACGACGCCGAGATGGAACAGGGTAGCGCGAAAGCGCCACCAGACAATGTAAGGCCTAAAAACTGATCGTTGGTGGTTGCATGGACAGGACCCTTCTAATGACTAATCAGCACGCTTGACGGTGGTTCAAACTCTCAGCCGCATTCCCTTTCCCAAACGTCGGCCCAGTCGCCTCCCCAGGGTCCTGACGGCGGATGAGCTGACAGCCTTCTTCGCTGCCCTCCGCAAGCCAAAGTATCGCGCTTTGTTCATGACCTGCTATGGTGCCGGCCTGCGCCTGAGCGAAGTGTGCCAGTTGCAAGTCACCGATATCGATTCCAAACGCATGGTCGTCCATGTCCGTGCCGGCAAGGGGGCCAAGGAGAGACTGACCGTCTTATCGCCACGTCTGCTCGAAGTGCTCCGTGTCTATTGGAAGCTGACGCGGCCGCGTCGGTGGCTGTTTCCCTGCATCAATCAGGAACGGTCGATCTCGCCGGACACGGCGCGAAATGCCTTCCGCCGCGCATGTAGTCGCGCCGGATTGTCACATGACTACACGCCGCACAGCTTGCGACACAGCTTTGCCACGCACCTGCTCGATGCGGGCGCTGACTTGGTTTTGATTCAGAATCTCCTGGGACATCAATCGATCAAGACCACCAGCCGTTACACCCAAGTCAGTCTGCCCCGCATCCAGGAGGCCCCGGGCCTCTTGGAGCGCTTGCCCCTCGACAAAGAGGAGGTGCCAACGTCATGATCGCCCATCACCATCGTCCTCCCTTGGAGGTCGCAGACATTCTCCGCGCGCACGGGGAAGCGTACTGTGCTCGATACCGACCGTCGTTGAGCCGGGCTACCGTTCTCAGGCGTTTGGTAACGTGTCGGACCGCCGCCTTGGGCGGCCATGTCGATGCGTGCGTTCCGTGCGGTTACACGCGCGTGTCCTACAACTCCTGTCGCGATCGCCATTGTCCCAAGTGCCAAGCACGCAAGCGCTCTCTCTGGTTGGAGGCACGCTTGGCACGTCTGTTGCCCGTGGAGTACTTTCATGTGGTCTTCACCTTGCCTGCGGCTTTAAACCCGTTGGTCCTCCATCATCCGCGGCGGTTATATGCCTTGCTCTTTCATGCCGCCGCACGGACATTGCTCACTTTGGCGGCCGACCCCAAACGCTTGGGCGCTCGCATCGGCGTCACGGCGCTGTTGCACACCTGGGGACAAAACTTGTTGTTTCATCCGCACCTGCACTGTGTCGTTACCGGCGGCGGCTTGAGTCCGGACGGCAATCGTTGGATTGCCGGCCGGCCCGGTTACTTCCTACCCGTGAAGGTCCTGGGACGGCTCTTTCGCGGCAAGTTCTTGGCGGGGTTGAAGAAAGCCTACGACGCCCAGCAACTCACTTTGGGTGGTAGCGTGGCGGCCCTGGCCGATCCAGTCGTCTTTCGTCGTTGGTTGGATGCGTTGTACCGTCAGGATTGGAACGTGTACGCCAAGCGGCCATTCGGTGGAGCTAACCAGGTCTTTCGTTACCTGGGTCGCTACTCGCATCGGGTGGCCATCACCAGTTCCCGGTTAGTCGCCTGCAAAGACGGGTACGTGTCTCTCCGGTGGAAGGATTATGCGGATGACCATCGCACCAAAGTGATGCGTCTGCCGGCCGACGAGTTCATTCGCCGGTTCCTGCTTCATGTTTTGCCGAAACGATTTGTACGTATCCGCCACTACGGACTTCTGGCTGGTCGGAATGTTGCATTCTAGGTAGACCCTGCATGTCGGACCGACCCATGTCAAGTACCCCGTGGTTGGACCGCCTCCCGAAATCAACCGAACAAAATCTCAAATGCTGTCCCCGTTGCGACCCCGTGAAGTATTTGCAGCCGGGTTCGGCCGGTCGGAATGCCGCGATGCAGCGCACGATCTTGCGCGCGTTGGTAACTAGCGCTGCGTTGCCTCTGGGGCATTGTGTCCGAGTCTTCTTCTTTCCAGACAACTCCGTGGAAAGGCCAAACAATGCTGGGGACGATCGGCGATGGCGAACGACTTTCTTCGGGTCCGAGGCACGATCCCGTTGGAAAGGGAATACGAAGCCTGGATCGTGCGCGAGATCCAGGACTATCTGGCTTGTCGGGTCGGAAGGCCACGATCTTCGGCGTCGGCTCGGCTCGTGAAAAGATCTGGCCAGCGGATGAAGAGTGAAACGTTGCCGGGAAAGTCATCGGGTTGCAGTTCAAGCGGCCCTATTTGTCCGTGCTTGCTGGCAACGATCCGACTCACTCCCGGCGACTGCATTGGAAGTTGGGCTCTCTCGCGCCCCAGTTGAATCTGGTTCTTCATACCCTCCATCGAGATCTTCTACGCACTGCCGACCTTCACAGATCCAAAGTACGGGCGGGTCTCGTTGCATCACTGCCTATTCTGGCGCCCGGAGAACACGGTCAAGAAAACCGTCTGGTACAACGACGCCGCAGCCAATCCCGCCAGGTCTTATCTGCAAGTCGAGGGTGCGACCCGTTGGGGGCATTTGATGGAGAAGATCGTCCGCTGTCTGTTCGGGCGATCTTTGCCGGCCGGGGGGCTCCAGGCATACGTGAACACCCTTCAGGCCCATGTGATGGGGGGATCAGTGGCGGCAAGGGCGCGGGTGAGGCCTTCCGCCGGCATCTACATCGTCTTTATCCCCAGACTGCCGGGTGAGCCAGAAGACTAATATTCCTCATCGGACAGCAGCGGGATCAGCTCGACATCGACATCTGGTTCGACCTCGACACTGGCGGGAAGCTTCAGCTTCGACGCCTCAAGTTCTTCCTTCGTGTACGAGAATGAGAGGTGACCCCTAACACGGATTTCGCGATGCGCCGGCGCTTCAAAGTAATAGTCCTCCTCGAAATCACCGATATCGACTTCAATCCAGTCTGGAAGCGAGAATGCATCGCCGCGAAATATCATCAGGTGCAGTTGGGCCTCGCAGATGAACTCGAACGGGACGGCCACCCAGCCTGGCCCAGGTTGTTCCGCTGAATCCCAATCAACCTCGAAGTCCCGGACGTCATCTACAGACCTGAGGGTGGCTTCGTTGTTATCCACCGGGATCGTGTGATCGCTAATCGTGGACCCTTGCAGTTCGCCAAAGGCGTAGTCGTAGAGGGTCTTCTCGACGAACTTGGTCTGCTTGGCAAGGAAAGCTAAAACCTGCTCCTTTTTCCCAGTCCAGACCTTGTAAAGTTCGAGGTGCGTCATCGCTTCCTTGGCGATGTCGGTCTGGAAAAACGCTTTCGCGGATTTGACGACCGTTACGTTGGGAAGCTCGCCGAGCGCCTTGCCGAGCCGGCCATCGACGACAAGTGCGTGCATCCCGGCGACCGGTAGCGTGAAGAGCAGACGGTTGGCCGCCTGATAGATAAACGCATCCGGGATGTCGATCCGCTGCTTCGCCTGGCCGAAAGGCAGGTCGCCCACGAAGTAGCCCTTGAAGACCTTCCCGGCGTCGTCCCCGTCGAGCCTTACGGTGCTGACCCCCAACCGCTTGATGAAGGCGTCTGAGGTTTGCGTGGCGACGGTTTCCGCGCTCGCGAAGAGGGTTTTCTTGTCCTCCGCCAACTGGGAAAGTGCCTTGTGGTGCTCGAGTTTCGCGGAGAGGGGATGGTGAACGACAGTCCGGACACTGGAGTGCATCGCCTTGACAAGCTTCAGGTATTCGGCGACCATCTGTGACCGCCATTCTCGAATCGCGATTTCCGACATGTGCGTCTTAACCAGCTTTGCGGCGACGAATTCTGCGAGCTTGTCGAAGTCGTGGCCGACGCGCAGGATCCCGAGGCATCACGCTCGTGTCGATGAAGAGGTGGATCGGTGGCAATTTTGAACTCCGTGGATGGCGGCTTCAACGGCTCCAAGCCCTGTGTCGGGGCAAATTATCATACATACGAACTTTGCCGAGCTCCGCTGCGAGGCGAACCGCCGGGTGAAGCCGCCCCAGCCCAGGGCCCACGTTTGTCAGGACGACCGGCAACTTGCCGTCACAATGCCAGTCCCAGCACGGGGGTACGCTTGCCCAATCACCGGCGAAAAACTCCAATGTGAGAAATGCTGCCCGCCGAATCAAGAAAAGTAACGACTTTTCAATTGCCGATTCAACCCAGCCGTTGGCCGGCTGGGTTTTTTTGTGCGCGGCGGGGCGCCGAATGATTTGAAAAGAGAACCAAACGTGACTCTCTACATCCTACCTGCTATTGGCTTTTGGTGGGGCAATCGGCACCTTGTCCCGTTTCGGCATCTCCGCAGCTGCGCAACCGATCAGCCGAGAACTGCCTTGGGGCACGATTCTGATCAACATTCTTGGATCATTCGTGCTCGGCTTCTTCGGAACCTTGACGTTTTCCAACGGCAAGTATCCCGCGCCTGAGAACATCCGCCTATCAGGAGCGGTGCTGCTGTCCGGGCCATGGTGAATGTCGTGCTATCCGTGACACTCTGTGTCGGGGCGGTTGCTATCGGTCACCTGCTGGCCGCCTATTTCAATGCTGGGGCAATCCAAATCGCTCAGATCAAGATTGAGGAAGATGCTTAGCGGATTCATAAGCAAAAAAGTGCTTGCGCTTATCCGAGTCGCGTAGGCGTTGGGCATGACTTGGCTCGACATATCCAAAATTCGCGGCATTCTCCAAAGGACATGTAACGAAGCCGATCGCAGGAAGCGTGGGCGGAGCGGCACTCCCGGTTGCGAACGATTTCACCGCAGGACATTGCACCTGCCTGCCTGCGCGGTTAGACTCGCTTCCGGCCTTGGGGCTCGTCCGGAGGTCGGATCAGCTCACAGGGAGTTCCTTTGCACCGGGAGGCAACAATGGCGGTTTCATCAAAGAAGATGTTTGCTCGTGCGGATCGACGCCTAAACTCATGGCGACCACGGGTTGAGGTGCTCGAGGATCGGCGGTTGCTGGCGACGTTTACGGTTGGCAACTCAGGGGACGCCGGTGATGACAATCCAGGAAATGGTGCCTGCCACACATCGGGCAACGTCTGTACATTGCGAGCTGCGATTGAAGAGGCCAACGCGTTGTCAGGCACAGACACCATCACGTTTTCAATCTCTGGAACGATCCAACTCACGACTGCGCTACCGACCATTTCCACTCTCATGACAATCGCTAAAGGAAGCGGGCCGATTACAGTGCAAGGCGAGGGATCCACCGACCAATATCGCATTTTTTACATAAACGACGGCACTTCAACCGAAATCCCAGTCACAATAAACGGATTGATAATTAGAAATGGTGTAGCAGGTACCTCTGTTGCAGTTAACGGAAAAATACAAGGCGGCGGCATTTGGAACTCGGAAGATCTAACGATTACGAATTCCAGAATTTCAAGCAACGAGCTGAGGGGGACCACAGAGGTGTTCGAGGGGGGCGGCATCTACAATTCCGAGGATGGGATTCTGACGATGAGCGAGAGTACCGTGACCCAAAACACGGTGTGCCCACTTGAGACGTGTACTTGGAGCGGTACTACTCAATTTAACGCCGCGGGCGGTGGCATTTATAACCAAGGCACTCTTGAGCTTTCGTACAGCACCATCTCCGACAACACCGTAAATATCGAGGACGCCAACTCAAACACCTACGGTTACAAGGCGAGGGGCGGCGGAATCGTATCAGACGATCCTGCTTCTTCGCTTACCATTCACAACAGCACGATTGTAAACAATGAAGTGAACATGGTCAGCGGCAATGACGAGGAACAGCGTTACTGTGCTGGAGGCGGCATCTGGGGCGGCGGGGAGACGGAAATAATCAACAGCACGATCACCGGCAATTCATCCAATCTCAACATTGACCTTGATCAGGGGGACGTCAGAAATATTACCGGCGGCGGCGGAGGCGCGACGTTCCACACAACGGCGGACGTCTTTGTAGGCTGGAGTACGATCGCGGAGAACACGACGACTGTACTAGCTTCTGGTGCCACAGATTGGTCTGGCGGGGGTGGCATTTACCAAGATATTCAGACTGGTCAACCTTCTATTGTGTTGCGCAACACGATTGTCGCAGACAATACTGAAACACGGTATCTAGCCACGTCATGGGAAGACATCGACGCTTGTGAAAAGGACGACAATAGCCCACTTAATTGCCTGGATGACGGCGATGGAGGCGTCGACGACGACAGGTCCAGCCTGTATTGGAGTTCGGGAAGCGTGTCGGACTGCAATGATTGCACAGACGCACACTTCGGAAACCCTTTGCTTGACGACCTCGACGACTACGGCGGCAAAACGGACACTATGGCCTTACTGTCTAACAGTCCGGCAATCGACGCAGGAAAACTCTATGATGATGCTCCTCCATACGTCGACCCAGAGTTTGATCAACGCGGTGAAGGATTCTACCGGGTAGTGAACGGCGACGTCGACATCGGCGCGTTCGAAGTACAGGCAGCAGAGGGCCCGGTTGCACCCTCCCAGGACTTTGCGGTACTCGTCACCGCCGACGATCACCCGCTGTTTGGAAAGGTGAAGCGGAGACGGTAAGCGCATCAAACGAAACGCCACGGGTATGGTTGCCCGTGGCGTTCGCGTTTTCTCGTGGCCTTCGTTGGGATATCGCACGCACGGAGGCCTTTGTCAATATCGGCTTTCCAGGAGGCTGGGCTTCAAGTCAAAGGAAACTCGCCATTGGGCATATCACACAGGCCCTCCACCTCCCCGAACGACAAGCTGGCGCCGAACATCACCCCTACACGATGGATGCCCGTCTCGCTCTTCAGGTAAAACTTCACGTGAGCCCGACGGCGGCAAGTAACCCTGCGGGTATCGTTGACAAGTACGATATCAATCTCTTGCCCAATCTTGAGGAGGCGGTCTGCAAGGATCTCGGCTCCATTCACGGACACATTGCAAACAGGCATCGCTCGGGGTCCATCCCACTCCAGGTGGATCACCCGGCAGACTGTGTCGCGATGTACTGGATAGCGAACCCATTGGCGTCGGTCGTTAGACGTAGGCATTTTTCGACACCTTGCAGGCAGGTGGGGAGAATCATCGGTGGGGACCAGTGGTCTAAGGGAAGAGTCGGAATTGCCGGCGCTGACCGCCACGAGCCCATAAACAGGCTACGGCAACAATCCGATTCTTAGAAGATTCGCTTCAGCTCCGCGCGCACGGATGCGGCTCGGATTTCTACGCTTCACTTTCTTGTCGGTCCGGTTTAGTCTGGACGGGCGCTTTGGCGATGACGACACTAGACATTGACTTTCCTCCACTTTAGGGCCGGGGCGTGTTGCTGCACCTCCCCACCTGTTTCCCCTCTTCCTGCTCCGCCGGCCACGTGGCCGCGCATGAGTTTGCGATTGCATCAGGCGTCACGGGCGATTACATTTGACGCCGGTCGTTTTGCCACAGTCCCGACCAGGACCGGGGAGCGCTTGGCCCCCGGCCCTTTTCATTTGCATCCCACCCAACGGCCGATTACACTCGAATCGTCGTCTGCCTCGGGTTCAAAGGCGGACACACGCGGGGCCAGAATCTCTGAGCGGAGTTCTGGCCCTTTTCATTTCACGCCTGTTTGAGAGTGGACGGAGGGCGCACCGTCGACAGACTTGCATTCAAGCTCTTATCACGCGTAGGCGGTTGCCGCGGGCCGGGTGTCACTAGACTAGCAAGCCGGCCTAATTCTTGTCATGCCAGCCCATCTGGTTGTCAAGTGGGTACATCAATGATTTCCAAACGACGCGCACTTTGCCGGTCTGCGCCAAAATGGGTAAAACTCCATGTGGGTCCAAAGGAAACCGGGGCTCGCGGAGCACTATCGCATCGAAAGTACAGAATTCCCCAATCGCAAGCGGACTCCGAGCAAGCCGAAGGCGACGGTCTGAAGTCGTGCGGGCAGGAAAAATGAGCGAGTCACCGTACGAGTGGCAATGGCTCGATAAGCCGTGGTGGAAGCTATTGGCGGACTTTGTTTTGTCCGCGTTTGAGTGGCTGCTTGGACTGTGAAGGGCATGAACCTTCGCGACAGTCGAATTCGGCAAACGTCTGCGGGACTCACGCAGGCCCAGCGCGGTCACGGTTGCCGCGAACTGGCGCGTAGGGGAAGAATTCCGGACGGGATAAGCCGAATGGAATTAAGCTCGTCCCATTGCGGAGGCACCCTCTCGCTGTGTTTGCCGTTTTATGCGAATTCTTGCGGCCACAGGGAGCGCAGATTCGGAGACTCGTTTGGATGCCCGTGGTGCAGCATCGTCAACGGTATGAGTTTCCCTTAGCGCCCGAATCTGCTCGGCAAGCTCTGAAGTCGATTGGCCATCACCGTCATCGGCAGTAGCTTTGGAAAGTGCAATCTTCAGTTGATCGCGAAGCTCGGCGAGTTTGGAACTATACTCCTCGTGTCTGAACACCGCACCGATGCGGGAATGGTAATCCCGTAGCTGCGACTCGGCGATGCCGAGATCACGACGAATCGAATCGCACTGCGAGCCATAGTTTACAAGCAATCGATCAAGGCCATTGAGCAGTGCACGCGGCCCGTGATTGTCGCGCGAGAGCGCCTCCAGCCGAGCGATTTTCCCTTGCAGATACACTTCCGGCGCAAAGTGCGGATGCAGAACAAGGCCGAACTGCAAACCCCGGAAGGTGCCAAGCGGGTACCGCCGGGTCTCACCGATGAAGCGCGGTAACGCGTCGAGGGCAGCCTTTAAGGCTGGAGCTATGTCCTCGCGTAGTGGAGCGCGGTCCCTATCTTAATCGGATCGTTGGCGTGTGTCTCGGCAGTTGCCATATCCGCTTGCAGAAAGTCCAGCTTCTCCTTCATCAGCGCGATTGTTTGCGGCAGTTCCTTGAGCTTGCGTCGGGCGATGTACTGCTCATCGGCGTGACTGCGCTTGAGCACAGAAAGCCGCTTCAATTCGGCGTCGGCCTCGGCGAGGGTGAGGACCGCCGGATTGCCGGACGCTATGGCCTTCACCTCCGCATAGGAGAGCGCCTCGCCGCCGATGTCTTCGACACGGCGGGCGGTATTGTTGCCGGCCATGACCTGGGCGATGAATTTCGCCTTCGTCTCAAGGGCTTGCCACATATATGCGTCAAACGATCCCTCGGTGACGTAGCGATAAATGGCAACTTGCTCGTTGGTGTTACCCTGGCGCAAGATACGGCCCTCTCGCTGTTCGACCTCAGCCGGCTTCCACGGAGCGTCGAGGTGATGAAGAGCGACCAACCGCTTTTGCACGTTCGTACCGGTTCCCATTTTCTGCGTGCTGCCGATCAACACGCGCACGGTGCCTTGCCGCACTTTCTCGAAAAGCGACTGCTTTTTGGCGTCGGTATCCGCGTCGCCAATCGAGGCAATCTGCTCGCGTGGTATTCTGGAGCCGACTAGCTTGCGGATGATTACGTCATACGCCGAGAATCCCCACAGTGTGCGGTTTATACCCATGTCGCAAAAGACCAACTGTGTGCCGCGAGAAGGCTGGGTGTATTTCCAGATGCGAGTGACCTGGTCGGTAAGGGCATTGATCTTGGAATTCGCGTAATCTGGTGCGTTGGGCGATAGCATCCTAGCATCGAGTGCGAGTTTTCGTCCGTCGGTGGTAATGTTCAGGGCATTATCGACACGCGGATCAACGCCTCCGGATCGCAAACGCTCATACCGTTCGACGAGCTTTTGTTGAATGGCGGTTTGTTCGTCCGACATCGGGCAGGCGATGACGTGCGCCTTGCCGCCTTCGAGCGACGGGCGCGGAAGGTTCAGCATCTCCGCGGTCTGCACGTCGGCAAACGAGCGGAACATCTGCTGAAGCTCTGGAAGGTTTACAAACTTGGCAAAACGGCTGCGGGGACGGAGCGATTTACCGTCAGGCGCGATTTCCATCGACTCGACGACTTCGCCGAACGTAGCGGCCCAGCCGTCGAAATGGTCGATGCCGCGACTCCTTAACCCTTCCGGGTCGAGGTAGCGTTGCATGGTGTACATCTCGACCATCGTGTTGCTGATCGGCGTGCCGGTTGCAAACGTCACGCCGTGGCCGGGATGTTGCTCGTGCAAGTAGCGGCACTTCATGTAAAGATCGAAGGCCCGCTCCGAGCCGTCTGTCTGAATACCTGCGACACGCTCCATCTTGGTTGGCGTGTCCAGGTTCTTAAAGAATTGAGCTTCATCGATAAACACGTGGTCGATGCCTAGTTCGTCGAACACGAGTCCATCGTCTTTCTTGCCTTCGGCGAGCAGGTCTTTGAGCTTTTCCTCGCGAGCGACCTTCTGCTTCTCCAGAGTCTTGATGATGTTTCGTTGGGCGTGCGCATCGGCGCTTGCGCCGTCGATAATCATTTGCTCGTACTGCGCAATTTGCTCGCGCAGGAATTTCTCCTGGTACACACGCGACATGCCGATACGCTCGAAGCTACTGTGCGTCACGATGATGCCGTCCCAATTGCCGCTGGCGATTTTGGCGGTCAGTAGTTTCCGCCGTTCGCGAGTGAAGTCGTCCTTACTGGCGACAAGTAGCTTGGCGTTGGGGTAAATCTGCATGAATTCGCGGGCGAACTGCTCGAGCAGATGATTCGGGACCACAAACAAGGGTTTCTTGATAAGCCCGGCCTGCTTCATCTTCATGCCGGTCGTCGTCATGATGGCGGTCTTGCCGGCGCCGACGACATGCGCAAGCAGGGTATTCCCGCCACTCATACCGCGCCACACCGCATCCTTCTGGCTTTGCCGCATGATAAAGGCCTGGCTCATGCCCGGGAATTCGAGGTGCGAGCCATCAAAGAGGCGTGGCCGCAGGTTGTTGTACGTGTCGTTGTAAAGCCGCACTAAACGTTCAGTGCGGTCAGGATCGGCGAAGATCCAGGAACGGAAGCCCTCCTTGACAAGCTTCTGCTTCTCGCGCGCGGCAAGTGTCTCCTCAGCATTAATCACCCGCTCTTCCTTGCCCCCGTCGCGGATGATGTCGTAGATTGTCGGCGTTTTCATGTTGAGAGCGAGGTCAAGAAGCCATGTACCATTGGCTCGCTGCGTGCCGTAATCTGCCGTGGCGGCGACTGACTGCTTTGCCGAATAGTCGGCTTCCACACTCCAAGCCGCTTCTTGCTGGAGGTGGGCTACCTTAATGGCTGACGGCTCAACGCGGAATAACTCCGTGGCAAAGTCGCGAATGTCCGCCTCGGGAATGAACGGCGCGCCAAGGTTGGCGTCGATGTCACCAGGCAGTACGTCTTCGGGTTGCACGGCTCGCAACGCTTCGATGTTGCGGGCGTACTTCGGGTGCGCTCGTTCGGCAGCGGCGAGCTTCGCCCGCACGTTGCCAGACAGGTACTCATCCGCCGTCTGCCAGGTCTTGCTTTCGGGATCATGAAAAATCAGGTCGCCAAGTTCGGCAATCACTTCCGCTTCCGTCTTGCAGTAGAGCTTGGCAATGAACGAAAGATCGACGGTGCCACGCTGGTCGAGCGAGACAAGCAACCCTTCTTCGGCGGTGGAGACCTTGGTAATGGGCGGTTGCTTGCCCACGACATCTTGTCTCATGATGGCGGCTTTGGCCGCCTTGCCGGTTACCTCGTCGTAGTCTTCGAGCGACATGACGAGCATCGCGTCCGGGTCCTCGCGGAACTTGACCAGATTGGGCATTCGGCGAACGACGGCGCCGGTGGTTGCTTCGCTGAAAGTGGTTCTGTTGATCGGGCCATAGGTAAAAACAAATCGATCGTACGCCCCGTTAAGTTCGCGACGTACGGCGTCGCGATGGTCTTGCGGCCATCCGTCGTTCTGCGATTGCAGAACGCGGCGGGCGCGGTCCCGAAGTCCAAGGAGCGCGGCTAGGCGCTTGCCGGTAAGGGTGCCATTGGCGTTGAGTACCGTGCCGCCATAGGCAACGGGGGCAGCACGGCCATCCACCACCTGGCATATCGTGCGGTCGTCACGGATGAAGAAACTGCCTTCGCCGATGTGTGGGCTAAGCGGCGGCGGTGTGAAGTCGGTAGTGCGTTCTTGGATCGACGACGCGCGCTGCGGCGTGAACGTCGGCAGGTGATGAATCGCTTGCTGCAACTGATCGGCGAGATTGCCGGTCGAAAGCACGCTGTAGCCTTCGCCGCCGTAGAGGGTGTCCTTGCTGCTCCAGGCTCCGAGGACCATTTCCGGGTGCAGATGGAAATAACCATTCACTGAGACCTGGCGGTCCTCGATGTCGAGCGGTTTGGATGCGATCCAAGCCGCATCGACATGGTGAGCCGGTTCGCCAGGGGCACGCTTGCGGAAAAACACGAGGTCAGTGACAACGCTCGTGCCTTCGCGTTTGAAAGCATTCGATGGAAGGCGGATGGCGCCCAAGAAATCGGCCTGCTCCGCCACTCGTTCACGGAACGCACCGTTTTGCTTGTCGAGCGTGAAACGGCTGGTCACGACGGCGAGGATGCCGTGGGGTTTCAAGGCGGCGAGTGATTTGGCGATGAAGTAGTCATGGAGGGCAAGCCGCATGCCGTTGAATTCCAGCCGCACGGCGGCGAAAGGTGGATTGCCAATGACGGCGTCGATCCGGCCCTCCGGCAGGCGGGTGTCTTGAAAGGCCTCGATGCGAATGTCGTGCTCAGGATGAATGGCTCGCGCGATCCGACCAGAAATCGAATCAAGTTCCACGCCAATGAATCGCATGGTGGGCGGCGCCAGCGTCATGAAATTGCCGGTGGCGCACCCAGGTTCTAGCACGGTGGCATCGTTCGGTACGCCGAGTCGGGAAAAGGCTTCGTAGACCGATTGGATGACTACAGGCGAGGTGTAGAAGGCATTGAAGCTCGTGCGTTTGGCGCTCGCGTACTCTTCGGGGCTAAGGAGTTGCCGGAGTTCTACGCCCAAGGATTGCCAGCTTGCATCCTTGTATCGGCCAGTAACCGGATCAGGAAAGATGGAGAGCGCGATGGCGCCGAATCCGGGAAATCGTGCGAGAACGATTTTTTCTTCGGCGGTGGCTTGTCGACCTTCGTCCTCCAGACGCTTCAGGCAGCGAATCGCGGCGATGATGTCGGCTGCCTTGGTCTTATCGCCGCTTGCGATCGGGACAAGGTGCGGTGCTTGCACTGCGGGTTGTTCATGAGTGATCGCGGGGTGAGGGGGAGAGTCAAACGGTAGGGTGAGTTGAAGGCCTTGCATCTTGCGGTTTCCTTCTGCTTGCGTGAACGGCCCCGCTACTAGGGCCTGACGGCACGCAATCGAATCAGCCCCAAGCCGGGGCTTTGCTCGCGGAGCGACCGAGCAAGCGGAATTTTGGGGGAGACCTTCAGGGGGAACCGGAATTCCGCTTGCGCGGACCGGCGGGCTGATTAGCGTGCCGTCGTCTAAGGCCATCGGCGGGGGCGGAGCGGGAAGGGGATCGGAGACGGCATGCCGAACGGCTGAATCGTATGACGCAACCGAATCAAACAGCGGCATGCTGACACCGCGCGATTGGCCTACTCGGGCGGCGTATGAAGCCGGACGTAAGCCATCAGCTTGTCGAGGGATATCGGCTGGTCGGCGTTCGTTGAGAATTCTTGTTGCAAACTGGCCCGGAGTTCCTCCAGGGCAAGTTCCAAGGCCCTGCACCGAACTGATTCGACTTGGTGAGTCAGCCAAGGGGCTGCTCCAAACACTCCTCCAAGGGTCAGCCGTCTGACTCTTCCGAACCGGACGACTGCGGCATGTGAAGTTGCCGCGCCGAGAAACTCATCCGTACCGCGGCGCCGGCTCATCAAAAATGCGGACTCTCTTTGGAGGGTCCAGTTAGGTCGTAGCTCGGCGCGCGGGCGGAGGTCAGACGTCGCTTGGGAGCCGGTTCTATGCCGTGGGCGCGCAGGATGTTGCCGACGGTGGTATCCGAGATGTCATGTCCCACGTTGGCGAGCGCACCTTGGATGTGATCGTATCCCCACGTCGGATTCTCGCGAGCCATACGCACGACCAGTTCTTGGATGTCCTTGGGCGTTGAAGGGCGGCCCATCTTCTTTCTGCGGTCGCTGAAGTTCCATTTCTGCGCAATGAGAGTTTGGTGCCAGCGCAAGATGGTGTCGGGAGTGAAGATGGTGCTGATTTCGGCCAACAGCTTGCGCCCAAGAGTTTGCCTTTGAGGGCGAGGCGTCGGCGTTGGTCGTCGCTCAGCAGGATGCGACGTTTGCCCAGCTTCTCCTTCAGGATTTGGTTCTCCGTGCGGAGGAAATCAATCGCGTCTTGCTGTCGGTGGTTAACCCACCCTGCCATGCTCGTTACGAGAATGTGCCAAGGTTTGACGATGAAGTTCATAGCCGACAACCGACGACCCGATGCGCTGGCGGAAAGTCCCAGCATCGGCTCTCGCCGAGCGGATGTCAAACGTCAAATCGTTTGACTGGAGTCGAAATTCAATGTCGCAAACTCAATCGCGCTCGCGATTTCCACATCGGCGGACTTTTTTGACCGAACGAGCTGAAGGGATTGCGTTAAAAAGTCGCTTGACCACTACAGTCGTCATGGACAATCTCTCGGCGCACAAGGTTGCCGGCGTACGCGAGGCCATCGAAACAGTCGACGCCACACTGTTGTATCTGCCACCCTACAGTCCGGGTCGAGAATCGCCAAGTCAACGCGTCTTATCGGCCGATTCATCCGAAGTGGACATCTCAGTTGCAGCGCTGGCAACCCGATTGTCACAACGAAAAGCTGCGGCGGTGTTCACGCGGAGCATTGTTGCGTCGACGCAGCTTTGGGCGCTTGATATCGGCCTTGATCTCAATCCCTAGGTATCGCGCCCGACGGCCAGCGCGGGATCATACTCGTGATCCCGCGCCCGCATCGGCCGAAGGATTTTCGTCCGCCCCTGCCGCAAAAAGCGTCTACGTCCGCGCGAAGAGTTCATCGAGGACATAAAAAAAATCTGGTGGCAAAAACTCTACTTATCCGACCGCGAGTTCGAACGCCAACGACATATTTCGCGGTTCGGCGGTCCTCACTTTCGCTTCCTTTTGAAGCGGACCTCGCTGAACTCCTACCAACGGACGACGACAGCCCCACGTAGTGCCTCCGCACCCACCCATTACCCGCGGGCGTCCACTGTGCGGACCCGCGAGCCTCCTTCTCTTCGCCCTGCTCAATCGTCGTTCTCGATCGTGCCGAGGCCCTGGCCGTCCAGGATCAGCGCCCCGACGCGGCGGTGTAATCCTCGCCCGCCTTAGCGGTCCCGTTGGCCGTCGCGAAGTTCACTTTCACGGGCGCGTCGTAGGTGGCTGAGAGGCTGACGGTGAAGACAAACACGATGCTGCCGGAATGACCTTCCTTCTTGGTCACATTGCCAATGGTGATGCGCGGCTCGTCATCCACGATGATCTTGCAAGGCATCGACTTGACGTCGGCACGGCAACGGCTCCGCTTTCATCGCAGCTTGGGCGAACGGGTCGCGTCGCCCGGTGGGGCCAGTTGATCTTTGCCGAATTGAGCCCATCGCGATAATGGGCTCTCCCGTACTCCTATCGATCCCCCAGGCAGGGAAGCGCGGTGCGTCGATCCGTTCCGCTTGAATTACCCGATCAACTACCGGCCTGTCATGACGTCATTCGTCGGCAGGCGGCACGGATTGAGCAACTGGAAACGCACGTCGAGCACCTGGAGGCGCATATCGAGAAACTGCAAACGCACATCGAGCAACTCAACCGGGACCTCGCTGCTTTCAAGCGACAATTGTTCGGTCAGCGGCGCGAGCGTTTCCGGGCCGAGTCTCAGGCTCATGCCGACCGGCGAATTGGGTGGCATGACTCTTGTCCCTGTCAGCGCAGACCGCAACACTGTGGCCGGCCTGCCGAGGTGACGGTAGCCGAATCCAAAGAATCCTCCGTCAGCTTCAGCGCGTGGTGCGCCGTTAAGGTCCGAAAAACGTTACTTGCTCCTACCTCATACTCCTGATGATGCCGGGCCATGAGTCTATTGAGTGTTGGCCAACAGAATCGAAGAAGTTAAAGGCTTGTCCTCGTCCAAAGACCACACGATTATCCCGAAACGTGGGATTAAACAGCGTCGTGAGCCGATCCGACCACTCGGCTTCAGTCTGCAGGTCAACAATGCAGAATTGTTTGAGGTTGTGATTGTCCTTGAGAGCATCGGACAGTAATCGCTTCATAAAGGCGTCGGTGGTTGGAAAGCTGTAGCCGATGACGACGATGTACCGTGCCCTGGCAAGAATACTAATGGCCGTTTGCCATTGCATCGCAAACAATGAGGACGCCGACCCCTTTCCTAGCATGGGTGGAATTATAGCAGGACGCAGCCCAGCCCCGCTCCCTTTCATCTCCCCTCGAAGCTGTGCAACAAAGTGATCGTAGCTCAGCCCAGCGTGAGCCACATCCCATACCGAGCTGTCGCCAATGGTGCTTGTCGCAATGTACTCATCACCGTCACCAAAAAACCAACTGACCGAGCCATGCAATTTGACGATCTTCGTCCGTGATGAATCCAGATTCACCGACTGGTCAGTCGGAAACATAAGTTCCGGTTTCTTGGCGTCGGTCTGAAAGCCCGGATACGCAAAGGGTATTTTGGTGGCTTTGGTTCGTCGCTGAAAGGCCCGCTCTACGCAAACGTCGTAGTTCGTCGTAATGATGGCTGGCGTCAGCTGGGCCTCTCGTATCTTGTCAATCATTCTGCAAAAGGCCTCGAGTTCAACCGGTTGCCCGTCGATAGGGCGCGGCGAGCGATACACATCCCAAATGGCCCATGCAATACTACGACAAAGGTTCTCTGCTTCATCTTTATCAGGGATGTGAGATAGGCGTCTCAAGTCCGCCTGCGTGTATAGCTCCTCGATGTTGTCCCAGTCCATCTTGATCCGAGACGCCGATTCATTGCACTGCTGATGAAAGGTCAGCATCGCCTCGTAGTGGCGAAGAAGCGTCTCAATGGACTTGTTCGGTTCCTTCTTGTACGCAAAAAACTTCTCCTTCGCCACATCCATGAAGTGCTTCATCACGGGCAGCTTGTGGCCGTGTGACGCGCCTGCCCCGAAGAGCAGGACGCCGTAATCGCTGTTTCGCAAATCGGATGCGGCCATGCTCGGCTCCCGACAGGAATAAAATGCCGTTGTTCTCTTCTTCGCAGGTTCGCCAATGTCATTCAACGCACGAGTCGAGAACTCCTTCAAGAATACATTTCGTCTCAGTGGATTTTCCGAGTTAGGGAGCGGCAAACCTCCCCGCTCCCTAACGGTCGCGGCTCTGCTACGATTGAACAAAAACGCCTTACCCGGATGCTTCGGTATCGTCAGGCAACGGCCCAAGGCCGGCTTCATCCCACAGTGCTTTGAGCTTAATGCGGTCCTTCGCTGTGGCGTGATTCAAGCAGCGTTGAAAGACACTCACGCAGCTATCTGCCCCTGCCGGATCGTTGGTCCGCACCAACCGGGTAAGCCCCTTGATCAAGCACTCGCCCGCCTTCTCAATCTGATTTTGCAAACCCGCAGTCAAACCAAGGCTGGCATAAGTTACCCCGACACCATGCTCATCGCGGTGTTTTTCGGCGATCTCGAGCGACTTGCGAAAACGTTGCTCAGCGGTAGAGAAGTCCCTGCTCAGCGCTGAGATCACTCCCAATTGATGATATGTACCGAAGGCTCCGTGCTGATCGCGGTGCTTTTCATGTATTGCCAGTGACTTGCCGTACCACTCTTCTGCCGCCGCGAAATCCCCTTCCTCTTGCGCCACCATCCCAAGTGCGTGGTAGGTATTGGCTGCACCGTGTTCGTCTCCACAGCTTTCCTTGATTTCCAGCGATTTTCTAAGCCATTCCTTCGCAGCAGAGAGGTCATGCTGTACGTGAGCAATAGTCCCCAGTTGGTGATAGGTACCAGAAGCGCCCTCCTTGTCGCCGCATTTTTCCCTAATCCCTAACGATTTTTGATACCATTGGTTGGCCGATGTGACATCGCCCCTCTCTTGGGCAACAGTCCCCATCTGGTGGTAGGTGCTGGCAGCGCCGTGCACGTCGCCGTGCATTGCTTTGATTTCCAGCGATTTTAGGTACCACATCTCGGCAGCGGGAAAGTCACGCCGTTTTTGGGCAACTAAGCCTTGTAGATGGTAGGTGCTAGCGGTATTTAGGTCTCTGTGCTTCTCATCTATGTCTCGCGCCCTCCGGCACCACTCCTCTGCTGCCGGGAAGTCGCGCTGTTCTAGCGCGATCGTCCCTAATTGGCGACAAATGATTGCAATGTCTCGCTGGTTGCCGTGCACCTCACCGACTTTTAGTGCTCTCCGATACCACTGCTCCGCATTCTCGTGGTCGTGCCGCTCCTCCGCAATTCTTCCCATTTGGTGATAGGTAGCTGTTTCTAGCCTTGAATCCTCATGATTTCTTGCCAATGCCGCGAGCCGTGCAAAGAGATCAGCCGAAGCCTTGAAGTTGCGAATGTTTAGAGCGAAGATTGCAAGGGATTGAATTAGTTTGACACAGTCCTCATCCATCGCCAATCGTTCCGCCTCCAGCACTGCACGATGGAATGTGCCGATAAGAACATGAAAAGTTTCTTGATTTTCGTGGAGCTTGAGAGGCGTTAACCCATCCGCTTGAGACGCCATGACTCTTACGAAAGCGCGGTACCACCTACCGTTAGAAGTCTCGGCTGCCGACTCCGCGAGCGCCGAGCGCAGAAATCCGATCAATGCGGGATGGATTTCATGAATCGACGCGCCCCTGTCCCTCAGGAGTCCAGCGCGGGACAGCGTTTCCAGGAACCGATCGATTCGATCGCGGGGCCAACCGGCATCGACTTGCTTTGCTATCTCCTCCAGGAAGTCTCCAACGACGAAATGTTCGTGGAGCGCCAGCGGTATCAAAAGCGGGTGCAGGTCGTCGGGCAGTGATTGTTCGGCGAAGCGAAGCGTGGCGAACAGCTTGGCATGTGCCGCGTCTTTCACATCCAACAGGTCGGCCAAGTTGGACTGAAGCGCCTTGACAATCGCGGCCGCCGTCATCTTCTCCAGCCGGGGCAAGACAATGCGCATCGCCAGCGGATGGCCGTCGAGCAGGTTCATCAGTTTCACCAGATCCGGGTCTTTCCGGTTAATGGTGATGCCCAAGTCGCAGAGAATGACGGCACAGTATTCCCAACACTCTTCGCCTTGCAGCCCGCCGAGACCGCCTTTCAGCTTGTAGCAGTTCGTGTGACCGAGCCAGTCTTCCTCGCTACGGCTGGTGATCAACACCTTGGTCTTCCCGCCTCGCAGTTTCTTTAGGAAGTCCAGGAGTTGGGACTGATCCTCGGCCGGGAGATTCGATTCCACGGCCGTGCCGGGCATCCCGCGGACCACTTCGAAGTTGTCCCAAATAATGAGGCACGGCTTCTCATACAACTCGGCGGCCAGGAGGTCGATTTTTTCTTCCGACGACTTCGTGATGAACTGGGCACTGAAGAGCGTTTCACCCAGGCGGTTGAAAACGTACTCCGCCGTGCGAATCTCCTGGAACGTAAACCAGAAACAATGCTCAGGGAGCAATCCCTCGGTGACGTCGAGCCACTGGACGAAGCCGCGGGCCAACGTCGTCTTGCCGACGCCGCCCAAGCCATGAATCAGAATCCCCGCCGGCGGGCGGCGCATCGCCCGTTCCAGTTCCAGAATCGCTCCATCACGGCCGATGAACCCGTACGGGTTTTCCTCGTCGCGCACCTCTTCCGGCAGCGTCGTGGTTTTCGCCGCCTGAACCTTGGCCGTCTTCGTGAACGAAAAGTCGAACGGCTCCTGCTGATACAGAACCGGCACCAACCAGTCCTGGAGCGGAAACTTGCCGCGGGCACAGACGCGGTCCGGCTCGGCGACCATCTGTTGCCGGCCGGCGCGCGTGGCCTCGGCAACGCTGCCGCTCTCGAACAGCCGCCGGTAGAACGCCGGCAGGAATTTCTGCCCGCCGCTGACGTACAGCGAGTACGCCATCGCCACCACGCTGCGTATGCCGGATTGAACAAGGCTGGCAGCCACCGATGCAAAGGCGTCTTCCGCTTCGTGATCCACCATCCCCGACTGGCAGGCATTGAGCACAACGGCCGGTATCCGGTGCTCGCGCAGCAGCACGCTGAGTTGCTCGGACGCAATCGCGTCGGGCTTGCCGTCGCCGTCCTCGAAGATCAGTCGGCCCACGGGACCGCGCAGCGTGTAGGCGCCGCCGGCCGGTTCATCGCGATAGGAACCGTGCCCGTCGAAGTGCAGAATGTGATACACATCCGGGCGCTCACGCAGATGTTCACGAAGCCGGTCCAACGTCGGCGGCCGCAAGACCGTGACCTTCGCCGGCAGCTTGTGCTTGTCGATCAGTTCGACCAACGGCCGCGACATCGAACGGTAACGGACATCGCCTTCAAAGGGCCGGGCCGTCAGCAGCAGGATGTTGACACGGTCGGTGGGAAGCCTGTCGGAAAGAGGTTGCGGATCGCTCACCTTCTCTAGGCGCCGTTCGAATTGGCAAGTCTGACCCAAGACACCGGTTTCCTTGTCGCGCAGAGCTTCCCACGGCCAACTGAGCACGCGCGGGTCATCGCTGGAGATTTGAAGCTGCAACCGATCGAGGCCGTCTTTCGTGGCATCCGCAAACATCCGCCCGCCCTTGGCATCGCCGAACAGGGCAGTGAAGGCTTGCTCGCCCCACGCGCGCAAAGCACTTTGAACCCGCTCGGCGTGCTCGGTTTCAGGTGAAAACGGATACTCCAAAAAGAATTCGAGATACCAGCGTAATTCCGTCATCAGGTCGCTGTTCGGCCTGCCTTCCACCGGAAAGCCCACCGGCGCCGGCGCGGGCACTGGAATAATACTCTTCCCATCGGGCAATCGAACGACCTGAAATTGAGGCGTTTCACCGGATGTAACGTGGCGGATAAGGAGCGAACCCATGGCGAGATACTCGAACAATCATGCCGCACACAAGTTGTTCGCATTATAGGAAAAGGTGAACGCTGCATGCTCGTTGCTTGATGATTACCACCGGACCCGGAGTCCTGTAGCTTGACCAAGAGGATGAACGCCGCGACGATGGGGCGTCGCGAAACTCGGCTCCGAAGGCCGCTAAATCCTGCGGACAACCCGGTGATAAAGCGCGGCAAATGTGCCAACGCCAGTCACCATTCATAGTCCTCAATTTGCATGAACGCGCCCAAATTCCTCAAGGTCATAGAGGGACATCGGGGGGCATTGGCTGCGCTGACCTTGGTGCCCCACAACGCTTCGGTGATGTCTTCGACCCGCCGGACGCTCACTCCCGCCAAGTACATCTCCACCAGCGATTCCTCGACGCTGGACTGGCGCCGCCGGTAACGCTCGATGATCTCCGACTCGAACGGCAATGTCCGCAGCCGCGGTACTCGCAACTCCACGTCGCCGGCCGTCGTGGTCAACGTCCGCGGGTAGTGGCCGGACCGCGTGTCGACGCGACCTGCCGAACGCTCGTAACGCTTGGCGCCGCACAACCGATCCGCCTCCGCATCCAAGAGTCCGTTGAGGGTTTGCTCGACCGATTCGCGCACGACCTGGTCGACGTGCGACCGAATCTGCCCCTCGTCAATGCTCACCAGCTTCGGAAAGCTCCCCGTTGCAGCCGTAGTTCGTAGCGTATCCATCGCCGCCTCCTGCAGTCGGAAGCGAGAACGCCGGAAATACTCAAGCGCTTAGCCTTAGGAATAATCGTCTCGGCTTTTTTCCTGGCGATACTAAGGTATGTTGCCAACATTTACCGGAACCATCATCAGGAGATGCTTCGAGCACAAGAAGACGACTTTGCTGTGCGCCGTTTTTACGTGGTGTTCAAGGGATCGCAGGCTGATGCAGAGGCGCGGCGAGCTATCTTATCTACTTTTTCGTCTCGTGTTGGCACGCAAGTGGAGAGGCTCTCCAGCGCTAAAGACGATTTAACGGTAGAGCAACTCGGCGTTGTGGAAAAAGTACTAACTACCATCATAAACAAGCTCAAATAGGCCGTAGACTGTGGTGCCGGCCCAATGGCTGTGCACGGAATGGCCTCTATCCCTCCGGCGGCGGCCGCAGCGGTTGGGAAGGCTCTAGGTAGATGTCGGGGTTGGCGGCTCGGTTTTGGGCCTCCCATTCCTCCCGCCCGCGGTCCACTTGGCCTCCTCGCCGGGGAGCCAGTGGCGGAAGGGATTGCTTTTCCAGCCGGTGCCGTCGCGGTGCAACAGGCCTCAACTCCCCTCCGATGACTTCAGTTCACGTACGGATTTGATGAAGAAGAAAGCAATGGCGCCGAAGGTGACCGCGGGGGTGTAGTGGGTCACCGAAAGTTGCGCGCACACGCGTTCACTGGAATGCTTGCTAGTTTTGCTTTGGTCCGAAGATATCGTCGACCGGCGATGACCTCGCCGGCGAAGGCAGCGCCCACGCGACGCGTCGAGGGTAGACGGGGCGTGGCGCACGGCGACACCCGGTGGCTATACGACGGTCAAAGAGGTCGTTCGCGAGTTGAACCGCCCGCATTCCGACATTTCCTCGCCGATTGCTTTTTGGTTCTTCAGCAGAATCCCTATGCTGTGAAAAACTCAACATTCCGCGCAAGTTTGCCGATAACGCACATATCGCAAAGACATCCTGATTGTTCGGACACGTAAAGAACCAAGACCTGATCTGCAACAAAGGAGCAAGCCCTTGGTTGCATTTGCGGGAGGACGTGATGAAGAGTTTTTGTCGGGGTATCATCATCCTGACGGTTGGCCTGCTTTTGCAAGAACTAGTAAACACTCCCGCGTTCGGTTCCGATTTGCCCGGGGTAGCACGCGCTTACGCCGGGTCGAGAACAGACCAACCGGCTTCAGAATGTGACGCGGACGTCTCGCGGATTGAAAAAGCGAATCTCGGCAAAAGCTTCGTCACTCTCACGCAGGGCACCAGTCACGTTCCTACCGTCGCCGACAAATCCTCGGACTGCTGCACAACAACTGCGTGCGAATCAGATTGTGACGACGATTGCTGCCGTCTTCATAGGACTGGTGCATTCGGTGAGTACTTATACCTGAAGGTGCGCGGCGCGGATCTGATTTTCGGGCAACTGCGGGACGGCTGCGACCCGTTTTCCGCGCCCCGCGGATCATTGGGGTTGATACAACCCGATTACGCTTCTGGTGTCCGGGCCGGCATTAACTTGGCTTGCACGGATTGCTCAAGTATCGAACTGTCAGGCACCTGGTGGGAAATGCAATCCCACGCGGATCTGTTTGCTACGGGCACCGACGTGATCAGTTCAACCCTGACGCTGTTCAACACGTTGAGCTGCGACACGACGAGCCAAGCCGCGGCCGCGGCGTATTCATACCAGCTCCAAATGGCCGACGTTCTTTTCAAGCAAGTCGTGTGCGGCGATTGCAATTACGTCGTGAACTGGCTTGGCGGCGCCCGCTATGCCCGCTTCGAACAAGAAATGGCCAGCCGATTCTCGATCATCGGCACAACGAGCGTGGACACCGACATCACGTTTGACGCGGGTGGAATTCGTACCGGTCTCGATGGAGAAGCGCGGATCGGTGGCTGCGGATTGTCGGTCTATTCACGTGGCACCGTTAGCCTTCTCGCCGCGCACTTTAAAGCCAACTATTCACAGGCAAATACATTCGCAGGCAATCAAGGTTTCGTTAACTACGATAGCGATCGCATCGTCCCCGTTCTCGACCTGGAGTTGGGCGTGGGCTGGACCGCTTGTTCGGGCAAGGTACGGGTGGGTATCGGGTATTACGTGTCCAGCTGGTTCAACGCCGTCATCACCCCGGACTTCATTCAGGCCGTGCAATTCAACGACTTCACAACGAACGTAAACAATCTTCGCAATTGGTTTTCGCTTGACGGGGCCGTTGGGCGCGTCGAGTTTCGGTTCTAGGGACGAACCTTCAAATCGATTCCGTCTAATACCAAAGCCGAGTCGGCGTGAGCCGGCTCGGCTTTTCGTTTTTCAAAGACCGTCAATGAAGCAAAAATCCAGTGGGTTTTCCCCGCAGTTTGACGTGTCGAGAAAAATCCAGGCGCAGAAAATTTCGTTTGACTTCTATTATCACTTGGTTTATCGTGTCAACCCAGCTTACCTATTTTTTCCGAAGGTGACGAATAAACGGTCGCGCAACACGCCTGTTGGCACACACCGCGCGCCATTCCGGAGGAGCACTCAAATGGCCCCCTATTCCCATCTCAAGACCTCGTATTCGCATCGTGGCGCCGGAGCGAGAACACACAATCCCATCAACCGGTTCGCGCGATTAACCGCCGAGCGTCTGGAAGACCGCACCCTTCTTTCGACCAACTTGGGAAACGTTCCGACCTGGGTGCCCCAAGGTGCCTGGTCCAATAACGAATGGGCAGTCCCAAGAAGGAACGGCGCCGAACAACAACCGCGTTGTCGGTGGAATCGAGGCGATTGCAATAAACCCAAACGACATAAACGAGGCCTACGTCGGCGCGATCAACGGAGGCATTTGGCACACGGAGAATGTTAACGCGGCCACTCCAACGTGGACCATCGTAAACGACCAACTACCGTCATTGGCGATCGGCGCGATCGCTTTCAGTCCACTAGACGCTACAGGGCGGACAGTGTTTGCCGGTACAGGCCGGTTTAGCAGCTTTGCAGCCCAGGGCGGACCAACTGTCGGACTGCTTCGCACCACTGACGCCGGCGCCCACTGGTCCCTGCTCGGCCAAACCGTCTTCGGCAATTTCAACGTGGCGAGCGTTATTCCAACAACCCTTACAGGTGCGACCGGCGGTCAGGTGATCCTTGTGGCGACCAGCGGCGGCGTGTTTAGAAGCGACAACGGTGGTGATACGTTCAACTCCATCCCGGTGCTAACCGGCAATATCTCCGAAATGGTCGCGGGTCCGAACAGTGACAGTGTCTTTTACGCTGGAGTCATCACACAGGGTGTCTTTCGTAGCAATGATGGTGGCCAGACTTGGAACCCGGTGAATACAGGCATCACCGGCATCCCGAACACTGTTCGGATTCTGGTTTCGGCAGCCGGCAACTCCGTATATGCGTCGCTGTACGCTGCGGTTACGCCGAATATGGAGCAGCTAACGGGGGTCTTTAAGACAACGAACCAAGGTGCCAACTGGCGAGCCATTCAAAATCAACAACAACCTAACCCTGGTGGGCAAGGAAACATTCATGCATTGATTTTGGCGGATCCATCTGATCCGACGGTCTTCTACATCGGAGGCGACCGGCAGGCTGCCGCTCCATTTGTTGGCAACCTCTTCCGTGTGGTTACCGATGACGCCAACCCGGCATCGGATGGTTGGCAATCAATCGTCCTTGCTGGGACGGCGGCCAATACTGCACCCCATGCCGATTCCCGCGCCATGGTGTTTATCGGTGCCAACATTTTGCAAGCAGATGACGGTGGCGTTTACCGACTATTGAACCCTGGTAACGCGGCCACTCGAGATTGGGTTAGCGCCAACGGCAATATTCAGCCAACCGAATTCCATTCAGTAGCCTATGACTCGCTCAACGATGTAGTTTTTGGCGGCACTCAGGATGTTGGTCCTCCGGCCAAATTACGGCCGGCGGCAGTACATGGACCACCCCGGATCGCGCACTTCTCGGTGATGGGAATACGCAAGCAGTGGATAACACAGGACCGAACACGCTCCGATACCAAATGGCAAACGATTTCAACCGTTTCTACCGGCTTCCGTTCAATAACGCCAACACGCTGGTAGGATGTGCGCCGATTGCGAATTGCCAAGTTCGATTAGCCGCGCCGGCGACGCCTGCGGTTAACTTTAGCGGCTTAAATGCTGCAGATCAGGTGTTCGGCTTTAGGATCCACCCCTATGTTTTGAATTCAGTTATTCCGCAGCGCATCATGCTAGGTGGTAATAATCTGTACGAGGATGATCAAACCGGCCCGGCCCACACAACGGGGAACATAATAACTAACGTAACGCCTGCGGGCCAAACCGATACCTCAGCCATTGCTTATGGCGGGAGGTTGGCAGGCGCTCCGAACCCTGATGTAGCTTACGTCGGTTTTTGCAACCTTAATATTGGCACTAACATATGCACCAACCCCACCCTCTTCCTGCGCACGAACGCGGGAAAGTCCCTTCAATCAACTGACAGGTTACATCGGCAACACACCACGCGACATCGTCATGGACCCGGACAACTGGAGAACCGTTTTCGTTACCGACGGCACCAACGTTTTCCGTGGCACCAACGTAGGCCAGCCCGGAGAAGCGTGGGCTACGATCACCAGTAATCTTACGGGCATTCCAAACGGTGTGACATCAAACCTCCAAACACTTGAATTAGTCAAAACTGGCACGACCAGCGTCCTCTTGGTGGGGGGGTTCGGCGGCGTATTTCGCGCCGTCTTGGCCGCCACCGCGACGCAACTCTGGACAGAAATTGGTCAGGCTTTACCCAACGTGCTGGCAAAAGATCTGAGATACAATGCGACAGATGATGTGCTGTTGGCCGGCACCTTTGGCCGTGGCGCATGGACTATCCCGAACGCCGGGGCGGCGATCACTGCCCCGGTGCCACCTGGTGTGCTAAATATTTTCGGCGACACCGATTTCATTGGGCAAAATGACGACATCGTACTCATACGGGACGCTACGCAACCGGCGTATCTCAATGTGTTTATCAACAACACAACCAACATCCCGGATTTCCAATATCAGCTCGCCGCCATTAAGCAGATCACCGTCTTTGGTCTGGCGGGAAATGACACGCTGCGCGTGGACAACGACAATGGTCTTATAAGCGTTCCGTCTGGCATTCGCTATCTGGCTGGTACGGGCTTCAACGCGCTCGTTGCCGACGCCGACTCCCCAAATCAGTTCGTGGCCCATTACCTCGGTCGTGCCACGGACTCCGGCGTGGTCCGCGTTTTCCAAAACGCGATCTCCATGCTCGACATCTATTACGAAAACACCCAAGTCGTCACGCCGCAGGTGTTCAGTTCGGCCAACCTCTTGGAAATGGGCCCCGATTTTTATGAACCGAACGAAACCTTCGCGACGGCTGCGCACGTTGGCTCGGGTTCGACCGTGCACATCGAACACGCCGCCATCTTCCCTGATCCATTTGAGTTCCCGCAAGTGCCTCAGGACCAGGATTACTATCGCATTATCGCCCAGGACACCGGTACTCTCGACTTCAAAGTAGACTTTGATCTTTACTCTACGGCATTGTTGCCTGCAGGAGGGGCCCTCAACATCCGCGTTTTCGACGCGAATGGCTTCCAGATCTTGGGCTTCCAACAAGTTACGCCGACGGGGGACGCCCGCGCACGCATTCCAGTCGTTGCGGGCAAGACATACTACCTGCACGTTTTCAGCACCGATCCGAACGCCGTGAACGGCTACGATGTTACCATACTGAACGTGAAGCCGCCGGTGCCTTACGATGTCGAACTGTCGAGGACCACTCCCAACGGCGATCTGCCCCCGAACGCGCCGGAGGATGACACCGGGCGCTCGGAGACGGACAACATAACTTTCAAAACTACTCCGACAATCTTCGTCCGGTTGGCCGACAACGTTTTCCTTTTGGACCCGGGCCAGACGCCAGGTCCCATACCTATTCCGTTCAGCACAACAGGGGCAACCGCCGGCTACCGCCTAGCCATCTTTGATGGCGACGCGCCGAACACTCCAGTCGGTTTCGCGATTCAAGAGCCGACTCCGGGATTCCCCGGTCTATATCAATTTACATTCTCCGTACCACTGAACAACGGCATTCATCATTTCATCGCCCGCGTGCAGATGGTCGACCCAACACTCCCCCTGCATAACACGGGGTTTGGCGACGCGAGTGTCATTTCGCTCGACATTGTTGTGGACACCGTCCCCCCCATCGTGGCCTTCGGTAACCCGCCCACGACCGATCAAGGCCTTGATCCGAAGAGCGATACCGGCGTCGTCGGCATTCCATCCACGTTCACGGACCGGATCACCAGCGACACCACGCCCGCTTTCTTCGGGCTGGCCGAAGCCGACGCGATTGTCCGCGCCTATGTGGACATGAATGGAAATGGCATCGTCGAAAAGAATATCGATCTCTTTATTGGCGAGACGGTAGCGATTCCTATCGATGGCGAGTTCCCGTACACCGGGCAGTGGAACCTGCAATCGATCGTTGACCTTAACAATCCTGCATACTTTCCTCTGGAAAACGGGCGCCCTGCCGATGGCACGCGGAGCATTCTGGTGACGGCGGAAGATGTCGCAGGAAATGTTTCGCCGCAAGCCGATCAGCTCAACATTTTCCTCGATACCCAGGGGCCTCAGATCAACATGGTGGCCATCACCAGCCAGCCGATCTTCAATCTCTTCGCCCTAAAACCTTTGAATGCGCCGGCGGGGCCGACCCCGCTCGTGCACAGCCTGACGATCTCATTCACGGATTACCCGGACCGTGACAACGTCAATTTTCCGAACCATCTCGCTTTGTCCGCGGTGGCCAATGCCCCGGGTCACTATTTACTGAAGGGCGATAACGCGGGGATTATCGCCATCCAGCAAATAATTGTCACAAACAACCCGCCGCAGAATGGACAGGCGGCCACGGCAGCCATCGAGTTGCGATTTTTCGACTCGCTCCCTGACGATCGCTTTACACTCACGATCAGCGATACGTTGAATGACTTCGCCGGTAACAAGCTTGATGGCGAAAGTAATGCAACAGCTCCCTTGAACATCCCATCATTCCCTAGCGGTGACCTGCAACCCGGTGGCACATTCTCCGCTCGTTTTACCGTGAATAGCCGGCCGGAGATTGGTACTTACTGCTGTGGCACCCAGTACATCGACATTAACGGCAATGGCGTGTTCGACCCGGTCAATAAGGACGGTGACCAAGTCAATCGGGATATTGTCTTCAACTTCGGCTTAACGACGGATGTGATCTTCGCGGGCAACTTTGTTCACACGGGCGGACAGGCGAATGGTTTCGACAAATTTGGCGCCTACGGCCGAACGAATCAAGTCTTCCGCTGGTTGCTCGACTTCGACAGCGACAGCATACCTGACTGGAATGTCGTCAGCGGCTTGCAGATCGACGGGCGTCCGGTGGCCTACAAATTCAATCCCGCGTTATCGGGAGATCAGATCGCTTTGTTCAACGGCTTCGGAAAGTGGTACATCGATTTCAACGGCACCAATAACATTGGACCGGCCTCCTTGGTCATCAACAACGGCCTGACTGGGTTTCCGATTGCCGGTGATTTTGATGGCAACGGTCAGTTTGATCTGGCTACTTACCGTCCGGACTTGAAGACGTTTTACTTCGATCTCAATCCACTAGGCGGGCCCCACACATCTCCGACTATCGCTTTCGGCTTCGCCGGAACGCAGGTTAGACCGGTGGCCGCCGATATGGATAAGGATGGAACGACGGACGTGGGTTTGTTCGTCGTTGGTAAGCAAGGCCAGTCCGGTGATGTCCCGGAGTGGTATTTCCTGGTTTCTGGAGGCGCGTCCACGGTGGCGGGCTCAGTGAACACGCTCAATCACCCATTCGAACCGACACCCTTCGGAAACGACCTGTTCTACAAGTTTGGAAACAACCAGGCGATTCCGCTCGTAGGCTTATTCGATCCGCCGGGAAGTAATGATGGCCCCACGCCCCCGCCACATTTCACGTTTCATTCACTCGACACAGTAATCACAGGTTCCGCACCCGGGCAGGCGCGAATCGTGCGCGGATTCGACGGCAAAACTGGCCAGGTGCGCTTTTCGTTCTTCGCCTATAACCAGAATTTCACCGGCGGCGTTCGCGTGGCCGCAGGTGACCTCAACGGTGACGGCGTGCCCGACATCGTGACCGCGCCCCAAGGCGGCGGCGCGCCTCATGTCCGGATCTTCAGTGGTGCGGGCGGAAATATCATTGGCGACTTCTACGCCTACAACTCCTCCTTGATCGTCGGCGTTACGCTCGCCATTGGAGACGTCAACGGCGATGGGTTCGCAGATCTCGTCACGGGGACGGCAAGCGGAAACCCGCACATCCGCGTTTTCAACGGTAAACACATTGCCGACGGTATCTTCAATCCCAATGGCGGCAGTCGCTTGGCGGAGTGGTTCGCCTACGGCCTGAATTTCAATGTGGGTGCCTACGTGGCCACTGGCGACATAAATGGGGATGGTTATGCGGACGTGGTGACCGGGGCCAGCCTCGGCAATCCGCATGTCAAAGTCTTCAACGGGAAAGCCATCGCCATCGGCGGCAATCCGGCCTCCAATATCCTAGCTCAGTTCTTCCCTTACGCCTTACAGTTCAATGTGGGTGCCACGGTGTCCATCGGCGACATCAATCACGACGGCTTTGCCGACATCGTCACCGGAGCAACGATCGGCAATCCGCACGTTAGGGTTTACAATGGAAAAGACATTGTCATTGGAAAATTCAATCCCACTGGCAGCAGCCAACTCGCACAGTGGTTTGCGTACGGCCTGAACTTCAACGTGGGTGCCAACGTCGCCATTGGCGACATGAACGGCGACGGATTCGGGGACGTCATTACCGGTGCCTCGTCGGGGAACCCACACGTGAAGGTGTATAGCGGGAATCTACTCGCCTTGGGCAATGTTAACGCGAGCCTGCTGGCGCAGTTTTTCGCCAGCACGCCAGGCGGCGTAACAGTTGGAGCTGCAGGTTTTGGTGATTAGTGCTATCACGGTGGCCTGCAGACAACCGATTCGCCGTCCGCCGAAGTGGCGAGGGATAAGAACGGGGCAACGCAGAGCGGTCTTGTTGTTGGCCTTCGAGCTCATGCTGGGCCACAATGCCTGGGGTAGGTTAGTGCCTGCGAATCGTAGTACCCGTGACGATATTAGTTTGCCCCTTTCCAGGCCAAATCCGCGCAGAGCCTTGCAGGACTCGGTTGATTCGAGAATAGCTCCCCATTTATTTGGCCGCATCCATTTCCTTACAAACGGTGTAGTGGCCCACCGAAATTTGTACGCACATCTGTTCAGTTCGAAGGCCAAGCGCCGAAACCTCGGCGCTCGCGCAAGTCCAGATACCAAGTATGGTACTTCGTTTGATCTGCGAAGTCGTTTCCCGCGATTCTCCGCACAGATAAGATATCTCGGCCAGCAAGCCAATCTTACACGAGAGTCGTTATGCCCAAGCCCTCAAGCGGTCCGCGGCCGCCGCTTCCCAAACATTGGCCGCGTTCGGTTCAGGCAGCAATGCTCCAAGTTATGTCGTTGGCACATTTCGCCCTTGTGACTACCCGAAGCTGGGCCACCAATAGCTGCAACCAACGCGTCCGCTTGGCCACGCGCGCCGATCAACTGGAACACGAGATTCGGCTCCTCCGCGAAGAATGTCGGATCAAGGATGCTCGCCTGGCGCGAATCCCTCCGTCTCAACGACCTCATTATCTTCCCACCGAACGCCTCGCCATCCTCCAGTTGCGTGCGGCCCGTGGCTGGTCGCTGGCTCAAACGGCACGGGTCTTCCATTTGACCACGACAACGATTGCTTCTTGGATGAAACGCCTCGACGAAGAGGGACCTAAGGCGCTGCTGCAAATTCATACACCGGTCAACAAGTTCCCGGATCTCATTCGCGTGCTGGTGCAGCGCTTGCACCTTCTGTGTCCCCGGCTTGGTAAAGTCAAGACGGCCCAAATCTTGGCTCGCGCCGGCTTGCACCTGGCAGCGAGCACCGTCGGTCGCATGCGTCGAGAGCCACCGGCATTGCCACCGAACGATTCTCCCCAAACCAAGGCGTCGTCCCGACGGGTCACTGCGCGATATCCCGATCATGTCTGGCACGTCGACCTCACCACGGTGCCCACTTCGGCAGGCTTCTGGACGTCATGGTCGCCGTTGGCGTTGCCGCAATGCTGGCCGTTTTGCTGGTGGCTGGCGGCGATTATGGATCACTTTTCCCGTCGAGTGCATGGCTTGGTATTGTTCGCACAGCCGCCGACGGCGAAACAGATGCGGGACATGCTTAGCCGTCTTGTGTCCCGTCTCGGCAAAGGGCCCCGGCATTTGATTACCGATCAAGGCACGCAGTTCAGCGGGGAGGTCTTTTCGGATTGGTGCCGTCACCGCGGGATAGGTCAACGCTTCGGCGCCGTTGGGAAGCCAGGCAGCATCGCCGTCATCGAGCGTATGATTCGAACGGTCAAGCAAGAAGGTGCGCGTGTCTTGCCGGTAGTCTCGTTGCGGCGCCAAAGTCTGAGGTGGGAGTTGCAATTATTCTTGGACTGGTATCATGCCGACCGTCCCCACGCGGCACTCAAAGGAGCGACGCCGGACGAGATTTACTACGGCACTCGGCCGGCTTGTCGTCGTCCGCGTTTCGAGCCGCGTCCGGGATGGCCCCGGGCGTCGCCGTGTGCGCAGCCGCGGGTACTCGTCAAAGGTCAACCAGGTGCGAAGCTCGAACTCCGCGTTGAATTCCGCTCCGGTCGTCGTCACCTTCCGCGCGTGCTTGTGACTCGCGCGGCCTAATGCGAACGTGCGAATGAATTCTCGTGCGCACTTCCTCCGCGCCGTGCATCGACGAATTCTTGGACCAAAGCAAAAACTAGCCTACATTCCAGTGAACGCGTGTGCGCGCAAATTTCCCTGATCCATTACACCCGTCACCGGATTCACTTTTTCGTCTCCACCACATTCCACGAAATCATGGCCGTGGTGTAGTCGGCAATGTCGGCGGCGTCCATGCTGCGAGTGGTGCCGCGGGCGTAGGCGGCGTTCTGCAAGAGTCGGCCGAGCGGCGTATCGAACGGATTGTCGCGGCCGCGCGTTGATCGTTCCAACGCTTTTTCAATCGTCGGCTGTTCCAGGTCCCAAAAATAGACGGGCTTGTTCTCCGCCTTGATCGCGATCACCAACACCTGTTCCATGCCGATGGTACTTGTGTTGACACGCTGGGGCTTGATTTGAGCGAAGCGCTTGGGAGAAACCGGGTCCGGGGCCGATCGATTGGGTGGATAGAAACACTTGATGCCATAACCACTGTTGATGAAAAGCAGGGTCACGTACATTTTGGCGGTCTTGCTGTGGTTATGCATTCGGAAACCGATGTAATCGCCGTCCGTAAATGTCGGCGGCACACGGCCGACATCGACAACCCCACCGACTCGATCATCTTTGTCGCGATACTTCACGAGTTCCACCTCCAACTTGATGCCGTCGTCATGACGAACTCGTTCATGTGACGGCAGCGATAGCAGATTCTGGGCGCGTGCGATTCGGGCAAGGGTGTCGCGAAGCCGCGTGCCGGATTCTCCGTCGCCTTCGACTCGGAAGCGCGGTCCGTCGGTAAAGCCGTTACGAAGTTTCACGCCGTGAGCTGGCATCAAATACACACCGTCGTCTTGACCGCGAACCAGCCAGTCGGCCTTCGAAGGTTCCAAAACGACTTCGATCAGCGAATTTCGCTCCGCACGTAGCTTGGCCAACTCCGCGTTCGCGATTCTCCAGGCGCCCAAATGTTCGAATGGAAGCGAAATAGCATTGAGGTGAGCGGCGACTTTCAGGCGCATGTCACCGAAATCGATATGCACTGGTTCCGCGCGGAGTTGCGTTTCCAGTCCGGTCCGCGCGGGCTTCTTGCCGAATTCGCACGGCTCAACCTCGGCTTCCGTAAGCCGAAGCCGGGTGATCTTCACATGGCCGAGCGGATCGTCGCTGTTGTGAGGGTAGACGGCAAGGACGGTCCCCGCCGTCAACCCGTGCAAACGTCCTCCGGTGATTTTCCAGCCACCGTCGCGTCGGCCGAGTAGGAACTTGGATCGCCCAGGTTCCTCTTTGTCGCCGAGCACATGCCGGTCGATGTCCATCCCTTCGACAAGTGGGTAAGGGTCGAACCGGTTTGATCGGAGGTATTGGCCACGCACCCGTTGGACCAACTCGCGGTATGTTAGCGGCCGAGTGGCTTCCGTGAGGACCTGACAAAGTGTGTAGGTGAAGAGCCCGTGACGCCGTCGGTCATCGGCATCTTCAGGGAGCAGCGATTCGGGCGTGGTCTCGTGTGACTGGGCCGCGTACAGGCAAACCAGTCGGCCGCCGCGGTCGGTCAATTCGAAAGGCGTTTTCTCTTCGCCCGTGCCTTCGCCGCCGCGAGTCGCCGAATGTGCTCGCGCCTTCTGGCTCGCTGCTTCCATTACCTTCGCCGGAATCTTCAAATCCACCGGCTCGACCTTACGGCTAACGTCGTCCGTGGTGCCACGGATCATCGTCCCGGAATGACAGCAGTCGGCGATGAAACAAAGCGATGCGCCTTTCGCCAATATCCGATTCGTCCACTGTTGGATGTCGTTGTCGCGGATGGCGTTTGGAACCGATTTGCGGGATTCGTCCCACTCACCGACATCGGCGGGCAGAAATGCCTCATCCATGCCGTCGGTCTCGTTGTGGGTATCGCGTTCCGGAATTTGAGTTCCATGACCGGCCAACAAGATCAACGCGTAGTCGCCGGTGCCCGCCTGTTCGGCCAATTCCGCAAATGCGCGTTCGATGTTCGCTCGCGTCGGCCGGAGTTTTGCATCCTGTTTGCCGTGCATCTCGGATAACGTGACGATATCCGAATCCTTGAAGCGAAAACGGTCCATCAGGAGACGACGAAACATAGGCTCGTCGCTCACGAATCCGCTCAAAGCATGGATCTTCGGTGCAGCCGGATACTCGGTGACACCGATCAAGAGCGCGCGGCGTGTGGGTGTGGCGTCTTGCTTGGGTTGGTCTTGGTCGACAACGATGGCGAAGCCGGCTGATGCGAATGCCAGCAACGAAAGGTGAGCAAGAATTCGCATCGGAAAGTCCGGGGTCATTTACCGCCAGTCGCCGGAGAGGACGACGCCGGCCCAGTCGCGCGGCGGTCCTCGCTTGTTGCGCTCCTTTTCGTCGCCGAGGCCGCGTAATTCGCCGCGGAGCATGGCCAGCTCGAGCTTGCCGCAGGGCTTCGGCCTTCGACATGTTGTTCCGCCACATGTTCCGATAGAAATCAACCATGAGCGCCCGGGCCGCGTTGTCGTCGATCTTCCAAAGGGTCGCGATCACGCTCTTCGCCCCCGCGGTTTGAAACGCACGCTGAAGCCCCAAAATCCCCTCGCCACCCGCGACTTCGCCAAGACCGGTCTCGCAAGCGGACAGGACGGCCAAATCGACGTTCGACAGATCGAGCGCCGCGACTTCCAGCGCGGTTAGAATGCCGTCGTCCCGCATCGGATCGAGCGGCTGTTTGGCGCCGGCCAGCACGATTCCAGAGAGCAAACCGGGATGCCAACCGGTAATCTCTTGATGCCGAAACATGCCCTCCATGCGTTCCTCGGCTTTTTGCTGCGCCGCCGTTTGTTCCGCCGGCGCAAAGAAGCCGTGCGTCGCCAGGTGCAGGAAGCGATGCCGCGGCGCTTCCTTGCGAAACGCCGCCTCGGTCGCCTCCGCCTCGCGCAAGTCGGTCGGGACGACTTTGGGAAATCGGCGCTGAAAGGTGTCCTTGATCGCTGCCACTTCCGCTTGAGTCCCCGGCAACGGCCGCATGTTTTCCAACATTTCATCCACCGAGCCGCCGCGCGCCGCTGACCGTTTGGTATCCGCCACCGGCGGCGTGTCCGTCGTAGCCGCCACTTGGGTGGGCTGCACTGCATCGAATTGCACATCTCCCACCAGCAATAATGACAGCGCCGTCTCCACGGCTGACACAGCCGTGGCACTCTTGTCCGGTTCCTGTGCCACGGCTGTGTCAGCCGTGCGCGTGTCGAGCAACTCCGGCAACAACTGCGGCACTGGGATCACCACGATGGCACGGTCTTCCCCGATCAAGTACGTGCCCGGCTTCTCGCCCGGCAATGCCGGGAACGGAATGCGAGCGAGCACGCCATCGGGGGAGATGAGCACCGTTTTTGCATCAGCGATGTGTTCCTGGAGCGGTTGCCACACCAACCGGCGCAACTCCGCGCCGACGGTCGCATCGGAACACTGGGTCTTGCGCCACGCTTCGACGGCCGTGGCCACGGGCGTAACCGGGCCAAGGTCCACCCGCGTTATCAAACAGTCCGGGCGCACGACCACCGCCAGCAGTCGCCGTTCGAACTTCATCGGCCCCTTCTTCTCGGGCGGCGGGTTGGAATGTCGATACTCCAGGAAATCGACGAGCGCCGTCCCGGCAGGCAGGGTTTTCCGCAACTGATCAGGAGTCAGCTTGCGCAACTCCTGTTGCCTTTTGAAAACGTCGCTGCGGCTAGTCAGTTCAATTTCGAGTTTTTCCTTTTCCAGCGTGAGCGATTCCAGGTTCTTCTGCCAAGCGTCTCGCTCTTTCGGGCCGGGCGTGAGCCGCCAAGTATGCGCGAGTCGCCGACAAACGCTTTCGTAGGTGTCGAATTGAGCGCGTAGTTCGGGATCCTTTTCGACGCCGGCACGCCGTACCTGCCGGGCAAGGACGGCCCCTTTCCAACGCAGGTGGGGCTGGTAGGAATCGACGGGCGACACGTTGGTGCGCGGGGCGATGCTCAGGTAGGCGTCGAGGTGCGAGCGCAGCTTATCCACCATGACCCGTTGTTGACGTTCGGATTGCCCGGCGGCCGTAGCGTCGAGCAGCTTGCCGATAGTGGCGAGGGCCTGCTCGTAGTGGGGCCGGGCGCCGGAGTAATCCCCCTGTGCCTCAAGCAAGGACCCCAAGTTGTACAGGCTCCCCGCCGTGGCGAGGTGTTCACCGCCCAGAGCTTTCTTCCGGATCGCCAGGGCTTGTTCATAGTAGGGCCGGGCGCCGGCGTAGTCACACTGCGCTTCAAGCAAGAAGCCCAGGTTGTTCAGGCTACGGGCGGTGTCGGGGTGTTCTGAACCCAAGGCCTTCGTGCAGATCGCAAGAGCTTGTTCGTGGTAGCGCCGGGCGCCGACGTAATCGCCCTGCGCATCGAGCAAGGATCCCAGGTTGTTCATGGTCGCGGCGACGTCGGGGTTTTCGGGGCCCAAGGCGTTTTTCTTGATCATCAGGGCTTGTTTGTAGTAGAGACGAGCCCCTGCGTAATTGCCCTGCGCCCAATGCAAGTAGCCGAGATTGTTCAGGCTGCCGGCAGTGTGTGGGTGTTCGGGGCCCAACGCCTTTCTGAAGATCGTGAGGGCTTGTTCGAGGTGGGGCCGGGCGCCCGCGTAGTCGCCCTGCGAATTATACAAGGAGCCCAGGTTGTGCAGGCTCTCAGCCGCGTCGGGGTGCTCGGGGCCCAAGGTCTTCTGCCTGATCACAAGGGCTTGTTCGTAGACGAACCGGGCGCCGGCGTAGTCGCCCTGCGTATGAAGCAAGACGCCTAGGTTGTTCAGGCACAGCGCCGTGTCGGGATGCTCAGGTCCCACGGCCTTCTTGCAGATCGCCAGGCCTTGTTCGTAGTAGGGCCGGGCGCCGGCGTAGTCGCCCTGCGCCTCAAGCAGGTATCCCACCCAAGTCAGGTTACTGGCCGTGTCGGGGTGTTCGGTACCCAGCACCTGCAAGCGAATGGCCAGGGTTTTTCGGCACAGATCAGTGGCCTCCCGGTTATTCCCCTGACCGCTCAGCTGGAATACCTCGTTCTCCAGCCGTTGAGCTTCTTTGAGCTGGCGACGATCCGCTGCCGACAACGTAGTTAGCCGTTGCAAGTGGGCGACGGCCAAGCGAGCGTGTGTAACTCTCCAATGCGCCTCGCCATGGCGTGTCGTTTTGATCTGCAGCACCTCGGCGCGCGCCTTCCGCGCTATGGTGAAGTCTTCCCGTTCTTCGTGCATCTCCGCGAGCGTCTTAAGTGACTCCGCGACCTCCTCACTCTCTTTTCCAAAAACGTCGCGCTCGATCGCGATCATCGTTTCGGCGACCGCCACCGCCTCCGCCAGCTTCTCTTCCTTCCGAAGCTTCTTCACCTCCGCCTGCAGCCGGTCGCGTTCCTTCAGCTTCTCCTGCTGCTCCGGCGTGATGTCTTTCGGCTTGGCCGGCGGTGATTGGGGCTCGTCGGCATTCGGGTAGGCGGCTAAGGCGGCGATCACGGCGAAGGTCGAAATGCAAGTGAACATGTATCGCATGGGCACTCCTGGATGCGGGGTACTAATCCTCAAGAACCTGGGCGGGTTGGCGGAACGCGTAGCCTTCCATGTAGCTAAATCCTCGCTCGAGGAGGCGTTGTCGCACGGCGTCGAGCCGTTGTTTCATCGCGGCTTCCTGGTCGATGTGGTAGCGCACGGGATGCCCGCGCGGGCTGTCCTCCGAATCACCGACCGCTTCCACGGAGCTCGCGCGAATTCGGATGACCGAATCCTCCGGCAGCTCCGATAGCTTGTCGTTCAGTTCAAGGATGTCGCGCACCTCGTCGTCCGTCATGCTCCCGGACGTTTTTCCCAACGCGAGCAACAGAACCGTGCCGCCAGGGCCGCCGAGCGATTGGGTGGCCGTGATCTTGGGATCCGAATGAGGCATGGGATGACGGATGAGCGTCGGCGCCTCAGCCGCCGTCGAATCCTGGAGTCGTTCAAGCCGGCCTGATGGATCAACAAAGAACATTGCCGCGTTGGTGTGAGGCGGAATCTCAGCGTCCGTGATGTATGTATCTCCCGGCCGTAATGGAACGGCACGCGCCAGCAGACGAGGTCGAATGCGCTCACGGTGCACGGTAATCGCGAGCGGCTTCAATTCCGGCGGCTTCGAGAAAGGTCCCCATTCGAACCGCCAGGCAGCAAAGCCGAATGCAAAGAACAAGAGCGCGCCGACAGCAAGGATCCAGCGACCGTATTTCGGCGGATTCGCAGCCCGCTCGAGCGCATCCGCGAATTCATCGGCGGTGGCGTAGCGATCTCTCGGGTCCTTTTCAATGGTGCGCAAACAAATGCTTGCCAATGACGGTGAGACCCCTCCCTTATGAATCGCATCGCGGTCGAAGTCGCAGGCCTGTGCCTTTCGTATCGTTTCCGGATAACTCGGGCTTTCGTACGGCGCTTTGCCGGTTAAAACGCGATACAGAACTGCCCCAAGTCCGAAAATGTCGGAGTGCGGTTGGATGCGGTCGGTCTGGCAGAGCGCTTGCTCAGGAGACATGTAAACGGGAGTGCCGCCCGAAGCGGAGTTATCGTCTTGCCAGCTGTGACGAACGCGTGCCAGGCCAAAGTCGATGACGCCAGGCTCCCCGACATCGTCAATGAGAATGTTGTCGGGTTTTAGATCCTGATGCGTGACACCGGCCCGATGCGCCGCCGCCAGTGCCCGTGCGACTTTCGCCAGGATGGTTGCGACCTTTGTTGCACTCGGTTTGTCCTGTGTTATGTACTGTTCCAGAGTTCGACCGCTCACGAACTCCAACACCAGACACGGCCGTCCTTCGTGCACATCAAAATGAAGGACACGCGGGATATGCGGATGATTCAGCCTGGCAAGCGTCTGTCCTTCCGTGAGAATGCGGTCCCGATCCAACGTTGCGGGCTGAATAGGATGGTTGCTCAATTTGATAATGACGGCCTTGCCGAGATGGGAATCAATTGCGTGATACACGGTCCCTTGCGAGCCTCTTCCGAGTTCGCGCACTACCTGGTATTTTCCGATGACCTTGGGCTGCAAGCTATCGGTCGGCGCGGCGCCGTGCGGGTGAGTTTGATTTGCAACAAACGATTTCAGTTTGGCAATGTCGCTGTGATTCGCATCCACTAGCTCTGGGCTGAACTCTTGTAGATAGGTGTCCAAGGACGGCCGTTCGCCGGTGCGCCGGCGATACTCAAAATCCAGTTGGATGAGCTCGATGAGCAACGGCAATCGACGATCCGACGGCGCCGCGTTCAAGAAATTGCGGATGTTCGGCCGGTGGCCGGCTTTCCACCCGCCTTCAAAGTACATCGCTTGTTCGTCGACCCAGCCTTTGATGTCGACGGTGTCCAGAAGGGGTACGTCGTGAGCGGGCATCGGACTCCTCCGCACCCATCGAGAAATGGGGCGATGATGTATGCACAGCATACCGCGCCCGCGGTGCGTGGTCCATCAAATATGGAGCGCCAGCGGTTCGCTAGGTAAGATGGCAAAGAAGCGCGAGAATTGGAGATTGGGCGCCGACACCGTTCGACGCGGGCCGTGCTCTCATTCAGCCATGGGAATCTTTGATGGTCTTGAACATGGCCAGCGACTTCGAGATTTCCGCGTGGCGTTTTTCCTGTTCGTCGCCACTAATCGGTTGCAGGAATCCAAACTTGAGCGCCGCACGATTTTCAATATCGCAGGCAGCAAGAACGACGGCACCAGCGCGTTCAACGCACGCGCTTCCGCCGTAACCCTGAGCATTATCTCCGTCGACTAGAGGATCAACTGACCCAGCTAACTTTGCTGGCCTAGTTGTTTTTTGTGAGGGATGCGGTCCAAAGGTCTCGCACATACGGCACCGAATAAGGATTGTTGCTTCGATGGATGTGGTGCGATACTATGTGGCGGTTGGATACGTTCATCACCACCGCTACCTCTTGTGACCTCCGCAATGCCCGCACGTCGTTTCATCGTCATTGGCGTCATGGTCGTTCTTACTCTCGGCGCCGCGGGTGTCTGGTGGCTACGGAAGCCGCCGGAGCAGCAGAAAGAAGCGGTCGAGATCCCGGCGGATGGATTCGAGAAACCGCCTGCGCGTGGAGCAGACGTTGATTCGTGCCAGGGGCGGGCGCGACTTGTGTCGCAACTAGGCCATTCACAAGCCGTAACATATGTTGCAATATTCCCCGACGGAAAGAAGGTTCTCACAGGAAGCGAAGATGGAGCCTGCGTGTGGGACGTCGACTCTGGACGGTAGGGCTGGCCCGCCTCGTCTGTCCGGATCCAGCGAGCCGCGGATACCTTGGTCCGGGCAGGAGTCCAGAGATGCGTTCGCAGCACAAGCGGAGAGTAAGCTCCTACCGATGGCGGCCGCGACTCGAATCACTTGAGGGACGATTAGCCCCCGGCACGTGTTTCAGGGCGTCTGGCATGGCAGCTCTCCACACCCCGCACGGCGTGGAGGAATCCATACAGCATTCCTTCGTAAGTAGTTGGTTTTTGCAAATGGAACGGGAAAAGAAGATGAGGGGCGAAACGTGCTATAGCGAGACAAACTCCAACGCGCGCCATGCGGTCACAGAAAACACTCGAATTGGACCCATCGCTTGCTCTTCGTCATCGCGATTGGAAGTCGCTGCGAGGGAGCGGTTCCTGGAAAGTCCTATCCAATTATCATTAGAAGACCCACATTTCTGTGACTCCATGTGGGGCCCGGAACTCGACCGAGCCGTCCCGATTAAAGGTGCTTTGGCTTCCGCCGATTCACGGACGCCAGCAACTGACGTTTTTCTGGGCGACGCTAAGATCCTTGGCGCCCCTTCGACGCGAACCGGGATGGTTCGGCAGTTTGATTCGGGGATCGCCTTGTCACGTCCGCAATACGTTGCTGCTTCCCAACTATTATCAAGCTCGGTCAAAGTGGCGCCCGAACGGAAATCCGCGCGAGCTCAGCAAGGCATGGCCGGCGAGTCGCCTCTCCAGCTCGAGCCAAACCTCGGACAGCAACCTGCGGAAGTGAAATTTCTCGCCCGAGCGCCTGGATACACCTTATTCTTGACAGCCGCTGAAGCCGTCATGGTTATTACCGAGTACGAGAGCGTGCCTGAGCCGACGTCAAACGATCTGCTTCAGAACACAATGGTCGGACGCGAAACACCACCGCGAATCAGGGATCAGAGTGTCATTCGCATGCGTTGGGATGATGCGAATGGGACGCCCACAATCCGTGGCGAAAATCGGTTGCCTGGGATCAGTAATTATTTCATCGGCAACGATCCATCCAACTGGGTCACAGAAGTGCCGCACTTTGGCCAGGTCGTGTACGAGGATGTCTATCCGGGTATCGACCTAACGTTTTACGATTCCGGTCAGCGACAGATGGAATATGACTGGATTGTAGCGCCCGGAGCTGATCCAGCTGACATTCGTATGGTGATCGAAGGCGCAGAGACTTTGGACGTGGATGCCGATGGCAACCTCGTTATGAGAAGAGGAAGGCATGACGGCAACTCGGGACGGTTACCATAGCATTACGCTACAACTACCAGACTTTGTGTGGACGAGGGCGAAGGCGCTCCCATCGTTTTCGCGCATGGAAACACCACCTCATCCTATCTGTGGCGCAACGTCATGCCGGCCTGTCGTGGCTTGGGCCGGCTCCCAAGCCACGATGATACTGCGCCGGTCCCTGTTTCCATTACCGCGTTTTTCTTGCGCCCACGGCTCAGCATGAATCTCGCGCTGCGTTTCGCGAATAAGATTAGAGCAACTTGGCGCGAGGATGAAATGACCGAACAAGCCCTACCCCAACCACAACCGCCCGCAATACAAGCACCCCCAGTGAGCCAACAAGCGGCAGGCAGTTCTTGGTTACGTGCGTGGGAGGTGTTCGTTTTGCCCATCTTAGGGGTAGCGCTCCTGGGGTATCAGGCATATTTGATGCAACGACAAACGGACCTAATCGACAGCCAAGTTAAGATTAGTGAGCGGCAAACGTCCCTCGGCGAACAGCAAACGAAATTGACGGAAGTGCAAACCGACTTGGCCCGCTCCCAACTAAGCCCGAAATTACGTTTTGAGCGCAACAAGGATAACGAATTCCTTATTACGAATTTGGCTGAACCCGTTCAGGACTTAACCGCGACGTGTATTTCATTCATGGAATTCCCCACGAAGAAAGGCTCAAAGCTAATTGCGATTGACGGCTTTTTCCGTACTAGCGTGGAGCGTGCGGCGCGCTCAGGGACGGTATATTACTACCCTTCCCCCAACTTGTTATTGTGGTTTATCGAGGCAACCGATGCGCTGGGGCGTGGAGAGCGTCGCGTTTTACAGTACGTCGAGTTAGATTACTTCAACCGAATTGGTGAAAAACGAACTGAACGATACGTAGTCGCTTGGCCGACCACGTATCAAACTTACCCAACGGATAAGCGTCCTCTGTTCGACGCGCGTTTTGACTTCAAAGCGTTTGAAAAAGAGCCTGACCAAAAGGCAGCGGTGGAAGCATTCCAGAGATTGCTTGAAAAACTGAAAGCCGAGTAGCCGCATCGCTGGCAAACGTACACCGAGAGTGATCGCGCGTTGCGAGTTTCGAATGCATCGACCGGGTCCCCGAATGTCATTCGAAATCGCGGACCCAGTTGTTAATTCACATTTCAGAGTGTGTAAGTCTGCGATAAGGCGGCACGGGTAGTTTTCTCGGCGTTTGTGCAACGATGGAAAATCGGGGCTACCGAGTTCAGCTCAGCATGTTGGGCGTATTCAATCCGTTTTCGTCAGTGGAAGTCTCGTTATCGACTGGCCCATCGACTTGGATGCCAATAAGGCTGACGTGGCAGCCGCCCCGGTAGTTGATCGGGTAATTCAAGCGGAACGGATCGACGCACCACGCTTCCCTGCCTGGGGGATCGATAGGAGTACGGGAGAGCCCATTATCGCGATGGGCTCAATTCGGCAAAGATCAACTGGCCCCACCGGGCGACGCGACCCGTTCGCCCAAGCTGCGATGAAAGCGGAGCCGTTGCCGTGCCGACGTCAAGTCGATGCCTTGCAAGATCAGAGACAACTGCACGGCGGTGAGTTCCAGACCCGGTAGACTCTCCCCGGTGGCTACGGTCGGCATTTGGAAGCGCCCGCGTTCGAGCCGCTTGTACCAGATCCAAAACCCAGACCCGTCCCAGGCCAAGATCTTCATCAAGTCCCGCCGCCGATTGACGAACACGAACCAATGGCCCGAGGCCGGTTCTTGGCGCAGCACCGCTTCGGTCAATGCGAGCAAGCCCCGAAAGCTCTTGCGCATGTCGGTCGCGTCGCGAGCCAGATACACTTTGGTCTGAGCCGCAGCGGCAATCACGGCCGTTCCCCGGAGGAGTCGGCCGGTGTGTCGAGCGTCGCCAGAATCCGCCGCAGGGCCGTGGCATCAAAGCACGCGGGAATGCGCAGCACGTGCCCGCGGGGATGGACCATCTCGATGGGATTGCCAAGGGTCAAGGGAAGAGGCACGGCCAGGAAGGGAGACTCCACTCCGTTGCTGCGTAAATCAACAACCGAGCGCCTGGGCTTCATGCGGTGAGCATCCCGCGGCGAATGCCGATCGCGTTCTCGCAGGGTTCGCCGCCACCAATGAAACTGGTGTTCGCGAATTCCCTCACGCTCGCAGAAACCGCGCGTCCCCAAACCACTGGCGGCCTGCCGCCGAATCAGTTGTCGCCAATAACGTTCCTTGACGACATCAGGAGACTTGGCCATCGCTGCACCCCGGAGTTGGACGTGGACTGTCCCCAGCGTATCACGCCACGCAAGATGCGCCGGATGCAACGGTCACGGCATAACGACTCTCGTGTAAGATTGGTTTGCTGGCCGAGGTATCTTATCGGAGTTGATAATCGCGGAAAGCGACTCCCGTATGGATAAGTTATTCGGCCGATGTGTAAGACGGCAGTTCCATGCAACATGGGTACGTTGATCGACGCCGAGATTCGGCCGAAATCGATTGACAACCCTGCGTTCAGACCCGATGCTGGGACGCATCCAGCGCTTCGGGATTATCGCGATGAACTTTCTTCTGCAGCCCTGGCACCTCTTGGTTCTGAGCTTGGCCGGTTGGGTCAACCGTCAGCAACAATCCGTCATCGATTACCTGCTCACGGAGAACCGGGTCCTCCGGGAAAACCTCGGCAAACGCCGGATTTTGCTTAGCGACGATCAACGCCGACGTTTGGCCGTCAAAGGCAAAGTCCTCGGTCGCAAGCTCCTGGGGGAAATCGGCTGCATTTTTACTCCGGATACCATTCTGCGCTGGCACCACAAGCTCATCGCCCGAAAATGGGACTACAGTGACCGTCGGAAGAAGGTTGGGCGACCACCCACGCCCCAGGCCGTTCAAGAGTTGATCGTCCGCATCGCCCGCGACAATCCGACTTGGGGTTACGATCGAATTGAAGGAGCCCTGGCGAACCTCGGGCATGACCTGTCGTACACCACGGTCGGCAACATGTTGAAATCGCACGGTATCGAGCCGGCGCCGGAACGGAAGAGGCAATCCACCTGGAAGACATTTTTGAAGTCTCACTGGGACCTGTTGGCAGCGATCGATTTCACGACGGTTGAGGTTTGGACTCGCTACGGACTGGTCACGTACTATCTGCTCGTGCTGATGGAGATCGCCAGCCGACGCGTGCACTTGGCCGGGATCACCGTGTATCCCGACGAGGCATGGATGAAGCAAACTGCGCAATCTGACCGCGGCCGGCGATGGCTTTTTGCAGGGCAAGCATTATACTGCTCATGGATCGCGACAGCAAGTTCAGTGTGGCGTTTCGCGAACTCTTGCAGGACGCCGATGTGAAAGCAGTGCGGCTCCCCGCACGGTCGCCGAATCTCAATGCTCATCTCGAACGCTTTTGGCGAAGCCTTCGCCACGAGTGTTTGGACCGGATGATCTTTTTCGGTGAGGAGATGCTACGGCGGACGGTCCGGGAGTTTCTGACCCATTTTCATCAGGAGCGGAATCATCAAGGGCTGGGAAATCGGCTGATCGAGCCGGGAGCGGAAGTCGGACGCTGCGTCGGCGACGTGCAATGTCGTGAGCGCTTAGGCGGAGTGTTGCGTTACTACTATCGGACGGCGGCGTAGAGTCGTCTCAATACGGTACGCACAAACGCCACTATCCTGGCGGCGCGATTCATCTCTGCCATTAGTTGTTCAGTCACGGAAGTTCGGCCTAGATTCTGATCGCAAATTCCCGGAGATTGTCGCTTTCGCTCAAGCCGGCTGTTTGTCCGAATAAATTATCCATACGGGGTGAATTGGTTCAACGAGTTTTGAATTTACATTCGTACACTTGCGCCGAAACGTCGGCGCTAATTTGGGGTGTACGGATGTGCGTTCAAAACTCGGTGACCCACTACACCCAACTGGATCGGATCGTCGCGCTGAAAATCCCGCACACCGGATTGCTAACCAACGACACCGAACTGCAGCGCTTCCACCGCGAAGCCCGCGCCGCGGCTCAGTTGCGGCATCCGGGTATCGTCACGGTGCATTCGGTCGAAACACTCGATGGGCTGCCGACCATCGTCTCCGACTTCATAGCCGGCTACCCGCTAAAAGATCTTTTGCAAGACCTTTTCTGGAGGCTAGTTTTACCTTGTTGTCGCTCTCTTGTGCGTTGGCAGGTGCATGGTTATTCTTGAAGAAATCTCCCACTTGCACAAAAAGCCCAGCACCTGCACAAGAACCTAACTAAAAAGGCAGGTTCCTGTGCAAAGCCGGCCAAAGATCGCTGATCCACTTTACCGGGCGCGTACGTCGATGCAGTTCAAAACTCGCCCGGCTTGTCACCATGAACCTTCGACGTCAGGAATGTGCGATCTTAGCAACTGCGGCCACCCACTCTTGCGCGGACGCTTCGTTCGCCCGGCTGGCGAGGAATTCAAGATCGCGGAATGCGGCGTAGGCATCGATAGATGGCTTCCCTGATAGAATCCGGCGATGCCATTCTTCAGGGATCAACGTTTCAGCTTGGTGCGTCAGGATCCCGATTGCCTCGTCCTCTCCAGCCGGGGGTGTTAATCTTACCGTTATATCCCGGCGTTCCCCAGGTCCAAGGCGGTTGAGAAGCGACTGGGCGTTTGGATAGGTGATAGAGAGGTTCCCAGAGCTCCCTACATTCAAGAGGGTTAAGTATCCACCGGACCGTGTGTGGAAGCGCAAACGCAGATTCGAGCCTGTGATGGCGCGAACGCACCGTGCATCTGAAGCAACGAATCCGAGATCTCGGAATTCGTGCTTTGCGACGGGTATGGTCGGAGCAGGATCAAACCGTCCGCCGGGACCTTCAACCCATATCGTGACAGAAAGGTCTAAGCCGTCGACTTTCGTTTCCGCCATTGTGGCCGGTGCTTCCAACGAAAGGCCGAGCGCCTGCGAACCGGCGCCGCGAAGACGACGAGTGTATTCATCCAGCTTGAGCCGGTCCTGCTTGGCGGGTGTTAGGGCCGCTCTCAGTGTAGCGCTGATGGCGGCTGGCACATGTCGGAGCAGAGGGTCGGGCTTGGGAAGCCCGGCCTCGGCCAGCCGCAAATTCTCATACATGTCGGAACCGGCAAACGGAGCCTTGCCGGTAATCAAGTAGTAGAGTGTTGCGGATAAGCCGAATACATCGGATTTGGCGCAAGCGGCACCTTGAAAAACTTCAGGTGCCATGTAACCTGGGGTGCCGCCCACGCCGGTAGCCGCGTTAATATGGGACGCTAATCCGAAATCCGCGAGGAGTGCTTCGTCGTCCAACTGGGACCACAGGATGTTGTCCGGCTTAATATCCCGATGGAGTATGCCCTTCGAGTGCACATCAGACAATAGCTCGCCGACATCGGAGACATAACGGACCGCGGCGGGCCAGTGTAGAGGCCCAAACTGCCTTATTCGGTCGCCGAGGGAGCCACCTTCGACGTACTCCATAATCAGGAAACATTGATCAGCGGCTTGTTCCAAGCCGTAAACCTGAACTAGATGGCGGCGCGTCTTGCGGCTTTCGGCCAAAGCAGCCAGCTGGCGGGCTTCGGCGCGCAAGGCTTGAAGAGCACCCGGCTTTACCCGATCGTGACGGAGCGTTTTGACAGCGACTCTCCTTCCCACATTCACGTCGTACGCCAGCCAGACTTCACCGAAACCCCCTCGACCCAAGCGGCGCAGGAATTCATAACGCCCCGGCAATGGTTGCGTGTGGCGATTCGTAGGCCCCTCCAACTCGTTCCACTGATCGCGAAGCAATCGCCAAACGGCTGTCAGAGTCTGGATCTGGCTCTGACAGCGACCGCATTTTGTATAGTGGGCGAGCTCGCTTGGTGATAGGTTCGCAAGCGGAGTGCCTTCCGCGGCGGCAAAGAGTGCCGCCTCGGGTAAACAAGGGAGAGGCGTGTCCACGGATGGCTCCAATGCTAAGACAACATGACTTTAGATCTCCGGGAAAAGATCAGGATCAATTTCAACGGTAAGTGCACGGAGTTTTTCCATTACACGAAACGACCGCGAATACACCGCCCCGTCAGAAATACCGAACTGAGCGGCGATATCTTTCGCAGAAACCTGATCCCGACAATGAAGTATGAAAATCTTCCAGCTCTCCGGGTCTACTTCACCTTCAACTCGAGTAAGCAAGGTCTCCAAGAGCCGGCGATTGTACTCTTGATTCCAAGCCGCAGCACTGGGATCGGGATTCGCGGCGTCGAAGTCGTCGTTGATTCGGGTATGCGGCGGCGTGCGCCGACGCGATCTCCAGTAATCGCGAATCCCGTTGCGTGTGGCGGCATGCAAATACCCGCGGAAGCCACCTCCCTTTCCGCGCTGGTAAGCAAGTTTTCTCATATGCAAGGTCACTCGGCTCAGTACGTCGGACGAGAGATCCTCGGCATCTGGCGACCGAATTCCGCTCTGCTTCACCCATCCCACTAAGAGTGGACGATAGATGTCGTAAAAACTGCGAATCGCTTGGTCCTGTCCTTGTTTGACTCTTTCAAGAAGTGATGAGCTTGTCGTTTGCATGTTCGGATGGTCTCAAGTTCAACGGAATTACTTGGACCCAACGTACTTCTGACCCCATGGCGGTACGCCACATCGTCGCCGCAATTGTACGGACTGTCGCTAGGCGTTGCAACAATCCGGCCGAATGCCAATGTTAGTGCGAAAGACACGTCGGTCTTCCGCGTAAGGCTTACCGAGCGGCTTTTGCGAGTCCCTAGGTTTGGATGGGATGTTGCCGTTACGCTCCCGGCTTTTTAGATCTCGTCACGAGGGATGGTTAAGCGCACAGCGGTAAGCCAGTTGCTGGCGTGCCCTGGTCAACCGTTCACCGAAGCTTCCCGGGACCATTTCAGGCGGTGGTGGTCGGCGGACATCCCTTACAGGCCGGAGAGTTTCAATCAATGTGGAGCAAAGGAGCCTTTCATGAAACGTATTGCTTTTGTAATGAAGCCATGCTTTGAAAAATATTATGCCGCGAGCATGCCCCTGAGTGGTGTGTTCGACCCAGTCGAAACCCGTCTCGGAGGTACCGGAGCAACTGCGGCGCAATTGCTCCGCCAACTCGGAGCGCAGGTGGAACTATTTGGGCGAGTCACTGACGATCTCGAGCGCTTCTGGCAAAACATGCTTAACGCCGATCTCCGATGCCGAATGGAACGGGTCTCGGGGTCCGCGCCGGTTGACGTCGTTCTTCCCCCCCGCCGGATGCTTCGCGTCTGTACCGGGCCGAAATATGCTCCATCATCGAAAGAAGCCCAATTCGTTGCTCGAAACCGAGTTGCCGCCATTGCCGCAACCGGCCCCTTGGAGGACGACTATGTTGAGTTTTGGATGACCGCCGCCGCCGCCCGGGGCGTTCCTTTTTTCTGGAAGCCCGGACCGAGTGCCACGCTTTCACAAATAGAGTCCGCTGGCGACGTTTATCTTCAGATAAGCTTCGACGAATACGCCTCGGCAAACCAGCGTTCGCCTGCGGAGCTCGCACGCCACCTACTAGCCTGCACGGGGGCGGCCGGCGTGGTCATCACGGCGGGCACAGACGGATCGTATGGCGTGCTCCGAGTTAAGAGCGGCGTGCTGCATGCACCGGCGCTTAGACTCCGCGCGCCCATTCGCGAAATCGGTGCCGAAGACGCCCATTTTGCGGGGTTCGTTGCTACTTTTTTGGATGCTCCGGAAATCATACGCTTGGAGCGAGGCCTTTCTATCGCTAGACTCGTTGCGGCTCGGCACATGGCGCGGCTCGCGCCAGCTGGATGGTGGCAACTCAGACTCTTTCAGAACCGGATCGATTATTTGCCGCCTGTGAGAGTTGCGGCGTAAGATGTCGTTCGCCATCGGTGACCCCAATGCGGTAAAACGCCAAGTGTGAATGTATCGCTTCGTAGAGGACGAGCGAAATACTCGCTTTGAACGAACGTGCTTCTTTACGGTGGTTGCAAATATTCCCACAGTGGACCAATTTCCAGTAGGCGGCCGACTTCGAGCAGCGTCCTGCCACCACTCGCTTCGGTCCTGGCCCCTCGTCGGCGCTCGGGTCGGTTCCCACCGGAGCCCTATGTTCCGCCGAGGTCGGGGTTGTTGTAGGCGCCGAGCGCTCAATTGGTCCTCGAACTCCCGTGATGTCAGGTAGCCCAATGCCGAGTGGGTGCGCTAGACGTTGTAAACGCTATCGCGGAAGCGCGTGATTTGGCGCTGGGCGTCACCGCACTGATATGGATCAGTGCAACGCAGTACATCAGGGCGTTGTTCAATAGCGCGAATGAGAGTAAAGCAGTTAGGGCACCATCACCTTTGAACAAAAAGACCGACCTAGGAAATAACGATCTGAAGGCGCCGCGCCGATGGCGGAGCGTGGTCCACTCGCGATAGAGTAAACCGCCGTTATCAGACGGTGGACCCTTTGAAGTTAACTCGATGGCCTCCTGGACGTGCACCATGTCATACGCGCCGAACGGACGAATCGACCAACCAACAACTACGCGTTTTCACGCCTTAGCGCTTGACGAGGGCACCAACTCAGTACAAAATCAGCTTCAATCTTTGGCTTACTGTCACACAAATAAGAAAGGCGCCCATGAGTGACGTTGTTCTCGGAATTGATCTAGGAACCACTCTGTCCGCGATGGCTTACGTGGACCAAAGCGGTCGTGTAGTAATGATCCCGAACAGTGAAGGGGAGACTCTGACCCCTTCGGCAGTGCTTGTTGATGGCTCTCGCTTCGAAGTCGGTCGGGTTGCGCTGAGCCAGGCTATTGCTCGCCCAGGCGATGTTGCCCGATGGATGAAGCGCAACATGGGGGACGCAGACTACAGATTCCAGGGGAAGTACACACCCGAACAGATCTCGGCGGAAATACTGCGTAAGCTTGTGAACGACGCGACGGCGCATCTATCACGATCGGTTACGCGAGCGGTTATCACGGTACCTGCATACTTCACCGGCTTGGCGCGACGGAAGACTAAAGACGCCGCTGATCTTGTGGACCTCCAAGTTGAAGACTTGCTTGACGAACCGGAGGCAGCGGCGATCCATTTCGGAATTAAGAACCTGCGGGAGGGCGAGCGGGTTCTTGTGTGCGATTTAGGTGGCGGCACCTATGACGCCACGGTACTGCGACTCACCGGAGGAATTCTGGGAGCTGAACGAACGCGTGGGGCTCACGAACTTGGAGGTCACGACTGGACACACTGCCTAGGTGAGCTGATTGCAGAACGCATTGTCGATGCGATTGGAGTCGACCCACGGGAATCGCCCCATTCACGACAGAATCTATACGAATTGAGTGAGCGCACCAAATGTGCCTTGTCTGCATTACCGGAGACGGTTGTGCCGTGGAGCGAAGCCGGGAAATCTCTTCAGTTGCGAATCAGCCGGCAGGAGTTCGAGCAACGAAGCGCGCCGCTCCTCCAGCAGGTATTACAAAAGACTGTCCAGGTCATCGAAGATGCGAAACTATCGATGAACGATATTCATCACGTTTTGGTGGTGGGCGGATCATCGCGACTTCCGAGCTTCGTTGAGGGCATCACTCAGATTACCGGGAAAGCCCTGCTCAAGGCGTCCAACCCTGACGAAATAGTGGCCCGGGGGGCGGCAGTGGTAGCGCATGGCTACGCCAGCGGAAGCGCGGTGCGCGGCGCGGGCGCATCACCGTCGGTGGCAGTCGCGGAGCCGGTTCCGGCAGAATCACTGTCCAACGCCGGACGGCGCATGCGCTCGGCACGATCGTACTTGATGAATCGCGCCCCGGCTCGCCGGGCTTGCTCAACGATGCTATCATCCCGGAGAACACGGACATTCCTGCGATGGCCGAACGGTCTGAATACTACATCCGGCCGGGTCAGACGTCTTTCCAGGTTCCCGTCATCGAATTGGATTCACACGGGCAACTTCAGGCGATGCTTGGCAATTATCATTTCGGCGGCGCGCCGGAACGCTCGGTCATTGCACCCATCCGCGTGCGTTTCGAGTACGACGGGAACAAGATACCGCGTGTCTCGGCCTGGGACCTGCTAAGCGGCAGCCAATTGGAGGGCGTAGTTGCGGATTACCGGGAACCGGACCTGCGGCCGCAGGAAATCCCGACGCCCACTACCGTGGTGTTGGCCATAGACTGCTCCTCCAGCATGGCAGGCGAGAAAATTGAACAGGCGCGTTCGGCGTTGGAAGAGATCGCTCAAACCTATCTACGCGGGGCTTCACAGCGCTCCGTAGCGGTCGTGAATTTCGGTGGTGCCCATTCTATTTATCCGTCCCGCATTCTGTTGATGCCGACTCAGTCCCTAGAGGCCGTGCGCGCGACAACCCGTCAGTTGGTTGCCGAAGGTGACACCCCCATGGACGCGGGTTTACAGAGTGTCCGTCAGGTACTGGACTCCGCGCCTGGCAGGCGCTTGGCTATCGTTCTAACAGACGGCCAACCCAATAACGTCGAAACTTCGCGGCAGACGGCGCAAACCTTGAGGGCGCTGCAAATCCAAATCGGTGTCGTGCCGATCGGATCTGACGCCAATCGTGACTTCCTGAATAGCATCAAGGATTTTGATAGCTCGATTGTGGTTGATGATTCTGGAAAAGGTATGGCAGCGGCGGTACTCGATATCCTGACCAAGGCCTAAGCCTAGGAAATAACATGCCCGAATCGCAGAATGATGACGGTCCAGAGACATCCACCAATTTCTCCGCTCCGCAAAAGAATGGCGTGGAAGGATTACCCCTGCCTGAGATCCAAGATGGCAGCGCCGGACTCCTGCCAACCGTGGATGAAATGGCGCTCACCATCGCCCGCAGCATGGCGAACCAAGCAGACATCCTAGCGGATGAGACGGCAACGGACGCGCCGCATGCGAGTAGTCCGAACGTTACGGAACTCTTACAAGCGCACATCGAACGCTTAGATGCCGTGACTTCACAGCTCACCGTGAACGAGCAGGAACGCGTTGAACAACGTCGGCTTCGCGAAACACTTTATGAGAAGCTTGACGAAACTCGGCATTCTTTTCAAATGCAGTTGCTCAAGCCCTGGATTCACCGCGTCGCAGCGACATACGACCTCACAACCAAATGGGAGAGTGAGCCACCGCGCGATCCCCAAGCGTTAATCGACTGCCTGCTAATCCTACGGCGGCAGATCAAAGAAACGATGGAGATTTGCGGGATCCAAACTGTAAGCCCCGAGCCGGGTGACCGTTTCGATCGCCGTCTGCATTTCGTGGTCGACACGCGTAACACAGGAGACGTCGAATTGAATGAGAGGATCGTTGAGACGCTTCAACACGGGTTTGTATACTTTGTCCGCCACGAAAAGACCGGCGAAATAAGCCCGTTTGTCATTCGGCCGGCAAGAGTAATCACCTGGAAGCACGACCCGGGAACGGATCCTCTCCCGTCCTCGGAACAGAACGCCGAAGAACGCGGAGACGGTCAATCATGCACCATCGGATCTCCACCGATTACTTAAGGAAAAGGCGTACTTACACGAGTTACGAATGTGAAGGCGAACCAGCGTCGAATAGGTTCTTAGCAACATGAAACTCAACTCAGGGAGACAACATGGCTGTTGTGGGAATCGACTTGGGGACTACGTATAGCGTGGTCGCAACGATGGAAGACGGGCGGGTCGTGGTAATTGACAATCGCGAGGGTAGACAGACGACGCCCAGCGTGGTCTTTTTTCAGAACGCGCGGCTGGATGACGTCATCGTGGGCGACCCTGCCGTCTTCAGCTTGGCCAACGACCCGAGCCGAGTCGTCCGAGGCATCAAACGGAACATGGGAACGGATTACAAGTTTCCGATCGACGGTCAATCGTATACGCCGGAAGAAATCTCCGCCGCCATTCTAAAAAAACTGAAGACCGATGCGGAAGCCTACCTAAATGAAGCGGTAACAGACGCCGTCATCACGGTACCGGCTTACTTTGGCCCGCAGCAGCGCGATGCCACCAAGCGAGCCGGCGAATTAGCGGGCCTGACAGTTCGCGCCATCCTCGCTGAGCCGATCGCCGCTGCGATTGATTTCGCTCAAGCTCAAGGCGAGGACCTGGCGGGACGGACGGTAATGGTCTACGACTTAGGCGGTGGCACTTTCGACGTTACCGTCATGCGCGTCAACCGTTCGGCCAGCATCACGTTGGAAGTCGACATACTCGACAAGGACGGATCGGTCGATCTCGGTGGGATGAACTGGGATGACGCCTTGGCCGATTCGGTTGCCGAGAATTTTCTCAAGGCCCATGGCCAAGATCCGCGTCAGGATCGGCCCGCACAGGAGCATCTGTTAATGAGTTGTCAGGAAGCCAAGGAGGTTTTGAGCAGCCGCCGTCCTGATGATGTGATCTCGGTCGCCGTTAATTTCGCTGGGATTCCCCATTCGGTTCCGATTACGCGCCGGGAGTTCGAAGACCTGACTAAGCCGTTGTTGAATCAGACGGCCGATAAGACGACTGAGGTAGTACATCGACTGTTTGGCAATGAGCCAAATCCGTGGGACAAGATTGACATAATCCTCCTGGCGGGCGGATCGACGAAGATGCCGTGTGTGACGGAACTGCTGGCGAGTTTGTCGGGGAAGCAACCGCGAAGTCACCGGGGTGTTGACCTGAACGTTGGTCGAGGGGCGGCTTGTTTGGCTTTTTCCCCCGACGCTTGGACGGAAAAGACCGGTTTGACAAAAGAGGACCGCGCTAACATCCAGGCGGAAGGTCCGAGAACGGGCAAGATCACGTTCCGCGATGTCGCCAACCACAGCGTGGGCGTGACAATCTACGCTGAGGACCTGAAGGAGGAGATCAACGACATTGTTATCAAGAAAGGCACGTTGTGCAACGAGCTCACGAAGAAAATCTATTACACGTTGGAAGACAATCAGAAGTTCGTTGACATCATTATCAATAAGGGGGAAAGCCAAAATCTAAGCGGCGCCGACGTTGTGCGGCTAGGCCAGGTCCGAATCGAGGATTTGCCTCCTGGACCGAAGGGACAGGAGATTCATGTTGAACTCTGTTACGACGGAAACGGCCTAATCTCCGGTCAGGGCAAGCATAAATCCAGCGGTAAGGATGTGATGATAAGCGTAAGCCTTGACGCCATTCAGCAAGGGTGGCTGGCCCAGGACACGTAAATGAACATAGAAGACGACTTGAGTCACCCCTTCAAGTTCTTTGGTCTTGCAGTGACGCGCAATCTAACCGCCATAAAGTCGGCGATCGAGGCGAAGTACAAATCCGCAAAGAAAGATGAGAATCATGAGGACCCGCTGCGGCGCACGGTCATCAAACAGTTCAACAAGTATGTATTATTAATCGCGGAGCCAGACTTACGTTCCGGAACGGGTATTTACAAAGTCGATCAGGTAAAGATCGAGAAAATCATCGAGCGCTGCGTGCCGAAGCTCGATGATTATATGAAATCGATGGTTCAGCCGGCAACGAACATTATCCACCCCGATCAAATCGCCCTCGCTATTCAACAAGCCAGAGAAATGTACAACATCGACCGGGATGTTGCCGAGCCGTACATGGACGGTCTCATAAAAGCAAGAAACTGGAAGGTTAGCAGGGACACGCCCCCGCCACCCCCTGTTATTCAGGCAAATCCTATTAGAGCTCTCGGAGCTCAGATACTCGCGGGCCAAATTCACCTACATTGGACTCTGCCGGCCGATCGGTGCGATAATGTGATCGTGGCTCGGAGTGAAAAAGGCCCTCCGACCGTAAATGATAAGATTCACCAGTTCTTGGGAAAGGAATGGCCCGATAACCATGTCGAACCGGGCAAGCAATACCACTATGGCGTTTATTCGTTGTTTGGACAATCCCAGCCTGTAGCGGGACCATTCCTGACCGTGTGCGCTCGGGGACGAATTGAAGTCGAAAAAGCGATCGCCGACAGTGGAACGGCTCTATTAACCTGGAAAGCGCTTCCTAATGTCAAGCGTACGTTAGTCTTTCGAAGCCGCGGGCCACTGCGTGACATCGTCGACATGCAAGGAGCATTAGCTCTACCCGCCCAAGCCGAAGTGATCGAATTGGGCCAGGTTGACAGTTACCAAGACAAATTCGGCCAACCCGGAGAAACTTGGTTTTACACAGTTGCCGTTCATCATAAATGCGGCGTCTATTCAACAAGCGAGAGCCGTCCGATTCAGTTCACGCCGCCTCCGAGCGCGACAAGCGACATGACGGCCAACGTAGTTCCGGGCAAAGTATACACATCATGGAAAAAAGTTACTGGCGCCGACATACAGTACTGCCTGACTCGGTCCGTGACGCCAGACAGAGAAGCTTCAGACGGCGAGACGAAGCAGTGGCTTCTTAAGGGAAGTAATCATGCCGACAAAGACGTGATTCCCGGATGCTCTTACTGGTATTTCGTCACCACAGAGCGCCGGGGAATTCGATCGCCCCATGTTGCGTCTGTCGGGCCCGTTGTGGCTATTGCGGAGGTTGCGAAACTCACTGCACAGGCTTCCGACGGTAAAGTGACCTTAAACTGGGACGCGCCGGTCAGGGCCAAGCGTGTCGAAGTCCGGCGAGACGGCGGTAAGGAGTCCGACAAGCCCATTCGAGTCGCGTCTCCACCTGGTTTGGTAGATCGGGATGTGGTAAACAACACACGTTATGTGTACCGCGTACGATGCGTGTTTGTAGACAAAGACGGTAAGGAAGTAGTCACCCCTGGAGAAGCAGTGGAAGCCACACCGAGTGCTTCTCCATCTGTTATCGGCGACTTTCAGGCCTCATATGCGAACCATAAATTTGGAGTCCGCTGGGAAAAGGCAGCGCCAAACAGCGTGGAGGTGGTTCGGGTATCCGCCATTCCTTCGTTCAATGTGGGAGATAGTATCGATACGAGCTCACTTGAGCAGATGGGAAAGATAATCAATCGCTCGGGCGAGAGCGAAGCGGCCGACTTTTCCCCGTCCGCAAAAGACCCGTTTTACTTGATTTTCGCAGTCAATCGGTTCCGGGCGACGTTTTGTGGCTTCGTACAGTACGTCGAAATGGCCTGGGTGTCGGCGCGGCTCGAAGATCAAAAGGTGGTTATTGAGTGGCCCTGGCCATCGGGCTCCTCTTTAGCGGAAATCGGGCTATTGCAGCGAGGTACTTTGCGTTCCGCCAAGAGAGTGTCTCGTCGGGGCGCGGCTAGTGTGGCAACCATGACTGTACCTGTGTCGAAGTTACCCCACGGTGAGCATACATTTCTAGTTCGCTGTGTGATCGATCCCAAGAGCAGAATCCAAGGCGCCGCTGGGCCCGGCGTAAGCGCCACGATTCAATTGAGGCGACCTCTTCCGGTCAGCTGGGAACTTGAACGAAACGGCGACGGCGTGGATTTGATTATAACGTGTGTCAGCGGCCTGGCGGGCGTCACCCGGCTCACGTTGAACGGCCGAATTAACCGGCTTCCGGAAAGCTCCACGGACGGTCAATGCCGGGCGGAGTTGCGCTGCGTACCAAGTATGGTGCGAAATGTCGAACATCGCTTGACCCTGGCTCCCTGGCCGGTGACGCGAGGAAGAGTATATCATCGTCTGTTCGCCGAGCCCCCTGACGCTGTAGTTATCGAACAGCCATCGTTAGATCGCTCGACGATTTGAAGCCTGATTTTGGAGCGCTCCGCCCATGGACGAGCTTGCATGCCCAAAGTGCCAAGAAAAGTTCTCTGAGAGTGACGTTGCCTTCCTCTGCCCCGAGCCCAGGTGCCGTGCGCGGGACCACCCATTACTTGATAGCGCACCCGAGTGGGCAGGTAAGCCCCTCTTTAGGCCCGCGGCCGGCGGGTACGATTATTCCGTTAGCTGCCCGTTCAGTCCTCACACCGCGTACGTCAAGATCTGTCCGCGGTGTTGGAAGCTACTTCCACTTTCGTCAGGAAGGCCGGCGACCGTTGCCATTATTGGATCGACGGTATCCGGAAAGACCTGCTTCATGACGGCGCTCATCCGCCAGATTCGCCGCGAGCTAGCGCGCGCGAGTGCTTACGAAATGTCGCTGGAATGGGATGATCAAGAAGGTAAGGATTACTTCAAGAAACAAGAACAAACTATTTTCTTCCAAAACGAGCTTCCCGAGGCGAATCAGAAAATGGCGCCCATCGCGTCACTGCAGATCACCGTGCGCTTCCCGGTCCGGCGTCGTTGGCGTCGCATCATTAACGGCAAACAGGGCGTTGTCTCGCTTGTGTTCCATGATCCGTCGGGCGAGTTTTTTGAGAACATGGATGATGTGTACTACTTGAACTTTCTGGGCCGGGCCAAGGCGATTCTTTTGATGGTCGACCCGATGATGTCGGAAGAGTATCAAAAAAAACTCCGCGACGAAGGCAAACCACTCCCACCCTATAAAGCAGCCAGCGCAGCCGAGGCTCTGGGCGCCTTTGTAACTGCGATGCGGCGAGAATCGAAACCCGGGACCAAAACGACTCATAATCGGCTGGCGGCGCTTGGAAAAATGTTCGGCCGCAGCGCCTTATCGCGATCGGAGGACAAACTCGACAAGCAGCTGGCAGTCGTTCTGACGAAATGCGATGAAGACGGAATGTTTGACCCGGATCATCGCCAACACCGCGATCGCTATCCGGTGCAGGGCCGGGAATATGACCCGGCGCTGACACAGGAAATCAGCGATCGCGTGGCTCAACATATGGAAGAGGATCTAGGCTTGGCCGAAGTCGTGGCATTGGCTCGTCAGAGTTTTCGACGCGTGACTTTTTTTGCCGCGTCGGCATTAGGGGCTCCCCCGCTTCGAATCATGGAGAACGGCAAGCCCAGACTAAAGCTAAAAGACCCACGCCCACGACGCGTGGAGGATCCCCTACTTTGGATATTACACGAGTGGGGATATTTGTAGCGTGAGACACCGTCTCAAACGTCGGCGCCTTCACAGGTAAGGCCGTGACCACGATCACCTTGGAACAGCATTGGTACGCATCCGCGCCGATAGGGCTGCGGTCCGCTCGCGGATTTCAGACGGTGGCGAAGTCGGCGAAGCTCGGCGACGAAAGCCTGCTGGAGCTTCACTGCGCTTACCGCCGCCCACCGGGCTACGCGGAAGACTGCCTCCCGGTCAACTGGGGTTGGTTCATTCTAGACGACGGTCGCGCGTGCATTCACCGAATCGGGTATTCAGGAACCGACGAGGTGGGACGACCGGGCAATTTTCTGGCCCACAATTTGGTTGTTCATTTAGAAGCTCTCAAGGCGATTGATTATGATCTGCCGGGGCTAATATGCTGGGTGCGTGAGGCTAGTCCGATCCGCTATGCTCTCGAAGGGGGCGGTACGGATGGATTTGCGCGTAGTCACGATGACATCTACGCCAATCTTGGCAAGAACTCTTCACAGCTGGGATCCGCTCCTTTCCTTGAAGTTCCGGTAGACGAAGTTCGCGCGCGTCAAGAATCGTTGGACCCCAGATTCGCTCGCACTATCGACAACACCGCGCACCACGCCCTGTCACGCAAGGAAATGGCCGCGCTGTGGCAGGCTTACATGTGTTCTCCGGAGCACCGTAAGCCGGTACTCCTAGTCGGATTTGAAAACGGGACGCACGAATCGTGGCGCGAGTTTCAGATAGCGGCATCCTTATTCGCACTTGTACCACTCCACTGTCGCCGTCGTTTGACGTTCTCTACCTATGAACACGAACCGCAGTCTTTAGGCGCCGGCATTCGTCCGGACTTACCCTCAAGCCCACATAGGAACCGACGTCTGATGATGACGACGTCAGCCAATGAATTCAAGCTGCCAACAATGGCTGCAGGCAGTCGCGTGTGGGCAGTGCATCATTCGCTCGGAGAGACACTGTTACCACCTCTCTCAGACTGGGCCCGATGGTTCGATGAAAAATGCGAGGACGGGCACCAGGTCATTAGAACTTTCTGTGAATCTGCTAGCTGTTTCGACTTTTCCGACGAATGGCGGGGTCTTTACGATGCGAGCGACCTCTTGAAGCTTCCGAACACGACGGAATTCATCAGTAGAGATTATGAGCTTTTCGCTGGCGCTGCCGGCTGCATTCATAGAGATTATCCACCGTTATTGGATTTAGGACATCGACTGATTGCGGCTTGGAAGCCAGGGGCCGAAGGTGACCGTCTTCTAATGCGTCTCGTAGAAGGGTACTTGCGCTCCATCGAGTACTATTACGCCGCGCCCGACGAAAAACGACTTCAGCAGCGAAGCCAAGTGGTTCATGACCTCGGGACTTTGTTTCGCGTGGCCCTCGATCTGGAGGCGCATGGTGCGATCGAGGCGATGTTGAAGACGATTAGCCGGGCACCTGTCGCGGAATCGATATGCGAGGAATGCCTGGTGATGTTCGGGCAAGCGATCCGCGAGACGATCAAGCCGGACCGTGTCGTGGCTTTCGCCGAGTTGTGGGGGCCGATTCAGAAAGGTTGTCGGGACGCCAAAGAGCGATGTAAGCCCTTCTTAACGCAATCCGCCGACCATTTCTGCGATCTTCTGCGTTGTGCCGATCTAGGAACGAGAACCCGTTTCGCTCAGAGTATCGAATCGGTTCTTTTTCCCACCCTAGTCGAGGTCCCGGCGGATCAGTGGGACCAACTTGAATGGCGTCTTGACCTGCTGGTTGACCTCAGCGCGAAATCCGGCATGATCTACGCCGGCAGATTGATCGCGACAATGCACGGTGAAGGGAAACTGAAACCAGAAGTTCTCGCGACCATCGCGAATGAACGGACAGATTTGCTGCTTCGCTATTATGACGCTTGGAATGAAGCGGTAAATCAGGATCCTGGCTTGGCCGATGCTTTATATCCCGCTTGGTCCGCCGAAGTAATCGTTTCCGCCTATTGGCGGATGGCGCAGGAGTGGGATAGGCGACTGCACCGGCAGTTTGGCGCGGCACTGCAACAATTCAAAAGGGTTCCAACGATCTGCAAACGGCTAAGCTCGCTGTACTTGACAGGAGGAAGCGTACGCCTCAAAGAGGCCTTAAGTCGGCGAAGTTGGCCTCAATCGCTCGGGGAGTTGGAGGATCTATGCGTTGCACAATGTCAATTGATCGATTTGGTTGCGGAGAACATGGTTTCGACCGATCCGTCCATGGGAAATGCTCTTGCGGAGCATTTGAATCAGCTCCTCGCCTATATACTGCTATGTCCACTGCCAGAATCTGAACGCGACACCGACGGGAAAGTTTTACAGAAGCCGTTTAGTATTCTCGTTAGGTTTTCGAGGGGGAAGATGCGGACGAAGATGTTAAGGGACATCGTGCGTCGTATTTTCGACCTCCGGCAAAGCCATGGAATGGGCGACACGGAACCTCTCCCCATGTTTGAAGGACTTGAATCCGCACTCCGACATGTGCGGCTCGAATCGGATGAAGTTGTTTGGTTTCTTCTTTGGCTTTCCAAGGCCACTCGTTCCCAAACCGGACGCTGGGAAGACCACCTTATAGAGGTGTTTGCGGAATTGCTCAAATCGGTGCCTGCCATCATCCGAATACCGCACCCGGGGTCGTTCCGTGATACGGTGGCTGATCTACTCAGAAGCGAGGAAGTTTGGGCACGCCTCGGGCAGCGTTTGGTGGCCGATTGCACTTCGCGTGAAAAAATTGCCGAGTGGCTCGGAGAAAGTGGGGAACGTAAACCACTCCTCGACGAACTTAATCGGCGAAATTTGCTCGCCACAATTGGTGAAACCATTGCCTCGCAATCAAATGCCGCCGATGACACCGCTATCGAACGACTTAACACGATGGTTGTGCTCGCGTGTCACGAAGAGATCAAAGCTCCGGCCCGTCGGCAACTGTGCCTTTTGCTTAAAGATCGAGTGAGCGCGTTGGTCGACACAGCATATGCCGAGCGCGATCTGATTGCCACGGAAGATCTCGTGACAAGTAGCACGCAGACGGCTATCCAATTATGTCAACCTCTGCAACAAACCATCGGAGTGCTTTCGGAAGACTTGCTTCGCCACTTTTGGGAGTACCTTGGACGGCAGCTTGCCGGCATGTCACCGAACTCAATTCGACAAGTGTTTCCCGAGATTTTTGGGCTGGGAGTAGAGCTTGGCTCCAGCGTCTACAGCGGTCAAGGCGTCGTCTGGATTGACCTATTCGCACCGGTTTTCCAAGCGCGCGGTCCGGAAGGGTTCGCTAGCTGTTTTGTGGCGGCCGGAGAGAGTTTGTTCTCAAACGATAACGGGACCATGCGGCGTCGCCCCGAAGCCAAGCAACTGGCGGAATTTTGCCTTGCCGAGCAAGTGGACAGATGGTTCCGTACGCGACCCCCGAGTGATATTGAAGCGCCGCGGCGCACCCGCTTTCTTGGTCTCCCCCGCACCACGGCTCCGCCGCGTCGGGACAGTGGTTTTCTGTTCAAGGCGCTTCGCCGGCCGCTTGAGTCGACTACGGACCAACGGTGGGTTGAAGACTCCGGTGTAATCGGAACCGTTTGTGCCCGCGCTCAATTTGCAGCGCTCTTGTACGCTCCACACTCGATGGAGTCGCTGGCGCACGTCTACGCTTCGCTTGGATCATCCAATCAAACTCGCGCGCGCAAACGTAACCGCCCTGGCCTTGGTTGCTTACCTCATGAAGGATGGTGATGAACCTCATAACTTGGCGGAACGCTGCGATGAACTATTGGATCGTGGCTTTTTGAAACCGTTCCGGAGTCAATGGCTGGACCAACAAGCTCCTGGTCTGTCTGACAAACTGGAGCGATGGATGACGTACTTTGGCATTCCTGCCAAAGCGTTGGCAACAATCGCTAAGCGATTTCGGAAAAAAATATGAATCAATTAGTAATTCGAAAGGGCACGGAAAAGCCCGCGTAACACGTAGAGAAGGATATCAGCCAACAACAGTCCCCCCTAGTCGCCGGTGCCATCGGTGCTTGAAATCACCTGCTACCGCTGTTTCGCCCGGTTCCCGCCGAGCGCGATGTATTTCAAATGTCCATTCCACAAGGTTAACGATCCCGTACTGGGCGACGACTCACCTTTGATCTTCCCTTGGGAGCCTCGCCGCTACGCGCGCCGTCCGCCGCGCTCGGTAATGTGCCCGGCGGATCTGCTATTTACCGGTTTTCGAGTTTGCCCTCATTGCCGTAGCGATCTTCCGTATTATACCGGTCGATGTCGGCAGCGAATCGTCGCGCTAACGGGTTGCAGGGCGGCAGGTAAGACCGTTTACCTTTGGAGTTTACTTCATCAAATCCGTCAGCGCCTATCAAGGGCGCCGCAACCGTTCGCCGTCGCAATGTTCGAAGATGATCTTAGCTATTGCGCGGTGGAAGAACTTTGCAACTCCTTGGAACGGAATCGTATTGTACCGGAGGCCACGCAGGCAAATCCGCTCATGGCCGGAGAACTGCGGCCCATCATCGTCCGTGTGCTGCAACAAGGCAATCGAAGACTCGACCTGAGCAACCTAGTCTTTTACGATCCCCCTGGTGAGCTAATTGAAAACCTTAGCAAAACGGTATACCTCAGATACCTGGCCCATTCAGCGGGGATCATCTATCTTGTTGACCCTCCCAACGGTAAGGGATCTGCTGACAATGACGCGAAGGCGGCTCTTGCTTCGGAAGCTCTGGGGGGCATCGTCAGGCAGGTTCGGATCGAACTGCGCATCGCCGAACGTCTTCGATTGCCAATCGCATTGGCGGTGGCAGTCGCCAAGGCGGACGAGTTTTTTTTCGACTACGGCGGACGAGACTCTTTGGTACCACGCACTAACAAAGGCTCGAAGTATTGGTATGCATGGACGTCGCGGAAACAGCTTGAACTAGCGCGCAGCGGTGAGCACTGTCAAAACCTCCTTCGAGAATTCGGTTTTGACAATCTGGTGAACATAGCGACTTCGAACTTCAATCGTGTCCAGTTTTTCGCTCTGAGTAGTCTCAGCCAGTCACCCGTGAACGGCCGATTGACAAAGCCCCCGATCCCGGACGGAGTTGAAAATCCGCTGTTTTGGATCCTGCATTCTATGAAATGAACGGACGTACTGCTTTTTCTTGAAGTTCGAGAAGCATATGAATCATGATGCATTGCTAACTAAGATTGGTCGTCTTGGCGATAGATTATGGCGGGACCAACTATCGCCAAACGACGCGAATGGGAAGGTCATACCCCTTCAAGAAGAACCTCATGACGCATGGTCACTCCTTTTTCGTCTAAGACTTTGGCTCGGAATCCGTCCCGGCCGGCCGACACTTGGATGGCTCTTGTATGCCATTGGGTTACCTTTGTTTGCGGTGATCGATGTAATTCAGGTCTTTATGCGCCTCCTTTTGTACATGCCTGTGCTCATCGTTTGGTGGCTTGAAAAGCAGCTCGCAATCGGGTTCGGACGTTACTACTATTGCCCCTTCTGTTTTCAACGTATGGACGAGCCGCTAGTTTTTTGCCCACAACCAGGATGTCGTCGAGTCCAATCACGGCTGAAGCCAATGCTTCTAAGCCTCTTCTTTAGAAGGTGTCCGAGTTGCGGCGTAACTCAATGGAAAATTCTCGGGCAACGCTTTTCAGCCGTTGCAGGGCCGTTCGTGTGTCGCCACACGGCGCGTGTGTCCGGCTGCTATCGCCCGAATCCGGTGCCAGCGCTGACCGGGTGCTGCCGTGCGACCTACATAGGTTTTCTCGGGTCAACCGTTCGAGCTAAACACAGCGTCATGGCGCACTTGTTCCGACACATGATCGCTGGAGATGTTAACCGAATGGCCTTCGAACCGGCCTGGGAATTGGCTCAGCTCGAAATCCAGTTGTGTGATCAGTTACTTCATCGCGCATTTTGGCAGGATACCCGGCACTGCGAGCACCAGGACGACGCTATACGTTGGCGTCGTCGTTTACGCTGCGGGCGATTCGCGGGCAACGGGTCATCACCATCCACAATATTCCAAGCAGCTGGCTCGAACGTGTCGATTTGTTAGTAAAGAATGGTTTGAATTGGAAAGTGCTGGGGAGCCTTATCTATGTTATAGACGTCGAACACTTCAATGGGCCGATCGGTGGAAAGTCAACGCCGCAGGCAGAGATTTTTGCGCGAGTCGTGCGCGTCGTGGAAGAATACTGCGAACTAACACCGGGTAGTCAGATGCCGTTCAAAGTCGCGATTGTTGTAGCAGCTCCTGCTCATCGATCGGTGTCAAAGGGATTGGATGCTGCAAGGCAGCTCACTCCTGAAGGAATACAACAGCTTCTCACAAGAAAAGCCCCCGCGTTTCATGCCTTGGTTCGGCGTCTGGTTCCAGCGCACCGTCTGCGATATTTCGGGGGAAGTATTCCACCTGATTTGGATCTGGACGAAACAAGATGGCTTCACGACGTGCTTGAGTGGGTAGTTTAATAATATATGCCGGACCTTAATGACCTCCAGAGCTGCTTGTCGTCTGGGGCACACGACCAGGCAGAAGCGGTATGCGCTTCGATCTCGGCGGCGCACCACGCAGAAGAACTTGCACCTGTGGCGATCAAGTTGCTTTTGATTCGAGCCGCCTCTTCCCCTGAATCAACGAGGCCCAGTGTCGTCAGGGAGGGCCTGGCTGAACTTCGCGCACGGTATGGCGAGCTTCAGCTTGTGCAGAATGCGGCAGCAGTTGGAGATCTGTACTTCCTTGGCGGCTATCGTCAAGAAGGCTTAGAATTCTTGCGTAGTGCTTATCGAAATACGCCAGAAGTGACGGCACTGGCGCATCGCATCGGTTTGGGAGAACTCGCGCACGCTCTGGCATCGACCACCGTGGATACGCCTTCACTGATGGCGCGATGGAGACGCGCATTAGCTCATCTGACGGTGGCCGTAAACGATCATAAGTATTGGCGCCGTTGGACAACCTATCGGTCCAAGATTTACGACATCGCGCTGACATCCGAAGCCATTCAGGTAGCGCAACAACATGTGTACGACCAAATCCGACATCTCATGTCCGCAGCCGCAGAACGGGCCGATCATTCCGGTCAGACTCGAAATGCCACCGCCTTACGGGATTTGGTTTTGGAATTGGAAATCGACCGTGCCAGCTCGGATGTTATGGCATATGCATGGAATTGTGCAGAACAGACGCTGACAGAGGCCGGTTCTCCTTTGCCCTTCGGCCTGCTTTGGTACCGAACGCTGGAATCGCCTGGGGCGGCACTCAACACGCTGAAGGAACTGATTGGGCATACGTTGGATATCCCTCTTGCTGACGCAAGCGGTCGCCCAGAGTTTTCGGCTCCCACGGTAGGAGTCGCACTGCGGCAATGGTATAGCCGTTTGGCTCAAGCTCGATACAGCCTTCAAACGGGGCAAGCGCAGGCAGCTCGGAATGCGTTAAGCCGCATCTGTCAAAATGATTCGGGATGCCGAATCAATCCCTCTCCTACCTGGTCAGTCGCGGCGGCATCTCCCTCCATATGCGATCCACGGTGTGCGCAATTCGCAATTTGCAATCCCGGATACGCCGGATTCTCCGATCCAGCCCGTTTGATGGAAGAAGACGCTCATCGATTAGCGATGCGAACTTGCCTAGCCATGGCGGGCCAGCACGCCACAGCACAACCTCCCCGACTTAACGAGGCAGCACAAGAATGGTTGAATGGTCGCGTTCTTGCCGGCGTCCTCACTGAAGTAGAATCTCATAATGAACAAGTCCTTTCCCAGGTGATGGGATTGCTAGATGACCTGTGGAGAGCGCCCGAAGTGGCCGCCAAGCTACTGGATCGTGCGATGGCAATCGTGCCTAATCCGGCGTTGCAGGGCCGACTCGCGGACCGCCTCACTGATCGTGGTATTTCTCGCTGCAATGCCGGACAAGTTGCTGAATGCGTACCCGATCTGCGCTGGGCGGTTCGCCTAAATCGGCACTCGGCGCGTGCGCAAGAAAGTCTGTGTGTGGCTCTGCAGCGCCTTGCAATTGAAACCTTCCGGGGAGAAAATGTAGGCCAAGCAGCTGAGTTAGCGGTTGAGCTTCAGGAGGCGGCGGCATCGGCTCTGGGCCTGGGAATGGATGAGTCGATATTCAACCCACTAAGACAGTGGGCATTTGACAGTGCTTCATCATGGAAAAAACTCGCCTCGATCACAGGCGATACCTTGTCCATGTTGGAGGAACTTAACCGGCGCTATCAAGTGTGATTTCTTTCCATCGTACTGGAGACAATGATGTCGGCGTGTCCACACGTCCTAGACATGACCGTACAATTGGATCAGTGCAAGCCTGGGAGGTACCGGCGCGCATGGACAACGGCCGGTGTCCAAGAAGTCGGCCGCGATGACATATCGATTCCCCATCGGGAAGTGGATCTATTCGAACAAGTCGCCCTCCTACCTCGTTCGACTCAACTAGCCGCTTCCGCGGATTCTGTGAAAGAACTCATTAGGAAACTCGAGCTTTCTTACTCGCCCGAAGAAGTACTTCGCGGAGGAGGTGAGGTCATTGGTGATCTTGCCAAGGCGTTGGGGACGAGATTGTTCGATTCCGTATTCACCGGCGAATTGCGAACACGGTATTCTGAAGTCTACCAGACGGCCCAGAAGAACCATGGGAGGTTGCGATTAAGGCTGCAGCTGGACGAGCGCTTGCAGAACGTGCCTTTCGAACTTCTGTACGACGTGGATCATGGGCTTTTTTTGGCGGCGAACACTTTCACAATTCTCGTCCGCGGGACAATCGGCACCGCATCCAATTTGCCCCCACCCGATTATCCCTTGCGTCTCCTCGTCGTCGTGGCGGAACCCGGAGGGGTTGCCAAGCTCAATGCGAAACTGGAACTAGAAGAGCTGAGGAAAAGCCTTACCGATCTCTGCGACTTGGGAGCTTGGGAGGTTGAGACCCTGCAAGGTGTTGATACCTTGGGTCAACTACAGACCCGAACGGACAAGCAGCGCTTCCACGCCTTACATTTTATCGGTCATGGTGCGATCGACGTGGAACGCGGCCGAAGCGAATTGGTCCTTGTGGGCGCTGACGGGGGCAAGCGATTGGTAGGCGCGGAAACGCTTCGCGGCGTTCTAGCCGGTTACACGAGGCTACGTCTATTAGTGCTCAACGCTTGCTATGGTGGACGCCAAGTAGGGATGGAACCATTCAGCAGCTTGGCTCATCAGCTCCTCCAACTTAAGTATTCAGCCATGGTCGTCATGCAAAGGCAAGTTGCCGACCAGTCGGCGGTTGATTTCACCAGCCACCTGTACCGCGCAATTGTCAATTCGCAACCGATCGACGAAGCCGTAACGGCGGCGCGAGCCAAACTCAAAGAAGACCATCGCTTGCATTCGGTTTTCGACTGGTTTAATCCGCAGGTGTTCCTACACGGAAAAGATGGACAATTGTTCGCGCCACAAGATGGCAGCTTACCATGGGAACGAAAAGCAAGCGAAGCACTACAACAGGACGAACTCGACCGAGTTCTAACGATTTATCAAGCTGCTGGCTTGTGGGATGGTGGACGTGATGGCTCGAGCTCTGGCCGCGTGATGAAGTATCTGAACGCTTTGGCTGACAAAGCAACGGACTCAGAGCGATGGGATATCCTTGGTCAACTCGTCGACCGCTCGGAGATCCACAAGAGTCGTCTACCTGAGCGAGAAACTTGGAGGCGGGTCGCGCGGCTGCGTCGTAAGTGGGAAACTCATCTTGAGTCGCTGAAGCGCCGCTTCCATAAAGGCGATTTAATTTCCATCAGCCAGGCCTACTACGAATGCCGCCGGCTTGTGGATCTGCTGGTCAACAAAAGGAAAAAGGCAAAATTCTACAAAAACGATGCCCGACTCTATAAGCGGTTCTCTGAGAGAGACTTGAACGATCTTGTGAAGCTTCAAAAAAAGTACGACAAAAAGGCTCGCCTACCCTTCGGCGCGGTGCGGATCATCGAATTGCTCGACAAACTCCTTTCCAGTCGTGGTCTCCCGGTTGCACCGCCGGCCGATTTCTGCGTGGCTCCTGACGAGGGGTTGACGGCCAAAGGAATAACGCCAGCGCAGTCTCATGCCAAGATTAGGACCAGGACGAGCAATGTTGTGCGCGTCGCAACAGCCGATGAAAACCACGGCCGGATGATCAATTTCTTCGTTCATCCGCTTCAAGCACCGGCCAACGTCGCGGAAGCGCGCGAGGCGATTCTCAAAGAAGGAAGCTTGCGTCAACGACAATCGTCGACCGACTGGATGAGAAAGTTGCGACCCATTCTTGGACGTGATTTTCCATTGCTGCTTAGAGGTCTTAATCAATTGCCACAAGCCATCGCGACCTGGGAAGCAGAAGCCCTGAATGCGTCCGATCCGGTACAGGCGCTCGCTGCTCATCATCATTTGGCGCTCTCTTCGTTTCCGCTAACAAATGGGAAGAATCCCAGGCCGAAGAGAGCGTGGACCACTCAGATGCTGAATTCGTGGGCGGTGCTCTTCGCGTCGGACCCGAACTCACCTAATGGGTATTGGTACGAATGGTGTCGTCGTTGGGAACGGGACCGCGGCGAGACCCTTGCAGACGGCCAGAGCCTGACTCTTATGACGCTGCTGCGCGAGTGGTTACAAACGGAATTGTCTACGCCGCATACGCCAAGAACATCTGGCGATCCCCGAACTTTGCAGCCGGCGGTTCGAGATTTAGAGCTTCATTCAATCGAGGACACGCCGATAACGCCCCTGGCGAATCCCGGCCGTCCTAGCGAGCTTGCAAAGTGGTTCGAAGAAGAGATTGATGCAGCACGACTTCTGAGCCACGTGCGGATTGCTGAGCGGTGGCCGGCTCTCGTTGGAGGCCCTCATAATGTTCGGCACTCGGGGCTTGAGCATCAACTCGCGGACATGCACACCGAATTGGCTGACCGGTCGTTTTTGCCGAGCACGACGGCCACTTCGCCCGACCATTTATTCGAATTACGGAGCCGATTCTCGTCGCTGACGGAGGTTTGGACGGCGATTCAACGACATCGTGATCCGGCGAAGGGATTAGAGCTTTTGTCAGGGTTGGCTTGCTTGGCCTGCAAAAAGACCGATACATCAAGCTCTTTCAAGGCAGACATCGAACTGCCCATCCAAGTTCGACCAAGAGTTTGCCGAACGGCGTGCGCTACGTTCGAAAGGATGAACCTCTTATACGTAGCGCTCAGCGGCGGTTACGCATGTTTCATCGAGGATGTCAGACGTCTAACGCGTACTGCCCTCCTCGAGTTAGCGTGTCAAGCCTTCCCGACGAAACTCGAGGAGATGGAGCGATTCGCCGAAGTCATGAATTGGCTTCAATCAGTTCCAGAAGAGTGGCCAGATACCGCCCGATCGCTCCAAGATCTGCAACAGACTGCCATCGATCATTTAAATGCTGCCGAACAGTCGCGAGAACCAGATGCGGTAGCCCGCGCCCTCGATATTCTGAAGTGCCTCGTAGGCCTTAAGCGAACTCCGTACCTCACGGAAGCGCTGACGCGCGGATTTCTTTTGCTGGCAAAGGAATCAGATGAATTGGATTGTGTTCGTACCTATGCAGCGGAAGCGCTGAGCTGGAGCCCAGAATCGGTCAAAGCGCGCATTTTACTGGCTTCGAAACTCCTCGCTCGAGCAAACTCTCTTACCCAGGTCGGTCTTCGCGACGCGGCCGAGCCATACTTAAGCGAATTCCGGAAAGTCTGCGAGGAAGCGCCCAGAAAAACGACGAAATGGAGAAACTGGCAAAGGAGGCAGAGCGCCTTGCAAAAGAACCAGACGCGATGCTGCCGGAGACGATGGTCGAGGCGGAGAGTTGGAGAGAACGTTATCTTTCCGCCAAACATCTTTTGGATCAAGGAAACTGGGAAAGTGCCTGCGACCACTTAAACGATGCGGCCTTACTCGCGCCCAGGGAGCCGGCCACGGAAGAGGACATAGTTACGATGTATATCCAAATCGCGAACCGGGCCGATCGTACGGCCAACAAACGCAGTGTCTTCAACGCGGCGTTGAAATACTTCGATGCTAATGAAGACCTCCACGTCGAGTTCACTAAGCTGGAGATGAACGAGCTCGGCGTCAACGAAACTCAATCCGGAACGGACACTTTCCGAATGAGTTCCGCCCACGGTGACCCACGATGATCCCACGACTACCTCACACCTGGCATCCCGGCCCATACCCATATGATGCTCTTGAAAGTTTCGGTATTCAGCCGCATTCCACGCACACCGCGGTGTTAGACACTGGGTTGCGCATTCAGGCCAATGGACAAATGTCGGCCGATATCCGGCTCGCATGGGACGAAATCCGTACTTCGGCCAAACGCTTAACAACCGACTTTTTTCTGTACTGCCCTGAACTCAGCAACCCAGCCGAAATCGCGAGCCAGGCTCTGCGAGTTGTTACGCACATTAGATTAAGGGAATAGGAGCGACCTGCTTATGACCGATGAGCAAACGTCAATCGACTCATACCCCAAGCCGTCGGCTACAGAAATGTGGTTTGCCGCACAGCTGATGGAATTGCGCCGCTGCGAATCCGAGCTTCGGTCTATTCTCCTCGCGCTCGCTGACGCTGCCGACGATGTTGGAAGGCTCTGTGATGACAAAGACGCCGAGCACCTGTTCCCCAATTGGCGATTAGGGCTAAATGTACTTCGGGCCAAACTCTTGCAGACTCTTTCAGCACACGGTGTCGTCCCGATCCCGACAGCCGGCGAACGGCTGGACCTTAAGCACCATCATGTTGTCGAAGTAAGTTCAGACCCCGGCGAGCCGGAGACTGTCCTACGTCAATTGCGACCCGGATACTTGTGGAAAGGCCAAGTGTTACGGACGGCTCATGTTGTGACAGCTCGCAACCCGCAATAGAACCAACCGCGGAGAGATCACATGTTCTCAATTGGAATTGATTTAGGAACGACCAATACCGTTGCTTCATATATCGACAACGGCCGACCTAGAGTCATTTCCAACCGCGACGAAAAGTCACTTACGCCTTCAGTAGTGAGTTACCGCCCCGATGGACGTGGTGGCGGCCAATACCTGGTCGGAATTCAGGCAGTCCGGTACGCAGAGGCGGCGCCGCACGACACCATCTATTCTGTAAAACGGTTGATGGGATTGAACTTCGATGATGAAAAGGTGACGCGCGTGCGGGATCTCGTTCCCTATTCGATCACGCCAGCCCCCGACGGCAGTGCTGACATCGGAGTACGCGTTCAAATCAATTCACAACCGTATACTCCGATTGAGATTTCCGCTCGGATTCTGCAACAAGTCAAGGAAGACTGCTCCGAGCGACTTCATCAACGTGTCGAGGGAGCGACCATCACGGTGCCTGCCTACTTCCAGGACTGTCAGCGTCACGCCACGAAAGAAGCCGGGGAGAACGCGGGGCTTCGATTACGGCCCCTCCTCGACGAACCGGTGGCGGCGGCACTCGCCTTCGGCTTCGGCCCTGGTGCTGCTGGCACACACCGCTTACTTGTGTACGACTTAGGAGGCGGTACGTTTGACGTCTCGCTGGTCCAGCTTGCCGGCAATAGTATTCAGGTCCTCGATAAAGACGGGGACATGTGGTTGGGAGGCGACGATTTCGACCAACTGGTAGCGGCGCGAATCTATGAGCGACTAAAGGATCGTTATGGCCTGGACGATGCCGCATCGCCTCAACTTAAGCGGCGGGTGAAGACCCTCTCCGAGATGGCCAAGATTGCGCTTAGCTCCCGGCCTCAGTACCAGATCCTAGATCCATGCCTGCCGCACGAGTCCGATAAGGGCCTTGTCACGCTCGACCTCACTATTACGCGCGACGAATTTGACGCCGACATCGCGCCGCTCGTGGACCAGAGCATTTCCTTGGCGGATAAAGTGCTGGCGCGCAACAGCATTCGAGCGGAACATTTGACCGCAGTGCTATTGGTCGGAGGCTCGACGCTCGTTCCGCAGATACGGCAGAAACTTGAAACGCGGTTCCCGGGGCGGGTTCGCTATGACAGAGAAATCGACGCCATGCACTGCGTATCACTTGGCGCGGCCCTCTGGAATCAACGTTTCCCGATGGATTCGACGGGCAAGATTTCGCTCGCCAATTTTGATCAAACCGGGATCCCAACGGCGATGGACCTCGGCATAGAGATTTTTCGCGACGGGAACCCCCACTCCTTCGAAGTTATCATTCCCCGAGGAACAATCTATCCCACCCGTGAGCCACGCCGAGGGCAGTTCCGGCCAACCTTCGAAAACCAGCGTCTCATACGCGTCCCGGTCTTCCAGGGAAACACGGCCCTTACGGCTTTTAACGCGTGTCAGGGAGTGATCGAATTCCCGCTTCCCCAAGCTATACCGGTAACGACGCCGGTGGAGATTGGGTTCCAAATCGACGAACACGGGAATCTTACGGTAGCGATTGAAGTCAAAGGCTATCCGGACCTGCGGCGCACGGAAGTGATCAAACGGAATCAAGCTACCCTAAGCAAAGACCAAGCTGAGCGAATCGGACGGTGGAAGGATGAGCTTGAAAACGCGCTCACAGGTGCAGAGCATTTCCTGAATAAATACCAGTCATTTTGTAGCCCTGACGACCGCAAACAACTCATCAACCTGATCGCTACGGGGCGGCAGGCGCTCGAAGCTAGTGACCGTGAGAATGGGCAATCAGTGACTCGGGGCATCTATGTCGCCTTGATGCAATCGGGCACGGCTAGCGTGTTGTATCAGGCTCAGCGCGCTCAGGAAATGGCTGAGACTCGCGTCGCCACTCAAATTGCTCAACTAAGAATCACATTGGAAAAGGCCCATAAGGAAGGCAAGCCGGAGCGGATCCAGGAGATATCCGACAGTCTGTTACTAGTCGTAAACCGCGTAGTGGGAGCGCGCCGCGAGAAATATGGCGGCCCTCTCGAAGGACAGCTTAGTCGCCTGTAAACGAAGTTAACCAGAGAATGCTATGACCGTACGCTCACATTGTTTTGGGATCGTTCCCGGACATTCGCAATCCGTTTTTGCAAGTTGGCCGCCCGGCGTGCCGTGTGAACGCATTCGTACATTTGGTATTAATCGCATTCCGGTTGCTGCCGTGAAATGTACTCGTGGCGGTCCTGGGCCGTTGCCCCTTACATTTGCAAACGCCCGCCCATTTCGTTCCGGTGAAACGGGATGGTTGGAAACACTGCTGACGCTCTTCAGTCAGACGACACGTCTACCGCCGCCTAGCGAGCTACAGACCGTGATGTCCGTCCCGCCGCGTGTCTCGTCCGCAGACCGTGTGCGTTGCCGGGAAATCGGTGTTCGGTGTGGCTGGTCAAATCTTAGAATGTCGAGCCATGATGTGACTTTGGCGTTTGAAGGCCTCGGCAGATCATCCATCCCCGTAACTGCCCTTATCGTCTTCACGGATTTTGACGGGACCGATCTTTGTCTGGTTACTGTTTTGAAGGGGACCGTGCGACTGCGTGGGTGCTTGCGGCTGGTATGCCTTGGTCACCATGTTGCTGACGAAATTGTTTTGGCCTCCTGCCTTGCCCACTTAGAGAAAGACTTGCCTCACGAGGACGCAAGTTGCGTGGCACTTTGGTCCGAAGTGCGCAAACTCCGTCACCAGTTAACCAGCAGTGCAGCGGGGGCTATTGAGCTGATTGACCCCAACTGGGCATTGGAACAACCGGTTACGTTGTCCCTCGCACGCGATGATTTGTGGCCGGGCCTTCGCACCGACGTATGTGCCGTTATTGATGCCGCAAAGGACTTGGTGAAACGGCATGCCGTGAGCGGTGAGAAACTTGATCGGATTGTGCTCGCCGGCGGCGGCGTGTTGAGTTGGGACCAGACCCGAGCAGCATTCGCTGCAGAGTGGTCTTGTCCAGTTAGCCTAGCCCGTCCGCATGCCGCGGCCATCGGGGCCGCTATGTTCGCTGCCGAGCCCGAAGACTTCCTCAGCGATCTTAACGCGCCGGCAGACGAGACGTGGTCGCGCGCATGGGAAACTCTGCCGTCACGGGCTTCCGCCGTCCAAGTTGGCATCAATGTCTTGGAAGCGTCGCATGCAACCTTCGCTTCTGATCCGGTGCCAATCGAACGTGACTTCCGAAGCGCCTTGGACACGATTTGGAGTTACCTTCGTGGCGTCGGCAGCGAAAACCCCGAACGTGCCCGGACGTTACTCTCCGACATACTAGAGAAAGCCGAGTTGCTGCGAACTAGCTTTCACGAGCCTGAGCCTCCCCTCAATGAAGTCAAGCAAAACGCAGAAATTGCATTGGCAGAGTTGGTACTCCGCAATGGCGACCTCAAAGAGGCCGTGAGCATCGCGCACTTCGCACAATCCAATGCACCTGATGACTCAATCGTGTTTCGGCAGATGATAGATGTCCACATCCAAGCTTCCGATGCTTGTCAGGACCACGTCGAGGCGTTGAATTGGTTGCTCTGCGCCCACTCCCACGATCAGAATTGCAAACGGGTACACCAGCAGCTGGCGGATCGCTATCGCTTGCACGCGCGGGCACTCGAAGACAGTGGCATGACTGTTGAGGCACTGGACGCCGCTCAACGAAGCCTCGTTTTTGAACCGTTCAACGAGGGCGGCCGAGCGCTTGCTAAACGCCTGTCCGCATTGACTCACGCCCAGGCATGATTCCGATCTGCGCCGCACCCTGAGGCGTCGCCTCGGAGGACGATTCATGCACGGGACGGCAAATTCGATCGATCCGGAAGTATTCGTCAGCTACGCCAGCCGGAATCGAGAACGAGTCGTGCAGCTTGCGGGCGATCTGGAATCGGCGGGGGTAACGATTTGGCGGGACCAGACTGAGATATTGGGCGGGGAGAATTACGGCCCAAAGATTGTACACGGTATCAAGAACTGCAAGGTATTGCTGCTGGTGTGTACAGATGCCTCGATGCGCTCCAGAAACGTCAAGCAAGAAATTCAACTTGCCTGGCATTATGGCCGGCCCTATCTGCCGCTGTTGGTGGAGCCGATCAACAACTATCCCGAGCAAGTGCAATATTGGCTGGAGGGCTGGCAGTGGATTGAAGTGCTGGATAGACCGGCTGCGCGGTGGCTTCCCCAGGTATTGCAGGCGTTGGCTAAGGCTGGAGTGAATTCCAAGCTGCCAACTACCGTTACCGGGGAGCCACTTGTCGAACCAACTCCGCCGGCCCACGGATTGGAAGGCCTGCGGGTGCTGGCTCGGTTTACCGACCAAATCTGGCCGGTGCCGGCCGATCGCGTCCAGCGCGGCGCCAGCCGCTCCGCACTTCGCGATTTGGGCGCTCCGCAAGACGGCGTGCAACACGGCCTTCGGCTGGGCAGCCGTGTTTGCCTGGCCATCGAGTCGGACCGCGACGGCCACCTGCTGCTGCTTGACGAGGGTACGTCGGGGAAGCTCTATTGCCTGTGCCCGTCGGCCTTTGCGCCGGAAACACGCCTGGTGGCTGGCCGCTCCTACTTGCCGCAGCAGGCTTCGCGCTACGACGCGTTCGTGGTTTCCGGGAACCCAGGCCGCGAGCACCTGCTGGCGATTCTCACGGACGCACCGCTCGGATTGGAGTGGATACCAAATAAGCCGAAGGTTCCCGCCCGCGTGCTCAGCCCGGTCGACATCGACACATTGCTGGCCCGCATACACGAACTGGAGGCAAACCGTTGGACGGCGCTGTCGACGTACTTCGACGTGATCGTTTGACCCCATATCGTAAAAAAGTCAGCCGACGTGCAAATGGGGTGAACTAGGCCAACGAGATTTGCGCACAATCGTTCACTGGAATGCTCGCCAGTTTTGCTTTGGTCGGAGAAGTCGTCGATGCATGGCGCGGGGGAAGTGCGCACGAGAATTCATTCGCACATTCGCGTTAGGCCGCGCGAGTCACAAGCACGCGCGGAAGGTGACGACGGCCGGATCGGAATTCAACGCGGAGTTCGAGCTTCGCACCTGGTTGACCTTTGACGAGCACCTGCGGTTCAGACTTTGCCGCCGCAACGAGACTACCGGTGTAGTGGTCAAGCGACTTTTTGACGCACGTCCGTACACTTGCGCCGAAGTTTCGGGGCTTGGATTGGGAGCTGAACGGATGTGCGTCAAAACCACACCACCCATCCTGAAAGTGAGTTCGCCTTGTTGATTCGAAGCGAGCGTAAGGTCGAGATGGATATCGATCCCAAGGTGATTGGTGAACTGCAGAAATTGCTGCAGAAAGCCGTCGGCAATCGCGGGGATGACGAAGATTAAGGGCCAAGGGACAAAACCATCATCTCGGATACCACCGTCGGAAACATCCTGCGCGCCCACGGCGTGAAACCGGCTGCCAAGCGACGTCTCCGCGCTGTCCCATTCGGGAGCGTGGGTGTTGTCGCCGGCATCGATGGCTGGGCTGCCGGAGCCGTCTTGTGTCCCGTCTCGGCAAAGGGCCCCGGCATTTGATTGCCGATCAAGGCATGCAGTTCAGCGGGGAGGTCTTTTCGGATTGGTGCCGTCACCGCGGGATACGTCAACGCTTCGGCGCCGTTGGGAAGCAAGGCAGCATCGCCGTCATCGAGCTTATGATTCGAACGGTCAAGCAAGAATGTACGCGTGCCTTGCCGATAGTCTCGTTGCGGCGGCAAAGTCTGAAGTGGGAGTTGCAAATATTCTTGGACTGGTATCATGCCGACCGTCCCCATACGGCACTCAAAGGAGCGACACCGGACGAGATCTATTACGGCACGCGTCCGGCCTGTCGTCGTCCGCGTTTCGAGCCGCGTCCGGGATGGCCCCGGGCGTCGCCGTGTGCGCAGCCGCGGGTACTCGTCAAAGGTCAACCAGGTGCGAAGCTCGAACTCCGCGTTGAATTCCGCTCCGGTCGTCGTCACCTTCCGCGCGTGCTTGTGACTCGCGCGGCCTAATGCGAACGTGCGAATGAATTCTCGTGCGCACTTCCTCCGCGCCGTGCATCGACGAATTCTTGGACCAAAGCAAAAACTAGCCTACATTCCAGTGAACGATTGTGCGCAAATCTCGTTGGCCTACTTCACGGGACCTGTCGCTTGGGCAGCAAGAGATAAGTCGCCGTTGCGTTACAACGGAAGAGCCAGATCGAATTCGAACACATCCGCGGGCTTCGCACGACTATGCACCGGGTTGGTTGCGCTGGATGCTGCGGCGACTAGAACGTATCCGGAGTCGCAGGTCTCAACCGAGGATCCTTGGTTTCTAGGTGCATCGGCGACAACGATTCGAACCGAGTCGGATGGCACGGAGGAGGTCAGAATGAAAGTTGACTGCGATAGGGTGTCGCGCCAATTGGTCCTACCAACGAGCGGCGCCAGAGTGTTGCAGGAAGCAGCAAATGGATCCTCACAAAGCCGAATTGCCGCAAACGACGACACTCCGTTCTCCGCGTGTCCTCCCGCGAGAATGATCTTGTTGTCTGTCGGCTGTACGGCCATAGCGAAAACCGAATCTCCTCGGGTCGGAAAGAAATTCGATGCAATGTCCGTATTAGCCTCAAAAACGCCATTTGCACTAAGGCGTCCGCCGTAGAACTTGCTTACGTTTCCCAACGGGTTTCCAGCGACAACGATCTTGCCGTTGTGCAAAGTAACCCTGGTCGCCTCACCACCAAGCGGAAGCTCATTGCTTGCATCCAAAATAACTTTACCATTCTCGGCGAAGTCAACGTCATCGATGATGCCGTCAGCCTTAAGGCGTGTAACGGCGAAATCGTTGCCGTTGGTGCCGTGGCGCCTGCCGTTGTCTTACCAACAACGACGATACGTATTTGCAAGCCGACGGGCTGTAACATTATGTCCGCGGCCTGATCGGCAGCTCCGGGTTGAAAATCAATCACGCTGACGCCATGTATGCCGCTGTTTCCAAAAGCGACCAATTCGCCTCTATGGTCCAGCTTGGCCACCGCCATATCCACTTCCTCTGAAGGCGATATGGTAGTGCCAGCCACAAAAATGCTCAGATCGTCAGTTGTCGCGACCAGGCTCGAGGGCTCAGCAGACATGCCGATCTCGATCAACCGCGTCCCCATTTTTCCCGAGCAGGAAGGTACACTTTGGCCAAAGTCTGAATCCATCGCGCCATCGACGTTCATACGTCCCACACCGAAATGAAACCCGGCAGCATCTTCACGCTTTTTTACGGCTGCACTTATCAAATACTTGTCATTCGTGCGGTCCTGGTCCTTGTTCTGAATCCAGATGTCACTCGGATAGTTAAAGCGCCAAACCTCTGGCACCGGAGGATTACCAATGCAAGAATTTGCGAACGGTACGATTTTTTTCCCGTTGCCATCCACACCATCTCCAATGCTGAACCCGGTCAATGGTCCAACGGGACCGTCGCAACCTTCTAGTTTGTCGTCAATGCTTCCGTCTTCGCAAAGTCGCATAACTCCCATCGGGTGGATCGCCTCGTCGTACGCAGGATCAAAAGTTGGTCCTGTTACCACGATTCGCCCGGCATCATCGATCGCCACCCCGGTCAATTGCTCAAATGGACCGAGGTCTGGCACGGTTTCAAAGCGATCACTGCCGTCAAAGTCGACGATCACCTTACCCGCGTTGCCGAAATGCTGCGTGTCTAGGGTGCCGTCGGAGTTCAGTCGGACCACGGCCCAATCCGAGTTGTTAGTAGCCGTAGGATGAGCCGCAGCTCCAACTAGTAGTCCGTCACTCAGGAAGTGACGGGTAAAGTTGGCGGAGTTTGATGCGGGCATCGTGCGTGGTGAAGCGCCACTTGACTTCGACCATTCGCTCGTTGCGATCATTCTCCCACGGCCCGACCGCGCGACGCAGTTGTGGAATGCTTCCGATACGCCGGTCGAGGCATTGGCGTGTCAATGCGCTTAGTTCGATCTCGGCCATGTTGAGCCAACTGCCGTGTTTGGGGGTGTAATGCCACTCCAGCTTGTTCGCAATCCGACGCGCTTGCTCGGCCGGAAATGTCTCATACAGACAGGCCGGCGTGTGCGTGTTGAGATTGTCGACCACCAGCACCACCCGCTCGGCGTCGGCATGCAGTTCTTCGACCAGCCAGCGCAACACCTCCGCGAAGTCTTTGGCCGTGCGCCGCTCGGTTACTTGCACCGCCCGCCAACCCAACAACGGCTCGAAAACCATGAACAGATTGGCCACCCCATGACGGCGGTATTCATAGTCATACCGCATCCGCCGCCCCGGCGCTGCACGCAGGGGTCGGCGTACCTCCTCCACGAGTTGCTTGGGCACTTCGTCCACACAAACCAACGGCCGCAACGGGTCGTACGGCCGGTGATATACGTCGAGGACATCCTCCATGCGGGCGACGAACTCGGCCGACTGCGTCGGTGGGATGCACCATTGCTCCTTGAGGTGCGGTTTCAGGGCGTTTTTTTGAGGACGCGTCGCACGGTCTCGTACGAGATGTCGTCGACAACCTCCAGTTCAACCAAACGGCCCGCCAGCAATTTCAAAGTCCAAGCAGCGCGTCCATCGGGAGGGGCCGAGCAAGCCAAGGCAATGAGTCGCGCCTCCGCCCGGCCATCCAACTTGCGTGGCCGACTCGGCTCGTCCTGCGGCTTGCGGTATAAGGCCGCTTCTAAGCCGCGCTCAACAAAGCGTTGTCGGACCCGCTCTACCGTCCGCACCCCGACCTCCAGCGCATCCGCGATTTCCACATCCGTTAACGCTGGCCGGGCATCAGGCTGGTCTGCTTGCAGAAGTACCCTCGCCCGCGTCAGAGTTAAAGCCGACGTTTTTCCCCGTGACACCATGCGGGAGAGATGTTCACGTTCTTCATCAGTCAACGTTACCACGTACTTCTTGTTGGACACCACGGACTCCTTTCCGATGGGTAGGAAAGGAGTTATTTCAGCTGACCGCACACTGCCCGTCAACTGGAACGTGATGGTCTACTAGTACTATTTTCCCATCAGGCTGTACAGCGGCGGCTTTGACGTAGCCTTCAAAGTCCGTAACTTGCACGTTCCCAAATGCAGAGTCGACCGTCCAACTGAGCAAGCACCGGGACTCTAAGGTCTCCAAAACTGGCCGAACGAACGATCGGGGAAGTGCATAGCTCCGTGGAGTCCTGGCATGAGTGTTCCTTAAGCCAAAGGCGAGTGCTAACCGCGACATGGGCGTCCTTGTTTGAGTGATGAATGAGAATCGGTGAGTGAAGAAGAATGTATGAACGCCAGCATTGCGATCAAGGCTAGCGACCCGGCTTCGCAAACTCATGTCGGAAGAGGTTTATCGCAACACTGCAAGTTGCACTCTGCTCGACCCGAACCGTTGGCAGATCGTCCTCCTTGCGACAAGAGCAACGCTGCGTTCGCCTTGTCTGCTGTGCTTGTCGACGCGCGGACACGGGCGCCGGCTCGATGGAGGAAACTTCAGCGGTTGCGTTAACGTCTTGCGAACCATCGCCATGAATTCATCGGCGAGGTCCAGCGCTGTGGCTACCTCCGCATTCATCGCGCGAACTGCTTCCAACTGGCCCCCGTAAACGGCGCCAACCGTCCGACACGGAGCAGCAGCCGTGTTTGTTGGTCGTGCCCGCATCGTTGATCGGCAATTGGATGCAGGAACTGACTCGCTTCGCTCCTTCCATTCGCGTGTTCGTCGCGCACCGTTCGGAATGTCCGGCCGACGAACTGGGTCGCATTGCCCCCGACCCGACGAAAACCCTCCAGGGGTACGATTTGGTGATAACGACGTACGGCCTGGTTCGGCGGCAGGACTGGCTCGAGAAAACACGCTGGCCGCTCATCATTCTCGACGAGGCCCAAGCGATCAAAAACGCAGGTTCCAATCAAACGCGTGCACTCAAGAAACTCCAAGCGGGCTGCCGTCTCGTGCTCACCGGCACGCCGGTCGAGAACCATCTCGGCGACCTATGGTCGCTCTTCGATTTCTGTTGCCCCGGCTTGCTTGGTTCAGTCGCGCAATTCAAGCAATACGTCAAGCGGCTCAATCAAGGCCAAGATGCGCACGCTTTTGCCGGGCTGCGCCGGCTGGTTCGCCCGTACATCTTGCGCCGGCTCAAGACCGACCCCCACATCGTCCTCGACTTGCCCGAGAAAACGGAAATGCGCGCGGAATGCGGCTTGTCGAAGAAACAGGCCGCACTCTACGAGGGCGCCGTCGACGACCTGGAGGAGCGGCTGGAAAACAGCGAAGGCATGGCGCGGCGCGGCTTGATTCTATCTACGCTCATGCGCCTCAAGCAGATCTGCAATCATCCGGCGCAATATCTTGGCGGCGCCTCCTATCCGCCGCACGAGAGCGGCAAGTTCGACCGTCTGCGCTTGCTCTGCGAGCCGATTGCCGAGCGGCAGGAGAAGGTGCTTGTTTTCACGCAGTTTCAAACGTTGACGGAGCCGTTGGCAGTGTTTCTCGCCGAGGTTTTCGGCCAGGCCGCTTGGTACTGCACGGCGCCACGCCGGTTCGCAAGCGCGGCGAACTGGTGCGGACGTTTCAGGATGAACAAGGGCCGCCATTCTTCGTGATTTCCCTGAAGGCCGGTGGCAGCGGACTGAACCTCACCGCGGCCAGCCACGTGGTCCATTTCGACCGTTGGTGGAACCCGGCCGTCGAGAATCAAGCCACCGACCGCGCCTTTCGCATCGGCCAGAAGCGGAATGTTTTGGTCCACAAGTTCGTTTGCCGCGGAACCGTCGAGGAGCGCATCGATGCCATGATCGAGAGCAAGAAAACCGTCGCCAATCGCTTGCTCGATCAAGAAAACGAAACGCTGTTGACGGAGATGAATTTGGTCGGGACGAAAATGTTTCCGTGCGTGGAATCACAAGCGGAAACCGATAGACGAGTTCCGCACGACTTTGCTTGTGTTTCTCGATTGCATCAAGATTCTGTTCAAGGAGAGTCATGGGTGGGTCAAAATAAAGCCAAGTCCACTCGACTTCATCCGCGATATCAGGAGGTGATCCCGCCTTGCGAATGACTTCCAGATCGACGATTTCGGGCTTGAGTCGATAAAGACGAGCATTTGTCACGATTACAGGAATCACAGAACAAACGTCCGGCTGAAATGTCAACTCATCGAAGTCGGTAATTGAGTAGTCAAGATGGTATGCAAAAAGCGATGTCAAACAATGAGGAATGAAGCCATTGGCCAGTTGTTGTAGCGCCGCATAAACTGCATTGTCCTGTTTCGTACCGTCTTCCGAAACAACAATTCCACCTGCCGAACAGGGGGCAAGTTTGAGCAAGCTGTGATCGTTTGGTTCGACCAATGTTTGGAGAGGCCCACAGTTGAGAACTCGGTCATTGAAAAACCATCGACCTCGTTCGTGGGGGAGAAAAAACCAGAACCTGCCGGAGTCGTGATACTTGCATTCGACAAGGAATGAAAGCCATGTATCCCCATTGAGAAATTGCCGTCAGCTTGGTTAAAGAAGTACCGCGAGATGAGCAAGCGTGATTATACGTTTGCGAGCCGAAACGCCATCGCATCGGGAACGTTTGAACTACCGATCAATCAAGGCAAAGGAGTTGCGGCGATGGACGAAAAAAACTCTGGCAGGTTCCTGTGAATTTAGACTTGGCGGAGTGGGCCAAAAACACGAGCAATTCAAGCAGGAAAGCCTTCGACTTCCCCCGCGACACCCGCCGGTGCAGCCAACCGGTGGCCGTCAGCCAACCGAACAGCGCGCCGGTCGCGAGCGACGCTGCGGTGGTCAGGCAGTTTCGCGTTCGCATGGTGTACTCCCCCGATAGATAGTCTGAACTTCTCGTTGGCCAAAACGAGTTGAGAAGTGCGCGGTGCTGACTTTCGCGCAGCCAGCCTATTCCTATATATATGAATGTGGACTAGACTACGTTCTTCCCATCCATTCCATCTCTTGGCGAAAGGCAGGTTCTGATGCGCACTCGCATCGTGCTGGCAAGCGCCCTCATCGCCGGTTGTTCGGTCATCCCATTGGCAAGGGGGCAGACCCCGCGCGCGTCGCAAGAGGAAGAACAAGCCGTCCGCAAGGCCGCGGAATCCCTTGCGGCCGCGTTCAACAAGGGTGACTCGGAAGCCATCATCGCTGTCTGGGCGCCAGATGCCGATTATGTGGACGAAAACGGCAAGAGCTTCAAAGGCCGGGCCGCCATCGGCGCCGCCTTCAAGGAGGCGTTGGCCAACCTCAAGGGGCACCGAATGAAGAGTCACACTCTCTCCATACGGTTCATCAAACCGGATGTCGCCATCGAAGATGGCCGGATGGAGTTGATCGCACCGGACGGCACGACGGAGGGCAGCCGTTATTCGGCGGTTTGGGTGAAGTCCGGCGAAAAATGGCTGATCAGCAGCGCGCGCGACCTGCCCAATCAGCCGGCGCAGACGCCCGATCAGGGCGTTCCACCCGTTCGATGATGCGATCCCGCGCATCTGATAATCACATCCCCGACGGATTGGCGAGGCGGCGTTACGCTGGAACGACTGGTTTGACGTCTCACAGACGCAACTGAATACTTGCGACCAATCCAATCACACCGACCATGAAACTACTCTCGCATCTTGTTCACCCCCACGTCCGCTGGCTTTCCTTTTCCGAGAAGGGGCTTACATAAGACATCGACGATTTCGTGGCGCCGTCCTAAAGGAGTCCGACATGAGAGTTCCTGCGCGTAATACAATCGCTGCCTGCCTCTTCATCCTTTCCCTAACCCCTCACGCGCTTTACGCACAGGCGGGGTTTGATGACAACCGGGTCATGTTGCAGGGTTTTTATTGGGAATCCTATCGGCATGGGGATCCGCGCTTCCCGCAGTTCGGTAACAAGCAGTGGTACCAGATTGTCAAGGAGCAGGCGGAGAGCATTCGCCACGGCCGCTTTGACCTTCTCTGGCTGCCGCCTCCCAGTGACGCGGGTGCCGGAAGTGCAGGTTACAATCCCAAGCAATATTGGAAACTCGACAATAGCTATGGTGACTTTGCCCAACACCGAGCCATGCTGGAGGAACTGTTACGAAAGGGAATTGAGCCGATTGCGGACATCGTCATCAACCATCGAAACGGTAACGAAAAATGGGCGGACTTTAAGAATCCCGATTGGGACACCCGGACGATCTGCCGCGATGACGAAGCGTTCTCCCATGAGGACTCTGAAGTACGCAACACTCCCATCGAACAGCGAGGCGCGCCGGAGGAAAGCCCGAGCGAATACACCCAGCACGGTGGAACCAACTACGCTTACGGTTCTTTTCGAGATATTGATCATACGAATCGGCAAGTCCGACGCGACATCATCAAATATCTTAAGCAGCTCCGATCAGCGGGTTATCGCGGCTGGCGTTATGACATGGTGCATGGCTATCATGCCAAATGGCTCGCCATCTACAACAAACGCACTGAACCGACGTTTTCGGTTGGCGAATACGACTGGAACAAGCACGGAGAGCAACGCGGCTGGATCTGGTGGACAGCGACGCGCCGCGACGTTGCCAATGTCGACCATCTCAAGACGTCGAGCAGCGTATTCGACTTCACCACACAGTTCACACTTAAGGCAAGTAAAGGCGACTACCGGAAGTGGTATGCATTCGATAATGGCCTGGGTATGATCGGGGACACCACCGATGGACAGCCGTGGAAACAGCGCTCGGTAACTTTCCTGGAGAACCACGATACGGGTTACCGAACAGACGAGCAAGGCAACCCCGAAAAGGATCACGAACGCGACAGTTTTCTCAACAGCTGGGAAGTCGAACAAGCATATGCCTACATTCTGACTCACCCCGGTGTTCCCTGCGTGTTCTGGAAGCATTACTTCGATTGGGGAGAGCGGCTACGCGAACGGATCAAGGCGCTCATCAATGCGCGCAAGGTTGCAGGGGTTCATGCCGGAAGCACTCTCCACGTCCAAAACAACGCCAAGGACAAGGGCGTTTACGCAGCCCGGATTGTCGGGAGCAAAGGAGATTTGTACGTTCGCGTAGGCGGCACCGATAACGATTGGCAACCGTCATCGTCGAACTACCGAGATTATCGCGAGTACGCCGGGGGCGAAGGCTGGAAAGTCTGGGTAGGACTCCCCGAAAACCCCGCCGTTCAACAAGCGCCGCTTAAGCCGGCCTTTGATGTTCCGGTATACAAGACGCCGGATCAGTTTCAAATTCCCGATGATTGGCTCGACTGAAGTTCGCGTCGCGCTCACGCCGCCAACGGCGCTGCTGCTCCCATTGCCAATTCGGCTCGCACGCCAACACGCTCGTGCCGATCATATTACCGTGGTTCATTAGCCCAGCCGAGAAGCTTCCATTGCCCGCCACGTCGGACAAACAAACGGAGGTTGTGGAACTTCTTGGGGCCGACAGTGACCACACACTTTACGATAGCCCGATCACCCTCCACCTCGATTGGCTCTAGTATCTCGGTTTCGCGGGAGGGATCTGAATCCTCCTTCTTCTTGACCTTCTGGAGGAACGCCAACTTAACGCGCCTCTACATTAGACCGCCGTGGCATTATGTTAAAATTTTGGCATATTGACCGGGTGACTCATTGACTCGGCGAGTTGCATCGGTCGGGTCGACAGGTACGGCGCGGCTGGGCGAAGCCGCGCCTCCGTTTGAAACCAAGCAGCGGGCTCCGCATAACACTGGCGCGTTGCCTCAATGAAAACAGCCGAGCTACTATTGTTCGGGAATCGTTATCGTAAACCGCGCACGCGTGATGCCTTTCGATTTAGAAAAGGTAACTTTGCCGTCTGCGCCCACGTTCTTGGTCACATTGTCAATTCCGGTACCGGGAGGGCCGGAACCGTCGTACGTGATCGTTGTGCCTTCGGGGTACCCACTAAACGTGGCAAATACACCTGTATTGTTAGGATCCACGCTCATCTCTTGGTGGAACGTAACGGCCCTAGTGTCGCAGCATAGGTCGGTGCCAGGGCAATCAGACTCGCCGATCTCACGGCAACTTGTCACCGTAGTGACGGTTGCCGATATGTCGGCTGTTTGCGGGGAGTTGCTAAATGCCAACGCAACGCCGACAACCAATAGCGTGAGAGCAAGAACACCAAACAGTTTGCAGCACATAATTCATGACTCCCAAAAAAATGGACGTGTGACATGCCAGCAAGGATTACACACCATGCTTGGCTTCGTCGCACATGTGTGTCAAGTGGTGGTTCGGTGACTGGGTCACGGATGCGGGCTTCCAGAGCTTCCAGGGTGGAAGCGCGCAAACGGGCGCACGCACGGCTGGACCGGGTGCTTCGGGATCTCTTGTTCGCCCAGCGTCGCGGGATCGGAAGCATGATGCAATCCTTGCGTGTAGATCATCGTGGTTTCCACGCTCTGGTGTCTCAAAGGCTCCTGCACTGCCTAAATATGATTTCCCGCCGTGGCCGAGAAGGTACGGGCCATCCTCTCAAATGCCCTAAGCAGCAAGGGTCGCTCAAACGCGCAGCGAGCGCGACATCAGGTAGTTCGTTGCACCAGGCGTCACCAATTGCCAACCGAATTGCCGCCTCTACGAGCGGTTTGTCGCGGAAGCGATCGCCGATGCGCGCCGAAGCCCGATCCAACGCCTCACGAACGGTCAGGTTCGGCTTGGGTTCCCGCTGCCGCCTTCCGGCACCGGCGTAAACTTTGAGCGGACGGGGCGGGTTCGTCTTATAGAATTAAAAGGGATCCTACCGGCTGCCTATTTCCTCGTACTTTCACGAACATGCCATTTCGCCCAGAAATGTATACCCCACAGGACAAACGTTAAGACCTGAGTTCCGAAAGGAGGTTGTTATTCCGAATTAACCGGACCTGCAAAAAAGTCATTCGAAACTCTGAAGTGGGCGGAGCGTCCCCAACAACTTCGTGCACACGGCTGTGTACAGGTGCGCTCCTCCTCCTGCTTCAAGCAAAGGAGTATTGCGATGTTTCGTTCGTTTTGGAGCCGTCCGGCTCACCTAAAAGCGTCCGCCTCGAAGCGTGGCCGGTCTTCCAGCCTACGGGAGTACCGCTCATGGACATCGTGGCTGGCATTGGAGCCACTTGAATGCCGTCTGGCACCGGCGACCTTCACGGTCACCACCCGTTCGGACGCCCCGTTTCACACGGGTCTCTCATTGCGCGACGCGATTAACGCGGCAAATTCGGACCCACAGTCCCTTATCAAATTTGCACCTGGTCTGAACGGGACCATCACCCTGCAGCAGGGTGATCTCGACATTAGGACCGGTGTGAAGATCGATGCGAACGCCAACGGCAACAACATCGCGGTCAGCGGCCGCGGCCAAAGCCGCGTGTTCAACATCTCGGCTAACCCGTCCACGCCGTCACACGTTACCTTTGTTGGTTTCACCACCAAAGATGGTCGGGTGACCGGCAATGGTGGCTGCATTTACCTTGATGACGCAGCCTCCAGTCTGGTGCTCAACGATATGTTGGTTACGTTGTGCAAGGCCGTCGGCGGCAGCGGCGGAGGCGTGTACAACGAAGGTCTGACGACGCTCTACAGCAGCACGCTGGAGAACAACACGGCGGACCTGGACGGCGGCGGCGCTTGGTCGGGCCGGAATTTGTCGCTCTACAACGCGAGCCTCGTTACGGACAATCGGGCCCGTGATGGCGGCGGTCTCTATCTGGCACGCACCGGGACGACCTTGACGATTTGGGGGGACAGCGATGTCCGCTTCAATTTCGCCACGCGCGACGGGGGAGGAGTGTATGCCCGCTACAACGTCGATGTGCAGCAGAGCGCCGTACACAACAACACGGCCACGGACGACGGCGGAGGCATCTATTCCGATGATGGCAACGTGTCCCTCAGAGACGGGCACGTGGACCTCAACGTAGCCATCAACGGGAACGGCGGCGGCATCTGGCTCGATTATCTCCTGACCGCGACGGATTTCGGTGACGGAGAGGGAGGAGGCGAATCGAGCACTATCAACAACAATTACACGAACCACAGCGGCGGCGGCATCTTTGCCGATTCGGGCGTGGTCCGGATTTGGGACGGCTCACAGGTCAACGAAAACACCGCCAACGGCGGCAGCAGCGGCGGCGGCATCTGGGCCTACTACGACGTTTTTCTGGAGAACGGCGCGGAGGTGAACAACAACAGCAGCGCCGGCAACGGCGGCGGCATCTATTCGCAAGCCGGCAACGTTGAAGTCGACGAGAGCGAAGTCGCGGGCAACACCACTCTCGACAATGGCGGTGGTATTTACGCCTACGGCAACGTCACCGTGGATGGCGGTACAATTGGGACGCTCGACAATCCCAATAGTGCCGGAGTCGATGGCGGCGGCATCTACACGTCGAACGGAAACTTCTACATCACGGAGGACTCGTTTGTCGAAGGGAACTTCGCCGGTAGGAACGGCGGTGGCATCTGGGGAAGCGGACACGGCGTGGTCGAGGAAAGCACCGTGCGCGGAAACGTCGGCAACAATAACGGCGGCGGCATTTACATGGAGGACTTCGAAAGCCTTTGGATCAACCTCAGCCTTATCGAAGCAAACGAGTCGGGCGCTGACGGCGGCGGAGTCCATGTATTGAACTCGGAGAGCTTCACGATCCTCGACAGCACATTTAGCGAAAACCGCGCGTCACAAAAAGGCGGCGGTTTCGCGTCCAACATCATCGAGAACATCGCCGTCACCGGGAGTACCTTCGCCGGAAACCAAGCCGTTTCGGGTCGGGGCGGCGGCATTCACGCATGCAACGGCAACCTGTACATCGTCAATAGCACGTTCGGCGGCATCTATGAAGGAGATACGCCGGTGCTAGTGACACCCCAAACGGCTGCTCAGCAAGGAGGCGCGATTTACGTATTGAACGAACTGGTTACCATCAACCACGTCACGTTCAATGACAATATCGCCTACGGCGGCCCGGACGCCGGCAGCGCCATCTTTTCCGATGCCGGCTCCGACGTCTACTTACATAACACCCTGGTGAACGATACCAACGAGATCAGTTCGATCGTCGCCACCGATCTCCTTAGCAAAGGCAACGGTGGCGATCTGTTCTCGATGGGACACAATCTCGTCCACGATTTCTCGTTCATCAATGTGACGAACTTTGACGATGACATCGGCGACATCGTCTTGGGCCAACAGGATCTGGGGCCTCTCCAAAACAATGGCGGGCCCACGGACACCTACGCTCTGATCAATACGCCGGGTGCAAACCAGGCGATTGACAACGGTGATGATTCCGGACCTATCGTCGATCAGCGCGGAGAACCCCGGCCGATCGACATATCGGACATCGGGGCGTTCGAACTGCCTTGATCGATGAAACGCCGACGCCGGACGGGATGATTCCCGTCCGGCATCATCAATTGTGAAGGGCGACCCTACCGCCGACGGTTCGTCGTGATCGTCGATCTCCTTGGGTCTTTTCGCGCGATGGTAACAAGCCGGGCGAGTTTTGAACTGCATCAACCGCCTCTACGTTGGACCGTCGAGAGGTTAGTGGCGTTCTACGTGCAGGAACACAATATGCAGCTTCCCCATTCGGCATTTCGTGGCCAAACACCGGACGAGATGTACTTCGGCACAGGGAAGCAAGTGCCGGCCGAATTGGAAGCGGCATGTCGACGGGCACGTCAGGCACGAGCGGAGACCAATCGCAAGCAAACCTGTCGTGTTTGCGAACGAATGACCGCAAGCGTTAACTGAATCGGGAGCAGGAAGCAGGGCCCGAGCAGTCGGAGTGCGCGCCGCGGATGGTCCAACGTCCGAATGGAGACAACCAACCCTTGATTGCTCAAGCAAAGTGTGCCGATGGAGCGCCCAGGCGTGACCAAATCAAATCGGATTGCCATCTTGGCGAAAACTCGCGCACAAAAGTCCAGAATGTCGTGACGCACAGCTTCGAATCCCACCAAGCCGGGCGAGCAATGATTGTTCCACGGCTGGTTCCACCAGCGTGAACGTCGCGCGTTCGGATTACTCATAGCAGGACTTCAATCGCCGCCACCGGCCGGCCCAACATAACGGATCACGCACCCAACGGCTGGATAAGTCAGTTGTCGGCGGATACGCTGTGCGTCCGCGTAAGTGGGACATGTGGCGAGCGGGCACTCCGTTGATCCGCCGCGATCCGGGCTTGTACGAACGAATAGAACGAAACAGTCGTCGTAGCTGCGTTCCATTGGCGGCGCCCTTTCAGAAGTCGTTTGAGAAATGGATAGGGCGATGCTTACGAACGACAGCGCCGGGATGCCGTGACCAACTTAACATGCGGCGACGGGACGCAGCAACGGATGTCGAATGCTTTCTCACCGATTTAGGCCGCCCCACGTCAGACAAATGGTATATGGATTTGGTTTTGCCCGAAAGACGCACCCGCGGAATTAGTCAAACTCTCTCCGATCGTACGAACCGGAAACTGGTTTCATCGGTAGCTACCACGCGCCGTCTGTGGCCGACTCATGCCCGGCACGCGTTTTGGCTTCACGCGGAACCCGCCCTCGGCGGTGAACTCGATCACGTCTCCCGACTGAATCTCGCCCATCGCTTGACGAAGCTCATCGGTGGTTACCGCGCATTCGGGTCCGCCTTCGGTGTCGGCCGGTGCATCGGGTACCAGTTCCCAACCGAGCACGGGCAATTGCTCCTGCGGCGGTTCCCACTGCCCTCGGCAAAAGTGGTGCACTCGGTGTACGCGTAAACCACGAGTCGTCTGTTCTGACGAGCCGGATGCCTTAATTGGGGCTTGGGTACGTTTAGGCCGCGTGGTACGTAATGGAGCGGGCTGGTACGAAATTCTACTGCATTTTCTTTTCCCAGAAGCAGGCGTGAATATTCATCTTATCGCCGTCAGAATAACGAACCGCGCCTTTAGGTGAAAAATCGCTGCGCAAGCAATATCGTCTCGCCAATTCCAACGTGGCTACCTCAACAATACGGCCGGTGGACCCTGGGTCGTCCACTTTGTTGAGCGAGTAGCGTCCCTTGTCATCTTCGTTGAATACTGGCAGCCCATAAAACTCGTGTAACGATGCAAATTCTAATTCCGTCATTATGTCCTTTTCTTTCCTTCGACACGGCTTTGAACCCAAAAAAAAGAATTATTTTTTCGTGTCCAATTCGCGGCACCGTTGGCGTTTTACTTCTGTCTCGGCTGAGACAGGAGGGGAAGCTGCGCGCCACTCTGTGCTTTCCTGTTCTCACACCGGATATTTTGGACAAAGTTGGAGCATTGTCCAAAATTGGGTAAGTTGCTCATTAATTCTACTGTTGGTCCGGGCAGACTACGCCGGACTTTCCAGGGAGAACATTCGTGAAGAGTACCTGTGATCTACTAAAGTAGTTAGAGCGCCAACAGGCGCGTATTAGCGTCGGGAGGAGGTGCCTCTTGCAGAACATTTTTCGCTCACAGTTAGGTCAGGGTCTGTTCATCTCGGCCTTCGTAATACTGGTGTTGGTTCACCTAGGTATTCTGGTCTTGCATCTTGGGAATTGGCATCCTGCGGATTGGCTACACATGACAATAGTCGTAGCGGCACTCGTGGCAGTTGCCTCCAAGACATTGGCCGATGGCTTCGCGCTCACGCGCGAAATCGAGCGGTATGAAGAGTATCGCGCTGTTGTCAGCAGCATGAAACGTGCATTCCAAGAGGCGGCGTCTCCGCCTCGTAAAGTGCGGATAATGGTTGAGATGGAAAAAGCCGCGTTTGAAGAAATGCGAGTGTTCCTGCGCAGCAATCACGAAGCAACGTTCGTCATGTAGTGGAACTGGACACGCGCTGATCGACACTGGTTGGAGCTCAACTTTTACCGATCAGCCGACGAACCAAAACGAATCGGCGCTAGGTCGATCTCGACTGTGCCTTCCCGGTCGAGCTACCGCGCGCTAGGACTGTCGCCAAGGCATCGCTTGCATAGAATTGCAATCTAGGCGTTCTTACGCATCGTGATCAAATTCGAAGAGTAAGTCGTCCAATGGATCAGCCGAACCAGCCGACGGGGGAGAGGGGGCGGCCTTCGGCCGCTGCAGAGCCATCCAAAATCTCGCCGAGCGCGATTCACCGAGACCCGCAGCACGAAAAAGCTGTAGAAGGTCGGCACGGGCTTAGGGAGTTCCTGGGATGGATTCTCTCGGGCCGCCTCTGGCACCGGTCGCGTGGGCTCAAAGAAAATGTCTTCGTTAGTTTTGCCACTGCGGATCGCGTTGAATGTGACGATGTGCGGCGCCGCCTTGATCTGGCACTGGAAACCAGCGGGAATACTACGTGGGCATATTTAGGAAAAATGACCGCGGGCGGTGATTGGCGGAAACAAGTCACCGAACAGATAGACAAGGCGAAAATATTCTTGTTGCTCGTGAGTCCAAGATCGAACGAGGCCGACGAGGTCGACCGGGAGATAAGTTATGCACTTGAGTACAAGAAAGTGATTCTAGCGTTTTACCTGGAGAAAGTGAAACTTTCCAAAGTTCGTCAACTCGCAATCGGAAATTTGCAAGATGCGAATCGGGACGTTGAGAATTGGCGCGACGACATCCCAAAATTGCTTCACCGAATTCAGGAGCTCCTGAAGATCGGTGGGCTTCCACGGCCGAGGCGGATTGACCGGCTCAGGTTATGGACACTCGCACAACGTGACCGAATGGTGCGAGTCTGGCAATGGTTGGCTGGTTTCACCCTGTTCTTGTTTCTGCTGGTAGTTGCGACGTTTTGCGTGTTGTTGTACGCAGGGATACTGAAGTTATGGCCACCCTCTCCAAGTCCCGTCGAGAGAGACAAATACGCTGCCATCGAGGTGAGTCAACGCGGGGCGCGCGCAATTGCACTCTCCAGAGAGCGGCACGCCGATGCGACGCCTAATCTGATCATGACCGAGTTTGGGCGTAAGGATTGGCAGGGTGAGATGGGGCTAGATGCGCAGAGAAGGTTGCATCCCATTGTGGGCCTCCAGGACGTCTACCAGGCAATTGATGGTCTATTAGACTCGCTCAGAAAAGAGGGATACCCTTCCGATCACATCTGGATCGTTGCCAGTAGCGGATTCGGTAGCGGCAACGGTGAGATGCTTCGAAAACGCTTTGTCGACACCGGAGAGACCAAGCGTGTAGAGGTATTACTGCCTAAAGATCAGTTGTCTTATCTACTTAGCAGTATCCAGGAAGAGTTTGGAAAACAGCTGGACATTAAGAACACCATCGTCATTGAGGTTGACGGAGAGAATATTAAGGGTGTGTATCGAAATCCTGGACTTGGGAAGATCGATCTCCCGTATACGGTAGGCATTTTGGAATTCGTTCCAGGTCCGGTTGCTCTCAATTCTTGGATTATCCAACGCCATCAGATGCCGCTGGAGGAACCTGAAGACCGTGCAAAATTCTCGAGCATAGTAGCCCAGGAGTGCCTCGGAACAATAGAGACAAACCTACGGCGAGAAGCAGATCGCTGCCCGATGCTGGAACGGAGTTCGCAGGTTTTCTTGGCGGGTGAGACGGTTCGTGCGATGTCGCAGATGTTATACCCTCAACGGCAGGATAGATACCCGCCGATTAAGCCCGACGACTTTAATGCGTTCAGGACTCGCCTCATCTCGGACGACATGAAAATTCTGAATGTACATCTAGGTAACACGATGTCTCTCGGCCAAGCGCTTACAGGTGCAGAGATCCTGCTTGCGGTGGAGCGCTCACTTCGTTTTGCTCAACCGAATCGAGAGATTCGGTGTGTAGGCCATTCGGATTTTGACTGGCTACGCGAATTTCTCGAAAGAAAGATTTTGGAAAGCACCGCATCTGAACTGGGGCAACGGCGCTAAATAGGTGTCTATTCTTAACACGAACAACGAGGATCGAAAGGAGCAACGATGTCTTTGCGTCAACATGCAGTACCCTTCTTAGCGTTGTTGGCTGCGTCATTCATGCCCGGCACCGGCGTCGCTCAACAAGGAGATTTCTGGGCCGGCATCGAAGTCGGCAGCCGCACTACTAAGGCTGTTGTAATCGAGATTTTCCCGCAGGGAAGCCGAGAAGACTACAAAGTTAAGGAATTCCAAGAAGTAAACACCGCGCTCGGGTCCGGGGTGGTCAATAAAAAGTTTTCACAGGAAGCAATTAATCAAACGGCGGATGCGGTTGTCACTTTACATAACGGCATGTTGGCGAAACACGGGACGAACGGTCTGAAGAGCGACCGTTTTTACGTGATTGCGAGTAGCGGGGTGAAAAGTCGAGGAACTAACATTTCAGATCTCGCAAAGCGGATAGCCGAACTGTTGCCAGACGTCCGCAAGTTGGATCCCATCGAAGCAAAAGATGAAATCGGATACACCATTCGCGGGACAATCCCGAGCGAGGATCTCAAGGATGCGCTTTCGATTGATATTGGAGGCGGAAATACAAAATACGGATTTGTAAGATCCGGATGGCACGATATAGACACGGGGTCCGTGTCTGGGTCAGGCGCGCTAGCAAGTGCCATCAGCGAGAAACTTAGAGATAAGCAGTTCCAGAATGACTCGCACCGCCATGCGGAGTTCCACCGTGCGGCCAAGGAGAAGTTTCAGGAGGAATTGAGTAACTGGCGAACAAATAAGACCGACGGCTTTGAGAGACGAAGAAAGATCTACCTAACTGGCGGAATCCCTTACGTGCTGGTAACAATGCTTCAATTCACGAAGAATGATTCGGGCGATATTGAGATCGAAAATCCCGATAACGCGTTCGGTGCTTTTAGGGACCGCGTGCTGGGTGCTGATCCATACGTTCCGACGAAAGGCGGTGCTCCGGATCAGTTTCTTCAATTGAAGCAGAATTTTCCGCAGGATCATCTAATTGCAGGCAGCGCTATACTCGACGTCCTCGCAGCCGAGAAGCCCTTTGAGTTAAAGTCGAAGAGTCTCCGCTTTTCGACAAAAGGTTTAGAGGCCTTCATAAGTAGGTACGTATTTGAGCAACGGCGCGTTGAGTCAAAAGAGCCCGTCCCGCGCCGAGAGTTCTCTCGCGCGATAGACGAGATTCGAGAAGAAGTGGACAAGACATCAGACCAGATCAGACAACTCGGATTTGGACTCAAAGATGAAATTGGGAAGATTGCAACGCAAGATAGTGTTAACGCGCTTAGAGAGCACCTCAAACAGGAATTCCAAGAGTCGCTTAAGGACGCCGCGAAGCTCAAGGACATTACGGAACTTCGCACTGAACTGGAAAACCTATCTCGGAGAATTCCACCTCCCACAGATATTTCCGGCCTCGTGGCCGAAGTAGCTTCGCTACGTCGACAGATCGAAGAAGGGGTTGAATACTCGAAAGAGCGCGTCGACACGGTCAGAGCTTGGAGCCACTTCCAACGAGGCATGGAATTGTATCACAAAGGAAATCTCGAATATGCCCTAATTTCGCTCGATACGGCGACGCGCATTGATCGAAATGAACCAGTGTTCTGGTATGCATTGGCACTTACCCACGAACGTATGGGGCTTCCGTATCTGTCGCGTAATGCCGCGTCGCGAGTAGCCGATGCCATTCTAAGGAAGGACTCCGTTCGCGCCGACATTGCCATCGAATTCGAGAAGGTTCAAGGTCCAACACGGCGTGCGATAGATAGCTACGTTAGTGAGGTATTAGATCCGATCAAACGAAGGACTAACACAAGCATGAGCTTCGGGAGGTAACGGTACCACCACTACCTCAAGCAAGAAACCCAGGATCGCGCCGACCCACTCTTTGCAATGCGGAGGTTTGTATGTCCACGGAGGATAAACTGTCCGGCAATTCTTAATTCCGCACCGCCGCGTGATGGCTGAGTACGATTGTCAGCAGTGCGGTGCATGTTGTCTTGGAGTGGCGGACGATGGGTACGCGGGATTAAACCGCTGAACTGGTTCGCCGATTCTTGCACGCACATTCGTTCAGTTCGAAGGTCGAGCGCTATAGTGGTTCATCGAGTTTTGTATTTACATTCGTTCAGTAGCGCCGAGAGTTCGGCGCAACGCTCACGTGAACGAATGTGCGTTCAAAACTCGGTGGACCAGTTCACCATCTCTGCAGGCCAATGCGACAGAAAGGCGGTCGATCGGAAATTCGTGCAAGCGATTCTTTCGGTGACTGTCGAATAGGAAGTGTCTAGCCACCGATTACGACTAGCGAAACCATTGGACCCGCGGCTAGTACCGTGATAAGGAAAGCCGTGGTGAGTAGCGCGCCCCATACTGGCACGGACCGGTGAACCCAATGTTTCGGCGGAAGCCGATAAAGAACGAGCCCCAAGCCGAAAACCAGAAGCCCAAAAAGCCCAATCGCTGCGTACACAGTCACGAGTGGCAAGATCGGAACGTCTTCCCCGTTCTTTCCGAGCATCGAAGCGAACGACGCTCCGACCAGTACACCCGTAACCGCCGAGATGTACCAGCAAAGTAACGCTAATTTCATCGGCGCTACTTCCGATTGACACGCTTCCGCTTCTGGCCGTTCGCGGACATCGGCTTGCTGTTGGGAGCTGCAATTTTGTGGAGGGGGAGAGGCGGGGCTTGAAGGGCTTTGCGCGCTTGCTTTGGCGTCATGGGCCACAGCGAAATGGGTCTTAGGCGAACCCCTTTCCTGGTCTCCATGGTCTACTCCTTGTGTGTCTCATTGGCATATTGTACCATTTTGACGATGACTCCAATCGGCATCCAGCGAATTGAGAAGCGTCTCGATCAGTTCAACGGCTTGATCGTAAGCGTCCGGTCGGTGGACGTGGACACTCGACACTGCGCGTCGCGGTCGGTGGTGCTCAACAGAAGGCGGGGACTGAAGAAGTGGCGGGTCAGTTTGCGATCGCAGGTAGGCTGGCGTGGTTTTGAGCCCAAGTGTCGGGTAACAGGTCGCTGAAGTCGGCATCTGGCTTCCTCGCCGCCGACTCAGTAAGGATGTGTTTAACATAGGCCCATGGGTTGACGCCCTGACGCTTCGCCGACGCGGCCACGCTTAGTAACACGGCGGCACTCTTCAAACCCCCATCGCCGGCCACGTGCAACCAGTTGCGGCGCCCGACTCCGAGCGGACGGATCGCTTGCTCGGCGGGTGAGTTGTCAATGGTCAGGCGGCCGTCCTCCACGTATCGAGTTAAGGTTGGCCACTGGTTGGCCGCATAAATGAACGCTTCGCCGATTTTGCTCTTGGGTAACACGCGGGGAACCTCTTCTGCCAACCAATCAGCGAACGATCTCAGTACCGGACTCGCGTGCTCCTGGCGATAGGCGGCCAAGTTGACGCCGGCGAGGTGCTCTTCCTTGGCATTGGTCTCGACAGCATACAAGGCGCGGATGCGCGCAAAGCTTCGTGAGCCCGAGGAGCATCATTTTCTTTCGCTTCAAAGTATTTGCGTCGCACATGGGCCCAACAGCCGTGACCGTTGCAACGGGCGCTTGGGAAGAGGCGGCCCGCGAAGGCGGGAAGTATCGGCGGCGTGGTTGAGGTTGGGGGAAAGATCGGTAAGCCGACTACCCGCTGGCGACGAGCATCCGCCGGCGAGCCCGGCGCCAGCGCTTGCGCGCCGCCGCGGCTTGGGATTCTTGCACCCGCTGCCGAATTCGAGCCTCGGGGTGTTCCGCAATCCAGCGATCGGGCAGAAGTGGCTCCAACTCGGCGGGACTCGCACACTTGATCCGACGGAATACGTCGAGCAAATACGCCTGCACGTCGATGGCGTGCCGCTTGCAACTCATGGCCAGCGTATAGAAGATGGCCGCGGTTTCACCCGCGTTATCGTTGCCCAAAAACAGCCACGCCTTTTTGCCCATCACCGGCCCCTTGATCGAAGCTTCCGTGCGATTGTTGTCGATCGGGATGGCGCCGTTCTCCAGAAAACGCTCGAACGCTTCCCAGCGATTCACGGGCCAAGTACTGGATCACTTGGAAGGAGTGATTCTGGATCAGGGACGGGAGTTGTTGCGGGTGGCCTTGGAAACCAGCTTGCAAGAGCAGGCCGCCAGCGTGGAAAAAAAGGGGCGCCGGCCCGTGTGTGTTCCTGCGGCCGACATCACCGGCCCAAAGGATACCGCGAACGGACGCTGATGACCGTAGCGGGTTTAACGCGTCTGCAACGGCTTTATCTGCGGTGTGAAGTCTGCCGCGACGGAGGTTTCCCGCTGGATAAGCATCTCGGCATCAACGGCTGGATGAGTCGGCGAGGGCAACGTTTGGCGTGTTTGGCGGGGGCGAGTTGGTCCTTCGACCGGGCGGCGCAGCACTTGGAGGAATTCTGTGGCCTGCGGATTTCGGACACGACGATTCGTGCAGTGTGTCAGGAGCATGGAGCGAACGCTCGACGTTGGCAACAGGAGAATCCGCAAGCGGCTGAGGCGTTTCGGCAGGCGACCGGTGGCGTGGAGTTAGCGACGGACGGAACGCATGTGAACACCATGGGGGGCTGGCGGGAGATGCGTTTAAGTGTGTTTGCCAAGCGTGAACGAGGACAGTCCCAAAGCGTGGTCCGCTGGGAAGAGCGGGATTTACCGAAGCCGAATGCCCGCGTGGCGTTTGCCGAGATCAGGGCGGCCGAGAAGATGGGAGCACAGTGGCGTCGCTGTGCCCGTCAACTGGGACTGACGCAGACTGCGGACGTGACCGTGTTGGCGGATGGCGCCCACTGGATTTGGAAGCAGGTGGAACGACATCTGCCCGATGCTCAAGGGGTCTTGGATATTTATCACGCCAGCCAACACCTTTATGAGACTGCCGGAGTCTTGCACGGCGAAGGCCGCGCCACGACGCACCGATGGGTGCACGCGCGGCGGGGGCATTTGCTGCGGGGTGGAACCTCGGCCTTGTTTACTGCTTTAGCCGAGGATCGGCGGCAGACACGCTCGCTGCGTAAACGGGCCAGTCTCGATGCCTTGATGAAATACTTCCGTCCCCACGCGGCGCACACCCGGTACCACGACCGACTTCGCCAAGGACAAACCATTGGCAGCGGGCTCGTCGAAGGTGCATGCAAAAACGTCGTGGGGCGTCGTCTCAAACAGACCGGAGCGCGCTGGCGCATCCGCCGCGTATCCTGGAACTCATCTATTAGCAAGAGATCTGCACTAATGCCTCGAGCGGCGTCCGCCGAATGATAGGCTGCTCGCACGAATAGCTGTGAACCATTATGGAACCGCATTCCCATTACCTGGGGCCGCCGTCGCTGGGCGCCGAGAAGGACGCGACGGATGAGGGGGCTTGCTTCCAGTGTCGGCAAGAGACGAGCATTGGAAAACACCCGGGCCTGATCCGTGCGCGGAGCAACGAACAGAATCTGAATTCCCGGATTCATTACGGCTTCGAATAGGATCGTATTGGTGACAAGGGTCGATTTTTCGACCTGGCGCGAGGCTCGAATGACTAGGTCGCAGTCGGTTGCATCGTATACGGCGCTTAAATAGGGCCGCCCCGTGAAACTGATCGGTTGCTTGCCCAGGTAAACATAGTTCGTGCAAAACTGCCACTTAGTCCTACAGCCGTAGTTGCAGTCAGCTGAAGTGGTTAGAATGGTCCCCTGTGTCGCGTGCAAGGATGTACGTGGTGGGGGAATACCGTCGTGTTAGGACGACCGACCGCTGAGCACGTCGCGGACTTGGCGACGGAGCTAGACAGGGTGGGAGAACGGATTGGGTCACGTTTTTCTCGGTCAGAGCCGCGGCGTCGCGCCGTGGGTTATATGGCCGGGCTGCTCAGCAGCACGGAGCGGAAGAATGGCTGGCAACTCGCCGAACACCTCGGCGATCCGTCTCCGGATGGGGTGCAACACCTACTGGCACGTGCCGACTGGGACGCCGATGCGGTCCGCGATGATCTGATGCGGTACGTCGCCGAACACTTAGGACATGCCGATGGCGTCCTGGTCGTCGATGAGACGGGGTTTTTGAAGAAGGGAACCAAGTCCGCCGGTGTCGGGCGTCAGTATTCGGGCACGGCGGGTCGCATCGAGAACTGCCAAATCGGTGTGTTCCTGGGTTATGTAAGCGTGCGTGGCCGGGCATTGCTCGACCGCGAACTCTACTTGCCCAAAGACTGGGCCGAGGATGAGAAGCGTCGGCGGGCAGCGGGCGTGCCCTCGAACATTCGGTTTGCCACCAAATTGGTTCTGGCCCGGCAAATGGTGGAGCGGGCTGGCGCGGGGCGTGCCCGCATCGTGGGTGACGGCCGATGCGGTGTACGGTTCGGATTATGGCTTTCGGTCGGCTTTGGAAAACCAGGGATTAGGCTATGTCGTCGGTGTGCGAACGGACCACACGGTCCGGATCGGCTGGCGTCAATCGCGGGTGAAAGCGCTGTTGGCCGACATCCCGCACAGTGCTTGGCGCCGATTAAGTTGCGGGGAAGGTTCCAAGGGACCGCGCTGGTATGACTGGGCGGTGTGTTCCACCAATAGTCCCGATTCGAAGACGTACGCTCGCTGGCTTTTGATTCGACGAAGCGTGAGCGATCCGAAAGAGATGGCGTACTTTGTGTGCGGCGGCCCACCCGGGACGAGTCTCCAACAGTTGGTACGAGTTGCCGGCTGCCGTTGGGGGATTGAGGAGTGCTTCGAACTCGCCAAAGGCGATTGCGGCTTAGACGAGTACGAAGTGCGGAGTTGGGTCGGCTGGTACCGCCATGCCACGTTGAGCTTGTTCGCTTTAGCGATGCTCAGTGTGATTCGCTCACGAGTAAGCCCCAGAGCGGGCCGCAAAAAAGGGGGCCGCCGCTGATCCCGCTGACAGTTCCCGAGGTCCGAAAACTGTTGCTCAAGCTGGTGTGGAATCGGCTGTCACTGGCAGCGCAGACGTTGGCTTGGTCTGCGTGGCGCCGCCGACACCAATTCCGTTCGTCACCTTCCGCGCGTCATTGTGACTGGCGCCGCCTAATGCGAACTTGCGAATGAATGTTCATGCGGACTTTCTCCGCGCAATGCATCGACTAATTTTGGACCAGGCAAAAACTAGCGCACCTTCCAGTGAACGCGTGTGCGCAAATCTCCCTGATCCATTACAGGGGCTTGGGTTTTGGTGGGATCGGCGGTCAGGCGTGTTGTGGGACCACCTGCGCAAGCGTCGGTTGGATGGGCGGTGTTTTGAAGTTGTTACGAAAGAGGAAACTTTGACCTGACTTCGTATGTCATCGTGCCTTCCCGATGAATCTCACCGTTTGTTCTAACCAGCATGCCGTTTCTTACCCAGCCGGTAATTGGTGAGTCTTTGCCATTTTCATGGAGGATGACACCGAAGAGGGGGAAGCGAAGGTCATGTTCCATCCGGTACATTCGGCCTCCGGTGTGTGTCACGCGAACGAGCTGTTCTTTGTTCCACGCGCGAATTACCACCGTCTTGTGCTTTGCCAACTCCCGCATGATTTTGCCGAGCAAATCCTCGGGTTCAATAAGTTGCGTGCCGAAGACAATCTTCGGCTTTTTTCGCCCTAGCGACAGTCGGTAAGGATAGACCAATACGGATTGATTGGTGAGGAAGGTTGCGAGTCCCGTGACTTTATCAAAAATCATCTGACCTTTGATGGTCTGCTCCGCAGATTGACCAGCAATCTCGACTTTAAGATGCAACTCCGCCTCAATGTCCTGCGCGTGAAGCACTCCGTGGCACTCGTTGCACATGAGGATGCATTTGTCGACTTCGTTTAGCTGCTGCTCAGAAACGAGCTTTTGTTGGATAAGGTCTTTGTAGTCGGGGTGCTTTTTTGTGGAGTCGACGTGGTTAAACTGGAACATTCGCTGAAACGTGCCGAAGCGCTCGATCATCCCTTCGACACTTAAGCTGCAATACCGGCAACAATCACCCTTGTATTTGTAGAGAAGGCGACGGTCGGCCATGACGCGCTGGGTGCTAGCTTACCAGTCCTCCATTTCCTTTACCGCCTTGTCGAGGAGCTTGCCAACTTCTGACGTGCGGAGTTTCGGGTAGGCCTCTTTCAAACACATAACCGCCAGCTGCTCGGGGCGGCGCCCCAAGGCCTTGGCGATGTCGTTTAGAACCTCGTAGGACAAGCCAAGCTGGCTGTTCTCGTACTTCGACAGCCGGCCCTTGTCCCAGCCAAGCTTTTCGGCAAGGTCATTTAGCGACATGCCGGCTTCCTGCCGCAAAGCCTGGACGACTTTTCCGGCACCTTTGATACGCGGTGGGTCAATCATTTATTTCGTCTTTGACAGCCATAATCAAATGACGCCACCTTCGGCGAAGCGGATTGTGAGGTTTACGTATTTCTCTCGGAGCTTCTCCCGCGGAAAGTCGGGGTTCTGTAAGTCGCGTAGAAACCCGGTGGCTTCGTAAATTGCGATGTTGAGTTGCTCTCTAGCGTAACCGGTTGCGGTCGGCAAAAGTTTAAACGCCTTCTGTCGCATTGTCGTGATTACAGCTTCCATTACACCTCCGGGGTTAGACCCAGGAGGTGTCGTCGCGTAAGACGAACGGCCGCCTGGATCACATATGATCCTGGATGCCATCCGACTTACACGCGCTCGAACTTGTAAGGGGACCGCTTTTTGGTTACCCTCGATACGTGAAGTCCGGAACTTTTTACCTACCGTGCAATGTCCCCTTGTTTTGAATGAAGAATAAACACCTTAGCGGTAACACGTCTTTCGGCTTCGGTCATCTACAAGTTAGAAATGATTCAGAAGCCCGGGTGACGCATCAGCGCTCCGACTTAGTCGTTGCGGCAACATACCGCAGGTGCCGAGCGATAACTCATATCATAACCTAGTTTCCAAGACTTACAACCCAAGTTGTTTGGTTTTCTTCATTCGCAGCGTTAGCGGGTCAGGCTGTCGATCTCAAGGGAATCTCCACGGGAGATTTCTCCGAGGTGTTGCATCTCGACGGAGCAGGCGGTAGGGCAGACTCGCCTTGTCCTTGGTGAAGGTGAGCTTGTCGAGGGGCCTCCGATGCGGGATTGCAACGATTCCCTGTCTGCTTTAAACTCGACTGACTTGGTGGGCGAAAGCCGATCGAGCAGCGCCAGAATTATTCCAGGTAGTAGTCGCCAGACCGGATGTCTGCCAACCGATCAACTACCGGTTTCGTATCGTCTAACAGATACAGAAACTGTCGAACGTAAATTCACAGCTTACACATTGCAGAGTGAACATATCACAGCCCACTACCCAATGGGGTGCATGCACCGGTTGCCGGTTGCTGCAGTAAGGACACTGGACGATCATCCATCCTCGGGGGAATGAGCACTTAGGACACTGAAAGGAAGCGCCGAGATCCGTGCCACATTGGTGACAGGCGGTTTGCGCTCGAGTATCCTGGGAATCGTCCGGAGTGCCTACATGGCAGTGACCGCAAAAGGGACAAACATATCTACAAGTCCCCGCGCGCTCCACGGCCTGGGTAGGGTGGATTCCTTCCTTTTCAACGTGCTAAGCGAAACCGGTCGCCCCTGTTCCGCAGCACCCCGTTGCGGGTTGTCAAGATCGACGCGGGACGCCAGGGCTAAGAAAAAAAGTTTTTCCTTGACTTTTGCGCAGGGAGGGGGTTACTGTAACCCTACTCTCACTCATTTCTCAGGCACGGATCAAGCTGAGGAAGGAGCCATGTTGCCCGCATCCTTTCGCAACGGCATAGGGACTTTGTGGCGATCACGTGGCCATTTGGTGCGTGTCGCGCTAGGCCTATTCTTGCTGGTAACTGCCGGACTAAAAATCCACGGCTTAGCCGGCGGGTTCATCTCCGAGCATTCGTTCCTTGCGTCACCCCGGGTTCAAGTTCTTGCAATCGAAATTGAGGCCGTCCTCGGGCTCTGGCTGCTATCCGGATGGGCGCTACGTCGGGCATGGGCCGTCGCATTGCTTTTTTTCGCGGTCCTCGTGCTGATAACCACCTATTCGATGTGGAGTGGACAGCGGTCGTGTGGGTGCTTGGGGCAGGTAACGGTTGAACCGTGGATCATTCTTTGCATTAATGTGGGGATAGTTGCTCTATTGTTGGCCACGTTCCCGAGAGGTTTAGATCAGTACTTTCGGATTTCTATGAGTCCGGTGGTGTCGACCGTCGCAGGGGCTGCGGTTTTCTTGATATTAATCGCAGGCGGTTTTCTCCTGATGTCCACGGATCCGGCAAAAGCACTCGCACGATTGCGCGGAGAATCGCTCAGTGTGCGACCGAATGTGTCAGACGTGGGCGAAGGTCGCGAAGGAGAGGAACGGTCTTTCGACTTACAGCTAATCAACTATGCAGATTACCCCATCCGAATCATCGGAGGCACAAGCAACTGCTCATGTATTGCTACCCGGAGCCTGCCCGTGATTCTGCTTCCGGGAGAAACCAAGTCCCTCGAAATATCAATAAAGTTTGTTGGTTCGCAGGGTCGTTTCCGGAATTCGTTTCGATTGTTAACGGACGACCTGATTCAACCGGTCGCGGCCGTTTCGTTTAGCGGCGAAGTAAAAGGCGAATCCCAGTCTGCCTCTAATCAATGATTGGGAAAATCTAGGATCTCGGTGAGAGGAGAACACCAATGACTCGGCTCTATGCTTTTTCGGCGAAGTGGCTCACCAGCCTTGGCCTCGCATTCTGGGGTGTGAGCTTGGTATTAGTCCCAAGCAACACATTGTTTGCGGACACAGGTTCCTTTGAAAGGCCAGGCGGCAGTGGTACACGCGCGGTTTGTCAAACCCAATGTAATGCGCCCGGCTGTGTTGTCACCCCGCAAGGAACATGTCCGCGAACACAGGACGACCCGACGAATTGCAAATGGAATGTGGGAATTTGTAACGGGTGCCAATGTTCGAAGTGTTACATCGAATTTGGCGGCACGATTTGTAAATGCAGATGCCAGACCACAGTTTATGTGTGCGACGCGACCGGTCAGAACTGCACTGGTGTTCCGGCAGGACCGTGAACAACCCAAGAGTGATTCACATGAGGTACGCGCCTTATTTGTACCAAGGCATTGGAAAGCTTGTCCGGCGAGGCCACTTACTATTTGGCCTTTGCCTCGTGATTCCCATAGTCATCGCTCGTTCCGGGTACGGGCAAGAAGGAGCCTCGCTGAAAACTCGGCTTCTCAGCGAGGCTCCGAAACGTTGGAAGGAGTATGGCGACTTTTGGATGAGTGTACAAGGACGCGCTACTTCCGAGCGACGCGTCCTGCTTGGAGACCAACAAGGGCGCTCAGAACGTTTGGTCCAAGAACGCCTACAATGTAGAGATCATAGTCGTCGCCAAATAGAACAGTTCACACCCGAATCGTACAGTGGAACACTGGTTGTTCATAATCCTGACTATGCGTTTACTCTGAGGAGAACCCGCCACGATAAGCCCTGGGTTATTGAGGGGCTTGAGATGCAGTCACCTGGTGGCGCTGGCGCTCCTGTCGGCCAAACTCCGATGCTCACATTCGGCGAACCGGGGAAATCGCTTCCCTTTCTGCTTGAATCGAAGGGGCTGTCTATCGTGGACGTCGTGCCAGAGTCTGGAAACACTGAAGAACTGGTGCGGATGATCTTTACGTTGGAGGATGAGCGAAAACCTGGTTCGGGGGGAGGCTGGCTTATTCTGGATCCCGCCCATCATTGGCTCATTCGAAAGGGAGAATTGGACCTCGTCTATGATGCGCGAACCAAGATACGCCAGCAATTCGAGTATAAATATAGGGAAGGCAGCGATCGCTTCTATTTGCCAACATCTCAGGAGTTTCGCGCAACAGTGACTGAGGATGGGCGCAAGACGGCCGAGTACGAGATTGTCGGCACCTTTGATGTACGGGAACAAGCAGATGTTCCCAAATCTGAATTCCGATTTAGCGCGTTTGGATTCCCGGAGCCGGCAGGCCTGAAACCGCGGCAGACGCCTTGGTACCTTTGGCTCGCTGGAGCCGGGATAGTTTGCGTGCTCTGCGGGTTTCTGCTGCGCCGTTTAGCAGCTAGAACAAAGGTGGCTAGCACGTGATATCTAACAAGTCCCTTGCCACTCCGGACAGGCATTGTGGAATCGTCTGCGCAATTCTGTTCTTGGCTGGGATCTTCTTGCTGGCTGCGGCCGCCTACAATCGAGTATTCGAAGCAATCATACCCGGAATCGCCTTTGAGGAAACCACGATTTGGATGCCGGAAACAATTGCAGGCGGTGAAGTTCCCTTCTCGATTCCAGTTGAAAACCGCTCCGGTCATGCGCTCCGAGTACTCGCCCTGACGCCCTGCTGAGGCATCAACTGTCGCTTCGGTCCGAAGCTGCCTGCGGCACCGTTTGAGTTAGCTCCTGGCGTCAGTTACATTGAAGGCATGATAGAAATAACTCAGCCAGGTTCCTTTACTTGTCAACTGAACGTATACGTCGACGACCGCGGCTTGCGGAAGTTTCCTATTGTTTTTCAAGGCAGTGCGCGGGCCGTTGACTCCAGGGAGCAAAAATAGGGCATTGCCATGGATTTCCGGCGCCGGGCGTTTACCCTCGTGGAACTTCTGGTAGCAATCGCGATCATCGGCCTGCTCTTGGCGCTTCTACTTCCAGCAGTTCAGAAAGTCCGCGGCGCCGCCGCCCGCATTTCGTGTGCGAATAACCAGAAGCAGATCGGCTTGGCTCTCCATCACTACCACGAAACGCATTCCACCCTGCCGCCGGGAGTCACCTCCAAGAAACCCAAAGAGCCATATCCGCGCATGAGTTGGCTTACCCGTCTGTTGGCCTACTTGGAACAAGAACCGCTCTGGCGTGCTACCGATGCCGCCTATTCTTACCAGCCCTGGGCCTATATGAATCCGCCCCACCTCGGATTCGGCTACCCGATTCAGGTATTCGCCTGTCCGACCGACGGACGTACGTTTGATCCGCAGCCTACACACCAAAACCTCAACGCCGCACTTACCAGCTATCTTGGCGTATTAGGAACGGCCTACGATCAGGCCGACGGCCTACTATCCCTCGATTCTCGTGTGCGACTCACTGATGTTCCAGACGGGATAACGTCGACCCTGTTGGTTGGCGAGAGACCGCCGAGCGCGGATTGTTGGTATGGATGGTGGTACGCCGGTTACGGGCAAGCCGGCACTGGCTCGCTTGACATGCTCTTGGGGGCTCGCGAGAAAAACGCGGGCGGTCCCTACGTAAAAGAGTGTCCACGCGGCCCTTATCGCTTCGTCGATGGCCACTTAACGAATCAGTGTGACGTCTTCCATTTCTGGAGCTTGCACGCGGGCGGCGCGAATTTCGTGTGTGCCGATGGCTCCGTGCATTTCCTTTCTTACTCGGCCGACCATCTTTTGCCGGCCTTAGCCACACGAAGTAGCGGCGAGCCCGTCGCGCTGCCTGACTGATCTGGCAGCGGCCGCCAAGAGACAATTGGTTCAACGAGTTTTGAATTTACATTCGTACACTTGCGCCGAAGCGTCGGCGCTAATTTGGGTGTACTGGTTCACCGACTTTTGCACGTACACGTGTATAGCGGAATTGACAGGAATGGTGCTGTCGATCCAGCGAGTTTGGAATCAGCAGCGCGAACTCTGGGGCGCGACGAGGTCAGAGATGCATGCGAATCGGCGGTGATTACGCCGCGCGGACCAAAGTCACTCTTGGCAGATGACGACGTCTCGACCAGTAATCAACACGAAGCTCGAGCTTCGCACCCGGTTGACCTTTGACAAGCACCCGCGGCTGAGCACACGGCGACGCCCGCGGCCAACCCGCTGCGGCTCGAAACGCGGTCGGCGGCAAATCGGCCGCGTGCCGTTATAGATCTCATCCGGCGTCGCGCCCTGAAGCGATGCGTGGGGACGATCGGCATGATACCAGTTCACAAAGAGTCGCAACTCCTGCTGTAGATTTCGCCGCCGCAACGATGCCCGTAGGGTGAAAATACTCCGCTGAACGCAAACTGGGGTGTTTCTTGAACATAGGTACCACATTCTTCCGGTAGTTCGGACGGTGCAATTTCTGTTTTCAGTGCACTGAAAGCCCGGCGCTTCCCGTCAATATCTTCCTGTACTTCCCATGTTGCGCATTGCATAAGGTTCGGTGGCTGCGCCCATAGTCCTTCATGCTGCGTTGGTCGGGGAAGTTGCGAGGGACACGAAAAGATTGAAGGGGAGCGACGACTTTTCGGCGCACTCTTAGGAAATGCGCCGCCGCCGAATTCCCATGTGAATCAAAGACAAAAAACCAACCAGTGCCGCAGTTTGCATTCGGCGGAGTATTTTCACCCTACGGGCAATCCCTTTGCCCCAGAACTCTCGTCCGATCCAGTAGGAGACTTCGAGTTGCCCGACCACGGAGCCACAAAGGCGCCGACGCTGCCTGCGACTTGCCCGCCAAAAAGAATCGTCTGTTTGATGGAATCGTCGCCAAGTATCTTGGCCCACTTCGCCGTGAATGCCGCTCGGTCCGCCGGGTCTTTAGCCGCAAACGCGGCCATATGGTTGGCGACCGGGCTGCTGCGTCGAAGCGCGGGGCGGAACTGCTGCGTGCGTCTTTTTCTCCAACCATGTCGGTGACCTCGGAATCGGCAGCGAGACTGGTCGGTCTGGTGGCTGAACTCGCCGCCGACGGCAAGGCACCTAAGCGAACCGACTCGGAGTTTGCCGACGCTTGCAGCGCGATCAACGTGCGTAAGGAGCACTTGCCGGCCGCGTCAATCGCTACGGCCAAGCCAACAATCGGTTCGCGATCTCTTGATAAGTCGAAGCAAAGAATCGTCTTGTAAGTGTCCGTGTTCAGCTTGTCAAGATTGTTGCTGAAAAGTTGAAAATCGTAGCCGACTGCGCGTCCGCTTTTCACAGCGCATGTGTCTAGGAGGAATGTTCTGTGCTACGTGTGGCCTAAAGCCTAAAAAAATGCAGAACCAACTTGTTCCGTAATTGTCCCTTCGGCCGAAGGGGCGGCCCCCCGTTTCGACCCGCAGGATTCTGACCCGCCGATCAACTGTGACCAAAACAGGGAAGGCCGTCCCAGAAATTGTTCTGAATGACTGCGCCGCCTCGACTGGTGACGATTCCATTACTTCCGCGCTTGGATCGATGTTTCAGTTTTTTCATCACCTATAAGAAGGAAGAAGCGGGCATGACGGTTGACAACTTCCCCCTAAAACCATCTATTATCATCCGCAAAGGCAGTAATGGAATCATGACCTAAGAACGAATCGCCCGTTCCTCGGCGTTATTCATTCCGAAGGTTCCATCCCGAGTCGCAACGCCGCCTGCCCAGCGTCCGGCACAGGGCCGCCCACTGTGGACAGGCGACGGCGATTCTCAACCCAGAAGGAGCACGATGATGACTCGGTTGATCCGATCTCGCGGAAACGGACAGCGAACGACGGCGGACAGGCTGCGCACCCTCAGGTGCCGTCCGAAGGTGGAGCTGCTGGAGGACCGGCGGCTGCTGGCGCCTTACGTTGTTGACAACGTGGGAGACGCTCCGGGCGGTACCTGTGACGTTCTTCTTCCGATGGATTGTAGCCTGCGCTCCGCGATCGAGCGCGCGAACGCGACTCCGACTCAAGATACAATCAGCTTTGATCCCACAATTCTATCTTCTCAGTTGATCAACTTGGATCGGGTCTTGCCCGACCTAGAAGATAGCAATCTCAGCGGTCCCGACGTTCGGATCATTGGGCCAACACCGACTCCTACCGCCACGTTGACAGTGCAACGAAGCTTTGTCATCGGTACTCCCGATTTTCGCATCTTCAAAATCCTTGATGGTGCAGAGGTCACGATTCAGAACTTGGCGATCAAGAATGGCAAGACGCCCCCAGGATCAGGGCCAAGCTACGACGGAGGTGGGATCCATAACGCCGGCACTCTTCTGCTTCAAGACACCATCGTTGAAGAAAATACTGCTACACGTACATGTTTGTCTCCGTGCGATCTATTTAACCCGTCGATTCGCGGTGGCGGAATCTTCAACGCAGCCGGGTCTGCTTTAACGCTCGTACGAAGCACGGTTCGGTTCAACTCAATTGAAACGAGTGCCCGCCCGGCTAAGCGTTTTCAGGGCGGCGGGATTTTCAATGCACCGAATGCAACCTTGGAGGTGGCGCACGACAGTACGATTACTAGAAATCATATTTGCCAACTCACGTGCCTAACTACTCCCGGTAGTGGCACAGGTCGGACGGTATTTACCGGCGGCGGCATCGCAAACACCCGGGGAGCCGTGATCATTCGGTTTAGTACAGTTTCTGACAACTCGGTAGCGGGCGAGCCTGTCAAACTTCTTTCCGACGCTAAAGTGGAGGGAGGGGGGATCTATAGCGATTGTGAGCGTGGAGGTCCCGATTACTGCGTTAGAATCAACAGCAGCACGATTTCGGGAAACAGGGTCAAGATTACTGGTGTGCTCGGCACGAGTCATAAAGGAAGCCCGCTTGGTGGTGGCATTTCAAGCTATGGACAGAACCCAAAGCCAAACGTTCGTGGAAGCACCGTCTTCGGGAAGGGGATCATGATTAATAGCACGGTCAGCGGCAACGTGACTGATTCGGCCCTCAGTGTATCACGTGGGGAGAGCCGAAGCCATGGCGCCGGCATGTTCGTAAAATTCGCGTCCTTCGAGGTTTATTGGAGCACCATTGCATTTAATGAATCTAGGGGGAATGACAACGCGACTGCGGTTCAGAGCGGCGGCATCCAAGTGGCTAACCCTACACGAGCCAACTTGTACAACAGCATTGTGGCGAACAATACCATTCTAGTGCCCCCCCACGGTATGGGTCAGCCAAATGACATCAATTGCCTCTTCACGTCCCTCGGGTGGAATCTTCTTGAAAAACGTACGGACATTTGTGTTCCCGTATCAACTGACATTTACAACCGAGATCCGAACCTTGCGCCGGACTTGGCTCCCAACGGCGCCACCACGACTAATACGCACAAGGTCTTACCAGGCAGCCCCGTCATCAACCGCGGTAACAACGCGTCACCGGTTGGCACCGATACACCCCCTTTTGACCAACGCGGCCCCGGATTCCCACGCGAGGTCGGGCAGATCGACATCGGCGCGTACGAGTGCCAACCGGGCGAGTGCGGCTTGGCACCCCTGCCGCCAAGCGGTGGAGGCCCGAAAGTCGTCGTTATCTTTGTGACCGGCCTCCCGGAAGGCTCTCGCGAACTAACTCCGGCGGTGAGGGACAACGGTTCGGCGCATACGAGAGTTCCTGCCGAATACCGATTGAATACGGAATGGGACGTTGCGAACTACAGAAATGTCATGTTCCCCATATCGCCTTACCGCTCAACCGCAATCGCCGCACCTGCGCCTCTCTGGCCCGACCCGTTCCACCCGCTCGACGCCGATATCATCCCGTAGCCTAGACCCGTGTCACGTGTCCGTCGGCACACGCGCCAACACCGGGTTCTGTTTCAACCTGGCTGGTCGATGGGCGTTTGGCTTTGCTGATTGGCTGCCTTCCGAGGCGCCTCGTTCCCATTCCTCTAGGCTCTTGGGTGGCGATTCATTCACGTTGATTTGCGACTGAAACGACATGTGGTCGGCCGGGGTGTCATCTGCCCCTTGTTGGCGTACGTAGCCGAGGTACTGCTCAAGGGAGATTCGGTCACCGCTAACGCGAAGTTGACGAGACACATCGTCAAAGGCGTTGCGCGGTTCGTTGCTACGCTAAGGCGAATGTCGGCTCCGGAATGACATGACGTTCCACCAGGAATCGGGTGTTGGCGGGCTGGGGAAATAGTTTAAGGGTGCATGGCACGAAGCCCAATCGCCGTTGGCGTAGTACGCCGCGGAATGGTTGTTGTGTTCCGGCACATCCTCGCCGACCATGAACGTGTTGCTCTGCCCATCGGTAACCTGGCCGAAGCGCACGGGTTCCTGATAAGTGTTGCGGTAAAACAAGCCGTTGCATCCGCTCGTGCTGTGGCAATCGGGCATCGTACCAGGGTGAATACTTGCGTTGCCGCCGACCTTCGTGTCCCCTATGACCCCTTTGTAACTCGTCAGGGCCACGCCAATATTGATCCATTGAAACTGGGTCGCGGACAACAGACGTACGGAAGGGTCCGAGGGACACTGAAGCACAGGTAACTGTACCTTCATCCCGGGGTGACACGCCGGATTGGCGAGCCCGGCGCCGCTGAAGAAATTCCCCGTCACGCTCGACTCGAACTGCCGGTAGAGCGGCTCCTGTTCCAGATGGGGCAGCACCCGAAGAATCCAACCGCGGCCTGTGTAGGGCGCCGCGGGCTTCTTCGGTTCGGACCACGGACTGGTGCTGATTGGCAGCGTGCCGTAGACGCCGTGGTAGGAGTGTAGTGCTACTCCGATTTGTTTCAGATTGTTGGAGCAGCGCGCCCGGTTCGCCGCTTCGCGGACTCGCTGAACGGCCGGCAAGAGGAGCGCAATCAGGATGCCGATGATGGCAATGACGACGAGCAGCTCGATCAGCGTGAAAGCGATGCGCCGCACGAGGATCTCTCAAGCGATGAACAGCAGGCGGAGAGCATTGTAGCGCCTTTCTGTAGCAAATGCAAACGGCCCAAGGGGGCCTGTGTCCCAGCACAATAGAAATGTCCGCATTTAGTGCACATTAGAAATGTCCGCTTTTGGATTCTTCAGTTTAAAGCGTCGCCACGGATGATTCGGAGGCGGCTTGCATGGTTTCTGCAACACCGGGGTGGGTGCCGGAACGGAAGGAGGGCGTAGCCCGACTGGAGTTCCGGCACCCACCCCGCTCGCAGCTGCGGTGCCCCGACGCGATCTTGGTGCTTGGATTTCGTGCCACTTCAAATACTGTTGGCGAAAACCGCGCATCCGTTCGTCTACCTCGATGGGATCTGGCTGAAGCGGAGTTGGGGCGGCGAAGTGTCGTCCAAACCCGTGGCGTAAACTTTTTGATTCCCGAGATGATCCGCGCCCACGGCGATTTGCTTGACCGACATTAAGAGTCGATCCTCCATCGGTCCAAGTCGGGGCCTCACACGATTCTCGTGCCGAGGTTTGGCAGGTGCTGGATCAATTCGGAGAGCACGACATCGCGCGATTGGCAGCGACAGGCCGAGCTTTACGGTATCGCCTCACCTGGGGCGCCATCGCGTCCGTCCTCGTCTGCTTCGACGCTCAGACGCTCAGCGATAACTTCCGCAAAGTCGGAACCGAACGGGATTGAATCGACGTCCTTGAAGACGTTCGTTGCACCGAAGACTGCCGCCAGTCGGTCGAATATCCGACGTGCAGCGTCTGTCGCATCGGCCCTTCGGTATCGAAGTGGTGCGTCCGATTCTTCGCTTCCGGACCAGCCAGCCAATCTTCCATTTGATCCTCCACGGCTTCCACTGCCGCTCGCATCGCTTCTAGTTCCGAAGTTGGGGTCTTGGCTACAACATCTTCGCGAACGATTTAAGGGCCGCTACTGGAGATAACTCCATCGCCGTTGCGAGCAGGCTGGCAAGCACGCCGGTGTCCGTCGATGGAGGAGCCGGGACGAACACGCTCGTTGGTCCCAGTGCCTTGGTCAGCGGCCCGTCGGGCGCGAGTGGGACGCTGCGATTATCTTCTCCGAGTCTGAAACGAGGTTCGTTTGGAAGAGCTGGCCATGATAGAATGCAAAACTCTGCAACGGTGGAAGATTTAATTTGTCAAACAAATACTCCGCTGCCAAACTGTCCCAATGAGCACCGAGGTGTTGAAACGTGACTTTCTTCACTACGGCTAAATAACACCGTCACGCGTCGGGGAAGCGGGCCAAAACAAATACTCACTGGAGACCGAGATGAAAAAGCGGTGGCTCAGGCTGGCCGTTACCTTTTTGCTTGTCCAAGTCGGAAACGCCGAATCCAAAGAGTATCTCTTTCAGGGCGAGCGCCTCAAGGAACTCAAGGCCGAACAGCAGGTGATAGAGCAAACGTTTTCGGACGAACTCCGCGCGGACCGGACAGACGACGGGGTGACCAAAGCCAATGCCAAATACAACGGGGCGCTGATCGCGTGGCATGGAAGGGCACTTGCCGCGGTTCGTGAACGTCCCCAATTGTCAGAGGCCTTCGATTTGATGGCTGGGATGTTGTCGGTGAGCAGCCTTGACTTACCTGAGCTGCTCAGCCTGATCCGCAAGCACCACGTCAGTCGGCCCGACCTTGGTAAGTTATTCGTAAGCCTGGTTCAGTCGCACAATCGGGCCGGACCGGGGTTTGTCGAAGAAATGGTTGAGAAGAGCCCGATCGGGGCCGTGCGCGCCCAAGCCGCATACGCGGTGGGCTGGCAGGTTCGGGGCAAGCTCGCAGAGGACGAGATGAAACGCCTTGACGCGCGGGCGCAGAAATTCCTCAGCATCGCCGCGAGGTATGAGGACGCGCCAATGGCGTACGGGCACGGGAATGTCGGTCCTAACGCGCGGGCCGAACTTTGGGGATTAAAAAACTTCGCAAATCTACGGATTGGCAAAGTCGCCCCGGACATCGCGGGCGAGGGCATTGACGGTCAGAAGCTCAAGCTATCCGACTATCGCGGGAAAATTACAGTTATTGTGTTTTGGGCTAGTTGGTGTGGCCCGTGCATGAAAATGGTCCCGCACGAAAAGGCGCTGGTCGAGCGCTTCAAGGACCGTAAGTTCGCGCTAATCGGCGTCAACGGGGATGACGAGCGCGACAAGGCGATGGAGGCCGCCAATCGAGCTGGGATCACTTGGCCGTCGTTTTGGGACGCCGCTGAGAGTTCTGATGGACCAATCACTAAGGCTTGGAACGTCAGCGTCTGGCCCACAATCTACGTCCTCGACGCGAAGGGTGTCATCCGATTCAAGGACGTCCGCGACGAGAAATTGGACGCCGCCGTCGATGAACTTTTGAAGGAAGAAATGCAGTTGGATTGAAGTGTCCGTTCGGTGTCACAGACCTTCCACCAGCGATCAGTCGTTCGAAGCGCTGCGCCAGGGCCAACAGCCGTGCCCGCCCGCCAACCGAAAGCATCGCGCTTCGCAAAATCACCGAATTGCGAAAGCCAGGACACGATTAGCGTCGCTGTTAGTGGTCAAGTGAGGTTTGTTCCAAACCTCATGCACTGAACGTGAGCACTGGTAATCCTTCACGTCGTTCAGGGGCTTGCGACGCACGCTCCATTTGCACACGCCTAAGTGGGGACTGAAAAAAACTCCTTAGCGAAGCCTTACTCCATTCTCTTTTCCCAAAAGAAGACGCGAAGATTCATATTTTGGCCGTCAGAATAACGAACCGCGCCTTTGGGTGTGAAATCGCTACGCAAGCAATATCGTCTCGCCAATTCTAACGCGCCTACTTCAACAACACGGCCGGTATACCCTTGGTCGTCCACCTGATGGAGCGAGTTGCTTCCCTTGTCATTTTTGTTGAATACCGGTAGCCCATAAAACTCGTGTAACGATGCGTATTCTGATTCCGTCATTTCGTCCTTTTCTTCTTCGGATTCTTGAGGCCTGTCCTAAGTTTGTTACCCACCTCTGTCAAACCACAATAGAAATGTCCGGTCTTAGCAAAGTAGAAATGTCCTCTTGGGCAAGGAGGTACCAGGAGGACATTTCCGATGGAGCGGAGTCTAGACCGGATCGAGATGAGTCAGCGGGAACGGGATCGGTTGAAGATTATAGAGTCGGTTCGGCACGGGAAGCGGACGCAAGCCGAAGCGGCGCGACTGTTGCAACTGACGGTACGGCAAGTGCGTCGGATTCAACGCCGCCTGGAGGTTGAGGGAGACGTCGGCGTGGTCCATCGGCTCCGCGGACGGCCGTCGAATCGGCGCTTGGCGGCGGATCTGCGTGAGACCGTGTTGGCCAAATATCGCCAGCATTTTGCGGACTTTGGGCCGACCTTGGCCAGCGAGAAATTGGCCGAGCTCGACCTGGGAGTGTCGCACGAGACGTTGCGGCGTTGGCTGCTGACGGAGGGGCTGTGGCAGCGACGGCACCAACGCGACGTGCATCGACGGCGCCGGCCGCGGCGCTCGTGTTTCGGCGAGTTGGTGCAGATGGACACGTCGCTGCACGACTGGCTCGAAGGACGCGGCGAGACGATGGTGCTGATGACCATGATCGACGACGCCACCAACCGGATCGACGCGGGTTTTTATCCGGGCGAGACGGTGGAAAGCTACATGGATTTGACGGAACGGTGGCTGCGGCGGCATGGTCGGCCGCTGGCGTTGTACACCGATCGCGACAGTGTTTTCCAGTGGCAAAGTAAGGGCCGGGCGGTCGACGGCTTGACGCAATTTGGCCGAGCATTGAAGGAATTGGATGTGAGATTGATCTTGGCACATAGTCCTCAGGCCAAGGGTCGGGTGGAACGTTTTTTCGGCCTGGCCCAAGACCGGTGGGTGAAGGAGCTTCGGCTCTTAGGCGTGACGACACGGGCTCAGGCCAATGACGTGTTGCGACGGCAGTTGGTCCCCGAATACAACCGGCGGTTCACGGTCCGACCGGCGGAGAAGAGCAACGCACATCGACTGCTGGGCCTACGGAACGATTTGGCGGTGATTTTATGTCCCCAGCATCAGCGGACAGTGGCGAATGACTACACGGTGCGGTGGTCCAACCGGTTGTTTCAATTGGAGCCGCCGGCGTTGCCCGGCTTGCGTGGCGGACGGGTGCTTTTGGAAGAGCGTCGGGACGGAACGCTGCGGATCCGTTTTCGCCAACAGTATTTGAAGTGGCACGAAATCCAAGCACCAAGATCGCGTCGGGGCACCGCACCCACGATGGCTGCGAGCGGGGTGGGTGCCGGAACTCCAGTCGGGCTACGCCCTCCTTCCGTTCCGGCACCCACCCCGGTGTTGCGGAAACCATGCAAGCCGCCTCCGAATCATCCGTGGCGACGCTTTAAACTGAAGAATCCAAAAGCGGACATTTCTAATGTGCACTAAATGCGGACATTTCTATTGTGCTGGGACAAGTTTGTTACCCACCTCTCGCACCACGCGCGGAGCCAGGTTACCCTTGTATTGCCTCATGAACTGGTGCACCGACGTGGGGTGCCTCTTCGCAAGCTCCCGTAAGGCCCAAGACAGTGCTTTGACGACCATGTCGTCCTGATCGTGAATGAGCAAACGGGACACGTCGAGCGTGCGTTGCGGTTCTCCTTGCTTGCTGCGGCTACCACGTGCCTTGTTGTTGAGTGGCACGGTGCTCACAAGCGCCGCCCGGCGCCGCCATCGATCGGGGGAGCGCGCCCATCGACGGATCAGCGTGTCAGGTACCTGGCCCTCTCGCCATGCCGGCCCGGACAGATAACTCGCAAACGTGTCAACGGCTTGCCAGGAGTCTATCCCGTGCCCCAGGCGCTCCAAATCTCTTGAGCGTATCCCCCGCATGGCGGATCGATGAAACAGGATCAATTCATACGCTATGAAGCGAAGCAAGAAATGGGATCGCTGCACCAATCGCTCGGCGACTTCGATGACCGACCGCCCCTCCCAATCTCGCACATGCCGGCTCATTTCCCGTCGCAACTGCCGAACCGCTGCGGTGGTTGGTTTGCCCATCCGACCAAGTCGTTTTTCAATGTCATTAGCAAATTCATCCGCACCCTTGGCGCATACTCCATGCGCCCTCCCGCCGTCATCGGCTCCTAGCGTTGGCTTGCGGAATGTCATCGTTCCCCTTCCGGAGCAAAAACGTCGTCGCGGCCCTTAAAAAACTTCAATTCCGATGTCCCACCGGGCGGCCTGCGGCCCCACGTGGCGGTTGTGGGGCCGCGACGGGGCCTCGATCACGACTTCAACTCCCTCGACGCCCAACGCGAAGCCGCACAAGCCTTCATCGCCGGCCAGGCGATCCCTCCAGCGACACGGCGGCGACTCCCCGGCGAAGAACGAAGCGGCGACCGCATACTCCGAGGTAGAAAATGTTTCGCAGCGCCAAAACCCTAATGCCGCTGGCAGCATTCGCGCCAATCAGGAGTGATTCGAATGATGGCGAACTTGCCGCAACAGGAAGACCCCAGGAGAAATCATGTCCACGTTACGTCTCTTTGTTCGGCAGCACTCCGACGGATCGTACGTCTATGACGCCGCGGGCCGATTGGAAGTGGACGCCCATGGGTGGTACTCGCTCAGATTTGCGCCATCCCCCCATCGACGAACAGCTCGATACTCCCACACAGGCTTGGACTGTTATCTAGGTTGCGTACCCTTTGTCGGAGCGCAACAGCTCACTGATTCGGGTCAAGTGGTAGTCGTCATGCTCGGCCACGAAGTACGCAAGGTCGACGACGTTCATGGGCATCTTAAGCCGTGGATGCAACGCCGCGTGTCCGCTCATGCTGTCCGGAAACGCCTCCAACTGCCGTACAAGTTCGGCCCGACTCTTTCGGAAGTCGCGCAGTAATGCGGCGACACTTCTCGCATTGTGATTCGCCCTACCCGGCAAGGAGGGCAATTCCGGATCAATTAATACTACACTTCCAGCTTCAGGTGGGTCCTCGTCCTTTCGTTGAAACTCCTGACGAAACTCATCTGTGCTCTTCTTTAGAAACACATTTCGAACGAAGTCCTTATCGATCAACGGGCTTAACAGGACTTGCATGCTACCGTCGCGATCCTCAATCTGAAAAACATCCTCGAAGGGACCGAACATGTCGAGCAAATCGCCAAAACCTCCGTGACCGCGACCAAGCATTTCAAGAAGTGATTCCAGGCTTACGCTGTCCTCGTCGATTTTCCCGTCATGCGCCATCAGATGCTTGACAAGCCGAGCGAGGCGCTCAATATCTCCTTCGGTTGCGAGAACCTGGGCGCCTATTTTCCCCCACATTCTCTTCACGAAGGCCGCCGTAATTCTCTCTTCCTTGTCATCTGCTGCAAACATCAAAAGGCCCCCACAGGCAGTATTCAGCATACGCGGCGTGAGATTATCCACTCCCACACGGCCCACGATCGTCGAGACGGCCTCCTCATCAAAGGGGTGCGTTGCTACCTCAGTGGAGAGTTTTCGCTCGTCGCCATTTGGCCGCGGGCGGCGCAAGGCGCCCTCTCGAATGCTCGTTTCAAGGCGGCTCATGCCGCCTTCTTGGAACAAATCGAGGGTATGGAGGTGAGCAAGTTCTTCGGGCAATTTACATTTCTCCAGAAAAACCGGAATGATAAAAATGTCGCTGCGAAGCAATTTGTCCAAAACGCTCTGGGCCATCTTCAATTCTTTTCTCAAATAACCGCGTTTTTCGGACGAGTGTGAAGAAAGACAAAACACAGCAAAGTCAGATGTCGAAATCGTCCTTTCTATTGCAGCCGCCCACTCCTCTCCTCCCAGCATGTCAGGTGTGTCCATCCATGGCAGAAATCCCATTTGCTTTAGCTTGTCGTAGAGCTCCAGGCGACGGTAAAGATCGAGGTGGTGCACGGCTGCGAAGAGATTCAGCTCACTAGCACTCACTTGAAAAACCGCTCTTCGACGGCGTTCATCGTGAGGCCGGGCGACGTGCCCCCGTCGGCAATCCAGAAGCAAGTTGATCAGAGCAAAAGCGGCTGCTCCGCCCGAATTCACAGGACCACTTTCATAATCGAGACGACGGCCCTGCAGAGCGCGCTGGAAGGCGTCATGCACGAAAAGCCGCTCAGCCGCGGGCACGCGGCACATTATTTCACCGCACTCGTCGCGGGCCACCTTCCGGTCGTGAACGCACTCATTACGGCTTACCGACGGGTGTCCTATGACCCCTTCGTACAAGAAGTCACCGAAGCCACTGTGCCGATATGGTTCGTGCGGTTCAAGGATTACTTCCTGCGCGTGTCGATTTACCCGTATGCTGACCTGGAGTACCGTCTTGAACTGCAAAGCAAGCATGGAAAGTCAGAGCCGACGAATCTGGCCACCGTCGAAGAGGTGAGCCAGTTCCTTTTCCAGCCGGAGACGCCCGGCGAGACGATTCTCCTCGATGCTTGGAGCTACTTCTACGCGGGACGATTTGGCGATTCGATTCGAGCTCTCATCACCGCGCTCGAAGTGCTGCTCGAGGCAAAATACGCCGAGGCACTGCGGAAGAGCGGTAAATCGACAGTACAAGTCAAATGCGCACTCGAGATCACCGCCACGAAGTTCTTGACTCGACTGAACAACTACCTTCAGCTCGCGAAGCGGACAATCCCCGGTCCACTCCTCTCGTGGATTCCTTACATCAACGGCGTGCGGCTCCGGAACGAACTCGGGCAAACGCGCGAGCTGAGGCACAAGATTGTGCACGAGGGGCACCGCGTGAGTCACTTCGCCCACGGCCCGATGCTACGCGCGGCAGAAACGATGACGTGGCTATTCGACTGGCTCGACGACAATGAAGTTAACAGTATGAAGCGGTTCAAGCGGTACGACGTTAAAGGGATGTTGAAGGGCCGCATCTTGTTCGACGTTGAGTACGCGGCTGATGGAGTCAAGGTGGTCGAACGGCACGACATTCCGGCAGACGACGCCGAGGAGTTCTTGGCACATGACATGCTCTGGGGCACGCATCGCCGCGCGGTTCATGGCAGCGCCAAGGACCTACCGCTGTTCGTCAAAATGTCGCTCGCCGTCATCCTGGCGGACAACGCCGACATCATGGACGTGTTCATGAGCGATAAGGGACCGATCGTGGATCACGAAATACTGAATCCGCTCCCCGGGACCGCTCCGGAGCGATTCCGGTGCGACGTGGATGACCTGCTGGTGGCGGTGTTCGTGATCGAACTTGACGGAATTCTAACCATTCGTGATTTGAATGGCGTGATGGTCAGACTTCTGCAACTTCGCTGCGAATTCCCCTATAAGACGATCCACGGGCTGTGCGTCGTCAACCACCAGCAGCACGTGCCGCCGGAAATTCGCGAGAGCTGCCGAAAGCTGGACGACAATCTTGCCGAGTTGCTCAGAACCTGCGGCGTGTCGCTGGTGTTCGCGCCCGACCTTCTCTGGTACATCAAGGGGGCGCGCGACCACAAATGGCCACTGACCCGGCTTCGCGAAGCTATCAAGGGGACTGGGCTCATTGCCTGCTGGCCGCCGAATTGCACCTACGTCGGCGAGGTGATCCGGCTATTCCCGAGGATTGGCGTACTTGGCGTCGAGGTCGATGCCGACCCACCCGTTGCGAAAGGCGATCGGGTGTTCGTACTCGCGGCCACTGGCTACGAGGCCATGACCGTTGAGTCGATCCGTCAGAACGAAAAGGACGTGCAATTGGCGAAGACGGGACAGGCCGGACTGAAGGTCAACGGCGACGTGAAGCAGGTGGTGGAAGGGGCTTACGTGTTCAGGGCTTCTGCGTAAGTGCAATGTTCTCCTAAAGGTGAAGGGGGACGCGATAAGCAAACGACAGAGGGCTTGCTCCAAAATCTTAATTAGCATCAAGGGCTCGCAAAGCCATTTCGATCGACGGCCTTAATTCGTGATTGTCCCCCACCAACGCTAACGCCGTTTTGAAATCCTCAATGGCTGACGATTTATTGCCGTTCTTGGCGTATGCTCTCCCGCGAGAGAGTCTGGCTAGGACGTACTTAGGATCGATCATGATCGCCCGATCATAGTCAGCGAATGCTTTGGTGGTATCCCCCTTTTCCAGGTAGGCTGTATAGCGACAACTACTTCTCCCCTGACGACAATTACGAATCCCTGGTTGTCCGTGTGATACGCTAGCGCAAGTTCCATCATGGAAGGAGCTTGCGATGGCGAAGGTCACGGATGTCCATATTCGCCGTCTGTTCCGGCTCTTGGGTCAAGGACAGACGCTGAGCAGGGCCGCCCAGAATTCGGGCGTCGATCAGAAGACGGCACGGAGGTATTGGAACATGAGACGACTCCCGAGTGAGCAAGTCGTACCGCCACGCGAGTGGCGAACCCGGCCGGATCCTTTTGCCGAGGTCTGGCCGGAACTGGCCGCGCTTCTGGAACAGGCGCCGGGCTTGCAGGCCAAGACGCTGTGGGGTTGGTTGGTGCAGAAGTATCCCGCACGTTTTGATGAGACTCAGTTGCGGACGTTGCAACGGCGCGTCAAGGCATGGCGGGCGACCCAAGGCCCCGGGCAAGAAGTGTACTTCAGCCAGGTGCATCATCCTGGTCGGCTGTGTGCCTCGGACTTCACGCACATGAACCGTTTGAACGTCACGATCGGTGGCCAGCGATTCGATCACATGGTGTATCACTTCGTGCTGACCTACTCGAACTGGGAATCAGTGACGCTCTGCTTCTCCGAGAGCTTCGAGAGTTTGAGCGAAGGATTGCAGAATGCCTTAGGAGAATTGGGCGGTGTGCCCGAACGGCATCGCAGCGATCGGTTGAGTAGCGCCGTGAACAACCTCTCGGAGCGGCGCGACTTCACGGCCCGCTACCAGGCGTTGCTGGCGCATTACCAACTGACCGGCGAGAAGATTCAAGCGCGGGCGGCGCACGAGAACGGGGATGCCGAAGCATCGCATCGGCATTTCAAGGAGGCCGTAGAGCAGGCGTTGTTATTGCGCGGCAGCCGTGACTTTGCCAGTCGCGAACAGTACACCGCGTTCCTGGCGGAGGTGTGCCGGCTCCGCAACGCGAACCGCTCCAAGCGCTTGGCCGAGGAGAGCACGGCGTTGCGACCGTTGCCGGCCCGCCGGCTGGAGACGTGCCGACGACTGGGAGTCACGGTGAGCAGCGGCAGCGTGATCCGCGTCCAAAATAACGTCTACTCGGTCAATAGCCGGCTGATCGGCGAACGAGTCGAGGTGCGGATTTACCTGGATCACTTGGAAGTCTGGTACGGCCAGAAGTTGGTGGAGGCGCTGCCGCGCTTGCGTGGCCGGTGCAAACAACACGTCAATTACCGACATGTCATCGACGCTTTGGTGCGGAAGCCAGGCGCCTTGGCGGACTATCGCTATCGGGAAGGTCTGTTCCCGACGAGCCGCTTCCGCATGGCCTACGATCTGTTGCATGAGACCGGCCCCGCGCGGGCGGATCGCGAATACCTGGAGATTCTGCACCTGGCGGCACACGAAAGCGAAGAGGCGGTCGAGGAAGCCTTGCGTGTACTTATGGAACGCGAGCAGCCGATCAGCCGGATGGCAGTGGAAGTGTTGCTGAGGGAGAGCCAAGCGGCGCCGGTAACGGCGGTGAGCGTCGCACCGGTGAATTTGGCCGATTTCGACAAGTTACTCACGGAGGAATGGCATGAGCCGGAACAAGGACGTGAAGGCCAGTTTGGTCGCTTATCTGAAGGAGTTGCATCTGCCGTCGGTGCGAGCGAATTTCGAGGAGCAAGCACGGCGTGCCGAGAAGGAGACGCTGTCGTACGAGCAGTATCTCTTAGAGTTGAGCCGGCAGGAATGCGAGACCCGGCGGACCCACCGGATCGAGCGTTTGCTGCGCCAATCCCGGATTCCGCCGGAGAAGGATCTGCCGCATTTCGACTTGAAGCGTTTGCCGGCGAAGGTGGCCCGCCAAGTGCGCACGCTGATGGACGGAACCTTCCTGGATCGACACGAGAACATTTTGGTTTTTGGACGATCGGGTTCGGGGAAGACGCATCTGTTGTCGGCCTTGGGCCAGGAACTGATCCGTGCCGGCCGCAAGATCTACTTCTGCACGTGCAGTCTGTTAGTGCAGGAACTACTGGTAGCCAAGCGCGACTTGAAGCTAAGCAAAGTGTTGAAGCGCCTCAGCGCCTTCGATGCCTTGATCATCGACGACATCGGATACGTTCAACAGAGCCGGGAGGAAATGGAAGTGTTGTTCACGCTGTTGGCGGAGCGGTACGAACGCGGCAGTGTGTTGCTCACCAGCAACTTGCCGTTCGCCAAGTGGGAAGTGATCTTCAAGGATCCGATGACGACCGCGGCGGCCATCGATCGACTCGTACACCACAGCGTGATCCTGGAACTCAACATTACCAGTTACCGGCTGGAACAGGCCAAGAAAGCCATCGAATTGGAGACGAACTCAAACGACGCGGCTTCGCGACCGGAACCGGTCGCCCCAGGGAACCCTGGGGATTCCTAATTGCCGCTCATGGGGAGACGTAGTTGCCGTCGATCAGTAGGCGTTGCCACGGTTGTTGAGAACATCGACCTCCCGCCGCGACTTGAGCCGTAGCGCGGTTGTGTAGTCTGCGATGGCGTCATCGAGTCGATTTATGTTACTATACGCAATGCCGCGGTTGAAGTACGGTGTGGAGTCCTCCGGGTTCAGTTTGATGGCATGGACGTAATCTTCGATAGCGCGGTCATAATCCTGCGACCTAGCACGCAGAATACCGCGGTTCGCGTAGCCTTCCGCGTTGTTCGGGTCGAGCGCGATCGTGGCATCGAAGTCGTCAGCCGCCCCCGTGAGATTCCCCATTTGCATGTAGGCGATCCCACGGTGGGCATAAGCGAAGGCGAAGTGCGGATTTAAGTTGATCGCTCGGTCGTAGTCGATGATCGCGCGGCGAAAACTCCCTTTCTCCCGAAAGGCGTTGCCGCGGCTGTAGAGCGCCCTGATCATCTCAGGATCCTTGTCGAAAGCAAGGCTATACTCCGCGATGGCGTCGTCGAACTTCCTCATATCGAAATAGGCGTTGCCTCGTATATACCGGGCGTTGGCTACTTCGACGCCTCTTGAAATCATCTCGTCGCAATCCCTAAACGCTTTCTCATAGTCACCAATCTCGACGTAAATCTGCGCGGTTTCTGTACGCCATAGAGACGCCTGGGGCCAACTCGATGGCGCGGCTGATGTCCACCAGCGCGTGTTGCGCATTCGTCCGATCGACCTGGAACGAGATCGCCCCGCGGTTATTGTGGGCGTAGGCGGTGTGCGGTTTCAATGGAATTACACGGTCGAAGTCAGCCAGGCCTTTCTTGAGTTCTCGGTTGCGGACATAGGCCATGCCACGGGCGGTGAGGGCGCTTGCCAGCCCTTCTGCCCGCTCACCGGGTTCAAAGTTGCCAATCATGCGGTCGTAGTCCGCGATTGCCTTCGTGTAGTCTTCTTTGAAGGCGTAGGCATTGCCTCGGAATAGGAAGAAAGCGTCTGCCTTAGTGAGTCGCTCGGCGGCAGCGTAGCGTTCTATGGCTCTTGTGAACCGGGCAATGGCTCCGTCGTATTCCTTGGCTTCGTACTGCACCAGCCCTGCCGTGAGGAGGACGAGGCAGTTCAGTTTCTCCGATAGCTCTTGCTGGATTTTGAACGCCTCCAAGTCGGCAGCCGCCAAGACCAGGCTAGTTGTTTCGTCTCCAGTCGGCATACGGACTGGGCGCCGTAACATCTCGAAGTGGACGTCGATCATGGTCTTCTCCGACGTCTTCCGGTACCAGCCCCATAGGACAATTCCGGCCCCTTCGTCCCTACCTTTCTGCCTCGCGTACTCACTGCCTTGGATGGGACTGATTACCTCGTCGAGTACTTTCACGTTCACGTCGGGGAATTCCACCACCGCCTCGCGGAGGCGATTGACGATGATCTCGGTGACGCCGTAGTCCTTGTCCGGCCCATCGAGCCGCGCCACCAAGATCACGTTCGGGTCGGGATCGACCTGCCCCTGCACATCGGCGTGGTGCGGGGAGTGGCCGTTGCTCGTGAACGCCCATCCAAGGCCTCCAATGATGAAAATGACTGCGACGAGCCAGCCAATAAGGGCCCGTCTCAAATGTGGGTGTGCCTCGATCCACCTCTTGGGCATCCCACCTACAATCCGGCTTGGCACATTCCAAAAGAAAAGCACGTATACTGACACGATTATGGATAGCCCAAGTGAGACAAACAGTGCGATACGCCAGTTCAAATACAGCAGCGCCCCGACAGTCATCACTGCAGCGGCGGCCAGCAATACCTCCTTGATTAGCTTTGCGCGCTCGGTGTGCTTCCCCAAATTTCCAGTATCACGCCCGTTGCCGCTCATTCAACCTCCTGTTCCTGACGACCGGTCTCGCTTTGTTTTGCCTCTGCTCTATTTTACTGGATCACCACGCGGGAAAGCGCCAGGGTGTAGAACGCTGGGTGGTAATGACTGTTCGCTATCGTTCCCGTTTATCTTGCCGGCAACCAACTGCATGATCACGGGACGCCGATTGATTTTGCGCGCTTCGTTCCGACACGTCGATTCTGTTGTCATCCTACCGGGCTATTGATTTCGCTGATACCTTCGCGCAATCGCGCTTCTAAAGGCATTCTTCAAGGAAACCGGAAATGCCCTCGCCGTAGGACTCCCCCACTTTCCTATCGCCAACACGCCGTAGTGCGCCTCGATGGTTTCGATGTTCCATTCAGCACGTCTACTTGCTTCACCCATGTCGCATGCTTTGGGCGAGAACCCGACTGATCAACATTGCAACTACCGCTGGAAACAGGCTTGTGATCTGGTTTCAGATTTTTCACCTTACGGTTGCAAATCGGTTGATCTCGGCATGAAACTCCGACGTGGACGGTGGACGACCGTGCTTCTCGGACAAATCCCCGAAAATAGCTGCTCCGTAGCGCTTGCGCATCGAAAGCAGATTTACGTAGTGATGCGCGGCCCTCGAGAAGGCGCTATTCTGCAGCGGAAGGTCATCAAAGAAAAAATTGAATACCACGGATGTACCAGGTGACTTCCGACAGGCGGCGCAGAGTTTTCCGTTTTTCCAAGAAATGCGCGTCCGATTTTTGAAGGGAGCGTGTCTAGGAATGGCAGACAGAAAAGAGGTCGCCTGGCGCGCTGCGAAAAAGGAGTACTGCGATGGCCTCGACTCACCGATCCCAGGTCTGGCGGCATGCCTTCCGATGGCGCCCCCACATCGAGACATTGGAGCAACGACGATTGCCGGCGCTGATCACGGTTGACCTACCTGGAGACAGCAATGGCTTCGGGGAATGTAAGCCGGAAATCCCCCTCGACTGCACCTTGCGTGATGCAATCGGCAATGCGATGGCTGGTGATGTCGTTGATTTTGACGTTACCGGAGAAATCATGCTGTCGAATGGCGATCTGACCATCCAGCATCCAATGACGATATCCGGGCCAGGGGCCGGCGTGCTCCACATTAACGGTGGTGCCCTGGGCAGAATCTTCAACGTTGTCGGAGGCGACGAGGCTAACCCGGTAGAAATCTCTGGCTTGACGGTCAAAAATGGAAGGAGTCCCCAAGGAGGCGGCCTCTACAACCAAGGCTTCCTTCGACTGTTAGAAAGCATCGTAGAAAACAATGAGGCGATCGCCGGACCTTGCGACACTTCTAGTCCCTTCGACCCTTGCGAAGCGGGATATTCTGGTGCTTTTGGCGGAGGCATCTACAATGTCGGAAACATCCTTGTTCATCAGACCACAGTCCGGAACAACAAGGTGACCGGCCTCCACGAAGCCAATCCTGAGTTTCCCCTAATCACATTTGGAGGCGGGGGCATCTATACTGCAGGAAAGGCGGAAATCGATTACAGCCTGATCAAGGGAAATACCGTATGTGAGATGATTGAAACGCCACTAAGACGGGCAGAAGCCGTGTGTACCTGGGCGAGCGAGACATCTATCAGTTTCTACGGTGGCGGGATTCGAAGCCAAGGGGAGCTTAAGATCACCAATAGCGGAGTCGGAGAGAATGCCCTAGGCCGGTTAGAAGTGGCCCTCGTCGCAGAGCCGGACACTGCGGCAAAGTCGGGAGCAGAATTCACCGCCGAAGGAGGAGGCATTTTCAACGATAGTCCCGATGTCGGCCCAGTTTCCACGGTTGTCGTAACGACCACAATCTTTAATAATCGAGTAATTCTTGAGGGACGCGCAGATGAAGGCTACGCGGTTTCCGCACACGGCGGCGGTATGGTTGCGCCACGGACCAATGCAGACATCTGTAACGCCACTATTTCAGGGAACTCGGTTCAGCACGACGTAACCACTGAAACACCATTAAGCAGAACGATGAGCGCAGGCGGGGTGTGGATCAAATGGCCCGCAGAAGGAGATGTATTCCCGGATTCCCAATGCGGCATTGATCCGCCACCAAACACCAAGTTTGGAATCCGTTGGAGTACGATTGCGCATAATAGCGTAACGTCTGAGATCGGTGACCCGGAACAGGTGCCGAGGCAGCAGTCTGGAGGAGGCGGTGTTTATCTAGCAGTTGGCGCCAATGAAGTTGAACTTTACAACAGCATCGTTGCGAACAACAAGGTGACTGTCCCCGGTTTGGCGAGTCCCGGAAATGACGTTAGACATCCAATAACATCTCTCGGCTACAACCTGCTTAGTGACAAGGCATGCGGCGACGAGCCGTGCGGTTTTCTTGACAGTGACTTGCTGGACGCGGATTTTGAACTCGTGGCGTTGGGCTACAAGGGCGGTCCGGTGATTGGATCTACATTTGAAACCAATAAGCTTGTGGTACATTTGTTACCACCAAATAGTACTGCTTTGAATTCCGGAGATCCGGACGCGGAAACAAAAGGGGCACCGGACTACGACGGACGCGGGGATCCCTACAAGCGCATTCAGAATAGCCAAATTGATATTGGTGCGATTGAATGTCAAAGCGACTGTAAACGAGAACCTTTGGTTCCGAAGGTCCAACCAGCCCTAGCTCCGTCGCCACCTCTACCGGCCCCTTCGTGTGACGTAGATAGCTCTATCGAACAGGCACCGATTGGAGACTCGGGGAGTATGTGCTTCGATAAGGAGTTTTTGAGCGCCGCGACGACGGGCACATCGTCCCAGATGAACGCAAGCTGGCGGCGTACGGCTTGGTCCGCGGTATTGGAAAGTAGCGATGATGACCCGCTCGACCTCGACACGCACGGTATCGAACGCTGGATCGCCAACGACTCATAAGACTGGCTTCTGAACTCTTCGCGTGACCAGCGCTTCTTTTCCGTTGGTCACTCCGAAAGTACAGCGACCCTCGACCGGGCTCCCCGGACCAGCGGCAAATTCGCTAACCAGAAAGCTGCCTATTATCTCGGGACAGCGGGGCCGGCTGCCGAGACCTGTTCTCTTGCCATGTCGCCTCGCACCGACAATGTCGGACTTAAAGACGCGACGTTCGTCTCAGGCTGGAATCTAAATCCTTTACCCACTCTCGCCCTGGAGCGCGTATGTCCATCCAAACTTTGACACCACCGCAAGATATTACTTGGACCCGCATGTGTTTCTCGCGAGACATGATCGACACCAAGTTTGGCGACCGGGTTTTCCCTGCAAAGTGGCGGCCTTCGCTGGCTGTCTATTTTTACATTGTTCCGGAAGAAGAGACGGCAGACGCCTATCCTAATTCGCGAATCGTCTATTTGAAAATGACATGCAGCATAACCGGGTGGAACCCATCAGAAGCATTGCGTGATGCAAAGCAAACCGCCCGCGAGAGTGGTTTGTGGGACGATTTGCAGAGCACGCTTTGGGAAGTCATCACCGCCAGCGGATGGGCCTCGAAGTACTGGCCGTGTTTGGGAGCAATCATGCAAATCGCTGTTTACCCAAACAATCCTGACGGCGTCGCTCCCGATGATTACCCATACATCATGGATTTTGAACCAAAGAAGCGTGAACTTTTTGAAGCGGTAACTGAAGGCAGCGAAGTGCTATCCGGCACAACCGATACGACGAGTCTAACCAAAGGCAGCACATCCGTGAAAAGCACTGAGTATTCTGGTTCAGCGGGATTCAGTGTGGGTGGATTTGGCGCCACGGCATCAGCCAAGAGGACCAAGAGCGACACGACCGTCACTCAAAACCAAACTGATACTTCCCGAGAAGCACGAGAGACGTTGAGCCGAACAACTTCCAGTAGCCAGATGTACCAGCTGTTCAATGGTTACCATTTGGGATCAAACAGAGCGCTTTTCGTGGTAGCGCCACGCCCGCATACAGTTTCCAACCCCAATCAAACCGAGTTCAATTTGATCGATGGTGAACGAAAGTTAGAAGGGATTCAGGAAGTGTTCCTAGTTATTCACATGCCGCGAAGCATGGATGGTTTTTGCATTCAGGCCGGCTTGGACACCGGGCATGAAACCACCACGGTCGCGCCAGCCTTTGCCGTTAGAATGAGACCGAAGGATCAGGGCGATTTTCCGGATGATGATTAACCGCCGCCGCCCGATCCACCACCACCGCCACCAGAAACTCCGGTCAAACAACTAGTAATCACGCGGCGTGTCATTCAAAGCTGCGGTACGTTCGACGAGAACGGTAATTTCATCCTGAGGCAAGTGCAGGAACCTCCAGGCAGACCGGGTGACTTGGTGATTGGTGAGATCGCGTGGCCAGCACGTCGGACTCGTTCACTGCTGCGAGCCGCGCCACTCGATGCGAGAAACGTGAGGGCTGAAGTTGCCAACAATCTCAACATGCAGCAGAGTCTAATTAATCGTTCGATGCTCGACGCGGCTTCTTCCGTTACCTACGAGCCACGCCGGTTCATCGAGAGCGACGTCTTCAAATCGCTTGTTGCTAGCGCGGCACGTGCGACAGATCTTTCATTAACGACGCTGGCGAACAAGGATTACATAGATCCTCGATTAACTCAACTGCTGGTGAAGAATCGCGTGACAACTCTAGGAGAGTTGCTCAACAACCCACAAGTCGGCGCAGAGGCGGCTGAAGCAGTGGCTGCGCGAACCTCAATCATTGATAAGTTGCTTCGCTCAGCCTATCGTCCGAACAAGTAAACGATTCCATGACTTATTATCGGTTTTAGGTTTCAGGAGAACCATGCCTGCACCGGAGACGACGAGTCCTTCGACGACGCCCGACCGAGACGTTGTTCAGCCGGATCTGGGCCGCGTCAGTCCGGATATGACGGATGACCAGATCCGCGATTGGCTGCGAAAGGCATACAGCGCAATCGCTGAAGATGCCGCAACCGAGTTTGTGTATAACCCCGAAATAACGCCTAAGAACCTCGAATCATTCAAAGCGCTGCTGCGAGAATGTCTCAACACGAACAACCAAGACTTTAAACCACGGTTCGATGCCCTGAAAGAAGAGATTATCAACGAAATCGCGCCTAGGATCATGCCGCCGACGGAGGGCGGTGACCGGCTATCATTAAGGACGAAAGTAGATGTTGCGCCAATTTCGCCCAACGTCGCTCAGGGCGCCGATCCAGTCAACCTGTTCAATGGCAGTTTCGTTTACAGTGCGACAGATTGCTACCTGAACGGCGCAGGCATGGACTTTGCCTTCGCCAGAACTTACTCGCAGCTCGCGCTTTACAACGGTCCGTTGGGCTTCAACTGGGACCACAGCTATAACCTGTGGCTGCGTGTCGAGGACGCCACTGGCGTGATTTACCGTTCGACCGGCGAGTTGAGGGAGGAGGTCTATCATAGACACGAGCAGCACTCTTACTGGATTCCGCCAGACGGCTCGAATGGAATTATTCTGGAAGCCAACAACTCCTTCGTTCTTCGGTTACCTGGCGGTGAGCAGATCGTTTATCAGCCGCATCCAAACTTGCAGTCGTTTCATGTCGTTGCGCGCGTCGAAGACCGCTTTGGTAACAATCTCAATTTCGATTACAACGACGCTCTCCTTATTAGAGTGCAGGTAAACCATCCGGATCGCGTTGTCGATTTCGAGTACGACACACAAGCCCGGCTTATCTCCATTCGCGATTTCTCGAATCGTGTCTGGAGGTACGATTACGACGATCTCGGTGATCTGATCGCAGTCACACGGCCCGCCACGGCGCAGCACAAAGCGCTGATCACAACCTACGAATACACCGGTACGTTCAACTCCGACGCCAATCTGCAACACAACCTGATTTCCATTGTTGACGCCGACGGCCAGCTTTACTTGGAAAACGAGTACGGTTCAGTGCCAAACCTGGTAAGCTATGGCCGAGTCATCCGTCAGCGGCAAGGAAACGGCGACATTTTTTTTGATTATGCCGATGTGGTGGACGATTTTGATTTTCCATACGATTTTCACGAACGCCCCACGCATCAAACGATTGTTACGGAGCGAGATGGGAGGCAAGCGCGTTATCTATTCAATCGCGTCGGCAATCTAATCTTCAAAGAGGAATATGCGCGACAGGACGGTGTGCCGAAGCTGGTCTCATATCACTATCGCTACAACCGCGACGGTAACCTTATCGGGACCATTAGTCCGCTCGGCGCTATCACTCAAGCTCTCTACGCCCGGGACATTTACGAGAGGCGGTTTCCGCCGGACAATGTTTCAGGCCCCGAAACCGATGCAAATCTCACACCTGATGTGCGACTCGGCTTCGGACATTTACTCGCGATCGTCAAGCGTGGACGGCATCGCGACATCGCTTCACTGAACCTTGCAGGGGGACTTTGGGCCAGCGGTATCTTTCCGGATGTTTTGAACTCAAGCGACGAAGATGCCATTCAAAAGTGCACCTACGAGCCTGAATTCTTCCAACCGTTGACCCTCTCCGATCCGCGATTTACCAGCAGCGCTGATCCGGCATTTGTCGAAGACGCCGAGTATCACGCGTCGTTAACGAACTGGCCGACTTACATGGCAAGCAGGGGCAACCGCAACTCGGCGAACCGTTGCTGCGCGAGTTGGCCGCGTTTGTTCGAGATCAGGCTGGGCCCGATTCCCTCGCATATGCCGCTCAACTGGCGTCATTGGCTCACAACTTACTGGTGCAGCGCGGCAGTCACGTCATGCCTATCAAACGGAATGTGCTCCGCGCAACAGGTCCAGCATGGATCCTGGATGCTTTGCTTCCGCATCTAGTGTCGTAACGTAGCCAGCCGCTAGCGGGCTTCCTGCCACGAGACCAAGCCTTGCGGCCGTCTCTTCATGCCGACGCGCCCAGATGATCGAAAAACTGAGATACTGCCGCAACAGAGACCTTGCCATGGCCTGTAGCGGCTCGTAAGCGCACAGCGCCTCGGCCTCGACCGCGCTGCCAGCCCCGTGGGCGATCGCATTGCGTAGCGCGCGGCCGCCTTGGGCAGAGTGTAGCCACCGCGCCTCGTCGCGCGCGTCACCCGGAAATGCTGGCGATGTTGCGGATCTCAACGCCGCCTCGACGCGCCGCGCATAGCCGCGTGGCTTGATGGGCACGTGGCCGATCTTCCAGGCGCTCATGCCTCCCAGCATAGCATCCAACGCCGTGAAGAGATTAGCAGCCCGGCTTTGTGGTCTCAGCTGGAAGCCGTAGGAACGGTTGAAACTCTCGATGGCGATCTCGACGGACGCGTTACCGCCCGAGCGCCGATAGTCCTGCAACAACTCCCACGTCGCCGCGATCGGGCCCGGGGAGTCTAGCCGTTGAGTCAGGTTGTCGAGTTCGAGTGCAAACCGCGCCAGAGGAACGCAGGTAGGATTGGAGACAAATACCTGCCGATAGGGGCCGGGCGCGCGAACAACGTTCAATGGCAGGGACGGCGCGTAGAACACGTACATCGCCTGCTCCGGTTGGAGGAACCAACCCGGACGGAACAAACGGAGCGCCGTCACGGCGGCGCGAGCCGTCGACAAGAGCCCTTCTCCCATTTCGTGAATTGCCGCATGGATCGAACTGGCGTTCTCGAGTGGTGTGGACAGGACAATGCAGCAGGGAGGCGTCGGCCCCTCGCCTCGTCCCCCTTCGCTGCGCCACTGTGCCATCCAGACGTCTTTCTTCTGAATGGTGTGCCATTCGTCGGGGTCCGGCACATAAACTGCCACGCCACGACCAATGCCGCCCACGCCGTCACTGTCGAAATTCACGCCCCAGAGCGGAAAGTAAAGTCTCAGTGTAGGAGGCAAGGCGGCGGTCACGCGCGCACTCCTGCTTGGAGGACTGCGGTCAGCATGGTCTGGCAACTCGGGTTGTCCCAGGATTCCTTGAGGAGGAGCCATAGCGGAACACCGTCAGACCTGGCGTTACTCAAGATCAGCGCGCCGCAAACGACGTTTCTGAGCAGTTGACGGCCTTCGCGGAGCCTCGCTGCGACGGATGGATCTTGCTGATCAGGGATCGAGCGGCCATGCACCAATTCGGTTCGAAACCGGTAAAGGTCTGCGAAGTGTTTTGCTGCTCGGTCCCTGTCGTTTTGGAAGGGGCCTACCAAGGCCGCCGCATGACGACCAAATGTCTGAGTTATCTCGCCGCTCCCGAGCTCCTCCTCAGGCGGCAACAAGATGGTTTCGGTCGCCGCCATACACCGGACGAATCCGTGCAATTGGCAGAAAACCATGTCGCCTCCATACCAGCTGTCAGGCCGCGCCGTTTCTTCGAGCACTTCGATGCCGGCGCTAACGTCGTCACATCTGCCACATACCCCGCTCGATTCAATGAAGCGACACAGATCGTCGACCGAAGCCAAGTCCTCGGCGCTGTAGTCGTAAGTCAGCGGAGACCCGTAAACGATGAACTCGCGCTCCATCGCGCCAATGAGCCGGGTCACAGGGCGGATTAGGGTATCCGATAGCTCGGGTCGCGCAGGCATGGCTATGTAACAGCACGACAGCGTCGGTGTTGGAATGAGCGGCGTGCCTCTGTCCAGTAAGAGGGCTGTGTGCATAGGCCACACGGCGTCATACGCCCTCCGTGACAACGCTTCTTGTGTGGCTTCGTCGTCGATGTTGAGGTCACGGATCCAGAACACAGGATCGGCCTTCGCGTACTTCCGGTCCGCATACTCGAATTCGGACTCCAGGGCGATCCACTCGTCGAAGGGCAGCGTTGCCAGTCGCCCGCATGCAAGGGGCGCTTCGACACAGTTGATTTTCAAGCCGGGAACATGCGCATACAGAGTGGCATTCATCTCATTGTTCCGGAGTCATGGGCCCGGCCGCTTCGACGTTCGCCGTGTCGGTGATGGCCAGACCCTTTATGTTCCTCCGCCGGATATCGAGCGCCAAGGTCAATTGATTGATCGCCGAGTCGGGGTTGCGCCGATCCGACTTGTGTGGCTGCCAGTAGCTCGTGTGGGCCAGCCAGCCGCCGCGGGTCGCGGTTACAACAGGCACATCGATGACCCCGGGGCCAAAGGCGTCGGAGATTGCGCCACCGATCAGATCTCCCTTCAGGCCGAAGCGTGCAGGAAAGAACAGATTCGTCCAGCGCGTCACAGCGAACACGGCCGCGTGGTTGAGCGCACGCGTCGATCGCGGGGCCCCGTTGGCGAGATTGTACTCGATCCGGTACGAAAGCCTCCGCCCGTCCTCCAACTGCGGGGGAGAGGTGAGAAGCTCGCGTTGTAACTTCTTCCGATCGAATTCGGCACGGCTTCGCGCCATCAGGAGGAGGCCGTGGGCCAAAGGACTGCCCAGCGTGATGAAGTCGGTCACAAGCCAGGGAAAATGGTTTCTTCGCTGTTCTATCCATAGTAGCCGGGACGCTTGCGTCCATTCGTCCCGTGCCTGTTGGAGGGCTTTCTCGTCGGCCCCGCCTGCCGAACGCCAGAGGTTCTTGGCCGCAGCCTCGGCCCTATGCAGAGCGTTGTGCGCCGGATGCTCTGGTCGCTCGTGCCGTTCGTTGAAGCGTGGCCAAGCGTAGGTCAGGATGTCATAGCCGATGACGCTGCCCAGGCTGTGGCCGACCACGACGATCCTGTCGTAGGGCCGGCCCGCGTCCAGACCCGCATGCAGGCGCTCTATCAGGGCGACGCCAGCGTCCCGCACGGCCTGACGCGCTTTAATGTTACGCGGCTCCGGACTCAGATATATAGCTGCGTCACCTACATGGTTTAGTATCACTCCCTGGACGACCAGCAGCGCTACAGCCAAGCCTAGCGGATAGGTCGCCGTTGCCGTCACCCAGGTCGGAGCTGTGAAGACGCCCGGGAGGAGCCACAACAGAATCGTCAGGAGGAGAAGGACGGCGACAGCGGTGGCGATCAACCAGGTGAGGATCCAAAGCCCGCGAAGCGAAGAAGGCACGTCTCCCGGCCGCCGCTTGAGCAGGAGCGCAAGCCACGCCCCGATCCTTTGCCAGCTTGCTGTCGGCACCAGATGTTGCCAGTACAGCTCGAAATAGTCAGTCCTCGGGCGACTGTCCCGGCTCTGCAGGCGACGCAACTCAAAGGTACCGGACAGATCGTCGGGCTTACTGTAATACGCAGGATCCTGCTCTTTTGCAGCATCGACTTCAAGGACAGCGTCCACGAAGGGACGCAATGTGTCCATCGGTCGTTGGTTTCCAATACCATGAATGACGACGATGGCTTGGCGGTTGGCGGCGAACGTCGACTTCACGTCGTTGTACATTCTGTTTGAGCTATCGTCGAGTTTGCGATGTTGTACTCAAGAAGCCTCCGCATAAGCGTCGGCTCTCAAGCACCGTGCTCTCGGTCACTATTGTGTGCCGCTACAGCTCATCGCCTTCAGCGAGGCGCCCTGTCGGGGGGCTACGCCGGTTGGTTCCGACTCAATAACAACTGGGCTCCATGATGACTTTATGGCGGACTTTGCTTTGCCGTCCATCGTCGAATTCCAACAATCTTCGTGGGTTTCCCTCCCATCTGTTCAAACTTCACGTAAACATTCTGACCATGGTTGACGGCGGCCTCGAAGGCGGCGAGTATCTTTTCCGTCATCATGCCCGGCGCAAATAATGTTTCTGGCGGGTAAACTTACCCGCCATATCCACAACTGATTTTCCGTTGCGATTATTCTTGAAACGCTTTGTCCAGTTTCATGAGGACGGCTTCCATCTCACCGTCAATTTTCTTCAGCCAGGGCTTCGTGCTCCATAGTTCGCGATTCGAATCCCAAACAAGTCGCATTGGGGAAATTCCCAATGCTTCTGCGATCGCGAACAACGTATGGCAGTCTATTAAGTGAAGACCTGCCTCGATACGGGACACAGTGGATGCGGTTTTTCCGATCCGGTCGGCAAGTTCGTCCTGGAGAATCCCCTTCGACTCTCGAAGCCGACGAATCGTCGTTCCGACGCGCACACTGTCTGCCTTGGTTAGTTCAGTTGCCGATGTTTTCATTACCCGCTCTCGCGAAAGCCTCCCATCGCTTTAACAAACAAGTTATCCCCCAAGCTCTCGTTGCCGAGCTTGTACTGCGCCAAGCTCTCGGTGCATTTGACGATCCGCCATGTCAGATCGACCTTGGCGGCCGCAGTGCACTCATCATCCTGACGGCACTTCGAAAAAATCGAACGTGCTTCTTCAACGCAACGCACTTTCTCCGTAAGCGACTGTTTTCCACTTCGCATAAAACGGCTCCCTGAAAACATTTGGGAGCTCGCCGTGCAACAGACACGTCATGATAGAGCTCCCTTAGTGACCCCAAAGCATTCCCGAAGTTCGCAAAAACGCACCATTGGCGGTACCAACGGCCTGCGCGTCTTCGCCGAGGACTTCGAAAAGCCTTGGCGGGGTCGGGGAGGGAGCAGACGGAGGGGGAGCACACGAATAAGGGATAATCACAGACGTATTTTCAGCTGCCGGAATAGTGATACGTAGGGGCATGGCTTCAAAAGCTACTTCCCGGGCAATCCAGTAGACGAAACGGGCCAACAGAGGCTGCACACAAGCTTTCAACATCGATTTTCTCCTCATCAAGAATTGGGCGTCACTTGCATTTTACGCAAGTCCATACGGGGTTCAAGAGCGAAATGGTAGATATCCCGAACCACACACGCGCTCCGAATTCCCGTTGGTTTCGGGCTTAGTCCGAACTGTCTAGGGTCACGACAACCTGGTGCCGGTGGACACGCGGGACAAAGCGACACGGAGTGGTTGCTCCTTCTTCTGATCGCGTGGCACTGCCCGCCCTATCATGACAATGTCTAGTCCTTCTTTCGCCCCAGAGTGACCTCGTGACGAACCTAAATCGCATCGACGGACATGAGCCTCGCTTTCTCGACGATTTGCATGTTGGAGATCGATTCACAAGCGACATGCATCTCATCGACGAGGAGCAGATAACGGCTTTCGCAAAGCAGTTCGATCCCCAGCCGTTTCATCTTGATGCCGCGGTCGCAAAAGACAGCATGTTCCGAGGACTAGTCGCAAGCGGCTGGCACACGGCAGCGATCACGATGCGGCTTTTGGTGACAAGCGGCTTGCCCATCGCCGGGGGACTCATTGGGGCCGGCGGAGAAATCACCTGGCCCAAGCCGACTAGACCGGGTGATGTCCTCCACGTCGAGAGCGAAGTCCTTGAACTTAAACCGTCACGATCGCACCCGGAACGTGGCATGGCGACGGTCCGATGTGAGACCCGAAACCAACTCGGCGAAACCGTCCAGATCCTTGTCGCCAAACTCGTTGTCCCGCGCCGGCCGAACGCGGGGCAAAATCCAGTACAAGTTTAGTCACGAATGAAAGGAGACTTTATGCCGACCCACAAAGCAGAAGCAGAATGGAAAGGTAATCTGGCCCAAGGCAGCGGACGGCTGAAAGTCGGAAGCGGCGCCTTCGATGGCCCCTATTCGTTTAAGTCACGATTTGAAGAAGGCCAATCGGCCACAAATCCTGAAGAGCTTATCGGCGCGGCCCACGCCGGTTGCTTCACGATGGCGCTGGCCGCCCAACTTTCGCGCGCTGGCATAACGCCGACCCGCATTCACACCATTGCAAAAGTAAAACTAGAAAAGGTCGGAGACGCGTTTGCCATCACGAGAATCGACCTTGAGACAGAGGCCGAAATTCCCGGCATCGATGATGCCACTTTTCAAAAACAGGCCCTAGACGCGAAACAAAACTGCCCCGTCTCGAAGGCACTTAGCGGCACCGAGATTCATCTAAACGCGAAACTGGTATAAGCGGCGCCGCGAGCACCGCCGCGAGCTCTGCCAATCACGACTCGTTTGGAGAGATAACCGTGAAGTACTTATCGAGTGCCTTGATCCTTGCGCTTGCCGTTGGGTCTACGTTCTCTTGTAGCATTTCGGACGGGAACTCGAATACGCCGTCGCCACAAGAAACCGAGGACCGCCGCTGGTTCTGGTTACTCCTCTTTGACGGTGAAAGCACGTTCGGCTGGCACATCGATGGCGAAGCCCAAGTGAAAGATGGCGAATTGATATTGGGGGGCCCAAAGCCGACGACGGCGACGTTCAACACACGGTTCGGATATGGCAACCTCCGCTTCGATGCCCTGACCGATGATGCAAAGGATGCCTTATTGACCATCAACGATTATAAGGAGAGACCATTCATACATGTGGCTCCGAAGACAGAAAAAGGATGGCATCAGTTCTCCGCCCAAGTGGAACCTAACGACATTAGCATTTGGGCACGCGGCACCAAAGGATTTGGTGTCCAGGGTGACTTCGCCCCGGCGACTACCATTGCCTTTCACGTCCCCGCCGAGCAAAAGCTTGTGCTTCGCGACCTGCGGTACTGGTGTCGCCATCTTGAGCCGATCTTTAATGGCACGGATTTCACTGGTTGGAAACCGTTCAAGGGCGAAACCAAGCGGAAGGCGTCGAAGTTCGCGGTGACGGATGACGGCGAGATCCGCCTCACCAACGGCCCGGGCGATCTGCAAACCGATAAGCAGTTCGACAACTTCGTGCTGCAACTGGATTGCAAGACCAACGGGAAGTGGCTCAATAGCGGAGTCTTCTTCCGTTGCATTCCAGGCCAGTACCAGAATGGATATGAGGCCCAGATCCATAACCGTTACAAGGACAACGACCGTACGAAGCCCGCGGATTATGGCACCGGGGGGATCTACCGCCGGGTGCCGGCCCGCAAGGTTATCAGCAGTGACAATGAGTGGTTCACTCTTACCGTGGTCGCGGACGGTCCACACATCTCTACCTGCGGACACAAGGCGTCGAATTGCTTCTGGTGTTTCGGACCGATGCGCGTACGGCCGAGGCCAACAATACTCGCCCGCGAAGGGATTACTCCTGAGGGTTGCCGACCGTTCTTGCCTCCAGCTCTTTCCGCCATTTTTCGGCGTCAGCTTCTTTGCCCCACGCATCGTAAAGCTCGATCAGCTACTCCAATGTCTGCGTAACGATGAGCTTCGAATCGCGCGGGATCGTTGCCTCGCGCTGCTTCAGCCCTTCATAGCCTCGTGTAGTAGTTCAAGTTGGCCGAGAAAGCTTTGGAATTCATGTGAATTCTTGTAAAAACATGGAAACCTTGGAGACCAGTAAGTCCTGAAAAGGCCCGTGTTTTTCCGTGTTTCCTGCGCCGTCGCGTCTTGGTTCAGGACCAAGACGCCGGAGGTTCAAATCCTCTCGCCCCGATTTTTCGCACCAGTCCAGTCTTGTCGGATACGCCGGTCAATTTTCCTTCAGTTTCACGGCAAGCCAAGGCGCGCGTAGGCCCACCAAGTATCGGCGGTCCGAGCCGACACGCCGAGGACCTCCGCGCACTGGGCCAGCGTCAGACCGCCAAAATACCGGAGTTGAACGAGTTCAGGCGCCCTCTCGGTGCTGCTCAATGACAGGATCTGGTAGACAAATCGACGGCAAATGGAACGGCCGGTGAGGCCTTACCGCTAAGCCGCCGGGCGGGAAATGAACCTTCACACTCCCAGCCAAAATTGATCTTGCCACAAGTCAGACTCCGCGGCAGCGGCGCCAAATGCCAATCGTGGGCGTGCAGAGCTTGCGGGAGGTGTCGCTGTGAAATCGTCCGCCGTCGCAAGCCGATGGTAGGCCGTGAACGCGTTTCGGTTGGCCGCGATAACGGCGCGCCCAGAATCGGAGTTGGTGATGAGTTCGAAGTCCGTCGCTGTGTGGCGTAGCTCGACACCGGTAAACGGCGGCGTGATCGGGATCGGAAGATGCTCGGAGAGAAAGTCCGCCACGCGTTGCTCCATGAGCGGCGTCGTGAACTCCGGGCCGCCATGGCCGACGCCGGGAAGATAGTACAAGACGTTGTCGATCCCCACGTTGTCCAGCAAGTCGTGAAGGATTTCGGTTTGCTGCCACGGAACCACACCGTCGCCGTCGGGGATTCCGTCGCCGTTCGTGTCGATCAACGTCCCGTGGGCCATCATCGTCGGTGGGTCGTCACTCGTCACGAAGGTTGTGGGGCTGGCGACGCCGGCTTTCCGAGGGTGGCGCCGATGAGCTTGGATTCCGGCGAGCCGGCCTCCCCGTGACCTGCATAGCCTGGGACCTGCCAAATTTGCCAGAGATCGGTCGGCCCATAGTAGTCGACAACGGCTTGAACCTGACTCGACTGGTCGAGGTTGCCGCCGATATCAACTCTGCTGTTGCCTTACGCTCAAGGAAGGACAGGTCTGTCAGCAGAGTCACCCCGTCATCCCAGCGGCGGCTGCGCGTCAGATGCAGCGGCAGGTGGCGCAGCATGTAATGCGAAAGACAGGAGGTGCCTTGGCGATACGCAATCCAGCCAGCGTCGGCAAGACGAGCGTGGCCAGGCTCAAGCCCGATGTGGTGGAGGGAGCCGTCCAGAGCAGCGTCGGTGAGCCAGTCCGCAAGAGACTTGTGATAGACGGTAAGGCCAACCATCCCTTCTGGACCCGGAAGTTCGCGCATGAAACTCGAGAGCTGCCGCAACACCCTGGCGAGCGAATCCCCCGGACCAAGGCGGACGACACTGGCTAGTTCGTCCCGCGTCAGCGGCTCCTGAGATGCCACCAAGACTCCAAGAACCTCCCGCGCGCCATTATAAGATGCCTTGTCAGGGAAGTGACGCTCGAAGAACTGGAGGTATAAACCTACCAGTCCGGGGGGCAGCTGGTCGAGGTCGGCGACGTCGATGTGTCGTCAAAGTTTTGCGGAACACCGGAAGCACACAGGCTTACCACGCTCGTCCCGAATTCCAATAATGATATCAGAGACCGGATTTTCTTCGCAGCCAAAGCCGGGTCGGCGCTCGTTGCGGCAGGGAGGCGCCGGGCATCCTTAAGCAACTGCATGGTAACCTTTCCGACGCGCCCCCGACGGTAGTGTGGATCGTGATCGCGTCAGACGGCGACTAGACCCTTTGGAGAACACCCGAAGATGAACAACAACCACGAAGACCTGGACGCGGAACTGGAGGCTCGCGTCCGGCGATTGGAGTTTGAGATTGAGAAGGCGAACCGCGTTCTGAACCGGCTGACTCGGTTGGTCTGCTGGGATCGGGCCAAGTTCCTCATCTGTACCCTCCTGACCCTTATATTAATGGGGCTTGCAGTGGCCCCGTATGTCTTTGCCGGCGAGGTAAAGGTTCCTGCGGTGATCTCTTACATCGCGGCGTTCATGGTCCTGATCTCAGGCTACCTGACGTACCGCTCACACCAGAGTTTGGAAGCCACCACGAAACTGCGCGTCGATACCGAGGAAGCGGTAGTTGAGGCGAAGTGGGCGAGAGACAACGCAGTTGGGGCTCTGGCAAATGCACCTGCGACGGGGGGTGAATAAATGGCACGTGCATCCGCAGGAGCACTAGCTCGCAACCCAACCTACAAGCGGCAGGCGTTGGAGGAGGCCGACGAGTCGATCAAGCGTATCCAAGGCCTCACCGACATTAGTCGGAAAGAAATCGAGCAACTCGCCGTCAGTTACAGCCGCCAAAACTCATCGGTGTTGGCTGGGATCCTCGGTGGTGTCGTCGGGGCGGCCGGCGGAGCCGCCGTTGCGACATTTGCCGGAGGGATGCTGGTCCTCACCGGGCCTGCCGGTGCAATGCTTGGCGTTGCCGCAGCAATACTCTCGTCCCGTGGGTGGGCGTACCACCGATTGGAGCGCCGCGTTGCGCGACTGAGACTCGTGCTGGATGAGATCGAGACGCGGATCCGGAACCTTCCGAAGGGCACGCCGGCCGAGGTAAAGAACGAACTATGGAGCACATACGTTGAGTCAGTACGGGCATTCAAGAAGGCGGCCGTAAAGTCAATTGCGACTGAAGGAGCCCCCAAATCCATTGAGGCACCTTCTGCACCGCTTGCGCTCCCTCCAGCCGACAAAGTCTTTGATGCTGAGATCCTGAATGAAACAGAAGCCGATGTGCTGAAGTGATCGGTACCGGCCTGGCCGCCACTGGGTTCGGTTGCACGTTCGGGTGTCCCGTAACAAAGTGAAGAAAAGCACGCGACCAAGCAGCGGTTCGGCAATCCCGCGGAATTGGCAGGCCAGCTTCAAGTGTCGGTCCCGGCGAGCGATCGATGGGCCAAATCAATTGAGGTTGTTTTTGTTGGCAGCGTTGCCGACGCGTGTCTTTCTCGGGTTAAAGGTGGGTACCTTCATGCCTCACGTTGATATCGGCATCATCACGATCCGCGAGGATGAGTTCGAGGCGGTGCTCAATCAGTTTACAGAACGCCCAAAGACCTGGAGCGGTCGCCGAGAATACAACTTGCGAACTTTGCCCCTTCGGGGTGGCTGGAAATACCGGATTGGAATCGTCCGATGCGTTGGCCCGGGCAACATAGAAGCCCGCGGTGTTGCCGAAGACATGATTCGAGACCTCCATCCGGCTTGGCTTCTCCTCGTAGGCATCGCCGGCGCATCGCCGAATACGGAATTCAGCTTGGGTGACGTGGCAGTTTCCAATCACATTTACGACTTCACTGTCGAAGCAGCTTTAGCGGATGGGAGTCGGGAATTTTCTGTGGCCGGTGGCCCACTGCACCGGCGCGGGGCCTGTCGTTGCCGATATTGTCTCACGAGAAAGGGATATGACGGGCTGGAACCGGCCTGATCGAATTGGGATGGATCGGCCATCCGAGACTTACACGCCATCTAAGTGCGAGGGTGATGCGCGTTGGAAATCTAAGGTGGAGGAATCAATTGACAGAGCATTCCGCACCTCGCGGCCACCAATAGTTACTACCCGTAGAGTTGCGGCGAGTGATCGTTTGGTGAAGGCCCCCGAGCTTCTCAAGGTTTGGCAGAAAGTTGCACGCCACGCCGAAGTAGTCGAAATGGAATCAGCGGGGGCGTATCACGCCGCCCACAACCACGATGTACCGTATCTCGCTATCCGTGGGATAAGCGACCTAATCGGGTATAAGCGTTCGGACCACTGGACGAGTTACGCATGCCACACGGCCGCCGCGTTTACCAAAGCGTACTTAGAGACGAAGCCCTTCCCCATCGTCCCGTTTCTTAAACGAACGTCTACCTACGTATACGGTGCAATTTTGTTGCTCGTGTTACTCACGTCCGGATGGGGCCTGCACTATTGCTGCTACACAGCGGATGGTATTGCGAGTGAATTCATTAGTATGGTTCGGAACCAAGAGCTGAAGAAGGAAATCGCGGATGATAGGTATCACTCGCTCGGATGGATTGCAAGGGCGATTGCCAAAACGAGAATTCATCGCGAATTAGATCCATTGCTCGGGCAGTCGTTCACTCCGGACGACAAACAATCTCTACAATTTGCGAATCTTGCGGCGGCTTTCACACGATTCGATGACTCGACGGATTACTTAGCCGCGATCTTCGACCACCAAATCGGTATTGATGCGCGGACCTATCTAATTCACCAAATTGGCCCGATAGGCGCCGATGTCGGTGTCTTGCGTGCCCTAGCCACGAATGAGAACCGTCCCCCGCTGGTGCGGCAAGCCGCGTTGCTTTCGCTCGGCTCGTTGGTCCACAAGCTCAATGACTTGGATCGGGATAAACTAAGAACCCATTTGCTTGGTGAGTATGAAAGAGCCTCGCACGCAGGAGTCCGCTCTGCTGCCGAATGGTTACTTCGGCGAAAGCTCGATGCAAAGAATCTACTAGGGGAAGCCGATTGCGGACTGAGACAACGTGAAGTCAAACGACCACGATCGCATGCCTGTTGGTTCACGACAAGAGAGGGTCATACGTTCGTGGTGATCGCTCCGGGCGGGAAAGAAGAGACTTTCCCCGATGCATTCGCAATCGCAACAAAAGAGGTGACGGTGGGTCAATTCCGTCGATTTGCCCGCGAAGAAGGAGAGGCCGAAGGATTAGAAGCAAGATATTTCTCAGTCTTTACTTCACATATTGAAACCGAGCCGATGCGTGGCGTTACTTGGGGTGACGCCGTGCTTTATTGCAACTGGCTATGTCAAAAGGATGGGATCAATAAACAGCATTGGGCTTACGCGGATGACTTTAGTTCCTTGTTTGACAAAACGGTGTCCGAGGTTGTCGAACTTGAAACCAACTTTAGTGCGCGGCCGAAGGCAGGCTTTCGGCTTCCCACGAGCACAGAATGGGAACTGGCTTGTCGGGCCGGAAGCCGTGCAGCCTACCATTTTGGCAACGATGCACAAATCCTGGTGGAATACGCCAAGTGTCGAGGAAATACTACGGACGAGGTTCTACTGACGTCACCCACGGCCGAGGTTGGCAATTTCATGCCGAATCCGTGGGGCCTTTTCGATTGTCACGGAAACGTCGGTGAGTGGTGTCATGACAGGGCCGGCGTCGACGGGATTCCGCGTGCGGAGCTGAAGCGAAAAGAGAGCACATCTCAACGGGTGTTTAGGGGAGGATATACGCTTCAGGAGAGCAAGTATCTTACATGTGGTTGTGTCGACCGTGGCGATGCGTGGCTACTTGCGAGCGACAGCAAGATCGGCTTCCGAATTGCTTGCACACTCTTGCCGGATTGAACCAAGTTCAAAGGCGTTCCGAAAGTGACGACGGAAGGACATGCGACGACCCGTTAGGCAGAAAACTGGAATGTGGATTCGTGTTTTGCTGAGGTTCACGTGTCATCATCTCACATAATCGTTTCAAGAGGCCCACGCACTATTACAAAGCTGCACACCAATGCTGAAGTACTTCTTGATTGGGGCGACGAGTCTGGTGCTTGAGTTGTTCACCTCAAGCTCTGTAAACGCACAACAATTGAGCCGGGTAGACATTGAAATCAATCGAAGGATTGAGAATTTGATCGCGAATCTAAAACTGCAGAGCGAACAGATCCAACGAGCGAATAGACTCGAAGAAGCGAGACGCATTGCCCAATACGAAATTGACCCTGCAGTGGCTCAATTGCAGACCGCGATTCGAGAAAAGTACAACCGCTTTAGTCAAGTTGTTGGTGAGAACGAGCGATTACGAAGCAATACGGTGCTAGGACAACCGCAAATGACGTTTCCTGGCTGCTGGAACTACCATCCATTCAGTTTCTTTCCGTACTATTATGAAGACACCAGCTTCTCCAGGCGCTACCAGGGACCATAGATTCCGCTCGAATCGTCGTCGCTTACTCTGATAAGACGCCTGCCAGGAAATCGAAGTATCCGCCGCCCGATTCGATGAAGTTGTTCGAGGGTATGACGAGGTCCGGGAACAGCTGACGCAGAGCGGCTGCCACCTTGTTGGGGATGTGCTTCCCGTGGCTTTGGTCGTGTGCGGTCCCAGTCCAGTTCAGGGCGAAAAGTTCGTTGCCACTGCGGAACACGTGGATGTGATTCTGGCCGACCGGCGAGTGGGGTCCATCCTTGCGGTAAGAATACGGGCCACGCAGCGGCCGTCCTCGATGCTTCGCCTCCTGCAGTTGGACACTCAATCCTTCGCCCGTCGCGTAGTAGTAGATCGTGTATTCTTCCACTTCGAGAATGGCGTAGTTCATGCTTAGCTCGGACGAGGAAGCTGACGTGCCGGACCGGATAGACGGGCCGGCACTACACATCTAATCGTTTCTTGATCCAAGCTGCACTCGCAGCCTCCAACATGTCTCGCCAGTTCCTGTAACTGGTGTTCTCTTGAATAAAATCGTCCCATTGGTCGTCAGGAATCGCTTTGAAATCTTCCGGTGACTCCACTTTGAAACCAGACGCTTCGAAAAGCTCTTCAGCTGAACCAAAACGCGAACACTTGGTGAGAAAGCCGCGAGTGAGCAGCTGTGGGATCGGTACGTCGTGGGTACCGGTGAGGTTCTCCGCCCGGCGGGATAGATTTCTTCAGGTTCCGTTGCAGTTCGTCAAAACCTTCCATCCTAATAGCCATACTGTACTCCCTTCAGTTCGCGTCCTTTCAAAAGCCCCAAACTCTGTCCCCATTATACCAAGGGGGGTCGCTTGGTCCTCGAAGTCGCCGATGTCAATCGTGCCGTTCACGTTCTGCGGGGGGCGCAACCATGGTGGTCGCTGTTCCCCAGTAGGGTTCGATGCAATTTCTGGCAGGGCGAGTTGGCGAGTACCGGTGACGCCGACGCGCCTGAGCAAACCGACAACACCGCCGAAAGTCGCACTTGATATGGACTATTGTGGACGCAGCCGTGTCGGATTGAAAAACCAAGTTCACGCAGGGGTAATAACCATCCGGGCGGCCAACCCTTCATGAATCGCGACTTTTTCTTGGGATTTTCGGCGAGAATTCCGACGACCAAAGACTGACTTCGATTCGATTAAATACCATTCTCGCAACTTTCGCGTCGCTACACGTGACGTGACCCACATTGGTGAAACAAAAGAGGGCCAGAAACTCCGCTCAGAGATTCTGGCCCGCGTGTGTCCGCCCTTGAACCCACTTAGGCAGACGATTCGAGTGTAATCGGCCGGCGGGTGGCGTGCAAACGAAAACGGGCCAACAGCACGGTATACAACTGTCGGCCCAGGTCGGCAATCAGATAACCGACCGGATTCGAGTTTAACGCCGCGGGAAGGGAATACAAGAAAAAACGGGGAGTGTCGTGGTACAGCGTTACGGATGGAAACACCCAGCCCGCCAGTTCAAAAGAGACATCCTATGGTGCGCTAACGTAGCGAGTGGCCTCATAACTAAATCAAAGTGTAAGTAGAAACGCAGACGTCTGCGGAGCCGGTGTACGTGAATCGCCGGTTCGGGTAGGGTTGAATCAAAAACGGGCCGAGAGTTTGGGCGACTCCCGGCCCTTACATCTGGAGTTATCATGGTGAGTCGGAAACGGCACACCGAGCCGCCAGCATTCCGGCAGCGCAGAGCGCCAGCCTGATCAACCGGCGTCGACGATGAAGACGGCGTCCACATTTGGCTCGATTCGCACGCTCAACGATCTCCAGCCGGTGCATAGCGGGCTCTTCTCGGGTACGAGTTCAATCGGCGTTACCGAGCTTCCCGGCTGTCTCGATGACGACCTCGATCGCTCTTCGGACGCCGGCCGGCCCGACCCCACGCCCCCGGAGAAACCGTTCGTACACGGCGACGGCGTCCCGGAATTCAGGGTGTTCTTGGCCGTTTCTCAAGGCGTACAACACCAGAATCACGAGCTGGCGCGCCACCACTTCTTCTGCCTCACCCGGACGACCGGTGGCTTCAAACACCTGGCAAAGCAGTGAGAGGCGGACTGCGACTTTCGTGTGGTGGGGGCCATACGCAGCCTCGTCGATCGCCAGCGCCCGGCGGACAACCGCCTCGGCCTCCCTATCCCGGCCCGCGTTCAAGTAGAGCCGGCCGAGGTTACTCAGTTTGATGGCCTGGTCTGGGTGATTCGGACCGAAACACCTCTTGCTGATCGCGAGGGCGCGGAACAACAGGCCTTCCGCTTCATCGTACCCGCCGCGGGAGGTCAGGAAGGTCGCCAAGTTGTTCAGGTCGCAAGCCGTGGCAGAGTGATCGGGACCGCTCATCTCCTCGCTGATGGCGAGCGCCCGCCGAAGCAGCGATTCGGCTTCGCCCGGCAGTCCTAGGTCTTCGAGCAGGCACCCGAGGTTTCCGCAACAGACCCCGGTGCGAGGGTGGTGCGAACCGTACGCCCGGATGACGCCGGCCAACGTCTGGCGCATGACGGGCTCGGCTTCCTTCAACCGGTTCGTGGCTTGGTACAGTTGGGCCAAATTGTTTCGGTGGGTCAACAGACTCGGGTGCCCGTCGTCGTAGTGCTGTGAGTCAATTTCGATGGCGCGGAGGAAGAGTTTCTCGGCGTCAGCCACATGGTCGCTGAACTGCAGCGCGGAAGCGAGGTTCCCTAGGACGTCGGCGACGAGTGGGTGGTCCGGCCCGACCGCCTTCTCGACCAGGTCAGTCGAGGCACGGTAGATTTCGACCGCCTGCCGGAGTTGCCCCTTGGCGACAAGGATCCCGGCCAAGTTATTCAGGGCGATGACCGCGCTGGTGGGTTCCCGGTCCAGGTTCGCATGGTGGAGGGAGACGGCCTGGTGAAGGAGCGACTCCGCCTCCTCAAAGCGTTCCGTCATAAGAAGGAGTCCGGCCAGATTCGAGACGCTCGACGCGAGTTTCGCGGCCCGGCTCGGGTCGCGCCCGAACACCTCGCACGCCCGCCGCAACAGGGGCTCGGCTTCCACGAACCGGCCTGTCAGCATCAGGAGGTTCGCCAAGCTGTTCGCCTGCCAGACCTCGGCCTCGGAGTTCTCTCCGTCGTCCCGGACGGCGACCCGGTGGGAAGTCCGCAGGAGCGACTCGGCGAGCGTGTACTCGCCGTTTCCCATGAGGAACATCCCGACGTTGCCCATGAGCCGCGACGCCGGGGCAGGGTAATCGAACGGAGCCGCCCGATCCGCGAGCGCGAGGGCGTGCGGTCGGAGCGGATGGAATACCGTCGCCCACGTTCGAGCGTCGTTGGCGTCCGCGAGCGCGAACTTGTCGGCAAGGGCGAGTGAAGCGACGAGCGTGTCATGTTTGTGGTCGGCCTCCAACCGCATCCGCGTCACGTCCTGCACCAAGCGGTGGACCGTGACTGCGTCGCCGGTCGTGTTCCACTTGGCCAGGGAGTAAGCGGACAAATCCCGCAGTGCGCGCTCGCGATCCTCGATGGGGAAGCGCGGCGGCTGCTTCGGCTCGGTGCGGATGAGGGCCACCGGGATCGGATCCGGGGCCAGCCAACAGAGCAGGTTCAGCAGGTTACGCCCCTCGTCATGCAGCTTCCGCACGCTCGCCTGCCACGTCACCGCCACACTCTTCGGGTACCTCATCACCTCGGGGTCGAACCACGTCAATATTTCACGTTCGATCTCGGTCAGTCGTTTGCGGTACTCGGCGAAGGTGATGCGGTTGGCGCAGATGTATGCGCCGGCCTGCTCCAGCGCTAGGGCGAGGCGGCCCAACTCTTCGGCCAGCTTCTCCGCTTCGTCCGGATCGGTGTCGGTCAGTTGCCGGGCCGGCGCGGTCGGCGTTTCGGTCTTCCGTTTGGTGCGTTCCAGCAGAAACTCGGTGGACGCCGGCAGGCTCAGCACGTCCAGTTCGACGGTGTTCACCCCTGTGCCCCAGTCGGTCAGACGCGACGTGATGAGGACATGCCCTGTGGTCAGGTTTTTGAACGCCGCGTTCACTGCCGACTGCGCCTCGGCCGTGTCCACGTTATCCAAAATGAGAAGCCAGCCGGCGTGCATCCGCAGCCACCGCTCTACCGCCTCCAGTTGTTTCGCCTGCTCCTTCTCGTCCTTCTCAGGCAAGTCCAGCACATGGACCAACGCGGCCATGTTCGACGCCAGGGCCATCGGCGTATCGGCGTTGGCGTACAGCCGGGCGGAATACTCGGTGCCGTAGCGGTGCGCGTACTCCACCGCAAACCGCGTCTTGCCCACCCCACCGAGGCCGTGGATGGCCTGCTTGGACGTGACCGCCGTGGCATGCGCCGGCCGCGTCAGCAGCGACTGCCGTACCTGCACTAACTCGTCGTCACGGCCCTTGAACAGCGTCCCGATGCTGTCGAACGGCAGGTTCGGCTTCACAAGCTTGTGAAACCGCGTTCTCTCCAACAGTTCCAGCAACTGTTCCGACGTGTCAAACTGATACCAAATGTGATCCTGGGCCTTCAGGTGGGCGACGTACTCCCCCTGCCGTTGCTGGTGTTCCGCCGGCTCCGGGTCGAATGGTGCGAATGGGTACTTCTCGGACGCGAGATAGCGGTAGACCGGGATTTTCAATTCGACCGCGAGTTCGTACTCGAGTTGCGTGTAGGAGCACCGTTGCAACCCTCCCGGCCAGTCGGTCGGCTCGAATCCGTATGCCGGGCCGACGAGAAGCACGACCGCGTCGGACGGCGCGATCTCGTCCCGGATCATGTCCTTGATTTGCTGGTATGTGCCGACGAATTCCTCTTGAACGACGACTTCGTATTTCTTCGACTTCAACCGTTCCGACACCACGAGGCGGAGCGGCTTCAGGCCACGGCTGGTCGCGCTGACGAAGAGCTTTGGGTATCGAAACGGTGTCACCATGCACTCCTTTCTTTCGAGCGAACCAGATTGCCGATGCCGGCGAAGAGGCGTTCAAAGCCGAGACGGTATTCGTCTTCGGAGTGCATCCACTTCGTCAGGGAAACATAATCGAGCCGAAAGACCTGGAACGGCGGCTCGTACGGGATGGCCATGACGGGGACGATGGGCGTAGGCAGAGTTGCAAACCGGGCAAAGGTGAGTTCGTCCAGGCAGACGCTATCGACTTTATCCGGGCTGTTCGGATCGCTTGAACGCCGTACGGCGTGCGGGCTGAGGAGGGCGATCACCACTTGCGTGCTACGAAGGCCGTCAACGATCTGGTCGTCCCATTTCTCGCCGGCCCGTATCTGACGAGTGTCCTGCCAGACCTCGTAGCCGAGTTTCTCCAGGTCGGCGCGCCAGGTATCTGTCCCCATTGAAGTCACCAAGTGCAGCCCCGATTGCAAAAGGAGCGACGGCGAAGGCAACGGAGAATTGGAACTTACCGTCGCCATTGCCCAAAAGCACACTGACGCCGCCGGCGGCACCTGCATCCGTTGTTGCGATGTCGACGTTGCCGTCGCGATCAATATCGCCTACTTCCGCGCCCGAAGCTCCTTCTGGCACGTCGTACCTCACGGGTGGTTCAAAGGTGCCGTCGCCCAGCTCCTTCCCTCCGCCGGCGTTACCCGGCTTCCTCGGTACTATGAACCCCTCCGACACCCGCCTTTGGCCAGACGCCCTTGGCGACTGGCGACCAAGCCGATTGTCAGTCACCGCAGACGGGTCTCCCGTGTTGCTTGTTGTTCTTTGTTGACATGCCGTCGCCCACCACCCCGGCGAAGCGGATCGATCATGTCGTCCAATACCGATCCATAGCAGCCTTCCCCCGGTTCAGGTAGGGTCGGCCTTCGCATCGTGTCTTTCGGGGCCGCCTCGGCGTTCACACATGTTACAGCCTGCCAACTTGCAGACGGCCTAACGCCGCCTTTTGTCTCTCAGGCTTCGACCATTTCGTTACCTCCATAGCCGCTGAGATAGCTACCCGGCTGGGACGACCTTTGCCGGGACAGGACTTGCACCTGTTGGAACAACAAACCTTTCACGGCGCACGTGAACCACTACACTGGGTCACGATTCGGATCAATTCCGCCCGCGGCAGGTCCGCGTTGTACGAGGCGGATGCAAGCTACGCTCACGGCGAGGACTTATTTAGCTGCGGCTAAATAGTGACTTCTTCACAAAATCGGTTGTCGGAAGCAACTCGGGCAAAGAATCCTCCACGACAAAGCTGTCAGGGCCATCGAATGACAGAGTGACTGCTCGCTTTCTTCCAACTTTGATGGTCAGCTTGCTGCCCACACTATTTGCGAATTCCCAAGTTCCACGTTTGGCCCTAGATTTTCCTGAGATATCTGTCACCGCGATCGAAGTGCCGTTTTCTTTGAACTCACATTCAATCTCTTCCGGAATGCCTTTGGATGCTAACAGCTCTTGTCGTGCAATAGGGAAGCTTTCCGAGTCAGACGGATCGAAATCGGTTCCAAGTTCGGATGCTATTGCCTCATCGTCGAATTCGAAAGTCACCAACCATTCGCCAACCAGTTTGGCGCCGAGGAAGCCACTCCGGGCTCTTTGTCTTTGGATTTCTTTTTCGCCATCGCTAGATTCTCCAAGTTAGACTGGCTGCAATGTCTTCGTTCCGGGTATCTACAATACCATGATCGGCACGGAGCGTGGACTCATGACAAAGGATGTGGACCAGGCGGTGATGACCTTACCCACGGGGACTTCGAACGATAGGACGGCAATCGTTTCGTCTACGACCTGTCACTTTCGTCGTCAACGTTTTCGATCCGAGATACGTTTCTCCCTCGCCGAACGTGGACGGATCGCAAACGGTGCTGCTGAAGCTCCAAGATAGTCCCGCTATCGATGAGGGTGAGCATGCCGCGGTCAGAACGAGCATCGAGCCCGGGGCGGGAGCAATTCTGGCGGGAGCGACTTGAGCGGCAGCACGCGAGCGGCCAAAGCGTGCGTGAGTTCGTGTGTCGATGCTGCGGAACCCAATTCGCCGGCTTCTCCGTACCATGTCGGTAAGCAACATAAGCGCGAAAGGACCAGCCGCATCATCTGCAACATGGCCCACACAGGGCGCATCGCCCACCTGCCAACTCGGCGGCGCACTTTTTTCCTATCTTGCCATTACTAGACACACAGTCTTCCAAAACCGGACGCGCATTTCCTGAGAAAAAATCGGAAACTCGAAATACTGCCGGTCGTCTGCATGAACAGGGAGTCGTTCTTTGGCTCTCAAGAAATGTCCAAACGTATCTCGTGAGTTCCGAAATACTTACAACTATTTCCGCAAAAGTTGCCAGTGGTGCGTCCGGTTTTGGCTGAAAATTCGATCATACTTGTTTGCTTTGTCGCCGTTACAGCCGTGGGAACCAACGTGAATAAGACGTTCAGTAATGCGTCGTTGCAAGCGGCGGCGAGCTGATCCAAGATGGGAACCTTAAAGAATGAAGAAGGAACCAAAGTCTGTCCCGGTGCGCATCAAATCGCCATCTGCCTCGCAGCCCGTCGCCGTCAGTATACTCACTGCGCATGATGCACGCCAAAGCCCGGCCGCACTCTGCCACATCACCAAGGAGTCCATGCTACTTGTAACTCGCGATGTGATTGAATGCGACACAATGGTATTTGTCGAAATGCCGACAGAGTGTCTTGCCGCTGGCGTGCGAAAAGCGCTGACCGGCGGGGTGCATTCGTGTAAGGCTCTCAGCAGCGCGGGGCAACTAGACCGTTGGTTGCTAACTTGTCGGTTATCCCCTCACCTTGCACCCGATGAACTAGCGACACTGGAACGCTTCGTCCCAAAACTACCGCGAGGCCCGGCGTGATGTGCGTCCCTCGGTCCACGGCGGTCACTTCGGATCGACGGTTTGATATTTGTCGATGATGAGTGCAAGAAACGTCTTGGCTTGAGCTGTCCATTGCTCGGTCGTGTTGATCGAGTCCTGTTCGTTGGAATAATCCGTAAAGCCACGGATGTCGGGTCTTAGCGGCTAAACGAGACGCCTCCAAGTCGCGCTTACGTCATTCCGCGGAAGGACATCTTCCGGGGCTATACTGACGGTAGTAAACGGCTCGCCGCCACGCTGGATGCCGGCGCGGGTCGTCCAGTCTTGTGCCGCCAACCGCGCCCGTGCAGTTCCTTTACCACGGGCCAAAGCGCCTGCTTCTTGAGGAAGAGACCAAAGATATCTCGCCGCATTGCCGCCGGATGTGGGATAATTTATTGTCGATGGCCTCGGCCAGGCGTTGATGGCGGTCGGGCTCCTTGAAGTAACATAAGCTACCGTGTTGTTAGCATCGCGGAATGATCAACTCATGCAAGCCACAAGTCAATCGAGGGTCTTCATTAGCTACAGCCAGCGTGGCAAAGGCTCAGCTTGGAAAGAGGCACTGCTTCGAGCCCTCCACGTCTTCGAACGTCACCATCTGCTTGACGTGTGGCAGGACGGCAGAATCCGCCTCAGTTCATTTTGGAACGATGACATCCAGCAGGCGATGGCCTCCGCCCAGGTTGCGGTCGTGCTGTTGACCAGGGAAGCACTCGAATCCGAATACATCCGCGAAACGGAATTCCCCTTCCTCCGCGATCGACAACAGCGCGATAAACTCCCAGTCTTCCCGGTTGTCTGCGAAGAGTGCGACTGGAAGATCCACGACTGGTTACGGGCGACCCAGGCTCCGAACAACTCAGAGCCGCTGTCGAAACTCTCCAAGGCGGCACAGGAGCAAGTCTACCGCCAACTAGCCACCGAAATCGCCGAACAACTTGGCCGTGGCGCCCTCGCCAGCGTTTTTGGTGAATCGTCGCGCGGAGAAGAAGGCGTCGGGGTGACACGTGAGTCGGACGCCAGGACCTACCTCGACAAATTCCCCCTAACCCACCGCGGCGGGCAGCATGAAAAAGAACTCATCGGCCGCGAACAGGAACTTGCCCTGCTCGACCTCGCCTTTGCTCAGCCGCACACCGCCATCGTCTCTCTCGTCGCCTGGGGCGGCGTGGGCAAGACCATGCTCGTTCAACACTGGCTCCAGCGCCTCCAGCGCGAGCGCTGGTCCAGGGTTCGCCGCGTCTACGGTTGGAATTTCTACAGCCAGGGAACCAAGGAAGACCGGCAGGCCTCCGAAGACAGCTTCCTCGCCCATGCCCTCGAGTGGTTCGGCGTGCGGTGCGAGCCGACGCTCTCGCCGTGGGACAAAGGCCGCCTGCTCGCCGACGCCGTCGCCCGCGAACGCACCCTCCTCATCCTCGACGGCGTCGAGCCGCTGCAATACCCGCCCGGCCCAATGGGCGGGCAACTCCGCGCGCCCGGCGTCCAGAGCCTGTTGAAACAACTCGCCCACCAGGCGAGCGACACCGACCGCCGCGGCCTCTGCCTCGTGACCACGCGCGAACCGCTCAACGACCTCGCCGGTTTCCAACGCCGTGCGGGCGCCGCGTGGGGCAGCGTACTCCGCGTGGACCTCAGCAACCTCACCGAAGAAGCCGGCGCCGCGCTGCTCCACCACGCGGGCGCCGGGCGAGCCGGCGCGGCGGAAATCAAGGCCGACGACGCCGAACTCCGCGCAGCCAGCCGCGAAGTGGACGGCCACGCCCTCACGCTCAACCTGTTGGGCCGCTTCCTCGCCCGTGCGCACGGCGGCGACATCCGCCGCCGCGACCTGGTGAAATTCGAGGAAGCAGACCGCAAGGAACAAGGCGGCACGACCTTCAAGATGCTCGCCGCGTTCGAGAACTGGTTCGCCAAGGGGGGCGAGTTCGGGGCGCGGCAACTCGCCGTGCTGTGGATGCTGGGCCTGTTCGACCGGCCCGCGGATGCGGGCTGTTTGGGGGCGCTGCGAAAGCCGCCTGTGATCGCGGGACTGACTGACGCGTTATTCACAACGAGATTTGATGCAAGCGCCGGCCAATCAATGGAGCAGCCGCTCGTAGAAGAAGACTGGAACACCGCGACTTCCTTTCTCGCAGACTTCGGGCTTGTGACAATTTCGGAACCGGATTCGGGGCCTATCAAAGGCTACGATGAGCAGGACGCCCAGATGTCGAGACTGTTCGGCCTCGGCGCGCCCAGAAGTTTTGCTCGGCCGAGGGGTGTGTCAAGAGGTGGGGCTGCCGTTCTCGACGTCCATCCGCTTATTCGAGAGCACTTTCACAATCAGCTCCGAAGGGTAAAGCCGGAAGCTTACCGGGAGGGACACAGGAGGTTGTATGAACTCCTCAAAGGATCGACTCCTTTCTGGCCTGAGGGCATTGAAAGTCTTGCGCCTCTATACCAAGCAGTCGTACACGGTACGTGCGCTGGCCTTCACTCAGAAGTTCTTGACAACATCTACGTGAAACGCATTCAAAGAGGCAGCATTTACAGCACGTATCACCTTGGCGCATTCGGCGCTTGCCTGGCGGGACTGTCGAGTCTTTTCGAGCGACTGTGGGATCGGCCCGTACCCACGCTCGCCGAAGCAGCCAAGGCGTACTTGTTGGCAACAGTGGGCTATTGCCTCCCGGCAACGGGTCGTTTGGCCGAAGCGTGCGAGCCGCTCAGGGCGGCCATGGATTACGCAGCCAGAGAGAGCGCTTGGGACAACGCCGCAACAGCCGCGCGCAATCTGGGCGGTGCATACCTAGCATTAGGAAACGTCGCGGACGCGGTAAACACCGGCGAAGCCGCAGTTGTATTTGCGGACGCGATTGCTGACGTCACCGCGTCGGCCAAATCCATCACCCGTGCTTTTCATGCGCATGCACTGCACCAGGCCAGCCGGAAGGGCGCGGCGTCCGCTCGCTTCCGTGAGGCGGAGGGCATATTGCGGGCGCACCGGCCACAGTATCCTCTACTTATTTCGATCGGTGGCTCTTGCTACTGTGACCTGCTTCTTGCCGAAGCCGAAACGACAGTTTGGCTGCGAATCTTAGACGGCTCCGGGTCGAACCCCTCGGGCTTATTCGGTCCGTCCGTCCGGGTAATTGATAAGCGGTCTCCGCAGCCCATGGCGGTACAAGGCTGCGACGACGTTGAGCGACGAGCCGGACAAACACTGAGTTGGGGAGAACAAAAGGGACTCGCACCGCTCGACATCGGCCTCGATCATCTCTCCATCGGGCGGTCGATTCTCTACCGCGGTATTCTTGAGCGGAGCCGATCACAATTCGGATCTGTCCGGTCTCATTTTCAGGCTTCGGCAGAAGGATTCCGGAAATCAGGTGACCTAAACCATTTACCGCAAGTTTTTCTTTCCCTGTCTTTGTTGCGTTTTCTAGAAGGCGACACGCGCGGCGGCCGGGCGGACCTCGACGAAGCCTTCGACATCGCCGAGCGCGGCCCGATGCGGCTGCACATGGCCGACATCCACCTCCACCGCGCTCGCCTCTTCTTCCGCGAGAAGCCGTACCCGTGGAAATCCCCGCAGGACGACCTCGCGGCCGCCGAGAAACTTATCAACGACTGCGGCTACCACCGCCGCGACGAAGAACTCGCCGACGCCAAGCGCTCTATCGTCGGCTCGTCGTGACCGGGCTTGAGAGGTGGTTGAATTGAGCGAAGTCCGACTTGAGGTAAACCATGAACAACACGATTCGTCCGCGCCGGCTATTCGTCAGTGGCGGTAGCCAATTGTCTGTAAACGCAGCTAGCCTTTGGCGGGAGCTTGGGCGCCTGCTGGCTTTGGAAGATCGTCTCGTTGTGATCACTGGTGGCCTAGCTGGACGGGTTGACGATCCTGGAGCGCTCACAGCAGATCGCACAATCGTCGATGGAATGTTGGAAGTACTCCAAAAGCGCGCCGCTCCGGTCGATGAGCATATCGAAACTGTCCTACCGGACTCGCGACATGATGGGAATAGACTGATCAGGTTTAAGGAGGGCAGGATTCGGATGTTGGAAAACCGGACCCCGCAGGCGCGACGGTTCACCATGGTGCGTTCGTCTGATGTGGTTGTTGCCGTAGAAGGTGAGCATGGAACACGATCAATCCTCGATGTCGCGATCGCTATTGAACGCCCCATCTTACCGTTGCCATTTGGCGGAGGCGCCTCGTCTGAGGCCTGGCAAGGCGAACGCGAGGCAATCCTCAACTGGTTTCAAATCGAATCGCATGAAGCTGAGGACTTTGAGCGCGTTAAGTTGGCAAAGTTGAACCAATTGCAGATTCAGAAGCTCGCGAGCCGTGTGCATTCCTGCCTAATGCGGGGATTCACACAAGGCTGCTTTGTGATCATGCGATTTCACCCAGATCACGATCCTGTCTTCGACGAAGCGATTCAACCAGCGCTGGCGGCCAATGGACTTCAGGCGTGGCGAACAGACCGTTCGGTAACGACAGGCGATGTGGTTGCGGCGATTCGCGACGGCATCAGCCACTGCTACTTTGCTGTCGCTGACACGACTGACGATCGCCCCAATGTCATGTATGAATTGGGTTTCACACACGCTCTTGGAAAGCCTGTGATACTTCTGCGACGGGCGAATCCGGACGGGTCACTACCTGGAGCTCCGTTCGACTTCCAAACGCACAGCATTTTGAAGTATGACGGCGATTTGATCGATCTTCGACGACGGTTGGAGGCGGCCATCGCGGTCGTTACCGGCAAGACTCATTCATGACGAACGCAGACCTCGGCCCCTAGAAAGTGCGTTGCGAGTTAGTAATCGTCGACACGACTTTTGTTTGGTGAACTGGCCCACCGACCTTTGCACGCACATTCGTACACTTCGAAGGCCAGGCGCCGAGACTTCGGCGCTCTCGGAAGGGAAACGCCATCGGCTTCAACGGCACCGGCATCGACAGCGCGAGTTCCAACGTAATTCAGGGGAACTTCATCGGCACGAACGGCGACGGCAGTCTAAACCAAGGAAACACTACCCTCGGAATTCATCTCACCGGTTTGAACAATGTGGTCGGCGGCACGGCCCCGGGAACTGGTAATCGGATTGCCTTTAATGGCGTCATCGGTGTCAGCGTCGATGGCGGCACGGGGAATACCATTCGCCAGAACCTGATCTACGCCAACGGCGGCTTGGGGATCGCTCACTCGAACGGCGGCAATAGCAATCAGGCCAAGCCCTCTGTGAACTCAGCGACTTCGAGCGACGGGACCACGACCGTTTCCGTGACGCTGGTCAGCGCGCCCGATACGACCTACACGCTTGATTTCTTCAGCAGTGCCATGTGCAATCCATCGACCTTCGGCGAGGGTGAGACGTACCTCGGCTCGAAAACGCTGACGACGAAAGCGACGGGCCGCGGACGAACGATCTTCGTCGCAGGCGTCGAGGTCCCCGTAGGCCATGTGATCACGGCGACGGCCACCAGTCCCTCGAACAATACGTCGGAATTCTCCAAGTGCCAGCTACTTGGTTGGAGAAACAAGTTCCGTTGACCCGGGCCGCGTGCTCATCTTCGCTTTTCGGTGATTCTGCGAAGGCGGCTCACGGTTTACCACGGAATCGAGCAGGTGGCAATAACCGAATAAGGGTGGATAATGCGTTTGTGTGCGCATGAAAACGGCCTGCCGATAAGAGGCAGGCCGTGGGTTCTTTGTCATTGAGATCGTTACTTCTCGTCTTCCTGACAGCACTCTGCTTTTGCTTCTTTCTTCTCTGCGCAGCAACCCTTGCTGCAATCGGCTTTCTTGGTATCGCAGCATGATCCCGCGCCAGGGCAGCAGCAATCACCCGACTTGCAACAACTCTCGCCCGTCTTTACCGCGCCCTCGATTCGCTTGGTGGTATCGCAGCATGAGCCAGCGCCGGGGCAGCAACAATCGCCGGTTTCGCAGCAGCTTGTCGATTCGATGGCGACCGCTTCGGCTTGGTTCGTGGCTGCATCGTTTGTGGTGCGGGCGTAACCCCATGCCAACGCAGCGGCAGAGACGAGTGCTAGAACGGGAACGAGTCAATGCTCACCAGCTTCGGAAAGCTCCCCGTTGCGTCCGTAGTTCGTAGCGTATCCATCGCCGCCTCCTGCAGTGATAAGACAACCGTGTCACAGCTGTCCTATCCACCCACGGGCGGCTTTTCCAATTGTGCGCATACTTGGGGACGTTATCTTGTCCCAATAGGGCGCACGCAAAGTCTGCGGGACGACGAGGGGACCGGTGTAACGGCGACACGCGGGGCAGTGTCGACCGCTTAGGATGCGGCGCTTGTTCAGTTTGTTGAAAGGCGTGTCGAAGTCGTAGTCCGCCGTGACGAGTTCGGAAACTTCGTGGCGGAAGCAATTGTCGGGCGCCGAGGTTAGGTGCCCCGAACCCCGTGCGTCCGTATGTGTTTTTTTAGGCGAGCGCAGGGCGCACCCAACGCAGATTCAAGATTCCCTGAACTGTGGGGTTGATACGTTGCCGTCGTAACGCCGGCGAGGTCCGTTGGAATTTTGAGTTCAGATGTTCGGTCGTAAAAGATGATCGTTCGATCCCGGCCAAGGAAGCCCATGAATAGACCAAGCTCGAAAATGACGTTATCGCGTGGCGAAAGCAAGGTATCGCCACGGCTTTCAATGAAATCATCCGGGGTCATCACAAGTACAGCGTAATCGAATTCGCTCAGCTTTTGTATCAGTGTTTCAAGTGTTCCACGTCCAAGTGCAAAATGCCCCTGATTCCATATTGTCACTTCGCATAAATGGTCGAGACCGATTTGAATTGTTTCCGCGATTTCCAGTCCCTCTGTCGACGATCCTATGAAGACCTTGGGGCGACGCCAGTCTTTTTGGGAACTGTTTTCCTGTTCAAGTTCATCTTCAACCACAACCTCTGCTTCTACTACGTTGAAGTCACCTAACTCGCCGCCACGAGCGGCTTGTTGTAGCCGTTCGACTTGCGCCCGTGGAAGTTTGAGTCGCAAAATCACACTCCCTTTGCGGATTGTTGTGACAGTTACCGTTTGACGCAGATCGAGCACATGTTTTATTGCTTCTAGAAGTTCTTTTTTCTTATCCTCTGAAAATGAGTCGAAGTCCGCGTTAATGCGTATCTCGATTTCGACTTCATTTGGAAGTCCTTCCGATGGTTCAGCTGTTGAGGCTATGCGTCGTATTTCGCGGGACGTTTCGACAAAAGCTTCATCGATATTTGCATAACTGGTGATGGGTTTGCCGTCTCTTGGAAGGGCCTGGAGTTTGGCAAATGGAGCCGAGTGCCAATCGCACGCCCTGAGGATGATTGGCACGACGACAGCTTCGCCGGCATCGTGCATAGCAAGTGCACGCTTGACCTCGATGCCGTAGCAATAGTCTGAGGCTAGGAAATCAGAACTAACGAGTAGAAGGATGAGATCAGCGTTCTTCAAATGCTCGTCAATGGCTTGGGACCAGTCGGTTCCGGCCGGAATCGCGCGATCAAACCAAGCGTCAATCACCCGCTCACGTTGCAGTAGGGCTAGGTGAGTTTGCAAGCGATCAACAAGTTTTTGGTCGTGGTGCGCATAAGAAAGAAACGCCTTCAGGGGCCTGGAGGGAGCTTTGTTCATGAATTCACCTTCAAGACGACGTGGCACCTAAATTGTTATTATGCAGACACAGCCAATACGACGACTTGGTCAGTCTAGTACCGGTCTGCGTCATTGGCCGAGCGGTACCTTACAGCGTATCCGGTAATCTGTGGCCGTCGCCGCAAATGGTAAAAGTATCACAAGGTCGGTTGGGGCTGACGGCAATCGTACTGAGCAAGAAATCGAAGCTTTACTTCACCTTAACGGCAGGAGTTGAGTGATGAACGTCAAGAATCTGACCCGAATCGTCCTGAAGCGTTCGACCTCCCCCCCGCTGTTCCCATCGACTTCTATGACCCGGGCCCGGACATCAAGAACCAAATCGAATCGTTGGGTTACAACCTGATCACCGACACATCAAGTGGCTGTGAATTCGTGTGTGACTACGAGCCGACAGACTTGGTGGATATACCGTTCACATTACGTCCGCTGGCGTACTACGGGGGGCCGGCTGTCGGGCATCTCGAGGTGGGCGAAATGCTCCGGACGCACAAACTCACGCCGAGCAGTCCGGCCTACAACGCCGGTCACCCAACGCCATTGTCTCCCCCGGCTTTCGATGCGCGGATCTGCGTATGACCGCATCGAGTTCGGCGTAACCGACATCGGCGCTTATGAATGTCAAGAGGTTGGGTGCGGCAGGGACGCCGGTATCGCCGTCTTTGCACGGCGCACACTAAATTCACCATACGGGGTTTACGAACTTGCCAAAAAGCGCACTGACGCAGAGTTCGAGCTGGTCGATATCAAGGATTTCAACCTGCCTCTGCTCGATGTTTCGGGCGCGCCAATCGCGAATAAAAACGCGGATGAACTCGGATGGAGCTTTCCTCCATCCTCGTTCATCCGCTACCCCTTCTCGCCGGCCCGTTCTACCGGCGAGCGTTTGCAACCGCATTACCTCAATCGGTCGTTTCCTGCAAAGAGCCCTTCCACTTCATCTTTAGACATCGTCGAACCCAGTGCCCTCCTGGTCGGGCTGAAGCACGCTGGCCGCATCGACTTGTCTCATCCTCACCTACAATGAGATCGCCGCCGCGGGAGGATTCCCGACAGACTAAACGCCGGCTTGACAAACCTTTTCCATAGATGTTGACATGGCGCACTGCTTTTTTGCCTTCTTGGATTCGGCGAACGGTGTGCACTTAGGAATTGACCTGCAACTCTCGCTGTGACACTGCGCCCTCATCTTTCCCCGGCCGTCCACAGCGCCGGTAGCCCCGACAATGCAGTCCCGTTCGTCATTCCGCGCGCTCGTATTCGACAGTGTTCTTTTCTCCGCACCTGCACGTCACGACGAACGTTTCGCGGTGCGCCAGCGGTTCGATTGGTTTCTGAGGAGGCTTTCGAGCATCATCTAACTTGAGTACTTGAATTTTCTTGCACTTCACGCAAATGTACCGGATCGCATCCATGTAGGCCTCCGTCAACGAGATCTACGCATGGGGGTAATAAAGACAAACTACGGTGACTGATCGAGCGCGTCGACGGGGCCGGGAGGTCATTCTGTCGGAGCTGGCGACGGAAGTAGAAAATGGCCGGACGCGACGGAGGAACCAGCTCTGTACGGTTCGCTGGTGCCAAGACGGCCATTGCTGTAGGGGGTCGCCGATGCCGGTGGCCGTAACGTCATACGGCGAAATCGACTGCACCGCCACATCCTCGAACGAGACCATGAAGGAAATGGGGTATGACCGAACAGCTAAGACACGCCAACATCGCGGAAATTGGGTGGCTTCATTCGGCCCCTGTTGAGCGTCACGCATGATACTCGAGCGCATCATCGCACTGGTGGAAGCATGCCACGTAAACTCTGAAGCTCCGTCTTCGGCATCGCACTGGTTAGGCGACACGTAAACAACCAGAGAGCAGCGCCTTGGGCGGCGCTCAGAGTTTTCCGGGCCGAGACAGAACCCATTAGGAACGATGTGCACGATGGTTCCCGGCCATCGGCAGGCAGCGCGATGGCCACGCGCGTGCCCAACTCAATCGACATATCGCTAACGAACAAAACCGAGTCGGCCGAGATGTTGCAGATAACTGCCGGGCTTGGGCGGAATTCTGGTGGCGCGAGCAATTCTGCGGATAATTGTTGGGGAGTAGATGACTTCAAACGAACCGTAACGGACTTTGGTTGCTTCATACGAGTCAGTTCTCCAGCCTTCACGCGCCCGCATCGTGTGTGTCTAGAGTGTAGCTCATCTAGGCAGAGTGGAACGACATATTTGGATCATCCGAGTGATAACCGTTCCCGGTAACGAAGTCGAGCACGCCATCTCCATCGAGATCTGCCAATGCCCCGCCAACCGAGGAGATCCCGCGCCGCCTGGAATGTTCCGTCGCCATTTCCTAGAAGGACACTGAACTTCTTCATAGCCGCCCCAAATGTAGAAGGCGCCACCGGGCATCAGCACCCGCGCGATGTTGTTGAACCACCGCCGAAGCAGTGGTTGAACTCTGCTTGCAGGGTCAAGCCAACCTCGAAGAAGCTCCGTGCCAAGGATCGGCCGCTGGCCAATAACTTCGTCGCGAATGGGGTCGGCCTTAGGGAACGAGCTTAGTCTTGCGGCGTTGTTCTCACAGGGCAAAACCTGATATGGTTCTGATACTCGATCTGTACCGATTCGTGTTGAAGTCCTTGGAGGTATAATGGCGAATGGAGTGTCTATCCAACGGGAGGTTCTTCAATGAAACGCATTGACCTGCACACGATACCCAGCGCTGCAATTCGGATCACCTTGAACGGCTTAGCCGCTTTGCGAATCTGGGCGAAACAAATCCGCGAGTTTGCCGTAAGAAGATTCCCCGCCCGCACCGTGACATGTATCGCTTTTGGGATCAGTTTATCAGTAAATATTATTCAGGCGCGATATACGCAGCTCGCATACGAAATGCAAGCAGACGACCGCCAGGCGGTTCAGGCGGAACGAACCGCCGAACGCGAGCGGAAGGCTGCGGAAGTAAGAACGCCCGGGGAACGGGTCGAGTTGCTGCGCGCCATCGAACGCGAACAGGACATTGACGAAAAAATTCGGCTCACCTTTGCCTGCGGGCTTCGGAAAACGACAGAGATTGGGGAGGGCGGCGAACCTGTTCGGCGTGCTTGGGAGGAAGCAGAAAGAAAGGTCAAAGAAGAATTTGCCCCGCTGGATTGGCTCATCTAAGAAGCTCCGACAGTCTTCGGGTGATAGCCCCACCGTCTTTCCATCACGCGGAACAGCCGGCGTTCATTTCGGGCGGGGTCGAGGAACGGAGACGTTCAACTCCCACGTTATCAAGACGGTTCCGGTAACACTCGACGAACTACGCTGAACTTCCGACTCGGCGAGCGGCCGTGCAAAAGCACAGCCCAGCAACCAACTGCTTTGGGATTTCTCGACGACTTGGACGACGCGCACATACGCAAGCGGCGGGCGGTGCTGCAATCAATCTTTTTTTGAGCGCGAGGGGATTCGTGACCAGGCGGCGAAGATGGCGTCGGCGGAGGCACTTGAAGCGGCTGGCGGCCATCTTGACAAACGGTGATCAAATCATCGGGAGCTACGCCATTACCGAGAACGTCCTTCCGGTCAGCCCACTAGGTAATATCGCGTTCAAAGCGGATTTGGTTGTCCTCCGCGGAACAGGCCAGTTCGCACATGCGACGGGTCAGGCAGTCGCTGTTGCAACGGCAAATGTCTTTACTAAGACGTTCACCGTCGAATTTGGGGGCCGGCTGACCACGATTCCATGATAAGCCAGTGTTATTGGTATCAAGCATTTCCGCGCCCACTGTCGGTAGAATGCGCCCCACCGCACGTTGTTTACAAATGGGGCGAGTTTTCGATTCATCGATCGGCTCCCCGCGCGTCATTCGAACTTGGTTCTTCCGCGCTTTTGGTGATGAGTGTTCTTGAAAGCCAATGTTCACCTGTCGTTACGAAAGACGGCGGTGCAGTGTCGAGCGGATGCGGTACGATGAAATAAACGCTAGTCAGTAGCGGGTTTACGTTGTCAATGCGCGTGTCCAGAGCACCAAAAGTGCGGAAGAACCTCGAACTTTCGGACAGAGTTGTAAACACCCCCTGCTAGAGTCCCAGGGCGTGAAGCATGGTTGGGCCTGTTTTTCTCGGCATTTTCTACAGATATTACGTGGTCCCCGATTATGCGGCACTGGTATCCGTCGCGGGACGCCGCCTTTCCCCAATATCGAGATGAAATCGTGCTACGAAGCCGGGACGCGGAGAAATGCCGCTTGCGGCTGGCAGTGCGGCCCACGGAAGAATCACGGCCCACGACGTTGGGAGAAGGTATTCGACTGCAGACATCCATTTGCGGATAACGGATATACAACACATGTGCCTATATTTATCGACCGAGATGCAGAATCACTGTGCAAGTCATGGCAACTTGAGGCGATAGCAACCGCCGTGCCAAACGCCGCGCGGTAGAATTTCAAAACGCGTTCAGTTTACTGAGTAGAACGACATGACAGATGAAAGTTCGCAGAGAACAAAGAAATTGCCTCGCGTTACAGAGAAGCAATCAAAGTTAATCGCCAAAATTCGCGAACGCAATCTGGCAAATCCTGGCTTGTCCGCAAAGGGGTATGTCGAAAACATCTTTCGCGTAATTGCCGAAGATTCTTTAAAGAGCGCAGATTACGTTGACCTATTTTGCAATATCGTCTTGGAGTCTGATCGTGGCTGCGTCTTGGTTGCTGCAGCGAATGTGGATAATGCGATTGAGAGGCTCCTTCGCGATTTTTTTGCATCGCGATCCGTTACGTCTAATAAGGACGTAGACTTCTTCTTTAAGGGTCAGGTCCCCCGTTGCGCAGCACGGCGCTAAAAATACGGCTGGCGTTTCTGCTTGGATTGATAGACGAAGATTTGAAAGATAGTCTATCGAGATTGCAGAAGTTGCGATCAGACGTCGCAGCGCATAGTCGAGAAATCATGACTCTTACGTCTCACCAAGTGACGAGAATTATCGATTGCCTTCCCGGACTGAAGCCTATTGGGAAAGCCAAAGCTGAGATGATGGACAAGAAGAGTGTTTTGGTCATTTCGGACGGGTTGCCAGGCGATCCAAACGGAGATTCACCAAAATTGGTATTTACTGCGGTCGTTATGATGTTGCTCAACTGCATTGAGCGCGCTCGCAAGGCGCTGAAGCGTCGCAAACCACGTCACAACTCCGGATCAGACAAGTAGACCGACTGCTGAGCAGACAAATAAGCAACCGATCTGGCCTCGTCAGACAGTTCGTTCCACAAATTGCGAATGTCCTCAGAATATCAAGTCAGGCCGTTGGCCGAGCCGAGGATCGTCCCCACCGCGCCGGAGTCGACTTGCGCTACGCTGTCGTAGGACGGCGTGCCGATGGCGAGGTGCTGTCGGCACGCTGCCACATCGTCCGCGAAGGCGTGCGACGTTCTAAGCCGAGCGGCTCGGCCAGGGAAGCATCCACAAATGGGTCTCGGATGCCCGTAATCGAGAAGCGGGTCGGAGTGAGCCATCGACGAACGACCGGCTAACCATCAACACGTTGGCCGGTGACGACGTGGTGGACGCGTCCGCCCTGGCGGCGACCGCCATCCAGTTGGTCGCGGACGGCGGCGATGATAACGACATCCTCATCGGCGGCGAAGGCAATGACGTACTGCTCGGCGGCGCCGGCGATGACGTTCTCATCGGTGGCCCGGGCACCGACGTCCTCGACGGGGGCTCAGGCGATAACACCGTCATTCAGTAACTGGAGTCGGAACAGTCCAGCGAGGCGCCGAGATAACGTCCCCAAGCATGCGCACAATTGGAAAAGCCGCCCCTGGGTGGATAGGACATCCGCGCCAGCGGACAGCCAAGCGATCTGCCGCGCGGAGCGCGCATGAGCACACATCCTTTACCTATGCTGGCTGTGGCCGGTGCGCCGTTCGACTCGGAGGAGTATCTCTTCGAGGTAAAGTGGGACGGAGTCCGGGCCTTGGCGGCGTGCGGCCCCACGTGGCGGCTGTGGGGCCGCGACGGCGTCGAATACGGCGACCGCTATCCCGAGTTGGCGGTGTTGGCCCATGTGCCGCCGGATACCGTCCTGGATGGTGAGTTGGTTCGCTGGGGGCCGTCCGGTGTACCGACCCTGGGTGATATCCTGCGCCGGCACCAACTGGTCCATCCCGGTCGCATTGCCCGTGCCAGCCGGAACTTCCCGGTGGCTTACATCGTCTTCGATCTGCTGCGGCTGCGCGGTCGGTCGTTGCTGGCAGAACCACTTCAAGCGCGTCGGGATGCCTTGCAGCAGTTGCTGCACCAACTCAATGAACCGGGACTGGTGTTCTCGGAAGGAATCATCGGCGCCGGCCGGCGCTTCTTCGAGACCTTGGTGGCCCAAGGTCACGAAGGGATGATGGCCAAGCACCTTTCCAGTCGTTACCGGCCTGGCAGACGCTCCGCCGCTTGGCGGAAGATCAAACCCACCCAGAGCGTTCTCTTGGGAAAGCAGGTGAACCTATGACCGTGAGCACGAACCCCGATCTGGCGGCACTGCAAAAAATGACCGTCGCGGAATTGCGCCAGCGCTATGTCCGACTCTTTGGCGAAGCCACCACTTCGCACAACCGGCTGTGGCTCTTACGCCGCATCGCCTGGCGCATGCAAGCCCTGGCGGAAGGAGATTTGTCTCAGCGCGCTCAGAGGCGCATCGCCGAACTGGCCAATGACGCCGATCTACGTCTAAGCGCGCCACGATTGCCATCACGCCACCATCGCGCCGACTTCCGCGAAGACCAGACGGCGGCATCGAGTGACCGGGGTAATCGGTCCAATCAATCCGTACTTCCACCGGGTACGGTGATTACGCGCCCGTACAAAGGCGCCATGCTCCAAGTAAAGGTCTTGGGCAAGCCGGGACGGAACAAGCTCGCTAGAGACGTGATAATAGGGTAAGCCGGGGTTTCCGAGAACCATCACCAACCACGACGTTCCGCAGGTGTACGATTTGGACTAGAACCCGTACACAGCCTGCCGCCGCATGAACGCCTTCGGGCTGCCTTCCAGAATCGTGCAGACGATTTCTTTCGTCTCTTTGGTGTCGATGGAGCCGCGATTCCGCACCACGGCAAGCTCACTTGAGCCACGCAGCGGGATAATAAGCTCGGCATCCCCCAGAACCACAATGTTCGCGTTGTGTGTCACGATGATGACCTGCCGGTGCTCCTTGATGTTCCGCAGCGACCGCACCAGTGTTTTGTAGATGAATTCGCTATCCAAGTTGTCTTCCGGCTGGTCAATGATGAGCGGGGTTTTGCTCTTCGAGAACAGCAGGATCGAGAGAAGGATTGATTGCTGCTGACCCAGAGACAGCAGGGAGAAGTCACGGACAGGATACGTCTTTGTGCCGTCCGGATGCTCGATCGTCTTCATCACCTTGATTTCCGGGCGATCTTCAAATGCGCAACGTTCGAGGGCGCATCGCACGTCCCACTTGCCCATCGTCGTCAGAACTGCAACGGCGTCATCCTTGGAAAATACTCGGTGGTTGTCGGCATCCACGACCTGTTCCAGCTTGCTGGAATCCTTCTTCTCAATGGCCTCAACCAGTGTAAGCGGAGACATTTGAGCGGCGACCAGGCTCGCCTTCGGAACCTGAGAGGTACGCCAGTTCATTTTCGTTTTAATCAGATCCTCGAATTCCTTCGAGAGCACGCCTTCGAGGAACTTGATGGTGACCTTGTATTCGATGACCGTCGTCGAGAGATTCTTGTTCATGACGCCGGCGAAGGACTGACGCGTTGTAAAAAGCTTGCTCTTCAGCAGCCGCCTCTCGGCCATGAGCCCACGGCGTTGCTTGAAGGCTTCCTGCTGCTTTGGAATGCTCTTTCTGAGTTCGATCAGCGTGGCTGCGAATTCCGTTGCCTCTTTCGTGACCTTGCGGATGAAGGCCATGTCCAGCGTAATTTTCTGCTTCTCCAGTTCCCGACGGATTTCCTCAATCTGCTCTTGTGTTTCCTTCTCCTTGACAGTCCAGGCCCGCAGTTGGGCCAGTATCTTGGCGCTTGCGCCTGTCACTTTCGTTCTTACCTGGGTTGCAATGGACTCGATATCCGCGGCAAGTTCGGTGACCAAGGCCTTCACCGCCTCGAATTCAATCTTGCCGACCGCGAGCGCTGAGCCGTTCAAGTCCGCCGTCAGACTCTTCAGATCCTCGCTCGTTAGACAGGCATTGATCGAGGTCAGGAGCGTATTCAGATTCGTTTTGAGCTGATCTCGGAAACGCCGTTCCTTCGCCAGTTTCTCTTCCAGCTCTACGACTTGAGCCGCATTTTGGCCCTTCAGCGCAATGACTTGGGCATCGGCTACGCCTTCGCCTTCTCTATTTCCGGAATGCGGTTTCTGTCACGCTGAAGCGTCTCGATCAAAGTCTGGTTTTCGAGAAGTGCATCCCGAAGCTCGTTATCGTTCTGTTTCAGTTCCACCAGGTCGATGAAGCCGTCCAGAAACTTCAACAGGATTGTGGGATCTTTGTCGCAGTGCTGGATTGTTTCGGCCGTTTCCCCCTGCCCATAGCTCTCAATGGCGATCCACGTCGGTCCGCCCGGGTCAGAGTTGGAAACTTCGTTGAGCTTGCTTCGCGTCAGCACGTGCCGCTGCCCGACTTCGTCTTCGTAGACCAGCGAGATCTCGTCAGGCCACACTTCCGAGTCAACGATGGTGTTTTCGATCACATTCCCCGCAGCGACACGCAATGACTCCAGCATCGTCGATTTTCCGGCACCGCGACCGCCGATGATGCAGGTTAGATTTCGGCTGAAGTGGACAACCTGATCTTTGAGGAAGCCGCCTTCGAGCTTCATACCGACGAAATGAGGAATCGTTGGCGGGACCAGGCCCTCAAGACGAACGCGGGCCGCACAGTCCATTAACGCGATCCGCAGGGAGTCAAAGGTCAACGACTCCATTTTGAATCTGGTCAGTTTCCGATTGCCCGCAGTGTTGCGGCCGAGCTTGTCCAGAGAATGCGAGTCCGACGACATGACTTTCGCAATTTCGACTTCCTCTTCATGATCCAATGCCTGGCAGCGGAGCTTCGCGCAGTTTCTCCGATGGGGGTTATCGTCGGAGTGGGAGAACCAAGGGCTGTTCTCCCCTTTTGAAACTTCCAAACCGAGCAGGTTCTTGCAGTTCATTACTTCCTGTTTGAAAGCATCGTATTTCGGGTGAGCCACCTCAAAACCGCCGGACAGTTCGATATGGGCGCAAATCCCGAAGCCCTGGAATTCACCCGCGTACTTGAGGCATTGCGGAATCGTGTCGTAACAAGTTTTCTTGTCAGGCGAAACGTTCAGCTTCCCGTAGAAACTTTCGAGAAGAGCCGGTGTCGGACAGTAGACCAGCAAATGGCCCTGCGGTGTTGAGAGCTCGACCCCCGGCACCACGAGGATGTCCTTGCCCTCCGCGTGCTTTACGCCTCGCCAGACGTTTCCGACCTGATTGTGATCGGTGATGGCGATGACGTGCAGACCGTCGTTGATCGCGGTATCGACAATGGCCTCAGGCGTCATGGCTGGGTCGTCGACGTCGTAAGAGCCAACGTCTCCATAAGAGTGGATATGCAGGTCCGCACGACGGAACAGCGCTCCGTTGGAATGCTGGGCAATCGCCGCATGGACCATGACTCCCCCTTGTTAAGCCAACGGTGCATCTTTTGTGTTACGTCGCCGGCCAGCTGTTCCCAGCAAATCGCATTGTCCCTGCGAACTACGATGGGCACCGAGCGGGCGAATGCTGCGCGCAGGAATGGTCCGCACACAAGACCTGCCCCAGAAAGACCCACAGCGTCACCGGCGGGCATAGAGTCTGTCCATCAGAATACAGCGATCGCTGCGAAAAGACTGTCCGCAGGCTCGGCAACGCGGCCGCTTCGTCAGCCGGATGATAGACGTCTAGCGACGCCGCCAAGTCTGCCGTCGGGTACACTGTCGCCGCAAACACATTGCTGAGCAGAGGCGCCGGGAATGGACAGGGTGAACATCGGCCGGGATAGCCATGTTGCACGAGACTGCTTACCTCCAATATTCCCACCGTTCCTCTCCGTCACCGAAGCGCCACGGGCCCTTCTTGCCGGTGCCGATCAGCACGCTGATTTCGCTTCCAGTATCGCGGTTGACCACGGCCAGATCGGGAATCGCATCGGCATTCAGGTTTGCAATGGTCACGTCCCATACGCCGTTGCCACCGGCGTAATCCGTGCTTGGTGCAAACGTGCCGTTGCCGTTGCCGAGAAGCACGCTTAACATCGCGCCCGACGATCCGGATCGTCGTGTGGTTCACGAGCGCCGATGCCTTGAAATCTCTCGTTGATGGCGTGGACTATTGTCCGTCCTGTCGCCCGCCCCGGCCATCGACTTTTCGATTGATCGACCGGATCTCGACTACCGGCCGGCCCACGCCCGTCTGGTCGACCGCCAATACCGAGCCGCTCAAGAGCGGTGTCTGCAAAAGCCGACGCACCTCATCCACCACCTCGGGATACGGCGTCCCCAAGGCAAAGCGCTTTAGATAGCGCAGCCGGAGCGGCGGTTGCTCGGCCGCGCGCTCATAACGCAATGCGGGCAATTCGAGGACTGCCGGTCCCGTTGCTGCTCGAAGAAGATCGGGAGATCAGCTTCGGTCACATCCCGCAGCAGAACGTCACTTGTCATGGGGCATTCTCAGTAACTCTGGGGGCGGCTCACCTCTCGGCCCTTTCTTACTTAGCCCAACTCACGGATCGTGCTGCGACAACATGGCCAAATTCGACAAGATTGGCAACCTATTCGTGTCATACATCGGTGCGTCGGACGACGAAAAATTCAAGACTGAACCGGGGCACCGGGTCGTGATGTTGTCGGTTTTGACGTCTTCGGGCCTTTCACGGCTTCTTCCTGGATATCCACTCGGTTTCTGATCCGATCCGGATTCGGCGAACACTTCAGCATATGTTCTACCTTGTTCCTGAAGTCCTCGAGTAAGAAGGGCTTCTGTAAAAAGTCGTTAACTTTTCCGTCAACGTCGCGACGAATTACGGAGTCTTCGGTGTAACCAGAGAGGTAAAGGACTTTGAGCGCCGTTCGCGTTGCCCGAAGACGTCGAGCTAATTCTAACCCAGACATTCTGGGCATCACGACATCTGTCACCAGAAGGAAACTGGTATCATGCCGATCGCCCGCACACTGCGCTGAAAGGTGCGACGCCGGCACGCGTCCGGCTTGTCGCAGACCGCGTTTCGAGGCGCGTCCGGGATGGCCACGGACGTCGCCGTGTGCTCAGCCGCGGGTACTCGTCAAAGGTCAGCCGGGCGCGAAGCTCGAGTTCCGAGTCGAATTCCGATCCGGCCGCCGTCACCTTCCGCGCGTGATTCTGACGCGCGCGGCCTAATGGGAACGTGCCTGAGCGCCGTCCGCCACTGAGGGGCCACACTCCACCCCGCACTCAGTACGTGTACGTCCCCGAAGCTCCATCCGCGGACGTCGCGTTCACGGTCTGACCCGCGGTGTACGATACCGTTGCGGAGCTTCCGCTGGCGATCTCCACGGGGTTTTCACCGTCCACCCGAACGGTTACCGTGCCTGGGCCGTTGTTGACTACGGTGGTGCTGCCGTCCTTTTCTGCTTTTCTGATCAGATCCTGCGACGTCTGTGGCTCCAATTTCCAGGGATGCGGCGAATTGTCTGCTACGTTCGGAAAGGTGTAGGTACCCGATGCGTCGGTGAAGCCATCCTCGCCTCGGACCGTGACCGTCTGACCTTTCTTGTAGGAGATGGTGGTGGAGCTACCCGGAGCGAGAGTTACGGATAGGTCATCTCCAACGTAGACCTTTACCGTTCCCGGACCGTTGTTGACCACGACCGTGGTCCCGTCTTTCCCCGCATTCTTGATGATCTCCTGCTCACCATTCTGCACGCCATCTCCCGATACCTTCCAGGGTTGGGGTTTGCTCTTGCCGTCCTGCACGACTTTCGCGACAAAGCCGTCCAGTGCGCCGTTGTAGGTGACGTCACAGCCGCTGGGGGTCGGCCACATCAAGCCTTCCGGCGTGGTCGTGAGGCCGCCGTAGATGACTTCGCTGGTTCCGGCAGTGGTGATCAGATCGACGCCGTTGACGACGTCGTGGGGCCCCGGGCCGCCGTAGTTTTGTGCGTCGATGATCGTCTGGGTGGCCAGCTCGAGCTTGTAGACGCGTCCGTCATGGGGATGAAGGGCGGGGCTCTCGCTCACGGCCGCCGCCAAGTAGGCGTCGCCGTTGCGGTCCGCCGCGACGTCGAGTCCAACGACGTCGCCGAGGCTGGCAGCGTAGAAGGTCAAGGCATAGGTGGTAACCCCGTCAAAGGTCCCATTAGCCGGATTGAGCTTCAGAGCAAGCATCGTGGCGGCGCCGGGAGTCGTCCCGAAGGATGACTGCCAGCCCATCGTCATGTTGTAGAAGATGCCGCCCGCGTTCGTCGTGCCGCCGATGAACTGGGCGCCGCTCCGTCCAACCCGCAGGTCGATGTTATGGGTAGCATCGTGGGTCCAGACTTGCGACCAGCGGACGGTCAGGCCATCGTTATCGAGGCGGAAGGTCAAAGGCGAGTCGCCGAGACCCGGATCCCGGAAGCGCGCGCCGATGTATGCGTTGTTTGGTCGGTCGGCGGCGACCGACCGCCCCGCCGAATCGCTGCCAAAGTCGAAGGCCTTAACATACTTTTGCGTGGTAAGCCCCTTGTCGTAGCGAAGCACCAGAGTCGACCTGTATCCCAGGCCGGAACTCGGATCTTGGAGGGAGCCGGTGAGGTACACGTCGGGCGTCGTGCTGTTGACGCTGAGGCCCACGCCGTGCAACTGAAGCTCGCCGCCGGCGATCACACCAAACCCATCGCTGGCGACTACATTCAGGTCGGCATCGAACTTGTAGACGAACGCGCTCTGGTTGTCGTTGGCCGTTCCGACGACGTAGACGCCCTGAGTGTTGGCGGCGATACCTTCCACCTTGACGCCCGGAATGCTGGCTAACACTTCACAGGCGCCACCGCCGCCGTAGCGCGTCAACCAGCCGTCCGTCCCGTGATAGCCCGCTGAATACGCCTTCCCGACGTTGCCCGGCCCTTTTCCGGAGGCCACGCCAAGGACCTCGTCGTCACCAGGAGTGCCTTCGTAGCTGTTGAAGAGTTCGGCAAACATTTTGCTGCTTTCGCACACATGGCGCTCGACTTTCGGCGCGGCTGCCGGTTGCAGATTAACGGCCACGGCTCGCACCGGCGCGACCGTCTGCTGGCGGACGCCGTGGACCGAAATAATGCCGGGCTGGTCTTGTTGCGGGGCCCTCGCCGTCCGCGTTTTGGTGACCGGGGGCGTGGTCGGATTGGCCTGACCGCCGCCGTTCGCGTTGTGAAACGCCGGATTGGAGGACGACACGGCGTTGGGGTGACTCGCGATGGGGGTGACGTCCGAGGAAGGGGACGTGACGTTTGCCTCGCCCGCTACGGCATCGCCTTGTGGGATGAAGGCAATGCGAATGTTCTGGGTATTCTCGCTGTGACGCGTCCTTAACGATAGCACGTCGAGAAGCGTTGTCCTCTCTTCCGTGCCGGACGCGGAGTCGGCTAGCATGGATAGGTCCAAGTCGGGCGCCAGCAGAGAGCACGGGGTGACCCGGCTTTCCAGCGCGGTGAGACCAAGGCATGCCTGGTTGACCCAGCGACGGTTGTTGGAAGCTCGCGAGCCGGTGCGTGGAATCCGGCGCGCGCGTGTCAATAAAAGGCGGAACATGGTTTTCTCCTATCTCCGAAAAGGGGTCCCATACGGAGCCGTTCGCATGCCTGCAGGAATTGCCTCGCTCATGGCGTCCGGGCCCGGCTCCATCAGTTAGAACCCAGTTGCAGCTACCAACCGAACATCAAAAATTCACTTTCCAAAAGATTTTCTGTAGGGAGCCGCCCGCATGCCTTGCTGGAGTTGCCTCGCTCGAGGCGTCCGGGCTCGGCTCCATCAGTTAGAACACACATTCAGCCGACCACACGGCCGACTTGCGTTTGCCTACCCATCAATCACCGAAATGCCCGGCGGAACGACACGATTTTGAAAAAAAAGTGAATGTGAATTATGGGCGCTCGCGCAGCGGGATATGACGAGGCGTTAGGGCGCGATGTTGCAGCACGCGACTTACGGCTCCGCCGGCCACAGCTTGTCCGCTTGGGGCCGCATGGATGGCGTGGTCTCAGCGGTCTTCCATCTCCGCGAGCAGCTTCTTGAAATCGGAGCGGTCACGCAGTGCGTCGAGGTCTTGGTCCTGCTTCATGTGGGTCACGTCCTTGTAGCCGTGCTCGACCGCTTGTCGCAGGCTGGTCATGGCGCGATCGGCGTAGGAGTGGGCGAGTTCTTTGCGGTGGGTTTCGGAAATTTTGCTGTCTTCCTCGGCCAGCATTACGCACCGGGCCAAGAAGCAGGCGGCATTGTAACAATCTTCCATCGGTTCTACTGCCGCCTCACGCAATTGGGCGGCGGTCTCGACGGCCGCTACATGATCTCCTAAATCCACAAGAACTGCCGTCAGAAGCTGCCGGTTATTTCGCCAGGATTCCCGATACACGGGATCCCGTGGGTTCGCCTTAAGAGCCGCTTGAAAATGTGCGACGGATTGTTGCAACAGTTGGCGCGCCTCGTCCACGTCTTTGCGCCCGTAGCGTAGCCCGGCTAGGTTATCGAGTGTGCCGGCCAAACTATACTGCAAATCGGGAACCATCGGGAAGTCGACGGCCAGTTGCTTCTGCAGCCGCAGCGCCTCGCCGAAGGCGGCCTCGGCGTCTTGCAACCGACCCGTGGCACGGAGCAGAAGCCCCAGATTGTTGTGGCTCGCGGCCAGATCCTGGCGGTTCTTCGGTTGGTTTGGGAAGTCGGCGGCCAGTTCCTTGTAAAGCGCCAGCGCCACGCGGAAGGCGGCCTCGGCGTCTTGCGGCCGACCGTTCTTGCCCAAGAGAATCCCGAGGTTGTTGTGGGTCCCGGCCAGATTCTCGCGGTACTGCGGTAGGCTCGGGAAGTCGACGACCAGTTCCTTCTCAAGCGCCAGCGCTTCACGGGAGGCGGCTTCGGCGTCTTGCGGCCGGCCGATGTCTCTGAACAGCAATGCGAGGTTGTGGTGGGTGCCGGCCAGCTCCTGGCGGTGCTCCGGTACCTTCGGGAAGTCAACGGCCAGTTGCTTCCGCAGCGCCAACGTCTCGCGATAGGCGGCCTCGGCATCTTGCGGCCGACCGGTGCGGTGGAAGAGAGCCCCTAGGTTGTTGTGGCTGATGGCCAGCTCGTGGCGGTGCTCCGGTACGTTCGGGAAGTCGGCGGCAAGTTGCTTCGCGAGCGCCAGCGCCTCACCATAGGCAACCTCCGCCTCCTGCGGTCGACCGGTGGCGTGCAACAGACTTCCAAAGGTGGAGTGGCACCTCGCCACCCGCTGACGGTATTGAGGCACTGTGGGGAAGTCGGCGGCCAGTTGCTTCTTCAGTGCCAGCGCTTCGCGGTAGGCCACCTCGGCTTCTTGCAACTGTCCGGTGGCACGGCGCAGACTCCCCAGATCATGGTGGCTCCCCGCCAGGTCCGCGCGGTACTGCGGCACATTTGGGAAGTCGGCGGCCATTTGCTTATACAGATCGCGGGAGCGCTCATAGGCCATTTCGGCGTCCGCCATTCGCCCCAAGCGGCGCTGGATCCCTCCCACGCGAAAGTATGCCGCGGCCACGCCTGCGCACCCAGCTTCATCCTTACCCGTATCGGTGGCGAACTGCTCGTAGAAGGCCAACGCTTGCTCCAGGAATGCCCGGTGCTCGGGTGTTAGTTGCTTTTGCTTGGCGAGCCATTCGTCAATGACCTTCGAGGACATCGCGTCCAAGGCTTGCCGGGCCTGCTGGCGGCGCTTCGCTTCCGCGGCCCAGGCCGCCTGCGTTTGCTGCTGCTCGCCTTTGACCACGACGAGGCCAGCCGTCATCGCAATCAGTAGGACCACCAGCGCAGCCGCGGCGCTGGCGGCCAGCGTCCGATGCCGTCGTAACCAGCGCCATACTCGCGCCCGCCACGGCTCCCGGTACGCGCTCACCGGTTCGTCTGCCAGCCAGCCCTCGACGTCCGCCGCCAGTGCCAGCGCGGTCGCATATCGGTCTTCCGGCCGCAGTGCCATGGCTTTGCGGCACACCGCCTCGAGCGCCACGGGCACCCCTTTTTTCACCTGTCGTGGCGGCGGGATTTCTCCACGATGTACCTGCAAAAGCACCGCGCCGACCTCGGCACCCTCCACGGGTGTCCGGCCCGTCAATAGGGTGTAGAGCGTACCGCCTAGGCTGTAGATGTCGCTGGCCGGACCGGCTTCGGCTGGTGTGGCGCCCGCCTGTTCCGGACTCATGTACGTCGGTGTGCCGATCGCCATGCCGAGTTGCGTCGGATCCACCTGGCTGCCGAAACTTGGACGTATGCTCGCCTCGGCGTCGACCTCCGTTAGACCATTTGTAGCTTGTCGGCCGACGGCTTTCGCCAGGCCCCAATCCACTACCAAGGTTTCCCCGTACTTTCCGAGCATGACGTTGGCCGGCTTCAGGTCCCGGTGCACGACTCCCCGACTGTGGGCGTAGGCCACGGCATTGCACATATCGATGAACCGCCGCAACAATTGTCGCATCGCCAAACTCCGCTTGCTTGGATCGCGACCCGGAGTATCCGCGTCGTGGAAACGGCGGATGGCGTCCTTGAGGCTTTCGCCTTTGATGAAACGCATGGCATAGAAAGGCCGGCCGTCGGGATAGGCGCCGAGGCCATAAACCGGGACAACACCGGGGTGTTCGAGATTGCCCGTGATTTCCGCCTCAACTAAGAACCGGCTGCGAACTCGCGGATCAGCGGCGTGTTGGGGAAGGATCTCCTTAAGTGCTACTTCGCGATGCAGTTCGCAATCTTCGGCAACGAATACTTCGCCCAGGCCGCCACGCGCATGCGGTCGTAAGGCGCGGTAGCGAATGCCGTCCGTCGGCCGCGCGGGCTCGGCCGCGGGTCCGCCTTGCGACACGGTGGACGCCGCCGAAGCATCTGTAAGACAGTCCGGGTCTAGTACAGGAAAGCGGGCCAGATACTCGTCGCGCCGAGGGTTCTCACCGCGTCGCCGGCGGCAGTCGGCGTCGAGCGGCACGAGCTCACTCAATAGGGAAGGTAATTCCTCCGGCGCAAAGTCGGTTAGATAATCCTCCAGCCGCGGCTGTTTCCCCTCTTTCCATGCCTTCTCGAAGCAATAACAGACGGCATCGATCCGCTGGTTCACGGCCAGCCTTAACGTCTCATCGCCGGGCCGCAAGGATTCACGCATGGCGCAGCTCCTTCTCCCAAATCTCGCGTATGAGCCGCAGCCGGCGGTCCACGGTTCGCGGAACACAGTCGAGCTTGCCGGCGATCTCGTCGATGGAAAAGCCTTCCATTTTCCAAAGCGCGATGGCACGAAGCTCGGGATCGTTGAGTGAATGGAGCAGGCGTCTACATTCTTCGGCCATCTGGGCGGCAAAGGCCGGGGTCGGCTCATGGTCTTCGATGCGGTCCAGCGGGTTTCCGAGACTGGAGCCCTCACCTGGCGGGGAAACAGCCGCGTCGACGATCCTGCCGCCGCCGCGTTTCAGGCGCCGTTCGCTCCGGGCCACATTGCGCGCCTTGCGATCTGTTATGACCACGAGCAAATGCCACAGATCCTGGCTGTCGTTGATCTGTGGAAATCGTCCTCCGGCCGCGCCCGGAAAAAACTGTCGAATGCACTGAGCGCCGCGTCCTCCTCGTCGGCCGCCCGACGCGACGCGGGCGTCAGCCGCTGCCGGGCCAGCTCGACCAGCCGGTGAAAATAGCGCTCCCACAGAGGCTGTGCCGCGGCCGGATCTCCCGCCTTGAGTTGCATGAGCCAATGGCTGACCGAATGGCAAGAACCAAACGATTCCTCGCCCGCAGAATCATCCGATTTGTGCATGGCTGAGATTGTAGTTCGATAGCGAACTCACTGCAAGAAGCTCGATGAGCGCGTGCATCTTCTTTCTCTAGAGCAATCCGATAATCCAGGCGCACCGCGGTGTGCCGCGCGTTTCCACTATGGCCGGGCCAAGATGGCAAGACGATTCAGCCGGAGGGTCTGAAATTCGTCGTCGCCCACGTCCGAATTTGACTCGTCGGTGATCTTGCGCAGTTGAATAAATGGCAGCGGATGGGTGTTCATGCGCGCCTCCGTACGGGAGACCGCTTGGCGGTCCGCTGGCGCGGATGCGGAGCGCCGTTGACGCGCGGCGGGGAGGATGGCATAGGGATGGCGGCGACACTTTTCCGTAAGGCCTCGAGGAGCGGCAGCATCGGCAAGACTTCCGCCGGCGCGGGTGTCGGCGGCCGCTGCTCGATGGCGGCTTGCACCAACACGGCCAATTGCTCGGCGCGAAGATGACGCGAAAGCGACGGAGCAACCGAGGGCCAATGTTGCCCCCTTTCCCGGCGCCGCAATATCTCCGGTCTCCATGAATCCCACGACCGGGTTGCTAATGCTAAAGCGGCCAAGCTGAATTGCCGTCACTCTCCCCATCGCAAGCTGGATCTGTCCCCCAACACCGCCGCCACATCGCCAGACGGTTCGAATCGCTCGAAAACCAAACTCGCAAACTCAATCGCGATCTCCATTTGCGCATCGGCTGACTTTTTTGACTGTACGGGCTCACCGCAGCTTCACGACGGCGGTTTTCTGCAGGTCGAGATGGCGCTTCGCAAAATCACCGAAATGCGAAGCGCCGGTGTGACCATTGCGTGGAACCGTGGAAAACGCGACCGTAACCCGTGATAGACTAAGAGCGCCTGGCTATTGGCTGTTCGGGTTCCTTGTTTCTGACCTTGCCGAAGTGCGGATCAATCTTCTCGAAGCTCCGTCTAGCGAGTCCGACATTCCGGCCGGAACCGCAGTTCGACTAGCCGCGAGGAAGTGCATCAAAGAACGGACGATACGGCGTCTGCGTGGGTTCGGGGATCTCGGAAAACAGTAAAACGCCGCGCACCTAACATTCGGAATTTGCGTCGCGCCGAAGTTTCGGCGCTGGGCCTTTGAACTGAACAGATGTGCGTACAAGTTTCGGTGGCCCACTATACCTGCTAACGGCGGTGCAAAAGTGAGGCGCTCGGCCGTCGAAAAGTCAGGCGCTTGGTCAATTTATTGGTACAGGGATCAAAGAAGTGATGGCAGTGCTCAAAGCGATCCACGCGCAGGAGGACCGCGCCGCGGCCCAGGCGAAGGCCGATCAGGTGGCCGAGAAACTCGACGCGATGAAGCTGGGCCAAGCGGCCGAGTTGGTGCGAACCGGAGTCGGCGAGACGCTGAGTTACAGATCCGCCGCCATTTTCCCTCAACCAGAACACATCATTCGAGAATACTCCCTTTTCTGGCTGATTTAATGTTAATTAGAACTGTAACCCAGGCGGTGACGTTGCACTTGCGCGTTACGCCACGAACGGGAAACAATACAATGCTAGGACTCTTCCCGGCCGAGGTGAACGTCCAGCACGCGCGACTGTGGGGAAGTGGCCATTGGCCCAACTGACGCGACTCCGTCTGAATCACTCCAGTACCTTGAAAACCACGTCCCGGCGCTTGTTGGGTCGCCGACCGATTGGCCGAACAGTCGAACAGTCACTCCTTCTTTTCTGTGTGTTCACGTTTGCTTTTTTCGAGTAAGTCGCGAATCTTCTCCGGCGGCCCAAGAACTATCTTGCCACCCATTTTGTCTGCGTGAGGCGCACAGTAATAGCCGATGTGGACGATTTCGCCGGCGGCTATCCCTGCCGCGGCCCGCGCCTTATCGTAGCGTGCCTGGTCAAAGGTTACGGATTTTTCTTCACCGGGCCCAATTCGTTCATCGAATAAGCGTGCTCCCATCACAACTGCATCGCTTGTTGCGGTGTGAGTCCGGTTACCGGCGGGGTTCTTCCATTTGATTGAATCACCAATCGCAATCACAACATTCAGTTGTTTCGGTTTGCCTTCTTCAATGTATTGAGCGTCGGTGCCGGTCCCAGTAATGATTATCACCTTCTCGGCAAGACGTACTTCTAGACTGTTCGGTTCGTTTTCTGCTTCAGCCGTTACCGCGAAAAACAGCATGTTGGCGGCGATGCTCGCCGTCAAAACTATTCCTTTCCGTACCATTTCAGCTACCATTCGATATCTCCTTTCGAAAACTGAAAAGGACACACTACTTTGATACTCAACATCGGTGTTTCGTTGCACACCGGAATATCCCTTTCGACTTCATGGACTGCACGCGACGCATACGCGGTTCAAGAATCACCGAGACGCCGACATTCGGCAATTATCTGGGGGATTTTCATGTAAGGGCTATCAGCAATGTGCTTCCACCGTATTTTTCCATTCGGATCGATTATGAACACACCGTGCAAGGCTCGCTCGTTGTAACAGCCGTACTTTTTGAAAATGCCACATTCCGGATCGGAGAGAATCAGAGATGGTAAGTTTATGCTCATGCGGTTTTCCGCTATGGCTGCGTCGAGCTCTTTCTGCGAGTCGGTACTAATTGCAATAAGATTGGCATTGGCGGCACGTAAGCCCTCGCGATGCTCACTGAAAGCGAGGATCTGCTCCATGCAGTGTGCGCAGCCCATGCCGCGGAAGAACACGAGAATAAGGGGACGACCTGCGAACTGACTTAGCCGATGAAGAGACCCGTGTTGATCAGGGAGTTCCCACGGAAACGCCGTGGCCTGTTCCGGTTCGGCGCTGGTATCGCGGTCATTTCGTTTTTCCCTTGCGGGTGCCTTCTTGTCGCACGGCAATATTCGGATCATTTGCATCATTCCTTGATCTTCATGATCAAGCTTGTGACAGTGTAAGACCGTCTTTCCCGGATAGCGCTCAAAGCGAATCCGGATCTTGATCGTTTTGCTATCTCCTAGAAAGATCGTATCCTTCCACAGGGGAAAGCCGTCAGAAGGCTTTTCGTCCGCTTCAATAACTTCAAAAGGATTCACATGAATATGGAAAGGATGATGGTCGTTTTCAGAAATCAACGTCCATTCTTCAGCGGTATCCAATTTGGGGCAATGCGCGGTTTTATCGGGGTCGAATTGCTCACCATCTATCGTCCATTTCGGATCTGCACCTCCAAATTTCAACGTGCGGCATCGCTCAACCTTTGAAATTGGTTTGAACGGGGCGAGATGCTTAAGCGCCTCTTTCTCAGGCAGATCCATATTCTTGGGCTCGCCGCGGACTACGATCTTAGCAAGAACCTTCGCAGATTCCACCTTACCCTTGCGCAACGATCGCTCACCGGGGCCACGTAAGTCTATAAGAAAATACTCGCCCTTGGTTTCCGGCCGAACGAGCACGTCGGAACGGTATCCCGGAGCCATTTCGATCATTTCTTTTCTTCTGATGGTCCCTAATGCAATTCCGTCCGCTGCTATCTCATGAAAGCCCCAAGCCGGTGCGTCTTCTACCGGCTTAAGGGCGAGGTCCAGCCGTTCCGCAATGCCCGCATGAACAAAACGCCATCTCTGGACTTCCATGGGAGCCATTTCAATAACCGGTTGTAATTGTCCATTGATGGTGGTGTGCCCATAGGTATTCCCGCCGTCCTCGCGCCCTGGTCCGACACCGTTCGGCCAGTCCTCAATCAGGCCGAATTTTTCGACCAGATTCATGCCGGACGCTCCGTCCTTGACGTAGGGGATCTGTTGAAAGATGAAGATGCGCTCTGCAGCGCTTCGAATTGCGGGAACGTCATCAAGCCCTCCTTCGATAATGAGTGCCCCTGCCATACAACTTGAAACTTGAATCGCAACCGAGCCGTGCTTGTGCGCATGATACCAATGCGTTCCCGGAGGATGCTTTTCGTGAATGTGAATCCGATAGTCCTGACTAGCCCCCGGCTTGATCTCCAGAAAAACATTATCACTGTTGTCCTCGGGCGACACATTGAGGCCGTGAGTGTGCAGGTTCGTCGTGTTGTAACCGTGAGGTTTGTTAGGGTCTGTAGAATGTGCGGTATCATCCGGTTCGGGCGGAAGATTATTGATTAGGCGGATGCGAAGCGTGTCGCCAGGACGGGCTCGCAAAGTTGGGCCCACGAGATCGCCGTTGTAGGAACGCAAGCGAACGCGGTCCCGTCCGATCTGGCCCTCCAGGTACCTAACTTCCAACGTCGTATCAAGAAAGCCGCCGCCGGAATGAATAACTTTAGGTGTTACAAATGGCGTTTGGCTCCGGCGAGCCTGATTCATCGATCTTTGCTCTTGCAATTGAATATCAACGAGTTGGGCTTTCGACTCTACTTTTTTGTCTTGTGCATTTGAAATGACAACAGCCAAAATCAGCACACCAGGTCCCAGCAGCCACAACAGCCTCGATGATCTGGGCATCGCTTACTCCCGTTGTTGAGCCTCTAAACACCGCCGAGCCTTCAATCTCTATCACTTTTTTGATGGGCGGCTGGGCGTTCCAGAAGGTAAATGGAAGCTCGTTCAAAGCTAATATCTGGACCCACGTCGTTCCTTGCGTTCGCTTGATTTCCTTTCTCGAACGAGGGGGCCCGCCGGATAAACGTCACGGTAAACTTGTTGTCCGCGAACGTGTCCGGTGGCAACCGCTTGATCGTTGCTGCGAGGTCGAATATTTGGCGTTTCGCCGCGGTATCTTCACTTCTGTCGTGCTTGCCTTGACCCGACTGTTTCTTCTCCTCACCGAGAGCGTCATGTTGTGCATGTGCGAAAAACGACAGATTGTCGACGTAATGACGACTCTCGAAAGTTGGCGACTTTTCCGAGGTCGGTAGATTCAGATAGATTTCAAAGATCACGCCCGGGCTTTTCGGGTATTCAATTCCTTCGATTGCCAGGTATAGACTGGGAGCACCAGCTCCATTTTTTTGAACGTTGGTGAGCGCCGCTGACAGTTTTGCTTTGGCCTCTTGACTAGATTCGATTGTCGTCGTGGTTAACGCATCTAGTTTCGTCCGGCCGGACTTGGAGGATGCCAATGGAGTCTGTCGCATTTCGTCAAAACCCAGAAAGAACTTTGAACCATCGGCCATTTCGCGTTTGGTTGCAACGACCGCAACGGCAGGTCCCGGACCATCCGGGTCGTCATCATAGCGGTAATCAAGATTATGAACGGTGTCTAGGACCGCCTCGGGGGTAATCGCTACTTCCATTCCTTTGTCGAGGTCATAGAACCTGAACGGCTTTGCTTTCCAAACCGGGTGCAGTTGCGTGGGATTATCCGGATCACGCGGGTGGTCGCGCCTGCCTCCCATGCGGAGCCACACTTTCCAAAAGCGGTCGATATTGGCATGATGAAGCCAAAAAATTGGGTCGAACGCTGAAACGGGCGAATTTCCCATATCATTCTCAATTTGAACATGGACATCATCGTGCGCCCACGCTTCCATGGCGCCGTGAAGATATGGAGGGCCACCTGTTTGCTCCCGCTGCGGGCCACCAAATCCGTACGGACGGCTGCCGATGAAATCCATCACAGCCAGAGCTTCACGCGTGCGAACCGCCGAGGCGGAAAGGCCTGAACCATCGTTCATACTCCGGCGATGGTATAACGGGTTCGATGAGCCGCTTGGGCTTCGAAAAACGATAGGCAAGGACCGCTGGGTCGAATCAGACCAATCCCAATACGGCACTGCCAGAGTGGAGTCGCCCGATTCCGAGCGCAGGATCTTCTCAAAGAAATAGAGGTATGCACGATGCCAGGGGAAGAAGTACCAGTTGCCGTGCTGACATATTCTTCCGTGAATTCGTGCCTGGTATCCCCAGCTTGTCGGCTCGCGGTCATCCTTTTCTTTCATTCGCCTCACCCCGCGTCTCAGAGCTTCAACCTTTGCATCATCGGTCATGAACGTCTTAATGCTCTGCCGCACGAACGTGGTTTGACGGGTGGAACCGTAAGCGTGGCTCAGAGAGGAGGCACTGCTAAACTGGCTGGCTATGGCGGTAAAGCAGGCACCTTCCAAAAACGCTCGTCGAGACAGCAGCATGGAGGTCATTCTCAAATTCCTTTTCTACGGTTTGCGTCTTCGAACCCTGGTTGGCGCAGGACCAGTCTTGGAAGCTCGATTTGGGGGGTTAGAGGTTTGGCGCAATCCAGTATTGCGCTAGCACGCTCAGGCCTGATGCCGACATGAATTCGGTTGGCGGGCGCAGTGCACATGACAAGGACTCTGGGGAAACAAATCTGTCGTATGGCCATTGCACAGGGCATATGCCTCGTTGTCAAGAAAAAAAAAGAAAAGTTAAGAAAACAACATGCGTTGAGCCACAGTTGGAGATGCCCCGTGGTACCGGGAACTTCAGAAACGTGGCGTCTTAGCCAGGGACAAAACTGACCTGGCGCATGTTTGAGACCGCGATGTTGCGGTGCGGAACGATTCCCATCCATAACGGTAAGCTGGTTCTAAATCTGTGTAAGGCGTGTCGGGATCAACATAGGAACGGGAACGATAATTCTTTTGCCAATAATCATTTTCGACGGTGGGATTTATGGCTTCGGCAGCGGCCTTGCCGGCAAGGCCCCGGCAATGCCCCCGCTACTGCACCGACAAACCACACCAATGGGGCCGGCTGCAGCTCCGAGCGCCCCACCCGCGACCGCGGCTCCGGCCGCGCCGAGGGCACCTCCCGCTAAGCCGCCGCCGACCGCTGCACCCAACTCCAGTTCCTACGGGATGGGCACCGGGCTCTCCACTAATGGGGTCTCGATTGGCATCTTTTTCGTCACGTTTTTCCGGTTTTGTACTCACGACTCACCTCATAAAAGAAGCATGGTTTCAAAAGTGATTCTCTTCGAATGGGCAATTGGTGAACTAGTCCACCGAGTTTTGTACGCACATCCGTACACGTGAAATAAGCGCCGAACCTTCGGCGCTACTGTACGAACGTAAATTCAAAACTCGTTGGACCGCTGGCTCAACTCAAGAAATATCGGAACAAACCTGTCATGACGCTACGAAGCATAGCGCGCGTCCTTGCCAGAATTCTTGCCGCGAACTTTGCGGCAAGCGCCGGGTATTGCGACAGTAGTTTTTGGAGGATTCACCATCGCGTTTGACATTGCTGTTCGCAACCGTGTGAAGCTGCGTGGCACGGACACCAATTCGTTGCTCCGATTGCTCGACCGAGCACGGGAGACTCTGCAAACTTCGATCACGGAGTTTGAGAGATCGAAGGTAGTCCGAGATATCCAGCGCGTCGTAACCGAACTCGACTCGCGAAACGGTTCAGCTGCACGCCCGTTGGCTTTTCTTTTCCGGGAAGGGGCTTACATATGACATCGACGATCTCGTGGCGCCATTCTAAAGGAGTCCGGCATGAGAATGCCTGCGCGTAATGCAATCGCCGCCTGCTTCTTCCTTTTGTCTCTAATCCCTCATTCGCTTTACGCCCAGCCGGGGTTCGATGACGACCGGGTCATGTTGCAGGGTTTTTATTGGGAATCCTATCGGCATGGGGATCCTCGCTTCCCGCAGTTCGGTAACAAACGGTGGTACCAGATTGTCAAGGAGCAGGCGGAAAGCATTCGCAACGGCCGCTTTGACCTTCTCTGGCTGCCGCCTCCCAGTGACGCGGGCGCCGGCAGTGCAGGTTACAATCCCAAGCAATATTGGAAACTCGACAATAGCTACGGTGACTTTGCCCAACACCGAGCAATGCTGGAGGAACTGTTACGAAAGGGAATTGAGCCTATTGCGGACATCGTCATCAACCATCGAAACGGTAACGAAAAATGGGCGGACTTCAAGAATCCCGATTGGGACATCCGGACGATTTGTCGCGATGACGAAGCGTTCTCCCATGAGGACTCTGAAGTACGCAACACTCCCATCGAACAGCGCGGCGCGCCGGAGGAACGCCCGAGCGAATACACCCAGCACGGTGGAACCAACTACGCTTACGGTTCTTTTCGAGATCTTGATCATGCGAATCGGCAAGTCCGACGCGACATCATCAAATATCTTAAGCAGTTACAATCAGCGGGTTATCGCGGCTGGCGTTATGACATGGTGCACGGCTATCACGCCAAATGGCTCGCCATCTACAACAAACGCACTGAGCCGACTTTCTCAGTTGGCGAATACGACTGGAACAAGCATGGAGAGCAACGTGGCTGGATCTGGTGGACAGCGACGCGCCGCGACGTTGCCGATGTCGATCACCTCAAGACGTCGAGTAGTGTATTCGACTTCACCACCCAATTCACACTTAAGGCAAGTAAAGGCGACTACCGGAAATGGTATGCGTTCGATAATGGCCTGGGTATGATCGGGGACACCACCGATGGACAGCCGTGGAAACAGCGCTCGGTAACTTTCCTGGAGAACCACGATACGGGTTACCGAACGGACGAGCAAGGCAACCCCGAAAAGGATCACGAACGCGACAGTTTTCTCAACAGCTGGGAAGTCGAACAAGGATATGCCTATATTCTGACTCACCCCGGCGTTCCCTGTGTGTTCTGGAAGCATTACTTCGATTGGGGAGAGCGGCTACGCGAACGGATAAAGGCGCTCATCAATGCGCGCAAGGTTGCAGGGGTTCATGCCGGAAGCACTCTCCACGTCCAAAACAACGCCAAGGACAAAGGCGTTTACGCAGCCCGAATTGTCGGGAGCAAAGGAGATTTGTACGTTCGCGTAGGCGGCACCGATAACGATTGGCAACCGTCATCGTCGAACTACCGAGATTATCGCGAGTACGCCTGGGGCGAAGGCTGGAAAGTCTGGATAGGGCTTCCCGAAAACCCCGCCGTTCAACAAGCGCCGCTTAAGCCGGCCTTTGATGTTCCGGTATACAAGACAACGGATCAGTTTCAAATTCCCGATGATTGGCTCGACTGAAGTTGGCGTCACGCTCACGCCGCCAACGGCGCTGCTGCTCCCATTCCCAATTCGGCTCGCACGCCAACACGCTCGTGCCGATCATATTACCGTGGTTCATTAGCCCAGCCGAGAAGCTTCCATTGCCCGACACGTCGGACAAACAAACGGAGGTTGTGGAACTTCTTGGTGCCGACAGTGACCACACACTTTACGATAGCCCGATCACCCTCCACCTCGATTGGCTCTAGTATCTCGGTTTCGCGGCAGGGATCTGAATCCTTCTTCTTCTTGACCTTCTGGAGGAACGCCAACTGGTCATCGACCGTCTTTTCTTCGTCGGCTCGCTGAAAGGCGAGCCTCGGCGCTAGGATGCCGCCAAGCCAGTCGCGGTCGCCCCTGTCTTCGGCGGCGCCGATGTCCTGGTTGAGCTTCTTGAGTGCCTCGATGTCACCTTGCATTCGTAGGTCTCCTCTTCAATGTGGAGTAAACTCGCCGGAAGCAAACGTCATTGCCGTTCTTGACGTCACCAAAGAGTTACCAACGGGCCGCACGACAGTTTATGTGGCGAGCCGGTCATCATTTTGTTGCATAGTTCACGTTTGGTTTCCCTAAGCCCGTCTCAAAAGCTGGGGCGGCGAAAGTCATCCAAGAATGTGTCCTATATCAAATACGGTCATCTCACCCAATTCCTAACGCCTAGATCAGTTTTTTTCTTCGAATACGGTCGTTTCTACTTTTTCAAGGGGGGCGCACGCATCGAAGAACAGCGAAGCTGTGCGTCACAGTAATCCTTGCGGCGGGAAACGTTGTGCCGCTTGCATTCTAGCGCGACGTACACCGCATCGACCGCACGAGTTAGCGGCATCTCTCCATTTTCTTCTGCCACTCGCGCAGCCCGCGAATGAGTATGACCATGAACCATTCGCCATCGTCTTCTCATAACACGTTTCATTCATAGACACTTGCTGACGGGGTCCACAGCTTTCATTTCACGCAACGCTTGATAACCTGTCAACAAACGGAGGACGTTTTAGCTCCTCGCCGTGGTGATAAGTCGAGTTTTGTACTGCATCGACCGGCTCCCCTTGCGCAATTCGAACTTTTGACCGAGTTGTTGACAAGGCCGACCTGTTGACAATCGGGGCGTTGCGGTGTCGAGCCTGTTTTTGACGGCGTTTTCTAGAGACATGAGAGATCGTTTGTGCAGCTCACTGCCGGGGCGGAGATTTCGAACTCACTTCGGCACGCCATTTGTGACCCTGTCTTCGCAGCGAGTGCTTTCCTTTGAGGACCGCGAGGATTGAGAAGCGTTGCGGTCAGCGACGCCGTTGCGCTTGCCAATCCCGCAGAGCCGCGATGGCGTAACAATTGGGCCAGCGCGATCGGGTCGCGTCCGTGGGGATCGGAGGCCAGAAGAGGATGTCTTCCTGTAGGTCGGGCGCTAACTGCAAGAGACTCATGATCTGACTGATGCGTGCTTGGCTGACGTGGTCGCGGCGGGGCAGTTCGGGTAGTCCCGTGCCAGGCCGTCGGTAGGAGTATTGCTTAGCCTCGACTTCATCAGTTAGGAGTTGCTTGGTTTCAGACAAAACGGCATTGCGCGTGTTAACGCGCTTCCGGTTCGATACAGGTTGCTCAGGTAGGTACAAGTCATGTTTGTCGACGTGGCCTTTGGCCCGTACGTAGGTTGTGGTCCGGTAAACTCCCAACGCCTTGATTCGATCCGTAAGGGCGTATACGGCGTCTTCTGGATCCCTGGTTTTCTTATCGACGGTCTCGCCTTCGATGAGGACGCCAGATTCATACTTTTGGGACGTGATCTTATGTAAAGAAATCCTTTGCTCCGAGCTCGACGATTCGTAGAGCTCCTTGCGTAGGGCGTCGTAGAGAGGGTCGATCGACCCTTTCGTTTCGTGAGCGAAAACGAAATACTTGATAGGTCCCTGAGGTTCGGCATCCGTTTTCTTCTTTCGACTCGATGCCTTGATGCGCGGCTTCCTTCTGTCTTCAAATTTCAACCATTCGGGTATTTCTTGTCTGTGCAAGAGCTGATTGGCGTCGACCCGAGTTTGGAAGTAAGTCTTGAACTTTCGTGATTCCTCGATTCGGTGTTGATACCACGTGTGCGAGTTATTCACGAGAACGACGTTGTCGATCTCGAGGTCCAGTTGATTCAATCTGTCTAGAAAGGGCTTTAGATCCGTATCAGCGACGCACGCCCGAATGATAATGTCAACCTCGCCGAAAACGACGTAAGCGCAGGAATGCGCTTCAAACGGCGGCCGGAGGCTGATTTCATCTTGGATAAGTTTGACAACTTTTCTAACGTCCTGCAGCGCACGAATCAGAATGTAGTAAAGCCTTTGGCCATTCACGAGATGAACCAACAACGCCGAAGCACGGCGGCCCGCATTTTCTAGGATGTCCCACAGTGGTATCAAAACGTCATTTTTTCGCTTCGCTGTGACCACCAGGGTTCCTGATTATGCTCAGTTCAGGCCGTCGGTAGGAGTATTGGTTTAGCGTCGCTTTCGATGAAACCCCATGTAATGCAGCAACGCATGTCCTTGAAAGAGAATGCTTTGCGGGTAAATTGACAGCGCAAGTTCAACTCCTGGATCGTGTTTCACAATCGGTAACCCCGGCTCGCCGAGAGCGTCATCTCGGCGGTCAACGATCACCGAAATTCAAATTGTCCAAGGCGGTGAACAGTTGGTCGCCGGGCTGCGACCTTACCGGCCTGAGCCGAAGTTCCTTAATCGCCGGGGCGGGGCGGGTGGGTTCGACAAATGGCCCGGGCGGGGGCGGCGCCGGCTGAGGCGGCGGCTGAGGGGGCGTGACCGGATCTTCTTCCGGCGGTTTCGGGTCCTCGATCTCCGGTCGCGGGAGGTTGTAGACGTTCAGCACGTAGTGAGCCGGGTTATAGTCCTGCGTATCAACCACCGTGCCGGGTTTGAGGCTGGTATGCAAGTTTAGTGTGTCGACATCAAGGAAGTGCACTTCAAAGTCAGCCGATGAGACCAGCAAGGTACCGGAGCCGTCGTCATCCACCGAGGTAACTTTGTAGGTTTCCGGAGCAGGATTTTTAACGTCATAAAAGTTAATGGTGTCCCTGCCAATAGGGGCCCAGGGGTACATGCTCCGGAATGTCATTCCGTTGGGAAGTTCACCAAATATGTTGTTGATGTCGATTACATTGTTAGAAGGTCCAGTAAAGAGAGTTAATTCCTCCACTCCCGCAGCCAGGGCGAAACCGATGGAGGGAGTATCAAGTTTCGCATAATTCCCATCGGCTTGTGCCCAGGGATACAAAGTGTACGGATCAGGATTTAGATTCTCTTTGTCCATAAGGTACATCTGATCAATTTCGCCGTTTCCATGAACTGTAACGCGCGGCAGGCCGGCAAGGCGTCCTTCATTGTCGAGAGTTATAAGGTTGTTGAACGCGGATCCCGTATATAGGTAGAGATAAAAGAAGTTTCCATAGGTTGCTACTACGCCTAGGCGACCGGTTTCCACAGTGTCGTCGCTGATCGAATAAGTCTCACCTCCGTCACTCGTATAAAGAGTGTCGTCGAGGTATAGTGCATTGGTACCGCTGCCTCCGTCAATGTTCAGTTTCCCCATGCCGCTCAAATCAAACCCCCAGTGCGCAAGACGGACTACATCGTTCCCGGAACCGCAGATGAGGCTGATGGTGTCATTCGTCTGGTATGTCAGAATTCTCTTTGCGTTGAATTCGTCTTTCATCATCTTCATTTCATTCGAGTGGAGGAAGTACTCTCTTCCGATCGCGGAGTTGGATGCATCCATGGTGATCACATCGTTCCCGGCGCCCGTATTGGAGTAAAGCCAAGGCAAGTCCACCAGGGAGCCGCCGGCGGTGTGTTTCATGCTAACCGTATCAGAACCAGAACCGGTATGGAATTCCACGGATTCCACGTTGTAGTGATTAACAGTGATGTTCGCGGGCAGGATCAGCTGGCTGTCGGTCATCCGGTAGGTGTCACCGCTTTCCCATTCGGAGTCGTTCACCGCGATCTGGTCGGCGTTGCCATCATTACCAAAAACTGACGTCAGTGGTATGTGTTCAAGCACTCCGTCGCGCCCGAAGGTTACTTCGTTCCAGGTGCCTGACCATGCGTCCACATCCGCAAAATACACGAGCAGCTGTTGTACGTTTTCGTTGAAGTTCAACTTCACGTCCGTTATTGCATCCTCGACAAGGCCCGGTTCAACTTCGTAGTGCCGCCACCCGCCGCCAAGCCGGTGGTCGATACTGAGCGTGCTTCCTGGGCCTGCGTCAAACGTCAATCCGATGTCGGGAGTCGTGGCGACGTACTCGAAGTAATTGCAAATGAGGTCATAGCCGCCTCCGTTCAAGCGGTGTATGACAGTCAATGTGTCACCGTCGGCATCGCCCGTAACCACTTTCGAATCCGGGTTCCAACTGCATGACGCGGGTGCAAGGCGCGTTTCCAGCGCTTCAAGCCGCGGCAGGAAGCGTCGTGGACGAACGGTGGTTGTTCCCTTATGACTAGATTTTGCTTGTCGCCGCCACATGATTCTGGCCTCCTGAACGGGATTCTGATGAACACAAAACGCACTAAAGAAGTAAGCGATGCACCAACTGGTCCCGCACCGTGCGGGCGCCGGAGGTCCACGTTCCGGCCGAACCAATGATTCGGCGTGTCCGCGATGCCGCGAGCGTGAGTCCGTCGCGGCCAACGCTTCGCCGTAAGTACAATGCCCGTTCGGACGGTGGCCGGACAAATTCGGTGGGAAAAAAGTGCTATTAAAGGAGCGGTGCCGACGGCCTTCGGCCTTAAGGGCGCAGCATGTTCGGCTACAGGCCGTTGCGGTGTAATCGCCGTCCGATGGGGGGGTCAATCATAGATCTTAGGAAGAAAAGGGGACGCAGCTGCGTCCCCTTTTCTTCCTTTTCTTTCCCGGCGGGATGGCTGGGTTCGACAAGTGGCGCGGGCGGGGGCGGCACCGGCTGAGGCTCCCCGCCCGCCGAGCGGTCATTACCCGAACTTGTATTCCGTCCCTTCTTCCCAGTCCGAGACATCGTCCGAGGCATCGCCCGAGAAGTCGCCAAAGAACACGTCGCGGTCCGCGCCGCCGGTCAGCACATCCGTGCTGCCGTTATTCGTTATCGTGTCGTTCAGGGTCGGCACGCCGTTGCCGCCTAAGAGGTTTCCAACACGAGTGGCATAATCATCTGGACCAGCCCAGTAATCGCGGATGGCATTCAACGACGCTTGATCGGAGTCGTAGGTCGTCGTGCCGCCGATGAGAATGTCATCGCCTTCGCTGCCGATCAACGTGCTTGCGGAGGAACCCGCGATCAATAGGTCGCGGCCGGCGCCGCCTGTTAGCACGTTGCCGCCGTTGCCTACGAGGATGTCGTTGCCGTCGCCGCCGTGCACGTCGCCGATATTGCTGATCGAGCCGGAAATCCAGGTGGCGGTCCCGGTCTGGAGATTGACATAGACGTCTTGGCTCGCGCCGCTGTAGTCGAGGGTGTTAAGCCCGGCTCCGCCATCAATGCTGTTAGCCGCGCTGTACGTCATGAAGAAGTTGTCGTCAGCGTCGTCGCCCACCCAGTGCTCCATATACGCGAACCAGACGGTCGAGTTCACGGAGTAATAGATGGTGTCAAATTCTGCCTTCCAGTAGCTCGACACGTTTGGCCCGTAGATGGTATCGACACCGTCATTGCCGAGGACCTGCAACCCGGTTGGCTCGGTTCCAACAATCTGGAAGGTATCGTCACCATGACCGCCCTCTAGGTAAACGGTCGAAAGATCCGTCGACTCTACGACCGTCGCATCCCAACTCATTGTGGATCCCGTCCAGGTGAATACGCGCCCGCCGGTGCCAATGGAGTCGTTGATTCGAGCCCAACCGCCGCCCGCTTGGCCATGAAGTCGTATGAGCCCATCCAGCCCGTCCAGAGGCACTCCGTCGCCGAGAATGAAGCCATCCACGCCGTCGCCACCGTTGAGTGTGAGCGGCATTGCAGCGGAACTCCCAAACACTGAAAACTCGTCCGCTTCCTTGCCGCCATTGATGGTAAGGCTTTGCATGTCCCAGTAGTTGGCCGTTAAAAAGAACGCCCCATCTGGAACGTCAACGGTGAGTTGGTTGCCGTAAACCAGGTATCGTTTCCCGGCAGTGCCGGTAAGGTCGTTGACGTTAAGCGTGTCGGTTCCACTTCCACCGTCCACATCGATGGTTCCGAGAATGCCGTTCAGGTTTTCGAAGCCGACGTTGATGGTGTCGGCGCCGCCCAGGCCATTCAACGCCAATCTGGTTGCCGCGTCCTTGCTGAGGACGTTGATCAAGTCATCCTTGGGGCTCGCGTTGACGTGAATCTCCTGCATGCCCTGAAAGAGAATTCCCATCGTCGCGACGGACAGCGAGTTGTGCAGAACGGAATAGGTCTTCCCGGTGGCGCCGGTCAGATCGTTGACCTTGAGTATGTCGAGGCCTCCACCTCCGCCGTTCAAATCCAAGGTGCCCTCAATGCCATTCAGATTGTTCTTACCAACGTTGATGGTGTCGAAACCAGCGCCTGCGTCAACCGTCAGAGTGGTGCCGGCGAGGTTACGCATGATCGTGATGTTGTCCCAGCCGTCGCCTGAATTGATCCGCGTGCCGCGACTGGCGCTGGTGCTGGAGACGGTAATTGTGTCGTAGCCCGGGCTGGTGTCGAGGAAGTAGTCGCCGAAACCGAAATGCGTGATGGGGGCGATGCCGGATCGCTTGGTTTGGTTGGCGGCTACTGTGTAGATTTGACCAGTTTCCGCCGCGGCATCGAGAAAATGAACTTCATCCAGGCCAAGTCCCGCGTTCAGCGTAAGCCGGCCCTGGATTCCGTCCAACTTGCCGCCGGAACCGACGTAAACCTTGTCGTTGCCTTGACCGGCATTAACCGTGGTGACGAGGGTACCAATGCCGTTTTTCGGAGTGCTCAAGATATAGAGATTATCGCTGAACCGCCCGGCGTTAAGCTTCAACGACGACAGATCGTTTTCCGTGAAACTTACGGGCGCACCCGTGAGGCCAGACACTGACCCCTCAGTCAGTACGACAGACTTCCAACTTGTGGCAAGACTGTCATTCACGGTGAGTGCGGTGCGATTGGGCGGATTGATGACGTTTACGGTTCCCAAGATGTTGTTCCCGTTTCCCATACCGACGTTCACGATTCCGACGCCGTTGACCGTGAGCGGCGTGCCGGCCGCCGTGCTGTAAACGTTGACAGAATCCTCCATGCCGCCTCGCACTTCTAGGCGCTGCACATTACTGAAGGTAATGTCGAAATTTGGATTCCCGATCAGGACTTGGTTACTGGTCACCGAAATGGGCGTCGCGACCTTAGCGTTCCTGACGACGAGATCGTCAGTGCCCCCGCGGCCATCGATGGTCGTGTCAACGCCAAGGTTCGCGGCTACGCGGATAACCTCGGGGTCGGCCGAGCCGCGGATTGTGATCCCGTTCATACTAAAGTTGCTACCGGAGTGGCAGAATTGCCCGTTGATCCATAGCTCGATCGTTTCGAACCCCACCCGCCGCAGCTCGATGGTATCGGCCAGGCCATCGTTGCCGTGGTACTGGCTATTCATGTCGACGACCAAGAAATGGCCTGCGCTGAGGTAGGAATCGATCCACCCGGCAAACGGCGAGACGCGCGCATTGTAGGAGATGTCGCCGAAAGCGCTATTGGGCAAAATGCCATACGAAGTTACTCCTGCGATGCGCCCGTTCACGAAACTCGGGCCTCCCGAATCACCCGGCGCCGTATTGGCTTCCGCGCCTCCAAGCCCCGCATCGCAAACGTCATAAAGGAAACAAAGCGCGTCACCGCCGCCGATCAAGTCATCAAAGTCAAAGGTCCACGCGGTATCGTTGCCTGCTCCACCCGTCCACGCGGAGAGAGCATCGATGCGGTTTTGGCCGAGTCGCTTGGTTCCAAAACTTCCATCGTGTCCGCTAGCGCCGGTGCCGGTCGCGCCATAACCAACGAACGTGAATATGTTTCCAACCTCGTCGCTTGTTCGATAGATGTCATAGCGGTCGGCGCCCATGTCCCCCGGCCCGGACGGGGCCAGCTCCGGCAGTAGAAGGAGGGCGACGTCGTTGCCGGCTCCGGCGGTGCCATTCCAGCCGGAGTGGATCCGATAATCCGCCTGGGGAACCGTAATGGTTCGCGTTCGCAGACCGTTCGGCGCGCTCGGATCGTACAGGTCGAAATTAACCATGACGCTTGGGACATTGATGTTACCGTTTGTGTCTGTGAGACAGTGGGCCGCCGTGAGGATATGCCGGCCCGACGGAAGTAACGAACCTGTACAACCACCTCCGGTCATGCGCACGACCCCGTCAAAGCCCAACTGCTGCGGCGGAATCGAATATGCCCCAACGACGGGCGCCAGGCGTTCCTCCATCGCCTCCAGGCGCGGCAAGAAACGCGATTTGCGCAAGCGGGTGGGTGATTTGCTGGAAGGCCGGCGAATTGATTGACGCGACATAGCTAGTTCCTCCATTCGGTTTCGGCGCGCAGCCCGGACGTTCCGGTTTGCGGCGTTGGTTCTGTGGTTACAGGGCTAGCTGGTCCCGCACCGTGCGGGCGCCGGAGGTCCACGTTCCGGCCGAACCAGTGATTCGGCGTCTACGCGATGCCGCGAGCATGAGTCCGTCGCGGCCAATGCTTCGCCGTAAGAACAATGCCCGTTCGGACGGCGGCCGGACAAAATCGGTAGGAAAAAGTGCTATTGAAGGATCGGTGGCGACGGCCCTCGGCCTACTCCCATCTCAGGATGACAGGCCGTTGCGGTGTAATCGCCATCCGATGCCGGCGGTCAATCATACACCTTATCTGGTGACCCCGGCCGCTGGCCTGTGACTGGCGCGATAGCCGCCTGGAAATCGGCCCGGTCGTGAAGCGGCAGAAACTCACGTTCCTTAGCCGCGGACGCTCGAAACTTGGCGTTGCCGGCGATCGCCCGCTTGAGCAATTCGACGGCTTCGCGAGCCGCGGCTTCCCGCTGAGGCGTCGTCAGTTCCGGAGCGACCGAAGCCGCGGCGTGGGCTCCAGCCGCGTCATAAACGCTCCCCGGATTCAAGTGAGGATTGGACAGCGGTCCGCAGCATTGCTCGATCGCCTCAGCCGCACGCCCGCAATGAGCCAGGCTGATCGATCGCATGAGGGTGAGGTCAATCCAATTGTCGCCGTCGTCATATTGCAGGGCGAAATCGTAATCCGAAACCGCATCGGCGTGGTGACGACGTTCGTAGCGACTCATGGCGCGGTCAAAGTAAAGGTTCGCCGCCCATTGGCGATTCCGACGATTCCAGGTGCTGCTGGGTCCGTAGGTGCTATGAAGTTCACCGATCAGTGCATCAAACACTTGGATCGCTTCATCAAGTCGTCGAGCGAGCCGCAATGAAGCCGCATGATTGTGCCGTGCGTTTTGGTAACCAAATCGCTGCAATTCGGATTCGGGTTGTTCGGCCAGACATGCTTCAGCCGCGGCCACAGCCTGAGGGGAAGCCTCAAGCGCCTCTGTCGCCCGGCCCATCTGGATATAGCAAAAGACGACTCGGTCCAAATGCTCGGCTCGTTGGACGCGATTGGCAACCGGGTCAATTCCAAGCGCCGCCAATCGCTCAAGTTCTTCGGCAGACCTGCGATTGGCTGCAATCGCGGTTTCGGTGATTGGCCGGGTGTGGCTGAGCTCCACCGCGTGCCTCGACATTTGTTTGGCATTTGCCACGCGCCAACGCAGCATCTCGCGCTCGCGCTCTTCGGTCAGTTCCCTATGCCGATCGGCATTCAGATAAAGCGCCGTCATTGCCGCCAGCGCCGACGGAATCAGGATCGCCAGCCCCGCAATCATGCTGGCCAAGGCCGGGCGGCGTTTCGCCCAGCGCCACACTTTGCCGACGGTTCCCACGGGCCGTGCGACCACCGGCCTGCCACTCAGATACCGTTGCAGATCTTCGGCGAGCCCCGCGGCCGTCGAATAACGCTTCGCCGGGTCCTTTGACAGGCACTTCAGACAGATCGTCTCCAGATCGCGCGGCACGGCCGGATTCAGCGTCCGCGGCGAAACCGGCTCGCGGTCCATGACCTGGGCGAGGGTTTCGATCGCGGTCGCGGCTTTGAACGGCGGACGACCCGTCAGGCATTCGTACTGGATCGCACCCAGCGAATAGATGTCCGCAGCCGGCCCGACATCTTTCGCGCCGCTGCACTGCTCGGGAGCCATGTAACTCGGCGTGCCAAGGATTTGGCTGGTGTCCGAGACGCCGGCACTGGCATCGAGTCGCTTCGCCAGACCGAAGTCGGCGATCTTCGGAGAGTAGTCAGTAGTCAGTAGACAGTAGTCAGTAGAGGAACAGGCTGCCTCTTTTCTACTGGCTACTGAATACTGACTACTGACTACTTTTTGCTGGCTACTGACTACTTTTTGCAGAAGAACATTGGCCGGCTTCAAATCCCGATGCAAGATTCCGTTTCGATGTGCGTGATCGACTGCATCGGCCAATTGAATCAACATCTGCGCTGCAAAACGCGGTTCCAGCGATGCTGATTTCAGGCGCTCATCGAGGCTTCCACCGTCGATGTATTCGAGCATGAGATATGGCCGGCCGCAAGTCTCGCCAAAGGCATGCACTTCCACGATGTTCGGATGCGTAAGCCGCGCGATGGCTTCCGCCTCGGTGCGGAATCGTTGCCGGGCCGATTCCGATGCGAATTCGCCGGAAAGGAGAACTTTGACCGCGATTTCTCGCTTCAGCTTCTCATCGCGGGCCAGGTACACCATGCCCATTCCGCCTCGACCGAGTTCGCGGACGATTTGAAAGTCAGGAATTTGCGGCGGCGCGAAACCTGCCGTCGAATGCGACTTGCGATGGAAATCAAATTGTGCCGTCAGCGCATCTGTCATGGAAGGAAAACGCTGGGTGAACTCGCTCAATTCCGGCAGCGTTCCATCGAGTTCTTCGCGGAGCAGCACCTCGCCGTGGATCAGCACCATCACGGCTTCGGTGTCGTCGCCGAGACTCGGGTGTCGATTCAGAATCTCTTCGACCGGCGTTCGATCGCCAGCCCGCCAGCGCCGCACCTGCTCGGCGCGAATGTTCGCCAATGCGGTGTCGGACGGAATCATCATGGTCGAATCGGCGCTCATGTCTCGTCCTCGTGCCCGAGCCCGCACACCTGTTCCGTGCAGCCGGGACGGCCGCACCACCATAGCACCACAATTGAAATCATCGGCCACCAATCACGGCCTGGAAATCGGCCCGGTCGCGAAGCGGCAGAAGCTCTGTTTGCGTAGCAGCAGGCGCTCGAACGTTGGCGTCGCCGGCGATCGCCCGCTTCAGCAATTCGACGGCTTCCCGAGCCGCAGCTTCCCGCTGAGGCGACGTTAGTTCCAGAGCGACCGAGGCTGCGGCGTGGACTTGCGCCACATCGAATACGCACCACGGATCCAAGCGGGGATTGGACAGCGGTCCGCGGCATTGCTCGATTGCCTCAGCCGTGCGCCCGCAATGAGCCAGGCTGAGTGCGCGACTCAGTGTTATGTGAAGCCAGTTGTTTTCCTCGGCGTATTGCAAGGCACTGTCGTAGTCCGAAACCGAATCCTCGATTCGTCGGAGTCCGTAGCGGCACTTGCCACGGTCCCTGTAGAGTTGGGCCGCGTTGTATCGAATCGTCGGAACCCACGAGTCGCTGGGTCCATTGACGCTATGAAGTTCGCCGATCAGCGTATCAAACATGTGGATCGCTTCGTTGAATCGCCCGGCATTCCGCAACGAAGTCGCGTGATTGTGGCGAGACCGCCGCCAAAGAGCACTTACGGGTTGGGATTCGGGTTGTTCTGCTCGGCAGGCCTCAGACGCCGCGACGGCTTGGGTTGAAGTCTCGACCGCCTCCGTGACACGCCGCGTCCGGATAAGGCAGAACGCAAGCAAGTTTAAATGGTCGGCTCGCTTGACGCGGTTTGCCATCGGGTCGATTCCGAGGTCAGCCACACGTCCGAACTCTTCCACGCAAGCGCGATGAGTTTGGATGGCGTCCTCGTCGATCTTCAAGAAGGAGTCTGAGCGCCATCGCGTGCTTCGACATTTGTAGGGCATTTTCCACGCGCCAGCCTAACATCTCACGTTCGCGCTCTTCGGCCTGGCGCCACTCCCGATCGGCATTTAGGTAGAGGGCCGTGATTCCCACCAGCGCTGCCGGAATCAGTATCGCCAGCGCCGCCGCCATGCCCGCCAACGCCGGACGCCGTTTCGCCCAGCGCCACGTTTTGCCAATCGTTCCCACCGGACGCGCGACGACCGGCCGACCGTCCAGATATCGCCGAAAGTCATCCGCCAATTCCCCGGCCGACCCGTAACGCTTCGCCGGTTCTTTGGACAGGCACTTCAGGCATACCGTCTCCAAATCTCGCGGCACGGCCGGATTCAACGCGCCCGGCGCGACCGGCTCGCGGTCCATGACCTGGGCGATGGTTTCGATTGGCGTCGCGGCTTTGAACGGCGGCCGGCCCGTCAGGCACTCATACAAGATCGCGCCGAGCGAATAAACGTCCGCCGCCGGTCCGACATCTTTCGCGCCTCTGCACTGTTCGGGGGCCATGTAACTCGGCGTGCCGAGTAGTTGACTGGTCTCCGTGACGCCGACACTGGCATCGAGTCGCTTCGCCAGACCGAAGTCGCTCACTTTGGGAGTCAGGAGACAGGAATCAGGAGTCAGTGTCGCACCTCGACCCCCGACTCCTGACTCCTGACTCCTGACTCCTGAAAGCAGGATGTTGGCCGGCTTCAAATCCCGATGCAAGATTCCGTTTCGGTGGGCGTGATCGACGGCGTCGGCCAATCGAGCCAGGGTCTCCGCGGCGACACGCGGTTCCAGCGCTGCGGTTTTCAGGCGTTGATCGAGACCGCCGCCGGCGATAAATTCGAGCACGAGATAGGGCCGGCCGTCTGTCTCGCCAAAGGCGTGCACTTCCACGATGTTCGGATGTTTGAGCCGGGCGACGGCTTCCGCCTCGGTGCGGAATCGTTGCCGCGCCAATTCCGATGCGAATTCCCCGGAAAGGAGCACTTTGACTGCGACTTCTCGGTTCAGCTTCTCATCGCGAGCCAGGTAGACGACGCCCATTCCGCCTCGACCGAGTTCGCGGACAATATGAAAACCGGGGATTTCTGGCGGCGCCACACCGTTCGCCGATTGCAACGTACGGTGAAGGTCGAACTGAGCCGTCAGCGCGTCGGTCAGGGAAGGAAAGCGCTGGGCGAATTCGCTCAATTCCGGCAGCGTCCCATCGAGTTCTTCGCGCAGCAGCACCTCGCCGTAGATCAGAACCAGAACGGTTTCCGTATCGTGGCTGAGACTGGGATGTCGATTCAGAAACTCTTCCACCGGCGTGCGGTCGCCGGCCCGCCAACGCTGCACCTGCTCGGCGCGAACGTTCGCCAATGCGGTGTCGGGCGAAATCATCGCGGTCGAATCGGCGCTCATGTCTCGTCCTCGAGTCCGAGCCCGCACAAGACAACGTCCAGTGCGCGCCGCAGTTGCTTTCGCCGGGCTTCGGGCGTGCCCCCGACATGCTCGGCGACTTCACTCCAAGAGCAACCGTCGGCGCGGAGTTCGGCGATCTTTCGCTCATCGGCCGGGAGGCCCGTGCGAACCGCCTGCAGTAGTTCGCGGCCGGCCAGCGATCGTTCCGGCGATGGCTCGGCGGAGGCGACATGTTGGAGCCACACGTCGCCGGCCGAAACATCGCGGCGAGTATCGCGGCGGAGCCGGCGAAGGTTTCGCGCCCGCCGGCCGACTTTGCGCACCGCCATCCGCATCAGCAGCCGCATCAGGCCGGCAGAATCATCCGGCGCGAGTTGACCGCACGCGGCGCGAGCCAGGAAACTCGCGAACACCGATTGGCAGACGTCTTCGCTATCGAACTGCCGGCGCAGCGTGGGATCGGTCAGGCGGGCGCGAATCGCGACGCGAATCGCCCGGCCATACACGCGCAGCAATTCCTCGGCGGCGTCGGCATCGCCTCCGCGCAGTCGGGTCAACAGCATCGGCAAAGAATTGGATCCAGTCACGACGGCGCTCATGGGTGCGCGTCCAGTTTCCTGCCCCACGATAATACCGCACCGCGCAACCAACCTCAACATCGCTGCGGTACAATCTTGACTTGGAAAGACTCACCCGACGGCCGGATGATGGCCCTCAGCGTCACACCGCAACAAATTCTCCTGGCCGATCCGAACGACGGCCACGAGCTGGCACGCCTGACCATGCCACCCATGACAAGTGCCTGGCCGGCCGCCTTCAGCCACGACGGCGCGAACTTCGCGGTCATGACGAAGCAAGGCGCGGTATATATTTGGGACCTTCGACGCATTCGCGAACGGTTGGCCACGATGGGCCTGGACTGGGACGCGCCGCCGTTTCCCACCGAATCTCCGCCGCCGGCGCCGCGGCTCGTCCACGTCCAAGTCATCGGCGAGGTGTCGGAGCCTACCAAAGACGACCAGTAATCCGCGGCGCAACGTGAGTCGAAGCGCGCTCAAGCTAGCACCCGCCCGGAGCTTCGTTCTATCGGGTCGGTTCAGGTCGGAAAGCTGGCGAGAAATCTGTCGAGATGGCTGAAGAAGCTTGCGCAGCGTATCTGTCAGAGTCGGGGCGAGAGGATTTGAACCTCCGACCTCTTGGTCCCGAAGCACCGACACGACTTCGCCAAAAAGCCCGAAAAGCCCGGCCAGAACGCATCTTATTGCCTCGGGACGGTTTCGCAAAGAGTCGCAAAAACCAGCATCTTTTGGCGAAGTCTGGCGGTACAAGCGGTACCAAAGCGGTACATCCACTTTACCGCGGGGGCACCTCGGATCGGAGTTTTGGGGCAGTCTTTCTTACCCTATGTCGACCCCCTTCGGCGGCTGCCCGGGCGGCATGACTGTCCTAGCGCTGTCCCACTTTCATGCCTAATTCTAAAATCTAGATTTAGACCTCAGGAGAGTCCTCAAGGCTGTTCCGGACCATTGCGACGAGCAATCGCCCACTAATCCCAAGGACAAGGGACAGTGTGGCGCGAATGATCGATCGGCTACAATTTGGCTACAATGGCGTAATTTGCGGGGCCCGCCAACGACGCAATCCTCACAGGATTGTATGCCCCGCCCGCATGGGGAATGGCAGACACAAGGGACTTAAAATGCCAGTTAAGGCGATTGCGGCAATCGGTAAGAAGTGCGAGAAACGTGGTGATTTACGGGGTTTTCTGCCTAACCGTCCGCAACGCAATAGTCCAGTCTGGATGGGGATTATTGGGTGTCACAGGTGTCAGTGACACGTGTTGTTATGGCTTCAGCTTTTGGCTGTCGTCGGCGTGCCCAGGCCGCCAGTCGCATGGCGGTTCACTCTCTAGCAATGTGAGGAGCTCGGCATCTTCTGGCTCCAAAGTTCTAATCGTAGGCTGTGTCTGGTTTTGGATGTCAGTGACTCCCGTTGCCATAGGAACACGGTTCGGGATTCCTAGTCGTTTGCAAAACTCAGTCATGAAATCCGTGGCCTTCCCGGTCGCCCATTGGGCACAGCCTGAGCCTAAACACTGAGTGGGAAACCACAGGGCACCGTGTCGGGCAAGTGGGTTGAGCGGGAACTTCCCATTCAGTGCAGTCTCCAGCGCTTTATGTACGTCAAGATCGTCGTCCCACTCAGGACGGTAGTGTATCAGTGCGTTGCGCATTTTGATGAGGGAAAACGTTTGCTGAAACGGTTCGGCCCCTTTATCAAATGGCTCTGCGCAGCAAACCCGTAACGCGATTTGGTATTTTTCGAGGACTTTGCCCTGCTCTATTGTCTCCCACAAGGCACCAAGAATGGCAATCTGTTGAGCACCCAGACCCGCAAGCGCATGAGGATTGCGATCGATTTGTTCCAAATAGAGCTCGTTGATCGAGGCTTCCAGGAATGCCGCCGAAAAACGACGGCACCGGTGACGCATGCTCGGTGCGGAGCCTCTTCAATTGCGATCCCGCTGCCTGTTTGCTCGATTTTTTCGGCAGCCGCGGCAAAGTGCCTTGCGGCCTCAAGGTGCTGTTTGGAGAAGCTGTACTTCAATCTGGCTCGCATCTCGCCGCCCGTAATACTGTACTGGCCAGATCCCGCGCTAATACCCATTGCTCTGAGCATTGAGCCGCAACTCGGGCAAGGCTCCGTAGGGCTGTCGGTTTTCTTTTCGGTTCGACACTGTAGGCAGTACGTCGCCATTTTTTCCTTTCCCGCTACCCGCTGTCGCTCGGCGCGCTTACTTTTTACCTTCACCATCCCCACCGCCGCCACATCCATCGGACGATCAGCCAAATACCCACCGGGAGAGCCAAAGCAGCCATGACGAGAACCACGATCGCTCGCAGGCCCTCCCAAGTCAGGTTCTCCATGAATCATGCCCCGCTCAGGCATTCTCGATTGCCGCCTTGAACTTGGCCACGAGATGAGGAATGTCCTTAACCGGGAACAGCACGAACAACCGAACCGAGAACAGGTATTCGCCTGGTTCGGCTTCGCTACGCGTCTCGACTTCGGCTTTGTACTCGCGTTCGGCTATCGACAAGAAAGTGTGTATTTCGTCCGTTCCGGGAAACGTGATTGACGCAAAGCCCGGTCGCTCCTCTTGGCAACACTCGTCCGTCGATATTCCGTGGCGCCACAACAGCGGCATCAACGGTGCAAGCTTCTCGTCGACGTCCACGGCGATGTCTTCGAACTCCACCCGTATGGTGCGATGTCGCGTCACGATTTTTCAGAGTCCAAGCAGCCAATCAAACACGGACAGAACGATGTCCAGCAATATCTTCCACAACGGCTGATCGAGCCACTGCCAGTTTGAGGGCAACTCACTCATTTTTCCCGCCTAAGAAAATGACCCCTAGGCAGTCGCTTTCGGCTTGCTCAGGGGCGTTTGCGCTTGGGCAACTGCGTCCGTTCGATGCGATAGTGCTCCGCGAGCACCTGTGTCACAATTCGCGTTACACTTTTTCGTGAGCCGATGCTGGAGTCCCTGCGAAGCGCATCCCAAATGACTTTCGGCAATTGTATCGTTAGGCTGTGATACTCGAATGAGGCCGGTGCCGTCATGTTTTTCCTTTCCTTCCTTTGCCGCTCGACATCGCGGGTGTGTCGGGTCGCATTTCTTTCCTTGTTCGATTTGAGACTCACTGAGAAGCGTGACGGTCGTTGGACCCCAATCCTGGTTCGCTGGAATTTTGGACTGCCGATAACGGGTCATCCACGGTGGGTCGATCCGTCGGCTCCGCGCTCCGATACGAGTAGCGCAGCCGGCGCCAGCGATCAACCACAAAGTCGCCACCAAGCTGCAATACATCGCCTTCCGCTCCGACTCGACGAGGTTTCCAGCCACGCAGAAGCAAGCGGACATACCGCGCCATCACCCTTGGCCGCAGAATATCCCCCCATGTGGCCTTTTCGAGCCCGAACGCACGATACGCGACCCTCGTTGGGTCGGACACCAGTGGAAACGGATAGGCATTTTGCGATTGATGAAGCGCTAATACCGCTGGCTCGGCAAAACTGACGGCGATTACCTCTCCGCCCAGTCGGCGGAATTCACCATATTGTTTGGTCACCTCGCCGAGGTGCGCCCGGCAAGCGATTCAGGCGAGATGGCGCAGAAAGATCAGAACAACGGTTGTCGAGAACTCCGACAAACAAATCCGTCTCCCGTCCGGTCGACGCAAATCAAGATCCTCAGCCATATCGCCTACCTGGAGAAACATTGATTCGTCTCCTCATCGGTATCGCGGGCAGTCCATACGGCATCCGGATTGAACGGCTCTTTGTGGGTATTGCAGTAATCATAGGAGGCCGACCCCGTTGCTCGGACATCGTCTCCGTAATGCCATCCTCGTCCTTTCGGTCTAACCCTCGGTTAAGGAGTTGGCTGTTTGGCAGCGACCATTCTAAAGTAGCATTCTACCGTTTCTGGAAACACGCCGAACAATGGACAATGCATGCCGCATCGTGCATTTGGTTGATGAGCGTGAGCCGATCCACAAGTACGGGTTCGCCTATGGAACGCTTCCTCATGGAATGGAAACCAAGGCAGAGATCAAGATAGAAAATGAAGGACGAGGCCAGCTACATTTGCGACTCCTGCGGCGAGGAAATAGTTTTTCCCATCGACGTGTCGGCGGGGTCAGGCCAGAAATATGTCGAGGATTGCCCGGTGTGTTGTACTCCGAATGTCATTCATGTTGAGATTGAGGACGACGGGGACGTGCGCGTGTGGTCGGAGCGAGAGTAAGGTGTTGGTTACGTTATAGCCGACAATGCGGACTTGTGATTCAGATGACAAAGTGCCGCGAAAAGACCGTTTTGTTTCTTTGCACCGGCAATTACTACCGCAGTCGATTTGCAGAGATTCTGTTCAACTCCGTTGCCGGAAAGATGGGCCTGCCGTGGAAAGCGTCTTCACGCGGCCTCGACTTGAAGGACGGCGTCAACGTCGGCCCGATCGCCGATTCCGTCATCGAATTCGTCGAAACGATGAGGCTGCGGGCCGCTGACGCAATTACTCGCTTCCCTGTCCAAGTGGTAATCGACGATTTCGAGAACGCCGACTACATCGTGGCCTTGAAGGAGGACGAGCATTTGCCGATGCTTCATGAACGATTCTCGGCATGGACCGAGAAGGTAGAGTTTTGGAATGTTGATGACGCCCCAGAGGCGCTGGCCGTCATCGAGCGAGAGGTTATGGGCCTGACCGCTCGACTAATCGGTGGAGGCAAACGAAGTGAATCCCTTCAAGAGGGCTCAAGCGTACGGGTTGGTCCAGAAGCAAAGGCACAAGCTACAAAGACCAACGCCGCAGTGGTGAAGGTGGGCCGAGAAACGAAAGGCCGTCGCGGAAAAGGCGTGACGACTGTATTTGATGTGCCTCTCGATAAAGCAGGACTGCTGGATCTCGCGGCTAAGCTCAAACAGCGATGCGGCACTGGTGGAACTGTCAAAGACAGGCGGATTGAGATTCAAGGCGAACAGCGCGAGCGCTTGGTTGGGATTTTGGAAGACATGGGCTACCGGGTAAAACGCGTCGGGGGTTGAGATGCAACGCTGCCCGTGGGCGAAGTCCGAACTCTACATGCGATACCACGATACTGAATGGGGTGCGCCGGTCCACGACGACCAACTGCTGTTCGAGTTCCTGATTCTTGAAGGTGCGCAGGCAGGACTCAGTTGGGAGACGATTCTCAAGAAGCGAGCAAATTACCGGGCAGCCTTCGATGAATTCGACCCAACGACCATCGCGAAGTACGGGATGAAGAAACGCAAGAGTTTACTGTCCAACCCAGGAATCGTCCGCAACCGGCTCAAAGTCGAATCGGCAATTCAGAACGCGAAGGCATTCCTCGCTGCTCGGAACGAGATCGGCTCGTTTGATGAGTACATATGGCGGTTTGTTCGCCACCGACCGAAGCAAAATAGTTGGAAATCTATGGAGGACGTACCGGCCCGAACTTCGGAGTCCGACGCAATGAGCAAGGACTTGCAAAGACGTGGCTTCAAGTTCGTCGGCAACACGATCTGCTACGCCTTCATGCAGGCGGTCGGCATGGTGAACGACCACCTTGTTGGATGTTTCCGACACGAAGAAATTGCAAGGATGGTCAGAAAGCCGAAATGAAAAATCCAGCCGCCGACTCCTGGTTCGTTTACATCCTTCGATGTGGCGATGGATCGCTCTACACCGGCATCACAAAGGAAATTCGCCGACGCTGTAAGCAACACAATGATGGCACGGCCTCGCGCTACACTCGTAGCCGACGCCCGACCAAGTTGGTGTACCAGGAACTCCATTTCACCCGGAGTTCGGCGCTGAAGCGCGAGGCGGCGATTAAAGCCATGCCCAGGCGAGAGAAAAAGGCCTTGATCCGATTGAGGAAAGCAGCATGACGCCGCTTTACGAGGACAATTGTTTCACATTTCGTTTTTCCGACGACAGGATCATCGACCGTTTTCACCTCGAAGGCGTTCCGATGGGTAGTGGGGTTTCGGTTTTCAAGATTAACGCCGCTACATGCGAGCGACTCAGTCTACTTGCGACGGCGACGGTAGGCGAAGGTGGTTGGGTGGACTTGGTTAAGCCAATAACCGTCCGGGCCGGAGATGCGTTTGTTGCGGTGCCGGAGCCAAGCGCTGCTCCCAGCGCATGAGGCAGTTCACGATGATCTTCCGACTGTCGCAAAAACTGAACGCCAAGATCAAAGCCGGGACATTGGGTTCACTGCCAATGCACGAAAATCCCTATGCGGACTGGTCGGCTCATTTGTTCGTTGCGGATCGAGCGCAGTACATCATCTTGAGCAACACGAAGTCGCTCTATTCCAATGTGCTGTACGGGAAAGGCATCACGAACGACAGCCATTTCATCATGCGTGCTTTGAGCAGTATTCGGGAGTTCATGGAAGCAGACGGACAGGAATTCGCGTACCATCGCTTTATCGTTCCTGCGAGTGGATCAGTCCGATTCGCCAAGGCATTGGATCGCTCCGTCACAGGTTCGATGAAGGACCAAATTAACCATGCAACGGCGTGGCTGACGGAAGGTGACATTTCGCCGTTCGACGTTGGATTCAAACTCAGCGACATCCTTTTGTCGGCGCTCGCACGCAGTGAATCCTTCCCTTGCGGCAAGCCACAAGAGGCGTTCAAGGCGTTGATGAGCAGCGTCGAATTGTGAGCGATCGACGAGGATCGGGAGAAAACAAATCCCATGAACCCCAGCAAAATCTGGATCGAATAGTGCGAAGCTGCGAGGGGGATTGAGAACGAATTCGGCACGGTCAACGCCTTGCAGTATCTCGTCGGCGAGAAGTTCTTGAGTTATTTGCAAGCTGCCGAGACGGATGCCGAGTTTCGGGCGGAAATCCCGACCTTCGTTGCCGAAATCAAGGCCATCTTCGAACGTTGGCAACTTGCCGAGTACCTTGAAAAGGCAGGCTGGACGGAACCGTTCGATGCGAACATCTACGAGGACGAAGGCGCCGAGGTCATCGAGACGGAACGCAATGACAACCTGCGGCGTGCGGCCAATGAACTGTTGTTGATTGAGCGGGCGAAGGAGTGGTTGCTGGAAGGAAGCGACAAATGAAAAAGAAGAATTCATCGGGACGAAAGCATTCAGAAGCAACCAGCGCAAGTCGAGAGGTCGCTCGTCTTGAGGACATCCCGAACGTCGGTCCCTCCATCGCCGCTGATCTTCGGCAACTAGGGGTTACCAACCGAGCGAGTTACTGGGTCGTGACCCTTTTGTGATGTACGACGACCTGTGCCGCATAACTGGTCAGCGCCACGACCCGTGCTTGCTGGACACTTTCATTGCCGCCGTCCGGTTCATGGCAGGTGAACCGAAAAGGCCGTGGTGGAAGTACACGGCGGAGCGGAAACGAGAACTGGCACGAAAGTCGCCGACAGTGTGAACCAGCCCGTCTGCGACGCTTCATTCGCCACCGTCCATGAAATGCAAATCATCTATCCGCCGCATCAATCGATGCTCGGGGTCGGCGATTACGGCGCAACCGGACGATCCTGTCGCCGTTTCACCAGGTGCTCGCCGTCCGTGCCACTAATCTGCCGGTCTGGTCCTTGACATCCCACTCGACGTAGCCCAAGGTGCTTCCCGCCTTCACGACCTTTGCCTCGGCGGTCAGAGTCGCCTTCCGAACGGCCCCAAGGAAATTGATTTTCAATTCGATGGTCGTGAACGTCTCGCCCTCTTCTAGCGTGCTGGCGTAGGCGAACCCCATCGCGGCGTCGGCCAGGTCGCAGTAGATGCCGCCGTGCAACGTCCCCATCGGGTTGTGATAGCGCTCATCGGCCTCCATCTCGAAAACGGCTCGACCCGTTCGATAGATTTCAGAACGAACCCCAACAACCTGCCAACCGGAGGTGGGGGTAATTCACCACGCAACATCTTTTGACTGAACTCAATTATGGTCGACATTTGTTATGCCTCCGCCACAGTGAGAGTCATCGGCGTCTGACGGCGTGCCTTCACCAAGAACATGCGCACGCCTACGCCGATTCGGACACCTTCTGCCTCAGGCAGTTTTGGCAATACCACGGAGCAAGCGTTTTCACAGGCTTCGGGCTTTTTTTCCGGCAATTGGCGCATCGGAAGCGTTTGCCCTTCGCGGCAGTTTTTGGGCGGATTTTCTTGCCAGTCCTGAAAATGTGCTTTGCCATGTAAATCTGCAAAGTCAACAAAGACCTGCCCGGCCCATTCGAACCGGACAGGCGACGATTCATTCCCTAAAAGTAGTGGTCCCGATTCACTCCGTCAAAAGCATCCTGAGTTGCGGCAGCATCGTTTGAACCGTTTGCCGGAGCCGCACGGACAGAGGTCGTTCCGACCCAATTTCTCGGCTAGTTCTTTGCAACCGTGAACGATGCGCACGCCACGCTTCACTCTCGCCTCAGAAGCGAATCCTCTGCGACGTTTGCTCATCGCCTCGAAAAAAAGGCCTGGCCTTCGTGGTCTTGCTGCTCCATGATCCACCGCCTTTCTGCGAGAATAGTTTGGGGACGAACATCCCAGACGCGGACACAGACGAAACAACTGAGGTTCGCCTAATGACCGAACCAACCTGCCACCGTCTATTGTTGATTAAGCTTCCCGGCACCTTCGCCGTTTGCAAGCTCGACAAAGCCGCCGCCATACCCACCTGGGCGACAAGCAGTGACATCTTCTCCGTGACCCGCACCACGGACGAACTTTCCATCGCCTGCCTTCAGTCGATTGTTCCCGAGAGTGTTCAGTGTGAACGCGACTGGCGGTGCTTGCGAGTAGCCGGAACCATCGACTTTGCCGAGGTCGGTGTCTTGGCTTCACTGGTGATTCCATTGGCCGAGGCGGGAATCAGTGTCTTCGCAATCTCGACGTTCGACACCGACTACCTTCTGGTCAGGGAAACGGACTTTGAGAAGGCCTTGGCCGCATTGCAGGCGGCGGGTCACTCGATAATGAAATGAACGACCAATTCACCGAAGCTGCTTTGTCCATCCATCAACCGAGCCGAGAACGCCGTATACACCCAGGGCGTGGACATGACCGCAATCCCGAAGCCGAGGGAAGAATGGAAAGAGGAACTGAAACGGCTTGCGGCCATGCCCAACGGCCTCGACAAGCTTTATTCGGTCCTGACCAGAAACTTCATCCAATTCGAAAAACTTCCGATTGGGACACTCATGACTGAAGCGATTCTGGACCACGAATACTCGAACACGAAATAGCGACAGGAAACGGGCCAGCTTAGTCACGGCGTATGAGGAGGGTGAATGAGCCGACCGGTTCCGAAGGATCATTCTTTCTCAGCAGGCCACCAGTGCAATTCACCACTGGCAGAAATATACCCCTTGTTGTGGCCGTCCTTGTCCACGATGAAAAAGTCGTAAACCTGCGAGGGAACAAGGACATGATCGTCGGGAACTTGGGCCAGAACGTCCTTTAGTTTGCCGACCTGGATTGCCGGTCGCTGGGGAGGTTGTGGAATCACTACACTGTTTCTCGTTGAGAGGGCTTGGGTTCATTTTGGTCTTCGCCCAATGCCTTCTGGATGGCGTTACGGATCCCCATCGGGCGAACTGAAAACAATTCCAACGCCGAACGATCGTGAACCACCGTGGGGTTCTTCAATCCCTCTATCAAGTGCCGCCCGACTTCGAAACTTGCGGGCGTCACGAGCGCGAGCCACAAGCTCGACAGGTAGGGTGTCAGCACTGGAACGGAGATTAGCCATCGCCGCAAATACTTCTGACGAGCATACTCGCGGATGATGTCGCCATAGGTCACAACATCCGAGCCGCCGATCTCGATAATACGACTCTTGCCCGGTTGCAGGTCCTTGGCTTCCAAGAGGTAGGACAACACGTCGTCCACGGCAATCGGCTGCGTTGGCGTCGAAAGCCATTTCGGACAAAGCATGACCGGCAGCCGGTCGGTAAGTGACTTCACCAGGTCGAATGACAAGCTTCCAATTCCAATCACGAGTGAAGCTCGGAATTCGATGGTTTCCACGCCGGAATCCTTGAGTATTTTCCCGACCTCATGGCGGCTGCGAAGGTGAGGCGACAGTTTCGGGTCGAGGTCGTCACCTAATCCGCCAAGGTAAATGATGCGCCGGACACCCGCCTTCATTGCGCCGTGTCCAAAGTTCAACGCGGCTTTCCGGTCCTCTTCCTCGAAGTCCTTCGAGCCGGACATCAAATGGACGAGGTAGTATGCGGTGTGGACGCCAAGCAACGCGGCGTTCAGCGACGAGGGATCGAGAACGTCGCCCTGAACGACCTGAGTCGCATTCTTGACACGCGTCCGCATCTTTTCAGGGTTGCGAGCCAAACACCGAAGTATGACCGGTTGCCGTTCAAGGAGGGGAGCGAGCCGACCGCCGACATAACCCGTTGCACCCGCCAGCAGGACGACAGGATCATTCCAAAGTTCGCCATTAGTTGAGTCCGGTGGCGTCATCGTTTTCGGTCGGATCCCCAGTTAGGAATCGGGTTGTATTGCGGATACTATTCTAGGGGGGCATTTTGCCCTCTATCGAAACACAGCAGATTCTTGGCCGTGGGCGAGATCGAAGGTAAGGATGATGTCGTTACGAAAACCTTCTGCCGAAGCCATTCGTTGCTTCCTAGCGGCGCAGGCGAAGTTCGACTTCTCCTATTCGGCAGTTGGAGCGACGGCGACGACACCCCCGGTTGGCTACGAAGTAGACCACACCCGCGTCAAACTGGGCGAGGGTGAGGCAGTGTTCAAGGAAGCAAACGCCGCATTGCGACGATGGGAGCACTTCCGGCTGAGCTGGGTAGAGCCGTGGTCAACGATTACTCCGATTCAGCCCGGCGAGGTCGTGGCGGTAATAGGGCATGTCGCTGGTTTGTGGTGGCTCAACGCCTGCCGGATTATCTATGTCGTGGATGAGCCAGGACCAATCACCAGGTTCGGCTTCGCCTATGGAACTCTGCCCGGCCATGTCGAGCGCGGGGAAGAACGATTCGTAGTCGAGTGGGACCGAGCCACGAACAGCGTGTGGTACGACATCTTGGCCTTTTCAAGACCCAACCACTTCTTGACGCGGCTCGGCTCTCCGATTGTACGTCGCCTTCAGAAACTATTCGGGCGGGAATCGGCGGCGTCGATGCTCAAGGCTGTTTGCTCGGGCGACAAGATTGAACCCTGTCCCAGTATGACCTAAACCGGACCGCGCCAAAGGGGTGCCAGAGAATTCGTTAGCAGCCCGCCAACAATCTCGGCGACCATGTACCCGGCAGTAAGCACCATAGTCGGTGCAAGGCGCTTCCCGCCCCTCGTCCGTTTGGTGTGCCGATGGCCGTGGTATTGCGTATCTTCTCCGCTAACTCCTTACGAACCTGACCTACTCCGCATTCCGCTCACGCATTGATTGAACCAGTTGTTGCATCAGTCGTTGCATCTCACCGGCGGGCAAATTCGCGCGTTGGCCGTGCCCTGGCAAGATCCATTCGAAGCGATGGCCGGCCAGCCTCGCCATCGACTCGATCTGTTCCTTCCACGAATACCAGCAGTAGTCTTCAGAGGCTGCGAGCCGATGGGCGTCCCGGTCCCAATCTAAATGGTCGCCAGTGAATAGAAATCGCTCGTTGAAGAGTAAAACGCAGTGGCCTTTCGTGTGTCCCGGTGTGTGAATAGCCATGAAGCCGGGGGCCAAATTCCACGGCCCCGTGTCGTCGAGTACGACTTCTGCACTGGGTTGGGATGACAACTCATCTCGATGAATGATTCGGCGGCTTCCGAAATGATCGGAAAAGCGTGCGGCATCTGCCACGTCATCACGATGGGTCAGAAAGATGTGAGCAATGCCGCCGAGCGATTCCAACTGCTTCACAAGTGGCGTCACAAACTTCGGCGAATCAATTAGCCAATTGCCGTCCGGGTTCCGAATGAAGTAACTGTTGCCGCCATACGACTTCGGCGAGTTGTAGCCGCAGTAGAAGACCGGCGCTTCAAGGAGGAACGGGAAGTCATTCATCACTCCCTTAACGTCATCATCACCGAGGCAACCAATCGAACCCGTGGGGCAGGCAAGAAGTGCCCGCAATGCTTGCCGTCGTTCCGAATTAGTCGCTGGCTGTGTTCTAACGAACGAAGTTTCAACGGCTTCTCCGAACACCGAAGGCGCGATCTGGCGACAAGCATCGCAGTCGATGCAGGTTGAATCGACGAAGAAATCACCAGGAACGTTTTCAGGCACGCGCTTTTTGGGGTTCGCCATCACGATCCTCCTTCATCTATCTTACCGTTGAAGGAGGTTCAAGAACCGCTCAGGATACCGGTGTAAGAAACGGGCTCGCTGAGCATCGGACGAAAGGATCGCCGTTTCGGTAGAATGGCTGCCCGCATGCACGATGCCAATTGAGGTACACCGAATGGACATCTCCGCGGAATTCATGTCGGCCATCATCAACGCGTTCGAGGCCAACAAACGTCTGGCGGATCGAGCCGTCGAACAAGTGCCAGATGAGAAACTCCACTCGGCGCTCGATGCCAACACAAATTCCATTGCCGTCATCATGAAGCACATCGCCGGGAAATTGTTCTCTCGCTGGACTGACTTCTTGACCACTGATGGCGAGAAGCCGTGGCGGAATCGAGATGAGGAGTTCGTGGACTACTTCGCCAGCCGGGCGGAAATCGTTGAGTTGTGGGAGCGGGGGTGGGCTTGTTTATTAAAGACGCTCAAGAGCCTGAAACCGGAAGACCTCGAAAAGACGGTAACAATGCGTGGGGAACCGCATTCGGTGCCGTTGGCCCTTGAATGCTCATTGGGTCACACCTGTTATCACATCGGCCAGATCGTTCAAGTTGCCAGATTCCACGCGGGTGACAAGTGGACCACCCTGACGATTCCCAAGGGAGGTTCGGAACAATTCAACAAAACGAATTGGGGTCAGGGGGAGAAAGTACGTTCGTAGGTCATTTCACCGACGGAATCATCAGTTTCCGCCAATCCCCGCCAACGCACATTCAATCATGTCCATCCGGGCCAGACCTCTCCTGAGCGATTCGGAGATGCCAGACTCGCCCCAGAAAGCTCCCGCCAACTGCCCGCAGATGGCTCCAGTAGTGTCGGCGTCATCGCCCAGATTAACAGCTTTCAATACGGCTTCCTCAAAGCTTGAAGCGTCGTGAAACGCCCACAATGCCGCCTCCAAGCTTTTGACCACCCAACCTGAACCTTCGATGGCAGCATTGTTCCGATAACTTCCGTGAGCAACCTTCAGAATCAAAGGATGAAGCGGCTTGATGTCGTTGAGTGTTTTCATTGGCTTCCAATCCGGTGAAAGCACGACGGCACGGTCTTCACCGTTGACCAAGGCAGCCAATACGGTCGCCAGATACCGACGTGCGGAGCGGCAGGACTCGCTGGCGTGTGTCGGCAGACTTGATTCTTCTGCTAACCGCGAAAGCTCCTCGATGTTGTTCGGATAAAGTCCCGAGTGCCGAATCGGTACAGGTGCCAGGCGCATAATTGACCCATTGCCGCTCAAATACTCGGACGTGACGCCGGATGCAAGTGCATTCCCGTGTTCGACGAAATTGTTGAGCGCGGTCCTCGTGGTGATGCCGATGTCGAAGCATCTCCCGTTCACTGAATACTTGCCGTCCTTCCACCACTCGACGTAACGGCTCGCTTGATCGTTCAAGTCCCAGCCCACCGAAACCATGCTGTCGGCCAGGGCCAAGGCCATGCTGGTGTCGTCGGTCCACTCTCCGGCTTTGAGCCCGTGTGGCCCGCCGCTGCGGTAGCCGGTGACTGGCGCGAAACTGCCGGGACTTTTGAATTCGACGGCGGCACCCAGGGCATCGCCCACTGCCAAGCCGATCAGGGTTCCTCGGCGATGGTCAGTCATTCCAATCCTCGTTCATTTCTTTCCGACATCGCAGTAGCACTGACAAAGCCTCCGACCAACTTCCGCCGGCACACCGATTTTCGCCATATCCTCGGCACCAGTGGAAATCGCAATTAAGGCAGCCAAGAGCCTTTTTTCGTCTTCATCGGGCAACTCTTCGCCACCGAGAAACTTCTCGTGGTAATCACGCCATGCCGCCGCGATGGTTGACCAAACCGCCACTTCCCGTTCCGGGTGCATATCGCGCATGAATCCAATCTCAAATTCCTCCAGAGTCATGTTAGTGTGGCGTCCGATCGCATTGAACACAGTGCGGATTTGGTCGAGTAATTCGGTTGGCAGCGACTCGTGTCGGATTGGGCCTGGTTGAAGGTCACTGAGTTTGACTTGTTGGGTCTTTTTTCTCATTTGCGTGCGGTTTACCGCCTTCAACATCGCGGCGAGCGGCTCCGGATCAGCCAGCCGATGATCCGTGCCGACTTCGATGAGCGCCGACGCCGCCAACCCGCTGTTTCTGACCAATTCTTCGCTGTCGCTGAAAGGGACCACGTCGTCGGCGCGTGAATGAATGATCGCACTGTTTTTCTTAACCGTCGTCGCGTTGCCATACTTCTTCCACGCCGGGCAAAGCAGAACAAGAGGCGTATGACCGCTTTCGATGTTCATCGCTACAGCCCCGCCGCGGGATGACCCGACAACGACTTCAGGCTGGTGCTTGTCGAACTCTTCCTGGGCGATGCGAACAGCATCGGCGAAATCGTCGTCCGGCAGTTTGGGGTTGAGGACACTGTGGCCGTGGTCCTTGAGATACGTCGGCTTGACGCCGCCAAGGACCGAGTGCCAGCCGTGGAGGAAGAGGATTTCCGTGAGGACCAGTTTCCTTCTTGTTGCTTAGGCCGGTTATTCTACCAAGAATGAACCGCCACGATCGACGGCACCTCATTTACGGGCCAACCCGTACTTTCGTTGTCGCAACTCCAAGGCCCTCTCACCACCATCGAGAATTTGGACGACGTGATTGGTGATAGCGGACTTCGGTGTAGCCAGGAAACCCTGCTCTTCGATCCACCCGGTTGAGCCGTTGCTCTCGAAGGTCACGATCAGTTCGGGGTCCGTGAGGACAACGAGGTTGGCGTTGTGCGAGGTAAACATCACCTGTCTCGCCCGTTTGTCATCAAGGAGCACCGGAGAAATTGAACTGGCGATGTGCCGGTTATCGAGGTTGTCTTCGGGCTGGTCCACAACGAGCGGCCCTGCCTGTTGCTTCAGAAGGATGGGGAAGACGGCGGTGCATCGCTGTCCCGCCGAAAGCTGCCCGATAGCCCGAAAGTCCTGATCCCCCTTGCCGACTTTGAGTTCGATGTGAAGGTCGTCGTCTTCGAAGACGCTCAGGAAGTACCCGAACTCGGAATGCTCGAAGAAAACGCCGTAGCCAGACAACAGATTTCCCAATAAGTCCTCGTAACCCTTCTTCAGTGATAAGTGGCCGAGCCGGTCAGAAAACCGAGAACGCAAGTCGTTCCACGCCCCCGCTCCGTGGGTGTACCGCTGGTTGAAATCCTGATACTGCTGAGGCAGTTGCAACCCGGTCACGGACATGCGCACGTCGAAGGGCCGAAGATGCTCACTGAACGACTGGACCTTCTCTCTTCGCAAGGTACTTCTTTGGTCAAGGGAACTAGTGACCTGATCGCAGAGTTCAATCAATCCTCGCAGAAGCCGATCTACATCTTCCTTCGCCTTGTCTCTCTCCCGCTCAAGCGTCGGGAGGTTCGCCGTTTCCTCCATTACCTTGCGATGACTCTCCAGAAGTTCTCGCTGCTCCTTCGTCAGACCGGACAAGCGTCTTGAATAATCCTCGGAGAACATCTGGAAATCCTGGTCCGCCTTTCTGACTTGTTGCTCAAGATTAGCGATGCTTTCGGCCAATTTTGCTTCCACGGAAGAGGAACCGGCGTCGAGCGCCAACAGAACATTGTCAACGATGCCGAGCGCCGCGCTCGCCGTCTCGCTCAGCGGAGATGATCCCTCTAAGGTTCGCCGGTCAAATCCTGACAGGAGGCTCTTAAAATGTGGCTTCGCATTGCGGTGGGCTTTCTTGAAACGGTTCAGGGCAGTCTTAAGCGCTTCCCGATGCTCTGTCGCAGCCTGGTACTTGTCCCTTAGCTCAATCAGATTGGCATCCGTCAGCTCCTGTAGGCCCTTACGAAGTTCCACGAGACGAGAAACCTGCTGTTCTAGTTGACGAAAGGCTGCATAGGCATTCGAGGCCTTCTCATGGTCGTTGCGGATTGCTGCAGCGGCGGCTTCGGCCATTTCCGTTAAGGACCGCACCTGCTCTTTGCCCGAAATCGCGTCCATGTACAATCGCCGAATATTTGGGTCCGTGGCTGCCTGCTCGATCTCGTGCCATCCGAGGATATAGGCAGGGAAATGCAGAGATTCAGGGTGCGAAAACCTTTCTTGGCGGTCGTCCTCGAAAGTCAGCACGAAATTCCTATCGGCGAGGGACCGTTCGATAAGCACTTTGGCCCCATCAGTTCTCTTGACCAACACGGCCACCTTGCCTCCTGCGCCCAGTATTGCATTCAGGTGGTCGTTTACTGCCTGCGACCTAGTTTGCGGAACGTCGGCCCCCAGCACGAAGCGAAGCGATTCAAGAAGCGAAGTCTTCCCAGACCCTTTCACTCCGATGAGCGCATTGCAGTACGGCGAGAACGACAGCCACACATCTTCGAGGAACTGGCCTTGGACTTGGACGCCTACGACGTAAGTTGCGGGTGGGGTTGGCGGCTGAAGGGCTACCCGGAACGGCAACTCCAGCCCTGCCTTCAACTGCTCATAGGTCGGTTCCTGCATCTGGATGTAGGAAGGCCTCCAGCCGAGCTTGTCGGGCTCGTGCGAGTCGCTGGAGCGAATGCAGGTCTTGTGGAGGCCCTGTGTTTCCGCGTGCTTGCCGTCGAAGAACACTGCCGTTGATTCTTTTGTGACTTCCAGGGCCGTTAGATGTTCCCTGGCGTGCCGAAGGAATATGGGGTCGCTGTAGATGTTATCAATACTTCGACTCTGGAAGGCATCGTGTGTAGAGTGCAAGTGGGCCGCAATACGGATGGCATTGGCATCTCGTAGTACCTCATAGAGTCGATCAATGGACGAAGAGATGCCTAGCAACTCCTTGTTCCCGGCTTGGCGTTTTTCTTCCTTGCAGTGGCGTCGAATGTCGCCAAGCCAATAGTCGGGGTCGCCGGAAGGATCAAACCCCACGATGATGTGAAAATACAGGTTCTTGTCTACCTTCTCTATCGGCTTTTGCCAGGCGTCAACGAAGACATTCAACTCGACTCCCCTGAGGATCAGCCGTCCCGTCTTGTCGGAAAGGTCTTTGGCGAGATTGGCGTCTGGCAACTGGCCGTGGTCCGTAAACATGACTACCGAAAGTCCGGTAGCACGGATTCTTTCGGCCAGTCGGTCCACCACGTCCGAGTGCTTGTACAAATAATCGGCGCTCGCCGGAGTGTGGTTGTGCAGGTCAATGGAGTGCCAGGCGGCGAATCGTGGCTTGGCACGCCGCCGTAATTCGGCCTCGAACTGCGCTACTTTTCCCATCAACCGCCCTTAGTCGAAACCTTCCGCCGATGTTCGTCTTGCAACTGAATGGTGCTATCGTGGTCGTCAGACCGGCTCTTAACGGCTACCCTTCCCCCGCAAATTCGCCGCCTCGTCATCCGAAAGTATAACGAACATTGGTAAGGTTGGGAGAGTTAGCCTCAAGATGAACGGGTATCGCCTGAATCAGGAACAGGGAAGTGAAAAAACTACGCGATTACCTCCGAATCTCCGATGCCGCCGAGTACTTGGGTGTTCCGCCAAACACCCTCCGCAATTGGGTCAACGCTGGGAAGATAGCGGCGATTCGCCATCCCGTGAACGACTACCGGCTTTTCAAGCGGCACGACCTCGACGACTTGCTCATGCGGGTGGCGAACTTGAGCAGCCGAACATCTAAGCGATGAAGTGGGCAGATTAGCTTCCGTCAAAGATCGGTAGAACATGGAATCGCCTCGGTGGACCATCATCACGCCGTCTCAGTACGAATGGGAGCGGCGTGGTCTGGACTTCATCAAAGCCGGCTTGCCCGACTACGATCCGTATCGGGCGTGGGCGAATTTCGAGTTCCAGACCAGCGACGGCGCGATCTACGAGGTCGATCTCCTCGTCCTGACAAAAATGGGCTTCTGGCTGGTCGAGTCGAAGGCATGGGAAGGCCGAATCTTCGGCGACCCCGGCACATGGACCCGCTCCCAGGACGGACGACTCCATTCGGACGACAACCCCGTCCTCCTCGCCAACCGTAAGGCGAAGGCGCTGTCCTCGCTGCTCAAGTCGCAATCCGCCGTCAGCAAGATCCGGGTTCCGTGGCTCGACGCCCTGGTGTTTCTGTCTGCCGACAACCTCCAGTGTGACCTCACCGGCCCGGCCCGGAATCGGGTCTGCCTCAAAGACCGCCCTGCGGACGAGCATCACCCCGAACGCATGGGCATCCTCGCGGCCCTCATCAACCGGGACGGGCAAGGGATCGATCCCGACCTCCGCACGACCATCGACATCAAGGTCGCCAAGGCACTGTCCCGCGCGATGGAGCAGGCCGGCATCCGCCCCTCGCAGCGGTCGCGACGTGTCGGCGACTACGTCCTGGGCGACCTGATCGCTGATGGGCCTGGGTATCAAGATCGGCTCGCGAAGCATCCCTCCTTCGACAACGACTTCCGCCGGGTTCGCCAGTACACCGTCGCGCAGGCGTCGTCTGAAGATGACCGGCAGCGGTTGCAACGCGCAGCGGCTCGGGAGTACCAGATCCTCCGCATGCTGGACCACACCGGCGTCTTGCGTGTTTCGGATTACAAGGAACACGAACTCGGGCCGGCCCTGCTGTTCGACTACCTTGATCCGACCGCCGTTCGGTTCGATCACTATCTGGCGACCAACTGCCAGAAGCTCACCACTGGCCAGCGGCTCGACTTGCTTCGCCAGATCGCCGACGCCATCCGGTACGCCCACCGCAAGCGCGTGATCCACCGCGCCTTGGGGCCGCAGAGCATTCTCGTCACCGACGTGAACGCTTCGATGCCGAGACTTCAGGTCTACAACTGGCAGGTTGGCGTCCGTGAGAACGCCTCAACCTCGGGCCGGGTCACAAACATCGAGGATCTGGTCGAAGCCCAGGCACTGGTCTACATGTCGCCCGAGGCGTTATCCGATGCTCTCAAGGTCACCGAGGCGTCGGATGTCTTCTCGCTCGGGGCCATCGCCTTCCACTTGTTCTCCTCGCGGCCACCGGCGACCAACCCGACCGAGCTTGCCAAGATCCTGCGCGATCAAAAGGGACTGAGCATCTCGTCCGTTCTCGATGGGGCCGGGCCGAAGCTGGAAGAGTTGATTCAGTGGAGTACCCACCCCGACGTACTCACTCGCATCGGCTCGGTCGAGGACTTCCTGACCCTGCTCGACGATGTGGAGGACGAACTCACCGCCCCGGCGGAAGCGGTCGTCGTCGATCCTCTGCACGCCAAGCGCGGCGACCGTCTCGAACATGGCTTCGTCGTTGATCGAGTTCTCGGCCAAGGCGCAACCGCGACCGCTCTGCTGGTGACCAAGAACGAGAAGCAGTTCGTCCTCAAGGTCGCTCTCAACGAAGATCACAACGCGCGGCTCCATGAAGAAGCCGAAGCTCTCCGGTCCTTGCACAGCGAGTTCATCGTCGCCATCGAAGAAGAACTGACCATGCACGGCAGGACGGTCCTTCGTCCTGCAAAAGGCCGGCGACAAGACGCTCGCTGCCCAGCTTCGCACAGATGGCGTTCCCAGCCTGGAGATGCTGGCGCGGTACGGCGACGACCTTTTGTCGGCAGTGGCTCTCTCGAACGCCATGGCGTCGTCCACCGCGACATCAAGCCCGACAACATCGGCATTCGTTCGCTCACCAAGCAGCGGAACCAGTTGATCCTGTTCGATTTCTCCCTGACCGGTGCCCCGCTCGACAACATCCGGGTCGGCACATCGGGCTACACCGACCCGTTCCTCGTAAACCGCAAACCCCAACGATGGGACTTGGCGGCAGAACGCTACTCCGGCGGCGTCACCCTCTACGAGATGACGCTCGGCGAGGGAGTGTTGCCGCAATGGGGAGACGGCAAGTCTGATCCGGCCCTGACGGACGATGAACTCGTCCTCGACGCCGAGAAGTTCGACCCGAGCGTGCGCGAAGGGCTGGTCGAGTTTTTCCTGACGACCCTGCATCGAGATTCCGTCCAGGCGCTACGACAACGCAGAAGAGATGCTTCGTGCGTGGCGGCAGATCTTCGATGAGTCGGAACAACGGAAGATCAAGACCGCTGGCGGCGAAGAAGTCGATCTGGCCGTCACGCTGGAACAGGCCGATCTCAAGACGCCGATTGCCGCCCTCGGCCTCAGCAACCGTGCCATCAACGCCCTGGAGCGAGCGGAAGTTCTCACCGTTCGCAACCTGCTCGAATTTCCAACCCGCAGCATCCACGTCATGCGGGGCGTCGGCAACCAGACCCGGCTGGAAATCATCCGGTTCATCAATGAACTGCGGGAGCGGTTCCCCAACACCGAAGCTGCTCCAGAAGAAATCCTCGGCGTACCGACTCTGGAATCGCTGCACCAGCGGATACTTGGTGCGCGAAGTTCCAAGAATGAATCTGATTGGAACCTTCGCTGCGGTCTGCTGGGCCTGGGGCCGCACGCAACTCATCCGGTCACGCATTGGCCGAGTCAGACTGATGTGGCCGACGCTTCGCACGTCAACCCGCCACGGGTTTACCAGACCTTGGCGGCAGACCGCAAGCGTTGGAACAAAGACTCTCCGATCACCGCGCTACGCAATGAGTTGTGCGAGGAGATTTGCCGCCTCGGTGGGATCGTCACGGTCGGCGAACTCATCGACGTGACCATTCTGCTGCGCCCAGCCAGCCGGACACTCGACACGGCACGACAACAACGGCTGGCCTCGGCGGTCGCACGGGCAGCAGTCGAAACTGAAGGCTCACTAGCTGAACCACGGTTTCAACTTCGCCGCGTTGCCGGGAAGACCGTTGTCGCCTGCTCGCAGGAACTGGCCGCTTACGCCGACAAGCTCGGTGAGGTCGCTGACGATCTGGCGGCGAACGATCCGCTGCCGCCGCCGCTGCGTGTCTTTCAAGAGCTTTACGAAGTCGCTCAACCGCCGCTGCCGCCCGGTTGCCAGCCCTTCAGCAACGAACGGCTCCTGAAGCTCGCGGCAGCGATGAGCAAGACCGCCGCTGTCTCTTCCCGGCAGGAACTTTACCCGCGTGGCATGGCGGCGGATCGAACCTTACGTCTGGGCATCGGCGCATTGAGCGGCCTGGGCCTGGGCGAGTCCGAGGATGGTTTCACCCCGGATCAAGTGCGGGCGAGAGTCGAGAGCCGCTATCCCGAAGCGGAACGGCTGCCGGATCATCCCGAGCTTCAACATCTGCTGGAAGCGGTCGGCATGGAGGTCCGCTGGGATGCCGACGCCAAGAAGTACCGCCGGCCAGAATTGATTCGGACGACCTCGGGTTCGTCGCAGTCGCTGCGATTGCCCACGGCTCAGACGGCCCGCCATCAGATCGAAGTGACGCCCGACGTGGCCGAGGCGCGGATCTTCGAGGATCGACTCAAGCACGCCTACGCCGATGGCGGCTTCGTCGTCCTCACGGTGAAGCCCAGCAAGATGCGTTCGTGCGAGGCCGAACTGCTGCGCCGGTTCAAGTTGCGCAAGATCTCTTTCGACAACTTGCTCTTCGACGCCCTGCGTGAAGAGGCTGACGAACTGGAGATCGACTGGAACATCATCGAAAGTGCGGACGGCACGGATCGCGCCAGCCCCGACTGGGACAACTTGCTCCAGTTGGTTTCGCGAGTCGCTCCGAAGCTCGCTGAAGACTTGGCGGGTCGCCCGGAGCATTTGTTGCTCGTCCATCCGGGGCTGATCGCCCGCTACGACCAGATGGCGATTCTGGAAACGTTGCGCGACAAGGTGGGCCACGATGCTCCGTGTCCCGGCCTCTGGTTGCTGGTCGCCACGGACGGCCAGAACGACATGCCGAAGCTCGATCATGCTGAGATTCCGCTGATTACCACAAGCCAGCGGGCCAAGGTGTCCGAGGCGTGGATCGATAACGTCCACCGGGGCCGGGCAGAGCCAGTTGCCGCCGTTGCGGGTTCGGGCCGAAAGGGGAGCAACTGAGCATGGTCAACATCACAACGCTGCTCCCCGAACTCCGGGCCTTGGTCACAGAACTGACCGAGGACTTGCTGGCCCGTTCGACGGCGGACACCAAGATCGATGCCGGGCTGCGGGAAGCCTTCAAGCAAATTGAAAAGGGTGGCCGCACGGCTCAGGCGTTTGAGGTCTGGCGGGACGATTACCTCGATCAGGTCGCCGTGGCCTGCGTGCTGGCCTGCGTCTTCGTCCGCTTCATGGAGGACAATCACCTCATCGACGAGTGCTGGCTTGCAGGCGGGGGCGACCGCCGCAAGCTGGCCGAAGGTGCGCACGAACTCTTCTTCCGCAAGCATCCACACGACACTGACCGGGAGTATTTCGAGCATGTCTTCCGAGAAGTTGGCAAGATCCCGGCGGCGAAGGAGTTGTTCGCCGAGGGCAAGACGCCGCTGTGGGCGGTGGGGCCGAGCGGCGATGCTGCGATGAAGCTGCTCGCCTTTTGGCGGGAGATCGACCCTGAAGAAGGACACATGCTGCGGTCGTTTGAAGTCGAGAAGGGCGACACCCGTTTCCTCGGCGACCTGTATCAGGATTTGTCCGAGAAGGCCCGCAAGAAGTACGCCCTGTTGCAGACGCCGGTGTTTGTCGAGGAGTTCATTCTCGACCGGACGCTCACGCCCGCCCTGGACGAGTTCGGTCTGGAGAAGGTCCGACTCATCGATCCGACCTGCGGTTCCGGCCACTTCCTGCTCGGCGCTTTTGCCCGGCTCTTTCGCCTGTGGATGAAGAAAGAGAGCAATGAAATCGTTGCCGCGCAGAAGGCACTCGATGGCGTTTGGGGCGTGGACATCAACCCCTTCGCTGTGGCGATTGCCCGATTTCGGCTGATCGTCGCCGCCGTCTATGCGTGCGGCATCAAGCGGCTGAAGCAGGCTCCCGCATGGACGATCCACCTCGCTGCCGGCGACAGCCTCTTATTCGGAAGCAAGCCTGGTTGGAAAGGCGAGCGAACGACTTTGCGGCAGCAAGGTAGTTTGTTCGCGGTCGAGCCGATCTATGCCGTTGAGGACCGTGAGGCAGTCAACAAGATCCTCGACCAGGGCTATCACGTCGTCGTCGGCAATCCGCCGTATATCACGGTGCGGGACAAGGCTCAAAATGAAGCCTACTGAGCATTATTCAGCAGTTGTCATCGAAAGTTTTCTCTCGGCGTACCGTTCACCCAGCGATTCTGGGAACTGGCGATCCAGCAAGGGGAGACGAACAACGGTTGTGGCTACGTCGGCGAGATCACGACCAACTCGTTTATGAAGAGAGAATTTGGCAAGAAACTGATCGAAGAGTTCTTTGCCAAGATCGACCTTACCCATGTCATTGACACTTCTGGGGCGTACATCCCCGGCCACGGCACGCCTACGGTCATTCTTTTGGGACGGAGCCGAAAACCCGTTGACGAAACTGTTCGGGCAGTGCTGGGCATCAAAGGTGAACCGTCCACACCTGACGATGCGTCTAAGGGATTGGTGTGGCAGTCCATCTTGCAGCAGATCGACACGGCCAATGCTGAAGACAATTTCACCAGTACGGCAGATGTTCCCCGCGCGACGTTTGCCCGTCATCCGTGGAGTATTGGGGGCGGCGGGGCGGCGGATTTGATGGAGATCATTGAGGAGCGTTCAACTGCCACGTTGGGCGAAGTTGTCGCTCTTGTCGGCATCTTTGGAATGACAAATGCCGACGAAGTCTTCCTTGCAGACCGAAAGGATTTTGCACGCAAGCAAGTCGAACCCGCCTATCTACGCCTATTGCAACTTGGGGACGAGGTTCGCGACTGGCTTGGTGGCGAAGGGAACTTCTCAATCTTTCCGTACAAACGTGACGAAACTATCGTCCCTCTGGAAGAATCACCGGGGCTGCATCGGTGGTTGTGGCCGGCTCGCACTGTCCTGGGCAACCGAGCCACTTTTGGCAAAGGCACATACATCTCTGAAGGGCTACCTTGGTGGAAGTGGCATCAGATCACCCTTGATCGTCTTCGTACACCGCTAACCATCGTCTATGGGGAAATCACGACCCATAATCACTTCGTAATCGACCGTGGTAACAGGGTCTTTAATCGCACGGCTCCGATCATCAAGTTACCAGCCGACGCCACGGAAGCACAACACATCGGACTACTTGGCTTACTCAATAGTTCGACGGCTTGCTTTTGGTTAAAGCAGGTGTGTTTTCCCAAGGGCGGCGACCATGTTGGGACAGAAGGGGCAAGAGTTCGCCGCACGTCATGGGATGAGCGATACGCCTTCTCATCTACTCCTGTAGCCAGCCTTCCCATTCCTGAATCGAAGCCGCTATCACTTTCTCGATGCCTTGACGAAATTGCACGACAACTTGGCGATTTGGCTCCGAATCGGATTCTGGAACGCTGGGGAAAAGGTGAAGACCTCAAGACCTTGGCCAAGGAAGCCGAAGCGAAGACCGTTCAGATCCGAGGAAAGATGATCGCCCTCCAAGAAGAACTCGATTGGGAGTGTTACCAGCATTACGGTCTACTCTCTGATGACCTTCGTTACCCCGGCGACGATCTACCCGAACTGGCCCTCGGCCAGCGGGCCTTTGAGATCGTCATGGCCCGATTGATAGAAAAGGGCGACCTCCAAACGGCGTGGTTCGAGCGCCATGGCACAAAGCCGATCATAGAGATCCCAAAGCAATGGCCTGCTGCCTATCGCAAACTGGTCGAACGCCGCATCAAGCTCATCGAGACGAACAAGGAAATTGGCTTGATCGAAAAGCCCGAGTACAAGCGCCGATGGAACACAGAGCCTTGGGCCGAGCAGGGGCAGCGAGCCTTGAAAAACTGGCTCCTCGACCGGCTGGAAGACAAACGTTACTGGCCGAACGTGGAGCTGCAATCGACAGCCCGATTGGCCGACCGAGCGAGTACCGATGGCGAGTTCATGCAGGTGGCAGCCCTCTATCGGAACCGTTCCGACTTTGACGTTGCCGCTCTGGTGGCTGAACTGGTTGAGAGCGAGTCTGTCCCTTTCCTGCCTGTCCTTCGCTACAAGGCTTCGGGCCTGCGGAAGCGTGAGGTGTGGGAGCGAACCTGGCAGTTGCAACGAGAAGAAGACCGTCTCGGCCAGAGGATCGAACAACTTCGCCAGCAGCTTCAAGCGAGGCAAAAAGAACTTACCGGCAAACCCGCCGACGAGGTCGAAAAGATCCTTAATCCAATGCGTCGGGACATTCAGACGAAAGAGCAGGAGTGGAAAGAGTTCGGAAGCTCGATTGTTGTGCCTCCCAAGTACGCCACTGCCGACTTCCAGACGACCGACTACTGGCGACTGCGAGGCAAGCTCGATGTCCCCAAGGAACGCTGGATCAGCTATCCGCACTGCTCAACCGAAAACGATCCGTCGTTGGTGGTTGGCTGGGCCGGCTGGAACCATTTGCAACAGGCGACTGCATTGATCGCCTATTACGATGCCCGCAAACGAGAAGGTTGGACTGCCAATCGACTGACGCCCCTCATGGCGGGCCTCGATCAACTGCTGCCGTGGATTCATCAGTGGCATCCCGAAATCGACAAGCAGTTCGGCGAGACGGCGGGCAAGTCTTTCCAGACGATGCTCGAACACGATGCCCACGAACTCGGACTGACGCTGGAAGAGATCCGGCAATGGACGCCGCCAGCAACGACCACCCGTAGGCGAGCGAGGAAGTAATGATGGAAAAGCTCATCAGCGACATCATCGACGTGCCGGAACGGGTGCGCAAGGGCGACTTCGTACTGAACCTCTCCAAGGGCGTGACCGAACCCGAGAAGACGCTGCACCAGTACGTCGTAACGCCGCAACTCGCTGCCTGCTTCGAGGACGCTCTGAGTTTTATTCGCTCGGCGGTGGATGCCGCAAACAGCAAGGCGTGCTACCTGCACGGCAGTTTCGGCTCCGGTAAGTCGCACTTCATGGCGGTCCTGCACCTCTTGCTGGAACACAACACCGCCGTGCGGTCGATGGAATACCTCGACAAGGTGTGCGCCAAGAACACCTGGGTCGAGGGCAAGAAGTTCCTGCTGATTCCATACCACATGATCGGCGCACGCAACATGGAGTCGGCCATCCTGGGCGGCTATGTCGATCATGTCATGCAGTTGCAGCCAACGCCGCCTCTGCCCGGCGTGTACCTGGCCGACGACATCTTCAAGAACGCCCAGCAGCATCGGCAGGCTCTGGGAGACGAGAAGTTCTTCGCGCAATTGAATCGTGGCTCGCAGACCCAGCACCCGACCGTCAAGAAGGAAACCGACCACGCTTCCCCAGGCGGCAAGGAGAAGAAGTCCGGCTGGGGCAAGCTCGCCAAGGGCTGGGACGCCGCCCGGTTTGAAGCGGCAATGGACGCACCGCCGGCCAGCGAGGAACGGACTCGCCTTGTCGGCGATCTGGTGCAGCACATCTTCCCGGCGTTCAAGGGGATCGCCTCGGGCAAGGACGAAGCCTTCGTCGATCTCGATGTCGGCCTGAGCATCATCAGCGCTCACGCCAAGTCGCTCGGCTACGACGGCTTGATCCTGTTCCTCGACGAACTCATCCTCTGGTTGGCCACGCACTCGGCGGACCTGAACTTCGTCCAGACCGAGGGGAACAAGCTCGCCAAACTGGTCGAGTCGCGCAAGTCCGAGCGGCCCGTGCCGATCATCAGCTTCGTGGCTCGGCAGCGGGATCTGCGGGAACTGATCGGCGAGAACGTCACCGGCGTCGATCAACTGAACTTCTCCGACGTGCTGTCACACTGGGAAGGGCGGTTCCACACGATCACGCTGGAGGACCGCAACCTGCCGCTGATCGCCCATAAGCGTGTGCTGCGGCCCAAGGACGATGCGTGCAAGGTCGAGCTAGAGGATGCCTTCGAGAAGACGGCCCAGGTCCGCGCCGAGATCATGGAGATCCTGCTGACTCGGGAAGCCGACCGCGCCATGTTCAAGCTGGTCTATCCCTTCAGCCCGGCCCTCATCCAGGCGTTGGTGGCCGTGTCGAGTGCGCTGCAAAGAGAACGCACGGCCCTCAAGATCATGCTTCAGCTTCTGGTCAACCGGCGCGACACCCTGCGTCTCGGCGATGTCATTCCATTGGGCGACCTCTGGGATGTCGTGGCCCACGGCGACGAAGCATTCACCGACGTGATGCGGGTGAACTTCGAGAACGCCAAGAAGCTCTACCAGACCAAGCTCCTTCCCATGCTGGAGCAGCAGCACGAAATCGATCTGGAGGTGGAGCGGGGACGGGCGAAGGCGAACACCGAGGTGGCCGACAAGCTGCAACGGTTTGAGAACGACGACCGCCTCATCAAGAGCCTGCTGCTTTCCGCCCTGGTGCATGGCGTGGATGCCCTCAAGAACATGACCTGCACCCGGCTGGCCGCGTTGAACCACGGGACCATCCGCTCTCGCATTCCGGGGCGAGAACATCAGGTCGTCGCGCAGAAGCTGCGGCAGTGGGTGGATCTGAGCGGCGGCGTCATTCATCTGAGCGATGAGCCGGTCAACCCGACTGTATCGATCCAGCTTTCCGGCGTCGAAACCGAGTCGATCATCGAGGCGGCTCGGGTTTACGACAACCCCGGCAATCGTCAGTTCAAGATCCGAGGGATCCTGTTCACGTCGTTGGGCGTCCCCGAGCAGGACGAGATGTTCATCACGCACACCTTCTGGTGGCGCGGCAGCAAGCGTACCTGCGACGTGTTGTTCACCAACGTCCGCACCCTGACGGACGAGGCGTTGCGGGCGAATCAGGAATGGAAGCTCATCATCGACTTCCCGTTCGACTCAGAAGGGCATTCTCCCAACGAAGACCTTGACCGTCTGACGAGGTTCCGTGAGAAAAACGAACGGCAGCAAACGATGGTCTGGTTGCCGTCGATCTTCTCGCCGCGCACGCAGTCCGAGTTGGGCAAGCTGGTCATCATCGACCGGCTCCTGCTGGGGAACAACCTTGACCAGTACGCCAAGCACCTGTCCCTTCAGGACCGGGAAACCGCTCGGCTCTTGCTCAAGAACCAGCAGAGCGCTCTGTCGTCCCGACTGCTTCAGATCGTGGAATCCGCGTATGCGATTCGCACCGAACCGCCGCCGGGTTCGCTCGACACCGCCTACGACATGTCGGAGTCGCACTTCCAGTCGCTGTATCCGTCCTTGCAGTTGCAACGCCCGGTAGGGGCCACCCTCGGCGAAGCACTGATCCACTTGCTGGATCAGGCACTGTCGCATCAGTACCCGAAGCACCCGCAATTCGGCCAGGAGATCAAGTTCGGCAAGGATCTGAAGCAGGTGCTGGAAGTGTGCCAGGAAGCGGCTCGCACCTCGGACGGGCGTGTTTTCGTGGATGATAAAGACCGGCTGCGCCATAAGCTCCGCAACATTTGCAACCCGCTCGAACTCGGGCTGATGTCGGAGACGCACTTCGTCCTCGGCAGCTTCTGGAAGAACCATTTCAACCGCCTGCATTCGGCATCGGACCAACCACACCCCAGCGTGGCGGACCTGCGTCAGTACATCGATCAGCCCGAGGAGCGCGGCCTGCCCCGCGAGATTCAGAATCTGCTAATCTTGGTCTACGCCGATCAGACCAACCGTTCGTTCGTCCGATACGGCAGCAACTACACGCCGGCCCTCGACGACCTCCCGAATGAACTGGAGCTTCAAGAGCAGACGCTGCCGGATGTCAAAGACTGGGAAGAAACAGTGACGAGGCTGGCCGACATCCTGGGCCACGCCATCTCTCGGCTCCTGAACGCATCCAACCTGACGATGCTGGCCGAGAAGGTGAAGGAGAGCGTCAATGAATTCAAGGCCGACTGCGACAGCTTGCCTGACCGCTTGCAACTGGTGCTGAAGAACCTCGGCATCTCCGAGGTTGACGCCGGCAAGACGGATCGAGTGCGGACAGCGAAGGCAGTCAAGACTTTGCTGGCAGCATGCGATGGCAAGGAGCCGACCGCCCTGGTCCAGGCCATCTCTCAGGCAACGGCCGAGACATCGACGACGACGATGGGGAAGAGTCTGAAGTCGGCGACGGTAGTTCTCGGGTGTCTTCGCAGCACGAAGTGGGATTTGTTCTCAGCGGTAGCGCAACTGACGGACCATCGGAAGACAGACGCCGACCTTCTCCTTGACGACGTGCGGTCCTGGCTCAGGGTTGACGAACACGCTCTTGCCGGCGGGCTGGCTCCGAAGCTTTCGGATGCCGTGGACCGGGCGATTCGTCTGCTGACGCCGCCCAAGCAACCTGTAGTGCTGCCGCCAATGGTGACACCTCCACCGCCGCAACCCGGATGGAAGATCATCGGGAACGAAAGCAAGACCCGGCTGACGGAGAAGGAAGCGTCGGCGACCGTCGAAGAACTGCTTCGCAAGCTGAAGGCGAACCAACGCTATCGGCTGTCGATCCAGTGGACATTGGAGGAGGGACCACAATGACTGTCGCCGCCATCAGTCCGCAGCAGTTGCGGTCCCTGGTTGAAGACAAGTGGCAGCGGGATCAAGAGGCTCCTGCGGTCGGCCTGCATGTTACCACGGCATGGTCGGGACCCGCCGAGGTCGAGTTCGACTTCGGCAAAGCCTCCGTCGTCCGGGCCGATACGGTCTTTGAAGTCCGTGAGGCACTGCTGTCTGCCGAGCAACAGAACCGTCGCATCATCCTGCTCACGAAACTGCAATACAGCGATCTGGGCAATGACGTGGTGGCCCGACTCGCTCGGTGTCGATTGTTTCCCATCGACGATTGGGCCAGCCTGTGCGCCCTTTTCCGAGCCAAGGAACTGGATCGGTCGATCTGCGATCAGGCCATCGCCCAAGCCCTGCTCGAAAACCGCCCCAAGGATGGTTATCCGCCGGTATCGGCAGGAATCTTGGACGCTGGCACGGTCTGGCGGGCCGTCAGCCGGCATGTTTTCGAGATGGGGGAGAGCGAGCCGGATCTTGTGGGCCTGCTACTGTGGGCTGCATCAAAATCAGGATCGGCCCGTTACTTGAGCGCCAACGACGAACTCAAGGCCAGCGTAAGCAAACGACTGACCGGAAGGCTCGGAGATGTCGCCGAGTCCGTGCTGCGGTTTATCGAGTGCGGGGCTGGTGCGAACGCGCTCGCCCTGGCTGTCGTTTGCCAAGTCGTGTTTGGCGAGGGACAAGGCGCCACGCTCGACGCCGCTGCGGCGCGGATGGAGCAGTATCACGGCAACAAGCCGGTTTCCAAGGGTGTGGGCCGCACATTGGGCCGCGCCGCCCTGGATGCCATTGCCGATCTGGATCGCAGCGACGATCCTCGCCTCGCCCAGCATCACATGCAGCTTGCGGACGAATTGCTGCGCCAGTTCCGCTGTGAGGATCACGCCTATCGCAGTCGGCTCACTCTGCTCGGCTACGAACAGCGGCTGGCTCGGCTTGGCGAGCAGATCGCGTCTGCCATCGAAACTCCCTGCGAGTCGGCAGTCCAGCGGTGCGAAGAACTTCAGCAGCACATCGCCAATCACCGGCTTGCAAGAGTTGGACGATACCAAGAGAGAGCCTTACGCACGGAGATGGCTGTTCGGCTCGTCCGGTGGCTGTCCCGACCGACGCCGTCTTCGCCGGCATTCGCCGACCTGGCTTCCACCTACCTCAAGGAGCTGGCGTTCGTTGATTGGGCACGGGAATCGATCTGCCGGGGCGATGAAGTACCGGATCTGTCCAATGCCTTCCAGCAGCTAGATCAGGTGGTCTTCAATCGCCGGTCGGAATTCAGCCAGACATTCGCCAAGGCACTGGCGGACTGGACATCCGTGGGGTCGAAATTTGCCGGCCTCTGCGGCGTTGAAGACGTGCTGGAGAAGATCGTCGCCAAGGTGGCAACGGACAACCGGGTGCTGCTAATCGTTCTCGACGGCATGAGTTGGGCTGTCTGCCACGAACTGCTCGACGACATCCGCCGGGAACACTGGTTTGAAGCAACTTTGGATGAGTCTTCCTTGCCGCCGCTTCCCGTCATTGCCACGGTCCCGAGTGTTACACAAATCTCCCGTGCGACACTGCTGTCGGGAAAACTGACGAATGGGGACCAGGGCTTGGAGAAGAGGAATTTCGAGGACCATCCGGCACTGAAGTCGATTTGCGACAGGAAGCATCCTCCGGTCGTCTTTCACAAGAAAGAGGCAACCGAAGGAATGCGGGGTGTAGTCGGGGACGATTTGAGCGAGGCCATCCTTTCCGAGAAGAAACGCATTGTCGGCGTCGTCATCAATGCCATCGATGACTTCTTGAGCAAAGGCGAGCAGATGCCCATGATCTGGTCGATTAGCCGCATCGGTCCGCTCGGCTCAATGCTCAAGCTGGCCCGCGACTCGGGCCGAGTTGTCATCCTGGCCAGCGATCATGGCCATGTCTGGCACAGGCAGGACGCCCGCAAGTTCTCCTCGGAAACGGGGAGCCGATGGCGGCTGAACGCCGGCCCCGTGGAAGAAGGGGAACTCGTCGTTACAGGAGCCAGAGTCCGAGACGGGCGAGAAGGCAATGCGGTCATCGTGCCGTGGACGGAGACCATCTACTACGAACGTCAGCACAACGGCTACCACGGGGGAGCCACGCCCCAGGAAATGGTCTGTCCGCTGGTGATCCTGCGAGACAAGAGCAGCGCCTACTCGGACCTGTTTCCCTGCGAATACTCGAAGCCCGAATGGTGGTCCTCGGCTCCCACGGCAACGTCGATCATCGAAGCAACGCCGGTCGTCGTCCTGCCGAAAACACGAGAGACCCTTTTCGATGTCATGACCGAGGAAACGGAAGAGCCTGTTCGCCCGACCCAGGCGGTGAAGCCGTCTTCGACCCCGGCGAAGGACTGGATCAACCGACTGCTCGCATCCCCGGCGTACAAAGATCAGAAGGGAATGATCCGGCGTCATCCCCCCGAAGACTCGCTTATCCAAAGCACGCTTGAAGCTCTGGATACTAACGGCGGCATCATGACTCCAGCCGCCTTCGCCAAGGCAGCGGATCTACCGCCGGCGCGTCTGGACCCCTTGATTGCCCAGATGAAACGCCTCTTGAACGTGGATGGCTACGAAATCCTGACCATGAGCCGCTCCGGGAACCGAATCGAGTTAAACGTCCCAAAACTCAAAAGGCAGTTCGATCTGGATTGAGGCTATGGACATCAGCAATGAACGCCGAAGAGAGATCATCGCCGCGCTGCGAAAAGGCACGGTGCCCCAACGTGGATTGGATTTTCTGGCCGTAGGATTGCATCGCTTTGAGCCTGTGATTAACAGCGAACTCGCAGACGTGGCCCAAGGCGGTTCGATGTTCAAGGCGGTTCGGGGTGATTACGGTTGCGGTAAGACGTTCTTCGGTCGGTGGGTTCAGGAATACGCCAAGAAGAAAAGGTTCGCTGTCGCCGAGGTCCAGATTTCCGAGACGGAAACGCCACTTCACCGTCTGGAGACTGTTTACCGCCGTGCGATGGAACAGCTCTCCACGACGGATTGCTTCTTGGGTGCGTTCCGTTCGATTCTGGACGGGTGGTTTTACGGCCTTGAGGAAGATGTCTTAGCCGAGGACACCATCGATCCTTCCGATGAAAAGGCGCTCTCCAACCGAGCCGACGAGTTGCTGGAACAGCGGCTCGCCGAGATCACTCGTGCTACTCCGCAGTTCGCCGCTGCATTACGTGCATACCGGGCGGCACAGCGGGCAGACGACCATGCCAGTGCCGAAGGCTTGGCAGGCTGGCTTGCTGGCCAACCCCACGTTGCCGCCTCGGTGAAACGAGTAGCTGGAGTCAAAGGTGATGTGGATCATTTCGCCGCCCTGAGTTTTCTCCGTGGGCTACTGCTGATCTTGAAGGACTCTGGCTATTCGGGACTTGTGTTGGTTCTCGATGAAATCGAAACGCTCCAACGCGTCCGTGGTGACGTGCGGGAAAAAGGACTCAATGCCCTACGACAGTTGATCGACGATATCGACGGCGGACGGTTTCCGAATCTCTACCTGCTGACCACGGGAACACCTGCTTTCTTCGATGGCCCGCAAGGTGTACGACGATTGGAGCCGCTCGCCCAACGCCTGCACGTGGATTTCCAGACTGACCCCCGCTTCGACAATCCCCGTGCGGTACAACTCCGTCTGTCCGCCTTCGACCATGAGCGGTTAATGGAAGTCGGCATCAAGGTTCGTGACTTGTTCGCCCTGGATTGCACTTCGCCTGACCGAGTCCGCCGCCTTGCTCCCAACGAATACATCGAGCTTCTCGCCCGTTCTGTCACCGGCAAACTTGGCGGGAAGGTCGGGATTGCCCCTCGGTTGTTCCTAAAGAAGTTGGTTTCGGATGTTCTGGACCGAATCGACCAATTCGAGGATTTCGACCCGACCAAACACTATCAATTGACGATCAGCAACAACGAAATGACTGCCGTTGAACGAGAATCACAGGCCCAAAGCGTGAATGACATTGAGCTTGACCCGTGACCGCATTCGAGCGACTACACCCGGCACTTCAACATCACATCGTGAATTCCCTCGGCTGGGGTGAACTGCGAGAAGTGCAGTCGTTGTCCATCGATGCGTTTCTCATGGGGGCCAACCTCATCATTCTCGCACCCACCGCTGGCGGCAAAACCGAGTCGGCCTTTTTCCCGGTCATTTCGCAGATGCTTACCGAGGGATGGAACGGCCTTTCGGTCCTCTACGTCAGTCCGATTCGGGCACTGTTGAACAATCAAGAACAGCGGCTTCACAGTTACTTCGAGTTGGTCGGACGGCGAGCCGCCTGTTGGCATGGGGATACGAGTCAGGGTGATAGGCGGCGTATTCTTGCGGATCCTCCCGATTGCCTCCTCACGACGCCGGAATCGCTCGAAGCCATTCTGGTGTCTTCCAAGATCGACCATCGGGAGTTCTTCAAGAACATCCAAACCGTGGTGATCGATGAACTTCATGCCTTTGCAGGCGACGACCGAGGCTGGCATCTACTTTCGGTCCTCGCCCGGATTCGACGATTGGCGGGGCGTGATCTCCAGCGAATCGGATTGTCGGCCACGGTTGGCAACCCCGCTGAGATGCTGGCGTGGCTGTCGTCTGGGTCGGAGCGGCAGCGGCATGTGGTATCGCCAGCGCAAGTCGCACGCCAAGCTCCCGACGTGCAATTGGATTACGTCGGCTCGCTCCAAAATGCTGCCAAGGTGATTTCGCTCTTGCACCGAGGTGAGAAGCGGCTCGTGTTCTGCGACAGCCGATCGAGAGTCGAAGAGCTTGCCTTTCTGCTTAGAGAGCGGGAAGTCGATACTTTTGTTTCCCACAGTTCACTTGGCCTTGAAGAGCGCCGGGCAGCCGAAGAAGCCTTTGCTCAGAAACAGAATTGCGTCATCGTCGCCACCAGTTCGCTCGAACTCGGCCTTGATGTGGGCGACTTGGACCGGGTGATCCAGATTGATGCCCCGGCCACCGTTTCATCTTTCCTGCAACGCATGGGTCGCACGGGGAGACGGGATGGAACAAGGTCCAATTGCTTGTTCTTGGCGACGAGTGACGAAGGGTTACTGCGAGCCGCCGCCCTGTTGGACCTTTGTGGCGGTGGATACGTCGAACCAGTGAACGCACCCCCGAAGCCATTTCACATTCTTGCTCAGCAGTTGATGGCGCTCGTCCTGCAAGAGCGTGGGATTGGCCGACGTACCTTCGTGGAATGGCTCGCCGACGTACCGGCATTTGGCGCGATGCCCAACGAGCAAGTGGATGCGTTGGTTGACCACTTGATTCGCACTGGGACGCTCTTTGAGGACGCCGGGATTCTCTCCTTCGGGCCGGAGGGTGAAGCCGAATACGGTAGGAAGAACTTCTTGGAAATCCTGTCGGTATTCACGTCACCGCCGCTGTTCCGTGTCCTCAGCGGACAGAAGGAACTCGGTAACGTCCACGAATCGACGTTCTACAAGAAGCAAGAAGGCCCGGTGATCCTCGTGCTGGCGGGTCGAAGTTGGAAGACGAACCACTTGGATTGGAACCGTCGCATCGCTCACGTTGAACCGACCGACGAGAGAGGCCGCTCCCGCTGGATCGGTGAAGGCCAGTTCCTGAGCTTTCGAGTTTGCCAGGCCATCCGCCGTATTCTTGCTGCCGAAACGACCGAACCGTACTGGTCGCAACGAGCGACGGCCCAAATCAGCGAGATTCACCTCGAATACCGGTGGGCATCGCACGACCGCACGACGTTAGTGCAACTAGCAAACGGCGAGGTTCAATGGTGGACCTTCGCCGGTGGGCTGGCAAACTCAATCGTTATGGATCACTTGGGAGGCGGTTCCAAGGCAAAGACCGACAACTTGTGCCTTCGGTTTTCCTCCACGTTGAAACTGGCCGACGTGGAATCGCTCATCGATTCACGGCTTCGAGACGAGATCACCCCCTTGCCGAGCGCAGACGCCATCAGCAACCTGAAGTTTGGCGAATGCCTTCCGCCCACCATCGTCGGTGAAGTGTTCTCGGCTCGGTTCAACGACCCCGAAGCAATTGCGAACATTCGCCGGGAGCCGATCCAGGTCGTAGCCGGTGGTACGCAACGGGCCAATGCCGCACAATGACAAACGACATCCCCATCCGTGAACCCGACCAGATTCGCCTGGATTGTGCTCGGAAACTCCGGGCCGTCAAGGTCAGCGACCATTTCCAGGCGATCGTCGGATGCCTGCTGGGAGAAGACTGGACCACGCCCCGGCTGGTCGAGATGGTCATCACGCCGGACGGCCACTTATTCGGTCGCTGTGACGGCGAGGCGGCATTCAAGGTATTCTTGGGCGCATCGGAAGACCTCATCAAGAACATCCACGGCGTAGCGCCGGTCCCTGAACTCGATGGCGACGAGACCGGGTTCCTTGTGGGGAAGGTAGCTGAGATCAAGAGGCAGAAGTAGCGATTCGATGAACCTTGCTCATGGCAAAGAAACCGCAGACATCCCCGATCCTTTTGCGCTGGAGCGATCACGTTCCGGCGTCCGACGTTCAAGACCCGCTCGGTCTTGGGCTGCGAGGATCGACTCGCCTTGCGAGCCGCTTGCTGTACTGCATCACGTCGATCACGCCCAGGGCGAGGTACTTCTCGTTTATCCCGTGGTGCATCTTGGATCACCGGGAGCGAGAAAAAGGGAAGCCGCACGCCCTGGGCCTGCGAGACGGGATCATCATCCGGGAGCAAGCTCTTACTTTGGCTTGTATCGCTCATCACGAAGGAGAGCCGTGTTCGGGCGGCGGCTTGGTTGGTTCACGGGATGCGAAGAAATGGTTCGCAAATTGCAGCAAGGAAGCCAACTTCAAGAAGATGAAGAAGTTCTCCAAGAACCCAGCCCTGGGTGCTTACTTGAACTCGGTCGTCAACCTCGGCTTGTTCGTGACGGAAGCCGAAAGACCGGACAGCGATGAAGAGGGAGCCGGGGAAGACTTCACCTTTGATGACATCGAGCTTTCTTCTCTCGGCCTCGATTTGGCGAAACGTTTCGATCAGAAAGCTGGTAGCCTCTCCACTGCCAAGCACATCGCATCCAAGGACCGCTGCTGCTCGATTGACGAACTCGCCGAGTTTGGAAAACACGGGGGACTCTGCGAGTTGTCCCACAAAGGCTCCGCTGACAGAGAGCTTCTGCGTGACATCTTCTTCGCCCTGGTCGAATCCAAGGGTGAGTCGCATCGGGTCCGCAGGCAGTCTTTGCTGCTGACGCTCGAACTTGGCCGTCAGTTCAGCGCCGAAGGATGGCTGTTGAATGAAGCCGGGTTTGCTGGGGCCGTCTATTTCGGCGAGGTGGCAAATGAAGATTCAAGTTTCGCCGTCGTCATTCCGCCGCAGTTGCTCGACATCGCAACACGATGGCGCATGTTTTACTTCCACCACTTCATGTCCGTGGCATTCGAGGGGCTGTTCTCCTGGCTCGTGTGTCAGCTAGGCAACCTTGGGCTTGCTGGCGCAACCATTGACACGTTGGTAACACAACTGGACGAACCCGCCGTCCGCAAGAACCTTTCGGAAATCCTGGCGGTCGATCTCAAGGGGTTATTCGGCGATCTGACCCCTTCGGCTTTGTGCGCAAAGGCTGGCATCAAAGCGGGCGCTCTTGATGAAGTCGTCAGCAAATCCGTCGATTTAGCGGTGACGAGCATTAGCCCATTTGCCGAGGACACGCTCGAAGAACTGATTCGCAGCAACGAACACCTGTATTCCTCGACGGGACTGGCCCTGCCCATGATTCTCATGTCGGTGACTCTGGGAAGATACTCGCAGTGGGAGGCAACCAAGTACGGCAAATGGCTCGCCAGCGCCGCCAATGACCCGTACTTGGACCTCGTTCCCCCACTTGTCACCACGGGCCTCTCACGCCGCTTCGGAGATTGGTGGAACTCCACGTTCAAGGAATTGACCAGCATTGTGTTGTCCCGGTACGTCGTCCAGCAGCATCAGGCGATGTCTTACGAGAAGACGTGGACCGGCGAGCGGTGTCTTCTCCAGGTCGATGGGGCAAGGATTGTTTCGACGGGCGGGTTCGACAAAATTGGCATGGGCAACCCACGCCTGCGTAGCGCCATTCAGATTCTCACGGACCTCGGCTTGATTGAAGAGGACGAGGAGGAAGTCACTCGCCTGACCTCTGAAGGCGAAGCGTTTCTGAAGGATGAGATGGTGAAGGAGGCCGCGCATGAAGTTTCTTGACTTCACGAGCCTCCTGGACACAGAACCGGCCAACCTCGCCGCACTGTCCACCTATCAGTTTGACGCCGACTTCTTCGAGCGACGACTGCTTCGGTGTTCCGCACTGCTCAAAGCCCGTCGCATCCTGGTTTTCATGGATGCGAGCCAGTGGTTCAACTTGCTTCGCCAAGATGTCCCGGCAAGATTCCTGAATCGGCGGTACTTGGTCGTTCCTGTCCGGCCTCCGATGGGAGTCTTTCATCCAAAGCTGAACCTTCTCGTGAGGGAGGATGGCGGTCAGGTCCATTGCGGGAGCAACAATCTGACTCGTTCGGGATGCGCCAGCAATCTGGAACTGCTGAATTCGTTCTCCATTACCCCGGAGAAGGAGAACGAGGAGTCTGTAAGGCTTGCTCAAGAAGCGTATGCGTTCTTCAAGCGGGCTTGCGACGACGCCGATCAAGAGACGGGCCGCATTGCCCGCCAGTGGCTTGAGGAGTTACCGAAGGATGCACCTTGGCTTGCGACTGAGCTACCGCCAACCAAGTATCGGGCCGTGCGCCTCGTTCACACCTACGAGGGTAGTCTGTGGGATCGAATTGCGAGCTTGCTCGACGGCGACACCCCGAAGCAGTTTCTTGTTATCTCACCATTCTTCGACCAAGAAGCTGAGTTGGCACAACGGATTCGCCAGCGTTGGCCGAAATGCCAGATCGAGATCGTAGTTCAGCAAAAAACGACCAACCTCCCGGTTGCTGCCCTGAAACAACTGCGAAGCGGCTTTGCCTTGTCAGAACTTCGGAACTCATCCCGCCGTCTACACGCCAAGCTGTTGGCGTGGGAGTCGTCCAAGGGAACTGGTTGCATCGTGGGTAGTGCGAACTTCACCACTGCCGCATTTGATGCTCGAAACGTCGAGACGTGCCTCTTGGTTTCGGATGCTGAGGAGGTTGTATCCGGCCTGTTCGACGGACAGTTGGCGAAGCGCCCGCTGGCTTTTGATGACTTCGACCCCGGAACCGAACAGGAGCCGAATGCCGAGGATGTTGATTCAACGACTCTGCGGCTCACTTCCGCTGTCCTCACGGAATCGGGTGAATTGAGAGTGAGCTACCGGCATCGACTGGCAACAAAGCCGTCCAGCCTGCGTTTGGCGATTCGCACCCCAGGCGAGCAACGGCCCCGTGCATTCCTGAACCTCCCCAACAAGGAAAATGGCACGGCCACGCTGAGTCCTCCAGAATCGGCATTGAAGGATGCACACGGGACCATTCTGGCTTCGCTGGTTGCCGAAGTTGGCGACAAGCGTGATGAAAGCCCGCCGATCTGGGTCATCCAAGAAGGCCGATTAACCTACGAGCCAAGTGGTGAGGGTTCGTCTTCCGCAAAGTCCAAGGTCGAAGAATCGGGGGAGGGCCTGACGGAGTTTCTTGAGGAACTTGGGAAGCGAGACGGTGTGTCGGCGGTCATTGAGTATCTGCGGCACTTGAACATTCGCTTCAACGACGGCGGGGCCGGGCTTCACGGCGGTCGGATGTTTCGACTGCGCATCCGTGATCCTTTCCATGCCGACGTTGCCCCGGACTGGCTCTTGAATGCCAAGGGTGACACCAGCAATCTTGCCGAGGCGATATACGACTTCGTGGATCGGCACGAGAAGCAGCGTCTCCGCAAACATGCCAAGCGTGGCAACATCAACGGCATGGAGAACTTCCTCGACATCTTCACGGCGCTCATCCGTCTGCTCTACGTTTACTATGTGCGGGGGTTCGTTCACAGGAACATGCTGATCGGTCGTTTCTGTGATTACCTAGAAGTGGCAACCAGCGGAATCGACTCGGCGCAAGATTCGAGCGACGGGTACTTGTACAGCGTTTATGACAACCTGGGAAATGCCGAGTACCTTCAGGAAGTTTGCGACGACCTTAGCTTTCTGGGACATATCCGTGCAGCGTTTGTGATCCTTCAGAAAGTCCGGTACGTCCCAGGAGAGCAAGCAACCTGGGGTACGCCGCCAAAGCGCCCCTGCGAGTGCTTACCTGATCGTCGGAGGAAGCTCCTGGAGGCAATCAAGGAGCTTAAATTGAGGGAGCCATCGAAGCCAGACATCGTGAAGGCCCTGGGCGAGTACAAGATGTTCTCCCCGGCAGAACTGGCCGAGCTTGAAAAAGAAATCGTGATTTGATGTGGCGACTACTTACCCGAAGTGAGTTCCCGACGTTGTCGATACCGTTCCACATAGAGCGCGTACATGAGCATTTTGTTGAGCATTGAATACAGAAGTTAAATTGCTGAGAAGTGGCAAGTCCTTTACATTCGTTCCGAGAATTCGGAAGAACTGGTGAGCTATGCCCAACTTCATCTGTACAACCTGTGGCATCCAATACGCCGAATGCGATCAACCGCCTTCATCTTGCATCGTTTGTGACGATGAGCGGCAGTATGTCAAGAAAACCGGCCAACAATGGACCACGCTCGAACGGTTGCGTCTTACCAACCGAATCTCAATCAAATCTGAAGAACCAGGTCTTCTCGGCATCGGCATCGACCCATCGTTTGCCATCGGCCAGAGAGCATTGTTCCTTCGAACGCCGAAGGCCAACATCCTTTGGGATTGCATTTCGTTGGTGGACGAAGCCATCGTCGAGGCGATGAACGCGATGGGCGGCATTTCGGTCATCGCTATTTCGCACCCTCATTACTACTCCAGCATGGTCGAATGGAGCCGACGCTTCGGTGGCATACCGATTTACCTCCACGCCGACGACCGCAAGTGGGTGATGCGGCCCGACAAAGCCATAGTGTTTTGGGAAGGCGTGACAAAAGAATTGTCTGACGGCTTGACCCTAATTCGTTGCGGCGGTCATTTCGACGGCGGTACCGTCTTGCATTGGGCCGATGGTGTGGATGGAAAGGGCGTGCTGCTAACAGGCGATGTCATCCAGGTCGTGGCCGACAGGAAGCACGTGAGCTTCATGTACTCATATCCCAACTACATTCCGCTTTCTGCGTCGGCGGTTGAGCGGATCGTTAACGCGGTGGAACCGTTCGAGTACGACCGTGTTTACGGAGCGTTTTGGGACAGCATCATCGAGCACGACGGCAAGGCCGCGGTGAAGAAGTCGGCGGAACGTTATCTCAAGGCGATTGTGCGGTGACGAGCGATATGCCTCCATTGCAAGACTTCATTGAAAGCCTTCATTCCCTCTACGGCAAACAGACACCGCCGAAGCTTGCGGGTCCGTGGGAAATGATTCTGTGGGAGAACGTCGCGTACCTTGCCGACGACGAACGACGACAACAAGCATTTAAGACACTCAAGAAACGAATCGGCACGAAGCCGATGCAAATTATCTCGGCTTCCGACGAGGCCCTTCTCGGAGTGACCCGGCACGGCATCATGCCGGAACAATTCGGCAAGAAACTCCGCAAATGTGCGGAGATCGTGCTTGAGGAGTTCGACGGCGACCTGCAACCAGTTCTCAAATGGCCGTTTGCCAGAGCCAAGAAAGCCGTACAAAAGTTTCCAGGGATTGGTGAGCCGGGGGCAGAGAAGATTCTCCTTTTCACTCGGACCCATCCCGTGCTGGCCTTGGAGTCAAACGGTCTGCGTGTGTTGCTTCGGCTTGGGTTTGGCGAAGAGACGAAGGTTTATGCGACGACGTACCGGCTCGTCCAGCAGAGCATCAAGGACGAGATTAGCGAAGATTTTGATTGGGTGATTCAAACTCACCTCCTGCTTCGACGACACGGACAGGAATTATGCCGACGTTCTAAGCCCAAGTGCGACCTGTGTCCGCTCGCGGCGGAATGCGAGTATTCCCAGCGGGGAGACGGGTGATGACGAAACCGAAATCTCCCTTCAGTGGTCGCTGGCGCATCATCTCGATGAGCGCCTGGGACGAGGACTTCATTGACGAGGAAGGAGAAGGCTATTTCGAGTTCGACGAGAAGGGCAACGGACAGTTTCACTTTGGCTACGTCCACGGTCACATGGATTGCCGCCTGACGATACGGGAGGGCGAACCAGCCGTCGAATGGACTTGGGACGGCAATGACGAGATGGACCTGGCGCAGGGACGAGGCTGGGCAGTCGTGAAGCGCGACGAACTGCACGGGATGATCTTCTTCCACGGCGGCGACGACTCGGAGTTCGTGGCGAAGAAGAAGGGCGGAAAAAAGGCGAAGGTATGAACGACAAAACCTCAATCCATCCCGGTCGCTACAGGCACTACAAGGGCAACGAATACACCGTCATCGGCACGGCCCGTCACAGCGAGACGCTGGAAGAAATGATCGTCTACCGGCAGGAATACGACGAACATGGCCTTTGGGTGCGTCCGAAGCATATGTTCGCCGAGACGGTGAAGGTCGATGGGCGGGACGTGCCTCGTTTTCAGCACTTGGGGGCGAGCAGCCAGAACGTCGGCGAGAGCATCAAGAATGTCTTCGATGACCTGCCCCAGCATTTGCCCAAAGAGCTTGTCCAGACGCTCATCCGTGCCGCCGACGTGCGCATCGAGCGGATCATCTCACACGGCCACGCCTCGGACTCAGACTTCTGGTACGACCAAGGCCAGCACGAGTGGGTGATCGTCTTGAAGGGGGCAGCGAGGTTGCAGTTCGATGATGGCATGGTCGAGATGAAGCCGGGCGACTTCATCAATATCCCAGCGTTCAAGAAGCATCGAGTCGATTGGACAACGCCGGACGAGCCGACCGTGTGGCTGGGGGTGCGGTACGGAGGGACCACATGATGCGACCACAACCGTTGATTTGCGTGCGAGATGTCGAAGCCAGCAGCCGGTGGTATCAGCGGTTGCTCAACTTCCACAGCGATCACGGCGGGCCGAATTACGAACGCCTTTTGTTCGCAGGCAAGCTCGTATTGCAACTGCACCGCTGGGAAGAGAAGCATCACCACGGGGCCATCGGCGACCCGGACGACATGCCTCCGGGGAACGGCCTGCTTCTCTGGTTCGAGATTGACGACATCGACGCCGCCATTGCACGAGCCGAGGCGATGGGCGCTGAAGTCATCATGCCACGTCACCGAAACCCGCCCGATGGGGATGGAGGACCGAACCATTGGGAGATTTGGCTGCGTGACCTCGACGGGTACAAGGTCGTGCTGGCAAGTCCCGATGGAACGGCAGATGGGAATTGGCGACCGTAAGAAATGCAGAAGCCCCTCACCCAACACCCGACGATCTGGCTGGCGGTCTTCTATGCAACGTGAGGCGATTTCATGGACTCTGATGTACGGCTTGTTTCCGAACAATTCCCTCGTGCTTCGCAGTACCACCCGGAGTGGGTCTTGGCGAATGCAAGCGGCGGTGCGAATTCGCTGTGGCTCACGGAATGGCTCGCTTCGGCGCTGGACCTGCGACCCGGCATGAGGGTTTTGGACCTCGGCTGCGGGCGGGCATCATCGTCCATTTTCTTGCGGCGTGAATTCGGCGTGCAGGTGTGGGCGACCGACCTGTGGTTCAGCGCCGCAGAAAACATTCAGCGCATTCGGGACTCCGGGGTTGAGGACGGCGTGTTCCCGATCCACGCCGATGCCCGGTCGCTACCGTTCGCCCCTAGCTTCTTCGACGCCATTGTGTGCATCGACTCCTTTTACTACTACGGGACGGATGGCCTGTACCTCAACTACCTTGCTCAATTCGTAAAGCCAGGAGCACCCATCGGCATCGCCGGGGCCGGACTGGTGCAAGAGATCGAAGGGGAACTCCCCGAACATCTTCGAGCATGGTGGACCCAGGACTTGTGGGCTTTTCACTCGGCAGCGTGGTTGAAGCGACATTGGGAGAGGACGGGCATCGTTGATGTCGTGTTGGCGGAAACGATGCCGGACGGCTGGAAGGTCTGGCTCGACTGGCATCACGCCGTCGCCCCTGACAACGCCACGGAGATCAAAGCGATTGAGGAGGATGGGGGCCGCTTCATCGGGTACGTTCGTGTTGTCGGTCGTCGCCGAGGCGAGACGAAGTTGGAAGAATACTGCTGGCCTGACACGCTGCGGTCCATTCCACCGCAATACACGAAGAAGCCATTACTGCGCAGCCAAGACACATGAACGGGGTGCGTTGACCCAAGCCGAGAGCGAAGTGGAGTAGGACGATGACGCAGGCAAAACCGATGGCGCAGGTTGACTTGGGCAATTGTCAGCTTCGGATAGCTCGGCCCAGCGACAACCTCGATGCGGTGGTCAAGTTCTACCGGGACGGGTTGGGTTTCACCGTTCTCGACGAGTTCACGGACCATGATGGCTTCGATGGGGTGATGCTCGGCCACAAGGGAGCGGATTATCACTTGGAGTTCACCCGGAAGCACGGCCACAAAGCCGGGAAAGCACCGACCGAGGACAACCTGCTCGTCTTCTACTTGCCGGACGCATCCGATTGGCAACGGGCGGTGGACCAAATGGAACGTCAGGGTCATCGACCCGTGACGTCGTTCAACCCTTATTGGGATATGACTGGCAAAACGTTTGAAGACCCGGACGGCTATCGTGTTGTACTGCAACACGGCACTTCGCCGGGCTGAACGCCGAGGCTTTCGAGGAACGGCATGACAATGACGCCTGACGACGACAAGCCATTGATCTCGACTCCCACGGACGGCGTGAAAATTCGGCAGATCGTTGCGAACACCCTGGCCGTTGTGGGCGTGGTCATGGTTCTCCTGGGCCTTGTTCATTTTGCCGTGCTGCCACGCATCCTGGAAGCCAACAAGATCGGCGCAATCAACCTTCCTTCAATCGAGGAGAAGGGCATCGATTTCCATCTCGTTCGAGAACAAGTCGCCAACGGAGTTCTCATGGTCGGCGTGGATAGGTGTGTGTTTTGTGCGATTCTTCTTCCGTCCGTCCCGGCGCTGAGAAAGGGAAGGACTGCGTTGCCAATCTGCATTGTGATCGGCTTGTTCACGTTCGTCGGTTACACGGCTCTGGTGTTGCTCATCTTTGAGCATTTCCATTTGGTTCGTTCGTGATGCCTGCGATGGGGCTGTTGATTCTTGTGCCACTTGTGTTTGCCCCGCGTAGCTTCACGGTCGAATAGAGGGGCGAGAAGGAAGGAGAACATTCGTAAATGGAAACCGAGGTCCGGCTCCGCATCGTCTTGGTCGCTCCTCCCGCTGATGTGGACTTCGGCGTTCAAGACGGCAAAGGCAGTGATTACAAGACGATCCAGAAGCAGCGGTCGAAGGGCGCTGACCTCACCTTCGAGTTCTCGCTGACGGTCAAGGACAATCGTGACGACGGGATTCCCAACTTCCTCGGCTCGCTGGCGCAGGGGCCAGCGGCGGGTCGGTTCATCTACATCGACATCGGCAAACTTGCCGGACAGTCCGACTCTTGTTGGGAGCGCAGAATTAAGGTTCCTTTGGGCGGCATCGCCTGGGACATGATCGAGAAGGCGTCCGCTGATCCGAAGGCGATTCTCGAAGCCCGACTCCCTGGAACGGGCAGGGATGGTGGGCCAAGCTGTGCGACGGTGAAACCCGCTGAGGGCTGGAAGTTGTGCAAAAGATGAACGTGACAGCAAGGAGGCGTGCGTCGTGACGACAAGCTCTAATATCTTCACCCCCGGACCGACGCCGAACACCGTCCGATCCGCCGATGGCAATGTCCTGACGGTGCCCGATGGTTGGGTTCTCCTGCCTCCCGGTGATGCCGCCCTGACTCGCCGGGTGAAGTTCGCTGGCGAACATTGGGTCGTGGCCGAGAAGAAAGGCCGGAAGGTCTTCTCCAGGGGCATTTGGGCACCGGCAGCGACCATCGAACGGATTCGTGCCGAACTCGACGCCGAGCGATCCACGGAAACTTTCGCCAAGAAAAAGGAGGCCGATGCCCGACGCCGAGAGAAGGCCCAGGCTGAATACGTTGAAGATTTCCACGGAGCGGTGGTGACGTTCCTGGCCTTTCACCCCGCCCACGCACATCTCTCCCATCGGCTTGCTCGTGCAGTTGCCGATCACGCCACGCCGGTTGGAAGCGGCACCGTGGCCCGAACAAAGCGAATCCCGGTCGAACGGCGGGCTGAGGCCGCGGTAATCGCCTGGATGCGTCACCAAACGACCGGGTATGACTCGCTCGTGATCCCACGGGTGAAAGGCAAGCGGCGAGAAGTTCGCCGGATGCTGGCGCAGCGGTCGAAGGAATTGCTGGCCCTGTATCGACGGGGAGAAGAGATAGGTGAGGACTGTCCGTTGAAGGCGGCGCTGGTTATGCCTGCTGGCCGGGAGGATCAATCGGAAATATCACGTTGAATGTGAGACTTGGAAATGCAGCCGCCTAACCTCTTCGATTTTGCCACAAGCGAACTGTCGCAGGACGCCTTCATCCGTTGGCTGGCGTCTTGGGCTGATCCAGCCCATCGGGTCAGCAACGAGGCGTTGCACGCCACGGCGACGGCGTTCCTCGACCGCCTGCTCGAAGTCGGTGAAGTGCCGAAGCCTACTGAGTATCGGTCCGTCGCGGTTCACTCTCAGTGGAACAACATCGACGTGTTGCTGCTGGTGAACGACGAAATCGCCATCATCATCGAGGACAAGACGAACACGAAGGACCACTCCGGCCAGCTTCAGAAGTATAGGGCGGCAGTTTCCAAGGAGTTCACCAACTTTCGCATCGCTGCCGTCTACCTGAAAACCGGCGACCAATGCGACTACGGGAGCGCCGAGCAGGCGGGATACGGATGCTTCTTACGGAGTCAATTTCTCGACATCCTCAAGAACGGCGAACGGGCGGGGATCAAGAACGACATTTTCGCCGACTTTACCCGATTCCTTCGTGACATCGAGGATTCCGTTCGAGGCTTCCTGACAACGACGCCGCAAAAATGGGAGCGACCGCAGTGGAAAGGCTTCTTCATCGCGCTGAAGGAAAGGCTGGGCGATGGCGATTGGGATAACCGGGGTCATGGCGGTGGTGGATCGCTGACGTTTCGTTGGCACTGCCTGCCGGACAAGTATCTCGCCCTGGACAACGGCGAACTCGGGTTTAGGATCATCGTCCCCGACGAATCACAGCAGGAAGCCAAGTGGATCGAGTGGAACAAGAGGCTTATGAAAATCAACGGCAACCGGGATCACGATCAAAGCGTCCCGTCTCCGGCTCGGACAGCGAATGAAAGTGGCCGTCCTCGACGGGGATTACCGCCGCATGGACGCTTCTGGATTGCTTGATCTGGACGGGACCGTGGAAATGCTGCGAATGGCCGAGACGCTAATGGACGCTGCCCTCGGAACTCGATTATCGCAGGAGGCAGCACATGACCCGTGAGAATCGATCCGACGACAAGCCTTTGACCCCGGCCCAAGCCCGGCAGAGACTCCAAAAGGTCTGCAAGACTACTTGGCGGGCAACGACACGGGGCCGATTGTCTTTCGCCTCACGCGGACCAAGAAAGCGGGCCATACTTATCCGCTGAAGTTGACCCAGCAGCAGCGGGAGACGCTGCTCGAACACACTCATCTGAGCGGAAAGCTGAAGAAAAAGATCGAGCAGGATGGTCAAGGCACGCAGATCATTCCTGTCACCTGGAACGAACTGCACAAACTCAACGACGAAACCGGCCAAGCTGCCGTCTACGCCCGAAGTCCGCACAAGAAGCGGCTGCTCGCCGTGATGAGTCGAGTGGCCAGGTTCTTCGAAACCGGCGGGCTAAATACGTCCAACTTCGCCGAGCCGGAGCTCGTTAGATGGAAGTCTTTCGACGACCGCATGATCTCCGGATTTCTTTACAGACCGCCAGCGAAGTTCACCGGCAAGCGGCCGGTCATCATCAATATCCACGGTGGTCCGGAAGGACAGTTCCGTCCCAACTTCCTTGCACGGAGCAATTACTTCCTCAATGAACTGGGCGTTGCCATGTTCTTTCCCAACGTCCGCGGCTCGTCAGGCTATGGTAAGACATTTCTGACGCTGGACAACGGCTTCAGGCGCGAGGACACCTACAAGGACATCGGTGCCCTGCTGGATTGGATCAAGACCCGCCCCGATCTCGACGCCGACCGCATTATGATCACCGGCGGCAGTTACGGCGGACACATGACTCTGGCCATCGCCTGGTACTACCCTGACCGCATCCGCTGTGCCGTGAACGTCGTCGGCATTTCCAACTTCGTGACGTTTCTAGAGAACACCGAAAGCTACCGGCGCGATCTCCGCCGCGTCGAGTACGGTGATGAACGCGACCCGGAGATGCGGAAATTCATGGAAAGGATCGCGCCGGTCAACAACGCCCACAAGATGAAGAAGCCGATCTTCATCATTCAAGGCAAGAATGACCCGCGCGTCCCCCTCAGTGAAGCCGAACAAATGGTGACGACGCTGAAGAAACGAAACACACCCGTTTGGTACCTCATGGCCAAAGACGAAGGCCATGGTTTCGCCAAGAAGAAGAATGCCGACTACCAATTCCACGTTACGGTGCTTTTCATGCAGGAGCATTTGCTGAAGTAGAGTGAAGAATTGGCAGCATCCCGACCCTTCGATCTTGATCTTCTCGTCCAGGATGATCGGGCGGGAGGGAATGACATCCACTTAGCGCCGGGTGAATTTGGTCACGAACACATCGCGACCACCGGCGTTTGTTCCCTGGAAGGCACCCGCGGTAATGGGAAAGTTGGTTGACTCGGTTCTCCCGGTAACGTAGATGTTGCCAAGGCCGCTTAGTGCAATACTAAAGCCGATATCCTCGTTCGACCCACCCAGGTACGTCGAATAAAGCAAGGCTGTAGCGCCCGGAGCAATGATCGCCAACATGGAATCGGTTTCGCCTCCATACTGAGGCTGTATCGCGTCCGGGGTGACCGGAAAATTGGCCGACGAAGTGCTGCCGCCAACAAAGGCGACGCCGGCGGCGTTCACTGCCACGGGCCCTGTGATGCCGCCGTCGTTCTCGGCGTCCTCGCCGCCCAAGTACGTTGAATAGACTAGTGAGCCACCACCGGCAGCGAGTTCCGTCACAAAAGCATCGCCGCCCCCGCCGTAGGTCGCTTGAAACACACCGGGAGTCGTCGGGAAGTTCGTTGAACGCGTAATCCCCGTAACGAAGGCGTCCCCCTTTGCATCAATTGCAATACCGAACGCCGCGTCATAACCTGCTCCACCGAGGCAGGTTGAATACGCGAGGGCAGAGCCTCGGGGGGACAGCTTTGTAACAAATCCGTCCCACGGCCCGCCGGAATAGGTTTGAAATGCCCCTGGTGTCGTTGGATAATTGGATGACGTCGTTTCGCCAGCCACATATGCGTTACCCCGAGGGTCGATGGCAAGCGCCGTGGCCGAATCGATCCCGGTACCGCCAAGGTATGTCGCGTATTTCAGGGCAGTACCGCCAGGACCCACTTGGACGACAAATGCATCGGCGCCGCCGCCAAAGTTCTTCTGAAATGCCCCCGTTTGCGTCGGAAAATTCGTTGATTCCGTATATCCGGCCACGTATACGTCACCATCGCTCCCAAGCGCGATGGTTTGAGTCTCGTCACGGCCTGTGCCGCCGATGTAGGTGGAGTACACCAACACAGATCCAGTCGGGTCAAGTTGTGTCACGTAGGCGTCGAAGTCACCGGCCAACTTCTGTTGAAACGCCCCCGGGGTGATCGGGAAGTCGGTCGACTTAGTGGCGCCGGTCACAAATGCGTTCCCACCGTGGTCAACTGCTAGCCACGTGCCGCCGGCGCCGAGCGGATTGTACTCGGCCCCCTGCCCCCCCAGGTACGTCGAGTAAACTAGCGAAGTGCCGTCAGCAGAAAGTTTAGTCACGCATGCATCCCAGGCCCCGCCGCCAAACGTGAGTTGGAATGCGCCCGGGGTGGTCGGGAAATTCACGGAGGCAGTTGCTCCCGCGAGGTAGGCGCTCCCGTTCGCGTCCACGGCAACGCTCCAAGCCCGATCGTCGCCAGTCCCGCCCATATAGGTCGAATAGCGGACAACCGGGTCGATGATGAGGTGTCGGCTGCGATCGTAGTCGCCCAATGTGAATCCAACCTCGGCGCCGCGCAACTGGAAGCCACCTACTACTTCATGCCGAGCCCCGCCCTTCTCCTGATACACAACAGGTTTGTGCTGTCGCAGCGTCTGCACGCCCGTCGTCAGGATGAGATCTCCAGATGTGTCCACAGCCACTTGGTCAGAACCTGAGAACGCCATGCGAATTCGGGTGGGGTCCGCGCCTGGCGAAACTACAAAATCGTACTCCAGGCGCCCATTGTTGCCGTGGTACACGATGTCAATACCAGGATACACGTCCTTATACTCAACTCGTGCGAACGTCGGGATGTTTCCGTGCCAATGCGATGGGTCGTTGCCGATGAAGTAATTGACGATGCCGGGGCGGCGCTCTTGGGCGAGGGGGGCAGCATTCGGGTTCGCGCCAACCAGTTGCATGTGCACGGCGACACCGGCCCCGCTGTTTTCAGACGGCAGCGGTGGCGAGCGTAGTGAGCGCCAATCTTGGGTTGGCAACAATCCATCATCTTCGGGTGTCGTCTTCGCAAACACGGCTGCTGTCGGCGTTAGAAACACGGTGCCATCACCAGTGCGCGCGATGAAATCCACCCTTGAGTCGGTTTGGCCATGATTTGCCTCAAACGTTAGCGGCAGCTTTCCATAATTGTCGAACGTTTTCGATTTGTGTGCTTCGTCAGCAGTCGTGGGTGCCCTCGGGCGGCCGATGGCGACCATGCGCGTAGCTAGGTCCGCACCTGAGAACGCGGGATGCGCTGCGCCCAAAGCTTGAGCACCGGGGGATGTGATCAGCAGGGTCTGCGCCGAAACCGGATGACTTGTCGGCGCTGCGCTCAAAGTCTCGAAGCGCTCCGGCATCGCAGGTTTCTCGGCAGGCGACGCCGGAGTCGTCCTTTGAACAGGGTCGCCTTCGATTAGTTCAATGACGGCCGGTGCCGATACATCCTTGCACCTCATCGCCCGGCGCGGGGCTGCACCGGTATTTACTTCGTCGCCGATCTCTTGAACTTTGCGCGGCCTATCGTGCCCAGGAAACTCATTAGGGCTTGTCAACGAGATCGCGAGCGCCGACATGAACAAACTTCCTGACAAGATGTCACCCGGTGGCAGACGAGGTTCAAGGCGCTCTAGCCTCGGTCGGTACTGGGTTGTCCGACCACGACACAAAGTTCCGACAATTCGACGCGGCGGGCAAAACATCGGCATTCTCCTTTGCGTACATTGGCAACACGGACAATCAGTCCTCTGTTCTCGGATCTCTCACGGATGCCAACCGTAGTGTTGTCGAGTGTAAAGGCCATGTCAAACAAAAAAAGTTACGGCGCTGTTGCCCCTTGGTATCCCCAGAACGCTTCATTTGAAGACATGAATGACTCGCCCATGCATGCCACTGCCTCAGCCTAAATAGTTGAGGAATTTGCGCCAGTATAGGTGTGCGCCGTCGCTTATCTTTGCCAGCGGCATTCAAAACCGCAAAAACCAGTGGTCGGACCGCTCAATGCGATCGATTTGCAGGTTTTTTAACGTCGTTGCTTCGCCTTGATCCCGGTTCTCGCGCGTGCGAGGGGACCTGGTCGATTATCGAAGATCTAGATGTTGAGACTCCGCAACCCGCCGAGCTCCGGCCCACCTGAAAGATGAGTTTCAACCGGAACGCTTCACGGACCTTTTAAGGAGGTGCCATGAGTCTATCTGACCGTGAACTAGCGACTGTTCTGGCAGCACTTCGGTATTGGCAGCGACAGTCGTCTAAAGCTGTCGACGCCGCACTTCTTTCTCCTGATCATTTCGAAGAATCTTGCACCCCACTAACCGACCGCGAGATCGACGGCTTATGTGAGCGGCTCAACTGCGCGGGTTGAAACACATTCCCGATAACCCACTCGACTTTCGATCCAAACGAGGGAGGTACGACAACGAACATGAGAAGACGCGGATGGTTCGCGCCAGTGGTTATTGGCACCTTGGTTGTCGCCATCACGGCGCCGCTCGTTACTAGCGACGGCTGGTTCCTCTGGCCGCCGATCGCGCTGGCCTTGTTGGCCGCTTGGCGTTTCTCGCAACGATCTAATTCGTGAACTGAGTTGTTTCCTTCACTCTAATGGGAGGTATGCATGAAGGTTTTGTACATCAATAATGATGGCGGCGGCTTCGCAGATCATGTCTCGGTTGAGCCGGGGACCACAGTCACCAAATTCTTCAGCCAACGGCTCCCCGGGTGTCGGCCAGAAGACTACCTGATCCGAGTCAATCGGCTACCGGCCAGCGCCGACCAGGTTCTGCAAGAAGGCGATCGCATCAGCCTAACACCGGTCAAAATCCAAGGTGCCGGGATCGTTCGACTCGCTGCGTAATCATCATTCCACCGAGCACCTGCCGAGTCATGTGTGGCTCGGCAGGCCCTCTCCCTCATTCCCAGAGGACTCTCTATGCCATTTGATCGTCTTCACCTGCGCCTGTACTCAAACTGCGCGACATCTACTTGGCCCGGGCCAGTAACACGGCAGAACAAGATTTGTTAAGTCGGCTCGATGGTTATGATGTCGCCCTGGAAGCCACGCGCGCGGCGCTACGCGTGGCTCTAAGCACAGGGTCTACCACGGGTACTCTGCACGTGCGGCGACATTTGCAGCGGCTCGTGCAAATCGTCCGTGACGCGGTCAGTGAAACCATTGAGAATCCGATCCCGTCGTCGGCCGCCGTCCCCGATCTTCGTACGTTCTTAGCTGAACTGAAGCAACTCGGGGACGACTTTGAATCCGTGGACGTCGATTGTCGGGCAAGGACGATCACTGCCACGGCAAAGCCGATTACACTGGAGGGCGTTTATCTCGGCCCTTTCGCCATCCGCCTGAATTGGGATCGACTGCTTCACAGCGCCACAAGTCATTGCTTTGTAATTGATGCACTGGAGCCCCATCCTGCCGCCGCCAACGCCGAGGTGACTCATCCGCATGTGAGCCATGAGGAACTATGCGCCGGTGATGCTTCGCGGCCACTGGAACATGCCTTGGAACAGGGCCGACTGGCCGATGCTTTTTGCCTCGTGCATCGCGTACTCGAAACCTACAATCCGCGGAGCGCTCACATTGTGCTCGACAGTTGGGGCGGAAGCGAATGTCACCGCTGCGGCCGTAATGTAGCCGACGACGATTCGTGGCGGTGCGATGGCTGCGACCGCGAGGTCTGTTCGGATTGCAGCACCGATTGCGAGCATTGCCATAGCATTTATTGTCGGGCATGTCTGTTCGATTGCGAACGATGTGAAACAACACATTGCGAAAACTGCACGTCCTCTCACACCGAGTCGTGTGCCGATGAGGCCGACGAAGCTATGGATCCGGTTGCTCCGGAAGTGCCAGCGCCACAAGCGATCGGCGTCGCGGCTCCCGCTCATTCCAACGACCTTTCTACTTTGGAGAAAAACCATGAACCAAGCGAGCTCATCCCGCTCTGATCTCAGTGATCGGCTGTATTTCTCGCCTCTGGCGTGGCTCAAACTGCAATGGTTTTGCCATGCCGGGGACACCGAAGTCGGCGGCTTTGGGATTTCAGCGGCGCACAACCCTCTATATATCGAGGAATTCGTCACCCTTCCGCAGCGAACGACCGCGGTTACCGTGGCGTTCGACGACGCCGCCGTCGCCGATTACTTTGATGTGTGCGTCGACCGGGGGCTCAAACCCGATCGCTTCGCGAGAATATGGCTCCATACCCATCCCGGCAATTCCGCCTTACCGAGCAGCACCGACGAAGACACATTTGAGCGTCGGTTCGGCTCGTGCGATTGGTCGGTGATGGCGATTCTGTCCCGAACCAGCCAAACTTACGCCCGGCTGGCGTTTGCGGCCGGACCGGGTGCTCAGGTTGAGTTACCGGTAGCCGTGCACTGGGCGCGTTGGCCGGAGGGTGTGTCGGCGTGCAAAGGTCTCGACGCACTGATCGACGACTGGAAACGAGAGTACGCCGCAAACGTCCATCCCATTCCACTGAGTCTGTCATCTCGTCCAGAAAAGTCGATGGCCTCTACGTCGTTGAAGCGCGATTGGTGGGAAGTAGAGCCCTGGAACGAGAAGCTAGACGGTATTCACTACGAACCCGTATGCCCCGAGGAGGCTTATGAATCAATCTTCTGAGATCCTGCGTGATCGTGACTTGCGGCAACGCGAGATTGTGCCGCCCGAACACCTCGCTACCTGTCACGCAATTGTGATCGGCGTGGGGGCCATCGGTCGGCAAGTAGCGTTGCAACTGGCTGCCGTCGGCGTGCCTCGGATGACGCTCATCGATCCGGACACGGTTAATGTCGAAAACCTGGCGGTGCAAGGCTATTGGCCGGCCGATCTGGGCAGTCCCAAGGTGCAGTGCACCCAGGCACTCTGCCGGCAGATCAACTCGGAGATCGATGTGACTGTCTGGTCGGAGCGATTTCGGCCTACGAGGCTGCGCCGCATGGGTGGTGCAGAACGGTTGGTCGTATTTGCCTGTGTCGATTCCATCACCACGCGGGGCTCGATCTTCGAGTCGGTTCGGTCCAATGCAGCGCTTTATGTCGATGGTCGGATGAACGCCGAGGTGCTGCGCATCCTGGCGATTGCTCGGCCCGCTACCGATAGTTCCTACTCGCGGACATTGTTTAGCGAGAAGGAAGCCGTGTCCGGTTCTTGCACTGCTCGTTCTACGATTTACACCGCCTCGATCGGCGCTGGCCTGATGATCAGCCAATTCACCAAATGGCTGCGCGGCCTGCCGCTTGATCGCGATCTCACCATTAACCTATTGTCGATGGAACTGAGCATCGGCGATGCGGCAGTCGCCTAGCTTCTGTTTCTTAAACGGTCGCAAGCGTTACCAGAACGGATGTCGAATCCGAAAGGAGAATCTTCGAGCAATGTCCCACATGGTCACCATCCAGACTAAGGTCCGCGACCCCATCGCCGTCGCCGCCGCTTGCCAACGACTCAACCTAACGGCGCCGACGCAGGGCACGGCTCAACTGTACTCAGGAGAGGCGGCTGGTCTCCTCGTGCAATTGCCGGATTGGGCGTATCCCGTGGTTGTTGACACCACCACCGGCGTGGTCCAGTTCGATAACTTCAATGGCGCCTGGGGTGAACAGCAACACCTCGATCGCTTCATGCAGGCCTACGCGGTGGAAAAAGCCAAGCTGGAATGCCGCCTCAAAGGATATCAGAGCACGGAAACCGCACTCCAGGACGGAAGCATCAAGCTCCACATCATGGAGGGCTCCTAGCGTGAACACGCCTCGTCGTCGCCTGATTCGCCCCCGAGCTACCGCAGTATCACGCCGTCAAGATCGCAGACTGGAACGACTCCGAACGCGGCTCGACAAGGAGCGGCACAGCCTGTCCCGCTGGATGTCGAAGCTGAAGCGGGCGTTTCACACCGTGGAGCGCACGCAGCAACGCATCTCCCGAATGGAAAAGCAACTCGCGTCTAAGGAGAACTCGACATGCCCCGGATAATCGAAGTGACGGTTACGCCCCAGGGAGACGTTACCGTGCAGACGCAAGGCTATCTCGGCGCCGGGTGTCTCCAAGCCAGCAAGTTCCTGGAGGAGGCACTCGGCGTCGTCACGACCGAGCGCAAATCGGCAGAGTTTTTCGCATCGATACAGACGGACGCTCAAATCTCCCAATAGCCGCATGCCGTCCTCTGGCGCTAATCTACCCATCTCCGGATAGCCAAAGAAAGGACTTGGTTGAATGAACCTGGCCGATGAAATTACCGATTACGTCAACGCCGCATTCAGCGGCCTGTGGATTGTCACCCATGAACCCGACGAAGCCGAGCGCGAGATCCTTCGCCATGCCCAAGCCCACAAATGGCACGTCGCTGTGTGGGATATCGCGGCGGGTTTGCGCTTTCCAAGAACCCACGAGCAGCCGGCGCCCGAGGTCGGCGCCGGAGACCCGCTTGCCGTACTCCGGGCGTTACCGAGCCTGTCGTCCAAGGACGGCACGGCATTGCTACTGCTACACAACTTTCATCGTTTCCTCAACAACCCGGAGGTCATCCAGACCACCTTCAGTCAATTAATAGCCGGCAAAGAGCAGCGAACGTTTCTGGTGGTGCTGGCGCCGTCGATTCAAATCCCTGTCGAGCTTGAGAAGCTGTTCATCGTCATCGAACATCAGCTTCCCGATCGTGAACAACTAAGGCGTATTGCCAGCGAGCTCACCAAAGAAACGCCGGAGGATCTTCCCGAGGGGGAGGATTTGCAAAGGGTGCTCGATGCAGCCGCCGGCCTAACGCGGTACGAGTGCGAGGGCGCCTTCGCTCTGTCGCTTACCCGCCACAACGCCTTGCGACCCGAATCTATCTGGGGACTCAAAGCTCAGGCATTGCAGAAGCACCGACTTCTTAGTCTCCACCGCGGACAGGAATCGTTCGCCTCACTGGGCGGTCTAGCAAACTTGAAGGATTTCTGCCGCCGTGCTCTGCAACCGGGGAAACGGGTGAAGCCGCGCGGATGTTTGCTCTTGGGCGTCTCGGGCTCGGGAAAATCCGCCTTCGCCAAAGCCCTAGGTAATGAGACGGGCAGGCCCACGCTTTTGCTCGATTTGGGAGCGCTCTATGGCTCGCTCGTCGGCGCCACGGAAGCCAACGTCCGGCAAGCACTGCGGGTTGCCGAAGCCATGAGTCCAGCGGTTCTTTTCGTCGACGAACTTGAAAAAGCCCTAGCCGGTGTGGGCAGTACGGGGGACAGCGGCGTCTCCACCCGGTTATTCGGGACTTTGCTGACTTGGTTATCCGACCGCACCAGTGACACGTTTGTCGTCGGCACATGCAACGACATTTCGCAGTTGCCCCCGGAGTTTTCCCGGGCCGAGCGCTGGGATGGGGTGTTCTTCTTGGATCTTCCCGATGCAACAGAGAAGAAAGCCATCTGGGACTTGTACCGCTCGGAATTCGTCATCTCTGACAAGCAAAGCCAGCCTGATGACACTTCCTGGACTGGCGCCGAGATAAAGGCCTGCTGTCGTCTGGCGGCCCTACTGGATATGACGCTCACCCAAGCTGCACAGCACGTTGTTCCGGTCGCAGTCACAGCGGCGGAGCAAGTCGAGCGTTTGCGCACTTGGGCCAGCGGACGGTGTCTGTCGGCATCTTCGCCCGGGATCTTTCGCCGTGATGGCGATGGCCCCCGGCGTCCGGCCCGTCGTCTCCATAGGCCCAGCGATAACTAGATTACTCCAGTCGCGGCCGCGAGGTTGCCTATCTTAACATGCCTCTCGCTGCGTCTAGGATCGCGTCAGAGCCACTCCAGGCCTCTTGATAAGGATCGAAACGCCAAAGCGGCTGCGAGGGCCCGTAGGCTTCATTGTGGTAGCTGCAAGCTCCGCTGAAACTGCCTGTCGGCTGCTGTAGTAACAAATGGGCTAAGAAACCCGCCCTTTCAGTTAGTCAAAATCTAGATTTTAAGCCTGTCACTTTCACTTGGGAGGTCACCTTGTGCCGAGATCGAAAAAGACTGTAACCACGGAAACCGCCCCGGCCGATCGCCTCCGTCGAATATCGGCGGCCGTCCGCGTTCAGTTCGTATGGTGGGGTGTCCATCGTGCCCTTACCGCGGAGCAAAGAAAAGAAGTCGGCCTCGTGCACAATGCCGATGGTCGGCTTCTCACCGCCGGCAAGAAGCTGATCGATGTCCGGCATCCTTCGTTCCGCCGGCTGGCATCCATCCGCTCGCGTGCGGTTTCGTTCTGGCGCGGGCTGACGCTCCCCTACGTCGAGCCCGGCGTGCGACTCATTCGTCAAACCGACATTGATGCATTTGCGGAAAAAATGCAAGGGCTGCGCGAGGAGTTGATTCAGGCCGAAGCCGATCTGAGCGAGGTATTCAACGAGATCAAACGCGATGCCCGCGAACGCCTAGGCCGGCTCTATAGTCCGGAGGATTATCCGAGTGAGGTTCGCGGGCTGTTCGATGTGTCTTGGGATTTTCCCTCGGTCGAGCCGCCCGAGTATCTCATGCGATTGAATCCGGAAATCTACGAACAAGAGCAGCAACGCGTGGCCCGTCGCTTCGATGAGGCGGTGAAGTTGGCCGAGGAAGCGTTCGTCGGTGAATTCGCCCGGCTCGTGTCCCATCTCACCGAACGGCTATGTGGCGAGTCGGACGGCGAACCGAAGATCTTCCGGGACACGGCCGTGACGAACCTCGCTGAGTTTTTCGAACGGTTCAAACGCCTGAGCATCGGATCCAACGACGAGTTGGATCAATTGGTTGCTCAGGCACACGACCTGGTTCAAGACGTCAAACCTCAAGCGTTGCGTGACAACGAAGATTTCAGGCGGCACGTGGCCACTGAACTCTCCCAGGTGCAAGCACAGTTGGACGGCCTCATGGTCGATCGGCCGCGGCGCCGCATCATGCGTGCTCACCCCTCCAGCAACGGAGTCGCTCATGATGCTACTCATTGACCCGCGCGGCTCAGTCCGCTGTCTCTACGCCGAGGCGATTGACTTGGCCGCGTTAGGCGTCCTGCGTATTCAACGGGCTAGCCACGTGGAACCCGACGCCCAGGGAATCTGGTGGGCCGATCTGGCTCCGAGCAGTGGCCCAAAGCTGGGGCCGTTCCCGAAGCGCTCGGCTGCTTTGCATGCCGAACGGAACTGGCTAGAGTTGCACCGCCTTTAGAAACTCGTTCGCGGAATCCGCGTTTCATTGGAGGTTTTCGCCTGATTGTTTCTTGCCTCATCCACTATCTGAGTTGATCGACCTGCTGGCCCAAGCGCCAGGAGCCGAATCATTACCTGAAAGGAACTCCTATGACCCAGACGCAGTTAAATCGCGCGGTGGCCGAGGCTACCGGCGAATCCGTTCGTACCATCGAGCACTTGGGCTTCGTATTCGTCCAAGTGCCTTCGCCCCGGTTGCCGCGCCATTACGGCGGCTTTTCACGTCGCGGCCCGTTCCGTCCGCGACGATCCAAGCCATTTCATCGGTCGCTCCAACCGGCTTGATGGCTGATGCCTACACGAGCCGGCAGTCGGAACAGCGAAGAGGCATTCAATGTCAGTGGTTTTCACAGAGGAGAGACATGCCCCGAATGATCCTATTGGATGAAACGCATGTGAGCGTTTACGTAGCACGCAGTCTGCCGGACGGACAGTGCAAGGCGATTCGCCGCATCTTGAACAGCAAACGCTTTAAGCGCGAATTCACGCTGGCCATCCGCGACGTCTTTGGCCGCTGGCCGGTGTTAGCCCGGGCCCGTACGACGCTGACGCGTTGACTCGTCAAGCTTTCATCGAACCGAACAGATATTTCACCAACAACCTCACAGGAGATTGCATGCCATCGCTTACCGTTACGGAAAAGGAACATTGGAAAGACCGCATCGCCCGTCGGATCGACAAGAAGATCGAAACGCTTGCGGCGCGGAACGCGAATCTGTTGGACCGAGTCGACAACGACGCCCGCGATCGTGCCCTTCAATCGCTAGGCCTAACCGAGCTACAAGCCGAACTCGACACCGTCGAGGGGCAGCGGGAGGCCCTGGATCGCCGGGAACGACAGGCACATCGGGCCATGTTGGCAAGCGTGCGTGGCGTCCCCGTTGAAGCCGTCGATGACTGCTGGCATCACAGCAGCCTGCATCAGGAGGTGAGCAACGCTGTCCGTCGCCGCCAATCCGTCCACGAAGAAGAACTTCTGGCCGAAGACCCGGTCGGGCAGCAGATATTGCGCTGCGCAAGAAAAAGAAGAGCTACTGGATACCGTCTGGCTAGCCACATCCCCGAGCCAACTCCGCGAACTGTGGTCCAAGGTGGTCGGCCTGCTCGAAGAAGAGCCGACTCCCTTACAACGCGATGCCATGAGCATCACGCCGATCGTGGATTAGACAGCTAGGCAGGGAAAGCAATTCAAGAGAGGAGGATGGGTGAGCACAAACATAAGCTTAATGCCGCGAATTTCCTGGGCGCCTTGCTGCTAGCAGGCTTGATCGCTGGGATCTCCGGTTCATGGGTCGCGTTCGTGGTTACACTGGTCGGCGCGCTAATCGCGGCCTACCATGCCGGCGACTTGCGAAGATGAAATGAAGGATGCTCCGCCTGTGTTCGGGCCTAGGTCGGCTCGGGCATGGGCGGAGCAATTAGAACGCAAAGATGAAAGCAGTTTTTCTTTCTTCTTAGCTATTGGCCGAGCAACCCGCTCGCGTCAAGCTCGGTCACGCCGGGCAGCACCTTGCCCGAAGTGCCGTCGTCTGTGCTGCATTTCCGGGACTTGGTCGGAGAGTGCGTTTGTCCGTCCAGCGATGTGTCGGCCTCAAACAATTGCGCGTTGGCTGAGGGAACCTGAATCAACGGAGAACCGCGGCTCGCCGGGGCGCCGTTCGACAGTTTCCAAGCATCAAACGCTATTTGGCCCGACGGTACTGCGAGCGTGGTGGCGAGCTTGCTTCCAGTCTCCATCCCGCCTCCATCGGGAAAAGGACTGCTTGTCACAACCTGACATTTAGAGAACTCGGAACTGTTGTTGTTCGGATCAGTCGCGGTGGCAGTGATCATGTGGCCTACTGGCACCTCGGTATCTATGACCACGAACCGTCTTCCGCGGCCTGTCGATCCCGTAGTTAGCGTCGCCGATCCAAGAAATGTTTCGCCTTCTCCGAAGTTCGAAGGATCGCATACTGCGCTGCTGAAAAGGTCGATGTTGAACGTGGTCATCGGATCGCTAAAGAGCCGCACGAGAATGGTTGTGCTGCCGCTTCCGTTACTCGCAGTTTGCACGGAGGGCGCCGATTGATTCTCGTTGCCGCCGTTAGCGAGTTCTATGCCGACCGCTCCGTTGGAGTGGATGGCATTTTGGCGGATTGCGTTCCCCGTACCTGTTTCGACACGAACACCGTATTGGCCGTTAAAGGCGATGACATTGGGATCGCTAAGCGTCGTTCCCCCCACGATATTGTTGGACGGCCCCGCGATGTACACGCCGTCTCCGCCATTTCCGAGCGGGAGAGCACTATCGGTGCCGGTCCCAATGAGATTTCCTCGGATCACGCTGCCGGTCGCCGAACCGATCATCCGAATCCCTTCGATTTCGTTGCCCGAGACGACGTTGCTCGCCACGGTGCTCGGGCCGTCCATCACGATGCCTGTGGAGTTGCCCAGGGACGCGGTACCCGCCGCGTTGGTGCCGATGAGATTCCCTTGAAGCAGGCTACCACCCCCCAAATCGACTCCATATTGAGAGTTGCCGGAAATCAAATTCCCCGCACCCTGCGTGGTGCCACCCACGACAGTGGTCTCGGTTCGCACGGCAACACCAGTACCATTGGGAATCTTCATCGTGCCCGATACGTCGGTGCCGATGTAGTTGCCTTGGACCGCATTGCCGCTACCAGAACTGACCATCACGCCGTAGTCCGCGTTGCCCGAAATGACATTCCCTGCTCCGTTCTCTGGACCGCCTACCAGATTGTTGGGGCTTCCATTGACGATCCAAATTCCAGTGCCCGGGTTGTTCAGAGCAACGGTGCCGGTCGCGTCGGTGCCTATGTAGTTACCTTGCACGACATTGCCGCCGATTCCACCAATGCCGATGCCACACCAAGAATTGCCGGAAATAACATTGCGCGCAGCCGTCGTTTTGCCCCCGATCACGTTCTCACCAGACTCTATGACGACACCGCATTGGTTGCTAATGGCGCTGGTGCCCGCCACATTTGTACCGATGTAATTGCCTTCGAGTCGATTGCCACCGCCTAGGTACAGCCGAATTGCGTCCTCGACAAAGCCGTTAATAACGAGCCCACGAACGACGCTTGAGCCGGCCTCAATGACCAATCCGAACGTCGCTCCACCTCCGCCGTTAAGCTCGATCTTCAGGTTTCCCGGCGACGCTCCAGGCTGACTGAATCCATCGACGATGACGGGATCCGTGATTGCCGGCAGCAAAGTGGGCGGCTGGATGGTGTGTGCACCGGCGCCGGGGATGTTGAACACGATGAGATCCAGGCCCGGGTTGCCATTGGAATCGGTGATCGCCTGCCGCAACGATCCCGCCCCATTGTCCAGGGTGTGAGTGACGGCGAAGAGGGCAAGCAATACTCGACTTTCGAGCACCTCGACACGCGGCTGATAGTGTCGCCGCAACAATAAACCACTTCGTGGAGCCATAAACATCTCCGATTCGGAATGTCTCTCATAGTCGATACACGCATAGTCTACACGCAGGTAGCGTGGACGCAATGAAAAAACGGTCCACGCCTGACATTCGCGAACGCTTTGGCTTCGCCGTCAAAAACCGGCGCGAAGAGCTTGGCCTGACCCAAGAAGATCTGGCTGAAAAAGCCCAAATCCACCGTACCTATCTCAGCGACGTGGAACGCGGATCCCGGAACATCTGTCTCTTTAACATCGAACGCATGGCCGGCGCTCTCGAATTGCGTCCTTCGGAACTGTTTCGGCTTGCGGAACGCACCTGACCCATTCTGCGTGAGCTATGGGCGGTATGCATCGACACTGGCTGGTTTGACGTAGAGGTCTGACTCAAATTGTTACGAGCCAGTGCATTCGGGAGGAACAGCCGATGGACCGAGACCAATCCCTTCGCGAACACCTCCTTTATCTGCTGCGGGGCGGCGGTGCTCACGTTGATTTCGATTCTGCGATCGCGGACTTACCAGCCAGACTACGCGGGGCCAAAACACCGGGTGTGCCACACTCCCCGTGGCGCTTGATCGAGCACATGCGGATAGCCCAGTGGGACATTCTGGAGTTCAGCCGTGATCCTAAGCACGTTTCCCCAGCGTTCCCAGTGGGTTACTGGCCTGCGGACGATGCGCCGCCGGACGATGCGGCTTGGGAGCGCTGTGTGACAGCGTTCAGATCCGATCTCAAGGCAATTCAAGACATGGTAGTCGACAATGCCACCGACTTACTCGCTCGAATCCCGCACGGCGACGGTCAAACGATTTTGCGCGAAGTCCTACTTGTTGCTGATCACAATAGCTATCACATTGGACAGCTTGTTGTGCTCCGCCGAGCGTTAGGTGCTTGGCCTAACGAATGATTCACAACGCACGACAATTTTTACATGCACTGACTTCATTCCTTTCGCCGAATCACCGCAACTATCCTTTGGGCCTGCCATCGCTGAAGCCGATGTGCGTTAGGGCGGCCCGAGCTTCGAATCGTGACGCCTCGATGGGGTCGATGGTCCAGCCCTCGACGAAGGCGTCTTCGATCTCCCGACGTGAAATTCGCCTGGGACCGTGTTCACCCCCGGAGCAGCCGGTCGAGCGATTCGTTTCGGGGCCGTTGTTGCTCTCGGCTAATGTTGAACTACGCACCGATGGCATGCAGGGACTGGTTGCACGGATCGCGGCTGAGATGGCAGCGGCGGAATAGTGCTATCGCCGACCAATTAAGTTATCCAGATCCAAGGAAGCGGAAGGTTTGCCATTCTTCTCCCAATCCTTTGTCTTCCCCAATCGAGAATATTCCCCGTTTAGCATGTGGCCGCCCTTAGGGGGCGCAACTGTAAGCGCAAACAGCTTCAAGAACGCTGCATATAATCAATGCATTGCGCAAGTGGATCGTCCACGACCGTTCTACTGTGCGACGGTCACGGCCAAGGTGAAGCCATGTCCAAGACTCGGATTCTCCGTGTAGCTCTGTGTCTTCTGGCGCTAGACGCCAACACCAAGGCCGGACAAGCTGCCACGATGGTCCCCAGTCGCGTGCCTCCCGTATCGAATGAAACGACTGCTGCTTTCGCTAGAACCATTCGAAGCTACTTGCTTCGGGAATTGCCGGAACCGCTTTACGACGCCAGCCCGGGTTGGGGACGCGAAGTGCGAACGTGGAGGGGAACCAAGAAAGACGGGCTCTGGCGCAAGATTCATGTCACCGCGTTGAATCCGGCGCACACTCTCACCTTTGACATCCGTGACGTTAGTTTGCGAGAAACGGGGCGCATAGGCTTCACCGCGCTGTTCGCCTTGGAAGCGCGCGTGGAACACAGATGGCAGCGCTGGGCGGCGGGTGTCAAACTGTACAATACATCGATCCGAGCCCGTTTCCGTGTGCAGGTCACGCTCCAGTGCGAAGCCACGATCGACGTGGGCCATGATCCACTTCTGCTCCCGGAGGCCGTCTGTCGGTTACGTGCGACCGAGTCGCACCTCCAACTTGACAACGTCGTCGTGGAACACGTTGCCGGGTTCGGCGGGGATGCAGCGGAAATCGTCGGAAATACAATTCGACGTGGGCTAAAGCAATGGCACCCGTCCCTGGAACGACGTCTGCTGACCAAGGCCGAGGCTGCCATCGTACGTGCGGTCGATACCAAAGAAGTGCGACTCAGTCTGACACGGTTATGGCAAAAACCGAAGACCTAAGCCACTCTATCGGCCGCAGGTTACACCTAAAGCTGACAGCGTAGAAAGAGCGCTGGTCAGCATGTTTGTCGGACTGGATCTTACGGACTTGCGCAATTCCGAACCCGCTTCGGCTTCGGCAATGCAGTAAAGGTGTCGATCTCCCCGGAGAAAACAGTTCCCGGCCCACGACGGCCGCTGAGGCAGTGAAAGTATCATCGAGCCGATTCAAGGCTAGCACTTGTGGTATCGGCTCGCCGTGACTCATCACCTGGTTAACGCCGTCGCGGCTCGTCACGTAAATTCGGCCGGCCTCGCCGGCCGGCGAGGCGTAGACATCTCCGATATCACGCAGCCGAAATGGACCTCCCTCGTCTTTGCCGGTCTTCACATCCAATCGCACCATCGTGCCTTGATAGTGCTGCAAGTTGCAAAGGAAATCACAGTAGAGCAATGGCGAACGTACGTAGGGTGTCCCGCGGTGGCGCTTCCACACGACTTGGTTGCTCCCGGTAATATTGCCCTTGGCTCCGTCGAGCCGGATTGCCAGCATGGCCTTGCTGTACCTTGATCCAGGACGGCCAGGAAATGGACCCATTAGTCAAAAAAGGGCCCATTAAACACGTGGTGGTAACCTACGTCGGCGTATGGGACCGGAGTGCGCAAGATCGCGTTCCGCCTACTGGCATTTCGTAGCGTTTGCACGCCGCGGTTCGCGTGCGCGATCGAACGGGCAAACACCGCGAGGAGCGGAACATCCCGGCCCCAAAGCCTCTCTGGGTGATCCGGGCTCTGGCATGAGGGGGAGAAGGCCGAAAACTGAACGAGGTTCCTGCAATCATTCAGATTCTTAGAATGCTCTTGAGCGTCTTGGCGTGCATGTTTGGGAAGCATCTTGGTGGAAATTGGGGAGTTTCCCCAATCCGACGGCCCTAGCCAGAAGGGAAGGTTTCAGATGTTTCGCTCTCGAGCTTTCCGGTCACTGTCGGTTGTCCTTCTTCTATCCTGGGCGGGCCAGCGCGGTGGCTCAACCGCCTGCAAAGCGGCACGTTCGGCTCGAATTCCATTGTGAAATCGCCAAACTGCCGAACGGCGCCAAGGCCCTGGACTTGTGGATCCCGATGGCGACGTCGAACGAGCGGCAAGATGTCAAGTTACTGAACGAGAGCGACCTGCGGGATGGACGCATGACGCAAGACAGGGTCTTCGGCAATCGCCTTTACTACCGTCGGTATGAGTTGCCCGCATCTGGTGTGGGCAAGGGAGCGCGGGACGGAAGCAGCTTGCCCATCAGGGTCAAATTGATCTACGACGTTGACGTTCGCGAGTCGACGGTGGCGGCAGCGAAGCAACTGATTTCCACCAAGGCAGCCGTGCCGGCCGATAAGTTCGCGCCATATTTGGGCGAATCGCGCATGATCCCCCTCCGGGGTCCAATCACAGACCTGGCGCACCGGATCCCGCTGCCAGAAGGCGAGCCGCTCCGGTCGGGCCGGAAGATGTACGACTACCTTGTCGATTCGATGGCGTACAACCACCTGGCCCCCGGCGCTGGCAAAGGCGATGCAGTCTGGGCATGCGACAGCAAGACGGGAGACTGCACTGATTTCCACTCGGTCTTCATCGGCGTGTGCCGCTGGCGAGGCATCCCCGCCGACCACGTCTTCGGGCTGCCGATACCGCCGGAGAAACCCGAGGGCGATATTAAGTATTGCCACTGCTGGGCGCAATTCTGGGTGGCTGATGTGGGCTGGATCCCGATCGACGCCTCGCGGGCCAACAAGTATCCCAAGGACCGGGAGTACTACTTCGGCACGCTTGGCAGTACATGGATCACGCTCTCCCACGGCCGCGACGTTGTCCTCGAACCTCCCCAGAAGGGACCGCCGCTGAACATGCTGCACGGCCCAGTCGCCGAGGTCGATGGCAAGCCGTACGAGGGCCTTCACTGGTGGGCGCATTACAAGGATCAATAGACACTGTCGCAGGAGAGCCTGGCAGGTGCGAGTCACCAATCGGTTCGTCTGCGCAGTCGCTTTCGACTGCCACCTCTGCTCCACACGGCATATGCCTTGAGCAAACGCGGTCACTGAATCTGAAAGAACAATCCGTACGTTCGACCGGATCGGGTGATAGCGCCCTCCTGCATCGGCGTTACGTCAGGATCGAAGTTGATCGTTTTGACACAAAGTTTCTCGAATGTAGCGACGCAAGTCAGCCAAGGTGGGCGCAGATACGACTTTTTGCATAAACTCGATTCGGTCTTCTAACCAATTGACACGCACCTGCTGGGCCATCCCCGTATATCGGCGATCAATAAGTGCGATCCTAAAGCATGAACCGGTTAACGACCCGGTGTCTCCGGATCTGATGGCTGAAACCCGCCACAGAATCCGCATCGCAATCTTCCGGCAATTCGGAATTGGGGTATTAAGACTTGATGTCCACAGTCGAGCACCACGAGCGCCCATTTCTTGCGAATAATTTCCTGGCTGACGACGCCTCGTAACGGACCGCCCGAGTTGGCGAAGTAATATTGTCGGTAACGAAGTGGTACTTCTGGTCGCTGATAGATGCTCATCAAGTCTGTCGCGATTTCTTCGGACCATCGCCAGAACCTTTGCTCAATCGACTTAGCGATTGACTTGAGGCGGGTACGAACTTGCCATTTCGGACAATTACAATGCGATTCAGTGACGGGACAAAAGATTGTTCAGCCACATCTGAAAACCGGTTTCCACGGCGGTTTCTTGCCTTCATGTGCAGCTTCCTACTTTCCGGGCCGATAGGTCGTTGAAACGGTACACGTGTACATTATAGGTGTCCCGGCGCACTTTTTCACCACGCCGGCTTTCTGCGATCGTTTCCCCGGGGTCATCGACAGCGTCAGAACCCGTCTTCCCCGTCGGCTATCGCTGCTCAAACCGATTCAACGCATTTTCGCCGAGGTAGGTCCGTGATGTGCACACACAACCAAACGACTAGCCGTACCATGCCCGCGACCTAGCGCACAGCAGCGTTGTAGACGTGAACGGCGACGGTCAGCGAGATGTCGCGGTCACAGTCCTTAACGCCGTTTCGGTCTCACTTGGCGACGGGAATGGCAGTTTGGGCCCACCCACGTTATTTCCGACCGCCCCCTATCCGTACGGGATAGCAGTGGCGGATTTCGATAACGACGGCAACCCCGACTTGGTGACGGCAAACCGCGGAAGCGGAACCGTCAGTGTCCTTCTCGGCAATGGTGACGGTACATTTCATCGGCACATCGACTCCAACGGCGGCATCGCTCCAGGCGTTGCTGCCACCGGTGATTTCAACCAAGACGGCAAAGCCGATGTGGCCGTGACCAATTGGCTTGATGCCAATACCGTGACTCTTCTCTACGGCAACGGAAACGGCACTTTCCAAGCGCCGGTCGCGCTGGCGGTGGGCTCGCATCCGCGAGGCGTTGCCACTGGCGATTTGAACGATGATGGCTGGCTGGATCTCGCCGTCGACAATCGAACCAGCCAAACCGTGAGCGTCCTATTGAATGCTGGCAACGGCAGCTTCCTCCCACCGACCGATTTTGCAACCGGCGGCGCATCAACCGGCGATACGCTTGCGGATTTCAACAGGGATCAGCGGCTCGATCTCGTCATTGCATTGGATAATGCTAGGGCAAGCGTCTTACTCGGGAACGGCAATGGAACGTTCCAACCATTTGCTCTCTATGCGACTGGGGGGACCGATCAGTGCTTTCCCGTTGCTGCGGATTTCAATCGCGATCGCCGGATGGACATTGCGACAACGACTTGCAATGGGAATACATCCAGTGTGCTGCTGGGTAATGCGGATGGAACCTTTCAACCCGCTTTGTCGTTTACGGCCGGAATGACATCCCAGGCGATCGTCGCTGGCGACTTAAACAATGATCGTTTTCCCGACGTCATCGTCACCGATCAAGGGTCGGGCACAGCACTGGTGCTGATAAACGACGCGAATTGGACGGCACCGATTCCCCCGATTTCGATACACGCTCCCTCCAGCGCACAGACTTCCGACGCGCACTTGAAACATGACCATTGCAACCGGTCGAACTGTCAATACGAATCCGTCGCTCCCTCATTGGGGTTCGGCTTGGACTCAAGCTGGTTGCGCAATCATCGACCAAGCGTAGCGCTTTTGCCTCTATCCGTACCGCACAGGGAAGTGGCAGACACAAGCAAACGAACCCAGTTTGCCACAAATGGCTCCCTTCGGCGAGAAGTGTCGTAAGAAACCGAAGTAACCGTGTCATACTCAGGTCAGGACATTGTGACTTTCATCGTGTCACTTTAGCCTACGGCACGACCGGCACCGCGTTCGTCGGCACGCGACACGCCCGTTCGCAGAATTTCGTCACGAAGCCGTCCCTACCCCCGTTCGGTGTGGTGTCGAACGCACCCGGTGTGACGGGATAGTCAATCGAGTCCGTTACGCCGGCAATGTATACCCCATCGGCTCTGTCCAAGGCGAGAGAGCGAGCACCATCGATGGCCGATCCTCCGAGGAATGTACTGTACACCAGAGCGCTGCCGCTGGCGTTCAGCTTGGTCATGTAGGGGTCCGCTTCGCCGTTGTAGGAAGTATCAAACGCGCCTGGCGTGGTTGGGAAGTCGTGTGAACGAGTAGTCCCTGTAACGTAAGCGTTCCCGGCGGCGTTAACGGCGATGGCGGAGCCGACGTCAATTCCTTCACTACCGAGGAAGGTGCTATACGTTAGGGCACTGCCCGTGGCGTTCACTTTGACCGCAATGATATCCATGCATCCTTCGCCGCAGTTGCCGGCGTGAGTCGTGTCGAAGGCGCCCGGCGTGGTTGGGAAATCAGTCGATGCGCTGATCCCAGCTACGTAGGCATTCTCGCTACCGTCCACCGCGATGCCATGGCTATAGTCGTCGTGTGACCCGCCCACGAACGTGGCGTAGACGAGAGCGCTGCCCGTGGGGTTCAACTTGGCCACAAAAACGTCAAAGCACGGCTTGTTAAAACAGATGCCGCCGCCGAGCGTCGTCTGGAAAGCGCCCGGCGTGACAGGGAAATCAGCCGAATTTGTGTCTCCGGTCACGTACACGTTGCCGGCCCCGTCCACAGCAATTCCGAAGCTTTGATCGTTAACCGATCCGCCAAGGAAAGTACTGTAGGCGAGAGCGCTGCCGGCGGCGTTCAGCTTGACAACATAGGAATCTAGGATGCCGCCGGCGTAAGTCGTATCGAACGCGCCCGACGTGGTTGGGAAGTCCGGAGAATAGGTCCACCCGGTGACGTAGGCGCGGCCGACTGCGTCCACCGCGATCCCGCCGTAATGTTCGACACCATCAAAACTTACGCCGCCAAGATAAGTGGCGTACCCAAGGGCGTTGCCGTCGACGTTCAGCTTGGCAACGAACATGTCCGTCCCGCCGTTGTACGTGGTGTCGAAAGCGCCCGACGTGACAGGGAATCCGCCGCTCGTCTGGCCCGTGACGTACGCCTCGCCGGCCCCGTGCACGGCCAAACCGTTGGTCCTGTCGTCCCCGTTGCTGCCTAGATAGGTGCTGTAGACCGCGGCGGTGCCCGCCGAGTTCAGCTTAGTGACGAAGGCGTCTCGGACACCGCCAGTCAACGAGTTGTCGAACGTGCCGGGCGTGGTCGGGTAGTCGGGCGAATCCGTGGACCCAGCGATGTAAACGTTGCCGGCGCTGTCAGTCGCGACCTCGTAAACCTCGTCGGCTTTCGACCCTCCCAAATACGTCGAATACCCCATCACCAACGGATCAATTACCAACTCCCGCGTCGCATCGTACGCCCCAACCTCAAACCGCACCAGTGTGCCATCCACGACGTACCGACTCGCCACCTCTTGCCGCGTCGCGCCGGCCTCTTGATACGTGAATGGCTTCTGCTGCACGACATCGCCGGCCGCGGTGTGGAGCACGAGGTCGCCTTGTGCGTTGAGATCCACGCTGTCGGCGCCGGCGAAGTTAATGGTAATAGCGTTCGGGTCTGCGCCCGGCGAAACGATGAAATCGTATTCCATCTGTCCGTTGTTGCCGTAGTACGCCAGGTCGATGCCCGGATAAACGTCCTGATACTGGACGCGGCCGAAGGTTGGGATGTCGGTGCGCCACCGCGACGGATCGTTGCCGATGAAGTAGTTGACGATACCGGGTTGTCGATCCTGGCCAACCGGAATTGCCGCCGGGTTTGCGCCAACGATCTGCATGTGCAGCGCGACGCCCAGTGAGTGAGGTGTATTAGTAACTGGAAGTCCACTTGAAGGGAATACACCGCTTGCTGACTCCGACGAAATGGAGAACACCGCGGCAGTCGGGGTTAGGAACACTGTCGCACCACCGGTGCGAGCAATGAAATCGACCTGCGACTCGGTTTGACCATGATTCGCTTCGAATGTCAGGGGCGGATTGCCGTAGTGGTCCGGTGCTACCACAAGTGACTTGTCGATGTCGTGGTTAGCGACGAGCGTTGTGGACACATTTGGACTTAGGGGCTGCGACTCTAACGAATCACCCGGGATGGCGGCGACACTTGGCTTGGCGCCCGACGGCGTGCCTACAACCGACAACGCAGTTGTGCCAAAGGTCCGCCCTGCCGACGGTGGTCTGAACGAAGGGATACTAGTCGGTCTTGCAGCATCGGGCACTCGAAGTGTATCGACCGCGTCCATGCGATCCGTCGACCGGCGCGTGGTCTCCTGAGAGGCGCGTGTGAGCACTGAGGCTGAAGGCCGGTTGGTCAAGTCGAGTACATCCAAATCGTTCACATGCAGGATCGAGAAAGATTTCGTCGCATGACCCGTTTCAATCGCCGCGTCAACGTAGCCCGGCAGTGCCGCCATGCTGAGCAACATACCTAGCACGGCGTCTCCCGGTGGCAAGCGATCTTCGAGGGTTTCCAACCGGGGTTGATGGCCGAGGTGAACGCGAGTCAGTCTGTTTCTCATGGCATGGTTCCGCCTGGCGAAAAGCGATTGTCGGCTAGATGTTCCAATTTACGATCATGTCCTCCGCCACTTGATCGCTGTGCGTGGCAACCGCGCGGATGGTTCGGCGGCTAGGCGAATTGTTGTGTCTCGATGCCGCGGGTTGGTTCGGAACCGGCTGGTCGCCTTGGTTGTTGTCGACGGCGTGTGGAATGGTCCGTAACGCTACGTCATCTTCAGTTGGATCCGATCTAACCGCCTGGCGTCCGTCGCCCATTGTCGGCGCCGGAGGCGTCCACTGTGCGTCGTTCCGTAGCACGTTTAGGAAGCCGCTGTTGCCATAACCGGTGGGAACGATCACATCGGTGAAGCGATCGTTGTTGAGGTCACCAGTAGCCAAAGCGCGAAAGTCGGTCTTGCCTACTGGAGTGTCCAGATGCGGACCAAATGTGCCATTGCCGTTGCCCAGGAACACACCCACGGTGGAGTTTCCGTAATGGGGCACCGCTATGTCCACTCGGCCGTCGCGATTGAAATCACCCGCGCGTGGATCGAAAGGCGATGGGCCAGCGGGAAATGACATCATCGGCTGTAGTGAACCGTTAGCATTCGTGAGGAGAACGTTGAGTTTGTTGCCATTAAAGTCCGAAACGATCACGTCCGGTCTGCCGTCTTGATTAACGTCGGTTAGCACGTGGGCAAATGGGTAGTCACCGGCAGCGTATGCTTTCGGCGGCCTGAATGTGCCGTCTCCTCGGTTGAGGAAGACGTTCACAACTTTGGCGCTCGGATTCACCGTCGTGACATCCGGCCATTGATCCCCATTGAGATCGGCGGTGTGCACGCCGAAGCTTGCCGGCCCACCCGCGTATGGAACGGCCGGTTGGAACAAGCCATCGCCGTTCCCGGAGAAAACGTTGATGACGTTGTGCTGGCCGTCGGAAGTCGTTAGGTCGAGCCGCCCGTCGCGGTTGAAATCAGCAACGTCGATGAACTGGTTTCCTGAAGGCAGCGGGATTTCCGTCAGCAGTTGCAACGTGCCGCCGCCAGCGCCCAATAGCACGCTGATACTCGGAGTCCCCGAAAACACGTCGTTGATGGTCACGACGTCGAGCTTGTGGTCTCCGTTGAGGTCCACGACGCGGAGGTCGGCCGGCGCGTTGCCGGCGTTGAAAAACGTCGGCGCGGCGAGTCGGCCGCTGCCGTCTCCTGGAAGCACCGCCACCGAGTCCAGGCTGTTCATAGCGACGATCACATCCGGCTTGCGGTCATTGGTGACGTCCACCACTTCCATGTCATACATGGTTGAGGGAAATGGATAGTTCAGCGGCGTGAGGAAACTCGGAACGTCACGCGCTTCCAATCGCTCAATGGTGGGTTGAGTTCGAAAACCTGGATTATCAACCATGTTCCAACCACCCTTTCAACTCGAACTATGATCCTCCGTTAAACACTGTCGTGACGCCGTAGTTCTCTGCGACGGCCAGATCAAGGAAGCTATCGCCGTTAAAGAGACCGATGACGAACGCATCAGGATTTACGCCGACGCCAAAGCTGAGGCGCGGCTTGAACGTGCCGTCGCCGCGCCCGAGAAGGACGCTGACGGTACCAAGTGTCGTACCATTGACCACAGCCAGATCGGCGATGCCGTCCTGATCGAAGTCGCCCACCTTCGCATTAAGCGGATTGGGACCTGCGTCGAAACTGATCGGGGGCAGAAAAGCACCGCCGCTGGCCCCGAGTAGGATGTTGACTGTTCCGTTGGCATTGGCCAAAACCAGATCAGGTATCGACCCGGAATCGAAGAAGCCCGACGCGATGCTCACGGGTGTGCCGCCCACCACAATGGTTGCGCCAGGAAGGAATGTTCCATCGCCGACGCCGATCAGCACCGTCACGGTTCCATCGCCTGAACTACTTGCGGCCAGATCGAGGATCCCATCTCCATCTAAATCAAGAGACACGATATCGAGGAACGCGGCACCGGCAGGATAGTTGACCGGATCCGCCATCTTCCCATTCTCCAGGGCCAACAACACGCTGAGTGTTCCGGTCACATTGGTCTTCGCTAGATCGTCCAAGCCGTCGCCGTTGAAATCTCCCGCCACCAGGGACGTTGGCCCAGACGCGGGATACGTGGTCTCTGTCGAGTAAGAGGTGGGTGCGTCGAAACCATTGCCGACATTGAAGAGTAGCCCGATGGTCTCACTGGGCGTGTTGGTCACCACCACATCCGGTTTGTGGTCGCCATTGAAGTCCGCAACCGTCGCGCGGCCAGGCTCGCTGCCGGCGAAATAGCGGTGGATCAATTCGAATGTTCCATCGCCTTGACCGCGGAATAGCGCCACGACACTGTCCACCTTTGAGGAACCGTGGTAGTACCCTGTGGAAACAATGTCGAGAATTCCGTCGTCGTCAAAATCAATGACCTTAATGGATGCAAAACTATGAGCGTCAACGCCGACAGCCACTGGCGGCTGGAAGGTACCGTCGCCATTACCCCGCGCGAGTCGTAGCACACCCAGCGTGCCCACGTAATTCTGAGCCACGAGAAAATCCAGATTGCCATCCATATCAAAGTCATCGATGAGCGGGCCAGTGCTATTGGGCCCCTCGGTGTCGTAATGAGCAGCCGGCTGGAAGGTGCCGTCGCCATTGCCCAAATGGATGATTGCATCGTCCACACTGTAGCCGAGAGATGTCAGGAGGTCCTGATGCGAATCACCATTGAAATCCGCTGTTGCCAGCCGGGTAGGACCGCCGTCATTATTCTTGTCATAAAATTCTAACGGCGCCCCAAAGCTGCCATCCCCATTGCCGCGGAGCAGCCACAGTTTGACCGTCTCCAGAGAAGTTCCACTTAAATACCCCACGATCGCGTCTTTGCTGCCGTCCTCATCGAAGTCAGCAAAGGTCATATCGTTGTTGTGCCAATAGACCAGGGGTGAAGCAATGGGCGCCTCAAAGCTTCCATCACCTTGGCCTAGCAGTACGAAAAATCTGCCTTTAACAACATTGCCTCCCTCCAGGAAGACGAGATCGGGAACGGTATCCTGATTGAGATCGTCTGTGTACAGACTCATGTACTCAGTCGAGAAGTCAATATCGTAATCGACCGGCGGCTGGAAGGCGCCGTCACCATTACCCAGCAGGATGCTCAGGAAGCGGATCTCGTCGGTTTGTCTCAAGATGGCTAGATCGGGCTTGCCGTCAAGATTTAGGTCTGTTGTCAACATGCTCCTCATCCCCGAGCCGACTGGGATCTGTGGCACTTCCATGAACTCCTGACCTCCACCACCCAGCAGAACGTTTGCCGCACTGTACTTGCTGTCGGCAAAGGCCATGTCCTTCACGCCGTCGCCGTTGAAATCGCCCTGAACCATGTCCGTTAGCGTGTGCCCCGCAGGCTGGGTGCTGCCTAGGTCAAACGTGCCATTGCCCTTCCCGTAATAGAAGCGCACATCGCTGGACTCTTCGAGACTGACGACCAAATCGGAATGGTTGTCCGAATCCAAATCCGTCGTCGTCACCGAGGCGATGTCTTCCAGATCAAATGCCCAGGATGCGGCCTGAAACGCACTGGTTCCATAACCCAGCAAGATGCTGAGTGAGTTACTTACGCGGTCTGGGGTTACCAGATCCAGTGCTCCGTCACCATTGAGATCGGAGATCGAGATGCTGGTGGGCGAATCACCGACGACATAAATTTGCCGGCGACGGAATCTGCCAAGCTGATTGCGCAGAACGATGACATTATTGTCATCGTTAATGGACATGGCCAAGTCGAGATCCCCATCGCCGTCCACATCACCCGCAACGACGCCGCTGGGTTTGTGGCCAACCGGATACTCACTCGGCAACTGAAAACTACCGTCGCCGTTGCCAAGAAGAATACCAATCATCGCAACAGGAAAGCTGCCCTTGACCTGGGCAATGTCGGGAATCGCATCACCGTCGAAATCACCGACGGCCAGGTCACCACCACCGCTGGGAAAGCTTCCTTTGGTCTGGAACGTGCCATCGCCGTTTCCCAACATGATGGTTACACCGTTCGAGGCGATAGCGAGATCCAACGCGCCATCCCCATTCAAGTCATGCACTCGAATGTAGTATGGCTGAGCGCTAAGCGAGTACGGGACCTGCGGCAAGAATGCGCCGTTGCCGTCGTTCAGCAGGACGCTGACACTCTTGCTGCTCCCATTGGAGCAAACAATATCGGGCAGACCGTCGCCGTTGAAATCTCCCACTTCCGCAAACACCGAAGACAGTTCGACTGGGTAGCTCACCGGTGCCTGTAGCGTGCCGTCGCCATTGCCCATCAATACGCCCACATGCCCCATATAGTCAACTTGCGGCACTACGACGTCGAAGTTTCCGTCAGCATTGAAATCCGCCAGAGCCACCGAATTGGGCCGCATGCCGGCTGCGAAATCCGTGAAAGGCCCAAACGTCCCATCACCGTTGCCCAGCATGACGCTCACGGAATTCGAATCATAATTTGCGCTGACCAGATCCAAGTTCGCATCTCCATTGAGATCTCCTATCGCCGTCGACCGTGGCGAACTGCCCGTGGGATAGGAGTTTCCCGCGACGAAGCCCGACCATGTCGACCGGGAGGCATCCGAGGAAAAGTCACGTGCATTGCTGGAATCTTCGATCGCAACATTCTCATCGAACCGGCGTCCAGGCGGGGGAACGTGAGACTGAGGCGGAGATGCTGCATCGACTCCGTCGAAGGCGTTCGATTGGCTGGTAAGAAGGCGTATTGCTGCCGAGCCCTCGCGGGCTTCGCCGGGAGTTTGCCCCACGCAGTTTGGCGCGCACCCGTCTGTGCAGATTGTCGGCCTCGGCGCGCGCCCTTTTGTAGTATTAGGCGCATCCACAGCAAGTCCCGGGGGTGGCGCCAACAAGTTTACAAATGCCGGTCGGTCCACAGAGTCACCTGCGCGTGTACTTGAGGCGATGTCGTCGTTGGCGTCGGCTTCCGTCGGTTGAAAGCGCGATGTAGAGATCTTGAAATCGGCAACCGCATCAAGAGGTATATCCACTTTCTGACGTGCGCCCCCTGGAGGTCGACTGCGAACCATGTGGCCGGCAGAACGATCAGTTATACCGTCGATGAATTGACGAGTTGGTTCAAGAGCACCGAAGGCGGTCAAGACGCCGAAAAGCGTTTCGCCCGGAACAATGCGCTGTTCCAGGCGTTCGAGTTGTAGGCGGTAGCGAACGGCGGCGTCCAATCGGATTCGTCTACGAGCCATGATTGACCTCCTGCAAACAGGTAGTGAATTAGATTGAGAAAAGTCGAGAAACCCTTGCTGCTCTAGTCAGCCATTTCCATCTCCGACTCCGACTCCAGGTCAGGCACATGGGCGACCGCGAAGCGGGCGATGTGGCGCAAAGTGTATTTCGACGAAGTCGCTGTCACTGCTGTCATGTCATCGGCCGGTTTCATCGCCTGGACCATTGAAATCTGCGGCCGTTTGATGGCCTGTTCCGGACTCTGGATTCGGTGATCGATCTCCAGCGGGGCGAACGGTCGTGGCCCGCCTCCCGAAATCGGCAGCGGCGGCCAGTCGGCGGCGTTCAATAGGACACCGACGCCGTCGTCGTATAGCGCACTCAAGTCACTCCAGCCGTCGCCGTCGAAATCGCCCACCGCCAGCGATATTGGCGAAGCGCCAACAACATTATTGAGGGCGGGCTGGAAGGTGCCGCTGCCGTTGCTTAGAAGCACGCTCACGGTGCCCCCCGAGGAATTCACAATCGCCACATCGGGCTGGCCATCCCCATCAAAATCGGCAGCGACAATAGACCGCGGCCTGGCACCTACCGGATAACTCTGGTAGTCAATGAACGATCCGTCGCCATTTCCCAAGAGTACGCTAACTGTGCCCAAGTTGACGTTGTTGGCCACGGCCACGTCGAGTTTCCCATCGTCATTGAAGTCTGCAACCGCCACTGAATAGGGTGAGTCACCCGCGGCGATGTGGATTGCCGTCTGGAAGGTGCCATCGCCGTTCCCGAACAAGATGCTGATAGTGGCACCCGCGGAATTTGCGACCGCGAGGTCGAGCTTACCGTCACCATTGAAGTCCCCAACCGCAACGCCTGTCGGATTTGGTCCGACCGGATTGCTCGTCGGCATTGAAAAGGTGTTGTCACCGTTGCCCAACAGTACCGTCACAGTGCCGGACGTGAGATCATTCGTGACGGCGATGTCCGGGAAACCATCGGCGTTGAAGTCCGCGGCCGCCACGGCCGTGGGTTTCACACCGGCGGAGTAAATTGAGGGGGCCGCGAATGTTGTCCCGGAGTTAAGAAATATCGCTACGGTTCCATCTTCGAGATTGTTCGTGGCGACAACGTCCGGTTTACCGTCGGCGTCAAAGTCTCCGACGGCAAGGTTGCCGAGTTCCGGCCCGGCAAGGTAGTGCACGGGCAGCTTGAACGTCCCGTCGCCATTGCCACGCCAAATGCCGACGGCAGTGCCGGCGCTCGCAACCGCTATATCGAGATTGCCGTCACCGTCGAAATCTCCGATTGCCTCGGCGGACGGACTGCCGCCCGCATCGTAGCTTGCGGGCGCTTGGAAGGTACCGTCGCCGTTGGCGAGCAAGATGGTTATGCCATCGCCCTGGTTCGATACGGAAAGATCGAGATCGCCGTCGCCGTCAAGATCACCGGCAACGACCGAGTTTGGAAGGTCGCCGGCGGCGTAGCCAACGCCGGGAAGGAAGGTACCATCGCCGTTACCCAAGAGCACGTTGACCGTGCCGTTTGTGATGTAGTTGCGCACAACGAGATCGAGTTTCCCGTCAGCATTGAAGTCATCCACGATAACGGTGCCGGGGTCAGACCCAGCCGGATAGCTCACCGCGGTCTGGAACGTGCCGTCTCCGTTTCCCAGGAGCACGCTTACCGAGTCACTGTCATTATTCGCTGTGGCAATATCTTGGAAGCCATCGCCGTTAAAGTCCGCGACGGCGACGGCGCCTGGATCCTCACCCACGGTGTAGGTGACCGCGGGTGAAAAGACGCCACCGCCGGCGCCTAGGAACACGCTTACGTATGTCGTCGCCCAGTTGCCAACGACTAGGTCCTGCACGCCATCGCCGTTGAAGTCACCCACCGCCACAGCCCGGGGCTGTGTCCCAGCGGCGTAGCTCGTCGGCGGCCCGAACGTCCCGTCACCGGCGCCCAGAAGTATCGTTACGGTTCCCTGACCCAGGTCCGGAACGCGATTCGCCACAGCGAGGTCTTGCACGCCGTCGTCGTTGAAGTCGCCCACCGCGGCCGCCGCGGGATGTGAGCCCGCCAGGTATTTGGGTGCCTGCAAGAGCGTGCCATCTCCGTTGCCTGGAAGCAAGCAAACGCCGTTCATGTCAAAGGTAGCGGACGACTGATATGCGGCGACGCCGAGGTCGGTGTTTCCATCGCCGTTGAAGTCTGCCGCCGCCACTCCACGGGCGACGCTTCCCGTGTCATAGCTTGTCTTGTCCCCGAAAGTGCCGCCGGCGTTCCCCAGGAGGATGTTCACTTGATAGCCATTGGCAACCGCCAGGTCGGGGTCACTGTCGCCGTTCAGATCGGTCGCAGTGACGGACTTGGTTGCTCCGCCGGCCACGTAGGTTGGCACACTAGCGCCTGCAAAGGTTCCGTTGCCGAGTCCTTCCAGCAGGGTCACCGTCCCCGTTCCCGCTGCCGCGTTGGCCACCGCGAGATCGCGGATGCCGTCGCCGGTGAAATCTTGCACGGCCACGGCCGACGGCTGGACGCCGCAAGAATAGGTCGTCTTGGGCTTGAACGATCCGTCGCCTCGCCCGAGCAATATGTCCAACTTGCCGTGATAATTATTTGTGACAACGAGGTCCAAGATACCGTCCGTGTCGACGTCCACCGCGTCCGTGGTGGTGGTGGGGTTCGAATACACCGTGTATTGCGCGGACAATTGGAACGTGCCGTCGCCATTGCCGGACCATACCGCCACTGTGGGAGACGCCGCATTGCCGACGGCAATGTCGAGATCGCCATCCGCATTGAAGTCGCCGCTGGCAATGTTGAGGGGGGAGTCGGCACTGTACTCGGTTCCGAACTGTAGCGAACCATCGCCGTTGCCGAGCAGAACCACGATCTTCGGTGCAGATGTGTGATAGCCGACGGCGATGATGTCCGTTCGGCCGTCGCTGTTGAAGTCCCCGACGGTGGCGTCGGAGGCGACCGTGCCAATGTCGTAGGTCGCCGCAAGTTGGAATGTCCCGGCCCCCGCACCTAACAGTACGCTCACACTGCTGCCGTAGTTGGATACGGCCACGTCCGTCACGGCATCACCGTTGAAGTCCGCGAGTGATATGGATGTTGGTTTCGGCCCGGCGGCAAAAGTGACTGGCCGTCGAAAAACGCCCGTTCCGGATCCACGCAATACGGCAACCGTTCCGCTGTTGTAGTTGGTCACGACCAAATCGAGCCTGCCGTCGCCGCTCACGTCAGACACCGCGAGAGAGCTAGCGCCGGAACCGCCGGTAGGAAAACTCTTCGGTGCCGAAAACCCGCCTGCGCCGTTGTTGAGGAGCACATTCACGAAACCGGGAGTGGCGTTATTCGCCACGGCGACGTCGTAGAAGCCGTCGCCGTTGAAGTCCGCAGTTGCCGCATCCGCCGGTGTTGGTCCAGCGAGAAACGCCTGTGCTGCGATGAAGCTCGGCACATCGCGGCGCTCTAACGCCTCCAAGAACAATCGTTGTCTCCGAAACTTGTTTGTGAGGCGAAAAACAGTGCGAGTCATCAGAATAGTCCTCCATTTCGGTTGATGTTGGCCGCCGATTTCGGAACGGCGCGAACGGCAACATTACGTCCGCGTCGCTCCGAGCGCGGCGGCTAAACCGATCGACAATCAATCGTCAATAGTCCATTAGTTCAACTCCGTCGAAACCCAATCGAACGCCGGGTCATTCGATGCAGCCAGCGCGACACGGGCTATGTGGCGCGGGGCATTCTTCGTGCGGGGCGACATTGCAGCTTCATCCGTGGATGCAGCCGCCGGACGGTTGAATGCTTGCGGTTCCGGTTCGGCCGGCCGGGGATTCTGGATAGTCATACCGATGTCGATTGGCGCAATGGGTCGCGGCCCGTCGCCGATCGGCAGCGGTGGCCAGTCGGCGGCGTTGAAGAGCACGACAATCCCGTCACGGTTGGCGGCGGCCAGGTCGAGGAAGCCGTCGGCGTTGAAATCGGCCGCCGTCAGATGGGTTACGAAACGCCCGGCGGTGTAACTCAGCGGCGCGGCGAACGTGCCGTTGCCGTTGCCCAGGAGGACGCTGATTAGGCCCACGCCGACATTGTTCACGACCGCCACATCGGATAGGCCGTCGTTATTGAAATCGGCCGCGACGATGGCCTGCGGCGACGGACCGGCGGCGAAGGTTGTCGGGGCCAGGAAGGTGCCGTTGCCGTTGCCGAGGAACACGCTAACCGTGCCGACGGTGACCTGATTCGTCACGGCGAGATCAAGATCGCCGTCGCCGTCGAAATCGGCAGTCGCCACCGAAGACGGCGACGAGCCGGCCGGAATCGGCGGTGAACGACGGAACAAGCCGGTGCCAGTCCCGCGAAGGATGTTCAACGTCCCAGTGCCTTTGTTGGCGACTGCGATATCAAGTCTGCCGTCGCCGGTGAAATCCCCGATCGCCACGCCCGTCGGGTTGGCTCCGACACCGTAATGCTTGAATTTGAATGTCCCGTTGCCATTGCCGAGCAGGACGGTGACAGAGAGTGAGGCTTCGTTGGCAACGACGAGGTCAGGAAACCCATCGGAGTTGAAATCCCCGATAGCCGGCGCCGTGGGTGCATTCTGCGTCGTGAAAGTGATGTGCGCTTGGAATACGCCTCCATTATTGATGAGCACCTGACCACCGGCAACAACCAGATCAAGATCTCCGTCAGAATCCAGATCTCCCGTCGAAAGCCCCCAAATACGTTGACCCGCGATGCCGATGTAGGGTTGTTTCGGTCCAAATGAGCCATCCCCATTGCCCATGAAAACGTCTACTTTCGTCGAATAAATGTTGCTGATGGCGATATCCATGTCGCCGTCGCCATCGAAGTCGCCGATCTCGCCGCCCTCGGCGTTATTCGTTGGGTAGAGTACGCCCGGTTGGAACGTCCCGTTCCCATTTCCGAGGAATACGTGTGCGCCGCCGGCTACGATGACGATATCTGCATTTCCGTCCGCATTCAGATCTCCGACCATGGACTCTTCAGTACTGTTCAGTGGGCCGAGGTCGATGGCGGTGAATGTGCCGTCGCCGTTGCCGAGCATTAACTCGGCGACACCAGAAGTGGCCATGTCGGGGATGCCGTCTTCGTTAAAGTCGGCGACATCAATCCAGTCAGCGCTGGTCCCCAGTGTTTGAAGCGCCTGTTGAAAGGTTCCGTCGCCATTTCCCGCGAAGAAGCTCACGGATTGGGAGAGATTGCCGGAGACCAGGTCGAGGTTGCCATCGCCGTCAAAATCGGCGATGCCGATGGAAATGGAGCTTCCGTTGGCAACATAGCTAGTTGGTGGCCCAAAGGTGCCGTCACCGTTATTAAGTAGGACCGTCACGCTGCCACTGCCGTGATAGTTTGGAACGACCAGATCAAGAAACCCATCCTCATTAAGATCCCCGGCTTCGATGTCGCGGACATCCTGTCCGGCTGGGTAGCTAGTCGCCGCTTTGAACGTCCCGTCACCATTGCCAAACCGAACGCCTACCGCGTTGGCCGCGGTGGAGGCAAGATCCAGCAAGCCGTCGCCATTCAAATCCGCCAAAACCGACTCGATGGCGATGCCGTAGTTGGGAACCGATACGAAGCCACCGCCGGGATTGCCTGGAACGACCGCGCCCGTGCTGCCATTGGCGCCGCCGCTGAAGACCATGGCGACGTCGGGCCGTGAATCGACATTGAAATCTGCACTGACGAAGCCGTTGACGTGGGACCCACTGCTTTGGCTCGTCAGCGTCGCGAATTTGCCGCCGGCAACGCCTTTCAGCATGAGGAGCTCCCCGCCCGTAAACTCACCAGGTCGGCCGGTAACGAGGTCAAGAACACTGTCTGCATCGATGTCCTGGGCAACGACACCGACCGTCGGCTGGTTTGCGCCAATGGTTCCAAGAACCGTGCTATAGTGCACCGCTCCCGCGAGTGAACCGTCCCCAAGCCCCATGTAAACATCTGCACTACCGCCTGCGTTCACCACCACCAGATCCGGGGCACTGTCCTGGTCGAAATCCGCGGATGCCACCGCCGCCGGCCTGTCCCCCGCCGCGTAGCTCGTCTTGGGTTTGAACGTGCCGTCGCCCCGCCCCAGGAGCACGCTGACCGTGCTGTAATTGCCATTACTGACGGCGAGATCAAGAATGCCATCATCATCGAAGTCCGTCGCGGCAATGTCTTTCGGCTGATTGCCCGCCAGGTATGAAGCCGGCGCAGCAAACGCGCCGGCGCCATTGTTAATCAAAACGTTCGTCACACCGCTGAAGTCAAAATTCGCCACGGCCGCATTGATATCGCCGTCACCGTCGAAGTCACCGGTGGCGATGCCTTCCGCCCACGGCCCTGCGGCATAACCCGTCCGAGGCAGGAACGTGCCTGTGCCGGTGCCGAGCAGTACGCTGACTTGGCTGGCGCTATCGCGGTTGACCACGGCCAAGTCGGGTATCGCATCGGCATTCAGATTGGCGATCGCAACATCCCAGACGCCGTTGCCGCCGGCGTAATCCGTTTTCGGTGCAAAGGTTCCGTTGCCATTTCCCAGGAGCACACTCACGGTGTTGGTGGCAACATCGTTCGCACTAACCAGGTCCTGTTTCCCGTCCGCGTTAAGGTCTCCCGCCACGACCGCACCGGGTGAAGCGCCGACGGTGAAACCGATTGGCGCTCCGAAAGTGCCGTCGCCGTTGCCGAAGAGCACGCTGACTGTTCCGGCCCCGCTATTCGCTACCGTTACGTCGAGGGCAGCATCGCCGTTGAAATCGGCGAGCGCGATTCCGGTTGCACCACCTCCGGCAGGATAATCGACCATCGTTTGAAATGTGCCATCGCCGACGCCAAGGAATACCCCGACGCTACCTTGTGCCATGGCAAAATCCGGGTTGTTATCGCCGTTGAAATCTCCGGTGGCGACGGCGTTGGGGCTGGCTCCCGTTGCCAGGGACGATCCGCCGAGAAAGCTCGGCACATCGCGACATTCCAAAGTCTCCAAGACCAATCGAAGTCGATGACATTTGTTCGCGAGTCGGAAGGATCTTCGAGTCATTTGAACGCTCCTCTAAGGGAAACCGAAAGGCATAGTCACTAATTCAACACCGTTACAAGGACATCCAACGTCGGGTCAGTTTGCGCGGCGAGCGAGACCCGGCCGATGTAGCGCGTGGCGTACTTCGGCCTGGATGCTGTTGCGATCTGATCCATGGGATTAATCGTTGCAGGGCGAGATGTTTGCGTCGGTGCGACGGCCGCATGCAACATCTCCGTGGTCTCACCGCCGTCCGGCGGGGCGGACGGTCGCGGCCCGTCGCCGATCGGAAGCGGCGGCCAGTCGGCGGCGTTGAACAGAATCGCGATGTTGTCGTTATTGATCGCGGCTATGTCCACGAAGCCGTCGCTGTTGAAGTCGCCGGCCGTCAGATCGAGTCCCAGCGCCAGAACCGCATAGACGAGCGGCGCTTGAAAACCGCCGTCGCCGTTGCCCAGCCGCACAGCGACCGCGCCCGGAGCGACCACAGCGAAATCGAGCTTTCCGTCGTTATTGAAATCAGCCGTCGTAATTCCCGCGGGAGGTCCCGTTTCCGTAAGCAATGGGACCGGCGCCTGGAACGTGCCGTCGCCGTTGCCGAGGACTAGCTGCACGGATCCCGTACTTGCGATCAATAAATCCGCGTTGCCGTCGGCGTTGAAATCGGCCGCCTTTAAGTCTCGGGGTTGTGTCCCTCCTGGAAAACTCATTGCCGCAACGAATGTCCCATCGCCATTGCCGAGTAGCAGACTGACTGTGCCACTGCCGTTTGCGGTGATAAGATCCAAGTCGCCATCATTGTTGAAATCTTGAATGACCACATCCCGCGGTGAATCACCGACCGCATAGGATTGATAGGCTGGATAGATTCCGTGTGTACCGACGGCGAGGTGAATTCTCACGCTATCGCTATTGGTCGTACCCGAGGCGAGATCGAGCAGCCCGTCGCCATTGAAATCTCCGGCATCCAGGCCAGAGCTGGCCCAACGGTTCGCAATGGCCGCTGGAAAGATCCCATTTGCCTCATGGAGGAGAACGCGGATTGCACCGCCGCTCACCACGGCGATGTCGCGCAAGCCATCGCCGTTGAAATCAGCGACAGCGACAGAACTCGTGTCGGGGCCGGTCACATACTGAACCGCTGCTTGGAAAGTGCCGTCCCCGTTTCCTCGGTACACTTTCGTCAGCGACTTGTAGGATGTTGAGTTGGCCACCAGATCGAGGCGGCCGTCCCCATCCATATCATCGATAGCCACGCTTGACGGCTCATCACTAAGGCTCGGGGCGGCCACGAATGTACCATCGCCGTTGCCGAGCAAGATATCCATGTTGGGGTACACCGGGCTAACAATGTCCAAATGGCCATCGCTATTGAGGTCCGCCACGTCGACATCATCGCGCGGAGCACCGCTCAGGAGCAGGACCCTCTGGTGCAAACGTTCCATTGCCATTTCCCAGATGCAAGTACAGCCCGTAGGTAGGCGAAGAACCCCTATTGGTAACTAGATCGATGCGGCCATCGCCGTTGAAATCCCCAGCCGAGAGAGCGTGCATGGCCGTCTGCGTAAAAACTGTCGGCGGTAAGAAAGCGCCGCTGCCAGTGTTGATCAAGATGCGGACGGTGTTTCCTCCCGCCAGGGCCAAGTCTAGGATGCCGTCGCTACTGAAATCCTCGATTACGATCATCCCCGCGGCGCCGCCGCCGTTGTAGCCGATGGTGGCCTGAAAAGTCCCGTCCCCATTGCCCAGAAGAACATTCAAGTTGGTGCCCGCGGCAGCCACGTCGAGATGGCCGTCACCATTCAAATCGGCAATGCCGATCGCACTGGGACTGAAGCCTGCGGCATGGCTTGTCGCGGTCCCGAAAGAACCGTCGGGATTTCCAAGCAATACCGAGATGGTCCCAGGGTTATTCTCATTCGGGACAACCAGATCTAGAATGCCGTCCTCGTCGAAATCGCCGATGGCGACGTCGCTTGGATTGGTTCCGGCGGCGTAGGTTGGAACGACAGGGAAGCCGGTCGGCCCGCCCATCAAGACGGTTGCATGGCCATTCTCAACCGCAATGTCCGGAAGTCCATCGCTATTCAAGTCCTTCGTGATGAGCGTCTCAGGAACGTCGCCTACGGGATAGGATAGTCCCGCGGTAAACGTGCCATTAGCCGCCCCGTTGTACGTCGAGACGTAACCAACATCATTTACAACGTCTGCCCCAGAGCCAACGGCCAAGTCGAGGATGCCATTGCTGTCGAGGTCTTCCGACTGAATGGCCAAACCGCCGCCGATTGGCAATGACAGGACGGAAAGGGCCGCAAACGCGCCGCCGCCAATGCCTCGAGCGACCGCAACCGCGCCGCTGCTCTTGTTCGCTGTTGCGACATCCGCTTCACCGTCGTTGTTGAAATCACTGACTGCGACAGAGGACGGTGAATCTCCGATAGCATAGGAGACGCGGCGGCGCAAAGAGCCGAGCTGATTTCGCAAGACAGTTATTGTGCTTGTGGTGTTGCCGACCAAGATGTCCACATCGCCGTCGCCGTCGATATTGGCGACCGTCAATGAAGTCGGCTTCTTGCCGGCTGGATAGACCTTCGGCGCCTCGAACGTTCCGTCACCCTTGCCGCGCAACACGCTGATCGTGTCGGTGTTGTTTCCTACGACGATGTCCGCAAAACCATCATCGTGCAGATCGGTCGTTGCCAGTCCTTTGCCAAACCCGGTGCCGATAAGGATCGCCGGTTGAAACGTACCGTCCCCATTGCCGATCACGAGGTGTAGGTTACCGCCCAGTACAGCCAGATCGACGTTGCCATCGCTGTTGAAATCGCCGTTTGCCACTACGGCATTGGGATTGGCACCGACTGCATATCCCGTGAAGAAGAATTCACCGTTTCCATCGTTGAGAAGCACGGCCAGTCCGCCGTTGATCGCATTGTTAGTCACCGCCATATCGACATCGCCGTCGTCGTCGAAATCTGCCATAGCGAGCCCGTGGGCATGGAACCCGGCTCCGGTGATCGTCGGCGGCTGGAACGTGCCGTCGCCGTTACCGAAATGCAAGCTCACCCAACTGCTGAGAAAGTTCACGGTGGCGATGTCCAAGTGACCGTCGTCGTTCACATCGGCCACACCCACCGACCGTGGATCAGAGCCCGCACCATGGTTCGTCGGTGATCCGAACGCGCCGTCGGAGTCATTGAGAAGCACGCTCATGGTGCCGTTGGCATTTGCGGTTGTCAGGTCAGCGTGGCCGTCGCCGTTGAAATCGCCCGTCGCGACCGACACCGGGCCATTACCTGTCTGAAACGACAGAGCGCCAACGAAACTGGGCACATCTCGCCGCTCCAGCGTTTCTAGGAACAACGATCGTTCCCAGTTCTTCCTTGCGTGTAGAGAAAACCGTCGAGTCATTTGAATTCCTCTGTATGAAGTTGACTTGTCAATACTTATCGGTAGAGAACAATGCGCTGGAATTCATTCGAGAACATCATCGAGCACCGTGCATACGAATGCCTCCGGCAACTTTGAGCCGTGCGCGAGGCGGATGGTACTAATAGCCGCCACATGTTCGGCGGACGAATCCACCGCCGCGACGTACGTCGAATCGTACGCCGGCATGGTGGCGAGTGCTTTCACCGGCTTGTGGCCTGAAGCCCGCATGCCAATCGGTGAATAATCTGGTCCTGGTTGAGGAATGGGGGCGGCCCACACACCGTCGTTCATTAAGACTTGAACCTTTTCTTCCTCCTGGTCACCGACTACGAGGTCTGGAAATCGGTCGTTATTTAGGTCCCCGGCAGCCAACCCCTTTGACGAGGTCCCAAAAATGAAGTCCTGGCTGGGCTTGAACGTGCCATCGCCATCGCCGAGCAGCACACTGATGGGTTGTGGGCCGCCGTGGGCATAGTTGTGGGCAACAGCAATATCCGGCTTGCGATCCTTGTTGAAGTCGACGATCACCGGGAAGGCCGCGATCACGCCCCCGGTTGAGTAGTCCAGTGGTGCTTGAAAAGTCCCGTCGCCATTTCCGAGCAAAACGCTGACGGTGTTACCGCCGTTGGCGACAACCAAGTCGATGCGATTGTCCTTGTTGACATCGCCGAGCTCGTGGCCCCAAGGCTGATTGGTGACGAAGTAATCTACCTTCGGCTTGAAAGTCCCGTCACCGCGATTCAGAAATACGCTGACGTACTTGCCGAGACCATCATCCACTGAAATATCATTCCAGCCATCGCCGTTAAAGTCGGCGGACTCGACATCGGTACTGGTAACGCCTGTGTCAGAGGAGAACGCTGATTGGAACGTGCCATCCCCATTGCCAAAGAGGACTTGTAGGCCTCCATCGAAATTGGACGCAGCGATGTCCGGCTTACCGTCGCCGTTGAATTCTTTGACCGTCACATGCCACGGCCAGTAGCCTGCGGAAAACTGCGAACTATCGCCGAACGTGCCGTCGCCGTTATTAAGCAGCACTTCAACCATGCCGAAGGTTCCCACGACAAGATCGGGACTGCCGTCCGAATCGACGTCGGCAGCGCGAACATCATTGCTGATGGCAGCAGTGTCGTAACAAACGGCCGCGCCGAGTTCGCCTGTACCGTCTCCAAAGCGGATGCAGATATTTCCATTTGCAGACGCCACGTCCCGCCGGCCGTCGTGATTCAGATCCGCAACCGCGACTCCGAACGAATAGGTGCCGGCAGCATAACTCACCGGCGGCACAAAACTCGGTACATCGCGGGCCTCTAGCAATGCGAGTTGTGGACGAGCTTCTAACGTTTGTCGACGCATTTGTCATCCTCCAATCATTCGTTACGTGAGTGCATCCAAATCGACGGTGGCAAGAACCAGGTTGAGGAGTTCAAATTCTGGGTGCGGCGAAGGACCCGGTATCGGCGATGCCTGCACCTCGAACGCCCCGATGTCAATCGTGCCGTTCACGATCCGCGGAAACCCCGTCCCGCGCTGGTCAAATTCCGGAGCGTCCGTGTTGTCCCCGGCGTCGATGGCGGGGCTTCCGGGAAGGAGGGCCATGGTTTGCGTGGGCCCACCGTTGTCGGCAGGCGGGCCAAGCATGGCATCCGCGTCGATCAAGTTCGATCCGCCCGAAAAGCTGCCGCTGGCATTGGGGCCGTTGTTTCCTGAGACGATCGTGTTTTGAATGATGCTGGCAGAATCAACACCAGCGGTGCCTTGTAGATTGGATGACGCCGTATTCGCGCTAATGGTGCTGTTTCGAATTTCTTCGAACCCGCCGCCATCAATGCCTCCGCCCGACGCATGGTTATTGTTGGCGCCCCCGGTAACGATGGCGGAGTTTCCGGCAATTGTGCTGTTAAGTATGGTCAAGCTGGCCCCCGTATGGTTGTAGATGCCGCCCCCCCGAGCGGTTTCCGGCGTGGTATTGTCGGACGACGCGTTGTTCGTGTTGCCGGAAATGGTACTATCAAAAATGAGCATTATGCCTTCGTTGGAAATGCCGCCGCCTCGTTTGCCGACCGCGCCGAAGCCCACCACCTGATTGTCACGGACCGTGCTGGCGCCGAGCGTGAGCACACCGCTATTGCGGATGCCGCCGCCCCATGTGCTTGAGCCGCCCATGTTCGAAAAATGACCATTGGAGATAGTGAGGCTGTAAATCTGGGCATTGACCCCAGTGGCGATCGTGAAGACTCGATAATTGCCAAATGTACCCCGACGAACGTTGACTTGATCGGCTCCGGGTCCTGCGATGATTAGGTCGTCGCTCACATCAGGCAACGCACTGGTAAGGTTGATCGTGCCCCCGACGCCGAAGATGATGAGGTCCTCGCCGGGGTTGGCATTGGCTTGAGTGATGCAATAGCGAAGGTCGCCGAAGACGCTCCGACCCTTGCCCAGATCACTGAGCCGCGTCACCGTGTAAGTGTCCATGACGATGCGGTATTCGAGAGGTTCCAGTCGCAGTGGTGGATAATTGCGGTTCATTTCGGGGTCTCCTCTTCGGCAATAAATTCGTTGGTCATGAAAAGGGCGAATTTGGCGCGGTCCGTCCGAGCCGCCCACGCAGCGTAGCGGAGTAAGCGCTCCGCGAGCGGCGGGCCGCTAATTGCGCTCGAAGACTCGCTGGGTGCGCGGCTCGGTTGAACACTCGGCAGCGCGGACGCTTGCAATTCGAACGCCCCGATGTCAATCGTGCCGTTCACGACCCGCGGAAACCCTGGCCCGCGCTGGTCGAACTCGGGCGCATCGGTGTTATCGCCGGCGTCGATGGCGGGGCTGCCGGGGAGCAGGGCGTGCGTCAGCGTCGGGCCGCCGTTGTCGGCGAGGGGGCCGAGCATTGGGTCAACGTCGAGAATGTCCGTACTTTCATAACCGCTTCCGCCCTCGCTGTCACTGAACAGATTGTGTCCCGATCCCGTTAGGACGCCGTGCAGATCATACGACGAGTTTCCCGCCACGATCGTGTTTCGCATGTACAAGTCCGACTGATTCACCCGAACTCCGCCGCCCGAATTGCCCGTGATCGTGCTAAAGCTGATGAATGCAACTGCCGGATTTCCGAATTTGGTAATCGCCACGCCTTCCGCTTCAGTGTTCCCCGAAACGGTACTGTTGTGAATAACTAGATGACCACCGAGGGCGAACACACCCGCTCCTCCCGGCGTGCACAGGTCATCCAGTACGGCGCCATTTCCTGAAATGGTCGAGTTGTAAATCCATGTCCCACCGGTGGACTGGTTGAAAATGCCGCCGCCCGCGACCGCTTCAGCAACAGTGTTGCAGTTGGATGAAGCGACGTTGCCCTCAACGGTAGAGTCGATTATTGTGAGCGTTCCTGAATTGTAGATGCCGCCCCCAAACACCCAGGCACCGGCAAGACCGCTCGACACCGAAAACGCCGTGTTGTTTCGGATCGTGCTCTCGATTACGGTGAGCGTGCCGGCATTGGCGATGCCGCCGCCGTAAGCGTCGTAACGGTCGTTCCATACTGTGCTACCTTCGACAACCACGCCATCAAGCCTCAGCGTCGCTCCGTTGAACACGGCACCGCCCACTAGCGGCGTGCCCGAATTGCCTTTGATCAACCCGTTGGAGACGGTCAGCCCGCTGATGGTCACGTTCTCCCCAATCGTGAAGATGCGGTAATCTCCACCCGTATCCCGCCTCACGGTAAGCAACTCCGCCCCTGGCCCCTGTATGTCCATGTCGGAGGCTAAACCCGGTAGGACTCCGGTTAGATTGATCGTTCCCGTAACGTGAAAGTCGATTACATCCGCGCCCGGGTTTGTATTGACCTTGTTGATGCAGTAACGAAAGTCACCGCGGAATCCCATGCCGATTCCAGCATCGCTAAGCCGGGTGACATGGCAGGTGGACAGCAGCGTGCGGTCTTCGAGTGCTTCGATGTGGGGGCGAGCCTTTGAAGTTTGAAAATGCATGAGCAGTCCCCCAGGTTAGAACAGTGAATCCAAATCCGCCGTGGCTAACACGACGGAGAGAAAACCGAAAGAAGGTCGGTTCGTTGTCGGTATCGGCGTCGCTTGCACCTCGAACGCACCGATGTCAATCGTGCCGTTCACAATCCGCGGGAAACCGGGGCCGCGTTGGTCGAAATCAGGGGCGTTAGTGTTATCGCCGACATCGATAGCGGGGCTGCCGAGGAGCAGCGCGTGGGTTTGTGTGGGGCCGCCATTATTTGCTAGCGCACCGAGCATAGGGTCAACGTCGAGAAAGTCTGTCTCCACGTAGCCGCTGCCGCCGCTGCTGTTGCCGAAGAGGTTGAATCCCGACGATGACAAGTTGCCGGCGAAGTCAGGCGCCGAGCTTGCTTGATTCCCGGCGACGATGGTATTGCGAAGATCGCCACTTGCGAGGGCGATTCCGCCTCCGGCCTGCGGCCCGCTGCCGTTGCATGAGTTGCCGGTGATGGTGCTGTTGAGAATCGTCGCCATCGAAGCGGAGATTCCGCCGCCAAGGCATTGTGGATTATGGGAGGTGTGGCCAAACGCCTTGTTTCCCGAAACCGTGCTGTTGATGATCGACAGTGTACCGGACGACGAGATTCCACCCCCAAAGCCGTCGTTGGGCTCTCCTCCCGCGGTGTTGGCGGAAATGGTGCTGCTGTCGATGGTCAACGTGCCGGCGTTATGAATGCCACCACCGTTGGCGGTGTCATCGAATGGATGATCCACCAGTGCCGTATTCGCCGAAACCGTGCTGAAGCGCAGCGTCATCGTCCCGCCGTTGTAAATGCCGCCGCCTAACGCGTGCGAATTATTACATGACGACACCGGGTGCGTGACGTTGCCTGTGATCGTACTATTTTCAACGGTCAACGAACCGTCGTTCAGGATTCCGCCGCCGAAAGCGTAGAAGGGAGTTCCGCATCCTGAGAGAAACACGTTGCCGTTGGCAATCGTCAGCCCTGAGATTTCCACGGTGGCAGCGCTGGGGATATTGAAGATTCGATAGTTGCCTCCCGTGTCTCGTCGCACGGTCAGGGAATCCGCACCGGGGCCCTGAATATCAATGTCGGAAGCTAGATCGGGCAACACACCCGTCAGATTGATTGTTCCGGTCACGTGAAAGTCGATAATATCCGCGCCGGGGTTGCTGTTCACCTTGTTGATGCAGAAACGCAAATCGCCGCGAAACCCCATGCCCGTGCCGGTATCGGCAAGGCGCGTGACGTGACAGATGGACAGTAGCGTCCGGTCTTCGAGGGTTTCGAGGCGGGGGCGGACGGCTGGTTTTTGCGAACGCACGAGCAAATCCTCCAACAAAGGGTTAGGTGAGTGAATCCAAATCGGCTGTGGCCAAGACCAGAGCCAGAAAGTCAGGACGATGGGTGAGCGGCGTCACCGGCGACGCCTGCACCTCAAACGCCCCGATGTCAATCGTGCCGTTCACGATCCGCGGGAATCCTGGCCCGCGCTGATCGAACTCCGGCGCGTCGGTGTTATCGCCGGCATCGATGGCAGGGCTGCCGGGGAGAAGGGCCATCGTTAAGGTTGGGCCGCCGTTGTCGGCGAGGGGGCCGAGCATGGGATCGACGTCGAGGAGGTCGGAGTCGTCGTAGCCAGCGCCGCCGGCGCTGTTTCCGAACACGTTGAACGTCGAGGACGTCAGCTTACCGGAAAAGTCGGAACCGGTGTTCGCCGAATTCCCTGCGACGATGGTGTTGCGAAGCGAGGTAACCTGATTATCAAGGCCGGAGTTATGTATGCCGCCCCCTCGGGCTGACGAATAATTAGACAGGGCCGTGTTGCCAGCGATCGTGCTATTCGACATCATCAACAACGAGCCGGACTCGTGGTATATACCGGCACCGCCTGAAACTCCTGAGTAAAGTTCATCGATGGTCTGATCGGTTTGATTGTCGGCAATCGTGCTGTTGCGAATCGCCACGGCGCCGGCGTTATATAGACCACCCCCACGAGGTAGCGCGAATGCATACACGGTGGCCTTCGAAATTGCCGCATTCCCCGAAATAGTACTGCTGTCAATCGTGAGAGTGCCATCGCTGTAAATGCCGCCCCCTTCCGTAACATGGCCGAACGCGGTGTTACCGGATATAGTGCTGAAAGATACGTCCACGCGGCCCTTCTGATTATAAATACCGGCGCCCCGGACTGTACTGGGAATGGTGGCCCCGCCGGTTGCATTATTGCTCACCACGCTGTTGTGGATCGCCAACACGCCGGTCGCGTCGTTGTAGATGCCGCTTCCTAAACCATTGATGACGACGCAGTCTTGAATCAATAGAGTGCCGGCGTTATGCACTCCCGATCCCAATGTCCTGTCGCCGTTGGCAATCCAAAGACCCGAGATTTCGGCATGAACCCCAGTCGTGACGGTGAAGATGCCGTATTCGCCGCCGGTGTCGCGGCGCACCGCGAGAAGAGCAGGCCCGGGCCCCTGGATATCTGTGTCCGATGACAGATCAGGTAACACGCCAGTGAGGTTGATTATCCCCGTCACCGCAAAGTCAATCACATCCGGCCCTGGCTCGGCGTTTACCTTGTTGATGCAGTACCGCAAATCGCCTCGGAGACCCTTGCCCATGCCCGTGTCACTTAGCCGGGTGACGTGGCAGGTGGACAGAAGCGTGCGGTCTTCGAGGGGTTCCAACCTGGGTGTTTGCGCGAGATTTCATTTCTGCCTCCTAGTCGTCCTCAGCAAGGTTCGCTGTGATAAGAATTGCAAGGTGATCAGGCGCGGTAGGCGCACCCATCGCCTGCACCTCGAAGGCCCCGATGTCAATCGCGCCGTTCACGATTCGCGGAAAACCGGGGCCGCGTTGGTCCCACTCAGGAGCGTCGGTGTTGTCGCCGGCGTCGATGGCGGGGCTGCCGGGGAGGAGAGCTCGCGTAGGGGTAAGGCCGCCGTTGTCCACGAGATGGTCAAGCATCGGGTCAACGTTGAGGATGTCGGTATTGTCGTAGCCCGATCCCCCATTCTCATCGGAAATTAGGTTGTGCCCTTGGGAAGTGATCGAGCCGGCAATGTCAGAGCCGAAGCCGGCCCAATTCTCACCAACAATCGTGTTTCGGATGATTACAGTATCAGACGTATCAATGAACAACCCGCCGCCATCGCCACCTCCCTGGGCAATGTTGTACGCGATCGTCGAATGTGTAATTACGCTGAGGCTAGCATCGATGTAGATGCCGCCACCTGTTTGTGCGTCATTGTCCCCGATTGTGCAATTGCGGACGATCATCATCCCATTTGAGAGATTGGCAATCCCGCCGCCGTGGCCGGACTCCGTATGCGGATCAATTGCGGAATTGCGCTCGATAGTGCTGCTGTCGACCGAGAGAATGCCTTCGTTGTATATTCCACCGCCGAACACAGAGTTGCCACCGCTGAACACATTGGTGACCGAGTTGTCCGTGATCGTAACGCCAGAGGTTGACAAACTGCCAGAATTGAAAACCCCGCCCCCGCGCGCAAGCTGCTCGAAGCAATTGCGGAACCTAACCCGACGAGGCTATCGCGGATCGTCAGATCACCCGCGTTGTAAATCCCAGCACCGTCCGCATCGGCACCCGAAGTTTTGCCATTGAGCATGCTAAGACCGGAGATTTGCACCTTGGCGCCAGCAGCAATTTTGAAGATTCGGAGAAGTGGACCGCTCTGCGGTGTACCGTTCCGTGCAATCCACAGACGATCTTTGCCGGGCCCTAGAATTTCAATATCCGTTGAGAGGTCGGGGAGCGCACTGTTGAGATAGATGGTCTCGCCCTGCATTGTAAAGTCAATCGCATCCGGCCCCGGCTCGGTGTTCACCTTGTTGATGCAATAGCGCAGGTCCCCGCGGAAGCCTTTGCCCACGCCGTTGTCGCTGAGGCGGGTGACGTGGCAGGTGGAGAGGAGCCGACGCTCTTCCAGAGGCTCCAGTCGCAGGCGGGTTAATCGAGTCAGTGGCGAGTGCTTTCGATAAGTCTTTGCTTGGATTAGGGTTAGCCAAGTCACAGGTCCCCTCCCAAAGAAAAAATCGCGTGCGCGCACAACGCACGCGTACGAGTCCCTACTACTAAAAGGGTGATTTGGAGCCAAAACCGGACGCGCGATTTGGGAATTTCTTCGATTTTCTCGAAAATTATCGTGGAATGAGTCACGCGTCGAGGGGGCCCGGAATGCTGATCGCGGTGACCGTAGCCATCCTCAACGATTGACGACGGTGCTTTAGCGGGGAGCCTTCCGCTTTCGCTTTCGGTAAAACCCGTCAATGTTCAAGCGACATCGGCAACACATCACCGCACACAAAGTACGACGGATCCGTCGTGCCACTTCGTGATCGGGCATCTTTCCCAACAATGCCACTTCCTGTGGCCTCGTCGAAGCCGAGTTGTGCCTTCGGTGGTTGCGGGTATGTCGAGCGCTCTTCGCCACTTCCGGACCGTGAAGGGACAAACGCACCACCAATGACAAATGGCGATTGCTGATTCACCACGGACCGCCCTTACTAAGTCGCCGCATAGGTACAGATCGCGCCGCTGATTCCCAGGACTTGGCGGTATGAATTCGCGATGTTCGTTAGTCGCGCCTGGAGTAGATAACGATGCGTTTGCGTTCTGCGAGGAACTTGACTCCCAAGGCTGATACAGAAACCATCGCCTCCGAGCCGTGAGAATGACGCTCTATTAACCCGCGTTCATTAGCGTCTTCCCAAACCGGAAGTCGCGGACAGGATGTCCGCCAAGCCTCCATCACCTCTCGATACGGCCTGGCATTGGGCCACTCAAGGAGATCGAGGATCAAAGCGTCAACCGGATCTGCCATAATCCACACCGATCCGCGTGAATCCACGAACCTGGTTTGCGTGAGTATAAGCCCGTCTCGTCGTTACTTCTTTCCTTTGATTTCCTCAGGCACCGCCGTACGAGCTTCGCCTGTTGCCGCCCATTCGACGCCACGGATCATCAGGATTTGAAATCCCAAACTCTTCATCGCTTCCACATCATGACCCAGTACGTTTTCGCACACTCGCCCGTTGCCAAAACTTGCGACCCAAACGACGGGTTCGTGTTTTCCGCTGTTCTTGGCATCAATGGTAGTATCCGCGAAGGCGGTTGCGAGCACCGTACTATCCGGAAGCATTACCGAGTTCTGATAGAGTTCGTCGTTGGCATGGCGGAATTCCGAAGGCATTCCCTTCATGATGGAATGGTCGCGATTGCGAATGTCCACCTTAAATACATGTCGCTTACCGTGGTTGCCTTGCGTACGCCAACCACCTGCAATCATTCGTTCAAAATCCTTGTCAAACGGCGTGCCACTGGTGAATGCTGAGGACGCGTGGTGATAGACTACCAAGCCCTTACCAGCACGGACCGCATCAACGAGTGATTTCTTGTTTTCCTCGGACCAGCGCGTGTCGGGACCGCCGTTGCGCGTGTCTTTATAGTTGAGAAGATAAACGTCGTACTTCGCCAAGTTTGCTGGCGTGAGATGTTTCATGGGTGTCTCAGTCACGTCCACTCTCATGCCGGCGCGAGTTAGAAAGTCCTTGATGAAAGGCGTCGTCTCTTTCCAAGCATGTCCATGATCGCCGGTGATCACCAGTACTTTGATTGGCTCCGGTTCGCCGTACATCCACGGAACCGATAGCAACAATGAAGCAAGAACTGTCCATCCCATCGTAAGTTCTCCTTTCCCGCAGCGACAGTCAGTTCGCCGCCGAAATCGGCCGTTATCATTACTGCCAGTGTGTTGGCCATTTCCGGCGCACCCGTCGCCTGCACCTCGAATGCTACAAGTTCCAGTTCATGATCATGTCGTCCTCCAGCATATCACCGCGCACGGCAACCGCGCGGATGACTCGGTTAACTAACTTCGTGCTCGGCCTCACATTCGTGGGTTGCAACCCTCCGGAATCGCTCGGGTGTTTCTCCTTCCATACACCGCCGGTGGGCCAGCAAGCCATTTGGACTTGTCGGCATCGTTCATCGCCGCCAACCTGTTCATCGCTGGCTATTAATTCCGTGTGGCCGTCGCCATTGTAGTCACCAAACTTTACGTTCTCGGCGTTTGAGGATCGTTCCGGTGATATGGATGGCATCGGCGTCCAATCCCCCGCGTTGGTGAGCACGACAACCCCGGTGAAGTTTACGACTGCAAGATCTGCGTCGCCGTCGCCGTCGAAGTCGCCGGACGCGAGAGAGACAGGAAAGTTTCCTACTGCATAACTTTGGGTGTCGAAGGTGCTATCGACCGTGCCCAAGAGCACGGTGACGGTTCCGCCGGTATAGTTGCCGGTGGCCAGGTCTGCGATGCCGTCCGAATTGAAGTCGTCGACGATGACCGCTTGAGGTCGAGCACCCACAGCGAGACTCTGCGGCGGTTGAAAAGATCCATCGCCGTTGCCTAGAAGCAGACTGACCGTCCCTGCGGTGAGGGCGTTTGCCACCGCGAGATCGGATTGGCCGTCGGCGTTGAAATCGCCGACCGCTAAGGCAAGAGGGGCGTTTCCGGCCGCATATTCAACGGACGATACAAACGTGCCGTCACCGGCGCCTATGAGAATGCTTACGGTAGTGCCCGCACCGTTCTTACCGTAATTGCTCACGGCGAGATCGGCAAAACCGTCCGCGGTGAAGTCCGCCATGGCGATGCCGACCGGGAAGAACCCGACGGTAACGCTTCCGCCATCGACGAACACGCCGTCGCCAGTACCCAATAGCACCGTCACGCTGCCGGGGGAGGAAGAATTGTTGTCCGGATAATTCACCACGGCGATATCGGGCATGCCGTCACCGTTCAGGTCGCCGACCACGAGGCTTATGGGCGATGGACCGGCCGGAAAGGCTCGCACCGCCGCGAATCCATCCGCTGTTCCCAAAACCACGGCCACCGTTCCAGGAGCCGGGTAAGAGGTGTCATTGACGTTAGGAACCACCAGGTCCATCCGGCCATCCCCATCGAAATCACCCACCGCGACGTCTTGCGGATCGAACCCGGCGACATATTTTTCCATGAACTGGAACGTGCCGTCGCCGTTGCCGCGCAACACGGTTACGCTGGGAAACGTGCCGCTGGACCCGGCGACTCCCGCGGCCACGACGATGTCGTCGTCGCCATCCCCGTCCAGGTCCGCCACGGTCCCGCGGTGCGAAGTGCCGGTCGCGTATGGGACCGCGGGCTGAAAAGTCGCATCGCCATTGCCGAGGAGCACCGCGACTCGGCCATTGAGCGAGTCGAAGACGACCGCGACGTCCTGGTTGCCATCACCGTTGAAGTCTCCGATTTCTACGTCATTCGGGGAACCGGAACTCCCCGCCGATTGGCTGACAGCGGGCCGAAAAGTGCCATCGCCGTTCCCCACCAGAACACCGATGGTCGTAGTGCCTTTGTTCGCTGTTACCAGGTCTTGGATGCCGTCGTTGTCAAAGTCGCCGACCGCTACACTAGGTGTACTCGATGCGGTGGGATAAGTGACTTGGGGCTTAAAGGTGCCGTCGCCATTGCCGAGCATGACTTTGACGAAAGCGCTGGAACCGGCGCTGACCAGGTCCTGGAAGCCATCGGCATTGAAATCTCCGACGGCCACGCCTTGGCCGGAACCGCCGTGTAAAGCCGCGGTCTGAAATGTTCCATCGCCGTTGCCTAGAAGAAGCCGATACGGCGTCACGAGGTCGAGTACGCCGTCGCCGTTGAATTCGCCGACCGCCACTGCATTGGCGTTGGAGCCCGTGCTGTATGTAATGGGCGCTTGGAAGGCGCCGTCGCCGTTCCCTAAGAGCACGCTGACCTTTCCCATGTTGGTGTAGGCCGCAATGGCGAGGTCCAATTGTCCGTCGGAATTGAAGTCGCCGATGGCGACTGCTTGCGCCTCATCGCCGGCGGGGTATTCCGGGGCGCCGGCGAATAAGGTTCCGTCGCCGTTGCCCGGAACGATGCTGACGTGTCCCGTAGCGCCAAACTCATTGAAAACAGCGACTGCGACGTCCGTTTGGCCGTCGCCATCAAAGTCCGCCGTCGCAGCCGATGAGGGAAACTTACCGGCTTCATAAGCTGCCGGTGTCCCAAATCCGCCCCCGGATTCCCCCAAGATGACGCTAATTGCGCCGTATCTCTCGTCCGACGCTACGGCGAAGTCGATGTCGCCATCGCCGTTGAAATCAGCGGCCGCGAGGTCCGCCGGTTCTATACCCGCGGCATACGTCGGGGCCGCGACGAATTCACCTCCGCCTTCGGCGGGAAGGAGAGTCACTGTGCTGTTGGTCCCGACGCTATTTGCGGCGACAATGTCCGGCACGCCATCGCCGGTGAAGTCATAAATCGCCACGGCGACAGGATTCGCGCCAGCCGCGTAACCGGCTGCCGGTTTGAAGGTGGCGTCGCCCCGGCCGAGAAGCACGTTCAAGCCGTCGCCCGCGCCATAGCTGGGCTCGTCGTCGCTGGCCACGGCGAGATCGAGAATGCCGTCGGCGTCGAGGTCGGCGGCTTGGACGCTCGCTGGGGTTTGGTTAACAAGAAGCGTGGGTCCGGGCTGAAAAGAGCCGTCGCCGGTTCCGATCCAAACGGCTACCGTGTTGTTGTCCGAAGCGGTATTTGCAGCCGCAAAATCTGGATGGCCGTCGCCGTTGAAATCCCCCGTATCAAGTGCCCCAGGGGAGCCGCCCGCGTGGGCAGGGCCAAGTTGAAACGTCCCGTCGCCGTTTCCTAACAATGCGACGAAATGGCCTTGCGTGGGATGGTAACCTGAGGCCACGAGATCGATCCAACCGTCGCCATTGATGTCATCCACCGCCAGCGCGCGGCTTCGTGCCGATGTCATAACTCGCGCTGCTCTGAAATGTGCCGTTGCCGACGCCGTCAAAGATACTTACCAGTCCACTGACATTGTTCGCCACTGCCAGATCGAGAATGCCATCGCCGTCCCAATCCGCCATGCTCAACGCTATCGGCGTTGGACCGACGGCAAAGGCGACCGGGCGGCGAAACAGGCCGGTGCCCGAGCCACGCAGGATCGCCACGGTGCCACTGTCTAGATTGGTGACGACGAGATCGGTGCGGCCATCACCGTTGACGTCGCCGGCGGCAATTGAGCTCGGCGACGAACCACCGGTGGGAAAACTCGTTGCTGCACCAAACACGCCGCCGCCGGTGTTCAGAAGCACGCTCACTTTGCCCGGGGTTGTTTGATTCGTAATGGCGATGTCCTGCAACCCGTCGCCATTGAAGTCGTGGGCCACCATGTCAGTTGGGTTCGTCCCCGCAGGGTAAACCGGCGGCGTGACGAATGCAGGAAGGTCGCGGCGCTCCAGGGTTTCCAAGATAAGCCACTTCCGCCCAAAACGGTTCGCGAGTCGAGGAAGTCGTCGAGTCATTGGGTCAGTCCTCCAGTGCAAGCGTAATGGCTTCGTGGTTAACTCAGCTTCGTCGAAAACGGGTCCATGTCCGAGTCAGTTGTCTCGGCGAGCGCGACTCGGGCGATGTGACGTGAGGCGTAGTTCGGCCGGGGTGTTGTCGTCGCGCTCTCAGAGACGGGATTCGTCTTTGAGCGGCTTGATTCTTGTGTCTGTGTGGTGGTCGGGTGCAGCTTCTCCGCAGTATCGTCGACGCCCAGCGGCGCGGACGGCCGCGGCCCATCCCAGATCGGCAGCGGCGGCCAGTCGGCGGCGTTGATCATGATGGCGATGCTGTCATTGTTGGCCACGGCGAGGTCCGCAAAACCATCGGCGTTGAAATCGCCGGACACCAGGCTGGTGCCGCTTTCAATGACGGCATAGGCCTGGGCAGGTTGAAACGTGCCGTTGCCTACGCCCAACATTACCGTTACGACGCCGGTACCGACGAACGCCAGGTCGGGCACTCCGTCGGCGTTGAAGTCGGCGCTCACCAGGTTTTCGCCGTCGGGAGAGTTCGTGAAGTAGAATGCCGGCGCCGCGAAGGAGCCGTTGCCGAGGCCGATAAGCACGGCCATGAGCGCGCCAGTGGGCCCGGTCAGGACGGCGAGGTCCGGGTTGCCGTCGCCGTTCCAGTCACCGGCGACGAGATCCGTCGGATTATTGCCCGTCGGCGAGTTGATCGCGGCTTGAAATGTCCCGTCGCCGTTTCCGAGTAGGATGCTCACCGAATCACTGACTTCGTTGACCGCGGCGATATCGAGAAAGCCGTCGCCGTTGAAATCGCTCAATGCCACATCCAACGGGCGGGACTGGACGGGAAACTTGAACTTGCCGGTATAGAGGCCGTCGTTGCCCTTGTTGAAAAGGACAACTGCGTTGCCAGAGACATCCGTGGTCACCAGGTCGAGAAAGCCGTCGCCATTTAGATCGCCGGCCGCGAGTCCGTATCCCTCTCCGACGCGATAGTGCGTGGGGGCCGGAAAGGTCATACCGTCATCATTCAACAGCACGTAAAGTTTGTCGCCACTAATCCCGGCAATGTCGCGGAAACCGTCATTATCCAAGTCGGCGACGGCGACATAGAACGGATCCGGTCCCGCCAGGTAGGAGACTCCACCCTCGTACGTAGCGTCGCCATTACCGCGGAAGAACGTGAACGCCTCACCGTAGTCCGAATTCGAAACTGTTCCATTGGCAGCGACGATATCCATATCGCCGTCACCGTCCATGTCGTCAATGGCGATTCGTTTTGGACTGGGATCGAGCGACAAGTTAGTACCGTTTGAAAACGTGCCGTCACCATTTCCTAGCGAGATGCGAACTTCGTGAATGCCCGCCGCAATATCCAGATTTCCATCGCCGTTCAGATCCGCCACATCAACGTCCGCCGCCCCCGGGGCGATATAGAGACTCGCTGGTGCGGTAAACTCGCCGTCGCCGTTGCCGAAGAGCAAGTACACGCCGTAGTTCGGAAAGCGGGTAGCGGCGACAACCAGGTCGACGTTGCCGTCGCCGTTCAGGTCACCGGCGGACACGGCAACTGGGTCAAACACCTCGTAGTGTTCGGGCGGCCGATAGGTCGCGCCTCCAAGCCCGATGAGGATAGTCAAATTGCTGGATTCTCCAACCGTCGCCAGGTCGGGAATCCCATCGCCGTTGAAATCAACGGCGATAATGCTCGTAGCGAAATTCGCAGCCGCGCGAAGTGTCGGTGACTTGAAACTACCGTTGCCGTTACCTAACAAGACGCCCACCTTGGTTGCAGAACCCTCAATGGCGACGGCCAGGTCGAGGTGTCCATCCCCGTCGAGGTCCGATACGGCCACACCCGCCGGCGTATTACCGGCGGCGTAGGTCGTTGATGCCCCGAAGGAACCGTCCCCAATTCCCAAAAGCACGGAAACTGTGCCGCCGCTGACTGCATTCGGCGTAACCAGATCGAGAATGCCATCTTCATTGAAGTCACCGACGGCGACATCGGAAGGAGCAGGGCCCACGTTATACGAGGGAACACCGGGGAGCGGCCCCGACGCAGTTCCGGGGTAGACCACAATGGAGGAGTAGTGGGCGCTGTTGGTTTCATTTCGAATGGCAATGTCAGTGAAGCCATCGGTGCCTAGGTCCTGGATGATCATCTCCCGCGGCAACGATCCCGTGGCTAGGTTTTGTCCGGGTGTGAAAGTGCCGTTGCCATTGCCTTGGAGCGTATGAATCTGGCCGACGTCGAGACCACCCGCACCCAGGCCCAGGTCAAGTTTGGCATCGCCGTTCAAGTCGCCGGTTGCGACATCGCCCGTAGCACCCGGAATCGTATAGAAGGTGGTGAGGGCGTGAAACGCGCCGCCGCCGGCGCCCAGAATCACCGAGACGGAATCCGCACCCGGATTGGCAGTCGTTAGATCAATCAACGTGTCGCCGTTGAAATCTCCGGATGCAATCGCCGCCGGCGAATCGCCGACGACGTAGGTTACGCGCCGCCGCAGCGAACCGAGCTGATTTCGCATAACCGTCATCGTGCTGACGCCGCCGTTGCCGACGGCCAGGTCCAAATCAGAGTCGCCGTCCGTATCCACGGCCAAGATCGACATGGGTGAAGGGCCGGATGGAAACGCTTTGGGCGCCTTAAAGCTGCCCGTCACCGTTGCCAGCGATGACGCTAATTGTCGTGTTCGTACTGCGCACCGCGAGATCGACATGTCCGTCGCCGTTCAGGTCCGCGGCGGCGACGGCGACGGAGCCGGTTAGGTTCAGCGGCGATTGAAACGAGCCGTCACCGTTGCCCAAGAGTACTCGCACTCCATTGCTACCGGCAACGGTAATATCAAGAATCGAGTCTTCGTTGAAATCGCTGACGACCACCGAAGTAGAACTGGCGGTGATGCCGTAACCGAACGTGAATTGAAAAGTCCCGTCACCCTGATTGACAAGTATCGCCAAGCCGCCTTGGAGAGTGCTTACGGCAATATCGGGGAAGCCGTCTCCCGTGAAGTCGCCGGCGCCGATGCCGGTGGGCCTGAAGCCCGCTCCGTAATGCGCGGCTAGCTTGAATGTTCCATTGCCATTGCCCAGTGAGACACTGGCTGTGTCGCTGCCGAAATTGGCGGTCATGAGATCCAGATGGCCGTCGAGATTCACGTCGGCCGCGGCGATGCCGCCGGAATCTCCGGTGACGTTTACCGTCGGTGGCGAGAAACTGCCCCCGGCCTGTCCCAGCAAAACGTTGATTCCACCGGGACCTGCCGTGGCGATGTCCGGGCGATCGTCGCCATTGAAGGAGCCGACGACCACCGAGTTCGGCTCGAATCCCGCGGGAAAGATCATCGCGGCCCCGAAGCTCAACAGATCGCGGCGCTCAAGCCGTTCGAGCCGTAAGGGGCGAAATCGCCGGTTGCGGGGACTAATTTGTGACACAAACTTGCGAGTCATTAGTGCTCCTCCTCCGAAAAAAGATCCAAGTCAGTGGCTATGTCAACTCGGTCGACGACATGTCAAACATCGAATCGGTCGATTCAGTCAATGGGGCTCGGGCGATGTGGCGCGACGCATACTTCGACCGAGGTGGCATTGCGGTTTCGCTTTGATTCACGTGTGGCATACCGTGGCCGACGGGCGTCTGTTCTGTTGTGCTAACCGAGCGAAAACTTGCGGTTAAGTGGGGAGCATCGAGCGGCACGACCGATCCCGGCACATCGCCGATTGGCAGCGGCGGCCAGTCGGCGGCGTTGACGACAACAGCTACACCGGATGCGTGCGCTACCGCCATATCCAGCCAGCCGTCTTCATTTGCATCAACGAGTATGACAACACCCGGCGTGAGGCCGACGGCGTAGTGAATCGCCGATTGAAATGTGGCATCCCCATTGCCGACTAGGAGGCTGACGGTGCCGCCGCTTCGGTTGGTGACCACCAGGTCGATGATGTCGTCGCCATTGATGTCCCCAGCGGCAAGCCAAGTTGGGTTAGAGCCGACGGCGTATATCTGGGGCGGCAGGAACGTGCCGTCTCCGCGGCCTTTGACAATGGTCACAATGCCGGCGGTGAGGTAATTGGCCATGGCCAGGTCGAGATCGCCGTCGCCGTCTAGGTCAGCGGCGATCACACCAACCGCTGCGGCGCCTGTGGCATAGAAGACGGCGGGCTTAAATGTGCCGTCGCCGTTCCCAATCAAAATACTTATGTTTGTGCCGACCGAACTTGTCACTGCGAGATCTAGTGTGCCATCCATGTCAAAGTCCCCGGCCGCCACACCGAACGGCTCCGGACTCACGGTGTACGCGGTAGGAGAGGTAGAAAAGCGTCCGCCACCCTCGGCGAGGATGATTTGAACCGTGCCGTTACTAAGGTCATTGGTGACGGCGAGATCGTGATTACCGTCGGCATTGAAGTCACCCGTCACAACAGCAGATACTTGAACGCCCGCGTTGTAGCCGGTGGTGGCTGCGAAGCCGCTATCGCTATTGAGGAGCACTCCCAACGTGCCGGCCTGCATATTCGTGATCGCGAGGTCCGGTCGACCATCGCCGTTGAGGTTGCCGACAGCGAAATCAAGAGGTCCTGTCCCTGCAAGATAGTGAACCGGTGGAAGAAAAGTTCCGTCGCCTTTTCCTCGATACACGACGACACTGGCGATTTCCTCGTCTTGACCACCTGCGCCGCTTCCCGCCGCGATGTCGAGGATGCCATCGCCATCGAAATCCGCGACGATGCCGTTCATCGAATTTGCAAATGCCGTGTAGCCAGTCAAAGACTGGAAAGTTCCATCGCCATTCCCTAGCAGAACATTTACTGCGGCGTCCTGGTCAAAGACGACGAGATCGAGGTCGCCGTCCCCGTCCATATCGTCTCGCGCCGCTGAATAGGGCCGGGTTCCTGCAATATGGCTGATTGGCGCCAGAAAGCTACCGTCGCCATTGCCGAGGAGGATCTCGATGGTGGCATTGTCCATGTCGCAAGCGGCAATGTCGAGGAAAGTGTCCCCGTTGAAGTCCCCAATGGTGACCGATATCGCAGAATCGCCCGCGGCGTAGCTGACCGCCGATTGCAATGTGCCATCACCATTGCCCATCAGTATTTGCATCCCCCCTCCACCCGGGCACGCAATTGCCACATCGGCATGCCCATCACTGTCAAAGTCGCCTACGCCGACTGCCCACGGGCTCTCGGCAATGGGATAGCTAATGGGACTCGCGAACGCTCCGCCGCCCACATTCAGAAGCACGACTGCCTTGGCGGGCTCGGGGCCGGATTGGCGCTGCCCGAACACAAGGTCGGGGCGACCATCTTCATTGAAATCCCCTACCGCGAGATCGCGTACGCCGTTACTGACTTGCGAAGCGAGCGGCGATTGAAAACTTCCGTCCCCGTTTCCAGTCATCGATGCCACGTCGCCGTTGCCGTCGCCATCGAAGTCCGCGACGACGATCGAGTACAGGTCTGTTAGCATCACCGGCGCAGATTCAAGAGTGCCGTCGCTCTTTCCCATCGTCACGGTGACGCCGCCCGGACCGGTCACGGCGGCGCTCACATCCGGAACGCCGTCGTTGTTAAGATCCTCGACGGCGACTGCCCTGGCAAAATAACCTCCGTAGGTGCTTGATTTGGGGCCGAAGTTCACTCCGGGAGCGCCGGGTAACACATTCAAAGTTCCGAAGCTGCTGGACGTGACGAGGTCGGGGTCGCCGTCGCCATTGAACTCGGTAGCCGCCAGTCCGCTCGGTACTCCGCCGGTATCGAAGTTGGATACCGCGGAATGGAAGGCACCACCCCCAATGCCCGTCAGTATTGAAATCGTCCCGTTTCCTGGTGCGTTGTTAGGCACTGCGAGATCCAAAATGCCATCACCCGTAAGGTCCCGCACGGCGGCCCTAGACGGGTTTGCTCCGCCGGGATAACGAACGGCAGAACCAAGCGAACCGTCACCGTTTCCGAGAAAGACGTCAATCGTGGCTTCCGTTGTGTTCGATACGATCAAATCGATCGCCGAATCCGCATTGAGGTCGGCGCTCTCCACCGCTTTGAGGTGGTTCCCAGCGGTGACGCCCCAGACCGCAAAGAAGCTGCCGTCTCCCGTGCCTTGCCAGATGCCCACGTTCTTATCAAGGTTCGCAACGACCAGATCGAGGATGCCGTCGCCGTTGAAATCGGCCGGGGTAATGTCGAACGGTGAGAACGATGTGTATTGCTGCCCGTACGCAAATGTGCCGTCTCCATTGCCCAACAGAATCGCAAACTTGGAGGCGCTGCTATGATGACCGGCCGCCGCCAGATCGAGGCGGCCATCGTTGTTGAAGTCCCCGACAGTGACGGCGTGCACCGCGGTATCGAGATCGTAACTGGTATGGAGTTGAAAAGCCCCGCCGCCTTGGCCAAGCATGACGCTGGCCCGGGTGCTGAAGTTGACGTCGGAGACGAGTGCGATGTCGGTGGTGCCGTCGTTATTGACGTCGGCAAGGTTCAATGATCTTGGGTTGCTGCCCGACAAGTACGTAATCGGCCGTCGGAAAGCGCCCGTCCCGGAGCCGCGCAAGACCGCTACGTTGGCGCTGTTGGAATTGGCAACGACCAGGTCCAGTTTTCCGTCTCCGCTGACATCGGCCACCGCCAGCGAGCTTGGGCCGCTGCCACCCGTTGGGAAACTCTTGGCGCCGAAAACGCGCCGCCGCCGTTGTTGAGCGCGACATTCACGAAACCGGGCGTCGTTTGATTGGCAACCGCGACATCGAGATGCCCATCGCCATTGAAGTCCGCGCTGACGATGTCCGCCGGGTTCGACGCGGCGGCATATGCCTGCGGTGCCGCGAAGCTAGGCACGTCGCGACGCTCCAGCGTTTCCAGCAGTAACCGCCGTTGAAAGATCGCACTACATTTGGAACGGTATCGAGACATGTCGCTCTCCAACTAAATCGTCTTGGGACTAGTACGCGTTATTGTTAATGGCCTTACCATCTGCGATGTGGCCCAGGTACATGAAAACGAACAGGTCAATGCCGTACTGAATCCGTTGCACGGAGCCATCCACTAAGGCAATCTGAAAGACGCCTGGATGCGAGCCGCCAAAGACGCCCGCGAGAATGTTGGGGTCAGATTCGGTCCCTTCGTAGTCAGGAATCGGTCGCCATTTGGGATCCAACGCTGCATCGGTATGCCGAACCGTATCGTGGTCCCAACCGGCCGTGTAACCCTCGTTGTCATCTGGCTGCCATTGCCCTAGCTTGTCGCGGAACAGGTGCTTGTCTCCAAGAAGCATCGTGACCGCCGTACCGTCGGTGACTTCGGCAAGCCGACGCGGGTGTGTCTGGCGAACGACGCCGGTGCCCTCGGAGTTGCTGACCGCGTAATCGCACAGCGCCGTGGTGAACGGCGTTGGAGCGCCGGGGATCTTTCCTTTGGTGCCGGGTGGCCAATTCACACCGAACGCCGTTTGCGGCCCTCGGCGAGTCGGACAGAAGAACAGCGGATTCGGAGTACTTACCGCCGCGTAGGCCCCGGCTCGCCACACCGTTTCCCCTTCGATGTACGGAAGAATGGCGAAACCCCAGCCGGCCTTTTGCTTGGCGCCAACATCCGCAACCCCGTTCGTGTAGCTCGGCGGGGAGTCGAATCCTAGGCCCCCACCAGGAAAATACCCAAGTGCATCGTGATGACTGTGAAACGCGAGCGCCAACTGCTTCAAGTTATTGCGGCACTTCGTGGCACTCGCTGCCTCGCGCACCTTCTGTACCGCGGGCAGTAGCAGCGCGATTAAGATCCCGATGATCGCAATGACCACCAAGAGTTCGATCAGCGTGAACGCAGACCTTCGAAGAGAATGCATGGTCTACTCCCAAACTCGATCAAGCCAGTGAATCAAGATCGGTTGTTGCAAGGAGCGTGATCAGATGCTCAAACGACGGCGAGGCTGCGGTTCGCACGATCGGTGGCGCACCAGTCGATTGCACCTCGAACGCGCCGATGTCGATCGTGCCGTTCACAATCCGCGGGAAGCCGGGCCCGCGTTGGTCCGCGGCCATCGTCACGACAGCGTCCTTCGACTCGTCATCCAAAGCTCGCATGCCAACGGGACGACGCCCCGGCCCTGGTTGCGGAATGGGGTCGGTCCACACACCGTCATTCATTAGGACTTGAACTTTGTCCTCGGCCTGATCACCGACTACGAGGTCCGGAAATCGGTCGTTATTAAGGTCCCCGGCAGCCAACCCCTTTGACGAGGTCCCGAAAATGAAGTCCTGAGTGGGCTTGAACGTGCCATCGCCATTGCCAAGCAAAACACTGACAGGCTGAGCGCCGCCATGCGCATAATGGTGGGCAACGGCGATATCGGGTTTGCGATCCTTGTTGAAGTCGACAATCACCGGAAAGGCCGAAATCACACCTCCGGATGAGTAGTCCATTGGTGTTTGAAACGTACCGTCACCATTTCCGAGCAGGACGCTGACGGTGTTACCGCCGTTGGCGACCACTAAGTCGATGCGATTGTCTTTGTTGACATCGCCGAGCTCGTGGCCCCAAGGCTGGTTGGTGACGAAGTAATCCACCTTCGGCTTGAAGGTGCCGTCGCCCCGATTGAGAAATACGCTGACGTACTTGCCGAGACCATCGTCCACTGAAATGTCATTCCAGCCATCGCCGTCAAAGTCGGCGCACTCGACATCGGTACTGGTAACGCCTGTGTCCGAAGAGAAAACGGGCTGGAAAGTCCCGTCGCCATTGCCAAAGAGGATTTGCAGGCCTCCGTCGAAATTGGATGCAGCGATGTCAGGATTACCGTCGCCGTTGAGTTCGTTGACCGCAACGTGCCACGGCCAATACCCAGCGGGGAATTGCGAACTTGCACCGAAAGTGCCGTCACCGTTATTCAGCAGCACTTCAACCATGCCGTAGGTTCCCACGACAAGATCGGGACTGCCGTCCGAATTGACGTCAGCAGCGCGAACGTCATTGCTGATGGCAGCAGTGTCGTAACAAACCGCCGCGCCGAGTGTGCCCGTACCGTCTCCAAAGCGGATGCAGATATTTCCATTTGCAGACAACACGTCCCGCCGGCCATCGTGATTCAAATCTGCAACCGTGACTCCGAACGAGTACGTGCCGGCGTTGTAACTAACCGGCGGCAAGAAACTCGGTACATCGCGGGCTTCGAGCAATGCGAGTTGTGGACGAGCCTTTAACGTTGGTCGACGCATTTGTTATCCTCCATTCATTCGTTACGTGAGTGCATCCAAATCGACCGTGGCCAGAAACAGGGCGAGGAGTTCAAATTCAGGATGCGGCAAAGGAGCCGGTAGCGACGAGGCCTGCACCTCGAACGCCCCGATGTCAATCGTGCCGTTCACGATGCGCGGAAACCCGGGCCCGCGCTGGTCAAACTCGGGCGCATCGGTGTTGTCGCCGGCGTCGATGGCGGGGCTGCCGGGAAGCAGCGCCATCGTCAGCGTCGGTCCGCCATTGTCGGCGAGTGGACCAAGCAGGGGATCGACGTTAAGTAAGTCAGTCGACGTGTAGCCGATACCGTCGGAGCTATCCCCGATAACGTTGAAACCGTCGGAGGTGACCACTCCATAGACATCTGAACCTTTGCCGGCGCTGTTCCCGGCGACAATGTTATTCTTGAGATTCATTCCCTGATCGCTGGAGCCATGAACGTAGATGCCGCCCCCACCCACTTGCATTACGCCGAGTATTCAACGCTGTTGTTGTCAAGCGTGCTATGGCGGACTGTTGAAACGATTCCGTGTTCATAAATCCCGCCGGCGCGGGCAATAAACCCCGTCGAGCTATTGCCGAAAAATGTGCTGTTGACAACCGTAAGTGTGTCGCCATTGTAGATTCCCCCTCCAAGGGCTCGATGACCACCGACATTCATAAGAGCGATTGCCGTGTTATCTTGGAAGGTGCTACTCAACACGTTGAGCACGCCGGAATTGAAAATGGCCCCTCCATAGCCTCCAGGCCCGCCGCCCGTTGAACTCGGATAATCACCCCTCGCAGAGTTGTCGTAGAAAGTGGTGTCCGAAATCGTCATAAAGCCGTAATTGGCAATGGCGCCCCCGGAACCGGCCCAGTCTCCGTCAGCCGAGTTATTGTTAAAGGTGCTGGTGGTGATGTTCATTTGGCCGAGAATAGAATTGTAGATTCCGCCGCCATAATCTGGCCCAACGTGAAAGACTGGACTGTGGGAGTTGTTGTCCGAGATTGTCGTATTGGACAGCGTCAGGACGCCACCGTTGTAGATCCCTCCACCTTGGCCTACAACACTTGTGTTCGTGCTGAGAATGACATCGTTGAGTGACAGATTGCTTTGATTGTAAATCCCGCCACCCACGTCGGCACGACCATCTGCGATCGTGACTCCCGAGATTAGAACGGTGCCAGCCGCGACAGTGAAGCAGCGGTAGTCGCCACCCGCGTCCCGCCGAATTGTCAACAAGTTTGCCCCGGGCCCTTGAATATCGATGTCCGTCGACACGTCGGGCAACGCGCCTGTGAGATTGATCGTCCCCGTCACCGTGAAGTCGATCGCGTCCGGCCCCGGCTCGGTGTTAACCTTGTTGATACAGTAACGCAGATCACCGCGGAAGCCTTTGCCGACGCCCTGGTCGGTGAGGCGCGTCACGTGGCACGTGGACATCAGCGTGCGGTCTTCGAGATGTTCGAGTCGTGGCAGAACGTGTCGCGGGCAATGGAATAGTGAACGCATGGCAAACTCCTCTGAAAAACGGTGAATCACGTCACAGCGATTACCGATAAAGTAAGCCCATTCGTCGAAAAACCCTCCTTTGAATTCGGGCGTGTGCGAGGCTTGGAACACCTCAGGCCTCTGCGAACTTAGCAACGAAAGCGTCACCTTGGCCGAAACGATTGCGCCGCTTGAGGGCGCCCGGCGTCGTCGGGAAGTCGGACCCAAAAGTCTGTCCGGCGACGTAGACACTGCCGCCCTCGTCCACCGCGATGGCGGAACCGTAGTCGCCACCAATCGGGAATGACGACGAACCGCCGAAGTAGGTTGAATAGATGAGGCCAGTACCACTCGGGTTGAGTCTAGCTATGAACACGTCCTCACCCCCGTTGTAAGTGGCGTCGTAGGCGAACGGCGTCGTTGGAAAGTCGGAAGAAAGAGTGTACCCAGTTACAAACGCGGAGCCGCTGCTGTCCAAGGCGATCCCGGTTCCGAAATCATCACCGGTCCCTCCCAAAAAAGTAGAGTACTCCAAGGCAGAGCCTGCCGCATTCAGCTTCGTTACAAACACGTCATTACACGGTCCTGTGTCGCAAGTGCCTCCCTCATGCGTCGTGTCGAACGCGCCCGGCGTGGTGGGGAAGCTGGCCGAACCGGCACGCCCGGAAACATAGGCGGCGCCACCGCTGTCGACAGCGATGGCCGTGCCATATTCGCGTTCGATGCCGCCCAAGAACGTGGAGTAGACGATGTCGCTGCCGTCCGGACTAAGCTTCGTGACGAAGACGTCGCCGAATCCGCCGTTGTAAGTGGTATCGAAGGCGCCCGCTGTGACCGGGAAGTTACTAGATGGGGAATTGCCGGCCACATAGGCGTATCCGCCGCTATCGACCGCAATCGCGTTGCCGAGATCGTAATCGGACCCACCTAAGAATGTCGAGTACACTAGGGCGCTACCGTCTGCGCTAAGCTTGGCTACGAAGGCGTCCAAGCCGCCGTTGACCGTTGTGTCGAAGGCGTCCTCCGTGGTCGGGAAGTCGTTCGTTGATGTATAGCCGATCACATAGGCGAAACCGCTGCTATCCACCGCAATTCCGTTGCCACGATCCACATTTCCTCCACCCATAAAGGTGGAGTAATCGAGGCCGGTGCCCGCGGAGTTCAGCTTCGTCACGAATGCGTCGCCGCTGATGCTGGAACTAGTGTCGAAGGCGCCCGCAGTGGTTGGGAAGTCATCCGAACCTGTATACCCGGTAACGTACGCATTGCCGTCGCCGTCCACCGCGATTCCTCCGCCTTCGTCGTACTGGGATCCCCCCAAATAGGTGGCGTACACCAAGGCGCTTCCAGTCGCGTTCATCTTGGCAACGTAAGTGTCAATGGAACCGCCATTGTAGACGACGTCAAATGCACCCGGCGTGGCGGGAAACTTAATTGAGGCTGTGCTTCCCGTCACGTAGGCGTTGCCTCCGCCGTCGACAGCAATTCCTCGGCCATCATCGTTCGCGCCGCTGCCGCCCAAGTACGTGGAATAGCCAAGCATGAGCGGATCAATCACCAGCGGGCGGGACGCGTCGTAAGTGCCGACGTCAAAAGTCACCTGGTGTGTGGTGAGTGACGAGTGGTGAGTGGTCAGGACGAATTCACCTGCGATTTCTTGGCGACTGCCGTCGACTTCCTGGTACAAGTACGGCTTCTGGTGTGTGACATCGCCTGCCGCAGTGTGCAACACCAGGTTGCCGCGATCGTCGATCTCCGCTCCGTCAGCACCGGCGAAATTCAGAGTGATGGCATTCGGATCAGCGCTCTGCGAAACGATGAAATCGTATTCGAGTTGGCCGTTGTTGCTGTAGTACGCCAGATCGATGCCCGGATAAACGTCCTGATACTGGACGCGGCCGAAGGTTGGGATGTCGGTGCGCCACTGCGACTGATCGTTGCCGATGAAGTAATTCACAATGCCGGTTTGGCGCTCTTGGCCGACCGGCGTTGCGTTCGGGTTTCCGCCCACGATTTGCATGTGTAGCGCGACGCCTCGCGAGTTAGGTGTATTAGTTCCCGAAAGTCCACTCTCTTCAAGCCTCACATCCTTTGCTGACTCCGACGAAATGGAGAACACCGCGGCAGTCGGGGTTAGGAATACTGTCGCACCACCGGCCCGAGCAATAAAATCGACCTGCGACTCGGTCTGTCCTTGGTTCGCCTCGAACGTCAGGGGCACCTTGCCGTAGTCCCGAGCCGACGGTTGCAACTTATCAACGTCGTGGATCGCTGCGGGTTTTCGCGCCGCATTTGGACTTAGGGACAGAGGCTTCGATAATTCGCCTGGAAGAACGGACACGCTGGGCTTCGCGTCCGGCGCCAGTCCTACAATCGACGACGCGTTTGCGACGAAATGCTGCCCACCCGACGGTGGCATGATTGGATTGATGCTGATTTGCCTCGCGGTGCCGGGACCTTGAAGCGTCTCGACCCCGTCCATCAACTCCGTTGATGGTCGTGAGGGCTGATGAGACGCGCGTGTCGGCACGGACTCCGATGGCCGGCCGATAATTTCAAGAACATCCAAATCATCTGGAGCCAGTATTGACACCGACGCCTTTGCCTGACCGGCTTCCATTGTCGCGGACGTGTCGCCCGTCAGTGCCACCGTCCCGAACCAAGCACCTAACAAAGCATCCCCAGGTTGCAGGCGGACTTCTAGGGATTCCAGACGTGGCAGATAGCCCCGGTTAACGCGGATCAGTCGGTTTCTCATAGCACGGTTTCTCCAGTCGCAAATTGTGACGATATCCAGCATGATCTTCGTAACTATGTCAACTCCCTCGAAATCGCATCAAACACTGCATTAGTCGTCTCGATATGCGCGACGCGAGCAATGTCACGCGACCCATACTTCGGCCGGATCGCTATCGCTGTTGCGTTGTCATCCACGGGGTTTATCGTTGAGCCGCGAGATGTTTGCGTCAGGGTAGTGGTCGGATGCAACGTCTCCGTAGTGTCGCCGGCGTCCAGTGGGGCGAGCGGTCGCGGCCCGTCGTCGATCGGTAGCGGCGGCCAGTCGGCCGCGTTGAACAGTACGCTCACCGTGTTGAAACGGTCGATCGGATGAGAGACGATCGGGCCATCCGAGGCAGTGGCAAGGTCGGGAGCGCCATCGGCATTAAAGTCTCCGACGGTCAGCAGCAAGATGTTCTCGGCAGGAGGACCGCTAGTGAAAGTGATCGGCGCATCGAAGGAGCCGTCTCCATTGCCGAGCAGAACGATGACATCGCTGTCGGCGGTGTCGAAGCCGATCCCTGCCAGATCAGAGAAACCATCGCTGTCCAGGTCTGCCGCTACCAGGTCGGCGGGATTGCCGCCCATGCTGTACTCGACAAATGGTTGAAAAGTCCCGTTCCCGTTTCCTAACAGAATGGAGCCCTTGAACGAACCGATGCCTGCATTCTGCGTTGCAATGTCTAGGTTGCCGTCGGCGTCAAAATCGCCGGTGACGATGTCTTGAGAATTGTTTGAAACCGCAAAATTGATCGGGGCTTGGAACGTGCCGTCTCCGTTACCAAACCTTACGCTGACATGGGTGTTCGGCCCATCGGAAGCGATATCAATGATGGCATCCTCGTTGAAATCGCCCAGCGCCAACCAGGTTCCCAGACCATAACTTACGGGGCTCCCGAACGTGCCATCTCCGTTGCCGAGAAACACATGCGTGCCCTCGCCGACGGCGAAGTCATTGTTTCCATCGTCGTCGAAATCTGCGACAACCACGGTGCGGGCCGCTTCCGTGTCATACGACGTCGGCGAACCAAAAGTCCCGTCGCCATTTCCCAAGAAAACGGTCGCGCCGAAATAGTAGTAAGGCACGACGGCGTCCATGCGGCCGTCATTGTTGAAATCAGCGAGTTCGATACGCCCTGGACTGCCGATATTTGGCCCAACCGTATAGATGGGCATCTGAAAACTCCCGTCGCCATTACCGAGCATGGCGCTGAGGGATGAGTTGCTTGTGTTAACCGTCATCAGATCCAAATCACCGTCGGCATCTACGTCTCCTGTTGTCAACCCGCGCGGCACATCGACCACGGTGTCGGCGACGGTGGAGGAATAGCTCGGATCGCTTGACAGCATCACCGCAACGCCGGACCCGGAAGTTGTCGTCGCCGCAAAATCGAGCGTCCCGTCGTTGTCCAGGTCGGCTAATGCAAGCCCAACGGCGTCATCCTGCGTCACAAGATACTGCGGCGGCAAGAAATTGCCGCCCGTCGGCTCCGTGAGGAGGCTCAACATCGCCCAACTCTCATGGACGGTCACGACATCGTCCCGGCCGTCACCAGTGACGTCGCCGACACGAACGGCCACCGCGTAATCGGCCACTACTTCGTAGTCGAGAAAGGTAAGGCTTCCGTCACCATTGCCGACGAGGACACTCACCACGCCGGGGCTAATGTGATGGGCAACGGCAAGATCAGGCGTGCCGTCGGCATCGAAATCGCCGGAGGCCACGCCGTAAGGCTCGGCGCCGACACCGTAGGACACCATCGGTTTCAGAGTGCCGTCGCCGCGCCCCAGAAATACACCCGCCGAGGAACTCGACGAGTTTGCCACCGCGACATCGGCATTGCCGTCGGCATCGAAGTCCGCGACGGTGATCGCGCGAGGATTACCGCCTGCGTTGAATGTACCGCCGGCGGAAAAGGCGCCTATTCCGTTGTTGATAAGAGTGGTCACCGTCCCCGAGGTGTTGTTATTGGCTAATACCAGATCCAACGCACCATCATTATTGAGGTCCGTCGCGGCGACATCCCAGGGATTCGTTCCAGCCGCGAACGCGATAGGCCTGCGAAAGAGTCCTGTACCGGATCCACGCAATAGCGCGACCGTCCCGCTTCCCGTATTGGCCACGACTAGATCAAGCCTCCCATCGCCGTTGAAATCGCCAGCGACGAGTGACCTGGGATTCGTACCGCCGGTTGGGAAGCTCACCGCCGATCCGAACATACCGGAACCTGTATTGGGCAACACGTTTACCTTGCCCGGCGTCGTTTGATTGGTGACGGCGATGTCCTGGAGTCCATCGCTGTTGAAGTCATCGGCGACCATCGCCGTCGGATTCGTCCCCGCAGGGTAAATCGGCGGTGTAACAAACGCCAGAACGTCGCGGCGCTCCAGGGTTTCCAAAACCAGCCGTTGCCGTCGAAAATGTTTCGTGAGTCGAGAAAATCGTCGAGTCATCGGATCGCTCCTCCAGTGCAAGGGATAGCCTTGTGGTTAACTCAGCTTCTTCGAAAACGGGTCAGGCTCCGAGTCAGTTGTTCCGGCGAGCGCGACTCGGGCAATGTGACGCGAAGTATACCTCGGCCGCGATGCTATCGCCACTTCGTTGTCATCCACGGGATTAGTCGACATGCTTAATGGTGACGTCTGTGTGGCGGTCGGATGCAACATCTTCGTGGTGTCGCCGACGTCCAGCGGCGCGAACGGTCGCGGCCCATCGCCGATCGGCAGCGGCGGCCAGATGGTGTCATTGACGAGTATGGTTATAACCTCGCCGCCGACGGCCAAGTCGAGGTAACTGTCGCCATTCACGTCCGCAACGGCCGCAAACTCCGGCTGCGTATTGATGCCGTAATTCGTCGCGGTGGCGAAAATGCCGGTTCCGGAATTGAACAGCACGCTTACGTGGGATGATCCTCTATTGGCAACGATGACGTCGAGATCCGAGTCGTTGTCGAGATCTCCAAGAGTTACAGCCTCGGGCTGACTGCCGACCGTGTAATGGGTCGGCGCGGCAAACGTTCCGTTTCCGTTGTTGAGCAACACGCTCATGGTGTTGGAAGTTCGATTAACGACGGCTAGGTCAAGATCGAGGTCGCCGTCGAGGTCCCCGATCGCAACCCCGTAAGGGTCTGTGCCAGTCGCGTAGATAATAAAGGGCGCAAACGAGCCATCGCCGTTATTGGAAAACACAGCCACACCACTAGAGACAGCTACTGCGAGGTCGAGGTCTTGGTCTCCATCCAGGTCACCAAGCGCCACCGATTGGGGATTGATAACTCCTGCATAGTTCACTGCCGCCGCGAAAGTCCCATTTCCATTGTTCTCTAGGACGGAAATCGTGTTGCTCACGAATTCGTTCGCGGCCACGATGTCGAGATCGTTATCGCCGTCTAAGTCCCCCATTGCTACCGATATGGTCTCATCGTCGGTGGCATAAATCACGGAGCCGGCAAACGTCCCATTGCCGTTGTTCAGCCACACTTTCACGCCGCCTGAAGAAAGTTCTGCGATGCCGCCGGCAATGTCCAGGTCGAGGTCGCCGTCGAGGTCCCCCATTGCAATAGATTCGACGTCCCCGGATGCGCCATAATACGTCGGCGCCGCGAACGTCCCGCCCCCAAGGTTCAGCATCACATAGATGCCCGCTTGGACCGAGCCCGAAATGGCAACCACCAGGTCAATATCGCCATCGGCATCCAAGTCTCCTGATGTCACGCCGTGGGCGTCGGCGAGGCCGTCGACATCGTAGGTCATCGCCGCGAGGAGAACTCCTCCTCCCAGGTTTCGTAAAATGCTCACGTCGTCGGACAATGTGTTGGCGACGGCAAGGTCAAGGTCTTGATCCGCATCGAGGTCGCCGATCGTAACAGACCTCGGGCTGGCTCCCGCGGCATAAGCAAACGTTTGGGGTGCCGCAAACCATCCATCCCCATTGTTCAACAGCACCGCTACGCCCGCTTCGCCGGCACCAACACCCGCAAGGTCAAGATCCAGGTCCCCATCCAAGTCCCCGAGTGCAATGGCGAGCATATTGCCGATAGGCTGGTACGACACCGGTCCGAAGGATCCGTTGCCTTGGTTCATCAGCACTCCCACACTCTCGAGCGACGATCTCGGATAGACAATATCTCGATAGAGGTCGCCGTTGAGATCACCCAGCGCGATGAAACTAGCGCCGGTCGCCGTATAAGTCGCCGGCGCCCCAAACGTGCCGTCCCCTTGGTTGTGCAGGACGCCGACGGTGGAGCCATTTGCCGTTACCACGTCCAGGTCGATGTCGCCATCCATGTCGTCGATGGCGACCCAACTTGGTTGACCCCCGGCGGGGTAGCTCGTCGCATCCGCGAATGTCCCATCGCCCTGGTTGTAGAGAACTTGAATCACGCTCGTCCACGCGGCCACGACGATGTCGAGGTCCTGGTCGCCGTCGAGATCGCCAACGGCAATGGAGCGTGGATCGATACCCGCGGGGAAGTGAGTGGCCGGGTCCAGTGTGCCGTTCCCCTGGTTGAGCAGAACGCTCACCGTGTCGGCGACGAAATTTGCTGTGGCGACGTCCGTGTCTCCGTCAGCATCGAAATCACCGACAGCCACCGATCGCGGACTGCTGCCGACGGCGTATTGCGCTCCGCGCCGGAATCCGCCTGAACCATTCGCACGTAGCATGCTGACGGTACTTCCATCCCTGTTGACGGAGACCAGATCGAGGTCTTGATCCCCGTCCATGTCGGCCATTGCCACTTCCACCGGCCCGTTCCCGGCAGGGAAGGCGGGCGCCGTGATGAAGCTCGGCGTGGTCCGGTCTTCGAGCCGGTCGATCCGAAGGCGGGTCCTGAGACTTCGTGAACGCATCGCAAACACCTCTTTTCTCCGAGTTAGAACAAGGACTCCAAATCAGCCGTGGCGAGTACCGACATCCAGTGATCCGGTCTGGGTGGCGACGGTGCCAGTGACGCCTGCACCTCGAATGCCCCAATGTCAATTGTCCCGTTCACAATCCGCGGAAACCCTGGGCCGCGCTGGTCGAAATCAGGGGCGTTAGTGTTATCGCCGACATCAATGGCGGGGCTGCCGAGGAGCAGCGCGTGGGTTTGTGTCGGGCCGCCATTATTTGTTAGCGCGCCGAGCATAGGGTCAACATCGAGAAAGTCTGTCTCCACGTAGCCGCTGCCGCCGCTGCTGTTGCCGAAGAGGTTGAATCCCGACGATGACAAGTTGCCGGCGAAGTCAGGCGCCGAGCTTGCTTGATTCCCGGCGACGATGGTGTTGCGAAGATCGCCACTTGCGAGGGCGATTCCGCCTCCGGCCTGCGGCCCGCTGCCGTTGCAAGAGTTGCCGGTGATGGTGCTGTTGAGAATCGTCGCCATCGAAGCGGAGATGCCGCCGCCAAGGCATTGTGGGTTGTGGGAGGTGTGGCCAAACGCCTTGTTTCCCGAAACCGTGCTGTTGATGATCGACAGTGTACCGGACGACGAGATTCCACCCCCAAAGCCGTCGTTGGGCTCTCCTCCCGCGGTGTTGGCGGAAATGGTGCTGCTGTCGATGGTCAACGTGCCGGCGTTATGAATGCCACCACCGTTGGCGGTGTCATCGAATGGATGATCCACCAGTGCCGTATTCGCCGAAACCGTGCTGAAGCGCAGCGTCATCGTCCCGCCGTTGTAAATGCCGCCGCCTAACGCGTGCGAATTATTACATGACGACACCGGGTGCGTGACGTTGCCTGTGATCGTACTATTTTCAACGGTCAACGAACCGTCGTTCAGGATTCCGCCGCCGAAAGCGTAGAAGGGAGTTCCGCATCCTGAGAGAAACACGTTGCCGTTGGCAATCGTCAGCCCTGAGATTTCCACGGTGGCAGCGCTGGGGATATTGAAGATTCGATAGTTGCCTCCCGTGTCTCGTCGCACGGTCAGGGAATCCGCACCGGGGCCCTGAATATCAATGTCGGAAGCTAGATCGGGCAGCACACCCGTCAGATTGATTGTTCCGGTCACGTGAAAGTCGATAATATCCGCGCCGGGGTTGCTGTTCACCTTGTTGATGCAGAAACGCAAATCGCCGCGAAACCCCATGCCCGTGCCGGTATCGGCAAGGCGCGTGACGTGACAGGTGGACAGTAGCGTCCGGTCTTCGAGGGTTTCGAGGCGGGGGCGGACGGCTGGTTTTTGCGAACGCACGAGCAAATCCTCCAACAAAGGGTTAGGTGAGTGAATCCAAATCGGCTGTGGCCAAGACCAGAGCCAGAAAGTCAGGACGATGGGTGAGCGGCGTCACCGGCGACGCCTGCACCTCAAACGCCCCGATGTCAATCGTGCCGTTCACGATCCGCGGGAATCCTGGCCCGCGCTGATCGAACTCCGGCGCGTCGGTGTTATCGCCGGCATCGATGGCTGGGCTGCCGGGGAGGAGGGCCATCGTCAGCGTTGGTCCGCCGTTGTCGGCCAGCGCACCAAGCATAGGGTCGACGTTTAGCAGGTCAGTGTTTGGGTCGAAGCCGGAACCGCCCTGCGTGTTGCCGATCAAGTTGTGTCCAGATGAAGATAGGACTCCGAAGATATCATCTGGTGCACTTTTCGGATTGCTGACAAGGTTTCCGGCGACGATCGTATTACGAAGAAAAAGTAAATCTGATGCTGTATTCAGGGCGATTCCGCCGCCTTCTTCATACACGCTATTCCCGGCAATGGTGCTGTGACTGATCACCGTCAAGCTGTTGTAGCCAAAAACCCCGCCGCCACGTCCATACCTGCTTCGGTTCAAAGCGATCGTGCTATTAAGCACAACCATGGTGCCCGCGTTAGCTAGCCCGCCGCCGGCTCCGGCCTCGTCGAAAAACAAAGTCGCATCGTTATCTGTAATAGTGCTGCTATAGACGGCTGCGGTTCCGGTGTTATGCAGGCCCCCTCCAACGGAAGCCGACGCAGTCACCGCGTTGCCTTTGAGTATCGTGTCGATGAGAGTCAAGTCACCGGCGTTGTGAATGCCGCCGCCATAACCAAAGAACGTCGCAAGTACGGTGCTTTTTTCGACAACACATCCGCGGAGGGTCAGCGTACCGTCATTGCGGACGCCGCCCCCAAACGCATTGTTGCTGCCGAAAACCCGCCCGTTGCTAACGGTGAGGTTGTTGATTTCAACCGTGCTGCCGAACAACACGTTAAAGATTCGGTAATTTCCGCCAGTGTCACGACGAACCATGAGCAAGTCAACTCCAGGCACCTTGGATGCTGATGTCCGAAGCAAGCGACGGCAGCGCCCAGGCGAGGTTGATCGTCCCCGTCACGGTGAAGTCGATGGCATCCGGCCCCGGCTCGGCGTTCACCTTGTTGATGCAATACCGCAGGTCGCCGCGGAAGCCTTTGCCGATCCCTTGGTCGGTGAGGCGGGTAACGTGGCAGGTGGAGAGGAGCCGACGCTCTTCCAGAGGCTCCAGTCGCAGGCGGGTTAATCGAGTCAGAGGCGACTGATTTCGATAAGTCTTTGCTTGGATTGGGGTTAGCCAAGTCATCAGTCCCCTCCCAAAGAGAAAATCACGTGCGCGCACGCCGCACCCATACGAGTCCCTACTACTAAAGGGTGATTTGGAGCCAAAACCGGACGCGCGATTTGGGAAATTCTTCGATTTTCTCGAAAATGATCGTGGAATGAGTCACGCGTCGAGGGGGGGCCGGGAATGCTGATCGCGGGTGACCGTAGCCATGCTCAACGATTAGCGACGGACAGCGAGGGCTACGATAAACACTTGCGGCCGCGTCGAGGTTTCAAAAAACAGGGTCGGTACTCGACGCCGGGACCGGGCGGCTGGGACGGCTGGGCCAGCCTGTTCTTGCGCAGGGCGGACGGCGCCGGCGCACCGGACTAATTTACCATCGAGGCGAATCGACAAGATTGCACGGGGCCACATGCGCGGTGCAATTGAAGGATCCGGAGTGCAAGGAAGGAACTGAAGCGAACTTCGGAAGTTGGTCATAAACTTCACTGCCCCAAACTCCTGGGGACTTGTGCTTTTCTCGGAACGGGGGCCATGCATGTTGATCGCGGTTACCGGTGCGACAGGATTGCTAGGCCGTTACATTGTCCGAGATCTTGTTTCCGCCGGACACCGTGTGCGCTGCTGGTATCGACCGTCCAGTGATCGAGGCGGTTTTGAGGAAGAAGCGCCAGCGATCGAATGGATTCCTAGCTCCCTTGGTGAGGCCCAGGCGACAGGACGGCTTGTCACGGACGCCGATGCTGTGGTCCACGCTGCCCTACAGTGGGACCGAACCGCCGGTTCTCGGTCCGGACACGAACATCACTTGCAGGAGTTTTTGGAAGCGAATTTGTACGGCTCGCTCCGGCTGTTCCAGGCAGCGTATGTGGCCAGCGTTCCGAGGTTCATCTTCATCTCAACATGCGCCGTTCACGAAGTGATCCTTGACGACTGGCAGCTTGACGAAACTCACCCGCTCTGGCCGACTGGCCACTACGGCGCCCACAAAGCGGCGCTAGAAAAGTTTGTGCATAGCTATGGTCTGGGCAAATCTTGGCCGATCTGCGCGCTTCGTCCAACAGGCATCTACGGTCTCGCTCATCCGCCGACTGCAAGTCGCTGGTATGATCTGGTCGGGCAGGTGATTCGCGGCGAACCGATCGCGTCCGCAAAGGCGGAAAAGAAGTCCATGCAGCCGACGTTGCCAAAGCCGTGAACCTCTTGTTGCATGCCGACGCCCAGAAGATCGCCGGGCAGGCGTTCAACTGCCACGACCGCTACGTGTCTGAAGAACAGGTTGCCCGTATTGCGAAAGAACTGGTGGGAAGCCCAAGCGAAATCGCGGCCTTGAACGTCGGACCCAAGCACCAGATCGTCACATCCAAGCTTCGGTCGCTTGGGATGTCGTTTGGGGGTGAGCCGCTACTGCGTAACACCGTCGTCGAGTTGATCCAAGCCCAACAGGAGCAAGCATAGTCGCCGCCAGAGAGGACTACATGTTTCGCACACTCATCACGATTAGCTGCACTTTGGTGCTCGCAACCGCCGTGCGCGCTGAGGTCAAGAGGAAACAGGTCACGTACAAGGACGGGGACTTGGAATGCCACGGCTACCTGGTGTGGGACGACGCTGTGAAAGGCCCCCGGCCGGGAGTGCTGGTCGTTCACGAATGGTGGGGGCTCGACGACTATGCCTGCACCGAGTTCGAGTCCGCCGCGCTATCCGAGCCAAACCACGACTGTGACGAGTCCGCGGACCGCACGAGTACGCAGCAACAGCCGACCCGAATTCGACGCACGTTGACGGCCCAAACGAATGATGAACTGACGGAACGGCTATTCGCCGAACCGCGGGAGCACGAAATCGCGTGGATTCAAATCGCTCAAACCGATAATAAGTCAGCAAGGCGCGTGACATGGCAGGTGGACAGTAGCGTCCGGCTTTCGAGTAATTCGAGCTTAAGCATTCGACACTGACTTTTCATGTCAACTCCGTCGTCTAGTTTTTCCAAAGGTAAGTTCGGACGTGATGAGTAGCGCCGGATTCGGGTCGAACCCCGGGATCGGCACCGGCCAATTGCCGTCATTGATCAGAACCGCGACCGTAAAGGTCGTCCCACACGCAATGTCCACGTGACTATCGCCGTCAAAATCGCCGACGGTCAGTGGCACAACTGCGCCACCCATGGCATAGGTTATGCCTGGTGAGAAATTCCCGTCGCCGTTACCCAACAGGACACTGGTTGCGCCCTTACTGGCGTGGGTGAACGTGAGGTCGAGTTTTCCGTCGCTGTTGAAATCACCAACCACCAGTTTGTCCACAATGGCGAAGGCGGCCATAGTCAAAGGCGGCGCGAACGATCCATTCGCATTGGCCAACAGGACGCGAACGAGTGCATTGCTGTCGTCGTTGACGACAAGGTCATCTCGGCCGTCACCGTTAAAGTCCCCTGCGGTAATAGCTAGGGGATCGTTTCCCGCATCGTAAGAAACTCCCGCTTGGAACGTGGCGTCGCCGTTTCCGAGGCGCACGTACACGCGTCCGCCGGAGGAAAAGTCATTGGTGAAGACAATGTCCGCGTTCGCATCTCCGTCAAAGTCTCCGACAGAGACCGCCCGCGCGTTGCCGCCGTGCGATAGAAGAATTCCCTGTGCGAAGGTCCCGTCGCCGTTGCCCAAAAACAAAGGCGCGCTGGAGCTTGTGAAACTCAGTAGAACCAAGTCAGGGATTCCGTCTTCGTTGAAATCGCCGACGGCAAGAGCATTCGGGTTGTTCCAGTCGCCGAACGGGACGCCGACACTGAAGGTGCCGTCACCGTTACCAAGAAGGACTCGGATGTTATCATCCAACTGCAAGCTGACCGCAAGATCCAGACGCGTGTCGTTGTTGAAGTCGGCAACCACAAGGGAATTTGGCAGTCTGCCGACCGCGTAAGAAAGAGGGGTCGAGAAGCTTCCGTCTCCAATCCCCAGGATGATGCTCACCGTGTCGTAAGACAAATTCGCTGTCGCAAGGTCGAGAATGTTATCGCCGTTGAAATCGCCCTGTTCTAGGTCGTCCGGGTCAGTAATCGGCGAACTGACGGGGCTTGGGAAGGTGCCATCGCCGAATCCGGGAAGCAACACCATGGTCGCGCCGGCACTATTGGCGGCGATCAAATCAAGAACGCCGTCCCCGGTTGCGTCGCTCGCTTGCACCGCCGTCACCGCTGATCCCGCTCCATACGGCGTGCGCTCTCCAAAGCTGCCGTCGCCGTTGCCCAAAAGTACGTCTACGGTGTAAGAATTGGCGATCGCCACGTCGGTTTTTCCGTCGTCGTCGAAATCGCCGCTCGCAAGGGCGTTGGGCGCCGAGCCGGCGATGAAGGATGATGGCGCCTGAAATGTTCCGTCGCCATTCCCTAGAAGGACGCTGGCTCCGTCTGCGCTCAGATTAGCCGCAATCACATCCGGTTTGCTGTCCTGGTTCAGATCAGTCACAATCGCGTCCGTCGGGGCCGGGCCTGCCACGAACGACTTCGGAAGTTGAAACGACCCGTTGCCGTTATTGAGTAGTACCGTGATTGAATTGCTGACGGCGTTATTGGCGACAACTATGTCGGGGTGGATGTCCGCGTTCAGGTCATGGAGGGTAACGGAATATGGGGTCGGCCCTGCGGGATAATTGAGAGCCGCAGGGAATACACCGTTACCTTGATTTAGTAACACGCTGACCGAGCCGAAAGTGTTCGCGGTGACCACATCGGGGGCTCCGTCGGCGTTCAGGTCAGCGATCGCCACCGAAATTGCACCGCTGCCGACCCCGGTCAGAATTGGGCGTCGAAAAAAGCCGCTGCCGGAACCCCGCAACACCGCGATGGTATTGTTGGCATTGTTGGCGACGACGATGTCGGCTCGGCCATCGCCGGTTACGTCGCCCGTTGCAATCGCGCTGGGATTGCCGCCGCCGGTCGGGAAACTTCCCGGCGTGTCGAAGATACCGCCGCCGGTGTTCATCTGCACGGTCACAAATCCCGGACTGACCTTGCTCGAAGCGGCGAGGTCGACCAACCCATCGCCGTTGAAGTCCGCCAGGCTGATATCCGATGGCAGCGGTCCGGCCGGAATGAGCGACGCACCCGCAAAACTCGGTACATCGCGGCTTTCAAGTACCTCAATTTTCAGAGGAACCGTGCGCGTAGACAAATCGCTGGAGTTCATCACCTAGTTCCTCCACTTCGAGTAGTCGGTGTCCAGTTCAGCGCTGACCAAAATGGCAATATCGAAAGGCGCGCTCGGCGCCGCCGTCGCCTGCACCTCAAATGCTCCGGTATCGATCGTGTCGTTCACAATCCGAGGAAATCCGGGACCGCGCTGATCGAAATTGGTAGCGTCGCTATTGTCGCCCGTGTCGATGGCCGGGCTGCCGGGGAGGAGGGCAAGGGTTGCCGTGGGACCGCCGTTGTCCTGGAGAGGCCCAAGCATAGGGTCAACGCCAAGCAAATCGCTTGGCGCAAAACCCGAGCCGCCAGTGGGATCTCCGATCAGGTTGTGGCCGAGTGAAGTGAACACCGCGAAAACGTCTGGCCCGCCTGTGCTGGCCCAATTCGCGGCGAGGATGGTATTTTGCAGTGTGAGCGAGCCGCCGCTTAGCCGAATACCGCCGCCTTCGGAGGTCATTTCTCCGACGGAGACATTTCCCACAATCGTGCTATTACGAATTTCCGCGGTGGTGTTCTCCAGTGATACGCCGCCACCATAGGCGTCTTTGAAGCCGGTAAGTTGGTTGTTAGCGATCGTGCTGTTCTGAATCGTGATGGAACCGGATTGGCTGGCGATGCCTCCGCCGAAGACTTTTTGCGGTTGGGATCCTGCGCTATTGTTGTAGATGACACTGCTGTCGATCAACATGCTTCCCGCGTTGTAAACGCCGGCGCCGTAAACGTAATATCCCACTATGAACCCGGTGTCCGCTTCGTTACTGGTGATCGTGCTCATCACCATGATCGCGGATCCGAGGTTTGAAACGCCCGCGCCGTAGATTTTCACATAGCCGGAACCGTTGCTACCGTAACTGGAATTGTCGCTCACTGTCGTCTGAAAAAGCGTTAGCTGTCCCGTGGCATCGTTGAATATCCCTCCGGCGTAGCACGTACTTACCTGGATACCTGACGCTTGTGCGCGGCCACCTCGAACAGTCACGTAGACCAGCGTCAGGCTTCCGGCGTTGAAAATGTTGGCCCCGCCGGCGCCATTACCCGAGATTTTTCCGTTTTCGATCGTCAGGTTCGCGATCTCCACATTGGCGCCGGCCGGGATGTAGAATCCGCGACCGGTTTCACGAACGTCGATTGTCAGCAGCGACTCGCCCGGTCCTTGAATACTGATGTCCGATGCCAGGTTCGGAAGCGGCGAGTTGAGGTCAATCTTGCCGGTCACGGTGAAGTCGATGACATCCGGCCCCGGCTCGGTGTTGACCTTGTTGATGCAGTACCGCAAGTCGCCGCGAAAGCCCTTGCCGACTCCGGCGTCACTAAGGCGCGTGACGTGGCAGGTGGAGAGTAGATCACGGTGTTCCAGTGGTTCCAAGAGAAGGTGTTTTGCTTTCTTAGACGGCTGCTGCCTATAAGTACTTGTGGGCCTTAGTCTTAACAATCCCATGGCGAGTCACTCCTGGCTGTTGGACCACTAATGGAAGCGCGCACATTCATCCCAAGCGCGAGTGCCTATAAGTAAAGGGTGATTTCAAGCCAAAACCGGACGCGCGACTTTGGCGATTCCTTGGTTTTCATAAGAATGAGAGGTTTATGAGCCTCGAACCACAGTTGAAGTTGAGCGAGTCGGGCGAAGGGAAAACGGAACACGCCTGACCCTCTCTCCTACACCTGCTGCGTGGTCGCTAGTGGACAGATCGTTGATTTTGCATGACACGAATCGACGTTTTCTCCGGTTTCTATATAGGACGACGTGTTGACGTCGTTTCTGTTGCATTCAACCGCAAGCGGCTTGATACTCGTTAATTAACGAACGACCCACCCTTGGAGGAGGATTGTCCATGACTCGCAATCGATTCGCACGCATTCCCCATCGGCCGATTTTGGAGATCCTGGAACGCCGCGATGTGCCGAGTTTCGGCGTGCCGCAAGCATTTCTGGCAGGCACGACGCCGACCGATGTGGTCAGCGCCGACTTCAACGGCGACGGCCGTTTCGATGTGGCCGTGGCCAATAACACCACTCCCGGCTTCGTCAACGTCCTGCTCAACAACGGTGTCGGCGGGTTTTCGGCCCCGAAGAGCTTCCCTACGGGTGGCTCCGGCGCCAACTCACTGGCCGTGTCCGATGTCAGCGGCGACGGCAAGCTGGACCTGGTAGTGACGAACTTGAACAGCGGCACGGTAGCGGTTTTGCGTGGCTCCGGCACCGGCCAATTCCGTCGGCCGATCACCTTTGCCGCCGGCACGAACCCGCGAGCAATCGCCACCGCGGATTTCAACAACGACGGCATCACCGACCTAGCGGTAGCCAACGATGTCAACGGTTCCGCGGGAATACTCCTCGGACAAGGCGGCGGAGCTTTTGTGCTAATCGCGAATATTCCGCTGGGTACACAGCCTTTGGACTTAACGGTCGGCGATGTCGACGGCGACAGCAATACGGACGTGGTTGCGGTGGGTTCAAATTTCCACCACGTGGTCGTGTTGCTGGGTAACGGCGACGGCTTTTTCCATGCCGGTGCGACTTACAGTCCCACCGCTCCCAGCGGCATTGCGTCCGGCGATTTCGATGCCGACGGCGATCTCGACCTGGCCGTTGTTGATTTCACGACGACCGGCCTTGGTATTTGGGAAGGTAACGGCGATGGCACGTTCCAAACACCAGTCGACTATGGCGGCGCCGCCGGGAAGAAGGCGGTCGAAACGAGCGATGTGGATGGCGATGGCGACCTCGATGTGATCGTCTCCAACACGGATGACGGTTCAATTGACGTCTTTCTCGGAAATGGCAACGCCACATTCGAGTCCTCAGACCGGTATCCCGCCGCGGTCAATCCTTCCGAGGCGACCATCCGAGATTTCACCGGCGATGGCGTGGCAGACATCGCCGTCGCCAATGCCGCGCCAGGAACCGGCACGGTCACACTCGTCCAGGGCCTCGGCGGCGGCGTGTTTCATGGCGCCGTCACGGTGTTGAACGCCGGGCCGAACATAACCGGTGTTACCGCGATCGACCTCAACAGCGACGGCGACCCGGATTTGGGCGTGACAAACAAGTTCGGCGCCCCGGGGCTGAGTGTGTTGCTGGGAGAAGCTGGAAGTGGATTCTCCAGCGCGTTTAACTACGCAACCGGACTCGACGAGAGCGCAATAACGGCAGCGGATTACGACGGCGACGGCGCCCAGGACTTCGCCATCGCCACTGCCTTCGGCCCGGGCGCCATGACCGTTGTGTTTGGAACAGGCGGCGGCGGTCTGGAGCAGGCGCCTGTCTATGCCGTCAGCATTGGCTCGGTGATCACGGCCGACTTCGACGATGACGGCATCCTCGATCTCGCGGGAACCAGCGGCGGATGCTGTGTAAAGATCATGATCGGCAACGGCGACGGCACATTTCAGACGCCGGCCAGCTACCTCGGCGGCGGCACGACGCGGATCGTTACCAGTGGGGATTTCAACGCGGATGGCCTGCCCGACCTCGCCGTCACAAATGACCTCATTTCGGGGACGGTAACGGTGCTCTTGAATCTGGGCGGCGCCATTTTCGGCGGGCCAGTCAGTTACGCGGTCGGCGCCAGGCCATTCGGTGTCATCACAGGCGATCTCGATGCCGATGGCGACATCGACATTGTCAACGGACACAGTTACAGCACGTTCCTTAGCGTCTTGCTCGGCAACGGCGACGGGACGTTCCAATCTTCAGTGGCCTACGCGACCGGCGACCGGCCTGGCGCGATTAACCTTGGCGACGTCAATGGGGATGGCAATGTCGATATCGTTGCTGGGACTGGCCATCAGTACGACGTTCTCCTGGGCAATGGCGATGGTACGTTCCAAACATCCATCACTACGCTGCTGTTCGATGATGCCTCCGGCGTGGTGCTCGCGGATTTCGACAGCAACGGCGACCTGGACCTGGTGATCTCCCATTACGATGGCGTCCAGTCACAGACGAGCATCCTCATGGGCAACGGCGATGGCACCTTTCAGGCGCCGCAAAGTTATGCCACGGGTGATTCGTCCAGCTTCATCGTTGTGGAGGACTTCGACGGCGACAGTGTCCTGGACATTGCTGTCGGCAACCGAGACATCAACTCGAACAACAACCGCAGTCTCAGTCTGTTGCGCGGAAACGGCGATGGGACCTTCCAACCCAATTTCTTCACCTTGGCGGGAACTACGTTCGGCTCCCTTGCCGCAGGAGATTTCAATAGTGACGGAACGATCGACCTTGCCGTCGGCGACGGCAACCTGAGCATTTTGCTCAACAACGGGTCGCGCTTCGAAGCCATCAGCAATTACGGCGTGCTTTCATCACCGGCAACTGCTCTCGCTTCCGCCGATTTCAACGGCGACGGCAACCTGGACATTGCGGAAACGATGTCGCAGAATCCCGGCTTTGTGAGCGTTTGGATCGGCCGTGGCAGCGGCGGCTTCGAAAGTCAGTCGCTCGATTTCACGGTCGGCGAAAATCCGACTGACGTGGCGGCCGCGGACTTCAACGGCGATGGGTTCCCCGATCTCGTCACCGCCAACTCCTTCGGCACGACGATCAGCGTCCTCATCGGTGTCGGCGATGGCACTTTCCTGCCGGCGACCGCCTACGCGGCCGGTGCGTCGCCCTACGGCATTGTCGCGGCGGACCTCGACGGCGATGGCGACATGGATGTTGCGGTGGCCAACAACCTTTTCACCGGGACGGTTAATGTCTTGAAAGGCCGCGGCGACGGCACCTTCCAGCCCGCCGTAAGTTACGACGTCGGCTCGACACCGAAGGACATTCAGACGGCGGACATCAACGGTGACAGCATTCTGGACTTAGTCGTCGTCAATTCAAGCGGTGGCACGATCAGCCTGCTGATCGGCAATGGCGACGCTACCTTCCAGACCGCATTGCACTACGCCGGCATGACGGGTCCCATTGGACTGGTGCTGGCCGATGTCGATGGCGACAGTTGGCAGGACGTCGTGATAGCACAAGCCAACGGCGTGGCCGTCCTGCTCAACGAAGCGGACTGGCCGGCGCCGATCGGAAATCCGTTGAGGCCGTTCGCCCACATCAACGGAGCGCCGGATAAAGAGCCGACCATTGCGCGATCACAAATCGGCGAGCACTCGGAAACGAAGCCGGCCGATGCGGATGCCTCGGCGATAGTGCCTAAGCCAACGAACACGACTCGCGTCATCGCCCGTGTTGCCTTGGTCCAAGCGTCCGACTCAATGTTGGATGTGTTATCCACGGACTCCGCGATCAATTAAACTAACGTTCTTTACCTTGGGAGATTTGTCCATGACTCGCAAACGTACCACTCGATGTCGATTCGCTCCGCGGTTCGATACCCTTGAAGACCGCACGCTGCTTTCCACCTGCCATGTGACCCGCTTCGGCGATGCGGGCGTCGGGAAAGGTTTTCGGGGGGACTTGCGTTACTGCATCAACAAAGTGAACACCGAGCCAGGGCCGGACGTTATCGACTTCACCATCAGCGGCAACAACATTAACCTCAACAGTTCTTTGCCTGAGTTGACGGGCGACGTTGATATCCAAGGCCCGGGCTATGAAGCCTTGTGGGTTGCCGGAATGGGCAACCGGATTTTCAAGGTTGGCGCGGCGCAACGGTAGAACTTTCGGGGCTCTCTCTGGTCTTGGGATCTGTTCAACAAAGCGGTGCTGACGAGGGCGGCGCTATCTACAACGGCGGCACACTCACGATTCATGATGCCCGCTTCATGCAGAACGGCAGCGGCATCATGGATCACGGGGGAGCGATATATAATGCCGGCACATTGACCATGCGTGATTCGCTGGTTATTGGAAACATGGCTGAGAGCGGCGGCGGTATCTATAACGCTGGGAACCTGAGCATCGAAACCAGTCTGATTACGGAAAACCTGGCAGCGGCGAACACCGCCCACGGCGGCGGCATTTTCAATGCCGGAACTTTGTCGATCACGGGAAGCAGCGTGATTGACAACACGGCGAAGGCGACCGCGGACGGCGGTAAGGCCTGGGGCGGCGGCATTTACAACATCGGAATGTTGTGGCTCGACAGCAGCGTGGTCGCGGACAATGCGGTCGACACGGCATACCAAGGCGCTTTTGCGTCTGGCGGTGGGATCGTCAACTACACCAATGGAGTCGCGACCATCCGGAACAGTACGATCGCAAACAACATCGCGGATGAGGACGGCGTGGGGGGCATTCTGTCTCATGGCACTGGCACGGCGATAACCATTGACCACAGCACCATCGCGGGAAATCTCGGCCGAAACGCAGGAGGCATTTGGAGTGTGACGGACTTTACTGTGAGTTTGCGAAACACCATTGTTGCGGGGAACTTTGCGCAGATTTCGGAAGAAGGCCACGACCTTTTGGGCCAATTCTCATCTGCTGGTCATAACCTGATCGGCGATTCCTCAGGGGCCGGCGGCTTTGGCGCTACGGACATTCTGGACGTTGATCCCATACTTGGCCCGCTCGCCGACAACGGCGGCCTGACTTTGACGATGGCCCTGCTGCCAGGCAGCCCGGCAATCGATGCCGGCGACAACACCGGCGCCCCACTTTGGGACCAGCGAGGCCCGGGGTTCCCGCGGATCGTGAACGGCACGATCGACATCGGCGCGTTCGAGGTGCAGGCGACCGGTGCGCCGGCAATTTCGCCGCGGCTCGACTTTCTACTGATGCTCATTACCGCTGATTTGTTCGATTGAGTTACAGACGGCGGCATCAACTTAGAGCGCATATCAGAGAGGCGTAGCGACTGGCGCTATCACCTCGGCCTTACGGCTCGACGCTCGCCTCTGACTTTGGCGAGCGTCGTGGTGTAAGCCCGACGTGAAAGCATTGTCAAACTTGGCTTGATAGGTGAAACAGACCTGTCTGTACCCGCACGGACAAGAATAAGAATGTCTGTGCCACGCATCACTTCAGGTTTGATGGTACATCAGGTTCGAGATCATCCTCTATTGAACTGGATCGCCCTGAAGCCTCCGGCCCTCCCATTCGCTTGCTTTCGCAGTGTCGCCTGTCGCCTTGTACAGGCGAATGAGCCATTCGACGGATTCAACGAATCGCGCCGCGCTGCGCGGCCGAGGTTTTCTTGCGCACGCAGGCCTTCATAGCCGGCGATTAGTAGAGGCTCGGCGTCGGCGTACTTCTGCTGGCGGGCGAGAGTCTCACCCAATCGGACTTCCACCGAGTGACGCAGCACCGTACGAAGATTCTTCTTTTCGAGAATTTCGAGGGCCTCACGCAGAGGCGGCTCCGCACGCTCGTACTCGCCTTGGTCGATCCAGCAGACACCGACTCCTGCCAAAGTCCTGGCCAGGGCCGGACTATTCGGATGCACCTCCCGGCGAATGACCAAGGCCTCTTGAAGCAGCGTGAGCGCCTCCTGATGCCGATCCAACTCGCGGTACAGGCCGCCAAGATTTTCCATCGACGTCAAGGTTTGATGATCCTTAGGCCCGTTACGCGCTTTGAATCGCCGAGATGTTTCTTCCCACAGCGGCAGGGCATCGGATAAACGCCCGAGTTCGTGGTACGTTGTGGCCAGATTGTTCATCGAGTTGAGTGTGTCCGGATGGTCCAACCCGAACTTGGCCTTGCACAACGAGGTGGTTTCCTCGAAAAGCGCGATTGCCTCCGAGCGGCGCCCGAGCTCCTGATAGATCGACGCAATGGCGTGCAGAGAGTGTAGTGTGTAGAGATGGTCCTGCCCCAAGTTGCTCTTCCGCCAGGCGTGGACCTCTTCGTGAAGCTTAAGCGCATCGGCGAGTCGCCCGGTTTTCTGATACGCGAGCGCAAGACTTGCCATTTTTCCGTATGTAGAGCCTGGATCCGGAACGGATTTCAGTTTTCGAAGTTTGCCAACGATCTCTTCCAGAAGAGGCACTGCATCCTGATGTCTTCCGATGTCGATGTACGCATGGGCGAGATTGCCCAACGCACCCAGCGTTGTCGCGTTATCGGCACCTAGTTTTGCCTCGTACAAAAGATGAATCTCTTCTGCCAGCCGCAGGGCTTCGTCCCATTGCCCCGCCGCACGATATGCCATTGCCAAATGCGTGGAGGCGACAAGAGTGTCGTCGTGATCGGCGCCCAATGTCTCACGCAAGATTTCTCGTGCCTGTTTGAGCAGCTTCACCGCCGGGCCAGGGATACTCAGTCCTTCGTATGTCTTTCCGAAAGCTTGAAGCAATCTTCCACGTGTAGCCGGATCGTGGGCGAATTTTCGGTCCAACTGCTTCACGGCGTATTCAAGCACATCCACTAGCTTGATGTTGGTTCCGTCGCGCTTCGGGCTTGCGCGCGAAAGACGGCGACCAGAAACTGCGACACCGCCTCGGCTCGATCCTTCTCCTTCTTTGCCGACTGCTCGGCAAGTAGGGCGACTTCCTTCTGCTTCTCTTCATCGAACCGTGCCTGCCGTTCACCCGCACGCGCCACGTTAAGCAGCACCGCCGCCCCGCTCGACAACAACACCGCTACCACCAACATTGCCACGGCGCTGGTCGCCAGCGTTCGGTGCTTGCGCAGAAAGCGCCGAGTCCGCTCTCGCCACGGTTCCCGGTACACCGCGACAGGCTCGTCCGCGAGCCAATGTTCCACGTCGGCGGCGAGATGCAGCGCCGAGGCATAACGATCAGCCGGTTGAAGCGCCATTGCCTTGAGGCATACGGCCTCCAATGCCGCCGCCGTTTCTGGGCGGATCTGTCGCGGCCGCGGGAACTTTCCGTTTCTTACCGCGTGCAACAACTCGCCGCGGTCCGCGGAACTGAAGGCCGGCTTCCCCGTCAGGACAGTGTAAAGTGTGGCTCCAAGTCCATAGATGTCCGTTGCCGGACCGATGAGATCGACCCGTCCCGCCGCCTGCTCGGGACTCATATACGCCGGCGTCCCCACGGCCGCCCCCGGCATCGTGTCAATTGGCTCATTCCGGGAATCGGATTCTGAATTCTGACTTCTGAATTCTGAATTCTCCCCCACCGCCTTCGCCAATCCCCAATCCACAATCAACGTCTCGCCGAAACTCCCCAGCATCACGTTGCCAGGTTTCAGATCGCGGTGCAGAACACCGCGGCTGTGGGCGTAGGCGACCGCATTGCACATGTCCAAGAAGCGGCGTAACAATTGCCGAAACTCTACACGCCGGTCGTTTCGCTCAGGGCCAGTCACCTCAGATCCGTGGAAGCGCTCGATGGCTTCCTTCAAGTTGACACCGTTGACAAACCGCATCGCATAGTATGGGCGGCCGTCTGTATGGGCACCCAGGCTGTAGATTGGGACGATGCCGGGATGTTCCAGCCCGCCGGTGATTTTTGCTTCCCTTATGAAACGGCTGCGGAAACTGGGTGCATGGGCATGTTCCGGTTGGATTTCTTTCAGGGCAACTTCACGTTCCAGTTCCAGATCCTCTGCGACGAAGACTTCGCCGAGGCCGCCTCTAGCATGACTCCGTAGTACCCGAAATCGCGAGGAAGCCGACGTACCATTCACAGCCTTCGAGGTGCAACCAATCGGCGCTATTGCGGACGCCGTGTCTCGGCTTTCGTCGCCATAGGAACGCGAGTTTGCGTCTGAGTCTGTGCTCCCGCCTGCCATCGACGCCATGATCTTTAACGCCCCGTGTACGGCGTTCTCGTGTTTCTCCAACTGCTCTTCGAGCGAGGCCTGCACCATGATGCGCCGTTCATACGACAATGCTCCTCGTTCACGTAGAATCTGACCGACCGGTTTCGATTTGTCAGTCGTCCATGCATTCAAGGCGCCGACAAACGCATCCGAGTCGATGAATCCCGAACGCATTGCGATAATGCCAAACAGCAGATTTTGATCGAACGACGGAGCAAGTGAAGAGTCGTCATTCATCGAAGGTTTCTCCAGTGCTTCGGCTGACTAGTCCAACAGGCCCCTGCCGACGGTGCGCAGACGTTTCAGTACGCGCGACTTGGCGAGGCGCACCGCATTCGGCGACACGCCAAGTTGTGTTGCTATCTCTGCGGCGCGAACTTCATCAAAAAAGCTGCGCGTGAATGCGCTCCAGGTCTTGCGGCTGAATTCGGGCTCGATCATCGCCAATAGGCTCTGCACGACGTGCTGGTCATGTTCTTGATCCCATTGTTGACTTAGCGCGCTGGATGGGTCTTCCAATTGCAGCAGCACCGAGTCCGGTGTTCCACCCGCACCAACTCGCTCGCGTTTGTATCGGTCGCGCCAGTAGTCCTTTAGCCGACTCACGGTGATGGTGCGCAACCAACGCCGAAACGAGCCGGTACGCTGGCGGACGAAGTTTGGTAGCTTTTGGACAACACCACTCAGGATTTCTTGGGTAAGGTCGTCCGCCTCGAATTGCAAGGCAGGCTCGCGCAACAGCCAGCGATGAATGAGCGGTGTGTAGACGACAATCAACTGTTGCCAGTCGCGGGAAGCGCCGCGTTGCTTGATGCGCTCAAGAAGGCTGACAGGAGTTTCAAGCATGCGAGCCCCTTCGACGCAGGCGTTCCGATTCGCACCGCTGGCAATCATGATTCCAACGATGAATGCCAGTCTAACACGTGTTGAAACTCACTGCTATGGTCTGGCTGACTTTGGATTAGTGCGTAGACTAACGCAATTACCGGCGCGTCGCCCACCGGCATTCCGAGTTTTTATTCCACACATATGAAGGAGGTCAGTAATGAGCCGATTGGGAAAATGCGCTTTGGGATTCGGCCTGCTCTGCTTGCTCTGCGCTCCGCTGCGGGGGCAAGAACGGCCGCAACGAGCCCAAGGGGCTGGGATGATGTCGGCGTTGGCACTGATGGATGAGCCATCTGTCCAGCAAGAACTCAAGATGTCGCAAGATCAAATCACCAAGGCTACGGAATCGCGCAAAAAGCAGGAAGAAGCGAGTCGCGGCTTACGCGAGCTAAGTCGGGAGGAGCAGTGCGCCAAGAGGCAGGAGTTGGACAAGGAAAGCGACAAGCTGGCCGCGGATATCCTCAAGCCCGATCAGGCCAAGCGCCTCCAACAAATTCGCTTGCAACAGCGCCGTTCGCGGGCCTTCGCGGATGAAGCGGTTGCTAAGGAGCTGAACTTGACCGACGATCAGAAAAAGAAGCTACGGGAGATCCAAGAAGACGGTGGGCGTCAACTGCGCGACTTATTTGGAGGCGGCGGTGGAGGCGGTCAAAACGCCGAGATGCGCCAGAAGATGGAAGAACTGGCGAAGGAAACGGACACGAAGTCCGTGGCGGTATTGACGCCGGAACAAAAGACCAAGTGGACCGAGATGCAGGGCGCCCGTTCAAAGGGGAATTTCGGCCGCGCCAGAATCGCCGGCCGGGAGGCGACGGCGGGTAAACAACTTTGCCGGGCTAACCGGCTATCGTAAGACGAAATCGATGAATGAATATGTGTTTGCCATTCGTTCCTTCGTTTGCGCGAACAGGAACAGCGAATTGCCGCGCTTACGCCGGAAGACCTGAAGTCGGCATTTCGCAAGTACGAAGATCCCAAGAAGCTCGTCGTGATCCGGTCACGTGACTTTGAGAAAAAGCAACAATCTGTAGGCATCCTTCCTGAGCGACCTCGCAGGCGGCAATACAATACCCCCAATTGACCGAGGGCGAACGCGCTCTGCATATTCTCCTGCACAAAAGGTGTCACCATGCGAACCCTGCTTTTGGCTCTGGCATTTGCCATGTTCGGCGGCTCCCACTTGTTGGCAGCCGACGACACGAAGGACGCAAAGTCTCAGCCGAGCCTCAAGCTCGGCGACCCGGCACCGCCGCTCAAAGTGACTAAGTGGTTGACCGGCCCCGTGGTGAACAAGTTTACCCCGGGGAAGGTATACGTAATCGAGTTTTGGGCCACCTGGTGCGGTCCGTGCGTTGCCATGATGCCGCACCTCGGCGACATTCAAGAAGAGCTTGGTACGGCGGGCGTAACCGTCGTCGGGTTTTCCGCGAAGGATCCGCGCAACACACTTGATCAGGTGGTGAAGTTCCTCGACAAGCGGGGCGATAAGCTCGGTTACACGATCGCCTACGCTGACGACCGGGACACGTACGACGCATACATGAAGGCAGCGGGACAGGGAGGGATCCCGTGTTCGTACGTGGTCGGCAAGGAAGGGAGAATCGAGTATATCGGCCACCCCATGTTCCTCGACGAAGTGTTGCCCAAGGTGCTTGATGGCACGTGGGACGGTGTGAAGGGGACAGCCGAACTGGAAGCCGCAGACAAACTCTGGGACGCGACCTATGCCGCAATGACCAAGCCGGGCGACCCGGTTAAGCAACTGGCCGAGTGGCAGGCGTTCTCGGCCAAGTGGCCGCGTCTGGCATCCGACCTGTACATGAATAGCGCGCGGCTGAAGCTGCTCGTCGCTTCCAAGCGGTTTGAAGAAGCGCGGCAGTTCGCCGAAACCTTGGTAACTAAGGCGGTCAAACGGAATGATCTGGCCACGTTAGACGGTGTTGCCGCAGCGATGTCATCTTCCGAAGGGCAAGCGAACTTAGCCGCTATTGGTGTGCGTGCGGCGGAGACTGCTCTAACGATCGACGGGGAAACCGCCACCTCGCTGACCCGCCTGACCAAGGCCTACGCTGCGGCCGGGGACACTGCCAAGGTCAAGGAATACGGATCGAAAGCCGTAGCCGCAGCCGAGAAAGCGCTGACAGGTGATAAGGACGTGATGGGAACTCTGCGAGTGGCCGCTGCCTACGCCGCCGCCGGTGACAAGGCTAAGGCCAAAGCGACAGCGGAAAGGGCAATCGGCCTGGTTGACCCGGCGGATGTGGGGATGAAACGGTACGTCGAGGAGCAGGCGAAGAAATACGGCGTCGACGCAAAAAGGGGTGGGGATAACTAACCGGAAGCCGTGCCATGCCGGCGACGCGGTGACTTGACAGCGGGAAACTGCGCCAATACGACTTTGAGTGATGAACCCATTCGGGATTACTGCATTCATCCGCCGATTCTGTTCGATGCTGACCTGTAGATTCAGGCGCAGGCCAAAATCGGCAGCAGGCTCGCCTCCCCGTCCGCAGGTCAAGCGAAGTTCCGGACTATCGCTTCAGTCCCTCGAAGGGCGCAACATGCCTTGACTGTTAACTAGCAATCGCAACAAAGACGCGGCAGTGTTAGCGCCTAATCTCCACCGCGAATCAATTTCTGTTCGGCAAGCCAGGAGAGAGACCGCTCTTGCCATGCATCCCACATCGGCCCCTGATAGCCGTTCAAGCCGTGTCCGCCGGAGGGAAGTTCGAGGTACTCGGATGCCACCTTGTTGGCCCGAAGGGCTTCGTGAAACACTCGACTGTTCTCCGGCGGAACGGGTTTGTCATCCTTAGCGTGGGCGAGAAAGGTAGGTGGCGTGTTCGCCGTCACGTGTTTCTCGTTGGAGTAGAGCTCCAGTAATTTGGCGTCCGGGTTCTTTCCTAGGAGATTGGTCCGCGAGCCCGGATGACCCTTGTCGCCCATGGTGATGACCGGATAAACGAGAATCATGAAATCGGGGCGAGAACTGACACGCTCTACAGGGTCGGCCGAGTCTGCCTGGCCGCCATCGAAATGCGTGCCGGCGGTAGAGGCAAGGTGCCCACCCGCCGAGAAACCCATGATGCCGACGCGCGAAGGATCGAGCCTCCAGCTTTTGGCATTGGCACGGACCGTTCGAATCGCTCGCTGAGCGTCGAGCAATGGAACCCGGGATCGACCCGCCGGCAAGCGATATTCAAGCACGGCGCCAGTAATGCCATGACGATTGAGCCAGGCAGCGATGCCGTGCCCCTCAGCCTCAATTGCTAGTCCGCCGTAACCGCCGCCCGGACATATCACAATAGCCGTGCCGTTGGGCTTTTCCGGACGGTGTAAGGTGAGCCATACCTCGGCATCTTCAAAGGTACCGTCGCCGGTCGGCGCTCGCTTTTGCCACAGTCCGATGCGCTCGGGCTTGGCTGCCTTGCCATCATGCGCCAGCGCCGAGTTCGCATTTCCGACGAAAAAACCCATGACAGCCAAGGAAAGGACGTGTCGCATGTCTGCTCCTGTATTCTCCTGTTTTCACGAACGCGTCTTCTTTCCGAGAATCGAGGCCCCGGTTCTTGATACCGATTCTTAACGGGCGACATCTACTTCAGGATTTGTTCAACTCCTTGCCGTAGTCATTGCGGGGGTCGCGAATGATGGTGTGAATGTGATTTGTGCCCCCTTGCGGAGCGTACTCGATCAGAAGCGTTGGGCCCTGGATTCGGTAATAGGCAGCGCTCCCCTGGGTCGTCGGGCCGTACCACACAAAGTACGTCTCGTCGAGTTGAGCCTTGAGCGATGCCATTCGCCGCGTGGCGGCGTCGTTGGGCAGAATGTGCACCCAGGCGCCGATCAAGTCCAAAAGAGCGGCGCGCTGATCTTCCTTCAGCGCGCTGCATTTCAGGCCCTCCGGCTGAATCGTCTTGCCATCTTGGCCCGGCCCGAGCACGAGATTCTTGGGCTTGGAGCCCAACACCGCTAGTTTTTGCTGCTCGGCATCGAGCATATTGACGAGCTTGAACGCCAAGTCGTTCTCCGCTCCCAACGGCCGCACCGTCTTGCCGTCTCTTGCGAACGAATCCGGTTGCGTTCCGGTGTGCGTCGGCGTCAACACCGTATCCTTGCCGACGATCGTGACGTTGATTCCGAGGTGATGGCCGCCGAATTGCAGCATCCACGGTTTGGTTGTCGAGGGCGTGCCGAACAGGGCAAGATAATAATTATCGGTGCCGAAGCGCATCTTGTTGTCGTCGCCTCTGACGAGTTGGTCGTCGGCGTTCATGATGTCGATGACCTTTTGGTAGCCTTCCTTGCTGAGAACTGCGGCAATAGCGTCCAATGCGGCAGCGCGTTGCGGCTTAGTGAGTTCGCCGAGACTGAGCCCATTGCGACCGACTATCGTCACCGGCAAGTTCGACCACGCCGGCTTTTTGGCGCTGTCGAACTCGAAGAGCACTTTGCCGCGCTGTTGGTCATCAAGTGTTTTCAGAAATGCGTTAGCCTTCGCAACGGCGTTGGCCACAACTTGATCGTCGCCACTCAGGTCGCGCGAGAAATACACCGCTAAAGCGAGCAACACTACGCATCCTAAGACGGACGCTGACCGCGTTGGGCGTTTTCGCGGCGTTCGGCCGTGCAGCGATTCCTGAAATTGGCGTGTGGTCATGGGAATTCCTCGATTAAAGCGAAACTGAGCTTGGACGATCAAGATGAGATCGCTGAGAGACCTGGCGCGAATTGTAGCCAGCGGAGCGCAGGCGTCAACAGCGTCCACATAGTGTGGGGTGGAAGGAAAGCGGAGAACTCTTCGCGGATTCAACCGTTCGGTATACTAGGTAGGCTTTGGAGTTTATACGACGGACGGGGCGACAAATGGAGACCGACGAACTCACATTTCAACGATACTACCTGACGAGTGACGGGGGCCGACCCGTGCGTTGGTTGAAGATGCGATGCCGGAAGCAATCAATGCGCATGGCGAATGGGAACCTGTCAGCATCGATGTCATCCTGTTCAAAGCCGAACTGGTGTCACCGGACGAATTCGAAAATGCCCCTCGGGAATGGATGCCGAAATAGGTTCCGTGGCTACGATCATGCTTGACCGAAATCGTCAACGCGGCGTTCTTCTGGGACTTGCCGTCGGTGACGCCTTAGGGGCCGCCGTCGAGTTCTCATCTCCCGGCACGTTTGAGGAAGTGACCGACTTCCGATCTGGTGGACCGCACGGCTTGGAGCCCGGTGAATGGACTGATGACACCAGCATGGCGCTGGCGCTCGCTGATAGCATTGCCGATGTCGGCTGGGACCTGAACGACCAGGCAGAACGCTACCTGGCGTGGTGGTGCACCGGCAAATACTCGGTCAACGGCCGTGTCTTCGACATCGGGGTGACGACAAGCGCCGCACTAATGCGGTTTCGACAAACAGGCGATGCCCAGACATCCGGTGATCCCTCTCCGTATGCCAGCGGCAATGGCTCGATCATGCGCCTCGCAGCGGTTCCCATAGCCTATGCACGGTTGTGTCCCGATCGCCTGGATCTGCTGATCGAACGGCTAGTGGATTCGAGTCGTCCTACGCATGCCAGCCCACAGTGTCTCTCAGCCTGTGCCTATCTTGGTGTTGTTCTCGCAGGATTGGTGAACGGCACTCCAAGGGAACAGGTGCTGAGCTCACGATGGGAACCATTGAAGCGCCTGAACGACACGTTCACGCTCCATCCGCACGTGAAAGAAGTAGCAAGCGGATCATTCCGACGAAGGAAGCCGCCGGAAATTCGGGGCTCGGGCTACGTCGTGCAGTCGCTAGAAGCAGCGCTGTGGGCGTTCCATGATGCCAGCGATTTCCGCGAGGCCGTGTTGCGGGCGGTAAATCTCGGAGACGACGCCGATACAACAGGCGCGGTTGGCGGTCAACTGGCCGGCGCGCATTGGGGTGAGTCGGGCATTCCGAAAGAGTGGCGCGACGGCTTGAAAGGACGCGAAGAGATCGAACCGATTTTGAAGCAGTTGTTGGGCGTGGATCGCGCTCAGTAGACGGCGCGCCGAATCGCATCCCGGCCCCCGATCCCGTACCAATCAGTCGGCGAACCGCGGGGCTCGCCAGTCAATCACTATTCAAACGTCACTCTGAATGTTGCTTTCACGAATTTCCTGTCCACGGTCTTCCGATCCGCATTCGCTTGAAGGTGGAGCAGTCTACGTCCGTGATAGAACTCCGGCTCAGACTGCTTCATTGTGTAAGAGAGTTCCTGTCCGTCAGTACTTTGCGCCTGAACTGCGGCCGTAATGGTAGCGGATCGGTCGCGTGGCACTAAACCATCTAGCGAGATTCGAGCGGCGATGCGCCCATCGCGTTTCCGATCAACGCCGTACATATCCCAAGTACGCGCGTGAAAACCGGGTTCCCAGGTTACGACGACGTCGAATCCTGTTGCAGCTCGATTGATGGTTTCCACTTTCTCTTTGGGGTGTGGGACTGACCGAAACGGTTTCAGGGCCGGATCTCCGATCAGAATCCGATTGGCGCCGCCGCTCTGCATCACATGTTCGTTTGAGTGGCGCTTGTCACCATCAACCTGAAAATCGAGCCGAAGCTTACCACGGCTAGCCAAAAAGACATCATCGTACGTAGACTTCACGGTCTCGCCCAAGGTGGCGCCGTGGAGGAGCGCGAATTCTTCTTCACACAAGGTACTGTAACCGTGATTCGCTCCGATTGGCGCCAGGAACGCCACGGCGCCGGCGTCCAGTAAGGCCAAACACAGGCTTTTCTTCGGGTCGAGGTCATGTAGGGTGCAGCGATCCGTGGTGCCAAACGTCGAGACGATGTCGCCCTCAACAAAGACCCGGCGCGTCGCCGCTGCATGACACGTACCGCTCCAGACCACGGGACTTTGAAGCGAGAGGCGAGCCCAACGATCGGCCATCAATCGCGGCATCTCACCCTTCGGATCATGCCCCACTTTGGACGGCTCGTACATCCAGTGCTTTTCCCGCTGCATGTTTCGCTTGTCCGCAAACAACCAGATCCCTTCGGGATCGCCATTGCCGCTTAACGAAATAACCGCGGCATCTTGAAGTGCGGGTAGATGTTTGTCCACGAAGCTAAGCACATCTGGATCGGCCTCCACGATGCCCATGTAGTATGAGTCGCCGCTGAAACCGCCGGCGCGCGCCAATTCGGGAACGGAGCGTGTGTAGACTCTCGACTTCATTCCGGAAGTAACGGCAAGACCTTTCCAATGGCGCGACTTTAGCCCGTGCTGATGGACTTCTTGAGTACGTTGCCACAGCTTCTTCAAAGCCGCGCCGTCCCGGGCGGTGAAATAGCCAAACGCAAAATCGGAAAAAATGTCCGTGTCCAGGCCTGCTGAGAGCAAGAGAATCCGGCGATGCACGTTGATGTCGAGCAGTTCGGGCGGGACGACAAAGAGGACGTTCTGCGGTACATGATCCTTCAGCATTTTCTCAAGGCGGTCAAAATCTGTGCCGTCGAATGAGACAACTGTACCTCGGTGAAAGGCGGCGACTTGCCCTGCAACTTCTCCAAACCGTGCGTGCTCGGGATTTTTTGCGTCTAAACCTACGGTAACCACGACGTACCCGCCTGGCGTGTCCGGTCCGATTGGGAGCACACGGCCTGGCAAGTACCGATCGGCCGCATCGTCACGACATTCCCCTAAGGAATCGATACTGACAACAACACCGAATAATGCGAGGAATACGGCAGCCTGTCTCATGGATTGGATCCTCTCCCTTGTACCGGCAACGGGAGCAAAGCGACTGGCAGAAACGCATTTATGGTTTCGGCGGCGACGTCTCGGTGCCCTCATCTCTACTGTAAACGAAACACGCAGTGTATGTTCCCACCCACGGCCCGAGGAACGCTCCACCGATCGTATCGCTCACGAAATGATAATTCATCCCCACAAGGCCGATCATTACAGAGCCACCACCCAGCACAGATTACAGGTTACGCCATAGTCACCGCACAACGGGCGTTAAGCGAAGGCGTTCATCTGACGATGCACACGACGAGGTGGTCTAAAGGGCCAATCCACATGAACGCCATCGACACGCTGCGACGAAACAAAGGGTTGTATCGACTGTTAGAGCATTACGTCGAGCTCGGCAGGCCCGATCGAGAAGTTTGGCAACAGCGTGTTGAGAGTCTGGACGGCAGGGATGCGACAGAAATGTCAAAGCGACATGGTCAATTGATCGCATTCGGTTGGATTGAACTTAACAGTGTCTTTACGTCCGCTACGGAGGCAGGATCAATAACGCGCTGCTATCGCGTTACCTCTTCTGGTGTTCGGGCGTTACGCATGGCCAATCGTCCATCCGACCAGGAAGAGAGTCTCGCCGATGCGGCGTAGGCTGCCCCCGCCACTTGTTTTCAGCTCGATCCTTCACTTTCGTTCTTCGGCTCGTTGTGCTCGGAGTCAGTCTTCCGTAGCCGTTTGCGGATCTCCGCCTCGAATCCGCGGTCAGTTGGCTCATAGTACGTTCGGTCTTCTGGGAGATACGCCTGGTTGACCCAGCCTTCCGGAAAGTCGTGGCTGTATTGATAGCCGACACCGTGGCCGAAGGTTTTCGCACCGCCATAGCTGGCGTCGCGTAGATGCATTGGAACCGGTAGTGTTCTTCCGTTCCGCACGTCTTCCGCTGCCTTCCAAATGGCGGCCGCGGCAGCATTAGACTTCGGCGCCGTCGCAATGTAAGTGACGGCTTGCGACAGCGCATGCTGGGCCTCTGGCATGCCGACGAACTCAACCGCCTGGAGCGCGGCTGCTGCGACGACGAGCGCTTGCGGGTCGGCGTTGCCCACATCCTCCGAAGCACAGATGACAATACGCCGGGCGATGAATCTAGGGTCTTCTCCGGCCTCCAACATTCGCGCCAGCCAATAGACCGCCGCATTCGGATCACTGCCACGCATGCTCTTGATGAAGGCGCTAGCCACGTCATAATGGGCGTCGCCCGTTGCGTCGTAATCAAGCACCTTCCGTTGAATTGAATCCCGGGCTAACTCCAAGGTGAACTGGACATGTTGACTAGCTTCGGGGGATGAAGAAGAAATCACGGACAGGACGCCGATTTCCAGCGCATTCAACGCACGGCGGGCGTCGCCGTCACTTATCTCTGCCAGAAACTCCAAGGCATCGTCATGCAGTTCGACCGCGAGTTTTCCAAATCCACGTTCGGTATCGGTAAGGGCCCGACGAAGCAGGTTCTTGATGTCGTTAACCGATAGAGGCTGAAATGTAAAAATCTGGCTTCGACTCAAAAGCGGGGAATTAATGGCGAAAAACGGGTTTTGCGTAGTAGCTCCAATGAGGATGACGATTCCTTCTTCCACACCGGGCAAGAGGACGTCTTGCTGGGCGCGATTAAAACGATGAAGCTCATCAACGAACAAAATGGTTCGTCTACCTGATGTTTCCAGTTCCGATTTGGCTTCGTCCAGTGCGGTGCGCACCTCTTTTGTGCCCGAAGCAACCGCGTTGAGTCGGTGGAAGCGGCAGCGCGTATGCTGAGCGATGACATGCGCCAACGCCGTCTTTCCCGTTCCCGGTGGACCGTAAAAAATGACCGAACCGAGACGGTCCGCTTCGAGCATACGTCGGAGCAACTTGCCCACACCGAAAAAGTGTTCTTGGCCAACAAATTCATCAACGGTCTGTGGCCGCATTCTAGCCGCTAACGGTTGTGCCTTGCGCAGGTTCGATTCGTGGATGTCGTGGAAAAGGTCGATACGCGACTCCAAAGAAGTGGACAATCAAGACGTATTCTGTGCGGTTCCGCGTCAGGTTGCAACGCGTAATCTTATCAGTAGGTCGATTTCAAGACGGGAGCTGGCACGCGTGTTTAAAGCAGGCATTCTGAGGACTTGACCCGGACCTAAATGACGCTTTTGACAAGAAAGCCCGCCGCACGCAAAGTAGCCGAGAATCCGACCCCGTCGCCAGCAAGGCGGGCTCAGGGATATGTGGCCCCGCCCACCAACGCGAATGCCAGGCACGCATGAGCGGCTCCATTCACCGAGTAACGATCCAGGACCATCCAGTTGTGTGGTCACGACAACCAACAGGGTCGGACACCGTGTCCGAGACGGACATGGTGTCCGTAAACTCAAATTTGACGTCACGTGTGCCTATCCTTTGATTTGCTCGCCCTCCCGTGCTGTTCATGTCATGAAGCTCCGGTTCGAAAGGAGGGGATTCCGGCTCGTACGTTGGGGTCGTGTGGCTGGACATAGGATGCTCGCCGACACGCATCACAGCAATCGGGAAAGCGGCCATGGGTCGGCTGGATTCGGGAGCGACGAAGAGCAGCTTCGCGGTTCCTATCAGGCCACCACTGCCCGAAGGAATGAACTCATCAATGAAGATTCCGTTTTGGCCATCGTAACGCAGGACACTATCGGTTCGACTACTACTTACATAAAGACTGCCGTCGGGCCCAAAGACAAGGTCGCTTGGGCCGTTAAGTCGACCATTGTGTGGCGGCGTCACAAAGTCCCCGAGGAGCGCTCCGGTCTTACCGTGATAACGCTTCACGGAGCTCTGTAAAAAACGGTCGTTGCTTACATACAAGTGGCCGTCCGGTCCAAAGACCAAGCCCATGAACTCGCCGCCGATGCCGCCCGCGAAAAGCCCACGATACGTCCCAGTCCGCCCGTCGAATTGCTGCACATTTCCCGTTGCTTCACTGATATACAGATCACCATCCGGTCCAAACGTCATGTCGGTATAACGGATTCCGAAGTTAAGAGACACAAACACGCCCCTGAACTCACCCGTTCGACCGTCGAATCGGAGGATTTGATCATCCGCGGTCCCTGCCCCGGACCAACGAAGGACATAGAGGTCCCCATCGGGCCCGAACTGTAAATCCGCCGGGCGGCTCAAGCCACCGCTACCAGCGGCCACAAACGTGTCAATGTAGGTCCCACTGCGGACCACGTGACGTTGCACCTTACCTTGTTGGCCAAATCCTGAAAGCGATTTACATACATAGAGCTTGTTGTCGAGGCCTAATTGCACGCCGGTATAGGCGCCATGTTGTCCACCGCTGGCCGCATTGATGTAAACGCCACGGAATTGGCCGGTTTCACCGTCGTAGCGGAGAATCTGAGGATTCGGTGCATCATAGTCGCTCACCAAGAGAGTGCTGAGTAACGCACGATCCTCCAGGGACTCAAACATCGGGGTGTAGCGGATACTGGTGCGGCTTAAAGGTCGGCGGACGTGACCGCCAACGAACGCTGGGGTTGGGCGAACTCTGCACCACTCTAGAAGCATTGACGTAATCTCCTGCGATTACACGCGCCAAGGGGGTAAACGCGGCAAGGTCTCGGTCGTGGGCCGTCTAGTATGCTGCCATCGTCGGCTACGAGCAAGACGAGATTACGACCTCAGATTACCAATTAGGGCAACACCCCAGCCGATTCTGTGGGAGAGTCCTAGAATTTGCTTGTCACTCATTGGTCCCACTATGCTGCTTTTCAAGAGAACCTCATGGCCATGGGCAATCGAGGACGAGCTTGCGATGCGCCTCGTTCAGCGAACAGCGTGAACTTCCGCGTCGAGCGCGCGGAAGTTGGGTTCCTAGGAAAATCAATTCGTCAACCGACCCACATACACGAGGCCTCATCATGAAATGGCAATCGCGGCGTTACTACGGCGTGGCGCTCACAATCCTCCTCGCAGCAGCGATCTCTCTCCGAGCACGCGATTCCGAGCCGGATCGGATTGTGCACGCTAATTACAAACAAGCCTTTCACTACAACAGCGATTTCCTCCGCCAGTTCATTTACTCGACAAGCGTCAGTCCACAATGGATCGGTAAAACGGATGTGTTCTGGTACGCGTACCGCACTAGCCGCGGCACCGACTACTGGCGCGTGGACTCCAAGGCAGCGACGAAAACGCCGCTCTTTGATCGCGCCAAATTGGCGACGCAACTCTCAGAATTGACGCAGAATCCCATCGATCCTGTGCAGCTTCCGCTAACGCGCCCGAGCATGAACGCGGAAGGAACAAAACTGAAATTCGTCGTGGGCGAGTGGCAGTATGAATGGGAATTGCCCGCGGAGAAGCTGACCAAGTTAGGCAAGGCACCGCCAGCAACACGCCCGCAAGGTGGACGGGGTGAAGAGGGATTCCGACGCCGGCTCGACGATCAAGAGCGTCGTGAAGACCAACAAGACCAACGCCGCGACGACCAGCAACAGGATCAGCAGCAGCAAGAACAAGACCAGCGCCGCGACGATCAGCAACAAGATCAGCAGCAAGAACAGGAGCGGCGGAGGGATGAGCAAGAGCGCCGTATCGGCCGAGGCGGTGGGCAACGCGGCAGCGAACGCGGTAGCCGCGATCCGCGCGTGTTCTCGCCCGATCGTGGAGCATATGTTTTTGTGCGCAACCACAATCTCTATCTCCTTGAGGGAAAAGAGAAGCCGCTGGACAACTTGATGATGCCGCTAGGACCGCCGAATGTGGCTGTTCTCGCCGGCCAACTATGGATGGTCTCCGGAGGAGCAAGCCGGCTCCGCGAGGTTAACGCCACCCAACTCAGCACGGACGGGGTGGAAGCCTATGGCTTTGGTACGACGACCATGTCCGGGGCCAGCCGAGACGATGGCCAGAGCTCTCGGCCGCGCGTAGAGTGGGCGCGCGATTCCAAGGCGTTCTACACCACTCGCACTGATTCACGTGGTGTACAGGAACTGTTCCTGATCAATCCCTTGGCGACGCCCCGGCCTACGCTGGAGAAATTCCGGTACGCCATGCCCGGCGAGGATGCCGCGCCGAACCGAATTGTATCTCGGAGATCGAGCTGAGAAAAAACTGACCCGCGTTAAGCCGAAATGGAAGGACGAGACTTATACGAACATTCATTGGGGTAAGAATTCGGACGAGGTTCGGTTTATACGCCGCGACCGGCTCCAGCGCAACCTGGAGTTCTGCACCATCAATGTGAAGACCGGCGAAGCGAAGTGCCTGATCGTTGAGGGATTCGAGAACGCCAACATCAATACTCAACCTGCATCGTACCTCGAAGAGACCGACGAGATGATCTGGTGGTCGGAGCGAAGTGGCTGGGGACACTTCTACTTGTACGACCGCAATGGCAAGTTGAAGAATGCTATTACGAGCGGCCTGTTCCGTGCCAGTAGCATCGTTGCGGTGGATCCCAAGAAACGACTGCTTTACTTCCGGGGGAACGGCCGCGAGCCGGGCGAGAATGTCTATTACCAGCACCTCTATTGCGTTAACCTAGACGGAACGGGCCTGACGCTTCTTGATCCGGGAAACGCTCACCACACTTCATCCCTGTCGCCGACGCGGCAATACCTCGTTGACAATTGTTCGCGCGTGGATTCTGCCTCCGTTGCCTGTCTCCGCGACGCCACTGGTAAGGAGATCCTGAAACTTGAGGAGTGCGATCTGTCTCGCCTCAAAGAGGTCGGCTGGGAGATGCCGGAGACGTTCATAGTGAAAGCGGCTGACGGCGTCACGGACTTATACGGCAACATGTGGAAGCCCTTCGCATTCAATTCCAAGAAGTGCTACCCGATTATCGTGCACTGTTACCCCGGCCCACAGCAAGAGGGTGTAACTCATACGTTCTCCGCCAACTCGTCCAACCAACAACTGGCGCAGCTCGGATTCATCGTCATTCAGGTTGGACATCGGGGCGGCACGCCGACGCGTTCCAAGGCCTACGCCAGCTACGGCTATTTCAACTTGCGCGACTACGGGTTGGCGGATAAGAAAGCGGCGGTGGAGCAGCTTGCCGCGCGATGTCCCTTTATCGACATCGAACGCGTCGGCATCTACGGGCATTCGGGAGGTGGCTTCATGTCGGCGGCGGCGCTCCTGCAAAAACCATACAACGAGTTTTTCAAAGCCGCCGTGGCATCGGCCGGCAATCACGATAACAACATTTACAACAAAGACTGGGCAGAACGTTATCACGGAATGAAGTTGATTACCGTAAAGAAGGAAGATGCCAAGAACGCTGCGTCGCAGACTGCCGCGGCAACGAATGGCACTACCAACAACGCCGACGGCGGCGACGCTAATGGTAACGATGGATCGAGCGTCACGGTGGATCGCAACACCGCACAGCAATTGACGCAAACAAGCACGAAAGAGGAGACGCGCTTTGAAATCAAGGTGCCCACAAACGCCGAACTCGCCGCCAACCTCAAGGGCGGACTCCTTCTGGTCCATGGCGACATGGATAATAACGTACACCCCGCCAACACCATGCGGCTCGTCGATGCCTTAATAAAGGCCAACAAGCGTTTCGACATGCTCATGTTGCCCGGCAAGCGACATGGTTTCGGCGACGCCACACCGTATTTCAATCAGCGGATGTGGGAGTTCTTTGCCGATCACCTGATCGGCGACCGCGAGATCGGTGCGGACATTTATGAAAAACAGACCAACGGCCAACGAGCGACGTTCCCGATCCCGGCGCCGCCAACATCGCCTTCCGCCGCGGGACGTAGCACGGGCGGATAGCCGACAGACGGAGCAGGATCGGCGAACCGATTCCTCCAATATCACGAGGAGTACACGATGAGTCAGTCATGTTTCCTAAGAGGATTGAGTCTTGGTTGGTGTGTCTTCCTGACCGGGACCGGGATGGCGCAAGACTGGCCGCAATGGCGGGGACCCAACCGCGACGCCCGCGTCCAGGGGTTTCAAGCGCCTGCGGCATGGCCGAAGACATTGAAACAACAGTGGAAAGTCGCTGTTGGTGACGGAGTCGCCACTCCGGCGTTTGTAGGCAACAGGGTCTTCATCATAACCCGACAGGACGGAAATGAGGTCATTCGCTGTCTGGATGCAGAGACCGGCAAGGAACTTTGGCAGGAAAAATATGCGTCCGAAGGTGCGACAGGTGCAGCCGCAGGTTTCTCCGGTCCGAGAGCGTCACCGACAGTCACCGACGGGAAAGTGATCACGCTCGGTGTCCGCGGAAAACTGACCTGCCTGGACGCCATGACCGGGAAGATCCTTTGGCAGAAAAATGATTTTGCGGGGTCCTGGCCACGTTTCTTCACGTCTGCCTCACCGCTCGTTACGGACGGTTTATGCATCGTTGAGGTGGGTGGACGAGACAACGGCGGCATCGTCGCCTACGACCTTCGTGATGGCAAGGAACGTTGGAAATGGAGCGGCGATGGCCCTGCCTATGCATCCCCAGTCGTGATGACCGCGAATAATGTGAAACTCGTCGTGACACAGACCGACTCAAAGATGGTTGCGCTGCGCGCGGACAACGGGGAACTTGCATGGGAGACGCCGTTCGCTCCCCAAGGCCGAGCTTACAATGCGGCCACGCCGATTATCGATGGTCAGACCATTATCTATGGTGGCGGCGGGCGCGGCACGATAGCAGTGAAGCTTGAGAAGCAAGGTGACGGGTTCGTTGGAAAACAAGTGTGGAAGAACCCCGACCAATCGGTGCAGTTCAACACACCTGTCTTGCGCGGCGGCCGGCTGTATGGCATCGCACAAGATGGCAGTTTCTTCTGCCTCGATGCCACGAATGGCAAGACACTATGGAAAGCGGCACCAAAGTCAGCCGAAGCCGGATCCGACCGAGGTGGGCGGGGCGGACGAGGCGGTAGTGGTTACGGGTCGATTGTCGATACCGGCACCGTATTATTGGCGCTGACACCCAGTGCAGAGCTTTTGGTGATCGAACCCAGTGAGAGTGAATACGTCGAGAAGGCTCGGATCAAAGTCGCCGAATCGCCGACCTACGCCTATCCGGTCCCGGCCGGGAAACGACTGCTCGTCAAAGATCGCGACAGTTTATCGCTCTTAACGTGGGAATAAGTGCAGCAATTTTTCCAAGGTGCCAAATGTTAGGCGCATTACGGTGATCTTTCGACCAATGCCTTATAGCATCAGATCTTATCGCGCTTGCGTGTCATGGCTTGCTGGGATGGTCCTGACTGTCGCCGTGTCTATGACAGCAGCCCGACTTATGGCCGACGAACAATCGACGGATACTGCCTACAGCGGTCACGTGGCCGACGAGTCGCCGAAAGGCACGTCCGCTAAATGGCCCAAACCGATTCCGATTCCTCAGGGCATGCACCTACAAAGGGGGCCTTGGAACGACCCCGACTCGCTTACGGAATGGCCCAATCAAACAAGCCACGCGAATAGTGATACGTGGATCGCGGCGAACCATGACCAGTTGCGCCTGATGCGGCCCCGCGTGCTGCTCGTCAACTTCTCCAACGAACACTCGCGAAAGGACCTCGAATTACAGGCCAAACGTATCATCACGGCCCTCGCTGAGGGAAGCCGTTACCACGGCTACCGCGAGTCAAAAGCGCCGGCGTTCCTGAGCTATGAGGTTTTTAAGTTTGTCGATCTGCGAGACGCCGATCGAACAAAAGGAAACTCCCACAAGATTCCTCTGAAGGATCCACGTCGCAAACGTGGGTTCAACATGAAGTACGCCGCCTACTTCTCGGATGAATTTGCTGGGTACTATGGCGTTCCCGATCCCCGTGAACCGAAGCGGTTTCTACGGTTGGACGAGTTAGTAGACGGCGGTTACATCCACGAGGTTTGGTTTTTTGATTCGGGTGCCGTAGATGTTCCGCCGCATGTCGGAGCGTATGAAGTAGTGGAACTGAAACCAGTCTACGATGAGCGATTTCGGCAAACCGGACGGTACACCCAGTCGGGCAATGGTGGCGACCCCGAACAACCGTGGACCGGACGAAGCGTGCGCATCGGCTGCATCAACGCGTCGCGCGGTTGCGGGTGCTTTCTCGAAAGTCTGTCGCACGGTATGGAAGAAACGGCAAAGTCCAGCGCGATTCCCTACTTCGGTCGCTATTTCCGCGAGTACGCAGGCCTGGATTTCGATAAGCGGCACAATGTCCCCTTCCCAAGTTTGTACGGCGTGAATTACGGAACCAAGGCGATTCGGTATCCGGATGAGCGTACGATAGTGGTTAGTCACGGCGACAAGGAGTATCGAATCGAGAACTACATAGCTTTTGGCGGCAATGCGCATTTTCCGCCGAACGGCCGACAGCATTACGACCTGGACAACGCGGACGGTGTGCTTTCGACTATTGAGGACTGGCGCATTGGTAGCGGGCCCGGCGGCAAGGACATCGCCAAACCGTGGACGAATGCGGCTTTCCGCAACTATCGCGATCTGGCTCCAGATTGCATGGGGCCGTGGCTGGTTTATTGGCGCCAAAATATGCCCGGCCTGGATAATAAACAGCGAGATGACGACACCAAACCCATGAAGAATTGGTGGCCGTTCTTGTTTTACTAATGCAACGCCGCTCGATACGCCTTGCGACGTACCAATCCACTCCCGACACTCGCGCCGGTCGCTACCACCGCGCCGACTATCCCTTCACTCGCTTGCCCGCGTAAGGGGCCACCGAGCCAATGTCAAAATCTAGATTGTGCGCTGACGATCGAACCTTACGCCGGGGCTAGAGGGAGCCAAAGCCAGATCGACGCCCCGTTTCCTAGCGCACGGCTCCGGCTACAAGCTTGTTCCTTACTCCCATCGAAGCGGTGATTGGTGCCTAACCGCACTGCCACGACTGTTTGACGGCGAGCCTTGGGTGCGATAGCATACGGCCAACCGTTCGCCCATGATCAAGAGAAAGATCGCACCAAGCGCCGCCCGCTAACGACGACGGGCACACCCGTCAGGTCATTTTCTGAAAGCCTCACTTACCATGTTCCTCAATTTGGGCCACGGGCGTTGCTCTCCTTTTGGTTCCAGGAAGGACGGATTCTCATGAGGCATAGCCGACGGATGCACGCCGCTCTGCCTGTATGGGTGCTGGTGCTATGTGGGACGGTCATCGCCGCCGCCGAAGACTGGCCCCAATGGCGCGGGCCCACGAACAACGGGATCTGCCTTGAGCGAAGCATCCCCGTGGAATGGGCGGCCGGCAAGAATATTGCCTGGAAGTTGCCGTTGCCCGGGATGGGTGGAGGCACGCCGGCAATCTGTAACGAACGAATCTTCCTCACTAGTGCGGATGGACGCGATTTGTGCCTCCTCTGTGTCAGTATCGAGGGCCGCGAACTCTGGAAACGAAAGCTCGGCAGCGGCGGCCGTGCCTATCGGCGTGACGAAGGGAATGATGCATCCGCCTCGCCTTGTACCGACGGTGCCCGTGTGTACGCCTTTGTCGGCACGGGCGACATGGCCAGTTTTGACCTCAACGGCAACGAGATTTGGCGCTTCAACGCCCAGGAACGGTATGGCCCGTTCCGCATTCTTCATGGGATGCACACCACCCCACTTCTACACAAGAATCGGCTTTATCTTTCACTACTCCATGCTGCGGGCATGTGGGTCATTGCGTTGGACTCCGCAACCGGCCAAGACGTCTGGAAAGTAAAACGGGATAGCGATGGCGAAGGGGAAGGCCAGCATTCCTATGCCTCACCATGTTTGTGGCAACGCGGCGACGAAGCATATCTCGTCGTCCATGGTTGCGACTACACAACCGCTCATCGTCTCAACGATGGCAGCGAGATATGGCGACTTTGCGAACTGAATCCGAAAACCAAGTACAACCGTTCACTCCGATTTGTTGCGTCTCCCGTCGCAGCCGGCGACGTCATCGTTGTACCCACTGCGAAGAATGGCCCCATCGTCGCAGTCAAGCCCGAGGCCACCGGAGAGATAGTTGGCGGAAGTGCGTTTGAACGCTGGCGGCAGCTACGCGGCACTCCGGATGTGCCGTCGCCTCTGGTGCATGACGGACTGGTCTATCTTTGCCGAGAGACGGGGGTGTTGATCTGCCTGGACGCGCAGACGGGAAAGCAACTTTACGAAGAGCGCCTGCACAGTGCGGCGTATCGTGCCTCGCCCGTGCTCGTCGATGGCAAGCTGTATTTGACGGCACGTGATGGGACGTTTAGCGTGGTTCGCGCGGGACGCAAATTCGAACTACTAACTACGAATCGTCTACCAGATACCTTCACAGCCTCACCCGCCATTTCCAACGGACGAATCTATTTGCGCGGTTTCCAAATGCTGTACGCCGTTTCCAACAACGGCGACCGATGAATCTTGGTGTATGCGCGGCCCTTGATCGCCATTGCAATCGCCAGCGTGCAAACGCGATTTCCAATTGAATCGTCGAGTCATTTAGTCACTCCTCCATTTTTCGGTTCAGTCTGCCTGTGAGGGACTAAACATTTTGTCGAACAAATGCATGGGCCCTTGAATACCTGTGCGCATATATGCGAAAACGCAACTTTCGGGAACAAGCCTGATCCGCTCATTCACGTGTTGCGTTCACTGGCAAACACGATACAGTTGGCTAACTCATATCAGACCCAGAATGCCTGTCCCGCGGTAGATCACCACGTGGTCCTGAATCTGCACCAGCGGAAGTCCCCGACTCCAGAGTTTGGCGTAAACAAACTCGATAACTTCGCGCTGCTGTTCGTCCGTGTATTGATGCACATTCGGGTGCAGCAGGATCATCCACACCACGGCCATGAATTGCGCGAAGTCGTCAACGAAGAACTCGACCCGGCTCGACTTGTCTAGGACTTGAGCAGCAGCGAATCGAGGATCGCCGCGCAACTGCTCGGCACAGACACGCAGGTCTTGATCGTTGTGGCAGCCGAAGAACTTTTGCGCGAAATGGTTGTACAGCCATCCCGTGCTTGTTGGGTCATCGCTACGGCTCGCCATCAATACGGCATGGATTGCCGAGGACGGCCCTGGCTCGGGCGCTGGCGCGAGGAGGTCTTCGTACAGATTTGCCAACAAGCCGCGCCAAAAGGACTCGGGGCTGTAGTACAGCGAGTGGTGCAGTGTGATGAGCGTCAAACGCTGGCCATCAAGCTGTCGATCGCGGAACAAGCGCACTGACTCTGCGTCGCGGAGTACCTCGCGATAGTCGCCGCGGATGGTCCGAACGTGTGGCGTATTCTGCCGTTGCACACGCTCTTCCACTACGCGTAGTGCCGCGTCCTCGATGTCCAGCAGATAAAGCCCCCCGCGGCAAGCCGACTCTAGGATGCGGAACTGCGGCTCGTTACTGGACCCGATCGACAACGCCGTTTGTGGCTGCTCCAGTGGCAGAGCCTTTGCAAGCGTACGCAGCACCCTGGTCAGCGTGCCGGCGATGTCGACTTTGTCGTCGCTGTAACGCGACCACACTTTGTCCTGCTGGAACATATGCCCGCCAGCAGCCCGCAGGCCAAGCGGCATGCGTTCCTCGACGGACAAATGGGGCATCGCTCGGGGCATAAGATTATTTCCCTCGGTAGAACCGCCGAATTGCTCGTCGACGACATTGCTCAATGTGGCAGCCCGAAGACGTAATATACCAGGCACGCAAGCCCAAGCAGGACTGCCCCCGCGTTGAGTTCCCGGCCTCGACCCGCCGCCGTCTTCAGCAGCGGGTACATGATCAGCCCCGCAGTCAAACCGTCGGCGATGCTGTAGGTAAACACGATCATCACCAGCGTCACGAATGCCGGTATCGCCTCCGTCGGGTCGTTGAAGTCGATTTTTCCGACGGAGCCAAGCATCATAGCCCCGACCGCGATGAGAGCCGGGCCGTAGGCGTAGCTGAGGTGTTGGAGTGGCTGCACGAGCGGGATGAAAAACAGGGTTGCCCCGAACAAGAGCGCCGTCGTCACCGCTGCCAGTCCCGTCCGCGCTCCCTCGCGTACGCCGGCTGCCGACTCGATGTAGGCGCCGCTTGTGGACGTGCCCACAACCGCGCTGAACATGCATGACACGGCATCTACGAGCATGGGCCGCTCAATCTGGGGAAAATTGCCGCGCTTGTCCAACATTTCGCCGGCTGCTCCTACGCCGACTAAAGTGCCCAGCGTATCCAGAAAGCTCATCAGGAACAGCGTGAGCAAGATTGGCAGAAAGCCGAGCCGGAAGACGCCTACGATGTCTAATTGAAAGGCGATCGGGCTCAGGTCGTACGGGCCAGTGAACGGCAGGGCGACAACCGCCGCGGGCGCCTCGCCGACGCCTAACAGATAACCGGCGGTCGCTGTGATAACAATACCCAGCAGAATAGCTCCTTTTACTCGCCAACACATTAGCGCTGCGATGATAAAAAAGCCGAACAGCGCAAGCAGCACCTTGGTGTCGGAAAGGTTGCCAAGTTTCACCGGCACGTCGGGCTTCAGGAGGTAGTTCGTATCTGGCGTGGGCATGCCGTCGACAAAGCTGGTGACGATGCCGCTCTGGTACGAGCCGAGGAACGCCAGAAACAAGCCGATGCCTACCGCGAAGCTATATTTCATGCTGGGTGAGATGGAATCGGCGAGCCAAGAGCGGATCCGGAGCACCGTGATGACCAGAAATACTACTCCGCTGACGAATACGGCCCCCAGCCGTAACTGCCAGCCTATCCCGAGGGTAGCGAGGCCAAAAGCGAGAAAGGCATTCTCGCCCATGTAAGGCGCGACCGCCAGCGGCCGGTTAGCGTACATTCCCATGAGCAGCGAACCAACAACCGCGGTCAGAATGGTGGCAACGGTTCCCGGCCCGATTGGAATGCCGGCGAACTGGAGGATCGCCGGATTCACCACAATGATGTAGGCCATGGTGGCAAAGGTCGTCGCACCACCCAGCACTTCGGTCCGGAGCGTTGTGCCATGTTCACGAAGCTGAAAGTGCCGCTCAATGACCTCGCTGAAGGTAGTCGGCGCCGTGCGCGACATAGTTTTCCTCAGGTTGGGCATTAGCCCGAATCATTCTCTTATCGGAAACCACAACGCAACGGCGATTCTCGAACGCGGCGGATTAGTGCGCAAATTGTCGGCGGCAAGCTGCCGGACGAACCGACATGATTACCGAACGGTTGAGTTGCGGGGAAGTGAGGATAGCTTGCCCTTGCCCCAACAGCGGACAGCGCGCCAGAGATCGCGACTCACATCGCCGGTGGTAGTGATCAAAGCCTCCAAGTTGTGCATGCTTCTCAGCGTGTGCACAATCCGGGTGTTGCACAGTTCAAAGATCTCTGGCGGCAGATGACCGGGCTGCTGGCTTATAAACGCCATGGCGAGCCACCGCTTCCGGCCGCGGCGAGTTATCGTGCGTAGCATGTGTAACGTTGCCTGCATGGTTTGCACCCGTTCGCGGCTAATGAAGGCATGTGCCTCCTCGATGACCAGGAGGGTCGGCGGAGTGCCCGGGTCCGTCATCTTGAGCGCAAAGGCTTTCCGCATTAGGTCCGCCGTCACCAGATTCTTAACGGTGTCATTCGCGACGCTGACGTCGATGACGCTCGCGCGTCCCGGCACCAACATGCGGTGCGGGTCCAGTGAAGGCATGTTTACTACGTCGAACGCCTCGGCGTGCGAGAGCCAATCGAGCTTCGCCGCTAACCCAACGTAATCAAAGAACTCCGTACTTCGCGAGGCGCGCTCGTTTGCTCGGTCGCGTAACGTCCGAAGCGTGAACGGAAGCTTGGCCAGTGGTGACGCGTCCAACAGTGTCTGTAATCCCTCCGGCTCGCTTGTGACCATCTTGGTGCGGGACTTCTGCTGCAAGCATTCAATGCACTCCAGAAGTGCGTTCCGTTCCGGAATTGAAACTTGGAGAATCTCGCCAATAACGCTGATGTCGAAATCGGCCAGCCGGAGCGTGAAGGCTTCGCTGCTCGTCCGATCGCTCGTGCAGCTTGCGGGAAAGAACGTGTAAAAATCGCGGAGTCCTTGCGGTTGGCAACCAAACTGGGCCAACGGTTCCTTCATGGCTTCTTCGTCGCAAGGCTGGTCCATCCTGATGTACTCGCCTTCGACGTTGAGGACGACGACTGCCCAACCGTTCTTAACTGCCTCTTCAATGACTACCTGCGCCGTATTGGATTTGCCCGATCCCACGGTTCCGAAAACTCCTAGATTGCGAGGCAAGACTCCCTTGTTGCCGCTCTGGAGGCAAACCTTCAGATCATCGTGACCCGACAGGTTTCCAAGCAACATATCGCCCTTGAAGCCATACAGTTCAGCAACCTCGGTAGCGGCTAGGACAAAGATGGCGGAGCCAGGTGCGGGACGAGAATTGGTGTCGCGCGGCCGCCCGGCCACAAGTTCACCTTGAACTTCCAGTTCGGCAAGTAAGAAGCATTCGAGAGAGGAACTCGCCGATAAGCCGCCCACCGTTGGCGTACCGGAGCGGTGAAAAAACGGCCCGGAGACAATCCGAGCAAGGAAACCGGAACGACTTCCATCCTCGTCTTGAATACGCACGTACCGGTTGCGCTCCACGAACTGTCGGTTCGCTACATTGGCACGGAGCAGCACGCGCTCGCTGGTCGCGGTGGAGCCGTCCCAGGCGACGTGTCCTAGTAACCTTGCTTCCGGATCGGTTTCGGGCATCGGCCTTACTCCGCTTTAGTCTCAACCCTGGTTCGGTTCATCGTAACGATGGAGAGGGCGATCTTGTGACGATGCTCCTTCGCCTGGTGTGCCAGATAGCGTCTCAAGTGTAGCTTCTTCGGAGGCAGTCCTTTATTGGATGCGGCCGGGAAGAGCCAAGCTTCTCGAAGGCATCGAGTAGCCACCCTACGACCGGAAAGCAGGATCTAGTGGCGGCGCTCCTGGTCGTTGTAATCAATCAACTTTAGGAGGAACGGATGGTCGATCTGTACTAGAGGGACACCGAGCGGCGTCGTGTACCCAATCCTAATTCGATTTTTTCAGGAAGTCGACGAAGTCTTCATCACCGCGGACAGGGAGGAATGCCACTTCCTTCGCCCCCAAATCGCACTTCTTTAGATCGATGACGCGGATTTGGCTGTTGTCGAAGGTTCGGAAGTAGAACTTGCGGTTCGTCAAATCGGTTACACTGGTCCACTGCGTTTCCTCGACGGTTTTACCATCAGTGGATACGCGAACGGCTCCCCTCGGAATGTCAAAGGTATTGAGAATGTGGAACACCTGCTTAACGCCGTCCGTGGCAGAAGCTACTGGAACTGCCGATTGCGAGAATGCCACGGCCCGGACGAAGCGGGATGGCGACGTAAAGTCGCCCGGCAGTCCGAGCATACCGCTGCCCACCCCAAGCGGCGCAAGCTTGACCGTCCCGACCTCGGTGGGTTGGACGCCTGTCGGCGATATGTTGATATAGTTCTGCAAGTTGGTCATGTGCCAGTCGAAAGTTGGCGCGTTCGTGATCACTCCGAGCGGATTGTCATGGACTTTGAGTTTGCCATCGACGTGTTCAAGCACAGCCGCCTTGCCGGAGGCATCCTGCAAGCGATAGTGAGCCGGCGGCGTGAAACCCCAGGTGGTGAACACCGTTGGCGCAACGACTACGCGCTGTGCGGCCTGCACTGCCTCCTCTACATTGGCACATGTCGTGAGGAGGTAGGTTCCGAGTTCCCAAGGCGCGACCACATCTTGCACGTTGCTTTCGGATACCGTTTGATACTTCGCATATCCGGGGAAGTAAAACAGCCCGACGCCTAGCCCTTGCTCATTGACTCCGTCAACAACTTGCGGCAGCTTCAATCCATTCATACCGACGACGCCGTACTTCGTGGTCCAGCGCAAGCCGGGTTTCTCGCCCGGTGCGGTCCCGTTATAGGCGCGGCCGCGGGGGACGATCAGAACGTCGGAATCCATGGGGCGCCCAAACTCCATGGTCCTTCCCGTGATCACCGTTCCGTCCTTGGTGCGCACTTGCACGCCAGTGCAGGCCAGCACCCAATCGGTAACGAACAACGGGCAGGCGGCCAGGGCCAGCAACACCAACAGGCGTCTGAGAATCATATTGCCTCCGAATCAAATAAGAACTAGCGAATCGACCGGAGCGTCACGCCGACGGTCATTACAGCGTAAGTCATGTTTGGAAATTGGAAGGGTCTTTTCGCGGTGGGCATGGGCTTGGAGCATTGGCGACAGCGATTCGGGAGCGATGAAGAGCAGCTTCGCGGTTCCTATCAGGCCACCACTGCCCGACGGAATGAACTCATCAACGAAGACGTTGCACCGTGCCTTCCGCGGGGCTACTGCGCGCGCCGTGGGATTGGCAACGCTTTTGAGAATCCCCGGAGCATCAAGAAAAGCATGATTTTGCTTGAACTTTGGTTCGGAGCAAATGATACTAGCGCGACATTGCGTAAGACGTTAATGGACCGAGTCCTGCATAACTTCGTGTTGGAGAACCGCTCATGAAAATACGCGGCAGTCATTTCCGTTCTCATCCATCGACAAAACGGCCCAAGTCCGAAGTTCAGTCGCTCGCAGTCGAACTGCTCGAAGCTCGGACCATGCCTGCGCTGATAACGTGGATCAATCCGGCGGGTGGTGATTGGAGTGCTCCCTCGAATTGGGACGGTGGCGTCATTCCCGGTCCAACGGATGATGTGCTGATCGACATCGCGGAGAACATCTTAATTACGCACTCGACCTCATCAAGCGATTCGGTTCGAAGCATCGCGTGCAGCAACGCGCTTCACCTATCAAACGGATCAATCACGATTGGGAATGCGTCCACGTTCGACGGTCCGCTGACGATTTCTGGCGGTTCGTTCAACGGTGCGGGCGACCTAACGATAAATGAAACTTTCACGTGGACGAATGGCAATCTTTTCGGGTCCGGGCGCGTCACGGCGAACGGCGGCATGCTGATTCAGGCAGGCCACTCCATCGATCTTGGCGGTCGGGTACTCGAAAACGCCGGGAATGCCACGTGGGGCTATAGCGAGGATGGCATTCTCACGATGAGCGATGGCGCAGTCATCCGAAATCTCCCCGGAGCAACTTTCGATCTTCAGGCCGATGTTCGACTGGTCGGCACCGGAGCCTTTGAGAACGAAGGTATCATGACGAAAACTGCCGGGACAGGTGAGACGGAGTTTAATGTCCCGTTTCACAACGAAGGCAGCGTTGAGATTGATTTCGGAAGCTTCAGCGCGAGAGTTGGTGGAAACAGCACTGGCTCGTTTCAAATCGACGCCGGTGCAAGATTGACGCTTGTGGGTGGCAGTACAGCGGACTACATTCTGGCGCCCGGGTCGAGCGTCGCTGGCCCAGGGATCTTCTTCGTGAAGAACACCAACGTCCGTTGGACCATTGTTGAGGGTGCGCTTGATGCACCCGTACTTATGGAAAGCGGTACGTTGGAAGTAACTGCGAATATCGCGCCAAGTGCATTAGATATTGGCGGCGGAACATTGACAGGGACTGGAACCGTCACAGTCTTGGGCCCCTTGACCTGGACGAGCGGCAAAATGACAGGAGCCGGCCGGACGGTGGCGAGCGGGGGCCTACTGCTCAACAATACGCTAACCACTAACGCCCCCTCGCTCGACGGCCGGATACTCGAAAACGCAGCAACGGCGATCTGGATTGGCACACACTCAATCGGCGCCTCGAACGGTGGCAGCCTGGTCAATTTGCCTGGTGCAGTGTTTGAAGCTAGAACTGATCTACCATTGCTCGGTTCCGGAAGCTTTGTCAACCAGGGGATACTACGCAAGAGTGGTGGTAGCGCCGAAACGACGTTTAAGGTTGCGTTGCACAACGAGGGTCTTGTCGAAGTGACTACAGGGTCTTTCATCCTTGAGGGTGGCGGTACCAGCGACGGCACTTTCACCGTCGGTTCCGGCACCGGGCTTCAATTCCTAGCGGGGAACTACTCGCTCACAACGACTTCCGAGCTTAACGGGGATGGATTTATCTCATTCGCCGGCGCTACCGTATCCGTTTTGGGAAGCTTTGATGTGCACACGACCAACATTCTCGGAGGCTTGGTTACGGTCAACCACGATGCGACTGTGACCGTTATGAGCGTCAGCAACGGAACGCTTGCGGGAACCGGAACCCTAGAGGTGGACCAACTGAACTGGACAGGCGGCACGATGAGTGACACGGGAAGCATGAACGTGCTGAATAACCTGGTCTTGAATGGCTCGGCCCTGAAGTCGCTGGTTAACGGCAGAGCCCTGGAAAGCGCGTCCGCCGGAGTGTGGTCCGGCGCCGGCAACTTCTTGATTGGAACCGGAGCTAAATTCACCAATCGTGCGGGTGCGCTCTTCTTGATCCAGAGCAATGCAACCATGAACGCTTCCGGCACGCCGCCCGGGATCGAGAACGAAGGTATCTTTCGCAAGACCGCCAGTACTGGGACAAGCCAAATTCATGCTCCACTGCACAACAGCGGAAGCGTCGAAATCGCCACCGGTACCATGTCTTTGGTTGGCGGCGGAAGCAGTAGCGGCACCTTCGAAATCTCTAGCCAAGCTACGTTGGCCTTCAGTGGCGGAACTTACGTCCTCACGGGTAGTGCGCAGGTCACCGGTGAGGGCAGTATCCGGTTCGACAATGCGTTCGGATCGCCCCCGAACGTGACGATTTCCGGATCAATTGATGTTGGCATAACGATGCTTGCCGGTACCGTGATCGTTGAACCGGATACGTCGATTCCGGGCCTTGATCTGGCAGGAGGCGTTCTTGGTGGACCCGGCCTAATGACCATTGTCGGTACTTTTTCGTGGACAGGTGGAACCCTCATGGGTCCGGGACGCACAGTGGCCCAAGGCGGGCTCACCTTAGTTTCGAGCCTAAATTCCACTCCGGTACTCAATAACCGTGTCCTCGACAATGCGGCCGTGGCGACTTGGATGGGGACAGGCAACATTGCATTCAGCAACAATCCCACGTTCAACAACTTGGCCGGATCACTCTTTGACATTCAATGCGACGGCATCTTAGGGTCGGGAAGTTCAACCGGATCCTTCAACAATGCCGGTATCATCCAAAAGTCGGCGAGCGACGGAGAAACTCGAATCGGTACGGCACTTAGTAATCTGGGAGAGGTCGCCATTTTGATCGGTGAACTTGTACTCGGCAAAGCAGGGACGAGCACCGGCAGTTTTGCGGTCGCCGAGCATGCGACTCTTCGCTTCGATTCCGCGTATTCCATGAGCGACTCATCGGCGATTGTCGGAGCGGGAACGGCCGACTTTAGTGGAGGAACGGTCACCATTTCAGGTGCCTTTGACCTTCCGTTTACCGTGATCAGCGGCGGCACAGCGAGTTTTGTGAATGATGTTGAACTTCCAACTCTTACCCTCTTGAGCGGATCCCTAGCCGGTACCGGGCAAGTAACCATCACTGGGCCCCTCGTTTGGCAAGGCGGCAACATGAGCGGTACTGGGCGCACCGTTGCAAGCGGTGGAATAACCATCGCGACGCCGGGGACAACAAACAAAGCCGTGCTAGGACGAATCCTAGTCAACGAATCAGTAGCGACTTGGACCGGGCTCGGAACCTTTGACGGTAGTAGCTCTGGGGTCTTTGTTAACCTTCCCGGTTCGGTGTTCGAGATTCGCGGCGACGGAAAAATGGACTCGTTCCAATTCTACAACGCCGGGTTCGTACGCAAGAAACTGAGTTACGGAATTACGTCGATCGAAGTCCATTTCAATAACGTGGGCGAGACCCAAATCGAGTCTGGGACATTGCAACTCAGAGGCACCATCACGAGCAGCGGGACTTTTGACATTGGACCCGGAGCGATCCTTAGCACCGCCGCAGGCACTCTCCAACTGAGCGCCTCCTCCACGGTTACGGGCAATGGATTGGCGTTGTTCGATTCCGGCACTGCCATAATCGCCGGAGCCTACATGGTGGATACCTTGCTCGCCGGAGCGACCATTGACTTCACGGACGATGTGAACATACCTCGCCTAACGATGACGGGCGGAGATCTGATTGGTAATGGTACGGTGACAGTGACGGGATTTCTGGAATGGCTCGGTGGGGAGATGGGTGGATCGGGCCGCACGGTCGCTCTAGGCGGGCTCGCCATCACCGGAAATAGTGGCACGGCGAATGTAAGACTCAACGCACGAACGCTGGACAACGCAGCAACCGCCATCTGGGTGGGATATCATATTGAGTTCTCCAATGGCGCAGTCCTCAACAATCTAGCCGGAGCCATTTTCGAGGTGCGGACGAACGCCGAATGGTACAGCGAACTGAGCAGCGGCGTCATCAATAATTACGGAACCTTTCGCAAGTCCTTTAGCGGTGGCACGAGCACACTACACCAGACCTTTAACAACTATGGAATTATCGACGCTGATACGGGAACCCTCTTTCTTGGAGGTGGGCTGAGCAATTTTGTTGCCACTTCGAAGACCCTCGTTGGTGGTTCATATCGAGTGAAAGCGACGTTGAAATTTCCCCAGGCTGATATTGTGGTGAATGCGGCGGCCCTGCTGCTCGACGGGCCGCAGGCGCGGGTCATCGACTCGGAGCTACTTGGCAACGCACTTCAGAATCTCGCCCGAAACGCGATGAGCGGTGAAGTGACGCTGGCTAACAACCATACACTGACGACGTTTGCGAGTTTTGTCAATTCAGGCAAAGTTTCAATCGGTGAGGACTGTATTTTCCAGGCGGCAACGTCCTACACCCAGAAAGGTGGGGCCACAACGCTTACGGGCGGGACACTCGGCGCTAGCGATCTGGTGGTGCTTCGCCGAGGCATACTCTCCGGTTGGGGAACCATCAAAGCAAGAGTTGTGAACTCGGCCGTACTTCGAGTCGGTGGCAATCAAGCTGCCGGAATCTTAACAATCAATGGTGACTATTCTCAAACATCCAACGGCACCCTAGTTGCCAAGATCGGTGGGCCTAATCCAGGAAGTGACTACGACCGGTTAGAAGTGGCCGGGCAAGCAAGCTTCGACGGCACCTTGCAGGTCGATCTCGTCAATAACTTTCTCCCGGATTCGGGCGACGAATTTACGGTAATTGTGTATGCCACCGGCGCCGGTACCTTTGCGACATTAGCTGGCGACGGACCGCAATTCGTTCCAAATTATGGAACCAACGGACTAACGCTAGTAAAGACCTAGGAGAAGCAGGTGTTGCTTCTCATTGAAACTCAACAGAGTTGTTGTCACGACATTTTGGACTTTCATCTGCCGATGCCGCACATAACTGCGAAGCACCTAGCCGAGACCAATTACGAACGGGGCCACCGAGCTAATGTCAATGCGGGCGAGAACAGTCAGTCAGTTACAGCGTGGGTGACAGGACAGCAACGGGATTGGGGGGGATTAGCGGAGCTCGACAAAACGATCCCTCGCGCAAAGATGAAAGAAGGATGCGTTTCGAGCGGCGAACCTTTAGATTCAACGAGCCTGAGCTTCAGTAAAATCGCGTTTCAGATCGGAATATGACACGCGGTTCAGTTGGATGTCACTAGTGTGAGCCCGGTGTCGTCGAAGACCGGCACGAGATAATCACCGCCACCGAGATCGAGTCCGACGTATGTGGTGAAATCGTCACCGAGCGTGTGCGAACCGAAGGTGATTACTCGAAAGGTGTCCGGAATGAACGGATCCGGCCTAAAGTTGTTGATGACGGCGATCGTCAGTGTACCCCCCGCAAACACGGCGCTGCCCGAGACGACTAACTCATCGAATTGTCCCGCGTTCGCACCGCCAAGATCGATCGAAACCTTTCCTGGGCCCTGGTAGTTTCCGGTGATCTCAATTCGACCCAAGTATCCGTTTCCCCCTGGCAGGATTTCGCCCGCATTGGATACATTGCCGTATAGAAATCCTGAACCGGAAAGCGCGCCGCCCAGAATATCAATTGAACCAGCCGACAGGCTCCCGCGCTGAAGTACGGTTGTACCGACCGTTTGTACGTAAGGGATGCTCAGAATTAGTTTCGCGCGCGTGCCGATAAGAACACTTCCAGAATTAGTAAACTCCGTAGTAATTCCTGTCGCCGAAAGCGTGGCGCCTTTTGCCGCCTCCAACGTGCCCGCGTTGATCAGAATACGGCCGCTCAACGAAATCAGGCCAGCGGGCTTATTCGCAGCGATTCGGCCTTGGTTTAACACTGTCATGTTCCCAAAACTAAATGAACCCCGCTGGCCGTGAATCGTGACGTTTGGCCCGATGATGAGCACCAGGCCTTGCGAACCGGTCGCATTGATTTTGTTCGCGGCACTTCCACCAAACACGATCTCTCCGCCGCTAATGCTACCGATGAACGGCGTACTTGTAAGCGTGAGATAACCATCCGAAGAGCCCGACTCATTGCCGAGATAGATCGTGCCGTTGAGCGTCAAACCCTTGCTGTCGATAGCCACGTTAACGCCGGATCGCACCGGTGTCGGCTTCAATCGTGGACCAGTTCGTCCACTTGCCATCCAAGTCCAGAGCGCCGCCGTTGGAGGTGCGGATGGCGCCATTGTTGTTCCATACTTGTGGATCGATTCGAAACTCTCCGCCGGCATCGGCGTGAATGGTTCCCCAATTGATGAATGAATTGGCCCCGTTGTTGTAACCCCCGATGTAGCCTGTGCTGCCGCGAATGGTAATGCCGGCGTCGATCGTGAGGGTGCCAAACGACACGTCGACCGCATTGTTGTAATTACTGCCTAGGATAATCGTCCCACTGCCATCGAGGGTTTGCGTGGCCGAGCCTAAGAAGCGGAATTGACCATATTTCAGTCCGCCGGCGTCACCCAAATGCGCCGTTCCATTTAGGGTTAACCCCAGCGTCACCTCAACGGAACTGGGCTCGATCGGGCTGGCGAGGTCTAGGGCGCCGTCGACGCTAAGATTGGTCAACCGCCCGGTGAAGGCTCTGATTGTCATTTCATTGGTCACGTGAGCATTCTGAAGGTACCCGCCGCGGATCTGAAAATCGCCGTTGCCGCTCAGTGTGCTTGAAACAACCAGCGTCCCGCCGGAATGGATGAAACTGCTATTGGAAGTCAGCAGGCTTTTGACGGTGTGATTGCCGGAAGTATGAGTGACCTGAATCCCAGGTTTGGCGATGATGGCGTCGTCTGTGGCGGCAGGTAGCGACCCCGTATCCCAATTGCTAGCAGTGTTCCAATTGCCGGAATTGCCAATCCAGGTCACCGTCGCCGGCAGCCGGCGTGTTTCGAGCAGTTCAAGCGACGGCTTCCAGCGGTGTCCAGTGCACGCCCGTTTCGATTTCGAAGATATGGCTCGATTTTTCCGATTTACCTTGAACATGATGAAAGTCCTTCCATTCACGCTTGCCGCAAGTCAGCGTCGAATCCATCGACTGGATCGCGACATTGCTGGTGTCCCCAATAGTGTGGATCCTTTCCAGCGCCGAGGCAGACGAGAGCGCTCGTTGCTCCGAGCCGCTTCGCGGAATATACGCTGCGGCTGTTAAGGCCACGCGCGGAGCCATCCGAATAGGCTTAGGCGGTTGGGAATCAGAGCGAGTTGCCTCAACGACAACACATCCAGAAAACGCGGATGTGTTGTTTTCTGGATCGGTGGCTGTCGCCGTGACAAACTCGCCTACTTTCACATAGGCCCCGATGCTTAAGCCAAAACTCGCAACGCCATTCGAAGCGGTTACAACAGTCGTGTCGCCGAGGTAGCGCCGTCCTTCACCGAACCCACTAGGGTCGCAGGCGTCGTTAATGAAGAATTCAATGACGTAAGGTGTTTCGGCCTCACTGACTAATGCGCCGGCCACTGTCACGCTGGAAGTCGCCCACACGGCTTGTGACAGCGACGGTGGTTCCTGAATGTCATTGCCGCCATTCAATAAGACAATACCCAGCGCGGAATTCGCGAATATTGAATTGCGCTGGATGGCGTTTTCCGTGCCCGTATCCACCACAACACCGTCGGTGCCATTGAACGCGATGACGTTTCCCGCGGAGGCCGTTGTTCCACCAATACTATTCCGGGCCGAGAGTATCTGGATTCCCGCTTCGCCGTTACCAAGAGCTACGGTCCCCGTGGCATCGGCACCGATCAAATTGCCTTGAACGGTATTTCGTTCACCCGAGATGCGAACTCCGTCTAGCACGTTCGCGGACACGACATTGGCTGCTCCGGCTACAGTCCCCCCGAGCGTGACCCGGCGTCCTGGGATCGACACACCGATGAGGTTGCTGACACTTGCCGCCCCAGCCACGTCCGTGCCGATGTAATTCCCCTGAATCATGATGCCGACACCGGTGGCAAGTACGCCTTCCGCGGAGTTACCGGAAATCACGTTTCGCGCCCGGCAAGCATGCCGCCGACGAGGTGGCCTTGCCCGGCCACACTGATACCGATCTGATTTCCCAGTGCTGCGGTTCCGGTGGCGTCCGTCCCAATCCAGTTGCCTTCGATGCGCAGGTTCGGGCCGGCATCGGCTTGGATGGCAATGCCAGCGCCCGCGTTGCCGGAGATTAGGTTCCCCGCGCCCGCCAGCAAACCCCCAACTCGGTTGTATGCGCCGCGTGAGACCAAAACACCGACTGCATTGGGCAGGGCTTTCGTACCGCCGGGATCGGTCCCGATGTAGTTTCCTTGGATACTGTTGGCCACTCCCGACAAAACGACTCCGTTTTCAACATTGCCTGAAATAATGTTCCTGACATTCGCGCTTGTGCCGCCTAAGGTAAACGCCGCCCCTTCGATCACAACTCCATTTCTATTTCCAAGTGCGACAGTTCCAGTGATATCCGTACCGATGTAATTGCCTTGAACCGCGAGTGCCCCGCTGGCGACCCGAATTCCTGCCTTCGAGTTGCCGGAAATGATGTTGCGCGCTGCAGCCGTCGCACCGCCGATCGTCGTATTCGAGGAGCCCGTCACATAGATTCCTTCCTCAAGGTTCGGAACCCCGGCTAAACCTGACGCGTCGGTCCCGATCAAGTTTCCCGCGATCGTCAGCAATCCCGAGGGGCCTTTGGAAATCGTGATGCCTGGACCCGCGTTGCCGGAAATCACATTTCCGGCGCCCGTGGGCGTGCCGCCGATCGTCATCGACTCTCCGCCGTGAAACCGGACGCCACTTCCATTGGGTAACGCCTTCGAACCTGAAAAATCGAGGCCGATCCAATTGCCTTGAACCGTGTTGCTGCTCGCCCCTTCAATGTCTAGCCCCACGCCGACATTACCGGAGATGAGGTTCCCCGTTCCAGCGATCGTTCCACCAATGGTATTGGTATGTGCGTTTGAAACGATGACACCCTTGCCGTTACCAAGTGCTGTCAATCCCGTGACGTCCGCACCGATGTAGTTACCTAGAACGCTGTTCGTGTTCGCGCCGGAACCGAAGAACACACCGGCTTTGCTGTTGCCTGAAATGATGTTGCGCATCAAGGATGAAGTACCACCCACGACGATTTTGACGGCGCCATTCTCGAACTGCACGCCAACGCCATTGCCAACCGCGACCAAGCCGGTTCTGTCGGTGCCAATGAAGTTTCCCTGGACGAAGTTGGGGTAGTAATAACTCGTCTGACTGGTGAACAGAATTCCGTGTCGCGTGTTCCCAGAGATCACGTTCCGAGCGGCTTCGGTCGGGCCTCCGATGAGGGTGTTTTCGACGTCTGCTCGGATTGCAATTCCGGTTTGGTTGGCGAGGGCCGCGGTTCCGGTCACAGTCGTGCCGATATAATTTCCCTGAATGACGCTAGATGAGGCGCTTGACGAGAGTGCGATTCCAGCTAGGGCATTTCCAGATATTACATTGCGCGCGGACGGGGTCAGCCCACCGATCATGTTGTCCCCGGCGCTCCCGGTGATAGAAATGCCATCCCCTTTGTTCGGAATTGGGTTCTTGCCCGTGACATCAGTTCCGATAAAGTTGCCCGCAACTAGGTTCCTGTCGGCTGTTTGGCCCCCGATATTGATCCCCGTCGAACCATTACCGGAGATAAGATTACCCGCGCCCGGGGTCGATCCGCCTATCTTGTTGTCCGGAGAAAAATAAATCATAATACCGGTCTTCCCATTCGGGAGCGCATACGTGCCGGTAACGTCCGTGCCAATACGGTTCGCGTTAAATGAGTTATTTCTGGCTTCCGGGTATGAAACAAAGATGCCGTCTTGCTTGTTCCCTGAAATAACGTTCCCCGCGCCGGGTAGGCCAATGACGCTGTCCCAAGCCCCCACCGTCATTCCATATTCATTCGGTAAGGCGTTGGACCCTGCAACGTCAGTACCGATCAAATTATTCAGCACAACGTTTTGCGCGTTGTAAATATTGAGGCCCGCAAAGCCGTTGGCAGAGATGACATTCCCGGCCGCGGGTTCATGTCCTCCCACCAACGTATGCTCGGCCTCGATCGTTAGACCATGTTCGCCGTTTCCAATCGCTGCCGTTCCGGTTACATCCGTGCCCACTCGGTTTCCCTGTACGATGCAGTTTTTCGAGTGAATCTTGATCCCGGAATATGTGCTTCCTGAAACGACGTTGCCCGCCCCGGGCTCAGAACCTCCGACAACATTGCTTGGTGCGTTGGAATCAATGTAAATCCCGGTATGGTTGGAAATCTTAACTAAGCCAGTCGAATCAGTACCAATCCTGTTGCCCTTGATCACGTTTCCAATAGCATTCGGACCCGAGCCATCGTAGCCGCCCCATATCAGGATGCCGGGGCCAATTTCCGTCCCCGAGATCAAGTTGCTCATTCCTGGCGAGGCACCTCCAAGCACATTGTTTCGTGATTGATAAACAAAAATACCCGCCAGCGTATTCCCAAGGGGCGCGGTTCCCACAGAATTTGTGCCAATTCGATTGCCATATACGCGATTGGAATTGCTAGCTAGATAAACGCCATAGTCGGTATTGCCGGAGACCAGATTACCGGTTCCTGCGGACTCGCCGCCGATCCAGTTGAGGTCAGCGGCGGTGGCCGCGTAGATTCCATATTTATTCGGGACCTTCGCGTTGCCGGCTGCGTCGACGCCGATGTGGTTTCCGTAAATCTGATGTTTTCCAGAACTCAGCCGAATTCCAGCTTGCTTGAACCCGTTTACGACCAAGCCACGGACTGTAGCGCCCTGGCCTGACAATACCAGGCCGTTAGCGGATGTGCCGGCGCCGGTACCGTTGACCACGATAAGAGGCGATCCGGCAAAACCCGGTTGCGTCGTTCCATCGATTACCGCCGCGTCAGTCACGGCGGGAAGCGGCGACGTCGGCATCAAGGTTTGGACGCCACCTGCGCCGACGTCAAATGCGATCATGTCTAATCCCGGATTATCGTTCGCGTCGATGATTGCCTGCCGAAGTGAACCTGCACCCGAATTGGCAGTATTCAAAACTGTAAAGGTGGTGGGCAACATCCGACCTTCTAATCCTTCAACTCTGAGCAGGCAAGGAGTCACTCCACGCCAAACCCGTCGATGACGACAACTTTTTCTGGACATTGGACGGCTCCCAGTGCGTCGTTTTGCATGAAGAGTACTTCAAGTATTGGCGGCTATCGTAAGCGAGTGCGTCACGGTAAGCAATCAAAAAACTGGACATGATTAGAAGCATCCAAAAAGTCGTTATCTGGCTCGAACGGTCACATGGTGCGTTGCGTGCCGCTCAATATCATCCCACAGCCGCATGGCTGAAGGAGCATGGTTACAACCCCGCGATGGAAGGTGCGTGCATATTCCGGACGCGGTCGATTTTGTGAGTTTCACGCATCAGAGCATCCAGCCCTGGTCTGTACGACCCTGCGCCAAAACGGGCGACTGAGGCCGCGCCCCTCCGGAAGCATTACTCCGTGCCGGTTTACATAAGGGGGTAAACGCTCGGGCGAGATCCACTCGCCATCGGTTGGTTCGCCGGTACCTAGAAACTTCGTACTTCGCGCAGCACTCGAACCGACGTCCGAGCAGCCCAAGTACCCTCTACACATGGCCGTTCTGGAGATCCGTCACCAACTGTTCTCGTTCAGCGATCCGCCGTCCTTCTGCGGACTCTTCACCATTGAACGGTGCCCGCGCAGCGATTTCCAGTAACCGTTTTCGGCCATTGCGGCAATCCGCTCCTGGTAGCTGACCTTCTTCGGCGATGCTGGATGTACAATGGTTTTGAGGCAGTATCGGCCTGTTTTCTGTGAGCTTGGCCTGTGCGGGGAACTTGTTTGTGTGGGAAACCTTCCTCGGCGGCCTTTGTCTGTTCGGCTTTCTCCTGTTCTTCTTCGCGCTCATCGGCCATTTGCTTTGGGAAGCAGGCCGGTGGACGCTCCAATCGCTTTTTCCATCCGGGCGATCGCCGCCCACTACCGAAGAACAGCGCTGTCCGTCGTGCGACCAGCTTGTTCCGCTTCGATTCCCGTACTGCGTTAACTGCGGCCTGCACTGGCATAGTGCGACCGCGCGGGAACTGAATGATCTGGCGACGACGGAACACCAGTTAAATCGCTTCTGCCGCAACCATCTCCTTTCCGACGACGTTGCTCGACACGTCCAAAATCAAATTGATGCGCGCCGCCAGTTGTTGCGGCATCCCGAATCGCCGCCGGCTCCGGCAATGACGGTCGTTCTCATACCTGAACCATTGCCCGCGACCGTGCCGGAACCATCACCGATGCCGGCTCTCGTGCCGACGCCGACAGCCGTGACTACAGCGGTGTCCGCCATTGAAGCGGTCGAGCCCGATGCCGCCGCACCCGTAATGTCGGCTCAGGAGGAGCCGCCGAGGCGCTCCGTTACCGATGTGCTCGCGGCTTTCATGGAGGAACGGAACATCCTGTGGGGCGAATTGGTCGGCGGGTTGTTGATCGTCGGGTGTTCGATCGCGCTCGTGATCAGTCTGTGGCAAACGCTTCAAGAGAATCCGCTCTATCAGTTCGGCATTTTTGTGGCCGTGACCGCGGGGTTGTTCGGCGCGGGGCTGTACACACTGCGCCACTGGAAGCTGGAGGCGACCAGTCGCGGTCTGTTGATCATCGCCACGCTCTTGGTCCCACTCAATCTCTTGGCCCTGACCACAGCTCAGGTAGGAAACTCCGCAAGCGTCACCGTGTTCTTTGCGGAAGGACTCGGCTTCGCGGTATTCGGAGGCCTTCTGACGCTGGCCGGAAGGGTGCTTGCGCCGCAGGCCCGATGGGCATACGTGGGCGCCAACCTTGGCATCTCCGCCGGCCAATTGCTGGTACCGCGACTGCTTCATTCAGCCGAGGCGACCGACTCGTTGCGCGTCCTTTTGGCCGGCGGCGTGCCGGTTCTCTGCCAGTTTCTGACGACCGGTGTCGTGTTGTTGCAAGCCGACAGGCGTTCGGCGCCGACCGTAGCGCAAGCTTGCATCCTGCTTCGCCTTCTCGGAATGAGCACCTTCGCACTGACGGTGGCGCTGGGCCTAGTGGTTTTGTGGAACGTGCATCTCGGCTTCACTCTCGCCGAGACGTTTTCGCGCGTGGCGATATTAGCGACGCTCGCGTGCCTGCCTTTGGCTGTCGGCGGGTCCGCCGTTCACAAACATCTAGCCGGTGACACAGCGGCAGCCGGCTGGCGGACCGTAGGCACCGCCGTCGGACTAACAGGCATGGCCGGGATGCTTGTCGCGATTGCCCTGGCGTGGCCGATGCCGCTGCCGGTCATGATCGTCGGCATCATCAACTTTGTTGTTCTAACGGCGATCGCATTTCAGTATCAATTGCCTGTTGTCCATGCCGGCGCCCTGCTCAGTTTGTCTGCCGGTTATCTCACGATCTGGCACCTGATCGGCGGCGCGCTAAGGCACAATCAGCCGTTGGTCCCGCTCATGTTGTTCTCAACGGATAGCTCATGGGCGCTGGCGTGCCTTGTGGCGGCTTTCGCGACTGCGGCCGAGATGAATTTCCGGTACGGCCGTGTGCACGATGGCTCGGCATATTCGATCGCCGCAGGTGTGGGTACCGCGATCAGCCTGATTGGGATGACGTTTCCCGCTCTGGGCTGGCTGCGGCTCGATGATCCCGTGCCGCCGATGATCCTATACGCGATTTTCGGCATCGGGAGTCTTGTTTGTAACCTTCGCTGGCAACGTTCTTTCGTTACGGTCTTAGGCCTCGCGCTGCTTGTCGGCGCCACGCTGTGGGGTCTGTGGTGGCTTTACCCAGCGCGAGACGCAATTTGGGCGGCAGCGCTTTCAGCCGAGGCTCTTGCGTTGGGCGTCGTGGCGGGATGGTTACTCATTGCATCCGGGGTAAAGGAGTTATTGAACCCGGCGATTCAATTCAGCAAGGTACTTGCGTTTGCGGCCGTGTTGCTTGGGGCATGGGCAGCATTGGAAAACCCCGCCTGGGCCGTCGAGCATTTGATGACGAGTGGTTGCATCTTTGTTCTCGCCATGTTTTTGGCCAGAGTGGAACGAAACAAAGCACTAGCGCGAATCGCCGGGATTTCATTGTTGGTGGCCACCGCAGTCGCATGCGGCTGGATGGGTTTGGCATTCCCCACGCCGTTGTCGGATATCGCATTATTGGCACATGCGACGCTCACGCTCGCCGGCGCCGTAATGGCCCGAGGTAGCGAACTCAGGCGAGCCGTGTTCCGCGAGCCGTTGTTGCAATCAGCGACAGTTTCGGCGGCGATTTCGGTCCCTTTTCTTTTCGCCACGCCGGAACCTTGGATTATCCCGGCGCTTGGATTTCTGTGGTTGGCGGGACTTGCATTCGTCATCGCCGGGATGCGGAGCAACCCAGTTGGATTCGCTGGCGCTCAATCCGCGCTTACCGTTGGGGTGATCTACTTAGTCGCCGTTTGGCTCGACGGGCAAACGTGGTTCATTGATTACGTGCTCGGCCACCCCGCCCGGCTTTTTGATCCGCGAAGTCTGCAATCCTTCGGCCTTGGCCTCGGCGCGTTATCGCTCTTTTGGATCGCCGCACGGATCACGCTGCGAGCGAGCTTAGTCGTACGGCCCTTTCTCGAACCACGCTGGATCACTGTAGACCGGGCGGTGCTGGCTTCGTTGGTCATCGCACAACTGCTGATCCCGGTGCTTGCGTTGATTCCATCCATCACGAGCGAGCTAAGCGGAACGACGGTCGGCGAGACGCTCATGCTTTGGCCGGAATCCGTGCTGCCGCATGCGTTCGGCATCGGGGCGTGGGTTCTGCTGGCCGTGGTTTCCATTGCTCTTATCGCCGCGCTTTGGGACCGATGGGCAGCGGTGGCGGTCGTTGCCTTGGTGCTTGCAACGGCGACGATACCGGTTCTCGTTGCCGGAACATTCGAGGGTGACTACACGGTGCTGCCGACCTTGCGTTGGGGATTGGCGGCAGCGTTTGCGTTGGTATCCGCGCTATTGTGGGCGCGTGACTGGCGCGGCTACGCCGCCGCTCGCGGCTTAGCGCTGTGCGGCCTCGCGCTCCCGACGGTCGCGCTGACGCTCATTAACGTCGGCCGATTGCTCGATCCTGCCACGGCAACCGCCATGCCAGTCTCGGTGCACATGCCGTGGTTCATTACCGTCAATGCACCGCTGCTCCTGATCGCCATTGTCTTGGTAGGTCATGCGTTTCAAGAACGCGCTGCCCCGTATCTCTTCGCCGCGGGCGTGCTGTTCCATTTAGTGGCGTCATTGACGGTATGGCGTGAGCACGCCGGCGGCGGCGACGAATGGTGGGTGTCTCTGTTGCAAGCGAACGTGATCGTCGCCTCGGTGGTTGTCGGTCTCTGGCTTGGATTGCACAAACGTCTGGCCCGTCCGGAATTCCACGGCGTTCCCGGCACGGTTTTGCTGTCTGCCAACGCCGGCGTCGTGCTGAGTGGCACAGCCGCTCTCTTGGCTGTTCCGCTCGTGTTGCTACTACTGAATCCCGCGGAGGGGTTTTCCCCAGCCGTCGTCGCGGTAGGGAGCTTGTGGGGTTGGGTTGCGTTTGTTTTTGCGTTCATCGCATCGGTGTGGTTCGCCGCTAGAGTGGTCCCAAGAATCGGGCTTCATGTGCTTGGAGCATTCGCGCTCGGTTTCGGCGTGCTTAGTACGTGCGATGCCTTTCTGCCGTCTATTTTCGCCGCGTTCGGCGACCCGTGGCCGCGGTATCACGGGTTGACCATGATGTGGTTCCTGATGCTTTGGTGCATGTTCTCTCTCGGCTGGGGAATCTGGGGAGCGAACATGTTCGGCACGCACGCAGTGCGGGCTTGGCTTCAGGAGATTGGTTATCCGACGCTCCGGCGCTGGCTGTTAGCTATCGCCTTCTTGGTTGTGATGTTAGCCGCATGGGGGGCGGCGATCGGCGATCCGACAAGGCCGCATCTGCCGGCCGTCGCTGTCGTAGCCGTCGCCGTGACGTTGGGGTGCATCGCATTTTGGTCACGGCAACCGTTGGAAGTGTATGCGTCGGGATTACTGCTGAACGTCGCGGGCGGCATCTTCGGTGCGTCGAAGTTTGTACAAACCGACGGCGATCATTTTGCGGTTCATGCAATCTGCCTCGCCGTGGCGTCCGTCTCTTGGTCCGTCGTCGAGCTATTGCTCCGGCGTTGGGTGCCGCCGCAGAACTTGCGAGGCAATTGGCCTGCTTTCCCATCATTCGCCGCCACGGCTGCTTTGACCGTGCTCGGAACTTGCGTCGTTAATGGCGCGCTTCACACCATGCAGGGCGATCCTCCGTCGGACCGGATGCTACCATTGTGGATCGCACTCGCTTTCACCACGCTGGCGGCGGTGTTTCGCGCGTGGGATGCGGGTTCGACATTCGCCCCGCGAGGACTTTATGCCGCAGGTTTGATCGGCGTAGGCTTGTGGTTGCACGGCCAACAGCTAAGCCCTGAAGCATGCACGTGGACGGCGGCGTTGCTGTTGGGCGGGTACGTCCTGGTCGCGGCAATCGTCGCCGGACTGCTTTCGCGCTTGCAACCGACGTTAGGTGCACTACACGTACCGGCGCGGAGCAGTGGATGGAAGACGGCTTGGTTCGTGAGTGCTCAATGCATCGTGGGCGCAGCCGTGTGCGTGGTAAGCGTTCCCATCGCGCTCCACCTCGTTCCCGGTCAGCCGGCATACGGCGGAGCCGCTGCGATTGCGTGTCTTATCCCGGCGGGAATGCTGCTCGCGCGTTCTTGGCCTGAGCAATCGGTCTTGATACGTGTTGCGGTGCTGACGATCGTCGCGCTGACGGCGGCCGAGGCAGGCTGGGCAATGTTGCCTCACGATGACCGTGACGTTGCGTGGCTTTGGCTGCATGACTCAGTGATTCTCATGACTGCACTGGCATGCATGGCGATTGTTTCCGGACTCGGCTTGCGGAGGCTGTTATCAAGCAGCGACGGCTGGGGCGAAACCGCACGCCGGCTCGGGCCCGTGGTGGCCGTCGGCGCCGCCGGAATGCTCGGACTGGTTTTGATTCAAGAGACGTTCGTTTACGACGGCCACCGTGCCTTGGCGAATCTGTTGAATCGGATGTTGCGGCTCTCGGCGTCGGAAGTCGCCGTGGCCCCCGCCACTGTCGCCGGTCAACCGATGGCGATGTGGGCCGTGGCGCTTGTGGTGGCTGCCTTCGGAATGCTCATGGCGGCGGGGTTGAGCTTCGCCGTTATGCCCGGCCGCGATCCGCTGGGGCTCTCGCTTCGGGGCCGGACCGGCTACATCTACGGCGTGGAAATACTGCTCGTGCTGTTGTTTGTCCACTTACGCATGACGATGCCCTGGCTGTTTCGGAATGCTTTCTTCGCGCAATACTGGCCGTTTATCGTCATGGCGATTGCGTTCGCGGGGGTCGGACTGAGCGAGTATTTCCACCGCCGAGGGTTGCCGGTTCTCGCCGAGCCGCTGGAGCGGACCGGCGTGTTCCTGCCTATGTTGCCGGTGCTGACGTTCTGGGTCATGCCGGACAACCGTTATGCAACGTTGTGGTTTCTCACGGGCTTACTGTACGGTTTGATGTCGATCACCAAGCGGTCGTTTGTCTTCGCGCTACTTGCCGCGGTGTCCGCGAATATCGGTCTGTGGGTGTTGCTCCACTACGGCGACGTTCCATTCTATACGCACCCGCAGCTTTGGCTGATTCCGCCTGCATTGATCGCCTTGGCGGCAGAGCACGTGAACCGCGACCGACTTACGCCTCAGCAAAGCACCGCCATTCGCTATCTCGCGCTGATTACGATCTACGTGTCATCGACGGCGGACATGTTCATTGCCGGACTTGGGAAATCAGTTGTCATGCCGCTGGTCTTGACCGTGCTGTGCATCATTGGCGTTCTGGCCGGCATGCTGCTGCGGGTGCGTGCGTTCTTGTTCCTGGGAGTGGCGTTCCTGGTAGTCGTGATCGGATCCATGATCTGGCACGCGGGCGTGGACCGCCAACAGACTTGGATCTTGTGGGCATCGGGAATCGTCCTGGGAGTAGGGATCCTGGCGCTCTTCGGCGTGTTTGAGAAACGCCGCGGCGAGGTGCTAACACTCGTGGAAGAATTGCGAAGCTGGAATTGAGGGTGGTGTGCTGGGCTGACGCTTGTTAGACCGAATACCTAATACAGGTTAGAGGACGATGCCAAAACGGGCATTACCCTAGACAGCGAGGAAGACACCGTACTCGGCACCATGACAGACAGCGAAGTGGCACGAAGAATTGGACGCATCCGTCCGTTCGCAACTAGACTTTGGTGGTTACGGCTTGATCGTTAATGGGCTTTATTAGGCCGTAAAATCTAGAGTGCGTTGTTAGTTCGGCCCTTCCGTGACGACGCCTTTTCCGGCTTTTTTGCCGTACGGCTCTTCCTTGTACCGCCGGCGCCTCGATGAAGTCGAAGTGCTGGTCGGGATTCCTCCTTATTCAGCAAATCACGGAGTGTCGCAAGCGACTTCATCGCGTTCAGAAAGCGACGCTCGGCGCTTTCGATTCGACGAAGCCTGGCCGCCGCCTGGTCGAGAGATCCGGGTTTGGCATGCGTGGCGCACAGTTCTGCGTGCCGCGCTTGCAGCCATGTAAGAATGATCTGCTCCACCATCATTAGTTCAAGTCGGCTGGAATTTAAGCCGGTGAGGTCATCCCTCATGGCCCCGATCTTACGCGAGAGCGATTCCACGATTAACACGTTACCCTCGGCAATCAAATCTACCCAAGACTGCATTGTAAGTTGACCGAGATCGCCGCATACGGTCCAAATCTCACTGTGATCGTCAAGGACTGCTCGTAAGCTTTGAATGGTTTTCTCGTCGCCCGCGTTGGCCCGAGATACCAATGGGCCTAGAAATTCGGACCAACTGCTGGGAGCCTTGGCAACTTTCTCCGAAGCGGAAGCCGCCTTGTTCGACTTGTCTGCGTTACGCGATTTCGGCGATGGAGCGTCTTCGGGTAGATCTGCTACCGGGGTGGCGAAAGGCAATGTCTCTTGAACTCGTGGAAACGGCACGGAAGCGTTTGGTAATCCGTCAGGCGTTCTGGGCGTGACGGTCGCCCGAGTGGCCCCGCGAACTATATCACCATATTCCTCTCCCGATTTTTGTTTGGATATGGCCGGCGCCGGTGGGCCGGATTGTTTGCCTTCCAGAATCGATGCCTTATTCGCATCACCCTCCTGCCTAGCCGCGATTGGCGCCGGCTTTTTTCGCTTGGGACCCGAAACGATTGGGGTGTCAACTACACTTTGCGCTGACATTTTCGTCGCCTCCAGTCACCGTGGTGCAGATGGTAACCGCTCTCGATGAGCCTAGCCTGAACAAGTAACAATACGACCGTGCAAAAACCATGAGTTGCGTGATCCGCTTTTGCCAGTACCTGGCGTGCGCTATGACGACCCTTGCGACGGCGCTCGCGAGTCATCTCATCCAATTGGGCCGTGAGTTCGGCGGCTGGTCCACGCCCGACGTACTGTTTCGTCGGTCGCCCGTTTATTCGCACGGAGCGATAGTAGTACCCTTTCGGGTCGCCATGCTTTTTCGCTTGCCAACTCATAATGGGCCATCTTCGGCGTTGTCTTGTCCCACCGTTGACAAAGTTTCCCGCTTGGGCATGCAGCCCTCATGTTTCCAGTGTCATGGGCCCCTACGCCACCGCTGCTTTGGACAATTTCTTGGCCCCGGCTGCCGCGATCACACTTGACAGTTGTTCGGCCAACGCATCGATCTTTTCCTGGATTGAGTCTTGAGTACGCAGCTCACTTTCTGTCGACTCATAACGCCGAAGACCCAGCATCAGAGCAGTTATCTGCTGCGGTCCAGCATCCGTTGGAATCATGTGTGCTGCGATTGCCATTCGGGCACTTTGTTCCGCTTGCCCTTCATTGAGGTCAGGAATCATCGGCCAGCAGGGCATATCGGCATTCTGGGATACACGGATGATGACATCCAGGACTGCCGGGCCGCCGAAATAAGCAAAAGTCGCCCACAGGCTCGATAGTTGGTGAGCATGGAATTCGGTCCACGGGCCCCATGTGATGGCCTGGAGCAAGATCCAATCGCGGCTGTGCAGGTGGTCACGGACGTGAAAAAAGAGCGACTCAAACACACGAACGACGTCGACAGGCAACCTGCAACAGGCCCCAATCTCTGCATCCGATTGGCCGGCAAGCAAGCGCGCCCGCAGTTCCCAGAGGCGACTGGAGTCCTCAAAGGCAAGTTCTTGCGCGGCAGCTATGACGGGCCAAAGTTGCTTGACTTCAGCACCCTTGGCCAGCGCACGTAAATACGCCACAGCAGCCAAAGTGTCTTTGTCGTCCTGTAAGCGCGACAGGCGATGTTTCGAACTGCTCAGCTTTCTGGCGCGATTCCATCGCCAGGCGGGCATCCGAAATGGATCGGAGAGTTGGCGGCGGGGATAACGCGGCATTGCATCCATGCAGAATATTCCTGTCGGAAACCACTATCTAAAATCTAGATTTTGACCACCTAACCATCCTCTCCATCGTAAGTTCTGCGCATGAGTTGGTCAACAGGCAATCAGACGGGAGGGGCTGCCTCGACGTTTGAGTACCGAGAAGCCGTTACCTGTTCCCGCGTCTAAGATCCAGACTTGAGGATTGGTTTGGTGGCTTCGGGCGGATGGTATTCCGTTATCCCACCCGCGCGTGTCGAGCACGCGTCGATTTCGATGGGCGCTCAGAAAGTCGAGTGAGATGGGCGGCTGCCAAGTCCTGAACCGAGGTAAGTGTTGCTTTGGCTGCATCAATTCTGCGTTTCATTTGGTCCGAGAAGTATGGACGGTTGGCATCGCACCAACGACACCACTTCTCACACATTTGTTCGAGCCACAATATTGCTTGCATCGGATTCTTAGCGTCGTACGGAGTCTTGCCTCCATGTCGACGGCGCCCGAAGCGATTACGAAGGATCGCCGCCAGCATTTGAGTATTCCATTCATTTCGAACCGCGGCTCTCGCCAGAGCGAGTCGATGTTTGTGCGGTGCGCGAAGTAGGATGACGACGTGCGATGCGGCAAAGTCGGAAGTCCCTTTATGTGCGAGCGCACACAGTTGATTAATCTCAGCGCGGCTAAAGTCCCGAGCCACTCTCTGCGCTTTGCCGACGGTGTCCGGATTCAGTCGAGTTCGACGGGCCTCCGCCTCAAAGAAGTCCTTCTTGAGTATTGGGCTTTCTTTCTGTCGGCGTAATCGCATTTGCTTGAGACTCGCACGCCCTGCCTCCCAAAGACGGCGTATTGATTCGGCGGCTTTTTCACCATCGCGCTCGCGCATAGTAGATCCTCAATAAGCGCCGCAGCGGCGACAACTATGGGTACCTGGCTCATTGTGGGAAGTGGATGGAGGGTTGGCCAAAATGTATGTTTAAGAGGCTAGGTCCCGTCGACGGCTGAACGAGAATCTCAAATGCCCTCCACGCTCCAGCATTAGATCCGATCTAAAAGTGAATCGCGTCGGCTACAACTCCGTTCAATCGAGCGCCCGTCTATTCAAAGGCGCGATTCCCGTCCGCCCCTTGAGAGAATCGACCAAGGCCGCCAAAACGCGACCCGCTCGGCGCCCCGCCACACACTAATGTCGCATGCACTGAGAATTGCAGCCTTTTGTCGTAGCTGCTCTCCGCCGGCCTGTTCTTCTACGTCTGCAAGAGCGGCTTTGATCCAGTTCGGTCGCATCGAAGGATTTCGCCTTATCGCCGAACGTTGGTGTTATTTCCTGCGGCGCGGACGCGAATCGGGCATCAGCCGATGCCCGACCTTTGTGCACAGCACTGGCCGACCTTGGCGTCGACTTAGAGCGCCTAACAAAATGACCTAGGTCGAAACAGTTACGGTTGTTAATGTCATGGGCGTACAAGGAGGTACGATCATGGCCAAGGTACTGCTGGACGATTCGTTATGGGCGGAACTCGAACCCCATCTTCCGAAGGCCAAGCCCCGACGACGACGATTTCCAGGTCGCAAGCCCATCGGCAATCGACAGGCTCTGACGGGCATTCTCTTCGTGCTCCAAACGGGCATTCCCTGGGAGTATCTGCCGCAGGAACTTGGTTGCGGCAGTGGGATGACTTGCTGGCGACGCCTGCGCGATTGGGGACGGCTCGGCGTCTGGGACAAACTCCACCGGGTTATGTTGGCCAAGTTGCGCGAGGCCGACAAGATCGATTGGTCTCGCGCGGTTGCGGATTCCGCGTCCGTGCGCGCCGTTTTTGGGGGGCGGACACCGGCCCCAACCCCACCGATCGCCGCAAAAAAGGCTCGAAACACCATGTGGTCACGGACGCCAACGGCATTCCGTTGGCAGCCCAGGTCAGTGCCGCGAATCGTCACGACGTGACCCAACTGCTGACGTTGGTCGATGCGATCCCGTCGATCGGCGGGAAGCCCGGCCGACCTCGTCATCGGCCGCAACGGGTTCAGGGTGATCGGGCTTACCATTCGGAACCGCATCGCAAGGAACTGCGTAGACGCGGTATCACGCCGGTGCTGGCCAAGCGCGGTGCCGAACACGGCAGCGGACTGGGGGTATTCCGGTGGGTCGTCGAACGGACGCTGAGTTGGCTGCATCAATATCGTCGCTTGCGTGTCCGCTACGAACGTCGCGCCGACATTCATCGAGCATTCCTTACGTTGGGATGTAGCTTGATCTGCTACAAGTGCTTGGTTGGGTCATTTTGTTAGAGGCTCTTAGTCTTCAAAGGCGTGGATGCACTCTTTGATATATGTTGATATATGCCCATTTGACGCTGACCCCAGACATAGCTACCATCGCGTTGTCTCCATAGCCGGTGCCGAATCCAGGCACGGACGCACCGCCCAGCAACATTTAGCGCGGCCCGGCCATTCTGTTTCGAAGCTAATCCAGATCGATTATTTTCGAAAGGGCTCATTTTTGTCATTGCCAGGCAGACAGCGCCGTCTACGGGATGAAGCAGGTCATGGTGTGATCTACAATCTAGATTTTGAAACCATTGCCGTCTTTCACTTGACCCATGATCGAGCGTCCCGTGCGTCGCTGTCCGATTTACGCTGGACCGCTTGCCGCAGCTTGAAAACCCACCGATCGGAACAATCTGCGGCACGTTGGAAAGTAAGGCGAGGAACGTCGGGAAGACACAAATCAACGGCTGCGGCGTGCGCTGCAGGCCAGTCCCCAATGGCCGCCGCAAGCCAGACACGTTGACGCGGGTCCAGCCACAGGTCAACGAATTCGTCCAGGCGAGCGTAGTCGCGGGCAAGGCGGTAGGTTTCCAGATTGCCGTCACCCACCGGCGTGAGAAGATGATTCCGAAAAAGTGGGTGGAGAGCGAGCCGGAATCCACACCCCTCGGGAAACAACTGGTCGAGGCGCTGTTCGACGGGTCCGGGTTCACGGTGGTTTTTGAAATGGCTGATGAGCGAGTGGACCGAGATGATCTCTGGGGCATCCCATGCGCAGAGGTGGATACATTCACCGGTCTTCTCGTGCGCAAAAAAGACGTCATCGCCAAATACGCTGCACTTCCATTCGGGTAAGCCAGGCACAATGTTGGTGCCTAGTCGCTCCTCTAAAGATACCCAGCGAGAATCGATTGCAACTACAGGACGAAGGACCTCCAAAAAGAAGTAGCCCCACCGCATGCAGCGCGCGTAATAATGCAGCGAGCCGATGAAGGCCCAAGTATGTTCCGGGAGCGGTAGCTTGCCCACAGGCGGGCAGCGTTCGACATAGCGTGCTAGGTTGAACGGTTCACGGGGGAGTCGATTAAGGATCGTCACTAAGGCGCGATACTTGGTCAACATTTGAGGTCCTTTCAGGATGAAAAACTCGTGGCCACGTGTTCACACCACTCGGCGAATCAACGACGACAAGAATCAATTTCGGTAGTCTCTGCTTCGGGGTTGTGGGGCGCCGGCCTCATTGATGTCAGGTCGACGCGGGCCCTTTGCATGCTGACCCCGCCCTCGGGGGCGTCCACAGGAGGGGATCGCATGGCTAGCGGTCTGGGACACGGCCGGCGGCGAAGGCGCCGGGCTTTGGCAAGCCTCGACCAAAGGTGCCACCGACCATTGGCTTGTTGTTGAGTGAGGCGCGTGCAGCACGGAGCAAACCATCGATCATCCGTCGATGACCAACCATTGCACAACCTCAGTTCTCAAATGTAGATTTTAAGATTGGGGGGAAGACTCGCGTTTTCGATAACTAGCATACCGCTTAAATGGATTGTGGTATGACTGCCCCTTTAGTGAACGTTGTCCGTACCCCAGCGCCGCTAATGCACTTGCCGCAGCAGAAAAATCTCCTTTGTGTTCGAGAAGGGTATACGCATGGAACTTGGTGTAACCTGTCCGCTCTTCGAATGGATCAGCATTTGAGCTAAACACGTATAGAAGTCCGGTTCCTTTGAAATTGGTCGTGGCGCTACACGCCGTTGATTTGCCCGGGCGCGTCCAATGGTCGGAATCGTCTCCGCCTTCGCAATGAAACCTCCAGCCATGCGGCGTCAGTATCTCGGCCCAGTCGGCGCGGGCATTAAAATCGTCGCCGGGGCGGCCGAAGTGAAAGACAGATTGTTGTCGCGGACTGTATTGCTTGTGCCGAGCCACATCTTGCCAAGTGTTGAGTGAGCGCGCGCACGCCAAGAGCACTTCGCGCTCCTCAGGTGTGATCGTCGCTAGTTGGGTCAAATCTCGTTTCCCATCAAGCAAATAACAACGGCCACTTTTGTGGCAGCCGGCCGGCGATGGCGGCGCCAGACAATAGCCGCCTTCACCTTTGACCTCGATGATGGTTTTAGGTTTGAGATCGCTCTGTTCCGGATCCGGGGCGCGGGCCAGTTTTTGGTTGCCGCTAACTGTGAAGCAGCGATAGTAGACGTGCATCCCCGGGCGAGGCGTCTTTACGCACACGAGTTTTTGGAAAAGTTTTGGGGCCGCTGTTTTGACCCGATCAATCCACGGCTCAACGACACTCCAGTTGTCGAGGTCAATGATCTCCACGTTGCCGCTCACGGCGCCGGCCAGAATCGCCATGCCGTAGTCTCCTGCGCCAGTGTTGAACCAGTCGGTGATTTCTTCAAGCGTTGGTTGCCGCTCGCGATATACACCCCACTTTCGGGACGCCCTCCTGCGCAACGGGCACCAGACTTGTGGCAATAACTCAAACGCCGGCTGCTTGCTGCCGTCGGCGCGGATCGGTATGAGCGATAGACCGCTCTGTACATAGGCCTTGGCGGCGTGGTAAACGTCGTATTGCGAAGGTGCTTCGCATGTATGGAGAATCGTCTCGCTGCGCTGCCTGTGCTTGCTCATTCGAATCCTCGGTCGTTCCCAGCCAGTGGGAACCGCCTAAACGACTACATCCAAAAGGGTTAGACAAGTGAATGTGGTTAGGTTCCCAGTTCCCACCGGAAGGGGATATGAAGCTACTTGGCTTGGTTCGGTTATTAAGGAATGAGTTGGGGAAAAATCTGCCGATCTAGGTAGCCCTTCCATGGGAACCGTGGGAACGGAGGGAACGTTAAGAAACAATAACAACAAAATCATTTTTTTCTGCGAAAACATCACCATTTTCTTACCTCGAACAAAGTTCCCACTAGGTTCCCACTCTTCGTCCCGCCTCCGCGGCATCAAGCGCCTGACGACGGATCGCAACGAACCAAACCGTCCCCTTGCCGAGTCTGGCCTTGTACTGCCGCCGGGCGGCTTCGTGCGTCACCCGTAACCATCCTCTGTCATGCCACGTGCGGATGATGCTTGTGGGCTCGAAGCCACCCTCCGAAAGTAATTGATCCAACACATGAGGGAGAAACCCAATCCATGACCAGGTCGACTCGCCCTCGCTCCTCTGCGGCATAGGAAGCTCACCTCTATCCCACCGCCCCCACCATCCACCATGAGGAGGCATCCGTTCGCTACGGCGGGCCCAGAATCTGTCGTGGTTGCCGCCGGCGCAATTCATCATGTAGTCGAGGGCGGCTGCCGCCCGATCGGCTTCCTTGGCCTCGCCGACAAGTTCGCTCCACAGTGGATGAATTGGATTCGCAAATTCCCATGGCAACGCAAACGCCTCGCACACGACCTGCGCCGCAAGTGTGATTGCAGCGAAGTGAGCGCACAGGCGCTCGGCGACTGGATGACCATTCGCGCGCCGCTCGAAAGCCTCCAGACAACGACTGTAGGCACCGCGTAGGAAATCCCAATCCTGGTTACGTTCGAGAAGGAAGTGAACGAAGCGTGGTCCGGCGTGCCCGAAATGCTCTCCGACCGCTTGACTAAGTCCGCGTACTACCTCTCCTACCACCTGGTCGCCGAACGGTGAGCCCCAGAGCTCCAGCACACGGGCTCTAGTGCCCCCGTCTTGCGTGAAACTGGCCGCGGGCTGCTCTCCGCTCATCATCAAGACCGTTTGCCATGTTTCCTGTCGGGCAATGCCTCTAACGGATCCACGGCCTCGGCCTCGGCCCTGAGTGACGTTATAAATGGTCTTGGCAACATCAGCCCTATCCATGACCTGTTTGGTGTCATCCAAAATGAACGGTATGCCGTCGATGACCGCGGGGGCTCTCTCCCGCCAGACGGCGGTGCCGTTCCAAGTGGACAGCGCGGCACCCGCGGGGTCACACTCATTCGGATTGCCCCATACACTGGCCGCAATTCGCAAGGACGTCGTTTTGCCGCCGGTAGTGGGCCCGGCGTAGCTCAGAACAAAACTTGGTGACTTCAGGATAGAGAGCATCGGAGGAACGAAGCTTGCATAGAATCCCAATTTCACCCGGGCGTAATCTGCGATAGGGGCGATAGCTTCCAGCCAGCCCTCAAAGGTGCCTGCGTTATAGAATCCTCGCGCGATTTGGTCATCTCCTTCGTCCGCGCCGCGGAAGTGCACATGTTTTTGATCGTTCCTGCCGGATCCGCCTGCCTGCCTCGTCGGAGTCTCGCGGATACCCGTTTCGGTGATCAAGTGAGCCTGCCGCAGAGAAATGCGTCCGCGTGCTGGTCGCACTGCTGCCACCCCATTTTTCGAGCGAACTTGGTTATCGGCAGTTTGCTCTTATTCTCGGCTTCAAAAGCAGCGAGATACGCGACAAACATCTTCGCGTTGATTGAATTGACGGGTAAGCCATAGGCCGCCAAGTCAACGACCGTACGGGCGTTTGCAATAACATCGCGGTCTACAAGTCGTTGCTGCCATTTATCTTCATCAAGCCATGCCACTGAAACCGCCTGTACCTCACGGTTGGTATCTCGACCTAATTCCGTCAAGATCACGGGCCACACTAGGCTCGTTTTGTCTTCCGTGCCTCGTCGTGTAACGCCATGCGTGGTGACACTCCAGCCGGCCGGCACAACAATGTCATCGGTAACAGGAGCGTCCGAAAAAATACTTCGCACGGTTTGCTGTGGAGCAACTGTGTTGTCTTGGTGAGAATCCTTGGCTAGTTGTTTTTGGAGCGCGGCGCTTCCCGTTGAAGGTCGGCAGTCCTGATCCCCGTGACTTTCAACTCTCGGAGCCGATCCCGAACACGGTCGCAGGCGCCTTCCAGGGCATCGGAAAATAAGATGACGGCGGCCTCCAGCGCCGCCAACTTACCGCGCCTAAACCGCGTCATGTCACTAGTATCAGGCAAGAGCGCCAAGACGGCGTCGAATAGGTTGAGATGGTCGTTCTGTCCCACGCGTACTTGACATCGAGGCAGCCCAGCTATGAAGTCCAGTGTGTACCACCGTTGCGTGTCATCGAACGCAAGCAGATCGTTCAAGCTCACAAGAACCAATTCCGTCGAATTCTCACAAAGTGTGCGCAGGCCCCAAAGCACTTTGTCATCAACCAAATCCTGTCCACTAATTTCGCGGCGCACTTCACCGACACTAATGATCAATTGCGGCACGTGCTTTCTTGCCGCACGATTGACGCCGGCTTCATTGGCGGCAGGTCGAAACTTCCCCTTTCCGTGCGTTCTCGGAACTTGTCCGTTGACGTGGGCTGCGGATGTGATTACCATCAAGTGACCTCCGTGCTGCGGGCCAAGGTCCTTGCAAGAGTTGGCACCGCGTGAATGATTGTTCACGAAGGCCCGGCCACGATAGCCGGGCCTTTTTCTGTTTGACAACGAGACTTCCACAAATGAGAAAACGCGCAAGGTGCGATTCGTAGTTTGTTTGTCTCCGTCTCAAACTCTAGATTTTAATCCTTGTCACACGTCGCCCTCATAGCAGTCCTCGGGTGCCACTTGCACCCGATGTTGCCCGTTTTGAGTGCGAACATCAACGATTGCTCGGTCTACTCTTCAGGTTGATTCGCACAAGCTAACGAATACCCTCGTGATCAAGCTGCTCGTCAACGCGTGAGACTTTGTGCGCCCCTCTCGGCGATACCGCAGTGGAATGCGGTTCACTTAGGCGAGCGACAAATCTCTGTATGGCCTCCAAGCTGGTGAATCGACGACCTCCGACTACTATTGTTTCGAGTCGGATCCCACGCACACCACGTCTCCACCACCGGATCAGCGTGGAGACGTGTGGATTGCCAGGAACGTCTTTGGTGGCCTGAGTCAGGCTGCGCATTTGTTCGCACCTGAGGTCGATCATCATCACCTCGGTCCGCAAGACTATTATTTACGCGATTGTGATCGACGACGATTTGACGTGCTAAGGGAGATGCCAGGTAGTTCTCAGGTACTTGTCAGATAGTGGGTGTGAGGGTCCACTTGACGCCTCGGCCCCTACCATCGGCTTGGAACCGCATTTTGCGCAACGTTCTATTGAGTGATTTGATTGTTGCGTGCAGCTTTACCTGACAACCAGCATCGGTGCGCCCCCTGCTCTGTTCGGGAACGGTTAATTACTTCCGGATGATTCCTGCCTCCCGGAGTGCTCGACGGACGGATCGAAAAACCTCGGCAAACTCAGGCAACTCGGCCATCTGTGGCGCCAAACGCATATCCCAGAGTTTCTTGTAACGAATTTCCTTCGATGCAAGGGCATCGCGTACGTCAGCGGGCTTCCTTCCCCGGAACGCCCATTTCTCTTCAATTGCATGCATCAACTGTCGCAGATCAGCGTGCCCGTCGCCCGTTAAGAACCAGATGTCGTAGAGGTCACGCGGTTCGTTCCGTGCAGCATCGAGCAGGGCAACCACTTTCTCGGCGGCAATTTCACCCAGCGAATACGTCAGAATCTCGGCGTCTTCGGGCAGGTCCTGATATTCCGCGTACGCGCGCAACACTCTCCGTGATTCGAGCGGAAAAACGATCTTCTCCTTGATCGTGATGTCCACCTTGACCTCCTTGGGCCTAGCAGTTGCCGGGAGAGGCCCTTCGTAGCTGAGGTAGAAGGTGTGGCTATTCTGGTGGGGCTGCTTGTCTTCATGGGCGAACCGAATGGTTATACCTCCCAGCCGGGCCGCTTCAGCAAAGACCGGCTCAAGTTCCTGGCGAATCACGTCGAAGGGCACTTCGGCCGTCAGCGTAAAGTCCAGGTCTTCGGAAAACCGGTAGTCACCAAAGTAGCACCGTTTGAGCGCCGTCCCGCCTTTGAAGGCCAGCCGGTCCTTGAGCGGCGTCCGCGAAAGCCCGATCAGAAACCACGCCAGACAGTAATCCCGCTCCAGCACAGCCTCTGGTATACGGCGCCCGCCGCTTTGAGCGAGGCGGTTGGAGAGCAGGGCAAGGTTACGCTGCGGAATCATTCTCTACGTCCCTATCACGGCACGAAATTCCTCCGGGTCCACGTTAAGCCGCAAGTGCCACTTTGCGGTGTGCTTGCCCTGGGCAGGCATTATCGGATCAAGTAGCGAGTAGGTCCCGGTCGCATGCTTACGCAGCCGTTCCCTGTCGGCCGCAGTGCCAAGGTTGTAGATCTCCATCAGGAAGCCGAGGCGCCGCATGACGGCGCCGATCTTGAGACGCAGGGCGTACTCGACAAGCCGGCCCACATCCATGTCGGCCCGACGAATCCAGAGGCCCTTCGCCACCTCGGTTACTCCGCCGCAATACTCTGGTTGCCGCAAGCCATCCAGCACGGTGCGCTCCAAGTCACTGATCGTGACTTTTTCCTGCTTGTTCGCCCAGTGGTCGGTTGTCCCGAAGAAATGCGCCGGCTTGCAACGGATGAAACGGAATTCCGTCCCGAGCACTGACCGCCCCCGTATTATCTTGGGTGAGGTCACGCAGACCACCAGTTGCGGCTGCGTCACCATGTTGTGGATGTCCATTGCCGACGCATGCGAGAGATAGTACGGTTTGTTTCCCATCAATTCCCGAGCGACCACGTAGGGGTTGCCGAGGTACTCGCTTTCCCGGCCTAGTTCGGGGGGGACCAGCTGGAACACCCCAGGCCGAAGCCGGGTCGCTATTCCGCGGCCAACCAGTTTGTGGACCAAGGTCCGCGCCGAGGTTTCCTTCAGGCCGGTGATGTTCTGAGCATCGGCGAGGGTGAAAATTGGGCGGCCCCGCTCATGCAAAGCCGTCACCAGTAGAGCGGACCTCGGGCCCAGCGTTTTACTAGGCTTCTGTTTTGTCATCATTTTGTTCCCTATTGGGGAACATTTTGCACTCTAAACATAATCATGTCAAGGCAAATTAACATCTAGTTCGCGATTCGTTCCTCTACAGGGAACGTTTTACACTTAAAATGTGAATTACCGGCGAACTGATGAACATCCTTAGGTTAGGGGAGGCACGGTCCTTGGTCGGCGGTCTGCCGCTGCTGGGCAATGCGTTGTTGGAAGGTCATGGGCGGCTTGGCGAGTGAGGTCTCGCTCTCCACCATCTGCTCTCCTTCGGATTCACCATCGGCTTGAACCGCCTCGCCGGCCACGCCCTGCCGGCGGCGGATGCGGGCGGTGATCGGCTCTTCGGCGGTAGCCTGCCGCCGCTGGACGTGGTGCGGCGTGGCGTCGATGGTGTGGGCGGCTTTGAGAGCCTTGATTCTGTCGGCAAGTTCGGAAACGGTTGGCCCTTTCCGGTTTTCCGTCTCATGGGCCGCAGCCGATAGGCCGGCCTTAAGCTTGTCTCGCAGATCCGTGAGTTCCGACAGATACGATTCGTGCTCGAACGGCTTTCCCAGGCGGACCTGGTAGTCGCGGTGCTGCGACTCGGCGATACCAAGTTCTTGCCGGACGCGGACGCATTCAGATTCGTAGCCGTTGGCCAATCGTTCCAAGGCGTTGAGCACGGCACGCGGGCCTTGGTGGTCTCTCGATAGTCCGGTCTGACGATGGATCGCTCCTTCGAGGTAAACATCGGCCGGGAATTGCGGATGCAGGACGAGGCCGAAGCGTAATCCGCGGTAGAGGCCAAGCGGCACGCGCGTGGTGTTGGAAACATTGCGTGGTAGCTGATCGAGCCGCTCCGCGAGAACGGCGGGGGCGTCGTCTCGTAAGTGCGTGCGGCCCTCGATGATTATCGGGTCAGTGGCGTGCTGCGTGGCGGTGGCATCGTCGGTGGTGAGTTTCGACAGCCGTTCGTTCAGGCTGGCGATGGTCGAGGGCAAATCTCGAATGCTGCGGCGGGCGACGTACTGTTCGTCGAGATGGTTTTTCTTGAGCAGCGTGAGGCGTTGCAACTCGGCGTCGGCCTCGGCGAGCGTGAGCACCGCCGGGTTGCCGGAGGCAATCGCCTTGACCTCGGCGTAGGAGAGTTCCTGGCCGCCGATGTCCTCGGCACGGCGGGCGGCATTGTCGCCGGTCATGACCTGGAAATGAACCGGGCCTTGGTTTCGAGCGCCTGCCACATGTAGGCGTCGAAACATCCTTCGGTGACGTAGCGGTAGATCGCCACTTCTTCGTTCTCGTTGCCCTGCCGCAGGATGCGGCCATCGCGCTGCTCGACCTCGGCTGGCTTCCAGGGGGCATCGAGGTGATGAAGCGCGACCAGCCGTTTCTGCACGTTGGTGCCGGTGCCCATCTTCTGCGTGCTGCCGATCAGCACGCGCACCGATCCTTGTCGGACCTTCTCGAAGAGAGCTTGTTTCTTGGCGTCGGATTCGGCATCGCCGATGGCGGCGATCTGCTCGGCCGGAACACCGGCGGCAATAAGCTTCTTGATGATCTCCTCGTAGGGCGAGTAGCCCCACGTCGTCGGGTTGACGCCCATGTCGGCAGAAGATCATCTGCGTGCCGCGCGTCGCGGCGGTCTCCTTCCAGATGCCAATGACGTTTTCGACCAGCCGGTTGACCTTCGACTCCGGGAAATCCGGAGCGGTGGCCGAGAGCATCCGGGCATCGATGGCGAGCTTCCGTCCGTCGGTGGTGATCGCAAGTGCATTGTCAACCCGCGGGTCTACCTTTTGCGAGCGCAGCCGCTCGTAACGCTCGACCAGTTCCTGTTGCAGTTCGTGCTGTTCGTCGGACATCGGGCAGGCAACGACGATCGGCTTTCCGCCCTTCAAGTTGCGGGCGCGGCAGATTCAGCATCTCGGCCGTCTGCACATCGGCGAACGGCCGGAACATCTGCTGGAGTTCCGGCAGGTTGGTGAAGCGGGCGAAGCGGCTTCTGGGCCGTAGCCCGGCACCGTCGGGCGAGATTTCCATCGTGTCGATGACTTCGCCGAACGTGGCGGCCCAGGCGTCGAAGTGTTCGAGGCCGCGGTCCCGAAGCCCTTCGGGTCAAGGAAGCGCTGCATCGTGTACATCTCGACCATCGTGTTGGAGATCGGCGTGCCGGTGGCGAAGGTGACGCCGTGGCCAGGGTGCTGCTCGTCCAGGTAGCGGGCTTTCATGTACAGGTCGAACGCCCGCTCGCGAGCCGCCGGTCTGGATGCCGGCGACGCGTTCCATCTTGGTCGGCGTTTCCAGGTTCTTGAAGTAGTGGGCCTCGTCGATGAAAACATGATCGACGCCGAGTTCATCGAACACCAGCCCGTCATCCTTCTTGTCCTCGGCGAGCAAGTCCTTGAGCCGTTCGCATCTCGCGGCCTTCTGCTTCTCGATGGTCTTGATGAGGTTGCGGTTGGCACCTTTATCGGCGGCGTGCTCGCGGAGCAACTGGTCGTATTCGGCGATCTGTTCGCGTAGAAACTTCTCCTGGTATTCGCGCGACATGCCGATGCGCTCGAAGCTGCTGTGCGTGACGATGATGCCGTCCCACTCGCCGCTGGCGATCTTGGCGGTGAGGATCTTGCGGCGTTCGCGGGTCAGGTCTTCCTTGCCGGCGACCAGCAGCTTGGCATTGGGGTAGAGCTGCATGAACTCGCGGGCGAACTGCTCCAGCAGGTGGTTGGGCACGACGTACATCGGCTTCTTGATGAGCCCGGCCTGCTTCATCTTCATGCCGGTCGCGGCCATCGTGAAGGTCTTGCCGGCGCCGACGACGTGGGCCAAGCAGCGTGTTGCCGCTGCTCATGCCGCGCCAGACGGCGTCATTCTGGTGGGGTCGCAGGCTGATCGCCTGATTCATGCCGGGAAAGTCGAGGTGCGAGCCGTCGAACAGCCGGGGCCGCAGATTGTTGTAGGTGTCGTTGTAAATCCGCACGAGCCGCTCGGTGCGCTCGGGATCGGTGAACACCCAGGCGCGGAACCGCTCCTTGATCGCTTTTGCTTCTCGCGGGCGGCCATCGTCGCTTCCTGGTTGACGACCCGCTCCTCGCGGTCGCCGTCCTGGATGGTGTCGTAGATGATCGGCGACTTCATGTTGAGGGCGAGATCCAGCAGCCACGTGCCGTTGGCCCGTGCCGTGCCGTACTCGGACGTGGCGGCGACCGACGCCTTGGCGGCGTATCCGGCGTCCAGGCTCCAGACGGCATCTTTCTTCAGGTGGGCGACCGGCACCGACGACGGCTCGACATGGAAGAGCTCGGCGGCGAATGCCTGGATGTCGCGCCTCGGTATCCACGGTGCACCGAGGTTGGCGTCGATGTCGCCGGGGAGCACGTCCTCGGGCTGCACTTCACGCAAGGCCTCGGCGTTGCGGGCGTACTCCGGGCCGGCTTGTCTCGGCGGCGGCGAGCTTCGCGCGGACGTTGCCGGAGAGATAGGCGTCGGCGGTCTGCCCACGTTTTGGATTCCGGGTCATGGAAGATCAGATCGCCGAGTTCGGCGATGACCTGCTCTTCGGGCTTGCCGTAGAGCCTGGCGATGAAGGGCAGGTCCACGCCGCCCCGCTGGTTGAGGGAGACGAGCAATCCTTCCTCGGCGCTCGTGACGTGGGTGACGGGCGGGGTCTTGCCCACCACGTCTCTCGTCATGATGGCGGCCTTGGTCGCCTTGCCGGTGACCTCGTCGTAGTCCTCCAGCGACATGACCAGCATCGCGTCCGGGTCTTCCCGGAACTTCACCAGGTTGGGCATGCGGCGGATGACGGTGCCGTCCGCGGTTTCGCCGAAGGTGGTCTTGTTGATCGGGCCGTAGGCGGCGACGAAGCGGTCATAGGCCCGGTTGAGTTCCCGGCGGGCGTCGTCGCGGTGCACTTCGGGCCAGCCTTCGTTCTGCGATTGCAGGACGCGGCGGGCACGGTCGCGCAGTCCGATCAGTGCCGCCAGGCGCTTGCCGGTGAGCGTGCCGTCGGCCCTGAGCGCGGTGCCGCCGTAGACGACGGGCACGCCTTGCCCGCCTTCGGACTGGTAGATGACGCGATCATCACCGACGAAGAAACTGCCCTCCGTGATGTGCCTCTCCGGCGGCGGTGGGATGAACGCGGGTGCGGATTCTTGTTTCTGGTCCGGTGTCGGCTGGCTCTCGAATTCCGGCAAGCGGCTGACCGCTTCCTGGAGTTGCGCGGCGAGGTCGCCGTTGCCCGTGACGCTGTAGCCCTCCCGCCGTAGAGCGTGTCCTTGCGGGTCCAGGTGCCCAGGACCATCTCCGGATGGTTCAGGAAGTAGCGGTTGATCGGAACCTCTGCGCCATCGATCTGAAGCGGCGCGGTGCCGAGCCAGTCGGGATCGGCGTGGCGGGGCGGCTCGCTTCGGCGCACGCTTGCGCAGGAACACGATGTCGGTCACGACGGCGGTGCCTTCCCGCTTGAACGCATCCGAGGGCAGGCGGATCGCTCCGACGAAATCGGCCTTCGCGGCCAGATACTCGCGGATGGCGGCATTCTGCTTGTCGAGCGTGAAATGCGACGTGACCAGCGCCAGCACGCCGCCGGGCTTGAGCGCGTCGACGGATTTGGCGAAGAAGTAGTCGTGCAGCGAGAGCTTCTGGCCGTGGTAGTCGAGCTTGAGGTCGGCGAACGGCACGTTGCCGATCACCGCGTCGATGCGGCCCTCGGGCAGCTTCGTGTCGCGGAAATTCTCGATGCGGATGTCGTGCTTCGGGATGGAGGGCTCTGGCGATGCGGCCGGAGATGGAGTCGAGTTCGACGCCGATGAAGCGGCTGCCGGGCGTGCCCTGGCTCATGAAGTTGCCGATGCCGCAGCCGGGTTCCAGGACGGTGGCGTGGTCGGGAACGCCCAGCCGGGCGATGGCCTCGTGCATGGCCGCGATGACGGTCGGCGAGGTGTAGAAGGCGTTGAAGGTCGTGCGCTTGGCACTGTCGTATTCTTCCGGCGTGAGCAGCGTCTGCAGCTCGTCGCCAAGCGCTTGCCAGCCGGCGTCCTTGTATCTGCCGGTGACCGGATCGGGGAAGATCGAAAGGGCGACGGGACCGAAACCACCGAAGCGAGCGAGCAGTTGCTTTTCGTCCGGTATCGCAGGGCGCTGTTCCTGCTCGATGGCCTTCAGCGTGCGGATCGCGGCGATGATGTCGCGGGCCTTCGCTTTCTCGCCGCTGGCGATCGGGAACGGCTTTGATTGTCGGGTCGGTTCCTCTGCTTTAGTGGAAATGAATGGCGGTGGTGTGTCAAACTGCAAACTTAACTGAGTGGCCATCATGGCGCGGTCTCCTTCTCCTGGCGTGTCCGGCCCCGCCGTCGGGGCTTTACGGCACGCCAGGGACTCAGCATCGAGCCGGGGCTCTGCTCGCGTAGCGACCGTGCCAGCGGAAAGTTGGGGGAGACCTTCAGGGGGAACCGGGTTTCCGCTTGCACGGCCCGGCGGGCTGAGTAGAGTGCCGTTGCTTAAGGCCCCAGGCGGGACCGGTGTGGCGGGAGGAGGATTGTCAGAGAGGGAATCGAACAGCGTGGGTTGGTTTCGTGATGCCTTCAGCCGCGCGACGTGTGATTGCGGATGAACGCCATCGCTGCGTGCAGGGAAAGCGGTTCGTCGTCGTTCGGATGAGACCCGGAGGGCAAACGATTCTCCAGTTCCTTGAGAGCTATCTCCAGCGCCTCGCCCGCGATCTGGCTCTGGTCGCTGCCCGGCCTCTCCCGGTCGAGCGTTTCCTTCCAGGCTTCGTGGCCGGCCTTCAGCTCCTTCGCGTATGCCTCCATTGTCGGCAGTAACCGGCGTGTCAGACGAAGCTGTTCGTGCAGTTCCGTCCGCTGCTGCAGGAGTTCGAGAACGATGGTCTTGTACTTCATGGTCATCTCCGTTGGATGTTGAGTGTAGTGGTTTCTCAGGTTCGGGGGAACCGTCGAGTGGAAACAGGATAGGCTGGTCCCCTGAAGGTGATTTCCTGGGCATAGGTCAAGGGAGTGCCTCCGCCCGTGTTGCTGCGTTGCTCTGTTCGTTAAGTACGATGAGAGTGGTGGGAATGGGCCAGGACATTGGCTACCGTTCCCGGCCTCGGCCCCTGGCATCGGAGGGACCGAAAGCCTCTTTGAGAACCTGGCCGGCGGCGATGCCCGTCATCACGATCATGCAGCCGAGCGCGACATATTGCATGACCATCGCGAGGCGCTCGTTGCTGCAATTCTTCGACATCATCTGGGCCTGGGGGCCAAGCTCGTGAAGATGGTAGGTGGGCGGATGGGTCATCGGTCGCCTCGGCTACGGCTGTTGATTAGAACGGCACTTCTCGTCCGGCTTCGATGCCTTTGCCCTGCCGGACCATGTTGCGCACCTCCTGATAAAGCCTCTCAGCTTCGATGCGGGTGCTCATGGCGGATTCCGGTCTGACGGGCTGTGCCCATATCCTGTCTGCCGACTTCCATTCCCACCTTGCCTCGTGCATCTTGTCGAGGACGGCCTGGCTGGGCTTTTCGTCAAACTTGATCGCCATCTGACGGTCGTCCTTGCTCTCAAAAAGCCGGACGCCGGCGAGGTAGTCGCCGGCGATGGGGAACGGGTCGGGAGCTGTTACCCGTTTCCTTTGTCCGACCTTCTCAGCAAAGCTCGGCCCATCCGCCTTGGCTTCGGCTGCTCGTGGTTCGGCGTTTGCGGTGGTGGTTTCTGGTGTGGAAGTTTCTGTAGATGTGTGATCTGGTGTGCGCTTGCGTGACATGGTAGTCCTCCTTGACGCGACCTAGGGGAAGTGATTAACCCCTATTAAGGCAGATATTAACATACTTTCATATCGCTGCGCAATAGGCTGGCCGCGGGTTTCCGCGTGTTGACATGCGAAAAAGTGAGGATTTCTGCCGCTTGTCGAGTGTTGACACCTAGCAAAGCCGCAGAAATGCTGGTGTCTCACGACTTGAATTTTGCGTAATACGCGGGCTTGAAATGGACTTTGCTCGGCCCGCTTGGCAACCATCGTCTGCATTGTTTAAGAGGCCGCACGCTGACTGCCATCGCCACGGGATTTCGGCCGCATCATTAGAATGGAATCTCCGTCTCGGCTGGCTTTGCAAACGTTAGCTCGTTGTGCACATCGATCCATTCTTTTCCTGTCCACTTCGTCAAGAGGGGGCAAAGTAGGTGTCTCCCCTTCAGCGAATTTTTGTTTTGACTATTGGCTCGATAGGCCGCGAGTATTCGCTCCACCTGGTTCACGCTGAGGTCCGGAAAAGTCGACAATAGGTGCTCAACTTTCCATGCTGAATCTGCAAGATCCGCCGATTCCGCATAGGCTGCCAGAGCACACTCGAATAGTCGGGATTTGTCCGTAAGCCGCTTTCTGAGCAGATGGAAAGTCTTTAGGGCAATGCTATTTGTATCCGACCAGCCACAACCGCCGAGTCCTTGGCCCTTACCCATGAGACCATATGGATCAAGGCCCATTCTGACCGCGATAAGCGGAACGCCCCGTCCGATTGCGACTCCTACTTCTTGGTCTGTCCAATTGCTTTCGTGAAAATCCGGGGTAAGCAACGCCACAAGCGCATCCATGCTGAAAAGAGCACGCTCTATTTCTCGCTGCCACTCCTGCGTGGGTTCAATATCCTCATGGGCGACGAATGCAGCGACTCCGCAGCGGGCGAACGATTGCTTAAGCTGCGAAGTTTGAACTTTGACAGTCGCTTTGTGGCTGAGAAACACGCGAACATGGTAAGAGCCCCATAGCCGTTGAAGCGCATCGGCTGGTACCGAATGCGACGACACGGGCGGTCGGTAAACTCCTGATTCTTCACGCCACCGGTCGTGTTCGGTGGTGATCATTTCAATGAACACTTTGCTGACGTATTCATTCTGGCTGCCGTTGAGCTTGTTCAAGTCTGTGACAATGCGAGCTTGGAGTTCTTCCCTCGCCTCCGTGACCCGCAAGAAAATGTCCTCGGGAACCGTTAGCGTTATTGCGTGACCGTACGTGCCGCCGTTCCAGTTGTCGTATTCCCATTCTTCGTGGATTGAGACGACTCCATTCACGATGGTCTCACGCAGCAGATTCTCTTCTGTCCGTTCGTAGACGCGGTTAAGCGTAGCGAGATACGAATCTACCCGGCCCGGTAGTTCGAATTGGGTTTCACCGTGTGCCATGCTTGACCCATTCCTCCTAGCGCGGCCATCGCCGCGACCACGGGCTTACGAATGACACGGCGTTTTGCTAATTCCAGTAGTTACGATCCACTGAAAGCAAATGTCATGTCGACGAACATCCGCCTCACGAAAAAATTCGCCTAGCCGATTGTAGCCACGTTGAGGTGTCATGATCGAGTGATTTTCAAGCGGAGCGGGTGTAAACCGAGGGCGTTGCTAGCGTCTGGCCATCTGCATTTTGCATGATTTGTTGGGCTTTGAATGCGATTGGGGCATCGCTTCCATTGGTCGGCCGCCGAGTCACTATCGCCCCGAATTTCCGGCGCGGGGCCCAAACTGCGGCCACGGATGCCGCAGGTTGGGAAGCCGGAAATTCGATGAGGCGGCCACCCGCATTAAGCAAACACCATGCCTTTCTGCGTGGTGTCCAGGTCTCTAGAATGTACCGGACTTGAGCGTTTGGTGACTGACAGCAATATGGCGATGGTGGCGGCCTTTCGGAAAACCCCGGTGAATCTAGACCCATCCTGAAGCATGACGGAATTTTGAGTCTTAACCCGATGCAAAACGCCCTGCGATGGCGGAAGTTTGGGAGGCAGATAGATTTGACGGCGGATTCGCGTTGAAACGGGGCTTACTCTGATAAGCCGACGTGGTCGAATACCCCAGGGTGATCCACCACGTCGGCTTTTTTTCATCCGCAATACAGGTACTCAAGGCACGTGTAACATGAACAATCTTCGTGGTCTTTCCTCTCGAAACACCCATCAGCACGAGCATCGCCACTCTCCACGCCGTGCTGGCTTTTACCGGCCGTTGGTTGAACTTCTGGAAGCCCGCGTCCTGTTGGCTTCGGACTTTGGCGACATCCCGCTTTCTTACCCGACTCTGCTGGCCGAGAGCGGGGCCGAACACGTCGCCACTGGTCCCACACTTGGTGCCAACCGCGATACGGAAGCCGATGGCGTGCATTCGGCGGGCGCGGACGGCGACGACACGACCGGCAGCCCCGACGACGAAGACGGTGTGACGTTTGGCACGATCCGAGCCGGCGCACTGAGTGCGACCGCGACGGTCAACGTGCAAGGCGGCTCGGCCCAGCTGGATGCCTGGATCGATTTCAACGGAGACGGCGCATGGGGCGGGCCGCTGGAACAGATCGCCGACCGCGTGGCGGTAGTCACGGGCAACAACACGATCACATTTGACGTGCCTGGTTGGGCCGCGGACGGGACGACCTATGCCCGGTTCCGGTTGAGCACTGCCGGCAATCTGGGCGTGGGCGGCCCGGCGACCGACGGCGAAGTGGAGGACTACGCGGTGACGGTCCAGCCACCGAAGGCGGCCTGCGGCTGCTTCAAGGGCCCGAATAACATCAGCACCGCCGCGGACGGGGCTTACAGCGTGTTTGCAGCCGACGTGGACGGCGACGGCGACACCGACGTCCTCTCCGCGTCCATCGTTGACGACAAGATCGTCTGGTACGAAAACAACGGCAGCCAGAACTTCACCGCCCACCTCATCAGCAACGCCGCAAACAGGGCCCAGGCCATCTTTGCGGCGGACGTGGATGGCGACGGCGACACCGACGTCCTCTCCACGTTCAGCAATGTGACGACAAGATCACCTGGTACGAGAACGACGGCAGCCAGAACTTCACCGCCCACACCATCACCACGGCCGCGGACTTTGCCTACAGCGTGTTTGCGGCGGACGTGGACGGCGACGGCGACATCGACGTCCTCTCCGCGTCCGACAATGACGACAAGATCGCCTGGTACGAGAACGACGGCAGCCAGAACTTCACCGCCCACACCATCAGCACCGCCGCGCTCCAAGCCAAAGGCGTGTTTGCGGCGGACGTGGACGGCGACGGCGACACCGACGTCCTCTCCGCGTCCTACGGGGACGACAAGATCGCCTGGTACGAGAACGACGGCAGCCAGAACTTCACCGCGCACACGATCACCACCGCCGCGGACGGGGCCCGGAGCGTGTTCGCGGCGGACGTGGACGGCGACGGCGACACCGACGTCCTCTCCGCGTCCCAGGGTGACGACACGATCGCCTGGTACGAGAACGACGGCGGCCAGAACTTCACCGCCTCCATCATCACCACCGCCGCGAACGGCGCCCACAGCGTGTTTGCGGCGGACGTGGACGGCGACGGCGACATCGACGTCCTCTCCGCGTCCTACTCTGACGACAAGATCGCCTGGTACGAGAACGACGGCAGCCAGAACTTCACGCGCCCACACCATCAGCACCGCCGCGGACGGGGCCCTCAGCGTATATGCGGCGGACGTGGACGGCGACGGCGACATCGACGTCCTCTCCGCGTCCTACTCTGACGACAAGATCGCCTGGTACGAGAATGTGACTTCGGACTTCGGCGACGCGCCGCTTCCCTATCCGACGCTGCTGGCCGAGAACGGGGCCGAACACCTCGTCCCCGGTCCAACGCTCGGGGCGAACCGCGATATGGAAGCCGACGGCGTGCACTCGACGGGTGCCGACGGGGACGACACCACGGGCAGCCCCGACGATGAAGACGGCGTGACGTTCGGCACGATCCGGGTCGGCAAGGTCGGGGCGACGGCTGACGGTCAACGTGCAGGGCGGCTCAGCCAAGCTGGATGCCTGGATCGATTTCAACGGCGACGGTTCATGGGGCGGGCCGCTGGAGCAGATCGCCGACCGTGTGCCGGTGGTCGCGGGCAACAACACGATCACGTTCGACGTGCCCGAGTTGGGCCGCGGATGGGACGACCTATGCCCGTTTCCGGCTGAGCACCGCCGGCAACCTGGGCGTGGGCGGCCCGGCGGCGGACGGCGAAGTCGAGGACTACGCCGTGACGGTCCAACCACCGACGGCGGCCTGCGGCTGCTTCATTCCCCACACCAGCCGCGTCGCGGACGGGGCCATCAGCGTGTTTGCGGCGGACGTGGACGGCGACGGCGACATCGACGTCCTCTCCGCGTCCTACCTTGACAACAAGATCGCCTGGTACGAGAACGACGGCAGCCAGAACTTCACCCAGCACATCATCACCACCGCCGCGAACGGGGCCATCAGCGTGTTTGCGGCGGACGTGGACGGCGACGGCGACACCGACGTCCTCTCCGCGTCCGAGGATGACGACAAGATCGCCTGGTACGAGAACGACGGCAGCCAGAACTTCACCGCCCACACCATCAGCACCGCCGCGGACAGGGCCCGGAGCGTGTTTGCGGCGGACGTGGACGGCGACGGCGACACCGACGTCCTCTCCGCGTCCTTCTATGACGACAAGATCGCCTGGTACGAGAACGACGGCAGCCAGAACTTCACCGCCCACACCATCAGCACCGCCGCCGACGGGGCCCGGAGCGTGTTTGCGGCGGACGTGGACGGCGACGGCGACACCGACGTCCTCTCCGCCTCCGCATTCGACGACAAGATCGCCTGGTACGAGAACGACGGCAGCCAGAACTTCACCCCCCACACCATCAGCACCGCCGCGGATGGACCCTTCAGCGTGTTTGCGGCGGACGTGGACGGCGACGGCGACACCGACGTCCTCTCCGCGTCCCGATCGACGACAAGATCGCCTGGTACGAGAACGACGGCAGCCAGAACTTCACCCCCCACACCATCAGCACCGCCGCCAACGGGGCAAGGCAGGTGTTTGCGGCGGACGTGGACGGCGACGGCGACATCGACGTCCTCTCCGCGTCCCTCTATGACGACAAGATCGCCTGGTACGAGAACGACGGCAGCCAGAACTTCACCGCCCACACGATCAGTACCGCCGCGGACGGGGCCTCCAGCGTGTTTGCGGCGGACGTGGACGGCGATGGCGATCTCGACGTCCTCTCCGCGTCCCGCTTTGACGACAAGATCGCGCTGGTACGAGAACCGCCTCCAGAAGGCCGGCCTGCAATCGGAGGACGCGCCTGATCCGACCATCACGCCACTCCCGATTCCACCCCCGCCGGGTCCTATCGGCCGAACGGCACGCTTCGGAGCCGCGACCGACTGGCAGCAGTCGGCTTCCCCGCTCCCCAACGGTCGCGGCTCGGAGATGATCTCGCCGTTTGCGGCGGCATTCGATGATTACGCGTTCGACGCTGACGGGAAGCCGCGACGTGCATGGACGCTGGGTGCGGTAGAGAAGCCCGAAAGCATGGAATCGCTGAACATGTTTCCCGGCGATTTACGGCTGTTGGATGACGTATTCGCCGCTGGCGGACTTTGGACTTGCCCGAATCTTCGCCTCGGGCGAAAAACCGATCGATCATCGTAAGAGTACGAAGGATAGTGCGACGTGTTTGTCGAAAGCGGAGAGGGTGAAGGCGGGCTCTCACAGGTTAACGACAACAGCGGCGCCGGCAACGGCGGCGGCATCTACGCCTACCTAAATGTCACCTTGGACGGGGCGCCGTTCGGGACGACGGGCCAGCCGAGCAGCGCGGGCGGGGACGGCGGCGGCCTCTGTACGGCTACAGGCCACTTCTACATCCAAGAGGGCTCATTGGTCGAAGGAAACACCGCGGGTCGCCATGGCGGCGATGCGTGGGGCACTGAACACGGAATTGTTGAAAACAGCACCGTCCGCGGCAACCTCGCCAATGATGACGGCGGCGGTATCGACATGGAAAACTTCCAAAGCCTCTTCATTGATATGAGTCTCACTGAAGCCAATGAGTCGGGCATGGCGGCGGCGTCTTTGTAGTCAACGCCGAAAGTTCCACGACAGCACTTTCCCATCCAATGAATCGTGGAGTAAGGGCGGAGGTTTTCAGCCTGCTGTGCCGACGCGCAAACGAGCTTTTTCCTGCAATCAATGAGCTTCCGACGGATCTACAAATTCGCTGCTTAGCGCTACGCTCACGGCGAGGACTTATTTAGCTTTCGAGACCCCCTGGTGGGTTTTGCATACACAGGGTAACCTCGCATGGGATGTCGCGGCTACGCCGATATCATCATCACCGATGGCTAGACCGTGTGGATCGCCCTGTGGACTGCCGCGGGTCATCGCCCTGGATTTCCGGAGGCAGGAACCAAGGTGCGGTCACGGATGCCGTAGCTTGGGCAGGCCGGCAATCCGAGAAGGCGGCGACTCGCGCAACTTTGAGCCATCTGGAGCGGGCGGTTCCCATGATAGAACCGGCTGGAACGGTTCCAGTGAACCTATGCAGTGCATAGGGAAGACGTCTGCTCTAATTGCGCGTTGTCAAGCATCATATTCGAGAGATGCATTTCCCACGGATTTCGGCGCGTGAGAGGCGGAAGCTGCGGACCATTTGATTGTGGCGTCACACCGCCTGTATGTGGGGTGGCATCCCTATCCGCGAGCGAACGGGCAGGCCACCCCGTGGTCAGGGGTTCCATCTAGTGTGCGCAGTGGCTTCAGGCGTCGATGCGACTGCGGCTTTTCTATCGGACTCCCTGTCTCGATAGTCTTGTTGCCTGATGATTGGAGAACCGTTCTGCTCTTCGAGGTCATGGCGCTTGCCAGCCTTCAGGATACGGTCTGGTTGAGGCAGGGGTACGATCTGTCACGCGCGGTAACGGGTAGTTCTGTTCGCCAGCGTCTTCCGCGTACTCTCCTGAACCTCGTTTTCTCCTTTCACCTTGCCTGCGGCCAGGGTTGTGGATTCCTGGCGGCCGACCTCTTGATTGCCTCGGACTACGCCGCTTGAACGGCGGGTACGTCTCCGTAGGCAAAATTCGTTCCATCGACCCACATGCGGTGCAGGACGACCGCAAGCTTTCGGGCTAAGGCAGTGGATGCGACCTTAAAGCCGCTGCGCTGGGCAAGCCTAACGCCCCAGGCTTTAAGCCGGCTCCAGCGGCCGCTGCGCGTCAGCATGGTGACCGACGCCTCGAACAACAAGGTTCTGAGCGCTCCGTTGCCGCATTTACTGATACCGCCCGAACGGTCAACCTCGCCCGAGGCATAACGCCTGGGCGTCAGTCCAAGATGCACGCCTACGTCGCGGGATTTCTTGAACCGGGACGGATCGTCCACCTCTGCCTTGAAGGCGAGCGACGTAATGATGCCGACGCCGGGAATCGTCATTAGCCGCTTGCAGATCGGGTCTCGACGGGCGAGGCTTCCGCACCGCTTGTCGAGCGCGCGTTGCTGCAAGAGCAACCCATCGCGTGCTTGCAACAAGACCAGCATGGTGGCCTTGACGGTTGCGTCTACTGTGTCGAGCCCGGCAGTGACCTTGGCAGAAAAGCCGGCGGCCGTGACCGCTCCCAGTTTGACCCCGAAGGTCTTCAGCGTGCCCCGAATATGGTTCTCCATGCCCATTCGCGTGGCGACCAGCTGCTTGCGTCCGCCGATCAATGCACGCAGCGCCTGGCCCTCCCCGGATTTGACATGCGTCGCCTTGTACCAACCGGTCCGGGAAATCTGGGCTAGGCCACGGGCATCGTTCTTGTCCGTCTTCACCCGTTGTGCCTTCGCGAGCACCCCATCTTGGAGCACAGCCGCCGAGCAAGCGCAATTACCATATCTGTCAGTCATGAATGCCTTGTCATGCCTCAAAAACTGCATGATTGCCACGTCTGGAAACATGCGTTTTTGCGATGCGTGGACGGAAGTGGCGTGCCGGTGGCGGCACGTGTGGCGAAGTGTGCGAGCCCGTCCGGTTGCAGGGCAATCCGTCGGGCAAACCCCCGCCCGCCAATGGCGGTGGTCGCACTAGAGAATTGCGGATAATGCAGCCGAACGCCGGGGACGAGCGGCGTTCGGAACCTTGATGTGATTACACTCGGAGGCGAGTGCGAGACTTAAGAAAAAAGTGCACGGTGAGGGAGCGGCTCAAGGACGAAGACCTCAAGTCAGCCAAGCGAAGCGGGCCGGAGGGAACCCGGCCCGCAAGGCGGTTACCACCAGTAACCCTTGTTGAGCGTTTCGACGATCAGCTTCGCCCTGGCTTCCGCTTCGGCGGCCTCGTCGGATTCGCCATCGTCCCAGAAGCAGCGATGAACTCCAGTCGGAGTTCCTTGGCGGCTTGGCGACGCGAGCCGGGTAGAACGGATTTATCGAGAGGTTGCGGTTCATGGCCGACCTCCGGTTGCCTTGGCAATGGCTGCGTGGGCAAGATTGCATGCCCGCCGAAGGTCACGCGATTCACGTGCAAATCCATCTTGATCCGGTCCGACCGCCATCCTGAAATCCTGGGCTCGGCTGACAAGGCGTTCAAGGGCAGAGAGCAAGTCAGGGGCGGCCGCAAGCAGACGGGCGTTGGCTTCGGTTTCCTCGGCCTCGAACGTGTCTGGCTCTACCCAGTGAAGAATGCTGGCCACATAGCTACCGTCGGCCGCCATGATGTCCCAGCTATCGTCGCAGCCGTAACGCTCGCGTTGGTAGAAGTACGGGCCAGGAGCATGTTCAATGGTTGATTTGGATAGTTTGGTCATGGTGTCGATTCCTTTCGAGTGAGGAGCGGGCCGAAGCCCGCCCGATTGAGTTATTTGTTCCGAAGGCGGATAGAACGATGTGCCGTCAGTAGTCGAGCGGCAGCAGCACGGTGGTCAGCGAACGGTCAGCCTCCGTGATGATCCAGAATCGTTGTTCGCCGGTGCCGTACACCGACATCAGCCGGCAGCCGTGTTTCAGCGAACGCTCGTTCTCGCGAGCATCGTCCGGGCAGATGTCGCCCCAGTCGCCGGCCGCGTGGCGGCGGAGTGCTGCATCGATGGCGGCGGGATTAAGATGCTGGGTGGCATTGGCCGTCATCAGAATCACGCCGAGCGGAAACTTGGGTTGAATCGTAGTCATAACAATCTCCTTCCTTCTAGGTTTCGACCCCGCCTATCGGGGCCTTACGGCACGCAAAAAGAACCCGCCTGAAGCCGGGAGCCTTGGCGACGGTCAAGCGAAAGGCCGAAGGCTTCCGCTTGCGGAAAGCGGCCTTGGCAGCTTGACCGGCCCGGCGGCGGGTTCATAGTGCCGTCACTAAGGCCTTGGGGCGGGGCGGACAGCGGATGAAGGCAATTGCTTCGACAACGGTACGATGTGGAGTTTCTGCATCTTCATGCGATGAGTGCGAGACGTGAAGAAAATGGGGAAAGCGAGGAGCGGGCTCAATGATGACGAGCAAAGCCGGCCAAGCGAAGCGGGCCGGGTTACTCCCTGCCCGCAAGACGGTCACCACCAGTAACTTTGCGGCCGAATTCCCGGAGCTCGGCCGCTGGTTTGTCTAGGCCGCTTGCTTGGCCTTCCTTGTCCTTCGCTTCCTGGGGAACATGTCATCCGCGGTCGACTTGAGTGTGCCCCAGGTAATGCCGTGATTGCAATCGTGCGAGCGGTCAACCTTTTGTAACACTTCCCAAGCCTGAGCCTCGTTCAGGTCGGAGCGGATGCGTTGCACGTCCGCGACCGACCAGATAGCGGCAATTTCCTTGTGGGCTTCGAGAGTGTATCGGGTGACATGGTACTGATCGATCCAACATCCTGGCATGTTCAGGGCCTCAACGATGAGCCTTGCTTTTGCTTCAGCCTGTGCGGCCTCGTCCCTGCTCGGTTCATCGCAGAAGTATATGCCCATAAGGATCGCGCCGTTTCGGGTATCTTCGATGAATAGGATGTCGTTGACACCGTAGCGGTCGCGGTAGTAGCCATAGCGGCCGGGAGTCGGCGATGCCTTATTGTGTTGAGTCGTAGTCATAAGAATCTCCTTGGTTGATGGTGAAAGTGAAAGCCGGCGGGCCGGGAATGCCCGCCGGCATCCGGGATCAGGCGGCTGCCTGCTCGGACTCCTTGCGGGCCTTCGCGTCGGCATGCTGCTGGTGCATGATCCAGGTGTGAGCCAGGTCCAGGAGCTTGGCCATCGCGAGCAAGTCGTCGAATCCCAAGCTGTCGGTTTCCTTCCAGGCGTCGTCGCCTTGCTTGTAGCCGCGGGCGGGCACGCCGCTGTACCAGGTGCCTTTCTCGCCGCGGTTTCGCCAGATCGTGACTTGCAGAACGCCGTCTCTGATCTTGTGTGCTGGTTGTGACATGATGTGTTCTCCTTCGTTTGAGTTTCGACCCCGCCAACCGGGGCCTTACGGCACGTCTAAGGAAGCCGGCTAGTCCGGGAGCGTTAGCGGCCGGTCAATCTGAAAATTGGGGGAGACCTTCAGGGGGAACCGATTTTCTGATTGACCGGCCCGGCGACGGCTTCATAGTGCCGGAAGTCATGGCCACGGGGCGGGGCTGGCCGAAAGAAGGGGGAGAGCACTATGGGTAACACCGGCGAAGAATCACGAAGGGCCTTCTCGACACGGATGACGCGAAGGAAGCGGCATGCCGAACTATCGGAAACAACCGTGCGTCTTAGCGGATTTTGCGAGGAAACAGGTTCATTAGCCGTCAGATACGAGAACAGTGGTAACCGAGCGGTCGGCCTTCGCTCTTTGGCAGTAGCAGCGGGATTCCGCCCAGCGGGACCTCGGCGAGTACCGATCAAATCGACTGTCTAATTCGTCTCGGGGTGGCAGAGGTTTACCGCTTCGTGGCCTCGCCATTTTTCACATGTTGTTGCGCCTTGCGAAGCCGACGTTGCCGGTCCGCATTCGGCTCGCGTTCGATACGCTCTTGGAGGTACGCAGCCCCGACGGTAGGGCCTAACATCCGCTCGATTACGACGGCTGCATTGCGAAGAAACAATTCGTCATCGGTGGCCGCTACTTTTTTCAACAAGGGATCAAGCGATGGCAGGCCGATGGCAATCAAGGCGCCGACGCATGGGTACAAGTCGTCTGGGCCTTGTGTGCGTTTGGTTTCCTTGTAGAAGACCCTAAACGTCAGATGATTCACAAGTAATGGCACGGATGTGTCAGAGCGGATTTCGCCGAGCAGGCGGATTGCGGTGGCAGCCATCCCTACCTTCTCTGGATCGTCAAGAAATAGAGTTGCCAATTCTTGCATGGTTGCGGCGAATTGGCGGTGCTTCGACACGACGACTTGGACGGCCTCTTCCCGGACTGTCGCGTCTTCCGAGCTCAGCAGAAATTCTAAATCCGTCGAACGTTTGCCAGCATCGCTCGACGCGGAAATAGGGGCCAACGCCCAAAACACTGCTGGCAGGAAAAACATCGTGGTTTTTGGCTGATGCGTCATCGGTCTCCTACTGCAAATTCCAGGACAATTTGGTCCATCCATTGCCGGCTGTATTATCGCCTGGCACGTCTGGCGGATCGATCGGCACCCAGTTTTTGCCGTTCGGCGAATCGAGCTGGATCATGGAAAACCTGACGAAATAGGTTTGAATGGGTGATGTCCGCACCCACATACCATCAATTTGAATTGAAGCAAAGGCCTTAAAGTTATTTCGCGTCCGCAAAATGGTACCAAAGGGAAACGTGACGGTGTTATCAAGGCCCGGGGCATCAAGATCGTATATGACTCCATTGGGATAGGGATCGTCATCCCTGGTTCCCGGATCGTCCGTGTCATTGCCCGGGGGGATCGATGATTTGAAGCGTCTGAAGTCGACCAGCCTGACGCCATTGCCAAGCCAATCTCTGAACTGGATGTCCTTATCCAAATGGAATTCGGTGACTAATGGGAATTCGTTGGGATCAAATTCCGCAGGATGCACGGCGGCCTGTGCTTCGGTGCCCCATCCCAACCGTGCCGTGAAATCGTCGTCGTAGGCTTGCAAGCCTAAGTCGTAGGTGTTAGCGACGGTCCATGCTTTATACACATCTTTCTTGTCATTATCCGCTGAAACAGTTCCGGACGTGGCCACCGTTGGCTGATCAACCCATAGGACAGTGAAACTCACCGAATCGCTGGCGGTGCTGTCAGCTGATTGGAGCGTTAGTTCAATGTCTTGCACCGAATCGCTGTATGTGAACCCTTGGACATAAAATTCCTTGGGAAGATCGGTACTCGCGAACTTGTTGTCTGTGCCATTGAACGTGATTTCTGTACCAGCGGTAGCCTCAGTGAAGACCTCGATTTTCGGGCTGTTCGTGGAAAGAACAACATCACTTGGGAAGTCTCGCAGGATGATCTTTTTCCGCGGAGCGTTGTTGTTATCGAAGTTGCATACTACGAGTCCGCCTGGCCCGTCTTCAATGGTTTCCCCGAGCCCTTCTATATCGATGTCCGGTTTTGCACCAATTCCCAATCCGAGCGAAATGGGTAGCTCACCGCCGTGACTTTCCAGGCGGACGCTTGTTACTTCAACGCCGTCCGGAACGCCGGCGGAGGATAGATCGATGCCACTCGCGAGCACCCAGGCACTGAGCTGGTTGCCGCTAACGCTAAAGAAGTAATCTTTCCACACCTCCGTATTTTCCACGTTATCGATGGACCTGCCATGTGGCGAAGCCGTCGTAATCGGTCGCGAATGTCGGCGCATACGCTCCGGTCTCTGGGTGAAACAGAACGAGATCCATGCCCGGCTGGTTCACCAGCGCGCCGGCCTCGTAAGTGAACTCCACGATGTTGCCGTCGGGAAAATAGTACCCGTCGTCGATCAGGCAGAATCCGGTAAAGGCCTCGCTCAAAGTCACTGGCGTGTCCTCGACATTGAGCCAATACCACGGCTCATCCTTTCCGCTGATCAGGGTGGCAGAGACAGGGGCAGCCGAGACCTGCCATGCTCCCACGGCCTCCGGCGGTCCTGAGCAATGCGTGCGAGGCGATTGGGTAACGCGAGGCTGATGCAAAGAGGCGATGTGACGCGCTGTGGAAGGCGGCGACGGGTAAATGAAGTTCGACGTGAGGGCCAGCGCCGAAGGCGCAATGGCAATGCTTGGTGATGAGACGCCAGCAAACTCTCTTAACGACAAACTTTGCATCGAGTTGACGGTCTCAGGTGGAACCGCTTGCACGCGGCGAGCACTGACGGGCGGAGTTTCCGCGAACGTGGCATCGTCGGAATGCCTTTTGTCTCCAAGATTTGTGACAGACGGTGTCCACCGGTTAGGAACGTTGGGAAGGCTCAAATTATAATCACCCAGCGGGTCGCAGATTGGGTTGCCCGTTTGAGGATCTCGTGGAGAGTGCAGCAGAGAAAGTCCGTGGCGGTTTGCGCCGCTGTCCGCCAAGAGCGTGCCCGTTACGTGGCCAAACCAGGCAGTCGTCGATGCCGGATTGAGACAAAAGAGATTTCCGGCGGCCTGGCGTGTTTCCAGGAGCTCCACCTGAAACCTCGTCTGTCTGCAAGTCATCGTAGTCCGCATGATGTCTCCTCAGTGAATGTCTACAGCCGCCAGCCTGCACCGCGTCGGTGAAAAGTCTATGTCATTCGAAGAAAAGTTTGAAGAAGTTCGATCTCTTCTATCCTGGGCCTGTTAGCCGAGTCAGGGGCGCAAGCGCGCAAGGCGCCGTTTCTTTGGTACATAACGAATCCTTCTCGCACCGTGCTGAGGTGACGCCAGGATCAGATCCAGACGGTCGAGCATAGTCCCTCCTTCATGATTTTGGATGGGCGCTATTTTAGGCATGGCCACATATTGAGAACAAGCCGAAACCGATGCTCGCCCCGCTGTGTTTGCTTCATCACGACGCAGCGTTGAAGTTCAAACTCGCCAGTTGATCAAGGTCAGGGGATATCCGAGTTGCCGGACCCGTTGGTAATGCTCGGTGTTGCCGGTCACCAACTCCAGGCGGTTTTGCAGTGCGACGGCGGCGATCATCGGATCGGCGCGGCCGATGGATTGGCCGGTACGGTCCAGATCCCCGGCAATGCGTCCAGCGAGTTCGGCGGCGGATTGGTCGAGAGGAAGAATTTCTTCGGAGGCGATGGCGCTTAGGAAGCGCTGAAGGCGGGCGGTACTCTGCTTCTTCTGAAAGCCGTGCACCACTTCCATGAGGGTGATGACCGAGAAGGTATACCGATCGAAGGCGTTGCGATAGGTCGAGGCGTTTCGTGCAACGTTGGGGTCAATGCCTTTGCCGATTTCGGAAAGGATGTCGGTATCGAGCAAAGACTTATTCACCGGGTTGTGAGCCGCCAGGGTTGATGCTCGCGGTTGCCCATGGCTTCGGCCACGATATCGTCGAGTTCGGCGGCAGCGTCTTGCATGACACCCAGCAGCGGATCGGGTGATGCCTCAATACGGGTTGGTGTCGGGCTCGCCGCGCGGGCGAGTTGGAGGCGAAGCAGGCGTACCGCCTCGGCGATGGCGTCGTCTTCTGACGCGAAATGGCCTTGATGAACTTCCGCCCGAATGAAATGCTCTAAATCGTCAGGTAGGTTGATAGTCATGCCGGCAATGCCCCTGGTTCAATTCCAACCTAGCACGAATGGGTAGGCTTGCCAAGCAAGATAACGCTCGGCTCGGCTGCTTCGGACGGTCCTCTGTCCCACGCATCGGGCTGAATACCGGGAGGGCCGTCATATCCTAGAGCTTGTCGGCCCTGCCTTTGCCGCAACCTCATCAAGATAATCGGCCCACCATTGCATCATCTCGCGGCGTTCCGGCAGATACTGAGCGTGATTGTAAGCAGCCCGGACATTATTCCGTTCGGTGTGAGCAAGCTGCCGCTCGATCACGTCCGCACGGAAGCCGTGCTCATTCAAGATCGTGCTGGCGGTGCTCCGGAATCCGTGACCCGTGGCACGTGAGCGATAGCCCATGCGATAGAGAGCATAGAGCATGGTGTTCTCGCTCATGAACGCCGTGGGGTTATGCTCGTTGGGGAAAAGATACGTGCGGTTGCCGGAGTGCTTTTCCAGTTCGCGAAGCATGGCAATGGCTTGCTTCGACAACGGCACGATGTGAAGCTCCTTCATCTTCATGCGATCGGCAGGGATTCGCCACTCGGCTTTTTTCCAATCGATCTCTGGCCATTCCGCCGCCCGCAATTCGCCGGTGCGGACGAAGGTAAGGAGAAGAAGTCGGAGAGCCAGCTTCGTCTGCGGGCTGCCGTCGTAGGCTTCGAGCTTTTGCAGGCATTCAGGCAGTTCACTTTCCTTGAGGTAGGAGCGGTGTTTGACGACCGGGGTTTTGAGGGCACCGCGGAGGTCGGGAACGGGATTGCGTTCGGCCCGGCCGGTGGCGATGGCGTACATGAAGATCTGGCCGCAGATATTCATGACGCGTTGTGCTGTTTCGAGGATTCCCTTGCCCTCGACGGCACGAAGCATGGCAAGAACCTCGGGCGGAGTGATCTCCGCAATCGGCCGTGGGCCGAGCTTGGGAAGGACGTACTTTTCGAGACGCTCCAGTTTGATGTCGGCAGTGATCGGGGCCCATTCGTGTTTGCGGTTTTCAAACCACTCGCGGGCGACCGTCTCAAAGGTGTTGGTCCTAACTAAGGTCGCAAGCCGCTTCGCCTCTTTTCTTGTTTCTCCAGGGTCATTCCCGGCGGCAAGCACTTTCCTGGCCTCTGCACGCCGATCACGTGCGTCAGCGAGGCTGACGTCGGGATAGACTCCCAATGCCAGCTTTTTTTCCTTGCCGTCAATGAAATACCTCAGCCGCCAGTATTTGCTGCCGGTTGGCCAGATGACGAGGAACAAACCTTCGCTGTCGGCGATTTTGTACGGCCTGGCTCTGGGCTTGGCGTTGCGGATTTTAGCATCGGAGAGGCGGGCGGGCATGGGGCTCATTGCTACTTGGTGGGGCTCATGTGGCCCATTTGTAGCCCAGATTTTCGTCGGATGTCAATAACTATTGATAGACGAGAATCGCGTCGAATTCCCCGTAGTCCGGCTCTCACTCTACGTTTGACGGACGTTAATAGACATTAACGTCTGGTCTAATGGTGCCCCCGGTCGGAGTCATATTCATCGGGTAAGTGACTGAACTGGAAGCTAATTGTTGATGGGTTGAAAAACATGTGCCCCACTTTTGTGCCCCAGAGTTACAACCGGCTCACCGTAGGCGGGAGCAGAGTACACAAGTGGCAGTGGGGAAGTCAATTCTTCGGTGCTTGTTCAGAGATAGTTTGGATGAGATGACGGATGTCTTCAGCCCGCCAAGCGGTGCATCGCGGCGAGAGCTTCACCGACTTCGGATAACGACCCGATTTGACGCCTTTCCACCACGTCGCTTTGCAGACTGGAACGACGCTTAAGACTTGGGGTAAGCGTACGAACCCCGTTTCTGGAATGTCGTGCATAACAGCCTCCTTGCTGTCATAGGTCCGAGTATAGCACGACTCGCACCCAAAAGTCTCGGAGAATCGCACTGGCTGCGGGTTTCCGCGACTTGTGCGATGCAGAAGAGTAAGAAGCCATGCCCTAACTGTTTCCCAGTCATTGCAATGACACTTCTTCGGGCCGGGCCGGTGCTTCTGGGCTCTTGATTCGCATTGTGGTCATTCAAGACGTGCGCTTTGGCGGCGTTTCATGCAATGGCGTTCAGCGCGTGTGAACAGGACCGCACCCCGGCAGCCAGAAATGGCGACGCTGCCAGCTACATTGAGGTAACCTCCCTGTGCAAGGCGGTTCCTACTCGACCTTTGCGGTCCCTGGGATCCGCTCATAAACCATGTTGACTGCTCCGCTGAAGATGCTCCCTCTGGGACAATTTGTAACGGCACTTGCCGGAACCGGCGGCTGGCGAAATGTTCAGTCACGTTGTGCCGACCAACGATACAATCAAGAGATGCTGTTCGTGGATCTCGCCCGCAGTCGGGTAGTTCGGCCGTAAGAAAGGAGACGAAGTCATGAAAGGAACCATGAAGTGGTTCTGGAACTTGAAGCCGCTGAACAGATTCTTTGTGTCTTCCAGCGCTGTCACGATCGTCGCCGCCCTGGTGACATTGGCCGCGTTCGGTTTCCAGCTTGCCGATAGAAACTGGTCCGGATCGAACGCCTCCGCAATCGGGCCGTTAGCAACAAATCTCGATGCGCAAATTCCGGGTTTGGACAACCATCGACGAGTTCAGCCGAGCGCGCGGTACAACGGGGTTCACATCGATGGAGATAACTCTGGGTCGGCGAACAGCATTAATCTCGGGGACGGGAATAAGAACAATATCATTGCTCCCGGCGGCAAAGTGGATGTGCATCTTGGCACTACCGAGCCCAAACACGAGTACGTGACCGAACACGAAGGTGCCGGCGCATTGCTCATGAAAAAGCCCGATTTTCGCGCTTATTTGACGGCAACGACCCTGGGGGAAGGCGAGACGCTTGGCCGATGCGTCAATGGAACGCCAGTGAAGATTCTCGAAGAGAAGTCCGGATCGGCGGAGAGTCCGCCATGGCTAAAGGTCGAGATCTTGGACGGAAAGTACAAAGGGACGGTTGCATGGGCCCTGCAACCGTCGGTACGAAAGCCGCGATCGTGAACCCGATGGGCAATGGGTGGAGGATCGGTTATTCGAGAATGACGAGGGCGGTCATGCGGAGGAGAACACTTTGCGCGGGAGTTGGCCGCCTAACCGGGAATGGCTAGATAAACGCCAGCACTGGGCACGATGGCCGCGATCCGGGAGAACCACAAGGATCTTCGCCATCTAGCTCAATGACGGCGACTGCCGCGTGCGCAGTCCGTTGGACGACCCACCAGCTTTTACATGAGGAGACGTTCGATGAAGACGCTTGCCCGATCCATCTTTCTCGTTGCGGCCATCGCCGGCACGCCGCCGGCCATGGCCCAGGACGCGCCGAAGCTCCGCTTCGCAGCCTTAAACATCGAGTGGCTAGGTAACCCGGAACAACGGTCCGGGCCAGCCAAGAATGTCGCTCAGGACCCCAAGGACATCGCCCAGTATATCAAAGCGAGCGAAGTGGCAATTCTCGCACTCGAAGAGATTAGCGACGATGACGGAGATCCCGTCCAGCGGACTAACAAAACCCTGAATAAGGCATTCGCCGAATTGAACGCCGGAGGCCAAGCGAACTGGAAGCACCGACTCTTCCCGAAACACAAGCATGCCGAGGATTCGGACTGGCAGATGACCGGAATCGCTTGGAACGAGGCCGTGGTCAAACCCGTGGCCGGTAAGACAAGGACGGCAGATGGCTATCGGCTAAAACTCAAAGTACCGGACGGGTTGTCAGTCGGCACGCCCGAAAAGCCAGCGTTCGAACGCTGGGCCACTGCCATGAAGTTCTCGGCCGGGGAGGGGAAGACCGATGTGGTCGTGATCCCGCTTCACTTGAAGTCGAATCGACCTGCATTTCCCGATCAGGATGTGGCTAAGCAGCGAGAAGTGGAGGTCGGAATGCTACTCACGGCCTTAGCCGACGTGCGGTCGGAATTCAGCGACGACGACTTCGTCTTGCTGGGCGACATCAACACGCAAAACAAGGAGGAGAAAGCGGTCAAGGCGTTCACGGCGGCCGGGTATTTGGATCAGAACACGATGGACGAGCCCACCTACGTAGGCGGGTCATTTCAAAGCCCGTTCGATCGCGCGTTCGTTCCCAACTCGGCTGGCAACGCGAAGGCAAAGGAGTTCGCCAACCCCAAGTTCGACGTGTTCAAGCATCCGATCATGAACGCCGAAGAGTACCGAAAGAAAGTGTCAGACCACCGCATGATCCGGCTAACCATCGAGGTATTAGCGGACGACGATTAGGCAGATCGCCATCTCCGATTTTCTCACGGGCACCGCAACCGACTTATGTAAGACCGCGTAGAGTATTTCACGGTGCTGAAGTGCGTATCGTGAGGATGTCGGCTTTATGAAAAAGCCTTGAAATGCCACCGGCGCGCCACCCGTCGGCGGTCCAGGAGTTTTTTCTTGGCCGTCCTGTAACTTTCTGGTCTCTCGAACGGCCTCGATGGTCTGAACGCAACTTCCTGTCTGGCTTAACGATTTCCAGTCGAAGGGGCACACGATCGGCTTAGCCGTTCCTTGTTGGACTTCGCCCGCTTGATGGACACATTCGACCAACACCAGGTCTCCTTCGTCTCTGTGACGCAACAGTTCAATACCGCCCAGTCGATGGGCCGGTTGGTGTTGAATGTGCCATCCTGAGCGCTGCCGCATCGACGTGCTGCTGCCGCTCTTGGGACGACCTGGCATTTCATTTCAGCGGGGCGTCGAAATCGGTGCTCATGCCAATCGGGAAACCCGGATGCACGTCCAGCGAGGGAGGCACACTGAAGCTTACTTTGAACCTGTGGGATGTTCCCGAAGGTTGCGTTTTCGAAGTGGCGAATTCATCGAACGCGCTAATCATGACGCCCCTAACAAGATTCATCTGTCCCCTATCGCCTTGTTGAGATAACACGAGGCCTTTTTCACTGAGCGTAATTGCCATAGGAGTCCTAACTAGCCGTCGATTCGGCGACCGAGACGCTTGCACCTCGAATGCGCCTACATCGACTGTGCCGTTGAACCGATTAAAGGTTCCCTTCCGCTCATCTGTGGTGATCTCGACGGGAACATGGGCATTGAGGCCGGAGTTAACGGCCACACTTAAAGGAGCCAGAGCAATCGTTTCCGGATAATAGGTGAAACCAACAATTCCGCCGTAATCCCCCAGAGGGAGCAACTTGAGCATCATTGCGGTCTGGTTGATCTTGTCCTCGGGTGGTTCGTATCCGGACCCTCCCGTTATGTCGCCGAACACGTTGTATCCGCTGACACCAGGTCCGCCACTCGCAAACGCACCGAAGACGTTAGGTCCCCCCGTCCCCGCCGTGTTATTTCCCACGATCGTGTTGTAAAGCCTGACGAGGCCGATGGCACTGGTGGCTATTCCCCCTCCTCCTTCTTCCGCAGAATTGTTGGCAATCGTGCAGTTACGGAGGTTAACCGTGGTTCCCGTAGTTATACCACCTCCGCCTGAAACTGCGGAGTTGCCGGAAAATGTGCTATTGGTCACGTCACCGTTATTGAGGAATAGCCCGCCATACCCGCCCTCGGAGTTACCCTCGTTGTAGCTGAATGTGCTATTCGTAATCGTCGCGCCGCTGGCAGCCATACCGCCGCCGGTGTTCAGCGTAATTGTGGAATAGTCCATTTCCACACCGGCGCCAACCACACTTTCTATGCCGCCTCCAAAGCCTAATAGCCCCACGGAATTTCGAGCGACTAGGCTAGCAGAGAGAGTCAGGCCGCCGGCGTTGAAGATTCCACCGCCTGCGAAAAACACGTTACCCCCAAACGTGTTGGTAAACACGTTGTCGGATATACTGCTGTGATTAATAGTCAAAATGGACTCTTCTTCATTGTAAATCCCGCCCCCCAGTGCCTGGAATTGGAATGTGCCATCGCTTTCTCCTTGGTTGAACCGGACGAACGAGTTGTTGATGGTAAGACTGCCCCCATTGATACCCCCATTGAAAATCCCCACTCCTCGCGTGTTGAAGGTCTTACTCCTGTGGTCGCGTATGTCACATTCAATAAGGGTCAAAAAGCCAAGATTCCTGATACCGGCGCCTTCGCTTTCCGATGAGGGCAACAGGCCGTTTGAGATAGTCAATTTTCGAAAAATAACATTCGGCTCTTCGATCATCTGTTGAGGAATGTGAAAAATTCGGAACTGCCTGGGCCCGAAGCGTCGGATGTCTATTTGAGGGATGCCGCCCGATAGGGGCGGGCCGTTGATGGTGACGCTCTTCTCAACTACTAGTTCTCCCGACGTCAATCGAATAAACCCGCCCGAGAGTTCTGGTGCGAAGTCGATGATGCCCCCCGCTGGAGTGTCCACAAGTGCTTGCCGAAGTGAACCTTCTCCGGAATCATTGCCGTTTGTCACGGTGGTTGGCACGCAACGAACTTCCAGTCGCTCAAGTTTCGGACGAACGAAGTTTCGAAACAGCCTTGCCATTGATCGAGCATTGACCGACATCTCAGACTCCTTTAGGGAAGTACAGCTGAAACAACAAGGGTGGCGCCAAGTGGTAACAAATCACTCTCACTAATCCGATTTGTTTCGGCGATAAGTCGTTGTAACGATGACCCTTGGGAAACTCATTTCTAGTCCTCCACATCAAAAAAAAACGGCCTGCAAACGAGGTCTGAATGACTGCCGCGCATGTAGAGAGTGAGAGTCCCTATAGTTAAAGGGTGATTTCAAGCCAAAACCGGACGCGCGATTTTGGGATTTCCTCAGATTTTCAAGAATGAGGAGCTGATGAGAATGTTCAAGGACCCCTCGCTGGCAAATATTCCTGAGTTTTTGCGATTGTCATTAAGCGGCACCTCCTATTTCAGGTGCAATTTGTCCGCCAAACGGCGGCTACATTCGCGTGATCGCTCAAGAACGGGTACCGCACAAATTGAAAACCCGTGTCCCGCATTCGAGCCCCGTGCAGGAGACATATCTGCGCACCTGTAGGCATTTCGATCAATTTCGCGGCCAGACCGAGCGGAGTTGTTGGCATGGCTAATGAGAATCTTGATCAACTGTTTGCTGAACATGCTTCGGCAACCACAGTTCTGCAAGTCGCGCATCAAGCTCGCCAAAGGTCAGCCGAGGGGCGAATCTTGAACACCGCTCGAATTCGAATCCGGTCGTCGTCACCTTCCTCGCGTGATTGTGACTCGCGCGGCCTAATGCAAACGAGCGAGGGAATTTTCTTGCGCCCCTCCGCGCAATCCGTCGACAACTCTCTCGGACCGAAACGGGAAACCGGCGATTATTCCAGTGAACGCACGTGCGCAAATGTCGTTGAGCCACTTTACCGCGAACTCAAAAAACGGGACGTGAAGGGCCTTCTGAACATGTACTGGATCGCATGGAAGGAGTCATTCTCGACCAGGGTCCGGACATGGGACGAATCGCCAGCATTGCGGCATCCGCCGGCCGAACCACTATTGGGCGCGAAAAGGCACGGTTGGGAGTGGGAGCCTGATCGTTTGGATTAGGTTGCCGCTGATCAAGGTTAGCGCTGCCGGAGTGATAAAGTCTAGGTGCGGGTAACCGGCAGTCAGTTTGTTGCGCACATCACCGTCGCCACATCCGGCGATAGACGGCTTCCAGTTGCCTGACGAAACCGATTTCCGCCGGGAACTTTGCAACCTGACAATTCATAAGGGTCCATTAAAGTTTGTTGGGGTTTAGGCTGTCCGGGTTGCCCAATATGGCTTCCATTGGTCGCCGTATTGGGACCTGATACGAAGAACGAGCAAGAGGACGAACAGGTGTGGAAGGTTAACGTGTTTTGATCAGCGAGATCAATTCGTTAGATCAATTCACTAGAACCGCATTGAGTGTAAACAACTCGTCCAGTATATCACTCGAGTCGCTGCGGAGGTCCATCGGAAGCAATCGAGTCTGAGTTGCCGACGTCGTGCCAGCTTTCGTTGCGGATGCCACGGTATCGGCGTTGAAGACCCAGCCCCGATTCGAAGCGAGCACAACATTCGTTGTCGGCGAAGACGTTACGGCGAACTCCGCGAAAGTGGTAGGTGCCCTCTGGATCTTGTCGCTCCGGGAGACGGCTGCTTGGCAGGCCGCGCAGTTGCAGCCGCCGAGCTTGCTGGTATTTTCGTGACCCTGAGCACTATCGCTGCTGTTACGTTCAATCCGGTCAATCATGGCCAGCCCTCCGCCCGCCGAAATGGGATTGCCGTTCGTTGACTGGGTATTTGGTGTCGCCTGCGAGGGAAGCTTTTCACCGCCGAAGCTCATCCCGATCGCATATTTTCCGGTGCCGAAAGGCGTACTGTCGGCAGCCTGCACCTTTACGTAGATGATTTGGCCCGGAGATACCTTGTCGGCTAACGTGACGGTTTGAGTCTGACCGTACTGTCCCGCCCCGTTGGCGGTTCCGAGAATCGTCGACTGATTTGCGGCGTACACGGTGACCTTCGGCGCCAATAAGCTCAAACCCTCGCTCTGGGCGCTGACTTGGATGACGTTGACCGTCCCAGCGGGCAACGTGACCTTGAAGAAGTCCACGTCCGAATTGGCAGTAATGTCGCGGTTCTCCCGCAGTACGGTAAGATTGGTTTGAATGTGTTGCGTGATGTCGGTCGCCGCCGCAATAGAATCGTTGCCGCCGTTGGCGTCATTCCAATCCGCGGTGCGGGGGGAGCCCGCGCTGTAGATGGAGCGAATTCCGTAAATGTCATCCCAGTCGATTCCGGTTTTGGCTCCCGCGTATGCGGAATACATCGTCGAATGGATCACGCCGCTATGCAGCAGTCCCAAGGCGTGACCAAACTCATGGGACGCTACCGTGAAGAGGTCGTAAGTGGTTCCGATGTTCCACGTCTGGCCCGTGTTGAAGGCAATGTCGCCGGCGATTGAATAATTGTTCACCGGCGGAGGGGCAAATGCCATCCCCAACGTGGAAGTTCCGAAGTGGTAACCGCCGATTCGGATATCGCCGAAACCGGCATCACCTTGCTGGTACGCGCCGGCGCCGCTCGGGGCACCGTTGTCTGACACCACGACAAAGTTCAGGTTGGTGTTCTTAGCGTAGACTTGGGCCGCCTTCAGAATCTGATTTTGCCACATGGCCGGCGATCCGAATCGGGCGTCCAGCGTCGCAAACAGATCGCTTTTGACACCGCCGAGGTCGGTTCCGTCCGGCATGAAGCTGATGCTGACCATCTGCGACGACGGCCATAGGTTGCCGGATACGCTGTAAGGTACCGCCCGGGTCTCCAGTTCTTCCATGCGGAGCCTCACGCGGTGTTCAAGGGCCGATCGGGAATTCTTCCTTGCGAACCACATTGCTGCACCTGCACCAGGAACCATTATTCTGAAAACCGGAGCCTCCACTTCTTCCCTAGTTAGTAAGTGCGGAAAGCAGGTCGATTGCTGACACCTGTTCCGAAAAAAATAGACAGATTTCTGGTAATTCAGTCCTTCGACAGCGCTCCCTTCAGGGCGTAGGCGTTCGGCTATGCTCAGCTCGCCGATTTGCAATGGTTGAAGTGGATCGGCGATTTTTGTGCACACGTGTATAGTTGCATCGGCAATGATTCGACAGGCAAGGGCCACAACCAAGGTTCGCGACTGAATGGAGCGAGCCGTGCCCGTGTTTTCTTTTGAGCGAACTTGTCATCGAACTCGCCAGTGCGTATTGCTTGGAAAGAAGTGCTAGTGCCGATTTCCAAACGGAAGGCCAGGCTGCCGCCGCCTCCATCATCGCCTTTCAGTGACTTTGGTACGTGTTCACCAGTCTGGTACGCATTTGAGCGGGCAGGTCGGCAATTCTTACTCCATTTTCTTTTCCCAAAAGTAGGCGTGGATATTCATGTTGCGGCCGTCACAGTAACGAATCGCGCCTTTAGGTGACAAATCGCTGCGCAAGCAATATCGTCTCGCCAATTCTAACGCGACTACTTCAACAATACGGCCGGTATACCCTGGGTCGTGCGCGTCATGGAGCGAGTCGCATCCTTTGTCATCTTCGTTGAATACTGGCAGCCCATAAAACTCGTGTAACGACGCGTATTGCGATTCCGTCATGGCGCTTCCCGTAGGCGAAGAGTCTGCATTGCAATCCCGTAAATATCATAATATACTCACAGCATGAGCAAGGCTAGGCTCACGTCCGTGATGAAGCGTGTACGCGCCGCGTTCGACCAGTCCGGGCTGTCCCTTGAAGAGGTTGGCGAGCGGATGGGCCGCAAGGCGACAGCCCGGCAATCGGCTTGGCAATTTTTGAATAAGACCGCTGATCCACGTCTGTCGATGCTGATTCGGTTCGCAGATGCTGTCGGCGTGGATGTGAAGGCTTTATTGTAATCACACCGTCGTTTTTGGTACTGCGCACAAAATCAGATGCCGGACCCCTGCGGACATCCTTGCTCGCGGCGGCATCATTGTCAAGCACCCCGTTGTCGATTCGCCGCCCGATAAGGTGCGCGGCCTCGTACGCCAACCCGGCGTGTGACCGTCGTCATTTTCGTCCGACGCTGCTTCTATGTAGAACCGAACCCGCCGCAAAAATCGAGGAATTGCTATGAACCAATCTGCACTGGAACTCTACAAGCTCAACTGGGGCGCCCTCAGTTCGCAATACACGAGGCTCCTGACCCGGTTCAATTATTTCTTAACCGTGGAGACGGCATTATTCGGTTTCGTTGGATGGCTTCTGTTTGAGCGACACCAACGTATTGGCCGCGAAACTCGTTGCGCTGCTGGGATGTTCAAGATCGGTATTCTGTGGGTCATGATGTTGGCTTTACGCGCGGACTGGCTTACGCAGTTTGTGCTTCCTTGAGTCGAGAGCCAACTCGCCCGTTTCATTCTGCTGGCACGGTGAAGTACTTTGCGCCACGGTATTTAGGAACCGGTTTGCCCGATTCTTGCTATGCATAGGCAATTCCCTCGCCGATGCGGTGGGAGGGCGGCAGCCGCACCGTATGAATCGCCCTGCGGCTTCGCCCGCGGGCCCCGCCGGATCGGGGACATGCTCCGCCCCTGATTGCTCTACTCGGCCATCTCCTTGAGAATTGGAAAACCACTGTCCTTTGAAATGAAATGGCCAGTTATCGCATTGTGGACGCAGCCCGTCCTCGCAATAGCTTCCGCAATTCCTCAGGAGCGAGGCCAATAAAGTCCCACATCCGTCGCCCAGCACCGCATGATTGCCCCCGCGCCTGACGTGCCGGTGTTTGACCCGCTCGATTCCGATCTGTTCGGCGTGGTATGATTCCGGCCTAACCAATCGGCAGCTTCGTCGCAGGAAAGCTGCCGATGTTCCTGGCCGTTTTTGTTCATGTGGTCTCAAAGAGGAGTTCAACATCACGTCTTTGCCCGCCGACGCCCCAACAAGGCAGCCTGGCACAACGAAAAAAGCCTTTCAACCGGACAATGGCGGCGGACAATATGATGCCTTCGTAACGAAGTTTCGCGTTCTAGGAGGAGCGCCGGTTCAAGCCGAACCACGACCGATAGTGCCGTGAGGGTCGACGGAAGATGGAAAGACATTGGAGTCTATTTCGGTCCAAGGTGGCCGTGTGCGCCAGAATGTCCTTCCCCACCGTCGATGACGAAGCGCCAGGTGGGGACAGTCGGTATTTCGAGTTTCCGTCCGGTTTTCATAGTGCGTGTCTAGTTCTATGGCGTGGCCTTTCGGATTGAGCCTTTTGGATTGAGAGGCTGGCTGCGGATTAGAGCGTTAGGCGCCCACCAACAAGTTTGCAGCCGAAAATGTGCTCCATGGGCTGCGTCGACTTCGCGGTGGGCGCCGATTGATATTCGCATCGACTGCAATCGTTGCAGCAATTACAGTTCATGCATATTCCGCCGGCGCGAGGGAGGCGGGAAACATTCAGACCCAGGCGGTGCGACGCCACCCGGTCGAGTCGTCATCACGGCGCTTGCGAACTGGAGGTTTCGACGAGATCTGTCCTTTCTTGCCGCCGGTCTGACCGATTCGAAAGCAGAAAAAAAAAGCCGCGATCGCTAACAGCCCTCATGGGCCATTTTGGGGAGGAGGTTACCAGGCCTTCACCACCGGAAAGGTACCGAATATCGGCGTGCCGATCCTGGACATTACCAACGCGCCTTGGACCCAGAACTTAAATACCACGATGCAAACAAGACTGGCAGGCGCGGTGTGTGCGAACTATCGACTCGTGAGCAATCAGTGGCCCGCCCCAAGGGGAGGACCCATCGTTCCATGCCAATTTACCAACACGGTGGCGGAGACCTACATACAGAACGACTCGTTCTCCGCGAGTTGCATGCGTTGCCATGGGTTGTGCCAAACGGCCGGGACCAGGACGGCGGGTCAATCAGCGCAAGAGCCAGCCAATAGAGCGTACAGCTTCGTTAGTTTGGCATCTCGAATATCTTCGACGAGACGGGACCGCACTATCACACCGTTTAGATCCAATCGAGCTTTAGCTCGGCCCAGACAAAGTCTCCCGCAAAATGCACGGCAGTCGCGTAACGAACGTTACCGGCCACATGAGGGTCAATCGGGTTGTCGAAGGGGACCTCGGCGGACTCCGAATCTAAGCGCAGGCTGGCTGATGGCGGCGGGAACGAAGTTTCAATCAAAGGCCGTGCTTGTTGCGCCAAGACCGGGACGGCATAAGCGGCCACTGCATCGGGCCGGACACTCCCGTCGGAGCTGATCGGCGAGGGAGTATTGCAGTCGTCTTCCGGGTCCGGACATAGGCTGATAGCGGCCATGCGATGTACTCCGGCCGCGCTGCTGTGAAATCCGACGACGAACGTGTTGCCCGTGTTCGGATCGCGCACCATATCAAACGCCTGATCTTGAAGCGTGCCGGTGAACGTTGACCGGAAGACGCAATCGAAGATGGTTGGATTGCAGTTCGGTTCGCTCTCGTCACCGTTTTCTCCGAAACGGGCACCTGAGAAGAAATCCGGGTTTGATCCTGTCGGATCGGTATAACCACTGACGACGATCGTATTGTTGTCATGAAGTAGGACGCTAGTTCCACGATCGGTGCCGTCTCCGCTACCGGCCGTGTCGTCGTCGTAGTCGTAACTGATCAGTCCTGTCGCCGTTCCATTGCCGCCGAAGTCATCATCATCCAATAGCCCATCCGAGAGGAATAGGCGCGCGAGCCCGAAGTTGTTACCCGAAGTGCCGGCAATAACGATGTAATCCTCTTGCCCGACCGTCTGAAGCACCACGTCATTTGCCACGTCGGCCGTGCTGCCGAAGTCGATCGTTTTTATTCCGCCACTGCCGAAACCCCCGGCAAATTCTCCGTCTTCAGTTAACTTGACGATCGTGAAATCAACAGTTCCGCCGGTGGGTCGCGAAAAGCCAACCAATACATACTCGCCGTCCTCCGTCTGTATCAAGGCATTAGCTTGTGCGTCGGAGGTGAAGCCGATGAGCCTCATGCCGCGGATTCTGGTGGGAGGCTCGGTTTCTTCAACAGTGCAACCGTAATCTTCAGCGAAGTCCACATCTGATCCGCCGTTGGGCAACAGTCGCGCTATCGCAAAGTACTGTGTGGTAAATGACATGTTGGACGACCAGCCGCTCACCGTGATGTATTGCGTAGTTGGGTCAATAATAATGTCGGTTAGGACGTTGGCGCGGAAAAAGCTGCAGTCCGCGGATTCCTCCCAGAAACCGATAATGTTCATTCCGGCCGCCACATTTCCAAAAGGCGGAGAGCCGCTGGTATCCAGATCGCCGTCCTCTGTGAATCGCATCACCATGGCGTTCTGCGGTGCGCCGGTGAATGGAAAGTCATTCCCATCAGCGAACACGTAGCCAGCGGCGAGAATACGATTGTCGCCGTCGATTGCAATCGCGTTGATCCTTTCGGTGTGGTCTGAAAGGCTAGACGTCTCGAAGAAGTTATCGTTATCCCAGTCGAGAGTGGCGATGCCGTTTGAGCCAAAGTCATCATCCGGCTCGCCAGTGGTGGCGTCGAGGCGAATCATGGCCCAGTCCGCGTTGCCGTGCGGATTGACGCCTCCCACGCCGTCGGAGTCACAGACACCGGCACCGGGACTCGATTCACATTTCATGTACCCTCCGATGACGATGTAGTCGCCCGTGAGGGTGCTCTGAAACGCTACAGCTAACGCTTGGCCTTGAAACGAACTGATGAACTGATGCCCGCTCGTACCAAAAGCATCGACCAAGTTCCAAAGCAAATTCCTCTCCTCGAGCAATTCCAATGTGGGCCGCGCCTGGACGATGCGTAATCGCGATTTCGTTGCCATTCCAGTGCGTCGACCATAGAGAGCCTTTGAAGCGACCGGAAGCATCGAAAACTCCTTCTAACGAACACGAAGCAGGTGTAGCCGCACTCACCAGAGTGCGGGGCAACTCCACCATTCTGCCGAAGGCCGCTACGACTGCGGTTGACCTCGGTGCGCAGAACTTCCCTTCATGCAGTGCTGTTCTCTCAGCTGCACTAATGCGGTAATCCGAGTCTCTATCCAAAAGCTAATTCACTTGGAGGGATGCTACTCCTTTGTAGCTCTCGGGCTGCGCAAAACGCAGTTTCATCGCAGGCAAGGCAGACACTAGGTGTGGTTGGCCACCGTTTACATCGAAATCCAACTCTCGGCCACTACGCCCATCGTCGGTTCATCGATCAAAGAAAACGACCAGGCGGAAAAATGCCGAGCCGGTGAAAGTACGCGCCATCTCGTTTCTGCCGAATGGGTGAGGCACTCAATGCCGTCGGACGGCGAAAAGAGTTGCACCTCGAACTCGCGTCTGAGATGGGGCGGCGGTGGTATCGGCACGACGGGCGGCGCGGGTGGCCCGGTCGGGTTATCGGTCAGCGGTCCTTGGGGTTTCCGCGGCCCCTTCGCCCACTTCTTGTCGTTTATCAGCACGCTTACGCCGGTCTCGGTCGCGACTACCAGATCGTAAAATCCATCGTTGGTAAGGTCTGCTACCGCGGTATGGGTAGCACCCGTATCAGCATAGGTCGTAGTCTCTTTGGTTTTGAAGGTGCCGTCACCGTTACCCAGCACCCAGCTGACGGTTCCATACTCGGAGCTGGCCGTTACCACGTCGAGCTTGCCGTCCTTGTTGAGGTCGCCGGTTTCCGGATTGAACGCCCAGCCGTAAGCGGCCATGTAGTAGGTCGGCGGTAACAAGACTCCGTCACCCCGATTTAGCATCACGCCGATCTGACTACTTTGCTTGCCTGATACGATATCTAGGTCGCCATCCCCATCCACATCCACCTGTGTATGGCCAACGGGGCTAACCAAATGATGCAGAGTGTAGCTGCCGTTGCCGTAGAACACGTGCAGGTCGCTGCCCCAGTATCCATCTACCGTGACATCCCCGAGGCCGTCGCCGTCGAGGTCGCCAACGGCCACGCCCCATGCGCCACCATAGCCGACGGAATGAACTATGGGCGGCTGGAACGTCCCGTCACCGTTACCTAAGAGGATTCTAACGGCGTCCGGGCCGGTAAACCCATTGACGCTGGCAACCGCTAGATCGAGCCTGTCGTCGCCGTTTACGTCGCCGACCGCGATGGCATCCCCGCTAATACCGCCATGCGAGAAATTCAGTTGCGACTGAAAGGTCCCATTGCCGGTGCCCAACAGGACACTGACGCTCTCGTAGGTGGCCACGGCAAGGTCCAATTTCCCATCCGCATTCAGGTCCGCCGTCACTAGTTCTTGGCCGCCGGGTTCGACGGCGTAATACGCTTGCGTACCGAGGTTGCCTTGCTCGTTCCCGAGCAGCACCGCGACGGTATCTGCCTCAAGAGCTATGGCAACGTCCTTGTTTGCATCCCCGTTGAAGTCGCCCACAACCGTATCCGCGCCTTCACTGCCCAAGGTATACCTCGCCGGAGCCAAAAAAGTCGGCACATCGCGCGCTTCAAGCCGCTCCAGCCTCAAGTGTGTTTGCCATCGCCCGAATAGTTTGCGTGACATTGGGACCCTCCGTCTAGAAGATTTCTGGTGGCTATGGAGCGTGAGAAACGAACTCACGTTTACCACTCTGAATTTGGGTAACAACTGGCGTTCGGTAGTTTTGACGACGCGAAAATCTTGGATGAGGTAATAGGGGCTCTGCTCGAATGCGCCGAACCCCATGGGAGCACCTTTGCAGGAGTGACAGAAACGGAAAATCGCGGGCAATTTTCGGGAAAAGTTTCGGACCTGTACCGGCAGATTCTGACATATGGATGTCATATCCGCAGCGGCCCGCGGGCGCGATGCCGCTTTCCATCCGCGATAAAGTCCGCAACGTCCTGTGCTGTTGAGTGCATATTCTGCCGGCGATAAGAACCCCGGCAAGCGCTTCCAGCCGCTCCAGCCTCAGAAAACTCCACCATTTGGCACATCGGATGGGGAGCATGATTCGCCTCATGTCATGTAGTCTCGCGCGGCGAGCCGACGGGGACGGTGCGCAACACTCTCGGAGGGGATAATTCGCGACTGTTGAAAATTGTCGAGATGCTACAAAAACTTGAGCGGCTTAAGGAGACTTTGCCGGACAGGTAAACTAAGACAGACCAGACCTGAGGTCTCATCCTGACGACCTCCCGGTGAGCTGGGCGGGGCGCTACGAGCTTCGGCGTACCGGACCGCTGAGGTGCATGCCCTGCGATGCGAAACTGTGCGAGAAAGCCCCGTCCGGTTCGGGTGCAACTTTGTGTCTATGTTAAGTGCGGATGTGGACTTCCGATGCTATGCTTTCGGTGCGAGGTAAATCCACATCCTTATACCCAACTCTGTTGCGGGGCCCTGTTTTCGAACTGTTGGAATAGCGGTTTTTCCGAAAAACTCCTTATGTACGCGTATACATGTATTCCCGGCGTTGCCGCGCCACCTCGCCCGAAATCCTCATGCGAGGCTCCTCCTTAAGAGGCGGTGAAATGCCTAAGCCCCTGCGGTCGGATGAGAATGAGGAGCCGGTAGAACCGGATATCAGTCGTTTAAGGAGATGCGTATCTCATTTCAGCCGCAGGACAAAGAGAGAGGAGAGGTACGAAACCGAGTACGCCGCCGCCCTTGTTGCCAGGATGCGAGCTGTCATAAACGGCGAGATCTCGAACAAGGTCAGTAACGAGGATCGCCGGGCCGTGTTGCATGGTGCGTTTGAGCGACTGAGGAAGCAACTGCCCGGAGTGGGCTCGCGAAAACTTCCCAAAGAGGAGCTTCTGCAATTGGGCGGCATTGAAGCCGGAAAGGCGGCCCGCGAAGTCAACAAGGTTGAATATGAGGAGCATCTGGCTGAGGCCTTTGCAGGCTACCACTTTGCTGTCATGTCCGTGAGAAAGAAGTATGGCCTACTCGAAGATGATGCCGCAGAGGTCGTTCATGCGGCGTTCATCGAATTCAGAAAAGTGGTGTTAAGGCTGATTGCGGCGGGCCGTTTCGTGCCGACGGAGTCTATGCCGCTTTTCCTCACCGTCGCGTTTGGCGTGGCATCAAACGTCATTCGCAAGCAGCAGTATCGCGCTCGGCATACCAGCAGCTTGTCCGCGCGGCCAAGCTCGCGACCTGATCGCGACGAAGATCTGGGCGAAGACGCGGCGGGCGCGGAGGAAACCGCGTTCACTTTCGCCGGCGAAAATCCCGAGGAGCTTTTCGAGTTGTTGGAGAAACTGCACGACACCGAGCTAAAGACGATCGCCATCCTGAAGATGCAAAACTACAGCACGCGGGAGATCAGCGAAAAGCTTTGTTGCAGACCCTGGCGGGTGCGGCGCAAGCTCGCGTTAATCCGAAAACTGTTGCGACCGCCATCGGACAAACCCCCTTGCGGAGAGAAACCGTCGCCCGGCACATAGTCGCCGTCGTCTAGCTGCTGCGGTTGGACTTGGACGACCGCGTCGCACTTCAATCACATTCCTGACGCGCTCATGCACATGTCTGCCGGAGTCGCTCCACGCGGAGCCTTTGATTTTTGCTGTTAGGTTTTGACCTCCTCGTTAGTATTCATAGTTAGAGGAAGGAACACGCGCAGTTTGGCATTACGTTAAGCGCCGCTTCCAGAGCGCACAGGATGCTCGGCTTACCCATGCAGCCGCAGCTCTGTGCCTGCTGGGCAGGAACCTGATGAACTTGGGCCCGTCCTTAAAGTAGTGGAAGGGCCGCATGAAATACACTTCTCGTTGATTAGGAGGAGGTGCATCTTGAAGAAGCTCCTTCAGCGGCGCCCCTGTCGGCCTCGCAGCTTCCGGCTGGTGAAAGTCTGCGTCTGTCTTTTCTGCCTTATCTCGGCCTCGTTTCAGGACATTATTACCATTGCCAACGGCTCGGGGCAGCCGGTAGGGATTATCGTCGATGGCCAAGATGAAGCCGGGGCCTTGAATGATCGGGCATTTATCACGGCCACGACGTTGGTCGGTGTTGGAAAGCTGACCGCTTCGTCGCAAGTGAACGAAGTCATCGGCTTTACGAACGAGCGGCCGCCAAAGCATCTCAGCACACCGTGGACAGCAGCCAACGAAACATTCAACTTGGAGTTCAAGCCGCTCATCCGCATTCCCGTCACGGTGTGGATCGTCAAAGGACCGTTTGCTACGCAACGAAACCACGCCATCGAGGCTTGCATACAGACATCGTCCATTTGCGCGCGGAGCGGATGGGAGTCGATGTGGAGACGTTTGACATCAGGGACGCAACGGCTAACGCAAAGGCACCGGATCACTATGCATTTCCAAATGGGGATGCCGGCGATCCGGTGTGGAAGCCTCTCCGCGACGATATTGGCTTCATAAGCGGACGGCTCAATGTTTATTGGGTCGATACTGTCGATGGAAGTACGGGTAAGGGCTGGTCAAATTTTGGAGCCCAGATTGCTATGGGACGAGCGACTGGCGATGAACTGCTTTCCCACGAAATTGGTCACGCCTTCAGCTTGACACACACCGATGGAAACTCGAATTTCAACGACGAGAACGTCATGTGGAGTACAAGTAGTGTGAGGCAGTACATTACCGAAGGACAGCTCATCCGTGCCCACTTCAATACCGGGTCTGTTCTTAACGCTTTGTACAACGCACGGCCCGGCGAGCCTACTCGGGATTGTGCGTTTGGCGATGCAGGTCCCACATGCCCCGTGATTCATAAGCGTATCTGGTCTGATGGCCCCTTTCCACCCAATTAAGAGGCCAACCATGAGAGAGAGTCTGCCGGTTTTGATGCTTGTTGTCGGTGGGCTGGTCAGCAGGGCAGAGCAAGTCCCAGAACGTGCTGAGTTGGCCAGGCTTGATCAGGAAGCGAAATCCCTGGTTCAAACCTGGCTAAACTCCAATTGCGGAGCAGGTGATAGCAAGCTTGCTGCGCGGATTGAGCGCCTCGGGGCGCGCCTGGAGCCCGTGTTGTTGGAGGCATATCGTCTTGGGCCCACGGACACAGAGGTAAAGAAACTTGGCGACGCATTGCCGCTGCGCTACGCTGAGCGACGAAGGACGCTCAAAGAGTCTGGAGAGCGCCTATTCGGCAAAGAGGAAACGGAGCGCTTGCTGAGGATGACGGAGCGCGAGTACAGCGAACGAGAAATGAAGCTGTACACGGAGCGGTTTAAGGGCCAAGCGCTTAACGGGCTCGGTTTGGTAGGCACTAGAAAATCTGAAGAGGAACTGAAGCGGATCGCAAACAACCAACACCATCCGTTGCAAATCACCGCGCGCGAGGCCCTTAAGGGTTTACAAAAACGAAAATGATGTTTTCGCCCTCCCGGCTCTCGCGAACTACGTCCGGGCAGAGAAGTGTTGGGTCTAGACTGAGTCAAGGCAGCGATTCGCGCCTGCAAGGCTGACGTCGAGACTGATTACGGTGGTGTCTATGCATCGTTCTTACGATGTCGTCGTCATTGGGTCGGGATTTGGAGGCGCGGTACTCGCATGCCGTCTGGCGCAAGCTGGCGATACGCAGCGCCGTATCTGCATACTTGAACGCGGCCGGACGCATCCCGCGTCGTCATTTCCTGACAGTCTCTCAGGAATCGCTCGTTACGGGCTTTGGGACAAATCCACAAATAGGCATGGCTACTTAGAATATCGCGGTTTTGATCACCTTGAAGTCATCCAAGGAAGCGGGGTCGGCGGCGGATCATTGCACTATTTCGGCGTCAGCTTGCGAGCCCCTGCCGACGTGTTCGACCGCCGCTTAGGCAACGAACGCGTATGGCCGGCTGCGATTTCGCGCGATGTGCTGGACCCATACTACTATCTGGCGGAAACGATGCTGGGAGTTGAGCCGATCAAGCCAACTGCCGAATTTCCGGACCTGCCTAGAAAAACCGTTGCCTTTCAACAAGCGGTGTACGCGACAGGCAGAAGGGCTACGCTGGTACCGCTCGCAGTGAACTTCGATGCAGCTGGACGACCGCCATGTGATCACCGCGGTCATTGCTTGATTGGTTGTGGGCGAGATGCAAAAAACTCGCTCGATCGCAATTACCTGAAAGTCGCCAAAGATCATGGCGTGGAAGTATTGGAGCTAAGTGAGGCGGGCAATATCGAACCATTGGCAGCCGACAGGTTCCGTGTGCATTTCGAACGGCTCGATCCTGGGCGGCACGAAGAGGTGGAAGCCAAGATGGTGGTTATTGCGGCGGGTTGCCTGGGATCAACGGATTTGCTCCTTCGCTGCCGCGATGTGCACGGAACTCTACCCAATCTCAGTCACGCGCTGGGCCAGCGGTTCTCGGCTAACGGCGATTACCTGTATGCAGGCGGCGTGATGCCGCGAAGCCTCCCGGTTGAGCCAACCCGCGGCCCAAGCGTCACCGCTGGCGCGGACTTTTCCACAGCGGCGAATCGCATCTACGTCGAGGACCTGGGTATTACCGAGCATTTTAAAGCATTTCTACGAGCTACGGCAACTGACAACCGGTTGTTTCTCGACGGGGTGCGATTGCTCTTGCCGCAGGCATTCGACCGAGAACGCATTGATTTGCAAACGCCCGAAATCCAGTTCGGACGCGTAGGCCGGTTCCTGCCCTACCTAGCTATGGGCACCGATACCGGAACAGGGACGATGAGTCTTCGAAACGGAAAACTTTTCATCGACTGGCCATACGATGCGAATGAGCCTCTATACAGCGAAATACGGGCCGCGCTTAAAGACATGAGCGAGCGCTCGGAAGGCGTTTTCCACGACAATCTCTGGGTCCAAGAAGGCAAGAAGAAGACCTTTACCGCACACCCGCTTGGTGGGTGCGTGATGGGCGACTCAGCGGTTAGCAGCGTGGTAGATGAGCTGGGCCAGATTTGGGGACATCCCAATCTCTACGTGGTGGATGGGGGCATCATACCGGGTGCGCTGGCGGTTAACCCATCGTTGACGATTGCCGCGGTAGCGGAACGTATCGCGTTTTGGATGGTTCATGGGCGAGAGATGGCAGCCAATGACCCGGAAGCTCCCCCGAATAGTTGACTCGTCGCGCACCTCGTCCGCATGGCTCACGTAGGTGCCGAACGCAACATCTCAAAAAAAAAGATGATGGACTTCGGCACATACTGTAAGCCTGTGAGTCGGCTCAAACCTAGCGTTTGGCGAGCCTCCTGCCATTTCTGGGAATGTCCGATTCGCTGATTGGCATCGGCTTGGCGCTTCCCCTCCCTTACTGGTGATTCTCTGGGCCACGCGAGTCGTTGATTGGCCGCTCATAAGGAAATTGCACAATTTACGCCCCATCGACACTGCCGCTCCTCCGCATCACCAGTTCGGTTCATGACTTCTCGCCGCCCTTGAGCGCTTCTAAGTCCGAAAGATTTTTGCCGCCGTGCACCGCCTGTTGGCGCCCTCATACTGCATCGCCATCGCGGCGGCGAGTTCCGCTGAAAGAACCGTGAAGAATGCTTTTGGTTTATTCGGAATTGGAATGAGAAGCGCGCTCCTTATTGGGGGCGGCACGCACTCGTTGCCGCCAGTCTTCTCGTGTGGAGTGTAGCGCGCGAGGGGTTGCTGTGGCCCTCCTTACCGATTAAGCCAACGACTGCACATCTGAATGGTGGCTCTGTATAACGAATGTCAATGTCCATAGGCATATTGCCGTAGCCACTTTTTCTCCTTGGCCTCGAAATAAAGTGTCGGAAACCTCAGCCGCGCAATCTCTCGGGAGGAGTAACCTATGCGTAGCAAAGCATTGGAGCAACGGACTCGTCGTCGGAATGTTCCCAAGCCCAAGGTTCAACTCACAAGACCGTATCTGGAGATCCTTGAAGACCGACTCGTTCTTTCCGCAACGGCTGTATCTGCGAAAGGAAGCCTCGACTACCTTCGTCTGGTGATGGACCGTTACCACGATCACTTCGGCGTTTACGACGATGTCAGCTCCGCCGATAGCCATTTTGTTGCATATGCAAAAATCCCCAATGGAAGTGCCGCCGTCACTATGAACGGCTCCTGCGGGCTTGAGAACCCAGATTGTACGACCGTTCCCCATTCCGGCGCATCCGCAATTCGCGCCCAATTCTTCAGCTCTGGGAATAATTTTGGCGGCTTCTACTTTCAAAACGGCGTCCTAGAACCAGATGGCAAAGCACCGATCCCTAACTTTGGCGAAGTACCTAATGCGGGAATTACACAGCTCGTCGGGGCCACGTCGATTTCGTTTTGGGCGCGCGGCCACAACGGCAGTGAGAAGATCGAATTCTTTTTAGCGGGAGTGGGGCGCCACCCGGTTACCGGTGAGGCGATCGCCCCCTATCCCGACTCATCGCCTCGTTATCCGCCAGTTGGCGACCCGCAAGCGCTCGTCGAGCTCAGCACCACATGGAAAAAGTACTCTTTCAATGTCTCGACACTCGATTTGTCCTACGTGCTGGGCGGGTTTGGATGGGTTGCCAATGCGCCCAATAATCCTGGGGGCGCCACGTTCTACTTGGATGACATCCGTTACGAACTCAATGCCGAGGCGCGCGCTCAGCGGCTCAACGAGCCGCGTTTCTTGCGAAGTTTTACCACGCATTTCACACAGAACACTCCTGCGGACTTCGACTTCGCGTTGCGCAATTCGGCCTTCACCTACGATAACGCCTTGGCAATCTTGGCCTTTCTTGCCGACCGCAACGCCGATACGAGCGCAGACAGCGCCCACCGCGCCAAGTTGATCGGCGACGCACTACTGTACGCATCAGCCCACGACCGCAAGTTTACGGATGGCCGTCTGCGTTCAGACTATGCGGCAGGCGATATTTCATTGCCGCCCGGTTGGATTCCCTACGGTAAAGTCGGCACTGTGGCTATTCCAGGTTTTTACATCGAAGATCCGGCAATGTTTTTCGAAGTGGGCCAGGAGCGGGTCGACACCGGAAACAACACCTGGGCTATGATTGCCCTCCTTGCCCTCTACACGCGCACGAGCGATCCCAAGTATTTGGACTTGGCGCAAACAATCGGTCAGGTCATCCGCAATTTCAAGCAAACAACTGGTACCTACCAAGGCTTTACCGGCGGTTACGTGAAAGAATCAGATGTCAAATGGCCCTGGGCCAGTACGGAACACAACCTCGACGTTTATGCCGCATTTTCGACAATGTTTGAGATTACCGGCGACCAGCAATGGAAGTCCGATGCCAACCACGCCAAGACATTTGTGGACCAGATGTGGGACCATCCGCCGTTCCAGGGTTGCTATCTCACGGGAACTGAGAACCCCGAACTGATCAATATCAGCGTCCTTCCTTTAGATCCTCAGTCGTGGAGTACACTCGCGATTCCCTCCAACCCCTTAGCGCAACAAGCGATCACTTGTGCGGAGACGCATCATCTTACGACGGCGGATGGCTTTACGGGATTTGATTTCAATGAAGATAAAGACGGCGTCTGGTTCGAAGGCACCGGGCAAATGGTCGCTGCGTATCTTTTCAACGGAAAACCTGCCGAGGCTGAATTCTTCCGCAAGGAATTGCAGCGCCGCAGGTGATGCCGCCGTTTGGAAATGGGCGCGGCATTGCAGCCGCCTCTCATGATCATCTATCCACCGGCTTTGACGACTTTGAATATTACCGTCGGCTCCATGTCGGCGCGACGGCGTGGAATCTTTTCGCACAACTTGGGTACAACCCTTACTATCAATCATTTTTCCTGTCGCCTGACGTGGCTCCCGTTAGTATTTTCGCGCTCGGCGGCGCTGCGCCTGGCGATGAACACGGCGTCGTGCAGCTTCGAAAGATCAACAATGAAATCTTGTACGAATTCTCGCCATTTGGCTTCGTTGCGACTGGCGGAGTCACGGTCGCCATCGGCGATCTCGACAACGATGGCTACGACGATGTGGTCACGGGTGCGGCGTTTGGAAACCCACACATCAAAGTCTACAACGGCAGAGCGATTGCAGCGGGTACGTTCAACCCCGCCAATCCGGACGCGAGCTTGATCGCCCAGGTCTTTCCGTTTGCATTGCAATTCAACGTCGGAGCCAACATTGCCGTGGGCGATGTCAACAACGATGGCTTCGCCGACTTGGTCGCCGGAGCATCCACCGGCAACCCGCACGTAAAAGTCTACAGCGGTGAGAGCATCGCAAAAGGTACTTTTAACGCCAACTCCGAGGCTGCTTTGATCGCTGCGTTTTTTGCCTACGGTTTGAATTTCAACGTTGGCACAAACGTGGCGGCCGGCGACGTAAACGGTGATGCGTTTCCCGACATTGTCACTGGCGCCACCGTTGGAAATCCGCATGTCAAGGCATACACCGGGCAAGCGGTCGCCACGGGAGCTTTGCTGAATCCCCTAAATCCGGACGTTTTCCTGTTGGCTTCTTATTTCGCGGACTTGTTGCAATTCAACATCGGCGCGAATGTGACGGTTGGGCATATGAACAATGATGGGTATCGTGAAATCGTTACCGGTGCGACCGCTGGCAATCCGCACGTAAAGATCTACAGCGGCCAAGCCGTAGCGAGCGGCGAGCTCTTAAACTCGGGCAACCCTGATAAGTATCTATTGGACGATTTTTTCGATTTCGCGTTGGACTCAAACATTGGTATCTACGTCGGCGTGACGGACGTCAACATTAATGGAAAGTCTGACTTTCTCGTCGGCGCCTCCACGGTGCCGCATTACAAGGCACTGGAGCGCAACCCGTGGGGAACGCCAGTCTTCTTTGAAGCGATCCTCAACCTTAAGGGCGGCATCCGGGTCGCCGGCTGACCCAGGGGCCTTCACCTAATTTTATTACAGCCGGGTTTGTTTGAGTCCGAAGAATTTGTTGCGGCCGGTCACATACAAAGCCCCTGACCGTTCAGCAAACTGGGCGCGATCTGGAATTGATATGCGCTGTCGTCAGTCAGACTTGGAAGAATCCGCAGGCCGTTCCCCGTCGGACAGCGTTGTGCAAAGAGAAGCAATCTCAGATCATGCGCGATATGGGCAAGTGGTTTGAAAAGAACCGGCACGTTATTATTCATTAGGTCCATCCCGGCGATGAGCCACGACAACGATACCGACATCGGCCCGACGCCCTACCGGATCGGCCTTTAGCGGGGTCGGCCTGCGGTGTTTTCAACCTTCTGTGAGACTTCATAAGTCATGACCGGGGCTAGCCAATGGACCTAATGGACTCTCACTATCACGTCAGCTATCGTTGGAGATCATATGATACCTGATACACCACCCGTCATAGACAGTCGGGTTATCGGCGCAAATCTTATTGATGTCCTAAGACGAAGGGATGCAAATCATGGCACGGTCTAATCGATACACAGGAAAGTGGCGGCCACGGGTGGAGGTGCTTGAGGATCGGCGGTTGTTGGCGACGTTCACTGTGACTAGCTTGTCGGACCCAGGCAATGGAGTTTGCGATGCGACCTGTACGCTGCGTGAGGCAATCACCGCAGCCAACAATGCCAGCGGAGCCGACATGATTACGTTTTCACAGGCTGGCACCGGGACAATCCAACTGGATTCGGCGCTCCCCGTCATCTCCACCCCCATGACGATCCAGGAAGGTGACCATGGACGAATTACAATCCAAGGCGAGGGTGTAGCTGGTGGATACCGAATCTTCGACGTTGCCGACGCCGTCGCTTCACCGGCAATCTCGGTCACGTTTGATGGTCTGATTATCAAAGATGGAGTCTCTAATCAGGGGGGCGGCATAAGAAACGAAGAAAACTTGACGATTCGCGACTCTCGGATTTCAAACAACGAGGTCCGTGGAGAAGAGATGGAACTGCATGAAGGAGGCGGGATCTATAACGAAGCGAACGGAATACTGACAGTCAGTCACAGCGACATACTCAACAACACCGTATGCCCGGAAACAACAGACCCTGATCCGCCGAGCTGCCCCGATCCGACTGGTGCTCAGCTAAGGTATTCAGGCGGTGGGATTTTCAGCAAAGGACAGCTAACAGTCGAGTTCAGCACCGTTGCAAATAATGGTGTATTTGTTCAGGATGCGGTGGGGACAACCGGCTACAAGTCGCAGGGAGGCGGAATCAACATGGAGGGGTCTCTACTGGTGGTGCACAGCAGTACGATTAACGCCAACACGGCAAAAATCATCAGCGGAAATGCCGAATCCGCTCGTCACAATTCGGGAGGGGGCATCTGGTCAGGAACGGAAACAGAGATAATAAACTGTACGATCACTGGCAACACAACCAGTAATAATGCCGACTACGAGCCTGAAGTACCCCAGCAAGTCAATTTCATAAGCGGTGGAGGGGCCGGTATAACGTTCCATACCCCTTCGTCGACCTTCGTGGGCTGGAGCACAATCGCCAATAACACGACAGAGGTGTTCGAGGCAGGCACAGGTAGATGGGCCGGAGGTGGAGGCATTTTTCAGGATCTCTGGTCTGGCGGTCAGCCTTTAATTGAGTTGCGCAATACGATCGTTGCGAACAATCAAGAGCGGCGGGGTACTGGTCAGAACCTCGTTATTTCAGACATTGACGCGTGCAAAAAAGACGACGTCGACGAGGTGATTTGCGAAGACAGTCCACCTGCTGGTGGCGTTGATGATGATGGGTTCAATTTATACAGGAGTAGCGGAAGCATCACCGACTGCAATGGATGCGAGGACGATAATCTAGCCAATCCCAACCTTGGCGCGCTCCAGGACAACGGCGGATTGACGCACACGAGAGCTCTCCAAACCGGCAGTCCCGCCATCGACGCCGGCGACAACACCGACGCCCCCGACTACGACCAGCGCGGGCCCGGGTTCGCTCGAGTTGTGGGCGGCACGATCGACCTCGGCGCCTTCGAAGTGCAAGCGGAGGAGGCACCTGTTGCGCCACCACTCGATATGGCCGTGCTCATCACCGCCGACGACCAGCCGCTTTTCGGGAAGGTGAAGCGGAGACGGTAGTAGGTTCAAACCAAAACCCCCGGCCGCTATTCGGGGCCGGGGGCCAGTAACCGTCGATCCCTGCCGTCTGGAAATTGGGTCATTTCGCCCGCTAGCCAGCTGCCAGCTTGGAACAGGGAAGATTTTGACTCCCGTGTCGGGTGCGGCGTGCCGGCCGGCGAGGATTATGCGGGTGAGAGTTCCGAGCGGAAAGAAACGTCGGGCGGTTCATGTCAAACTCCTGTGAAGTCAGGATCATGCTTGCGCTCTAAGCCAATTGCTTTAAGAATGTTGCGTTAAAGCGCGTGAAATTATGAAGGAAACCTGAAATCTTCAGCAATGACATGAATCCGGTTTGGCCAAGTGACCATCCTCGAAGCGAAAGATGATCCGATGATTTCGTGACACGGTGGCGCTGCAAAAGCCCGTAAATCGATCGCCCTGCTCTGACGTTTGCTGACACGGCGCAACACCTATCGAAGGCCGTCAGCCGCACCATTACGTTTGTCGATGTGCCGCCCGAAGCCATGCGGTCGGCGGTTGCCCGACCTGGGCTTCCCCGGCCTGGTAGGCGGAAGGGCTGCTGGAAGAGATCGCGATGTACCGTCGTGGCGAGGCTGCCGGGGTCGAGCCGGGCATGCGTGAAGCTATGGTCGCCCCCCCCTTTTTTGTTTGATGAGAGCCGAGACCGGTTTTCGCTCATGCGAGGCGCGATCCGGTGATAGGTCGCCCATCGAACAACAAGTTGGGCGGCAACTTGGCGAATGTTGTTTCAAACGGCCGCGGCGGATAAGCGAATGAATTCTTCCCATTGAGGAGCGCCCTTCACGTGCGTGGAATCGCCGATGGCTGACCTATGTTGTCGGTCAAAGCCCCCCGTAATCCTGGCATCGGAACACCGCCGCCTCTGATCCCACGGTCGCTCATTTCACTTGTAGCGTCACTCCAGGTGCGGTAACGGTTACCGTTCGTGGCCAAGTTCATAGAGGTTGTTAGACTGCGACTGCGTCGACGTTTCAGATTTTTTACCCTATGGGGTTTTCAACTGGGCGTTACTCCGTTCATAACCGTGGATGCCGTGAGCAGAGAATCGAAGCGTAATTGCTCCCAAGCCATCTCAATAAACGCCCACTTCCGGTTGGGAAACCACGGACCTGCCGTCAGTCGCGGCTTCGCACGTGATTCCTGATTAAACAACGCAAATGTCGCTTCGCTCACCTCCGTCGCAGGGGAGAACGCATACGGTGGCAAAACCACCGTAGATACAGTGGTCATAGGGTCGGAAAGCGATGGAGGTTGGACGTTTCCGTGAACACTCCCACCGCTAGGAGACGGCGCGGCCCGAGACGAGCCGCAGGGATCTCCATCCGGCTCTTCACACAAACGAAGTGCGCCCATCACGGGACCCGATGATCCCGTGTGCAGTCCACCGGCGACGATGTTACGATCGTCCTGTACGCGCAGCTCCCAAGCCTGATCACCGTTCGTGCCGGTAGTGTTATCGAATTCGGAGATGAAGAAGTCGTACACGTCCGGGTCCGCTACGTCGTAATCGAAGCGAACACCTGACATGTATGGCGACGTCCCGGTGTTTTCGTCTACGCTGTACCCGCCGATGACGATGAACGGAGACTCGTCTCCAGGTTGTAACACCACGCTGAAGGGTACATCGGTGTAGGTATCCTCAAGCGGGCCTTCCGTGACCTGATAGGAGTAGTCAACATCGCCATCCGCCACGTCCAGCCGGCCGAATGCGTAATGGCTGCTCGGCGTGACGTCGGCGCCGCTCACATGCGCCGTGTTGCCGATGCAGGAGGCCATCGTGCAGGTCACGCCAGCGACAATAATCTCACTTTCGGAATCGTTAACTACCAAGTCCAAGCCGATATCGTCGCGGCCCTCGGTAAAACCGATGAACGTGGCCCATTCGCAGACATCCACTGCGTCTTCGTTGTCGTGTTGACCACATTCATTCGCGGCCCCGTCGGCTCCACTGTAGTTAATGCGAGCGACGAAAAAATCTCGCTGCGAGGCCGATGGTCCCCGGTCCGTTCCGGCCACCAAGATGTCCCATTCGTCTTCTTCTTCCTGATCCTCCACCAATTGGATTCCATGGATCACGTCATCGGTGTGAACCCCATCGGTGCCGCCATCAAACCAAATGCGACCCGGGTCGAGATCATCCGGGCCGAAACCGGGGCCACAACCTCCCGGCGCCCCGTCGTCACGGTGACCGTCGTCGCAAAGTCGAGCGACCGCGAAGAACCGCGTCGGGGACGCTTCTGGTTCCGTTCCAAAGTTGGGGTTGAGGTCCGCATATCCGCCGACGACGATTCTTCCGTCCGGCTGAACGGCTGCTCCAAAGGCCTCGCCTTGCTTCATCCAATGCGTTTCGTCGATGTATCCGAAGCTGACGGTTACCGTCCCGTCGGCGTCTTGAATGTTGGGGAAGAATTCCTGATGCCAGTCGCGCCGAAAGCCACCGAAAGTGGTGTCCAGTGTACCGTCGGCACAGAAGCGCGCGAGGCCGAACACTGACTGGCTAGGGGTGTCCACAAGCGGCCATGCTGTTCCAGCAACAATTATCCGCTCGGTGCTTCCGCTTTCGCCGCATTCCGTGTCCGTTGGCTGCAATTCGATACTGTTAATGATTTCTTTCTCGGGATGTCCTGTGACAAAGTCGAAAAATGAGAGGGTGACAACACCGCTGCCGCTGGTGCCAAAGCCATCACCGCCGCAGCCGCCACTGGCTACCGATGTGCCGTCATCGAGGTGCCCGTTGGCACAGAACCGCGCGAGTGCATAATTGTAACCGGTGCCGTCGTCATACTGCGGCAGTTTGCGCCGGTACCACCGATCAGGATACGCTGTTCGGGCTCTTCCTCTTCGTTGAGAACGGTTTGAAGGTGTGTGGCGCGTGCTTCTTCGAGGCTATCCGTAGTATTGACTTCGGAGTGGCCGTCGGAGTCGAATTCCGTGTCAACACACCACGGAAGGGCACAAGTCGGCACGCAACGATCTTCCAAGCTTTGGACTACCGGGCGCCAACTCGGCCGGTGTTCGCGCTTGCGCCTCTGCCAATCTTTGCTTTTCAATTGCGACACGTTGTGAACATTCAGGTTGAGTGATGACACAAGCCAATTAAACATTGAACAACCTCCTCAAAAATAGAATGCGTCTGGTCGTCACAACCGCCAGGTGCTGGGATCGCGTCAACGGGGCTACTTTTTCAGTTTGACCTGATGGTAGCCGCTTCAGATATTTGCGAAGCAGCTCACCGCGGGGAACTCCTTCTCACTCAAGACTCGCTGCTGCGTGGAGGCGTTGCGAAATGTCGGCCTTCCGGTCGCCGAGCAAGAACCAAAAATTGTCAAATACGATAATGTGGATGTGAACATCGCAGAAAAGCGTGCGTTGTTCGTCGACAGACTTTAAGGACAACTGAACGCTGAACATGATGGATCCTCACTTGGTGCGTTTCCTTCGAGGATGGAAAGCCCTTGCCGGCGCTGGACGCCAATCCCCTATTCCGTTGTGCGCTGTCGCACACCAATAGTCGCACACCAATAGAGGTTACAATCCGTGTTAGTCCGGCCGAGTCGTGACCGATGCCGGCTTGCTGTCGGGCAAAGTTGACAGCGCCACACTCCGTAGCACCGAAAACTAGGGATTACGCCATGAAAACTTGCCAACTCTGTGGAATCTCCCATTTCATGGAAATGGTCAACGAGGTCTGCAGCAATTTCGCGAACGGTTTGTCGCGACGGCTCAGCCCGAAGCGCCGGATGAAAACAGGCCGGCAAGTAAAACCAACGACGGTTCCCGCGCTGTTATCGAGCCTCTGAAACGCGACTTTCGATGATGTGCATTTCTCTCATTAATGTTTCCTCCTTTTTGTCTTGCAAACGGTTTTAGCGGCGATAGACTTGCACTTGTTCCGCCGTTACTCGCTTTCGGTGACTGGGCGACGCCGAGGGCATGACGGCGGAATTTCATTTACACTAGCTGAGCAACTAATCGATAATTTTCGGTCGTCGATATTGGCTCCTACACTCCCTTCGTCGCATATGGCGAGTATGCCGAGCGCCGGAGTGGTCATGCGAACTGTCAGTAGGCTGGCGGAGCGGACTCCACACGCATAAAGTTCGAAGGAAAACATCCACCTGCAATTCAGCTGCTGAGAAGTCGGCGGGGGCGCACCGCCGACTGGGGCTGGTGACTGGGCTTAGCCAATCGCTATCCGTCTGAACGCAATTGCGACGTGGGGTACTGTGGAATTCTTTTAACCTAAGCTCCAACCATCCCGAATTCCGCCGCGAAAATCTCAGAATTTGTTCTCGCATCCATCGTCGTCGCATCAACGTCACTGAGTTGAAGAACCTCGACTCGCCTCGGCCGCGAGAGTGAGCGTTCGGTGGAGGTGCATATATGGGCGTTTTCGTGGCGCAGGGGATTCGCTGGCTCGTCACCTTCACTCTTCACTCAACCGTGCACGAGTAGTCACCTCGGGCGAAAGACCGATTGAACGCACGTCGTAACGGCTGCTTCTGTCAGCCTTGCGATGTCGTTTCAGATTTTTCACCCCCTATAAGAAGCAAGAAGTCAAGACACCTTCATCGGGGACGCCCGACACGCTTGATTTCTTGAGGGGCATCCTACCCGCGGCAACCACGCCTCCCCGCCACAGCAGACGAAGCTCGGCCTCGCTGCTTCCGACTTCCTCCAAGGTGAGCGCTTGATCTCACTCGTGCCAGCGTCGCAACTTCGTCGCGTAATCTTCGTGCCTTCGGGCAATCGTCATGCGTCGCCCACGCACCTATCGGGGACTCTCAAAAGGTCCATGAAGATCCTCGAGCGTAGCATACCCAGCGGCGGGTTCATTCATACGGAGGGACTCCGCACAAAGCGGGTCGACGGTGAAAATCGGAACTCCGGCCGCCTACGCATATCGCACCGGTTGCTTACGCAGACTCCTTGGTTGTTCGGCTCGCAGCTCCCGCCAGGCCCACCCATTCCGGGCGGTAGGCGCTGCCATTTTTCCACATGCCCCACAAAGTCGCCGCCAAACTTCGCGCCACATTCCGACGCGCCAACTTCGGCGACAGACCTTGTTCCAACCACCTCCGATGTTGATGGGCGAACGAATTCTTTCCCTGCCTGATGGCCGACATGGCTGCTCCCAAGATTGTGCTCTTCAATCGTCGATTGACGATAATCGGCACACGGAGTCGCCCCGATCCGCTACCACTGCGCCGCCGCTCCAAGCCAATGCCCAAGTACTTCCATAAGGCACTTTTGCTGCGGAAGCGCCACGGCGTATCCAACCAGACCAACAACGTCACACCGCGAATCCAAGCAATCCCCGGCACATCGTTAAAACGCCGCACGACTTCCTGCTCTTTGGCCAACTCTACGAGTCGACGCCGTACGCGCTCCTCTTGAGACGCCGCGAAGTCATACCCTTCCCACAACAATTGCACATCCTCAGCCAGGAGTCGATCCTTTGGCAAACGCGACAGCACCGTGGGGCGATCGCTTGGATTGACGAAATCTCTCTCGCGGATGAATACGCCGTGACGCCGCAGCAGACTGACGACGTGCTGGCTTTCCCGAACGCGGTTCCGGACGCGGTCGTGGTATAGCCCTACGTGTTGCTTGAGCAAAGCCCGTGACCAGGAATCCGAGTGATGCACCGGTTTGACATAACCGCCGCGATAGAGGTGGGCCAGTTTCTCCGCGTCGATGGGATCGTCTTTATCCCCTTCCTGAGCAATTAAACGATTTCGCCGTGGATTGCATGCGATCATGTCATCCACCTGGGGCCGCAGGTTGCGACACAGCCAATCGGCCAGAGCACCTTCTTCGATCACCACATAGCGAGGTCGGGGCACTTTCTTAAGCTCTTCGATCAGCGTTGGAATCGTCGTCGCACACCGGGCTCGATGGTAGACTTTACCATCGCCATCGACAGCCGTAAATTCAGAAAACCCGCAGTGCACATCCATCCCAATGAAGTAAGATCGTCTCATCCGGGGCCTCCATGCGTTGAGTGAACTGGATCAATACCTCGAACCAGTCTACCCAACGACCAACATGGACGCCCCGGCTTCTTACATCTTCATACGGGGTCTCGGCGGTCTCTTCTCAGCAATGAAAAAACCACGAGACGCACGAACGACACGAGTTACTCGTGCCGTTCGTGCGTTCGTGGTTTACTTTATGAGCGAAGAACTACTTCAAGCGTTAGCAAACGCAATTACGTACCAAGGGGCACGTCGTCACTAATCACATACCCGTCCCTCGGTGCTATTTCACCGCCTTCGAGCTGAGCGGAACAGGGGAGGGTAACGGGATCTGGATCGGTTTCGCAACCGTAACCGTCGTCAAGCGCCGCAGTCAGGGCGATTCCAACGAATGGACCACCGAATGGACTGCCCGCCCCCACGGCCTCACCCGCGGTACTGAAGCCACCGTAGACTGCGTAGTCCGCGCCTCCGATGCCGTCCGGGTCGAACGCGGCGATGCCGAAGCCATCCGTGTCGTGGTCAATTTCAGGAGTTAAAGTAGTGTCGCCCACGGACCGGAAGGACGGCAAGCCGCCCAAGGCATCAAAGTGGGACGAGTCGCCGAAGGTGTTGTTCTGCTTTAAAGCAACGGTTGTGTCGGCCAGGTCATCAACGGAACCGGCCGTGAAGTGGTCGAAACCACCCGCGCCGTCCGGGGCGATTGCATTACCACGGGCATAGTAGTGGCCCGCAATCCCTGAACCTATCCCGCCGTTGACGTAGTACCAAAAGGCATACGGGCCGGAGAAGCCACCAAAGGCTTGGGTATCCTGGGAGATAAGCAGCCCTTGATAGTTAGAAGTATCCGTACCTTCGGGGGGTGCGAGAGTGGTTGCATCCAATCCGCCGGACAACATGAGTTCGTCCCCTGTTGGATTCAGCGCGATCGAACACACACAGTTCGCGTCATCGGCGGTGTGTGCCCCGTCCACAGTGGCAGTAAAGCCCCAGTCGAACGTGGGGGTACCGAGGACGGTTTTAGTGTTCATCCACAGCGGAGATTGCTGGGCACCGTCATCCAAGAAGCCGCCGATGAAGCGCTCACCCAACGCATTGATTCCGTTGGTCAAGCCGTCCGTCTGCGTGCCAAAATCCCAGCCTACGGTGTCGCTTCCGGCAAAAGCGGGCGCCAAGGCGGCGGTATAGGTGAAGTCGAGGATGACGTCATAGCCCGGGCCGACGCCGACACCGGTCACCGCGACATCACCCAGAGCGTTGACCGCGACGTCTTCAAAACTGACGACACCGTCTGCCGCAGTTGTATATTGTACCTCAGTCCAGGTACCATAACCGCTACCAACAACACCCGTGGCAACGAAGTTATAGCAGAGGCCTCCCGGACAACCGATGGGGTCACCGGTGTCAGTCTTTCTGCCCACGATGTATACGGCTCCGCTCGTAGGATGGGCAGCTACGGCGGCGCAAGTGTATCGCACGGTGAGCGGAGGTGCACCCAGAATGGCGGTGGTATTGGCCACGGTGACACCGGTCGCGGACATGCGCTTGACAATCGCCCGCTGACCTTGGAATCCGCACGCGTACGATTCGCCGGCAACGCCCGTCGTCGTGGCAGCAACCTCGTTCACGCCGTCCTGGAAGTTGCTGCCCGGTTCAAAGAAGGTGACGTAGTTCGTCACCCGGGGGTCGCCATTGTTACCTATAGCGCCCGAGCCTGGTGTTTGTTGCCCGGCGCGGAAAGTGCCGCCGTCACCACCGACATGGATCGCCTTCGGCGTGAGTGTCGGTTGCGCCGTCATCGGTGCCCTCTGCACATTCGGCCGGTTCGTGAAGGACTGCTGCGCGGCCTGTGGCGGGCGCATCGCCGGATTGTTAGCCTGATTTACCTGGCCGGTCTGAGTCGTAGCCGGGCGCGAGAGCCCCGCCTTTGACGGCCCAGTGACCTGCTGGACGTCCGCAACCGCCGGGTTTACGATCTGGATATTCTCACTTGCCTTCGGTCGCTTCAAGGCGGGTGACGAGTTCTGATCCTCGGGCAGTGCAATCCCATGGCCCAGATCGCCCAGATCGAGGCCGCTGATGATGCTCGGCGTCACCCGGTCTTCCAGCTTGGTGACATACAAGCGAGTCCGGTTCAGCCAACGATTCTTGTCCTGCATTCGACACGCTCCTAATTGAGAGAAGGTTTTAGAACGACACGGTGCTCCTCGACAAAGGAACCTCCCCCGTGTGCAAGTCCGCCCTATTCCTGGTCCGAGCTCTGTCGCTGTTCCAGTTGGCCACTACGGTTCACGGGTCCGCGCGCTGCGAATCGATGGAAGCCAGCGCGCACGGTCTTCGGGAACTCAGGCATATGCCGATTTCCCTCGGCCCCTTGCGCCGGCGAAGTCGACCTTGTTGTCTCGTTCGATTTTTTCGATTCACCGGGCGTGGAATTCCAGAATCCTAATGCTATGTCATATCATTCCATTGACCCTCCCCTCGGTGCATCCACCGAGAAACCTGACGTAGCGAACGGGGGATTCGACCTCAACCACGCCCAAGTCATTCGTTTGAACAGGATCGAAACATTTGCCGGCGAACTATTGCAGCCGCCAAGGCTAACTAGCGGCGTGAGTCGCGGCCGGGGCTGCAACGTCTATCGAGTCATGGGCACCCACCGCGAAGTCTGGTCGGCCGTGGAACACGGGCGGCCGGCTCTCGACTCGTTGGTGGGTGCGCCGTGGACCGGCCGACTGCGTAATGTTGCGACGCAACTTTGTGTCGTCACACTGCACCGCTCATCGACAGACACATCGCTAAGCCTACGTGCCCTAGCGCGAGTGCCTACCTGTGCTTATGGGCGCTGATTAGGGGTGCTTGGGGGTGCTTGAGTTGATAACCCACCATCGGATCCCTCGACCGCTACCGTCGCCACCGAAGTGGAGGAGTACGTGTTGATGATCACGGTTCAGACCCTGGATCGCATAATCGAGGCGCTTTTTGGAGGCCACGCCGCGGACCTTGATGGGCAGCGGGTCTTCGATTTTGAACGGCCAGCTCCTCTTGTGAAATGTGTCTAAGATTAGGCGCTGGTGCGGCGCCGGCTGACGAAACTGCTTTACAAGAATTCCGCGACAGGTGAGCCGGCCTCGGTGAGAGTCCCACTCCGGGACAAGTTCACTGGCTCTTGTCCCCGCGGGAGCGGCGTCACCCGTATATAGACCTGAGTGTACCTGGCGGCGCCCCAATTTCCAGGCGTCATGAACACCTTTTGGCGTTAGAACGAAACAAGTGCCTTCCCCCAAGCGAAGATTAACGAGCGGTCGAAAGGATCGGGTCGGTTCGTTCCGCCGGGTTTCCTCAAACGCATGGAGTACGTAACCTCCGACGATCAACCCGCGCAAATCGCTATTGCTGAGCCCGGCTTGGTGCAATTGCTCAATCTCGACGGCGAAGTCCCATGGATCGCGCCGAAGTTCCTGGGAATCCGCATACGCCTCCCAAAGAAGCTGGTAAGCCGTTTGCACCCGCCGTATACGTTCGGCTGCAAGTATCGTCGGCGAGTGTAGCCGTTCGAAATCGGTGGGCATGAGCGCACTCCTGCACGCGGAACGACGTTCATATGTGACTGCGATTCTCCGAATAGAGCGGAGTCGCTAATCTAAAGGGCTCGTTGGCAGAACGGCGTAGACTAGGGACTGATTCTGCCCCGACTCGGATTCCCGTCGCATGTCTAAGATCTCCAAATAGTGACGCCATTTCCGTGGGCCGTGTTTGCCACTCCGCGCCGAAACCGGTGCGTCGAACTACGCATTGCTCTGCTCTGACAGTTTGCTCCGTGTTCTCGGAAAAATCGTGGAACTGAAGCTTCACGATCATCTCCGTATCGGCACGGATCGGATGCTGCCACGCAGAACGGAACCGGTGGCGGCGTCGATACCCTTTGGGAATGCGCGTTACGACAACTTCAACCTGCGGCGGCCCTCACCGCCCGTGGGCCAGCACGTCGCGCATGAAATCGGGTCTGCGCCTTCTCAATCATCTAAGCCCCAGTGGTGTGAAAACTCGCCATGAAAAATGAATAGAATCTGAGAAACCGTAGCACCGAGCGAGAAGAACGGGAGCCCCCACGTTGGGTTTCATATCGACGCTCCAGGTGAGGCGGAATCCGCCACCGAAAAAACTTCATTTTGAGAATCCCTAACCCGTGATGAGCAAGGTTGTTGACGTCGGCAATCGGCTCAATTAGACTGCATCGACTGGATCTCATGGCGTAATCCGCGGTTTTTGGTGCTAAGGAGAATAGCCATGCAGGCATTGCCTCAACGCGTAAAAACGTGGTTGGCGGAAGCGCACTTGGGCTCGATGGAAGCCCTCGGTCTTATTCTGGAGTCGTGTCGAGAACCGCTCCTTCGGATGGCCCAGCACGAACTCGACGATCGACGACTACGTGCCAAGGGTGGTGCCTCGGACCTTGTGCAGCTTACCTTCCTGGAGGCACAACAGGATTTCGAGCAATTTGAGGGTCACAGTCGCAACGAGCTTTTGAAGTGGCTGCGGCATTTGCTGCGGAACAACGTGGCCAATTTCCGAAGGCTCTACCGGAAGGCCAAGCGCCGGGTTGACCGCGAGGTGCGTCTCGACGCCAACCATTCGGCGGGCGGCATGATGTCGGTTTCGAGCCGGGAGTCGTCGCCCAGCGCGGAAGCGGTACTCAACGAGCAGACGGAAGCGGTACATGTTGCTTTGACGCGGCTGCCGGAAACATACCGGAAAGTCATCGTAATGCGGTACCAGCAAGAACGGTCATTCACGGAAATTGGCCGCATCATGGGCCGTAGCGTGAACGGCGCTCAAAAGCTCTGGGTGCGGGCGACCCAGCGATTACGGGAGGAATTAGAGGAACGGCGATGAGCACAGATGAAGAGCTGATCGACGACGAACACTTGGCGCGTCTCGTCGCTTATGACGAGGCACTGGCGGGTACCGACCCGGCGAAGGTTTGGCATGTCGCGGCCGAGGTGAATCCGGGGCAAGATGAGATCAAGGCCGATTTTGAATTCCTGAGGCTGCTTCAGCGGCTGCGCCCGCAGCGGCAGACTATTCATATCGATGGCGCGACACCGGACACCGCGATCGAATGCTTTCGGCCAACGGAGGTGTTGCCCAGAGGACTGGAACGTTTTGAGGTGTACCGGGAACTGGGAGGCGGCGCCTTCGGTACGGTGTATCACGCCTATGATACGCGATTGAGGCGGGAGGTAGCATTGAAAGTGCCCCGCGCGGGCATCCTGGTTACGCCCCAGTTGCGAGAGCGGTTCCTGCGTGAAGCACGCGCCGCGGCCGCGTTGGAGCACCCGAATCTCGTTCCGGTCTATGACGCTGAAGTGAGCGGATCGGTGTGCTTTATTGCAGGGCCGACGCTGGCGCAGTGGCTTCAGCAGCGTCCGGAACCCGTGGAGTGGCGGGAGGCATTGACATTAATGCTGCCTTTCGTGAGAGGGGTACAGCACGCTCACGAGCGTGGCGTAGTCCATCGCGATCTCAAACCCAGCAACGTTCTGCTTCAACGGACAGAGTCTTCCAATTCTTCGATTCCGACTTTCGGGTCGGGGAACGCTGCTGCCGTGGAATGGATGCCGAAGGTTACCGATTTTGGCTTGGCGAAGTTCATATTGAGGGAGAGTAAGGATCTCACCGGCGACCGGACGGTGGTCGGCACGCGTGGCTATATGGCACCCGAGCAGGCGATGGGGCGGAGCAAGGAGGTAGGCAAGGCTGCGGATGTCTATGCTCTGGGCGCCATCTTGTACGAGCTGCTCACAGGCCGCACCCCTCTGGAGGCCGAGACCGATTCGGAAACGCCACCAGAGACGCGGAGTTGGGAGACACCCCGGCCAAGTCACTGGCGCGGGGGGATCCCCCGTGCGCTCGATTGGGTGGTGCTGAAATGTCTGGAGCGACACCCCGCCCGCCGCTACGCGGATGCGGGTGAACTAGCTGACGAGCTGGTGCGCCTGTTAGAAAAACAACCTGTACGCGCGCGGCCTGCGCCGTGGACAGCAGGGGTTTGGCGGAACGTCCAGCGCCACCCGGCGCGTAGCACCGCGGCTGGTTTCTTGCTGGCGTTAGGGGTTCTGGGACTTGCGTTCGTCGGTTATGACGTGCTCCGCGATCCGACGCCCTCAGCGCTGAAGGCCCATTATCGCAACCTACGAAACGGCCAAACCGTCGAATTGGTTGGCGAATCCGGTGGTCCGGCCTGGCACGAAAGGGCCACTCCTGAAAAGCCCCTGGCGATGACTTGGCGGGACGGGCCCCTCCGGCTTAGTAGTCCCAATGGCGTCAGCCGGCTCGAGCTGCTACGTGATCCCCAGTGTTTGAGTTATCGCTTCCGGGCAGAGATCAGCCACGAGACACGTCAGAATCCGCAGGATGAAAAGATCGGGGTCTATTTCGGCGCCCAGCAGAGGCCTGACGAGGTTGGCGAAGTCTACCACACGTTCACTTTCGCAGACTGGGGTCGGCTGCGCGGGCGAGTCGGCGTCGATACACACCGGCGTTTGCGACCCGGCCTCAATCAGAACGATGCGCTGGCGAAATCTAGCGAACCCCCTAAGCAATTCGAGCCGTCGGTTGAGGGAGGCGATCCTCCGTGGCGCTCCATGATGGTAGACGTTACCCCTGATCGACTGACTGTCTACTGGGACGATCTGACCCAACCGCTCGTTAGCTTGGCGTGTGACGCAATTGACGAACGACTGACCAGGCTGTCGGCATCAAATGCAAACATGGGCTTGCCAGAAGCCGTTCCAGGCTTCCGTTGGGCGCCGCGGCGCCTTGGGGCTTTACGTACAATCAGGGGCGGCGCGGATTCGCAACGTCGTGGTTGAGCCGCGGCCTCCGGGGTGAAACTAACCCTGTCGCACCAACCAGATTAGGAGACGCCAATGGTCGTGGAAATCGTTTCCCCCGCCGGTGGGGACGTGCCGGGTGGGGGAACTTTCAGGACCTACGGGACCATCAGCGAGGGCGCTGAACCCGAATACTCCGCGGTCGTTAAGCGCCAAGAGACCGTGCTCCAAGAGGGGGTTCCGACAAGCGAAAGTGACTTCGACTGGGCATTCGATTTTACCGGCTTACCCACGGGAGTACCCTTGCGCCTCGTCGTGGAAGCAGTCGACGGGATGGAAACCGCATTGGACCAGCGCAACATTGTGTGCGTCGATTGAGAAAGTCCTATAATCACTATCCAAGGAGCCGCCACTCATTACCATAACCGACCTAGCGCCTCACTTTTCGACCGCCGAGCGCCTCACTCTTACCTCCGCCGTTAACACAATGGGAAGGCGTATAGATGACGCAACGCTGGCGCCTCTCTTTGCACCCGGCGAGCGAGTGGACAAGATCGTATGGGTTGATTTCATTTTCAAAGCAATCGGAGTTTCGGCGCTCCCATTCCTGACAAGGTGCGTATCAGGGGTCGGGAATTTCCTCGATGAAATAAAAGGTGTACGGCTTTCGCCGCCGCCAACTGGCGTTGGTGGTCTGGACTATCCCTTCACCGTGTCGAAATCGCTTTAGGTGCTGCCCGTCTAGTCTCTACACCTTCCGAATTACTTCGGCTCGGCTCGGGATTGGCATCACCGCAGACGGGAGGTGCTCAGAATACGGTCTCCGTACTCAAGGTTACCGGAACGAATTGATCTGGAGATTTCCAATCACATGTAGGGCGCCCGCAGGGTTGATATTCAGAGTGACTTTGTTTGGGCGGTTTTTCGGAGAGATGGGGCTTTAGAAGGTAACGCCCCGGCATTTTCGTCCTCAGTCGCATCGATCCGGTGAAATGTGACGCGGGATGGGGTCGAGAATCCGCCGAGAAATCTTCCCGAGGAAGTATCTCGTTGGCGTATCTTGGTATTCCATTTGGCGATGCTTGCAAGACGCGCCGAGCAGAGGGGTTAGTCATTTGACGCTTCCGCTTGGAACCGCGTTATCCTGCTCGCTGTCCTGACGTTAAGTCAGGATAAGAGACGATTCATCGGTCCAAGGTATGAATGTCAAGATTCAAGTGTCCGCACTGTGATGCCCGATTCAGGGTCGATCAATCGAATGCGGGGGATGTTGGCATATCTCCGACCTGCAAGGCGAGGTTCCGCATTCCAGTTCGACCCGACGAGAACCATCGCGAGGCCGAGCCGTCAAGGCAGACGCAGGCCTTCGATAAAAAAAAGGGCACCATCGCACATGAGGTAAGGTCTCCCAACTATGATGTTGACGGTGGAGAGACACTCCCGACAGCTCCTCGCGCCACACGCAAACGGAGGAAAAAGCGCCGGAGGATGTTTTCCAAGGTGTTGCTGAACATAGATCCCTTCATAGTCATCATCTGTGGGTTAGTCGTTCTGGGAATGATCCAATTGGTGATTGCCCTTATGTGGCCGACGGGGTCTCTGCTGATGCGAGGCTCGGGATGTCTAATAGCGATGGTAGGTGGTGTTTGGTTCGCCCGCGCTGCCTTTCAGGACAGCGCCGAAACGGGATTCCTATGTTTCTTCATTCCCTTCTACGGCTTGGACTACTTGATCAACAATTTCGGCGAATTGAAGCGGCCGTTATTGCTGCAACTGATCGGATTGGTCTTTGTGTTGCTGGGTGAGGCCATCGAGGCCGACTTGTACTAGGGAAGGTGGATTGCCCAACGATCATCGACGTGATCAAGAAGGATTCGGCACCAAGGCAAAGCGGAAGACGTGGCCAAGTAACATTGAATCGGAGGTCTACCCATGATGAGCCAACGATTGCACTCGATCGTGCTTGCGGTGTTCTTGGCGATCACCCCGTTGGCCGCGATATCAGGACAAGAACCTAAGGCCGACAAACCCGGCCTGCCGAAGTCCCCGATGAACCTGGATTTTGAGGAAGGCGAAGCTCGCAAATTGCCCCCCGGATGGTTCATGCCGGAGACTTGTTCCAAAGACGGATATGTGCTCGAAGTGTCCGAGGCGAAGCCATTCGCTGGTAAGCACTGCGCGGTTCTGAGCCGCATCCTCGCATCCGCGCCCGAGGGTTTCGGCAATATCATCCAATCCATTGACGCGACGCCCTATCGCGGGAAGCGGATTCGATTCAAGGCGGCAGTACGCGCGGAGGTCTCCAAAGAAGACAACGACGCGAAGCTGTGGCTGCGCGTGGATCGGGGCGGCGATCAGAGGGGCTTTTTCGACAACATGGACGATCGGCCGATTCGGTCCAACGTCTGGAAACACTATGAGATTATCGGCGACGTTGCCGACGACTGCGCCGCATCGTGTTCGGGATGATGCTGCACGGCAATGGCAGTGCTGCTCTCGACGATGTTTCCTTTGAGAGTGTTGATAAGTCGACGACGAAGCCTACGCGAGTGTCGGCATCTACAGGGCTTACTGAGGTCGCAATGGCCGTGACGGTCACGCCACTCGGCGATACGAAGTCTGTCACGTTCCTGTATCCATTGCCGCTGGCCTATCGCGATCAGATTCCGTTGACGTTTCAACTCTCGGTTGACCCACCTGCGGTTGCCAAATCGGTCAAGATCGTCGAAGGCCCCGGACCGAACCGCATTCTCAAACTTTCGCTGGACGGCCTTGAAAAGAACACCAAGGTGCACATTGAGTACCGATCGCTCGTCCTCGTAGCGCCCAGCGACTTTGCGAAAGTGCCTAAAGCGACATCGTTTCCCAAAGAATGGCCTGCTGAGGTGGCACCGTGGCTTGCCGCCACATGGTGCTGCAATCACGACGATGCGCGCGTCAAGAAGCTGGCCCAAGAAGTTCGCGGTGATTCCGACGACGTGATGCAAGTGATCGCCGTTACCTTGAAGCGTGCCCGCGAGACCTTCCAGGCTGCCAAAGGACATGTCAGCGACCTAACCGCAGTGGAAGCGCTCGACAAACAGGGCTCCTGTACCAGTTGCGCCAACCTAGTCGCTGCGTTGCTTCGCGGTGCCGGCGTCCCGGCCCGGGTTCTCGCCGGATACCCGCTCTGGAGCGGTCCGCTGCAAACCCATTACATCGTCGAAGCTTACGTGCCGGGTTTCGGCTGGTATCCGGTCGAATCGACTCACTGTGAAGCGCCCTGGCCGAACCACCTACAAGTCAACGTCTCAATCGTCCCAGTTGACAATGAAAGCGAAAAGACGGCAGGTCGGCGTGACTCGGCGGCGGGTGCGGTGCCATACCTGTCCCTGACGGAGCTCGAAGATCCGTCAGCCAAGGTAGTGTCCATCGGAACGCTCGCACCGTTTTGCGATCACGACTGCCGCATGGTCCAACCCTTTACGGCTTCGGCGGACGAGTGGTGTGCCGCCGGCGCTTGGGCAAAGGCGCGTTGGGAGACGTGGGTCAAATCGGAGACTTCGATCAAAGACGGCAAGGTCTCGTTTGGACCGAATGCAGCGGAGCTGAAAACGAAGGCATTGGCAGATTTGCGGGGAGATTTTCGGTAATCAGGTGCTTCGCCCTCAATATATGTTGCTGCGCTAGTTTCCGATCAGCAACCGGAGTTTAGTCCAAACGCGCCTTACGCGGGTTCGCCTTACCTCGCATTGCGTGTCGAGTTCGTCGTTGATGTAACACGAATCGAGTGGTGTGAACAACCGCTCGTGGTCTTGGAAGCGGAATGGTCCGAGCGCCGCTCCAGCGTAAGTTGGCTCCAGGTAGACGGTAGTACCCACTTTGGGTCTGACTATGCAAAAGCCGTGGAGGCCGTTAGGCCCCGGAACGCTATTCCTGATCGCAAGTGTCATCGCCGGATGTGAAACAGACGGGGAATCACTCGTCTGTGTATCGGGCGTCGCGACTCGCGGCGGAAAACCGCTACCCGATCTTTTGGTAAACTTCTTGCCTGATAAGGGGCGTCCCAGTTGGGGGCTGACGGACGCGAAGGGGCGGTTCACTCTCCATTACGATGGGACCCGCGATGGTGCTGTCCGCGGGATGCACACCGTATTCGTAACCTACAAAGGCGTGGACCTACCCAGCCTACCCGATGGCAGGGCGAGGCCAAATGAAATTTCCGATGTTCTCGCCAAGTATGGAAACTTCCAGAGTTCTCCGCTTCGTGTGAGACTCGACCGGCGACGGCAGGAAATTGGTCTTTGTTTAGATTAGAACACCCGAAGGAGTGGGAAGCATCGGTTAGCCCACACCGACAGGGCGCAAAAAAACTCGCGATTAGCAACGCATGAGAGATAGGCCTGAATTCTCAAATAGTAGGTCGTGAGGCTGGTGTTGGAGGCCGGACCCAATTCGCCGCTCCTGAGCCTTCAGATTGCGTTTTCCGACAGGATTGGGTCGTTGATCCAGAAATCCTGGCGCACAGCGTCGTCCGTCTGCCAGCCGAAGCGACACGCCAAGTGTCCATCGAGGAGCATTCAGGAGACCAGGAAAACGGGACGCTCCAAAGAAAGGTTCATGCGGGTGCTGGGTGGCATTGCGGTCGCGCGGCGGTGACATTGGTGAAAGTGAAATCCTCGCAAACCCAGGCTGGCTGCGGGAGAGCAGATCATCGTTAAGATTTCGTTAACGAAACTGTGGTAGCCTAAAATTAGGCGTGATCCGCATCACGCAACAGGATAGTGCCAAGGACGCGAAGCGTTACTACGCGACGGCCGACTATTACTCTGAGGGCCAAGAAATCGTCGGCCTCTGGGGCGGCAAGGGTGCTGCAAGGCTGGGGCTTGAAGGCACGGTAGACAAGCAGTCGTTTGATCGGCTTTGCGATAATCTTCACCCTCAAACCGGAAAGAAACTCACGGTGCGGACGCGAGCGGAGCGCACGGTGGGCTACGATTTTACATTCTCGGTGCCGAAGTCTGTTTCACTTCTCTACGCCGCCTTCGATCGCGACCCTGACATTCTCGATGCCTTCCGCTCCGCCGTCGATGAGTCCATGCACGAGATGGAAGCGGAGATGAAGACCCGGGTGCGAAGAAAGGGCGCCGACATCGACCGCACCACGGGCAACATGGCGTGGGCGGAATTCATCCACACCACGTCGCGTCCCGTCGATGGCGTTCCCGATCCGGGACTCCATGCCCATGTCTTTGTTTTCAACACCACCTGGGATGAGCCGGAGGGACGCTGGAAGGCAGGGCAATTCCGGGAATTGAAGCGTGACGCCCCGTATTTCCAGGCAGCGTTTCGTGCCCGGCTTGCAAACCGCCTTCAGGATTTGGGATTCGGCATTGTGCGCAAGCGTGATTATTTTGAAATCGCAGGCTTACCGCCCGACGTGCTCAAGCGTTTTTCGCGTCGGACCGCGCTGATTGAAAAGATCGCCGCCGAGCGCGGCATCATAGACCCCGATGAAAAGGGGAAGCTCGGAGAAAAGACGCGGGAAAAGAAAGGCAAGGCGCTCTCGTGGGAGCAGCTTTGTGAGGAATGGAACGCGCGTCTTTCAGCCGATGAGCGGGAGATCCTTGCGGCCGTAGGCCGCCGCGAGAGGCGAGCGCTCAAGCCTGCATCGCAACACGAGGCCGCGGTCGATTACGCGATTGAGCACAGTTTTGTGAGAGAAGCGGTAATGCCCGAACGTAAGCTCATCACTGAGGCCCTCAAACGCGGGCTTGGTGCCGTGACCGTCGAGAATGTTACGCGCGAAATGACTGATCGCCCGCTGATACGAAGCGAGATCGCCGGGCGTGCGATGGCAACGACCGAGGAGATGCTCGCACTTGAATCGAAGCTGGTCGAATTCGCCAAAAGCGGACGCGGGCGATGCCTGCCGATCGGCGATCCCAAGCGGCCATGCTCGCGCGAGTGGTTCACCGACGGTCAGAAAGCCGCTGTTGGCGATGTGCTCGGCTCCAGAGACCGCGTAATGATCATTCGCGGAGTGGCCGGCACCGGTAAGACGACGTTGGAGCAAGAAATCGGCGAGGCGCTCGCCGAGGCCGGCGTGCCCGTCGTCGCCATTGCACAGTCGATCAAAGCCAGCCGTGAAGTATTGCGGGAGAAAGCGGGGTTTGCGAATGCCGATACCGTCGCACGGTTTCTCAAGGATGAAGAGATGCGGCAAGCAGCAAGCGGCGGCATGATCTTGGTGGATGAAGCAAGCCAGCTTGGCACGCGGGACATGCTTAAGGTCTTTGAGGTAGCGGAGAAGGTTCGTGCCCGCGTGCTGCTTGTCGGCGACCGCAAACAGCATCGCAGCGTGACCGCCGGTGAGCCCCTTAAGCTGTTAGAAGAGCGCGCGGGGCTTAAAGTAGCGGAGGTCACCGAAATCCTTCGCCAGCGAGGCGATTACAAAAAGGCCGCTCAAGCGTTGAGCGAAGGCAAGACCGAGGAGGCATTTAACCAACTCGATAAGCTCGGATGGATCAGAGAGCTTGGCGACCGTGACCGCTACCGCGAGCTGGCTTCGGCCTATGTCGCCGCGATTTCGGAGAAGAAACGCCGCGGGAAGTACAAGTCTGCACTCGTGGTTTCGCCGACGCACGTCGAGGGAGCGAGGATTACCGACGCGATTCGCTCCACCCTCAAGGAGAAGGGCCGCCTCGGCGAGGAACGCATTGTGAAGGCTTGGGTGCCCATGCACTTGACGGACGCTCAGAAAGCGGACGCGACCGAATACGATCCGGGATGTTTGGTTCAATTCCATCAGAATGCCAAAGGCTACACGAAGGGACAGCGGCTCATCGTGGATGACAAGGTCGAGGTGCCGACGGAGCTTGCCAAGCGGTTTGAGGTCTATCGGCCCATCGAGCTTGCCCTTTCGTTGGGCGACCGCATTCGCATCACCGCCGGCGGGAACACCAAGGACGGCAAGCGTCTGTCCAACGGATCGCTGCTTACTGTCGAAGGTTTCACGAAGCGTGGTGACATTATTGTCAACAACGGCGCGGTCATCGACCGGGATTTTGGGCATCTAACGCATGGGTACGCGATTACAAGCCACACCAGCCAGGGTGTTACGGTAGATAAGGTGCTTGTCGCCATTGCGAGCGAATCGTTGCCCGCAACCTGCCAGCGCACTGCATATGTCGCGGTGACGCGAGGCGAGGAGCAGGCCCTGATATTCACGGATAACCGAAATGAGTTGCTGAAAGCGATCAGGCGACCTGACGAGCCGTTGTCGGCGACAGACCTCGCCTCGTCTCCGCTTTCCGATGAAAACGCACGAAACAGGCGAATGAAGACATTGACCGCCCACCCGCGTGCCCAGTTCAACGGGCGGCAGGAAACCATGCAAACAAGCACGGCAAGGAACAGAGGATTGGACCATGACCGATGACCTCACCCATCAAGATCGCTTGCAGCGAAACCCGCATCTATCAGGATTTGCGAGCAGGACGCCGGCCAAGGAGGCGGATGGCGAGACAGCGGAGGTTTCGTGCGGGGCGTTTGGCTATCTGCGAGGAATTAAGGACGCGTCGGCGGCTTTAGAGTTTCGTTTCAAGAACGGCAACAGCGTCTGGTTTCCCTACACCTGGCTCGGCAACTGGCAATACAACCCGTCCGAAGGCTTGCTCCTGAAGTTTTCCGGCGACCTCGTCTACCTGGTGATCATTCGAGGGAGCAATCTCGATCGGCCGCTGAATGAAGGAGATGTGAATCTCCTTCACGCCGGTCTATCTCGGCATCGCGTCGTCTGGATACGCGAGATGCCGACGGAGGAAATCCGAAAGGTGGGCGAGAAGGGCCCTACCATTGAAAGCATTGAGCTTGCCGAGTTCGAGTCGCACGACGCGCTGAACGTGTGGCTCGCGGCAAAGGCACCCGCATTCATCCGTCCGGGGCTATAAGAAGCCGCCTGCGAGATAGCGAAATGCTCGGTTAAGTCGTGCCCGATCATGTACAATCCGGTGATTGGGCATCGTCGATATGCAATTGCGCGCGTAGGCAGCGCAAAAAGGAAGGAACGCCATGAAACAAACTGTGAAATGGTTTTGGAATCTAAAGCCGATGAATAGGTTTTTCGTGTTTTCCGGCACCGTCACCATTGTGGCCGCCGTGGTGGCCTTCGCCGCTTTCGGGTTCCAGCTCTTTGATAGAGACTGGTCGGGATCGAAAGCCTCCGCAAATGGAACCCTAACAGGGAAGCTCGATCAACGAAGTACAGAGTTGGACGACCATCAGTCGCAGCGGACAACAGAGGACAACGGTGTTCGGATAGACGGGGATAACTTTGGGTCGGCGACCAGCATCACTATCGGGGACGGGAACAAGAACAACATTATCGCTCCTGGCAGCAAGATAGATGTCCATCACGGCGGCGAGGCATCCAAACATCAATACGTGACGGAACACAACGGGGCTGGCGCATTGCTGATGAAAAAGCCCGACTTCCGCGTTTTCTTGACGGCGACGACATGGGGAGAAGGCGAAACCTCTGGGCGGTGCGTCAATGGAACGCCGGTGAAGATTCTCGAAGAGAAGGCGGGATCGGCGGAGAGTCCGCCCTGGCTTAAGGTCGAAGTTCTGGACGGAACGCACAAAGGCATCGTCGCATGGGTCCTGCAAACATCGGTTCGTAAGGCCCGATGAGGAGATGACATGATCCCGTATGTGCTCCGATGGGAAGAATTATTCAGAGGTCCTGCCGATTCGACTATTTGGAGAGAGCGTTTCGCTAAGGCCGGTCGGCGCACATCGGCGCTCCTGGTCGCGCATGGTGCGATGGCGCATGACAGGGTATTCGAGAGCGACGACGAAGGTCATGCGGAGGAAAACCTATTGCGATCAGATGCATGGGCGGCTTGCCTCGACCATAGCAGGATAATGGCCTCCCGCAACCTGGAGTCCGTCGTCACCATCGTCGTCAACCGGACGCCATGCCACGGGGACGGGAACGATGCGCCGGAACGTTGGCTGCGGCGCTCCGAGGTTTTTGGCATTGATCGGAAGGGTTGCGCGAAAACGTGCATTTTGGCCTGGCCTGCACCGGCATCTACGAAACGGCAGGGCCGCTTCGGAATCGCGAAGATCATGGCGCGACGACTAATTTCGATCTTCGGGGTTTAGCCGCGGCAGGTTGGATGCTGCATGCGTTGCAAGCAGGCACAAGCTTGAGTCATCGTGGAAAGATCCTCGCTGAATACATACCCAGAGTGAACGACTGGGTACAAAGGCATCCAGACTTTGACTTCAAACCATCGCGCCAACGCCTTGTCGGGAACCCTGCGAATGGACTTCGGCACCACAAGGAATCATGAGGTGGAGTTTCAGTCGGATTTAGCAAGACGATCTTGGCTTCTCCAATGGACAACTACAGGCATACTAACTCTTGCCGCACTCATGTGCATAGGCAGACTAGTCACCCGTTGCCCGTACACCATGAATGACTTTGTCATGCCTTGAAAAAATGCCTTGTTGGCACGTCCGAAACATGCGGTTCTGCCGGATCGTCGAAGGCCGTCTATGCCGATAGCGGCGGCTCGGCGGTGGTATTGGCGAGCGGAGCGCTTACCGATTCGGGATCGGCGCTCCTGCCTCTACCTTGGCTTTCTCAGTCCATTTGCCTGGATTTGTATCTTCCAGCAATTCCTTCTTCTCACGCAGGTGCTCAAGGGTTTGATCGAGCGATTCGCTGGCCGGGCCTATGGCGTTCGCCAACTTCTTCAGCGTTTGCAGAGCTTCCGGATCGTCGAGGATTTCTTTGATTTCCGGGGACGCAGCCTTCAGCTTTTCAGCAAGCTTCTCGGCTACGGCCGGGTCTTTGAGCGCGGTACGGAAGCGATTGATGGCCTCCAGCTCGGCGGCGGTAAGCGTGTGCGTCAGAGGCTTGCCAGAACGAGATTGGTTGGCCTTCTGGTACTCGGCCCTTGCAGTTTCTGCAGAGTGTATACCGAATGCAAAAAGACCAAGCAAAATTGCTCCGGCAATCACTGGACCGGCGACCTCATCATCTGGCTTCCGGTAGCCGTTGCTCTGTCGAGTCGTCTCTGTCATAGGCTAACCACACAGCAGTGCATATCATGGCTCCGTCGGATGGACAACAAGAATGTGCCATGCCGGGATGTGGCGGTGGTAGATGTTGAAAAACCAGGATTGGATGTGCCTGAAGTGGCTAAGGAATCGGCTGCAAAAAATATAACCCTGGTTGTGCCCACAATGATCGATTTCAACGAAAAGCAGAAGCATTGGCCTGACAGTGCTCTGATCCGGTTGGACCGCGTGCTGACGGTGGCCGTCGTTTTCGGTATTGGGGCACTTTGTTGGCAAACGTGGGGTGGCTGGGTCTGGTCGTCGATTGTTGGAGGGCTGTTGGTTCTTATCATTACTGCCTTGTTCAGACGCGCTTGGTTGTGTTCGAAACAGACTTCCAGGGCAGTTGGTACAGCGGCTCAAGCGACGTTGCCAACGCACGCCGCTGATAGCGATGAACTGAAGATGAGATATGCGTGGGACTGGTTCCAATTTCATGCAGACCAGCGTCTCAAAGCTTTCAATTATTTTTTGGTGATTGTGGTGCTCCTCGCCACTGCACTTGGAACGATGATGAAGGAAGCTCATGCCAGCGCGTAAGGACGTCGCCGCTGATTACTGGTGGTTTTCCATTGGTATAGCGGCCTGTGGCGGCATGATGGCGATCGCATTTTTCTTGATTGAGCTTAGAAATGCGGAGCTAGTGAATTGCGGTCGCGAATGGCTTGAACGACTCGAACTCAACCTTAGCATGGATATCAGGGCCCGCGACCGCGACCGCCTACACAAGTCGAGGATCGCCACCTGCTTGAAGTTGCCGGAGTTTTCAGTTAAGCATTTTTTCTGGATTCGCTTCATCTACATCGTGGCATTCGTTGCTTTCGCACGAATCATTTGGTTTGCCTATTCCAAACTCACATAATAAGTCGAAGGAGGGACTTCCATGCCGTACATTGCTCAAGCAGCCCGGCCACGGCTCGATCCGTTGATCGAGAAGCTCGCGGCGGAGATCAAGGACATTGCGAAGGCGGATGGGTCCGACGGGGCCTTTGCGGGCCTGACCAACTATTCGATGACGCGCCTGCTCTTGAAGGTGGCGCCGGAGAAAAAGAGGTATTGGGTCATCGCGCTCATTACGGGCGTCATCCACAATGTGCTCGACGAATTCTATCGGCGATACGGCGTCCCCTACGAAGACGAACAGATAGAGAAAAACGGAGATGTCTATTGAATGGCCGCGGCACGCAGGAAATGGGCGGCTCGATCCATCGCCCCCGTTGGTGAACGGAAGCCTGTGATCCCGTTGATTTGGCGAAGGAAAATCGGGCTGCGGAACATTGCGGTAGCGTTGTCACAAAAGGTTCATCCAAACGTAAAGAAACTGTAACAAATCAGCGCTATGCTATAACGACTTAGCCGCGTGAAGAACACATAACGTCAGGAGGAGATATGCGACGTTCACTGTCATTTTTGGTGCTATCGGGATTGCTGGGGAGTTACCTTGCTGCCCAAGCTACCGCCGATGAATCGAAGACAATAGTAAGAACCGAGGAAGGAGTGCTTGGCCTGCTTTCATGCCCGGGCGTGTTTGAAAACGAGGCGGTCATGGGAGCAACGGGGTTCGTGAGCTATACGAGCAAGGGCGTTTTCTGCCAGGTCAATGGATGGTGTTGGGGTAATCCGCCACGGTATCTCGTGAATTTCATGGTCCACATCCCCGGCATTTCTAATCAGAAGCAATGCCGAGAGAAGGCCTTGGAAATTTGGCAGGCCCGTTCCCCTCTTACCATTCAGGAATGCATGGCGCTGCAGACCTGTGAAACTTTCTGAGGGCTGTAGCGTACAGGGTGCTGTCTGGACTAGGGCAGAGGTCTCGCCTGGGCTGTAGCCTGGGGTAGCAGGCGAAATTTCGTCACAAAAGCGTCGTCATACCCCGACCCGTTATGTGTGGTGTCATAGGCGCCTGCGGTGGTTGGAAAGTTATTGGATAGTGTTGAACCAGTGAGAAAGACGTTTCCATTCCTTGCCTCAATGTCGGCTCGCGCCCAATTGTCATATGACGATCCACCTATGAAGCTCGAATACACGAGCGCCGAGCCGGAACCGCTGAGCTGCGTGACGAAAGCATCGAACTGACCGTTCCACGACTGGTCGAAAGCGTTTGGAGTTGTGGGGAAGTTCGAGGAGAAGGTCGCTCCCGTGACATACGCATTATTGCCGCTGACGGTGATAGAAAGTCCGCGATCCTCACCAACAGGCGTCGAACCGCCGAGGTACGTCGAATACACGAGAGCAGAACCTGCGGCGTTCAGTTTCGACACGAATGCGTCGCCGCCGCCGTTGTATGAAGCGTCAAACGCGCCCAGTGTCGTCGGGAAGCCGTTGCTGTCCGTAAAGCCGGTGATGTATGCGCTCCCTGTCGCGTCAATGGCGATTCCTGCGGCGCTACCTACGCCGACGAAGGTAGAATACACGAGTCCGGTTCCACTAGCGTTAAGCTTCGTCACGAACGGGTCTGCAAACAACGCATCGTTAAATGAGGTGTCGTAAGCGCCCACCGTAGTCGGAAAAAATCCCGAAGTGGTAGACCCGGTGAGATACGTGTTCCCCTGCTTGTCGAGCGCGACCGCCTCGCACGTGTCCGTACCGGAACCTCCTAGGAAGGTGGAATAATGAAGCCCCGATCCACCGGCATTGAGTTTGGTTACGAAGCAGTCGTAGCCGAAAGCATCTGTGTCCCATGCGCCAGCTGTTGTCGGAAAGTCACCTGATGCCGTCGAGCCACTCACATAAGCGCTACCAGCTCCGTCAACGGCGAGCCCCCAGCCAGTATCATTAAGACTGCCGCCGAGGTAGGTGGAGTAAAGAAGTTGACTGCCATCAGCGGAAAGCTTAGTAACAAAAGCGTCTCCGCCGTTGTGATACGCGGTGTCAAAAGCACCTAACGTCGTAGGAAAGCTTTCGGAAAGCGTGCGCCCCGTGACGAACGCGCTGCCATTGCCATCAACGCCAATAGCAAAGCACTCTTCGTACACCGTTCCTCCTCCCCCAAGGTATGTCGAGTAGAGGAGGCTGCCACCGTCCGAGTTCAATTTGGCGACATAGCAGTCGGTTCCGAACGTGCCCCAGTTATAGGACTCATCAAATGCGCCCGGTGTCGTCGGGAAGTTCGTGGAGTCCGTCATGCCGGTTACATAAACGGCCCCGCCCTGATCGACCGCGATGCTGTTGCCAACGTCCCCAAACGAGCCGCCGAGGAACGTAGAATACACCGGCCCTAACACCACGGGGTCGATGACCAGCGGCAAGTCAGGATCGTAGGCATCTATCTTAAAGGTAACGTCCTGATTGTACGAGTCAGTGTCGAGGGCAAATGCGCCGCCCACTGCGCGTCTTTGCCCGTTCACTTCTTGGTAGAGATAGGGCCGGTCTTGAACAAGCGTAGCGCCGGCCGCGTGAACCTCAAGCTTCCCGCCTTCACTGATTTCCAGATCATCAGCACCGGCAAAGTTCAGCCGGATTTGGCTCGGGTCGGCTCCTGGCGCGACGATGAAGTCGAATTCCAACGCGCCATCCGAAGTGCTGTAATAAACAAGATCAATGCCGGAATACACGCCCTCGTATGCTACACGGCTGTAGTTTGCGACATGGGCGTGCCATTCGGCAGGATCATTCCCGATGAAGTAGTTCGTCACTCCCGGAAGTCGTTCGACGCCCTCTGCCTGAGCGTTCGGATTTGCTCCGTCGACTTCCATGTGGATCGCGACAGCCGCTCGTCGGGATGTCGGTTGCTCCAATGCGGCCACGCCGTCAGAGCCGGGCGTTGGAGCACGCTGCGATGAGACTTGAATGCTGAACACGGCGGCGGTCGGCGTAAGAAATACGCTATAGCCGCCGGCGCGAGACGAAATCAACCCGATCATCGAATTGGCCGACATTCTCCTCAAAGCTCAGCGGTATTTCGCCAAGTTGATCCGCCATTTGCCCGGTCTGAGTGTCATTTACGGGCTGAGGTTCATTACGGCTAAACACTAGGGCAGGTGGGACGGGCCTAGCTGAGCGGCTGTTTTCGTCGTTGGTCGCCACGCTTAAGCTCGCGCGGTTATTTGGTGCGCCGATCAGCGCCGCGCATAGGTCTTCAGTCCCATCGGGCGGCGACAGGCTGCCCGACGTCGATTTCAATTGCATTGAATGCCCGCTCGCGCCGACTGCGGCTGCCGCGTCTTGTCCGAGAAGATCCTTAAGTAATTCCTCTACTTGCAAGCAGCCATTCTCAGTAGCTGCAATGCCATCGCAGAGCAAGGCGCCGGGGTGTGGGGGTGTCTCGAAATTGGCGGGCGTTCGTTTCTTTTGGGCAAATGGTGGCGCTGATCGCTCCAGAACGTCGAGTTGAACCGCCATAAACTTCTCACGCGATTGCTGAGCCGAACTGGGGGCATGGGTCGGCCGATCTAACAGGTAAGTCACGCCATTTCCCGCGAACATCACGTTGCCGGGCGGCAAGCGTTTTTCAAGAAGTTCGAGCCGTGGAAAATGAAACCAATCTCGGTGTGCGAACAGAATTCTTTCATGCCGTTTCATCGCAATCCTCCGGGTCCCTAGACAGAAAAACCAGACTCACCGACGGAGAGTCACTGTGCAGCCGCGCCCGCAGGTAAAACAGGCAAACGGGCCGCAATGGAATTACCCGCCAGTCTGCAAATGCTGACAGAAACCATTCACTTTTTTCTGAGGAAGGCAGCCGCTGGGCGTACGTTTGAAAACGCCGGAGACGGCACCGACCGTTCCTAATGATCGGATTCGAGAATCATTAAGTTATTGACATATCTGCGCAAGAATATTGTCACAAAACTTTAACTTGCGCGAGCGAGTTCATTAATGTAAATTGATCTTCACACCCAGGACAGGTGCCACACATGAAGGAGTCGCCCTATGGTAAGGATGCCGCTGCGAATAATTGCCGCCACAGTTGTGGCTGCGTCATTTGCTTTGATTACTACTCATTCCAATGCCCTGGTCGGTCCGCCGAGGGTGCCTATTTCACAACCTCAACAAGACGAATGCCATATCAGCCCCGATGGAAAGACCTTATATTGCATAGACAGGGAAACCGGTGCGTGGTACTGGAAACCCGCGTGGCCTGGATTCGACGACTAGCGAGGTCATCGTCATCATCAATCGCGGTGACGCGGACATCGCCCAGCAAGCCTCGCGTCGCTGTTGCGGGGCTTACCTGCCCGGCGGATGGCCTTAAGGTGTTAGGTTTTTGCTTTCGAGTCCAGCGATTAACTGCTTGAAATCCTCCCGCTCGCGCAGCGGGGCGAGCTTGGCGTTTTGCTTCATCTGGGCAACGTCCTTGTAGCCGTTGGCGACCGCTTCGCGCAACATGGCCATCGCCTGGTCGGCGTAGAATTGCACGCTCTTTGCGCGCTCTGCTTCGCTCACCTGCTTGTTTTTCCGGACGACCGGTACACAGTTGGCCAGGGCGTCTGCGGCACGCACGGCATCGACGGCCCGGTCCCAATCTAGGTCTCGAAGCTGCGAAGCGGCTTGCAAAGCTGCGGCTTCATCGCCGAGACCGGCGCAACTTTCGACAAGTACAGCAAGGTGCTTTCGAAAGAGCTCCCGGTAGGACGGTGACTTAGGAGTAGTTTGGAGCGCCGCCTGATGATGCGGCATTGCCTCTTCCAGCCAATGTCGGGCTTGAGCAAAATCACTGCCTTCATTGAGTAGCATGGCGATATTATCGAGCAATAGTGCCGTCTCGTAACGAATGCCCGGCACGTTGGGCGAATCGGCGACCCGCTGTTTTTGGATGGCCAGTGCTTCGAGGTAAGCCCTCTCCGCATCCTTCGGCCGACCCATTTTCCGGAACAAGATTGCCAGGTCGTTGTGACTTCCGATCAGTTCTCGTTGATAATTGGGGACAGTAGGGAAGTCGGCCGCCAGTTGCTTGCGAATGACGAGAGTTTCGCCGTAGACGGTTTCGGCTTCCTTTAGCCGACCCTGCACGCGGAGCCGTCCAGCCAAGTCATGGAAACTCATGGCCAGGTCGTGGCGAAACTCGGACCGGGTCGGGAACTCGGCTTCCAGTTGTTTACGAATGGCGAGCGCTTCACCGTGGGCGGTTTCCGCTTCGTCCGTTCGACCCTCGGCCGCGAGGAGCTTACCGAGCCAGCTGTAAGTCGCCGCCAGCCCGCGGCGGAATTCGGGCCGGGTCGGGAAGTCGGCCGCCAGTTTTTGGCGAATGGCCAGCGCGTCGGCATAGGCTGCTTCTGCGTCCTTTTTCCGCCCAAAAGAATGGAGGTACTGGCCCAGCATATCGTGGCTCTCTGCAACGTCGTGGCAAAATTCGGGACGTATGGGGAAATCAGCGGCGAGTTGCCGGCGAATATCCAGTGCCGTTCTGTAGCTTGTCTCCGCTTCTTCCAATCGGCCCATAGCATAAAGCATCTGACCCGCGGTGTGGTGACTGGCGGCGAGGTTTTGCCGAAATTCGGGCCGCGTTGGGAAGTCAGCGGCTAGTTGCTTGCGAATTGCCAATGCTTCCGCATGGGCGGATTCCGCATTCTTCAGCTGTCCGGTGGTCCGGAAAAGCTGTCCGCGGCTGTATTGAATTCCCGCCATTAGTTGACGAAATTCGGTATTGGCCGGGAAGTCGGCCAATAGTCGCTGTTCAATTGCGAGCGCATCGTTGTAGCGCTCTTCCGCTTCTTTGAACCGGAATGTTGCTAGGAACACATTTGCTAGACCCAGGTGACTCTTGACGGAGTCGTGACGAATATCATGGCGGGTCGGGAAGTCGGCCGCGAGATCATTCATAAGGCCTAAAGCGGAAGTGTACGCAGTCTCGGCTTCGCGCAGCCGACCGGTATCCTGCATCAACCTTCCAAGTCCCCAGTAGGTGCTGGCGAGATTGTAGCGGATGCCGGCGCTGGCGGGGACCTCGGTAATCAACTGCTGATATGACGCCAGAGCCAGCCGGAAGGAGGCTTCGGCGTTCTTTTCGTCGCCGAGCCGGCGCTGCACATGACCCACTCGGACATGGCCTTCGGCACGCACGGCACGTCTTTCGGCTTCTTCGCCAGGCAACGCGGCAAACTCTTCGTACTGCTGCTGGATTTCGCGCAAGAAGCGGCGGTTCTCTTCGGTCAAGACCGTCTGCCCTGCCAGCTGCTGCTCGACCATGTCGTCGGTTAGCTTGCGAAGAGCGCCCATCGCGATTGTTCGCGCCTGCGTCTCCGCTTGCAACGCCATGTCTTTCTTGTCGCGTTCCTGCGCCGTCTGCCGTCGTTCCTGGTCGACGGTAATCAAACCGATGACCAAGCCCACGAGAGCCGTTAGAAGCAACGCAGCAGCACTCGCGGTGAGTGTCCGATGTCGCCGCAGCCAGCGACGAAATCTCGTTCGCCATGGCTCCGGATACGCCGTGACCGGTTCATCTGCGAGCCAGTGTTCTACGTCGGCCGCCAAATCGAGTGTGGTTGCGTATCGGTCGGCAGGAAGGAGCGCCATTGCCTTCCGGCTGATCGCATCAAGAGCAGCAGGAGTGTCGGCCTTAACCTCTCTTGGAGCAGAGAAATGGCCGTGTTCGACTTTGTTAAGCAAATCCTGAGCGTCCGTCCCGACGAAGGGAGGCTTGCCGGTCAGCAGCACATACAACGTCGCGCCAAGACTATACACGTCGCTGGCGAGCCCCATTTCGCCAATGCGCCCACCGGCCTGCTCCGGACTCATGTAGACTGGAGTTCCGACGAACGTCCCGGCGCGCGTTTCAGCCACGCCGCTACCCGAACTTGGCCGAAGGAGTTGGCCATCTCCTTCAGATGACGTGCAAACACTTCCTAGAGCCTTGGCAAGGCCCCAGTCCACTACCAAGGTCTCGCCATATTTTCCAAGCATGACGTTGCTTGGTTTAAGATCGCGATGCAGTACGCCGCGGCTATGGGCGTAGGCGACGGCATTGCACACGTCGATGAACCGGCGCAACAATTGTCGAAATTCCAGGCTCCGTTCGCCGGGATCGCGACCGGGGCGTTCTGCCTCGTGAAATCGTTTGATCGCTTCGCCCAGGTTGTCGCCTTGTATGAACCGCATGGCATAGAATGGTCGCCCATCGGAATACTGGCCCAGGCCGTACACGGGCACCACGCCGGGGTGCTCTAGCCGGCCGGTGATTTCCGCCTCCAACAGGAATCGTCCCCGGCTCGTTGCATCGTCGGCAAACTCCGCCTGAATTTCTTTTAGAGCGACTTCGCGGTGCAGCTCGGTGTCCTCTGCAACATACACCGCCCCTAAACCACCGCTGGCGTGCAGCCGAAGGCTACGATAACGCATCGGCACGGCCGTCGTTTTGTGAACGATGTCTGCGGATTCCCCGCCTCGAAGTTCTGGCGGGGCAGTGTCGATTTGGGGTCCGGTTGATTCTCCATTAAAGACGAGGAGCGGCTCATTCGGCTCACCGAATGGTGGGAGATCGTCAAGTATCCCCTGGCAGCTTTCGCAGCCCTCCAGGTGGTCACTTATTGCCGCGGCCTCGATCTCACCCAGCAGGTTCTCCTGGAAGAGCCTCAACCGATCGGTCGATGGATGATCGCTCATGACACAACACCCGTGTTTATGATTGTTCTCTAAGCCGCTCGACTTCTTCGCGAATGGCGGCTGCGACGCGACTTTTGTTTTGATGGACAAGTCCGAGGTTAATGCCGAGTTCCTGGGCCACGTATTTTCCCTTGCGGTACGCCAATGCGGTCTGCTCAAAGCACTGCCACTTAATGGATGCTTCACCGAACGTAGCCTTCACGCGCTCGGTCGCTTTTTCGACCATTGCGGCCAGGCATTCTTCCGCATTCGACGCTTCGGTGGGAGCGGGCAACTCATGAAGCGCCCCTAATACGCTCGATTGCCCCGTTCCTTTGACGAATGTCCTTGCCCGTATCTCGTGAAACGTTTGGACCTGGCTGAAACAGACCCGCCACAACCAGCCGCGGTACTTCCGCCGAGAATCGTAGACCCAGCCGCTTTGCATTGACTGAACGATCTTGACCAGCACCATCGAGACGACTTCGTCGAGGTCGTCGCCGCTGACGCCAGCCGACGCGCACCAACCTCGAATCTTGGGGGCGTAGGTCTGCCAATACCGCTGCCAGGCGTCCGTGTTCCCCTGATCGCGGATGTGATCCATCAGGGATTGGCGTGTGCGGCTGTCGTCGCCCGTGGGCGTCATGAGGTTGCCCTGTGAGGCAAAAGCCGGAACGGTTTGCAGGAAGAATCCGGGGGAGAGCCTATGGGCCGACGTTCGTATCGCAAATAATCGGTCGGCCGTCCCGCAAGCGGCGGAACGATTTTCGAGCCATTCTACGGCGGGAGAATCCTGGCAGCCAGTCGGCCCACTGCATTGATGCGACCGTCCGTCCCCACGGTTCCTGATAATTGTCGTCTGACACTTAACTCGTGTCAAGAGGCAGCGATTTTATGATCGGTGCCGATGGCGACCAAGTCACAGCATTCGCGGGCGTACAGGCGTGTACCGGCCCTCCTGCGCATTGCGTGAGGAAGCCGGATTGACCCAGCGGGAGCTGGGAAAGCTGCTCAAGCGGCCCCAAAGCTGGATCTACAACTGCGAAACCGCGAACCGCCGCGTCGATGTCACAGAGTTCATCTCCTGGGCCGAGGCTTGCAAGTCCGATCCGCATTCCGCCGTGTCGCGGCTACTTCACGGGAAGTAAGACGAGATTCTCCAGTGTATTAAGGGCCGTGCTAAGGCGAGAGTCCCAATACCCGGCAGCCACCGGCGCCACATTCCGACGACACCTTAAAGCTCAGACTTCCAAAAATCCGCCACTTTTTTTTGTCAGGATTTCCCAACGAGCGGGTAAATCTCTTGCGAGCTTGAAGCCGCGCCGAAAGCGGCTGCGAGATGCAGTCAAGGCATCCCCGAAACTATGGAGGATCACATCATGGGCAGAGCCTAAGGAGTGAAAGAGATGATCCAAGAGTGCGAATGACAGCTACCGTCACCGGGTGTCCGAAGATTTCGGGCTGCCCTGGGGACAAGATTTCCAGCCGGCACTCAAGAGGTGCACATCTCCTCATTCAAATGACCACTGTTCTACGGTATCTGTCTTAGGGCCCTGGCAAACTCTTTCGACGGCTGGCACGTTGTTTCGTCATTGATCTCTTGCTTTTCGACCCGGCGCTGAACGATCACACATCACAGTCTCCCATTGCCGAGCGGCAGAGCCGTGGCAACTCCCAAGCGAACAACTCGGACGCGTAACGCCGCCGATTTGCATGTGCCGGTGCGCGTAGCGGCACACCGTTGCGCGGTCAACAAGGGAGTGTTGCGCGGTCAGCGCAACGTTTTGCAATCGCCAGCTTCGACTTGCTAAGCTTGCCCTCGGAAATGGGAATGGAGCAAAACCGATGCAAAAGAAGGAGACCTATGGACGGCTAAAGCCGGATGCCGTGCGGGACATCGCATCCGGCGAAGGATTCCCGACGGTACGAAGGCTCTTTCGGTGGATGCGGCAGCAATCTCCACCGCTCAGAGGGAGCGAGCATGATTATGTGCGGCTTAAGAAACGGGGGGCCGTGCCTTGGAGTCTGCTTGAGGCGCTGGTCGGATACATGGCTGCGAAACGAAACCGCCGCTTCGGCGTGGACAGCATCGCCGAGCGGGCTGAGCCTCCAGACCAGCCCTCCAAGAAGCCGGGTCTTGATCCCTGGGAGTGGAGCTGGGCGCGGATTTACGAGAAGCTCACCGCCCCGCTGCAACTGCCGGAAGAGACGTTTTGCCGGGATGAGAAAGACCTCGACCTGGCGGCCTCGCTGGGCATGCAATGCGTGGGCCGGCACCACGCCGCTCACGGGGCGAAGCTCACCGACGGCGACGCCGAGCGGCTGGGCGAAAAGATGATGGGCCGCAGCCGCAATGAATACGGCCGCTGGCTCCGTGGACTGTGGGAAGTGGACAACCGGGCGGTACTCTTCTTGGTCATGCGGATCGGCAAGGGTGACGCGATTGTCAATGAGCGGCTCGGCGTCATGGCCAGCGTTCCACTCAGGCGAGCCGTGTATCAGCGTTTTCGCAACGGCGAGATCGAGGATTCGGAATTCACGGTGGAGGATTTCGAGTCGCCGAGCAACTACGTCAACGTGCACATGGCGGCGCAAAGCGAAGTGGACGGGCTGCGGCGGAAAGCCAGGCTTAGCCTCTGGCAGTTGCACATCTTTCTCTACCAGCTTGCCATGATCGTGCCGGACCAGGTGCGCGGCAGCGTCGCGCCATGCTTCGTCGCGCTCGGCGGCACGGCGGAGAACGAGACGCGGATGAAAACGCACGGTTTCGAAGCGGTCGGCACGGCAACGCCGCGAACCAGCAAGCAATTGTGGGAATTGAAGCCCGCCGAGGCCCGGCGAAAGAAAACGAAGGCACTCTCCCTTATCTCGCAGTACGACTTGGTGTGGGTGATGCTGAGGCGCTATCAGGCACTGTTCGCCGAAGAACGGCGGGTGCTGAATCTCGAATGATTATAGTCTGCGGGTGTTTCGCAGACGTGACCGGAGGATTGTTTTTCAAGAAAGGTACGGAACATGGTAATTCCATGGGTTGGTTTGGGGAGCGCCGTAGCGGCCGCATTGGGACTCTTTGGCCTCTACTGGTACGACAACTTAGGCAAGGACGACAAGGAAAAAGCCGACCGGATGGCGGAGGGCTACGCCAAGCAGCTTTATGGCGTGGGAGTGAATGCACTGACCGGACAGCAGCTATCGCATGTGCGGCGGCTCGTGGAAAACCAGTTTGCCGCATAGGCCGACGCACTTCCCGTGGACTGACGCCGGGACAGGCAGCGTGCCTGTCCCGGCGTTGAAAAAGTGAGAGACACATGCAACCCGCAACTTATGAACGATGGCCGGTCGAGAGGCTTGTCGTCACGAGCAACGTCAGGAAGCACTTCGACGACGAAAGCCTGCGGCAGCACGGGGAGAGCCTGAAGCAAGACGGACAGCTACGGGCATTGCTGGTCCTCAAAGACGGCACGCTGGTCGGGGGCGAAAGAACGCTGCGGGCGGCCAAGCTCGCGGGCCTTACGCATGTGGACGTGAAGATTGTCGACGGTGACATCACGCCGAGCGAACTCAAGAAGCTGCAACTTGTCGAAAATCTGATGCGGGAGGATTTGAGAGACGCCGAGGTATACCTCGCCTGCAAGGAACTAATAGTGATGCATCCCGAGTGGCTCAAGAAAGATTTGATGCATGAGTTGCATTTCGATCCGTCGATGGCAACCCGGATATTCGCGGTCGATGAACTGATCCCGGAGGCGAAAGAGGCGTTCTTGAACGGAGCGTTCGGATTCTCCAAAGCCTATGCAATTGCGAAGGGTGGAACGGAGAACCAGCAACGCAAGCTTGCCCAAGTCCTGGCCGGTTTGTCGCGTGAGGAAGTGGAACGTGAGGCCAGGAAACACAGCGACACGAAGGCGGCGGTCAAGCTGTCGCGGATAAAGATTGTCCTCGCCGACGGAGCGAGCGTGGTGGTAAGCGGCAAAACACTGTCGATGACGGAACTCGTCGGGCTCTTGTCGGAGACGTTGAAGGAAGCGCGGAAGGCGGCGGCGCGGTATGACGTGAAAACCTTTATCGCCATGATGAAGGACAAAGCCAAGGCCGGATGATGTGACGGAGTGAGTAAGCGGGGCCTGAACAGTCAGGAGGCGTAAGCCCATGTTTTCGATTAATGGTAACGCATCACACGAGCACGGATTACTGCTTGGCTGGGAGCAACATGGCGATGATGATTTTGGCTTTTTGCCTCGGTCATCCTCACATCTGAGGAGCGTCACGTACAGCGGTGATGGTCATCTCATGACCTGTGCACCAACGGGCATGGGCAAAGGCCGGGGCGTGCTCATTCCAAATTCTCTTCTCTACCGCGGGCCGCTGATTGCCATCGACCCCAAGGGCGAACTGTCTCAAGTCGCCGGCCGCCAGCGGCAGCGGATGGGCGACAGAGTGGTCATCCTCGATCCGTGGCACATTGTCACCCAAGCAAGCGACGGGCTTAATCCGCTCGACATTTTAAGTTTGCCGGGTGCAAGCAACGACAGCGACGCCGAGATGCTGGCCTCGCTTCTCTCGGATGGCCACGAATCCAGCGACAATCCATTCTGGCACGACACGGGCACGGGGATCGTGAGCGGTCTCATCGCCCATATCGGCTCCAGCTACTCGCCTTCGGAGCGGCACCTCGGACAAATGCGGAATTGGCTTTACCAGCAGGACATGGATATGGCCATCGCTAGGGCCTTGGATCAGCGGAGCGTCAAGAGTCGATTAGCGTGGGATAAATTCATTGCTTACCTCGCGGCTCCTCCGCACGAGACACGGCCTTGCATCCATGCGACGGCGTGCACCTATGTGAATACGCTGGGGAGCCCCGAAGTCGCGGCCGCGCTCAAAGCGACGACGTTTCGGCTGCATGACGTGGTGGAAGGCAGGCCGCTCAGCATTTTCATTGTGATTCCGCCGGAGAAGCTTGAGTCGCATCGGGCGCTGCTTCGGCTGTGGGTCGGAACGCTGTTGACGGCCGTGATCCGAAGAAAACACATTCCGCAAAAGCGGACGCTCTTCCTGATTGATGAGTGTGCCCAGCTTGGCACGCTGCCCGCGCTTCGCCAAGCGGTGACGCTGCTTCGCGGATCGGGCCTGCAAATATGGTCCATCTGGCAGGATTTCAGTCAGCTTAGGCTTCTCTACCCCAACGATTGGCAGACGATGGTCAACAACTCGGCCGTGCTGCAGGTGTTCGGGATCAACAACAACTTGATGGCTAAGGAATGGTCGGAGTTGCTCGGAAAAGAACCGGCCGAGCTACTCGACATGCAGCCGCATGAGGCCGCCATCTGCATGCATGGGGCACGCACCCGCATCTGCCGGCGGCCGGACTATCTCACGGACGCTCTCTTTGCTGGCATGTATGACGCGAACCAACGTTTCGCGTTGAACGGACGGGCGGGGCCGGGACGGCGATGAGGCACGTGTGCTTCGAGGAAATAAAGAGGTCGAGCCATGTTCGGATTAAGCCTGCGTCGCAGACGCAAGTACGCGGTGAAAGACTTGGACACGCCGCTGCTGAAGTGGACGCCGCGCGACGGCTTCACCAAGCGCGACCTGCTGCGTTCGGTTTGCATACAAGGCGCAAGCGGCTCCGGCAAAACCAATTTTGTCGGCTATCGAATCGCCAAGGCCCTCATCAACCAAGGTGGAATTGGCGGCTTGATTTTGGCCTCCAAGCCCGGAGAGGACCGGCAGCATTGGCAGGGCATTTTCGCTAGCGCCGGAAGATCACGCGACCTGATGATTTTTGCGCCGGACAAGCCGCTTCGCTGCAACGTGCTCAATTGGGAACTCGGTAGCGGCGCCGACAGCCGCGAGCTTGCAAGCTGCCTGATGGTATTCGGCGAGACGCTGAAAAGAGGAGAGGCGAGCGGCGGAGGTGAAGACAACCAGTTCTTCAAAGATCAAAGCGAGCGGATGCTCCAGCTTGCGATCGAGCCGGTGCGCTTGGCGACCGGCAATGTCTCGGCGACGGATGTCAAGGCGTTCATTCAAGGAGCGGCTATGGCACCGGAGCAGTTGCAGTCCCCGCAATGGCAAGCCGGCTTCCATAACCAAGTGCTCAAAGCCGCATACGAGACTCCCAAAAACCCCATTGAGAAGGCGGATTTCGAGCAGGTGTTGCAGTATTGGCTGGGCGAGCTGCCCGCGCTCAATGACCGCACCCGCTCATCCATCGCCACACAAGTCATGGGCATTCTTCATGTGCTTTGCAGCGGTGGTATCAGGGAATTGCTCTCAACCACGACCAACTTCACGCCGGCGGCGATGGACGAGGGCAAGTGGCTTTTGATCGACATGCCGGTGTCGCGATACGGCGCGTCGGGGGCCTTGGTGAACGCCGCCTGGAAGCTCATGGTGCAACGGCACATCCTAAGACGGCACGCCACCGCTAGATCGGCCATTGCCGTCATCTGGGTCGATGAGTTTCAGAATCACCTCAATTCCTTTGACGCTAAGTTCCTGGCCGAGTGCCGCAGTCACTTCGGCTGCATGGTGGTGCTTACGCAGTCTTTGCATTCCTACTACGCCGCCTTGAAAGGCGGACACGCGGCGGAGCACCAGGCGAAACGCGCTCCTTACCAATTTCGCTCACCGGATTTTTTGCAGTTTAGGCGACGCCAAAAGTGCGGAGTGGGCAAGCGGTCTGTTGGGTCGAAGGCTTGAGACGATGATCGGCGGCTCAATGGCGCCCGAAGACTCTACCTGGGATGTGCTGATGGGCCGAAGCAAGTTTACCGGCACATTCAGCCAGCAATACGAGCCGGTGCTGCAACCCAGCGTTTTCATGCACGATCTGCGTACCGGCGGCGATGGTGTCGCCGATGCTATTATCATCCGTCCGGAGCGATTCAGCACCGGCGAGAATTTCTTGCAAGTCGCGTTTGCGAGGGGGTGATCGGATGATGAGCACGGGGCTGATTCATGACGTGGCCTTTGCCACAAGCCGGCACATTCTGGAAGTCGTCGCCCCTTGTTTGCGAGAAGAGGAGCAGCGCGATGCCTTCGCCGAAATCTATGACCGTGTGAAGGCGGGCCTGGAGTGTTACGACATCCGCCAACGCCGCCTTGAGCGGCGGCTTAAACCGGGAAGCAATTGAATTTTGAAAGAGGATTCTCATGGAACCGAACAGAGACAACGATCAATGGCAGAGTCCCTCGGTTAAGGACTCCTTCAACATCTTCTGCGGGGCGTGCAATGCCGTGGCCGCGTGCGTCTTGCCGTTTCTTAGAAAGGGGTTTGGCAAGAATTACCCCGGCGCGGCGGGGTTTTTTGGTCTGCTCATCATGATTCTTTATTCCGCGTTTGCCCACGTCCCGGAAATGCTGACCTACATCGGCGTCTGGCTCGTTGCGTTGTTTGTGCAGAAGGGAATTACGTCGACGCGCGCTCGGGACGGAAAGATCGTGCATTCGCGTTATTGGGGAGATCCCATATTGTCGCGACTGTTCAAGAGCGACGCGTCGGCAAGAAGCTTTGAACCGGTACTTGGCCTGATGCTTGGCGGCCTGCTGATGTATTGGTCGCCCGGTGTCGGAGGATTTGTGATGGTGGCGGGCTTTGCGAGTGCCATCGCTACAGGCATTGTCATTGAAGAGAACCGCAAGCGGCTGCAAGCCATGCGCGATGCGGAAATCGAGCAACGCTTTTTGGCGCGGCAGTATCGCGGCGAAATCGAAGAACTTAACTAAGGGGCATCATGCGAAACGACCAGGTGTTTACGAATGAGCAACAGCGGAACCAGGGGCAGGAGGTCAAGCCCTCTTGGGCGGAGCGGTTCAAGCAGTGGGTGCAAGACAATCACGCGAATCAGCCAGGCTTCGGTGCGGAGCTGGCGGCGATAGGCCGCGAAGCGATCAAGGACGTGCGCGGCGCCATGATGGAATCGTTTTTCGGGAAGCCCGAACACGCCTCGGAGCCGGGCACGCCCTTGTCGCCCACGATGCAAGAAGTCAGCGCCGGCCGTGGCGTGGTGAGCCAGTACCAGGCCATGCTCGATTCGTATGCATCGCGAGGAAGCGTGCATGGGGTTGACCGAGGGCGGGGAATAGAGAGATGACAGCGTGAGGCTTGAGAAAAGGAGAGACGCATCATGACCGTATTGATTACTTTCGTTCTTACGACGGCTGCGTGGGGAGTGGCGGCGGCATTCTTGCTCCGCAGGGTCGCCGTGCACCTTAAGGAAAATCCCGAGGGCGTGGAGACGGTAAGCCGGCATGTGCTGCTGCCGATATTCAGCCGAAGGAATGAGCCAAAAAAAGCCGAGGGGCCTTTTCCGTTCGCTGCCCGGCGTGCGGCCGACGGGGGAAGGCCAGCATCGAGCTGATAAGCAAGAGCGTGAAATGTCCCGGCTGCGGGAGAGTTGGCAGAATCAACATTAGACCGCGTGTTCAGGCGTGGCCGACGCTGCGGTGGATGTTGCCAAGCCGGAACTGACGAATTGAAAATCATGAAACTCCGGGAACGATTGGAGAGGATCGAGGCGATGCTTGCGGTGCTCGTCGAACGGCAGCAAGTGCGGGAGTGGTACACCACGCAGGAGTTTGCGCGAGCGGTCGGAAAGGCCGAGTTCACTATCCGAGAATACTGCCGGCTAGGTCGTTTGCGTGCGGAAAAACGACAAAGCGGCAGGGGAGCGTATCACCAGTGGGTGCTCCCGAAGACGGAGTTGATGCGATACCAGAAGCAAGGACTGCTGCGTCAGGAACAGAGAGCGAGGCAGAGTCGTGCTTACTGTCAAGCAGGTGGCGGAACGGTTGCGGATTTCCGCGAGCCTGGTCTATAGCTGGTGCGATGAACGGCTGCTCCCGCACTACCGAATGGGCGGCAAGGGAAAGCGCGGGAAAATTCTGATCGAGGAGCCCGTGCTGGACGCTTTTCTGCAAAGCCGCAAGGTCGAGGGCAAGCTGGTCGATGCATCTGCACTCGATCTTAGGCACATCACGCTCCGATAGTGTTTCCGTTCGTTAGTCCAAGCCATCTTCAGCAGAGGGTGAGCCAGCAGGTTCACTCACGGGCCCCCGGCCGGGGCAACGGTCGGGGGTTGTTTATTTCTAACGGCTACTTTCCTGATGGCACACCAGGGCAGAATCTGTCAGACCAGAAAGACGTGCCGGGCCAGATCAAGAACGGCTTGCGCCTTCGCATTTCGGTCTACGACCAGCAGGTGGTATTTCGGGAATAGCAGACTGCCCGCGTTTCGGAGAACCCGCCTCGTTACAGTGACCAGGCACTGTTGGACTCCGTATCTCGTCCTGTCAATGTCCAAGAACTGCTCGACGAGATAGGAAAACACGTTTCCGTCGTTTCCGGCGCGCTGCTTCCAGTCCGGATCGTTGTACAGGTGGTAGTAGAAGCCGCCGCCGGGAACCGGTTCGGCAAGATCCTTGCGGAGTTCGAGGAACGGCGGGGCACCCGATTCATTCAGCTGGTAACGGGCCGGGGAGATGTCGGCTACGATCATACCGGGGTGGTAGGCAGGGTCGGAGAATTTCTGCTTCTTTTCGCAAACGAGTGATTCGATCATGCGCCAGAGCCGCTCGGGTGTATCCACCTCGACGGTCGGCTGCTTGGCGTTGGCCTCCAGAAAAACCCGCTGGCCGTTCTTCTCCGTCCGCAGGTCCGGTGTCTTGGCCTCCCGCTTGCCGGCTTCGGGAACGAAATCGACCTGGTGGTCGGCCCCCGCCAGTCTGTCGGCCAAGTAGAAAAGGAAAAAGTTTCCCACCAATTCGTTTTGGTTGTTGGCGAATCGAGCGAGTGCTTTTCGCATCTGCGGGGAGGGGTGACCACTCAGCCGGAAGAGCATCGAGCCGACGGTGCCGAACAGGTGGAGGTCGAGCATTGCACCCTCAGCGGCATCGTGGTTGCGCTCCTCCTTCGGTGTTTCCAGATAATCCAGAAGGGATATGGACTGTTTGTGTAGCCAGGTGTCCTGGAAACCGCGTTCATTGTGCAGCCAGTTCGCGAGGTAACCGGTCGCGTGCAGGTAGAAATCGCCGGTCGGATGCTCGACGTGTCCTGGATCGTTCAAGGTGGCTTCGTTAACGTCAGCAACATTGTCCATTGCAAATCTCCCATCGCTGCGAATCCATTTCGAGTCATTATAAGCTTGGCGCGATTTGCCCTGCTGATCCCAGGCGCTTGGAGGAAGGGGCGGGCGATTGCCCCTTCCTCTACTCGAAGGCCGCTACCCCGCATTGGCGGCCTTGACCGCCGCGTCACGCATGTGGCCGATGTTGCCGGCGATGTGCGAGTAGTGCCGCATCACCATCTCGGTGCTGGTGTGGCCGAGCAACTCGGCGACCTGGGCGATGCCGACACCATTGACCAGGGCATCCGTGGCGAAGCTGTGACGGTAGGCGTAGGCGATCAATCCTTTCAAGTGCGGCAGTTTTTTCCGAAGCCGCCTGAAGCGGCAGCGGATGCTGTTGCGGGTGAAAGGCCTTGCCCTTTTGGGACCGCGAAACAGCGGGCCGTCGGGATGCTTGACCATGAGCCGCTTCGTAAGCTCCACCATCGCGGGCGTAAGGTAAATGATCCGCGGCTTGCCAGTCTTCCTTGCCGTCTTGTGGTCGGCGAATACCCAGACACCCAGTTCCAGGTTGACATGGGCGGCGGTGACGCGGGCAACCTCGCTTGGCCGACAGCCAGTCTCCTGCATGGCGAAAACGAAATTGCGAAACGCCTGGTCGCGGATCGCGGCCATCACTTCCTGCCGCTCCGCGCGGGTAAGCACGCAATCCCGGAAGGTCTGCAGCGGCTTCTTGACGTTGCGTATTGGATTCGAGGCAAGCAGTCCTTCGACTTCGGCCCAATTGACGGCCCGCTTGATGGTCATGACCGCGCTGCGGCGTGCGCCTTTCCAATTGGGGTGAGCATCGAGCCAGCGGCTGACGTGCAGGGGCTTCAAGTCCTGAACCGACAGCATGCCATGATGCCGGCAGAAATCCTGCAGGAAGTGCTTATACCAGAGGAAGGTGTCGGGAACGTGGTGTTTCTCAGAATGGTCGAGGAACAGGTCGCAGATCGTGGCGACACGCAATGTATCGGCCGCGGGCAGTTTGCCCGAACCGCTCGCCATGAGTTTGTAAAAAGCGTTGCGGGCAGCCTTCTCGTTGTCGCGGCCTTTGGCGAGCCGGACCTGCTTGCCGTGGTACTCGACGTACCACGCGTTCTTGGACGCACGAAACCAGGGCTTGGTGGGAGAACGCATTGCTTGAACCTCCTGACTCTGTTGCGGATCACAGAGGGTGAGCCAGAAGGTTCACTTGCCGCCCGCGACTGAGGCAACAGCCGCGAGCTATTCCATTATACGCACCAAGCGTTTTGGAAGGGCTTTCCCTGCCCTATTCCCTGCCTTCCGCCAGGCAGGCCGACTGCTCCATAAAAAAACCTCGCTGCAACTGATTGTTGCGGCGAGGCTTGCAATGTCGGGGCGAGAGGATTTGAACCTCCGACCTCTTGGTCCCGAACCAAGACGCGGAGGCGCAGAAAACACGGGAAAACACGACCTTTTCAGGACTTACGGGTTTCCAAGGTTTCCATATTTTACAAGAATTCGAATGGATTCCAAGAGTTTCTCTGCCCTTTCTCTGCCCTCTTCAATTTCAGGGAAGTTATATAGTTTGGTCTTCTTGCCTTTGAGCCGGGTGGCGGCACCTTGATCCCTCTCCTATGCAATTTAGTTGCGGACAGGAACGAACAACAGTAACAGGCGCTGGTCAAAAAGGGTACGTAATGGCAAGGCGGAAGCCGCAATATCCCAATACTAGTTGGGGCCGCGAGGCCGAGTGGGAAGATATTGAGAATCAGGCTGAACCACGAGGCAAAGAGCGAGAACCGGAGGAGTACCGGAAGACTTATGCCAAGGCACAGGAAATGCTGTCAGCAGGTAATACGGCTGAGGAGGTCACCGTTGCTCTGGACACGCCGGCAAAGCCGGAGTTCATGACGGCGAGCGGCATCGTGCCGCAATGGGCGAAGGTGGATGGTGCAGTTGAGAAGAGTATGGTCTACGTTCGCAAGAGTGCCATCGCCGATGCCGTGGCAGGCAAGCAGCCGAAGTTTTGAGGACGCGGTGGTATCAGAGGTGACCCTGGCTCCGCATTTTGGTGATCGTCAAATGAAGAACTACAAGCGACAGATGCCATTGCACTACGTCAAGCCGGAGGCCGGCGAATCACGGCCGATCTTCAGCTATTTGTTGTTGGCCAATGCACCAGTCGATGGGCGATTCCTTATCCAGCTCGTGAACCTAAAGGATGAGGACCAGCCGCATGCATTAAAGAACAGACTCATTACGATGGTGACTGACGATCCGCAAGAGGCGTTTGTCGGTGCTGTCGCACAAATAAACAGCCATCATGACGGGCTGAAGCCGTTGTACGACCTTGCCGCGATCGACAAGGACCGCTCTGAAAAAACTACTGAGTGAAAGTAAGCTTGTACTCGAGCAGGTCTACGTTTCCTCGCTAAGTGGACGTGCCTGCTGTCTGCGTTGAAGCGTGTACTCCTTGGTGGTCGTGTCGTAGGTACACATGATGGTGCCCTCCGCATCGCCAACACTGCATTCCCCGCTGTCGATCAGGGCTTGCAGCTCCTCTTGGGTGGTGTCGAACATCTCGGCTGCACGTGCTAGCCCCAGCGGTCTTGCATTTTTGCTCATTGTAGTTTTTCCATGTGTTTACCCGGAACGCGGATTGGCGGATATGACCGCTATCCTAGCGAAAGAAGCCACCGGCCGCGGGATTGAGTTCATCTAGCAAGTCAACACGTTCCGGATTCCGGAACGGCCGCTGCCTGGCTCATTCATTTGAAGTCCATTGGTGTCTGCCCGCAACCGGCGGCACCCGCACTTCATCTCCTCTAATTGGATCGCCGACGATTTGCTCCGGGCTAGCAATGGATGCCTGATAATTAGCGGCAAATTGTCGCGTGCGCTTATTGAGTTCCTTTGGCGAAAGGTTACTGTCCTTGGAAAGAATAATCGGCCCCGAGAATAGCATGGCTCTTCCCCAAGACGTAAGTCCGACCCATAGACCCGGGATGGCTATGTCCTTGCCAAGTCGACGTTCATCGACCAAGAAATTCATCGAGCAATGTTCTTTCTCCGCGCCTGACTCTTCCCAATAGAGCACGCGCCAGTTGCTTTGATCACGATGCGGTCGAAGTCGGCCAAAGAACTCAAACTGCACTAATTTCCCTCGATGCTCTTCCAACGGGCTGGCTACGGCGTATTCCCCTTTAACGGTATTGCGCAGTCCGGCCTCCAACGTGACGTGCGCCCGAAACCATTGCGGTGGCATCCATGCCTTTCCGTGTGCATCGTAGTTACGGGAAACATGGAAACCGTACTGATACTCCTTCAGTTTGGAGGTACGCTCTTGGGCTTGATTGTATTGCGTGCGCAGATCGTCGAATGCAGCACCGATCAATTGCTCCAAAAGGTGGATGTAAGTCGCCTCCTCCCTGGAATGCCTGGCATCACGTTTCTTGGAGCGGAGAAGCACGGCACGAGTTTGTCCGAGACGGTCGGTGCCGCCGACCGTCGACACCATGATTTTGCCAGGCCGAGTCCTGCGCGTGTCGCGGGCGATTCTCGATTGCCATCAGCTCTTCCTCTTCTTGGTCGGAAAGCCACTCGCGATGTGTGATGGCTACTTTGGTGGGCTTGCTGGCAACGTCAGCAACAACGTGGGCATGAGCCTCAAGGGAGGTTGTCGCGTGTTGGATGTCGCGCAAATCCTTCACCAGATACCACGGGAAGTCTGGAAGAACAGGAAGAAGGTGTTCGCTGCGCGGAAGTATGACGGTCTGATTGGCCAGGCGCTTCGGGTCAAAAACTTCCACCCCGTCAGCATCGGTTGACCGATAAAGCCGCTCGACGTTATTGCGGCGGTCTTGCACGAATGGGTGCCTCCGCCGCGCAATCAGGCATTGATGCAAATAGATTTCGGCGACGCATGTTGCTTTCGACGCTCGAAATTCCGTGGCACGGGGACACACGGTGACGACCAAGTCGAAATCACAATGATCAGATTCCGCACGGTCGACGAGCACGTTCGGCTCTTCCACAACGACATCCACATGCACTTTGTGCATCGGAACTTGGCTGTGAAATCGGTCGAGAACGTCCGGTAAGAAACGCGTAGCAAGCATCGAGCCGGCACCGATGCGCAACTGGACCGGTTTCTGCTGGTCCCAATGGGCCGCCTTTAGATTGTGGTATGCCCGGAGGATGTCCTCCACGCGTTTGAACACTTCGTTGTCATTTTCCGTGACCCGGCATTTACTGCCGCGGGCACGCTCGAAGAGGGTAAACGGCAGGCCGAGTTTCTGGGTAAGGTGATCCAGCTTCTTGTATAGCCCATGCGGTCCTTTCAGCTTGAGTTCTTTGGCAACTGCAGCCACTGTGCTCGGCCGCGGATTGGCTGCCAGCCGAAAGTAGACGCGGTAGAGGTCGAGGAGTTCAGCGAGCGTTGGGAAGTCGCTAGGGAGTAGACCTTCAAATTCTGATCGAGCCACCGCATGGATCCTCCGTTGGCCAGTGGCTAGGACTGCCGAATTCCAGGCCCGTACCAGGCCATGTGTCCGTTTCTGAACAAGCACGTTAGGTTATGTGCACAAACCAGAATGGCAAGCCTAATCGGTCAAGAAATCCGGAAAACTGCGTTGCATTCCCGGGCCGGTGGCTTTTAACTGTAGAAGAGATGGGGTAATACGCGCAGAATCTGCAGGGCGGCAGAAGTGAAAAACCGACCGAAAGTCGCGCCTTAATAACGGAACTTGCCGAGCCGGCCGGTCGGCTTCGAGTCGATTGCAGGGTTGTTTGCTCCAACCGTAATCACTCGAGCCGCCGGCGGTTCGGCTTCCAAAAACATAGCACACTGCCGCTCTCGGCGTTGTCATATCACAGCCGCTCGCCGTCGGCAAGCAAGGTCCGAATTTAAAGCATGTTCTGAGGAACTGGCCGTTCTTCGATAGTCCCGGCGTATCGGATTTCCTGGTCGTGCAGACCTCGCGGGACCCATGCGAGCCTTGAGGCCATGACCTGGCTTCAGAGAAAATCTCATAACCCGCTCTTGCAGATCATGCGTGGGCGCGTTTATGATGGGAATGGTTGGAGCAATTTCCGGACCGTTGCCGTCCGCGAAACAAAAAGGATTACCCTGCAATCTCCTTGATCAAGCATGGAGGGCAGGGGATTTTTTTTGGTTTCGCCGGATGTATCGATCTAAGTCAACTCTCGGCTCTTCAGTCAACCGAATCGTTGCTCAGAATCCCCGCGTACCCCCCTTTCATCACCACGTAAAAGCCGCGCGCTTAATTGCCCGACCAAAAAAGGAGCTACCCATGCGCCAACTGATTTTGATTGCGGCGATGATATCCCTCGCTGGTCCTGCAAATGCTCGAGACCAACGCGCTGTTTCTCAGCCGCCGCTGCCGGTGGTGCTGACGCTGGACACAAGCGGGTCTATGAACGAAAAGCAGCGGTTCCCGATGCTTCTGGCATCGCTAGCCGGAACGATGGCCATTCTACCCGACGGAACCCGCGTCGGCGTGGTTACGTTCAACCACGAACCTCGCGTCGTGTTTCCCCTAACAACGCTCGATGACGATACGCGCCGAAACATCGTGGAAACTTGCATGTCTCTGCGCATCGACGGCGGCACCAATATCATCGCGGGTGTGTCATTGGCGCAGCAGATGCTGGAGGGTGCCGGCACGGTGATTTGTCTGTCGGATGGGGCGCAAACCGATTCGACCGGGAAACTAGTGCCCGAATCGAGCTGGGGTCCCGCACTGGATAAATTGCACGACCCCCGTCGCGTTGTCCACACGATCGCGTTGGGTGCCGACGCCGACGTTCGATTGTTGCAACGGCTAGCCGACCACCACAACGGTCAGCTCCATCGCGCGGGAACGGCGGACGAATTGCTTGACGTCTTCCTAGATATCGCTTCTCGACTCGGTGCATTTTGGCGTCGTTCCGAGGCGGGCGGTTTCGACGTAAAGCAGAAATATGAAACGGTCATTGCAGTGTCGACCACACCGAGCCCCCGCAACTCTTCGTTCCTTTTCCGGCAAGACGACGATAGGCGCACCCCGGTTATACCCACATTCACCTTGACCCGTTCGGGAATCGAGGCGAGCCGGTTTCAATTGACGCCTGGCGCCTATCAGTTTGCGCCCGGTGTCGGCAAAACTCACATACTGCGTCCCATGCCGTGGCGCTGGGCCATGCCGCCGCTCGACCTGTGCGCCAATCGAGCCAACGTCGTTTCCGCCACGGCAACAGCCACGTCAACCGATGCGATTCGAGATGAGCTTGTGGTCACGGCAAAGATTGGCGACAAAACAATCAAAAGCACAGCGCAGGGAACCAACGACCCTTCCATTTCTGCGTTTCCGATTCCAATCGAAGCGGGACGAAGTCTTACGAAAGCCCCATCGATCACGCTCCGAGCTGAACAACGCGGCTGGTTCCATGTAATTGGGACATGGAATCCGCGCCTGGTGAACCCCGATCCCATGCTGATCAGCGCAGAGTTTCTCCGCAGTGGGAGTTGGCACACCTGGGGTGATCAAACGGACTTAATCATCGGTGAGTTGAAACTTGCCTTCACGCCATTGAAGCAAGTGCGCGGCGCGCTGGAAATTGTTGCACCCGATGGAGCTGTTGTGGCCCCGGAGCGAATTCCGCTCGACGAGCAAAGTAACAAGGCGGTACAAATCAAACTGACTCGGAAAATTCCGCCCAAGTCATCGTCGGCTTCCGTTACGGGGTCACTTTCATTTCGCGCCAACACCGATGATGTAGTTCAGGCGTTGGTCAACGGCGCTGCGACATGGGAGGTACCTATTGCGTGGACCCATCATATTCCGACGATCAACATCGATGAATCGACGGATCGCGAAGTCGCGATCGCTCGCGGCGAGGAACGTCAAGTCGCTCTCGGCATTAGGACACGCGATGTGGACTTTATGAAGCCCGCGCCGCGACTCGAGATCACCAATCGGCGTCTACCCGCGGGTATTGCTCTTGGATGGTCGGACCCAGATCTGTCGGCCTCTGATTCTGTTGTAATCGACTCCGCACGCATGAAAATCCAAATTGCGCCGGACATGCTCCCCGGGAAATACGAAGCGGAGTTTTCATTGCAGTCATCGCCGCCGGGAATCTTGATCAACGGCGCCGACGTGTTGACACGGCAGATTGTCATCCAGGTCCCGCCCATAAAGACAAACGTTTCGCTGGAGGATACCGAGCCGGGGCCGTGGATCATCCACGCACCGACCACCAACGTTACGCGCCGGACCACGGTAGTCGTACGCTCTGCCGACAACGGTCCGTTGCCATCCCTCAGCGTTCGGCCAAAAATTAGCGGCCCCGTTGCCGTCCGCGCTCTCCGGGAAGAGCAGCGACCCACGGAGTCCCGCACTGTTTTCGAATTGGAGGTGCCGGCGCAGACAGCACCGGTAGAGGCGTTCGTATCCTTTAATGTGGTTGGTGTCAGCGTACACGCAGATCGTTCCCCCGACATTGCCGTTTCGGTTGTCCCCATTCGGTTGCATCCCGTAGCCGAACCCGTTCGTCTTCCGCACTATCGCGGATTTCGTGAGCGACTTTTCGGTTGGCTCCGACCATCGTTTGGACCGCATGTTCAAGTTCAGGTAGATGGCGACGGATGGGAGGCCGCCGCCGGCCGTTACACGCTGATAGAAGCCGGTCAAGTTCCGGACAAAGGGAATGCTTGGTACTCTGATCGGGTCGCAATCGTACCCGTCAAAATCGCCGAACACCAGGATCTGTTTTTTGAATCGAGCTATCACCACGCCCAATGGTTAAACGGCCCCCGAATTCCGGTGGCGATTGAATCAGTCGAGGTCCCAGTTCCGCCCTGGCAAATTGCCGTCGTGCTCGGTTTGATCATTGGGGCTTTATTTAGCGGGCTGATGTTGATTCGCTCTTGCATCATCCGGGCACGCACGGACAAACGACTTCTACGCGCGTTCGGACGTATGGACGTTGGCCGTGCGGTACGCCTGGCTCGCCTGAAAATCCGCTTGCGCCGCTGGCCGTTCCTGACCACACGCATCACCCGCTCGTGCCGCGACCGAAGCGATTACCGAGTTGCCGTCAATTTGGGTTTCGGTGCTCGAGATGAGCTCCGTCCGGGCAGCTCACTTCCCATTACGCACGGCGACGTAGTCGTAGTCGAATCGCCGGACGGGAAGACCCTAGCTGAACTAACCCTTTGCAATGGCAAAAAGACGAGGACGCCCGCAAATGCACGTATTCACCCATCATCATCACTTTTTTCTCTGGAGGATTAGTTATGTCGTTGGCAATTTCAGCCTTGAAAGTCGACAAGACGAAGAACGGCGCTCCGATGCGAGATCTGCATCACCGAGTAATGCGCATTTTTCCCGCCGAAAAACTCCTGGAGCGCGACGAGCAACGCAGCGTTCAGGGCATTGTCGGTCTCGGAGGTACGTATGAGGTCCTTCGTTTCATCACGACGATAGACCCCGCCGCCGCTACGCGTTGCATGGCAATTGATGCGGACAAGAAAGTTCTATCCGACTTGCCGAGTCACCCGTACGTGCTCCACTTGGGCGCACAGGGTGTGTTAGCCGACGTGATCGCCAATAAGCATCACTATCCATTCTTGGCCACTTTGCCGGATTTCGTGAAACCCTGGGAAACCGAGCGAGGGCTCGGATTAACACGCCTGGGTGGCAGCATTCTTTTTGGCTGGCATCTTGATCGTCTGAAAACCATTGTTCGGCGTTTTCTAGACGGTTTACTGGAATCATTCGTGGAGCCAGGCCCGAAGGAAGTGATGCTGCATTACCTGTTCAGCCTCGGTGGAGGAACCGGGTCGTCGCTCGGATTCCCGGTCGCCGCTTTGATGTTGGCGGAGCTTCGCGCCCTGTGCCACTCCGTGCAAGCAACTGTCATTGCGCATTGCATAGGCCCTCAAGTGTATACTGGTTTGCAAAACGAACCGCGGGTTCGGGCGCGCTGCCTGGCCAACGCTGCTATGACCTTGCGCGAACTGATTTTGATCCAAGATCCTGAAAAATCCGTTGGACTGACTGATCCGATGGGGGTTGCCAGGCTGCGCCGGCCCGTTTTTGACGAGGTGTTTTACTACGACGTCACTCATTCGGGCGAAGGGCTGCAGGGGTTGCACGCGATATGGCAAGCGATCGCCGCCAACGTCGTTGGGAATAAGTCGAATTCTTTGCTCGCATGTCAAGGGGCCCGCGAGGTGAATCCGGCCGCCGCGCAACGCGGCTGTCGCGCCGACGAGAATGGTTCGGCCATCTTTGCCAGCGTCAAGACGTTCATCGCCCGCGCCCCGCTCGAGAAGCTTTCCGAACTACGTCGACTCATTGCCGAGGCGGAACTCCTCGAAGCCGCCGGTACACCCGCCGACGCCAGCACTGTGAAAAGACTATTCACGGCGGCCTTAGCAGCATTCGAGTTGGACCAACTCGGCTCTAAGATTTATCGCTCACTGCAACCCGACCCGGCCTACGACCTCCCATGTTTGCGAAAGTTGCCGCGCTCCGAAGCTGCTGAGGAAGCCCGAAAAGCTCTCAAGCGCTACCTGGATCGCGGTCGTCTTGATCTTGAACGAAAAACCAGCCTTCAAGGCCAGGGCCTGCCGACAAGAGCTCGACAGCGCGCCCAGCGCGCGTTTGATGAGCTTGTGCAACGAGCGCGAAGTTTGCCCGATATCGTCGCGGTCCTCGGTGAAGTTGTTCATGCCCTGGAACGAAAGGACGAACGTGTCGAACGCGAACTTGCGAACATTGCTGACGCCGATTTGGAAGGGCGGCTGGAGGAGGCAATCGACCAACTCCAGGAGGGGCATTTCTTTCGCCGACGCCATGCGGACAACGCGCAACGCGCGTTTCGCCATCTTCTGGAAGTCGATGCGCGTCGCAACGCTCTATTGCTGTTACAACAGAAGATTCTGCAGCCCGTCTGGGCACTGTCGACTGGCCTGCTCCAAACTGCCCAACGCGTGCAGACGCAACTTGGTGAACGGCACGAACTCCTACTCGATGCGGCAATTCCCGAATTGCAATCTGCGATCGCCGTTCACAGCACCACCGTAACCGAGGTTCTCGCCGCCGACGAATTGCCGGCCCTATTGCAGAAACTTGTCCTTCAAGTACCGACCCGTGCCGTCGTCCCGGATGGCTTAGCCCTTAACCGCTTGATTGAAGCTGCAAGCGATTCCGAAGTCTTGGAAATAGTCGCTACTACCAGTGGCTTGGTAGGAGAACGAACGCTGTATGTGCTCCGCAAGACACGCGACCTACAGGGTTTCATCGACGAATACGGGCTTTCGTTTAAACTTTCCAGTTGGATGGCGGCCTCCGTCAGTGTGACATTGCCTTCGAATTTCAACCTCTCAAATCTGGGGCCGGGTTGCGCCCCAACCAACGGGTATATCGCTGCGCCGAACTCGCTCAGGGGTTTCTGCCTTGCCGCTGTCGCCAATAACGGCGCGCAGATACCTTTTGAAATCGTTGCTGACAACGACCCTTTTCGGCTAATTGTACGTGCCAAGGTGGCTCGCGTTCCTGTGAGTTCGATCGGTACGTTGCCGACCATGGAGCGAGTCTATCGAAAAACTCGCGTCCCGAATCCTAGCTCGGAGTGGGAAATCCTCGGAACGCTCCATCTGGAAGCGGCCCAGGGCATCGAGCTACTCGCTCGGTGGGCAATCGACGACGGCCCGGGCCAGGCGGTCCGATCCTCGTCCACGGGCGAAAATCAATCTACGAACAACTCGGCCGATACGCCCGATTCATGCACAGCTGACCCAGGAGTTCTTCCATGAAATCGGGAAGCGGCGGGCCACGGCAGAGCAAGTAGGCGTCCCAAACGGGGACCTACCGGAGGAAGACGGCTTGCGCATGGCTTGCAAAAAACCATCGGTTGCCATCGCGGGCGGTGCACCCGAAGCACGTTAATTGGCAATAAGGAACCCTTCGTGTTTCTGCAGAGAAAGCCGCCGAATCATCGGAGGCTTTCTCTGTAATTTGACCCGACGCAATCATCTTGGGGCAGTCTCACCGTCTAAATTCTGCTCGATGGCTCGCCTCTAATCGGCTACCCGACATTGGTCATTCTTGGTTGGCTCGGTGGAATTGCTGGCCATCCGATTGCAACCATCGCTCAAATAATTCCAACCGTCGCTCTGGCCGATCGAAGGCGGCCGCCAGCTCGCCTTGCCGCTGCGGACTTAGGACACGAGTTACTAGTTCGGCACGTCGCCTCTCGTTTTCAAGATACCGTTCAAACGCGATATACGCCTCGCCTTGCGTTTTTTCCATCGCCTCATAGGCGTGCCTCACTCTTGCCGCTTTCTTGCGTCCACGGCCCTCCTGCTCGATCTTAGAGGCTGTCTCAGGAACCGCCGTGCAGCGTTGTTCCGATTGCTTCGCTCTTACGTACCCCGTCGGCGGACCGTACTCGTCCCGAATTGCATTAGCGAGCCAAGCGCCTGGTGTGGTCTTGGGTTTGGCATACGGAAGATATTCGAGGTAGCGTCGGCACGCAGAGGGCTTTTCACGAGCGAGCCGCACGGCAACGAAACGGCCAACGCCATGATCGACAAGTTCTCGAACAAGAGCAGCATCAGCATCCGAGGCAATCGGCCCCGCCCCTGCTGCTGTGGTCTCTGAAGTGATCTTTGTTGTAGTCTCTGTTTTAGGAATTCCCCGATTCGTGAATTTGATATCGCCGTTTGGGTGAAAACCGTCTCCCCGATCGGTGAAATCCATTTCACCGTTTCGTGAAAAGGGAGATTTCAATGACTTAGCTCCTTTTGAATGTTCTTGCGCCTCACCTATGCCGCCTCCCCCTTCCCCACTGCCACGTGGGAACTTCCGCCGCGGGTTTGGAAAGCCCTCGTCCACTGCCTTTTGCCAAAGCTCAAGAAACCGTTCTTTTATGATTCGAACATGCTGAGTCGGTGATCCGTTAAACTTGAAAACTTTCACTTCGATGATGCCAAGGCCTTCTAAATTCTTGCGGGCCCGATCAGCCTCCCTTGGGCTTAGCCGGCACTCTGCCCACCAGTCGTCGCGCGATTTGACGAGCCACCGCTCCCCTTCGCGCTCAACCCGGAGTTTTTCTTCGCCATCTGTGCCCGGCAGGTACCAGTAAATGATCTGGGAGAGCATAAGCCCTGCCACCACGTCTCTGGAGATGTCTACGTAGGTCTTTTTGAAGTCGATAGTGTCACGGCTTCGCGCCTCCCAACTGAGGAAGCTCTCAAAATCGGTCACGGTTCTTCCTCGACCAATAACTCCGTCGCGAGAAGTGGTTCACCCGGCCGTCCTCGACGCGCGTAAAGCATTCGAAGCGCCTCGGCTACCAGTTCTTGTTTGCGCACGCGGACGGGCCACGAGCGATGGACGTACTCGTCAAGCCACGCATTAAGTTGCGACGGAAGCCGGACCGTGATGGGCACCGGAGGGCTCGTTGCCAAGTCTTTTGCCTCCCTAAGCCGGTCTTTGATTAGTACCTGGTCGCCGGGCGTGCGCCTGGCTTTTGGTTTTGAGCGTGATGCCGAAGTTGTATTTGCTTCGTTGTCGGCCCGTCCGCTTGCTTGTAAGTCCGCTTGCTTGCTTGCAAGCTTGTCAGCATGCCTGTCTGTTTGCTTGTCTGAAAGTGTGCTTGTCATATTGTCATACGGCTTGCCTGTCATACTGCTTGCCTGCAAGTCCGCTTGCTTGCTTGCAAGCTTGTCAGCATGCCTGACTGCTTGCTTGTCCGATTGTTCTTCGACAGGAATTGGATTTGGCGGAGTCGAAGCCAATTCGCGAGACTCTTTTGGTGATCGGCGTCGATTGCGGTCTCGCTGAATGACCGTTTCGAGAAGGTCGGTGTCGCCGAGAACGTCAGTCAAGCCCTGAACTACTGCCGCACGATCGCGCTTAGACATTGCGTACCTCGTCGGCTAAGGCCTGATACGCTAAAGCTGCCTTGCTGTTTGGTGCGTGAATAGGGAGCGGTCGGCGTGCTGCATGTGCCGCCGGCACATCCTTTCCGCGCGGAATGGACGCCTGAAAGACGCTGCCCCCAAACTTCGCTCGTAAATTCTCTTCGATTGATTGACTTACACTGGAATGATCGGTCCGACACGCGACGATTCGCGGTGGAGGCAGGTTGTAATTAACGTTCCGTACTTCCTGCATGGTGCCCATTAGTTTGACCATGCCGCGCACGGAAAAAACCGACATGTCAACGGGTACAATCACCTCGGTGGCTGCCACAAGCGCGTTTATCGTCATCATGTCGAGTGAAGGCGGGCAGTCGATTATCACGTACCTGAATTTCACAAGCTCGGGCTCCAAGCTCGTCCTAAGCAGAGCTTCAAGTTTCAACCGGCCGGCCACACGCCGCCAGGTGTCCGCCAAATCCAAATTGGCGGGCACCAGCGTAAGATTGGGGGGAAGGGCGCCATTTCGCTGACAAATGTCTGCTAGCGGCTTATCGTCAACTAGGACGTTATAGAGCGTCTTATCGATGGAATCGGGGTCAAGGCCGAAAGCCTGGGTCATATTTCCTTGGGGATCGCAGTCCATCGCCAAAACCGGTTCCTCTCGCGCGAGTATCGTCGCCAACGCTACCGCGGTCGAGGTTTTCCCGACTCCGCCCTTCTGGTTTGCAATGGCAATGACGCGACAGCCCTCCAATCCCGTGGCCGGCGTAACACGCCTTGGGCCGAATATTGCAAGTAGCTCGGGTCGATCTACCATCGCACGGCCAGCCTTTTCATAGGCGGTCAATCGATGAGTACGAATGTAATTTCGAAGCGTGGTAATGCTTACGTCGACGAGTCGCGCGGCTTCCGTGAGCCCGATTAGTTCCATCTATTCCGTGAAATTTGCCTTTTGTGCCACACGTAACAAAGATGAAACCACTTCGTCAACAACTTTCTTCAAACGACTTGAAGTTAGACGAGACGAGCGGATTCACGTTGCATTGCTATTTGCTAACAGGTAGGGTCGAATTGCCGACTGAAACGGACCGAGGCTCTGCGGGGACGCAAGCTTGGAAGGGATAAGTCGGCCGACGGTGCGTCGATGGACGACACTGGACAGGGGCGGCCTTGTGCTGCCCCTGTCGCGCTCTTGTCCATTGGAATCACTTGCATCACGCGCGTTTGCGACGGAGGCTGGCGTCCATGCCGCGAATTTCGCGCCATCCGTGCCGCGAGGATTTTTCGAGGCATTTGCTCCGGTGTTCGATAGACGGCCCGTCAAGTGGTACGTTTACACAAACCGGATTTAGAGCTAGTCGCAAAATACATGAAGCCGTGCGATTGTCTGCGGTAACTGGCAGCTTTCTCAGATTCTCCAACGAGCGTTCTTCAACAATTCGACAGTCGATGTCCTGGCAATTTCATCGGCAATGTCGTTAGCGAGGCAGGCGCTGACGCGGCGTTCATTCGTCCATCTGTTCTTTGGTTACGTCAAGACGGCATGCAATACACGTGCTGATCCATTCGTCATGGATAGCGTCCACTTGGCTTGGAGAAGGGCGGGCGACGGTTAAGCCAGGCAGCAAAGGGCTAACGTGCGGGACAACAATCTGGCGGGATTATCTAATAGCAATTACCGTATGCTGGTTCGGCTCGGTGATCTTGAAGCCGTGTTTCGTAACTACGGCGTCAAATCCTGATGCTTTGCGCTTGGCCGTGGAACTCATGCGCCATGCACTGGACCTTGGTCAACCAAGTAAGATCCCCCGAGAAGAGATGGCGCTCCCCACCTTCGATGTCGACTTTCAGAAGATCGATCTTCTCAAAGCCGGATTCTGCGACTATTGTTTCCAGAGTCAATCCCCTGACAAGGATGGAATTGCCGGAGTTGATTGACGGCGGTTCCGACCGCACTGCGCCCTTATTCACTTCTATTTGGTCCTCCGATCGTTCAAGAACCACCATGCCTTCTTGCTTCCAGAACGCCCCTTGCACGGCCTTGGAACGCCCACGCCGTTCATAGGGTTGTAGGTTGCTTTGGAGGAGATCGAAATTCCTAGTGTCGGGCTCCAGTGCTATGACCTTGCATATAGGGTAGACCGACAAGAAGTAAATACTCGCAAAGCCGATATTGGCGCCCAAGTCGATCACGGTTTCTGCCTCCGGCAGAAGGTGGATCACCGGCTCGTACAGCTTTGTAACGAACATCTCGTCCAAGGTAATGAGGTCATTCGTGGCGGGGCGAAGTTGAACCGTGGTCTGATACGGCCGTCGCAGCCTAAGTGAAGTCACCTGCTCGTACTTGGACTCGCCGTGGTGCGCCGGGGTCAACGCCGCCGAGAGGCGCTGGACCGAAGCAGGCGACAGCAGGACCCCGAATTGATCTTGCAGTTTCATTGACATAGGGATTGTTGAAGCACCATGACTTTACTGCGAAAACACAGCGCTGTACACAAAGATGCCTGGTAACCGCAGTTGATCTGTCCACGCGCGGCTACGTCGTCAAGGCCCGTGGTACGCGGCGGTTGCCGCTGTAGTCCGAAACAAGTATAGTACGGCCACGGCTTTTCAAAAGGCCAATTGGCTTGGTCGCAAAGTTTGATGAAACGTTTTCTTCGGAAGAACGAATTACGCGGGTGATATCATCGTCGACGGCGCGAACCAGCACCGCACACGGGGCTTATCAGAATTAGCAAAACTTGTTGAAAGTGCGAGCGGCTGGGATACGCAGCGATCACTGGCGTTCGGAGGAGCAGGGCAGGATTGACAGCGTAGCCATTCCGGAGGGGTAGTGTTTGGAAACGAGACTTGCATTGATTGGTATAGGCAATTCCGCGCTCGCACTCCTGCGAGGCTTGGAATTGGCGTATGCCGCGCGCCTTATCCCAACGCCGACCGATAAGTTCCCGGCTTCGACCCTTGGCGGGATTGACGTGGCAGACCTAGCAGTAGTCTGCGGTTATGACGTGGACGTTCGGAAGATTGGCCGGCCCCTGTACCAAGCCGCCGTGGCTCCGCCGAATGGTCTGGCGTGGCAGGAAAACCTCGAGCTTTCGCCGACGAGGTTCGGCGCCCTGGTGAAACCCGGTAAGGTGTTGGACGGGGCGCCGGCGCACCTCAGCGGCGGGGGGCCGTCGCGCTACGATGTCGTGGCAGACGTACGGTTGGGAACGACTGACGTGGCCGATGCCTTTCGGGAATGCGGCGTCGACGTGGTGGTCCTTTACCTGCCGACTGGTAGCGAGGAGGCCACCGCATTTTACGCAGAGGCCGCACTCGTGGCAGGGTGCGGGTTGGTTGTCTGCATTCCCGCCCCGATCGCGAGGTCGCAGGAATGGGCCAAACGGTTCCGGTCGGCCCGGCTGCCGGTGGTCGGCGACGACGTGAAGTCCCAACTCGGCACCACCGCCTTACATGAGGCGATCTTCCGGCTTTTGCGGGAGCGTGGCCTAACCATGATCCACACCTACCAACTGAGCTTGGGTGGAAACGCGGACCATCTAAACCTGTCGGAGCCGGAGCGGCAGGTTGTCAAAGCGCGGAGCAAGGAAGCGCCATTGCGATCCCTATCTAGCGCAGAGGACCGAATTGGCCCCACCGCGAATCACTACTTAGACTGGTCCCGCGACCGCAAACGGAGCTATCTCTTCTTCAACGCTTGCAGTGCGCTCAGTCACGAGGTGCAGATTGACGTCACATTGCAAGTGTCGGACTCCCCGAACTCGGCAGCCGTGGTCTTGGACGCCGTCCGCGTCGCCGCCGCCGCGCGGCGGTCGGGCCTCGGCGGCGCGCTGCTCGACGGGGCGGGTCGGTTCATGAAGAGCGTCCCCGAACATGACATCGGCTTCTCTCTAGCACAGGTTCTGGGCCCCCCATGAACCATTGAGGCTCATCATGAACGGCGTCGCTCAAATCGGCTTCACACGTCCCGTCGTCGAATTGTTCACGAGCATTTTCTACGCGATCCTGGAGGGGCCGCCATTTTTCCCATCGACGGACGAGTACTGGAAGGGGAACAAGGCCTTCCTGGAATGGAGTGAGAAGCCCTTTTGGCAAGCCGCGTTCATGGGACTCGTCGATGAGTCCAGGAGGAGGCTCCGCGAGACTTCTACGCCGGACAGGCTGGGCCTTGTTCGTCGTATCTGTTTGAACGAGCAGCTCGCCTCCCATCTTACCGACGAGTACGACAGTCTAGGGCCTGAATCAATCGACGACCGCCGCGGGTTTCTTTACGCCGTCGCCCTGCTGATTGAGACCCATTTCGGACCGATTTATGTGGAAGCGGTCACAGGCTATCAGCCCGCCGACACGCCGGTGCCCCTGAGCCTGGCACTGGACCGGGAGAGGGCGGAGTGCGTGATTCGGTCCAAGGCGGTCAACCTGAGCAACAGGCTGTTCGTGTCGCCGACCGAAAAAGCCCCGCCGCAGTGCGTGGAGGATAACGCCCTTTACGAGTTGGCGAAACAGTTCCAAATCCTGGCCCCCGGCGGCCCCTGTTTGGTTGACATTAAACAGTTGAACTGGCTCGTGCTACCGCAAATGCTGCTGTCCCGCGCCTCGGAACCGACGCTCGCCCTCGTGGACATCTTAGGAGTCAGTGCCGCGTTGGATCTGGAGCTGACAAAGCAAATTGACCGTCGATTTCACATTCGCGGCTACAAGCATGGGCGGGCGGACGAAATCCCGAGCCGTGTTGAACAACTCTTCAACTATTTCGACAAGGCCGACCGGATGCCCACCCTATTGTGCCTCCCGGAACTTTCTGCCGGGAAGGAGGCGGTCGCGGCCGTGGAAGCGAACTTACGGCGGCGGTCGAGGGGCAAGCGCGTCCCTCAGCTCACCTTCCTCGGCCTGACCCACCAACCGACCGGCAAGGGCGGCGGCTTCCATAACGAAGTGCGCGTTTTCCACGGCGCACAAAAGCTGGATGTGGCTTTCCGGAAGCGCAAAGCCTACTCTTTTCAAGACAAGGACGGCCATTGGATGGAGGGGATCGACAGGGCGGAGGAACTACTGCTACTGGACGTACCTGGGATCGGCCGCGTGACGGTGGCAATCTGCCTGGACTTTCCTGAGGACGGGCTGGTCAAGACGCTTTTTCGCCTGGACGTCAAGCTCGTACTCGTCCCCGCGATGACCACTCCGGGCAGCGTCGATTTCGCCTTCCTACCCAAAGCCCACGCTCTGGCCGGAGTAGGGATTGCTACCGGGTTCGTGAATTCCGGTTTGCACGTGGACCCTAACAAGCATCTTTCGTCCCCATCAGTCGCCGGTTTCTTTTGCCCGGTCGTGCGACAGAAGATCCCGGAAATCCAAAACCACCCCTACATTCCGAAGAACGTCTATGGGGCGATCTACCCGCTCACCTACCCCTTCGACAGGGTCCATCGATTCGATCTGTAAGCACTGTGGCGTACCGGTTCCGCGCGAGTCGGCCAGTGCCTCAAGGTGTACGACTTAGAGCCTTCTGGATGATCGCCACCACCAGCACGAGGCCGACGACGCTCTCGACCATCGTGAGACAGCGGGCAAGGTTCGCCTGGGGCGCGAAGTCGCCGTACCCGATCGTGGCAATGGTGACGAAGCTGAAGTACAGCGACCCGAGGTACGTATCGTTGGGTGTCTCGCACGACGACGACATGATCGCCTCCGGGTCGATCGTGCCAAGGGCCGCGTAGAGCACGCCGAAAATCAGTGCAATCTCGCCGTAGCTCCAAAAGGCGTTCGCCACCGGGCGGAACGAGACCAGGGACTCCCCTGGCGGCCGAGAGAAGAAATAGAGCCCGACCGTTGCAATGTACTCGACGAGGCGCAACAGGACGAAGGCGCCGGCCATCCCGGCCACGAGCTTCCCATAACATCCAGCCTGTTGGCTGGCCCAAACCAATGTGTAAGCGGCCAATGTCAGGAAGGTCATCAACAATTTGTACAGATCGATGCCGAGCCAATAAACGTCCTCGGCGGAAGGCGTGGGCGCTGAGCGCCGCGCTATGAAGGACGCCGGCCGCTCCAGGTGCACCAGCACTGGGACGTAGACGACGTGCGTCCAAATCAGCAGGAGCCCACCGAAGGTAAGACGGAAAACGGCCAGGATCAGGCCGTCCGCCGGCGGCGATGCCATTCTGTCCCTAAGACGGGTAGGGATGGATTGAACCCGATCTAAGTATGTACCCATGTATACACTGGAATGGGATGTATCAACTAGACACTAACAAGATGATACTAAAAAGCGTGGCTCGGTCAAGCGTGGACATCAAAGGGTCGATATTCTAGAATAACGCTGATATGCGCAAGTTTCTTGACTTCTTGCGTCTCTCCATTAGGATAGTAACAGTTTGTTTCTGGCTCAGGAGCTCGTCCCATGCTACCGGAAAAACCAGATTCTGACACCGGGCCTGGTGAAAAACCTCGACGAAAACCAGCGCGGGCGACGTTCATGCAGCGCCTCGCTGCCTTGATCCGGAGGAAGAGCAACGCGCTGGAGGTGTTGCGGGAATTGGTCCGCTTGCAAAAGGCGAAATTCGAGGAACTTCGAGCGGAGGTGAATAAGCACAATCCTGGCCTAGACCTGAAGGGGGCCCAGTTAGCACGGGTGCTGAAATGGAGCCAGGAACACGGGCTCGTGTTCAAAAACCCAGACCCAAAATATCCGGCCAATCCCAAATTTGGTCATTACCATCCTACGAGCCTGGCGTATCGACGCGTCTGGGACGAGGGGCACGTGGACTGGCTCGCCAAGGCGTGCATGGCCCATGCGATCATCGCTGATCCCCGGCCGGACGCGAACGTGCTGGAGGGCCTCGAAAAAGAACTGCACCTGGACCGGCTGCAGGCAGAGAAGGCTTTCGCGGCGCTTGATCAGGCACCGCGCCGCCTCCAACTGCCCCGCCTAAGGAAGTGCCTGCGGCGCGGCGGCAAGTCGGTCCTATTCGTGCCGACCAAATACCCCAACCAACTCCGCCACTACGACCTGCGGATCAACCGGGACGCGGTGGATGAGAAGGATCTGGCGGTGGCGGAGAGGATCTACGCCCCACGCATGGACTCGGTCGCCGAACGCGTGCTGCTTAATGCGCTCCGCCATGCGGACTATGACGAGGAAGAACCTGGTAGGGTCGTCATGCTGCCCATGTACGGCGACCAGTTCCTGGACGCGTGCACGTCCGAAAATCAGCGCGTGTTTCGCCCGCGGCATTCCGTCGTCAGCATTTCAAGCCCGAAGGTCAACCCCTTTGCCCTGGATTTGATGCTACGGTATGAATCCCCAATCTCATTCATTGAGAATCTCGAGGCCATTAAACTAGAGCCCGTGGACATGGACAAAGGAGATAGGGAACCGTACCGGCCGGCGCTCGACACTGCCGACGATTGCGATTATGCGATCCTGTTGCGATTCGTGGATTTCTTCACGAGAAGAAGCCACTTTGTCGTTGCCGGTCTGTACCCTCCGGGGCCCCTCGGTGCCGCCCTCTACTTTCGGAAGGAGATTGACAATCTTCTCCACAGGTATCGGGACGCGCCCTTCGGGGTGATCCTAAAGACGAACCGGCCAGGGCCTAATGAGTGGGTGAGCGACGACGCGCTCCGCTTCGAGGCGGTGGAGACCGTCGAATTCCCGATGGTGGAAACGGAGTTCAACATTGACATCCGCTATGAACCCGGGATAGAGGTGCTGTTGTGGCTGTGCGACAAGCACCCCGAGTACTACCGGAAGCGGTTGGGAGAAGAGGCGTCCTCGCCGATTCTCGATCGCCACGGCCACCGCCTCAAGAAGGCCAACCAACTTATGGGCCTGCTTCAGCGCAAGAATATCCTCTTGGAGGGGATCACGGACGCCTTGCTGATCGATAGCTTTTACAAGCTCGACAAGCAAGAGCAGAAGGAATTCGTGGAGTTCGTCCGGAATCACACGATTGCGCGGGCCGCTAAACATAAGAAGTGGGGTGACGCCTTCAAAAACAAGGTGTTGGATTACACCTGGAACATGATTGATGAAAAGCAGGAGTTTTTGCACAGCCGGCTTGATACATATGCCTTTTTTTCCGGCACGAGTCCGGCCGAACTAGTCAACGAATTGTGCAACCCGGCGCCGGCGCCGGCCAAAAGAGGTTCGTTGAATCCAACAGCGAAAGCGTGAGACCATGAAGCGGGCATTGATCGTTGGCGTGAGCGCCGTGGTGATAGCGACCGGGGTGGTCGTCGCAATCTGGTTCCTGAACCCGAAGCCCTCGGAAGGTGCTACCATCCGTGTACTTTACTTCTCCGGGCTGCCCGAAGGGCAGTTGATGAAGGAAGAGTTCTCGAAGTTCACGGCCGATACCGGCATCGAGGTCAAATTCGAGGAGGTGCCCTACGACGCGGTGCGGCCGAAGGCCATCGCGTCCGTGAAGGCGTCTCATGCCGTGTACGACGTTATGTTCGTGGATGACATTTGGCTTTATGAGTTCGCGCGGAACGGATATGTACATCCGCTCGATGACCTAATTCACCGCGATAAGGTCGATATGGATGACTTTTTCCCACTTGTCCGCAAGGCGGAAGCAGAGCTGGACGGTACGACCTGGCTGATGCCTCAGCGGGCCGACGTGCAGGTGCTTTACTACCGCACGGACCTGTTCGCTGACAAGGCCTACCAGGAAAAGTTCCGCTCGAAACATGGCGCGGAACTGCGGTTACCTGAAACATGGGAGGAGTATCGCCGCGTCGCCGAGTTCTTCGCCGAGGAAGGTAAGGCAGCATCTCCGCCGTTTTTCGGCTGCGCTGAGACTCTTAAACGGCCGCACTTCGCGTTCGAGTTCTTCGCCATGCGGTATTGGTCGGTCTCGGGCAAGAATTTTCTTGACGAACGGGGGCACCCCATCTTCGACGGACCGGAGGCCGTCACGGCTCTGAAGTTGTTATCTGACATCCGGCAGTTCGCCGCCCCCGGCAGTGCGAACGCCTCGCACGACGAAACGGTCACGACGTTTGGCAGCGGCAAGGCGGCCCTGGCGCCGCAATGGTACGCCTTCTACCCAACGTTTCGTGACCCAAAAACCGCCGTACATGACAAGTTCGGTGTGGCGCTGGTTCCGGGCGTCAAGCTGTCCGGCGGAGACATCCGCCGGACCCCAAGCGTCGGTGGCGGCAGTCTGGGCATCCCCAAAAACACCTCCAAGAAAGAGGAAGCCTGGAAGTTTATTAAGCACATGACGTCGAGGGAGTTTATGGGCCGGGCGGCTGTCCGGGGTGCAATCGTCACTCGCCAGTCCGCGTACCAAAATCCCGAGGTTGAAAAGGCCAACCCCGGGATCCCGACCTACTTGGAATCCCTGAAGCTGTGTTGGTTTCGCCCACGGACCGACCGGTTCGTCGAGTTGGAATCGGCGGTCGGGTTAGGCGTTTCGCAGGCGTTCGTGCAAGAATTGACTCCGGAGGAGGCCTTACGTCAAGCTTTCGAGCAGACCAGGACTTTCACCAAATGAGTTCAAACGTCCCGTCCGGGACCGTGGCCGGCCGGATCGACTGGCTGTCGGCCGCGTTGCTGGGCCCCTTTATCGTATTGGTGGTGTTCGCGTTTCTGCTACCGTTGCTCGGGGCGGTCCGGTCTGCACTGGAAGTCGATGCGGTCACGAGCCGCGCCGGTTACTTAGTCCTCATCGAGGATCCGGTCTTCCGCGCGGCTGTTTGGCGTACCGTCATGTTCGCCTTAGTGGTGACCGGCGTGCAGGTTGGGCTTGCCAACTTTGCGGCCGCATTTCTCGCTCGGCGGTTGCCGCTCCCGGCTCTTGTCGCGGGCCTCTCCGTGCCCGCGAGCATTTCACCCCCCGTCGCGGCGTTAATGTGGCGACTCCTCCTCGAGCCCACCAATGGCGCGCTAGCTCACTGGCTGCCCCGGCAACAGCTGCTCGACTGGACTCTTTCTCCGCTCGCCGCACAGGCCTTAGTGGCCTTCGTTGACACCTGGCAATGGCTGCCCCTGCTGACGCTAGTGGTAGCCCTGTGGATGTCGCGGGTGGATGACCGACTTCTAGCGATGGCTTTTCTGGACGGGGCGCCAGCGTACCTGCGAGCGTGGCGCGTCATCGTGCGGCCGATGCTCCCGCTCATCGGGCTCATGGCCGCGTTTCGCTTCGCCGACCTAGTCCGCCTGTTCGACATCCCGTTTGTGCTCACTCGCGGCGGGCCGGGTAGCGCCACGGAGTTCCTCGCGATCTATTCGTACCGTTATTCCTTGGAATTCTTCCGGCCGGCGGTTGGTACAGCGGCCGGACTGGTCGCCTTCCTGTTGGCACTAGGCCCAAATGTCGCGATCCTACTTCGGCGGCGGGAAGTCGAGGCGCAATGAAACGGCTCCTGAGCGTCCTGGTGGCTTGGTTTCTGCTTTGCTGCTGGAGCGTGTCCCCGCTTGTCGGCGTGTTCGCTTTGGCCGGCGAGAGCCCGGGCGCGCGACTGGCGTCCCCGATTGAGGATCCAGACAACCAAGCCCCGGATGGCGTCTGGTTGCTTTCCCGGGAGGCGCTTGAGGTACGGGTCGCGACGCGAAACAGCACAATCGTGGCCACGCTGACCGCGATACTCGTGACGGCCGTTAGCTTGCCGGCGGGCTACGCCCTTGGAGCCCGTATGCAGACCCGTACGTCCGTGCTCAGCGGGTTAGTCCTCGGGCGGGCCTTACCTTCGTGTGCGATAGTGATGCCGATCCTCGGCGTTTGTCTGGCCTTCGGCGTGAACGGCTCCCTATGGATCCTCGCGATGCTCCATGCGATGCTGACCCTGCCATTGATGGTGGCGCTGTTCGCAAGGCAACCGTGGGATCGGCTTCGCCTGTTAGAACAAAGCGCCTACCTGGACGGCGCGGGAATGCTCCGGGTGAAAACGCAAGTGTGGACGGTTGCATTCCTCCCGACGTTCACCTTCGGTTTTATCCTGGCATGGCTCACTTCGTGGAATGAATTCGGCTTCGCGGTCATGCTCATGAGTGGTGATTCCACGACGCTTCCGGTCATTATGACCGGGTACGAGACTATCCGAGGCGTGGATTGGGGGAAACTTACCATGATATTGCTCGTCGCGACGTTGCCCTCGTTCGCCTTTGTGTTGGTAATCGCCGCACTAGCCCGCCGGTTCTGGCAAGGTCGGGATATAGGGACGGGATAAACCAGGTCAACCGTTGCCGGTGTCGGTGTAATTTCGCAGACCGTCTTGTGAGTGTTTGATGGCTATCACGTCCACCTCAGCAGTTGGTTTTCGCTTGGAAGGCGCCGGGTACACGTACCGAGGTCACAAGGCCGCAGCGTTGAAGAACCTGAACCTGGAGTTGAGCCCGGGCTTATTCTTCGCGCTTGTGGGGCCCTCGGGGAGCGGCAAGAGTACGTTGCTGCGGCTGTTGGCCGGGATTGATCGGCCCACAAATGGGAGAGTGAGTTGGGGTGGTCAAGAGGTCTGGGCCATTCCGCCTCGGGAGCGTTGCTTTGGTGTAGTGTTTCAGGACTGTCCTCTATACCCCGAGCGGACGGTGGAAGCGGTGGTGCGCTTTCCCCTGGACAGCGGACGCGCGACCCGCAATGGGAGCGTTGACGAGGTCGTTACCGAAACGCTCAACGCGCTGGGGCTTCTTGCCCTTCGGAACAGACACCCCGGTGGGCTTTCAGGAGGTGAGCGACAACGGGTGGCGCTGGCCCGATTGCTCGTCTGGGCACCGAAGGTGATGCTTCTCGATGAGCCGTTATCAGCGGTTGATCACGAGCGCCGCCCTGGCCTTGTCCGGCTGCTGCACGACATGCAGAAGGAAACCGGGACGACGGTAGTGTACGTCACGCATGATCAGATTGACGTGTTTTCTGCAGCAGACAAGGTGATTGGACTAGTCGACGGAACCGTCCGACAGTGCGGAAGTCCCGAGCAGATTTACCGGGAACCCGCGACCGGTCTCATCGGTCGCCTTGTAGGCGATAGTTCACTTACTTTACATGAGGCACGTATTCTAAGAAAAGAGCGGGACGCGGCTGTTGTGGTAGTGATGCAGTCCATCAATCTCAGTGGAGCCCTGAGTCTGGCCAAGGGGGCGAGCGTACCGGAGCACGAATCTAAGGTTTATGTGGGTCTTCGTCCGGAAGATATCTCCGTAATTACGGAACGCCATGCCGATGAAAGCAGTGCACGGCGCTGGTCGATTCGCGCAAAGGTTCACGCCTGTTATTTCTTAGGCAGCCGCTATCTGGTCACCATCGATGCTCCCTTCGGCACCCTTATGCTCTGGCACCACGATCGCCTCGAGATCGGTGGCGCAATTAACGTCTCGATCAAGTCACAAAATCTACCAGTTTTTGGTGATCCTGACCAACAACTTGTTGGTACCATCCGCATGGATAAGCATGCTGTATTTTCATGACGTACAAGGGAGAGTCAATGGGCAGTTACTACGAGTCAGAAGAGTTCAAAGTCGCTGCGACAGCCAAAGCGATAGGAACTGTGTTTCTCGCCACTGCAGTAGGTGGGCCAATAGCGGGTGTCGCCGCTGCAGCAGTGTTGTACGGAACCTACAAAGTTTTGAAGGATAACTGCGACAACGCAATCAAGGAAATTGAAAGGAGCAAAAAGGACTGACGACTGTGAGCCGGGGTTGCCGAGCCGACCGGTCGGCTTCGAGTCGATTGCAGGGTTGTTTGCTCCAACCGTAATCACTCGAGCCGCCGGCGGTTCGGCTACCAAAGTAGAGGCCGACGACTGTTGCAAACTATGCGAGTCACTGGTGCCTGTCCCGTTCAGCCCTTTACGCGACGAACTGAACTTCTGCTGATTCCGAACATTCGTGCGATGGCACGTTTGCTCGCACCTTGTTCTAACAACGCCCTTATTTCCGACGCATGCTGCTTAGTCTTTGCCGGCCTTCCATGTGGCCGGCCCTGCTGCCGCGCCTGAGCAATTCCGGCCTTCACCCGATCGCGCAAGATGTCGCGTTCGAACTCCGCAAAAACGGCGAGCATGCCAGCCAGTGCTCGACCGCTCGGTGTAGTTAAGTCAAGCGCTGTTAACGGCGGAGCAAAAGTGAGGCGCTCGGCGGGCCTGGTGGCGACCGAATTGTGAGGCGCACAACTGTGCACTCCGGCAATCTGAGAGGATAGGGTTTTCTCTATCACCCAGATCTGCATGGAGGCACTGAGGTGTACGCCGACATGGAACGCTGGACTGAGATCCGCCGCAAGGTCTTGACGGGCGAGCTGAGCAAACGTCAGGCCTGCCGGCACTTTGACATCCACTGGTTGACGCTGCGGAAGATTCTTGCCCATGTAGAACCGCCCGGCTATCGACGGACGCGGCCACCGCGACGGCCGACCATCGAACCGTTCCTGCCCATCATCCACGCCATTCTCGACGCCGATAAGACGGCTCCAAAGAAGCAGCGACACACGGCGCATCGCATCTGGCAAAGACTGCGCACCGAACACGGTTTCACTGGTGGCTATACCACGGTCAAAGACGTCGTTCGCGAGTTGAAGATAGGTCGGCAGGAGGTGTTCCTCCCTTTGTCGCATCCGCCCGGCGAGGCCCAAGTGGACTTCGGATTCGCGGAGGTCGTAGTGGCGGGCGTGCCTACGAAGGTAGCGCTTTTCGTTCTGAGCTTGCCCTACGCGAATGCGGTGTTCTGCCAGGTGTTTCCACGCGAATGCACCGAGGTTTTCTTAGAGGGACACAAACGGGCCTTCGCGTTTTTCGGAGGCGTGCCGCGGCGGATTGCTTACGATAATGCCCGAACGGCGGTGGCCCGGATCACCGATAGGCGCCAGCGGCAGGTGACGCGCGCGTTTCAGCGCCTGCAAAGCCACTATCTCTTTACGCCTCACTTCTGTCTGGTGCGTCGGCCCAACGAGAAGGGACACGTCGAACGGTTGCTCGACTATGCGCGGTCGAATTTCCTGGTGCCAGTGCCTTCGGTTCCTTCCCTGGAAGCGTTGAACGCGCTCTTGGTCGAGCGTTGCCGACAGGACCTGGATCGGCCGGTCCGAGGCAAGTCCGGAACATCCGCCACGTTGCTGATCGAGGATCAGGCGGCCTTTCTGCCTTTGCCGTCCCGACCTTTCGAAGCGCGACGGCTGACCCAGGTAGCCGCCGATTCGTTGTCGCTGATCCGCTTTGACACCAATTCCTACTCCGTGCCGACTCGTTACGCTCACCGCCGGTTGACGGTCATCGCCACCGTGGATGAAGTTCGCGTCGTCCACGAGGACCGGTTGGTGGCCCGGCACGAGCGCTGCTGGGACCACAAGCAATTCCGCTTCGATCCGCTGCACTATCTAGAGCTCTTGGAGCGGAAGCCGGGCGGATTCGATTATGCCCGACCTTTGGAACACTGGAAACTACCCGACTGCTTTGGCCTGCTCCGCCGACGCCTGGAAGCGGCCGACACGACCGGATACGGGACGCAGGCCTTCATTCGGGTGCTACGCCTGTTGGAGACGTTTTCTCTCGCGCAGTTGGCGGATGCCGTCGATTACGCGCTCGACATCGATGTGATCGATCCCGAGAGCATTCGACTGATCGTGGAACACCGAACCGAACGGCCGGTCGATCTCTTTCGTCTCGACGGGCGACCGCACTTGCAAACGGTGCGGGTAAGGCCCACCGACGTGTCCGCCTACCAGGCTCTTCTCGTGGGACGGACCTTGCTCATGACTCCCACCGAAGCCAAAAGCACGGTACTGCTCAAGCACCATCTCAAGGCCCTAAGACTCCCGACTGTCCTGACGGAGTGTGAGAAGGTGGCCCAGCGCTGCGCAGCCACGAATGCGGACCACCTGACGTTCCTACTGCAACTGTGCGAATTGGAACTGATCGAACGCGAACGCAAGGCAGCCGAGCGACGACTCAAAGCGGCCCGCTTCCCCACCGCCAAGCTGCTCGACCAATTCGACTTCGCCGCCCGTCCCAGCGTGAACAAGCCGCTCGTCCTCGACCTGGTCCGTGGCGACTACTTGACCCGTCGAGAGAACATCTTGCTGGTGGGGCCCAGCGGCACAGGCAAAACCCACTTGGCCACGGCGCTGGGTATGGCCGCCTGTGCTCAGGGCAAGCGAGTACGCTTCTGGCGCGTGACCGAGTTGATCACCACCCTAAGGGAAGCGGATGAAGACCGGCAATTACTCCGTCTTCGAAATCACTTGTCCAAACTCGACCTGTTGATTCTCGATGAGTTGGGCTACGTGCCGGCCACCAAGGCTGGCGCCGAACTACTCTTCGACGTGATCGCCACGGCCTACGAACGTTCGAGTGTCATCCTGACCACGAACCTGCCGTTTGAGAATTGGACCGAGGTACTCGGCAACGAACGGCTAACTGGCGCGGCCCTCGATCGCCTGACGCATCGTTGCCACATTATCGAAACCAGCGGCGAGAGTTATCGCCTGCAAGATGCCAAACGCCGACGTCGAACGGATTCCAAGACCTAAACACTACCCAAGGAGCCGCCACCCTGTACCATAATTGACCAAGCGCCTCACTTTTCGACCGCCGAGCGCCTCACTTTTGCTCCGCCGTTAACAAGCGCCTCGCTGAGTGAAACAAACCCGACATTAAGTGACGCCAACTCCTGAAGAGTGGTCACGAGATCCACCAACGATCGTCCCCATCGGTCCAGCCGCGACACGAGAATTGCGTCGATCTCTCGCCGTCGCGCAGTGCGCAGAAGGTCTTCCCGTTGAGTTCGTACGCTGGCGCCGGAACCAACGTCCTCGACTTGCAAAGCGATGAACCAGCCACGTCGTTCGGCGTATTCTCGCATCCTCGAAAGCTGCATCGGGAGGGTTTGTTGATCGTGGGTTGAGACGCGGGCGTACAATGCAACTCTCATGATCGACCCCTGGCCAAAAACCCATCCGCCAAGGCGCGCCAAACTGGCCTACTTTCCCCAGTTTCGAGCCGGCGACGAAGGCTGGCCAATAACTTTAGTTTTTGGTCATAGCAGACCACCGGTTGACCGGCAACCAACTATTTTCTGTTCGATCAACCATCGCTTTAGAACGTCATGTCGCAAACCGTGACTTATTTCTCGAAACAGGGTATTGGTCAGTCGCGGCAGTCATGCCGTGGTTGTCACTGACGTAAAACCATTCGTCAGACGGCCTCTGATAGGCAGTGCCTGTCCGAAGTAACGCGGCTACCAACCGCATGAAAGGAGAGGGGACTTACCATCCCTCAAAGGTGCTGACTCGTAGAGCCGGATGCCTCGAAAATAGGGGCTTGTCCGTGCTCGACGGGGGCTCGCCGGAGTAATCCTTCGCAATCACATCGTTTGTGAGGCGAAAAGTAATCCCGACGTTCTACCCGATGAAAGAAACCACCGGAAGGTGGGCGACACGGAACAACCTGGCACCGACGAAAGTCGGAGTCAGGCCGTGATGGTTCAAAGCGGGTGAAAATCCCGTCTTGGGGATTCGGGCGAATAGCTTCCGCTTGGAAGCAAATGCGGGTGAAAGTCCCGTGCTCGTTTAACCAAGCTGGCGAAGGGAGCCTTGAGTCGGGCAACCGACCAAGCCGTGCGTGACTAGCACGGGGACCTTGGGCAAATCCCGGGGCCGTAAAGAGCTCAACTTTGAAAGGCCCATTAAGGGCTTGTCAGTAAGTCGGTCTGACGACGGTGCCGAACTGCGAAGAACTGCTTGTTGGTGGGTAAGGGGTAGCTTTCTCGTTCTGACCCCCGAAACCGCGAACAATATCGCGAGAACTATCCACGGGCGGGAGCCTGGCGGATACGACAAGCAGCCCGGAGTGTAACGACTCCTAGCGACGTAAGCAGACAGACAAAGTCCATCACTAACGTGGGAAGGAGCAAAGCAGCCGGCTGGTAACCGGTGTCTTGGTTGGTCGCCAAGGTGATTCAAACGCTTTGCTCTGGGAGTGTGGCCTAAGTAAAAGCCCTGGCGGGGCGGCGTCACTGCGAGGCAAGTGGTGAAGCCGTTTGCGTGCTACCGGGTGGTGCCGGGCACAATGCAACGATGAAAGGGCTGACGAGTTTTACCTGTCAGAGATTGTCCTGGGCGGGGTCCGACTTGGATCCCGCCCGGTCCCTGGGAAGGGAATGAATGCGGTCAATTACGGTTCGCTCTGGCGAGCTGAGCGTAATTGGCAGCGACCTGACGACGAACCGGCTGGATCTGTCCACTGGGACAGACGACGGTTGGTTGGGTGGTTTTCCGCTACTCTTATAGATTCGGCGACTTTTATTGGGGAATGAGGCTCCCGATGCAGGGCAGACGCCATCGGCGTCTGGTCAGGCAGAGCGAGCCGGGACGAAGTAGCGGCGAGGTTCACAAGGGAAGGATGAAGGTGTTCATGCACGGTTATCGCAAACCGGGGCTATGGCTCATCGGGACTGCGAAGGAGGCTTTGGGCTTTGGAGAGTTGAGCCGGAACAATTCAACTCTCTTTTTCTGGAACTGTATGTACCGAGTTGAGGCAACAACAATTGAAGGATTCATTCAGCAGCTTGCCGTTCGTCTTGTGGCGAAGGGGTACCGGTATTACGTCACAGGCGACGTATCCGGAAGCAAAGACCCAAAGGCAACGGACCTAAAGATTATCCGCCAGTATGGACTCGACATCTCGAAGTTCACGAGGTATCGAAGAAAACAGCTCGGCATCCCCGCGGTTCAGTACCTTCGGTACCGGAATTTCTTCGTGCTGATCGCGACCGACGACGAGGGCGAGCACCCATTTTTGCAAACGGAAAAGGACATCAAAGACATCCGGGAAATACCCATCAAGTTCATGGGGTACTCGGTCAGCTTCCGCGGCGGCCACGCCTGTGTGCGCATTGAAAGAGAACGATTCAAGGAACTTGAAAGCTATTTCATTGAACTTGCTCCCAAAACGTCGGCGAGGCACCTTGAATTCGAGCTACGCCGGCTTGACTTTGAGCCGTTCGGACCGATTCGCAGCCAACTTCTGAAAATGCTTCGAAGAATCAATGGGATTCGAAAAGCGGCCGGCCTGGAACTTCTCGTATCCAGACGGTGCTTTCGGTTTAAACCGAAGAGCGTGAAGCCGTTTGAACCGGTGCGAGGAAGGGACGCGGCAATTGCTGCCTGACGGCAATTCTTGCGCGGAAGACCTCCCATTAGCCCCGCCGCAGCCAGGCGGTGTAGCGGAGTCGGCTTGGCGGCGCGGGTTCATCATCCTTCCAGCCAGTAAGGACCGCATTTTTCCCAAAAGTCAAACAAGGATCGGCACGGTAGGTGTTTCTCACTTGCGTTTCGGTCATTGTTTCTGTCCAAGTTTCTTCGAGCAACGTTCTTCGGTAGCAGTTAGCAGCGATCAGTATGCCGCGTACGCACCGTACGTGCGGAACTAGCCAGGGAGGGATCTCGGTTATCAGGTTCTGAATCAGATCCGGCTTCTGGGCGTGGTCACGCTCCAATGCAATGCCGTTGGCCTCAATGAGGTCGTGCTCATGTCGTTCTTGAACGAGTGAACGGTGCCAATCTTGCTCGACAGATGTGAAAGTGTACTCCGTGGTGGCTCGTCCGGTGTCTCGCACGTGATGCCCGATTATTTGGCGGCGCTCGCTGGTTACGTGCTCATCAGCCACGAACCGATAAAACCGAAAACGGCAAACCGAATTGTCAAACCAGTGGATGTCGCCGATTTGTTGCGCTTCATGAAGGGCGTGAATTCCCCTGACTAATTGGTTCACCGAAATCGCCGTAGCTTCGGCAAGTAACCGCGCCATGGTTGCTTCGATGTCCCTAATGGGTTTAATGGCGTCTTCGGCACCGATTTGCGGCAATCGGTATGGCGACGCTGAGAAGCCTCCGTCTTGGACGAACCGATCGGCAAGCCGGTCAATTTGGCGATCGTGTCGGCTCGCGTTCGTGACATCTAAGTTCGTCGTTACAATCGCTTTGAAGAAGCGATTGATTTCGCCGGGAAACTTGAGCGCTGCGTCGGCAGCTGGCGCATAGCGTTCAAAAAGCAACGGTTTGGTGGCGGCCGCTGGAACGGGATGGTTCGCCAAATTCGACTCCCAGTTCAGGTGCCGCGAATCCGGCGGCGGGAAGTTCAGCGACCGGTACATTGAGTCGGCTACGGCGGACGGTAAACCGGAAGTGATTCGATTGGGAACCGTCTCGATCGGCTGAGTGGCCGGCAATTGATAACTCCGTGATCGTAGATTTCGGCGTGCGACTGCCATTGGTCACCTCCAAGGATGCTTGCGCAGTTCTTGTTTTCTTGGGAAAGGCGAGACTTGCCAGCCGAACAACTCACACCAGGCTGGTACTTGCCATTTTCCTCCGTGCACCCGGTTGTGTAAAGGGGCAATGCTCACCCTAGTGCCAGAGGATCATCTTGGACATGCGCCTTGGTTGATCGCGTTGGGGGCATCCAACGACGTTGGCGAAATTCGGCCTGGTTAGTCAAGCGCTCTCATGCTGCTTGGCGCTGCGAGGCCGAGATGAGACGGCGTTGGCCGGAAAAGGGCACGATAAAGGGCCACAGTCGCGGAAACATCGCCGAGCGCATCGTGGGCACTCGCCGCGTGAAAGGGAACGCCGAAGTGTTGGCACAGGGTCGCGAGTTTGAAGTCGCGGGGTCGGGCCTTGTTCGGGAGCTCGGAAAAGTGCCACAACGCCCGCTGAAGAGTGCAAAGCACATGACGGCTGGCGGGCAAGAAGAGGCTAAGCCGTTCATACCAAGCCCAAAGAAACTCGCCGTCGAATGCGGCATTGTGAGCTACCAACTGCGCCACTTGGTAGTGCGCTCCTGCCGCTGATAGGACCGAAACGGTTGCGTGCCGGCGAAGGAATTCAGCAAACGATCGCGCTGCGTCGTGCGCTTCGAGAGCCTCATTGGCCCAGACACCGCGGCGGTAATGGTTCTTCCGAAGGCTTGCTGGGTTGGCCTGCCGTTCGTCGAAGCGAATCTTCGCTTCGAATGCTTCAACAGGCGCCAGTTCTTTATCAACGGCAATCGCGGCAAGTTGTATGATCGGATGGCGTTTTGGGTTGATGCCGCCCGTTTCGATGTCGATGAAGATGATTTCCTGGCCCGCTTGATCCATGGCGGATTATGGCACAGCGAAGGCCGGTACTCAAAAGACACGCCGAAGCAGATGATTGACCTAACTAGTTGATCGGTGGTGGAAGGGACAGAATGGACCGCAGTTCGTTCGTGACTTGTAGGCGATCGTAGGGCGTCCGGAATGGACGGCGGGCGCGGAAGCAACCACGACTGCATGTCGGGGCCGATGGTTGCCATGAAATCTCGTTCGATGTGCCCGTGTCTAAGATGGCCTAGTGGCAAGTTCCTGAAGAAAGGAGACCGGGTCGAGAATGACAAGAGTGGGATGGCGGCCACGAAAATCCGGTGCGTTCATAAGGTCGAGAAGGTCGTGATCGCGAGTGACCAGATAATTTGCCTTCGCAGCTAAGGCGAGGTCGACGTAATGGGCGTCGTCCGGGTCACGCTCCAGCTCGAACTGCTTCGGGATGTCGAGGACGACGTCGGCTACGGTTCGGAGCCGTTCGAAAAGTTCGACGACGACTTGATCGGTGATGGAGGGGTTCTTGGCGCGAATGCCGGGATCGGTAAGCACATCGCGTATTTCCTCCAGGACCGTACTGCTGACAAAAAGAGAAAAGGCTCCCGATTCGAGGAGCCTTAGAGCCTTGGCCGCTGGACCGTTTTCGTTTCTAGTGGCTTGGAAGAAGATGTTGCAATCGAAAACGACCCTCGGTTTCCCCTCCTGGGTCATTGCGTGAGGTCCTTCCGTTTGGCACCACGAACCTTTTGCAAGGTATCATTATAAAGCTGGTCAACTGCCTCATCCGACAAGCCGCTTCTTTGCCAGCCAGCCCGGACGGGAGCGAGGACTTCATCAAACGTTTTCGATGTTTGGTCGGTTGCCCTTGAACCATTAGTCCTGAGCGCCTCTTCGATGAATCGGAGCGCGATACCCTCTGCGCTCTCCCCGGCTTGGGACGCTCGCTCGTGGAGTTTCTTTTCGGTGTCAGGCGGTAATTTCAAGTTGAGTGTCATGGTTTTCCTCCGCTGGGTCTCGGGTTCCATCCCTCAATAATACCGCGGAAGGGGTGTAGGAGTCGAGAGTCGGAAAGCCAGTACACCTAAAGGGGCATTCCGCACTCGGAACTCGGGTCTCACCAGGCGGCATAACCGCGTCGCCGTCGATTATCGACACCACACTACAAAATGGTGATCGTCATGGGCCTCAAACTGATCTTCGCGGTTACTAGTTCTCCAAGGACCCAGTTTGTTCCGCAAGCCTCTTCCACGTAGAAAAAGCAGCGAATGGTTTTCGTTCCGCGCTCATCAGGCCCCAAGCACCCTCGACGGGCCGTTTTGATTCGTCCGCCTTCCAAGACAAGCAGAACGCTTCAAATGCGGCCGCATGGGAGACCCATACTTTGGGGTGCTTTTCAGACTTTACCAAGAGCGCGTCCTTGAGATAGGCCTTCCAAAAGGCCTCTTGGGTTTCCGGAGTAAAGCGCATATCACCTCCGTCTCCATTCGGAACGCCCGTTTCTTTGACCAGGACTGGTTTCTGCGCGGCTTCTGCCAATGTCATGGCGCGCTCGCGCACCCACGCAGCTGCCTCGGTAGGATTGACAACATTCGGCTGGTCATAAACGCTGTGAATGTTGGGCGTCAGGATGTGTCCAAATTGCTGCAGTGCGCGCTGAGAATACTCTCCATACGGTTCACTTGTGCACAGAGCAAGCTTAAGATCCGGTCCCAGCATCATGTTGATTTTGTCGGCAGCGGCGGCCAGGTCGGCAACTTGGTAGCGATTGAAGGTTATCCCTTCGTTACCGACGCAAATCGCCAAGGCTAGATCCTTGTGGTAGTTCTTAGCAAGTGCCACCACGCCCTCGAGTTCTACTTCGGATTTCGGGTCCCAAATTCCGAGTAGCACGGCCCGGTAGCCTTGTCGCTTGGCCTCGTTCAAAATCGTTGGTGTGATATCTTTGTCATATCCATAGAGGATTAGCCCGTTGAAGGCGGGTCGCAGCGCTTCTAAATCGAGCTTCAGCGACTCGGCGGAAGGCACCTTTCTCCTTCCGCCACGCGGATCGTGATTTGTTGGAGAAAACCCAACCAGTCTCGGTGCCGGCTTGGCTGATTGTAGGAACGCCAGGAACCCGAGCTCGGCTGAGTGCGCGACGCGAGTGGTCCGCGGTTGTCGGGTTTCGAATAATACAACCAGGGGTAACAAAGCAGCCACAATAAGGTGAATGACCATTGGCGTGCGAATCACTTGTCGTTCTCCGTGAGAAAATGGATGTCGTCCAGGCAATAAGACTCGGATGCTCAGTCAGACTTCGGTTGCGCCTTTAGCCGCACAAAGTAAATGTCGTCGAGGTCGAATCCTATGTCTTTTTCACCGTTGTGCGCACGGTCACACACCCACACGAAAGCGCCGACCAGTGAACTCAAATCCTTGCCAGTTAGGTCAATCTCATACATCTTCCATTCCGGGCCGAGCTTGACCCAAGGACTGGAGACTGGAAACTTCAAGGAGTCTTTAACCTGTCCTTTCGTTACACCACCAACTTTGAACTGCACCTGAGCCCGTTCTTTTTCGTTTTTTTCCTTTGACCGAGCCCAGAATCGACAGACAATTGGTTCGCCTTGTTTTGCGCCAAGCTTCTCAATTAGGTTGAACGACCCTCTCGGCTCCCATTCTCCTTCTAAGAGAAAGTAAATGCCGACCCACGGTTTAGCGGAGAGTTGGCAGCCCAGTCGGAGGCAATGGGGTTTGGTGTGCGGTGAGTCAGTCTCCGCCGTGCTCTGGGTGATTCCTTGACCATCTGGCATCCATCCCGTCGGCAGAAACTTGCCGGGCTTTCCATCGTCTTGCCAGATGTAAATGCGATCGCCGACTTCATCCTCGGATGAGGTTCGTGTTGATGCATCTTTCTGGTGGAATACGCCATGCTCGACGGCACCGAGGCGCAAAAGACCAGGGCACAGCCCGACCAACGCGAGTGACGAAACCAATAGACAGATTAGCACCAGGCTGAAACCGAAATGTCGATGAACCATAATTCCCTCCTTTTGTGCCAAGTTGAAGTTGCTGGGCGGCAAATGATAGTCGAACAGTCAGTCGGCTTTTCGATTTTTCACTTTGACGAAGTAGATATCATCCAAATCGAATCCGACATCCCGATCGTCGTTATGTGCGCGGTCACACACCCACACGAATGCGCCGACCAATGAACTCAAATCCTTGCCAGTTAAGTCGATCTCATACCTCCTCCAATCCGGGCTGAGCTTGACCCAAGGACTGGAGACAGGAAAGTTCAAGGAGTCTTTGACCTGTCCTTTCGTTACGCCACCAACTTTGAACTGGACCTGGGCATGGTCTGTAGATCTCGCCCAGAACCGACACACGATGGCGTCTCCTTGCTCGGCTCCGAGTTTTTCGAACAGATCAACAGACCGCTGAGGCTCCCATTTTCCGTCTAAAAGGAAGTACACACCAACAAATGGCTTGGCCGACAGTTGGCCTCCAACTCGCAAGCAATGTGGTTGGCTATGTGGGGAGTCGGTGTCGGCGGTGTTTTGCGAGATGCCGTCGCCGTCTGGCAGCCAACCGTTAGGCAGAAAATCGCTTGCCCGTGGGTCGTCTTGATAGATAAAGTATCGCGCCCCCACCTCATCTTCGGACGATTTGGTAACGAACCGTTTCAGATCGATTTGCGGAACTGGCTCCGGTAGTGGATCAATGTAAGCGAGGGACATGCCTGAGACACCGGGACTATGCCGTACAGGACGAGGCACCGACTGCAGCATAGCTGGTACGTCGGCGCCCTCGAACATGACAGCATCCGACCCTCGAAAACCGAGCGAGGACGACCGTATGCGGCGGTCATCTAGGCTTGCCAGAATTACCGCAGCATCGGCAGGTATCGGTGGGAATACCGAATCATCAGGCGTGTTAATGTGCGTTGATTGAAACTCTCTACGAAGAGCTGCAAGCTCGGACCTCACCCCCGATCCATGTACCATCGAGGTTACGAGTGTCGCGGAGCTACCGATGATCGAAGCCAGAGCAACACCCACCATACAAGGCACTACAAGATTCTTCGGTTTCTTGGCTTTGCGCGATTTGTGGCCATGACCAATAGGCGTCTTCTCATCCGACTTCTGGATCGACCCATTATGGACGGAGACGGGAAAGTCTACAAACCCGCCGGCAAGAACTTCGGCGATTAGCGTTGTTGCTTCCCGGCTACAATGGTCTTCTGGGCCCGCATTTTTCATTGGCAACTCCCTAACACTTAATAATCGTTTCAACAGATGACAACGCCCTAGATCGGATTTTGGCCCGATGAGCCTTTGCATCGTTTATGGATGGATGCGACGGCCTCGGCAACCCTTTCGAGCGCGCGAAATTCTAGCGCTAGCTCCTTGCCACAAACCGGGGACTGGGTGAGCAGAACTTGCGTTTTCCTTAAGAGGGCCTCCGGCTCCGTCCCACCTTCACTCCGCGCCCACTCAAACGCGACATATGCGCACGTCTCCATGAATAGCGATGGAAGACCAGGCGGAGATTCGCCCCAGCGCGAAAGCCAGTTCCTGGAGTTTGCGCCCGAAGGTTCAAGCGACACGTAGCCGACGTATGCCGCTAGTTCGATGAAGTCGGACCCAAGCGAATTGCGATGGCGAAAGTACTCACGAAGTCGAAAGTCCCCGCGCACGGACGGACATTGACGACCCTCCGCCTGTTTTGCAAGATTGCTTTGATCGACCTTAACAACTTCCGCCGCCAGAAAGGGTTGGGCCAGAGATCCCTTCTCGAGAGAAAGTTGATGGAGGTGACGGGCAGCGAGTGTTGCGTGCGCGCGTTTCAACTGGGCTTCAAGATGCGCCGGATCCCAGCTCGCGAAGAGCTTTGAAAACTCTCTTTTTTGCCCGATTTTTCGGCCTTCCCCATCACCCTTGAGCCGATCCTTCGCGAAGCGCTCAAAGGGATACTCCTCGGGCAATTTGTTCATCAAGATTAGGTACTTGATGTATGGACGTAACTGCTCACAAGGCACACTGACTCTCAGCTTCGCCTCGTTTTTTTCGATAGCCTGAATAACGCCGCCCACTTGCTCGCTACCGCACATTTTAGCGAGCTCTTGGACCCCCGCGGGCCCAAGCACCAGCGCAAAACCCATCGACACTGAGCTTCGTCTCGCTCATCGGACCACCTCACACGGCTTTAAAGTCTATCCAAACTTCCGGCGTCGCGAAATGGCGCGGCCCGCCAATCCGAGTTTTCATCTCGGATGCACGTCGGAAGTACAAGTTGGCGCAGTGCGCCATTGCAGCGGTTAAGGCTCATTTTGTCTAATTAGATAAACCAGTCGGAATTGGGGCAATTTCCGCTCATGCGGCAGGTAATCACCCATGGCGAGAGTTGCCGAGCCGACCGGTCGGTTTCGACTCGATTGCAGGGTTGCTTGCTCCAACCGTAATCACTCGGACCGCCCGGCGGTTCGGCTACCAAAGAAGAGGCCAACGATTATTGCAACCTATGCGTGTCACTGGTGCCGATTAATTTTGCTATAGCCAGTGGATCGTTTAAGCGGACCGGGTGGGGAGGGCCTGAGTCCTGTGTCCCCATCGCCCCAGGACTTGGGCCCGCGGGTCCCACACGGTCCGGCAGCGCAGATGGTCAGTAAAGACCAACGATCTAGCCCGGACGGCTTTCAAAACAGCCCGGTGGCCAAAGTCGGATGGGATAATCGGCTGATGGTGCAGTCTGAAGGAGCGCGAAGAGATATGTTATTCTCCAAGGCTAGTCTTATTTGACTGCCTTGCGACCCGCAATAGCACCGACGATTGCACCAACGACTGCACCTACACCAGTGCCGACGCCTGGGACAACTGAACCGATTGCCGCTCCAGCAGCCGCGCCAGCCAGCCCGCCACCCTGTGTGGCAATTGCCTTCTTGTATTCTCGCGCTCCGTAGTTTTCGGCTGCTTCATCGCTCTGCTCACGACGAATGCGTTCCATGTCACGTTGAATAGCGTTGTCAAGAGCTCGCCATGACGACATAGTAACCTCCAAATCATTGACTACAACCACATTGATAATATCCAGATTTGCGATGGGCAACAACTGACGTGCGCCCCTTTTCCTCGTACTTTGCGCAGCATGTCAAAAGCTGACCGCCGCCGGCAACGGATTCCGGGCGCGAACCTTGGACGCGGCGGAACTGCCTCGGCGCAACAACGCCGTGCAATCTGATTTAGGGAAAGGACCTTCAACCATTCGACTATGTCGATTGGAGAGGTGGGCGACTCGTTTGGAAACCTCTCCGGACGTTACGCGACAGCGACGCCGCTGCAGTCGGGACAAGAACCCATGTGCGTCCAGGCGTAACCCTCTGGGTCTTCGCGCAGGTCTTGCCAGCCGGCGGCTCGTGCTTCCTCGATCCCGTAGGCTTCGTTCCAGCAATCCGTGCAAACGATGCTCTCGGACATTTCCCACCAGTGGTGGGCTTTGCATTCTTCAGAACAGAAGCGGGTCTCGCCGATCCGTTCGGGCGGAATCGGATTCGCACAATCCCAGCATCGATCATTTAGTTTGATCATAGCCTTCCTCCAGACAATACGGGCAGATACCTAGGTAGTTCCAAGAGAAACCTTCGACATGCATTTCGATTTCCTTCCAGCCCGCGGCCTCGGCCTCCTTTAGCCCATCAATGTGAGCCGAACAATTCTCACAGGCGATGGTCTGGGGCGGATTCTTGGAGTATTCCGCTTTGCACTCTTCGGAGCAGAAGAGGCTTTCCGACCGTGAAGTTGGAACGGGCTTTTCGCAATGAGCGCAGAACATGGAGTGCCTCCTATTTGAAAGAGAAGGGCATCCGTGCCCTTTTTCAGCGTGACTAGAAGTGAACGGGCCTGTCGCCGTCCGCGGAGTCGCGCTCGGTCCGCTTGGCAGCGAAGATCCAACGCTTGGCATCTTGAAGCGCCATGATCATGAGGTCGATGTCGCTGGCGTTGAGCGTTTGGGTCTGATGCCATCCTTGGTCATCCTTGTAGCTTCGCTGTAAGGAGAGCGAATAGCGGACGCCGCCGCCTTCCTTGTCGTTTTCCCAGACGGATGCGCGGCAGAGCCCGTATTTGAATTCGATTATGGGCCGCTGCTTCTGGCCATTGTCGCTTGCGCGAGCTGTGGCGGTCTGTGACTTAGACATGTTGAAAAACCTTTCGTGAAAAAAGAAGGTATCTGCGGCGACACATTGTCTCCGCAAAACGTGAGAAAGAAACCGAATCGGATTACGTGGCTTGGGCGAACTGCCCTTGAGAAGCGTCCTTCGGGCCAAGAAGTGCGTTAAGCCGCATGGTTTGCACGGTGTAGGCTTGCGGTCGCCTTTCGGCCCGCTCGCCTAAGACCGTCGTGAAGGCGTTCAAAAGACTCCACGCAGTACGCGGCTCAAATTCTTCAAAGCTTGGCGTTCGCCATTCGCGAATGACACGCGGAAGAAATGGAGCCGTGACGATACCTTTCTCGAACGCCCGAAGGATCAATGCGTCGGCCTGATCGTCGGTCAGATCCTGGTACATCATCCGCTTGATTCTGGCGGCTTCAACTTCGCGAAAGTGGGTAAGCGAAGTGACAGCGCCCGCGATCGCGGCGACAAAACGTTGTTCGCCAAAGCGAGTGTGCTTTCGCTTGACCATGAGTTCCGAGCGAAAGGCCAAGTTGTCGCAACAAAAAACGCGCGAGCCGGCTGCGAAACCCATGGGAAATGTTTTGTCCACGGAATTTCGAATGCCGACCGCGAGCGTCACCTCCGAATAGAGCGTCGTTGCGAGATCGAGGACACCGAAGAAGCGGCTTTCACCTTTCGTGAGGGCAAGCTTCTGCGAACGAATCGTGTAGCCGGATGCGGTCAGCGTTCCTTTCACGGTGTCGAGGACTCGTCCGTGACTAATCGGATACCAGCGGCCTTCAGGCGGCGGCGCCCTACAGGCCCGAAGTTCATCCTCTTCAACCGTGCGTGCTCCGCAATGAAGCATGAGCTGTGATTCAGCCATGACAAAAAACCTCCAAAGGGACATGAAACCTTAAGGTGGTCGCCCACCTCCCGAGAGCGTCGGGAAGTGGTTACAGAATTCATCTACCCAATAGGTCGCGCGGCCCCCGGTTGCAAAGACGATGAGCGCGGGATGTGAAAGAAAGCCAGTTAGCAAAGGACAACAGGACGGAGGCACCAAGAATATCGCACGGATGGAGGTCCTACTCAAATACGCCGAGTGGTAGGTCGACGCGCGAGATGCATTGGCAAAGTGATAGAATCGAGTGTCGCCGCCGTCGCACGGTTCGCCTTCGAGCCTGGAACATGGGACGCGTGATCTTTAGAGGGCAGGCTGCCACAAGCGTGTGGCGCAATATCGCCGACCGGCTCGACCAGTTGGAACCGGCTCGGACAATCCACGAGTTGAAATGGGAAGAACGGCGAGTGGCCGAAATAAAGCTCGTGGATTTGATGCTTGGCGCAGCCTTCGGCTACCCCAGGAAATTTGTGCGGCTATTGGAGTTAAGCGACCTGAATGCCGACATTTTTCGTGTTTCACTCCGTACGCGGCCGCTAACTGTCGTTCTGGAACTCGACACCGGTGCAAAGGTGCTCGAATTCGGGCACGTTCAAGGCTTCACCGCCGTCATGCCGCTTACGTTGAGCGGATACGACGACTACATGCAAAATGATAAATCGCCAACCGAGTTTACCCGTGCGCATATAGAGGGATTTCCGTATCAACCGGAGACGATTCAACGGGTCATGATCACGGGGGTGGTACATTTCCCATCAATTCGGCGAATGTACAGTCAGAGCGACGACACAGCGGAATGGCCGACGAGCGGGTACGACGTTGTGTATGATCTTTTCGTGCACGTCGGGCGCTTCGTTCCGCCATTCAAGGTCGTTGGCGGGTCACGCGTCCGGCAGCTGGTTGTCGAACCGCCTTTCATGTTGCCGACAATACTGTGTCCTATTAGCGGACAGTGGATGGGCGAAAATCGGGTTGTGAATGCGGGATTTGACTTGCCGGGGCTGGACAAAGACCGGTTTCGCAAGTACGTCCTTGATTTAGCGGACATCTTTAAGTCGAGTGTGGCTGCCAAAAGGCGGCGCGCGATGTTGCAAACGGCTTGGATGTTGTACCGAGTACGGCGGCGACCCTCAGAATGAGCGTTCGGCCATAAGGAGTAGCGATGGCGAAATCTGCCAAGAAGCGTTTGGTGCGCCAGTGGGTTAAAGCCACGCCAGGTGGTGTTCCCAAGGACGAAGGGCGCCCACAACGAAAGCTCAAACGCCGCCCCGAACGCGCAATAGGGGCAAGTGCATCTCGATCGTTGACTAGGCAGAAGAGGCGATCCACGATCAATGGCATGCCGGAGAAAGAACGCCGAAAAACGGGAAGGAAAGACAGCCAAGAGAGCGAATCGGATCTATCCAAGGGTTCGATGCCCGAAGGCATGCGCGTGAGACTGCGCTCACCTGATTTGCTGGCTGCCATGCGTCAGCGAATGGAAGAAGCGGTCACCGCGTCTGGTTATTCTTACGAGCAAGTTGGTATCCGCATGGGTGTCGATCCAGAAAGAAACCCAAGCAATTCGGCGTGGAAACTCGTGCACGAATCACCGGACCCAGGGGTTATCATGGTTCGCCGTTTTTGCGAGGCAACCGGCGCGGACCCCGGCCGGATTCTATGCCTTGACCTGCCTGCCCTGCGATGAAGTGACCTTTTAGCCGCACGCCTTCCTAACATCTATCTTCCAGGCCGATCCGTTCTCGTCGTAGCCCTTCCCGCGCTTGACATACCTTAATAGGGTATGTACCCTAATAAGGTATGGCACCCGCTGATGGGCGGCGGCTGCTTTTCATTCTTTCGCCCTTCGAAAGGCGCAAGTCATGACCAGATTGATCGGCAACAGGTGGTACGGGCTGCTTCTGGGAGTTGGTTTTCTTTCCGTATGGCCAGCCGGTGGGCGGGCAGAGGATCCGCTCACTGATACCAGCGACCCACGTATCCGGTTGGCACGGATGCACCGCGATCAATTGGTGGCACGCGAACGCACCCTGGCGGGCTATGCCGTACCGGCGGTAGCGGGCAGTGATATGACTCGTCTCAAAGAACTCACTGCCAAAATGCGGCCCGAATCGCATGGTGATCGCGCGGACGTGCTTGACGAGCTGCGCAAGGTTATCGCTCACAAAAAAGCGCAGGGGCATGAATTGTTGAAACGTCGCGGCGAAGCCGACCGAGCCATGGAGGAGTACGTCAAAGCGCTCCAGCAGGCTCCGGCCGCGTTTAGCGCCACGGCGCAGGCGATTGACGCCAAAGTGCCGGCCCAAAAACTGGATTTGTACAAGAAGAAACAGTCGGAGCTTGCCCAACGTGTCCGCGATCTCGCTGCTCATATCGGCAAACAGCTTCAGGATGTAGACAACTTCAGGCTTCAGTTCAACGAAGCCTGGGACCACGTCGAAGGGCAAATTTATCTACTCGAAAGTCTCGACGAAGTTTGCGCCTTAGTTCCGAATCCGCGTCATGCGGCGTTTTCCGAGCGACTTCGTGCTGATGTTGATCAGTTCTTAAAGGACGCTCAGGAAGCGGAAAAGGCCTTCAAGACTTTCTCGGATGCACTGTTGGAAAAAGCTGTCACCGATGGTGCGGACGCGTACTTCCGCACGCGTCAAGCGACGGCGGCAGTGGCGAGCAAAGCGGCATCGCAACCAATGGAACTGCCGGTTGAATCTCCGCGAGACAGTTTTGCCGGCATCCGCATCGGCACAAACGGCGGGCTCCATATCGGCCAACAACTTCCGGTTTTGCGGAACGGCCAAGTAGTCAGCAACGCGGTCGTTAAGGCCATTCATGCGGACTCGACCATCATTTGGCGGCCCGATGGCTACCCGTTTTTTGTAGGCGACCGCGTAAGAGTCGCAACACGATCGTTGATGGATCGCAGTGTAGCACAACGCTGAAAACATCTTCGGGGTTTGTCACCGTGGCGCGGAAGTCGAACAATCCGAAAGGTGCGCCCGCCTTCCGGTCCAACACTTTGGTTACCCCGTGCGTCGTGGAGGACATTCTTGAACTCCGCGACCACGGGGGTTTTCGTGTCGATGACAAGACGTTCGCGGCCGAGGAACCCTGCAGCGTTTGGGTTCGGGGCTTTTTTATCCAGAAGGATGCGGGGCCTGGGCAGTTCATCCGCATGGAAAGCCCCCCGAAAACGGTCATGTTCGGTTATGTCGCCGACAAATGGATTTCTATCGAAGTGGGGCCGCATCAGCGGAGCTCATCAAGGAAAACGACGCGCCGCGCTCCGATGACGAGCTTGGTCGCCTCGGATACGAATGATCGGCTTTTGGTCGAGTATCCCGTTGACGATCCCGCGCCGCTTCCACCGCCGCGCCTGCCGCCATTGGCGCTGCCTGGGCCTATGTCCCAAAACGACGGCACGCCGATGCGACGGCTGCGAGAGTGGATTACGAAGTGGCCCGTGGTGACAGCAGCGTTGGCCGTCGTTCTCGGAGCTGCCCTCGCCGTGGGAATAATCCTTTTATCGAAGCAGAAACCGGAAAAGGCGAAGCTGGCGGATTCTCCTTCTCGGCGCGAAGCGGATGTTGCCCCGACCAAGCGCGACTATGAACGGACGCTCTTTCCGAACTTGCCACGCGATTGAAATGGACTGATTAACTGCCGACTCATTTTCTCGAAGGCGCGGAACATGGCTGACATGGAAACCAGCAAAACGGTTGCCTTCCGGCTCGATCCCGTGACGCTGGGGCGACTTGACGAGCGGGCCATAGCAGCCGGAAAGACGCGCGGCGACCTAGCGCGGGGCCTGGTTAAACAAGCGCTGGCAGGGTCGGAATCCAAACGCATGCTCGATGCAATCGAAACGGTGCGCGTGGCGGTCGGACGTGTTGAAGCCCGGACGCTCAAAGACAGCGAAGCACTGGAAAGCCTGATGAAGATGTCGGTGGCGGGACTTCTGGTGGTGCTGGGCGGGTACACCGAAGAAAAAGCGGCGAAGTGGGTCGACTTCTACCTCTCCGGGTCGGACGAAACGTGACGTGGGGTTGTTCATGGTTGCCAGCGCCAACTCACTTTCTGCAAGCCAGTGCGATTATTATCTCAGCCTGACCAGCGAAGGGGGCGATGACGGTTACTTCGGTTCGGGTATGGAACCGGCCGGTTATTGGCTTGGATCAGGTACATCGGAGTTAGGGCTTTGGGCCCGTGTGCAAGCCGCCGATCTCCGGCAACTCTTTCTTGGTTTCGGGCTGGACGGGAATGCGCTGGTGCGAAATGCCGGTGCCGATGATCGGCGCGCGGCCGTAGACCTCACGCTTTCGGCACCCAAAAGCGTGTCGTGCCTTTTTGGGATCTCGGATGCATCTGTTCGGCATCAAGTTGAGCAAGCCCATCGCGCAGCCGTCGAGGCGGCGCTTCGTTACTTCGAAGAGAACTTCGCTTTCTGTCGGTTCGGCAAAGCGGGTGAAGAACGGGTCAAGGCCCAAATTATTGCTGCGGTGTTTGAGCACGGTTCCGCCCGCGCGGCAAAAGCAAATGTTCCAGCCCCTCAACTTCATTCGCACGCCCTGATCGCGAACATCGGCATCACCGCGGACGGGCGAACGAGCGCCTTGGATACCTCGGCGATTTTTTACCAGAAGATGCTTCTTGGTGCCTATTACCGTTGCGAGCTGGGACATCAACTTCAACAGCGACTCGGACTGGCGCTAGATCGGCAACGTACCTGGTTTGAAGTGAAAGATGTACCGCGTCAAGTGTGCGAACATTTTTCGGCCCGGCGCAAGGAAATCCTAGAGCACCTTGATGCGAAGGGCTTCGCAACTGCTCAGGCAGCAGCGGTTGCCGCGCTCGAAACGCGGCAAGCGAAAGAACAGCTGCCGCGCCATGAGCTCATGGCGAAGTGGCGGGAAGCCGCAGCCGAATTAGGATTCGGCCAGGAGCAAGTTGACCGATTGATTGGTCGGAATCAGCAGCGCAATCCGGCTCACGAGCTGAACGAAGCGCTCGATGCCGCCGTCAAGCGCCTAACAGCCGGTCAGAGCCATTTCACGCAGGCCGAATTGTTGCGGGCCACCTTAGAAGAAAGTCAAGGACGTGGACTTTCTTCGAATCGAGTTGAGAATGAGGTTCGCGCCGCCCTAGAACAGTCACCCGAACTGGTTCGATTGGGTCGTCGCGGCGAAGAGCTGCGATACACGTCTCAGGAAATGCTGAGAATCGAAGAGCGCATGCTGGCCAACGCCGAACGTCTGCACGCCCGCTCCTCGATCGGGATCGATTTCAGAACCGTCGCGGAAGTGCTCAACGCTCAGCCGCTCCTCAATGACGAACAACGCAAGGCGATTGTACGCGTCACGACCGGTACTGACTTGGAGATCGTCGTCGGCTGGGCCGGCACGGGCAAATCCACCATGCTCCATGCCGCTCGCGAGGTGTGGGAGCGGGAAGGTATGAACGTAATCGGCGCGACGCTGTCCGGCAAGGCGGCCGAAGGCCTGGAACAATCGGCCGGCATCAAGTCGCATACCATTGCGAAACTCTTCGGCAGCGAAGAACTAGGCCATGTCGGTGACTTTGAAAAAGCAAGCCCGAATAATGCTCGTCGCCGCGCCGCACCGACACTGGACCGGAATAGCGTCCTTGTCATCGACGAGGCGGGCATGGTCGGCACCCGGCAAATGGAGAAAATCGTGGCGGCGTGCGAACGAGCGGGCGCGCGTCTCGTACTTGTCGGAGATCCGGGGCAGCTTCAAGCCATTGAAGCTGGCGGCCCCATGAAAAGCCTTGCGGAGCGGTACGGTTGTGCCGAGCTTACGACCATCGTGCGCCAGCGCGACGAGTGGGCCCGCAACGCCGTCAAGGATTTAGCTGTCGGCGACGCCGGCACTGCTCTCCGCCGGTATGCCGAGCGCGGATTACTCCATATCGAACGGGATCGCCATGCCGCTATCGAATCGTTAGTGTCGGCCTACGTCAAGGATGGCCTTGAGGCGAAGCAAATACAAGGCAAGCTGGCTTTCGCAGCAACCAATCTCGAAGCCGGCATCATCAACAACGAGATTCAGCGCGAGCGCCTTGCCGCCGGGATGTTGGGACGTGGGATCGAAGTCGGCTCTGGTCATCTTCATGAAGGGGATCGCATCCTTTTTACGCGGAACAGCGGGCCGCTAGGGGTCAAGAACGGCACATTGGGAACGGTGGAATCGATCAATCTGTGGGACCGCGTGCTCAGCGTGAAACTCGACGGCGACGACCGGCATGACCTCGTTCATGTGCCCCTTGAAACTTACGACCATGTCCGAAGCGCGTACGCGATAACGGTGCATCGGGGTCAGGGGATCACCCTGGAGCGCGACGCGTATGTGCTCGCCGGCGGCGGCATGACCGACCGGCACCTTGCTTATGTGCAATGCAGCCGGGCAAAGCAAAACACGCACGTTTTCTGTGACCGGCTCGAAGCCGGTGAAGAATTGGAACGACTGGCGAAGTCCATGTCGCGTGATCGGAGCAAGGATTTGGCAGTGGATATCCCCCGCCAACCCGAGCGCGCCCCGGAACCGTGTCATGAACACGGCCACCAGTTAACGCGTTGAGACCATGGATGGCACGATGCTTCCCTCGAAGAGGCACGGCCATGAAAAAGTTCATTACCGACATTTGGGCGCTGGCTGTCGTGCCGCTCATGGCTGCGCTTGCCGCCTTCCATTTCGCTCAGAAGCTCGGCATTGGGTATGCAGGCGCCGTAGCGCTATGTGTCGGTGGCTACTACGTCGTCACGGGGAACATCCGTTGGCGCTGGTTCTTCACGCATAAGCAGCGGCAGTTGACAGCCACGACCGCTGTCGCCTTCCTCTTCACGCACTCGATCTGTTGTCTCCTGCCGGTCGTTCTGGCCATTCAATGCCATCGGATTCTCAAGTCGCGCGAACCGTATGGGGCAGAGTTCCGCAATTGGGTTTATGATCGCCGCCGCCGCGACTGGGCACCAATGGCGATCCCGGCCGGCGTCGGGATCACCACCGAACTATTCCTTCTTGGCCTCTCAGCGCCACTGCCCCGCAGGAAGAAAGAAAAGGAAGAAGTTGAAGAAAAGGGCACCGTCCGTCGTGGCCGAAGAATTCTCTCGCAACAAGAAGCCACGCGGATCGCTGATGCTGCAAGGCAACAATCGGACCGTGAAGCGGGTCGGACCGTTCCTCATCCCGGAATTTTCTGGGGTGGTCTGTTTCTTCCGCCGGAATCGGCTGATCTGGGGTACTTGGCGTTGGGCGCGCCAAGAACCGGCAAATCGGTATCTATCAATCTCGTCGCTCAGGGCGTGCTGGCCGGCATGGCACGCGGGGAAAAAGTCCGGGCGCTATGGAACGATTGGAAGTCGGATTCGTTGCCGTTGCTTTCGGCCATGGGATTGCCATGGAAGACTCTGAATCCCGAAGATCGGCGCGGGGTTGGTTGGGCCATCGCCAAAGACATAACAACCGCCAAACACTCGCGGGCACTAGTTAATGTGCTTTTTCCCAAGAGCGAAGGAAAAACGGGTGACGAAGGATTTTTCGAGCGTGGCTCTCGTGCGCTGGCCCGAGCGGTGGTGGTGACTTTCGTTGAAATTGCACCAGAATGCTGGACGCTCAAAGACGTGATTCACACCCTTCGCAACCGTGAACGGCTGGAGGCGGTTCTCGAATTGACAGCGCAAGGGCGTGAAGCGAAAAAGCTGTACTTGAGCAAAGAAAAAACCTTCCTCGATATTCTGAGCACGCTCGCCAATCTGACGGACGACTATTTGGAGATCGCCGCGGCCTGGGATAAACCCGAAGAACAGATCAGTTTGATGGACTGGATCCGCGGCAACTTCGTCCTGGTGCTCGGAAACAGCCCCACCGATCCGGAGATATTCAAGCGACTCAACGCCGTCATCTTCAAACGTGCCAGTCAGCTCCTGCTCAAGCATTTGCCGCTGGACGGTTCCGACCGAACTTGGATTTTCCTCGATGAACTATCGCAAATGGGCAAGCTGGATGGCCTGCATGCGTTGGCTCGTGAGGGCGGAAGCCGTGGCGTGGCTTTGGTTCTCGGCACGCAGGACGTTGAGGGTTTAGAAGACGAACTTGGTGAGAAGAAGGCGCATGAAGTCCTGGGGATGTGCCGCAATGTTGCCGTATTCGGCTTGGGGAGCCCGCATACCGCCGAATTCGCCGCCAAGCTGTTTGGGCAGAAAGAGGTGGAGGAAGAGAAAATCTCCCGCAGCGACGGGGGCGGGCCCGGAGGCACGTCGTGGAACATCTCGACCTCGTCTGAAGTGGCCGTTCGCGATGCGGTGTTGGCTTCTCAGTTCCTGAATCAGCCGGCGCCGAAGACCGCTGGCGGCCTTTCGGGTTATTTTCTGTCGCCGATTGTCGGGGCCTGGAAGGCGTTCATTCCGTTCTTGTATCTGGTGCAAAATCTGGCCAAGCCGCATCCGGATGTGGCGGCTCACATTGAACGCGACGCCGATGAACTGCGGCCAGCCCCCTGGTCACTCGAAGACGTTGAAACGTTGGGGCTGCCGGCCGCTTTGGCGGAAAGCGGCGACAACGGCGGCACTCAGGCATTGCCGTCCGGGTCAACGGAACGACCGCGCGACACGGCCCCCGCCGACAATGTGATCGATTTGGACCGACGGCGAAAACTTCGTGACGTCGGCCGTCGCGGGCGGCGAAAGCCGAGCGCGCCGTCGGATTTGGAACACCCTAATGGTCGCGACGAAAGGCAACAGGATGCTAACGAAGGCTAACGATGACAGCGCCGTGAGTGTTTACGCGTTTACGGAATGAAGTCATGGACAAAAGCGGCATTTAATGACGAACTGCAAACCACCTGCAAACACGTTTACGACATGAAAACAGGGCAACTAAAGCCGAAGTCGAGCGGTTTTGTTTACACCAGCGGTGACCAGGTGTGGAATTTTTATTTACGTACGAACATCTACTACGTCTGGGTCTACCGGTCAAGCCGCCGGGTAGCCGATGGATGGCCCGGACGAGGGCCGCGAAGGGGCCACCAAGAGCCCCGCAGCGGTCCCGGTCGGGCAGGCCAGCGAACCGGCGGCGAAGGTACTTCAGCATCGGTGCCATCAGTCCTCGTAGGGGAGCATGACCGTCACACACGGGGTACCATCGTCATTTGGTCCGCAGATGGCTTTCAACTCGACGAGCGACGGGCAGCCGTTACCATTCTCGTTTCGCACATGCAGCCGAAACCGGAGCATGTCGCCGTCATTACTTCGGCGGACGGCAAAGTTAAGAACGACCAAAATATCCCAGAGCCGGCCGGATTCATCCTGACCGAACACGCCTTCCGGAACCTCCACGTAATCGCTCCAAACAGCTCGCGTGAGTGCGACGGGATACTTGAACCCGGCCTCCGTAGCCGCACTACTTACGTCTACAAGTACGCCATCGGCAATCGCCTCGGCACGTGTGTACGTGTGGATGATGTCTCCTTTGGTAAACATGGCTATTTCCTCCACCCTACAAGCTCTCAGTCGGTTCGCTATCCGGTGGGTGCCCGGATTCATCAACCGCCGTGGGCCTGCTTTCACCCTTGTGTTCGTGACACCAGTCGTGAGCCAGGTCGACGAGTTTGGCAAGCAAGGGCAGGTCGTCATAGCCAAAGCTCGTCGAATCACGCCAAGTCCCTTTGGCGTTCTTGTAGAGCCTGGAAAACGACAAGTTGTGCCAAATGCCGCCGTTGGTCCCCTCGTTGGCCCAAATCGCGGCGCGTACGCGGCCGAGGCGGATTTGATGAATGGGTTTTTGTGTTTTCTTGTCCATGGTTTTCTCCTGTTTGTTGTTGTTCCGTCCCTGAGCATCAAACCGTACAGCGGGCGATGCGGCAGGTGTGGAACGGTTTTCACAGAAAGGGCCTTTGTCATGACCGAGAAAGAACGGAGCGGCGAGAACGACGGTTCGACGGATCGTGCCGGCACCGATACGACGGTTCGCATGAAGCCCGTACACGAAGTACGACTCGGGCGCATTAAGGCGGCCATCTGGGCGAATCAGACCGAGAACGGCATACGGCACAACGTCACCGTACGCCGGCTCTACAAGCGCGACGGAAGCACTGAGTGGGGCCAGTCGGATAGCTTCGGCCGTGACGATCTGCCGCTCGTTGGGGAAGTGGTCCGCGCAGCATGGACGTGGATTTTCGTGTACGGCCAACAAAGTTAGCCGGGAGTGGTCAAACAGCGAGTTGGACTCGCAAGTTCTAGGACGGCGCTGTGTATTTGGAGGAACATCGGCGCCTGGATTGGAAAATGGTCCGATGCATTTCCTGACGGTTAAAGACGCCGCCTCGCGGCTTGGCTGCTCATCCAACTTGGTCTATCTGCTGTGTTCGGAGCGGCAGCTCATCCATCACCGGCTTGGAACGGGTCGTGGCACCATTCGCATTTCCGAGGAAGATCTCCGAGCGTTCGTGGATACGTGCAGGGTCAGCACGAATCCGTCGTTGGTAAACCTTCGCCATATTCGCCGCTCGGCAGGTGAACCATGAAGGAAAAACACTTCATTTCCCGTGGATGCATGAAGCTCATCGCCGACTGGATTCATGATTACCAGATTGGTTCGCCGCGTGATCCGCGTCACGAAGCGTTCCTGAAGGGACTTTACATCATTATCGACGACGAAATTCGTGAATCGGTAAGCCGCGAACGAGCGCGCTTGTTGACGGAACTAAACGACTCGGCTCGGAACTGATGGAAGCTCCAGAAATGATCTCCGGCTACACGGTTGACGACCTGGTGAAACTACGAAAAGGCGGCATGCGCTTTCGCACGATTCTCGCCGATCCGCCGTGGCAATATGACCAATCGCCGCGCGGGGCTGCGAGCCGGCACTATGCGACCATGAGCCTCGACGAGATCATGGCACTGCCGGTGGATCGGCTTGCCGACGATCCTGCTCATCTGCATCTGTGGGTAACGCACTCGTTTCTGTATCAGGTGCCGGAAGTTGTCCGTGCTTGGGGGTTTGAACCCAAAAGCATCATGGTTTGGGTGAAGCCGACGATGGGCAATGGTTTTTATTGGCGGTGCGCTACCGAGTTCCTGGTTTTTGCGAAGCGAGGACACCTGCGGTTTCGAGATCGCTCGCTCATCAATTGGGTATACATCGATCGCAACGAGACCCATTCCGGGAAGCCCGAAGTCTTTCGCAAGCTTATCGAGCGTGTGTCGCCGCCGCCTTACTTGGAGCTGTTCGGTCGCCACCCAGCAGACAATTGGGTCGTGTTTGGAAACGAAATTGAACGAGGTCTTTTCGACGACGACATCCTCGATTTATGAAGTCATTGTGCTTGGATCCCGTGCCAATGGACGTGTTGACCGTCATTCGTTACAAGGCCGAAATCGAGGACGCCTTAGAGAAGAACCTCAATACCGTGCTGTTTTCCTTTCGGAGCCGCCGAGTCCGCGAGGAACTGCTCGTTGAACTGGACGAATGGCTGATGCATCACGACTTGGGCGTGCGCCTGTACACCGAAGTACGTGGAAGCAACGAGACTTACCTACTGATCGTGCACACTTATGGATCTGCGAAATGACGGGCCGGTCGAGAAGTGGCAAGGGAGCGGGATGCCCGAGGGGCAGCTTTGTCCCTGGGGCATCGCTCCCCGCCCATGTCATTTATGGCTGGTCTCTGAGGTTTGGAGATTCGCGGTTGCGGTGCGAACCGCGCCTAACAAATGATCGCGTCGCTCGGCAAGATGTTGATAAACCTGGCTCACCGTTTCCACACTCGCATGACCACACAGTTCAGCGACCTGAGCGATGCCCACTCCATTGACCAGGGCATCAGTGACGAACGAATGCCGGTACGTGTACGCGACGACGCCGGAAAGGTGAGCAAGTTTCTTGCGAAGATTTCGGAAGCGACATCGAATTGCGTTTCGAGTCCACGGCAGCCCCCGGCTATTGCGGAAGAGCGGGCCTTGGGGGTTCCGTTCGACAAGTTTTCGCGTCAGGTCCAACATCGCCGGCGTGAGGTAAACGACTCTCGGCCGGCCGGTTTTCTTGCTGGTCTTGTGATGGCGGAAAAGCCATACGGCAGCCTCGAAATGGACGTTGGCCGCGGTTACCTTGCGGATTTCCGACGGACGGCAACCCGTCTCCTGAAGGGCATGAAGGAATTCACGGAACGCTTTGCCTCGCGCCGCCCCGAGGATGTGTTGTCGCTCCTCCACGGTGAGGGTCCGCTCTCGGCGTTGGCGCGGTTCTTTCTTGACGGCCTTCAGCGGATTGACCGCAAGATATCCCTCGGTCTCGCACCAATTGAATACGCGCTTGATGGCGCCGACGACCGTGCGGCGCGTCGCGGGACGCCATCGCGGATGGGCGTCAAGCCACTTGGTGACGTGAAACGGCTTGAGGTCGGTAACTTTGCGTCCACCGTGCAGATCGCAAAAACTCTGCAAGTACGTCTGGTTCCACTGGTAGGTTTCCGGGTCGTTGTGACGCTTCGACCATTCGAGATACAGGTCGCAAACTTCTTCCACATGCAGCGGCTTGCCGGTTTGGACCGTGTTGCCTTCCTCGTGAAGAAGTATCTCCTTGTAGCGTTTGAGCGCCTCCTCCTCGCACGTGCCGAGCGAGAATTGTCGCCTGCCGATTTGCAGATACCAGCTTTGTTTGGATTTGCGGTAGAACGGCTTGGGAAACTTCATGAAACGAACCCTCCAGTCTTTGCCCGTAAGCACGTGACCGAAAGGTTCGTGTTTGAGCCCGCGTTCGCGACAACGGACGCGGGCCTTTCTTCCGTATCTCTGCCCTCAACTCTGCCCTTGCGCTCGGGCCGGTTCAGCTAGGAAAAACACTCGTCAGAAGTTCTGTTCTCACAAGGTCTTCCAAATCGGGGCGAGAGGATTTGAACCTCCGACCTCTTGGTCCCGAACCAAGCGCGCTAGCCAAACTGCGCCACGCCCCGTTCTTTGTGCCCTCGGGCACTTCCGTATCGTAATGACGCCATCCTGATTGTCAACCGCATTCACGGTACAACCCGTATATCGGGATTAGTCTCACCATTTGACCTCGCCTCCAGCGGGGGCTGACGTGAGAATTCCTGAGTCAAATGCCTTCGTTTCGGTCGGTTTCTTACTTGCAGAGACGCTCGCTTCGTGTTCCTCGTTGTTCTCGGCATAGGCCGAACTGTTTCGACAAATCTCCGAGATTTCCCAATCAGATTCGCTTCACTCAACCGCCTCAACTGCGCTATAGTAGCCTTACGATTTGCTCAAGTCTCTTTCCGATCTGCCACGTCTGGCCCCCAGCCCGGGCGGGATCGAGCACTGTTTTACGGTCAAAGGAGAACGAATGTCTTGGAAATGCGTGCGTCTATTGGTTCTGGCCGGCATTATCGCGGCTGGGTGTACCATGTCCGCTTTGGCGGACGACCAGAAGCCCGCGGCTGCGGATAAACCCGCTGCCGAGGCCGGCCCCGCTGCGCAGGCAGCCCCCGCTGTCCACACCGTCCGCTGTCTCGAATGGGCCTGCGAACCCGTTCAGTGTACGCGCACGGCGTACCGTCAAGAAAACCGAGAAGAGACTTACACGGCTTATCGCTGTGAAGTCACGCCGGAAACCCGCTCCTACACCACCACGGTCAACAAGTTGGTGCCGGAAACCAAGACGGTCATGCGAACCTATTGCGTGAGCGTCCCCACGGTTGAAAACCGCACGGTCATGAAGGCCCATGTGACCTGCGTACCGGTCACGACGGTTGTTCGCAAATGCGTGGACAAGGGACATTACGAATGCCGCGAAGTTCCGTGCGAACCGCGGAAGCATCACTTGCGTAACTTCCTCGGCCACCTCTGTGGCCGGAAGAACGATTGCTGTGAACCCGATCCTTGCTGCCCGCCGCCGACGAAGATCGTCAAGGTTTGGGTACCCTGCCCGACGTGGATCGAGACTCCGGTCACGTGCATGAAGCGCGTTTGCGAATACAAGCCCGAAACGATTCAGGTGACGGTATGCAAGACCGAAGTCAAGCAGGAACCGGTTCAGGTGACGTGCTACAAGTGTGTTCCGGAACAGGTCACTCACACCTGCACGGTCAACGTCAGCAAGATGGTTCCTTACGAAGCCAAGCGAACGGTTTGCGTGTGCGTCCCCTACCAGGAGACCTACACAGCCAACCGGATGGTTCAGCGTTGGGTCGAGAAGCCGGCTCCGGTCAGCGTCTGCTGCGAAGTGACTAGCTGCAAGCCGACTTGCTGTGAGCCGGTGTGCTGCCCGGCGCCGTGCAAGGCGCGCCGTTGCTCCGGTCTGCACTGGCGGCATTCGACCTGCTGCAACTAATTCGAGAATCACCAGCGGAGCAATGACGCTCCGCCTCGAAAGCAAGCGGAGGCTTGCGACCCGTCCGGAAGGGACGGGTGTAGGCTCGGTCCTCCCGGAACCCCACCGCTTGTCGGTGGGGTTTCTTATTTCATCTGGGACGCTCAGCAGATAGAGTGGACCACCGATCGAAGTACACCCAGATGACCCTCGAATACCGATATACGAGCATCGTCAGCGGGAGATACGGAAGCAAGCTGATCGTCGCAACCGCAATGTCCGACCAGCCGGTCAAGAGCCACTTGAACAGAAAGAAAAGCGGAATGAGTATGGCGATACCCAGAGCGTAGCTCACATACAGGGCGCCGGTGAAGTATCCTGGTTCGCGCTCGAACTGGAGCCCGCATACAGGACATGGATCGTTCACGACGGTAAGCGACTTGAACATCGGGCCGTCACGGCATCGTGGGCACCGTTGCAGGATAAGCGCGATCAGCCAACCGCGCCGGCTTTGGCCCCGCGTTTCCGGTTTCGGGTCGTTCGTCATTTGCTCTCGGCTCTCTATGGCGCCGTTTGTCGACGAATGAATTCAAGGATCGCCACGCCGGCCGGATCGTTTGGCTGAGGGGCTTTGAGCATCACGGTTAAATGGTTTCTGTCTGCCACTTCAAGGGCACTTTGCAGGAATCTTCCGTTCGTTGAGCACCCGGCCGAACTCTGTGGCAATGGCTTTCCCACACATCGCAACATCGTTGTCGCCGTAGAGAATCAAAAACGACGGAATGCCGTGGTCGGACTGATCCGCTGGTAATTGAGTAACCTGCCAGGTCGGCGCCGCGGCTTCACGAAGTTTCGGATCACTACCGAAGGCATGAAAGAACCCCCTGCCCTCCTTGGGCAAGCGGAAAACGCCGCTCATCGGGATGGCGCCTTTGATGTCGCGCGTCGAAAGCTCGTGTGCTTTCAAGTAGCGCGGGTCCGTACCCAAAAGTGCCGTGAGATGTCCGCCTGCGGAATGGCCGCAGATGAACAATTGATTCGAACGGCCTCCGTATTTACCGATGTTGCGGTGCAACCATGCAAACGCACGAGCGGCATCCTCCACATGTCCGGGATGGGTCACGGCCGGCGAGAGACGGTAGTTAGCACTGGCAGCGGCGATGCCGTTCCGGGCAAGGAACGAGCAAAAACCATTTGCCATGCCATAGTACGATTTGTCGCCGCGCGCCCAACCGCCGCCGTGGAGGAAGAGGAGCACGGGAAAGTCCTTCGCGCCTTTGGGCAAGTACAAGTCGAGCTTGTGTCGAACAGCGTCGGCGCCGTCACCTTCGAAATACGGAATGTCACGAATGAGTTCGACTTCAAAAGAATTCGGCGACCCGTCGTCGCTCCCGCGACTCGGTGCCGGCAACGCGAAAATAACAACACCCACCATTACGCCGTATTTCACTCTATTGCCTTTCGCTTCCACGGAGGCTACGGAGCTTGGCCGAACTCGTAGCACATTAGATGTTGCTTGTCCTTGATATAAACCCGACTGCCGCTGACGGCCGGATGTGCCCACGTGTCACCATGTTCGCTCAGCGTGTACTTGGCCCGGCGAGCAAAATCTCTTGGTGTCAAATCTAACACGTGAAGCTCTCCCACCTCGTTCATGCATATTAGCTTTTGCTCGGCCACGACGAGCGATGCAAACTTACCCACGACGTCGCTCGTCCACACCGTTTTCCCGTTAGCCATGTCGATACACAGAATTCGGGCGGTGTCGGAAAAACCATAGAGGTGATCGCCGACTAAAACCGGTGAGGCCACCATGGTCCGCAGCGAACGGTTCTGCCATGCGACCGTGGATTGGAATTGCCCATCTTTGCCCGTGATTCTCAATGCGGTTGCGGGCTTGTCCCATCCACAAACCAGAACCATGTCGCCTCTGACAATCGGCGTGACGATGGTATCTTCGTATGCAATCTCGATGGGATATTCCCATAACAGTTTTCCGTCGGCAGCATTCGCACCGATCATGCGTATGCCGGTGAAGCCCACGACTTGTTTGACTCCCGCGAGGTTGACCAGCATCGGTGAGGCGTAGCTGGAGCGGTCGTCGAGACATTTCCAGATGAGTTTCCCGGTAAACTTGTCAAACGCCGCGATGGCGCCCGCCTTCTTCCCGCCCACGGGGACGATCACCCGGTCGCCATCGATCAACGGAGAAGCTGCGAGGCCGCAGAATGGTTTCCATTTGTCGTAACCTTCGTTATCTTTTTCCACGCCCCAAAAGTCTTTGGCGAAATCGAGCGACCAGTGCAATCGTCCGGACTGCAAATCGAAACAATGAAATCGTCCGTTGATGCCAAGCATGTACACGCGGTCGCCGTCAATGGTCGGCGTCGCCTTGGGACCCAGGCCCGCCGAGCGAGCGCCGGGATGAGTCTGAAACGGCTGTTCGTAGGCATAGCGCCAAAGCTCTTTCCCGGTTGCGCTATCGAGGCACATGCAGACTTCTTGATCGCCCTGCCGCCCCATTATGCAAAGACGGCCTTTGGAGATTACCGGCGCTGAATAGCCTTCGCCGATTGCGACACGCCAAAGTGGAGGCGGCGCGACCTTTGGCCAATCCTGACGGAATTGAGCATTCCGAGCGACGCCATCGCGGCCCGGCCCGCGCCATTGATGCCAATCGGTATCCGGCGCTGCCAACGATATGAATGCCAACACCAGGCAAGTCGCGAAACTCATGGCTTATTAACCTAAGACATAACCTCTACACCGTGGCCAACGAGCTGCCGCACCTCCGCCAGAAACCGATCGACTTCGCCGGGAGTGTTGTAATGGACCAAACCCACGCGAATCATGCCTTCCGGTTCTGTGCCCGTGCGGCGAGAGAACTCGAGAGCATAGTAGTTGCCGTTCCAGACACAAATTCCACGACTGGCGAGGTCACGCGCCAATTGGCTCGTCGAGATCTTGTCATGGGTGAAAGAAACGGTGGAGAATCGTTCGGCCGCTAGCTGCCGATCGGTGATGCCAAAGATTCGTACTCCCTCCATGGCTTGTAACCCGTCTAACAATCGCCATGCCAGTGTTGTCTCGTATCGGCCTATGGCACTCATGGCAGCGGCGAGCGCCTCGCGGCGTGGGATTTTCGGGCTCTCGCTCAGGCGGCGGCCGATGTCGGCTAGATAGTCAACACACGCTATGGCACCGGCGATTGCTTCGTAGCTTTGCGTTCCCGTCATCCAGCGCCAAGGCAACTCGTCACTGCATGGGCGAACTTTGTATGGCGTAAGGTTTTCTAGCTCCTGACGCCGGCCCCACAACACACCGAGGTGCGGGCCGAAGAACTTGTAGGTTGAACAAGCCAGAAAATCGCAGTCCCAGCGGCGCACGTCGACTAAACCGTGCGGGGCATAGTGCACGGCATCGAGAAATACTTTGGCGCCGACCGAGTGAGCCATTTGCGTCATCTTCGCCACGGGGTTGATGCCACCGGTCGCATTACTGGCACAGCCGATAGCGACGAGCTTGGTTCGCGGCGACAGCAGTCGGGCGTAGTGGTCCAAGTCCAGCCGACCGTCCTGCCGATTGAAGTCAAGGACCTTCACCGCCACACCACGATCTTGGGCTGCCATCGCCCACGGGGTGAAGTTGGCATCGTGGTCCAACGCCGTGACAATCACTTCGTCGCCGGGGGACCAGGTCCGTGCCAGCGCCCGCGACAGCGCGAATGTCAGCGACGTCATGTTCTGGCCGAACACGATTTCATCCGGGTCATCAGCGCCGACAAAATCGGCGAGTGCACGCGTCGCTTCGCCAAACATGGCATCGGTTTCACGGCTAGTCGGAAACGCACCGCCGCTGTTCGCGTTCATCGTGGCGAGGTAGTGGCTTACGGCGTCGATCACGCGCTGGGGCACCTGCGTTCCCGCCGGGCCGTCAAAGAAAATCATCGGCCGGCCGTTGTGCTGGCGTGCCAATCCAGGGAATTGCCGCCGACATTCGTTGGCAAAGCTTTCGTCAAAGTCTCGCATGTTGTCTCTAGTCCGAAGCCAAGTACGGTCCCATCCCCACCGCTTCGCGGACCAATGCCATCGTCTTTCGTGCTTCGGCTCGGGCTCGGCGGGCACCGTCGCGGAGAACGTCGTCCACCGAACTCAGGTTCCTTGCCAGTTGCTTTCTTCGGTCGCGGGCCGGGGCGAAGTAGTTTTCGACCTTTTCAAGCAGCGCCGTCTTGGCCTCGCCATAGCCCATGCCGCCGGCGCGGTAGCGGGCGGCCAGGGCCGCTTTTTCCTCATCCGTGGCGAACAAACTGTAGAGGGCGAAAACGTTGCACTTCGTCGGATCTTTGGGATCCGCAACAGTGCTGCTGTCGGTGACAATCTTCATGACCGTATTGTTCAGCGGCTTGCCTTCCGCGAAAATCTCGATGGTGTTCCCGTAGGATTTGCTCATTTTCTGGCCGTCAATGCCGGGAACTTTCGACTCCTTGTCCAGGCGTTCCTTGGGAATCGGAAAGATTTCACGGTAGGCGCGATTGAACTTTCCCGCAATGTCGGCCGTCATCTCCAAATGCTGCACCTGGTCCTTGCCAACCGGCACGAAATGGGAACGGTATAGGAGTATGTCGGCCGCCATCAAGACAGGATAAGTGAACAGCCCGACACTGGCCTCAATGCCCTTTTCAACCTTCTCCTTGTACGACACCGCCCGCTCTAGCAGCCCGATGTTGGTGACCGTTCCCAAGATCCATGTTAACTCCGTGACCTCCGGCACATCCGACTGTCGAAAGAACACGGCACGCTTCGGATCGAGTCCAAGGGCGAGGTAATCCACGGCGGCGTTGATGGAATTCTCTCGAAGTTCAGCGGGATTCTGAACGGTAGTGAGCGCGTGATAGTCGGCGATGAAGTAGTAGCACTCGCCCTCTTCCTGGAGCGCGATGTGCTGCTTGACGGCGCCGAAGTAATTTCCCAAATGAAGCCGACCGGACGGCTGCACGCCGCTGAGAAAGCGAATTGGCCCTTTGTCCTTAGTCATGATCCCGTTGCCTTTTGAAGCGTCGCCGTAGCCCGCCCGGTTCCTCTACCCATCTTATGGCTCAATCGTTACCCTGTAGGCCGCGTCGGAGGATAGTGGACAAGGGGCAAGCGACAAATGACTACGGACAAGGTCACGGGAATACTGGTTGACGCGCTGAAACAGGCCATTGCAGCACCAGGCGAGCAGCGGCTATACAAAAGTGGAAAGCTACCAGGATTGTTTCCAAGTCGCGTCGGCGCAAACGCCGAAGCCGCCACGCGGGCGTTGCAAGAGGGATTGTTGGAAGTCGTCCGCGTGGAATCGGCCGGGAAGACGACGGAATGGGTGCGGGCAACGCCCGCTGCTATCGACCACGTGCACCAACATGAGTCCCCGGTACACGCACTGCATGAGTTACGGGACCTGCTCCAAGCCACGCACGAGGGATTGCCCGTGTGGTTGAGCGAGATTCGAAGCACCTTGCAACAATTCGTGGAGGACGCCAATGCCGAGTTGGGACGTTGGCGCCATCGCCTGAACGTGCTCGGCGAGCGAGTCGAAGAAGCCATCCGCCGTTCGGAAGTCGGGAAATTGGCAAGCGCGAACGGCGACACCACGGTTCCGTGGACGGCCGACGCAATCGAATACCTCGACCGGCGACGTGACATTGGAGCGACGCATGATTGCCCATTTCCCGAGTTGTATGCCGCACTTCGTCCCCAACACGCCGATATTACGATTAAGGGTTTTCACGAGGGATTGCGGCGGCTGCAAGAACGGCGGGCGCTTAGCTTAGTTCCCTTCACTGGCCTACCTAGTCAACTCTCGCAACCTGAATTTGCATTGCTCGATGGGGCGGCCGTGCTGTATTACGCGGCGCGATGAACTAGCGGGATGCCATTGATTACATTAGCTATCATTTAGGGTTTGGATCGAATATAGTGGTCACTAACAAATCATCTTCCCACCCAGCGAGGGGCCAATGAGCACACAAGTGAAATCAGGGCCGGAAGCGCAGAGTTTCGCTGAAACCGCCATGCGCCTGAGCGGAAAAACCGACGACGAAGCTCGTCGGATCGGCGCCGTTGATAAGGCCGACGACCAGGTCGAGTCACTGTTCGCGGCGCAGTATCAAACCGTCAATAGCCCCGTTCACAAGGCAGTTTGGGAGAGCCGGGTGCCTCTCGAACTGTTCATGCCGCCGCCGCTGCCCGCCACCGCGCCGTGCGATGCGGCAATGTCGAACTCGGTTGAAGTAGTTAAGAAGCACCGATACGCGAACACCCTCTACGACGAACGTGGCAAGGTCTCGCCTACCTTGCTCAAGGAACTTGCGGATGTTGGTTATTGGGGAATGCTGATCGAGCAGAAGTACGGTGGCCAGGGCGCCCCGTTTGCCCGGTTTAGCCGGTTTCTCACGCGCATCGCCACCTTTGATCCCATGGTGGCAGGACTTTCCTCCGTTCATGGTTGTATCGGCGCCGTCGATCCCGTCCGCACCTTCGGCTCGCCCGAACAGAAGCAACGATTTCTTCCGAAGCTTGCCAGTGGCGAACGCCTCTCCGCCTTCGCACTGACGGAACCTTGTGCGGGTAGCGACCTGACGGCCCTTCGGACCACCGCAACTCGGGTCGGCGACGATTTCGAAGTCACGGGAGAGAAGCTATTCATCACCAATGCGGTTCCGGGACGGACCATCGGCCTGGTCGTCATGCTCGATGGGAAGCCGGCGGTGATCATCGCGGACTTGCCGGCGCAGGAAACCGAACAGTTCAAGATGGTGCCCTACGGAATCTACGCGGTTCGCCATGCACACAATAACGGTTTACTCTTCAACCGGTTCCGGGTGCCCGTGAGCAATTTGCTGAAACCAGTCATCGGTGACGGTTTGACGATCGGCTACCACGGTCTGAACCTTGGCCGGCTGGCGCTATGTGCCAACGCTGCGGGAACGATGCGAATCCTGCTAACCAACATGCTGCCGTGGTCCGATTTTCGTCGCACTTATGGCCAGGCCATCAAAACACGGGAATTGGTGAAACGCCGAATCGCTCGCTTGGCAGGATTGATTTGCGGCGCCGATGCGCTGGTCGATTGGGGTTCGTGGTTGATCGATCAAGGCTACCGCGGCGAACTGGAATGCGTGGTTGCCAAGATCTTCGGCAGCGAGGCGCTGAAAGAAGCCGCCATCGAGCTCTTCATGAAAACGCACGGCGGTCGGTCGTTCCTGCATGGCCACATTTTTGGAGACAACGTCTACGATTTCCTCGCTCCCTGCATCTACGAAGGCGAAGGCGAGATGCTGGGCCTGGCGTTCTTCAAGTCGATGGTGAAACACCACGGCAAACAGTTCTTCGAACCCATAGGCAAGGCCTTGCAGAAAGCCCAAATCCGTACTCCGAAGCTCTACAACCCCGCTCATTTCTGGACGCTACGGCGCGAGTTCGGCGCGTACGGAAAGTGGTTCGTCGGCCAAAAGTTCAAGGCGCGCGATCGCCAGTCTGTTCCCGGCATGGACCCACGTCTGGCGCGACACGTCAGCTTTGCCCTCGATCACTTTAGCGGATACGCGGCCGAGATCAGCGGCACGATGCAGAAACATCAACTCGGCCTGGCCGACCGTCAGTGTCGCATGGCCGAGCTTTCTCAGCGAGTTCAAGATTCCGTGGTCATGCTCACCACTGCGCTTTGGGGCCATCGACAGGAGGACGAAACCTCGCGGCTGGCGGCCGACATCCTCTGCCAGGATACCGCGCGGAAGATGACCGGCCATCGACCAAGCGATCGGTACTTGGCTGAGTGCGAGAAGCTCGCGGACCGGATCATCGAAGGCGGATGGAAGGCGATCGCGGACGCGCCGCAAGCGGATATCCTAATGCGGTATCAGACTAAATAAAACCATCACCACAAAGGACACAAAGGACACAAAGAAGGATTTCTTTGTGTCCTTTGTGGCTTTGTGGTGTTATTTGGCAATTACTTAAGTTCGACTTCGGCTTCTGCGGTCCAGGAACTTGGAATCCGGCGGCGGGTGGTTTCGCCCGCAAAGTGCCAGAACATCACGTCATCTTCTCCAAGTTTCCAAGAAAAGTAGGCATCGCGGCCATTGACGATGGTAGGAAAGCCGGCCTGGGAATTGGTCGGATCGAGCAAGTCGATTCCGAGAAACTCGAGTTCGGCCAGTGCATCCTGCAGATTGTGTTCAGCTTCCCCGATTTCTTCTCGGAGTTGGTAACGGCGGGCGCGTGCCGGCCAATCGAGCGTCTGTCTCTCGCGATCCAGCCGGTCCTGTTCCGGCAACAAGCCGTCCAGCGCCACGTTCGCCGCGATAATGTCTTGCATTATCCGTCGAACGAGCGGCAACATGCTCCGAGCCGTGCCCAAATTGAGCACGCGTTCTCGGCGCGATTCATCCGATGCGCTTGGTCCGGTGTTGCGAGTGGGGTTGGTCATTCCCATGTTCTCCCCCTGGTGCATCAAGGCCTCATACTTTCCATAGCAATTATAAGTCGGAGATCAAGTCGATGCCGCTGCAAGGGAAATGACCTCGGCATGCCTACGCTGGGGGCAGCCACACTCTGATTCGTTCGTTTTGAGAAACGGGGGAATGAATGACGGAGGAAAATCCCGATGTTTCTGCTCGCAAGTCTTTCCCAGATTAATATCCGACAACGTCGTCGCGCCATTGGACGAAGCCTTCGAGCGCGTAAAATTCCGGCAAGCCAAGCTGGTCGTACACTTTGGCAGTGTGCATATTCCGCTCTTCGGCCCGTTGCCAGAACTCGCGCCGATCGACGCTACCCGGGAACATCGCGCGGTCCTTTTGCGATTGATGGCGGAAGATAGCGAGCTTCTTCCGCTCCAGATCGTCCGGGCTAAGCGGCACCACCCGATCAACCTCGTGAGCTTCCCACTCTTGCCAGGCTCCTCGGTAAAGCCATACTTCGAACGATTGTCCTTCCGCCCAAACCGTGCGCACGGCTTGAAACACCGCGTCGGCGCAGACGCGATGGGTTCCGTGGGGGTCGGAAAGGTCGCCCGCAACGTAAATTTGATCCGGCTTCAACCGCCTCAAGAGTGCCACCACGTCGGCGATGTCCTCAGGATAAATAGGCGCTTTGGCGATCGTGCCGGTGCGGTAGAAACGGAGATCCATGAATTCCAACTGATCGAGCGTAAGGCCACATGCGATTGCCGCGGCACGGGCCTCCGTCTGGCGAATGAGGGCCTTGATTTTCAGGACATCGGGGGCGTCCGATTGTCCGCGACTCTTCTTCTTCAACAAGTCCTGGACACGCTGCGTCAGGCGCTTGGTTTCTTCGGGGGCACTGCCAAAAAGCTGATTGAATTCCCCCGCAAAGTCAGTGAATCGCCAAACGTCATGATCGAAAACCGCGATATTCCCACTCGTCATGTAGGCAACGTGGACCCGATGTCCTTGATCGACGAGGGTGATCAATGTGCCGCCCATGCTGATGACGTCGTCGTCGGGATGGGGGCTGAAGACGATCACCTTCTTCGGCTCCGCGCCGCCGGGGTGAGTCGAGATGGTCGTCATCAATTCGTCAAACACACGACGGCCGAGTCGTTCAGCCGGCCCATGTTCGCGCAACAATTCATACAGTTCGTGCTCGCGGAAGTCATCGTCGGAAAGTTTGAGCAAACCCTTGCCAACCTTAAGGCTTAGCCAGATCAACGCGCGCCGAATAAGTTGGGGTGTCCACTCGACGGGTCCCAGCACCCAGGGCTGTCGCACGATGGTTAGTTCGCCGGCTGCCGCGGCATCCAGGATAAAAGTCGCGTCCGGGTGTTGCTGGAGGAAGCTGGCGGCGATCGATTCCGACATATCGCCTTCCAGCGCGCGGGCGATGATCGGCGCCTTATGTTCGCCCCAGCCCATGATGACCACTTGCCGGGCTTCCATGATCGTACCGACGCCCATGGTCAACGCCCGGTGCGGCACATTCTCTTCGCCGAAGAAGTCGCTGGCGGCATCACGTCGCGTTACCGGATCCAGCGTGACCAGACGAGTGCGACTCTGGCGCGTGGACCCGGGTTCATTGAAACCGATATGCCCGGTGCGGCCGATCCCCAGGATCTGAACATCTATCCCGCCGGCACGGCGAATTTGCTGCTCGTATTGAGCACAGTAATCCTCGACCTCGTCTTCCGCGATGGTGCCATCGGGAACATGGATGTTTGCCGCGGGTATGTTCACATGGTCGAAAAAAGTCTCCTGCATCCAGCGCCGGTAACTGTGGGCCTCATCCGGCGCCATCGGAAAGTATTCGTCGAGATTGAAGGTGATAACCCGGGAGAAATCCAGCCCGGACTCCCTGTGTAGCCGAATAAGCTCCCGATACAGGCCCACAGGCGTCGATCCCGTCGGAAGACCGAGAACCGTCGGTCGCCCGGCGGACTTGTTCTGCCGAATTAGGCTCTCGATCATCAGTGCCACGTGGCGCGATGCCTGCGAACTCGTCGGGAACACGAGCGCCGGGATTCGAGTATTAGGAACGTGATGGGAAGTCAGCGGGACAATCATGACTTAGTCAGGTGGTTTGGTGCCAATGTTGGTAAGGGTCTACTTAGTCGAACACTCGCCCGTGCGCGGGAATCGCATAGCTTATAAGTTAGCCAACACGGAACGTAAAGACCATTCATCGACAAGGTACTGCAATGGTTCAAGTGACGATTAACGGCGAAGCGCGCAAACTGCCTGCGTCGGTCTCCGTCGCCGATCTAATCGAACATATGGGTTACGACCGGCGACGAATTGCCGTTGAGGTGAATGGTGAGGTCGTACCCTTGATCCGACATGCCGAACGCCGACTCATCGACGGCGACGCCGTGGAAATTGTCCGATTGGTAGGCGGGGGCCGGCAAGAAAGGATGAAGGATGAAGGATGAAGGATGAAACAGTCAAATCAGGACATCCTTCGGATGCGTCTCTTGTCATTGGGAAGTTCGCATTCCAGAGCCGACTCATAACCGGGACAGGCAAGTTCGCCACATACGACTTGATGCGCGAATGTCTTGTCGCCAGCGGTTGCGAGGTAACGACGGTCGCCGTGCGGCGCGAACGCCTCGTGGACCGCGACGGCCGCAATATCCTTGACTACTTGGACCTCAAACGGCTGACGATCCTACCCAACACTGCCGGTTGCTTTAGTGCCGAGGATGCGGTGCGACACGCCCGACTCGCACGGGAATTGCTGTCGAACCTGGACAATCCCGGGGCCGAATGGGTCAAGCTTGAGTGCCTCGGAGACCCGAAGACGCTCTTGCCTGATCCGGTAGCCACGCTTGAGGCGACGGAAACGCTGGTCCGCGAAGGGTTCACCGTGCTCGTCTACACGAGCGACGATCCGATCATGGCCCGAAGATTGAAGGAAGCCGGAGCGGCAAGCGTGATGCCCGCCGGCAGTCCCATCGGCAGCGGTCAGGGGGTTCTCAATCCGAACAACATCCACATTATCCTTGAGTATCTCAAGGACGGCGACCCCGAGTATCCGGTGATTGTGGATGCCGGGGTGGGAACTGCCAGCGACGTGACCGTTGCCATGGAGCTAGGCTGCGACGGTGTGCTATTGAATACCGGTATCGCCCACGCTCGTGACCCGCTGCGAATGGCCTGGGCGATGCGGTATGCCTGCGAATCCGGTCGATGGGCGTTTCTCGCCGGGCGGATTCCGAAAAAGCTCTACGCGCAGGCGTCTAGCCCGATGGAAGGGCGAATCGGAACGACCTCGTAGTTCTTACTGAAACTATGGGCGCTGCGGCGTCCCGAGTTTCCGACGAATCTCCGCTCGAACCCGCTTTATCAACCGAATTGCGGATTGTCTTTGCCGCGAAGTCGCGGAGGTGCCGGGATAGCGATAGTCTACGGCGTACTGGGTTAGAGATCCTAATCGTGCCTGGTACTTCTTCAACGACGAATCATGCGGTAGCAGACGTGCGACGAGTTCTTCCAGATCATGTATGCGCGGAATCGAGACACCGAATTCCTGCAGTAACGCTTTAAGGTACTTTTCTGCCGCTTGCTGACAGTGAAAACAAACCACGTCGTTTAAGCCCGGTTTTCCGGCGGACATCTGAATGATGATGAAGTCGGCTTCTGCTTTGCGAACCCAACTTTTCGTCAGTCTTTTCATACAGCACCTTGCCCCGACCGATAATTTCCCGCAGAAACCAATCACCTTCCTGGAGTCGCCATGCGAGTTGCTTCGGAGTACGAACGATAAGGTCCAGTGCGAACGGATGCTCGGTCGCTAAGCGTATTCGACATGCCTGATCGATCTCGTTTCGAGCCGAGTGCACCACGAGGATATCGACATCACTGTCCGGCGTCGGCGTGCCGTAGGCATAGGAGCCGAACAGAATGATCTTTTCTGGCTGAAATCGTTCGACGATTTGACGGGCGAACCGCCGAATGGCGGTAGCGCGGACCAACCCGGAGTGGTCACGGGAACTTTCTCTTGTGACATGGAGTGGGCTGCTTCGGCCGCTCATTCATTCATTGTAGCCAATGACGGCTCGGACTTGAGTTTGAATCACCTGGATCAAGAGCAAGAGCCGCGATGGCCGATTCCAATCGGTGGATTGCCTTTTCCAGGCCACGGTATGTCTCGTCCGCGGCGGCCCATTCGTGAGCCAGTGCGAAGGCTTGAACCTTTGCTACAAGCTCGCTTGCATCGCACTCGCCAAACTGGCTGATGGCATCATGAAGTGCTCGCGCCGTCACTTGAACTCCGGCGGCATCTTTGGCGTGGATCTTTGTGCGACTCTCACAAAGGCGCTCGGGACACTCGGAAAGGAAGAGCTTGACCATTTCCTGTATTACATGAGTATTGCCAGACGCCCGCGCTAGTATCGCTGCTCGATCGACGAGTTCACCGTTAACTTCTTCGACGGGCCTACCCTGTGCCGGGCAGGGTGGCCGGGCCTCTTCTTGCATTCCGATTTCCTCGACAGTGAAAAACGACTCCCCGCCGGAACTTCGCATCGACGGCAGGATCAACACCACTCAACTATAGTACGCGCGCAAGTCAAGGGACCGCGCCAACAGGCCTTCTGTCTCTCGAACCGGCAATACTTGCGAAATTGTTGCGAAGTACTTAATATGAGTCGCGCCCCGTGCGTGTGCGAGAAGCTGCCATGAAATTCACGTATGCCTCCGGCGACCGACCCTTGGAAGGGTACACGATCAAGCGTGGCGTCGGCCGCGGCGGCTTCGGCGAAGTCTACCAGGCCATGTCCGACGGCGGCAAGGAAGTCGCTCTCAAGTTCGTCCAAAAGAACCTCGAAGTTGAACTACGCGGCGTCGGCCATTGCCTCAACCTCAAACATCCAAACCTCGTCAGCCTCCACGATCTCAAACAAGGAACTAGCGGCGATTACTGGGTTGTCATGGAATTCGTCGCCGGCGAGACACTTGATGACGTGATCGCCCACAACGCCAATGGCTTGACGCCGGAAGAGGCGCTTGCCTGGCTCAAGGGCATCTGCGACGGCGTCGCACATCTCCACGCCCAAGGATTAGTTCACCGCGATTTGAAACCGGGTAATGTGTTTCGCGAGGAAAGCATCGTCAAAGTCGGCGACTACGGTCTGTCCAAGTTCATTTCCACAAGTCGTCGTAGTGGCCAAACCGGAAGCGTGGGCACCGTGCACTATATGGCCCCGGAGATTGCACACGGCCGGTATGGCAAGGAAGTCGATCTCTACGCCATCGGCATCATGCTCTATGAAATGCTCACCGGCCGGGTGCCTTTCGACGGCACGAGTCCCGGCGAGATTCTCATGAAGCACATGACGGCCACGCCGGACCTGGCGCCATTGCCGCCCGCGTTTCGGCCGGTGGTCGCCCGACTGCTTAATAAGGATCCGCATCAGCGGTACTCGTCGGTGCAGGCGATGATGGCGGACTTGACCGGGTATCTGGCGGCGCCGCCGGACGCACCACCCGAGACGGTGCAGCCGTCATTGGTCGGCGGCGAAGGAAAACTCGTGTATACTCACGAGACGCAACCGGGACCTCATTTGGCTAGCGATGATGACACCCCGAAGCTACCGGTTGTGATTTCATTTGCGACGCTATTTTTCGTTTCGGCTGGACTAGGCGTTTTGGGAGGAGTCATTTCACATACCCATCCCGATCCGGGGTTGCACGGGGACATGAAGGTTGCCGTGAATGCAGGATTTGGAGGTGTCGGTGTTATCTACGGAATACTTGCCACATTATTGGTGCGCCGAATCGACTGGGCGTCGGTATTTGGAAAACGCGCAACTTACGTCCCGGTCTTGTGGTTACTCGGCGCGGGAATGGCTTGGACGTATGGCTTGGCTGTGCTCACTTACGTTATCGATCTCCTAACCAGTGAAACCAATCGTTACCTTGGTCTAATCGGGTTGGCCATTTGTCTCATGGTTTATGCGGGCTCAGTACTATGGGTCGTTTTCGGGCGAGAACGCCGAGAATCCCCACGCTCTAGAAAAGCAGTTGATGCTGGACTTGCGGATACGCCGCAAATGCCAGCAATGACACCTGCCCGCGCAGAATCAGCGCAGAAAGCCGAATTGGCGCGTTCAGGCTCTGCATCCGGAGACCTTGCTTCAACCTCCACTGATTTCACACGTTTGTTTGCCGCTACCGCTACGTCACTGATCTACTGGGCGCTCATGGGAATGTGCGTCGCCGCGGGGGCCGGACTTTTCATGTACGCTGCTAGAACACAAACTAGCGACAAGAATCTGTCGAACCTCACTGGATCGCTCGGCGTTGCGGTCCTCTACTTTGCCGGCGTTTTGGCCCTTCCGCTGCTTGTTGGTGTGATCCAGCTATGGGTTTACTTTCGACGGAATACGGCCCAGCGTCGAAAAGCAAGTGTCTCGACGTCAGCAGCGACGCTCGTTCATCGGCCGATGTGGGTCGTCAAACTTGGATTCGTGTCGGGGGCGACGTTTGCAGTGATGGGCATACTCCTCCTGTTTGAATCGCTGAGACGCCCTCCTCCCGAAGCGGTACCGCTCATCTTGGTTGGCACGGTGCTCATTATTTTCGGCGGCCTGATTGCGTTTGTTTCGTTTCGCCTTTGGATGACGTCATCCGGACGGCGAGGACAAGCGATTCATCCGGACCACGGCGAGACGACGAGTGATCCCGATTCGGTCAGTCCCGGCGACGACCTCGCGCGAACCGGTCCGTGGCAGCCGCCGACGGATGAGGTATCATAGAGTTTACTATTAGTTCGTGAGGCAATTATGATTCAAACATTCGAAGGCGTGATCGATAGAGAAGGCGTCGTCCGCCTGCTCCAACCCGTTCCGCTCAACGGGGCGCGACGGGTATTGGTGACTATCCTCGATGAAGAACCCAAAGCGTTTCTGAATGAGACGGCGATGCTCAGCGAAGCGTCACTTGGTGAGGACTGGAACCGGCCGGAGGAGGATGCGGCATGGTCACACCTTCAGCCGGTGAAGTAGTCCTCGTACCGTTTCCTTTTTCGGATTTGTCGGCCACCAAACTTCGGCCTGCAGTTTGTCTCGCAAACGCTGGCCGCGGCGATTGGTTACTATGTCAAATCACCAGTACACCCTACGGCGATCCGAACGCAGTTTCGATTGATCCCGCGGATTTCGTGACTGGAGTAGCAGCCGCCGGCCGGAGTAGAGACATCATACCGCCGATTCGCGGTACGCATTCACCGTCAATCGCAGCCCTTCCGAAAAGCTCACCGCCGGTTCGTACTTCAGATCGCGGCGCACCCGGGAAATGTCCGCCTGCGAATGCCGGACATCTCCCGCGCGAGCCGCGCCAAATTTGGGTTGACTGTTCTTTCCCAGAATCTCATTGAGGTGCTTTACGAGATCCAACACCGTTGCCGTCGCGCCATTGCCGATGTTGTAGACCTTGCCGACAGCGTCTTTCGACTCGGCGGCGTTGAGCACCGCCTGTACCGCATTGGTCACATAGGTGAAATCCCGCGACTGAAGCCCGTCGCCGTGTACCGTGGGCGACTGGTTCGCCGACATGGCGGCGATGAAAAGGGCAATCACCCCGGAGTACGGACTGCGGGCGTCTTGTCGTGGGCCGAAGATGTTGAAGAAACGTATGCGCACGGTTTCCAGTCCATACACATCGGTGAAGCACTTGCAGTAATGTTCACCCGCAAGTTTAGCGGCTGCGTACGGTGACAATGGCGCGACGGGATCATCTTCGGTGCGGACCGAGCCGGGTGTATCACCGTATGCGCTGCTACTCGCCGCATATACGACGCGGCGAACATCCGCTTGTCGTGCGGCGTTCAGTACCTGCAACGTTCCCGTAGCGCATGCCTCGTGACTGGCAATGGGATCCTCCACACTACGCTGCACGGACGGCATTGCCGCCATGTGAAAAACCCAATCGATGCCCTTGACGGCGGTCTGAACCGTTGCGGGATCGGTTATACTGCCGGTGATTATCTCAATGCGGTCGCGGACGCGTTGCAAGTTGACGGCCTTGCCGGAACTGAAGTTGTCGAGCACCCGAACCCGGTGGCCTTTTTGCAACAATCCATCAACGATGTGTGATCCGATGAAGCCCGCACCACCCGTGACTAGACCAAACGCCATCTTAATCCTCCAGGTATGTTCAGACCAAGATTCACCGCAAAGGCACAAAGGACACGAAGAAAATCAGCCAGTCTTTGTGTTCTTTGTGTCTTTGTGGTGTCTCTTCTCGTGACGACTCCGCTTGTTCTCACGATTTCCTTGCTATAGATTAACGTATCGTTTCTAAACGACAAATGACCCCTGACACTTCTCCAGAAGGATCGCCGGCGAATGCCTGAAGTGATCGATTGGCGGCAATGCGCCGACCGGTCCGTGGTGCACCGGATCGTTGAGGCCCTCGCGGAAGGGCAGCTCGTCGTGTTTCCGACGGAAACCGTGTACGGCATCGCGGCGAGTGTGAGTTCGCCCATCGGGTTGGAGCGACTTGCTGCCGTCAAAGGACGTGAAGACGACAAGCCGTTTACCCTTGCGATTGCCGGTCCGGACGCGGTAACGCAATGGTTGCCGCACCTCGGCGTCGCCGGCCGACGTCTGGCCAACCGCTGCTGGCCAGGGCCTATTACCATTGTCTCGGGAAACGGTCTAGCGGAAGGCGCGGCCCGGCAGCTTGCCGAACCCGCGCGACGAAAACTGTGTCCAAATGGTACGTTGGGGATCCGTGTCCCCGCGCATGAGGCAATCTTGAGCGTTCTTTGTGAGACCTCGGCGCCGCTGGCTCTCAGCAGCGCGAACAAAAGCGGAGAGCCTGACACGGTCTCCGCCGAGGACGCCGTCCACGCCATAGGAAACGAAGTAGATCTAATCATCGCCGATGGACCATGCCGCTTCGGTAAGCCGTCGACGGTGGTACGAGTGGAAGGTGACCGCTGGGAAATCCTCCGAGAAGGCGCGCTGCCGAGCGCAGCGATCCAACGGCTGGCATCTTGTGTTATTGTTTTTGTGTGCACTGGTAACACGTGCCGAAGCCCGTTGGCCGAGGCGTTGTTTAAGATGATGCTTGCGAAGCGGCTCGAATGTGGAATTGAGGACCTCGCTGCTCGCGGTTCCGTGGTTCGCTCTGCAGGCCTTTATGCGTTGCCGGGCGAGCTGGCCACGGGCGAAGCCAACCAGGTGGCAAAGGAACTCGGCGCCAACCTCGACAACCATGTGAGTCAACCGCTCAGTGCAGCGCTGGCGGCCCATGCCGATCACCTGGTCGTAATGACCCGAGCACACCTGGCTGCCTTGGAAGAGGGTTTTCCGAACTTGGGTGCAACACCACGGTTGCTGTGCTCCGAAGGCGAGGAAATTGCGGACCCAATAGGCACGGATCGCCAGACTTATCAGAAATGTGCACGCCAGATTCAGTCGTCATTGGAGCGTTTTCTGGCGGAGGTAGAACCGGAATGAAAATCGCGATCGGAAGCGATCACCGCGGCTACGAAGCCAAGAAACGGATCGCGGCCTTGCTTAACCAACTTGGCCACACCGTATGCGACGTCGGTCCGTCCGGACCGGAAAGCGTCGACTACCCTGACTACGGCCTGCAGGTGGCCCGGGCAGTTGGCGAACAGCAAGTTGATCGCGGAATACTGATCTGCGGCACCGGCATCGGCATGTGCATCACCGCAAACAAGGTTCGCGGTGTTCGGGCAGCCCCTTGTCACGACAACATTACCGCCGAGATGAGCCGGCGGCATAATGACGCCAACGTTCTATGCCTATCAGCCGATCTGCTGGGTGACGCACTCATGAACCGCATGATTCACATCTGGCTCGAAACCGAATTCGAAGGCGGCCGCCACGCACGTCGGGTGGAGAAGATTACGCGGTTTGAGGAAAACCTCACCGATCCGCCGGCGTGACCACGTTCCCCGACGGCGATAGGGCTTCACTCAGCGTGCGCGAGTTTCGGCGACCATGGGCGTTCGGAAGGCAACTGCTATCGTTGATGAATTCTTGACAACAGACAATAATAGGTTGATTCATGGGACAGCTCAGTGAAAAGGCAGCTGAAAGGGTGGCTGGTGCGTCGTGGGACGGACTTCGTCGGCAGTTTCACGCAATCAGCGAATCGCTGCTGTCTGTCTCCCCCGAGGCGAGAGGAGCACTGACAACGATCTATGTTAAGTTCACGATTACTCCGGACCCAAACAGCCCGGTGTATGCGGTGATTTGGGCCAAAAACTCGAAGCAGCTCGTTGTGGGTTTGCGCCTCCCGGAAGACGAAATCCCACCAGGGTTACATGCGGCGCCAGCGGGAACAACGTACAAGGGATTAAGTGGATACTTCAAGATCCAACCGGGTGATATGGTTCCGCAAGAGTTGCCGACCTGGGCGCAGGCTGCGTATGCTAGCGCAGCGCGATCGTCTTGAAGAATGGACTTGACAAGCAGGCTTCGCTAGATGACTCTGAGTAGCGGGTGTAACAGCAAGGGAAAGGTAATGCCATGAAGGCAGTGGCGCTTGCCAGGTTCACGAAGCGGTACGACGCCGTCTCGGGCGAGAAGGCCACGGGAAAGACCTACACTCCCCCAGTGCTAGCTGACTTTGTGGCCGACGAAATTGTTCGGACGGCGCGCCCCGCGAACAATGGAGTGCCGCTGCGGGTTTTAGACCCTGGTGTCGGCGAAGGGGAATTGCTGGCGAGCCTCCTGAGGCGTCTCCCCAAGAATAGGCCGGTTGAAGTCTATGGCTTTGATCACGATGAACGCGCTTTGGAGGTTACAGGTGCAAAGCTGTCCGGCTTACACAAACGCGCCACGCTGCACCTAAAATGTGAAGATTTCTTGGCGTACGCGACGGGTGGTTTTGATGGGTTGCCACTCGATGGGCTCTTCAAGCCAGTCCGAATCGCATTTGACTTAGTGATCGCCAATCCGCCGTATGTGCGCACCCAAATACTGGGCGCAGCACAAGCTCAGAGCTTGGCGGGTCAGTTTGGTTTGACCGGGCGAGTCGATCTTTATTATGCGTTTCTCCTGGCAATTGCGAACGTGCTTTGTCCGCATGGTGTCGCTGGCATCATTGTCTCCAACCGTTTCATGACTACGAAGGCAGGTGCAAGCGTGCGTCATGCAATTCGCGAGCGGTTTAATCTGAGGCATGTATGGGACCTCGGCGACACAAAGCTTTTCGACGCGGCTGTACTTCCTGCGGTTGTCGTTGCGGAAGGCCGGAACGGAGCGGCAGGCGGACCACCACACTTCTCTTCGATCTACGAAACGCAAGATGAGCCTCGCGAGGCCGCCGAGTCGGTCATCGGGGCCCTGAGCAAGACGGGCGTGGTCGGACTTCCTGATGGCCGCCGATTTCGCGTGCAACATGGGCAACTTGACGAGGCGAGCGCGCAAAATGAGGTGTGGCGAATTACGACGGACGCAAGCGACGCCTGGTTAGCGAAGGTAGCCGCTCACACGTGGGGAACATTCCGCGACATCGGCAAGATTCGGGTGGGCGTCAAGACTTGTGCGGACAAGGTGTTCATCCGAGATGACTGGCAAACGTTGCCGGCCGACGAGCGACCCGAATTGCTTCGCCCCCTTGCGACACATCATATTAGCCGCCGCTTCCGGTCGGACCCCTCGCTCGGGCAAAGGCAGATTCTTTATCCTCACGAATGTGTGCAAGGGCAGCGCCGCGCGGTCGCCATAAACCAATATCCGCGGACACGATCGTATCTAGAGCGCCATCGCAAAGTGCTCGAAGCACGCAGCTACGTAGTCGAAGCGGGCCGCGCCTGGTACGAGATTTGGGTGCCCCAGGACCCCGATGCGTGGCAGCATCCCAAGCTGGTATTCCGGGACATCTCGGAAAAGCCGTGCTTTTGGATTGACCAAGAGCAATCCATCGTAAACGGCGATTGTTATTGGCTCAAATGCGACGGCAATGCAGACGACGATTTACTTTGGTTGGCTGCGAGCATCGGTAACGCTACATTTGTCGAGTTTTTCTACGATCACCGGTTCAACAATAAACTCTATTCGGGCCGTCGGCGATTCATGTCTCAGTACGTTGAAAAGTTTCCCCTCCCTGATCCGAGCAACCGTGAAAGCAAAGACATCGTGCGGACCGCGAAGGTTCTTTATGCATCGGTGGGCCGCCCGAAAGCTGCACAATTGGCCAAGCGGCTCGATCAATTGGTCTGGAAGGCTTTTGGCTTAAGTGTCGAAAAAATCGGCCGGTAGCGGAATCTGAAGCTTCTTGTTAAGAACCTTTCCTTGGAATTGTGGAAAGCGGGAGAAGAACGCCTCGCCTGTAGTAAGGAATAGGTGCGTTAAGAGAACCATCGACTCTTCGATACGAGCGCAAAAGATGCAATAGCGCACGTCGCAATGGCGGATGATGTTGCCTGCGATCTGTGGTACGTCGAGCGGCTCGGTGCTGTCGGGACGGACAAGGCCCAGGTCGACAGTGGGCGACGTTTGAAGCTTCACCTCAAGGAGTTGGTGGCGAATATCGGGAAACTGCCCGTCATCCTGGTAGCCGGCGTAACCCAGTGCCTGACAAATCAGTCGGTGAAGTGCAGCGCCTCAATGGCACTAACGTAGCGGCGCGGATCAGTCGGTGGCGACGTGCTCATCGCGTTTCCGTAAAGGGGTAAGCAATTGTGCAACAGACACCCGGAGGGCAGAGGCCAGAACCTCTAGGGTGCTGAGGGTCACATTGCGTTCCGCGCGTTCAACGGAACCGATGTACGTTCGATGTAATCCACACTGAAATGCGAGCTCCTCTTGCGACACGCCCTTGGCGTGACGAAGAGCTCGAACATTGGCGGCGACGAACCGGACGAGCGCCTTACCAGGTTTCCGGAGTTGTCGAGTAGGCATCAAATGACCCTTATTGGAGCGAGGGTCATAGTGCTTCAAATGGTGACTATGAATCTACAGACTACGAGTAGCGGTTTGGCCTATTGTCGCGATGGTGTCACGACAGTTCTGAGAATCGGCGGAAATGAGTTTGGAATCGAATCGAATAGGCTTTGAGCGGATATTTCACGCATAGATCATACGTCCGCGTTGTTCCGACCGTCTCCGGGCGCCCTGCCCCGCGGGCGCAAGGTTCACGGTCTCGCCGGGCGGAAAAGATCACGCGGTTCGAAGAGAACCCTGCCTCTCCACCGACATGAACCTTGCCCGTTTGTCGTGAGTCAACTAATGTAGCATTTCGCCGCCCCTTTAGCTCAATTGGCAGAGCAGCTGACTCTTAATCAGCGGGTTGTAGGTTCGAGTCCTACAAGGGGCAATCACTTCCATCAAATCAGCGATTGCTGGCCCGGCCACACCGGTCGCGCAATCGGAATCCCGCCACAAGAAACTGAGGCGCCATCGCCACTTCAAGATAGTCCAATGGCCCGTAGATCGGGAATCCAACCGACACATATCGCGAGGGCGTGCTTTGGCGTGGCGGCGGCGGCGTCAAATCGAGCAGATCGAATCGTTGTTGAGCTGGATTCCGCTGTGACAATGGTTCATTTGTCTGGATTCCCACGTTTGCCGGCCGCTGATGCGTGACCAGCCACACCGACGGCCCATCTGGTCCCGGCAGCGGCATTGGCGCCACTAAGCACGCGGAAAACTCGGACGTGTCCCCCGTCGAGCGCGTCGCCGTACTGGTGATGAGGTAGCCGGATGAAACGTTCGCCGTGAACGTCGCCGAGAACGCCGTGAAGCCACCGCCGTTGGTCGTCGATGATTGCATGCCGAGATAAGTTTGCCCTTCGCCGAAGCCCGAGCCGTCGCAAACAGGATTGGAGAAGAATTCGAGAGCGTAGGTCGTGGTCGGTAAGGCGACTAGGCTGCCGCTGATCGTGATGCTGCCACTGCCGTTGACGACCGACGTGATGGTGGGAAACGGCTGCAAATTATTGCCATTGTTGAGGAGCCGAATCCCCCGACTACCGTTGCCGCCAATGTTGTTGGTACGAATCTGATTGCCGACTGCGTTGTTGATGACTACGCCTTCAAAAGTATTGAACGCAATGCTATTTCCTTCTATCAAACTGCCGCTGGCTGAATTGATCACGGTGACGCCCACTCGGTTGGCCACCGCAGAGTTGCCGGTCGGGTCGGTACCGATGTAATTTCCCTGCACCAAATTGCCGGTAGTGCCGTTGCTGCGAATGGAGACCCCGGCGCTCGTATTGCCGGAAATGACGTTTCTCGTTGGAACACTCGTCCCGCCGATGATGTTATTTTGCGCCAAGCGGAAGATGCTGACGCCGACGGGGTTGGCCAGCGGCGCGCTTCCGGTCCAGTCGGTGCCGATGTAGTTGCCTTCAACCCGATTAGCGTTGCTGCCGTTACCGCCGATGGCCACGCCGTTGCGCTGATTGCCGGAGATAATATTGCGGTCCGGGACGCTTGTGCCGCCGACGAGGTTGTTGTTGGCGCCCTGGTCGATGAGAACGCCGATGTTGTTAGCGACCGCCGCAGTTCCGGTCACATCCGTACCGATGCGGTTGCCGATGACCGTGTTGTTCGCCGTGCCCCCTCCGTTCATATGAACACCGGCGCCGGCATTGCCGGAGAGGATGTTGGTGGCGGCGCCGGCTGGTCCGCCGATGGTATTGAAGTTCGCCCCGGCATCTACGCGAACGCCGTCGCCGCCATTCGCTAACGCCACCGTGCCGGAAACATTCGTACCGATGTAGTTTCCCTGGACCAGGTTCGACGGGGCGCCAACGGTAATCAAAATCCCATGCAGCGTGTTTCCCGAGATTAGATTGCCTGCGCCGGCAACGGCGCCTCCGATGGTATTGTTCGAACCGGCTCGAATGACGACGCCGGTGTCGTTGGGAATGTCGTAGATCCCGGCCGCATCCGTGCCAATGCGATTGCCTTGCACGAGATTTCCAGAATGCCCAGCAATGTCGATTCCAATGCTGTTGCCGGAAATCAGATTACCGGCGCCAGCAACTGTTCCGCCTATGGTTGTCCCGCTGCCGCTCCCCCAAAGGGACACGCCGTACGTGGTGGGCCATAAGGGCGCTCCCCCGGCTATGTCCGTCCCAATGTAGTTCCCCTGAACCGTAATGCCGCCACCGAAGATGCGGATGTTTGCGGTACCGTTGGCCGAAATCACGTTTCGCGCAGTGGTAATCGCGCCACCGATCAAGCTGCCCGTGGCGCTAAACACATCGATGCCGTTGACCCCATTACCGAGCCCGATAGTGCCGGTCGCATCGGTGCCGATGAGGTTGCCTTGGACAGTGTCGGCCGAATTTTGCAGCGAGATCCCGCTATCGCTGTTTCCGGAAATGAGATTACCGGCGCCTGGACTGGTTCCGCCGATAACCTGGTTGGAGTTGCCGGAGCTACTAAGCACGCCGCGCTGGTTTCCGACCGCCATGGTGCCGGTGAAGTCCGTGCCGATGTAATTCCCTTGGACAATGACGCTAGAAAACGAGGTAAAAACTCCAGATTGGCTATTACCCGAGATAATGTTCCGAGCTGCCGGCGTTGTGCCGCCGATGACTCCCGTCGCCGAAAAAGTACCAATGCCGTTCCCGTTCGCGATGGCCATAGTCCCGGTGATATCGGTGCCGATATAATTCCCTTGCACAAGGCCATTCGTTCCCTGCAGCAAGATGCCGTCCCCGGTATTGCCGGAAATGATGTTCCGCGTCCCTGCCGTTGTCCCACCGATCAAGGTGTTCTGAGCGAACAGGTTAGTAAAAATGCCTCGCCCGTTGGGCAAAGCGGCGGTGCCGTTCCAATTGGTGCCGATACGGTTGCCTAGCACATTGTTCCCGAACCCATCGATAAAGACTCCGTCTTGCGAGTTACCGGAAATGAGGTTTGAGCTTCCCGGCGTAGGACCGCCGACCGTATTGTTGTTGGCGCCAGCAGGAAGCCCAATGACGACTCCGCGCATGTTCCCGAGGGCGACCGTGCCGGCATAATCGGTGCCAATGAAGTTGCCCTCGATCGTGTTGTTGCTGCTGTTGTTCGTTACATACACACCATAGTTTGCGTTACCCGAAATCAGATTCCCTCCTGTGACAGTCCCGATGGCGTTGTTGTTCGAGTTGTTGACAAAAACGCCATAGCGGTTAGCCAGGGCAACGCTGCCGGAGATGTCGGTGCCGAGAAAATTCCCGAGCAAGACGTTGCCGCTACCGCTCAAAAGTATGCCGGCCTGAGCAAAACGATTGATCGCCAGGTGAAATATCTGGCATGAGCCGGCCGTGATATTCAGCCCGGATACGCCAGCGCCGGCGTTGCTACCGTCGATCTCGATGATTGGCGTTCCGGTAAATCCGGGCTGCGTGAAGCCGGCAATATTCACGGAATCCGTTATGGTCGGCAGCGCCGACAACGGGGTAATGGTCTGTGGCCCGCTGCCGATGTTGAAGTCGATCGTGTCTTGACCGCCGTTCGTATTCGAATTCAGAATGGCTTGGCGCAGCGAGCCCGTCCCGGCGTCGCTGGTATTGACGACCGTATAGGTGGCGGGGAGTTCACGACGCTCGAGTACTTCAAGGTATAAGCGGCGGGCGTGACGTGGGTGCGAACGCGACATCGCGGAAGTCCTTTCGATAAGACACGGCGGTATGCGACAGTCGCTAAGGTTACAATCGACACGACGTGCGTGCAATCAAAATCCCACAGCAAAGCACGACGAGAACTCTGAGGCTGGCGAGAATTGCGGACAAGTACTTGCCGGGAGCCAGGGTGCAAAAGTCGTGCCAATGATTCGATTGCGTCCATTGCTCCCATGTCGGAACGCGGTTTGCAACGCTTAGCCCGATCACCAGGTGTGGCGGCCGGAAATAAGGAACCTATGTGAAAAGGATTCCGACATGATTTCCACGATAAGATTCGCCCTCAACATTCTCAGGCAATCGCGGGTTTCGAGACGTTCGCCGGCCGAGGTGGAACGACTTAGAGAGCGGCGCCTGGCGCGGTTGGTGCGCTACGCCATGGCACATTCGCCCTACTACCGCCAAAGATATGCCCACGTGCGCGTTGGGGAATTGCACCTCAGCGATTTGCCTCCGGTGGATAAGAGTGAGCTCATGGCCCATTTCGATGACGTGGTGACCGATCGGGCCGTGCGTCAAGAGGACGTGCAGGCGTTCATGGAGCAGCCGACGAATCTCGGGAAGTATTTTCGCGGGCGTTATGTATTAAGTCACACGTCCGGCACACAAGGGCGGCCCATGATGATCGTGCAAGATCGGCGCGACCTTGAGCTGCTATTCGCACTGCAATTCAGTCGTGGCAATGCGGGACGTCGCGTCTCCGTCACCGAAGGAATGCGCCGGCTTTTCAATCGTGTGCGGCTTGCGGTAGTAACGATGAGGCCTGGGTTCTTTCCTTCCGCGTCCGCCTTTACTTATTTCCCTAAACCCGCTCAAAGATTTGTCGACCTCCGCCATTTCAGCTTTGACGACGCCCAGCTAGTTGAAAATCTGAATGCATTTCGGCCTAATGCGATTACGGCATACGCTGGCCTGCTAACCACATTGGCCTCAAAAAAAGCTGAGCTGAAGCTCGCCCCGGATTTGATTCAAATTACCAACATCAGCGAGAGTTTGTCGGAGCGAGGCCGGAAGCAAGTCCAAGCCGCATTCAACGTCCCAATCCTTGATAGTTACGCCATGGGAGAGTGCCCCTTCTTGAGCAACGGCTGCCCGACTCACGGCGGCGCTCACCTTAACTCCGACTGGGCGATTCTGGAAGTCGTGGACGACAATTACCGGCCCGTGGGCCCTGGCGTCCCGGGGACGAAGGTCTTGCTCACCAACCTGGCGAATCGGGTGCAACCGATCATTCGCTATGAGATCGGCGACCTTGTCGAGATGGCGGACCAGCCCTGCGATTGCGGGAATGCACTCCCGCGCATCGCGCATATCGGCGGGCGGGCGGCGGAGGCACTTTGGATATGGGACGGCACTAGTCACCAACGTATCGCTCTTGGTGTATTCAAATGTGCTTGTGAATACTTGCACGAGATTCGTGAGTGGCAAGTGGTGCAAACGGATCGAGCCGGCATCGAAGTTCGAATCGAACCTCTACCTGGCGCTGCCATAGATCGCCGTCAAGCCGCTAAGATTCTGGAAGAACGGCTCACTTTCTTCGGCCTACCCGCCTGCACAACCATCGAGGTTCGAATCGTTGATCGACTGAAACCCGACCCTGCCACAGGGAAATTGCGGCATCTGATTGGAATAGACAAACGCTCGATGCAGCCGGAATCAGAGCGTGGCCGGACCGTAGTTCATACGCTGTAAGCATAAAAGGATGAGTATCAATGGCGCATCCTGCGTTGTGCATATTCCGGTTGAGACCAAGGAATGGATTATTGCCTGTTTTACTCCGAGAGCTATTCGGTTGCGCGCGAACGCTTTCGCCGCGTGGCCGAGAGCGTCGGCTGCGTTCTTCACACATACCCACTTGTCAGATCTGAATCCCTGATCGACGACCTGACGCTAGATGTGGCGATTTATCAGACCGGCCGGCCGCGTCGAACGCTCGTCGTATCCAGCGGAGTGCACGGCGTCGAGTGCTTTGCCGGGTCGGCGATTCAACTAGCACTCTTGGAGGAACTGCGGCGCGCTCGTCCCCCCGCCGATGTATCGGTGGTGCTGATTCATGCAGTCAATCCTTTTGGTTTTGCGCATTTGCGCCGAGCCAATGAGGATAACATCGACTTGAATCGCAATTTCTTACCGCCGAGCGACGGTCCGACGTATCAGGGTTGTCACCCGCTTTACGAACGGCTTGATCGATTCCTTAACCCGTGTCGCCGACCCGGGCGACTCGATGCTCTCGTTCCGCGGACGTTATGGGCCGCCCTTCGCCATGGACGTGGAGTACTGCGGCAGGCAATTGCAGGAGGCCAATACCAGTTCCCCAAGGGTCTATTCTTCGGTGGATTTTCGCCGACCTGGCAACACGGTATTTTCACCCGTCACTTGGCGGAATGGATCGGCACAGCGGAACACATTCTGCACTTCGACGTCCACACGGGTCTGGGCCCATGGGCAAAGCTTCAACTGTTGTTGGAATCGCCATTCGTCACCGATTCAGGATCTTCGATAGCACAAACCATGCGAAAGCAAATCGTGGTGCTACCGGCGAAGGCGCCTGCCCCGAGAGGTTATTACCGCGTCAAAGGGGAATTCGGCGGTTTTTGTCGCGCATTGCTTTCAGATCGAAAGTATGACGACGTGTGCGCCGAATTCGGGACATATCCGGCCATCACTGTCTTGGCGGCGTTGCGAGCCGAGAACCAAGTTTATCATTGGAGCCCGAACAACGAAGCCACGCTACAACTGGCCAAAGCTCGCCTCAGTGAGGTGTTTACTCCCAGTGACCCCCGCTGGCGCTCCGCCGTGGTGCGGCAGGGGACGGCCTTGTTCCAAAAACTTTGGTAGAACTCACACTCCGCTTGTCCGTCACCGCTAACCGATTCGTCTTCATCACGTTGTAGGTTCGAGTTCTACAAGGGGCAGTCTCACCTCCAAGTCATCGATTTCATTGACGCGCCGACCGCCGTGCTTTACTCTCTACGGGTGCAGGCACCGGCTCCGAATCTTCATGAGCGACGTAACCCAAGTCCTGGATTCAATTGCTCGCGGTGAACCGCAGGCCGCCGACAAGTTGCTGCCGCTTGTGTACGACGAACTCCGACGGCTCGCGACCCGAAACCTTGCCAATCAGAAAGCCGGGCAGACACTGCAGCCGACGGCGCTGGTGCACGAAGCCTATGTGCGACTCGTGGGTGCCGAGGGGCCGGCGGTGTATCGTGATCGGGGTCATTTCTTCGCGGCGGCCGCCACAGCCATGCGCCACATTCTCATTGACATCGCGCGAGGCAAACAGACCGAGAAACGTGGCGGCAACCTTCGCCGCGGCGAACTGGAAGGTGTGGCCGCTCCCTTCGACGACGAAAAACTTCTTGCCCTCGACGACGCTTTGGAAAAACTCTGCGAGCGCGACCCCCCCAAAGCCAAGTTGGTCGAGTTGCGCTATTTCGCGGGTCTCACCGGTGAGCAAGCCGCCGAAGTGCTGGGAATCTCGCCAACGACCGCGGATCGGCACTGGGCCTATGCCCGAGCTTTCCTGCGGGCGGAAATCGGCTCGTACTAGAAAAGTTGATTAGCGACTCCGTCTATTCTCTGCGATAATCCGCGATAATCTGCGTTTGGCACGCAAGAACGATGACGCAGACGGCGGATTAGTTCAAAAGAAGCATGACCGAAGAGACCATCTTCCTTCTGGCACTGGAGAAACGACCGGACGAGCTTCGCACTTTTCTCGACTCAGCCTGTGCGGGCGATACGACGCTCCGCCACCGCGTGGACGTGCTACTCCGCGCCCATCGCGCTCCCAGCGATTTCCTGGACGAGCCGGCGCCGCTACTCGCGGCGTATGCCGGGAACAGCAACCTACCGCACTCCGCTTCGGTTACGGAGGACATTGGCGTTGAAGTGGGCCCCTATCGTCTGGTTCAAACGCTCGGCGAAGGAGGGATGGGCGTCGTTTTTCGGGCCGAACAAACCCACCCCGTCAAACGCACTGTTGCGTTGAAAGTCATGAAGCCCGGCATGGATTCCCGTGGAATCATCGCCCGATTCGAAGCCGAGCGACAAGCCCTGGCCCTTATGGACCACCCCAACATCGCCAAGGTCGTCGACGTGGGCACTATTGAAGTTCCCGGGTCGCAACCCACGGGCTTTGCGAGGCCGTACTTCGTAATGGAGTTGGTCGAAGGCGTTCCCATCACGAACTACTGCGACGACCATTCACTCGCTCCACGCCACCGGCTGGAACTATTCATTCCGGTCTGTCACGCCGTGCAGCATGCGCATCAGAAAGGAATTATTCACCGCGATCTGAAACCCTCCAACGTGCTTGTCACCCAATATGACGGGAAGCCCGTCGCCAAAGTAATCGACTTCGGCATTGCCAAGGCAACGGGCGCCAAGCTGAGCGATAGCACGCTCCAGACGCAAGTCGGTGCATTGGTCGGAACGTTGCAGTACATGAGCCCGGAACAAGCCAATCTAAGTGACGTCGACATCGACACGCGGAGTGACATCTATTCGCTGGGCGTAGTTCTTTACGAACTGTTGACGGGAACACCGCCTATCGACTCGCGCCGGGTTAAGGAAACGCCTCTATTGGACGTGCTTCGTATCATCCGAGACGAAGAGCCGGAAAGGCCAAGCACCCGCGCTCTTCAGCGCCACGGGCCCACGGCGGCAAGAATGATCCAAGGCGAACTGGATTGGATCGCGATGAAATGCCTCGAGAAGTCGCGAGACCGCCGTTACGAAACCGCCAATGACTTGGCGCTGGACCTCCAGCGGTACTTGCGTGATGAGCCGGTGTCCGCGTGCCCGCCGAGCGGCCTCTATCGGATCAAAAAGTTCGTGCGCCGCAATCGCACCGCCGTCCTGGCCGCCGCTTGCGTTTTAGTCGCGCTGGTCGCGGGAATCGTCGGAACCACGGTGGGTCTCGTGCGGGCCAGGTTTGCCGAAATCCAGGCGAAATCCGATCGCAACCAGGCGGTCACGGAGAAACTACGCGCCGACGACGAAGCCGCGATCGCCCAGGAAGTAACCGACTTTTTGCAATCGGACGTACTTCGTCAAGCAGACACCGAGGCTCAAGCAGACCGGCAGCAGGAACCCAAGCCGAACCTGACCGTTCGCGAAGCCTTGGATCGGGCTTCGGCGCGCATCGGCGATCGCTTCCGCGACAAACCACTCGTAGAGGCGGCAATTCGGTTGGCAATCGGTGACGCCTACCGTGGAGTGGGGGAGTACCAGCGGTCGGTGGAGCATTTGGAACGGTCGGCGGCGCTTCGGAAAATGCTACTAGGTTCGGCCCACGCCCAGACCAGAAAAAGCATGTCAAGTCTCGCCGCCGCCTACTTCGCCGCACAGCGACCGAAAGATGCCCTCACCCTTCACAAAGAGCTTATGGAGACTTGGCCTTCAGATCAGCCGATCGATGAGGCGAGAAAAATTCTGAACTGGGGGCACCTCTCTCGCCTCTTCCACGACGGACACGTCGAGGCGCTTGACGTGCAAAAAGAGATGATTCGGCTCGAGCAGGCCGCCTTGGGCGAGTATCACCCGGAAGTTTTCTTGAGTCTCCAGAGTCTAGCCATCGCCTACGACTTATCGGGACGAACGGCGGAATGCGCCGCTACCTACGAAGACGTGCGCAAGCGCATGACGATTACGCATGGAGCCAACCATCCGCAAACGCTGTGGTGCACGACGGAACTCGCCGAGGCCCTGGTAAAAGCCGGCCGACTTCCGGAAGCCATCGAACTCCTGGAATATGCCGTTCCGCGTTTGCGCGCCTCCCGAGGACCCGAACATCCGCACACGCTGGACGGCCTCGTTGGCTTGGGTGATGCGTACATGGAAGCCGACCGTCCAACAGACGCCGTCCCCATTTATGAAGAAGTGGTGACTAACCTTAAGGCACGTTTCGGATCCGACCACCCGTGGACGGTGCGTTCATTGGAAGTACTTGCCGCCGCATGTCTGCGCGCAAGCAATACACCAAGGCGGAGCCGCTACTCCGAGATGTGCTGGCCGCACATCGAGAACAATTCGGCGTGGAGCACGAGGAAACCGCCAAGTCGCTTGCGAACCTGGCGGAATGCCTGTCCGCGCGGCAAAAGTACTCGGAGGCCGAGCCGCTACTCAGCGAAGCCCTGTCCATTCTCGAGCGATCCGAAAACGACACTTGGCAGGCGGCCCGCGCGCGTTTTCTGCTGGGATCGGTACGCATCGGACAGACTCGCTACTCAGAGGCGGAGCCGTTATTGCTGCACGCACTAGCCGGTTTCACGAAGCATGAAGCGACCCTCCCGAAATGGCGCCAATCTTATCCCAAAGATGCCGTGCAGCGGATTGTTGAGCTTTACGATGCATGGGGCCGAACCGATGACGCAAATTCTTGGCGCCAAAAGCTTGCGAAGCCGTCCATAAACCCTTCCACAAAGCCGTAACTGAGCGCCGCCGCTTCCATTTCGAGAATTCTTCAAATTCCGTGGTGCTTTTTCGTTCCCTTTCTCGTTAGTGCCGGTAGAGGGGTCAAAGTCAATCAACAGGCCCCCAACCGGAGTGACGTAAGTTCAACAGGAGCGAATCATGCGGTCAATCAGCAAGCACCTCGCGGCACAAACCAAACGTTGGCGACCACGGCTGGAAACCCTCGAAGCCCGTCGGCTTCTGTCCAACGTCTGGGCCGACTTCAACGGCGACGGCTTTGACGACATGGCGATCGGCGTACCCGAGGAAGATGTCGGCAGTGTAGTCGATGCCGGCGCCGTACACATCATCTACGGCTCCGCCTCCGGATTGACGGCTCCCGGCAATCAGTTCTGGTCCCAGGATAGCACCGATGTCCTGGATCTCGCGGAACCCGGCGATCTATTTGGCGCCGCCCTTGCTGGCGGAGATTTCAACAATGATGGCCGTGCCGACCTGGCCATCGGAGTTCCCGGCGAAGACGTGGGCGCCGTTGGGGCTGCCGGCCTGGTGCAGATCCTGTTCGGCTCGTCGGTCGGGCTTTCCGCGTCCGGAAACCAAATCTTTCACCAAGACAGCCCGCGCGTGCGTGAGATTGGGGAACACGATGACCACTTCGGAGAGTCCCTGGCAACGGGCCACATCAATAGCGACGCCTTCGCCGATTTGGTGATCGGCGTACCGGACGAAGATGTCGGCAGCGTCCAGGACGCCGGCGCGATCAGCGTCTTCTACGGCGGGCCGGGTGGCATCACTCCGGTGGGAAATCAAAACTTCAACCTCGACAGTGGAAATATAAACGGTGTCGCAGGCGAGGTCGAGCAATTTGGGCGCGAACTCACGACGGGAGACTTCAACAATGATGGCCGCGATGATGTGGCCATCGGTATTCCCTTCGCCGATGTCACTGTCGGCGGTGCCCCAGCCGCCGGTGCGGTGACAGTTATTTATGCTGCCTCGGGTGGTTTGACGACCAACGGCAACCAGTTATGGAGTCAAGCCTCAACGGGGTTGAGCAGCACACCGGCGATTCTGGATGTTTTTGGCGGTGCGGTGGCAGCAGGCGATTTCAATAGTGACAGCTTCGTCGATCTCGCGATCGGCGTACTCGGTGAAGACGTGGGCGGAAATGATGGTGCGGGAGCATTCCACGTGCTTTACGGTTCGTCAACGGGTATCACGGCCACGGGAGAACAGTTTCTGACTCAAGGCGATGCGGGTGGGACCTCTGAGGGAGACAACTTTTTCGGTGCAACATTAGCCGCCGCTGATTTCAACGGCGATGGGCGTGCTGATCTTGCTATTGGCGCCCCGTTTGAGCGCGTCGGCGTTGTTGGCCCCGACGAGGCCGGCGCCGTCAACATCATGTACGGCAGCAGCGCGGGGATCACCAAAGTCGGCACCTTCGAGATTACTCAGGAAACCGTCGGCACGGGGGACGCTTCCGAGGAAGGAGACCATTTCGGCGACAGCCTGGGCGCCGGGGACTTCAACGGCAACGGCAAGGCCGACCTCGCTATAGGCGCGCCTGACGAAGACATCGGCGTCACCGTTCTCGGCGCCGGCCGCGTGTGGACACTATACGGGGCCAGCACGGGTTTCACCGGCGGCCAGTCGTGGGGGCAGGATACGGCGGGGATTCTGGACGCATCCGAGAACGGAGACGAGTTCGGCGGCGGCCTGGATACCGGCGGTGGCAAGTCGGCGCCAGGCGGCAGCCGCTCCTCGCCGCGTTTTGTCTTCACTTCCGATTTCATCGATTCCCTCGATTTGAATCCGGCCCGACCGAAGCGTCGCGCCAACGCTCGACGTTAATCGACCACCGTGCAAACGTTTCAACATTCTTTACTTCCGAGAACGATTATGAAACTTCGAAAGAAAACCAACTGGCAACTCTGTTTGGAACCTCTTGAAGCTCGCCGACTTCTATCCGTCTACGCCGACTTCGACGGTGACGGCTTTGCCGACCTGGCCATCGGCGTACCCGGCGAAGATAACGGCGAAGGAATGGTGCAGGTGCTTTACGGTACGGCATCGGGGCTTTTGGCGACGGGCAGCCAGGTGTTGACGCAGACAAGCCTCGGTTCGGTTGATTCATCCGAAGCGGGCGACACCTTCGGCGCCAGTCTTGCCGGCGGCGATTTCAACAATGACGGCTTTACGGACCTGGCAGTCGGCGTGCCCGGTGAGGACATCGGCGCCGCCGTGGACGCGGGTGCCGTGCATTTCATTTTCGGCTCGGCGACCGGGCTGACCGGTTCGGGCGACTACATTCTGCACCAGAACACTAACCTGGTGAGCGGCATCTGCGAGACCGGCGATCTTTTTGGGCGTAGCCTGGCGGCGGGCGATTTCAATAACGACGGATTCGTTGATCTCGCCGTTGGGGTGCCGGGCCAAGACTTGCCCGGAAAAGTGAACGCCGGCGGTGTGCATATCTTTTACGGCCGGAGCTTCGGCATCGGACCGGCTGGAAACCAGACTTTCGACCTCGATAGCCCGAATATGCTCGGGGACGCCGCGGCGGGAGACTCGTTCGGCCATGCCGTGGCAGCAGGCGATTTCAACGGCGATGGCCGTGACGATTTGGCGATAGGCGTGCCGTTGTTTGACTGGTTCTCAAGCATCGACGCGGGCGCCGTGGCCGTTATGTTTGGAGGTGCTTCCGGCTTGGGGGCGACCGGCAATCAGTTGCACGGCACCACGGTATCCTCGGGCGCGAATTTCGGCAGCAGCTTGGCGGTGGGAGACTTCAACGGCGATGGTCGAGACGACCTTGCCGCGGGCGCACCGTTCCACAACGATGGCGCCACAACTGAGGTGGGTTACTTTGCAATCCATCATGGCACGCCCACTGGGCTACTGCCCAATATCGCCGCAGCGGAATCGGACCTCTCGATATCCAGTGCACTGAGCGAGGCGAATGATCACTTCGGGGCTGCCCTTACGTCGGCGGATTTCGACGGCAACGGCTTCGATGACCTCGCGATCGGCGTGCCAGGAGAAGACATCGCCTCGGCCGGCGACGCGGGACAGATGTATGCGATCTTCGGGAGCGCGTCCGGACTCACAATCTCGGGCACGCGCATTACTCAAGAAACGATGGCAACCGGCGACGCGTCTGAAAATGATGATCTCTTGGGCGCAGTGCTCAGCTCGGCGGACTTTAATGCCAACGGCAAAGCGGATCTCGTGATCAGCGCGCCGTTCGAAGATATCGGCGTAACGGTGATTGATACCGGCCGGGTCTTCACCCTCAACGGCGGCACGACGTTTACAGGTGCGAAATCATGGGGCCAGGACACACCCGGAATCTTCGACGTTTCCGAGAACGGGGATCACTTTGGCGGCGGCCTCGACGCTGGCGCGGGCCGCGACGATTCGGGTCCACGTGATCCATCCTGTCTCATCACCGCCGATTTCGATTACGACGCGCCCAGCAACAAATTGAACAAGCGCCGCAACCCGAGCGGCCGGCGTTAGCCGGCTGAGACGCGACGGCTCAGCGGGCTAACGCCCGCCGCTCAGTGTCGATGTACATGTGTTTTTCACATGCGGGTCCGTCGTACGTACCGACTGCCCGCTCAACCTCTAACTTGGAGTTTCAGACCATGCAACGCAAGAGAAACAAAAACCGACCGTGGCGGCCTTCGTTGGAGATCCTCGAAAGTCGAAGACTTCTCGCAAGTTTGTGGGCCGACTTCAACGGCGACGGGTTTGATGATTTAGCTGTTGCCGCGCCGGGAGAAGACTTCGGAAGCGTGGATAATGCCGGTGCCGTGCACGTTATCTTCGGCTCGGCAGGCGGGTTGACGAGCACCGGCAATCAACTCTGGACTCAGGATTCCATCGATATCCTTGACACGGCGGAGACTGACGATGGTTTCGGTACCGCGCTGGCCGGCGGTGACTTCAACGCCGACGGATTCGCCGATCTCGCGATTGGCATCCCCGGCGAAGACATCGGCAGCCTGGTCGATGCCGGCGCGATCCATGTGCTTTACGGCGACTTGACCGGCTTTAAAGGCAAGGACGAATTCCTTCATGAGGACACTAACCGCGTTCGTGATATCGCGGAAGCCGGCGATCTTTTCGGAAGCAGCGTGGCATCCGGCGATTTCAACAAAGACGGATTCAGCGATCTCGCGGTTGGTGTACCGGGGCAGGACGTGGGAGGTACGGTTGACGCGGGCGGTATCCACATTTTTTACGGCGGTGGGGCGGGCCTGAAGCCGCCGGGGAATCAGACGTTCAACATGGATAGTCCGGCGATGGTCGGAACCGCTTCGGCCGGCGATGCGTTCGGCGCCACCCTTTCTTCCGGCGACTTTAACGGCGACGGCGGGAGTGACCTAGCGGTTGCTGCCCCGCTCGCAGACGTGGGCACTGCCGACGACTCCGGAGTCATCGTCGTTATTTTCGCGTCCCCGAATGGTTTGAGTCCGGTGGGAAGCGACATCGAATCGACCGCCTTTCCAGGTGCCGAAAACGGAAGCGCACTGACAAGCGGCGACTTTAACGGCGACGGCTTCGATGATGTGGCGGCCGGCGCACCCTTCGCTTTGGCCGCCGGCGGGGGCGGGGTAACCGGAGCCGGTCTTGTTCGAATCTATGAAGGCTCGGCGGGCGGCACCAGTTTGAAGGTCTTTTTCAGCCAATCGAACCTGGGCGGTAGCAATACATCTGAAGTCGATGATACCTGGGGCTCCTCTCTAGTCGCGGCGGATTTCGACAAAGACGGCTTTGACGACTTAGCAATCGCGGCACCCATGGAAGATGTCGCCGGCGTTGTGGATGCGGGCACCGTGAACCTTATGTACGGTACCGGGGCAGGTCTCAGCGTCGCGAACAATGTCACTTTCGTGCAAGAAGATCTGAAGAACGGCGAATCCGAAACGGATGATCATCTCGGCAAGGCTTTGAGCGCCGGGGATTTCGACGGCAATGGGTTAGCCGATCTCGTCATCGGCGTCCCGGACGAAGATGTCGGCGAGTTCGTCGATGCCGGCAACGTTTACGTCGTCATCGATGCGAGCTCATCGTCTGACAGCGCCTACTGGGACCAGGACACCGACACAATCCTCGACGAACTCGACAAGGCCGACGCCTTCGGTGGCGGGCTGGATTCCGGCGCCGGCAGGTCGAGCGCAGGCGGTTCGGAACGACAGGATATCGCTCATTTGGTCACAGCGGACCCGGAGCTGGACTCTTCTCTAACCAAATCACGAAAACGTCGCTCCCCGAGCAGCCGGCGTTAGTCGGCGACAGTGTGACGGAATGGCGGGCTGACACCCGCCATTCCGGAATGCGATCGCACGAGGATTTTTGAAGTTCCGTGGTGCTTAAGCGCTACATTCTTAGTTAGTGTCAGTTGTAGGTTCGAGTCCTACAAGGGGCGCTCCTAACTCTCGCTCGTAGCTACGCAATGCGGCCCAGGCCTCAGGCCGAATGACGATTTGTGGCCTCACTCTGCCTAGGAGCGCTACGGCCGCTTCCGCCGTGTCAACCTTTCCACTATCTAGGAGGAAGGCGCCGACGACAGCGGCGCTGCGCGAATAACCGATTTTGCAGTGCACGTACACGACTCCGGTCGCTGCCTGTTCCGCGATAAAAGCCGCAGCCTGTTGAAGCTGGCTCAACGTCGGCGCCGTCAAGTCGAGAATCGGTAAGTGGAGATAGGTCCGCGCGAGAAACGGCGAAGCCTCCGAGAATTCAGCGGTCAGATCAAGAACGGCCGTCACATCTTGGTGGACAGCCTGCGTCGCCTCGACGTCGGTAAGCTGGCGCCCGATCCAGAGTCCGGGGACTACTTCATCCCACGCGGGACACTTTCTTCGGTAGTAAGCGAGCGAGAGAAACTGTCCCAGAAGCACTGGACCGAGCACGAGGCGGGCGCTAATCGGAATATTTCCCTTACTCTTTCGGAACACTCCGGGGCCTATGCCGAGGTACGCCGCGGTCATGATCGCCAAGGCGGAAGCCGGCCAAAGTAGGATGCCGCCAAACGGCCAGGTCCAAATCGCCGCGGCCAAGCATGTAAGTGTGCCGACAACGTAGTACGTCGCAATCCGAAAGTTGCGAACGACGGGCAGCCGAAGTGCAGTGGCCCGGACCAGGTAAAAGCAGAATGTCGCCAAAACGACACCGCCCAGCACGTCAACTACATGGTGCTGGTAAGTGAGCACGGTCGAGATGCCAATCAGACCGAACCAGACAACCACCACCGCCCGAAGCAAACCGCGCGTGTGGCGTGCGTAGAGGTCCACGAGGATGAGTTGAAGTGCGATGTGGAGTGACGGAAACAGATTGTGCGGGTGATCCATGGTCCGAAACCAATCGAAGATCGCCCCAAGCCAGCCAACTGCGTGGGGACGGTCGAAGGCAAAGCGCAGCGGGAGAAGTAAGAAGCAGATCCCGGCGATGACGATCGCCAGTACGATTCGGCGTGCGAGAATGGTCAGCTCTCGCCGGTTGCTGCAAAGAAATGGGGCGGCGACAAAAAACAAGTCGATCGACATGTACGGCAGGATCATCGTGGGCACGAACGGGATGGACCGCTCCCACGAATAGAACCACGTCCCAACATCGGTGCGCTGGGTGGTGATCCAGTTGCAACTCCCGTAAATGATCAAAAACAACAGCGAGAGCGCAGCCGACGTCAGGGCACACCGCATCAGGGACGGGCGCGCCGGGCCACTGACACCGTGAAGATTCCCCAATCGTCAATCTCCTGTGAGAGTTTCTCGAAGCCGGCGGCTCGTACCAGGCCGTCCATTTCTGCCTGGGTCCGTCGGCGCATGATCCACGGCTTGCCTTCGCGATTCACGAGGACACGGGCGATGAATTCCACTTGGGGATGCCAGGGCTGGTTCGTGTAGATGAGATACCCACCCGGTTCGATGGCGTCGGCCATTCCGCTTAAGGAGCGGAGCACCGGCTCGTTTTCCGGAAAAAGCTCGTAAAGCCCGGACACAATTCCGATTGTGGGCCGTGGCGTGACGGTGGCCAGCGAACTGCGGTCAAAGGCGTCGCCGTGGGTGACGGTCACGTTGTCCAAGGAAAACTGCTGCGTTAGCTTTCGAGCCGCCTCGAGGTTCTCTTCCTTGTAATCGCGGAGTACGGCCGTCACGGGAATGTTCGGCAAGTCCCGGATGGTCTCCAGGACATACCGGCCGGCACCGGCGGCAATGTCGAGAATCCGTACCGGTCTTCCCTCGGCGTGGATTCTCTTGATCAGCTCACGGAGAGCCTTCTCTAGGTGATTCTTCCGCACTCGAATCCCGCGCCAGCCGATGCTGTTGAGGTAGCCGCGGTCGATCATGCGCCCCAACGGCGTAATTCCTTGCGGCGTGTTTTGATACACGTAGTCGAGGGTTCGACCCGAATCGAAACCTGATTCCCAGCCAAGGCGCACGCCGCGGCTGAGCCGACCCACTGTCTTCATGATCAAGCGAACGGGAACGTACCGAAGTCCACCGGGACCGCGAAGCCGGTCGTACTCGGACTTCGTGTAGGCAGGGGGATCGGTAATTCGCGCCTGCGATGGCTCAACCGGCCGCTGGAAGCATTCGAGGACGAACGCTCGCACTTTTGCAATGGCGAGCGCGCGATCCTTCTCGTGGAAGATCGCGTGGTAGAACCCCGGCAAGATGTCGAATCGCTTTACCGTCGACGATAACGCCTCGTAGAATTTCCGTTGGGCGGAGACTTTCACGACCCAATCCGAATCGGCGGCAAGGACGAGCGTTGGCACGGTAATCGCGCCCGCGTCAGCCAGAAGCCGCGTCGATGTGTCATGCAAATCGAGGAGAATGTTCACGGCGATCTGGCGGAAGATTAGCTCGTCTGCGTTGTAGCGGTCTGCTTGCTCGGGATCGTGCGTCAGCATCCGTGCCTTGACATAGCTTTTCACGTAGCCGTGCCCGAAGAGTTTTTGCCGGAGCCGCAGGAACGGCACGGCAAAGGGGACGTACAGTTTCACGCGGAAGGCGGGCGTGGCGAGAATCATGCCCCGGATCGGCGGCGCATAGTCATGCACCCACGCCGCCAACGTCACCGCGCCGACGCTATGGCCGAGCATCACCATGCTTTCGGGTGCGATTCCGTGCCGCGCGTGAATATGTCGCACGAATGCGTCCAAATCTCTCACGACGGCGGCAACGCTCTCGGCCGAGCCGCGCTCTCCAGGCGATCTTCCGTGTCCCCGTGCATCCCATGCGAAGACGGCAACATCGTCGAGCGCCAGTGATTCCACGGTCTCTTGCCAACGACCGGAATGCTCGTGGCCGCGATGGAACAAAATCAAGGCTTTTTCCGCAGGAATGGCCGGCAGCCACGCCCGGTAGAAGAGCTCCGTGCCGTCGGAGAGCGCAAAGGTGTGTTCTGTCGGCGCGAAGCTTAGCGGCGTCACCACTGCACTCGAAACTTTGCTCATTTCGGTTCCTCCATTCGGCCGTCCGGCGTACGTGCTTCGGAGCCGGGTACGAGCTCCAGCACCGCCTCGCGCAGCTCTCGGCAAATCTCCTGCGCGGAAGCCTTCCCGCGGACGTGGCTTCCATACACGCGCGGCGCACCAATCGTCACCCGAACTTGTCGGGGTCGGGGAACCCAACATCCTTTCGGCCAAGCCCGGCCGGCCCCATGGAGATAACACGGTACCACGGGTACATCCGTCCCTGCTACTAACAGACCGATACCCGGCTTAAACTCGCCGATATTCCCGGTAGTCGATCGCGTCCCTTCCGGGAAAAGCACCAGGATGTTTCCCGGGTTTTGAAGCAATTGACCACAAACGCCGAGGCTCTGCCAGCCCAGAATCCCGCGATCAAAGGGGAGCGCATTGACGACTATTGCTGCCGCGATGGCGCGCGGCGCCGACACGAAGAAGTAATCTCGTGCTGCGGCTGGAAACGCCCGGTGCACTTTGCCCAATGGCAAAGAGGACAGTAGGCACAGGACGTCCAAATGGCTGGCGTGGTTGGCAACGAGGACGAATGACCGGTCTACCGGCAAGTTCTCTCGACCTGTGATTTTCAATCGGTGGTAGAGCCGGAGCCAACTGCGCACCATCAAAGTAGCGGTCAAACGTGCGCCGTAGACGAACATGTCCGGCTCGCGGGGGAAGTTCCGTAGCCGTTCGACCAGCGACTGGTCAAGGTCCCGAGCCGTTTCATAGTGCCAAGGGTCCACGTCGTGACACCTTCAACCGACTTAGTAGAGGTCGTGAAAGTATCGTACCATGTGAAGGAAGAGCGGGGCGACATAGATGAGACTGTCGACGCGGTCGAGGATCCCGCCGTGGCCGGGGATGGCCGCCCCCATGTCCTTGATGCCGAGGTCGCGCTTGATCACACTGATCGCAAGGTCTCCCATCTGCCCGCCGATTCCCACAATCAAGCCGGCGAGAATGCACTCTCTTGGCAGAAAATGAGGAAACGTAAAGTACACAGCCCAGGGCAACGCCAGCGAAACCACGAGCGCGCCCAGCGAGCCTTCCCATGTCTTGTTAGGGCTAATGTTGGGCCGGAGTTTGTGACGGCCAAAAAGCTTCCCGCATGTATACGCCGCCACGTCGTTCAATTCCACCGCGAACACGAGATAGAGGATGTAACTGTAGGCGTAACGGGAATTGGCGAGAAAGCCCAGGTGTCCGAACATCCAGCCGAAATAGATGAAGCCGACGATGGTGAGCGCCAGCACTTGAAGCTGGCCCTGGGCGCGGTCGCGGATGATCGGAATGACAAGAATAACGGCGATCACAAAGACGGGCAGGGCCATGAACATCCCGAACCACCCTCGCCGGCCGTCGGTCGGGTCGGCGACGAGAGAGACAACGCCAATCGCGAGAATGCCCAGGTAGACGGCTCCGACCATAAGCCAATCGCGATATAGCCCGGTGGCCCGCGCGTACTCTTTGAAGCCTAGAGCCGCCACGGCAGTGAAAAAGATGATGGCCGCCTCGCGCCCCAGAAAAATGCATGCCAGCGCCACTGGCACCATGAAGAGCCAACTCCGTAGGGCGCGCCCGGCGTGGCTCACGTTGTAACCCAGGCCCCATTTCAAGACCACGATCGTCAGGGCTCCGACAAGCAGAAGGGCGGCTACGACGGCTACGTAGAACCGGAAAACGTCACTCGCCATCGCGGCACTCGGCGACATGGGCTACTCCTTCGGCCGATCGTGAAGAGTGCTGCGGGAGATTTCTTCCCTCCGAAGCGCCCGCAAAATCCGGTGCAAGCGGATGGCGACGGTGTGGATGCACCCGACGATAATCAGCAGGTTGGTCCAGTCCAGTACGGTGAGTCCGCCGATGCGAATCTGACCGTTTCCCCACCAGATTATTCCCAGCGTGGTCCACGCTCCGACGTGCAGCGCTACCATGCGCCAGGGCTTGGCCATCCAGCCGCTGAACTCCCGTTGTGCTCCGACCGCTTGGCCTAATACACCCATGTAAGCCACAAGTAATGCGAAGATGGCTGCCCAATACCCACCGAACGGATTGCACAAGCCGCTATGAGCCACGCCGACAAATATCACGACATCCGAGATGCGGTCCGGGAGCTCATTCACAATTTCTCCGCTCCGGCTCGCCTTACCCGACGCCAGGGCCACCATGCCGTCGAGCATATTGAGCCACAGGCGCAAATAGCAAAAGGCCACTGCCGGAATCAGGAGCGTGGGAACGTTGCTCGATAGCCAGAAGCAGGCCGCGGCCCCCGCCGAGGCCGCGATCGACGAGTAGGAAACGAAATTGGGGTGAATGCCGTAGCGGCAACAAAACCGAACGGCCAGTTGTGCGGTTTTGCGAAACGCGTCCGAAATGGGCCGACGCGATGTGGGTTGGTAAACGGATGCTTGCGAACGTAATTGGGCTTCGGATTGCATGCAAGCACTCCGCAACGTCCTGTAATTGGACAACGGAGTCGATTCTATCCAGCGCGACAACAAGCCGCAAATGGGGTTGTCGGCTTCGAAGGCAGGCCACCTTGCCGCGGATGGGTAAAGCTTCGAAACCTAACCGCCTATGGCAGTTCCGCCAGCGCTTGCCTGAGATAGGGAAAATCGACGGGCTTGGTGATGTGAAGGTTGAAGCCGGCCTCTATCGCTCTTTCCTGGTCCTCCGAGCGGCCGTAACCCGTGAGAGCGATAACGTAGGTGGACGCGAGCCCCGCTTCCTGGCGGACGGCGCGAATGACGTCATATCCACTCATCCCACCCGGCAGGCCGATATCGCACAAGATCACTTCCGGGCGGAACGTGCGTGCGGACTCAATGCCGTCGATTCCGGTCGCAGCGATGCGTACGTCGTGGCCCTCGCGCGCCAATAGGATCCGCGTACTTTCGGCAGTGTCACGATTGTCCTCAATGACGAGAATCCGACGGGGTGTGCCGTTGGGGACCAACTCCCGGTCGACGCTCACCGCCGGCGAACGGTCGACTCCCGCCTTCAATCGGACCGTGAATTCCGCGCCCTTTCCGATGCCCTCACTATGTGCCGTAACGCAGCCGCCGTGCAGACTGACGAGGCCGCTAACCAAAGCCAGTCCAAGGCCGAGACCGCCGCGACTGCGATCGAGCCCTTGCTCCGCTTGGACGAACACGCCGAATACTCGTGGAAGCAGCGCGGGCTCGATTCCAATGCCCGTGTCGTGGATCGTTATGGCGACGCTGTCGCTTTCCGAATCGGGAGCCACGGACACACGTACACGGCCTCCCGGATCGGTGAATTTGTGCGCGTTGTGAACCAGGTTTCCAACAACTTGTGCCATTCGAATTGGATCGCAATTGACCCACACCGGAGAGTTCGGAATCGACACGTCGAGGCTCAAGCCGCCCGATTCTAGGAGTGAGCGGTAATCGTTAGTAGTTTGACGCACGATCCGGCAAAGGTCGGTTGGTTCCTTCTTCAGCGAAATCTTGCCGCTGGCAATGCGAGTCATATTCAGGAGGTCGTCCACCAGCCGGGTGATGTGGGTGACCTGCCTGTCGATCATTTCGATGGCGCTGTCCATTTCGGGTTGGTGCGGACCGATCATCTTCGCCAAGTGAACGGCATTTCGAATGGGTCCGAGTGGATTGCGCAGCTCGTGGGCGAGCATGGCGAGGAACTCATCTTTGCGACGGTCTGCCTCCTGAATATTGCGAACGAGTAAGGCGTTTTCCAGTGCGACCGCTGCCCGCCCGGCGACGTCGTCAGCCAATGCGATCGCGTCCGGGTTATAGGTTCGGCCCGAGTAACCGAGCGCCAATGTAAGAACCGCATGGACCTTACCGCGCGTGCCCAGCGGCAGAACTACGGTCAAACCCAGAGGTGATTGGGAAATTACATGTTCCCGCTCGATGGGTGGCGTACCTTCCAGAGCCCGAATCACGAGCCGATCGCATCGAACCGCTTGACGTTTTCCGGTGGCGAGCACCCGCTCGATCGTTTCGCCGATTGTGCTGTCGATTCGCGCTGTGCCGGTGATCGATTGCGTTTCCAGAATTCCGATCTCATCGGTCCAGGCAACTTCCGTGCGGACGCTTCGGCGCCGCTGGTCTGCCAAGGTAACTGCACACAAACCGGCCAGATAAGGAACAGGCAATCGGACTAGCGTCGCCAGGAAGTTCTCCATCTCAATGCAGTCCGCGAGGGATGCACTGATTCGAGACAGAAAATCTGCATGGCGGGCCGATTTCTCGGCGGCCTCTCGTTTGGCATGTTCCTCCGCCTGACGCACGGTGTTCTCGCGCAGCCGAAATAGCTCGATAAACACGTTGACTTTGGCGCGGAGGATTTCCGGCACCACCGGCGTGGGGATGTAATCGACGGCGCCGAGAGCATACCCTTGGGCCGTACGCATCTCATCGGCGAAAGCCGTCAAGAAAATGATCGGTGTCTTGGAGGATTTCTTTCGTTTACGGATCATGGTCGCGGTTTCGAAACCGTCCATGCCCGGCATGTTGACGTCCAGCAAGATAACGGCATATTCGTCCTGAAGGACGAGCTTCAAGGCTTCTTCGCCGGAGCTGGCAATAACGAGGTTCTGGCCGAGTTCTTCGAGTACCGCCCGATAAGCGAGTAATTTCTCGGGCAAATCATCGACGACCAGAATGTTGATCGGCTTGTCCGTTGGCATTCCACTCGGACCTGTGGGTTTTCCAAGAGCGACAGGTTGCGACGCGGCAAGGCCCCCCTTAACAGCCGATTGGCGCGACACTCTCCGTTCAAATGAAGGTGTAGTGTATCAACGATGCAGCCACGCCCGCAAGACCGCCAACATCTGATCCGTATCGACAGGCTTTGACAGATAGTCCCAAGCGCCGGCTTCGATGCACTTCTCCCGGTCACCCTTCATGGCCTTCGCGGTAACCGCGACGATTGGGAGGTCGTTCAGATTCGGAAATCGTCGGATAGCACGCATGGTTTCCATGCCGTCCATCTCCGGCATCATGATGTCCATCAGGACGATATCGATGTCCGGTGTTTCTTGAAGGATCGTGATGGCATCGCGGCCGTTGTCCGCTGACACAATTCGCATGTCATGCTCTTCGAGAACCGTGGACAGTGCGAAAATGTTGCGCATGTCGTCATCGACGATAAGCACTTTTCGTCCAGCGAGCAGTTTGTCGGATTGATGCAGCTCGAGCAAGGCACGCCGCTTTCCTTCCGGCAATGTGTCGATCCGACGATGCAAGTGGTAGGTCACCAAGTCGAGCAGTCGATCCGGAGAGCGCGCCATCCGCACGTTACACACCTCGCCGAGCCTCTTCCAATGGCCGTCTTGTTCGGAATCGTCGCCCGCTTCGCTGTAGATGATGACGGGTAATCGCACGCTGACGGCGTCGCCATTAGCGGAACGTAAGTTGGCGATACCTTCGGCAACGTCTTTGGAACCCGGAGCCAGAACGACGCAATCAATCGGTTGGGCCTTCAGTATTTCCAGAACAACATCCGTGTCGCCGGCCGCGGCCACTTGAACATCCTCCATGTCGATGTGTTCCAGAATCCGCGCTCGGCGGTCGACATCGGCGTCAACCAGCAACAAGTGTTTGGCCCGGCTGGATACCAGTTGTTTGATCATGCCAAGTAAATTGTCGAGCACATCGCGGCTCTGAATCGGCTTCGGGAGGAAGGCCACGGCCCCTTCCACAAAGGCGCGTTCCCGTGCATCATCCGTCGAGATCACGCCGACCGGGATGTGCCGCGTGGTCATGTCGTGCTTTAGTCGCTCCAGGACACGCCAACCTTGCATGTCGGGAAGAAAGATGTCCAGGGCAACGGCGTCCGGCTTGTAATCCCTCGTAAGCGATAAGGCGCCGGCGCCGAGTGACGTGACCAATCCCTTAAATCCTTTATCCCGCGCGGCATCCAGTAGGAAGCGAGCAAAACCGAGATCATTCTCGACGATCATTAATACGCGATCACCCGGTTTGATGCTTTCCCGATCGTCGCCAATCTCATTGACGGTGACGTCGAGGCTCGGCTCCGGTTCGGTGACTGGACTCACCACGTTCGAGCCATTGCTGATCGGCCGGGGAGGCGCTTTCTCGATCGTTGGAGGAATGCGGCTAGTGCGAAGCGCTTCGGCGTGAACTTCCGGCGTCGACGCTGGTTTGCGGTGCAAACGCGACGGAGCATAGGCCCCCGGAAGAAAGAGTGTAAAGGTGCTGCCACGGCCAGGACTCGATACCAACCTCAACTCGCCGCCAAGCAACCGCGACAATTCACGGCTAATGGCCAGGCCTAACCCGGTTCCGCCGTACTTGCGGCTCGTGGAACCGTCCGCTTGCTGGAAGGCTTCAAAGATTATGTGTTGCTTGTCGGAAGATATGCCGATGCCGGTGTCGGCCACCGCGAAAGCAAGCACTTCCGAGGCGCGATTTAAATCTTCGTTGTCGGAACTCCAGCCGGATTCGGCACGTTCGACGGAAAGCGTCACCTGACCTCGATGGGTAAACTTGAAGGCGTTCGACAGCAAATTCTTGATAATTTGCTGGAGCCGCTTAGCGTCGGTAAGAATGGACACGGGCAGGCGACTGTCGAAGCGACTGATGAATTCGACGGCCTTTGCCTCTGCCACGTGACGGAACGTTCGCTCGACATAACCGCGCAGTTCGTTGAGTCGAAGCTCGCCGACGTCCACCACGACCGTGCCCGATTCGATCTTCGACAGGTCAAGGATATCGTTGATCAAAGTCAACAGGTCGTTGCCTGACGAGTGAATGGTTTTGGCAAACTCGGTTTGTCTCGTCGTGAGATTGCCTTCCGGGTTTTTCGACAACTGGTCGGAAAGAATGAGCAAGCTGTTGAGCGGCGTGCGTAACTCGTGCGACATGTTGGCAAGGAATTCCGACTTGTACTTGCTGGTGAGCGACAGCTGTTTGGCTTTCTCTTCGAGTTCTTGGCGCGCTTGCTCCACTTCCTGATTTTTGTGTTCGACTTCCTGGTTTTGCCGAGCCAGAAGCTGTGCCTTGTCCTGTAGCTCTTCGTTCGTCTGTTGCAACTGTTCCTGCCGGGTCTGCAATTGCTGGGCGAGCGACTGCGACTGTTTCAGCAGGTCTTCCGTCCGCATGTTGGCATCAATCGTGTTGAGGACGATTCCAAACGACTCGGTCAATTGATCCAACAACGCCTGGTGTGACGGATTAAAGCCTTCGAACGATGCTAATTCGAGCACACCCTTGACTTGGCCCTCGAACACCAACGGCAGAACGAGGACGCTGCGCGGCGCGGCATCGCCGAGACCGGAAGTGATGCGGATGTAGTCCGGCGGCAGACGATCGAGGGTGATCTTCTGTTTTTCCACCGCACACTGTCCGACTAGTCCCTGACCGAGCCCGACCTGCTTACCGATGGACTCCTTGCCCTCAGACGCGAAACTCGCAAGCAAGGTGAGCGCGTCTTGCCCGGGTCGGCCGTCGAATACGTAAAATTCGGCGAACTGTGCACTCACCACGGGGCAAAGCTCGGAAAGCACCATTCGGCCGACGTTAGTTAGATCGCGTTGCCCCTGGAGCATGCGGCTGAACTTGGCAAGGTTGGTCTTCAGCCAGTCCTGTTCGGTGTTCTTCTGAGTCGTATCGCGGAGGTTGCGGATCATCTCATTGATGGTGTCCTTCAACGCCGCGACTTCGCCTTGCGCGACGACGGCGATGGACCGGGTCAGGTCGCCCTTGGTTACCGCCGTGGCAACCTCGGCGATGGCACGCACCTGCGTCGTCAGGTTTGCGGCGAGCTGATTGACGTTTTCGGTAAGAGCTTTCCACGTTCCGGCAGCACCCGGCACCTTTGCCTGACCGCCCAACTGCCCTTCGACACCGACTTCACGGGCCACCGTCGTCACTTGATCGGCAAACGTGGCCAGCGTTTCGATCATGCTGTTGATGGTGTCGGCAAGTTCGGCGATTTCGCCTTTGGCTTCCACCGTCAGTTTTCGTTTCAAGTCGCCGTTGGCGACCGCCGTCACGACCTTGGCGATGCCGCGCACCTGGCTCGTCAAGTTGGCGGCCATCATGTTCACCGAATCCGTGAGATCCTTCCAGGTCCCGGACACGCCTTCGACCTTGGCCTGGCCGCCCAACTTACCCTCGGTGCCGACTTCGCGGGCCACACGGGTTACCTCGGCCGCGAACGAACGCAACTGGTCCACCATCGTGTTGACGGTGTTCTTGAGCTCCAAAATCTCGCCTTTGACGTCGACGGTGATCTTCTTGGACAAGTCACCGGCGGCCACCGCCTTAGTGACGTCGGCGATGTTGCGCACCTGGCCGGTTAAATTGCCGGCCATCATGTTCACCGAGTCGGTCAGGTCTTTCCAAGTGCCGGCCACGCCCTTTACATCCGCCTGGCCGCCCAGTTTTCCTTCGGTGCCGACTTCGCGGGCCACACGAGTCACTTCAGACGCAAACGAACGCAGTTGGTCCACCAGCGTGTTGATGGTGTTCTTGAGCTCCAGGATTTCGCCGCGGACATCGACCGTAATCTTCTTCGACAAGTCACCGTTAGCGACGGCCGTGGTGACGTCGGCGATGTTGCGGACTTGCGCCGTCAGGTTGCCGGCCATGGAGTTCACGCTGTCGGTGAGGTCCTTCCAGCTTCCGGCCACGCCCTTGACCTCCGCCTGACCACCGAGCTTGCCTTCGGTGCCGACTTCACGAGCCACGCGCGTTACTTCCGAAGCGAAAGAATTAAGCTGATCCACCATGGCGTTGATGGTGTTCTTCAATTCGAGGATTTCACCTTTGACGTCGACGGTGATCTTGCGTGAAAGGTCGCCGCTCGCCACGGCCTTGGTGACGTCGGCAATGTTGCGCACCTGCCCGGTGAGGTTGGACGCCATGAAGTTCACGCTGTCGGTAAGGTCTTTCCAGGTGCCGGCGACGCCCTTTACGTCGGCTTGGCCGCCGAGCTTGCCTTCGGTGCCGACCTCGCGCGCAACACGGGTCACTTCCGATGCGAATGAACGAAGTTGGTCCACCATCGTGTTGATGGTGTTCTTGAGCTCGAGGATTTCGCCTTTGACGTCGACGGTGATCTTCTTGGAAAGGTCGCCGGTCGCGACGGCCTTCGTCACGTCGGCAATGTTTCGCACCTGGTCGGTAAGGTTGCCGGCCATGGAGTTCACGCTGTCGGTGAGATTCTTCCATGTGCCGCCGACGCCGGGCACGTCGGCTTGTCCACCGAGCTTGCCTTCGGTGCCGACCTCACGGGCCACACGCGTCACTTCGGATGCAAACGAACCGAGTTGGTCCACCATCGTGTTAATGGTGTTCTTGAGCTCGCGGATTTCGCCCTTCACATCGACGGTGATTTTGCGGGACAGGTCACCGTTGGCGACGGCGGTGGTGACGTCGGCGATGTTGCGCACCTGCGCCGTGAGGTTCGACGCCATGAAGTTCACGTTGTCGGTTAGGTCTTTCCACACGCCGGCAACACCTGGGACCTGAGCCTGGCCGCCCAGCTTGCCTTCCGTGCCGACCTCGCGGGCCACACGCGTCACTTCCGATGCGAATGAACTAAGTTGGTCCACCATCGTGTTAATGGTGTTTTTTAGTTCGAGGATTTCGCCTTTGACATCAACGGTGATTTGTCGGGACAAGTCACCGTTGGCAACGGCAGTCGTGACCGCCGCGATGTTACGCACTTGGGCGGTCAGGTTTCCTGCCATGGAGTTGACCGAGTCGGTGAGGTCCTTCCAGGTACCAGAAACGCCCTCAACCCGCGCCTGGCCGCCGAGCTTTCCTTCGGTGCCGACCTCGCGAGCCACACGGGTGACTTCAGATGCGAATGACCGTAGTTGGTCCACCATCGTGTTAATGGTGTTTTTTAGTTCGAGGATTTCGCCTTTGACATCCACCGTAACCTTCTTGGAAAGGTCTCCGGTAGCGACGGCGGTTGCGACTTCGGCGATGTTGCGCACCTGGGCAGTCAAATTGCCGGCCATCATGTTCACGGAATCGGTAAGGTCTTTCCATGTACCGGCAACGCGCTTGACTTTCGCCTGGCCGCCGAGCTTACCTTCGGTGCCGACCTCGCGGGCCACGCGGGTCACCTCCGCGGCAAACGAACCAAGCTGATCCACCATGCGGTTGATGGTCTTTGCGGTACGTAAGAATTCACCCTGAAGCGGCCGATCGTCTACTTCCAGGGCCATCGTTTGCGACAGGTCACCCTGGGCAACGGCGCCGATGACGCGGGCAGTTTCGCTCGTGGGGTGCACCAGGTTATCGATGAGTTCGTTGACCGACTCGACGCTTTCGGTCCAGAAACCTCCGGCATCGGCCAGTGCCAAACGTTGACTTAACTTTCCCTCTTTGCCGACTACGCGACTTAATCGAGCGAGCTCACCGGCGAGCCGTTCATTCTGCTCGACAACCTCGTTGAATGCTTCGGCCACTTTTCCCGCGACACCGGTCCATTCAACCGGCAATCGTACGCCGCGGCTTCCTTTCTTGAGCGATGTCAAGGCAGAGAGCAACATGGCCATTTCCGTGGCGTTTCGTGGCTCTTGAAGCGTCTGCATAAGTACCTCGTTTTTGCGCGGAATCACATCGGCGGTGGGGACCAATCAACAAAAATGCCCCGGCGCGGTCATACCGCTTTGCCGGGGCAACATTGACCCAGTCAAATGGGCGACAGAGACTCGGGTGCCAATCCCTGTGTGGCTTAGCGCCAATTCTAGGCAATATAGTCTAACAAACAATCGTTAACCTGTGCTAGTTGGACAACCCGCTCGCCATGAATCTTCCTGACCAGCAAAGTCTTTCGAATCTGTTAACCTTTCTTAATGGGCAAGGAGCGCCCTGTAAACCTGCACGATGCACCCGTTTGGATTGGAGACTTCCTACCTAAATTGCACTCACCATTCTAATTCATTTTCAGCGAACGAGTTAAGCCCAGAGCGCACTTACAAAAGCAGAATGTTGCGCCGGGATTCACCGCGGCACGACCTTTGCAAAACGATGTCCACTCGACGACGAGGGGACTTAAGCCAGGCAACATACATGAGCACCACAACAACGCTTCCACTGACGAATTTGGCACTTCGACGGATTCTCCACCGAGACTTGCCGTCCTTGATGCAGATCGAACAACAGCCGCCGGCACTGCGGTGGACCGAGCAAGATCTAAAGGCAGTTATTCAAACGCCGAACACCGCCGGCTGGGTCGCGGAAGCCGAGGGGCGAGTGGTTGGATTCTTGATCTACGTCGTAAGCCTGCAACCACAGCGCGAGGATGCTTCACCCGACACCGGCAAGGAGCAACCGCATTGGGCCAAATGGTTTCGGCCACGTCAGCCGTTGCATGTCACCCTGTTAAACCTGGCAATCACGGCAGATTATCACCGCTGCGGCCTCGGTAAGACGTTAGTCGGCCGCCTCAATCAGGAATTCACCCATCCGCAAGATCGCATTCAGGCAACCGTTCCGGAGTCGAACCTGAGTGTGCAGTGCCTGTTAAGAGAAGCCGGTTATCGGGCCGTGCGCATTTTCCGGGGGTATTACGACTCTGAAGATGGCTACCTCATGGAACGCTTTCGCGAATAGCGACCGCCCGTAACGCACTTCTCATCTTCCCATCTTGAATCTTTCTCTCGGTCCTTGCGGAACGGACACGACCTCCGTTATAGTTAAGATTCGTCACCTGGCAGTTCACAACGCGGTGGAGTTCGTCCGATGTGCCGCATCCTCTTGGCAACGGTGCTACTGGTTCCTGCCCCTGCGCCGAGTCCTGGACTTGGCAAGTACACAGAGTCCTCGATTCCAAAGCTTATCGAGCAGTTGGGAGCCACGAACTTCGACGCGCGGGAAGCTGCGGTGGCAAGTTTGCTCAAGCTCGGAGTCGAGTCACTCCCGCATATTCGAAAGGCACTGGCGCATACCGATGCAGAAGTACGGCGACGTGCGGAAGGATTGGTTTCGAACTTAGAACGCGCTGCAGCGTTGGAGCCAAAGCGAATATCATTGCGGCTAATGCGCCGGCCTGCACGGGACGCCATTGCCGAGATCGCCAAACAAACCGGATATCCCATCCAAATTCAACCCGATGGCAATCGTGATCGGCTGCTTTATGACTTCAATTTTGACAAGCTTACGTTTTGGGAAGCGATGGGCCGGGTCATGGAGGCCGCCCAGCTTACTCTGCATCCTGACGAGAATCATGGTTTTCAGCTCATGTACTCCGGGCACAGTTCACCGTTCGTGCATCACATCGGAGTAGCGCGTCTAAGTGCCCAAGGGTTTCAGTATCAACGCGGCATCGACCTAGCGCAGATGGCGCGCCAAGGCGGGGAAGGCCAAGCCCGTTCAGAGTCGCTCACCTTCTCCTTTTTGGTGAGCACAGAACCCAAGATTCCATTGCTTGGGTTAGGTGAAGTCAAGTTGACATCGGCTTACGACGATCAGAATCGCAGCATGTTACTGCCGGTACAGCTCGACCAACCAGTGCCGCATGGGTTGTGGAACGGCATGATTCGACAGTTCTTTGCGCCACAGGTTGACCTCGATTCTAATGTGGCGGAGGGATCCAGCAAGACACACACTTTGATGACGCAAATCGCCCTTGTGCGGCCGTCCGCAACCTCGCAGAAACTGAAGTCGCTCAAGGGAACCGTCATGGCGACTCTGCTGGCGGAGCAACGGCCTGACATCATTATCGAAGAGCCACTAAAGGCGAAGGGGAAGAAATTCACGTCGGGGAAGGTCACGCTCGATGTCGGCGACGCTGGCGGAGATCGAAACGATAATCGCAGCTATCGAATCAAAATCACCATTTCCGATGAAGGAACCAAGGACGGCCATCATCAATTTCACTGGGTTAACTCGATGCCGGAACACTTCGAATTAGTCGACGACAAAGGAACGAAGTACGCGACCCAGCATGCCGGTTGGGAACACGTTGAAGCGAATAAGGCTCAGCTTGAATTGCTCTTCACGAATCGAGGCCGGGAGAAGCTCGGTAAGCCCGCAAAGCTCATCTACTACAAGTGGGTGACGATGCAACATCCGATCGAGTTCGAGTTCAACAACCTGCCGTTACCGTAAGCTCTAAGCCCACGGATTGCAATCCGTGGGCTTGGTTAGCGCTACTCCCAATTCACATGTTCCGCATGCTGCCCGATGCCGAGCCGTTGCCGAAGCTGATCGAACGCATTGGTGTAGCGAGGGTCGGTGGTGTGCAAGTGCTCTCCCTCGGTGATGAGCTTGAGTTTGTCGTCGCGCGCGATGCCGTGGGCCTCTAGGACTTCTTCGAATGGCTCGAGATTGTGAGCGTAGACGATTATTAGTTTGTGCTCGTCAAACTGCACCTCCATCGGCCCCTGGTTGCCGATTACCGCGACGCCCGTGCAGCCATCATTCAACAGCAAGTCCTCGAACTCACAGAGATAACTCTCGAGCACGGGCCGATCGATGTGGTCGCGTTGCAAGTCGCGATGGCGTGCATCGTCGCTGTCATGGCTCGTTTCCAAAACCACGTCGACTTCATCACCCAGCGGTTCGAGCAGTGCGAGAAACACCTCGAAGAGCCGATCGCGTGTGACAGCGGCAGCGAGCACGGGAATATTCAGCTTCGCTTTCTTGTCGTGATACGTGTCGCGCCGGTATCCTTGCCGGGGCACGACCTGCAGGTCGAGCGATGGCCGAATGGCCTCGGTAAGGACGAAATCGCCGTAGCGGTCGACTTGAAGATGGTCCGCCAGTTTTTTGGAGCTCACGGGTCTACCCTGTTCGCGGATCGGACGGGTGATCGGGGGATTTGGGGGATACAACAACTAGCACCTTGGTCTATGCGAAGTATAGGTTACGGTGAATTCCAACGCGGCGTATCCGGTCCAATTCTGCCGCGAAGTCCAGGGCCAGAGTAGAAGTCGTTGCGACTGGATGGCTTACGCGGCCTGGACGTTTTGGGAGACGCAACTCAAGCACTATTTGTGCGTTGTCGCCGTTCCCCTTATCCGATGAGAAGTTGGATATGCAGACATGATTTGACCGGAGCCTGAAAATGCGTGTAGCAATCACGGCATGCGTCGCAGTTGTCCACTTCGCTATCGGCTTCAGTGTGGCACGGGCCTCCGATCCAATCGCTCTTGAAACCTGGGATGCGGCTTACATCGCCGGCGTTAAGGCCGGCTTTGTCCATACCATCGTGCGCGAGACCCCTAATAACGGTGACAGAATCCTGCGGACCTCCACCGAGCTAAGCCTCACCGTCAAGAGAGCCAAGGATACGGTTAACCTTCGCATGGAAACCGGCAGCGACGAAACGCGTGAGGGAATAGTAACTGCCGTGTCCATGCGCCAATTCCTCGGCCGAACTCAGCAGCTCGAAATGCGTGGCACTGTCGTGAACGATGGACTCCACGTCAAGGTCGACGGCGGTAAACGGTTAGACAAGACTATCCACTGGAGTCCGGAGGTCTTCGGGCTTTATCGACAATCGCAGATATTTCGCGAACGGGCCGGCAAACCTGGGGATAATTTCAGTTACCGCTACTTCGAGCCCACCGTGACTTCGGTGGTTACCGCTCGAGTGGCGGTGAAAGACTTTGAAGAAGTACTGTCGCCGGAAACCGGAAAGCGAGAGCGCTTGCTCCACGTCGAAGCTGTTCCCGACAAGATTGGGAATGTGCAACTTCCGAAGCTGTCGCTTTGGCTAACAGAAGGTCGTGAGATTGTGCGTTCGCAGTTCGACATGGCGCCGCTCGGTGTCGTGACACTCGTCCGAACGACACGGCAGTCCGCAACAGCCCCTGCCGGGGCGGCGACCATCGATGTTGGTATCGGCCAGTCGGTGCCGGCCAAACGGCTCCTTACGCGGCCTTACGACGCTAACTCTGCGGTATTCCGCCTGACCATACAGGGTGACGACAGTGCCGCATCGGCTTTTGCACAAGACGACGGCCAGGAGATCCGGAACGCCAAAGGGAACACCTTCGAGTTGCACACGCACGCCCGACGGCAACCAACGGTGACGGTGAAGTCGAGAGATGCTGGACCGGAATACTTGCGAAGTTCTTTCTACATTCGGAGCGACGATCCTCGCATCCGCGACTATGCGAAACAGGCCGTAGGCACCGAAGCGAACCCGTGGACAAAAGCCTTGCGGATTGAGCAGTGGGTCCATCGAAACATGAAACCGGTCGCTGGCACCGGCACCGTATCGCCGGCGGACCAGGTGGCGCGGACACTGCAAGGCGATTGCACCGAGTTTTCGTTCCTGACCGCAGCGATGTGCCGGGCGGCCGGCGTGCCGTCGCGCACGGCACTGGGACTGGTCTACCATGTCTCGGGCGGTCGCCCGGTTTTCAGTTACCACATGTGGGTTGAAGTTTTCGTTGAGAATCAGTGGCTACCGCTCGAGCCGACACTCGGCCGGACGCACATCGGCGCGATGCATCTGAAGATTGCCGATCATAGTTGGCACGAAACGCAATCGCTTACGCCGTTCTTGCCGCTCGTTCGTGTCCTTGGGAAGGTGTCGATTGAAATCGTCAGCGTCGACGGCAGAAGTTGAATACTCGTTCAATCTTCAGGATCGGTCGGGGCCCCAAACAGAGCGCGGTGCACGTCCGCTACGACTTCATCGAGAAAGGCCTTGCGAAGCTCGCGCTGAAAAGTCCGGCCGACGTCGGTTTGGTAATGTCCGTCGTCCACTTTGACGAGCAACGCCCACGAGTAGCCGTCCAGACTGAGGCCGAACTGGAGCACATCGACGCCGGCCTCGCGCAACTTTTGTTTGACCAGATCGACTTCCAGTCGCGCCCGAGCATCGGCCACGTAATTCGAATTGCCGTACACTCCGCCGATGACCGTGTCGTCACCGGTCATCCGAATGAGCAGACTTCCACGAGCCGTAGTATTGAGTTGCTTGGCGCATAGGTGGCGAGCGACGTCGCGAACATCTTGAGGTTGGCCTGGGCCATGAATGACCTCAGTGATAATGCGTTCCACCGGACGCAACAATGCATATCGTCGCATAGTTAATTTGCAATTGAAATGCCAAAGTGTGGAATTTTCACCCCTCAACAATCGACGGCAACGTGAGGTCTCCAAGTCGAGCGTCGAAAGAATCCTCGTGTTTGACGTGCCACGATGTGACGGTACCCCGGCACGTCGTGCGTTACCTGCAGAGATTGGCTTCAGGCTTCGACAAGCATTATCACCCTTGACCGCGCAGCATCGCGTTGAAAAAAGCGTTTCATAGCCAAGGGCCACACCTCGGCCGTACGACACGACGTGTCGGAGTACCGCCACGTCGTGGCACGAACCTTAGCTTTTCGCCAGGCCGTGATGTTAGCTCAGACCGGTTTCGAGATCCTATACAACGTCCCCCGTACACGGTGCCCTCCAGGGGAACCGGCGTGCAGAATGCGCGTCGTGTACAGCAGGCCTTCGCCGATAAGCGCGTCGGTAAGGTTATAGGAAGGTAGTCGATTTTGGTCGGTCAACAGGCAGACTCCGCCCGGTAACAGCATGCGTTTGATCAAAGCAACCAGAGGATTGATGGCTCGCAGTTCGTAAATGAGATCTGAAGCCAAGATGAGCGGCACCTTCAAATCAGCCGGCGGCGCGTGCCAGTCGAATTGGAGGAGCCGGAAATCATCGAAGCCGTTCAGCCGTGCGTTGCTCTGTGCGAAACGGAGTGCGGTGGCATCGAGATCGCTAAAGATGACGCGCAGGCCGCGAGACATGGCGGCGATACCAGGCAAGCCGAGGCCGCAACCGACTTCAAGTGCCTCGACGTTCGGCTGCCACGGCTCGCGCAAGATGACTTTCGCCAACATCCGCGCCGCGGGCCAGAGGTCGGTCCAGAACGGCAGGTACTCGTCGACGGCGAATTCCGCGCGAACGGCGGGATGATTCAGCGTTTGATCCGATTCGTCCGGCCGATCAATCAGGAAAACCTTGTTGTCGATGTTGACGCGCTCGCGGATCACCGGACCCAATGCGTCGAGCGGGGTTTCCGGAAGTGAGCGGCGCGGCGTGGCCGGTTCAGTATCCAAGTTCATGGCAGTAAGGTAATTGTCTCGACAAGTTCTTGGTGAGTCACGGCGCGATCGGTCGGGAACAAGCAGTAGGCCGCTGGTGTGCCTTTCGCATCGAGGATGATTTGTCGGTTATTCGGAACGGCGAAGCCGGCATCGCATGGTATATGACCGGTAATCAACCACTCAGCGTCCATCTTCCTCAAGAACGCATCGGCATTATCTTGACTCGTGTCTCGGCCCCAAAGCAATGAGTAAGCGCAGCCGCCGCGCGTCAGGTCGCGCTGTTCCCACGTCTCGCACTTTAATCTTTCGGGATCGAAATCCGCAAGGAGTTTTGACGACGGCAAACTGTGTGTGAGCAAAACTCGATTCGCCGTCCGCACGGCAACGGGCACGACGGCAAAAAGCGCCAAGTATGCCGCATAGATTTCATCCGCACGCGGGCCGTAGGCTTCTGCAAGCCCCCTGTTGAAATATTCGTTCAGGTCCAGCTCGTCCTTCGCGATCCATTGTCCGGTCCATTGCGCCAGCTCATGATTTCCCAACAACAAATGAACGCGGTGGCGATATTGGCATTTCAGTGCTGCCACGAGGTCGACTAATTGGTGCGATTTATCTCCTCCGTTCGGATAGTGAAATGGTCCGTGCACGAGTTCCTGGAGCACGAGATGACGAGCAGGCTTGTCGGCCAGTTCGGCTGTGGCAAGGACTCGCCGAAAGTTATCGACATGTCCATGCAGGTCGCCTACCACGAGAACTTCATTTGCGCCTTCTAGGTCGACGAAATGCCCGCGCCTTCCTGACGTTTCAAGAAATGCCAGGCGGGCTTGGTCCAGCGTATGGAGAAGTCGATCCGGGTCAGGCATTTTCGTTCAACTCTATTTGCGTCGCCTGCTCGTGCGAACCCTTGCCGTCGGCGCGACGTTTGTCGAGAATTCTAATATTGGTTTCATTTTGGGCTGGATAATACCTCGTCTGTGTTGGGCGAGACGGTAGCATCGGGAATCTCGGCAGGCCGCATAGAATATTCGGCCACTGATCAACGTAGGTGCTATCTTACCAATGAAGCCTCCGGATCAGTCGGCCACTCGTAAGCCGACTGTAGAATATAGGTATAGGCCAATGGTACACGTGGCCTCGGGCGGAACCGGCTGGTTCTGCCTTTGACGGGAAAGTGTCCCAAGCGGGCGAACGGAACTACCCGAAAGTGTTTGGACGATTTACCGACAGGCGACGGAAAACCACCCTCTTCCGGCGGTCTCATCGGCGATACCCGAGACCAGTTCTTATGGACTTGGCCCGGAATCTAAAAATCGAGAGCGTCTCCCGGCTGAATCCGAGTCCGCCGCTGGAGGTGCCTCCCACGGCAAGTATCGCAATCGCCGTGGAGAAGATGCGCAATGCGAATTTCGGCTGCGTACTAATCTGTGATAATTGCCGGCTTGTCGGCATCTTTACCGAACGTGATTTGATGCGGCGAGTTCTGAGTGTCGGCAAGCCGCTCAGCATGCCGGTCAGCGAAGTGATGACACCGAAACCCGTCACGGTTCACGACAAGGACCCGATCGCGGTCGTGGTTCGACGGATGGACGAAGGCGGTTATCGACACTTGCCGGTGCTTGATGAACGCGGAAAGCCTGTCGGTGTGCTTTCGGTGAAGCGCATCGTACGTTACTTAGTGGAACATTTTCCCTCAACGGTTTATAACCTCCCTCCGGATCCCGCCGTGGTGCCGCAGCAGCCGGAAGGTGCATAAGTGGCAGGTTCGTAGTTTCCTTTTATCCGAGGATGCTTGTTCAATGATTGGCGTGACCCCGTCTGGCGAAGGGACTTCTGGCAATGGAAAAGACAACGTCGAGGAACGCGAGTCGGTGACGATTCGATTCGCGGGCGACTCCGGCGACGGTATGCAGCTGGCAGGTACTCAGTTCACCAACGCCTCGGCCATTCTCGGCAATGACATCGCTACGTTTCCCGATTTTCCAGCCGAGATTCGAGCGCCCGCCGGCACACTGGCCGGCGTGTCCGGCTTTCAGGTCCACTTCAGCAGCCACGACATCCACACCCCAGGCGATCGGCTGAACACGCTCGTCGTGATGAACCCCGCGGCACTCAAAACCAACCTGAAGGACCTCGAACCCAGTGGTATCCTTATTGTGAATTCGGATGCCTTCGGAACGGGCGACCTGCACAAGGCAGGCTACAAGGAAAATCCGCTGGAGGATGGTTCCCTCAAAGGCTACAAGGTTATCCGGGTTCCGATCAACAAGCTAAACCGGGAAGCCGTGGCTGAACTGAAGCTCAGTCCGCGAGAGGCGGACCGTTGCAAGAACTTTTTCGCGCTAGGGCTTGTGTATTGGCTCTATGAGCGATCGATGGATCCGACCGTGCGCTGGATTCGCGAGAAATTCGGCAAGAATCCCGCCGTGATGGAAGCGAACACGCGCACCCTGAAGGCAGGTTACAACTACGGCGAGACAACCGAAACGATGCCGGTACACTACCGAGTGCCGCCCGCGACGATCGCTCCCGGCACGTATCGCAAGATCACCGGCAACGAAGGAATCGCGCTGGGTCTCACAGCAGCGGCGACGCTGGCCGAGTCCCCGCTGGTATATGCCAGCTATCCCATTACTCCGGCAAGCGACATCCTTCACTACCTTTCGGAAATGAAACGCTATGGCGTTCGCACCATCCAGGCGGAAGACGAAATTGCCGCGATCGGTATGGCGATCGGCGCTTCTTTCGGTGGCGCCATCGGTGTCACAGCCACGAGCGGGCCCGGCATCTGCCTGAAATCCGAAGCCATCGGACTTGCCGTCATTACTGAACTACCGGTTGTGATTATCGATGTTCAGCGTGGCGGGCCGAGCACGGGCTTGCCGACGAAGACCGAGCAAGCCGACCTGTTGCAAGCCATGTACGGCCGAAACGGCGAATGCCCCCTGGCGATTATCGCGCCGTGTTCGCCGGCGGATTGTTTCGCGATGATTTTCGAAGCCGTACGCCTGGCGGTGCGATACATGACGCCGGTGCTTTACTTGTCCGATGGCTATCTCGCTAACGGCGCCGAGCCGTGGTCTATTCCCAACATCGCCGATCTTCCCCAAATTAAGATCGAGCACCCGAAGCACCCGAATAGCAACGGCAACGGAGAAGCGCGATTTTTGCCGTACAAACGGGACGAACGCCTCGTTCGTCAATGGGCTATTCCAGGAACCGCGGGATTGGAACATCGGATCGGTGGTCTGGAGAAGGACGACGTTACCGGCAATGTGAGTTACGATCCCAACAACCATGAACACATGGTTCACACACGGGCCAAGAAAATCGCCAATATTGCCAATGACATTCCAGAACTAACGGTGAACGGCCCAGAAGATGCGGAACTGTTGGTGATCGGCTGGGGCGGCACGTATGGCTCCATTGTGACGGCCGTGCAGCGCGCTCAGAGAAAAGGCCTCAAAGTGGCTCAGGCGCACCTCCGTTATCTCAACCCAATGCCGAAAAACACCGAATCGGTCTTGAAACGCTTCAAGAAGATTCTCGTCCCCGAGCTGAACGCGGGCCAACTCAGCTTCCTCTTGCGTGGTAAGTACCTGGTAAACGCCGAGGGGCTGAACAAGATTCAAGGCCGGCCGTTCCTCATAAGTGAGATTGAGGACGCCATCGAGAAAATGATAACCGGCAAGTCGGCAGCCACTGCGAATTAGATATGATGAAGTGACGATGCATCATTGTCGCCCTCAGGAATTGGACGACGGAAACTAGAGGAACGTTCTAATGTCCGCGATGCCGCTCCCAACACTGACCGCCAAAGACCTGACCAGCGACCAGGAGGTCCGTTGGTGTCCGGGTTGCGGCGACTACTCGATCTTGGCGCAGATGAAAAAGGTTATGGCGGGCCTGGGCATCCCGCGCGAGAACATGGTGTTTATCGCGGGCATCGGCTGCTCGAGCCGATTCCCGTATTACATGAACACTTACGGCTTCCACACGATTCACGGCCGGGCGCCGACGTTTGCCACTGGACTCAAGGCATTTCGCCCGGACTTGAGCGTTTGGGTTATCACAGGCGACGGCGACGGCCTGTCCATCGGCGGCAATCACCTGATCCACGCGATCCGCCGCAACGTGGACATGAAGATCATTCTGTTCAACAACGAAATCTACGGCCTGACGAAAGGGCAATACTCGCCTACTTCCCGACCCGGCACGCGCACCAAATCCAGTCCGCAAGGGTCCATCGATAATCCCGTTCGGCCTTTGTCGATCGCCATTGGCGCCGAGGCTACCTTTGTCGCCCGGACGATTGACGTCGACGTGAACCACCTCACCACGATTCTCAAGCGTGCCGCAGACCACAAGGGCACCGCGTTTGTCGAGGTCTACCAGAATTGCAAGATCTTTAACGACGGGGTATTCGAGTATGCCAGCGACAAGTCGGTCAAAGCCGACAATACGCTCTTTCTCGAACACGGCAAACCACTGATCTTCGGCAAGGACCGCAGCAAGGGCATCCGCTTGCACGGCCTCAACCCGGAAGTTGTGGATTTGGGCAGCGGCATCACGGCCGACGATCTGCTTATCCACGACGAACGGGCCGAAGAACCGAGCCTCGCCTATCTGTTGAGTCGAATGGTCTACCCGCGCTTCCCCGAATGCGTCGGCGTCTTCCGTTGTGTTCAACATCCCACGTACGAAGACCAGCTCAACCAACAAATGCAGGAAGTAATTCAAAAGAAAGGCCGCGGAAAACTCGAAGACCTCTTCGCCAGCGAAGAAACCTGGGTCGTAAAATAGGTAGTTGTCAGTTGTCAGTTTCCAGTTGTCAGTAGATTACTGCTGCCTTCTGACAACTGATAACTGACAACTGACAACCATCATGATTTGCCCGACATGCCTGTTCGATAACGTTCCCGGCATCGACGAGTGCGACAAGTGTGGACAGAACTTGACGCAACTCGATATACCGGCGCCGCGCGATCGCATCGAGCGCAGTCTGATGGAAGAGAAAGTCCGGTCGTTGAAGCCTCGGGAACCGGTTACGGTTCGACCGACCGCCACTATTCAAGAAGCCATGCAGTCAATGCTCACTCATAATGTGGGCGCATTGGTCGTCGTCGGCACCGATGGACAGCTTCTCGGCATCATTAGCGAGCGGGATTTGCTTACGAAAGTGGCCGGCGTAAAAGACCGCTATGGCGAATTACCCGTTGCCCAGTTCATGACGCCGAATCCAGAGACAGTGTCCGGCGACGACCCGCTCGCGTTTGCATTGCACAAGATGGATATCGGCGGATATCGCCATCTACCCGTGGCCGTGGACGGCAGGGCAACAGGCATGGTGTCCGTTCGCGATATGCTCAACTACATCACCAGGCAATGTCGCGAAGACTAGCGGGCAGCCTTCGCGGTTAAACGTGTTCCGGCGGCTCAATCTTTTCGACTTTCCCCTCCGCCAATAGCCGCTGATAGTCGCTCCATCTCATCACCGGCTTACCGTTGGTTGCATCTTTCATCCTAATGCAGTTTTCCACAGGGCACACCAGGCTGCACATGTTGCAGCCGACGCATGTGTGTTCTTTGATCGTAAACACATTGATCGTATCGCCGCCTGCGCCGGGAAGCACGGGAATGCCGCCGGAATAATGCAGTGCCGCGCCGTGCCGTTTTTAGCAACGAAAGCGGCTGTTGGAACTTTGTCCCAATGAATCGACTGGTGTGCGCCGTCCTCGCATGCGATGTAGCACAGCCCGCAGTGAATGCACTTCGACTGATCAATCTCGGCCACGACTTTGTAGTTGAGATCGAGGTCGCCCCACGGTCGAATGAAGGGCACGGAGCGGCCGACGAAGTCACTTACGCTCTCGATTCCCTTGTCGAGCATCCAACCTTCCATGCCGGTAAGCAAATGCTCGACGATTCGAAAGCCGTAGTGCATGACCGCGGTGCAGACCTGCACCGATCCGGCGCCCAGGAGCATGAATTCGATGGCATCTTGCCACGCTTGAATTCCGCCGATGCCGCTGACGGGCACCTTGATGTTGGGATCACCGGCCACCGCGGCAACCATGTTGAGGGCGATCGGTTTCACGGCCGGGCCACAATAGCCGCCGTGACTCCCGGCGCCGCGCACGGCTGGTTTCGGCGCCAGTGTATCGAGGTCCACACCCATAATGGAATTCAGGGTGTTGATCAGTGAGATAGCATCGGCGCCGCCGTTGACGGCCGCACGCCCAATGGCCGTGATGTCGGTAATGTTCGGCGTCAGTTTTACCATCACCGGAATGGTGGCGACCTCTTTCACCCATTCGGTGATCATGCACGTGTAGTCCGGGACTTGTCCCACGGCCGAGCCCATGCCGCGCTCGCTCATGCCGTGCGGGCAGCCGAAGTTGAGTTCGATGCCGTCGGCGCCCGCATCTTGCGTTCGTTTGGTGATGTCGTGCCAGGCAACGCGCGTTCGATTCGACCATCAAGGAAACGAAGAGTGCCCGGTCGGGATAGGCCTTTTTGATGCGCGTGATCTCCTTGAGATTGACATCGAGTGTTCGATCGGTGATGAGTTCGATGTTGTTCAGACCGATCAGTTTTCGGCCGTCGTAATCGATACCACCGTAGCGCGATGAGACATTGACGATCGGTTCGTGGGCGATGGTCTTCCACACGGCGCCGCCCCAACCGGCGTCGAAAGCGCGGCGCACCTGATACTCGGAATTCGTGGGGGGGCCGGATGCCAGCCAAAACGGATTGGGTGAACGAACGCCGCAAAACGTAATACTCAAGTCCGGCATCTACTTTGACTCTGCGTTCAATTGGAGATGAATTCCCGCCGCCGCAACTTTACCGTCCTGGACGGCATCCACGATTTCACCGCCACCGCGGATGCAGTCGCCGCCAGCAAACAGCTTCGGAATCGACGTTGCGCCCGTTGGAGGATCGACGACGATCTTGCCGCCTTCCGTCCTCAAATTGGGCAGCGATCGTAAGAGGTCCAACAGCGGTTCTTGGCCGAGCGCTTTTACGATCATGTCGGCAGGAATAATGAACGTGGAATCGGGCAGTGATTGGACGTCATGTGATCGAGCCCGCGAATCGGTCGCCGATGTGCGCATAAACTCTACGCCTTCCGCCTGCCCGCTGCCAACGATGCGCGTCGGCTGAATGTGCCATTCGAAACGAACGCCGTCTCGTTTGGCCAGTTCGTATTCGTAGGCGAATGCGGGCATCGATTCTTCACCGCGCCGATAGGCTATGGTGACGTCTTCGGCGCCGAGACGTTTGGCGGCGGTGGCAACATCGATTGCCGTGTTGCCCGCTCCGATGATCAATACATGACGGCCAACCTCGCATTCGGCGAGCGGCTTTTGATGCGTCTGGAAGATGAAATCGAGTGCCTCCCACACGCCGGGCAAGTCTTCGCCGACGATATTCAACGGCTTGGTTGTGCCCAGGCCAATTCCAAGGAACACGGCGTCGAACTTACCTAACAATTCTTGAACCGAGTTTCCGGTGACTGCATGGTTCAATCGAATGTCGACGCCGACTTGCCGCACCAGTTCGACTTCAGTGAGTGCGAACTCGGTCGAAATCTTATAAGCAGCGATGCCGAGGGTGTTCAGTCCGCCGGCAACGTCGCGGGCTTCGAAGACGACGACGTCGTGCCCTTTCTTTCTCAATTCGTGGGCGCATGAAAGTCCGGCAGGGCCGCTGCCGATGATGGCTACTTTTTTTCCCGTCGGCGGCCCTGGCTGAAAGAAACGCACGTGTTTTGCCGATGCAGCCTCACATGCATAACGCTGGAGCCGACCGATTTGGACGGGGGCTTTCATGAGCAGTGTGTCGACGCATGCGCCCTCGCAAAGAACTTCCGTCGGGCAGGCTCGCGCACAACTGCCACCGAGGATGTTCGCGTCCAGGATGGTTTTCGCGGCGCCAACGGGGTTCTTGTGCAGAATCTGGCGGATGAACCTGGGCACGTCGATGTGTGTCGGACAGGCGCGGATGCACGGCGCATCGAAGCAAAAGAGACAGCGCGAAGCCTCGACGAGCGCTTCGTCCACCGTGAGCGGCGGCGGCAGGTCGGCAAAGTTCTGGTTTAGTCGTTCGGCGCTTAGCGTGTCGCCGGCTTTTGCCATCATCTTGCTCCGTCGCTGCTACCTCAAAGCTCCTGCGCGCTCGCGGGGCAGCCACTGACCCCAGCCGTTTTCGCCGACGAATTGGTAGTCCTTTACAATTCTCTTGCCGCGGCAAATCGTCGTCTCCGCGAAGCCCGCCAATTCCCAGCCCTGGTAGGGATTCCAGTCGGCGCCGGTTTCCATTTTCTCATGATCGACCGTGATTTTCTTTTTTGGGTCGATAACGACGAGGTCCGCATCGCTTCCGCCGGCAATGACGCCCTTGCGCGGATACAGCCCCATGATCTTCGCAGGATTGGAGCAGCATTTCTCCACGAAGCGCGTCAACGGAAGCCGATCCGCGAGAACTCCGTGAGTGAAGACGATGGGCAACAACGTCTCAAGCCCCGGGAGTCCCATCGGAATCTTGGTCCAGTCGCCTTCCCACATGGCTTTCTGTGCGCGCGTAAAAGTGCAGGTGTCGGTGGAGACGACACACACATCTCCGGCTTCAAGCCCCTTCCAAAGTCGCTCCTGGTCTGTTCTTTTCTTGATCTGGGGACAGCATGCAAAAAGATGCCCGTCCGCGCCGGCAAAAAGCGAGTCATCAAGCACCAGGTACTGTGCGCAGGTTTCGGCATAGACGTCGACGCCACGTGCCTGTGCGGCCCGAACGATGTCCGTTCCCTCGGCCGTCGACATGTGCACGATGTAGAGCCGGCCGCCGGTCACTTCCGACCAGGTGATCGCGCGCTGAATGGCCTCCGCCTCGATGAAGTTCGGCCGCGTCATCGGATGAAGTTGTGCGCCGAACTTCTTCATCAATTCCGGCGTGTGATGCCGGGCGATCAATTCATCAAGGACGCGTGCCGACTCGGCATGGACCAGAAGCATCGCGCCGAATTTCTTGCACTGCTCAAGCGTGTTGTAAATGGCGCGGTCGTCGGACTGCCAGCCTTCGGAAGCGTAGATCATGAATTCTTTGAAGGTCGGGCAACCTTTCCGGACCATTTTTTCCATTTCGGGGCCGTGCCGGTCCCAGTTGGTGATGGCCATGTGAAAGCAGTAGTCGACGCACGCCTTCTTCGCCCGCGCCGACCAGTTTTCGAATGCATCCTCGAGTGATTCCTGCTTGTAGGGAATGGCAAAGTCGATGACCGTTGTCACTCCGCCGCGTGCCGCCGCCCTCGTCCCGGTGTTCCAATCGTCGCTGGAGATTGTGCCGCAGAACGGCAACTCAAGATGGACGTGGACATCGACACCGCCTGGAATCACATATTTGCCGGCCGCATCGATGATAGTGGCGCCGGCCGCGTCCCGCGCAAGACCTTTGTTGACGGCGACGATCTTCTCGCCTCGAATGGCAACGTCGGCTTGCTGCACACCTTCGGCGCTGACGACCGTTCCGTTCGTAACAATGATGTCGTAAGTCATATGAAGCTCGGCTTCCGGGCTAGTACGGCTTACTCAGCCCAGCGGCTTTCCATTCGGAAAACAGATTTGCACATTCTACCCTGAGAACGCCGCCGTGCACTCGGACCGGGCTTTTTCCCATTTCGGCAAGTGTCGCCGCGTCGACGTATAGCTCCTTGAATCCGGCAGCCGCCGCATCGGCTATGGAAGCCCCGAACACAACCTGATCTATCTTCGCCCAATGAATCGCCGCCAGGCACATGGGACAAGGCTCCGTCGTTGAGTAAAGCGTACAGCCGTGAAGCGCAATCGTCTGGAGTTCGCGTGCCGCTTCGCGGATGCAGCGCACCTCCGCATGAGCCGTTGGATCCACGTCGCGCCAGACCGAGTTATGCGCCGCCGCAACAAGCTGTCCGTTCTTGACAACCACGGCGCCGAACGGAGTCTGCCCTGCGGCGATCCCTTCTTGGGTTTTCCGAATCGCCAAACGCATGAAATCGCTGTCCGTCATGCGATACTTCCCCTGCGCGGCACCGATCCGTCTAGTCTTTTATACGCGAGATGAAATGCAGCTGAAAGTGCGGACCTCGCCACGGCAGACCGCTCAGGAGAATTGCCACATCAGCATCTTCAAGCTGTCCCCCAGCTTCTTGTTGACCCCGAGCGCCGCGGACGGTTCGTAGCCGCAGTGCACCATGCAATGCTCGCAGCGTGGGTCTTTTCCGTGACCGTATTGCTCCCACGGAGTGTCTTCCATGAGTTCGCGGAAACTATCATGGTGGCGATCCGTGATGAGATAACACGGGCCCTTCCAACCTTTGACATTGCGCGTCGGATTGCCCCACGCCGTGCAAGTTAGTTCGCGCTTGCCGCTCAAAAACTCCAGATAGATCGGCGAGGACATCATGCGGTGTTTGCGCAGGAGCTTTTCGGCTTCGCGGAACTTGGCGCGGATATCATCCCGTGTCATGAAGATTTCCGCAGCGCCCCTGGGATTCGTTTCGTGAACGGCCACGTAACCGTAGGCCGGCGAAAGCATAAAGCCATCGACACCGAGTCTTGTCAGAAGCGAGAAAAGACGGTCTAGCTCGGCGATATCGGTCTCTTTGTACACGGTCGTATTGGTGCACACCAGAAATCCTGCGTCCTTGGCGGCGCGAATTCCTTCCACCGCTGCCCGAAAAACTCCCTGACGTTCGACCGCCAAATCGTGCGTTGCTTCCAGTCCATCGAGGTGAACATTGAAGAAAAAGCGGCTCGACGGCTTGAACTCGTGTAGGCGCTTTTGGATGAACATCCCATTGGTGCAAAGGTAGATGTGCTTCTTCCGGCGCAGGATTTGCGCGCGAGCCGGCCGATTTCCGGGTATATCAACGGCTCGCCGCCGCAGATGCTGACAATGGGTGCGCCGCACTCGTCGACGGACTCAAGGCATTCCTCGACAGACAGCTTGTCCTTGATGGTCTGCGAGTATTCACGGATTCTTCCGCAGCCGGTGCAGGTCAGATTGCATGCGTGAAGCGGCTCGAGCATGAGCACTAATGGAAAGCGCTTCACACGCCGGAGCTTTTGCCGCGCAATGTAGCCCGCCATGTTGGCGGTCAGCGTTAGCGGGAACCGCATAGGTCTCTCCCCCGTTCCGCAGGCGAACGACTTGGACGTTGGAAGCCGGGCCGCCGCTGGCCTGTGGCATCTGCATACCGAGCGAGGGCCATCAGCGGGAAGTAAAGCGGGTACATGTGATACTTCAAGTAGAAAACCTTGGGAAACCCCGTGCCGGTGAACTGTTCTTCCTCCCACGTGCCGTCCGCGCGTTGCATGGCTAGGAGATAATCGACACCCGCGCGTACTTCGTCCGAACGAGATTCATCCGCTGCAATGAGACCCAGAAGGGCCCAGGCCGTTTGCGAGGCCGTCGGGGTCCCCTGGCCGGCGAGCCTCGGGTCGTCGTAGCTTCGGCACGTTTCACCCCAGCCTCCTCCGGGTTGTTGCACCGACTTCAGCCACGCCACCGCGCGCTGAACCATAGGGCCTTGCATGTCAAAACCGATCGCGGCCAGACCAGTCAATACTTGCCAGGTGCCGTAGATGTAGTTGACGCCCCAACGGCCGGGCCACTTGCCATCCGAATCTTGAGTCTGGCCTAGAAACATCAATGCATTCTGAACAGCGGTCTCCCGGCAGCGATACCCAAAGTGTCCGAGCGCTTCGAGTACACGAGCGGTAATGTCCGGACAACTCGGATCCAGCATGGCGTTATGGTCGGCGAATGGAATCTTGGTAAGAACTTCCCGGGTGATGCCTCGATCGAATGCCGCCCATCCGCCGTCCTTGTTTTGAAGGCCAACCAGCCATCGGATGCCGCGATCGACCGCCGCCCTACCCTCCGGCCGTCTCGCCGCGCCGGTTTTCGCCAAGGCCATTAACACCATCGCCGTATCATCCGTGTCGGGATACATCGAGTTGCGGTATTCAAAGCACCAGCCGCCTGGTTCCAGCTTCGGGAGCAGCACGCTCCAGTCGCCTCGTTGGCGTATTTCCCGTTCCAACAGCCAGCTTGTTGCACGCCTAAGGGCCGCACGATCGGCGCTATTCGCATCGCTGAGTGCAATGGACGTCAACGCCGTGTCCCACACCGGGGAGAAACACGGTTGCAATCGAATCGTGTCGTCTTCCTCGATAATCAAGTCGTTAAGTTGCTTAAGCGCCCATTGCATCTCCGATGAGTTTTTGTGATAGCCTCGGCAATGTAGGCTTAACACGGTGTAAATCATGGGCGGGAATATGGCGCCAACGCCATCGCTGCCTGCGAAGTGCTCGCGCAACCATTTCTCCGCGCGGTCCAGGGCCCGTCGCCGCAACCATGTGGGCGGTTTAGTATCGAGACGCTTGATGAACCAATCGACGCCTAGGAAGAAATTGGTCCACGTTAACAACCGCCGACTCGGCGGATAGGGCCAAAGGCGCGTAGCGGGAGGCTGCAGGAACAGTTCCGCAATTCCCATCTCGGCAGAAAGGCGCCGGACCGGTTTGTACGCATAGAAGATGCTGAGCGGCACAACGATTGTCCGAGTCCAACTGGACACCGCGTAGAGATTGAAGTACATCCAGCTTGGCAGAAAGATCATCTCAGGCGGCACGGCAGGACAGTTGTCATAAGGAAGCTGGCCGAGGAGGGCCAAATAGAACTTGGTGAAGCTGTTGCAACGTGCCGCTCCACCAAGGGAGCGAATCAGTTTCCGCGCCCGTCGCATATGCGGTGCATTGGGACTGTGCCCTGCCAGCTTCAGGGCGAAGTATGCCTTCACCGAAACGCTGAGATCCGCGGGACCGTCGGGATAGTTGCTCCAACCTCCGTCCGGCATCTGTTGCTCGCGGATGTAATGCGATGCCTTACGGACGCGTTCATCCTTCTCACGTTCGAGGAAGGTAAGGAGCAAGACAAACTCAGATTCTAGAATCGTGTCGCCCTGGAGCTCGCCAACCCAATGACCGTCAGGGGCTTGTCGCTTGAGCAAGTGGCGCTGAATCCGCTCGATGGCATGGCCGATACGCGACGAACCGACGGATCCACGTAAAGGCAGGCTGTCTGGAGTTTGTGCCGTCGAAAGCGGCGGCGACTGAGTTCCGATCACGGGAGTCCTTCCACTTCCGGGGCGATCTCCATACCGGAGTGACCGTATTCAATCCGCGTAATTTACCCTTTTTGAAACCATATGTGCAAGACGGAAACACATTCGCTGTCTCGCTGGACCTCAAGAACAAGGGACGATAAATTGGGTAGTTGATTGGTAATCGACAGATCTCTCGCTCGGTGCACCCCGCTGCCCAGCGGGTCGCCCGGAACAGGAAGAAACGATGCGAACGCGGCCGAACGTCTCAGGCTTTCAATCCGCGCTGCGATTGGAAGTGCTCGAAGCTCGAACATTGCCGGCCCTCATCCAGCCACTTTTCAACGAAGTGAAGATTCCGACAGCGACTGACACACACATCAACGTTTCCTCCAATCCGGACGCGGGCGCGACGGAAGACGGGCGGACGATGGTCGCGTGGAATCGGCAACGAACTACAACGAATTCCGATGTGCAGATCAAACGATACGATGCTCAGGGCAAACTTCTGCCGGTGAACGGTACGATTTCCGTCGGCGGCACAGTCGAAAACGAAAGCCAGGGTCGCATTGCTGTCCGGCGTGACGGCAGTTTCGTCGTTGTGTACTCCGCTCCTTCGCTGTCGGGAAATATCAGCGTCTTTGCCAAGATCTACGACATCAACGGGAATCAAGTTGCAGGTGGCACAAAGGGCATTCAGATTGCGACGGTCGGCTACGGCGCTCGAAACCAGTTTGATGCGGACGTGGCCATTCAAGATGCGACGGGAAGCTTTGTCGTGACTTGGACCGACAACTCACCCGTGACCGGCCTGGACGTGAGATTCCGCATCTTCGGGGCCGTGGGCAACGCGATCACGGGCGACTTACAAGTCGCCACTCTCAATGGAACCGAGTCCCAGTCGGCCGTGACCTACCGCCCTGCGCCGGGCGCCGGAACCGCGATTGTCATTACGTACACTCGACTATTGCAGGGCGCTTCTACGAGCGATGTCGTCTTCAATCGCTTCGACGGCGCCGGAAACTCGCTCGACCCAAGCCCTGTGAAGGTCAACACCGTGGTGAATCGCACAGCGTTCGAGCCGGCCATCGCCATTGATGCCGCCCTCAACTTTGTTGTGGCATATACCAATCTCACCGGCACGGGCAACATTGAGCAAATCAAGATTCGCCGATTTGATGGCAACGGAACGCCGGCCACACTCAATGATGAGGTGGTGTCGCTCAGCAGTTTTCGGCAATTCCTACCGGACGTGGCAAAGGCATCCGACACCGGAGTCTTCGTCGTGACATTTACCGATACACTGACCACGCCGCAACGAACGGTTTTTCAGCAGTACACGGCGGCGGGTGTGAAAGAAGGCGGCCGACGCTTCGTGACTTCGCACCAGAGTGCACAAGACCACGTCACCGTCGGCGCCAGCCACAATGGTTACTTCGCCTTCGCCCTCGATGACGCATTCACAGCAGTTATTGAACCGTGGTTCCGGACTTTTCTGTCACCACTCGTGCCACCGTCGCCCGGGCCATACTTTGCTATAGGTGGTGCACCGGGCCGCGTTCAGGTGAGACGACAAGCCGACGGTTGGCTCGTAGGAACCTTCGCACCATACGCAAACTATGCGAACGCCGTTTCCGTTACTTTGGGAGACGTGACCGGCGACGGCATCGCGGATTTGATTACCGGCGCTCTCGTCGGAAATCCGCATGTGCGCATATTCAACGGCTCTGCTTTCGCTAACGGCACATTCGACTTGACCAATCCAACCGCCAGCCTGGTCGCCGAGTGGTTTCCGTATGCGCTTCAGTTCAACGTGGGCGCCAATGTCGCGGCCGGCGATGTGAACAACGATGGTTTCGGCGATGTTATTACGGGCGCCTCCGTCGGCAACCCGGACGTGATTGTCTTTGACGGGAAGGACATTGCGATGGGGACGTTCGATCCGGCCGGCAGCAGCCAACTGGCGCACTTCTTTGCATATGGATTGAACTTCAATATCGGCGCCAACGTGGCAGCAGGCGACGTCGACAACGACGGTTTCGCCGACCTCATCACCGGACCAACGGGTGGCAATCCCGACATTCACGTCTACCGTGGTCTAGACATCGCGCTGGGCGTCTTTAATCCCACCGGCGCGAGTCTCATCGCGCAGTGGTTCGCCTACGGAATCAACTTCAATGTCGGGGCGTTCGTATCCGCGGCTGACATGAACGGGGATGGATTTCAAGACGTCGTAACAGGTGCATCGACCGGCAACCCGCAGGTCAACGTTTATAGCGGGATTACTATTGCCAACGGCACGTTCGATCCCAACGGCAGTTTGCTCGCTGCGTTCTTTGCTTTCGACGTCGGGCAAGGCATCGGCGTGAGTGTCGGCGCCAGTGATCCAAATGGAACCGGCTTTGGTGAAATCCTCACCGGTTCCACCCGCACTAGTCAGTATCGCCTGGTAGCTGGGCTTTCCACGGGCATCAAGCCACCCGTATTGCGAGGCATCGTTGGCTTTGTCAACGATGTAGTGGGTGGGATTTTTGTGGGGACGTAGCCGGTCGGTTCGCAAGTGCCGTCGCCGCTAATCGTCGTCCTGACCGAAGAGCGCCCGCAGCACCTCGGGCGAAGCCGGGGCGTACGAATGCGGCTCCATCGTCCAATCGGCCCGGCCCTGCGACAGACTCCGCACTTTCTCCGAGTAATCGAAAGTCTTGGCGAGCGGCACCAGAGCCTCAATCACTCGGAGCTTGCTTCGCGCGTGCATTTCCGTGATTTCCGCACGACGTGCATTCAGATCGGCGGTGATGGGCCCAGATAATCCTCTGGTACCGTCACTTCCATGTGCATGACCGGTTCCAATAGCACAACGTTGTCCTTTAGCGCTTGATTCACCGCGTCGGCCGCCGCTGCTTCAAAAGCGATGTCGTTGGATAGTGCCTGATCCATCTGCCCGCCGAGGAGCGTGGCACGCACGTTGATTACCGGAAAACCAAGGTTTCCGGACTGTAACGCGCCGCGGATGCCGTTCTCGGCAGCGGCGATGAATGCGGGCGGCAACGTTCCCTCCGGCACGCGGTTGGCAATTTCAACCGATGTTCCACTGTGCGTAGGCTCCATCTCTACGCGGACCTTGGCGAAGAGGCCACTCGCACCGGCCTGCTTAATGCACTCGCCTTCTACTTTGACAGGCCGTTTCAACGTTTCCCGGTAGCTCACGTTGGGTTTGCCGACTTTCACGCGCAGCCGGAAGTCGCGCTCCATGCGCTTTTGTTTGATCTCCAGGTGCAGCATGCCCATCCCGCTCATGAGCGTCTGTCCTGTCTCCTTGTCGATGCGCCAGGAGAATGTCGGATCTTCACGCTTCAGCGTGTTCAGCGTGGCCGCGAGTTTGTCCTTATCCGCCGAAAGCAGCGGTTCAACAGACCTGCTGATGACGGCCTCGGCAAAGTGAATCGGCTCGAGAAGAATCGGATGCTGCGGATCGCAAAGTGTATCGCCGGTCGAGGCGTCTCTCATTCCGATGACCGCCGCGATGTCGCCAGCCTTGGCCTCGGCAAGTTCTTCCCGATGGCTCGGATCCGCAAACACGTGAAAGAGTTTGCTGACCATCTCCTTTCGGTCCTTGCCGGGATTGTAAGGCCGGCTTTGTGGCTTCAACGCGCCGGAGTAAACACGGACGTAAAACAACTCGCCGTGCGGGTCGGCAACTATCTTGAACACCAGACCGCAAAAAGGCTCCGATGGATCAGGCTTCCGGTTTTCCTCTTTGTCTTTCTTCGGGTTTCGACCTACAACTGGGGGGCGGTCAAGCGGGCTAGGTAGGTACCAGGTAACGGCATCCATGAGCGGCTGAATGCCAATATGTTCCCGCCCGGAACCACACAACACCGGTTGAATCTCGCGCGCCAGCGTTAACTCTCGAATCGCCGTTCGGACGGCATCGACCGAAACTTCGCGACCTTCGAGGTATGCACTGGTGAACCGGTCTTGCTCGTCTTTCTCCGTGAGCACGTCGAACAACCGCTCACGTGCTCGTTGGGCGTCGGCTTTGTATTCCTCCGGAATTTCATCAACACGGACGTTCTTCCCGAAGTCGCCGCTGAAATGCAGGGCCTTCATTTGAACGAGATCGATGATGGCCGAGAAGGGTGTTGGGCTATCCTTCGGAGACCCGCTGCCGATAGGAATCGTTAGCGCCACCGGCCGGCCTTCCAGTCGATCGCGGATCTCGTCGAGCGTGTTGGCGAAATTGGCGCCGACGACGTCCATCTTGTTCACGAAGACAAGGCGCGGCACCTCATACTTGTTGGCTTGGCGCCACACGGTCTCGGACTGCGCTTCGACTCCCTTTTGTGCGTCGAATACGACCACGCAGCCGTCCAGCACACGAAGACTTCGTTCCACTTCGGCGGTGAAATCCACGTGACCGGGCGTGTCGATCAGATTAATGGTGCAGTCGCGCCACTTGAACGGGATGCATGCACTATAGATGGTGATCCCGCGCTCTTGCTCTTCCGGGTCGTAGTCCGCCTCCGTGGTGCCTGCATCCACTTCTCCGAGGCGGTGCTTGGCGCCGGCGTAGTAGAGGACGTGCTCGGTCGTGGTAGTTTTGCCGGCATCGATGTGGGCGATGATGCCGAAGTTGCGCAGTCGTCGTAGGTCAGCTTCTGGCATTGGGTAAGTCCGTCATCCACGGCCCCGTATCCGTAGATCATTCTATCTTACCGGAGACGGACAAGGCCCCAGGGACAATGGACTACCATGCGAAGTGAGCGAACGCTTTGTTGGACTCCGCCATCTTGATGGTGTTTTCGCGCTTGGTCATGGCTTCGCCTTCTTTGCGGTAAGCGGCCATGAGTTCGTCGGCGAGTCGGAGATACATCGGCCGACCCGCCTTGGAACGGGCTGCACCGATGATCCAGCGAATCGAAAGACTTTGCTGTCGGTTCTTGTTTACTTGCATCGGCACTTGATAAGTCGCGCCGCCGACGCGCTTGGAGCGGACTTCGACTGTCGGCTTGACGAGTTCGACCGCCTGCGTGAAGACTTCGATCGGATTAGCATCCGGCATGCGCTTCTTGATTTGGTCAAGGGCGTGGTAGAAAATTCGCTGTGCCGTTGCCTTCTTGCCCTGCCACATCAGGCAGTTGATGAACTTACTGGCAAGTTTCGAGTTGAAGCGCGGATCCGGTTTTAGCGTCTCGGCACTGGCGGTTCGTTTTCCCATCGTAGACTACTCACCTAACCAAAGTGTTTGGCCTAAATCATCCCCACTAGTTGTGCAACTTCATCAATTAAGCGACGGCTCCAGGAATCGAAACACGCCGCCGTGAAGCGTTACCTCACGGACTTCTCCGCTGGGGTCGAATATGATCTTGTTGACCGCTCCGCACGTTGGGCACGGAACGTTAACGGTCGCATCGGGACGACTAATAAGCCCGTCACCCTTACACCTTACGGTCACTTTGACCATGTGCTCACACGCGCAACAATGGAAATCAAGGATCACTTTGAGCTCCAACATGGAGTGCTGTCCTTTTTGAGGAATGAAGCTGCCGTTAAGCGCCTTCACGTTTGGCGCCGTACTTGGAGCGCGCCTGTTTCCGATCAGAGACGCCCTGCGAATCCAACACACCGCGAACGATGTGGTAACGAACTCCAGGCAGGTCGCGCACACGTCCGCCGCGGACCAGCACAATCGAGTGTTCTTGCAGGTTATGACCCTCGCCGGGAATATACGCAGTCACTTCCACTCCGTTTGAGAGCCGGACGCGAGCGACCTTGCGCAAAGCGGAGTTCGGCTTCTTTGGGGTCATCGTTTTTACCTGCAAGCAGACCCCTCGTTTCTGCGGGCAGCCATGGAGTGCCGGGTGCTTCGGCTTGCGGTACTGCTGGCGACGCGGCTTTCGCACCAGCTGATTGATAGTCGGCATTCCAAGCTCCTCATTCGGCGCGTCCTGAACCGAAGAACGCGCTCATGGCAAAACGTTTACGCTATGCAGCCAAGCCGGTTGGGTCAAGCCTCATTCCGCTGAACCCGACTCCACCAGTTGTTCATCGGCCGCGAGTGCCTCACCAAATGTCACGCCTTCGGGCAGATTGATCTTTACTTCGGCCTCTTGATGGGTGTGGAAGCCTGTGCCCGCCGGCACCAAGTGCCCCAGAATGACGTTTTCTTTGAGGCCCACCAGGTAATCAACTTTGCCGGCGAGAGCCGCCTCGGTCAATACCTTTGTCGTTTCCTGGAAACTTGCGGCCGAGATAAAACTGTCGGACTGCACGGCCGCCTTGGTGATGCCAAGGAGTTGCGTGCTGCATGTCGCCGGCGTCGGCGGAACGTGGGAGGGCGGCTTACGGTCCGCATCTTCAAGCCGAGTACGCTCTTCGTCATATGCGTCCTTGCTCACGATCTTGGCAGCGTCGAACTTCGAATCCGCCGGCTCCTTGATCTTGACGCATTCCTTCATCCGCTCGTTGACCTCGCGGAACGCAAACTTGTCGATGACCGAGCCCGGGAGTAACCCGGTGTCGCCCATGGTTTCGACTTTGACCTTGCGAAGCATTTGAGCGACGATGATCTCGATGTGTTTGTCATCGATGTCCACGCGCTGGCTTCGATAAACCGACTGAACTTCTCGCACGAGGTAATTCTGCACGGCGTCAACGCCGCTGATGCGCAAAATGTCGTGCGGCACAAGCGGCCCGTCCACGAGCGGATCACCTTCCTTCACATAGTCGTTGGTGTGCACGCGCAAATGCTTGCCGTGCGGAACCAGATGTTCCTTCTCGGTGCCGATCGGTTTTTCCTGATCGTCAACCGGTTGGACCATGATCGACCGTTTACCGCGGCGCTTTTCACCGAGGCGGACAACGCCGGCGACCTCGGCCATCACGGCCGGTTCGCGCGGACGGCGTGCCTCGAAGATTTCGGTGACGCGCGGCAAACCGCCGGTGATATCCTGCGTTCCGCTCACCTCGCGCGGCGTCTTGGCGAGCAAGCTGCCGGCCGACACGGTTTGGCCTTCGCGCACCTCCAAGTGGGCTTTCTCCGGTACATAGTAAAACGCAAGGCTCTGACCGTGCTCGTCCTCGATCACGATTTGCGGGTGCAAATCACCCTTGTGTTCGGCGATGACCCAACGCTCCGTACCACTCATGTCGCGTTCTTTGCGGAGCGTTTCGCCTTCAACGATTTCGTCGAAACGGACTCGACCTCCGACTTCCGCAATGATCGGAATCATGTGCGGATCCCATTTCACGACAACCTGGCCCGGTTGAATCGTTTGGCCTTCTTCCACCAATAGCAGCGACCCGTTGGGCACCGCGAAAGTTTCCAAGACGCGGTCCTTGGGTCCCATGACCATCAGTTCGCCGTTGCGTGCCAGCGCGACACGTTCGCCACGATTATTCATGACGGCAGTCACGCGTTCGAACTTGGCGGTACCTTGCTTTCGTGCTTTCAGTTCGCTTTCTTCCACTACGCGCCGTGCGGTGCCACCGATGTGGAACGTGCGCATCGTGAGCTGGGTCCCGGGTTCGCCGATGGATTGTGCCGCAATAATGCCGACGGCCATTCCTTCTTCGACGAGTGTTCCGGTGGCGAGGTCCATGCCGTAACAAAGGCGACACACGCCGAGGGCGGCTTGACACGTCATCGGGCTCCGCACCAGAATCTTGTCGACGCCGAGGTGTTCGATCTTCCGAGCCATCTCCCAGCTGATCATCTCGTTTTCACGAACGATGACCTCGCCGGTGATGGTGGTGATAGTGTTGCGAGCGACGCGGCCACGAATCGATTCGGCCAAAGAGCGTTCGATTTCCTCGCCTTTGTACACGACACCCTTTGAAATGCCCTGAGTCGAGCCGCAGTCGTACATCGTGATGACGACATTCTGGGCCACGTCCGCGAGTTTGCGCGTCAAGTAACCGGAGTCGGCCGTCTTAAGCGCCGTATCCGCCAGTCCTTTGCGCGCCCGTGTGTCGAACTGAAGTATTCCAGTACCGACAAACCTTCACGGAAGTTGGCCTTGATCGGCGTTTCAATGATCTGGCCCGACGGCTTGGCCATAAGTCCGCGCATTCCGGCGAGCTGTCGAATCTGTTCGACGCCGCCGCGTGCACCGGAGTGGGCCATCAGATAGATCGGGTTCAGGTACGATCTGCCTTCGCGGATGTCGTTGGCCAGGTCATGCATCATCTGCTTCGTGATTTCATCGCGCGCGTGCGTCCAAAGGTCGATGACTTTGTTGTAGCGCTCGCCTTCGGTGATGATGCCACGTTGATACTGCTTCTGAAAGACCTCGACTTCCTTTTCGGTCTTCTTGATCACTTGTTCCTTGTTTTCCGGAGTTCGCAAATCGTCGGTGGCGAAACTCAGTCCGCTCCGGGTCGATTCACGGAAACCAAGCTCCTTCATCCGGTCCAATAGATCGATGGTTTCGCGTCGCCCAAGGACCTGGTAGCAATCGGCGATGATTCGGCTCAGGTACTTACCGGAAAGCGCCAAATCGTAAAACGCCATCTTCGGTTTGAGGATGTCGTTGAATAGGACGCGCCCCACGGTGGTGGACACCAACCCATTTGGCTTACGCGGGGCATCGTCGACGCGAACCTTATCCTTGTCGTAGCGAACTTCGGTGACAACTCGTTTTTCAATTGGCAGCCGCACGTGGATTCGTGCGTGGACACCGATCTTCTTCTCCGAGAATGCCAGAAACACCTCGCCGGGGCTGGCGAAGACCATTCCTTCGCCGGCCTCACCGCTTTCTCCCGGTTCGCCTCGAGTCGCGGTCAGGTAGTAGCAACCCATGACGATGTCTTGGCTCGGGCTGATGATCGGCTGGCCATTGGCCGGACTGAAGATGTTGTTCGTCGACATCATCAGCACCGTCGCTTCAACCTGCGCTTCGATTGACAGTGGCAGGTGCACGGCCATCTGGTCGCCGTCAAAGTCGGCGTTAAAGCCCTTGCAGACGAGGGGGTGAATGCGGATCGCATTTCCTTCGATCAACACCGGCTCGAACGCCTGAATACCCATGCGGTGCAAGGTCGGAGCGCGATTGAGCAGGACCGGGTGATTCTTGATTACCTCTTCGAGGATGTCCCATACTTCGTCGGCCTTGCGCTCGAGCATTTTCTTCGCGCTTTTGATTGTGTCGGCGTGGCCAAGCTCTTTCAGGCGGCGGATGATGAAAGGCTGGAACAACTCGAGCGCGATCTTCTTCGGCAAGCCGCATTGATGCAGTTTGAGCTCCGGGCCAACGACAATCACGGAACGGGCAGAATAATCAACGCGCTTGCCGAGTAAGTTCTCGCGGAATCGGCCTTGCTTACCCTTGATCATGTCGGTGAGCGACTTGAGCGGCCGATTCGACGAGCCGAGTACGGGGCGTTTGCAGCGATTGTTGTCGAAGAGTGCATCGACCGATTGCTGCAACATGCGTTTTTCGTTGCGGATAATCACTTCGGGCGCATTGAGATCGACGAGCTTCTTCAAGCGGTTGTTGCGGTTAATAATGCGTCGATAAAGGTCATTCAGGTCGCTCGTGGCGAAGTTGCCGCTATCCAGCAGAACCAAGGGCCGCAGGTCCGGCGGAATCACCGGAACGCATTCCAGCACCATCCACTCCGGCTTGTTCGAGCTGTCACGCAGTGCCTCGACGACCTTTAGCCGCTTCGTAAGGTCGCGCTGTTTCTGCCGCGACGGTTTTTCCTTCTTCGACAGCGTCATTAAGTCGTCGCGAAGCTGTTTCGAAAGATCAACCAGGTTCAACTTCTCAAGGAGCTTCTTAACCGCTTCTGCTCCCATGTCGGCCTCAAACGTGGCGCCGTATTGTTCGCGCGCCTTGCGGAAGTCGTCTTCCGTTAAGAGCTGCCGCTCTTTGAGCGGGGTTTCACCGGGTTCGACGACGACGTAATCCTGGAAATAGATGATCTTCTCTAGGCTTGTGGTCTTCATCTCGAGCAGCGTACCCAGGCGACTTGGCATCGCCTTGAAGAACCAAATATGTACCACCGGAGCGGCGAGCTCGATATGTCCCATGCGCTTTCGACGGACGCGGCTATGGGTTACCTTTACGCCGCAGCGGTCACAGATCATGCCCTTGTATTTCATGCCCCGGTATTTGCCGCAGGCGCATTCCCAATCCTTCTCCGGCCCGAAGATGCGTTCGCAAAACAATCCGTCCTTTTCCGGTCGGTACGTACGATAATTGATGGTCTCTGGTTTCTTGACTTCACCGAATGACCAACTTCGAATGTCGTGGGGGCTCGCCAGGCTGATTCGCACGGCCCCGTAGTCATTGATGCGATCGTAATTGGTTTCGCCAGTGCTCACGTTCACCCTCCATCTAGTTTCAGATTCGCAACGGCGCCAAAACGCGCTGTCGTTCGTCCGAAGTTGGGGTTACACCTGCTAGATTCGTTTTTTCTCGAGCTGCATGTTGAGCCCGAGCCCGCGTATTTCATTCGTCAAGACGTCGAAGCTCGCGGGAGTGCCCGCTTCAAGCGTGTTTTCACCCTTCACCATCGACTCATAGATCTTGGTGCGGCCTTCAACGTCATCCGACTTGACCGTAAGGAGTTCCTGCAAAACGTAGGCGGCGCCGTAGGCTTCCAAAGCCCACACTTCCATTTCGCCGAAGCGTTGGCCGCCGAATCGGGCCTTGCCGCCGAGCGGCTGTTGCGTGATCAGCGAATAGGGGCCCGTCGCCCGCGCGTGGACTTTGTCATCGACCAGGTGGTGCAGTTTCATCATGTAGATGAAGCCCACCGTCACCGGCTGTTCGAAACGATCTCCGGTCCGGCCGTCATAAAGGAATGACTTGCCACTTTCGGGGATACCCGCTTCTTTGAGGCACTTCCGAATTTCCTCTTCGCTGGCGCCGTCGAACACCGGCGTGATCGACTTGAAGCCAAGCTTCGCGGCAGCCCACCCAAGGTGAGTCTCCAGAATTTGGCCTACGTTCATACGGCTCGGCACGCCAAGCGGGTTGAGAAGAATGTCGACCGGAGTGCCGTCGGCCAGATGCGGCATGTCCTCTTCGGGCAGAATCTTGGAGATGACACCCTTGTTTCCGTGCCGGCCGGCCATCTTGTCGCCGACGGAGATTTGCCGCTTGGTAGCGACGTACACCTTGACCATTTGCTGCACACCGCTGGGCAGCTCGTCGCCGCGCTTGAGCGAGTTCAGTTGACGTTCCTTTTCGTCGGCGAGAAAGACGATCTGTTCGTGATGCCGTTCGTACAACTCTTCAGATTGCTTAAGCCGTTCAGGGCTGCGAATGTCATAATCGTCGAGGCGGAAGGCGACCGCTTGTTCGACGATCGACTTGTCGTCCTTTTCGCCGCCGAGCACCTTGCCCGTCGCGGGGTCCTTCAACTCGCGTTTATCCAGGACCTCGAGGATGCCGGAGAGCAGCGTGCGAAACTGATCGGCGATTTGTTTGTTGAACGCATTCTCGACCTTCCTATGCTCCTTGTCGAATTCCTTTCGTTCATCCTCGGTCATGCTGGCACGACGGCTGAATCGCTGCGTGCCGATTACAATGCCTTCGACTCCGGACGGGACATCCAAACTGTCATTCTTCACGTCTTCGCCGGCGCGTCCGAAGATCGCGTGTAGGAGTTTTTCTTCGGGCGTAAGTTCGCTCTTGCTCTTCGGCGAGACCTTGCCAACGAGAATGTCGCCCGGTGAGACAAAGGTGCCGACGCGAACGATGCCATGTTCATCGAGATTGGAAAGCGCCTTCGGGGAGACGTTGGGAATGTCGCGCGTGAACTCTTCCTTACCGAGTTTAGTTTCGCGAATCTCTATCTCGAATTCCTCGATGTGGATCGAGGTATAGGTATCATCCTTGACCAGTTTTTCGCTGATGATGATGGCGTCTTCGAAGTTGTAACCATCCCAAGCCATGAACGCGACCAGGACATTTCGGCCCAACGACAGCTCACCTTCACGGGTGGCAGCGCCATCGGCAATGATCTGACCCTTCTTGACGCGCTGACCCATCCGAACGATAGGTTTCTGGTTGAGACAAGTTCGTTCGTTCAGGCCCACGAACTTTCTCAGTTTGTATTCCCGGTCATCGATCTTGATCCGCTCGGCATCGACGTAGGTCACGGGGCCGCTTTTTTCGGCACGCACAACCATGCCGCTGTTCATGGCCACGTCTTTTTCAAGCCCGGTTGCAACGATCGGAGGCTCGGTAACCAAGAGCGGAACCGCTTGCCGCTGCATGTTGGAACCCATAAGAGCGCGATTGGCATCGTCGTGTTCCAGGAATGGGATCAGCCCCGCCGAAACGCCGACCATCTGCTTAGGCGAGATATCGATAAACTGCACTTGCTCAGCGCCGATGTAGCCGAAGTCTCCGCCGTACCGAGCAATGACACGGTCTTGCGTGACCTTACTGCCGTCCGTGGGCGCGTCGGCAGGAGCGAGATGCACAAGCGATTCCTCATCCGCACGAAGCCACTCAACCTGATCCGTCAGTTTGCGTTTGTTGACCTTGCGGTATGGCGTGATCAGAAATCCGTAGTCATCGACACCGGCGTAGATCGACAGGCTGGAGATCAGCCCGATGTTCGTGCCTTCCGGGGTCTCGATGGGGCAGATGCGGCCGTAGTGCGATATGTGGACGTCACGGACTTCGAAGCCCGCGCGTTTGCGGTTCAGACCGCCCGGTCCGAGCGCGCTCAGCCGCCGTTCGTGCGTCAATTGGGCGAGCGGATTCGTTTGATCCACCACCTGGCTAAGTTCGCCGCGGCCAAAGAAGTACTCGATCGCAGCGGACACGCTCTTCGGATTGATAAGCGTACGCGGCGTCATGTCGGCTTGTTCGCGAATGCTCATTCGCTCTTGGACCGTTCGGCGAAGCTTGAGAAAGCCCTTACGAAGCTCGTCGGTGGCCAGTTCGTCGATTGTTCGCAAGCGCCGATTTCCCAAGTGATCGATGTCGTCCACGTGGCCTTCGCCGGCGCGAAGCTGCAGCAGGTAGCGGATCGCGTTCAAGTAGTCGAGCGCCCGCAAGGTCATTTCCGATTCCGGAATATCCTGATTGAACTTGCGATTGATGCGGAATCGGCCGACGCGACCCAGCCGATAGCGATTCGGATCTTGAAACTTCTCACGGAACAACTCCAAGGCTTTCTCGAGTTGGGGAGGATTGCCTGGCCGCAATCGTTGGTAAATCTTGAGCAGCGCTTCCTCGTGGGTTGCAGTCGGGTCTTCTTTCAATGAGGTGAGGATTAGTGGATCTCGGAATCGGCCAAGTATGGTGAGCTCCTTCAACGAGCTAGCATAGGCTTTGTCGACATGTTCCTTGGTCAACGTCTCGCCGCTTTCGACATAGACTTCTCCCGTTTCCGGATCGATAACGTCGCCGACAACGATGGCGGCTTCCAGTCGCGCTCGATTCGCGGGGGTGAGGCGCACATCTTCTGTGGGATAAAACGCCTTCAGTATGTCAGCATCGGTGGAGTACTCCGGGTCCATCGCCCGGAGCAGTGTCATCGCGGAGAACTTTCCGGACTGATCAATGCGCACGCCGAGTGTGTCTTTCTTCGTAACGTTGATTTCAATCCAGCTGCCACGCTCGGGAATGATCCGACACGAATGGAGCTTTCGTTCGCTTGCTTCGGTTTCGACGACGAAATCGACGCCCGGCGAGCGATGGAGCTGACTGACGACAACTCGTTCGGCGCCATTGATGATAAACTCGCCGCCGCCGATCATGATCGGCATGTCGCCCAGGTACACTTCCTCTTCGACCGGTTGATCCTTGTTGAGTCGGAGCCAGACTCGAAACGGTCGACCGTAGGTTAGTCGAAGCTGCCGGCACTCATCGGGACCGTAGCGCGGCTTGCCCAGTTCGAACCTGATGTAATCCAGGCTGATGGTTTTGTCGTAGCTCTCGATCGGGAAGATCTCGCGCAGCACGCCTTCCAGACCGGTTGCGCTGCGGCGTTCCGGCACCACGTCCAGTTGGAGGAAACGATCATACGATCGCGTCTGGACATCGGTTAGATTCGGCACTTCGACCGCGTCGCCGAAGCGGCCGAAATTGCGAACCTTTTGTGGGGTAATGGTACGTACAGCCGATACTGGCATCGTTCAAATACCTCCCCGAGAATAGCACGTCGCCGCGACGAAACTCGGTAAGCTCTGGCCTAAGCTAGCCGCGTTTAGTCCGCTGGCGCACGGGTGCAAATCGATGGGATGTTGATGAATTTCTTCTCTGTGTAAAACCGCCGCCTGTCCGATACTGGCGTCTGTCGGGAGCGCCTCCGTGATAACAGCGCCGTGGATCTGACGCTGTCGCTGGTTGTCGCTAGCGATAAAGAGACAGACGCGTGGCACGTGGACTCCGCCGCCTGAACAACGGAACCGCAAAATCGGCCTAGCGCGTGGAACCTCCGAATTCACACGCCTGACCGCCGCACCTCGACTCCACAAGGCGTTTCGGACCCTCTGACCCGCACCGCGGCATTCCGGGTCGAAAGGTCCGCCGTCTCCGGAAAATTACTTAATCGAAACCTTCGCGCCGCCGTCTTCCAGTTGTTTCTTGATCTTCTCGGCGTCTTCCTTGGAGATATTTTCCTTAACTGGCTTGGGTGCGGTCTCTACTAGCTCTTTCGCTTCCTTGAGACCCAAAGCAGTGATTTCGCGCACTACTTTGATCACGTTGATCTTCTTGGCCGCATCGAATCCATCCAGCATGACGGTGAACTCGGTTTTCTCCGCCGGCTTCTCTGCCGCCGCGGCGCCACCACCGCCACCAGGGCCTGCTGCGATCATCACACCGCCGCCGGCCGGCTTGATTCCGTGTTTCTCCTCGAGATAATCACCCAGCTCGACGGCCTTCGCGACCGTGAGCGCCACGATCTTGTCACCAAGCTCCGTGATTTCAGAAGCCCATTGGCGACCGTTCTCCTCAGCCATTGACCACTTTCCTTTCTCAAGATGTGCTGCCTGAAGCAGGGCAGCGGCATGCGTAATAGCTTGGTTTCGTCCCTATGAATTCGTTGTCTGCGTTTCAGCCGGCCTTTCCCCGAGCGTCTTCAATTGCCCTGCGATCCGGCCACCGGCGCTACGCAACTGGTTGGCGACTCGCCCTGCCGGCGACAGCGCCAACATGACTATCCGGCCCAGCGCCTCGGGCTTGGTGGGCATCAGACGCGCGCGTTCAAACGTCAGGACCTGGCCTTCACAGAGCGCAGTCTTGGGTTTGAGTTTGTTGTTTTTCTTAATGAGGCCATCGAGTTCGCGGCTAAGCTCCGCCAGGCTATTCGCGCCCCATGCGATTAGGGTGGGGCCTTCCCAACATCCGTCGAGCTTTATTCCGAGCTCGGCAAAGACGCGATTCGTCAGGCTGTTTTTTACTATTTGCAGCCGGATCTTTTTTTTCCTCAGGCTCTGTCGAATTTGATTGTCGACGGTGGCGTTAATGCCGGTAGCGGTAAGCAGCACCATGTCGCGGACGTCTTGAAACGTCTGCTTCAGGGCTTCCATTTCCATCTGTTTGATATGCTTGCTCATTGCTTACACCGAAACTGGGATGCCGGGGCTCATCGTGGCCGACAGCGTCACCGACTTTACATAGTTACCTTTGATGCCGCTCGGCTTGGCAGCCTTCACTTGATCGACGAACGTGGTGATGTTCTCGATGAGTTTGTTCTCATCGAAACTAAGCTTGCCGATACCGGCATGAACGTTACCGCCCTTGTCAGCGCGGTATTCGACCTTACCGGCTTTGAACTCTCGCACCGCGGCGCCAACGTCGCTGCCCGCGGGGACAACCGTCCCGGCTTTAGGCGTAGGCATTAAACCACGGGGCCCAAGGCACCTTACCCAAGCGGCTGACTTGACCCATCATATCCTGGCTCGCCAGTGCGACGTCGAATTCGAGCCAACCTTCGGATTGAATCTTCTTGATGAATTCATCACTACCGGCGTAATCCGCGCCCGCTTCTTTCGCCTTTGCGACGTTATCGCCCTGGCAGAAGACAAGGACACGAACCGATTTGCCTAATCCGTGCGGCAACGGCACGCTGCCGCGCACCACTTGATCGTTTTGGCTGACGTCAATGCCGAGACTCATGTGGACTTCCACCGTCTCGTCGAATTTCGAACGCTTCATCTGCTTGAGCTGACCTATGGCTCGCTTCAGCGGCATGGGGCCTTCCGACGCCAGCTTTTGAATGACGTTGCGGAGATGATTGCGAAGTTTCTTGCCGCGGCGCGGGCCCACACCCGGTCGCTTGCCACGCTTCTTGCTGGGCTTGTCCGGAGACATGTCCGCGGGCGGCGCTGCGGAAGGCTCGGGCTTCGACCCGGGGGTTTCCGGAGCTTCGTCTGCCGGTGCATCGGGCGCTGTCTTGGCCTTGGGCTTCGGCTCTCTGACTTTTGCTTCCTTGGCCTTGGCTTCCTTCGGCGCCTTTTGCTTCTTCGGCTCGCTCGAGGCCGGCGTCTTTTCGTCCGCTGCCTCGGCTGGTGCGTTTGTTTTCTTAGCCATGGGTTGTGTGCTTTACGGGTGGTCCTGGTCGCGTCATTCCGATCGTCTATCAGCCATCTACGGCGATGCCCATACTCCGCGCCGTCCCCTCAACAATCTTCACGGCGTGGTCAACATCGCGGGCATTGAGGTCATTGATTTTCTTCTGAGCGATGTCGCGCACTTGGGTCGGCGACACTTTGTAACCCTTATACTTGCCGCTCTTCTTCGTTTTCTCTTCGGCCGGGATAAACTCGCCGCCTTTTTTCTTTTCGAGCGGAATGCCGGCGGCCTGTTTCAACAACACGGCGGCCGGCGGGCTTTTCACAATGAAGTCGAAGCTTCGGTCGGAGTAAACGGTGATGACCACGGGCACCGTAACACCACGCACGTCCTTCGTGCGATCGTTGAACTGAGTTACAAACGCCCCGATGTTGACACCGTGCTGACCCAGCGCCGGTCCGACAGGCGGAGCGGGGGTCGCCTGCCCACCCGTCACCTGCAACCGAATGTGGGTCGTCACCGTTCGTGCCATTGTCTTGCCTCAAATAGAATGACGAATGAAGGATGGAAAGGCGTGTTACGCCCTTCCATCCTTCATTCGTTCATCCTTTATGGATGATCCACCTGCCAGTATTCCAACTCCACGGGTACGGGTCGACCGAATATGGTCAGCTCGACACGCACCAGGCCTTTAGCCTCCAGGAGCTCCTTGACCTCGCCTTCCAATCCGGCAAAGGTGCCGTCCTTCACTTTGACTCGGTCGCCGCGATCGAATTTCGGCTTTGCGTGCGCTACGCCAGGAACCTGCTCGCCTTGCCGCCCCAGCATCCGTTCGACCTCGTGTGTGGGCATTGGTTGCGGTGCGTGCAGCAAGCTTCCGCCGACGAAATCGCCCACGCCGGAGGTCTCACGGAACAGATAGAGAATTCTATCGTTAAACTCGACTTCGGCCATGATGTAGCCGGGATAAAGCTTGCGTTCACGGACGACGCGCTTCCCGCCACGCATCTCCGTCACTTTTTCCATCGGAATAATGATCTGACCGAAGAAATCGTTTAGTCCTTCGATTTTCACTCGGCGCTCGATTGCGTCTTTGATCGACTCCTCCCGACCGCTCTGAACTTTCACCACATACCAACGCTTGTTGGACGGAGTTTCCGGCGACCCATCGGTCGGCGGACCGTTGACATCGGATTCAGCGGCGGAAGCCTCCTCAGGGGGCGGAGCATCGGGAATCGGTGATTCATCTGTCATGACAACCATTGGTCGCTACCGTGAATGAGTCTGGCGTAGAGTTTTAGTACGGCACGGTCGAACCGCCGGGACCGCTGGAAGGCGGCGGCGGTTGGATGACGCCGATCTTGGTCAATATCCACGCCCAGATCTGGTCGACGAAAAAGAGAAACAACGTCAAGAGCACGACGGTTACCAGCACGACAATGGTATCTTGGATGAGACGCTTTCGGGTGGTCCATGATACTTTGTTCAACTCGGCTTCGGTGGCGATAAGAAAGTCGGCGAATACCGGAAAGTTCACTACTCGATAGGCGAACCAGAACGACAGGAACATTAGAACCAGTGGAACGCTGTACTTGGCCGTTGGCAGCAAAGTGAGCGTCCGGCCTCCGGTAAACGGCACAACGATGCTCCAATCGCCGGCCGGCAGGATGTTTGACTGCATCAGACTGTAGATTCCGCATCCCGTCAGAATTAGCAGCCCGAGAATGGTGCCGCGACGAACTTTCTGCCCTTGTGTCCGTTTGTACGGAACGACCGTGAACCAGCCTTGATCCTCTACCTGAATCAACGCCCGTTCGAATCGAGGAACGAAGTACAGATACATGACGCCGCCCAGGGCAGCGACGCCAATGGCAAGCGTTAAGGCAATGGCAGCGGGTGATTGCGCTCCCATCCAGCTTTCGAAGGTTCGTCCGAGTGCACACGTTACTAATCCGATAATGAAGACCGACAATAGACCAAAACACACTCCGGTGGATAGGCCGCGTGGAGGCTGGTTGCCGACAAGTTGCAGCCCCGCGTAGGCGAACCCAACAATCGCCGCGCACCGAACGACAAACCATAGGGCCGCTGCTTGTGCGCCGCCGAACAGACCCGCGGCGTCTTGTGTCGGGGCCAAGGCGCCGGCGAGCCAACTGATTCCGTAGAACGCAACGGCGATGCAGCCGAGGACATAGGCCACGCCCACCCAGCTATTGATCGCGAAACGATTCAACGGTTGGCCCACCGCAGCCACCGGAGTATTCTTGACCGCAACGGCCATGACATTCCCTGCCTAAGTAATGACGGGAATCTGGCGGCACGCGCCGTCCGTCCGTGCCCGTCGTGCGCCTCAACGTGATGAACTCTCTGTTCGTCCGGCCTCATCGCCAAACAGGGGCGGAGCGACTCGAACGCTCAACCGCCGGTTTTGGAGACCGGTGCTCTACCAATTGAGCTACACCCCTCCACCGAAGAATCCTGAATTCAGAAGTCAGAATTCAGTAGACACACAAACCCGTTTCTCTCGCTCCGACATTCATTCTGAATTCTGAATTCTCATTTCTTCCGCGATTCCTTGTGCGGCGTGTGCTTGCGCTCCTTGCGGCAGAACTTCTTGAGTTCCAGCCGATCGGCGCCGCGGGTCTCTTTTTCGGCGCGGTAGTTGCGCGCACCGCACACCGTGCATTCCAGCCAGACATGTTCACGCATGATTCTTGGTCCGTAGTCCGTGGTCCGTAGTCCTTGGTCCGCGACACCTATTTGCCACGGACAAGGACCATGGACACCGGACAAATGACTATTGAAGTATCTTGGTCACGACGCCGCGAGCCGACGGTGCGGCCGCCTTCGCGAATGGCGAAGCGGAGGTTTTCTTCCATGGCGATCGGCGAATCCTGCAATCAGCTCCACCGTGACCTTGATATTGTCGCCGGGCATGCACATCTCGACTCCGTCCGGGAGTGTGGCGGTGCCGGTGACGTCGGTGGTGCGGAAGTAGAACTGCGGCCGATAGCCGCTGAAGAACGGCGTGTGCCGGCCACCTTCCTCCTTCGTCAGGACGTAGACGTTCGCTTCGAACTTCGTGTGCGGCGTGATCGAGCCGGGCTTGGCCAGCACCTGGCCGCGTTCCAGGTCGGTGCGCTCAATGCCTCGAAGCAGCACGCCGACATTGTCGCCGGCGATGCCCGAATCAAGCGTCTTGTTGAACATCTCAACGCCGGTGACGGTCGTCTTGCGAGACGCTTTCATCAGGCCGACGATTTCGACTTCGTCACCGACCTTGCACTTGCCGCGCTCGATTCGGCCGGTGCCCACCGTGCCACGACCCTTGATCGAGAACACGTCTTCGATCGACATGAGGAACGGCTTGTCCTCGGCGCGTTCCGGAGTCGGGATGTAGCTGTCGAGCGCAGCAATCAGGTCGTCGATGCACTTGCAGGCCGCGTCGTCCTTGCCGCCGCATTGCATGGCCGCCAATGCGTTGCCGCGGATGATCGGCGATCTCGTCGCCGGGGAACTCGTACTTGCTGAGCAGTTCGCGCAGCTCCAGCTCGACCAACTCGAGCAGTTCCGGGTCGTCCACGGTGTCGATCTTGTTGAGGAAGACAACGATGAAGGGCACGTTGACCTGGCGAGCCAGGAGCAAATGCTCGCGGGTCTGCGGCATTGGGCCGTCGTTGGCGGCGACGACAAGGATGGCCCCGTCCATCTGGGCGGCGCCGGTGATCATGTTCTTGATGTAGTCGGCGTGGCCCGGGCAGTCGATGTGGGCGTAGTGGCGATTGGGCGTCTCGTACTCGACGTGAGCCACCGCAATGGTCACGGTCTTCAAGGCGTCACGGTCTGTGCCGCCCTTGGCGATCTGCTTGTAGACGTCCGCCGCCGGGTCGGTGATCGTCTTTCCCTTAAAGGTAGTCAGTTTGTTCTTGACGGCCGAGCGCATCACCAATGCAGCGGTGAGCGTCGTCTTGCCGTGGTCGATGTGGCCGATCGTGCCCACGTTGACGTGCGGCTTGTTCCGCGTAAAGACGTCCTTAGCCATCGTTCCTCCACAGTTTCACAGCAAGCCTACCGACCCATGAGGCCGGTTGATCCGAAGTTGAACATAACGAGGCGTAGCCGAGAGCTGCTGCTGGGATTTGAACCCAGGACCTCGTCCTTACCAAGGACGCGCTCTACCGACTGAGCTACAGCAGCGGCACAGCACCCTCGTGGCCGCGCGGCCTGAATCATTTCTTTATAGTAAGCCGTCCAGAAGCGGGTGAAGGGAATCGAACCCTCGTAATCGGCTTGGAAGACCGATGCTCTACCATTGAGCTACACCCGCGACCAAACGATAAAGTATGAACGAGCAACGATGAAGAAACCAGCCACCCGTCTCATCGTTCATTGTTCATCGTTCATCGTTTACTTGTTTTCTGGGCAGGGAGGGATTCGAACCCCCGTAGGACGGAGTCCGCCAGATTTACAGTCTGGTGCCATTGGCCGCTCGGCCACCTGCCCGCGAGAAATCGTTGCCCCTTTGGCCGACTGCATCTTTCCCTACCAACCCGCGGCGCGCTCCACGAATCCGTTAAGCTAGCGGTGGGAGTCGAACCCACAACCCCTGGTTTACAAAACCAGAGCTCTGCCATTGAGCTACGCTAGCGCAGCCAAATACGTGGAAAGAAATAGTATAGGGAGACGGCATAAGGGTTGCAAGTCGAAATCACTTCCCCAAACCGACCCAATTGCCAGCGGCCCTTCAGGTTCCGCCTTCCATCGTTCCACAGCTAACGGACACGTCACCCGATGGTTCAGGTTCGCGTTTGGACCACGGATTTGGCTTAGTAATCAGACCTGTTCCACTACCATTGGGCCGCGTTTCCAAGACGGAGTATCCGACTTGCTCAACGGCAGACGCGGCCCCTCGAGAAGCAGCCTCTCGTAAGCTGCTTCAACTTGGTCGGAAGCAGGCAGGCGGAACATAGTGCGCAGCCCGTGATACGACGCACCGACTACTTTGAACGCGGTGCATACGATGATCTTGAAATCGAGCCACGCATTGAAGTGCTGGATGTAATACAGATCATAGGCTAGTTTTCGTCGCACGCTTTCCAGATCGGTGTCACCGGAAAGTTGGACCTGTGCGAAGCCGGTCACCCCAGGGTGAACCGCCAATCGTTTGCGGTAATAGGCAATCGCTTGATCGAGGTGAACGGCGAATTCCGGACGTTCTGGACGCGGTCCCACGAGGCTCATTTCGCAACGCAGCACATTCCACAGCTGGGGGAGCTCGTCGATGTGGGTGCGTCGCAGCATACGACCGATCGAAGTGATTCGTGAGTCGCCGGGCGTCGACCAGCGCGCGCCGGAGTTCTTCTCGCAGTTATGTATCATCGTTCGGAGCTTAAAGATGCGGTACGGCCTGCCGCCACGCCCAAGGCGCGTCTGCGAGTAAAACACCGGGCCCGGAGAGCTTAGCTTCACAAGGATCGCCGCGAACAGAATCAACGGCGAAGCGAGAACCAAAAGGAAGGATGCAATCGTGAGATCGAGAGCTAACTTGATGCACCCGTTGGTTCTGCGTCCAAGAACCAGCAAGCGAAGATGGCGCTGAATAGTATCAGTTTCGGCAGGCATGGTCACACCAGCGACGGGATCCAACCGGTCGCGTTGCACGATAACAATGACAATCTGAGATAATGGCTTGACCGCGCCCTGGCGGTCGGACGAGCCGCTCCCCGGCGGGTACGTCTGGCAATTAAAGTGCCGAATGCCGGTTCTCCACCGCGACAATCCAAGTTCCGAACATGTAAGACGATAAGGCGACTCAAGATAAGTCGCCTCGAATAACGGGATAATCTTTGGAACAACTTTATCTCGGCAGAGGAGTGTTAATCTCGATTAACAAACGAAGGGGGATGCACTGATAAAGGACATTAATAATGAGCGCATTCTTCAGTTTGGTTTCCACGGGCGAAATCGGCGGTGAGCGCTCATCGAACGGTGAGCCCGATGCAAGAACCCGGGAGACAATCTGCTGGCGAAAAATTTGGCCGCCATGTACAACTAGGTGTAGGCGTCAAGCCGGCTGGGGGCTGGATGGCGTGGCAACAACGAGGGGAGAACCGATGAGTCACAGAATCGGATATGTGGTGTGTCTTGCGCTCGCCGTGATCTTGGGTGGTTGTGTGACCACAGATGAGGAACCGAAGTCACAACCGAACGACAAACCTAAATCGGATGTTCAAGCCGCGCCGTCTGCCGCAAAAGACATCGACGCAAGCAAATCACGGCCCTCCGAAATAAAAGCGCCGACTCACAAGCTGGAGAAAGCTCCCTTCAAAATCGAAACATCGCTCAAGGGTGTATTTGAATCACCTGACATGACCGAAGTCGCCATTCGCCCCGAGGCGTGGACGTCGCCGGTTGTAGTCATGAAAGCAGTGCCTCACGGAACGACCGTGAAAAAAGGAGATACGCTAATCGAAGTCGATCTCGAAAAGATCGATCAGGCGATCAAGGACCTCGAAGCCGACCGCCGCATCGCTGAGGTAACTCTCAAACAAACGGAAGAAGAATTACCGATTATTGAAAAGACAACGCCAATGGACCTGGCGGCGGCGGAGCGCGCAAAGAAACTCGCCGACGAGGACTTGAAGAAGTTTGTGGATACCGACCGCGCTCTCCAGGAAAAAAATGCCAACTTCATGATGACGAATTCCAAGCATTTCGTGGAGTATGCAGAAGAGGAGCTACGGCAACTAGAAAAAATGTATCGCGATAAGGACATTCGCGAGGACACGGAAGAAATCATCCTGAAACGGCAACGCCGTCAGGTAGAGATGGCTAAGTTCTCGCTCATGATGAGCGAGACCCGACTGAACGACCTCATAAAGATCACTTTACCGCGGCAAGACCAAACGATGCGCGACTCTGCGACCCGGACCGCCCTTGCCTTGGAAAAGGCGAAGACAACTCTGCCGTTAGCGCTAAGTCAAAAGAAACTAGCCTTGGAGAAAGCGAAGTACGACTCGGAGAAGGCCGTAGAGCGCCTGGCAAAGTTGAAGCGTGACCGAAACCTGCTCACGGTCACCGCGCCGTCAGACGGCATCGTGTACTACGGCAAATGTTTCCGCGGACAGTGGGCGACATCACCTCAGGTAGCCACCCGGCTCATTCGCGGCGGCGCCATTCCGCCCGAAGAAGTGATTCTCACCATCGTTAATCCCACTTCCCTTTTTGTACGGGCCAGTGTTGATGAGAAAGACTTGCCCCACGTGCGCGTTGGACAAAAAGCCAGAATCTCGGCAACTGCAGCGCCGGACTCCAAGAGTAGCGGCAAAGTGGACCAGGTTACGTCCGTGCCCATTTCCGCAGGGAGCTTTGAGGCGAAGGTCGCCCTGGATGCATCCTCGGCCGCCGGGGTCATGCCGGGAATGGCGTGCACGGTCAAACTCGTCCCATACCAAAAGCCTGACGCGCTGGCGGTTCCGGCAACGGCCGTCTTCACCGAAGAGCTCGACGACGATAAGCAATACGTTTATCAACCGAACAAGGACGGCAAACCCGAAAAGCGATCGGTTACGATCGGCAAGACGAGCGGCGGTAAGACCGAGATTCTCGCTGGACTGCAAGAAGGTGATGAGATCCTTCTGGATAAGCCCGGCCCGAAGAAAACGCCGACTGTAACTCGCGCTCCATCGACGATTGGCGACTAATGTGCCCACGATCTCTGCATCCAGTGCGGTCACAAGGTGAATGACATGAGACGATTGATTTGGCTTAGCGCTCTCGCGACGCTTGCACTGCCCGGATTCATGTCGGTTGCACAACAACCCGACGTTAAACCGGAAGAACGCAACCTTCGTCCAACGCCAATCGATCCGCCCGCCGCCAAAGAGATGGAGGATGCGTTCCGTCGCGGAGTCGCATTCCTTTTGGAACATCAGAACAAGAACGGGTCGTGGGGGTCACCGACGCGAACGAAGGACTTGAATATCTACACCCCGGTCCCCGATGGACATGATGCGATGCTCTGCGGTGTGAGCGCGCTGTGCGTGTCAGCATTGATCGAGGCTGGCGGACCGGCATCGGATGTGAACCGAGCGATTGAGCGCGGTGAGAATTGGCTCTTCGAGCATCTTCCCAAACTGCGGCGTTCGAGCGCCGACGTACTGTACAACGTTTGGGGCCATGCCTACGGAATTCGCGCACTAGTGCGAATGCACGGCCGACTTCCCGATGACGCCGAACGCCGCAAGAAGATCGAAGGAATGATCCGCGAGCAAATGGATTTGTTGGCTCGTTTCGAATCGGTTGACGGCGGCTGGGGCTACTACGACATGAAGGCGCAGACTCAACGGCCCGCCACCGACTCGACTCCGTTTACCAGCGCCACCGTCCTTGTCGCTTTGCACGAAGCCAAGAATATCGGTGTGGAACCGCCGGAGCGAATCGTCAAGCGCCCCGTTGCTTCGATCGTGCGCCAACGCAATCCGGACTTCAGCTACCTCTACGGCGAATACATGAAGTGGAAGCCGACGGCGGAAATCAACCGTCCCGGCGGCAGTCTTGGTCGATCACAGGCTTGCAATTTAGCCTTACGGCTTTGGGGCGATAAACAAATCACCGACGATGTGCTCAAGGCGTGGCTGGACCGGATCATTACCCGGAACGGCTGGCTGGATATGGGTCGCAAACGCCCGATCCCGCACGAATCCCATTTCGCTGTAGCTGGATATTTCTTCTACTATGGACACTTTTATGCTGCCCATTGCGCCGATTTGCTCAAGCCTGCGGATCAGCCGCTTTACAAGAACCATCTCGCGCGGATCATCCTCAAGTTGCAGGAGAAAGACGGTTCCTGGTGGGACTATCCGCTCTACAACTATCATTTCGCGTACGGGACAGCCTACGCGCTCATGACTTTGAAGCGCTGTCAGCCGGCCGACACCAAGCAAGGCTCATGAGCGACTAAGCGGACGGCGTTGCGCACGGAAGGTAAACCGTGAACGTGGAGCCCTTGCCTACCATGCTGGTGCACTCGATCCGGCCTTTGTAATCGCGAACAATGCGGTCCACCGTAGCGAGGCCTAGGCCGGTTCCTGAGTCTGGTGGTTTGGTAGTGAAGAACGGCTCAAACACACGGGGAATGACGTCAGGCGGAATGCCGTGTCCGCTATCTCTCACCTGCAAGCGAACAAAGTTCCCCGCTCGCCCAGATGGATGATCGTCGATTACGACGTTCGCAGCGCTAACTGACATGACCCCGCCATCGGTCATGGCATCGCGGGCATTGAGGCAAAGATTGATCAAAACCTGGTTCAAATGTGTTGCGTCCATCCGGACGAACGACAAATCGTTGGCCAGATCAATGTTGACCTTGATTCGATTTCCAAGTGTTCCCGCAAGCATTGCCACAGTTTCTTTCAAGGCGCATCGCACGTCGATGGGCGTGGTGGCCGGTAGCTGTGTCTTCGAGTAACCAAGAATCTGGTGGACCAGACTTGCGGCCCTTACCGCAGACTTTTCGACGATCTTGAGAACCTCCGCGGCACGTCGGGGCGAGGAGTTGCCGTCAAGCAGCAGTGACACGTTTCCGAGAATCGTGGTCAGGACGTTATTAATGTCGTGCCCGACTCCGCAGGCCAACTCGCCCACCGTTTGCAGTCGCTGTGCGCGGCATAGTTGTTCCTCAAGTTTCTTTCGCGTCGTCAGGTCAACTACGACGTAAACCGCGCCCCGGAGTCGGTCCAGTTCGTCTTTGACCGAGACCAACGTGACCTGGCACCACCGTGCAGCCGCATTTCGCTCCATGACCTCGCGAACGCCGGAATCGAGGAAGCGAAGGAATTCCTGGGGGTTTTCCAACCCAGGAAGTGACGGCGTAACTTCCCACGCCGTCCGGCCGACGATGTCGGCCGCGCGCCGGTTCAGAATCCGCTCCACCGCCCGGTTGCACGCTTCGATCTTGCCGTCGCCGTTGATAAGGCAGATTCCATCGGAGACGCCATGCAAAACGGCGTGCAATTGGCGGAGAACGCCGTAGGTTTCTGTCTCCGCTCGATGAACGCGGGCGAGCGCTTTGAGATTGGCGATCAGGTCGTGCGCCGGAGTCATTGGCGTCAAATGGCCGTCCGACTCGCCATTGCGCGCCTCCGAATTTGAATCACTCACCGGACATCGGTTGCAAAAATCCACGACCGGGATGGACTGAATAGCGGCGTGATCTTTCAGTTCTTGAGTAATTTCAAAGCTGCCGGAGTCGGCAGCATGGCTGTCCAACAGCACGACATCGGGATGTTCGTATACGAACCGCATAGCGTCGCTGCCGTTTGCGGCCTCGCGAACGCGAAACCCGGCCCGGCGTAGGCAATCGCTGGTTTCGCTGCGGACGTCGTTGTCTTTTTCTACGAACAAGACGGTAACGGGAAGTGGCGCTGGCATTGAGCCCCTCGTCGTTGATGGGGCCGCCTGGGCCGGCCAGGCGCGGTGCGCCAGGACAGCAATGGCCGCGGATTTCATATCAACGAGAGAGGAAGCAGGCACCGCGCCGACCTCCTCTCTGTGGCGTGCATTCCTACAGGCGGTCCGTTTCGCTTACCGAGAATAGACCACGTTGGCGGATTTGGCAAATCCGGCAAAAGACGAATTTTCGCTACGCCGTAACTCAATTCTTCCTTGCCGTTAACGAATTAGTTGAAGACAATGACGGAGCAAATCCACCGTCTCGAAGGAGATTTTCATGGGACTGCTCGACAAGCTGCGCGGCGAATTCATCGACATCATCGAATGGACCGAACCATCCGAGAACGAAATCCTTGCCTATCGATTTCCACGCTACAACAACGAAATCAAGATGGGCGCCAAGCTGACGGTGCGCGAAGGGCAGAACGCCGTCTTCGTTAACGAGGGTCAAATCGCCGACGTTTTCAAACCAGGGATGTACTCGCTCGAAACGCAGAATATGCCGATTCTCTCGACGATCAAGGGGTGGAAGTACGGCTTCAACTCGCCGTTCAAATGCGAAGTGTATTTCGTTTCGATGCGGCAGTGGACCGACCAAAAGTGGGGGACCGCCAACCCCATCATGATGCGTGACACCGAGCTGGGGCCTGTTCGTATACGAGCGTTCGGTACCTACGCCATGCACGTCAGCGATCCGGCGACTTTTCTCCGCCAACTGGTGGTTACCGATCCTTCCTTCGAAACCTATGAGATTAGCAACCAACTTCGTAATGCCATTGTCTCGCGTTTTGCGGACGCCATCGCGCAGGCCAAGATTCCGGTGCTCGACCTGGCTGGAAACTACGACCGAATCGCACGTGAGGCCCTGAACCGAATCGCGCCGGAACTGGCCGGAATGGGATTGGCTCTAACGGCCTTTTATGTCGAGAACGTCTCGCTTCCGCCGGAAGTCGAGAAGGCGCTCGACAAGCGAACACAAATGGGCGTTCTCGGAGACCTAGGACAGTACACGCGATTTCAAACGGCCGAGGCCATCGGCGACGCCGCCAAGAATCCCGGTGGGGTCGCCGGTATCGGTGCTGGACTTGGCGCCGGCATGGCGATGGCCGGCCAGATGGCTGGCGCCATTCAAGGGCAAGTAAGTCCGCCGCCGCTGCCGGCGGGCGCCAGTTACTTCCTTGCCATCAACAATGCCCAGGCAGGTCCTTTCGATATGTCGACCCTCAATGCCAAGGCGCGCGACGGTTCCCTCACTCGCTCCACATTGGTTTGGAGGCAAGGAATGCCTACCTGGACGGCCGCGGAGTCGATTCCGGAACTACAGGTCATATTCGCCAGCAATGTCCCTCCGCCGCTGCCGAAAACCTAGTAGGTGACGACCCTCACACGAACCCGTGGATTAGTCTGGAATGACTCCAACCACGCCACCTCCGCTGCCGACCGATGACACCATATCGGCCGTCGCGAAGCCGCCGACGGTCACGCGTCCACCTCCACCGGAGAGGAAATTCCCGTGCGTTCAATGCGGCGCGCGCCTCCAGTTCGACGCCACTTCACAGGCGCTCGTGTGCAGGCACTGCGGACACACCGAGGCCATTACGCCATCCGCCGCCGAGGTTCAGGAACGGAACTGGGAGCAATATTGGGACTCCCACACCGGCGAAGAAACCATAATTGCCGGCCGGTCCTCAGAGGTGAAGTGCAACGTTTGCGGCGCCATCGTGCTGCTCGAAGACAAGGTGGCCGCCTCCAAGTGCCCGTACTGCGCTTCATTTCTCGAGAACCAACCCGAAGCCGCACACTCGATGATTCCGCCGGGCTCTGTCTTGCCGTTTTCGATACCGTTGCGTGAGGCACGCGCAGCATTTCATCAATGGATCGCGTCTCGCTGGTTCGCGCCAAGTTCTCTCTATCGTCTGGCGAACCTCGGTCAACTGTCGGGAACGTACGGTCCGTTTTGGACTTTCGATGCAATGACGTACAGTCAGTACACGGGTGCCCGCGGCGATAATTTTGTCATTACTGAAACCTACACCGACCGCGATCAGAATGGACAAATGATCACGCGAACACGGCAGGTCGTGCAAACGCGCTGGACTCCGGTGTCCGGCGAGGTCCGGCATTTTTTCGACGACGTCCTCGTGTACTCGGCACACAGCCTGCCTCCGAGCCATGTTGGAAACCTACCGCCGTGGGAGCTGCAGAAGTTACAGGGATACAAGGACGAATTTCTGAGCGGCTTCCTGACTGAACGCTACACGCTGGGGCTGCGCGAGGGATTTGACCAAGCACGCGAAATCATGGATGCCGAAATCCGCCGGCTCTGTATGCGCGACATCGGCGGCGATCTTCAACGACTCGATTCCGTTCATACGCAACACATCGGCATCACCTTCAAACATGTCCTCCTGCCTATCTGGGTGGCGGCGTATCGGTACCATGACCAGCTCCACCGAATCCTGGTTAATGGTCGAACCGGCAAGGTAGTAGGTAGTCGGCCTTACAGTTGGATCAAGATCGCACTGCTTGTTCTGACAATACTCTTGGTGGGTGCGTCGCTAGTCTGGCTTTTCAACCGCTGATCGAGATGCGGGCCTTCTTATGAGGCGACACGGTTTCGGCCGGCGTCTTTTGCAGCGTATAGCTTCTCGTCGGCTCGTTGGATCAACTGTTGAAGGCTAAGCGCTTCGTCGCCGTTGGTTCCCGCCACGCCGACGCTGATCGTGAGGGGGAATTGACATCCCTCATACTGGAAGGAGTTGGCGGCGACCAGCGCGCGGGTTGATTCTGCAAAAACCATCCCTTCCTCAACGGTGGTTTCCGGCAGGACAACCACAAACTCATCCCCGCCGTATCGGCCGAATTCCTCTTCCTTGCCGATGTTCTTTTTGACACAGGCGGCGAGCTCGCGCAAGGCCATGTCGCCGGCGAGGTGTCCCATTTGATCATTAATACTCTTGAAATGATCGATATCGAATAACATCAGCGCCAAGGGCCGTCGGTACCGCGCCGAGCGCGCAAGCTCCCGTTCCAGGAACTCCATGAGATAGCGCTTGTTATGAATATCGGTCAGCGCATCTACAATCGCACGGCGATATATCTCTTCATGGTAGGCCGCTTCAACATTGTCACCGGCGAGAAACCGATAGATACAGTTCCCGATTCGAATGTAGTCGCCGTCGTTCAATTTACTGCTTGTCGAAGCCTGATCGTTGACGTAGGTACCGTTGGTGCTGTTCAGATCGTACAGGTAGAATCCGTCGACATCGTGCTGGATGCGGGCATGATGACGTGACACGGACGAATCATGGATCCGAATTTCGCAGTCAGCGCCGCGGCCGATATGGACGGCGCTTTCCTCTAGGACATAACGAGAGCCCATGAGCGAACCCGGCGGATAAATATGCACGACGATGGCGTTGAAGGCGGCCGAGGGGCGTGGTCGCCTTGGTGCGGTTCGCCAGGTTTCCAACAAATCGGTCATGAAATCATTTTCTGAACTGATGCATCCCTTCCACTCCTGCGATTCCAACAGCGCCATCCATGATGAGGAGTGCCGCTTAAACAGGATCTTCGAGGCGCGGTCACAGCCATTCAAACCTAAATCATGCAAGGCCCAGAAGCAAATATCGAACGTTGACCGCTCCCAAGCGTGACTAGCCTCAATCGTGGCTTATAGTTGATTGATTGATCGTCACAGTGTACGGGACTCGCAATAACGCTTTCGCTGTCCGCGTGGCATGTGAGTGTGGGCGCAAAATCGCCCATCCGATATGTTTCAAGAAAACCCTAACGCCCCGGCGAACATACCCCTTCCGTATCTCGAGTATTTTCCGGAGATCGGCGCCCCGCCCCATCGGATCCTCCTGGATCCCATTCCGTTCCGGATCGGGCGGAGCATGTCGGCAAACTACGTCATATACTCGCCTCAAGTATCGAAGGAACACACCGAGATTTACGGCACAGGTGAAGCGTATCGAGTTCGCGACCTTGGAAGCACTAACGGAACGTTTGTGAACGGCACGCGCGTGTCGGATTCGCCGCTGGAAAACGGCGATATACTCCACGTCGCCAGCAACGAATTCCGGTTTGTCGACGCGTCTCTTCGCGGGAAGCACGAGTCGGTTCTCTCTTACACCGAGGTATGGGCGCCCGGTGAAAGCCCGGAGAGCGCCATTCGAGGCTACGAACACCTGCGCGAAATGCTCACCAAGAGTTGGCTCCGCGTCGTTTTTCAACCGATCATTTCTTTTGAGACCGGGCAGACGATCGGCTACGAGGCACTGGGCCGCGGAACGCATCGTGCTCTGACTCCATTGCCGAGCGAATTGTTCAAACTGGCCGGACAGTGCAACCTTTCGGTTGAGCTAAGCCAGGCGTTTCGCCAACTGGCAATGAGTGAGGCTGCCCGATTACCTGGCGGCTCTCGGCTGTTTTTTAACCTTCACCCCGCAGAGACTTTCCCGGATGTGCTAGCCGTTGCGTTGGAAAGACTAAAGGCGGCACGTGCAGATCATCAGAAAATAGTGTTGGAGGTTCACGAAGGCCTCGTTGTCAATGTGGACACCGTACGGCGCCTTCGCGCAGCTGTTGGAGCTGGATATCGAGCTTGCCTATGACGACTTCGGCGCCGGCCAATCACGGCTGGCGGAACTAGCGGAAGTTCCTCCCCATTATTTGAAGCTCGACCGGAGCCTGGTTGGCGAAATCGACCGCAACGAAAATCGGCAGAAGCTAGTGCGGACGCTTTGTCAATTCGCCCTGGATCTCGGCGTGCAGATTATCGCGGAAGGAATCGAACGGTCGGAAGAGGCGCGCTTTTTCCAAGAGTTGGGATGCCAACTCGGCCAGGGATTTCTCTACGGCCGTCCGCAACCAATGACCCTCCTTGTCGACCAGGCAGTGTCCGTGACGTGACACCAGTTCGGGACAACCCAACGTCACAGTGTCCACCCGCTACGGTACTCACGATGCAGGTACTGGTTCGCCGAGCTATCGTTGGTGAACTTGAAGCCCGGACCGTCCCAGTCGAGTTTCTTGCCGGCGCGCATGGCGACATTGCCGAGGAGAATCGTTTCTGTCAGGAGTGCGGCGTAGCCGAAATGAGACATCGCCGGTGGGCCGCCTTTGATGGCGGCGACCCATTCGAGCTTCATACCCAAATCATCTTTACCATTCCGCGGCAATGTCTCATGGACACTCTTGAAATCGGCCGCCGTCGCATCCTTCATTCCTAGGAACTTGATCTCCGACCCGTAGTCATTGGGTGAATAGAGTGTGCCCTTCTCTCCCACCAGCATCGAGCCGCTGCCGGGAATCTTCTTCTCCCCGTGGAACAGCGCCGCCTGTGGCAGATTTTTTGCGCCGTCGCGCTGACCTTCGTACCAGAAGAACTTGACCGCCGGCATTTCCCCTCGGGCCGGAAACTCCAACGAAACCGACGCCCATGAGGGAAACGTTTCCGGATTCAAATCACCGCACTCGGCGGCAACGCTCGTGGGGTAACCTAGCTTGAGAGCCATGAACGCCATGTTGGCCGTGTGACATGCCATATCCCCCAGCGCGCCGGTGCCAAAGTCCCACCAGCCGCGCCAGTTGAAATCGTGGTATGCACGATTGCCGGCGTATGGCCGATGCGGAGCAGGGCCAAGCCATTCGTCCCAGTGGACGTGAGGTGGGACCGGATCGGTTCGCGAGGGCCTGGCCATGATCTTCGGCGCCTGAGGCCAGACCGGACGATTCGTCCAAACGTGGGCCTCGCGCACGGGGCCAATGACACCCGCTTGTACCAATTCCACGGCGCGGCGCAAACCGTTGTGCGCCGATCCTTGGTTCCCCATTTGCGTGGACACCTTCATCGTCTCCGCCAGTTCACGCAAGGTTCGCGCTTCCTTGACCGAATGCGTCAACGGCTTTTGACAATAGACGTGTTTGCCCAGCCGCATCGCCATGGCACAAGCGCAAGCATGCGTATGGTCCGGCGTGCTGACCGTAACCGCATCGATGCTTTTCCCCACTTCGTCGAACAGCTTGCGAAAATCATGATAGGTCTTTGCCTTTGGAAACTTCTTGGCCTTGGCGCCGAGAAAGTTGTCGTCCACGTCGCAGATGGCCACGATGTTGCCTACTTTTCCCGCATCGTCCGTGTCGCTAGACCCCTTCCCACCGACGCCGATGCAGGCAATGCTAAGGGCCTCATTAGGCGATTTCGTCACCGCGCCGCCAACGTTCCCAGTGATCCAAACGCCAACTCCCGCGAGGCCTGCCCGTTTAAGAAAATCGCGGCGTGTGTTTCTACTGCGCATTAGAATCCTCCGGGAAGTTTTGCATGAGGTAGGAGACGACTGTCAGCGTTCGATTATACTCCTGACGCACGGCGATGTCACGATGGTCGGAACTCGTCCATTAACCGCCAATAGTAATGGTGGAATGCGCCTTGTGGCACGATCCGGCGCGAGCCTGTGGCACGCGGGTGCACTCGCAACGGCAGCGTTGACAGCATTGGTGATGTCGAATGGCGCCGTGTGGCACACCGATGCACAATGGTCTGGCTTTGGTCGTTGCGGTGTTGTGTTGCGAGCCTATCGAACGCGGGCCAGTGTTCGTCGGTTTTCAATCGCCACATCAGCGTCACTCCAACCGGCGCGCACCTGGCGCGCTCTATTCGCGCATCATGCCACAGTGGCACGCTTTCATGCAAGCGCCGTTCTGTGACAAAAATGCGAGAAACGGAAAAAAACCGCGTATCAGAAGAGGGGAGGAAACACGCCGTCGGCGATGAATTCTGCCCGCAGATCGACGCGATCGCGCGCGTTCAAGGCCAACACAGCAACAGTCACGCGGCCGGATTGTGTTCGGCCGACGATCATCGGCCCGTCGAAACGGAGATGCCGCGACCACGACTGACGCCGCGGATTGAACAGGCGTACAACTTTTCCTGTTTCGGGATCGATGCCGGAGAGATTCGGACCCTTGTGCTCGTTGTCGTGGTGGCAGGCCAATGCCAAGTTGTTCGGATCGTCACCACCACCATGCTGCTTCGCAATTGACATGCTCCACGTGGAAGCGGTAGAACGGCTCGTCGTCCTGATGAATCACACAGTATTCGCAGCGGTGGTGCGCCCGGTCCCAGACCAGGTCGCGCGTCGAAGGGTCCATCACCCGCGCTCGGAAGCGCGCAAGAGCCTCCGGGCTCTTGCCTGGATGATGGCCAAATAATTTGCGAAGCGGACGCTGGTGTCGTACTCTTCCCGCTCCTCGGGCGTCATCCGCCCCTCGTTGCACTTCTCGGCCACCTCATCCATGCGGGCTTGCAGTTCCCGATCGGGCGCAACCCGACCAGAGCTCTCGCCACTTCCGGCGTGAAAGTGCGGACGACGGGCTCCACGAGACGATCCAAAGTGCTGCTACGCTTCATGCCTTGACCTCCACAGCGTAGCATACGCTCCTCGCCGGAGATGGGAAAGCTGAGAGTGCTACAGCCCGCCGACTCCCGGAAAACACGGTAGATGAAATTGTTCTCCCGTGGCGACCCAGCGACAGCATTGGCATCGCTCGGGCCGGGCGATCTCATGCCGCCTTCTACAAGAAGAGATTTTGAATCGCCTCCAGCTCGTCGGCAACCTGTGTACAAACGTGGCGGAAATGATCGGTGAACGTCTCGTGCTCCATGAGCGCTTGCTCCGCCAGTTGATCCGCCTCTCTACCTGCGGCATGGCCCTTAGCCTTTGACCGCAATATCTGGACGGTTCGCAAGCCGGCGAGCTTTTGCGTCTGTCGTGACGTGTCGCTCTGGCATAGAAGTCTTTCGAGCAACGCGATTGTCTTCTCGTCCTTGTCGTATTGAGCGCCTAGCGCATCGAGCCTCGCGCGAATCGGTTTTGTCTCGAACCCCTCCACGACCAGCTTCGCCAAATCCATGAACGCTTCCGCCCACTCGTCACGGCTCGTGGTCAGCGGCGTGTTGACTCGCGCGAGCAGCTTTTCGTCTCGGAGCGACCACCATGCTACGTTGTCATCCTGCCACTTCCGGACAATCAACAGGATTCTCGTCAGGGGTTCCATGAAAGTTACCCACCTGCCCTCGAAGTCATTCGTAATGGCGCGTTCGGAGACACTTGCTTTGGGTTCCTCGTTGAAGGAAAACCAGTGCAACTGCTCTTCGTACGGGAGACTCCGCAGATCGCAGATGTAGGCGTGCACTTGGCCCGCCTTATTGACATCGATTCCTTTGAGGTGCCATGTTGCACGGCACGACACATGGCGCTCGGCCACGGTGTATTTATCCCGATCGGCCTTGTACTTGAGTAGGACTTCGGGCCTGAAGAACGCTGGCGACAGCTCATAGGGCAGCGAGTTGCCCTCACCGTTGAAGTAATTGGCCGTAGCATTTGGGTCAGTTGAGATTCGCGCGATTCTCGTGTTACGCCAGTCGTAGGCGATGAACTCCACGTATTTGTTGTTGGTTCGTCCAAACCATCGATCGGTGATTTGGGCAAAGACCACTTCCTTGGGACGGCGCATGCGCACGATTTGGACACCGCGCGCATAACCGGCATGACCTGGCATCACGTTCCGGTGATAAAAGAGGTGATCTTCCTCAATTTGCTGGGGCTCGTGGTTTGACCACCCGAAAAACAGGGAAGGCCGAAACAGGGTGAAGTCGAACATTCTCACCAGCGACGCGTTGGAGGCTGCCAGATATTCTTCGAGCGGTTTCCACTTGAAGGATACGAGAGCCATGTTGCTGCCCTTGTCTTCGTGCGTGCTCACGGAGATCAGGGACTCAAGATCGCCACGCTCATCAAAACGGCAGTAGGCGCGACTTTCGGGCCGCCAGTGAATGTCGACGAGATGCGTGTACTCTTGATGCGCCTCGTAGTAGTTTTTCCCAGGCCCCGACCGGCCCTCGAATGCTCGAGCAAATATCAGCTGCGCTGCTCCATCGAGTGTCTTGCTGGCTGTTCCCGTTAACCCACGTTCAACCCACACATCATCGCGGCCCCCTCCGGTGACATAACTCGCCATCGAGCTGTAGGAGTTGAAGTTCCAGCGCTTGAGGTCTTCCCTATCAATTGGCGCCAGCCGGTCATTCGAGACGGCCACCGAGTGAATGAACGTGTATTTGCCTGACGCATAGACCACAAACTCATCGGCGCACGCGTTGCGCCGCAAGAAGTCCAGATGCCTTTCAGCCTCGATCCACTCTGAAAAGGAGTCGGCATCTACAGGTACCTCATCGAGTTTCTTAATTTCCTCGATTAGTTCTTTGTGTTTGTAGTTGTGCATTGAACTTGCCTCCCCGCGCTCGGCGCCGGTCTCCGGATCTCCCGCCCCGCGGCAGGCTCCGAGCAAAGCAACCGAAAGTGCCCGCAAGCCGTTCTCGATCACGTTCGGCTGGAAATGGTCCGCCGCGCCGCCGCGCCGTGTGCCATCGGCTTCGGCTGCCGCGGAGGCAACGAGACAACTCGTCGACCGCTCGCCTGTTCCTGCGCTTTCAGATCGCGATGGATCGCCTGCAGGTCGTAACCGAACTGTTTTGCGTAAGCCTCGCGTACCTTCCGCACTTCACCAACAATATCGTCCATGTTCAATCTCCTTCTTCGGCCAGCAACTGGTCGGGTGTGCAAATCGTCGGCGGCTCATAGCCGTTCGCCCGGCAAACCGACTCGATCGGCTCGCGCAGCGTTCGCCCATCACCGCCCCGCACGCCCTTTTTGGCTTCCGCTTGTCGAATTTCCGCCGCATCTCCGCACTGCTCTCGCCGACTTCGGCCCGAACCCTGCGGCGCGATCGTTCAATGAGCTCCATGAAGCGCGGGTTCATGCTGAGGGACGCGGTTTCCAGGTCAACGTTTTCGAGCGCTACCAGAGCGGCCACGGGTTTGCCGCGTTCGGTGAGCACTACGGGGCCGCTAGCAAGTTGCTCCGCATAGGCGGCGAGCGTCGCCGTCGCATTCTTCTTGTCCACGAGTTTCATTAATTCAACACCTGGCCGCCGATGATCGCTTCCTCTACGGCAATTCCAGCGCCGCCTTCAAACAGCCCGCTAGCTGAGTTTTGCACGGATCGGACAGGTGGCCGATTACCTGCAAGATGTTGGCTTGCTCGATGGTGAAGAGATTGTAGCAAGAGACCAATGAGGGAAAGCTAAGGCCGGACGGAGCGCCAGCGGGATCTTGCGGATCGACGAAAAGATGGCTGGGATCGCCTCGCCGGCGAAGGTTGCCGGTGATCATGGCAATCACGGTCTTGCGAATGGTTTGATTATCACGGTCGTTTTGCACGACCAAGGCCGGCCGGACCTTTGCTTGGCCCGCATCGGTGAACGGAAAGCTGACGATGACGACGTCGCCGCGCCGGATCATGGCCGCTGTCCATATTTCTGCTGGTAGAAGGCCAAGGTCGGATCGCCGGCATCGTCGTCGCGCATGGCCTGATTGACGAGGGCGGCAACTTGCCGCATGTCAGGTTCGTCATCCGTGATGAGGCGGCGAAAGCGCTCGAACACGTCGACGCCGAGCAGTACGTACGCCTTTTGGTTTCGCGGATCAACGAGTCGCGGCGCGGCTTCGGCATCCACGGCGCGTTGTTCTTCTATTGACAGTTCAATCATTGCCTGCTCCTTCTTTCGGCATCTTAGCCCGCGCCTTGCCGGTACGTCAATTCCATCCGCGCTCGTGGTCCGTGGCCACGCACTTTTTCAGATCAGTTTGTAGCCACTGCCGCCGGCCGCGGCTTCCACAAACTAGTGTGCGACATACTTTCCAAAGTGAGAACCCGGACCTGACCCTGGAACACACCGGCTACATGCATAATCCCCCACCTCCCGTTCATGTGGACGCGGCGCGCACAAAAACGCAAGATAGACCACAAGCGCGGGGGCGACGGACGAATTCATGGCAGTAGACGAGCTCACATGGGGCGAAGCGCCGCCGTCGTATTGTCGCGACGGAGCGGTGGCCATTGGCAACTTTGACGGCGTGCATCGTGGGCATGCCGCGCTATTGGCAGAACTGCGCCATCAAGCGGATACGCTGGAAGGGCCTGCGGTGGCCGTGACTTTTGATCCGCCGCCGCAGCAGTTGTTGCGTCCACCTCCGTATCAACCGCTTTTGTCAAAAGCTCGTCAGCGTGCCCGGCGAATGTGGCAGTATGGCGCCGACCATGTCATTATCTTGCGAACCACTCCGACACTTTTGCAAGTTCCGGCGAATGAGTTTTTCCATGAGTTCGTCCTGCGGCAAATGCGGGCGAAATCGATGGTCGAAGGCGTCAATTTCGGCTTCGGCCGCGACCGGGAAGGAAACGTCGAAACCCTGAAACGCCTTTGTCAAGAAAACAACCTGCGCCTGGTGATAGTTCCACCGCAAGAATGGAAGGGGAGCATTGTTTCCAGCAGTCGAGTGGCGCGGCACTATTGAAGGGAAATGTCCGCGAAGCCGCCGAAATGCTTCGGCGATTCTATCGACTGAACGGCATTGTCGGTACCGGTAAGCACCGCGGACACCAGCTCGGGTTTCCGACGGCGAACCTGGAGCAGGTCGAGACACTGGTTCCGGCCGACGGCGTGTATGCGGTTCGTGTTCACCATGAGACCGAGGCCTGGCCCGGAGCGGCCAACGTTGGATCGAACCCTACTTTCGGCGAGAGCGAACGCAAAATTGAGGTTCATCTGATCGGCTTCAACGGCGACCTCGTCGGACAGTCGTTGGGAGTGGAGTTCGTCGAGCGGCTTCGGGACACCCAAACGTTTCCCTCCGTCGACCAATTGGTGGCGCAACTTCGCCTCGACGTCGAAAGAGCACGCCAAATAGTGATCGAAACGAAACGGTGACGCGGTGAGCGAGAACCTAATGGAAGCCGTGGCGAAGGTGTTGGCGGACGAGGTTGCCCCGGCACTAGGCATGGACGCGACCGCGATAGAGGTGGTGGGTGTCGACGGCGGCGTTGTCCAGGTGCGACTTACCGGCGCCGTGGCGCCTGTCCGAGCAGCGTCATGTCGGTCGTCATGGGCATCGAGCAGGAACTCCGCCGTCACCTCCCGCAAGTAGAGTACCTCGAAGCAGTGCCGTAATGGGGTAGCATACGGTCTTGAGCCGTTGTACAAAGGATTAACGGCCATTTCTGGCAGCGCGAAAAGTTCCAACCCGCGAGCAATCTTCCAGGAGTTTGTTGATGGAAGCCTTCAAGGATTTCGTTACCCGTGAATGGTACTTCGCCGCTCCGATGTTCCTGATGTCGCTGGTGGCATTGATCCTGGTTATCTGGCGACTGCTGTTGAACATGAATGCCCGGACGAATATGAACGAGTTTCTTCCGGCATTTCAGCAGCGCCTGGAAAAAGACGGGATCACCGGCGCACTCGACTTTTGCCGAAAGCGCACGGACGTGATCCCCCGCCGACTCTTCACGGCCGGGTTGGAGACATCCAAGCAAGGCCTTGCGGCGGTCCGCCGGTCCATGGCGAACGTCATTGAACTGGAAATCTTGCCGGACCTGAACTTCCTCCTCGCGCCGATTCTGGCCATTGCAAAGATCGCCACGATGGTGGGCCTGCTCGGTACGGTCATCAGTATGATCAAGACGTTCTCGGCCATCCAGGCCACTCCGGGAAACCCGTCCGGTCATTCGCGCGACATCGGTTTGGCGCTGTTCGCCACGGCCCTTGGATTGATGACCGCCATTCCACTGGTATTTGCCCACGTTCTTTTCAAAGATTGGATCGCCCGCTTCGAGGTGAAGATGAAAAGCGCGGCCCAAAAACTGCTGCTCCTAATTCAGGCAGCCAAGCCGCCTGCAGGTAAGCCGGCGCCCAGCGATTCCGCGGTGTTGCGACGCTAACACGCCATGGCCAAGAAACCGCAAACTTTTGACGTATGGGTTGTCGAGACCAACACCGTGTACAGGCAAGTTCCGTACACGGTGGTGACCGACTGGGCCCAGCAAGGCCGACTCCTCGCCGACGACCAGGTTCGGCCGACGGGGACAGAACAATGGATTGCCCTAAGCGACTTATCCGCATTCAAACCCTATATGCCCGCCGTTGAACCGATGCGCGCCGACGACCAGGCCGAGGCGCTGGAACCGGTTCAAGTCGAGTTCAGTTGGCGAGCCCGTGGAGAAGACTTGGACGATGATGTCGACATGATTCCGCTCATCGACATCAGCCTGGTCTTGCTCATCTTTTTCATGATGACAGCCACGGTGGGCGGCGTCGGCGGTATCTTCAATACTCCACCGGCCGAGCATCACCTCTTGGAAGTCAACGCCGAAATGTATTGGATCGGCATCCATCGCGGAACACCGACCGCCGATGGCGTTGAGCGCTATACGTATTCCTTAGGCCAGGGCGACGCCGGCACACCGGTCGAATTCAAAGATCAGGAAACGCCCGACGCCGTCATGCAGGCACTTCGCGATCGACTGAGCCAGGAACAAAAGCCCGTACAACTCCGCATTCGCGCCGACAAGCACCTACCGTGTGAATTAATCATTCAAACGATGACCACGGAGTTGGACAAACTCCGCGGCTTCGCCCCCGGGCGCATCGGCAAGCTTTACACCGAGGTCAGCCAAAAGGAACGACGATGACGTACAACGTCCGTCATGAAGGTTCACCGCGTTCGATCGACGGGCTAATGAAGGCCCAAGTCGTCGAAGGGCTGCAAGACGGTCTGTGGGAACCGACCGACGAAGTCATGGGCGCCGAGGACGGGCAATGGACCGCGATCGAGAATCACACCGACTTTGCGGAGACTGCCCTTGACCTGGAGCCGCCGCCACCGAAAGTCCATGAAGACGAAACTCGTCTCGACATGAACCCGCTCATCGACGTGGCGCTCGTGCTGTTGATTTTCTTCATTCTGACGACGAGCTATGCCGCGATGCAGAAGGTGATGGACATGCCGGGGAATACTGGCCGGGACACCAATCAACCGATCAAAATGACCAAGGCGCAGATTGATCAGCTAATGGTGAAAGTCGTTGCGCGTTCCGAAGACGGCCGCAAAGTCATCAAGGTCGAGGATAAAGAAGTTGCTGAGCCCAACCTTCGCTCGGAACTCGCACAATTCGCGCGCTCCAAGGGCAGAACGAATCTCCTCATCGATGCCCAAGGCGTCGATTTCGGCACGGTCGTCGCCATCCAGGACGCCGCCAAAGGCGCTGGATACGAGATGATTTACTTCCCGACGCGAAAGACGACCGGCCAGCGTTAGCGGTTACCACCTATCGTTGGAACTCTACCTCTGGCGTGTACTTCCCGCCGCGGCGAACAATTCGGAAACGCGTCTCCCTGATCTGGTGCTCGGCCCGGTTGCGGAACTTTTGCTCCTTCTGCGTGAGTTCCTGCTCCAGCGACTCTGGGAAGAACGCAACAAAATGCGGCGGTGGAATGGGTATCCGAAGCGACATGGCCAGCGATTGCACTGAATCGGGTTTGTCGTCGATCCAGAAGATGCGCTTGATGGAATCGAGATCTTCGATTTCTCCGCTCGCCGGCGGATTCAAGTCGCGGATGACGCGATAGCCGCCTTTCGGTTCCGGAATCGCGATGATGGCGCCGAGTTCACGAAGCTGAGCCAGGTAATCGTTGCCGTCGCGGGTGTTGAACTGCATTTTCCAACGCAGGATTCGGGCTTCTCGGTCGAGCCGCGCCTTGCCGGTCCCTGTTCCCGGACCTTTTTCTTTGCCTATGCCGGAACCCTCGCCGCCGCCCTTCCCCGGACCTCCACGGCCTTTGCCGGGCGGCGTCAGCCCTTTGACCAACTGTGCACGGGCTTTCTCCTCGACGCCGCGCAGTTTCTGCAGAGCTTCCTTTGCGTTGTCGTCAATCTCAATCACGCGATCACTGGCAAGAAGGTCGCCGAGCGGCACACCCTCGGTGACGACCGAATCCAGTTTCTCCGTGGGCGTCGGCGCCGGCGAGATTTCCTGATCCGGCTGTTTAATCGCCTCCTTTGCCACCTTGGGATCCAAATCACCCGGGTTCTCGGTCCCCACTCCTTCGGTATGGCCGCCGCCACCCTCGGGTTCGACCATGCCGACCGGAAGGGGCTTGGCATCGTCGCTATCTTTGATCGCGAGCCGCACCAGGGCGAAAATCAACAAGCCCAACAGGGTGTAGATCGCCACAGATATGACGGCGGACCACGGAAATTCATGATGCGGTGAGTAGCGATGCCAGAACTTCTTATCCGGCGGAATGCGAACCTTCTTGGCGGTCTTGACTTGATTATCGCTCACGATGGTGGGTGCTTCAGACATGACATACCTCAGGTTTGACGTGCATGAACCTTATTGGAGAATACCCGTTTGGGTTCGGCAGTGCAAACCGTTTAGCCGCGGTTCGTAGAACCGCGTAGCTCTGCGAGCCGCGGCTAAACCTTGCGTTTCTTCTTCTCGCTTACGCGGAAGTCGAGCTGGCGGCGCTGTAGGTCGACACGGACGACGGCTACATGGACTTTATCACCCAGTCGATAACGGCGTTTGGTGCGGCGTCCGATCAAACTGTGTGATGCCTCGTCGAAGTAGTAATAATCATCGGTCAGTGTGCTGATATGAATGAGGCCTTCGACGGGCAGTTTCTCCGCCTGGCCGAAGAAACCGTAATCGGCTACGCCGGTTATGACGACCTCGAACTCCAAGCCGATGCGAGTGCTAAGGTAAGTGAGCAACTTCAACTTGATCAATTCGCGCTCGGCGATTTCGGCCCGGCGTTCGGTCTTGCTGCAATGGTCTCCCAATGCAGCCAGCTCCGTCTCATCGCTGCCGATTTTCCCGCGCGCAACCAGCGCCCGAGCAGCCGATGAATCGTCAAATCCGGATAGCGACGAATCGGTGACGTGAAATGACAGTAGGTGTCGCTGGCTAAGGCATAGTGGCCCTCTTCCTCGGGGCTATACTTGGCCTGTTTCAAGCTTCGAAGCAACGAGTAATGCACGGCGTAGACTTCGGGCTGATCCGCCGATTGCGCCAGGATGCGCTGGAGCGTAAATCGGTCGGTTTCACGGCGAACCTTGTAGCCGAGGATATGGGCGAATTCCGCGAACGCCTTCAGCTTGTTCGGGTCCGGCGCCGGATGGACGCGGCGAAGGAAGGGCACGCCAAGATCGGCAAGCTTTTCTGCCACGGCCTCATTGGCCGCCAGCATGAACTCTTCGATGATCTGATGGCTAACATCATGCTTGAGAAAATGAGCGCCGGTAACGCGTCCGTCCTTGTCATATTCGAGTTCCACTTCGGGCATGTTGAGTTCGAGCGCACCGCGCTTGATTCGCCGCTTACGCAGGATCATCCCTAAGTCGCGCATGCGCAGAAGAAGATCGTGAACATCGGCATCCAAGCCCACGGATTGCGCTCCGTGGGCTTCGCCCTCCAAAATCTCCGACACCTGCTCATAGGCGAATCGGCGGCGAACCCGAATGGCGCCGTTCGCAAATCGTACGGCGGTGCGCTGTCCGGTCGGTGTAAAGTCGATCTGCACGGTTTTAACGTAACGGAGCTTTCCTTGTTGCAGACTCGCCAGGCCGTTCGAGACTATTTCCGGCAGCATCGGCAACACACGCTGCGGCAGGTACACGCTGGTGCCCCGCTTTCTGGCTTCTCGGTCGAGCGCGCCGCCCGGCGGGACGAAATGTGCCACGTCGGCAATGTGAATTGTTAATAGCCAGTGCTTGGTCTTACTATCGAGGACCACGGAAACTGCGTCATCGAAATCGTGCGCATCGGCGGGATCGATGGTAATAATCGTGTCGCTGGTGAAGTCTTCGCGGCCTGCCAGATCGGTGTCGTCAAACTCAGCGGCGGCTCGTCGCGCTTCCTCGAGTGCGTCCTCTGGAAACTTATCGGGCAACCCGAAGCCCCGGATGATCGAGAGCAGATCGACGCCGGGTTGGCCGTGGGGGCCCAGCACTTCGGTGATTACGCCCTCGCCGCGGTCCTCCGGTGTCGGAAAGCGCAGCATTTCGAAAACGACTTTGTCTTCCGAGCGCACGCCCTTCGCTCCAGGGTCGCCCACGAAAATGCTGTGACTGAAAACGGTGCCGTCGACACGCACGTATCCTTGGCCATCGCGCTCGAAGTATGTGCCGACAAATTGACGCGTCGCCCGTTCCAGGACTTGCGTTATGCGCCCAGCCGGTCCAAGCCCGGCACGGCGCGGCTGTTTCGTGATCTTGACGAGCACTTCGTCACCGGTGACCGCATCGTGCGTGTCAGCTTCTCGGACGTAAATCTCCGGCCCGGTCGTGCCGTCGACGGCATGGGGACGAACGAATCCGAAACCGGCCGTCGCACGCCGGAAAATCCCGACCGCGGTTCCGTGCGGTGGCGAAGGCCGAATGACGTTGTTCTTTCCAACTTCGACGCGACCCTGCTGGATCAGGTCTTTCAAGATGCGGCGGAAATCACGGTGATCTTCGGTCGGTACGCCGAGCTTCCGCGCCAGCGCCTTCGCCTTGATAGGCTGGTAGGTCTTCCGCGAGATCGCGGCCATGATTTGTTGTTCAAGGTCCGGCATGGTTTGAATTAATCGACGGATTCAAGCGTCGCGGAGTAATGAGGTTCGGAGCCTTCGACAGTGCCCTTGAAGAGCCGACGCTGTGTTTGAGGATTGAAAGGCGTCCACGATGATGTCGCGTTCGGGTCTTCGCGGATGTCGCGCGTGAAGCTATGCACCTTGGCGTCAAAATTATCAAGATGGTGAAGCGCGATCGCTTCCGGTGTCATCGGTAAGCGCGGACTCCCATATTCATAGCTTCCGTGGTGGCTCAGAATCATGTGCTTCAGTCGCAGGAGCAATTCCACTGGGAACGGCTCGCCGGTCAAGTCGGGGACATGGGCCGCCTTTTCGTTCAGCATCTCGACACCGATGATCAAGTGTCCAACAAGCTGTCCTTCGTCGGTGTAGCCGAAAGTCCGGCCGTAGCTCAATTCTCTGACTTTGCCGATGTCGTGCAGAAACACTCCCGCCAGGAGCAAGTCACGGTCAAGCTCCGGATAGACTGGTGCGATGCGATCCGCGGCGTCGAGTAAGGTGACGACGTGTTCGAGTAATCCGCCGAGGTAAGCATGGTGATTTCGGATGCCGGCCGGGGCTTTACAAAGATCCTGCACGAAGCGCTCGTCCATAAGGAAACATTCGACCAGCGCTCGGAGGTGCGGGTTTCCAAGCTTCAACAAGTAGCCCCGAAGCCGCTCCATGAGCTTGCTGACATCGTGCTCGGTGTGCGGCAGAAAATCAGCAAGGTCGATCTTCTCCGTCTCGGTGCGGTCAATGTGGGAAAGGATCATTTGCAAGGCGCCTTGGAAGAGCTGTACCTTGCCCTTGATGAACAAGAAATCGCCGGACTCGAAAGTACGAAAAAGTTGCTCCCCCGCGTTCCACATGCGTGCGCTCATGGCGCCGGTGCGGTCGCGAAGTTCGACCTGAAGATAGAGATTGCCGTTGCGATTGGCCCGAAGCTGTTTATCGGTAACGAGGTAGATTTCCTCGATGGAGTCGCCATCGGTCATTTGTTGCACGAATTGCCGTCCCATGCGTCCTGCCTTTTCCTAGTATCTTGTTCCGCGGACCTGACTTGGAAAGTTATACGAACGGCATGACGGCCGTCGAATGCGGTTTCGAGTTGCATTCGAGCCGTGGTAATCCTATCTTGAGGTCGCCATGACCACCAAGAACATCCTGGCGTTTGACCTCGGCGCCGAAAGCGGACGCGGGATTCTCGGTCGATTCGATGGGAAACGACTCGCCCTCGACGTTGTCCATCGCTTTCCAAACGGCCCGGTGCGCACGTTGGACACGTTGCATTGGGACGTTTTGCACCTCTACTCCGAAATGCAGAATGCCTTGCGAAAGGTAGCGACGGAGTTTGGCGGCGCGGCGTCGATCGGCGTCGATACCTGGGGTGTCGACTTCGCCTTGCTCGGTCGCGGCGGCGCCCTTCTCGGCAATCCGCGTCATTACCGTGATCCCCACACCGAAGGCATCATGGAGGAGGTTTTCGGTCGCGTTTCACGCGAGGAGATTTTTCGGAAGACCGGTGCTCAGTTCATGCGATTCAACACGTTGTTTCAACTGGCGGCGCTGAAACGAGACAAGTCGCCGTTGCTGGACGCCGCCGAATCGTTATTGTTCATGCCGGACTTGTTCCACTTTTGGCTCACCGGAATCAAGGTCAACGAGTATACCGACGCCAGCACGAGCCAAATGCTCGATCCGTGCACCAGGAGCTGGGCATTCGATTTGCTGAAGTCGGTTGGGATTCCAGAGAGACTGCCTGGTTCGCTTGTGCCACCGGGAACGGTGTTGGGACCGCTGCGGTCGGCCGTGGCAACCGAGACCGGCTCGCAACCGGTGCCAGTGATCGCGCCCGCTACTCATGACACGGCCTCCGCCGTGGCCGCCGTTCCGGCGCAGGGGAATTCTTGGGCATACATAAGTTCCGGCACCTGGTCGCTCATGGGTGTAGAATTGAACGAGCCGCTCGTAAACGACGACGCTCTGCGGTACAACTTCACCAATGAAGGCGGCTTCGGCGGCACCGTTCGATTTCTCAAGAACATCATGGGACTTTGGCTGGTGCAGGAATGCCGGCGAGCCTTCGAACGCAGTGGGCAGTCATTCACTTACGACGTGCTGTCACAACTTGCCGAGGCAGCACCGGGCGGCCGAAGTCTGGTGAATCCGGATGCTGACGAATTCTGGCTGCCACCGAACATGCCGGCCGCAATCGAGAGTTTCTGCCGCCGAACCGGTCAAACGGCGCCCGACGGACCCGGCGCCATTGTCCGTTGTGCCCTCGATAGTTTGGCGCTCCGTTATCGTTGGGTATTGGAACGTTTGCAGGACCTCACGGGTCGTCGACTCGACGTGATTCACATTGTCGGCGGAGGCAGCCAGAACTCACTTTTGTGTCAACTGGCTGCCGACGCATGCGACCGTGAAGTGATTGCCGGTCCGGTCGAGGCCACGGCGATCGGCAACGTGTTGGTTCAGGCAATCGGGCTCGGAGTAGTGGGCTCCCTCGATGAAGCCCGAGAGATCGTTCGACAATCATTCGAGGTGCGGTCATACACGCCCAAGACACCGGAAAAGTGGCAGGAACCGTACGACCGGTTCTTGGGGTTGCTGTGACGAACCGCGTCTCGTCGTTATAATTGGATAGCTCAACGCCCGGACCCATGTAGGAGTTTCTAATTCATGAGCGTTGTTCGCACTCATGCAAGGCATACCAACGGCGCCGCCTCTCCGCCGGCGCCGAAACCCGTCACCGTTCCGGACTTCTTGACGGCGCGCGCACGCGGAGTGAAGATGGCCTTGCTGACAGCGTACGATTACACCACGGCAAAGCTCCTTGACGCCGCAGGCGTCGATGGCATTCTCGTCGGCGACTCTTTGGGCATGGTCGTGCAGGGTCAGGAACATTCGCTCAGCGTCACGCTGGATGAAGTTATCTATCACACCCGTTGCGTGGCGCGAGGCGTCCGCCGAAGCTTGTTGATTGCCGACATGCCGTTCATGAGTTACCAGGTGAGCCCACAACAGGCCCTGGAGAACGCGGGGCGTTTAATTAAGGAAGCAGGCGCTCATGCGGTCAAGCTGGAAGGCGGCGTCCGTAGCGCCGCGGCCATTTCCGCCATTACTTCCGCCGACATTCCCGTTATGGGTCATATCGGACTCACGCCACAGTCGGTGCGCCGGCTTGGCGGCTTTAGGGTGCAACGTAACGAGAGTCAATTGATGGAGGACGCCATTGCCACGGAAAGGGCCGGGGCGTTCGCGATCGTCATCGAGTGTGTCCCGGCGGAGCTGGCCCAACGAATTACCGCATCAACTCACGTTCCAACTATCGGCATCGGCGCCGGGGCGGGCTGCGACGGGCAGATTCTGGTAACCCACGACATGCTCGGCCTGTACGAGGACATTCGGCCCCGGTTCGTCAAGGCATACGCCGAGCTTGGCGCCCAAGCCCGGGAGGCCGTCGAGGGGTATTGCCGTGAAGTCCGCGACGGAGCTTTCCCGGCGGACGCACACGGATTTCGCTAATCGTTACGGCCAAATGCCACGTGCAAGCGCGACGGTGGCCACACGTTCGATGGCGACGATAAACGCCGCGGTTCGGAGGTCCACGGGACCGCTACTCGCTCGCTTCTTTCCCGTTGATTTCTTGGTTCTGCCGTCCGTTTTCTCCGGATGGTTGATCTCCGTCTGTGTGGCGATCACCGTGTCGGTCGCCCGCTCCATTTTGGTCTGAAGCTTGTGGTTGACTGCCTCTTCGTCCCACTGTTCGTTTTCGTTGTTCTGCACCCACTCGAAGTAACTAACACACACACCACCGGAGTTGGCGAGGATGTCGGGCAACACAGGTATTCCGCGCTCGAATAGGATGCGGTCCGCTGCTGGCGTGGTGGGGCCGTTGGCCGCTTCCGCAATCAGCCGGGCTTTGACTTGGGAAGCGTTACCCCCATGAATCTGATTCTCGAGGGCCGCGGGAATCAGCACGTCGCATGGCAGCGTCAGAAGTTCTTCAGTGGATAACGGCTTGCTACCGGGCGATTTCTCGACTGAGCCGGTCTCCGCCTTGTGCGAGAACAAGGCATCAAGGTCGAGTCCTTTGTCGTTGTGCGCACCGCCGCGCGAGTCGTTGACGGCGATGATTTTCGATCCGGCTGCGTGAAACAACTGCGCGGCAATGGCACCGGCGTTGCCGAATCCTTGAATCGCCACACGAGCGCCCGCCAGTTTGTCGAGTCCGGGAACGATGCCGCGTGACAGCGCGTGCCGCACGGCGAACAGACAGCCGCGCGCCGTCGCCTCGTTTCTCCCGAGCGACCCGCCGATGTCGAGAGGTTTCCCCGTCACGACACCGAGGTTATTTCGGCCCGGGTGCATCATGGCGTAGGTATCGTAAATCCAAGCCATGGTCTTGCTATCGGTGTAGACGTCGGGCGCCGGAATATCCGTATATGGGCCGATCAAATCTCCTAGTGCAGTGGCGTAGCGCCGGGTGATGTGCCGCAATTCCCCCTCGCTAAGCTCCTTGGGATTGCACGCTACGCCGCCCTTAGCCCCGCCGAACGGCACGTCAATCACGGCGCATTTCCAACTCATCCACGATGCCAGGGCACGCACCTCATCCACCGTGACCGCCGGATGGTAACGAATACCGCCCTTTCCCGGTCCGCGCACCATGCTGTGCAGCACCCGATGGCCGGTAAACATTCGCACGGAGCCGTCGTCCATTACGACGGGAAACTCGACAGTAACCGTGCGGACGGGCCGCTTCATGAATTCGATGAGGCCCGCTTTCAAATCGGGCAAGTACCCCACGGCGCGGTCGAACTGTTGCCCGGCAATGTGATACGGATTCAGATCTTCGTGCTGCTCGGCGGTACGGTTCTGCATACAACGGCCCTTTCACGGTAGGATGAAACAGGATACGTCAATCGCGGCGGAACCTCGTCGGACATTTGGCGGTACATAAGCTGAAGCGAATTCGTTGTATTGAGGATGCAAAAGAATCGCGCGCATTGCAAGTTTTTTATCATTTGGGGATTGAACGGACATCTCATGAAACGGGCACTTGCAGCCTATACGGCACTGGTAGCGATCATGGGAACGCAGGGCGCCGATTGGCCCGGCTTCCTCGGGCCCAGAGGCGATGGCACGTCAGCGGAAACGGGAATCATCGCACCGTGGCCAAAGGACGGCTTGCGTATCGTGTGGCACAAGACGGTGGGCATGGGCTACGGCATGCCGTCGATAGCCAATGGACGCTTGTTCCTTTTCGATCGCCATGGCAATCAAGCGCGACTCACGTGCATGGATGCCAAGACGGGCAAGGAACTTTGGCGTTTCGAGTACCCGACGCGCTACACCGATGCGTTCGGTTACAACAACGGCCCGCGTGCCTGCCCGGTGATCGATGGCGACCGGGTTTACTTGCATGGCGCCGAAGGAATGCTGCATTGTATCGGATGCGGCGATGGAAAAGAGATTTGGAAGGTCGATACCCGCGCTGACTTTGGTGTCCTGCAAAACTTCTTCGGCGTTTCCAGCGTTCCCGTCGTCGAAAACGATCTGTTGATCGTGCACGTCGGTGGTTGTCAGCCTCCGGGACCGGAGACGACTTTCGCAGACATCAAAGGCAATGGCAGCGGCGTTGTTGCCTTCGATAAGAAGACTGGAAAGGTCCGTTACAAACTCACCGACGAGCTGGCGAGTTACGCCGCGCCCGTACTTGCTACCATTGATGGCCGGCGCTGGTGTTTCGTGTTCGCGCGCGGCGGATTGATCGGGTTCGACCCGGCGAATGGAAAAGTCGATTTCCATTTTCTGTGGCGCTCTGAAGACCTGGAAAGTGTGAACGCCTGCAACCCGGTTGTCATCGGTGATCGAGTTTTCATTTCCGAATGTTACGGTCCAGGTTCGGCGCTTCTCAAGGTTCGGCCCGGTGGCTACGACTTGGTTTGGTCCGACGAAAAGAAACGCCGTCGCGACAAGAGCTTGCAATGCCACTGGAGCACGCCCATCCATCACAGCGGCTATGTCTATGGTTGCAGCGGCCGCAACACCGGCGAAGCGGAATTGCGCTGCGTCGAGCTGGCGACCGGAAAAGTCATGTGGAGCAAGCCGCGCCTGACGCGAACCTCGCTCTTGATGGTTGACGGCCACTTCGTGTGTTTAGGTGAGGACGGCGAACTGCGATTGTTGAAGGTGACTCCGGGAAAATACGAGGAGGTTTCCCGGATGGAACTGAAGGAGCCGCCGCTCGAATACCCATGTTGGGCGGCGCCTATACTCTCGAACGGATTACTTTACCTTCGAAGTGAAAAACACCTGGTGTGCCTTGAATTGATCCACCAGCGGTAACGTTAGCGAGGGATTGAATACTCGTCGCTTATGCTTCCGGCTCGGAAGGAATTACTACTCCCGAAACTTCGCCGAAACCTACACGATAACCGTCACCCTGACACCAACCTGTCATTCCTACGTGATCACCGTCTTGCAAGAAAGTCCGCGTCTCGTCGTTGGGAAATGCAACTGGTTTCGTGCCGCGCCATGCCAACTCCAACATGCTCCCGTACGAGTCGGGCGTCGGTCCGCTTATAGTTCCGGTCGCCAACAAGTCGCCGGTCCGCATGTTGCATCCATTAACGGTGTGATGGGCCAACTGTTGAAGTACGTTCCAGTACAAATACTTCGCATTCGATCGGCAGAGGCAATGCGGGCGTTCCATTTTCTGGCCTCGCAAATACACCTCTAACTGAATGTCATACGCCCAATTGCCTGGACTCCGCAAGTACGGAAGCGGCGGCGGATCTTGCGCGGGCCCATTTGTGCGGAACGGCGCCAACGCGTCCATCGTGACCACCCACGGGGAAATGGACGTGAGAAAATTCTTGGCAAGGAACGGTCCGAGCGGCACATACTCCCAGGCCTGGACGTCGCGGGCGCTCCAGTCGTTGACCAACACCATTCCAAAAAGATGATCGGCCGCATTCTCGATCGGAATGGGGCGACCCAAACGGTTTCCCGTGCCCACGAATGCTCCCATCTCTAACTCAAAATCAAGAGACTTGCTCGGGCCGAAAATCGGCGTCGGGGAATCGGCAGGTTTCGTTTGGCCTAACGGTCGCCGGAGATGAGCGCCGCTGGCAACGATGGAACTGGCGCGACCGTGATACGCCACCGGAAGGTGGAGCCAATTGGGTTGAAGTGCATTGTCGGCGCCGCGCAGCATCGTACCGACGTTGGTAGCATGCTCCCGCGAGGAATAGAAATCGGTGTAATTACCGATCTCCACGGGCAGCAACATCTCGACAACGGGAGGAGCATTCTCAATCAGTGCGCGTGACCGCACGGTCTTGTTGTCCCGCAACGTCGCCACGTCGGCACGCAATAGATGGCTGATGGTTGCGCGGACTTCGCTCCAAGCCGGCCGTCCTAGCGCCATGAAGGCGTTGAGCGAATCACGGTTGAATAGTTCCTTACCTCGCAGCGAAGTGTGCTCAAAGAAACCTTCCGCTTCCAGTACCGAAAGGTCCAGGACAAAGTCGCCGATGGCAACGCCGACCGCCGGTGAACCACCGTCTCGGAGAAAGACGCCGTAAGGGAGATTCTGAATGGGAAAATGCGACTCCGGCGCCACCGGTACGAAGGAACGGAGGGCTGGGTCAGTAGTTGGGTTCATTCATGCTCTCAAGGAAAGGACCGCAACAAGCCCATCGCCCGGAGGCCGTCGAGCGGCTCGTCGAAACTGCAACTTCCAAAGGAGATGACCGCGTTCTCGCGTGCGGATTCAATCTCTGCGACGCTCGCTCGGTAATCGCACCAGTAAAGGCCGTCGTCGTCGAACATGAAATTGGTCTGGTCGTCGTCGGCGACAATCTCGCGTATTTGACTCTCGGTCAAGTTCTGTGTCGCCGCGAGAACGCCGGCCACGAAAAGATTCAGGAATCCATGCGTGTGACTGCCGATCGACCCGTCAAACCGTCGAGCGGGGTGATGCAACCCGGCGGTGAACTTCAACTTTACCTTTTCGTCACGACAAGCGGTAATGGCCGCCGTCACCATTTCCAACGACGGATAAGACACGGCGTCTCGGCCGCCGCACCGAAGTTTCAGACCCGCCGGGAGGCATCGAGACTGTGGGGTTTCCCCAACACAATTGCGATTGTGCGTGGCGATATTCTTCACGGCCGCGACAAGCGCCGCCTCGTTTTGCGGCGTGATCTCAAAAAACGGGACGAACGAAGGCGGACCGATCTTGTCGACTTGCCGAGGAATCGCATCAATCGCTGAAGGCCCTGGGATGCGAACCTCATAAACGTCGACGGTCACGTTGTCGCCGTGGCAACGACGAAATGCCTCGATGTCCAGCAGATCGCGCTGAACATTGTCGGCGAACGCAGTATCGGAATCGCCGCCACGCCCAAGCATCGCGAAGGGAAACGGCGGCTCGTCACAAAACAGTTCACCGTAAGGCGCCAGGTCAATCAACTGGGCTGCCGGAAAAATGAAACGACCGAGCATCCATCCATTTGCATCGTTCCGGTAGCGTGCGTAATTGCGGATTGCCTCGTCAAGCGGCAAGTTCGCGGGCGGAAACATCCCCGCGTAGTCGATCATTCTCTCCATCAATGCCCGGAAACCGCGTGACATGTTTTGCTCCGATGCCTAACGACCGAAGTCACTATTCTATGACAGAAAGGCGAGCCGGGAGCGTCAGCCGACCGGAGGTCTCCAGTCGCTAACGCTCCCGGCTCGCCGGATGTACCAATTGTGAAACATCTATCGTACGGTGCGAAACATTCACTGACTGGATCAAGCCGGCATATTGAATCACGCCATTAACGCGCACCTCAAGGAAATTGGGATTCGCGGTGGTCCTACGAAGGACGATGCGATCGTCGGTGGGCCCTATATCATCGCCGTTGACGACGAGCTTGTTGGCCCCAGTCGTGCTCACGAAGGCGGCCTTGGCGGTATAGGATTCCAGATCAGCCGTGTAGGTGCCCGGCGAAGCGCCACGGTTGTCCGACCAGAAGCCGTGCATCGTGCCGTTGTGCACATCGAAACCGGTGTAGTCCAGGAACTCACCGCCGTAGTTGGCCAGGAGGGCCTTCGAGCGCTGCGTGGCAATATCGACCTTGCTCGGGAACGTCAGGCCTCCGTCGAAGCTGCTAGCGACGCGCGTCGTCGATGAGGCGGTATCGGCGTTGCCGTCATTGGTCTTGTAGAGAACATTGACGCTGCCTGAGGACTGATCGACGGCAACCCATGGGTGAAACTCACTTGTCGGCAGATTGTCGACGTTTCCGGCCGCTCCTGTGTTGGTCCAGGTGGTGCCCTGGTCGTCCGAATAACTGAGGTACACGTCGATATTCGAACCGGCGACGCGATCGTTGAATGCAACATAAACGCGACCATGATTTGGTCCGCCCGTGCGGTCCACATCAATGGTCGGATTGTTGTAAATGCCGCGTCGAGACTGCGGCGGGATGGAAAACTGCGTCAAATGCCCGGTCAAGACCCGCACGGTCTTGATCGAGTTCCAGCCGGCCGGGCCCCACAGGCCGTCGGGGTCGGTGCGCATCTTAATTCGGCCGTCGGTGATGTTCTGCCAGGCGACGTAGAGTTCGCCATTGGGACCAGCGACGGGGCCGGCATAAAACCCAGTGCCGCCGGTCATAACCGCCGGCGTCCACGTGTTGCCGCCGTCTTTCGAACCGACCACGCCAATGTCAGCATTGCTCTGGTCCCAGGTGATGTAGATGGCTGGATCACTCGAGCCCGGCCCGGACGGCCCGGTGCCCAAATACGGCTTATCGACAAAGCTCGATGAATGAGCGAGCCGAAAGTCGCTGGTCGGGAACGTGACGCCACCGTCCGTGCTTTTGCCGACAACGAGTTTGTACGAGCCAGGGACCGAGGCGCAATAGCCGATAAACAGATTCCCTTTGGAATCGAACATGACCGTTGGATCGAAACGGAAGTCGGAATTCAGGCCGTCTTGAGCGTCGCTAATGACATTACGCGTCCAGCTCGCTCCGCCGTCCAAGCTGTAAAAGACCTGTATAGTGTTGAAGTTACTGTTGTAATCATGGCTAAACCCAACCACGTTGAGCGGATTGGTGGGGTTGATCGCCACGGTCATCTCGCTCTCTCCGGTCGCCGCGCTATTGCTAACATTGACGTCGGCATACGGAACCAGAGTCTGCGGCCCGCTCAGAAGGAGCTTTGCCGACAACAGCCGGCGGTCTTCGAGCGCCTCAATGGCGAGCGGCCGACTTTGGTTAGACCGATGTATCTTGTTATTTCCAGACCTTCGTGACGCTAGCTTCATAATAAAACTCCTCTTGATCCTCTTGATTGATGCTGCCTGCCGGGCCGAGACCAAATAAGCCGTATCTCGTAGTTTGATGGCAACGGACATTGGATTCAACAAAATGACAGGAAAAAAAATCGAGTCTACTGGCTCACCTACTTTTGCACGCGTGCGCCGTGAAAGGTGTTGTTGTACAGGACCGCCAGGCGCCTGCAGGCGGTGGGGGTGGGCGGATGCCTCCGCCTGCCACACAACGTCCGTTTGGAGCGGGGTCGCTACTTCGCTTTTCGGTGATTCTGCGAAGCGCGACCGGGTATCCCGTGGATTGACTCACGGCTTCGGTCCCTGGCGCCCTTCGATCGCGCGGACCGCTTCGGCGCTAGACACACCGAGTGGGCCGCCCGCCGCGGCCAATTCCTTCAACCGCGGTAGGGCCGCCTTCGCGGCCGGGCCGATCCGGGCCAGCGCCCGCAGGGCGCCCGCGCGGTGTTCGGAGTCATCGGGGTCGAAGGCGAAACGGGAGGAGGGTGGCTTATCCAACATCCCCCGAAGCCGTGGCACCGCGTCTGCCGCCTTCGGACCCAGCAATTCAAGTCCATCGAGTACATGCGGCAGCACAGGATACGACTCTTCCGGATCGTAGACATCTCGCCAAGCGAGCATCAGGAGTCGGAAGGAAGCCTCGCTGCCTTCTCCTGCGGCCAGTAGGGCAGTGGTCGCGTGGACGCGCACGATCGCATCGTCATCCAGCAGCGCCTCGCGCAGGGCGGGGACCGCCGGCTTCGCCGCGAGGCCGAGATGTGCTAGGGCCCAGGCTGCGGCAGAGCGCCGGTCGGCCCTACCCGGGCGGCCGTCTTTCGGGTCGCGCAGCAGGCGTGTCAGGGCGTCAAGTACCTCGCTCGAGCCTACCCCAATGTGCCCGAGCGCCCAAAGAGCTTCACGGTGGCCGGGGACCTCCGGGTCATTCATCACCTGCAGCAGCACCGGCACAGCGTCCTTACCGGCCGGGCCGATCGCCTGCAAAGCACGGAAGGCGGCGCGGCGCGTCGACTCCGAGGTGTGTTGCTCGACGCAACGCAGGATCTCCGGCACAGCCCCCTTCGCGGCGGGACCGAGTTGCTCGAGAATGCTTAGGAGGTACTCGGGCGGCGGCTGGTTGGCAGCGCGCAGCTGAGTGCCCACCTTAATGACGATTTCGTCCGCGGCATGCCGCATCGCGCCAAGCACCATCACGGCGTGCGCGCGGTGATTCTCGTCGACAAGCGCCTCCAGCAGCGCCGACACCGCCTCGCGGGGAACTTGCACCCCTCTGGGCAGCCCCGGGGAAGCGTGAAGCTGGCCCCGTCCCATCGGTGTGCCGCCGCAAGCGAGAATCTCCACAGCCGGCCCGCGGCACCCCGGGTCGGCAACATTCTTCAGCGCCGCAACCAGCGCCTGCAGCGGCCTGGCTGGGTCGTCGCCGGTGCGAAGCAGGGCCCCGGCCGCCTGCACGGCGATCGGCGTGGGCGGCCCGTCGAGCAGCTTCCGCAACGCCGGGATCACGTCCGTCGCCTGAGGCCCCATACGCCCCACTGCGATGACAGCTTGAAATTGGGTAGCGTCGTTCTTCAGCGCCTCCAGCAGCGCGGGCACTGCCTTTGGGCCGATGCGGGCCAGTGCCTCGGCGGCCACGAAGTTCAAGTCGTAGCCCGCCAGTGTGCCGTCGCTGAGCTGCCTGAGCGCCGGATCGGCGAGACCGTCGATCAGCACAGGGATGGCTGGCTCGGCCGCCGGCCCCTGCGAGGCAAGAATCATTGCGGCCATGCAGCGGCTGACTCCATCGGGATCCCGGAGAAGGCGGATCAGTTCCGTGACTACGTTTGGCCCGAGTCCCGGTTGAAAGAGCAAGACACGGAGGCGCCAACGGCGCACCTCTGGGTCGAGGCCCGGTCCGGTGATCGTTTCGAGAAGCAGCTTCTGCCCCTTCGCCCCGTTGGCAATGCAGGCCTCGGCGAAGGGGCCGAAATCGACCGCGCGCCGCAAGACGGCGTCCCGTAGGTCAGGAAGGGCGGGAGCCGCGTGCGGCCCCAGCAGGGCGAGTGCGCGGGCGGCGGCGTCCCGTTCGCCCACCGACTGCTGCGTCATCCCTTTGGCGTTGACCATCCCCTGCAAGGTGGGCAGGGCGGCGTCGGCGACGTCGTTCAGTGCCTTCGGGTCGATCCGCCGCACCGCGCCGATGGCGGCTTCGCAGACGCTGGTGGGGCGGTCGGCGCGCCAGGTGCGGCCGCCATCGTTAGCCCCGTCTTTCGCCGCGGCCGTCAAGGCCGGCAGCGCCTCCCGGGCGAGCGGCCCGAGCCGGCCGAGCGTCATCGCCGCCCGAATGCGCAGCTGGTACCACGGTGCGTTGCGCACGCAGTCGGCCAGTGCAGGAACAGCGAGCGTCGCCTCCGGCCCGAGCCGGAGCAGGGCGTTGACCGCCCTCCACTGGAGCTCGCGGCTATGGTCCTTCAGCGCGTCCGCCAGCACGGGCACCGCCTTCGGCCCGATGCGCACCAGCGTGTTAAAGACGTCGTGGCGAAGAACCTCCTCCGATGCGAGCATGGCTTGCTTCAGTTCCGCAAGGGCGGGTGCGGCCTCCGGCCCGAGCCAACCGAGCTTCAGCACAGCGACGTGGCGAGTGCGGAGGTCGGTGGAATGAAGGTCACTTCCGCCAGGCATCGGACTGGTCCTTGGTGAGGCGCTGATCCCGGATTGGAGACGACAGACTTCCAAGAAGCACCGCGGTCAGAAAACTGACGAGCACAGAATGACGAGGGGTCATGATGTATCTCCACAGCACCGGATCAATTGCCGAACTTGCGCGTGTCACCAGCTATTAACCTGGAACCACGTCCTCCTAAGTCTAACTTGCTAATCGGGTTCTTCGGCTATTTGAGCATTATCGCGCGCCCCATATGGGGCTCACCGCAGCTTCACGATGGATCGTTGTCGTCGAACTTTGCTGCGCTGACAATTCGGATGGAACTCGTTCCTGGTGATCTCAAAAACGTTCGTGACAATGCAGCGGACGCCCCGATCGCGGTTTTCCGCAGGTTCGAGATGGCGCTTCGCAGAATCACCGAAATGCGAAGTTGAGCGCACCCTGGTTCCACGGAATTCCTCAGTCGGATTCAATCGGGGTGGAGCGCCGAAGTTTCGGCTCGATCTCCGAACGCCGGCAGTGACAACGACGGCCGCTGCACCCGCGTTTTGGGAACTGGAAGAATGCGCTGTCAAACCACAATAGAAATGTCCGGTCTTAGCAAAGTAGAAATGTCCTCTTGGGCAAGGAGGTACCAGGAGGACATTTCCGATGGAGCGGAGTCCAGACCGGATCGAGATGAGTCAGCGGGAACGGGATCGGTTGAAGATTATAGAGTCGGTTCGGCACGGGAAGCGGACGCAAGCCGAAGCGGCGCGACTGTTGCAACTGACGGTACGGCAAGTGCGTCGGATTCAACGCCGCCTGGAGGTTGAGGGAGACGTCGGCGTGGTCCATCGGCTCCGCGGACGGCCGTCGAATCGGCGCTTGGCGGCGGATCTGCGTGAGACCGTGTTGGCCAAATATCGCCAGCATTTTGCGGACTTTGGGCCGACCTTGGCCAGCGAGAAATTGGCCGAGCTCGACCTGGGAGTGTCGCACGAGACGTTGCGGCGTTGGCTGCTGACGGAGGGGCTGTGGCAGCGACGGCGCCAACGCGACGTGCATCGACGGCGCCGACCGCGACGCTCGTGTTTCGGCGAGTTGGTGCAGATGGACACGTCGCTGCACGACTGGCTCGAAGGACGCGGCGAGACGATGGTGCTGATGACCATGATCGACGACGCCACCAACCGGATCGACGCGGGTTTTTTTCCGGGCGAGACGGTGGAAAGCTACATGGATTTGACGGAACGGTGGCTGCGGCGGCATGGTCGGCCGCTGGCGTTGTACACCGATCGCGACAGTGTTTTCCAGTGGCAAAGTAAGGGCCGGGCGGTCGACGGCTTGACGCAATTTGGCCGAGCATTGAAGGAATTGGATGTGAGATTGATCTTGGCACATAGTCCTCAGGCCAAGGGTCGGGTGGAACGTTTTTTCGGCCTGGCCCAAGACCGGTGGGTGAAGGAGCTTCGGCTCTTAGGCGTGACGACACGGGCTCAGGCCAATGACGTGTTGCGACGGCAGTTGGTCCCCGAATACAACCGGCGGTTCACGGTCCGACCGGCGGAGAAGAGCAACGCACATCGACTGCTGGGCCTACGGAACGATTTGGCGGTGATTTTATGTCCCCAGCATCAGCGGACAGTGGCGAATGACTACACGGTGCGGTGGTCCAACCGGTTGTTTCAATTGGAGCCGCCGGCGTTGCCCGGCTTGCGTGGCGGACGGGTGCTTTTGGAAGAGCGTCGGGACGGAACGCTGCGGATCCGTTTTCGCCAACAGTATTTGAAGTGGCACGAAATCCAAGCACCAAGATCGCGTCGGGGCACCGCACCCACGATGGCTGCGAGCGGGGTGGGTGCCGGAACTCCAGTCGGGCTACGCCCTCCTTCCGTTCCGGCACCCACCCCGGTGTTGCGGAAACCATGCAAGCCGCCTCCGAATCATCCGTGGCGACGCTTTAAACTGAAGAATCCAAAAGCGGACATTTCTAATGTGCACTAAACGCGGACATTTCTATTGTGCTGGGACAAACTGGAAGAATGCGCTTGCTAAGGCTGGGCGCCTAAGTTAACGTAGTTGGTCAATCCAGCGCTTTCTCACCGCACACCTTCACCGTGGAGGGATTCGTAATGAACCCGCTGCGAACTAGGCATGCCCGCCGCCGGCCGACTAGCCGTACCCTGGAATTGGTTGCTCTGGAGGATCGTGTCGTCCTGAATGGTCTGTCGTTGGTGTCCAACTGGAACAACGGGACGCCCCGCTATGCCGACGGATGGGCAGACGATCGCGGCGACCGCAAGATTGCCTACATGGGCCATTACTTCAACACCAATGGCATCTATATCCTCGACATCACTGACCCGGCCAGCCCCTGGCTAGTCAGCACGTTCAAAAAGGATTACGTCAAACAGTTTCAGGACGTGGAAACGACGAAAATCGGCAATCGCTGGATCGGACTATTTTCGAGCGATGACGACGACGGGCTGTTCGTAGTTGATGTGACGGACCCGGCCAATCCGGTCGAGCTAGCCAACATCAAATCACAGCACGGTGGCACCAACACAGTTCACACGCTATCCGTATGGGGAAACTATGTGTTCGAGGCGGATTCGCGAACCTCGACGATCCGTGTCTTCAACATCAGCGTGCCAGAAAACCCTGTGTGGGTGCGTAACATTGTCAGCCAGTCACAACACGCCGTGCATGAAGTTACAGTAATTGGCGGGCGGATGTACACGGCCAATATCTGGGGCGGAGGTTCGGCCGAGGTGTGGGATGTGCGTCGCATTGCGCGGCCGGGCGCCCCGGTGCAGTTCCTGGGCGTGATGTTTCCCGGCACGATGACTCATACGAGTTGGCCCACGGAAGACGGCCAATACATGGCTACCGCGCGCGAGGCCAAAGGCGGCGATCTCGGTTTCTGGGACATCCGCAATCCTGCCGCGCCTGTGAAACTCTGGCAAATCTCCGTTCCAAGCACCGAGGCTTGTTGCGTGCATCAAGTCTTGATCAAAGGAAACTTGCTATATGCATCGTGGTACCAGAACGGCATCCACGTGTTCGATATCTCGAACCCGCAAACGCCGGCTTTCGTCGGTAGCTACGACACATATCCCGAGCCGGTCGATATCCGAGACACCTACGACGGGGCGTGGGGCGTTTTTCCGTATCCAGGCGACGCAAGCCAACTCCTGGGGTTTGATTTGAAAACGGGAATGTACGTTCTCAAAATCGAACCGGATCCGCCGGCACCGTTGCCTTCTTTACGCCAAACGGCGCCCGGCGAGTATGTGCTCGAATCCACTACATCATTCGTCGACAATGACGCACCGACATTGCGTGACGTTCCGCCGGGCGATTCGGTCCAGCTTGTCGGGAGCGTACTACGCATCGTTCTAAGCGACAACGATCACGCCGTTATGATTTCACGAAACCGAGCAACACAAACGATAGACGTCACGGTGGACGGAACGTCGCATTCGTATTCCGTTGACCAGGTAACACAGGTCAATGTTTACGGCGGGGCCGGGGACGACACTGTCACTGTCGATCCAATGTTGGGTTTGCCGATCTATGCGGATGGCGGCGGCGGATTCAATTCTGCCGTCGGCTGGCCAAGCATCAAGCTGCACAACTCGCAGCACGTGACCCGCAACGTGAACGGCGTCTTCGTGCACGGATTGAAGGGAAGCGCCGCTCGGGCCGATCGTTTTCAGCGCGTAAAGTACGCCGCAAGTCCATTCTTCGCGGCCCACGGTCTACATGGTGTCGGGACCGGCACATCCTTGTCTACTGCGCACGGAGACGTCACGATTGGAGCGATGAGCGCGAAACACAGTGGAGTACCCAATAGTTTGATGCGCTCCGGTGGCGGTGCGATAAATCTGACGATGGGTGCCGGTCATAACGGCGGCGTCATTGCACCGGAACTGATGTATCGAACGTCGACGAATAGCCAGGTCGGAGGCCAAATTGCGTACCACAAACCTGGCTGACTCTGAAGAAAGACCCACTTCGGCCAGGTCTGGCCGGACGCCAAATCAAACGATTCCGAAAACACGCCCAAAGAAGAGCCGCCGGCCGATTCAATACCGGATGCCGCTCCAGTGGTTGCACAAGACGAAGTTGTCATAACGGCAGCGACGGAATCGCACCCGCCCAAGCCTGACGTCGGCACCGAAATGTCCATGACTGCAATTCCAGACGCGCGGTCATCTGGTGCAGTACCGATAGCAACAAACATCGAGGACAGAGAAATCACGGCGATCGCGGACGTGCCGCCGAGAGAATTCAGCGCTCTCAACGACGACTCCTCAGAAACGAAAGAGACTACCAAGTCATGGTGGAATTCGACCAGGGCGTTGGTCTTCGTAGCACTCGGTGCGCTGTTGCCTTTTGCGAAGGAATCGCGACGCCGGCACTTGGATGAACAGAAAATTGGCGTTCGGAGGTGACAAAGGACGAGTCGTGTGGGACCGTGTCGAGATCGTTCCCGGCATTGAGATCACCAAGTCGCCCCACGTGGCAGGCGGCCAGGAGGAAACGATCCTCGAGCGGTTCGAGGCGGGGGCAAACCGACTTTATTTGCGAGCGCATGACATCCTCCGATCGACGAGTTAGCCAAGTGCATCAAAATCGGCCGTCGCCAAAACGGCGGCGAGTAAATAAAAGCCAGCGCGCGTAGTTAGCGGTATCGGCGACGATTGCACCTCAAACGCCCCGATGTCAATCGTGCCGTTCACAATCCGCGGAAACCCGGGGCCGCGCTGGTCGAATTCGGGCGCGTCGGTGTTGTCACCGGCGTCGATGGCCGGGCTGCGGGCAGGATGCGATTGACTTCACGGTTAACGGCACCATCAATCTCACGGGCGCGCTACCAGATCTCAGCACGGAAATTGACATTCAAGGGCCGGGACCTGACTCCCCTGAACTAGGCCATCGAGATTTGCGCACAATCGTTCACTGGAATGCTCGCTAGTTTTGCTTTGGTCCGAGAAGTCGTCGGTGCATGGCGCGGGGGAAGTGCGCACGAGAATTCATTCGCACATTCGCGTTAGGCCGCGCGAGTCACAAGCACGCGCGGAAGGTGACGACGGCCGGAGCGGAATTCAACGCGGAGCTCGAGCTTCGCACCCGGTTGACCTTTGACGAGCACCTGCGGCTGAGCACACGGCGACGCCCGTGGCCAGCCCGGACGCGGTTCGAAACGCGGACTTCGACAAGCCGGACGCGTGCCGTAGTAGATCTCATCCGGTGTCGCTCCTTTGAGTGCCGTGTGGGGACGGTCGGCATGATACCAGTCCAAGAAGAATTGCAACTCCCATTTCAGACTTTGCCGCCGCAACGAGACTACCGGCAAGGCACGCGTACATTCTTGCTTGACCGTCCGAATCATACGCTCGATGACGGCGATGCTGCCTGGCTTCCCAACGGCGCCGAAGCGTTGACGTATTCCCCGGTGACGGCACCAATCGGAAAACACCTCCCCACTGAACTGCGTGCCTTGGTCGGTAATCAAATGCCGGGGCCCCTTGCCGAGACGGGACACAAGACGGCTAAGCATATCCCGCATCTGACTCGCCGTCGGCGGCTGTGCGAACAATGCCAAGCCATGCACTCGACGCGAAAAGTGATCCATAATCGCCGCCAGCCACCAGCAAAACGGCCAGCGTTGTGGCAACGCCAACGGCGACCACGGCGTCCAGAAGCCGGCCGAAGTGGGCACCGTGGTGAGATCAACGTGCCAGACATGATCTGGGTATCGGGCGGTGACCCGTCGGGACGACGGCTTCGTTTGGGGAGAACCGCTCGGTGGCGAATCCGGTGGCTCTCGACGGATGCGACCGACGGTGCTCGCTGCCAGGTGCAAGCCGGCGCGGGCCAAGATTTGGGCCGTCTTGATTTTGCCAAGCCGGGGACACAGAAGGTGCAAACGTTGCACCAGCACGCGAATGAAATCCGGGAACTTGTTGACCGGTGTATGAGTTTGCAGCAGCGCCTTAGGTCCCTCTTCGTCGAGGCGTTTCATCCAAGAAGCAATCGTTGTCGTGGTCAAATGGAAGACCCGTGCCGTTTGAGCTAGCGACCAGCCACGGGCCGCACGCAACTGGAGGATGGCGAGGCGTTCGGTAGGCAGATAATGAGGTCGTTGAGACGGAAGGATTCGCGCCAGGCGAGCATCCTTGATCCGACATTCTTCGCGGAGGAGTCGAATCTCGTGTTCCAGTTGATCGGCGCGCGTGGCCAAGCGAACGCGTTGGTTGCAGCTATTGGTCGCCCAACTTCGCGTAGTCACGAGGGCGAAATGTGCCAACGACATAACTTGGAGCATTGCTGCCTGAACCGAACGCGGCCAATGTTTGGGAAACGGCGCCCGAGAACCGCCTGAGGGCTTGGGCATAACGACTCTCGTGTAAGATTGGCTTGCTGGCCGAGGTATCTTATCGGAGTTGATAATCGCGGGAAGCGACTCCGTCTTCACCCATTTTCCATTCGGCTGGATTCAATCGAGGGAGCGTCGAAGTTTCGGCGCTCGACCTCCTAACTGAACGAATGTGCGTACAAAGATCGGTTGACCACTTCACCTCGCCTTGTTAACTTCCCGGGCGGACGCCTCATAGACCGCTCCCTTTCGTTCTTCGATGGCGAAGACGAATCGTCCGAAGGCGGGTCTGATGACGCCGCGGATTGGTGACGTCGACCCCTAATTGACCGTTGCCAAGGCCAACCGATTCTATCACTGCTAAAATTCCGATAGAGTCCAATCATGTGGTCGAATTGATGAAAACAACTCATGCGTCAGGTGCACTACGATGAGGTTAACGGTAAGTCTCGCCTGCTTTTTCCTCGTCAGCCCTGTCGCCGTCGCGCAAGAGACGCGCGATCCTGATGGCTCCGACCTTATCCTCAAAGAGCTCGCCAAAGGCTTCAAAGACGATCGCACGGTCGAGCAAATCAAGAAGGATAATGCTCTCATTCGCGCCGCAGCGAAATAGCACAATGCTACACCTATTGTCATTCCTCTCCACCAGTGGGCCCCTTCTCGGAATCAGTCGGTCGCATCTTCGTGATTCATGGTCGCGACGACGAGCCCGAGCAAGCAACAGCGCTTGTGTAACGGTATGGGAAACTCCTTTCGTTTAAGGGATCGGGTGCACAAGTGCTGGTGCTTTTGCAAGGAGCGACTGGCACTTGGCGAATTCGGATGTATCGTTGGCCGGGCTAGTCGCCGTGGCCGTGATCACATGACCTGCTGGGACTTCTACACCAAAGATTGCCGAGGTGCTTCCGCTGCCGGTGGACCCGGTAGTTAGCGACGTCGTCCCCAGAAATACTTCACCTTCTCCAAACCCGGTTGGGTCGCAGGCCGCATTGCTAAAAACGTCGATACTGAACGTGGTATTGGGGGCGCTCATGAGCGAGAGCCACACTTTTGTGGTTCCGCCACTCGAAACCGCCCTGGTCACTTTCGGAGTGATTTGATTGTTGTTTCCGCCGTTGACCTGGTCGATTCCCACACCGCCGTTTGAGTACATCGCATTCTGACGAATGGCGTTGTTGTCGCCGGAATCGACCACGATTCCTTCAGCGACATTGAAAGCGATTCGGTTGCCGGCGCCCGCGACGGTTCCTCCAACGAGGTTACCGTTACCCACGAGATTCACGCCGGCGAGATTGGCCAGTGCGGCCGTGCCAGCTGCGTTGGTGCCAATGAAATTCCCTTGGATCACATTGGAGTTGCCAGCCACAAATACGCCGGATCCATTTCCCGAAATGAGGTTGCGGCTGGCTGCCGTAGTGCCGCCGACCGTGTTCGAATTGGAAAGAACATAAACGCCGATGTTGTTTTTGACAGCGGTCGTGCCGGCAGCATCGGTTCCTAGGTAGTTACCCGTCACGACGTTGCCCCCGGCTGTTTCCAGCCGAATCGCCACACCGAAAGTGAAGCCATTGATCACCAGGCCCTTGATGGTACTGTTGCCCGCCGTTACGTGCAGTCCCGACTGCGTGGTAATGTTAGCGCCGGACAGCACGACGAGGGGCGTGCCTGCGTAATCAATTTTCGTTGTGCCGTCGATGATCACCGGATCGGTGATAGTGGGCAAAGCGGTCGTCGGTGTGATTGTCTGCACGCCAGCGGCAAGACTGAACGTGATGGTGTCAACACCCGGGATCGCGTTCGAGTCGAGTATCGCCTGGCGTAGCGATCCCGGTCCGGAGTCGTTCGTATTGCTGACGTCAAACAAAGGTAAGTTCTCATACCAGGCGATCTTGTCATCGCCAAAGGAGGCGGACAAGGCATCCAGGTCGCCATCACGATCCACGTCCGTAGCGATTACCGCACGGGCCAGATTTGCGTTCGTTGTGATGGTGTGAGGCGTGAAGGAGGGATTGCTGCCGCCCCCGTTCTTGTACCAGGCGATCTTGTTGTCGAAGTAGGAAGCGGACAAGACATCGGTCTTTCCGTCGGCGTTGATGTCCGCCGCAAACACGTCCGTGGGCACGTCCAACGCGGTTGTGATTGTGTGAGCGGTAAAGACCCCGCTGCCGCCGATGTTCTCATACCAGGCGATCTTGTTATCGCCAGCCGATGCGAAAAGGACATCCGTGTAGCCGTCGCCGTTGACATCGGCGGCCGCCACGCTCATGGCGTTAGGCGCGGCTGTCGTGATGGTTTGCGCCGTGAAAACCTGACTGCCATTGTTTTTGTACCAGGCGATTTTTGCGTCGCCATTGGACGCAGACAGCACGTCGATGTCACCGTCGTTGTCCAAGTCGGCCGTCACCACGGCAATGGCGCCATTCGCTGCCGTGCTAATCACGCGCGTCGTGAAACTCCCGGTGCCGTTGTTCTCGTACCAGGCGATTTTGCTGTCAAATTGGGAGGCGGACAGGGCATCGACATCGCCGTCCCTATCGACGTCCGCGGCATACACGCTTTGCGCACCCATAGCCGTACTGCTGATGGTGAAGGGTGTGAAGCTCTGGCTGCCATTGTTCCTGTACCACGCGACCTTGTTGTCAAGTCCGGAGGCGGAGAGCACGTCCGTGTCGCCGTCGCCATCGATGTCGGCGGCAAACACGCTTTTGGCGCCCATGGCCGAAGTTGATATGGTGCGAGCCGTGAAACTTTCGTTACCGGTGTTCTCGTACCAGGCGATCTTATTGTCGTAAAAAGACGCGGAGAGTACGTCCGTGTCGCCGTCGCGGTCGATGTCCGCGGCGAACACGTCATAAGCGCCGTTGGCGGTGGTGGAAATGGTCTGAGCGTTAAAGCACCCGCAAGGCGCGGGGATTGCGTGAAGCTTCGTTACGAAGACATCTTCGCTGCCGCCCGCCCCGTGTGTCGTGTCGAAGGCCGTTGGACTTGTCGGAAAATCACTCGAAGTGGTGTCACCAGTCACATAGATGCCGCCTTTGCCGTCCACTGCAACGCCATACGCAGTCTCGTTGGCTAATCCGCCCAAGAAGGTTGAATAGACAAGCGCGGAACCCGCCGCATTCAGCCTGGTGACGTACGCATCTGAGAATGCGTTAAAGATCTTATCAAACGCGTCTGGGGTGCTGGGAAAATTCGACGAATTCGTGAAACCGGCGACAAAGGCATTGCCGGCGGCATCCACGCGTAGGTCATACCCCGACTCGTCTTGAGTGCCGCCGAGATAGGTCGAATAGACAGGCGCCGAGCCGGCCGCGTTCAGCTTGAAAACATAGGAGTCGTAGATACCGCTCTTTGACGTATCGAAAGCACCCGACGTAACGGGAAAGTCCCCGGACGAAGTGTGCCCCGTGATGTAGGCATTCCCGCTGACGTCGATGTCGAGTGCATTCCCAACGTCGCTCCCAATGCCTCCTAGGTAGGTCGAGTATAGAAGTGCTGAGCCGGTGGCGTTTAGTTTGGTGATGACGGTATCGTACCCTCCGCTCATGGTGGTGTCGAAGGCGCCGCTTGTGGTAGGGAAGTTGCTTGAAATCGTATACCCGCTCACGTAGGCGTTCTGAGAAGCATCTACCGCAATGCCCGTCCCGTGATCGACCTCTAAGCCGCCGAGGAAGGTTGAGTAGTCGAGGTCAAAAACAGAAGAAATCAAAGTGACCTTGGTTACAAAGGCGTCGCCGACGCCTTCGCTGTTATTAAGGGTGGTATCGAAAGCGCCGGGCGTGGTTGGAAAATTGGCCGATTCAGTTACACCGGTAACGAAGGCCTCCGAGTTGTTATTGATGGCAATTGCGGTGCCCGATTCGCTGTTCGAGCCTCCGAGAAAAGTGGAGTAATCCAGTCCTGAGCCGAACGGATTCAGCTTAGCCACGAAGACGTCGCTGGATCCATTGTGCGAGGTATCGAAGGAAAAACCAGTAACCGGAAAGTTCGTTGAAACGGTAGTCCCGGTTACATAAGCGTTGCCGCTGCCATCGACCGCGAGCGCGTAGCCCACGTCGGTAACGGAGCCGCCGATGAACGTTGAGTACATAAGTCCCGTACCGGCGCCATTGATCTTGCTGACATAAACATCGCCGCCGCTATTAAATCCCGTATCGAATGAGCCGGGTTTTGTTGGAAAAGTGGATGACTCAGTACGCCCTGTCACGTAGGCATTGCCGCTGCTATCGACGGCGATCCCAATGGCAGAGTCGTCAGGCGAACCGCCAAGGAACGTCGAATATCCAAGCACAACGGGATCGATGACAAGCGGCCGGCTGGGATCGTAATGGCCAACGTCAAAGCGCACGGTATCACCTTCCACGACGTACCCGCTCGTCACCTCCCGGCGGGTGTTACCGACGTCCTGATAGGTAAATGGCTTCTGCTGAACCACATCGCCTACGGCCGAGTGCACGACCAGATCGCCTTGCGGATTGACCTCGACTCCATCGGCGCCGGCGAAGTTTAAGGCGATCGCATTCGGATCGGCACCGGGTGAAACGATGAAATCGTATTCCAATTGGTTGTTGTTGCCGTAGTAAGCCAGGTCGATGCCGGGATAAACGTCGTCGTATTCCACCCGACCGAAGCTGGCGATGTCGGTGTGCCATTCGTTCGGGTTATTGCCGATGAAGTAGTTAGTGATGCCGGGCTGCTGGTTGCTCGACGTCGGGTGCGCATTTGCATTCCCGCCGACGATGTTCATGTACACGGCGACACCGCCCATCTCATTCTGAGCGGAGGGCGTTAGCCCTCTGACCGAGGCCGCCTCGGGGGACTGACGCCCCCCGTTCAGGAACTCGTGTGTTTCTGAATTCTGAACTCTGGATTCTGAATTCTGCATGCTGAACACCGCTGCCGTCGGCGTCAGAAACACGGTGCCGCCGCCGGCGCGGGACACGAAATCCACGCGGTCATCGAACTGGCCGACGTTTTGCTCGAAACTCAACGGGAGTTTGCCGTAGTTGTCGAGGATCTCGGACTGACTTGCTTCGCTCGGCGTCTCTGGATTCGGGGCCTGGGGCGCTGAGGGGCCGTTGGCCAGGTATCGTGCGCCTAATTGGACCCTACCAGGAGTCACAGGCGATAGAGTGTTTCTCTGACTCGGAGTCGCCAGGCCAGCGAACGACGCGCCGGTGACAGGTGTCAGATTCACGGCGGCTGTGTTCGGCCGCGAGAATGTCGGCGCCGGCGCCATCTGCTGATTGACGGGATCCGGCGTCGAATCGTCGTGGCGGTTCTCGTGCTCGTGGGCCGCGATCCCTTCGGAAACGCCTTTGGCTCCTGAGGCCGTTCGGAAAACAACATGACCTAGTTCGGGTTTCTCTGCAGGAATGAACGCCATTCCGTTGTTTTCGATTTCGTCGGCATCCATCCCAAGAGCCAACTCGGAACCGCCGAGCAAAAGCGTCCAAAGGACATCTCCAGGCGGCAGGCGCCGTTCCAAAGATTCGACAACGGGGCGATACCACACGGGTCGGCGTGAACGAGCCAAACGACTGCTAGATGCTGAAGAGTGTTTCATAAGTGGTCTCCGGGAGGGGGTAAGTGGAAGTTCCACGTAGCGAGTCTCCTGATACGACGCGGCGTTTGCGTTTTCCGAGTCTGTAATCAATGCGTAAAACCGAGCCGATCCCAATCAACGAAACTGGAAATAATTCAGATGTGGCGAAGAAGAGTCGTCAAACGCCGATGGTAAAACGAGCCGGACCTCGAGGCTAGGTTCTGGTTTCTGATTACCACCACCAGAACTCGGTGCGCAACCAACAGAGCGCACGGTCGGCGATGATCGCACACCACGACGACCTAACAGAGCGAGTGGCGAAAAGTCGGACCCAGGTATAACGGTCTCGCCCCGGCTTTTCCGAAGGTGGCTAAGAGTCGAGCGGCTGCACGTTCATTGGTTCAAATAGCGGCAGCGAACTGTCGCATTTTCGACAGACCAACGCTCCACGGTCCCAAAACGATTGAAAGTTGTCGCGGTCGAACTGCAGGAGTTCGCCGCACGCTGGGCAATTGACCTCGCTCACTACTTCAGCAAGCGAATTGAGAGCGGCCTGGCCCTCTTTTGAATCGACTTTCTCTGCGTAGAGAACACTTCCCGTCGCCAACCACAAGTCTGTAAACAGCGCATCAGGTCGGAAATCCGGCGCCAAGGTTTGGAACAAGGCTCGCACGACATGCAAAACGTACCGCAAGACGATCCCCGGCGCTCCTCCTCGGTAACAGGAACCGCCCGGTACTTACCAGCCGGAACCTCCACCTCCTCTTCGCGGCCGACACGCCAAGCCAGGTGTACTTCGACCTTTCCCAACTTGCTCTCGGTCTGCCATGTGTCCCCCTTCCTGAGCGGGTACTTGAGCAAGCGAACTGGGGGCGTGAACTCCACGCCGTCATATTGGACGCAGTCGTCGAGCTTCTTCAGTAGCTGGCCGACCACGCCGTCGTTCGAGAATACAATTAAGCTGGAACTGCATGTTAAGGGTTTAGAAACCAGTTTTGTCCGACCGTCCAATCGTAGATTGACCGCCTTGGGCCGAAGTCCGATAACTGGAAAAGGGCGAGATATGACCGCCGAGCGAAGGGAGGCAGTGTCGCCGAACCTGGCTGGCGGTGCGGAGATCCCCGCGACGGTGCCCCAACAGACCATCGACCTCACTCCGAATCCGGCGGTCGGCGGGCCGGCCGCGGGGTCCGCGTCGCTGACCGACGCCGTGGCCCCGCCCGCCGCCTTCGGCCGCTACCAGGTGCGCCGCGCCCTGGGATCGGGCGGCTTCGGCGCCGTGTACCTCGGCCACGACAGCCAACTCGACCGGCCCGTGGCCATCAAAGTGCTGCACGCCGGATCGGCCACGTCGCAGCCCGAAGGCGAACGGTTCCTGCAGGAGGCCAGAAGGCTCGCCCAACTGCGTCACCCCGGCATCGTGGCGGTCCACGACGTCGGCGTGCAGGAGGGGCAGCTGTACATCGTCTCCGATTACCTCGACGGCCCCGACCTCGGCCAGTGGCTGAGGGACAACCGCCCGGCCTGGCCGGAGGCAGCCCGGATCGTGGCCGCCGTGGCCGACGCCCTGGCCCACGCCCACGCCCGGCTCATCGTCCACCGCGACGTCAAGCCGGCGAACATCATCCTCACCGCCGACCGCGCACCGGTGCTCGTGGACTTCGGCCTCGCCCTCGACGAGGTCCGGGCGGGCGGCGACGAGAAGGGCATCGTCTCGGGCACCCCGTGGTACATGTCGCCGGAGCAGGCCGCGGGCACCGCCCACCGCATCGACGGCCGCACCGACGTCTACAGCCTGGGCGTGGTGCTCTACGAGTTGCTCACCGGCCGCGTGCCGTTCCGGGCGACCGCTTTCCCGGAGCTGTTGCGGCAGGTGCGCGACGACGAGCCGCAGCCCCCGCGGCAGCTCGTCCGGGACATCCCGCCCGAGCTGGAGACGGGCCTGCCTCAAGGCGCTGGCGAAGCGGCAGCAGGACCGCTACACCACCGCCGCGGACTTCGCCGAGGATCTGCGCCGCGTTCTCCCGACGGCGGCCGAGGCGCCGGCCTCCCGGCAGATGCCGGTGAGCGTCTCCGGCGAGTGAGTCGCACACGGCAACGCCGGCCCCATCCCGGACAGACCCCTTGACGCCGCCTTCGTCCCGGCGCCGCGCCCGCGAGGCCGAGCGCCGCCAGGTGACCGTCCTGGTCTGCGGCTGCGACCTGTTCGAGTCCGAGGCGTACCTGGGGCTCGACACGGAGGACCAGGCCCAGGTCCTGCGGGCCTTCCAGCAGGCGTGCGAGCAGGCGGTTCGGCACTTCGACGGGACGGTCGTGCAGTGCAACGAGCAGGGGCTGCTGGCGTGCTTCGGCTACCCGGTGGCCTACGAGGACGCCGCACGCCGCGCCGCACGGGCCGGCCTCAGGCTCCTCGACGACGTGAAGGCCCTCGGCGGGCAACTCCGCAACGCACACAACTTCGAGCCGACACCGTGGGTCGGCCTCCACACCGGCCCCGCGATCGTGGAGGCGAAGGAGGACGCGGTCTCGCTGGTGGGGGACGCCCGAAACGTCGCCGTCCGGCTGGAGGAGGTGGCCGCGCCCGGCCAGGTCATCTGCACCGAGGCCACCCACCGGCTGTTCCAGGGCCGGTTCCAGTGCGCCAGCCTCGGCCCCCGGAAGATCAAGGGCGTGGCCCAACCCGTCCAACTCTTCCGCGTGGAGAGGATCGCGGTGGCCGGGAGCCCGATCGAGGCGGTGGCACCGGCCGAGCTGTCGCCGCTGACGGGCCGCGACCACGAGATCAGCCTGCTCAAGGACCGCTGGGAGCAGGCCCAGGAGGGGATGGGCCAGGTCGTCCTGCTGGTCGGCGAGCCGGGCCTGGGCAAGTCGCGCCTGGTGCACACGCTGAAGGAGCACGTCCTGGGTCAGATGGTCGAAGGGGAGGTGGACGCGCCCGTCATCGAATGGCGCTGCTCGCCGCACTACCAGAACACGGGGCTGCACCCGGCCATCGACTTCTACGAGCGGGCCCTCGGCTTCCGCCCCGAGGAGCCGCCGCAGGACCGGTTCGACCGCCTGCTCCGTCGCCTGGCGCAGTACGACCTGGCCCGGCCGGAGGTCGTGCCGCTGTGGGCGTCGCTCCTGTCCCTGCCGACCCCGGACCGGTTTCCGCCGCTCTCGTTGCCACCGGCCCGCCAGCGGGAGGAGACGTTCCGGCTCATGCTGGAGTGGCTGCACGTGCGCGCCGCCCGCAGGCCGGTCCTGTTCATCGTCGAGGATCTGCACTGGGTGGACGCGTCCACCCTGGAGTTCCTGGGGCAATTCCTCGCCGAGTTCCTGCACGACCGCATCCTGACCGTGCTCACCTTCCGCCCCGAGTTCAAGCCGCCGTGGCCCGCCGTCGCCCACCAGACCAGCCTGGCCCTGACCCGCCTGACCCGGCGCCAGGTCGGCGACCTGATGCGGAAGAAGGCGGGGGGCGCCCTGCCGGAAGCGGTGATCGAGCAGGTGTACGACCGGGCCGGCGGCGTGCCGCTGTTCGTCGAGGAATTCACGAAGATGGTGCAGGAATCGGCCGTCCTCGACCAGCCGGGGGCAGGCGGCGCGCGCGGCCCGGCCCTGCTCGGGCACGAGATCCCCAGCACGCTCCAGGACCTGGTGATGGCCCGCCTGGACCGGATGGAGGGCGGCCGGGAGTTGGCCCAACTCGCCGCGGTCCTCGGCCGCGAGTTCAGCCACGAGCTGCTCGCCGCCGTCGCGACCGTGGACGAGCCGACTCTCCAGGCGGAGCTGGCCCAACTGGCGCAGGCGGAGATCCTGTACCCGAAGGGCCGGCCGCCTCGCTGCACCTACATCTTCAAGCACGCCCTGCTCGAAGACGCGCTGTACAACGCGCTGGTCAAGAGCAAGCGGCAGCAGTTCCACCGGCGGATCGGCGAGGTGCTGGAAGCGCAGTTCCCGCAGACCGCCGAGACGCAGCCGGAGTTGCTGGGCCACCACTTCACCGAGGCGGGCCTGACCGAGAAGGCCATCGGCTACTGGCTCAAGGCGGGGCAGCGGTCGCGGGAGCGATCGGCGTTCTGCGAAGCGATCGGCCATTTGACGAAAGGCCTCGCGTTGTTGGACACGCTCGAGGAGTCGCGCGACGCGCGACGACCGGGAATTGCAGTTCCTCACCACACTGGCCCCGGCCTACATCGCGGCCCGCGGTTACGCCGCGCCCGAAGTCGGGCCGATCCTGCGTCCGGGCGCGCGAACTGTGCCAACGGATCGGGGAGCCGCAGCAGCAATTCGGGATCATGTTGGGCATGTGGGAGTGGCGCATCGTGCGCGGCGACCTGCGGGTGTGCGTGGACCTGGCCGCCGACGGGATGGCGCTCGCCGAAAGTCTGAACGACCCCGGCATGCTGATGGAAGCGCTGTTCATGCCGGGCGTCACGATGTTTTACCGCGCCCAGTTCGCGGGCGCCCGTGCCTGTTACGAGAACGCGTTGGCCGCCTACGACGACCGCGAGCGCACGAAGTTCTGGACCGCTTATACCGGGCACGACGCCGGCGTGACCCACCGTTGCTACCTCGCGCTGGCCTTGTGGCACCTCGGCTACCCGGACCAGGCCCTCAAGCTGGCTCGCGAGATGTGTGAGCTGGCGCGAACGATCGGCCACGCGTTCAGCCTCGGCCACGCCGTGGACTTTGCGGCGTTTCTCTACCATTACTGCCGGCTCGGAACCGAGGTCCAGGCGATGGCCGAGGAAGAGATGACCATCGCGACCGAACAGGGCTTTCCGTTCTGGCACGCGCTGGGCACACTTCACAAGGGGGCGGGGTTGCTCCTGCAGGGCCGGCGCGAGGAAGTCGCTGCCGCTTCTTCTCAAGGGGTTCAGCGCCTTCCGGGCCACCGGGGCGGAAGTCCGCGTTCCGTCTTACCTCGGTCTGTTGGGCGATGCCTACACGCAGTCCGCGCGCTTCGAGGACGCGCACAAGGCGCTGAACGAAGGGCTGGCGGTTGCCGAGAAGAACGACGACCGTTGCCACGAGGCCGAGCTGTACCGCCTCAAGGGCGAGTTGCTGCTGGCCGAGTCGCCCGACCAGGTCGCCGCCGCCGAGGACTGCTTCCGCCAGGCCATCGAGACGGCCCAGCGCCAGCAGAGCAAGGGCGTGGGAGCTGCGGGCGACGATGAGTCTCGCCCGGCTCTGGCAACGGCAGGGCCGCCGCGACGAGGCCCGCGCCGCGCTGGCGGCCGTCTACGGCACGTACACGGAAGGTTTCACGACGCCGGACCTCGTGGACGCTAAGAGACTGTTTGAAACGCTGGCTTGAGCTCACTTCCGGAAAACCGCGGGCCCACCCCGACGACGACCAATTGCAAAACGCGAACAAGGAGAATGCGACGCACATACTTAAGTTCGTCGAGCTTATCGTTCACGACTTTTACGAAGTCCCAGCGGCCGCGGTCGGCTTGAAGAGCCAGCGACTGTCGGCCGGCCAAAAAACGCCGTGAGCCATTCGGCAATCTCCGGCTCGGCTCTCGATTACTCATTCGAGTTTGTTCCCGGTGGATTGCCACTGGCGATTGCCGTCGACAGCAGTGGTAGCGCTTACGTGACCGGAACGACCACAACGTCTAGCTTCCCGACAACACCTGGCGTGTTCGACACGACTTTCAACGGTGCCGATGAAGGATTCGTTGTCAAGTTAAGCCCAGACGGCTCAGCGTTTAAGTAGCGTTGTGTCCGTGTTGTCGAAGGCGATTCGCGGACGCTGGTTGATGTTGGCGATGGGACCGACGCCGAGTGCGCGGGCGAGGTGATTCAGAATCTGCGTGAGGGCCGATGTAGTCGTGATCGTTCAGATGGTTAGGACAATTTTCCCGGCAACGTGTCGGCTGCGACTGAGTGTCAGTGCCTCTTTGACCTGATGAAGTGGCAGAACCGTTTGAACGATAGGGCGAAGCTTGCCGTCGTCGATGATCTTGCCAATTTCAGCAAGACGCCGGCCATCGGGCTTGACGCCGATCATCGTGGCGCGCACGCCGTTTTTCTGAGCGAGGTCTTGCGGCGGCTCTTCGGTCAGCGCCACCAGGATTCCACCTTTCTTAAGGACTCCGAACGAAAGCCTTTGCGTATCCGCGCCTACGGGGTCGAGCACAACAATGCCGCCGGATCATATCCGGCAACGGTGGCGTACGACCGCGGAGCGATCGCGTTTGCCATCAACGATTTCAATGGCGACGGGAATCCGGATATTGCCTCGGTGCACCCGAGTGGATCGATCCGAACCCTCCTGGGAAATGGCCTGGGTGATTTCCCCGTCGTCGAAGAGTCAGGCGTCGACGATCTGATTCCACAATCCGTCGCCGCCGGCGAGTTTGATGGCGACGGTATCCCCGACCTCGTGGTTACTAGTCAATACCTTACGGGCGTGAACGACGCCGCCGTGTTTCACGGGAACGGGGACGGCACGTTCTCGTTGATGTCGACGTTTGGTGGAGGCAGCTCTCCGCGCGGCGTGCAGGTTGCGGATTTGAACCACGACGGCCTCCAGGATTTCGTCACCTGCGATTACAACTTGGGCCGAGCCACTGTCTTTCTCGGCAACGGCGACGGAACTTTTCAAGCAGGACTAGGCAATATCTCCCCTAATAATCCGAAGACCGTCGTCATAAGTGACCTCAATAACGATGGTGATCTCGATCTTGCCCTGGACAACAACCATTTCCCTGAAGGCCGAGTCAGTGTACTGCTGGGGAACGGGGACGGGACGTTCAAGCCATACCAGACATTCACTGCGGGGCCGAGCCCCACCGCCGTGACCGCGGGCGACTTCGACGGTGATGGCAACCAAGACCTTGCCCTGTCCTTCGTGGGAGCCGGAATCGGCGTTGCGGTATTATTGGGCAATGGCGATGGGACGTTCGCAGCGCCGGCAACCTACTCGACCGCTCCGATCCCGCGCGACGTCACTACTGCTGATTTTGACCAAGATGGAGTACTCGACCTTGCTGTTGCCGGTGTCGGTGACAAGGCGATGGCCCTCTTGTTAGGAGAGGGGGATGGTGCGTTCGGGTCTCCGCTTAGCTTTCCAAGCGGTCCGAACGGTGCGGTCATTCAGACGGCGGATTTTAATATGGATGGCTTCCCAGATATTGCGGCGGCCGGTGAACTTCACGTCAACAACCAGGATGCAGAACACGTCGCCGTACTTCTCAACGCGGCCGACTGGGGCCCGGCGCCGATCCCTGGCGGTGCGAGAATGGACGTGCTTTCCACCGTCGAAATCGCGCAGCGGTCTGCAACGATTACGCCAGTTTCGAGCGCAGTGAAGGCGGACCAGACCGTGCATCCAGAAACGGAGCAATCCGCGAATGCGATGCCACAGACCAAGTCCATCGTCCGAATCATCCGCGCGGTTGCCACCCACAGCGACCAACTGGCGGACGACATGATCGTGAATTGGAACATCTAGCGGATAGTCTTTTCGCCAGGAGGAACCATGCCATGAGAAACAGACCGACTCGCGTTCACCTCGGCCATCGACCCCGTTTGGACACCCTCGAAGATCGCTTGCCACCGGGGGACGCCGTGCTGGGTATGTTGCTCAGCATGGCGGCACTGCCGGGCTACGTTGACCCGGCGATTGAAACGGGTCATGCGACGAAATCTCTCTCGATCCTGCATGTGAACGATTTGGATGTACTCGACTTGACCAACCGGCCTTCAGCTTCAGTGCTCACACGCGACTCTCAGGAAACCACGCGCCGCTCGACGGATCGCATGGACACGGTCGATACACGTCAAGTGACCGATACTGCAAGACGGATTGGTATCACTTCGTTCAGACCACCTTCGGCAAGGCGGACCTTTGGCACAACTGCGTTGTTGGTTGTAGGCACGTCGTCGGGCGCCAAGCCAAGTGTCCCCGCCATCCCAGGTGAATCGTTAAAGTCGCAGCCCCTAAGTCCAAATGCGTCCACAGAGTTCGTCTTTAGCCACGACGTCGATAGGTCATTTGCGGTAGCACCGGACCACTACGGCAATCCGCCACTGACATTCGAAGCGAATCATGGTCAAACCGAGTCGCAGGTCGATTTCATCGCTCGGACCGGCGGTGCGACAGTGTTTCTAACCCCGACTGCCGCGGTGTTCTCCATTTCGTCGGAGTCAGCAAAGGATGTAAGGCCTGAAGAGAGGGGACTTTCGGAAATTAATACACCTCACTCGCGAGGCGTCGCTCTACACATGCAAATCGTGGGCGGAAACCCGAACGCAACGCCGATCGGCCAAGATCGCCAAACCGGCATTGTGAATTACTTCATCGGCAACGATTCGTCGCAATGGCACACGAACATTCCGACGTTTGGGCGCGTCACGTATCAGGGTGTGTACCCCGGCATCGATCTGGCGTACTACAGCAACAACGGACAGATGGAATACGATTTCATCGTTTCGCCGGGCGCTGATCCGAATGCCATCACTCTGAATTTCGCCGGTGCTGACGGCGCGGAGATCGACGATCGCGGCAACCTGGTTTTGCACACTACGGCAGGCGATGTCACACACCAGAAGCCGTACTTATACCAGGATGCCGACGGCAGTCGCCAAGAAATCGCAGGTGAATTCGTTCTGACCAGTCACCAGTCACCACTCACCACACACCAGGTGACTTTTGACGTCGGCAACTACGACGCGTCCCGCCCGCTAGTGATTGATCCGCTCATGCTTGGCTATTCCACGTACTTGGGCGGCAGCGGCGCGAACGATGATGGCCGAGGAATTGCCGTCGATGGCGGCGGCAACGCCTACGTGACGGGAAGTACGGCCTCAATTAAGTTTCCCGCCACGCCGGGCGCATTTGACGTCGTCTACAATGGCGGTTCCATTGACACTTACGTTGCCAAGATGAACGCTACCGGAAGCGCCTTGGTGTACGCCACCTATTTGGGGGGATCCCAGTACGACGAAGGCGGGGGGATTGCGGTGGACGGCGACGGCAATGCGTACGTTACCGGGTATACAGGTTCGGATGACTTCCCAACCACTGCGGGCGCCTTCGACACCAGTTCCAGCATCAGCGGCGACGTATTCGTGACGAAGCTGAACTCCGCCGGCACTGGCCTCGTTTATTCCACCTTGATGGGTGGAGGAAATGTGGATCGTGGAAACGGAATTGCGGTAGATAGTAGCGGTTTCGCCTATGTGATCGGCTATACATCAACGAATGACTTCCCGACCACGGAGGACGCCTTCGACACAACGGTCAACGGCGGCTTGGACGCCTTCGTGGCCAAGCTGAGCGCAGACGGCAGCGCCCTAGTGTACTCGACATTCTTAGGTGGGTCCGATTACGATCTCGGCAATGCGATTGCGGTCGATAGCGGCGGATACGCCTATGTGGCCGGCAATTCCCCGTCTAGTAACTTCCCGGCCACAGCGGGCGCCTACGATACCACCTACAACGGCGGATTCGGCGACGTCTTCGTTACGAAGCTTAGTCCGGACGGCAGCGACATCGTCTACTCCACGTTCTTGGGCGGCATCGAACGCGAATATGGCACGGCAATCGCCGTCGACAGCGATGGCGCCGCCCATATTTCCGGGCGTGCCGGTTCGGCCAGCTTCCCCACCACGCCGGGCGCGTTCGACACGACACATGGGGGAGGCACTTGCGATACAGGACCGTGTAATGACGTGTTTGTAACGAAGTTGAATGCGGCAGGCTCCGCCTTGGAATACTCCACGTTTTTGGGAGGGACGGGTGATGATTTCGGAACCGGAATCGCCTTGGACAGCAGCGGCTTCGCGTTTGTAACGGGGTACACCCTCTCATCCGACTTTCCAACGACGCCCTTCGCCTACGACGCCACTTACAATGGCGGTGAGGACGTGTTCATAGCTAGACTCAACCCAAGTGGTACTGCCCTCATCTATTCAACCTACTTCGGCGGCTCGTCGTCATTCCCGATTGGTGGCGACTACGGTTCCGCCATCGCGGTGGACGAGGGCGGCAGTGTCTACGTCGCCGGACAGACTTTTGGGTCCGACTTCCCGACGACGCCGGGCGCCCTCAAGCGGCGCAATCGTTTCGGCCAAGCCGACGCCTTCGTGACTAAGTTCGCAGAGGCCTGAGCCATTACAAGCCTCGTACACTCACTGATTCAACGGAGGGGTTTTCGACGAATGGACCCAGTCGTGGCAAAAGGGGTCCGTTTCGCGGAGGCGAATCGTCCTTACCGCCACTTCAGGCGAGGCAATGATTAGGACCAAGCAAGGTAGCGATTACTCCATCAGAAACAAGCACTTATGCCGACAGTCGCCCTCTCCGCGTGATTTCCAACTCTCGAAGAATTTTGCGTCCGGTTTGGCCCCAAATCTCGCCCATTGTCATAGGGAAGAGGTGTTTGCTGCGCGCCGTTTCGGAGTTTTTGGCGGGGCCAGACCAGAGAATGACCTAAGACCCTGGAGGATGGCATGAACAACGTCAGAGTGACTGAGATTCGTACGCCCCATAAGGCCAAGCGGCATCCGTGGGGATACCGGCCGCTTTTGGAAATCCTTGAAGGCCGCCTGCCGCCGGGGGATGCCGTGCGTGGGATGCTTCTGGCGTGGCCGGAGGCACGACCAGAAATGCACGAATCTAAACACGAACTTGTCACGACCCTCGACTTCGACGAGTGCGAAACACCGGCAATAGTCACCTCCCGTTCCAGAGCGCATACAGAAGATCAGCCGACTACCGCGATCTTGAGCCTACCAACCGACGAGTCAATCGACCTGCGGGAGGCTGGGTTGATCCCCGCCGTCTACTCCGCCGGGATCAACCCGCCGGCTCGTTCCGCAGCCGTGCTCAATGCAGGCGGGATGACGAATAGCACTCCGTTCGCTGTCGCAGACCACGCGCGGAATAGCAATGGCTTCTCCGGTGGGCCGGTTACGGCCCCCTTGATGGCGCTTCGAGCTGTTATGCACGCTGTGCCGACGATCAAGAATGGCACGGCATCAGAAAATGAGTCGCGCTTAAAGGAGAACTACGGCAGCCCGCCGCTGACCTTCGAGGCAAACAAGGGACAAACTGACTCGCGTGTAGATTTCATCGCCCGCACCGGCGGTGCCACAATGTTTCTGACCTCGACGGCGGCGGTGTTTTCGATTCAAAAGCCAGGATCGAATCAAGATCGGCAAGTGGCGGGTGTGAACACACTGGATGCGCCTTGTCGTCTTCAGGGCGTTGACACGCACCAGTCGCCGGAGACCAGAGGCGTCGCGCTTCATATGCAGATTGTCGGCGCAAACCCATCGGCAACTCCGATCGGCGAGGCAATGCAGCCTGGCATCGTCAATTACTTCATCGGTAACGATCCAACGCAATGGCACGCCAACATTCCCACGTTCGGCCGCGTTGAGTATCAAGACGTGTATCCCGGTATTGATCTGGCGTACTACGGCAACAATAGGCAGATGGAATACGATTTCATCGTCTCCCCTGGCGCCGATCCGAATCAAGTCTCACTGAACTTCGCCGGCGCCGATGGTGTGGAGATTAATCCACACGGCGACTTGATCCTGCACACCGCTGTCGGCGATGTCGTGCAGCGGAAGCCGTACACATATCAAGCGTCGGGTGCCGCACCCCACGAAGTCTCGAGTCGATATGTCGTCGATGGCACGCAAGTGCGCTTTGAAATCGGGGCGTACGACCCGTCGCGGCCGTTGGTGATCGACCCGCTGGTGCTGGGTTACTCGACATTCTTGGGCGGGTCCGGAAGTGATCCTGGCTACGGCATTGCCGTGGACGGTAGCGGTAACACATACGTGACGGGAGACACCGGTTCAAGCGACTTCCCGGCAAACCCGGGCGCCTTCGACTCCGTCCTTGATGGTGAAAGCGATGTCTTCGTGGCCAAGCTCCGGGCGGATGGAGCGGGCCTGCTTTACTCGACATTCCTGGGAGGGTCCAACTGGGACGAAGGCAAAGGCATAGCCGTGGACGTCGGCGGCAATGCCTATGTGACGGGACAAACGGGATCGAGCAACTTTCCAACGACCCCAGGCGCGTACGACACAGGTTCGTCCACTTTCGATGCCTTCGTGACTAAGCTGAGTCCCACCGGCTCGGCACTCGCCTATTCGACTCTTCTAGGCGGTTCCCTCGGTGATGCCGCCTACGGCATCGCTGTGGACAGCAGCGGCAACGCCTACATTACCGGAGAGACGGCTTCGAGCAACTTCCCGACGACCCCGGGCGCCCTCGACACCACACACAACGGAGGCACCTACGACGCCTTCGCGACCAAATTGAACCCCACAGGTTCGGCCCTCGTTTATTCCACGTTCCTGGGCGGGGCGGATGGGGATTACGCCGCCAGCATTGCCGTGGACGGGGGCGGCAACGCCTACGTCACGGGGAACACGCATTCTTCCGACTTCCCGGCCACTCTAGGCGCCTTCGATGTCACGTACAACAGCGACCCGGAGGAGGGCCCCGACGGCTTTGTGACCAAGCTGAATGCAACCGGCTCAACTCTCGACTATTCCACTTTCCTCGGCGGGGACAGCATTGGCTATGGCATCGCTGTGGACAGCGGCGGTAACGCTTACGTCACAGGAGAGACGGCATCGATCGGCTTCCCAACGACTACGGGCGCCTTCGACACCACCAAGAATGACGGAAACGATGCCTTTGTGACCAAGCTGAGCGCGGACGGCTCAGCTCTTGTTTACTCCACGTTTCTGGGAGGGTCCAATTCCGATCGCGGCCACGGCATTGCCATCGATGGGACCGGTAACGCGTACGTCACGGGACGCACCAACTCGAACGACTTCCCGAGTACCCCAGACGCTGTGAAGCGGCGAAACCGCGGCACGTTCGACGCTTTCGTGACTAAACTGAACGCCTCGGGCTCCGCGCTCGTTTATTCCACCTATCTAGGCGGAGGTGGTAGCGATGACAGCGGTAACGGCATCGCCGTCGACGGCAGCAGCAACGTCTACGTGACGGGCTACACGCGTTCGACAGCATTCCCGACCACCCCTGGCGTCTTTGACCCGACCTACAACGGTGGGACCTACGACGCTTTTGTGACGAAGTTTGCGGAGGCTTGAGCCATCTAAGTAAACAGACCCAGTTCCGCGAAAAGTGGGTCCATTAACGGCTGAACAACGTCCGGTCGATGGGAACCGAAGCATTCAACGCTCGGCACACTACGGGGGTGGAACCGAAATACGCGACACCCTGTTCTAAAGGCCCGCATGTTTTTCTTCCCTTGATTGCGCACGGAACCGGTTTCGGCTGCGACACGCTCGTTAGTCTTCCTTCAGTTTCACGGCGAGCCAGGCTCGCGCGTAGGCCCACCAAGTGTCGGCCGTGCGAGCCGACACGCCGAGGACCTCCGCGCATTGGTCCAGCGTCAACCCGCCAAAATACCGGAGTTGAACGAGTTCGACGACTTGCGCGTGCTCAACTGCCAATTGCGATAGCGCCTCGTCCAGCGCTTCGACATTGTTGTCCGGCGGCACAACAGCCAGGTGGTGTGATTCGAGATCGACGCGCTGACCGCCGCCGCCCCGCTTGGCTGCATTGCGGGCGCGGCGCGATCGACGAGGATGCGGCGCATGGCCTGAGCTGCGGCTTTGAGGTAGTCGCTCTTTGAGGCAAACGAGCGCTGGCCGCCAAGCTTCAAGAACACTTCATGCACCAGGGCTGTGGCGTCGAGCGTCTGCCCGGGTTTTTCCGCGGCCAGTTTCACGCCAGCCAGCTTGCGGAGTTCGTCGTACACCTGCGGCAAGAGATCGGCGGGCGTCATTTGTTCTCCGGATTCGACTTCGCCTCGGGATTCGCCCGCTCGGCTTGCCACTTCCTCATTTCGTCCGGCTTGTTCGTTCCGGTGGAGAGTTTGATCAGCCGGTCGAGGGCTTCGGGGATGCGCAGTTCCGCGCCGCCCGATTTCGGGGTCATTGACTCACGCTGCTTCATGCCTTCGTAGCCCATGAGCAGCAGCGGCTCGGCGTCGGAGAGCGTTACTTCTTCTCCGCGTTTGCCTCCAACTCCGCGATCAGCTTCTTGAAGTCCTCGCGGGCGCGTAGCGGGTCGAGGTCGGTGTCCTTCTTCATGTGGGCGGCGTTCTTGAAGCCGGCGGCGACGGCTTGTTTGAGCCAGTCTATGGCCAGGTCCGCCTCTTTGTCGCGGTCGTCGGCTTTGGCGATCATCAGCGCGTGCACGCAGGCAATGTTGTAAATGGTCTCTACCGTGTCGTGATGATTCGCGCCGAGCTTGCCCTTCCGCAGCTTGAGCGTCTCCTCGTAAAGCGCCAGCGCCTCCGAGTGCCGGCCGAGGGAGGAGTAGCTGTTGGCGAGGTTGTGCATGCTCGCAAGCGTGACGGGGTGGTCGGGGCCGAGCTTGGCCTTGCGCAACTTAAGCGTCTCCTCGCGCAGCGTCTGCGCCTCCGAGTGCCTGCCGAGGGCGGCGTAGCTGTAGGCGAGGTTGTTCATGCTCTGGAGCGTGTCGGGGTGGTCGGCGCCGAGCGTGGCCTTGCGCAACTTGAGCGTCTCCTCGCGCAGCGCCAGCGCCTCCGGGTGCCGGCCGAGGGCATAGTAACTGTGGGCGACGTTGTGCATGCTCATGAGTGTGTCGGGGTGGTCGGAGCCGAGCTTGGCCTTCTGCACCTTGAGCGTCTCCTCGCGCAGCGTCAGCGCCTCCGAGTGCCGGCCGAGACCGGCATAGCTGACGGCGAGGTCGTTCATGCTCTTAAGCGTGTCAGGGTGGTCGGCGCCGAGCTTGGCGGCAAAGAGGTCACGGGCGCGGCGAAATTGTAGTTCGGCAACATCGGCCTTGCCCAGATAACCGAATGACTTTCCCAAAGTCCTACGCAGGCGGGCCTCGATCAGGGGTTGGTCGGTGAAGCTTTTCTCCACGTACGGCAAGGCGGCCTGAATGGAATCGGCCAGCTTCACTTCGTAGCCCTGACCGCCCTCCTGGTCCTTCGGTCGGGCGGCAGCGAAGACTTTGTTCTCGACGAATTCGAGCACCGCCTTGGTCTCGGCGTCACGCGCCTGGGCGGCCTCTTTCGATTTCTTTTCCGCTTCCGCGGCCGCACGAGCCTGGAGCGCGTTAGTCTCGGCGAGTTGGCGTTGCTCGGCTTCGGCTTGTTGGGCCCTGACCGCCTCCACCGCTGATTGCCGCGCTGACTGCTCAGCCTGTCTAGCCCGCACCGCCTGCCAGGTGCTGACCGCGATACCGCCCAACAACAATAACGCGATGACACTCGCCGTCGTCAGCACGGCACGATTCTTGTTCGCGAACTTCCGCAACCGATATGTCGTCGATGGCGGGCACGCTTCCACCGGTTCGTCGCTCAAATAGCGCTGGATGTCGCGGGCCAGCCCGTTCGCCGTCTCGTAACGGCGCGTCCGGTCCTTCTCCAGCGCCTTCATCGTGATCCAGTCGAGATCGCCGCGCATGAGCTTCGACAACTTGGCCGGCTCGATGTGTCGCTGCGCCGCGATGGAGGCAATGGAATCCGATGTGCTCAAGCGCGTGCTCGGCTTCTGCGGCTCGTCTTCGCGGATCATCCGGCGAATCTCGTCGTACGCCGCCTTGGCAAAGCGCTTCTTGTCGAGCGGCGTCGTGCCGGTGAGCAACTCGTACAGCAGCACGCCGAGCGAATAGATGTCGCGTGCGCGTGTCGATGTCCAGCCCGCTCATCTCCGCCTGCTCGGGACTCATGTACAGCGGCGTGCCGATCATCTGCGCGAAGTTGGTGTAGATCGATGCGCTCGGTCAGTTGCTGGCTGATCGCCTTGGCCACGCCGAAGTCGATGACCTTGGCCACCGGCTTGCCGTCGTGCGAGGTGACCAGCACGTTCGACGGCTTGATGTCGCGGTGGATGATTCCCTTTTGATGCGCGTGCTGCACGGCCTGGCAGACCGTGACGAACAAGTCCAGCCGGTCGCGCGGCGACAGTTGATTCTGATCGCAGTAGTCCGTGATGGGAATGCCGCGGACCAACTCCATGACGAAGTACGGCCGGCCGGACTCCGTCGCCCCGGCATCCAGCACCCGCGCGATGTTCGGATGATCCATCAGCGCCAGCGCCTGCCGCTCGGCCGTCGAAGCGGGCCATGACCTCGCGCGTATCCATGCCCGGCTTGATGACTTTGAGCGCGACCTTGCGCTTCACCGGTTCCTGCTGCTCGGCCACGAACACCAAACCGAAACCGCCTTCGCCGATTTGTTCCTTGAGCTTGTACGGACCGATCATCGAACCGGGTTTTTCGGTGATGGGGGTGTAGTCGAACGCTCCCGGACCGCGACGTTGGTAATCGCTGGTGCCATCAGGCCGGGGTTGGTCCAGCAGCGGATGGGATCGGAAGTGTGCCTCAAGCAATTGATCAAGGCGCGCTCTTAGGTCGGGTCGGCCTGTGCATTCACGGTCCAGAAGGGCTCCCCGCTCCGCCGAATCGGTAATGGCAATGGCGGCTGCAAACAGATCGAGTTCGTTCATTGGATCAGTCCTCCGACCATTCAGCGTATTTCACCGACGAAAGGCGCAGCCGGGCAAAAAACACTTTCGCGTTTTGATGATCGCGCGGGATGTCAGACTTCGTCATTGTATCGGGGTCGGAGGAGGATCAATTTGCAGCATGAGTGGCTCCGCCATATCTGCGCGGGACTCGGACGGTGGGTTCGGTATTCTTCCGTGTCGATAGCAGTTCATGAGGCGTTTGCGCGCTCCGGTCCGACACCCAGCATGCGCTGAAGAAACGCAATTCGGTCCAGCATCGTGGACGACGTTCCACGGGATTCATCGAGGAATTCAGTGGGATAGTAGCGCGACGTGGCGGGGCGACACTATCTGACGAAGGCGGAAATCAACGCCCTTTACTTTGCGACACATAAGATGGAACGACCACGAGCGTGGAATCAACCAATCCCGATTGGGCGCTGACTGGCGGAGCGCCCTCGTCGTCTTCTTCAATTACGGTGTTGACACGGGCACCATCTGGAAATCTGCGCCTTTCCACGAACCAATCCTTTGGCGACATGTATCGTGGGATCGGCAATCGCCAGACCGGGAAGTCAAAGAACTGTCACGTTGGGGATGGCTCTTCTATCGCCGCGTAAAGACTGGCAAAGCATTCTACCGGCCAATGAATCGGATCGTTCACGCGCACCTTAAGAACATCATGCCGGAGGATCCATGTCCCGCCGCGCCTGTGTTTCTTGGGGGAGGGGCTCGCCCGAACGCCCGCTTCCAACGTCTCTGCGACCTGGCCGACATCAAGCCGAGGACGAACATCGAGACTGGTGAAGACGAAGCTTGGGTCCTGAAGGACCTCCGCAAGACATGTGCGACGTACTACGATGAGCACTTCCCTGAGTCGTCAATCGAGATTCTCGGCCATTCAGTTGGCGGAATCACCTATCGTCACTATGGGCACCGCGCTCCGTTGGCATTCAAGGCGATCATGACAATTCCACAGCCGACCGCGTTCATGACGCTCATCAAAGGATACGACGGCGAGTGTCCGTGCTGCCGAAGGCGTTTCGCGGACGCCGGTTGATGTTGGCGATGTGATCGCCGCATGCCAGAGACGTTCTGAAGATGACGCATCTTGGCCTCCGCTGTGGCCTGGCATTCGCTTTGAAATTCATAGGCTGACGGTTAAGTGGGCATGACGAGTCTCACTCGTGTGCGACACCCTCAATTTTATTCGCCCGCGCGACGGCTGGGTTTGGTTTGGCTCGGGCAAAGGACAAATCGCCGGCATCGGACAACGAACAACAGCTAACGACTCGCAAGGAGTGAACGCAAATGCAACTGATGTTCGCCTCGTCCGTTTTGGCGCTGAGTAGTCTGGTATCCGGCGTTGTCGGAGGTGAAGAATCCTTTTTTGATTCGAACGGCGTAAAGATTCGCTACATCACGGCGGGCAAAGGCGAGGTCGTCGTTTTGCTGCATGGTTTCGCAGCTAGTGCCAACATGTGGGGTTTGCCTACGGACACGAAAGCCAAAGTGTTCCCGGAGTTAGCCAAATCATTCTGCGTGATCGCCGTGGATTGCCGCGGACATGGCAAGAGCGGTAAGCCGAATGATCCGAAACAATACGGGATGGAAATGGTGAAAGACGTAATTCGTCTTCTCGATCACTTAGGGATCAAGAAGGCTCACGTCTTGGGTTACTCGATGGGCGCTGAGATTGCCGGCAAACTTCTTACCACTTACCCCGATCGCCTTCTCAGCGTCACGCTTGGCGGTGGAATCCCTCTGTTTGAGCCGACCAAGGAATCCATCGCGACGATGGAGCTCGCCGCAAAATCACTTGAGGAAAACAAGGGGATTGGCCCGGCTATCATCGCAGGCACTCCGCTCGGCGTTCCAAAGCCGAGCCTTGCCATCGCCGACATGATTAGCAAGACCATAATCGGCGACCAAGACCAGAAGGCGCTGGCGGCCAGTGTACGGGGCGCGAAGGAGTGCGAAGTTGCCGAAGCCGAACTGACGGCCAACAAAGTTCCGGTATTAGTGATTTATGGGAGCAAGGACGGCGGTGAGGTGAACCAAGAACGATTCGGTCGAGTGGCAAAACTACTAAATGCAAAAGTTCAGGTAGTCAAGGGAGGCGATCACGTCAGCACGACGGGGATGCCTGAATTCCAGGAATCGATTCAACGCTTCTTCAGAATGCACGCCGGCGCTTCACCTGATTGAATACGCGATCTTTCCGTGCTTGGATCACAAGCGCGCGGGCCCGTCTAACTCTGAGTCGATTCAGCGGCTCCGGTCAGCCGAAGGCGCGAGTTAGCGTCTAATGACAGCCAAGCATCGTTTTTCAAAAAAACACCGATGGCCGATAGAAACAAATCAATGTTTGCAAAGGTTGCATGGTGACCGGCGCAACGTCGGGCAATAGGGCCGTGTCGGCGCGCGAGCTTGCCCGCGTTGAAGGCGAACCCGTTGCCTCTCATTGCGGTCTAGGATACATGCATGCGTCGGTCACAATCTGTGTGAGTTGTCGGCGCGAGACATTTTCGGCACGCGTTTTGTGCCCTGCGGAGACTAAGAACATGAAATCGCATGATGGCGGGTCAATCATGTACGTACCCCAAATGGGTGCAATCCTCAGTCGATGGTTTACTGTTTATGATGAGGCCCGCGCCGCGCGGGAGGAAACGGGCGGGTACTTGTTGCCCTACAAGAACCATTATTTTGTCACGACTAGCGAAGCGATCCGTGACCTCGGACTCGATCCCGCGGATCCGGATTGGGCCCGGATCAGGTGGGACTGGGTGTGCCCGATTGATACCGAAGCTTGGCAACGCCTCAAGGCCAAGCGCGAATTGCGGCTTTGAGGCAAAGTCAGGGAGACGCCCAAATCTACCCCATAGGGACGGTTGCGCGGAACTCACGAAGCGCCGTATTGTTTCAGCATTTCCGCAATGTCGTTGCGCCCACGTCGTGTCGCCCATGCGAGGGGTCTAGCCCAGAGTGGATCGTCAGGCAAATTCGGCTTGGCGCCGCGTCTCAGAAGAAATTCGACCATACACGTCTGGCCACACCTGGCTGCCCACCCCAGCGGCGTCGAGCAAAACTCTTCATCGCGCGCATTCAGTTCGGCCCCGTGTTCGATGAACACTCCTGCATTTTCCACATCACCCGATTCAGCAAAGTGGTGCAGCGGCATAATGTGCAGCCAGTTCGGCTTGTTTGGGTCCATGCCGTGTTGAAATAACAGTTCCGTGATCTCGCGTGTTTTTCCCCCGACGGCGCGGCGTTTGGCCAAGTCGGGTTGGTAGCGCAACATCAAACGGATGAAGCCTTCGTGCGACGCCGCGTTCCCAAATGCCTCAGGGTCGTCGGCTAACGCTGGGTTAGCCGCAAAAACCGCCGCCGCCGTCTGCAGGTCGTTGCAGTAGGCAAGAAGATGCACCCCCCGAGCCGCTCCATACGAGCAAAGCAAATCTACCATCGGTTGATTGCGTTCGGTGGAGTAACCGCAACTTCCCAGCGCGGCACTAAGCGTATCGGCTGAGCTCTCGATTTCCACGTTTGGGTGAGCGCCATGCCCAAGTAGAAGTTTGACGACTTCGATGTGGCCGTTGCAGACCGCAGCGTGCAAGGCGTGGCCGCGCGGCGCGATATACTCTTCCGGAAGATTCGGGTCAGCTCCACATTCCAGCAACAGCTTGACGATCTCGATATGCCCGGCGGCTGCGGCATTACGCAGGGGCGTGCCGGAACAGGCATAGTAGGTGATGTAATCCGATGGACGGTTCGCTAGGGACGGGTCATGATTGAGCAGTTCGCGTACGCGTTCCAAATCGCCAATGTAGCAGGCCGTGCAGATGTCCACGTACGCGCCGCGCGCGCGGAGGTGCGTGCGCACATCAGAAGCAGTGCTTGGCCAATCCCGGGGCACATCGCGCCAGCCGCGAAAGTGGTAATCGCCATTGCTGAGTTGAATCGGAAGCGCACCGTCGCGGCGCTGGGCGTTGATGTCCGCCCCGCGCGCGAGCAACTCGTCAATCATATCGAGTTGTCGTGTCATCACGGCCCAATGAATCGGCTGATTGGTCTGTACATCAGTTGCACGCACCAGCGAAGAATTTGCCTCGAGGAAGTCTCGCACTTTGGCCAGGTCTCGCTCTCGGATCGCAGCGGAGATGACTTCTCCACTCGATGCAGGGTCATCGGAGCGGCCGAGCGCGGCCTCCAGCAGCCTCTGCATCTCGATGTGGCCTCGGTCACTCGCCATTTCGAGGTAGTTGCCGAAAGCGAATGTCGCTCCATGCTCAAGGAGGTACGTTGCGACTTCCAACTGGTTTTCGCGTACGGCGAAGGACAAAGGCGTCCGGTACTCATAGTGCGAACGCACCAGGCTCGGCTCTTTCGCAAGCAAAAGTTTGATGGTTTCCAGGTCTCCGTTGATAGCGGCGCAGAACATCTCCCAGACATCGGTTCCCTTGCCAGGAGACCAGAAGAGAGGCTCATCCTTTGTCAACGCCTCAGGCTGCATCATGTGGGTAAATGGGAAGGACAGGCGTCGCCGAACACTAATCTACCTGGCGCTCGCCAAACCAATAGCAAAGGCCGTCGGGCGCTACGACGTAGAACACTTTCCACGCGACTCCGTCGTGTTCTTCGATGTCGAACTCGGAGAGTGCTTTTGGAGCCCGTTGGCCTTGAATTCTGCGAACAACGGTTCGAGGCCCTTCACGTGGAAGGCACAGCCGTCCTGGGTCGAATCGCCCCCGTTTTCCGCGAGTCCGATCTCAACCTGGTCACGGGCGAGCACGGCGGAATTGTGCGGCGTGTCGCTGCGTGACAAGACGCGGAAACCGAGGACGGTCTCGTAGAAACGCAGAGCCGCCGCAAGGTCGCGCACGGGAGGATTCATCTTGTCGACTTGGTATCCCCACGCCTTCTCGAGAATTACCTTCATCACAATTCCCCAAAAGTGCTACGCGCGGATGGCCGGGAATCATCCGTCCGCCTTGCTGTGATAGTCCGCAGCAGGCTTACGAGGGCGAAAGCATCAACTTCACTTGACTGATTCCCGTACCGCGGAGCCTGGGATATTCTATGCGGCGTGCAGGATTGCATTTGCGTTCTGCGGTCCGACCACAAAGGCCCGATGTGACCGATGTTACTAGACCATGCGTCTGTTCAAACCATTGCAAGCAGTGTCACGTACGCAATAACCTCGCCAGGAACTTGCCGGTGTGTGATGCCTTGCACGCCGCGATCTCCTCGGGAGTGCCACAGGCGATCAGTTGACCTCCCTTGTGTCCTCCCTCTGGACCGAGGTCGATGACGTGATCGGCCGTTTTGATCACGTCCAGGTTGTGCTCGATGACAACCACCGAATGCCCATTGTCGACCAGCCGGTTCAGGCTTTGAAGCAGTCGATCGATGTCGGCGAAGTGCAAACCCGTGGTCGGCTCGTCGAGAATGTACAAGTTGTGTTTGCTGCGTTTGAGCTTTCCGAGCTCCCCGGCAAGCTTGACGCGCTGGGCTTCGCCGCCGGAGAGAATCGTCGAAGGGTGGCCGAGCTTGAGGTAGCCGAGCCCGAGTTCGTCTAAGACGCCGATCTTGCGGGCAATCGACGGCTCGTTCGCGAAGAATTCGACGCCATCCTCAACCGACATATCGGTCTGGATGAGTTTGACGACCGTTTGCACGATTTGCGGGTAAGAGGTGCCTAAGGGAAATCGTTTCAGGTGCCGGAGTGCGTACGCCGGCCGGCGCAATTCCCGTGGCACACCTCTTTCCACGAGCGGCCGCTCAAGAATGGCCAACGCTGTGAAGTCCGTCGTCTGGCCCAAATCCACGCCGATGAAATAGCCAATCGCGCTCGTGGGATCCTTCCCGCCGGAAACAACGGTTGCAACTCATCTGACAGCGCCGCCTGGATGTCCTCGTACGCAAACACTGAATCTACGCTCGCCTCGAAACTGCACTCATACTCCTGGCGATACCAGCGCTCACCCAAAGCCCGTTGCGAGGTGTCGTCAGCAAGGAAATTGTTCGCAAGAGATGGGCGCTCGTGGTGCTCGACTGTGGACATCAAGTCCTAATACCCCACTTCCGAATTGCCGGCCGATTGCGTTGCGGGTTCTGTGGCGCCGCATTCGCGCCTGGAGATGAATGACATGGGACGGAATGAATTCCGAAATATGACTGCGCAACGTGATACCCATGCCAAGCATCTTCCGTCGAAAGGAAAGGTTGGATCTATTCCCTAACGGCGCACTGCCCGGTTCCTAAACGCCAATGGAGACAATAGGTTAGCGCGGTTTTGGTGTCGCCGCACAGGCTTTGGAATTATGGGATCTTACGGTCTGTCCTGGGCGCACGTTTTGCAGGGTATTCCTGGGCACTAGCGCTGGCCCCTCTCCCTGAGCCGTTCCTTCTCCTCCAACACTCGGGGACAGGCCTTTCGTGATACACCCCATCGCGGGGACAAAACGCGATGTCCTTTCCGTAAGGCGCTCCCGGCCTATCAGAGGCCGGGGGCGTTTTTCTTTTGTCGATCTGGAGGCACCAAGATTGCTACAGACAATAGGTGAGAGGAGGCGCCATGTCGGATCGAAGAACGCTCTTCACAACCGCCGCTTTGCTCTTGCGACGCATGGAGGAGTTGAACGATCAGATCGCCGAAGGCCGCTCGATGAGCGACGCGCGCACGCAAGCTCAAGGCCTGCGGAGGCAGTGGGGTAAACTCATGCAACAATTGACGCAGCCAGCGCACCGTGAGCAGGAATCGCGGTCATGCACGCAACGCGCCGAAATCGCGAGGCAAGCGGCCGCGGTCCGCTGGCGATTGAAGGAATGACCGATGGATCAAGATACAAAACCCGCGCCATTCAATGTCGGAGACCACGTCCGCTACATTGGCGCGCAGTCGCGGTCGTTACCGGCCGGCCAAGGCAATGAGTCGGAACTGGTCCTTGCGCCTCGGATGGCGGGCGTCATCATACTTAGCACTGGCGCGCTATCCGACCAGAGCACAGCGGCGCCCAACGCTTGGCACTGTCGCGTCCAATTTCAAAATGGCTTCCAATTCGACATCACCCCAAGGAACCGTGCCGACTTCGAAATGGCCCATGGCGCGGAATCGCCGATGGCGTCAGCGGCCTTTAGCGCGGCGCGTGGTTAGCCACAAGGCCCTACACCGTCTGACCGATCGGATCAGCGTTGCAGTACTCACCTAGTTTGTTGCCTCCCCCCGACATTCAATCCATGCTCGCCTCGAACTCGGCCTTGCGCCTCGCCGAGAAGCTGGCGAAGTCGTCTCCTTCCCGTAACTGGTCGGCCGCCACCGCTGCAAGGTACTCTTCGACGTAGTCGGGCTCGTCGGCTGCTCGGTAGAGCTTCTCCACGAGAAGTCGTGTGTCGGGGTCGAGTTGTTCCTCCGGGATCACGGGCTCGTCGGCTGCTCGGTAGAGCTTCTCCACGAGAAGTCGTGTGTCGGGGTCGAGTTGTTCCTCCGGGATCACCTCTGAGAGGGCATGCCATAACTGTTGCGGCAAGCGCTCGGTAGCGGTAGGACGCCGCTGCTCAATTCGTTCTAGCCGGCGTTTTAGGTTACGAACCAATCGGATCTCCTTCGGCTTGGTGCTCGACTTCGTAGAACTCGATGATTCGTTGCGGCGGGGTGCCGCACTCGCTACACGACTCCGGTTCGGTCGCTTCGTTAGACTCGTGCGTGACAAAACGGAACCTGAACGGTCCGCGACCGCCGCACAGCGAACACGGGGATGGCGCAAGGGCTCGTTCGATTCGGTCAAGTCTTCGAGACTGTTTCATTCTGTGCATCCCAAGGGCCAGCACCGGGCTCGGGGCCACCCCGATTGTTTTTCTTTACGTCCCACAGCAATTGAACGTGGCCAAGGATCGCCTCGGCGGTCCGATCCCGGTCTTCTCGATCCGGGATAGCGCTAAGCTCCGTCGCTTTCCTCCGGAGTGACTTCGCCACCGACACATCCCCCGCTCGTGTGGCGGCATTGATGAATATCTCCATGATGCGAATGCATCGTTGCGTCGGACTTAAAGGTAACGCTTCGGCTTTAACCGCGAGACGTTCCAGCCGGCGCATGTGACTCTTCATGGGGACACGTGATTAGAAACATGACGGGCGCAACGTTCACCTTCGTCACCATGTTCATCGGCGAATGCAACGCGATGCAAAACGGCGCAGTCCGTGGCACGTGCCGGCGACGTTGGTGACGGGCCGACGTTTCAAACGGAGCTGAACGGCGGCCTGTTTCTCGAACACCCCATCGAGCAGCGCGCCGCCAAGGCGGGCAAGACCGTCTCCCTGCCTGACTCGGTCTTTCACGAGTTGTTCAAGCTCTTCGGCTCGTTCTCCTGGAACCTCAACGACAAGCCTGGCGGGCAGGAGAACGAGATCAACCCGGACGTCCTGGGCTACATCGTCGAGAAGTACATCAACCAGAAGGCCTTCGGCGCCTACTACACCCGCCCCGAGATCACCGGCTACCTCTGCGAGCGCACCATCCACCGCCTCATCCTTGACGCCGTCAACACGCCCGAGCAAATCGTCGAATCGTCGAAGAAGACCGGCCTGCCCATCCGCTCGTTCAAGTCGGTCGGCGACCTGCTCAAGAAGCTCGATCCGCCGCTGGCGACCAAGCTGCTCAACGACGTGCTGCCCGGACTCGCGCTGCTCGATCCCGCTTGCGGCTCGGGCGCGTTCCTCGTGGCGGCGATGAAGACGCTCATCGACGTCTACGCCGCCGTTTTCGGCTGGATCAAGTTCAACGGCTCGCCCGCGCTCAAGACCCGCCTGAAGAAGATCGAAGCCGATCACGCCTCGCTCGATTACTTCATCAAGAAGCGGATCATTTCCGACAACCTGTTCGGCGTGGACATCATGGAAGAAGCCGTCGAAATCGCCCGCCTGCGCCTCTTCCTCGCCCTGGCCGCCAGCGCCAACAACGTCGAGGAGCTGGAGCCGCTCCCCAATATTGACTTCAACATCCTGCGCGGCAACTCGTTGATCGGGCTGACGCACGTGGACGCCAAAGGCTTCAATCAGAAGAACCACCTGTTCCCCCTTCCGCCTTACGACCAAGTGCTCCGGGATCGCGACCGCCAGCTCCATATCTACCGCAATACGGCCGAGTACATGGACGACTTGACCACGTTGCGCGACAAGATCGCCGATGTCAACGCCCAAGCGCAACTCACCCTGGACGAAATACTCCTGGAAGACTTCGATGACCTCGGAATTAAGTACGAGCAGGCGACGTGGGACGACAAGAGAGGCGCCGAAGGCAAGCCCCAGAAACGCACGCTCAAGCTGGAGGACATTCAGGCGCTTCACCCGTTCCACTGGGCCTTCGCTTTCGACAAGGTAATGGCCCGCGGCGGGTTCGATGCGATTATTACCAACCCGCCGTGGGAGGTGCTCAAGCCGTTCGCCAAGGAGTTTTTTCAATTGCATTCGGAGCTTGTGACCAAGCTCTTCATGCCAATCGAAGAGTTTGAAAAGGAGAAGTCCAAGCTCCTGAAGGATTTTTCGATTCGCCGGGCGTGGCTCGAATACTTGAGTGGATACGCGCATCAGAGCGCCTGGTTTCGATCGGCCAAGCAATACGAAAAGCAGATCAGCCTGATTAACGGCAAAAAGGCGGGTACGGATGTCAATCTCTACAAGCTCTTCGTTGAGCAATGTTTCAACCTGCTGCGAGAAGGCGGGCGCTGCGGAATCCTCACGCCGGGAAGTATTTACACCGATCTGGGAGCAAAGCGATTACGGCAGATGCTCTTCGAAGAATGCCAGGTAGACTCGCTCTTCGGACTGACAAACGAACGGTTCATGTTCGAAGGTCTCGATCACCGGTTCAAGGTTTGCATTCTGTCGTTCGCCAAAGGCGGTAAGACAACTCGATTTCCCGCCGCGTTTCGGCTCCAACCTCGGGAAGCGGTCTGGCCCGAAGAGTTGGACCAATTCTTCCACAGTCCCGAGGAACATATCTTTCTCTCTGTTGAAGTCATCCGAAGCCTGTCGCCGGACTCGCTGTCGGTCATGGAGTTCAAACAATTAATTGACGTGAAAATCGCCCAAAAGATGCTCCGCTTCCCGCTTCTGGGCGAGGTCGTGGATGGAAAGTGGAAGCTCGTGCTTCACCGCGAGTTCGATCGCGGCGTGGATCAGGGGCTCTTTTTAGCGGAACCTGAGAAGGCGTCACTCCCGCTGTTTGTTGGAAGAATGTTCAACCAGTTTGAATTGACCAATGAGAAGCCGCCATACTGGATTGACGAGGTTAGCGCACGTCGAAAGCTTTTGGGGAACGAGGAGGACCGCGGACAGGTGATCGACTACCAGCAGTATCGTTGGGTACACCGGAGAATTGCTGGGAACACAAATGAGCGAACTTTGATCTGCACAATTGCCCCCAAACATGTCTTCTTTGGCAACAACAGCACCAGTGTTGACTTGGAGGCGTCCCGGGTCGGCGCGTCTGAAATGCTCTATCTTTGTGCCGTCGGAAACAGCTTCGTCGTGGATTGGCTTCTGCGCCAAAAAGTTACCACTACGCTGAACATGTTCTACATTTATCAACTGCCAATACCGCGACTTACGCAAGAAGACACTATATTCCATTCGCTCACATCGAGAGCCGCTCGTCTCATCTGTACGAAGCCGGCATTCGCGGATTTGGCGAAGGCGATTAACTTGCAGCCGCCCGATCACCACGTTGGCGTCACCGATCCCACCGCGCGGGCAATGCTGCGGGCAGAGCTCGACGCGATGGTCGCACACCTCTACCGCCTGACCGAGGAGGAGTTGGCCCACATCCTCTCGACGTTCCCGATCGTAAAGGAAGAGACCAAGCAGGCCGCATTGGACGAGTTCATCCGCATGCGCGAGAGCGGCGAGGCGGCGGTCTTCAACCCGGACCTGGCCAAGCCCGCGGCGGCGCTAGTCGATCCGGCCAAAGCCGTGAAGGACCTCATCGCCGCCGGGGAATCCGCTGGCGTCGAGTTCAAATCCTCCGCCCGCTGGGACGTGAAGAACAGCAAGCCCGAAAAATTCATCGAGCGGATCATCGTCAAGACCGTCGCCGCGCTCTTGAACACCGCCGGCGGGACGCTAGTTATCGGCGTGGAAGATGATGGCAAGGTCTACGGGCTGGCGGAGGACTACAAGCTCTCGGGCGGCAAAGGCCGCGACAGCTTCGAGAACTGGCTGACCCAGACGCTCATGAAGGATTTCGGCAAGGACGTGGCGGCGTTGCTTTCCGTCGCATTTTTCGAGTTAAAGCCGCCCGAAACGGATAAGCCCGGCAGCGGCGACGTCTGCGTGGTAACCGTGACGGCGTCGCCCAAGCCGCGCTTCCTTGTGGAAGACGGCCAAGAGCGGTTTTACATCCGCACGGGGAACGCGACCAACCCCTTGAAAATGTCCGAGTTTCTCGACTACTGCAAACAACGCTGGCCCGAAGGTGCGGCGATGGCGCAAACCTGATGAACGATCTGGTCAGCCAACTGTTCAAGACGGCGTTCCATAGGCGGACCACTTCGAGCTGGTGTTCGCGAGCCGTGGCGGGAACGAACGGTCCAAGGCGCTGGAGGTCGCTGTGCTTGCTCGCGCGAGGCTTAAGTGCATTCCAGACCCCATCGAAACCCGCAAATGCCGCGGCGGCTTCGTCCGTACCTATACGCTCACGCTCCTGTTGCTCGATTTGCTTATGAAGCTCGCCTAACCGCGTTTTAGTATTGGCTAAACGGTCGTGGAGTTTGGCTAGCTGAGATCCGGCCGCAATCGTTTGCGTGCCGTCAGACAACGACTGGAACTACGTAGTGCTGGCCGCGAATCGCGCGCGGGCTTTAGCCGCCCTTGGACGCTACGCGGAATCGGCTGCGGCCTTGGTCCAGGCAGGAAATGAGCAATCTCTGGCTTTAGCGCTAGATCGGGAAAGGACAACTCGTCACATTCAGAAGCACGCTAGTCTAGCCTGTTGAGTCGGCCACTTGATGTACCCAGGATGAAGCCTTGACCGAAGACCATTTACGGAAGCGTGAAGTTTTTCAGAAACTAGTTGCGGAGTTGGAAACGAAAGATCCGAAATCCGCTAGCGAAATGAAACGTCTTGGATTTGCAGTCTGCCTCGTCGCCGGCTGGCCGGTGGTGCGGTTAGAATCTACGGTCTCCCGGCTTTTTCAGGTAAGTGCCGGGAATTTCCTACTGCTTGCCAAGTCGAGTTCTGTTACACCATTCAGTCGTTAGACGCCGCGCGACACGAATCCGCACGGTTGCGATTGGAAACTCTCAAATTCCTGCCCGAATCCCCTTGCTGTCCTGCCACCCCCGAGGTAACTGACTGACTGTTCGCAGCCGCAACTCCGCGCTGGGAACGGAAAGCCGAAACGCCGCGTGGCGCCCGCCGGGTGCAGATGGCTAGACCCAACACGAAAGGACCGAATCATGGCGAAGAAGAAAACGGGAAAGAAAAAAGGACCAGTGACGGAAGGTGACGCTAAGACTGGCGGGGGCGTCGTGGTCGCAACAGGCAAGACGAAGAAGGCCAAGCGCGAGCCGAAGCCGAAGAAGGTCAGCGCCCTCGACGCCGCCGCTAGGGTTCTCGGCGAGAAAGCCGAGCCAATGAACTGCCAGGAGATGATCGCCGCGATGGCTGAGAAGGGGTACTGGAAGTCGCCGCGTGGGCAGACGCCGAGCGCGACTCTTTATTCTGCAATGCTGCGCGAGATCACCGCGAAGGCGAAGGAGTCGCGGTTCGTGAAGGCGGAGCGGGGAAAGTTTAGGTTGGCAGGCGTCAAGTAGTCACGATCCCGCACTGTTCGCCCACGAGGCCGCGTGTCGCGGCCTCTTCGTCGTGGTCAATGTTTGTTTTGCGAATTGTGGCCAGACTTCAGCGTGATGCCGGCGAATGGTCTGCGAGAATGATGGAGGTCTTCACGTTTTCTCCGCGTTCACAATCCGGCCGTCAGTCGCGATTTGATAGGCTAGAAAATGCCCCGGGCTAAGCCCCATCCATTTGCGATAGGCGTGTGCTTCCTCAACTGAGCGAAACCTGGACGCTCCGGACAATGTGCCCACGAAGTCAGCGGCGCCGGGTGCATCACCTGCCACAAAGATGAACATGCTGTTACCAATATCTTTAGCCAAAACGACGTTCACGCCTTTCCTTTCCTCGGCCTAATAGCGACGACGTTGTCGCGACCGTAACATGAGAACATGCATAACGTTGACCTGATCCTGACTATTACCGGCGGACTCGCGGCCGCTTTGCTTCTGGGTTACGGTACACACCGCTTGGGTTTGTCGCCCATAGTTGGATACCTGTTGGCGGGGATTGTTGTGGGGCCGAATACCCCAGGTTTCGTCGCCAACCGAGACCTAGCGGAGCAGCTTGCTGAAATTGGGGTCATGGCTGAGCAAATAGACCGCGAAAAGGAGCGCCTCCGGACAGACCTGTTTGGCAGCCCGCTTACCATTGAAGTCTTATTGCCGCCTCCTCAACGTCCCGCGGTTGACGAAGAACAAGTCGTCGATCAATCGCAGCCTTCAACTCTCGCACAAAACAATTAATTCGAATTCGAATCCCTGCGCGCTTAAAGAATCTTACCAACCTCGCAACAAGTCGCTTCCCTTCCACCCCCAACCCTGTACTGTGTGACTCACTCCGCTCTGGCAACGTGCCGGGGCAAACAAGTTGGGCCGGCGATGACGTTACCATCCCGGCCCGTGGCATTCACACATAAGGGTGAACGCAATGACTACTCAAACACGCGACGACCGAGAAATCAAGACCCGATCCGAGGTGCCCGCGATGCCGTCGAGCAACGGCGAGCTACCACCCAGCGAACCCGGCGACGACACACAGCGAATCGCCGCGGCCTTCGCCGCCCCGTTCGCCCCAACCGACGTGCATTGGAAACCGCAGGCAGTGAGCGGCAACCGCGCACTCGCCGTTCCCTACTTTGACGCCCGCGCCATCATGGACCGGCTCGACGCTGTTGTCGGCATCGACGGTTGGCAGGATGAGTATCAGCTCCGTCCAGATGGTTCGTGGTGTGCAAGCTTCGGGTTCGCATCGGGGAATGGGTCGAAAAGACCGACATCGGCGGGCAATCGGAGCAGAAGGATGAGCACGACAAACATAAGGCCGCGTTCAGCGACGCATTGAAGCGCGCCGCTGTCAAGTTCGCGATCGGCCGCTATCTCTATCGGGTGCCGAAACAGTGGTGTGATTACGATGCGACGAAGAAGGCATTCGTGACTCTGCCAACGTTGTCGCCCGACGCCTCGCCTGAGCCACCGCGACAAACGATGCCGCCCGCGCCGAAGCCGACCAAGGGCGAGCCAGCAGCGAACGGGAACGCCCCAAGGGTGAGCCGCGAAGTCGCCTTTCTGATTAAGGAGCAAACAGAGAAACTCGGCTGGCAGCCGGGGAAGCTCCGAGGTCATCTGCGCGGCAAGTTTGGAGTTGACTATGTACGCGACTTAAGCATCGAGCAGGCGGCGATTTTTCGGCAAGAACTTGATCGATTTGCGGCAAATCGCGCGGCGAACGAAGGGTGAGACGTGGTCTTGAAACATCCAGGAGCGGCCTACCGTCCGGACCTTTGAGCTCGTTTGCACTCGTTCACGTTTCTTTGCCGGGAAGCAGGAACCGAATGAATGCTTGTGCCGCGGCGAGCAGGCGTTCACCACGGCGCACGAGGATTCCCGAATGGATTGGCCGAATGAAATGATCCAGGGCGCGCACACCCACTCGGTGACCACGCGTCACTCTGCCGCTCGGCATCAAGGGAACGATCGAGATACCCATCCCCGCCTCCACCATTCTCACGATAATCTCTGTATTCGTAGTCTCCATATCGACCCGCGGTGATAACCCCTGTCCGTGAAAGGCGTCCATGACGTGTTGCCGCCCCGTAGATCCGCGCTCGTATAGGATCAACGGCACGCCCGCCAAATCTTGCAGCTTCAGCCGGGGTTTGCTTAAGAGCGGGTGACGGACGGGCGTGATAAGGCTCCACTCCATCGAGAAGAGGTGCAGGTACTCCAGATCTGGCGACGATTCGTACGGTGCCGCCACACCGATTGCGGTGTCCGGGTCGTGCAAGAGGAGTTCCTCAATCTCCTGCTCCGTTCGGTTGCTGAGGCGGACGCGGATCAGTGGGTACGCAGCGTGAAAGCGGCGGACCGCGTCGATCAGGACGTAGAGGATCAAATACTGGGTAGCGGCCACATGTATGTCGTTGGTCTCGGCGACATTGCCGAACAACTCCCCTAATTGTTGTGCCCGTTCCAGAAACGCTTGCGCGTGGGGAAGGAACTGTCTTCCGTGCTCGGTGAGAGCCGGGGTGCGGCGCGGCCCGCGGCTCTTACGGTACAACTCCACCCGAAGTCGTTCTTCCAGAGCGACGAGACGATTGCGCAAGCCTTGCTCGGTGATATGGAGGACCGCAGCAGCTCCGCGAAGGCTTCCCTGTTTGGCCAACTCCACAAACGCCCTGACCTGATCGGTCGAGAGAGAGAGGAACGGTGGCGCCACGAGAACCCCCGGAGAATACAAGAATTACCTTGATTGATTCAATTATAAACAGTTTTTCCTGCTAAATGACACTGATTACAATGCAAGAAGAAACATGGCAGCCACCGCAACAACTCTGAAGCGCCCGCACCCGAGGCGGCTACCGACGAACATCGAGTGCGTGCAGCCAGGCGGCGGTTGGGCCGTTCGTCTGGAGATGGCTTGGGGGCGCCTACGGCGCAAGTGGCTGCGCCGGCTAAGGCCTCGCTATGTCACCCGGATGCGGCAGGTACGTCGCGGCGAGTGCCCCGGGTGTCCGCATGACATCATTGATTGCCGCGACTTGAAACTCGTTCGGAACGTGTGCGGTTATTCGTTCGCGCCCGAAGACGACCGGTTCCAGTGGCGAAGGCGATTGCCAGTCGCGCATTGGGGATGGGCGGAGCTCCTGCTTCTGGGCGGTCCCTTCGCGGCCCTTGCCGTAGTAGCGGGCTGGTGGTGGCCATGGGCCGCGGTTCCGCCGGGATTGGCGGCGTTGTTCGTGGCGTCCTTTTTCCGAGACCCGCCGCGGTGCGTGCCGGTGGAGCCTGGTGCGGTCGTGGCACCAGCCGACGGACGAGTGACTGACGTGGAGGAGCTTGTTTGGGACGATCTACTGGGTGGTCCGGCTTTCAAGATCGGCATCTACCTGTCGATCTTCAACGTCCACGTCAACCGATGTCCGATGACGGCACGGGTGGTCGAGCTTCGCTATCACCCTGGCCGGTTTCGGGACGTGCGCCATCCGGCTGCTCCACTTGAGAACGAACAGCTCTGCACTTTGTTGGAGGCCGAAGAAGCGCCGAACCTTCTTCTAGCGGTCAAGCAGATTGCGGGCGCGTTTGCGAGCCGTATCGTGTGCGCCGTGCGACCTGGCGAGGTGCTCGCCCGCGGCAGCAAGATCGGCATGATCAAATTCGGTTCTCGCACAGAGCTACTGCTTACGAAATCGCCCAGTTTAGTATGCGGCGTTAAGGCCGGTGATCGAGTCTGGGGCGGATCCTCGATCATCGCCCGTTACGCGATCGGTCAATCGAACCAGAGTGGATTGGAAACTACGACATCCTGAAATGGTGGCAACCCAGTGTAAATCACGGGCTGCGATCTGTACCTCATTCGTTGGAGGATAGATCATGAAAAACGTTGTCTCAGTAATGTGCTTAGCGGCGCTGTTGGCCGCAACCCCAGAAGTCCGGGCCAGTGACCCGACCGGGATCTACGCCCGCGTCGACAAGGTTGTCCTAGAACCGAATGACCAGAACCCGGAACGCATTCAAGTGTGGGGAGCATTTGCGCTGTCCAAACCCGGAACGCGCGAGGACTACGAAACACCGATCCAGGGCTACATGTATTTCTCCCTGGCAGGAGACAAACCGGACCTTTGCCGCAAGGAATGGGCCGATCTGAAGAAGGTTGCGGGCACGCCACAGTGTGTGGCGTTCGGGTCTCGGTACAAGCCGTTGGGTAAGGTGAGGAAGGCAGATGATAAACCCAAGGACGCCGAAGTCTATCCGGTCGCAGGAGGGATGTACAAAGTCAATGCTACCCATCCTCAGGCCAAACTGCTAAAGGCGAAGACTACTTCATGAGCACGTTTGCACTTCCCCGTGAGCAGTCGGGCATCCTCCGGTATTCCGAGTGGGATGCCCTGCTCCTGCTCCTCGCCGCGGGCCACGGCCTGCTGTTGGTCGGCTATCCGTCAGTCGCGGTCATCGCCTTGGGCTTGTGGTGGAACTCGAACACTATCAGCCATTCCTTCATTCACTGTCCATTCTTCCGTGCGCGGGCACTAAACCGAGCGTTCGCTTTGTATGAGAGTCTGCTACTGGGAGTGCCGCAGACGCTTTGGCGTGAGCGGCACCTCGCCCACCACGCAGGCACGGAATGGCGGCTTCGCTGCACCCACCCTTTGCTTGTCGAGGTCGCCCTAATTCTGGGTCTATGGACCGTGCTTCTGACGCTCAGTCCGAGATTCTTCCTGACCACCTATCTTCCTGGCTATGGTGCCGGCCTCGCGCTCTGTTCCTTGCACGGATTCTACGAGCACGCCCGCGACACCACGAGCCACTACGGTCGGCTCTATAACTGGCTGTTTTTCAAGGATGGCTTCCACGTTGAGCACCACGCCCACCCCGGCACGCATTGGACGCGGCTATCTAGACAGACCCAGCCGGGCACCCGCGCCAGTCGGTGGCCAGCGGTCCTGCGTTGGCTCGACGGCCTATCGTTGGAAGGGCTTGAGCGCTGGGTGCTACGGTCGGAACGCTTGCAACGCTTTGTCTTAAAGAAACACGAGCGCGCTTTCCGAAAACTGCTACCTCTTCTTCCCGCGGTGCGGCGGGTGGGAATTGTCGGGGGAGCCCTGTTTCCACGCACGGCTCTGATTTGTCAGCGGCTGTTGCCGAACGCGTCACTGGTGGTCATCGACGCCGACGCCGCGAACATCGCGACGGCCCGTTCGTACGCTGTGAGAGGAATCGACTACATCAACGCCTGGTATGATCCGGAGCGACACTGCGGTTTCGACCTGTTGGTTTTTCCGCTAGCGTATGTCGGTGACCGCAGAGCGGCCTATGAGCATCCGCCGGCGCCTGCCGTGCTCGTACATGACTGGGTGTGGCACCGCCATCGGCAAAGCGCCATCGTGTCTCTCATGCTGCTTAAGCGCATGAACTTGGTGACCAGATGAGGGCCACGAGCCTGCTGGGCGTTTTCGTAGTGGCGAAAGCCGCCGTACTGACTGCATACCCAGTGCCTCTGTCAGTCTGGGCGCCGATTGCGTACCTGTGGCAAGATCTGGTCGTGGTGTCACTCTTCGCAGCCCTCGATTTCGGTATGCGGCGTCCGTGGGTCGGTTGGTCGGTGTACGCAGCCATTTCCCTCTACGTGGCGATGAACGTGCCGGTCGCGCGCGTCTTGTGCACACCTTTGACGTGGCCGCTAATTCGGGCCGTCCATGGTGCGCTTGCCGACTCCATTATTCTCTACGTGACCTGGGTCAACGTGCTGCTAGTTCTCGTCGTCCTGGGGTCGGCTATGTTGTTCCCTCTTCTGTTCCAACGGGTTTCGCCGCGGACTCTCGGCCTGGTCGGCGCCCTCATGATTCCGCCATTGTTAGTAATGGGGCCCGGGGCGGCCGCGCAAGTCGAAACGCTCGGGCTGTACCGAAATGTCTTGGCCGCGCTCCTCCCAACGGTGTTGCCCCGGTTCGTGACGATCGATTTGGCTGCCGACGAGCGTAAGAGTCCCTTTCCCGGTAGAGCAACCGAAGACCTCTCAGCCCTCCGGGGCGTGGCAGCCGGGCGCAACGTGATGCTTGTGGTCCTCGAATCAACGGCCGCCCAATACCTCCGATGCTACGGCGCGGCGGAGGATCCTATGCCCCATCTCACGACCTTGGCGAACCAGTCGCTCCAGTTCCAGAACGCGTACACAACCTATCCGGAGAGCATCAAGGGTCTGTTCGCCGTTCTATGTTCGACCTATCCGGCAATTAATACCACGCCCGAACGTTACGAGAACGTCCGTCCGCCTTCGATAGCCGATATCCTGGGACGGGCTGGATATCGTACTGGACTCTTCCATTCCGGGCGTTTCGGCTATCTTGGCATGGACGCGGTTGTACGGAACCGAGGTTTTCAGACGCTCGAAGACGCAGGCGACATCGGCGGCGATCACCAGTCCAGCTTCGGCGTGGAGAACGAGCGTACAACAGTACGGCGAATCTTAGAGTGGATCGACGCTGGGCCACGAGAAGGTCGATTCTTCGCTGCCTACCTACCGATCGCGGGACATCATCCGTACAGTACGCCCGAACTAGGCCCCTTTCCCATCCACGACGCCGTCGACCGATATCGTAACGCGTTGCATCACGCAGACGCCGCCCTGGGCGAACTGCTACGCGGGCTTCGGGAACGGAAATTGGATCGGAAGACTTTGATCGTGATCTACGGGGATCACGGTGAAGCGTTCGGCCAGCACTCGGGGAATTTCGCGCACACACTTTTCATATATGACGAAAATGTGCGCGTGCCGTTCTTAATCGCGGCACCGGGGCTGCTCAGCTCACCAATGCGAATTACTCGGGTTGCCAGCGTGATCGACACGGCGCCGACCGTCCTAGACTTGCTCGGATTACCTTTCCCCGCGGCGTACCAAGGCCGTTCGTTGCTGGACCATCAGCCGCACATGGCGCTGTTCTTTACCGACTATTCTCTGACTCTGGTCGGTTTGCGGGACGAACGATGGAAATTCATTCAGGAAGTGGAAACCGGCCGGACAAAACTATTCGACCTCGGCAATGACTCTGAGGAAGCGCATGACCTTTCCGGACGATATCCCGAACGCGCGATCGCATACCGGCAGCACCTCTACCGCTGGATAGCCCTCCAACGGGACCACGTCACTCGGAATCCGTAAGCGGATTCGTGCCCGACCTGACAACGGAGCAGGCCGCTGGGTGAGCGCGGAGACGTTAAGCGTTAGGCAGGGGTCGGCCTAGTGACGCCCGCCCCTTCTTCAATTACAGCGAAGGGAATAGATTACGTCCGGCAAGCGTGTACGCAGCAGTGAGAAAGGGAAGCCGATGAGCATCTCGAAGTATGCAGGCTGGCTCATCATCATGCTCGGAGCCTCTGCCGGTCCTGTGGAATGGCAGGTCAAGGATTCCGAGAAGTCGCAGAGGCTCGTCCCGCTTTCCGAGATGTCAGCCAAGGCCCGCTACAAGGGCGAGGACGGCGGCTTGTATGGGGACGGCCGCAACGAGCCACCGGCAAATCATCGCAAGGCCGCTGAAGCCCAACTGGCCAAGATTCGGCCTCTGAATCATGACGGGAAGCCGAGCAAAGAAGGGAACGTCGTTCTGCTATCGATTAGCATGTCGAATGCCAGCCAGGAGTTCTCCGTATTCAAGCGGCATGCCGACCAAGATCGCGACAAATCTTCATCTCTAATCATCGTTGACGGTGCGCAAGGCGGTCAAGCCATGGCTGAGTGGGTCGACGCGAATGGGCCCCCTTGGGAAGTGGTCGCACAGCGACTGAAAAACGCCAAAGTGACGCCGGAACAGGTGCAAGTCGTCTGGATAAAGCTTGCGAACAAGACGCCGCGAGGTGATCTCGAAAAGCACGGCAGAAAACTACAAAGCGATACCTTGGCGGTAATTCAGAATGCCAAAGCTCGCTTTCCTAATCTTCGGATCGCATATCTTTCCAGTCGAATATACGGCGGCTACGCCACTTCAGTGCTCAATCCGGAGCCGTTTGCGTACGAATCCGCCTTTGCGGTTCGTTGGCTAATTCAGGACCAAATTAAGGGGGAGGCCTCCCTGAATTACGACGAGGAGGAAGGCAAAGTAATGGCGCCCGTGTTGCTATGGGGGCCATACTTATGGGCGGACGGCACCACACCACGTAAGAGCGATGGCCTTGTTTGGAAACGAGAAGACTTCGAGCGGGACGGGACCCATCCCTCGGCAAGCGGACGGGAAAAGGTCGCCAAGCTTCTGATCGACTTCTTCAAGACCGATCGGCTCGCCAAGCCGTGGTTTGTCAACCTCGCGGGCGGCGACAGCAGACGCTGAACCGTCATGCGGGCTAACCTTTCGGCGGTAGATCGCGACTTGCATCGCGCAAGGCCCGAGCGGCGATGTCTTTGGCATCCGCGAGAAAGTCCTTCTTGATCATCCAGGAAAGAAACCCTGGGTCTTCCTGTGCTACGGCGGCCAGGGCTTTTCCTCTGTGCTTGCCAAACGCCAAACACACCTGTCCATCGTCCATGACAAAGTGTCCATCGACATCGATGGCATCGTGCGCGGTGAACTGCTGGTGTAACTCAGCCACATCGCGCGGCAAGTCGGAATAGCGAGCCACCATAGCGTCTAAGATTTCAGCGGTGGCCAGAGTATCCGCGGACGCCGTGTGCGCATCCAAATGATCGCGCGATAGATAGAATCTCACCGCGGATGCCAGGTCACGTTTTTCATACGCGTGGTAGATCTGCATCGGATCGATGATTGCACGGCTCTCCAGGGAGAACTCCACCTCCGCACCACGAAACTCCTCGCAAAGGACCAGGAGGTCGTAGCGTTTGAGATTGAAGCCGCACAAGTCGCACTCCGTCAGAAAATCGGCGAGCGAAGCGGCGAAGGCAGCAAAGGGCGGTTCATTGACGACATCTGCGTCGGTGATCCCGTGGATCGCCGTTGCCGCCGCAGGTATCGGGACTCCCGGATTTACCCGACGTGTCCGATGGACGTTGTCACCCGAAGGAGACAGTCGGAGTACGCTTATCTCAACTATTCGGGCAGTCTGAGGATTCGTGTCTGTCGTCTCTAGGTCGATCACGGCCAGCGGTCGTTGAAGCGCCAAATGTCGGAACACGATGGTCTCCTGACTACACCTCAACCGGCGGCACACTGTTTTTCCGCCGCGACCCCACGCTGTCTGTCGTGCGCCATGCGGGCCAATGCTGCTAATCCTCTGCGGTTTCACAAAACCAGGCGGGTGACAGCTCGCCACGATCGCGCAGTTCTTGCACCCGCTTTAGTTCGTCGTTGACGCCCATCTTTCTGTGACCTACGTTTCAACGCCTTTCTACTGTGGGTGAGAGCGGCCAACGAAATGGATTCGTTGGTCCTCTCAGTTTCTCACCCTCTCCGCCCGAGCCATCGTGGCTACTTCCCCCGTACCCAGACGCCTATGGCAAACAACACCACCACCACGATGAAGAAACCGATCAACACACCGGTTGCCACGCCTCAACTCCGGCCAGTTACTTTCTATCGCGTGAGCGGCCGTCAGCCATCTCTACGTTCCCTCCGCGTCAACTTGGCTTTGAGCTTCGTTCCATCTCTGGGCCTTTGGACTCATCAAAACTCCATCGCTGTATCGTGCTCACGACGCCGCCCACCGCGCACAGCATACCGACCAACGCATACACCACACGCAGACCTGTCGCCTCTGACGGTTCGTATGCGGCGAGGAAACCAAAGAGGCAGAAAATTGCGACGGCAAAGAACACCGTGGCGACGATGACCCGTGTGAACCATTTGAAGAAATGCATCTTGCCTCCGGCGCGTTACTTCACCCTCCGTAGCGCCGCCCGCGCCACACACCCCAGGCAGCCACCGCACTGGCAACCGACGTTGAGTACCGCGGCGGACAAGGCGACGCTGTACAGGTCCGGCGCCGCTGCGAACAACTTCGCGATCCGCTTATGGTTCCGGCCGACGGTCTGGACAATGAGAAAGTTCCGACAATCGAAAACGCGAGAGAATTCGTGCGCCGTGAGTTCCGCTCGCCACGGTGTTGTCGGTTCATTGGCCATGCTCCCGACGTTAACAAGCCGGCGCCGGTGGGTGTGAGGTTAGCCGGGCATAATCGACTGGAGTTGCCTTTCTTCGGCAGCCTCGTTTGGTCGATTCGATAATGCTTCGCGAGCACCTGTGTCACAATTCGCGTTACGCTTTTGGACCCGGAGATTGCGTCGCGGGAAAGCGCGGACCACACAAAGTCTGGTAGCTGTAGCGTAATGCTGCGGTAACCGTCCCGAGTTGCCGTCATGCCTTCCTCTTCCGTCCCCTCGACTCTGCTCGCACTTTCTTAGTGGCCGGTTGTCGCTTGATACGATGCCTGGCTAAAATCTGCCGCCTGGTCGGCGCCTGGAACGTCACCCACTCTCTACAGTGCGGGCATTGACGCTGGTAATACTGTTGCCGCTGTCCATTCTCGGATAGCGCGGTCACATACTGTTCGTCCGCGTCGATTACAAATTCACGCTGACACGTTTGCTCTGGACATCTGACATCCATTTTCAACGGTTCCATTACGCCTTCCCCTTGCGCCGGCCGTTTGGCTTGCTGGGTGTGATAACGGATTTGTCGCCTAACTCTGCGCGAGCAAACTTCCGGATGAAACAGGCCGCCGGCAAGCTGCTCCGGCGGCCCTTGGTCGGTTACCACTTTTCAAAAACCGACCGGCTTCGAGTTTACCGACACGAGAAGGGAATGCAAGGAAAAAGGGCCGGGTGTGGGATCCCTCCGGACACCCAGCCCCAGTTCAAGGAGGTAACCCTATGGTGCCAGCCAGACATGACGACCAAAGGACCCAATTAGACATTGGAATTTGTCCACCCGGCCCCTCGACGCGTGACTCATTCCACGATCATTTTCGAGAAAATCGAAGAATTTCCCAAACCGCGCGTCCGGTTTTGGCTCCAAATCACCCTTTAGTAGTAGGGACTCGTACGCGTGCGTAGTGCGCACGCGATTTTCTCCTTGGGAGGAGACCGATGACTTGGCTAACTCCAATCCAAGCAAAGACTTATCGAAAGCACTCGCCATCGACTCGATCAAGCCGTCCGCGGCTGGAGCCACTGGAAGACCGTCAGCTGCTTTCCACCTGCCACGTCACGCGCCTGAGCGATAGCGGTGCCGGTAAAGGCTTCCGCGGTGACCTGCGCTACTGCATCAACAAGGTCAACGCCGAGCCGGGGCCGGATGCGATCGATTTCACGGTGACGGGGACGATCAACCTCACGGGTGCGCTTCCCGATCTGGCATCCGATGTTGATATCCAAGGTCCAGGTTCGGAACTCCTGAACGTGCGTCGGAATACCGGCGGAGACTACCGGATCTTCACGGTGACTTCCGGCGCCACCGTGTCGATGGCCGACCTAACAGTGTCCAACGGGAGAGTTTTTACGAACCACTTCGACCTGATTTATGGCGGGGGCATTCTCAACAATGGGACGCTGGTCATTAACCGGGTTGTTGTCACCCAAAATGAGACTTGGTCATTTGATTGGAAGGCATGGGGTGGTGGCATACACAACACGGGCGACTTGACGATAATTGACAGCACGATCTCCAACAACGTCGTTAACGGGTTCGGCGCGCGTGGCGGCGGCCTTAGCAATTTTGGAACGGCGTCGATTTACAGTAGTACGATCTCTGAAAACATAGCGGGTATTGGGAGTAGTAATTTTGGTTACGGAGGCGGAATCTACAACGATAACGGCAGCCTGAGCGTCCTCAACAGTACGATTACTGAGAACTCTACCAGCGCGCTGGGCCCAGCCCTTGTCCTATTCGGTGCGTCGAGTTTTGTGCTCGTCAGCCACAGCACCATTTACCATAACCCCCTCGACGACTGTTGCTTCGATTCAGGGGGTGTCTATGTCTACGACGGCGTGCCGGTGTTCATGCGGAACTCCATCGTCGCCGGGCATAGTTTGGGGGACATTGATGGAACGATTACAGTTTCGGATCACAACCTGATCGGAAGCACCGAAGGTGGCAGCGGTTTTGGCCCCGAGGGCCTACTCAACGTCGATCCCATGCTCGGCCCACTCGCCGACAACGGTGGTCCAACATTAACGCGTGCCCTCCTTCCCGGCAGTCCGGCCATCGATGCCGGCGACAATACTGACGCGCCGGAGTTCGATCAACGCGGCCCCGGTTTTCCTCGGATCGTGAACGGCACGATTGACATTGGGGCGTTCGAGGTGCAGGCGTCGCCGATACCGCCTACCTCACACCCGAGGCTTGATCTTCTCCCCGTCGTGTTGGCCACGGCGGATTTGGATTCACTGTTGTAACCTAGGGGGCTGCTCATGCATTCTCAAACTTCAAAGGCTCGCCCCCGCGTCGAATCACTTGAAGACCGTACCCTATTGTCCACTTGCCACGTGACGCGTGTTACCGATATGGGTGCCGGCAAAGGCTTCCGCGGAGACTTACGGTACTGCATCGATAAGGTCAACGCCGAGCCGGGGCCCGACGCGATTGATTTTCGTCCAACCGCGTATGGGACGATCAACCTCACCGGGCCTCTTCCCGACCTTGTATCGGACATTGACATCCAAGGTGCCTGGGGCCGCAATCGTGACGGTCCGACGCAACACGGGTGGGGATTACCGCATCTTCACGGTGGCGGCCGGCACCGTAATCATCAGCGGCATAACGGCAGCAAATGGCCGGAGTGATGTCGGCGGTGGTATCTACACGCAAAGCACCCTGACCGTTGCCGATGTCGTCCTCACGCAAAACACGAGCACTGCGGGCGTGGGCGGTGGGATCTACAACGGAGGATCGCTTCAAGTTATCAACAGTAGTATTACTTCGAATATTGCTCAGGGGTCCGGCGCCGGATATGGCGGCGGTATTTACAACAGCGCCTTCGGACAGGCGACAATTACCTCCAGCACTCTCGCAGACAACCTGGCGACCGGGCAAACGTCCACTTTGTCGTTCCAAGGCTTTGGTGGCGGCGTGTACAACGACAGCACGCTGTCGATCATTGACAGCGCCATTTCAGGGAATGACGCCCTAGCCGGCTGCAACAGTCCGTGCGGAGCTAGCTTTGCAGCCCGAGGCGGCGGTATTTACAATGCTGCAATTCTCGATCTCCAAGACAGTACCATTTCGGCCAATGCCGCTGATGCCACCTTCGTGTTACAGACCGGCGCCGGCGCGGTCGGCGGCTATGGCGGCGGCATCTTTAATGCTGCTTCCGGCGACGTAACGATTGCCTACAGTGTGGTTGCGGACAACACGGCGCGCGGAGAGGCCCCCTCCCCAACGATGTCGACTGCTGCCGGCGGAGGAATCTACACGGAAGGTATGCTAAGTATCGACGACACCAACATTTCCGGAAACCTCCTGGATGCGAAAAGTGGGTATGCAAACGCGAGCGCTCTCGGCGCGGGTATCGCGAACTCCGGAACATTGAGCATTAACCGGAGCACGGTATTGGAAAACAGCGGTATGGCCTGTGTATACGACGCTGGCAACTCGAAAGCGTTTGGCGGCGGCATCTACCAGTCCGGTGGAACGGCGACGATCTTTAACAGCAGCATCGTGAACAACGAGATTACGGCGATCTATACCTATCCCGACGAGTTCTTTTTCACAGAGGCGAGGGGCGGCGGCGTATTCGGCGATGCGGGGCTCACCATATTGCACTCGACCATTGCGCAAAACGAAATCCTGCCCGATCTACCCGGCGATGTACGCGGCGGCGGAGTTTCCGGCGCCAGTATCGTGATGCACAACTCTATTGTGGCAGGGAACGTTGGAGCGCCAAACATTGACCTCGACGGGGTTCTTACATCCTCTGGATACAACCTGATCGGCAATAGCAGCGGCGGCAGCGGTTATGCGTCTAGCGACATACTTGATGTTGATCCACTTCTCGGAGGGCTCGCCGACAACGGCGGCCCGACATTGACGATGGCCCTTCTCCCCGGCAGCCCGGCCATCGACGCCGGCGATAACACCGATGCACCGGAGTTTGACCAGCGCGGGCGGGGGTTTCCGCGCATAGTGAATGGCACCATTGATATCGGGGCGTTCGAGGTGCAAGCGAGCCCGATACCACCGCTCACCCATCGTCCTGGCTTTCTGGCCCTGCTCCTGGCCACGGCCGATTTGGATTCACTCACCTAACCCTTTCTTGGAGGATTTGCTCGTGCGTTCGCAAAAATCAAACGCCCGTCTCCGTCTCGAAACACTCGAAGATCGCACCTTGCTTTCCACCTGTCACGTCACCCGCTTCGGCGACGCCGGTGTCGGCAAAGGTTTTCGCGGCGACTTGCGTTATTGCATCAACAAAGTGAACGCCGAGCCGGGCCCTGATGCCATCGACTTCACCATTAGCGGCGCCAACATCAATTTGACCAGCTTCCTGCCTGAGTTGACGAGCGACACCGATATTCAGGGCCCCGGCTATGAAGCCCTGTGGGTTGCCGGAATGGGCAACCGGATTTTCAAGGTTGGTGCAGGCGCCACGGTGGAACTTTCGGGCTTATCGCTAGTTCTGGGCGCCGTGGAAGTGACAGGAGATGATGACGGCGGCGCAGTTTACAACGACGGCACCCTCACGATACACGACACCCGCTTCATGCAGAATGGCAGCATTGTTATGGATCATGGCGGCGCAATATACAACGCCGGCACATTGACCATGCACGACTCACTGGTCATTGACAACATCGCGGAGAATGGCGGCGGGATCTATAACGTCGGAACGATGACCATCGAAACCTCCGTGATCTCGCAAAACAACGCGGAAGAGTATACCAGTTCGCCGCGCGGCGGTGGAATCTTCAATAGCGGAACTTTGTCGATTACGGCCAGTAGCGTCATCGACAACCTGGCCTCGTCAGACGACAGCCAATCGTGGGGCGGCGGAATGTACAACATTGGCATGCTATGGCTGGACAGCAGCACCGTGGCCAACAATAGCGCCGAGAGAGTCAGTTCGTCAGCGCGGCGGCGGCATCGCCAACTACACGAACGGAGTCATGGTCATACGCAACAGCACGATCGCACAAAACTCGGCGGAATCCGGTGGTGGCGGCATTGCACAATTTGGGACGGCGATAAGCATCGATCACAGCACGATAGCCGGCAATGTCTCAAACGTGGGCGGCGGCATGTTGAGTGATGATGACTTTACGGTCACTATGCGAAACACGATTGTGGCGCAGAATGCCGTCAGGGACCTCGTGGGCCAGTTTGCATCTTCCGGGCATAATTTAATCGGCGATACTACCGAAGCCGGTGGTTTTGATGAAACCGACATTCTCAATGTCGATCCTCTCCTCGGCCCGCTCGCCGACAACGGCGGTCCCACGATGACGATGGCCCTCCTCCCCGGCAGCCCGGCCATCGACGCCGGCGACAATACCGACGCGCCTGATTTCGACCAGCGCGGGCCGGGGTTTCCGCGGATTGTGAACGGGACGATCAATATTGGGGCGTTTGAAGTGGAGGCGACGGCGATACCGACACCGAACCAAACTTCAGTTGATCTTCTTTCCGTGGTGTTGGCCACGGCCGATTTGGATTCCCTGGTCTGAGATAGTGATCACTCGGCCGACGTGGCGACGGATTTGTCGTCGGAAAACTGAGTCGCTGCGAACAACCGTTCTCGGAGGAGAAGATCTGATGACTCGTACGCATTCTCGACGAACATACCGCCCGTGTACCCGGTTTTCGAGCTTGCTGGTCGAACAGCTGGAACGCCGCGATCAGCCGAGCTTCCTGGCCGCCCCCAGCTACATGACTGGCGCGGGACCACGTGGCGTCGTCTGGGGTGATTTCAATAACGACGGCGCGTTGGACTTGGCGACCGCCAATAACGGCGCCAATTCGGTCAGTGTGCTCATCGGCAACAGCGACGGCACATTTCAGCCGAAGACGGATTTTACCGTCGGCAGCTTTCCCGTCAGCGTGGCAGTGGATGACTTCAATGCGGATGGCAACGCGGACATCGTCACTGCCAATTCAGGCAGCGATGTAAGTTTCCTGTTCGGAGCGGGCGACGGCACTTTTCCGACGCGCACCGACTTCCAGGCTGGCGTGACGCCGTTCTCTGTGGCCACCGGCGATTTCAACGGCGACAGTTATCGGGACGTCGTGGTCGCGAATTATTCCACGGTAGGAAAAGTCAGTGTCTTGCTGGGGCACGGCAACGGCGATTTTCAGGCCCTGGTTTCATTCACCACTGGCGCCGAGCCATACGCCGTGGCCGTCGACTACGTCAACACGGACGACATTCTTGACATTGTGACGGCCAACTACGGCGGCAATACCGTCAGTGTCTTGCTCGGCTTCGGTGACGGTACGTTTCAGCCGAAGAAAGATTTTGCCGCGGGCACCAGGCCCATCAGTGTAGCCATTGGGCACTACAACGGGGACGGTAAGCCGGACATTGCCATCGCCAACTATTCGAGTTCCGGATCCGTGAGCATTTTGCGCGGCACGGGTACTGGAAGGTTCCGAGCCCCGCAGGCGTTTTTCACCGGTTCGTTTCCTAACACCGTGGCGACGGCGGACTTCGACGCAGACGGCAACTTCGATCTGGTTTTGGCGCGTGAGAGTGGTTTCGTCACCACGCTGAAAGGCGACGGCGACTTGACCTTCAATTTACCGGTGAATCATCGTCGGACCTAAGACGCTGTCACTGACCGTTGTTGATGTCGACGGCAACGGCCTGCCCGATGTGGTCGCGGCGAACAAGGATGGCAATTCGGTAACCGTCCTGAGATCCACTGGTGGCGGCGACTTTTTCTACGCGCCGTTCACTCTTTCTGGGTCAAATGCTGAGGATCAGGTCAGTGGAGACTTTAACGGGGATGGTAAACAAGACTTGGCTGTTCTCGATGGCAGCGTCTTTGTGCTCTTAGGAAACGGTGACGGGACGTTCCAGCCGCTGGTTTCATACGTAGCGGGATCGGCTCCCAAAGCCCTTACGACTGGCGACTTGAACGAGGACGGCAGCCCGGACCTCGTCGTGGTCGGCGGCTCCACCTCGGCCACGGCTGTCGTGTTTCTTGGCAATGGCAACGGTACATTCAAGTTGCCTCAAAGCTATACCGCCGGGCTGAAGCCGGCCAACTCAGTGACGCTAAGGGACTTCGACGGCGATGGGAATCTCGACCTCGCGGCCGCAGCAGCAGAATCGGATTCCGTCAACATCCTGTGGGGTAAAGGCGACGGAATGTTCGAGACCATACCCAAATTCAGTGTCGGGGCGGCGCCTCTCAACGCCGACACGGGTGACTTCAACGGCGACGGCCGGCCCGACCTCGCAGTGACCAACGAGGGGGGAACGATAAGCATATTGCAGGGCAACGGGGACGGCACGTTTCTGCCGCTGGTCACTGTGTCGGTCGCGGCGTTGCCGCGCGACATTGGCGTCGGAGATTTCAACGAGGACGGCAACCACGACTTAGTTGTGACCCACCTAAACGGAGGTGTGCTCAGTGTCCTATTCGGGAACGGCAACGGCACCTTTGGCCCGACGCAAACGTATTCGTCAGGCGGCTTCAATCCCTTCGCCGTAATCGTTGGCGACTGGAACGAAGACGGCGCCCAAGACCTTGCAGTCGCCAACAAGAACCCTTCTCACCTTGGCATTCTGATCGGCAACGGCGACGGCACCTTCCAGCCGACGGTGGGCTACACGGCCGGAACCGGGTCAGACGACCCTAGCCCGCACGCTATTCACGATCGCTGCTGCAGACTCTCATAACAATCCAATCGACTTCCGGTCGTGAGGAGCGGCGGGCGCCGGGAGCGGCGAGGGGTTCAAGAACGTCTCCATCGAGACCCATTCCGTCCCTTGTTTCCGTAGAACATTTGGGTGGGAACAATGGAGTTCTGACCCTGATGCACATGACGAATCCTCAGTCCATCGCTGTTATCCAAGTGAATGAAAAACCCTCGCCGCCATTATCCCTTGTATTGGTTTTCAACGCTCTACGACTCTAAATAGCAAGTTGGACAAGATTGAACGCATTCAGCTTAGCGCCCATGTTCTCCGCCACACGTTCTTACGCAAGATCACCGTTACCCGTCACTTCCAGCGTGACGGAGCACTAGATTCCCGGAACGAATCCGTTCACACCCTTCGAGGAGGTTTGTCACGATGACTCGCGCCGCTTCCACTCTGTGTCGATTTCTTCCACGGTTTGAAACTCTGGAAGACCGCACTCTGATGTCCACCTGCCACGTGACACGGCTCAGCGACACCGGCAACGGCAGTGGCTTCCGCGGTGACTTGCGTTACTGCATTAACAAAGTCAACGCCGAGCCGGGTGAAGATCTGATCATATTCTCGGTCAACGGCACCATCGACTTGAACAGCACGTTGCCTGACTTGACCGGCGATTTGATTATTGCCGGGCCTGGAGCGGACAACATCACGGTGCGGCGGGCGGGCACCGCCGATTATCGCATCTTCACAGTTCCAGCCGGCATGACGGCACAGATCTACGGTCTCACCATTGCGGGCGGGCGAAGCGGCTTTGGCGGCGGCATTCGGAACAACGGGACGCTGACGTTGGCGGACAGCGTCGTGACAAACAATCTAAACCCGGACCCGCCGCAATTCTCCAAGGGTATCGGAGGCGGTGGCATCTACAACAACGGAACGTTGAGTGTCTATCGCAGCACCATCTCGGGTAATCTCGCTCGTAGTGAAATCGGAGGCAACGGCGGCGGAGTTTATAACGATTTAGATGGCCTCGCCATTTTCGCCGACAGCGACGTTGTCAACAACACAGCGGACGGTCTCTCAACGGTCTTTTCTACGGGCGTGGGAGGCGGCATTTACAACGCAGGCAATCTCAGCATCGTTTCAAGCAATATCTCGAGCAATGCCGCGGCCAGCATCGGAGATTTCTACGGATACGTGAACGCCGAGGGCGGCGGCATTTTCAATCGGGGAGTCTTAAACGTCTCTAATAGCACTTTCACGCTGAATACCGCTTTCGCAGGAGGCGCTTGCCCCATAGGGGTCAGCTCCAGCGCCCTGGGCGGCGCTATTTCTAATGGGAAAATTGCCACGATCAGTAACAGCACCTTTGTCCAGAATGACGCGACCAATCTCGCCAACTGCCAAGGCTCCCAAAGAAGTCAAGGGGGCGCCATTTACAATCGCCAAACGGGGACGTTAGCGGTGCGACACTGCACCATTGCGAATAACTCGGTCCACGGTGTCGGCACGGCCGGCGGCGGCGTCTATGCGGGTGGCACAATCCGTCTCAATAACACCGTCGTCGCCACGAACCTCTCCGAACAGAACATAGTGAGTTCTGACATATCCGGCGTTCTAAAGTCTTCGGGGTATAACTTAATCGGCATTAGCGGTGGAGCGACCGGCTACGCGCCAACCGATTTACTCGACGTCGACCCTCTCCTCGGCCCACTCGCCGACAACGGCGGCCTCACCCAGACAATGGCTCTCCTCCCCGGCAGCCCGGCCATTGACGCCGGCGACAACACCGACGCTCCGGAGTTCGACCAACGCGGGCCTGGGTTCCCGCGGATCGTGAACGGCACGATTGACATTGGAGCGTTCGAGGTGCAATCGACAGGGGCGCCGGCAATTACGCGACCTGCGCGGTTACCGCAGGCTGTCTAGAATTAGTTCAGTCCCGCAACGTCCACGGCGCTTATTTGAGGTGCCCGACTGAGAGTAGTTTGGTCCCGGACCGTAATTTGGCAGGATGCGACACGCGGTAAACCTTTCCCCTTCTACGTCGTCTACACCGCCTTACTTACGCTTATCCGATAAGAGTCCATGACAGTACCTGGTCTCAACGGTCACGGCCTCAGCAGACATTCTTCTGTTTGTTACACCTCAGCGAATTTGCTCACGAAGGCATCCCTAGCACCACGGTTGCGGCGTTTGAAAGCGCCGGGGGTTGTCGGGAAATTGGTCGAGCCTGTGGTTCCCGTGACGTAGGCGTTTCCGCCAGCGTCCGCGGCAATTCCTAAGCCACTGTCATCATTGGACCCGCCAAGATAGGTGCTGTAGACCAGGTTGGTCCCGGCCGCGTTCACCTTCGTCATGAAGGCATCGGTGTTGGTGTTGTAGCTGGTGTCGAACGCCCCCAGCGTTGTCGGGTAATCGGCGGATGAGCTGCTGCCGGTGACATAGGCGTTTCCGGCGGCATCCACGGCGATCCCGTGGCCTCTGTCGAAGCCGGCGCCCCCAAGGAAAGTTCCATAGACAAGGCTGGTGCCGGCCGCGTTCAGTTTGGCTGCAAAGGCATCGGCACCGCCGCCGATGCTGTTGTCGTATGACGTCGGCAGAGTCGGGAAATCGGTCGAATCCGTGCGCCCGGTAACGTACGCGTTTCCCGCGGCATCAAGGGCAATTGCGTCGCAGACGTCGAAGGCGAACCCGCCCATGTAGGTGCTGTAGACGAGGCCGGTGCCGGCCGCGTTTAGCTTAGTCACGAAACCATCCGGATTGCCGTTGTCGCTGGGGTCGAAGGACCCGGGCGTGGTCGGGAAGTCGGTGGATTGTGTGTAACCAGTCATGTAGGCGTTGCCGGCGCTATCCAATGCGATCGAGCTGCCGAAGTCCTCGTGGGAACCGCCAAGATAGGTGCTGTAGACGAGGCTAGTTCCGTCCGCGCTGAGTTTGGACACGAAACCATCAGATAAGGCGCCGCCGTTTGGGGTGAGGTCGAACGCCCCGGCCGTTGTCGGGAAATTGATGGATTTACTTTCTCCGGTGACGTAGGCGTTGCCGGTGGCATCCACGGCGATCGCTTCGCCGTGGTCGAGGTGCGTCCCGCCGAGATAGGTGCCGTACATGAGGGTGCTGCCGTCCGCGCTCAGCTTGGCGACGAAGGCGTCTTCATTGCCGTTGTAGCTGGTGTCGAACGCCCCGGGCGTTGTCGGGAAACCGGGAGAGCCTGTGTAGCCGGTTACATACGCGTTGCCACCGGAGTCCACGGCGATCCCCAAGCCGAATTCTGCCGGCCCAAGATAGGTGCCGTAAATCAGGCTGGTGCCGGTCGAATTCAACTTGGCCACGAACGCGCTTCCACCGCCGGGGTAGGTGGTGTCGAATGCTCCCGGCGTCGTCGGGAATATCGCTGAATCGGTGCGCCCCGTCACGTAGGCGTTGCCGGCGGCGTCCAGGGCGATCGCTTCGCCAAGGTCGTCGCCCGAGCCAGCCCCGCCGAGGAACGTTGAGTATCCCAGGACCAACGGATCAATCACAAACGGCTGTGTTGGGTCGTAGGCGCCGACCTCGAAGCGCACACCCGTCCCGTTCACGACATATCGGCTGGCTATTTCCTGCCGGCTGCCGCCCTGTTGCTGATATGTCAACGGCTTCTGCTGCACGACATCACCCGCCGCCGTGTGTAGGACTAGATTGCCTTGCGGATCGACCTCGACATCATCCGCGCCGGCAAAATTCAGCCCGATTACATTCGGATCGGCCCCCGGCGACACGATAAAGTCGTACTCCAGCGCGCCGTTGTTGCCGTAGTACGCCAAATCAATTCCGGGATAAACGTCCTGGTATACCACGCGGCCGAACACTGCGACGTTGGTATGCCACTGCGACGGATCGTTGCCGCTGAAGTAGTTGACGGTCCCGGGCAATTGGTTCATACCCGTCGCTCGTCCCGCGGGGTGAGCGCCGACAATTTCCATGTAAACCGCGGCGCCGGACGACATGGGATTAACATCTCGCCCATCAGAGGATTCTGAATTCTGAATTCTGAATTCTGAATTCTGTATCGCAAATACCGCCGCGGTCGGTGTCAGGAACGTCGTCATGCCACCGGTGTGGGCGACGAAATCCACCCGAGCGTCAAACTGTCCGACATTCTGTTGGAAGTGCAGCGGCAAGTGACCGTAATTCTTGGCAATGGTCTCGTTGTGTGCCGGCGATCTGGCGTCGGTGGCATCCATGATCTGTATCCAACCGCCGTTAAAGCCCGGATCGACGCGGTTGATTTCGTCGAAGCTGTCGTCGCCATTCTCTTGAGTCCATAGTTCGCCGGAGATCGGGTCAAAGGCCATTCCAAATGAATTACGAACACCGAAAGCAAACATCTTCTGCACATTGGCGCCGACCTGACCAGGCATGCCGGCCCCCACGTGATAAAAGGGATTGTCGTTGGGCGTGGTGCCGTCCGCATTTAGACGAATAATGACGCCGGTAAAGTGAGCATCGTCCGGTTCCGGCCCGCCGAACTGATCGTCGGGAAATGGGCCCGCGAGATTATTCTGCGTCATACCGCGACGGCCTACATCGCCCACGATGATATAGAGTTTCCCATCCGGCCCGAAGCGTATGACACCGCCGTCGTGGTTACCTCGTAAGGGCTGGTTGGGGTCTTCCTGATAGGCTCGCAGCGCGATCATGGGCCCGTCGTACAGCAGTTTAGTGCCGTTCCATCGAAATCGGTCAACGCGATTGCCCAACAGCGGCACCTTGGCCAAGTCGTCGCTATCCGCGCCGGTGGTGCTGGCCGTCCAGTATAGATACACAAAAGGCTCGTCATTATGAAACTCTGGATGAAGCGCGATGCCGAGCAGCCCGCGTTCCGAACTGTAATTCACGTTCAAATCTAAAGCCGTCCCGGCAATTTCGCCGTCGACCACATGCTGCACACGACCGGTGCGTTTTTCTAAAACGAAGAACGCATTCTCATCCAAAAAGGCCATGCTGGTGGGTTGCACCAGACGGGTGACAACAGTGCGCACCGCCAGGTTGGGATCGAAGACGGCCGGCGCGAGCAGTTGCCGATCTTCTAAAGCGTCAATTCGAAGGGTTGCCTTGGTACGACCAAGCGTGTTACGTGCCATGCTGCCTGCGTGGTGAGAGTTATGTAAAATCGTGCGGGGCATAATGAACTACTGCTAAGGGTGAGAAGCGCAAATGGATCAATATCTCATGCCAAAAGACGCGCCGTTTGCGGCATGACGTTCGCAGTAAATCTACAACGCAGTACGTCTACAACATGTCCGCCGGCGGGCCGGGTTACTATCGTGTGGCTTGTTACGGCATGCGGTTTTTTCCGCCACAATCGGTGAGGGGCTTGGCCAGTTTGGTTTACTTCGAAGGTCAGCGGCAGCTTGCCGTAGTCCCGAGCCGTTGGTTGCAACTTTTGAGCGTCGTGGGTCGGTGCGCCCTTTTGCGCCGCATTCGGACTTAGAGACAGTGGCTTCGATAATTCGCCTGGAAGAACGGACACGCTTGGCTTAGCGTCTCGCGACGTTCCTACAATTGACGACGCGTTGGCGACGAAGTGCTGCCCATCCGACGATGGCCTGATTGGATTGACGCTGATATACCTCGCGGTGTCGTGGCCTTGAAGCGTCTCGACCCCGTTCGTCAACTCCGTCGATGGTCGTGAAAGCTGAGGAGACACGCGTGCCGGCACGGACTCCGACGGCCGGCTCGTCGTTTCAAGAACATCCAAATCGTCTCTAGCCAGTATCGACACCGACGCCTCTGCCTCACCGACTTCCATTGTTGCGGGAGTGTCACCCGTCAATGCCACCGTCCCGAACAAAACACCCAGCAGGGCATCCCCCGGTTGCAGGCGGACCTCCAGGGATTCCAGGCGCAGCCGTTGGCGGAGATGAACGCGGGTCAGTCGGTTTCTCATCGCACAGTTCCTCCTGTCGTTAGTTGTGACAATAGCCAACGTGATCTTCGAAACTAAATCAACTCGGTCGAAAGCACATCAAACACACCGTTAATTGTCTCGGTATGCGCGTTGCGAGCGATGTTACGGGACACATACTTCGGCCGAATCGCTATCGCTGTTGCGTCGTCATCCACGGGACTAATCGTTGAGCGGCTTAATGTCTGCGTCTGAGTGGTGATCGGATGCAACGAGTCCTCAGTATCGACGTCCAGTGGGGCGGACGGTCGCGGCCCGTCGCCGATCGGCAGCGGCGACCAATTGCCGTCGTTTACCAGGACGGCCACGCTGTCGTCCAGTGCTGCCGCGATGTCAAGCCAGCCGTCTTGATCAAAATCCGCGATCACTACGGGCATTCCAATTGATGAAAGAAGAACCGCTAAAGAGGCCTACCGCATAGAAGATAGAAGGCAGAAAAGACCCATTACCATTCCCCAAGAGCACACTTACAGTGCCGCCGGAGTGATTGCCGATTACTAGGTCCGGGTAAACATCGCCATTGAGATCCCCAGCGGCAATCGAAGCTGGTCTTGGGCCGACCGAATGTGCAAGCGGAGGATGGAACGTTCCGTCGCCCCGCCCTTCAAGAATGCTGAGGGTGCCTAGGTTGGTATTATTCACAACCGCCACATCAAGCTCGCCGTCCGCATTGAAATCGGCAGCGACCAGATTGTGCGGCGCGGCGCCCGCCGCATAGTCGTTCGGTGATGCTAGTGTGCCATCGCCGTTGCCTAGCAGCACGGTGATGGTGCCGGGATTGTTGAGCTCATTGGTTACCGCCACGTCGAGCTTGGAATCACCATTAAAGTCACCAACGACGATTTCCCTTGAAATGGCGCTTGAACCGAAAGCGACCGGCGAACCAAAGCTACCGTCGCCGTTGCCCAACAGGATGCTCACTGAGCCGCTATTGGGTACTGCCAAGTCCAGGTTGAAATCGCCATCAAAGTCACCGACTGCCACGTCGTGCGGGCTGCCTGGAATGGAATAGAAGTCGAATGGCTGATAAGTGCCATCGCCGTTGCCTAGCGCAACCTTAATTCCTTGGGGGTTCAGATTTCGGAGCGCGACAGCGAGATCCAGCGTGCCGTTGCCATCGAAATCGGCAAGCGCGAGGCCGCCCGGAGAATTGGCCAGGCAAGTTGGGCATTGTTGTGGCTGTACTACCGTTGACGTCCTGCAAATTCTACATTTATGTACGCCGCGCATGGCAGTAACATGGGAGAACATCTGATCGAGGACCAAGTCATGTCGCTGAATTCGCGCTTTACATCGGCTCGTCGAGGTTACGCAAGCAGAGTCACCGCGGTACTGTCCCTGGAGGCGCTCGAAGGGCGGGTTCAGCTTAGCTTCTTGCCGCCGAGCTATTATGAGATTGATCCCAATCCTCGCGGCATCGCGACGTTGGACTTTGACGCCGACGGCCGACTCGACATCGCCGTGGCGACGTTCGGTAGCTACGCCGTCGGTGTCATGTTGGGCCTCGGGGATGGTAGCTTTGCACCCGTCAGGAATTACGGCCCCGGCCTAGGAGGACGCCAGCTTGCCGCCGCTGACTTTAACGAGGACGGCCACGCCGACCTGGCGGTTACCTTGGCCAATTCTGTAGACAGCGTGGGCGTGTTGCTCGGGAACGGCGACGGCTCTTTTCAAAACCCAGCGCTCTACCACGTCGGTTCGGGTCCCTTCGGAATTGTGGCAGGTGACTTCAACGGTGACGGACACACGGACATGGCGACTGCGAACGCCGAGACCAATGTGGGTAGCGTGAGCGTATTGTTGGGAAACGGCAATGGCTCTTTCCAGAGCGCCGTCACCTTTGCCCGGCCGCAAACGGGCGGCCCCATCGCGACCGCGGACTTTAATGGCGACGGCAGATTGGACCTGGCGGTAGCCAATCTTTTCCGCGGGATCGGAGTTCTGCTCGGGACCGGCGGCGGAAGCTTCCAGGAAGTAGGGTTTTTGCCCGTCCGCTTCCCAAGACGTCTGACCACCGGCGACGTTAGCGGAGACGGTATTTCTGATATAGTTGGAACCCATGCTCCCAACCGAGTGAGCGCCTGGCTCGGTCATGGCGACGGGACTTTTGCCCATGCGGGCGCTTTTGCCACCGATAACGGCCCGGAAGGTTTGGCGCTTAGCGATTTCGACCGGGACGGTGAGTTGGACATTGTGACCATCAACACCATAGACAATGCGAGCGTTTTGCTGGGCCACGGCGACGGCACTTTTGAGCTGGCGTCGCATTATGCTGCCGGTATCCAGGCGTATGTGCCCGACGTCGCAGTGGGCGATTTCAACTCCGACGGCCATCCCGACTTCGCCGTCACCGGAGGCTTTGAAGATGTCGTCGCGGTCTTGCTTAACGGGGCGGATTGGCCCGGCCCAATACCCAGCCCTCCAAATGGCCCCAAGGATTCCTTTAGATTGACGGCGTCGCGGCCCCAGCATGAGACCACGCCAAGGGGTCTACGTTTCCGATGACGCAGGCGCTACGGCTGAAGCTGCCAGGCCGATCTGCCGACGCCCGACTATAGAACTGAAAACGCCTCCAAGTACCTTGTGGCACGCCGATATTCCAGTCTCACGTCACGGTTTAATCTCGAAGCGCCGAGTTTCGCTTCCACGACGCCGCCTTTGCCGTCTTCGGCTATCACCTTCCAGAAATAGGCCCTGCCCGGTTCAATCAAGGCGAGGCACAGGCTATCCTCCGGGCGGACTGAGTACACTGTGCACTTTGACACTCTGCCAAACGTGGACACGCCTCTCTCCGAGGGGCCTGACTTTCACCCCGGTTCGGCATTGTACGTGCATGCGTTTCTCAGAAAACGTGGCCATAAGCTACCACGTTCGCATAGTTTGAATGTAGCATACCTGCCCAATTCCTACGAGGCGGCGACGACTTGATGGGAATCCTGCCTGACGGCCTTAGCACAGCGCAAGCGCAAGGCCAGGGATGTTCCGCAGCGTGTTGCATTTTCAGAGTTTGTCTGGGAGGCTGTCTATGAAACCGCCGATAACCGGTACTTGGCGTGACGACCCGTCACACTTCCGAGGGGTGACGCGGCGTGGCTTCCTCCACGTGGGCCTAGTCGGCGGGTTGGGACTTACGCTCGACCAATTCTTCCGCGTGCAGGCAGCGCGGGCCGATCAGAAAAGCTTCGAAAGCAAAGAGGGGCCGGCCAAGTCGGTCATCCACATCTTTCTGCCCGGCGGCATCGCCCATCAGGACTCATTCGACCCCAAGCCTCACGCACCGATCGAATACCGCGGCGAACTGGGTATCGTGCCCACCAAGCTCGAGGGAGTTCACTTCAACGAGCTGTTGAAACAGACGGCCCAGATCGCAGACAAGATCACGGTGTGCCGGTCGATGACCCACGGCGAAGCGGCCCATGAGCGTGGCACCCATAACATGTTTACCGGTTATCGCCCCAGCCCGGCGGTGACCTTTCCCAGCGTGGGAAGTGTTGTGTCGCACGAATTCGGCCCGCGAGAAAACCTGCCGCCGTACGTTTGCATCCCCAGTCAGCCGACCATCTATGCGGGGAGCGGATATTTGTCGTCGGCGTACGCGCCGTTCAGCGTCGGCAGCGACCCGGCCGCGGGAAATTTCACCGTACAGGATTTGAACTTGCCGCAGGGCATCGATGAGACGCGCTTTACGCGGCGACGAAATATCCTCGAAGCGGTTAACGCCCACTTCGCCGCGAAGGAGAAGTCCGACAACATCAACGCCATGGACACCTTCTATCAACAGGCATATAGCCTGATCAGCTCGCAGAAGGCGCGCGAGGCATTTAACATCAACGCCGAACCGGCCGCCGTTCGCGATGAATACGGTCGTCACTCGGCCGGTCAACGAATGCTCTTGGCACGCCGGCTGGTGGCGGCCGGGGTTCGCTTCGTGTCACTGACATATGGCGGCTGGGACATGCACAACAATATCAAGGCCGGCATGCAGGGGCAGCTACCGGCATTCGATCAGGGCTTCGCGACCTTGATTCGAGATCTCGACCGCCTAGGTTTGCTCGCCTCGACGCTGGTTATGGTATCCAGCGAGTTTGGCCGGACGCCGAAGGTGAACGGCACTGCAGGCCGCGACCATTGGCCCAAAGTCTTCAGCGTCGTGTTGGCAGGCGGCGGCATTAAGAAGGGGTTCGTCTTCGGATCATCTGACCCGACGGCTTCGGAACCACAGGACGACCCGCTCAGCGTTGAGGATCTGGCCACGACCGTTTATCACCAGCTGGGCATCAATGCCGAAAAGGAATTAATGGCTCCAGGCAACCGGCCCATCGAGATCGTGGACGGCGGACAGGTACGAAAAGAACTGCTCGGATGAACCTACCTGAGGAAAGGCTGATCATGTTCCGGCGTCTTGGCGGTGCGAAGTATTGTCAGTGCGCGTTGTTGGCCTTTTGCGCCTTCACAGGCTCACCCGCCGTGGGCGCCTCTCCGAGCGTGGCGAGTATCGCACCTCGTGGCGGGCAGCGCGGTACCGAGGCGGTCCTCCTTTTCATCGGCGCTCGACTGAGCGATGCCAAGGAAATTCACTTTTACTCTCCCGGGTTTACCGTCAATAAGCTCGAAATTGTCAACGATGGCCAGGTCAAAGCGACAGTTGCGATAGCCACGGACTGCCGGCTAGGTGAGCATGCCATGCGGCTTCGTAGCGCCACCGGGATTTCGGAGTTGCGAACGTTTTTTGTTGGCGCCTTGCCGGTGGTAGAGGAAAAAGAGCCGAATTCGGATTTCGCGGCGCCACAGAAAATTCCGATCAACGTCACTGTTCACGGAGTCGTACAAAGCGAGGACGTCGATTACTTCGTCTTCGACGCCAAGAAAGGCCAGCGCGTTAGCGCCGAGGTGGAAGCTATGCGCCTCGGCGGCGCCCCGTTCGACCCGTATCTGGCCATCCTGGATGCCAAGCGCTTCGAGTTGGCGACTTCGGACGATGCACCGTTGCTGGGGCAAGATGCCGTGGTCTCGGTTGTCATTCCCGCCGACGGTACCTACTACGTCCAAATTCGGGACAGTGCCTACGGCGGCGACGGCAGCTATGCGTACCGTCTGCATGTCGGCACGTTTCCGCGACCGGCCGGTGTTCTCCCTGCCGGCGGCAAACTCGGCGAGGAGATCGAGGTTCGCTTTCTAGGCGACCCTGCTGGCGACATCGCACAAAAGGTTCGACTGCCGGCCTTCGCCATCGCGAACTTCGGCGTCCACGCTCAGGACGCCGGCGGTGTCAGTCCATCGGCGATCCCGTTTCGACTATCCGAGCACGGAAACATACTGGAAGCCGAGCCGAATGATAGCCACACCCAGGCGACTAAAGCGGAATTGGCACTCGCCCTCAACGGCGTGATTGGCAAGCCCGGCGACGTAGATCATTTCCGTTTCAGTGCAAAGAAAGGACAGGTTTTCGACGTCCGGTGTTATGCGCGCCGGCTTGGCTCGCCGCTCGATTCGGTGATGACCCTGTCCCACTTCGGCGGTGCGGCCATCATTGCCAATGACGATGCGGGAGGGCCCGATAGCTCCTTCCGCTTCACGGTTCCGGAAGACAAGGAGTACATCCTCACCGTAAACGATCACTTGGGTAAGGGCGGCCCGGCCTACTTCTATCGCGTCGAGTTTACGCCGGTCGCGCCTTTGCTGTCGCTAACTATTGCCAAGGTAGCGCCGTATTCGCAGGAACGGCAGGCAGTCGCTGTGCCGCGCGGCAACCGCTACGTGGCGCTGGTGGCCGCCGAGCGAGCCAATTTCGGCGGCGACCTCAATATCGGAGCCGATGCACTCCCTCAAGGTATGACCGTCAGCGCCGACCAAATGGCCGCCAACGTCAACGTGGCGCCGATGCTGTTCGAAGCAGTGGCGGACGCGCCGCTGGCAGGGGCGCTCGCCAAAATAACCGCCCGCCATGCCGACCCGAAGCAGAAGCTTGAGGGCGGGTTCATCCAGACCGTGGAGTTGGTGGTTGCCGCTCCTAACCAATCGGTCTATTGGGTACACAATGTCGATCGCCTGGCAGTAGCCGTGACGGAGGAGGCGCCGTTCAAAATCGGCATCGTCGAACCGAAGGTTCCCCTGGTGCAGAACGGCTCGATGAACCTCAAGGTGGTCGCGGAACGCAAACCTGGATTTAAGGCGCCGATCACGATTGTCCCCGTGTACAGCCCGCCGGGTGTGGGCACCGCCAGCTCGGTCACCATCCCGGAAGAGCAGAATGAGGTGCTGCTACCGCTTAACGCCAGCAGCGGAGCGCCTGCAAGGAAATGGAAATTCGCCGTCAATGGAGTGGCCACCGTTGGAAACGGCCCGATCTGGGTCGGCTCGCAACTGGCAACCGTGGAAGTAGCCGCGCCCTACTTGAGTTTGGCGATGGAGCGGACCGCTGTCGAGCAGGGGAAGTCGGTCGAGTTGTTTTGCAAAGTGCAGACGAACAAGCCATTCGAAGGAAAGGCGACGGCCCGTCTCCTTGGGTTGCTTCCCAAGGTAAGCGCGCCGGAGCTGGAAATCACGAAGGACACGAAGGAGCTAGCGTTCAAAGTCGACGTCGATAAGGCAGGTTCTGCCGGACAACACAAGACCTTGTTCTGCCAAGTATCGGTCGTGGAGAATGGTGAACCGATCCTGCATAACCTGGGCGGCACCGAGCTAAGAATCGACGTGCCTCTGCCGGCAAAGACCGAGGGTTCTGCAGGAGCCGCAAAACCGGAAGCGGCGGCGTCATCGCCGAAGCGGCTGACTCGACTCGAGCAGTTGCGATTAGAGCAAGACCAACGCGAGAAGGCCGGACGGAAGAATGAGGCGTCGACCTCGAAGAAGTAGTCGCCGCCTAAGCGCCCGGTCTGGAGTCTGTACATGCAACGCCGGCAAATGATGCAAAAATTGATCGCTTACCTTATCTTTGCCTGGCTTTTCACGTCAAGCGCGGCCGGTCAGCAGTCAGCGCCAGATCGGATTGACGTATTTCCCCGAGAGATCAACCTCGAAACTGCCCGCGATCGGCAATCATTCGTCGTTCAGGCGACATACGCGGACGGCATCACGCGCGAAGTTACCGACGAAGCGAAGATAAGCTTCGTCAACTCGGCCGTAGTGCGACTGGACAAGAATGTCCTTTATCCGGCTGCGGATGGAACGACGGAGATGAAGGTCGAGTTCGCCGGCCGCTCGGTAAGCGTGCCCGTCAACGTGAAAGAGATACCGGCGGAGCGTCCGATCAGCTTTAAGCTCGATGTCATGCCGGTGTTCATGCGGGCCGGCTGCAATGCGGGAAGCTGCCACGGCGCGGCCCGTGGCAAAGACGGGTTCCGTTTGTCACTGTTTGGCTTCGACCCGGACGGCGACCATTATCGTTTGACACGGGAGCTCCGCGGGCGGCGCGTCAATCTGGCGGAAATCCATCAGAGTCTAATGCTGGAAAAGCCCACGGGCCGAGTCCCCCACGGCGGTGGGCAGCGCTTGATCGAGAAAGGTGAGCTTGAACAAACCCTCGTCCGTTGGCTGGAGGCGGGCGCCCGCAAGATGCGCCGAGCGTTGCGACAGCCGTTGCGCTAGAGGTGTTTCCGCCTGCAGCAGTCCTGGACGGCAAGGATGCGACGCAGCGTTTGACTGTGCGAGCGCGCTATTCAGACGGCAGCGACCGGGACGTCACAACGTTGGCGCTTTTTCTCAGCAGCAATGATGCCTCGGCCAAAGTTTCCCCCGAAGGGCTCGTAACGGCCGGCGACCGTGGTGAGGCGTTTGTCATGGCTCGATTCGCCACATTCACAATAGGGGTGCCGGTCATTGCTCTGCCCAAAGGTCTTCAGTTTGCGCTTGGGCAACTCGCCGAGAGGAATTACATTGACACGCTAGTTCACAAAAAGCTGCGGAAGCTGCGTATCTCGCCCTCCGAATTGTGTAGCGATGAAGCGTTCCTGCGCCGCGTGTACCTGGACATTGTTGGGATCCTGCCCAACGCCGAGGAGTACCAACGCTTCGTAAACGAGAAGGCCGCGGATAAGCGCGAGCGCTTGGTGGACGAGCTGCTGGGCCGCAAGGAATTCGCTGAGCTTTGGGTCTTGAAGTGGGCCGAACTCTTGCAGATCCGCTCGTCCAACCAGGTCAGTTACAAGGCGATGCTGCTTTATTACAACTGGCTCCAAGACCAGATCGCCCGAAACGTGCCGACGAACCAGATGGTACGAGATTTGTTGGCGGCGAAAGGCGGCACCTTCAAGAATCCCGCAACCAACTATTATCAGACGGAAACTGACACTCTCAAAGTTGCAGAGAATGTGGCACAAGTTTTCATGGGTATGCGTATCCAGTGCGCCCAGTGCCACAACCATCCATTCGATCGGTGGACGCAAGATGATTACTACGGTTTCGCGGCCTTCTTTTCCCAGATCGGCCGCAAACCGGCGGACGACCCTCGCGAGACGATCGTGTTCAACAGCGGTGCGGGTGACGTGCGGCATCCAGTCGGTGGTCGGGTCATGCCTCCCAAGTTCCTGGGTGGCACGCAGCCCGACGTAGCGGGCAAGGACCGCCGGGAAGCGGTCGCGAATTGGTTAGCATCTCCCGACAATCCCTACTTCGCCAGTAATCTGGCCAACATCGTCTGGGCCCATTTCTTCGGCCAGGGCATCGTGCACGAGGTTGACGACGCCCGTGTCAGCAACCCGGCCTCGAATCCGGAGCTGCTCGCCGAACTCGGCAAGCGTTTCACGCAGTACAACTACGATTTCAAGAAACTGGTGCGCGACATATGCACAAGTCACACGTATCAGCGGGCAACACCGCCCAATGAGAGTAACGCCGGGGACACGCGAAATTTCGCCCGCGCTTCAATTCGCCGCATTAAGGCCGAGACTTTTCTGGACTGTCTGAGCCACGTGACCGAGACGAAGAACAAGTTCCCGGGGCTGCCGGCCGGAGCTCGCGCGGTGCAGATTGCTGACGGCAGCATCACGACTTATTTCTTGACGGCGTTCGGCCGGGCCACGCGCGAGACGGTCTGTTCCTGTGAGGTAAAACTGGAGCCGACGCTGTCACAATCTCTCGCTCTGCTCAATGGCGATGCAACGACTCAAAAAATCCAGGCCGGCAACTTGATCGGGCGGCGTTTGGCGGAGAAAAAGATGCCGGTGGACATTATTGACGAGCTTTACATCCGCTGCCTGAGCCGCAAGCCGACGCCCGATGAGAAGACCAAGCTCGATTCGTTCGTTGCCGCTGAATCGGACAAGCAGAAAGTGTTGGAGGATGTTTTTTGGGGCCTGCTTAACTCGCGGGAATTTATGTTCAACCACTGAGAAAGCCGCGTTGCGCTCCCAACTCTAGGTCTTGCCGAGGATCCGATTGTATGCGTGCGTCAATTGGTGTGCTCGCTATGTTATTCTGGAGCTTGTGTCTGGGTCGTGAAGCCAACTCACAGGGGACGAAGGTTACCTACGACGAGCACGTCCTTCCGGTCTTCAAGGACAAATGCATCACCTGCCACAACCCCGACAAAGGCAGTGGCGGCCTATCATTGAACACCTACACCGGACTGATGACGGGCGGCGCGTCCGGTGAAGTAATTCGTCCTGGAGATGCGGATAATAGCCGGCTGTTTCAGCTGGTCTCACATCGTCAGCAGCCACATATGCCACCCAAATCGCCGAGGCTCGCCGCCGAAAACCTCGAGCTCCTCCGTCAGTGGATCGCCGGAGGAGCGCTGGAAAACGCAGGGAGCAAGCCGAGGCAGGTCGACAAGCCGAAAACCGATGTTGCGCTAGCCGCAGTGGCTCGAGGGCGCCCACCTGGACCACCGCCAATGCCTCCAGCGGGCCTCGCTCAAGAACCGATTGTTCAGACAGCGCGGCCCAACGCCATCACGGCTCTAACGGCTAGCCCATGGGCGCCGTTGGTGGCGGTCGGCGGACAGAAACAAGTCCTTCTCTATAACACGGACACGCTGGACCTATTGGGTGTATTGCCGTTTCCAGAAGGCGTCCCCCATATACTTCGCTTCAGCCGTAACGGCAGTCTGCTATTGGCCGGCGGTGGCCGCGGCGGGCACTCGGGCAAGGTCGTCGTTTGGAGCGTGACCAGTGGCGAGCGGATCATCTCTCTAGGCGACGAGGCCGACCTAGTTTTGGCTGCGGATATCAGCGCCGATCAAACCCAAATTGCTTTGGGCGGACCCGGAAAGGTGGTCCGGGTCTATTCCACAACGGATGGGAAGATGCTGCACGAGATCAAGAAGCATACCGACTGGATTATGGCGGTGGAATATAGCCCGGACGGCGTGCTGCTGGCGACCGCCGACCGCGGGGGCGCGCTGTTCGTATGGGAGTCCTACACCGGCCGCGAGTATCTCGCCATTCGCGGACACACGGCAACCGTCACGGAACTGAGTTGGCGGGCCGACTCCAACGTTCTGGCTAGCGCATGTGAAGACAGCAACATCCGGTTGTGGGAAATGGAAAACGGCGGTCAGGTGAAGGCCTGGGCGGGACACCCTGGGGGTGTGCAGTCGGTCAAGTTCGGCCATGATGGTCGCATCATTAGCGCTGGCCGGGATCGTGTTGTGAAAATATGGGACTCTAACGGCGCGCAGCAGAAAGCGTTCGAGGCATTGCCCGACATTGCCCTTCGCACCGCCTTCACTCATGATGCCGCTCGAGCGATCGCGGGTGACTGGAGCGGCCAAGTGCGGGTATGGACAATCAGCGACGGCAAGGCGGCCGGCACGTTCTCCGCGAATCCAGCGTCGGTGGCGGTACGGCTGGAGGCCGCCACGAAAGACCTGGCGGCGCGGAAAGCCGCACACGAACAGCTCGTCGCGACCGCGGCTACTTCTGATGCCGCCGCCAAAAAAACCACCACGGAATTGGCCGCCGTGCAGCAAACCGCGGCGCTGATCGCGGCCACGGCAAAGACCGCCAGTGAAAGAGCTGGATTTCTTAAAGAGAATTTGCTCAAGACCAATCAAGCGGAGACCGCGGCGAAAGCTGACGCCACCGCAAGGGAAGTCGCCTCTGCAGCGTACGCCGAAGCGGCAGCCAAGATAAAACAGGCGGCCGAGAAGGCGAAGGACAATAAACGCTTGGCCGAGGAATCTGCCAAGAGTCAAGTGCTCGCGACCCAGTCTGCAGCGGAACTTGCAGCGGCTCGCAAGACGGTGACGGACCTAGGCAACACCACAATTGCGACTCAGGCTCAACTCACGGCCGCCGAGCAAGAGGCGGCAGAAGCCGCTGCGGCGGCCCCCGCGCTGAATCGGTCAATTCAAACTTGGACAGCACAGGCTAAGGCAGCAGCGGAGAAAGCCGCCGCAGACAAAGACTTGGAAGGCCGCGGCGCTGCAGCGGTGGCTAGTACCCAAACGACTGTGGATCGTCTGCGGGTGTCCGCTCAAGCGGTGTTGCCCAAGACGGCCAACAAATAATGCTACCGCCTCGCCTATTCTTATTTCATCGGTGTAGTGGTCCAACGAGTTTTGGATTTACATTCGTTCATTTGCGCCCGTGACGAATTCGCGTTGATCGTGAACAAAACGCCGAGGCAGGGTCAAATCGGTGGGAGGCGAAAATGGGAATCATTTTCCGTGACAGAAACTGGTGGGGGGAGCGATTTGTAATTGGCGGACAATTGCCGCTACTGAAGAATTTCGGTTTCCGCCCCGATGTAAGCGCGACTCGTGTTTGCCTCGTGAATTCCGTCGGTAACTGTCCGGAACGACTCACACCGGGAGGAGGTTTGTTCAATGACTCGCAATCGATTCGCACGCATTCCCCATCGGCCGATTTTGGAGATTCTGGAGCGGCGGGACCTGCCCACCTTCATATCGGCGCCAATCTACTCGACGGGTGCTGGACCGCGCAGCGTTATATCGGGGGACTTTAATGGTGACGGCGTCTTGGACTTGGCCAGCGCCAATAACGGCGCCAACTCGGTGAGTGTCCTGGTTGGCGTGGCCGACGGCACGTTTCAGCCGAAGGTGGATTACCCCGCCGGCAGTTCTCCGTTTGGCGTCGCCGCAGATGACTTCAATGGGGACGGAAAGTCAGACCTCGCGGTTGCCAACTCCGGCAGCGACGTTAGCGTCTTGTTTGGCAACGGGGACGGGAGTTTCAAACCGAAACAAAACCTGGCGGCGGGGGTCACTCCTATTTCTGTGGCTACCGGCGATTTCGACGGCAATGGCTTTCAAGACATTGTCATCTCCAACTATTCCGTGCCCGGCACGGTTAGTGTCTTCCTCAGCAATGGCGACGAGACGTTCCAACCCCGAGTCACGTTTGCCACTGGCTCCGAGCCGTTCCACGTGGCAGTGGAATATGTCAACACGGACGGTTTTCTCGACATCGTCACGGCGAATAATTCGGGTGCCACGGTCAGCGTATTGTTAGGCTTCGGCAACGGATCGTTTCAGCCGAAGAAGGATTTCGTAGCCGGCGCCGCTCCGACAAGTGTGGCCATCGGTGACTACAACGGCGACGGAAAGAAGGACATTGCCGTCGCCAATTACGCCAATGCAGGGACCGTGAGTGTGCTTCGCGGCACAGGAACGGGAAGGTTCCGGGCGCCGCAAGCGTACGCCGCGGGGGCTTTTCCCAATAGCGTGGTGACGGCGGATTTCGACGGCGACGGGAAGTTGGATCTTGCGGTCACCAATGATAGCGGAACGCCGCCGGGTGGCACTCTCAAGGATGCCGTTAGCGTACTGAAGGGCAGTGGGAACTTGACGTTTGCGGCCCCGGCCCTTTATCCATTGGGGGGGACGCCGAACAGTCTGGTGGCCGCCGATTTCAATGGCGACGGTCTCGCCGACTTAGCATCCGCAAACCGAACGAGCAACACGGTGGCCGTGCTGCTCGCGGACGGTAGCGGGAAATTCTCGGCGGTGCCCGTTCATGTTGTGAGCGGCACGCCCGTGGCCGAACTCGCCGCCGATTTCAACGGCGATGGAGAACTCGACCTGGCCGTTGGTAGCTTGACTCCGAAGATGCTCCACATTTTGTTGGGAGACGGCAACGGAGGATTACAAGTACACGCTAGTTACAAGCTGGAAGGAAATGGCTCAACGTCCTTAGCGGTACAAGACTTCGATGGCGACGGCGACCTCGACTTAGCCGTCGCACACACGACCTCCGATTTTGTCGATGTTCTTTTCGGAAACGGTGACGGCACATTCTGGTATCCAATCTTTGACGCAGGTCACTTCGCCTTACGATTTTGCGGTTGGCGACGTCAACGGCGATGGCAACCAGGATTTCGTTGTTGCCAGCGCTTCACATGGTGTGAATGTCGTACTCGGGAATGGAAACGGCAGCTTCGCGACGCCCGTTACGTTCTCGGTGGACGGGGATGTAACCAAGGTTGCGATGGGCGATTTCAATGGCGACGGCAAGCTGGACGTGGTAGGGCTTACAGAGGGCACAGGAGACCCGCCAACCGCCCACATCCTCCTCGGCAACGGCGACGGAACTTTACAACCCAGCGTCGACCACGCCGCAGGCACTTACGCCACCAACGTGACCATCGGCGATTTTAACAACGACGGCAATCAGGATTTGGTCCTCATCGGCAACGTTACATGGATTAACAACCTCGTCGTCATGCTAGGCAATGGCGACGGATCCTTTGGCCCACCGAGTGCACCCATCACCGTCGGCGACGCGTGGAGCATTGTCGCGGGCGACTTCAACGCGGACGGCAACGAGGACTTGGCAATAGCGGTTTACACAGGTGGGCGCGTCTACGTTTGGATGGGCAACGGCGACGGCACCTTTGAGCTTACGTCGAACTACCACATGGGCAACGGCCTGGTGGCCCTGGCGATGGGCGATTTCAATGGAGATGACAGGCCGGACTTGGCTGTCATCGACGGCGCGACACAATTCGGCACACTCGCTATTCTGGTCGGACTCGGCGACGGGTTCTTTGAATTCGCACACGAGGTCGCCAGCGGCTATTTTTCTCGTGGACTAACGCTGGGTGATTTCGATAACGACGGCAATCAAGATGTCGCGGTGTACAACGTCGGCAACGTCAGCGTGTTTTTGGGGAATGGTAACGGGACGATGGCAGCCGGTCCCTCTACTTATAGTGCCGGCGATTTCACCTATCCCGCCTTGGGCGCCGGGGATTTCAACGAAGATGGAATGCTAGATGTAGCTATTCTTCATCAGGAAACCAGTGCCATTACACCCCTACTGGGTAATGGAGACGGGGCATTCAGGCCGGCAAGTTTTTACCCAACCGGCTTCGACGCTCATGACGTGTCCGTAGGGGACTTTAACGGAGACGGCAACTATGACCTGGTTATGGCCAACGAGTTGAACAACGCCGGCACCATCTCCGTGCACCTGGGCGTAGGCGACGGGACGTTCGCCGATTTCGTGACCTACCCGGCCGGAACCAATGCATACGCCCTCACGATCGGGGACTTCAATTCCGACGGGAAGGAAGACATTGCGGTCGCCAATCGTGACGGCGACCACATCTTGAGCATCCTACTGGGCCACGGTGACGGGTCATTCCAGGCGCCGGTGAGCTATGCCGTCACAATCATCCCCTACGCAATCGCGCACGGCGACTTCAATGCCGACGGCGAACTAGACCTCGTGGCCTCCAGCGCCTCAGCCACGAATGTGTTGTTAGGCAACGGCGACGGCACATTCCAGGCCGCCGTTGTGTACGCGTCCAAGGGGCCTGTCGCCGTGGGGGACTTCAACGGCGATGGGAAACCCGATCTGATAACTGGAGGTGTGAATCTTCAATTGGGTATTGGGGACGGCACGTTTCAGACGCCGATCGATTACGCTACTGCACTCGAGTCGGCGGAAATAGGCGACTTCAACGGCGACGGCTTTCCAGACTTAGTCGGGAACACGTTCTATGGCGAGGCGATAGTCATCAATGCCGCCGATTGGGCGCCGCTGCCGGTCTCTGGTGGCGGACGACATGCACTAGGTACGATGTCAATTGGCGACGACGCAGCTGCAGCGTCACCCAGAACGCGGCTCACCGCGTGGGAACGAATTACCGATGACATCAATGGCCCAGACGCCGCCGAGCTACCCGAAAATTGGACACCGAAAACAACGCAAGGCCAAGTCCGGCCTACCCGAATGGTCGAAAGACTGTGCGCGGCGAATTGGGGGAAGCTGTTTGCGCTGGATTCGGAGTAAATCCCGTCGTGCTTGGCCTGTGTAGCTTTTTTTTACTTCCGTTTCGCTGCAAGAGCAATCATCGTTTGGCTTCTTCGGGGTCCTTCCCCGGCAAGGGGAGTTTCGCCTCGGCCCGCTTGGCGCGCCATCGTTCCACTTCGCCTGGTCGATCGGTCGCCTGGTAAAGCTGAATCAGAGAATGGAATACACGCGCCTTGGCGTGTGACATCTCTACCGGATTGGATTTTCCCTTGATTTGCACCGCTTCGTAACCAGAGATCAAATGCGACTCAGCCTCTGCGTACTTGCGTTGTCCAACGAGGGCCTGGCCTAGCACGATCTGGGCCGTTGCGTGACTCCAGTGGTGCGAATGCTTTTTGTCCAGGATGTTAAGTGCCTCCCGTAGGGATACCTCTGCTTCGGCAAATCGGTCTTGGCGGTTTAAGCAATCCCCGAGACACATTAGGGCGGCCGCGCGGTTCGGTTTCTCCGAAACCACATCTCGCCCGCTGTCCAGTATGTCTTCAAGCAGTGCGATTGCGTCTTGGAGGCGTCCTGCATCTCGGTAGAACGAGGCGAGATTGGTCATGTGGGTGAGTGTGCCAGAATGATGGCGGCCGTATCTGGCCTTTCCCAACTTGATCGCTTCTTCGAGCGTTCGGATGGCGTCCGAAGGGCGGCGTGATTTTTGCAAGGCTACGGCGAGACTCGCCATTGCCGTCAAAGTGTGGGCATGGTCCGGACCAAACTTCTTCATCGCGATTTGCAAGGCAGATTCGAGGAGCGGCAAAGCTTCGGCGGCGCGATCGCCGCGCAGGTACGCGTTCGCTAGCAGGCGGGTGGAAAGGAGAGTGTCCGGATGATCGGGGCCGAGTTGGGTTTTCCGCCCCTTGAGCGTTTCCTCGAAAAGCGCAATAGCATTTACCGGATGCCCCAGTTTCTCATACACCAGCGCGAGGTTGCTTGCCGTCGTTAGGCTGTCCGGATGGTCGAGCCCTTGCGATGATTTTTGCAACCGGTGCGATTCCGCCAACAGCTCGCGAGCAAGTTCGTGCTGGCCGCACCTGCTGTACGCGAGCGCGACATTGTTCATTTGCTTGAAGTCGCCTCGGTCGATCTTGGGGCTTGCCGTAATCGCTTCGAGCAAGAGCAAGGCGTCGCGCTCCCGCCCTATCTGCGTATATGCATACGCCAAGGTAAGCATCGCGGTGACGGTCCAAGGGTGATCAGGCCCGAACTTCGCCGTTTCTAATTTGACGATTTCTTCGGCTAGCTGCGTCTCTTCGGCATACTTGCCGTCGGCCCGGTATGCATCCCGCAGGTCTTTCATTACTTGGACAGTATCGGCATGGGTCCGCCCGTGAATGGCTTGTTGGAGTTCGAGGGCTCGTTTCAGTATTTCCGCGGCGCGTCCGGGCAATCCAAGGCCAGCATACGTCTTTCCAAGCGCCGCCAGCAGCCGGCTGCGCATGGCAGTATCGTCTGAAAACTTCTCATCCACCTTTTTGACTGCTCGATCGAGCAATTCCACGACTTTGATTTCTCGACCATCAAGACTGGGATCGGGGCTACGTAGCGCCTCGACCAGAAAGTCCGTTGCAGCCTCGGCATGTTCGCTCGCTTTTTTGGCTTGCTGTGCAGCTTCCTTGGCCGCCACCGCCTGTTTGGCTTCATCGATGCGCGCCTCCCGCTCGCCTGCGCGGGCCATGTTGAGCAAAATCGCCGCGCCGCTGGATAGGAACATTGCCACCAAAATCGTCGCCGCGGCGCTGGTCGCCAGCGTGCGGTGCTTGCGGAGGAAGCGGCGCGTCCGTTCGCGCCACGGTTCCCGGTACGTGGATACAGGCTCATCTGCGAGCCAATGCTCCACGTCGTCGGCCAACTCCAGGGCCGAGGCGTATCGCTCAGCCGGTTGTCGGGCCATTGCCTTGACGCAGATTGCGTCGAGCGCCGCCGGCACATCCTTCTTGACCTGCCTCGGTCGCGGAAATTCACCACGCTGCACCGCGCGCAACAACTCACCGCGATCCCCGGAACTGAAGGGGGGCCGTCCCGTCAGTACGGTGTACAGCGTCGCCCCGAGTCCATAAATATCGGCGGCCGGCCCGAGGTGTTCGACCCGACCCGCCGCCTGCTCCGGACTCATGTAAGCGGGTGTCCCCACCGCCGCGCCCGGCTGAGTATTGATCACCTCGGTATCCGATACAGATTCTGACTTCTGAATTCTGAGTTCTGAATTCTCTACATCTCCTACTGCCTTCGCCAGTCCCCAATCGACAATCAATGTCTCGCCGAAACTCCCCAGCATGACGTTGCCTGGCTTGAGGTCGCGGTGCAAAACCCCACGGCTGTGGGCGTACGCGACGGCGTTGCACATGTCCACGAATCGTCGAAGCAATTGCCGAAACTCTAAACCACGCTGGCTTCGATTGCGATTCGGTCCGTCGGCTTCGTGGAAACGGTCGATTGCTTCCTTCAAATTGACGCCGTTGACGAATCGCATCGCGTAAAACGGCCGGCCGTCCGCATGGGTGCCGAGGCTATAGATGGCTACGATGCCCGGATGTTCCAGTCCGCCGGTTATTTTGGCCTCGCGAACGAAACGGCCGCGAAAGTACGGATGGTGCGCATGGTCGACTTGGATTTCCTTGAGCGCGACTTCTCGATCAAGTTCTTGGTCCTGCGCAACGAAGATTTCGCCGAGGCCGCCTTTGGCGTGCGGGCGCAAAACTCGATAGCGATCAACACCTGAACTCCTATTCACGGATTCAAAAGTTGGCGAGTGGCCATTCTTGCTAGATGCGGTCTTGCTGAAACCGAGTGAATTGTCTTGCGAAGTTGGCGATGATTCAGAGCTACGGATATGATCGCGACTCGGTGGCAAAAGGACCGACGTCGGCGTCCCGGGAGGCACGTGGCGTTTGTCGGCATCGGCAGCGAGCTGCTCCTCTACCAACGCCTCGAGCATTACCTGTCGTTGGACGGGTAGTTTACCGTGTTCCGACAGGACATGCGCCAGCGGTTTACTACGGTCGATCGCCCAGACGCGTATTGCATCCACGAATGTGTCGCGGTCGATGTAATTGGCCTGCAGGGCGAGGATTCCGAAGAGCACACCCTGGTCAGATAACGAATGAAGTTCGTCAGGGAACATATTTCACTCTCCAAGTTGATTCGCGTCTCGGGCGTGACATCTAGTCGAGCAGGCCGCGTCCGATTTCGCGTAGGCGTTTTAGGACGCGCGACTTAGCCAGAAAAACGACGTTAGTCGATACGCCAAGCTGTGCCGCGACCTTGGCCGGTGCGACCCGATCTATGCAGTATCGTTTGAAGGCTCTCCAAGTTCGCTTAGTGAACTCCGGCTCGATCATCGCCAACAGGCCGTCAACTACATGCTTGTCGTGTTCTAGCTCCCATTGCCGTGTCAAGTCGCTGGATGGATCCTCCAGCTGCATCAGAAGCGACTCCTCAACGCCCGAGGTGATCGCGCGCTCTCGACTGCGACGTTCATGCCAATACCGCTTCACAAGATTGACGGTAATCAGCCGGAGCCAGCGACGAAAGGAACCGGATCGCTGGCGAACAAACTCTGGGAGCTTCTGGACCACCACGCCGAGGGTTTCCTGGGTCAAATCGTCGGCATCGTCACGAAGTCCGGCATCGCGCTTGAACCATGACCGAATGAGAGGCGTGTAAATGCCGACCAGTGATTCCCAATCGTCGGCTTTCCCGCGCGTTTTAAGGCGTTCCAACAGGCTAACCGGAGTGTCTAGCATGTATGGCTCTTCTCTGCCGACTGGCTGCAACCATTAGACCTGACAGGCATATGGAACGCAACGCGCTCTTATGCGTCACCTGCGGTACAGACGATTCGGACCGATCTGTTTTTCATCGTCGCGTGCGTAGACGCCCCGCGTGATAAAGCCGTCAGCCACGAGAGAGAGGCCGCAACGTGCGGCCTCGTGGGCGAACCGTGGCGGGATCGTGACTACTTGACGCCCGCTAACGCGAACTTCCCGCGTTCCGCCTTTACGAACCGCGACTCCTTCGCCTTCGTGTTGATTTCGCGCAACATTCCGGAATAAAGCGTCGCTGCCGGCGTCTGTCCGTTCGCCGATTTCCAGTACCCCTTCTCTGCCATCGCGGCGATCATCTCCTGGCAGTTCATCGGCTCGCCTTTCTCGCCGAGCACTTTGGCGGCGGCGTCGAGAGCGCTGACCTTCTTCGGCTTCGGCTCGCGTTTGGCCTTCTTCGTTTTGCCGGTTGCGGCCCCGGCGCCCTCACCGGTCTTAGTGTCAGCTTCGGTCACTGGTCCTTTTTTCTTTCCCGTTTTCTTCTTCGCCATGATTCGGTCCTTTCGTGTGGAGTCTGGCCATCCGCACGCGGCGGGCGCCACGCGACGCCTGCGGCGTTTCGGCTGTCCGTTCGCAGCGCGGAATTGCGGCTGCGAACAGTCAGTCAGTTACATCGCGGGTGGTGGGACAGCAAGGGGATTCGTGGAGGAATTATCGAGATTTCCAGCAGGTTGGGGCGGGCATAAACGTTCGCATCACGTGGGATTCGGGGGCCACGCGAGCGTACCGCCGAACAAAAACGACCGATGGGAAATCGGCCATTGTTCGCCTTGCCCGATTTATTGACTCGGACACGGTGTTGCACGGGCGATAAGCGTGCCGATGGCTGCCGTCGGCGGAAGAGTGCCATAGCCAGTCGCAAGCCGTGCGCTGAGCCGCGATTGAATGAACGCCGCAGCGACCTCCGGGTTGCCACCGCCAAGCAAAAACGCCGCCTGAAGAGCGGTGACGACCACCTCCGCGAGCTGACGGCCACGATCCTCCAGCGAAGTTTGGTCCGCAATTAGATCTCGTGCATGTCGGAGGTATCTGTCCACGTCGGGATCCGCACCTTTGGCGGTTTCTAGCTGGCTCACTAATACATCGCTCGCTTGCTCTTCGCGCTGGAGCGCCCGAATGAAATCCAGACATTGGATATTGCCGCTGCCTTCCCAAATCGAGTTAAGCGGCGCGTCGCGGAAGAGGCGCGGGAGGATCGATTCCTCGATATAGCCTGCACCGCCAAGGCATTCTTGTGCTTCGTTGACGTGATACACCGCTCGCTTGCAGACCCAGAACTTGCCGAGGCAAACCAGGAGCCGGAACAGAACGCGCTCGCGCTGATCGGTCTCGCCAGAGGCGAAGGCGCGAACCGCGCGGAAAGCCAGCAACGTGGCCGCTTCCGATTCGAGAGCCAAGTCAGCGAGGACATTCCGCATTAGCGTCTGATCGACCAGCTTCTTTCCGAAGGCCGAGCGATGCAGGCAGTGATGAATCGCCTGCGCCGTAGCCTGACGCATGAGCCCAGCCGATCCGACCAGGCAATCGAGCCGGTTGAGAGCGAGCATTTCCAGAATGGTCCGGATCCCCCGGCCGGGCTCGCCCACCAAGATGGCGTGGGCGCCGCGGAACTCCACCTCGGCCGAGGCATTCGATCGATTGCCGAGTTTGTCTTTTAGACGTTGGATTTCGAACGCGTTCTTGCTTCCGTCGGGCCGCCACCGCGGCAAATGAAAACACGACAAACCTTGTTCGGTGCGTGCGAGCGTAAAGAATCCATCACACATCGGCGCCGAACAAAACCACTTGTGCCCCACCACGTTATACGCTTCGCCGGAACCGCACTGGCCCGCGGGCTTTGCGGATGTCGTAATCGCTTGAACATCGGAGCCGCCTTGTTTCTCTGTGATAGTCACTCCGGTGAGGAGTCCGGTTTTCCGATCGGGATTGAGATCGCGGGGATCGTAGCTCGGGACCAACGATTTGTCGAGCCACATGCCGGCCAGCTCCGGTTGCCGACGCAACAACGGGATGCTGCCGAACCCCATTGACAGCGGGCAGGCCGACCCCGTGTCTACCTGATGATGCATGAAGAGCAGCGCCTGCGCGGGCAACGTGCGCGCCCGCTTTAGCGTCGCCGCGCCAAGGCAAGGTGGTAATACCGTGCCCTGCGGCGGCGGCCATCAATTGATGATAGGCAGGATGATACTCCACGACGTCCGTTCGATTACCAAAACGATCGTGGGTTCGGAGTTGTGGCGGATTCTCGTTCGCCTGAAACGCCAACGGCCAAAGGTCTTCGCCGCACAAGCGTCCGTATTCGCAGAGATGAGGAACGTACGCTGCACCGCCTTCGCGCTCCACGGCCTCTTGCAGGGCGACGTCGGTAGTAAAGAGATTGTAGGGCTCCAGGGGAGGCGGCTGATTCGTGACAATGTGCGTTGGACCTGCGCCAGTTGATGGTTGCTCGTTCATGGAGGGGCCCAGCTCCCCAATGTGTAGGTGTCTTAAAGGACGAAGATGACTACGCCCATGAGGGCGAGCGATTAGTGAAAGACGTTAAGTTCGGGGCCGGTCATGCATACATTACGCAAGGTGACCGTCATCGGTGCTCGAAGTTCGCGTCGCACCCGCTCACCGAGCCAAACCGTGACTGTTCGTCCCGCTCCACCGGACCGAACAAACAAATTGTCTCTCTCTGACCAATTCGGTATTTTGAAGACCGTTCGGCCCGCTGTAGTACTCCGCCACGGGCGAGCGAGGGTCTTCCGGCATTCGGCACTGGTTCTCGGAGGGAGGTCATCGCTTCTCCGACAACGACGCGCCTGGTCCCATTCAATTCGTTCCCCCCAACATCCTCTTTGCGTGGGTGGATCAGGACGTGGAAGATTGCGCTTATTGGCTGATCCGGGCGTTGCCAAAAACGATGGCTGCTAGTCCCGGCGGTCGACTCACGCGCGAGTTTGTCGCAAGGTACGGCAACAATGAAGAGTTTCGCAGTCTCTGTGGTGTCATTTTCATTCGCGGGCGTGGTGCGGAGCGGCGAGTGATCATTATCGGTCTCATCGTAGTCAGGCGCAGGAGTGGCTGGCTAGTGAGAAGAATCAAACCGTCATCCGTTGGATTGAGGACTACATTGACTTTCTGTCTGCAGACATCGAGCAGTCAGAAATCGAGGAAGAGCGTAGGAGGTGATCGCAGGCTTGTTGAGTCGATCTTGCGCGTCGGTTCGACACAGCCTTCTTGTCAACAGGCGATAACGAATACCGTTGGCAAAGAGGGGTCCATTGAAGAAGTCGGTAACCTACGTCGGCGTTTCGGACCGAGTCTACTCATGTCCGGGGCGATCGACCAAATCCTGTTCCACCGCCCTACGAAGGAAGAACTTAGGAACACCGTCCTTGTATCGACGAAAGGAATAGAATACCGCACAGTGCATTCAATGGTCGCCTAGCGAGGCCGGGCGGCCCTAAGCGAGTACGCTCTCACTACTTCACAGAAGAGGCTCCCATGAAGTACAGCTCAACGGCGCGCACCGCCGGATTCCACCGCGTTGGCCTGAAGCCGCTTCAGCTGGAACTGCTCGAGGATCGTGTGCCGCCCGGCAATCTGATGGGCAGCGATCAGCTGGTGGGCACTAGGCTACCGAGCTCTGGAGCCGTCGCGCCGCCGCCGCAGCCACCGGCGACGTTGCGCTGGCAGCCGAGCAGCGACACGGCCGGTTCGCCGGCCCCCGGTGAGACTTCCCAGAATCTTATGGTCGAGATAACGGAGCGCTTGGCTGCGGGGCGGAATCGGGCCACGTCGTGGTGGATGACCTGGTCGGAGCCCGCCGGCATGCTGGAAACGAGCGAAAGCCTCTTGGAGGATCCTCTAATCAGAAGACGGCTCCGGTCTCAACCTCGGCATGTTTCCCAGTCCGCAGCCTTGCCGGTCGGCTCAGGCTCGTCCGCCCAACTTGCGGACGGCGGCGTCCAGGTCGGCGCACTCTTCGTCCGGGCAACTAGTACGGTGGCAGGCGGCACGGTGGGCTCGACCGGCGGGTCCGTCGAAGTGCAAGCAGGCACATTGCCGCGGGCCATTCCGGCGGCGCTGCCTTCCCTCAAACCGGAACGGGGAAACTCCCCGACTGGGAAGGACGGACTTTCTCGGACTGCCGAGTTCAGCGTCGTGGCCACGCAGCCGTCGTCGAACGGCCTCGCCTGGCCGGTCGACAAGCCCCTGGTGGTGGAATTCAGCGATCCCGTTAATCCGATCACGATTAACCCGACGACGTTCGCGGTCTTCGGCCGGATGAGCGGGATGAAACCGGGGGCATTTCGTGTCGCTGCGGACGGCCTTGCGGTCACCTACATGCCGGCAAGTCCGTTCATGCCTGGGGAACCGGTCGAGGTGCTCTTGACCCACGACATCGCGGCCGTGAACGGTCAGAAACTGCGAACCGCCGGATACGCCTGGACCTTCTGGACCCAGGCCGTTTCCGGCGGCGGTAACGTCTTCGTGGACGAGAGTCATCTGGACACGGGCAACAACGTACGGACTTACGGCGGGCAAGCTACCGACCTGAACGGGGACGGTATCGTGGACCTTGCCGTCGTCAACGAAGACTCGGCCGACATGCGTGTCTTCATGAACAACGGGGACGGGACTTTCGTCCCGATGGTTATTTATCCCATCGGCCCCGGCGCCAGCCCGACTGTCGCGGGCGACTTCAACCGCGACGGCTTCACCGACATCGCGTCGTCGAACACCGCCGGCAACAGTATGTCGGTCCTGTTGGGCAAGGGCGACGGAACGTTCCAGGCGTCGCAAACCTACACGACCGGGACATTTCCGAAAGGGATTGCGGCCCTCGATGTAAACGGCGACGGGGCCGTCGAGCTCGTCGTGGTCAACTCGGGCAGCAATACCTTGTCCTTGTTCAAGAACAACGGCAACGGCACCTTCCAGCCGCAGACTCAGTTCTTCAATGTCCCCGGGGCCAAGCTCTATGGCTTGGCCGCCGCGGACATGAACAACGACGGCATCATGGACCTGGTGTTCGGAGCCCAGCAGACGAAGCGGGTCTATGTCCTCCTGGGCGACGGGGCCGGCGGCTTTGTCCAGAGCATGAACCAGCGGGCCGGCGGCGGCCCGTGGGTTGTGAAGGCGGCCGATGTCAATGGCGACGGCTACGCCGACGTCCAGATCGCGAACAGCGGTCAAGACACGCTAGCGGTCCTTCGTGGCGACGGGACGGGGAAGCTCAACCGGCCCGTCAGCTACCCGGCCGGGAACTTCCCCCTCTCCGTGAGCCTGGGCGATCTGAACGGCGACGGGAGCCTGGACGCGGTGGTCTCAAACTTCAGCTCCGACGACTACACCATCTTCACCAACACCGGCACCGGCCTCTTCACCGAGACCGGCAAACTCCCGGCCCAGCAAGCCGGCTCCTGTACTCTCATCTTCGATTACAACGGCGACAAGTTGCTGGACATCGGCGGCGTCGATGAGCTCGAAGATGAGATCATCATGTTCCGGAATGCGGGGTAAGGACGACAATGACGTATCGCTTCTCGCCAGAGCCCTTGGTCGAGACGTCGTATTTCGAAAGGCCGGGCGCGTTGGGGTCCCCGGCGGAGCTCCGCCAGAAACTTGCCAGTGTGCGATGAAGTCCCCGGATTTTTTTGAAGTGAAGAAGCACCCCAAAGCCACATTCGTGTCGACCCGAATCGAACCGCCATCCTCGGGAAGCGATACTCACCAGGTCACAGGCGATTTGACATTACACGGGACGAAGAAGTCGATCACTTTTCCGGCTAAGTTCACCGAAACGTCGGACCACCTTGCGATCGAGAGCACTTTTGCATTTGACCGCACGGAGCACGGGATCACCTATAGACCCGACATGGTTGACAAGATTGTTACGGTTCGGGTCTCAGCAAAAATCGCTCGTAAGTAGTCCGTCTCTGTGGTGCCTTCACCAGAAATGATTCTGGACGCCGTATTTCACGGGTTGGTCACACCGGCCGTCGCCGCCTTCGTTGTCCTTTTTCTTGGGGCGCGCGTCGGGCGTCACGGATATGCAATTGGCGGCCTCGCGGTGGCCGCCGGTCTTTGTTCGGGTTGGATGGCTCTGGCTGCGTCGGGACAGATCCGTTGGAACTTCTTAATGCCCGAAGATGGCTGGCACTGGTTGCTGCCCGGAGCCCTCTTGGGATTGGCGTCCGGCATAGTCGAGAATGTTGTCTGCTTGTCCGCGCTCGTGCGCCTGTTAGTGCGTTGTTCGATCACCGTAATTGTGGCCATCCTTCTTTGCCAAGCTGAAATTGCGAATCCGTATCAGCGTTTCGCTTGGACGGTTGGCGTCAGCGTCGTGATCGTCGCTCTTTGGAACAGTCTTCGAATTGCTGCACGTTTCTGGGGCACCTTTCGCATTCCTTGGAATCCTGGCGCTGATTTCGGGGGCAATTGGCGGACTTCTTGAACGTGCCGGGATCTTGAGCTTCGCACAACTGGGCGGCGTTCTTGCAGCGGTCTTGATTGGAGCGGCGATCGGCGCATGGAAGGTCGATTACTCTAAGATGGGGGAAGCAGCCGTACCTGCGTGTGCAATCCTTTTGCCGGGCCTGCTTTTCACGGGCTATCATAACGCCGGGGCCGACCTGCCCATTGCAATCTATTTGATGCTATTGGCAGCGCCGTTCGCGCTAGCATTCCGGGGACTTGGGCAAGGGGCCACATAACGCACCCACTCTGCCACTACTGGGTCCATTCATCGAAAAACCCTTCGTCGAATCCCAGAGCGTGCGAGGCTCGTAACACCTCACGCCTCTACGAACTTAGTCACGAAGGCGTCGGCTTGGCCGAAACGATTGCGCCGTTTGAGGGCACCCGGCGTCGTTGGGAAGTCCGACCCAAATGTTTGTCCTGTGACGTAGACACTTCCGCCGCTGTCTATGGCGATCGCATTACCGTAGTCGCCGCCGACCAGCCCGGACGAGGAACCGCCAAGATAAGTCGAGTAGCTGAGGGTAGTGCCGGCGAGATCGAGCTTGGTGACGAAAGCATCTTCCCCCCCATTACTCGAAGTGTCGAAAGCCAACGCCGTCGTCGGGAAGTCGGACGCGACCGTGTAGCCTGTGACGTAAGCGGATCCGCTGGCATCAACGGCGATCGAATGCCCAACGTCCTGGCCGACCCCTCCCAAGTATGTTGCGTAGACAAGGGCGGATCCTGTTGCATTGAACTTGGCTACGTAGGCGTCGCTTTTGCCGCCGGCATTATACGTCGTGTCAAAGGCGCCGGGCGTCGTAGGGAAGTTAGCAGAGAACGTAATTCCCGTCACGAACGCGTTGCCGCTGGAATCCAAAGCGATTCCGGTGCCATAGTCCGCACCTCCATTGAATATCGCGCCCCCACCTAGGTAGGTCGAATAAATGAGCGCGGAGCCGTCCGCATTCAGTTTGGTCACGAAGGCGTCATTGCCGTGGTTGTGCGTCGTGTCGAAGGCCCCGAGGGTAGTCGGAAAATCGGTGGAGTTGGTAGAGCCGGTTATGTGCGCATTGCCGCTGGAGTCCACGGCTATTGCTGGCCGATTGACATAGGCATCCGCATCGAGGGAGTAGTTTTCCAAAGAGCTTCCGCCTAAACACGTCGAGTAAACCAGCGCTGAACCATCCGCATTCAACTTCGTGGCGAAGGCGTCGCCGCCGCAACCTCCCGAATCAAACGCACCCGGCGTGGTTGGGAACGCGTTGGACGCGGTCCCGGTCACATAGGCATTCCCTTCCGCGTCCACATCGATCCCACCGCCAACGTCCGAGCCGTTTGCCCCTCCCAAATAGGTCGAATAGGACAGTGCCGCTCCCGTGGCGTTGAGCTTGACGACGAACGCATCCGGACAGGGAGAGCTTGGGGAGCATCCACTACCAAAGGTTGTGTCGAAGGCACCCGGTGTAGTGGGAAAGTCGGTCGAATACGTCGTCCCACTAATGTAGGCATTCCCATCCTCATCTAAGGCGATCCCTTCGCCTACCTCAGCCTCGGATCCGCCGAGGTATGTGGCGTAGGCGAGCGCCGAGCCCGCCGCGTTCAATTTGGCAACGAACGTGTCAGCATTCCCATTGAGCGTTGCGTCGAACACCCCCGGTGTGACAGGGAAGTGGGTCGACGTAGTCGAACCGGTCGTGTACGCATTGCCGGCACTATCCGCCGCGATTGCGCGTCCATCTTCTGCACCGCCCGGTCCGCCCAGGTACGTTGAGTAACCCAGCACGAGCGGGTCGATTATCAGGGGTCGTGACGTGTCATACGACCCTAGCTCGAACCGCACACTCGTCCCCTCCGAATGATACCGACTCGTAATCTCTTGCCGTGTCCCGCCCACTTGCTGGTACGTCAGAGGCTTCTGCTGTACAACGTCGCCGATGGCAGTGTGCACGACCAGATTGCCTTGCGGGTTGATGTCCACACCGTTCGCACCCGCAAAGTTCAACGTAATCGCGTTCGGATCTACACCTGGTGAGACGATGAAATCGTATTCCAGTTGTCCGTTGTTGCCATAGTAAGCGACATCAATGCCAGGATAAACGTCCCGATACTCGACACCGCCAAACGTCGGAATGTTGGCGTGCCACTGCGACGAATCGTTGCCGACGAAGTAGTTGACGATACCGGGTTGCCGGTCATGGCCAACCGGCGTCGCGTCGGGGTTTCCGCCAACGATCTGCATGTGCAGCGCCACACCGAGCGAGTAAGGAGTGTTAGCCTCCTGAGGTCGTCCAATTTCTGGAGGGTTCACATCTCTCGCCGGCTCGGATGAGATGGAGAACACCGCCGTCGTCGGCGTCAGAAACACTGTCGCACCACCAGCCCGAGCGATGAAATCCACGCGCGAGTCGGTCTGTCCCTGGTTCGCCTCGAATGTCAGTGGCAGCTTGCCGTAATCCCGTGCCGTTGGTTGCGACTTCGGAACGTCGCGGGTCGGCGCGCCCTTTCGCGTCGCATTTGGACTTAGAGATAGCGGTCTCGATAGTTCGCCTGGAAGAACGGACACGCTTGGCTTCGCGTCCCGCGACATCCCTACATTTGACGACGCATTAGCGACGAAGTGCTGCCCGCCCGATGATGGCATGATTGGATTGATGCTGATGTGCCTCGCGGTGTCGGGACCTAGAAGCGTCTCGACACCGTCCATCAACTCCGTCGATCGTCGCGAAAGCTGAGGAGACTCGCGTACCGGCACGATCTCCGAGGGCGGGCTCATCAGTTCAAGAACATCCAAATCGTCCTTGGACAGGATCGACACGGATGGCGTCGCTTCACCGGCTTCCATTGTCGCGGGGGTGTCGCCCGCCAATGCCGCCGTTCCGAACAAGACACCTAGCAGGGCATCCCCCGGTTGCAAGCGGACTTCTAGGGATTCCAAACGGGGTCGATGGGCGACGTGAACGCGAGTCAGTCGGTTTCTCATCGCACGGTTCCTCCTGTCGTTAGCCAGCATGTTCTTCGTAGCTATGTCAACTCGGTCGAAAGCACATCCAATGCAGCGGTAATCGTCTCGGTATGCGCGACGCGAGCGATGCTACGCGACACATACTTCGGCCGGATCGCTGTTGCGCCGTCATCCACGGTATTAATCGTTGAGCGGCGAGATGTTTGCGTCAGTGAGGTGGTCGGATGCAGCATCTCCGTACTGTCGCCGACGTCCAGCGGGGCGAACAGTCGCGGGCCGACGCCAATCGGCAGCGGCGGCCAGTCGGCGGCGTTGAGCGCCACGATCACGTCTTCGGTGTACAGCCGATTCATCGCCAGGTCGGGATAATCATCGCCGTTGAAATCCGCCGCTTCCGCATCCGTGTAAAGATCCCCGGTCGTGTAGCTTTGCGGAATCTGGAATGTGCCATCGCCGTTTCCGACCATTAGTTTCAAAGGCACTAGGTGGTGCGTGAGAGCCAGGTCGACGGCGCCGTCGCGATTGAAATCCGCGACCTCAAGGCCACTCCCGCCCGGATTGTAGATGAAGTTGATTGAGAATGTGCCGTTGCCAAGGCCCTGGAAGAAATACACGTTGCCGTTGGCGAGGACGACAAGATCAAGTATGTCGTCGTTGTCGACGTCGGCTGCCTCTATGTCGGACGGACTGTAATCGACAGGATATGACACCGGACTAGCGAATGAGCCATTGCCGTCACCCAAGACAAGCCTAACATCACCGCATTGTATGGGGCAGCCAACGACCGCGACATCTGCGTCACCATCGGATTCGAAGTCGGCGATGGTCAAGACGCCAGGATACGGGCCGGCTTCAAAACTCTGCGGGCGCGAAATCGACCGCTGCCCGTGCCACGTAGCAGACGAAGCGTTTGACTCTGTGTGTGGTTTGTGACGACGATGTCGAGCTTTCCATCGCCGGTAAAATCCGCAGACCCAATTGAGGCCGGCGATTGACCGGCGGCGAAGGATTTGGCTGGGAAAAAAGTGCCGTCGCCTTTGTTCATCAGCACGCTGATGGTGTTCGCGCCACCGTTGGCAGTGGCCAGATCGGGGAAGCCATCATTGTTGAAATCCGCGGCTACCAATCCTCCGGGGCCATTGCCCACCGTATAGTTGACCGGCGTGCCCAAGGACCCGTCCGCACTCACGAGGTTGACGATCACTTGGTTGGCAGGGACACCATAATGAGCTCCCCCGGTGACCGCTAGATCGGGCGTGCCGTCACCGTTGAAATCGGCCGATTCGACGTTGAATGCGACACCGGTCGTAAAACTGGCGATGGCCGGCTGGAAGTAACCATCGCCGCGATTGCGCAAGACCGAAACGGTGCCGTCCGGGGTTCCATTGGGAACGACCAAATCAATGTCGGCATCGCCGTCGAGATCGGCCGCCGCCACTTCTTGGACCGCGTGGCCGACGACAAATCCGGTTATGGGCATGAACCGGCCGTCTCCCACTCCTGCCACTCCTTTGAGCAGGCTTATGCCTCCGCCAGCCCCGTTCGCCGTTGCCAGATCCAAGTCACCGTCGCCATTGAGGTCCGCGCTCACCATTGCCTGGGGGTCGTTTGCCGCCGGGTAGGAGAGGTTGAACGCGAAGGTGCCATCTCCGTTCCCTAGCCACACATTTACTTCGCCGCCCGCCACCGTAGACAGCTCGTCCGCCACGGCCAGGTCTAGCGTGCCATCGGCGTCGAAGTCTCCCGCCGTCACGCATGGACCGGCGTCGCTCCAGCTAGCGCCATTGACGAACGTGCCGTCACCTTGGCCCAGCAAAATCTTGATGTCCCACCCGGCAGCGATCAGGTCGACGGCACCGTCGCCGTTAACATCTCCGGTGATCAGGTCCCATGCGAAGGTATTAATGAAGTAATCGCCCGCGCTAACGAAGCCACCAACCCCATTGTTCCTGAGCACGCTGATGTTGTGACTGTGAAAATTGTTTGTCGCCAGGTCGATATCGCCGTCGGCATCGAAGTCAGCGGCCACGACGGTATATGGGTTTTTTCCGACGGTGTAGGTGCCGTTGGCGGCAAAGGTGCCGTTGCCGTTTCCTTTCAACACCAGCAGATTGTTCGAGATCGTGTCGTTCACCACGGCGAGATCGAGAACACCGTCTCCATCAAGCTCGGCGGTGATGATGTCGCTAGGTGTCTGGCCGGCGGGCGTACTGAAAACGGCCTTAAAGGAGGCGTCGCCGTTTCCCTTCAGAATGGTCACGGCGTCCGCGACGTTGTAGTTGGTGACGGCCAAATCCGGAACGGAATCGCCATTGAAATCGCCGATGGCCACCGCATCCGCATCCGGGCCAACCGGATACGCCGGCGCCGTGATGAAACTTGGCTGATCCCGGCGCTCAAGGCGTTCGAGCACGAGAGGACACGACGAGATTCTTGAGCGGCGGCCGGTTGAAACACACGAAGTCTTGGAAGTCATGACAATTCCTCCTCTACGCCGAAGGGGTTGCATTCCACAGCCCAGGGTCGCGCAGCGCACCCTGGGACATTGACCCGTATCATCGATCTACCCCGAAGGGGTTGCACAGGCGGCGTGCTGTCAAACCCGCGCAGGGTATTTTCGTCGTCGGCTGGATCACCCAGGGTGCGCTGCGCGACCCTGGGCTGTGTTGTTGAACCGCTTCGCGGTAGGTCGGTGGCGTATTCGGGTGTGGTTAGGTCGTGTTTCGCCTCGTTGTAAAAGGCGGTTGCCAGAATCGGCCCGATGTCGAGGGGCGCTGCGGGCGCAGGCCATCGTCGGACGGGATCGGCATCGGCGCCCAGTCGGCGCCGTTGAACAGAATGGACAAGCCATCGTCCGTATTGGTGGCAAGGTCGGGGAAGCCGTCGCCGTTGAAGTCGAACGCCACCAACGCCTTGGCGTATTTGCCGGCGACGTAGCTCAAAGGCGCCTGGAGCGAGCCGTCACCGTTTCCTATCAGGACCGTCACTTTGCCAGCCGGGATTTGGTTGGAAACTGCCACATCGAGTTTGCCGTCTTGGTTGAAGTCAGCGATGACGACATCTCTTGGCGCCTCACCAGCGCTGTAGTCAACGGGTGCTTGGAAGGTGCCGTTGCCGTTGCCGATGAGAACGCTAGCCGTTCCGGAGAGGTTCGCCGAAACCAAGTCGATTTTGCCGTCGCCGTTTAGATCACCCATGGCGAGGGACATGGGTGCATTCCCCGAAGCGAAACTCAGCACGCGGCGGAAGAAGCCGGTCCCGGTGCCGCGCCAAACGGATATCGAACTGCTGCCTTCGTTGGCGACGGCAAGGTCCAGCCGGCCGTCGACGTTGAAATCTCCGACGATCACATCAGACGGACCGGCGCCGACGGCAAAGTTTTGAGGCGGGTTGAAGGTGCCGTTGCTCTTGGCAATCAACACGGTCACCGTTCCGCTACTGACGTAGTTGGTCATAACGAGGTCGGGACGGCCATCACTGTTGAAATCCCCCGTGGCGACCGCCCGCGGGGCGACGCCTGCGATGTAGTTCACCGGAGCGATGAAGCTCCCGTCGGCACGACCCATCACGGCTTGAAGCATGGCATGGTTTCTGACCACCACGTCGAGATCGCCGTCAGCGTCCAAGTCGCCGGCAGCTATACCCGCGGGCGCTTCGTCCGTGAAATATCTCACGCGCGGTTCGAAAGTGCCGTCGCCTCGTCCCAGAAACACGGTGAACACCCCGGAATTGGTGACCGCGATATCAACATGGCCGTCGCTGTTGAAATCTTCAACATCACCGCCTAAAGACTGGCCGGCCACGGTGAAGATCGGGAGTTGGAAGCTACCGTTGCCGTTGCCAAGCAAGATTCTCACCCCACCGCTGGCGCCGCTGTCGGTTACGGCCAGGTCGGGATTGCCGTCTTCATTGAAGTCAGCCGCCATGACGTTCCAGGGAGTTGGTCCGCTTGAAGTATCGAGTTTCGGCGCGAAAGTTCCGTTGCCATTTCCCAAGAAGACGCTTGCCGTCTGGGAGCCGATGTTGACGGTTGCGATATCAGCCCGGCCGTCACTGTTGAAATCGGCGACGACCACATCATTCGGCTGCGAACCCGTGCTGTATGCAACTGCGGGTTGAAATGTCCCGTCGCCGTTGTTTAGGAAGACATTAATTACCGATGAGCTGGAAACACTCAGGACGATGTCGTCCTCGCCATCGGCATCGAAATCGCCGATCGCGAGACCGGTCGGTTTGTTCGTGGCCGCGTATTCTACCGCCGGGAAGAAGACTCCGTCACCGCGGTTGATCAAAACGGTAAGAAATCCAGGACTGTTTACTGTCGCGAGGGCAATGTCAGGGTAGCCGTCATTGTTGAGGTCCGCAGGTTCCACGTCGTTTGGGCCACCGACGTTGTAGTCGGTACTGCCGCCAAAGGTTCCGTCTCCGTTTCCGAAGAGCACATGGAGGTTGCCTGACGGTGAATTGCCACTCGTCGCCGCATCCAACGTTCCATTCAAGTCAAAGTCGGCGAGCGCCACGGCGCCGGGGAAGTGGGCACTGAGGGCGTAGGAGTCGACCAGGTCAAAGCCGCCGTTTGGCCCACCAAGCACTACCGTGCCGGTGCTGTCAAATTGTGCTCCGCTATATACGACGTTGATGTCCGGTCTGCCATCAAGGTTAAAGTCTGCGCCCACGGCGCCGGAAATCATAGCGCCGACGTGATAGATGTGCGGCGGGCCGGAGAACTGGCCGCCACCCACTCCGGGGAGGATTTGAATACTTCCGAAGTTAGGAAGCGCGACATCGGTTATGCCGTCGGCCGTGTAGTCGTCAACCAGGATGATGTCGGCACTGGTCAGGCCGTAGAGCACTGCCCCCGTGAATGCGCCGTTACCGAGGCCGCGCAGCACGTTAACCGTCTTGGCCGAGTCGTCTGCGACCACGATGTCCGCAGCACTGTCGTTATCGAGATCCGTCGCGATCACCGCGCGGGTCGAGCCGCCACCGACGTAAGTCGCGGCCTGCTCGATCGTGCCGTCACCGAGGCCGAGAAACACGAACAACTTCGTGCTGCCGGGGTTGCCGATCACAACATCGGGAGTGCCGTCGCCATTGAAGTCCGCGCATGCGAGCGAGGTTGGCTTGGCCCCGGCTGTGTATGTCACCGGCGCGGCAAATGTGCCGTCGCCGTTACCGAGCAGAATTCCGATGGTCCCAGTCGTGTTGTAGTTCGCCGTGGCGATGTCGAAGTCGCCGTCTCCGTCGAAGTCTCCTCCAGACAATGCGATTGCCGCTCCGCCCGCGTTGTATGCGACCCGAGGCGCAAATGAGCCGTCGCCATTGTTCAGATGCACGTTCACCTGTGCAGAGAACGGTGATGCCGAAACGAGATCGATGTCGGCGTCGCCGTCGAAGTTTTCTGCCATCAGGGCGTATGGAAACACACCCGTGAAATAGTCATACGGAGCAATGAAGCTGCCGTTACCGTTGCCCAGGTAGATTCGGATCCTTCCGAAGTTGGCATCGTCGCTCACCGCAAGGTCAGGCTTGCTATCATTGTTCAGGTCCGCGATAGCGACGCCCGAAGGCGCTTCGCCTGCGGCGTAATTGACCGGCGGCTTGAACGTGCCGTCGCCTCGGCCGATGAGCACGCTGATCGTGCCGTTTGGGAAAGTGGAATTCGCGGCGACTAGGTCAATAATGCCGTCGGCGCTCACATCTCCAGCCGCGAGCGCGCGGGTATTGAAACCGGTGGGATAATGAGCGCCGGACTGCAACGTGCCGGCCCCTGCGCCAGAAGAATACTGACCCCGCCGGAACCGCCGTAACTAGCGACGGCAACATCGCCGAGGCTATCGCCGTTGAAATCGCCGGCGGCGAGCGCACGAGCTTGATTGCCTCCCGCATACGCCGCGGTCCCGAAGAAACTCGGCACATCGCGGCGCTCCAGCAGTTCCAAAGTCAGTCGCCGTCTCCAAACGTTATTCGCGAATCGAGAAAGTCGTCGAGGCATGAGAGCGCTCCTCCGAGAAAAGGGATTCGATATCGATGATCAATTCAGTTTCGTTGAAAGTAAGCCAAACACAGGGTCAGTTGTTTCGGCGAGCGCGACACGGGCGATGTGGCGCGAGGCGAAATGCGGCCGGGGTGCTAGCGTCGTTGCGCTCTCACCCACGGGATTAATCGCTGAGCGGCGGGATGTTTGCGTCAGGGTGGTGTTCGGATGGAGCTCCGCAGTTTCGCCGGCGTCCGGCAGGGCGAACGGTCGTGGCCCGTCTCCGATCGGCAGCGGCGGCGAAGGTTCGTTTAGCAACACGCTGAGTGTGTTGCCGGTGAAGTTCGTGGTAACGATGTCTTGAAGCGCGTCGCCATTCAGGTCAAACGCGCGGACCGACGTGGTATTGTTGCCGGCCGTGTAAAACCTCGCAGGTGGCTGAAACGTGCCGTCGCCATTTCCCAAACCCACATTCACTACGCCGCTTGTCACACTTCCCGACAGGTTATTTGTGGTCGCGATGTCCAGACGGCCATCGTTATTGAAGTCCGCCAAGATGACGGAATCCGTCCCGCCTGAGCCGATATAGTCGATGGCTGCCTGGAAGCTGCCGTCCCCATTTCCCAGGTAAACCTTCACGACACTGGGAGTACTCGTTCCAACTACCAAATCCGCGTTGCCATCGGCATTGAGGTCTCCCGCCGAAATAGCAGACGGTTTGGCGCCCACAACAATGTCGGTCCCGGATGCAAAGGCGCCGCTGCCATCTCCAAGCAGAATGCTCACCGTCTGAGCGTCGAAGTTGGAGACGGCAAGGTCGAGATTGCCATCGTTATTGAAATCGGCGACCGCCACCGCGCGAGGGGAGTCGCCGGTGCTGTAGTTTACCGGTGCTTGGAAGGTGCCATTGCCGTTGTTTAGCAGAACGCTTGCCGTTCCGTCGCTGTTGTTGGCCGTCGCGAGATCAATATCGCCATCGACGTCGAAATCGCCCAAGGCGAGGAATATCGGAAAGGCGCCGGTCGCGTATGGTTGGGGATTTTGAAACGTTCCATTTCCGTTTCCGAGCAGGATGGCGGCGTTGGCGGAAAAGTTGTTTACGACCGCCAAGTCGAGCTTGCCGTCGTTGTTGAAGTCCGCCGCTCGGATGGAGCGTGGCTTCAAGCCGCCGGCCCGGGTGCGCGTGGGAGGCAAGAAGCTGCCGTCGCCTAGGCCACGATGCACGCTGATCGTGGTGCTCTCCAGGTTGGCCACCGCCAGGTCCAGATTTCCGTCGCCGTCGAAGTCGCCACCGGTCACGGATTGTGGACCGTTTCCGCCCGCCGCGAAAACGGCGGCCAGGTGAAAGCTTCCAGTACCGGTGCCGCGCGCGATGGCAACCACAGCGGGATTCAGAACGGCTACGTCTAAATTCGTATCAGCGTTGAAGTCCGCGGCGACCACGGCGGCGGGATCGTGACCGCCGTAGAACAGAATGGGTGATTGAAACGTTCCGTCGCCGTTGCCGAGCAGCAGGCCCAGGTTGTCTCCGACCGCGACGATGTCCGTAGTGCCGTCGTTGTTGAAATCCCCAAAATCCAGGCTTCGGCCATCGGCTAGTAAATAACCGGTCGGCGCCTGGAACGTTCCGTCGCCGTTGCCGAGCGCCACGTGGACGCCGTTGTTGCCGGCCGTGGCGAGATCCAAATCGCCATCCGCATCCAAATCGATAACGCCGACGTGAAACGGAGCGGTTCCCGCTGGATACGTCGTGGGTGATTGCAGACTTCCATCTCCGTTGCCGAGCAGAACGCTGACGCCGCCTTGAACGGCTACGACGGCATCGGCGTTTCCGTCGCCATTGAAATCGCCCGTCGCCACACTGGGTGCGCTGTTACCAACGGCGTAGGCGGGGCCGGCTTGAAACGTGCCGTCGCCGTTGCCCATGAGCACGCTCAAAGCGGCGTTGATCGCGTTATTGGCAACCGCGAGGTCGGCGATGCTGTCCCCGTTGAAATCCGCCACCGCGCTGTCGGATGCCTTCAGCCCACCTGGCCCACTAAGGGCGGTTTGAAACGTGCCGTCGCCGTTGCCCAGAAGGACGCTCACATCGCCGTCTTCGAAGTTCGCCGTGACCAGGTCCGGCACATTGTCGCCGTTGAAGTCGCCAACGGTGACGGAACGCGGATTGGAACCGACGACGTATTCGGTTTCCCCTTGCAACGTGCCGTCTCCGTTGCCTAGCGACACGTACAAGCGTGGCGTGGTAATGCGGACGGTAGCGACATCGGCGTTGCCGTCGCTGTTGAAATCCGCCGTTGCTAGGGCAAAAGGAAAGTTCCCGCCCGAGGAAAAGATTTGTGTGGCCGCGAAACTCGGCACATCGCGGCGCTCCAGGGTCTCCAAAAACAAGTGTTGCTTCCGAATCTTGTTTGCGAGTCGAGTCATGGGAGCAAACTCCTTCGTAATGGTTCGAGGTTAAAATCTGCGGCCGCGGCCCAGACACGACGCGGCGGCGAGCCTTCGATGTTCGTGAATGCGTGTGACAAATCCTCCGGTCAAGGACTTAGGTAAGCGAATTCAAATCAGCGGTCGCCAAGATCATCGCGAAAATGTCAGGACGAGCCGAAGGCCTTGCGGCCGTCGGCATCGGTGACGCCTGCACTTCAAACGCCCCAATATCAATCGTGCCGTTCACAATCCGCGGGAAGCCCGGCCCGCGCTGGTCCCATTCGGGTGCCATCTGATTCGTTCCCGAATCGATGGCAGGACTTCCAGAAAGGAGAGCGAGCGTCAATGTCGGGCCACCATTGTCAACTAGTGGTCCGAGCAGCGGATCGACATCTAGAATGTCACTAGGGACGTACCCGCTTCCGCCGCTGGAATTACGAATGAGGTTGTAGCCAGAACTCGTAATCGCACCCGACACGCTTTGCACGATGCTGTTCCGCAACGTGAGAGAACCATGCACATCAATCCCGCCTTGGGAGTTTCCGAAAATGGTGGAATGGGTAATCGTCGTCGTCCCTGAAATCGAGATTCCTCCGAAAGGCGTGCACCAGCAGTCTCCACCAGCGCTGTTTTGAGTAATCGTGCTGTTCGTGATAAAGGTCTGGCCGCCATGGGAAAGTGCGCCACCATAGCCAGCGCCGGTATCGCCGGCAGCCCCTCCGGAGGCGCCATTCTTAGAGATGGTACTGTCGGCGATGGACAATTCACCGTTTCCACCGATTGCACCACCCAGCCCTAAGCCACCCTGCGACCATCCGAAAGCGTCAGCAAGGTTTGATGCCAAGGTGCTGCGCACGACGGTGACGCTGCCAGCTGCGTTGTAGACGCCGCCGCCGTACGCATCTCCCAAGGACTCACCCTTGGAAATGGCACGATTTTGGTAAAGCGCGCTATCGCTGATGGTCAGCGTTCCGGCATTGTAGACGCCACCGCCGTATGCGAAGGTCCAGGTGCCTGAAACAATGTAAGAGTCATTGGTGCTGTAATTCAGAGCGATACTGCTGTTGCTTATTGTAAGAGTGCCTTCGTTGTAGATACCTCCGCCCTTAATCTCCTTGTAATACCCGGCATTAGTTGCCGAATTGTCAATGACACGCACGTCATCCAAAGCAAGTGTCCCCCGGTTGAGGATGCCGCCGCCCACATCGTTTTTAACCTGTCCGTTAGCGATAGTCAGGCCCGTTACTTCGACGGTGACTCCCGCTGCCACCGTCAAAACTCGGTAATCCGCGCCCGTACTGCGACGCACATTTAGTGCAGTCGCTCCCGGCCCCTGAATTTGAACGTCTGATGCGAGGTCCGGTAGAGGCGAACCTAGATTAATCGTCCCCGTCACCGTGAAGTCAATCACATCCGGCCCCGGTTCGGTGTTGACCTTGTTGATGCAGTAGCGCAGGTCGCCGCGGAAGCCCTTGCCGATGCCCTGGTCGGTGAGGCGTGTGACGTGGCAGGTCGAGAGCATCGTGCGCACTTCGAGGGCTTCGAGGCGGAGACAACCCTTCGATGCTTGGGAATGCATGACGAATCCTTTAGGTGAGTGAATCCAAATTAGCCGTAGCCAAAACGATGCCGAGGAAATCAAGATCAGCGCGAGAAGATGGTGGTGTCACCGGTAGTATCTGCGACGACTGCGCCTCGAACGCGCCCATGTCAATGCTGCCATCTACAACAGCATAGCTGGGCCCGCGCTGTTCCGCAGGTGTTTTCACGACGGCGTTGATCGGCGCCTGATCTGCGCCGATTCCATCGGAAAGACGCCCCGGTCCTGGTTGCGGAATGGGCGCGGTCCACACACCGTCATTCATGAAGACGTGAACCTTGTTCTCCTCTTTATCACCGACTACGAGGTCCGGAAATCGGTCGTTATTGAGGTCCCCAGCAGCCACTCCCGTTGACGAGGTTCCGAAAATGAAGTCCTGGCTGGACTTGAATGTTCCATCCCCATTTCCGAGCAACACACTTGCGGGCTGAGCGCCACCATGAGCGTAGTAGTGGGCAACGGCGATATCCGGTTTACGATCCTTGTTGAAATCAACAATGACTGGGAAGACCGCAATTACGCCACCGGACGAGTAGTCCAGTGGTGGTTGAAACGTACCGTCGCCATTTCCGAGCAAAACGCTTACGGTGTTGCCACCATTGGCAACCACCAAGTCGATCTGGTTGTCTTTGTTGACATCGCCGAGCTCGTGGCCCCAAGGCTGATTGGTGACGGAGTAATCCACCTTTGGCTTAAAGGTGCCGTCGCCGCGATTCAGAAATACGCTGACCGACTTGCCGAGACCATTGTCGATGGAAAGGTCATTCCACCCGTCGCCGTTAAAATCAGCCCCCTCCACGTCAGTAGTAGTTGCGCCCACGTCAAAGAAGGAGGCTGACTGGAACATGCCGTCACCATTGCCGAATAGGATTTGCAGGCCTCCGTCGAAATTGGAAGCAGCGATGTCGGGCTTACCATCTCCGTTGAGCTCTTTAACCGTAACGTGCCACGGCCAATGGCCGGCTTGGAATTCCGAAGGTGAGCCGAACGTGCCGTCCCCGTTATTCAGCAGCACCTCGACCTTACCGTAGGTTCCAACGACAAGATCAGGACTGCCGTCTAAATTAACGTCGGCCGCACGAACATCATTGCTAATCGCAGGCGTGCCATAGCAAATTGCCGTCCCCAGTATGCCCGTGCCGTCTCCAAAGCGGATGCAGATGTTTCCAGTCGCAGACACCAGATCCCGATGGCCATCGTGGTCGAGATCTGCGATCGTGACTCCGTAATTGCCGTTAGCATAACTGACCGGCGGCAAGAAACTCGGTACATCGCGGGCCTCCAGCAATACGAGTTGTGGACGAGCCGTCAACGTTTGTCGACGCATTTGTCATCCTCCATTCATGCGTTACGTGAGTGCATCCAAATCGACGGTGGCCAGAACCAGGGCGAGCAGAACACATCCAGGTCGTGTATGAGAAGGTATTGGCGTCGCTTGCACCTCGAACGCCCCAATGTCGATCGTCCCGTTCACAATTCGAGGAAACCCCGGGCCGCGCTGGTCCCATTCCGGCGCGTCGGTGTTGTCGCCGGCGTCGATGGCGGGACTGCCGGGGAGGAGGGCCATGGTTAACGTCGTGCCGCCGTTATCTTGCAGCGGGCCCAAGAGCGGATCGGCGTTCAGCAAATCTGAACCGCTGTAACCGGTTCCACCGCTCGGATCGCCATAGAGGTTGAAAGACGACGAAGTGAGGTCGCCGTAAACATTGGGGCCATCGTGAAACGTCTCGTTATTTGCGACGATGCTGTTGGAAATGTGAATCGGGCTGGTCGTGTTCTTCGAGAGATGCTTGCTGGCGACGCCGCCTCCGAATCCGGCAACGTATTCATGCCAATAATCGAGGCGGTTGCCGACAATGGTGCTGTGTTGAATCGTCATCAATCCGCCGTTGGTGGAATTGATTCCACCGCCTTGAGCAAGGCCATAGCCGAGATCGCCGTAGGCATGAGCGAGGTTGCCATTGATGGTGCTGTTAACCACGGTCACCACACCACTCGGCTTATAGTAAACCTCGCCAACAAGCTCATCGATTAGCCCATTAGCGATCCCGCCGCCGAATGCAAAGAAGTCGCCGATCACGCTATTGGATGCAATCAAAGACTGTTCTACCAGCAAGTCGCCGCCGTTATAGATGCCGCCGCCTACACCGCCCCAAGAGGTACGATCAATGAGATTGGCATTGTTTCCGAGAATTGTCGTTTCACGGATTATGGCTCTACCCAGATTTGCGAGTCCGCCGCCGTAGGCGATGTACGAGAGGCTCGGTTCGATTAGGTTGTTTGAAATGTGGGAATTGTTAACAATCAAACTGCCAGTGCTTGCATTGTAAATCCCTCCGCCCCAATCCTCGTATGGCGCGGTATTGTGGTCATTGAAATTCGCGGAAATGGAGCAGTTCGATATCGATAGGTCCCCTTCGCTGTAAATCCCTCCGCCTTTTTTCCACCCGATATTATCGATGACGGCACAGTCCTGCAGCGTAAGGTCACCGAGATTGTAGATACCACCGCCGAAGTTAGGGCTTTTGGAGTCCCCTCCACGCATCGTCAAGCCGGAGATCTCAATATTCGCGTTGGGATTCACATAGAAAACCCGCGCCTTTCGCTGGGCGTTGATCGTCAAAAGAGCGGCGCCCGGCCCTTGGATGTCGATTTCCGACGTTAATTGAGGCAGCGCGTTATTGAGATTGATCGAACCGGTTACATGAAAAAAGATGAGATCCGCCCCCGGCTCGGCGTTGACCTTGTTGATGCAGTAGCGCAGATCGCCGCGGAAGCCTTTGCCGATGCCTTGATCGGTAAGTCGCGTGACGTGGCAGGTAGATAGCAGCTGACGATCTTCAAGCGGCTCAAGGGTCGGTGGTCTGGCTGCGCTACGTTTGGGCGATTGACGATAAGTGCTTGTAGGAACACGATTTATCCATGCCATCGATCACCCTCCTTCGAAGTACGACGTTGACCAGATGGAGGCGCACGCCGAACGTGCGCGCGAGTCCCTACTACTAAAGGGTGATTTGGAGCCAAAACCGGACGCGCGATTTGGGAAATTCTTCGATTTTCTCGAAAAAGATCGTGGACTGCGTCACGCGTCCCGCGTCGATGGGCCAGGAATGCTGATCGGGGGTGACCGAGCCATTTCTCAACGGTTAAAGACCGTGGTTTGGCGGGCAGCCCTCCGCTTTCGCTTTCGGTAAAACCCGTCAATGTTCAGGCGACATCGGTAACACATCACCGCACACAAAGTACGACTGGTCCGTCGTGCTGTTGGTCCTTGCCGTTGCGCCGGAGTTATATCAGGCGTGCGTGAAAATTGCGGCGCTGCGGGGCAAGTCAAGGTCGGTGACCTTGATGGGCTCTACGGCAAGAACATGAAATTAGCGGGACCATAGTGGCGCCAGTAAACCGGAATCAGCGCGCACACGAACAGCAAAGGCAGATCGGAAGCGCGTACAATGGGCGCGATGACATTAGTGCCTACAATAACTCAGTCGGCCAGCGTTTTCGGGAAAGTTGTCCCCTATCGGAGGTCGCAACATGTCAGTCGCTAAGGTAATTGAGATCAGCTCCACGTCGAATAAGGGCTTCGAGGATGCCATTGTTCAAGGAATCGCACGCGCCGCGAAGACGGTCGAGAACATCCGCTCGGCTTGGGTGAAGGACCAACGAGTGACGATCGAGAATGGCAAGGTGCAAGATTATCAGGTAAACCTGCAGGTCACGTTCATGCTGAATGATTGACGGACGATAACTAACAGACGGCATTCCTGGTCTTTGATAATCCCCTGAATGAACCAGCTGCACACCCGCGAAATGACCGCGAAGTGCATCAAGGTCAACTTCCGCTATCTATTCGCCATCCAACTGGCAGCTCTCCCAGGGCAAAGACAAGAACAAGGCAAAGGCAAAGTCCTCTGCCAAGCCCTTGTCAAAGGCATCTGCTAAGAAAAAGTAGGCCCCTCCATTATTTTTCATGAAAATCGCGCTTCCGCATGCCCAATCTCCCGGTGCCGAGCCGCTTACTTGTCCCGATGACCTTTTCCTCGCCGACCACTCCCTTTTGATCGAGGCCTCAGTGGGGGCCACTCGCAAGATTGTTGGAGGGGTGGCATCCCCGTTGCTGGCCAACCTGTATATGCGGCGCTTCGTCCTGGGCTGGAAGGTGCTGGGACACGCGGCGCGGCTGAACGCGCACATCGTCAACTACGCGGATGACTTCGTGATCTGCTGTCGTGGCACCGCGGAAGAAGCGATGACCGTGATGCGGACCATGATGAGCAAACTGCGACGGTGAACGAGAAGAAGACGCGGCGGTGGCGCTTACCGGCGGATACGTTCACATTTCTTGGGTACACGTTCGGGAAGCGCTACTCGCGGCGAACGGGACGGAGTTATATCGGACCCGCTCCCGCAGCCGCAAAAGTCCGCAAACTGTGCCGGACTCTGAGTGAACGCACGGATCGCCGAATGTGTTTCATGGACGCCCCAGACCAGGTAGCGAAACTCAACCTGATATTAAGAGGCTGGGCTAACTACTTTTGTCTGCCCCGCTGCGTGGAGCGGTCAAGTTTGAGAATCCGGATAGTGTGAAACGTGAGTCGGGAAAAGAAACGGGCCGAGAGATAGGCGATTCTCTCGGCCCTGCCTTTCGGAGTATCAGAAGGGTAAGTCGGAAACGGAGCATCCGCCCGCCAGTGTCGTCAGGTTTTCGTTTCGTGGCTGTCTTCTGGCGGACCCAGCCATCATTCCCGACTCTTCATTTCAGAAGCCCACCGCCTACTCGCCATTATCAACCCAATTTTCTAAAGGAGCCCTGCGCATGCGGAGGCGCCCCAGCACGGACGTTCGACAAGACGGTTCACCCGCCGCTCCGACCCGGCGCCTCGACGTCAAAGGCAGCGCCCAGCAGATGCCGATTTCGAACATTCGAAATTCCGCCCCGGCTGTGAACTGCACAAGGGATCTCTCATATCTCTAGAAAACGCCGTGAAAAACAGGCCGAACGATGCTTGACCCAGTAGTTGACAACTCCGACCTGTTCACAACTGGGTCAAAAGTTCGAATTGCGTAAGGGGAGCCGGTCGATGAATTCGAAACTTGATTGCCGTGTCGCGTACCGGGCCAGACAATAGAACGTTGCCGGGAACCGTCGGAATATCTCCTTGAATCATTTGTCGCGTCATAGGGGGATAAAGGCGCTACTTGCTTCTACTTGCTCCGCCCCGGGCTGTCCGCGAGGCAACCCGGCCGCCTGGGACCTGTGGGTGGGAATTCGTTTCTGACCTGAAGTTTAGCAATCGAAGTAAGCTACCACCGAGAATAGGCTATATAGTCAACAACCGCACCGTGCTCGCGGATTTGCATTCCGACCTCCTCTCGAATACATTTCCCTCCGCCGTACCATCAGTGGCGGCTGTCGAAATCGTGTTCCCATATGACGTCCATCTGGGAAAGACCGGTTCAACCAACGCTTTATTTGGGGAGGTTCTTGTGAAAAGTGTCAAATTGGAAGCAATTCTCGGCTCCGGCATGTCGCCGTCCGCGTTTCGAACCGCGATCAGGATGGCCACGGGCATCGCCGTGTGCGCAGCCGCGGGTACTCGTCAAAGGTCAACCGGGTGCGGAACTCGAACTCCGTGTTGAATTCCGATCCAACAGACGTCACCTTCCGCGCGTGATCGTGACTCGCGCGGCCTAATGCGAACGTGCGAATGAGCTCTCGTGCGCACTTCCTCTGCGCAGGGCATCGACGAATTCTCGGACCAAAGCAAAAACTAGCGAGCATTCCTGAGACAACGCCTCCGACTGCGCGCGACGCGTGCGAAAACACGTCACTTCGAACTATCGCGGCATCGTACTTGGAAAATGTCGTCAGCTCAGCTCAACCGGATGGGATTAGTTTACCCACAAGGTTCGAACGAAAGGTTTCCACGATGCTTCCCCCTTTCCCATGCTTCGTATGGCGCAAGCCTGCCCTTCACCAGGATACCAGCAACGGGTCTAGCGTCGAATGGGCTAGCACGTCGGCAAAGATGGTCGTTTCCGAGGTTTGCGGAATAGTGCGGTGCATTTCCAACGGTGTTGGAATGTCGGTTTGGTTGGTCTCTGCGGGATAGTCATGACGGGTTACACTATCCAATTCATGGACAGGCTGTTGAGAGCCGAAACCACGAGACATGTTCGCGTTGTCTTGTTGTGAGATCGCTGCCACCACAATGGCCAATGCGCGGCCGCCATTGTTGGGAGTTCTTGACGGTTCGATAGTGCAATCCTGACTATGGCACTCGTATGCGCCGATGTCGATGATGCCTCCCAGCAGCGGGTAGATGCGCGGAAATCCTGGACCGCGCTGATCCCATTCAGGGGCATTGGTGTTGTCGCCGGCATTGATGGCTGGGCTGCCTGGCGCAAGTGCCATCGTATGGGTAGGACCCAGATTATCTGTTAGCGGGAGGAGACGTGGTGGTTCGTTGCAGATGTCTCCTTTTAGGATAGGATCACAGTCGAATCTGACCTTATAGGGCTTGTCAGCGGCACTCACGTCGCCGATAAGGTTGTGACCATGAGATGTACCTCGCTGGCTAGGGTCGAAAATGTCAGGGGCACTAGCTCCGGTCGGGCTCGCGACTGTCACAGTATTGGTTGCAACGATGGTGTTATACAGGTCGAGTTTCGTGTTTAGCTCCGTGCACGCGCCGACACGAGTAGGGCTTACCTCCAGGACGCCGAGCGCCGAAGTGAAAGCGCTTGGCCACGCGGTTACATTCTGCCAGCGTGGGCTTCGGGAGCTACTTCTTTGAGGCAATCGTGATAAGAATACCAGCGCGCCCCCGGATTGTCGCAGCCCTCCGAGCGCCACTCGCACAAGGCCAATACATGACAAAAGTGAGACTCGCAGGGGAGGCGCCGGTCGCGAGCCGCAGGCAAGCCCTGATCGCTGTCGTGGCCTTCTTGGCCATTGCTTGCCACCTCTTGCTGCGATTCGCCTTCCGGCCGGAGGGCACCGCCTTCGGCTTACAGCTCGTCGATCTCCCTCTCATCCTCGCCTTGGCGCTGGGCGGCGTTCCGCTGGTCCTCGAACTCTTGCTCAAACTGCTCCGGCGCGAGTTCGGCTCGGACCTGCTCGCGGGGATCTCGATCGTCACTTCGGTTCTACTCGGCGAATACCTGGCGGGGGCCTTGGTCGTCCTCATGCTGTCCGGGGGTGGAGCGTTGGAGGCCTACGCGGTCCGCAGCGCTTCCTCGGTGCTGGCGGCGCTCGCCAAGCGTATGCCCTCGGCTGCACACCGCAGGCAGGATGGGGAGGTGGCCGACGTCGCGTTGGGGGCGGTAGCGCTCGGTGATACGCTGGTGGTGTTCCCTCACGAGATCTGCCCGGTTGACGGCACCGTGGTCGAAGGGCACGGCGTGATGGACGAGTCTTATCTCACGGGCGAGCCGTACCAAATGTCCAAGGCGCCCGGGTCGACCGTCCTGTCGGGTGCGGTCAACGGCGATTCGGCCTTGACCATCCGGGCCGATCGGCTTGCTGTGGACTCCCGGTATGCCAAGATCATGCAGGTGATGCGAGCCTCGGAACAAGGTCGCCCACATCTAAGGCGGCTGGGAGACCAGCTCGGCGCCATCTACACGCCCGTGGCCGTAACCGTCGCGTTGGCGGCCTGGGCGGTAAGCCTTGACCCGACTCGGTTCCTGGCCGTACTTGTGGTCGCCACTCCGTGCCCGTTGCTGATCGCCATCCCGGTGGCCATCATTGGTGCCGTATCTCTCGCTGCCCGGCGGGGCATCATCATTCGCGACCCCGGCGTCCTGGAGAAAATCGACACGTGCCGCACGGCCATCTTCGACAAGACCGGCACGCTGACCTACGGCCAGCCGCGCCTGACGGAGCTTATGCCGGGACAGGGCTGGGACGAAAGGGAAGTGCTGATGCTGGTCGCCGCTCTTGAACGATACTCGAAGCACCCACTGTCCGGGGCGATCCTGAATGCCGCTCGCAAGGCGGGGACAGCTCTGCCGGAGGCCAGTGCCGTGAGCGAGCTGCCTGGGCAGGGGCTGGTGGGCGCCGTATCGGGGCGGGCCATCGAAGTAACGAGCCGGAAGATTGCAGTCGCCCGGATGCCCCGGTTGGTGACGGAGTTGCCCGCCACCTCCGGCGGGCTGGAGTGTATCATCCTCATCGATGGTCGCTATGCGGCGACGCTGCGATTCCGCGACGAGCCACGCGCCGACAGCGCGTCGTTCATCCACCATTTGGGCCCCAAGCATCGGTTCGACCGGGTGATGCTGGTCTCAGGAGACCGTGAGTCGGAGGTTCGTTTCCTGGCGGAACGGGTCGGGATCACGGAAGTGCGTGCCGGCCAGACGCCTGAGCAGAAACTGGAGATCGTCCGCGTGGAAACGCGGAAAGCGAACACGGTGTACCTCGGAGATGGGATCAACGACGCGCCTGCCCTGACTGCCTCCACCGTGGGTGTCGCTTTCGGACAGAACAGCGACGTGACTTCGGAAGCGGCCGGGGCAGTGATCCTGGAGAGTTCGCTGGAACGGGTGGACGAGTTCCTGCACATCAGCGGTCGCCTCCGCACGATCGCGCTCCAGAGCGCCGTGGGCGGGATGGTGCTGAGCCTGATCGGGATGATAGTCGCGGCGGCGGGTTACCTCCCTCCGGTGGCCGGAGCCATCCTTCAGGAGGTGATCGATGTCGTTGCGGTGGTCAACGCCCTGCGCATGGCGATACCACCACGATCCCTCACCGATTATTAGCCGTGCATGAAGCCAGTCCCGCGACGAATCGTGCGGGGCGCAGGAAAGAATCGCTTTTCGAGAAGGCATTTGTCGGAGGCCCTTGATCTCAACATTCCTCACGGAGCGACAGCCATGGGAAGCCCGCTTTCTCCCGAACAACTACGAAAGATGCACGCCTTCTGGCGGGCGGCGAACTACCTGTCCGTCGGCCAGATCTACTTGTTCGACAACCCGCTCTTGAAGGAGCCGCTGCAACTGAAGCACGTCAAGCCGCGGCTCCTGGGCCACTGGGGCACTACACCGGGTCTGAATTTTATTTACGTCCATCTAAACCGCGTAATCAAGGAAAACGACCTGAGCGTGGTCTACGTCGCCGGACCCGGGCACGGCGGACCCGGCTTGGTTGCCAACGCCTACCTAGAGGGCACTTATAGCGAGGTTTACCCGAACATCGGGCCGGACGAAGCGGGACTCAAACGCCTGTTCACCCAGTTCTCGTTTCCCGGCGGCATCCCGAGCCACGTCGCCCCGGAGACGCCGGGCTCGATTCACGAAGGTGGCGAACTGGGTTATTCCCTCGCGCACGCCTACGGTGCAGTCTTCGACAATCCCGACCTGCTCGTCGCCTGCGTGGTCGGCGACGGCGAAGCGGAAACCGGTCCGCTGGCCACCGGTTGGCACGGCAACAAATTCCTCAACCCCGTCCGCGACGGCGCCGTACTGCCGATCCTGCACCTCAACGGCTATAAGATTGCCAACCCGACCGTGTTGGCCCGCATCAGCCGCGAGGAGTTGGAATCGCTGATGAAGGGCTACGGCTACACGCCGCATTTCGTCGAGGGTGACGACCCCTTGAAGATGCATCAGCTCATGGCCGAGACGCTTGACAAGTGCGTATCCGAAATCAGGACGATCCAGGCCGACGCCCGCAAGAATGGCTTCACCAAGCGACCGCCTTGGCCCATGGTCGTCCTTCGCTCGCCCAAGGGCTGGACTGGCCCAAAGGAGGTGGACGGGCAGAAGACCGAGGATTACTGGCGCTCCCACCAGGTGCCCATGGGCGCTGGCAGGACGTTCTTGACGTGACCAATCGCGCGTGGGTTGCCGAGACGCTGTCCTACGACGACCACCTGAACCCGGATGGCCGGGTGATGGAGGTGCTCAGCGAACACCAATGCCAGGGGTGGCTGGAGGGCTATTTGCTGACCGGGCGGCACGGCTTCTTTTCGTGCTATGAGGCCTTCATCCACATCATCGACTCGATGTTCAACCAGCACGCCAAGTGGCTGAAAGTGACGCGGCACATCCCCTGGCGACGGCCGATCGCTTCGCTGAACTACTTACTGTCGTCGCTGGTCTGGCGGCAGGACCACAACGGCTTCAGCCACCAAGACCCCGGCTTCATCGACCATGTGTGCAACAAGAAGGCCGAGGTCGTCCGCGTCTACTTGCCGCCGGACGCCAACACGCTCCTGTCCGTGACCGACCACTGCCTGCGTAGTCGCAATTACGTCAATGTCATCGTGGCCGGCAAGCAGTCGGCGCCGCAGTGGCTGGGCATGGACCAAGCAGTCAAGCATTGCACTGCGGGCATCGGCATCTGGGAGTGGGCCAGCAACGACATGGGCAGCGAGCCTGACGTGGTGATGGCCTGCTGCGGGGATGTGCCGACCCTTGAGACGCTGGCGGCCGTGGAGATGCTCCACCAGCATCTGCCTGAGCTGAACATCAGGGTGGTCAACGTGGTTGACTTGATGAAGCTCCAGCCGCAGACCGAGCACCCGCACGGCCTGAGCGACTGGGACTTTGACTTGCTTTTTACCAAGGACAAGCCGATCATTTTCGCCTTCCACGGCTATCCGTGGCTGATCCATCGCCTAACCTATCGCCGCACCAACCACGATAACTTGCACGTCCGCGGCTACAAGGAAGAAGGGACCACCACGACGCCCTTCGACATGGTGGTCCTGAACGACATGGATCGCTTCCACCTGGTTGGCGACGTCATCGACAGGCTGCCGCAGCTGGACTCCCGGGCGGCCTCCGTCAAGCAGGCCGTCCACGACAAGCTGATCGACCACAAAAATTACATCCGCAAATCCGGCGAGGACATGCCGGAGGTGCGCGACTGGATGTGGGCCAAAGACACGACGGGCGGGGGGACCATAGCCCGGGCCGCCGAAACTGCGGGGGATAACGGCTGATTCAGCCGAATGCGGCTTTGCGTCGCCGTCGAGTCGGAAAGGCATTTGGCGCCCTTATCCGCGACACCTACTACGATTCCGCAACTCGTTCCGTCGGCCCGCCGGAGATCAGATCGCATGTTCTGGAAACAGAAGTTTGGTGAACTGGGTCACCGACTTTTATACGCACATTCGTTCAGTTCGAAGGCCTAGCGCCGAAACTTCGGCGCTTCCCGCAATTGACGCCCAGCCCCTACTTCAAGACCAGGGGTGCATTCGCATCGGCGCCGATGTTTGAGAGTTGCACTCACGGAAGCCGGCCAACAGCAAATACTGGCACGAGGAAGTGTTCACGTGGCTGAAGAAGTACGCGCCGCCGGGCGGGAAATGAACCCTCACACTCCCAGCCAAAATTGATCTTGCCACAAGTCAGACTCCGCGGCAGCGGCGCCAAATGCCAATCGTGGGCGTGCAGAGCTTGCGGGAGTTGTCGCAGTGACATCGTCCGCCGTCGCAAGCCGATGGTAGGCCGTGAACGCGTTTCGGTTGGCCGCGATAACGGTGCGCCCAGAATCGGAGTTGGTGATGAGTTCGAAGTCCGTCGCTGTGTGGCGTAGCTCGACACCGGTAAACGGCGGCGTGATCGGGATCGGAAGATGCTCGGAGAGAAAGTCCGCCACGCGTTGCTCCATGAGCGGCGTCGTGAACTCCGGGCCGCCATGGCCGACGCCGGGAAGATAGTACACGACGTTGTCGATCCCCACGTTGTCCAGCAAGTCGTGAAGGACTTCGGTTTGCTGCCACGGAACCACACCGTCGCCGTCGGGGATTCCGTCGCCGTTCGTGTCGGTCAACGTCCCGTGGGCCATCATCGTCGGTGGGTCGTCACTCGTCACGAAGGTTGTGGGGCTGGCGACGCCGGCTTTCCGAGGGTTGAACTTGAGGGTGGCGCCGATGAGCTTGGATTCCGGCGAGCCGGCCTCCCCGTGACCTGCATAGCCTGGGACCTGCCAAATTTGCCAGAGATCGGTCGGCCCATAGTAGTCGACAACGGCTTGAACCTGACTCGATTGGTCGAGGTTGCCGCCGATATCTCCTTCCAAACGCGTCACGTTCATGGTCCCTGCGGAAGCGGCGAGGTGGCCGCCGGCCGATGAACCCCACGTGGCGAAGCGCGCCGGATCGAAATGGTACTCGGCCGCATGCGTACGCAGCCAGCGGATCGCACCTTTCACATCATGGATTTGCGCCGGCCAAATTGCCTCCCCGGACAGACGGTAGTTCAAGCTTGCTACTGCATAACCGCGTTCGACGAATGGCATTGCCGGGCCCCAGCTCGCCTTGCTTCCGCTTTGCCATCCGCCCCCATGGATCCAGACAATGGTAGGTAACGGCTGGCCGGTTTGATAATCATCCGGCAAGTGCAAGTCGAGAAGATGAGAGGTTAGTCCGTCACCGGCGTAGTTCAGATTAAGGATATCGACTCGAGGGATGATTCGGCCTTCCAGCGTCTCCACGGCGGGGCGGTAGCGCAATCCGAACGGCGGCATTGTCGGAGCTCCATTACCAGGTTGATTAGCGTTGTCATCTCGCGTGCCATTGTAAACAACCGAGGCGTCCCAGGGTTTCGGTTTAGACCGGTCCAAGTAGAAAATTGTCTCTATTCGTCCAGCAGTGTAATCGTCTCGTTGTTTGACGCTCCCATCTGGCCCCATGCTCCGATATTCGCGCGTCGAGGCCCGCAGCGACGGGCCCGGCAAGGGCAGCAAGTTCACCGTGCGTCTGCCGATCTTGGTTGAAACGCGCACACCGCCGCCGCCAGAGCCGACCCCGAGACTGGTGGCCGAGTCTTGGTTGTCATCGACAACGAGGACGCGGCGGGCGGTCGTGGGGGGCCTCGACGAAGAAGGGCCGAATGCGCTGCTGCAAACTCATCCACCGGTCAACAAGTTCCCGGACTTTGTCCGCGCGCTTGTGCAGCGTTTGCACGTACTATGTCCCCGGCTTGGCAAGGTCAAGGCGGATAAACTACGAGCGCGTACTACGGGAGTGAGTCGTTGTCGTGCTGTTTCGCACCTTGCGGGATATGTCGGGCTGTTGGACTAACCGGTCAGGATTGGCCCCATGTCTTGATCCGTTATTTCTTTGCCGGTTTCATCCTCGACATACTCGGACGGACCAACGGTGCGAAACGAGTCCCAATTGTTCGGATCACCGGGACCAGCTTTCGACTTGTCTTCGCGGAATAGATGGCGATATTTCATGATGTCGCGTTCCGTCTTGGGTGACTGGTTTAAGGCGACAAGCTCGACCGCCGCTCGGGTAACTGGATCGAGTGTCTTAGTCTGAAGGTAAAGACTGCGATCCTTGAACTGCTGGTCTGCACGGTGCAAGTAGCGAATCTTCCAGAACAACATCATAGCCTTGTCTCCTGATTCGTGGCTACTTCATTGTAACGGGACAGCGCCCGCTTCTTATAAGTTCGCGCTTGGCAGACTTAGAGCGAAGCACGGAGTCAACCTGATCGACGAGGAATTGCAGATCGTGCCGGAGAACAACCACCGGATATCGCCGACTCTGAGATCTCCCTTGTGGATATTCTAGAGATGCGAAAAGGGCTTCGTTCTTCGCTTCCGCCATCTTCCGTACTTCTACGGCCGTCGTCGCGGCCGTCCTCCAGCGGGTTTAGGTGTCGAATTCCGTTACCGTGGGCGACGGTCCTGCACACACGTGACTAGAAGACTACAGCAATCCCCCGTACCTCGGCATCGCTGAGATCGCGATCGAAAGCCGCCGGCGGACTCTTAACCGATACGCTACGCCGCAAGCTTCAGTCGCCTCTCTTTGGCGATGGACAACGCGGTGGGTGCCCCAGCAGACGGATATGTCGAGCGGGATTCGCTGCCGTTCGCATAATGCTTTCGAAAATCGCGACCGGGAGTTTCCGGTGCATTTCCACATTAGAGATGTTCCACGAGGATGGTTGGTGTCCGTGACTCCCCGCAAAGCTGTTGAATTGGCCAAACGCTTTCAGGTGCATCCCACCCAGATTCACGACTGGAAGCGGCGTTTAGTCGAGCAGGCGCCATCTGTTTTCGAGCGTGAAGGCGCCAAGCCCATGGAGACCATCGATCCGGCCGAGTTGTACGAGCAGATCGGCCGGCTCAAGGTCGAGTTGGAATTCCTCAAAAAAAAAGCTGCCCAGTTCGGCGGTTGAGAAGCGTCCATGGATCGAACCCGACCATCCCGAGTTGAGCATCGCCGAGCAGTGCGAACTGCTGGGCTTGGCGCGGAGTTCGTACTATTACGAGCCGGCGCCGGAGAGTGCCGAGAATCTTCGGCTGATGCGGCTCATCGACGAACAATACCTGGAGACGCCCTACTACGGCACGCCGGGGCCGGTCTTGGTCAGCGTTGCGTAGATCCGGGTTCCGGCCCAAAGGACACACAGAAACCAACAGCCGGCGATGGCCGGACACCGCCAAGAACCTGAACAACCTGGGTGCCGGCCACCCGCCCACGGCCGATGTCCAGAGGGCGATCGGGACGGAACTGGCCGCCACCGACGACGCCCTCCTCTTCGCCGCCGCCTGCCGCTGCGTCGATCCCCGCCGGGACGACACGGGGGCCTTACTCCCAGCCCTGCGGCGGCCGTTCGCGGGAACCCTCGAGGACACCCCCGTCCGCCTCGACAACGCCCGCGAACCGACCACGGCCCCCCGCGAGGCCGAAAGAGTTCTTGATCGGTTCGCAGCCCTGAGAGGGTCTGCACGCGCCGACCCGTCGCCAGCGTCCTGTTGCTGTGCCGAGCCGCCCCAGGCCTCGGCCTGGCGGCCGCCCGAAGCGCGGCCGGCCAGCCTCGGAGGCGTTCGCGTCGCCACGCCGCACGGGGAGCAGACCTTGGCGGACTTCCATGGCAAGCCGCTCTTCGTCACGTTCTTTTACAACGTACCGAGAGGCCAAACGCTTACAGCCGGATTTTGATTGCAAGGGCGGAGTCGCGACGCTAGTCTTAGCTCCAACGCCGAAGTAGCTCTTCCAGTAGAAGGAGTCCACCTCATGCCGCGTTCCGTTTCCCGCCGCCGCACTTTCCGTCTGAACCTCGAGGCGCTCGAGGGCAGACTTTTGCCCGCCACCTACACGGTCATCAACCCCTCCGACTGCAGCACGGCCGGCTGTGGCTCGCTGCGGCAGGCGATCAATGATGCCAACGCGAACACCGGCCCGGACACAATCAACTTCAGCATCGGCAGCGGCGTGCAGACGATTACGCCGTTGTCGGCGTTGCCGGCGATTACCGATCCGGCCACGATCACCGGCATCACGCAACCCGGTTATGTGGGATTTCCCATTATCGAGCTGAACGGAACCAGCGCCGGCTTGAGCTCCGGCTTGACCATCGCGGCGGGATCTTGCCTGGTGCAGGCGTTGACGATCAATTGATTCGAATACGCTGGGGTTTATCTGATTTCGGCCGGCAACAACGAAGTGAGCGGAAACTATTTGGGAACGGACGTAACGGGGACCGTCGCTCTGGGCAACGTGTATGGTGTCTATGCCACGAACGGTTCGCACAACAACCTCATCGGCGGCCCTGGGACGGGCAACCTCATATCGGGCAATAGCAGCTTCGGGGTGTTCTTGGTCAATAGCAGCGGCAACACCGTGCAGGGGAATTACATTGGCACGAATGCCGTGGGCACGACCGCTGTCGGAAATAATGCTGGCGTGTTACTGGTCGGCGGGAGCAACAACACGATCGGTGGCACGGCGGCCGGTAGTGGCAACCTCATATCCGGTAACTTCGCCGTCGGCGTGGATGTCGAGTTTGGGAATAACAATACGGTGCTTGGCAACTGGATCGGTACCGACCCTGCCGGGAACACGGCCATACCGAATGGCTCAGGCATCCTCACCAATGCCGGTAACACCACGATTGGCGGCACCACCGCCGCCGCCCGGAACATCATTTCCGGGAATACGTTCAACGGAATCACTCTGCATGGCGTCAACGATCTGGTTCAAGGCAATTACATCGGCACCGACGTCACGGGAACCGTTGCCCTCCCCAACAATGGTTTCGGCATCGAGGTTCTCAGTTTTGCGGCCGGGGCTGTTATCGGCGGCACTGCCGCCGGGGCCCGAAACATCATCTCCGGGAATATCTACAACGCGATCGTCCTTGAGGGTGCAGGCACTCTCGTGCAGGGCAATTACATCGGAGCCGACGTCACGGGTACGCTCGCCTTGGCCAACGGGGCGGGCGTATGGCTCTATTCGGCGGCGAGCAACACCATCGGCGGCACGGCCCCGGGCGCCGGCAACCTCATCTCCGGCAACACCGGCCATGGCATTCTTATCGACAACGGCTTGTCGACGGGGAATGTGATCGAGGGAAACTACATCGGCACCGACGTCACCGGAACGTTGGCATTAGGTAACGGCGGCGACGGCGTGCTTGTATGGCAAGGAGCCAACGGCAACACCGTTGGGGGACAGGCGACCACCGCCACCAACGTCATTTCGGGCAACGGCCGCGCCGGCGTCCATTTCAACGGTTCCGGCACTTCGAACAACTCTGTGATCCACAACCGCATCGGCACCGATGTGAGCGGAACTGCGAAAATCGGTAACAACCTCGGAGTCTTCATCGACCAGGCCGCCACCAACAACGTCGTCGGTGGGACTTCGGCATCGGACCGCAACATCATCTCCGGCAACAAACGCAACGGCGTGGCTATCGGCGGCAACGGCACCAATGGAAATCGGGTGGAGGGTAACTACATCGGCACGGACTGGACGGGAACCCTTCCGCTGGGCAATCCCGTCGGCGTCAGCATCTTACGCTTGGCAAAGAACAACATCGTTGGTGGAACGAGCCTTAGCAAAACCAATGTGATTTCCGGCAACACCAACGTGGGCGTGTCGATTCGAAGCAACAGCACTACAGGCAATCTGGTGCAATGGAATTACATCGGCACGGACCCATCCGGCAACTTCCCGGTTCCCAACAAGGTCGGCGTCATAGTCGCCGATTTCGCCAGCGGGAGCCTAATCGAAGGCAACGGAATTGAGTTCAACACCTTGGAAGGCGTCATCATCGATAATGCCACCGGGAACCAAATTCGGACCAACGTGATCCGTGACAACGGATTGATGGGGATTCGGCTCTTCAACAACGGCAATAATCTGCAGCCATTCCCCACCCTGACGTCAATAGCTAATGGCGGCGGCAGCATCACGATTTCGGGCAACTTGAACGCGGCGCCGACGACGACTTACGCGCTCGAGTTCTTTTCCAACCCCGTGTGCGACGGCTCAGGCTTCGGCGAAGGGCGGTATTACATCGGCACGCAATCGGTTACGACGAACGGCAGCGGTTTCGTCGCGTTCTCGGCTGGCTTCACGCCGAATGTCCCCTCGGGCTATATGATCTCGTCAACGGCCACGAGTCCGACGGGTGATACATCGGAGTTCTCGGCCTGCTTTCTGGCTCCGCTGCCGCCGGCTCCGCCACCCCACATTCCATTGATCCCGACGACGCCGTTGGGCGCTGAGGCGCAAACTCACTTCCATCTCCCGCCGAAACCGACGCATGTCAATCAGCGTCCGTTAGATGTTCCACAGGATGCCCCGGTGTCGTCGTCCAATGAAAGACCGGTACGGATTAACGTGCGCCCGCAGCTCGAAGCCGGTGGAAGGACCGACGCGATCAACAGTGACACCTGGGTGAGTGCTGAAGACAGCCCCGAGTGTCGCGATCCAGCCTGATTTCGGATTTTGATGGCAATGCCAGGCCGGCGACGGTAGGCTGCTTTCTAATCGTTAACCGATACATGATAAAGGAGTCCCATCATGCCGCGCTTGGTTCCACGCCATACTTGCCGCCCGCGCCTGGAGGCACTGGAAGTTCGCGAATTACTAGCCACATACACCGTGGTCAACACGGCAGACGCCGGCGCGGGATCATTGCGGCAGGCGATCTTGAACGCGAATTCCAACACGGCGTCGGACACGATCGACTTCAGCATCGGCAGCGGGGTGCAGACGATTACGCCGTTGTCGGCGCTGCCCACGATTACGGATCCAGTGACGATCACCGGCGTCACGCAACCGGGTTACGCGGGTCTTCCGATTATCGAGCTAAACGGAAGCAATGCCGGCGCAAACGTGAGCGGTTTGACTATCACGGCCGGCTCGAGTTGGGTGCAAGGGTTGGTAATCAACCGTTTTAACGTTGCGGGCATTCTGCTTCTCACGGGGGGCAATAACCAGGTTAACAATAACTTTCTGGGGACCGATGTATCGGGCACGGCTGCTTTGGGTAACTACTGCGGCGTTGTGATCGACTTCAACTCGAGCAATAACTTGATCGGCGGTCCGGGTATGGCGAACCTCATCTCCGGCAATACCGCCTTTGGCGTGCAGCTAGGAGGCTCCTTTTCAGCCAGCAGCAACCTTGTGCAAGGAAACTACATCGGTACCAACGCGGCCGGCACTGCGGCGGTGTCCAATTCCTCGGGCATTTATGTCTTGAGCGGATCGAACAATAACACGATCGGCGGCACGGCGTTTCAAAGCGGCAACCTGATTTCCGGCAACACCGTGGACGGGGTAGTCCTGTTCGGAAACGCCAACACGGTGCTCGGCAACTCCATCGGCACCAATGGCGCGGGTACGGCGGCGATTGCCAACACCCACGGCGTGGAGATCGTGAGCACCGCTTCCAACAACATCATCGGCGGCACAACCGCGGCGGCGCGGAACGTCATTTCAGGAAATTTCAACAACGGACTTTACATTGGCGGCTCCAATAATTCCGTGCAAGGTAACTACATCGGCACTAATGCCGCGGGGACCGCTGCTCTACCGAACCAAGTCGGCGTATTGATCACTGGAGTCGGCGCCAGCAACACGATAGGCGGCACCGTTTCGGGAAGCGGGAATCTCATTTCGGGCAATTCAGCAAGTGGTATCTTCGCGTCGGGATCTTCTACCACGGTGCTGGGCAATCGGATTGGCACCAACGTCGCCGGCACGGCTCCAATCTCCAACGGAACGGGTGTCCGTCTCTTCAGCGCATCCAATAGTATCATCGGCGGGACTACGGCCGGCGCCGGCAATCTCATTTCGGGCAACAGCGGCACTGGCGTGCTCATTGACGGCCACAGTAACCAGGTCACGGGGAATTTCCTCGGTACCGATGCCACCGGTACATTGCCCGTGTCCAACGCGAGCGGCATTGACGTCGCCGACAATATCACCGGTACGACGATCGGCGGGACGGCCGCCGGAGCCGGCAACCTCATTTCAGGCAATGGCGTCGCCATACGTTATTCGGGCGATTCCGGCACGATCCAGGGTAATCTGATTGGCACCGACGTGACGGGCGGCGTGGCCTTGAGTAACGCCAACGGCGTTTACATGCTTGCCGCGAATAACAATACGGTCGGTGGCACGACGGCGAGCGCTCGGAACATCATTGGCGGTAATGGCGTGTACAATCTGCAAATGTTGGGAGGTACCGGCAATTCCATCCAGGGCAATTATGTCGGCACCGACATTAGCGGAACCATTGCGCTGTCGCCCAACAGCGCAGGCGTCCACATCGGAAACAGTGCTAACTCGAACATAGTCGGTGGAACGGCGGCCGGGGCGGGAAACGTGATTTCGGGGAACTCGATCGGCGTTTCACTTGGCCTCGTTTCCTCAAACTTGATTCAGGGAAACCGGATCGGCACGAACCCGGCCGGCACGGCGGCCGTGCCAAACGGGACCGGTGTCCTCGTCGTTGGTTTTACCACCAACAATACAATTGGCGGAATCGCCGCCGGCGCGGGCAACCTGATTTCCGGCAACACCGTGGAGGGGATTGTGATCAATGCCAGTGCTTCTGGGAACATGGTAGAAGGCAACTACATTGGCACCGATGTCACCGGCACCCTGGGCCTCGGCAATGGCCGCGACGGCGTGTTGATCGATCAAGGCGCGAACGGAAATACGATCGGCGGGCTATCCAGCGCGGCCACCAACGTGATCTCCGGCAATGGGCGTGCCGGCGTACACATGAGCGGTTCGGGCACTTCGAACAATACCGTCATTCGTAACCGCATCGGTATCGACGTGACGGCCACCGCCAAGATCAGTAACACCATCGGCGTCCTCATCGATCTGGCCGCGACGAACAATGTCGTCGGTGGCAATACATCATCGCATCTCAACATCATTTCCGGCAACAAGCGAAACGGCGTGGCCATCGGCGGCAACGGCACGAATGGGAATCGGGTCGAGGGCAACTTCATCGGCACAGACTGGACAGGAAATTCCTCGTTGAGCAATCCCGTCGGCGTCAGCATCTTCCGCCTGGCGAAGAACAACGTCATCGGCGGACCTAGCCTTACGCTCACCAATGTGATCTCCGGAAACACCAGCGTCGGCGTCTCCATTCGCAACAACGGCACCACCGGGAATATCGTGCAATGGAATTACATCGGTACGGACCCCACCGGTAACATCCCGGTGCCCAACGGCACCGGCGTCGCAGTTATCGATCTCGCCAGCGCTACCTATATCGAAGGCAACGGGATTGAGTTCAACACCGCGGAGGGGGTGGTGATCGACAACGCCATCGGCAATGAGATTCGGATCAACGTGATCCGTGACAACGGCGGCAAGGGAATTCGGCTCATCAACAACGGCAACAATTTGCAGCCGTTCCCCACGATAACATCGGTGGCCAACGGTGGCGGCACCATCACGGTCTCGGGGAACCTGACCGCGGCACCGACAACGCCATACTCGCTGGAGTTTTTCGCCAACCCCCTGTGCGACGGATCGGGCTTCGGTGAAGGGCAGATCTTCGTTGGCACAAAATCCGTTTTGACCAACGGCAGCGGCTTTGTCCCGTTCTCGGCCAGCTTCTCAGCGAACATCCCGTCTGGGTATTGGATCTCGGCCACGGCGACGAGTCCCGCCGGCGATACCTCGGAGTTCGCGGCGTGCTTTTTGGCGCCGGCGCCGGCTCCGCCAGGACCGGATGCCTCGCGTGCGCCTTTGGTCATGTGGGAACCGTTTGCCCCTCGTTCATTCCTGGGCAACGTTCCGTTGTCGCGGGCGTATCAACTGCGACCAAGGATCGCTCGGCCCGAGGATTTCACCGCACCATCCGACCCAGGTAAAATCATGCCATCCCGCCTGGTGTTCATCGAACCCGGGATGAGCAAGGCGGCGGGCACACTCGAAATCTCCCTAGAGCCTGTTATTGGCTTAGAGCCTCTAACAAAATGACCTAGGTCGAAACAGCTGCGGTTGGTAATGTCATGGGTGTACAAGGAGGTACGATCATGGCCAAAGCACTGTGGGGTGATGCGTTATGGGCCGAACTCGAACCCCATTTGCCGAAACCCAAGCGACGTCGGCGACGATATCCGGGTCGCAAACCGATCGACAATCGGCAGGCGCTGACGGGAATTCTTTTCGTGTTACAGAGACCTATCAGCAACAGGGCGGCATTTGTGCATAGTCAGCCAGTTGACGATAATGCGTAGGGTTTTTTAGCTGCCCGTCGAGGGCAGCGATGCTCCCTGATGTTCTGAGTCGCTTCTTGGTAACCCTGAATAACCCCGTGGGGTCTGTGGTGTTTATGGAACTGTTCTTCTGTGGTTGGTAACACTCACTGCGATTACCGCGGTGTGGTTTGTGACCTGGGCAACGGTCCCCACCAGGACATGAGGCTGGGTTCTTGTCCACGCGATTGTGTCAAGTCGCGCTTCAGCCACGAGCCACTTGCACAAAGCCTGCCACCCGTGATAATGGACACGTTCACTGCCCTATACTTTTCGGTAGATGGCAATGGCCAATTCTTTGACGTGCCCCCAGGGCCACAAATGGATTGCCGGACACGCGCGTGCCGAAGCGGAGCGCTGTCCGGTATGCGGCGGTGAAGGCTCGCTAAGAGCGGGCATCGGTTATGCGGGCCTGCCGATTATCGAGCTGAACGGAAGCAGCGCGGGAACAGGCGTGCATGGGCCCGCTCCTATCTCAAATGTCCTTGAAAAGTATTTGACCCACCTTACTCGTCCAAGCGATGTAAAGGGCTCTACGCCTTTGACGACATGGACGTGGCGAACAAGGTGCGGGAATGGGCGATTGCCAACGGCGACAATCCACGCCTGCGGATAGCGCTCTGCGGGTACGAGGGCGAGCATGAAATGCCCTCCTCGTGGAAGAAAATCGCATGGAAGGCGAATGGCGGTTTCGGCAATCAAGCGGCGAAGAAAAACGAGAATCGGCACAAGGAGCGGGTGTGGTTTAGCCCAGGTTGTCGCGGGATGAAATAATCCAATGTGTGTCCGTCGCTTGACCCGCCTTCTTTGTTATTATGCAGCAATCAATTCCTTGTTCTGATAATGATTCCAGGCGCTGCGCCACTTGGTGCGCAGCTTCATTAATAGTCACCACGATCAACACACGTTTGGAGTCTCGCTCAGAATAGTCGATGTGGGGCGGTGGCAGTTCGCCTAGATCCGAGAAAAAGTTAATGCTCTTTACAAAAACGCCGAGGCGTCGGTTAGATGGAAGCACCAATTCATAGTCGTAGATCATGTGACCACGCAAAAAGGCGTCGGGGAAACGGTTCCGCAATGCGGCTTCCGCTAGGGCGCTGTCTGTCACACGGTTTTGTTGTTCACTTCGTACAACCTGGGCTTCTGCGACCATTTGCACCGCAGCCTGCATGTTTATGCGGACGTCGTCCTTAAGCGTCTCCAACGCTCTTTTGAGAAATGTGTCGCCACCGTACATGTAGAACTGTGCGTTCGTTTCCTGCTGAAACTCCTCTCGCAGTTCTTGGCGCGGGGCAATGATGCGGTCTTTTCCATGCAATTGCCACCAATCCTCCTTCGCGTCGTCAGTAACGAAGACGAACGGTTTTCCAGCCTGCGTCTTCGCGTGATCAATCAATTGTCGCCAGATCACGTAATCGCCGTAACAGTCTGGTGGCTGTTTGTCCTTCAGATCCGCGTAGCCGGGCGGAATCTTCATCTTAAAGCGCCGCTCACCTTTCTTATAAATGTCTTCAAGCTCGGTTGGGTGGAACGGATTTCCGACTTTACCTTCAAGCAAATCGCCTAGCGTTTCCCGTAGCGGATCGTTCTCATGCCACTTTGGATGAGATCCTTCTGCCTTCTTCAGCACTTCCACCGAGCTCTCTATCGCCGACAAAATCGGATTCACGATTGCTGCAGTATCAAGCAATGGATGATGGCGGATTCTCGCGCTCTCGGTCTTGCCGCGAAGGTCGTCAAGCGTCTTGCGAACATCCTTGTAAGGCGAGTATTGCTTGAAAATCGTGGTAATGCGATCCTTTTGGAATTCAAGGGCTGCTTGATGGGGAATCCAGATCCTGTTGCCGAGCTTCTTGAAGATCGCAAAAAGTCCATCGCGGGTTCGTTCGCTGTATTCGTAGATGTGTAGAAGGATATTGGCATCGAAGGAGAAGATGCACTCCTGCCAAAGCTTGTCAAACTCTTCTTCGGAAGGTGTGTAATACGTGGAAAAAGTCTTGCGCATGGGCTTTACTCACGCTGGAAACGTTCCAATGAAATGCCGCACTCCCTGCGCCATCAACTTGACTTGCTCAATCTTGTATCGTTCGTAGTGAGCGTGCGCGGCATCGTTCCTGATACCTGCCCACGCGGTTATTTGTTTGTGTTCGTTTTTCCCGTAAACCTTCTTGCGCCTAAATCCGCGTTTAGTTTATCCAGTTTTGGTTTTGGTGGAATCGGGATGGAATGCTTGTCGCACAGTGTGCGGAGGTGCTGTTCAAGGACTCCGCCGATTAGCACGGCTGCGGGATCTTTCAATCCTTCATCTTCCAAGAGATAATCCGCCATTTCCAAGAAATCAGAGAAGATGTCCGAATGCACGCGCTCCGCGAACGATTGTAGGTGTCCGTTCCGATAATCCTCGGCTAGGGACTCCAGCACTCCCGCAAGCGTATTGATGGTTTCGCTTGGAAGCGGCGGCGCGTTAGGTACATTCAATTGAAGTATATCCGACTCGTAGTCGGGAGGCGCAAGCCGTCTAATCGTGGCTCGCATTTGGGTGATCATTCTTGCGGCGTCTTTTTCAGGTGAAGAAAAATAGTAGCCGCTGCCGTTGTTTGGCTTTTGGTACTTCCTCACCAATTCAAGATACGCTTGCAAGACGGTATTGATTTCTTCAATCGCGGTCGTGTTAAGCGGAGGCATTGTTGAGCCCTTCAAAGCGGGGGTATCGTTGCGGTGTGGTTAGCGATTTCCGCTCGTAAGCCGACCGCGATTAATCTCCCACCGCCCGTAGAAGGCGCGGTGATGTACGCAGAATCGTATGGCGAGAACGCCGAGCCGATGTTCCTCGGTCAATGGCACGAGTCGTGCGAGGGCGTGGCGTTGTCCACTGTGAGAAAGGCGAGGAAAGTTGACCGAGCTTACCGATGGTATTTGTGGGCACTTATTCTATTAGTGCTCCCGTTCTTGTTCGGAATAGGATGGAAGCTCTGGGAACCGCCACCTGTGCCGCAGCCAGTCCCAGTCCGTATCACTCCTTAGCATTCTTGGGCGGGCTCGTCCCCGCTTCGGTGAAGCAGAGAGGATCGTGGCTCAACGGCACGCCGAGCGTCGCTTCCTTGGCTTTCTGCCACTGTGCGCGGCTCAACGCATTGGCGCGGATCAATTACCGGAGATTGTGCGCTCACGGTTTGCGGATCGGGAGGCGTGGTGGACTGCGCGGGCTTGCTTTCTTTATCTGCCACTGACATTCTCCTTACTTCTCGGCACGTTGTTCTTCCCTTCCGGTGTTGGGGATCACGATCTTCGTCACCTCAGCTTCGCCGGAACGTTCCATCGGTCGTGGCTGCACTATTTGGCGTGGGTCTGGTGAAGGAACAGACTGACCACCGGATGGTTGATTAGCGGACGTGTCGGACATGACGTGCTCCAATCATCAAGATTATTTGACTCGTCGTGGTTCCACAATTTCGCGAGGATCTGGCTCCGGTATCTCTTGAGATCCATCATTCCGACCGTTGTGGATCATGCGCGGCTCGACGATTTGCCGAGGATCGGGTACGGGAGTTGACGATTGTGGCGACGAAGGTGCGGACTCTTCCGGGGTGGAAGATTCGCCCGCGCGGGGTGTTGGTTTATTTTCTACGTCGCCCATTTGGTTTCTCACATGCAGCTGCACAAGTATATTCGGCAGCGATATTTTCACTTGACCATAGTTGACAGCACGTGCCAATACAAGGGCAGGAAGCTGTCGAATTTCAATTCCTATGGCGTAGGGAGCAGCGAACGGCTAGCAGACAACCGGGTATGTCTTGAATTTTCGGCCGACGAAATCAATCGCGTCTTCGGCACTGAGGAAAACCCTCTCGCCTAAGTCGCGGTCTCTAACATTGATGTAGTTAAAGGTGTGGGGCAAGAGCCCAGGACCGGGCATTCGGTTGGCAAAACCAAACCACCGCCATTCGCATAGCTCGACGCGCCACGTTCCGTCTGGAATCGTGCCGACTTCAAGTTCGAGACGGTTGGCAAAAGTCACGGACTTGCGCTTATACCACGTGACCATGTTTATCCTTTCAAGCTGGGTAAGTTGCTCCGCATCCTTACACAAATTCTAGCGCGTAAGACGTAGCGGATTCAAGGTTAGGGCGTCAGCTGCGCAAAAAATCTAGTCGCAATGCAGCGCGCCGGCGAGCGAAGACGATAGGGGCGAGGATTCATGACGGCGACCGGCTGCCGGTTATGCTCTGTCCGATCGGCGGCTCAGATGTCGTGAGCTATGGCGACATCATCCGGGAGTATGCGCGACAAAACCGTTTGCGGCGTTGGAACCTACACAAGTCGGTATTCTGACTACGATGGCTATTGGCTGTTCGGGTTCCTTGTTTCTGACCTTGCCGAAGTGCGGATCAATCTTCTCGAAGCTCCGTCTAGCGAGTCCGACATTCCGGCCGGAACCGCAGCTCGACCAGCCGCGAGGAAGTTCGCGGACCAGACGCACAAGGCCGGGCTGGTGCCCACGCAGATCAAGGAGGCCTGGCTTACGATTCGGAAGTTATCTACGCCGGTCGGTGGTTTGGTGAACGGCTTTTGTTGTACCGGGCATAACGTCAGGTTCTTTGTTGAGGCTGTGGTGGATGGTGGCAGGCGGTACGAGCGGGAGAAGGTGATGTTCATCGCTCCGCACAGAGCCGACATAGAGTCGCGAAGCACGCGAGCCGCCGAGCCAGGCATTTGAACGCCGATTCGCCCAGCGTCGAGTAGTCGCGTCATCCGACGCCGAAGGACAATCGGCGTCCTTGTCCACCAAAGCTAGAATATCCCAATGCGAATCCTCTTTCTGCATGGCTGGCGGTCAGTGCCGGGCGGCGTCAAGCCGACTTACCTGAAGGATCACGGCCACGAGGTCATTAACCCGGCCTTGCCGGACGAGGACTTTGCCGAAGCGGTCAGGATCGCCCAAGCCGAGTTTGACAAACACCAGCCCGATGTCTTGGTCGGATCATCACGAGGCGGTGGTGTTGCCATGAACATCAAGAGCGGCACCGCTCGCCTCGTGTTGCTGTGCCCCGCCTGGAGGAAATGGGGAACGGTAAAGAAGGCAAAGCCCGGCACGGTGGTGCTGCATAGCCGGGCGGATGACGTGGTGCCGTTCGCCGACAGCGAGGAACTGACGAGGACCAGTGAGGCAACTTTGATCGAGGTTGGCACGGATCACCGACTCGCCGACCCTGAGCCATTGGCGGCGATGTTGCGGGCGTGCGAGGGAGCCGAATGACGCCGATCTCATTCAGTTGCGAAGAAACACTGCACTTAGCCCCCGAAGACATCCGGACGTCGCGAAGATACCGCGGAACGGCAGCGCCTATTGCGATCCCGGCCCCGACCGCGTTCTTCGTGGGGGCTGCTTTCACAACTGGGCGGTTCATTGCACTGTGTCCAAGCGCTACCAGATCGGGCGCGACTGTCACGACGGGTGTATCGGCCTCCGACTGGTGCTGGCCGCCATCCGGTAACAAGGCGGGCCGAACCCTCCTATGGCCTCGGAAGTCAATAGGCGCACCGCGCACGGGGAGTGATTCTTCTCCTTCGTAGCGTTACGTCTGGAATGTGATTGACGCTTGAACCCAACGCCTGCACCGAACTGATTCGACTTGATGAGTCAGCCAAGGGGCTGCTCCAAACACTCCTCCAAGGGTCGGCCGTCTGGCTCTTCCGAGCCGGACGACTGCGGCATGTGAAGTTGCCGCGCCCGAGAAACTCATCCGTACCGCGGCGCCGGCGCATCAAAAAGACGGACTCCTCTTTTTTTGGGGGTCCAGTTAGGCGATAGCTCGGCGCGCGGGCAGCCACTCGATTCACGCTTCCATCACACTCCTCTAAGTTCTTTGAAAGCCGGTGGCGCCGGGGGCCAATCCAAACGCTTCGCAGCGTCAGCTCCGACCAGACGAGCTACATCAATATCGGCCTGGCGCCCAAGACTACCTATTATTACCGTGTACGCGGCTACAACATCTCGGGCTACGGCGAGTTCTCACCGGTGTCCGGGGCCACCACGTCGAAGTTCGGTGTCGAACTACCTTCCTCAGACCCAACCCCGCCGCCGACACCCATCGTCCTGAACCCGCCGCCGCTTCCTGCGCCGCCAATCCGAGATCCGGAGCTGACGACGCTTTCAGGGGAAAAGTCGACTCGTCGCCGTCTCGTGGCGTCGCCGATCGCTGTTGATTCCGTGTTTACCGACCCGCTCGGAGGCCCCGTTTTGGCGGCCGAAGTCACGCGGTAAACCGCCGAATGCTATCCAATCAAGCCGTGGAGCGGCGAATCGCGCCGCTCCGCCCAGGCCTGACGAACCCAGTCCTGCAGGCAGGGTTGCCTGCCTTTCGCCCCATTTTCCATTTCTTGTGAGACAACGTAGCCACGAAAGGCGCTTGTGTAGGTAGCGACGAACTCACACCGAAAAGAGGGGAAACATTCATGGCGCGTCCATTTCTCAGCGTGCGCACGCTCCGGTCCAAGTTGGAGCGCCTCGACGTTCCTCGCCGCGTCAAAATCTGGCGGCCGACGCTGGAGCTTTTGGAAGCGCGCGTGCGGAATTGAAATACGACACTGATCCTGCGTTCCGCGCTGCATGGGACGCGAGGCCGGAACCAGACCGACCGTCGGTCGGACAACCATGCACGGGATGCGATAGTGAGAAAAAGCCGCCGACGCTTATTCAGAAAGCAAAGTCGAACGAAGAAGGTTCGCGCTCATTTGGATCTGCAGATTAATCTGTTGTCCGAGCAGGAAACGACCAAGATGCTGCAAATGCTGCAAAAGATTTGCGGCCACTTGGACAATTTGAATTTCGGCGATCGTTGTTAGTGCGTTTTGTGTTCAACGGAACCCGTCAGCGAAGACCTTGCTGGTACCCACCTATTGACAGGAGAATTTCAACCATGTTTCACCGACTGTTTCGCCGCATGACTCGCAACCCTGAGCGCTCACACTTAAATGACCGACGTTGGCAGTTGCGACTGGAATCACTGGAAACGAGGCTGGCCCCGGCCTGCACACTGTCGGCGCGTGCGGCCCAGCTGAAGTCCGGCAGTTCGCGGGTCGCACCGCATAGGGATGGGACGACCTGTGCAGGACGTTCGACCCAGGTGCCAAACGGGCCTCTAACTTTTCTAACCACGGCCGCCATCTCTGCAGGTTGACGGCTCTCCGCTTGCATTGAGTGAGCATGTTTTCAGACTCCTTACCGGATCGACCCTCAATCGTGCCGTAGGTCGTGGTTGCAGTGGACTCCCGGGTTCGGAGTGTCCGCCCGACTTGGCGGAGGCGGCGGCAAGTGGTTGAGTGGAGTGGTCTTTGCAGAGAGGCCTAGAGCTGGCAAAGGCAAACGATACCACGGAGGTAATTCGTCGTTAGCCGCTAAGGCGTGATGATTCTTTTGGACTGTCCCTAAGCCCTCGACTTCCCGAACTGACAGGTTTTCACCGAAGCGGAGTCCAACACGATAGACAAACGAATTACCCTTTAGGCAAAACCTCACACTGGCCCGTCGTCGGCACGTGACTTTGTTCGTTTCGCTGGCAAGCTCAATATCAATTTGCATTCCCGGATTAAGGAATCGATCCGCTAGGATTTCAGCGCCGTTTACGGACACATTGCGAACTGGCATCGATACAAGCGGGCCTGCCCACTCCAGGTGCGTGACACAGCAGATGGTATCGGAATGGGCGGCGTATCGAATCCAACGCCGGCGGTCGGCTGGGTTAGGCATTCTGAACACTTCCCATGCAGGTGGGGGGAATCAGCGGCGGGCCAGGTGGGGCGAGTTGGTGGGGCTTCTCTCGAGGAGAGTCGAAAACACTGCCAGGGTCCGCCATTTTCAGCGAAATGCACCGGAATCCGAACCGACGCATCGGCCCGGTATGTCTAATCCAATGTAGGTCTCCTTCTTCTGTGCCCCACGTTCTAGCCATCTTTTACGCGGATGGATGGGGCGTGGGGTTTATCGTTTGGGGAAACGGGGGGCGTGTCGGCTCTCGCGGGATCACCCGACCGGTGGGGAAATCGTTCCAGGATCGATTCTACTGCGTCCGGATGAACTAAGCCGGCTTGTGGCTCAGGAACCGAAGGCAGCGACGATACCGCTTGCAACCACAGCAACGAGATTTGCCACGAGACGGATTAGGAGTGTTTTTTTTAGGGCTGGGTCCGTATTGCGCAGGTAGATTACGAGATGATAAACCAAAAGCACCGCAAACAAAGCTGCTATCCATAACCATGCCATCGGCATACTCCGGCCAGCGCGAGCTTTAGTAAAAACCCCCGGCCACTTTTTGCGACCGAGGGTTATCTGGGGCACGCGCTCACGTTCCCACTATCGGATTATCGGCAGTGGGGACCGCTCAGGGTGAACCAAAATACATTGCCCGTTTGACCGCCGGCCGGCCGCGACGTAGGGTTTGTTAAACTCCAATCGAGGGGCCGAGAGCATCGCGCAGGGTGCGACTCTCGGCCCTTTTCATTTCCGCCTACCATGCCCGTTGCTTCTCAAGGAACGGATTCGCCGCGTCAACTTCTGCCTTGAGCTGGTTTAGTAACACGACGTGCGGCGGCGCCTCAGAGATCGGCGGCGTGTCAACCGGCTCGCCGACCATAAGCCCTTGCGGACTACGCCAATGACAGCCGCACGATAACCGTCCCACACGTTTGACGGGATAAATGGCACGCTAGCGCACACCTACTACCCGCTGAACTGGTCCACCGACCTTTGCTGAACTGGTTCACCGATTCTTGCACGGCTTTGCCTAGCGCTGCTGGCCACGGCACTCAAAGGAGCGACACCGGATGAGATCTCTATGGCACACGTCCGGCTTGTCGAAGTCCGCGTTTCGAACCGCGTCCGGGCTGGCCACGGGCGTCGCCGTGTGCTCAGCCGCAGGTGCTCGTCAAAGGTCAACCGGGTACGAAGCTTGAACTCCGCGTTGAATTCCGCTCCGTTCGTCGTCATCTTCCGCGTGTGATTGTGACTCGCGCGGCCTAACGCGAATGTGCGAATGAATTCTCGTGCGCACTTCCCCCGCGCCATGCATCGACAAGTTCTCGGACCAAAGCAAAACTAGCGAGCATTCCAGTGAACGATTGTGCGCAAATCTCGTTGGCCTAGTTCACCAGAGGCGGTCTTTAACAGCTAGGGTCACGTCATTCGTTTTGAAGAAAGCTGGTGGGGATCATCCCGCGAGGAGCAGTCGCCAATAGGGAATTCTCGAACTGCCGGTTCGTATCTTGGCGTGTTTCTGACGTGCCTACGGTCGTCAGCGTTGGTACACCCCCGTAAGCGTGCCACTCCCTACCCTCAGGATCCCGCAAGAAGCAACCCCTATAGCCGAGCGCCGAAGCCTGCGGCGGTTGTTCGGAACAAGGTGGGAGCGTCCCCCATATGTCACATCCCATCTCCCTTTTGATGGTCCTTGAAAGTAGTTGATGGCAGGCGGCAAGGAAGACCGCCGTTCGGCTCGCGAAAACCTAGCCATCAACTATTTTAGCGGTTTCCCGAAAGGAACGGAGCTCCAGAACTCGCCCCGCCCATAAAACCGCTGCGGTTCACGACCACGGCGGCAGTTAGTCCGTCTGGCGAATCGGTATTGATCGCTACCGACGATCGTCAAGTTCAAGTCTGGGATACCGAAACGGGACGTCGTATCGGTCCGTCAATGCAGCAATCGGCTGCTACCGACACTGTGACATTTAGCTCCGATGGCAAACATATTCTCGTCGGATGCCAGGACGGCGTGACACGAATGTGGGAGACTGCTACCGGAGAATCGATCGGCATGACGTTGCGACACGATAGTGGGATTCGGTCGGTGGCATTCTGTGCGGACTGCCGTGTCGCCATGACCATCGACCGTGATAACACGGTGACTCTGTGGGCAATTTCCACTGGCAAACGGATCGGCAAACCACGATTTCTCGGAAACGCCAGAGCCGTTGCGCTCAGTCCCGACCGTGCACTGGGGCTTGCCGCATGTGCCGATGACATACGCTGGTTTGAAGTATTGCCGTCACTGGAAGGGGATCCCGACGAAATTGCGCTGCGAATATCGGTCCTCACCGGCATGGAAGTGGATGACATGGGTGAGGTTCGGTATCTGCCCAAGGACGAATGGGAACATCGCGGGTCGAGCATCCACGGATCGAGTATCAAGGCGGCAACGCGTTCGTCAGCACCTTGAGTCGATTACCCGGCCGGAGATGCAGGCATCCCGAGAACTCGGTGCCGACCTATCGAAGACCGTCGAACTCGCCGTGTCTGCAACTATCCTGGCGCTGCACTGTTCTTGCGGGGTGCACTAAACTCATCGCGCCCCTCGTACGCACTTAAAAACTGTCTTTGTTGGATCGACGGTGCAGTCTTTTGCTAATCCCGCTGTACACGTGTGAGTCCAAAAGTCGCTGATCCATTTCACCTCTTGCTGTCGATGGTTGACCCAGCCAGCCAAGCTCGTTACGAGGATATGCCAAGGCTTGATAATGAAGTTCATCGCTCACGACTGACAACCGGAAGCGCTGGCAGATGTCCCAGCATCGGGGCTTGCACGCCGTTTGTCAATCGTCGGGCCGTTCGAAATCGGCCGAAAACCAATCTCGCAAACTCAAGTGGGATCCCTATTTGCACATCGGCCGGTAGAGTCGAGAAGTGGCGCGGTGGGTTAGGCTTCGGCTTGCTTCCGTGTCAGGGTTTCCCCGTTTGTGGCTCAGGAACCGCTTGCCATACTCCGTCTCCACTTCCCGCTCGTCGAACCGGACAGGCAGATTTCCCGCATCCGGCTCTCGGACAAGGAATCACGCTTGGGCCCACGGGACGTTCCGATCCACGAGGCGTAGGGAGATCAATCCCAACTCGGCATGCAAGTAGGGGTCGGGATAGCGTGTATATCCCATGCCGGGTCGCTCGTGTTTTCGGCATAACCATAGACGAAGGCGTTGTCGGGCATGATTCGTCACGTGCCGATACGCGTTGCTCACGGGTCCCAGGCAAAAATAATTGGCCCAGCCCCGGAGCATTTGGTTCAGCCGCGTAACGATGACCGATACATCCTTGGTCCACGTCGCGGCGCGGGTCTCGATGCGCATCCGTTCGCACAAGGAACGAATCGCTTGATTCGACGGACGTTGGCCGATGAAGCGAAAGCCCGTCTGCATCGAATAGCAACGCCCGAACGTGTACCCCAGAAAATCGAACGTTCCCTCAGGCAAGCGGCAGATGTGCGTCTTCTGGTCATTGACGGTCAACTGCAAGCGGCGCATCATCTCGTGCATTGCTGCCAGCGCCTGCGTCGCAGTGCCTTGACAGCAGATTACGAGATCATCCGCGTAGTTGACGATCTTGGCCCGAAGTCGCTGCTCGTGTCCCATGAGCTTCCAACCCAAGACGAATCGACGCATGTAGAGATTACTCAACAAAGGTGAGATCGGAGCCCCTTGCGGACAGCCACGACCTTCGTCCTTATTGCGGGTCGTTCGTTGTCGGCATCCGCGGTCGTCGGTTTCTTCCACCGGAGCTTGGAGCCATCGTTTGATCAGCCGTAACACGTGCCGATCGCTGATGCGCCGCGCCACCGATTTCAAAAGCGCCGCATGCGGAATTCCGTCGAAGTACCCGGACAAATCGGCGTCAATAACCTCCCAATGTCGTGCCTTGAGTAGCCGGTAGACGTGGCCTACCGCGTCCAACGCGCCACGATCCCGCCGGTACGCATACTGTTCCGGCTGCAAGTCCGCCTCGAAGATAGGTTCGAGAACGAGCGTTGCCGCCGTCATGAGCACCCGAGTTTTCACCGTTGGAATGCCTAGCGGACGGCTCCGGCCGGGTTGACCGGGCTTGGGGATGTGCACCCGTCGCACGGCCTCCGGCCGATACCGGTAGGTTCGAAATTCCTCCGCCAGTTCCCGCAGCCATCGTTCTTGTCCATACGCCTCGATGTCCTCGAACGTTTGGCCATCCACTCCCGGCGCACCGCCATTGGCTCGGCTGATGCGGTAGGCGTGTTCCAGCACATCCGCTCGGTAAATCTTGTCGTAAAGGGCATAGAACTGATACTGGGGACATCCCTTCGCTTTCGCGTGTAACGCCTTCTGTAGCTTCTCAACCGTTGGTGGAGGTGTTAGGCTCACGCCAATCTCCTGGCTGTCGCCACTTCGGACGTTGTCCTTGAACTGAGGCCCCTTTGCTCCACCGGCATTACCCGGCTTCATAGCTCGTACGGGCCTCTCCGCCACCCTTGACGGCCCGGCCTGTCTCTCGCGAGCGTCCGGTTGAGAGTCACGCGCTCTCACCGCAAGGGCTTCCCGTGTTACGGTCGATTCCCAAATACAGACATGCCGACACCACTACCCCGGCAAGATCGCTGGGTGCGTTTGTCGCTTCTTCCCCAGACGACGGCGGCCTTCCCTGAAAAACTGCCAGGTCGGCTCTTGCATCTTCGGTATTTCGAGGCCTGCTCGGTGTTCACTTCGCGTTTCGGCCTGCCTGCTTGCTGAGTCACCTAGGTAACTCGCTTCATCAGAGGCTTCGACGGATTTGTTACCTCCTCCGCCGCTCCGATTGCTTCCGGCTGGAGCGACCCGTCGCCGGGTGAGATTCGACTCACAGGGAATCGCCGTCTTTGCACGGCGCACAGTTCTTTTACCGTACGGGAAAGGTTCGCGCGCAACGTCGACTAGTCGTTGGGGGCTTCAGGTACGCACGGCTCGTGCCTAATTCCACCAGAGGACATAGACGGCCTTAAAGCGCCCTCCCTCCGGACCGCCGACCTTGATCGAGACGCGCAGTGCAGGATTTCCCTCTGGTGTGGTGATTTCCTTAATGTCTTTCGATTGGACCGTTCCTGGCGCCGTGAACCGCGAATCAATAAGTTCGGTCCACTGTAGCTTGGCACCGGGCCGCGGCGGCGCACTCGCGGCAGGGGTAAGCTCAAAAGTTCCGTCCCTGGTCTGATTTGGGGGGGCGCACAAAGCGACGACGCGAGGTTGCTTCCGAAGAGTCGGGGACGGTTCGCGGCGCACCATGTCAACTGGATGAATTTCCAGCCAACCGCCGTGCCCCTTGTGAAAATGGTTCCAACACCCTGCTTCACCCTGATTAGGGTCAGGATTTAGTCCCTCGTGCGAAGAATCCTGCCAGAGTGTACCAGAAACGATTACATAATCCCCAGCATCAAGTTCGCGCTCCGTGTTATTTCGACGAAGTGGGAGCATTGGTCGAAAGGGCCAGGCATTATCCGCGAACGCGAGATCCGGATCCAGCACCCACCCACTCGGTGGTGGTCCCCGCTTGGCTATGTGCCAAGAGTTGAGTTCGCATCTAAAGTATTGGTCCGGTGGGTGCAAGGGTAGTGGAAAGAGGAAGGTACCAACGTCTGCAGCTTTGTTTGAAGCCAGCAGTGGCATATCATTCCAGTCGGGGTAGAAAAACGGGAAGAAGTTGGTCGGATTACCACGAAGAACTGCACCACCAAGTGGCTCTGCATCTTTGTGGCCTCTATAGGTCCGTTCAATGAAGTCAGGATCGAGCCAGATTGGGTAATGCCAATCCTCGCGATGGTCTGGCCGTTCTACAAATGAAGTATCATCCGTCTTGGGTTCAGGGTTATTAGGGAACGGTTTTTGGTCCAACCAACCGGCTACAGTAACTTTGCGAGCGACAATGGACTGCATCGCGTGTGCTTGCCATGGACCCCCAGGCCGCCAATTCTTGGAGTTCCACCCATCATCGAAGACCGTATTGGGCTCGACGCGCCCCACGACGGGCCTGCCATCAAGACCGACAGCCGCGAAATGCACCGTTGTTTCCCGGTAATCAAGCGAGAACTCATTCTTACGTGTGTTGCGAATTCGTACCTCGGTCTGCGTGCCGATCGTACGATGGAGCGCAAGCGGCGGAACCACACGGATGCGATAGAACCCATATTCGCCGCCTGGCATTACTCCCTCGGCGACAAAGTAGTAGCCGGACGCCTCGAACTCGGGATGCTTTGCCGCGTCGCTAACGGCGTTTAGCTGCTGGTTATTCATGAAAATCATTAAATCGGTCAGCAGCGGGGCTCGGACCCGTAACTCGAACGGTCTTACAGGAGGGTCCAGGTGAGACCAACGGGCTTGGAAGACATTATAGTCGCCAGCAGTGTTCTGGGCGACGACCCGCCCGCCCGTCGAATCGGGCACAAAAATGCTCTCAAGGATGGGTTCCTCTGGAGCAGGCGGCACCATAGTCGGTCGCCCGGGACATGAACACGAACTGCTGCTTACTGATACTCCGAGAGCGATCAGGCAAAAGGCTCTAATGAGTCGCCGCCTTATCTTCGCAGGCATTGATGCACCCACTTTCTGAATTCACCGGTGGTTGCGTTGTGCAACGGATGAAAGTACGGGATGGACCAAGTCATCGCCGTATCGACAAATTCGACTGTCGACCGAAGCTTGCACAAGGATCCCACCCCAACAGTTTTCTTGGAAACCGTCGCCTTTCTCGTTCAATACAAAAGGCGCCGGCAATGCCTCCAGAGTGCAGAAGTCCAGGCTAGCGCGTAATCTCTTAAGCAATGAAAGCGCCAGCGTGCCAACCTGAGCCATCGCGCCAGTAGTGCAGGTAGCGACCGTCTGTACGTTCCGTTATGATTTCCAGATTCGTTGCATAGGTGCTCTGGATCAGTCCTACGACTCGGCGCACATTGGCACCAAACACTGCAGACCGAGTCCACGGCCCTGGGGAAGTGTTGTACCGCCACCAGTGCTCGATTTGGTTGCCGACCGTTACACACAGCTCGAAGTTACCCACGCCCATCTCGTTGCCCGCGCTGTACGTGCCCTCGATCATGCAAGGCGCGCTCGATGCATTTTGCCCGAATGTACCGAGCAGTGACCACGTGCCGCCAACCTGACGACGCCAGTGCTGCATCTGACCGTTCGCCCCGGTACAGACGTAGTGCAGTTCCCCAGCACCGTTTTCTGGTGAGCCCATAACGCCTATCTTGCTCTGTACGAGTGCCGGGCCGCCATGTGTGATGGTCGAGCCGAACCGCTCGCGTAGATACCACTCACCTGGCAGGCGCGTCCATGGCTGGCTGTTGTGCTTTGTCCAGTGTTCGACCTGGCCGTCCTGGGTCGCCACAACGACCTCGAAATCACCCGGCGCGCCGCGGTTGCTTTGGATGAACCCTGGCACCCCGACTGGGTCAATGGGGCCGAAGATTCTTGCGTCGTTCCATAGCCCACTCGCCTGGTCGAAGTAGACGTGGCGCAGTTGGCGAAAGGTGTTCCGGTAAATGAGTTCGAAGTTTCGGTTGAATGTGCTCTGGACTGCGGCTGGGCAGTCGAGCGCGTCCTCGCTGGTGTAGGGGCGGTACTTGTCGGTGGATCGCACGAGGCCGACGCGGCTCCAGGGCATGCCGGCGGCGGCGTTCTCCCGGTACCAGTGCTCCAACTTCATGCCGACCTTGACAAACAGCTCGAAGTTGTTGCGCAGCGCTCCATTGCTTCCCTGGATCAGGACGCCGTTACGCAGTCGTCGCTTAGCCCACGGGTCTGGATTGGTGCCGCGCAACCCGGTGAACGTGATGGCTCGCCCGCGCTCGTCTTTCTCCAAGACCCCTTCTCCGCCGACGACCTGCCCCTGAGGATTAAGGGCGTCATACGATACCAACGCGAACCCCTGAACGCCCCATGTGGGACCCACGAGTTCTTGACAATCCAGTATCGGTGATTCACGTATAGTCCGATGATTTTCACTGGCTCTACGCCTGACAGCGTGTTTAACGACGCGTTTATGAGCGGGTTGAGGCGAGCGAAGGCGATAATAAAGTCAGCAATTAAGGAGTTCGAGGATTATGAGCTTGATTCGCAAGCGTCGATTGGTTCGGCACGCCAGGTGGTGGCCACTGACGGAGACGCTGACAATCTTGAGATTTTCCTTGTCCATGGGCATGACAATGAAATGAAGGAAACCGTGGCGCGCTTCGTAGAGCGGCTAGGAATAAACCCCATTATTCTGCACGAGCAGGCTAATGCTGGTGACACGATCATCGAAAAATTCGAGCGCCATGCAGACGCCTCGTACGCGATTGTACTACTGAGCCCGGACGATGTTGGCGCTGCGAAGAACACGGAGAATGATCTGAAAGCTCGTGCAAGGCAGAATGTGGTGTTGGAACTGGGGTACTTCATCGGCAGGCTGGGGCGAAGTAAAGTATGCCCGCTAGTTCGCGGAATTATTGAACTTCCATCGGACATTCACGGAGTAGTCTATGTGCCATTTGAAGGTGAGTCATGGAAGATGCACCTCGTGAAGGAATTCAAATATCTAGGTTTTGTCGTCGACGCGAACAAAGCATTCTAACAAACTTCTTCTGCAATTTCTTCAGTTCGCCGGCCAGCTGGATACCGCGTAGCGATGACCGCCCGATCCGTGTACCGTGTCGTGCGTAGCGAAGCCGACGGCATCCAACCACCCGCTTTACTGGAGGCCGTACTCAGCGGTATCAACGGCGGCATCTCCGTCGGAGCATAATGTCTTGGGTACGCAACGCGACAGATTGACCCATCGTCATTGGGGCGGTGTAGTGGCCCACTGATCGACGGCAACTACGTCTCCCCATGAGCGGCAATTAGGAATCCCCAGGGTTCCCTGGGGCGACCGGTTCCGGTCGCGAAGCCGCGTCGTTTGAGTTCGTCTCCAATTCGATGGCTTTCTTGGCCTGTTCCAGCCGGTAACTGGTAATGTTGAGTTCCAGGATCACGCTGTGGTGTACGAGTCGATCGATGGCCGCCGCGGTCGTCATCGGATCCTTGAAGATCACTTCCCACTTGGCGAACGGCAAGTTGCTGGTGAGCAACACACTGCCGCGTTCGTACCGCTCCGCCAACAGCGTGAACAACACTTCCATTTCCTCCCGGCTCTGTTGAACGTATCCGATGTCGTCGATGATCAAGGCATCGAAGGCGCTGAGGCGCTTCAACACTTTGCTTAGCTTCAAGTCGCGCTTGGCTACCAGTAGTTCCTGCACTAACAGACTGCACGTGCAGAAGTAGATCTTGCGGCCGGCACGGATCAGTTCCTGGCCCAAGGCCGACAACAGATGCGTCTTCCCCGAACCCGATCGTCCAAAAACCAAAATGTTCTCGTGTCGATCCAGGAAGGTTCCGTCCATCAGCGTGCGCACTTGGCGGGCCACCTTCGCCGGCAAACGCTTCAAGTCGAAATGCGGCAGATCCTTCTCCGGCGGAATCCGGGATTGGCGCAGCAAACGCTCGATCCGGTGGGTCCGCCGGGTCTCGCATTCCTGCCGGCTCAACTCTAAGAGATACTGCTCGTACGACAGCGTCTCCTTCTCGGCACGCCGTGCTTGCTCCTCGAAATTCGCTCGCACCGACGGCAGATGCAACTCCTTCAGATAAGCGACCAAACTGGCCTTCACGTCCTTGTTCCGGCTCATGCCATTCCTCCGTGAGTAACTTGTCGAAATCGGCCAAATTCACCGGTGCGACGCTCACCGCCGTTACCGGCGCCGCTTGGCTCTCCCTCAGCAACACTTCCACTGCCATCCGGCTGATCGGCTGCTCGCGTTCCATAAGTACACGCAAGGCTTCCTCGACCGCCTCTTCGCTTTCGTGTGCCGCCAGGTGCAGAATCTCCAGGTATTCGCGATCCGCCCGCGCGGGGCCGGTCTCATGCAACAGATCGTAGGCCATGCGGAAGCGGCTCGTCGGGAACAGACCTTCCCGATAGCGATAGTCCGCCAAGGCGCCTGGCTTCCGCACCAAAGCGTCGATGACATGTCGGTAATTGACGTGTTGTTTGCACCGGCCACGCAAGCGCGGCAGCGCCTCCACCAACTTCTGGCCGTACCAGACTTCCAAGTGATCCAGGTAAATCCGCACCTCGACTCGTTCGCCGATCAGCCGGCTATTGACCGAGTAGACGTTATTTTGGACGCGGATCACGCTGCCGCTGCTCACCGTGACTCCCAGTCGTCGGCACGTCTCCAGCCGGCGGGCCGGCAACGGTCGCAACGCCGTGCTCTCCTCGGCCAAGCGCTTGGAGCGGTTCGCGTTGCGGAGCCGGCACACCTCCGCCAGGAACGCGGTGTACTGTTCGCGACTGGCAAAGTCACGGCTGCCGCGCAATAACAACGCCTGCTCTACGGCCTCCTTGAAATGCCGATGCGATGCTTCGGCATCCCCGTTCTCGTGCGCCGCCCGCGCTTGAATCTTCTCGCCGGTCAGTTGGTAATGCGCCAGCAACGCCTGGTAGCGGGCCGTGAAGTCGCGCCGCTCCGAGAGGTTGTTCACGGCGCTACTCAACCGATCGCTGCGATGCCGTTCGGGCACACCGCCCAATTCTCCTAAGGCATTCTGCAATCCTTCGCTCAAACTCTCGAAGCTCTCGGAGAAGCAGAGCGTCACTGATTCCCAGTTCGAGTAGGTCAGCACGAAGTGATACACCATGTGATCGAATCGCTGGCCACCGATCGTGACGTTCAAACGGTTCATGTGCGTGAAGTCCGAGGCACACAGCCGACCAGGATGATGCACCTGGCTGAAGTACACTTCTTGCCCGGGGCCTTGGGTCGCCCGCCATGCCTTGACGCGCCGTTGCAACGTCCGCAACTGAGTCTCATCAAAACGTGCGGGATACTTCTGCACCAACCAACCCCACAGCGTCTTGGCCTGCAAGCCCGGCGCCTGTTCCAGAAGCGCGGCCAGTTCCGGCCAGACCTCGGCAAAAGGATCCGGCCGGGTTCGCCACTCGCGTGGCGGTACGACTTGCTCACTCGGGAGTCGTCTCATGTTCCAATACCTCCGTGCCGTCACCGAAATTTTGCTCGTGCGAAGCGCGCGAGGTGTGGGCGTCGATTCCTGAGGTGGGACCGGTGACCGTGGACATTGTTGTGAGCGAGTTAAGCCTTAGGCGTCTTAGGTTGTAACTTCTTTTTGGTGGGTGTCGTGGTACGGCTTGCTTCCTTGATGAGGTCCATATATACGTCGTCTATGCGTTTGATGGTTAGTGTTACGCACTGCCGCAGCTCGGTTGACATGATGGTGACAAAGGCCTCTCGCAGCTTTCGTATGGTCGCCTTACTATGGTTGGTCCCCACTACTCCGTCGAATATCTGTTCGCATAAGCCCCTGATATCCGCGTGCATTTGGGCCTCAGTATATCGTTGCTTGGTTTTTGGGGTTTTCGCGCGTTTCATGTTTTGCACCTAAATGGTAGTGGTCCGGCAAGCAGCAATGGTGGTCAAATTACTGCCAAGTATGCTATTCCCGTCCCCCCCCCACGTTCCAGCCCCTGGGCCTAATCTCCCGGCCCGCTCGGACGTCACGCCGTGAACCTCTCGGTTGGTGTCCGTTAATCACGGAGGCGCCGCTTCAAACCCTCGTGGACGACATTCACAGTTCGAAGCACGCAGCGCGATCATTTGTTCGCAGTCGGATGTCATTTCTTTTTTTGTTGACCGTCGCCCTTGGCAGGGGCGTTCGTTGGTAGTCTTGCTCGCCATGATGCCATTTGCGTTTGAAGTGCGCAGTAGTATGGCATCAATGCGGGTGACACAAGCAGTCGGCAGCACTGGATCACCCCGTGGGCATCGAGCGTCATCTCGGCGGAGACGATTCATTTTTTCGGTTTGCGACTGCGAACGGCAGCCATCTTTGCCCGCACGGTTTTGGGGCCTTCCCCGGTTGCGTTAAGGCGAGCATCCACAAATCCCCATTTTGTCACCAGTCGGTAGATTTCATCTTCGTAACTGAAACCGCGCGGACGCTGTTTCCGCCGGCTCCGGCTCAGCCAGCTATAACCCACCTCAACTGCGACGGTCCGCATAGCTTCTTCGGCAGGCCGGTTCATCAGCCGTTCCGACAGGAAAATAATTCGGACTTTGATCAGATCGTTCTCGACTTCCTTGAAGGGGACTGCAACCTCGCAATATTGCCCGGGCTGACCGTGCCCACCAATAAAAATATGGCACGTCGTGCACAAGAGCCAATTCTGAACGTTCCGCGGCAACTGGTGGATCGTCTCCACCGTCAGCGTATGAAGGTCGTTTTGTCCGATCTGGGGAACCCGGGCGTCACCCCGGTAAACGACTAATTCCCAGACCTCTTCGATGCTCATCTTAGCCATTGCAGGGCATGGGCTCCTTTCTATTGGGATCATTCTATGACGGCAGCAAACAGCCTAGGAAATGAATTAGGCCGGCGTGCTGAAACACCCGGCCCATGGCCGAACCCTTGCCTTAAGGAAGGTTCGACATGACTAATTTATCGGCCGTTCGTCGCTCATCCAATGCCGCAAGAGAAATGAAGTGGGCCGGGATTGCTTGGATTCCCGGCCCGTGTCCGCCACCGGATCGCATCACATAAGACATCACCGATCACAACGTCTCTCCTCCAAGTTTTCCAACGAACAATGGCTCATCCGCCCGGTCGCCCAAGTCATTAATGTTCTCCTGGATCACACACGTCGGCCCCGCCGGCGGCATCCAGTGGAATGGGCCGCCGGTAATCCGCATGTGAAGATCTTCAACGGGCAGCACTTTCTGAACGGTACCTTCGAAGACAGCGCTCCGGACGAAAGTCTTCTGGCGCAGTCATTTGTCTATGGCGCTAACTTCAATGTCGGCGCCACCGTAGCGGCGGGGGATGTCAATCAAGACGGCTTTACCGACTTGGTTACCGGAGCGACGATCGGTAATCCGCATGTCAAGGTGTTTGACGGTCTCAGCGTTGCGGGGGGCGCCTTTACATTGATGGCCTCGTTTTTCCCGTACGCTCTGCAATTCAACGTCGGCGCAAACGTAGCGCTCGGCGACGTTACCAAAGACGGATTCGCCGACGTCATCACCGGTGCCACGGCGGGTAATCCGCACGTAAAGGTGTACAATGGCCAAGCAATGGCGGACGGCGTTTTAATAATTCGGAAGCAAATGCGGTCGTTTCATTCTTTTCATTTGCACAACAATTCAATGTCGGGGCTACCGTGGCGGCGGGAGATACCAACGGCGATTCATTCCTTGACTTAATAACGGGTGCCTCAACCGGAAACCCGGATGTTCGCACCTATAGTGGCAAAACGATTGCGCAGGGCGGTTTCAACAATAGCAATCCGCCCGCGAGTCAACTCACGCAGTTTTATGCCTATTCGCTATCGGCAGGACTGGGTGTGCGTGTCGCATCCATCGACTTCGATGGCAATGGTACTTCGGAGATTGTGACGGGGAATACCGCTGGACCGGGTCGGTTGCGTATCGTGCCCGGCAACGCAACCGGGATCAATCCACCAGCCGTTTTCGAAGCGACCTTCGGCGATGACTTTTTTCTGGACGGAATAGCGGTGGGAGCGTAGTTCCCGTTCCTGCACGAGCCTGCATTAACGGACAACAAGATGACAAATGGATTGGGAGAATCGCAGTGCTAACCCTTGCCCTGGTGGCTATCGGCTCAGGCGAGGCGGACGACGACGGCTGCGGGGGTTTCGCCTGCACACTAGGTGGTTTTACAGGCCATTGCCTTACTGTGAGCATGGCCTGAATCGGCTTGCAATCGCAGTTGGCGGTCAAGGCTTTCGAATAGCGCGCGAAATTTGCTTTGCATCGGGCGTCTCGTCCGATTACCTTTAACCCCGGTCGGTTTTTGCCACAGTCCGACCAAAGGACCGGGGAGCTTGGCCCTCCGGTCCGCTTTTATGCGCCTGCGCCCTGAATGGTTGGGGTTGAGCGTCGCCAACCGAGTTGTCTCCAAGTGCACGACGAGCCTAGCCGTTGGACTGCTCTCCAAACGCTTCAAGTAGCATTGCCGCTTCAATTCTATCCATGTCCTCACCGCCAATCTCTCTCACAAGATCTGGATCGGACAGAAGATCGTTCAGGGAGACGCCAAGTTGTTTCGCGATGTGTCGCGCTGGAGGAGGGCCGGCAACAGGGAATGATCCGTTTGTCATTGCCGCCTGTTTCCTTGGAGTTAGCCCGGCGGCGCGGCCAGCGGCATCCGCGGCGGGGCGGTGTCCCACATCAGCTTGATTTCGTCCGGCGTCAAGCCGTAGGCGGCGTTCACCAGGTCGGAGACGCGGGCTTCCAGCGCTCCAGCTTCGCCTGACAGCGTTTGCAGCGGGACCACGCTGCCGGCGTGCTCTGCCTTCAATCGCTTCACCTCGGCCACCGACTGCGGCTTCGACCGGCCACGCGCCTTTTTCACCTCGGCGGCCAACCCGCCGGCGTCGAGTCGGGTTACGTCCTGCAACTTCTGCGACGGCTTGTCGATGCCGAATTCCAGACGCAGCCAATCGAACATCGCGCGACGGCCCGCTTGCTCTTCCACGGTGATGTCGATCAACTGGCGGACGGCTTTCTCGGTCGCATCCCGTTGTTCATTTGAAGGGCGCGGGATTGGCAATCGTTCGACGAACTCACCGATGAAGCGTAAGGCTTCGTCTTTTCCGTGAACAGCATTTCTCCAAGCATACCACCACGTAACCGGGGCATTTGCCACCGCAAGGATCCAGTGGTCCGACGTTGCAACAAAGTAGACCGTGTTACTTGCGAAGGTTCCGTTCGGATCGAAAGCCCATTGCGCTCGCCATGTGATTTCTGGATAGATCAGCTTGGGCAATTTGAATTCCTGCCAATACTCGGTGGAGTCCTGTATCTCGTACCACTGGTATAGACCGGGTTTCCGGCCAGCCCAGGCTTTGCCGCTCCAGTCCCTTGGCTTCGGCTCAAGCTGGGCTTGGAATTTCGCCAAGTGTCGCTTGACCGAAGGGTATTGGTCGATTTTGATTCCGCGTCGCGCGAAGATCATCCACAACCCTGTCCATTCAAGGGACCATCGCGTTATGTCCTGCCCGCGCACATACGGAAAGATGATTTCCGCACATTTTAGATCGTCTTTTACGAGGGCGTCGCGTGTGGGTGAATCGACCAAGAACGCCTCATTGAACCCGGTTGTCACTCCTCTTCTCGACGTGGCGCCAGAGAATTCTGCCAGCGGCAAACCCGTTGCACGAATCTGTTGCATCAACTTCGCGACACCTGGCGGTTCCAGACTCCACGGGTCCGCGCCGAGCCGAACACGTGGTACGTCGTAGCCTTCGCTCTTGATTTGCCGCGAAAGATCGTCGATGCGCAGTTGCTCGCGCGGGATGGCGCAGACGCGGGCCGAGGCGGGGGACGGAACGTTCGTCGGCTTCTTGGCCACGAGGATCGACGGGAACACGTCGGCGTCGGGGAAGATTTGCTTGGCGTGGCCGAAATCGACGACTTGCTCCACCCAGGCGTATTCGCCGAAGAATTTGCGGAGCGGTTCGCCGTAGCCGGCCCGCATCCATTTGTTGGTGACGACGAAGCCGAGGCGTCCGCCGGGCTTCAAAAGCTTTATGCCGAGTTCGTAGAAGTAGACGTACAGATCGGCCACGCCGTCGTAGGCGCGGTAGTGCTTCTCGAGAAAGGGCTTGTCCTTGGCGATCCATTCCTGGCGAACGTAGGGCGGGTTGCCAATGACGACGTCGAAACCGCCATCGGCCAGCGCCCTGGGGAAGCGCTTCTTCCAGGCGTCATGCGGGGACGGTTCGGCAACGACGCTGTTGCCTTGCTTGACGTTGTCGTCGAGGCTCGTCAGCACCTTACCCTTCTCGGCGGTCTTGATCCAGAGGCTGAGCCGGCAAATTTCGATAGCCTCGGTGTTCAAGTCCATGCCGAACAGGTTGCTTTGCAGGATTTGCTTATCCACGTCCGTAAAGAGGGGCTGATTGGTCAATTCGCTGTAACGGGCGCTTGCTTGCTGGTAGTGGGCGTGCAGTTGGTCGAAGGCTTCGAGAAGGAACGCGCCCGAGCCACACGCGGGATCGACGATGTGGACCGTGGCCAGCGTTTCGAGCCAAGCGTTCCAGAAATCGGCCAGGGCCTTGCGTTGCGGGCCGGCCAGTTCGCGCAGATCATAGGCGCAGGGATCGGCGAACAGCTTTTTCGCGCCGGCTCTCGCCTCGTCCTCGTATTGCTGGCGCAGCGTCTCGAAACGATCGGCAAGAATCGGCTGCAAGGTCTCGGCAACGATGTAGCGGGTCACGAAGGCGGGCGTGTAGAAGGCGCCTTCCTTCTTGCGCTTCGAGGGGCCGGCCTTCGCGGGCGCAACCTCAACGGGGGCAATCTCCACCGGGGCGCTGATTTGCTGATGCAACGCTTCCAGGTCGTTGATCGATTGCTCGAAAATATGGCCGAGGATCTCCACGTCGATCATTTTCGCGTTGGGATTGTCGGCATCTTTCCCGTACTCGTAGCCTGCCAGCTTGTCGAAACCCTTGCAAACCACGTCGGGAACTTTCAGGCATTCGAGAAGGTCGTCCTTCTTGAACAAGCCGCCATTGTAGCCGGAGATTTCGAGGGCCTTGTTGCCTTCATCCACGGAGCGAAACAACCCTTTGAAGTTCTCCCAGATCGGCCGCGGATTGAACGGGTCATTGTGCAGGTAGGCGCGGGTGATGATCTCGGCTGGGAGCAAGTGCCGATCTTCGCAAAACGCCATGAAGAGAATGCGGTCGAGAATCTTCTGCGTTAGCACGAGCAAGTCCGCCGGGGCGATGTCCGGATTATGCCGGCGCAGTTCGTGAAACGTCTGGCGGCGCAGCGTGGCGTATTCGTGGTAGTAATCGTTGGTGAGTTCGCGCCCAATGCGGAGGGAATCGGCCAGGAGCGCGTCGAGATGCGTGCCGCCAGCCGCGGGCACAACGCGCTCGGCGCCGAGCAGGAAGGCGAAGCGTTTCAGGGCCGCGTCATCGGCGGCGAGCGTTTTCGTCTCGAAACGTTCGTAGGTGAATAGGTCGTGTCCCTTGTGGAAGAGACGGGTTTCCCTCATGTTGGTGACGAGGAACCAGTCAATTTGCAGGTTGACCGCGTATTGCAGGGCTTGCTCGACGGCGGAGCGTTTGCGGCTACCGAACGGTCGATCCAGGGGTCGCGGGGGCCCTTCCCTTCGATGACGACGGTGAAATCCGCCTGCCCGTCCGCCAAGGTGAACCGGCCTAGGGCGGCGTCGGCGAATTTGCCATCGACTTGCACGAGGGATTCGCGCTTAAGCGTGTAGACGGCGGAACCGGACGCCGGTCCGACGTAGCCGAGCAAATCGCCGAACACGTCGCGGATGAAGTCGCCGAGCAGCTCGGTTTCCTTCATCTTCTCGGCGGCCTTCGAGGACAACAGTTCCGTCCAGTTCGCCAACTTCGGACGTGCAGTTGCCGCCGGGGTTGGCAGCGTGAACGCGCTCAGCTTGGTGCGTAGCGCATCGACACGAAACAACGGTTTGGCATCCGCGGGCATGGCAACTCCGAGCGAAAATGTCCGCAACCAGCACTATTTGAGCGTATCGGCGAGCGATTGCAAGGCATTGCGCCGCGTGCCAGTTCGGCGGCGTGTACGGTGGCCCACGCGTGAGCGCGTTGAAAGCCACGGGTTCTTGTTCGTAACGAATTGACGTTGTTGCGTGTGCATGCACGTCACATCGCGCGGGTTGCGCGCTGGTTGCGCTGCAGATTCTTTCGATTTTTTTCTGCTGACGTTTCCGAAATGAACCTGTCGCAGCCAAACCTCAGAACTCAGGGATGACGACGCTTCGACCAGTAATTAAATCGGAGTTCGACCGCTTCGTCGCATTGAAAATCCCGCACACAGGCCTGCTCACGAACAACACGCAAATGGAGCGCCGCAAGCGCGAGGCCCGCGCGGCGGCTCAATTCCGGCACCCAGGCATCGTCACGGTACACGACGTGGAGATGTTGGATCCTCTCTCTTTTGCGCCTACCTTCAGCGGCGGAAAGGCCGGTTTCGATCCATGCGTTGGCTTGTTGCATTCGCAGCGTTAGCTTGGGCGGGCTGCGGTCCGAAAATGGTCGAACGCGGGGCTAACAGGAGGTATGCACGCATGCTCAGTGAGATCGGCTAAGCTGGAAACCGCCCGCATTGAGCTGCTACCGTCGGGTGGGAAGCGTCGGACAATTTCAATTTGAATGATCCAGATTGGGATCTGAAGTTGACGATGTACGTCTATTGTCTCGCCTATTCTTGCGAAGTCTGCGCCAGAAAGTCGTCTGCCGGAATGCGCGGAACCGCTAGGAAAGGTGGCAGTCTTGGCAAGCCAGTAGTCAGGCCCGCCGGCGAAAATGCGCTGAATCATTAGTCGCCGCAGGCGCAGTGATGAACGATTGGTCCCTTCGGCGTAGCTCAATGGTGCCGTGTGCGCGTATCCCTCGCCCACATAACATGTTTTCTTGGTTTCTTGTTGACTTCACTGTGGAGCGATGTTGCAATGCTGCTTAGTTGTAAAGTTCCACCTCGAGTTTGACAGAGACGTCACGTGCAGCCCGCGCCCGGTCGCCTGAATCACGCTCCCGGTGCTCAACGTATAGAGCGCCAGCGATTCTTTTCTGTTGGTCACTCCGAAAGTACAGCGACCCTCGACCGGGCTCCCCGGACCATCGGCCAATTCGCTAACCAGAAAGCTGCCTATGATCTCGGGACAGAGGGGCCGGCCGCTGAGACCTGTTCTCTTGCCATGTCGCCTCGCACCGACAATGTCGGACCTAAGGACGCGACGTTCGTCTCAGGCTGGAATCTAAATCCTTTACCCACTCTCGCCCTGGAGCGCGTATGTCCATCCAAACTTTGACACCACCGCAAGATATTACTTGGACCCGCATGTGTTTCTCGCGAGACATGATCGACACCAAGTTTGGCGATCGGGTTTTCCCTGCAAAGTGGCGCCCTTCGCTAGCTGTCTATTTTTACATTGTTCCGGAAGAAGAGACGGCAGACGCCTATCCTAATTCGCGAATCGTCTATCTGAAAATGACATGCAGCATAACCGGGTGGAACCCATCAGAAGCATTGCGTGATGCACAGCAAACCGCCCGCGAGGGTGGTTCGTGGGACGATTTGCAGAGCACGCTTTGGGAAGTCATCACCGCCAGCGGATGGGCCTCGAAGTACTGGCCGTGTTTGGGAGCAATCATGCAAATCGCTGTTTACCCAAACAATCCTGACGGCGTCGCTCCCGATGATTACCCATACATCATGGATTTTGAACCAAAGAAGCGTGAACTTTTTGAAGCGGTGACTGAGGGCAGCGAAGTGCTATCCGGCACAACCGATACGACGAGTCTAACCAAAGGCAGCACCTCCGTGAAAAGCACTGAGTATTCTGGCTCAGCGGGATTCAGTGTCGGTGGATTTGGCGCCACGGCATCAGCCAAGAAGAACAAGAGCGACACGACCGTCACTCAAAACCAAACTGATACTTCCCGAGAAGCACGAGAGACGTTGAGCCGAACAACTTCCAGTAGCCAGATGTACCAGCTATTCAATGGTTACCATCTGGGATCAAACCGAGCGCTTTTCGTGGTAGCGCCGCGCCCACATACAGTTTCCAACCCCAATCAAACCGAGTTCAATTTGATCGATGGTGAACGAAAGTTAGAAGGGATTCAGGAAGTGTTCCTAGTTATTCATATGCCGCGAAGCATGGATGGTTTTTGCATTCAGGCCGGCTTGGACACCGGGCATGAAACCACCACGGTCGCGCCAGCCTTTGCCGTTAGAATGAGACCGAAGGATAACGGCGATTTTCCGGATGATGACCAACCGCCGCCGCCCGATCCACCACCGCCGCCACCAGAAACCCCGGTCAAACAACTGGTAATCACGCGGCGTGTCATTCAAAGCTGCGGTACGTTCGACGAGAACGGTAACTTCATCCTGAGGAAAGTGCAGGAACCTCCAAGCAGACCGGGTGACTGGGTGATCGGTGAGATCGCGTGGCCAGCACGTCGGACTCGTTCACTGCTGCGAGCCGCGCCACTCGATGCGAGAAACGTGAGGGCTGAAGTCGCCAACAATCTCAACATGCAGCAGAGTCTAATCAATCGCTCGATGCTCGACGCGGCTTCTTCCGTTACCTACGAGCCACGCCGGTTCATCGAGAGCGACGTCTTCAAATCGCTTGTCGCTAGCGCGGCACGTGCGACAGATCTTTCATTAACGACGCTGGCGAACAAGGATTACATAGATCCCCGATTAACTCAACTGCTGGTGAAGAATCGCGTGACAACTCTAGGAGAGTTGCTCAACAACCCACAAGTCGGCGCAGAGGCGGCTGAAGCAGTGGCTGCGCGAACCTCACTCATTGATAAGTTGCTTCGCTCAGCCTATCGTCCGAACAAGTAGACGATTCCATGACTTATTATCGGTTTTAGGTTTCAGGAGAACCATGCCTGCACCGGAGACAACGAGTCCTTCGACGACTCCCGACCGAGACGTTGTTCAGCCGGATCTGGGCCGCGTCAGTCCGGATATGACCGATGACCAGATCCGCGATTGGCTGCGAAAGGCATACAGCGCAATCGCTGAAGATGCCGCAACCGAGTTTGTGTATAACCCCGACATAACGCCTAAGAACCTGGAATCATTCAAAGCGCTGCTGCGAGAATGTCTCAACACGAACAACCAGGACTTTAAACCACGGTTCAATGTCCTGAAAGAAGAGATTATCAACGAAATCGCGCCTAGGATCATGCCGCCGACGGAGGGCGGTGACCGGCTATCATTAAGGACGAAAGTAGATGTTGCGCCAATTTCGCCCAACGTCGCTCAGGGCGCCGATCCAGTCAACCTGTTCAATGGCAGTTTCGTTTACAGTGCGACAGATTGCTACCTGAACGGCGCAGGCATGGACTTTGCCTTCACCAGAACTTACTCGCAGCTCGCGCTTTACAACGGTCCGTTGGGCTTCAATTGGGACCACAGCTATAACCTGTGGCTGCGTGTCGAGGACGCCACTAGCGTGATTTACCGTTCGACCGGCGAGTTGAGGGAGGAGGTCTATCATAGACACGAGCAGCACTCTTACTGGATTCCGCCAGACGGCTCGAATGGAATTATTCTGGAAGCCAACAACTCCTTCGTTCTTCGGTTACCTGGCGGTGAGCAGATCGTTTATCAGCCGCATCCAAACTTGCAGTCGTTTCATGTCGTTGCGCGCGTCGAAGACCGCTTTGGCAACAATCTCAGTTTCGATTACAACGACGCTCTCCTTATTAGAGTGCAGGTAAACCATCCGGATCGCGTTGTCGATTTCGAGTACGACACACAAGCCCGGCTTATCTCCATTCGCGATTTCTCGAATCGTGTCTGGAGGTACGATTACGACGATCTCGGTGATCTGATCGCAGTCACACGGCCCGCCACGGCGCAGCACAAAGCGCTGATCACAACCTACGAATACACCGGTACGTTCAACTCCGACGCCAATCTGCAACACAACCTGATTTCCATTGTTGACGCCGACGGCCAGCTTTACTTGGAAAACGAGTACGGTTCAGTGCCAAACCTGGTAAGCTATGGCCGAGTCATCCGTCAGCGGCAAGGAAACGGCGACATTTTTTTTGATTATGCCGATGTGGTGGACGATTTTGATTTTCCATACGATTTTCACGAACGCCCCACGCATCAAACGATTGTTACGGAGCGAGATGGGAGACAAGCGCGTTATCTATTCAATCCCGTCGGCAATCTAATCTTCAAAGAGGAATATGCGCGACAGGACGGTGTGCCGAAGCTGGTCTCATATCACTATCGCTACAACCGCGACGGTAACCTTATCGGGACCATTAGTCCGCTCGGCGCTATCACTCAAGCTCTCTACGCCCGGGACATTTACGAGAGGCGGTTTCCGCCGGACAATGTTTCAGGCCCCGAAACCGATGCAAATCTTACACCTGATGTGCGACTCGGCTTCGGACATTTACTCGCGATCGTCAAGCGTGGACGGCATCGCGACGTCGCTTCACTGAACCTTGCAGGGGGACTTTGGGCCAGCGGTATCTTTCCGGATGTTTTGAACTCAAGCGACGAAGATGCCATTCAAAAGTTCACCTACGAGCCTGAATTCTTCCAACCGTTGACCCTCTCCGATCCGCGATTTACCAGCAGCGCTGATCCGGCATTTGTCGAAGATGCCGAGTATCACCGGCATCTCACGAAGTACTCATATGCTTCCGGCGCGGGATTTAACAATTTCCAACTCGAAACGGTCGAGCTTCCCACCCCGAGCGGTCCTGATGGAACGCCGTTGGCGCCTGTTGTCACCCGCTTCGCAGAGTACGACGACCACGGCCGAATTCTGCGGGTCGTGGCGCCTAACGGATTGGAAACCGTGCATTCGTATTCACTTCCGGCCGAAGGAACGCGCGCAGGGTTTTTGGAAACCACAACAATTGATCCGGCGGCTTTCGCAATAAAGATCGGCATGGATCGTGACCCACTAGGCAGAGTGGTTAAGTCGTTACAACCAAAATTCTTCGCGCTTAACGACGGACCGTTTTTCACAACATTCGAATACAACGAACTGGACCAGGTAGTCAAATCGACTGGCTCCGCGCCGTTTTCCATCAGGACTAATTACAGCTACGACCGTCTTGGCAACGTTTCGCGCACCGAGGTTGAGTTGAAAGATGAAGCGAATAACGCGGGGGGAAGTTTTGTCGTAGATAGTTCTTACGATCAGGAGCTTAATCTAATCGCGCAGCAGAGCGGCGATAAAGAGAACCGCCTGACAAAACGCACCAAGCTAATATACGACCGCGCCGCACGCCTCTTTCTGTCGATAGCTGCCTCCGGAAGAAAGCAAAAGACTTACTTCAACGAACGCGCGCTCGTTTCTAAGATCGTCGAGGATTATGGCGGCGTGAACGTAACAGTTCGTTGCCAGTATGACGCTGACGGGCGCTTCGTGCGGGTGATTGACCCGCGCGGGTTTGCCACGCGATTTGTCTACAACGCACTGGGACAGGTTATCGATATCGAGGATCCGAAGGGTAACCGCATTATCCGCAATTACGACAAGTTAGGAAACCTCTTGGTCGAATGTTTTTATGAAAAAACGCTGGCCAATGACTTTCTCCTACTGTCGCGCCGAGAATTCACGTATGACGAACTCGGCCGAATGATCGTCGCCGGAGTTAACAAGTTCACCATTTCTCCGTCAGTGGCCGCGACCCAACTGCGCGAGGTATTCATAGATGCAGGTCCGGGCGACCTGTTAACGCTTCAGTATGTCTACGACGAAGCGGGGAATCTGATCAAACAGATCGATCTCCAAGGACGCGAATTCACTTCCGAGTTTGATCCGCTCGGCCGCGTCACACGCGAGATCGATTCCTTCGGCAACGAAACGCTCTACCGCTACGATGAACACAACAACATCACGCGGGTCGATCGACGAGAAGTCACCAGAAACCAGACTACAAACGATGTTAGTGGATCACGCTTCTTTGCTGATGTCTTTCGGCACGACGAACTAAACCGCGTCATCGAAGAGAAGAACACGCTGCGCAGCCTCAAGTACGAGCATGACAGCCGCGGAAACGTGGTGCGGGTCATCGACGGGCTCGGTAGTGTAACGGAAAATACGTTTGACATCTTCAACCGACTCATAGAGATCACCCAGCACCTGCATCATTTCAATGCTGGCGACGTACCAACGCAGGTAACCACTAAGTTCGCTTACAACCTTGACGATAAGAAGATTTCACAGGAAGACGCGCTGGGACGCATTACCCGTTTTGTGTTCGACACGGCGGGAAGGCTGACAGCAACTGTGCTGCCCGACGACACTAAAGATGCGGTGACTTACGACCGATCCGGCAACCTCGTTCGATACCACGACAGAAACAATTTGATCAAACGGCTGACGTGGGATGAGTTGAACAGAAATACGCGGCTGGAAATCGACAGTTCTGAAGTCACCGCTGAAGCCGAGACAACGGGCGCGAAGGTCTATCTCAGCAACTACGATGCCTTAGGCAGATTGAAGCGTGCGGAAAATGAGTTTGTAATTAATCGCTTTAGCTACGATTCGCTCGGGCACAGGCTAAGTGAAATCACGTCTTTCACTGCCGCGACCGGTCTCGATCCGTCCCGCGAATTCAACCTCCAACGCGAGTTTAGTGATGGCGGCGCGTTGTTGAGAGTTATCTATCCGTCGGGCCGCGACATTATCTATGCGCGAGATCAGTTGGACCGAGTTAACAGGGTCGAACAGCTTCGAAAAGGCAATAACTATCCGGGCGATCCGGCCTCGGCGGAAAACCAGGTGATTGCGAGAATTGAGCACGACGGCCTGCAGCGGAAACGAATCACGCGCAACAACGGCGTGGCCACTGAATTCAAATACGACTTCGAGGGTCGGACCGTTGAGATAGCCCATGCAAATCCGCAAGGAAACATCCTTACGCTGCAGTTCCTTTACGACGCCACCGGCAACATGCGGCAAAGAATCGAATTGGGGCAGGATAGCCACAAGGCGGAAAGCTTTAGATACGATTCGCTCTCCCGGATTGTCGAAACCATAAGCGCGCCAAACGTGTTATTGGTCGACGTTTCTTTGCTGGCGCCGCCGACAGTCCTCATCCCGGATCCAATCCCGAATAACCAAGCACTAGTGGACCACTTGGTCGGGACAATCAATGCTCCACCCGCGCGCACTTACGTCTATGACCTCGTTGGGAACAGGACAACGGCCACCTTCGAAACAGCGGTTACTGTTTACCAGCCCAATCAACTAGATCAGTACGTCAGAGTCGACGGAGCGGAACACAAATATGACGCAAACGGAAACCTAATTGAAGACGAGAGTTTCCTTTACCGCTACGACCATCGAAATCAGCTCTCTCTAACGCAAGAGAAGCCGAGTGGCGCCCAGGTGGAGTCGTTCCGCGATTACTTTGGTCGCCGCAGCGTTGAGCAGGGCGCAGGCGACTCGAGAGTAATGCTCTACGACGCTTACAATCCGCTGGAGGAGTATCACAACAATGTTCTCGAGCTGAGTGTTCTGTCAGATGCGTTCCCGGACAGTCTAATCGTCTCTTCCAAGAACGGCAGTGAGTTCTATCTGCTCCCGGACCTTACTAAGTCTGTCCGTTATGTCTTCAACGGGAATCAGAAGCATAACTTCTACAGCTACGATGAATTCGGCAATCTAGAAAACTCGCTGATCGATGTCGACGACAATCGTTTTCGTTTTGCGGGCAAGCAATTACTGCCGCAGACCAACAAATATGATTGCGTTTTCCGTACGTACGATCCGGCAACTGGAAGATTCATTCAACGTGACCCGTACGGATATATCGATGGAACTAACATGTACAGTTTCGTCGGTAACAACCCGCTAGTCTTTACGGACACGTTCGGCGCAAACAGAACCGACGCGAACACGATTCCGTCGCGACCCACCATACTCCCACCGCCTATTGTAACGGCGCCGAACCCACTGCCGCCAGTACCTAAGATAGACCTGCCGCAAGCGCCTCCGGGAACAAACTTCAAGGCAGCAGAAGCTGCGGGGAGGGCAAACCTACGGAACACAATACCGCACGGTCCAGGCGAGCAGGCGCAGCACTATCTGAAATGGCGCAACGGCAGGGACGTCAATCTTGATCCCAGAATTACTAATAATCCACGTTACATGGGTCCCTTGCAATCCTTAAACAGGCTTAGTAACGGTCCTTACGTCATTGGCGGGAGGACCTATAACAACCCACACAAATACGCCGACCGGGGTCTGTATCCGTTTTACGAAAGAACCGTTGGTCCGAAGATCAGCCGCTGGGGGACGGATCGTGTGGTTCATGTCAATGTTGGCAGAAGAGTCCAAAAAGAGATGACTGGAGGCTCCGGACCGATGCCGCCGTACATTGTGGCGCCAACGGTCAAGGGACTTGCGGGACATGTGATCCATGGAATTTCACGAAACTTTGTGCCCTTTTTTGCGGAAGCAGAGTTGGCCACTTACTTTGGTGCTCACTTCGCGTGGTCCAGAGGCCTTATCGGTGTAGGTAATGCGCTGGAGTTTATTAGTATACGAGCGCTGCCAGTCATTGGAGCATTCGCCGGGGGCTACATGATCGGGAGCTGGATTAACGAGCAAACGGGTTGGAGTCACAGCCTATCGAATCGCGCCGTTCGAAACCGCGGTGTCTATCAAGACCTTGGTCTGGGAGACACGGCTTCAACGGTACTCGGCGGCGCTGCCAATATTCCGATACTAAGCGAGGTTGGCGAGGGTATTGGCAGGGGAGCCGGATTTCTTACCACAAAAGCGATGGCCGGTACAGCTTTCGTCGTCGAACGCCTGACCTCCGACGAATATACGATGAATCCGTTTGAGTCTGAACTGTGGGCAGATTTCAAGAGTTTGTTCTAAAGGCGTAAGCGTCCGGTCCTGGGACGCGGAATCCGACGTCCGCGCGGGCACTCTGAGCGTCGAAAACGCCCAAGAGCTAGGTGCCGAACGCCATCGGAGTCAAGTCAATTATTGATGAGGCGCTCTATTAATTCCCAGACCTCTTCGACGCTCATCTTAGCCATTGCAGGGCATTGGCTCCTTCTGTTGGAATCATTCTACTTCAAAGGAAAAAGAAGAGACAGAAAAGCCCGCGGTGGTAAAGGCAGGCGACATGGCGGCAGCCAAGCTTTCCGCCCCTTGTTCGACGTGGCGGCGATTTGCCGCGGCCCAGTTGGCCAAGCGCAGGCTGGCCTCGTTCCAGGTGCTGCACACGCGAGTGCCCTTTGAGGGTGAGTAGTTCCTGGCCACTATGCACGTCCCACACCTGCGCTGTGTTGTCGTTTGAGGCCGTGCCCGCGTGCGGACGGGAAGTATCGAGCACAATTCGCGGAATGGTCAACCCGACGAAGTCTCGGACCAAAAGCAAAAACTAGCGAGCATTTCAGTGAACGCTTGTGCGCAACTTTCGATGAGCCACTACAGTGAACCAGTTCACCCCCGGAGCGAATCGTACTTCAGAACGAACTCTGCGTAGCTGTGGCCGACAACCATCAGGCGATCATCGCTTCAACTAAACAAAGTAGTACTAAGGCATCTTGACCGAATAGTGGCACAGCAGCAAGATGTCTTCAAGTCGGTCTAGGCTGGCGGACACGTCGGGCTTGAGCACCTGAATTGTCCAGTCAGCCTCCTTCTTGGTTTCCCCCAGGTTCTTCACCTCGACGTTCGTGTCTGCGACCTTGTGTACCAGCAAACCTACGGCTGCAGCCTGCTCTAGCGGGAGCGGCTCATCGGACCCGGGCCCGGTCAGCGTCACTTTCAACTCAGGGGAGGCGGGCAGATTTTTCGTGCGGTCCTTAGGAATGCCGAAGCTCTCAATGCCGTTCACAGTGATCGTTCCGCCTTGGAACACGAACGGGAAGCGGTGCTTGGCCAACGAGAAGGCTTGTCTGTGGTCGCCGATGCTGTCTGCGACACTCATCAGTCGATGCCATTCGGTGGGGAATTCATGACGCAGGCTGAACAGGCGAGTCTGTGGCTTGCCTTCCTCAGCCTCTAGCAGTTGTTTCAGGCTGGCGACCGCTGCATCGCGCAAGGGAACACCTCCCTCGCGCGCCATGTACTTGATGTGCAGCACGACGTCGGAGATGGTGTCGTAGTCGAATTGACGAAAGTCTCTGGGTAACTCGATGCGCCAACGCGATATCACGCCGGCCCCTTCGAACGGCAGGTAACGTTCGTCGCGGAAGTTTAGCTCGAACATGCCGCTGTCGTTTTGCCCGCTGCTGGTAGCAATCGCCTGCATGCGCGTCCAACTCGACAGAAAGCGATCATCCTCCTCGCCGTCGCGTTCAGGGTAGCCATCGCCCGGCGTGCTCTTGACCCTCGTCTTGTCGCGCAGCAGGGTCAGGGTGCAATTGACGCCGGTATAAGGCCCAACGACCGCAGGGATTGTCAGGCTGACGCTTTTGATACGCCGCATGTAGTGACCCGGAAAATCGATGTCAAAGAGCGCCTCGGGCAACTCGATTTCGCACTGGCCCCGCTCCTTGAGGCGAATCAGCGCCAATGGATCGTTCTGCACCAGTGAGTAATGCTTGGTCAGTTCGTACTCGCGGCGATTCCCCTCCAGATAGGCGTGCTCCATCTGCTTGAGTTGCAAGTAGAGCCGCTCGCCGGATAGCAGTCCCTTGCGCATGCTATCCCAGGCGCCAAACTGGACGAAGTTCGATTTGACGAGCCCAAGCTCGAAGCGGCAGGAGCGTTCGGCCTTCTTGGCCCAGTCGTAGGCCATCTGGTAGCACTGGAAAAACACTGTCGAGATACCGCCCACCATCCAGCCATACAGCTCTTCACCCGTGTATTTGTTTCGCAGGAATTCCTGGATCTCCAGGGACTGCTCGATCTGGCGAGTCGTGTTGTCCAGTTCCTGTTCGGCGATGGCAACCCGGATGCCTGCGGCTGTGATCTGCTTGTCGATCTGGGCCAGTTCTTTGGCCGCCAAGTCTTCTTGCAGCTTCCAGTCGTCGGCCCGCCGCTTCCAACCACCGAGAATAGAAGATCGCGTTCCCTGGTAGTTATGGTCTGAACTTTCAAAGCTTTTAGATCTGGCAAATGCATTCGCCGCAGCCCCGATATTGGAACCTCCGTACGAAGTGCCAACCGAGCCTCCTGTAATGTCCTTTCCTATGCCTTTATTTGCCGAAATGTCTGGGAAGTAAAGATGCCAATGTTGCGCAACTATTTCCCAGGATGCTGTCTCGCGTTGCAAGTCATTTGCGAGAGCAAGTCTGTTCAATTGTTCCGTTTCCTCTTGGATCCGCTGTGGTATATCTCGGTAGTACTCAAACCGTCTCTGGGTCACGGCTTTGGTCTTTTCCAATCCTTCCCGAATGGTCTGCGCCTCGGCGAACTGCTGTTGCTTGACCTGCTTGACCAGCGAGAGCAGTTCCGTCTCGTGCGACGCGCGCAAGTTAGCGAAAGTCTCGGTGTCGCGCTTCTCCAGCGCCGCCAGTAATGCGGCACCCACCGAACGTAGCTCGCCGGTCAATTCCAGTGCTTTTCCAAGCAGAGTGTTGAAGCGGTAATACGGCAACGGTGCACTCAGGTCGCTGAGCACGCTACTCAGGTCGATCCCTTGTGCTGCAGCCTGGACCAGCAACGCCGGGTCGATGTGCGGCTCGAAGAGCGGCAACTCGCGCACCACTCCTTCGATGTTCATGCAGTGCCGGATCTTGAACAGGCGGTCGGCGACGGTGTCCCAGTAGCCCAACAGCTTGTCGTTCTTTGGAATGCAGAAATAGAAGCTGCGGCCGATTCCCAGCAGACCGGTCATCGCGGTGGAACTCTCGCCGGTGGTGGCGCGGCTGCTAATCGGAAGATCATTCTCGAAATCCACCATCGCCAAGCCGAGTTGTTTCAGTCCGAAGCGCACCTGAGCATAGGTCTTGGATGTACTGCGTCCACGCGGTGGTAGCCGCTGCACCCGTGGGCCCAATAGGGTGCCCGCCAGCACGTAGAGCTGGGTGGCCTGGTTGATCGACTCGATGGTGTCGCGACGAAACAACTGATCGCCCCAGGCGATCAGGTTGTCGATGTACTTCATGACCACGGTCTTCTGGTAGGCAATGCGGCGCAGCCTGGCGACGCGGTGCGGCTGGAACGGGTGCGCCTGCAAGTCCTCCCACTGCGCGATCACGTCTTTGTCTCCCGCGTGGAGCGCCTTGAGCATGTCATCGAGCCTCTGGGGTTGCGTCTCACGCAACGGCAGCACATTCCAATACCGCTTGGGTACCGGATCTGCCGGCGAGCCTGCGGTCGGGTCAAAGATGAAGTGGAACCAGCGCATGGCTTCCTCGAACCGCTGGTTCTGGCTCAGCCGAGTGGCCAGGAAGAGCGGAACATGGAAGAAGATTTCCCAGTTGTAGAGGCTGTATGCGCCCGAAAGCTGAAGTCCACGTCGTGTAAGGGCCATGGGTGCTTCACTGTCGTCCGGTCCGGCTCATACGCGTCTTTGAAGCTCATCACCTTCTGCAGGCTATCAGACCGCTGGCTGTCAAGGCTGAGCAAGCCCGGTACGCCGTACTGGTTCAGCCGCCGCTGGAATTCGTCGGTATACGGATGGAAGAAAGTCTCGAACCTGAATTCGGCTGGAGAACGAAGTTTCAGAATCGTGGCAGCTTGGATCACGCCGTGTTGAAAGATTTGGCTATCGATGGACAGGGCCTGGGTCTTTGAATTCTGACTCGCTGCTGTTGGCGCAGAATACGATTGCATTTCCGTTGCCGCAATGGCTGCGCGACCTGCCAGCCATGGGTCCGACTTGGTGCTCAACTGCGACAACTGAGTCTGGAGTGGCCAGCCGAGGTCTTTGCCGTTGTCGGAGGCTTTTTCCACTTTGAAATCGATGAGGTGGGGTACAACTTCGCTGGAAACGAGACGTTCAAGGTCTGACTGCTCCGAGCTGGACGGCAGCACTAGATAGGTGCGAGGACCTTCCTGAACGAAGAAGTAGGCGTTTAGCGTATATGGGTCCGTACCGGGAGAGTAGAGGTCGATCATGTTCGTGCTTCGTGCGAAGACGGGGATCGATTCATCCGGGTGCGCAACTGGCAAGAATCGAAGATCCTGACTACTGGCCGCCAGGAATCCCTTGTGATAAGTCTTCGACGGGATCGACTGGCTTCGTTCGACCTGACCGCGGGAGTTGAGAAACGTGAGGCTTCCGAGTCTCTGAGCGGTCGCTGCATACGAAACAGTTGTTCCTGATGGGCCTCCCCCGCTGATGTTCACGATCGGTTTTACTCCAGTCCCGCCCGCGGGCAGTCCGAAGACAATTTTAAGGTTGCCGCCGCTGGTTTCTACGTTCATACGAGCGTTCGGATTTGCTATGGCCACGGCGTCGGAAGATGGCGTCATCTGCTTCGCGATCCATTTTCCCTGTCGCTTCTCGCTCCATGCCAGCCGGAGCAGGGAATATGTGCCGTTCTTGGCATCGTTTACCTTCTCCGTGACCACCTGCCAGAAAAGGTAGAGGCGCCGGTTCCAGATCACCGGCACCACTTCGTCTGCCTCGATATCGAGCGGCACCTTCTCCCACGCCGTCCAGTAGCGATAGTTTGGATTCACCGTCACGAGCTGGCGGTAGTAGAAAACGCGCGGGGTGGCAAAGGTATGCCCGAACACATGGAGCACGATTTCCCGCTTCTCGTCGGGGGCGAAGCCGAGTTGCTCATACATGCCGCATATCTGCAACTGCGAAACCGTATCGACCTTCTGGAGGTAGTTGCTGACCGCAACCTCTGCGGTCTCGGTCGTTACCTCATCCTGTAACAGCTCGGACTCCAGCTCCCGGAAGAAGGGACTCTTGTCGTCGCGCAACTCCGACTCGATCCAGTTTTCGGGGTAAAGGAAAACCTTGAGGTTGGCCTCCCAAACCCGATAGTTTTGCATCCACTGCCAGCGGGTGCTGTCGATCATCTTCGGCGACACGGCTGGCGCCTCCTGATTCATCCGGCAGCGCTGGACAAAGAGTTGTACCGACGAAATGGCCTGCTTGATGCGCGAGGTCTGCATGCAGGGGCTCATCTCGACATCGATCAGGAAATGTTCAAAGAGTTGACCAGCGTCGGTGCAGCCGAGCCGTGGCAGAAGGTAAGCGACCAGTGCTGTCCGCTGATTTTCGCGAAGCTGATCGGCTAGGGGACGGGCGATCTCGAGCCAGGCGTCGTTATCGTATTGGGCCTTGTGCGCACGCTTGGCCTGCTGCGCGGCGATTCGTGCGTCTTTCATATTTGGCGCATAAGCGGCCCAACCGAAAACTTCGCCTGTCGGCGCTCCAAGTTTACCTAGGAGCCGCATGGCATCTTCCAGGTCGAGCAGCTTCGCCACGTTACTGTAATCTGCATTGCTCAGACTCAAGGCTTTCGCTCCAGCCAATGCCGCGAGCCTCTTGTCATCCCAGCCTGTGGCTTGCACCAGCGCCACCTGTGCCGATACAGAGGTTGATGCATTCAACGCATCGACCAGGAAAGCGGGATCGTTTGTTGTCCGTGCGCGAAGCGTGGCAAAGTCATTCCAACGTGTCCAGGCAACGAAAAGGGCCTCCTTCTCTGCGGGTACGGGTGCAGCGGCCACCGGCAGGTCGTTCAAGTCGAAAGCGTTGGGATGAGCCAACCCGCCAGCGCTTACCTTGGGTCGGGCCAGGTAAGCGATCTCGCGTGACGCGAGTGTGAATCCGTTCACCAACAACGCGGCCTTATGCAATCGGATGTATGTCTGTTCCGCAGCCTTCGAAGCGTCGCCACGCTTTGTTGAATAGAGACGATGTGACGGCACAATCTCCGCCGGGGTGGCGGGACCACTCCAGCGCAATTCGACGAGGGCTGCATCCTCGTTCTCTGCCGCGGACGCGCGATTAAAATATTCGAGTTCCAAGTCGTAGAACTTGCCCGCCTCCAGATCGTGCGCGATTGTGTATTCCGTAGGGGCAGTATCGTTCCACTGGTCGATCAGCGGTGGTAGTTTGCCGCCAATCGTGAACCGTACACCTCCGCCAGCCCGCAGGTGAAATTGGTAGGTCTGCGTCTTGTCGGCGAGAACTTTACCCGTCCAGCGGGTACCGAACCCGCGTTTTGCATCCCAGCGGAAATCGATGGTGGAATCGACCCGACTCGCATGCGGTGGTTCGGTCAAAGTCTCGTTTGCAAAATAGTCGGCCGTCAGACCATCACCGGTGAGTGCAAGGAAATCAGCGATGGCAGGAGTTGTCGAATCCGCATCAGTCCCCAGGGGCACGACATCGTCGGTGCCTTCTAACAGTAACGCGGCGGTTGCAGGCTCCAGACTCAAGGCGTCGGCCAAGTTCTGCTTCACCAAAGCGCGGCTCAGCACGGTGCGTAAATAGGGTAATGCCCCGGCCAGAAATGCTTTGAATTTGCCTGCAACGAGCGCTGGATCAACTTGTCCATCGGCACCGATCGAAGTTGCCTCCAGCACCGAAATTTGCAAATCTTTCTCGACCGACTTCCAGGCTAGCCGATTGGTCAGCGTTTGCCCGAGCAGCTTGCGGGGCTGGTCGTAGAGCGATTGCACTGCCTTTTGATACTCAACATCGATTGAGAGAGCCAAAAGGGCGGCTTTCTCGGTATCAGTCAACCAAGCCGATGCCTTCAGCAGACGGCCTTTTTTGTCGTAGCTGACTTTGCCATGGGGCATGGACACACCCACTGGCAGTGCAGCCAAAGGCGCGGAGTAAATGGCGGTACCGGCGACGAGGCCGGCAATCTGTTCGACCACATGCGCCTCAAAGACCAGGCTTAACTTGGCACGCGCCAGCTCGCCGGTCGGGTCGTCTGCGGGGACATTTTCGATGGCAATACGAACCAGGCCTTCTCGGATCGTTGCGAGCGCTAGCTGGATAGACTCGTCGGTTGGTGCGAAACTAGGGGGAGCGTCGGTCAGACTGTTGAACAGATAGGCAAGCGTTGCCGGCGTAAAGCCCGATTGCACCACGCGGTCGGCAAGCCGTACGAAGCCGAGCGTTCGCGCCGGATCAATATCGAGGTCATCGAATCCCAGATTGGTATCGGAAAGCTTGCTAAACGGGTTCTCGCCTGAAAGGGCTTGAAGCGCGATCAAATCTTTGACGGCCATTTTCAAAGCCCGCGCCAGCGTCACATACCGATAAAGGATGGTCGCCGTTGCCAAGGTCAAGGGCGCGTCATCGACGGCCAATGTGGGCAACGGTGGTAGCGTGCCCGGGACTGTCCATTGGGCATGTTCGCGGATCAGCGCCAGATCGGTGGCGCGGGTACGCAACCCGGCAAGCAGCGCGGGCACATGCTTGCCAATTTTTAGAGCCGTCGACGCCAGATATTCCCCATTGACCGCCAGGAATATCGGATCGATATCGCGGACCGCTTTGTTAAGAAACAGCTTGCGGTAGAGCGCGTCGTCGCCTGCTATAGGAATGGAACCCCAGAAACATAATAGCTGTTGTGGAGACAGCTCCAGCACCTTCTGCAACTGGACAATCTGACCCAATTGCCGCAAAAACCTGGGGGTCATGTCGGGGGCTTGCAGCGCAACCATGGCGCGATCAAGATCTTGAACGGTCCAGCCGGTCTTGCGCCAGAGCCGGATGAAACGGTGCAGCCGACTTAACTCATCATCGTCAAGCAGTGTGCCGTCCAGATGTTGCAGGCGCGTAAGCGTGAGATCGCAGGCCGAGTCGGGGGCATCCAGCACGATCATTTTTCTGATTGCATCGAAGCTTGTTCCTGCCCATGTCGCCAGCTCGGCAACCGTCATGTTGGCAGCGGCCAAGGCCGTGACGGTATTGGGCTCCGGTTGTGCGAAGTTGCGCGCGACCAGCGCGGCTAAAACGCCGAAGCTCAGCGGGATGCGATCGAAGGCCACCAGCGCCGCACCTTGAGGCAGGGCGGGGTTGATATAGCGCGTACGCAGCAAATCGATCAGCTCCACATAGCTGATGCCGGTTTGCGCAAGCAAGGTCGGCACATGCGTCAGTTGCTCCACCCATGAAGGAGACCGCTTCCCTGCCGCGCCCCAGGTCGCGCCACCACCGACCAAAGTGAAGGCCATACCCGATAACGTTCCTCCCGCCATGCCCACGAAATAGGCTGGCACCTCCAGCCGCACCCATACGCCCGCGGATGGTATTGGCCCCATGTATCGGCGACTCGCCGTGCCCTCGATCCCCCAAATAAAGGACTTGCTTTCCCCCCAGTAGGCCCGATGCGACCATGTCCCGTCGAAAAACTGCAACATCACCATCTGAGGCAGATTTGCCGGATCGAGGAAAATCTCGGCGTACAGGAAATCCTCATTGCCAACCTTCAACTTGCCGGCGTCACTGACTTTGTCGAAGAAGTGTTGATGCAACCCAGCGGCAACGGCGGAAGCGTGAGCGACCGCTCCCGACGGCGGTGCAGGCGCAAACGTGGCAAACGTCCAGGTGTCGATGTTGGCTTGTTTTACTGCGCCGGGTGGCAAGCTACCCGCAACCCAAGCGGTATCCTTCGGGTCGACCGGTGTCTCGAAGCCGTAAAAGTCGGACACTGGCGGTGCTGGAGGTACAGGTGGAGTACCAACAAATTGCTCACCTGTCAGAATGATGAATTCGTGCTCGGTAATATACAATGCCTCGACGTCCAACGCGTTGTCTGCGGCTGCGCTTTTTTCGCGGCGGAACACGGACATCACCTCGCGCCGGCTGGAACCCATCTGCTCCAGGGTGAGCCGTAGTGAGGTAATCGGCTGGTTGAAAGGCAGCGTGAACGGATACACCGCTTTTTCCAGTTCCTGGTATGCAAGATTGCTCGTATGCTCGGGGTTGGCAGCCAGTTCGGCTGCGGTCACGCCGGGGGAGCTTTCGTTTGGCGCAGGTATGCTTGGGACCAAGAGCACGCCGTTATCGTTGGTTTTCAACGGCAGCGTCTGGTCGAACGCGATGTAGCTTTCCAGCACCTCGTTGACCAGGTCCACATACGGCAACGTCGTGTTGGTGTTCTCGCACGAGAGCTGGATGTGGGCGATGTCGGGGCGCCGACCCACGATTGGTTTTCCGTCCGGCCAGGTCTTCGTGCTGTTTCCAATCAGCACGTCCAGGGGTGTGATCATCCCAGGAATATTCGGGCCGAGGAATTGCAGCAAATCGACGAGATAGGCCGCCGGGCTATATATCGAGCGACAGTGTTGGCAGTCGCATAGCTCCACCGAGCCAAACAGCGCGGCATAGTCCGGTCTGTTTTTGGCAACGACGTCGTGAATGTCGTCCTGTTTCTTGGAACTCATACGGCCCCCCCGGGGATGTCACCGTGAATTGCGTCATTGAGAAAAACGTACTGATGAATGGCAGCTGCGCTGATATTGTTCGCCCGATTGAGCATCATTCTCGCCGTGGCTTCACCCAGCAACGGCGTCAATATTTCCATGGCGACTTCAGGTGGCAGCTCGGCGAGCTCTCGCGCGGAGTCAAAGCCCGCTTCCACCAGCGCCTTCATTGATTCGGGACCGGCACTCAAACGGAACAGACGCTGAAGGCGCTTGACCTGAGCGATTACCACCGGGCGATCCTTCAAGGCAATGTCCTTCAGCAAACCGTCACCATGCTCAGCCAGCAGCTCATCGATTCGACCCGCGACCAGATCGAACTGCTTCTCGCGTACGGCAGTGGCGAGGAATTTAGCCACGGCGGGCTGGGCATTGGCAAGTTGCGTCGGCACTAGGCTTGCCACCATGTTCGCGACAGCTACTGTCGGATGGGCAACCTGCATGGCTCCAGCCAGACTTGCCGCGTAATTGGCTTTGCGCACCGCAGCCTTGTCCTCGTCCTTCACCTTGTCTGGTATGGGCACATCGTCTGGTATGGGCACGGCTGCTCTATGCAGCAGGTCGGCCCATTTTTCCTTCGTGTCGAGGTGAAACGCCAGTTCACCGGTGTCGGCCATTGTCGGGTGGTTGGCGCGAATGGCGTTCACCAGCGGGATATTGTTCTGCGTCAACATGCCCAACTGAAATCTGTATTTCACTTTGGAGATTTTGTCTTGGTCGTCAAAGCCCGGCTGGCTTCGTAGTTTTTCCCAAAACTCCGCTGGCGTCCCCTCGTGGTCAGAGAAGCTGCGCCACAGAGTCGCCTGGTCTTCGGGAGCTGGCAGATCGGCGCCCAACAAGTCCGCCAGTGACGGTGTCCCCTCTGCCGGGCGATAGGTCGGCACATGCCTCGCAAGCACCTCACGGATGGTCCGTACGGCCTCGTTTAGACGGTCTGCTGAATCGAAGGGTGGGATGATCGAGGGTGCGCCCGAAGTGGCTTCCTCGAGCGCCAAGCGCGTGTCCTTCCTACTTAACCGTGCGAGTGCCAACAGGTCGGAGGCAGCGCGGGTGCGTGCGAGGCCGTAGAAGACCAATGCCGGAAGTAAGTTTTGAAACGGGTCAACCGCAAGCCGGAAAGCGGCAGCGAGCTTCTGAATCAGTAGCCGGTCGAGCCCTGTCTCGCGCGCCACGAAAGAGACGTCGCGGTGCTTCTCCTCGTCGAAGCGCCGAACTGCCGCGCTTACCATCGCTTCGCGCTGTGCATCACTGGCATCGACGGGAACTCGCTCCGTCAGCAACGGCTCGATGGCCTGGATTAGCCGCTCGTATTCCGATAACTGACGTATCGGCTTGCCGCCCGGAATAAGGATACGCACCTCCTCCACTCGATGTGCCTGGATACCAAGGATCAGGTCGTCGTCTGATACCAAGGTCTCTTCTGCCAATTCCTTGCCATTGGAGAGACGGTAGATTTGAAACTTCTCGAGCGGCTGCCCGTCCTTGCTCAAGGCGAAGATCAGGTCTGGAATGGTGTCGCCTTCTCTTGGAACGTCGCCGGCCGCAAATTCGGTAGTTGCGTAGGCGATTTCAAAACAACCGTCTTCATCCATTTTGGGAAGTCCTTCGGTAGTCCCTGTTCCCAAGTGCTGGCCGGTATTGGCGCCGTTGCGGCGGAAGAATAAGTCGCGATCGAACAGACTCACCTGAATCTCATTCACCGGGCCGCTCGCATCGACAACCTGTCCGCGCACGACCCACTCAGTTTGCGGCGAATCAATCGCGCCCATTTCCTGCAGCAGTCGGTTCAGTGCTTCGGCCGTCGCTTCGTCGACGATTTCACCGGCTCCGAGTTGAAACTGCTGTCGGCAGACCGCGACGACGTTGCCCGTCCCGGTACCATACACTTTTCGCTCGCGGTCGAGGCGCAACCCCTCTACTAAGCGCCGTCGCACATCATCCGGGAAACGTTCCTCATCCCGCAAAAGGATGCGTTCATTTTCGATTAAGAACAGCAAGGCATCCTGCAGGTTGGTAATCGCATCGACGCTACTACGTGGACCGATTGACGGTGGCGGCGGATTCTGGATGAGTTTCATATGAAAATCGCTCCATTAATAAGGTGTTTGTCCAACCGGGCAGACACGCGCCTGAAATCGCCCACATCCAGCTCCCCCATGTGTGTCCTCACTTCGCTACCGTTACTTAATACAATGGCTACTGACAACAACCTCGTTCTTCTAATTCATTCATAACGGTGGTCCGGCCTCTATTACCGCTACGTCTCTATTACATCTACTACGCGCCCTCATTTCAGTGGAACATGGCGTCCCACAGAGTTTGCTTCGGGGCGGGGGACAGACGCGCTGGGTCGGATTGGGCTCGGTTCAGACCGTCGTCCAAAGATCGTTCGATCGCCTCCCTATGCTTAGTAGCGACGTAGTCCGTCACCAACGTGGCACCAATTATTCCCGTCGCTCGGAGACCCAGGAACTTTAGTACTAATCCAACCATTACCCACTCCGCACCGCGTTCTGCCGCATCTTTATGACCACTGGCCTGCCCCAACGCGGTAACGAGAGCTACCTTTTCAGCGGCCACGAGAATCCCTTTGGCGAGTGGGCCTGCTGATCTCGGAGGCGCCCCTTCTGGTGGTTTGGCAGCGGGCTCTGCGGGCGCGGTTGGCTTGGTCTCCACTGGTGCTGGTGCTGCTGCAGGCCTAGGGGCTGGTGCCTGCCCACCTTTCAACACATAGCCCTGACCTTTAACATTCTCGAAGCCGAGGCTCGCCAATGCACCTCTTACTTTTAATGCGGCATCACTTGTGCCGGTCTTGATGATGTCCCATATTTTAGAATTGATTGCTTTCTTGAGGGCAGTTGGCGTGAGGCCGTTAGGATTTGTGATCGTACCGACCGCTTCATTGAACACTGCCTCCATCTCAGTCACCTCGCTGAACCGGCGTGTGAGCAGGGCGTCTGGCTTGTCCACGACTGAGACTGGAGGACGCGCGGCGGGCGGAGGACGCGTCTCCGTTCCGAGATGCTTGGTCTGACGATTAGTTCTCGGATCGAGAAACTGGCGATTGTTCACGTCTGTAGCCCGAGCACGCGCTTCCGTTGGCGAGATGTCCCTCTGTCCGACCGCCCGCGGCTCATCAATGTCCATGGTGGTAGCCCATTGTTTGCCCCCTGACTTGCCGTGCGCTTGAAATGGATTGCCGGGCTGGTCTAATTGATCTATTGCCCCTTCCACCGCTTGGTTGAAATCGGCATCTTGAGTTCCAGTCGGATCAAGTTTGCACGTCGGGTTTCCTTGGACGTACGCGTAGACGTTATTGCCGTCTTCAATGCCGATTGGGTCTCCCGAAATCCATCTCCCCAACCACCCCGCGTAATACCGCGCCGCGTGATAGGTAAGCCCCGTCTCCTCGTTGCGCTCCTTCCCCGTGTATCGATAGCGCTTCGGCGTCTTGGCCTGGCTGCGCGCGGCTTCGTACGCGGTGGTTCCGTAGGGGTGGTACTCCTCGTAGGAAATCACCTCGGCCTCGTCATCCAACTCTAGCGCCACCGAAGCGAGATGGTTGCCGAGTTGGTAGCGCACTAGCTGCCGAGGCGCCGGATCAGCCCCTTGAAAACGTGTGCGCGTTTCGATCAACGCGACGCGCTGCTTGTCGTCCATCACGTGTAGCGTCTCGCGTTCCAGCGTGACCGTCTGCCCGTTGCCGTCGTATTTGCGGTAAACCTCGTAGCCGCCGAGATAGATGCGCTCGTCCTTAGGCTTGCCGTTTTGCCTGTCGGTTACCTTGCGCACCCGCTGGCCGCCCGCGTCATAGACGTACCAAGTCTTCTCTCCCGTGCCGCCATTGTTGATCTGCTGCTGCGAGGCGCGCAGTTGATCCTTGAAGTCCCACTTCATCACCGGCAGGTGCGGCATGGAATTCATGTTGCCGTGTTTGTCGTAGCTGTACTTGGCGCTGTAACCGGGCGTGGCCGTGTAGTCCGGCAGATTGTTGGGATCCCCGGGCAGGCGAGTCGCAAGCAGACGGTTGCTGTCGGGGGCGTATTGATAACGGCGTATCCATCGTTCTACTGCGCCACCGGTGTGATACAGACCCAGGATGTTGCCGACGGGGTCGTACTCGTAGTCCTCCCTGTAGCGTTGCAGGGCTTCCGGGCTGTTGTGGAAGGGAATGCCGATGATGGGCTCGAAACTCCGGGCATCGCGCTGGGTATTATTTTGCGCGGCATGTTCCCTGCCTTCAGCGCGAACCAAGCGGTACAAGGCGTCATAGACGTAGGCGTTGGTCGGCGCGACGGCGATGTTGTTGAAGAACACCGGTTGCTGGGCTTTATCGCGGATGGTAGTGATGTTGCCGACCGGGTCGTAGGTGTAGGTCAGGTCTTGCAGTGTGCGCTTATCAGTCTCGGGATGCGCTGGGCGCGTGGTGAGCAGGCGAGTCAGCCGAAACGTATTTTCGTCGTAACTGTACCTGGTGACGATGGGATGGCTCGCCTCGTTGTATTCAATGCGGATGCGCTGGCCCTTTGCGTCGTAGTCGATGTTGGTGACCGCATTCAGGTTTGCGGTCGCCGGATTCAGCAAGGCCGTTGGCTCGGCGGGCTGTTCCAGCCAGACATCCACGCGTTCGAGCAGGTTGGCCTCGTTGTAGCCGGGTCGGATAACATTGAACTTGCTGCCGGGCAGGTCGCTGTGCGGAGCAACAATCTGGATCGGGCGGTTGAGGGCGTCGTAGCGGGTGCTGCTGGCGAAGGTCTCAGCTTCCAACCTCGGGTTCTGCGACCAGTCAGGCGTGGTCTTGTAATCCCTGAGCAGTTGGCGCGTGCTGCGCAGCAGATTGCCCTTGAAATCGAAGGCTTCGTCGGTGCCAGTGGCCGGGTTGCGCCCCAGGCTGGTGACCAGGCCTGCGGTATCGTGATGTTTATAGGGCTTGCCGCGCAGGTTTAATTGCTTTGTTGGATCATTATCCGGATCAACCGGATCAACAATCAGGCCGTTACCGGGCGTATCCCCGTAAATCACTCTTTCAAATTGGATTGTCCGGTTTGCGTCGAGCGGGTCAGCACCTTTGACGAAAGAGGCCACCGGACGATGCAGCTCATCGTACTCGGTGCGGAACGTATGGCCCCGGCTGTCCCAGGCGAGCATCGGTTTGCCGGCGGCATCGTTCAGCATCCAGCGGTCACCGGCATCCATGCTGTGCTGGAACAGCAGATTACCGGCGATGTCGTAACAGGGCGCAAAGCCGTTACGGGGTCCGTTGCCTGGTTATTCGGTACCGGCGGCGTGATGTATTGCATCACCAGGTTCTTGCGGGCATCGCGAATCCACAGCGGCTTGCCTTCGGCATCGAGCTTGGTGAAGGTCAGGTACTTCTCGTCCTTGAGCTCTCCGGCGGCGTTCTTGACCCGATTGTGTGCGACGGAAATGACCTCGCGACCGAGGCTGTCGAGAATGGTGAGCGCGGGCGTGTCGGCATGTTCGGCGGCCAGTTGTGCGGCGCGCTTTTCCTCCGCCGTGGCCGTGGCAGCCGTCTTGCTCGCGAACCAGGCGTTGCCCGGCTCCTTCACCGTATCGTTCTGATCGAACGTGCGGACATGCCAGGGCGAGAACTCGACGCGGCTGTAGCTGCCATCGGGCATTTCGGTGCGCACCGTGCGACCGACGGCATCGTAATAAATGACTGCCGTGACGCCGACTTCCGCGGGCTCTTCGAAGCGATGACCCACCTGCGGGCGAGCTGAAGTAGGGCTCGTATTGCTTGACCGGCTTGCCCTTGTTGTTGAGGACGGTCTTGCCGCTGGCGACCCAGCGCAGCGGCTGACCAGCGGCCTCGGGCTCCGCCTGAATTTTCTTCACCACCACGCTGCCCATGCCGTCCGAATACTCGAAAGCGGCCTGCAGCGGGCTCTGCTCATCCGGCGCAAGCTGGCTGACGTGCTGCTCGCGCACAATGCCACAGGCGCAGGGCGGATGTGTGCCCCAGGATGACCGTGTGCCGTCGGCAGCGTTTTTTCGATCTCGCCGAAGTAGTAGACGTGGCGTGCAGTGGCGTTGCCGAGCCAGGTGCGCGCCTGAGCCTCGTCGAGGTCTGCGTGCGTCGAAGAACGTACGCAAGGTCGGCCAAGCTCGGCTGGGTTCGCCAGATCGGCGTCGTGTCGAACCCGTCGAGGTTGTCGCCTTCATTCCCTTTACCCTTCACCGCCATCGCGGTGGGCAGGCCGAGCACGTCGAAGAACACTTCGGACAGGTTGTCGTTGATGTCCTGCATCTCGCGCGGCGCCAGCACGCGAAAGTCGAACTGCGTGACGCGGGTGTCATTGCCCAACGCGTCGGTGCTGGACTGCAACGAACAGATCGATGCGGATCGTATTCCAGCGTCGTGACGTTGCCGAAAGGGTCGGTGTAACGTTCCGGCAGATAGAAGTGTTGCGCCGCATCCGGCGCAAAGCCGGCAATGCCGGAGCGAATCCAGTATTGGCCCGCCAGATCGGCAGCCGGTAGGGGTGCAAAGCGCAAGACGAGGTCGGCGCCGCTGAGGTAACCACTGATGGCGGGGTGGTTGAGCTTGCTGCGAGCAGTGGTTGCACCGTCAATGGCTTGATCGAGTTTGTTGTTCCCAGCCGCATCTTTGAAGACTGCCTCGAGCAGGCTTTCGGTCAACGCCAGCTTGTAGTTCTCATAGGGCAGGCCCAGCCGGCCGTGTTCGCCGAACGGCAATGGATCGACCAGGTTCTCGGCAAAGAAAAGCATTCGCGCATGCTCGACCAGGCGCTTCTCGTAACTGGACCGATTCGCGATGGCCTGGTAGGGAATGTCCGGTACGGAGATGACGTCCACTGGTCTTGCCTTGGGCTCATAAAGATTGCTCAGACGAAGTTTGCCTAGCTCTTCAAGCGTAAAGTAACGACTGTCCGGGGCATCGGGAATGCCGGTCAACTCGTAGGTGAGCACCTCCCGCGGCACGCGCAGGCGGTAGTCATCTCGTCAGCCGAGACAAATCCTTGGTGTAGCGCGTTTCAGTGTAGGCGAGATGGCTTTCCTTCTGAACCTTGCGGATGAGGGTTAGCTCGTCCTGCTTAAGGCTACTGTCCTCAAACTGACCGAGGCGCGGATAAACGACGGCGACCGACTGCAGGACATTGGCGTACTCGTCGAGGCTCAAGTTCAGCGTGTGCGCAATGCGCGGGTCGGGGCGCAATGTCGTCCTGCGTGAGATCCAATTCGTAGTGGTAGGTGATGGCCTCGCTTTCGGCGACCAGAAAGACTGCGTGGGAGTTGAGTGCTTTCGGCTGCAGGCGGCGAATGTGGCAATTGTGATAGGCAGTGGAGAACAGTTTCACCGGTACATGTTCCGGATTCTTGGGCCGCTCCAGCGCATCCACATCCAGCTCATACACTTCCTGGCGCAGCATCATGCCCTTGCAGGCGCGCAAGGCTTCGCGCCACTCCTCGGCACTGAGGTCTTCGCGCATCCAAGTCCGGTTCCGGCAGGTGATTCTCTTGAAAGCCACCTAGAACGTTTTCCTTGTCGGGGTTCAGGGCCTCAAACCAGCGGGGGAAATACTCGTGTTCGAATTGCGAGAGGATGCGCTCGCGGTCGAGAAACGCGCCGGTGTGATACCAGGTCACGGTCTTGACCGGCGGCTGGTAGAGCGTCTTGTCGTCCGTGATGTAAGGGCTGGCAGAATTGCCGCTGGCGAATTCACCATAGGACTCGGCATCCAGCTGCTCGACGCGACCGAAACCACGAAACTCCCGTTCGACGCCATCGAAATAGCCATGGTGATAGGAGTACGTCGATGGAGAAGCTGGTTTTCCGCCATTTGTCAGTGACGGTCACTTTCTCGACGCACATGTACAGGGAACGGCAACTTGGTGATCCATGGTTTGCCGTCCCGCTTGTCCTGCTAGATAGAACTTGGTCGAGGGTGCGTATTGCACACGGGTTTCCGCGCCGAGATTGTTGACGGTCTTGACGAGCAGGTGCGGCTTCTGCCCGCCCATCAGATCCACGTAGCGCATCGCCCGTCGTGCATCGCCGGGCAGCGGCGACGACCACACAAGACATGCCGTGCCATTGCCGCGGAGGTCAGCGGGGACGATGGCGGCGACGTCATCCACACCCGGGAAGACGCGCAGGGACCGCGGCTGCGCTCCAACTGTTACCGGACTGGTTGAAGTAGAGGCGCACGCCGTCTCGGTGCAGGTAGATGATGTCCGTCGTGCCACTGCCGTCGATGTCAGCGAGCCGGATGCGTTTTTGGTCGAACTGGTCCGGATGGTCGAAATGCGGCGCGTGTGTCCATGGTGATCTTGGCGCCGAACCGGCCGTAGCCGAGGTTGGGCCAGTAGCAGATCTCGCCATTGCGGATGCGGACCAGGTCGGTAAGACCGTCGCCGCTGAGGTCGGCGAGATAGATGGACTCGGTGCCGTCGGCAAAGACGAGGCGGGGGCCTTCCTCTTCATCCAGTACGTGACAGACCCGCCGGGCTGGTCCGAAGCCTTCTTCCGCCAGCGAGGCGTGCCAGATAGAGGCATCGTCTTCGCTGATCAGCACATCAGCGTGGCCGTCACCGTCCAGGTCGATGAACTTCAGGTTGGGGTCGCGCGTGTCGCGATTAAGGCGCGAGCGTGAAGGGACGGAAGGGCTGCCAGCTCTCAACGCCGTCGTGTTCGTACAGGCCGGGCATCGGGCCATCCAGCACCACCACATCGGGCTGGCCGTCACCGGCCAGGTCCATGAACTGCGCATGTCCGCCGGCCAGGGCGAGGTTGGGCTTGGTGGCCACACGTTCCAATGGGGCGAACCCGACCGGCTGCTCGCTGATGGGGCTGATGTTGCGCTTGTAGAACCAGGCGCCAGCCTGCTCGGTGAGGATGCCGGGGATGCCTTCGCCGTGCAGATCGGTCCACTGGTAGCCCGCGCCGTCCAGCCCGATGGGCAGATTGTCGAGGCTTTCGCCATCGACGTCCTGAACCGTGTCTTGAACAACTGGCTGAGTGTATTCGAACTCGACCGGCGGCAGACTGCGCTTTAGATAGCCGACGTCGGCGCGGCGATAGCCGGTCTGGGTAACGGCGCGGAGGAAGGTATAGACGGGGTTGCGGGCGCTGGCGGGGTCTTCTTGCTCGTGGGAGTAGGTGAAATCGGTGGAGCGCACCAGGCAGTCATTGCCAACCCCCTCTTCGCCGTCGAAGTGATGGAACATCAGCACCCGCTGGCAGAGGCGAGTCGTGCGCACTTCGAAGCAGGCGCGATAGGACGAGAACGGGTCGTCGCGGTAGGCCCAGTCGCCGGCGTCATGCGGCTTCGGGGAGTCGGCGGCGTGTTCGCCGTAGTCGAAGACCACCTCGAACATCCAGCCGGCGTTCTGGATCTGCGCAGCGGCCAGAAAGCGCGGCCGCTGCCCCATGTCGTCCAGCAATGGCAAACGGTTGCCATAGCGGATGTGCTTGAGATAACGGTTGGCTTTCCGCTTGGGTTCGTTGCGGTCGCCCCGGTTGCGCTCATGGACGTTGGTGAGATCGACGCCGACCCCATCTTCAGGCTTGTAATCGTAAAGAACGGCATTGCCTTTGTCGTCGCGGGTCTCACAGATCAGCCAACTGAAGATGCGCATCGGGTCGTCCGGATCGGCGATCCGAGAACTGTCGTCCTTCCCGTAAAGGCTAAGAATGTTGTCTTTGGAAATTGACCTCCAATGGGCGTCGCCGTTGCTCGTGCAAGTCCACCGTTCGATCCGCGCGAACAGCCCCTCGATGCGCGGGCGGTAACGTTGAATGCGATACTCGATCCCGTCCATCGTCCGCGGCGGCAACTCCTCTCGCTCCCATTCGTCGCCTTGCTCAACCAGCACCGGCACCAAATCCTCCGCGCCGGAGAGGATGAAGACATCTGAATCGATGGGGTCGTTATATCGCGGCAATCCCTTATCGGTTTTTCGCGTGATGGCTGGGAGGGAGAGGTTCCAGCCAAATCCGAATGGGCCATTCCCTGCGCCCGAATCATAGGAGAGCGCAAGCTGCGGCCCAAAACCGGAGCGGCCTGGGCTCGTCACGAGCGGCACCGTTATCGAGCCTGTCCCAGTGACCGGATTGGCGGCGAATTTGTCGCCCATGCCTCGGATCGCGCCGCCGCCTTTGGGAAGAGACAACGTCGGAACGGAGGGCTGAATTCCATCGGAATTCGAAACCTTGTGCTCAGCGACTCGGTTGTCTGAGTCTGATCGCATGTGCTCGACCCTTCGTGCTTAGCGGGTTCCCCGCACGCACTTGATGAACGCGGGGATCATCACCCGCGAACAGGTGCGCGGGCCGCACTTGCCTCGCGCGTTTTTCGGGATGAGCTTGCGCCCTGCGGTGCCTGCGGGTCGGCCCAACTCCAGCAGGTGTTGAGCAAAGATCCTATTGAACGCCTTGACCACAGACCGGCCCAGCTACTGCTCAACCCACCTAAATACGTTCTCATCCCATATGGATATGATATTCGGCCGATGTGCGAAGCGGCATTTAGGCTCATCATGGGCACGTTAATTAGTCGCAACGATTTAGCCTCATCCTCTTGGATGTGTGGCGCGAAGTCTGCCGCCACATCGAAATTGGTGAATCAGTCGAGCGCTTGGCCCCGATTCTCGCAAAACGTCTCCCGGCCGAATGCTTTCTGGTTCGCCACATCGATGTGCAGCGGTCCGCGTTTGAAACCGTTGCTTACGGTGGAGCAAATCCCGGCGAATCGATCCCACCTTCAAGAAACGAATGCGAGCAGGCAGTCATGGATCGGATTCTGCGCTGGTGTCGGCAAGGTCTAATCCGTCGTGCCTACTCGAACACAGTTGATAAAGACTTTCCTGGACTCCTGCCCACCGGAATAGACGGTCAAATCGTCGCTGGGCCGCTCAATACCGATGGTGGACCGGCCGGCGTTCTCATCATGCGCGCCAATTCTTCGCAAAAGCTGACCGGCGAACACGAACAACTCATGCAAGCGCTCCTGGAGCCGTTCACCGTCGCCATTGAGAACGATCGACAACGACGCCAAGAAGTGATGTCATGCTGCGGCTGTTGCGGCTCATGGTTGCTCGCTTTCGTTTCTTCTTCGTCTCAGGCTCGAAGATGGCTTCGATGGGTTTGCCGAACAGCTTGACGAGTCTCTTGGAGATCCGGCGCCAATCTGAGCTAGCGCATGTGTTGGACTCGGCCGCGCCCGCTCCCGCAGCCGACGCGGCTAACGCGAGCGGTAAACCAATCGACAACATCATTCGTCTTCTTCCAGTTTATGAGAATCCTCCAGTCAATCCGCGTAGAGAAAGTGTTGCTCCGTTACCGCCGTCGCGTGGTCAGTTCGCGGTCAATCGGGAGAAGTCGAAAACTCGCAACAAGGCCCGGCCGCGGTAGCGTTCGCGACGCCGTTCGGCCGGCGCTTCATTCGAGGGCTTTCAGTGCGAGTCTCCATGGCACGGGGTTGAACGCCCGAGGATTGGTCAGAATGCTGTTTAATAGTCCTCGATTCCGGCGAAGTGCATCGACTCGGGCATCGTGTTCCTGGGCGCTTCGGTATGTAAGGTCATGACAGATGCGACACCCGAAATAACTGCCATCGAGGTAAAGCCTGCCGACGCGGCGGCCGCACGGCTGGAACGGGCAACTCGAGCGTGGGTTTTTTCTTTAGCTCGATGGCGGAACTTCGCGCCCATTCCGACTCTCCACTACGGACTCCCGTCCCCGCCGCTGATTCCCCCGACCTGCCTGGAAGTAGTGTTCAATATGCCTAACCCAGCCGACCGCCGGCGTTGGATTCGATACGCCGCTCATCCCGACACTATCTGCCGTGTCAGGGACGCATCGATGCCAGTTCGCAATGTGTCCGTGAACGGCGCTGAAATCCTAGCCGATCAATTCCTCAACCCAGGAATGCCAGTTGAGGTCGAGCTTGCCAACGAAACCCACAAAGTCATGTGCCGACGCCGGGCCAGTGTGAGGTTGCGCCTATCTGGCCGAACGCGACGTGCACTATGCTGTCTTCAGCAGCGGCCCGTGGAACGAGATCGTCGCCTACCGAGACTTCATGCGCTGGACGCCGCCGTGGTACTCGACCGCCGACTCCGGAGACGTGCTGGCGACCCGAGATGGTGGTGACCTCCGCTGCTACCTGCGGGCCGGCGACCAGGTGTTTGAAACGTATGAAACGAAGTGGCGAGGGATCGAGGCCATGTTGCCCACTCTTCAGTTGCTCGACCTTACTCCGTACGGCCGGCAGGAGACGTGGGAGGACTCACCCGCCGGATGGCCGCAGGACCAGGCTGGGTCGTGGTGGCGGCGCGATGGCCGACCCATTGCTCAGTGGACGCGTACCAACGCAGCGGTCAAGTAGAAGCCAATTGCTGCGCTCCAACCCATATCCTGGGGTTCCTTAATCGAGCTTGAACCGGTTAACGACCCGGTGTCTCTGGACCAGATGGCTGAAATCCGCCACAGAATCCGCAACGCAATCGGCCGGCAATTCGGAAGTGGGGTATTAGGACTTGATGTCCACAGTCGAGCACCACGAGCGCCCATCTCTTGCGAACAATTTCCTTGCTGACGACACCTCGCAACGGACCGCCTGAGTTGGCGAAGTAAAACTGTCGGTAACGAAGTGGTACTTCGGGTCGCTGATAGATGCTCATCCGGGCTGTCGCGATTTCTTCGGACCATCGCCACGTTTGCTCAATCGACTTAGGGATTGACTCGAGGCGTGTACGAACTTGCCATTTCGGACAATTACAATGCGATTCACTGACGGGACAATGGATTGTTCAGGCATACCTGTAAACGGTTTTGCACGGCGGTTGCTTGCCTTCATGTGCAGCTTCCTACTTTCGGGCACGGTGGTTGCTTAAACGGTACACATCTACATTGTAGGCAGTCCAAACGGCGCGCTACGCAGTAATAATTCGAAACAAATCTCCAACCTCCGCATCGTCATCCACCGCCACATGCAAATAGGCGCTCGTGACCGCCACGTTGGTATGACCTGCGGCTAATCTGACCTCGGCTAGCGAACGGCCGCCCGCCAAGGCATGGCTTATGAACGTGTGCCGGCCGTGATGGATCGTGAGCGTCCGCAACCTGGCCAACCCCAGCACCTTGCACGCCGTCAGGAACCGTCGCCGAATCGCGTGGCGTTGTAACGGGAGACCTAGACGATGTGCTTGCATCGAACAAACGAATGGATCGTGGCCGCGGGCACCATCGGTCATCCGCTTCGCCTTCCATGCCTTCAGGTCTGCCAGGGTTCCGGCGTCCCACCACAGCGGGACGCGGCGAGCGCGGCCACCTTTCGTCGTTTCGGCGCGGAGCCGCAGGTGCGGGCGGGCTATCTCTAAAACCATGTCGTCGAGTTCAAGGCCGCCGATCTCCGATACGCGAAGGCCGCAACAGCACGCGAGGCGGACGATCACGAGGTTGCGTTGTGTACGAACGGATGTCTGGCGTTTCGTTTCGGCCAACACCGTAGCCAACTCTCGTCGGGTTAGCAGGCGAGTCTGGTCGACGTTCCAGGTTTGCGAAATGTGCATGGCGGTCTCCGATGATGTGTTGGGGGAAGGTTACGCGATCACCATGAGTACTGGTGACGTAGAGGAAGGCAAGCGAAAATGGACCCGCTTGGCAAAAAAGGGGTTCCTTACAGACGTCGTGCCAACCTACGTCGGCGTGTCGGACCGGAGCAGTTTGCGCAGATCGGCTTGCGGCCATTCAGCGCTCAAGTTAGTCAGTTCGACGCGTGGGCAGCCAGCCCCAGTGACTTTGCTCCTTGACTTCAGGGCCGGGGCGTAGGTAGGAAAAGGCCATCGGGCCTACACGAGGGAGTGGCTTGCCTTCGCCGATGTTGTTACTTTGAGATGCGGTTGCGGGAGTGGTTGATTTTCAGAACCATCGTCGGGGGAAGCGAGCGGTGTGGAGATGACTCGCCATATCGGGTACCAGCCAGGAGATGTGTTCACGGCGCTCGAATCAGAGCCACCGCTGAGTGCCCTGTTCACAACATTTACTTTCTCACCTGGGACTTTTCAGCAGGAATACCTGATCCCATTGCTCCATCGAGGGTGTGCCAATGTCACTGTTTTGGTGGACGCCATCGGTTACGCTCAGTCGCTGTTCAGTGCTGCAACGGCGCAGTCAATTGGAACAGACTACCGACTGCGGCAGGTTTGGGCCGAAGGAGCGTTTCACGGAAAGCTGGTCGTCATTCGCACTCGCCATGCGGCATTTGTCGGTGTCGGGAGCGGGAATCTGACTGCTCCGGGCTTGCAAACGAATGCCGAGGTGGGCGGGTTATATCGCCTGGACCAGGCTGACCAGCTCGACGTATTGGCTGTCGTGGTGGCCCGGCTGCGGAACATGGCATTGATCGAAGACGCCGAAAGAAAGCCTGTGCAGCCAATCCAATTAACGGGCGACGCGCGCCTGATGACCAGTCTGGATGTTCCCATTCTCGGTCAGCTGGATCTTCCTTCGGACGTTTCGAGAATCGAGATTATATCGCCGTTCGTCGACGGGCAGCATGAGGTCCTGGCAAAGATCAAGGAGCGTTGGCCCCACGCCAAAATCAGAATGCGATTAGATCCGGAATTCGGGGCATTGAGCGAATCCTTGCTGGCCCGTGCGAGTGACCGAGTTTCGATTCAGGTACCAATTCAGACTGATGAAGGCCGCCCTCTCGTTCACGGGAAGCTTGTGTGCTTCATCGGAAGCAAAAGTGCGACGGTTGTGTTGGGCTCTGCGAACCTGTCCAGGCCGGCGCTGCTCACAACGGAGAACTTTGAGGCAGTGGTCGAACGCCGGATGAAGCCTGATGAGGTCTATTCACTCCTCAGTGTTCCTCAGATTCGGTGGCGCAAGCGCGAGCCGATGATCGCAAACTGTTTCTGCTCACAAAGCCGCCTCACTCGGCCGGCGTGGTTATCGCATCACTTCATTTTCGACGGCTCCAGGCGAGTTGGTCAGCGAAGCTCGGTAACGCGGGCACCGCAAGAATCTGGTGTCGAGGGCGGTGCGTTTACGAGACGGCTCTCGGAAAGGTCACGACAAGCGGCGAGCGGCATTCTGTACAGATCGAACTCGATGCACAGGCGGTCGAGGCACTTGCGGGGCCCTGCTACTTCGAGATCGAATTGGACAATGATCATTTTCTGCGGGGATGGATTGAAGTTACAGACAGGCTCGGCATGGGGCATGAGGCAAAGCGCCAGCTCGTGTTTCTTGATGCGATTGCGGCGGATCCACTGAATTGCAAGGAAAAGGAAGTCGTGAAATTCATAGAGCTTTTGCAGCGGAGGCTCGGCATCGCGAACAGGCATGCTTCATCGTTTACGGGGTGGCACGGTAAAACGGAAAAGCCAGATGAGCAGTACGACACGACGCCGATTGCGCGTCGAGATTTACTTGAATTGGGCAGAGACGATTTTGCCCATTCCTGGGCGTTGGAGCGACTGTTGAACCGATCGCTTGATTCGGCCCTACACGACCTGCGATTCTTCAGCCGTGACAGAGAGGAGCAGTCGTCTACGAGGACGGGGGAGTCGGATTCGAGCAACGGCGACAGAGAGAAGGCAACTCCAGCCCCAAAGGGACGAGCAAGGTTGCCGCTCAAGATCGAAACGGTGCTGACGGAGCTTTTCGATCAACTGGCAGAAACGTTTGACACGGCGAACTCGCCCGCAACGGTCGTAACGCTTATTTCCCAGATTCCGACATGCCTCAAGGGTCTCGCTTTAGCAGCGGAGAAGTGGCTGTCGCCGGAGCAGCGAGAGGAGTGCTTGGGCCGGTATTTTCACAAGGTTGCTATCGCATGCTTGGCGCCCGGGGTGGCAAGCGTGGCTCGCCGGAGCGGAGCAGTTCGCCGTCTTGAGGACTCTGATCGCAAGAAACTAAGCGGAGGACCAGAGTTTGAGCTCGGGATCGCAATGCTTGAGACTTATCTGCTACTCGATCATCACCGGCATCCCCTGCGTGATGGCTCGATAAACAAGGACTTGTTCGACGTGCTGCGAGAGTTGCCGAAGTCGGATAATACGACATTGGCAGCAGCTTCAGAAGATATTCAGCAGTTGATGGGACAAGCGGCAAACGCAAAGCCAGACTTCGAGAGCCTGCGGTCATCGATGGCCGCAGTTACAGGCGAGTTTGGGGCAATGCGCGGCGCCGTGCGGCCCTGAAGGAGCTAATCGCGCAGCTTGAACATGGCGTTCGTGACGCTGTGATCCTTCGGTCGCTTGCCGAAGCCGCAGGCGGTGCCTACGAGGCAGAGAATTTGTTGCAGCTCCTCGGCGAAAACGCTCGCAGGCTTCGCTTGGTCGAAGTGGCGTCAGACCAGGAAGCCTGCTCAGTGTGCTTTACCGTTTTTCCCCGTGCCGTACATGTGCGGCTTAACAGCGCTTCAGCGGTGGCTCGGTGCAGCTGCGGAATGTTTCTTGTGAGGTCGCTCGATTCATGAACACGGAGCAAGGCTTTGGTTGGCGGCCGATCACAAAGGGGAATTCGTCAGGCCTCGATTTCTTGGGACTTGCCGTGCCCATCGAAGGCATCCTTGATGCCGAGACGAGCGGCATCACGAATGCAACGTTTCGCGTGAGGTACTTCTCCCTCGTTCCCTGGTACTACTGGAAATACGCGATGCAGGGCGGCGAAGGAAGCGCTCGGGATCAACGCCAGTTTGCGATCGGCTTTGAGATGCTCATTGCGTACGCAAACATTGCCTGGCTCGATACTGCAGATTCCACAATGACCGGCATTATCCGCCGCGATTACTGCGAGAGGAAATGGAAGGAAGGAAAGGCAAGATTGCCGCTGCGCGGAGATGAAGTTGGAGTAACCCCTTCCCCGACGGACGCAGCGTTGTATGGTCCTTCGCTTCGCAGGCTGAATCTCCTCGGGCGGCATGGCAAGGTCCATACCTGCCGCGATGCGGGAGCGATTTTCGCCGAAGAACTGGATACGACTTTGGGGCGCGCCGAGAGTTGCCGCCAGCTGATGGAGGCCACGTCGGTAACTCGGGATACGGTACAGAAATGGGCGGAGAAGTTGAGTTTGCTCTTGCCGTCTGAGCGGGAGACCGAACTCCTTCGAGCGCTGTTATTCGGGGCGGAGCCGTTTGCCCGCGAAGAGCTAGCACCGCGGGTCTACACGATGATTCTGCTTTTGGAGCTTGCCGGCACGGGAAACAAGGCATTCACGTCAAGCGACATGGAACTGGCCCTGGCAAGTGGCAAGGACTTGCTCGGGGAACCATTCACGCCAGAGCCTTCACTCTCCGGCGCGTACCGGCGGTGGCGGATTCTGGCTCTGCTGAAGTTGCTACGGCACTCCTCTGAGCTGGCGTTCTACGCCGTGCACACGCACGTGAGAAACACTGGAATTCCGTTTGGAACTGCTCAGCATGCTGCGGAGGACTTGATTGCTCTGGCGATGTCAAAAAGCAAAGGAGCAAGTATGCCCCGACAGTTCAAGCGGCTCGTAGAGAAGCACCAGGGAACCTTGGCGCCTGACTGGGAGCCACCGGGGTACAACGCGGAGGAGATACTCTGTCACGCGTTGTCGACTTGTGCCTGGTGCGCCGCGGTGCTGATCGCCGAGTCCGGGGAAGGCTTGGTCGAAGAGGATGTTGCTACGGTCGGAGCACACGTTGACGCAGATCTCTGCGGGTGCTTCGAGAAGCTAAGTGAGCTTCTTGCGGAGCCGACGTCTTCCGCCATGCGATGGCTCTGCGTCGATCGCGGCGTTGCACGTCACTTTCAGGTTGCCGCGAGGAAACTCGCTCAACACGATACGTTTCGCCTCATTGAAGACGAAGACGGCGTGCGAGCGACAGAAAAGTGCCCACTTCCAAATATCGCGATCCGCGTGGACTCCATGCTCTCGCTACTCGGCGATGTTGGCTTGCTCAAGAGCACCGAAGACGGATATCTGACTTCCGCCGAGACCAGAAGATGGTACAAGTCACAGATCCGGAGACTCTAAGGAAATGGGCGTGGCCCGTGCTGTCCAATTCCTGTTTATGTCCGCCGGTCCCATCGCCCGCGGGGTGTCGGTCCTCCGCGCTGGGCCCTTCGGCTTGTGTCCGCATGTCGATCAGACCGACGCAGGCAACGCCGAAAGCCGAATTCCGGCGTGTCGGACGACGCTCACACAATTAGGAGTCCTGTGGTGTAGGTTCAATTGCTCAGCCGGGCGCCCGCCCGCGTAGGATAAGAGTATCGATTCTTGGTAGTACGCTCGCGGGCGATGGCGAGACGCCACCCAACCGGAGAACGGGGAGAACGTGCGCTGGATCGGCCCCAAGGAATATTTGATGGCAACCGAATATTCCCAACCCTCTGAGAAATCGAACGCACAGGCGGCTGGGAAGTTCGTAGCATCGCGATGGGAACACAGCGTCGCGCGTTCGTTTCTTGATTGGCGTTCGACGAGTGGGTTTGCCATGCGGGCGATGGAGACATTTGCCGAAGCTGTCGAAGGAACTGTTCGAATCGCCACTGAGACCGGCGAACAAGCCGACCGCTTGGCCAGAAATCTCACGCCCGTCCTTCGCTCATGCGATAAGCTCACCTTCGATGAGTTGCTTGAAGCGATCCCGTACGCGGCACTACACCTACTCGACCGTTATGGCCGGGTGACGCAAGTGTTGGAGTTTCTGATCGCACGCGGGTGCCTTCCTCTCCGGCTTAAGGGAGTAAATGCCCTAGAAGTCGGTGCAGGCCCGGCACCGGCGTTGTTCGCCGCGCGAGATTTCTATGCCTCGCTGATCGACTGGCCGAAACGGGGAGACGTTGCCATCGGTGCTTTGCAAGGGTTCGATACGTTGGATCGTGGATCGGCGTGGGACCCGTTGCTCTACCGTCTATCGGAGCATTTGATGACGGATGGTGGCAACACCCTGCTCCCGGGAGCGCTCACTTTTGCCAGAAGCATTCACGACTTCGCGAACTTTTGCGTCTGGCGCCGACATCATGAGGGGCGGGCGAGGTTCGCCGAGGGGATTCTCGATGAGTTTCAAGCTTCTGAGGATGTGATCTCGCCCGAGATGGCCAACAATCTCGCTTATCAGAGTGACCCAAACTGTCCCTCCGCGTACGACATCATCTTCTTGTGCAACTTCCTGACCAACCCTGAGATGCCGGCGCGCTTCGACACGGAGCTTCGAGAGCTTACGCGGTCGTTAACACCGGGCGGTGCATTAATCGCGATGGGCGGAACGGGCGGATACTACCCAGCGCTTTTTGAGACGTTTGAAGCGATCGCAACAGAAGGTGGCCTTGCCGACATAAGCCCGTCGGAACCGTTCGCCGCAAACGAAGACGCAGCGGCGCATGCGCTGGTCGCCCGGCATGTACGAGGGAATGTCCGCTACATATTGGATCGCTGCTCCGATGACGCAACTCGCTACGCAGCCGCGCAAACACTGCCCGCCGATGTACTTTCTGACGAAGTGCCCTTCGAGTTGCCTCGATTCCGTGTCGCAGCGTTCGTCCGCCGCGCTGGACCGAGGAAGCGGTTGCGGGGCAGGAAAAAGCGGTGCGGGTGAGCGACATCGCCGTGGCCACTGCACTGCCCTTGGCTGAGCCCCGGCCGATCTCGATGGAAGCAGCTTCCCGCGTCGGTCCCATCGCCCGCGGCGTGTCGGATCGGAGTACGCTACGCGCGATTAGGGTGAACTCCAAAATGCTCTACATCACATAAAGTACCGATAGTCGTAAGGCCGGGGTGACAGGTTTGGAAGTCGCTTCACAATCCGGGCCAGGGAGGAGGCATATTCGATGGTGACAGGCAGCCGGTCATACAGACTGTCGTTGTTCCAGTTCATTTTGGTGAGTGCAAGCAGTTCCCAGCAAAGCTCCTCCCACCCGGAGTGCCCCGTATACCGGGTTAGATAGAGGGGGGCAGGAATTCCCTTCTGTGGTGCATAGAACTTGTCGCCTGTTACGCTTGGGACGATTCCTTGCGTCCAGTACAGCGCGTCGGTCGGGCTGAGCGGTAGGCAAGAGCCGCGGTGGACAGGATACCCTGCGATGTCATGATCCGCTGCGACCCGAATGCCGCGCCAAGGAGTGTCTTGTTGGACTTGAATCAGGTCGATGTCTATCGCTCCCCACGAGTCGAGGCAGCCGTTTATCTCGTCGTTGCGGAATGGGGTCGTCTTGTATACCACGACCCTCCTGGGCGACCGGCCATCATGACGCTTCTGGTATAGATTGTGGCTCCGAGTCATCAGGCGGCGCATCCCGTCCCTGGTAAGGTAAGGATTCTTTCCGTATTGCCTGAATTCCTCGGACTCGTAGACGAGGAACTGAAGTCCACAGCCATCGGCATCGAAGACTTGGCTACAGCAGTTGACAAACTTCGGTCCGGAATCCGACGCCCGAATGGCGTAGCTCAGTCCGATGTACGCCGTCCCGGTATCGCCACCAGCTATCCGCCAGGGGATGCCGCCTGCCTTGCAATAAGAAGCGATGCTGAGACGCCAGGCTACGCTTGCACGACACCGGTACGAAAGAACTTTGTCCTCCCGCAGGATTTGCAGTGGGATCGAAGCCGCCGCGCATTCGGCTTTCAGGAAATCGTGAAGGTCGTAGTCTTCGTCCCTCGGCCCCTTGAATCCGTTCGACCATTTCCCCGGAAGGAATAGGTACAGAATGTCGAACTCGGTCGAACAACGGCGGAGTGCGTTTATCTCCGTGAGAAGGAGTTCAGCTAGTTCACGGTGCGGCTTCGCACTCTCCGCGATGGCTTTATCCGCCGTCTGCGGCACTTCGCGGCAAAGACCATCGGCGGCTACTATCCGAATCCGAAATACCGATGAGAAACCCGGGTAGTCAATCAGGTAGTTTGCCCGTTCGTTTGGCGTCTGCGGGTGGTCCAGTTCGTTGAGAATATCACTAAACCAATCTCTCCGGCCAAAGGGCACGATGGCAGCGACGCGAATTGGGTCCATCATCGAGTTTAGGAATGAACTGCTCAACGGCCCAAACTTCCGGAGTCCCTTAAGCGGGTGCGCCTCCCGGTCGTCTTCCCGTTCCGGGTGGAAGCTCAAATATGCTTCGTCCTGCCATAGGTGGGCCGAAAGGAAATGAGCTGCGCTCACCCGTAGTACCTCCGAGAGAACGCGGTCGTCGAAGAAATTTCAAAGCTCGCGTCAATACCCTCCGTAAGCTCGAAGGTCTTCACCGTCCACTTCTCGTTGCCGCCCGAAAGCACATCGATCCAAGCCTTCAGAAGGTTGTTCCACTGCTTGTTGTATCTGGTCGCGTGTCGCTCGCGGATATAATCCTTGCGACGCTGGCGATCAGTGGCGGTGTGACTGTCGTTAGGTTTTGACCCGAGTACGGTCGGTTCTAAGACGAGCCAAAGTTGATTCAAGGTTGATTCCAATCGGATGGCTAATGCTTCAGCCCACGAGAACGGCGAATGAGGGATATCGCCGAAAATCTGCTTCGCTGCTTTCACAAGCGGTTGAAGCTTTGGCTCCGCTGCTAGTTTGCCGCCGACCACCAGAAAGTGCTTTGAGCCATGTCGAATTCGGCGAAGCGGCAACTCCCTTGCGAGAGCTCGGACAATGGCGTCATAAAGAAGCGCGCGCTGCGTGCCGGGGCCTTCCAAATGATTCTTCGCAAAACTGTGGATCGTGTAGTCCCTGATATCAAAAGGTTCGAAGACTCGCTTCAACTCCGAGTCTTCACCGAAGGCTAACACACCTTCTTTCGACCGCACGGCAAGTATGTCTGTGTCGGCTGCTTCGATCGTCTGGCGGACTTCCTTAGTATTACCGATCGTGCAGTCGATCAAGCGGCACGTGCTTGGGTAGGAGCCTATGGGAAGAGCGTTTGTCCTGATCACCGGGTAGCCACCGTTGCTCGAAGGCATCGAGAGCAGCGTGAGATATTTTCGATTTGGCAGGATGATCTTCTTCGTAGGCTCGTCGATCTTCGTGTCCATGGTGGTCAGCTCCGCCATAAGCTCATCGAAGTTCTCAATTTCGACGACGGCGGCCTGAACCCCTTTCGCTATTGCGTCGTTCAGGAGCGTCGTCACCGATTCAAGAACCTGACTGCCCCGCCGACTGAGCCAGAACAATCCCTGCGTGAAGCTTGGATCATCCGATAGTGCGTCGGTCAGGGCCTTCATCACTGACGGGTCACGGCCACTGTAGCCCGCGACGATGAGCCCATTGGTCTTACTGCTCGTGACGAGCGCTCGTCGAAGCTGAGCGTCCTGGGTTTCCAGCTCTGGCTTGATGTTCTTCAGCCGATCAGACCGAAAGTCGCCGTGGAGCTTCACAAGGACAGGCCATCGGTTTTGGTTGATCGCCGAAATGGCGACCTGTGGGTTGTCCAGGTTTGCGTGAGTCAACGATTTAGTCGTCCCATAGACCTTGGCGCACGCATCTTCCAGAAGGTGATCAAAGTTCGTTGTCCAAACAAGGTTCGCTCTGTTGCAGCGGAGCAGCCCTGCGAGGCAGAGTTGGCCGAACGACTCCCCGCCCCGGGTCACCGCCGAGTCGATGTAACTCCGCCGGTCAGACTCATGTGGCCAAGCCTTCTGAAAGTACATCTCGTATTCTCTGGGGTCGTTTTCCTTCGGGTATTGCCCCGGAGGTTGGTCGTCGAAATACTTCTGGATTCGACGCCGAAGACGTTCGTCCGATAGATTCCCACACCGAGCTAACGAGACGTGTGTTTCAGTGCAATAAATCAGCCGCTTGAACTCCCAAATCATGTCCCAGGCGGTGGGAATCCCCGCACCCGCCGACGCCCCGGCCCCAAGAAACCACATCAGGTACGGTGCCCTAACGGGGAACAGCCGAAGGAATTCGCCATGCGAAATTTTTGGGGCTTCTTTCATCGAGGAGTCTCACGGGAGTAAGCCGTACTATTTCATCGGGCGATCCCAGCGGGGTTCATCTTCCGTGCCGGTCAGCACGCATCCTTACAAACCCAGGTATTCTACCCAGCTGACACTTCAATCTAAAGATTTGGTAGGCAATGGGCCGGGCGCAGGATCCTCCGCAAGAACTCCGAAGACTGCTAGCTAGCTTCCCTTTCGCACGACATTGATCTTGCGCAGCCGGCTCCGACGGCCGACTCTGCGGTCCAGGTTGGCAGCACATGACGAGAGTTTAGGAAGATGGATCAGGTATGTTGAATGGCGGAGTGCTGCGCTTCGGTCCCATGGACCGGATTTGGTTCAGCCGTTAAGGGACACACTTTCGCACGACTGGGTCCCTTTGCTCTGAATCCCAATGCCGACTGCTTAGGCTATCTCCGTAGAAAGCAAATCAGACTCCGCGTTGTTTGGGCCGGCATCTACGACGCGTGCGAGGTGACGCGACGCATGTTTCGGCCGGATCGCTATCGCTGTTGCGTCGTCATCCACGGGCCTAATCGTTGAGCGGCGAGATGTTTGCGTCTGAGTGGCGGTCGGAAGCAACGTCTCCGCAGTATCCACGTCCAGTGGGGCGGACGGTCGTGGACCGTCTCCGATCGGCAGCGGCGGCCAGTCTGCGGCGTTAAGGTGCACGGCAACATAGCCGAAGTTGACCTGCCCGATAGACAAATTCCCGCTGGCCGCCAGATCCGGCAGGCCGTCGCCGGTGAAATCAGCGGCCGCCAGGAAGTTGCCGGTGCCCGGCGCCGCGGTATAAGAAAGTGGTGGACCGAAGCCACCGTCGCCATCACCGAGTAGGACGATGATAGTGTTTTCGGCACTGGTGTCGATTTCTCCCACAGCGAGATCCAGCACCCCGTCACCGTCGAAGTCGGTCGCACGGAAACCTAGGACATAGACACCACCCATTGGGTAATTGATAAATGGTTGAAACGTGCCATTTCCGTTTCCGAGTAGCACACTGACCGTGCCGTTGCCGGAGCCAGCATCATTGGCCGATGCGATGTCGATTTGCGAATCGCCGTTGAAGTCGCCGACGGCAACTTTCTGCACCCCTCCTTGGGTTGAGATGAATAGCGACGGTTGGAAACTGCCGTCGCCGTTGCCTAACACCACTTCCACGCGATTGGAAGTACTGCTGTTCTTCGCGGCAACGTCCAGGTTGCCATCCTCGTTGAAGTCAGCCACCACGATGTCGTCGTCCACGAAGGTGTGAGAAATCACGTCGGCTGGTTCGAAAGTGCCGTCGCCGTTCCCAAGCAGGACCGCGAAATAGCTATGAAGGGCTACCACAAGATCGACATCGCCGTCATTGTTTAGGTCAGCTGATGCCAGGCCCGTGGCGTTGTTTAGAACGTCATACATGACCGGCGGCTGAAACGTTCCGTCACCGTTTCCCAACAAGACCGCCACGTCGTTGTGTGCTCCCATATGCGTGGCGATATCGAGATTCCCATCTCCGTCAAAGTCATCCACGACCGGATCGAAAACATACCCGCCGATTGGAATATCCACGGGCGCTTGGAATCCACCGACTCCATCCCCGAAGTGAAGGCTCACGGTCTTTTCGCTAACGCTTGTGACCACCATGTCGGAGTTGCCGTCGCCGTTGAGATCGCCAGTGGCAATTCCACTAGTGCCTTTATGGACCGAGTAGGCGACCGTAGCTGGAAATGCACCGCCGCCTGTCAACATAATCGCGACACCCGAGCCGGCGGCATCTGAGACGGCAACGTCTAGTTGGGCGTCGGCGTCAAAGTCCGCCACGGCCAACCCCGCGGCTTCCATCTCCGCGATTAGCTGCATGGGCATGTCAAGCGTGCCATCGCCGTTGCCTGAATGAATGCTGACCGTGGTTCCGCTCTGGTTGGCGGTAATTACATCGAGATTGCCGTCACCCGTAACATCGGCGATGCGCACCGCGATGGCGTTATCACCCGTGTAGTAGTAGCCGGCGGCTGCCGCAAACGTACCGTCACCAGTGCCGAGTCGCACAGTGACCGCTCCCAGTACGGTACGGTGCGCCGTTACCAAATCAGGTTTGCCGTCGCCGTTCAGATCACCTGCCGCGACCCCGTATGGATTGTCGCCCATCTCATAAGCGGCCATCGGCTTCAGCGTACCGTCGCCCCGTCCCAACAACACGCCGAGCGTGTCGTCGCCGGAATTTGCCACAGCCACATCATTGAATCCGTCTCCGTCGAAGTCGGCCGCAACGATCGAGCGCGGACTATCTCCGGCCGCGTAGGATGCGGCGGGGGCGAACGTGCCGGCGCCACTGTTGATCAGTACGCTCACCGTTCCGGATGCGTTTCGGTTGACGACCGCAAGATCGAGCGCACCGTCGCTGTTAAGGTCCGTCACCGCGATGTCCCATGGCGTCGTCCCCGCTGCATAGGTCACCGGTCGCCGAAACAAGCCTGTGCCTGAACCGCGCAAGATCGCGACGGTGCCGCTGTCTAGATTGGTGACGACGAGATCGGTGCGGCCGTCACCGTTGACGTCGCCGGCGGCAATTGAGTTCGGCGACGAACCGCCGGTGGGAAAACTCGTCGCTGCACCAAACACGCCGCCTCCGGTGTTGAGCAGCACGCTCACCTTGCCCGGCGTTGTTTGATTGGTGATGGCGATGTCTTGCAGACCGTCGCCATTGAAGTCGTGGGCCACCATGTCAGTCGGGTTCGTCCCGGCCGGGTATACCGGCGGCGTGACGAATGCCGGAAGGTCACGGTGCTCCAGGGTTTCCAAGACAAGCCGCTTCCGCCCAAAATGGTTCGCGAGTCGAGAGAATCGTCGAGTCATTGGAGCACTCCTCCAGTGCAAGGGTAATGGCTTCGTGATTAACTCAGCTTCGTCGAAAACAAATCAATCTCCGACTCAGTTGTTTCGGCAAGCGCGACACAGTCGATGTGGCGCGAGACGTTCTTCGGCCGTAGCGCTATCGTTGTTGCGCTCTCATCCACGGGATTAATCGTTGAGCGGCTTGATGTTTGCATCTGTCTGGTGGTCGGATGCAACATCTCCGTAGTGTCGCCGACGTCCAGTGGGGCGAACGGTCGCGGCCCGTCGCCGATCGGCAGCGGCGGCCAGTCGGCGGCGTTGAAGACCAGGCTTACCGGTTCGAAATCGTCGAAGCCGGTGCTGAAGCCGTCAGTGTTTCCGACGCCGACATCCAGCGTGCCGTCGGCGTTGTAATCGTCAACCGTGATGTAACGCGGAGCCGTGCCAACAATGTAGAAGAGCGTGTCGAACTCGCCACCATCGGCGTTTATCATGACAGTGCCCTTCCCGCCGGGGTGGACGGCAATGATATCCAGCAGCCCGTCCGCGTTGAAGTCGCCGACGCCTACGTCGACTTGCCCGCCGACCAAGTAGCTCACAGACGCATTGAATGTTCCGTCAGCGTTGCCGGTGATTACGTCGACACTGTCGATGCCGGCGCCGACCAAATCGAGGATACCGTCGCCGCTGACATCGCCAACTGCGACCGATTGAATCTTCACATCATATTCGACATAAGGCTTGAAACTGCCGTCGCCTCGGTTGATCAACACGGCCGTGTTGTAATTGCAGCAGTTCGAATACCTAGCTACGAGATCGGGGAAACCGTCGCTGTTGAAATCCCCGGCAGCTAAATCAGTGAACAAAGTTGGCAAAAAGTAGGTAGTGTCGGCCTGTAAAGTTCCATCGCCGTTGCCCAGCACGATGCCGACAGTCACATTGTCGTTGGTAGTGGCGGCATCCATGTGCCCGTCGCCGTTGAAGTCGGCCGCTACAATGTTTCGAGCATTCCTGCCGGACAAGTAGATAATGTCGTTGCCGAACGTTCCATCGCCATTACCCAAAAGGACGGTGACACCGTCGACGGTTCCTTCCGCGGCGAGGATATCCAATACGCCATCCTCATTGAGGTCGGCCAACGTCACTCCAAAGGGTCGGGTACCCGCCGGATAACTAACCGGTGGCTCGAACGCGCCACCGCCCGCATTCAACATGACGAAGACGGCAGCGCCTGTCGGATTCGCGGTTCCGTTGGAAATGACGAGATCCGGCAGCCCGTCGCCATTCAAATCGCCGGACGCAGTTCCGGCCATTCCGTACGCCGCGGAGTACATCGGCGCGGAATTGAGGGCGCCGGCGCCGAGTCCCTTGATCAACGCGATCGCACCGTCTGTGGCGTTCACGACGCCGGTGGCGACGGCTATATCCACGACTCCATCCGCATCGAAGTCATCCGTCACCGTCGAGACGGGGAACGGGCCGGCGGCATGAAAGTCCGGTTGGTGGAAGGTGCCGTCGCCCTTGCTGACTAGGATGTTGACGCGATACGGACTCCAAGAGTCATGCGCGGACGGGACGATGAGATCGAGATCGCCGTCGGCGTCGAGGTCCGCGGCGTCGATGTCCTTGGGAATCTGGCCGACGGTGTATGTTGTATTTGGTCCGAAGCTGCCATCGCCCGCGCCGAGGCGGACCTCGATCGTCTTGGCACAGTTGGAATCGCACTCGCCGCCGTTCGGTGCGTGGTTGGCCGTGGCGAGGTCGAGGTTGCCGTCGCCGTTGAAGTCGGCCAAGGTGGAATCGCCCGGGCTATTCGTTCCATAAGATTGACCGCCGACAACGGTGCCGCCGCCGTCGCCCATGAGCACGACGATGAGGCCCGAGTTTTGCGAGAGGTAGCCGCCCACCACGAGATCGTCGAGACCGTCGTTGTTGACATCCCCGGCAGAGACCGTTTTGCCTTTGGTGTTGACGTTGAAACTCTGCACCGGCGCGAAATTGCCTCCGCCGATGCCTTCGAGAATACCGGCGCCATAAATGCCGGTGAAATAGTCATTGCTTACGCCGATGTCGGCATTGCCGTCGCCGTTGAAATCGCCGATGGCGACATCGCTCGGCCTTGTCCCGGCTGCGTACGTCAGCGGCCGCCGAAACACGCCCGTGCCGGAACCGCGAAGCACGGTGACCGTGTCACTACCGTAGTTGGCGGTGACGATATCCAGTTTCCCATCGCCGGTGACATCCGCAACTTCCAAGGCGGTGCTCGCCTTGCCGGCCGTTTGAAATACCTTTGGCGGCTGAAATGTGCCGTTGCCCGCGTTCAAATGCACGCTCACCGTGCTCAACGGGTTTGTGGAATTGACCACCGCCAAATCCGGTAGTCCGTCGGCATTGAAGTCCCCACCCACCATGTCCACCGGCGTCAATTCAGCCGGCAACATGGCAGGCGCCATAAAGCTCGGCACATCGCGCCGCTCGAGCCGTTCCAAGGTTAATACGCGGCAAACCTTCTTAGTCCTGCGAGTCATGTGCATTCCTCCGAAGAATGTGGATTTGTTTTCCTATTCTTCGTCCTGTAAATCAGCGGTAATCAAAAATGCGAATGAGACGGGCGCACTTGATACCGTGCTCGATTGCACCTCAAACGCGCCTATGTCAATTGTGCCATTCACAATCCGCGGAAATCCCGGCCCACGCTGGTCCCACTCCGGTGCGTCAGCGTTGTCGCCGGCATCGATGGCCGGGCTGCTGGGCAGAAGCGCCATCGTCAACGTCGGGCCACCGTTGTCGGCGAGAGGGCCGAGGAGCGGGTCAACGTCGAGGATGTCGGTCGGCGCGAAGCCTGATGCGTCGGCGCTGTCAGCGACCAGGTTGTAACCTGAAGAAGCTAGAGTCCCGCTGATGTCACCGGAGCTGTTACCGGCCACGATCGTGTTCCGCAGGAACACCGGCTTGGCTCCATCGATGAATACGCCGTCGCCGCCACAAGCACTCTCGTTGCCACTGATGGTGCTGTGGCTAATTACAGTCATTGCTCCGGCCACGTAAATGCCGCCGGCACAAAGGTCGGATTGATTTCCGTAGACCGTACTGTTTACGATTACCAACAATCCATCGCCAACATTCGATACGCCACCACCGTAGTCGTCATTCAATCCGGTGAAAAAGTTCTGAGCAACCGTACTGTTGTAGATCGATGCGGTTCCCGAGCCACCGTTATAGATTCCGGCGCCGCGTTCGATCCAACCTCCGCCCACCTGGTTGGCGATGATTGATGTATCGATGACGGTCAGACTTCCGACATTAGCGATGCCGCCACCGGCCGTTGTCACCAGGTCACTGCTCGTGCCAACATGGTTTTGGGTGATGACACACTTCACGACGATCAAATTGCCTAAGTTGTAAATGCCGCCGCCGTACTGTGAGCCCGGGCCTGAGGCCCATCCGTTTTCGATGGTTAGGCCTGACATCTGAACGCTCCCGGACACAAGGAAAATGCGGAACAAATCCACAGCGTTCCGCCGAATGGTCAGTACATCTGCACCCGGTCCTTGAATATCGATCTCAGAGCCAAGGGTAGGGAGCGAAGTCGTAACGTTAATAGTCCCGGTTACCGTAAAATCAATCACATCTGGTCCCGGTTCCGAATTCACTTTGTTGATGCAGTATCGCAAGTCACCGCGAAAGCCTTTGCCAACGCCGCTGTCGCTAAGACGTGTCACATGGCAGGTGGACATTAGGGTGCGGCATTCGAGGCATTCGACGTGTAGTCGTGTCGGTCGGTATCGTGGCATCCCTTCTCCTCCGTTAGATCACCTTGTTCGTTGTCTTTCTCCCGTTTCGCCTCACGCAAGGGCATCCAAATCAGCGGTTGCCAAGATCAAAAGCGAAAAGGAATATCCCGAGCGAGGCCTGGACGAAGTGGGCGAGAATTGCCGGGGCGAATGTTCAGGCTGGACGGAAGACGCCGATTCCGCGCGAACCGCGTGTTCCGCGTTTGCGGCGCGCGAACGCGGCCACGTCGCCGCCATCGGATGATCAAAGTCGCTTGCATTCAGCGCTGGAAGCGGTCGCCACTCGTCGCCAATCGCCAGGAGCGGACGGTCGACAGCGCTGAGTCGATTCGAGTTCGGCGCGTTCCCTCCCGGCGCCGTACCAGCCGTCACGATGCGGCACATCGAGAACTCGGAGGTGTCATCGAATGGGCTGGTGGCCGTGGCGGTGATGACATGGCCGACGGGGACCTCAAACCCGACGACGAAAATCGTCCGGCCCCGGCCGGTTGCGGTCGTGGTCAGCGTCTTTGAGCCGAGGTAGGTTTCGCCTTCGCCGAAACCTGACGGATCGCAAACGGCGCTGCTGAAAAACTCGATAGTGTAAGTTGTACTCGGCACTACCATTGCCAGCGAAGCGGCGATGTTCGTGGTGCCGTTGCCGGATACCGCGGAGTTGACCGACGGCGCTCGCTGGTTGTTGTTGCCGGCGTTGACAAGGTCGATGCCGAGACTGTCGTTGGAGTGGATCGAATTCCGCTGGATGGCGTTGTTCGTGCCTGCGTCCACGAGGATGCCGTGGCCGTCGTTGAAGGCGATGATGTTCGCGGTCCCCGCGGCAGTGCCGCCGATCGTGTTGTTGAACCCGCCGACGATTTCGATGCCGTTGAGGGCGTTGGGAACGGCAACGGTCCCGCTGAAATCGGTGCCGATGTAGCTGTTTTCGATGACAATGCCACTTCCGGTTACCAGGATTCCGTTGCCGCTGAACAGGTTGACCACCAGGCCCTTGATGGCGCTGTTGTCTGCCGCCAGCGCCAGGCCGTGAACGTTCGGCCCCGCGGCGCCGCCCCAGATCTCGATGATGGGCGTCCCCGCATAGCCGGGCTGCGTCGTGCCGTCGATGATCACCGCGTCGGTAATGGTCGGCAGTGCAGAGGTCGGCGCGATCGTTTGCGGACCGGACGCAATAGCGAAAGTGATCGTATCCACGCCCGGGGTGGCGTTGGCTTGTTCGATCGCTTGCCGAAGCGAGCCGACTCCCGAGTCGTTCCTGTTAACGACAACGAAATTGAGGTTCTCATACCAGCCGATTTTGTTGTTGAAATGGAACGCCACAGCGATGTCCAGGTCTCCGTCGCTATCCACATCCGTGAGAAATGCACTTTGAATCCACGCTAGACTGGGAGTTAAGGCGTGGGCGATGAAGTTCTGGTTGCCGTCGTTCTCGTACCAGACAAGTCTGTCAACGCCCGCACGGCCGCCTACCACGATGTCCATGTCGGTGTCGCCGTCCAGATCCGCGGCGAACACAGTTTCGGGTTCGGTCACGGTCCCGCCGACAATGTGGGCGGTGAAGTTCTGATTGCCGTCGTTTTCGTACCAAGCGGTTTCGCCATCCCCTACGGAAGTTGAAAGTACGTCCGTGTCCCCATCGCCGTCTAAATCAGACGCAAAAACGGCCGTGGCCTCGACTGCGGTGGCAGAGATGGTGTGGGTGGTAAAGTTCTGGCTGCCATCGTTTTCATACCAGGCAATTCGATCGTCGTTGTATGACGCGGAGAGCACATCGGTGTCGCCGTCGCCGTCCACGTCCGCCACAAACACGCTGTTGGCGCCGTTCGCGCTCGCGGTGATGACGTGGTGCGTAAAATTCTGGTTGCCGTCGTTCTCATACCAGGCAACCTGATCGTCGGACATACTGGCGGATAGGGCGTCGATGTCGCCGTCGCCATCGACGTCCGCGGCGTACACGCTGTAGGGATTAAATGCCGAGTTGGTGATCGTGTGCTGGATGAAGTTTTCGTTACCGTCGTTTTCGTACCAGGCGATGCGGTTCGCTGTTCCGCCATAGGCGGAAAGTATGTCGACGTCGCCATCGCCATCCACGTCCGATGTGAAAATGCTCCGGGCGTAATCCGCAGCCGACGAGATGATATGCACGACAAAGCTTTGGTCGCCCATGTTCTCGTACCAGACTATGTTCGCAGCATCGAATTCGGCAGCCGAGACGATGTCCATATCGCCGTCGTTGTCGATGTCCGCGGCGTGTACGCTCCATGGCTCATCGACGATGATGGTGATGTCATGCGTGGCGAAATTCTGGTTGCCGTCGTTTTCGTACCAGGCGATCTTATCGTCGTTCCGGGACGTCGAGAGAACGTCCGTGTCGCCGTCGCCATCCACGTCCGCGGCGACCACGCTCTGAGCAAAGTCGGCCGTGGTGCTGATGGGGTGTGTGGTGAAATTTCCGGTCCCGTCGTTCTCGTACCAGACGATCTGGTCGTTGTTGGCGGACGCCGAAAGGACGTCGAAGTCCCCGTCGCTATCGACATCGGCCGCGTGTACAGCCGAGGCGAAATCCGCGACCGTGCTGATGGCGTGTTCGGTGAAGTTTTCGTTGCCGTCGTTTTCGTACCAAGCGATCGTGTCATCGACACGGGAGGCCGACAAAACGTCGACATCGCCGTCGTTATCCACGTCGGTCGTGTACACACTAGTGGCGTTATCCGCCGCGGTGCTGATCGTATGGGCAGAGAAGTTTTCGTTGCCGTCGTTCTCGTACCAGGCCACCTTGTCGTCGTAGCGCGAGGCGGAGAGGACATCGACGTCACCATCGCCGTCCACGTCGTTCGCATCCACGCTATAGGCGCCGTCGGCGGCCGTGCTGATGACGTGAAATGTGAAATCCTCGTCGCCGTCGTTTTCATACCAGGCGATCGTGTCGTCCTGGTTAGATGAGGAGAGCGCATCGATGTCACCATCGCTGTCGATGTCTGCCGCGAACACTGTCGTCGGTGAATTGGCGGCTGTGCTGATGATGTGGGTGGTAAAGTTCTCGTTGCCGTCATTTTCGTACCAGGCGACTTTGTCGTCGGTCGACGAAGCGGAGAGGACGTCCATGTCGCCGTCGCCGTCGACATCCGCCGCGACGACGCTCATGGCTCGCTGCGCCGCGGTGGTGATAACGTGCTGGGAAAACTCCTGGTTGCCGTGATTCTCATACCAGGCGATGGTGTTATCGTTGCTCGACGCGGAAAGCACGTCGGTGTCACCGTCGCCGTCGACATCTTCGGCGTAGACGCTTTCCGGAAAGTCGGCTTCAATCGAAACGCGGTTCGGTCCCGCAAAGCAGCCGCAAGCTAATTTCGGCGGCGCAACCGACACGGCATGATCCTCGACCTCGCCGTCGGCTGCGACGCCGTTGGGGCCGAGATTGCCGGCGGTGCTTAGCCGAAATCGTGCAAAAGTGGTCCCGTCGCGGGCTGTGCTTGGAACATCGAACGAGATCGAATTACTGCCGGGCGTCACGGCCACTGAGTCGGCGATTTGCTCTCCCGGGCCGCCCCAAGACCCGTCGCCGTTGAAATCGATCCACGCATCCAAATTGGCGGCGCCGCCTGACACCGTGACCGTCGCGGTTGCGTCCAACGCCCCGGCCCGGATCGTACCGAACGTCACGCCGTCTTCGTCGTCGCTGCCGACAGTATCATCACCGTTGGCACTCGCGGAATGTACACCGTCGGCTTCCGTGTCTCGGCTCGTGCCCAATCGCGGACCGATGGCCACATGCTCCGCGCCGCCTTCGACCAGCAGCGTCTTATAAGGCAACGGCGCGTCGCCGAAGTCGGAGGCGAACACAATGCGCGATTCGAGCAGTTCCAACAGCGGACGGAAGCGGGAACGATGACCGTGTTTCAACGAGCTTTCGTAATGCTTCATGTGGATCTTCCTACTCCAGTGAGTCCAAATCCGCCGTGGCCAAAATCATCGCAAGCATGTCATGTCTAGCGAACGCAGCAGCCGGACGCGGCGAAGGAGCCGGTATCGCCGTCGCCTGTACCTCGAACGCCCCTATGTCAATGGTGCCGTTCACGATCCGAGGAAACCCCGGCCCGCGCTGATCGAACTCCGGCGCGTCGGTGTTGTCGCCCGCGTCGATGGCCGGGCTGCCGGGCAGGAGGGCCATCGTTAGTGTGGGGCCGCCGTTGTCGGCGAGTGGGCCTAGCATGGGGTCGACGTCAATCAGATTTGAGCCGCCCGAAAACGCGCCTTCCACGTTTGTCGCGCCGGTGTTGCTGGACACGATGCTGTTGTTTAATTCACCGGATACGTCGAAAGAGATACCGCTGCCTTCGGTGACGGTTCCCGATACCAGATTTGCGCTAATTGTGCTGTTCCAAATCTGCAGGGGTGCGTCGGCGTAAACTCCGCCGCCCAACGCAAAGCCGCTTCCACTCGAAGTAACTACGGCGCCATTCCCTGCGATGGTGCTGTTGATGATGGTCAAGCTTGAGCCGGCGTGGTGTATCCCGCCTCCTGTGGCGTCGAAACCCCCCGAACCATTGGCAACGGAAATCTCCGTGAAATTCCCACTTAGCGTACTGTTCAGAATGGTTAAGGACGCCCCGGAATGGTTGTAGATTCCGCCGCCATGAGCAAGCCCGCTAATGCTAGGTATGGGGGCCATGAAACTTCGATTGTTCGCAATGCTGCTATCGAGTATTTCCATGACGCCTTCATTCGAAATCCCGCCCCCTCGCTTTCCAACGCTGGCTTCTCCAATCACTTCGTTGTTGCTGATTCTTACGCCACCAAGCCCAAGAACTCCTCTGTTCCGTATGCCGGCTCCCCACGTACTCGCTCCGCCTTGCGCTGACAGTCTGCCGTCGGCGACGGTGAGATTGAGGATTTGCACGGTGGCCCCGGAACCAATCGTGAAGATTCGGTAATCCCCGCCTGTATCGCGCCGGACGGTGAGGTGATTAGCGCCTGGGCCGTCAATCGCCAGGTCGGTGCTAAGGTCGGGCAAGGCCTGTGTGAGATTGATCGTCCCCGTCACCGTGAAATCAATGGCATCCGGCCCCGGCTCGGTGTTGACCTTGTTGATGCAGTACCGCAAATCGCCGCGAAAGCCTTTGCCGATGCCTTGATCGGTGAGGCGCGTGACGTGGCAGGTGGACAGCAGGTTACGATCTTCAAGGGTTTCGAGGCGGGGCTTTGTGCGCGAGCGCATGACATCCTCCGATCGAAGAGTTAAGTAAGTGAATCAAAATCGACCGTGGCCAAAACGACGGCGAGTAAATCAAAGCCAGGTCGTGTTGCGGGTGGTATCGGCGACGATTGCACCTCGAACGCCCCGATGTCAATCGTGCCGTTCACAATCCGAGGAAAACCGGGGCCGCGTTGGTCCCATTCGGGCGCGTCTGTGTTGTCGCCGGCGTCGATAGCCGGGCTGCCCGGAAGTAATGCCTTGGTCAACGTTGGCCCGCCGTTGTCGGCGAGTGGGCCGAGGAGAGGGTTAACGTCCAATAGGTCCGTGCTGGAGTAGCCGCTACCGCCAGAACTATTTTCGAAGATGTTGTAGCCGGAGCTTGCCAAAGTTCCCGTGATATCCTGCCCTGACGACTTGGCGGCGTTGTTGGCCAAGATCGTGTTGCGGATTTGGAGCGAACTATTGGTGATGGCAATTCCGCCGCCCCTCCCGGCCGTTTGTGGCTGTTCACCGTCGCTGAAATTGTCGGCAACGGTGCTGTGAACTAGCGTTACGCTTCCGCCATTCTCTGTATTGATGCCCCCGCCTAATGCTTCTCCAAACAGCGGATCGTCGCCGCGGGCGGAAGCCACATTATCAGTGATGGTGCTGCTGACAATCGTGACGATTCCACCTGGAAAAATCGGGTTGCTTTCCCAGGGATCAAGCCCGTTGCAAATACCGCCACCGAGGGCATAAAAGTCACCCAGGGTTTCATTCTGCGCGATCAAGGAACTGTCCACGTGGAGTTCACCGCTATTGAAGATTCCGCCTCCCGCGCCACCCCAGCCGCCGTAGCTAATGGCGTGGTTGTCGGAAATCGTCGTTCCAATCACGACGGCGTTACCGAAATTGGCCAGGCCGCCGCCATAACCACGATGTGAAATGCCACCGGAGATTGAGTTCCCTGTTAGTTCTGAACCCTGAAGCAAAAGGCTGGCGTTAGCCGCGTTATAGATTCCACCGGCGAAGTTGTTGCAACAGCCCGGAGCCGAGTCCAAATTATTCATCGAAATGATGCTGCTGGTTATTAAGAGCGTGCCGGTGTTATAGATGGCCCCTCCTTTGCCAAAGCCGAAGTTCCCTGTCAGCACGCTATCGCGGAGCACCAGGCCGCCGTCGTTATAAATGCCCCCGCCGTTTTGCTTGTTTACATCCTTGCCGTTCTTGAGCGTCAGCCCCGAAATCTCGATGTGGGCAATGGCGTCGATCTTAAACAGACGTGTTTTTTGTTGCCCATCGATCGTAAGCTGGCCAGCTCCTGGTCCTTGGACGTCGATGTCCGAGGCGAGGTCTGGTAACGCCGCAGTCAGATTGATCGTCCCGGTCACGTGGAAGTCGATGATGTCGGCGCCTGGATTGGTGTTGACCTTGTTGATGCAGTAGCGAAGGTCGCCGCGGAAACCCATGCCAATGCCGGCATCGCTGAGGCGCGTGACGTGGCAGGTGGACAGCAGCTGACGATCTTCAAGCGGTTCAAGTGTGGGTGGTCGGGCTGTGCTACGTTTGGAATACTGGCGATAAGTGCTTGTGCGAACATGATTTATCCATTCCATCGATCACCCTCCTTCGAAGTACGACGCTAACCGGATGGAGGCGCACGCCGAACGTGGCGCGAGTCCCTACTACTAAAGGGTGATTTGGAGCCAAAACCGGACGCGCGATTTGGGAAATTCTTCGATTTTCTCGAAAACGATCGTGGAATGAGTCACGCGTCGAGGGGGTTGCTGATCGCGGTGGACCGAGCCATTCTCAACGATTAACGACAAAAGTGCTTTGGCGGGCAGCCCTCCGCTTTCGCTTTCGGTAAAACCCGTCAATGTTTAAGCGACAACGGCGGTCATTACCCACGCCAAATCCGTTTGCAACTGTCTGACATGGCTCCTACAATCGACGCCAGAGTAGGAGGCCGCCCCGATGTCGGACCACGATGCACCCGGCGACAGCACGCACGATTCGCCTCAGGCCAGTCGAATTGATGCCATATGTGATCGCTTCGAAGCAGACTGGCAAGCGGGGCGACGGCCGCGAATTGAGGATTACCTGGCGGAGGTACTCGAAGCCAATCGACCATTACTGATCCGCGAATTGGTCGAAGTGGAGATCGACTGGCGCCGCCGCGCCGGCGACACGGTTGCGGCTGATGAATACTTGACCCGCTTTCGAGATCTTGACCGGCGATGGTTGGATTCGCTCATCCGTCCGGCCGTCATCCCCTCATCTCCACCGCCGGCCACACCCAGCGACGGCGCGTTTTCCGGTACACGGGCGAAACGAATCCGCTGTCCGCATTGCCACAACCCGATCAATCTAATCGATGACCGCTCTGACGAAGTGCTTTGCCCTGGCTGCGGCAGCAGCTTTACCGTCCGCGACGCACGTCACACCGACACCACGAGCGGAAGTCGACCTCTAGGAAAGTATCATCTACTGGAACGGGTGGGTCTCGGTGCGTTTGGCGCCGTATGGAAGGCACGCGACACGCATCTGGATCGAATTGTCGCCCTCAAAATCCCGCACACCGGTCTACTTACCAACGACACGGAGCTCCAACGATTTCACCGCGAAGCCCGCGCCGCCGCACAGTTGCGGCATCCTGGAATCGTCACCGTGCACAGCGTCGAGACGCTCGATGGCCTTCCGACCATCGTCTCGGACTTCATCACTGGATATCCGCTCAGAGAGCTGCTCCAAGACCGGCGGTTGACCTTCCGCGAAGCGGCCAGCCTTCTGGGCGACGTTGCCGAGGCGGTCCACTATGCGCATAGCCTCGGAGTCATCCATCGCGACCTGAAGCCGGCAAACATTATGGTGGAAAAAGCGAATGACTCCGACGACCGCCCCGCTGACCCGGCTACTTTGCGCCCTTTGGTCATGGATTTCGGTCTCGCCCTCCGCGGCGAGGGTGAAATTACTATGACCCTCGACGGCCACATCATCGGCACACCCGCCTACATGAGCCCTGAACAAGCTGCCGGCAGAGGCCATGAGGCCGATGCCCGCAGTGATGTGTATAGCCTCGGTGTGATCCTTTATGAGACGCTTGCGGGCGAGCTGCATTACCCGTCATCCACGCTTTCCTCGCCGCGTTGGTGCAATCAGCAACATGGCCGATTTCCGTGGTGTCTCGTCCGATCCAGTAGGAGACTTCGAGTTTGCCCGACCACGGAGCCACAAAGGCGACGACGCTGCCTGCGACTTGCCCGCCATAAAGAATCGTCTGTTTGATGGAATCGTCGCCAAGTATCTTGGCCCACTTCGCCGTGAATGCCGCTCGGTCCGCCGGTCTTTAGCCGCAAACGCGGCCATATGGTTGGCGACCGGGTCCCGTTGCTGCTCGAAGAAGATCGGGAGATCAGCTTCGGTCACATCCCGCAGCAGAACGTCACTTGTCATGGCAGCAACTCTGGGGGCGGCTCACCAAATTGACCTCGCCACACGACCTCCGCCGCCGAACGTAATGCCGTTGAGCGGCCGCGGCGGCGCACGCGCGACCCGGGTTCCGTACCGTGGGCCTCAATGCAGAACGGCGACCAGAGCGGCGGACTCTCATAACTAAGTATCGTCCACCTCCGCGGTTATCAGTACCGCGAGGTTGCGCGGCATCCCCGGTATTGGCGACGGATTCGCTGTGGCGGAATGCAAGCCGGGGCCTGGAACGGGTAGAATCGGGAACGGGAGATTGGTAGGGTCCGGTGAATCGTCCGAATGTAGATCGCCTAATCGATCACGTGGGTTCTGGTCCTTCACCACTACGTTATCGACCGCCCATCCCGGGCCTGAGTTTCCGGCTTGGTCATTTTGGACGAAGAAACCGAGATTCACTTCCTTCCCTTCCCAAACCGATGGAATGCTGACGGTAACATGGCGAATAGTCGGGGCATCGCTGGTGACCAAATGGAGAGTTGCCCAACCAGTACCGCCCGCGTCATGTATGCGCACAGCGGCAACATCCGGAGCTTCCTTGTCAATCAACTCATCGTACTCCAATGTCAAAGGTCCAGCGTGGGTGAGGACAATCGCCGGGCTAATTAGGATGCCAGAATTTGCAGTTCCCGTCTGTTGATTGCAAGCGGTAGGAAATCGGTTGTAAGCCGCCATGTGGGTCATCGATCCGCACTCTCCGTGATTGGAAACATGCCAGAGAACGTGCGGACTGCCGGTCATTATCCAACCTGGCGCGCCGCCGGATTCCCAGTTCTCCGAGAAAAGCACTGAAGGCACTGTGCGCGATTCGAGGGGCTCGATTGTGGGTTTGCACAGGAGTGGCATTAGGCATCTCTAGGGAGGGAAATCAGATCAACGATTAGCAGCGTCTGCCATTATGCACACGCGCGATTCGGCAAGTCAAGCAGCTGCTTTTGAAATGGGCACTTTTCTGCGGCCGAGCAACCTGAAGGTGCACCGCAGCTTGAACGACTAACTTGCGCTCGGCCACGTTTCCGACTCCACCCCGGCGGTCCGTTCCATTCGCCGCGCACGCCGCCTACCGCGCTTGACCGCCCAACCAAAGTCTAACCGGTCGGACATTCGATGCAAAGCTCCCGACAAGTTCCTGACGCGTTCGTGCTCTTCCACGTTGTCTGCGCCAAGGCAAGTGGCTCGAACGAACGGCGGTTCTTAGGGCAGCGCAAGCTCGTCTTGCAGCCACTGCACAAAGTTCGCCGGCATGATGTCGGTCGTGGCGCCAAGTCTCGTCGAAGGGCTATTGTCCGCCCCACCGCCTGACGCCGCCACGAGTTTCGAATGCATCCATCGGGTTCCCGAGAGGGAGCGAGGTACACGGTGCCCATCCCGCCTTCGCCTAGTTGCTCCAGCAATTGGTAGGGTCCGATGTACGAACCGACCGCGTCGTTCGGGGTGCCGCTATGACTTCGCGGAAACGTCTCCGCCTCCGGATCGGGGGTCCCCGAAGATTTGATGTCGGGCGGTTCCAGGAAGTTGCCCACCTTGTCATGCCGGCGCAGCAGCGCCTCGACCTGCCCTCGCAAAGACTCGTCCTCGCGGCACTCGCACCGCAGCCATGCGTCCCGCTCCGTTCGGTCGGACTTGTCCACAGCCTCAAGGAAGACTTGTTTAACTCGCTTGAATTCGCCTGGCATAGGGCATCCTCTACCGACAGTAGCGCCTTCGGCGGCTCAATTGTCTCATAACGGAGGAGAGCGAACGAGTATTATTCTGGCTCGCTGCCGGCCAACTCGTCCAAAAACCAGGCACGGGCGAACGTCCAGTGCCGGTAGGCGGTGGCACGCGAAATCACTCTTCATTTGACGAAGCGATCAACCTGCGGTCAAGAGGCCAGCGGTTGCCAGCGGTGGCCCGCCCGTTATTCCCTGATCAGCTATTGTGGTCATGTGGCTGCGGATGGAAGCCTTCGCTTCATGAGCATTTCAATTTCGTTGAAATTGAAGGATTTCGAGACCGCTATCATCCCACTTTGGGCGCTTGCGATTTAGGGAAGGCACCGGCAATGCAGGGGGGATTCCAATCTTCAGACGGTCTTTCTCGATTTGGTAGATGCAGCGTACCGCACCATCCCCAATCAGCACGTCAAGTCCCTTTGGATTCTGTAGGGGATGAATTCGGTATGGCGTCACGGACGTGCTTTTTGTCCCGTACCGAAACGTCGTTCGGCGGCGCGTTATCGTGAGGCTGATGTTTGTATCGTTAGTCATCGCGATCCAGTCACCTTGAATCATGCCTCGCTCAGTATTGACTAGAAAAGCAATCGCCTCCGAAACCATTATTTCAAGCATCATTGGCCTACCTCCGTTCTGGCCAGGCGAGTCCGGATCCATGACCACAGTCGGCCTCGCCGTTCGGCCCGGCATATATCCATCGAGATCATCGCCACCGCATACCGGACCTGACGCATGATTCTCTCCCTCGCCGTCGAATCGCAACTTCGCTGACGCGCTCCGAGCGGCGCGCTCGAATATTGACCGCGTGAACTATTGTCTGTCCCACCCCACGTCGCGGCCATCGAGTTTCGAATGCATCGACCGCCTCTACGTTGTGGATAATGTTGCAAAATGCCCCCGAAGGGCCCCATGTCAAAAGGGCGTTGGCCTACCTTGTATATGATTCGGACTTCATCCAGATCCACTTCAATTTGTCGGATCAACAACCGCACAATGTGAATCTTGGTTGCCATATCGGCGTGCGACAGGTTCTTTAAGACTAGCTTCGCGAAGTCGCGAAACTCGCCCAGTACCTCCTGATAATGCTGCTGGCGCTGTTCGTGCTCTTTGGCTTCCGCGTGCTGCTGTTTAAGACTCGCTTCCCGAATCCGTGCCTTTTTGAGTCGGGTTTCGAATTCCTCTTTAGTGATCAAGCCCTCCTGGTACGCATCAACCAGACGATTGATGCTTTGCAGCACCCGGTCCAGCAGTTGCTCGATCGGCCGACTGAGACGTTCTCGACGCTTTTTATCGGTAGTAGTTGAGCTTCTTTTGTCGCTCATTTCGATCCTGCACAACAAGTCACTGGGCAAGCCGCAAAGACTTCATGAGCGCACGACGCCGTCAAATCTCTCGTTGATGGCGTGGACTATTGTCTGTCCGGCCGCCCGCCGCGGCCATCGAGTTTTCGATTCATCGATCGGCTCCCCGAATGTCATTCGAAATCGCGGACCCAGTTGTTAATTCACATTTCAGAGTGTGTAAGTCTGCGATAGGGAGCAAGGGGCAGTTTTCTCGGCGTTTTTGCATATTTTCTAAGGACATTTGAGATAGGGGCGGGCTATTAACACCCGGGTCAAGGATTTCGATGTTCGAAACTCCTCGCACGCTGCGGTCGCGCGTGCGCAGCCATCCGCCTTCCACAACCGCCGTTGCTCCTGCCAGTCCCACTGCGCTGCGACAGTCAATAGCGCGGCAACGGACACAGGATCCCGGCCTCGTCGAGTCCTTGAGAACAAGATCGCTTCTTGAAGGTCGGGCGCAAGATTTCGCAGGCTCATGATTTGACTGATGCGCGTCCGGCTCACGTGACCCAGGCGTGCCAGTTCAGCATAGTCCGTGACGACGCCGTCGGCGATCAGTCGCTCCAAGCGATGTGCCAAGGCAAGTAAACGCGCTACGCGCGGTATCCGGCCGCCGGTGTCGGCGTCGTCGCGTTCCGGGATGTCTCGTGTCACGTGATAGGTTCCTTTCTTCATTGGAGGGCTATGGCCTTGACCCGGTCTTCCTTGTGGAAGGAGATGGTGACGCAACGCCCATCGCCGTCGTAGTCAACCCGCGCGATTAGTTGGCCAAGCCCGCGCTCCGGTGACCAACCCATTCGTCCCGTCGATTCCGCTACCCGCCCGGTGATATGGTCCATGATCATCCGTTCGATCTCCGTGGCGACCACGGTCTGAGACTTCCCCGAACCATGCTTCCAGGTTTGCCGGCAGACGTAGTAGCGATATCGTTTGCCCTGGCGTGTCGTATGGGTGGGGGTCATGGCCGAACCGCAGCGGAGGCAGTGGAGTAGTCCCTGAAGCAATGCACCGGAAGGCGAACGGATCGTCTTCCGGCCAGGGCACGACCTTCGTTCCAGCAATACTTGGACTTTACGCCAAACGGTCGCCGTCACGATGGCCGAGTGCTCGCCCGGATTGAGTTCCCCCTTGTAACCGACTTGACCGATATAGATGGGGTTGGTCAAAAGGCGCTGAACGCTGACCGTGGTGAACGGCTCGCCGCCCCGCTGAATACCCGCGTGGGTCGTCCACGCCTTGTGCCGCCACCCGCGTTCGTGTAATTCCTTGACCACGGGCCAGAGTGCCCGCTTCTTGAGAAAGAGGCCAAAGATATCGCGGACACGTGCTGCTTCCTGTGGGTTGACGATCAGTTTTCGGAGGACGGGATCGATGTCATATCCCAGCAGCGGTCTACCTCCGGACCACTTGCCTTTACGGCGGGTGGCCGCCATCTTGTCGCGGGTGCGTTCCGAAATGATCTCCCTTTCGAACTGGGCAAAAGACAGCAACACGTTCAGCACCAGCCGACCCATGGATTGCCCGGTATTGAACTCTTGAGTGACCGAGGCGAAGGAGATCTGGTGTCGCTCGAAGGTCTCCATCATCTTGGCAAAGTCCAAGAGCGAGCGTGAGAGCCGGTCGACCTTGTAAGTTACGACACAGTCGATCCGTCCGGCTTCGATGTCGGCGAGGAGGCGTTTGAGCGCCGGCCGTTCCATGTTGGCGCCGGTAAAACCGCCGTCGTCGTAGCGCGTCGGCAAACAGATCCAGCCTTCTTGAGCTTGGCTGGCAATGTACGCCTCGGCCGATTCACGTTGGGCATCGAGCGAGTTGAATTCTTGATCGAGCCCTTCGCTGGTGGACTTGCGCGTGTACACGGCACAGCGCACGCGCCTGGATATCCGAGCCTGGAGTTTGCACATTAGGATGCCTCCTTATTGCGAAGGTTGAAGAAGCCATAACCGCTACAATGCGATCCGGTGATCGATTTGGCGACGGCGCTGAGCGTGCGATAGAAGGTTCCGTCGTGTTCAAAGCCATGTCGTAATACGGTGACTTCCAGCGCCGCGCCTTTGTAGAGACGCCTAAGGATTGTGCCCGGCGATGGACGGCGCTGATCGCCTCCTAGCGCCGGCGTCATGGATACGGTCTGTAGTTTCGGGCGACGGGGCGGACCTAAGCGCAGATCGGCGTCGTTTGCTAGTTCGGCGGCCCGTTGGCGGGCGCGCTCGGATAAATCACCTTCCGCCAATGCTTGCAGCCGCCAGGCGATTCGTCGTACCAGCCAGACACGGTTATGGCTGGAGGTGGTTACGCCGCAGACGCGGAGATACTCCCCGCGAAGCTCGGCAACGGTCATACTTTCCAGCGCCGACAATTTCTCATGGATGGGTGCGGTCACCATTATCCTCCTTCCGCCAATGGCGGAGTCTGTCGGAGTGCGGGCTTGATCTTTCGCCACGCCGACGAGCGCCGTCCAGGACGATAGCGACTGGTGAGATGCTTGGCCATCATGCCTTCATGTCCCTGGGCCACCAAGGCTTCGAAGAACGCGATGCCGGCGCCCATGACGCCTTTAGAAAACACCAGCGCCGGCTCGTTCAGCTTTTGAACGAGCGCATGTAAGGCAGCGCGGCGCTGGCGCAATGTTTCGCCGAGCAACGACCGGCCTCGTAAGGCCAGCAGGTCGAAGACCATGTAGGCCACGGGATAATTCCGGGCAGCGCGGGCTATCCGTGCCGGATGGACGAGTTGATGCCGGCGCAGGATCGCGCCCAAGGTCGGTATCCCGGATGGCCCCCAACGTACCAGTTCCCCGTCGAGCACCGTGCCCAGTGGAAGTCGCTGCAACAACGCCAAGTCGGGATAGCGCTCACGGTAGTCGACTCCGTCGCGGCCCCACAGTATCCAACCGTCCGAATCCCGGGCTGCCAAGGCGCGCACACCGTCCCATTTGATCTCGAACAGGTATTCCGGAGAATCGAACGGCGTGGCCGCGACGGCGAGCATCGGCAACGGCTGTTTGATCACGCTCGCCTCCGGGCCAATGGCCGTTTGGGATTCCGAGTTCGCGAATGCGAAGCGCCGTTCAGGATCGCCGTGGATTCGGGAGTCTGTTTTCGAAGGGCTGCCGCGACGCTCTTCTGCAGGGCTTCCAAGAGCGGTAGCATCGGCACCGGCTCTGCCGCCACGGTAGTGGGCGGTCGTTTCTCCAGGGCGGCTTGAACCAAGGTAGCCAATTGCGCGGCCCGGTCGTCCTGATAGACGGACCAGTCCACGGGATCGGTGTTGGCATCGATCAGCTTGCCGGCCAGTTCCTTCTCGGCAGCCGAGACGTGAAGTGTGCGCGTCTCGACATCGTACCCAGCGCTGGAGCGCACCTGTGTCGGGAAGTGTAAGACGTGCATGGCGAGGATGTGACCTGCAGGACGGACCAACACCAGTCGACGATGGCCGGACATCACCACCCGGCCGACCGCCCATTTACGGCGCTCGCGTAAGGCTTCACAGACGACCGCATAGGGATAGGCGGCGACTGCGCCGTCCGGCACTACATGAAGGCTCCGACCGGCAAAGAGCGCCGGATCGAACGAGTCGGCATCAAAAAAGTGTTCGAGGCACAAGGCTCGATCGGTCGGGAGGCGAAGCTGGTCGAGTTGGTCGTCGTCGATGACCACGAATTCGCGCTCAGCCAAGCGTCGTCACCCGTACCGTGAAAAAAGTCAGCCGATGTGCAATAAGGATCACGATTGAGCTTACGATCTACCATTTTGAACCGGCTGACGCACGGGACCACAGCATCGTGGCCCGCCTTCGAACCCTCGGTTTCAACGATAGGCAAGTCGAGATCACAATGGACCGGCTTGCGCAGAAGACCGACGTCGCGGAGTTACTGAAGGCCGCGCCGGTGAGTGGCGCGGGACTTCATGACCGGCCCTTGCCGGCCTTGGTCCCGGCTCCCGATCCGCCCAAGCCAGCCCCGCGGTTCGATTGGCCGAAGTACTGGAACGAGCAGATGAAAGAGAACCCGCCGAGTTTCATTGTGAAGAACCTCTTGGACGAAAATAACCGAGACGTCTTTCCTTTGGCCATTCGCGATATTGTCCAGGCCTGTCGGGACGCTGGTCGGCCCGATGACTTCAAACGCACAGCCATCTCGTAATAACGGCGGAGCGTTCCCTTAGCCGAACACACCAAACTTCTCCGTGCGCAGAGCTATTCACGAAGGTAAACCGTCGAGGGCGGTTAAACCGTCGGGCGCTAGCGTAGCGACTGAAGCAACCCAACGGCGTACCTAACACCGAAGCACGGCGGCCCGCATTTTCTAGGATGTCCCACAGTGGTATCAAAACGTCATTTTTTCGCTTCGCTGTGACCACCAGGGTTCCTGATTATGCTCAGTTCAGGCCGTCGGTAGGAGTATTGGTTTAGCGTCGCTTTCGATGAAACCCCATGTAATGCAGCAACGCATGTCCTTGAAAGAGAATGCTTTGCGGGTAAATTGACAGCGCAAGTTCAACTCCTGGATCGTGTTTCACAATCGGTAACCCCGGCTCGCCCGGGCAATGGCTGCATTCACCTTACCGCTGTACAGAGTTACTTGTTCTCAGCGGAACTTGCACAACAAGCATCGGTGGTGTACTTTGGGGTGGGATTTGCAGTTGGACTGAAATTCATCCAACGAGCGGGCGAAACTTATGCAACAACTCGCACCTCCGCCGCTGCCGCCCATCCTTGTGATAACCGCGGACGACGATGGCGCCCAACGCCTGCGCACCCGGCTCGTCTTGCTGTGGGCAACCTTAGTCACCACGCTCGTGACTGCATGGCTATGCACGCTCGGCCCGATCGTTGCGGTTGTTGCCATCGTCACGGCCAAACACGTCTTCGTGGCCATACTCGTAATGGGAATGGGCGTTGATGCCCAGAAACGGGCGGAGATTTCCTAAGCAAGGCGGCTCATGTCCGACCCATACCTAGCCATTCAAGTCGTCATGATGCCGCGCGACACCAACCTGCACGGCACCATCTTCGACGGGCTCGCGCATGAATAGAACTGGATTGATGCGGTTCGCGGTGATCGCCACGCTCCACGCCGTGGTTTCATTCGGTGTCGGGATGCTCATCTGGTTGTCAGGAGCTGGCATGATGCCGCTCTTTCCCTCCGAGCGGCCTGATCTCTGGATCGTGAGTGTCATGGGTGTCATGGCTTTTTTTCCATACATGCTGATCCGAAACCTAGGATTAGGATTCCTTTTCCCCGATAATCCCTTGGGGCTTGTCCTAAATAGCCTCGCATGGACCGCTTGCATGTTTCTGATCTGGTGGGGATTGCGGAAACTATGGCGGATAAGCGTGGAGCGTAGGAGTGGGCGTGTTTCTCCGTAGCTGCCGTTGGCAGATGAATAACCGGTGAGGTCATCATGAACCATGCCGACTATTACCTCGCCATTCAAGTCGTCATGATGCCGCGTGATACCAACCCGCATGGCACCATCTTCGGCGGTGTGATCCTCAGCTACCTCGACCAGGCCGGCGCCATCGGCGTGCGCCGCGAAGTGGCTCGGCTCGGCGGGTCATTGCCGTTCCTCGTGACCGTGGCGATCAATCGGGTCGAGTTCAAATGCCCGGTTCACGTCGGCGACGTCGTGCGCTTCATGACACGACTCGTTCGCATCGGCCGAACGTCGATCACCATGCACGTTCACGTGGAGGCCGAACGAGGTGACAAGGTGTTGGAAATGACCGAAGCGGAAGTGGTGTACGTGGGCATCGACCCGTCATCACCGGAACGCCGGCCGGTGCCGTTGCTGCCAACATAGCCCGCATTCGTGCCACGACGTGGCGGTACTCCGACACGTCGTGCTACGCCAAACCGCCCGCACGACGTGCCGGAATACCGTCACGTCGTGGCACTGGATACTTACTTAAACGCTTCGTATTCCTTTCCGCCCAGTACGGCGGCCGCAATCTTTAGGTTCAGAATCTCATCCGTGCCCTCGTATATCCGACATACGCGCACATCTTGAAGATGCCTTCCCGGTCGATAAAGCGTCGACCAACCCCGGCCGCCGAATACTTGGACGGCGCGATCGGCGGCATCCCACGCCGCGTTGGAGGCGAACAGCTTCGCTTGTGCCGCGAGCAAATCCGCTTTGGCTTTCAGCTCGGCATTCCCTGGATTGGCGTTGGTAGCATCCTTCGCCTCGGCAGCGCGAAGAATCACGGACTCCGAGCCCAATCGATGCATTTCGATCGCGGCAATGTGCTGTTGCACGAGTTGATGCTTGGCAATCGCCTTGCCGTGCTGGTGCCGTTCCTTGGCGTAGGTGATCGCCTCCTGAAGGCAATCTTCAATGACTCCTAAGCAGCCCGCGGCCACACTGATTCGGCCGCTCACCAACGTCCCCATTGCGATGCGAAACCCGTCGCCTTCCTCGCCCAACAAGTTGTTCGCCGGCACTTTGTAATCCGTCAACGAAAACATGCCAGTGTTGGCGCTGGGCATTCCCATTTTGGCGACGAGGTCTTCTTTCTCGAAGCCGGGCGCATCCGTGTCCACAATGAACGCACTTACGCGGTGAGCCGTCCCGCCGTGCGCAAAAACGACCACGGCTTGGGCAATCCCTGCATTCGAAATGAGATATTTCACGCCGTTGAGTATGAAATGGTCGCCGCGCCGCTCGTAAGTCATCTGCATTTCGAGCGGGTTGCTGCCGGCTTCGGGCTCGGTGAGTCCGAAGGCGAGAATCTTTTCACCGCGCGTACTCGCAGGCAGGTAACGCCGTTTCTGATCTTCGTTGCCCCAAGTCAGAATCGGGTATTGGCCAATTGATGTGTGACCCGAAAAGAACGTCCGAACTCCCGTGCCCTCGCGCCCGATCCGAGCGAGGGCCCGTGCGTAAGCAACGGTGTCCGCGGCTCGGCCGCCGTATGCGAGCGGCAACGGTATGCCCAGAAGATTGTACTTTCGGCCCAGCGGCAACACCTGGTCATTGAACTTGTGTTCGACGTAGCACAGTTCTTCGATGGGACGAATCTCCGTGCAGAATGCGTCGACATCGGCGAGAAGTTGTTGCCGGTCAGCCGGGGTCATGGTTGTCATCCTCAAGGCAGAAAAAAAGTCGAACTATGCTCCCTTGAGCGTGTACACTTGCACGCTGGCAGCATAGTCGTTGACGTTGTATTTGCGCATCAGCTCAGCGAGCTGCCGGTGCATGTCGCGCGAGTCCGCGGCATTCGCGCTGCAGCAGCTTTGTTCGCCTTCGATTTGCGAGTACACATTCAGGTCTTTATGAGTGTCCACAATGTCGACCGAACCGAACCCGGCGTCGCGAAGGCCCATTTCGTAGTCCGAAATCGAAATGGCGCCGGCAATGCAGCCGATGTACGCCAGCATGTTCTCGCCGATCTCCGCAGGCAACGACTGTTTTAATGCAATGTCGCTGACGGCCATCCGTCCGCCGGGTTTCAAAACACGGTGTATCTCTCGGAAGACTGCACGCTTATCGGGCGCTAAGTTGATGACGCAGTTGCTAATGACGCAATCAACCGACGCGTCGGGCAACGGCAACCGATCGATCGTGGCCAAATGAAACTCGACATTCGCGTAGCCTTGCCCCTGGTTGGCCTTCGCAGCATTAGCTTGGGCCCGTGCGATCATGGCCGGCGTCATGTCGATGCCGATGGCCTTGCCCGTCGGCCCAACCTTGCCGGCCGCCAGGAGCACGTCCAAGCCGCCGCCGCAGCCGAGGTCCACGACGGTTTCGCCGTTGCGAAGGCTGGCAAAGGCCGTCGGGTTTCCGCAGGAAAGCCCCATATTCGCCTCGGCGGGAATCGAAGCCAATTCCTCGCTCGAGTACCCGAACGCCTGGGCCACGGAGCGGACGCCGTCGTTCCGGGTGGAAAGACCGCTCCTTGCAACGGCGCCGTACTTGTCCTGAACTTGTTCGAGCATGGTATCCGACATTGATTGGTCCCTCTACTCCGATGCAAGAGAAGGAATGAATCGCCGCTTCGTTAGCTATATCCGTCGGTAACGAGTCTGTCGAGAGTTGCGCGCGGTCGGAGCGGAGGCAAGGTCGGGTGAGATGAGTTCCCTGCGGACGTGAGGTTTACTAAGACCCGGTGATCTGGTTGGCGTTGTTCGAGTGCAGGACGTTCGTGTTCCTTCCCAGCGCCACGACCGCTACCATGCACACCACGATGACCAGGAATGCCATGAATGCATACTCAACCGCCGTCGGACCATCATCACGCTTCAATAATTGCATCATGCGGCGAAATAAACTGTGCATCGACTTCTCCGATGGTTGTGTCGATCGTTCGGCATTGGCGTGACAAGACTAGGTCATGAAAATCGGTGGAGCAAGCAAACCGTCCTTCATTACGCAAAGGGTGAATTCGTTTCCTCGCGCCCGAATTTCGCCGTATAATCGTGACAGACACACCATTACGCTGGAGGGCCGACCGACATGGGATTCAGGCTGGACCGAGTGCATGTTTGGTCGGGCGAAGTCGCGGACCAGGCGGGCGGCATTGTGTCGAAGCTGTCGCCATTGGCGCAGGCAGGCGCGAATCTCCAGTATATTTCCACTCGGCGGCAACCGCATAAGCCCGGTACCGGCCTCTTATATGTCGCCCCGGTTTCCGGTCCTTTGCAAGTCCGTGCCGCCCGGTCGATCGGCATGGCGGAGACGCACGATACGGTGGTCCTCCGCGTCGAAGGCGACAACGAAGCCGGCCTTGGCGTTCGCCTCACGCAACAATGGGCGATGGCGGGAATCTCACTTCAAGCGCTAACTATGTCGGTCCTGGGCAACAAGTTCGTCGGCTACGCCGCGTTCGACACCGTCGACGACGCCAACCGCGCGGCACAGATTCTCGCCGACTTGGGGACACGGTAATAAGGTTTTGACGTGATTGGCCGCGGTGGGACTCGAACCCACACGGGGCGTTAGCCCCAAGGGATTTTAAGTCCCTTGTGTCTGCCATTCCACCACGCGGCCTAAACAGCTAGAAACGCTGTAAAACACGGCACCTTATGGCTAGAACGGATTCGCCTCGTGTGCTTTCCATCTTCCACATTTTACGATGAAACCGTACCGTTTCCAATGCTTTCCGTGCCAATCCGTGCCATATGCCAACTCGAACTTACCTTTATCTTAGGCGGCAATCCACTAGGGGGACATCGGGCCTCGGCGGGAGGTTCAGTTCGAGCGAAACGTTCCCAAACCGCCTCCGTCATGCTGCTTCGTGGGCGGCATCGCGCAAACGGTCCAGGTCAGGGTGATCCAAACGGGAGCCGGAATACCCTTCATCCTTAAACATGTGCTCCGGGGACAACTCATGACCGTTATTGGACACTGTTAACGGCGGAGTAAAAGTGAGGCGCTCGGCGGGCCTGGTGGCGACCGAATTGTGAGGCGCACAACTGTGCACTCCGGCAATCTGAGAGGATAGGGTTTTCTCTATCACTCAGATCTGCATGGAGGCACTGAGGTGTACGCCGACATGGAACGCTGGACCGAGATCCGCCGCAAGGTCTTGACGGGCGAGCTGAGCAAACGTCAGGCCTGCCGGCACTTTGACATCCACTGGTTGACGCTGCGGAAGATCCTCGCCCATGTAGAACCTCCCGGCTATCGACGGACACAGCCGCCGAGACGGCCGACCATCGAACCGTTCCTGCCCATCATCCACGCCATTCTCGACGCCGATAAGACGGCTCCGAAGAAGCAGCGACACACGGCGCATCGCATCTGGCAAAGACTGCGCACCGAACACGGTTTCACCGGTGGCTATACGACGGTCAAAGACGTCGTTCGCGAGTTGAAGATAGGGCGGCAGGAGGTGTTCCTCCCTTTGTCGCATCCGCCCGGCGAGGCCCAACTGGACTTCGGATTCGCGGAGGTCGTCGTGGCGGGCGTGCCTACGAAGGTAGCGCTTTTCGTTCTGAGCTTGCCTTACGCGAATGCGGTATTCTGCCAGGTGTTTCCACGAGAATGCACCGAGGTTTTCTTAGAGGGACACAAACGAGCCTTTGCTTTTTTCCAAGGTGTGCCGCGGCGGATTGCTTACGATAACGCCCGAACGGCGGTGGCCCGGATCACCGGTAGGCGCCAGCGGCAGGTGACGCGCGCGTTTCAGCGCCTGCAAAGCCACTATCTCTTTACGCCTCACTTCTGTCTGGTGCGTCGGCCCAACGAGAAGGGACATGTCGAACGGTTGCTCGAATATGCTCGGTCGAATTTCTTGGTGCCAGTGCCTTCGGTTCCTTCCCTGGAAGCGTTGAACGCGCTCTTGGTCGAGCGTTGCCGACAGGACCTGGATCGGCCGGTCCGAGGCAAGTCAGGAACATCCGCCACGTTGCTGATCGAGGATCAGGCGGCCTTTCTGCCTTTGCCGTCGCGATCCTTCGAGGCGCGACGAATGACCCAGGTTGCTGCCGATTCGTTGTCGCTGATCCGCTTCGACACCAATTCGTACTCCGTGCCGACTCGTTACGCTCACCGCCGGTTGACGGTCATCGCCACCGTGGATGAAGTTCGCGTCGTCCAGGAGGACCGGCTGGTGGCCCGGCACGAGCGCTGCTGGGACCACAAGCAATTCCGCTTCAATCCGCTGCACTATCTAGAGCTCTTGGAGCGGAAGCCGGGTGGATTCGATTATGCCCGACCTTTGGAACACTGGAAACTACCCGACTGCTTTGGCCTGCTACGCCGACGCCTGGAAGCGGCCGACGCGACCGGATACGGGACGCGAGCCTTCATTCGGGTGCTACGCCTGTTGGAGACGTTTTCTGTCGCGCAGTTGGCGGATGCCGTCGATTACGCGCTCGACATCGATGTGATCGATCCCGAGAGCATTCGACTGATCGTGGAACACCGAACCGAACGGCCGGTCGATCTCTTTCGTCTCGACGGGCGACCGCATCTGCAAACGGTGCGGGTAAGGCCTACCGACGTGTCCGCCTACCAGGCTCTTCTCGTGGGAGGGACCTTGCTCATGACTCCCACCGAAGCCAAAAGCACGGTACTGCTCAAGCACCATCTCAAGGCCCTAAGACTCCCGACCGTCCTGACGGAGTGTGAGAAGGTGGCCCAGCGCTGTGCAGCCACGAATGCTGACCACCTGACGTTCCTACTGCAACTGTGCGAGTTGGAACTAATCGAACGCGAACGCAAGGCAGCCGAGCGACGACTCAAAGCGGCCCGCTTCCCCACGGCCAAGCTGCTCGACCAATTCGACTTCGCGGCTCGTCCCAGCGTGAATAAGCCGCTCGTCCTCGACCTGGTCCGTGGGCGACTACTTGACTCGTCGAGAGAACATCCTGCTGGTGGGTCCCAGCGGCACAGGCAAAACGCACTTGGCCACGGCACTGGGTATGGCCGCCTGTGCACAGGGCAAACGGGCACGCTTCTGGCGTGTGACCGAGTTGATCACCACCCTAAGAGAGGCGGATGAGGACCGGCAATTACTCCGTCTTCGAAATCACTTGTCCAAACTCGACCTGTTGATTCTAGATGAGTTGGGCTACGTGCCGGCCACCAAGGCTGGCGCCGAACTGTTCTTCGACGTGATCGCCACGGCTTACGAACGTTCGAGTGTAATCCTGACCACGAACCTGCCGTTTGAGAATTGGACCGAGGTACTCGGCAACGAACGGCTAACTGGCGCGGCCCTCGATCGCCTGACGCATCGTTGCCACATTATCGAAACCAGCGGCGAGAGTTATCGCCTGCAAGATGCCAAACGCCGACGTCGAACGGATTCCAAGACCTAAACACTACCCAAGGAGCCGCCACCCTGTACCATAATTGACCAAGCGCCTCACTTTTCGACCGCCGAGCGCCTCACTTTTACTCCGCCGTTAACACCCTAACTAGATCGCCACTTACGTTGGCAGTGCGGTGCCGTGCGGCACGGCAAGCTTTCTAACAATTTACTGCGATCTCTAAGGATTTCCAATCGTTTCTCTGCCAGTGGCAGAGTTGAATACCGAACCCCCAGTCCGGTACGCAGCCGGTGCGGTCCTCGCTTACCCTAAAGATCCTGTGATCCTGTCGCTATCTTCCCGCGTCGGGAAATGCTGTATAGCGACAACTACTTCTCCCCTGACGACAATTACGAATCCCTGGTTGTCCGTGTGATACGCTAGCGCAAGTTCCATCATGGAAGGAGCTTGCGATGGCGAAGGTCACGGATGTCCATATTCGCCGTCTGTTCCGGCTCTTGGGTCAAGGACAGACGCTGAGCAGGGCCGCCCAGAATTCGGGCGTCGATCAGAAGACGGCACGGAGGTATTGGAACATGAGACGACTCCCGAGTGAGCAAGTCGTACCGCCACGCGAGTGGCGAACCCGGCCGGATCCTTTTGCCGAGGTCTGGCCGGAACTGGCCGCGCTTCTGGAACAGGCGCCGGGCTTGCAGGCCAAGACGCTGTGGGGTTGGTTGGTGCAGAAGTATCCCGCACGTTTTGATGAGACTCAGTTGCGGACGTTGCAACGGCGCGTCAAGGCATGGCGGGCGACCCAAGGCCCCGGGCAAGAAGTGTACTTCAGCCAGGTGCATCATCCTGGTCGGCTGTGTGCCTCGGACTTCACGCACATGAACCGTTTGAACGTCACGATCGGTGGCCAGCGATTCGATCACATGGTGTATCACTTCGTGCTGACCTACTCGAACTGGGAATCAGTGACGCTCTGCTTCTCCGAGAGCTTCGAGAGTTTGAGCGAAGGATTGCAGAATGCCTTAGGAGAATTGGGCGGTGTGCCCGAACGGCATCGCAGCGATCGGTTGAGTAGCGCCGTGAACAACCTCTCGGAGCGGCGCGACTTCACGGCCCGCTACCAGGCGTTGCTGGCGCATTACCAACTGACCGGCGAGAAGATTCAAGCGCGGGCGGCGCACGAGAACGGGGATGCCGAAGCATCGCATCGGCATTTCAAGGAGGCCGTAGAGCAGGCGTTGTTATTGCGCGGCAGCCGTGACTTTGCCAGTCGCGAACAGTACACCGCGTTCCTGGCGGAGGTGTGCCGGCTCCGCAACGCGAACCGCTCCAAGCGCTTGGCCGAGGAGAGCACGGCGTTGCGACCGTTGCCGGCCCGCCGGCTGGAGACGTGCCGACGACTGGGAGTCACGGTGAGCAGCGGCAGCGTGATCCGCGTCCAAAATAACGTCTACTCGGTCAATAGCCGGCTGATCGGCGAACGAGTCGAGGTGCGGATTTACCTGGATCACTTGGAAGTCTGGTACGGCCAGAAGTTGGTGGAGGCGCTGCCGCGCTTGCGTGGCCGGTGCAAACAACACGTCAATTACCGACATGTCATCGACGCTTTGGTGCGGAAGCCAGGCGCCTTGGCGGACTATCGCTATCGGGAAGGTCTGTTCCCGACGAGCCGCTTCCGCATGGCCTACGATCTGTTGCATGAGACCGGCCCCGCGCGGGCGGATCGCGAATACCTGGAGATTCTGCACCTGGCGGCACACGAAAGCGAAGAGGCGGTCGAGGAAGCCTTGCGTGTACTTATGGAACGCGAGCAGCCGATCAGCCGGATGGCAGTGGAAGTGTTGCTGAGGGAGAGCCAAGCGGCGCCGGTAACGGCGGTGAGCGTCGCACCGGTGAATTTGGCCGATTTCGACAAGTTACTCACGGAGGAATGGCATGAGCCGGAACAAGGACGTGAAGGCCAGTTTGGTCGCTTATCTGAAGGAGTTGCATCTGCCGTCGGTGCGAGCGAATTTCGAGGAGCAAGCACGGCGTGCCGAGAAGGAGACGCTGTCGTACGAGCAGTATCTCTTAGAGTTGAGCCGGCAGGAATGCGAGACCCGGCGGACCCACCGGATCGAGCGTTTGCTGCGCCAATCCCGGATTCCGCCGGAGAAGGATCTGCCGCATTTCGACTTGAAGCGTTTGCCGGCGAAGGTGGCCCGCCAAGTGCGCACGCTGATGGACGGAACCTTCCTGGATCGACACGAGAACATTTTGGTTTTTGGACGATCGGGTTCGGGGAAGACGCATCTGTTGTCGGCCTTGGGCCAGGAACTGATCCGTGCCGGCCGCAAGATCTACTTCTGCACGTGCAGTCTGTTAGTGCAGGAACTACTGGTAGCCAAGCGCGACTTGAAGCTAAGCAAAGTGTTGAAGCGCCTCAGCGCCTTCGATGCCTTGATCATCGACGACATCGGATACGTTCAACAGAGCCGGGAGGAAATGGAAGTGTTGTTCACGCTGTTGGCGGAGCGGTACGAACGCGGCAGTGTGTTGCTCACCAGCAACTTGCCGTTCGCCAAGTGGGAAGTGATCTTCAAGGATCCGATGACGACCGCGGCGGCCATCGATCGACTCGTACACCACAGCGTGATCCTGGAACTCAACATTACCAGTTACCGGCTGGAACAGGCCAAGAAAGCCATCGAATTGGAGACGAACTCAAACGACGCGGCTTCGCGACCGGAACCGGTCGCCCCAGGGAACCCTGGGGATTCCTAATTGCCGCTCATGGGGAGACGTAGTTGCCGTCGATCAAAATGCCGATGCGGCCCCGGTCATCTCAGGCACTATGCGATGTTATCCTGGCGCGATCTTATCCTGGCCATTTCGAGTTCCACTAAGGCGGGCCAGGGTCAAACCTGGAGGCGCTCCGTGACAGTCATCTGTGTTTACGGCGGGGCTTGACGGTTTATACAATTGCTTTGATGGCTCGTGTTCGCACCCGAAAGATGTCCATTCTGCGTGAGGTGTCGCACTGGAAAGGAAACTACGCGAGACGCTTGGGGACGGATTATTCACGGCAGTATCTGCCGAGCGCTCCAACATCATGCGTTCGGTTCGTAGCCGAGGCAATCGAACAACGGAATCAAGACTTAGAGGTCTTCTAGTGTGCGCGGGAGTTCGCGGCTGGAAAATGCATCCCAAAGGTGTGCTGGGCACTCCTGATTTCTATTTCGAGGAAGAGAGGTTGGTTGTTTTTGTAGATGGCTGTTTCTGGCATGGCTGCCCCCGTTGTGGCCACCTCCCGAACGCCAACCGCTCGTTCTGGAGGATGAAGATCCACCTCAATAAACGGAGAGACCGAAAGACACGACTCCTCCTCCGCGGGGATGGCTTTTCTGTTTTGCGGTTTTGGGAGCATGATCTTCGAGAAAAAGGATTGGCATGTACTCAACGTGTCAAGACATTCTTACAACGTGGGCGTGGTACATATTAGCGTTCAGGGACCAATAAGGTAATATTCTTTCGATTCAACTCGAAGGCCATATCCGTATATTTCTGCCTCACCATTGACAACGGACACCCCGGATGAATACTCGGGGTGATAGACTTCAGGCTGTGTGTAAAACACCTCCGCGTCCATTACCGTTGCGTACAAACACATTGCGACGGATGCCGTCTTCGGGCCGAACGGGGCAAAGATTGCTGGCTTCGCGGCTTTTTGGGTGAGGCTGACTATCCGCTCGAAGGTGTCCCACATATTCTTGGGATCTGCGTAATAGATCTCGATTTTCTCGGGGGCGCGATACTTTTTTAACCGCCGCGCAAGGCCCAGCTTCGCTTGAATACTAACGGAGAAGAAGGGAACGGTATCAGCAATTTAATGCTTAGGCCGTGCTCCCCGTGTTCGACCTGGTCTAATAAGCCGAGAGGCTCGAAGCCGATGCTAACAATCAGCAGCTGAGGCGATGTGCGGGTATATCGACCACTGAATAACGGTAGATGCGCCCAATCGTTGACATTCTCGGCGAGTGGCTCTTTGGTATAGATGACGGGGACACTATACGCGACGACTAAGTTATTGATCGTAGGAGCGTGCTGGATCAACCACCTGAGTATGGGGAAGAAGTACCGTTTTGGCATCGATGTGACGTCGAGAACAACATTTGGACTCGCCGAAGCCAGAAACTCCTGGACGATACGCACGATTTCGTAATGGGGTGCCAATAGGTCATGAGGAATGATGCTGCTGGGGTCGCCCCCCTGAGCGACGAACCTGTCGCGTCGTTCATCTAGCCGTCTCTCCGCCAACGGCGTGTGACGGGATGGGCGATCAACAATGCGCACTAACCGTACAAGTTGGAGGTCAGTGGACTTCAAAGCTTCCCAGGCCGCTAGAGAACGCTCCTCAGTCCCTAGACAGCCCAGTAGACTCCATTTTCCTGTGGCGGCACATCGGGTTAATAACCACTGAAGCCGACCCCATGGGCGATAACTATCCATTGATATGCTGCTCGTCGAAGGAGTCGAAAAGTGTCGGTGAATCTTCTACTTGTCTCTTAGTCGGATCCCGTCCGAGCGAGCTGCGCTGCCTTGGACCGAGAATGACACCCGCCTGTTTGAGCCAGTCTGTTACATCGCTAAGTGTCGAATAATAAGGTTCTTTTACGTGTGTCTCAGGAACCTGAAAATAAGCGGAGAGAATGGGGTTAAGGTACCACTTAGTACGTTGTTTCCGGTCTTTGTTCTTGGTCGTGTGTGGGGCATCGTGAAGGTCACCATAGTCCACCGCGTCCGCTAAGAAGCGGTTGACCATTGATTCTCCTTCCAAGTCATCCTTCGCTAGAGAGAAGCCATTGTATCCGGGGTATGACATGGCCATGTCGTTAACGAGCCATGTTCGAAAGAGCCTGCCCAAGACATTGATGAAACGTTGTCTATCATCGCCCTTGGGTTGCTCGGCGATTTTTTGGTACCAGTACACTGCCGCGGTTTGGACACCCACTGCCTGGACATCCAAATCGATTCCCTGTCTTACCGGATCTCGGCGGTCACGTTCCGGTAATCGGCGTTCCGAGCGCAGGAAAGCCTCCCATACCTCATAGCAGATCGAGACGAAAACACTGATGTTGCCGCCGCTCAGTGCAAGGACATGCTCCTTACCATTCCATTTCAGCCGTTGCGCGGTTCGGGCTGCGACTTGTAACAGCGCTTGGCGAGTTCGCTCCTTCTTCCAGTATGGCTTGTTCCATGGCTCTTCCCCCACTGGAGGCGGTAGTTGGCCGCGTACACGTTTCCGGCGGGGAGAGCTGCCAGTTTGACGCACCCACGCAGAAGCCAATACAGCGGAGAGCGGGTCCTCTTCATATAGACGTCCCAAATATGCTTTCCACTCGCTTGACCAAGCACCGTCGAACTTTAGAACCCGGTCGGCACTGCTCAGTTGGGCGTACTGGCGGATTGCCACCTCCGGCGGCGAGGTGGCACCGAAAACCTGGCGGATTAGGTCGGTTCCTTCGCGCTCATCGTACTTCGAATATGTCAATCGTCGGCGGAATACATCCTCCGCGAATTCAGGGAATATCCACGTCTTGGTGTTCTCTTTGCGTCTGAGCATTTCGTCGAGATCAATAATCCTAAAGTCGCGAAGGTGCTCCAGAGAGTACTGCGTGCCGAAAACGGTGAGATCGTCGAGCCATGCGTAAGGCCGGGTGCCAACGCGATAGGAGATGCGTGAATCGCGTAGCCCTATTGCCTTGTTGATTACTCGTCGGTATTGCGCACCCAAGTTGCGTCGTAGCACATCGCTCCGATAAAGCCGCTCAATCTGATCAATGCGGATAAATACTGCTGCATCTTGTGGCAACACTCCGTGAGTCTTCAAGCACTCCGCGGTTCGCGCGATTGGCTCCCCGATGTTCGTCTTGGTCGCTTCTATGTCCGCGGAAAGGTCAGAATTAAACTGATGGAAAGAACGGTAGGATGAGATTCGGCGATCAATACCCGCACAGAGAGATGCAAATGAGTCGCATTTAGATAGAGCACCGAACCAGCAGTCCTCGCGCGAAAGCCTACTGGCGAACGAGTCCAACGCGTCACAGTTCACTAGTGCATCAAAGGCGTCTGGCTCCTTGGCGACGAGATCAATGGACTCCAACACATCCCGAACGATGAAGTAGTTGAGAAAGTCTGCAAAATAAAGCGGAAAGAGCGCCTCGTCGCTTTCCGGCTCGTCGCTTAGGGGTCGCTGGCCGATGTCCAGGGCAGCACTTCGTGTGAGATTGATGCCAGCGCCGATAAAACGGCTAAGTTCCTTCGGTACGGGGAAAGGCGCCGAGGCGCGAAAGTACGCCATTCGAATCTGAGGGCGGAGAAGATTGAGCAGCATGCTCTTTCCCGCGCCCTGAGTCCCCTTGAGAATAACATTGCCGGGCTGAAACAGTGCGGGGGCGGATTTCACTGGGAAGTCGCTGAAAAGCTCCACGAATACGCGCGCATCCGCGCTGTCCGTTACGTACAACTCCTGGAATGGGTTAATGCTATAGTTCATTACCGTATCCGTGCCGATCGGGGAAAAAGGGGGTTCCAGGTATTCGAGGCGTGTTGAATCACTGCCAAGGTGTTCGCTGGCGTGTTCGAATAAAACACCACTCGAGCCCCAGTTTCGGCGACGCCAAATGGTGAATATGGGCGTGGACTGGAGGCTCCATTGCCCGTCACTTGAGAATAGGTTCTGATCGCAAGGTTATAGACCTTTTCTTCAAAGGAACCTGCTGGCGCGGGATGCTGGGGGCAGATGAATTCGTCTGGTTTAAGTTCGAGGATAGGCTCAAAGCGAAAATTTGGCAGTTGTGGGGCAAGCGCGAATATACCCCGCTCCGTCTGGACAAACAATTAGCGGTACGAGAAGGACCGGAATTGACGGAGATAGCGACGTAACAAAGGTCAGAGTATCAAGCAAATGTGTCTTATTCCCCAAAGGTTCTTCGCGTACGGTCTCACTTAGCTGAGTTCCGGATCCGATAAAGTCTTCCAAAAGTACAATTCGGCGAAGGGGCACGCTTTTCTTGTTGGCATCGGTGCGAGTGTGCATGAAGTCCAGCACTCGCGCCCGATCGCCGAACTTTGTCAAAGAGAGCCAGTCAGGGCGAAACGCGATCCCTCCGATGTGATTTGCATGATGGAAATCGCTAATCTGCATGCTATCCGTGAAGGGACAATACCACGTGTGGTCATGTACTTCTTGGGCCAGTTGGTTCTGAAGCGACGCGTTCGTGAAGTCCAGACCCAACTGCTCGACTATCCAACTGATGATGGGCCCGCGCAGAGCGACCTGGTAAAGTTTGGCAAATTCACTGCGGCCGAAGAACGCGATGTGCTCAGCAAACTCAAACAAGACTCGCTTATCATCCTCATCTGCGAGGTTGTCGATCCAACCACGGAGCCTTGTCTCGTAATCCGGAAACGATGGCCCCAGCGTCGGGATGTATTGTTGGTAGTGCGTACTATTGAGGAAGTCGAGCCGCTCGTGTAATTCATTAAATGTCCCTCCGAAAGACGTGAGCTTGCCATCCAGGTCCCAGCGTACGACTGTCTGTGCGATAGTTTCTGGCATGTTTCGAGATCTATTTTCGTTAGAAAAGTGCCTTTCGGATAAAGTCGGCAAGACAACGTGCCATTGGGGGCGGTACGGCGTTTCCGATAAGACGGAAGGTGCTTCGGGATTCGTTCGGGAACTCAAACCAGTCAGGGAAACCTTGAAACCGGGCAGCCTCGCGCACCGTAAACGCGCGATTCTCCGTGGGATGGAGGAAATACCACGGATCACCGAACCGGGTGTCCACCGTTGGCACGACTTCGTCTGATCGTAGCCTCCGAAATTTGCCATTGAACGTGTGGCAAAGGTCATAGTAGCAACCGAGGCGGCGAATGTACCCGGCCCGCTGAAGCCGTTGCAATAGCGGGGTAACTGGGATGCGCAGGTGACGAGTTAGCATTCTCGCGGAAACGGGGTCCGCGTCTCCATTGTCCCGGCGCCTTTGGCGTCGCCGTAGGCGCAGCAACACGCGCAATAAGTTTCGCTCGCGCGCTGACGTGTTGCCAAATACTTCCGCAATATCCCACGTATGAACCGACCTCGGTCCTTCACGCACGTTAGAGAGCTTCTGCCCTGGGCCGATTCTGTTGGCTATTTTACTCAACTTACTGCCAGGTTCGAGGTACTTTGGAGTGTGATTCGGGAGACCTTCGACGGATTGAATGGCAAGCGCAAGCGAGTGGCCGTGTCGGGTCGGAAGAATTGGTAGAAGGTTGCTGCCAGTATTCCATGCCAACATGACCATCCGCGTTCTTCTCTGCGGGACGCCCATCTGGCTTGCTTCGCATCGGAGCTCAAGCGCTGAATAGCCGGCGTCGCGCAGAAGCTGCAGAAGGTAGTTCCAGTATCGTTTTTGGCGCCCCGCGATGACACCCACGACATTCTCGACGAGAATCACTTTGGGGCGTATCCGCAGAGCGATGCGGCCAGCAGTAACAAGAAGATCATTACGGACGTCCTCAGGATTTCGTTTTCCGAGAGTGGAGAAGCCCTGACAGGGCGGCCCGGCAAGCACCAAGTCGCTTCCCTGAAGTGCGTCAAACGCAATTTGGTTGCGGGATAAATCCAACAAGGTGGCATCGCCGAGGTTCTGTCGATAGGTAACGACTGAAACGGGGTCCGAGTCGAATGCCGCACGGCACCGAAAGCCTGCCTGGATGAACCCCAGATCGAGTCCTCCACAGCCGCAAAACAGACTGACAAAACTTGAGTGAGTTTGCAAAAACGCGTCCCCGTGCGCAACGCACATAGTCATATCGACGATAACGCGATCCTTCGCTTTCTCAGTGAACCTTCTAAGCGACCGCGCGTCCCCGAGGCGGATTCATTGATGGAATTGACCAGCGCAACCGTGACTGCCAAACGTCGTATCGCAGATGTACCGCACAGCTCGGGGTGGTCAGGTCGGCGGAAGAACGTCAATCCGGGCACTTCGCCACCTGCCACCGGGCTTGAGGCTCCTAAGGGTCATATCGGCACCTCGTTCCTGTGGGTGATTTCCGACATTTCGGGCACGCGCCCGTTTTTGAAAGACCGTTCCGTTTGATCTGAAAATAACGGTTACGCCACGAATTCATGTCGAATTGAGAGCGGCATCCTGGGCGGGGCGGTGTTCGGTAAGTGATTCTTAAGGTCGCGGTCCGTCAGTGTATGAACAAAAAAGCGGGCCAGAACAGGACCAAGCCAACGTCGCTGGCTGTGCGATCCACGTGGGCGCCGATCTCCGATACGCGCCCGGCGACGGTCTGCATTGCAGTGGCGAGATGTACGGAGCGGGAACATCCATGCTTGATTTGGCGCGTGCTGGTAGGCCGGCACTTCCTCCTCGCCTTGTTCTTTGTGCCGCAGCCTCGGCTTTCGGACACGCAGCTTGCGATTGGAAAGTTGCACAACACCGGACTGCTGACCGTGCCAGCGAATCGCTCCTTGAGCTTTGCCCTGATGCTTGGGTCCGGCAATTTCCTGAGCAGAGAGTTGCAACACTGCTTCGATGGTTGCTCGGCCCGTGACGTCGATGACCTGATCGATGGCAACTTGGGCCGTTTCGATGAGCTCCACCATCGGCAACAGAAACTGTCCCTCCTTCTGGAGGAATTCCGCCAATGCGCGGCTGTCTTTGCGGTCGGCGACCTGGTACTCTGACATGCGAGCGGCTCCTTTCGGAAAAAGTTCTTTGGTCAACCCGATCCTATCGGATCGGACCGACCGGAGCCGCTCGTTTCTTAACCTTCAACTATCGCTGGGACATGCTCATAATTCGATCCGCCTCACGGTATGAACATTCATCTGACCGCATGAGCGCCGCAAGGCAGATTCAAAGCGGCCAAGCTCGTTGTCGATAAACTCGCGTCTGACAGTAAAGACAATATTGCAGCCCAATTGGCCTGCGGCATTTGCGAGTTCGGAACAGCTTTCAGCCGTACAAAAGAGTCGGTGTTCGTCGAGTCCGTCGAAAATGATAGTCTTGCGCCCATGCTGTTCTCGAAGCGCATTTGCCATTGCCTCCACCACATAGGGTCGCTCCCTTTCTGAGCAGACTACGGTTGAATTGAAAAACCTGGTAGTGGGCTAACTTAGCCCACTGCCCGGTTTCAGTACCAGTCGGGTGGAGCATGAAGTAGCGTGGACACCCTCTGAATCGGAAAACGCGAGCCTCCGAGGCCGCGTCGTTAACGGGCCATGTCTTGCCTTTTTCGCGCGGGTTTCCATCGACGTATGGTACGCGCTTGGCGTGGCGGCTCGCGAAAATGTCACTCGCTTCGCCGATATGTTATTTCCATCACCTGTAATTCTCTGTCGTTAGGGCCGGTCATAAAAATCGTGTCAACAAAGGTCTCCACGCCTCTAAACTGTCGAACGATCCGATATCGCACTGGTCTGGCGTCCGGGCCCGGCCCTGTGCCACTCATTGTGAGAACCTTCTTGGCACCATCATAGGTGCCATCGAGAACCAGCGGTGTGTTCGATGATGAATCAATCCAGACTTCAACATATTTCTGCTTATGCGGATCATAGGTCTGAAAACTCCTACCTTGCACGCGTTGGCCAGCCACTTCGTAAACAGATTCGCCGGCCAACCAATGTTTCATATCCATCGTATAAGTCGTCTTTCCTTTCCCCTCGCCCTCGCCTGCCCTAAACGTCACGTCCCACTTCCCAACAAGTTGTGCGAGGTACTGGAGTTCAGGCAGCGGCTGCACATCCGTCGGATTCTCCATTTGAAAATCCAGCCGAATCCTCCTTGTAACTTGGTCGTCCGGCAACTGCATTAGTATGCAATGAAGCTTCTGCTTGAGAGGCAATCGCTTGCTGATGGCAGCATCTGCGTATTGGCTATCGGTCAGCAAGACTACGTGAATCTCATTTTTTACGCCGGGAGCGCCTGCCAGCGACTTCAGCGCAGGAACCTTTTTGGACCCGTGAAAGCAAACATCGAAGGGGTCGCCTTCTTTCACTTTGAAGGTGAATGTACCTTTGTTTGGATCGGAGGTGATCGGGTTGGGCAAGATCGGCGCCATGTTTCGGTATGCTTGGATCGAAACATTGCCGAGCGGCTGGTACTTACCTGTGTTATCGAGCGAATATGTGACGCCACTCACGGTGATACCTTGCGCCGGCCCGCGAGGCAAACGCGAGCACAAAAGCAGCGACAACTAGCGCTCGGAATATCGAAAGTATAGTCATCTTTGGCGCCCCTTGTTTTTCGACATCACGTCATTTCCCTGCCACTCGAATCCAAAGACCTTTTCAGGATTAAAGTCGCGTTCTAGCATGCTTTTTGACGTGCTCGCGTCGAGGGGAAAAACCACGGCAAGCAGCCGATAGTGCGATTCGTGCGATGGATAGTCACCGACTTTCACATTCTTCCCAATTGTAGCCAGTCGGATGTTAGGAAGTTGTCCGTCTCGAACGACATAGATCCCCAAAAACGCATTGAAGTTGCCATCGGTTACGGCGAGTGACCGCGGGCATTTCCAGATCTCGTTCGATTCAAAGACCGCGAAGTTAATCCCCGCCAATCCGTCTTCGCTCACAAAATTACTCGCCCTGCGGCCCCTGTTCAGGTTTTCCAGATCATGCGGAGTCAGGAGTAACGACATCGGCACTGTGCCGTCCACAATAATACGAGCTTGTTCATACCGTGTGCGGTCTTCTGGCCGAGCCGCATCCAGTACTTCTACTCCGAGCTGCGTCCACGCGATTTGCGGTGTTGACCGGGAGGTCCACTCATTCCAACACCAAACGCCGATGCCGGCCAGGAAAATCAAAACCAACGGCCACAATCGCACAGTCGGTGAGATCGTCCCCTTTTTCTTTGCCTTGGAACCGACGAACAGCAAAACTAACGACAGTCCGCCGACCACGAGCTGTTAACGGCGGAGCAAAAGTGAGGCGCTCGGCGGTCGAAAAGTGAGGCGCTTGGTCAATTATGGTACAGGGTGGCGGCTCCTTGGGTAGTGTTTAGGTCTTGGAATCCGTTCGACGTCGGCGTTTGGCATCTTGCAGGCGATAACTCTCGCCGCTGGTTTCGATAATGTGGCAACGATGCGTCAGGCGATCGAGGGCCGCGCCAGTTAGCCGTTCGTTGCCGAGTACCTCGGTCCAATTCTCAAACGGCAGGTTCGTGGTCAGGATGACACTCGAACGTTCGTAGGCCGTGGCGATCACGTCGAAGAGTAGTTCGGCGCCAGCCTTGGTGGCCGGCACGTAGCCCAACTCATCGAGAATCAACAGGTCGAGTTTGGACAAGTGATTTCGAAGACGGAGTAATTGCCGGTCTTCATCCGCTTCCCTTAGGGTGGTGATCAACTCGGTCACGCGCCAGAAGCGTACTCGCTTGCCCTGAGCACAGGCGGCCATACCCAGCGCCGTGGCCAAGTGGGTTTTGCCTGTGCCGCTGGGCCCCACCAGCAAGATGTTCTCTCGACGGGTCAAGTAGTCGCCACGGACCAGGTCGAGGACGAGCGGCTTGTTCACGCTGGGACGGGCGGCGAAGTCGAATTGGTCGAGCAGCTTGGCGGTGGGGAAGCGGGCCGCTTTGAGTCGTCGCTCGGCTGCCTTGCGTTCGCGTTCGATCAGTTCCAATTCGCACAGTTGCAGTAGGAACGTCAGGTGGTCCGCATTCGTGGCTGCGCAGCGCTGGGCCACCTTCTCACACTCCGTCAGGACAGTCGGGAGTCTTAGGGCCTTGAGATGGTGCTTGAGCAGTACCGTGCTTTTGGCTTCGGTGGGAGTCATGAGCAAGGCCCATCCCACGAGAAGAGCCTGGTAGGCGGACACGTCGGTGGGCCTTACCCGCACCGTTTGCAAGTGCGGTCGCCCGTCGAGACGAAAGAGATCGACCGGCCGTTCGGTTCGGTGTTCCACGATCAGTCGAATGCTCTCGGGATCGATCACATCGATGTCGAGCGCGTAATCGACGGCATCCGCCAACTGCGCGAGAGAAAACGTCTCCAACAGGCGTAGCACCCGAATGAAGGCCTGCGTCCCGTATCCGGTCGTGTCGGCCGCTTCCAGGCGTCGGCGGAGCAGGCCAAAGCAGTCGGGTAGTTTCCAGTGTTCCAAAGGTCGGGCATAATCGAATCCGCCCGGCTTCCGCTCCAAGAGCTCTAGATAGTGCAGCGGATCGAAGCGGAATTGCTTGTGGTCCCAGCAGCGCTCGTGCCGGGCCACCAGCCGGTCCTCGTGGACCACGCGAACTTCATCCACGGTGGCGATAACCGTCAACCGGCGGTGAGCGTAACGTGTCGGCACGGAGTAGGAATTGGTGTCAAAGCGGATCAGCGACAACGAATCGGCGGCTACCTGGGTCAGCCGTCGCGCTTCGAAAGGTCGGGACGGCAAAGGCAGAAAGGCCGCCTGATCCTCGATCAGCAACGTGGCGGATGTTCCGGACTTGCCTCGGACCGGCCGATCCAGGTCCTGTCGGCAACGCTCGACCAAGAGCGCGTTCAACGCTTCCAGGGAAGGAACCGAAGGCACTGGCACCAGGAAATTCGACCGCGCATAGTCGAGCAACCGTTCGACGTGTCCCTTCTCGTTGGGCCGACGCACCAGACAGAAGTGAGGCGTAAAGAGATAGTGGCTTTGCAGGCGCTGAAACGCGCGCGTCACCTGCCGCTGGCGCCTATCGGTGATCCGGGCCACCGCCGTTCGGGCATTATCGTAAGCAATCCGCCGCGGCACGCCTCCGAAAAACGCGAAGGCCCGTTTGTGTCCCTCTAAGAAAACCTCGGTGCATTCGCGTGGAAACACCTGGCAGAACACCGCATTCGCGTAGGGCAAGCTCAGAACGAAAAGCGCTACCTTCGTAGGCACGCCCGCCACTACGACCTCCGCGAATCCGAAGTCCACTTGGGCCTCGCCGGGCGGATGCGACAAAGGGAGGAACACCTCCTGCCGACCTATCTTCAACTCGCGAACGACGTCTTTGACCGTGGTATAGCCACCAGTGAAACCGTGTTCGGTGCGCAGTCTTTGCCAGATGCGATGCGCCGTGTGTCGCTGCTTCTTTGGAGCCGTCTTATCGGCGTCGAGAATGGCGTGGATGATGGGCAGGAACGGTTCGATGGTCGGCCGTCGCGGTGGCCGCGTCCGTCGATAGCCGGGCGGTTCTACATGGGCAAGAATCTTCCGCAGCGTCAACCAGTGGATGTCAAAGTGCCGGCAGGCCTGACGTTTGCTCAGCTCGCCCGTCAAGACCTTGCGGCGGATCTCAGTCCAGCGTTCCATGTCGGCGTACACCTCAGTGCCTCCATGCAGATCTGGGTGATAGAGAAAACCCTATCCTCTCAGATTGCCGGAGTGCACAGTTGTGCGCCTCACAATTCGGTCGCCACCAGGCCCGCCGAGCGCCTCACTTTTGCTCCGCCGTTAACACCTTGGGCCAGGAACTGATCCGTGCCGGCCGCAAGATCTACTTCTGCACGTGCAGTCTGTTAGTGCAGGAACTACTGGTAGCCAAGCGCGACTTGAAGCTAAGCAAAGTGTTGAAGCGCCTCAGCGCCTTCGATGCCTTGATCATCGACGACATCGGATACGTTCAACAGAGCCGGGAGGAAATGGAAGTGTTGTTCACGCTGTTGGCGGAGCGGTACGAACGCGGCAGTGTGTTGCTCACCAGCAACTTGCCGTTCGCCAAGTGGGAAGTGATCTTCAAGGATCCGATGACGACCGCGGCGGCCATCGATCGACTCGTACACCACAGCGTGATCCTGGAACTCAACATTACCAGTTACCGGCTGGAACAGGCCAAGAAAGCCATCGAATTGGAGACGAACTCAAACGACGCGGCTTCGCGACCGGAACCGGTCGCCCCAGGGAACCCTGGGGATTCCTAATTGCCGCTCATGGGGAGACGTAGTTGCCGTCGATCAGACGCACCCCTCTAGCTCTCGCTTCAAGTTGGACGGCGCCTGCAGTCCCGCGCGAGATTCGTGTCCATCGATCGCGAATCATGCCACGTTTCCGCTCGATGGTGCGACGAGAGTACTTGAGCAAGTCCGCGATCTCTTCATTCGTGTAGCCTGCGAGCAGCAATAGGGCGATCTTTCGTAGAGGCTCCGACAAAGATGCAAGACTCCGTTCAAGCTCTTCAGTTAGCGCAACTGCCTCCGCGGGCGAAGGTTCTCTCGCTTTCATCTGCTCGAATGCCCACGGCGGCGCGAATGAATCATCTTCCTCGTTCACATTCCATCGCTTGACACGCCGAATGTCGCGGCAGTCTTGGGTGTGGCGTCGTCCCACCGTACGTGTTTTGTTCAACGTCATCTTCACGAGCAGGGCCCACAAGTCGTCGCGGTCGCCGAGTTCAAAACGGCCTTGTTTCATCCGAATAAAGAAGCTCTTGAACATGCTCTGCGCAACATCTTCTCCGTCCTCAACTTGCCTTATTCGCGAATCGAGGTGCTGCTGTGCCAGCTCTAGTAACCGCGGAAAGAACCGCTTCCACACCTGGCTAGCGGCTTCATTCCGCTTGGCTGGGTTCGTTGATCTCAGACCGTGTATCAAACGTGTGACGGATCCTGCTGTGCTCATACTCGTTCTCCGGTAATTGCTACCTTTTGTGCCATCGCGCCCCATAATTAGTAATCCCGGTTGACGGCGAAAAGCCGACAGTTATTTTTCCAGAATCGCACGATAATTCTCGACATGTGCGTCTGGGCTACGTCGTCAGACTAATGTCATGTGCCCCGTGTAGGCATGCTCCCATGTGCTTTTGTGACGATGACCAGTCCACGGACACAGCGTAATGCTACTCATTACGGATTGTCCTAGCCGGACGGAATCCGACATTGATGAAACGATTCGCTGGTGGGATCTGACTTCGGGAGGCACAGCGAGCTAGCGATGGTCGAGTGTCAAACGAACCGCCACGTGATACACGGCCCAATAAGTTAGAAATCTCCAAGCTTTCTTCACGTTCTCGATCATCGACCACCCCGTCATCCCCGGCAATGGGATAAGCCGCATGGATATCCTGGCACCAGCACCAAATATTTCCGTGCATGTCAAAGAGACCGAAGTCGTTTGGCTTTTTATTGCCCACGGGCCAGTTACGTTCCCCGGAATTTGAAAACAGCCAAGCATACTTGCCCTGAAGTTCCTGCGATTCGCCGTAGTACCAACTGGTAAATATTCCAGCGCGGCACGCGTACTCCCATTCGGCTTCGGTCGGCAACCGAAAACCAGTGCGGTTGAGATAGTTCTCCCTTAACTTCACTTTTGTCGTCTTCCCTTCAGGAATTAACTCGTAGCACCACTGATCCTTCGGAATCCCTTCTTGTTCGCTGAGCCAGTTGCAGTAGGCGGCCGATTCAAACCATATTACGCCACCAATAGGGCACGTGGGCTCAGGGTAACGGTTCATCCCGCTATGGCTAAATTTCGGCTGAAAGCGCAGGAACTCCTCGACGGTCACCGCCTTAGCCGCGATCGCAAAGGTACGACCAATACGCCTTCGATGCTGACGCTCCTCTGGCAACCTCCCCACCTCTGCGGTGGGCGATCCCATCAGAAACTCCACAGGGCCGGGGATCACGACCATCGTCTGACCATGACTGTTCACGTACCAATTTGGTAATGCCTGGTCGTTATCGGCTGACATTTTCTGCGTGATACGCTCTAAGCGATTGGCACGTTGGTCCGTGTCGTTCGCCCAATCCACATTTATTTGCTTCAACCACGCCTCTTGTTCCCAGGTTCGCAACAACCATTCCGTCGCCCCATGCACACCCGGATCGGAAGCGTTTCGGTAAATATCCCGCAACTTCGGGACTAACATGTTACGCGCATCGGGCGGAAGCGCTTTCTCGTCAAACTCTCCCAAACTTAGGATCAACGCCCGGCGAATTGTCATATCTGGCTCCTCGTCCAGGCGCTTTGAGATGATCTCGGCCTCAACCCGTAACGGGCCGAAACGGTGAACCAAATAGCTTCGCGTTCTTGGATCAGGACTTTGTTTCAAGAACGACCAGACTTTTTCTGGACGTTTCCTACGCAACAACGCAATGGCCGCGTTAGCTTTCCGTTTGGCCAGTTGCTCCTTCATGGTATCCGTCGCGTCGAGAGGCGAGTTGCGGTCTAGTTCCTGGTCCAGGAGCACGACCGCAAGCGAGCTATGTGTCGCACCGAGATATAGCCGTGCGAACTGTTGTTCGTCGGAGTCCATGAGCAGATCTGCCAAGATGGCCGGGTGGTCCGCGCCGTAGTTGGCTAGAAGGTTTGTTGCAACAGTTCGTTCCGCTGTTCGCTCAGGTCTGCAATCTCGGAAGACCTCGCACAAGACGGGAAGCAGTACCTTCTTGACCGGGCGAAATGCCTCGGTCCAAAATCCCAAGTAGTCCGCATTCACAGTTACGAGGTCTTCGACGACTTTTTTGGCAGGCGTCTCCCATCTATGGTTCTCTGAGTCATAGTCTGCCAACGCGGCTGCTGCCCGCAGCCTTTGGTGTTCTTTGCTCTGTTCTGGCTTTTCCACCACAGCCCAGAGTCGGTCCAGGAGCTTCGACTGGTGCGCGTGGAGGGCATCACGAACCACCAGAAACTCGTCCGGCTCGGCATCAAGAAGCCGGCTAAAGAGGTACTCCACATGCGTTTCATCGACTGGTATCAGGGCAAGACTGGCGTGCAATTGCATTCGGCGGTCGTTCTCCTGCTCGGCCCGTGCGTACATATCGTGTAGTTGCCAATCCACCCACTTGCGATAGGCAGCCATGTCTTGCACGATCTTCGGTACTTGGCTTGCGGCGGCATCAGAGAGACTCCTTAGCAGGGTAGCGGCTTGAAGTCTGCCATGGACTTCGTAACCGCCCCAAACGAGCATCGCCAGAATGACCGCTGCCGCGAGTAGCCTCCGCCCATGAAAAGAGGTCGCGCGGCGCATCATCTTCCACTGCGGTTCTGTCCAGTTCTTCTTCCGTGTCAACGAGCGGATTTGAACCCATTGCAGGAGCGAGGGAAGCTGATGATTCTCCTGCCGGGCATTCCACACCGATGCGCGGTCAGCCAGGAGCAGCTCCGCCCGGCCTCGACGTGTTTCCTTCTGCTTGTGCGTCAGCCAGACTCGCAAGACGGGCACGAGGTAATCGTGGGTCAATTGGTAGAACTGGCCGACGGGGATGGCCGCAGGGTATTCGCCCTGCTGCTCGACTCCCTCTGGGTCGGTTGGCGTGATCAGCTTCAATTCGCGGTCCAGAATCCGCAGCAGGGCCTCGAAATCTGTGGGTCGGTTACTGTAGCCGCTGATAGCCAGCAGCTCCTGGTGGGAACGTAAATTTCCCTTTAAGGTGGTGCCGGCTTCGGGCAGGAGAGCTTTCAATACTGGTTGGACTACCTTTACGTGAGGACGAATGTGCGCGGGCGCCGTCGAGGCGCCAAACGTCTCTTCAAGGAAAGTCACACCGACTCCCTCAATGCCGCCCATTGCCTTTAGTGTTGCCGGTATCCAGCTCTTTGCTTTGACCATCTGAGCAAATAGCGCCAGACGCACCGGGATGATCCGGTCTCCCCGGGCCAATCCTGCCACCGCTTGATCGAGAAATCTCTCCTGGTCTCGTGACCATTCACGCGGATTCATGGGCAAGCGGCCGTATGCCCGGCCAAATTCAGCGAGGACCGTTCGCGCGTGATCGAGATCAAAGAGGTCAACGGCGCAAGAATTGTCGGCCTCCAACGGGATTTCCAAAACCCGCATGAATCGGAGTAACGGGCTCAAGAAATCATCCCTGATTATGAGAATGCACTGAACTCGATTTCCGTCACACTGACGCAGGGCATGCACTAATTCGGCATTCTCGTCGCATTGCTTCGCGTGGAGCCATTGTTCAAATTGATCGACCACCAGTAGAACCTTCTGGCCCGGTTCGAGAAGCTTCCCTTGTCGCAATTCTCTCAGAGAATCGACAAGTTTAGGTGCTAGGCCCGCGAATTCTCGATGTATACCCCTAATCAAGTGATTTTCCGTCTGGTCGGCGGTCGCCTCGACATAAATCCTCGTAACGGTTTTCACCAACCTTGGCAACAATCCGGCCCGTGCCAGCGACGATTTGCCGCAACCCGATGGACCATAGAGCACGCCCACACCGAACGTCGGTTGCGAGTCCAATGGCTCGATACGGCTCTTCCAGAATCGAATGCTCTCCGGAGCTCCGTCCCGATCACGGGGGCCTGGCAGTAGTTCGAGGAAGAACTCAGCGTCGCCAGCGTCGAAGGGGCGGAGCCCCTTCGGAACTACCTTGATGCCAGTCTTCTCTGAATCTGCCGATGTAACCGTCTCGGAGCGGGCTAGCTGTGTACTCTCGTGCATCGTGGGCAGAACAGCTTGGACTTGGACAACTGGTGCAGGCACGTGTATGTGCACATCGAGTGGCTTGGGCTCTGGAATCAGCCAGTGCCGGAGACGTTCGGCCAGCTCGATAGCGGTGCTGTACCTGGCTACGGCTAGTTTGGCCATAGCCTTCTGGCAAATTTGGTCAAGTTCTGGTGGGATGGTGTCGTCAAGCTGCCGTGGTGGTCGGACTTCGTCGATAGAGCGGATTTGCTCTAACAGTTCCGTCAACGTTGTCGCACGAAATGGCCGGTGTCCGGTAAGCATCTCAAAGAAGACTACGCCCAGGCTAAAGACATCGGTTCGCGGATCAACGCGGTGCCCTTCTCCCCTAGCTTGCTCCGGACTCATATACGCCGGTGTGCCGACAAAGGGCTCCCCTAAACCGATATCTTCTTCTTTGAGAGCAAGACCAAAGTCCGCGATGAACGGTTCTCCCTTGGCGTTGAGCAAGATGTTCGCAGGCTTAATATCACGATGAACAATGCCGCGCTTATGGGCGTAGTGCAAAGCGTCCGCCACCGTCGCGACCAGCTTAACCGTTTCGATCACTGAAGGCCGGTCGTCCTTGATCTTCTTCGCCAATGTGCCGCCTTCGATGAACTCAATGACGATAAAACAAGGGCACTCCTCCGTGCTGCCCACGTGATGCACCCGAACGATGCTTGGATGCTTAAGATTAGCGACGGTACGAGCTTCAGCTAAGTAAGGTTCGATTCCTCCGGGTCGCGAAACCAACCACGGATGCGGCACCTTGATCGCGACATCACGGTTCAAATTTTTGTCGCGTGCTCGGTAGACGTCGCCAAAGCTTCCGGAGCCGAGCATGTCGCCGATTTGGTAGTGATCCAGGCAAGCCGGAAGCGTTTGGCCTCGCGCTGCGAATCCAGATAGTACGCGGTCAATCAATGCCGGGTGATCGGGAAAACGCTGTCGGAGATCGTCGGCGATAGATGATTCGCCGTTCTTACGGCGATACGTGTATTCCAGCCCCAGCAACTCCCAAAGCAGCTTCGAGCGCCATTTTTCTGCCACTCTATCCACGCAATCTTCAGCGCGAGGACGTTCACCGTTCTTCCAGGCTGCCTCGAATAGTGAGCAAACGGCGTCAATGTGTGATTCCATCGACGGATCAGGTTCTTCGCGTGGCCGCGGTGACAGATTCTTACTCATGGCTTGGCGCCTGACTTCCTCGATGGAGCGCGTTTCGTTAAGCTGACGCGAGGATAGATCCATTAGAAATTGTCACGCCGGAAATGCAATTCTTTTCCCTGTCGGATTTCCCTCAGTCAACGGCATTAACTCTTAGGCGAGGCAAGCAGTGATCACGACCGAAAGACGACGACGACGGCTGTTCGGTGATCGGTCGCGGACTACTGCAAACCTCGCACATGTGGAAGCTCGGAACCCCAACAGTGTTTGCATCGAAAATGGCGGTGAAGCCCGTGCGCGCACTGGACAAAGACCAGCGCATGTACATGGTCGGCTGGATGCCAGCGCTTAAGGGAGGTCAAACGTCTCCTAACGGGACTGATCATTACGCTTTGCAGTAATGCGATTCCTTCCGGACGGTCTCGTTGATGAGTCCTTCGGCGGCCACAATGGTGACGATCCGGGAATGGCGACGACCGTGTTTTCTCTGAATAGTCAAACTGATGAGCGGCCGATTCGACCGCCGTAGCGCTTCAGGAAGATGGGAGCGTTGTCGTAGGAGGCTTCGCCACGATGCTGTCACGAAATGAGGACGAGGGGCTTTCATGCATTGCGCTGGCGCGACTCTCTTGATATCACATTTGGCGACGGCGGCCAGTCACTCTTCCAAGGGCGCGGCGTCAATGAAATTTACGACCTTGCGTTGTTGCCGCCGGATACGGCCGGCCATCAGAAGATCCTAGTCGCTGAAACTGGCTCTCAGTGCGATTCTGCGAGACATTTGGGGGCGATTCGTGCTATGCTCAGACAATACCAACAAGGATGGTCGGTATGCAGGAGATTCCAGAAACGGGGTTTGTACGCCTACCCCAAGTCTTACACGTCATTCCGCTGGGCAAAACCAGTTGGTGGGAAGGTGTGAGGTCGGGCCGATTCCCCAAGCCTGTCAAGCTATCGCCGCGATGCACGGCATGGCGGGCTGAGGACATTCATCGGCTAATAAAGACCTTATCCGAACAAGACCCGAAGCATTGATGTCGATTCGACAGTATCCCGGATGTCGTCCTGCCCGACACCAGTGAGGCGATTGGTGGGATTTCGCTACCGGATTGATAGACGGCCAGCGTGTTCGCAAGTCTTCACGCTGCGGGCGATGGGACCTCAGCATCGAACGCTTCGACGCGAATTTGTTCAGTGATTCGGACCGGAGCGCGCAATACGCATCGCGGACGCGGGAGTAACGGGGTTGAATTCGGTTCAAATCCCATAGCCGGTTTCACCGTAAACAACCAACGACACGCAGCGGCGACATCCACAGAGGCTCAACGTCAGCCTGAAGTGCTTGATGAATCGGGCGCAGAATCCGGCTCATCCGGCCACAAGGCATGAAGGCGAGCTCTCACCACCGACGCTTCGTGCGTGTTGCCTGCGCGATTGAGAAAGATCACGTAATTCCGGAGGAAGCCTCGATGGTCCTCAATCTTCGGAAGGCCGAGATCCCGATAAATGCGTTCCACTTCGAGATAAAGCTCCGCAGCTCGCTCAGCATTGCCGACACGTTCCTCGACAAGAGCGAGGTTCCCCATCGCGGTTGCCACATCGTTATGGATGTCACCCAATACCCGACGGCGAATATCGATGGCTAGCTCGAAGCAGGCTTTCGCCTTGTCCCCGTCGCGTTTCCGTATGTAGCAATGACCAAGGTTGTTGCTCGTGGTGGCGAGCATCAAGCCACCAACCCTTTTCGCGCGAAGCAGGCCCATCGCTCGACAGTAATGCTCGATGGCCTTGTCCCAGTCATTCAACTCCCCGTAGCAATGGCCCATGTTGGACAACACCATCGCAATGTCGGGGTGGTCGGGGCGGTTTCTGAAAGCGATGATGTCGCCCGCGGTCTGATAAGCAACCAGTGCATCCGCGTGTCGGCCAAGAGCTGCCAAAATAGTTCCATAGATATTATGAGCCCGCCCGTGATCCGGGTGTGCTGTGCCGATTGTGTCAGCTTGGATGGCGAGCGCTCGCTCGATGTGCCCAAGAGCTTCGTCTAGCTTGCCGTTTTGTGCAGTCAGCTTGGCGAGGTGGCATAGCACAAATGCGACCGACGGATGGTCGGGCCCAAGCTTACTTTCCCTGCGGGCCACAACATCCCGAACAATGCCTTCCGCCTCCTCATTCTTGTCCCGGCGGGATAGAAACCCAGTTAGGTTCGTGAGCGCCGTCATCTTCGCTTCAAAATAATCCTCGTCGCTTTGGTTGTCGAGGATCTCCTTCGCGCGGCGAAGCAGCTTTTCCCCTTCATCAAGCCGTCCCAGTTCGGCAACCGCCAGGGCTAGGTTGTTCAAGGTTTGCGAAACGTCTGGGTGGTCGCCGCCCCATGCCTCTTCGCGTATGGCGAGCGCGCGGCGAAGCACTTTCTCCGCCTGCCGACAGTTGCCCAATTTGTGCAGCACCAGGCCTTGGTTGTTAACCGTAGTCCCTAGATCGGCATCGTTTGGCCCAAGGCACTTCTCTCGGATTTTGATTGCCTTGTCATATACCGAGTAGGACAGGTGGTAGTCTCCCGTCTCCTCAAGGTAATGGGCAACGCGGTGGTGCAGAGTTCCGGCTTCTTCGGTAAGCAGTTCGTCTTCCGGAGCCGTGCTGACGACGGCGACGGCGTGCGAAAGCAGCCGAGCACAGAGGGGCCAGTATTCGTAGCTAACGATCGGGAACGCTAATTCCAAGGCCCGAATCAGCGCCGTCCGCTTCGCACGCGCCTCTTCTGTACCCAGATCGCTCTTGATGACTTCCTGAACGAGGCGATGCATGGAGTACAGGCGATACTCTGCGTTTTTTTCGATCAGCGAATACTTCGTGAGCGGGTACAGCAGTTCGTCCACGAGCGTTTCGTCATGGTTGGCGTAGAAGTCCTTTAAAGCAACTTCAATGGCTCCCCCGAGGAAGTCCGATCCTCTGACTATCAACTCGAAAGGGATGTTGTCTGGAGCCAGGAATGCACTGTATGTCAACAACTCAGCAGATGCTGCCGATTCCGCTGCGACGGCTTCGAGGTTGAGAGACCATGTCGTTGCAACAGATTCCTTGTAATCGCCAGTTTTGGGGCGTCCCTTTGACAGCAATTCGAGGCGTCGGCTGCGGTAGGCGGCTAGGTATGCTGTGAACGCCGTTTTCCGCGAGGCAATGTAGCTCCCAGCCTGCTCCAATGCCAGCGGAAGCTCCCCAAGCTCCTCGGCGACCTCCGCGGCTGCATTGCGTTCTTCACCTTCCGCGTGGCTCCTGCCGGTGCGCGTCAGGAGGAACTCCGTGGCCTCCTCCACGGTCAGGACGCCAACGCTGATGAGGGCGGGAACCCCGATCTCGTCAAACTGGTCAGAGCGGGACGTCAGCAGGTAATGCCCTTCGTAATTGGCGACGATGTACGGCGGCAAGAATGTGGGGGAGTCCGCGTTGTCCAAAATCAGAAGCCAGCCCTTTTCGTCAGCAAGCCATCGCTTCGCACCGTTTACTGCTGTCGCCTGATCACGAGATGCTGCCTCGGACAACTCCAGGAGTTCCGCCATCTGAGCAAAGCCTGCCGCGATCGTCAGTTCTGTCGCGGCGTTGATCCAGAACACTTTCTGATAATCTGCGAAGTGGCGATAGGCGTACTCCAGCGCGATTTGCGTCTTCCCGACACCGCCCAAGCCACTGAGAACCTGAACCTTTGCCGTCCCAATGCGCCCAAGTGCCTGGAAATTGGCCCGAACATCCTTGAGCAACGCTTCGCGGCCAATGAAGAAGCTGTTCCTCTGACGCAGCGAACCGGCAAGCGGCACGCTCGTCGTTAAAGGGTTTGGGCTGTCCGCCCCCTCCTGACGCGTGCCCGTCACGTCGGAGGCTACCGAGGGTGCCCCGGGAGGGTCGTCATTATTCCCGTCCTCAGCCGGCGCAAAAGAACCCGACCGTTTTGTGGGCCTCGGCGCGAGAGGCCACGCTCGAGAGATCCATTGGATCGTGAAGTTGGCTGCCGTGGTAGCTGCGTATTTTTTCCACTGGTCCCGCTCCGCCTTGTTGCCTTCCGGGGGGACTGCTGCCGGCTGATCGTCCTCCCCCATCCTTGGCATGTCCGAGATGCCGCGCACCATCATGAAGCCGACGTTTTGCTTTGCCGCCTTTGCCGTCTCAATCGCCGCGGCGGCGCCTGCCCCCTCCATTTCGACTGCGAGAAGCTTCGGCCACGCCTTCAGCACCACAGCGAAGAAATCGTTACCGGCGTTATCGATGACCTTCCCGCCTGACGCAACCGCACCAGGCAAGAGTTTCGGGATAGTGTCGCCGCCATCGGGGCGTATATTCATATCTTTTGCGGCCCAGGACTTATCGCGCGCGTGAAGGGAGATCGCGCTCGTCAGGAGTGCCTGGTCCGTTTGGTAGGAAAAGTCCATCCTGGGATGGAAGTCGGTCGCGACTTTCCCGTATTCGTAGTCGTAGATGACGCTGGAGATCGCCACGTCCCCCTTCGTCAGCCCGTCCTGTGGGAACCCGCCCGCAACGCCAACGATGAGAACGTACTGCGGCTTGTACCGCGCGTAGGTGGCGCTGACAGCGCTTTGCCATACGCCCAGGCCCTGGCTGCAGAACGATCCCCACGACGATGCGGTAGACTTGGCCGCCGGCACCTCGAAGTTCCCCTGTGACCCATCCAAATTGGTTCGGGGTGGTTGACGAGCCAGTGTCGTGCTCCGTCTTACATCCGTAAGACGAGAGGCAGGCGAGCATCGCCTCGTACTCTTCCGGGATGACCGTTAGGATCGCAATGTCGGCTCTGGGCATCGGCCCCCCTGCAGGTCGTGAGGCGGTCTACGGGCAAAAAGGTGAGACGCACTTATTGTTCTATCAGCACCCCCGCTGAAAACATGCTTCAGCTGTCCAGCTGCGGCATTGTGGTTTGTGACATCAGTCGATGGGACCGGAGAGCGCAACATCGCGAGTCAGATTGCATTCGGTGTTTCGGACGTGTTTCGGACCGAAGCAGCTTGTGTGAATGACATTCACAACACCGGTCGATCAACCGAAGCACGCAACTCCCAAGGCCGAATTTACTGGCGGCGTCGGTCCGCCGCACGGGAAAAAAGCTGGCTTGCGAACATTATTGCGTCAGCGGCGCGCGGGTGCCTCCTTTTCCTTCCTAGGCGTCCGGGATGGCGCTTTCACGGCGCCGACCGGAAGACCAATCAGTGGCCGAGCCCCGCCTTTCGAACCGAAAGGGCTTACTTGCCGCTCGGTGGCGATGTCGCCGCCAAAGTGGAGGTTGCCGGCGGCGAACACCTGCAGCGTTCGGCGGCCAGAGTCACTCCCGGATCCATAACTACGCGGAGACCCAGGCGGCTCTTGCTGTCGGAAACTTCCGACCGAACGGCGCTCGTCGCCTGCGTACAATGTCTTTGACTGTGTTCGCGTCTCCTCCACGAACCCACAAGGGACCGTTATGACCTACGAAAACGTCGAATCGGACCCACAAGCAATCGCGATTTACGCGAGCCCGAAGTGCTGCAGCTTGCCACAGTTGAAGATGTACAAGGGCTACTTCAACGTCGCCTGGTTCGTGCGAGCGTATTCGGCCATCTTGTCGAACTACCGGGTCATTACGACAGGGGAGACTCTCGAGGCCATCGCGAAAGCTGACCCCAGCGAGACAGCGGAGTTCATGCAGAACTGGCTGGTTCCGACTTCGCATGCGGTTGAGTTCGAGTCGTTGGGCCGAGGTTTCGATGCACAGGTCGCGCTAGCGTCGAAGGTCGCGAAGCGCCAGGTGGAGCGTGTTCTGATGTTTCAGGACCCGGACGACGTCTTGGAACACCTGCCAGAGGCGCACGCTCTTATCCGGAACTGTGGCCTAGCGAACGTTGGTCTGCATATTAACGCCGGCGCGACGTTCTGGGCGGAGACCGAGTGGCAGCACAAAAAGGCCACGATGAGCAAACGGGTGCTCGTGGGCTTCGGCCCGTGGCGCGACCCCTTTCATGTGAAATCGCTTCACCGCAAGCTGAGCCCTCCGGAACAGGTGGTAACGTTCATTGCACATGACGGCAATAAAAATAACCCGGACGAGGATCCGAAGGGCCTGATGGAACGACTCGTGCATGATTATCATGGTGTGTTTGCGGCGAATCGGTTCGCCGAGCGGCGATATGGCACGTTGGGAACGTGCAATCGGATTAAAGCCTACCTGAGTGAGAAAAGCAAGGAGCTCGTGATCGAACCGCTGGGGCATGGCCCTGCCGGCGGCGACGTCATCATCGCCGACGAGATAATCAAGAAGTGGCCGGTTGACGGACGACGTTACGTACGACGGGACGGCCTCACGCATGCGGTTGTTTTCTTCATCAACTACCGGTACGCCCAACCGCACGAGGCCGACATACACGTCCTGCTTCGCACATGCCTTCATCCAGCACGGGGTGTCCATCTGATTCTTAACAACAGAACGGCTCGCGACTGGTGCGACGCCTTGAGTAGAGGATCGCTATGAAAGTCGCGATCATCGGCGTCGGTTTCGTCGGCACTGCCTGCGCAAAGGCGATGCTTCTCCGCGGCTCCTGCACCAAGATCGTGCTGGTGGACCTGCCCAAGCCCGAAGTGGAGCTGCACACGCGTGGCGTGGCCAACGACCTTTCGCACGGTGCGGCGCTGTGTCCGCATACCCAGATCGAGGTCGGCGGATACGAGAACATCGCGGACGCGGATGTTGTGATCATCACAGCCGGGGACAATGAGAAAAAGGGCGGCGCAACGAACCCGAAAGATCCGTGGGGGCGTCTGCGCCTTCTGATTCCGAACGTCCCGGTGTATCGCGACATTGTTCCGAAGATCGTTCGGGCGGGTTGTCGCTCGCCGATCGTGGTCGTTACCGACCCGCCCGATCCTCTGGCGGATGTTGCCATCGAGGAACGCGACAAAATGGGCGCGAAGAACCCCATCCTCAGCACTGGCACATTCCTGGACTCCGTCCGTTTCCGAGTTCAGCTTGCCAAGCGGTTCGACTGCACCCCCAAGTCGGTCGATGCAATGGTGATCGGCGAGCACGGCAAGTCCCAGGTCTACATCTGGTCCACGGCGAGAATCGGCGGGCGACTGGTGACAGACCTGATCGCGGAACGGAAGCAGGACTTTGCGGCCTTCCAGACAGAAGTTGAAGGCTCCGTGCGGGATGCGAATATCGAGATCATCAAAGGCACAGGGGCGAGCCAGCATGGAATCGGGATCGTGACAACGCGAATCGTTGAGGCAATTCTGCGCGACGAGCAACTGGTTGAGCCCGTCGGACTCGAGCATCAGATAGCAGAACACCGGCTGACGATCTCGCTCCCATCGCGGATCGGCGCGAAGGCGCGACCGCCCTTCCCAGGTTCCGTTTCTCGGACGCGGAGGAGGATGGCTTGAAGCGGGGTGCTGCCTTGATCACGAAGGCGGTCAGAATCGCTGCCGAAGGCGGAGACTTCGATCGCGCCGTGCCGTGACTGCGGAACAATCCCCGTGAAACCGTGAAAGAAATCGGGGCGACGGGATTTGAACCGGCAGTGCTGGTGCGCCCTCCAGTCCGACACGCCGAGAGCAATTTGTCCCTTGCGATTGCGCGCTTCGGTGTGATCGACGCCAAGATGCGAATTGCCCTCAGGTTGTCAATGTGCCGAGGAAGTGGGTCGGGATGTTTACCGCATCACCAAAGATCAGGAATCAGTCGCTCCGCCTCGCACCAGTCATGAAGGTTGTCCCAGAGCGGTCGGCCGCGGGCTTCCCAGAGGGCGTCCGCTTTCTCGTGCCGGAGGGCGTCAAGCAGAAACGTCCGCAAAACCTCGATCCGCGTGGCGACTAGCGACTCTGGCTTCTTGTTCCACAAATGCACGAGCCCGACGATACGGCTATGGTCAGGCGTCCACTCGGCTCCTGTTGAATCACGTCGGTTCGTTTGCCACACCGCCGAACCGCTGAGCCCGTCCGGCAGGGGCATCGGAATTGGCCGCTTTTTCTCGTCGAACCACCCATCGCGCGGGTACACGATCGCGAAGTGTTTGTCCGGGTCGAACTCATCCCAGTCGGACACGCCATCGCTCGCCCAGAACGGCATCGAGGTCGAGTGGATCCCGCCCTCGACGATCGGAAGCCATTTGCTCTGGTCGCCCGGATACCCGTGTAAGAATAGAACATCGCGCTCAATGTCAGCGGACGAATCACCCATCGCCTCGACGCCCCAGGGCTGAATGCCGTGCTCCTTGATCACTTCCTCATCAATCCGCGCGAGGGCCAAGTCGATCGGCGGCTTCGCTATCCTGAACCAGTACTTGAACTGTGCAGGCTTTTTTCCGGAACTCGTGGTGTGTGCGATGGTTGCGTACTTGCGGCCTTCGTCGACTACGTGCTCCGCAGTTAACAGGTACGAGTTTCCGCAGAGACGCAGAAAAGTGCCGCTTCCGATCAGAACGCCAAACTCCTCGGACACGACCCCATACACCGCAGCCAATGCGGGCTTCGTGTAGGCCTTCATCAGGTTGCTGATCCGAGTGCCTTCGTCACTCTTTTCGTGGTCAGTCGGCATCGCGGCGTGTCCTATTTGCAGAGATCCCGCACTTCGTCTTCCGTCAACTTCCACTTCGTGAGGAGCGACATCGCCACTCTCTCGATTGAGGCACGATTGGCCTGAGTTAGGAAATCCGCGTGACGGCAGCACTCCTGCATCATCTGCTGAATCTGAGGCAGGGTTCGGGTCACCTCGGCCGGGTCGAAGTTGGCTTCGCCGTTCGTCACTTTGCACGGGATAATTGCGAAGCGCAGCAGCCCTTCCGCAAGGTTGACGTCTTCTGGCGACATGTCTGGATACGCCTGGCATTCGGCTAACGGACCGGAGAAGGCCTGGGCGGCCTCGGTCTTCGCGTCGGCGAGCCTCCCAAAAAAGCTGGGCTTATTGATCGGCGTAACCCGAGTTAGCTGCCCGAGCTCTACGTTCTTCGGTACGGGGTCGGCGTCGCTTCGGCGCAGTATCCACACCTTCGAGAACGGAATGCTCTTCAACAGCGCGACGACGGCGTGTCCGGCCTCGTGGAACGCCGTCGAGCGAAGGTTCAGGCGACGCATGTCGAGCATCGGGTCTCCTCGAGACAGGCGGGTTTAGGGCGCGACGGAGCGCAATCATTCCCCGCCCGCTTCGTTATGGTCTTCGTCCTCGTCCTGCACCGGCAGTGGCTCACCGGCCATGATCGCCTTCGCGATTTTTTTGGCCAGGGCGATGTCGTTGCCGTATTTGGCTCCCGCAGCGAAAGCCTCCTCTGCATCATCGCTGGGCTTCGGCAGTTCTTCGATCACGGTCATCGACGAATCGAGGTACTCTAGTACGTCCCACTTAAGCGTCGGCGTCCAGTACTCGGACGCGATCGCCGCCACTTGTGCCGCAGTGGGGTTTTCGACCTTCTTGATGACGTCCACCAACGCCATCGGAACCTCTGTCGGGTTCTCCATCGACACGCGGTAGAAGTGCAACTCCTGTCCATTGTACTGCGAGTTTCCGTAGTGCAGGCCCTGGAACACGTCATCGAAGGCGTACTGGGTGGTCAGTCGACTTTGCGCCGCCGGGGGTCTTGCGCCTTCGATCCGCTGCTCGACTTCGGTGGCGTTTGCGGCCACGAGTCGGCCGTGAAAGGCGGTTTGCTCCCCGGCAGGGACCGAAACTACCTGGTTCCGTTCGTATTGCTTTGTGGAAACGTGGAACACTATCTTCGGCATGGTGGCCTACGCATTGATGCTTCGACCAATCCGGATTGACCTCCATTCTATTCGCACTCCGCGGCTGTGATGGCCGGTGCTATGTGCTGGATATCGGCGATGAAGTGCGGTCTGTACCAAAATTCCCGCACAACGGGTTGTGCACTCGGGTAAAATCGCCACGCGCGAGCAAACCGATGTACCTTGTGTGCTCCGGTCCGACATCCATGAGGAAACCTCTGTCAAGAGCGAAAGCAAGACGAGTACGGGACTTCCCAAACATCCATTCGGCATCATCTGCGGATGCGGAGCGCCATGAGTGATTATGCGGCAGGCAGCGGACGACCGGCGCGCCTTCGCGGGTAATATGCCCGAGCCGATTCCTGTCACCCGACTGGTCCTGACGCGGAACCAGCCCGAAATACCGCCCGACTGCTTTGGCATGTCGAAAGCGGTGAGGATCATCCACGAACGCGGCCACCGCTTCCGCCGTGCGGATACCAACTCCTGGGATGCTCCGCAGTCGATGCACGGCAAGCGTTTGCTGCCCCCGCTGGTTCAACTGCTGTTCGATACGTCGCACTTGCCTAGTGAGCGTTTCGATCTCTTCGAGCAGGAGATCCCGCCGCAATCGCTGTGAAACCGTGGGCAGGGCCAGTTCACGGAGCCAAGCCAACCCCTTCTTGGTCCACAGACCGGGATGCTTCGGGGGCATGACTCCTGCGCCGCGCAACATCGCACGGCCAGCATTCTTAGCCCGCGTCCGTTTGGCAATCACCTGGCTACGGCAATTGATTAACTCGCGCCAGGTTCGTACGTCGAGTGAAGGCACATGCACCGTCGGCGCCTCCCCCAAGTACAGCAACTTGGCCAGTCGCTCCGCGTCCTTGCAATCGTTCTTGTTCTGTGATCGGAAGATCAACCGCAATTGACCTGGATGCGCCACCAGGACCCGCGCTGCTAGCGGCTGCAGTAAATCGTGGTAGTGGCCGTACCCGCAACTGGCCTCGTAGCAGACCTCGAACCGATCAGACAAGCTTTTGAGGAACCGCATCATCTCTTCGATGGTTCGCACTTGGGTGCGTTGGACCACTTGCCCGGTTTCGTTGACCACGCAGACACAAATGCGTGTGCTATGAATGTCGAGCCCGACGTAGAACATAAATCCCTCCTGAAGTCAGAGAACGTGACAACTGCACCACTCGGTTCCACGTTATCCGACCGACGGAGGCTTCCTACATAGATTCACGTCGGATGCAATTTGCTTCTCGGCGTTGCCTGCTTCGGTGTGATCGAAATGCGCACGCAAGCTGAAGTGCTCGGCTCGCGTCGGGCCGACACTCCGATGTCAATTATGGACGATTGCCGCCCTTGGAGTACCGAATTAGGGGCCTGGTGTTCGCCAAGCTGGCCCCACGTTAGGAGCAACACTTGAAGAATTGACATCGCCCCTGTCGCTGGCGTAGCGTACTACACGAATGGCTTTGAGGCGATTCGTGAGTTTTGGGGTACAAAACCGGGGTATCAATCTACTTGCCAAACGAGAATCAGCATATGATTCAATTACTTTGTCCGCGAATGTGATTCCCGTAGGGGTCGCCAACTCATCATATCGTTGATGATCGTCTTCATTCACCAATGTCCGCTCCATCTAGGCTGAGAGCCACTTTCCGGCGGAATCAACAGCCGCCTACGTCCGAAAATAATCGTTGACATACGACCAAATTGTGGGGTACTAAATTGGCAAACGTACCCCAACAACCGCCGATGTACCCCATGCCCGCCCGTCTCTCTGACGCCAAAGTTCGCAACGCCAAAGCCAAAGCTAGGCCCTACAAAGTCTCCGATGGAGAAGGTTTGTTTCTCCTAGTCAAGCCCTCGGGCAGCAAATACTGGAGGCTGAAATACTTCGTCAGCGGCAAGGAAAAGCTGCTCGCCTTGGGCGTCTATCCCGACGTGAGTCTCGCGGACGCCCGCGACCGGCGTGCGCAGGCGCCAAGGCCCTCGCCGCCGGAAACGACCCGGCAGTGGCGAAGAAGGAAGCCAAGAGGCTGGCGACGCTAAAGAGTGCCAACGCCTTTGAGACGGTTGCCCGCGAATGGCTTGAAAAAAGAAAGCACCAATGGGCAGCCAACACGGCCGACCTCGCGCAGGATCGGCTCGAAAAGTACATACTCCCCGAACTTGGACCGAGGCCCATCGCCGACATCACCGCTCCCGAAGTGCTTACGGTACTTCGCGCCGTGGAGAACAGGGGAGTTTTGGAAACGGCCCGACGCGTCATGCAAATGACTCGGCAGATATTCACGTATGCGATCGCAACGGGTCGGGCCGAACGAAATCCCGTCCCAGATTTGCGTGGCGCCCTGAAAACGCCAGTCGTCAAACACCGTTCTTACCTCAAGGAAAATGAACTGCCTACTTGCAAATGCTGGAAGCCTATGACGGAGTGGTCCAAACCAAACTGGCTCTCCGCCTCCTTCTGCTCACCTTCGTCCGCACGACCGAATTACGGGCGGCCGAATGGCCGGAGATTGATTGGGACAAGGCGGAATGGCGCATTCCCGCAGCCCGCATGAAGATGAAAGAGCTTCACATCGTGCCTTTGTCGCGGCAAGCCCTTACTGTTCTTCGCGAATTGGAAAAGCATTCCGACAGTCGGAAGTATCTTTTCCCCAACGAACACAATCCCTCTACATTCATGAGCGAGAACACGATGCTCTACGCGCTCTATCGGATGGGCTACCATTCCCGCGCGACGGGGCACGGGTTTCGGAGTACCGCGAGCACGATCCTGAATGAGCACGGTTTCCGTGCGGACGTGATCGAACGCCAGCTGGCCCACAGCGAACGCAATACGGTCCGCGCTGCTTATAATCATGCGCAGTATCTTCCCGAGCGCCGGCAGATGATGCAATGGTGGGCCGACTATCTTGGTAAAGTTGCGTCCGTGGGACTCTGAAAAATGGCAGCGCCGTCAGCGATGAACGCACTAACGCGGTCGAAAGACTGTCCGTGCCGTACGCTTAATTCAGGACAGCCCACCCCCATCGGCCGCTATGTGAAAAACGGAAGTCATAACCGAGCTGCAACAGTCGCTGCGCAGACCGGTAGTGCTTCACGTGGCCGACATCGTCAAGCATCAGCAGAACTTCGGCTGATTTCGATTCCGCTAGCACAGCTTTGAATTCTAACCAGCCGATTCCTCCCGCACTGTCAAGGAACACGAGCTGCCTCTTTCCATTCAGTAGTTTGACTAGCAGGTCTTCAGGCAATTCACCGTGATCAATTTCACGTTGATAAAAATCAGCAGCATATTCGTCCACATCCTGGTGAAGATTCATTCGCCTGCCGTCGAACCGTTCGCGCCGTAACCCCTGCAGCATCTCGGCCCGCTTCAGCGAGTAACCGTGATGCACCTCGACGTTGGGATACTTCTCAAGATTTCTCAAGGCAACGTCATAATGACTCTCGTTGCACTCTATGGTGTGAACGGGTAAGCCCGTCTTAGCAAATACTTGGGTTGAGCCCGTGCCGCGAAACGTTCCAGTTTCAATGACTTGCTCGATTTGATACGCCCTAACTAATTCATTGACAGCCGCTGCGAATTCGGCGTCTCGGGAAAGCTCGATGCCGTACTTCGTTTGCTCGCGGTAACAAAACATCGCAAACAGATCATTGATTGCATCAGTGTCTAAGGGGAGGCGCGTGTCGCACACAAGTGGCGTAATTGACGATCCCTCAGAAAGAAAACTCTTGGGCGGAAATTGTTGGCTGTAAACAGCGACACTCGGGGTACCAAATGCTTGTGCGATGTTGATGGGCCCTGAATCAATGCCTACCATGCTATGGCATTCCGAGATGATTGCCATAAGTTGTCGACGATCGGTTTTCCCTAACAAATTCAGATCGATTGATTTCATGGCCACCAGGTCATTAACGCGGTTGCCGACCTGTACTATTTTGAACCCGCGTCCGTGCAGGAGGTCCACCACCGCTTCCCATGACTTTGGCGGCCACCACAGTTTTCCTCCAGGATAGCCGATGTCCAAGGCGACCCATTTGTCCTCGGCAAGCAGCCGGTGCGCCCAGGTGCGTTCTTCACCAGAAAGCCAAAGTTGCGGAACCTTTTCTCCCTCGTCGAGATGCAGGTCATAGCAACTTAAGTACGCATCTTGAACTAACATCGCTCGATTCATCTCGTACACACCATCAAGCGCGTACACGTCACATCTGCATGTCGGAAACCCGGGTTCAACGTCCGGGTGATTCTGAAACATCTCCGGATAGTGGGTCTCAAAAAAGATCTGCCGGTAGCCAAGTTTCTTTACGGTGCGCACGACTGGCTCCGCGAAGACGACGTCTCCCATGGCCATCCGGCGTATGATTAGCGCTGCGTTCGCCGGTTCATGTCCCGTGTGTTTTGAGTAAGCCTCTTGCTCGTTTGGGGCACTAATCGACAACGAGCCTGCAACCGCCTTCAACCCGTTGCACGGTCGTTTGTCTGACCACTTCCACCGATACAATGTTAGACCGGTCTCCCATTCGGGTCCACCCATTATCCTTGCACTGGCGTGAGTAATTGAAATCGGCCAGGTACCAATTCGGAGTCCCGCAGCGTGGCAAGTTCTACAAAAATCCTCCCCGTAAAACTCAAACTCGAACTGTGTATCGAAACAAAGTTTGCGTTCCTTCAAGGTCTTGGCTCGCACCGCTAGGAAACAGCTGTCGAGCAGTATCGAATCTTTGGGCGTCGGGCCATAAAGAGTTATCACTCGACCAGTCGGCGCAATGGTCGCGAGTCCACCGGTCAAGTTTCCCAAATCAGCCTTGCGAAGTGATTTTTCTCCGGGAGAACGCATATGTAGCCAGTTGACATGATCATCCTCTGGGAGAGCGTTGCCGGCGACACCTACCAAGTCAAACTGTTCCAACGCCTCTTGCAGCCGCTCAAGGATATAAAAATCCTCCAGGTAAACATCGTCGTGAACAAACAGTAATATGTCCGAGTCTTCGGCGGCTTCGATGCGGTAGTTAAAGAGTGCACTCAGGCCCTGCCGATTGCGAACCGCGATACCAGGCACAATCCCATGCCGTCCCTTCAGGGCCTGGAGTGACAGACCCAGCTCCGTATTGCGGCAAAAATCTTCGAGATTTTCGCGGGTTGCCGAGGCGATCAGGAGGCGATTCATGATGCACCTCATTCGCAAAATGTGATCGAGAATGGCTCTCCTGATCGGCCCGCAAGGAGGTTATTTCTTATGCAGCCGATGGCCGACTCGGAGCGTCAGGCGGAGTACGGCCGAGGCATACGAACCCGGCCCGGCGCCGCCAAGCCACGTTGGCGGCGCAAAAGCCGAATTTGTACTGGCGACCACTGGTCATGACTTCAAACCATTCGAGTTGTTCTCGATTGGCGATAACCATTGATCAACCCACGATGATTCGTCCAGCGGTTTGGACTTGCCTTCAATCGCCAGCGGCTTGGGTTCCGCAAGGTCCTTCAAGTTCTCTGCCGATGGAGAGGCAGGATTTTCGGGGGGAGTCGGACCGTCCGTCTGCTCCGTTGAGGAGTTGCCCTCAGCCACTCCATCGTCATCGAACGGATTAGCCACTCCGCCCGCAAGCAGACCGATGTTGCCCGCACCCGGGCGATCTCCGTCATAGCTAGGCGCCGGGCTCGCGTAGGTACAATCGGTTTGATGGTCGGGTTGAGGGCACAAACGCGTTGCCGCAATGCGAGAGCCCCCGTTCTTCGTATAAACCCCGCCTAGGACCAATTTGTCATTCCCGTCGACGAAGACGTCGTACCCTGATTCCTCGTCGTCGCTTTGCGGGAATCTCGGCTCGAACAAATCAACCGTTTCATCGAACTTAATCCGACCACCGGCAAAGCGAGTGACATCCGTCCCGTCGTCAGTGTACCCGCTAAAAATAATGCTGGGTGCATCATCGTCGTCGAGTTCTTGAAATGCCACGCCTCGGGCGACGTCTCGGTTGCGGTTGGTAATGGTTGTTTCTCCCGTTGTGAAGAAAGTCGCGTCGGGATCTCCATCCATTTCAAGCCGACCGAGTGCGAAATCCGAGGAAATGGTGCTCTTTTCTATGTTCGGTACAAAGTCTTCCGGACAGCCCCGGGCATCATGGTCTTCCTCATCGTCGTTCTCTTGTTGACTATAACATGCCTCGCCCGCGACAACGATGCGCGGCCCAGAGCCAAAATCTTCAATGCCGAGATCCCAAGCCATGTCGTAGCGAGTGTTCGTCCCTGAGGAGAAGTCGATCAATGCAACACCGCTATCGCCAAAGCTGCTCTCCAATGTGCCGTTCGAATAGTTCAAACGCGCCACCGCGAAATCCTGACGGAATGACGCGTCGGTGCCTTCCCAAAAAGTGCCGCCGGCCACTAGAATATCGTAATTGCCCGCCCCGCTCCCCTGATCCGGTATCAAAAGCAGCGAACGCAGTTCACTATTCAACTCCGTCCCCGATTCACCGGCCACATCATGCGGCTTGAATATCAGCTGGTCACCGAGGTAGTAACTGCACAGCGTGCTCATTCCGGGAGACCGAAGCCCACCGGCACTGGCGAAATAGACGTCACCATGCTCGGTGAATCGCGCCACCGCGAAGCGCCTCGACCGGGTTAGATCTCCGACCGCGTCGTTGATGTACGCAAAGCCTCCCAAGGCGATCCGCTTCGCACCGTCCGGCTCCACAGCAATCGTGAACGCTTCGTCTTGGCGACTCCACGAGGTGCCGCCGCCACTATCGCAAAAAACTGACTCAAAAGCCACCGTGGACCAGCCAGGAACCCCCGTATTTTGCCAAAACTGGCCGCTATCGCCGCCGAACGAAGTATCAAGGGTCCCGTCCGTACACAGCCGGAGCATGGCGAAGGTCTTTATCGCCACACCGGATATCGGGAAATGCCTCCCCGCCACCACATATCGGTCCGAGGGAGCAGTAGTACCACACGCTGTCCCTTGCACCGTGCCGCTATCTACCGGTTCGACATTTTCCTGAATTACAATTGCGTTGGCCCGGGCGGGTCCATCGTTGAACGCGGTTCCTGGATCGTAGACACCCAAGCCGCTGCTGCCAAATGTCGTGTCCCTTTCTCCGTTGGAAGTCAAGCGGGCGACAGCGAAGTTCAGATCTGTTTCGCTCCCCGAGTATCCAACCATGATGATTTTGCCGTTGTCGTCTTGGATTGAGGCGCGAGCTTCCAGCGAATTCGGAACGGTTTGAAATCCGGGTGTCGAGGCCTCGTTGAACGTGAAATCGATGGTCCAACTAAGCATGAAACGGTCTTCAAGCTTCATAACGGAAGGACGACACGTCAAGCGCTTGCGTCGCTCTTCGCGAAGGCGCCGCCGCGCTGCCTCTCTGCGATTTACTTGACCCATGATAGTCTCTCCTTGAAAAAAGTGCCGGTTGCACATCCGCGTGAATAGCCGCGCGGCATCACGGAGCCGCACGTCCCAGAACGTCAGCTTGGCTATCTTCGAGTCACACCGACATCAGTGCAAGGGGAGCGTCTGGGGAGTGGAAGGGGTAATGGTGGGGACGTAGCTAAATTTAGAGCACGGATGTCATCGCAACGCACCCACCGCATTCCGAGGATAATGTGGTGACCCCAAACGGTCCCCCAGTGGTTCCCTTGATGGTCGCCTACTGAATGGTCAGGATCGCCTGAAGGAATGATTTTGCTCTTGATAGAATCCGAGGCAAGCGCGGGGCATTGGCTCTCTGGACGATGCCAACCGGCGCAGGACACCTAAACCGTTCCGAACTTCACAGCACTTTTGGGCCAAAGATTCGGCGACCCGGCAACCATCTGAATTTGCTGTCATGTAGAAGGCATTTGGCATTGTTCACACTCATAGGTTAAGAAAGGTCATTATTCACCATGAAGCTAGACGGAGTGACGCTCGACCGCCGTATACCGAGGTCAACTGCGGCAAAAGCAAGCGAGGCTTATGTCGAAGCTCAACGGCATCACGAGGCAGGCCGATACGAACAGGCGGAAAAGATTTATCGTGGGTTATTGGAGCATGGAAAGTCAAACGCAGAACTATTGATGTTGCTCGGCGCGGTTTCTCGGTCGCAGAACAAACTTGATGAGGCCATCGACTTCTTGAAGGAATCGCTCAGACTCAGCCCTCGGTACTGGGACGCCCTTCAGAACTTAGGAGTGTGCCTCGCTGAGAGGCGCGAAAACGCTGAGGCGATAGACTCGTTCCTCAAAGCCATCGACACGGCGCCAAAGCGAATCGAATCGTACATCGATTTAGGGAATCTCTATCGTACGCTGGGTCAACTGGAGGAATCGACGGAGTGCTACATGAAAGCGCTTCGGATCAAAGAACACCCTGATCTTCGTAATTACATTGGCAATGGCCTTTGCAATCAGGGACGCCGTGCCGAGTCAATTAGCTACTATGTCGACGCGCTTCGACAAACCCCACGTCATTGGGTAGCGCATAGCAATCTGTTGTTTGCCTTGAGTCATGATCCGAACTTGGAGCCCTCGGCTTTGCTCGCAGAACATCGCTGGTTCGATCGTCTCCATGGCCAACGGCGGGGAACCGCGAACGTCTTCACCAATGTGCCAGACTGTGAACGTCGGCTTCGCATTGGCTATGTATCTCCCGACTTCCGGCGTCACGTGGTCATGCGGTTCTTCGAACCGATCCTCGATGCGCATGACCGCACTCGGTTTGAAGTATACGCCTATGCGGAAGTGGACCGCCCGGATGCCATAACCGAACAGGTGCAACGACGGGTGAATGTCTGGCGCCTTACAAACCGGCACACGGATACTCAGGTGGCAGAACAAATTCGTCGCGATTCTATCGATATTCTAGTCGACCTGGGTGGGCATACTGGAAACAGCCGACTAACGGTGTTCACTCACAAGCCTGCTCCGATCCAAGTGACCTATCTTGGTTATGCGGGAACCTCCGGCCTAGCGACCATGGATTACCGAATTACTGATGCCATTGCCGATCCCTATGGTCAACCTCAGTCCGACACAGAGAAGCTGATTCGTTTGCCGGGCTGTTTTTTTGCCTACTTGCCACATGCAGATAGAGCCGATTTAGAAACGCAACCTACGTCGGCTGGGCGGCCAATTACGTTTGGCTCGACCCATAAGCTTGTCAAGCTGAACGAAGCGGTACTCGATGTCTGGGCACGATTGCTCAAGGAGGTTCCGGGTTCACGTCTGCTGATCACCCGTAATACCTTGACCGAAGGATGCGCTTTTCGATTCCGAAGCGAGTTTGAATCACGTGGAATATCAAGCGACCGTTTGATACTTCGTCGTGCGGAGGGCCAATACTTCTTCAATGTTTACGGGGATTTCGATATCTTACTCGACGCATTCCCGTGGTCCGGACATGGTATGGCATGCGAAGCCTTATGGATGGGTGTTCCGGTTATCACGTTATGCGGCAACAGGTTCGCTGCCAGAATGTGCGCCAGTGTGCTAACCCAACTGGGATTAACTGAGCTGATTGCGCATCGCTTAGAGGAATACGTTGCCATCGCGAAGCGATTGGCTGAGGATAAAGAGGCCCTCAATCGGTATCGTACCGAACTGCGGCAGCGGATGCGCCGCTCGATAATCTGTGACGGTGCCGCGTTCACGCGCAACCTGGAAGAAGCATATCGAATGATATGGCATCGTTGGTGCGCTGAACAAGCAGCGCGCCACGTAACAGTCGCCAGATTGGGTACGGAGGCGGTTTGCTAGATCAATGTCGACGACCGCGAGCGAAGAACGCGGTTTCTCTAGTTGCGCCTTGCAACCTCAGGCGCGCGGCGGCATACTAGAGAGCGTCAAACTCTCCCTTGTCACGCGGAGGTTCCCATGTGCCGACTAGGTTTTCAACCACATGTCGAGGGTCTGGAAGCGCGGCTGCCGCCGGGAGATACGTTCGCGGGACTGCTCGTCCTGCACACCTTCGGGACATCCGCTTCAGCGGTGATCGAGAGCTTGACCTTAGCGGATAGTAACTATTTCCGGGACCTCGATGAACCGGGGCCGATGTCCACGGTTTTACGGACGGATCGCCCATCCTTATCCGTTCGCAACCCTGCCAACCAGCCAACGACAGAGATGCCACTCTCCACGCTGCTGGCTGAGCCGGAAGTGCGCACCGAAAAAACTGCCCGAATGCCTGGATGGGGAACAGCTACCGGCACAACAACCGCCAACTTTGGCGCTTTCCAACCAGTTTCGCCGCCGTCGAGCGGTGGCATAGCCCGATTGGCTTACGGTAGTCTCCCCGTTAAGGGGCTGTCGAATCCGGTGCTTGCCGTACCACCTCGGTCTATGTTGTCGCCGGCCTCGCTATCACCGGCCTCGTTCATGGCGTCGCGGCCGTTCGGTTCATCGTTCTATTTTGAAGCCAACGTCGGGCAGGCGGATACCGCATTCGACTTCCTGGCCCGCGGTCCCGGTTACACCATGGGTGTCAGCGCGATGCAAGCGGTCTTCCGATTGGAAAATCCCGCAATCGGGACTCGGCATCCTGAATCAGGCCGAGTAAACGACGACGCAACCCGAGCGACGGACGCAGCGCTGGCTGCCGGGCCCACTACCATGCTCGGCCTCGGTCTCCCGACCCCGTCACTCTATCCGCCGCGACAGGTCTCCATGCACATGGTGGGCGCCGATCCGGACGCCGTGGCGACCGGTGTCGATCCGCTGATCACCAAGCTGAATTACTATCTCGGCAACGACTCCAACGAGTGGCATGCCGGGGTGCCGACATTCGCCAGGGTGCACTACGACGATGTCTATCCCGGTATCGACATGGTGTATTACGACGCTACAGAGAACCCGGCATCCGCTGCCAACGGGCTTGAATATGACTTCGTGGTTGCGCCGGGCGCCGATCCCGATCAGATTCAACTCCGCTTCAGCGGCGCTGACTCAGTAACGGTCGATCCTTCCGGTGAGTTAGCTGTTCGTGTCGGCGACGCCGAGTTGCGGCAAAGCGCTCCGTACATCTACCAGGACATGGCTGGCGTGCGCCAGGACATTTCGGGCCAGTTCCACGTCGAGGAAGGGACTGCGAGTCCGGATGTTGTGGTTACTTTTGCGGTGAACCCTTATGACATGAGCCGGCCCCTGGTGATCGATCCGGTGCTGATGCACTATTCAACCTATCTGGGGGGGAACAATACCGATTACGGGTATGATGTGGCGGTCGACAATGCGGGCAGCGCGTACGTCGTGGGCTTCACGTTTTCGAGCAATTTCCCGGTCGTCAATCCGGTGCAGAATTATGCCAGTGAGGGAGACGCCTTCGTGGCCAAATTCACCCCGGACGGTACTGCCTTGGAATACGCGACTTGGTTAGGTGGAACGCCCAGTTGTGATACGCTCGGCGAGGACATGGCCCTCGGCATCACCGTCGACGATTTGGAGAACGCCTACGTCGTCGGCCGAGCGGGATCATGTAATTTCCCGATCTTCAATGCTTTTCAGCCGATCTTCGGCGATGGACCCAGTGACGCATTCATCGTCAAATTGAAGCCAGCGGGCGCACTGTCTTATTCGTCGTATCTGGGCGGACAAGGCTATGACTTTGGGAATGCGGTAGCAATTGACGGCGAGGGAGTCGCCTATGTCGTAGGAACGACGTCCTCCGATAATTTTCCGACCGTCAACCCCATTCAATCGACCTACGCTGGCGGAGGGCGCGACTTCATGGTCGCCAAGGTGTCGCGTGACGGCACAACGTTGCTCTATTCGACCTTTCTGGGCGGACTCTTTGCCGATGGAGATCAGACGGACGCTGGGGGGATTGCCTTGGATCCGTTCGGCAATATCTGCGTGACCGGCTTCACTGATTCGTACAATTTCCCTACCTACAATGCTTTCCAAGCAACAAAGAATGGCTACACGGAAGCCTTCGTCACCAAACTGACACCGGACGGTTCAGCGTTTGTTTTTTCAACGTTTCTCGGCGGAGAGGGAGACTTTACAGATAAGGGAACCGGTATCGCAACTGACGCGGCGGGGGATGTTTATGTCACAGGCTACACAAGCTCTCCCGACTTTCCATTAGTAAATCCATTTCAAGCTCAAGAGGATCCCGGATGGACGGGCTTTGTGACCAAATTCGCCGCCGATGGCTCCGAGCTCATTTACTCGACCTACATAGGAGGGAATAGTAACGATCTTCCGCAGTCACTCGCCGTCGATTCAGCCGGCGCTGCGTACGTAATAGGTTTCACCCGTTCTACTGATTTTCCAATGAAACTACCTTTCCAGGCGACTAACGGCGGAGCGCTGGACACTTTCCTTGCTAAACTGACGCCGGACGGCACAGGTCTCATTTTTTCGAGCTATCTGGGAGGCTTCGATGATGATACCGCTCAAGGCTCGGAACTCGATGCTAAGGGGAACATTTACCTAACCGGGACGACCCTATCGCCCGACTTCCCGTTGAAAAAGCCGTTGCAGGCCACTTTGAAAGGGCCCAAGGATGTCTTCGTAGCTAAGTTGAGCATTCCAGCCAGGCGGCCGATTGTGGCAAACCCGGTAATGCCGTAGTAGCAAGTGGACCCGGACCGGCTGGTCTGCGTAGCCGACCCGCCAAATCGACGGAACCTCGAGGCGGGCGGGGCACATTATCTGCCAGACCGCTATCCGGTCATCCGTTAATTACCTGTCCGTGGCATACCAACGTACTCGACTGCCACATCCCTCTTGGCAAAATCTCAGGCTGGACCTTACGTTGCGATTAATACTCTTGATGGTTTCTCGCAGACGTTCCTTCGGGTTGATGCCGTGTTCCAGGGCTAACGACACTGGAATACACGCAACCCAGTCCTGAATTTGAAACTGTCGGAGGACTGCTTCCTGGTTGGGAGCTTCGGAGCGATATCGCTTAACCGGGCATTCATGCCAAAATAACGTGTGGGTGCTTTCCTCCCAGTATGGCCGCTCGTGTGGAACGGCTTCTGCGCCCCTTACACCCGAATCTGATCCATCGCCGTTGCTGCGCGTGCGTTTCAATTCTGTAAGAAAATCGACCCCATCTTTCGTCAACACAAAACAGCTTCGGGGAAATATGCCCAAACTTGTTGATTCTCGAAAGACACGTTTTGGGTCACTAAGCCCCGTACATTCCACGGCATGCTCAACATACTCGCGACACATAAGCCATCGTAGGACTCCTTCGGAAACGCCGGCCTTTCTAAACGTTGACAACGTAGTCGAAAAATCCCATGCGTCGCATGCCGTACGGGCACCGAGTGTCATTGAATCATGAAGTATCTTCACGGCGAGGCGAATTTGGCTGTCCGACGATGGTTTCAAACGCGGTCGTCTACTATTCATGGTGTCTCTCCGCAGGCGGCGCACCAGGGGACCAAACTGACGGCTCGTTCTATAAGTACTAATGCGCAAACACGACCGTTTGTGACACTGGTTCAAAACTTTTTCCGTTTCTATTGTCAGACGCTAAAGTTGCAGGATTTTTTTCACCTTGGCGATAAGCCGATGCTTCCGCTGCCGCCTGGCCGCCGCCGTGATCGCTTCGTCAATGGCGGGACGAATACCGAGCTGTGCGTATAGCGCGGCAAGCGCTGCCGGTGATAGCGATGCTTTGACTTCAGTAAGCAATACGCCTTGCATCCAGTCTTGTGATTGCGGATTGAGAAGTGGTCCAGCGGCGGCCAGTGCAAATTCGGCATTTCGATGTCGGTCGCACCGTATCGTCCGGCGAATTTACAAAGAATTAAGATAAGTTTGGAGGCTTCCCAGCTCAGGCCGGAACGCTTGCAGGCGCCGCGCATCAGGCACGAAGAGCGAACACCAAACGGCCTGCAAGATGTCGTTGGCGTCGAAACCTAGGCAAGACCGAGTATCAAGGCATCTGCGAACATAGGCATGCAGACCAGACTGATAGCGCTCCACCAGCTCAAACCAAGCTGATTGGTCGTGATTCAGACACCGGTCGACTAGACGGCGTTCGTCCTTCCGGGAAAGAGTAAGGCGCATGATGCTCCCTCCTGAAGGTCATGCGCAACCCGAAGGCTGCCTAGCAGAGAACCGTCAGAAGGGCATTCCGTTGCCTGCGGGAATTTCCGCTCGTCGCAGCAAGCGTTAAGCGATCCCCATCCTCAAGAATGAGTTTTGACGCGTCGACGGCGCGACGCCAGCCATAAAGTGATTAAGAAAGAATAAAGTCAGGAATAAAGGGAATAAAGCACCTCCCTGGACAGAGGATTACCTGGCGATCCCGTCGCGAACTGTGCGCTGTTTGGTCGCCTCGGTTGTCTTGATTCGACAACCAAATCGAGGCCGCACATGACAGGCGACCCTGATTATAAAGTGCGATTTTATGAGTCCAAACTGACATCGAAACGAAAACTTTTTTGAAGAAAATTCCAAGAAAAATGTCCGGCCATTTCCGGGGACGAACCGCGCCGCCTCGTGGTGCAAGAGCATCAACGTCTGACCGAGAGCATTTCTCCTCGTTCCAGTTTTGGGAACGAGCTTGCAACAGAGTTAAGGTGGGCGCCCTTAGCGGAGCAGGTTGCGGCTGGCAATAAGACGCGGCAACCCCACGATTGACTTTCGGCCGCGATTGGAGTGACAAGAACGCCATCCCTGCTTGTCGGTTCCACCGCTGGCTCGGCATTGGTGCAGCAAATGTCGTTCGGGTTTCGGTGACGTCAATCTTCAATCAAACAACAGGGTCGGCAAGAGCGTCCGCAAGAAACTGCACGATCGCCAGCGAGTTCAGTCGGGGTCCGTTGCTTATGACGCTCGTCCCTCGTGAGGCAGCGTCAATAGGCGCTTTTGCCTCAACTCGATTCTCAATAAAACCTAGCAGGCTATCTGGACGCGAAACCGTGTCACCAGGCTGTTGTGTCTCGACTATTTCAAATGGAATCGCCACAGCGAAGGCGGATTGCGTGCCGAACGGGGGAGGCACGATGGGAGCGGGAGCGGGATCATATTCCAAAATGAATCCGCGTGTTGCCCCATCGTCGTCCATGACTCCAACAATGTCACCATTGTTGTTAATGTCGTGCGCCTCCACCAGTGTGGGTTCAAATTCACAGTCTGGGAGAGCGTTCAAGTCGACAAACTCGTATTCGTCATCTTCAAAGGCCCACATGACGGCATGAGCGGACGCTCCATAAGCCGCGCGACCCACTACGTAGCCGGAGTCATTATTGCCTTCGGCTCTGCTGCTCCCGTACGCCAGTGGCAAGGGTAGAGTTGTTACTGCGCTGTCTCCATCGAACCATGCGAAGGCGAACTCATATCCACTGCCATTGGAATAACCCCCAGCCACTTGCACTGTTTCGGCGTCATTAATGGCCCGAGCAGTCGCATTGTCCACCTCGGAGTCGCCATCGACTAGGAGAATTGGATCGCCACCATTTTTCCAAAGGAAAGCTTTTATGACAGGCGGCGAACCGGGAAAGGTGAGTCGGCCGACTTGCCACGCGTCGTTGTTAATGCCACGAGTCTGGCCCGTCTGGTCTTCGTCAAGGAACTTTACCATCTGCAACGGACCGCTCGTACTTGTCCGGGCGGGGAATTTTGAATTGTCATCGAAGTCCGTGCCGTCTCCGCCAACGATGCCGCCATTAGTGACGCCGGTTCCGGAGTTCTTATCGAACTCGCCCGTGCGTATTCCTTGGAAAGTGGTGCTTGTACCGATGTCCCAACGAAAAGCTAACGTAGGGTCGGTCGGTCCGAGTCCGTCATCGAAGGTGCCCGCAACCCATTCATCACTGATAGCCCACGCAATCCCATTCGGGTAACCGCTATCGGAACTATACAGGCCCGTGGGATCGTCTTCGGCAGGCGGCCAATACACAGCTTCGCCGTTAGATGCGCCCGCCACGCCGCCTGCGTCGTTGACTGCGCGCGTCGCTCGCGCCGGATCCGCCGAGGGGCAGCAGCGTAGTGAGGTTATAGTCACACGCTAACAGACACCTGTCCTCAAGGCGTTCTAACGAGAGAGTGCGGCGGAATTTCCTTCGGCTGGAGACTCTAATGTGAGTGGGTGAACCGATTCCAAACATTGGTTAACTCCTTCATGTGATGTCAACGGGGAAAAAGATGCATCGGACCAAAGCTCCGTACGGTATCGCCCCCTTAACGGCCGCAACGGTGCCTTCAGTCCGCAACATCCGCGCTGTCTTGAACCTTGCCTTTGACGAAATTAACTGTTACACCCGTCCGGCTTTGCGTACCAGTTCACAAACTGGGACAAGTTATCTATCCCGCCGAGGCCGGTTTCGCGCGAGCTACGGCATCCGTCTACGGAACTGAGAGGGCCTTGCAATGCGTCCACCGTACTTACCCAATCGGTAGATTTGCTTCCATGCACGGATCCCAAGTTAGCCAAGATCGTGAATCCCCCATCGGCACAACGCGAGCGATGGTCCGTATAGACTTAGAGCGCCTAACAAAATGACCTAGGTCGAAACAGTTACGGTTGTTAATGTCATGGGCGTACAAGGAGGTACGATCATGGCCAAGGTACTGCTGGACGATTCGTTATGGGCGGAACTCGAACCCCATCTTCCGAAGGCCAAGCCCCGACGACGACGATTTCCAGGTCGCAAGCCCATCGGCAATCGACAGGCTCTGACGGGCATTCTCTTCGTGCTCCAAACGGGCATTCCCTGGGAGTATCTGCCGCAGGAACTTGGTTGCGGCAGTGGGATGACTTGCTGGCGACGCCTGCGCGATTGGGGACGGCTCGGCGTCTGGGACAAACTCCACCGGGTTATGTTGGCCAAGTTGCGCGAGGCCGACAAGATCGATTGGTCTCGCGCGGTTGCGGATTCCGCGTCCGTGCGCGCCGTTTTTGGGGGGCGGACACCGGCCCCAACCCCACCGATCGCCGCAAAAAAGGCTCGAAACACCATGTGGTCACGGACGCCAACGGCATTCCGTTGGCAGCCCAGGTCAGTGCCGCGAATCGTCACGACGTGACCCAACTGCTGACGTTGGTCGATGCGATCCCGTCGATCGGCGGGAAGCCCGGCCGACCTCGTCATCGGCCGCAACGGGTTCAGGGTGATCGGGCTTACCATTCGGAACCGCATCGCAAGGAACTGCGTAGACGCGGTATCACGCCGGTGCTGGCCAAGCGCGGTGCCGAACACGGCAGCGGACTGGGGGTATTCCGGTGGGTCGTCGAACGGACGCTGAGTTGGCTGCATCAATATCGTCGCTTGCGTGTCCGCTACGAACGTCGCGCCGACATTCATCGAGCATTCCTTACGTTGGGATGTAGCTTGATCTGCTACAAGTGCTTGGTTGGGTCATTTTGTTAGAGGCTCTTAATCTCCTTCGTCGAGTCATCTACCGCGCGTCCTTGCATTGCCACGCTAGGGGTGCCTAGCGTTGACCGTATTAATACGTCGCCCTGCGGTGGAGACACGTACGGAGCGTCATATGCCGCGACGACATCAGGGCGTAGATTCATTCGCGAGTGACTGGACACCCGCGAATTGCAATCCGTTTCGGGATCCTCACACAACCGGATGGCGGCGAAGCGCGGCTTCAAGCTCACAGTGTGGAAACCGACCACCACGGTCTTCCCGTCCGCTTGCCGTGCTGTGTCATACGACTGACCAAGCCGAGCGGTGCCGCCGCCCTGGAACTGAGACCTAAAGACGCACTCAGTGCCGCAATCGGGCGTACTACCGTCGCCATCCGATTCGAAGCGCGCGCCAGAGAAGAAAGCCGGATTATTGCCCGTGGGATCCGTGAAACCCCCGATCAATGGCTTGTTGTCGTCGTGGAGAATAACACTGGTTCCCACGTCATCGCCGCCGGTGGCAACCGTATCATCGTAATTCCAGCTCAGCTTACCGGAACTAGCGAAACTCGTATCCAAGGTCAGGCCACCGCTGGTCAGCGCGATCCGGGTCATGGCAAAATCCGGGGCTGCCTGGTCGGAGTCAGTCATCCCGCCCGCAACGACATAGTCGTTGTCGTCGAAGTCGCCGTCGTCAAGCGATTGGAGAACCAAGTCGTTGGCAAGGTCGTCGTGGTCCGAATCGAACGGCACTATCAAGGTATCCACCAAATCGCCGTCGCTATCAAACCGTGCCATGGCGAAGTCCTTATCATCCGCATCATCATCCGGCAGGGTGTAGCCTGCCGTCACGATGCTATGGTTGCTTAAGACGCCGACACCGTGGGCCGCGGAGTGGGGATCACCGAAGTCAAAAATCCTCATGGCATCGACATAAAGACCCAGGTCATCGTCGCATTCGATTTCACTGAAACTCGAATCTAACTCGCCGTCCGCGTTAAGCCGCGCTACCGCAGAACGGACAACGCCATCTTCGGGTAGTTCCTGAGTTGAGCCCACAACGACGATATCCGGGTCCACACCATTGGGCGGATCGAGAACCATGGCTTTGGCTTCATTCACGCGCCAGTAGCCGCAATCGGCCGAATCACCGAGCCCGATGTACCGCATCGCACCGCCATTGTTCCCATCGACCACACCGCCGAAATCCAAATCAGGATCGCCGTCGAGCTCGAAACGCATCACAAGCATGATTTGGGGAGCCCCGGTTGCAATCTCTTCGGAAAGATAATTGTCGATATGACCAGCCGTGAATGCGGTTCCCGCAACCACAACGCGTTGCTCGACGGTTTGTCCCACGGTGATGCTTTCAATGGCGATTGCGTTAATGCTCTCGATGCGCTCAGGCGGGTTAGGAATAGCAGGATTCTCATAATGCGGCCCCCCGTCTGGGTCAAAGATGAGAATACCGTCATTGTCCCAACCCGAATCGAGCGTTCCATCGTCCATGTCGATCCGAGCTATCGCCCAGTTCGCATAGCCATCGCCGTCATGTGAAGCGCAGACGCCGCCACTTTCTTCGCACATGGCATATCCCGCGATGTAGATCTTGTCGTTTACTTCGTCGATTGCCACAGCACGAGCTTGGCCGATCAGGCCATCAATAACGACGTGCCCATCCGGATAACTACTGTAGTTAAAAGCGGTGTCTAAAGGCCAAGTGGCAAGTAGATACCTTTTTTCCAGACTTTCCATCACAAGTCGCGTTCGGACCCGGGCGCGGGCGTGCGGTTCTAACACTAACTTGCTCTGACGCCGTGAACTGGAAGCGGTCATGAGGTGTCCTCCTGAAGCTAAACGATGAAAAACGTCGCCCATTGATTCACGAAGTACGCGGCGCTCGCGTCATCGTCAGTGAACGCCCGAAAGCCCAGCGAGGAGCCGACGCGAGGAACGTGGTTGTTGATCCAGCTTGGTCCTACCGTCTCCGCTTTACGTTGCCGAAAAGCGGATGATCTTCCGCAGTGACAAGTACAGCAAAGTCGAGCCGATCGAGCAGAGTGCGCAACAAGGGCTTCCTCCGGCTGCACCTCGAACGCCCCAGGTCAATCGTGTCATTCACGATTCGGGCGAACCGGCGTCGATCGGGACTACCAGCAAATAGCCACACATCCGACACCGAGGGTATCTCGGTGCGCCCGCCAGGGCTTGGCTAGGGCAGCGCGTCTCCGCAGAACTGTGGATCTCATCAGTGCTAGCTGTTGTCCCTCTATAAGTACTAATGCGTTGGAAGGACATTTTGTTACATGGAAAATTCGCTTTGTTCAAAATTACGAGACGATGGCCGCCGGCGCGCGGCGTCCACGAGTTGTTACCAGTGCGGCGACGCTCCGTTAGTGTCTGTGAACGCAAGAGAGCCCAGCAGAGGAGCCGACTCGCGGGGAACGTGGTCGTGCCGGGCGCAGCGATTACTCAAAGTTGTGTGTCCGGTTTATGGCCAATCTGTGTCTATGAAAGAGGTGTCGCGTGCCCCGAATGGGTAGCGCATATGAAGCGCCGCCGCTCCAAATTCCGTGCAGCAAGTGACTTGAGGCGGGTAGTGTTCTCACGTTCGTTCGCCCTAGCCCAATTCGCCACAAAAAGCCCCGGTAACAAATCAGCCCTGTGCCGCAACGGCCTCGGATTGGACCCTAAGGAGAGGTTGCGTTGCGCCAGAACAATGGTCTCGGGAAGACTCTGAAAAAAGTCTTCTGTTAGTGTCAATTTCCGGGAAAGAATCGCACTTAGCTTATAGCGGTCCCGTTTTGCAGGATGGGGTAATCACTTTTTTGATGAATTGAGCTTTCGTTTCCAGCATGCGCGGTGACACCGGCCCAAATCCGGCACACCGCCTGCCCTCAGCCCAGAAGGAGGTGCGTCATGCCTGGCGCCGAACCGCCCATATCTCGCTCAATCGCAACATCTTCGTCTTCGTTCAAGGATCGGGTAAGTTGGCTCCGGATCCACTCGTAGCCTTCGATTCCCCGTGGCGGCAACGGAATGCCCTTCTGACGTTCTTCACTTTCGCACTTCAGTGCGTTTCGAACTTCAGGAGGGAGCAAATGGGTTTTTCTCATTTACGAGAACAAGAAAAGAAGCTAGTCGAGCGCTGCCTCGCACGTGACAACAGCGCCTGGCACGAGCTTGAGAAGCGGTATGCACGCGCATTACGCGCATATGTTCGCAAATGCCTTAGCAACGCGTTTCTCGCCGGCACTCAAGTCGAAGATGTCGTCCAGAGTGTTTGGTGCTCCTTGGTGGTCCCGAACATGCGGCGCTTGTCGGCATTTCGACCCGAAGTGGGCGCGTTGGCCGGATTTCTCAACGCCCTCGCATTGCAGGAAATTCGCAAGCACATCCGGAGTGGCGTCCATCGTGGTCATCGCGAAGTTCCGCTAGTGTCCGCCGAATATGTCATCGACCCACGGCCGGCGGATTGGTTGCAGTCCTTGTGGCTGGCAGACATTCGGGATCATCTCTCGTCGCCCCTCGCTGAAGCATGGCTTCAAGAACATTTGGGGTGTTCCACCGGCTCGATCGGCTTGCGATCAACGCCCGGCGCACGTCGCCTCCGAGACTACCGACTTCGAGTCGTCGCGGAACGCGTGCTGGCGATTGATGATCGAAATCCTTAGCAGTCTTTTTGGATTAATCGAGATATGCGTGTAACAAATGCCCGTCGGTGCGCATTAGTACTTATAGAGGAACAAAAAGTGACAACGGTGTCGCCGGAGCGAGGCTGTCCGCCCCAAGTCGCCGTTAATACGGCCACGTCGGCGGACCAAACGCCCGCGACGGACGCTAGCGCGAGTCTACTTCGCTAAACGGATAACCAAGTTCGACTCGCTCTGAAGTGGTGCTAATCCGAAGGTCGGATCAGCTCTCAAGGAAATCCTTTGCATCGGGAGGCAACGATGGCGATTCATCAAAGACGACGTTTCGCTCGCACGGATCGACGTCCAAACTCATGGCGGCCCCGGATTGAGGTGCTTGAGGATCGGCGGTTGTTGACGACGTTCACTGTGAATAGTACCGCCGACCCAGGTGACGGAGCTTGTACTATGTTCCACTGCACGCTCGCCGAGGCAATTACTGCGGCGAATAACAACGCAGGGGCTGACACCGTTACGTTCTCATCACTTTTGCCGATTACAATTCAACTTACCCAGGCGTTGCCCAACATAGCCTCGGATATGACCATTGTGAAAGGAGCCGGCGCAGTCACCATCCAAGGTGAAGGAATCACTGATCCCTATCGCATCTTCACGATAGACAGCAACACTACGGTAACACTCAGCGGATTGACCATTACGAATGGATTTAGTGATACTGGCCAAGGGGGTGGGATTCACAATTCGGGGACGTTAACGGTCGCATACTGCACTGTGACTGGCAACACAGCGAGTGAGGGATCTGGCGAAATCGGCGAGGGCGGTGGGATCTACAATGCGGGAACTTTGACAGTCGACCAGTCCGTCATTTCCGAAAATACGGCGGCAGCCGACGAGGCAACAGCCGCTGTCGCCGGTGGAGGGATTTTCAACCTCGCCGGCACACATCTTACGGTGGAGCATTCGACGATAGTTGATAACGAAGTCATCGGAAAACAGGACTCCACTATCAGCACTGTTCCGGGACGGTCCTACGGTGGTGGCATTTACATCGAAGGGGGAATCGTAGAGGAAGAACCAGAGATTCTAATCTTAATCTCCTTCAGTACCATCTCGGGAAATACCGTGGAGGCGCAAGACCCTGGTACAAACAGGCAATATCGAGCAGAAGGAGGTGGTATCTACTTTTGTCAATCCTATGCCGGGGACGTCTGTGGTGATGACGCAAACGGCATCATGAATATTTCCTATAGCACTATCGACAACAACCTCGTGAGTGCAACCTTCGGCGACGACGAATGTCCATTTCAAACCACGCAAGGCCTGGGCTCTGTGTTGGGTGGCGGTATGTCTGTCTACAGCTTAAGTGTGAATCTCAAGAACACCACGATTACAGAGAACGACGCGATCAATGAGTCGTGTCGCGGAAGCCAAGGGGGTGGTATTTTCACGAAGTCAACTGTGCTCGGAATTCATTGGAGCACCATCTCCCATAACGAGGCGTCAGCAGACTTATACGGCGGAGATGAGAACGGCGGAGGCATATTCACAGTCTCTAGCGCGGATGACAATGTAACTCTCGGCAACACCATAGTGGCGAACAATTCAGCCGAAACCGGCCCCGACGTGTCCGGAACATTGGAGACCGTAAACTACAGCCTGTTTAGCACGGATGTCAACTATGATGCCGGAGGGAACAACCAAGAGAGCGTGGACCCAAATCTTGGTCCCCTGCAAAACAATGGTGGTGTTACTGAAACGAGAAGCATTCCGATGGGCGAGGAAGCATGTGACGTTGGCAGCCCGGCCTATAACTGTGGCAACAACACGGGTGCTCCTCCCTATGACCAGCGGGGGCCGTACTATTCGCGGATCGTGGACGGCACGAGTGACATCGGCGCATTCGAAGTCCAAGCAGAGGAAGCGCCTGTTGCACCGCCACTCGATTTCGCAGTACTCATCACAGCCGGCGATCAATCGGTTTTCGGGAAGGTGAAGAGGAAACGGTAGGTTCCGGCTGGCGGCTTTACGGTTCGCCAATCTACTGAGACTTACAAAAGCGATATCCGCGCAAATCAAGGCTGGCTGCGGGAGAGCAGATAACGCTTAAGATTTCGTTAACGTGTTTATGGTAGCCTAAAATGAGGCGTGATCCGCATCACGCAACAGGATAGCTCCAAGGACGCGAAACGTTATTACGCGACGGCAGACTATTACAGCGAAGGACAGGAACTCGTCGGTTTTTGGGGCGGCAAAGCGGCGGCAAGGCTAGGACTCGAAGGCACGGTAGATAAGCTCTCGTTCGATCGGCTCTGCGACAATCTTCACCCACAAACTGGCGATAAACTCACCGTGCGGACGCGCTCGCAACGCACGGTGGGCTATGACTTCACATTTTCGGTGCCCAAATCTGTCTCACTTCTTTACGCCATGAGCGGCGACGAAAAGTGGCCCTCGATGGCTTTCGTTCGGCCGTCGGCGAAACCATGCGCGAGATGGAGACCGAGATGAAGACCCGTGTCCGAAGGAAGGGCGTTGAGGTCGACCGTACCAGCGGCAACATGGTCTGGGCGGAATTCATCCACACTACGTCGCGGGCAGTGAACGGTATTCCCGATCCCCAGCTCCATGCCCATGTCTTTGTCTTCAACACTACCTGGGATGAGGCGGAGAAACGTTGGAAGGCCGGACAGTTTCGGGAACTGAAACGTGACGCACCATATTTTCAGGCGGCGTTCCGCGTGCGGCTGGCCAACCGGCTTCAGGACATAGGCTTTGGCGTCACCCGCAAGCGGGACGATTTCGAGATTGCCGGAATACCGGCTGACGTTCTCCAGCGATTTTCGCGGCGGACCGCCCTGATTGAAAAGGTGGCGGCCGAGCGGGGCATTCTGGACCCTGACCGCAAGTCGGAGCTGGGGGCGGAGACGCGTGAGAAAAAAGGCCCGGCGCTTTCGTGGGAGAAGCTGCGGAAGGAATGGCAGGCTCGTTTGACGCCCGACGAACGCGAGAGGATCGCTACCGTGAATGCTCGGAAGCAGGCGATCGTCAGACCTCAGTGCAAGGAGCAGCCGGCGGTGGATCATGCCATCGAGCACAGTTTCGTGCGTGAGGCGGTGGTGCCGGAACGCAAGCTCGTGACTGAAGCGTTGAAACGAGGCTTGGGCGCCGTAACGGTGGAAGATGTGACCAGCGAAGTATGCAAACGGCCTCTGATCCGAAGCGAAGTGGACGAGCGGCGGATGGCGACCACCAGGGAAATGGTATGGCTCGAATCCCGCCTCGTGGAATTCGCCCGTCAAGGACGCGGGCGCTGCCGGCCGCTGGGAGATCCCAAACGGTCCTGCTCCCGCGAATGGTTCACCAAAGGTCAGAAAGCAGCCGTGCGTCACGTGCTTAGTTCCCGCGACCGCGTCATCATCATCCGGGGTGTGGCGGGAACGGGTAAGACGACTTTGGAGCGGGAGATTGGCGAGGCGCTGGCCGAAGCCGGGCGGCCGGTCGTGGCGTTGGCCCAATCGGTAAAGGCCAGCCGCGAAGTGCTCCGTGAGGAAGCCGGATTTGAAAGCGCCGACACCGTGGCGCGATTCTTACGAGACGAAGCCATGCAGAAGACAGCAAGCGGCGGCGTTCTTCTCGTGGATGAAGCCAGCCAGCTTGGCACACGGGACATGCTCAAACTTTTTGACGCAGCCGAAATCCTCAATGCTCGCGTGGTGCTCGTGGGTGATCGCAAACAGCACCGCAGCGTGACTGCTGGCGAGCCGCTGAAACTTCTGGAAGAAACGGCGGGGCTCAAGGTCGCGGAGGTCACGGAGATTCTGCGGCAGCAAGGCAGTTACAAGAAGGCGGCGCAGTATTTGAGCGAAGGGAAAACGAAAGAAGGATTCGAGGAATTGGACAAGCTCGGCTGGATCAAGCAGCTTGCCGATGGCGACCGCAACCAGCAACTGGCTCACGCTTACCTGGCTGCCGTTTCCGAGAAGAAGCGGGATGGACAAGCCAAGTCGGCACTCGTTGTGTCGCCGACGCACGCCGAAGGCAATCGGATTACCGAGGCTATTCGTACCGGGCTTAAGGAGAAAAGCAAGCTTGGGAAGGAACGCGTAGTCAAGGCATGGGTGCCGTTGCACTTGACCGACGCCCAGAAGGCCGACGCCACTGAATACGATGCAGGAGATTTGGTTCAATTCCACCAGAATGCTCCGGGTTATGTTAAGGGCACACGGCTCATCGCAGGCGATAGCGTCGAGGTGCCGACGGAGCTTGCCAAGCGGTTCGAGATGTACCGGCCCATCAAACTTGTGCTAGCGATGGGCGACCGCGTCCGGCTCACGGCCGGCGGCAAGACCAAGGACGGCAAGCATCGCTTGAACAACGGCGCGCTGTTTACCGTGCGAGGCTTTACCAAACGCGGCGACATCATCATGGCTAATGGTTGGGTGATCGGCCGCGATTTTGGTCATTTAACGCACGGCTATGTGATCACCAGCCACGCCAGCCAAGGCGTGACGGTCGATAAGGTGTTCGTCGCCATCTCCAGCGAGTCATTGCCCGCGACCTGCGAGCGCACTGCTTATGTCGCGGCCACGCGTGGCAAGGAACAGGCCCTGATATTCACCGATGATCGCAAGGAACTGCTTAAAGCGGTTAGCCGTCGCGACGATCCGCTGTCGGCAACGGAGCTTTCCAAACTCACGAAGCAGCCGCCAGCGTCGCATCCGTCTCATAAGCCGGTGTCTGTCAAAGACGCCGAACGAGGGCCGGATTATGACCGATGAGCCGACGTATAAGGATCGATTGCGGTCGATGGGCCATGAGAGCAGGAATTCCGACGGCCGGCTCAAAGACGATGCCGACGGCGAAGAAGGCGAAGCATCGTGCCGGGCTTTTGGCTACTTAAGGGGCATTCGAGATCAGGCGAGCGCCGTGGAGTTTCGCTTCCGCGACGGCAACAGCACTTGGTTCCCTTACTCTTGGCTTGGACCCTGCCGGTACGATCCATCAGAGGGCTTGCTGCTGAAGTTCTCAGGCGATCTTGTGTATCTCGTGCTGATTCGGGGGAGCAACCTCGACCGACCGCTCAACAAGGGCGCCGTGAACCTGACGCATGCCGGGTTGCAGCGCCATCGCCTGGTCTGGGTTCGTGAGATGAGCCAGGAAGAGATTCGACAAGTTGGAGAGGATGGACCCACTATTGACAGCATCGAAGTGACGGAGTTCGAGTCGCAGGCGGAGGTCAAAGCGTGGATCGGTAGGTATGCCCCGGCGTTCCTCCATGACCAAACTGAACGAGCATCGGTGACGAAATAAAACGCCGAACGGCCGCCGCGATGTTTGCAGCCGACCATGGACATCTGGTTTTCGGCCGGCTTCGTGGCGGACATGTGCCAACAGATCACCGGCCGGATCGTTTCTTTCCCCATCATCGAACTCTCGGACCGAATCTCACTTGCACCGTGCAAGTTGACCTCCGCCTTGCGGAGGAGAGACGTCTGTGGCTTCATTGCCTGCCGCGCCTGCCATTTGGGTGCATAGGATCATGGCATGTTGCGGATCACGATTCCGGCAAACTCGGCTGCGGCGAAGGCCTATTACTCGAAGGCCGGCGACTATTACGGGTACGGCCAGGGCGGCGAGTATGTCGGCCAGTGGCAAGGCAAGCTCGCGCACGAACTCGGCCTATCAGGCGCAGCCATGATGGAAGATTTCCACGCCCTGTGCGAGAACCGCCATCCTCGCACGGGCGAGCGGCTTACCGGCAGCAACCGGGAAGATCGGCGGCCGCTTGTCGACTTCACCTGGAGCGTGCCCAAGTCCGTCGCCCTGATGCGGTCGCTCGTCGGCGAAGAACGCATCGAGCAGGCGATTTGGGATACGGTCACGCAGACAATGGAAGATATCGAATCCGAGATTGCGGCCCGGGTCCGCAAGAACGGAGCGTTTCACAATCGGATCGTGGGGAACGGCGTCATCCTGCCGTTCTACCACCGCTACAGTCGTCCTGTGGGTGGCGAAGCTGACCCCGGCGATCACATCCACGCCTGCCTGATGAACGTGTGCCGGGATCCGGTCGAAGATCAACTGAAGGCCGTGGAGATCGGCCACATCAAGGCCAACGCCCCCTACTGGCAAGCGGTATGGCACGCTCGACTCGCCAACCGGCTGCACGAGCTTGGTCACGACATCCGAAAAACCAAAGACGCGTTTGAGATTTCGGGAGTGAGTCCCGATCTTATTAAGCGTTTCTCGCGGCGGACAGCGTTGATCGAGAAGAAGGCAGAGGAACTGGGAATTACCGATGCCGACGAGAAAGCCAAGCTGGGGGCAACGACGCGGGAACGCAAAAGCGATGAATTGACACCGGAGCAATTGCAGGAACGCTGGCGCCAGAGGCTAAAGCCTGGCGAACATGCCGAGCTGATGCTCACCCACGCTGAAAGCCGCCTGCAAGCTGGCCGCGCTCCCGTGGACGGCGATGCGGCGGCGCTCGACTGGGCCTTGAAGCACTTGCTCGAACGGCAGAGTGTAGTCGAGGAAAGAAAGCTGCTTACGACTGCCTTGAAACACGGTGTCGGCAAGGTCTCGATGGAAGGGCTCAAGCAACAACTGAACCGACCGGATTTGGTGCGGGCCACCATTGATAGCCGCAAACTGGTGAGCACACGGGAAGTATTGTGCGAGGAATGGGCGGTGCTTTCCTTTGCGCAGGCCGGCAGGGGGCGGAACGATCCCATTCTTTCCAAATCCGGTCTCCATGCATGGGCGAAGGAAGTCGAGAACGGGGAAGATGAATTGTCACGAGAACAGTTCTCGTTTGCGAAGCACTTCCTATGTTCTCGCGACGCGCTGACCATCGGGCACGGCAAGGCCGGCACGGGGAAAACCCGCACCTTACGGGCCATTGTAAAGGGCTTGAAGGGGACCGAAACACCGTACGTGATGCTGGCACCCTCGGCTGAAGCAAGCCGGGGCGTGTTGCGGACGGAAGGTTTCGCGGATGCGACGACGCTGGCAGAGTTCCTAAGGAGCGAGAAGCTGCAAGAGCAGGTGCGAGGCGGCGTGGTGATTCTGGACGAAGCGGGCCTGGCCGGGTTCCGCGACATGGCAGCGACTGTGCGGCTGGTCGAGAAACTCGATGCCCGGTTGTTCGTGATCGGCGACCGCCGACAACATCGAAGCGTGGCTAGGGGCGAGCCATTGGCCGTGCTGGAAAAGCAAGCCGGGTTGAAGGCGGTCGAGCTGAAACAAATCCGTCGGCAGGAGCCGGACGACTACAAGCACGCGGTGGAACTCCTGGCTACGGGCCGCACCGTGGACGGTCTCGACAAACTCAATGCAATGGAAGCCATTAAGCTGATGCCGGTCTGGCACAAGTACGAGCCGCTGGTTGGCGATTACGTGCGGGCACTCAACGACAGAAAGAGTGTGCTCATCTTAAGCCCCACGCACAAGGAAGGAGCCGCGATCACGTCGGTGCTCCGCGAGCGGCTCAAGGACGAAGGCCGATTAGGCAGGGAGGACAAGAGTTTTGCCCGGCTGGCGCCCTTGAACCTCACCGAGGCCGAGCGGAAGGATGCGGCCAACTATGAACCAGGCATGGTGGTGCAATTCTACCAGCACTCCGGGCCGTACCGGGGCGGGCAGCGTGTGACCGTAACCGAGGCCAATGCCGAAGCCCTAGCGGCCCACGCGTCGGCCACTCAGCTTTACGCTGAAACTGCGATCCCTATCGCCAAAGGCGAGGCAATCCGGATTACGGCTCCGGGCAAGGATAAGTCGGGCAAACACCGGTTGAGCAATGGCAGTCTCTACCGGGTGCGAGGGTTCACGCGGTCGGGCGAACCGGTGCTAAGTAACGGCTGGGTGCTCGGCAAAAACTTTGGCCACTGGTCGCCGGGATACGTGCTGACCAGTTTTGCCGGCCAAGGAAAGACCGTACAGCGGCTACTGGTGGCGATTTCCTCGCCGAGCTATCCGGCGGCCAATGCTCGCGAACTCTACGTCGATGCCTCACGTGGCAAGGAGTCGGTGACCATCTACACCGATTGCCTGCACAGCTTGCGGGAAGCGGCCAAGCGGGATCAGCCACGAACGCACGCGCTAGACCTCGTGAAGACCGTGGCCAAAAAGAAGAACTGGCGGCAGAAGTTGAAACATCACTTGGAGCGGTTCCTGCGTGTCGGAGCATTTCGGCAGCCGACAGCACCCAACGATCAGCGATTGAAACTTTCGCAGGAACGGGCTCTAGGCTATGTCGACTAACCGGAGGAGGCGGCATGAACGCGATGGAGCGGCTATTTCGGCCGGAGTCCGACGTGGCCCGGCTGGTGAAGGACGACGACGGCGCGGACTGGGTCGCGTCATCGTGCTTCGTGTTTGTGCGTGACCAGCGGAGTGCTGCTGGCACCCTTACGCTCAAATCCCCCGGCGGCAATGCGTTCTCCCTGGATTGGACATGGACGCCAGACATCGTCTACCTTCCCGGCTATGAGGTTCCGCTCACGCTGGTGTATTCGTCACGTGGCTTCAAAGTGGAGATTATCGGCACGAAATTGGACGTACTCGCTACCCGCCTGCAACAGCGGCGCGTGGTCTTGATTGAAGCCAATGATCGGCTGCAGCATTTAGCTCGCGGTGACGATGCGGCCGATCAGCCGCACGTGGAGGAATTCCGGATCGTGCCGCTGGAGGACGGCGAAGACCTGACGCTCCTCAAGCGTGTGCTAGAGGTCCGGGGGGCGCCTCAACTGGCGGGCCGCGAGCGCCTGGAAAGAGTGGAGTAGCGTTTAGGCGGAGTTTTTCTTGGCAAGCTCTTCCTCGTAAAGGCAGTTGGCCCGGTGCATGGTGGTTCGCGAGTCCGGCGGGAACGGCGGCCACGCCGGTCGTGCTGCTATCCAGGAACGGATCAAAAATACCGATGCTATTGATTGGCCTTGAGCGGGCTTTGACACACGAAGCACAGCGGAGTCAGGCCGGAACGCTGGCGTTGAAAAACCCGCCGGCAACGAATTCTCACTCGATTGGACCTGGGCCCCGGACATCGTGTACCGGCCGGGGAGGAGGTTCCACTGGTGCTCCTCTTCTCGTCGCCCGCGTTTAAGGCGGAAATCGTGGGCACACATTTGGACCGGCTCGTCGCCTCTCTACAGCAGCGGCGCGTGGTGTCCATTTAGGCACAAGATCGGATGCAATATTTGGTGCGCGGCCAATGGCAGGAGGGTGAGGATGTGACCCTTATGCAGCACGTGCTGCAGGAGCCGCGTGATCGCGTCTGAGGCCGGGAACGCTCCGAAGCGGCCGGATAACCTCTGCCAGCTGTGATGACACTGCCGAGACCAACTGTCGACGCCCAGTTGAGCCCCGGAGCCATATTCACCCGCGCTGGCGTTCCGAATAGATTCAAACCGGCGCGATCCCGGGACTACGTCCCACCTTCCCGTTACGGCCACATTTTATTATGCTGAGCCTAGTTCCAAATAGCGTATGCGTCACGATTTGGAACGGCGATTGCTGAGAAGTGTAACGGCGCGGCTGATAGTTCAGAATTCGATGCCCGCGCCAAGGAGCACCTTCATGGTGGGAGGTTATGCGATGACCCCAGTTTCAGATCACTCCTCTGTTACATTACCGGACCCTCATGCGTGGCGGCGAAAGATCAAACACTCCTTAGATGCACCTCTCCAGGAAACGTCTTCAAAAACCAGCGCCGCCCTGCAAGCCTTTGCGAAGGTAGTTCAGTTTCTTGGACTCACACGCCAGCGAAAGGGCGTGGGCAAGGCGATTCGGATCCCAAAACTGGACTTACTTGGCGAGTTGACGAGAGTGGAGAGAAAGTTCCCGAGCTTTGATCTCGTTGTGGGCTTCTTGGTGCGAATGTGGCCCCACCTCGCGGATCTGCCGCGATTGGCAGATGACCCTCGAACCGCATCAGTTTTTCGTGGCGCGATAAATGACATAATGTGCCGTTTTGTCGCGAGCCTGTTAGAAGCGGATTGCGTTTATATGCGAGTCCTATTAACGGACGGTACTACGGAATTGCTTGGAGATCCGTTTTGGGCTTCAAACGAACCAGTGGATGCGGAGCCCCCGCCTAAGATAGGTGCTGGACTAGGGCATAGCGCTTGCCTCCTTGAAAAAGATAACCCTATTCCTCATTTAATTGGGAATACGGATAAGAATTCAGATTATCAGGCTGCGCTTACCGAACTACGTCAAGAGTATTCACGCAGAGATCATCCGAAAGTCTGTAACTTCCTTAGCCGAGTGAAAGCGGATGCATGCATTCCGTTGGTTGTTTACAAACGACCGTGCGCCGGGATAGTTGCAGTTCGTTGGAAACCCTATTCTAAGACACAAGCCGAGGAAAAAGAAAAGATACTCGTAGCCTATCAAAAGTATCTTTCTGAGTTTTATTTTGCTGGTCTCCAACTAGCAACAAGACAACGATTTCAGGTCGCCATCCAGCAAAGCGTTGCCGAAACGTCGAAGCTGTCCGAGGTCGTCGAACCCAAGGGGCTATTTCAAAGCGCAATCCAGGTGCTTGTTAATCCAGAGATATTTGGATGGCAGCGCGTCGGAGTATTCGTGTTCGACGATCTTTACCCATGTGATGCACGAGGAATGGTATCACTCATCCGGGGGACTGCACGGAAAACTTTACCGGCCCGGGTTCCAGAAACGCATTTGAAGATGGACGAGGCGCTTCACTATTTGTTCTGCGGATACCCCAAACTCACGAGGAGTAAGGACGGAGTTGTGATACTCGAGCCGACGTTGGCGTGGGTAAAGAACTTTCCGGGAGGCCTTTTCGCACATGCCGAATGGGAGTGCCCGCATTTTCTTGTTCCTCTGGTTCGTCCGGAACCACCTGGACTTCCATTTGGATTTGTTATCCTGGATGACCCTCAGCCCTACGCGCTAGAGCGCTCGCGTGTACTTGGACCTACGCGGCATTTCTGCGACCTGCTTGCTGGTCATCTCATGGTGCGCGGATTTCACAGAGAAGGTTGGGCCGAAAAGCTTGATCTCGCAACTCCCTACACATTGGTGCCGAACCCACTGTCAGACCAAGAACGGAGCGACCTGCAAACACGTGTTGAGCGAGTTTTTGTCAGAGTCGACTAAACATAGTACTATTACGTTGCCCGGTTGGGCCCAGTTAAAGACGGTGCTATGTTCGGCTTCGCAGACCGACCCGCGGTGTGAGGAAAAAACATGGATCTCGCCTCGTTCATACGGCTCATATCGGAATTCTCGGAGGCATATAACGATTATTTGCGACGGCTATTCAAACTGGGGAGTGGGGCAAGTTTTTTTCCGAACGGGGAGCAACGCTTAGCTGATTTTTCATTTTGGTATGGTGCTGCCATTTGGGAATACTACAATCGAAACAAGAAATGGAATGTCGGGACTCATATCCAACTTGCCCTTCTGACGGCTTTTTACCACCAGATATTTCAGGAACTGTGGGCTCAGACGGCCGGGATGATTGTAGAGGAAACTGCCCGTTGCTTTGGACACTCTATCAAGGCGGGAAGTTCCGTTGAGGATTTCGCCAAAGAACTGGAAACCATACTTGCGAGCGCAGGTGACCGTCACGTTCCAACAATCGCACGGCTAATCGCGGAATACTATCCTTAGAGGTTTCGGCCGCCTGTCGATACGTCATCTGCACGTTCTCGAACTCGACTTCGAAACCGCTGTTTAAGCCAGGCGATTTTTTCGGCTTCCGTCGCCTGTTCATTTAGAAGGAACAGATTTGGCCTGCTCGTCACTCCGGCTTTTAGAAAGGCTTCATACCCGGAACGAAAACTTGATTCGAACCTCTGGCGGTCTTGCTCTGACTTGCTTTCTAAGAACGCGGCGAATGCTTCTGGGGTAAGAATGGGTATCTCTAACCGCTGGCCGTCCCTCGCGGCTTGGACGAGTTCTACGTAGATCTCGTAGAGACTCCGAGCCGGTGGATTGCGCACTCCCCACGTCAGGCGCTCTTGACATTCATTCCCTCTCCTTTGTTCCCCATGCGTCCGGGATTGCAAGGTCTCCCGAACCTCTGAACTATTATAATCTTCTGTTTCCCCTTGTCAAACCAATACGCAACGGAACTCTTTCCTAGCGGCGACGCCGCGTAGGCGCATGATCGACACACGGAAAAGGGGAGCATGAGCATATCTCTATCGTTAAGGCAAGATTTCTAATTGCATCCCATACCGGGACACTACCAGCCTGTATATGTCCGACGCTCTACATGGACGGATTCTTCATGGTAGATGGTGCGTCACCGAAGCTCCGGTAGGAAAACCCGATACAGTAGGGAGGGTCGGTGACTACGGCATTTATTCCCGAGAGTTCCCGCAATACACCGAAACCATCGGCCCGGTAGAGCGTGACATTGCCGACGACGCGCTTTTCTACGCTGGTAGGCACCGTAGCCAACGAAGGAGGAGCGGCCCCCTACCGGCGCGAGCCGCGTAGAAGGGGTTGATCGGGTAGGTTATGGCTGACCCTCATTCAGGGGCAGCGGAGCGCCGCTGCCGCTTTGAGGACGGCGAAGACGTAACGCTCCTCAAGCGGGCACTGGAGGTGCGGTACACGGATCCACCGGCCGGCCGTGAACGCCTGGAAGGATTGGAATAGCGTCTAGCCGGAATTCTTCCTATCGACCTGCTAATCGTTCGACGTTCGCTTGGCCCTTCTCGTTCTCGGCTTCTTCGGAAACATTTCATCCGCGGTGAGCATGAGCGTGTCCCAGGTAATGCCGTATTCGGCATCGTGTAGGCGGTCAATCTCTTGCAAGACTTCCCAAGCCTTGGCGTCGCCTAAATCGGGACGAACGCGCTGTACGTCCTGGACCGACCAGATGGCGGCGATCTCCTTATGGGCTTGGAGAGTGGAATGGGTGACATGGTACTGATCGATCCAGCCTCCGGGCATGTTCAGGGCTTGAACGATGAGGCGAGCCTTGGCTTCAGCCTGGGCTGCCTCGTTGTCCTCCGGGTGATCCCAGAAATAGATGCCCATGAGAATCGCGCCGTCGCGAGTATCTTCGATGAACAGAATGTCGTTTACGCCGTCCCGATCGCGGTAGTAGCGATAGTCGCCAGGCGTCGCCGACTTTTTAATGCGTTGATTCTTGGTCATAAAGAGTCTCCGTGAAGTGAATGGTTGAAGTGAAAGCCGGCGGGCCGGAGTCGACCCGCCGGTATCCGGATCAGGCGGCTGCCTGCTCGGAATCCTTGCGGGCCTTAGCGTCGGCCTGCCGCTGGTGCATGATCCAGGTGTGAGCCAGGCTGAAGAGCTTGGCCATGGTCAGCAGGTCGTCGAAACCCAAGCTGTCGGTTTGCTTCCACTCGTCATCGCCTTTTTTGTAGCTGCGGCTGGGCACGACGCTGTACCACGGGCCCTTCTCGCCGCTGTTACGCCAGATCGTGACTTGCAGGACGCCGCTGCGGATCTTGTGTGCTGGTTGTGACATGATGTTTCTCCTTCGTTTTGAGTTTCCGGCCCCACCCCGGGGCCTTACGGCACATTCAAAGAACCCGCTTCAGGCCGGGAGCTTTAGCGACGGTCAAGCGAAAGGCCGAAGGCTTCCGCTTGCGGAAAGCGGCCTTGGCAGCTTGACCGGCCCGGCGGCGGGTTCATAAGTGCCGGTTAGAAGGCCAGGGGTGGGGAGGGAGTTACGAAGGGACGGAGACAGAGACTGTCACGCTCGCATCGCAATCGGATGAGTGGCGACAGACTAGTCACGGCGGTAAGGCGAGCGACCTTCATGCGGCGGCTGAGGTAAGCAAGAACGGAGCGAGAAGGAGTCAATGGACAGCCGAAGGAATGACCTTGAGCCGGCGGTGGCGGCCGTAACAGTACACCGAGAAGGACCGGCAGAATGGTCTGTTGCCGTAATGCGCATGGATCGCACGACAAAGTGGCGACGCGATCAGCGTCGGGCAGGCAATGCCGAGGGGTTCGGCAATCGCCGCGCGGTGGTGACCGTCGAGGATGTGGCCGTCGCCGTCAATCTCGACGGGCAAGAGCATCCCGCGTTTACGAATGTCGGCTTCCAAGGCAGCCTGTTCTTCGACGCGAATCGGCGGAAGCAGTTAATATTTGCTGGAATTCAAGACCATAAGAAAAAAGCTTGATAGCCTGTGAATGGCGGGAGTACCAAGCGACTCAGCCTGTCACCCGCACGGACAGTACGCGTCGCTGAGATTCTCAATCGACGCGCGAAAGCACGTTTGTCAAAGCACGATTCAGGGAATCAAAGAATGTCAGACACGTACCGACCCGCAGTTCGTGCCCAGGTCCGGTGCTTGGTGGATGACGCCAATTGGACATTGGGTGAGCAGGCACGTACAGGCGGGGTGCAGTTTGAATGCCTGGTGCAGCTCAATCAGGTTACTGACGAGCAGCACCGCGCAATGCTGATCGAACTGCTTTCTGACGCCGATATCCGGTATCGAATTGGCGCGGCAGCGATTCTCTGCGCCGATGACACCCCGGCGGAGTACGTCACCGACGTCTTCTTGGAGGGAATCGCACAGAAAGACGCTCGCGTTCGCAAGTTGAGCTGGCTTTTCATGTCACTAGCAAGCCAGCTTCCGGATCGACTGGCAGCCGAACTTAAGAAATACCTGAATTCACGTGACCTAACGGTTCGCGTCTTCGCCGCAGCCTCACTGCGAAACCTGCCCGAAGCCATACCTGTCCTGAAGCAGGCAGCGGTGGACGACAATGACGCCGTTGCCGTCACCGCCGCGGCGGCGCTGGCCTGGGTCGGGCATCACGTCGAACAGTCCATTGCAACCCTCGTGCGTATTCTCCACGCGAATCACGGACTTAGGCTGCCGATCATTGATTTTCTTGCGGCGATTGGCCCGCCCGCTGCCGACGCCGTGCCTTCGCTCGAAGCGATCCTTCTCGACCATTCGGAGGATGCGTTCACTCGCACGCGCGCTGCCCTGGCGCTCGGCAAGATCGCTTGCGCACCGCCCGATCCTGGCACCACTCATCGTTCCCTCGCATGGGCGAAGCGACTGAGAGACTGGTCCGTCATCAACGCCGTCGCTGAGAGTTGCCGCCAACATGGAGAGTTGCAGGACAACGTTGTTGAGGCGCTTATCGGCTTGCTCGATAATCCGGATTCCACGATGCGCGGTTCGGCTGCGATGACCTTGGGCCAGTTCGGGACGGGGCAGCCAGCGATTATCAGCGGGCTGGCCAAACGATTAAAGGAAGAGACGGACGATCAGATTTGTGGCATCCTGGTGAGTTCGATAGCTGCTCTTGGATCGCCGGTGATTTCGGCGCTTATTGAAATACTAGCCGAGGGAACTTTTCAAGCGCGGGCCCTGGCCGGGACGGCATTGTTGCTGATGGGATCAACCGCAGCGGCGGAGATCGCCGAACGGCTTTTGACACATCCCATTCGCCGCGTGCGTTTTGATGCTTCTTGGCTGCTGCACGGGTTGGGACCGGCCGCACGCAACGCGGTGCCGATCTTGCTGCGGCTTTTCGAGGACGACCGGTTTCGCATGGATGCGGTTCGGGCGGTGAGCGCCGTCGGCCCGGATGCCAAGGCGGCGGCCCCCGCATTGGCGGAATTTCTCGTCGGTCTCGATCACGACCTTGCGGACTGGGCACGCATGGGGCTAATTAGGATCGGACCTGAAGCCATTCCTGCCGTCGAAGCGGTGAAGGAATCGGCTTCCGATGAAGCGCTCGGCCGCCTGACGGAAGTGATGGAACGGCTGCATGGAATCCTCCGGCTAGCGGTCGGTTTGCCGAAGCAGAGTCTGGCCTCGCCAGATCCGAAACTCTGGTCGGCGTTCCGCGAAACGGCATTGCGTTTCCGCAACGAGCTTCGCACGTTTTACATCATCGGTCGCGCGCTAAACAGCGAACTGGAGAGCGTAAATGCCGTTGCCAAGGAACTGAAGCGGCGTGAAGGAATGGGACTTTCTTACGAAGGCGTGCCGCCTAATCAAAAGCAATTATCGAGGATTGTGAAAAACCTGGAGAATCGTTTTTTCAGCCTCGATCTGGTGGCCGAGTTTCTCAATGATCCAGGCCGCCCGGTGCGATTGTTCCAGCGCAGCCAGGGCGTGCGATCGCGACTGACTCGCGTCGGGAAAGAAGCTCTCAAATTAGTTGAACGATGGTTGACGGAGGAAGGGCTCTTGCCTGACTGGAAAGACAGCATTTAGCGAAAGCCCGGCATCGACCGACCATTTATGTCACACATCGCTTGACTCCATCTAACCTGGCTGGTTTCATGTTACCCCTCCTCGATGTTCGATTCGCAACCCGTCCTTATGACCGATCAGCACTTCAATCTCCAAGCGATGCAGTTTCCCAGTGACGATCTGCGTATTGGTGATTTGAGACGAATTCACCCGGAGCAATTCGACGATGGAAAGGTCCCAAACTTCTTTCACGAAACCGGTGAGGCCGACATGACCATCGGCCACATGCTCTACCTGGAGCGTGAATTGGCCCAAGTCGCGTTTCAAGACGCGACTGGCAATCGCGATTATATCGACGATCCTCTCGTTGACCGCGCGGCCTCCACAGAAGAGCTTTCCGAATTGTACATTCGCTACGGGCTTGCCGGCGGACCCCGCGAAGCCCGCCTCCTGATCCAAGGGATTGAGGAGAAAGCGGCGGAGCAAGGCCGAAGGCGATAGCGGGCCCACATGCATTATTGGCAGTCGCCACCGGCAACTTAGTCCGACCTGACTAAGTTTGGAGATTCCGGCTGACCCGACTAGCGTGGGACATTGTGAGATATTGGTGCAAGAGGCTTTACGATGTCCCAATCCACCGTTATCGAGGTCGAGTACACGACCGAATGCGAACCGCTGGCGGGCAACCGTAGGTTCGACCCGATTCGCGACCACGATCTGCTCGAACGCCTCAAAGGCGGCCAGGACGTTCCCGCGGTAGGATTCCGCAATCCGAAGGGCGAGCCGCCTTACATCATCGTTGACGGCAATCGCCGAGGGGGCGCACTTGCGTCGCTTGGCCGAAAGCTTCGCGTCGAACTCCGCGCGGAGCCGTTCACCGAGTCGCTCGGCCGCAAGATTCGGCTCAAGGCGAATAACTCGCAGAAGCGTATGGACGCGCTGGACGTATTCGCGGACGCCAAGCGGATCATGGAACTCGAAGGGTTCAAGACCGGCCGGGAGCTGGCGGCCTACCTCGGTGTGCATGAAAGCACCGTCAGCCGGATGTTCAGGATCGCGGGCCTTCCCGATGACTTACTTGGGTACAGCCGGCAGCTTTGCGCAACCTCAGTCCGCCTGATCGCCGGATTGGAGCGGATCGATGACATGAAATCGGCTTTCGAGCGGGCGGCTGCCGAGGGCATGTCGAAAGAGCAAGTCGAGTCATTGGTGGCCGGATTGAAGGCCGAGCAGGGCGGCAAGGACAAGAAGCGCGCGGCGGTTGACTTGGAAGTGGACGGCCGGCGGATACGGCTTTGGCCGAAATCCGGAGACGGAATCGATGAAGTAGTAAAGACCTTGCGGGCGCTCTGCGCCACGCTTTTGAAAAACAGGCACGTGCCGCCGGAAGGCTGGCGGTTTTTGTTTACCAACTAGCCCGATGATGTGAAAGACAAAAATGGGGTTCGGCTGCGTCCGTCGTGCGCGCCGTCGCGAAAGGAGCATGAAATGAATCGCACCCTTCCACCAGGAATGCCCAGAACCCGATTCCCTGGCCAGTTTGAACAAAACCATTGGCTCTCACTTATTGATGCAAGAGTAATCGCGCTCGCCCTGGGAATCGTTCTGCTCCTGGTCCTACTGGCCAGCGGAAGGAATAGCCTTCGGGGTTGGCTGGTCAGCACCAAGCCGGCGCGGAACGCTACCCCTCAAGTTCTTATCGAGCTTACCCGGCGCGATCCGATCACGGTCCATCAAGCCTATCAAGGAGTCCTCATCACCGGCGGCATCGGAAGCGGGAAGACGACCGGCCCGGGCGCGGAATTGGCCCGGGCGCTGCTTCGTCAGGGGGCGGGCATGCTGGTGCTGTGCGCCAAGCCGGACGAAGCCGAACGCTGGCACAGGTACTGCGAAGAAACCGGCCGGCTCGCCGACTTGATCCGCGTCTATCCTGGCGGGCCTTATCACTGGGACGTGGTGAAGTATGAACTCGGCCAGCCCGGTGCCACTGTCGAATCGATGGCGCAGCTTCTCGACATCCTCGCCGAAACGGCACAGAACAATGCCCCCTCAGGGAGTCAGGAAAAACCGTTCTGGCGATATTTCAATCAGCGGATCATGCGGCGCGCATTGGCCACGGTTTGGCTCTCCCGCGAGACGTGCTGCCTGACCGACGTGTACAAGTTCCTCGCGCAGGCCCCGAACGATCCATTACTCCTGCTTCCCCAGCCGCCGGCCGATCCGCGCCGGCGGTGCAGTGGCATGAGTGGCGGAAGAGCTACACCGCCGAATGCTTCCTGAAGTGCCCACAACATGTTGCTGAGTCACGGGATTTCAGCTTATGTACGGATTTCTGGCTGGAAGAGTGGCCGAATCTTGCCAATGAGACACGCTCCAGCGGCTATACGCAAGCCACCTGCATCTTGGACAAATTCCTGGTCGAGCCGGTGACCAGCCTTGTCTCCAACGGGCAAATCAATGTGAGCCCGGACGACGTGCTTAATGGCAAGATTGTCGTGCTTGATATGCCGGTATTGCAGTGGCGCGAGCCGGGCCAGTTCGTGCAGATCATGTTCAAGACGTCGTTCCAGCGGGCAGCACTCAAACGGTCGGGCGGACAGCCGGCGGTGCTCTGGGCAGACGAGGCGCAGTTTTTCTGCGTGCCCTCGGTCGATGCGATGGTGCAGACCGTGGCCCGGCAAGCAGGGCTCATCTCGGTGATGATTACGCAGAACCTGCCGATGCTGATCTCGGCATTGGGCGGCCACGACAAGGCGAAAAACGAAGCCGAAGGCTGGATCGCCAACTTGCAAACCAAGATCATCTGCCAGAACTCCTGCAAGGAAACCAACCGCTTCTTTGAAAAACTGCTCGGCGAATCGAAGCAGCTCATGATGTCGGGCGGCAGCGACAGTAAGCCGTACGACGTGATTCTCGACGCGATGGGACAATGGCCGGGCGGAGGCGGCCATTTCAGCGAGCAATGGCACGCCGACGTTCCCGCACACGAATTCACGCGGCTGGCGCAGGGCGGACCGGAGAACAACTTCGTGGTCGAATTCTTCGCCTTCCAGGGCGGGCGTATCTGGAGCAATGGAAACACATGGATCAAGGCGGCCTTAACCCAAAGGTTTTGAGTCATGCATGCATCGGCAGGATTGGGCAACGCACAAACCGGCGGCCCGTTTCAGGAATTCCGGCAAAACGTCAACATCGCGATCTTCATTGCACAAATGTGGTCGCGGCCCGTAGAGGCTTGGCTCATCAAAGCTGGCACTGCGGGTGAATTGCATTTCGCGTGGCCGGCGGCGGTGGGCATGTTGTTCATGCCGGTCTTCGGCATTCTTGCCTGCAACTCCCGAAACGAACCGGCGCTGCAACTCTTGCTGTTATTCTGGGCGGCGACGTTCGTGGCGTTGCTTGTAAATCGCATCCGGCATTTCCAGCTTCGCAGGACCGGGTACTGGCCGCATTCGCTTTATAGCGGCCGCCCGTGGCTGCCGGGCAATGAAGTGACGGTCAAGCAGTTCGGCATGCCGACCGTAACCGGGCTGGCCGCTTATGCGGCCTCGTCGGCCGCGCCCGTACTCGGAGCATACCTCGCCGGGGCCGCGGTCAGCATGTTCATTACATGCCGGATTTCGGTGATGGCAGAGGAAGCAGAACTTCGCAACCTCCGCGATGCCTTGACTTCTCAGCAAGTACTCGCCAGTCGGATGCGGGAAAGGAGGTGGCGATGACCAGCAAATGACGGATTGAGAAATTCGTTTTTTGGACACCAGTTTGCTTACACGAAAGGATCATTCTCATGAACCGAGTCCTAGAGGCTTTACGTGCAGCTTCCAACAGTCACCATGCCGCGCCACTCCATGCGGCGGTACGGCAGGGTGCGCGGGAAATCGCTCAAGTACTGCCGGCGTTTCCCGACAGCAACCTCAAGCCCGTCGAGGAGCCCGGCCAAATGCTCAACCCGACACCGCAAGAGGTGTTTTTGAACAAGACCGGCCGGGAATTGAAAGTGGATATGGGCCGCTAGTAAAGGAGGCAATCATGTCGGCGGGTGGCCTAACTGCGACAGATCTGGTGGTGTTGATTGTATTCCTGTGGGGAATTCTCTGGGCGTCGGCGCGAGCCGGCAAGGATCCCCGCAAACCTGACCCTTCAATGGAAAGGTGGAGATAGCGATGACCCCATTGTTGATGCATGGAGTAAGACTAGGTGCCGCGTGGCTGATGCGCGGCGGACACAAGTCGGTGGCGAACGCGGTAAGCGGCGCAGCTTGCAGTGTCCGTCACTTGTGGGGCGGCGTGGCTCCGATTGAACAGTGGTGCGATGAGGCGGGATGGCCGGCTCGGTGGACGAGCGAAGATTCCTTGTGGGTTCTCGTGGATAGCGGCGAGCCAGGCGTGTTGGTGGTTCAAGAGACCGGCAGCCGGGCTGTGTGCTTTGCCACGCAGCCCGCTGCCTGCTTCAGCCTTGAAGCTGGAAAGACGCTTGATCTGCGCCTGACTGCCGAAATGGCCCGTCGCAATCGGCGGATGCGGAATGCCGTATGGCAGGAATGCCGCAAGCAGGATACCGGAACCCTTCATTGTCTTCTGCAAATGCAGGTGCCGGTTTCCGGATTGTCAGCCAGCGATTTCTGCGGCATCTGTCGGGAATTGGCTGAAGAGGCAGAGAGCCTGAATGCGTTCATCAATCGCACGCTGCGGTGAGCGATGGACGCCTTAATCAAATTAGACGTGCTATGCGGGTGTGCGGCGGGCTGCGCGGTGATCATCGCCACGTGCCTGGTCGCCCGGCTTGGAAAGCAACGTGAGAGGCGAGGCGCTTTCCTGGCCTGGGCGATGGACCGCATACGGTGTGAGCCCGATGATTCTGATTTCGTGCGGCGCGTCGCCGCCAGCCTGGAAGAAGGAACTTACTTCAGTTGTTCCGTCTGGAAAGGAGTATGACCATGCGTCAGAAATTCTACGCTGTCTTCCCCTGGGCCGGATTAGTGGCGTCAATGGCTGGCTTCCTCGTCAACGGCTTCATTTTCCCCGAGGCCGATGAAGCCATACCGTGGGGCTATCGCATTTTGTTTGTCACGCTTTTGCTCGGAATCATCGGGTCAGCTTTTGCGTGGACGCGATGGGGCCTTCGCTCGATACGGAGGCCGCATTGAATCCTCAAATGATTCACGATCACGCCTTCGCAATCGCGATGCACCTGCTGTCGGTGTTCTCCTCGCTCCTGCGTGAGGAAGAACGTCGCGATGCCTTTGAAGAATGTTACGACGCAGCCAAGGCCGGGCTGGAATGTTACGAGTTGATGTCCAAGAGAAAACGGATTCAGGGATTTGGGGCTTCTGCCAACTGAGTCACAGCATTACGCCTGTAAGGAGTCATGACAATGTCTGGGAATAGATCACTGCGGTGTCAGCCACACCCCATTGGCGAGGCCATGCACGGCGAGATTCTACTGGCGGACCGGCCGCATATCGTGTACGTTCCCGTGGATTGCCGAATGCCGGAGCCGCCGCCGGCCGTGTGCGTGGAAAACCGTACCTACGAGTCGCCGCGCCGAGGCCCTGGCAACACATCCATCGTGTTGATGATGATTTTCTTCTTCGCTCTGGGCGCGATGTTCGGGTCGATCATGGAAAGCAGGTCGGCGAAAAAAGCCGCCCAAACGCCACCGGAGCCGGCTGCCGTTGCGGATCAATGGAGGTGGCGATGAGCAACGAAAAGGAAGAATGGGATGTCGAGCTGGCCATCGCCTCATTCGCGGCGGTTGCCATGATCGTCGGTTACGCCTGCTATTTCCTTGGATTGTTTCCTGAGTAGCGAAGGTCGGGTATCACGCGGAAACGTTGAATTACGATTACGGTGCGATAGCGATGAAGAGCCTCTTGACAGTGAGGCATGCGGCACAAACGCTTAGCGTGTCGGCCGCGACGGTGTATGGCCTTTGTGCATTGGGACGTATCAGATTCTCGCGCGTGGGACTAGGTCGCGGCGTCATTCGGATTACCGAAGAAGCGATTACCGAGTATCTAAATGGGGTGGTGGAGGTGCGTCCTGCGCCTCCCCTACCCCGGCCTAGGCTCAAGCTCAAGTTCATTCAGCTGAAACAAGCGTGAGGATGGGGCAGCTGCCGTCAAGCTTTCCTAATCGTTTCTCGGAGATGGTTGTCGGCCTTGTTCATGTGCTGGTACGTCTGGCTAACCATGTTGCCATTAACGTGACCGAGTAATTCAGCCACCACGAGATGATTCGCACCTGCCTCCAACAGTCTTTGAGTGAAACCGTGTCGCGCGTCGTAGGCGGCGAATCGCTTGCCGGTCTTTTCCTTCAATGACTGGAAGCGGGAACAGAGAGTATAGGTCTTCCAGGGGTTTCCCTCGGTGTTGCGGAATAGTTTTCCTTTCGGATACAGAGTGGCAAGTCGTTTGATGATCGCAAGCGCCTGGTCATTGAGGTAAATGAGGCGCCAGCGTTTCTTGCCCTTAGCTTCGTCAGGTGGGATTTCGATCCGGGTTTGATCGAAATTGACATGTCGTGCCTCGATGTGTCGTGCTTCCTGCGGGCGAGTTCCGGCAAGCCAAGCGAATGTGAATAAATCCCTGAATTCCTGATCCTTCACGTGCGAAAGCAGCTCGGAGAAATCCTTGAGGGCCATCGGATTGTCCCGCCGCGATGCCTGCGGTTTTTCGACGAAACGGAGGGGATTGGTGTCGATGTAGCCGAGCTTCATGGCCCAGTTGAACGGCCTTTGAATGGCGATAATTGCTCCCCTGCGGTAGGAGTTCCCCCAGCGGCTATGCTTGTCGGCCCATTCGATCACATGGAAAGGCTTCAAGGCGGTGACAGGCTGCCGTGCGATGTGCGGGACGAAATCGAGGAAGCTTTGCAAGCGGTCCAAATACCAAGAGAAAGTCTCGGCCGCGCGATGTTTATGGCACCATTCGAGGTACTTGTCGATCACCTCGGCGACGGCAAGTCCTTCGGCGTGGGACACTTGGGTATCCGGCTTCTGAGCCAGAAGCTCGTGCATTCGGCGCTCGGCTTCTCGCTTGTCGGGACCGAGATTTACTTGCTTGCCGTGAAGGCAAACGAACCACGCATTGCGATCGGAACGGAACCACGGTTTCGACGGTTTTCTCGCCACGTGATACTCCTCGGGCCGTTGCCCAATTCTATATCCGTGCCAGCCAACCGTGCCGTGTCAGGATGTGGAAAGCGTAATTTCTTGCACTGAAACATTTACCGCCGCGGATGGCAAGGTGTTTTAAGTCCCTTGTGTCTGCCATTCCACCACGCGGCCGGTAGTGCTGTCGACTTCCGATGTCTCATCGTACCTTTTCGTAGCCCGCTAGCAAACCTCATGTCCTCTGTATTTGATAGCCCACGCACCGCCAGCGCGGTATGCTGTGCATACATCCTCGACCCTTTCTTAAAGCGACCTCACCATGAACTCACCGGGTTCGGTTACCCATCTGTTCCAGGACTTGCGTTCGCCGGACGAGTCGGTTCGTGAGAGTGCGGCTCAGGAAATCTGGGTGCGGTTCTCACAGCAACTTTTGGAACTGGCTCGAAACCGGTTAAGCGGCGCGATCAAGGTTCGCGAGGATGAAAACGACGTGGTGCAGAGCATGTACAAGAGCATTTGCGCCCGGCTCGAGCGAGGCCAGTACACGTTTGCCAATCGCGATGACATGATCGACCTCATGGTCACCGTCACACTGAACAAGGTGCGCGACGCGGTCCGCCGCCATCAACGCGAAGGCCGTGACGTCGGCCGCGAACAAACCGGCCAAATGGCCGCCGGTCAGTCCGGCTCGATGGTCGATCTCGTGAACCTGCTCCCCGGCCCGGAACCGACCGCATCGCACGCCGCCATGTTCACCGAAACCGTGGAGGAGATGTGCGGCCTGTTGCCGGACAAAATGATCCGAGACATCTTGATGTTAAAGCTGGAGGGTTACAACAATCGAGAGATTGCCGAGAAGCTCGGCTGCGCCGAACGAACGGTCGAGCGAAAGTTGGATTTGTTGAAAGACAAGTGGCGACAAAGTCAGGCAGAAAAGCAGTAAACATCACTTTCAATCGCCGCTGCATGGTAGTGCATCAGTCTCACCACCAAGGCACCAAGATCACCAAGAAAAGCACGGGCTTTGTGTTCTTTGTGTCTTCGTGGTGAGTCACTACAAAAGGGATAGGAGACCGCCCAATGTCGGACCACGATGCACCCGGCGACAGCACGCTTGATACGGGCCAAGTCAGTCGGATCGATGCCATATGCGATCGCTTTGAGGCAGCCTGGCAAGCAGGTCAACGGCCACGAATTGAGGATTACCTGGCGGAGGTGCTCGCGGCCAATCGAACGTTATTGATCCGCGAATTGGTCGAAGTGGAGATCGACTGGCGCCGCCGCGCCGGCGACACGCTCGCGGCGGATGAATACCTGACCCGTTTCCCTGAGCTTGAACCGCAGTGGGTTACGGCGTTGGTGGCCGGCCAAACTCCGGTCGCTGACGCTCCCGGCTCGCCACAGAACGATGGAATGTTTTCTGGAACTCGGGCGAAACGAATTCGCTGTCCGCATTGTCACAACCCGATCAACCTAATCGACGACCGTTCCGACGAGGTGCTCTGTCCGGGTTGCGGTAGCAGTTTTACCGTGCGCGATGCCCACCATACCGATACGACCAGTGCCAGTCGGCCGTTGGGAAAGTATCAACTGTTGGATCGCGTCGGTCTCGGCGCCTTCGGCGCCGTGTGGAAGGCACGTGACACGCAGCTGGACCGCGTCGTCGCCCTGAAGATTCCGCACACGGGATTGCTCACCAACGACTCCGAGCTTCAGCGCTTTCACCGGGAAGCCCGCGCCGCCGCACAACTGCGCCATCCAGGCATCGTCACCGTTTACGATGTCGAAACACTGGACGGGCTGCCGACAATCGTCTCGGATTTCATCGACGGCGCCCCGCTGCGCGATTTGCTGCAAACACGACGCCTTACATTCCGCGAAGCAGCGAAGGTCCTGGCCGACATCGCCGAAGCCGTCCACTACGCGCACACGCTCGGCGTCGTCCACCGCGACCTGAAACCGGCGAACATCCTGATGTCGTTTAGCCGCGACGCGGAGTCCTCGGAGCGGAGCGCGTCGGCCGATGCACGTCCCGCGCTCCGCTCCGAAGACTCCGCGTCGCGGCTAATCCATATGACGCCGCTCATTACCGATTTCGGCCTCGCCCTCCGCAACGAAGCCGAAGTGACGATGACGCTCGATGGCCACATCATCGGCACCCCTGCCTACATGAGCCCCGAACAAGCGGCGGGCAAGGCCCACGCCGCCGACGCTCGCAGCGATGTCTACAGCCTCGGCGTGATCTTCTACGAACTCTTGACCGGCGAACTCCCCTTCCGCGGCTCACGGGTGATGATGATCCAACAGGTGATGCACGAAGAACCCCGGCCACCGCGCAAGTCAAACGACAAGATTCCGCGCGATTTAGAGACGGTGTGTTTGAAGTGCCTGCGCAAGGAACCGGTGCGCCGCTATCAAACTGCCCGCGAATTGGCGGAGGGCCTGCGCCGCTGGCTGAACGGCGAACCGGTGCAAGCCCGGCCCGTGGGCGCCGTGGAGCGCGGCTGGCGCTGGTGCCGGCGGAATCCGGCGATGACGGCTTCGCTCTTCACAATAGCGCTCGTACTAGCTGCAGGCACCATGGTCGCCGCATACTTTGCTGTTCTCGAGCGGCGCAAAAGCACCGAGTCGAAGGAGAACGCCGACCGTGCGGACAGGGAAGCCGACCGTGCACGTAGCTCGCATTACGCAGGTGACATGCATCTGATTCAACAGGCCTGGGACGACGACCGGATCGACCGCGTCGTTGAACTCCTGGAGGGACAAACGCCGGAGCAAACGGGAGGAATTGATTATAGAGGGTTTGAGTGGTACTTCTGGCGTACGCGTTGCAATCAAGAACGTGCTAGCTTTAAGACATACTGGCGCACTGGCGTTGCATTTAGCCCGGATGGCGCCCGCTTCGCCAGCGCGTCCGGCGACAACACAGCTCGGGTGTGGGATGCACGGAGCGGTCAGGAACTTCTCATCCTCAAAGGGCACACGAGCGCCGTCACAAGCGTGGTCTTCAGTCCCGATGGCCGCCGCATTGCCACCGGCTGTGGCGGCGACTATTACACCGACTCAATGGATAACACAGCTCGGGTGTGGGACGCAAGGAGCGGTCAGGAACTATTCACTCTCAAAGGGCACACTAGCGCCGTCACTAGCGTGGTCTTTAGTCCCGACGGCCGCCGCATCGCCACTACAGCCTCTAGCTCCCGACGAGGCAAAGACTCCGAGGGCAGCAACGTCCTAATCGACTCTGAGGACAAGACGGCTCGGGTGTGGGACACACTTAGCGGTGAGGAACTTCTCATCCTTAAGGGGCACACGAGCAGTATCACTAGCGTGGCCTTTAGTCCCGATAGCCGCCGCATCGCCACAGCTTCCCTCGATCGGACGGCGCGGATGTGGGACGCACTAGACGGGCAGCATCTCTTCACCCTTAAAGGGCACACGAGTGGTGTCACCAACGTGGCGTTCAGTCCCGATGGCGGCCGCATCGCGTCAGTCGATCAAAGAGTGCGCATCTGGGATGCCAAGACTGGCCAAGAGTTAGTCACTCTAAACACGCGCGACGGCATCGCAGTGGCCTTCAATAGTGATGGCGGCTACATCGCGACCGCGGACAGCAAAACTGTGCAACTGTGGGACGCATTCAGCGGCAAGCTAGTGGCTCGCATCAATACTGACACGACTTCATTAAGACCCCTGGCGGTAAGTCCCGACGGACGCCGCATCGCCACCGTTTCGCGAGACAGCACCATGCGTCTCTGGAATGCCGCCACAGGCCATGAACTCTCCACACTCAAAGGGCACAGGAAAAACGTCACAAGTATCGCTTTCAGCCGCGATAGCCGCTCCATCGCCAGCACCTCAGACGATGGCACGGCGCGACTGTGGGATGTCGAATCGCAGGGGCCCCTTACGTTAAGAGGGCATACTGATGACGTCAGTGGCGTGGCCTTCAGTCCTGATGGCAGCCGCCTCGCCACCGCCTCCCTTGACAAGACGGCGAGGGTCTGGGACTGGCAAAGCGGGAAGGTACTGGTCACCTTCAAAGCACACACGGACGGTGTCACAAGTGTGTCCTTCAGTCCCGATGGCCGCCGTATTGCCACCGCCTCGCGCGATAACACGGCGCGGGTGTGGGACGCACAGAGCGGCGAGGAAATCTTCGTACTTCAGCACACGGGTTGGGTCACCAGCGTAGCCTTCAGTCCCGATCGCCGCCGCATCGCCACCGCCTCTCATAAGACGGCGGTGTGGGACGCGGAGAACGGCCAGAAACTGTTTAGCCTCAGCGGCGACTCGGCACTTAGCGTAGCCTTTAGTCCAGACGGCCGTCAAATCGGGGCTGCATCCTACTTCCAGGCGCGTGTATGGGACGCACTCAGCGGCAAGGAACTGTCTTCTCTTAAGTCGCCCTTCTTGGGCACATACACGTTCCGGTGTGGGGGGCCTTGCGTGGCATTTAGACCAAACGATGACGGCCTTGCCAATGTTACTTTTCAGAATGCGGTAATACTATGGAACGCGCAGAGTGCCGAGAACCGTCGTGTCCTGCATGGGCATACAGACAATGTTGTCGGGCTTGCATTCAGTCCGGATGGCGGTCGCATTGCAACTGCATCACAAGATAATACGGCAAGAGTATGGGATTCGCAAAGCGGTCGGCAACTCTTGAACCTCAGGGGGCACTCGAAGTTTGTTTCTTGTGTGGCATTCAGTCCGGATGGGCGACGCATCGCTACTTCCTCAGGTGACAAAACCGTTCGGATATGGGATGGGGAGATGCCAACGCCGGAGCAACGTCGCGCGCGCTATGTTGTTGATGTCGTTAACTCTACATGGGAGCAAGCGCCACTTAGAAACGAGATGTTGCGCCGAATTCGGGACGACAAATTCCTCAACGGCGAGGATCGGATTCGGGCACTGGCCATCGCAGAGCAATATCCCGAACAGGCTGAACCCTTGGAATTGAACGCCGCTAGTTGGCAGGTAGTACGGTTTAGCGGTGAGGCGGAGCCGTTACGGTTCGCCTTACATTTGGCCGAAGCCGCCTGTCGTGCGCAGCCGAACAATGGCACCTATCTCAATACGCTCGGCGTGGCCCAGTACCGCTGTGGGAATTACGAAGACGCTCTTAAGACGCTAACCCGCTCCGACGAACTCAACTCCGAGAGCAGACTTTCGATCCCAGAAGACCTCGCCTTCCTCGCCATGGCCCACCACCAACTCGGCAACGCCGACCAAGCCAAGACATTCCTCACCCGACTGCGCGATCGCATGAAGCAAAGCGAGCCGTCGGAGGACGCGAAGGCGTTCTTAAAAGAGGCTGAGGAGTTGATTGAAGGAAGGAAACGGTAATCCCCGTTCGCAGACCACAACACGTTGGCAAGGTTGCGAAGCGAATCACACCGCCAGTGTGATCCGAATGGCTTGCTCAACTCGCGACATCGTGGTTGGAGCGAGGCTTCCGAGCTTACTTAACAGCCGAGTTCTATCGCAGACGCGGACTTGATGGCACAACGCGACTGAGTCGATCGCCAACCCGCCATCGCCCGACGACACGAGTAAGCAGAAGGGAAATCGGCTCCATTTGAGATTGCTCGTGAACGGAATTACGACCGCGGTGCGAAGGAAAGTATTGAGCGGATCAGCCTGAAGAACTAATACCGGCCGCGTTCCAGCCTGCTCAGAACCGCGCACTGGATTGAGGTCCGCGACCCAAACATCTCCGCGATTCATACCCGATCCGCTTCTCGAAGGCCTGTTTCATAGTCGTCGAACGCCATGTTTGCGAGGCTCAGGTCTTCCGATGCGAGTTCACGGTAGGCGGAGGCCAAGTCCGGGTCTTTCAAAAGAGCGTCGATCTGCTCGGCGTCAACGAATCGGCGAACGAGTTCTGCAAGTACGGGTTCCTTATCCTGTCCGCGCGCCGCACAAACGGCCTCGAACGAAGCGTTGAGTGCATCATCCAGTTGAACTTCGACCATGACCGGCATGGGAATCCTCAATGCTACGTTAAGTTGTGGTTCGCGTTTCACTGGCCGTATTGTACGCTCCCCGCTGCAATTTGGCGTCATCACTACTAGCCGTGGGCAGACGGCGCCGTAAACCGGCGCTGACGCCACCGTCTCGAACCAATCACCGATCTCATCAAAAACGCCCGTTCAAAAAAAACAAAAAAACTTCAACCCCGTGTCGGGTTTCGCCGGGCCGTGGCGATCCCTTCGTAGGCGAGTTGTTCTCGCCTGTCGGGAACGACGCGAGCAGAGGCAAACGGCATAAGCGGCCTGTGGCGGCCGCTCCTCACACGTTGTGGTCTTTTTCAAAAAAGGAAGGTGGATGATGTTTACGTTTCGCAAGCTGAGTGGTTTGGCGGCAGTGGCCCTGATGCTGGGGTTCGCGGCTGTGGCTGTCGCGGCAGATTGCCGGCACTTAGCCCATCTCCAGGGCACCCGGTATGAGCCACGCGCGAGTGGCCGCGCGTTGTGCATGACGATCGGCGACCAGGTGACGCTGAGCGTTGCCGTGGAGAAAATCAACTTCCATGACGTGGCGTTTATCGTCGTCGATGGCGAGTTGGCCGGCCGTATGAATCTTCAAGAGGGCCGCGGAGCGCTGGAACTCACTGCCAGCACCGAGGCCGTAGCGCCGATCACATCAGCGTCGGCGGTGTCGGTCTTTTCCAGCGATGGAACGCTGCTTTTGCACGGTAAATTCCGGGAAATTCGTTGATCCGCTCCGGGTTAGATTGGCAACGCCAATCGAGGGCCGGCCGAACCGACATGGTGAGGCCGGCCCGACCCATGCGCCGTGGCGCTCTCATCCGATGTCAGTTGGAATTGGCGCTTGTATGGCCGGACGCCTAATGGGTGTCAAACAAAAACAACATGGTCAAGGATCTGCTGACTCACCCTTCCCTGTGATTCCGTTCGACTGAGTTGGCACATTGCCCGCCTTTTTTAGTGACGGCTCCCGTCGAATTCCTCTTTATCAATGTCGGGTTTTCGCACGTCGCGGCGATCCCTTACCAGTGGGAGAACGACGGGGCGAAGACAAAGGGACGGCACGATCATGAAGCATCTCATCTATAGCGTGTTGTGGCTCTTCATCGGATTGACCTCGGCCTATGACGCGTACTTGAACTTGCGGTATCCCGTGACGGCTCAGGTGGAAGAGAACCCGATCGCCAAGTGGATTCTGCAAGCCAGCGGCGACGATGTGCCGTTGCTCATTGGACTGAAGTTCGCCGGCACATTGGCGTGCCTCGGTGTGCTGGTGCTGGTGTATTTGCACAAGAAGGCCAGCGCCATGTTGATCGCTTCAACGGTCGCGTCGGTGCAAGGCATGGTGTTGTGGTACCTCACTGACGGTTTCCAATTCTTCGGATAATCGTGGCGTCGCCCTCGCCCTTCCGGTTTCGCCCGCCGGAGGGGCGTTGATTGCCAAGCTCGCCAGTCTCAACGTTACATTTTGTCACCAGGTATAATGCGCAAATGCCGTTGAGCCGTGAGGAAGTTCGCGCATTTGATCGACGTGCCATCGAGGAATTCGGTGTCCCGGGTGTGGTCCTCATGGAAAACGCCGGCCGAAACGCGGCCGATTGGTTGATCCAACTGGGCGTGAGCGGTCGGGTTGTGATTTGTTGCGGCAAAGGAAACAACGGCGGCGATGGATTCGTCATCGCGCGCCAGCTTGATATTCGTCACGTGCCGGTGCGGGTCTTGTTGTTCGCCTCACCGAGGGATGTCACCGGCGATGCCGCCGTTCATTATGGAATCATTGAACGCCTCAAGCTGCCGATTCAGGTTCACGATCGGAATCCAATTGATCCCAAGGCGCTACGCGACGAATTCGACTCGGCGGACTGGATTGTCGATGCACTTTTCGGAACCGGATTGACCGGTCCGATTCGTCCGCCCATTGACGGGGTGGTCGAGGCGATCAACTCCAGCCGTGCCCGAATTCTTGCCCTGGATATTCCGTCAGGGCTGGACTGCGATTCAGGGCTTCCGCTGGGGCCAACGGTGCGGGCCCATTACACGGTTACTTTTGTTGCAGAAAAGACAGGTTTCGCTCGCGCAGACTCGGCCCAATTCACGGGTAAGGTACACGTGGCGGACATCGGCATTAGTCGGGACGTTCACCTAACCAATACGATCGTTGGCAGAGAATCGTGATTCCGTTATGCTATGTCAACGCCGGAGGAGCAATGCCAAAGAAGAACGACATATCGAGTGGAAACGGAAAACTCGCGGAAGCGATGGCGTTGCTTATCAATAACCAAGCCGCATTCGTCGGACGGCTTGGAGAAAACGAGGAGCGATTTGCAAGGATTGAAAAAGATATGCAAGCGATCTTGCGAGTGCTTGCAGAACACAGCCGCATCCTGGCCGAACACAGCCGGCTCCTCGAACACTTGCCTGAAGCGGTGCGCGACAAGATTGGATTCAGAGCACCACCTTAGCTATTGACGACACCCATCAGCTCGTCGCTACGACCGCTCGCTGCATCGCAACAATCAATTCTGTTTCTTGTTCCTCGAGCACGGTGCGCACATCCAGAACCAGTTTCCCATCGCGGAGCCGGGCGACCACTGCCGGGGCGCCTAACCGAAGGCGTTGAGCCAGTTCGGCATCACTTATGTTTGGTGTTTCGACTTCCACAACCCAAGTGCCCATCGTTTGTGCAGGTAGCGACCCGCCGCCGACGAATGCCTCATCCGCGTGCGCCGTTGCGTGCACTCCATCGATTTCATTCAATCGAGCGGCGACAGACTCCGCGCGGTGCTTGAGCGTCTCAAGCGGCATGTCCAACATCCGCAGTACGGGAATGCGCTCCAGCGCTCTGCTTTCGTTGAGATAGACCCGAAGCGTGGCTTCGAGGGCCGCGAGGGTCATCTTGTCGAGCCGGAACGCCCGCATGAGGGGATCCTTCTCAATGCGTTGGATGATGTCGCGTCGGCCGGCAATGATGCCCGCCTGCGGCCCGCCCAGAAGTTTATCTCCGCTGAAAAGTACCACGTCAGCCCCGGCGGCAACGCTGTCTCGCGCCACGGGTTCGCCACTGAAGCCGAACCGCGAAAAATCGATCAACGCCCCGCTGCCGATGTCATCAATAACTGAGAGCCCGCGTTGTTTTCCGAGCGCGATAAGATCCTCGACACTCACGCCGTGTGTGAATCCGACGATGCGGTAGTTGCTGGAATGCACATTCATCAACGCGGCGGTGTTCGGAGTGATTGCGCGATCGTAATCGTCGAGTCGAGTGATATTCGTCGTGCCGACTTCACGAAGGACGGCGCCGCTCACCGACATGATGTCGGGAATGCGAAAGCTGCCGCCGATCTCAATGAGTTGCCCACGAGATATGATCACCTCTCGACCCTGACACAGCGCTCGCAAAGTGATGACGGTGGCGGCGGCGTTGTTGTTGACGGCGGTGGCGGACTCCGCGCCGGTTAGCCGGCAAATCCACTCGCGGACTGCGGACTGACGTGATGAGCGCTTGCCGGTGTCAAGGTCCATCTCCAGGTTCAGGTATCCGCAAGCGGCCTGGCGAGCCGCCTCGGCCGCCTCGAGCGCCATGGGTGCACGTCCAAGATTCGTGTGCAACACGATCCCGGTTGCGTTGATGATCCGTTGGAGCTTCGGCCGGGCTTCACGCCCCAAGCGTAAAGCAACGCGCGCGGCTACTGCATCTGGATGAGATTCTCCGTCTACCGTTTGTCCGTCCACGAGCCGTTCGCGAAGGCGAGCCAATTCTGCACGTACCGTTTCAACGACTCGCTCATGCGCATGTGTCTGCATGAGAACTTTTGTTGATTCAACGTCGAGAACTTCGTTGACCGACGGGAGCTGTCGAAGTGGATTGTTTGCCATGATCGCTAAGTCCGGCTAACGAGGATCGTGCGAGTCGTTCACTTCGGCGGGCTCCGGTTCGGCCTCCGACGCCGGCCGAGTTTGCTTGGTACGAGCCCGCGGTTTGGACTTGTGCCGCGATTTCTTTCGAACACCGCTTTCGGTCAGAATCCAACCCGCGCGACCGAGAATCCGACCATAGAGTAGCACAAACGTCGCCCAGGCAAAACCGATCCCGAAAGGAAGCAGGATACTCGCTTGTTGGGCGAGTTGCGCGGTCCAATAAACACATAGCGAAAGCAAAACGAGCGGCGGAACAATCACCAGCGCCAACGCGTGCGGTTTTTTCAGGAAGTTCCAGATGATTTTCCCGTCGAGCAGCATCCACCATGCATCGGCCGCGAGGGCGGACAATATCAGAACCGGAAACAGAATCAAGAACGGCAAAAGCGAAACAACCCAACCGAGATCTTCGGAAGAGATCGAGGCGCCGCGTGCGATCCAAACAAGGGCTGTCGCGATAACAGCGCAACCGACAATCCAAAGGACATAGAAGAACTTCCCCAGACCATCGAGCAATCCGCCGCTCTTGGGCCACGTCACGGCATCGTTGCCGTTGGCGGTGTCTTCGACGACGGCGAGGAAGCAATTGGCGAGATACATGCCCGCCCACGCGAAGACCACACCGGCACCTGAAAGCAGGATCGGCACGCCAATCAACATGTGGCCGCCTTGCTCGAATAGATACACGATCCCGGAAGCGATCAATGCCAGCACGCTAAAGTTCAGGCCATTCGCCAACCAGACGATCAGATTCGAAGGTCGCCACGGAAACGTATATATGCCCGAAAAGAGCGGGAACCTCGGCGGCGGTGGCGGTGGTTCGGGAAGGAGTCTTGCGACTTCCGCTTCGGTCGGCAAATGGCGCTCTGGCGGCGGTCCAGTTTCCGCTGCGTCGGCCATCGTATACGGCTCGGCCGGTGGCTCGAAACGCACAGGCGAAGCCGGCGCTCTACTTTTCGGCGCGGCATCCGCTTCCGCCAATGTGTACCGTTCACCTTCGGGCTCTGGCAGGGGCGTCGGACGCGCCCACGCCACGGGGCCGGTTGCAAGTTGATAATTCTCCGGCCCTTCCGCGTCTACGACTTGCGCGGGCTCCGGCCATTCGTCTTCGATGGGCAAGAGTTCCAAAGAACCATCGGAAGTCGAGAGCGGTTGACGCGATTCGGAGACCGGCTGCAACGCTTCAATCCGGAAGCCACACTCTGGACACCTTCCGCGCAAACCGCCGTATGCCGCCTTGATTCGGAGCTTCGCCCTACAGCTCGAACAGCGAAAGGAGAGCCAACGGATCGATGCCTGGGAACGCTGAGTCATCAGAACGCGGATTGCATGAATTCCAATGCCGGGGCAGAATTCAGTGTACCGCGGCGGACGGGCCAATTCAGTAGGAAAGCGCACCCCTAGGCAGCAAGTTTCTCCGGGTCGGGGGATTCGGATAGCCGCGTCTCGGCGAAGCGGGCGCCCGTGGAATCGTAAAAAAGGACTCGGCTTTCATCACCGGCCCATACCGCGTGGTTGCGGAGCAAGCGCGGTCCCTCGACTTGAAACAATAATCCGCAAGGCCGACCCCGCCGGCGAATGATTGACTGGCCGAGCGGAGTTTGCCCGGGATCGAGGTTGTCATGATTACACAAGATTTCACGAACGTGCCAGCGCAAGTCATCGAAAGTTGCCAATGCAAGGACCGCTGCCATAAGGTTTGGTTTCTCCATGTCCGTGGGGGAGCGCCGGGATGCACCCTCAAGTACGAATACCTATATCGGCAGAGGTCCGCCCCAGGGTTAGGGACTAGCGTCATGGAAGAGTTGTCCGGTTCTGACGTCTGCGGTAAGCTCTTCGGCGGCGACGGCAACAGTCCTGGAGTGCGACGTGTTCAAGATTCTGAAACCCCTCGTGGCGCCGACGGAGCGAATCTACTACGACGGGCACTGCGGACTGTGCCAGCGCTCGGTACGTTTCGTCCTGCTCAAGGACCGAACCGGTAAGGCGTTTCGTTTCACACCGCTGGACAGCGATTCCTTTCGGAATGCAGCCCCGCCGTCACTTCAAGAGTCGGACAAACCGACGCTCGTCGTGCAAACGGCCGACAATCGGTTCTTGACACGATCCTCGGCCGTCATCCATATCGGCCGTCGATTAGGTGGAATCTGGCGCTTGTTCGTCGAAGTTGGACGGCTGCTACCGATCCGAATTCGTGATTGGCTCTACGATATGGTCGCACACAATCGTTACCGCCTTTTTTCCAAGCCGGCGGATGTGTGTCCCGTGGTACCGCCTCACCTTCGGGCGCGATTCGACTTGTGATCTACACTCGATTGCATGTCACGGTAAGATCTAATCCATGAGCAACAACGCAGAGCTATATCAAAAGGCCCGCAGACATCTATCACGCCGGGATGCGGTCTTAAGGAAGATCATCAAGGAAATCGGACTGTGCACGCTTCAGACGAATCCGAACGGTTTCGACATCCTCGTGCGCTCGATCGTATCACAACAAATCTCGAGTAAAGCCGCTGAATCGATTTCCACTCGACTGGTGAAGGCGATGGGCCGGGCTGGCCTTAAGCCGGCGAAGATTCTGCGTACGTCGGAAGAAGCGCTTCGTTCGTACGGCCTTTCCACGAACAAAGCTCGCTTCTTGCACGACCTGGCCGGCAAAGTGCATGACGGCAGCGTCGCACTTCACATCATCCATGAAATGTCGGATGAAGAAGTAATTGAAACGTTGCTGCCGGTCAAAGGCATCGGTCGATGGACGGCACAGATGTTCCTGATTTTTTCGCTCGGCCGCTGGGACGTGCTTCCCGTCGATGATTTCGGTTTACGCGCCGGCATTAGGAAGCACTTCGGACTGGTCGAGCTTCCAAACCGCGCTGAAACGACCGAGTTGGCGGAGCCTTGGCGGCCTTACCGGTCGATCGCGACCTGGTACATTTGGCGCAGCTTAGGTGGCGTGCCGCAAAGCGATAACAACGGCACGGACAAGACGAAAAGGAAGTGAAAGAAAATCAGACCGCCAGCTTCGGACCGGCGCCTGGCTCGTCTTCGTCCGAGGCATTCTCGTCATCGTCGTCTTCGGCATCTTCCTCTGCCATCCGTTGCAAGTGAGAACGCGCCCTGTCGCCAATGATCGCCGCGCCGCTCCACAGTGCGTAGACCATGGCCGGCGTAATCTCCTCGGGTTTTTCGGTCTCCGAGAAGACGGCGTCAATCAAGGCGGGGTTGGTCCCATCGTCATCCGGCTTTGCCGGAACGACTGCCTCTTGCTGGTGAATCGCTTGTGGCGTCTCAATCTGGAGAATATCGGGCGGAAGCAGGTTGAGGATTTCGGCCATGACACGCCCTCCGCGGAAAGGAGAACACCTTGTTCACATATCGGAAAGAATACCGTGTTTATGAAGTAAAGCCAAGTCTTTTCCGAGAACTGCATTAGCCATGGAGATTAACCAAACGGCGGCGTTTCTCCATCGACACCTGCCGTGCTCCCAAATAGGCTGAAATATGTGGAGAACTGAGACAAACCTGCGGTTAGCATCTAGCGGCGGCTAATGGAGCGGCCGAACATTCCGACCCGTTTCGAGGACAGGATGGCATACCAACACACTTTCAAACGGCACCGAACCCGCGAGGTGCGAGTAGGCGACAAGGTAGTCGGCGGCGACAACCCGGTTTGGGTTCAGTCCATGACCACGCCCGACACCCATGACCTCGAAGCGACCGTTGAACAAATACATCGTTTGGAAGAGGCCGGCTGCGAAATCGTCCGGGTGACGGTCCCGAAAAAGGAAGATGCGGCCGTTCTCGGCGAGATCAAGCGTCGTATTCGAATCCCACTGATTTGCGACATCCACTTTGATTACAAAATGGCCTTGGCCGCGCTCGATCATCCCGTAGACAAGATCCGCATCAATCCAGGCAACATTGGCGGTTACGACCGCTACCGGCAAGTCATTCGCAAAGCGAAGGACAAAGGACTTCCGATGCGGATCGGCGTTAATGCCGGCAGCCTCGAGCGTGAAATGGCAGAAAAGTACGGCTTTCCCTGTCCCCCGGCAATGGTCGACAGCGCCATACGGTACATCGAAATCGCGGAATCGGAAGGATACCATGAGATCATCGTGTCGCTAAAATCGAGCGACGTCATCACCGCCGTCGAGGCGTATCGACTTTATGCCAAGCAAGCAAACTACCCGACGCACATTGGTATCACCGAAGCAGGGAAGGCGCCATACGCCGTGACGAAGTCGGCCTGCGGCTTGGCACCGATTCTTCTCGATGGCATCGGCGACACGATCCGAATTAGTTTGCTCGGCGATCCTGTTCCAGAGATTGCCGCCGCCTTTGACATCCTCCAAGCGACGCAGCGGCGCGTCCGGAAACCTGAACTTATTGCCTGTCCGACGTGCGGCCGGCTGGAAATCGACCTTGAGGGGATCATCGCCGAACTGGAAAAACGCCTCGCCGGCCGGACGACCCCCATTAAGGTGAGCGTTCTCGGCTGCGTGGTCAACGGCCCGGGCGAAGCGCGCGAGGCGGACCTAGGCATCGCGGCCGGTAAAGGCAAAGGCGTCATCTTCAAGCGCGGCGAGATCGTGCGCAACGTTCTGGAAAGCGAGATGGTCGACGCCCTGCTGGAAGAGATTGACAAATGGGAAAAGGAAGAGTCAGCGAATCCAGTTCTTCGAACACCTGGAATTCCTAGTGAAGGCGGAAGGACGCGCCTTCCGGTTGTCTAACCACGTCTGAATTTGCTCGAATGCTTTTCCTCGGGCGATGGTTCTGGTAAACTCGATCGAAACAGCAGCGGTGATGTTACTATGAGCATTCGCTTCAACTGTCCGCATTGCAAGAAGACCCTGAAAGTTCCCACCCAACATGCGGGTCGGCAGGCGCGCTGCCCTGGTTGCAAGCAAGCGGTGAACATTCCGACGTTGGATCCCGTTGTCGCGGCGGAAATTGAGGAGTTCGCGGCAGCCGCCCTCACCGACGAACCCAAGCCGCAGAACGTCGAAGCGAAGGACGTCGGCACCGTTACTTTTCACTGCTCCTTTTGCGATGAGGAAATCGAGGTTAGCGCGGAGCTTGCCGGGCAACAGACGCCGTGTCCGGAATGTCGGCGCATCATCAAAGTGCCGCTTCCAACGAAGAAGGAGCCGCTCGATTGGAGGAAGGTCACGGCTCGTGGGCCGGCGGCCGGTATGCGGCGTGATGAGCCTGCAGCGCCCGAAGGAGCTTGGGGCAGCACCAACGCCAGCCGTGTCAGTTCGGTCGCCATTCAAGAAGCGCAGGAACTTGAAAAGCCACCGTTGACCACCAAACAGTGGATCAAACGCGGAATCCTCGTTGCCGGAGTCCTGGTCGTTATCGGCGCAGGGGCCTGGGCGTTCATGCACTTTCGCGGCCAGAATCTTCAGAATAAGGCCTTCACGCTCGCCCTCAAATCCGTCCCGGAATTGGGGAAGTCGACCCTGACCAATCTCCATGCGACCGAGATTCACCGGGCGTTAGCAGAATACTTGATGCGCGAGGGGCAAATTGGCGATGCTCGAAAGCACCTTGCCAAGGCTCAGGCTTTGCTGAACGCGGAGGCGGCGGGAAAGCCGAGCACAGACGTCGAGTCAATGGCATTGGATCTGGTTTTGACTTGGACTGACCTGTTTGGTACTCCGGCACAAGCGCAGGCAGGAGAGCGAGTGGCCTGGGCGGAAGCGCCCAAGGATTTGAGAGCGACGCTTAACACAATCTCGAGTCCAGAGGCTCGCGCGGAGACGATACGACACCTTGCCAGGAAGCTCGCCGTTCGTGCCAGTATGGACGACGCCAAACCACTCTTGGAGACCGTTGCCCTTCAGCTCGGGACGGAAACCAGTCGTCCGGAGATGCTGGCAGTGGTGGGTTTGGAACTGTTCCGCGCCAGACACAGGCCTGAAGCCGAGTTATTCGCGCTCAAGGCGGCGGGTCTCTACGAGACCGGCGCCGCACCGCGTACGGCAACCTCGCCGTCGCTCATAGGATTGTTGGCCGCACTCGGACAAGAAAAAATGGCGGAGCGAACGATGGGAGTAGCCGTCGCGCGTCCGGAGTCCTCGAACCTGTCGGCGGACGCTCGCGTCGGCTTCGCCACGGGGTGGGCATTTGCCGGCAACCACGATCAGGCCCTGCGCCTCGCTGAAGCACTGGGGGCCGCGCCGGATCGGTTTGCGGCATTGCTTGCTGTTGCAACGGCAACAGGCGCCACCCATCCGGCGGAAACGCGGAAGGCCGTGGAATCAGCGGTGGCGGTGGTGGAAAAGGAAATGAATGGACGCGTTCCCGACGGCTGGTCGCTTGTGCGGTTTTCGCAGGCGGCGGCAGTGGCCGGCATTACCGAACCGCTGACTCCGATAATCGAGAACACATCCGATGTCGCGCTACGCCAACGCGCAGAAGTGGAACTTGTTCGTGGCCAGCTTCAGAAAAGTTCGACTTCGAGTTTGGACTCGCTCCAATCACCCGAGGCCGCCGCCAACCCCCTCGTGCTCGAGGCACGCGCGCGGCATGCAGGGCAGCACGGCGATGCAGCAGCGGTGTTGGACGCCGCCGGGAGCTTGCAACCGGAGTCTCTCCGTCCGTTCGGTCAAATCGGCGTCGCTTTGGGATTGCAGGACCGCGGAAAGTGAGTGCGAGCTACGAACCCATTTCCTTCAATAACGTCTCGACCGCTTGATCCATCGCATTGCCGCGGACGCCCTTGTAGCGGATCACACCCTTGGCGTCGAGCACGAAAATCGCCGGGATCGTCTGGATGTTCCAAGTCTCGCCTATCGGGCCTGTTCGGCCATCGAAGAACGATCGCCATGATATCTCATGTTTCTCCTGCGTCTTCTTCAACGTCTCCTTGTTGTCATCCATGTTCACGCCGAGGAAAACGAAAGGTTTACCATCCAGTCGCTTCACGAGTTCCCGTTCGTGGGGAACCATGGCCATGCACGGCGGGCACCAGCTGGCCCAGAAGTCCAACACCACGACTTTGCCGCGGAAATCGCTGAGCTTGAGCTTCTTGCCGTCCGCGTCCTCACCGGTGATGTCCGGCGCCACCCGGCCGATAGCCAGGTTCCGAATGGCAAAAAGCGATTTCTTCACATCTTCAATGCGATCGCCGATGACGTCGGCGTACTTTTCGGTGCTTAGTTCAGCGAACAGCTTCTCCGCTTCTTTGCCGTACTTCACGGCGTCCGCGGGTTTGGCGTCATCGGCTTCCGCACGGGTCATGAAGTGCTGCGCGAGATTGAAGGTTGCTGATGCCTGAATCTTTCGATCCTTGCTCTTTTCCGCGACGCCACTCAATACCTTTGCCGTTGCGGGCGCCGAGCTTCGGCCCAGGCGGTCGATCAATTGATCGTCGATCTTTTCGAAGTGATTCTTCAAGATCAAATCGGCGGCTTTATCGCCGTCGCCGCTCTTGCCCGAATAGGTAAGCGCGCGTTGAAGCGCGTCGAAAGTCACACCGTCCTTGGGATGCTTCTCGGCCAGCGCAAGGAACCGCGCGCCGAGTCGAGGCAGGTTCGCTTCATAATTGTCGAGGACCTGTTGCTTGTCTTTTTCGGTTTTGGCGGCCTCGTACGCATTCGCCACTTTGTCATGCAAGTTTTTCGCTTCATCAAGGAGTGCGTTGTATTCCGCCTGTGCGGGTGAGTCCTTGGCGTCTTGGGCCAGAACGGAAACCCCGAGCAACAACAATAGCGACACAACCAGGATCAATGCGCGGGTCATGTGATATCTCCAGATTTGTGCTCCGTCGTCTCGCAATCTTACTTAATGGTACAGGTGAGTGGTGAAAAACACAGCGTCGTTGCACCTTTTCCAAGCGCGACAACGTGTTCTTACCCGCGATGTGATCTAGACGTGAAACCCGAAGCCGCCTGCGGTTTCGTGTTGGGGGCACGAAACCGCAAGCGGAAGTCCACTCACCCAAGCGGAGCCAAGTTCAGATCGAGATTTCCGTCCACGGCAATGCTCTTCAATCGCACAAGCCCGGGACGAGATGTATCGCCGAAGGTCTGACCCGAAGTTTCAATCGGGTCATTGGCGGCTGTTGGACTCTGTGTCGTTGGTGCCGCGGCCTCTGGTCCGAGTGCACCGCTCTTATTGGCCGGAATTGGCCGCGAGACGACGATAAGTCGCGTCTTTCCCGTCATCCACGCCGGTCTCGGCGTCAGCAGGAATGCGCGTGTTTGTCCCGCTCCGTTTGAACCGAAGCCGACGATTTGGCCTTTGTTGTTGATCCCATATGCCGTCGTAAGCACCCAACCCGAATTCGCCGGGATGAGGGAATTCAAATCGGTCATCTTGCCGCTCTGCCAAATGAAGGCATGAAACGGCGAGTTGCCGAAGCTCGTGTTGGCGCTGCCTACGATCTGGCCCCTGTCATTGATGTCGTGCGCGGTGCTATAGTTGCCGCCTTGGCCCAGGTTGCCGAGGTCCGTAAGCACGCCGTCCTTATAAAGGAAGCCGTGGTAAATCTTCGTTTGATGGACGCCGAAAGTTCCGAACGAACCGCCGACGACGTGACCCTGATTGTTAACCGCATTCGCCTCACTGCCGGTCTGGTAGCCGGGGAGCACGCCGATGTCCGTCATTGAGCCATTCGCGTAAATGAAGGCATGATCACCGGTGCTCGAAGAGGCAGCGCCCACGATCTTCCCTTGTGCGTTGATGTCCAGCGCCTTGCTGGTGCGGCCGCCGAGCGTCCCCAAGTCGGTGAAAGTGCCGCCGAAGTACAAGAATGCATGGTATTCGCTGGCACCGCCGCCGGCAAAAGTGGAATATCCGACGACCTGACCGAGGTCGTTAATGCCCGAGGCGTGACTGCGCGCGCCAGCCAGAGTTCCGATGTCGGTCATTGACCCATTTGAGGTCACGAATGCGTGCCGGTCGTCGGCGCCACCGCCTGCATGACTCGACTCGCCGACAACGGCGCCGACGGTATTGATCGCGGCGGCAGCGCTTTCCGTGCCGCCGAGAGTGCCGAGGTCGGTCATGGCGCCGCCTTTGTAAACGAAGGCGTGATTTGCCGTGCCGTTCGATGAGGCACCGGCGACGTGGCCGTATTCGTTGATCGCAAATGCGGTGCTCGTGGTCCCCCCGAGCGTACCAAGGTCCGCGATTGAGTAGCTCAACAACAGGCGGTCTTCGAAGGCCTCCAGGCGGAGTCGTTTCGTAATCGGTTTGCGACGACGTGCGGAGCGATGCGGTGAATTCAGGATCGAGAAAATCGACATTGCCAACTCCAAGTTCCGGTAGGTGGGTAAGTGCGTTGCGTCGAGTCGATGCTATCGGCGCGGCGCGAACGGTAGCGGCGTCTAAGCTGTACGTCAATTAGTCCGTTGGCGTGGAAACACGGCGGGGGGGTGCGTCCGTGAACGCGGATGGATCATGCTTGAATTGGTTTGCCTCGTCTGACCGCGTGTTTGCCTCTTCCATGCGGTCGCTCTGTTTCCGTCAATTCGTCTTGTGTGTCGGTCGCCTCCTTCAAAGTTTGTTGCCGCGGGCATTACATGAAGCCCGCGGCAACATTATAGGTCGTTAGGCAAGCGGATCGTTAAACGGCTTCATATCCCAGCCTTCCACGGGTTCGGCCGTGGCGGCAATCACTCGAATGTTCGGCGTTGTCGCCGCAAGCGGCTTGGATTCGGGCTGCGTCTCGACAACATTCACCGCTGGCGCCTGTTGGCGGGCACGTCCGCTAGACGTAAGCGGCAAGGCATGTTCCACGGTCCAATCCTGCACCGAGGCCGGATCAATCGACGGGCCGGGCGACGGAATCGGCGACGGGTCGGGGATCAAGAGGAAGCCCTTCGGTTTGCCCATGAAAATACCCCAACCGGTGATGTACCCGTTGTTGTTGATATCGTAAGCTTGGTTCAGGACCCAGCCAGACCCGCCGGGTATCATGTCGTTGAGGTTCTGAATCCCGTTGGTTGAATCCCAGATAAACGCGTTCCGGGCCGAATCGCCAAATGTGGTGTTAGCTTCGCCAACGACAACCTTGGAATCATTGATCCCGAGTGCGCGGCTGTGCTTTCCGCCTAGACCGAGATCACCGAGGTCGGTCAACCCAAAGCCGCTTTCCCAAATCCACGCACGATAAACCTTGACGCCGAGGCCACCCTGGATGTAACTGGCGCCGCTGATCACTCCGGCGGTATTGATGGAGTACGCCTCAGACCCTTCAGGAGCCCCGAGGCCCCACCCTGGATCGGGCAGAATGCCCAAGTCGGTGTAGCTCCCGCTGCTGGTTCGGCTCCAGGCGACTGTGTGGGCACCGGAAGTCGATGTGTTGCCATAGCCGACTATCGTTGACGCGTTATTGATGTCTTCCGCCCGGCTCGTGTCGCCGCCATACGGTGGATGGATGTCCGCCCACGATCCGCCGCTATACCTGGTGGCGTGATACTTGTCCGCTGCGCCGCCGGAGAAGTTGGAATAGCCGGCGATGACGTCCGAAGCGTTGATTCCCATCGCATAACTGCTGCCGCTTCCCGATAGCACACCGAGATCGGTCGTCGTTCCGCCGTTTGTACATGTGCCGAGGAAAGCATGAAACGCCGTCGGACTAGCTGAAAAGTTGCTGGCGCCGACGATGTCCCCATCGTTATTTATGCCTTGAGCCACGCTGAACTTGTTGCCGCCGAGGACGCCCATTTCCGTCTTCGTGCCGGCGGTATCCCAGCAGGCGGCCGAGAAGTGCCGAATGCCTTGTTTTTGCGATTCGCCGACCGGCGTCGGAGTATCGTTCAGGGCATAGGCGTAATCACGCCGTCCGCCGAGCGTATCCAGCCCGATGACGGAATAGCTCGTCATCAGCGTGCGTTCTTCAAGCGATTCCAGCGCGAGTGCGCGATGCTTGTTCGAGCGTGTTGCTTTTCGTGAAGTGCCCAAAAGCGAGTCTACCCAAGACATGCGATGTCCTCCTCTCCCGTAGTACTTGTTCCCGGCGATACCGCGAGCATCGATAATGACGTTTGACGGGGCAAATTGCAAGGAAATTATTGATTTGGAAAGTGTTTTTTGGGGCGCTATGCCAAGCCCACGGGTCGCCGCCGTCGCCGCCCGTGGGCTTAGCGAATCTACTACGCCAGCTCTGCGCCGGTCGCAAATGGATTGAGAGTGGTCGTCTCGTCGATCTTCGCGGTGGCCACCACAGCCCACGTGACTTGTGGGGCAGGTGCCGCGCGCTTGATTGCTGGACGCATCGTGTTCTCAACCAACTGCGGCGTGTCGTCACCGGGACATACTTCAATGGCGAAGTGTCCGGACGCTGGGATGTCGGTGGAAGTCCGGAAAGTCGTCGGGACTTCGACAAGCGGTCGGGGCATGCGTATGCGTGCGGCATTCGCTCCTGCCGCGTCGACGTTGCGTCCACTGCCGCCGATCGGCGAGGGAGTTGGCGTCAATTTGAAGGCACGAATCTGCCCGTCTTTCAGGCCGTAGCCGACGATCTGGCCGTTGTTGTTGATGCCGTATGCTGCTACAAGCAACCAACCGGTGCCCGCGGGAATCTCCAAATTGAGATCCTTCATTACGCCGCTTTGCCAGACCCAAGCGTGTTTCGGCGAATCGCTGGCGGCCGTATTTCCCCATCCAACGATCTCGCCGGAATCGTTGATGTCGTAAGCAAAAGCGTATTTCCCGCCTGTTCCTAGATCGCCGAGGTCAGTAAGGACGCCGTTGTCGTAAAGAAAGGCGCGGTAGACTGTCGTCATGTGTTGGCCGAAAATGCCGTAGGAGCCGCCGACCACCTTGCCGAAGCTATTGATGGCCCGCGCTTCACTGCCGACTTCGCTGCCGGGCAACACTCCGATATTGATCTTGTTGGCGCCATCCCAAAGCACGGCGTGTTCGACACCACCGCTATCTGTCGCGGCGCCCACGACTTGACCCGCGTTATTGATGTCGTAGGCCTTGCTGTCGTTGCCGCCAAGCGTGCCGAGGTTGGTCTTGGTGCCGTCGAGGTTCCACCTGGCTGCGTTGTACTTGTCCGCGGGACCCGCTGGATAATTCGAGTACCCGACGATGACACCCGAATCATTGATGCCAGTGCCGAAGCTAATCGGCCCGCCGAGTCCGCCGAGATCCTTGCGGACACCGCCGATGTAGCTGAACGCGTGCCACAGTGTCGGGCTGTTGGCGAAATAGGTCGACGATCCGACGATGGCGCCGGATGCACTGATGTCCTCGGCCCGACTAAACTTGTTGTTCAGCACGCCGAGATCGGTAAGTCCGCCGCCATCGGTGTGGCTGTAAGCGTGCGAGTAGCGGAAACCGCTGACCATCGACTGACCGACGGTCGTGCCGGCGTCATTGATGCCGTAGGCATAGCTGGCGAGTCCAGGGCCGCTCGGCCCGTCAAATGCGCCTAGATCGGTAATCGTGTACGCAAGCAGACAACGGTCTTCGAGCTTCTCGATAGCCGGGCGCTTGTTGTTGATCTGTGGCGAGGTTGCGCCGCGCTTCCCGCCTTTGCGGGTCGTAAACCAAGACATTCCAGAGCCTCCTCTCGTTCGACAGAAGAAATGGTCCGTTCAAACCAGTCCGTTCCATAATTACGGCGGAAAAGCCCGATTGCAAGGAAAATCTTGCCATGAAAAGTCCACGAATTGCAATCCGTGGACTTGACCGCACTCTTAACCCTCATTTTCCGCGCAGGAAGTCGAAAAGTCGCTTGGTTCGGCTCTGGCGTTCGCGCTGCAAGTCCGCGATCTTGTCGTAGAGCCAGGCATCTCCGTCCGCCGCGTCTTGCTGAGTCGGAAGCTCGAAAGAGGGTGCCGTAGCCGTTGACACGGGCGCCTCCGCCGGTTTGTCATGAACCGCGTCTGTCGTTTCTGTAACCGTCGGACGCTGCTTCGCCGCTTCCCTCGGCGGGGCCACCGGCTTGGCGGTTCGGGGTGATGGTGCACACACCGGATTTGCACTCGCGTGTCGCACCAACTCGGTATGCAACTCGTGGATCTCTTCCGTGATTTGATGAAGCCGGTCCACCTCGCTTCGTATTAACCCGACTTGTTCGCGCTGCATGTCGCTGAACATGTCGACCATTGTCGTCATCGCGCTCTGAAACTGGTCGAACATCTGGTTCTGAACGGCGGCGAAGCGGTCGAACAACGACACCAGAAAATCCTGGGTAACCGCCGGTTTCGGTATGGTCGGGCCAAGCGCGACCAGGCTGCCGCCGTTCGCCGAGGAGCGCAGGTGCGACCCGTTGGAGTGTGAGGTGGAGTCAGCGTCTGTACGGCGGCCGCACGAGGTGATTAACACCCGAAACCGATGGCTGCCGACTTGAAGCTCGTCACGGTCATCGAGTTGTGCCCAGCGAATGCGGCGACCGTTCAAGAGCGTACCATCCTGGCCGAGCAAATCGAAAATCCAAACTCCGGACGGTGTTCGCAGGAGACTGCAATGAAATCCGGAAACGCTCGGGTCGCTTACGCCGAGCCCGAGCGCAATAGCGCGCCGACCGACCAGTGCCAAAACGGAGTTCATCCGCCAAAGATACGGCTCGGTGGGGCCGCCGATACACTCCAGTGCAACGTCCGGTTCCGAATGGTCGTGAAGAGTTGTGGCGGTAAGAGGATTCGACTGCGGTTCAGGCTCATCGCAATTGGAGCCGTTGCAGTAGAACTGCAACGAATAATCGCCAACCTGCAAGACCTGGTCGTTTCGGAGCCAAGCGGCGCCGGCGCGAATTCCGTCACGATAGATTCCGGTGCGGCTATACAGGTCGACGACGAAGGGCCTTCCACCGATCAATTGGAAGTACCCGTGCCGGCGGCTGACCTGAGGATCGGGTAGCGCCAAATCCGCCTGTGCCTCCCGGCCGATGAGCGCAAGCGGTAGAAACAGATTCTTACCCTGTGCCCTGGACTTTCCGGGGCCTGTGATGACGACCTCCACGCCCCCGTTGGCGCCACACGCCTCGAGCAATAGGTCAATCGAGTGCTTGTACATCCCGTTGTGTCTCAGTCCACTCGTTTTCGATGCGTGGCGATCGACGGTCCTTGCACTGCTGTTGGCGCACAGCGGTGCACGGGATTCATCCCTAACAGTTTTTGTACGGGCAATCAACTAATTTTCCCTGATCGTTTAATGAATGTAAACGATTTGATGCACGGCATCGCCCGCTTGTTCATTGACAACTAGGATAAAACCATGAAAAAGTCTGTGCGCCGACGCGTGCCGGTGTCAAATTCAACAGCACGAATGCGCAAGCCGGAACGCAAACGGCAGTTACTTAATCTCGCCAAACATCTCTTCGTGACGCTTGGCTATCACGACACCACGACGGAGAAAATCGCCGCCGCAGCCGGCGTTTCCGAGCCGGTCCTTTATCGACACTTCGAAAGCAAAAAGGCGCTGTTCTTGGAAGTCCTCGAAGAAGTGCGGCACGCAACGCTTCTTCGCTGGCAAGCGCAGACGGCCGGCTTGGCCGACCCCGTCGCCAAGCTGTGCGCGATTATTGACATCTACCTAGGGGCCACCCGCGAACATCCCCTCGAACTTCGGGTTATGCACCGAACCCTGGTGGAAGCGGACGACGAGGAAATCGCCGCAACTCTGCGAGCATTTTATTTGGAAACGGAACGGCTCCTCGCAGACACCGTGGCAGAGGGACAACGGACCGGCGTTTTCCGCTCCACCTTCGATCCACGTGTGCCCGCGTGGGAATTGATCCGGGCAGCCATAGGATACAGCCTCACGGAAACGCTCCAGGTTCCGCTGTATCAAGAACCCGACTATATCCCTAAAGCCATCGAATTCATGTTTCGCAGCATGCTTGCCTCAGACACCAACCGTCCTTGACTCACTTACCCGTTCCGGCTATACGACGGCGAAACGGCAAACCGGAGGTCCGTCCGTTGTCCGATTATTTCCGTTCGGGCGCCGCGCTGGCGTCACGGCTGGAGCGCGGCGAGCTGATCGTGTATCCGTCGTGCCCGTTCACCCTGCCTGCGGACAACGACCGTCTGTTTCTTTTTGAACAGCGAGTGAACGGCCGGCGACACAAGAACATTAGTTATGACCCGCACACCGGATGCACAACGGGATTCAGGAAGCAATCGCCAGAGCAACAAGCTCGGCTATATAAGATCCTCGGAGCGTTTTCGGAACGCGCGTAGCGCGTGGTTGTCCAAAGTCCTCCCAGAATATGCCGCCGCGTGGAAGCTCGACCGCGTCAGCTATCGCCCGGAAGAAGAGGCTATGCGGCAGCTCCGGTTGACAGCGCGAAACGACTTGTTGCACATTGATGCATTTCCCAATCGGCCGACGCACGGCTGGCGCTTGCTCCGGTTGTTCGTGAATCTCAATCCCACAGAGCCGCGCGTTTGGGTTACTTCGGAGAGTTTCTCGACGCTACTCGCCCAGTACCGAGGTGAAGTCGGTACGGCCATGCCTTCTAGCTCAAGTTGGTTCAGGCGCGTCGGACGTAGCATGCTTCGGAGTGTGTGGACGGGCCAAGACGAATCATCCAAGTACGATGCGTTCATGTGTCGCTTTCACCATTTCCTGAAGCGGCATGACCGTTTTCAGGAACGCTGTGCAAAACGCTATTGGTCTTTTCCGCCCGGCGCAGCCTGGTTGGCGATGACCGACGCCGTGAGTTACGCGGAACTTCGTGGCCGACACGCCCTTGAACACTCGTATTTCATTTCCCCGCAGACACTCACACACCCGAGTGAATCGCCTGCATCTTTGATCGAACGAACCTTTGGCGCCTCCAGCATTTCCCGCGCCGCTTGACGTATCCGATGCTCAAGCCGATATTGGGATATACCCACACCAGATTCCGCCGGTGGCTTTTCCATGCCCATCGCAGACCTCGGCCGCGAGCTATGGGACGGCCTGCTGCAACTTCTGTATCCCCAGGTGTGCGCCGTTTGCGGTGCTTCGATCGGCTCCGAACAGAAGTACTTTTGCGCGGCATGTCGGTCCGCTTTGGTTGCTGACCCCCACATGTCCTGCCCGCGATGTGCCACCACGGTGGGTCCCTACGTAGACACGGCCGATGGATGTAGTCATTGTCGGGCATTGAACCTTCACTTTGACCGCGCCGTTCGAATGGGCCCCTACGAAGGCACCCTGCGCGAGCTCATACTTCGCATGAAGTATCCGGGCGGCGAAACGATTGCAACGATGCTCGCCCAAGTTTGGGCAGAGGCGATCGAACCGCGTGTGCGTCAGTTCGCCGTGAATGTGGTGATTCCGGTGCCGCTTCACTGGCGGCGCCGCTGGACGCGTGGCTTCAATCAATGCGAGGCGTTGGGTCAGGTCATTGCGGGTCTGTTACGGATTCCGTGCCGCCCCGGTTGGCTTCGGCGCGTCCGGAATACCCCGCCACAGGTCAAAGAGTCCCCCGCCGGCCGGCGGATCAATGTTCGTGGCGCGTTCAAGGTGCGGTCTGGTGCAAAACTCGATGGCAGGGCGGTTTTGCTTGTGGACGACGTACTGACCACGGGAACCACCTGTAACGAAGCCGCCAGGGCACTTGTCAAGTCGGGCGCTGCGCGAGTTTCGGTCGCGGTAATCGCCCACGCCATGCCGTAAGACCTGTCACTGCATTCGTGTAATGCCGGAAAGGATGTCGATATGCAACGTATTGCCCATCGCGCATACCTTTAGCATTTTTCCTCATTTATTGGGTTTGACAAGAATCAACAGCTGAGCCATAAAGACTATGTCACGTAGACTTCCCGGTTTCCTGTCACGTCGTCGTTCTCATCACGGAAACTGGGGCACAACGCTCCGGGATAACCGCAACCATGTTTCGCTTCTTCCTAGCGCTGAGTATCGCCCTTACCCTCGTATCGTCCGGCTTGGCGGGAACCTGGGCCGAGGCGCTTTTCGATGGTCATACGCGCGACTTCGGTTCGGTACCACGCGGCCCGACCCTCAGTCACGCTTTCCACATCACCAATAAGACCGCACAATCGGTGCATATTGCCGGTGTCCGAGTATCGTGCGGCTGCGTAACCGCATGGGCGCAGAAAAACGATTTGGCGCCCGGCGAAACCAGCGCCGTCATGGCAGAAATGGACACTCGTCGCTTCTCGGGACACAAGGCGGTGACAATCTACGTGCAGTTCGATCGCCCCGCCTGGGAAGAGGTTCGGCTGCAAGTGCAAGCCAATGGACGTGACGACGTCAATTTCAGCCCGGAAGCCTTTGCATTCGGGTCATCCCGAAAAGGCCAATCACCGAGCGCAAGCGTCAACATGTCCCTATACGGCTCGGCGAACTGGCGAATCACGGACATTCGCAGCGACAGCAACTTCGTGCTGACGTCGATCCAGGAAACACGTCGAACCGCCAACGATGCCACCTACCAAGTAACGGCACAAGTTCGCGGAGATTGTCCGGTGGGACGTTGGTACACCGATGTGTGGGTGAGTACCAATAACCCGGCCACGCCTCGGATCCGGGTGCCGCTCACCATCGAGATCGAGCCTTCGCTCAGCGTAAGCCCGGCGGTTGCCGACCTGGGCCAAGTCAAGGCCGGTGAGGAAACCGAGAAAAAGGTCATCGTTCGCGGCGGCAAACCATTCCGAATCTCTTCGATCCAAGGTGGGGACGACCATTTAACGGTCAAGGACAATACCGAGGGGAGCAAGCCCGTCCACGTGCTCACGGTCAAGTTCAAGGCCAATCAATCCGGCGGCCTCAAACGCACGGTGCGCATCGTCACCGACCTCGCCGATGAAGGATCGGTCGAGTTCCAGGCGGTCGCACAGGTCACTCCTTAACGCGCCGATCACGCTTGACGGCGCGGCCATTTCCAATTATTCCGACGTTCTTACGGCCACCAATAATCGCCGTAACCATTGGCGGGCGTATATGGCTTGACCGCGGGAAGTGGGCATTATGCTTATTTGCGACAATCCCCGTTTCTTGTTCGTTCACATTCAAAAAACGGGCGGAACCAGTCTCGCCACCGCCCTTCGGTCAACCAACCCTGAAGCACAACTGTTCCAGGGAACGCACGACCATGCACGATGGGCCCGGCAGAGGTTGCAGAACCAATACGACTCCTACTTCAAGTTCGCCTTCGTGCGCAACCCGTGGGACAGACTGGTTTCCTGGTATGCGATGATCATGCAAGCGTCGCAGAAGCCTGTCGCCGAACTCAATCGATTCTGGCAGTACGTTTTGGCCGAGGCGCCTACCTTTGACGACTTCGTGAACCGCTGCACCGACATTGTCGACGATGTGGACGGGCAGAAGAGCATCATGTATAACCAGCTGGACTACGTGACCGATGAGCGCGGCAGAATAATCGTTGATTACGTGGGGCGCTGACGAGACGCTGGAGGCGGATGCCTGCGCGATCCTCGCAAAACTCGGCATGGCCGGCACTGTGTTGCCTCATGAAAACCGGTCGAGCCACCGCGACTATCGCAGCTATTACTCGGAGCGAACGCGGCAGCTGGTTGCCGAGAGGTATGCCCGCGACATCGAACACTTCGGATATCAGTTCTAACCCAGCGCGTGCAGAAGTCGGCAGGACCGAACTCATGCGTTTCAGCAAGCTCCATGCCGCCGGCATTGACATCATTGCAATCGACAGCATCAACGAGACCCAACCACATTTACCGTCGGCACTCAGTCGCGCGATTTGCAATAGGCATTTTGGGGCAGGCGCGGATGGCATGGTCGCCATCGAACGGTCCACTCGAGGCGATTTTCGGGCCGGTGTGTATTCGTCTGACGGACAAGATCGCGGGCCGGAGCCCATTCCGCTGTGTTGTGCGGCAGCGTTTGCGGCCGCGCGCGGCATCGTTCGCCACTCCCAGCTCCGGGTTGAAGCAGGTCCGCACTTGCACTATTTGACGGTCCCCGCCACGAAGCGACGCGCGACGACAGTACGGATCGACCTCGGCCAACCGAACTTGCAGGCCGCCCGGATTCCCACAACACTGCCGGGCAACCCGCCGGTAGAAGTGCCGGTCACTTTCCCGGACACCATGCATAATGTCACGGCAATAGGTCTGAGTACGCCTTTCGCCGTGATCTTTGTACGCGAGCTTTCCGATGCACTGGTGAACGGTGTCGGCCGGCAGATGGAAACGCATCCCGGATTTCCGGAACGGACGAACGTCGCATTCGTCAAAATCAACAAGCCGGACGACGTGACAGTCCGTGTCTGGGAACGAGACTTGGGCGAAGCGCGGATCAGCGGAACCGGCGCAGGCGCCATCTCCGTCGCCGGCGGCTTGACCGGGCGAACCAAACGCAGCCTGACCGTTCACTTCGCCGAGGGCCAGGTAGATGCCGAGTGGGATCAAAATGACAACCACGTTTACATGACCTGCGCGGTTCAAGAAGTTTATCAAGGCGACTGGCCGGAACGCATTTAGCCTCCGCCAAGGACTTCACGAGGATGCTTCATGGATTTGCTTGCCGCGGCGAAAGAAGGGTTTCAAACCGTCGAGGTCGATCCGGCTGTAAAAAATCAGGCATTCGAGCATCTACGCACCTGGCTCACCGATGCCGCATTCACGCCCTATCGTCCGCAGTTACAGTGGCTCATCGAAACCAAACAGTGGCCGGGCTTGATTGATCGGTTCTGTGAGATTCTGCCTTTCGGAACCGGCGGACGCCGTGGCCCCGTAGGGATTGGCCCTAACCGAATGAACCTGTGGACACTCGGCGCCTCGGTGCAAGGTCATTGCGAGTACCTCAAACAGCAATTCCCCGGCGCTGCCGTGCTTCACGTGGCGGTCGCCTACGATGTTCGGGAGTTCAAGGACAAACGCCATCAATACAATCCCGATCTTCCTAATCCCGCTCTCGGTTTGTCATCCAAGCACTTTGCCCACCATGCAACCGAAGTCTACACGGCCAATGGGATTCACGTCTCCGTTCTGCCGCCCGACAGCCCTCGCTATCTGGCGACACCGGAACTCTCTTTCATCATCCGTCATCTCCGGTTTCAAGGCGGTCTCAATGTTTCCGCCTCCCACAACCCGCCGGATGACAATGGCGGCAAGTTCTACGACGAGCGCGGCGGCCAACCCATTGCGCCGGACGATCAGATCATGGCCGAGCTGGTGGACCAGGTCACGACTATCAAAGCCCTGCCCTGGCCGGAGGCCGTGCGTTCCGGAAAAGTCCACTATCTCAATCAAGAATCCCATGCGGCCTACATCGACGTGTGCCGCCGGCAAAGCCTGGTACCGCCGCCTCGCTTCGACGAGATCAAGGTCGTCTTCACGCCGCTTCACGGTGTCGGCGCCATGACCGCGATGGAAGTCCTGACCGCTCAGGGCTTCCGTGTGACACCCGTCGAAGAACAGATGAAGCCCGACGGCCAGTTTCCGAACGTGACCCAATCCCCAAACCCGGAAGTCCCCGCATCGATGGATCGCGCCGCCGCTTTGGGTGACGAATGCCATGCCGACATTTTGCTTGCGACGGACCCCGATGCAGACCGCGTCGGGACCATGTTTCCCAGGGGTCAGGGGTCAGGGGTCGGGGGTCAGGCACCGGACGTACTGGCCCCTGACCCCTGTCCCCTGACCCCTTTTAGGTATGTCAATGGAAATGAAATCGCGGCGTTGCTCACGCATTTCAAGCTGGCGAAACTCAGCGAACAGAGTCGGCTGCCGCCGTCGCCCATTGTCTTGTGCACGGAAGTAACCACGGCTCTGGTGACCAAGATCGCTCGGCACTTCGGGGCACAGGTCGTGAATAACCTTTTGGTCGGATTCAAATACATGGCCGATGTGCTGTGGCAACTGGAAAGCACCGGTTCGTTCGACGACATCCGCGGCACGCCGGAGGACTTCGTGATCGCGTCCGAAGAGAGCCACGGAATTATGGCGCTGCCCCAAGTACGGGACAAAGACGCTGGCGCGGCGTGCTTGTTGCTTGCCGAACTTGCCCTCGACCAAAAACGCAAGGGCCGCACGGCGTTGGCGTATCTCCAACACATGTATGAACAATTCGGTTACCACCGGAATACGATGGCCCCGATTGTAATGACCGGCCTGGAAGGCAAGCAGAAGATGGCGCGCATGATGGAAAGACTGCGCTCCAACCCGCCGACGCAAATCGCCGGGTTGACCGTGACTGGGTTTGAGGATCTTCGTGACGAAAACGGCCGCATGGGCCCGATCAAGGGCGACACCGACCGCGCCGCCCGCAACTTCCTGATCTGGCGCATGGGCGATCATGCCAAGCTTTCACTTCGACCAAGCGGCACCGAACCAAAAGCGAAGGCGTATATCGAAGTCTCATCGGCCCCACGCGGAACCCGGATGTCCGACGATGAATGGGGAAGAATCCAAAGCGGCGTGGATGACCTGGCCAAGCGCCTGGCGGATGATTTTCTGGCCCACGCGCTCCGCACTTAGATCAGCGCCGCTTGCGGCTTAGCGAGATAAACGCTAACCCGCAAGCAGCAGGGTTTGAATTGTTGACCCGGCGACGCGGTAGGTTAGAATGGCACTCATGCACTCCTCACACACCGTCGTCTGTCCTGGTCCTCGCGTTTCACGTCGAACCATTCTCACGGCCGGGGCGATGTCGGCAGTGGGACTTAGCCTAGCCGATGTATTGAAAGCACGAGCCGCCGACACGAAATCGGGGTCGGGACGTAGGAGGGTGAAGGGCATCATCCTCGCGTTCGCATCCGGTGCTCCGAGTCACATTGACACGCTCGATCCGAAGCCGGATGCGCCGGCCGAGATTCGCGGTAGCTTCAGCACGATTGCGACGGCCATTCCGGGCGTGCGTTTCACCGAGCACATTCCGCGAATCGCCGGCCATCTGGACAAGATGACGCTCATTCGCTCCATGCGTTCCAATTCGCTCACGCATGAGTTTTCGACGCACATGTTTTTCGCCGGCTCAACTGAGAATCCGCCGGGGACCGGGCTACAAGCATCGCGGCGTGATCGCCCGCACATCGGCGCCGTGCTTACCAAGACCAAGACGGGGAAAAAAGGCGTGCCGCACATGGTCGTGGTGCCGACGCGGATTTTGTTCGCCGGCTACAGCTATCCCGGGCAGAACGCCGGCTTTCTCGGTCCGCGGTACGACCCGTGGTTTGTCAACGGCGACCCGAACTCGAAGGAATTCGGCCCGGGAAGCCTGGTGTTGCCTGCGGAGATGACTCCTGCACGGCTGGATGATCGCGCGTCGCTCCTGGCCGCCATCGACAATCAACGCAAGGAACTCGACCGCCAGGCCTCTGCCGGCGGGTTGGATGTTTTCCGTAAACAGGCCGCCGATATTCTGACGTCGTCCGCCTGCCGAGAGGCGTTCGACATCAACAAGGAAGATCCGAAACTCCGCGACCACTACGGCCGGCACCAGATGGGCCAGGGAATGCTCCTCGCCCGAAGACTGATCGAAGCCGGCGTGCCGCTTGTGCAAGTCAACCTCGGCACCTCGAACTTGCAGGTTTGGGACACGCACGGGGATAACTTCAACATTCTTAAAAGAGACTTGTTGCCGCCGTTCGACCGTGCCATCGCCGCAACCATCGAGGATATGACGGAACGCGGGTTGCTCGACGACGTGCTAGTTGTTGTGGCCGGTGAATTCGGACGGGCGCCGATGATCGGCAAACCGATTCCCGGCGGCTGCGGCGCAGCGCCGAACGGCCGCGATCATTGGGCGGGCGTCTACAGCATTTTGGTTTTCGGCGCCGGGGTCAGCAAAGGCCAGGTCATCGGCGCCAGCGACAAGTTCGGGGCCTATCCCTCGGGAATATCCTACACCCACTCCGATATCGGCGCGAACTTCTGTGCCGCGTTAGGCCTTGATCCTACCATCGTGCTGCGCGATGAACTCGGGCAGACGTACCCGTTCAATACGGGCACGCCGGTTCCGTGGGGTTAGTTTCTCCTTTTTTCCAGAAGACGGCTGACGCCCGATCAAGAGGGGGCGTCTTGTTCCAACACCCCTTTCCAACGCCGGGCGACGCCGCGGTAGGCAGCCTGATAGGTCGATTCCAGCGGCACGTTGATGTAGAATTCCGGCTCCAGGAAAAGGGGCATTGCCATCAGTTCGCGCCCGACTGCCGTGGGTTCCACATAGGCTTGCTTGACCGGTCCCGCCGAGTAGGCGGCAAGCGTCAACGGCTCATTGGGCGGCAACTGAAACGCTTCGTCGCTAATTTCGCTCCAGATCGCGCCGTGGATGCCTTGCGGGTCTCGGCGCGATGGAGGAAAGAGGTCCACAAGCAGCAAGTGAAAGCCGTGGTAGAGCGACGCGACCGCTTTATCCACGAATGACCGGATCGCGTGTCGGCTGCTCTTATTTCCCGGCGACAGAATTTCCAGCAAGGCGACAATCCGATCTTCACTACTGTGCCGAATCACCACCGTACGCCGCTTTAGGGCATAGTCCTCCAGCTCGGCAACGGCCGTGAATCTCACCGACGGCGAGGCGGTGGCCACGGCAATCATCCCCGAATCCGCCGGAGGTGCGCCAGCTCCACCTCCTGAAAGCCCATTACTCTGCAAGGTCAACACATCCGGGCCGAGCGGCCCGGCGATTTGTTCTGCCTGGGCGTAGTAAGACGGCGGGAGAAGGCCCGCATTCAGTGCTTCCTGAATCGCGGAAACCCAACTGACATGGAACGCGTGGAACGTCCCAGCTCTAACTCGGGTCCAATCGTGAATCGGCATCGCGGCGCCTCCCACGGTTGATTATACTGGCGGGAATGCGACATAGGGATCACGGTAATCTGGTTAACTCCGATATCGGCGCGAACTTCTGCGCGGCGTTAGGCCTCGATCCTACCATCGTGCTGCGCGATGAACTCGGGCAGACGTACCCGTTCAATACGGGGACGCCTATTCCGTGGGGTTAGACCGCGTATAAATTGGTGGCCGCGCTCAAAAGTCGAGTGTCAGGCATCAAAATGAGCAAACCGGTGATGTTTGCAGCGACCATACTAAGCGTAGCGTTGTTGCGCACCGGCTTAGGGATTTCTGGTGGAGCGCCGCTGGGCGATTACATCGACCAAGAGAAGAACGTCGCGAAACTTCCCAGACCATGGCCGCCAGAGCGTTTGCACGTCTCCAATCCAGTGACGATGAAAGATTTGGCATTTGAGGTCGTCGCTAGCCCCGTTTGGCCGACGCCAGGACCGAACGGCGTTAGCCTCCTTCGGTTGCAACTGCAGGTCACGAATCTGGGCAAGGAGACGGTCCGGTTCCTGCCCATTCTAGGGGAGCCAATTCTGAGAACTGCTGACGGTGAACCATTAACATCTAAGAATCACGGCCGAAACGGTGGGCGGCGGCTACCGGAACCGCTTGTGCTTGATCCCGGTAAAACCGTTACCGTTGAAGAACCGTTGAGGTTGGCAAGTGGTGGCGCCAAGGGGATGTCACTTAATTGGAACGATGAAACCGGAAGTTATCTTTCGATCGACATGCTACAGCCCGGCACCTATCTGTTGGCGTTGCACTACAACACCACGAAACGGAAAGGCGTATGGGCTGGCGAGGTTCGGACGGAAAGCGTCCCCGTGGAAATCCGGGAGCTAAGTGCATCGCCGCCGACTGTGGCGAACGATCTCGAGTTAGTTGCTTTGGCGGACGGCGCCTGGCCGGTTCCCGCCGTCGGGAAACACAACGTTGTCTATCTTGGGTTCCGGATCCAAAGCGTGCGCAAGCCGGTGTGGGCCCGAGTCATCCCCAGTATTACTGAAGTCAAAATGACTTCTTCAGATGGCCAGGAGATGCCGGTTAAGAAAGCGACAGCCGTACGACCCGCTCGCCAGCCGCAAGGACTTCATATGGAACCGGCAGTTAGCCGCACCCTTGCCCAGCCAGCCAGGATCGCGCCCTTCGGCCAATGCTTGGTTCTCACCTGGGTGGACGCAGGCGGCAACTCCTGGCACATCGAAGGCTTGCAACCCGGCAAGTACACCGTTCGCTATGTAATTCGCGCACAAGAGGGGAAGACAGCACAAGACTGGACCACATGGACTGGTGAAATGCAGACCGCTACGCTGAATGTGGAGATCAAACGCTAAGCACAGTCCGGTCTGCACAGCGTTAGGCCTTGATTCTACCATCGTGTTGCGCGACGAACTCGGGCAAACGTACCCCTTCAACACGGGCACGCCTATTCCGTGGGGTTCATAGTGCCGCAACGTCTAATCCTGCTGCTGCGCAACGTCGTTGTAATTTCGAGTGAAGTTGGCCCAGAATGCTTTAGGCGCGATCGACGATTTCACCAGCTTGACGGAGGTATCACCGGTCATGATGTGTGCTCCTGCCGGGTGAAAGCTGTAAATTTCGTTGCCGTTGTTGCAATCGATCATCGTCCCGCACCATACCTGCACGGTGATTCGGTTGCCCGGGTCAGCCCACTTCTCCTGGGTAGCCGGGTAGCCGGACGCCGCACCATTTTTTCCGTCGTAATACTCCGGGCGTCCAGCGTCCTCGAATAGCAGATACGTATTCGAAAGGCCGTCGGTTACGTCGGACTGCTTTGTCGGCGGTTTTGAACTTGATCCAAAAAACCCTTCCGACGCGGCAAGCGGTATGTTCGGTACGCCCATGTTCGTCTTGGCAGCGCCGGATATTCGGTCCGCGACGCAATAATCGGTAATGTACTTTCCCGGACGAAGATTTCGTACCGACGGACATATCAAGGTCGGGATATCGTGACTGATCGCAAACTTGTTGTTGGCGTGGGTCCAGTTTTGGTTATAGTCGATGTGCTTTGCAATGTTTTGTTGTTCCATATACGGAAGCAAAAACACCACGTAGTTGAATCGCGTTGACCAGCCCATGAAAACCTGGTTCACGTCGTGATAACTGTGAAACGCAACACCGACTTGCTTCATGTTGTTGCGGCACTTGGTCGCATTAGCCGCTTCCCGAACTTTTTGCACGGCCGGCAACAGAAGTGCGATCAAGATACCGATGATCGCGATAACCACTAGCAATTCAATCAGCGTGAATCCGTGGGTTCGCCGCCGGATTGATTTACAAGCTCGATACATGACCGCTCCCCCAGATAATCAATTGATGACCCTGTCGCGCCGGCAACTCTATTACTGGTTACTTGTTACTCGGCCCCTTGTGAATTCACAACGTCGTTGTAAGCGCGGGTGAATGAAGCCCAAAACGCTTTGGGCGCTATGGACGATTTTAGGAGTCGCGCCGCACCGTCGCCCATTACGACGTGCGCGCCGCCTTGATGGAAACTGAAAATCTCATTTCCGTTATTGCAGTCGATCGGCGAGCCACACCACGCCTGCACCCAAATCATGTTGCTCGGATCAGCCCACTTCTCGTGATTGGCTGGATATTGTCCCGCCGTGCCATTCTTACCGTCATAGTAATCCGGCCGTCCGGCGTCCTCGAAAAGCATATAGGTGTTGGAGATTCCGTCCGTCACGTCCGCAAACCTCGTCGGCGGAGGCGGGAGTACAGATCCGCCGCTCGCTGTCGTGCGGAGGCCGAAAAATCCTTCAAGTGAAGGCCAATCCGTCTTGCTCGTTGTCATTCCGATGCCTTTGTAGGCGGCTGAATTGTGTCCGATGTGCGAGGCAATGCAATAGTCGGTCACGAACTTCAGTGGGCGCGAGTTTCGAACCGAGGGGCAGACCAATGTCGGAATATCGTGACTGATCGCAAACTTATTATCAATGTGTCCCCACGATTTGCTGAAATTGTAAAAACGGGCGACGTTCTGTTGTTCGATAAACGGCAACAAGTAGGCTACATAGTAATGTTGATTGTTCCAGGCAAACATGGCCTGGTGTACATCGTGGTAGCCATGGAAGGCCAAGCCCACCTGTTTCATGTTGTTCAGGCACCGAGTTCTGTTCGCGGCTTCTCTTGCCTTTTGCACTGCCGGCAACAGAAGTGCGATCAATATCCCGATGATTGCGATAACGACAAGAAGCTCGATCAGGGTGAACCCCCGGCCTCGCGGCCGCGCGCGCATGCGAGTCAGACCCATGACAACTCCCCCCACATACTGGTAATGGAACTGTCGCGCCGGTGCCAAATAGCTACCGCGGAAACCCCACCCCTTGAAACGATGCGTCGGCCCCTACAGCCACGATCATCGTTTCACCCTCGAACAACCCCCCGTCGTCATAGAACAAATCCGCCTGACCGTCCGGGAAGAACACGATCGATTCGAGTCGCATCCGTTTGCTGAATTCTTCCTCGTCAAGCGGTAGGAAATAGTCGTTCCATTCCTCGTTGTAGTCGTCGATCAACTCCTCCGCGGCAGCTCGGCGAAGGTCGAACTCGGTCTCGCCAATCCGGTCCAAGGTTGCCCGGGCAGCCTTCAAGGCCGACCACAAATCCGCGTCCTGATACAAGCCAATCTTGACCAGTTGTTGCGGAAATAGCTCGGTTTCCCCAGCCCACCAGCCGCGCGCGGGATCCCAGGTAAGTCGTCCGAGCATTTCCTCGTGGATGGTTGGCTCGTTCATCGGACGGGCCGGCAGCGATACGGCACATCATGAGCTGGGCAACATGCAGTTGTCTATGGTAACGCTGCATTAGCCACGCCGCAAATGGAGCCTGTTCCGTGTCTCGTGCTGGGTTGCGCTAAACAGTTTCACCGGGCGACAGCCCGAAGTCAAGCCTTTTGCGCTGGTTTCTAGCAGAATTCGAGTTGGTTGCGGATGGAGGCCGCTTGCGGCTCCGCGTCGATGTCAGCGGCGCTAAGCCGCAAGCGGCGAAGAGTTGGGGTTACTTCTTCTTTCGAATGACGTGGAAGGCGTGCGTTTCACAAGCCTTGCCGTTCTCACACCGCGTCCACTCCGACTTCATTTCGTCGTCGCCGACAAAGTTGATCGTTGCAGCGCCCATGTGGGAATCCTTGTCCGGCTTCAGGTTGCCGCCGCCGACGCACTTGAGAACCAGCTTTTTTCCGTCCGCACTGAGATCGCCCTTGAGCTTAGGCTGGTTGCCGAGGACGCAATAGTGGGTGAGGTAAAGGTCGGGCCCTTCGGCCGTGAACACCGTCACCATCTCGTGGTCGCTGCCTGGGAAAATCGTCTCGATCACGGCACTGCCGCCGGCCGTTAACCGATACGTGGAAACGACTTGTTCCGTCGGCTTGCCGTCCTGAACCATCACCCAATCGCCGGCCAGTTTCTTGACCTTTTCGAACGCGGGCGATGTGGTCGCCTTCGCCGTCGGCTTTTCGTCCGCAGTTGCCGAAGCGGCGGCGACAATGGCGAATGCCGCGCACACCGAAACGAACGAACACACCTTCTTCATTGGAGCTCTCCTAGTGCTACTGATCATCTAACCCGTCCAGTCACCGTGACCGGAATTCATTTACAAGACGCTTAGGCGCCGGCCGAATCGACATCGTAGTGAGAGAATTTCTTGCACTCTGTTTGATTTCGAGTTGCCACACGCCCGCATGGCATCGACGATAATAGACGGATGTTGGACGTACGGTATTTTACAGAGGGCCGGTTGACATGATTGGAACTCCCCTGCGCGCCGCCGTGATCACTACGGCCGCCTGTTTGAGTGCAACGGCATTATGTGCCGGCATCGCCCAGGAAAAGGAGGATGTTTCTAAGTACACGCGCGAGCACTACACGAAAAAAGAGCATCAGGTGCCGATGCGTGACGGAGTTCGGCTGTTCACCGCCGTGTACGCGCCCAAGGATACATCAAAGAAGCATCCCTTATTACTGGTTCGCACGCCGTACAGCGTTGGGCCATACGGGACGGACCAATACCGTGACCCACTCACGCGCAATCTCGACTTACTCAAAACCGGCTACATCTTTGTTTTTCAGGACGTGCGCGGGTGTTTCCTCTCGGAAGGTACATTTCAAGACGTCCGGCCGCATCGGCCGAACAAGGAAACGGCCCAAGAGATCGACGAAAGCACCGATACGTACGACACCATCGACTGGCTGCTTAAGAATGTTTCAAACCACAACGGGAACGTCGGTCAGTATGGCATCTCCTACCCCGGTTTCTACACCTCGGCCGGGATGATCGACGCTCACCCGGCGCTCAAGGCGGCTTCGCCGCAAGCGCCGATCGGCGACTGGTGGTACGACGATTTTCATCATCACGGCGCGCTATTCCTGCCGCACGCGTTCAATTTCATGGCAGCATTCGGTCAATCCCGGCCGGAGCCGACGACGCGTTGGGGCAAAGGCTTCGAACACGGAACTCCCGATGGCTATCAGTTCTTCCTCGATCTCGGTTCGCTGAAGAACGTCAATGATCGGCACTTTAATGATCGGATTGCATTTTGGAATCGCCTCGTCGAACACCCGAATTACGACGAGTTCTGGCGCGAACGAAACATCCTGCCGCACCTTAAGAAAGTGGCGCCGGCGGTGCTTACGGTCGGCGGCTGGTTTGATGCCGAGGACTTATATGGAGCATTAAACACGTATCAAGCTGTCGAAAAACAGAACCCCGGCATCTTCAACGCGTTGGTTATGGGACCGTGGGATCACGGCGGCTGGTCACGGCGTGATGGCGATCGTCTCGGCAACATACACTTCGGCGCCAAGACCTCTCCGTTCTATCAAAAGCAAATGGAGGCCGCGTTCTTCGAGCACTTCCTCAAGGGAAACGGCGAACATCGCCTTCCAGAAGCGCACATGTTTGAAACCGGCGCCAATCGCTGGCGGCAATTCGACCAATGGCCGCCGAAAGCCGTGCAACGGAAGACACTCTACTTCCGGGACAATGGTCGACTATCGTTTGATCCTCCCCCTGAAGAACGTGAAGCTTTCGATGAATACGTCAGCGACCCGAAGAAACCCGTCCCGTACACCGAGTCGATTGCCATCGGCATGACGAACGAATACATGACCGACGATCAGCGCTTTGCCGCACGCCGTCCCGACGTTCTGGTTTATCAGACGGATGTGTTAAACGAAGATCTGACGCTGGCGGGTCCGATTCGGTCGGAGCTTTGCGTCTCCACGTCGGGGACCGACTCCGATTGGATTGTCAAGCTAATCGATGTATTCCCGCCGGATGCCAAGGACTGTCCAGGGATGTCGAAGGAACAGCACCTCGGCGGCTACCAGATGATGGTACGCAGCGAAGTCATGCGTGGCCGATTTCGCAACAGTTACGAAAAGCCGGAAGCTTTCACTCCAAACACGGTGACGAAAGTCAACGTGGAGTTACAAGACGTTTTGCACACCTTTGCCAAGGGGCATCGCGTCATGATTCAGGTGCAGAGCACCTGGTTTCCCCTTGTGGATCGCAATCCACAGAAGTTTGTCGCGAACATTTACAAGGCGGATGATGCCGACTTCATCAAAGCGACACAACGAGTGTTTCGTTCCAAAGAGCAGTCATCGAAAATGCAAGTCGGTGTGTTGGCCGCCGATGCGGACTAGCGGCGGCGCAAAACGCCCTTCTCGTTGATAAACTCCTCGATCAACGTGTCGGGTTTCAGGTCTTCGCGGAACGGAACCTTGAGCGATTTGGCAAGCTTGAGAAGTTCTTTCTCGTCCGGGGTCTTTTTTTTGTTTTCCGGTGTCGTGAATCGCATCGGATTCCCGCTTCCAACACCGAACGAGATCGTAACGCGGTTGTGTCCGTGGTCGAGGCTCAAGGGCAGGTCCGCGATCAGTTTCGCGGAAGCGGTCAATCCTACCAGCTCATTTCCAACCAACTTTAGCCGGCGCTCGGCGGCCTGCTTCTCGTCTTCGCCTGCTTGAGGTTGGCCGCCGTTGGCGACGATGTCCTGTAGTTTCGTAAGCTCGGAGAGGAGGAGTTCGCGTTTGACATTTCGGATCGTCTGATCCGTTGCCGGGATGGCGATGTTTATCCGACCCGGTTCCAGATCCACCCAGCGAAAATCGGATTCCGCCGCTTTCTTGATGAGTTGGATGGTTTCTTCGTCCACGTTCTTGTCGCGCTTCTCCGGCTCGGCGAGCACCCCGTTGGCAAACTCGGCAATCCATGTGCAGAGGTGTCCGTTCAGCTCATCGACGAACTTGTTGGCGTCCCGGATCGTCAATGTCTGATAGGCGCAAAGCTTGCCGGCCGCGTTGCGGAACAGTGCGCCGTTTCGAACGACCAGGTGCCTTCGCCAAAACTCTTTGACGCGCTGCTGTTCCGGGGTGTCATCCGCGTCGGGGACGAAGCGTTGATGAAGGATCCAATTGTCCCCCAGGCAGAACTCGTCACCCTGCGTTACGATCCGGGTAAACTGCTCCGTGGCCTTTTGCAGATCGTCCGCCCCTTTGCCATCGACGCCGAGACCCTCATAAACGAGCAAACCGCGCACTTCAGGTACGTTCGATGGGAAGACGAATACCATCGTTTCCCGTTCGAAGTCGACGCAACCGGCGCTGCTGGCGAAGAAAGTGAGAGCTACCGCTGACGAGATGATGTTTCGAGCGCGCCCGAAAACTAACAACATGGCTCGCCCTCCTTCAAAGGCAACCGCGAACTTCAGGCATCAATAACGTGGACACACTCAATCTAGCCAATACGATCCGCCGAAGGTGGGTTTATTCCATACAACACGGCCTTGCGGGCCTGGTGACCGTTTTCGCTTCTGGAACTTTTTCATTTCGGACGGAGTCAGAGCCGGATGCGTAAGCGACGGTTAGAAACAAAAACCGCCGCTTACGCTTCCGGCTCTGCCACGGTTGACACGAGGCACAAAAATTGCTTGGTAAATCGGCGGTTTCTGGGTCATACTACCACCGGCCCAACACCGGAACCCCGCGCACCTAATCTCCGGAGAGAATGGCACATGCCCCCAACTCAATTGCGCCGTGTACGGCCTTGCGTCGAACGGCTCGAAAATCGCGATCTACTTAGTTTCTCATCGCCGGTGCCGTACACGGTCGGTCAATTCCCGGCCGGTGCGGCGGTGGCGGATGTGAACGGAGACGGGCGGCAAGACGTGGCCGTTGCCGTTGAGGATTATCACCGGATCACCGTCATGCTCGGCGACGGCGCTGGTGGTTTCGCCGCGCCGGTGAGTTTTGGTACCGACCGGTATCCTTACGGGCTTGCCATCGTGGATCTCAACGGCGACAGCAGGCTCGACCTGGTCAGTGCCAATCGAAACAGCAACACCATTAGCGTGCTGCTCGGCAACGGCAATGGAACGTTCAAGCGTCGGAATGATTTCGCCGCCGGTATGGCGCCCTCCGTTGTGGCTGCCGGTGACTTGAACCAGGACGGCCGTATCGATCTGGCGGTCACCAATTGGCTAAACGCTTCGACGGTTGCTGTACTTATCGGCAACGGAACCGGGTCTTTTGGGCAGCCGACCTTCTACAGCGTTGGGACCCAGCCACGTGGCGTCGACATTGGCGACCTCAATGGCGACGGCCTTTTGGATCTGACCATTGACAATCGCGGAAGCAAGACAGTCAGCGTCCTGTTGAACAGTGGTCCAGGCATTTTTACGACCAAGACCGACGTTGCCATCGGGGCGGCTTCGTCAGGCCATGCGCTCGCCGACGTCAACCAAGACTCACGCCTGGACTTAATCGTTGCCAAGGACGGTGGGCGCGTTGGAGTGCTCCTTGGAACCGGTAACGGCTCATTCGCCCCGTTCAGCGATTTCGCGACCGCCGCCGGAAACGCATGCACGCCGGTCGTCGCGGATTTCAATAGTGATTCTCGTCCTGACATCGCTGCGACGAGTTGCAAAGGCAGCATTCTCAGCGTGCTGTTGAACAATGGAGATGGAACTTTCGAAGCGCCACTTAGCATTTCAGCGGCCATGAAGGCTCAGGGACTCGCCGCGGGGGACTTCAACGGCGACGGATTCCCCGACCTGGTCGTGACGGATCAAGCAACGGGGACGGCGAATGTCCTATTGAACGACGCCGCCTGGACCGAACCAATCGAACCACCTGGAAATCCTCCAACAAGTAGCGAGCATCCGGTAGAGCCACCCTCGCCACCCAGCGGAGGCCACGAGACCCCCAGCCACGTAGTCCCGGCCGCGAAGAGTGGAAAGTTCAACAACTCACAGCTCAAGCGTCCGAAACCGGCGACATTCATGAACGAGATCTTCGATAATCCGCCCGGGTAACCTAGATCCAGGCGACGTCCACCTTATTCCACGCGCCGGGTTTCTGTTCACGCTGCATTCCGCTATACTCACGACGTTTCACCCTAACGAGCGGGAGTAACGTCTCATGCCTGAAGCCGTAATCATCGAAGCTGTCCGCACGCCATTCGGCCGACGAGGAGGCGCCTTCATGGATGTGCGGCCGGACCGGTTATTGGCGCACGCATTGCGCGCCGTCGTTGAGCGGGCACATCTCGATCCGGCAAAAGTCGAAGATGTCATCGATGGCACCGTCACACAAATTGATGAGCAAGGGGCCAACATCGGCCGGCTCGGGACACTTCTCGCTGGATTCCCCGTGCGGGTGCCGGCCGTTTCGCTGAACCGCATGTGCGGCTCGAGCCAACAAGCGGTGCATTTCGCGGCACAAGCAGTGGCGGCCGGCGACATGAACTACGCCATCGGCGCCGGCGTCGAAAGCATGACCCGAGTTCCAATGGCGGCGGACATCGGCGGCAGCTACGACAAAGTGAACCCGGAGTTACGCAACCGGTACGAACTGCTTCACCAGGGCGAGAGCGCGGAACGCGTCGCCGCCAAATGGGGAATATCCCGGTCCGAAGTAGATGCATTTGCCGCGGAGAGTCATCGCCGAGCGGCGGACGCCGCCCGTGCGGGCCGAAACAAGGAGATTGTGCCACTTTCAACGACGAATGCCGCAGGGCAAGCCGTAACTTTATCTCGCGACGAAGGGATTCGAGATGTTGTGGACGCAAAGAAAATGGCGGCCCTGCCTACGGTTTTCCGCCCGACCGGAAACGGCGTTGTCACGGCGGCGAACTCCAGCCAGATCTCAGATGGCGCCGCAGCGGTGCTGGTTGGAAATCGAGAGATTGCCGCCGCCGATGGAGTTCGAACTCGAGCGCGATTACGGGCGCGCGTCGTACTCGGCGACGATCCGTCCATGCAGCTCACGGCCGTCATGCCGGCGACACGGTTGGCGTTGGAAAGAGCTCGGCTGACCATCCAAGACCTCGATTGGATTGAAATCAACGAGGCATTTGCCACGATCGTTCTGGCCTGGGCACACGAGTTTCGGCCCGATATGAATAAGCTCAACCCGTGGGGTGGCGCCATCGCACACGGACACCCCTTGGGCGCCACCGGGGCCGGATTGATGGCCAAGATGCTTACCGGACTGGAAACGACCGGCGGGACTCTCGGTTTGCAGGTCATGTGCATCGGTCACGGGATGTCAACCGCAACGGTCATTGAAAGAATCTAACAAGGAATTCATTGATGCAGATTCAAGACCGCGTTTTCCTCGTGACGGGTGGTAGTTCAGGCCTCGGAGCGGCGTGCGTTCGCATGCTGGCCGGGGGAGGCGGTAAGGCGATCATTGCCGACGTAAACGAGGCAGCCGGCGAGGCACTGGCCAAGGAGTACGCCGGCAGATGCCGATTCGTGCGCTCTGATGTCACCGACGAATCCAGCGTGCAAAATGCGGTCGCGACGGCGGCGCAATCGTTCGGCGGATTGCACGGCGTCGTCAATTGTGCCGGAATCGCCATTGCCGAAAAGGTGCTGGGCAAAGCCGGACCGCATCCCCTCGCATCGTTCTCGAAGGTAATCAACATCAACCTGGTCGGAACCTTCAATGTGATTCGGTTGGCATCGGCGGTCATGAGCCAGGGACAGCCGAATGCCGCCGGAGAGCGCGGGGTGATCGTCAACACGGCGTCTGTGGCGGCCTTTGATGGCCAAATCGGCCAAGTCGCCTATTCCGCCTCGAAGGGCGGAGTCGTGGGAATGACACTGCCCATCGCGCGCGAACTGGCACGGTTTGGAATTCGCATCATGACGATTGCCCCGGGGATTTTTGACACGGCACTACTCGCCGGCCTTCCCGAACCGGCGCGCATCTCGCTTGGGCAACAAGTCCCGTTCCCGTCCCGCCTGGGCCGACCCGATGAGTATGCGGCACTGGTGAAGCACATCATCGAGAACGAAATGTTGAACGGAGAGGTGATTCGACTCGACGGCGCCATGCGTATGGCGCCGAAGTAAACGGCGCTTTGGGTGCGACACTCGGCTCACCGACCCACTGTACCAACGATGTGTGAGTATCGGTCGTTGTTCGGCGCTTTCTGACATTGCACGGCACATCTTGCGATTCAGAAATGGCACGCGTTTGCGTTGTCGGACACAGGGCACTGGGCCAAACTCGTAAATCTCTTGGGCCAGTGGACTCTTGGCACGGGATTTGAGGCGCTTTCGTTTTTCGCTTGAATTCTCCTTCTCCCGGGCATAGCATCGCAATTGACCGCACGCCATGCGTTCGTTCCGCCGGAGGTTAGATGAACAAGACTTCGCGTCGCAATTCGCATCATCACCAGCACCGGCGATGGCGCTATCGACCTTTCATGGAGCTTCTGGAACGGCGGATCGTGTTTGCCTCCGACTTCGGCGACGCGCCGCTGCCGTACAAGACCCTGCTGGCCGAGGGCGGGGCCGAGCACGTCGCCACCGGTCCGACGCTGGGCGCGACCCGCGATACGGAAGCCGACGGTGTGCACTCAACCGGCGCGAACGGCGACGACACCACGGGCGGCGACGACGAAGACGGCGTGACATTCGGCACCATCCGCGCCGGCGCGCTTGGCGCCACGGCGACGGTAAACGTGCAGGGCGGCCCCGCCAAGCTGGATGCGTGGATTGATTTCAATGGCGATGGTTCCTGGGGTGGGCCAGGGGAGCAGATCGCCGATACCGTGGCGGTGGCTACGGGTGACAACGTGATCTCGTTCGACGTTCCAAGCTGGGCCCAGGATGGCAGGGCCTATGCCCGGTTCCGGCTGAACACGTCCGGCGATCTCGGCGTGGGCAGTGTCGCGACGGATGGCGAGGTCGAGGATTTCGCCGTGAAGGTTCAACCGCCGAAGCCAGCCTGTGGATGTTTTACGGGGAACACCATAGGGACCGATGCGGATCTCGCAATAACGGTGTTCGCCGCGGACGTCGACAGCGACGGCGATACGGACGCACTCTCCGCGTCCGAGTGGGACGACAAGATCGCCTGGTACGAAAACGACGGGAACGGGAGTTTCACTCCCCACACGATCACTGCCGCGGCGAACGGTGCTCGGAGCGTGTTCGCCGAGGATCTGGATGGCGACGGCGACACCGACATCTTGTCCGCATCAAGCTTTGACAAACTGATCACATGGTACGAGAACGACGGCGGCCAGAACTTCATCACTCACACGATCGGCATCGGCGGTAGCGGTGTCCGTAGCGTCAGCGCCGCGGACATGGATAACGACGGCGACAACGACATCCTTTTCGCGGCCTTTGGCGATGACAAAATCAGCTGGTATCAGAACGACGGTCAACAGCAGTTCGTCGCCCATACCATTACGACCGCCGCGGACGGCGCTCAAAGTGCCTACGCGGCGGACGTCGATGGCGATGGTGATATGGACGTTCTGTCCGCGTCCGGCTCCGATGACAAGATCGCCTGGTACGAAAACGACGGCAACCAGAACTTCACCCCTCATACCATCAGCACGGCTGCGGACAATGCCATTAGCGTCTTCGCGGCCGACGTGGACGGCGACGGCGATACCGATATCCTTTCCGCGTCCTGGGGTGATCATAAGATCGCTTGGTACGAAAACGACGGCAACGAAAACTTCACCGCGTACACCATCACCGAATTCGCACTTCATGCCTGGAGCGTGTACGCGGCGGATGTGGACGGCGACGGCGACACGGACGTTTTGTCCGCATCCTCCACGGAGGATAAGATCGCGTGGTATGAGAACGACGGTAGCCAGAACTTCACTACTCACGTCGTCAGCACTACCGCGAATGGGGCCATTAGTGCAATCGCGGCGGACATTGATGGCGACGCCGACTTGGACGTGCTCTCCGCATCTTACTGGGACGACAAGATCGCCTGGTACGAGAACCTGTTTCGTCCCCACGGTAACGGTCCTGTCACGCCGCAAGCCGACCCTGTTGGCCCACCCATCGTGCCGATCCCTCCGCCGCCAGGCCCTGCACCGATTACGGCCGCCGCCGAGTCCATCCCCGCGACGTTACATCCGCGACTCCCCGCCCCGGCCGACCACACCATCCGCGACCAGGCGTTCGTCGCCCTCCCCGCGGCGCCGGCCATGAAGCCGCGCCTGGCGGCCATCAAGCGCTTGGCGGGTGTGCCGTGGCAAGACACGGTTCTGTCGCCCGAAGCGTGGGAAATCAGCGCAACGACGCCGTCTTGGGTTGAGGCAATCTTGCGGGAGGGATAGAATCTCGTATACGAGGTTTAGTCATGCACACGGTGTACATCAAGTTCCACACGGAGCAAGATCGGGCGCGCGGCTTCTACGAGCTTGCGACTCGCGCGCGGATCAGCAGCTTTCCAGGCGAGGTTTACCAAGTCCCCATCGAGTCGCTTCGACGCTTGGATGACCAGCAAATTGGTTATCGGCGAGCCACGGATTCGGAGGCGGATAACGCGTCTCGCACCGCCGCAATCGGCACGTCGTGTTGAACGCCCCACGCCTCCCACTCGGCCGCAGTCCGTTTGGAGAAGACATCTTGAAAGTCTTCGTATTGCAAGCCCGGCGGTTGGAGTTTCGCCTGTAACGTTTGCCAGAACCGCGGCTCTAATGCCGCGACGGCGATCCATCCGTCCTTCGCGCGGTAGAGATTATACCCCGGAAACGCACCGCCCAGGACGCCGTCGGGAGTGGTGAGGGCCCGCCGGAACGGATCGGCAAACGTTTCGGCGGCTTTTCCGAGGCTAACACAGGCAAAACCGCTCCCCTGTCCACGTTCGCGCGCGAAAAGCAACGCCAGAGCAACCGAGACAGCCTCCTGCGCCCCACCGATATCGGCCAGACACGTCCGCGGTAACTTCGGCGGGTCGAGCAACCCGACGCCCGCCTGATACGTCAAATCATGGCCGGGGACTTGATCCATCGGGGGGAAATAACCGACGATGGCAACTTGACTCAACTTGGGGAAACGACCATGCAAAACATCCCATGACAATCCGAGCCGCTCCAGCGCAGAAAGCCGGGACGCCGTTACGAAAAGGTCCGCATTCTCGAGGTAGATGTCCAGCCGGCTTCGATTTTCAGTAGCCTTCAAGTCCAACCGGTGAACCTCGGCCCCGTGATGAAGCTCTTCATACCAATCGGGTCGGGCGTGGTGCAGCGCGTCGCCGGCCGGCGGTTCGACTTTCACGGCCGAGGCGCCAAGCTCCAGCAAACGCGCGACCGCCAACGGTCCCGGCAGATTGCAGGCGATGGACACGACATGGATGCCGCGCAATGGCTTCATGGCAATGATGTCAGAGGGCTGGACACTAAAGACCCCACTAGAATACACCGTGAAAACCGACTTGATTATCTTTTGTTTGCTCGAAGCGAGGAATCAATGGAAAAACTCTCCGTCGCACTTGCCCGTTCACCTGAGTCCGTGGGCCGCACGGCGATCATTCAAGGTTGGGTGCGCACCCGCCGAGATTCGAAAGGCGGTTTCAGCTTCGTCGAAGTGAACGACGGATCGTGTTTTGGAAACGTGCAAGTCGTGGTCGACGGTAAGCTGCCGAACTACGAAAGCGACATCAAAAAGCTGACCACGGGTTCAAGCATAACCATCGTCGGTGAAGTCCGGGCGTCACCGGCAAAAGGGCAAGCGACGGAGGTTCACGCCACCAGCGTGACCGTCCACGGCGGCGCCGACGCCGACACCTATCCGCTACAGAAAAAAGGCCACACCTTCGAGTTCTTGCGAACTATTGCCCACCTGCGTCCCCGATCCAACACATTCGGCGCCGTCGCTCGAGTGCGAAATTGCGTCTGTCGCTCCATCCATGACTTTTTCCAGGAACAAGGCTTCCTCTATGTGCATCCGCCGATCATCACGGCGAGCGATTGCGAAGGAGCTGGGCAGATGTTCAAAGTGACGACGCTCGATCTCATGAACATCTCCCGACAAGCCGGCGCCGTTGACTTCGCACAGGACTTCTTCGGCAAACCAGCCTTCCTTACCGTTAGCGGACAGCTCGAAGCCGAGGTTTTCGCCTGTGCATTGGGGAAAGTCTACACCTTCGGGCCCACCTTTCGCGCGGAGAACTCCAACACGTCGCGCCACCTCGCCGAGTTTTGGATGGTTGAACCCGAAATGGCGTTCTACGAGTTGACCGATAACATGGATCTCGCCGAGGCGTTCCTGAAGCGCATTTTTCGTGATGTTCTCGATCGCTGTGCGGACGACATGAAGTTCTTTGTCGAACGGATAGACAAATCCGCGATTTCCACCCTCGAAGGAATAGTCCACAACGAGTTTGTTCGCCTCTCATATACCGAAGCGATCGACCATCTGCAAAAGTCCGGGCAGACGTTTGAGTTCCCTATATCATGGGGCACCGATCTGCAGGCCGAGCACGAGCGCTACCTGACGGAGCAGGCGTTCAAAAAGCCGGTCATTCTTTACGATTACCCGGCCAAGATCAAATCGTTCTACATGCGATTGAATGACGACGGGAAGACCGTTCGCGCGATGGACGTACTCGTTCCGCGTGTCGGAGAAATCATCGGCGGGAGTCAGCGTGAAGAACGGCTTGACGTGCTTGAGAATCGCATGAAGGAAATGGAGCTCGATCCGGCAGCTTATTGGTGGTATCTCGACCTAAGGCGCTATGGCACCGTGCCGCATTCGGGTTTCGGGTTGGGGCTTGAACGAACCGTTCAGTTCGCAACCGGGATGGGCAACATACGCGACGTGATTCCATTCCCTCGGACCCCCGGCAATGCGGAGTTTTGACGATCCCTATTTCGCCATCCCGTTTGTAACGCCGTTCGATATGGCAACCGGATCGGGACTGAGATGCATCGGCAGGCGCACCGTAAAGGTGCTTCCGCGGCCTAACTCACTGACCAAGGTAACCTCGCCTCCGAGTAGCGTCGCCAATTCACGGACAATCGACAAACCCAACCCGGTGCCCGCGTGCTCGCGCGTCAGCGGATTGCCGGATTGCCGGAACTTTTCGAATACCAGTTCCTGCTCCTCTCCGGCGATACCGACGCCGGAATCGGCGATCGTGAGCACCAGATAATTCGCATCCGTGTGGGCGCTCACCACTACGCGGCCGCCTTCCGGCGTAAATTTGACGGCGTTGGAGAGTAAGTTGGAGATGATTTGTTGAAGCTTCCCGACGTCTTGTCGCAGAAGCGGGATCTTTGCGTCGATTTCGGTTCGGAGATCGATGTTCTTCTTTTCCGCCAACGGTCGAAACATCGCAATCTGGCCTTCGCAGGCGTCGTGAATGCTGAACTCGGAGACGTGCACTTCCATCTTGCCCGCTTCAATTTTGGCGAGGTCTAGAATATCGTTGATCAAGTCCAGGAGCTGGCTGCCGCTTGTCTTGATGTTTCCAACCCATCGATGTTGTTTTTCATCCAACCGGTCGCCGCCAAGGAGCACATCGCTAAAGCCCAGAATGCTGTTAAGCGGCGTGCGTAACTCATGGCTCATCGTGGCAAGGAAGTCACTCTTCAGACGATTGGATTCGTACAGGGATAAGTTGGCCTGGGCAAGTTCGTCCACTTTGTGGTCGAGGTCGGAGTTCATTTTGCGCAATCGATCCTGCATGCTAACGAGATTCCGGAGCATCCGATTGAAGGCATGACTCAGGTCCTCGAATTCGTCCCCGGTCTGAATCTCGCTGCGAACGTTCAACTGCCCGGATGAAATGGCGTCGCTTACTTCTTTTAGATGTTTCACGGGCTTGACAATGACATAACGCACGATGAGGTAGCTTCCAGCCATGATGAGCAATGCCGCAACCAAAGCGATCGTGATGAGCCAGGCGCGGTTTTGATGCACGCCGTCCTCGATGGCGAGAGTTGGGATGCTGATGCGGACCATGGCCATCAAGTCGTTTTCTTTCAGGCCGGCCAGCGATTCCTGCTCTGTCGCGATGGGGTGACAAGCCAGGCATTTGGGGGTAGCGCGGACGGCGCCGTAGTAGAAGATCTTTTGCTTAGCAGCCAGTTCGCGGCTGTCTTGTTGCTTGTCTTTGTTGGCGGCAAACTCTTTCAAAAGGTCGGCTTCAAAACTGTCTTCCGGCTCATTCGCACGACTACGGGCCTTCGGCTTGATGATGATGTGTTGATATTCACGCACCGCCGGCGGGAGATTCTCACTACCGCCGTCGTCCGGCTCCAGGTCGTCGAATGCGGCCATGAGCAACTTCCACTCGCGGTTGCCAAGTTTCCCGGCGTGATTCAGGTCCGGGCGCTCTTCTGACCCCGGCGGGTTCCATTCCCATTCGTCGATCTTGAGCGCTTTCTGATGCTGCTTCTTGACGACGGAATTTACCAGCAACCGGCCGATGCTGGTGGCTTGTTTCTTGGCCAGCCGTTCCGTCAAGTATGCATAGAAGCTGAAGCTGGCGCTGATGAGCAATAGGATGCCGGCGCCGAACAGGAAGCGGCACTTCCGCTCCAGGCTCGTTTCACCCAACAACCGTTTGAAAGCACGATATGACATCGGCTGAGTAGCAAGCGACGAGGACGAGTGTCGTCACTTCCTCCGTTGACAGTTCGGGCAGTAATGTGTCGAACGGCCGGCGAGACGAATCTGCTCAATCGGGCATTGGCAGCGCGGGCACGGTTCGCCGGTCCGTTGGTAAACTCGAAACTCCGATTGATAACTGCCCTGCTTCCCGGCGCCGTCGACATAGTCTCGGATGGATGAACCGCGCCGGTCAATGGCGCGTTTCAACACCGTCGCAACGGCACGACGCAGGCGTTTGGCTTCGTTTGGATGCAATTCACAACCGACGCGCATCGGATGCAGGCAGGCCTCAAACAGCGATTCATCCGCGTATATATTGCCGACTCCCGCCATGACCTGCTGATCAAGCAGCACGGCTTTCAAACAGCGCCTTGTTGTTGCCAGGCGTTTGATCCAGTATTCGATGTTCAGTTCGGTGGGCTCGGGACCTAACTTCGCCGATGCAAAGAACTTTTCCAGCGCACTTGCATTCGAGAAGAACTTCGCGCCGCCGAACCGCCGAACGTCTCGAAAACGTAGTTGCCGTTCACCGCCGTCGAGGCCAAAGATCAAGTGTGTATGCGGGATCCTTTCTTGCTGTGTTGAGACCACTGTCAACTGTCCGGTCATACCGAGGTGGAAGACAAGGCGTCCGCCAAGATCAAGCGAAACCTGAATCCACTTGCCGCGGCGCTGGACATTCATGACGCTGCGTCCGATGAGCAAGCGACCCCAGGGGCGTTTCCAAGGGGAGCGCAGCGGACGTTTCCCGCTGTAGACCGACGTGATGCTGGCGCCAATTAACCGCGGCCTCAGGTCGCGCACCACCGTTTCAACTTCCGGCAACTCCGGCACAGGGCACCTCATTCGGTTTGCGTTTCGATTATAAGTCAACCATTTGAGCGACACCACGCGTCTTATGATAGTGGTTGAATGGAAGCGCGATCCCATTGGGCGCTTGACTGCCATGTGGCGGGACTCTAGGCTATGTTTCTGGAACAGCGTTTTCCTCACGCGAGATATTCATGTCTGTTGCTTCGTCGGCGCCTGATGTGCATGGGAGATTCGGTCCGTACGGCGGGCGTTTCGTGCCGGAAACATTGATGTTCGCGCTCCGGCAGCTGACGGAGAACTACGCACAGGCTCAGAACGATCCGGAGTTTCAGCGGCAGTTTGACTATTACCTCGCGCAATACGTCGGTCGACCGTCGCGGTTGTATTTCGCGGAACGTCTGACTACGGAAGCGGGCGGCGCCCGCATTTTTCTCAAACGCGAAGACCTTAACCACACCGGCGCGCACAAGATCAATAACTGCATCGGCCAGGCTCTTCTGACGCGGCGGATGGACAAACCGCGTGTCATCGCCGAGACCGGCGCCGGGCAGCACGGCGTTGCCACGGCAACGGCGGCCGCGCTGTTCGGCCTCAAGTGCCAGGTCTATATGGGCGAAGAAGACGTTCGCCGTCAGAAGCTTAATGTTTTCAAGATGCGAGCACTGGGGACCGAAGTCGTCACGGTTCGGAGCGGCAGCCGAACCTTACGCGACGCCATCAATGACGCCATGCGTGATTGGATGGCAACCGTTGAACATACTCACTACATCATCGGCAGCGTCGTCGGACCGCATCCATTCCCGATGATGGTCCGCGATTTCCAGTCGGTGATCGGAAAAGAGGCGCGTGAACAGTGTGTAAAACAAGCCGGCCGATTGCCCGATGTCGTGATTGCGTGCGTCGGCGGCGGCAGTAACTCGGCCGGGATATTCTACCCGTTCATCGGCGACCGATCCGTCGAAATCGTCGGCGTCGAAGCCGGTGGCCGCGGATCGATGCCAGGTGGCCACGCCTCAACCTTGGCCTATGGCAAGCCGGGCGTGCTCCACGGCACCTATAGCTACGTCTTGCAGGACAGCGAAGGTCAAACCGCCGATGTACATTCGGTATCCGCCGGTCTCGACTATCCGGGCGTCGGTCCCGAACATAGTTTCTGGAAAGACAGCGGTCGAGTTCGCTATACCAGCGTGAACGATGAGGATGCCCTCAAAGCCTTTGATTTGTGCTCGCGTCTGGAAGGAATTCTGCCGGCATTGGAAACTTCCCACGCACTGGTTGAAGGAATACGCATCGCGGCAAAACGGCCGAAGGAAGACATCGTCGTAATCTGCTTCTCGGGGCGCGGCGACAAGGACTGCTACGAAGTGGCGCGCCTCCGCGGCGAAGACATCTAATCGAACCATCGATGAACCCAATCGACAAGCTGTTTCAAGGCCTACGCAATAACGGAAAGAAGGCCTTTATTCCCTTCGTCACCGCCGGCGATCCGGATCTTCCAACCAGCGAAATCCTGGTGCGCAGCCTCGCCGGCTGCGGCGCGAACTTGATCGAACTGGGATTCCCCTACAGCGACCCTATCGCAGACGGCGCCGTGATTCAGGCGTCGTACACGCGGGCTCTCAAGCGCGGATTGAAGATCGACGACATATTCGCGGCAGCGCGCCGGCTGGTTGCCGACCCGGCACTGGTTAAGAGAGATGTGCCACTGGTAAGCATGGTGTCCTTCAGTCTTGTCTACCACCGCGGACCGCAACGATTTCTAGAACAAGCCAAGGCAGCCGGTTTCAGCGGCGCGATCGTTCCCGACCTGCCCATGGAGGAGGCGATGGAGCTCGCGGAAATGGCGACGAAACTCGATTTCAAGTTGATTCAACTTATTACTCCAACCACGCCGCGGGAGCGGGCGGTGCAGATCGCCAAGATTTCCACCGGGTTCATTTATTGTGTCAGTGTTACCGGAATCACAGGCGAACGTGACAAGTTGCCGGATGAACTCGTCGGCCAGCTCCGCTGGCTGCGCGGCCAAACCGATTTGCCGATATGTGTCGGTTTCGGCATCAGCAAGCCGGAGCACGTCCATATGTTGCGCGATGTGGCAGACGGAATCATTATCGGTAGCGCGCTGGTGCGAAAAATGGAACTCGCCGATAAGCGCCCAGTCGCCGAAATCGTCAACGAAATGGTTGGACTGTCTACGTCGCTGATTGCCGCGCTCAATCCGGTTTGAATGTGGGGCACGATTCTAATCGTGCCTGATAGCGGGACACGATTGGAATGGTGTCCCACATCCCTTCTCTAATCCCAGGCTCACTTCAAATCCTGAATCTCCGTCAGCCCGTGCGTCACCCACGCGCCGTCTTCCAGATACGTAGCACTCGTGTAATGGCGAATCACTTTCAGCACGTCGAGCAATGTATGGACCTGGGCGGGCAGATCTTTGGAGTCACCCACGACGGGATCGGCGAAGGGCGCCGCCATGCGGACTGCAATATCCACCCATGGCGTGGCGACGTCAATCGCGGCCGCCCAGTTGACGACGTTTGCCGTCGCCAGTTTCTGGTTCCCGTTGCCCAACACGCCTGTGGCTTTCAAAGGAGTGTTTGCGAGCAATCTCTCGGCGTGAGCGTTCGAAAGCGTCAACACCGCAACTTTGTCTGATAAACCAGCCGTCGGAGCGATTTGCTTGTCGACCGGAATCATAATCGGCAACTCAAACGTAAACAGACCGCCGGACTTCCCTTTCGTCGCCTTCGGATCGGGCAATTCAATCGGCGGCACATCTTCACCCGACATCTCACGAGCCAGCGAAACGAACTTCTTGGCGACATCCCAGTATTCGGCGACTCCTCGACGCAGCTTATCGGCGTCACTGACGCCCAATACCAAGGCCGGTTCTAGCATCGGCAACGCGGACTCCGTGGGAGGCAACATGGTAATCCACTGGGTGCTCGTCAACTTGCCGTCAAACACCATAGCCGCTTGGCCGTCTGCAAGGGCCGGGAGGATGAGCTTCCCGGTGGCCGCGTCGAGCCGTTGGAACAACGGCGTCGCGCCTTTCATGAACTTGTCGTACGCGGTCTGTTGCTCGGGTTCCATCTTGGGTATCACGAACTCCTCGGCGTGACGATGGAACTTCTTGATCCATTTGACAACCAATTCATAGTCCGCCGGTGAGTACTTCGACCGACCGACCGTCGCTACTAACGGAGATCCGCCGACGTGTTGCAGAAGTGAGAGCGGTTTGCTGGCGTCCCACGTGTTGTTTTCGCTCCAATCGTAGCCGTAACTCTCTTGACCCTTGTTGGTAAGAAACGAAAACGTCAGCGCTGCGCCGGGTTTCGGCAGATACTTGCGGATGTCCTTGGCAAGGTCTTCAACATCCCGGATAACTTTCGCCTCTTGTTCCTTGGTTAGCTCAGCCATCGGCAGCATCGACTTGGCCATGGTGACCATGTCGTCGACATCCTTCTCGCCCATTCCCATTTTCAATCGAAGGTCTTTACTGATGTAGCCGATCAATGTGATGCGCCGATCGGCGAAGCGCGCCAGGGGTTTGAATTCTTGTCGCTCGATGAGCCGGTCCGGACCCGCGGCGAACTTAGATAGGTACGAACTCGACTCACCTATTCCAAGCAGCAAGTAGTTTCCACTTGTGCCCAAGGTAACTGTGAGTTTTAGTGTCTTCAGTTTCTTGAATACGTCGTCGAATTCGCCGGGCTTCTCTTCAATTTCTTTGACGGGGATTTCGTGCCAGGGGACGAGTTCACCGTCGAGGCTGAGGGTAATAAACCGCCCCTCGCCGATCCTTTCTCGTTTCATTCGGCCTTTTAGATGCGGCACTTGCTCGAGCACTTGCTTCGCGGCCGTGTCCAATCGCTTGAGCTGGGCTTCCGCTCGCTGGGCGTCGTTAATCCGAAATCCGATTATCAGGTCGGGTACCTGAATCAAATCCTGATTCGCGGCTAATGCCTGGAGCATCGCACGCGCCTGCGCCTTCGGATCGTCGGCCTGGCCGCGGCGCTGGATTTGAGTCATCATCTGCTGAAACTGGGCCGTCCCGTAAACTTGTCCGACAAACGTCAGAAACGCGACCGATTTGGGCCCACCGCAGAAGAAGATCTCTTGGCCCGCCATGTCGGCGAGCAACTCGAGCAGTTGCCGGTTTTCCGGGTTCTTCAGCAGTTCACGCGGCGACGGGAGATTTCCGAGCGGTTGATCTAGTTGCTCCGTCACCTTTTCCCAGGCGTTCTGGACGATGGGCAATTCCCTAAGCTTGGCGAACGCCTTGCTGTTGAGAACGATGTCGATTTGTTCTTTGTTACGCAGCAACGCGCTGTAGAAGGCCGCATCGTTCGGCAAGTGCTTGGCCGAACAGTCGAGACCATCGGAGGCAACGGCAGTAGTTGCCAGAGAAGCAACGGCAATGGCGCAGACGAGGGAGCGACGGTAGATGCTAAGCATGATGGGCCCCGTGAACGTGAAGTCGTGGTTGAGCTACCACTTCATTGTAGAGGCAGTGTCGGGCACGCCCAAGGGTAGCAACCACTGGCCCTTGGCCAGTCCAAGTTCTCTGACGCGCCGCACTATGTCGGCGCCGTGTTGGGTGACGTTCACGTGCTTGTCGATGTGACGAATGATGCCCCAGCGATCAATGTAAAATGTCCAACGCCACATGCGGGCGTCAACGGTCTGGGCTGCGCCGCTCGGGACCGCGAGGCCAAACGCGTATTTCGGAGCAAACGCGGAACTTACGCCAAAGGCTCTAGAAACAGATTGGCTTCGATCGCTCAAGATGGGAAACGCACCTCCAAGATTGGACTGAGCATAAGCGCGGAGGTCGTCGCCCAACGGTTGATGATTGACGACGAATAAAGACACACCCGTCGCTTTAATGTCTTCTTCGCTCACACGGAGCGAATGGTGCAGCGTCGCTCAGGTTCACGTCGGCAGTGCCGGATACCAGACGAGCACGACGGGTTGCCTACCGCGAAAGTCGGATGATGCATATGTACGGCCATCGGTCGCGGGCAACCTGAACCCAGGCGCCGGCTTACCGGCGACGGGCGGACGCACCAGATCGCTTAACAAGATCATTGAAACGGCCAACGATAAGCCGAATTCCATTCACGATCTCCCATCGGAGGCTTTGTCTCCATCGGGGAGACGGGGTTCTCAGGTCGAACGATCACTTCTTCGCCACGAACAGCTTGTCGATTTCCTCGTCGGCAAGTTTATCCGTGCCGTCGTTCGTATCCAAGATCAGAGCGGTTCCATTCGGGGTGATCCAAACCAGGTGATTACCCATCTGGAAAACTTCCTTGAGCTTCGGCTGTTTCTCCAACAAGCGGAAGTATGCGTCGCTCATCGCTTTGACGGTAATCGACGGCATCTTGGCATCGAAGGCATCGTCGATCCAGACGCCGCCCACTTCCAGGCAGTTTCGACCAAAGACGTTGCGTTGCGCGGTTTGCGTTAGCCGTTCCTGCATACGCAGGGCGTTGTTGTGTACCGACAGATCGACACCTAGTTTGCCGGCCTGCGTCGCCTCCAGCCGTCGCGCTCTCAATTCCACTTGGGCCTTGTCGTAAACATCTTTCTTCTCTTTGGTTTCCTTGTAGACGCCGTTGGCATCGCCTTTACCGTCGGATAGCTTGTTGAGTTTCTCATCTTCCATTTGGCTGCGTTTCCCGGTGAGATCACCGGGCTTCTCTTGGACCTTCTTGGCAAAGTCGGCGACATTGATCTGGCGGAGGCCTGGAGCGCCAGGAGCCGACGCCGGGGGGACCAATCCATAAGGAACGGCGGCGCCGCCTCGGAACACACTTCCGCCGCCGGCGTCGAGATGGAAGCTGACGTCCGGCCGACCTTGATTGACGCGACCGGCCACCGGCAACGCCGTGTCGGGCACGATCAGGTAACTCGTGTACGGTGTGGCAATGCCGTACTTCTTGGCCAGCGCCACGGTTTCATCCACCAGTTCTTTCTTTTCGCCGTTCGCACGAATTTGATCGAGAAGATAGCCGACCTTTCGCCGAGCCCAGAGGTGCTCAACAAACTCCTTCGTGGCCTCCGTTTTTTCCGGGAAGATCATCTCGTACACGTATTCGCGCGTTTCCATGCCGACAGTACCCGTGACCTTGATCGTCGTCGGACCGTGGCCGGTGTAACGTGCGAGAACAACTACCTGGCCACCGACAAACAAGTCCGGAAGTTGCGGCGGATAGATTTCCTGCAGGCTCACGCTCGGTCCGACCGACAACTTCACGTCGGCAAGGACGGGATGGCTGATCTTCGAATACAAACTGCTGACCTTCACTTCGATGTCTTCGGACGGGCGGACGAAAGTGCTCAGCGCACGAGTCTGCTCGGAGATTTGGTCGAGCATCGTCGCATTGACGTCGTCGCCGACTCCGAACGTGAAGATGCGTGTGTTCGAGGAGTTCTGCGCGGTGACATTCTGCAGAATCTTGTCGGGCTTCGTCTCGCCAATCGTGGGTTGGCCATCCGTGAAAAACACGACCATGAAACTGCGGCCTGGATCGCTGGTACGCATTTGCAAAGCCGCCTTCAGCGCATCGTTGATCGCCGTGCCGCCGGTCGGCTCCAAATTCTCCACCCACTTGCGCGCGTCATCCAGTTGTTCCTTTCGGGCGTCAACGAACTGTTCGCGGTACTTATTGACGGTCGTTGCGAAATTGATGACCGTAAATCGGTCATGTGAATTCAGGTTGGAAAGACAGTATTTGAGAGCGCGTCGCGCTTGATCCATCTTGATGCCGCGCATACTGCCCGAGGTATCGAGAACCAGGACCACGTCTCGCGGAATGACTTGAGCTTTGGAAAGCTCGACCCTCGGTGATAGGAGCAACAGCGCGTACCCCGGTTCGCCCGTCATCGGCCGCTGCGTCAACGCCGTCAGGCCCACGTCTTTATCGCCGACCGTGTAGAAAAGCTGAAAATCTTTATCGAGAAGCGCTTGTTCGCGCTCGAATCGGACATTCGCCTCGTGATCGTTGGGCCGGCTGACGCTGATGGCGTGAGTCGGGCTGTAAATATTCTGAATAGGGTGCTGGGATTTCAGCGAAACGTCGAGTGAGAATTTTTCGAGGGTTCGCGTTGCTTTGCCGTCGGTTTTTAGCGGATACACGTACTCGACAAGATCTCGATCTCGTGGTGCGATGGCCGTGAACCTCAGGGCGACCTTTTGGTCGGCCTTCGCCGGCACTGGAAAGACTCGCAGTCGCAGTAGGTTATTCCCCATGTATTCGAGCAAACCGGGGTCCTGCGTTCGCCGGACGATGTCGGTGTACATCTGCCTGGCTTTATCCGCCTCGACCAACTCGCCCTTCACTTCCTTGCCGCCGACCCACATGGTGAAATTCTGAACGCTGGCGCCTTTGGGGACCGGGAAAACATAGGTTGCTTCGAGATCGCGATCCGTGTGATTACGAAATGTCTGTTCGACCTGGGTCGTCGCCACCTGCTCTTCGATGTTAATTTTCACCTGGTGGTTCAACATGGCGAGCGGCGGAACATTCTTCTCGGCCGGGATAAGCAACCCGTGCGCATTAGCCGAGCTTGCCGCTACCAAACACACGGTACAAATGGCCAGATATCGATACATGGCAACCCCTTTCGGTCACTACGGCTTCAGTTCTCACCTATTAGACGAGACAACTGACTCCACCGATTGTAACCGGTCGAACGTGATTTCGTTGGTCTCGTTACACGCCCGTTACACCTGCTTGTGCGAACGTGGTGATAATGAAATCGTTCAATCCGATGGCGGTTGGATTTCGTCTATGATGTTGGATAAGGAACGTAATCACGTTTGGAGGTCAACCATGCGATTTTCGCGGATCACCGCTGGGTTAGGACTGGCGTTGCTTTTGGGAGCGTCGGTTGTCGGCGCGGACGACGTGTTCAAGAAGCCGGCCGACACGTGCAGTAACCACGGCACATTCGATCGATTTCTACGACACGCCGTCCGAAGCCGCGCGCCGGGCTCTCAAGGAAGAAAAACTCGTCTTTGTTTTACATGTCTCCGGGAACTTCGAAGACCCTCGCTACACCTGAAACAACGCCGAAGCGCTCCGTGTGAACGCTTTGACGGATGAAAAAGTCGGCACGTACCTCAACGAGTACTTCGTCTCTTCTTTCCAAAAAGTAGCGACCTTCAAGATCGTCAACGGCCAAAAACAAGGCGGCAATGTGGCCAGTTACTTCTGCGCACCTGATGGCCGAGTCTTGCACGCCGTCGCCGGACCCATCGACTCGACGACGATGCTCCGTGAAGCGCAATGGGTGGTCGACACGACGAAGAAAGCGATGGCCGAAGCGAAGGATGACGGACTAAAGTTCAAAGCCTATTTTCGAAAGGCCCATGCCGAACGGCTGCGAAGCGAGTACGGGTTGGTCATTGAACCCGTGACCTTCGACGCTCCGGAAGCGCAAAATGACAGCGACGCGCTCACTTACCGCGATCCAACCGGCCGGCCGTTGGCGCCGAAGCTACAGCTGCCGCCCATCGAAGGCCCCGATGTCAAGTTCGAGCTCGCTCAGGTTAAGGCCGGCCGAAGTCCCGGCGCTCGGGAAATCCTCGATCGGCGTGGACGGCGCTGCGGCGTCCTCGGCAACGACGGCCGTGTTCACCTGCTCATGGCCGCTCATTCGATGGCCAAGATCGAGAAACTGTATGCATCCATCTTTGAAGGAATTCTTGGCGAGAAGATCTCCACGAAACCCGTCGAAGTGGTCACGCCGTTTCCGTGGGTGAAGGAGAACGTTCGCCGCGCGGGTTAAACTGACTCACCACAAAGACACAAAGAACACAAAGCCTGCCCTGTACTTTGTGTTCTTTGTGTCTTCGTGGTGAACGGATAGGCTTACCCCAACATCCGCGAAATCAAATGGATGGAAGTGCCTTCACCAGCGCGGTAATGGTTGTGCCTTCACGTAGGTTAAGCTCATCGCAGGCAGGCCGGGTAATGAGTGCCGCGAGAGGAAACCCACAATCCAACCCTACTCGCACCATCGGCCCTTCCGGAGTCAGCCGCTGCACGATGGCCGGTAGTCGGTTGCGGGCGCTATGTACGCCGCCTTGGTCTCGTTCCAATGACACATCCTCCGCTCGAATGCAAACATAAACGTCGGCGCATGTGCTGTTCGGCGCAACGGCGATTAGGTTCGCGGTCCCCACTGCGACCTTCGCCAACCCGTCGCTGACGGTCACAATCTTGCCCGGCGCCACAGTCTCCATGCCGACGATGCGGGCCACGTCGAGGTCCGCCGGTCGGTTGAATACCTCGACGACGCTTCCTTGTTGTCGAATTCGGCCCTGGTCGAGGACGATGAGATGGTCGGCCAACGCCATCGCCTCTAATCGGTCATGCGTCACCACAATTATGGGGATTCCGAATTCGCCGAGCGTTCGACGGAGTTCGAGCCGGAGTCGTTCACGGGTTTGGTCATCGAGGGCGGAGAGGGGTTCGTCAAGAAGCAACAGCCGCGGACGCCGCACCAGCACCCTGGCAAGCGCGATTCGCTGTTGTTGCCCTCCCGACACCTCATTTGGATAGCGCCTTTCAAGGCCAGATAATCCAAAGACCGCGAGCATTTCGGCAACGCGCCGATTCCTTTCCGATCGCGGCACATCCGAAAGGCCGTACCCGACGTTGTCCGCCACCGTCATATGTGGAAACAACGCGTATTCCTGGAAGAGATAGCCGATGCCGCGTTGTTGCGGCGTGAGAGATATTCGACCTGGTGCGTCAAACCAGGTGGCGTCGCCGAAACGAATCCGTCCTTCTTCGGGTCGCTCGAGCCCCGCCAGACAACGCAGGGTCGTCGTCTTGCCGCACCCCGAAGGGCCAAACAGAACAGTGATCGAAAAGCGCTCCGCCGGCCGTTGCAGGTCAGTTTCGATGGCAACATCTTGGGCGAACCGCTTCACGAATCGGGCGACCAACTCGGCGCTCATACCGGAAGCTTTCCACGCTGGAGGAGATACACGAGACAGAGTAAGACAAAAGCGAAAACAACAAGAAAGAGTGCGGTTTGCCCGGCCGCTTCATAATTCAGCGCCTGCACGTCGTCATAGATCGCAATCGATAGTGTGCGCGTGACGCCCGGGATGTTCCCCCCGACCATCAAGACCACGCCGAACTCTCCCATGGTATGTGCGAATGTCAACACCAGCCCCGCCAGGATACCCGACCATGAAAGCGGCAGCACAATCCGAAAAAAAGTATTGAGACGAGAAACGCCGAGACACCATGATGCTTCGACTAGCTTCCAATCCACCGCGCTAAACGCCGCCGCGAAAGGCCTGATGGCAAAAGGCGTATTAAAGATGATGGTGCCAAGCAATATGCCAGCGAAGCTAAACGGCAAAAGGCTTCCGGTCAGCGTTTCATACCCTTGGCCAATCACGCTATTCGGCCCGGTCGCCATCAGAACATAAAAGCCCAGCACGGTCGGCGGCAGGACGAGCGGCAGAGCCACCAAGGCTTCGATGAACAGCTTGCCGCGCCACTTCGATCGCGCGAGCCAGTACGCCAACGGCACGCCAAGCACAAACATTACAACGGTCGTGCAGGCCGCGAGTGCCAGCGTCAATCGAAGCGCCGTCCAGTCCAGGGCTAGTCCTCCGGTAGTAGGAAGCCGTAGCGTTTCAGAATGCCCCGCCCGCTCTTGCTCATTACGAAGTCCCGCAGGGCTTGTGTTGCTTCCCGATCCTTGGCCCAAGACAGAATCACGCCTCCTTGCAGAAGCCGCGGATATGCGTCCAGTGGTACGATCCAATAACGGCCCTTGTCCCGGAGCGCGGGGGCCATCGCCAGGGATAGGGCGATGATCCCGACATCGGCTGCCCCGGATTCAACGAACTGTGCAGTTTGGGAAATGTTTTCACCCACCACCAGCCGGTCCTGGGCCTGCTCGAAGACCCCCAGCGTTTTCATGGCCGCTTCCGCCGCCCGTCCGTAGGGAGCATGTTTGGGGTTGGCCATGGCGAGCTTCTTTACCGAGGGGTCCACTACGGCTCGGATGCCGAGTTTTTCCAGATCGAGAGGGGAATTATTCGGCACCCAGACGACAATCTGGCCCACAGCATACTGGAACTCGGATTCCTTAAAAGCCAATCCCTTTTCGATGAGCTTACGTGGATAGTCGACGTCTGCTGACAGAAATAGGTCGAACGGGGCGCCATTGGAAAGCTGGGAGAAGAAGTTTCCGGACGAACCATAGGTTACCGTCACAGCGATCTCAGGGTGGGTTTCCTGGAAGTCAGCGACAAGTTCGTCGAAGGCGAATTTCAAGTCAGCAGCGGCCGCTACACGAATTTCTCTTTTGGTCGCGGAGACCTGCCCGGAGTCCTTCTTGCAACCACCGGCCCAAAGGCTCATGCACACGCATAATAAAAAAACCCAACGAGATCGGACGATTCCCCCTTCCGCGGTGGTTTTTGTTAACGTTAGACAGTTTCGCATCAGATCATGCCGGTGTTAGTGGGTTAACGGACCCTTTGCATTTGGCCCATTTCGCTAGGATCGTATCCAGGTAGTTCACTAAGGAGTTTCCGGTACGTGGACGAGCGAATGGTTCGTAACAGTGCTTGCAATCGTGGGTCGGTTTCCGCGTCGGACGCGAAGCAAAGATCGTAGGTGTCTTGTCGAACACCGAGAAAACGGAGGCCGGCTTCTTCGCATACCAGCTGCAGGCAAACTCCTACGTCTGCCCAGCCGCAGCGCACCGCCTCGGCGACGCCGCGATGGTCGGAAGCGATGCGGCGCGGGCGAGGCCTCGTTTCAAGCAGATTATCCATGCATTGCCGAGCACCCGATCCCACCTCCCGACCAACCCACCGGAGTCGCGAACGCAGTGTTTGCTGCACGCTGCGCACACGTGCCTGAGGCGAAACGGCGAGGCCTTCCTGCCATTTCGCCACGCGCAACAGTGTTGTCTCCGTTTGTATCTTGGCCTTCACCGCATCGGCGTTTCCGTCCGGGTCGTCCTCGGTGGCAAGATGAACCCCCGCGACATGTACGGCGCCCTCCGCCAAAAGGCTCAGCGCTTTTTGACTGGACCGAGGAAAGACAAGTAACCGCAATCCCGTCAAACGCGCAGCTTCATTCGCAAGCAGGCCCGCGGCTGGATCACATGACGCCATTACCAGTGTTTTCGAAGCAATGTCGGCTCGACGTAAGGGTATCGCACGGCCATCCCAGACGCCGTCATGCGGCACACTTCCGGCAACCGATCCTTCAACGGGATAGTGCAGGACACGTCCGCCGACCTGCGCTTGCCAGTATCGACAGGGAACGACTGGACATTTCCACGCCCACGCCGATGTACTCTCGGAATTCGTTATCGTCCCGAAGAGCTCTTCCACGGAGCAGCCGAAGACGGCGGAAATCGAAAGAGCGGCCGTCACCGATGGAACCAGGCGGCCGATCTCGATGGCGCTCACCGCGGCGCGCGAGACTCCGGCTCGCTCGGCCAATTCGGCTTGCGACCAGTTTTGGCTGCTTCGAAGGGCCCTTACCCGGTTTTTTGAGGGGCGGTCGGATGACATGATACTATCATAGCAAGACATGATCGTATCACCAGGTTTTGGGCCCTTGCAGGAGTGCACCCGTGAGCTATTCAACCAAAGCCAGTTCGTGGCGCGGCGCGTTCACCTTGATCGAATTGCTGGTCGTGATTGCGATCATCGGTGTGCTTATTGCCCTGTTGCTCCCCGCCGTGCAGAAAGTGCGAGCCGCCGCAAACCGGGCCTCTTGCAACAACAACTTGCACCAAATCGGACTGGCAGTACATAACTACCACGACACGATCGGCAACTTGCCCCGATATCGGCTGTGCCCGGATTGGATCTTTGCCGGCAAGGTAGATCTCTATTGCGAGAGTCTGGGTGCGCCGAACGGCACCGGCCCGTCAACGTACACCGGCGACAAGGAGGTTTGGTGGGCGCCGTACGACAATAAGCCCCCGGCGACGACGACCGATGCGGCCCGAGACGACTATCCACGCGGACTTCTCTGGCCTTACATCGAACAAAACCAGAAGACCTTCAAGTGTCCGGACGGCCTGGACCAAGACGCCAACAGCTCCACGTTCGGCCGGCCTTTTCAGGTGAGCTATGCCATGAACTACGTGACCGGTGGACCCAACGGCAAGCGCCTCACCGATCTAATCAACGGCAATGGATCGTCCAACATCATGATCGTGTGGGACCACGGGCGAACGCCGGGCTGCGCCTATTCCAGCTACGCCGCGCCACGCGGACCTTGGGGATTTGATGGCCGGGAGACAGCCGCCGAGCATGCCAGCACCTACAAAACGCACTACCCGATTCGACACACCAACGTTTTCAACGTCCTATTCAGCGATGGGCATGTGGTTTCCATGGGTTCCAGCGAATTGACTAAGAAGCTCTTCTGCGCATTCGGACCATTGGAATAATCTAGTGGGTTGCTAACGCTAGATTTTGCGCCGCGTGGCACGCCCGGAGTCTTCGACGGGCGTGAATGGCCAGCCACGCCCTTCGCAGACTCAGGGCGTGCCACCCCTTATGGCGAGTAGCACTGCTTCGGCCACGTGGCTACAATTGAAGTGTTCAATCCGCTGTCGAACGAGCGAGACGAATTCACATGGCTTCCCAGGGCTCCGTCAGCAGCTGCATTGAGTTGCTGAAAGCCGGCGACCAAGTCGCTGCGCAGGCATTGTGGGAGAGGTACTTTCATCGATTGGTTGGGCTAGCGCGGACGAAACTTCCCGAAGGCGGACGCCGTGCGGCGGACGAAGAAGATGTCGCCCTGAGCGCGTTTGATTCTTTCTACCGGGGGGCGGAAGCCGGCCGTTTCCCTCAGCTTGCCGATCGAGACGATCTCTGGCGAATGCTCGTTACGCTCACCGCACGCAAGGCCTTCGATCAGGTGCGCGACGAGCAACGGCTCAAACGCGGCGGCGGCGACGTGCTCGGCCAATCGGCCTTGATGGCGGCAGGCGACTCCGCGTTCGAGTGGTTTGTCGGCCGGGAACCTGATCCCGAATCGGCTGCGATGATGGCAGAGCAATGCAATCAGCTTCTTGCACGCCTGAAGACGGATGAACTGCGCAACATCGCAGTGTGGAAATTGGAAGGCTATACCAATGAAGAAATCGCGGGCAAACTCGACTGCGCCTTAAGTACAGTCGAGCGAAAGCTCCAGCGCATTCGCGTTCATTGGGAAGACGAGGTAATTCCGTGACCGTGCCCTTACCAGCGGCCGCCGTTGAGCGAATCGACGAAATCTGCGACCGATTCGAAACGGCCTGGAAAACCGGTGCCCGGCCACAAGTCGACGACTTTGTGGATTCAATGACTGGTCCGGAACGCGATGCATTGCGCCACGAGCTGCTGCGCGTCGATCAGCATTATCGGAGGCGCGCGGAGACTCCGGCGCGTGTTCACCGGACCGAGGCGTCCGCTAAGTCCGGCCCATTCGTCGCCGGCTACGAAATACTCGACGAACTGGGCCGTGGCGGCATGGGGATTGTCTACAAGGCGCAGCAGCTTCGACCTAGTCGGCTGGTAGCGATCAAGATGATTTCCGCCGGGGCGAATGCCGGCGCCCGCGAGATAGAACGTTTTCGACGCGAAGCCGACGCCATCGCTCAGCTCCAGGACCCGCACATCGTACAAGTCTATGAAGTCGGGGAACAAGACGGCCGTCCGTACTTGGCCATGGAGTATGTTGGCGGCGGCAGTCTGGACCGTTATCTAGCGGGGACGCCTCAATCGCCTCGTGTCGCCGCCCAAATAGTCGAGCGCCTGTCGCAAGCCATACATCATGCCAACCAACGCGGCATCATTCACCGCGATCTAAAACCCGCGAACGTACTACTCCAAAGTCACGAGGGTGCAAGGACGCAGGATCCAAGAAGCCACCTTGATTCCAATTCATCGTTCAAGATCACGGACTTCGGTCTCGCAAAGCTGTTGGATTCAAACGCTGGGAGCCCCACGAGAAGTGGAGACTTGCTTGGCACGCCGAGCTACATGGCTCCAGAACAATTAGGGAAAGCCGGGCAGATCAGCGCCGCCACCGATGTGTATGGTCTGGGCGCAATCCTCTACGAAGTCATGACCGGCCGGCCGCCGTTCCGCGGCGAAACGGCCCTTGAAACGATGCATCAGGTGCAAAACGACGAGCCGGTTTCGCCCAGCCGACTTCAATCGAAGTGTCCCCGCGACCTGGTGACGATTTGTCTGAAGTGCCTGAGCAAGCAGCCGCACCAACGTTATGCCACCGCCTTGGAGCTAGGCGAAGACTTACGCCGGTTTCTGGACGGTCAACCGATTCGTGCCAGGCCTGTCGGCCGACTGGGAAAGGCTTTGAAATGGACGCGACGACAGCCCGTCGTTGCAAGTTTGGTAGGACTGCTCATTTTGGCGATCACCTGTGGCATCGGCGCCGGAAGTTGGTTTTGGTGGCAGGCGGAGCAAGGATGGAAGCAAGCCAAGGATGCACTTCGTGATGAGCTCGCGACCCGAGACCGCTTTCAGGTTGCCCTCGCCCACCGCGAGTGGTTGGCGAACAATGCAACGCGGGCCAATGCGCTGCTTGATGCGTGCACCCCAGAACAGCGTGATTCGTGGGAGTGGCGCTACCTTGACCGGATGCGCCGCTCCGCATGGCAAACCATTCCCGGACATACCAACACCGTACAGGCGCTCGCTATTCATCCATCGGGCCGGCTGATTGCCTCGGCGAGCCACGATACCAGTGTGCGAATCTGGGACTTGGACAAGCGGAGCGGATCACGCCTGGGCAATCACCCCCAAGCGCCATTATTGTCGGTTGTCTACAGTCCGGATGGCGCCTTGCTGGCGTCGTCCGATACAAAATCCGGTCAGGTTAGATTGTGGGACGCCCAAACTCGAACGCTGATCGATGAAATCGGTTTCGGCGGCGAGGGAGAGATTCCGGTCTGGGGACTAGCCTTCGATCCCGGAAGCCGCTACTTGGCCATGGGCGGCCCGCGGCTCGTCAGAATTTGGGATACGCGCGACAAGAAGTGGGCTTACACCCGGAGAGCTCACGCCGGTCAAATCTACCAGGTGGCCTTCAGCCCCGACGGCCGCTGTCTCGCGACGGCGTCTCAGAACGTTAGAGTGTGGGATTGGAGGGCCAACAAATTGCTGTACGACTTGCCCGGACATGGAATGCGCACCTCCGACCTGGCGTTCAGCCCGGATGGAAAGCTACTGGCTTCCGGCGGCCGAGACGGAATGATTCGGGTTCATAGCCTGGAAGCAGGGCAATGCGAGTTCACCCTCAACGCTCATCAACTTTCCGTAACCAGCGTCCATTTCAGCCCCGACAGCGAACGACTAGCGTCTGCCGGGGAGGAAGGCGATATGCACGTATGGAGCGTGAAACAACGACGACGCTTGTTCACGCTGCACGGTCATAGCGGCGGCGTCTGGGACTTGGCATACTTGCCGGACGGCACACGCCTCGTCTCCGCCGGCTCCGACTTCATGGTGCGGGTGTGGGATGCCGCCGGAAGCCAAGAAACGGCCGTGCTGTTTGAGGTGCGCGATGAAGTCACAGCCCTCGTATACGATTCGAGCGGACGGCTGCTCGCCTGGGGTGACATGTCGGGACGGTTCGGCGTCTGGGACACCGCGAGTCGGAAAGAGGTTTTTCGCGTCGACGATCCGGACGTGACAGGGCGAAACCGCATTCATCTCTTGGCCTTCAGTCCGGATGGCCGTGAATTGGCCTATCGGCGGGTAAATGGTCCTCCAAAGATATGGAACCTCGAAAAGGGCGGCGAGCTCCCATTGCCCGGTACGCGGCAAGGTAGGGTCCACGGCCTAGCGTATTCCGAAGATGGCAGGCAATTGCTAGCGGCTTACTTCGAAAACGAGGCTTTGCATTTGGTCGATGTGCACACGGGACATGTGGCACTTGTTCTGCCGCGACCAGCCAACACCGTCGGGCAAGTCATCTTCAGTCCAGACACCCGGCGATTCGTCACCCTCGAAGACAGGAATCTCTTGCGGATGTGGGATACGCATACGGGTCGGCTCGACGGCGAGTTCGAACACCCGCATACCGTTAGGCATGTCGCCCTCAGCGGTGACGGGCATTTTCTTGCCGTGGGAGGCGTCGGCGGCTGGATCAGTGTTTGGGACCTGACGACAAAGCAGCCTACGATGGCGCTCAAGGGCCACGCCAGCAATTTGTACGGGTTTGCCCTCAGTCCGGATGGCCGACGCCTGGCCTCGGCCGCTTCGGACTGTACCGCCAAGCTGTGGGACACGCACACGGGACATGAAGTCCTCACGCTGCGGACGCAACTGCACGAACACTCCCGGCTGGCGTTTAGCCCGGACGGCGCGGACTTGGTGTCGGTGAACTCGGAGAACTATCTCCAAATATGGAGCACGCGCGCCCCGCGTGATTGATGGCGGCCTGTCCGCTGCGTCCCCTTTTTCCATTTTGTTGGACATAGTGCTCTGCTTCCCTTAATCTTCAGTCACAGTACCGTCCGCGTGGACTGCTCGACCGTGTGCATATTTCCCATCCTTGTCGTATGTGTTCTCGAATGACGACTGCAACTCACCGTTATCGTCATAAATCTCACCCTTCAGTTTTACGATACCATGTGACACTCTGTAGAACTCATCATCAATAAGTGTAGGAGACCCGGAATAGTAGTCGTCGTATGATAGCGTCGCTTCTTCGACGACGGCACCTCGCATATTGAATGCGACTAATATCACCATGTCTTTGGGCGATTTGTTTTTCGACATAGTAACCTTTCATTGCTGGTGTCGGATCAACAAACCCCCGCGAAAGTTCCGCACGGGCCGGCATCGCGTGGCGCCATGCTCTAGGTATGCGCACTCTGACGCGTGGTCAAGTTGAATCACCATTGGGACCAACGCTTTTTCGATTTTGGACCAGTACCCCGCGACAGACTGCGCACCCACGTGACATTTATTAACACACTTAACGTGACACGGAACGTCAGAACGCGCGGAACCGCGACCGTGCCTCACACCTCGTTGGTCCGGTGGGTCTTCTGACCTTAGAGCTTTGGATCGCTTTCCCAGTGAATCCCCAACCGCGTACACTAAGCCCCATGCCTCCTATCTACCTGGACTACAACGCCACGACGCCGGTTGATCATGCGGTCGTTGACGCTATGATGCCGTACTTACGTGGACAGTACGGCAATCCTTCAAGCTCACATTCTTACGGTCAGGAGGCCCATGCCGCCGTAGACAGTGCGCGCGGCCAAGTAACAAACTTACTTGGATGTCAGCCGTCCGAAATCGTCTTCACGGGTGGCGGCAGCGAGGCGAGCAATCACGCCATCAAGGGCGCCGTCTTCATCAAGCTCCGCGGCATTTTCGGCCGACTGGCACGCGATGCGCACATCATCACCAGCGCGGTTGAGCATCCCGCGACATTGCAGCCGTGCGAGTTCCTGAAACGCTTGGGCTGCCGTATTACCGTAGTTCCGGTGGATCGCCAGGGCGTCGTCGATGTCAACGCCGTGCGGGAGGCTTTGGATCGGCGCACGACTCTCGTGAGCATCATGCACGCGAATAACGAGGTCGGCACAATTCAGCCGATCCGCGAAATCGCCGACCTGGCCCACGAGCGCGGTGCGTTGGTGCATACCGACGCGGCTCAGTCGGTCGGAAAGACTCGGGTAAACGTCGATGAATTAGGTGTAGATTTGCTTTCGGTAGCGGGCCACAAGCTTTATGCACCCAAGGGAATCGGGGTATTGTACATTCGAGATGGTGTCAAGATCGAGCCTTTGATCCACGGCGCGACGCATGAAAACGCTCGCCGTGCCGGGACTGAAAACGTGCCCTACATCGTCGGTTTGGGCGCGGCGTGCGAAATCGCCCGGCAATCGCTTCCACAAGCCACGGATAGACTACGGTCGCTTCGTGATCGACTATGGGAGCGGCTACATGCCAGCCTCGGCGACCGTGTCGTGCTTAATGGTCATCCCGAGCAGCGCCTGCCGAATACTCTCAACGTCAATTTCATCGGGAACGTAGGACTCGACTTGCTGCGAAACGTACCGGAAGTTGCAGCATCACTCGGCTCCGCTTGCCATGAAGGAGATCAACAAAGGCAATTCACTCTCTCTCCCGTGCTGACCGCCATGGGAGTTCCGATTTCGCAAGGCAAAGGCGCCGTTCGTTTGAGTGTCGGGCGGTTCACGACCGAAGACGAAATCGACCGTGCCGCAGACGCGCTCGTCCGGGCCACCGTGCGCTAAGTCTTAAACCTAGATTACTCATCCCTGTTCACCAGAGACGGCTTGCGCGGCTCGAATGCGGGCTTTCGCCACCTCTTCGACTCGGCTGAGAATCATGGGCATGATGAGTAAAGTCATCACAAGCCAGAAGATCACGGCCAGGCCGAGTGCGTGGTGCCATTGAAAGCGCAAGAGCAGCCAAAGAGTCAGGAACCAAGCCGCCATATGAATGAGGCTCAGCAGAAGGTTCGCAAGAAACAGTCCGGACTGCGAAGTGGTCACTTCGCCGAGGGAATGTTCCCGCATCTCGCGTCCGGCGGAGTCCGAGTAGCGTAGACCTCGCTGCGGATCGCTTTTGAAGTTTCCTTGGGCGTCGCGGTCGGCCTCAAAGCGGATTTCCTGCCCGTCTTCATTGACAATGATGGTCTCGACACGCGTCGGCAACGGCCGCCCCGCGAGGTCTCTGTATTGGGGTTGTCCGGTGGCTGATTTCTGCAACTTGTAATGAGTTTTTTTGCCTGCTTGCATCGCCCAGAGTTCGTTGTATTGCTTGCTCTGGTCCGTCGTAAGGTTGAATAGCGAGGTATACGAACCCGCCGCCTGGTCTGGCGTCTTGATGGAGTGGTAATCGAACATGGCCCAGACGATTGCCACGAGCGTAAGTACAGACGCCACGGCAGGAGCACGCCATGCCATGCCGGGTTCCGATTCGCTGTAAATGTAGCCTTGCAGCCAGGAAGTGCCGGCAAAGAGAATCACCGTGAGAGCCGCCCAGAGAAGCAGGAAGACGATGAAAATACCTAGCACGGCGAGTTTCCTTAAATTGAAACGCCCCAGTTTACCGTTGTTTCGCTATCTTGCATTCTCAACTGGAGTGTTGGCTCCGTCCAGGTAGGCCAGGCAATCTTGCCCGCGCCGGTCAGGAAAGCGCGGTTGTGGCAACTCACTCCTCTGTTATAATTCGCCCGCTAAATCAGGCCCTTTTCCGTATATGGGCCGATCCGTTCCCCGACAAATCGGGATCCATGCTCGCAACTTTTTCCCTACTCTGTATCGCGCTCGTTCAGGCCCCCCAGCCGTCCAACGCCGATTGGCGGATCGCTCCAAAGTTGAGCCGCGGCGAAGAGCTCGTGTATCGCGGGACCTACACCGAAGAATCGACCGGACAGGGAGTCCAATTTGCGCACGCAGAAACTGGAGCATCGAGTTTTTGTCCTGGATGCAACCGCAGACGGCGCCGACGTCGCGTTCTTTACACTCATCAAAGAGCAGCATGCCCGCACCGTGGCCGACAGCGAGAAAAATGCTCCCGTTTCGGTTCGGCTCGAGTTAGCACGTGTCAACCCGCGCGGGCACGTTAAGTCGGAATCGGGAACTGTCTTAACGTCATCTTTGGAAGGCACGGCTTCCATCGAAACTTCGATGTTTGTCGAGTTCGCTCGCGCAAATATTCGTCCAAACGATGGCTGGGAAGTACTAGAGAATGGAAGGCCGCCGCGTGCCTGGAAGGTGGTCGGGGCCGACGCCGTGAACGGTACGACTTGCATCAAAGTCGTCGGTATTCAACAATCCGATGACTGGGACGCGCCCCGCGGCGATCGCTCCGCATGGCGACGGCTGGATACCATTTGGCTCGCACCCAACCTCGGCGTCGCACTGAGAGTCGAACGCGTCATGGAGCACCGTGAAGCGGCTCGACAGGATCCATCGATCCGAGCCGTCACCGAGTTCACGCTCGAAAACCGCATGGCGTATGGACAGCTGGCGGAGGATCGACGCCGTGAAATCATGCTAGTTCACCATTTATCCGAGAAAATGAAACCGCACCTCAAGGCGCCCGAAAAGGCCAATGCCAAGGTGTTCGATGAGTTGCTATCCCGCATCGCCCAACATAACGAAAAGCACCCGGCAACACCGTATCGCCAAGCTGTACATAACATTCGGCATCGCATCGAAGCCGTCCGGCGCGGGGATGCGGTGCCCGTTTCTTACGACGAAGAAACGGTCACTCCCACCCAGGTTATCGGCCTCGGTCAAGCGGCGCCCGATTTTGTGACGACCGATCTCGGCAAACGAGAGTCAGTGCGTTTGCGGAAGTTGCTCGGTCAACCCATCGTCATGGTGTTTTACCATCCGACCTCAAAGAACGCGGTGGACATATTGAAGTTCGCGCAGCGCATCGCGGACACGCATCGACAGGTTACCGTTCTCGGACTTGCGGTAAGTGATGACGTGGAGACGGTACTTAAGCAGCGCGACGCGCTGAAACTGACGTTTCCGCTGGCTTCCGGCCTCGGGTTGAAGCTGACCTATGCCGTCGACGGCACACCGAAGTTCGTCGTGTTGGATCCGAATGGAGTCGTTCGCGGCGCGTATGTCGGCTGGGGTCGCGAGCTGCCCGATCTTGTCACCACTGAGTTGGCACGGTGGAAGTCTCGCTAGTCCGGCTGTAAGGTAACTTCCACCACGACACCATATCTCTTACAACAGTTCGCATCGTTACAAATTCCCATGTCCGTTACGAAATAACCCCACGAGAAATGGGCGAAACTTGCTGGACATTGACACAGAACGATAGTATGAACGTGGGCCCGTCACGCGAGGACGGTGGCAAGAGGACCTAGTCCGTGGCCGTCACGAACTATCAAATCGAAACGAACACGCGGCGATGTGCCGTTACCGGCGCCGAGTTATGTCCCGGTGACAAGGTGCACACAGCCCTGTTTGATGAGGGCGGTCGATTCGTTCGCCGCGATTATAGCGACAAGGCTTGGCACGGCGTCCCGGATGGCGCTTTTAGCTTTTGGTCGGGCAAGGTGCCGCCGACAGACACAACCGGGCGTCCCCGAATCGACGATGATCTGTTAATGGAGTGCTTCGAACGTCTGGAAAACCAAAACGATGCAGACCGGATTCGATTCCGATATGTGGTTGCCCTGCTCCTCATGCGACGGAAGCGACTGAAGTTCGAATCGGCGGGCTCGGAAAACGGCGAGGACGTATTGGCGTTGCGGTGCCCGCGAACACGGACTCTGTACACGGTCGTCAACCCACGGATGACGGCTGACGATATGACCACCGTTCAAGATGAAGTATTTAGAGCGCTTGGATGGGAGTGATGAATCATGCGATATGTAATCACCGTGGTTGGACTTTCCATCTTGTTCGCGGGCGGATGCAACTCGATCCCAAACTACCGGCGATCAGCCGCCCCGGACCGCGGGCTTAGCGTGGACGATGCGAATTCCGCTCAACGAATTGTCGCATCGTTGAACGACAATGCCCGAAAAATGAACTCCATCATGACGAACGACGTGGACATGACTTGCTCGCAGGGGATCGAGGCGATCAACCTCCGCGCATCGCTAGTGTGCCAGAAGCCGCGTAATTTCCGTCTCCACGGCAAGATGATGCAGAGCACCGTGGTGGATATGGGGTCGAACGATCAAGAATTCTGGTGGTGGATCAGCAAGGCGAATCCGCCACACTTGTTCCATTGCTCCCACGAGGAGTTCGCCCGCAGTCAGGGTCGCATTCAGCTTCCTTTCCAGCCGGACTGGGTGATGGAGGCCCTCGGGATGTCGGAGTACGACCCTCGAAAGAACTACCAACTAGTCCCGAAGGGTAACTCGCTCGAGCTGATCGAGGTCGCAACGGCCCCCGACGGCAAGCAAGTTCGCAAGATTACGGTACTCTCCCGCAACCGGAACCAAATCCAGGTGACCGCTCATCTCCTACAGGACGCGCACGGCCGCGAGATCTGCTCGGCCCGAGTGTTGCAGGTACAGCGGGATTCCGCAACCGACACGGTGTTGCCGCGTAAAGTCGAGATGAGTTGGCCGTCCGAGAAAGTGAAACTTGTTTTCACGCTGAATGAAGTTGGCGTCAATTCCGCGCTGCCGCAAGGCAATGGGCGTTTGTTCCAGCGTCCGGTGCTTGAAGGCGTCCAGTCCGTCGATTTGGCTCGGGGCTTCGAACCCACCTCCAATCCGGTGCGCCGAGCCGGCGCTGTCTATCAGACGCGCTAAGCCGCATGCGGCGCCTGATATTCCCGTTCTTCTGAGTCTGCGGATGGATCACGCCTCTCGTCGCAGTCAGGGCGCAAAGGCGTCAGAATCGGCGCCGCTTGCACCAAACTCCCAAAGATATTCCGCGGATGTCGATTACGCACCGCACCGAGGATTGCGGCCGCGCGGAAAAGGCACGATTTTCAGCAAGAACGTCGTCTTGGGCATCTGGAGACTTCGGGCAAGATCGCTAAAGGACGGTATCATCCCTGGTCGAAATTAGGGAACGGAGTCATGAAACCTTCGACCCGTATCGGCATCGGGCGGAGTGGGCGGATTCGGGAACAAACTGACCCGACGTAGGTGGAGTGGGACATGCCTGGGTGTCAGGCGGTCGCTACCGCGTCGGCGGCCCTGAGCCGAAGTCATTCCTAATCGGGAGGATTGCTCGTGAAAGTTGCATTCATGTTAGTAGCGACGGCGTGGCTCGCGGGCGCCGACGACGGGAAGCCGGTCGCGGCACCCGCGCAGCCAGCCCAGCCCAAGGTCGTCGCGACGCCGGCGCCGGGATGGAACGGCGGCGGTTATGGGAGCGGGTGTTGTAGCACACCGAGTTGTGATTCGTGTTGCGAATCGGATTGTGGTCATCGCCACGGACTTTTAAGCAAGCTCCGCGGCCTGTTCCATCGCAACAAAGACTGCTGTGATACGGGCTGTGACACGGGCTGCGGCCACGGCCATCACAAGTCCCATTCGAACTGCTGCCAGCCAGTTTGCCAACCCACTTGCGTGACGACTTGCAACGATTGCTGTGACGACGGTTGCGGCAAGCACCGCTTGTTCGGCAAGCTTCGCGGCCTGCTCAGCCGCTTCCATCACAAGAATGATTGCTGCGATGATGGCTGCAATACTTGCGGCAACGGCAGCTACGGCGGCGGCTACGCCGCTCCTTACGGAGCACCGAGAGGCGCTGAGCCCATTCAGGGCCCCAAGGAACCGCCGAAGGCCATGCCGAGCGGCGCTCCCGCAAAGACATCACAGTTGAGCCCGGCTCCTCGGCTGGAACCAGCACCCGCCCCGAAGATCGGCTTCGGTAGCAACACCGGCAACGGCTTCTAATTGATTGGGTGAAGTGGTAAATGATGAGAGGTGAGTGGTGTCACACACCACTCACCTCTCGTTTCTTTTTACTGATGCCTAGTCTTGGTAGACCCGCGTGGCCATCATTTGAATCACGGGATCCGAGACACCCGCGCTGGTGAGTTTCGCCTTGAATCGAGCATCGCCGGCCGACGCCGCCGTCACGGTCACGCGATAGATCGCATCGGCGCCGGGGTCCAACTTCGGAAGCGGCTCAAAGACCACTTCCTTCCCTTCTTCCTTCGATCGTGCAGGACCGGATGCGTTCTTGTACATCATTTGATCCGGGATCACGGCCACGAGCTTGATGTCGGTCTCCGTTTTCGAGCCGTTGTTGATCACGCGGATCTCGTAACAAACTTCCGTTCCGACTTCGACCGGATTGTCGCTCTCCAGAATTTCGAGTGCGAGCGAGCTAAGACCTTCAACACGAGTAGTGATCTCGCTGTTAGCCTTCAGCCCCCGTGCGCCTAATGCCGTGAGTTTGTGGTGATGTTCGCCTGGCGAAACGGCGACGACCTCTAACTTGACCTCCTTCGCCTGGCCCGGCGCAACCTCACCGAGCGACCAGGAGACGGTTTGGGCAGCGGAGTCCGGCAGGCCGCCATCGCTCGCGGCCTGGAACTTGAAGCCCGCAGGGATGACGTCCGTGAGCGTGACGTTGTGAGCAGTTCCATCACCTGGGTTGTGAACTTTGAACGAATAGACCGCCTTACGATCCAGGTAACGCAACTTCGGCCCTGCCACCTGCACGTCTAGCTTTGGCATGGTGACGTTAAAGGTGCTGCGGTCACGTGCGCGAAGATCGCCCGCGCCATCAACCACGGCGTCGCATTTATGTTCCCCGCCGATTTTTGCAAGACATACGAGCCGAATCGTCCGGGCCTCGCGCGGCGGCAGATTTCCCACGTCGAAATCGATCTGTTTGCCCGCGGGATGCTCCAACCCGTCCGACAGTGTCGCATGAATCTTGACATTCTCGGCCATTCCGTCACCTGGATTACTAATCAGGAACAAGAATGTCGCGGCATCGCCTACGCCTGACTTCTCAGGCGGAGTGATCTTCAGGGCGAGCTTCGGTTCGGTAACCTTGAGCTTCATCGCCGCCGAGCCGGTGAATGTTACCCACGAATTGCAGGCCAACTCGCCTCTGGTATCCGCGACCATTCGCACGAGGAGGTTTTTCTGCTGCTTCACCGCAAGTGTGCCGAGCTCCCACCAGATTACATCGTTTTCACTAGTCGCAGCGGGTTCGGTTTCCGTCACCCGGGCGCCGGCCGGAATCTGAACGCGAACGAGCACTTGTTGTGCTGCTGTGTTTCCCAGGTTCTTGACGGAAAGCGTGTACTCCGCCGGCCGCCCCGTTTGTACGTTGGTTGGGCCTATCCATTCCAAGCAAACCGCCGGCTCTTGCCGCACACTGGTATTGCCGGTCTGAGGCACTGTTTTATCGTTGGCTTCCTGCGACGGCGGCCGAAATGGCACTGTCGCGTCCGCGGGCTTCTCCTCGGTCGGCTGTGCGCCATCACCGTCGGCCAGCACCCAGACCGGAATCCCGACGAGAGCTATCCCAACTACCACCAAACCCGCAAGCACACGACGATGACTCATCTTTCCATCCTCCCCGCGTCGGAACCGCCCGAGGTTCCATTCTGAATCCAGACAAAGTTCTCGATCCTCTTCTGTTTCCCCCTACCGCCCGGCGTGAAGCACGCCGCGCGCAGAACTCTTGAGTGGGAGAACTATGCATTGTTAAACGAGTCGCGGGACTATAACGACATGTTTGGTCAGGTCAAGCGGAACTGTAGGAATTGACGGAATGTGCCATCGATTGGACCCGCAGGTGCATTTCAATGAGAAGCCCACGGCGCCGGGAGCTTGGCAAAGAACGCTTCAAGGCCTTGTTGACATTCGTCGGTCATTCGCGGCTCGGCGCTCGCGTCGGCGGTTTCTTCTACGGATAGCGCCTGGCGGGAGAATCTCTTTAGCAAGTCCTTCGTGGTTGCTAACGCCATCGGCCCGCCCTCGCCGAGCGCCACGGCGACGTGGTGAGCGCGCTCCATGAGATTCTGCGCCGCGACCACTTCGTTGATCATGCCCGTGCGGCAGGCGTCGGCGGCATCAATGAGTTCTCCCGTGAGAAGCATGTAGCGAGCGATGCGCTCGCCGACGTGCCGCAGCAAGTGTGGCATCACCATCGCTGCGACCAATCCTCGACGCACTTCGGGATATCCCAACTTCGCCTCGGGCACGGCGATGGCCAGGTCGCACACGGTGACAAGTCCGGCGCCGCCGGCAACGGCCGTCCCGTTGACGGCTGCGATTGTCGGCTTTGGCAACGAGTATATTCGGTCAAAAAGTCGGGCCAACCGATGAGCGTTTCCCCAAATCTCCTGTCGTTCCCGCTTGGCTTGAGATTCCTGAAGTTCAACCAAGTCCATTCCTGCGCAAAACGCCTTGCCTGCGCCAGTCAGGATGACACACCGAACTCCCGAATCGCCTTCCGCACGCTCGAACGCACCGTGGAGAGAGTCGATGAGTTCTTGGTTCAGCGCATTGCGCTGATTCGGACGGTTCATCGTCAGAATCACCGCGGGGGGCCGGGGCTCGTAAAGTACCAACTCGTCTTTCATCCGTGACCCCCATCCATCGGACGCGTCATCGCGTCGAGATTCGCCGGCCGTTCTATTTCCATTTGAAGAAGTGCAAGTGCATACGTTTTGCCCTGCGTATCGACACGAAGCGATCGGCTCGCGCCGCCGGCGAGGACATCATAAAGCAGGAAGTTGTACGCCATGAGGTTTGGCGCTTGAAATCGAACAACCCGAGATGGACTCAACGGTCGAAAGTACTCCGCGACGACCTCGGCCGTGAGCTTCGATTCAAGCCAATCGTAGCCCGACCGTGTGTAGGCGATAATGGCGACGTTTGCGTGGTTTCCTTTGTCGCCGCTTCGCCCATGTGCGATCGCGCATAGCGGAACGGTTTCTTTGGCGCCAGTCATTTCCTCGTTCCCTGATAGATCTCAACACGTGGCTTAACGGCCGACTTTGCGATAAGGGCCGGCCAATAACTGAAGATTTCCCGAACCGGCGGACGGCCGCCGGTGTAACCGGTGGTTCCTGGAAGGCCGGAGCAAACCGGTGGCGCCATCTCCTTGGCGAAACGTTCAACGATTTTGCGCCGTGCATCGCGGACGCTGACACGTAGCACGACTTCCGGCACATCCGAATGAGGCGGCACAACTCCGGGAACACATTCCCCGACGCCCAAGCACTCAATGTTACTGTGCTGAGGTTTCATCCCGCAGCGTTCTAGGCGAGCCAGAATCATTTCTCCGGTCTGGCGGGCCTTGGACATTGCATCCGGTCCGAAAATGGTCAGGGTTCCCGACGACATGAAACCATCGCGGTATGCGATTGAAACTTTGTAGGTGTCGGTCGCCGGAGAGCCGCGGGAACCATTGACTGTTACGGTGTCCCGCCCGCTGTCCGCCAAGGAGACGCTTGTGAAGTCGGCAACAACGTCGGGTGTCATGTAGGCAGCCGGGTCGCCGACCTCATAGAGAAGTTGCTCGGTGACGGTTTCCGTGTTCACTCTGCCACCGCTTTGGGGAGGCTTGGTGATCTGGATGACGCCTTCTGCATTGATTTCCGCAATTGGGTAGCCGACGTTTGCCATGTCCGGCGCATCCTTCCAGTTACACCATAATCCGCCGGTGACTTGCGCTCCGCACTCGATCAAGTGGCCGGCCACTGTGCCGGCGGCGAGGCTGTCCCATTGGTCCCACGCCCAGCCAAGCTCGAAGACGGCGGGGCCGACGGTCAGCGATGCGTCGGCAACTCGACCGGTGATAACCAGCGAAGCACCCATACGCAGTGCTTCTGCAATCGGACGCGCACCCAGGTAAGCGTTTGTACTTACCACTTTGTCTCGAATTGATGTGAGCGGCTCGCCGGAGTCCATATGCGATAAAAGATCTCCGCGTTCAATCAATTGGTCGAGATCCCCATGAAGATTGTCACCGTCGACGGTAGCGATACGTCGATCAGTCAACCCGGCTATTTCCAGGATGGCGGCCGCCTTCGCCGCGCAAGCTGACGGGTTCATGCCGCCGGCGTTGGTGATGATCTTCAGTTGTGGTTGGGTTCGAAGTATGGGCGTCAGACTTTCCAATACATCAAGAAAATCGGTTGCGTATCCAGCCTGCGGGTCGCGCTGCCGTTGGAGCGCAAGAATCGACATCGTCAGTTCAGCGAGATACTCCAAGGTGAGGTAGTCCAGCCGGCCGCTCCGTGCCAATAGAAGCGGAGCGTCCACATTGTCGCCCCAGAAGCCACAGCCGTTTCCGATGCGAATGGACTTCACGTGGCTTGTTCCGTTCTCATCATGTTCTCATCGGTCGAATAGATTATTTGACTACGGCCCGACTCAAGTTACAATAGGTGCCACGATAGTGCAGTGGCATTGCGCGCCAGCTTGCGTGTGCCACACATTGCGAGTTACGCGGTGTGCAGCATCTGTCGGGGGTTCCTGCTTACTGTACCACTTTCGGTGAGCCATGTTGGATGAGCGGACTTTTGCCGAGCCGCCCCCGAACAAGAAAAACCACCTCGCCGCCGACACAGGAAGTATAACGGTTGTCATCGACAACGGTCATGCGGCGACCAATGGCGATGCGCCTGCTGGTTCTCCGCCTGCCATTCCGGGCTACGAGATTCTCGGCCTACTCGGCCGCGGCGCCAAGGGAGTAGTCTACCAGGCGCGGCAACTCCAGCTAAACCGTCTCGTCGCGTTGAAAATGATCCTCGCCGGACCGCACGCGTCCATTAGCGATGTGTTGCGTTTCATGGGTGAAGCGGAAGCCGTCGCCCACCTTCATCATCCCAACATTGTTCAGATTCACGAGGTCAATCAACACGACGGCTTACCTTACTTCGTGCTGGAGTATATCGACGGCGGCAGTCTTCAACAAAAAATGCGCGGCGCGCCCGTTGCTCCCGCTGAAGCCGCCCAACTGCTCGAAACGCTGGCACGTGCGACACACGCCGCCCACGAAGCAGGCATCGTGCACCGCGATCTCAAGCCCGGCAATGTGCTTCTCACGGTTTCCGGACAACCGAAGATCACCGACTTCGGACTAGCCAAACGCCTTGAACCTGGGAATAGCCTTACCGGTTCGAAAGACGTTTTGGGTACGCCGAGTTACATGGCGCCGGAACAGGCAGACGGCATGGGCGGCAAGGTAGGACCACGCTCCGATGTCTACGCTCTCGGGGCGATTCTGTATGAGCTTCTGACGGGCCGGCCACCCTTCCGGGGCGTTACCACCATGGACACGCTCCGTCAGGTGGTCAGCGAGGAACCCGTTCCGCCGCGACGTTTGCAGCCCAAGGTTCCGCCGGACTTGGAAACCATCTGCCTCAAGGCGCTTGGCAAGGAGCCGAATCGTCGTTACGCCACGGCGGCAGATTTGGCGGATGATCTCCACCGCTACATCCGCCGTGAACCGATCAAGGCGCGGCCGGCAAGTGCGGTAGAGCGAATATGGCGGTGGATGCGGCGGAATCCCGTTATCGCCTCGTTGCTGATGCTCACCATTTTCAGCATCGTTCTCGGATTCTTGCTCGTTTTTAAGGCGTATCGGAGTGAAAGCTGGCAACGGCATCGTGCGGAAATCCGCCTCGCGGACAAAGAGCTCACCACAGGGATAACTCTGTCTGAGCAAGGCAATCCACACGACGGACAGCTCTGGATGGCACGCGCACTGCGCCACGTCCCGCCAGGCGCCCACGACCTGGAGCGCACCATTCGTATCAGCATGGGGACTTGGCGAGCACAGCTTCATCAATTGGAAGCGATCTTTCAACTGCCCGGAAATGACAGCGCTCCCATTCCGGACCTCTACGTGGGACGCCTCCGTAAGGCCATTCCGGTCAATACGGTGGCATACAGCAGTGATGGAAAGTATGTACTCACCGGCGGCTTCGGCGGATTTGCCGCACGCCTCTGGCAAGTCGATGGCGGCCAACCCGTCCGTTCGTTCTTACACGACGGCCCGGTTCTCACGGTGGCGTGCAGTCCCGACGGCCGTTACGTCTTGACGGGTTCACAGAAAAAGACAACAGGGGAGGAAGCTCAGCGAGGCGTGGCAACGCTGTGGAATCTGAACACAGGCGAAGAAGTCCGTTCGTTCCCGCATTCGCTACCGGTGTTCGCGGTCGCCTTTAGTCCCGACGGGAGAAAGATTCTGACCGGCGGAAGAAGCGGCGAGGTATATCTGTGGGACGTTGAGACTGGCAAACAGCTCGGCTCTTTCCCGCATTCGGTTCCCATTCGTTCCCTTGCCTTCCATCCCGACGGAAACATCTTTGCGACGGCGCCGGGCGAGTCGCCGGAACACAAGGATAACAGCGTCCGGATATGGGACATCCGGACGGGAGAAATGATCGTAGAGCCGCTGCACCATCGTGGCCCGGTCCACGCCGTCGCGTTCTCGCCGAACGGCAAAGTTCTCGCCACCGCATGCAGCGACCGGGCGGCATACTTATGGCGGACGAACCGGTTTGCCGCGTTTGGCCTTCCACTTTGGCACGACGAGGCGGTGACTTGTGTCGTTTTCAGCCCGGATGGAAAAACCATTCTCACCGGCAGCCGTGATCGCACGGTGCGCGCCTGGGATGCCGACACCGGAAAGCAGCGTGGCGCCCCGCTCTTGCATCAGGACGAAGTCTTTGCCGTCGCGTACAGCCGCGACAATCAGTCCGTATTGGTCGGCTGCCGCGATGGTTCTGCACGTCGCTGGCGCGTGCTGCCGCACAAACCCGCGCCGCCGGCTTTCCTGCATAATGACTCCGTGTTGGCCGTAGCCATCAGTCCAAACGACGAGATCGTGGCCACCGGATCGCGCGACGGTGTTTTCGATCTTTGGAACGCAAGTACGGGCTCCTGGATTCATCCGAGCGGGGCGCAACATTCGGGAGCCGTGGTTTCAATCCGATTTAGCCGGAATGGCCAACATGTCTTATCCGTCAGCGATGACGCAAAGGTGATGATTTGGGATCCGGTCGCGGCGAGGCATTTACAGACATTGAAGCATCCCGGAAAGATTCGCACTGCGGTTTTCAGTCCGGATGGAAAGTTCGTCGCCACGGGATGCGAAGATGGCCAAACTCGGTTATGGGAAGTCGAGTCGGGCAAGCTCGTGTGGAACGCCAGACATCGACAAGGGGTAAAGGCAGTCGCGTTCGATGCAATTGGGAGCATATTGTTCGCGGCAAGCGAGGACGGACAGGCGTGCGGCTGGGACGTGGCCACCGGTCAGATGAATGGCACTCCGATGGAACACGGCCGAGGAATCGATTCGCTGGCAGTAAGCGCGGACGGTCAAACGATGCTGACGGGCTGTGTGGATGGTACGGCCTGGCTTTGGAATCTCTCTACCCGTAAGTCCCGACAACTTTCGCCGTCTCACCGTAGCGCGGTTCACATTGTCGCATTCACTAACTCGGGAAACACCGCCCTTACGTGCAGTATGGACGGGTTGGCACGGCTCTGGACGGTCGAATCCGGAAGGCCCATTGGCTTACCGTTGCAGCACCAACCGGTAGTCTTGACTGCGGTATTCAGTCCCGACGGCTCCCTGGTGCTTGTAGGCAGTCAGGATCACAAAGCCTATCTGTGGTCCGCAGAAACGGGCAAACCGATTGGTCCACCGCTTGCGCACAAAGGGCCCGTGAGTGCGGCAGCGTTCAACTCCGCTGGAACAACCATTCTCACCGGTAGCTACGATCGTTCCGCGCGGATGTGGGAATTGCCGCCTCCGGTGGAAGGAGCAGCCGCTGACGTGGAATTGCACCTGGCCGTTTTCCTGGGCGCCGAGCTCGATGACACAGGCGGCCTCAATTTCCTCAGCGCCGATGAATGGAAGGATCGTTGTGGTCAGTGGAACGCGCGGGTCAAGCGTTAGTCTGCATCATTCAACTCAATCGTTGCGCCACGGTTAAGGCCTTTACAAATCGTTATGGCGCCTAAAGGCAAACCCCAGTCGTGGACGATGCTGGCGGCGAGGGTTTCCGCGGCGTCCTGATGTTCGGTCACGGCAAAAACGGTCGGCCCCCATGAGCTTTGACCAACGCCGCGAACTCCGGCGTCTCGTATGAATTTCACGATGTCCGCGACGATGGAACTCGCATAACGGCCGCTTTGCACCGGTGCGAAAAAATCGCCGACCATCGAGTTAAACTCGTGCAGTGCCTCGCCGAACTCATCAAGTCGCGAGTCTCTAAGTGCGGAAATGATGTTTTGGTGAATCAGGCGAAGAAGCCTGGCCGCCAAGTCGGCGGGCCAGGGTCGCGAACTCAGTGATTCGAACGCCCTCGTTTCACTGTCGCCGTGGACGCCTTGCTGATCCGGTGGCAGCACCACCACGATTCGCCATAAATCCGGGAAATCGATACGCGCGGCGATCGCGTTGCCGGCGTCGTATATGAATCCACCGCTCGCGAAGCCCTGAACGCCAACAAAAGTTCGCCTTCCACGACCCAGCACGATAGCGGCACGTTGGATTGCGTAGGGGAAACCGTACTCACGTGAGATGGCACGGGCAACTGCCAGCGCCAATTGCGTGCCGGCGCCCAGCCCGACGTGTTCCGGAGCGGCGTTCTTGACACAAAGCTCAAGCGGACGGGAGGCGGAGGCCGGCAACGCAGCAGCGAACGAGCGCGCGAAACTCAACGCTCTTTCGGCCAATGGTCCTGATGCGGTCCAGTTCGGTGACGTTCGCACTTCCACCACCAAACCCGGCCGGTCGATCATCATGCCGATGCCGCCGAATAGTCTCGCCGCCGGAGGTCCAAACACTGGTGCGAGTCCAAAGTGCAACCGGTTGCCCGTTCGAACGCGAATCATGAAACCGCCTCTCCGCGCGCCTTCGCAACACGGTCCAGGTGATCTGCCAGGAACGCGAAGGCTTCTTTCTCTTGTCGGCCACCCGTTTTGTCAACAATGATCGAGAGCTTGGCGTACTCGGCGTTGATCTCATGAAGCGGCAGAAAATCGGTACGTGTCGCCATTATGGCGGCTTCGACGACCGCGTGCTTGGCGCGATTGAAACCAACAAACTCTCGCAGCGAGCGGGTGTGCACGACGTCGACATCTATGCGGCTGCGCTCGTGCTGATCGTCGACCGATCGGACTTGGAATTCATACAACCGGCACGCGTCGGCCAGGACATGACCGTGCACCTTTTCGGCCGGCTTTAGCGGGGGCAGCGGGCTAACAGTTCCCAGAGCGGCACGCGCGAGCAACAGCACATCATCGACAATGTGGAAAACGCCCTCCGGATGTTCTCTCAGATTCTTGTAGGTTTGTGCGCTTCGAAAGGGACGCAGTTGGAAACGCGACATGTCAGACTGAACGTGCGGACCCATGGGCGCGATGTTCACTTCGCCCCGTGCAGACATCGTCGTTACGATTCCTTCCAAGATCACTGCGCTAGTCCAATGCGTGAAGGATGCCCGCTGCCTTCGCCCATGTTTCTTCGTACTCCTGTTCGGGAATCGAATCCGCGACAATGCCGCCGCCCACCGGAAACTGCACCCAACCCTTTCCGATGGTGCACGTCCGAATCAGGATGTTGGTGTCCATGCTTCCGTCGAATCCGATGTACCCTAGACTCCCACAGTATGGACCGCGGGAGCATGATTCGAGTTCAGCGATGATCTCCATAGCGCGAATTTTCGGCGCTCCCGTCACAGAGCCTCCTGGAAACGCCGCCCGCAAGACGTCGATGGCGCCTAACTCCGTCCTGAGCTGCCCGCGGACTTCCGACACTAAATGGTGGACGTAAGGGAAACTCTCCAGTTGGCACACCGCCGCCACCTGCACCGATCCATATTCGCAGACTCGACCCAAATCGTTGCGAAGAAGATCGACGATCATTACGTTCTCGGCTCGGTCCTTCGTGCTGCCGAGGAGATCAGAGATGCGCGCGGAATCTTCGGCCGGATTAGAGCCTCGCTGCCACGTTCCTTTGATGGGCCGGGTCTCGACTCTGCCGCCTTGCACACGCAAAAAACGTTCCGGCGACGCACTGGCGATGGCGAATTCACCCATATCAAAGAATCCGGCGAAGGGCGCTGCATTCCGTTCTCGAAGCCTCCGGTACAACTCCAATGGCGTAAGCGCCGCGCGATGCAGGAGCCGCTGCGCTAGATTCACTTGAAAGCAGTCGCCGGCGCGGATGTATTCGAGGATCTTTTCGACGGTTTTCAGGTACGTGGATCGATCGAAGTTGCTTAACACGCCCTTGAAACGATCTACAGAGTATTGATTGGCGATATGGATCGCATTGGTACGCCCGTTGGGTGCGTGCAAATGTCCTTCACCACCGCCTCGGTTGAGGAGGTTCATAGCCTCGTGAAGGCGTTGCTCCGCCCGCCGGGTTCGCCGACGGGGATCCGTTTCAGGAAACCCCGTGGAAATCAGCCAAGCACGACCTGCCAGATCATCGAATGCCACAGCCCAGTCATAGATTCCCATGGCCATGTCGGGCGCTTCAAACTCATCTTTTTCGGGTCGCGGGAGCCGTTCGAGGTGGTGACAAAGATCATAGCCAAACAGGCCCGCTGCGCCGCCTTGAAACGGTGGCAATCCGTCGATCGTGGCGCACCGAAAGCTACTTAGCCACTCACTCACCAGATGGAACGGGTCGTGTTCGCTGACAAGCTTGCCGGAGAGCCACGTTTGGTTCCCACGCGCCTCAATCCACTCGCTCGGGTGTGCGGCAATGAAAGAATAGCGCCCGAACGCAGAATGTAGCAATGCACTGTCCAGAAAGAGCAAGCCAGGTGTACCGGCGAGACGTTGGACGATTGACCAGCGATCCGGAGCCGGTTTGAGCTCTTCAAACACTGGAGTGTAAGGTAGAGAAGCCGGGCGTTGAGAATCACGCACTCGAAGCGGAATGACTGACGTGTTCCTCGGATTCTTCACGGTTGGGTTTCCGCGTCTGGAAGGATTTTGGACCGTGCTTCGGGCATTTTACCGCCGTGGCTCTGTTCCGGCTGGGTGAGAAACCCCCAACGGAGCGCCTGGTCTTGGACGTAGGTTTTTCCGAGCGCCAGCGCAATCGCCGCCTTAGCCGATTCGTAGCCAAGGTAAAACGCATGAGACGAGTCAATGGGCGCTTGTTCGAAGGCTCGCTTGAACAAGTCGAATGGATCCGTTCCCTGCAGGAAAAGCGAATGGTTCATAAGGTGTAGAAGCCCGCGCTCGGCGAACAGGCGAAAGTTCGGATCGGTAATCGTTCTCGCCAGTTCGCTTAGCGTTTCCTCACCGTGTTCGAGTAGTTTCGGGTCCCTCAGGGTAACCAACTCCGGCATGATGTGCTTTGGGATAACGCCGTTCTTGCAAGCGTAGCGAACGAGACGGCGCGCGAGATCTAGTTCCTGTACGGCACTGCGGCACCAGTTGATTACCTGCGTGGTTAGAACACTACGAATGCCGACTTCCTGACAGAATCCCATCAGCATGACGTTCACGCCGGCGGAATCCACTTCCGTCAATTCGGTGATGTTGCCGATACCCATGAACATCTCGGCGTCAGGGTAGCGGCGACGAACCTCCAGATACCGACCCAGCGAAGCCGCAAACCCGAAGCCAATCGGCTCGATTACAGGGTCAATTCGAAACGGCACGCCATCGGCGCTGAGCGCGTCCAGAGTTTCGTCGAGCCCGTCGAGATTGGCCGGTGTATCCGGTATTGCGACCACTTCGCAGCCCCACGACGGAGCGTGTTTTCGATTGCTTGAGTTAACGCTCAGTACCAGTTCCGCGCCGGCATGCACAGCCGCATCCACCTCACGGGCGTTGAAGCTGTCGATAGAAACACGAAATCCTTCCTTGCGGAGCATTCCGACGACTTCCGCCACGCCTTCCCACGCGTCGCCCGGGTCACAACCGATGTCGATGACATCGGCGCCTGCACTTCGATATGCGGTCGCCTGGTCGAGTATTTCCTGACGACTAAGGCGCGGTGCGTGATTTATCTCTGCTAGAATCTCGATGTCGTACTGACTGACATCCGTTGGGAGCGCGGGCTTTGTCCCGAAGTACTCGCATAGATCACGCAGGTCTTTCGGCCCACGATCGACGCGCACTCTCGTGGACTTCGTGACCTCGTCCATGCTTCCCAAACAGAGTCCGGGAATAATCACCCGGTTTATTTCCTCAGGAATATGCAAGTGCCGCGCAATCCAATTCGTCGTGGCCAATGAGGCAACGGAAATGGGCAACACGGCAACGGCGAAATCAAAGCCGACGTTCGGCGCCAGCTCAGACAATATTCGCCGAAGCGCCGGTTCCGCCAACTTACCTGTCACGAATAAGAACTTAGGTTGCGACATGCGCCCGCCGAGGTGCAGTTACCAATTGAAGCACTCGCACATGGCAAAAGACGAACGCGGAGCTAAAACAGCACTACGTTTGCTTCGTGACTTCGTCCTTCATTCCGAGTCATGCTATGAGAAACATTCGCGTCATTGCAATCGTAGCGTTCACCGTGGCGCTCGCCCAACTCCCCGCATGCTCGGGGAAACCCGCAAGCATGTACGGCAACTATGAACTAGTTGATACGCGCTACGACGAAACCGACGAACTCAAGGCGAAGAATAACGCCGCCGACGTTCTTACGAAGATCGGTAACGAACCTAACCTCTGCCTCATCGGGCTTTGGGCGTACAATCCTCCGGCAATCCTTAGCGCCGTCCGGGACGCGGGGAAACTTGGGAAAGTCAAAATCGTCGGCTTTGACGAGAACGACAACACCCTTCAAGGTATCAAGGACGGCCACATTCATGCCACGGTCGTCCAACAACCTTTTGAGTTCGGGTACCAATCGGTCAAGAACATGGCCGATTTGGCCCGAGCGGACAAGAAGGCCGACGCCATCAAGGTCGCGTTCGTCAGCAACAACGCACACGAATTCTGGACCATCGCCGAGGCCGGCACTCGCAAAGCCGCAGCGGACTGCGGCGTGGAAGTGATATTCAAGCGCCCGCAATCTGGTACGGCCGCCGAACAGAAACAAATCATCGAAGACCTGCTAAGCCAAAAGGTGAACGCCATCGCGGTGAGCGTGATCGATCCACAAAACCAAACGGAGTTTCTAAACCGAATTGCCGAACAGGTGCCGCTCATCACGCAGGACAATGATGCACCGAAATCGAAGCGAAAATTCTACATTGGCACGGATAACTACGTCGCAGGCCGGGCCGTTGGAAAGCTGGTAAAGGAAGTGATGCCCGCCGGCGGAAAGATAGCGATTTTCGTCGGGCAGGCCGATCCGCTTAACGCGCGACAACGCCAAGCCGGTGTCCTTGACGAATTGGCCGGGAAGACCGATACGACAGTCGGCGATTCGGCCGGCGAAGCCATTAAGCACGTCCCGCATAAGGTCATTAACAAGAGCAACGTCGACGAGTTTCACAAGAATCTGCGGCAACTTATGAACAAAGAGTAGCTTCTCATCGCCGGCACGCATGTGACAGCCTCCGTCTCTTTCCTCGAAGTTAGAGAAATCACCAAGCGGTTTCCCGGCGTTTTGGCGCTCGACCGTGTCAGTCTGCACCTCAATCGTGGCGAGGTTTTGGCGGTCGTCGGCGAGAACGGCGCCGGCAAATCGACGCTGATGAAGATCCTCGCCGGCGTCTATCAGGCAGATGATGGAACGATCAAGATCGCGGGAGATTGCGTGCAAATCTCCGACGTCGCCACAGCCATTCAACAAGGGATCAGCCTCATCCATCAGGAATTGAATCTGGCCGAGAATCTGAGCGTGATCGACAACTTGTTTCTTGGCCGCGAGATCGTTAGAGGCAGCTGGCTAGGCCTATTGGATCGCCGACGAATGTTGCCCGCCGGACGACAACTTCTCACACGCGTCGGGCTTAACTGCCCGCCACACGCCCGCGTCGGCGTGCTCTCTCCGGGGCAACGACAACTTGTCGAAATCGCCCGTGCGCTCGCACTAGATGTTCGCCTTCTCATCATGGACGAACCCACGTCCAGTCTGACGCAAGTCGAAACCGAGCGCTTGTTTGACGTGATCGCCGGCTTGAAGCGCGACAATGTGGCAATCATGTACATTTCGCACCGCCTGGCCGAGGTGCAGCGGATTGCGGATCGCGTGGTTGTGCTTCGCGATGGTCGCAACGCGGGAGAATTGACTCGCGATGACTTCAGCCACGATGCCGTAGTGCGGCTAATGGTGGGTCGCGAACTCAAGCAGTTCTATCAAAGGGCACGCAAGGCGGAAAACACCGCTAAGTCGCAAGCGGCACTTGCGGTGCACGGGTTGCGTTACGCAGAGGGGCCAACAGCTCCGGCATCATTCACGGTGCGTGCTGGTGAAATTGTCGGAATGGCGGGGTTGGTAGGCGCAGGACGCACAGAGTTGGCCGAGGCGCTTTTCGGGATTCGCCGCGCTACCGCCGGCAGCGTGCTGATTGACGGTCGCGAAACTGCGATTCGCTGCCCCACCGATGCAGTTATCGCCGGATTATTGCTTGTGCCGGAGGACCGCCGCTCTCAGGGGCTCGTCCTCGAAGAGAGCGTGCAGCATAACATCGGCCTGCCGAGTCTACTGAAGCACCTGAGCAGATTCCGCTTTGTGAAATCTCGACTCGAAGCCATGACGGCTCGCTACTACTGCGACTTGTTGAAGGTCCAAAAAACGAGTATTCGCCAGGCGGTCGGCCTGTTGAGCGGCGGCAATCAACAAAAAATTGTCCTCGCCAAGTGGCTTGCCCGACCGCAACTGCGAGTGTTGATTCTCGACGAGCCAACCCGTGGAATCGACGTTGGAGCGAAAAGTGAAATCTATGCACTTATGGATGAGTTAACGCAGAATGGCGTCGGTTTGCTGATGATCTCCAGCGACCTAGAGGAGATTATTGGAATGAGCGACCGGCTGCTCGTGCTCCACGAAGGCACAATTGCCGGCGAGCTGTCCCGTGCGGAGTTCAGCGAAGAACGGATCATGACCCTGGCAACAGGGCGGCCAGGTGATTACTCTTACAGGCAATGAAATCGCTTCATCCAGCCGCGGCCCGGCTATTGGGCGTCCTCACCCTTGTCCTGGTTCTGTACGGGACCATCTTGTTGTCCGATCCGCGGGCGCGGTCGGAAGTCAATCATCGGAACCTTGCGCAGCGCCTCGGCCAATGGGGTGTCCTTACTCTGGGAGCAGGCGTCGTCATTATCGCCGGCGGTATCGACCTATCGATTGGATCGGTCGTCGGGCTGTCCGCCGTTGGTTTCGGGTTGTTGCTTGAGAAACGCGTCCCGCCGGTCCCCGCAATCCTCATCGTGCTCTGCGGCGCTGGGCTGATCGGCCTATTTCACGGGCTGCTGGTTACACGACTCCGGCTTCAACCGTTCATCGTGACCCTCTGCGGCTTATTCATCTACCGTGGACTTGCGCAATGTGCCACGCTTATTGACTATCAGGCGCTCTTCGACTCGTTCACGACGTTTTTTCGCTCAACGGAACCCATTTTCCTGACAACGTCTTCGCGGTCGGTCGGATTGGGCGGACGACCCGATCTCGACAACCTGCGCTTCATCGCGACCGGCACTTTTCTCGGTGTTCCCATGACACTCTGGCTCCTGTTCGGAATAGCATTCGTAATCGGAATACTGCTCCATCGAACGATATACGGTCGGTACCTCTACGCCATTGGTCACAATGAACAGGCTGCACGATATGCCGGTATTTCCACGGATCGCTACAAAAAGCTGGCGTACGTGATCTGTTCGCTGCTTGCGGGACTAGGCGGAATCCTGTTCCTCCTGGATGTGGAGACGGCTTCACCGTCGAGCGCGGGTAATTGGTTCGAGCTTTACGCCATTACCGGCGCTGTATTGGGAGGCTGTAGTTTGCGCGGGGGTGAAGGCACCGTGGCGGGAATTCTGCTAGGCACCGCGGTCCTACCGTTGCTCAAGAACCTGTGCATCTTCGCCGGCATTCCCAGCGACCTTGAGTTTACCGTGATCGGAGTGGCGCTGCTGCTTGGGACTATAGTGGATGAGATCATGAAGCGACGCACGGCCGCGCGGGAAGCGCGTTTCACTACAAAGTAATTGAATTTTCCTTGGAATGACTATGATCCCGCAATCGTTGCTCGATATCCTTCGTTGTCCGATGGACCCGAGTCATACGAAACTGACATTGGATTCGAACCGCTTTATCTGTCAACGATGTGCGGTCAACTTCAAGATTAAAGACGGGTTTGCCATCCTGGTGATGGAAGAAGCGGAATTGCCGCCGGGATGTGCGAATTTAGATCAGCTTCCGTGCCAGCGCGAACAAAGGCCCGCGTAGCACGAAGCCTTACCGAGAGGTCGGGGTTTGAGGCGCCGTTGCGCCGACTAGTTCGATTTCCTGTTCCTCACGTGACTTGCCGCCTACGATCATGCTGCCGATGGCGTCCATGTCGAACCAGGTATTCTCCCCCTTGGCTTCCTTGAGTGCGAGTCGGGCGCAATTGCGCATGGCGACGTCTCTCTCGGATTTCAGCACCATTTGAAGCGTCTCCAGCGACTGCGCGTCGTTATACTTCCCGAGTGCGCGGGTTGCCGCGAGACGCACATCAAGTACGAGCTGCCGTTCCTGTTCGCTGCCTTCAACCTTCGGACGATCTTTCACGACAACGACAAGGAAGTCCTTCGCCTGTGGACTTCCCGTACGCCCCAAAGCCGTGGCGGCCTGCATTTGCAATCGCGCGGCGTGGTCTGCCTGGAGTGTAGCCGCACTGTAAAACGCTTGCGTCAGGCCGGCGACGGCCTGCGGTTCTTGGTAATGTCCCAGCGATTCAATAGCCGCCGCTCGACAGAGGAATTGCTTTTCTTTGCTGGCGGCATTGCACAAGATGTCCACCACGCGGGCGCGATCCGCGCCAACGTAGGTTTCGGCGTCACCGAGTGCCCGGTAGGCTTTCGCTCGTTGATTTCCGTCTCGGCTCTGTTCGAGCACTACGAACGGGTAAGGCTTTTCGAACAGAGCCTTCACGTGAAAGTCCCGGCTCGTCACCTCATCCCACATGCCCGCACATCCGCCGAACGGCAACCCAAGAAGAACGGCGGCGGCGAATCGGCCGACTCGCCGGTGAAACAGCTGGTACACTGACGATCCCTCCCGAGCGACGCGCGTAAACGCACTGTCGGCTATACAAAACAGAGAGCGACCGCGTATAGCGAGGCGTGAGATGAGAATCAATACCAACTAGAATGATCGCCTAATGCATCCCGGTCGTGATTCCCGGGTTTTCCGTCGTCCGCGCCGTAACGGAGGGAAGTTGACTTCTCTGAGCTTGCCGGGCTTCTCTTTCCTCCCGAAATAGTGCCCGTACCTTTCGTGCCGCAATCCGGTCAGCCAAACGGGGAAAGAAACGGCTAACGAAAACCAACAGACGGCCGGAAAGCGTCAGGCACACCTCGCGTCTACCGCGTTCGATCGCTCGAATAATCTCGATGGCCACCCGTTCAGCGGTCATGCCGCGCATATGGTCCATCTGCATGAGCGCCTTCTGTTCCAACATGTTCTTCGAGAAATTGGTCTGCGTCAGCCCCGGACACACCAGCAATACGTCTATTCCGTCCTTGGCCACTTCCGCGCGAAGTGCTTCGGTGAATCCTTGCACGGCAAACTTACTGGCCGAGTACTCACTTCGCGCGGGTATTCCGCGCTTGCCGGCAATCGACGAGATGTTAACGATGGCGGGGTCGCGGCCGTACTTCAGGAGCGGCAAGAACGCCCGCGTCGTTTCGGTTAAGCCGAATAGGTTGACTTCCATGATCTTTCGGAGTCGTTCCGGACTAGCTTCGGTGAAATGCCCGGTGGCGCCAATGCCGGCGTTGTTGACTAGTACGTCGGCACCGCCGTAATGTTGCACGGCCGCTTCGACCATCCGGCGGCGGCCGTCCGGGTCGGTGACATCGGCCTGGACCGTGGAGATTTGTCCGGCGTCGCGCGGCACGGACTCGGCAAGTTCACGAAGCTGATCGGCCGAACGAGCCGCCGCCAGCACACGGGCGCCGCGCCTAGCTGCTTCCAGCGCGAGCGCGCGGCCAATCCCTTGCGACGCGCCGGTGATAACAATGCGCGATCCCTGGATTTGTCGCCGGCTCATCGATCGTCCTCCTTGAACGAGCGGCTCGTGATTTTCCGTGTGGTCCGCGTTAGAGCGAAGCACTTTGCGGATTGTACGACGACTTCCCGCTCCCGGCCAACTGTACCCGGAACGCGATCGTGGAGGAACTACAATATTCCAATGATGGACCGTCGCAACTCTGCTTCCGGAGAATGGTGTTGTAAGTGAGACGGACATGGCTACGTTTGCCGAGGTTGCTGAGTTCGTCCAGAAGCAAACCGGGCACACACGACCCGTTACGGATGAGACATCGTTACAGTCAGACATCGGGGTGTGCGGGGACGATATGTGGGAGTTTGTCGACGAGTATGGCAAACGGTTTGAAGTCGATGTAAGCAGCTTTCTTTGGTACTTCCACAGTTGCGAAGAAGGGTGGAATATCGGTGGACTCTTCTTTCCCCCGCCAAACGCGCGAGTGCATGAGATTCCGATAACCGTTGGCATGCTTCACGAATTCGCCCAACTCGGGCGATGGGCAGTTGAATATCCACCGCACGATCCGCCCCGATCACGGCCGGACTTGGCCTTCAATCTATTTTTTGCCCTGCTGGCGATAGTGTCCCTCGCCGCGTTGGTTTTTTGGGCGGGGGGCTGCGCCACTTGAACGCAAAGAACGTAGATTTGCGGTTTGGGTGAGTGACCCCGACGGGATTCGAACCCGTGTCGCGGCCTTGAAAGGGCCGTGTCCTAGGCCTCTAGACGACGGGGCCGCGTTGCCGGCCAATAGCAGGGGGCATCATAGAAGACACGTCAAAACGCGTCAAGTTCGCCGCGCGACGCTACTTGCTGTCAACAATAAGTGTCACGGGGCCGTCGTTGACGAGTTCGACTTGCATGCTGGCCCCGAACTGCCCTGCCGCCGTGGGTATCCCTTGGGCCTTCACTGCGTTCAGAAATGCCTCGTACAGTGGATTGGCCGCCTCAGGCGGAGCGGCGTCGACAAAACTGGGCCTTCGCCCTTTTCGTGCGTCACCGTAGAGTGTGAATTGACTTACCACCAATACGCCGCCGCCAATTTCCGCCACGTCGAGATTCATTTTGCCATCGGTATCGTTGAATATGCGGAGGCCGACGATCTTATCCGCAAGCCAGCGTGCCTCTGCCGGCGAATCGTCATGCGTCACGCCAAGCAGGACCAACAAGCCTTGGCCAATCTCGCCGACGACTTGATCGTTGACAAGGACTCGTGCTTTACTGACGCGCTGGACGACGACTCGCATAGTGAATCGGACGTTAAATGCGCAAGCCCACGGGTTGCAACCCGTAGGCTTGGACCGTGCGTTGGTTTCCCCATCATCCTATGGGATTTCACCGATTACTTGACCGTCGTCGCGATCGAACAATAACAGGAGTAATTTCGGATCGACCTTGCCCGATATCATCCTCACCGAACCATCGCAGAATAGAGCCGCGAATTTTCCATCAAAACGACCTTTCAGGCCCGCGCCCGGATTGGCTGGATCGTAGGCATAATCCTCCGGCTTCGTCCACGGGACCGCCTTTGCCTCATCCACATCGACGACGATGATAGTATTTGACGTCCCGTCCCGGTAATCCAATATCTTGACAGCCTTGTTGCCGGGAAACGTGGCCCGCTCACCCGCAACCCCAAGCAGAGTGGTCTTGCCAGCTTCCAGGTTCGGGCTGGTGCGGTAAACGGCCGGCATCTTGGCAATTAGCTTCTTGTTATGCTCGCTGTCCCACGCCTCGTCGAGCTTGAACTGCTTGTAAAGCTCGTTTTGATCGAGATACGGCAAGATGTGAACTCGCCAGCTCAAGAGAGGCTTGCCATTTTTGTCGTAGTTCGCTGCCTTCGGAAAATGGGAGATGGCATCGTGATAGTTGTGAAATGCGAGTCCCGTTTGCTTGAGGCTGTTCGCGTCACGAGCCCTGTCAGCGGCTTTGCGCGCTCTCGTGACGGCGGGTTGCAGGAATGCGGTGAGCGTTGCGTCATCCAAGTTGAGCGTTACCCGATTGCCGTCTGCTTTGGCCCTGAGCTTCGGCGCGAGAGCGGCGAAATCAGGCCATACTTTCAAGGTTTCCTCTTGTGCTTGGACGATGCCGACAACTCGCGTCCACCAGTCACCAACCTGCTTGGCCGAAGCTTCATCGGCCGACTGAACTAGAACACGCACCGACAACTTCGGAGTGATGTCGATGCCTGCTGAACCCCATTGGGCGCCACGGGTCAGGACTCTCGGCGACCCGCCGCCGAGCCACATGGGAAGCGTCGCCAACGTGTCTTCGATCGCTTTTCGTGTGTCTGCACTTGCCAAGACGGCTACTTTCAACGCAGCGGCTTTACTTGCATCGAAGGCTTTGACCAAGTCGGCGTTATCCTTGAGCCTCGGTTGTTTGAGCCGACCGCGCGCCGCCTGGCTGCCGGCAAAAATCGCATCACCCACTCGTTCACATGCCTCGAGACTCATGGACGAACCGCCGCCGTCTTTTTCCGCTTTGAACAACCTGGAAATCGCGTCGGCGTCGGCGCCCTTATCAAGCGGCACGATGATGGACGGACCGCGATCAAAATCTGGCAGACCGAGAACAAAGTAGATTTCATTCGCGCCGGCATTTTGGAGGGCACTTAGCCATTTGCGCGGTTCTTGTTCTTGGAGATCGGCGTCGGTCATCTTGGTCAAGTTGCCCACTAGAGTCCACAGTGCTTTCGCATCGATCTGCCGAAAGTCCACATGAACGACCGCAATGACTTGATCATCGACGAACGGCGCGAGCCGTTTGGCGTGTGCCGCGCCTTCTAGTTGGTCCGGCGAACCATGAGTCGAAAGCGCAAATAGACACGTGAGCCAACCTGTTGCGATGTAACGCATGGAATCCCCCCCTTTTCAATGGATTCGATACTGATAATTACCGCCGAATCGTGATCTCATATCGTTCCGACATCGACGGATTGCCGTCGACCGGCGGCGTTGAAACGATCGCCTTGCCGTCCTGCAACTCGTAAATCAGGGCTTTTCCCGTGACCGGATCCACCGGGATGGGAACGGCAGTGAGTTCACCCATCTGCGTCGGAAGTTCACCTCGGTTTGCGGCGGCGTGAAGCCTGAGTGCTTCGATCAGTCGCAGGATCGCGATTCGCCGATCGGTGAGCGCGCTGTTACGCAAGAGGGCGTCGAATGCCGGCGCCACACCGAGAAAGGGCAAGCTCTCTTCGGCTTCCTTATTCGCTTCGTCGAGTATTCTTCGCGTTTGTTGGAGGTATGGTTGGGCCTGCCAGTACGGCACCCCTGACCATTTAAGCGCCTCGTCCTGAATCACGCGAGATCGCAGGCCGGCATAGAGCAGCACCACTTGCGGCGCGGGCATGCCTTCGACTTTTTCGGCGGCCCAGCCGTGCGCGACAAGATAGTCTTTCGCACGAGAGTAGTTTTTGGCCACCATCATGGCTGGGAAGAAGGCGCCCAAGCCTTGCGATCCTTGAAGGGCCGTGGGAAGCCCGCCTCCGAAGATTCCTTGATTGTGATAGAGCTTGTTCAGAATGTCCCGGGCCTCATCGATCGAAAGGACCGCGCTCTCGAGGCGCGCGAAGTCGGGGATCATGTTGGTCATAATGAGCCGGTCGCCTCGCAATGCTTCGCGCAAGTCGGCGAAGGGAACCGGTAACGACGTCAGTGCCCAATATAAGTTTGGAGCGCCGGGCTGTTGAATGAATCGCTCCACCTCACGCGCCGTCATTCCGGCAAGCGCGTGGCCGGTCAGTCCAAATATCATCGTCGGCGCTTCGTTCAGGTGCCGGGCAAGGCTGAAACCTGTCTGGAGTGATAGAACGGCCTGGTCGAACCTTTCTTCGCTCAATTCCAGGCGAGTGCGAAGCGCTAGCAGCAGCGACAAGTCGCGAATCACGCCGATCTCCGGCACGAGCGCCCGCGCGCCGTCGGACTTCAGGCGTGCTGTCAACTCCCAGTTGCAATGTTCATTGCGAGCCCCCCGTTCGAGCTCGCGCAACGGTGCATATTCAGGCAACCATTTCAGTTCTTCGCGAGGCAGTTCTTTGATCGTTGCCTCCATCCACCGGGCCATTTTCTCGTTGAACTTCTCATCACTGCGGTGATACAGCCAACCGGCGTTGGTCGCGCGATAATAGTGCAATGCCGCATTTCCAGGGCTGAGATCGCGCAAATCCGGAAGCAATTCATACTTCAGCGCCGGCGATGGGGCGGCGGCGGGCGAAACGGTCATGCGGACGGTTCGATCCGGTGATTGAGCGACACTGGATGCCGCCACAAGAACCAGCGAAAGCAATGACATCGGTCTCATAGACGGTCTCCAGACGTGAACGCGTTTTGAAGCCATGGCCAACCGAATGGCGATGGATCTGCTGGTCGCGAGAGCCGCTGCGGGTCTTGCACCGCAATCGGTAGCTCGGCGGCCAATCGGTGCGGACTGGGAACGGCGTCAAGGCCCCAGCGCAGAAGCTGATCCTGAACCGCGTGATATTCCCGAAGACGAGAGCTTTGAACTGTTGCACTTCGCGCCGCATGTTGCACATTCAAGTTTGCTTCCGATCGATCCGGTTCTGCCCTTCTCGCCGCCGGAACCTCGACACGAACGTATTGAACTTCGTGAATCGGATCGGGCGCTGGCCGAATCAGGAATGCGACGGCGAGCGATGCTGCCACCAGGGTTAGGCCTCCTGACATCGCAGGCCATATCCAGCGTCGTTGAACCGACGACTGCCCTGCACGGAACAACAAGAGGTCTCGGTTTAGCGACGATGCCGGCGTTAGGGACGAGAGAGCAGCTTCCGCGGCGACTAGGTTTGAGTCTCGGGCCGGTTCGAACATGATTCACTCAGCCTTTCTCGCAGCTTGTTCAGGCCGTCCACGTAGGACCGGTGAGCACTGCTCGATGAGGTACCGATAAGTTCCGCGATACTGGCGAAAGTCAGTCCGCCCCACAAATGGGCGACGATGATTTCCCGTTGATCAACCGGAAGCGCCTTAAGCGCTTTCGTTGCGGCATCAACGTCGGGACCATCTGTCGATGAAATGAACCACGGCGAAGCCGACTTACCAGCCACAGACTCGTGTCGCTGCCGCCGTTTCTGTGCCCGCAGGGCGCTAATTGCCGCGTTCCGTACCACGCGATAGAGCCAGGACACCGCGTCGAGGGGCGACGTCTTCTGACGAACGAGCTTGAAAAAAGCGTCTTGGACTATGTCTTCCGGCGAGGAACACCATTGGTGCGCGTACAGGACGAGCGCCGTGCCGTGCTTGTCGACCAGCCGCCCCAATTCCTCCGGGCTCATCACTGATATGACGCCTTGAAGTGGTGTCTGTCCCAGGTTAATTGAAAAACGCGTGAAATCCGCGTGCGCGCACGCCAATCAGTACAACCTTTCGATTGGTGTACATAATTATATATGCTGCGCGCGCCGAGAGTTAGAGCATTCGGGTAGGAATTTGAACCTGAACAGGTCGTAAGTTTTCGTTGGCGACGCTCAAAGTCCCTGGCCATATGGCCATGTGGCCAGGAACGTGGGCACGGTGCCATAATGGCTTTAAAACACCAGGCTTATGATGTGATGAGACGGTGGCCAAGCACGTGGCCAACTGGCCACCGACTGTTGAGTGCAAACAAACTGAGAATTGGACGATTGAAGAAATGATTGGCTATTTGCGATGGCGGATTTTGGCGCGCATGCGACGCTTTTTGCGACCCACCTTACGTCGACCTGAGCCGCGGCGTCGGCTACCCATTCGTTTTTTCTCCTAAAGTCTTGTGCTATGCTGCAACGAGAGAGAACAGGGATTATAGAAATCACCCCTGTACCGACTAGTCCTCACGCGAGGCCGATGATTTCAGTAACCGACTCTTCGATGGGGATGTCGGTGGTCATCGGTTCTTCCTTTGGCAGAAGCGGTAGTTGCACGACAACATCGAATCCCACGCCGTTCTGCTTCGTGACAACCCCCAATTCACCGCCATGTAGCTCGAGCAGGCTGCGCGCCACGGCGAATCCAAGCTCATCGTCGGAACTGTCTACCGGCGAGTATCCGACTTCGATTTTGAGCAATGCCAGGCTATCTTGTTCGTCGGCAGAAATCTCCGCCTGTTCCTCGACGAACCGGAGAGTGAGAGAATCACTTCCACACTCGGCCACAATCTCGATGCGGCCGTTGGGTCGGGTGCGACGCGAAACGAAATCGATAAGGCAAACGATGGCCTGCTCTAGACGAACGACGTCGCCCCAAAGCCACTCGGTTGTGAGCGGGAGAGAAACGGTGAGACTCTGGCTATGGGCCTCCAATCGGTCCTCCGCGACTCGGACCGCGCCGTCCATAAGTTCGCCCAGGTCAACCGGGCGCATTTGCACCGGAAGGTTCGACTGCGATAGACGGTTCGCAACCCAAACGAGTTCAATCGCCTTCCGCAACTCGGCCATTTTCTTCTGGGCTGCGAGCGGTCGCAGCCTGTCGATCACTTGATCGAGCCGGCCGTCTGAATGTTTTCGATTTTGAAGTAGTTGCGCGAGCTGGTCCTGTAATTGCTTCTCATTCTCTTTGTAGGCGGCTTCGACCTCGGCGAGTTTCTGCTTTAGTTCATCACGACCCATGTCGGCTTCACGGAACGCTTGTTCCCACTCTGCAAGCTCGCTTTGGTATTTGTTGCACGTCTCGTCCAATTCGCGACGCAGGCTTCGTGCGACCTCCTGCTGGCGTCCGAGTTCCTCATCCACCTTGCGTTTGGCCGCCTGCATCTCGGCGATATCCGCTCGTAGCTTTTCCTCGATTTTCTTGACATCAGCATCGCGTTGTGCCAGGCGGTCTTCCGCGGCCTTTCGTTTCGCCCGCAGATCTTCGATCTCTCGCCCGAGGGCCTCATCCGCCTCCGTTTGCTTGCTAAGGCTTTCGGCTAGATCACGGCGGAGGTCTTGCTCCGTTTGCTTGTGCTTGTCGAGTTCTTGAATGGCCTGCCCATGACGCTGGCGAAGTTCGTCCAGCTCGGCGATAAGTTTTTCGTCGGCGGCTTCCCACTCCGCCTGCAAGTCGTCGCGTTCGCGCCGCAGTTTTTCCTCGATGCGTTGTTGTTCGGCGAGCTTGCCGTCAACGTCTCGTTCGCGTTCTTCGAAGCTGCGTTTGGCCTCGGCCAATTGATTCATGAGGTCCGTTTCGCCACGTCGCCATTTGCTTAATTCGCCGAGTGCAAACCGGCACTCCCAGCCGAGGTAGCTGACCAGGAGTCCTATCAACACAAAAAGTGCGAGCGACGGAAGGAAATCGATCAAATGCTTACGCGGGCTGTCGGCAGGAAGCATGATGTACTGGCAGATCAGGCAAATCGACGTAACCGTGGTTGCGATTACGCCAGGACGAATACCGCCGAAGTAGGCACAGACAACGACGCCGCCGAGGAAGAGAAGGAAAACAGCGCGATCGCCCCAGGTGCCGGCAACCAGCGCCAAAACCAGGGCGAACAGGCTCACAGCGGCGGCGATCCCGTGTTTTCGTACGAGCGTGCGGACAATCTCCACGTACCAACCTCCTTGCTGGTCGGGCGATTATCCACCGGGAGATTTGGATGAGTCAAGCTCAATCACGGGCAGCGGTATTAAGCATGGGGCTTATAATACGGAGTGACGCCGACTGAAAGTGAGAAGCGAATGGTGAACCAATGAGCGTATTGTTGACAGAGTCCAATAACGGTGTGCTACGTTTGACGCTAAATCGTGCCGAAAAGCGGAACGCGCTTTCACGAGAACTCCTCGAGGCCTTGGACGTCGAATTCAACCGCGCAGCGGAAGACCTGTCGATCCGAGTTGTCGTCATTGGGGCGCGCGGGTCGGTGTTTTCCGCAGGCCACGACTTGAGCGAAATGCAAGGACGCTCCGGAGCGGACTACCACGACCTATTCTCACTCTGCTCTCAGGTAATGTCGGCACTTCGAAAACTAGCGCAACCCGTTATTGCACGCGTTCATGGGACAGCGACCGCAGCGGGCTGCCAGTTGGTTGCGGCTTGCGACTTGGCCGTCGCGGCAACAAACGCCACGTTTGCGACGCCGGGCGTCAAAATCGGCCTGTTCTGCACGACACCGGCAGTTCCGCTCGTCCGTGCCATCCCGGCCAAGGCCGCGCTGGAAATGTTGCTTACGGGGAAGCCGATCACCGCACAGCGGGCCTACGAATTGGGGCTCGTCAATCGTGTCGTGGCGCCCGAAGCATTGGATGCTGCGGTCGACGAGTATGTCCAGGCAATACTTGCGTCGAGTCCGGCAATCATCCGCCTCGGCAAGAAGGCTTTCTACGATCACATTTCACTCGACGAATCGGCTGCCTACGATCGGGCCACCGAGGTTATGACCGATAACGCGCTGCGAGAGGATACACAGGAAGGTATCACTGCGTTCCTGCAAAAGCGCCCGGCCCGATGGACGGGAACGAAGGGTTAGCCGCGACGCGGAGTCTTCGGAGCGGAGCGCGGGCGTCTTCCAGCGCTCCGCTCCGAAGACTCCGCGTCGCGGCTAATCACGATGCCCTACGCCTCCCTACACCTAACCTCCGCTTGACGGATCAACTCGGCTTTGGCATATCTCCCGGCCTTCCGATTTTGGGAACGTATGTAAATCGGGAAGCTGCCGAAAGGTTGGCGGAATGGCGCGAGGGCGGTGTTTAGTGAGGTTTGCGACGATCGCAGCGCTACTGGGCGGGTGCGCCACGGTACCGCCGCTCGACAATCCCGCGCTGATAAGTCCGCCGCCGGCCTCCGATTTGGAGAACCCGGTCTATCTCCCGCAAGGGCCAGGCTCGTACGGGATGGTCTTTGAGAAAGTACTCAGTGTCGTCGGTGAGTATTTCGAAATTCGCTACTCCAATCGTTATGACGGACAGATCATCACGTTTCCTCGAATTGCACCCGGCTTGTTCGAGCCGTGGAAGCCGGGAAGCCCTGCTTTGGATGAACGGGTCCTAGCTACTTTCCAAACGATTCGCCACCGTGCAGAGATTCGTATCGATGCCGCCAACGACGGCGGTTTCTTCGTTCAAGTCACGGTGTTCAAGGAACTCGAAGACTTGCCTCAACCCGTTCGTTCAACGGCGGGCGCCGCGATCTTCCGCGGCGACAACACCGTCGAGCGGCAGTTCGAAGTCATCGACCCAACCGTGTTCGAAAAAGGCTGGATCCCCTTGGGGCGCGACGAGTCCGTGGAACAAGCCATCCTCGCCAAAATCAAAGCTTGTCTGTGACGCCGTTTGGCCGACAATACGTGCCATGCGACGCCGACTCTCCCGACTACTGGCCACGGACCACGATCACAGAATCGTACCCTTGGGCGATCATGCCGTTTTGGTCTATTGCTTGACGGAAGCTGACGCAATTGCATTCGCCGCCTCGATGCGTGAGAACTCGCCGCAATGGCTACAAGATGTGGTTCACGCCTACTTCAGTGTTGCGGTTTTTTTTGATCGAAACCTGATCGATATGGCCGGCGTTTCCGGCTGGGTGAAGGACGTCGGCGGTAGTCGAGCGCCTAGTTCACCCGCAACACCCGCGTGCCGTCATCTCATTCCGTGCTGCTATGAATACCAACTCGACATGGATCGAATTGCCCAACAAACCCAGCGGTCGACCGACGGAATCATCTCGTATCACTTGGCCGTCGAATACACTGTGTACGCCATTGGATTCTGCCCGGGTTTTCCGTATCTAGGCTATCTTTCACCGGAGATCAGTGGTGTTTCACGCCTCGAATCGCCGCGCACGCTCATCGAAGCCGGAAGTGTCGGCCTGACCGGACGCCAGACCGGCATCTACACCGAGCCTCACCCAGGAGGTTGGAACATCATCGGACGAACCCCTTTGGAATTAGCCAACGTCGATGACAGTTATTTTCCGCTTCGCACCGGTGATCGAGTGCAGTTTCAACGCATCGATGAGCGTGAATTCCACCGCCTAAGCGGCGAACGGTTGGCGGTCGCGGACGTGACGTAGTTCGTAAAGAACTTGCCGAACGCCCGGCACTCCCCAGAATGCTTCCGTAACACTCAACGTGCACAAGTGACACTGCAATGCCAAGCGAATCGTTACGCGAAACGGTCCAACAATTCGGGTTTCCCACCGAGCGCTTCCTGCCCGGCCGAGGACCGGCTCGCGTCTTGCGCATCGTCGGAATATTCGACGCATTGCTAGGCATCGGAGTTACCGGGTGGGCACTCGCTACAGGACAGGACTGGGTCTGGACGCTTGCAGGAGTGCTGCTGTTTATTTCCGGCGTAGTTCCAGTCCTGTTGGCACGACGGCTTAGCACGGGCGGCGTCCTTCTTTGTCCGCGCGGCCTCATTTTCGCCAAGCCCGGTTACGTTGACTCCGTGCAGTGGGAGCAGTTTCGGGCGATACGCGAGGAGAAACTCGGTGGCGACGGGACGAGTTTGATCGTCGTCGAGCGAAAAGATGGAACTTCGTGCCCGATCGATGCAGCGACAGTTGGTGACCTCGCTCGATTTGCGGCAGCCCTACGTAAGGAAACAGAGCGAAAAAGAATTCCGTGGAAGACTGACTAAATAGCTCCTCGCCGTGAACGCTCCGGGCGACGGCTGCTTACTCCGCTTGAAGACTCGCTGCGTGCGCGGCTCGGACGGAGAAACCTACGCGGCCTGTGACCGGGCCGCCGCTTTCCTGAAAACTTCCAATAGCCGCTTGTAATGATGTTCGAATGTCCAATCCGCGGCCCGGCGGCGAGCGGCCTGGGCACATTCCATACGGCGTGGTGCGTTGAGTAACTCCGTTATGGACGACGCGAGTCGAGTGATTTGATAAGGGTCGTCGACGACGTAGCCATCTTGGGGTGGGTTAAGCAGCTCGGCAGCGCCGTTGTATCGGGATGTGATTACGGGCAGCCCGCATGCGAGGGCTTCAAGGACCACGAGAGAACATGGATCGTAAAATGTGGGGTGAACGAGAAAGTCCGCCGCAAAGTAGCAATTGCTGGTGTCCGCATAGTACCCGGCGAAGTGGACTCGGTGTGCGACGCCCAAGCGATTGGCATAACGCTGGTACGCCCGTGTTTCCGGATCGCCGACTACTACCAGCCGAAACTTGGCCTCTGTCGGCAACATGCGGATGGCCTGTAACAAAGGTCGCAGCCCTTTCAGGCTGTAGTTCATCGCAATGAATAGGCCGACAATTTCATCGGGTGCAATACCCCATTGCTGCCGCCATTCCGCACGGCGCCGCGGGCGGTCGTTCTCGCGAAAGCGGTTCGGATCAATGGCGTTGGGGATCACGCATACGTCACGACCGCTGATGCCGTAGTAACGATCAAAATGCGCTCGGACCATTTGGCTGTTTACCACGATGATCGGGCGGTTTCGCCGTCGGTACTGATAGCGTTCGAGAAAAGCAAACGACCAGTAGGCGGGATCGAGCCGCTTGGCAATCCAATCAGCGCCGCGAAGCCAGGTCGAGGAATGTTTGAGCAAATTGTGATCGGCCGTCGCTACGTGCAAACCGCCTTGGGGATAGAGGACATCTTGCCCCCACGTCTTGTTGAAACCAACCGAAACTTCGTGATTGGACTTTTGTACTTCGCGAGTACAGGCGGCACTAAACAACCATGGCCTCAGGAAGCGAGGGCCGCGTGGCCGGGGAACGCGATGATATACCAGCGATGACGGCAATGCGCTTCCGTCCCAACGACTCGCATACAGATGGACCCGATGGCCGTCGCGTGCCAACCGGCGAGCCAAGTCGGCGATGTACATCTCGCAGCCGCCACGGGCCGGAAGTACGCTCTCATAACAAAGTGCGATGTCCATCCCACGTTCTCTACAATCGCCGACCTTTATGCCGCAACGGGTCGAGCCAGGTTCTTTCGGTTGTGACGTCGGTAGCGACGCCACTTCGCTACGATCAACTTTCGAAGCCAACGGTCGGTACGACGACGACGATCATTTCCGCGATAAGCCCGCCAGAAGCGAATCCTGTCGCGGGCTTCGATTCCGGGGATATCGGATGAATAAAGCAGTTGGCCAAGGTCCTTCACTTGCCAGATCCGCCAGATCAACGGATGGTGTCCGAGCCTATGCAAGTCGATCAGATGAACACGCCCTATCCACGACGGGATAGCGTGAATGTCTTCTTGTGGAATGAAGAAGTGGCATAGGTACAGGTCTTTGTGGAATCGACGTCGGTCGTGGAGCGCTCGGGTGAGACGAGCAAGCTCCGCAATCAGACCGTTCTTCCATGTGACGAACCGCACCGGGCTGAGGTGAGCCGCTGCCCATGGTATAGCTTCGTGAAGCGGAACCATGTCGGTCAGCTCTTCGACAGCAAGAAAGCTCTGGAGTCGACCCCACGGCCCGATATACTCGGCGGCCGCGACGGCCTTCGGCACGGGGAAGCCACATCGCCTCGCCCACTCCAAGTGTTTCCATTCTTGCATTGCCGGCGACCATCCCACGTTGGGACAGATAGCCGCCATCCAACCTCGCCACCATGGCAGACGGTAGTGACGTTTCAGAAATACCGCTTGCCGATCTCGGCCTGAAGTTCCGCTCCAGCGGGCGGTGGTTCGTCCTTGCTTTGTGTGGAATCTATCCGAAACTGTCATCGACATGATCCAATCGATCCAGTCGGCGCCAGCGCGCGCACGCCATTCCGGACGCTCGTATATGCGGCGAACTCCGGTCGACAAGCGCTGCCAGAGTGTTTCTCTCATGCGCTCGTCCTCGACCGATAGTGAATCCCTAGACGCCGTTCTGCCCATCGTCCGTAGGCCATCTTGATTAGAGCGCGTCGGACGGGTTCGCAAACCTCATCCACATTCAGGTATGTCAGTAGAAAGCGCAGTTGATCTGCCTTACTAACCTGCAGGCGGCGCGCCAGTGTGCGTAAACAACGCAAATCCGCCAGGCGACGTTGACCATTGCGGCGACGAAATGTTCGAATCGCGTCTACGTTATCCAGCGCTATGCACGGCTCCCTACCCGTTTTGGAATCCACTATTAGCAAGGCGCTAACGTCCCCCGGCGAATTCGGTAGGCAACAGCCGGCGTCGTGTAGGCGACGGAGGAATTGTGCCGCACTTCGGACTACTTGCCACCGTTTCTTGCGCTCCACCGCCCAAAGTGATGTTCCCGAAAAGCGTGCCAGCCATTTGTCGAGCCGCTCGCCATGAGGACGCGATTGGGTCAGCAAAAAGGAAGAGGAATTTCCCGGAAACCGATGCCGCTGACCAAAAGCAAGTAAGACCGGAGTAGCGATTCCGTAACGCTGCAAGCGAAAGATCAATCCGGCACGGTGGATTTCAGGTGTCGTTGGTCGAGTGCCACGCAACCAAGCCCACAATAGACGAAACGGACGAAATGCAGAGCGACGAGACATACAACCACGGTCATTCCGCACGATGGCAACAGGTGCTCGATTGGATTTTGGTGCATGGTCCCAGGCGCGAAGCCAGTCTGGAACTTTTCCATTTAGAGATCGATGGAATTCAGGCGTTAGACACAGCGCCTCGCCATCGAGCCAAATAACACTTTGCGGCATTGCAGCGCTCGTGTTCTCGCAAAGTTCCCTGATTCGACGGCGTCGCCGTAGTGTTTCTGTGTGGCGCACGATAGCGTGTGCCGCCGACCGCGCCATGGAGCTTTGGATGGAATCACCACATTGTCGCCGTAGGTACGACTTCAGGCAGGCAAACCGGTCACCTGTGGTGCCTAACTCGTCGGAAATAGTCGCATTCAATGCAGCAAGGTCGTGCCAGCACTGCGTCGGGTTCGGCCGGCGCGTCCGCCGGGCACGCTGCCAATCGATGATTCGAATCTCCTCAGATGTCTCGTGCACATATATGTGTTTGGAGTAAAGGTCCGGATGGTTGAACCTGGACTTGTGAACGTCGGCGAGTGTTTCCCCAAGCCGGCGAGCGAACCTGCGCCGGCGTGATGGATCGCTTTGCAACTTCACTAGGAATTCCCGGACCTCGATGAAGCCCGTAAACGCCTTAGTAAGAAGGAATGCTCGCCCTTCATCGTCTTCACCGACTGCCATGACCTCTGGACAGCCAATATGCTGTTGCGAAAGTGCCGTCAGTGTATCAGCCTCGCGCCATGAATTTGAACAAAGGCCGAACCCAGCCGATGCATTTCGCAAACGCTGTCGACACAAGACCCGATGCTCGCGCTTCATGTACCCTTCGACGATGCCGGTTTCGGACTGGAGTTCGACGCGAACCACGTGCCGATCGGGATGTCCGCTGACAATGACGCCGGGCAGTTCAAGAAAGTCGGCCGCGGCGCGCAGTCCAAGCCGTTTGAATAAGTCGTGATAAGCCGGGTGTATCCTGACTCGTGCCACAGTTTCACTATCCCGCCAACGATCGTTGCCGCACGATCGTTCCACTTCGTCCTAATAATTCTTCCACGGCGACAAAAACAGCGTCCGGGGTCAGTTGCTCCATACAGCGATGATCGAGAGGGCAGACGCGGCGCTGGCATGGGCCGCAGTCTACCTTTCTTTGCAAATGCACTGCCTTGGGGTGATAGGTTTCCGTCCAAGCAATATGTGTCGGTCCAAAGAGCGTCACAACCGGACGATCAAACGCGGCGGCGAAATGTCGGGGACCGCTATCGGTGGTAACCAAGAGGGTCGCACGTCGAATGCATGCCTTGGTAAGGCCCAGAGAGAGTGGCTGGCTGGCAAGCGCATGCACGCTATCCCGGCCGGCCATTGCGACAATGCGTTGTGCCGACTCGCGCTCGCCCGGCCCGCATAGAATGAGCACCTTGGATCCGCGCTGATCTACCAAGCTGCAGGCAAGACGGGCGAAGTAGCGCTCGGGCCAATGTTTGGACGAACCAAACGCGGCGCCGACGTTGAGACACACGACCTCCTCATCCGCGATCCATCCGGCGGCGGACCACACGGCGTCGGCAGCGCGCTCATCGTCGGGCAGGGTGGCCAGTTCCATCCGATGGCCGGGCGAGGGACAGCCGATGTGCTCAGCGAGGAGGTTGTACGCATCAATTACCGGACTCGGCTGGAAGTTGCCGGATTTGTCTCGAAGTGGAATTAGTCGATCAGTGAGTAACCACGAACGACCATCGCGCGCATACCCGACTCGACGTCGGCAGCGACCCAACCACGCCACGAAGGCTGAGCGGAACGAGTTGGTAAAGAGCACCGCAAGGTCGATTCGCATTCGCCGAAGTCGGGAAATGACGGAAAGCCACCGAGCGTTCATCGGCCCTTTTCGCGAATGGAACACCACCTCATCCAGCCGCGAAGTCCCTTCGAAAACGCCGGCGACATAGGGATCCAGTACGCCCACGAGTCTGGCTTTGGGAAAATGCGCACGAATAGCACGAAGGGCCGGCGTTGCCATTACAGCGTCGCCGACCCAGTTCGGAAGGAATACGGCAATTACTGACGGCTCTGGCATCTCAAGCAGCCTGCGCCTGCCTCACCGCCACCGACGTCTCCATCTGGCACGCGACTGCTGCGTGCATCAGCGGCAGCAACAACTCAGGATGTCCAATTAGTTCCACGAACTCGTACGACGATCGTTCCAACGCCCGTTGAAACGTTGGATCGCAGCCATGATTGTCGATGTTGACTGCGAGCAGCCCTTCTAAGGTGTGGCCGAAATTGCGAACTACCGTGAGCGCTTTCAGAAACGTTTCAGGGATGACGGCAGCGCTTCCCACGTTAAGCCATATGCCCTGGGCAAGTGTCACCGTTACGGCGCAGAGTCGCCGAAAGTCAACCATGGTTGCAGCACCCAGGGCGGTGCCACATACGTGCGGATGCATGTGAACCGTATCGGCGCCTAACGCCACGTGAATCATGCACGGAACGCCGGCTCGAAACGCGGCGAGGATGACACTGGAGTTTGAATACGGGCAGCACAGCTCTTCCATGTGTCGGCCGAGGGCGGCGCCCAGGCCCGTCTCGTGCTCCGCGCCGGCATGCGCCGCGACCGCGAATGCATCGGCCGTCTCGCGCACCATACCATACCGTCCACACGCCACTTCGTCGGCCACATCTTCGCTTGTCTTTCCACAAACCGCCAATTCAAAATCGTGAATGGCGGCCGCCCCGGTCAGCGCAACGGCATGGACAGTTCCCTTCTGCACCCAATCCGCCACATACGGACCGCACCCGTTCTCGATCGCTCGTCCGCCGAGCGCGGCTACCACCCGTTTGCCGTCGCGGCCTGCGCCACAGATTCTGGACGAAATCTTGGACAACCGGTCGCCGGTTCCAAAACGTGGCAATGATGCGAGCCAGGCGCTCATGCACACGTCGCCTTCCGACGGCTGCCCCAAAGCATCCACGAATACTCTGGATGGCCGAGACTTCAGCTCATAGGTCTTTAGTCCGTTTAGATCAAAAGGACCGATCGCGGCTTGTCCAGCGTCCGACTTGGCTCGAGGGGTTACTCCGTCCATGCCACCCTCCCTTTGTTACCAACAGCGATTTCAACCGCGTGTCGTAGCCGGGGTTCGTCCTGACTCGAAGCAAGGCGATGCTTCAGCTTGTCGCGGGTTATCGATGACTTCGACGAGTTTTCGTTCAAGCTCGTCGTATCCGGCGCGAAACTGAAATCGAACCCTCAGTGCCCATAACTCTGCGGTTGAAGTCCATAACGATCGCAACTTTACAAGGTCTTTTTGTGTTGTCACGAGACGAACCGGACGATCAAGTCCGCTTGCCCATTCGTGCAAACAATTGACATCGTCTCGGCTATAGACATGATGGTCGGGATATCTCCGGAACGCGATGAGTTCGCAGCCGCGCGCGACGAGCGTCTCTGCAAATGCATCTGGATTGCCGATTCCGCAAAATGCCGCGACGGGTCGCTCGTTCAACAAGTCTAGCGATCCACCTCTACCGTCGATGCTCAGCAGCCTCTCCGGACGGTGTATCCCTTCCGCCACGACGGCGGAAGGGGCCACACGCGCGATCGCCTCTCTTAACCGGCCCCGCGTCTGCTCACTGACTTGATCGCATCGGGTCAGTATGACCACGTTGGCGCGTCGAAGTTCTCGCCATGACTCCCGCATGAGTCCTCGCGGAAACAGAAAGTCGAGTCCCCAGCACTGTTTGGTGTCGATCAGCACTACATCTAAGTCGCGTGCGAGTCGGCGATGCTGAAACCCGTCGTCCAGAATCAAGAGGTCAAGTTGCTTTTCACGAACTGCCGTGGCTGCCAGAGCGACGCGGTCTCGTCCCTGTAGGTGCCGAACCGCGGGAAGATTATCCTCCAGAAGCATCGCCTCGTCGTTCTTCCCGTCTTGTGCTCCGTAACCGCGGCTTAGAATTCCAACGCGCTGGCCACGATTACCGTAGAAGTCGGCAAGGAATTCCACGAATGGTGTCTTGCCCGTTCCGCCGAGCGTCAGGTTTCCGACGCTGACAACAGGAACAGACGCGCGATGGCTCTGCTTCCAGCCGACGTCGAACAACCGATTGCGAAGCCACATACTCCAGGCGTACGGGAGGCTGGCAAGTCGGAGAGCACCGCGCTGCAAGCCGGGCCAGATTCCTTGTGTTCGCCCGCTGATGAGTTCTCGGTATTGGTGTTCATTGATGGTCAATGGTCCGCACCATTCCGCGTTCTCGGCGCAACCTCAGGGGCACGGTTATAGCTCGAACCGCGCCGCGGTGTCAACCGGTATCACGTCATGCGCGCAGCGCGCTCAATGATCACTGCAGCGTGCACGAAACTGGGATGGAGAGTGTCTCCTGAAATGGCTTGCTGATGTGGACATGGATGGTACTTTGCAACTCGTTTGTCGTGATGCGCAAGCGATCGATAGAGGTCTTCACGGTTGCCATGGATCCTGGCCCCGGCGCCCACGTCGCCGCAATGGCCGAGTGATCGGTGGTGATGCGTTCAATAATCACGGTCTGATTATCTGGTGCGCGAACTCGTAACACGCGCGTCGGCACCGCCTGGCCCGGCGACACTGTCAGCGTGACATGATTCGGATTCGCCGTTATCCGTTGTCGACCCTGTTTAACAACGGTGATCGGCACCTTGAATTGTGGGTAGTCCGAATCGTTGGTGAATATGGCGACGGCTTCTTCATGGCGACCTTCGGGACAGTCGCCGGCCAATCGGATTAGGATTTTGGAGACACGCTTATCCGGCGGCCGGTCCGCTAATGCGGCCGCGATCTTGGGCGAACTGCATTGAACATCAGTAATCACCAACGGCCGTTCACGCCGGTCAGTAACGGTAAGTTCATGCGTCATCTCACTGCCGGCAATGAAGGTCACCGCTGTCGGTCCTACCTCAACTTCACGGATTAGCTTCGCCAGCAATCGCAGGCAAACCTCTGTGTCCTTTCCGCCCTCTCGTGAAACAATTTTCACGGTCCAGGTATTGCGGCCTGCTGGCTGGCTCAACGTGTTGACTTCGAGTATGACCTCGACGGTTTCGCCTGGTTGCAATGATCGCTTACTAACGTGGGAGGCGAGACAACCGCAGCTTGCGCGCGCTTCGATGATCTCCGCAACGCCGCTGCTTCCGTTGGCGAGCGAAAACGTGTGCTTCAACAGATTGCCGGCTCGAACTTCGCCGACGTCCACCGTCGGATCGGAAATCCGCAATTGTGCCCGAGCGAAGCGCGGGCTAACTGCCAATACAACGATCGATATCAATGTGATTACTGTCTTGTTCATTGCTTCACACCAAAAAATCGGGCGGCCCGGGCATGTGATTTACCCGTTCCGCCCTGATCGATCAATGGGAGTAGTGAGATACGCTATCCGGCCTTCAAAGCCGCCGCGTAGCGCTGGGATACGTCCTGCCAATTGACCACGTCCCACCACGCCTTGACGTACTTGGGACGTTGATTCTGGTATTTCAAATAATAGGCATGCTCCCAGACATCGAGTCCGAGGATCGGAGTCTTTCCGTCCATCACCGGCGTGTCCTGGTTGGCCGTGCTGACGATTTCCAGCTTGTCGGGGCCGGCAATCAGCCAGGCCCAGCCACTTCCGAAGCGAGTTTCGGCTGCTTTGGAAAACTGAGCCTTGAACTTTTCCAAGTCCCCAAAACTGGAGTCAATCGCCTTGGCTAGATCGGGGCTTGGTTTGCCGGCGGTTTTGGACATCATCTTCCAGAACATGCTGTGGTTCACATGACCGCCGCCGTTGTTACGCACTGCCATGCGAATGTCTTGGGGCAGCTTTTCGACGTCGCGCAGTAATTCGGTAAGCGTTTTCTTTTGCAATTCCGGGTGCATCGACAGAGCCTGATTCAAATTCGTCACATAGGCTTGATGATGCTTGGTGTGGTGGATGGTCATGGTTTCTTTGTCGATCGCCGGCTCCAACGCGTCGACAGCATACGGCAAGGGAGGCAACGTAAACGGGTACTTCAGAGATCCTTCTGAGTCCGCTTCCGACGACCAACTGGCCAACGGAAAAACGGCCAGGCCTGCAGCAGCGGCGCCGGAAACCCATAGGAACTTTCGGCGAGAAATGTCGAACATCGAGAGGCTCCTTGTAGAGGTAGACGACATACCGCTTTGTGCAGCATACACTCGCATTCTACGGTTGGCCAGTCAGCCTGTTTTGGCCGCCACCGTCTGCAACGTGTGCTAAGTTTGAAGGGGGCGTCCGCACTCATCACGTCTAGGCGCCCCAGGGGAGGTCCACCTTATGTTCATCTCGCCGCAGAATCCCGTTCCCGAAGCGCATCCCGTGGATGCCGTTTTCGCTCTAATGACGGACGAACGAAGCGGCTCGCGTATGCCTTCCGAGTTGGGTTCTGTCGAAATCAAAGATGCAAAGCCGCCCGGCCCGCCGCCACTCGATCCGCCAACGCCGCCGCCCGATGTGGCGGAAAATCAGGACCTCCGGGTTGCCTACGAATGGCTGCAATCCGAGCGTTCGCGCTTGGAAGAATATACGCGTGTGCAGTTCGAAAAGGTCGAACAGCAACACCGAGAACTGATGGCGCTGCACTTTCAGCGTGAGCAGGACGCGGCCTTGCAAGCGCAGGAAATCAATCGGGAAATCCAACGCCTGGCCAGCTTTTCCGAGAATCTCGACGAGCGTGCTGGCCAACTCGGCGAACGTCAAAAGGACTTGGATAGTCAAGACGATAAACTAGCGGCGGTGCGTGAAGAAGTTCGCGCGTTTCAGCAAACCCGGCAGACGCTTCAGCAAGAGATTGATTCGCAGCGGAGTCTGATCGAACAATCCCTCACGCGGACAAATGAGCTTCGGGAACAAGCACGATTGCTCGATTCCGAGATCGAGGCGCAAACAGCGACGTTGGCCGAAAGGCGGCGAAGCTGGGAAGAAAAAGAAGCCGAGACCGCGGAAAACGCCGCACGAATCCAAGCGCGGGTCCACGAGCTCAACGAGCGCGACCGGGTCCTGACCAAACGTCAAACGGATTTGGCAAAGGCGGCCGAAGAAGTGGTCGCCCTCGTTCAGAGGCGAGCCGGAATGGAAAAAGAAATTCAAGCGCAACTCACCGTTATCGATGAACTACGCGGCCGAACGACACGCTTGCGAGATCAAGAAGAAACCGCTCGCAAAGCCGCCGCCGCGTGGGAAACCCGTGTCAACGAGAGCCGGGAGACCTGGCAGAAAAAGGAAGCCGACTTGGCGACTCGGTACCAGCAACTCGAAAATCGCTACCAGAGTTTGGAACGCTCCGAAGAAGCGCTCAAGCGCCGCATGACGGAGCTAGACGAAACCGAGTGCCGTGTAGAAAGCGAACACGAACGCCAAGAGAAGCAACTCGCCATGGACTGTCGCGAAATTGACCGATTGCGGGGCATCCTCCGTGAGCACGGATTAGATCCCGAAAGTCACACCAACGTAAGCAAGTCGCGGCTGAAGCGCAAAGCCATCCGCGTCGAATGACGCTTTTCAGGTGTCTTTGCGTAACAAGTAGAAAGTCTGACCGACGCCGTTCGGGATGTGCTCCAATACGTCGAATCCGCGCGCCAGTTTGTCTCTGACGTGAGCGAACGGGTGGTAGGCCATACAGTCGTTGCCGCCTGCCGATCCCGGGTTCACGGTCGCCATCTCGCCGGCTTGCACCCGTTTGCGCGTTTCCTCGTCGATAAATGGAAAATCAAGGTGATTCTCGTCGATCGTCGAGATGACGAGGTACGCGCCCGGCCGAAGCACACGCCGTAGTTCACTCATCCATGCAACTTGAAGTGGTTCGGTCAAGTGCGTGAAGACCGAAAAGGCGTAGGCAAAATCGAAAGTGTCGGCTGCGTAGTCAAGCGGCGGTTCCAGTCGGTTGATATCAAACCGTGCGAACGTCAGGTTCTGGCGACACCATTCAATGAGCGTCGGATTGTAGTCGGTGCCGCGGAGCCGGTCCTTTCCCAGGCGCGGAAGTGCCGGATGACCCGCCCGCAACCGCAACCGAAGTCAAGGACATTTCGGAAGTCATCGAGAGAGATGCCGTGTTTCTTGAATGATTCGACGATGCGGCGCGCACACAACGCGCCAACATCGAAGAAGGAAGGAATGTAGTCATACTCACCCGTAACCAAATGACGCAGCAATACGGGCGGATTGGGGAAACCGTCTGCCGCCATCAGGTATTCGGGAGTCTTGCAAAGCGCGTCATGCGCGGCCGACAGACGCTCGCGCAACCGATCGAATTGTTCTTTATTATGTGCCTTCGCGCTTCCGAAGTCCTCAAGCAGTGCGGCGACTACTTGTTCAAACTCAGCGGTTTCTTGCGTGAGATCGCGGCGGATGCCGGCTAGTTCGCGATGAATTTCGCCGACTTCCTGGCCGACGTCGATCCCGGTGACGAGCCGAGCAACTCCTCGGCGTATTTTGCTGAGCCAAGATTGTGCCATCGTGAGATTATATGAGAGGTCTGACGGAATCGTCGCCCGCCAACGACGCCGCGAGTCGGCCTACGCATTACTTCCGGCGAGCCAACCCGTGCTCCACGCGGCCTGGAAATTGAAGCCGCCGATCGGACCGTCAAGATCGAGCACTTCACCCGCAATGTACAATCCCGGAACCAACTTACTTTGCATGGTGCGGGAGTCGACTTCATCCAACTCGATGCCTCCCGCGGTAACCTCGGCCTTGCTAAACCCGAGCGTCCCGCCAATCGGAAAAACCGAGTTCTTTATGCATCGAACGAGCGCGGCACGGTCCGACTTATTCAACCCCGCCGCCTTGCGATCGGGAGCGAGGCCGCATTGCACGAGCAATGCCTCCGAAAGCCTGCGAGGGAGGCACTCAGAAAGCACACCGGCTAACTGCTTTTTCCCCGATTGAATCGACTCTTGTCGCAGAAAATCATGCATCGCCTGTTCACCGATGAGTGGAACGAAATCGACGGCAAACTTCAGTGTATGGGGCCGTGGATGCCGACTGACGACACGGCTCACGTCTAACACGACGGGCCCCGAAAGTCCGAAATGCGCAAACAGAAACGATCCGCGACGTGCCACCAGCGACTCATTTTCCTCCAGCACCCGAACCATGACGTCCGGTATCGTAATTCCGCGCAAGTCGGCGACCCATGCTGCGGAGACTCGAATCGGCGTGAGCGCCGGGACTGGCGGTACGATCCGGTGGCCGAGCCGTTTCGCAAAGCCGTATCCGTCACCGGTCGTACCGCTTCCGGGATAGGATTGACCGCCGGATGTCAAAACCACCGAAGCGGCGGACATGACGCGTTGCGGCGTGGTCACATCCAGACTCCTTCCCTTCTGAGCCAGATCAAGTGCCGGCTCGCCAAGCGACAGAACGGCGCCGCTACGTTTCAGTCGCCGGAGAAGCGCCGCCAACACGTCGGCAGCTTTGTCACTTTGAGGGAAAACCTTGCCCGTTTCCTCGACCTTGGTAGAAACGCCTTCCTTTGCAAACAAGTCGAGCGTGTCCTGGACGCTGAGTGCAGCGAGGGCCGAGTGAAGAAACCGGCCGGGCAGTCCAAACGCCTCAACGATGCCGCGATTATCGGTGGCATGAGTTACATTGCAGCGGGTTCCGCCGGACATCAAAATCTTGATCCCCGGCTTTGGAGACTTCTCCAAGAGCAAGGTCCGTCGCCCGCGTTCCGCGGCGCGTGCCGCGGCAAGTAAGCCGGCGGCGCCTGCACCAATCACCAGGACGTCCCAAGTCATCGGGAAATTCGTAGACGTTGGTTAGTTGAAAGCTTAGGTATCATGCCGAAGTTCCTTGCGGACTTCGCGCACGATCTCGACATAGCGACGGGCAGATGTTCGGATTCGGTCCATGTTCCCGTCCGCTACCGCCTTGGGTTCAACGAGCGAACTACCAACTCCAAGGCAGCAGGCGCCCGCGCAAGAATTCTGCCGCGCCGGCCGTATCCATACCGCCGGTCGGCATTAGTCGGATTTGCGGCAATGGTCCGCGCATTGCTCGAAAGAACGCAGGACCCACCGCGTCGGCCGGAAACACTTTGACGATATCTGCGCCCGCTTCCCAGGCCGTCAAGATCTCCGTCGGGGTAAACGCGCCGGGAATAACGACTTTGTCGTAACGTCGGCAAAGGCGGATAACGTCGAGATCTAATGTCGGCGCGACGAGATACTCTGCCCCCGCAAGCAGCGCCAAACGCGCTGTCTCCGGGTCTAGAATAGTGCCGGCGCCGAGGAGTAGGCGGTTGCCGTGCACCTTTCGTATCTCGCGGATCACCTCAAGTGCATTCGGCACCGACATGGTGATTTCCGCCACGTCGACGCCGCCGTCCAGGAGCGCACGGCTGACCTCGACTAGCTTGTCGCTATCCGATGATCGAACGACAGCAATGATGCCGCAGTCAAGGATGCGGGCCAGGTCCGCTTCACGAGCCATAGGGGGTTTGTAGATGGGACGTGCGGGAAGTCAACGTGCTGCAGTAGCGCCGTCCATTTCGATGAGTGACTGTGTCTTGATGACGGTGAACTCATCCGGGAACGTATGAAAGGCAGTCAAGAAGAGGCAGCCCGGCCGGGCTTCTGCTGTCACGTAGCCCAAGGGCGCGAGAGCGAGGCGGTGATTCGGTTGAAAGTTGTGAAGGAATCCTTGCTTGCCGCCGTCGCGAAGAATCTCATCGTGAACGTGAAGAAAGATTTCCGGATGAAGATGCTCCACCTGAAAACTCGTTTGATAACGAATGCCACCACCGGCACATACCGTTTCGGTGTGCTCGCCACGTATTCGATGCCGCAGCAAACGCCGATGTTCGGGCAACGGTTGATCGCTCGCGGCGACTTCGGTGAGGAAACGCTGGAAATCGGACCACGTGATAACGTGGCCGGTGCGAGTTATGTAGACAGTGACTTCGTAGCCGTCTCGTTGGACCTTTCGAACGGCAAGTATGTCGAAAAGCTCCGGATGCAACGGCCGGCTGAAGACCTGAAAACTCAGGTCACAAACTCGGGGCCGGGTCAACGACACAGACATCAGCGGTACGCCCTTTCCGATGGGAGTAACGATCGCTCCCGTCATGGCGTCCGATTATAGCAAGCGTTCGACGAGCCACAATCCAATTTCCGGCGTGCCAAAAAACAAGAAAAAGGGGAGGACCCTTGACGGGTCTCCCCTTGCCCCAAGAATCCGGATGTGTTGGGTCAACCCGGCTGAACGGCGGCTCCAGTCGTCCGCTCTGCCCGGTCGATCGAGGCTTATCGCGATGCGACACTTTCAGAGAACTCAAGCGTAACTCGGGTCTCCTGGCCCGCGCGGACCGTGACCTGCTTGGCCGTGGAAACCGTCTTGCCGTCCTTGTCCATCTCCGCCTTGAGAGTGTAGACATAGTCTTTTCCATTCTCAAGAACCGGCGAGGCAAACACGCGCGTGGTCGATGTGGACTTAGTGGCCACGTCGTCGATAGTCAATTTGGCTTCGGCCGGCAGGCTCACAACGATTGTAGCCGGTGCATTCAGCGAAGTCTTCTTCGGAGCGGGAGCGGCTTCCTTTGCGGGATCAGATTGTCCAGCGGGCATCGGCTGTCCGCCTTGGTAGTGAATGTGTCCGCCGTGGCATCCGTGGCCGTGGCCGCCGCCGTAGCAACCATGACCGTAGCCACCGCCGTAGCATCCGTGTCCGTGACCGCCGCCATAGCAACCGTGTCCGTAGCCACCGTAGCAGCCGTGGCCATTGCCGCGGCAACCATGACCGCCGAGGAACCGGCCGCCGCCGTTGCAGCCGTGGCCGCCAAGGAAATGACCGCCGCGGCAGCCGTGGCCGGAGCCCCAGCAACCGTGGCCGCCGCCACCGTAGCAACCATGTCCGCCATAGCAGCTAGCGTAGCCACCGTAGCAGCCGTTGCCGCCGCGGCAACCGTGCCATGCCGGCACGTCAGCGCCGCCGCCCAGCGCCATTACTAGAACCATACTGTACATTGCGTACACCTCCTGAATAGCTATTTAAGAGTCAAACCGCCTTTGAGGAACGTCCTCAGGGGTCTGGAGCCGAAACAAAAGTAATCTAGTGAACTTTTTACAAGTAAAGTGGATGGTAAAAATGGAGAGAATCAGCGTCAAGGGTAATTCAGGAAACTTGACTGTTACGGCTGTTTTCATGATGCTTAAAGTATGGCTTTTCGGATTTTGCCGACGATGCTACTCAATCGCCCACTTTAACACTGCGAATTCCGTACCGCTAACGCATCCAATAGCCCTAGAACGCGAAGATGTCGCGTTCGCGCAAGATTTAGCAACTACCGCGTCTTTTGTCGGTGACTCCGACGTTATCCGGCAAAAGCGCTTAGTTTTAATAAGCCCTTTAGCTTACCCAGTCCGATCAGGTATGGTTGTGAATGTGCGCGCCCTGTCCCTGGCGACGCCCTGCTCGAAGCGACCGTTCTCATTCGTTCTAGAGTATTTTTGACCCGAAGGTAGGGTTTGCCATGATTCGCGTCGACGGAAAAGAAGATCAAGAACTCGGCGGCCCTTTAAGTAACCCCTGGCCAGCCCTAATCGCGGGATGGGTGCTCATCGGGCTTGCGGCGGCAAGCTATGCATTGGTTCGCGACCAAATGGCGTGGCTGAGTGTTGCGCTAACCGGCGCCGGAGTGCTCGCCGCGGGAATCGCCGTCGCGATACGACCGAAATCCTTCTTGAATCTTCTCCTTGCCGGCGCCAGCGCATTTGTCGCGAGTTGGGTCGGCGACGAGTTGGCCTGGGATTCCGCGCGCCTGGCCCTTCGCGTGCTCGGCGCCGTCGCAATCTTCTCGGCCTTTGTGGTCCTCTTCCCCGTGACGTATCGCCGCGTGGTGATTAGCGTGCTTATTGTTTTCCACTTTGTGGGAATTAGCTGTGCGGTTTCCTCGGCGGATCAGGCGTGGGTGGCGGTTCAGATGTGGAACTACATCTATCGGCCGTATCTTCTGTTCATGTATCTGAACAACGCCTACCACTTTTATTCGCCCGAACCCGGGCCCGCGCCTTTGATCTGGTTTCGAATCGAGTATCAGCCTGATCGAGACGGCACCCAGAATGTGCGCTGGGTGAAGGTGCCCTATGTGGACGCGGACGGCAACTATCTTCGCCCGGACGGCTCTGCGTTATGGCCCAAGGTCCAATACACCCGGCGGTTGTCACTCGCAGAGAGCATCAATCGCCCCATGCAAATGTCGCCCGTAAACGCGATGGAATTGTCCGCTTTCCGAGATCAAGAGATCGCGAAAGCGCGAGAGGCGAAGTCGTGGCCGTTACGCGCCATGCCGTTGATTCGTGAGCTTCCGTTTGAGCTCCAATCCCTGTACCAGGAACCGGACGAAGGCGCCAAGAAGTGGATTTCCCGTTACGCCCGATACGTGGCCCGGACCTACAAACACGACCCGAACCCGGATCTCGAAGTGAAGGGAGTAAAGGTCTACAAGGTTATCCACCGGCTAATCCCCGCTGGTTTCCTCGCATTAGGATTGCCGCCGGATGACCCTGAACTGTACATGCCGTACTTCCTCGGCGAGTTCGACAAAGACGGAAACATGAAGGAAGCAACGACGCGGGTCAAGCTAACCAGGCCTGACAACTCGACCATCGAAGTTGCACGCGATCCAATGCTCTACTGGATCATTCCCCGGGTGCGAGCCCCGGGCGACAGCGATGCCTTTCCCAACAATATGGCGGCCGCTACCAAGAACATGCAACGGGCACTCAAACGTCCAATCCACGATTATCTCGCCGTGTACGCGGGCGACGTCCCGGAAGGAAAGACGCCATGACGCACTATTTCCGGCGGATGTGGGATGGCTGGTCCGAGTTTTGGTTCCGCCCTTCGGATCCCACCTTGTTGGGCTTTATCCGCATCCTTACAGGTCTCTTCACGTTTTACGTCATCTTGGCGTACTCAGTCGACTTGCAGGAGCTTCTCGGCAAGGATGCCTGGTTTGATCACGAGACGGTCGAAGAGTACCGCAAAGAAGCTCCGCAATTTCCCGCGTCCAATAGCTGGATTGACCCGCCACGTTGGTTACCCCCTGCGAACGCCCAGGACGAAGAGTACATCAGGAAATGGGGCGCGAGCCCACGAGCCCCTTCCATCATCAAAGGCCAACCCATTTGGTCCGTTTGGTTCCACGTGACCGATCCCACGTGGATGATCGTGGTTCACGTGGGAATTCTCATCTCGGCGTTTCTGTTTACCATCGGCGCCGGCACGCGCGTTACGTCCGTGCTGACCTGGTTTGGCGTCATTAGCTACACATTGCGCGCTCAGACAAGCGTGTTCGGCATGGACACGATGATGAATATTCTGTTGATCTACTTGATGATCGGTCCCAGCGGCGCCGCATTGTCCGTGGATCGCCTAATCTATCGTTACTGGGTGACGCGACGGGCGTTGCGTATGCAGCGGCCGGCACCTGAGACCATTCCGCACCAACCGCTCATGTCCGCCACTCTGGCGATTCGACTCATCCAAGTCCACTTATGCATCATCTACCTCGCCGCGGGTTTGGGGAAGCGCGGCGCCGTCTGGTGGTCGGGCCAGGCGATTTGGGGCACACTCGCCAATCCGGAGTTTTCGCCGATGAGTTGGCCTGCTTACCTCGGCGCCCTCCGATTCCTCGCCGAAAGTCGCTGGCTTTGGGAAATCGTCATGAACCTGAGCGCTCTTTTCACCCTAACAATGGAAATCGGCTTCCCGTTTCTTGTCTGGGTTCGGCCGCTGCGCTGGGTAATGCTTGCCATGGCCACAATGATGCACATTGGCATCGCCGTCTTTATGGGACTAAATACCTTCAGCCTCTTCATGATGGCGATGCTAGTGGCGTTTGTGCCACCCGAGACGATCTATTGGCTTCTGAAACTGCCCAGTCGAAACGCACCGCGATTGCGCGTCGAGTTCAATAGCCGAGTCCGGCGAAATGCGCGGGCGGCAAGCTTTATCCGGGCCACCGATGTATGGAACCAGGTGGAATTCGCGCCAAGCGATCAAGCACAGGTTCGTTTGGTCACCAGCGACGGTGAAACGCTCACCGGGTTTCGACTCTGGCAACACCTCGTTGCTTCTGTTCGCCTACTCGTGCCGTTGGTGCCGGTAGCCTGGCTGCTCGGGGTGACCGGCTTAGGCAACAGGTGGCTTGGCGATGCCGTGGAGACATCGTCAAAACCGCCACGCGTTGAGAACGGCCGGCATCGTACCAAAGGCGACAAAGTCGCGCACTAAACCCTCATTTGGCAATTCTCGCTTGACAACAGAATGTCAATAACCTAATGTACTTTGTGTCATAAAGTACTTTGTGGAGTTAGACGATGGACGCGCGTCAAGCCGCCAACACACTCGATGTCATCCGAACGCTTATGGAACGGACAACGCAGTACCAACTTCTCACGGCACGCGCCGGCCTGGCGGCCGGAATGCTGGCCGGGGCCGGCGCCCTCGCGTTTCTCGTGTTGGATGCGAATGACCCTCGACAGTTCGGCGTCACCTGGGGCCTGGTGTTTCTCGGTGCGCTTTCTGCGACATGCATCAGCACCGTGCTCCGCGGCCGGGAGCGCGGCGAACGCGTTTGGTCTCGGCAAGCCCGAGCGGTGCTTTGGGCGCTTACACCGTCCATCTTTGCTGCCGGCGTCTTGAGCGGGTTTTTCTTCTACCGTGGTGAACATTTGTGGTTGCCGGGCGTTTGGATGCTCTGCTACGGCCAAGGCGCTCTCGCCACCGCGACCTACGCGCCCAGGCCGGTCCGAAGTTTCGGCGTGGGCATGCTGCTTTGCGGCCCGATTGCTTTGGCACTTGGCCCAACGTGGGCGATTCCGCTGATGGGCGTTGTTTTCGGCTTAGGGCACATCGCCATGGGTTGCATTCTTTTGCTGCTCGAACGCCGACAGGCCCTGCTTCGAGTGCACCAATCGGTTGCCTAAATACCAGTGAGTTTTCATCGTGAATGTTCTGAAACGCGTCCTCGACGAACTGGATCCTTTGCTGCACGAACGTGGGCGTCTCGCCATCGTGTCCGTGCTTGCCGCTGCGGATCGACTTTCGTTCACCGAACTGCGGGACGAACTCGCCATGACTGACGGCAACCTCAGCATTCATCTGCAAAGGCTCGAAGAGAAAGGATACGTGGCCGTCCACAAGCAATTCATTGGCCGCCGCCCCCATACGACATGCAAGATTACGCCGACGGGCCGACGCGCCCTTACCCGCTACCTCGATCATTTGGAAGCCGTCGTGCGTCAAGGGCGAGGCGGGAAGAGCGCGTAGTTTTCGAAGCGTCGGAGGGAGATTGCCATGAAAGTACTGATGGCGGAGCATATGGGGATGTGTTTTGGCGTTCGCGACGCCATCGACTTGGCACTTCGTCTCACTCGTCAAGGTCCGTTGACCATTATGGGTGACCTGGTGCACAACCCCGACGTCCTGGTTCAACTGGAGACGGCCGGGGCGGCTCGGGCGAGGCACGCCGATGAGATTCAAACACGTGCTTTGCTGGTAACCGCGCACGGCGCCGCTAGAAAAACCAAGCTCTCATTGCGTGCCGACGGGCATCAGATCCATGACGCGACCTGTCCTTTGGTGATACGGGCGCATCTTGCACTTGCCCGTGTGGTCACCACAGGACGATTCCCCGTCATTATCGGCGAAGCAGAACACGTCGAGGTCCGTGGATTGGTCGGTGACCTAACGGAGTATGTTGTACTCCTTGCCGAATCAGAAATGCCGCGGCTCGCCGAGCCAATCAGCCGCAACCCGCGTGTCGGCGTCGTGTCACAGACAACGCAGCCGCTTACTCACGTGGAACACCTGGTTGCGCATGCATGACATGTACCCACAGGCAGACATCAAGTTTATCGACACCGTCTGTCAACCGACCAAAGACCGGCAAGATGCGATGCATCGACTGGCGCGAGAATGTGACGCAATTGTCGTGGTCGGCGGCCCGGACAGCAACAACAGCCGCAAACTCGCGGAACTTGCACGTTCACTCGGTCGGCCGGCGTATCAAGTGGCAAGCGCGACTGAGTTACGGCCTGAATGGTTCATGGGAGTGCGCGTCGTCGGCTTGACGGCCGGCACCTCGACACCGGACCGGGCCATTCAGGAAGTTGCGGAATGGCTAGGAGCCGTGGACGCTGGCCCGAAGTAGTGGTCGCTACTCTCGACGTGACACCGCGATGTCATGATCGTGGTGTAAGCTGGAACTAATTCTATTCGCTACGGCCCGAAGGATCTTGCCATGTGGAAATGGGTTCAAGAGCTCGACCGGATTCTTCGCGGGGACGCCACCCGGTTGCCGGTTTTACGCGCCGGCCGGTTGGAGATAAACGCACCCGGCCTGGCCGTCGTGCTGGTGGTACTCGGCGTTTTCTATGGTTTCTGTATGGGCTGGTTCGCCCTGATCAATCGTCCGGAGCCGGAGTATCGACAACTCGCGGCGTCCATGCTCAAGGTTCCCGCGCTTTTTTTACTCACCTTGGTTGTCACTTTTCCCTCGCTCTACGTTTTTAACGCCTTAGTTGGTTCGCGCCTGTCGCTGCTGGAGCTCCTGAGGCTGCTCATCGCGGCCTTGGCGGTCACGCTGGCAGTACTTGCTTCGTTTGGCACCATCGTTGCCTTTTTCTCCCTGACGACCACCAATTATCCGTTCATGGTGCTTCTCAACGTTCTCCTGTTCGCGGTGGCCGGATTCCTCGGTTTGGCGTTCCTCCTTCAGACGCTACATCGTCTGACGGTGATCGGATTCGCGGAACCGTATCCACAACCAACGTCGGGGGCGGAAGCGGGCACCGGAGCGCTGGAACGACTCGAAGGCCACGTCCTCGGCCGCAACGTCAAGACCGTCTTTTACTGCTGGGTGATCGTGTTTGGGCTGGTCGGCGCCCAGATGAGTTGGGTGCTACGGCCGTTCATCGGCAACCCGGAGATACCGTTCGAATGGTTCCGTGCCCGTCAGTCGCACTTCTTCGAGGCCGTCTCGCAAGCCCTTCGGCAACTGTTTTCGTGAGGCCGACATGATCGCGGCGCTACGACAGGCGGACAGACTCTTGCGGGGAGAGTTACTCATCCGCCCTGTCCCGTCGGCGGCCATACTTTTCCAGTTGACCGGCTGGATCGTCGTGTGCGGTGTCGGCTACGGCACCGTCATGGGCGCCTTCGGCGGGTTTTGGGGCGAGCGGCTGTTTCAAGTGATGATCTCAGCGAGCAAAGTGCCCATTTTGCTCCTTGGCACTTTCGCAATCTGCCTGCCAAGCTTTTTCGTGTTCAACACCTTGCTTGGCGTTCGTTCCGATTTTGACGCAGTGGTCCGCGCCTTGATCCTAAGCCAGGCCGGCTTAACGATCATCCTGTTCATCCTGGCCCCATATACCGTTTTGTGGTACGCCTCTTTTTCCGATTACAACGCCGCCATTCTCTTCAACGCCTTCGTTTTCGCCGTCGCCACGGCCGGCGCCCAGGTGATTCTGCGACGCGCATACCGGCCGCTCATCGAGCGCCGGCCGATTCATCGCCGCCTCCTCAGTCTGTGGCTCTTCCTCTACGCCTTCGTCGGCATTCAGATGGGCTGGGTGCTGCGGCCGTTCATTGGTGATCCTTCACGACCGACCGAGTTCTTCCGCCAAGAGGCGTGGGGCAACGCCTACGAAATCGTGTGGCGCATGGTGTGGCGCGTAGTTTGGCCTTAAGAAGATCTAGTAGCATAATCGTGCCACGACGTGGCGGTACTCCGACACGTCGTGTCGTGCGTCACGTGGCGCACCCCATAGTCGACGCACGGGCGATGGCGCGGTAATCCGTCTTTAGAACTAACCCAGTAAGAGCTTGGACACCGCACGGTTTGCACGACGTGCCGGCGTACCGTCACGTCGTGGCACATCGACGGGTTGTGGTAATTATGCTACGCCACCGACAACACCACGGTGTAGCACCGAATTAGACGCGTCTAATCGTCGCGCTCAAAGTTCATTGTGATAAGTAACGCCAAAAGGTCAGGCGCCGTTGGCGCACGGGTCGCCTGCAACTCAAACGCCCCAATGTCAATCGTTCCATTTACAATCCGCGGGAATCCCTCTCCGCGCTGGTCCCATTGTGGAGCGCCGGTGTTATCGCCGGCGTCGATTGCCGGGCTACCGGGGCGAAGGGCCATGGTCCGCGTCGGACCGCCGTTGTCGGTGAGTGTGCCGAGCATTGGATCGACGTTGAACAGGTCGGTCTCCGAAAAATGCACAGCCCCAGTGATGTCGCCGTAGAGATTATGCTCGGAGAAGTTGAGCCAGCCCTTGAAGTCGGGAAAAGATTGGGCGGAATTGCCGGCGATAATGGTGTTGCTAAAGATGTTGTAACACCCCCCACACGCGCCGAAGATGCCGCCATACATCTTCGCTTGATTGCGCGAGATGGTGCTGTGTGACAGGCGGAGTTTGGTTCCGGGAGCGTTATAGATAGCGCCGCCATCGCTACCGGAAGTGTTCTTGGAAATCGTGGAGTTTTCCAGCACCAGTCCCGATTCGGAGTTGTAGACGCCACCACCAAACCCACGCGCGAGGTTTTCGCTGATCGTGCTTGCCGTGATAGATGCCCGGCCGCCGACATTCGCGACACCGGCGCCGGTGCCACCCATGTTTCCCGAGACAGTGCTCGTGTCCATGGAGAGGTTTCCGAAGTTGGTGACCCCGCCGCCAACGCCGTCGGACGCATTCCCAGAGACAATACTATTCAGAATCGACGCAGTCCCCTCGTTGTGGATGCCGCCCGCGCCGAAGCCAAACAATCCGTCATGGACAACGTGCCCACGTTCCAGATCCCGCCGCCTGAAGTTGCCGTGACATTTCCGGACACCGAAGTGTTCGCCGCCACGAGAGTGCCGCTGTTGTAAATGCCGCCCGCGCCTCCCCCTAAGCCAAATCCGCTGTTGAACATGACGGCCGCATTCGCCAGAGTCAAGGATCCATCATTGCGGATGCCACCACCGAAATCGGCAGAGCCGTTGGCAATACCAATGTTGGCGATCGTAACCGTAGCCGCGGCACTTATGGTGAAGATGCGATAGTTGCCGCCCGTATCCCTCCGAATGGTGTGTTGATCGGCACCCGAGCCCAATATCGTCAACTCGTCACTCAAACTTGGTAGCGCGCCACTTAAGTTGATTGTGCCGGAGATCGTGAAGTCGATCGTATCCTCGCCCGGCTCCGCGTTGGTCTTGGTAATGCAGTAACGCAGATCGCCACGGCTTCCTGTTCCGACTCCAAGGTCCGATGGGCGCGTGACGTGGCAGACGGACAAGAGGGTGCGCTCTTCGAGGGATTCCAAACGCGGGTGTGTGGTACGTAGTTGCGATCGCATGCGAAAATCTCCAAAGGCGGGTAACGAGGATCGCCCGCAGCCCGAGCAACGGCCTACCCTGTCGCGCTGCGGACAAAGGCGAACAAAAACGGAAAGCTTCTTCCGTCACGAATAAGCGCGGTGGAACGAGTCCCTCTCGTGAATTGATCTAAACATGCGCGAGTCCCTATCTATATAACGTGATTTCAAGCCAAAACCGGACGCGCCGTATCGAAAATTCACGGAAATTTTTTGGTTATGGCGACGTCAGTGCATCACCCGGCAGGGTAAAATCGGCGATATAGAGCTGAGGCGGTTGCTGGCCGTCGCGGTTTGAGGTCCACATTAGCTTCTTGCCGTCCGGGCTGAAGACCGGCAACACATCTGAGCCGGGAGCGAATGTGAGGCGAACTTTCTTGCCCGTTTCCACATTCATCCACCAGATGTCGTAGTTCGGTCGGGCCGTCGGATCACTGTGGTCGGCGCCGGCGTAGACAATGTGCTTGCCGTCCTCGTACCAGTACGGTCCCCAATTCACCGTGTTGGGATCATCCGTCAGGGCACGGTCGCCGGTGCCGTCGGAGTTGATGATGTGAATTTGCAGATGGTCCTTCTTCTTGCGGTCGCTGCGGTAGATCACGCGAGCGCCGTCAGGTGAAAAGAATGGCCCGCCGTTGTAGCAGCCCGGGGCGTTGGTCAACTTTCGCACATTCTTGCCGTCCGCATCCATGATGAAGAGTTCGAGATTGCCGTCGCGGTTGGAGCAGAACACAATTTGCTTGCCGTCGCTCGAATAGCTTCCCTCCGCGTCGTAACCTTTCTCCTTGGTGAGTTGAACGCGTCCGGAGCCGTCGGGATTGGCCTCGAAGATGTCCATCTGGGGATCGAAATCCCATTGGTATCGACGGCGTGTGCCGGTCTTGCGATCTTCTTCACGCTGCTTGTACTCGGCTTCGTGGTGCTTCTTCGCATCGGGGTCGAGATGGCTGCTGGCGTAGAAGATTTTCTTGCCGTCGGGCCGGAAATACGCACAGGTCGTGCGTCCAACGCCGGGGCTGATGCGTCGATACGGCCCGCCGATCGGACCGGCGAAAATCTGATAGAACGGGTTCCCGGTGTCTTTCTCTTCCGCCTGAAAGATGATCTGTTTCATGTCTGGCGAAAAATAACCCTCGCCAGCCCGGACGAAATCATGCGTGATCTGCCGAATGTTCGTGAGGTACTTTGATTCCATCGTCTGCCAATCATCCGCCGCAGGCGCAACAACAGCAGGCGCACAACAATCCCCACAACCCCCGGCCAGCATCGCGCTCGTAATCAAAACCACCCGAATCATCCTCTTCTCCATTCTGAATTCTGAATTCTGAGTTCTCTCTTCCAACATTGGGCACTGAGGGATTTGAACCCCCGACATCCGCGGTGTAAGCACGGCGCTCTAGCCCCTGAGCTAAGTGCCCGACGGTCTTTTTCCAGTTTATCCGATCGTTTCGATATTCCAACCGATCGGACTAACGGAGCACCGCCCAACGATCCCATGTGTTCGGCTTACTGTCATCATTTTTTGAAATGCGGCACGGGATCCAGTTCTAAGAGTCGCACGACGTTCCGCACCACTGCATCGATGGTGTAGTCCACTTCGCCCTCGGTACTAAATCGGCCAAGGCCGAATCGGATGCTGCTGTGGGCCAATTCATCCGACATGCCGAGTGCCCGCAGGACGTAGCTCGGTTCGGGATTCGCCGACGTGCACGCCGAGCCGGAACTGACGGCAATGTCTGTCAGGGCCATCAACAGAGCGTCGCCTTTGACGCCGGCAAAGCTGAGGTTGAGATTTCCCGCCAGTCGTTCGGTGGGATGCCCATTAAGAATGGGAGTGTGATGATCGGTGCGGACCAATTGGTCCACGATGCCGCGGTGCAAGCGTTCGCGCAGGCGGCGCAACCGTTCGGCTTCGTGGGGCATTTCTTGCAGGCATAGTTCGCATGCCATGCCGAACCCGACGATGAGGGGCACCGGCAACGTACCGCTTCGCATGCCGCGTTCATGGCCGCCGCCGTCCAAAAGAGGCGCCAGGCGGACGTGTGGATTTCGACGGCGAACGTAAAGCGCGCCGACGCCTTTGGGGCCGTACATCTTGTGTGCCGACAGGCTGAGCAGATCAACACCGAGTTCATCGACATCCAACGGCAACGTGCGGGTCGCTTGCGTCGCATCCGTGTGAAAGAGAATGCCGCGCTCTTTACAGATGGTTCCGATCGCACGAATCGGCTGCAGCGTGCCGATCTCGTTATTGGCCGCCATGATGCTGACGAGGATCGTATCATCGGCGATTGCGTCCGCAATTTGCTCCGCCGACACCCGGCCGAATGAATCCACGGGCAAAAAGGTAACACGGAACCCTTCGCGCTCCAGCCGCCTACACGGATCGAGCACGGCGTGATGCTCGATCACGGAAGTGACGATGTGTTGACCGCGATCGCGGTACATGGACGCCACGCCACGGATGGCGAGGTTGTCGCTTTCGGTGGCGCCGCTGGTGAAAACGATCTCCCGCGCGTCGGCACTGATGAACTTGGCAAGTTGATCGCGAGCTTGCTTCACCGCCTCCTCGGCCCGCCATCCGAACACATGAGTGCGACTCGCCGCGTTTCCATAATGCTCGGAAAAGTACGGGGCCATCGCCTCCACGACGCGCGGATCGGTCCGCGTCGTCGAATGATTGTCCATGTAGATCGGAAGGTGAAGCATGGCTGTGGGTGACAATCGAACTGTTCGCGTTGATTCTACTTACTTCATTGAGATTAACGTAGATGAATGAGCATCGGCGGATTACGGGTGAATTCAGAGGTAGGTGTGTCAAGTCTTCGCAGACACACCGAGATACCGTCGACATGCCGGTGCGTTTGCGCGGACTTGACGCACCCTACAACTGACAGACTACGGTTCGGCCTTCCATGAGCAGGTGCACTTCAGGCATGGGGTGAATGACACAACTTGCCGGAGAATGTCACAGTGCGACCCGTACGATTCCCGGCTCGCCTTAAGTCGGTACACCGTGAGAATGATCAAAGCGCCGTCGCCCCCGGTAGACGAACTGTTGCCTTCGCGCAAGTGCCGATGTGGATTCCATCTGCGTGATTCGACACGACTCCCTGTCCCATTTTCGGCGTTTGTTGACGGTGTCTCACTTTGGCATCGACAAGCACGGACGCGATGTATCGCGTGAGATTTTCTCAAACCGAGATGATGATTCGTTCCGCTCATCGTTGCGACTCCAGCGCAGCGCTCCCAATCGAACCCATTGGGTTTATCAGATGGCACAGTGGTTCGTCAATAAGGGGATGCACTCCATTTTCAAATTCGTGGAATCTCCCAAACGCTAAGACTCCACCGATGTGACTTCGTGGTGTCTAAGTCATGTTGTTCTAAACTGCGCAGAAGCTGTTCGCCACGACCGGTAAACGAAAAACGCTTCCCGGTTCTTGTGTAGAAGTCACGGAATCGAGCGAAGCAGAGTAGGATTAAGATGAAGACTAAGAGTAGGATTGAGACTACGACCAAGACAGCAAGACAAAGATCAAGAGTAAGAGCAATCCTCATCCTAATCTTGCTCTTTCTTCCTACTCATAGTCTTACTCTTCCTCATTTTCGGCGAAAAGGAAAGAACTTCGCCGAGACGTGGTCGAAACTCCCTCGTTCTTGACACGTCACCCCCCCCTGTTAGAATGGCGCTGAGCATTGCGGATTGGGTTGGTCGGTGAGAGCCCGGAACGATGAAGTGTCAGAAGTGTAATAAGCCTGCGACGTTCTTCATCACGGAAATCATCAATGAGGACCAGTTCGAAGATTTGCACCTGTGCGAGGAATGCGCCAACAAATACCTCCACGATCCCCAAGGCAAGGCGGCGCTCAAGGCTGGCTACGGCGGCGCCGGCGAAGAAAGCGAAGAACTCAGCGCCCTGAATCAACGAGAGTGCCCGAACTGCGGCATCAAGTTCGTCGAGTTCCGAAACTCCGGTCGTCTGGGGTGTCCACACGACTACGAAGAGTTTCGCGATGAGCTAGCCACGTTGTTGGAGAATATTCACGGGGAAACGCGCCATTGCGGGAAGTCTCCACGCCGGTTGCCGCAAAGTAAGCAAACGCAATCGGAGTTGGTTCAGCTTCGAAAACAACTCCAGCAGGCGGTTACACGCGAAGCATACGAAGACGCTGCCCGCCTTCGGGACCGGATTCGAGAGCTGGAAGAGTGTTAAGCAGTTCTCAGTTGTAAGAACAGTTGTCAGTTGTCAGTTGTCAGTTACTAGTTATCGCTACATCTCGTTGCCGGCGTTACCCGACCATCCGCCGGACTCATAAGTCAATACCGTTGATTTACTAACTGAAAACTAACAACGGACAACGGACGACAACTGACATCTGTTCTTACAACTGACTGACAACTGACAACTGACAACTGACAACTGTTATGAAATGCCATGATTGCGGCAAGAAAAAGGCGACGGTCCACTTGACCGATATCGTGGACGGGTTCAAGAATGAACTGCACCTATGTCCGGATTGCGCCGAGAAACGGCAATTGATGCAGAAGCAGGAAGTGAACCTGCCGGCGATACTGGAAACATTGATCGGACAGCACTTGGGGCAACTAACGGATGAGTTAGCGCGGTTGACCTGCCCTGCGTGTGGGATAAAGTATATGGAGTTTCGCGCCGAGGGCCGGCTGGGATGTCCGAATGACTATGAAGCGTTTCGGGCCGGCTTGCAGCCGCTTTTGGAACGCATTCACCGTGGGACCGTCCGCCATGTTGGCAAAACCCCGCGGCGGGGAACCAGGCTTGGGCCCGCTCTGGCTGAACTGATTGATCTCCGCAGAAAACTACACGAGGCGGTCGAAGCGGAAGAATATGAGAAGGCCGCCCGTCTTCGTGATCTGCTAAGGCAGAAGGAAGCCACGGATGAATCTGGATGACCTGACTCATACCAGTGGCGAATGGCTGCGCGGCACGGGCCCGGAATCCGATATCGTAATTTCGAGCCGGATCCGCCTGGCTCGTAACCTGGCGGCATTTCCTTTCAGTAATCGCAGCAGCAACCATCAGAAATCCGAGATCGAATCGGCGCTGCGCGAGCGCATCCTCAAGCTTGCCCTCGATCCCAATCTCGAATATGTCAGCGTTCCGACGTTGACGCAGCTTGATCGGCAGTTTCTCGTCGAACGCCAGTTGATCAGTCGCGAGTTAGCCGCCGTCGATGGTCCGCGCGGTGTCGCGGTCGCTCCGAAAGAGACCGTCAGTTTGATGGTCAACGAAGAAGACCATCTCCGGCTTCAAGTCATGCGCAGCGGCTTCGCACTGGAGGAAGCCTGGCAAGATATCGACCGCCTCGACGACATGCTTGAGGAACGAGTTACCTACGCCTTCAGCGATGAGTTTGGCTACTTGACGGCATGTCCGACGAACGTGGGCACCGGCATGCGCGCCAGCGTCATGCTTCACTTGCCGGCTCTGGTTCTCACCAAACAGATCGAGAAGGTGTTTCGGGCCCTCCAAAAGATCAATCTGGCAGTACGCGGACTTTACGGTGAAGGCAGCCGGGCGTCGGGCGACTTCTATCAAATCTCCAATCAGGTAACGCTCGGTAAAAGCGAGGCGACGATCCTCAATGAAATCCGCGAAGTCATACCGGAAATGATTCGCTACGAACGGCAAGCTCGGACGACGTTGCTGCGGGAGACGCGGCCATCGCTTCACGATCGCGTGTCGCGCGCATTCGGCACGCTTCAATCGGCAACGATGATGACGTCGGAAGAAACGATGGACCTGCTGTCGAGCGTTCGCCTTGGGATCAATCTGAACTTGCTGAACGAAGTATTGAGCATACCCACCGTTAACGAATTGTTCATTCACACCCAACCGGCTCATCTTCAAAAACTCATGGGCTCGCCGCTGGATGGCGAAGAGCGCAACGCTGCCCGGCGCGCTATCTGAGAAATCGGCTCCGCGAAGCCGGGCCTCAACCAAACTAGCGTATGCTGACGCGCTGGGTGATCTGGCTTGTATTCCTGGCATTGTGGACGTGGGGGCAGATGTTGCCCGATCCGGCGGGTCTCTTGCGAGGTCTGCTCTCCACCTCAGGTGGCGATGCGGGGGGCGAAACGGCCTATCGTTCGTGGTTGTTGGAGACAGTCCTTTCGCCCAGGTTTTGGGACGTACTTCATGTCCTTGGATATCTGGCGTTGACTGTCCTGAGCGGCTGGCTTCGCGTACCGTGGAAGTGGCGCGGGCTGCTTTTGGCATTTCTCTTGTTTCACGCGCTCGCCACCGAGTATCTGCAAGGGTTTCAGCCGGGCCGGTTTGCAACCTGGCCCGACGCGGGATTGAACTACCTCGGCATCGCATTGGGACTAATGATGTCAATCAAATGGTGGCTGGAGCGCCGCGCGGTGGACTTGAATCGTTGACAACCGGCTGGCGGCAGAGCCACGCCATCAGGCAAAGTCCCGTCACGAAAAACAGTATGCTTGCATTCTGCGACAGCGTCATTCCCGTGTCGAGAATGCTGGCCGTATCGCTGCGTAGCATTTCGTTCAAGAAGCGATGGACGGCGTACCCGAGGATGAAAACTACCATTACCATACCGTCGCGCCGGCGGAACGGTTCAAAGGCGATCAGCAAGAGGTAAAGCAGCGCCATGCTGATCGATTCGTAGATTTGTGTCGGATGCAGGCCCAGCGTTCGCGGCGAAAACTCTGGAAGCGGAATCTCTTCGCTCCCGCGGCGGACGGTAAGTGTCAACTGATTTTCGCCGCGAGTCCAACCGTCTCCTTCGCCCAGGTATTCATATAGCTCGAGGTAACGTTTGATGGGCTTATCGTTCACGCGAACAATCACGTCGCCCGGCTTCAGTCCGCTGGCTTCCGCCTGCGAACCGGCAACTACCGCTCCGACCGTGCGTGGATCGACAGCGTCACGATCCACCATGATAAACCCAGCCGCGGTCTGGTAGCCGCGATCGACCAAGGTGTAGCGTGGGGGCGCAGTCAGCGGGAATGTAATCGTTGGGCAATGGCTGCAAGCCACGTTGCCGTAACAACAGCCGTTAAGCAAACAACCGACTCGACCAACAAAGAGGCCGATCGCGACGCACGGCGCCACAATGTCAGCCAGCTTCCAAATCGATAAGCCGTGCTTGCGGATGATGAACCAGTAGCCCAAGACGCCGCCAATGACGCCTCCAATCGCGGAGCCGTAAAAAACGAGTCCGCCGTCCCAGATTCGAAAGAACTGCTCCACGGGGACGCGGAACTGGACCATGAAGACGATGCGCGCGCCGATGATCCCGCACACGAAGATCCAGATGGCCAGGTCTTGCAGGTGTTGGGGTGCGATGCCCCGCTTCATCGCACGGCGGGAGGCCATCCACGTCGTCACCAGAAACGTAACGAACAGCATGGCCCCGAATCCGTAGACCGGGAGATTCTCTGGCCACCAATCGGGCAGCCAATCGAACGGCTTCAGTGGTATTCGGAAGAGGACTTGGCGCATTCCTTACGGCACCGGGAGGCGATCGAGTATTTGCTGCACGAGTTGTTCGGGAGTAATTTCCTCGGCTTCGGCTTCGTAGGTGACGATCACGCGATGGCGAAGAACGTCATGGCCCACCGATTTCACGTCCTGCGGCGTGACGTAACCACGCCCTTCGAAAAACGCTTGTACTTTGGCGGTCCGGGTCAAGAAGATGGTCGCGCGTGGGCTGGCACCGTACTGAATGTACGGCCCGATGTCCATGCCGAAGTCCGCCGGCCGTCGCGTGGCGTGAACAATGTCTACAACGTAACGTTTGATCTTGTCGTCGACATAGATTTCGTCGATGACCGCTTGAGCCGAAGCCAGATTGCTTCTCGTCAGGACCGAAGCGACGCTCACGTCCGGTTCCACCGGCGACATACGGTCAAGGATGGCAAGCTCCTCATCCTTGTTGGGGTAGCTGATCTTCAACTTCAGCATGAAGCGGTCGACTTGCGCTTCCGGCAGCGGGTACGTGCCGTCTTGTTCGATGGGATTCTGCGTGGCCAGCACCAAGAACGGTTGCTCAATGGCGTAGGTGTTATCGCCGATCGTCACCTGCTTTTCTTGCATGGCTTCCAGGAGCGCACTTTGGACCTTGGCAGGGGCTCGGTTAATCTCATCCGCGAGCACAATATGGGAAAACACGGGACCTTTCTTCACCGTGAACTCACCGGTGCGCGGATTATAGATCTGCGTTCCAATCACGTCGGCGGGAAGTAAATCCGGAGTGAACTGTATGCGGCGAAAGCTAAGGTCGACAACTCGGGCAAGCGTCCGGACCGCTAACGTCTTCGCCAGCCCCGGCACGCCCTCGACAAGGATATGCCCGCCAACGAGCAGGCCCGTCAACAAACGATCAATAAGCGGCCGTTGTCCGACAATGACCCGCGAGATCTCGTGATAGAGCGGATCGAGTGCCGCGCGGTGGGCTTGGACACGGTGGGTGATCTCGTTGACATGTCCGTTCATCGAACACCGACAAGGATAGATTCAACAATTCTACTCATTGTTGCGTTAGGCTCGTTGGTTGACAAGTCGGCGGGGTTGGCGCATCGATACCCGCGATATAATAGGCCGGGAGCGCAAGAGGAATCTTCGCATGACTGAACCCAACGAGCGCGACGGTCGAAGCGACCGGCATTCGCGCGAATACCAAGACCCTCACTACCACGACGACGATCTTCAGTTACCGCCTCCGGACGAAACGCAGCCCGAAGGGAAGCGGCTACATTTGCCGCGTAAACCGCGGCGCAAGGTGCTGCCGCCACGGCGTCATTACGAGGATTAGCGCACACAAGGACACCAATGATGCGGCCCAACCCGGTGAAGCGGGCGTTGAAGACAGGACAGCCAGTGGTGGGTACCTGGCTTTCCCTCGGAAGCATCACGGCGGCTAGGTTTCTGGCTCGTGTCGGTTTCGCGTGGCTAAATGTCGATATGGAGCACAGCCTGGTCGATTGGGAAACTGCCACGCACATCTTTGCATCCGTCGCCGACGCCGGTTGTACACCGTTGGCACGAGTACCGGCCAATCGCCACGATCACATTAAGCGGGCGTTGGACAACGGCGCACACGGCATCGTGGTACCGATGGTGAATACACGCGAAGAAGCCATCGCCGCGGTGCGAGCGGCCAAGTACCCGCCCGCCGGAAATCGAAGCGTGGGTGGTGGGGCGCACGCCCTTAATTTCGACGCCACCGCCGAAGAGTACTACGAACGCGCCAACGACGAAATAGTCGTCGTCCTGCAGTGTGAACACCGCGACGCCGTTGAGAACGCCGACACGATTTTTTCCGTGCCCGGCATCGACGCCATCTTCGTCGGGCCAAACGACCTCGCTGCCAGCATGCGCGAACCCAATGGCACGCCGCCAAATGATGAAGCGCTGCTTCATGCCTACCGCAAGATCTTTGAGACTTGCCGTCGTCACGGTGTCGCCGCAGGAATTCACTGTTTCAATGTGGAGGAGGCACGCCAACGAATCGCCGAAGGCTGGCAATTCATCGCCGTTCAAAGCGAATTGCGAATGATGCTGGACAGTGCGGAACGGACGGTCGAGGAATTGGGATTGAGTCGGCAGACGGGAGGCATGGCGCGGTACTAGGTTTAGCCGCGGTTCGTAGAGTCCGCCTGCGGCCGGCTCTCGAACCGCGGCTAAACATCGACCTTCTAGAACTGATCCAACCAATAGTGGAAGCCTCGGTGATGGTAGTGTGGCTGCCACAAGTCGTACCGCCACCCAGGTTCGAGAAACGGCGGGTATGCCATGTAGGCCGGCGGCTTCTGGTAGGGCATGCCTGGCTTTTCCGGCCACGGCGCACTCATGTTCGGCCAGTAGTTGTGCGGGAAGTAGTAATACGGGTAATGATAGAATCGGTTAATGGGCCGATTCGGGTAATCGTTCGCCGCACTCTTACCCGTCCCGCAAAGAAAACCCGAAACGACGGCCAGCGCGGCCAGACATTGCAAACGTATCATTGACTTCGTCCTCCCCGATACACGGTGAAGTCGTTACATCCGCTAGTTCCCCACGTCTACACAACACAATCGGCGAGTCTGGGCGACGGCATCTCTCCCAACCGATAGAAAAACTAGAACCGGCCCTAAGCTCTGAGTCTTGAGCCGATTGTTCGCGGTTTGACGTTCGGAAGAATTCGCCGCCACGACGAAATGAGAAGTGGCCGCATTTCGCTAAAGATTGGTTATCACCTATGTCCCAACCCAGCGATCCACGCCTGTCCCGTTACGACAATCCGCTTGTTAGCCGGTATGCGTCGCCTGAAATGGCACAGTTGTGGGGGCCACTGAAAAAGTTCAGCACGTGGCGGCGGCTTTGGGTGGCACTTGCCGAGGCTCAACTCGAACTGGGCCTTACGACAGATGATGGCGCCACGCCACGTATTTGTCAGACACAGATCCTTGAACTCAGTGCACACGTTGACGACGTCGATTTAGCACGGGCCGCGGAACACGAACGCCGACTACGTCACGACGTCATGGCGCACATCCACACCTATGCGGAGCTTTGCCCGGCGGCGCGCGACATCATACACCTCGGCGCCACGAGCTGTTATGTGACCGACAATACGGACCTGATTTTGATGCGTGACGGGCTCCGTTTGGCCCGTGATCGACTTGTCGGCGTTATTGATGCGCTGGCACGTTTTGCGATAAAGTACCGCGACACGCCGACGGTTGGGTTTACGCATTTTCAACCCGCACAACTTACGACGGTGGGTAAGCGCGCTTGCCTGTGGTGTTACGACTTCGTTTCCGATCTCCATGAAATTGAGCACCGCCTAGCCACACTACGGTTTCGCGGCGCCAAAGGGACGACAGGCACTCAGGCCAGTTTCCTGGCACTCTTTCACGGCGACCATGACAAGGTCCGTAAACTCGATGCGCTAATCGCGCGAAAGCTGGATTTCGACGACACTTACACCGTGACAGGACAGACTTACTCACGGAGGGTGGACAGCCAGGTCGTCGACGCGCTTTCGGGTATATGCCAGTCTGCGCACAAGTTCGGAACCGACCTTCGCCTGTTGGCGCATCGGCGCGAAGTCGAGGAACCGTTTGAGGAAGAACAGGTCGGTTCCTCCGCAATGCCTTACAAACGGAACCCGATGCGTGCCGAACGGATGTGCGGTTTAGCCCGCTTTGTCAATTCGCTGAGCGTGAGCACCGCGCACACGGCCGCCACACAATGGCTGGAACGCACACTGGACGATAGCGTGAATCGCCGGCTGACGTTGCCGCAAGCGTTTCTCGCCACCGACGGTGTCCTCCGCTTGGCGATCAACATAAGCGGCGGATTGGTGGTTCACGAAGCGGTAATCGCGCGAAACGTGGCCGAAGTCCTACCTTACATGGCCACCGAGAACGTGCTCATGGCGGCCGTCGCCAAAGGCGGCGACAGGCAAGCCCTGCACGAGCGAATTCGCCAACATAGCCTGGCTGAAAGCGAGGAATGGAAAACGGCGGGCGGCAAGAATCGGTTGATTGAGCGATTGCGTTCGGACTCCGCATTTGCCGCCGTCGACTTTGATTCCGCTCTCGACGAGCGACATTTCATCGGCCGGGCACCCCAACAGGTGGACGAATTCATCGACCGGGAAATCACCCCGATTCGGCTGAAGCACCAAGCGTTGCTGCACCAAAAAGCCGAATTGTCGGTCTAAGGAACACCTGCACTGTAGGTGGCCGGGGCTGGAGCTTCGGAAGCCCCGGAACCGGGCATCGAAAACTTTGCCCCGGCCACCAAGAGAGCAATCTACGGAACACAGGCAGAATTAGTCTTTTTCATCAATGTGACTGTCCGATGATAAGTCGGCAAGATTTTCGCCAGCTTTCGCGATTTATCTCGCGGCGCGGCGCGCCCCTTGCATAAAATAACACTGGAGGTCCGGAGAGGAGAGGCGCTGCCAGGTTCCCGGCTTGTTTTTCTACCGGCGCTCTGTTATTTCGAGCCTCCGGTCGCTTGTCCTGGTCGGCTTCACTTCTCGGCGACACTCCGACGACTTAAGCGATTCACGCCCAGGGAGTTAGGCGTAGTGGCTCCATCTCCAACGAGGTAGGAAATGGTCGGATCAAACGGGGTGTGTCCGGCGACAGAACCGCTGTGGCACCGCGTTTGGCTCGACAACTATCCTTGCGACGTACCCTCATCCATCCCGTATCCGCGCGTTCCCGTTAGCACACTTTTGGAAATGTCCGCCAAACGTTATCCAGACCGACCGGGGTGTTCGCTATACGGCGAGACGATAACTTTTGCCAGACTCGCAAAGCAGGCCCATAAGTTCGCCCGGGCATTGGCGGCCTTGGGCGCCGGTCCCGGTCAAAAAATCGGCATGCTGCTGCCGAATATTCCCGAGTACATCGTCGCACTTCAGGGCGCGTGGTTGACGGGCGCTACCGTCTTGCAGCTTAGCCCGCTCATGGTGGCTGAGGAAGTCGATCGTTGGATTGAGATGTGCGATTGCCACATCGTTGTCACGCTCGACCTCCTGGCGCCGGCCGTCATGGGTTCCTTGAAAAAAGGGCCCCTCGAACACGTCATCGTCGCGTCGCTGGCCCGGAAAGTCGGCGCTTGGCGTGGCTGGCTCTATCGCATGGTGCGCCTCAAGCGCAATGGGTTGTTCCGCCTTCGGGAAAATGGGCACGTGCACCATTTTCACCGCTTCCTGCGAAACGCCCAGGGAAACCTCACCACCCGCATCAACCCAGACGAAGATATCGCGGTCCTCGCTCCGACCGGCGGGACGACGGCGTCACCGAAGGCCGTGGTGCTTACGCACCGCAACCTGGTGGCGAACGCCTTTCAGCTCGGCGCCTGGAGCCGCGAAGAAGATGGGCATGGCAACGTGCTCGCCGTGCTGCCGTTCTTTCACGCCTACGGCATGACCGTGGGCCTTCTCACGGGCCTCGCCAAAGGCGCCACGGTTCACTTGCACCCGCGGCCTGAAGTTCGGCCGGTCCTCGACATCATGGAGCGACACCGCACCGAGTTGGTCCCCGCGGTGCCGGCTTTACTGAGCGCCCTGAACAAAGAACTGGAGCAACGGCCGCGCGATCTCTCGTTCATCCGAGTTGTAGTTTCCGGCGCCTCCGCCCTCGACGAAAGAGTCCGCGACACGTTTGCTAAGTTCGGCGCCCAAAACGTTGTCGAAGGTTATGGCCTGTCGGAGGCCAGCCCGGTTACCCACGTAAACCCAATCGACGGACGAAATCGTCCCGGCACGATCGGTCTGCCATTGCCCGATACGGAGGCACGTGTTGTCGATGCCGTCGATGGAATACAGGAACTTCCTTTAGGCGAAGTCGGAGAACTCGTCATCCGCGGCCCGCAGGTGATGAAGGGCTATTATCGGAACGACGTGGAAACCGCCCGCTCGCTACGGAACGGTTGGCTCTACACCGGGGACCTGGCTCGCCGTGATGCCGACGGTTTCTTCACCATCGTCGACCGCAAGAAGGATATCATCAAGACCTCCGGCTTCCTGGTATACCCGGCCGAGGTCGAGGAGGTGTTAACGAAGTTCCCCGGCATCGCCGAGGCAGCCGTCATCGGTATTCCTGACTTCGAACGCGGCGAATCCGTCAAGGCCATGGTCGTGGCTCACCCCGGCGCGAAGGTGAGTCTTACCGCGCTCGAAGCGCATTGCCTGTCACATCTCGGCAAGCACAAACGCCCCCGCAAGATTGAAGTGGTTCCCGAACTTCCAAAGAACTTCCTCGGGAAGATTCAACGCCGCCGTCTGCGCGAAGCGTCATAAATGGACCGGCATTCAGTCTGATACTAGCCCGAAGCGTAAGCGAGGTTAAGGACGTTACGCCCTCGCTTACGCTTCGGGTTAGTGTGCACATGACCGCACGGTCACGCCCAAAGCCAATACAATTTCCAACAATTGCTACTGACCAAGGAGTTGCTTCCATGTTCGACCTCGCGCGCATTCAAGCTGCCATCGCCGACCAAGGTTTCGATGGCTGGCTGCTCTACGATTTCCGCGGCATCAATCTCCTGGCTCGACGCGTTGTTGGACTCGACGGCGGCGCCATGCTCTCGCGCCGTTGGTTCTACTTCATCCCCGCCAAAGGCGAACCGCGAAAACTCGTCCATCGCATCGAACCCGCCGCACTCGATTCATTGCCCGGTGAAAGCCAACCCTACCTTCGCTGGGAGGAACTGGAATCCGGTGTGAAGTCGCTGGTGAGCGGACGCAAGCGTATCGCCATGGAGTATGTCCCTCGCAATGCCAATCCCTACGTGTCTCGCGTCGACGCGGGAACGATCGAACTTGTGCGCTCGTTTGGCCCGGAGATAGCTTCTTCCGGCGACCTCGTGCAGCTCTTCGAAGCGTGCTGGGACGACGAACAATGGGCCATGCACGAGGAGGCCGCTAAGCACACTCGCTCCGCATTTGACGTCGCCTGGAAGTTCATTGCCGATCGCGTCCGTTCGAAGCAACCCCTGCGTGAAACCGATGTGCAAAAGCGTATTCTCGATCATTTCAATCAAAACGGTGTAGTGTGCGATCATCCGCCGATCTGTGGCGTCAACGCCCATAGCGGCGACCCGCACTACGAGCCCGCCGGGGGAAAGGACGCTCCGATTCATGACGGCGATTTCGTGCTCATCGACCTCTGGGCGAAGCTGGATAAACCTCGGGCAGTCTACAGTGATCTAACCCAAGTCGGATTCGTCGGCGCCACCGTGCCCGAGCGCTTTGAGAAGATCTTTCAAATCGTTGCCCAGGCGCGCGATGCGGCCATCCATTGCGTCCGAGACGCATTCGCCAAACGTGAGCCGTTGCAAGGCTGGCAAGTCGACCACGCCTGCCGTGACGTGATCGCCAAGGCCGGTTACGGCGAGTTCTTTGTTCACCGCACGGGCCATTCCATCGGGCAAGAAGTCCACGGCAACGGCGCCAACATGGACGGCCTGGAAACACGCGAGGAACGTCGCGTCCTCCCGCGCACCTGCTTTTCCGTCGAACCGGGAATCTACATGAAGGAATTCGGCGTTCGCAGCGAAGTGAACGTCTTCGTCGATGCCCAATCAAAAGTGCACGTCACCGGCGGCACCCCACAGACCGAGGTATTGGCAATTCTTCCGTGAATGCGTTAAGTCCGCGCGGACGCACCGTTCGGGAAACAGGTGCGTCCGCGCGGACTTGACGCTCCCTACTCGCCTGCCATATGGTGAAGTAGAAACCAACCGCGCCGGAGTGGCGGAATTGGCAGACGCGCCAGGTTGAGGGCCTGGTTACCTTAAACGGTAGTGCAGGTTCAAGTCCTGTCTCCGGCAGTTTTATCTTTTCTCACACTTGTCTACTACTGGTCATCGGCCAAGCTGCTAGCCGTCGTTGGATCGCAGCGTGCAAGATGAGATGGAAGCCGAAGTAAGGTGTGCGCGAGATTGCCGGGCGCGCAACCAACGTTAGCGATCCGTCCAGTCGGCCAGGCGATCTACGCAGTTTACGCACAGGCGATTGGCCATTTCCAAATAGGCCATGTCGATGCACGCTACGTCACCCAGTTTAAGATTGTACAGGTTGTACTTTGACTTCTTCGACTGCGGGTCGGCCTCCAGATACCGCTCATCCACCTCTCCCCGATTGTGGACATGGACATTCCGGCGCAGCACCAATTCTACGAGCTGCACGTGACGGTCCCCTTTCTCCTCGTCCACCAGGCTCACACCAAGAGCTTGGAGAAGGGCGAGCAGGTCTTTGACGTACCGTTTCTTCAGTTGATCCTCGATCATCTGGTCACGGAGCGCCTCGAAACTTTCCGGCCTCGCCGAGGTTTTCGAACGACACTTTCTCCTGTTTCCCGAACGTCCCGATAAGCTGGAAGAATTTCCTTCTGAACGCAATCCTTACCAGGTCGAACACGGCGGCGTCAAATGCCGTCAACAATAGCAAGAACCCGGGCTTCGGGGCCGCTTTTTTCCTAGGCTGGAGGACCGCCCATGCCCGCGCAAGAGTTGTTTATCAAAGACACGCACCGCGGACTTTGGTACGAAGATGGCAAGCTGGTCAGAATCTTGGAAGCGGGCCGATATGTAGTTCCCCGATATGTGGACCTCGGTTTTTATCGCCGACCGAAAGTCGAAGTCATGCTCGTGGACGTGCGTGAGCGGGATCTAACAATCAAGGGACAGGAAATCTTGACGGCCGATAAGGTCGCCATCCGCGTTAGCATCATCGTGCAATTTCGGGTGACGGATCCACGGGCGGCACTGCACGAGGTCGCAAACTACGAAGAACGACTTTACAGCGACGTCCAGTTGGCAGCTCGACGTTCACTGGCTTCCATGAATTTGGAGGACATCCTCACGAATCGCAACCGTTTGAGTGAGGACATCCTTCGCGATGTCAAGGAATCGGCATCGACTTATGGCGTGGCTATTTTTCGCGCGGATGTAAAGGACTCATCTTTCCCGGCAACTTGCAGGAAATCATGAATCGCGTGTTGGCTGCGGAGCGTATGAGCGAGGCCCAACTTGTCGAAGCACGGACCAAGGCGGAAGTCCAACGCATCAACGCACAAGCTGACGCGGAGACGCAGCGCTTGAACTCCGAAGGTCGCGTCCTTGCTGAACGTTTGGCCGCGGAGAGTGCAGCAGAGGTCCAACGCATCAAAACCGAAGCCGATATTCGAGCGCTGCGCGATCGCGAGCAGGCCGCTCGTGCTTACACAGAGCATCCTGCGCTTCTTCGCCTGCGCGAATTGGAAACGCTTCACGAACTGGCGCGCTCGGCGAATGCGAGAATCTACATCGGATTCGACAAATATGCGCGGTTGGAAACTGAGAGAGACGGGATTTAATCTCTTACCTACGCCATCAAAACAATTCATGCATACCCAACTCTGCCCGGCCCAAGAGCGGGCTTTTGACCAGATCAAACAGGTCTTGCCGCTATTTTCCATAGTCGGCGTCAGTGGCCAATCCGGCGCTGGCAAATCGACGATCCTGCATACCCTTCACCAGCAAACCGGCGGTGAATGGATTTCAATGGGTGAACTTCTTCGGGCATTCCGAACTCGACATCCGTTGGCCATGGAAGAAACCCTCCATGAGATGATCGAATCTGCCCTGAAGTCCAACGACCACGTCTACCTTGACGATTTTTCGTTGTTCACGATGGTCGTCCAAGCCGGGTGCGGTGCTTATCCACGCAGCAACTTGATCGAAGCTGCCATTCAAAGCATCACGCGCCTGGTCGAAGCAGAAAAGAAGAAGTTGATTGTCGGCTCGGTCTACATCCCGCACAGCCTACAGTCAAAGGGCTATGTCGTTACCATTCCACCGTTTCAGCAAGAAGACTACGCATTTTTCTGCCGCACGTACCTTGGCCAATCCCAAGCCGATCGGCTCGACTATCGGAAGATCCACCGCTACGCTCGCAATCTGGCGGCGTACGACCTGAAGGCCGTCGGCATTCTTCTTCGCAATGAGCCGAACCTGACCACCGACCGATACGTGGACGCGCTCCGATCCTTCGGTCTGACCAGCAACGTCCAATTGGGCAAGGTTCAACAAGTAACTCTCGCGGACCTTAAGGGCGTTGACGACGTGATCAAGAGCCTTGAAGCGAATGTCGTTGTTCCATTGGAACAGATCGAACTGGCCGAAGAATTGCAACTCAAGCCCAAACGCGGCGTATTGCTGGTCGGGCCGCCGGGAACCGGAAAGACAACCGTGGGCCGCGCTTTGGCCCATCGTCTCAAGAGCAAGTTCTTCCTGATTGACGGCACGTACATTTCGGGGACGGCCCAATTCTACAGCCGTATCCACGAGGTCTTTCAAGAGGCGAAGCACAACGCCCCGGCCATTATTTTCCTGGATGACAGCGACGCAATCTTCGAAAGCGGAGAGGAGCTCGGGTTATACCGCTACTTGTTGACCATGCTCGACGGCTTGGAGAGCGAAAGTGCCGCACAAGTCTGCATAATAATGACAGCCATGGATGTGGGACATTTGCCACCGGCACTAATCCGTTCGGGGCGAATCGAGCTATGGTTGGAAATGCGCCTGCCGGATGAGGCGGCTCGAACGGCCATCCTGGAACAAATCGTTGCACCGCTGAAACCTCCATTCAACGCCATCGAAATTCCGAAGCTCGTTGACGCAACGGCTGGGTTCACGGGCGCCGACCTAAAGAGACTCCTGGATGACGGCAAGAATTTGTATGCTTTTGATCGTGCCAGCAAGAAACTCATCAGGCCGGTGACCGATTATTTCCTCACCGCTGTTGAAACGGTGCGAGAGAACAAGAACAAGTATGCGCAGGCGGACGCGCGAGCGCGACAGCAACGGCCTTCTCGCCCGGTGTTCTACGATCAACCTGACATGCCGCCGATAGACTGAAAGTAAGGCCGGACAGTGCATTGCCAAAGGCGAAGCCTTTTCTCTCCAAGAAATTTGAGCCTATCGCCGAGGCAAACGCGCTGAAGGCACATCAGCCTTCCTTCTTCTCCGTAATAACCGGGTGAAGCCGCGCCTGCTCGGCGTTGAGGACGACGTAATGCTGCCACTGGGGCGGCACGGACGTTTCGTGGAAGATGGCCTCGACGGGGCACTCCGGGACGCAGGCCTCGCAGTCGATGCACTCTAGCGGGTCGATGTAGAGCATCTGCTCCCCTTCGTGGAAGCAGTCCATCGGGCAGACGGTGACACAGTCGGTGTACTTGCAGCCAACGCACGGTTCGGTAACTACGTACGCCATGGTTCTTCTCCTCAGGTAAGCACGGGATGATCTTCCAGGCCGTAGTGGCCCGCGTCCTCCCCTTGCACATGCCCACGGCGCCCGTCAAATGGACACGCGAGTGTAGAAATTGCGGTAAAATTCCTGCATGACCGACACTCCGTCCGCGGAACTCCTCGAACGGTACCACGGCTGCCATGATGAGAAAGCGGCCGAGGAACTGTTTCGCCGCTACTCCGGACGGCTTACGGCGCTGGCCCGGAGCCGTTTGTCACGCGCTTTGGCGGCCCGCGTGGACCCGGAGGATGTGGTTCAATCGGCTTACCGCAGCTTTTTCCTGCTCGCCGGCGACCAGGAAGTCCTCCTTCGCGAGAGCGGCGATCTGTGGCGACTGTTGGTTCGCATTACGCTGCGCAAGGTGTATCGCAGCGCCCGCCGGCACCGCGCCGACTGCCGCAGCATCGAGCGTGAGCGCCCTTGGGCCGAGGAGGCGGAGGCTGCCGCACTTGGCCGGGAACCGACGCCCGCGGAGGCCGCTGGCTTAGTCGATGAGTTGCGCGGCGTGTTGGAGCCGCTGGACTCGATTCAGCGGCGCATGATTGAGATGCGGCTACAAGGGCACGATGTCGATGCGATCGCGACCGAGGTGGGCCGCTCGCCTCGTACGGTTCGCCGCACACTTGCGGGACTTGGCGCGGAGTTAGAGCGACGCTTGAGCGATGCCCCGCGGCCCATCGAAGCGGGGCTGCTCGACTATGGCGACGTGGTTCTTCATCGGCAGTTGGGCCAGGGCGGCATGGGTAAGGTCTACCGCGCGACCTGGCGCGGGTGCGACGTGCCGATGGCCGTCAAGCTCCTCCGCAAGCCGCTCCGCGGACACGAGACGGCCGCTGCTCGTTTCCGTGAGGAGGCCGCCTTATTGTCCCGGCTGCGGCACCCCGGCATCGTCGCCGTCCACGGAATCGGTCTGTTGCCGGATGGCGGACACTTCCTGGTTATGGACCTCATCGAAGGCAGCGACCTCGCCCGGCAGTCATGCCCCAGCGTCGTGGACGTCCTGCGTTGGGTGGCCGAAGCTGCCGACGCCATCGAGTATGCACACAAGGCCGGGATCGTCCATTGCGATCTCAAGCCGAGCAACCTGCTACTTGGCCGCGACGGCCATGTTGTTGTCAGCGACTTCGGGCTGGCCCGCTCGTTGGCGAGCGGTAACGCCCCGCATGGCGGCACCGCCGGCTTCATGGCCCCCGAACAGTTAGACCCAGATGGAAGAGTGTCGCCGCGCACGGATGTCTACAGCCTTGGCGCTGTCCTGCATGCACTGCTTCCAGAACGATCACCAGAAGTGAATGCGCTCTGTCAACGTTGCCTGGCGCCGAACCCGGAGGCGCGATACGCCTCGGCAGCTGAGCTGGCCTCAGCCCTGCGCGCGCTGCTGGCTGCACTCCTCTGACTCGCCCCAAGGTCTTCATGACCATGTAGTGGTGCCTGCCAAAGGAGTGGGGGCTGATCCCCCGTCGGCTCTCGCCGTTGCGTCAAAACCGGATGCCGACACCTGCGTTGGCAAAGAATCGTGCCGACTGTTCATTCAGTCCCCATCCGAGTCGGACGCCGACTTCAAAATCAGGTGTAACCAAGTAGTGAACTCCGGGACTCACGAATTGGATCACTCGGTCGCGTGACTTGTTCTGGGTGAATTCTCCAAAATATTCGACGTGGGTATTCCATTGGTCGCCCACCGGAATCTTTAACACGACGGAGGGTGCATAAAGGTCGAAACTGTCGCCTTTTTCTCCCTCCGTTCCATAGCGGATTGCGGAGTCCAACTTCCACTTGTTGGGCAATTCCCAGCCAAATACGTACGTGGCCAACCAATCGGTGGCGGTTTCCTCACCCGAAGTTGGCGTAAAGCCCGCAACGATCAGCGCGCTTTCCGGGACCCAGCGCTGTTGCTCGGTGATTCCGGCTTTGAATCCATAGCTGATTTGTGATTCGCGTTCGAGTCGCGAACCAAAAAGGTCTTCACCGCCGAGCTCGCCCCCTGCGTCCGCAGTCGCGCCTCCAACTTCATAGTTCCAGTTCAAGCGCAATTCCAATCGCTCGGCAACGCCGTAACGAACCAAGAATTCGGGAAAGCTATGCGTTTCACGTCTATCGCGGTTATCGAGAAACGAGTACGCCGATTCGAGAATCAGTGCCCGCGCCCGGCCGTCTTGGTTGACGGCGTAAATGAGTCACGATCCGTCTCAATTGCATTTTCAAACGGATTTTCGATTTCCGGCTCTTCGCGCTCGCGCGTTGAGGATGCACCGCTCTCCGTGGTCGGCCGTGGACTTGGCGTCGGTCCTCGTTCTCGGACCGAGTCTTGCCCCAAGACTTGCGCGACGCTCACGAAAGCGATCACTACTGCGAAAAGGTGTCGCTGCACTGACATTACTTACTCCCAGGTCCAGCGCCCTACGGGCAACGTCAACACCGGACTTCTTCCCTCGTGGAATGGCAAGATGGCTGTGAACGTGTCGTAAACTGATTGGTTCTCGAAGCGCGCAGCCTGCGATGAGAAGAACGGCCTCGCTAGGCTAATCGACGCGAGCCAGTTCCCCAGTTACCCCAATTACCTGGGTTTCCGCCAAGTTTACCAAAGCCGAACAAGTGCGCGCTTACTCTAATAATCGGTTCGACACCGATGTTTGCTACAGACGCAAGACGATTCGCCCACGCACCTGGTAAGCAACGTTAAGCTCGGCCCGATGGCGACCGCGAAACCTTATTTCGCGGGCGCCAAACTTGCTTCCAGATCAGCGACTAGCTTCTGGAAATCGTCGCGCGAGCGCAGCGAATCCAGGTCCTTGTCCTTCTGCAATTTGTCCAGGTCCTTGTAGCCCTTAGCAATCGCATCTCTCAACGTCTGCACGGCCCGATCATTGAACGGAGCGGCGAGATCGCGGCGTTCGGCTTCGGAAAGCTTGGTATCCGCGTTCACAACGGCGGCGCACTTGGCCAGCGCACATACTGAGTCGTAGGCATCGTGAGGCGGATTCCATCCGAGATTGGAGATCGTCTCGGCAATCTGCAGAGCCGAATCACGGTTTCCGAGGCCGGCAGCGACCTGCGCTTGCAGGCCGCGATGAAGCCGATATCGAAGGCGGTAGTTCGGACCGTCGGGGTTGGCTTTCATGGCGACGTCGAAGTCGAGCTCGGCGCGCTCAAGCAAAGCCTTCGCCTCGGCAAACTCGCACGCGTCTCGGCTTAGTTCCGCCAATGCATGCAGGGCAAGGGCACGCTCGAAGCGATAATGGGACATGCTTGGAGATTCCGCGATCAGCTTGTCGTTAATTGCCTGGGCTTTTGCCAATGATTCTCGCGCCTCAGTCGGCCTCTGGGCATTTTTCAACGCGTGGCCAAGGTTCCGCTGGCTGACGCTGAGTTCTTGACGATAGAGTTGCACGTTGGGAAAGTCGGCGGCGAGATTCTCATGGAGGGCAAGGGCCTCGCGAATTCCTGCCTCGGCTTCGTCGGGTCGATCCTTCTCCAGCACCAAACTCAAGGCGCCATAACAGTTGGCGAGGACAAAGCGGTATCGAGGGACGGCGGGAAATTCGGTGACGAGTTGCTTCTGGATGGCAATGCAGTCGCGGTAACATTGCTCGGCTTCCTGCAATCGATCCAGACGCCCAAGAACCAACGCGAGGTTATAGTGCACCAGAGCGAGGTTGGCCCGGCTGGCGGGATTCTTCGGATCCTCATCGGCGAGCTGCTTGCGGATTTCTAGGGATTCACGGTACGATGCTTCCGCCTCGCGAAGGCGACCCCGGCCGTAGAGGAATACGCCCAAGTTCACGAGTGTCGAGGCGAGAGTCCCGCGATACTCGGGCGCTTCCGGGTGATCAGTGGTCAGTTGCTTCTGCAGAGCAACGGCGGCCTGGAATGAGGCTTCAGCCTCCGGAATGCGATCCGTCGATCCCAGGAGAGTGGCAAGAACCACATGGGTGTTCGCAGCTTCGTTGCGGTATTCCGGCACGGCGGGGAAATCCGCAGCCAATTGGTTCTGAAGGGACAGGCTCTCTCGATACGCGCCCTCCGCGTCTTTCATCTGACCGGTTGCAGCCAATAGTTGCCCGAGACGCTGAAGCGACATGGCGAGGGAGTTTCGATACTCCGGTTGAGCCGGGAATTCCGAATTCAATTCCCGACGCAAGTCGATGGAGGCACGGTAGGCCGCTTCGGCGTCCGGAAATCGATTCAATCCGCGTAGTGCACCCGCCAGATTGTAATAAGTAAGAGCCAAATCGTTGCGGTACCGCCATTCTTTGGGAGAGTCGACGACGAGCTTTTTTAGAATGGCCACGGCGTTCTGATGTTCCGCGATGGCTTCCGTACGCTGTTCCCGGTCGAGGAGAAGATTCCCGATGAGGATGTAACTGCTGGCCAGGTCTTTGGCGAAGAGAGGATTGGTCGGGGATTCTTCGAACATTCGCTTTCGGATCTCGAGCGCCTTTCGATAGTAGGGCTCGGCGTCCTTGTGCCTTCCCGTGCGGGCTAAGAGGACGCCGACGTTGTGAAAGCTGCCCGCATATTCACTCTCAAAGCTCGGCTCGGAATAAGATTCTTCGCGTAGCTGCTCGAGGACATCGACGGCGCGTCGGGCCGCTTCCTCCGCGGCCTGCAAGCGACCGAGCTTGTAATGAAGCTGGAACACTCGCTTATAAGCTCCGGCAATGCCCCAACGGGACTCCGCGTTCTCACCGCTTTGTTGGGCAAATTCTTCGTAGGATGCGAGTGCTTTCTCCAGAAATGCCTTTTGGGAAGGGTCTAATTTCTGCTGCCGTGCCATCCAATTTTCCATGACCTGCGCAGTCATGTCGTCCAGCGCCTGTCGGGTGCGTTTGCGGGAAGCAGCCTCGGACGCCAGCGCATTCTCCGCCCGCATCCGCTCGCGGTTTACCGCCAACAGCGCGGCGGCCAAACCGACCATTGCCAGAAGAAGCACTGCCGCCGCTCCCGCGACCGCCTTGTGGCGGCGCACAAATTTCCGAAACTGGTACAACTTGCTGGGTGGCGCTGCAACGACGGCTTCGCCGTTGAGATATCGGCGAATATCGGACGCAAAACTATTAGCGGTCTCGTAGCGGCGACGGCGATCTTTTTCCAGCGCCTTCATGACGATCCAGTCGAGCTCGCCGCGCACGATTGCGCTGAGCTTTCGTGGTTCGCTCCGACGAGCGGCGGCTACGGCCGGCAACGTGTCTGTCGATTGTGACAGCTTGGTGGAAGGCTTGGGCGGATCCACCTCGATGATCATGCGCTGAATCTCGCTAAACCCGCCCGATCGCGGCACCACGCTTCCAATAGGAGTGGTCCCGGTGAGTAATTCGTAAAGCACAACACCGAGCGAATACACATCGGTGCGAGTGTCGATGTCGAGATTACCCTCAGCCTGCTCTGGGCTCATGTATTCGAGCGTGCCGACGAGCTGACGATGCTCGGTAAAATACGTCCGCTCCGTAAGCTTGCTGTTGGTCGCTTTCGCGATGCCGAAATCGATCACCTTGGCGTGCGGCTTACCGTCCTGGATCGCAACGAGGATATTGGAGGGTTTGATGTCGCGGTGGATGACGCCTTTGGTATGGGCGTGCTGCACGGCCTGGCATACTTGGGCGAATAGCTCCAGCCGCTCGTTAATGCTCAGGTTTTGTTTGTCGCAATACGTTACGATCGGATCGCCGTCGCACAGCTCCATTACAAAGTAGGGCCGGCCGGTCTCCGTCGCGCCGGCGTCGAAGATCTTCGCGATACTGGGATGATCCATCATCGCCAGGGCCTGTCGCTCAGCCTCAAAGCGCGCAATCACCTGCTTGGTGTCCATGCCCAACTTGATGATTTTAAGCGCGACTTTCCGCGAGACCGGCGACTGTTGTTCGGCCATGAAGACCGAGCCGAATCCGCCCTCGCCAATGAGTTGTAGCAACTTGTATGGACCGATACCGCTGCCCGGGCCCTCACCCAGGACCGCGGCGACGACGTGACCGATGTCATTGGATTGGTGCGGCAAGTCGACCGTGGCGTGAACGGCCGAGTCCTCAGCGGACCCCGCCGTCGGTCGTCCGAGGAACTGTTCGTCTTCGGCCGCGGCGAGCATCGCCTCGACGCGTTTCTTGAGGGCGACATCGCCACAACACTCACGATCCAGCAACGCATCCCGTTTGTCGGCCGGGACTGCCGTCGCCAAATCGAAAAGCCGACGAAGACTCTCGTGCCCGCATTCCATGATGCCCTCAAGAATTCGTCAGAAACATTGAAGGAGCCACTTTTTCGCGCGCTGCTCGGCGCTTGATAGTGTTTGTGAAGGAATCGTGAGTTCTGCCGGCAGCGGATCGCTGAGCATCCTGCATATTGATACGCCTAGGGCACACGGGTGACCACGCCGGTCAGTGTGGCCGTCCGCTGTCGGCGAACGTTGGCAACCGGACGGAGGGGCCATCCAGGGATACTCCGTTTCCTTGCAGTCAAGAGCGGCCGGGTTATACTGGAGGCCTCGCTTCCTCGTGTGTTGTTTGGAGACGGTCATGAAGGCAAATCGTCGGAGTGCCAATTGCTATCCCACCATCGAATACTTGGAACCACGTTTGCCCACCGGGGAATTGCTGCTCGGCGGACTCACTTTGGTCGGCTTCGCCGCGCTCGGTGAGCCGGAACCGAGAACGCGCGGCGGGGTCGTACGCATCCGTAACCTGAACTCGAATGACACCGGCGCGGAGTTCGCGGACGCGAACGACGGCGTGATCACGACTGTCGTTGTCCCACGCGACACGGCAACCCAGTCGCCGGTTAACCGCAGCAACCGCGACGTGCAGAGCGGCGTGATCGCGCCAATTGTTGCGCCACAACGTTCCCGGTTGCCGGAGCAGGTTGACGACGCGGCGGTGGCGGAGGAGATGCTGCCCAAAAACAGGTCAGAGTTGCGCGGTCCACCGGGCGACGTACGACGCGGTCCATTCAATAGCATCCAAATCAATGTGGATGAGAATGGCCTCAACATCGTCGGGGATGCCGCCAACGAGCCATCGATAGCAGTTAACCACATCGGCGCCGGACGCCGTCAACAAGTGGTGGTTGGTTGGCGGCAGTTTGACACGATTACCTCCAACTTTCGGCAAGCCGGCTTCAACCGGAGCACGAATAGCGGAAAAACTTGGGAGACGGCAAGCGTGCTGGAACCGGGGGTATTTCGCTCCGATCCGGTTCTGGCTTCAAGCCGAAACGGGCAGATTTATTACTCAAGCCTTCGAACCAGTCCCAGCTTTGCTACGGATGTGTTCATCACCGAGAATGGCGGCGCCAATTGGAGTGCGCCGAATTTCTCATTTGGCGGCGACAAACAGTGGATCACCGTCGATAACACCGGCGGCATGGGCGATGGCCACCTGTATCAAGCATGGAATACGAGCGGCAACGGCTTCAATCGCTCGGTCAACGGAGGCCTGAATTGGTCAACGCCCACTGCCATACCCCAGCGTCCCGTTTTTGGAACGATGGATGTCGGCGCCGACGGGGCGCTCTACATCGTCGGCATCCCGAACCAGGATTTTAGTCAAATGGTGGTTGCGAAATCGACCGACGCGCAAAACCCGGCCGTCACCCCGACTTTTACAACGGTCACGGTTCCCATGGGAGGCAGCATGGGATTCGGCGGCGGGCCGAACCCCGGTGGCTTAGTCGGTCAGGCATGGATCGCGGTCGATCGAAGCGACGGGCCGACCCACAATAACGTCTATGTGTTATGTTCGATCAATCCGCCAGGCGCCGATCCGTTGGAAGTGTATTTCGTTCGCAGTACCGACGGAGGCTCGACTTGGAGCGCTCCTCTTCGCGTCAATGACGATCGTCGGACCAACAATGCATGGCAGTGGTTTGGCACCATGTCGGTGGCCCAAAACGGCCGCATCGACGTCGTCTGGAACGACACGCGTCACAGTTTGACGGACAGTCGCATCAGCGAAACGTATTACGCATATTCCACAGACGGAGGGATGTCCTTCTCAAAGAACATTCAACTCACGCCGGCGTGGAACAGTCACGTAGGCTGGCCCGATCAAAACAAAATCGGCGACTACTACCACATGATCTCGGAGAATGCCACCGCCGCACTGGCCTATTCGGCCACGTTTAACGGCGAGCAGGATGTCTATTTCCTACGCTTCGGCGACTGCAACAACAATCGCGTCCACGACGGCGCCGACATCGTGAGCGGCGCCAGCCAGGATCAGGATGAAGACCTGATTCCGGATGAATGTGAATGACCAGGGACGCGCAGTGGGGAATTCCGTCCTCTCGTCACCTCGAACGTGGGTCACGATGTACCTGTGCGTTTCCCGGATGCAGTAATATCTGTTGGCGCCTGTGGTATATCTCGGCGTTCTCTGCGACCTCCGCGGTTTCGATTTACCGCAGAGTTCGCAGAGGACGCCGAGGGTCTACCTGACGAGACATGGGCCAAAATCCGCAACTGCACCCGCGTTTCCCAGACGCCCGAGTTTTCGTGCTTGACTTCGGTAGGCACCGGGTCGAAGATGGCGGACGATTCGCTTCGCATTGCCAAGGCCGTGCTGTATTCACTCGTAAGCGCGGAATAACGGCAAAGGAGGAAGAAGATGAATCTACTTCCGAAGGGGCGAAGCATGCGGAATCTACGGCTTAGCTATCGCCCACACTGCGAGATACTGGAGTCTCGGCTTGCGCTCGGCGATACGCTCTTGGGGTTCTTAGGCACTTGAGGCGAATCACGGCCAAACCGACTCGCGCGTGGACTTTATCGCTCGCACCAGCGGCTATACCGCCTTCCTGACGCCGACGGCAGTCGTATTTTCGATTCAGAATCCAGAATCCCGCGGACAGAATTCAGAATTCAGAATTCAGAATTCAGAATCTGGAGGTGGCGAGCTGTGGCGTGGTCTCCGGACCACGCCACCCGACCGACCGCAGGTCTCCTCTCCCGGCGGTGTCGCCGTCCACATGCAACTCGTCGGCGCCAACCCGAACCCCCAGCCGACGGGCCAAGACCGTCAACCCGGCATCGTCAACTACTTCATCGGCAACGACCCGACGCAGTGGCACACCAACATGCCGACCTTCGGCCGTGTGGAATACGAGGACGTTTATCCCGGCATCGATCTGGCGTACTACGGCAATCAGAGCCCCGACCGTGAGGGAGCGGGAATAGAATACGACTTCATCGTCTCCCCCGGCGCTGATCCGAACGCCATCACGTTGAATTTCGCAGGCGCCGACTCCGCCGAGATCAATCCGGACGGCGACCTCGTGCTGCACACGGCGGCGGGTGATGTCGTGCAGCAGCGTCCGTTTACGTATCAGGAGGTCAGCGCCGAGCGGCAGGAGGTGGCGAGCCGGTATGTGGTGAATGGCAGGCAGGTGCGGTTCGATGTCGGGACGTATGACGCCAGCCGGCCACTGGTGATTGATCCGTTGGTGCTCGGATATTCAACGTACCTCGGTGCGGGTGTCAACGCGGATTTTCCCGGCCCATCCCGCAGCACAGCCAGACCGATGTGGGCGCGGTTGAGTGCGCCTCGTCCAACGATTGCGAGGAAGAGCCGGAGGAAATCCCGGCGCCGCCGGGCAATGGCTTTGGTGCGAACTCGGCTGACGCGACCTCCGATTCGGCGCCGCTTCCGGAAAACGAGACGTTGCACGCGTTCGTCGTGTCGATTGAGGAATCGGCCGCAACAAGTATCGACTCGCCGGGCGCCATTCCGGCCCGCCTGGTTCCTCCCGCGAAGAGCGATGCCTTGCCGTGGTGGAACGATCCCTTGCAGGCCGTCTGGATCTGAAATCCGTGTCAGGCAATCCAGATGCGGTTTCGCTGGTGCTAAGGTACTGTACTCGGGAACGTTGTAACCTAAGCGCCGTCGTTTCGCAACTACCATTCCGTGTTCGGTGTTCGGTGCACGCTGGCGTTTGACGCGGCGAAGGCTGGCATTGATAATGGCGGGCGCTGGTCGATCCACCTCGTGATGAAAACAGGAGAGGTGCCGCGCTTTTGGGCGCAGCAATCAAAATCGCGTAAATATCCTGATATGTTCATGCCTTAATTCGCCCCAAGGGCGGAATTAGCAGCCAGACGGGAAGAACTCTTCTCATAATTCGAGCCCCGCATTAGCGCGCCTGTTTACAGGCCAACCCCCGGAGTTTTTTCAATCTCTCGAGATTTGTCACAAAACGGCGCTTGCATGAAAGCGTGACACTGTGGCATGATGCCCGAACCGAGCGCGCGAGGTGCGCGCCAGTTGGAGTGACGCTGATGTCGCCACTGCAAATCGACCAACACTGGGCCGCGTTCGATAGGCTCGCCATGCAACACCGGAACGGCAAAAGCCAGGCCATCGTGCATCGGTGTGCCACAAGGCGGCATCCACCGTAAGAGACGGGTGTTAACGGTGGCGCTGTGGCTCAAACGCTCGCGCTGGAGCGTGCCACAAGGCGCGTTCCACCATTACTATGGTGGGTTTATGGTGGATCGGGCAGAAGAATTCTGTGAACCTAGGCGGACTCCAGAAGAAACCAGAAGAATCCGTGCGGGCTGAGGCTAAGGAAATAGGGATGTTCGCATATGGGCGGAAACACATGGTTGCCGAGCATCTCGCGAGGCACCATGCCTTCAAACGCTTTCAATTCAAGCTCTACGGGTTGGGCAAAGCGGGATAGGTTGTTAAGCACCAGCGCAACCTGGCCATCGTATTCCCGAACATACGCCACAATCCGATGATTATTGGACGCAATGAACTTCAAGGATCCCCGCCCAAACAGAGGATTCTTCCTTCGGACCTGAATCAGTTTCCGCAGCGTATTGAGCAGCGAGTATTGCGAACGCACCTGAGCTTCGACGTTGATCGCTTGATAGTGGTACACCGGGTCGAGGATGAGTGGAAGGTATAGCTTGGAAGGATCTGCCAACGAGAAGCCGGCGTTGCGGTCGCCGGTCCACTGCATCGGGGTTCGCACGCCGTTTCGGTCACCCAAGTAGATATTGTCACCCATTCCAAGCTCGTCGCCGTAGTAGAGCACCGGCGTTCCCGGAAGGGTGAGCAATAGGCTGTGGAGGAGTTCAATCTGTCGGCGGCCATTATCCATGAGGGGCGCCAGCCTACGGCGAATGCCTACATTCAGCCGCATGCGTCGGTCATTGGCGTACTCTTGATACATGTAATCACGTTCTTCGTCGGTTACCATTTCCAGAGTGAGTTCATCGTGATTACGAAGAAAGAGAGCCCATTGGCAGCTCGCGGGGATTTTGGGCAAGTGTTCCATGATTTCCACAATCGGCCGGCATTCCTCGCGCCGGATTGCCATGAACATGCGGGGCATGAGTGGAAAGTTGAAGGCCATGTGGAACTCATCACTGTCGCCGAAATAGGGCACCAGGTCCTGCGGCCATTGATTCGCCTCCGCGAGAAGCAGAGTGCCTGGATAATACTCGTCTACAAACCTCCGCATCTCCCTACAGAAATCGTGCGTCTCAGGCAGGTTCTCACAGCTCGTCCCTTCGCGCTCGAACAGGTAGGGCACGGCGTCCACGCGGAATCCATCTATCCCTCGATCCAGCCAAAACTCCACAACCTCGAGTATTTCTTTACGCACCGCCGGGTTGTCGTAGTTGAGGTCCGGCTGGTGGCTGAAGAAGCGATGCCAGTAATACTGGCGGGCGGCGTGATCCCACGTCCAGTTGGAAGGTTCGGTATCGCTGAAAATGATTCGAGCGCTCTTGTACTTTTCGTCCGTGTCGCTCCAAACGTAGTAATCGCGTTTTGGAGAATCGGGATTGAGCCGCGCCTCCTGAAACCAAGGATGTTGGTCGGAAGTATGGCTGATCACCAGATCGGCGACGATGGCCATTCCGCGAGCATGCGCCGCCTCAGTCAGTGCTTCGAAATCCCCAAGGGTACCGATGGATGGATGAATGTCTTTGAAGTCAGCGATGTCGTAACCATCGTCCTTGAGTGGCGAAGGGTAGATCGGCATGAGCCAGAGGCAATCGACACCGAGGTCATGCAGGTAGTCCAAGCGCTCGATCAAGCCTCGGAGGTCGCCGTTGCCGTCCTGGCTGCTGTCTTTGAAACCGCGCACATACACCTGGTAGAAGATGGCGTCCTTGTACCACAAGGGGCCTTTGTCCCTCATCTCAGCTGCACCTCATTGCGGAGAATACCGTATTCTGGATTGCCGTACGTGTTGCAAAGTCTTGGAATATCTCATTTTAACCCCAAAACTCAGTCTGCCAGTCAAATTTTGCGTGTGACGGTTCGTGGTTTGCTTGCGCCGTTTCGGCACACCACGTGCAGCCAATTTGGATTACCTCTGAAGTGCGAGTCGAGCGATGACACTTACCACGCCAGTTACCATTTGTCATTAGGTATCAACAGCGCCCGAAGTTCGGAGACTCGACGCATGTGGACAAAGGAAGCGTTGCACCGATTGGTTGACGACAAGCTCCGCGACCACAAGCTCATCGTTGTGGCGAATCGTGAGCCGTACGTACACCGTTTCGTGGGCGGCCAAATAGAGTGCATGTTGCCTGCAAGCGGCATGGCCACCGCGCTCGATCCAATCATGCGGGCGTGCGGTGGTGTGTGGGTGGCACATGGGAGCGGCAACGCCGACCGCCATGTCGTGGACGCCAACGATCACGTGCACGTTCCGCCCGACGACCCGCGGTATGAATTGCGGCGCGTTTGGCTCACCAAGGAACAAGAGAAAGGCTATTACTACGGTCTTGCCAACGATGGCCTTTGGCCGCTCTGTCACATTACTTTCACTCGGCCCGTGTTCGACCCCGACCATTGGAAGACCTACCGCGAGGTGAATGCGATCTTCGCCGAGGCGGTGCTCGAAGAGGCGGACGATCAGCCGGCATTCGTCTTTGTTCAGGATTACCACTTCGCCCTGCTGCCGCGGATGCTCAAGAAAGCGAATCCGAATCTGATCGTCGCTCAGTTTTGGCACATCCCTTGGCCGAACCCAGAAACATTCCGCGTGTTCCCCTGGAAGGATGAACTCCTCGACGGGTTATTGGGCAATGATCTTTTGGGATTTCACATTCGTTATCATTGCCAGAACTTTCTCGACACGATCGACCGCACACTCGAAGCCAAGATCGACCAAGAACGCTCCGTCATAACCCGGGCCGGTGAAGACACTTTTGTGAGGCCCTTTCCGATCAGTATTGATTTTGACCAATACACGGCAGAAGCGGACAGCCCGGCGGTCGATGCAGCGATGAAGCGCTGGCAACATCGTCTAGGCCTCAAAGACATGCTGGTGGGCAACGGGATCGAGCGAATGGATTACACGAAGGGTATCCCAGAACGATTTCGTGCCGTCGATCGATTTCTAGACGAGCATCCGGAATACCACGGCCGTTTGGTATTCGTTCAGATCGCGGTGCCGAGCCGTATGCGTGTTCCGAGCTATCGGCAATTAGACGAAGAGCTCGATCGGCTCGTCGAGCAAATCAACTGGAAGCACAGCACGAACGACTGGCACCCCATCCATCTAATGAAGGAGCATCAAGGGCCGACCGAGATGATGGCCCTGCATCGTCTATCCGACTTCTGCATCGTTAGCTCGCTACATGACGGTATGAATCTCGTGGCGAAGGAGTTTGTTGCCAGCCGCAGCGACGGCGACGGCGTCTTGATCCTCAGTGAGTTTACGGGGGCGGCCAGAGAACTAACCGAAGCATTACAGGTCAACCCGTATTCGGTGGAAGAAATGGCCAACGCCATCCATTCCGCCGTGGACATGCCGGAGCCGGAACGGCGCAAACGCATGCAAAAGATGCGCACCGCCGTATCCAACAACAACATCTACCGCTGGGCTGGAAAGGCAGTTTCGGCATTGCTTCAGTTCGACTTCCCCGAAGACGACGAGGCGTACCTCAAGAACGGCCATGCCACAGCCGCTGTTTGACCATATCGCTGAGATCGAATTGCGGGTGTCTCGCGCAGAGAGTCTATTCGTAGTGAGTGACTTCGATGGAACTCTCGCGCCGTTAGTAGACTTCTACCTCGACGCCCAGATTGGGGCAGAAGCGCGAACCGCCCTCATGCATCTCAGCGGGAAACCCAACACCAAGATTGCCATCGTTAGCGGGCGCTCCCTTGAAGATGTCCGGCGACGCGTCGGCATGGATAATGTGGTGTACTCAGGCAACCACGGCCTGGAAATCCGCGGCAACGACTTTGAATACTACCCGACCGCCGACAGCGGCATGCACCACATTCTGCCTCGCCTTGCGCTATCACTGACTGCAAAACTCAGCGACATACCCAACGTGCTCGTGGAAAACAAGACGCTGACCCTGAGCGTTCACGTTCGGAGGGCGCCGCCGGACAGAATACCCGAAGTTGAGCTGCGTATCACTGAATGCCTCCATGATATGAGCAAACATTATCGCGTTGTTCCGGGCGACATGGTGTATGAAGTCCGACCCAATGTCGTTTGGAACAAAGGGTTGGCGGCGATATGGATTCGGGACCGGCTCGACATGCACCACGCATTAAGCATCTGCATTGGCGATGATCGAGCCGATGAAGATATCTTCACCGCGCTCTCTGCGGGGATCACCATCCATGTCGGCACCGCGACGGAAACGGCGGCCCAGTATCAACTGTACACGCCCGCCGATGTTGGGCGTTTCTTGCGTTGGTTGGCAGCGGATCATCATCAACACAATGGCGCCTCCCCTCCGGTTGGATTTCGCGAGTCGAGTCACAATCATCCCTTCAAACAAAGTTGAGCCCCGACATCTCGCGTGGTAAGCTTGAAGTCCTAGCACCCCACGCACCGCCTCGACGCTTTACCATGCACTGCGGACAATTCAGGCCGATACCCACGAGTCGCCGCGAGATGCTCTTGCACTGCGCAAATGGGTTCGGCCTGGTCGCATTTTCGGCGATGCTCGCCGAGTCTGCAGCCGGCGCGGAGCGTGACCCACTCGCTCCACGGCCGGCTCACTTCCCGGCGCGTGCCCGCAGCGTCATATTTCTGTACATGGACGGTGGGCCGTCACAAGTCGATACCTTCGATTACAAACCGCTACTCGAGAAACACCACGGCCGGGATCCGCATTCGGTTTTGAAGGTAGAACCGACGCAGTTCGACAACGTCGGCAAGGTCATGGCGTCGCCGTGGAAGTTTCGGCGGCATGGTCAGTCCGGCAACTGGGTCAGCGAGTTGTTTCCACACGTCGCGAAATGTGTCGATGAGCTTGCGATTATTCGATCGGTCGTGTCGAAGTTCCCCGAGCATACGAGCGCGAATTACTTCCTCCACACCGGTACCGGGGTGCAAGGCCGACCGAGCATGGGCGCCTGGGCCAGTTACGGCCTGGGAAGCGAAAATCACAACCTACCGGCTTTCGTCGTGTTGAACGGCGGCCTGATGCCCGCCGGAGGAATTGACAACTTCAACAGCGGCTTTCTCCCGGCCGCATACCAAGCCTCGGTTTTCCGACCTACCGATCCGCCGATCGCCAATATTCGCCGCCGCGAAGCAAACGACGAACAGCAACGGGCAAAACTCGATCTCATTCGGAAACTCGACGAAGCCGCCCTGCCCCGCTTCGGCAGTTCCCAACAGATTGAATCGGCGATCAGCAACTATGAGACGGCATACCGAATGCAGAGCGCCGTTCCGGAACTCTTGGAGATCAGCCAAGAAACGCCAGCGACTCGAAAACTCTACGGCTTTGGCTCGGAATACGAACCGACACGAATCTTTGCGGCCGAGTGCCTTATCGCACGCCGTCTCGTCGAGCGCGGCGTGCGTTTCATCGAGCTCACGTGCCCCAATGTCGGCGCGGACCGTTGGGATCAGCACGACAAGCTCAAGGAAGGGCACGAGAAAAACTGCCGCGCCGTCGATCAACCGATTGCGGGATTGCTGACCGATCTAAAGGGCCGCGGGCTACTCGAAAGTACGCTGGTCGTTTGGGCAGGGGAATTTGGACGCACCCCCTTTGCCCAAGGTTCAGACGGGCGTGATCATAATCCGTTTGGTTTCACCGTTTGGTTGGCAGGCGGTGGCGTGAGGGGCGGCACGGTCCACGGCGAAACCGATGAATGGGGTTACAAAGTCGTGAAAGGCAGAGTTGAGATTCACGATCTCCACGCGACCATGCTGCATCTTCTCGGCACGGATCACAAGCGACAGACCTATCGCTTCGGAGGCCGCGACATGCGGCTAACCGATGTACACGGCGAAGTCGTGCGTGAGATCCTGGCCTGATCGCCGAGATAACATAGGCGAATTGTTTTGACTCCCATTGCTCAGCCGATTATCTTGGCGAAAATGTAACTATCCCCTGTCCCTCCGATTCGCACCCATGTAGGTCGACACCCCCCTATGGCCCTTACAACTGAACAACGCGCAAAGTACGACACAGATGGCTTCCTCGTCTTGGACCCCGGTACGCCGCCGGAGCTAGTGGACCAGATCAATGCCGATCTCGAACCGCTATGGGGCACCGATCCGGGCGTGGTGGGCGTCAAGACCAGTCCACCGGGCGTCTATTTCGAGGAAGCGTGGCGATTGAGCCCGGCGATCAAGACCATGGCGCTCGCGCCGGGAATCATGTCCGCGCTCAAGGATTTTTATGGCCGCAAGCCGTTGCCTTTTCAGACGCTCAATTTCCGCCGCGGATCGCAAATAAGCCCACACTCGGACACGATCCATTTCAACTCCATGCCGGCCGGGTACATGTGTGGCGTTTGGGTTGCGCTGGAAGACGTCGACATGGACAACGGCCCGCTCGTCTACTATCCGGGCAGCCACAAACTTCCGGAGTACACGCTGAAGGATGTCGGTGTCACCTCGGACCGCGATCACTACCCGGCGTACGAGCAGTTCATCAAGAACATGATCGCCGAGCGCGACTTGAAGCCGGCCTATGGGACGATCAAGAAAGGGCAGGCGATCATTTGGGCATCGAATCTAGTGCACGGCGGGGCGCGCCTCACCGACAAGAGCCGCACGCGACTGAGCCAGGTCACGCATTATTATTTCGAAGGCTGCAAGTATTACACACCGATGTTCTCCACGGAGGACAAAACCCACTGGCGCGACCCAACGTGGATTGTCCCCGACGAACCGCTCCGGAAAAGCCTGTTCAAACGCGTGGTTCGGAAGCTCAAACGAGCTATCACGAGCGGTTGAGTTTCCGAGTGATATCCCCGTCACCTACCCTACCCGCGCTGTGTAGATACCGGTCGCTATTCGGCGTGGTCGGGCATCAACTGGCACATTTCCCCACTGGATAATGGCTTTCGCATGCGCCTGACACAAGCGAGCCCGCCAAATCTCGCCCGAGGGTCAGATTTGAAATCCACGGTACCGGAGTTCTAAGGCGACGCCTTGTCCTGTTTCAGGTCGATAACCGTGACCGCGCCCAGTTCCAACCGTGACAAATATCCCCCGACGCAGAGCTTATGGGCGCCTTTCAGCGGTTGCGCGTCACGATGCGACAGCACGATCTCATCGTCAACGGAGACGGTAATTTCCCCGTGCTGCTTGGCGACCGTTAGTGTGAAAGCTTTGGAGGTATTGGCCCGACGCTCGGTCTTGACGTGCTGATCGTCCTTCCAAAGGTGAAGCACTTCCTGAGTAAACTGGACAAGATAGCCCTTACGCTCCATGATGTCAGCCTTGGTGTCCTCCGTTCCGAAGCGTACACAAAGCGTTCGCAGGATGGAACGTTGCGAGGGTTGGATCCGTTGCCGACCCTGGAGAAACTCGATGCGACAAGGGATGACGATTTGGAAGTTTTCGGGTAACGCGCTCTTCGTAACAATCCAGTACTGGCCACCATCATTGTCAAGCGATAAAGACTCACGGTTTTCGCGCACGCGAGCGGTGGCCACTTCCCACTCTGACGCCCGAGCCTTGATAACAGGGAAGACCGGCACGTGCATAGGATCGAGCGGCCCTGGTTTCGCCTTGATTTCCGTGCTAAGGGCGTTTGCCGCCGCCGCCGCTTCCTTCGTCTCATTCAAGTAGAGTGCGTAGCCTAGATTGTCCGCCTCCGTCTTTTTCATTGTGATGATGCCAACCGCTTCGCCCCGGCTATTGAGAAGGGTCCTCCGGAGTTGCCTGGGTTTACCGCCGCGTCCGTCTGATAATATGTCCGATCGTCGAACGAGACACGGGTGGCGGAAATGCTGCCCTTGTTAAACGCGAGAACGGGTGTGTCATCCTTGACATGTGGGTATCCGATTACCGCGACGTTGCTTCCCAGTTCTAGTTTCGCGAAAGAAACCGGCAGGGCCTTGAAAGTTCCGTAGCCCGGAGTTGCAGCAATCTTCAGCACGCCGAAGTCCAGCTTATTTGGGTCCGCACAATACACGACTTCCGCCTGAAAGTAATCCAGCATGTCCGGATCCTTCGCCGAGGGAACACCGACCAATATTACCGTGCCCTTTACTATGTCTTGGGCAGGCCGAATCACGTGTCGGTTGGTGTAGATCAAGCCGTCGTTGCTTACCAGAAAGCCCGAGCCAACAGCGGGCGCAAGGCCGGGTGTCAATCGTTTGATGAATACGACACTCTTCCGAGCCTGGGATAGGTTGAAGGGTGGGTCGGTCGGCGCCTGGCCCGACGATGCGCCGTTTGCAGGAAAAAGCACTGACAGCGCTACCATGATCAATAGCAAGGGATATCGAAAGACGTAGTTCGACGGGATAGACCAGTTCATCGCATCCTCCATCCGCTCGGCAACACAGTGTAGCAAGCGTAGATAACAATACAGTATTGTAGGCTCGCCCGTCGAACGTAGAATTCAACGCTCGTGAACGGAGGCTGCCGTGCATGAACGCTTCCTAGTGTTGACCATTCTTAGCCTTATTCTCGTCGACGGCAGCGACGGCGGAAGGGAACCCATCTACGGTGGTAAATCGCTGACCAATTGGATTGAAGCCCTGAAATCTCCTGAGCCAGCGCTACAAAGGAACGCCCTTAAGGCCTTGGCCGAAATGGGACCCGACGCAAAATCGGCTGCCCACGCCGTCGCGAACGCCATGATGAACCCGCAGCTCAGTGGTTTGGCGGTGGAAGCACTGACATCGCTAGGCCCCGAGGCCGATGTTGTGATTCCCGAATTGATGGGAATGCTGCGAGACGAGCGGGCGATGCTGCAAAACGCGGCAGCAATCATCCTCGGACAAATCGGCCAAGAGGCAATTTCGCGCTTGGTGCGTTTCCTTCCGGACCAGGAAAACTCGCGCATGCGCACGTGTGCTGTGCGGGCGTTGACTTCGGTCGGAACCGCTCACGACGCAATGCCACTTTTGGAGGCTGCACTGAACGATCGCGACGTCGAGGTTCGCCTCACCGCTCTCCAGGCGTTGAAAACCGGGCGACTCCGCGGTAAAGAGTTGGTCCCGCCGCTTATCGAAGCGTTGAAGGATTCCGACGCGCGGATTCAGAAAGAAGCGACCACTTTGTTGATAGCCAACGGCGCCATACCAGCGAACGCAGTTGCCAATCTGATCGAGCTAATGAAGACAGAGAGTGCGGACCTTCGTTTTTTGGCCACCGAGGCCTTAGGAATGGCAGGACCAAATTCTCGGGCAGCGATCCCGGCGCTATTGGGAGCGTTGAAGGAAAACCACCGCCATAACCAATTGTCCGCAATTGGCGCCCTCGTGCGGATTGGGCCGATGGCGGTGCCGCCTCTGGCGAAGGTGCTCCGCGAGGACGAGAATCCGGCCGTCCGCGAGATGGCTGCGGAGGGCCTAATGAAGCTCCAGGGTGACCCGGGCGTAGCGACACCGGCGCTCGCCGAAATTCTGAAAGACGCTAACGAGCGTTTGCGTTCCAAGGCAATGATCGCTTTGAAGACTTACGGAGCGAGCGCAGTCCCTGCTCTAGTTCCATTGCTCAATGACTCGCAACCACGGGTCCGCAGTGACGCTGCCGCTGTTCTGGGTGAAATCGGGCCACCAGCCAAAGCGGCAATCCCGGCATTGCTGAAGACGATGGATGACACGGATGATTGGGTTCAGCGTTCGGCGATATTTGCCTTTTGGCAGATCGGACCCGAGGCGACAGAGGCCGCGCAGCCGCTTCGGGTGGCATTACGGGGCGCGCAAGTTGAGAGCCGACGATTGGCCGCACTGGCACTCGCCAAGATCGATCCAAAGGATGCCGAGACCATTCCGACGTTGCTGGAGATTCTCCAAGATCCGGCTACGGACGGCGGCCTCATGCGAGTCGGAGTCACTTACCAAGCACGAATCGAAGCTTCTACGGTCGCCCGTGATGCCTTGGTTCACATCGGGTCAAAAGCGGTGCCCGACTTGGTCGCGGCACTCGGCCACAAGGATGCGCGGCTTCGCAGTCAAGCGGCCATCGTCCTGGGCAAGATTGGCCCGCGAACTGACGCGGTCGCCCAGGCACTCGCCGCCGCTCTCAATGACAAGCAGGAAGAAGTACGAGAGGCGGCAGCCTCCGCATTAAGCCAGATGGGTCCTGCGGCCAAGGCGGTCGCGCCCGCGCTCCTCGAAGCACTCAAGTATGACGACCCGGCCGTCGTGAAAGGAGTGAAAACGGCACTCTCTAAGTTCGATGCCGACGGAGCGCCAGTCGTCATCGATGCCCTTGCTCATCAAGACGTTCGCGTGCGCCGCGGCGCGCTCGCCGCGATCATACACTTGAAATCAGCGCGGCCAACCGCTGTTCCCGCACTCAGCAAAGCGCTGTTCGACGTGGACGTGTCCGTTCAAGCTGAGGCGGCTCAGGCCCTGGGTTTTATCGGCGCCCAGGCCCGTGCCGCTGTCCCTAACTTAAGCGATGCCTTGAAGAATGAGCGCGCGGAGGTCCGACTGGCAGCGGCCCGCGCTCTTGGCCTAATCGGTCCCGATGCGGTTGCCGCAGTCAGTATGCTTGCGGAGCGATTGCAAGACGAGGATCAATATGTCAGACAAGTCGCGGCAATCGCCTTGGGGCAAATTGGTCCCAGGGCAGGAAAAGCAGTCCCCAAGCTAGTCCGCGCGTTACAAGACTCGGATATGCAGGTCCAACAACACTCTGCGGAGTCCTTAGGCAAGATCGGCTCTGAGGCCTGTGCAGCCGTATCGGATTTGACAGCCATCCTGAAGCATCCGAAACATACTGCCGGGGTGCAGGCCGCCGTAGCACTTTGGAGATTGCGTTCACCGGACGAAAAAATACCTGCGGTTCTCGTCGACGGCCTCAAATCTGGAGTGAGCCACGTCCGTGAGCGGACGCTCGAGGCATTAGGAGAAGTCGGTTCAGAAGCGGGGACGATGGTTTGGGCGATCTTGGACACGACCGAAGCTCAAAGCCGACACTGGCGTACGGTGGAAACGCTGCGCAAAATAGGTCCCGGCGCCGTCCCTCCCCTTGTCAGTCTGCTTGAGGATCGGAAATTCGAAGTCCGCGCGCTTGCAGCCGATATGCTCGGCGAAATAGGAGTTTCGTCACAAGATGCGGTTCCACGCCTAGTCGAGGCCCTTCAAGATGAAGATAGATTGGTTCGACGCAGCGTGGTGAAGGCTCTCGGCAAGATCGGGCATGGTGCCACGCCAGAATTGTCGCGCGCTCTCGCGCCCAGCGCAGTCCAGCCGTGCGGGCGCAGCAGAGGCACTGGGCCTAATAGGCCCGCAGGCTAAGCAGGCGGCCCCAATGCTCCAGGCTGCACTTAAGGACGAAAATCGTATCGTCCGCTGGCGTGGATTGACCGCCTTGATAAAGATCGACCCGGAGGCGGGCATTGAGGGCGACAGGCCATAAGCGGAACGACAGGGAAAAGTAGCCCCATCTTTTCGTTCGACACAGTGGCCGGCTTCTCAGTCGCCCCGATTCAGAATGCTATCCTTCCACCGGCACCTCCCGCCCGGCGAGGCTCGAGGGTCTCCGAGATGCAAGCAGATGACGTATGCATTACAACTGCCGCAAAAACGCCACCAAGTCCTTCTTCTCTTCACCAGTCAGCTTCGTTTCCAACACCAGGTTGAAGAACTCAACCACGTCTTCCAAAGTCAACAAGCGCCCGTCGTGGAAGTACGGTGGCGAATCCTTGATGCCGCGGAGGCTGAAGGTTTTGATCGGCCCTTGCGCGGTGGCGAACATGCCGTTGATCTCTTGCGGCTGATAGAACCGTTCAACCTTGAGATCGTGCATCAGGTTGTCGGTGTAGTACGGGGCTGGGTGACAGATCGAGCATTTGGCCTTTCCGAAGAACAGTTCCTGTCCCCGCATCTCCGACGTGTCCGCCTTGAACTTCTTCGCGTCGAGCTTTCCGAAAAGATCGAGGCCCGGCGCGGGCGGGAAATCGAGAAGCTCTTGCACCTCGCTCATGAAATGAACCTGGCTGCCGCGTTCGAGTGGATTGACGCCCTTGGCGGAGGCGGACAGAGTATCGCCGTCAAAGTATGCGGCTCGTTGCTCGAACTCCGTGAAGTCCTCGATGCTCTTCAATGCGCGCTGTGACCCGAAAAGTCGTTGGATGTTGACGCCGCGAAGGCTCGGCGTGTCGATGCGCCGGCGATGACTCTGTGGACGAATGTCGCCGATCAAATGGGTCGCGGCTGACGTATGTCCGTTCACATGGCAGTCGAAACACGCGACACCCAGGCTCGGCTTTTCCGTCTTGCGATCGGCGGTGGCGTTGAATTGTTGCTGCGGAAACTGAGTGACTAGAAGCCGCATGCCCTCCATGTCCTTGGAGTTCAAGATCCCGTTGAAGAGTTCATAGAAGTTCTCGACGGTGACCAGTTTTCCTTTGGAGACGTCGCCGAGATCGGGCCGTGTTGTCAAGAATATGGGTGGTGGGAACTCAGGCAGGAACGGCTCCGGTACATCGAAATCTAAATCGAAGCGTTCCACCCGAGCCAATTGCTTGATTTCCATCTGAGGAAACAGCATGCCGCCGGCTGGATGATTGGGATGCGGCAAGGGAAGGTAGCCCTTCGGAAATGCGTTCTTGTCCCGAATCTCCTCGGGTGGCATCCCGGCGAGTTTGTCCCAGCTCATTCCCTGGGGCAGCTTCGCTGTCGGGCCGACGGGGATGGCCTTTCCGCGCGTCATGGTGATTCGGCCTGCGGACTTCGGCGTCAAATCGTAGCGCTCTTCCAAAAGTGCCTTCTGCCTGGCCATGATCTTGGCCTTGGCCGCCTTGTCCTTGGCCATCATCGCTTCAAACGTTTCCTGGCCGAGAAGCACCGGACTGATCTGATCGTAGGAACTTTTCGGCGGCTCTTTGTCCTTGTTGGCAGGCGTTTGCGAATTGGTCAGCAACGGATTTAATGCGTACGCCAGCGCGGCGCAGGCGATCAGGCATGCTAACCCGAGTCGGCGGCGCGAACTCACAGACGTCATCATCTCGGCTCTCCCTTCGTGTGAATGAATCCCAGGGCGGATCGGCGGAGATAGACACTATCCGGCGGCGAAAGGCCGACCGGTCAAGCGTTCATAAGCTTCCAGGTACTTCTCGCGGGTTCGTTCCACCACCTCGACGGGCAATATCGGCGGAGCGCTGTTCTTATCCCAATCGGTGGTTTCCAGCCAATCCCGGACGAACTGTTTATCGAATGACGGTGGGTTGCTTCCCGGGCGATATGAATCCACCGGCCAAAATCGCGAACTGTCCGGCGTCAGCACTTCATCAATGAGCAGCAGTTCACCGTCCGGCGTCCGACCCCATTCGAATTTGGTGTCGGCAATGATGATCCCGCGTTCACGCGCGAACTCGGCGGCACGTCGATACAGGTCAATGCTGCGTTGTCGGACGTCGTCCGCGAGGGGCTTGCCGATCAATTGCACGGTCTCTTCCCACGTCAGACTTTGATCGTGGCCGTGCTCTTCCTTGGTTGTCGGGGTGAAAATCGGTTCGGGTAGCTGTTGCGCTTCCGTCAGACCGGCTGGAAGTTTGACCCCACATACCGACTGAGTTTTTCCGTAGTCTTTCCAGCCCGAGCCGGCCAAGTAGCCGCGCACCACACACTCTACTGGGACGACTTGGGTTTTTCGAACTAGCATCGTGCGCCCCTCTAAGGTCTCGCGCTGCGAAGCGAAAGGCGCGGGCATAGCGTCTAAATCTATGCTGATGAGATGGTTCGCTATCTTGCGGAAGTCCAGCCAAAACTTGGTAAGGAATGTGAGGACTCGTCCCTTGTCTGGAACACCGTTCGGCATGACCCAATCGAACGCGCTAATACGGTCAGTCGCAACGATGATGAGTCGATCACCGAGATCATAAACGTCGCGAACTTTCCCCTGCCGACGGGGGAAACCAGGAATGTTTGTGTCTAGTAATGGATGTAGTGTGGTTTGCATCGTTTTCAGTAATGATTATTGGTTTTGATTTGGCCATCTTAGGTACATGTGTTGCCGGAGGCTAGTGGCCGTTTGATTCATTGGTTTTAGTCACCAAAATGGAGCGACGGGAATGAAAGACCACGGCGATAAGTCACTGGCAAACTTAGAGGCAAGCCACACGCCAGATGCCGTGCGCGAACGGCTCCAAACAGGACGGCGACACAGCTACCTTCGCGACTTCATTTATGGAGCGATCGACGGATCGGTGACAACGTTTGCAGTGGTCGCGGGTGTCGCCGGCGCGGGCTTGTCCGCCGGCATCGTGATCGTCTTGGGGTTCGCGAATCTCATCGCCGACGGATTTAGCATGGCCGTCAGCAACTTTCTCGCGAGCCGGGCTGAACAACAGGTTGTGGACCGCGCTCGCCGGATCGAAGAGGCACATGTTGCCAGGTTTCCGGAAGGAGAGCGCGAAGAAGTCCGGCAGATTTTCGCGGCCAAGGGTTTTGTCGGCGAAGACTTGGACCGGGCGGTCACGGTGATCACATCGGACATCGAGAGGTGGGTCAACACGATGTTGCAGGACGAGCACGGGCTGCCACTCGACAGCCCATCACCGTTGCGAGCCGCCGCCACAACTTTTGCTGCATTCGTGTTCGTGGGGTTGCTGCCATTACTTCCGTTCTTGTATCCAAGCGGCGTGCCGGGTGGATCGACCAATGCGTTCTTGTGGAGTGCAGTAATCACCGCGATTGCCTTCTTCATCGTCGGCGCCGTGAAGAGTCGATACGTCGAGCAAAGGTGGTACCTGGCGGGCCTGGAAACACTCGGCGTCGGTGGCGGGGCGGCGATGCTGGCATATGCCGTGGGCGCCGCCCTACAGTCGGTCGCAGGCACTGCGGGCTGAAGTATCTCAGGGCTTCGCGGCTTTCAGAACGAGCGAAGTGTATCCAACCTTGAACTCGGCCTTAAATGACACGGGCCGCTCCTGGCCCGGTGGACTGAGAATGAGAATCCAAACGCCTTCGTGCAATGCGTAGATACCCCGAACGGTCTGACCCTTGTCCGGGCCTTCGGTGTACTCGATATCAATCGAACGAGGTGTTTTCGCTGGATCAATCTTCCATGTTCCTCGCGCCACCACTTTCATTCCCGACTTCGATGTGAATTGATCGCCGCTGACGATTAGAGCGGCATTTGCAAGGTCCATGGCGACCTCGCCGTCACGGCGCGCCCGCGTGACGTGCCATGTTCCCTGAAGTTTGGACGAGTCATCCTTTCGGTCGACCGGCGGGCCGTCCGCGCCGAGGACCGCGGCAAGGAAGGCGATGAGTCCGTAGTGCATTCGTGTCATGCTCAAATGTGGCTTTTTTTCCAGTGCATGTAAACCACGCCGTAGTCGGAGCGGGATTGACCGAAATCAAACACTCTGCCATCATTTTGTCCCGATTCGGATCGTCTCATGGAAAGGATGCCATGTCGTTGACTGCGCTGGAACCTTCGCCACTACCACGTTCAATCGTAGCCTGCATTCCCTTGTTGTGGCGCCGCGTTCTCTTCCCTGGGTCATCGCAGATGGCGCCGGCACGCATGGGCGCAGTGTTGCTGTTGGTGATAGTGCCGGGCCTCTTACTTTACCCATGCCTTTCCTTCCTACTTTTCGAACCTGACGAGGGACGGTACGCGGAGATTCCACGGGAGATGCTCGCCCGAGGTGAATGGGTGGTGCCGTACCTACTCGGCGAGCCGTACTTAGACAAGCCGCCGCTTCTATATTGGTTGGTCATGTGCAGCTACCGGCTGTTCGGCATTCATGACTGGGCCGCTCGCCTGGTGCCGGCGTTGGCTGTTCATGCCGCCATCCTCATCGTTTACTTGCTGGGCCGGCGTAGTGTCGGCGAACGCCCTGCCTTCTGGGCCGCGCTGTTGCTCGCTCTGTGTCCGGGATTCTTAAGCGTCGGCCGGTTGCTCGTCCTTGACGGATTACTCGCCCTCTGGGTGACGATTGCCTTGCTAGCCGGATTTGAGGCGTTCCGGACCGAACGGATTCGCTGGGGTTGGTGGCTGACCGGGCCTGCGCTGCTGGACTGGGAGTCTTGACGAAAGGCCCGATTGCAGTTGTTCTGCTATTGCCGCCGCTTTTGCTGAGCCGCTGGCTTATGGGACAGTCACTCCGGCTTGGCTGGCGAGTGTGGCTTGTCTTCGTCGTTGTAGTATCCGCCATCAATCTGCCGTGGTATGTTGCCGTTTGTGTTCGCCTGCCGGAGTTTGCCGGTTACTTCTTCTGGCAACACAACGTGCTTCGGTTTGTGGCGCCGTTTGATCACATCGAACCCGTTTGGTATTACGGACCGATTCTGTTGGCGGGGCTGCTACCTGCGACTCTTCTTGCTGTGGCATGGTTTCGATTTGTCATCTCCAGCGATTCCAGCGCCGCCGAGCGCCGCAGTCCGGAGTCGGGTTTTTTCCTCTTGGCGGGCGTATGGTGCGTATTGTTCTTTTCCATGTCAGGAAGCAAGCTCCCGACCTATGTGCTTCCGGCATTTCCGTGCCTTGCATTAGCGTTCGGCGCGTTCTTTGCCGGAAGTCGATGGGCGTCCATTAAGTGGAGGCGCGCAGCGGTTCCGATCAACGTTGGACTGCTGGCGGTAGCTCATTACGCCGTCATTCCGTGGTATGCGGAGTTTCGCTCGCCCATGAGCCGACCCGATGTGGTGGCCGAGTATTGTGCGGATAGTCCTGTTGTGTGCTATCCACGCAATTGTGATTCGGTGGCTTTTTACTTGGGCCGCGATGACTTTCGCAACTACCGCAGCAAGGAAACGCCCGAATTGGTCGAATGGGCGCACGCAAGTCCGCGAACGGTGGTGCTCTTCACGCATCGCCATTCGCCGCATGCACTAGGCCCGGTCCTCGAAGCGAAGGGAATGCAACTATCCAGTCTCACGCCGATCAGCAAAAGCTGGACCGGGTGGTTTACGGAAGCATATTGCTACATGGGAATTATCGAGAACCCGCATCCGCAGCCGGCAACGCCGAACTAGGCGGCGTCGCAGTGGCTTCCGGCGACGTCGCGGTCGGTTGCGGTGCTTTCAACGGTGGGAAGGCTGTCGAACCATCGCCCGAAACTTGTGGTTGGGCTTTGAACAAGCGTGACCGCCAAAGCCCCAGACGGTCCAGCCAGTATAGTGCCACCACACCCAGCGTGCTTAAGCCGTATTTCACGCTACGCCGAAAGTTGATGCTGCTGGCTTCGGGGAAGTATCGGACCGGCACGGGAATGTCACCCAGCCGAAAACCAAATCGGACCGCCTGCACGAGAAATTCGGTATCAAACACGAAATCGTTCGAATTCCGGGTGAAAGGAATGCGCTCCAAAACTTCGCGGCGATAGACACGAAAGCCGCTGTGAAAGTCGCCGAGATTCTGTCCTAACGCCAGGTTCTCCAACGCGGTCAGGAATCGGTTGCTGATGTATTTGTACTTCGGCATGCCGCCCGCAAGCGCTTCTTGACGCGAGCGAATTCGGCTTCCCAGAACGACGTCACAAATGCCCAGTTCAATGAAGCCGACCGCGTGGGGGATCACCCGGCTGTCGTATTGATAGTCCGGATGGATCATGACCACGATGTCGGCGCCGCGTTCCAGGGCATACCGATAACAAGTCTTTTGGTTCCCGCCGTAGCCGCTGTTGCTGGCGTGTTCGATAACGGTCAGTCCCATTTCGCGGGCTATCTGCACCGTACGATCCGTACTGCCGTCGTCAACGAGGATTACTTCGTCGATGGAGCCGACTGGTACATCGGCCAATGTAGCCGCCAGCGTGCTCTCGGCGTTGTACGCCGGCATGACGGCGATTACCTTGTGCCGGCGGCGCGGAACTTCGTCCGCTTCCGGATGGAGAATTCGTTCGACACGGAAGATTTCGTGGCGTTCACGCATAGGCGGCGTCTTCAGGACCGGCATAACAATCCTAGCCTCTATCTTCTACCTTCAAGACGCGTTCGGCTTCGACCGCGTCATCCTCGTCAATGGGCTCTTCCTTTTCCACTGCATCCGAACCCGGAACGATAGTCGGGTGCTGCGTGTATTGTTCCAGTAGCCGACGTAAGTCCGCTCCGTCGATGACTTCTTTTTCCATAAGCACCCGCGCCACAGCTTCCAATGCAGGACGGCGTGTCTTCAGCACCGTGTGTACTTGGTCGGTGGCTGCGCCGATCATTTGGCGAACTTCCTCGTCGATTTCGCGCGCGGTCTGTTCACTAAAACCGCGTGCTTCTTCCGCCCAGGGTGCGCCCGGAAGGAACGCGGCGCCGCTTGGCTCACGATAGTGAATTCGACCCAGGCGACTCATGCCGAATTCCATGACCATGTTGCGCGCGATTCGGCTGGCCTCCTGAAGATCGCTGGTGGCCCCGTTCGAAATCTCGCCGTACACGAGTTCCTCCGCCACCGTGCCGCCCAAGGCAACCTTGATTTGACTTTCGAGTTCGGAGCGAGTCATCAAGTAACGGTCGTCTTCCGGCCGACGCAAAACATATCCGAGAGCTCCGACGCCGCGCGGAATAATCGAAACCTTGTGGACGGGATAAGTGTTCGGCAACGCACAAGCCACCAATGCATGGCCGGCTTCGTGATAGGCTACGCGCTGCTTTTCGTCTTCGTGCATGATGCGGCTTTTTCGTTTGAGGCCGACCGCGCCGCGTTCGACCGCTTCCTCTAAGTCCGCCATGGCAACGGACTCTTTGTCGGCCCGCGCTGCCAACAACGCCGCCTCGTTGACGAGGTTGGCCAGGTCGGCCCCGACAGACCCCGGAGTCAGACTCGCGACGTGGCGAAGATCGACATCGTCCGCCAGCCGTACCTCGCGAATATGAACCTTCAAGATTGCTTCACGACCGATGATATCCGGCCGATCGACCACCACCGTGCGGTCAAAGCGGCCCGGTCGCAGGAGCGCGGCATCGAGGGTTTCCGGCCGATTGGTCGCGGCCATGATAATGACGCCACGGTTGGAATCGAAGCCGTCCATTTCGACGAGAAGCTGGTTGAGAGTTTGCTCGCGCTCATCGTGGCTACCGGGCACGTTCCCGGCGCGTGTTTTGCCAAGGGCGTCCAGTTCATCGATGAAAACGATGCACGGCGCCTGACTTTCCGCCTGGGAGAACAAATCGCGGACGCGGGCGGCGCCGACTCCGACGAACATCTCCACGAAATCAGAGCCGCTCAGGCTAAAGAAGGCCACACCGGCTTCACCAGCCACTGCCTTTGCGAGCAGCGTCTTGCCGGTGCCGGGTGGTCCAACGAGCAATACGCCTTTCGGTATCCTTCCGCCGAGTGCTTGATATTTCTCAGGCGTCTTCAAAAACTCGACAACTTCGCGGAGCTCCGCCACCGCCTCGTCGATGCCGGCCACGTCTTGGAATGTCACGGGGACATCCGTTTCTGCGTAGAGCTTGTGCCGACTTCGGCCGAAGGTGAACGGCGATTGCCCACCACTAAGCCAACGAATCAACAAGACGGCAATGATCGCAAGCGTTCCAAATAGGAGAATGCCGGAGAATAACGATGAAAGAAACCGGGAAGTCGAGTCCTCGTCGTCACCTTGATAAGCAACTCCCGCCGCATCGAGGAGTTTTTGAAGCTCGGTGTCGTTTTCCAAGCCAACGCGAGGCGTCCGAAAGGCAACTACTTTCTCCGCGGGTAGGTTTTGTTCACCGTCTGAAACAGGGTCGCGCGTGACGATCTCTCCGCGTATGTCGGCAAGTCGAATTCTGACGTTTCTAAGGGTTGCTGTCCGGTCGTGGAGGATTTGCTTGAACGCCCCGTACTTCAAGTTAATGGGACTCGGTTCGCGTTGAAAGAACCAAAACGTTCCGCCGAGGAGGACGGCGATTAGAAGAAGTAATGGACCGTTGGTAAACCAGCGGCCTCGTGCAGGCTCTTTACCCTTCTTTCGCAAGGTGTCGGCTCCGCGGGTGAACATTCCAGAAGCGTGCGAAGCCGGGCGTTTGCTCCCGGCTCCGATCTTTCACTCTAACGGAGCTAGCGGTGGTTTTCAACAAAACTGCGGAATCATGGCCTGAACTGATTCGCGTCAGTGGTACGTCAATCCGATTGCCCAATTTGAACTAGCATCTTGATTTCAATCCCCTGTCCGTTTACTATCGTTCGCAGTCGAGTGCACGCTAAGGACACTTGCAAGCGACTTGCTTTGGGGGGCCGACGGCACCGGGAGGAACCTCGGAACACCCTTTCCCGCCTCAACCGCCCGGACTTGGGCGTGGCTACCCGCCTTGACATGGAAACTCTGTCGCTGCAACCACCTTGTGGCACATTGTTTGGGTCGAATGCTTCAAGGATGACAACTGTTCACCAGAGGACGGCATGGCGAAATCCAGGAGCACCGCAGAAAACTCTAGCGCGAAGACTGTCACTCCGGAAAGAGCGGCCCGACTGTACAAGCTGATCCAGACGATCAAGAAAAAGCCGCAAAGCCGCGATGCCCTGCGGCGAAAGTTGCGTCTCGATCTCCGCGGGTTTTACCGCGACCTCGAGCTTCTTCGGGAAGCCGGCATTGAATTGGTGTTGGTCAAGCGCAAATACGAGTTACCTGACCGCGTGAATCACGTCCTGATTCGCCTTCCGTTTCCCGATCCGCGCTTAACCCTCGGTGAAGCGATTCTCCTCGCCAAGGGCCGAAGCAAAGCTCATCGGAAAATTAAGGAAATGATCGACGTCATCGAGCAAAAGTAAAAAGGAAAAAGGAAAAAAGATCATCGTTCGTTTCGACGACATGGAGGTCGATGTTGAAAACTGCGATCATTATTCCCGCCCGTTACTCATCCAGCCGACTACCCGGCAAACCGCTGCTCCGGGAAACAGGCAAATACCTTATCCAACACGTCTATGAGCAGGCGTGCCGTTCACGCCGTGCCAGCCAGGTAATCGTTGCGACCGATGACACACGAATTGAAACGGCGGTACACGAGTTCGGTGGCCACGTAGTCATGACACGAGGCGATCACGCCACCGGAACCGACCGCGTCGCAGAAGTTGCTCGGGGCGTCGACTCCGAGGTGATCGTGAACCTCCAAGGCGACGAACCATTGATCGACCCGCAAACCTTGGACGTACTAGCCGAACTTCTCGTCCGGAATCCCGAAGCCGACATGGCGACGCTAGCCGTGCCGATTCGTTCCGCCGACCAGTGGCGGAATTCGAATTGCGTAAAGGTCGTGTGCGATTCGACCGGCAATGCACTCTACTTCAGCCGTAGTGCGATTCCTCACGTCCGCGACGGCGAGCCGAGTTTCTCCTCCCACCCGCCGTGTTTCCTTCAGCACTTGGGCATCTATGCCTACCGCCGGGCGTTTCTCCTTCAGTTGGCCACTTTGCCACCTACACCGCTCGAGCTTCTCGAAAAGCTGGAGCAATTGCGGGTGCTCGCGCACGGCCACCGAATTCAAGTGGGCATCGTCGACCAAACGTCGATCGGCGTGGACACGATGGAGGATTACGAACGGTTTACGGCGGTCTATCGACAAATGCAGAACCAGGTCGCCGCGTAAGGCGGGTGCGTAACAATGCTCACTTCAAGGGAGTACACCATTGGCACGTGGAAAGATACTTGACCGCAATTCGCTCCGGACCAAGCCGCCGCGGGCGAGTTACCTGGCGCTCATACGCCGGTTTCCGCTTCGGCCGATAACGTCGGAGTCCGACCTAGACTGCGCGACGGCGGTCATGAATTCCCTGCTGGACCGCGACGATTTGGACAAAGATGAAGCCGGTTATCTAGACGTGCTTAGCGATCTCATCGAGCGTTATGAGGACAAGCATCACCCGATTGGAGTCGACGACTTAACAGACGCGGGGATGTTGAGACATCTACTCAAGGCCAAGGAAGTTACGCAAGCGCAGGCGGCACGTGCCTCGCACATCGCGGAATCGACCGTTTCAGAAGTGCTTGCGGGAAAGCGTCGACTAACCCGGTCCCAAATTGAGACGTTGGCCGACTATTTCAACGTTGCACCTGCGGTGTTTCTCTTAGGAACACCCATGTGATTGTTCCGCCCGCATGCACGCCCCGTGCCGTTTCGGGATTTTCCCCCTTGTCGATTTTTTCATAGGTCGATATCGTAATAGCTTACTTCATGGGCACTAGGGTGAGGCGGCGGAGGCCACGATGAAGGTGCGGGCCAGCGTAAAGCGTATCTGCGAGAACTGCAAACTGATACGCCGGCACGGAAAACTCCTCGTCATCTGCTCGAACCCGCGGCACAAGCAGCGACAAGGGTAAGCGAGGACACCGGACATGCCCCGTATCCTGGGCGTTGACATCCCCAACGACAAACCGACTCACATCTCCCTCCGTTATATTTACGGCATCGGTGCGACCACCGCACTTAGGCTCTGTGAGCAGACCAAGATCGATCCGAATCGGCGCGCCAAGGACCTCACGGACGACGAAATCAGCCGCCTCGCGTCGATTCTCGACAAGGATTACACCGTTGAAGGACCGCTGCGCCGGCAAATACAGCAAAACATCGCCCGACTCAAAGACATCGGGTCGTATCGTGGGCTGCGACATCGTCGTGGCCTCCCGGTGCGCGGACAACGAACTCGGACCAACGCCCGAACCCGCAAAGGACCACGCAAAACCGTAGCCGGCAAGAAGGGCGTCAAAGAAATGAGAGGGTAGTCAATGGTCCTTTGTCCGTTATTAGTCGTAGCGGCTGACAACTGACAACTGACAACTGACAACTGATATGGCAAAGACCAAGAAACGCAAACAACGCCGAAACGTGAGCCGTGGCATTGCCCACATCATGGCCACCTTCAACAACACAATCGTGACCATCACGGATACTAACGGCGATACGCTTTGCTTCGCGTCGGCGGGCACCGTCGGCTTCAAGGGCAGCCGCAAAAGCACGCCGTTCGCCGCTCAACGAGCGGCCGAGGTCTGTGCGGACCGAGCCACGAAGTTTGGACTGAAGGAAATCGAAGTGCGAGTGAAGGGCCCAGGCTCCGGCCGCGAATCTGCTGTTACGGCCTTACAAGCCGCGGGCCTGACCGTTAAGGCGATTGAAGATGTAACGCCGCTGCCACACAACGGCTGCCGGCCGCCGAAGAAAAGGCGAGTGTGAGACTTCGGGCAACTGACAACCAATAACTGACAACTAACAACTGCTTCATGGCACGCGAACTCGACTACAAATGCAAGCTCTGCCGCCGGGAAGGCATCAAGCTGTACCTCAAAGGCGCCCGGTGTGAAGGATCCAAGTGCGCAATCGAACGTCGCAATCAAACCCCTGGCATGCACTGGCAACGTCGGGGAAAGTCCAGCGAATACGCGGCGCGTTTGCGGGAAAAACAGAAGCTGAAGCGCTTCTACGGCGTGTTGGAACAACAGTTTCGGCGCTACTTTGCGTTGGCGGCTCGCTCGACCGAAAACACCGGCGAAGCGCTTCTCAGCATCATGGAACGCCGACTTGATAACGTCGTTCACCGCTTAGGGTGGGCTTCATCGCGGCTGGCGGCTCGCCAATTGGTGGGTCATGGGCACGTTACCGTTAATGGCCGAGCTTGCGATATCCCGAGCATTCTCCTTAAGGCCGGCGACGTCGTCGCCGTCAAGGATCGCCCGCGAAGCATGCAGCTCGTTAAGCTCAATATGTCCCAATACACAACGACCGTACCCGATTTCTTGAATCGAGGCGAAGGCGACCCGCCGACCGGCACCATGCTGCGGTTACCCGGGCGGATGGACGTTGATCCACGGTTGACAAAAGATCGGGAGTTGCGCGAACAGTTCATCATCGAAGTTGCAGCACGTTAAGACGCTCCAGGGACGGAATCGGTTCCTCTTTACTGAAAACCTGGCAGGAGGTTTTCCCACATGCGTATCAAGTGGCGTGGTTTGGAATTGCCGAGCCGGCTATCGGCCGACCGGTCTACCGTTACCGACACCTACGGCAGATTCACCGCCGAACCGTTCGAACGCGGCTTCGGCGTCACCGTAGGAAACAGCTTACGTCGAATTCTGCTCTCCAGCCTTGAAGGAAGCGCGGTGACGCGCCTCAAGATTCAAGGCGTACAGCACGAGATCAGCACGATCCCGGGCGTGGTTGAAGATGTCACCGACATCATCCTTAATGTCAAAAGCCTCGTCGTAAAGAATACCAGCGAACACCCTCATACCATCCGTATTGAGCGGCACGAACGCGGTGTGGTGACGGCGGCCAACATCGTCGCCGATGAAGCCGTCCAGATCATCAATCCGGAACACATTATCGCGACATTGACCGACGATGTGCCGTTCGTCGTGGAAATGACCGTGGAGAATGGCCGGGGTTATCGCACGTCGGACGAGAACATTGAGAAAGACCGTGAGATCGGTGTGATCCCGGTTGATTCGAGTTTTTCACCGGTGGTCAGGGTGAAGTACGAGATCGAAGAAACGCGCGTCGGTCAGCGTACCAATTACGACAAACTCGTCATGGAAATCTGGACGAACGGCACGATCACGCCGCAATTGGCCCTCGTCGAGGGCGCCAAGATCCTTCGTAAGCACCTGAATCCATTCATACAATACGCCCAGCCCGACGCCCCGACGCCGCTCGACGACAAGATGGAAATGGGCGGCCAGACGGATGCTGTGGATCACGAGCTGGAACGAAAGCTCAACATGAGCCTTGCGGAACTTGAGCTTTCCGTTCGCGCTACGAACTGCCTCGAATCGGAAGGCATCACCACAGTTCGGGACTTGGTGATTCGCGGCGACGAAGAATTGCTTGAAGTCCGCAATTTCGGCGAAACTACACTCCGCGAGGTCAAACAGAAACTTACCGAACGCGGATTACACCTGGGAATGAAGCTACCGGCGTCGATGCGACGCTGAGGACGAAGAGAGATCAATGCGACACCTCAAAGCCGGCCGCAAACTGGGACGCAACGCAACGCATCGTCTGGCGCTCATGCGCAATTTGACTCGTGCACTCATTGAACATGAGCGGATCATCACCACCGTGGAAAAAGCCAAAGAGGCACGACGATTTGTCGAGCGGTTGATAACGTTGGCAAAGAAGGACACGCTACACGCCCGCCGCCTTGTGCTCGCGCGCCTTGGACCACCGGCCAAATCGAGAATCTACGACAAAGAAGGCGAACCCACCGACGACACCATACTCAACAAACTCTTCGACCAGCTCGGACCTCGTTTCCGCGACAGGCCGGGTGGTTACACTCGTGTCATCAAACGGCATGAGCGCCGCCTCGGAGACGCCGGTCGCACGGCGTTTCTCGAACTTCTCAAAGAAGGCGAGAAGAAGGAACGCGCCCGCGATGCAGAGCCTGTGGCGCCGCGGCTCAAGGAAACGAAACCAGAGTAACGTTTCCGTTTTACATTGATCGCCGGCCTCTTTTGTAAGAACGCCGTTTTTACGTCGGTTCTCGTGCGCTACCCTCTTACTTATTCTCGTTTCGGAAATGCCCGTCCAACCATGTGTTTAGGGATCAATCGGAGCGCCATTCGCACCGAGTGTCCCATGCGGCACGGCGATTGCACTCTCACATCCACTCGCTGATGCACAGCTTTAAGATAGGTAATGCACATCCACCGACGCAGGATGCGGCGGTCAATGGGACAAGGAGTTCGTCCATGAAGTGCGGCGCAGTTATCGTTGCGATCTTGGTAGGCATTTTCCTGATGGGCGCCATGTTGCCGCACGGGCGAAAAAACTCCGACACGCACGAGAACGGACGCTGCAACGAAGAGTGGCGTTGGCGGCATGGTAAGCCAATGCATTGGCGAGCCTGTCTATTGCAGCCTTAATCATTTCTTTTGCCCGGAACCGAAGGGAGTTGGTAATGGGACAAAACGAATTCTTGAATGCCCAAGTCGTAGCGATCATGGATCCGCGAATGGACTACCGAGATGACAGCGAGGTTGGAATTCATCGCGTGCCCGGCGTCCCCGAAAGTGCTCGCTATGGATGGGAAAGCGCCTGGATCGATCTCGGTGGTGAAGGATGATGATCGACCTTCATCAAATCAACGATCCGACGATCTCACGAACGGACGTCGCTTTCAACTCTTGCAAGGCGGCGGGCAATTGCTCGACGATTCGCAACGATGCGGTCGGGTTGTAGAAATTCACCGTACCCAATTGAACGGCGCTGGCGCCCGCGACAATGAACTCCATCACGTCGTCGATCGTCGCAATGCCGCCGATGCCGATGATGGGAATCTTCACGTGCCGTGCGACTTGCCAGACCATTCGGAGTGCGAGCGGCTTGATGGCGGGACCGCTCAGCCCGCCGATGATGTTTCCTAAGACGGGTCGACGTCGCCGCCAATCGATCGCCATTCCGACAAAGGTGTTCACGAGAGAGATGGCGTCCGCGCCGCCTTGGGCAGCTGCTTCAGCCACGGCGACGACGTCGGTTACATTCGGCGTCAACTTCGCGATGAGCGGCAACGGGTATATGCCTCGAACACGATCCACAACCCGCCGTGTCGTCGCCGGATTGGTTGCAAAATCGATTCCGCCGGCGACATTCGGGCACGAGAGGTTCAATTCAAGCCCGGCCAACCCGGACACCTCCGTTAGCTGAGCGGCCATCTCCACAAACTCGTCTTCACTCTTGCCGGCGATGTTGCCGAGAACGGCCGTCGGCAGCGTGCGCAAATAAGGCACGTGATGCGAGATGAAGTGGTCGATGCCGTCGTTATCGAGTCCGATGGCGTTCAACATGCCGGACGGAGTTTCGACCGTGCGCGGCGGCGAGTTTCCGATGCGTGATTGCCTCGTCACGGTCTTGGGTATGATGCCGCCGAGCTTGGCGAAATCCACCCACCCGGCCATTTCGCGCGCATAACCGAACGTCCCCGACGCCACCAGAATCGGGTTCTTGAGTTGCAGCCGACCGAGAGTGACGGCTAAATCCATGACAGGAGATAGGGAGGCGCGCTTACGCCATGCCTAGTTAGGGTTCTTCCAGGTATGTGTATCCTTCGAGACCCGACTCGTAAAAGCGCAGTAGCTGCCGTGATTCTTCCAATGAGATCTTGCCGGCCCTCACGGCCCGCTCGACATCCTTTCGCATTTGCGACAACAATTCGTCCGCGGAGTACTGCACGTACTGCAGGACCTCGCGGACGGTGTCTCCCTTGATCACGGCATCAAGCATGACATGGCCGTCGTCGTCGAGGCTCACATGCACGGCGTTGGTGTCACCGAAAAGATTGTGCAGATCGCCAAGGATTTCCTGATAGGCGCCGAGCAAAAAGGCGCCGAGGTAATAAGGACTGCCGTCATAAGGGTGCAATTCAAGCGTCTTGCGCACGTCTCGAAGATCGATGAATTGGTCGATCTTGCCGTCGGAATCGCAGGTAATGTCGCCCAGCACCGCGCGACGCACCGGCGCCTCGGTCAGGCGATGGATCGGCATGATCGGAAATAGTTGATTCACTGCCCAACTATCCGGCATCGATTGGAAGATCGAGAAGTTACAGAAGTAGGTGTCCGAGAGCATCGACTCCAGTCCCTGGAATTCTTCCGGAATGAAGTCCAGCTCACGAACAATCTTCAGCATCTTCCCGCTCACGGCCCAGAAAAGTTGTTCCGCTACGGCGCGCAACTCCAGGCTCAGATATCCAAGATTGAAAAGGTTGAGCGCTTCATCCACCGATTGAACGGCATCGTGGTAGCTTTCAAAGTAGTTCTTTATCGAAAGGTCACGAAAGATGGCGCTGAGGTCCGTAATCGGCTGGGGGGCGTCGGCGGGGATCTCCGGCGGCACTTGATAGCGGTCGAAATGCGAAACCCCAAGTACGTCAAAAACTAACAGGCTGTGATAGGCAACCACCGCCCGGCCAGACTCGGAGATAATCGTCGGATGCGGTACGCCAGCATCGTCGCAAACGCTCTTGATTCGGAAGACGACGTCGTTGGCGTATTCCTGAAGCGTATAGTTCACCGAAGATTCGAAGTCCGTCTGCGACCCGTCATAGTCGATGCCGAGGCCTCCACCCACGTCGAGGTATCGAAGTGCGGCGCCGGCGTGGGCAAGCTCCGCATAAACGCGTGCGACTTCGGTCAGCGCGCCCTTCACATGGCGGATGTTGGTGATCTGACTTCCCAAGTGGTAGTGCACCAGCTGAAGGCAGTCACCCATTCCTCGCTGTTTCAAGTATTCAAGAGCCTCGAGAACTTCCGTTACCGTCAACCCGAACTTACTGCGGAATCCCGCGCTGTATTTCCATCGACCGGCCCCGCGAGATGCCAACTTCACTCGTACGCCGATCACCGGGCGGACATTTAGCTCCTCGGCATAGCGAACGATGGCTTCCAGTTCGGTGTATTTCTCGACGACGGGGATAATTTCTTTGCCGATCTTGCGGGCAAGAACGCTCATCTTGATGAATTCATCGTCCTTGAAGCCGTTGCAAATAATCGGCGTGTTGAGGCCGTTGGTTTGGGCAAGCACGGCCAACAATTCCGGCTTGGAGCCTGCCTCGAGGCCAAAGTTGTAAGGCCGGCCGAAGTCGAGAATCTCCTCGACTACATGCCGCTGCTGGTTCACCTTGATCGGGTAAACACAGATGTACGGGGCCTTGTAGTCGAACTCTTTCATGGCGTTTTGAAACGCCTCGTGAATCTCGCCGACGCGATGACGCAGAATGTCGGTGAACCGAAGCAGGATCGGCAGCTGGATGCCGCGGGTTTGAAGTTGATCGACGAGTTCCTTGAGATCGATAGACCGTTCCGGTTGCTTCGATGGGTGGACCGTTACGTTCCCCGCGGCATTGATCCCAAAATACCCTTTGCCCCAATGGCGGACGCCATAGGTCTCGATGGCGTCCTGCACTTTCCATTTTTCCAACAATTCCATCAAGAAGGGCCCCGAAGTGGCAGGCGGAGGTGATCCTCTATGCGGCTCGCCTCCCGTGGCGTACCGGTCATGTTGTTCCGAGTTTTTAATCGCTGTATCATTCGTACTGGTTGAGTAACCTCGCGTCAAGAATAAATCGACCAATCCGCGTGCGGAAAGAATTTCGGGTTCCGCCACGACTCGACCGAGGCAGGCATGAAGATTTCTCCGGGCGACCAGGCCAATCAATCGATGGTGGACCGTCTGATTGCCGAGGGCGCACTTTGGTCTCCCGATCTCATCGCGGCGTTCCGCGCCACTCCTCGGCACCACTTTCTCGACCGCGTATCTCAGTTCCACCGAAAGCGTAACGTCTGGCGCGATATTGACACCAAGGACGCTGGACCCGAAGTGTTGCGCCTCATCTATTCAGACCGAGCATTGATTACCCGGCTCAGCTCCGGGATCGGTGCACCCGTTCCCATTAGCTCGTCGAGTCAACCCTCGTTAATGGCCCAGATGTTGGAGGATCTGAAGCTGACCTCCGCGATTTCGGTGCTCGAGATTGGCGCAGGAACCGGTTATAACGCGGCGTTGATGGCTCATGTCCTCGGCCCGGAGCGAGTCACCACCGTAGACGTCGACGGCGACATCGTGGCCGCGGCACGTTCCCACCTGAGCCGTTACACAGACCGCGGAATCCAGATCTTGCATGCCGACGGACGAAAGCCCATCGTGAGCGACGGACCATTCGACCGGATCATTGTGACAGCGTCTACACCCGATCTTGAACCGGCATGGCTGGACGAATTAGGGGACCGCGGCCTATTGTTGGCGCCCTTAACAGTCGCTCCCGGCCTGTCCTATATCGTGCGCGGCGCCGTTACCAATGGGGAGTTCCACGGCCGACTGACGCGTGCCGCCTATTTCATGCCCTTGCGCGCCGAGATGGAAGCTGGCCCTGCCGAGGCGATGACGCCAAGTCCAGGCGGCGAATTACGGACACTGCCGGCGCCGTGGGCAGGCTGGTTTGACCGTCGCAGGCTACGTGTGCATTGGCTTGGTTTTTCCCAGGCCCTGGCGTTCTACGGCCTTCTACAAGGCATGAACGTTCATCACCGAGTCGCGAACAATGGGCAGCAGGCATTCGGCATAAGCGACGGCGAGGCGATAGCCTGGTATGGCGCGGAGGATTGGCAGGTGAACAACGATGCGGGCCGAGATTTGGGGTGGTCGATTTGGCGGGCGTTTCTCGACGCTGGCGGGCCGTGGCCGACGGAATTTCGCTTGCGTGCCAATCCGACCACTTCACCGGAACCAGGATATCGACATTCATTCGAACGCCGCGGCCCGCGCTGTTACCATCGATGGGAATTGATCGAACCGCGCGACCGACCGATGTGCATGTAGGCGAGCTAGTCGGCGGCTTCCTATTCGCGGGATTTGCGATCGGTTGACGCTTCTGAAGGTTTCTGCGCCAGAAGATATGCCAATAAATGGCAAAACTCTGCCTCTGGAAGTTGGTCAATGAGGTTTGCCGGCATGGACGACAAAGCTGACACGGATCGTTGTTCAACTTGGGCCTTGGAGACGCGAACCTCCTTTCCTTGCTCATCGGCGAGTACCAACACATCGCCTTCCTCACGCAGGACGAGACCGGTAATGATCCGGCCATCCGTCAAGGCTAACGTCGTCGCACGAAAGGCTTGATCGACGTTCCGATGGGGGTCGATGATGTCCTCCAACAGTCGGTCTAGGCCGCGGATGCCGATGCCGTCGAGTTGTGGGCCAATCTTGGCGCCCTTGTTGGCGAGTTGATGGCAGATGCCGCAATGTTGCTCGAAAACGCTCATTCCTTTATGCGTATCGGTCGTGAACTTTGCGAAACTGGCCTTTCGCTTTGACAAAACGCCATCCATTGCTTGCGTGGCAGTTGGCAAGCCTCGCGTCAAATCGGCAACGCGTTCGCGCCATTGCGGAAGGTCGACGCGTGTCAGGCGAATCTGGACCGCAGCGTCTTGTAGCAGGCGCGGCGATGCTTTGCCGGCCTGAATCAGTTCTAGAAGTTGACTGGCGCCCGCCCGTGAATTGGCGAGGCCGCGCGCTATGACGACCGCGAGCTTTTCGGGCGCTGTTGTCAAACCTCGAAGCAGTTCCGTATTCACCTCTGACCTGTTAGCGTCGGCCAAGAGCGTTGCCGCGCGTTGTCGAACCGGCAATGCCATAGTTGAATCATCGAGGATGCCTCCGAGTAGCGGCACGGCACGACGGGAATCCATGGCGGCCAACGCAGTGACACTTGCCAGCTGAAACTCCTCCGATGTCGACCGGTCTTGCACGAAGCCGAGAAAAATCGGCGCCACCGCCTGCATCTTGAGCCGGCCCGCAAGTTCGATCCCTGCGGTAACCAATCGCGGATCCGGTGATGCGATGAGGCCTCGCACTAGTTCTGCACCCCACGCCAACTCGCTGTCGTTAAGTCGGCCGCCGCGAGCCTCGGCGCCTTGCTGATAGGCCGTCCACAGTTCAACTCGCTCAACCATCGGTGCGCCACGGTCGCCACGCAACAGGTTGAGTAAGTTAGATGAACTGTTCGACCCCGTTCCAAAACGGGCAACGTGTTTAGCGTAGCGCACCCGATTGTCGAACGACTCCGGATATCGACGCAAGTGTGCCAGCAAGAACGCGGCTGCTTCCTGGCTCGGAACTCCCGCGGCCACATCGGCAAGCGCACGTCGGTCATGCTCGTCCCATTCGGTGGATTCCAGATACTTCCATACACCCGAGTCACGTAAGTGTTCTCGCAACGCCAATCGCACGGCATGCCGGAGATGAGTGTCAAAGTCGGGAACACGATGCCGAATCTCGAGCAACGGTCGCAAATTGGAAAGTGCCGGATGTCGGGCTAGAACTTCGGCGGCGCATCGGCTTACCAGTTCGCTCGAGTCCTCCAGTTTGGCGACCGCCAACCGATGCAGCGTTTCCGATAGCTGCCGGCGTTCGGCCATGATTCGCAAGGCATGAATGCGGACGTTCTTCTCACTACCATTCGCGGCGGATTGCAGGGCATCGTCGGGCACACCCGCGATTCGTTCCCATGCCCACAATAGATGAATTCGTTGATTGGTATTCGAAGAACTGCTTAGGCGTTCCCGCAACGTGGTGAGCACTTGCGGGGCGCTGCGCGACGCGAGCTCGTTGGTCGCGATCATTCGCACGGTGAGATTGGCATGTGCGAGGTCTTCGATCAACTCATCGACGGTGAATTTCGCACGATCCTTGGCCTGCGAGTTCGGGGAAACCCCATTCGGACCTCGATAAGAAATACGCCAGATTCGCCCCCGCTCTCGATCACGCCCCGGATGGGTCAGCGGCACCTCGTAGTGGCCGATGACGCGATTGTAGAAGTCCGCAACATACAGCGCGCCGTCTGGCCCCAGTTTGATATCGACCGGCCTAAACCACGGATCATCGCTCACGAGGAAGTCAGGCAAGCGCACGGCTCGGGGCGTGGCGCCCCGCCATTCCACGCGATCGTGGTTGATGCGATTCGAGAGAACGTTGCCGATGAAAATCGTGTCGCGATATTCCGCCGGGAACGCATCGGCAGCGTAGTATGCGATCCCCGCGATGGCCGTAGAGCCGTGATCATCGCGGGTCATCTCCGGCCCAAAGCCCATGCCGTCGTGCGGCTTGTTGAAACTTGGGTAGGTGGCGCCGCGAAGTAACTGATACACGGGCTGTGTATGGCAATCGCATGAGTACAGATTACCGAGCGGATCAAATGCCAAGCCAAACGGATTCACCTGGCCCCACGTGAACTGCTCGACGCGCGAACCATCCGGCTTGAAGCGATAAACATTCCCGGAATTCATCTCGATTTCGGAGCCGTCTCGACCACGAATGCGCGATGTGTTGATGTACCCGTGGCAGGCATACACCCATCCATCGAAACCCCACGTGAACTCCCCTGTCATTCCGTGGGTGTCGCGCGTGCCGAACGTGCCGTAGAGTACCTCGCGCCGGTCGCTGCGATCATCTCGGTCGTCGTCGTGGAAGCGGTAGATGTACGGGATGCTGTAAACAATCGCTCCATCGCGTTCGGGAAGGACCCGATGGGAATGTTCAAGCCGCTGGTGAACGTGGTTACTTCTTGCGCGGGCAATCGGCCGTCTGACCAATCAAGAATTCGTACGGTGTCGCGATGGGCTTCGCCCGGCTTCGCGGCGAATGGATACTCAATCAATTCCGTGACCCAAAGCCGGCCGCGTGCATCAAAGTTGATATTGATCGGCTTGCGAACGTAGGGTTCGGCGGCAACAAGTTCGACCTCGAATCCAGGCGGAAGTCGAAATCCTTTGCGTTCTTCTTCCGGAGTTCGCGCTTCGCTCGGCGCCACGTCGGCGAAGCGTGGCTCATCCGTTTGCGCGAAACGGATCAAGAGACCGAAGGCGACGGACATCGCGACTGCGGCAATGAATGCGAGACGCATGCAACTTCGTCCAGGTTACCAGGTTTCCGCGCAGAGCGCCACATCCAGTTCGGCGATCCGCTCATCGACCACGCGCCGCTCTTCGGGGTGCAAAGCTTCGCCACCAAACCGAACACGGTAATAAAGTCCAATCACAAAACGAGAGACGCCGTCAATAAACTGCGCAACCGACGCGCGAGGGAACGTCGTTGCAACCTGGTCGGCGAACTCGCGGGGTGTCTGTGCCGGGCTAGGGGCGCCGCCGGTATGGCGGGCAATAACATCAAGCCATCGAGTATAGAAAGCATGCTCGCCATTCCAATGTATGGGTGCCGTCCGACGGTGGGCCCGTCGTTTTCGCCACAGCCACCAGGCACCGAATGTGAATGCAACCAGAACCGCGGCCAAACTCCATCCAGGAAGCCCACCAGGGCCTACGCTCGATCCGCCCCAACCGCCTAGGCTGCCCATCAATGGTGAGTCTATCACACGATTCCACGCCGACAAAAGCGTGGCGCTTTGCCGTTCGGTGTTGTACTCAAGCACCATTCCCGACCAGACATCCCGTAGTCGACTTTTGAAATAGGCCCACCACTGCTCCCAGGTTATGCCGGCCGCGTTCAAATCCTCGGCCGGCGTGGGATCAAGCATTAACCATTGATATTGCGGCTTCCCGTCGGCACCCGTTTGCTCAAGGAGCACCTCCACCCAACTATGTGCGTGACTCTTGCGAATGACATAGCGGGCCGCGCCGTCCGGGCTATCATCCGGTAGGTAGTCAACACCGCGATACCCCGTTACCACGCGCGCTGGGATCCCGACGGAGCGTAACATCAGGGTCAAGCCGGAGGAAAAGTGAGCACAAAATCCCTGTTTGACGTTGCGCAGAAAGTCATCAATTGGATCGGCGGCGAGATCGGATCGCCTTAATTCAAGCCGATACAGGAACTCGCCCGACAAGACCAAGTAATCACAGAGCGCCTGTGCAACCCGGGCGCGATTCTCCGCGCTCACATACACACCTCCACCCGGAGGCGAATTCGGCCCAGTCGCCAGATCGGCTGATTGCAGTTGCCCTTTGGAGACCAGCCGTTTTAGGACGTTGCTCGTCCACGTACGGATGTTCTCCACCGGCTGGCGCGCCAGCACACTGACATAGAGGTCGGTAATCCCAACGACAGGTGTGGCGACGGCTGCATAGTCGGCCGGTAGCACTTGCTGGTAACGAATAGTGCGTGCTACCCGTTGCCCCGGCGGGAGCAGCAGAATCCTGTCGCGCGTGTGATAGAACGGCACCCAGTTCGGATCGTCGCCTATAACACGAACGGAAGCCTGCGAATCCGCCGATCGCAACACCGGTTCGGCAATGATGAGTCCGCTTGAATGAAGATCGACGTCGTAGGTGATGGAAACCGCGTTCGGACCGAGTTCCGGAAGTGTCGCATCTGGTCCGTAAGGAACGTCGAAACCCGGAGAGGTAATAGTCGGTATGCGGCCGGTATGCCGGGGTTGCCACCGGCCTTGCTCGTAATAATGAAGCGTTGAGCCCCGCCAACGTTGTGCCGGATCGAGGTCGGTTTTCGGCTGTCCAGCGGCGTCCCTAATCCGCAACTCCAATGCCACCTCATCACTCAAGTTCACTTTGCCGATGTGCGTAAGATCAATATGGGCGCGAAGCCGGTTTCCACCTGTGTAGCGGTCGCGGCCGGATTCAGGAGATTCCAGCGTTCGTTGGAATGTCGTGGGGTCACCAGGAATAGTAGAAACGTCAATGCGACGATGATGACCAGACGTTTGGCCGTGAACCACGTTCCCCAGATACGCAAAGGCCGAGTAACCGAAGACACCGACGTAGTCGGCGCCAGGCTGCTTTCATCGCGCAAAGCCTCTCGGTACAGGCTGAAAAGAACCAACGACCAGAGCGCGCTGGCGGCATAAGCGAGGAGCCAAATACTGAACTCCGGGTCGCCGCCGAGGATGCACGCCAAAGCCATTTCCATCAGGCCGATGATGTGTAAGCCCCAGTAATCACTAACCTGTTTCGGCCGAAATAACTTGGCCAACATTACCAGGATGAGGATGGGGCCGCCGAAAGGCAGAAACGCCGCGGGATACGGCGCATTCTCGATGAGCTGGTTAGTCGGCGCCGCCAGGCTACGTGCCACCCACAACGCCGCCCCCACAGCAATGATTACGCCAAACACGTTCGATGCAAAGGGTGACAGGACCCATCGGCCTTCAACCACAAACGCGATGACGAGCAGCACCAGCGCCGGGATCAGAAAGAAATTGATCTCCGGAATGAAATAGCGCTCGGCGGAACATAGTCCGACGGAGGCGACCGCCAACGTCAGATAGACACTGAAACGAAAGAGTTTTTCAAATCGCATTACGAACGGGCCTTTCGTAAAACGCGTAATCCTCGAGTGATGCCGGGTTGACAACCGCAACTGGACGCCGCAGTCGCGCCGCGAGCAACTCCGCAACGCTCCCGTCCCGTGCCGTAATCAGCAGCAAGGGTCCGGAAGGAATGGCCGCCGTGGCCAGGATATCTACGAAGGCCGTGTCGTTCACCTCTTGGCATGCTTCGGTCAAAGCCAGACCTTCAAGTAACCGGATTGCATGCTCCTTGCCGCTAACGCCAGACACCACCTTCGGCGAAGGTTCGGCAACCACCAGCACCACCTGCTCGCCTTGATGCCGGCACCATTCCCAGCAAACGCTCGCGGCAAGAGAAATGGCGTCTTCCAGCGCCGATGCCGCCGACGGATCCAGGACAACAATAATCCGTTCACTTGGTGTCTCTTCGAACTCTCGCACCATCAGTTCGGCACGACGCGCCGTCGTTCGCCAGTGAATCCAACGTGGGCTGTCGCCGTCTCGAAACGACCGCACACCGTGCACCTCGCTCTGCGCCGCCGGCAAGCGCACGGGCCGGTGGCGAGATCGTCCAAGAATTGCCGCCGTGTGCTTCAAAAAGACCCGTAATCGCCCGGCATGAATCTGTCCCACAGCGGGAAGCACCAGGATCGATTCGCGCGCCTCGGGCTGGATGACGCCTTCAGCAAGACCGAACGGAAAGCCGGTCGACACGCGCACGGGTTCCCATTCGTACCATCCACGTCGAGGAAGCGTCACGGAATACCTGAATCGTATCGATTCACCGCCACGAACACTGGGAACAAATCGCGACCAACGATGCGACTCCCCGCGAGCTTCAAGCCGAACGCCGAGAACCGTTCTTCGACCCGTCTGACAGATTTCCACGTCCGCCGTCGCCGGTTTGGCTGCAAACACGGGGCGCGAAAGCCATTGTCGCGCGCGCAGCCGCCGAAGCCTTAACCGTACCTCGAGTGCGTTGACGCACCAGGTGACGGCCATAGCACACGCCAACAGCGTAATGAGGTTGATTGCTTTGAACACGCCTGTCGCGAGGAAAACTGCGAACGTCAGCAGCCAGAGCCGGCCCTCAATCGGCACCCGTAACCTAACGCGGGTGCGCTCCGAAAGTGGCGTGGCTTCAGTCATGCCGGCACGGGATCAAGCGGGAACAGGAATTCGGCCGAGAATGTCGTCAACGATCTTGTCCGCGGTGTCGCCGCGTTCATGTTGCCGATAAGCCTTCGTCAACAAGCGGTGGGCAAGCACAGGCGTGGCCACCTTCTTGATATCATCCGGCACCGCATAGTTGCGTCCGTCAAGCACGGCGTGAGCCTGAGCAGCGCGATAGAGAAAAATCGCCGCGCGTGTGCTGGCGCCCAAATACACATCCGCGCTTTCCCGAGTTGCATGCACCAGGTCGAGGATGTAGTCGTTCAGTGCATCGTCGACTCGAACACGGCGGACTTGCTGCTGGACCGCCAAGACATCGTGGCCGGTCATCACCGGTCGAAGGTGATCCACGGGCTCGCCGTCTCGGTGTCGGATGAGCACCTGCTTTTCGGCGCCGCGGTCGGCGTAGCCGAGCCGGAGGCGCATGAGAAATCGGTCCAGTTGGCTCTCGGGCAGTGGGTACGTGCCTTCGAATTCAAACGGGTTCTGGGTTGCGAGCACAATGAACGGCGGCCCGAGCGGCCACACTCGGCCGTCGAGGGACACTTGCCGATCACTCATCGCTTCCAAAAGCGCGCTCTGGGTACGCGGCGTGGCGCGATTGATCTCATCGGCAAGTACGACCTGCGCAAACAGCGGCCCGGGTTTGAATACGAATTCACCACTCGGCTGATGAAAAACATTGGTGCCGATGACGTCGCTCGGCAACAAATCGGACGTGAACTGAATTCGATGAAACGTGCATCCCAAACTATTGGCCAACGCCTTGGCCAGCAGCGTTTTCCCTATCCCGGGCACGTCTTCGATGAGCACGTGCCCTTCGGCAAAAAGACCGACGAGAACCAGATGAATCGCATCGGGCTTTCCAAGAAGGACGGTGGCGATATTGGTGCGAAGCCGATCGATAAGCTCTAATGAATTCGTCAACACGCCATCCATCGACGGTACGACGCGATCTGCTGCTTTCGCTACCGGCTCCGCCGCAATGCCCTGACCCACCTGTACCTCCTTTGTCGGCTGTGCCCTTTTTGATGCGAACTAGAATTATAAACGGTTGAGCAACCATGTGCCAGCAAATCGGCGATGGGATGCGACTGCAAGCAAGCGAGATCAGTCCCTTGCTGCGTTCCAAATGCGTATGATCTGTTCCTGCCCAGCGGCGGCAAGTTGAATGCCGTCGGGACTGAAGGCCACAGTGTTGACGGCCATGGTGTGCGGCAGTGTCAAGATCGGCTGCGTAGCCGTCGGGTCCCAAATGCGTACCGTGCAGTCGTGTGATGCAGAGGCGAGTCGACTTCCGTCTGGAATGAAGGCCACGTCGACCACCCGGCCGGTGTGCCCGGAGAAAGTCCGAATTTCTTGCCCCGATTCCGCGTCCCATAGCTTGAGCGTTGTGTCGTACGATGCGGTTGCCAACCATCGGCCGTCGGGACTGTAGACGACGCTGGTGACTCGATCGGAGTGCCCGGTCGCATCAAATAGGAACCTCCCGGTGCCAGCATCCCAAACTTTGACGGTCTTGTCATACGATGCTGTTACCAATCGCTTGCCATCCGGGCCAAAGATCACATCTGAGATCAAGTTCTCGTGGGCATGGAAGCTGAGCATTTCCTTGCCTGAGCTTACATTCCATAACTTGACTACTCCGTCACGTGCGGCGCTGGCGAGCTTGACGCCGTCCGGACTGAAGCCTACGCCGAATACCTCGTCGCTATGACCAGTAAGCGTGTGTTCGACAACGCCAGTCGCCACGTCACAAATCTTGATTGTTCGGTCAAGAGAAGCGCTGGCAATGCGCCTGCCGTCTCGGCTGAATACCGCGGTGTGAACCACGTTTTCATGCTGCGAAACAACTCGAGACTGCCCCGAATTCAAATCCCACAGCTTGGCCGTGTTGTCCTTGGACGAACTCACGATCATGCGCTGGGCCGGATGGAAGTCGAGGCGCCGAATGGCGCCTTTGTGACGGCCTAGTGCATAGACGCCTTGCCCAGCACGGGCGTCCCACGAGCGAACCGTGAGATCTTCCGAAGCGCTGAGTAAGCGTTCGCCGTTTGATACGAACCCGAGACCGACAACGGTGCCTTTGTGCCCCTTGAACGTAAAGACTTCCTGCGAGGTCCGGGTGTCCCAAACCTTCACGCTTCGGTCTTCGGAACCGCTGGCCAGGCGGGTTCCGTCCGGACTGAACGCGAGGCTGGTAACGGCACGTTGGTAGTCGGCGAGCGTTTCAGTTTGCTCACCTGCCTTAACGTCCCAAAACCGCACGGTTCGATCCATTGAAGCGCTTGCCACGTAAGGTGCCCGAGGATTGAATGCTACCGCCAAGATGGCTTTTTGGTGTCCGCTCAACGCATGAACAACAGCGCCGGTGGCGACGTTCCAAATCCGCACGGTTTGGTCATATGACCCCGTAGCGACGTGAGCGCCGTCCGGGCTATACGCCACACTCGTGACCGTGTCTAGGTGGCCCGTCATCTCCTTGACAAGCTTCCCAGAAATTGGATCCCACAGCTTGACCCGCCGGTCGTAGGACGCGCTAGCGATTTCGGCGTTGTCGGGACGGTATGCAACACTCGTCACGGCGTTGGAATGCCCCCTGAGCCGATGGAGCTGTGTTCCCGTTTGCACGTCCCAGATGCTCACGCCGCCGTCTCGATAACCAGTGACGAGCCGCTTTTGGTCGGGACTGAATGCAATCGCGGAAACGGCATCTTTGTGCAGCGGGAGAGTTAGCTCGGTCTTACCCGAATCGAAGTGCCAGAGGGACACTTTTCCATCGCTGGAGCCTGTGGCCACGAGTTGGCCATCCAGCCTAACCGCCATGGCGGTAATCGGCGCAGAGCCCTGCCAAACTACGCGACGGCCGGCTCGGCAAAGGTGCTTTAAGTGATACCATTCCCAATTTCGTTCATTCGTGGGACAGGCATCAAGGTGATTCTCGGCCAGTTCCAGATTGTCGGTGTTCCATTCTTCGGTGGCTCGTGCAATCAATTGGGCGTAGGAAGGCGGCGCAGGTTTTTTGAGGAGACTGAGTACGAGCGCGATCGACGCCAACACGACGACGACACTGAGGGCAACGGCCACGCCGCCTCGGTGACGCCGGACCCACTTCAAACCTCGCATCAGCGACGAACTGGGACGAGCAATAATTGGCTGATGATTCAAGAATCGATAAAGATCGTCTGCCAATGCTTCCGCCGAGTCATATCGGCGGCGCGGTTCCTTTTCGAGACACTTCAAGCAAATCGTTTCCAGGTCACGTGGAAGTCCCGGCCGCAGCTTGGACGGCGGAGTTGGGTCTTCAGAAATCACTTTGAAGATCACGTCGATGGGAGTCGCCGCACTGAACGGCGGCTGACCGGTCAGCAGTTCGTACAGGACCGCACCCAGCGCATAGACGTCGGCCGTGGCTTTGACTTCGGGCCCAAGCTTTCCTGAAGCCTGCTCAGGCGGCATATAGCTCGGCGTGCCGACGATCGCGCTGGATGAGGTTATGGTTCCGGGAGTATCGAGCCGCTTTGCGAGACCAAAGTCCGCAATCTTGTATACAGCGCTCGCGGGCCACTCGTCTCCGATTCCCGACGTGTTCGCTGCTTTCGCAAGGCCGGCCAACAGGATGTTGCCAGGCTTGAAATCCCGATGAACGATCCCGCACCTATGTGCATGGTCCAAAGCCCGTGCCAGGGTTTCGATCAATTCGGCCGCCATGCGAGGGACCATCGGCATACCTTGGGCAAACGCGCCCAGAGTGCCGCCGTCTAGATACTCCATGGCGAAAAAAGGCACGCCGTTGTGTTCGCCGACTTCGTAAATCGGGACGATATGAGGGTGTGAAAGCCTGGCTTGTTTGCGCGCCTCGTCGAGAAAGCGTTTCCGCTCCTGCACATCGGCATGATCGCCCGAACGTATCATTTTGAGGGCAACAACTCGATCCAGTGCCGCATGCCGGGCTTTGTAGACCACTCCCATAGCGCCTCGGCCCAGTTCGCCGAGGATTTCGTACCCGGGCACCGTCGGCCATTTTTCCGCTGGCGGAGTGTCTGGTTGGGACAGCGTCAGCGTCGATTGGAGGTGGACGCCTCCGACAGAAGGATCGGCTGGCTTGGCGCGATCGGCCGACGGCAGATTGCGGCCGCTATCCGCTGATTGGCGCGCCATGCCCGGGGCCTCCCTCTGTCTGTCGCAGATGCTTCCGAGTCGCAGCCGTGTAGGCGTCGGACAGGCAGTCTTCAACGTAAGCGAGTAACCCGGCAGATCGAAGCTCGTCCTCGACTCGTTCTTGGGTTGGATCAGCAATCGTGAGCATGACCTCTTGGATAAGCAATTCGGCGAACTTTGCCTGGGCACGCTCCTTCTGTTTTCGCGCGTTGGCAGCGGTAAATGGTCTCGCTGACCTGACGCTGAGTTCCTGCGCCAATTCGTCTGAGCTCAAACCAGGTCGTTCGTCCAGGATGCGAACGACGAAGTAGAAAACGTTATCCGGTGTTTGCTCCTGATGTGTCCGGAGCTTTGCGACTACACTCTCCACCAGCGCCTCGCGCCACACATCCAGCCAAATGGCATCCGAACGGGCTGTAGCGGGGCCGTGCGGGCATTGAACTTGGGACAGATCATCGTACGCGATTTCGGTTACTCGCCGACGCCGCTCGCGCTGAAAATCTCGGGCTGCGTTTCGGACGGCCACCTTCAGGTAGTCACGAAATCGGCCGTCGGCCGGATTCCACTGTTCGAGGTGCCCCTTGAGAATCTTGGCATGAATGCGAAGAGCAACCTCGTTTACGTCTTCCTCGCATTCCAAGAGCGCCAGTAAGTACGAACGTATGGCTTTTCCATACCGGATGACGACGTGACCCGGTGAAAGACCACGAATAGTGGAAATTCGCGCGAACTGCGATTCGGGCCCGGCCACAACGGGTTGCAATACACTCATGTCAGCTCAAGATTCAAAAATAATCGCCGGGGCATGTCACAAAACGACGCGGGCCGTCGTTCTGTTAAGTAAGCCGTGACTCGCGCCTATTCAGCGTCACGGCTGTCGCCATTATCCGCGATATGTGCCGAATTGCAAGCCGCGAGAGCAACTCGCGAAAGTGCACTGCAAAACGGGCGTCGTCCGGACTGCCGCACCGGTGTGACGGGGGAAAATCGCCCAACCCCCGTCCGCCGGTTGCGTGCGTTCTGCTTGCAGCTTATCTCCTCATTACGGGTTGCGCCGTTCGCGTTCCGGCTTGTCTCGTGGAAGCAGGGTTTCCAGGTTGGCGACTCGCATCGCCGCGACGGCCATCACTTGAGCACCCTGAATCAGATTCGCCTCGTTCACTTTGTCTAGTGTGTCCGTCTGCGTGTGATGCGTGAAACGGTACTCGCTCATATCCTGGGCAACCATGAACCCAGGTACTCCGACTCGTTCAAACGATTGGTGATCGCTGCCGCTCATGCCGCGGATGCTAATGTCTTCCACACCCACTGCCTTGAGGGAGACAAGCTCATGGTCCATGATCGGCTTGAGAACCGAACGTCCTTGCAAGCCGATACCCGTGACTTTTCCGGTGCCCGTGTCGTGTACGAGACACATCGAAGTCTTGGGCATCTCGTCCTTGTGCTTGTCCACGTACGCGCGTGAGCCGTGTAAGCCCTGCTCTTCGCCGGAGAAAAGGCAGAAACGAATCGTCCGCTTGGGCTTTACGCCGCACTGTGCGAGCATGCGTGCCGCCTCTAGGACGATACAGGTTCCCGTGCCATTATCTGTTGTTCCTTGGGCCAGATCCCAGGAATCAATGTGCGCGCCCAGGAGGACGAATTCGTCGGGTTTCTCGCTGCCCTTGATTTCGCCCACCGTGTTATAGACCACAATCGGGCCGGGAATGAATTGGTTCGTTATTTCGATTTCAACTTGCGTTTTCGCCGGATCAGGACGAGTCGCCAGTCGATGCAAAAGCGAATAATGCTCGTGGGCAACATAAACCGTCGGCACCGGTTCGGGGGAATCCGCCCGATCCTGTCCACGCCATCTTCCCGTGGTCACCAACAATCCTTGGGGTTTGGCAGAGTCATTGAGTTTGATTGCTGCGCCTTCAATGCGCAGAAACTCCACGAATTCAGGCGAGTTCATGAACCGCCCGAACCGGGCGCGCTCGGCCCGTGGACTTGGATTCTGATTCGTCGGCGGATTTGGCCTGGTATCCTGAGCCGGTTTCGCGTCGCCTTCCGGCTTCTTGTCCGGGTTTGCCTTCTGATCCGCGTCCGGTTTCGCCTCGCCCGTCGGTTTGGCGTCCGGGTTGGTAGCTCGAGGCGGTGACTCCGGTGATTGACGTCGATTGCCTGCTCCGGGTTGTCCGGGAGTGAAGCCGTCGCTTCGACCCGATAAGTCGTTTATCGGCATTACACGAGCCGGAGCGCCGCACAACACGATCGCATTCTTCAGCTTTCCGGTGTAGTTCTTTAGGTCTCCCGAATTCTGTGCATTCACGACCACGACGTCGCTCACAACTTTTCCTTTGGTGCTCGGCGCCCAGCCGGCGGACGCCATGAGCAGGGAGCGGCCATTCTCCGGTTGCAACAGCCGCGCCGTTACGTGGCCGCGCTCCCAGCCGACGGGAATGGTCCACGGCTCAAGCTGTACGTTGGTGAGCCCGTAGCTCTTCATTTTCTCGGCCGTCCATTCATTCGCGCGCTTCAGATTGGCGGAACCGGTAAGCCTTGGGCCAATAATGTCACTCATGTAAGTGAGATTGGTCATGATCTCCGACTTGTCCTTGGCAGCCGTGATCAGCTTTTGATCGAGGGCTATCGCTTCCGCCGATTGGGCCGGCGTCTTGTCGGCGGTCGTTGCCGCCTGCTGTGCCAAGCCGCAGGCAACCGCCGTGAGCGCGACACCGATTGCCGCCACGGTAGGTCGAACCAAGTTCCGTAAACTGGATGAACGGAAAAGTGTCGGACGCATGTGGACCTTTCTTCGCGTTTAGCGATTCGAAGTTTGCATCACCGCTTCTCGCGCTTGTAGCTAACGAGGAAAATCTCCGTATCTTTCTTGCTCTGGAACTCTTTGGGCCGTTCTTTGCCGCCAAGGGTGTAACAAATTCGGAGCGTGTCGTCCTTTACTTCATAAATCGCCGGGATTGTATTGCCTTTGTTCGGACCTTCCGTGCCGATGACATCCATGGACTTCGGAGTTTTGGCACTGTCGATCTTCAACTGCCCCTCGTCAACAACTTCTCCCCATTTGACGGTATACTTATCGCCTTTGATCACAAGCCGAAGGTCCTTGAGAATCTCTTCCTGGAGCGGGTTGCCATTCAACTCCGCCTTGGTCGGCGCCCAGGTACCTTCCAGCATTTTCGCGTCACTCTTATCGTCGCCGCAGCAGACACTCGGCGTCCACGCCAGGATGAACGCCGCGACGAATACCTGAGTCTTCATGCGGAACCTCCAGTCCTAGTTGCAGTCGCGTTTGCTTCAGCGACTTTCTTCAAATCGTCGATGTCCCGCTCCATGCATTTTCTCATGCTGCCCATGAATAAGAATGCCAGTGGAGTCATGAGCTTCGCAAAGAACGACACCGGCTTCGCCTCGAACAGCATCTCCAGCATGGTTCCATTGCCGTCGGGTCGAAAAGCGTAGACGCTGCGGTACTCCGCGCCGTGAGACTCGCATTTGACTTCATAGCGATTCGGCGGTTCGAACGCGGAGAAATACATCTCTTCCGTTGCTTCCTTGCCGAACATCACGCGTGTCTCCCGGAAGCGCGTGCCGACACCGACGGGTCCCGGCGTCAGTTTTTCCAGTTTCTTGATTCCCGAAACCCGCTCCGGCACCCGCTCAATGTCGGCAAAGATGTCGAACACTCTTTGCGGCGAAGCCTCGATGCGCTTTGTCACGGTGCATTCGGCCATAAGTATTTCCTCTAGCGAACGGTGTTACTATTGGACTGACCCGCAGGCGGACTGTCAATGAGGTTGTTCAGTTACTACGGGTGATTCGTGCCGCCCATCGTTGCGACTCCAGCGCTGCGCGCCAATCGAACCCATCGTGTTTATCACATGGCTCAGTGGCTCGTCAACAAGGCAACGGCAGATTCGGGCGAGCCGAGCCGCGTTAGCGGCCGGGTTGCTGGGCCGGAAGCGTCGCCGCATCACACTCTTCCGCCGTCAAGGGAACGTCGGCCGAAGCGGGACCCGTAGGCGCCTCTCGGTGAAGGATGAGCCAGGCCGTCGGCAAAAGCACGAGGGCCATTCCGGCCAGTGTGACCAACTCATAACTGCGGCCGAGAAAGATGGTTTCGAGCGACATCGCCAGAGGAATCTGGCTCAAGCCGACAACTGAAACTTGTGCCGGCGGACCGGCTGCGAAAGCCTTCGTCAAAAAGAGTTGACCGATCGTGGCGGCCACCCCGATACCGAGTAGCATCGCCAACGTCGGCGTGTCCGTGGCGCCGATCCACTGGGTCGGTTGGTCGAAGACAAAAAGCGACGCGATGCAGAAGAGCAACGACACGAAGGAGAAATGAACCACGATGGCCCGAGCGTTGATTCCTGAAAGTCGATGAAGCCCAATCATCGCAATGGCCGTGCAGAACGAACTGGCGAGCGCGATCACGGTTGCAAAGTCAGCATGTGCATGTTGAATCAACATCACACCTACGAAGCTCACGCCGACAGAAAGCCAGACGATCTTCGAGGGGCGAATTCCCAGCACCGGCCACGACAACAGCGCCACCCAAACCGGGAATACGTTGGTCAGCGTCAGAACATCCGACACGTGGACGCGCGAGTATGCATAGAACGTCCCCACGAGACTTAGGCTGCCCGCAATGCTGCGCATCCAAAGCGTCCGATTCTTCCACACTTCGGCTCGGAACGGCGCCCGTCCTGCAAGAATGGTGGCAAACACCAGGGCCAGCCCGGTGCGGGCCACGGTGATGACGCGCCAGTCGCAAGTACGGCTGAGCACGTGGACCATGGTTGCCATAATCGAAAAAGCCAGGCAACCGCTCAGCATCCAGACATACGGCCGAAGAGTCGACGTTGGAGCGCCGATGCCTCCGTCCGGATGGGAATGCGAACTAAAATGAGCGGGTTTCGATTGATGCAACGGCGGATCCTTGATCGTCACAGGTCCACCTTTACGTTGCACTTCTTCAGTTCCTCTACCTGCTTCGATTTCGCTTCTTCAGAGAGTGGGTTGCCTTTTAAGTAGAGTCGTAGATAGGGAGCAAATCGTTTGGGTCCCTCCGCATCGGCCTTGCATGCAGCAACGAACGGCGCCAGGTCACTAAGTTTATTTCGATCGAGCATGAGGATGCTCAATTCGGTCTGTTTCGCGAGCGGCGCCAGGCTCTCCACCTGGTTGTCGCTCAGATTCAGGACCCGTAGGCGTGTGACTTTTTCCAAGGGAGCGATGTCTTTGATTTGATTTCGTTCCACGTGCAACGACCCAAGCTTTGCGATACCGGCAACGGGTGTAATGTCACTGAGCTTGTTGCCGCCGAGGTAAAGCGCGTTTAACGCCGGCAACTTCGCTAATGGCTCGACCGTGGCGATCTGGTTGTCTGATAACTCCAAGTACTGAAGCTTTGTCAGACCCGCGAGCGATGTGATGTCGATAATCTGATTCTTGGCAAGATCGAGCGACTGAATGTTCGTCAGGTCTTTGAGCGGCGTGAGATCGGCTACTTGATTTTTGGTTAATTTCAATTGCGCGAGGTTCTTGCACTTCTCCAATCCCGCGAGGCTCTTGATGTCCTTGCCGGGCGCCTCGAGGAAAAAAACACCGAGGAGCTTCTCGTCTGTGAGATCGCCTTTCGGCTCCATCAAGACGGCGCGAATCGCCGCCTCTAGATTCTTGTCGGCAATCGACTCGGCCAGGCAGGGAGTAGCAAGGGCAAATGACGCGACCGCACTCACGAAGACACCGATCCGACACATAGCATTTGCCCTCCACACACTCGAAAAGTGAATCATATCCGGTATCATTTCAGTCGCACACCCATGACGCCGTGTTGCCGGCTCGAATACGTTATACTGTCACGATGGCCGATCATCTCGACGATCGAGTTGAAGACGACATCGACACACCACTCTGGCTTCCGAGCCCGGAATTGCGGCGCCGGTTGTGGATGGCCAGTTGGCTGACGTTGGCGACCGGCGTGCTCTTTTCCGCGAGTTCCGTCGCATCCATGACGGAAGGAAATGCCAAGGGAATCACGGTCGCCGATGGTTTTGCCTGGGCGGCCTTGCTGCCGGCGTTGTATCTGGCATTCACCTATTGCGCCATCGCGAAAGAGGTGGACAGCCCGTCGTTGGCAAAGAGCGTGCAATGTGTCTTCCTGGTCACCGTTCTTTTGCGAATATACCAATTGGCCACCGCGAGCGCCTTTAACCTCTTCGGCCAGATTCTCGTTTGGTCGGTCTTCGTGTTAGGGCTATTAGGTCTTGTCCTTTTGCCGTTCTTATCGACTCACGAAAAACCGACATGGGGCGGCGGGCCGCCAAAACCAGACCCGCCCACAGAAGACAAACGCTCCACCGCCGAAGCGGCGGCGGCCGGCGCAACTCGGGCCGGCGCACTGGGCGCGGTGGTGATCGGTATCTTCGCGGTCTTCAAGTTTTTTGGCAAGTTCTTGGTGAAGATAGCGCTCTTCAAGGGCATTGTCAATTTCGTTCAAAACCTCGCTTGGCATCTCGTCGCGGTTGGTTTGGTGATTCTCATGGCCATCGCATACCTGGTATGGTTCGCCATCGCGAAGATTCGGCTCAGCAAACGACTCGGTGGAATGGCCGCTGTCTTGGGCTGGTTCGAGATCGTACGCTTGATCGTTGTGTTTGGCTGCGGCTTGCTGGTAAACGCCGAGATTGCCGACGCGAGGCTCCAGCCGGAGATGGACCCCAACGCTCGCGCGGAGTTCGAAGCCGGCCTGTTGTCGGATTTCGCGGCAATAGAGCTCGGCGCCGATGTCTTGTGGACCGCATTGACCATCTGTTTCTTCCTGTCCGTGCGTGGCCGGCGCGATCCTCAGGATGACTATCAAGACCTTTATGCGGCCGATTATTCGAACACCCATGTGACCTGATCAGGAACGAGGCCCGGTCGGTGTGGCATGAAAAACCCGACTAGGCTACCATAGCGATAACTTGCCCAAGCCCACCGAACACCCAGCGGAGTATGCGATGCAAAACGTACGATATGGGCAGCGAAAGCCTTTGGCTGCCGTGATTGTCCTTACCATCCTGGCGGCAGTCCCCAACGCTGCACGGGCGCAGGACGACGATCTCCGCGAACGCCTGTTGGCACTCAACAGCATCACCGGCGATGAGACAGTCGACGGCCAGGTGCGAGCACTCGCCAAGGACCCGGCCGCTACGAAGAAGCTGTTGAACGCGGCATTGCCAATGGCAAAGGAAAAGGAGCAGCCGTTCAACTTCAACGCCGCCTACATTCTGGGCCAGGTCGCACTTGAACTCAAGGAACATGGCACAAGCCAGGTGTTCTTCCGCGTCTGCCTCGAACAGGCCGCCAAGCTCGGCAGTTCACGCAAGTTGGTTCAAGGGCTTGCCGGGCTGGAACGGAATATCGATGCACTGTTCACCGACAAGAAGTACGAAGAGTCCGCCAAACTTTCCCAGGAGCTTCTGGAAACACTGGAAAAACAAAAAATCAGCCAGGAAGTTCGCGAGGAGTTCCTTCGACATTGGATTCGCGCCTTGACAAAGGGCGGTCGGGCGGACGAAGCAGACAAGATGCTGGAAAACCTGCTGAAGGTTCGTGGTCAGAACTGGCGCAACGTTGAGCTGCGTGCCTGGTACTTCCGCGATACAGGCCGATTGAACGACGCGGCCAAGACCTATGAAGAAGTCATTCAATTGCTCGACAAGGACAGGGATGGAGACTGGGTTGTCCGCGGAGATCGCATTGCGCGCCTGCACATGACCCTTGGGCAAGTCTACTTCAACCTCAAGGAGGCGGATAAGTCGAACAACCACATCAAGAAATCCGCGGAGGTTTACGAAGATCTTCTTAAGCAGATCCTGGGCAGCGATCAGATTGAAGACCCAGAACGCGGCCGGCTCGTCGAACAGATTCGCTACTTACTGAGTGGCATCTATGTCGACATGAAAAATGTAGACCAGGCCATCGAATACCTGAAGCAACTTGTCGCCGATCATCCCGACAACCCCACGTACAACAACGATCTCGGCTACATCATGGCCGACAATGATAAAGGCAGCCTCGACGAGGCCGAAAAGCTCATCCGGCGTGCGCTCGAAGAGGACCGCAAACGACGGCGCGACGACGACGCCAACATCAACGCGGAAGACGACAAGGATAATGCGGCATATCTCGACAGTTTGGGCTGGGTCCTGTTCAAGAAGAAACAATACCCCGAGGCGAAGAAGTTCCTATTGAAGGCGGTTGAGGATCCGAAGGACGGTCAGCACACGGAGATTTACGATCACCTCGCCGATGTGCATTTGGCCCTGGGAGAAAAGGATGCCGCCATTGCAGCGTGGAAGAAAGGCCTCGAAGTAGTGCGCGACTTTCCTCGTGAACAGATCCGCAAGGAACAAGTCGAGAAAAAGCTAAGGGAGCACCAACCGTAATAGAGCCGCGCGGTTCTGCGAACCGCGGCTATTGAATCTGCATTGAGAACGCCCTACGAATTCAAACGCAGATTACGCAGATTTTCGCAGATTCTCAGCGATAATCTGCGTAATCTGCGTTTTGGTTAGGGCAATCTCATGTGTCGAACAGTTTCGGGCGATATGCGCTGAACTTTTCCATCCTCAGTTTCCACCTCAACCGCATCAAACGTCACGTCGTTGAGTCGACCACTCCAAGTTTCAGTTAGACACTCCACCAACACCCTTCGGCCAAGCAAACCGAGATACCGTTTCCAACGTTCTTCCAGAGCGCCGATATCGCCATCCAACAGCCGGCCATATTCTTCATCGAGTTTCTCGATGAGCACTTCCGCAACCATCCTTGGCTCGAGAACCCTGCGGCCGAAAACTGCAAGCGATCCGGCCTCTGGCAACTGGGCTTCGGCAAAGCTTTCCGGCGACTGCGTCACGTTGAGACCAATGCCGGCCACCACATGCTCTGACCCCTGACCGCTGACCCCTGACCCCTGCTCGATAAGGATGCCGCAAACCTTCCGCCCATCAATCAAGACATCGTTCGGCCATTTGATCTTAGCCAGCAGTCCGGCGACTTCGAATATGGTTTCACAGACCGAAACGGCAGCCCAGGCGGTGAGGATGGGCGCCCTACCAAGTTTTTCCGGCGGGAAAAGCAACACGGACATGAGCACACCCGCGCCGCGTGGGCACACCCATTTCCTGTCGCGTTGTCCGCGCCCGGCCGTTTGTTCGTCAGCCAACACCACGACCCCATCATTGGCACGGTCCGTCGCCATTTCCCGCGCCACTTCGTTGGTGCTCGCAACGCATTCGAAATGCAGTACCTTGCAACCGATATGTTTGGTTTCGCGACTCACGTTTCGATATCCAACGCGATGTCGAGAGCCTGCGCGGAGTGGGTGATGGCGCCGACGCTGATGCGATCGACGCCCGTTTCCGCGATGGCGCGTACGGTGTCCAGCGTTACGCCGCCCGAGGCTTCTACAAGCACACGCTCGTCCGGTTCACACTCCGCGTTGCGGCCGGACACGGCTTCTTGGATTTCGCCAGTCCTCATGTTGTCTAACAGGATGACATCCGGGCGGCAGTCTAGTGCGATCCAGAATTGCGTCAGGCTATCGACTTCGATTTCAATTTGAATTCCCGGACGAGTTTCTCGCGCTCGGTGCACCGCGTGTTCGATCCTGCGTAGTTCATCAGTGCCAGGTAGTGCAGCCAGATGATTGTCCTTGATCAGGATCGCATCGTAGAGTCCCATGCGGTGATTGTGCCCGCCGCCCCAGCGCACGGCGTACTTCTCCAATAGCCGCCAGCCGGGTGTTGTCTTCCGAGTGTCGTAAATCTTGCACGGTAGTCCTTCGATCGCATCGACAAACTTCCGCGTCAACGTCGCCACGCCGCTCAGGTGCTGGAGGAAGTTCAGCGCGGTTCGCTCCGCGGTGAGTATGAACTCCATGATACCGGTTACGACCGCCAACCGCGTCCCGGGTTCGACGCGCGTACCGTCGGTCACCAATGCCTCCAGTTTCAAAAGCGGTGTGTGGGCAGTTTGCAGGGCAAGCTCCACTGCGGGCAGTCCAGCGACTACTCCCGCGGCCTTCGCGACAAATACGGCCCGACCCGTCAAATCCGTGGGAATGAACGACTTGCTCGTCACGTCACCCGGGCGTTCGTCCATCGTTACAGACGCCGGCCCGAGATCCTCAGCGAAGGCGAGTTCAACCAAGTGCTGGCAGGCAGCAGTTTCGTCGGCTGAAAAGACCATATACTCGTGATACGAAGTCTACCGAGATGGTGAATTGGGAGCCGTGCCTTTGTCCAGCGAATTCACGAGCTCCTGAAAATCGCCTCTGCCACGCAGTGCTGCGAAGTCGTTATCCTCGACGAGTTTGCTCTTGTCTCGAAACCCATGCGCGATGGCCTGTTTCAAGAGCGTCACGGCTCGGACCGCGTACTCCTCCCCGGTCGATGAGTCAGTGACTCCGGTCAGCGCTAGCGAGTACACGGAAGCCGCATGATAGTACGTGTTCGCATCGATGTTGGAACGTGAAAGAACCTTCTCCACGACTTCGATCGCCTGGGGACGATCCCCGAGGCGAGCGAGGGTCGCCGCTCGGCCGATTTGAAGTTCAGCTAGACCGCGGTCGTCCAGAGCAATAGCGGCGTCCCAATCCTGCGAAGCCTCGTCAAAACGCCCGAGGCGGTGGAGCGCGGCCGCTCGTCCCCAGTGGATGCCGCTTAACCGCCGACGAGAGCTTACGGTCAAAGCATCGGTCGCGGATGTCGGGCGGCTGGAAACAATCGGCGTCAGCGTATCGCGGGCTGCCGAAAACCAATCCAAAGCAGCACCATACTGGTGGTTTTGGTTGGCGCGGAAGCCGAGGTTATTCTGCGTGTTTGCCAACTCGAATGCGTACTCCGGAACCTGAGGGTGCTTTTGCACCAGTGCTTTACGGATTTCTTGTGCCTCAAGATCCAATGCCTCGGCTTCAGCGGTCCGGTCGGTACGGTCATAGAGCACCGCCCAGTCATGGCACGTCCGTGCAAGCACATCGTGATACGCGACCACGTCGGCATGATCGCGCACTAGGACTTTCCAGATCGCGGCCGCGTCTGCAAACTCCTGTTCGCCGAGTTCGAACCGTTGTGTTTCCCGATAAAGCCGGCCAAGGTTGTGCCGGCATGCGCCGAGCTGATAGCGGTAGAGCGGAACGGTAGGATGTCGATCGACGAGCTTCTTGAGCACGGCAGACGCTTCGCGGCCGGCGTCTTCGGCCTTGTCATTCCGCCCTAGCTGCATGTGAACCATTCCCAAATTGACGCACCGCTCGGCGAGCATCGCTTGATAACGGCTGGTGTTCGGGTAGCGCTGCACCAGATCTCGAGCGCCGGTCATGCTGGCTTCGAGCGATCGTGCGGCATCGTGCGGTTTGCCGAGCTCCACTAGGAGAATAGCTAAGGCATTATGCGTCTGGGCAAGACTGTCCTGATAACTCGGAACGTCTGGATGCGACTTTGCCAACTGTTGATCGATCGCAAGACCGGATTCGAAGGCGTCTTTGGCGTCCGCGGTGCGCCCGGACGTTCGGTGTAAATGACCAAGGTTGTGGTGAACGGCCGACAAAGTCGCGCGGTAAACCGGAATGTCTGGATACTCGTTAACGAGGCCCATGGCGATCGACAGGGCATCTTGCGCCGCGGACAGAGCATCCGCGGTCTGCCCAATGGACTTGTATGCGTTACTCAGTGCCAGGTGGGTACGGGCGAGTTCACCCCGATGGGCGTGCGCGTTCGGTTCGGCGCGAAGGTATTCGGTGAGAGTGTCTCGCGCCCGTTGATAAAGGGAAATCGCTTCACGCTGGGAATCGATCTGCGCGGTGATTTGCCCTAGTCGTAGGTACGCAATGCCGCGCCTCGCCTCTAGCTCGGTGCTGTTGCCTTCGATCTGTGTCATCCATTCATAATGCTCGCGGGCCATGCCGAGAAGTTCTCTGCGCAGCGGCTCCAGGCCGTGTTCCTTGAGTTTCTCGTTCTCCGCGACACCGACTAGATACCGATCGACCGTCTGACCCATGCGGTCGGAGTGAGCATCCGCGCGCTGGTATGCCCGAGCGAGGAAAACGGCGGCCACGAGTGAACCGGCCGTGACGAGAACGACCAAGAATCCCACGGCGCCCGTGAGAACAGCCACACGCGGATTGCGGCGACACCAACGCACGAGCCGCTCGGTGGTTGACACGGGCCGCGCATGGACGGGCTCCCCACGAGAATAGCGCTGCAAGTCGTCCGCCAGGTCTTGCGCGCTGGTGTACCGTTTGCTTGGCTCCTTCTGAAGGCACTTGAAGCAAATGGTCTCCAAGTCGCGCGGCACTTTCGGTCGAAGTAGTCGAGGCGCCACCGGCTCGTGCAATCGCACCGCCAACAATGTGTCCAGCTCGGTTTCGCCGACAAACGGTGGCCGGCCCGTGAGCAATTCGTAAAGGATGGCGCCCAGTCCGTAGACGTCGGTACCAGCGCCAATGTCCTTGGTTCGCCCATCCGCCTGTTCCGGCGCCATGTACGCCGGAGTTCCCATGATGGCGCCGCTTCGAGTCAATCCAACCGCCCGCTGCTTCTCTTGCCCTGCCTCGATCAACTTCGCCAGCCCGAAATCGGTGATCTTTGGAGAAGTTGTCAGTTGCCAGTTGTCAGTTGTCGGTGGCCGGTTGTCAGCGGTCCGCGGTTTCCGCGCTACATCCGCACTAACAACTGACAAATGACAACTGGGAACTGACAAAAGGATATTGGCCGGCTTCAAATCGCGGTGGAGTACGCCACGGCTGTGAGCGTACGCTACCGCAGTGGCTAGCGTCTGAGTCAGTGTCGCGATTTCGTCGAACGGGACGGGGTCGTGCCGCTGACCTAGCCAGTTGGCGAGCGAACTACCCGAGCAGTATGCATAGACTAGGAAATCGACGGGTCCGGCTTCACCTACTTCGTAAAGCGAAACAATGTTTGGGTGGTCCAAGCCGGCGGCAGCGCGCCCTTCGCGCTGGAACCGTTCACGCCACTCGCCACTTAGCACGGTCTCGGCTCGGGGCACTTTCAACGCGACATCGCGACCTAGTTGCGGATCGTGTGCAAGGAACACCACGCCGCAACCGCCGCGGCCGAGTTCACGCTGAATCTGAAAACGTCCAAGTCGCCCCGATCCCGTGTCGAACTCTTTCGCAGCACCTGCCGACGAGGGTACCCCTGGCGTTTGCGCCGCCCCATCGGCAGTGATGGGCTGCGTGGATCCAGGCTTGCCGAGCACTTCGCGCACGACCCGTAGGTAGGCGATTTCTTTCTGGTGCGCGAGTCCGTGAGCAAACGTGGCGTCGTTGACAACTCGCCCGGCGGCCAATGCGTCGTCGCAATCGGCGAGCCATGCCGCCGCCTCGTCGTCTTCGGAAAACGGCGAATGCTCGGCGCTCATGGTTGTCACTCCGATTCCTGCCTCAGCCGCTTGATCGCCCTCACCCATAACTTTCGGGCGGCGTTGGGCGTGAGTCCAAGTTCCCGACCGATGTCGTCAAACGATCGTTCCCCTTCATATCGCATTTGGATAATGCGACGATAGTCGTCGGGCAGTCGCGCAAGGGCAAGTTGAATGGCCGCCGACTGTTCATGGGCCATCGCCTGGCGGCTCGGCGTCGGGACATCCGCGACGAGCCCGGCCCCGGCGCCGCTTGTGTCCGTCCCACCCAGGGCAACTTCCCGGCCAATCTGGCGTTTCTCGGCGCCACGGTAGCGTCGGCCGAAGCTCGCGACATTATTGAGCAACATTTGGTGTAACCAACCACGAAGCTCCGCTTCCGATTCACCGCGAAACTGACCAAAGGCCTTCACGGCATCCATCAAGGTTTCTTGAACAACATCGGAGGCGCCGCCTTTGGGCCGCAGGACTGAGTCCAGCTCTCGTTCGGCAACCAGCGTCAAGTATGCTCGATACCCTTCGAGCAACGGCCCCAGCTCCTCGCTCATACCGGCACGGGCGGCGTCAAGTCGTCGCGCAGCCTCCGGTTCCGGCGCGCTCATCGGCTATTCTCCTAGGCGCAAGAGTGGGTGAAATCGGCCTAAGATTCTGAGGTTGAGTATAATCCGCTACCGATTTCGGTCAATGAAGCTCAACGGCGGGTAGTGACTCACCACAAAGACACAAAGAACACAAAGCCCCTGCTTTCTTTGTGATCTTTGTGCCTTTGTGGTGAGAGAGGATGCACTACCCAACGGCGAAGGCGCCGGTCATGCGCGAAAGTAATCTACCGCATTCCGAAACAGCCGTATCCCGTCCGCCTCCGCCGCCAATCCGAGTCGTGTCCATTGCGGATGCTGCGTCGGAAGGACATGCCGTTCGGGATGAGGCATCAATCCCAACACCCGGCCGCTGACGTCGCAGAGCCCGGCAACGTTACCCTGTGAGCCGTTCGGATTTGCCGGGTATCCGCACGCACCACCGTTGGAGGCAGCGTAGCGCAACACCACCTGCCCCGCCTGTTCCAAGCCTTCACGAATCCAATTCTGTCGGAACAGCATCTTCCCTTCGGCGTGTGCCACGGGGACGTACATGGTCTCGTAGTTCGTTAAGAATGGGCAGCGACCGGGCGTGACACGTAGGTGAACCCAGCGGTCCTCGAACTTGCCCGACTCGTTGTGGGCAAGTGTGGTCAAGGGCCCGTCTTCGTCCGGTGGCACGATCATGCCCGCTTTGACGAGCGCCTGGAAGCCGTTACAGATGCCGAGAATGAGTTTTTCGTGATCTCGGAATTGTTGCAGCTGATCACCGAGAAAATTCGCCATCTGCTTCGCAAGAATCTTTCCAGCTGCGACATCATCACCGTAAGTGAAACCACCTGGAACTACCAGAATCTGGTAGCGATGCAGTAGCTCGGGGTTTTCCCGCAGCCGATTGATGTGTACGCGCTCGCTTTGGGCGCCGGCTAACTCGAAGGCGTAACCCGCTTCCTCATCACAGTTTGCACCCGGGGCACGTAACACCAGGACTTTTGGCGTCGCCATGAGATCGAATCAGGATTTGGTTGGAGAATGCACCGCCATCGTTGTTGTACCGGGAAGCCTTCGATCACGCTAGGGGCGGCGCCGCCTGCACGGACCACACGTCATTGATCCACCGGCGTTGCGCCGGTTTTCAGCGTTGCCAGTTCCCGGCGCCACTTCGCGGCCTCGGCTTCTTTGCCCCAGGCATCGTAAAGTTCGATCAACCACTCTAATGTCTGCGTGAGAGTGAACTTGGAATCGCGTGGGATCGTTGCCTCGCGCTGTTTCACCCCTTCGTAGCCTTCGAGTAAGAGCGGCTCGGCCTCGGCGTACTTTTGCTGTCCCCACAACGCGCGACCAAGAATCGCCCGCGTGAGAAACGCAGTGAAACCGTCCGGTTTTTTCTTAATCCGAATAGCCAGGCACTCTCGCGCTACCGGCTCGGCCTCGACGTATTTCTTCTGCATAATCAAGATTTGCGAAAGCGTGCCCAGGTGATTGGCGTAAGCCAGGTGCTCGGGGCCGACTTTTTTTCGCACGCCCGCAGCCAGTTCCGTAATCAAGTCTTCGCCCCGCTCCGGCGTGCCCTGTCTAAGATAAAGGTGACAAAGGTTGGAGATGAAGCCGGCGGTCACGTCATCGGTAAGCCCGAGTTTGGTTCTTGCCGTTGCCACCGCTTCACGAAATGAAGCCTCCGCCTTTTCGAATTTCCCCGTATCTCGGTAGATGACTGCAAGATTTTGAAGAACCGCGAGAGTTTGGATATGATCGCTTCCGAGCGTACGGCGTAAGGAGTTGACCACGTGCTCCATTAGTGGTTCGGCCAAATCGGGGCGGTTGCGGTCCATGTAGAAAACAGCGAGGTTATTTTGGCTTCCCAAAGTAACGTCGTGGTCTGGACCGAACTTAGCCAGTTGCGATTGGATAACCTGCTTGAAAAGCGCTTCCGCCTCGTCATAACGGCGGCGCTTTTGGTAAAGGGACGCGAGACTCTGCATGACGGAGACAGTCCGAGGATGCTCTGGACCGAGTTTGAGTCGATGGGCCTCGAAAACGTCATTAAGTAAAGACTCGGCCTCATCCACCTGATCGAGATTGAGATGGGTCTGGGCAAGGCTGTGCATCGCGTCGAGGATGTACGGGTGGTCGGCGCCCAGTTTGTCGCGCCAGCCGACTATCGCTTGTTTGAAACGCGCCGCAGCCCTGCTATTCTCTCGCTTTGAGGAATGATAGTAGCCAAGGTTCATGACGCTCTTGAGTGTGTCCAAATGGTCGGGCCCCAGTGTATGAGAACGCATCTCGAAGGCTTGTTTCAGGAATAGCTCCGCTTCCTGAAAGCGGCTGCGTTCACAGTAAACCAAACCTAGGGCGTCCAGGCTATCAAGCGTATCGCGATGATCATCGCCTAATGTCTTACGGCGTCCTTCGAGCGCCTGCTTATAAAGGCGCTCCGCCTCCTCATAGTTCCCGCGGTCCACCCATACACCGGCAAGATGGTGCACGACTTCAAGCACGTCTTGATGACCTGCGGAAAGCTTTTCCTTTCTTAGTTGAAGAGCCCGCTCGAAATGCTTTTGCGCCTCTGCATACTCGCCGAGTGCGGCGTAAGCTTTGCCGAGGGTGAGACGGATGGCAGCTTCGGTTAATGGCTGTTCCGTAAATCTCTCACCGATTCCCTTCGCGGCGCGATCGAGTGCCTCCCGCACTTTCACGTCTCGGTCCCGTTCACCGCGCGGCTGATTGGCTATGTCTGCCTGACCGAGCATGTCCTTCTGTAAGAAGTCATTAACGGCTTTAGCAATGTCCGATTGTTCATTGGCGCGATGCTTTTCGGCAACCGCAACGTTTCGTTCGTGTATGGCCCAAACCGCAAGGGCGACACTCAGCCCGGCCGCGACCGTCAGCAGCAGAGCAAATGCCGCTGCGACCGTTATCCAGCTTCGGTGCTTCCGGACAAACTTCCGCAGTCTATAACGAGCGGATGGCGGCCCCGCTAACACAGGCTCATCCGCCAGATAGCGCTGCATATCCATCGCCAAGTCATTCGGTGTCGCATACCGCCGGCCGCGTTCCTTCTCCAAACATTTCATCACGATCCAGTCCAGCTCGCCGGCCACCAACCGGGTCAACGACTTCGGCTCCAGCTTTCGCGTGGCGGCGATGCTCGGCAGCGCATCAGAAGAAGAAAGCCTGGTACTCGGTTTTTGCGGTTCAACCTCCTGGATAAACTTCAGCATCTCTGCAAGACCAGCATCGCGAAGATGTTTCGAAGTAAATGGCTGCGTGCCGGTCAACAGCTCGTAAAGAATGACTCCGAGCGAGTAGATGTCCGCGCGCGTGTCGATGTCCAGATTGTTCAACGTCGCCTGTTCGGGCGCCATATATTCGAAGGTTCCGACGAGAACACCAACCTCGGTGAAGAGCGTCCGCTCGGAGAGCGTACGGCCGATGGCCTTCGCCACCCCGAAATCGATTACCTTGGGGACGGGTCGATCATCGTACAGCGCGATGAGCACGTTGGAAGGCTTGAGGTCACGATGAATGATGCCCTTTTGATGGGCATGCTGCACGGCATGGCAAACGGGAATGAACAATTCCAAGCGTTCTTTCGGCGTCAGACGTTCCTGGTCGCAAAACTTGGTTATCGGAATCCCCTTGACCAGTTCCATCACCACGAAGGGAAGCCCGGCATTGGTGGATCCCGCGTCTAGCACCTTGGCAATGTTGGGATGATCCATCATTGCCAACGCTTGGCGCTCCTGCTCGAAACGCGCGACGATCTCGCGGGAATCCATTCCCGCCCTGATGACCTTAAGGGCAACACGCCGTCTGACGGGATGTTCTTGCTCGGCGAGAAAAACCGTGCCCATGCCGCCTTCGCCAAGCTTTTGCAAGAGTTTGTAAGGCCCAATGGGATCGCTCGGCACCTCAAGCGGAACCGTCGTAGCGCCGGTCGGGCCCGCCGGGCGATTCATGAACTGCCCGGCTTTAGCTGACGCCTTCAACAATCCTTCCAGTTCGGCTCGCAATGCGGGGTTGTCGCGGCAGACTTGATCCAGAAAAGCAGCACGATCAGCCGGGGAGGCAATTTCCAGGGCTTGGCCAAAAAGAGACTCAACGTCTGCAGACGTGTTCATCCGCTCCGCTCCAGGTGTCCGTAATTGAATGCGATATTCGCTGTCAAAGACTGCCAATGCTAGGGCGGGCTCTCGCCGCTGCCGAGATGCCTGAACAACCAAGCACGGGCAAAAGCCCAATTGCGATACGCGGATCGAGCCGAAATGCCCAGCAACTCGGCCGTTTCTTCGATTGAAAAGCCGCCAAAGAAGTGCAACTTAACCAACTCGGCGATTTCTGGTTTCGCCTGGGCCAATTCGTCCAGAGCCTCGTGAACGGCGATCGTTTCACGGTCATCACCGGCAATCGGCAGGAGCGTATCCGATAAGTCAACTTGTTGAGCGCCTCCGCCGTACTTGAGCCGCTGCTTGCGACGGGCATTTTCCACTAAGATCCGCCGCATTGCTTCCGCCGCAGCGGCAAAAAAATGGCGGCGATTGGCAAAGCGCTGCTGCTCGGGCTGATTGACCAACCGAACGTAGGCTTCGTGCAACAGCGCGGTGGGGTTCAGCGTTTGGCCGGGTTTTTCGCGGGCCATTTGCTCCGCCGCGGCCCGCTTCAGCGCCGTATAAACCAAAGGCAGCAGTTCCTCGGCCGCGCTCGGATCGCCGGTCTCCATCGCAGTAAGCACACGGCTCACATCGTCCATAAGGTTTCACGATAGGCGTCACTTCCAAAGCGAGCAAGGGCCCGCGAGGTCCGTCCCGGGACGCTGACGGAGCCTCGCTGGAAACCGGCTAGGAGTAGTACGTATCCTGCGCACTGATATCGGCGAAGTAGTCGTACCAATCGAATTTGAACCAGTCTGCCCCGGAACCCCCGTGCAGGTAGTCCCACACGCTATCCGCGCCGCCATTGAGATCATCGTTCCCCGCCTCGCCGTATAAATAGTCGCTTCCGATTCCACCATTGAGCAGGTCCGCGGCGTCGCCTCCTTTGAGCCAATCATTGCCGGCGTCTCCATTGAGATGGTCGTAGCCGGAACCACCTTGAAGGGTGTCATTGCCGTTGCCGCCGTTCAGCACGTTCGATTGGATCGGCTCCCACCACGCCGAACTCCCGGCGTTAAGCGTATCGGTGCCGTCCTCGCCAAAGAGAGTGTCATTTCCGCCCTCGCCGTACAGATAGTCATTACCTTGTCCGCCGTACAGAGTATCATTCCCATTGCCGCCCCGAAGTGTATCGCTGCCGATTTCGTCGGCACCAACGGCATTACGTCCGAACAGCGTGTCATTACCGCCACCGCCTTCGAGCAAATCATTACCCCCAGCCCCGACTAGAAAATCATGTCCGTCCCGGCCGTAGAGTTTGTCATCGCCGGGACCTCCATAGAAGTGAGTCTTAGTTTCGGAGTGCTGCACCCCATCCACATCTGTGAGCGTGTCGTTTCCGTTCTGGCCATAAGCGCGCACAAGCGGACTGCCATAAACTTTGAGTGCGTCATCACCATCGGAACCCCAAAAGATTACCTCTTTCCACACTTGCGTACTCGAGAAGAGATACGAGCCATAGAGCGTCTTCACTCGTAAGTGATCTTTCCCACGTTATCCAATTTTCTGTACACGCTAACGATGTCGAAGGACTTCCCGCCTTTAATCCAAAGATCACCATTGTAAGCGTACACTTGCGCTGGGATAACACGGTGCTCCAAGCTCTCGATTGCCGGTACGAACCGATCGCGCCTTTCCTTCCATTGTGACTTTCGCGAGGCCCCACTCCGGCTCGCGAACGTTGATGTGATAACTTGGTGCAGAATGTTCAACATGTTGTTCTCCTTGCTGCCCATTTGCAGCAGTTGCGGAATTTGTTCGAATCACACCCTGCGGCATATCGCTGAATCGATTCGATCACCAGGCGTTTGATGCCTCTAAATCACTATGCGATTTCCGCGGCGGATTACTGCCAGGTGTTTTTTTGAAGACAGGGCAAGGCGCTCACTTGGCCAAAGGGTCGTTCGAGTCGGCATGGTCGGCACTGATGTTGTGGCGGTGGATGACGTTGTTGAACAGAAACGGCCGGAATCGGTTTTAATGCAACCGACCCGGCCGTTGGTTTTTTCGACAACGGGCGCCTTGTTAAGTCACCGTCATGCACTTTGAGAACTCGGAAGTGTCATTACCGGGACTCGTGGCGGTCGCCGTGATGACATGGCCGAGCGGGACTTGGACCCCGGCGACGAAAATGGTTCGCCCTCGGCCCGTCGCTTTCGTCGTCAGCGTCTTCGAGCCGAGATAAGTCTCACCTTCGCCGAATGTTGATGGGTCGCAGGTGGGACTGCTGAAGAAATCAAGCGTGTACGTGGTATTGGGTGCGCTGACCAGTGTGGCGGTGATCGTCGTCGTGCCGCCGCCAGCACTTGCGGCATTTACCGAGGGCTTCGCCTGATTGTTATTCCCGCCGTTGACCAGATCGATGCCCAAACCGCCGTTCGAATAGATCAAGTTCTGTCGGATGGCGTTGGCGGCGCCGGCATCGACGTTTACACCCGCTCCCCCGTTAAACGCGATGCGGTTTCCGGCGCCCGCGGTCGTTCCGCCGACAACGTTATCTGAATCAAAGAGTAGAGTCACTCCATGGCCCGTATTGCCCAGGGCGGCCGTGCCGGCGGCGTTAGTGCCAATGTAATTGCCGTGAATCAGGGCGTAGCTGCCGGGGCTGAGCACGCCGATGCCGATGCCGTTACCGGAGATCACATTTCGTTCTGCCGCCGTCGTTCCGCCGATGACGTTTGACGCGGACTCGATCAACACGCCATAGGCATTGCCGGCGGCGGCGGTCCCTGCCGCGTTGGTTCCGATGTAATTGCCCACGACCTTATTGCCCGTTCCAGCCAGAGCAATGCCATTGCCCGTGCTGAAGCCGTTCACCACTATGCCGCGTACGGTGCTTCCATCGCTGGTCACATTCAAACCCGTCGCCGACGGAATGTTGACGCCCGAGAGCACGACGAGGGGCGTGCCCGCATATCCCGGTTGCGTCGTGCCATCGATGATGACGGGGTCGGTAATATTGGGTAGGGCCGAGAGCGGCGCGATGGTCTGCACGCCGGAACCGATGCTGAATGAAATCGTCTCCAAACCTGGATTCGTGTTCGCCGCGAGAATCGCGGCTCGAAGCGAGCCAGGGCCGGAGTCGTTCGTATTGGTCACAGCTGATGCAGAAAGATTCTCATACCAGGCGATCTTGTCGTCCGCGAAGGATGCGGAGAGGACGTCGAAGTCGGAATCGCTGTCGACGTCGGCGACAAACAAGCCCAAGGCCTGGTTTGCGCCCGTTGAAATCGTTTGCAACGTGAAGCTTCCATTACCCGTGTTTTGGTACCAGGCGATCTTGTTATCCAGGTTGGAGGCCGAAACGATGTCGATGTCGCCGTCCGCGTCCAAGTCGGCGGGGAGCGCTTCGACAGCGCCCTCGGCGTTCACGGCAATGATTTGTTTGGTAAAGTTTTCATTGCCATCGTTTTGGTACCAGGCGATGGTGTAATCGATGTTGGATGACGAAATGACATCCAGGTCGCTGTCGCCGTCCAGGTCCGCGGTGGATACGCCATTGGCGTAGGCCGCGGTGGTCGTGATCGTGATGGCGGTAAAGACCTCGTTTCCGTTATTCCGGTACCAGGCGATCTTGTTGTCCAGCGCGGACGCGGAGAGAACGTCGCGGTCGCCGTCGCCGTCCACGTCCGCCACCGACACCGCGATGGCGCCGTTCGCAGCGGTCGTGATGGTTTGCGCGGTGAACACCTCATTGCCGTTGTTTTCGTACCAGGCGATCTTGTCGTCCGCGAAGGAGGCAGAGAGCACATCCATGTCGCCATCGTCATCCAGGTCGATCGCGTAAACCGCGCTGGGCTCGTCGGCGTTCAAACTGATGGTGATGGCCGTGAAATTCTCGTTGCCGTCGTTTCGGTACCAGGCGATCTTGTCGTCGTTGCGCGACGCGGAGCGCACGTCCATGTCGCCGTCGGTGTCGACATCGGCGGCGAAGACGCTGCTCGCGGAATCGGCGCCGGTCGTGATGGTAATGGACGTGAAGTTTTCATTGCCATCGTTGCGATACCACGCGATCTTGTCGTCCTGGTTGGACGCGGACAGGACATCCGTGTCGCCGTCGCTGTCCAGGTCCGCGGCGAACACGCTGTTCGCGCCATTCGCGGCAGTCGTGATGGTGTACGGTTGGAAGCACGTACACCCTTGAGGCAATACTCCAAGCTTGGTCACGAAGACGTCAGAGCTACCGGCGGTTTGCGCTGCGTCGAAAGCGCCCGGGGTAGACGGAAAGCTGCTCGAAGACGTGCTCCCGGTGATGTAAGGATCGCCGTTCCCGTTGAGGGCGAGTCCATCAGCAAAGTCGGAAGCAATCCCGCCCAAATACGTGGAATAGGATAGGGCAGAGCCAGTGGCGTTAAGATTGGTGACAAAGCCGTCCCAACCGCCAATATCCGTATCTTGAAAAGCACCTACGGTGGTGGGGTAATTGTTCGAGCCCGTGAGACCGGCGACGTAGGCCTCACCGCTGCTGTTTACGGCAATGTTGTAGCCAGCGTCATAACCCGCTCCACCCAGGAATGTTGAGTATACAAGGGCTGAACCTGTCGCGTTCAGTTTGGTTACGTAGGCATCGTCGTTGCCAGCGCTTCCGTTTATCGTGGTGTCGAATGCACCCGGCGTGGTCGGAAAGTCGCTGGACTCAGTAACACCGGTGACGTACGCGTTGCCGCTGGTATCGAGGACAATGCCGAAACCATAATCATAACTAGAAGAGCCAGAGCCGCCGAGGAAGGTCGAATAAATCAGCCCGGTCCCGGCCGGGTTTATCTTGGTAACGAACGCATCGCAACCCACATTCGTGTCGTCGAAGCTGCCAAGGACGATCGGATAGTTCGGCGAACATGATATGCCGGTTGCATAGAAGTTACCGCTGCCATCCACAACGATGTCAAAACCGACATCGTCTCCATTCCCTCCCAGGAAAGTGGAATAGGCTAGCCCGGAGCCCGAAGGATTGAGTTTGCTTACGAAGACATCCCAGGTCAAGCCGTTGTACGTCGTATCGAGAGCGCCGGGCGTGGTCGGGAAGGTGCTTGAAGCCGCACCGGTCAGATGGGCAACGCCGCCGGAATCTACGGAAATCCCATGACCGTAATCATTGCCGGCGCCGCCCAAAAAGGTGGAATAGGTTACCGCCGACCCGCTCGCATTTAGCTTCGTCACAAACGCGTCTTCGACGCCGTTGAACGTCGTGTCGAAGGCGCCTACGCTGCTCGGAAAGTTCGTCGAGGATGTACTGCCGGTCACATAGGCGTTGTTACTGCTATCGAGTGAGATGTCGATACCATAATCGTCAGCGCTCCCACCGAAATAGGTTGAGTAAACAAGGCCCGAGCCGGTCGCATTTAACTTCGTCACAAACGCGTCTCCGACGCCGTTGAAGGTCAAATCGAAAACACCCGCTGTCGTGGGAAAATTGGCCGATGTGGTGCTTCCCGTCACGTAAGCATTCCCGCTGGCATCCAGGGCAATCGCATTCCCACTGTCGGCGCCGGTGCCTCCCAAAAATGTTGAGTATTCGATTCCGACCACCGGATCGATCACGATCGGCAGGCTTTGGTCGTAGTTCTCAACTTCGAAGTGCACCGTGTTACCGTCCATGACGTACCCACTCGCCACCTCTTGCCGACTGCCGCTGACATCCTGGTAAGTAAACGGCTTCTGCTGCACGACATCGCCGACGGCGGTATGAATAACTAGATCACCCTGTGTGTTAATCTCCATGCCGTCGGCGCCCGCGAAATCCAGGCCAATCGCGCTCGGATCGACGCCGGGTGAAACGATGAAATCGTATTCCAACTTTCCGTTGTTTCCGTAGTAGGCCAAGTCGATGCCGGGATAAACCTCGTCGTATTCCACCCGGCCGAAGCTGGCGATGTTAGTGTGCCATTCGTTCGGGTCGTTGCCTATGAAGTAGTTGGTGATGCCGGGCAGCTGGTCGGTGGCGGTCGCCTGTGCTTGGGGATTGCCGCCGACGATCTGCATGTGCACGGCGACACCAGTTGTTGCTTCCGGCGAGCCGGGTTGCGTGAGCGCCCGGAGGTCACGTCGTGCCGACGCATCAACTCTCGCCATGTGTGCCGCTAATTCTGAATTCTGAATTCTGGATTCTGAATTCTGCATCGCGAACACTGCCGCCGACGGCGTTAAAAACAGCGTCGATCCGCTGCCGCGCGCCACGAAATCGACCCGCTCGTCAAACTGTCCGATATTTTGCTCGAAGCTCACCGGCAGCTTGCCGTAGTTGTCAACCATCTCGGATTCCTGAGTGGCGCTCGGCGCCTGGTTACTCGGCGCGTTCGCCGCGGAACCACCGGCGGCGATGGCAGGAGCGTCAAGTGGCATGGCGCCCGGCATCATCGACCGAGCCGCCAGCCCCGGCATGGGCGCCGCAAGCCTGCCGGTAGCCATCGCTGCCACACTGGACAAGTTCAGCGCCAATCGGGAAGGCGCTATTCTTGAGCGCTGCGAATAGGTTTCGGGATTCGTTAGTTCGGTTGTCGATTCTTCCGAGCGTCGGACCGGCCCACGGACTTCTACGGAATCGCTGGCCGCCCCCCCACCTACAACGCTCAACGACAGGGTGGCGCCACCGTCTCCCTTGTCGTCGATCATCTGCCATTGCGAGACCGACGCGTCGAGGTTATCCCGGTCCATTTCCAGCATCAACTCAGACTCTCCGAGCAGCAAGCTGTTAAACAGACTCCCCGGCGGCAGGCGCCGCTCCAAGCGCTCGAGAAACGGGCGGTGGTGGCGCCGAGGCTTGCGCAGAAAGCTCCCCATGTTTGTCTCCTACTGCTAAATTGCAGCGGCTAAAAAATTTCGTTGAATCACACCCTGCGGCACAATCGCTGAATCGATCGATCACCAGGCGTCCGATGCCTCTAAATCCCTATGCGATATCCGCGATGAATAACTGCCAAGGTCTTTTGCCACTCTCGCGACAGCGAGGGCGGGCACTGAAAATCTCTAAAAACCTGGCAGTATTTCGCTTCACCTTTCGCATAGGAATATAGACCGCCCGCAACGGCTGAGACGCGAACACGTCTTTGCAGCCAAACTAAAAACTCCCAATGTAAAGGTGACAGCCATGGCGATGCTTCGTCTCAAGAAAAAGAGCGCATGGAAATACGGCAACTCCGAGAGCAAGGGAATTGGCATTTCCTACTGGACCGCTGGTTGGGGGTGGATCGAAGTGATCGGTCCCAACCAGAAAACGGAGAAATACTCGTACCTGCAAATGGGCGTCGCCACGCCCAGTCTGACCATTAAGGACGTAGACATTCCTGTCTCCGTTTCCAAGTCGGAGACTGCATTGCCCGGCTGGGGCGCCATCTACACTCTCAAGAGCTTTAAGGGGGATGAATTGACGGCGGACGATTTCCTGGGTGGGACGTTGGCGCTGAACCTGTCCATCGGGGCCGGTGTCTCTTACGAATTCAACGCGATGCTGATCGGCATCCCCGCAAGCCAGCTTCAGAACGAACTCCATTCGCTCGTCGGCCAGCTGGGAATGGAAATAGGCGTCGGCCCGCTCGGCGCAGAGCTCTTGCGTCAGAACGCGGAACGAACTTTCCTGAATCGAATTATCCAAAGCGCCGCCAAGGGCGTGATCTTCTCGGTGGGACCCAACAGCGGCGTGGTGCTGGGCGCCAGTGCCGCCGGCACCTACGGAGCGCTCCGCAGGGCGTCGTGACCACGTACCACACGCGGGGCTGCCGGAATCAAGTGTCTGCCTGCGTTACGCGCCTTCAACATGGGCCTACGGACAAACAGTTCAATGGCTTTCCAGCTGCGACATTCCGGTCACGCTAGTGGCCGATGCGCGGACCATTCTTCACTTTTTTTCAATAACACTTGACTTCCAACCGATAGTCCCCATATATTTACCTCTGGTTCTGCCTATGGCGGGACATCTAAGGACCCCCAAATAATTAGAAGTTGGCGAACCCTTAACCGGTGTCGCTACGTCTAATTCTTGAATCGGACGAGTAAACCCAATAGTGGGAAACGCGTCTGTGGGGTTTGTTTTCCTTTTGATCTTTGACAATTTGGTAGCACCTTTTAAGAGCCAATGCGAGGATGTGTACTGCCTTGTGGCAGAGACACAGACCTCGCTTTAGCGAGTTCTTTGAGTCTGCCGCAAGGCGACCAATCAAGCTTTTCTGGCTTAGCTGAAATTACCAACCGGCGGTGAATCATTAGCGTTCAACGTCCGGAAAGTGCCTCGGGGCGAGCCGAAGTGCGTAAGCGCTCGGTTAACTGCGAGGAAGGCTAACAATTATTGAAGGGTTTGATCCTGGCTCAGAACGAACGTTGGCGGCGTGGATTAGGCATGCAAGTCGAACGAATCCCATCGGGGTAACTCGGCTGGGGGAAGTGGCGAAAGGGGCAGTAATGCGTGGGTAACCTACCCCGGGGATCGGGATAGCCATTCTAACGGATGGGTAATACCCGGCGATCGTGACGAGGGGGCATCCTCTTGCCACGAAATGAATTTCGCCTCGGGAGGGGCTCACGTGGTATTAGCTAGTTGGTGAGGTAACGGCTCACCAAGGCAAAGATGGCTAGCGGGTGTGAGAGCACGACCCGCGCCACTGGCACTGAGACACTGGCCAGACTCCTACGGGAGGCTGCAGTCGAGGATCTTCGGCAATGGGCGCAAGCCTGACCGAGCGACGCCGCGTGTGCGATGAAGGCCTTCGGGTTGTAAAGCACTGTCGAGGGGGAGGAAGCCGCAAGGTTGACCTATCCCTGGAGGAAGCACGGGCTAAGTTCGTGCCAGCAGCCGCGGTAAGACGAACCGTGCAAACGTTGTTCGGAATCACTGGGCTTAAAGGGCGCGTAGGCGGGCTCGCCAAGTCCGGGGTGAAATCCTTCAGCTCAACCGGAGAAGTGCCTTTGATACTGGCGGTCTCGAGGGAGGTAGGGGCATGCGGAACTTCCGGTGGAGCGGTGAAATGCGTTGATATCGGAAGGAACGCCGGTGGCGAAAGCGACGCGCTGGACCTCTTCTGACGCTGAGGCGCGAAAGCTAGGGGAGCAAACGGGATTAGATACCCCGGTAGTCCTGGCCCTAAACGATGGGTACTAGGTTGTGGACTTGACATGGGTTCACAGCCGAAGCAAAAGTGTTAAGTACCCCGCCTGGGGAGTATGGTCGCAAGGCTGAAACTCAAAGGAATTGACGGGGGCTCACACAAGCGGTGGAGCATGTGGCTTAATTCGAGGCTACGCGAAGAACCTTATCCTGGGCTTGACATGTGCGAAAGCGGTAGGAAGTAGGGGGCGGAAACGTTACCCCAACGGTATCCAGTCCGGAACCTACTACAGGTGCTGCATGGCTGTCGTCAGCTCGTGTCGTGAGATGTCGGGTTAAGTCCCATAACGAGCGAAACCCTTGTCTCCAGTTGCCAGCGAGTCATGTCGGGGACTCTGGAGAGACTGCCGGTGTTAAACCGGAGGAAGGTGGGGATGACGTCAAGTCCTCATGGCCTTTATGCCCAGGGCTGCACACGTGCTACAATGGCGCGAACAAAGGGACGCAAACCCGCGAGGGGGAGCAAATCCCAAAAAACACGCCCCAGTTCAGATCGAAGGCTGCAACTCGCCTTCGTGAAGTTGGAATCGCTAGTAATCGCGGGTCAGCAACACCGCGGTGAATGTGTTCCTGAGCCTTGTACACACCGCCCGTCAAGCCACGAAAGAGCGGGGCGTCCGAAGTCGCCGCACTAAGCCGGTGCCGAAGACGAAACGGTCGATTGGGACTAAGTCGTAACAAGGTAACCGTAGGGGAACCTGCGGTTGGATCACCTCCTTTCTAAGGATGATTTACAAATGCCATCGGCTCTCACGTCGATGGACATATTCATGTCCGCATCCCGCATTGGCGGTGCTACCAAGTTAAAGATAACCCCGCCGTTCTGCCAGGACGGCGGGGTTTTATTTTGCGCTACATTCCCTTACGGTCGGTAAATATCCTCGTTGGAATGGCCCACGGGAGATGGCTATGAGCGCACCGAGCGTGGAATCAATAATTGATCAAATCCGCCAACTCCCTGGTCCGGAGCGTCTCGTTCTGGAGCAACGTCTTACCGAACTCGCTGAGTCAGAGTGGCGTCGCGAGGCCGAATCCGCGCGCCAAACGGCACGCGACAAAGGCATCGATCAAGCCATGATTGACCGAGCCATCCACGACCATCGCTACGGCTCATGAAGGTGTTCTTCGACACCAATGTCTATGTCGCCGAGGCGCTTCTCGGCGAAGGCGCGGAGGCAATGGTTGCGGCGACGGTGCGTGCGCGGGGCGGATTTACGCCAGCGACTATTTGCTCGACGAACTCGAACACGTTCTGACGGAGAAACTCGGCTTCTCGCGTCGCCTGGCGATTCTCTCCCGGCAGCGGATCTCGCGCCGCGCCGAATTCGTTGAGCCAGGCGCATTGCGCCACATAATACCTCAAGATGTGAAAGACAGTCCGATTCTTCGAGCGGCCCTGGCTGCTGGTGTCGACTATCTTGTCACAAACGACCGCATACTTCTTGCAATGCATCCGTACGAAGGGCTACGCATCCTGTCGATGGCGGACTACTATCAACTATTGGTGGCGGAAGGATTGCTTTCTGAACCTTGAGCGTGTTGGCGGTGCTGCCAAGGTTAAAGATAAACCCCGCCGTTCTGCCAGGACGGCGGGGTTTCTTGTTTGCGCAATCCCTGTACGGCCCGCCAAACCTATCGGATACAATAACCGTCAACGCAGCGTCGTTCGTCTACAGCGGCAAGACTCCCACGAAGTTCAATCGCTTTTTCCCGGCAGGTATCTGCGAGGATCGCGTCAATGGCTTGGACTCGTGCCGTTCATTTGGATCAATGGGCAGACACCGCCGATGCCCGGGTGAAGTTACCTCTCCTTGTTCGAAAGCTTGTTCGCAGAACCACAATGGCGTGAACAAAGGGACGCTAACTCGCGAGAGGGCGCCAAGTGCTTGGTTGGGTCATTTCGTTAGAGGCTCTAAGTCTAGTTTCGTTCGAAGCGCTTCGTCACGAAGGGGCACGTTGGAGCTTTCCGCGAGTTTGTTCAACGCCGCCTGGAACGACGACAGATTGATATCGGGTCGTTTGCGATGCAGTTCCACGAGGGCTTTGAGTCCGTTCGTTACTGTCTGTTGGGCCTCGAGTTCGTTCGTCGATTCACGCCCGTCTTTGAGCTTCGTGCGAAAGTTGCGGCGTTGCTGATCCTCGTCCAGCATTTCACTCAGTATTTCCATACGGTCCTTCACAAGGTCGCTGCCGCGTCGCGCAAGCGCCACCGTGGCCGTGTACCTGGTTTCCCACCCGGCCGGGCTACGATCGGCAGAGGGGACTGTCTCCACGGGGTCATTGGGCTTCTTGCGCTGATACCAACCCGCGATCGTGATGCCTATGACGATCACGCCCACGAGGCATCCGAGGTACAAACCCAACTTTGATATGAAGCTCTCACGCGCCATTACATTAACATCTCCCCTGCCCCGAGCGGTGTCTCAATCGGCGTCTCCGATTTCGATGCGAGTGCCGCGGCCGTCATCGTAGGCCAACGCGTGCAACGTTTTTTCGGCAAGCGCCTTTTCGTCGCCGTCGCCTTCCCAAAAAGTCAAAGCGAGCGCGACGAGCGTCCGCAAAAACGGATCATCCGCCTTGGAGCATTCGGCGAGTGCGGTAATTACGCCAGTACCGTTTTGATTCCCCTGAAGAAACTGCAATGCCACCCGTGCGGAATCGGATTGCGCGCCGATGCGAAGCGACTCGGTTTGCAGGTCGCCCAGGATCTTGTCACGCCGCTCGCTCGACAGAGACGCGAAGCGCTTGACGTTTTCTCCTAGATTCGCCAGGGCCCACACGGCTTGCCGCCGCAGAAGCGCTTTGGTCTTTGGATCACGACCCTTGCCGTGTACGGCGATCTCGTTCAGGATCGGTATGCCGGCGGGCACGATCATGTTCCCGACGCAGGGCGTCAGGAATTCCAGGTCCTTTCGTTTCTCCAGTAACCTCTTTCGCGCATCATCCTGTTCCGCCTCAGTCGTGCCCGGCGTGATTCGATCGAGTTCGTCGGCCGCTTTGCGCAACATTGACGCGAGTCGCAAAGCAAGCTTTGGATCTGATGCCAGGTCTTCATCGCGTTTCAGCCGCTGTGCGATTTCGTTGGCCGCGCGCAGCGCACTTCTGCATTGGTACTTTCAAGCCTTTCCAAAAGTTTGTCGGGTTGGGACTCGCCGCCGACGAGCCAACCAAATGCCAACAAAATGAGAACCGCGACGGTAACGATCAACCCGGGCACCAAGAACAGCTGCACGATGAATCTTCCGGACGGCGCCTGCACCGGCGGCAGGTCCTTAGGCAATTCATCGTGTGTGGACGGAGAAGTGTTTGAACTCACGAAATCGGCTCGGCACTAAGTAGCGAACTTTGACGCGGTTAGGGCAACTTGTCTGGATATTCTAAAGCCGAGCCAACCCATAGGCAATTCGAGCGCCGACGTTTGCCGTAGAAACAAACTACGGCAGCCGCAGAACCGTCCACGCTTCGTGCTTTATCGGATCCGTTGCATGATTAGTCTAACGAGCTGGAAGTAGAGCTGCATCGACCGCAAATGCGAATATCCAGGTCGGCACGGCAGTGTGGAAGTCGTTGTCGCTCATGATGAGGAGAAGGCGTTTTCCGTCCGGTAGGTCGGGGCCGAATGCCAGTCCTTCTATCTTGCCTGGAAACTGAGGCCCGGCGAGGCCGAATCGGGCATCCAGCATGTCCATAAACAATCGCTTTCGCACGGGCCTTACGTCATTGGGAAGTCCGGCGGAGGGAAGTGATGTCAGAGACGATACGTCGGTCGCAGTGCTTGTGTTGATGCGAAATAGCCGCTTGAACTTCGCTGCCTGGCCCTCTTTGCCGTCGCGTTCAATGACGATGAATTCATGCTCGCCGACGGCCACGATTTCGCTTAGACCGTACTCGGCGTTGTCGAGAACATAAACCATCTCTCGTGTGTCGCCGGTTTCGGCGCTGAATTCCAAGAGTCGGACATTGACACCATCGCGACCACCGTCCTGAATCAATGGACTCTGCATGGCTGCCAGTAGCTTGCTGCGGTCCGGCGACACCGCAAGGCCCTCGAATCCGCGGTTGGGAACCCGGCCGGCACGACTGTTCTGAAGTTCCACCTTTGGATCGCCGTGCGCGTTGGTGCTGCGGAACTTCTCGGGGATCGAGAGTCTCCGCACTCGCCGACCGCTGTTGCTGAACACATCGAGCGATGGACCGTATTCGTCTACGACGAACATCGTTCCATCGGCGCCAGCTCGAATCCCTTCCGGATCGTAACGGCGCTCGATTGCCTGGGCGGCCCCGACAAGCCGTTTTCCTTCCTCATCCACAAGCAGCGTAGTCTCGAGCAACCGCGGGGTTATCGGTGAACCCTCGTCATTGAGAATCCGGACTTCAATGGCGTGCACGCGGCAACGGTACGACACCGCTCCATCTTTGGGGCCGCGATCCGCAACAACCAGGTAGCGGTTGCCGACGCCGGCGTAGGCAATGCCGGAACCGATTCCCCCCAGCTGATTATGGGGGGTTCCATCTTCCAGTGTGTCCGCGAGCCGTGAATCGTCGACCGCATCGCCCGGAATACACGCCGACCCGAGCAGCATGATGCCATCGCGACGTACTGGCGAGAGGAATAACACAACCAAGATGCAGCTGATGGCGGACAAGAACACAAAGAGCGCCACCCGCCATCGTGTGTCTTTAAACATGGTGGATCGACAAACTATTTGACAACTGGGTGGAAAGGGTGTTCACGCCGTGAATTGTCGGTGAAGGCCCCATTTGAGCACAGAACAAGCGCAAGTCCTTCTCACAACCTTCAACAAACCTTCACACCATGTTCGGGGCAAAAACACGGGAGATGTATAGGCTAACTTACCGCACCCACGGGCTTCTAAACGCATGGAGAAAAAAGGTGACAACTAACGGAATGACGTCGCGGCGAGCGTTCACACTCATCGAATTGCTGGTGGTTATCGCCATCATCGGCATACTTATCGCCCTGCTCTTACCGGCGGTGCAGAAGGTTCGTGAAGCCGCGAACCGAGCGAAATGCACCAACAATCTTCGCCAGCTAGGCCTCGCCCTGATGAATTACGAGAACACTCACGGGACATTTCCACCGAGTCGCGTTTCTGGCCCCGCACATTCATGGACGCCGGTAGGGCTTCCGTACATCGAAGAGAACAATCTGAAGAACTTGTACAAGATGGATAAGAGCTGGAACCATCCCGACAACTACACCATCATTTCGCACAACATTGGACTCTTCATGTGTCCGTCGGTGCCTCCGGGACGTGTTAATCCACTGAGTCCTAAAGCCGCGATGGGCTTTGGTGACTACGGCTCCGTCAACGAGGTGAAGCCGGATTTCTATTCAGTTAACAATGTCCCAGCTCCATCTGATCGAAACGGCATCCTGCAAAAGGACAAGGCCATCCGCATCTCGCAGGTTACGGACGGCACGTCGAACACCATCATGGTTGGTGAGGACGCCGGACGCCCAACACTTTGGCAGGTGGGCAAGAATCAGGGCATTGCTACGGATGACGGTTGGGGTTGGGCGGATCCAGATTGCGGTTTTAGCCTTAGTGGGGCCACGCCGGACGGCAAGAAAATCGGGGGGCCATGCGTCGTAAACTGCACTAACGACAGTGAGTTCTATAGCTTCCACTCCAACGGAATGAACGTCTGCATGGGTGACGGCTCCGCACGCTTCATTCAGCAATTGATAAAGAAGGAGCTATTGGCTGGACTCTGTACCCGCGGCGGAGGGGAAACCGTCAGCGGGAGCGACTGGTGACAGCTGGGCGAAGGCGTCAGCTGAATTGCCGCCCATTTCTTCACACGCTCTTTACCGATCCGACATCAATCGCACGCTGTGGACTTATAAACCAGTTTGCGAAAGCCGCGACGTCTTTTGCGTTGGAGTAATGCGACCGTTTCGGCTTTGGACAGCTCACAACACTACCGCAGAAGGAGCACACATGCGTCTGATGGCCAAGAATTCACGGCGATTCCGACCTGTTCTGGAGGGACTTGAAGACCGGCGTGTACCGGCCGTTTTGATCAACGAACTGGCGATCAACCTCCCCGGCGGTTCGGACATCCCCTGGGAATACGCCGAAATGCGCGGGACACCGGGTATGACCTTGAACAATATCTACTTTGTTCAGTTCGAAGGCAACATCGATATTGAGGATGAGTTTCAACGCGGCAAGGCGGATTTCGTCCAGCCATTGACTGGGTTCCAGATGGGAACGAACGGCCTGCTGATCATCAAGTCCCCTACCGGCGGCCACTCGATTGCACCCGCGACGACCTTGGTCGGAAACACGCTTTTTGATTCCGGTTCGAGTACGCTTGAGAACGGTGCGGCGACTTACATGTTGATTCAGAGTTCGACGAGCATCGTCCAAGGCACCGACTATGACGCCAACGACGATAATGTGCTTGAGCTTCCGGTCGGCGCCGTGGTTCTGGACAGCGTCGGTTGGTTTGAGAACTACACTGACGAGTACGTTTACACCAATGTGATTCTAGACCAGGCGGCGGGAACTCCTGACGCGGCGTGCCGTTTTAACCGGGCCAATTCAACTTCGGTCGGCGCTTGGTATAACGGCGATCTCACGGGCTCAATCAACACGCTCGTTTTTGACCCCGCGGAGCTAAGCCCCAATTTCCCTGTTGACGGGCATCTCACGCCGGGCGACAAGAACTCCGACGCTTTGCCGCACGTGCCCCCATTCACGAACCCCGAAAATCCGACAGTACCCCCATTGCCCATCGAACCTCCATCGCTCCCGAACACTCAACCAGCTGGGGCAGTCGAAACAACAGAACCGACGGTAGCTGAGCGGCATGGTGATTCAAGTCCCGCGTACAGGACGAGTACCCAAGCGGCGGCCAGTGCAGATTCCGTGTTTGCCGATGTGTTGGACATTGATTGGTAGGCGCGGATCGAAATTGCTTGGATTCCGAACCTCCATCGACGGAGTGTCTCACCGCTACGATTGACCGACGTTGTTGACTCCGTCGATGGTGCGTTCTTCTTCCTGCACCGCTAAGTTGACCCGAAGAATGTAGCGGCGGGTAGTAGACGCTTGTTCTGTGCCGCTTGAGGCGTATTCGCCTCGGAGTGTTCTTATGTCAAACCAACAACTTACCCAAGCTTAACAAGTTCTTCACATTATCTTGCACTGTCCCTAACGAACGCCTGATCATATTCTTGATTCTTTACATTGCGAGCATCTGGCAGTTAGTGGAACGCGATTTCGCATTCGCGCCGGCATGGTTCGTTAACCTTAGGAGGAAGCACAACATGAGCAGGTGGAGTCGTCGTAATTCCAGCGGAAGTAACTCAGCGGTTTCCGGGTCCCATCGCCTTGGCGGTAGGAAGGGCCGACTCGCAAAGGCGTGCTTGCGAATTGAACATCTGGAAGACCGCCGTGTACCGGCGCTGCTACTGAACGAAATCAGCCTCAATCCTCCGGCTACCGACAACCCGTATGAGTACGTCGAGCTTATAGATACCCCGAGTGCGACCATCCCGGCCGGCACCTATGTGGTCGATATCGAAGGCGACGGCGCTGGCTCCGGCGTTGCGGATTTCGTCGTGAATGTATCCGGCTTGAGCGTGGGCACAAGCGGTTTCTTGGTCATCAAGTCCCCGACCGGCGGGCACACGATTCCAAGTGGAGTGACGATTGTTACCGACGCGCAGTTGGATACGGCGGGCGGTGGAATTGAGAACGGTACCCGCTCGCTGCTGCTGATTTCGAGCCCCATCACCGCGATCACCGAGGGGACCGATTACGATACGAATAATGACGGAACTTTGGACGCGCTACCAGGTACCGCAACCATCCTTGACGCCTGCGGATGGACGGACGGCGGCGCAGGAGACCTCGTGTATGGCGGCGTGACGCTGACGCAGAGTTCAGGCACGCCAGATGCCGGTTCGCGATTCCTTGGCAACACGACGGCATCATCGTTCGCCGCCTGGTACAACGGCGATTTGGCCGGCGCTACCAACGACTCGAAGGTTTACAGCGCGACCCAGGCCAGTGCCAATCTACCTGCCGGTGCAGAAGTCACTCCGGGCGCAGCGAATTTCTCATCGCTGGCTAGCTCGTCCACAACCGTGGTTTCAGACATCAACCCTTCCGTCTTTGGTGAATTGGTCACCTTCACTGCGACGGTAACCGGCAGCTCTGGAACTCCAACGGGCACCGTGGAATTCTTCGATGGTGCAACCAGCCTCGGTACCGACGGACTGGACGGCTCGGCGCAGGCGACTCTCGGCGTGTCGAGCCTGACGGTCGGCGCTCACAACATCACCGCCAAATACTTGGGCGATACGACCTACGCCACCAGCACGTCGCCCGCCATCACTCAGACGGTGAACAAGGCAAATACCAGCAGCGTCGTGATCTCCAATAATAATCCGTCGAACTTCGGTGCATCGGTGATGTTCACGGCCACCGTAACGGCCGTGGCGCCTGGTGCGGGCCTCCCTACCGGCACGGTTGAGTTCTTCGATGGCGCCACCAGTCTGGGAACTGACACACTCGATGGCAGCGGTCAAGCGGATCTGAGCACCAGCAGCCTGAGCGTCGGTTCGCACTCCATTACGGCAAGCTTTCTCGGCGACGGCAATTTCAACACAAGTACCTCGCCGGCCATCACGCAGGATGTGGTACTGGCGAATGTCAACACGATCACCACCGTCGTGGCGGATATCAACCCCTCGAACTACAACCAGGCAGTCACTTTCACCGCGACCGTCGTCACGAATCCGTCCGGGCAAGGTACACCTGCCGGGATAGTGGAGTTCTTCGATGGCGCGACGAGCTTGGGTACCGACACGCTCGATGTCAACGGCGAGGGCTCGGTTATCGTTAGCACATTGACGGCCGGTTCTCACTCGATTACCGCGTCCTACCAAGGGAACGCGACTTACAATGCAAGCACATCGGCACCATACAGCCAAACGGTAAATCAGGCCAGCACCAGCACGGCTGTCGTTTCATCGCTTAACCCGTCCATCTATGGGCAGCCGGTGACCTTTACCGCCACAGTCACTTCCAGCGCAGGTACGCCGGCCGGCACCGTCGAGTTTTTCGACGGGGCCACCAGCCTCGGCACCGACACGCTGGACGGCAGCGGCCAAGGCGATTTGACAATCAACACGCTGACCATTGGCTCGCACTCGATAACGGCCCAGTATCTCGGCGATACCAATTACAGCGGAAGTACGTCGCTGAGCGTGACCCAAGACGTGAACGCGCTTGTCACCCCCGCAGTGGTCCTTAACGAGCTAAGTATCAATCAGCCGGGCACGGACGCCCCGTGGGAATACATCGAGATTCGGGGCACACCGAGTTCGGCGCTTACCAACGTCTTTGTCGTGGTTTTGGAAGGTGACGTCGGCAGCGCGATCGGAAACGCCGATTTCGTTCAAGATTTGTCGAGCTTCCTGCTTGGAACCAACGGGCTGCTCTACATTGGCGCCAGTGTAGGCGGGCATACCATTCCGGCTGCAACGACGAAGATCGCATTGTCCTCATTCAATACGGGCAGCGGGGCGATTGAGAACGGGGCAAACACATACATGCTTATTGCCAGCCCCAACGCGGGCGCGATCGCCCCCGGCACGGACTACGACACCAATAACGACGGTACGCTCGAACTGCCGGTTGGCGCGGTCATCATTGACACCGTAAGCTGGGTTGACGCGGGCGCAGGCGGCACGGTATACGGGGGAGTCGTGTTGACTCAATCGGCAGGCACTCCGGATGCGGCGGTGCGTTTCATCGACAACCTGACGCCATCGTCGTTCGCGGCATGGTTCAACGGCGATTTGGCCGGCACCGACCCGTTCAGCATCACCTTTGATCCCGCTGAAATCAGCGCGAACTTCCCGGCAGCGGGCGCCATGCTGACGCCCGGTGATCACAATTCCAACGCTACGCCGGTCGCATCCAGCACAGCAGTGGTCGCGGACATCAATCCAACCGTGTTCGGTGAGACGGTGACGTTCACCGCCACCGTGACGGTCGGCAGTGGAACACCGACCGGCACCGTCACGTTCAAGGACGGGGCAACCACACTCGGGAGTTCGCCGTTAGTCGGCAACATCGCCTCTCTCCCGGTTTCCAATCTGAGTGTCGGCGCACACAACATTACCGCGGTTTACAGCGGTGACGTGACGTTTGCAAGCAGTGCGTCACCGATCTTGTCGCAAACGGTGAACACAGCCAACACCTCGGGCGTGGTCCTGTCCTCTGTCAATCCTTCTGTGCACGGACAATCGGTAACATTCACGGTGACCGTGAGCGCGGTTCCTCCAGGGGCCGGCTTACCGACCGGGTCCGTCGAGTTCTTCGATGGGGCCACCAGCCTCGGAACCGACACGCTCGATGGCAGCGGCCAGGCCGATGTCACGACCAGCAGCCTATCCATCGGGTCGCATTCGATCACGGCCGTGTACGCCGGTGACGGAAACTTCAACGGCAGCACGTCGGCGCCGCTGAGCCAACAGGTCAATCAACTCGTCGCGACTTGGGTCGGCGGCGGCGCCGGCGATCCGACGGCCTGGAGCAATCCCAACAACTGGGGCGGCGGCATCGTGCCTGGTGTAGGTGACAAGGCGATTTTCACCTTTGCGGGCACTGTCAGCTTCGCTTCGACCGTTGACGCTGGGTACGCTGGCAACCTTGCCGAGGTCAAAATCGATTCGACGTGGAACGGGTTTATTACCTTGGATTCGGCCCTGACAGTTACGACCGGCCTCGACATCGACAGCGGTGTCATAACCGGAAACGGCGCGCTTAGCTTCGAGGGCGGCACGTGGACCAGCGTATTTAGCCTTGTCGGAAGCGGCGGCTGGACCAACACGGGTTCGCTCACCCTGAACGCGGCCTCGATCGACATTTCCGGCAGCGGCACGTTTACCAATGCCGATGAGGTTACCGTGCAGGCAGGAACGCCGCTTTATAATGCGGAGTTTAACAATCTCGGCACCATTGAAGTGCTCAGCGGCGCAGAACTGGACCTGTTTGGTGGACTCACCAACCTGCCAGGTACGACGCTGACTGGCGGCACTTACGACTTGGCGGGCATCCTCAAGATCATGGACGCGAATATTGTTACCATCTCCGCGGCAGTTGACCTGTTTGGTCCGGCGTCGTTGATTGTAGATCACGTCAACAATAACGCCCTGGCGAATTTGGCATCCATGACGAGTTCCGGGTCACTCACTCTTGCTGGGATGCGTTCCATCGTTACCCCCGCCGCATTCAGCAATGCCGGTACCTTAACGCTCAATCCGGGCGGCCGATTTACATCGACAGGCATCTACACGCAAACGGCTGGCGTAACCACGCTGGGCGGTGGAACACTCAAAGTTCCAGCGGGTGCGGTTCTAAACGGCGGCGTGCTTGAAGGCACCGGCAGTATCCTGGGCGATATCACCAACAACAGCGCCACCGTGGCGCCAGGCGGCACAGGCGCCGCAGGTCGTATCCGCATCAGCGGCAACTACACGCAAGGCGCAAGCGGAATCCTCGAAATCGAGATCGGCGGACTGACGCCGCAAACGCAACACGATCAACTCAAGGCCAACCTCAGCGCTGCGCTGAATGGCACAATGAATGTCTCCCTCTTGGGCAGTTACGTTCCCAATAATGGTGATAGTTTCCAGGTGGTCCAGGCCTCGGTTGCCGTGACCGGAACGTTCTCGACAATCAATGGTTTGGTCTTCGGCGGGCAACAGTTCATCCCGAACTACAATCCGAACGATGTCACTCTGGTCACCGCGGCATTCCCCATCCCGCCGGCACCGGACGGCGACCGTCCGGGCCAGCCGGCCAAGCCAACGGCACGCCGCTCGAACGACCCGTCGATCGACTGGCATCGTGTTTTGGCCGCTCTCGCTGCCGAAGACCTTGACGATGTGACCGGCCGCTAGGCCACCACGGATCGGAAAGCGCAAACCTGGCGTGCAAGCGGAGGAATGGAATCAACGTTCCTTCGCTTGTGCGCTTTATGCGGGAGTTAAGGCATGGCTGAGTGTGTAGCGACCATTCGGTGGCGGCGTGATGGAGCGGTGTTTACCGACAACCGTTACTCCCGCGCTCACCGGTGGCAATTCGACGGCGGCATCGAGGTGATCGCGTCCTCAGCGCCTAGCGTGGTCCCGATACCGATGTCGTTGGCCGCGGCCGTGGACCCGGAGGAGGCATTTGTGGCGTCGCTGTCTAGTTGCCACATGCTTTGGTTTCTATCCATCGCGGCGAAACGTCGATTCGTTGTCGACGAGTACAAAGACGAGGCCGTTGGAACCTTGGCGAAAAATGCGGACGGCAAGTTAGCCATAACTGCCGTAGGGCTTCGGCCGCACGTTTCGTTCTTTGGTGAAAGAACTCCGTCGCGATCGGAAATCGACGCCATGCATCACCAGGCACACGAAGAATGCTTCATCGCCAATTCGGTCAAGACCGAGATCCGTTGTGAACCGGTGCATTCCGACACCGAGACGGCATGACCCCTCGCCCCGGCGAATGGACTCGCGTACAAAGAAGTTCACCGCACCCACAAGAGCACTGAATCAACGAATTGATGAGGGGTTGCAGCATGGCGAACAACCGAATCGTGCACTTCGAAATCCCGGCAAACGAGCCTCAGGCGCTCACCAAATTCTACGGTGAGGTTTTTGGTTGGAAGTTCCAGAAAGCAAATCTTCCCGGGCCGGAATACTGGCTATGTGATACCGGCACGGAAGGCCCTGGAATCAACGGCGCCATTATGCAAAGACAGCATCCGCAGCAGCCGTGGATGAACTATGTCGATGTCGCCAGCATCGACGCGGCGATCGAAAAGGCGACGAAACTTGGGGCAAAAGTGGCGCTACCGCGGACGGCCGTACCGGGAGTCGGCGCGTATGCGGCGATCATTGATCCGCAAGGCAACCTCTGCGGACTATGGGAGCAAGCAAAATCGTAGATAACAAACGTAGTTACCTGTTTTTCAACTGGAGCATGCAATGAAAGCGTTCGCAATCGCAGTAATGGTGATGGCTTCGTGGTGCGGAGAAACTGCCCGCGCACAGGACGCACCGCCGAAGACCGAACCAACTAAGGAACACGAATGGCTCAAGCAGTTCGTCGGAGAGTGGCAAGGTGACTTCGGTGACGCCGTCTCAACGTCGCGAATGCTCGGCGGCCTTTGGATGGTCTCGGATGTCAAGGCACAATTCGGTGATATTTCAATGGCTGCCGTAATGACGCTCGGTTATGAACCTGCAAAGAAAAAGTATGTCGGCACATGGGTCGACTCGATGACAGCGTATCTGTGGAAGTACGAAGGCACCGTCGATGCCGCGGGCAAGGTATTGACGCTCGAAACTGAAGGGCCCAATCCTGCCTTGGGCGGAAAAATGGTTAAGATGCGCGACGCCATCGAAATCAAGTCCAAGGACCAATTCTCTCTCACTTCGAGCATGCTCGGAGATGACGGCAAGTGGCAGGAATTCATGACGATCAACTACAAGCGAAAGAAGTAGTGATCGCCGAGAAGTAATTATCGAATCAATGAAAGGCCCTACGCGAATCCCACGCATCACTCGCCGGAGGTTTCTGGTTGCCTCCGGTTTGGCGGTGGCGGGACTCGGCGCGTACACCTGGCGAATCGAACCGAATTGGATCGACGTCGTCCGACGCGACCTCCCAATTGCCAACCTGCCAACGACGTTAGAGGGTCGCTTTCTCGTCCAGATAAGCGACCTACACGTCGGTCCGGTTGTGGACAGCGATTACCTCGTGACCGCCCTCAACCGCGTGTCTGACCTGCGCCCCGACCTCATTGTTATCACGGGCGATTTCATGTCGTGCCGTAGGGCCGAGCAGGTGGACGCGACAGCTCGGGTGATTGAACATTTGGTACCGGGAGAACTCGGTTGTTTCGCCATCTTGGGAAACCACGATTACAGCCTGGGTTGGTCGCGGGCCGAGGTCGCCGACCAACTTGTTCGTCGTCTTTCCGACCTGGGAATACGTGTGCTTCGCAATGAGTGCGTGGACGTGACGGGGCTGCAAGTTGTCGGGATGGATGATTTTTGGGGACCCGCCTTCCGCCCGGACACCGTGTTGCCCAAGGTCGACTGGGGAAAATCGGCGTTGACCTTGTGTCACAATCCCGACGCCGTCGACCTGCCGAGCCTATCGGCATGTCGCGGCTGGATTCTCTCCGGCCATACGCACGGCGGACAATGTAAACCCCCGTTTCTGCCGCCACCGATGCTGCCCGTGAACAATCCGAGATATACGTGCGGCGAGTTCGACATCGGCAACGGACGTTGGCTGTACATCAATCGTGGATTGGGATATTTGAGGCGCGTGCGATTTAATGTGCGACCTGAGATCACCGTGTTTCGGATGTGCAGCGCCGATGCGACTTCAACTTAGTGCGACTCGAAATCAACTCTAGAGGATCGGCCTGGACGCTGTATTTTGCAATAGCATTTCCTCACACCCTCGATACGATAATGCTGCGGGTTTCGTCATCTATCGATAATTTTTCTCGAACGCCGCCGCCTGTGCCGACGTATTGGCAACAGGTGCCCGGTGCGCTGCGAGTACGCTTTCGTGAGAGGTGGCCGAGATGGCCGACGATCTGGTCGTTGAAACACGGAGACTGACCAAGGTTTATCGCGATTTCTGGGGCCGTGAAAAGAAACGCGCGCTGAACGCTCTGAGTTTGCAAATCTACCGCGGCGAAATCTTCGGACTACTCGGTCCCAATGGCTCCGGCAAGACCACCACCATCAAGCTTCTTCTCGGCCTCTTGTTCCCCACCGAAGGCGAAGCACTGGTTTTCGGCGAGCCGGCGACGCGCGTAAGCAAGAACGAGCGCATTGGGTACCTTCCTGAGGAATCGTATCTGTACCGCTTTTTAAATGCGGAAGAGACCCTTGATTTCTACGGCCGATTGTTCGATATGCCCCCGGAGGTCCGGAAGAAGCGAGCCGCCGAACTCATTGAGACGGTCGGTCTGGAGAACGATAAGAAACGCATCCTCAAAGAGTACTCCAAAGGCATGCGTCAGCGGATCGGGCTGGCGCAAGCCCTGATCAACGACCCGGAGTTCATCATTTTGGATGAACCGACTTCGGGCCTTGATCCGCTTGGGACGCGCTGGATGAAAGACCTGATCATGGGGCTGCGCGACAAAGGCAAAACCGTATTGATGTGCAGCCACCGCCTGGAAGATGTGCAAGATATCTGCAATCGTATTGCCATTCTTTACGAAGGTGAACTGCAAGTGCTCGGTCGGGTACGCGACCTGCTGGAGGACACTGAGCGCGTCGAAATGCAAGCGAACGGACTTCGATTGAGCAATGACCTGGAGCGCGATCTCGAAGCCGTGATCCGCAAACACGGCGGCAATATGGAAATGGTAGGTCACCCGACAACGACGTTGGAACGGCTGTTCCTGCGGATCGTCGAAGAGAGCAAGGCGCACCCCGGCCGTCGATATCTTCCTGAGAAAGACAAGAGCGAACCCGTCCGAACGGGCGAGCGCCGCTAATCACGTTGGATCTCTCAAAACATGATGTTTGCACTGGTAATCGAAAAAGACCCTCTTCGGCTTGAGTCCGTCCCGGCGGAAGTCAGAACATGGCTGGTCACGGCCGGCGCTGTCGCCGCGTTCGCTCTGGTAATCTGGCTCATCCTACGAGTCATTCGTGGGCCAAGCCCCTATCGCGACGACCGCAGCCTTTCCGGCGGACAGTTCGTAGGGGCCGTGGCGATCCTCGGTCTATTCTTAATGTTGCTTCCCGCGGGCCTTCAAACGATCTGGAACCTTCGAGGATGGACTGAACCGGGCGCCAGCGCCGCCGGAAGTCCTTCGCCGTTTGCACAGACGTTCGCGGCAGAACAACGGTACGCCGTGTTTCCTTACGAGGGAGTTGTATTTCAGTATGGGGCGGCCTGTGCATTGGCCGCCGTGTTGTTGCCGGTGCTTGGCAATCTACGCCGGTTGAGCCTCCGCCGCATCTGGGCGCTCTCGAAGTTGAGCTTCAAGGAAGCCGTGCGCCGCCGTGTACTCATCGCGTTTTTGCTGTTAATGCTGCCGATCTTTCTGTTTGCCCCGTGGTTCATCGATCAGGAGAAAGCGGAGTACCAGGTCCGCACTTACGTAAACACGGTGTTCACGGCCATGACGGCTTTGCTACTCATCACGGCAGCGTTGTTGGCATCGTTCAGCATTCCCGCCGACCTCCGCAGCCAGGTCATTCATACGGTCGTCACGAAGCCTGTGGAAAGACTCGAGATCGTCATCGGCCGTTTCATCGGCTACATGATGCTAATGACGCTCATGCTTGCCATCATTGCCGGGTGCAGCCTCATCTTTGTGTATCGAAACATTACCGATGAGGCGCGCGAACAGAGTTACAAAGCACGAGTTCCAGTGTACGGCGATTTGAAAGTCGTTGGCGGGAAAAACGTCGGCTACGAATGGGAGTATCGCCAGTACATCACCGTTCCCGATCGGCCGGACGAGCCAGAGTATGCCCTATGGACCTTTCCGACCATTTCGGCCGAACTCGGGAAGCGATCCGAGCCAACTGTCCGTTGCGAATTTACCTTCGACATCTTTCGTACCACCAAGGGACGTGAGGAAGGAAAGGGAATTCTGGTTTCATTTCTCTTCGAGAACTGGAAAGCCAAACCTGGAAAACTGCCCGGCACACCGGAACAACTCGAAGCCTATCGCCGCGAGCGCGAGAAGCTGCTCGGCGAAGCGACAAGCGAACAATCCATCACCGCGATCGATAACGAGCTGGCGAAGAAGTATGGTTTTTATGAGATCCCCGACAAGGAGATCGCCGACTTTCACACGCTCTCCGTCGAAGTACCGACTTTGCTTTTCAGCGATCTCGACGAGTGGCACGCCGGCAAGCGCGACCGGCCGCCGCTGCAAGTCACGGTGCGTTGTGTCAGTCGGACCCAATATCTCGGCGTAGCCAAGTACGATTTCTATGTGCTGGATTCGACGCGCGGCTTCGAACAGAATTTCTTCAAGGCCACGGCAGGCCTTTGGTTTCGAATTTGCCTCATTGTCGGCATCGCGGTAACTTGTAGCACGTTTCTCAGCGGCATCATCAGCTTCCTCACCACCCTTTGCGTCTACCTGGTTGGCACGTTACTGCCCTTTGCCCGCACCATAGCGGCGGGTCAGACGATCGGCGGCGGATCGTTTGAGAACGCTTTTCGCCTGTTCACGGGAGCACACACGTCAATGCCGCTCGATCAGTCCCCGTTGGTGACGGTTGTGCAGAATGTGGACAAGGTTTTCGCTTGGGTGTTAGGTGGGTTCTTGCGTGCCATCCCGGATGTGGCGCGGTATGATCTCACCCGGTTCGTCGAAGATGGATTCAATATCTCCGGCTCGCAACTCGTGCTGACGGGTTTGATGTTGGTGGGATACCTCTTGCCGTGGATTGTTCTGTCGTTCTATCTCATGTGCGCCCGCGAAGTCGCCTCATGAAATTCTGAATTCTGGATTCTGTATTCTGAATTCTGGAGCTTATACATGGCCAGTCCGTTACAACAACCATCCGTTCAGCGCAAACTTGTTTACTTTGCGCTGATCATCGTGCTTTTTACATGCACCCTCTTGCTTCGCGGGCCGATGAAAACGCAGGCCAAAGCCCTGGACTTGCGCGAGCAGGACTACGGAGACAAGGTGACGCTGGATAGCTCGGCTCTCCGATTGATGCTCTTCGGCGCGAGGGGCGCCGTGATTTGCTACTTATGGTTTGATGCCAACGAAAAACAAAAAACACATGAATGGAACCTGCTGGACCAGCGTGTTCAAATGATCGTCAAGCTTCAACCCCACTTCATCACACCTTGGCTCTATCAAAGTTGGAACCTCGCTTACAACGTGTCCGTGGAATTCGATCGAATCAAGGACAAGTACTTCTACATTGCTCGCGGCGTCGAATTGTTGGCCGAAGGCGAACGGCAAAACAAGCATAACGCGGAGATGCGCTTCTACATCGCGAATACACAACAAGGGAAGATGGGTATTAGCGACGAAAACAACACGCTTCGTTCCTTGTATCAGCTGAGCTGCATCGATCCGCGCGAGCGCAGCCCGGCTCGTTTCCGGAATGATCGTGACGAGATCAATTGGGCGGAGTTCGAAGACTTCTGCCTCAAGCACCCTCACCTGGTGCGCCGACTACGCGAGAAACTCAACTACAAAACACCTGGAGACATCATCGATTTCCTTACCGTCAATTTCAAAATCCCCACTCGCTACGAGTATGCGGCGCCCGGCGACCTGAGTCCGGTGCGTCTGAGGCCGCTCGCCGAACGATTTCCGATTCTGCCGCCACGTTCGATGTTCCGCGATTCGTTGTTCGAGGATGCGGTGGACAGCATCGAACTAACGGACGACAAGGACAACTATGCAGTGGCTCGCGCCTGGTATGCGTATTCTCAGGATCCACTCGACGACAAGTCACACAAGCGAAAGGTGAAGTGGGGAATGGCGGAAGCCATCTTCCGCGGTTACCCCGCACGCGCACAATGCTACATCGCCGAACGCCGGGAACAAGAAGGCTGGTTTGACGAAACCGGTTGGGAAATCAGAGACTGGTTTCCGCAGTCGCTGTCTGATGCGGAAGGCGCCAAACGGCCGCTTCCTGTCGGTGTTGGCACCCGGTGGGCCGCTGAACCGTGGGACCTTACCCATCAAATGTATCTGGCGCATGGCGAGAAGAACGGGCTATACATGTCGGATGAAAAAGTTCGTGAACTTTCACCGGATGCCCTTAGCGCCTATCAGCGCGAACGGCACATGACCAACTTCGATCACTTCTTCTACAAATCGTTGGTCGAGCAAACCCCGGATGCCATTGCCGCTCGTAAGCTCTTTTACCAAGCGGCGGAGCTTTTCAAACAAGCCGAAGTGACACGAAGTCTTCGAGCGTATGAAGATCCTGCCGCGCTCGGTCCGCCGTCGACCTGGGCAAAGGATAAGGCGACTGGTTGGAAACGGATCTTGTTGAAGTATCCGGAATTTCGCCGCGACATCGACACGCAAGAAGATGCCTACACGATCCAATTGGAATATTTGCGAGCGGTGTACAAAGATCGAACACGATTGCTTCGCGCCGCATCGCTGATGCAGGATTACTTTGCTTTGGCGCCGACATTGCCTTCCTTGGGGACCATTCGGGTAGCTCAGCACTTGCAACGTCCGCTGCCGCCGCCGCCCTTCAAAGGGCCATTTGACGACGTCGACCAAGATGGCGTACCTATCGTTTCATCCGAGGCCGTGGAATTGGCCCTTTCCCGAAAGGGATCGCCGCTTCCCGAGCTGCTAACGAGTCCGATCCCGAAAGCGCCGGAAGCGCCTCAGACTCCGCCGCCCTCGCCACGGCCGCAGTAATCGTCGACTGAAGGATGGATGGTGAGCGTGGACAACATTGTCTTATCGGTCCTCGCCCATCCGGATGATGCCGAGTTTCTCTGTGCCGGGACATTGATCCGCCTAGTCCGCGAACATGGGTGGCGGGCGCACATTGCCAGCATGACGGCGGGAGATTGCGGCTCCGCCGAACTACCGCCGCACGAAATCAGCCGCGTCCGCCGAGCCGAAGGCGCCGCCGCAGCAGCGCTCATTAACGCTGAATATCATTGTCTCGACGAGCGCGATCTCCTTGTCACGTACTGCGAACGCACTCTTGAGCGGGTGACGCGGCTTATTCGGCAAGTGCGGCCACGCATCGTAATCACGCACAGCCCTGCCGATTACATGCTCGACCACGAAATGACGAGTGCCGTCACACGTGCCGCCGCCTTTGCGGCGCCGCGCCCAATTTCATGTGCGACGTCGGCCATGCTGAACCCACTGCCAAAGTGCCTCACCTCTACTACTGCGACGCGGTCGACGGAAAGGACTCATTGGGCCGCACGGTGGATCCGTGTTTTTTGGTCGACATCACGAGCGTCATTGATGCCAAGGAAGCGATGTTAGCGTGTCATGCTAGCCAGCGGGATTGGTTGCGCAAACATCACGGAATCGATCACTATCTGATCACCATGCGAAACTGGAGCGCCCGTTGTGGAAGTCAATGCAGCACTGGTTTTGCCGAAGGGTTCCGCCAGCATCTCGGACACGGCTATCCTAGTGACAACTTGTTGGGCCAGCTCTTATTCTCGCCAATGGAACCTGGTGACCGTCACCCCACATCCACTGCAACATGACAATTGCGCTGGGTTCCGTACGCCGTTCGGATACGATGGACTATTGTCAGGCGACATCAGGCGGAACAGATGCCAAATGATCGGCAGAGTGAAACGGAACTGTGCGCAGGTAGAGAGCTTGCGCGAGGCTCAAGCAACTAGAGCATGCCGAATCCCAGCGAAGAGATGCCGAGGCGGCGCTTGAATCAAGTGAGGCATACTTCCGTATCCTCATTGAACAAATGCCGGCGATGCTCTGGACAACCGATGCCAATCTGGTCATCACGAGATCGGTTGGCGCCGGGCTGGCGGGCCTGGGGCTCACGCCTAATCAACTGAACGGAATGACCTTAGCGAAGTACCTGGGAAATGACGACCCGAACTACGAACCCTATGCGCTGCATCTCCGGGCGCTCCGCGGAGTGTCCGTGTCAACAACGATCACGTTTCAGGATCGGACATTCCTGTCGCATCTGGAGCCATTGAAGGACGCGCGGGGAGAAATCACCGGCGTGATCGGCGTGTGCCTTGACATTACCGATCGTCAAAGGGCTGAGGATCGATTGCGGAATCAGTACCAAGGTTTTCCGGTTCCGACGTATACGTGGCGGAAAACCAACGAGGGCTTTCGCCTCATTGACTACAATCAGGCGGCCGAGAAAATCACGCGCGGCAGGATTCGTGAACTTGTGGGGACTGACGCCGACACTTTGTTTGCCGGTGCACCCGACATTGCGCGTGACATCGCTCATTGTTACAACCAGCGATCGGCTCTCCAGCGACAGATGCGTTATTGTCTTAAGACTACGGGTGAAGAGAAAGACCTGGCCGTTACGTATGTGTTTCTTCCGCCCGACCTCGTGATGGTCCACACGGAAGACATCGGTGAACGCGTTCGAGCGGAAAATGCGCTCCGCGAAACCAACGAGACACTCAAGTCGCTCATCCAGGCATCGCCGCTGGCTATCGTTTCGCTGGATCGAAGTGACCTCGTTCGCACGTGGAACCCGGCTGCGTGCCGCATTTTCGGCTGGACAGAATCCGAAGTCTTGGGAAAGCCGTTGCCTTTGGTTTCAGATGCCAACCGTGAAGAATTCGAAAGCGTTCGCAGAGCCGACCTGCGCGGCGAGCAGCAGTCCGGGTTCGAAGCGAGTCTTCGCCGAAAGGACGGCAGCAGCGTGGACATCAGCCTGTGGACATCCCCTGTCAAGGATGCGGACGGGTTCATCATCCGCAGCATCGGCATTCTCGCTGACAACACCGATCGCAAACGCGCTGAAGTCCAACAGCAGGAGAACGCCGAACGACTCTTGGCGCTGTCCCGCCGCCTCTTAGAAGTGCAAGAACTGGAACGGCGTCATGTCGCATCCGAGTTGCATGACGAAATCGGCCAATACCTCACCGGCCTCGGCATGATGTTGGACCCTCTGAACGGGTCCGTTTCGCCGGACGCCGCAAGATCGCTTGAAAAAGCGCAAGGCCTGTTGAAAGAGCTAACCGAGAAAGTCCGTGACCTTTCGCTTAGACTTCGGCCGACGATGTTGGATGACCTCGGCCTCCTGCCAGCGTTGCTTTGGCACATGGACCGCTTCACGGACCAGACGCAAGTCCACGTCGATTTCCAACATAGCGGTCTCGATCGACGTATGAACCCGCGCTCCGTCGAAACCGCTGCCTTCCGCATCGTGCAAGAGGCGTTGACCAACGTCGCGCGGCATGCCGGCGTCAAGGAGGCAACCGTCCGTGTGCATCTCGATCGAACGACCGTTCGGATACAGATCGAAGATCGTGGCGTGGGATTCGATGTGAAAAAGGCGCGCACCGCCGGTTCGTCCAGCGGATTATCGGGAATGCGCGAGCGCGCAGTGCTACTGGACGGTTGGTTATGGATCGACTCACAGCCAGGCCGCGGCACCTGCGTGACGGCGGAGCTTCCATTTCAAAGCCTTGAAGAAAGAAGACGCAATGCCTTTGACCCTGTTGCTGGCCGATGACCACCAGATTGTCCGACAGGGTTTGCGCGAACTGCTCAAGCGCGAGCCCGATTTCCGACTCGTCGGCGAAGCAGCCGACGGACGAGAGGCAGTCGACCTAGTCAGCCAGCTTCAACCAGACATCCTCGTTCTGGACCTGATGCTGCCGCACCTTAATGGCCTGGAGGTGGCACGACGCGCTTCGGAAAGCTCTCCGCGAACTCGAATCGTCGTGCTTTCGATGCATACCAGCCCTTCATACGTCGTGGCAGCACTCAAAGCGGGGGCCTCGGGTTACGTCCAAAAGGAAGCCAGCTCCGATGAACTGGTCGCTGCCATTCGAAAAGTTGCCGACGGACAGCGCTACCTTAGCTCGTCGATTTCCGAAGAATCCCTCCTGGCCTACCAGCAGCGGGCCAAGGGAAAAACGCTCGATCCGTACGATACGCTGACTGATCGGGAACGCGAGGTATTGCAGCTGACCGCCGAGGGTCTGACCGGAAACCAGATTTCAACCCGATTGCACATCAGTCCGCGTACGGTGGAAACCCATCGAAAACACGTCACAGAAAAACTGGGGCTTCGAAATCACAAAGATCTGATCCGTTATGCAGTAAAACGCCGCATCATTGCGACCGAGCCCGAAATGCGATTGTCCGACAACGAATCCAGCGATGGTCACTCCGACAAAGATACGGGGTTTTCCGGATAGAATTCAGAGTTTTTCTTGTTAATATCAATAGTGGAGACGCAAGGACTTGAAACTGATTGGGCGACAGTTTCGGGTTCGGCGTCTCTTTTTTTTTTGCGCAACGTTACCCTGGTCATTTACCTTGCAGTTGCGGCAGGACCTTCGGGTCTAGGTATTTCTGAGGTTCTGCCAGGAACTTGCGTTTCGTCGTTGCATTGAACAGATATATCTTCACTCCATTGTGTTCCACATACGGATCCTTCGTGGATACAACCCGATTGGGATAAACGGGGCAATAGACTTGTTCGATAGTGCGCTTGGGCAGCTGCGTCTCGCCCAGCTGGGGAAGCCATTGCCGATTCAAGTAGGCTTCCGGGTCGGCATTCCATTTCCGCAAACATGTAGCGCAACATAGCTTGATTTTCATGCCGCCGTACTCGACTTCGATCGCATCCGCACCGATCAAAACATCAGTCAGGATTGGACAATGCGTTTGCGAATTGTTCTTGTTGGCATCGGCGGCGCCTTTGGAAATCATCGGGAGGTTGCCTGACGGTTCGACGACTTCGGTCGCTGCGACATTGCCGGTTTTCGACGCCCCGCCGAGAACCATCATCTGGTTGTCGTGAAGCCGAAGCATCCGGTGCACGAATCGTGCCTTGTTCAACCTGCCGACGGGGTCCCACTTATCGCGCTTGTCGTCTAGTCGGTAGATGTTCCCATCAATGGGACTTACAAAGATCGTCGTTCCCATCGAACACGCGGCAGGATTGAATCCATTCATTAGCTGGCCGGGCAGCTCAGGGGCTTCGCTCCATCGTTGACTGGTCATATCCAGCACGTCCACTGCCAGTTCGCTGGCACCGTCCGGTGTCAATCCGCCGATGACGTACACCTCCCTATCGAGCGTCGCCATGTTCAGGGCACGGCGGCGGAATGGCTGTGGAATGGCCTCCCACTGCAACGGCTCCTGGGAAAGGTCCATTATCATTGCGGTGTCATGCCACTCGCTCTCCTTGCCGGCGCCGTTCATGCACCACCCGCCGGCCACGACAATGCGATTGCCGACGACCACGGCATCGTGAGACGATCGGCCTTTCGGTAAGGACGGAAGCGCGCTCCATTCGTTTTTGTTCGGATCGAAAACACCGCAAGTCGCCAAGGAGAGGTTATTCACCTTATCGCCTGGCTTGTTTTGCGGTTGCATGCCACCGATGCGATAGAGCTTGCCACCGTGGGCAACTAAAGCGACGCCCTGAACGGCGGGCCCGGGCGGGAGGTCCTGCCAACCCTTCTCGGGATCGTCAATTCGCAAGCGGCGAAACTTGTTGCTGACGCTTTCGGTCGAGTACTCATGGGCACGACCCAAATGCCCGCCGTAGACGTAAACATACCCATCGCAGACCGCGGCCCCGAAGCTCGACACGGCTTCGGGCACCGGTGGAAATGAATCAACAAAAAGCAATGACGTTACCAGCAAGATGGAATGCATCAGCTTATCCCCGTGTGAATTACAGCTAGTTGAGAATCCGTCTCAATAAGCTGAAGCCGAATTGTATGGGGATAGAGCGGACGCGGCAAGCGAGCGCGTTCATCTCACGGCGAACTTGGAGGGGGCGGTGAGTTCGTCGGCGGCAACTGCGGCGCCGGTGCACCACCAGGCGGCGGCGCCGGACCGTTGCCCGACGCGAAAATGGTAGTCGGTTCTTCTTCGATCACGGGGCGCTCGAGTGTCGCCGCCCGCATCTCGACGCGAAATCGAACCGTGCCCGGCTGGAGCGCTTGCACGTCAACCGTGTAGTTCAAGGTCTGTCCCGGCGGCAGCGCCTCCACGGCGGCGAACACAATTCGTTGGCCTTCGGCTTTGGGTTCTTCGATTTTCGCCTGCGACGGACCTCGTGCATCGAGTACACGCATCGCCGGCGGCGCGATGGCCACGATTTCGATTCCGGTACCCGGCAATGAACCCTGATTCGTTACGCTGATTCTGTAAGAAGTCTTGCCGTTCACCTCAACCGGCTCATCGACATCGATCACCTCCAGGCGAAAAGCCGGCAGTCCCAGAATTTCGATGGGCAACTCAGCGCGTTCTTGCAGGCCGGGATCGCCGGTGACGGTGGCGACGTTGAGAGCTTGCCGGGCGATGCGGAGGCATTTGGTTGTCAGTTGCAATGTTCGTTCCTGCCGCGGCTGCATCGTGCCAAGGTTCCACACGACCTGCCCATCGGCTGGCTGCCCGCCTTCGGTCGCACTGATAAACCCAAGCTCCGGCGGAAGCAGATCGCGGACAATGACGTTCGTTAACGGCACATCGCTGGTATTGGCGACGCGGATATCGAAAACCGCCGGCCTGTCCGCGTAGCGCCGACTCGGGCCCGTCATCGTGATAGTCAACCGCGCTTGCTGCACGTTTACCGGGTGTTGTGCCTGTGCTTTGAGGCCGCCGTCTGCCGTCACGCTAACGCGATTCATTAGCTGGCCCGTCTGCCGCGGTGTTAATGACAGCGGAATGGTCCTGGTCTCGTTCGGGCCGAGTGTGCCGACTCGAAGCTCCACCGGGTTCGCCCGCGATTCATGTTCCAATCCTTGATCGAAATCATCGCTCAACAACACGTTCGTCGCGGGCCCGGTTCCCGGATTGGTGATGGTAATCTGATACGTGATCGGCACGCCAACCATGCCGGCCACTGGCCCCACTTTCGTTACGTTCAACTGTGGCTGTGTCACCTGCGTTGTTGCAACGTTTTCGGCTCGCAATCCGTCGGTCGTGGTGGCTGTCGCTGTATTCGAAATCGCTCCCACACGGGACGACCGGAAAATGACTTGAATGCTATGCGACTGTCCCGGCGCGTAGCGGCGCTAACGTCCAGGCGAGTTGATTTCCTTCGGTGACGGCCGGCGGGTCCGAACGGATGTACTCCAATCCTTCCGGCGGCGTGTCGCGCACCGTCACCGCTTGCGTCTCGACTTTTCCATTGTTCGAAACCGTAATCGTGTACGGCGCCTCCTGCCCGACGGCGACGGCCGCAGGCCCTGTCTTACTGAGTGACACCGACGGCGCCAGCCACTCCTTTGTCGTTTCACCGCGTCCAATGATGATGCCTGACCCGCTCGGCGAAGTCGGATCGGGTGGCCGGACGATTTCGACGCTGATGCGGTTGATGCCGGGTTGCGGTGAAAGTTGCACGAGCGTAGCCGCCGCGTTGCCGCTCAGATCACTAACCGCCACGAACTCCTGCGTTCGGCTGGGGAGAAACATCGCCGGGGGACCGTCGAGAACGCGGTACCGCACCTTGTAATTCGCCAGTGGCTGCTTGTCCGTATGCCGAAAGACGTTGGTTACGAATGTATGCTCCGTACCGGCCCGATTGGCGGCCGGCTGCGGCATGATCCATTCGGCGTCGACCCAATGTTTCGTCACGACCACTTTGTGCGCCGGCCAACTGGCGATCTCCGGAGCATAGGCCGTCACATAGGTGTCTCCCTCCACGGCCGAGGAGATCACGCACCAGGTCTGCCCGGGGCGAATGACGAAATCATCATTAGGATTGTCCGTGCCGCGCGTGACTCGGTGTTCGCAGTAATCCGTGTAACTGACCGCATACTTGTTATCGACCTTGTAGCCACGCCCGGGGAAGTAGCCACTCTCATCGACCTCGACGATGTTGCCGACACCCTCGAGCATCCACTCTACACGACGGTTCCGCCGTGGTTTGCCGTGCTCATCGTAAACCGTGGCAATTAACACATGCGATGTTCGCACCGGATTCGTGCCGTCCAGCGGTCGAACTTCCAGCCGGCAGGCATGCGGATCAAAGTTGGTGAAGTAGCCCCAGCCAGGTGGTTTAGCATGGGTGCGGATGATGTCGCCGGTGGGTAACAGACGCGGAAAATAGCTAGGATTCTGACTGACGCCGAAGCAGCCGCACAGCGCAACGAAGCTCAAGGCCAAAACGCCGAAGGCGGGCCTCAGCGTTCGCCAATAGGCGGAGAACGTCGGCTTCCCGGCGGCACCCATGGACGGTCTATCCCTATCTACGGACGAAGTCTTTCGTGCCGCGGCGTGTATACGGGAAGCGGGGAGTTTTGCAAGGTGAATCGGAAGGTTCGTGGCCACTGGCCAGGAAGTTGGCCACGTACTCGCAAGGTCGCAAGTGTTTCTTGTTTTCGGGCAGCTTGAGTACGGCTAGGACGCGGTGCTCGAGTTCCGCGAAATGCTGGCATGTCTCGTATTTCGGAATTCCGTGCCCATGTCATTCATCTCCAGGCGCGAATGCGGCGGCGTTGAGTATTTCTCGGACTTTCTCGATTCCCAATCGTCCGAGTGTTTCGATGTTGCGCCGCGGAATATCGAGCAGGGTTTTCGGATCGGTTGCGGCACCCGAAATGCTCTCTTCGCGGAGCAAATGCACCATCGGATAGGGCGATCGATTCGTGTAATTCTCTACCGAATCGTGAGCCGTGCCTGCGAACTGGTAGTCCGGGTGAAAGCTCGCGACCTGAATGATTCCCCCGAGGCCGAGATCCTGTACTGTCCGGTCCGCGACAATCAGGAAATCGTTGTAGTCGACGAACTTCACGAGTGGCGCGGGTGAATTACCAGCGTCGTTTCCACCTCGCCGCGTTCAGCTGATGCGAGAAACTGAAGCTCAGTAGCGATGATCGCCGCCAAGACCACGGCATCCGTGGTGTCATTAACGATGTAGCGAATCCTTTCTCCCTTGAACACGCGTTCGGCAAATGGGCAAAGATTGAGCCCGATCACTATGGACGATATCCAGCGACGCGTCCGGTCGATTACTTGTTGTGGTTCCATCCGTCAGTCCGAACAACCCCTTATCCAGACGTTGGCAGACGTCGGCGCTTCTTTTGTTGGCGCCGTCGCAGGCGCAGGTTACCGTCGGCATGATAGGTCAGCAGCAACGCCCCCACTTCGGCATGGCATTCGAATAGCGCGCCGATCAGAGTTTCCTCATCCGGCCATGGATAGGCATAGATCACATCGAAATCTGCGGGGCTGAGATCTAAGCCTAATCCAGGAATCTGTTGTGTCGTAAGCCAGGCAAACCGCTCGTTGGGGCCAATGCGTGCCGCGCTCTCCATGGAAATGAAGCTACCTTCAATAAACTCAACGCACACGTCGAAATCGGCGGCGATCTCTCGGGCAGCATCGACGAGTTTGCCTTCGATCTCGATGCCATAGGCATCAAATCCGAGCATGCCCGCCAGACAGGCCACCACACCAAATCCGCTTCCCCATTCGCAGAAACGTTCCCCGCGTGCCAGGTCGCTCTCCACCAGGCGCTGGAGTGTCATGAAGACCCGAGCATAGTCGCTTGGCACAAAACCCGGAATGTTTCGATCAAGTTGGAATCGTTCGATGCGACGGTCCGCTTCGTCGAGGAAAGCTTGAATGTCACTGGGAAGTGCGTTTATTTCGGTCGGAAAGCTTAAGTCCATTCCATCCATTCCAAGCATGGCGTGCACCTTCGAAAGATTCCTAGCATCGGGTCTCGGCAGGCGATTGTCAATCATAAGCCCCGATATTGAGTGGTAAACGTCGATTTCGTCCGAAGTGACAATTGACGTGTTCTTCGAAGCATCGCCCCGATTGCGCGAAACCGCCATCCGCGAGTAGCTGATACTCCAGATTGTTGCGCCTGGTGGAATCCCTCGAGTAAGCGTCGCCGACGAGCAATTTCGATTACTTTCTTACCGAGGGCATGATTCGCCTATTTTGATTCGTCCTGGGACAACGAGTTCAGGAGCCCGGTTAGCCTGACGGTTCCGCCCTTTCGCGCAGCATCCAACAATTCCTGGCGCCGATCTTCAAGCCGCCGACTGACCTTCGCTTTATTCGCCAATTTGTCATGCATTCGCCACCCCGCCTCAAAAAGCGCGTTTAGCTCTCCTGGGTTCCCTAGGAGTGCCGCTTCAGGTGTCGCGAGGCTTGAAGTGTCTTCCGCCTTCCGGCGCAGATAGTCCGGTCGTAGTTCTTTGGAAAGCTCCTGTACCGCCATATACGGCGCGCCTGGAGCAACCCCTCGTTCGCGCGGATTTTGAAACGCGTTGTCTTCGTCTTCAGGGTTCGCCACGTTTAGAACGACCAAACTGGACGGCGACGGTTGGTGTTCATTAATCGAAGTTTCTAGCCAAACCCAACCGGCGCCAGGATGCCAATACTCTATCAACCAGTGTTCATAAAGCGGCCCGGACCACGTCGGCAAGTGTGCAACCGTTCGCGCCGGGATGCCTCGGGCCCGGAGTAGCGCCGCCGCCAGATTGGCTCGGCTCGTGCACGAACCTCCGCACTTCAATGCGTTGCTCGCATCCAGCCCGCCGAACTGTTCGCCGCGCACCGGATTAGTCGACGTGAACTCCATGACCTTCTTCGCGTACGTGCCGCAGGTAGTGTCTTAACTCAGCGTTGATTTTGCGACTTCTATCAAAAGCTCACCTAGATTCCAAACGTGATCGGTCAGTCCGGCTTCCATCGCTGGGGTCTGCTTTAGCGTTTGGTGTGGCCTACAGAAATTATAGAAGCAGAACCACAGCGACAGCGCCGCTTCGTGATTCGACCATTTCTTGCTGAACGCATTTGTAAGTCTGGTCATTCTCCGAATTGACATTCTCAGGCTCAAATTCGAGCGCTCAACATGGCTGGTGCAAATCCGGCTTTCGTCCGGATTGCCACAGCACGGCGTCTTGACGGTTCCGGTCACTTCACCGGGCGAATACTTGTGGTCGTCTTTTGTCGCATATTGTTTGACCAACTGAGCAAAATCAGCTTGCGGCATATTCGCGGGGATGGCAGTCCGATACGGCGTGAATCCGTCGGTTGTCACCTGGAATCGTCCTTGTGTTGCCGCTCCCAGCTTGCCAGAGAATTCGTGTGCGTCTTCTGAGGATCGACGGCCAAGATGCCACGCAATTACCATTTTGGTGTAGCGCTCTAATGCAACGAAACAGTAAGCGTCGCCGACTTCCAGTTGTCCAGGATATTTCTTGGATCGCGTGCGCTCCTTCATGGAAACAAAGCCCCATACCTCATCCGCCTGTATATCCTTGACGTTCATCCGACCTGCAAACGATTCGAGAAAGTTCTTGCAGCGATTGCCGACTAGAACCATTGCGGCCATGATTGTGTTTCGGTTGACACCGGTTAACCTTTCAACACTTCGAATGCTGTTTCCTTCCAGGATCATACGCAGGCACATTATCGCTTTTGTTGCCGGGATGCGCGCCGCCGAGAGGCTGTGGAGATTTCGGGGTGAATGTGCGATTGCACTGAAGGCATTGATACCGTTGGCTTCCGTCACGGTTCTTGCCAAACTTCCTTGCCAGACTCTCGCATGTCTCACATTGCATGTCTTTATCGTACCGACAATAACGGTACATGTCAATCGGAAAAATGGAGTTGACACGATATTTTTTGCCGGTACATTAAGGGTATGGAAAAAAAGCAACTAAAGCGAGGAAGGCCACCAAAGCCACCAGATCGAGCTAAGAGCGAGTATCTTGACATTCGGATTGGTCCTGCCGAAAAGGAATCGTTCAGAGACGCAGCCGAACTTGCTGGTCTAGACTTGTCTGCGTGGGTACGTGAACGACTCAGGGCAAATGCGCGAAAAGAACTAGAAGCGGCGAACCGACCAGTGGCATTTCTGGGCCGACTTCACAAGACTGATCGGAGCTAGTTCAAATGGGCAAAGTGCGTCGTTCGCATGGACCGAAGAAAACAATCCCGCTTCTGGCCGCGGCCATCGTCTGTGAGAACATTTTAACTGAAACGGAAAACGTCCAAAGTGCCATAAGAATCGTGGATCATGTGACTCTTCCGCACGCGGGTGCGCCAACTAAGGGCATGGGCATTCAACTGCCTTTAATGCTGTTTCTTGCTTTCAAGGTTGGTGACAACTCAGGCGGCGAGAGGGAAATGACGTGGGAACTGGTCAGTCCGTCTGGAAAAAAGAACGAGTTGAAGCCGATGACGTTGCACTTTGCCAAAGATACACCGAATGCAGGATACACAATACGGGCCAATGTCGTTTTGAAATACGAAAAAGAGGGCGTTTACTGGTATAACATTTATGTTGAAGGGAGTTTGATCACTCGGATACCGATCAAGGTAAGCATTGCACCAAAGCAAGAGGCAAGCAGCTGACTCGCAGCTGGAGGAAAATTTGGCTAGAATGATATATGACGCTCGAACATCGAATTTGGCTGAGGATTTCGGCGTCGTTGGATATGTCAGATATGTTCGCGAAAGAACAAGAAGTCATTACTCCGCACGCAACGTCTATCACGCAAAAACGCATTACGCGCCAATCACCTATCTGGGCAGCGGTGGAAGCCGAATGATGCGGCCAATTCGCACGCAGACCGCTACCCCCCCCGGACGGCGAGATCATATCACAGAAGTCAAGCCTGTTGGGTCGTCAAAGTTATTCATCAGGTTCGCCGACGGAAAAGCAGACACATGGACTTTGAAACAGCTTGAATTGGACCCCACCAACCTAGTCGTGTCATCAATAAGAGCAACAAAACCGGGAACTGCACTTAGAGCTAAGACGAAGCGAGGAGACATCATCAAACTCGATTCGTCTTGTCTTCGGGCTGCAATTGATCCTGTCTACAACAATGAACTTGAGAAGGCATTTCTCGCAATTCGCGGTCCGATTGACGATTTGATAGTGACTCACCCCCGCAAATAAATGCGACACTTTGCAGGGTCGATAAAGTGGATGAGCCTGAATTAGGCAAGCTGATTTGGGCAGACTTTATTGACCCCCAAGGAAATCAGGCTGGGGACCACCCCGCTATTATCCTGACATCAAACAACGAGTATCAGTCTGGAATACCAATAAAAGTAGTTGTGATTTCCACAAAGCTGCATTACATCCCAAGCGACTGTATGGTCATGATGCTCTGGCAGAGAGGAGGACATCCGCAAACCGGATTCAATCGAAAGTGCGCCGCCATTTGTTGCTGGGTCGAAGAGATTGTGGAAGCCGACATCCTTAGATTTGGCAAACAAATCCGTGGAAAGAAGCTCTATGACGTGATTGCCTGCGTTGCGACCTCCTCAGCTAGGAAACGTGCCGCAGCCCTAAAGAAAAATCAACGCTGAGTTAAGACACTACCCGATATCAGTTGTACCCTGAGTTAACTCCTCCGCCTTGGCTTTGATTCTCGGATCATCGGCTTGAACGCAGCCCGCGCGACGTGTCCACGATTTATGCTCCTTGGGCACTTCTGGCCGCTCAGCAATCGGAAGATCCGAAGGAGTTTGGTGGGTCACCAGCACCAGCGCTTCCCATTGGACGATGGCACCTTCCTTTGGCGGTGCAACTTTCACTTCGCATATCCAATTGATTCCGTCTTTACGCAGACGCCAAACGTAACCACGAAGGGCTTCTGGGGGCGACACGTTAAGCGCGAAGTTTATCGGTAGCTGATCGCGATAGGTGCCCGGGATCGGGAAGGTCACGATGCCCACATCGCCCTCATTGACGGGCACTACCGCCGCGGCACAAGTGGCCGTGATCAAACCCGGTCCGTTGAGCGGAGCCGGCACAAAAGCCACGTAGGAAATCCGGTTGTCATCCGAAATCTGGATGCGGGCGCGGTACTCGCGCGTACCGAAGTGCAAAGGGATGTAGGCAAAATTACCGGTCGGGCGGATCTGTAGCCACGGCTTACCCCGCTCTCGGAACGCACCACTATCCTTTCCAGTTTCTGCCAACTCTCTTGGAGTTTGGGCACGCCCGTGGTCTCGGCATAAACCGGCGAGAGCAATTCCGCAGCCTGATCGAAATCGCCCTTAGCGAAGTGACCGACAAACTGTTCGGCTGTGCGTAAGAAAGGCGTTTTGTCGGCCGGCGGCTTGACGCCGGGATCTTCATCGCCTGGTCGAGCGCCGACGCTGACGCACGCAGCCAGCAGAACCGGAATCGCGGCGCAACTAGCAGACACTCTCATCGATTTCAGCCTTTGGGTTTCCGAAGTTTGTATGATTGCTCGATCTGCCGAAGATACTCGGCGATCGGCGGGAGCCCGACACCCTTTCGACGCTGGTCTAACTGATCCGGTTCTTCAACGGGCTGTAGCTCCACTTTGTCGTCTTTGATCGTTGTCTGGGTCCCGTAAACCTGTTTTTTCCCCTCCTTCAGTCGAACGCGATCCGTCAGATAAGCAAGATGCGTTCCCGACGCCTCTTTGCTTTTGACTGCCGCCTCCAGCAGGCCCAGGCATTTCTGCTGGAATGGGGGATCATTGTCCGCGTGCTGGACAAGCAGAAAGGCCGCTTGGGCGCCGTCCACACCCACTAAGCTGATCCCCGGCCAACCATGTTTTTCAATCACGCCTTTCATCCAGGTGGTATTTTCCTTGTCGATCTTCATGCCCTTCTCGGTGAGTTCCCGCATTTGCGTCTTGAGTTCCTCGCTTGGCTCCGTCCGCTGCTTGGCACTCAACTCGATGATTCGGCGCCGGAAATCCTGGTCTGCCTTAACGCGATCCAGTAGTTCCGAGCGCAGTTGAGGCGCTTTGAGTTTTTTAGCGGGGTCTTGCGGCAATGGCTCTTGGCCCGGAGCGCTAACTCCGAAGAGTCCTATCATGACCGCGACGTGGATTACTGCGTAGGGGGACATGTGTCTTATCCTCGCGTGATGGTTAGATGCGGGCTATGCCAAATTTTTAGCATATCGAAGGGAGGCGGCAAGGGGAGCATGCCTTTACGTATGTTTTCCACTTCCCGTCTTGGGGTCGAGGACCTCATCCACAACGTAAACGTGGGTATGTCTACGGCCGATTTGTGGTGTTGAATGTCGTTAATGTCTCGCGGATCCCTCGCGTGACAACCGGCTCCACTGCCCAGATAAAACGTCCATTGCCCAACGGGTGTATCCGCCAGTCGGGAACGCTATTATCTCGGGGAATAATCAGTGTCAGTTTTGTTTTGACAGCTTTATGTCAAATATGAACTGACTTTGTTGACCCACCCAGTTGCCTCAAACTTCTGTGCCATCGCGCACAAAAATGCCACCGGATCAACGTTTTTCCATTTTTGAGCCAGTGCCCTGTGTCCGAAAGCGCCGCCGCGTGACATTTTTGAATCGACCGCCGTGCCGCGCCAAGTCAACAGGCGCCGAACCGTGACCGTCCCATACACCGCGCTGAGCCAGTGGTTGTACTCTGCATCCGTCGTCAACCGTTCTTGGATTTCACTATCCTTTTCCAGCGGCCGTCCGATAATCGACCCTATCCGGATTACGTGTTCCGCCGTCTTGTGTTTTACAAGGAGTTGTCCGTGAACGCGCGACTCATCGGAACGGTGTCTTCCATCTCCAGCCTTTTCTTGGCCGCGGCAGTAATCGGCGGTGAGCCCGACGACAAGCCGGCCAAGAGAACCGTCCGTGCCGACGACGGACTGACTCTCGTCTGCGAAATCCGCGGGCAGGGCGACACGGCCCTCGTCTTCCTGCACGGCTGGTGCGGCGACCGTGAGTACTGGAAGCAACAGGTCGGCGCATTCGCCGCCGATTACCGTGTCATCACCCTCGATCAGGCCGGGCACGGCGAGTCGGGGAAGGACCGAAAGGTCTGGAGCGCCGGCAGCCTGGCCGGCGACGTCGAGACGGTGGTCAAGGAGTTGGGCCTCAAGCGCGTGATACTCGTCGGCCACTCGATGGGCGGACAGGTCGCGCTCCTGGCCGCCAAGCGGATGCCGGGCACGGTCGTCGCCGTGGTCGGCGTCGACACCCTGCAGAACGCCGAGTTCGAGATGCCCGAGGACGTGAAAAAGCAATTCATGGAGGCGTTCGAGAAGGACTTCAAGGGCACGATGCGCGTGGGGCTCGCCGGATTGGTCCACGAGAAGACGGACGCCGAGGTGAAGAAGTGGCTCCTGACACGGGCCGAGGCGCAGGACGAAAAGATGGCGCTGGGTTTCATGCGTGACCTCACCGGCCTCGACCAGAAGAAGCTATTGAAGGAAGCCAAGGTACCGGTGCGGTGTATCAACTCCGCCGGCGGGTTTCAGTTCTTCACGCCAACGGCCGTCGAGATCAACAAGAAGTACGCCGACTACAACGCCGCCACCATCGCGGACGTCGGCCACTACCCCATGGTGGAGAAGCCGGCCGAGTTCAATCAGAAACTACGGGACGTGCTCAAGGAATTCGCCGCCAAGAAGTGAGCACATTTATCGCGGCGGATGGCGCTGTTACACAAATGTGACAACAAGACTGCCCGGATAGGTTAGTATTCCCACTAACTCTCACGGAGCGTAGTTATGTTGACTCTCATGGTTACCGCATTGACGATGTTCGCCGCGGATCCCGAATGGGGCGTCGCCAAGGACGGGGTGGCCACGCAATTGACACTGGTGTCGAAAGAGCCAAAAATCGGCTCGGCGATCACGCTCAAGTTGGAAGCCAAGAACTCAGCCGACATGGCCCACGGCTACGACGATCAGCAGGCGGCAGTAAACAATTCGTTGAGCGTGAAAGGTCGGGATGGCAAGCCCGTGTCTTACATAGCGACGAGCTTTCAAACGTCGGGCCACCGGAAAGCCCTGACGAAGGGCCAGACCGTAACTGTGTTTGGCGATCTCGATTTGGCTCAGCAATACCTCATCGACAAACCGGGCAAATATGTCGTGCAATTTGTGGGGCGCGGTGGGCTGCCAGCATCCAATGAACTCTCGATCACGGTCTCCGATGCACCGTTGCCCGACAGACTCAAGTTACTGGCCGCATTGCACAAAAGCGCGCCCAAGGGCTGGCGCGTCACGCAGTACGATACGGCCATTACGCTCTTGAATACGCCAACGAGACTCAAGGCGGATGCAACAAGCGTTACCCTGTTCTTCACCGAAACGAAAGAGCCGAAACAAAAAGGCGAGTATGTAGCGGAAACGAAGCTCGGGCACGCCTGGATACAGGCCGAATCACCCGTCGCCGCCGCCCGTTGGCCGGACTACGCGAAGTTCATTCGCGAACAATTGAAAGCAGTGGAGAAGTAGAGGCAAGCGCTAATCGCCCTCCTACTCGGCTGGAACGCCTTTGCCGGGACAGGACTGCACGTGCTGCAACAACAAACCTTGCACGGCGCAGCGGCTGGTTGGCGAAGGTGGTGAGTCGGTGTGCGAACCAACTCACTCGATCTCCCATATCTAATCCGTATCCGGCAAGCGTGCCACGACTCACAGCTTGCGGCCTTCCTTCCCAACCCACCTGCTCGAAGCCGGATATGATATCCGCACGGTTCCAGAGTTACTGGGGCACAGAACCGTGGAAACCACGATGGTCTACACGCATGTGCACAATAGCGGCCCGTACTCGGTACGCAGTCCGTTGGAGGATCCCACCGTGATAGATTGCACGCCCCCGCAATCTATCACGGGCATCGAGTTGGCTGCGGCAAGCTCACAACGCCAAGCAACTCGATGGCGTGCGCCCGCCCACCCGGCACAAGCGGGATGGTGATAGATTGCAAATCCTGCAATGGTTGCAGGATTAGATTGGTCAAGCTAATTACTAGTTCGGCGACAGAGTTGCTGATAACGCATTGCAGGAAGGTCCCGATTATGAACCTGTACGTCTTCAGCTCGGTTAACTTGACGAATATCTGGGCTGGCATTGGTGCCAGGCGGTGGGCGATATCCGCCAAGCAGGCCCAAAACCCCAAGACGCCGACGAAGGCCAAGTCGTTTCGCATCGGATCGCTGGGGATTCTGTATTGCCCGGACACCAAGTCCTTGATGGCACCTTTCCTCGTGTCGTCGATTCCTCAAGAGAATGCCTCGGTTCGGGACATCTGGCCGGAAGAGTGGTGGTTTCCGTTCTCGATCTATCCCCTTGGCTCTCCAACGAAGCAGATGAGCACGGTTGAAATCTCCGAACTTCCGTCCATCCGTGCTTCCGGGAAAAGCTGGAACCACGTGTCGAGGAAGATTGGGAGATACTCTACAGCCGATTGGCGTCTTAGCTCGCCGAATCAGGCGCTGCACCTGACCGCGGCGGCATTACGGCCTTTCGGAGTTCAACGGCTCTCCAGCCGCCGCGGCAGGTGAGCTTGGTCGTTCGGCTGCTGGGAAAAGTGGCTGACTATGAACCTCGATTACGTGCCCCTGTTGCCGGTCATGCGGAAGCTGCAAGGCATTCCGCGCGGCCAACCGCCCGACTTCAATGGCAAGAGGCGCTTCAAGCAATACCTCCGCGAGATCTTCGACTACGACAAGAAGGTCATCAAACTGCTTCCGCTCCTCGCCATGAACCCGATGGGTAAGGACCATGTGACGGCTCTGCTGGATGCCTACCTGGCCATGGACGCCGATGGCATCGGGGCCCGAGTTGCCGCGGAAGTCGCGGCCCGGTTGGCCGACGTGCCGGGGGATTTCAAAGTCGGCCTCGTCGTGTGCGATGATCTCATGGGCGGAGGGACCAATCGCTACGAACAGGAGTTCGCCTTCCGCTTTGGCCCCGGCCCCGGCCGCTCCATTCCCAGCCCGCCGAAGCCTTCGCGCTGGCTGAAGGACTACTGGCTCCAGGGCGTGCTCTGGAGCAGCGAGGCCCCCTCGGAGCGGGCCGTGCGGGAGTCGATTCTCGCGGCCGCCCACCGGATGGCGTACATGCATCAGCACGGCCCCGCCCGCAACCTCAGCGAGATGCTCACCCAGGAAGGACAGGTCATGGCGCTGGCGGGCTGTGTCGGGCCCACCCTGGACGCGGACGACATCGCCTACACGCGCGAGGTGCTGATCCCTTACCTCGACGCGGACGACATGCGGAGTTGCATCGAGTGCCTGTTCGGGGATGCGGCGGCACGCACGCTGGGGTTCACGCCACGCGGCCTGAGCCCGTGGGCGGGCCTGGCGCTGGCGCTGCACGATGCGCGGGCGAGCGAGCCGTTGTCCGCCATAGGCGGAACCGGGCCGGCGTCACGGCGTTCCGCGGCGCGCAGGTCGCACGCCCGGCCCGGCGGCTGAACTGGGGCGTTCGGGTGCTTGTGCCTCATTTTGTACCGGGGCTGATGACCGTGGCAGACGACCAAGAAGCGCTGATTCGTCAAACGTTCGCGGACGTCGTACCCGAGATCGCTTCTGGCGCAGTTGAGCTCAAGGCCATTGCTCGCATCCCGGGCGTTCGTAGCAGAATTGCCGTGTCCAGCAATGATCCTCAAGTTGACGCCGTCGGAGTGTCCACCGGGAAACGCGTTGCAGCGAGTGGCCCCTTTGCCTTTGACAGTTCGCGCATTACAACCATCGCCGACAGGTTGGGCGGTGAACGGCTCGAAGTTGTGCGTTGGAGCGATAATGCGCATGAAATGATCGCAAACGCTCTGGTGGTCGCGTTAAAGCGCATCGAACACATGGTGTTGTCGTGTGCTGAGCATCGTGCCGTCGTCACCGTGAAGCAAGATCTAGTAGGTTATCTCGAAGGTCCGCGTGGGGAAAGCCTGGCTCTTGCGAGCCGGCTCTGTGGCTGGGACATCGAGTTGCGGGTACAGTAGCAAAGCAGGGTTGTTGTCCCGAACGAAGGGCTGCAGTTGACGGAGCCGCCCCCGTGGTCCTTTGCAGTTTGGCGTCAGCACCGGCAGCTCCGCAACTGAGCCAGGCGTTAGCCGGACTTGTCTGCAGCTTCTCAAGGGCTGATCAAGGGACGGAGGTTGCACGGAAACAAAGGGGTCGGGAGTCGATTCGGGAGAAATGACATCGCCGAACGAACGGATGCAGTTGACCGGGCCGGCATCACGGCGTTCCGAGGTTTAACGTCAATATAGCCGGCCCGGCAACTGATCCTGGCCGTTCGGCCTCGGTGTGCGTCGTTGATTTCGGTCGCGGGGTCTTGCGGCGGTCAACGCGTGCCGACGGCGACGCTCCGAAGGCCTATGATGCCATCTGGGCGCTCGCGCAGTCCCTCAGGCGGAGCGTTCCCTTGCTCCAAGACCGCCTGCGTCCCGGTTTAGTTGATTCGCAATGCCTGAAGGGGGCAACATCCATGACCAGCCGAATCCACATCCTGAATTCTCTGCTCATCCTCGCCCTCAACTGCAACTTCAGCAGGGGTCAGCCCGAGCAGCCATCGCCCGTCGCGGTGGCGAAGCTCATCGGGCAGCTCAACTCCGAGGACTTCCAGACGCGGCAGAAGGCCACCGACAAGCTCGAAAAGTTCGGGGTGCCGGTGCTACCGGCGCTGCGCAAGGCGCTGAAGACCGACGTCGAGCTGGAAGCCAGGCGGCGCATCGAGCAAGTCATTGGCCGGATCGAAGCGGAGCTAGTGCAGACGGAAGAGAAACTCTGGAAGGACTTCGACGCTCCGCAGCGCGGCGTCAAGGATCGGCTCATCGAGATTCTGGACAAGACGCCGACCTTGAGCGACCGGCAGGTGACAGCCGCCATCTATCTCATCACGGTCGGCCGATCACCGACCGAGCCAGAGCTCAAGGACGCCCAGAAGCAGTTGGCCGAGGGGAGCATCCGGTGGGTGAGCATTCTGCAGCTTGCCCGCTCGCTGGTGCAGGGCAAGGAATTCAACACCGCGCTGGCCGGCGTCAATGAGCGTTTGATCAAGGCGCGAAAGGAACTCGCCACCGAGAACGAAATCGCCAAAGCACTGAACCGGCTCAACTCGGCTGAGTTTGACAAGTTGATCGATGAAGCCGCCGCCGCCATTGCCAAGGCCACCAAAACCGACGAGGACTTCGTGGACCTCGCATTCTTGCTGACCGTTTCCCGGTTCCTGGAGGAGGAGCAGCAGAGGAAATCGGCGTTGGGCCATTTGAAGCGGGGGCCGAATCGCGCGACGGCGACCTCCACCGTGTTCTGGGCCCTGCTGAACACCAAGGAGTTTCTGGTCACGAAGTAATTACACAATCGTGAGGAAGCGGTGGTGTCAGTCCTATTTAATCAACAGATCTGACACCACCGCTCACTCCTCGCGAAGCCAGTGGCGCTGGTGGCGAACTGGGTCGTTCGGCGAAGGTGACTTCGCCGTTAGACTTCCATCGAGCCTTCTTGCTCGACTGCCTCTCTCCTCTTACGATGGGCCATGGAGTTTGAATGGGATAACGGCAAGTCACGTAGCAATCTCGCCAAACATGGGGTCTCGTTTCAGGAAGCAGCTACGATCTTCGGTGATCCGTTGGCCCTCACCTTTCTCGATCCAGATCGCACTCGAATCATTAGCGCTCGTCGAATGACGCGCAAGGAGAGAAAGCATTATGAAGAACAGCAAGAATAAGCTTGCAAAGGACGATCTTCGGCCCGAGTATGATTTGGCGACGCTCCAGGGGGGCACTCGCGCCAAATACTTGAAGGCCTACCGCGCGGGAACAAATCTCGCGCTGTCGACGCCCGAGGTGCGAGCAGCGTTTCCCACGGATGTGGCCGTCAATCGCGCGCTGCGGTCGCTCATGAAGAAAACAAAGCCTGGCCGAACTAGGCGATGAAGTTGACCGGGCCGGCATCACGGAGTTCCGAGGTTTAATGTCAATATAGCCGGCCCGGCAACTGATCCTGGCCGTTAGGCAGCGTATCTACAGGTGACACCATGACTCGACCGAAGAAATCACGGCGGCCCACGGAGAAGCCGCGGAACCCACTCGGGAAACTTATCGGCCTGAGAAAGGTCATGTTGTCGCGTCACCGGTCGGGATTTGTTGTGCGCTCAGATATCAACCGGCGAGAGAGCACGCGGAGGCCGTCTCCATCATCGTGCGCCAGTGCGTATGCTCCTGGCGGCAAGATCCCGCCAAGGCACGTATGAACATGCCGTCTTTACTCGCTACACAAGGTGTTCGTCTGGATGAGTTCAACTCCTTGTGTAGCTCCTTCTGGCCGCTCAACCCGGCCGCCGCAGATCAGGTGTTCGCTGTCTTGAAAGCCGCAGGCTATCAAGGGAACATTGACGATCTGTGGATATCCGTTTATGGCAGGTGGAAGCCGAGCCTCATCAAGCCAGTTCCAAATGAGGCCACGGCAGCCCCACGCGCTCCCACTCGGAAGCGTGGCCGGAAAAGGAGCGTTTTCATCATCAACACTGGACAATCGAGGAAACCGGGATCGCACAAGTCGTGATCCACCGGACAATTGCCCAGGCGCCCGATCCAGAGGCGGAGGCGCCCGAGAGTGCACGATGGCCAAACTGATCTACTCCGCGCTGACCTCGCTCGATGGGTATGTCGCGGATGAAACCGACAACTTCGATTGGGCGGAGCCAGATGAGGAAGTCCACGCCTTCATTAACAGGCTCGAGAGGCAGATCGGCACCTATCTCTTTGGCGCAAGATGTACGAGACGATGGCCGTTTGGGAGACGCCAGATGTGTTTCCCCATCGGACAGCAGCGGTGCTGGAGTTCGCGCGGATCTGGCAGGCGGCTGAAAAGATCGTGTACTCGACGACGCTACAGACGGTCCCTACTGCCAAGACGCGGATCGAGCGGAGATTCGAGGCGGACGTTGTCCGGGAACTCAAGGCAGGAGCGACCCGCGATGTTGCGGTGGGCGGTCCGGCGCTCGCAGCGCATGCTATTCGAGCTGGCCTGGTCGACGAATATCATCTATTAATCGTGCCGATTATCGTGGGCAGCGGCAATCCCTATCTGCCAGGCAAGGTCCCCGTGAAGCTCGAACTTCTCGATGAGCGCAGGTTCAACAACGGTATGGTTCACGTTCGGTACCGAGCGAAGAAGTGATCTGCCTCCGCCCAGGTGAGCTACGCATCCTCCTGCATCTTCGGGTAGGATTTCTAGTTACGACATCATGGAAAAAGAGCCGCAAGTAGTGTCAGCAGGTGCGGGAGTTCGTCGCCTGGCCCCCTGGCTGACCATTGCCGTCATGGTACTGTTTGCAACCGTCTACCTGCGCTGGCAAGGCCGGGTCTGGTGGTGCCAGCAAGGCGACTTTTGGCCGATGTCGATCCAGGTCGAATCGCCGCACAACTCGCAGCACATTTTCGATCCCTGTAGCCTGTCGCACTTGCTGCACGGCTTTCTCTTTTTTGGCCTATTGTGGCTGTTGCGTCAGCGGATCGATTTTCGATGGCGGCTTGTCGCCGCGACCGCGATCGAGGTGTTCTGGGAGATGCTGGAGAATTCGCCCGTCATTATCAACCGCTATCGCAGTGCCACCATCTCGTGGGGTTACGAAGGCGACTCGATCATCAACGCACTTGGCGACATTGTCAGTTTCGTCATCGGGTACTGCATAGCCTCCAAGCTTGGGCTGTGGTCGTGCGTCGGCTTGTTCCTGCTCATCGATGTGACGATGCTCGTGGTCATGCGTGACAACTTGGCGACCAACGTGTTGATGCTGCTATGGCCGATTGACGCCGTCCGCCGCTGGCAGTCTGGCCGCTAACACCCCGGCACATGGCCACGCCATCCTGACCGGTGGTCGCGGCATCCCTAGAATCGCAGTCAGCGGCTGGAGGCGGTCCGCGTCGGACGGCTCCCCGCCCGCCACTTCTTGGAGGCAAACATGAAGACGATCCTCTCGGCGGCGTTGGTACTCGGGCTCTGCGGCCTTGCGGGCGCGCAGGGCGAGAAGGCAGACCCGGTCGGGACGTGGAAGTGCGAGTACGAGATCGGCGGCCAGAAGCGGACGTCCACCCTGACGATCAAGAAGGACGGGGACAAGCTCGCCGGCACGATGAGCTGGCCGGACCAGAAGGAGACGAAACTCAAGGACGTGAAACTGAAGGACGGAGAGCTGACCTTCTCCGCCGAGCGGGAGTTTATGGATAACAAGATCCCCATCGAGTACAAGCTGACGATCAACGGGGACAAGCTCAAAGGGAAAGGCGCAGTCGGAGTTCGGGGGCAAGAAGCAGGAGTTCGACATCGACGGGGAAGCGGGAGAAGAAGGACAAGTAGCGGTTGGGCGGTCTTGAACTTCGCCTGCGGAAGATTGGTCCTGCATAAGCGGACGCCGCGGGCCGACTCCGGTTGCCATCGAAGCAACCTAATCCCACGGTCGGCAGCGGCGGATGGGGCAGGGTAATAAACTGAAACAAGCATGAACAGCAACTGGGATGTGTTCGCCAGCTACTCAAGTCAAGATCTTCTAATTTGTAACTAATCACAAGTTCGGCGGCTTGGCCAGGGAGTGTATCATGTCCGACATCGTGCCAACCCAGCAACGACCCTGGCTGACTGATTTCGCCACAATCTTCGCCCACATGTGGTATCGCGATTTTCCGCTTCAGCGCTCCTTACGTGAGAAAGCCCAGCGGGCGGACTGGACAACCCACATTGGGATCGCGGTGCGATCCACGGCGGATCTGATGGGTCTCTTCACCTGCTTTGAAAGCGGTGTCCGAACCGATGCAGTGCTGCGCGACACCAAAGGCGTCGTAGCGGCGCTCGAATGGGAGTGGGCCGCCCTGCACAGCGGCAAGGTCAACGAATTCAAGAAGTTGACGCAGCTCTGTGGTGACGCCAACTACAAGTGCCTTCGGTTTGCAGGGCTGGTTGTTTACGGTCGGAAAGGCGGAACCGACTATAGCACGCGAACAGAAAACGTGCTGGAGCAGTACGAGAAGGAGTGGACGACAGAGCTACCACCGCTCTTGCTTATCGTGATCTACTTTGAAGGCATCGGAAAAAATGAGCACCTCCAACGCCGTCAGTTTCAGGACATGGAAATGTATGAAATCGCCGGCGGCACGAAAAAGCTCCTGAGGCGTCAGCCTGCTTTTCCGTGGGACGTCAGCGGGTCACGATGGGCCAAAGAGACGGCAGGCGCTTCATGATCGCCGGATGAAGGGTACGCAGCCGAACCCGTCTCTGAACGTGACCGGGGCCGCATTTCGGTTTCGCGCGGCAAGTAGTCGTTGCAGCGGCCCCTCGCACGTTAGCTTGCTCGGTATCCGTATCCATTATTCGGGCCGCCAACATTGGAGGCATGTACCATGGCAAAGAAATTATCAACCAAGACGACGACGAAACCCAAGGCAGCGAAGGCCAAAACGGCGCCCGCACGGGCTAAGAGCAAGCCTGTCGGGCCTCACCCAACCGAAGGCGTGACGAAGCCTCGACATCATGTTTTCGCGATGAAATTCGCGAAGGTGTATCCGATGTATGTTCTGAAAGCGGAAAGCAAGAAGCGCACGAAAAAAGAAGTCGACCACATCATCTGTTGGTTGACCGGCTATGACCAAAAGGGATTACAGCGGCAGATCGAACAAGAAGTCGATATTGAGACCTTTTACGGTCAAGCACCCGCCTATCATCCAAACAGTTCGCTGATCACAGGCGTCGTGTGCGGTATTCGCGTGGAAGAAATCGAAGATCCGCTGATGAAAAGAATTCGTCACTTGGACAAGCTGATTGATGAGCTCGCAAAAGGAAAAGCCATGGAGAAGATCTTGCGCCAGTAAGCCGCCGAACTACTTTCATGCAAACAACACTTGAGACTGCTCGCGGCACGATTCACGCCTGGCAATGCGACCACATGGGTCACGCGAACCTTCGGGCGTACGGGGAGTTGTTCGAGCAAGCGTTATGGCAGGTCTTTGCAAGAATCGGCCTCACGCCGACGGTGCTGCGTACGGGACCGGTCCACATGGCTGGCGTTCAGCAAAACATCTCGTATCGAAAGGAGCTATACCCAGGCGATTGTGTCTTCATCCGCTCCTGCCTGATTGATCTTCAAGCACGAAGACTAACGATGCGCCACGAGATGCTGAATGTTGAGACGGGTGATACCTGCGCAGTCTGTGAACTTACCGCCGTTTGCATCAATGCGGTCACGCGGAAGCCGGTCGAGTTCCCTGCGGAAGTAGCGAGTAGAGCAATGGAAATCCTCTCTCCTGAAACACCGGTCGGGGAAGTGTGAGCTATGGAACACGAGTCACAACATCCGCCGACGATTGAACTCGACGGAGTGCGCCTGCGTCCGCTCCGTGTGGCCGACGCTGACGCGCTCTACGCCTACCTGCGGGATCCCGCCGTGACTGAATTGACGAGCTATCCCGTCGTATCGGTACCGCTGGTCGAAGCAATGATCGAGCGGTCTCTGAGCCGTTGGGCGGCGGGTGAGCTGTCCAAATGGGGGGTCGCTCTCCAGCACGATGATCAGCTTGTCGGCACCTGCGGTTTCAACGAGTGGTCCCAGGTGCACCGCTGGGCGGAGCTGGCGTACGACCTGGCGCAGGCTCACTGGGGCAAGGGACTGATGCGCCAAGCCGTGGCCGCAGTACTTCAGTGGACTTACCGACAGGACCAGGTCGATCGCGTGCACGCGTTCGTCAGGGTCGATAACAGGCGGTCGCAGCGCTTGCTCGAGCACAGCGGATTTGTGCGTGAGGGTTGCCTGAGGAGTTATCGTGTGTGTCGTGGGCAACCACACGACTTCTACATCTACGGTCTGCTGCGCTCGGACTGGGCGGCCGCCCAACAACCGGTTGGAGCGAGCGAGGCGCCACGATGTTGCTCGGTCACCCTGATCGTGGTGGGCGATGACTTGGAGCCCGACGTAGTGACCTCCACTCTCGGCTGGCCCCCCGTCCGATCGTGGCGGCCCGGCGAGCGCAAGCGCTTCATCCGGCCCGATGGAACCGAACGGATCTTCGACAGCGTTCATAAGTGGGGCGGCTGGAAGCTCTTCACGGCGGACGATGAGAGGGGGCGGCCGCTCCAAGACCAAGTTGCCGCCTGGCTGGAACGTCTCCGGGACAAGAACCAGGCGCTCCAGAGCCTGCGCTACCGCGGTTGGGAAGTCGAGTTGGACTGCTTCGCGGCAACGAGCGAGTGCCTGGACTTGCCCGCCACTGTGTTGGGCGAGCTGGCCGGGTTGGGTGTCGGACTGGCTCTAACCTTCTCGGCAGGTGAGCCCTAGTGTTCGATGCCATGCCAAAACTGTTTGTGATCTCCGCAAGAAGTGAACCCACGGCGGTGATTTTGCAGTGGGGCATGCGGGCACGGCTCGGAGAGTTCACCCGCATCTGCGCGCGCGTCAACGATTAACCAAAAGGGGTACATTCCCTGCCGACATAGCCGTCGCGAACGCCAGAGGTAGTGCCTTGATCCTGGCCGCCCGGACCTGTGCCGGCACCGTAGCCGCTGTCAGGACCCGTGACGCCGAAGGTTGAGAACGGGCCGCCGAACGGGTTCGTCGAGCCTGCTTCGCCCGCGCTGGTCGAGCCGCCGTAGACATAATATCTCCCGGGGCCGGGACTGATTGTGAAACCGTCGAAGGCAACACCCATACCGTCGGTATCGCGATTGATTTCAGGACCGTCCGTCGAAGCGGCATTTTCGTCACCGACGGAACGGAAGCTGGGCAGGCCACCTGCCGAATCGAATTCAGAAATGTCGCCGAAGCTTCGGCTCTGTGTCCCAGCGACGCTCGTATCGGCCAAATCGTCAATCGAACCAACCGTGACATGATTGAATCCGCCTCCTCCGTCGGGAGAAAAGGTGTTGCCGCGCGCGTAGTAGTCGCCTGCGATACCGGATCCAATGCCGCCGTTGACAAAGTACCAGAACGCATACGGTCCGGCGAAGCCGCCGGTCGCTTGGGAGTCCTGAGCAACCAAGTTGCCCTGGTACGGAGCCGGGTCGGTGCCTTCCGGCGGCGCTAGGGTCGGAGCGTCCAAACCACCTGACAGGAACAGTTCGTCACCGGCCGGATTCACTGCCACGGAATGAATGGCGTTGAGATCGCTAGTGGTGTGAGCGCCGTCGACGGTAGCAATCCAGCCCCAAATCTGGGTCGGACTGCCGCCCGGGCTTTCGAAGCGATTCCACAGCGGAGACTGTTGCAGACCATCATCGAGGTAACCGGAGTGGAACCGGCCGCTGCCGTTGCCGGCGGTGGTGAGGCCGACTGCTTCGACACCATAATCCCAAGTCACGGTGTCGTCGAGCACAGCGAATCCAGCCGTGTCAGTGTAGGTGAAGTCGACAAGGGTGCTGTAGCCCAAGCCGACATCGGCCGAACCGGTTACCGTGATGTGACCGGTGCCGACATCAACACCCACATCGTTCAGGGCAACGACAGTGGGAGCCGCGGTGAATGGGTAAACGATCTGGGTGAATCCAGCTTCAGCGCCGAGGCTCGTCGGACCTGCGACCACGCGGTTTTCGATGAGGCCGCCGGGACCGGTCTTGGTCAGCGTCGCGTAGATCCGGGTTCCGGCCGCATTGGTCGTGCACCCGGTAACTGCCAGACGTTCGGCGCTGGCAGGCGTGACGGCAAAGTTCGTCGAGTGCGTGTTTACTCCGGTTTTGCTAACTCGCCGCAAAGTACCACGCTGCCCTTGGAAGCCGCATGCAATCGTGTCGGTGCTGCCGGGGATCGCAGTGATCTCGTTGACGCCGTCCTGGAAGTCGGTGCCCGGCATGTAAAACTGGACATAGATCGGAGGCATCCTGTCATCGCCGGCCGTCCCGTCGTTCACGATACTGACGCTGCCGCCCGAGGGCTTGCCTTGCATCGTGTAGCTGCCGAAATCGGCGCGAAGCGAGGTTGCCCTAACCGGTGACGCTTGCATTTCAGCCCGCTTGACATGCTGCCGCGTCGTGAAGGCCCGCTCGGCTGCCGGCTGATGCAGCGCCGGGTTGACCGACGGCTGGATTGCTTGATCCTTCGAGGCCGGACGCGCAAGATTCGTGCGTGAATTCACGATCTGGTGCTGCACGTCGGCCAAGCCGTTGGTGATCTGAATGTCTTCGGTCTTCTTGATCCGCTTGACCGAAGCGGGCTGTTCAGGTTGAGCGATGACTTCGGCGATCGCGCCCACTTCAATGCCGCTCAGAAGGAGCGAGCCGGGTTGCGTGCGCTCCTCAAGCGCGAGGACATTCAATCGGGCCGTAGGCTTACGAAAGTTGTGTTCCATTCCAGAATCTCCCACATTGGGAAACAAACGACGGGTTGCTCCACAAGGAATCTCTCCCGTGTTCCCTTCGCTGCCGCTTCTCGTTCCGCTAGGTCTCTGTTTCCCTGCTTCCGTAACGGCATCAACAGGCGGCGCAACTAAGCTAACTCTTCCGGTTTCTCTGAGGATACCGTTATGATTCCCTATGTCAATGGGCTATCAAGACTGCCGCAGCCTTTTCGTTGGTCCCCTTTAGGTGAGCACACGGTAGCCGGCTCGGTAGTCGATCCGACACAGCCCGAGCACGGTACCCTGCACCCGTCGTCGACCCTTCTTCGATTCTTCACTGTCCTTTTCCAGCGGCCGCCCGATAATCCACCCTATCCGGATCACGTATCCCGCCGTCTTGTTGGGGAACTTCTATGAGCCGTTGCACCGCGATTTTGATCATGTTGACCGTCGGCGCCGTTGCCGATGACCTCGCTAGCGGTGAATCACGCGGACAACAACCCAAGTCGGAATCGGACGCGAAGCCCCGGCCGGTGTTGCCGGGCGTGCAGCCGGGCGGCGCCATTCTGTTGCCGAACCAATGGTCGTTACGGCCGGCGGGAATGCACATCGAACTCGGTGATTTCCCGGTGAATCTTGCGATTCATCCGAAGGGTGAATGGCTTGCCGCCTTGAACGCGGGCTATGCCGAACACGAGATTGTTGTCGTTAACCTCAAGACGCAGAAGATCGCCAATCGCGTCATCCTGCCGCAGACCTTTTATGGAATCTGCTTCTCGCCGGACGGCAAGCGGCTCTTCGCCAGCGGCGGCGAATTCGAAGTGGTTCATTCATTCGAATTCAATGACGGAATGCTTGAGCGGCGGCGTGATCTGCGCATCGTGGATGTGAAGCAAAAGTTCATTCCGGGCGGCATCGCCCTCGATCCATCCGGAAAGACGCTGTTTACCGCTGGGACATGGGGACATGGTGTCTGCGTCTTGCCGCTGGAAGCCGAAGGCGACAAGACCATCATTTCCACTGGCGAGGAGAGCTATCCATACACCGTGGTCGTTGACCCCACGGGGAAGCGCGCCTACGTCAGCCTGTGGAACAAAGCAGCCGTGTCCGTCCTCGATGTGGCGACAAAGAAAATCATTGCCACCTGGCCGACGGAGCGCCATCCGACGGAATTTGCCCTTACCGCCGACGGCAAGACCCTCTTCGTCGCCTGTGCGAATTCCACCAAGGTAAGCGTCATCGACACGGAAGCGGGAAAGGGATTGGAGACGCTCTCCTGCTCGCTTTACCCGACGGCGCCTTCCGGCAACACACCGAACAGCATGTCTTTGACGCCGGATGGTCAAGTGCTGTTCGTGGCCAATGCCGATGCCAACAACATTTCCGTTTTCAACGTGGCCGAGCCGGGCAAGGCTAAACCACTCGGCTTCATTCCTGCCGGCTGGTACACGACGTCGGTGCGCTTCAATCCGGTCGACAAGCGCATCTATTTTGCGAATGGAAAAGGCACTACGCCGAAGGCAAATCCGCAGGGACCGCAACCCGCCGTCCAGGGCAAGACCATCCGTCAATACATCGGCGATCTTTATCGCGGCACGCTCGGAATTTTGCCCATGCCAACGCCGGAACAAATGGCGAAGCTCAGCAAGGAGGCCTATGCGTGCAGCCCGCTCCGCAGCGACGCCGGCGCCACCGTCGAGGCGCCGAAGGGCAACCCCATTCCTGCCAAAGTCGGCGACTCGAGCCCGATCAAGCACTGCATTTACATCATCAAAGAAAACCGGACTTACGATCAAATACTGGGCGACCTGGAAAAAGGGAACGGCGACCCCGGACTGTGCCTTTTCCCTGAGCGTGTGACCCCGAACCATCACAAGCTGGCCCGCGAGTTCGTGCTCCTCGATAACTTCTATGTCGAAGGCGAAGTCTCCGCCGACGGCCACGAGTGGTCCATGGGCGCTTACGCTACCGATTACGTGGAGAAAGTTTGGCCGCTAAACTACCGCGGCAGCCCTTACAAGAAACTGTCGGAGTATCCCTCCGAAGGCGCCCACGACGCCATCGCACGGCCGGCCGGCGGCTACATTTGGGATCGCGCCGCCGAAGCGGGAGTCTCGTATCGGAGCTACGGAGAATGGGTGGAGAACGGAAAAACGCCGAATGATCCGGGTCGGGCTACCGTCAAGGCCCTCGAAGGTCATATTGACCCGATGTTCCGTGGCTATGACCTCGACTATCCCGATGTCAAACGCACGGAGCGCTTCATTGAAGAACTTAAACGCTTCGAGCGCGAAGGCGAAATGCCTCGGCTCCAGATCGTCCGACTACCCAACGATCACACCTACGGCACGCGCGCCGGCCGGCTCACGCCGACTGCGATGGTGGCGGACAACGACTTGGCCCTCGGACGTTTGGTTGAAGCGGTCAGCAAGAGCAAGTTTTGGAAAGACACCGCGATCTTTGTTGTCGAGGACGATGCCCAAAACGGTCCCGATCACGTGGATGCCCACCGCACGATCGCGTATGTCATCAGCCCGTACACGAAGCGCGGAATTATCGACTCATCGTTTTACTCCACCAGCAGCATGTTACGGACGATGGAGTTGATCCTCGGCCTCAAACCAATGAGTCAGTTTGATGCCGCGGCCCGACCCATGTATGCGTCGTTTCAGCAAACGCCTGATCTGCGGCCGTATGAGCACGTTACTCCTCAAGTCGACATGACCGAGAAGAACGCGGCGACCGCTTGGGGCGCCGAGCTTTCTGAGAAATTCAATCTGGCCAAGGAAGATGCTGCCGATGATTTGCTCTTCAACGAAGTCATTTGGCGTTCGGTCAAGGGAGCGAAGTCGCCGATGCCGCCGCCGGTGCGAGCGGCGTTTGTCTTTCCGCACGATTAAGCGCTTCCGGTTCATCCAGAAAGAACCGTTGTTCCCGCCGCAGGCGCAATCCATAATGGAATGAATGTCGCGTTTCAATCGTACGAGCTCGTTCCGCCTGCTGGTTTGTGCGTTGGCTTTCTGTTCCGGCGCCCGTGATTCAAACGGGACGCCCCCTGCCGACCGTAACCGCTCCCACGGCGAGATTCCGGGCGGCGGACTCGCGGATCAAGCGCAGTTGCAACAACGTCTCCTCCAGGCACGACTGGCCGCCGAATTCCAGGGCCTAGTCGGCAAGAACAAGGCCGACCCACGGTTTCTGCAAAGCCTGCAAGCCGATCCCAAGCGACAAGAGGAGATCGAGAAGCTGCTTCGTTCCATAATGGAAAACCACCCGGGGCTTGCAGGTAAGGTGGATCGCAGCGACCCCACGGTTCGGCAGCTCGAGAGCCTTTACAAGGATTGGGGCGGAAAGGAAGGAACACGGCCTCCGGGTTTCGACCACGATCTTTGGAAGAAGATGGAGAACACGGCGAAGGCGCCAAACACGAGTCGTCGGCCGACGCCCGCGCCACCACCACCGGCAGGTTTGCAAGGCGCCGATCAACCACTTTCAGCAAACGGTCAGCCGCCAAGCCAGCCGCCGCCGTCGAGCCCACGGTCGAATCCTTTTGCAACACCGCAGAGTCACGGTGTCAACGAACGCATCATTCGCTGGGCACAGCGGTTTGTCGAACAGAATCCCAGCCTGCGGGACTCCCATATTCTGCGAAGCGTCGCCGAAGAAATAGATCGTGTTCGCCTTCGCGACGCCCTACGAACAGACAGCCCAATCGCCTCGCAACTTGCTCGCGGCATTGACAGACTCATGCCGTCGCAAACATTCATCGACGACAAGCTTCGTCCGATGTTGAACCGGATTCCCCGGCCCAACTTCCCCGACGTGCAGCTTCCAAGCATCGACTTGCCGCAGGTAACCATGCCTTCTGTCGATTGGTCGCCGCCTGGGATTGGCGTTCCGTCAAGGAGGACGCTGGGCGTGGGACTGCTGGCTATCCTGGCCGCAGTCGCAATACTGTATTTGATACGCCGAGTCCATTTGCCTCGACGCGAGTTGCAACAGGACGCTTACTCAAACGCCACTAAGTATCGTTTCGACTTTCGGACGCCCCTGCGAACGCGTCAGGATTTGGTGCGCACCTTCGAGCAACTTTCGCTGCAAGAACTCGGTCCCGACGCCAAAAACTGGAACCACCGCGCCATCGCCGAACAACTCGGAGGCAACTCGTTTGATCGCCGACGATCAGCGGCCGTGTTGGCAGGTCTCTACGAAACCGCGCGATATGCGCCCGATTCAGAGGAATTGCCGCCTGACGCAATCGGTGTTGCCCAGCGCGAAGTCAGGTTACTCGCCGAGGCGCCGCACGCATGAATTCTAAGCTGCTGAAACATGCGTTGGGCGTGGCGTTGGTCTGCGTCGCCGCGGCGCCACTAGCGCGCAAACGCCGGAGTTGGATAACCATGCCTTTCGACTCATCCTCAATCAATTCGGCCTGAAACCGCTTCGCCGGCTCGATGACCTCGCGAAAACCCCGGAACAAACGATCCTCATTGTTTTCGGCGAAACCGAAGCCGTACGGCAGATTCCGAACGGTTTGCGGAGTTTCGTCGAAGCCGGCGGCGCGGTGTTGATTGCCACGGACCGGCAGACGCCGAGCTTCTTCCGGCGCACGGACATGCAATTAGGCGTCACAGGCCTGGGTGTAAGTGCTCAACGAGGTATACGCTGCTACGGCGATCAACGTCATTGCCCGTTTGCCCATCGTGGGTCGGGTCCGGATGCGGCTATGTTTGAAACCAGCCACTCCATCGCCACGAATCGGCCTAGCTATGTCGCGATTAGCGCTAACGATCTCAAAGGTACGACATTATCCGTATTTGCGTGGTTGAGAAATAGTGCGCTCGAGCGCGCCATAGGAACACAGTACGTAAGAGAACCGCTGCCTTTCGCCGTCGGCGGAACGATGGGTAAAGGTCGAATACTTGTCGTGGCCGATCACAGCATCTTCATCAACGGCATGATGCTTCCAAGCGACTTGCAAAACGGAAACATGCAATTCGCCTATAATTGCGTCCGCTGGCTCAAAAATCGGACGCGTACGCGTGCCCTTTTTATCGACGAAGGGCACATCGAAACGAGCTTCGACGTACCCCTGGCAACCGACGGTGCTTTGCCCGATTTGCCGGTTTCTCCGATTCAACTCGCCAATGCAGTTATCACAGCGGCGGAGCGGGAAGATCTTTTCAATCGATACATCTTGGAAGCGTTGGGGGAGCGGCGAGTACTTCGCATGTGGTTGATCGGCCTGACCGCGGCCCTGCTCATCTACGGCGTCTTTCGTTTGATGCGCGCCGGCTATCAAGCGGAGTCAAAAGTACCACTGGTTACCCGAAGCATTGCACAACTTCAACCCGCGGCGTCCGTGGTGGACCGACGGCATCAGCAATCGGTTTCAGACGGCAACTTCTATGAGGCAGCACGCGAGCTCGCCGTCGCCGCCCTAACTGAAGTCGGTTACGATCCGGCGCTGGCGCGGACTTGGGAGAAACCAACCGTCCGAGTCGACGGAAATTGGTGGAACCGACAAACGCTGTCCCATCGTGTCCACCAATTATGGAAGCTGGCTTACGACGATCAAACGCGGCCAGTGTCACGCCGACAGTTGGCAGCGCTATTGGTACATGTGGATGAAGTTCGGCGAGCCGCACGACGAGGAATTCTCACCATTGATGTTTGAGCGAAAGTGATAGGAATGCACACGACTGTACCGGCGAAATCCGCTAATTCTGACGGAGCACTGCGCCAATGGACCGAGCGCATTCGGCAACTCCGCGACCAGACCTTAGCCGAAGTCGGCAAGGTCGTCGTCGGCATGGAGCACGTTACCCATCAATTTCTCATCGCCCTCTTGGCCAACGGCCACGTTCTACTCGAAGGCGTTCCGGGAGTGGCGAAGACAACGCTTTCGAAAATGTTTGCACGCGTTCTGGGCGTCAAGCATCAACGCATTCAGTTCACGCCGGACCTGTTGCCGTCGGATGTCACCGGAACCTACATCTATGACCGCAAGCAAAATGATTTCGTGCTTCGAAAAGGCCCTATTTTCTGTCAGGTGCTGCTCGCGGATGAAGTAAACCGGGCGCCGGCGAAAACCCAATCGGCGTTGCTGGAGGCGATGCAAGAAAACCAGGTCACTATCGAGGGTACGACGTTGCCCCTGCCGGCGCCGTTCATGGTCCTGGCAACGCAAAACCCGGTGGAGCATGAGGGCGTCTATCGCCTTCCCGAAGCTCAGTTGGATCGTTTTCTACTTCGTGTGGACATGGGTTATCCAGACCATGCTCGCGAGGTCGAAATGCTGCGGCTCCATAGTGGTCCTGTCTCGGAGTCGGAAGCGCTCTTCACAGCAGAGTTGATCTTGGACGTACAACGGTTGTTGTCGTCCGTGCACGGGACCGACGCGCTGTTCCATTACATCATTGATGTCGCCGAAGCCACACGATCGCACCCCGATTTGTATTTGGGCGCCAGTCCACGCGCGGCACTATGCCTGTTGCGCTGCGCACGGGCCCGGGCCTTGCTCGATGGCCGACACTATTTCACCCACGAAGACGTACAAGCCGTCGCCCCGGCGGTGCTCGCACATCGGCTCATCGTTCGCCCGGAGGCCGAGGTCGAAGGCAAGCAAGCCTCAGAGATTATCCGCGACATTCTCAAGACCGTTCCGGTACTCGACATTAAGTGATCGTGAATGCTCACATCGCGCGGCAGCCGATTTCTGATGTTTTCCGGAACGCTACTGGCCCTGACGCTGGCCGGACCGTTGATCGCCGAAACCGCGCTCTCTGACCAGGGCATTACCCTTCCCCACGCGTCGACGATTGTCCTGATTGCGCTGGCGCTTCTCATCTGGTTTTCGTGGGAATGGCTTTGGTTTGCGTTCAGCGCCCGCATCACGGTTCGTCGGCTGCAAGTTCAACGTGTAATCGAGGACGAGCGCGGCAAGGTTGAGTCACTGTGGCCTGGGGTACCATTCACAGTTCAGGTTCGCGTTACCTTACCAGGCGGGACTGGGACGCCATACGTCGTGCTTACCGATCGTATTCCATTCGGCGCCACGGTTATCGATGGCAGCGAACGATTCGAAGGCAGTCTTTCGCCCGATTCATCCGTTGAGTGGGAGTATCGAATTCGCGTCACTGGCATAGGTGGCACACGATTCGAAGGCATCACCTTACAAATGGCTGACCTTCAGGGATTTTTCTACTTCACTACTTTTCTCTCGACGGCACGGACCTATCGAGTGCTGCCGTCGTTGCTGGATAGGGGTGTCCGTGGCGGTACGGTAAAGCGGCACAATCTACTATTGCCCCCCGGTATTCATCGTCACCGTCGGCCGGGCTCGGGAACCGAGTTGCTTGATTTGCGCGACTACCGTCCAGGTGATCCGCCCAAGACCATCGCTTGGAAAGTCTCGGCGCGTCGGGATCGACTTATCACCAAGGAGTTTGAAAGCGAGGTGCCTGTCCGATGTACCCTCTTTGTCGACATTTCCAGCTCGGTGCGGGTGGGTGCACCTGGACAGAATGCCCTCGCCAAGCTCGCGGAGATTGCCGCCGCCGTTGCCCGTACCGCATCCGACAATCGCGACCTGACCGGCCTTTGCCACTTCGATGAAAACGGCTGCACCTTCGTTCGGCCGGGGCGCGGCGGCCGGCACCTGGTGCGCCTGTTGAACGTGCTCGCCGACATGGCGGCCGCCCCACCGGCGGCGAGCCATGCCGCCGCCAACGAGTTGTTGCCCACTGCTTATGGACTCGCGCAGGAAGTATACCCGGAGCTACTTAGTCGCGAAATCAATCGATCTCCGTTCTGGCTTGCGTGGCTCTGGCCGCCGCCTACGTTCGTCATTCATAGGCCACGATTGAGCGATTACGTCTATCGATGGCTGCCATTCATCTTGCCGGCATATACGCTCATGGCCGTCGGCCTCTTCGCGGTCGTTACCTACATCTTGCTACTTGTGCTTGTGGAAGCTGACGCTCCGGGTGGTGCCGTACTCGGCGCCCTGCTGGTGTGCCTCATCGGCTTCGCGCTTGCGATACTTCGGCTGCCCGCGGCCATGTTCTTTCCGCATAAGCGTCGTCGGCTTCAATGGCGCAAGAGGCTGGCCGCCGTGCTCTCGGTGAAGTACAACCTGGCGCCGGGCGGCTTGGCGATGCTCTTGGAGGATGACGATCGCTTCGGTTACTACGTGCAGCGATTTCTCGCGGACCACCACATCCCGTATCCAGCGCCTCTCTACGATAGACAAGGCCGCTATCTCTTCGCCGCACCGGGTAAAGCCGGAATTCTTTCCTCCGCACTCTTGCGCCGTTGCAAGAAGCCACGACAATGAACTCTTCGTGCTTCTTGTAGACTTGTTGGAAATGCCCGACCAGCTACCACCGCTCGTACGTGCCGTGAAAGTAGCGTTGGCCAGGCACCATCGTTTGATCTTGATTTGCCCCTGGCCGCCGGGTGTGCCGACTCCCGACAAGCACGATGAAATCACTGGAGAACGCCGTAGTTACGCAAACCTCGATTATGTCAAACTCGTGCGAGATACCACGACGATGCGTTTTCATCGCGCCTATCACCGTGTGCGGCAGACCTTTGGCGGTCTGGGCGTGCCGGTAGTTTGTGCCGCAGACGGCGACCCCGCCCGGGTCATCCTAGACCGACTTGAAACATTGCGCGACCTCGGGGGGAAGCGATGAAACAGGCGGATGGGCAATCAAACAAATGGTCCGAACCGGGCATCGCTCATTACTTGGTTGTCGAGTTGGTGGCACTCGGCGTGATTGGCATCATCGTGTATCAACGAACGAGCGGCATAGTCGCCATCGTCCCGGTGCTGGCAGGCCTGGCTGGTGCACTTAGCAGCTTCGGCTCCATATTGGTCATAGTAGCCGTGGCCGTGTGTTTAAACGCGCCGGCGTTTGCACAACCCTCGTTCTCTCACGAACTCTTTGCCGACGGAATACTCTGCGCGGCGGTGCTCGGATACGTAGTGGCGAACTATCGGCTTCAGTCGCTGAGCGTGCAGATCTTCCCGCCGGACCCGCGCTTGCGCGAAGACCGAAAGCCGCGAACCGGTTTCTTTCGTTTCCTTCCGCCTTGGCGACGCCTGATTCTGCATCGTCGTTCACCTACCAAAGTGACTACGATGGAGATTGGAACCGCAGTTGCGACGTTGCCCGTGTGCGCCATCCTGGCGCTATGCCTTTGGCTAGCGATCCCCGAAGAGTTGGCGAATCCCGGACTGTCGCACCCGATTTGGCGCGGGGTTGTGCTGGCGTGGCTGTTCGGATTGGTATGGCTCGTATCGTTTGGTCTTCTCGGCTATGTACGCGACCGCAGAATGTCGATCGATGAGGCGACCTTATTCTTGCAAGACACGCTCTGGGCCGAGACTCGGCGGGAACAACGTCGGCTGAATCGTTGGCTCTCGTGGCAACACCGGAGGGAGACACCGTGAGATATTGGATACGAGAAACGGCGGGATGGGTATTGGTGGGACTCGGACTCCTGGCCTTCTACGCCTGCTACGCCATGCTAATCGGAGGACAGGTCATAGAAGCCGGCGCCTTTACCATGGTTGGAATCTTCATTTTCCGCGGTGGGATTCATTTGTTGAAGATGGCTGTCGCCGCTCAGGTGTGCCTGCGAGCGCAGAAAGAAGCGGAAGCGGCTGAGGCAATCGCGCAGTCGCGGAGTGTGGTCCAACCAAACGTTTTTTCGGAGCGGAGTTCCCGCTCCGTACGCTAAGCCTGCCGGTCCCCGAGGTTCATGCGGACGCAAGTTATGCCTGAGGCCAGGGCTCTAGTCACCGGTGGGTCGGGATATTTTGGAAGCTTACTTGTCAGGAAACTGCTCGACCGCAGAAGTTCCGTTCGGATCTTCGATCTAAATGACGCTGAAGATCGACCGGCAAACGTCGATTTCATTCAAGGTGACATCCGGGAAGAAGCGCCGGTTCGCCGAGCGTTGAACGGAACTACCGTCGTCTATCACAATGTCGCGCAAGTGCCGCTTGCGAAAGACCGACATCTGTTTGAATCCGTAAACGTCGGCGGAACAGAAACCTTGCTGCGTGCCGCTAAGGAATCAAGCGTCCGCAAGGTGGTCTATACCTCGTCGAGCGCGGTGTTTGGAGTGCCGACATCCAATCCGGTTACGGAAGAAACTCCACCCACACCCGGCGAAGCGTACGGCCGAGCGAAACTCGACGGCGAGAGATTGTGTCAGCAATACGCCAACGGTAAATTGGACGTTGCCATCATTCGGCCGCGCACGATTCTTGGCCATGGTCGGCTTGGCATCTTCCAGATTCTCTTTGAATGGATTCGAGAAGGCGCCAATGTGCCGGTACTTGGGGCCGGCGACAATCTCTACCAGTTTGTTCATGCCGACGACCTTGCTGAGGCCTGCATCCTGGCTGGAGAACGTCCCGGATCGGCAACCTACAATTGCGGCGCCGAGCGATTTGGCACCATGCGCCAAGGACTGGAAGCCCTTTGCCGCCACGCGTCCACCGGATCGCGGGTCAAAAGTGTGCCGATGACGCCCGCCGTTTGGGCCATGAAGCTCACGAGCGCCGTGGGGCTGTCGCCCCTCGGCCCATATCACGCGTTGATGTACGGCCGGTCGTTATACTTCGACATTACTCGCGCCAAGACGGAACTAGGTTGGCAGCCGCGTTACTCCAATGATGAGATGCTGATCGAAAGTTATGAATGGTATCTCAAGAATCGCGACAAAGTGCTGGCCGGCGGAGGCAGCCACCACCGCTCTGCCGTCAAGCAAGGCGCCCTCCGCATCGTGCGTTGGTTCCTGTGATTATTGACTCGGACTAAACAGCTCGACCTGTTTCAACTGAAACGTGCAAGGCTTGTTGTCCGGGTCAATGCGAATTCGATCGACCCAATCGTTCACGACGACGTCCTTATAGTAGTTTGGATCCTCACCGGGTTTCCTGGGCGTTGTGGGCTGCGTCCATTGGCGGTAACGTTCCGATTCGATGAAGCCGTTGTGGCGAGTGTCGCACCAGTAGAACTCGCAATGGGCATCGGTGGACGATCCCTCGTACTTAAACGTCAACCGAACCACACTCACGAATACGGGTTTGTCGAGCGCGAAAATAATATACGGATCGGGTCCCGTGCAATTCGCCGTGTCACCTTCCCAAACCAAATCGTTGGTCCTCACCGGCGCGAGTGACAGAGTTTGTTTTCGTTCCCAATCGATAAAGGGACCTTGCATAGAACCGAACGGGCCGACCCTCGCACCGTGCAGTTTCTGCAAACTGTGTTCGAAGTTGCCTGGAATTGTCGCATATTCGGATGCGTCGGAAATGGGATAACCATACCGCGCAGCCAATTCAATTGGAGGCATGTCGGTTTCCAGGTCACGCTCGAACGCACGAACGATGTTGAGCCGTTCGAGGGCCTTCGCTCGGCCGGCACTGACATTGAGCGGCAACAACCCACACGCCACAGTGAACAGGCACATTTGCACTAACCCGCTCAGTGTTGTCGGACCGTACAGGACCCATGCGAAGTACACCGCGCAAAGGGCCGGAAAAGCAAAAATCACGTACCAATGCGAAAGCCCGCCGCCGGGGCCATATGGACCCCGCGCCAAGCCCATTCCCATTGCGAGTGCGAGACCCGCACCCAAGATCAGGAAAACCATTGACGCTCTGAAGCGTTCTGCCGGCCGACGAAACCACGCCAAAAGAGCAAGCAACATGCCGATGAGTAACAGAGCAACAACGCCGACTCCCGCGAACCGCCATGCGGGCTCGGTCGCGGTACCTAAACTTACACTGAGAAACTCAACGGCGCCGCGAGTAACGTTTTCCGCGGTCTTCTGTTGATCCTGACCCTTGAAGCCAAGAAAGTACAGGCCGCCGAGGACTATCGCCGTGGCCGTCAGTCCGATCGCTCTAACCGCACCTCGACGATCTTCAATCTGCCACTGTCCTAATCCCCATGCTGCGAGCCCCACGGACACAGCAAGCGCGAAGGGTAAACCACCCGGGCCGGAGAGCGCGAGCAGGATCAAGCAAATGCCGATCCAAACCGCACCCCGTGGCTCAAGACGCGGCCGGCTTAGCGCAATCAACAGAATTGCACATTCCAGAAACGCCGGCAACATTTCGCTGATTTGATAGCTCCACAGAAAGTTCACTCCTTGGCCGAGGTGGAGCATGACCAACGGGAAGAAGGCATCGGTGTAACTTGCCTTCCCGCGCAGCCGCCTTGCCGCCCAGATCATAGCCATCGCGAGAAATCCCAAGACGACGATGTTGACATACGTGCCCACTCGGAAGCTATTCGTGGTCTTGATCCAGAAGAGCCAAATCAACTTGGCGAGCGGCAAGCGATGGTCGCCGTACGCCGACCAGAGCCACTCCAGTGTGATGTTCTCACCGGTAAGCTGATCGACAAATCCCCATTCGTCGTAATAGGGGACGTTGAAGCCGTACAATGCCGAATACCACAGGGCGGCGACTAGCATTGCCGCCCACACGATGCAACTGAAGATCATTGCGCCGCGATCGTCCTGGGACGACGCGGCGGCAAGGTAACGGGGTTTGGCCTCGGTTTCAATCATGGACAGTTTAGCCTATCTCGAAAAACCCAACCGGTCCACGCTCCAGCCGGTGTACGTGCTTCACGGCGACGAAGCGTTCTTGAAGCGTCACGTCCTCTTGGCGATACGCTCGCGTGTTTTCTCCGACGGAGCGGACGACCTGGGTTTCTCCTCCTACAGCGGTGACAAAGTCGAATTTGCCGCCGTGCGCAATGAGTTGGACACGCTGCCGTTTCTTTGCTCGCGGCGACTAGTGGTTATTGAGAATGCCGATCCGTTCGTAACACGACATCGTCAAGCTCTCGAATCTTATGTTGGCCAACCGGCCCAAACGGGCATTCTGGTTCTGGAAGTGAAGACCTGGCCGGCCAACACGCGCCTGGCGAAATTGGTGCCCGGCGACGCCACGATGGTCTGCAAAGCGCCCGCAGCCTATCGCTTACCGGATTGGTGCGTCCGCTGGGCGACATCGCAGTACGGCAAGCAACTCACGGCGACGGCGGCGCGGCTACTGGTTGATCTCGTCGGCGCGGATATGGGCCAACTCGACCAGAACCTCGCCAAGCTCACCGTCTATGTCGGGAATGGCCCGCGCATCGACACAAAAGAAGTGGACCAACTTGTAGGACATAGCCGAGCGGAAAACACGTTCAAGATTTTTGACGCGATCGCCGCGGGTAAAGCAGATGAGGCGTTAAGGTTGCTCAACCACTTGTTCGGACAAGGGGAAGATCCGATTCGAATGTTGGGCGCGTTCAGTCATCAGCTCCGCCGTTTGGTACAGGCAGCACGGCTCTCCCGTCAGGGCATGCCATTCGGACTCGCACTCGATGAACTTCAAATTCCACCATTCGTGCGCCAGGGTGTGGAACAACTGATCCGCCACCTGGGGCCGAGCCGTATCGATCAACTTTACGACTGGTTGTTGGAGATCGATCTTGGAATGAAGGGCGGAAGTGCGTTGTCACCGCGATTGCTTATGGAACGATTGGTAGTCCAACTCACGCGTCCGAAGGCGATAGGAGCAAAGGCTTCCTAGCAATGACGCAGCTGCCTCGAATTCTTGTCACGATGGGCGATGTCGCGGGAATCGGTCCGGAGATCATAGCAAAGGCATGGCCAGAGTTGTCAACTATCGCTCGGCCTGTTGTTGTCGGTGACCCCGACTGCCTGCGTCGTGCCCTCTATACAGTCAGCGGAACGGCCACGGTTCATCCTGCGGATCGTGAGCCGACGGTTGACACCATCCCGTGTCTTGTCGGCAGCGACGTGGATGTCGGCACGGTACCTATCGGGCGAGTCAGCGCCGTTGCCGGCAAGGCCGCGGCGGACTATCTGTGCACCGCCATCGATAGGCAGCCTTGGCTGGCGATGCCGATGCCATTGTCACCGCTCCACTTCACAAGGAAGGATTGAAAGCGGCGGGCCTGGATTATCCAGGGCATACCGAAATACTGGCCCAGCGAACCGGTACGACGCGGTACGCCATGGCGCTTTACTGCGACAATCTGAGCGTCATACACGTCACATTGCACCTGGCATTGCGCGATGTGTTCAAGTATTTGACGATCAAATCTGTTCTTGAAAAAATCGAGCTCTTGAACGGTTGGCTGGCGGCCCTGTTGGATCGCCAGCCGCACGTCGCAGTGGCGGCCCTCAATCCGCATGCCAGCGATGGCGGTCTTTTTGGCGACGAAGAGTTTACGATCATCGCCCCGGCTATTGCCGAGGCGACCCGTCGCAGCATGAACGTTTCCGGTCCGTGGCCGTGCGACACCTTGTTCGTCCGCGCTCGCAGCCAAATGTTTGACGGAGTCGTGGTGATGTACCACGATCAAGGTCACATCGCGATGAAACTCCTTGGCGTCGAAAACCTTGTGAATGTCACGATCGGATTGCCGCTCATCCGAACCAGCGTGGCCCACGGCACCGCCTACGACATTGCCGGTCAAGGTATCGCCGACCATTCCAGTCTTGTCGAAGCAGCTCGGTTGGCGGTACGCTTGGCGGCGAAATAAGTGAGTCCCGCACGGGCATATTTTTTGCACTATGCTTTCTGAAACACGCCCGCTTAGGGCCGAATGCATGCCGGGCGGCCGCCCCCCAAAGAAGAATGGAATCGTCCGAAGTAGATTAAAGCCAAAGTGTTACGCACCATGAACAGAAGTATTTACGGCAGAATCTGGGATAAGCTGCATCTCGGCAAGCTGTCTATTTTCGCAGCGCTGAGTGTTGCGGATTTGTTCATGACATACCAGCTCGTCCAGGCTAGCGATGGAGAGGTGTATTACGAAAGCAATCCAGTCGCTGACGCATGGCTGTCCTCTTACGGCTGGGTTGGGCTTTCGATCTATAAGGCCCTGGCGGTGTTGCTCGTGATCATGTGCGCGGTGTACGTGTCATTTCATCGACCGCGGCTCGGCGGCCGGCTCTTGCTGTTCGCCTGCTTGGCCACGGGCGCAGTTGTCGGCTACAGCTACTGCCTGGCGCGTGAACCGAGATTCTCGCAGGAGATTACATCGAACGATAAGGACATCGTCGCGCACAAGGGTCGGATGCTCGAGAATGAGATGCGCCGGCAACGGTCGTACCAGGCATTACTAGGTCAGCTTGGCCAGGATCTCATCGAACAGCATTGCACCCTCGATGAAGCGATCCAAAGGCTATTCGCCACCGAGAAGGCGCGAAACCCGGAATGGGTCAAATCGATCCAGCGAAACTATCCCGGATGCTCCGCGGATGAGTGTCTTGCTATCCATCTCGGCCAACACACCCTGGCCGCCCTTCAGCACGACACTCAGCGCGTCGAATCGGTTGCCGATCAACTGGAGCGCGAATACAAGGCGAAATTCGGTCGGCCTTATCCGATCGATCTCCTCTCGGGAATGTACGAACGTGCCGCTGCCCCCGCTGAAATGAGACGACCTGCACATTTGGCGCCTCTCGGCCTGCCGGCCGCTCGCTGAAGTTTAGCGCAAAAGTTGCAGCACCTGTTCAAACACCTTTCCATTGCTGGAAAAGGTGTCCGTTGCCCAAATCGTCGGATTGCCACTCCAATCGGTATAGGTTCCTCCTGCTTCCTGCAAAATGGGTAAGAACGGCGCCGAGTCCCAGACGCTCATGACCGGCTCAATGGCCACCTCCGCCCGACCGGTGGCGACCAGGACGTGGGCGTAGCAGTCGCTCCAACCCCGAGTTCGGCCGGATGAGGCGACGCGCTGGTAAAGCTCTGCCCGGCCGGTTTGGGCCCAGTAGTCGATGCTCGTAGTCAAAATCATCGCATCTGCCAGTTGTGCCACCGCGGAAACGTACGCGCGTTGAGGTGATGCGCTGCCCGACGGCTGCCAGAAACACCCGAGTCCACCTGCCGCATACACGATTTCGCCAAGTGCCGGCATAAAGGCAACACCGAGAACCGGATCGCCATTCAGCTCAGCACCAATCAAGACACCGAAGAGCGGCACGCCGCGAATGAACGATTCCGTCCCGTCGATCGGATCGAGGATCCATCGCCAACCCGAAGTCCCGCCCGTCTCGCCAAATTCCTCGCCTAGAACGCCGTCGCCGGGAAACTGACGAGAAATCATGTCGCGCAGTTCTCGCTCCGCCTGCCGGTCGGCGACCGTCACGGGTGATTTGTCGTTCTTCCGCTCAACGACAATTCCGGCTTGAAAGTAGCCCATGGCAATCTCGCCGGCGCGACGAGCCGCCCGAACGGCGAAATCAAGACGTGTCGCAAGTTCACCGGTGTCCGACATGGGTTCTCCAGTATCCGTTGGTTTGTCTTATCGATGTCGCATCAAGGCGTCACTTCTTCCGTACCTTGCAGTTTGCAGAGCGCCGGCTCTATACTCACTATGGCAGTTATTCCGTATGGCAGGCTTGAGGGTGGGGAATGAACATGAAGCGATTCGCGATCTCACTTCTGGGCCTGGCTGCCGCGACCGCACTTTTCGCCGACGACAAACAAGGTCCCCCACCTCCAACTGCAGAACAGGTTCGCCAACTTCAATCGAAATACCAGGAAGAACGTGCTCAGGCTGAGCGCGACGGGTTAGCAACCATTTTCGCGCCCGAAATGATGGCTAGAGCCGATCAACTCGCGAGCCAGGGAGCGACGGCACTGACGGAAGGTCGCTTCATCGCGGGCCGAGAGGCCTTTCGCGAGGCACGCTGGCAACTGCCGTCGCGCCCCGCGGGATTTCCACCTCATGTCGCACGCGTGCTCGGCAACCCCAAGCTCCGGCATTCCCACTGGGTGCATGCGCTCGCATTCCATCCAGACGGTTCACGGCTGGCATCAGCAAGTGAGGACGGGACAGTGAAGGTGTGGGACCTGGCAACCGGCCAGGAGTTGTTGACCTATCGCGGGCATGCAAAGGCGGTCTACACGGTTGCGTTCAGTTCAGACGGCAAGACCGTGGCCAGCGCCGGCGAAGACATGTCGATCCAGATATGGAATGCCGACACGGGAGAGGAACGCCGAACGATCAAGGGTCACTCCAACAAGGTGCTTGCCGTCGCGTTCAGTCCCGACGGAAAACTGATCGCATCGGGCGGCGAAGACAATATGGTGCTTCTCTTTGACGTGGATACCGGAAATCGAAAACGCCGACTCGGCGCCGGTCGGAAACCCATCCTTTCCGTCGCATTCAGTGCGGATTCCAAATTGATCGCCGCCTCCGGCGCCGAACGCCAAATCTGGGTCTGGGATGCCGCGAACGGGAACGCGCGCGCGTCGTTTCGATCGGCCGATATGCCGAAGATCGAACATCTCGCATTCGCACCGGACGGCAAACACATCGCCGTGTGCGGCGGCTTGATTGCCAAAATCCACGACATGGCCGGCGGTGAGCGGCAACGTTTCTCCGGTCACGCCCAAACGGTGACGAGTGTCGCCTTCAGTAAGGACGGCGAAACTCTCGCTACCTGTAGTTACGACCGGAGCGTTCGTCTCTGGAACGCACAGAACGGCGCCAACATTCGCACATTGCATGGGCACACGCAGGAAGTCCGCGCGGTGGCATTTAGTCCCGACGGCACACAGCTTGCTTCCGCCGGCGTCGATCAACAAGTACGTCTCTGGCCATTGGTCATCGTGGAGCAGAGCCGGGAACTCACGGGGCATAACGACGCCATTTGGTCCGTCGCCTATAGCCCCGATGGACGACGACTGGCGACTGCATCGGCCGACCGCACCATTAAAGTCTGGTCCGCGGACTCCGGACAAGTCACCGCGACTCTGACCGGTCATGACGCGCCGGTTACCGTGGCGGTCTTCAGCCCGGACGGCGCCCGAATCCTCTCTGGCGGCGGCGACAACACGTTACGGCTTTGGGATGCGATCACCGGCAAGCTTCTTCGAACGTTTACAGGGCATTCACGTTCCGTCACCTCGGCCGCGTTCAGCCCCGACGGAAAGCGCATCGTGTCCGGCGCCGCCGACCGATTGGTCAAGATTTGGGAGACCGACTCGGGCAAGGAACTAGCAACCCTCGTCGGCCATCAACGTGCCGTGACAGCGGTCGCCTTTCGCCCCACGGAAAATGAAGTCGCCTCAGGGAGCAGCGATCTCACCATCAAACGCTGGGGCCCGACCAGTGGCAACGCCATCGTCACGTACCCGGCGCATAATGCCACGGTGAGCGGACTGGATTATCGCCGTGACGGTGAGCGACTGGTTTCCTGCGGTGGCGACGGCGTGGTCAAGGTTTGGAACGTGGACACTTCACCGACGCCCATTGCGGTGCTCACCGGCCACGCCGGCCCACTGAGTTCCGTCGCCTATTCGGCCGATGGTCGGCTGATTGTGTCGGGCGGCAGCGATCAGTTTGTCAAACTGTGGAACGCGGAAACCAACACAGAAATTCGCAGTTTTCGCGGGCACAAGGATTGGGTGACCTCCGTTACGGTCAGCCCGGACAATCATTTTGTCGCCTCCGCCGGTGTCGACCGAAAAGTGATGATCTGGGAACATGCCGGCCGAGACGCCGCACAATCGTTCGGCCACGCCCGACTCCTCACGGCCATTGCCATCAGTCCGGACGGGACTGTACTGGCCACCGGTTCCGGCGACCACACCGTGAAATTGTGGAATCCCCGGACCGGGTCTGAACTCCTTACTCTCGTCGGACACACCGAACCCGTCACTTCGCTGGCTTTTACTCGGGACAGCACAACGCTCATCTCTGCCGGTGCCGACTTGAAGTTGAAACGATGGGATGTGACGACCGGAAAGGAAGGCAAGGAGCTTCAGTCGCCGCCGAATCCCGTGCATTCCCTTCTATGTACGCCGGACGGGAAACGGCTTCTTGTCTGGCACGCCGCAAAGGGCAACAGTTTCGTGGAAAATTATGATCTGGAATCCGGCGCTCCCGGCAAACAGCTTTCGCATGGCACCGATGCCGGATGCCTCGCCTTCGCTAACGACGGCAGCCTTGCCGTCACGGGCGACGACGCCGGCAGCGTACGACTGTGGAATCTTGCTGTGGGCGAACGCGTCGGCGGCGACATCGCCGCCCACGCCAACGGCGTCAGCGATTTGATCATCACTCCAGACCGGAAGTTCCTTATCACGGCCGGAAAGGACGGGGAAATCAAGACGTGGGACCTCGCCAAGCCGCAAAACCCGCTTCGGACGTTCGCAGGTCATCCGCGCGAGATCAACGCCATGGCCATTTCGAAGGATGGACGATTCCTGGCCACTGGAGGCACGGAGAACGTCGTAAAGCTCTGGAATCTCGCAGACGGGACCGAAATGCGAAAGTGGGAAATCGGGTCACCCATTCGCGGCCTGACGTTTACGCCGGATGGGAAGCACCTGGCCACAGCGAACGGCAATACGACGGCGTATTTGTTGCAGATGCCGTAGCTACGGCACGACGTTGAATGCACGCTCCCCGTGAATGCGGAAAACGTGAAAGTGCGAATCGATTGAAAAGATTTGTTGAAGTCCCAAGTGTTCGGCAGCAGACACCAACGAAGCGTCAGCAAAGTCCATCGGGGTGTCGTGGTACTGTCGCATTAGTTCGCGGATGCGATTCCACTCCTGCGGGTCGGTGGGATGCAACATCGCAATGCCGTCGATTAGGTATCCCCATAGCTCCTCTTGTGCGGGCAAGCCGCCCGCGCACCGCAACAGGTACATCGCTTCGGTGAAACAGGGCCATGTGGTAACAAGTGGGGCAGCGGGGAGAATAGCAAGGGCCGAAACACAACGTGAGTGATACGGATCATCTCGATCGATGAGTGCCACTAAAGGTCCGGTGTCACAGAGGGTCACAAGTGATCGGCCTTTTTCTTGGCTTCGAGGTATTCAGTGAACTGTTCGCCGCTGTTCACCGAATGACATGCGCGGCCGCCGCTTGCAATTCGACCTATTCGTCCAGCGAGAATATCGGCAAGAGTCGCAGGAACATTTCCTTCGGCCGAAAAGGTTGTTTGATCTGCACGAGTTTGTGCGAGATGGACCGCGATCCAGGCCGCAGGCGTCACGCCAGCGGCGTTCGCAGCGCGTTCGAGCGCGCTGTATACTGCATCCGGGATTTCGAGTGTGCGACTCACCGCGTAGTCTCCGCCCGAATTCTATCGTGTAATTGCAATTCACGTCTAGGTCATCGTGCCGCTGCCTGTGCCCGCGCACCGCTGTCTTCAAAGGGCTTGCGAAGGAACTGCGCAAACTCGCTTTCGTTATTGATCTTCCCTTCATCGTAGCGGGCGACTTCCTCAACGCGGTCTTCGTCGGGGACCGGCCGCAGGATGACGTACAACGGCAATTGTTCCGTTCCGAACGTGTCGCGCTGAAACTGCAGATTCACGTCGGCGTCGGCCTGCTGCCGAGCGACGCTCGTTCCGAAAGTGCTCTGGAGGCGCGGCGAGAAGAAGTAGTCGGGCACTTTGTCCGTATACATTTGCACCAAACTATACGGTTGGAACAGCTTCTTGATTTCGCTTTTCGAGAACACGTTCTTTTCGTTGAACTTACAGTTCGTACACGTCTCGCCGGTGAAGTCCACAAACACGTATTGAGGCTGGCCGCTGCGCTTCGCTTGCGCTCGAGCTTCTTCGATGGCGCGCGGGAGGTTTCCGTTCCACGCTAATCCGTGGGCGCCGCTTTCGCTCGGCTCGGGTAACAGGAACGAGTCGATCCAAGCGTAGACCGTGCCGCTCGGCCGTTGTTTCGTGCCGCTAGTTGATGCTGCGAACATCGCTGGTATAAGGTAGAACCCCAGGCTGATGAACAGAAATCCGAACAGGAGTCGAGGCACGCCAATGCTCTCGACCGGCCCGTCATGAGGAAGGCGATACACGTTCAAGAGGTAAAGGCCGCACAATAGCGCGATGGCGATCCACATTCCGAGCACAAGGTCATAGGTGAAAAACTGAGGCGTTCGGGCGAAATTTAATTCCGCCTGGCGGAAAAACTTGAGCGCGGCCGCCAGCTCCAGAAATCCCATGACCACCTTAACACTGTTCAACCAAGAACCGCTCTTCGGAAGTTTCTGCAAAAGAGCCGGGAACAACGCCAACACGAAGAACGGCGCCGCGAACGTGACCGAAAACGCCAGGCCACCAAGGAGCCGATGCGACCATGAGATCGCAGAACTTCCGGCGGTGCCGCCGAATCCACCCAGAAACGGAGCGACGCAGGCGAAGCTGACGATGGTAAACGTCAGCGCCATGAACATTACGCCCAACAGCCCGCCTTTGCCTTCGCGCGCCGACGTGAAACGCGTCATCGAGGACGGCAGTTCGATGTCGTACATGCCGAAGAGGCTCAGGGCGAAAAAGACGAAGAGCGCTCCCAGCGCGAAATTCATCGTCGAATGAACACTTAAACTGCGAAACACCGACAACAACGCTATCGCGGAAATGGTAAGTACGGTGACGATGGTTGCGCAGTAGACGATTGCCATCGTAATCGGCTTGTGATGCTCTTTTTCGGATTGCTTCAAGAAAAAGCTAACAGTTATCGGGATCATCGGGAAGACGCAAGGCGTAATAAGTGAAACCGCTCCCCAAAAGATGCCTTGGAGCATGAAGGCCAGCAGTGAGACCGGCGGCGTTTCCTTTTTCGCCGCACTGATCTGTTTCTGCACCACATCGAGAGAAGCCCGGTACCCTGCCGCGGATTCGGTGATCGGAAACGTGGCTTCATGTGAGCCGTCTGGCGCGGTGGGTTTCGGCGGCGGCGTGGGTGCAGCTACCGGTGATTCCGGTTTGCCGATAAGTTTGAGCTTGGGTTTCTCAAGTTTCAGACGTTGTTCGATTTCCGGTGATACAGGCACTGCCGGGGCGTCCGAGACTTTGATGTTCACCGAAAGTTCCGGGTTACCTCGATAGCACAGATTGTCGCAAACCTGAAATCCGTCCGTCTTGATTTGCATCGCCTTTGACCCCGGCGTTGCGTCCGGAAGGACGAGCACGTCCCGTGACCAGGTAAAGAGCTTCTTGTGCTTCAGCATATCGGCGTTCAATCCGGGTTCGTTGACTCGTTCCGGTTCGCTTTCGGTGATCGGCCAAAGCGACTTCAAGCCGGAAGGGTCTTCGAATATCAGGTCTCCAAGGACGTGTTTCTCGGCGTCGCCGGCAAGCTGTCGCGTGAGAGGGTAGGTATATGCCCCAGTAGCAGGCGTTCCGGTGATGGTTACCTTTGCGGTTTCACCGCGTCGGACTTCCACGGGCTCAACGGTGACCTTGAAGCTGATCAAGTCGGACCACTTCTTCTTACCGGCGGAGGACTTCGCCGGATCGAAGAAATCGTCCTGCGGAGCGGCGCTCGCTGTCGTGGCCAGCGAGAGCCAGATGACCAATGGAAGGAGAATCCGATTCATGAATTCACCGATTTCCCTACGAACCTATCTTCGGCGCATCGACGTCTTGGAGTTTCAACGTCGAAACGGCTTTCGTTTTCAGATCCACCACGCGAATGCGATGTCCATTGGTGTCGGCAACGTACATGCGGTCGCCGGCGATACTCAAACCGCCCGGCTCGTTGAACGGCGGTTCATGCAGCCAACCGGCTCGACCGCCGAGAAATGTCTCACACGAACGCTTGGCCGGGTCGATGATTTTGATTTTGTTGTTGTACGTATCCGCAACGAAAAGCTTGCCGGCGTGGAAAGCGACTCCCAAGGCATGTTGCAGTCGGACTTTGCCGCCGACGCCGTCTTCGTCGCCGAAAACGAACAAGCCCTTGCCAACGATGGTTTCGACGCTGCCGCCGTTGCCGGCGAGCGGCAAGGAACGAATGGCGCTCACCTCGCTGTCGGCAACGAAGAGACGTTTGCCGTCGCTCGCCAAGCCGCTCGGTTGAGCGAACTCGGCCTGATCCAACTGACCGTCTTGAATGTTCTCGCTACCATTGCCGGCGTATGGCGCCAACCGCGATTTCTCCAGGTCGAGCGTCCAAATCTGGTGATGTCCCGCCAGAGCGATGTACATCAGCTTGCCGTCGAGGTAGAGATCCCACGGGCTATTCAGCCCAATTTCCAACGCCGGGCCGCGGGCTCGGCGACTCATGCCCTGCTCCCCGGTGCCCGCAATGGTTTTCACAGTTTGAGCTCGAAGGTCTAAGGCGCGAACGACGTGATTCTTGCGGTCCGCGACGTAGAGCGTTTCGTCGCGGAGCACCATACCTTGTGGATCATTGAAACTCGATTTATCGAACGGGCCGTCTTGCTTACCCGAGTTGCCGTTGCCGGCGACGGCGATTTTCTTCCCGTCCAAATCGGTAATGACGATGCGATGGTGCGTGCTATCAGCGATAAACAGCCGATTGCCAACCGCATCGGCGAGGACACTTTCCAGGGAAGAAAAGAGGACTATCGCCTTTTTCGTGTGTGCGCGCCAGTTCAAAACGCATGGGCTTTTCGTTCAGCGTTTTTTTGGCACGATGTTCCTCTATCAACTTGGAAATGGCGCCGTCCAGCGCCTCGTACAGTCCTTCGCCAGAGCCTCGACCAACCAGCCTTCCTTCCGGGTCAATGAGCCACAACGTCGGCCACGACTCCACTTCATAGCTCCGCCAGATTTTCATGTTCGCGTCGTTAACGACGGGATGTTCGACCTCGTACCGCAGGATCGCCTTGCGGATGCTTTCGGTGTTCTTCTCATTTTCGAATTTGGCGGAGTGAACGCCGATCACGACCAGTTGATTGGCGTACTTTTTTTCAAGTTTGGCCAGGTCCGGAATCGTGTGAATGCAATTGATGCAACACAACGTCCAGAAGTCGAGGAGCACAATCTTGCCACGCAGATCAGCTAGTTTGAGGGGGCCTGCCGTGTTCAACCACGCAACGCCGCCGTCGAGTTCCGGCGCCATAGGCCGTGGCCGGCCGTCGGCGGCTTGAAGGCCGGCTTTAGCGGCGGGCGTCATCCAGTGCCAATTGGCGACTCCGTAAACTCCGGCGCCGAAAAGGAGAATCAGTATCGCAGCCAACAATCCGCGTTTCGCCAAGTAACTGGAGCGTGACATGGTGCGATTCCTCTTCCGACGGCCTGATCTCGCGCTGCGGGGTAACGCGACGGTAATTGCTTTCCTATTCTACGGTCCGCAGCGCGTTTCAGACCAGTGAAAAGGAAGTCGAGCGTGGTCTTCGGCGGCTTGACCCGGACTTTATGAACCCCTACGGTGAGAGCATGACTTCGCCAGAAGATCGTTTGCCTTCGCCCGGTTCGATTCCGATTGCGCCCTACCCCTCGGTGTCCGCTGAGCCAGCGGTAAGGTCAGTTTCTCTGACGCATGATTCCGCCACCTCGGCCCGCCTGATGAACGAAGTCAAGCGGCTCGACGCGGTGCTCGTCGGTTCAGTGTTGGTGCTGGCATTTCTTCTCGGATCGTTCATTGCAACCAACAGCGACGTTTGGATGCACCTCGCGACCGGTCGACTCATCGCCAACGGGCAATACCAGTTCGGCGATGATCCTTTTTCCTACTCCACTCCGGGCGTGCGTTGGGTGAATCATTCGTGGCTGCCCGATTGGCTCGGGTATGTGACGTCTGTAGCAGTCGGCGGACCGGAAGACCCGACAGGGGGCGGTGTGTTGGTGGTGTTGAAAGCGCTCGTGATAACGGCGACGACCGGAATAATGCTGCTGGTCTGCCGACGCGAAGGCGGGACGTGGCTGGCAACGGTCGGTGTCACTCTCGCACTGCTCGCGATGATGCCGCGAATGCTGCTGCAACCGCGCTGTGCGTCGTTCCTCTTCTTGGCGATCACGCTTTATCTCCTGACACGCCGTGTCGGTTCCGGTAAGAACTGGCAACGGCTCGCAGGAATTCCCGTGCTATTCGTCTTGTGGGTGAACTTCGACGATTGGTTTTTGCTCGGCCCCGTTGTTGTTGCAATGTTCTTCGTCGCGGCGTGTATCGAACGCCTGCTGACACCGCAAAACGCAGACACTTCGGAACTCCAAAACGAGTTGAAAACATTGCTACTCATCCTCGTCGTCGGCGTGGCGGCGTGCCTTTTGAATCCTTATCACCTATACGCGTTCCAGTTGCCTCCGGAATTGCACGCGCTTCTTTATGCGGATCGAAATGACCCGCAGATTCAGAGCTATATATCGTCGCCGTTTCGCTGGGAGTATGTCTACCGGCCGACGCATGGAATCGTCCCCGCCGGCGTGGCGTACGTCGTGCTGCTCGGCTTAGGCCTGTCCTCCTTCTACTTCGTCCGCGAGCGTTGGCCGTGGTGGCGCTTGATCGTCTGGGTTGGATTTGCAGCCTTAAGTCTCGGGCTGGAGCGCACCGTGCCCTTCTTCGCCGTCGCCGGCACGATTGTAACCATTCTCAATTTTCAAGACTCCATCGCTTCGCGCTCGGTGCAAAGCCCACGGATTGCAATCCGTGGGCTTATCGGCCGACTCGTCTCCATCGTTGCCCTCGTCGCGCTCATCTTACTTGCCTGGCCGGGTTGGCTGACTCCGGAAACCATAAATCCCGCTCTCGGCAATCGCTCTCGGCGAGTGACGTGGGCGATACACGACGATCCATCTCACCGCGGCGCAGCCATCGGCGTGCGCGAGCTTCGTGCGAAAAACGTCATCGAGGAGACGCAAAACGGCTTCAGCTATAGCCGTGATTTCGTCAACTACTGCGCCTGGTTCTGTCCTGAAGAGAAGGGCTTTGTCGACTTCCGCTTCTCACACTTTCTTGGCGTGCTCCGGGTGTATGCGGACGTTCGTGACAATCTGCACGATCGGCCGACCGGTCTTGGACAACCGACGCCCGAATGGGTGACGGAGTTCAAACAGCGAAACATCAATCACATCATCATCGGCGGAACGGGCGGCGACTTACTCGCGCAGGCTAAGCCGTTCTGGGCTTATCCCGAGTTCTGGCCGCTCTTGTACGCGGATGGCCGAACATGCATCTTCGGCTGGAATGGCCTTCCTGACGGGCCAAAAAAGACGACGTTCGACAAGCACCGGCTGAACTTCGATCGGATTGCGTATGGTCGGCACCTCCCGCCCGAAGAGCAGGCGCCGGAATCGCCACCCCCACCTCCGCAGACGACGCCGTGGTGGACAACGTACTTCGAAGGCGAGCTGCCGCGCCCGTTGGCGGTGGACGCTTCGAACATGTACTCGAACTATTTCGAGGTCTTGTCCCAGCGAATGAGTTTCGACTCCGAGCAGTCTTTCCGGCGACTCTTGTACCTGCGGAATATCGCCCGGTGGATCGATCCGTTGACGGTGGCTCCCGCCGGTGGTGGCTTGCTTCAGACCCTTTACACTCTACGGTGTGCGATATCCAGTCCCGGAGATAATCAATTGCGCGCGCTCATCGGCACGTCAAGTTCGGCGCCGTCGGGTGCACTAATGCTGGCTGTACGGGCCGGTCGTCGCGGCAACTTCCAAAACCCTAACAGCGCCGTCGGTTATGCCGCATTGGGCACGGCCTATCTCACGTTGTGGCGGCAACAAGAGGGCGGCTGGCTAAACGGTGGCCGCGGCACGTTGTTGCATCAACTACGTTTGGTCCAAATCGTCACCGCCATGCAAAACGCACTGGCACTTCGGCCCGATGACCACGGCATTCATCAAGCACTAGCAGAAACGTATCAACAACTGAATGTCGGCATGTTGCTTTCGTCGTTCCCCCATGCCACCATGGGCGAACCATTCATCGATCTCGAACTGTATCATTGGAAAGAATTTCTGGAACGCGCCGAACGGCTCGGTCCAAGTTCACTCCGACTGAGCGACGAGGACTTTCCCCAATGGGTTGAGGGGTTTAAACGTCGCATCAGCGAACAGGAGAAGGCGTACGACTTTCAGCGCCGGTGCGATCAATGGGAAGTGTCCGCGCTAAACAAGCCACGACTCGAACGAGCTATCCGCGCGGTCCAGTTCGGGCTGGTGAAAAAAGCCCTGGACGAATTGGAGTCTGCGACATCCGGTCCGCGCGACGAGATGGAGAATCAGTGGTACATGCGCCTCATGCTCCTCACGGGCCGCGCCTCCTTTATCGATGCGAATGACCGGCAGTTTGCCGATCCGTGGAATACCGTCCTTTTCGCCGCGACCACCGGGAATTACCACGGCGCCGACGTTTACTTGGACGAGTGGACCCACGCTCTGGACGAAGCGCACGTTCGCGACTTGCTGGGACTAGTCCGGCGACAGTACTTCCCCGGCGCCGTGGCGCCGCTCCCGCAAAACACGTTCCTTACGGTAGATACCGCCGTGGCCAATCTGCAAACGCGGATCGATTTGGAAGTCGTCCGCGGCGTTCTTGCACTCGAAGCAGGCAACACGAGTGAGGCGGAATCCCTATTCCGCCGCGCATTGGAAATGTCAACATCCGCGGCGTTCCGCGCCCGCCGTCTATTGCCGTTCGGGTCAGGCGCCCTTCTCGATTCGCTGACGCTCACCGCATCGGCGCAGATGGCGACGGGCATCTCCGCCGTGCCCTTCAGCCTCCGACCGGTGGCGAACAACTATCTGTTGCTGTTGCGAGAGGCGAAGTAGTCGGATAGGGCTGTTGCAATGAGGAAATGTCTTTTAGACGAACGGATCAACTACCTTAACTCCCGCGCTCTTGAAGTGGGTCACATTACGGGTGGCCACAGTTAGCTGGTGTTCCAAGGCGGTGGCCGCCACCATGGAATCTAACAGCGGCAAGGTCTTGCCCTTCCTTTTTGCTGCCACAACCAAGCTCGCCCAGCGGCGGCCGACGGAAGCGTCCCAAGGGATGCATTCGATCGTCCGTTCCAGCGCTGTCATCCACTGTTCGAGGCGGGTCCGTTTTCGGCTCGCCGTCAAGGCCAGGATGCCGATCAGCAATTCCCCAAGAACAATGGGATCGACAACGAGTTGCTCCTCGTTCGCGCTCAACCAGTCGATGACTTTCTGGTTGGGAGACTTTTTCGTCGGTTCGCTCAAAACGTTGGCGTCAACGAGGTAAGTCATCCGAGCTCGGGCGCCTCGATGTGGTCAATGGTCTCGGTTCGCTCCATCGGCGCAAACCAACCCTTGACCGGGCAAGCGAGCAGGAGCTTCACCAAGCCGGCATTCGGTCGGCGGCCGACGCGCTTGAGCTTGTATTCTCCGCGATCGATCGTCTCGATCTCGAATACTTGTCCGGGCTGGATGTCGTCTCGTTCGCGAATCTCGGCGGGCAGTACGACTTGGCCTTTCGTTGAAATCGTTGTCTTCATGTAACGTAAGATACTGACTTACCTAGCGGCGTCAAGTCGCGCTGGATGTCTGCGCCCGAATTGGAAAAGCGAGGTACACCACTAATCAACCTCAAGTGCCCAGTGCTGTCTCCATTCATTCCGCCCATTCCATTCGTATTCCTCTCGAAACGCGGCAATCATAGTTCCTTCCACTAGCTCGGCAAGCGGCAGGGTGGAGAACTCAACAAATCGAAACCAAAGCCTCGGCAACTTCACTTTCGCCTTAACTTCCAGGTGCCGCCGAACGAACGCATTATGGCTGTTATTCACGTGCTGGCCTAACCGCTCGATCAACGGTTGCCTAACCGCCTTGCCGCAGTACCTAGCAATGAAAGACGCGTGCTTGCCATCCGATGAGTATCCAAGCCAATACACACCGATCGCCTTTAGATACTTGCCCAAGGCGGCTTGAACACCAGCTGGGTTAAGCTCCCACGGGCCCGGCTCTTTCGCCGGCCAGGTCAGGTCCCATTTCTTCAGCTGCTCGAAGGAATTGATCCGCATGGCGGGCTTTCGGCAAGAATGCGAAATTGACTCCCCCATAAGTAATGCGAATCCAGGAAAGAAGGCGGACACCCGCCGATTCACAAATCGGGTTAAATCCTTGACAATTCCGAAAGCGGGCAATTATTATTGATCTCCGCTTACAGAGCCTCATTGGATGCGATGAGGTGATCTGTATCGTACACCTAAACCTAACGGGACAAAGGACGTAAGATCACTAGATGGCAAACGATCCTATCTCGCCTATGGCAGACAGTCTCGTCGAAACGGAGTTTCGCGCGTTTGAGAGTCTGTCGAAGCCATCGCTGCTGACTACCGGCCGTCGGATTCGTGAGATCGTTTTGGAGCAATCCAAGCGCGCCAATGTCGGCCATATCGGGTCGGCGTTGTGCGTTGCGGACATCCTGGCTGCACTTTACGGTGGCTTGCTCCAGATTCGCTCACCCGAAGACCCGGAGCGCGACCGGTTTATTCTCTCCAAGGGACATGCCGCGCTGGCTCTGTACGCCGCATTGCACCTGCGCGGTTGGATTTCGGACGCAGACGTGGACACATATTGCGGCGACGGCAGCTTACTCGGAGTTCACCCTGAGCACGGACTTTGCGGCATCGACTTTTCCACGGGGTCATTAGGACAAGGACTGTCGGTGGGAGCCGGTGCCGCGCTTGCAGCTCGGCTCCAAGGGTCGCCGCGAAGGGTGTTCGTCCTGGTAAGTGATGCGGAATGTAACGAGGGTTCGCTTTGGGAAGCGGTGATGTTTGCGGCTCATCGTGATCTATCCAACTTGATTGCCATTGTCGATGTCAACGGCCAACAGGCACTTGGATACACGCGGAACGTCTTGGACCTTTCGCCTTTGGCCGACCGCTGGCGTTCGTTCGGCTGGACCGTTCACGAAGTGGACGGACATAACGTCGCTCAACTGAAGAAGGTTTTGGGTGGGCTGTGCACGAATTTCGGGCCGCCGCACGTCGTCATTGCCAACACCGTCTTCGGCAAAGGCGTTTCGTTCATGGAGCGGCAAATCAAGTGGCATTATTTGCCCATGTCGGACGACGAGTACGCTCGTGCCCGCCGCGAAGTCGAGGACGCCGAATGAGAGGCGCGTTCGCCAGAACCTTGGCCGAGTTGGCGGAACACGATTCGCGCATCATGCTCTTGACCGGCGATCTGGGCTTCATGGCGCTCGAGCCGTTCGCCGACCGCTTTCCTGATCGATTTATCAACGTCGGCGTCGCCGAGCAAAATATGGTAGGTGTCGCCACCGGATTGGCCGAAGCCGGGCAAATCCCCTTCGTCTACTCAATCATTACGTTTGCGACCCTGCGGCCTTATGAATTCATCCGCAATGGACCGGTGCTTCAGAAGCTGCCGGTGCGCATCGTCGGCGTCGGCGGCGGATTTGAATACGGGACGGCCGGACCCACACACCATGGACTGGAAGACGTTGCGGTAATGCGAGCTCAACCAGGACTTACCGTAGTGGCGCCGGCCGACCATGCGCAAACCCGAACGGCGCTGCAGGCAACTTGGAATCTGCCGGGCCCCGTGTATTATCGGCTCGGCAAGGACGACAAGACTGTGGTGCCTGGTTTGAGCGGTAGATTCGAACTCGGGCGCTCACAACTTGTAAGTGACGGGTCTGATATCGGAATCATTTCCCTGGGAGGTATCGCGACGGAAGCTATTGCTGCGGCCAAACGACTCGCGGATCGTAATATCTCCGCCGCAGTGTTGGTGGTGGCCAGCATTCAGCCGGCCCCGGCGGACGACATCGCGCAATTCGCGTCGAGGTTTTCACTTGTACTGACGGTGGAAGCGCACTACCCGTCCGGAGGAATTGGATCGCTGGTTTCCGAGGTAATCGCTGAGCGGGGCCTGCGCTGCCGGCTCGTTCGCTGCGCCGTCGAGAAACCGCACGACGGCACCTCCGGATCAACTTCCTATCTCTATCAGAAGCACGGCCTGAGCGGCGCCGCCATCGCGGAGACAGCGGAACGGCGCCTGTGCGAGGTTTCGGGATGAATGAGACGCTTGTCTCCATCATCTTGCCTATCTACAACCAGGCCGACCATTTGGCCCAAATCGTTGATGATTACGAGGGAGCACTCACCCGAATCCAGAATCCGCACGAATTAATTCTCGCGCTTAACGCCTGCCGGGATGACTCTTCCATCGTCGCGCGTGAGCTTGCAGCGAAATATCCATCGGTAAAGGTGCTCGAGACGGAGAGCGGCGGCTGGGGACTTTCCATCAAGATGGGCCTGCACAACGCGCGCGGCGATATTCTTTGTTACACCAATTCGGCGCGGACCACGGGCCAGGATCTGGTCCTGGCTCTGCTCTACGCGATCGTTTTTCCGAGTGTCGTCATCAAAGCCAACCGGCGTATACGCGAGAATTGGAGACGGCGTTTCGGCTCGTTGCTGTACAACTTGCAATGCCGGTCAATGTTTGACCTGCCGACGTGGGATATCAACGGCACGCCCAAGGTTTTCCCCCGAAAGTTCGAAAAACTATTAAACTTGCGTAGCGACGATGACCTCATCGACGCGGAATTCAACGTCGTTTGTCAGCGGGCAGGGTATCCAATCCTGGAACTTCCCATGTTTTCTTCGCGGCGGCACGGCGGTAAATCGACCACCACACTACGTTCGGCGTTTCGGCTCTACCGCGGCGCATTCCGCCTTCGTCGAATGCTGAGGGAGTCGCGGGGATGAAGCCACCATCGGCGGCCGAGCTGGAGGCCCTGTGGTCGCGACATTCCGCAGAATGGCGAGAACCCGCCCTGACCGCAAGCCCCTGGCAGCAAGCCGACGCGGTCGATCCGCGTCTCCTTCAGCACTCGGTGCAATCAAGGTGGTGGGAAACCCTGGCAGAGTGCGGAATCACACTCCTGGTTACACGGGAGTACGAACATTTGGTCATGGCATTGCTGGCAGATAAGGGCAAGCCTTCAGTCACGTGTCTCCGGATACCGCATCCGTCGGGACTTACAGTGGACCGACACCGCGGCGTTATCTACGTCGCAAGTACCCGGAATCCAAATCAGGTTTATGAATTAGCGCCGGTTTCTCGCCTAATCAGTCGCCGCGATGTGACAAATGCGACCGCTGCGCCTAAGACCTTGGTTCCCGTGAGCGCGCGCTACTACCCTGGTTGTCTTTACCTCCACGATCTGGCGATGGTCGATGGGAAGCTGCACGCGAATGCCGTGGGTCAAAACGCGATTGTACGACTTGCAGACGACGGATCGTTTGAACGAGTCTGGTGGCCGAAGTGCGTCGACACGCCGCGCGGTCCGATGTTTTCAAGGAACCACTTGCAGCTAAACTCCATCGCCGCCGGCGAGGATCTTTCGACTTCGTTTTTCTCTGCATCACTAGACTATCTGTCTTCGCGACGGCCCGGGCACAAGAACTTTCCGGTTGACCGCCGCGGCGTGATCTTTTCTGGCGCGACACGGGAGTCAATGGTGCGCGGATTAACGCGGCCACATTCGGCGCGGCTCCACGCTGACCGGCTTTGGGTGGATAACAGCGGTTATGGCGAAGTGGGATTTATCGAAGACGGCGCCTTCGCCTCATTCGCCCGCCTGCCGGGTTGGACACGTGGCCTATGCTTTCATCGAGGCATCGCCTTTGTCGGCACGTCGCGGGTCATTCCGCGGTTTCGTAATTACGCGCCGGGGCTCGACGCGGATGACAGTGTGTGCGGCATTCACGCCGTTGACATCAAATCCGGAAAAGTGCTCGGTAGCATTACCTGGCCTTATGGAAACCAGATCTTCGCAATCGATTGGCTGCCGCGCGGCTTCACGACCGGTTTTCCGTTTAGCCCGAGCAGCCGGCGTACTGGCAAGGGCGAGAAGATGCTCTTCTATGCATTTGATCTGTCGCGGGAGAATCACCGATGAGTGATGAGTTTCGACTGTTGATGATCGGCGCCATGTACGAGAACGGCGGCAACACGACACACCGCTTCCTCGACGGCCACCCGCAGATGTTCGTGTATCCCTTCGAGTCCCAGGTAGGAACACGCTTGGTCAATGATCATCTGTCATCCATGTTCCCGGTGAAGTACCGTTGGCCGGTCTTCGCGCTGGATGCCACGCCCGAACGAGATTACCAAGCGATCATTGATGAAGAGGGGAAAGTCCGAGCCCGCACGCCGAACGTCAGCAAGTTCCGCAACACGCCGTTCGAGTTTTCCGACCAGGAACGGTGTGAAATCTATTGCCGTTACGTCCGCCAAACGGGCCGCTCACGGGCGAATAACATGGCGGCGTTTTTCAGATCGACGTTCGACGCCTGGAAGGACTACCGCCGCCCGCGAGAACCGCGCTTCTACGTCGGTTACAGCCCGATCATCGTGGTGGATGCGGACAAGATTCTCACGGACTTGCCGGGTGCACATGTTTTACACGTTGTGCGAAATCCGTGGTCGGCTTACGCGGACACCAAGAAACGGCCCGTCCCGATGTCACTCGCGGACTACATGCTCGGCTGGACATTGAACCAGTACTACGCGCTTCTGTTTCGTGAAAAACACCCGGATCGGGTCCACATCGTTCGCACCGAGGATGTCATGGCTGATCCTCACCGTGCCCTTGGCGCGATGTGTCAGAAGCTTGGCTTGGAGCCGGCCGAATCGTTGCGGAAGCCGACCTGGAATAGCAACCCGCTCGATGAGATTTACCCGTGGGGCACTATCCGGAAGGCGACGCCGGACGCGAACTATGCCACCGCAATGGAACTGTCATCGGCCGAGCGTGCGGAGGTAAAAACACGCGCGTGGCAGTATCTTGAAGTTTTTGACTACAAGAGCTTCCTCAAATAACCATGAAGCGTGTCCTTGTCACTGGGGCGGGCGGCTTCGTCGGCGCCAACTTGGCTCGCCGGCTCCTATCCGAAGGGCACGAAGTTCATGTACTGACGGCCCATCGCAGTTGGCGTCTCGACGAGATCGCCGACCACATCAAAATCCACACGGTCGATTTGACGGATGCTTCCGCCGTTTCGAAAACCATATCCACCACTCGGCCGGATTGGGTTTTCCATCTCGCTGCACACGGCGCGTATTGCAATCAAACCGATTTGCTACGCATGGTGCAGACGAACATCTTCGGAACCATGAATCTCGTCGAGGCGTGCCTGGAAATCGGTTTCGAGGCTTTCGTCAACACCGGTTCGTCTTCCGAATACGGCTACAAGGACCATCCACCGGCCGAAGGCGAATGTCTGGCGCCGAACAGTCATTATGCCGTTACCAAAGCGTCCGCCACACTGTATTGCCGTCACACCGCCGAGAGTCGGAACGTGCACTTGCCGACGCTGCGTCTATACTCCGTGTATGGCCCATATGAAGAACCGAATCGCCTCATTCCGACGCTAGTCGTTCACGGGCTTCGAGGTGAGTTGCCGCCGCTAGTAAATCCGGATGTGGCTCGCGACTTTGTCTACGTGGACGATGTTTGCGACGCATACCTGTTAGCCGCGACCCACATCACGCCAGAACGCGGAGCAATCTATAACGTGGGAACCGGTATGCAAACCCGGCTGCGCGACGTTGTCGCAACCGGACGGGACTTGTTCGCCATCGACAAGTTACCCGAATGGGGTTCGATGCCGAATCGGCGTTGGGATACCGAGGTTTGGGTCGCGGACAATCGGAAGATCATGGCCGAACTGGGCTGGCAGCCGAAGGTAAATTTCGCGGACGGGCTTCGCATGACCAGCGAGTGGTTAAAGAATCATCCGGACCTGCGCCAACGTTACACAGACACAATAGGATGATTACGTACGAGCATATCCTCGTTGCATTCGGCCTCAGTTTCGTTGGGCTAGTAGTTCACGTGTTGTGGTGGCGGGTCCAACGCCCGAAAGACGATGTCAGCGCGCTGATTATCTGCATGCTTGCCTTGCCTTTCGTGATGGTAATCATCCGTGCCTCCCTGTTGCGACAGCAGTTCCCATTCGACGTCCTGATGGCAGACGCGGTCATCATTTTTGTGTTGGCGGCACTGCTCAGTTGCACGTACATCATTTCGTATCCCGGCGCTCAGGCAGGCTCACCGTCGATGCTGATCCTCCTGAAGTTGGCGAAACGCGACATGACGAAGGAAGAACTCATGGCTTCCTTCGACGACGCAACATTAGTGGACGAAACAATCGCCAGCGTGGTCAACGAGCGATTTGTCACACGAATCGATGACCAACTCGTTGCGGCGCCTCGTGGCGAATCGATGCTGCGCGTCTGTCAGGCGTGGCGGCGACTATTGGGTTTGAAAGACGGGGAAGGCTAATGCCATTAATCGTCACCGCGGTCATTCTGCTATCTGCATATTTGCCTGCGGTCCTGGTAGCTCACGTCGCCATCTCCCGGGCGCGACGGTCGAATCGGGAGCAACCTGCCCAAGGTGCCGCGGGCCTGGCCGTCGTTTTGACGACGATAACCTACGTCTACTATTTGGTCATAACAGCGTGGCATCGGCAAGATCCTTTGCCGACGGTGATCTATACTGCCATCTGTTTTTCGCTCCTCGGTTACATCTACTTCGCCATGTTCTGCAACACAGAGAGCGGCCGACGTTATCATGTCGTTCGATTGGTGTCGCAACACGGCGGCATGACCGAACAGGAACTGCGATCCGCGTACTCGGCGAAGTACATGATCGAAGTCCGACTGGAACGACTGTTGAAATGGGGGGTCGTCGCCGAGAAAGATGGCCGGCTTCGGGTTAGAAAGAGAACTTCGGTCTGGGTCTGTTACGTGTTCTACGGGTGGTCGCGGGTACTTGGTTTCACCTGGCGTCGATAGCCGCTTGCTGCTTAGCGCCGACAGAATCCATGTTTTACGTTTTGTTGCGAACACTGTTCGGCGCGATCTTGGGACTGATTGCTGGCTGCGTTCCCGCGACGCTCTTTGTATGGCTGAATGGAGCGCTCGAACCTCCCGTCGGGACACTCAGGAAGAGATTTCTTGACGAACCCCCAAACCCGCTCCGGTGGATCGCTATCTCACTGATGGTGAGCGGCGCAATCATCGGGGGATTCATCGAGTTCCGGCGTGCGTGGATCAAACGGAACACGATGTAGAATTCCGGTCGAATCGACTTCGATCCGGCAGTAGAATAGTCGGCGGTAAATTTCGAATGGCGAGCCGGGGGGGGGTTAGCGACAGGAGTACTCCGGTCGCTGACGCTCCCGGCTCGCCAAGTTCACGCTTTGGACCACCATCGTTCATGAAAGAAACCTCACCGGTTGTTGGAGACCGCCATCCCGCCATCAAACTCCCGTTCGCGCGGCCACGCCTCGACGCCATCGATCAACTTCGCGGCCTCGTCATGGTCATCATGGCACTCGACCACGTCCGGGACTATTTCAGCTACGAGTTCATCACTCTGAGGCAGGACCCAACCGACCTATCCACGACGACGACCGCCATGTTTTTCACGAGATGGATAACGCACTTCTGCGCGCCTGTCTTTGTGTTTCTAGCGGGGACCGGGGCGTTCCTTTACGGATCACGCGGCAAAACGAAGTTTGACCAGGCGTGGTTTCTACTAACGCGAGGACTATGGCTCGTCGTGTTGGAGCTGACGCTCGTCCAGTATGGATGGAACTTTAATCTCGATTATCAGTTCATGGCAGGGGCTGTAATTTGGGCCATAGGATGGTCGATGGTGGCAATGGCCGCACTCGTTTGGTTGCCCACATGGTCGGTAACGACCATCGGTGTGTTGCTGATTGCCGGCCATAATTACTTTGACGATGTCGCGTTGGAGGATTTGGGCCGGTTCGGTCCGTTGTGGCAGGTTCTCAAAGCGGGCGGCGCACCGTTCCAAGTTGCCCCAGGCGCAATGTTCGCCCCGGCTTATCCAATCCTGCCCTGGGTTGGCGTCATGGCGGTGGGCTATGGCTTCGGAACCATCTGGCTGCTTGAACCGCATCGACGGCGACGGTATTTGCTAGGCCTGGGCTTGGGTGTAACCCTCATGTTCGTGGTGTTGCGCTGGCTCAATCAATACGGCGATCCGACGCCATGGACGCCGCAGGCCAACGCGGAGTTTACGTTCTTGTCATTCCTGAACCCTTGGAAGTATCCGCCGTCGTTGCTGTATGTACTGATGACTTTGGGTCCCGCGATTTTGGCGTTGGCGTGGTTCGATCGGGGCCCACCCGGTGTGCTCAGTCGGCCGCTGGTCATATTCGGCCGCGTGCCGCTGTTCTACTACCTGCTCCACCTGCCGCTGATCCACGGATTGGCCGTCGTTGTTGGATATTGCGAAGGTTGGACCGGCATGCAGATTAAGCCCTTCTTTCATCATCCCTCGCAGTTTCCCAAAGGGTGGGGGTACGATTTGCCTGTCGTTTATTTGGTTTGGGTGCTCGTGATTGTCATGTTGTATCCCGCGTGTAAGTGGTTCGCCGACGTCAAGCGCCGGCGCTCCGATCCGTGGTTGAGTTATCTGTAACGTCAAATCCCTGGGCCGCTGCCCGTGGGCTTTGCTAATATTGATCATCTGACTCGCCGATACAGGAACTCACCAATGCAGAAACCACGCCATTCGATTTTCGCATTTTCGGTCCTTCTATTTCTCGCCAATGCCACCATCGCGGGCGACCCTCCCAAAGGCTTCGAGACGCTTTTCAACAGGAAGGACATGACGGGTTGGCACGGCATGCCGCGTGATTACGATCCTTACAAATTAGATCAGCTCAAGCCGAACGAAGTCGCTGCCCTCTTTTTCGCCGCCACGGAAGATGCACTCAAACATTGGAAAGTCGAAAACGGCGAACTCGTCAACGATGGAGACGGCGCCTATCTCACGACTGACCGAGAATTCGGCGACATGGAGCTCTTGCTCGAATACAAGACGGTCCCGCGTGCCGATAGCGGCATCTATCTCCGTGCCACGCCGCAGGTCCAAATCTGGGACTACACCGATCCCGCGAAAAAGTCGCTTGATGCCGACAAAGGCTCCGGCGGACTTTGGAACAATAGCAAGGATGCGCCTGGAAAGAACCCGCTTGTCCTCGCCGATAAACCGCTCGGTGAGTGGAACAAATTTCGCATCATCCAGATCGGCGAACGAACCACCGTGTATTTGAACGACAAACTCGTTGTCGATCACGCCCGAATGGAGAACTATTGGAATCGCAAACTGCCGCTGCGACGAAAGGGCCCCATTGAACTTCAAACACACGGCGGTGAGATTCGCTGGCGGAACATCTTCGTTCGCGAGATTCCATCCTCGGAGGCGAACGACATACTCCGAAAGCACGGCTCGACGGGTTTCGTCGATGTATTCAACGGAAAAGACTTCGCCGGTTGGTCGGGCGCCACGGCGAATTACGAAGTCAAAGATGGGGCACTCGTGTGTCGTCAAGGAAAAGGCGGCAACATTTTCACCAACGACCAATACGGCGACTTCATAGCGCGGTTGGAATACCGGTTACCAGCGGGCGGGAACAACGGACTGGCAATACGCTATCCCGGCAAGAACGACGCCGCGTACGGCGGGATGTGTGAGATTCAAATTCTTGATGACGACTCCGCGCAATACAAGACATTGGACAAAAGACAATTCAACGGGTCGGCGTACGGGATGGCGGCCGCCCATCGCGGCTATCTTCGGCCAACCGGTGAATGGAATTTCATGGACGTGACCGTCCGCGGCTCGACGATTCAAATCGAGCTGAACGGTACGCGAATCTTAGACGTCGACCTCAGTAAAATCACGGATTACATGGGCAACAAGCCGCATCCTGGCAAAGACCGGAAGGCCGGGCATTTTGGATTTTGTGGGCACAGCGATCCCGTTGCGTTCCGCGGTGTGCAAATCCGACGCGTGGATTCCAATTGATTGCGACCGCCGACCCGCTCGCTGTTGAGCTTCACGGAGTACGCAATGATTCCTGTGCTGCCTGGTCTTTTAGAAACGCCACCAAGTCAATGAATTGATCGAACGTCAAGTGCGTCACCACGTTGTCGGGCATGATTGACTTCGTGGACGGCTTGATCTCGTGCAGTTCAAGCGCGGGAATTCGTATCTCTTTGGCATTGGCGTCTCGCAGAATCAGCACTTCCGGAGTTTGGGATACCTTCACTCCGGTGTAGATCTGTCCGTTTTTTGTTTCAACGACATAGGATTGAAAGCCTTCCTTGATTTCCTTGCTCGGATCGATGATCGCCTCCATTATCTTCTCGATGGAATGCGAATCCCAAATTCGCGTCAAGGTAGGCCCTGCTTCGACGCCGACACCTTCTAGCTTGTGACACGTGACACAGTTGAGTGTCTTGTTATTCAGAAAAAGGTCCTTACCGCGTTGTGGATCACCTTTGGTTTGAACGAGCTTTTGCACGCGCTCGACGCTGTCCTTATCGAGCGAGACCAACAATCCGCCTTTCATCACATCGGTGAGCAGCCGGGCCAGCTCGGGATTTTTGTCGGCATGACCGCGCAGAGCATCGGCAACAGGTTGGAGAAGTTCAGGAGACAATTTTTTTGCAAGGAAACGCTCGCCAACAAACTTGGCGCCCTCGGGCACTGCACTGAGGGCCCAGATGGCGACGCGTTGAAGATCGCCGTTTTTGTGTCCAAGGAAACGGCGAGCCGGTTCCTGCGCTTCCGCAAGGCTGTACCACCCCAGCGTCCGCAGCGCCTCCGTGTGCAATGCGGCCGACTCATTCTCGTTGCGCAGAACGGTCTGCAGCGCCGAGACGGCCGACTCGTCTCGTAGGATTCGCAGCGCGGAAACCGCCGCGATCCTTTCCGCTTCGGGCCGCTTCGCGTCAACCATCACTTGGACCAAACGCGGAGCAGCTTTCAGGACTTTTCCTTCTTCCAGGGCTTTGATAGCGGTCAACCGTATGCGGTCATCCACTTCGTCCAGCGCCGCCAACATCACGGCGTGCGATCTGGGACCGCATGACATGCCCGGGAGCGCGAACATCTCCATCGCTGCGAGTTTGACGTCGAGGGATTCCGAGTTGCCGGCGATGTATTCGGCGAGCGGCTCCAGCGAAATCGGTGGATCAAATAGATAGTTGGCAAACGAGCGCACCAATCCCACTCGTTGCGTGATCGAAAGGTGGGGATTGGCCAAGAGTCCGGGAAGCGCCTCAGCGGCCGGACGGGTGCGAAGGCCACGGAATACCTCCACCACTTTGTCTCGATCGGCATCGATTCCTGATTGCGCCGCCTGCAGGAGTCGTTCGATGCCGCTCTTGCCTAGCCGTTCGAGCGCGCGAACGAGTCCGTCACGAAGATAAACGTCCTTGCCGTCGTCGCGGAGGAGCGCGGACACCAGGATCTCGTCGGCGTTCGCGGGTCGGAGTCGGCCGAGCGCCAGTGCGGCTGCCCGGCGAACGGCAGGCGCAGGGTCGTGCAGAACGCGTTCAAGTCCTGCGCCGGCGTCTTCATCGCCAACCTTGCAGTTTGCCCCCAGTGCTTCGGCAGCCAGGCGACGGATATCGCCTGAATCGTCGGTTAGACACTTGGTCACTGTTGCGCGAACTTCGTCGTTCCAGAACGCATGTAATCCACCTAGTGCGTGAATTCGCGCGGGTAACGGTTGCGCGGAATCCCCAGCCAACTTGAGGATCGCGGGTCGCATTCGCTCACCACGCCTCACCACATGGCGTTGCGCGATTTGGCGGTCGCTGAAGTTGCCGCTCTTCAGCGTTTCCAAAAGTTGGTCGTCTTTCTGCACGGCGATTTGTGCCCAACTGTCCATCCCACGCCGTCGGATTGCCGGGTGCTCGGGTGTGCCATCCCAGCTTATTCGATAGATTCGGCCGTGCTTACCGTCACCGTACAACTGGCCTGCGCCGCCGGAATTCGTCCGCCAATCGACCACGTACATCGCTCCATCCGGTCCGAGGACCATTTGGCACGGCCGGAAGAGCGGATCGTCGCTCTTCATCAACTCGAACTCTTCAGTCACGTCAAACCCTGCGCCCTTCGGCTGCACGCGGTAAGCACGGATCAATCGACGAAAGACATCCGGGTAGTAGAGCAGGCCACGGTAATGCTCCGGGAAAAAGGTGTCGTTATAGATTAACAATCCTGCCGGTGCGCCCCGGCCCGTTTTTAACAACGGCGGCAATGTGCCGGGTAGCTCACCGTAGACCGAACCGCGCGTATTGTCCGGTTCGCAGCACCGCGCCCCGACACGCAGCCGCCAGCCGTAGTCGCCAGCCTCTGCGACATGCATGAGCCGGCAACCGGTGAACTTGTTGCCGTCTTCATTGTCGTTGTCGACGTGGAACATGTTGAAGCTGGTGTCGTATACGACATCTCGGTATGGATTGCGAAATCCTTCGGCGAATACCTCCATCTTCGACCCGTCAGGATTGCACCGAAACACCGCGCCGGTGCGCAGCACCGTCGCCCGGCTACCATCCGATCCTTCGACATAGTTGTCATCATCGCCGGACGTGATGTACAGTTTGCCGTCGTTCCCGAGGGTGAGACCGGAAACTTGATGGTGATGGAAGGCACAAAAACCACGGCCGATAATTTCCGGTGGACTTTCTATCTTTGATGCCGAGTCTTTGGGCAGCTTGTAACGTCGGACGGTTCCTCGTCCCGACAAGTAGAGCCAATCATCGTGGACCAGCACGCTCGAAGGCAGCTCGTCGCGGAGAACAATCGTCGATTCATCGTATGTACCCTGTCCTTTGCTATCGCGCAATGTCTTCACGACATCGGCGACGGGTTTCTTCATTGTGACGAAATCCCGCTTGGTGCCGTTCTTGTACGTCACCGTTTCCGTAACTTCGTTCCAATGTCCGCCACCCGGCACCCACTCGAGCACGTAGGGCGTGCCGTCCTCGGCAAAGGTCATGCCGACGGGGTTAACGACGGTTGGATAGTCCGCGACGATTTCGACCTTAAGACCCAACGGCGTGAAGTAACCCTTGAGACGGGCATCATTGTCGCCCTGGTCGATCATCCGCACCCACTTCGGCGTAGGCTTTGCCGCGGACTGGGGAGCGTAGTAATCCGGCTTTTGGGCGTAGAGCAACGAACCAAGACAAACCAACCCGAGGAAAACGACGAATAGGCGGGAATAGATCAATGTGGATTCTCCGGATGCGCAGCCTCTATGGAATCCTACGGACGAACGACGGAGAAGGCCCAACTTACGCGGTCGGTCAAGCCCACGGATTGCCATTCGTGGGCTTAGGAAGGTGCTCGCCGCCCGACTTGATTTAGCCGGTGTGCAACACTAGAATTGCGCAAGGGCGATAGCAAACAGCGCTCTCGCGCCTCGCCGAATTCTTCCTGGTGACAACTCCATTGGCACACAAGACTTCGGGTCGCCCGCACGGAGGTTGCGTCGACTGACCTGGTCATCAGGGCGGTGTGGGCAGAGAATATCACAGCTTCGCGAAGACCACGGATTGCAGTCCGTGGGCTCGGCAGACGCTTAGGGAACCGAGGAGAACGGGCAGTTCGACCGTTGACAACCTAACCATGGCTCTCCTCTGTGATCGCCCGCGGTGCTTTGGACGCTGTTGGTGAATTCGGATTCTGAATCCAGCCGGATGAACCGGCAATCTGATTAGTCAGCGACCCCTCATTGCTCGTGCACCGCGGTGCAGCAAAGGTTAGTCGGAGACGGCACGAATGTATGAACGCTTTACCGACAGGGCCCGAAAGGTGATGCAGTTGGCCAACCAAGAGGCCCAACGCTTCAACCACGAGTACATCGGCACGGAACATATCTTGCTTGGCCTGGTCAAGGAAGGTTCCGGAGTCGCGGCCAACGTACTCAAAAATCTCGACATCGACCTGCGTAAAATTCGGTTAGAGGTCGAGAAAATTGTGCAATCTGGTCCGGACATGGTGACGATGGGCAAGTTGCCCCAGACACCACGGGCCAAAAAAGTGATCGAATACTCGATCGAAGAGGCACGCAACCTCAACCACAACTATGTGGGCACGGAACACTTGCTGCTGGGCCTTCTAAGGGAACAAGAGGGCGTGGCAGCCCAGGTACTTATGAACCTGGGCCTCAAGCTCGAAGACGTGCGCGAAGAGGTTCTGAACTTGTTGGGGCATAACATGGAACCGAATGAAAGCAGCAGCGGCGGTGGTGGCGGCGGTAGCGGCGAACGCACTGCCGGCAAGGGCAAGTCAAAGACCCCCGCTTTGGATAGCTTCGGACGCGATCTTACGGAATTAGCTCGCCAGGGCAAACTCGACCCCGTCATCGGTCGACAGAACGAGATCGAACGCGTCATCCAAGTCCTGAGCCGGCGAACCAAGAACAACCCCGTTCTCCTCGGCGAGGCCGGCGTTGGCAAGACGGCCATCGTTGAAGGTTTGGCTCAACTCGTCGTCGACAGCAACGTGCCCGACCTATTGCGCGATCGCCGCATCGTCGTCCTCGACTTGGCGATGATGGTCGCGGGCACCAAGTATCGCGGCCAATTCGAAGAGCGCATCAAGGCCGTCATGAACGAAGTCCGCCGAGCGAAGAATACGATCTTGTTCATCGACGAATTGCACACGCTAGTCGGCGCCGGCGGCGCGGAAGGCGCCATCGATGCCTCGAACGTGTTGAAGCCTGCGCTGGCCCGTGGCGAAATCCAGTGCATCGGCGCGACGACCCTTGACGAATACCGCAAGTACATTGAAAAAGACGGCGCCCTCGAACGCCGTTTCCAACAGATCATCGTCAATCCGCCGTCGAAAGAAGAGACCGTCGAAATCCTCCGCGGATTGCGTGATCGTTATGAAGCACATCATCGCGTCCAGATCAAGGACGAGGCGCTCGAGGCCGCGGTTGAGCTTTCGGATCGGTACATCTCCGGCCGATGCTTGCCGGACAAGGCCATCGACGTCATTGATGAATCCGGAGCGCGCGTCAGGCTGAAGGGTATGACCCGGCCGCCGGACCTCAAGGAAATCGATGCGCAGATCGAACAACTTAACCAAGAAAAGGAAGCTGCGGTCGCCGAGCAGGACTTCGAGAAAGCCGCCCATCTCCGCGACCAGGCGGACAAACTCAAGAAACGCAAAGAGACGATCACCAAGGATTGGCGCGACAAACAGAAAGAAACCGAAGGCGTTGTCGACGAAGAGGTAATCCGCGAAGTCGTCAGCAAGATGACCGGCGTACCGCTCAAGCGGATCGACACCGACGAGACGCAACGGCTCTTGAAGATGGAAGACGAATTGCACAAGGCCGTCGTCAGCCAGCACGAAGCTATCGTGTGCATTGCCAAGGCCGTGCGCAAGAGCCGGGCCGGACTGAAAGACCCGAAACGGCCGATCGGCAGCTTCATCTTTGCCGGGCCGACCGGCGTCGGCAAGACCCTTTTGGCCAAGCAACTCGCCAAGTTCATGTTCGGCGACGAAAACGCGTTGGTGCAACTCGATATGTCGGAATACATGGAGAAGCACAACGTCAGCCGGCTCATCGGCGCTCCGCCGGGCTACGTCGGTTACGAGGAAGGCGGCCAGCTTACCGAGAAGATTCGCCGTCGTCCGTACAGCGTGGTCCTGCTCGACGAAATCGAAAAGGCTCATCCCGACGTCTGGAACATGCTTCTCCAGATCATGGAAGAAGGCCGGCTCACCGACAACGTCGGTCGAACGATCGATTTCAAGAACACGATCTTGATCATGACCACGAACATCGGCGCCGAGCAGATTATCGGCAAGACGTCGTTCGGCTTCAGTAAGCGTGACGCCGAGTCGACCTACGAAAAGATGAAGGAAACGCTGAAGCAGACGATGGAGCAGACGTTCCGGCCGGAGTTCCTCAACCGTGTCGACGACATCATCGTCTTCCGCAGCTTGACCGATGAGGACCTCAAGCACATCATCGGCATCGAGCTGGAAAAGGTGTCGAAGCGTTTGAAGGAGAAGCAGTTGAAACTCATCGTCACCGAAGAGGCGAAGGACCTCATCCGCGAAAAGGGGACGAACAAGGAATTCGGCGCCCGGCCTTTACGTCGCGCAATCGAGCACCTCCTCGAAGACCCGCTCTCGGAAGAGTTGCTCAAGGGCACCTTCGCCGGCAAGGACACCATCACCGCCCGTGTCGGCGACGTCGACGGCGAGAAGAAGATCGTCTTCGACACCACTTCCGGACCGACGCCGACGCAAGAGTTGGTCGGGGCGGGGACGGAGGGGAAGAGTTAACGTCTTGTAGAATCTGGTAGAACCATGGGCCGACCCGAACGGGTCGGCCCTTTTTTTGTTGAGGTCAGTTTCATCTACCCATATACTTTCATGCGCCCGAACTCCCTACTAGGAAAATCAAATGCAAGTATCTTCGACACGTGGCGCCGGCTTTCGATACGCACCCGAGTTGCTGTCACTTGAGCCGAGAGTCCTTCTGTCGGGAAACGCCATCCGAAACGGCGATTTTGAACTGCGAAATGTGGGGTTCCTAAGTGACTACGTGTACGAACACCACGACCTAATTTCGGAAGGCTCGTACGACATCGTCACCGATCCGAAATTCTCCAACATCTATGCCACATCCTAGGGAGACCATACAAGCGGGTCTGGCCTTATGATGGTAGTCAATGGTGCCCCATTGCCCGAAAAAATCGTGTGGTCCCAAACTGTCAAGGTAACCCCGAATACGCCGTATCGATTTTCCACTTGGGTGTCTAGTTGGTATCCGGCATCACCCGCAAACCTCGAGTTTCTCTTTGATGGCGCGTCGCTTGGGTTGTACTCGGCTCCCGCGACATCAGGCATCTGGGAAAGCTTCGGTATACAGTGGCAATCAGGTAACGATCAATTGGTCACAATTAGTATCATCGACCGAAATACGCAGCTTTCGGGAAATGACTTCGCTCTGGATGATCTTAGTTTGACGGCAATGACACAGCCGCTCGACGTCCCACGTTTTAGTCCTCTCCGACCGAGCGTGTCCCAAGGACCATGCTCGAACTCAGTCACTGGCAGTTTGGAGGCGATGTTTGCCGAAATTCAGCGAGAAGTGCGTTCGGTCCCGGACACGGATGGGGCGTTGTCACGTATCGCCGATCAGTCGGCAGTGTACGTCGTACCCCAACCAGAGATCGATCTACACTACACAGGACGTCGTTTGGGAACCGAGATTTTATCGAGTCTCGCATCGTTTAATTTGGACACTGAAATTAACCTGTGACAGCTAGAGTCATTTCCGATCCGCCGCCGGCGATCGGCAACGTCGGAACAGTATGGCTTTGAGTCGGCCAGCTGGGATGGAACCGGCATCGATTACGATTTCGAAGAAGGGGATTCACATCGCCTCCACATCCGGCCACCTCAAACGAGGACAAGCTAGTGAACAAGCACGGGTATAGACTCCGAATCGATGCCCTTGAAGATCGGATTCTGTTAAAGTCGCCGTCGGCCGCACCACCTCTACCGCCGCCACCGGTGGATGCCGTGTGGGTCGACACCCTGTCCGAACTATACAACGCCGTTGATAACTTGCAATCCGGTCAGACCGTCGTCATTCAACCCGGAACGTACAACCTCACGCGGCACTTGGGCATCGGCCAGTTCGGTCAGGTGAGCAATGTCACCATCCGTGGCGAGACATCCAATTTCTACGACGTCGTCATCCGCGGAGCCGGTGGCTGGGAGGACCCGGACGTTGGTTACGGCTTCTACATCGCGAACGCACAGGACGTGACCATTGCCGACCTGTCGGTCGGCGAAGTGTACTATCACGCTATTTCACTCGAAGGATGGGCCGGGGCCGACCGCGTGCGCTTGTATCACACGCGCATCTACGACACAGGCGAACAGCACATCAAAGGAAATCCGGGCGGAAGTAACGGCGGCACGGAAGATGTGACGGTGGAATACTGCCTCATTGAATACACCAACGGAACGCCTCCCTCCGACCACGGCGGTGGCACCGGATATGTCGGCGCCGCGCATGTGCACAATGGAATTCGCTGGACCTTTCGCGATAACCTCATCCGGGATTTTCACACGCCGGACAGTAGTTTCCATTGGTTTGCACCCACGCTGCTATTCTGGAATTACTCGCGCGACACCGTCGTCGAACGAAACACCTTGATCAATACCGACCGAGCCATCGCCTACGGATTGATCGACAAGGTGACCGGCCACGATCACGAAGGCGGCGTCATCCGGGATAACTTCGTGGTCACGGACTCCGGGCTTTTCAGCCCCGCGCGACGGGCAGCGTCCGACGGGCAAATCATTGTGTGGGACTCACCGGGAACATTTGTCGCGCACAACACAATGCTGTCCAACCTGAACCAGGTTTATGCCATTGAGCTCCGCTGGACGACGGACGGTATCGAAGTGCATAACAACCTCACCGATGCGCCGATTCGTTCGCGGGAAGGCTTCCCGTTCACGCAGAGCGGCAACTACACTTCCGCTGTATGGCGGATGTTTGTCGATCCCGCCAATGCCGATCTGCATCTCGCAGCAACCGATGCGACCCGCATTTTCGTGATCAACAAGGCAAGCCCGCAGAGTGCATACGACTGGGACCGACAGCGGCGCACGGGGCTGGCCGACATCGGTGCCGACGAATTCTCCGTCGGCGGTCGAAGCGAAGATCCAAACGGTTGTTCGTTGGCGATGCTAGTTACCGCGCTTGATTGCCTGAATTCGGACATCGATCAAGCGGTCGCCGACGACACGATCTTACCTCCGAATGCTCACACATTTTTGGCGCGCACTTGTTAATCGCGCTTGCATTCCACCGTGCGCGGGCGGATACTAACCGGCATCGGCCGCGGAACGATTTCCTTCCCTTTCCCATCTCAAAGGAGGTCTTGTCATGATTCGCACGCGATCCGCTGGAACGATGTTTCTATTGCGATTGGAGGCGCTGGAAGCCCGCGATGTGCCGAGCTTCCTGCCGCCGGTGGCTTACTACGTTGGGAAGCCCGCCGGCGTCGCCATCGTCGACCTCAATGCCGACGGGCGCCGCGACGTTGCCGTGGTGATGCATACAGACCTGGGCATCCTCCTCGGTGACGGTACCGGTGCTCTTGGGCCTGTGACAACTTATCCGATTGACAACGAAGGCGTCGGCATCCGAGCGGCCGACTTGAACCTGGACGGCCGGCCCGACCTTGTCGTTGGATTCAACAAGAATGTAACCGTGAGCGTCTTATTGAATAACGGCAACGGCACGTTTCAGCCCGCGATCAATGCGCATGCCGGATTCCATCCGCGCCATCTAGCCGTCGGAGATTTTGACAAGGATGGAATGCCCGATCTGGCGGTCACGAGCACGACCGAGAGCACAGAAGGCTGGGCGAGTATCCTTCGCGGGAACGGTGACGGGACATTCCAAGCCCCCATGGCGTACCCAACTGGGGCCACTCCAAATGAAGTCGAGGTCGGCGATTTGAATGGCGATGGTTGGACGGACGTCACGGTCGCCAATGGCTTCAGCAAGTCGGTGAGTGTATTGCTGAACACCGGCGACGGCTCGTTCTTGCCCCACGTCGAGCACGGGATCCCCGAGCAGCCTTGGGGGCATGAGCTTGGCGACTTCAATAAAGACCATCGACTTGACATGGTCGTCGCCAACGGCAGTAGCAATGTCAGCGTGCTTTTGGGAAATGGCGACGGCACTTTCAATCCTGCGGTCAACTATTCATCCGGTGGGGTAATTGCGATCTTCCCGGCGGTCGCCGATTTCAACAAAGACCGGAAATCCGACATCGCCGTGACGCACTACTACACGGACGGATCACAGACTCAGCCCGTCAGCGTGCTACTTGGAAACGGCACTGGCACGTTCCAGCCCGCACAGAATCACCCATTCGGTATCGGCTCGTATGGCATGGCCGCGGGCGACCTGAATAACGATCGTTTCCCCGATATTGTCGTTGGCGATACGGCCAATAATGACGTGCGCGTGTTGCTCAACGACGGCAACTGGCCGGCGCCCATCGTGCCGCCGCAGGGACCGGAGCAGGACGGCGTTGAGGTGCAATCGGCGTCACGCACTCCCGTGCTACTGCCAGCGCGGGCTCAGGCGGTTGTTCTGCCAATTGACAAAACGAGCGCCAGATCGATGGAGACCCTTACTTCCATCCTACCCGTGCGCCGAACGCCGTTCGTGGACGTACTGAACGCCATACCATCACTCGAAATATTCGATGACCTGCTGTAACGTGGAGCTTTGGCGAGCCGGGGTTACCGATTGTGAAACACGATCCAGGAGTTGAACTTGCGCTGTCAATTTACCCGCAAAGCATTCTCTTTCAAGGACATGCGTTGCTGCATTACATGGGGTTTCATCGAAAGCGACGCTAAACCAATACTCCTACCGACGGCCTGAACTGAGCATAATCAGGAACCCTGGTGGTCACAGCGAAGCGAAAAAATGACGTTTTGATACCACTGTGGGACATCCTAGAAAATGCGGGCCGCCGTGCTTCGGCGTTAGGTACGCCGTTGGGTTGCTTCAGTCGCTACGCTAGCGCCCGACGGTTTAACCGCCCTCGACGGTTTACCTTCGTGAATAGCTCTGCGCACGGAGAAGTTTGGTGTGTTCGGCCAAGGGAACGCTCCGCCGTTATTACGAGATGGCTGTGCGTTTGAAGTCATCGGGCCGACCAGCGTCCCGACAGGCCTGGACAATATCGCGAATGGCCAAAGGAAAGACGTCTCGGTTATTTTCGTCCAAGAGGTTCTTCACAATGAAACTCGGCGGGTTCTCTTTCATCTGCTCGTTCCAGTACTTCGGCCAATCGAACCGCGGGGCTGGCTTGGGCGGATCGGGAGCCGGGACCAAGGCCGGCAAGGGGCAAAGCATTCTCTTTCAAGGAGATGCGTTGCTGCATTACATGGTGTTTCATCGAAAGCGAGGCTAAGCAATACTCCTACCGACGGCCTGGCACGGAACTACCCGAACTGGCCCCGCCCCGGCCATTTTCCCGAGAACCATCGCCTTTACCAGCGAGCAAGTGTATTGCCTCGTGGAACGGGGCCTTTATCAGAAACACTGGCGGTCACACCGAAGCGAAAAAATGACGTTTTGATACCCACCAAGTTTCTTTGGTGCATGACCCTTCGAGAAAACAGACACTCCTGCCCAGTTGACAACCGTGTGTCGTCCGAGGTTAAGGATCAACGAAAGCGAGGCTAAGCAATACTCCTACCGACGGCCTGGCACGGAACTACCCGAACTGGCCCCGCCCCGGCCATTTTCCCGAGAACCATCGCCTTTACCAGCGAGCAAGTGTATTGCCTCGTGGAACGGGGCCTTTATCAGAAACACTGGCGGTCACACCGAAGCGAAAAAATGACGTTTTGATACCCACCAAGTTTCTTTGGCGCGGGTCGTCGATCTGCTCAGTATTTTTCTCTCACTTGCTTGCATTCGATTGCGGGCGCGATATAAGAGCGGAATTAAGGGCGTGACGAGCGACGCACACCCCAATCTGGAAGAACTTGTAGACAAGATGCTCAAGAGCACGGCCTGGGTGCAGCTCATCGGAATTCCCCAACTTTTATGAGACTAAGGAACAGAAGGACAAGCAAAAAGAATCGATTCAAGCGTCGGCAGAGAAGAGCTTCGGAGAGGACGTCCGGAAAATCGTAATCACCACGAAATCTGGCAAACGAATTGAATACGGGCGCTTTTCCGAAGCGTTCACGGATTCTAACTTGAAAGGCGAATACCCGACAAGTTTTGAACTCACCTTCAATTGCGCGGGTGTGCGCTCAAGATGTCGAAAACCGCCTTCAATTGCTGGGAGGAGTTGTTCCCATTGGCAAGACTTTCTTGCCAATTACCGAATCTCGTGTTCCAGTTGATCGGCGCACGTGGCCAAGCGAACGCGTTGGTTGCAGCTATTGATGGCCCAACTTCGGGTAGTCACGAGGGCGAAATGTGCCAACGACATAACTTGGAGCATTGCTGCCTGAACCGAACGCGGCCAATGTTTGGGAAGCGGCGCCCGAGAACCGCCTGAGGGCTTGGGCATAACGACTCTCGTGTAAGATTGGCTTGCTGGCCGAGGTATCTTATCGGAGTTGATAATCGCGGGAAGCGACTCCGCCTTCACCCATTTTCCATTCGGCTGGATTCAATCGAGGGAGCGTCGAAGTTTCAGCGCTCGACCTCCTAACTGAACGAATGTGCGTACAAAGATCGGTTGACCACTTCACCCTGCAATGGATCGTACGGAGCTCACAGCCGGTTGCGATGTTCTCGAACCGCAGTGGTCTCGAACGTTCTAGAGTTCTACTGGTGGGTGCGGGTGAGAATGCCGCGGGCCGACGTAACATTTCTTCCGCTTCTTTGCGGAAGAGGCGTAGCTCTTCGTCCTCTTCTTTGGAGATGCTGGCCGCGCGACTACTATCGTCCGGTTTCGACAAACCGGCCGCACGGCTGTCGTGCCAAGTTTTGGCCCGCTCGAAACAATCCAATGCTCGGTCCCGGGCGCCCAATTGGTGATGGCACATCGCCAAGAAATACAGGTCGCGTGCATCGGCTTGTCCGGCACCGTTGGCCAGGCTACGTTCCAATGCTGCAACGGCGTCGTGATAGCGGCCGGCCCGGTAATAGGCGACGCCTAACGTGTTGTGGTAGTCCCACTCGCCGTCCCAAAGGGCGACCGCGCGCTCTGCAAGCGCAACGGCTTCCTGCTTGTCGCGAAAGGCTTCGGGCGCCGTGGCGTATATCCAGGCCAGGGCGTTGCAAAGCACGGCCTTTGTGCTGGGCTTCGCGGCTTCCGCCCGTTTCATCGCCTCGCGCAAATCTGCGATGGCTTCCGCGTAGCGCCCTTCCTCTTCATGGAATTGCGCCGAGCTCGCCATCGGATCGGAAGGTCGGGAGCGGTCTGAACGGCACTGTCCAGGTTTTTCGCCCTTGTTGTCTTGCGCAGCTGATCAAAGTCGCCGAGATCGAATTGGACTTGCAGGGGTGAGTGCTGAGTGGAGAGTGGCGCGGCGTCATATGGAGGCGCCCCCCAGTCCAGATCGCGTTCCTTCAGTTGTTGGCGTATAAGCGGCAGATCCCAAACCCGGATACCTTTTACCACATTTATGGTGACAAGGCGCCTGTCGCCCGGCGCGAAAAGCACCGTGCTGAGTGTGTCCCCGCTGGGATCTTCCAGCCGGCAGAGTTCACGGCCGGTGGCGACCTCGACCAGACGTACGGCAGAGGTGTGGGTGTGCATGGCAAGCAATTGGCTGTCCCCGCTGAAGTTGCCGCGATTCTCTAGCTTACGTACTTCCTGCCAAGACTGTGTGTCAAAAAGCTGACCGACATCCCCGCCAAGGTAAAGCCAGCGGCCATCCGGGCTAAAGCGCGGTTCACCGCCGGACTCCACCAATAGCCGCTCGTGACGTCCTGTCCGCACATCCCAGAGTCTACACGGGCCGGACACCAATTGTCGGGTAATCAGCCATCGGCCATCTGGGCTGAGCGCTACGTGCCAGACATCTTTCCCCGGAAGGAAATGCAGCGGAGCGGCGGGGTTGTCCGCATGCAAGAGCCATGCGCCGGCCCACGGTTCCGTGTGCCCCACCGCGCGCATCGCGACTCCCTGCACGCGGCCGTCGTGACTTTGAGTGTTGCAGAACGCAGGCGGCAGGGCGGTTGACTGAGGCGGTCCGATGCGAATGCGGCTGGGGGAGATAGAATCGGACCGGATCGGCCATCGGTAGGTGCCGCTTGGGTCGCCGATCAGGAGCGTGCCATGCGGTTCGAAATGGACCGACGTGGGTTTTTCGAGTGGCGTAAAAGCGCACGATGTGCCGGAGTCGACGTCCCAAAAGCCGACACCATCGGTCGTCGCGGCGGCTAGAAGCTTGCCGTCCGGGCTGATACTTACCGCTCCAATCACTTTTCCTGACGTGAGCTGGCGGACGAGCGCGCGGCATTCCTTTCCGTCTGCGACTCGCCAAATGCCTAGCCGGTTGCCTTCGACGAAGGAGCTCAGTCGACCGTCGTCGCGTGAGAAACGCAGGTGCCGAGACGTAATCGCATACGGAATCGACATTAGGTCAAGTCCCGTGGCAACATCCCAAAGCGCAACGCCTCCGGCCCAGCTGGTCGTCGCAATGCGATCACCCGCGTGGTTGAAGTGAATGCGCGCTCCGCCGCCGGCCGATCCGAACTTGCGAAGGCGCTCAAGAGTTTGCCGGTCAAAAAGATGAATGTAACCGCCATCACCCTCACTTATGGCCAGGGTGTGCCCCTGCGGGTGCCACGCGACATGGCTACTTGCCTTGGGCATGTCCAAGGACTTAACCACCGCGCCGCTTCTCAAATCGCGGATTTGGGCGACACTGGCGTAGTAGGACGCGACCGCGACGAGCGGCTCCGTCGGATGTAAGGCAATTACCGCCTCTTTCTTGAGCGTGTCCGGCGGCAGGGGCCGGTGGAGCGGCCGGCCCGTGTTGAGGTCGTAATGTGAGATTTCTCCGCTGCTGCTAACAAAGGCTGCCTCGCGGCTATTCGAGTGGAGATCGTAGCCGACCACGTCCGTTTCCGTCAGCACGAGTTCCGGCTCGAGTTGGTCGAGTCTCCAGATCCGGGCTAACCCGCCTTGGCTCGGGCCGGGTTGGCTGCAGATGAGCACGAAGCGGCCGTCGCGAGTAAGGCATGGAAAATGGCTCGTTGGGCCCGACGCGGGGCCTGGTACGTGGTATAGCTCAACATCACCATCGACTCGCCGGATACTGCAGTTGCCCTGCGTGTCGGTCCGAGCGTAGCTCCCGAGGTTGCCGTCGAAGTCTACGCCGGTCGAGCCGGGCGGGAAACCGTCCCATTCCTGCACGGGATACAGGTCGGGCATCGCCAGCGCGGCGATGGTCGCATTGCGCAATTCATGAAATTCTTCCGCCGGCAGGTTTAAGCTGAGAGCGAGGCTGCGGGCCTCGTCAAGTAAGGCGAGGCTTTTGAAGCGCTGGCCCGGCCGCCGGCTCAGGCTTGTGGATCGGGCGTCGCTTAATTTCGATTCAAAGAGCTTCTCGCGGCTTTTGGTTTCCTCACGCCATGCCCACGCCGACAGACCCCAGCCGCCGGCGGCGATGATAACCAGAAGCCCCGCCATGGCGCCAAGCATGGCCGCCCAACGTGGGTTACGTTGGCACCAGCGCGAGGCCCGTTCGAATGCACCTACCGGCCGAGCCTGGATCGGTTCGCCGTTCAGGAACCGCCGCAGATCGTCAGCTAGTTCACGTGCGCTTCCGTAGCGTTTCGCCGGCTCTTTTTGGAGGCACTTCAAACAGATCGTTTCCAAATCGGCGGGAGTACCGTGGCGTAATCGGTGTAAAGATACTGGCTCGACCGAACGGACCAGGAACAAGAGTTCCATCACGGAGTCCGCTTGAAACGGCGGCCGGCCCGTCAGCAATTCATAGAGGATTGCGCCCAGCGCGTAGGTGTCCGCCGGTGCTTGCACTTGTTCCTTCGGGCCGCCGGCCTGCTCCGGCGCCATGTATTGCGGTGTGCCGAGCATGGCGCCGCTCTCGGTCTCATATCCCGGACCAGCCGCGCCGTCGCTGCTGCCGGCGACGATTTTTGCCAGGCCGAAGTCGGTAATTTTCGGAAGGATGAAGGATGAAGGATGAAGGATGAACCGCGAGCTACCGCCTTCGGCAACCGATTCATCCTTCATCCTTCCGCCTTCATCCTTTTGCAATAGGACGTTCCCCGGTTTCAGATCCCTATGCAGCACGCCGTGTTGGTGGGCGTGTTCGACGGCATCGGCGAGGTCGGCAACGATTTGGGCGGCGAGGCGAAACGGAACCGGTTCCGTTTGTTGTTTCATCCAGGCGGCAAGCGTTGGCCCTGAACAGAACGCCGACGCGATGTAGCAGACCGATCCCGTTTCGCCTGCTTCGAAGACTTGGACTATGTGGGGATGGTCCAAGCTCGCCGCGGCCTGGGCTTCACGGCGAAAGCGGGCGCGCAATTCGGGTGATGTGTGCGCGTCAAAGCGTGGAACCTTCAATGCCACTTCACGGGCCAATGCCGGGTCATAGGCAAGGTAGACGCGCCCGAAACTACCGTAGCCAAGCTCGCGACGAATGATAAAGCGACCGATTGTCGGCATCGCTCCTGGCGTGATCTCTGAATTGTCGCCTGGCTGTGGCCAGTGTTGCCGCAACATTCGAATGCAATCTAATGCGTCCTCAACTTGCGAGCGCAGTTCCGGGGCGATAGGAGCATCGTCAGTGATTTTCGTTCGTGTTTGTGCCGCCAGGGCATCGTCGCACGCCGCGATTAATGAGGCATAAGCGTCATCGAAGGATGCCGGCGACGTGTCGCTCATGGCGCGGCTTTCATTTCCTGCTGCAACTGATGAATGGCCCGGACCCACAATTTGCGCACGGCATTCGCCGTGCGGGCCATGCGTTGTGCCATGACTTCGAACGTGAGATTGTCCTGGTAGCGCCAGCGGAGGACTTGTTGATAATCATCTGGTAACTTCAACAACGCGCTCTCGAGGGCAATCGATTCCTCCGCGTTGCGCACGGCCGCGCTCGGCGTACCGACCGGCGAGGGCAGTCGACTGGCCCAGCCGGCCGATGAAGCCGTGCCCTGAAGCGCGGCTTCACGGTCCGCATCGCGCTTGCCGACCCGGTAACGCCTGGCGAAACCCGCCATATTGTACAGAAGCATCTGCCGCAACCACGCCAACAGCTCTGCTTCGGACTTCCCCTCGAAACGATCGAAAAGCTGCTGCGCATCCATGAAGGTTTCTTGCACCAGATCCGAGGCGCCGCCCTTGGCGCGCAAGTCGGCATCCAGTTCGTTTTCCGCAATCCCGAGCAAATAACGGCGGCATTGCTCGAGGGCCTGGCCAAGTGCATCCCGCGAACCGGCGCGAGCGGCCGATAGCCACGCAGCGGCGTCCGGGCTTTGCTCATTCATAGGCATTGTTCTTGATCCGAAGGCATCGACCCCCACTATAAACCGTCCCAGGACGTTGGTCAACCAAAGCGAAGCGCCGCTTCCGCTTACGGCGATTTCAAAATCCTTCGGAATTCTCGCGGCTGGTTTTTCGTTTTCCGGTACTTGGGGGTACAGCGGTATCGAGGCCAATTTCCACTCGGACACCACTCGGGAGACCATAGCGATGCGAAAGAAACTGAACTGGCGGACTACAGATCGGACTTGTGCAAATCACAAACGGCGCTTCACGCCGCGTTTGGAGGCGCTCGAGCGACGTGTAGTGCCGGTAGTCAATTCGGCCGCCAGCTTCCCGGCAACTATCGCCGCCGGAGCAGGCTTCGACGGCGTGGTTCGGGTGTTCGGCGCGGCTGGAGGAAGCTGCTCGGGGACGTTGCTTGGAACCGCCCGACATATTCTCACGGCCGCTCATTGTGTAGATAACAACGTGAATGGCGGCGTGGCTCCAGGCAACCACACCGTGCAGTTCGATATGAACGGACGCACCGTTCAGCTAACGGTTCCGGCGGCGAATATTACGATCCACGGCGCCAACGACTGGGATAACGGGTGGGACGGGATCATCAATACGGGAAGTGACATTGCGATCATGCGCCTTAGCGAGGTGGCGCCGTTCGCAGCCGAAAAGCGATTCCTCTATCGTGACACGGAGGAAGTTGCCCAGGGCGGCAACATGTCCTTTCTCGGCTATGGCGGCACTAACCGTACGAATCTGACGGTAAACGGCGATTGTCCCGGCCCCGTCGGGACGATTTGCAGCGGGAACTTTGGCAGCACCACCGATCCGGCACCCTACGTTCAACCACCCGGGGCCTTCGGCACCAAGCGGCAGGGCTTCAATGACGTGGACTCTGTGCTCACGCAGCCGGCCAATAGCACGAATCCATTTGATGACTATCTGAGATTCGACCTAGACAATCCCGGCATCGCCGCCGAGGCTTTGTCCGCCCCGGGCGACTCGGGCGGGCCATTGCTGATTTCCGGCCTGATCGCCGGCGTATCCTCGAGCGCAACGCAACCTAGCGTGTTCGGCGGTATCGCCAACTATACCCGCGTCTCTTCGTTCGCCGCCTGGGTTGACGACACGGTTGCCGGTACGTACCACCTCGTTGTCGACATGCAAAACCAGCTTGTCGGCGGCGATGGGAACGCTGACACGATTACGGTCGTAACCGGGAACATTCCCATTTTCGGCGAGCGGCTTTTCATCAGCGTCAACGGTGTCGCCGTCTTTGATGATTTCCTCGGAGCGATCCGCAGCATCAAGATTCTGGGATCCGGCGACGTGGAGACGATCAAGATTGACCCGAACGGCGTTCCCATTCGCGTTCCCGTGACAATCGACAGCCGTGAGGGTAGCGACAGACTTGAGATTACACCAACGCGCGGCAATCTGGATCTCATCCAGGGCAACGTGAACTTTGACGGGGGCTTCGTGCTCGGCACGGATTGGGTCACGCTGAACGACAGTAAGAACCCCGGCAGCAATCGCAAGTACACCGTCACCGCCACAACCGTTGAATTGCCGGGCGGCAAAGCCAAAGTCACCTACGTGAATTCGGGGCAGTTGTGGCTGGACTCCGGCACGTCGCCGGATGCCACGGTAAACGTGCACAGCACCTCCGCAGGAACTGACACGTACGTCGCGGGCGCCGCCATCGTCAATGTTGGGGTGGTACCGTGGTGGTGCACGACTTGCAACAAAACGACAGAAGATATCCTGGGCAACCTCAATATCGTAAATCTCTTCAAAACGACGGCCCTCACCATCGACAACTCAGGCGGAGGCTTGCCTCAAACTGTCGGCATCACTGCCAACGAAGTCACCGGACTAACAGAAAATGACATCTATTTTGGGTTTGCCCTCCTTTCGTCCTTAACCGTCAAAACCGGCCTGGTTGACGACAGCATTAACATCCCCGCGACTCGGAAGGAAACGCCCATCACTACGGTCGATGCAGGGGGCGGCAACGACATCGTTAACGTTGGCAGCGTTTTCAACACGTTGGACGCCATCCAGGGACGCCTCACCGTAGTTGCGGGCATCGGTTTGGATGAGATTCACTTCAATGATCAAGGGACGACAACACAACAAACCTACACGGTCGCCGCAAGCCAAACAAAACGATCCGGCATCGCCCCCATCACCCACTTCGGCTTTGGCGACTATTTCCTGAACGCCGGCCAGGGCTGGGACACCATCACCGTTTCCAGCACAAGCGCCAGCCGCGGCACGCGCATCAATTCGGGCGATGGCTGGGACACGGTCACGATCATGCGCAATCTGATCGGCACCACCCTGACCGTTAACGCGGGCCCCGGTCTCGACGTTATCAACGTTGGCAGGAATAGTCTGAACGGAATTGAAGGCACCTTGGACCTGAACGGCGGCGGTGGCGGCCTCGACTCGCTCAGAGTGAACGACCTTACGGGCACCACGGGGAAGACCTACAACATACTTAGTAGCTCCCTGTTCGTCGCGACCATGGGAATTCTCTTTCAGGACATGAAGGAGGTTTTAGTATACGGAAGTCCGAAGGATGACTTGTTCAAGATCCTCAGTAACGCAGCGACGACGAAACTGTACGTGAATGCCCTGGGCGGCAAGGACGAGTTCAACCTCGGCTTTGACACCGTGAGCCAGATTCTGGGCACGGTGGAATTGAACGGCGCCGCCGGGGACGACAAACTGATCGTCAACGACCTCACCGGCACCACCCATAAACGATACCAGGATGACGGCAACTTGCTTACCGTCGACACTGACGGCGGGCCTGTCATCTTCACAGCAAGCCATACGGACATACAAAGCCTGACCATTAATGGCGGCAGCGACGTCGACTATTTCATTGTGCACGGTAGTTCTGCCGCGATGCCGCTCACACTTAACGGGGGCGACGGCGTGGATATCTTCGTTCTCGGCGACAGTGTGCCTCTGGAGGGGATCGGTGGGCTCATACGACTCGATGGCCAAGCAGGTGGCGGGTGGGCTCGAATCAACGACTCAATTGGCACGGGCGGGCGCGAATTCACCTGGACGGGCTCCACAGCCGCTTGGGATGCGACGGTCGTAGAGTCGACGAATCTTTCAACCCTATACCTCTTCGGCGGTCATGGTGACGATACCTTCCGTATCCTGGGAACCGCTCCGGTCTTCTTGTACGTCTTGGGTATAGACGGCGTAGACACGCTCATCGCACCGGACAAGCCAAACACGTGGCAGCTGATGCCGGCCGACCCTTGGATATGGAGTGGACTCGATTCATACCTGTACTTCTCATACATGGAGAATCTGGTCGGGGGCGCGGATACCGACACGTTTCACTTCTTCAGCGCTGACTATTCCCTCGATGGCACCATCGACGGCAAGGGCGGGGTCAACACTCTCGATTACTCGGCGTACACGGGTCTCGTAAGTGAGTACGAGGGCCAAGGGAATGCCAACGATTCCGCCGGCGGCAACCACGGAACGATCCACGGGAACGTCACCTTCGTGCCCGGTCAGGTTGGTCAGGCTTTCGACTTCGACGGCGTAGGGGGTTATGTCGACCTCGGCAACGACACCTCCCTCGATCTTCCCGGCAGCATGAGCGTTTCTCTGTGGGTGCGTCTGGAAACGGTCGACACGTTCAAATACTTGTTCTCCGATTTTGTCGAAGATGGCTTTACGAGTCAGGGCTCTCTAGGAGCCTTCAATGTAGGATCCTCCTTTTATTGGTTCCAGGCCTACACAGATGGCACTCGCGACTGGGTTATCGGCTCCACGCCCATTGAGCTCAACCAGTGGTATCATCTGTCGGCGGTCCGTGATGACACCGCCAAGACGGTGCGGCTATTCGTCAACGGCGCCGAGGAAGCCAATCTCAGCTATGCGGGTAAGTCGGTCGTGCCATTACAGGGAAGCAAGCTTCTCGGCGGCGCGGGTCCGAGTTTTCCAGGTGACTTTATGGACGGCCAGCTCGATGAGATCTCCGTATTCAACCGCGCCCTGAGTGCCGCCGAGGTCGAGTCCCTTTTCAACGGGGCGAGTGCAGCCGGCGATGGCGTCGTCGTCAACCTACCCGAGCAGACGGCTACGGGAGTAGCGGGCGGCATCGCGATGATTCAGAACGTCATCGGCAGCATCGGCAACGACATCCTCGTCGGCAACGGCGGCAACACGCTGACCGGCGGCGCCGGGCGCGACCTGCTGATCGCTGGTTTGACGGCGAGCACGCTTATCGGCGGAACTGGCGATGACCTCGTCATCGGCGGCACCACCGGCTACGACCAAACGTCATTGCAAGCCATCAGCAACTACTGGGGCGGAGCGGACGATTACGCCACCCGCGTCACAAACGTGACGACCGGCAACGGCGTGCCCGCGCTAAAAGCCGGCACGGTGTCCGACAACGCAGGCGTGAACACGCTCACCGGCGGCGAGGGATTTGATCTATTCTTCGGCGATGACGACTCCGACACGCACGATCGTGATCCGCTGACGGAAGAATTTGTAACCATCTAAAACGTTGGTGATTCAGCAAAGCCCACGGATCGCGATCCCGTGGGCTTTGTGTGTTTAACTGCAGCGCAACATTTTCTTTTTGTCAAATCCATCTTCCCCGTATGAAGATGTAAGTAGCCGGGGCGTCCGACGGCGCCGCGTCGCAACGCGCTTCAACAGGGTCTCTCACGTACCGGTATCATAGCCGATGATATTTCTTTCCTACCACTTCTACTAGTTGTTGTTTGTTCTGTCGTCCGTCATTCGGAAACTCGCCGCTCCTCAGGCTGGCCAGGCCATGTAGGTAAATACGGAGTTTTCCGGATAGAATTCAGCATTTTTCTTGTTAGCATCAACAGTGGAGACGCAAGAACTTGAAACTGATTGGGCGACAGTTTCGGGTTCGGCGTCTTCTTTTTTTGTTGCCGCCACTCTACGCTCTACGAACCTGACTCCGTCGCTTGACTGAAACGTAATGGGGAGATGTTCCAACCATGACAACACGACAACGATACGCACCTCGCTCTCCAAAACGTTCGGTGCCGCCGTCGCGCGGCCTCTTCATCGAGTCGCTCGAGGACCGAATGCTGCTCGCTTGTAGTGTGTCCTTGACGCCCACGTTGCCGTCGCCGCAGCTTGTAGGAGTGCCGATCGAATGGACGGCCACACCAAGTGAGGAGTGTCCCGCGAACCTGGTCTACCAGTTCCAGATCCAGCCGAACGGCGAGTCGCCGCAGATGTTGCGCGACTTCAGTCCGAACGAATCCTTTCTATGGACGCCGGAGCAGGAAGGGGACTACCTGGCCATCGTACATGCCAAGGAGGGGTATGACGGCAATGTACCTTTCGTTAACCAAGCGCCTTACCACGTGGATACTCAGGTTAGCGGGTCTGCGGCCGTCATCGGAAAAACGGCCAACCCTCTTGTGGCCCTTTATAGCGCCCCGCCGTGCGTGTCCGACACCATACATGTGGAGTTTACGCGCGCGAGCCAGCCGTTGGATTGGCGGAGCACCGACACGCGTCCATGCGTGCCGGGCCTTAGCCGCAACTTCTATGTGGCCGGTATGTACCCGCAGACGACGTACCTGATGAAGTACGTGACAAGTGACGGGTTCAACTCACCGTTGAAACGGTTCCGAACTGGTTCATTGCCGTCAGATTTGTTCTTTCACAAGTTCACGGTGCTCCAGGAACTCGGCCCACAGAGCGATTTCACCCAAGATATGATCTATCATCAACCGGTCGCGAACCCGGTTCCCGTGGTTACGGATTTGCAGGGCAACGTGAATTGGTACTACGATCCATCCACAACGGGCCTGGATTCGGTTTCGACTTTCGGGTCCCTCGTTCCGGGGGGCACGGTCCTGCACATGGCGACCGAAATACCTGGATTTGGGGGCATCGTATCGTCAGTCTTGCGCGAGATCGATTTCGCGGGCAATCCGCTTCGAGAGACGAATCGGGACGCTCTAAACGCGCAGCTGGCGGACTTGGGGTATGCCGCCAACAATGGATTCCACCATGCCGTTGAACGCTTGCCTGACGGACACACGGCGATCATCGGAAGCGTTTCTAAGACGGTCGATATCAACGGGCTCCCGACGCCGTACGTCGGCGATAGCGTCATCATACTCGACGAGAATTTCCAAGTCGTCTGGTACTGGAGTGCTTTTGACCATCTCGATGTGAATCGCGGCCCAATCCTCGGCGAGAAGTTCGATGAGGCCGTCAATTGGACCCATACCAACGCAATCAACCTGACGCCCGATGGCAACATTCTGCTCTCCATGCGCAATCAGGACTGGGTCATCAAGATCGCTTATGAAGACGGAGTGGGCGACGGGCACGTCATCTGGCGGTTGGGCACGGACGGGGATTTCACCGTTGATAGTCCTGACGGATACCCTTGGTTTTCTCACCAACACGATGCGCGATATATCAACGACACGACGATCGTCCTGTTCGACAACGGGAATACCCGAAAGGTAGCTGATCCCAGCGCCAATTCTCGGGGACAAGTGTGGGTACTCGACGAGACAACCATGACCGCCGAACTCGTCCTGAATGCCGACATGGGAAACTACTCAGCCGCGCTCGGATCAGCGCAGCAACTTCCGAACGGAAACTACTCCTTTACTTCAGGATTTCTAATGAAAAGTGAGGGGACTGACGTCACCGGTCAGGGCGACGACAACGGTCAATCGATTGAGGTGCTACCAGACGGTAGCAAATCCTATGTACTCGAGAATAAACCTTGGCTATATCGTGCCTATCGACTACGGGGCATGTATGAAGGGACAGCTTTGATTCCTCCAATCCCGAGTCCGGTTAGAACATCGTCGCCGGACCTAAGCACTTTTTTGGGGAGCGTGGCGCTAGCTGAGTTGAACGGTGAGGATGTGACTTCCTTGCCATTGCTGAACGATCCTCGGGATCAAGCCTCGTTCCGCTACGTTGCGTTCTCGGACGTCACAGGCGCTGAATCGGGCGCGAATCCATTGCGCATTGTGCGCTCAACCCCGTTTCTACGCGTTCGTGGTACGGTTGACGACGGTGCCGAGTCAATGTTCGATACGCCGTTGAGCCGGGCGAAAGGTATCGGTTGAAACCTCCGATCGAATACTAAATTCTTACAACGCCGCGACAGACTGGAGGGCACGCTCAGCGTACAAACGGACGTAGCAACTTTCATCAACCAATGTCTTGCGCAGTGCCGGGACGGCAGCCTTGGCATTCGGGCCCAATTCCCCAATGAGTTTTCCGGCAAGTCCGCGAATCAAGTGCCTCTCGTCTTTCAATAGCCTTTTGCGGATTCTTGACGGCGGGGACATCGGCTAGGTGGGGCATTCGCGTTCGCTTGAGGGGTGGTTCGTTTTTAGTACTAACGTAGACTGAGAGCGAAGGAAAACTCGGCCACGAAGCTGAGGAGTTGCGAGGTGCACTGAGCCTGCCCGAACACGAATAGCTCCCAAACTAGTTCGATCTTCCCCGATGTCTTGACGTTTTCCCGAATCGGCAATGCCTTGGTCGAGCTTCACTGGCATCATCGCATCCAAGAGCACCAGAAGATATAGATTACCGCTTGCTTCGGCGTCCCGCAGCGCCGTCAACGCCTCCGCGCCGCTTGCGCCGAAGCTTCGGCGCTTGGCATTCGAACTGAACAGATGTGCGGCAAAAAGTCGCTGACCCACTACACCGCAATTCACGCACGTGGAAAAATCCGGAATTCCGGGCGTTTGCTTCGCGCCGGATTCCAAGACTGGCGACCGACGAGCAGCCCCTTGACAGCCCGCGACACTAACGCCTTACATTTTCCAAGTGTCAGCCTGCACGACCGAGATGACCGAGTCGTGGCCGCCTTCATCTATCAGCGCCGCGCGGGCGCCGCCCGAAGAACCGATCCGCGGCGGTGTGCGGTTGCATTTGTGGGACCGTTCGACAGAGTTTCCTGAACCGGTCGGTGCACCCAAACCATCGCCGCTCCTTGACCCCGAAATGGACTCGCCACGTGCGGTTTTTCGTGCAACGAACCACCATCGCCCTGAGTAGGCACATTGCCGACCTGTATGGATCGATCTGGTGTGAGGAGGAATGCATGCGTATGCCCGCGCGGGAGTTTGCCGTAACCAACTATCTGCCCGTTTTCGTTAATTGCAGTCGCGTTGGTGAGCGTCCAGATCGACCCGGCGGGGATTTCGTCGTTTAGATCAATCATCGTTCCATTTCGATACAGGAATGCGCGGCTATTGAACTGCGGGTCTTTTGCGACGCCGACCACATCGCCATGATCATTTATGTCAAATGCGACACTAAGGCTCCCGCCGAGGGTACCGAGGTCTTTCTTGCTTCCGTCTTCCCACAGAAACGCATGGTGCGAGCTTGTTCCAGGCAGGTCCGCGTAGCCGACCACTTGCCCGTTGTTATTCAAACCATACCCAAAGCTCTGCTTGCCTCCAAACGTTCCCAAGTCGACAATCCGAACTTCGTCGCCATCGTAATCGAAGAGCGCTGCATGATCTGCCTGATCGCCCGACGTGGTGGACGTCCCGGCCGCTTGCCCACGATCGTTGATGTCTTGGGCGTAGCTATACGACCCCCCAAGCGTTCCCAGATCCAGCATGGCACCGTTGCGATACACGAACGCATGAAAGGCATTGTTGCCAACAAGGTATTCCGACCATCCGGCTATTTCTCCGGCGCCGCTAATTGCGGTCGCGAAGCTGTCTGCTCCGCCCAACGTTCCAAGATCATGCATCGCGCCGTTGCTATAAAGGAACGCGTGTTCGCTTTGACTAAAAAAGTCCGACCCCCCAACAACCTGGCCGAGATTATTAATGTCCTCGGCTCGGCTTGATTCACCACCTAGTGTGCCGAGATTCTGCATAACGCCCATGTCGTACAAGAATGCGAACGCGACACCACTCGGAGTCATTGTCGACCGACCGACGACTTGTCCGGTCTCGTTTACGCCTTGGGCATAACTATAGCGGCCTCCTAGAGTACCAAGGTCGATGATTGAGTAACTTAGTAAGCACCGTGGCTCAAGCGCTTCCAACCTTAGCCTTTGTCGCCAAATTCTCGATGAACCTTTGAAGGGCACTTCACTGTTGTGCATGGGATTCCTCGGCGCGGGCGATGACGATTAGCGGCAAGATTGTACGCCGATTATCCTGTGCGGCGATGCTGGCGTCAACAGATCCGACGAGATAGTGCGTGCGCTGCGGCTTGAATCATCCATCGCACTCTGGCACGAAGGCACTTTCGCGGCGAGCCAACGACGCGAGCGAACCTGGTTTCCGCCGTTGCGGGAGTGGCCAGCGGGTTCTGATGAGTCCGAAGTTTGGCCTCTCGGTCAGTTTCTTGAGGCCGAGTCGCTACTTCGCATTTCGGTGATTTTGCGAAGTAACGGCCGCGTCGCGGCTAACCCTTCTTCTTGCGTTCAAGCGACGCCTTTGCCTCTTGCGTCACTCGCGCCGCCGGCGCGCCCTAGCGAGCCTGGCCAACAATTCACGGAGCCAACGTACATGTCGGCCGGCAGTGGAAGCCCTCGAAGACCGACAAATGTTGAATGCTTCATCGGTGGCAGGATCACCGTGCCCAGCGTTCTTTACAAACAGCTCGGTGTGGTCCTATTGTTCGCGGCCGTGCGACTGATCGCAATGGCTGACAGGCGGCGGAGGCGGAGAGCGACGGCTGGTATTCGCCCGCCAATTCTTTGCCTTTGCATTCCTTACACAATTGACCGGTTGTCGGCGGGGCGGCCCTGAAAGCATAATCCGTCAATGGCCACTGAGCACAAGCCCGGCACCAGTGCCAAACATCAGTTTTGAATCGTTTCCGAAAGCGCATTGTGATGTCCATGACTCACCCGTGAAAAATGACTTTCCGTTAGGTGGCCATCACCACGAGTGGTGGTCAGATAAGGAATTATGGAGTGTGGGCGCATGACGCCCCAGCCGGCATCGGTGGATGACAACCGAGGTCTACGACCCCGTATCTAATTAGATTGGCTGATTCGCCGATGGATTCATATCGCCGCTCACGCTCGGCCCGTCGCCTGTAATGCACGTCATTCATGCGTTAAAACGCGCAACGCAGCATCGACGGTTCGGGTTCGATCTCGATGCCGCAGGCTAATTGGCTTGCTCCTGGGCGCGCCATAGACCAGATCACCGGGCAGGCTGGGTGGCCGGAACAGGTGGGACAAATGGGTTGGTAGAGGCGCCGCTGCTAGCGTTCACGATCTTCATCATTACGTCCTTACTTTCAAAGGGCCGCCGCAAAAGCCGCGGGTTCTCGTCTCTTTTTGCAGCACTGAATCGCGTCGCGGAGTTTTCGAAGCAATCGACAGCCCGATATCTCGCTTTTGAATAAGATTCGTTGAGCGCCTTCGCTTACAGCATCTCGGCCTATTGATTCGTCCTCCATGTCCAACAACACAAAGATCGGCAGATCCGGCGCATTCTGATGCAGTCGACGAAATGTCTCGATGCCGTTACTATCAGGAAGGCAAAGATTAGTGATCAGGGCATTCACACCGCCGCGCCGGAGGCGCTGGAGGCCGGAGGAAAGACTATCTACATGTTCCAAAGTGTACGGAGGTCCGGTTGCCTGAATCAACTCACTGTTGACAATGGCCAGATCGTTAGGACTGCTCGCGATCAATAGAATGTTCATCGGTTAATTTTGTCCTCGCAACACGTCGTCAATCCCGACCTCGCTTGGCGCATATGGAAACTTAAGTACAAAGGCCGCGCTAGCACTCCCACGCAGCGGTCGATAACGTTTGGTGATGTCCGCAACCAGTGCTATGTTTCAACGTTCAGCTTCCCGAAAACGCCTCGACTTCGGCGGGCTCTAACTCAGCCTCGAAGCGAAGACCCAACATGTAATCTTTGCAAAGTCCCGGTCGCACATGGACCACCCGGGCCTGAAATTGGTGACAATCATCCTGGGGAACCCGATAGAACTCAATTTCCACAACGGCTCCCGACGGAACATGGTGCTGAGTTTGAAGACACGCTCCGGTCTGCGAGAGATTGTGAATGACGCTCGAATATCGGATGCCGTTTAACCTCATAAAACAAGTTGTACGACGATTACAAACCCGACGGAACGAAAAGCGTGTATCACCGCGAATAGCCATTGGGAGCACTAGCGTGAGCAAGGGGATTTTCAGCTCGTCTAAGAAGAGAAGTCGGTTCTGAAGTGAGCATCCGCCACCTCCCGCTTGAAGCCTCGGGCGAATCCGTCACTCGTTGGCGCAACAACGGACAGTTGGAATACGATTTCATCGTTTCACCGGGTGCTTGGTGCGCCATTGCGTTGGATCGTTGACCGGATTCATCAGTGATGACGTGGTTACTTGAATGGTCCCAACGGCTTCAACAAATTGCGCGAGATTTCGCAGGCTCATGATTTGACTGATGCGCGCCCGGCTCACGTGACCCAGGCGTGCCACCCGACTTTCACACTCACTGTGTCAACTTGGCGGAGATGAACGTGGTAGTCAATGAACCTAAAGTACTGCCGGTAACTGGCCGCGCCGGTGTCGGGCCCGTGATGACGATGTTGGGATCGACGACCGCCATCGGTTGAACCGAAATGTCCATGCCGCTTCCGTGTCCCTCGGCCTGGCTTACCATGACACCCACAAAGCCGACGACGTGATACTCGGCGTTACTCCCGCTTCCTTGGGCTGCCTGGTAATTCGCCTCGCCCGGCAAACCCTGATACGGCGTAAACAGGGGAATGAGATTCGGCTGCCCCAGTACGCCTTGAAAATTCGGAAGTAGCGCCGATTTCATGCCGGGTCCACATTTCCACCACTTCGGGCCGGAAACCGAAACGGGCAACATGTCGTGGTCTATGAGGTACTGGATATCGTTCGGCGTTTGGCCGTCGTCGATCCATTGCTTGAAAGCCGGCGTGTTGTTCTGGGGCGGACCGACGTCAATTAACCCGAAGCTGCCCGGCGCATTGCCCGGATTCGGATACACGTAAAGCTGCGGGATGCCATTATCGTCGAGGTGGACGGTTCCATCAGCGGATTTGCCGTTGTTCAAGAATTCCTTCCAGATGTTGATGTCGAGTGCGACCGGGAGAATATGCGCGTTCACGCCGGGAATTGGCGTGGCGCTGGTGGCCTCGCCCGCATAGATCGTGGCGGAGGCGATGGCCGTCATGTTGACGCTGTTCTTGTTAAAGATCGAACCGAAAAAGAGGTTGAGCGGCGTGTTGGCCGTGCCGTCTCGCCGTGCCGTCACCGTAATAGTGTTTGGAAATCGTTCCGGATATGCGGCCGACTGCACCGTGCTGGATCCGTCGCGGTAGCTGAATGTGATATCTCCGTCGGGAACGGTAATGGAGACATTGCCGGCCTTGTTGTAGCTGCCGAACTTCTTTGCCGTGTACTTCGGGCAGTCCCACGTCCCGGTGTTATTCGTGGCTTTGTTGTAAATGGCGGACTGTTGCGTTTGCCCCGGTGTATAGAACTGCACGTAGAGGCTCTGGAGCTTTTCGGCGCCGGCCAGCGCGGACGCGTCCGCAGCGTTTTGGAGCTCGGATTGCACCAACACCATATAGCCGACATCTACCGAAAACGCCAGCATTCCAACAAGGGGGATCAACAGCAATACCGTCATCGGAGCGATTGCGCCGCGGCGTGTTTCGGATCGGTTCCTTATGAATCGCATTGGAAGTACTCCCGAAGATTCGCAAAAGTAGGCTTACATTCACTGTTTCATCATCACCATTAAGTCCGAGGCAATCGTCTCTCCCTTGAGAAACCAGGTGGTCGCCCAAGTCACCGACGAAACGGGAATCGAAACTTGCACGGTGACCTTACTTCCGGGCGGGGCGTCGAGCGCCTCCGAAAGTGTATTTCCGTCAGGATCGACAACCGTGATGGTAATCGTGCCGATCGGAGTTCCCGTGCCCGAGCCGGATGGTGGCGGCGGGTTGAAGCGCGCACTATCGTAGCCGTTATCCCTCATGATGTTGAGGGCGTCGTTGTAAATAGCGGCATTGCCGTACTGCCGAAGAATGCCCGTCCGGCAGCCTTTGCGAGCGGCGTTGCAAAGGGTCATCTTCGCCATCATTCCACGGCTGAACTCGAACATGCCGATGATCAATGCCGCAAGGACCGGGACGAGCAACGCCAGTTCGACGGCGGCGGCGCCTCGTCGAGCTGATCGCGGCCTAGTTATTCGAAACAATGTCACGCGTGTGTCCTCCCGTATTACTCGCGGCGCATGGTGAACTGCCCGCTCAGATTGCCTGTGGGCCCAAGGCTCATCGGACCAACTCCCGGTACGGTAATTTGCATCCCGGCCGTTGGCATCCATGTCACATTGGATACCGGCACTTGCACCGTGACCGTAATCTCGGTGTAAGACGGCATCCCTGATGCTTCCGTTACGTTGCCAACACCGTCGTTTATGACCACTTGTGCTGTTTCGCCGCCAATGCCGACCGTGGTAAGAAAGCTGGTCGCGGCGTCTGTGATCTGTGACGTCGACGTCCCTTCAAGAATTCCCTTCCGGCATCCTTTGCGCGCGGCTTCGGTTAACAACTCGGACACCATCAGACAGCGACCAAACTCAACGGTGCCTAGAATGAGCACAAAGTAAATCGGCGCAACCAAGGCGAACTCAACGGCGGCGGTGCCCAGTCGTCGTCCGCGGGATGCCGTCCGAGGGAGTGCGGTGCGTAGACGTATCCGCATAGGTGAATCGCTTCCCAGGATAGTGGACGGGGGAGCGCGGTCAAAAGGAATCGGGCATTGGTTTGGCGGGGGGAACGCCAAAGACGCAGGGAAGAAGCGGCAGGTTCAGGGTGAGGAGGGGTTTCGCCGTCTCCAATAAGAAACCTACGTCAGACTCTATCCTAAGTCAAACCAAAGTGACGTAGTGATGAGAACGCGGATCAGCGGACCGGTCGAAATACACGCCGTCTGGGCGAAACAGCGGGGTACCTCGCCCTGGAGCAGCGCCGGCAGCCGCATCAATACCGTCGGGCTTGCACGTCACAGATTTCGGCCAGTGCCTCTTGCGTTAGGGCCGGTGGAATCTTGCGGGAGCGGATTCTTCCGGCCTTTTTTTTCGTTTGCATCGCGCGTTCGGCACGGCTACAGTCAACGCCAATCAGTCTCCGTTGTCACGTAGCCTTCCGAAATCGCCTGGGCCGGGGTAGTCGGTGTTAGGGGGCTGCTCCGGTCCATTCTCATCACGCCGCAGGTACACTCGAGTCATCGATCTGATCAGTCTCCCTGTTTGGCTTAGCTGGCGGCAGCTTGCAGTGATGCATTACTGAACGTCTTGTTCACATTGGTTCCTACTGCCGTAATGGCGACAAAGCAGACCAGAACAATGGAGGCGAGCATGACCGCGTACTCGACGGCGGTGGGGCCATCTTCTTTCTGAACGAAACGGACGACGGAATCAATGAACGTGCGCATGCGCAAGACTCCTTCAAAAAGGTCGGGCAGTATCGAGGGCGGTTTTTGGTAGGGCGAACTGGTGGATCCTCATACGGAGTAGTCGATAGTTGGCGTCGGCTCCGCCAGTGAAATAGTGGAAACGCGCGGCCCCCTTGGCTCGATCCCACATCGTTAACGTAAATCACGCCCGTCTTGGGTCGAACGGCGAAACGAAAGGGATTTTGCGACAGTCCATCCCTGCCCGTCCGAGGCAATTCGGACAATCATTTCGGGTTCGGAGAAAGATGTATGGACAAAGGCGCAACACCTGCCGAACTTCAGTCTTTAGAGTCGCTCATCAGCGCCGCGCTCAAATACCATGTTGGTGACACTCTGAAGGACGAGGATTCCATTTGAACGATCGGCCCCACTTGTCTCGTGTCCAACGGGCATCAATCGCAGTCGGAGTGCGCGCCGTGGATGGCCCAGCGTCCTAGTAACCGCGCGAGCGAAGTGCGCGACGGAGCGCCAAGGGGTGAGCGAATAAAATGTGGGGAGATTTCTCTGCGTCCTCTGCGCTCTCTGCGGATTGGACTTACCGCAGAGAGCACAGAGAACGCAGTGAATTGCCGTTAGATCCCCACCAACTCTTCGCCTTCGATGGCATCGAATTGGTCTTGACCGGCGAAGAAGAAGTCGGTGCCGCCCTGGCCGAAGAGCGTGTCTTGCACGCCGTTGGAGAACACATTGCCCGCGGCGAGCAGTTCACCGCGAAGGCTGTTCACGCGGTCGTTGTAGCTCGCACCGCTTGTCCAGATGTCCTGGATGGCTTTGAGGTTAGCAGCGTTCGTGTCGTGCGACGTGGTGCCGCCGATGAGGATGTCCTCGCCTTCGCCGCCGAAGAGCTGGCTGGCCTTGAGTCCCGCGATGAGCAGGTCGCGCCCGTCGCCGCCGGTCAGGACGTTGCCGCCGTTACCGACGAGGATGTCGTGGCTAGAGCTACCGATGACGTTCTGAATCTTGGCGATGCCGCCCGCCAGTCCGCTGGCGGTGCTGTTGCGAAGGTTGACGGTTACGCCCTTTGCGAGGACCGACTTGCCGTCCGATCCCGCCTCGAACATTTTCTGGATTTCTTCGGCGCTTAGGGCCTTGTTGAAGACGGCCGGCTCGTCGATAAGGCCGTCAAACGAGTAGCCCGCGATGCCGCCATACGTCCCAATGTACAGGTCGTTCGAGTCCGGCAGTCCGTAGCCAAGGAAATTAACCGCCTCGCTGCCGTTGCCCACTTCCGCGCCATCGACATAGAGCCGAACGTGTGTGCCGTCATAGGTGCCGACTACGTGATGCCAGTTGCCGTCCCAGATTCCAGTGCCAGTGTCCGGCGAGTACCCGAAGGCGCCGCCATTGCCAACATAGAACCAGAGTCCCGAATTGATGCTGGTGACAAGCGCGTAGGACGCACCACTGAACCCCTTAGCGCCCTTCGCCAGGATATAGTTGTATTCCCCGAACTCCGTGAGAGTGGTCGAGTTGACCCAGGCTTCCACGGAAACAGTCGTCGGCTCCAGGCTCGGCGAGTTCCACGCAAAAACGTAATCGCCATCGCCGTCAAAGCTCAATGCCTGTCCGACTTTGCCGGCAACGAAGGTTGTGTCTCCTTCTAACGTACCCTGATGACCGCCGACGGCGTCGACGGCATTGTTCTCACCTTTCCACCAACTCACCAAACCAGGCATCGCGGGGTTGTGGGCGGAGTAGTCCAACGAGTTCACACCGCCGCCAGCATCGATGGAAATCGGCGTGCCAAAGGTGATGTTCTGCATCGCAAATGTGTCGTCGGTCGCTCCGGTACGGATTTGAACATTCGCGTCCGTTCCCAACGCCCAATAAACGCCGGCCCCCAGACCCGTTGCATACTCGTAGTGATCGAGTGGTGTGTCGGACTCCACTAAGGCAATCTGCTTTGCACCCGCCGCTTGATTGCCGGAATCGTCCAGGACCAATGTCACCTGGTCCTGGTAGGTGTAGTTGCCAACCGACACGTAGGATTTGAAGTTATCCATCGTGCCGTCCAGGTTTGGTGCGGCGCTACCCAGAGTGACGACGTCTCCATCTCCCACTGCCAAGCCCAGCGACATCTGTGCGGCCGTGCCCTGGATGTTGACGACATTCCCACCCACCAACGGCGCATAGAAGATCACTTGACCGATCCCGTTGAACGCAACCATTGCGTTGGCACTTCGAGCGAACGTCAAAACATCCGGAAAGATTGGGCTAGTTTGAATGGTGTACGTCTGCGGATTTGGATTGAGGTAATCGTAGTAGTAGGCGTAATCATGGTCGGCGGCCTGCCCGAAAATGCTCACTTCGCCAAGAATCTTGTTTGTGTCCGCCGCCCACCCCACGGCGTACCAATCCAGAGCACCAGCATGGCCTGTCAGCTTGGAACTGGTACCCGGCGCCGTGCCGTCGATGTACATGTAGCTTCCGCCGCTGCTCGCCCAATACTCGAAGTTCGTGATCGGACTGGCGAGCACTTCCACCAACGTACGCCATTCCGTGCTGCTTGCATCGGTGGTGCGCTGGTAGGTTTGGCCGGAGGCGGTTCCGTTAACCCCGAAGCGAGGCGAGGCAGTCGTCGCCGTATCGTGCATGCTCACTGTCATCTGGTTATTGGCCGACGGCAGGATGCTAATCTTACCCTGAATGTTGTCGAGCGAGCTCAAGTTGTTTCCGACATCGATCCAGCTCTGCGCGGCGGCATAGAGATTAACTGCGCCGGTCGTTTTGGCGACCGAAACATAATCACTGCTTCCCGTGAAGACCCCGTTCGTAAAGATCGTTGTCGTAGGGCCCGTGTCGTTCACGATAAACTGGTCATACGCCGAGCCCGCGGTCAGGGTGAGGGCGGAAAGGTCTTGATAGTTGATCGCCGCTTTGTCCGTGCGTTGGACTACGTTCTTGTCCACGATGTAGTCGTGAGTAGTGGTCGATACGGAGTCGTAAACAAGAAGCGTATTCACTCCTCCCGGACCGCTGAGATCGACGTTGGCGTTGATATTGTTCAGCCCGATCGAGTACGAGCCGACGTAAAGGGTGTTCGCTCCTGTCTGTGCGTCCACTTTTACGGGACCAGACGTCTTGAACACGTTGACCGTATCGTCGCCGATGCCGGTGAGGATGTTGGTTGTCATGCCGCCCGGAATCGTGCTAAGTGGGGTGTCGTTAATGATGAAGGTGTTGTTGCCGAAGCCGCCGGAAATGGTGAGGGCGCTCAGGTCTCTTTGCCGCATCCGAATCCAGGCGGGGGCGAGGCCCTTGATGTAGGTGTACTGGCCGGAGTTACTCACGTTCACAGTGTCGCCGGTGTCGTCGGCGGAATCATCCAGCGTAACTGCGGACCAGTTTCCAAAATTGGTAACGGTCACCATCGCCTGAATCGTCGCCAAACTCTGGTTTGCTCCAATGTGAATCTGGTCCTTCAGGTTCTGTCCGCTGGGATCGATGCTGTTTTGCCCGTTGACGGTGACGTCGGTCTGGTTGTTGTAGACGTAGGTTTGATCCACGCCGGTCCCTGTATTCAGGCGGAACGGCCCCCGTAGGTTGCTTGGCCCGGTGCTGTGAACCAAGAATGTGTTTCCACCGAAGCCACCGTTGACCGTCACAGACGACGTCTGGGCAAAGCCGTATGAAATGGGGTTTTCTGTTAACCCACTGATCTCGCTGTCGGTGATGTTGACGGTGTTCGGCGTCCCGTCGCCTGCATTGTCGATCGTGAGGGCCGTCTTCTGGAAGGGATTGAAGATAATCAGGTTGCCTCGAATATCCTCGGTCGTATTGCTGCAACCACTGTTGCAAAAGATGGAAGGCCCGCCGACAACGATGTTGGGAGCAGCCCAGATGTTCGTGTCACCTCCTGCCATCGTGCTGTACACGTTGACCGTGGCATCCGGCGCGGTGCCGGGATCCAGCCACAGGCGCCCCGAACGTTCGTAAGTGACGGTGGCCTTCCCGCCCGGTAATTCCACTGTCGTGGACGTGATGGTGTACTTGCGATTGCTGCCGGCATTCTTACTGTCGTTCAGCGTAACCCAATCGTCACCCAGCAACGTGCCCCCGTCAAACTTGACGTTTGCTTGGATGAGGTCCAAGTTGTCGCGCGTCGGTGTGATTTGGAGTTCGTCCACGCCGCCACGGCTATCGATTGTCACGGGAACGCGAATGGGAACGTTGTTCGGATCGAGTTTGATTGTTTCCACATCGTGCGAGCCTCGAATCGTGATGCGATTGACGGCTCCAAGAAAATCATTGAAAACGGCGACGCCATTGACGCTCACGTACAGCCGCTCGCCGAAGATCGGGATGTTCCCCGTGACGACGGTGATGGTATCCGCTGTCCCGTCGTTACCGGGAAGCTGGTTCTGCATATCGATCACGAGGTTGTACTTTTTAGCGAGCAAGTTATCGATCCAGCCTGCATAAGGTGATACGCGGGTGTACCAGGAGCTACTCCCGTAGAAGCAAGGCTGATTGGAGGACGACGAAACGCCGGCGATAAAACCGTTGATGAGTAGTGGCCCGCCCGAATCGCCCGGAGCCGACATGGCTTCGCCGGTGACTCCATTCGAAGGACTGTCCAAGTCGAACCTCAGATACTGGTCAAATGGGTTCGTGCTATTGGCGGGCTGCGTGGGCGTGTCTTCAACAACGTTGAAGCCCTGCCGCTTTATTCCCGCGGCCCCGGGAGGTGGCACGTACGGCGCCGGATCGGTAGTGCTGCCAAAGTTTCCGCTGCATATCGTGCCGACCGGACCCGGACAATCACCGTTTACGGTTAGATTGGTCCGGTTGGTGCCCCCGTAACCCAAGAAAGTGAATTGCTGATCGTCTTCTTGCGTGTCCCGATAGATGAGTCGCTTTTCGGCAGCGAACGGCGCCAGTTCGTTAAGGCGAATGATGGCAATGTCACTTCCTTGATTGATGAGGCCGTTCCATTCGTTGTGAACGGTGACGTTTGCTGCCGGTACGGTGTGCGTAATCACTCGCCCCGGCAAATTGAATTGCACCCGGTAGTTCCCCGCATCCACGTTACCGTCGCCTTGATCGTTTATGCCGTCGGGCGGCACGTTGATGTCGACGTCACCGTCCACGCAGTGAGCGGCCAGAAGGATGTGACGGCCCGGCGAAAGCAATGTCCCCGAACAGTTCCCATTGGGGTTGAAAACCCGAACCACACCGTCAAAACCCGTTCCCGGAGCGACGGCCGCCGGAATATTGGCGGGTGAATTTACCACCGGCACAACGCGACGTTCGAGTGCCTCGATTCGCGGCGCGAAACTCAGCCGACGCTTGATTGGATTTTTGACAGACTTGCGACGCGATGAACGAAACATGAATCGATTCTCCTTTTTGAGGTTGGCGCGCACCCCGGACGATCCGGGCTGCGATTTCCGTTTACTTGGACTACTGCTTACACCTCCGCACGAAGGCGTCATTAGTGCCGCGGTTGCGGCGTTTGAAGGCGCCGGCCGTGGTCGAGAAATTCGATCGTGGCCCCCTCCTTCTTTCTGTTCCAGCGTGGGTGACTCGCTTCAAGTGACAACTTCCTCGAAGTTTTTTCATATCCGCGGGGCCGTAGGATATACCGGTAGCCATCCCAGTCGTAGAACGGACAAGCGATGCCGTCACGGTTTTGCCGATGTCCACCATTTGCGAGAAGTACCTGCCTTCGAACCACTCCGGTCGTCTTCGGCGTTTCAAGAGATGCTGCACGAGTTGGATAAGCTGACTAGAGACTAGTTCAAGGAATCCCGCGCGCGCTAAGGAACTGAAGCGCGACCGGGGGCACTACCGATGCAGGTCCTTTACGGGTCGGCCACAGGGCTTACCGCAAGCGGCAGCCAGAGCTGGACCCAGGGCGGCATTCCTTGGCCGCACCCGATCGTTCAGGACGGTCCAGTAGCTGCGCTAGGAAGTGAAGAGGGTCAGAGGCTGAGATGAAAGATGAGGCCAGCTACAACTGCGATTCCTGCGGCGAAGAGATCGTGGTGCCCATCGATCTGACAGCCGGATCACCCCAGGAATACGTCGAGGATTGCCCCGTCTGTTGCCGCCCGCACGTCATTCACGTCGAGATCGATGACGACGGCGATGTGCGAGTCTGGGCGGAAAGAGAGTAAGATGCCCCGACGGACCGTAAATATTCTCCTCAACTTCACGCGAGACACGGGGCACGAGCATCCGCGTCTTCAGACGCGTGTCGAGTTTCTGAAACTCGGAACGATAAACGAACACTTCGAGGACGGTGTTTATGTTTGGAACGAACTTGGCAAGTACTTGCATCGCGAGAGGCGTCAGGGCTAGCTAGGTTTGCCGACGTCCGAAGTAGCGACAGCCAGGAGATTGGCGTGAGCCTAACACCTCCACCGACGGTTGGGAAGCTACAGAAGGCCAGCCGTAACACGCGCCGATCGCCTCCAAACCAGTAATGCACAGGGAAATCCAGGCTTCCATCATAAAAAATCGGGTGTCGTTTCCTTCGGTTCCTTCGGTGGATCTCATTCACGCAATTCCACACTGGAGCGGAATCAAATATGAAGTTCGCTTGCTGTAGTGCCGCAAAAACCGCTTCGACGGTCGGCCTGAAGGACTCCAGAATCCGTGTCGCTTCACGGCTGACAGATGCACCCTCCGCCTGCCTTCGCTCACGTGCGACGTAGTAGCGCGCCCTCGATTTCGTCCTTGAGCCTCTCATAGCGCTTACCGAACCACAGGTCCGATTTCAGGATCTTGATCGCCCCTTCTTGTCCGTTTCGCACGGCTCGGTTAACAATCCCGTTGCCTCCACTGCCGAGGCGCTCGTGTACAGTCCACCCCCTGAGTTCAGATCCCTCCCAATTCGATTTCGCCATTCACTTGACCTCTGGACTTTCCCAACGTTTGCACCGGACGGACGTAAGCTGGCCTTGAGCAGCCGAGATTATACCGTCCTAGTCTGGGATCTGCGCTTTCTGACAAGCTGCCGGGAGCTGGCAGGCGACCTGCGACGGGGACGGCCAGATGTGCTATGTTGTTGGAGAGACGTGCATCCATTCGAGCGGATCCAATGAAGCGCGCCCTTTTCTGGTTGCCGGGATTAGCTTATCGCCACTGCAATGGCAGTGCCGGAAAAGCAGTGGCCGGACTTCCTTCAGCCCGATCTCCAGCTGGGCGCGAAGTACCACCTAATTCAGGAAGGGATGACGAAAGGAGAAGTACACGCTATCCTCGGGCCACCCACCGAGCCGAGTTATTCCACTGCGGACATGCCTCCCCATGCATCTTCTGGCGGAAGATGGAAATCCAAGGGTCAGTACATCGGCATCAGCTTCAGCTACGGCCGGGTGACTACCATTACGCAGCAAGGTCTTGAGTGACTTCGGATCATTCGCTAGGTCCACAATCGAATCAGATACCGCCACGGGCGGGCGCCATATACTCCCGCAGTTAGCGCTTCGACGCATCAAATCTTTGAACTGCGCAGCAGTATGGCATGAATGCTGGTGACGGCCGCATTGGATCATACCGTGGGCATCGGGCGTAATCTCGGCGGAGATTCATTTTTTCGGTTTGCGACTGCGAGCGGCAGTTATCTTTGCCCGCACGGTTTTGGGGCCTTCGCCGCTTGCGCTAAGGTGAACATCCGAGCTGCGCTCTCGGCGCACTATACACCTGTTGGTTAGTATCGATCTGAACAGCGGATTGGCGAAAACTCGCGCAGAAAAGTCCAGGTTACTGTGACACAGAAGACCCAAGCGCGCGACTAACACGGCCAGATAGGAACCCTCGCCGCTTGTTCGGTCGCTGCGGTGTGGGCGGGCCACCGCTGAGGCCGAATTAGTTGTCGCAGTCGTATTTCTCGTTGTAGATGGTCAATTCATCGTTCAGCGCGCTCGAATCGCCCGGATCGATGTGGCCGCTGCCGACTGGCGGTACGACCAGGTCGCCGATCAGGGCATCTGCTTCGGCAATGGTGTCCAAGATGCGGGCCGCGGCATTGGGATCCGACGGTAGCCCGAAGGTAATTATGTTGAGTTTTGCAGCGATGAGCTGATGGGCCAACGATATTAAGCCATTGCCTGCAGCCGGCTCGTCGAAAATGTCCAACAGCTCCAGTGCCGTATAGTGAACGTTGCCCAGATCGAGCCCGTTATCGAGCACGTCCTGGGGCCAATCGTCCGGAAAGTGGTTCTTCCAGAAACCCTGCGTCTTCGTAATGCATTCGCTCCCACAGGGCTGGGTGCCGCCAATTAGATTCGGGGACCATGGGCTTTCCGCTTGCGTTGGCGTCGCGTCGGCGCGAACCCGGAAAACATACTTTTCACGGTAGTAGAGCTTGTAGTGTTGAGTAGTCGTGGCGCCGGCGTCGTCGAAAAGGCTTTCACCAATGACGATCACAGAAGATTGTCCTTTCTTCATGTTGTAGTTGTAGGCGCCGCTCACTCCTCCGTTGCTGCCGGCAAAACTCGCTCGGTAGTAACTAATGTCTCCATACCATTTGTTGCCGTTGGCGACGAAATCATCCAACGGCATCCAATCAACCGTAAACCCTCCCGGGGCACCCGACAGGAGGCTCCCCGTGACCTTCACCTTAAGCTGGTGCTCATGGGAAGCGACGAGCGATAACGTGGGGGGCGCCAGTTTTGGAACCTTGGGCTGTGAATTGCCCGTTTTCGGTTCCTTTGGCGCCTGGCCCCAGGCGGACACTTGACTACTAGTCAATGCGATGAGTGCGATGACAAACGAGACGGCTGGGACGGACGTTTTCCTCATTGCGAGTGTCTCCTTTATGCCCCGTGTCCGCATCGACCGGCGGGTGGTCCGGGAAGGTAGGCCTTACTGGCATGTAGGCGACGCGAATGGCGCTAAGGGGGCGAATCCAACCCAAAGCGGCGATGTGCCATTGCGCCTCTATCCGTTGCAGTTATGAAAGAGCGTATTCGTTTGCGCACTACGCGTCAATGAGAAAATATTAAAACCACGCACATTTTTCCGTGGGCATTGGTCGGCTCTCACAAGGCCGCAAGACAAACGTCCATCATCGTTTCGTCACAGTTCGTTAGTGTATTACGGCGTCGATCGACAAAGGGCATAAACCAGGTGGTCGAAATGGGACTGCTTCCAGAACGCTGAACAGCCTTGTCAACGTCGGATTGCGGTATTGATTCATCTCTTGAAACCGCTAGCTTCAATGGCGTTGGGATCATTTGATCGGCCGGCGCCGGCGCCGCGAACGCACCACTGAATGCAATACCCGAACGCCCAGGGTTAGCGCGGGACTCGTTGAGGCCGAAGTTGGCCGTTACTTCTTCCCCCTTGGTGAAAACTACGTCCGGCGGGTTGGGTGTGGTCTGCACCCAGCCTGGCGTCACAAAGACTCGGACCCGAAGAAAACTCCCGAAATCGAAACCGTCTTTTAGGTTCGTAAATTGATAGTTTCCGTTGGGGTTAGTCCGCGTTCGCTTCAACGTAACGCCAGTGTTGGCGTCGATTAGCCTTACGTTACGGCCCTGTAGCCCCGGCTCGCCGACGTCCCAGATACCGTCCCCGTTGATGTCATGGAAGACCGTGCCTTGAATCGAAAGCTTGAAGAAGAATACGTTGCTCTGCAAATTACTTATTTCGGTGTTGCGGAAGATAATGTCTTGCAGCGTTGTTGTCTCTAACTCCGCCAACAAATCCCCGGAAAAGAAACTCTGATACCAAAACCGGTCGCCGTCGCGGGCGCGTTCGAATTGGTCAAGGACGATGGTGCGTAGTAATTCGCCGGTGCTGGCGCCCGGCACATGGTCTTCCGCCAAGGCGCCGATCCAGACGTCGATATTGTTGACGTTGGCGTAGAGGGTTGCCAGCTTCGTCTGCAGATCGATGTTGGAAGTGATTTCGGCGAAGGTGGTGACGACCGGGAGTCCGTAAGCGGCACGCACGGAATTGTAATCAGCCAAACCGTGATCACGACCACGTTGCATGTTCAGCGAGGCCAGGTCAAACCCCCCAGCCCCCGGCGGTCCGAACAGGAAGTTCCTTACGCTGTCCACGATCATGGTGTCCACGCGGCGGGATGGATCGGACGCCAGATATTTGAGAATCGGGCCGATGCCGACGGCGCTGACAATGGGTGGATTGAAGAATCCCTCGCTAAGGCTGATTTGCGGGGCCACTTCTTGCCCGTTGTTGTCAAAGAACTGGATATTGTTGCCGAGCATACTGTGCCCCATGCGAAAACCGGCCGTCGAGAATTCATTGGCGACGCCGGAGTTCACGTCGCCCTCGTATCCGGTGTATGCAGGGAGCGCATTGGGGCCGAAAATGGCAGGGATCCACTCGTTGTACGTGATCGCTTGTAGTTCCGCTCCCACGATATGTCTGGCCGTCTGGTAAATCTGCTCGTCGGTGAAACTGGGATTCGCTTCCTTTATCTGTTGCGCCCATAGGTTGTGCTCACGAACAAACAACGTGTGCAAGCTTGTCAACTCCACATTCTCGTTTGCCCGCACATCGCCCGCCGCGAACACTTCATAGTCTTCGACGATATGAGAGTTGTTTTCCATTGGCAGGCACGGCGTCGCCGGCGCGCACCCGGCAAAGAAGTCGCTATTGTTCAGCGGCAGTAGCCCATTTGTGTCTACCTTCAACTTGCCGTTCACATGCGTCCGGAGCATGTCGGCAGTCACCGGATCGGACCCGTAGATGACCGACCCGTCGATGAAGGCCGAGATGAGGTTGGGCTGCTGTCGGGGGTTGGCGATATCCGTTCCCGTGCCTGTGGCCGTCATGGATCGATTAAGAAAAATCACCTTGGTGCCCGTGCATTGAGGATCGAAGAACGGATCGCATTGCGGCACGGGGATGTTGAAGGGCTCGGAAGGGATGGCGTTCTTGGTCAAATCCATGTCGTGGTCGATGAATTGTCCAAACGCATAGGCCATCGCGGACAAAAAGCGCAGATCAAGAATCGTCCCTTGCTGGGCGACAACGATGTTACTGATCACACGAGGACTAGGCCGGACCGGAGTGCCTGCCACGGGCGCGGAAATGCCGTCCGCATAGGCCACGGGCGCCTTGCGGAGCAGGGCGACGTTGGCGCTTCCCCATTCTGGGTTCGTCAGGTTGTTACATGTCCCATCGAACGTCCGCTCGGTTAAGGCCAGTCCGGTGCAGTCGAGAAGACAGCGCGTTTCAAGGGGTTCGACGGCGGGTTGGCGGTGCACCTTCCGTGTGCCGACCATGAAAGCTCCTCCATTTTTTCGGAGTAATGAGCGGTTCGCGAGTCCTCCGGCTAGAACCGAAAGGGCCGGATAACGAGCTTACCAGACGGCGAGCGCAATGTCTTATACAAAATTCCCGCGATGTGTATACCTCGGGAATTGACGGCGCCGTTTACATCTGGGATCTCGCTTTTTCATGAAAAACGAAAGTTTTTTCCGTTAGGAAAGCGCTGGCTGATCCGTAACCAGAGTGGGAGACCATCGCTGCCAGGCGTCTAAACGTCACGTCGTTTGTGCCATTCGGACAGTGGCTCGTACCCGTTCGAGACTCGCCGTCGGATAAGGGCGTTCTTCGTTGGAACGCGCGACGCCGGTCGGCCGCGCCCGGCGCTCGGTCCCCTCCTTGTGAGCCGCGGCAGCCACTCATCTCAAGAAGGAGTACGTCCATGGCTTCGATCATCCGATCTCGGCGACACGTTCAGAGAAGCGCGACCACACAGCACACCCACCTTTGGCGGCCGATGCTCGAAATGCTGGAACACCGGCGGCTACCCGCGACATTTCTGGTTGATTCTCTCGCGGACAGTGATGGCAGCGGCACCTGCGCAGGGTCAGACGACGATTGTACTTTGCGTGATGCCATTGCCAAACTTTCCTTCACGCCGGGAGCTGACACCATCGTATTCGATGGCGACGTAGTTGGCACGATCTACTTGGATTCGGGAGCTGAATTGGCCATCACTGAACCAGTCAGCATCGAGGGTCCTGGCGCGACACTGCTTAGCATCGACGGACTCGGCATTACCCGGGTATTCATGGTCACTTCCGACATGGTTGCGATCTCCGGCCTGACGATCACGAACGGCATTAGCCCCCGCGGCGGCGGCATCTACAACGAGGGAGAGCTCACACTTTCCGACAGCATCGTCGACTCCAATGTCGCTATCCCAGGCCTGTGCGAAGGCGGCGGCCCGTTTTTCATCCCCTGTGACGCCGAGAAATATTCCGGGGCTTTCGGCGGGGGCATCTACAACATCGGGACACTCACGGTTCTTCAGAGCACAATCCAGAATAATCGGGTAACCGGCATGGACGTGCTGGACAAGCCTCTCGTACAGTTTGGCGGCGGGGGGATATACACAGCCGGCGACGCGGTCCTTGAGAATAGCCTAATCCGATATAACTCCGTGTGTGACAATAGCACTGAGATCGTCTGCATTTGGGCGTTCGCGATGGGCGACCGGGTCGAGCTCCTTGGCGGCGGTATTCGAAATCCGGGGCAGCTTTGGCTCGCCGACAGTACCGTCGCCGACAACCGAGTGGGAGAGATCACCATGTCGCTGGAGACCAGTGTGGATTTGAAGGCCGAAGGAGGAGGCATATTTAGTGATAGTCCAGTGTTGCATATGAGTACTTTCTCGACGGTCGCGTTGAACGCAACTCTCATCGACAACCGCGTAATTGTCCTAGGCGAAGCGGTCCCCGGTACTTTTGTGGATGCCAACGGCGGCGGCATTTCCGCCCCGACCACCAACGGGGACTTTTGCAATAGCACCATTTCCGGGAACAGCGTTCGCAACGATGTGGACGTGCCCCTACGAATCCTCAGCGGCGGCGGCGTGTGGGTCAAGTGGGCGGGAGTAACTGGATTTGAGCTCACCAGCACGCAATGCGGCGAGGCCGTGATCCCGACGGAGTTTGGCATTCGCTGGACGACCATCGCGAACAATCGAGTGGAAACCGACCTGAGTCTGGCCCCACGCCCGGCATCCGGCGGCGGCGGCATCTATATTGCGCTCGAGGCCGCGACGAAAGTCCAACTCTACAACAGCATCGTCGCCAACAATGAGGTTCCCATCGACTTCTATGACCCGGGTCCGGACATCAAGAACCAAATCGAATCGTTGGGTTACAACCTGATCACCGATACATCAAGTGGCTGTGAATTCGTGTGTGACTACGAGCCGACAGACTTGGTGGATATACCGTTCACATTACGTCCGCTGGCGTACTACGGGGGGCCGGCTGTCGGGCATCTCGAGGTCGGCGAAATGCTCCGGACGCACAAACTCACGCCGAGCAGTCCGGCCTACAACGCCGGTGACCCAACGCCATCGTCTCCCCCGGATTTCGACGCACGCGGTACTGCGTATGACCGCATCGCGTTCGAGGTAACCGACATCGGCGCTTACGAATGTCAAAGCCTGATGTGCAGCCGGGATCGAGTTACCCCGACGACATCGCCGGTGGGACCGCCGAGTCCGTTTACGTTTCCGCCATCGCCAATGCCCGACAGCGAAGGTGGGGAGCGAACCGGCGACAGTGCTTCCGTCGCTGATTCGCAATTGACGATGCAACGCACCCCACCTGACGACGTTTGGGCGGACATGCCGCAACGCCGGCCGAAGCGAGTTGTGAAATCAATACTCATGTGGCCCGCTTCCGGCTCGCTGGAGCTAAACACGGAGTCCTTCTCTCTATCGGACGATCGGCGGTAGGTGTCTCCACGTCGCCGGCCGTCGTGGTCAACGTCCGCGGGTAGTGGCCGGACCGCGTGTCGACGCGATCCGCCGAACGCTCGTAACGCTTGGCGCCGCACAACCGATCCGCCTCCGCATCCAAGAGTCCGTTTAGGTGCTCGCCGGTACCACCGCCGCTCGGTTCCTTAGGTTCGTGGAGGGCCTCACCGTCGCTCCGGAAGGAGTTCTTGCGCAGGCGAGGATCCTTGAAAAGACCATTGACCTTATCGGTCTTGAGGAGGCGCGTGAGCCCAATATCAACAGGACGGACATCGACGAGCAGATCGCAAAGTTGGAGTCCGAGATCAAGCAGGCGCGGCGCGCGGTCCGTCGTGAATCCGCAATCGCCATTTGTCATTGGTGGCGTGTTTGTCCCTACACCGTTCGGAAGTGGCGTAGGGCACTCGACATACCCGCGACCACCGAAGGCACATCTCGGCTTCGACGGGAGCACTTCTCGGAACCATGGGCGCTGAGGCGCGCCGCAAAGCGCATGCGAAGGCCCAGGATCCCGAACGGTGTGCAAAGATTGCTGCGGCAAGGCGAGGTTTGCCGCGGCCGCCGCACGTCATCCAGTCGCTTATCGCCGCCAACAGGGGGCGCAAACTCAGTCTCGAGCATCGGGCAAAACTAAGCGCCGCGCACATAGCCCGGGGCACTCGGCCGCCAAAGGCAGGAAGACCGTGGAGGCCGCAGGAAGTGGCATTGTTGGGAAAGATGCCCGATCACGAAGTGGCACGGCGGACCAATCGTACTTTGTGTGCAGTAATGTGTTGCCGATGTCGCTTAAACATAGACGGGTTTTACCGAAAGCGAAAGCGGAGGGCTGCCCGCCAACGCACCGTCGCTAATCGTTGAGAATGGGTCGGTCACCGCGATCAGCAACCCCCTCGACGCGTGACTCGCTCCACGATCATTTTTGAGAAAATCGAAGAATTTCCCAAGTCGCGCGTCCGGTTTTGGCTCCAAATCACCCTTTATTAGTAGGGACTTGTACGCGTGCGGTGTGTGCGCACGCGATTTTCTTTTTGGGAGGGGACTGATGCCTTGGCTAACCCCAATCCAAGCAAAGACTTATCGAAAGCAGTCGCCTTTGACTCGATCAAGCCGGCCGCGACTGGAGCCTCTGGAAGACCGTCAGCTGCTCTCCACATGCCACGTCACGCGCCTCACCGACATGGGCGCCGGCAAAGGCTTCCGCGGTGATTTGCGTTACTGCATCAACAAGGTCAACGCCGAGCCGGGGCCGGATGCCATCGACTTCACGGTGACGGGCACGATCAATCTCACCAGTGCGCTGCCCGAGCTAGCTTCGGACATCGATATTCACGGTCCTGGGGCTGAGCAGTTGACGATACGGCGAAGCGGGTCCGCTAGTTTTCGCCTCTTAGTAATTCCCGCATCGGCGACGGTGACAATTGAAGGTGTTGCCCTGAGCCATGGCAGTGTACTTTCGGAGGACGGCGGCGCCGGAATTCTTAACCACGGAAACTTGATACTCCAAGGCAGTGTGATATCCGAGAACGGCATCGACTGCTCTACCTGCGATGCGAAAGGAGGCGGCATCTTTAACAGCGGCTCATTAACTGTCGTCAGTTCCACGATCAATAACAACTCGGCCGACACCAACGGCGACACTAAAGGTTACGACAAGCTCAATCAGCTCGTGGAATTCCGCCGCGGGCCGTTGACCGAGACGGGCACGGACCGTGCAGGCCAGGGTGTTCCACCACGTCGGCTTTTTTGTTCTTATCGGCGCAGACTAACCTTAGTCAATTCGATTGGGCCACTATACCCGGCCGCCATCGTTGGTATTCACGACGAAATACGCATTGAGCATCGTGCGGCCTTCGAGCGATTCCAGTGTGACGTTCTCAATCCAACCACCGGGCCAGTCCGCCGGCCGGTAGCGACGTCGAATTGTGGACGAAGTAGTTCTTTAAGAAGCCGGTCACTACGCTGGGTCGCTACTAATTCACTTGACTGTTACGTCACCGTCAGGCACTTGGCGAATTCCGACGTATCGTTGCCGGGACTCGTGGCCGTCGCACTGATCACGTGTCCGACTGGGACTTGGAAACCGGCGACGAAAACGGTTCGGCCGCGGCCTGTCGTTTTCGTCGTCAGCGTTTTGGAGCCGAGATAGGTTTCCCCTTCGCCAAACGTCGACGGATTGCAAATGGGGCTGCTGAAGAAATCCAGCGTGTGCGTCGTGCTGGGCGCGCTGACCAGCGACGCCGTGATGTTCGTCGTGCCACCGCCGGCCGATGCGGCATTCACCGACGGTTTGTTCTGATTGTTGTTTCCGCCGTTGATGAGGTCGATGCCCAAGCTGCCGTTGAGGTACATCTGATTCTGGCGAATGGCGTTATTTACTCCGGTATCGACGAGCACTCCTGCATTGGCATTAGAGGCGATGCGGTTGCCTGCCCCCGCCGTCGTGCCGCCGATGGTGTTGGAGGACGAGGTGATAACGATGCCGATTCCGTTGCTGGAGCCAAGTCCCGCCGGCGTAACCCCGATGTAGTTGCCGACGATCACGTTGCCGCCGCCGGTTTCCAATCGGATCCCTGTTCCAGTGGAAAACGATGTAATGGAAAGTCCCTTGATCGTGCTGTTCCCGGCGGTCACTTGAAGTCCGTTAACCGAAGGAGCGTTGACGCCCGAAATGGAGATCAGCGGCGTGCCCGCGTAACCCGGCTGAGTCGTGCCGTCGATGATCACCGGGTCCGTGATCGGCGGCAGGGCGGTAAACGGCCGTATCTCTATCGAGGGTGTCGTGATGTCGAACGTGATGGTGTCGACGCCAGGGTTGAGGTTGGCGTCAAGGATCGCCTGGCGGAGCGAGCCGGATCCGGAGTCGTTCGCATTTACCACCTGGAAGGAGAGATTCTTGTACCAGGCGATCTTGTCGTCATTCGTCGATGCGGAGAGTACGTCGGTATCGCCGTCGCCGTCCATGTCGGCCGCGAACACACTTTCCGCCCCGCCGGCAGCCGTCGTGATGGTGAAAGGAGTGAACGTCGGATTCGGCCCGCCGTCGTTGCGATACCATGCGATCCGGTTGTCGATGATAGACGCGGACAAGACGTCAGTGTCGCCATCGCCGTCTAAGTCGGCGGCGGACACTTCCTTGGGTATGTTGGCGAACGTGTTGGTCACGAGGCGAGTGGTGAAGTTCTGATTGCCGTCGTTTTCATACCAGGCGACTTTGTTGTCGCCATACGACGCGGAGAGAACGTCGATATCGCCGTCACCGTCCACATCGGCCGCGTAGACGCTGTTAGCAGCGACTGCGCTGGTGGTGATGGTGCGTGGAGTGAAAACCTCGCTGCCGTTGTTTTCGTACCAGGCGATCTTATTGTCATAGCGCGATGCGGAGAGGACGTCGATATCGCCGTCGTCATCGACATCCGTCGCGATCACGGATTGCGCGCCGTTGGCAGCGGTTGTTATGACATGGCTGAAAAAGGCATTGTTCACGTTTTCATACCAGGCGATCTTGTCATCAAAGGCGGACGCGGAAAGAACGTCCATATCGCCATCGCCATCGACGTCCTTCGCATACACGCTGCGCGGGCTAGCGATCACGTTAGAGACGATGTGGGTCCCGGAGAAACCTTGGTTGCCGTTATTCACGAACCAGCCGATGATGCCGCTGGCGGCGAACAGCACGTCAGTATCGCCGTCGCCGTCTCTGTCGGCAGCGAACACACTCGTGGGTCCAGTCCAGTCGGCGTTGATCGTGTGTGGGGTGAAACTCTGGCTGCCGTTGTTTTCATACCACGCGAACTTTTTGTCGAAGTTGGAGGCGGAAAGGACGTCCGTGTCGCCGTCGCGGTCGAAGTCGACCGCGAATACATCGTAGGCGCCGTCGGCGGCCGTGCTGATGGTTTGACCGCTGAAGCATCCGCACGCTTGGGGGGAGACGTGCAGCTTAGTGACGAACGCGTCGCTCAAGCCGCCGTTCGTCGTGTCGTACACGCCGTGGGTCGTCGGGAACGTGGGCGACTCCGTGTATCCACCCACGTAGATGCTGCCGAGAGCGTCGATAGCCAGGGCGTAGCCAAAGTCTTCGCCCGTGCCGCCGAGATATGTCGAGTACAGGAGGGACGAGCCAGCGGCGTTTAGCTTGGTAATGAAGGCATCGAAAACTCCTTGATTGAAGGTCGTGTCCAGCGCGCCCGGCGTGGTGGGGAAGTCGAAGGACGAAGTTTCACCGGTGACGTAGGCATTGCCGGCGGCATCCACCTTGATCGCGCGGGAGCTCGGATTCGAAGCCCCCGAGGAAGGTCGAGTAAACGAGGGCGGACCCCGCCGTATTCAACTTGGTAACGAAGGCATCGTAGATGCCTGTCTTAAACGTGTCGAAGGCGCCGGGCGTTATCGGAAAATCGCCGGAGGTGGTCGTCCCAGTGACATAGGCATTTCCGCTGGCATCGATCGCCAAGCTTGTCAACAGATCGCTGTTGATGCCGCCGAGAAACGTCGAGTAAACCAGAGCCGACCCGCTTGGGTTAAGCTTGGAGACGAAACCTTCGCCGGCGCCGCCGTTGTGCGAAGTGTCGAAACTTCCCGGCGTGGTCGGAAAGTTGGTGGAATCGGTCCATCCAGTGATATAGGCGTTGCCGCTGCCATCTACGGCCAGTTCGGCCCCGGTATCGCCTTCTAAACCGCCCAGAAAAGTGGAATAGGTGAGCGTGGTGAAACCGATGGGTTTGAGCTTGGTGACAAAGACGTCGCCAAAGATGCCTCCGTTGTAGATCGTGCTGAAAGCGCCGGCGGTCGTCGGGTAATTGGTCGATTGGGTTTCGCCGGTAATGAAAACATTGTTGCTCGTATCCAATGCGATCCCGGCCGCATATTCGCTATCCGAGCCGCCGATGTACGTGGAGTAGTTCAGTGAGGTGCCGAAGGCGCTCAACAGGGTGACAAAGACATCCCCGGACCCGTTGTGCGACGTATCGAATGCACCAATGGTTGTGGGGAAGTTAGAAGAGTTGGTGGTTCCCGTTATATAGGCCAAACCGCTGCTGTCGATGGCGATTGAGGTGGCGGAGTCGTAGCTTGTGCCCCCAACATAAGTGGAATACTTAAGACCCGTTCCGGCCGCGTTCAGCTTGGTGACGAAGGCGTCTTGGAAGCCGTTATTGGTTATGTCAAACGCGCCGGGCTTGGTAGGGAAGTTCACTGAGCTAGTAGTTCCGGTCACGTAAGCTTGGCCCCCGGCGTCGACAGCGACGGCACCGACCGACTCGCCATCGGCTCCCCCCAGGAAGGTAGAGTAACCCATGACGATGGGGTCAATGACCAGCGGCAACTGCGCATCGTAGTCTCCAATCTGAAACCGCACGGTGTTGCCGTGTACCACGTACCCACTCGACACCTCTTGACGCGTGCCGTCCATTTCCTGGTACGTCAGCGGCGCGTGCTGGACTATATCACCGGCCGCAGAGTGGATGACGAGGTCGCCTTTTGCGTTGATGTCCATGTCGTCAGCGCCCGCAAAGTTCAAGGCAATGGCGTTCGGATCGGCGCCGGCGGAAACGATGAAGTCGTATTCAAGGTTTTGATTGTTTCCGTAATAGGCGAGATCGATGCCGGGGTAAACATCGTCATATTCGACGCGGCCGAAGGTGGAGACATTGGTGTGCCATTGCGTCGGGTCATTACCGATGAAGTAGTTGGTGATACCCGGCTGCTGGTTTGACGCAGTGGGACGAGCATCCGGATCGGCGCCGACGATGTTCATGTACAGCGCGACACGTGCGCTTCTTTCTTCCGAGCCGGAAGCGTCAGCGACGGTTGGACGGTCTCGCGTCGTCGTTAACGCTTCCGGCTCTGATATCGCAAATACCGCTGCCGTCGGCGTCAGAAACACCGTCGAGCCGACGGCGCGAGATACGAAATCGACGCGCTCGTCGAACTGACCGATGTTCTGTTCGAAGCTCAACGGCAGTTTGCCGTAGCTGTTAAGGATTTCGGATTTTTCCGTGGGCACTTGCGAATTGGATACTTGGTCTGCCGATTTGCCGGTACCGATTGCGGCTGCACCAAATTGCGCTCTACTTGGAATCGACTGACGGTCCACCACCCCCCGATTCGATGCCCCGGTTGTACTGAATACCGTACCCACGCTCGCCGTGTTCGGCGCCCATCCAGGATACCCTATGCGTGTGAATCGTGGGGACTTCGTTCCAAAGTCGAACGTTTCAGATGTCGTTTCGTCCCGTCGTTGCTCTTGGGAATGTTCGACGGCTGATTCGGCGTTCGCATCTGGTCTCCGTCGTACGATCTCGTGCTGTTGTTGATCGTCGATGCCGAAAACGTTTGCGGGGTCGATCAACCGTTGCTCCGCGGTATTAAGATCCAATGCTGGCGGCCCCAGCAGCGGGCTCGCTAGCGCGTAACCCGGCGGCAGCCGCCGCTCCATACACTCAAGCGCCGGTCGATAGCCTTGCGAACGGCCAAAACCCTCTCCACGACGAATCGACTTTGGCGATCGTTTCATGATCTGCACCTCCAAATGAACTAACGAAACTTCGAACCGGGAATCGTCTCACCGACCTCTATGCGACGTTTTCGCGCGAATTGCGCACGGACTTTAAGGAATCTGAGGCCGAACTCAGGTATTAGAACAGCCCGGTTAGCATCTCCTCGTCGTGACCGAGGACCACCAGCGCCCAGCTTCGGGCAGCGGCGCGTGTGCTGCACTAGTGATGAGGGATTCGCGTTGTGAGTTAGGTCGAAACCACAATAAAACAGGTTAGAATTGGTGATCTGCAAGACATTAATCCCAAACAGCTGGGTTCCCGGGAGATCGAATGACGCGGAACGACGTCTTGATCATCGGCGCCGGCCCTTCCGGGCTGTTCGCCGCCGCTGAGCTCGCTCGCCACGGCGTGGAAGCGCGGCTCGTCGAGCGGGAGGTGCGGCCGCACCGCGAGGCGCGCGCCACGGCTATCCAGCCCGGCACCCTCGAGATCCTGGATTCCGCCGGCCTGCAACGCGGATCCGATCGGTCAGACGGTGTGGGGTCCTTGTGCCTAATCACGCGCCGCTGACGCCATCGGCGATTGCCGCGCCATGGGCCATTTCGAAGTCGGCACGGTTCCTTGGGGTGATGTCGATTTGGAAACCATTTTGAAATTGGACGCGACAGTGCCAAGCGTTGGGCGCCGCTGTGCTCTGGTCGGATAGCGCGCCAGTGCTAAGTATGATGACGCCCGCCATCCGAGGCGCAAGGACCAGTTCCGACTCATTGCCTTGGCCGGCCGGCAACGACCGCGACCGCGCGCCAATGTAGCGGACGTGGTCTCCGACATTGAATGGCGCGGGCTTTGTGTCTTGATCCATCGGTCATTCCTTCAATCGCCAACGGGCCGCGGCCGCTTGCCTCGCGATTTCGGCGCGTTGCGTGCATGACCGTGATTCCTGCTGACGGTGCGCTGGTTGCGTCAATTGGTGCATGAGTTTGCCCCACTGCCTCCGCAGGCCTTGAGCTTGCGTGCGCGCGTCGGTCATCGAGCGGCCTTCGGCGATCTGATCATTCAACTCTTCCATGCGTCGCAAGAGCGCAGTGGCGGTTGTGAAGAGCGTTCTTCGATCCGACATGGCGCCTCCTCTCACCTAAACCTGTAGCAATCTTGGTGCCTCCAAATCGACAAAAGAAAAACGCCCCCGGCCTCTGATAGGCCGGGAGCGCCTTACGGAAAGGACATCGCGTTTGTCCCCGCGACGGGGTGTATCACGAAACGCCTGTCCCCAAGTGTTGGAGAAGAAGGAACGGCTCACGGAGACGGGCCAGCGCTAGTGTCGAGGAATACCTGCAAAACGCGCGCCCGGGACAGATCGTCAGATCCGGTAATTCCAAAGCCTGCGCGGCGACACGAAAACCGCGCTCACCTATTGTCTCCATTGGCGTTTAGGAAGCGGGCAGTGCGCCGTTGGGAAATGGATCCAACCTTTCCTTTCGACGGGAGGTGCTTGGCATGCGTATCACGTTGCGCAGTCATATTTCGGAATTCCGTCCCATGTCATTCATCTCCAGGCGTGAATACGGCGGCGTTGAGGATTTCTCGGACTTTCTCGATTCCCAATCGTCCGAGTGTTTCGATGTTGCGCCGCGGAAAACGGCCCAAGACGTGCAGTCATCTTGGCGGGGATGAGGGATGTCGGCCAAGCCAATGTCACTGGCATCTGACTGCGCACAGCAGGAGAAATGAGATGGCGAAAGAAGCAAAGAACACGATTTGCCTTTGGTACGATGGCGACGCCGAGGACGCGGCGCGATTCTACGCCAAGACCTTTCCCGATTCATCCGTTGGCGCGGTGCATCTCGCGCCGGGAGACTTTCCGTCCGGAAAGAAAGGGGATGTGTTGACGGTCGAGTTTGCGGTGATGGGAATTCCCTGCCTCGGGCTCAATGGCGGACCCACATTCAAGCACAACGAAGCTTTTTCGTTTCAGGTCGCAACCGCTGACCAAGCCGAGACTGATCGTTACTGGAACGCCATCGTCGGCAACGGCGGCGAAGAGAGTGTGTGCGGCTGGTGCAAGGACAAATGGGGCGTGTCATGGCAGATTACGCCGCTGGCTCTGACGAAAGCGATAACTGATCCCGATCCCGCTGTCGCCAAGCGCGCGTTCGACGCGATGATGACAGATGAAAAAGATCGACATCGCTGCGATCGAGGCGGCGCGCCGCGGTTGACGTTCCCAACGTTGTGATAGGCTGCGCAAACAAATCTTTGTTACAGGCCTCAGGAGTGCATGGGAGAACGCCATGACAGAATCGGCAACCCCCAGAATCGTTACCCGTGAGGAATGGGAGCGGGCTCGTGCTGAACTGCTGGTCCGCGAGAAGGCGCACACGCGCGCCGGCGACGAACTGGCCGCCGCTCGCCGGCGCCTGCCGATGACGCGGATGGAGCCGGTCATGGTCGTGGGTCCGGACGGCCCCGTCCCTCTGCACGATGTGTTTGAAGGCCGGCGCATGTTGATCGTGTATCACTTCATGTGGAACAAGGGCGCGCCTCACCACCAGCAGTGTGAGGGCTGCACGCACAGTCAGACGGCGATGAACTCCGCCGTCTGCGCCTATCTGGCCGAGCGCGACGTGCACTACGCCGTCTTCAGCAGCGGCCCGTGGAACGAGATCGTCGCCTACCGAGACTTCATGGGCTGGACGACGCCGTGGTACTCGACCGCCGACTCCGGAGACGTGCTGGCGACCCGAAATGGTGGTGACCTCCGCTGCTACCTGCGGGCCGGCGACCAGGTGTTCGAAACGTATGAAACGAAGTGGCGAGGGATCGAGGCCATGTTGCCCACTCTGCAGTTGCTCGACCTCACTCCGTACGGCCGGCAGGAGACGTGGGAGGACTCACCCGCCGGCTGGCCGCAGGACAAGGCTGGGTCGTGGTGGCGGCGTGATGGCCGACCCATTGCTCAGTGGACGCGTACCAACGCAGCGGTCAAATAGAAGCCAGTTGCTGCGCTCCAACCCATATCCTGGGTTCCTTAATCGAGCTTGAACCGGTTAACGACCCGGTGTCTCTGGACCAGATGGCTGAAATCCGCCACAGAATCCGCAACGCAATCGGCCGGCAATTCGGAAGTGGGGTATTAGGACTTGATGTCCACAGTCGAGCACCAGGAGCGCCCATCTCTTGCGAACAATTTCCTTGCTGACGACACCTCGGAACGGACCGCCTGAGTTGGCGAAGTAGAACTGTCGGTAACGAAGTGGTACTTCGCGTCGCTGATAGATGCTCATCCGGGCTGTCGCGATTTCTTCGGACCATCGCCACGTTTGCTCAATCGACTTAGGGATTGATTCGAGGCGTGTACGAACTTGCCATTTCGGACAATTACAATGCGATTCAGTGACGGGACAATGGATTGTTCAGGCATACCTGTAAACGGTTTTGCACGGCGGTTGCTTGCCTTCATGTGCAGCTTCCTACTTTCGGGCACGGTGGTTGCTTAAACGGTACACATCTACATTGTAGGCAGTCCAAACGGCGCGCTACGCAGTAATAATTCGAAACAAATTTTCAACCTCTGCATTGTCATCGACGGCCGCATGCAGATACGCGCTGGTTATCGCCACATTGCTGTGAGCTGCCCACGGCGACCTTGTTGCGGGCCAATTGCCTCGGATCTCCCCACTAGAATAGGGCACATCGCCCACATCCGGATTTATCGGATTCTCTCGGTTGATCGTTATGGCATTACTCCACCTCCAACCGTTGCCTCCGCGCACAACCAAAGGTGAAATACTAAGCCTTATCTGCGGCACCGGTGGGATCCGACGAGAACAGGTTGGGCGGATCGATTTGCATGGATGCACGGTGGCCATTGAAGTGCCGACCGACTGGGACGGCAAGCTCGTCAAAGCTCTCGATGGAACTTCGTTCAAAGACCGACATTTGCGTGCCTGGAGTACCGATGGCGCCGTTTCTCCAGCCGACGCAGACCATCACTTTCAGCGCCTGACTCGGCTCTTAAATCTGGAATCGCAGGCGGAGGCCCAGCAGATCTTAGAAGGGGACGGTCGGGCCGTGGCCGAGCGTACTGGCGACAGCCTCGTCGGGCTGGTTGTGGTCGAGGAAACGTCAGGGCTCGGCGGACGCCTCATCTTGACGCTTGCCAAGCGTAACCGCGACATGCCGCTACCGTGGAATCGACTTGAACCTGGCGCGCCCGTGCTCCTTTCGGCCGTGGGCGGCAAGGACAGAGCGGGATGGCGTGGGGTCGTCTGCGAGCGCAGTCGAATGGAGTTGAGCGTGGCGCTGAATGAGCCGCCGAGTGAAGAACAACGTTCGGCGAGTTATCGGCTTGACCTGTCCACGGACGAAACAGCTCGGCAAAGACAAATCTCTGCCCTGGAGCGGGTACGCACGGCGGCGCGAGATCGTTTGGCTGAGCTGCGCCATATTCTGCTTGGCGAAACAGCGCCTGCCTTCTGCCCGGAGCTTCCGCTAGTGCCCCTCGATGGTTCTTTGAACGCGTCGCAACAAGACGCGATTCGATTCGCCTTGTCCGCCGCCGACGTGGCCATACTGCACGGCCCACCCGGTACGGGCAAGACGACCACAGTGGTCGAATTGATTCGCCAGGCAGTGCGCCGCGGGCAGAATGTACTGGCCTGTGCTCCGAGCAATCTCGCCGTGGACAACCTGCTGGAGCGTCTCCTTGCAAACGGAGAGCGCGCGGTCCGGCTTGGCCATCCTGCCCGTGTCTTGCCCGCACTACGCGAAAACACCTTGGACATAATGGTCGAAGACCACAACGACACGCGTCAAGCACGCAAGTTGGCCAAGAAGGCGTTCGGATTCTTTCGCCAGTCCGACAAATGGTCTCGCGCCAAACCCGAGCCCGGCTCGCGCCGGCAGCTCCGCGAGGAGGCCAGATCGCTCTTGATGGATGCACGTCGGCTGGAGGCGCACGCCGTTGAGCGTATCCTGGACGGCGCCACCGTTGTATGCGCAACGTTGACCGGGCTCGATAGCGAAGTCCTGGGCCAGCGCCAGTTCGATCTAGCAGTCATCGACGAAGCCGCTCAGAGTACGGAGCCCGTCTGCTGGCTACCACTTTTGCGCAGCAAATGTTTGGTCCTGGCCGGCGATCATTGTCAGTTGCCCCCGACGATTCTCTCCTCGGAGGCGAGCCAAGAGGGATTTGGCTGCAGTTTGATGGAGCGGCTCGTTGAATTGTATGGCCCGTTGGTGACGCGGCGGCTGAGGGTGCAATACCGAATGCATGCGGCCATAATGAACTTCTCCTCGCAGCAGTTCTATGATTCCGATTTGGAGGCGCATGCTTCGGTCTGCGGCCAGCTCTTGTGCGAACTCCCCGACGTTGCCGCGAATCTGCTTACACAAACGCCGGTCCAGTTCATCGATACCGCCGGCGCAGGCTTTGACGAGCAACCGGACCCGGATGGTAAGAGTCGATTCAACCCGCATGAGGCGGATCTGGTTGCCCGCAAAATAAAGGAGCTGCTGGATGCCGGCGTTGCGGCCGCCGGGATTGCGGTTATCGCTCCCTACGCGGCGCAAGTACGGCTGCTTCGCGAAAAGCTGCCGATCCCCGGCCTGGAAATCGATAGCGTTGACGGCTTCCAAGGACGAGAGAAAGACGCAGTGGTCCTGTCGCTGGTACGTTCCAATGCCGAGGGGGAGATTGGCTTTTTGGCCGACGTCCGTCGGATAAACGTGGCCCTAACCCGCGCCCGCCGAAAATTGCTGGTAATAGGCGACAGCGCAACACTGTCGTACGACCCGTTTTTCGAGAGTTTGGTGGCTTACATCGAATCGATCGGTGCGTACCACTCGGTCTGGGAAGAAAGTGGGTAGCAACTCGCACCAAGATTTGGTTTTTCAACGATTGCCAAGCTTGTAAGTCTTTGAGATTAGCACGCCACCGTTGCCATCATGCGATCCTCATACATTCAATGGCGGCCAGTCATTCTCGACGCCCTCGCGTTCGATTTCAAGAACTAACATTTGGGTAATGTCGAAGCGTTCTGCGATTGCATTCCGAGACTCCGCCACCGACATCTCCTGATCTTGAGCCTGTACCAAGGCTAAGAATATCTCTTTTCGTTTGGGCTCATCCAGTGCCTTATCCAACATTGCGAACCTCGTATATTGGCCTTGATGCCACTTCAAATCCGGCGGCAGTCACAGTCAACACCGCGCTGAAATCATGCGGCCGGACGTTTTCTTTTCCGAGCAGGTGGCTTGGGTGCCGGAGGTTGCTTAGGCGATTCCAGCATCGGCAAATGGAAGCGTTCATTGAGCCTTTCAAACCGAGCCTGTAGTTGGCTCGCTGCGCTGCGCCGCTTTTTCCCAGCTCCTCGCCGAAACGAATGATCGCTCCTTGTTGACAGGTAGCGATGTCCGCCGCGTATCGGCTTTCGTAGGTCCGGTCGAACTCTTGGTATGCTTTCGGCAACCGAGCGATGTACCACAACGCACTACTTGTTTCGGACACACCTGTTGTTTTCATCCACTCGATCAGATCGGCGATTTCCGTTTTGAACTCGTCGTACATGTTTCTCCATTTCGTGATAAGCGGACCAACATCCTAGCCGAGGTAAGAAAGTTCACAAGACCAATGGTGCGATCAACACCGACTGCCGATTGGTGCAGACTTACCCTGATGCGGTTTGGTCCAGGCACAGGAGGTCGCAGACTTCGTCGACGCTTGTCTCCAGAGCCTATCCTTTGCACCTACCGTCACGCCGTGCGAGCGGGAATCTTCCTTGTCGCGGCTCTGGGGAGCGGCCCAGCAAAAGATCGAGGCTTTATTCAGTCTTCACCGACAGACTCCAACCGTAGCTTGTTCAGGCCGCGGAGTCTTGCACACCCACGCCGTTTTGCTTGTTTGCCGAAACTAACGTTAGAGCTCTTCTCCTTGCTATTTGCAACGGCGTCTCGTCCACGAGAACGTGAGTCGATGATGGCATGACCCAGTCGCCAGGAGGGAACATGGACGCACGTCAGATCGCAGGACGTTTCGCCGCCTACACCTGGTACATGGAGGTACGAACTCCGCGCGAGCCATAGCCTGGGATGGGAGCCGCAGTCACCGTAAGGAAATGCTGAAGACACTCTTCCGATGTCGACGGCGCGTGGTAGCTACCGAAGAAGTTTCCGGTTCGTACGATCGGAGAGAGTTTGACTAATTCCGCGGGTGCGTCTTTCGGGCAAAACCAAATCCATATACCATTTGTCTGACGCGGGGCGGCCTAATTCGGTGAGAAAGCATTCGACATCCGTTGCTGCGTCCCGTCGCCGCATGTTAAGTTGGTCACGGCATCCCGGCGCTGTCGTTCGTAAGCATCGCCCTATCCATTTCTCAAACGACTTCTGAAAGGGCGCCGCCAATGGAACGCAGCTACGACGACTGTTTCGTTCTATTCGTTCGTACAAGCCCGGATCGCGGCGGATCAACGGAGTGCCCGCTCGCCACATGTCCCACTTACGCGGACGCACAGCGTATCCGCCGACAACTGACTTATCCAGCCGTTGGGTGCGTGATCCGTTATGTTGGGCCGGCCGGTGGCGGCGATTGAAGTCCTGCTATGAGTTATCCGAACGCGCGACGTTCACGCTGGTGGAACCAGCCGTGGAACAATCATTGCTCGCCGGCTTGGATGGGATTCGCACAACGATGCCCAAATGCGTTTTCGAGCGTGGCGAACACGGATTCAGCACATCCGGCATGAAAGACAAGATCGTGATTGCGGCCCTAACGGGTACTCCCTCAATCTGATAAGACCTCAGTAGTACGATTTTCGTCGAAGCGAGTGCACATACCGGCTTTTTTGTCTAGGGCTAGGAGCTTAATATGGCGGAGAACGAGACAGAGATCGAAGGGAAAACCGATGATCCTGACCTGGCGACGGTCAGCGGGGTTGCGGTGGGAGCGGCCGCTGGCTCACTGCTCGGCCCGCTGGGCGCTGCAGTCGGCGCCGTAATTGGAGGAGTAGCGGGCAAAAATGTCGGAAAGAAATCAACGAAGCGAAAGTCGGCGGCGGCGAGGCCGATGAAAAAAGCTGCTGCAAGGGCCAAGGCCTCGGCGAGAAGGACGAAGCCGGCTGCGAAAAAAGCGGTGAAAACCGCTAAGAAGACCACCGCGAAGGCCACCAAAAAAAGGACAGCAAAGCGGAAGCGGTGATGGCCGGTACAACCTTCCTGAAGCTCGACTAGTGCGGTATGTTCATCGACAGCGACTATGGAATCGGATTAGTGAGCGGTACGACTATCCCCACGGTGCTGTATCACGTCAGTGAGGTCAGCGGGATCTGTACGTTTAAGCCGCGCGTCCCCCCAAGCTCGGACTCTGGAATCACCTACGCGGTAGTCTGGGCCGTAGACGATTCATTGCTCCACAACTACCTGCTGCCGCGTGATTGCCCGCGCGTCACGTTCTACGCGACCGAGAATAGCGATGAACGGGATCTGCGAATGCTGCTTGGACCCTCAGCTCGCACAACCCGCGCCGTTGTCGCCATAGAATCACGTTGGCTGCCGCGCGTTCGTGCGACCTCGGTCTACCTCTATCGAATGCCTCCAGATGAGTTCGAGATCGCCGATGAAACCGCTGGTTATTGGGTCAGCACGCAAACCGTATCGCCGTTGGATGTCACCGAGGTGCGCGATTGCATCGGAGCGATTGTCGAACGCAACGTCGAGTTGCGTTGCGTCCCATCGCTGTGGCCGCTCCACGACGCGGTGATGCACTCTTCCTTGAGCTTCTCCTGTATCCGTATGCGCAACGCGCGTTCGCCGTGAAATGCTGGGGGCATGTAAAACCCTGGCCGATGTGGGGGCGGAAGTCGTGCTTACTGGAATGTGGTTGATTGCCTGGGTGCGCTCTGAGCGTGCCCTCCCACGAATCAGACCAAGAAACGTGCAACCTGCCGTCCCTGCCCCGCGCAACTTGCAAATGAATCAAGTTCCAGTCCACCTTTGGACCACTTCCTTTCCGTCGATGCGCGAGCGTCGGCTTCAGCCGGAGTTAATGGATCAGCCGCTCGACGCGTCACGACACGTGGTGGCACTTCGTGGGCTCGAACGCCTGAATCGTTGGAGTCGCAGCGCAGGGATAATCTGGTCGGAAATTCACCGATTTCTCCCGAGCCGAAAGAAGGCGTTCCGCATCCTCGACATTGCCTCGGGTGCCGGCGATGTGCCGATCGAGCTATGGAAGCGTGCACGGGGATTGGGACATCCCGTTGAGATTCATGGCTGGGACAAAAGCTCAGTAGCGGTCGAATACGCTCGACATCGTGCAGCGCACTCTGAGGCGAAGGTCGAATTTCAAGTCGGGGACGTGTTGGCCAAGTCGCTTCCTGGTGACTTCGATGTCATCATTTCTTCTTTGTTTCTCCACCATTTGCAGGAGTCGCAAGCCATTGATTTGCTGCGCCGAATGAGGCTTGCCGCCAGGCAAATGACTTTGGTGAACGATCTCGAACGATGCCGCATCGGGTATCTCTTGGCTTTGGTAGCATCGCAACTGCTGACACGATCGGAAGTTGTACGCACCGACGCCCTACGATCCGTAGCTGCCGCCTACACTCGTCAGGAAGCACGCGTGCTGGCCCAGGCAGCAGGCATGACCGGGGCACGCATCGTATCACGTTGGCCGTTCCGCTTTTTGCTGAGCTGGATACGTACATGATTCAGCCGACTCTGAATTTGCGGCGGGCCGCCACGCAATGCTGGGACGTGCTCGTGGTCGGCGCCGGTCCGGCAGGTGCTTTTGCAGCGCACGAACTTTCGCGACGAGGTCTCCACGTATTGCTTGTCGATAAGGCTAGGTTCCCGCGAGAGAAGGTCTGCGGCTGCTGCCTCAACGGAGCCGTGATTGATTGCCTGCAACGAGCCGGCCTTCAGTCCCTTCTCGCTAACTACAACGCCACCACGCTGACGCGCTTGCAGCTTCGCAGTCGTACGGCCGTAGCGAGCATTCCGCTCACACGGGAAATGGTGCTCTCGCGAGCTGTATTCGATGCAGCGCTGGTGGCCGCAGCAGTGCATCGAGGCGCTCATTTTCTACCGGAAACAACCGGCGTCTTAGGCCCGTGCCTGTCTTCGGATCGGGAAGTTCACTTGAGGCGGACCGAGGGGCACGCGGCGGTTCGCGCCCGTCTCGTGCTCGCCGCGGACGGTTTGATGGGCCGATTCAGCGCCAGTCGCCATCGCATCCGATCGCAACCAACATCGCATGGCTTGTTGGGAGTGCAAACTATTCACCCGCCGGCGTCATCGGCATATAGCGTGAATACTTTGTACATGGCGTGCGGGGACGGCGGTTATGTGGGACTCGCCCGCCTTGAAGACCAAAGGCTCAATATCGCCGCAGCACTTGATTCCTGCTACCTGCGTCGCGTGGGTAGTGTGAACCGGGCCGTAACGGGCATTCTGGAAGCAACGGGGTTGCCGGGAATTAAGACACTAAAGGAGCATCGCTGGCAGGGGACCCCGCCACTCACACATCGATCAAGGCATCTGGCTCGCGACCGATTGTTTGTTCTCGGCGACGCCGCAGGATTCGTTCAACCCTTCACAGGCGAAGGCATTGCTTGGGCGTTGTCATCGGCGGAAGCGGTGATTCCTTTGGCGATGCGGGGTGCAACAAATTGGGACACGGCCTTGGCAAGCGAGTGGCGCAACGTCTATCGGCGAACGATCATTCGCAAGCAATTCACTTGTCGCGCACTATCCGTCGTTCTGAAGTACCCGACGCTGGCGTCGCTTATGATCGGAATTCTCGGGCGGACTCCAGGAGTTGCGCCAACCGTAATGCGTTGGCTTGGATTGACCGGACCGCAGGCCTCTAACCCCGATCCGACCGAGTCGGCTCAACGGACTGTTCTTGAACAACGGGGCCGACGAAGTTTCGCTTGATGGGAGCGTCCTCCATGGCACTGCAGATTCGATCGTTCGGAACTGCCGTTCCGGAATACTCGGCCAGTCAGGAAGACGCGACCCAAGTCGCGAAGGTGTTATGCGGCAGCAATTCCGAACAACGGTCTTTCGTCGAGAATCTCTACCGACAAACGCAGATCAAGAACCGTCACATGGTACTCGGCGAAGCTGTGGTGCGAGATATTTTGGAAGGCAACGCAGATTCCAAGTCATGCTTCGTCCCACATGGCAAGTCGGCCCAGTATGCGCCGTCGACCCAGCAACGGATGGAATGCTATCGGGAGTTTGCCTTGCCGCTTGCAAGGGAAGCATGCGCAAGCGATCGCGAAGGCGAAGCTGCAACCCAAAGAGTTCACCCACCTTGTTGTCGTATCGTGCACAGGGTTCGCTGCACCTGGTGTGGATCTCGGCCTAATCTTATCCCTCGGATTGCCGAACACCACGCAACGAGTTCAGGTGGGATTTATGGGCTGTCACGGGGCGATTAACGGTTTGCGGGTGGCTCATGGCCTGGCGGCCGAGGACGCGTCGTCTTGCATTTTGTTGTGCGCCGTGGAATTGTGTAGCCTGCATTATTTCTACGGTTGGGATCCCAAGAAACTGGTAGCCAACGCGCTGTTCGCCGACGGCGCCGCCGCGATCGTGGCACTGCCGGCACGCGATCGTTCCGGTTGGCGTCTGACAAATACGGGTTCATGTGTATTTCCAGGAACCGAGTCTGCGATGAGGTGGAACGTCGGCGATTATGGATTTGAGATGGACCTCTCGACCCGCGTGCCCGCCTTGATTGCCGAACATCTCAACCCTTGGTTGTCGGGGTGGTTGCAGAGCCACGACCTTCAAATCGCCAATATCGGCTCGTGGGCCGTCCATCCGGGCGGACCTCGTATCCTGGATGCGGTAGAAAGCGGACTTCGGTTGGCTTCCAGCGCGCTCGCCGATTCGCGTCAGATCTTGGGCGAATTCGGGAACATGTCCTCTCCGACCGTGCTATTTGTGCTCGATCGTCTGCGCCGTCGTAATGCGCCGTTGCCTTGCGTCGCACTCGGTTTCGGGCCGGGCCTAACTGTCGAGGCGGCGCTGATCCGGTAGACAAAGTTTGACTCAGCCTGCCTCTAACGGACAGTGAATGCGCACCAGAGCTGGCCAAACGCGACAGCGGTACATCGCGGGAGAAGTAACGAACCCCTTCTGCCACAAAACGGGTCCATTCTGAATCCATGCCAATCGCTCAGGCTATCTCCGTAGAAAGCAAATCAGACTCCGCGTTGTTTAGGCCGGCAGGTACGACGCGTGCGAGGTGACGCCACGCATGTTTGGGCCGGAGATTGAGCAATGTGATACCGTCTTCGACAGGTCTGATTTCTAGGGCGGTTAAAGTTTGCCCGTGTACAGTGGACGGCTGCAACTGTTCAGCCGGCTCCTTCACGTCAAAAGGTGCGGTTGGCCTCGGTCCGTCGCCGATCGGCATCGGTGGCCAGTCGGCGGCATTGAAAAGAATGGAGATACCGTCCTCGGTATCCGTGGCGAGATCGGGGAAGCCATCACCATTGAAGTCGAAGGCGGCGAGCGCCTTGGCGTTTCGACCTACCACGTAGCTCAAGGGGGCCTGAAGCGAGCCATTGCCATTGCCAAGGAGGATCGTAATTCTACCGCTTGCAGCCTGGTTGGACACAGCCACATCCAGCTTGCCATCCTGATTGAAATCGGCAATCACAACAGCCCGCGGAACGGCTCCCGCGGCATAGCCGACGGGTGCCTGGAAAGTTCCATTGCCGTTGCCTATCAGTACACTGGCTTGGCCTGTAGTGTTGGCCACTACCAAATCGACCTTGCCGTCGCCGTTCAAGTCACCTTTTTCAATCGACCTCGGTTGAGACCCGGCCGCGAAGCTCAACACGCGGCGGAAGAAACCGGTTCCCGTGCCCCGCCACACCGACACCGAGTTACTACCCTCGTTCGCCACCGCCAAGTCGAGCCGTCCGTCCCCGTTAAAATCTGCAACCGTGACATCAGAGGGATTGGCGCCGACTACAAACGTGAAGGGCGGCTTAAATCCGCCGTTCCCCTTGCCGATCAGTACGGTCACGGCCCCGTTACTGACGTAATTGGTGATGACCAAGTCGGGGAAACCATCGCTGTTAAAATCGCCCGTTGCAATCGAGCTGGGCTCCGGCCCCGCGCTAAAGTTCACCGGCGCGGGGAACGAGCCGTCGCCGCGATTCAGAAACACATGTATTTTCTTCAGATCGGGCGCCACCATATCGAGGTCGCCATCTCCATCGAAATCGCTTGCCTTCACATCAAGCTGCTGACCGCCGGTGAAGTAGTTCACCAACGGCTCGAACGAGCCGTCGCCGCGCCCGAAAAATACGCTGACGACGCCGTAATTGGACCCGAGCATGAGATCGAGGTTGCCGTCGCCATTAATGTCCCCGGTATGGCCGCTCCATACATTGGGCGCGGGATAAAAGACAAGGGGTTGGAAGGATCCGTCGCCGTTGCCGAGTAGGACGCGGACACCGCCGGCTGCAGTGTGGTCGGTAAACGCCAGATCTGCATTTCCGTCTTCATTAAGGTCCGCCGTGATGACCCGGATGGGATCGGGACCGACAGGATAGTCGAGCTTAGTAGGGAAGGTCCCGTCACCTGCGCCTAAATAGATGCTCGTGGTTTCAAATCCGCCGTTGGCGGTAGAGATGTCGACATTGCCGTCATTGTTGAAATCTGCGACCACCACATCATAGGGCAGAGAATTAGGAATCTCGCCATAGGTCACCGCTGGTTGGAACGTGGCGTCGCCATTGTTCAGAAACACGTTGATCGACGAAACATTTTGGCCGCTCAGGACGACGTCGTCGGCGCCGTCGTTATTGAAATCGGCTACGGCGACCGCGTTGGGAGTCATCGTCGCGGCATAACTAACGCCCGCCAGAAATGTGCCATCACCACGGTTGAGCATGATCGTCAAGGAACCGGGTCCGGTGAAGATGGCCACGGCAAGATCGAGGAAGCCGTCGTTGTTGAAATCGCCCTTCTCTACTTCGGCCGGATTGCCAGGGTTGTAGATCACCGGGTTCCGAAACGAGCCGTCGCCGTTTCCAAAAAAGATCTGAACCGAACTATTAACTGCGGCAACCGCTACGTCCAAGATGCCATCGTCGTCATAATCGCCGATTACGCCAGTCCCGGCAGTGTTATCATTGTGTGGATACGTAGGGGCGAACACGAAGCCGTCGTTGCCGGCGCCGAGTAACGCGGTGCCAGTGGCATCATACTGACCGCCGTTGTAAACGATGCTTATGTCGGGCCGGCCGTCTGTGTTGAAATCGTCCGTCACCCCCGCCGAGATGTTGCCGCCGACGAAATAATTTATCGCGGTGTCGAATTGGCCGTCCCCCAGTCCGGGTGCAACCTTTACAAACTGGCCCAGCGGCAATCCTAGGTCGGTCTTGCCGTCCCCTGTGTAGTCGGCTAACAGGATATCGGTGGCGCTGAGGTTGTGGAGTACAGCACTTGGGAAACTCCCGTCCCCGTTGCCCAGAAGGATGTTCACCGAATTTGCGCTTTCGTCGGCTGAAATCAGGTCGGGAACGCCATCCGTGTCGAAATCGGCGACGGCTACGTCGCGCAGTGTGCCCCCGCTGACATATGTCGCCGCCGGCTGAAATGTGCCGTTGCCTAGGCCGAGCAGCACGAGCAGCTTGACCGTTCCCGGATTGGTGACGGCGACATCTAGATTTCCATCCGAGTTGAAATCGGCCGCCGCAATCGAAACCGGCTTGGCGCCGGCCGGGGATGTCAGCGGAGCCGCAAACGTGCCGTTGCCGTTGCCGAGCAGGACGCCGACAGTTCCGGAAGGATTGTAATTGGCCGTGGCGAGATCGAGATCGCCGTCATTGTCAAAGTCGCCAGTGGAAAGTGCGATGGCCGCGCCGCCGGCGTTGTATGCGACTTTCGGCGCGAATGACCCATCGCCATTGCCGATGAATACGTTCACCTGCGCAGGGAAAGGATTGGCGGTGACAAGGTCCGTATCGCCGTCGCCGTTGAAATCTTCTGCAATGACCGCATAAGGAAACGAATCCGCGAAAAAGTCGATGCTCGAATTGAACGTCCCATTGCCGTTGCCCAGGTAGACTTTCACTTTGCCGAAGTTGGCGTCATCGCTCACGGCCAGGTCCGGCTTGGCGTCGTTGTTCAAGTCGGAGATCGCAATGCCAGAAGGCGCTTCACCGGCCGCATAATTCACCGCCGGCTTGAATGTACCGTCGCCCCGGCCGATAAGCACGCTGATGGTTCCATTTGGGAAACTGGAGTTGGCAGCAACGATGTCCAAGATGCCATCAGCGCTCACGTCCCCGACCGCGACGGCACGGGTTCGCAATCCGGTGGCGTATGTTGCGCCGAACTGCAACGAGCCGTCTCCCGCGCCCAGCGAAATGCTGACACCGCCGGACCCACCGTAGTTCGCAGCGGCGACATCCGCCGCGCCATCGCCGTTGAAGTCTCCTGTCGCCAAAGCCCGCGGCTGGCTGCCGACGGAGAATGCAGAGGCGCCGAAGAAACTCGGTACGTCGCGGCGTTCCAGCGCCTCCAGTGTCAGGTGCCGTCTCCACGTCTTGCTTGCGAGTCGCGTATTTCGTTGGACCATTAGATCACTCCTCAAGTGCAAGGTTATTGGCTCCGCAGTTAACTCAATTTCGTCGAAAACAAGTCGATCTCCGACTCAGTTGTTTCGGCGAGCGCGACACGGCCGAGGTGACGCGAGGCGTAACTCTGCGGGCGTGGCATCGTCGTTATGCTCACATCCATGACGTTAATCGTTGTGCTTTTTGACGTTTGCGTCTGTGCGATGGTCGGATCCAACGTATCCGTAGTTTCGCCGAGGTCTAGTGGTGCAACCGGTCGCGGCCCGTCGCCGATCGGCAGCGGGGGCCAGTCGGCGGCGTTTAGTAGGACACCGACGCCGGCATCGTACAATGCGCCAAGATCAACCCAGCCATCCGCGTCGAAATCAGCCACCGTCAGCGAGATCGGCGAGTCGTCAAGAGTGGTAACCAGGTACACAAGAGGGGGCTGGAAGGCGCCGCTGCCGTCGTTCAAAAGTACGGAGACGGTCCCGCCCAAGGAATTCGCCACAGCCAAATCGGGTTTGCCGTCACCATTGAGATCGGCGGCGATAACCGAAATTGACCCAGCGCCGACCGAGTAACTTAGGTGGGGGCTGAAAGTCCCGTCACCGTTGCCAAAGAACACGCTTACGGTGCCGACGCCAAGGTTGTTGGCTGCGGCCAAGTCAACGTTCCCGTCGCCATTGAAATCCGCCACGGCCACCGAGTAGGGCGAGTCGCCCGCGGCGACATTGACGGCGTTCTGGAACGTGCCATCGCCGTTTCCGAGTAAGATGCTGATCGTCGCGCTCGCCGAGTTGGTCACTACTAGGTCTAGCTGTGCGTCCTCATTGAAGTCTCCCACAACGACGCCGATGGGTTTAGATCCGACGCCATAGCTTAGTGGCATTGCGAAGCTCCCGTCGCCGTTGCCCAAAAAAACGCTAACCGGACCGTTCCCAAAACTACTAGTCCCTGCGATATCTATGAAACCGTCGGTATTGAAATCCGCCGCAACTAGGGCGCCGACGTTCGCACCGGAATAGACCACGGGAGGCGCAAAACCTGACCCCGTGTTCAAGAGAATTGCAAGACCGAACGACGATGCGCCAATGGCGAGGTCTGCTTGTCCGTCGGTGTTGAAATCGGCTGCGGTTACGCCGTTGGCACTGTTTGGGAGGTGATAAGTTGTCTTAGTGCCGAAGGTGCCGCCGGCCTGACCCAAAAGTACGCTCACGTCCGTTCCGTCCGTAACCGCCAGATCCGGGTCAGAGTCGCCATTCAGATCCGCTGATGTCACGGATCTTGTGTTATTGCCGGCAAAGTATGTCGGAGGAATGACGTCGGGAAAGACTCCGCTGCCGAGCCCGGGCAGCAAGGTCACCGTTCCGGTTCCCGCCGGACCATTTATCACGGCAAAGTCGGCGATTCCGTCACCGGTGAAGTCACTTAGTGCGACGCCCGCGGGGCTGACGCCACATTGATAGCTAGTAGCCGGCCCAAACAAACCGTTCCCATGCCCCGGAAGAAGCTTCAACGTGCCCTGATACCAGTCCGTAACGACGAGATCTTGAATCCCGTCGTCGTCTGCATCCAACGCGTCTAAGGTGGCGTGATAGGTAGCTCCAAAGTAGGAGGAAGCAAAACCTAACGTACCATCCCCATTGCCTAGCCACACACTAATTGTGTGGCTTGTGTAATTGGCCACCGCGATATCAAGTTGGTTGTCTCCGTCAAAATCGCCACTGACTACCTCAATAGGCGAACCCGTGTTGTACTGTGCTCCAAACTGTAGCGTCCCGTCGCCATTGCCAAGAAGTACCACGATCTTTGGCGCCGATGGGTGATTGCCAACGACGACGATGTCGGCTCGACCGTCACCGTTGAAGTCGCCGACCGTGCTATCCGATGCGACGGTGCCGATGTCGTAGCTGGAGGCAAGTTGGAACGAACCCGCGCCAAGGCCCAACAACACGCTGGCGCCATTGCCTTTGTTAGTCACTGCCAGGTCCGTGACGGCATCGTTGTTGAAGTCCGCAATCGCCACGGATGTCGGGCTCAATCCGGCGGCAAACGTGACGGGCCGACGAAAGACACCGGTGCCGGAGCCACGTAACACGGCCACGGTGCCGCTGTTGTAATTAGTTACTACCAAGTCGAGCTTGCCGTCGCCGCTGACGTCGGAGACTAGCAACGAGCTGGCGCTGGAGCCGCCGGTTGGGTAGCTCTTGGCCGCAGCGAACGTGCCGCCACCGCTATTGAGCAGCACATTGACGAAGCCGGGGGTGGAATTATTGGCAACGGCCAGGTCATTCAACCCATCGCCATTGAGATCGGCGCCCACCACATCCGCGGGCGTTGGGCCAGCGAGAAATGCCTGGGATGCGGCAAAGCTGGGTACATCGCGGCGTTCCAAGGATTCCAGAACCAGCCGCTGCCGCCGAAAATGTTTTGCGAGTCGAGAAAATCGTCGAGTCATTGGATCACTCCTCCAGAGCTAAGGTAATGGCTTCGTGGTTAACTCAGCTTCGTCGAAAACAATTCAATCTCCGACTCAGTTGTTTCGGCAAGCGCGACACGGGCGATGTGGCGCGAGGTGTTCTTCGGCCGAATCGCTATCGCTGTTGCGTTGTCATCCACAGGATTAATCGTTGAGCGGCTTGATGTTTGCATCTGTCTATCGGTCGGATGCACCATCGTCGTAGTGTCGCCGACGTCCAGCGGGGCGAACGGTCGCGGCCCGTTGCCGATCGGCAGCGGCGGCCAGATGCCGTCGTTTAACAACACCGCGACATCACTAATTTGTGCCGCCATCACGTCATGCCACCCGTCGCCGTCGGCGTCCGCGAATACGAGAGGGGCCGGAGGGGATATGGACTTTTCAGGGTCACCGAGGGCGAGATGGACGGGATCGAACGTTCCGTCGGGTTTTCCCATCAGTAGGCTCATGGCTCCGCCGACCGTGCTCCGCACGCCGAGGTCTAAGAAACCATCGCCATTGACATCCGCGGCGGAAAGCGATCCGGGATAGGTCACCACAGAGTACGGTATGGCAAGGGCGAAGGCCCCGTCGCCATTACCGTGAAGGACGTTGACGGCGCCCGCATTTTTCAGATTGGCGACGGCGAGGTCCAGGTTCCCATCACCGTTAAGATCCGCGACATGAACCGCATTCGGCGCTGCGCCGGCCAGGAGATCAATTTTCGACTCAAACGTCCCATCGCCGTTGCCGAGTAGAACGGACACCGTATTACCCGTCTCGGAGCTTCCGAGGTTGGCCGTGGCGATGTCCAGAACGCCGTCATCGTTAAAGTCGCCCGACGCAAGATGCCTGGGTTCGGCGGCTATTCCATAATTGACGTGTGGCTTAAATGTTCCATTTCCATTTCCGAGCAAGATGCTAACCGTTGCGGAAGAGTTGGCCGTGGCCAAGTCCATGTTTCCATCACCGTCGAAATCGCCGGCAATGACATCGAGAGGTCACGCGTTAATGGGATGGTTCTGGAAGGCCTGGAAAGTGCCGTCGCCGTTGCCCAAGGCAAACTCTACGCCCTCCCAAGCAATCGGAGCACAGATCCCGATGGCGACATCCATATCTCCGTCGTTGTTAAAGTCCGCTGCCGCAAGACCGCGCGCCATCTTGCCCAATTGCGTCACGAGGGGCGGTTGAAAACTGCCGCCCGGGCCTCCCAGAAGTAGATTGAACGAGCCGAGTGTACCCGTGTTTAAGAAGCTGGAAATCGCCAAATCCTGGTCGTTGTCACCGTTGAAATCCGCCGTCACCATTTCCCAGAAGTTTTGGACAGCTGCGGGGGCGATTGGTGGGAGTCCGATAAAGGTTCCTCCGCCGAGCCCTCGCTGAAGAGTGACGGTCCCGTTTACCGGCTCCACTGGATTGAACTTGTCTACTTCATTCGCTACCGCCACATCGGGAACGCCATCGTCGGTGAAATCGCGAATGGCAACTCCTGAGCCCTGGATTCCAGCGGCATAGGGCCCGCCTAACACAAAACTACCGTCGCCCTGACCTAAAAAGACGTTAAATCCGCTTTCCAAAGTCAGTGCCAGGAAATCGAGATTGCCGTCGGCGTCAATGTCATCGGTCTCAACGACCGTGAGGCCCGTGACAGTCGGATGAATCCCTGCCAGCGCGAAAGTGCCGTCGCCGTTTCCCAAACGAACGATGACGCTGTCATCGGCACTGCCGATGGCCAGATCAAGCTTGGAATCCGCATTGTAATCCGCTACCGAGACGTCGATGGGGGAGCCGTCGCTGTACTGCGGTCCAAAGGTAAACGTGCCGTCACCGTCACTGAAGAGGATCGCGGTCTTCGGGGCTGTCTGATGGTTGCCCACCGCCACGATGTCGGACCGCCCGTCGCCATTGAAATCCCCCGTCGAAACCGCCTTCATGCTCGTACCGATGTCGTAGCTGACGGACTGCGTAAACATGCCGCCTATTTGGCCGAAGAATATGGTGAGCTTTCCGGTGTCTTCATTCGCGAGGACGAGATCGGTGAACGCATCGCCGTTGAACCCGGAGTATGTGACGGAAGTCGGATTGATACCGGCCGCAAAGGTTACGGGTCGGCGGAAGAGTCCCGTGCCGGATCCCCGCAACACCGCGACCGTGTCACTGGACCCGGAATTATTGTTCGTCACGACGAGATCAACGCGACCATCGCCGCTCACATCGACCACGACTAAGGAAGTCGGTTTGTTTCCACCGGTGGGAAAGCTCTTCGGTGCGCCAAACGTGCCGTCGCCGGCGTTGAGCATGACGCTGACGGTCCCCGGCGTGGCTTCGTTCGTTACGGCGAGATCGTAGAACCCGTCGCCGTTGAAATCATCGTTCACCACATCCGAGGGCGACAACCCGGCGAGAAACGCCTGCGGCGCGGCGAAGCTTGGTACGTCGCGAATCTCCAATAGCTCTATGGCCAACCCTCGCTTCGCTGGCCTCTTGGCTGGCCGAGATCTTCGTCGAGTCATCGAGAGCTCCTCCAGACCATTCCGTTCACCAACTGACGTTTTTGCCGATGCTCCGGTTTGGCGTAAGGGAATCCAAATCGGCCGTCGCCAACACCACGGCAAGAAGATCAACTGAAGTTCGATTCGGCGTGGGTATCGGCGACGCCTGTACCTCAAACGCGCCGATGTCAATCGTGCCGTTCACGATGCGCGGAAAGCCTGGTCCGCGCTGGTCCCATTCGGGCGCGTCGGTGTTGTTGCCAGCATCGATAGCCGGGCTGCCGGAAAGGAGGGCGTGGGTTAACGGCATCGGCGGCAACGTTGCAGTTGTCAGACCGCCTTTCCACGCCGCCGTTCGTCGCGGTCCGTCCCAACTTGGAAGCGGCGCCGGAGGCCAAACGCCGTCGTTAGGCAAGACGGTCAGTATGCTGCTTGCTACAGCCATGTCGAGGTAGCTGTCGCCATTCACATCCGCAACCGCCACGAATTCGGGTCGACTGCCCGGACTGTAGTTTGTTAGGGCGGCGAACGTTCCGGTGCCCGAATTTAACAGCACGCTCACCGAGAAAGACGAGTAATTGGCAACGAGCATGTCAAGATCCGCGTCATTGTCCACATCGCCCATAGCTAGGGACTCGGGGAGGCCGCCAACGGCGTAATGGATCGCCGCGGCAAATGTCCCGTTTCCGTTGTTGAGCAGCACACTCGCGGTGTTAGAACCCCGATTGGCAACGGCAAGGTCGAGATCCTGATCCCCGTCTAAGTCGCCCAGAGCGACCGCGTCGGCTTGGTTGCCGGCGGAATACCACACAACCGGAGCGAAGCTGCCATCGCCGTTATTCAATAGCACGCGCGGCTCACCACCGCCAACCGCACAGTCGAGGTCTTGGTCCCCATCGAGATCTCCGAGCGCCACTGACCGTGCCGGGGCGAAACCTGCTGGGTAGTTCACCGCCGGCGCGAACGTCCCGTTTCCGTTGTTCTTCAGGATGCTGATGTTTTTGTCCGTGAGAGCATTGCCGGCCAGGACATCGAGATCGCTATCGCCGTCCAAATCGGCGATCGCCACGGAGAGTGATCCATCATCGCCGGTCGCATAGCTTGTCGGTGCGGCGAACGTCCCGTTGCCGTGGTTCAGCCACACGTCCACGCCGCCAAACGAGAGGTGTGCGTCCCCTGCGGCAATATCGAGATCGAGATCACCGTCAAGGTCCCCAATAGCAATCGATTCGTGCCACCCGAACTTGCCGTAGTACGTCGGGGCGGCGAACGTTCCATCTCCCTGGTTCAACAGCACGTGCATGCCGCCCTCGGAAGGGTCCGAGAAAGCGAAGTCGATATCGATATCGCCGTCCAAGTCTCCCGATGCCACGGCGTGAACCTTGCCTTCAACAGTGTAGGTCTTCGGCGCGATGAAATCACCGCCGCCTACATTTCTTAAGACGCTGACGTCGTCTGAGCTTTCATTGGCGACTGCGAGGTCGAGGTCCTGGTCTCCATCCAGATCACCTACCGCCACAGATTTCGCGCTAAGTCCAGTGGCATACCCCTGGTAAGCCGAAAACGTTCCGTTCCCGTTGTTCAATAGCACACTGGCGCCGGTACCGGCTGCCGCAACGTCAAGATCTTGGTCGCCGTCCAGGTCACCCAGCGCCAGCGAAAGGATACCCGCGGTGGGATAATATACTGCTTCGCCGAACGTGCCGTTTCCCTGGTTCAACAATACGCCTGCAGACGAACCGGCGAACACAATGTCGCGATAAAGATCACCATCGATATCGCCGAGAGCTACGAAAGTCACGCTGCTGCCGGTATAAGTCACCGGCGCCGCGAACGTGCCGTCGCCCTGGTTTTGCAGGACGCTGACGCTGCTGCCATTGGCCGTCACGATGTCGAGGTCGATGTCGGCGTCGATATCGTCTACCGCCACCGACCCGGGTTGAGCGCCAACGGGAAAACTCGTCGGGGCGGCGAACGTCCCGTTGCCGTGGTTGTAAAGCACCTGAACAACGTTCGTCCACGCGGTAACGACCAGGTCAAGATCCTGGTCGCCGTCGAGATCTCCCGCCGCAATCGAACGCGGATCGATGCCCGCCGCGTACCCCGTTGCCGGGCTTAGCGTGCCGTTTCCCTGATTGAACAAGACGCTCACCGTGTCGGCAACGAAGTTCGCCGTGGCGACGTCCGTATCCCCGTCACCGTCGAAATCCCCGACCGTGACCGACCGCGGGCTGCTGCCGACGGTATATTGCACCGGGCGCCGGAAACCGCCCGAACCGTTGCGCGCAACATGCTCACGGTGTTCGAATCTTTATTCACTACAAGGAGGTCGAGGTCCTGATCCCCATCCATGTCGGCCAAGGCCACCTCTTGAGGCCCGTTGCCGGCGGGGAAATTCGGCGCGGTGATGAAGCTCGGCACGGTACGATCTTCAAGACGGTCGATACGCAAAAGAGTCCGAAGAGTTAGTGAGCGCATTCGAAACAGCTCCGTTCATGGTTAGGACAATGATTCCAAATCGGCGGTCGCGAGGATCAGGGCGAGATCGGGTCCGGGACGATGCGAAGGCGGTGTCACCGGCGGTATCGGTGTGGCTTGCACCTCGAACGCCCCAATATCAATCGTGCCGTTCACAATCCGCGGAAAGCCGGGGCCGCGTTGGTCCCAATCCGGCGGGTCAACGATGTTCGGGTCACCCGCGTCGATGGCGGGGCTGCCGGGAAGCAGAGCATGCGTTGACGTCGGTCCGCCGTTGTCCGCGAGTGAGCCGAGCAAGGGATCGACGTCTAGAAGATCGGTTGGGTCGTAGCCGCTGCCGCCCTCGCTGTTGCCGAACAAATTGTACCTGGAACCTGTTAACGCATCTTTCAAGTCAAACGATGTGTTTCCGGCAACGATCGAGTGTCCCATGAACACGTCTGAATCTTTGACGCGTACACCGCCGGCCGTATTTCCCGTGATGGTACTATGGCTGATGTACGCGAGGGCCTGCGTTGCGTAGTCGATAATCGCCACGCCTTCCGCGTCGGTGTTGCCCGAAACGGTGCTGTTGTGGATCACCAGATGCCCTCCCAGCGCGAAAATGCCCGCTCCTCCCGGCGGACAGAAAACGTCGTCGTTAGTCTCGGCGCGGTTTCCGGAGACCGTGGAGGCGTAAATCCACGTCGCTCCTGTGGAATAGTTGAAGATTCCGCCTCCCAACACGGCCTCGGCGAGTGCATTACATGGGGCGGACGCGGCATTGCCGGAGATGGTTGAATCGATAACCGTTAGTGTGCCGGAATTATAAATGCCGCCCCCGAAAACCCACGCACCGGCAAGCCCGCTCGACACGGAGAATGCCGCGTTGTTTCGAATCGTGCTTTTGAGAACGGTGAGCGTACCCGCATTGGCGATGCCGCCTCCGTAAGCGTCATACCGGTCGTTCCACACGCCGTTGTTTTCGACAACCACGCCATCCAGCGTCAACGTGCCGCCGTTGAATATCGCACCGCCCACCAACGGCGTACCCGAATTGCCTTTGATCAACCCATCGGCGATGGTCAGACCGCTCATACCCACCGTCCCGCCATTGGTGAAGATGCGGTAATCCCCACCGGTGCTCCTCCGCACCGTGAGCAACCCGGCTCCTGGCCCTTGGATGTCAATGTCTGACGATAAATCAGGGAGCGCCCCGGACAGGTTGATCATCCCCGTCACCGTGAAATCAATCGCGTCGGGCCCCGGTTCGGCGTTGACCTTGTTGATGCAGTAGCGCAAGTCACCGCGGAAGCCTTTGCCGATGCCTTGATCTGTGAGGCGCGTGACGTGGCAGGTGGACATCAGGGTGCGGTCTTCGAGTGGTTCGACGCGAGGGCGAGCTTTCGATGTTCGTGAACGCATGTGACAACTCTCCATCAAGCGTTAACTCAGCGAATCCAAATCCGCCGTTGCCAGGATCAGGGCAAGAATGTCAGGACGAAGCGAAGGTCGTGCGGGCGGCGGTATCGGGCTCGATTGCACCTCCAACGCCCCGATGTCAATCGTGCCGTTTACGATCCGTGGAAATCCGGATCCGCGTTGGTCGAACTCCGGCGCGTCGGTGTTGTCGCCGGCGTCAATCGCTGGGCTGTCTGGGAGGAGGGCCATCGTCAACGTTGGGCCGCCGTTGTCGGCGAGAGGACCGAGCATGGGGTCCACGTCGAGCAAGTCAGTTAGTGTGTAGCCGCTGCCGCCGTGAGAGTTCTCGATCAGATTGAAGCCGCTGGCAGTCAGTATCCCAGCCAGGTCCGGGGCGACTCCTGCCGAATTCCCAGCGACAATGGTATTTCGTAATTCCGCGAAGGGGGGAGCGTCAGTGTCAAAAGCCGGGGTTAGGTAAACTCCGCCGCCCCGGCCGCCATTGCTATCGACCGCCGAGTTCTGGCTAATGGTACTATTAGTTACCGTTAGATAGACACTCGGGTAGCCGTAGTTGTATATGCCGCCCCCAGTGCCTTCGAGAACCTTGCCCGGACCCATCTGGGCAACGGAATTATGAGCGATCGTACTGTTTTGTATGACAGCAACGCCGAGGTTTGCTACACCACCTCCGCTGGCGATTACGGTCCCATCGGGATTGAAACTTTCAAGTTCGACGGAGTTATTCGAGATGATGCTGCTGTGAACCAACAAGGTTGCAGAAGGAGCATTATAGATCCCGCCGCCGCGGCCAAAGCCGAAGTCATCAGGCACCGTTGACTCGGCCGAATTCGCCATAATTGTGCAGCGGACCATCATTAGCGAGCCTCGATTGTAAATCCCACCGCCGGACCCCAGCTCCGGGTCAAGAAAAAAGTCGGAGTGTGCGCGCGCCGAGTTTTCTGCAATAGTGCTGTCTCTAAGGGTGAGGGAACCCTCGTTGTAAATGGCACAGCGTTCCCTTGTTCCACACCGCCCCACCGACCGCCGTAATGTTGGAGCCAGTGGGGATGCTTTCGCCGTTGGTCAAGGTAAGGCCAGAGATCTCGGCAATACCGGAGGATACCGTGACCAAGCGGTGTTGCGCAGACGAGTCTCGCTGAATTGTAAGAAGGCTTGCTCCCGGACCGATTATCTTCAGCTCTCCAATGAGGTTTGGTAGCTCTGTCTTAAGATTAATCGTTCCGTTCACTATGAAATCAATCGTATCTGCCCCCGGCTCGGCGTTGACCTTGTTGATGCAGTAACGTAGGTCGCCGCGGAAGCCTTTGCCGACGCCGCTGTCGCTAAGGCGGGTGACGTGGCAGGTGGACAGCAGCTGACGATCTTCAAGCGGCTCAAGGGTGGGTGGTCCGGCTGTGCTACGTTTGGTTCCTTGGCGATAAGTGCTTGTGGGAACACGATTTATCCATGCCATCGATCACCCTCCTTCGAAGTACGACGCTGACCGGATGGAGGCGCACGCCGAACGTGTGCGCGAGTCCCTACTACTAAAGGGTGATTTGGAGCCAAAACCGGACGCGCGGTTTGGGAAATTCTTCGATTTTCTCGAAAATGATCGTGGAATGAGTCATCGCGTCGAGGGGGTAATCGTCTCCCGACAGCAATGTCGCCGACGTTTCAGTGATTGGTCCTGTAGCGTTGTGATCGTCACCGGGCAGCGGCGCGACGCTGGACCGCCTACACCTTGTGTGCCACATGCATTCTCGCGGACGTGCCACTGGTGCCTATACACACAACTTCGCCCAGAAGCGACGCAGCCGAAAGCGAACTGACGTCTTCGGTTAGAACCCAGGAACGGAAGCCGATCTTTTCCCCCGTCCAGCTTGCCGAGCGCGCGTTGCACCGCGATCGATATCGACTCTTAATGGACAAATCATCGTTAGATAACGTTTGTTTTGCGGTCGAGCGGATGGTACCATGCCGGGCTGGGACTCTTTTTCACCCTTAGGCCAAGGGAGGCCGTAATGTCCCGACTCGCACATGCCTCGCTGACGCTTGTCTCTTCGAGCACTTCAAAGACCGCACCCGATTATTCACCAGCCACCAGGCGCGGCCGACCGACAAAGGATCGGGCAGGCCGAGAACGCGCGGAAGCCGGGACGTTCTTGTCAACAAAGTGATTGAGGTTTGGAATCCAATCCTCCGGAGATTGCGATGAAAAGGTATGAATCTGCGTCGCCGTTATTAGAGATCCTTGAAGCCCGTACCTTGCTGGCGACGTGCAACGTCACGCGGCTAGCGGACACCGGCGTCGGCATGGGGTTTCGCGGCGATCTTCGCTACTGCATCAACAAGACGAACACGACGCCCGGGCAGCACCTCATCGAATTCCGTGTCACCGGGACGATCAACCTGCAAAGCGTCTTGCCGAATATCAACGACGACCTCGTGATTTTCGGGCCGGGAGTGAATGATCTCACGGTGCGACGCGACACCGGCGGTAGTTACCGAGTTTTCACCGTGAACGACGGCGTCGCGGCGGAGATTTACAATCTGACTGTTACGAATGGGACGGGCGGCATTCTGAACCTTGGAGCATTGACGATCGCGTTCGCCGCGGTGGTGAACAACAACAATACCCTCGTGGATGGCGGGGGCATCACCAACGTCGGCACGCTGGCCGCGAGTCAGGTTGAGATCACCGGCAACACGACGACGATAAGTTCCGGCGCCAAGGGTGGCGGCATCTTCAACGTCGGGGGCGCCACGGCGAATATCAGCTTCGCCACCATAACAGGCAACACCGCGGCGAATACAAACTATAGCGGCACCGGTGGCAGCGGCGGCGGCATCTTCAATCAAGGCGACATGGTGGTCGAGTTCAGTACGATCTCAAATAACGCGAGCACTTGCAAAAGTGACCAAAACGTTTGTGCCCCGAAGGGCGGCGGCGTTGCCAATTTCGGTTCCTTCACACTGAAATACAGCACGGTGGACGGGAACACCACCAGCGCCCAGCATCCGGCCCAGGATAATGCCTACGGCGGCGGGCTCTACAACAATGCCGCAGTGACGGTCGACAGCAGCACGATTTCCAACAATACGGTCGGCGGCATGCAAAGCGGGCATGTTTTCGGCGGCGGAATCGCCGCGGCGCCGGGAAGCACTTCAACGGTCATCAATAGTACGATCGCCAATAATCATTCGCCGGCCTTTCAGGATTGCCTGGGCGGCGGGATATCCGTCGACGCCGCCACCGTAAACATCCACAACAGCACCATCGTCGGCAACACGTGCTTTACCGAGAAATTCGCGGCCAACGGCGGCGGCATCGGCATGAAGGGCTCGTCGAGCGTGACCATCCGAAACAGCATTCTCGTTGGCAACTTCGCGGAAACGGGCGGACCGGAGGTGCATGGTATTCTCCTCAGCTCGGGCTTCAATATCTTCGGCGATCCCAGCGGCGGGTCGGGATATGATTCAACCGATCAACTTTTTGTCGACCCCATGCTCGGGCCGTTAGCGGACAACGGCGGACCGACGCTAACGTTTGCACTCCAACCGGGCAGTCCCGCGATTGACGCCGGCGATAACACCAACGCGCCGGCCTTCGACCAACGCGGCACGGGGTTCCCGCGCGTCGTAAACGGCACCATCGATATTGGATCATTCGAGGTGCAAACGACCGCGGCAGCCGGACGCGCGTCAGAAGCTCGGCCCTTGGCCCTTCCTGCGATCACGCATTTCATTCCGCGTCCGCAAGCCGCGGCCCGAAAGCCTGACGAAGCAACGCAATACTCGGTCAATCTCGCAAACACTGAGGGAGCCGGCTCGATTGTCGAAGAATCTCGCGCCAATCGCCGTGCCACGCCTGGAGACTATCATCCGATACGTCCCGCGCTGGTCGATGATCCGATACTTTTCATTTGTTTTCCGGTCTGAAATCTGCGATGCTCTGGATCGGAGGAGCCATGTCCAATCATCCCCACATCCGAAGTATCGCATCCCGGCAATTTCCGAGATTGGAACGATTGGAAAGGCGACTGCCGCCTGGCGATGCACTGCTCGGCTTGCTCGCCGTTTGGCCCAACTCAACCCCGGTGATCGAAGCCGAGTACGCGACCGTCGAAAAACCTGATTTCGAAATAGAAGAAACGGTAACCGACACGGTCTCCGACGCCGAGATGTCGGTGATCAGGTCCGAGGTGTCGGTACCTCGACCGGAGATCCGCCGCGCCGACAACAACTCAGCGCTTGCCCCCCAAGACCCCATTTATGGTTTCGCGCACACAAGCAATGCAATTACACATGTCTCAAATCCCTTGCGGATCGAGCAGTCGGTTGGCGCGGAGCTCGGCGGGCTAACGCCCGCTGTTCAGGGGATGACGAACCCGTCGCTTGCGCGCGGGCCGGCTTTCCCTCTCGTTTTGAAGGCGAACTGGCCGCTGTTGCAATTCCCCGAGATCACGACCGCAGCGCAGTCCATTCAGCGCAACGGTACGGCGCGTTGCCCCTCACCTTCGAGGAAAATGTCGGGCAATTGGACGCACGTGTCGACTTCTTAGCTCGTGGCGCTGGGTATACGGCGTTTCTCACGCCCACGGGAGCGCTGTTCTCCTTGCAGAATTCAGAATTCAGAAGTCAGAATTCAGAATCGAACACCGGTGTCGCGCTGCACATGGATATCGTGGGCGCGAACCCCGCGACCCGAGCGGCGGGCGTTAGCCCGCTGAGCGGCAAGGTCAATTACTTCATCGGCAACGATCTGTCGCAATGGCGTACCAATATCGCGACGTACGGTCGGGTGGAGTATGACGATGTCTATGCCGGCATCGACCTCGTTTATTACGGCAAGGATCAACAACTCGAGTACGATTTCGTCGTATCGGCCGGCGCCGATCCCAATGTCATTCAGTTGAACTTCGCCGGCGCCGATGGGGCCGAAATTGACGACCGCGGCAACCTGGTCTTGCACACCGCGGCCGGCGATTTCGTGCAGCAGAAGCCGTACCTTTACCAGGAAGTGAACGGCGTCCGCCAAGAAGTTTCAGGCAGCTTTCTACTCGGTACTCAGTACCCAGTACTCAGCAGACAGCACTCGTGACGTTCGATGTCGGCAACTACGACAGCGCTCGGCCGCTCGTGATCGACCCGCTCGTTCTTGGCTATTCGACGTTCTTAGGCGGCTCCGGTGCGGGTGGAGAACATGGCTACGCAATCGACGTGGACGACGCCGGCCACGCCTACGTTGCCGGCTGGACCACGTCGCCCAATTTCCCGGTGACGGCAGGCGCCTTTGACACAACTTTTGGCGGCTACGATGCATTTGTCGCCAAGCTGAACCCACAAGGTAGCGGCTTGGAGTTTGCCACCTACTTGGGCGGATCGGGTACCGAGTGCTCGTCGGGGAATAACTTCACCGGTTTAGAGCTGGATGTTGCGGGCGATATCTACTTGGCTTGCGCGACGTCTTCTTTCAACTTCCCGATTACCGACGGTGCATACGATTCGACCTTTGACGACGGCGGCACAGACATGTTCGTCACGAAGCTTAGCGCGGACGGCTCGCAATTGATTTACTCTACCTACGTGGGCGGGTCCGCTACCGAGCGATCGTCCAGTTTGGCGATTGACGTGCTTGGGAACGCATACATCACGGGTTACAGTAATTCGATCGACTACCCTACGACGCCCGGAGCATACGACCCGACGCCGGATTCGTCTTTTTCGACGTTTTTGACCAAGCTCAATGCGGATGGAACGGCTCTCGACTATTCCACATCCACCAACGGAAATCTCGGCGAAGATCGAAGTTTTGTGGCCGTGGACTCCGGCGGCAATGCCTATGTGGCCGGCGGTAAAGTACGGGTCCTCAAGTTCAACGCTGCCGGAAGCGCACTCGTCTACAACGTCAGTTTGGGAATGAATAATGAAGCCGGCGGGATCGCATTGGACGGCGTCGGAAACGCATATGTGACCGGAGTGACGTTTGGCAACGTTCCGATAACTCCAGGCGCTTTTGACACGACTTTCAACGGCGCTCGGGATGCATTTGTAACCAAAATAAACGCGGCCGGCAACTTCGTTCTCTATGGCACTTACTTCGGCGGATCGGGCAATGACTACGGGACGGGGATAGAGTTGGACGCCGCCAAGAACGTTTACTTGACGGGATACACGTTTTCAAACGACTTGCCCATCACGTCTAATACCTACGATGCGACGAATAATGGGATGGAAGACGTCTTCGTTGCCAAACTCGAGTTGGAAATCGGCACTGGTCTGATCTATTCGACGTACATCGGCGGTCCAGAGGGAGACCGCGGCTATGCGATCGCCGTGGATAGCGATGGGCGGGCATACGTGACGGGGTATGCACTGGCGGGATTCCCGACGACGCAGGGGGCGCTCAAGCGGCGGATGCGCGGAAACTGGGATGCCTTCGTTACCAAACTGGTTGAAACATAGGATGAACACGAAATGCACCACAAACGAGCAGCGTCGCCCTGCCTGGAAATCCTCGAAGACCGCATTTTGCTCGCCACGTGCAACGTCACGCGGCTCGCGGACACCGGTGTCGGCATGGGGTTTCGCGGCGATTTGCGGTACTGCATCACCAAGACCAACAACACGCCCGGCGTGGACGTCATCGAGTTTCGTGTCGCAGGCACGATCAACTTACAAAGCGTCTTGCCCAACATCAACGACGGCTTGGTCATCTTCGGGCCGGGCGTGAACGACTTGACCGTGCGACGGGACACCGGCGGCAACTATCGCATCTTCACGGTGAATGACGGGATCACCGCGGAGATTTACAACCTCACGGCCACGAACGGAACCGGCGGCATTCTCAATTTGGGAACGTTGACCCTGGGATACTCGGCGGTCATCAATAACGCGAACACGCTGGTGGACGGCGGAGGAATTACGAACGTCGGCTCGCTGACGGTTTTCGAAACGACCATTTCCGGTAACAGCGCCACGTTGAGCTGCAACGGCGAGGGCGGCGGCATTTACAATCTCACCGGCGCCACCCTCAACATGGGAAACTCCATCGTTTCCGGAAACACGGCGGGAAACACGAGTTTCGGTTGCAGTGGTACGAATGTCTCGCAGGGCGGTGGAATCTTCAACGGCGGCACGGCGACGATTGCAACCAGCCTTATTGAAAACAATTCCGTCACCTGCAAGAGCGACCAAACGAAATGTCAACACCGCGGCGGAGGCATCGTCAATCTGAGCCAAATGACGATTTCCTACAGCACGATTTCCGGCAATACGGTCAAGGGACAGCACCCGGTTTCCGATGAAGCCTCCGGCGCCGGAATACACAGCAGCGGCACTTTGACGGTTGACAGCAGTACGATTTCGTCCAACGTCATCGGGTCGATCCAAACCGGTTTTGTGTTTGGCGGGGGGATCAGTAGTAACGGTACCCTGACAGTCATTAACAGCACGATCGCGGGAAACACCGGCGACGCAAAACAAGAGTGTCGCGGCGGCGGCATCTACATCAACGGCGGTCCGGCGAACATTCGCCACAGCACGATTGTCGGCAATTTCTGCGGCGCCGAGAAGTTCGAAAAAGAAGGCGGCGGAATCCACATCGCGGGCAACCCAATCGTGAATCTCCGAAACTCGATCGTGGTCGCGAACCTCGCCGCCACTTCCGGCCCGGAACTGTTCGGCGTCTTGACTTCCTCCGGCTTCAACATCTTCGGCGACCCCAGCGGTGGGTCGGGTTATGATTCCACCGATCAGCTATTCGTCGATCCCATGCTTGGGCCATTAGGGGACAACGGCGGACCGACGCACACCTTTGCACTCCTTCCAGGCAGTCCCGCCATCGACGCCGGCGATAACACCGGTGCGCCGGCGTTCGATCAACGTGGCGCGGGATTCCCGCGCATCGTCGATGGCACTGTCGATATTGGTTCATTCGAGGTGCAGGCGACCGTCGTGCCGGGTCGCGAGTCCGAAGCTCGGCTCATGTCCTCGCCACCGATCACGCATTTGGTTCCGCGTCCACAAGCCGTGATTCGAAACGTAAACGAACCAACGCCATACACAGCTAAACTCCAAAGTACCGCGGAAGTCAGCCCGATTGCCGAACAGCCTGGAGTAAATCATTGTGTCCCGCATGGGGCCTATCGCCTGCCACGGTCCGCGCCAGCACCGGCCGATGATCCGATACCTTTCGTTTGTTTTCCGGTTTGAAATCTGCGATTCTCATGTTGGGAGGCGCCATGTCGAATCAAACGAAGTTTGCGAGCAACGCACTCCGACATTTCCCGAAATTGGAAAGATTGGAAAGTCGCCTGGCGCCGGGCGACGCACTACTCGGTTTGCTTGCGGGATGGCCGGATTCGGTTCCGGTGGTCACAGCCGAGTGCCCTGAAGCCGGGGGAACGTCTGGTTTCGAAATGGACGATGTCGTACCGGACGGCACATTGTGGATGACAAGGTCTGAGCCATGGACGCCGCAACCGAGATTTCGCAGACCCAGCGATGCCCAGCCGGCGATAGCAATCGACGACGCCATTCATGGTTTCGCGAATACAAGCATCGCACATGTTTCGAACAGATTGCAGATGACGCAGTCGCTCGGTGCAACCATCGGCGGGCTAACGTCCGCCGCTCAGGGGATGGGTAATCCCTCGCTTGCGCTTCAAGCTAGTGCGCAATCTCGCATTGACATAGCCGCGACACCAGTTCACCGTGGCTCGCCGCGCGAACAAGGGCTCACGTCTGCCGATCAGTCGCATGAGTTTGGCGAACTGCCGTTAATGTTCGAAGCAAACGTCGGCCACACGGATGGAAGGGTGGACTTCGTAGCCCGTGCCGCTGGGTACACGGCGTTTCTGACGGCGACCGGCCCCGTATTCGCAGTTTCAGAGCCGGAAGTGTTAGCGACGGTGGCGGACGACCAATCCGTCGCTAACGCTTCTGGCTCGGACGGTACTATTAAGGGCGTCGCGCTACACATGAACCTGGTGGGCACCAAGCCCGCTACCCGAGCGGCGGGCGTTAACCCGCTGAGCGGAAAGGTGAACTACTTCATCGGCAATAATCCATCGCAATGGCGGACCAACATTGCGACCTTTGGTCGCGTCGAATATGAGGACGTCTATCCCGGAATCGATCTCGTGTACTACGGCAAGGATCAACAACTCGAATACGATTTCATCGTCTCGCCGGGCGTCGATCCGGATCGGATTGCGCTGAATTTCGCCGGCGCGGATGGGGCAGAGATCGACGGCGATGGCAACTTGGTGCTTCACACCGCGGCCGGCGATTTCGTGCAACAGAAACCGTACTTGTATCAAGAGTCGAATGGCATTCGCCAGGAAGTCGCCGGCCGATTCGTACTCACCACGCACCCCTCGCCACTCGTCACTTTCGACGTCGGTCAGTACGATGCCACCCGCCCGTTGGTGATTGATCCCTTGGTGTTGGGTTACTCGACCTACCTCGGTGCGGGCGGGGCGTTCGACGGTGGGCATATGATTGCGGTGGATGCCGTCGGAAATTCGTACGTCGGCGGCACTACCAGCGCAACGAACTTCCCTGTCACCCCGGGCGCATTTGATACGACATCCATCGGCGGCGACGCGTTCATTGCCAAGTTGAATCCGGCAGGGTCCGCGCTGGTCTACGCGACGTACATCGGCGGCAATACCGGCGGCGAGTGCAACAATTTTAATGCCCACAACGGCGGCATCGCCGTCGATTCTGCCGGGAGCGCCTATCTGGCGTGCAAAACCATCTCGGCGGACTTTCCGACGACACCCGGTGCGTTCGACACCACTTATGGCGGAGACATCTATGGCGACGGCTTCGTGCTCAAGCTTAGCCCCGACGGCGCGTCGCTTGATTACTCCACGTACTTCGGGGGTGGCGCCAATGCCGACTATGTGGAAGCAATCGCACTTCATGACGGCGACGCCTACGTTGTGGGCCACACTTGGTCGTCCGATTTCCCAACGACGCCCGGCGCGTTTGACACGACCTGGGCCAACACGGGAACGCCGTATCTGCTGCGTCTCAACGGGGACGGAAGCGCGCTCGTTTTTTCGACGTTTCTCGGAGTGGGCGCGGAAGCGCGGGGTGTCGCCGTGGACACCGGCGGCAATGCCTACACGGTTTCGGACGGCGACAACGTTTTCGTTCAGAAGATTAGTGCGAATGGGGCCACACAAGTCTACGGTATGACCCTCGGCGGTTCGTCCAGCGATGATGGACTCGGTATCGCGGTCGATACGGCCGGACGGGCGTTCATCGTGGGACAAACGCATTCAGGTAACTTCTCCGTGACACCCGGCGCTTACGATACAACGTATAACGGCATTAGCAAAATAAACGCTGCCGGGAACTTCATCCTGTACAGCACGTACATCGGCGGCAGCCTGGGTGACGAAGGCCGGGCGATCGCCGTTTCAAGCAACGGCGATGCCTACGTCACGGGCTGGAGCAATTCGAACGATTTCCCCACAACTCCGGGCACGTTTGACGCGACGCACGACGGCCTCGGAGACGCTATTGCGCTTAAGATTTTGTCGGACGGAAGTGCGCTGTCGTACTCCACATACCTCGGCGGGCCGAACTTCGACTCCGGACGTTCCATCGCCCTGGATTCAGATTCGAACGCATACATCACGGGCCGGACGACTTCGGGATTTCCCATAACGCCGGGCGCATTGAAAAAGCGGAACCGCGGCACGGAAGACGCCTTTGTGACGAAACTGGTTGAGACCTAACATTGATTCACCTTACCTAGGACCACTTATGACGAGGAAACAAACTGCGTCACCCCGATTGGAAATCCTCGAAGAACGCAACTTGCTGGCGACGTGCAACGTCACCCGGCTCGCGGATACCGGTGTCGGGATGGGGTTCCGCGGTGATTTGCGGTATTGCATCAACAAAACCAACAGCACACCAGGGCAGGACCTCATCGAGTTTCGGGTAACGGGAACGATCGGCCTGAACAGCGCTCTACCGAACATCAACGATGACCTGGTCATCTTCGGCCCCGGCGTCAATGACTTAACCGTGCAACGCAACACCGGCGGCGACTATCGCATCTTCACGGTCAATGAAGATGTTCCCGCCGAGATTTACAACTTGACGATCAAAAACGGCGCGACTGGCGTCGGTAACCTCGGGACGATGACTCTGGGATTCGTGTCTATTACAGGCAATAACACTGGATTTGTCTCCGAAGGCGGCGGCATCACGAATGTGGGGACGATGACCGTTGTGGTCAGCTCCGTCACCGGAAATTCGTCCGTACAGGGCGGCGGCGGAATCACAAACTTGGGAAACCTCACTTTGATTGATACCACGGTGACGGGAAACAAATCCGCTTCAAGTTGCGGCGGCGAAGGGGGCGGAATCCTCAACAAGACCGGGGCGGTCTTGGACATGTCCAACAGCTCGGTGTCCGACAATGACGTTGAAAACACCAACTCGAACTGCACGTCCAATTCGGCCCGCGGCGCGGGCATCCATAACTCCGGCACGGTTACGATGACAACGTCGACGGTGTCCGATAATGCAGTGACGTGCAAAAGCGATCAAGGGCCTTGCAGCCATCGCGGCGGTGGTGTTTACAACGTCGGCATGATGGACATCGCCTTCAGCACGATATCCGGCAATTCCGTTTCAGGCCAGCACCCCGCCCAGGACAATACCCGCGGCGGCGGTATCTATAACCAGGGCACGCTGGCCGTTGACAGCAGCACCATCTCGGGCAATATCATCGGTAACTCGGGGGCACACACCGGAATCGGCGGCGGCATTGAGACATTTGGCGGTACGGTTACTATCGTCAACAGCACGATCGCCAACAATGTGGCCCCTGCGTTCTACTCCGGCGAAGGCGGCGGCATCCACATCGAAAATGCCACGGTGTCGATCCGAAACAGTACCATCGTCGGCAACTTCTGCGGCGGCAAGGGGATGCCCGTCGGCGGCGGCATCGCCATCGAAGGTACATCCAATGTGACGATTCAGAATTCAATCGTCGTCGCCAATTTCGCTGCGACCGGCGGCCCCGAGGTGTTCGGTGTTTTCACGTCGCTGGGCGATAACATCTTCGGTGACCCCAGCGGTGGCTCCGGATATGACTCAAGCGACATGATCTTCACCGATCCCATGCTTGGGCCACTTGCCGACAACGGCGGGCCGACTCAGACATTCGCCCTCTTGCCCGGCAGTCCGGCCTTCGACGCCGGCAATAACACGAACGCGCCGACGTTTGACCAGCGCGGCCCCGGCTTCCCGCGCGTGGTCAACGGCACCATTGACATTGGCTCATTTGAAGTCCAGACGAGCGCCGCCGTCGCACCTGCCGAAAGTAACGCCCATTCGGTCTCGCCTTTGAGCAGGCGCCAGGTTCATCGTGTCGACCTGGGAATAGACGTGCTCATGGGCGTCTTTCATGATGGAAAGGGGTCGATATGGCGTTGGTAAGTCGAAGTGCCGCAAAACCTTGTCTGGAGCGACTGGAAGATCGTCGATTATTATCGGTTTGCCACGTCACACGTCTTAGCGACACCGGCGCGGGCGTGGGTTTCCGCGGCGACCTGCGCTACTGCATCAACCAAACCAACATTGCGCCTGGGCCCGATACGATCGATTTCAACGTCACCGGAACGATCAATCTGAACGGGGAGTTACCGCACCTAAGCGACGAACTGACCATTGCGGGATCCGGCGCAAATCAACTGACCATTCGTCGCGACACCGGCGGGGATTATCGCATCTTCACAATCGACTCTGGCGTTACGGTACAGATTCGCGGCATACGGATTACGAACGGGTTTCCACAAGGTGATTTTCCCAACCAATACAAGGGCCGATGGGGTGGTGGTATCTACAACAGTGGGCTCCTGACATTAGAAGCCGTCGCGGTAATAGGCAACGTGTCCAATGCTACAACTCAACCTGGGATCGCACCGAGAGGCGGGGGCGTATTTAACGAAGGCACCGCTACGATCGTTAACAGTACGATCGCCTTCAACACGACAGTGGATGCATGCGTAAGCCATCCACAATGTGCCGCGTACGGCGGCGGCGTCGCAAACCATCCCTCCGGCAAGCTTTCCATCTTTCAAAGCACGATTGCCCATAACACCGTCTCATCAGGCGGCAGCGCTGAAAGTTCAGCCTATGGCGGTGGCGTTAGCAATCATGGAGTCGCCGCGATGCATGCCAGCACGGTTACCGCAAACGGGGCGTTCAACAGTCTCGGTCACCAGGAATGTGGGGGAGGAATCTGGGGTGGAGATTTCTTAGTCAAGAACTCGATTATTTCAGGGAATTCAGGCACGGGGCCACCGGGTCACGATGTCTGCGGCCAACACACCGATGCCGGATTCAACCTCATTCAGCGGGATGCACGACTAGGACCGCTGAAGGATAACGGTGGCCCAACACCAACGGTAGCTCTGCTTCCCGGCAGCCCAGCTATCGATTTCGGCGATAACACAGACGCTGCAGAATTTGATCAGCGGGGCCCCGGATTTCCGCGAATCGTGAACGGCAGAGTGGACATTGGGGCCTTCGAAGTGCAGACGGTTGCTACGACGACCGCACCCGCGGGCTTTTTGGCATTGTATACCGCAGATTTCGACGTCGACGGATGGTTGTTTGTCCGCGCGCTATCGCCGACGGGAGACTGGGTTTGATGTTCTCAGGAGCAAACCACAATCGCCGGCCCTATGTTATCCGCCGATTTTGGGGACAAACGGATGATTCTCGGCAAGGTTTTTCACTGATCGAACTGCTGGTGGTTATCGCCATCACTGGCGTGATGCTCGCGATCTTGCTGCCGGCGGCGCAGAAAGTGCGCGAGGCCGCCAAGCGAACGCAATGCGCGAATAATCTCAAACAACTGGGGCTTGCGCTGCAGAATTACCACGATGCCAACGGCATCTTTCCGCCGGCGCTGCAGCGGGCACAGGGAAACGGTTCCGAGGCGATGACGACCGGTTACGCGCTTCTCCTACCGTATGTCGAGCAGCATAACCTGTACCGGACCTATCACTTGGACGCCCCGTGGTTTGCCAAGGTGAATGCGGCTGCGGCGGCAACGGAGGTTAAGTTGTTCTACTGTCCGAGCAATCGCCAATTGGGCGGGATCGACCTGCGAAACTTCGCCAAGGAGTGGAATCTCGAACTTCCGGTTTTCGTCGGTGGTTGTGACTACGCGTTTTCCAAAGGAGCGAATGGGCACATCACGGGAGGCTGGGCAAGCACGCCTTTGCCGATGCGTGGAGTGTTCGGCCTTAGCTTCATGGGCAAACATGAACCGGGCGTCATGTTGAAAGATATCCGGGATGGGAGCAGCGTAACGTTCGCGATGGGAGACGCGGCGGCCGGATCGCCGAGGTACCTCGTCCGCGATCTCAAGGAACCGGGTCGGCCGGCGCTCTGGATCGACGGGGCGCCGTTGCCTATCGTGCAATCGTGGAGCGCCGCGGCTATCGCGCCTGCGTCGCATCCCTGGTACGGTTCGCTTTTAGCCACAACCGGCCAGGCGTCGTACCCCGGCGATCCCGGTGACGAGCCGATGAACCGACGACCGATAACGCCCACCATTGTGAGCGGCCATAAGCCCGGACAGAAACACTACGCTGATCTCGTGAGCGGGTTTCGCAGCATGCACCCCGGCGGTTGCAACTTCCTGTTCTGCGACGGGAGTGTCCGCTTCGTCGAGGAGAACGTACCGGCCGCGCTATATCGTGCCCTGTCGACCTACGCGGGGAACGACCTTACCGGGACCGAATGACACGACAACTTGACTTACTTCTTGTGGAGCACCTGTATGGCCCGCACCGCGCACCCCTGCCACCGCTGCAATCCCCGTCTTCAGCAAACGGTGTATCGGCCTTGCGTGGAGACGTTGGAGCAAAGACTTCTTCCTGGCGCCCTTTTCGGGGAGCTTTTCCTTGACGGGTCGGTCGTGAACCGTGACACGACAAGGCCGTCGCACTCGGTTGCAAATGACTCGTTCTGTGGGAGTGGGATCGGAAGTGAGATTGACTTCGGCGACATGTCGACGTTTGATCGCGTAACAGCGCCCTTGCGCCCGGTTCACCGTGGGTCGCCTGTAAATGCGGAAGTTGCCGTTCCGGAGGCTCAGGATTCTTGGCAAACCTCGGTGGCCGTGCAAGCGCGGATGCAGACTCAGGGCGGGCAACACCGAACGATCGTGTCGGACACCATTCTTGTAGGCGCGCCGCCTGCTGCGCAGAACCGCGGCCTCCGCGGTTCCTGGTGAGTTCTTCCACCGTATCTCAGCTCATGGCCAGATAGCCAGCGCGTTGAATTCAGGAGTGTCGGCGGAGGCTCATCAGTCCGAAATAGTCCAGGGGTACGGAAAGCTTGGCTTGGTATTCGAGCCAAACGTCGGCCAGACTGACGAGTGCGTTGATTTTGTTGCGCGGGCCGATGGCTACACGGCATTCCTCACGCGAACGGGAGCGGTGTTTGCGATCGAGAATTCAGAAGTCAGAATTCCGAATTCAAAATCGCAGTCTGAGCTCTCGTTGCCGACTGCTCGCCCTTCGCCCGTGACCACTCACCCACCGACTGGCGTGGCCCTGTACATGGAGATCGTCGGTGCTAACTTGCAAGCAGATGTGGTAGGACACGGGCAGTTGCCAGGGAAGGTCAACTACTTCATTGGTAACGACTCGTCACACTGGCGAACAAACATCGCAACGTACGAAGGGGTGGAGTACAACGATATCTATCCCGGCATTGATCTTGTCTACTACGGCAAGGATCAACAACTCGAATACGACTTCATCGTTGCGCCCGGAATTAGTCCGAATATCATCACGCTGAACTTCAGCGGCGCGAGCACGGCGCAGATCGATGGCGATGGTAACTTGGTGCTCCACACCGCGGCCGGCGATGTCGTGCAACCGAAACCGTACGTGTACCAGGAAGTGAATGGTCTTCGCAATGAAGTCACCGGCCGCTTTGCCATGCGTACTCGCCATTCCCCACTCACGACTCACCAAGTCACGTTTGAGCTCGGAAGCTACGACGTTTCTCTCCCCTTGGTGATCGATCCGCTGGTAATGGGGTACTCCACATATTTGGGCGCGAGCGGCCTCGGAATCGAGAGCGCTTATGGCGTCGCGGTAGATGGCGACGGCAACGCTTTCGTGACTGGCTACACCGATTCGGTGAACTTCCCGATCACACCCGGCGCTTTCGACGCCAATCTGACCGGCAATACGGACGTCTTCGTCGCCAAGCTAAGCGCGGATGGAAGTGCCCTCTTATACGCGAGCTACTTGGGTGGGTCAGTGGATGACGTCGGCTATCGGATCGACGTGGATGGGAGCGGTAATCCGTATCTCATCGGCTATACCAGCGGCGCCGACTTCCCCACCACGGCGGGGGCCCACGATGAAACGTTCAACGGGCGAAACGACGTGTTCGTAACGAAGCTGAGCGCCGACGGCGACAATGTACTCTATTCCACCTATCTCGGCGGCGCTGCCGATGACGTCGGCCGGGGACTAGCGGTCGACGCCACCGGCAATGCCTATCTCGTCGGCTGGACGTTTTCTGCCAACTTCCCGACGACCACCGGCGTCTTCGACACCACGCACAATGCCGCCAGCGACGTCTTTGTCGCCCGCCTGAATGCCGGCGGAAACACGCTGGTCTATTCCACCTTTTTGGGAGCGTCTCACTACGAATGGGGAACGGGCATCGCGGTGAATGATGATGGAAACGCGTTTGTCACGGGTTACACCCAATCGTTTAGCTTCCCGACCACGCCGGGGGCCTACGATACCACTTACAACGGCGGTAGCAGAGATGCATTCGTGACGAAGATGGCGAGCGACGGCACTTCGCTGGTGTATTCGACACTCATCGGCGCCTCCGATGGTGACTGGGGCCGCGGCATTGGACTCGATGCTGGCGGCCATGCTTATGTAACTGGGTTTACCGATTCGTCCGACTACCCGACAACGCCCGGCGCTTTTGATACGACGTACAACGGCGGTGTCTTCGACATCTTTGTTACGCGGCTGAACTTTGGCGGAAGCGCGCTCGACTACTCCACTTTTCTCGGCGGCGAAGGCGATGATTCCCGGACCGGCTCCGGTATTGCCATCGACGCCGTCGGGAACGCATACATTACCGGCGTCACGGAGTCCACCAATTTCCCGACCACGCCAGGCGCCTTCGACTTCACTTACGCCGGCGGCAAAGGCGACGCCTTTCTCACGAAGCTGAATCCTAGCGGCACTTCACTCCGATACAGCTCCTACCTCGGCGGATCGAAGTTCGATCGTGGACTCGCGATTGATGTCGACGCAAGCGGCAGCGCCTACCTGGTCGGCGAAACCGGCTCGACGGATTATCCGACGACGCAAGGCGCTTTTAAACGACGCCATCGCGGTAACGCTGATGCGTTTGTAACTAAGTTCGCCGAGGTCTAAGCGTGTACGGTCAAGAAACTGAAACAACAATCCAGGCCAGAAGTAATAGTCCTTTCGAAATGAGAAACTGTCAAATCCTGTGTCCTGAGAAACTGGAATCAAGCAACTTCCTGCAATACTCCGTCGAGAAAAATCCTTCCTTTGAGAAGCAGTTCCAGGTGCTCATGGCCATTGAGCAGTCGCCAGCGCTTTTGAGCGGCCTGGGCCAACTTGAACATCATCGCAAAGCTCGTTTTCCGCGTACCGCTCCCTTTCGTTCTTCGGTGGCGAAGACGAATCGTCGTGTAATGGTCCACGTGCGCCGTGAAAGGTTTGTTGTTCCAACAGGTGCAAGTCCTGTCCCGGCAAGGGTCGTCCCAGCCGGGTAGCTATCTCAGCGGCTGTGGAGGTAACGAAATGGTCGAAGCCTGAGAGACAAAAGGCGGCGTTAGGCTGTCTGCAAGTTGGCAGGCTGTAACATGTGTGAACGCCGAGGGGCCGAGTTGCGAGAATTTGGAGACGACCTCGCCGTGTCCATCGAGTTGTAGTGGGTACATTGGCGCTGCCGTGAAACTGGGCAGGTCCCGGTCCTCGAGTCCTTCAATTGCCAAGCACGTTCTACACATCACCATGAATCTGCATCCGTACGGGATCCTCGAAGCTTCCCAGGTCAACGATGAGCGGTGTCGGCGCGTGCATGCGCGGTTGGGTGAATCTTCTCTCCGTTTTCGCGTCGTCAAATGAGATGTGAATCGCCTCCGCGGAGGCCAAGCCACTTGAATCCCGTTCGATTCGGCGGAAAGGAGTGCCTGGCGCAACGGGTTCTTGCGACCTCGGTCGAATCGGCTGCACCGGCACCGGCCAGTTGCCGTCGTTGAGAAGCACGCCGACGTTGTCACTGTAGTTGTGTGGCAAGGCGAGATCGGCGAAGCCATTGTCGTCAAAATCGGCGACAGCGGCGATGAAAGGGTCCGCGCCTCCGCTGTCGTAACTGATTCCGGGAAGGAATGTGCCGTCGCCCTGGCCCAGAAACACGCTGACGCAGTACGTAACGAAAGCAACATCGAGCCGGCCGTCCGCATTGAAATCTGAAACCACCAACGAGCGTGGATTATTGAGTGCGGGAAACTCACTGGATAGTAGGAAGGTCCCGTCTCCGTTACCCAGGAGAATGCGGAGAACTCCGTGGTTCGATGTGATTCCCGTGCCCGTGACGACGACATCCATTTTGCCGTCGCCGTTGAAATCGCCGGGTTGGGCATTGTAGGGGGACTTACCCGCCGGGCTTTGAATGACTGGTTCGAATGTGCCGTCGCTCTTACCGTGCAGAACGCTGACTGTTTGATTGCTGGTACTGGACGTAATCAGATCCAGGTTGCCGTCCCCGTTCGTATCGGCCACTCCCAGATAAGCAGTATGTGAGCCGATGGGATAAGACACGGCGCCTTGGAAAGTGCCGTCCCCAATCCCCAGCAGAACGCTGATGCTGTGGTGATTGGTAAACGCCAGATCCGCGTTGCCGTCCATATTGAAGTCCCTGGTGGCCAACGAGAACGGATAATCTCCTACGGCAAATAGCGTTGCCGGCTTCAATGTTCCATCGCCGTTGCCGAGCAACACGCCCACGGTATCGCTGCCGTGGTTGGTCAGAGCGACATCAAGGTGGCCATCGCGGTCGAAGTCTTCGATCTCGACGTCATAAACCTGTAGACCTCCCGATGGAAAGCTTGTCGGTGAGTCGAACATTCCGTTACCGTGGCCTAGTAATACGCTCACGGTGCCCGGATTCTGATAAGAGAAGTTTCCAGCCACAATGTCCAGATCGCCATCCTCGTCCAAGTCACCCGCGGCGACAGAACGGGGCGCGGTGCCCGCCGGAGAACTCAACGTCGCCCGTAGTGTGCCGTCTCCATTGCCGCGCACAACATGCAATGTGCCCGTAAGCGCGTTCGCGCCGGCGGTGTAGGTAAGGTCGAGGTTGCCGTCGGCATCGAAATCGCCCACGGCAACTGCCCGAGGATGGAAGCTCGTCGAATGTGCTGCCGACGTCTGAAACGTTCCATCTCCCACATTCTGAAAGACACGAAATTCCCCGCTGTTCTTGTTGTTCGTAACCACTAAATCGTCATCGCCGTCGGCATCAAAATCACCTGTGGATATTCCCCAGGGCACCGACCCGGCCGCGTAGGCCTTTGGAGTCCAAATGCCGGTTGGGTGGCTCAACAACACGCCAAGCGTGTCGTTTCCTTTATTCGTCACGGCGAAGTCCGGAATGCCGTCGTTATTGAAGTTTCCAACGGCGACGGTCCGCGGGGCGCTGCCATTCGTTCGAAAGCGCTTCGGCGCGGCAAATGATCCGTTTCCGTGGTTCTTCAGTACGCTGACGGTGCCGCCTGCGTTGTAGTTGGCGACAACAATGTCCAAATCGCTGTCCGCGTCGAAGTCGGCAACGGCGAGAGAACGCGAGTTGGCGCCCCCCGGGTAGGTTGCGGGCGTCGCAAAGATGCCATTGCCGGCGTTCAGAAGTATGGTCACCGTCGAAGAGCCGGCAATCGCAACATCCAGATCGGCGTCGCTATCGAAATCCCCCAACGCCACGTCATAGACAGAGTGGCCGATATGCCAATTCCACGGGGGTTGGAAGTTCCCCGCTCCATCACTGAGCATGACGGAAGCCCAAAGACCAATCGCTATGACGAGGTCCTTGGCGTCGTCACCGTTAATATCACCGATCGCGAAGCCGGACGCATTGCCGAACGTATCGAATGTCTGGGCAGGCGCGAACTTGCCTTCGCCAGTCCCCAAGAACACATTCGCGGTATCGTTGAACTCCGACACGACGACGATGTCGAGGTGTCCATCGCCATTCAAATGCTCAACAGCGACGAGCCCCTCGCCATCGTCGCCCCCCAGCGGGAACACGGTCGTCGCGGCGAAGCTCGGCACGTCGCGGCGTTCGAGGTGTTCCAACGCCAATCGGCGGGCGTGACGGCGAGTGCCAGGTTTCATTCGCCGGAGCATTTGAGTTCCTCCTGTACCGTGGATGAAATTGAATAAGGTTCGTTTGTGAAAATCGGCGTGCGAACCAAGTCGGCTTTCACGGCGTGACGCCGGGCAGATATTCTTTGCACCTTTGGGATGTCATGGAGATCCGAATGACGAGTCGACGCATCGGATCGCTTGATTCGAATGTTTGATGCGAAGTTGTTCGATTCGACTTCGAAACTCGATACCGGCAGCGGCAGCGGCGCCGGCCAGAGGCCGTCGTTGAGCAGCATGCCGATGCTGCCGCTTGTGTCGTCGAGGTATGAGCCAACGTTTGTCACGGCAATGTCGATCCAGCCATCGGCGTCATAGTCGTCGACCGCCGGGAAGAACGGAAAGGTGCCGCCGGTGATGAATGTGACCGGCGATTGCAAGATGCCAGTCGCCTGGCCGAAGTAAACGCTCACCGCTCCGGCATAAACAGCGACGACGAGGTCCGAGTAGCCGTCGGCATTGAGGTCCGCCGCGTCGATGTGGTACGGCGAGCCAATAGTCGAATAGACGACGGCCGATTCGAAAGTGCCGTCCCCATTGCCGCGCAACGTGCGCAGGGTGTCGGCATTATGATTGGTGACCGCCAGGTCAAGGTGGCCATCGCCATCCAGATCGGCCATGACCACCGAATAGACGGAATTGCCGGCGGCAAACGCGGCGGGATCCTGAAAGCTCCCGTCGCCATTCCCAAGTAGCACGGTCACGGATTGACCGGACCAGTTAGCGACGGCCAGATCATCGTGGCCATCGCCATTGAGATCGCCGGCCTTTACGTCGAACGGTCGATCGCCGACGCGATATGGGATGGCCTGCCCAAATGTCCCGTCCCCATTCCCAAAGAGAATACTGACATCATCACTCAGGCTATTGGCGACCGCCAAGTCAAGATGACCGTTGCTATCGAAGTCCGCGACGGTGATCGAGTAGGGAGAATCGCCTACGGCGTAGCTTGTCGTGTACTGAAACGTGCCGTCGCCGAGACCTAGCAGGACGTTCGTGGTATCGTCGAATACGTCCGTAACCGCGACATCCAGTATGCCGTCCGTGTTGAAATCACCGACAGCCAGCGCGCTCATCTCGACGCTGAGCGCGTCGCTGAGAATCGGCGCTTCAAAAGTTCCGTCTCCTCGATTGAGCATGACATGTACGGCTTCCGAAGAATACCCAGGGACGACTAGATCTGTATCACCGTCGGCATCGAGATCCTCCGAGGCTAATGTGGAATAGTCGATGCGGCCGGCGTCGTACACAGGGGTTGTTAGAAACGTTCCATCGCCATTGCCCGTAAGAATCACCACGGTAGCTGTCGAGACGAGCGTGCCACTGTGATAAATCAAATCAAGCTTGCCGTCGCCGTCGAAATCATTCGCCGCAACGGATGTGGGATTCAATCCGGCGACATATGATGTCGCAGCCCCGAACGTGCCATCACCTTGGCATAAGAGAACGGTCACATATGAAGTTAGCGACGGAAGATTCGCGACGGCGATGTCGTCATCGCCGTCCGCATCGAAATCTGCGACCGTGATGGCATATGGCTTGGGACCCGCGGGATATGCCGTGGGGGTCCAGATACCGTTGCCTCTTCCGAGTAACACGCCTACCGAGTTGCTGCCGATGTGTGCCACGGCAAAATCGAGTTGATTGTCACCGTTGAAGTTCCCCACCGTCACGGCGCGCGGCTGGCTGCCGGCCGTGCGAAACCGCTTGGCGGGACCGAAGGAGCCGTCACCTTTTCCGAGAAGTACGCTGACCGTCTTTCCGTTGTAGTTGGCCACGACGATATCGAGATCGTTATCGCTATCAAAATCGGCGACAGCAAGTGCATGTGAATTCGCGCCGCCATTGTAGGTATACGGTCCCAGAAAAATGCTGTTTCCCGCATTCAGCAAAATGGTTAACGAGTCAAACTCCGCCGAGGCAATGTCGAGGTCGCCGTCATTGTCGAAGTCCCCGAGTGCGACATCTTGTGGACCGTAGCCAACTAGCCATTTGAAACCGTACTGAAACGTGCCATCACCGGTATTCGACATGATCTGTACGCCGCCGCCGGTGACTACGGCAAGATCCTTAAACCCGTCGCCGTTGAGATCCCCGGCTGCCACCGCGAGCGCACTCCCAGCAAATGCGTATGATGTTGACGGCCCAAAGCCTCCTTGGCCATCACCAAAAGCTACCTCCACGGCTTTGTCATGATCGTTCGCAACTACGATGTCCAGGAAGCCGTCGGCGTCGAGATACTCAACGGCCAGTCGTCCCTCGGCGCCGTGTCCATCGAGCTGTAGCGGATACATTGGCGCTGCCGCGAAACTCGGCAGGTCACCAGACTCGAATCGTTCGATTGCCAACCGCGTCTTACGCATCATCATGAATGTGCCTCCCTACGCGATTCTCGAAACTTCCCAGGTCAATAATGAGCGACGACGCGGGATGCATGCCTGCCCTTGCGATTTTGCTCTGCCGCTTTGCGTCCTGCCTTGAGACTTGAACGGCATCCCCGGAATCCGAGACCGGCGAACTTCGCACGATATGAGAGATCGTCTTGCTATGAGCGATGCTCTCATCCGTACCTGGTCCAATCGGCGGCGCCGGCATCGGTGCCGGCCAGTTGCCGTCGTTTCGAAGGATGCTCAAGTTGTCATCTGTCCGGTTGATCACCGCGATGTCGGGAAAACCATCTCCCGTGAAGTCTCCTGCGGTGAGTGACGCCGGATTGTGCCCCACGGCGTAACCGATGGCCGACAGAAACGTGCCGTCTCCATTGCCGACGAGGAGAGTGGACGTGTTTCCGAGGTCCGCCGAGATGATGTCCAGCTTCCCGTCCCCGGTCACGTCCTCCGCCAAGAGCATCCACGGCGTGTCGCCCGCCGGTATGACAATCTGTGGTTGAAACGTTCCATTTCCATTGCCGAATAGCAAACTGATCGTGTCGGCGGTGGAGTTGGCGACGGCAAGATCGTCGACGCCGTCGGCGTTGAAGTCACCGGCGACGACGAATTGAGGACCTTGTCCCGCTGGAAAGTCTTGCTTGGCGTTGAAGCCGGACCCGTTGTTTATGAAAACGCTTACGGTATGTACTGCCTTGTTCGCGGACGCCAAGTCGAGTTGGCCGTCGTTGTTGAAATCGCCCATCGCCACCGACACGGGATCATTGGGGGCCTGCAGTTTCACGGACCCGGCGAAGTTGCCGTCTCCCGTTCCGAAGAGCACAACGACGTCGTCGTCGCTACCCGCGTTGGGCACGGCGACATCGACGTTGCCATCGCCATTTAGGTCGCCCGTGGCGATCCCTTCCACCGAAGTGCCGGAGCCAAAAATCATCGCCGGCTTGAACGTGCCGTTTCCATTTCCGAGCACGACACCCACGCCGTCGGAAGTACCCGCCAGTTCAACCGCAAGCGCCATGTCCATGTGATTGTCGTTGTTGAAATCCTTGACCGTAACCACTCTTGTGTCCTCGCCGACGCTCACGGCGAGTGGGGCGGAGAACACTCCGTTTCCTAATCCCAGAAGTAGGCTGGCGCCGTAGAGGTCATTGGCGATGGCGAGGTCCAATTTGCCGTCTTCATTGAAATCGGCCGTCGCGACGGACCACGGCGACTGGCCGGCCGCGAACTGAGTCGGCCCGGGGAAGGTCGCCGTACCGCTGTTCAAAAGGAGGCAAACCGTAAATCCGATTGAGTTCGCCGCGGCCAGGTCGCGATCGGTGTCGCCGTCGAGGTCCGCGACGGCCATCGCCAGCGGATAGGAACCGGCTTCGTATTCGACCGGAGCAGCGAAACTACCATTGCCCTGCCCCACGAGCACGCTCACTTTTCCCGGATAACGGTTGGCCGCCACGATATCCGGTGCGCCGTCAGCATTCAGGTCGCCGACGGTCACGAATTCGGCATAGTCGTTGGCGGCAAACGTCGTCGGCCCCTGGAAAGTTCCGTCACCGTTACCTAAGGCGACGCCGATGGTGTCGTCCTCGTAGTGGACGGCCACGACATCCATGTCACCGTCGCTATTGAAGTCCGCCGTCGCCACTACCCCGGCTGGTCCACCGACCGAATAAGACTTGGGCAGGCCGAACAAGCCGTTGCCGTTGTTCAAAAGCACGGTAACGACGGCGTTCGAGGAATTATTGGCAACGACGATGTCCGGACGGCTGTCGCCGTTGAAGTCGGCAAGTGAAATCCATGACGGGTTCGGTCCCGCGGGATATTGTTGTGCCGTTAGGAATGTACCCGCACCCTGATTCCGCAAGACGCTCACGGAACCGGAGGTGTTAGCCGTGGCGGCATCGACGTCGCCATCGCCGTCAAAGTCCGCCGCCGCGACGGAATTAACGCCGCTGCCCACCGACGTTGCGATCGGCCGGCGAAACGAACCCGTGCCTGTGCCGCGCAGAAGCGTTACGGTGTTGTTACCCGGAATCACGACGAGCAGATCGAGCGTGCCGTTGCCGTTGAAATCCGCGGCTGCGAGCGCCGCGGGATTACCGCCGCCGCTCGGGAAACTCTTGGGTGCTTGAAACACGCCGCCACCCATGCTTTTGAGAAGGCTCACGGTGCCGACGCCGGTCTTGTTGGCCACGACGATGTCGTTCAATCCGTCGCTGGTGAAGTCCGCGACCGCGGACGGCGATGGCCCTGCCAGGTGCGTCTGCGCGCCGATAAAGCTCGGCACATCGCGGCGTTCGAGGCGTTCCAGTACGAGCCGACTCGACCGGATTTTTGAGCAACGAATCGTTGAACCATCCGAAGTCTTGCGAGTCACGATAATTCCTCCTTTTCCTCGAAGAGATTAGATTCCACAGCCCAGGGTCGCGCAGCGCACCCTGGGTCGTCTACCTCGAAGAGGTTAGATTCCACAGCCCAGGATCGCGCCGCGCACCCTGGGTCGTCGGTCGTTTTCAGGCATTTACCCTGAAAGGGTTGTACAACGGGCGTGCTGTCCAACCCTTTCAGGGTTGCGGGATGCGTCGTCGGCTCACCCAGGGTGCGCTGCGCGACCCTGGGCTGCGATGTTAAACCGCTTCGCGGTAAACCGGTGGCGTCGTCCTTTTTGGTAGATGCGAAGTGCATCGCGATTGCTGGTTGGCTTCTGCGTGGGCCATCGCTGATCGGCAGCGGCGCCGGCCAGGCGCCGTCGTTTAACATCAAGCCTACCGAACCCCGACCATATTGCGGGCTACCGGGGTGCGCGGCCGTGATGTCGGGACGACCGTCTTGGTTGTAATCGCCGACGGAGATTGAGTCATTGCTGTTCGCGGAAAAGTTAAAGCTAAGAGGAGGTTGAAGCGTACCACTTGCGTGGCCGCGATAGACGCTTAGCAATCCGTATGACATTGTGACGGCGAGATCAGGGCGGCCGTCACTATCAAATCCTCCACCTCGGCGTCAAAAACTTGCGCAGCCGAAAGATATAGCACAGGAGCGCCGAAGCTCCCGTCTCCATTGCCATGTAGGACGTGAATCGTTTCGGTATTTGCCCCGCGAATCGTGACAAGATCAAGTCGGCCATCTTGATTGAAATCGCCTGTAACGATCTCAGACGATCCACCAGAGTAGAACGGCTTTTGGGCTACAAAGGTTCCATCACCATTGCCGAGGAAGATCGTTATCGTAAGTTTGGGATACCCAACGCCGCCACCAGTCACGAGATCCAGATGTCCGTCGTTGTTAAAATCACCTGCCGCGAGCGCGAAATTTTGCGGTGAGATTCCGTAGTTCGCCCCTGCCTGAAAGGTACCATCGCCGACGCCTAAGAAAACGTTCAGAGTCTCGTCGTAGTAGTTCGTCACTGCCAGGTCGATATGGCTGTTCTCGTCGAAATCCCCCGTTATCAGAGCATTCGCGCCATGGTCGGTGGTGTAGATCGTGGACGACTGAAAGCTCCCGTCGCCGAACCCTAGGAATATTCGAAACAGATCATTCTGCGGCTCAAGCACCGCGACATCGCTGTATCCATCTGCATTGAAGTCCTCTACCTCTATGTAAGCGGTCAATGCAGCAAACGCGGTGGTAATAGGCGGTTGAAAGGTGCCGTCCCCATTTCCGATTAGCACCCGCAAGCCGGTGGGGTAATCTCTTGCGACAACATCGTGGACACCGTCGCCATTGAAGTCCCCCGTCTCGACGCTGACTGGACTATCGCCCGCATTGAGATTGATGGACGTAATAAAAGTCCCGTCACCGCGGCCGCGAAGAATCGTAACCGCACCTGTGAACGGCGCCGAGCCATTATCGTAGAGGATATCAACGGTACCGTTCGCATCGAAATCGCCCACGGCTACGTTTTTCAGGGCGCCTGTGTCAATGGACGTCGCCGTTTGGAAACTTCCATCGGCATTGCTCAAAAAGACGTCAACCCGTCCGTTGAAATCCCAGATTGCCACCGCCAAATCCTCGTGCCCGTTGCCGTCGAAATCCCCGGCCGCAATCCCGTATGGATTCGGACTCGCGGGATATGCTTGCAACGAGCCGAAACTTCCATCGGCATGGTTCTGCAACACGCCGACTGTGGCACTGCCGCGATTGGTTACGGCGATATCCGGGTGCCCGTCGCCATTGAAGTCGCCCACCGTCACCTTTTGCAGTGACATGCCGCCGGTCCGGTACCGTCGCGGCGACTCAAAGGAGCCATCGCCCTTGCCCATGATGACGCTGACCGTACCAGTGGTGTTGTAGTTCGCCACCACGATGTCGAGATCGCCGTCGCTGTCGAAGTCGGCGACCTCCATCGATTGCGAATTGGCGCCGCCCGCATAGCTTGTGCTCTGAAAGAAAACGCCGCTTCCCGCGTTCAACAAGATGCTGATCGTGGTCGAGCCCGCCACGGCAATGTCGAGGTCGCCGTCATTGTCCCAATCTCCTAGCGAAATGTCGCGGCCAGCGGAGTTGACGTTCCAATTGAAGCTTGAGTTAAACGCCCCGTTACCGTCGTTGAGCATCACGGCGGCAAAAAGGCCAATGGAAAGCGCCAGATCGATGTGACCGTCGCCGTTGATGTCACCGGTCGCAACCCCATAGGCATCACCGGGTGTCGCGTAGCCGATGGCCGGTGAGAAGTTGCTATTACCAGTGCCGAGAAGGACATCAACGGAATTGTTGAACTGCGATGCCGAAACAATATCGAGGTGGCTATCGCCATTCAAATGCGCAACCGCGAGGTGCCCAATCGCCGAGTCGCTCGCAAGCGGAAACGCCAACGCCGCCGCGAAACTCGGCACGTCCCGGCGTTCAAGTTGTTCCACTGCCAGGTACGGTTTCCCTGCCCGGCGGCTTACTCGGCGCGTCATTGGATCACTCCTTCAGATCAATTCCGTTCGTTTCGGTCATGGCAAGCCGGACGATGCGGTGCGCCGAAGTTTTTCGCTGGGGCGTGACAATTGGTACTTCATCAGCGTTAGGGCTCGTTGACACGTGCGCCGCTTGCCCGTAAGCATCCGATGGTTGCAACTTCGTCGGCATCCCACGCGGCCCGATAGATGCAACGTCCCGTTTTTCGCCTGGCCCGTCGCCAATCGGCAGCGGCGCCGGCCAGATGCCGTCGTTCATTAGGAAGGCGATGTTGGCAGGCACCAGGGATGAGGCTCCTCCATTCGCCACGGCAATGTCCGGAAATCCGTTCTCGTCGAAATCGGCAATCGCCATTTGCCTCGCTGTATAGGGCAGGCTGTCGTACGCAAAAGGTGCTTGAAGCACGCCGCCTGGCTGGCCGAGGTAAATGCTCATGAACCCGTGGCCGTACGATACCGCCAGGTCGGTGAAGCCGTCGGTGTTGAAATCCGCCGCGGCGTGCGTGTTGGCAAATTGCGGTGTCGGGTACAACAGCGCAGGCCCGAATGTGCCGTCGCCATTGCCGGTCAGCACGTGCAGATTGAAAAAGTTGGAATTGAATCGACTGACGGCCAGGTCGAGTATGCCATCGCCACCAAAGTCGGCCGTTACCATGGAGTTGACCACGCCGCCGGGGTCATAAGTCATGGGGGATTGAAACGTTCCGTTTCCATTCCCCAAAAGTATGCTCACATTGCCGGGGGGGAAATTCGCATGGCCCACGGCGATATTGATACTGCCGTCGTTATTGAAGTCGCCCGTCGTCACGCGGCGGGGTCCATCCGCAACCGTAAGGATGTCCGGCGTCCCGAACGTGCCGTCGCCGTTGCCGAGGAGCACGCCGACGGTGTCAGAAAAGTTAACCAAAATCAGGTCCTGGTCTCCGTCATTGTCGAGGTCCGCAGCCGACGCCATCATGGGTGCGCCGCCCGCCGGATAGCTGACCGGCGACTGAAACGTTCCGTCACCTTGGCTCAATAGAATGTGAACAACGTCTCCGAATGTGTCAGGCATGGCAACATCCGAACGGCCGTCCGCGTCAAAATCCCCGACGGCAATTGGACGATAGAGGTCTGTCACAATAGTGGTGGTGACCGGCGGCGCAAATGTGCCGTTGCCGTTTCCTAACATGACACGAAGCGCATCCGGATGGTCGGAGGCGGCGAGATCCGTAATGCCGTCGTTGTTAAAATCCCCGTGGGCTAAATCGGTCGGCTCATCTACTACGTAGCTCACCGGCGCCGAAATGAATGTTCCGTCTCCGCGTCCTCGCAAGAGCGCTACCGCGCCCTGGATTGAAATCGATCGGTTATCGAAAACCAGGTCGACTGTACCGTTTCCATCCAAATCGCCGACGGCGATGGTGCGCGGGTTCGTTGTTGTTGCGTAAGTCGTGGGCGCCTGAAAGATACCGTCGGCACTACTAAGCAGGACATGAACCGCACCGTTAAGATCCTCACGGGTCACTGCGATATCGTCGTGCCCATCACTATTGAGGTCCGCTGTCGTTATGCCGAAGAGCTTGGGGCCCGCGGCGTACCCTTTGGGATTGGCAAAGTTCCCATCGCCGAGGTTGAGCAGCACGCCGACTTTGTCGTTGCCGCGATTGGTCACCGCGATGTCCGGATCGCCGTCGCCATTGAAGTCCCCGACCGCCACTTTACGCGGCGACTTGCCGCCCGTTCGGTAGCGTTTGGACGTGCCAAACGAGCCATCCCCATTCCCCATTATCACGCTGACCGTGCCGTTCGTGTTGTAGTTGGCGACGACGATGTCTATATCGCTGTCGCCGTCGACGTCGGCGAACGCCATGGAGCGCGAGTTGCCGCCGGCGCTGTAGCTTTGGGCCGAAAGAAAAATACCACCTCCGGCGTTGAGCAGGACGTTGACAGTTGTTGATCCGGCCGCGGCAATATCCAAATCGCTGTCGCTGTCCAAATCGGCGACAACCACGTCACGAATGCTCGTGCCCACGTTCCAGTTCAGCCCGGACGAAAAAGCGCCATTCCCATCGTTCATCATGACAGCCGACGACGAGCCGACGGCGATGACGAGGTCTTTGTGCCCGTCACCGTCTATGTCACCAATCGCCGCGCCGGTCGCATCACCGCCGGTGGCGTAATTCACCGCCGGTGCAAACTTGCCGTTACCGGTACCGAGAAGCACATTCACCGAGTTGTTGAACTCAGACGCCACAATGAAATCGAGGTTGCCATCGCCATTCAAATGCTCGACGGCAATTACCCCCGCCCCGCCTTCGCCCGCTAGGGCAAACATCGGCGCGGCAGCAAAACTCGGCACGTCGCGGCGTTCGAGGCGTTCAACCGTTAAACGCTGACGTCGACGATGCGGACGATAGATGTGTGACTTGCGAGTCATGACAACCTCTCCTGTGAGAAAAGGGTGGGGGAATCTTTGGTTTATTCTCTAAGGCGAGTCGGGAGCGTTAGTCCGCGTGTGGCGGAGAGGACTCCGGGCGCTAACGCTTCGGGCTCGCCGGCCAGTGGATCGTCAAGTGGATCGGGCTGGCCGGTGTTTGAGTGCCGCATCGCCGGCCGTGGGCGGGACTTTTCCGCAAGTCGAGGCGTCTCGCCATTCACCGGCGCAGCGTTGATCAATGCGTCGACATCGAATCGGCTTACTGCGGATCCTAGTCGCGCCGGTATCGTCGACTCGCTATGCCAGCCGAGGTCTATCCCCTGCCCGTCGTCAATCGGCAGCGGCGGCCACGTGGCGTCGTTCATTAATATGGCGATGTTGCTCGGAACGAGTTCCGGGAATCCGCCGTTGGCGACCGCGATATCCGGAAATCCATTCGTGTCGAAATCGGCGACGGACATTTGGATTACTGCGTATGCGACGCTATCGTGCGCAAACGGCGTTTGGAGCACGCCGCCAGCCTGGCCGAGGTAAATGCTCATAAATCCATAACCGTACGAGACCGCCAGGTCGCTGAAGCCGTCGCCGTTGAAATCGGCCGCGGCGAGTGTGTTGGCGAACTCAGGTGTCGGGTAGAGGAGTGCTGGACCGAATGTGCCGTCGCCATTGCCGGTGAGCACGTGCAAATTGAAAAAGTTTGAGTTGGCTCGGCTGACGGCGATGTCTAGTTTGCCGTCCCCGCCGAAGTCACCCGTTGCGATGGCATAGACCACGCCGCCGGGATCGTAGCTGACCGGGGATTGGAAGGTACCGTCACCGTTGCCGATGAGGATACTCAAGTTCCCTGGGGGAAAATTCGTATGGCCGACGGCGAGATCGACATTGCCGTCGTCATTGAAATCAACGACGGCAACCGGGCCGGGTGCTTCCGGCACCGTAAGAATCGCCGGGGCGGTGAAGGTGCCGTCGCCATTGCCCAGCAGGACTCCGACCGTCTCGCTATAGGTCACGACGACCAGGTCCTGGTCGCCATCGTTATCCAAGTCTGCGGCCGACGCCAGGAAGGGAGCGCCGCCGCCGGCGTAGTTGACCGGCGCTTGAAATGTTCCGTCACCCTGACTCAATAGGATCTGCACGGCATCTCCGAATGCGTCCGGCATGGCGACATCCGAATCGCCGTCCGCGTCAAAATCCGCAACGGCGAACAGTCGGAAATCCTGGGACGCGATGGTGGTGTTAATAGGCGCCCCAAATGTGCCGTTGCCATTTCCCAACATGACACGAAGTACGTTCGGAAAATCGGCGGCCGCGAGGTCCGTGATTCCGTCCTCATTGAAGTCCCCGTGACCGAGACCGGTAGGATTGTCGATCACATAGCTTGTCGGCGCGGAGATGAATGTGCCGTCGCCGCGGCCGCGCAGCACGGCTACCGCATTCTGGATCGGAATCGCCTGGTTATCGAAAGCCAGGTCCAAAGCGCCATCTGCCTCGAAATCGCCCACCGCGATGTTGCGCGGATCTACGGTGGTTGGGAACGTAGTGGGATTTTGGAACGTCCCGTCGGCATTACTCAATAAGATTTGGACCGCACCGGTCGCATCTCCACGCGTCACGGCGATGTCGTCGCAGCCGTTGCCATTGAAGTCCGCGGAGGTGATGCCGTACAGCTCGGGCCCCGCGCCGTAGCTCTTCGGATTGCCAAAGTTGCCGTCGCCGTTGTTGAGCAACACGCCAACCTTGTCGTTGCCGCGGTTGGTCACCGCGATGTCCGGATCGCCGTCGCCGTTGAAGTCTCCGACGGTGACTTTGCGCGGCGACTTGCCGCCGGTGCGGTATCGTTTGGGCGTCCCGAACGAGCCGTCGCCATTCCCCATGACGACGCTGATCGTTCCGCTCGCGTTGTAGTTGGAAACGACGATGTCCAGATCGCTGTCGCCGTCGAAGTCGGCAGTCGCCATGGATCGCGAGTTTGCACCGGCGGAATAGCTTACGGCCGCAAAGAAGATCCCGCTACCGGCATTGAGCAGGACGTTGATGGTGGTTGACCCGGCCGCGACGATGTCCTGGTCTCCGTCGTTGTCAAAATCGCCGATGACAACGTCGCGTGTGCTCGTGCCGACGGACCAGTTGAACGCGGCCGAAAACACGCCATTCCCGTCGTTGTTCATGACAGCGGCTGAAGAACCGTTGCTGATCACGAGGTCCTTGTCGCCGTCGTCATCCATATCTCCAATGGCCGCCCCGGTCGCATCACCCGCTGTGGTGTAGTTCACCGCCGGTGCAAACTCGCCGTTGCCTGTCCCGAGAAGAACGTTTACCGAGTTGTTGAACTCCGACGCGACGATGAAATCGAGGTTGCTATCACCGTTCAAATATTCAACGGCAATTGCTCCCATCACGTCTTCGCCTGCAAGTGCGAACAGGCGCGCGGCGGCGAAGCTGGGCACGTCACGGCGCTCGAGCTTTGCGAGGGACAATCGGCGAAAGCGCTGAGTCGATCTTTGCACACGAGTCTTACGAGTCATGAGAACTTCTCCTCCGAAAAAAGTTGAACAACCTACTTTGTCACGTCCATCGGCAGTGCGTCGACAAACGGATCGGGTTGGGCGATGCTCGCGGACCGCATCGCCCGGCGGATGGGAAGTTTCTTCGTGAGTCCGAGCGTTGCATCATCAGCCGCAGTTGGGTCGGTCCAAGCGCGGACGCGCACTCGGCTTGCTGCGGTAACTTGTCGCGCCGGGAGGGGCAACACTCCCTTCGAGCCGAAATCTATTCCATGCCCGCCGCCGATCGGCAGCGGCGCCGGCCAGTTGCCGTCGTTCAGTAGCACCCCCACGTTTCCGTTGTCGTTGGCGATGGCGACATCCGGCCGGCCGTCGGCGTTGAAGTCCGCCACGGTCAATTCGCGCGTCGAGGTTCCACCGGAATCGAAGTGGATCGGCGATTGCAGAACGCCGGTCGTATCGGCTAAGTAGATACTCACGGCACTCGTATAAGCGGCGAGTGCGACATCGGAGGCGCCGTCGCCGTTGAAGTCGCCCAGGCTGACGCAAAACGGATTGGCGACGGTCGGGTAAATCGTCCGGGCCGAAAACGTGCCATTGCCGTTGCCCAACAACACGCTCAGTGTATCGACATTGTGGTTGGCCGCCGCCAGGTCGAGGTCGCCGTCGCCGTCGAGATCGCCCAATTCCATGTTGATAAGAAAAGCGCCCGCGGCGTATGAGGCGCCGATCTGAAAGCTCCCATCACCTTGGCCGAGGAGGACGGTCACGGTGTCGTCGTAATAGTTGGCCACCACCAGATCGAGGTCGCTGTCGCCGTCCAAGTCGCCGACGGCGAGTTCGAAGGGAGCGTCGCTTATGTTGCTGTTGGTCGCGGACTGAAAAGTGCCGTCGCCGTTGCCGAGGAGTACGCTCAAATCGTCGCTGTAGAAGTTGGCCACCGCGAAGTCGAGGTCGCCGTCGCCATCGAAATCGCCGACCGTTACCTCGGCCGGGTTGTCCCCTACGGCGTACGTCACCGGTGCCTGGAAAGTTCCGTCGCCATTACTCAACAAAACCCAGACTTCATCGGCCGGTTCTTTCCATAAGGTCACATCGTCGAAGCCGTCACTGTTCAAGTCCGCGATTGTCATTTCGAGCAGGTAGAAGTTTAGCGGGCTGATGACCGGCGGCTGAAACGTGCCATCGCCGTTGCCGAAGAGCACACCCAACTCGCCCGCGCTCCCGACCGTGTGCCCGACGATGATGTCGAGGCGGTTGTCGCTATTGAAGTGTCCCGATGTTACAGCGCGGGGATGGATCCCGGACGGGTACACCGGCGTGAATTGAAAAACGCCGGCGCCGTTGTTGAAGAAAAGGTTCACCGCCGCTTTCGGAATCAGCGCCTTACTGGCGAAAGCCAAATCGACATCGCCGTCGCCGTCGAAATCCCCCGCGGCAACGCTGTGCGGATTATTCGATGTGTTGTACTCCGTTGCGGACTGGAACGTGCCGTTGGGGTTGCTTTGAAATACGTGGACGGCGCCGTCGCTGCCGGAGTTCGTGACGGCGACGTCCTCAAACCCATCGGCGTTGAAGTCGCCTGCTGTGATACCAAACGGCATGGCACTCGCGGCGTAGCCCGTCGGCAAGCCAAATGTGCCGTTCCCGAGGTTCAGTATGACGCCGAGTTTGGCGTTGCCGCGGTTAGCTACGGCGATGTCCGGTCGGCCGTCGGCGTTGAAGTCGCCCGTTGTCACGGTGCGCGGAAACTTGCCGGCCACGCGGTAGCGCTTACCGGGTCCGAACGAGCCATCGCCGTTGCCCAGAATCACGCTCACCGTGCCCGTTTCGTTGTAGTTTGCGACGACGATATCCATGTCGCTGTCGCCATCGAAATCGGCGACCGCCATCGACCGCGAATTGCCGCCGGCAGAAAAGACCGTCGGTGACAAAAAAATGCCATTGCCGAGGCCTTTGAGAATGCTCACGGTCGTGCTATGCGCGACGGTAATGTCTAGGTCGCCGTCGTTGTCGAAATCGCGCAGGGCGACGTCTCGCGCCGCCGAGCCGACCAACCAAGGGGTGGGGCCTTGAAAAGTGCCATTGCCGGTATTCAACAATACGGTGGCGGTAGATCCGACCGCCACGGCGATGTCATTGTGTCCATCACCGTTCACGTCCCCGGCGGCGATGCCGGTGGTGTTGCCGCCGGTGTTGTAGCTTGCGGCCGGCGCGAACCCGCCGTTGCCCGTCCCCAAAAAGACATCCACCGAATTGCCGAACTCTTGTGCGACGGCCATGTCGAGAATGCCGTCGCCGTTGAGGTGCTCTACGGCCAAAAAGCCGACGCCGTCCGTCAACGGCAACACCGACGGCGCCGCTAACGTCGGTACCTCGCGGCGTTCGAACCGCTCGAGAATCAATCGGTGGAACCGTTGCGTAGTTGTGTGCCTACGAGTTTTGCGAGTCATGGTACCTTCTCCCCCGAGCAAAGGGTTTGGGACTATGGCATCTCAATTGAAAGTAGATCACTGAACGGATCGGGCGTTGCGACGTTTGCGTATCGCACGGCGAGACGGATGCGGAGTACATTCTCGCCTGGTTTCGGCGTGGCCTCAAATGCCGCGGATGAGTGCGGTGCGAAATTCGTGTCCAAGCCGTCCGTCGTTCTTGTGTATTTCACCGCAATAGACGATGGGCTCCGTATTCCCACATCCACCCCCAGCCCGCCGCCGATCGGCAGCGGCGCCGGCCAGTTGCCGTCGTTTAGGAGCACACCTACGGACTGACTCGTGCTATTCAACACCAAAAAGTCTGGGTAATTATCATTATTGAGGTCCGCCACGCCGCTGCGCGACGACAGTCCGCCTCCGTCGAAATTCAATTGTGGCAATAGGGTGCCATCTCCTTTTCCAAGGAGCAAGGCCACGTGTTCATTTGCGACAACGACGTCCGGCGCGCCGTCCCCGTTGAAGTCAGCCACCTCAACGGACGTCGGAAAACCGCCGACAGAATAACCAGTTGGCGGCTGAAAAACGCCGTTTCCATTACCGAGGAGCAGACTCACGAGGCCGACGTTGATATTGGCAACCGCGAGGTCAATGTGGCCGTCAGTATTAAAGTCGCCCGCGGCGACGGAAATGGGCGATTCATAGGCGAAATAAGTGTTGACCGTTTGAAACGTTGCGTCCCCATTGCCCAATAACACGCTCACAGTATCCGGTACGAGATTGACCACGATAAGGTCTGAGTGGCCGTCCTCGTTAACGTCGGCGAGGATCAAGCTCTGGGGGCCTTCGCCCGCAGCAAAGTTCGTGGCCGCGTTGAAGGTTCCATCACCGACACCGCGCAAAATACTGATGTTACCGCTGCCCCCATTCGACACGGCGAGGTCCAACTCCCCATCGCCGTCGAAATCCGCCGCGGCCACCGATTGCGGGCTGGCGACAACTGTGGAAACAACGGCAGGTTGAAACGTCCCATCTCCCAAACCGAGAAGAACGCCGACGGTATTGCTTCCAGCATTGGTTACCACTACGTCGAGATGCCCATCTTTGCTTATGTCAACGACAGCGAGGCCGAGGGCATGGTTCCCGCCGCTAGGGTAAGCAATCGGAGTCTGGTAGGTTCCATTCGCCTGCCCGAGTAAAACATTCACCCTGCCGGGGTTTACGAAGCCGGTCGAATCTGACACGACGAGGTCCAAGATTCCATCGCCGTCAAAGTCTCCGCTATCCACTTGTTGCACAAGGGAACCGCGTAGGCGGTCGCTGAGCCAAATTGACCGTTTCCGAGGCTCAGCAGCACATCGACTGCGCCGTCAAACTTTTTCACCACCATAATGTCGGGAATGCCGTCGTCATTGAGATTTTCGACCGCCATCGCTTCGGGATCACCGGCTCCATCACTGACAAGCGGGAAAATAGGCGCAGCAACGAAGCTGGGCACGTCCCGGCGCTCGAGATGTTCCACCATCAATCGGCGGGCGTGCCGAGCCGTTGCATGCCGGCTGTTGTTGCGAGTCATGATTATTTCTCCTCCGGAAAAAAGGGGTTCCGGGTTATGTCGTTTCAGCCGAAAAATCATCGCTAAGCGAATCGCGCCGTGCGACGCTTGCATATCGCACCGCCGGGCGGATACGTGGTCCGTTGTTAGGTATTGGCGCGGCATCATCCGCCGTGGATTCGGGCATAGCCAAGTTCAAATCGAATTGCTCACGTGCGGACATCGCACGCATCGGCGTCGCCGGCGAGCTCGGCCTTCCAAGGTCCGCCGCTGGCCCATCACCGACCGGCAACGGCGCCGGCCAGGCGCCGTCGTTCATGAGCATAATGACCGAGCCGGAATTGTTGGAACTTAAGCCGCCCGCCACTCCGATGTCGGGATGACTATCGGAATTAAAATCACTGACGGTCAAATAGCCGTAGTACACGATACCGTCGTAGCCGATCGGGCATTGAAAGATCCCGTTTGATTGAGCGAGGTAAATGCTCACAAAGCCGTATCCACTCGACACGGCGATATCGTCAAGGCCGTCACTATTGAAGTCTCCCCCGGTGGCGTTAACGCCGAACGATGGAATCGGATAGTGAACGGGTGCGCTGAAACTCCCGTCGCCTAGGCCGGACAAGATGTCGAGCGTCGCAACGCCGACTTTGACTCGCACTACGGCCACATCGAGATTGGCGTCGCCGTCGTAGTCCCCCGCCACCACACTAATCGCGACCCCGTCCAGGTCGTAGCTATTAGACAGTTGGAAACTCCCATCCCCGTTGCCGAGCAGGACGCTCACTGTGACACCGCCATTCGGCGGAAAATGGCCCGTGACCAAGTCAACGTCCCCATCGTTGTTGAAGTCACCCGCGGTCACGCAGTCCGCCGCGGCCGTGCTGGCGTAGTCCGTGGCCGGCGAAAATGTGCCGTCGCCGAGGCCCAACAGGACGCTCACCGTCCCCGACGTATAGTGGGAGTTTGTTACCGCGAGGTCGACGTGACTATCACCATTCAAGTCCGTGGCAATCACGAACGTAGGAAACGTGTTCGCATTCCCGACCGCGTAACCGGTCTGCGATTGAAACGTGCCGTCACCTTGAGACAACAAAACGGTCACGTGATCGTGGGCAACACTTACGACCGCGACATCGGAGAACCCGTCCGCATCGAAGTCGCCGACCGCCAGTTTATTCATGTTCTCGAAAAACGGTGTCGTGACGGGCTGCTGGAAGGTGCCGTCCCCTTGCCCCAAGAGCACGCGGACGCCAAAAGGCACATCGCCCGTCACAACGTCTGGTAAACTGTCGCCGTTGAAATCGCCGGAGGCTATGCTCCTTGGCTCGGCAACGTCCGCGTGAACCAATGCCGCGAGGAAGGTGCCGTCCCCGTGGCCCCTGAGGATACCAATCGCGCCCTTGAAGTGCGTCGATTCATTGTTGTAGGCGATGTCAACAGTTCCATCGCCGTTCAAGTCCCCCACTGCCAAGCCGCGCGTGGACCGGGCTGTTGCGTACGGCGCGACTGGTTGGAAAGTGCCATCGGGATTGCTCAGGAACACACCAACGGTGCCTTTATAGCTCTCCCAGTTCGTAACAGTCAGGTCGTCGTGCCCGTCCGCATTGAAGTCCGCCGATGTAATGGCATGGGGAGTCGGGCCGGCCGCGTAGGTTGTTGGCGGCTTGAAATTACCGTCTCCCTTGTTCAGATGCACCGAAATTGTGCCGCTGCCGCGATTGGACGCCGCGATGTCCGGATGACTATCACCGTTAAAATCGCCAACGGTCACCGCGCGCGGCGACTGGCCGATCGTGCGGTAGCGCTTGGGCGTGCCGAAGGAGCCGTCCCCCTGGCCCATAATCACACTGACCGACCCGCCGGCGTTGTAATTGACAACCACGATATCCAGATCGCTGTCGCTGTCGAAGTCGGCGACCGCCATCGAGCGCGAGTTGGCGCCGGCCTGATAGCTCGCGTGTGGAGAAAAAATGCCGCCACCCGCATTCAACAGAATGTTGACCGTGGTCGAGCCGGCGACGGCAATGTCGAGATCGCCGTCATTATCGAAATCGCGAACCGCCACGTCACGAGCGGCCGTGCCGGCGGCCCAGTTGAAACTGGCCTGGAATCCACCGTTTCCGTCGTTGAGCATGACGGTCGCAGATGAACCGATTGCCAGCACCAGGTCTTTCGGACCATCGCCGTTAACGTCGCCGATGGCCACGCCGGACGATGCGCCGCCGGTTGCGACGTTGGCCGCTGGTGCAAAGTTGCCGTTTCCTGTCCCTAACAGCACCTCGACGAAGCCAACGGATTCCTTGGCCACAACCATGTCGAGGTGGCTGTCGTTATTGAGATGCTCGATCGCGACGAATCCGCTCGCGTTTTCGCTCGTAAGAGCAAACATCGGCGCCGCGGCGAAGGCGAGCAGATCGCGGCGCTCCAGCGATTCAAGCGTCAATCGCCGGTTCCACGTTTTGCGAGTCATGGGATCAAGTCTCCGTTCGGATAGTGGTCGCAAAGGTCCATTAATTCAACTCAATTGAATCCAAATCAATCATCGAATCCGCTGCGGGCGTAACTATGCGGGCGATGCGGCGCGGGGCGTATGTCGTTTGCGGCGCATCGGATGCTCCGATGTAGGTTGCGTGTTCAGCAGGTGAACCGATATCACTTCCGGTAGGTGTGACAGCGTCATGTCCTGCGTGCGCACCTTGCTCAACGGTCGGTGCGGCGATCCGTCGTGGCCCGTCACCGATCGGCAGCGGCGCCGGCCAGTTGCCGTCGTTGAGCAGCACCGCCATCTCATCGGTGTTCCAATTGGAAATGGCGAGATCGAGAAACGTATCGCCGTTGAAATCCCCCGCGGCCACGGAGGTACTGTACGGGCCGGTCGGATACACGGTCGCGGGACCAAATGTACCGCTGCCTACGTTGAGCAGTATGCTCGTCGTATCGTCGGAACCATTCGAGAGGGCCAGGTCGCGGTCGCCGTCGTTGTCATAGTCCGCGATGGCCGTGAAGTTGGATTGGCCATTCGTAGAGTAGATAACGCGAGGAGGAAACGTCCCGTCGCCATTTCCCAAGAGCACACTCACCGTGCCCTGATTGCCATTGGCCACCACAATGTCATGCTTGCTGTCGCCGTTAACGTCATCCACGGCCACATGAACCGCGGACCCGCACGCGAAATCCTGCCGCGTGAACGTCCCGTTGCCGACGCCGGTCATGACACTCACGGTACTAGCGCCCGCATTGGCAGTCACCAAATCGGAAATATTGTCGCCATTGAAATCGCCGGTAGCGGTCCAGTTCGGCGAATTCCCGACCGTCTGAGAATACTTGGGCCCGAAAGTTCCATCGCCGTTTCCCAGAAAGAACCAGATGCGACCACTGGAGGAACTGCTGGTGACGGCGATGTCGTCGTTACCGTCGCCGTTGAAATCGGCGACCGCAATGCTTTCCATGAAGGAGTCAGCGCTCAGTTTGATGACCGGCAAGAAGGCACCATTCCCCTGACCCAGCAAGACGGCAGCGCCGCCGCTCGTACCGGCAAAGTCGGACGAGACGGCTGCATCGAGATTGCCGTCTTCATTGAAGTCGCCTAGCGCGATGGCAGAGGACGACTGGCCGGTATCGTAACTCAGCGGGGCAGAAAAATTGCCGTTGCCCAGGCCCAGCAGCAGGGTCATCGACCCGCCGGAGTAATTGGCGAAGGCGACATCGTCGCGGCCATCTTCATTGAAATCCGCGACGGTGGCTGAACTGGGCAGGTCTCCCGCCGGATGGAGTTTCCCGGACGGAAAGGTGCCGTCGCCATTATTCAAGAGTACGCACATCATATCACTATCCTCGTTGGTCACAACCATGTCGATGTCGCCATCGCTGTTGAGGTCGCCGACCGCGATGTCGAGGGCTGATGAGCCGGCCGCGTAACCCACTGGGGCCGCGAACGTGCCATTCCCCAGGCCGCGGAGGACCGTCACTCGGCTGCCGTTGGCCACCGCGAGATCGTCATTGCCGTCGGCATCGAAGTCGCTGACGGTCACGAATTGGGGGGAATCAAAGGCGGCAAAATCTGAGGGGGCGGCGAACGTCCCGTTGCCATTGCCCAAAAGTACGCTAACGGTGTCTGGAGTGGAGTTGGCGGCCACGAGGTCGTTGTCGCCGTCGTTGTTGAAATCACCGACCGCAACGGAGCGCGGGGTGTCGCCTGCGGCGAATGATTTAGGCAATGCGAATATACCGTTGCCGTTGTTCATGAGCACGGTCACGACGTTGTTGGAGTTATTGGCCAAGACCAGGTCGGGGCGGCTATCGCCGTTGAAATCCCCGTTGGCAATGAAGATCGGATTCGGCCCGGCTGGTTGCGTTTGAATGGCTTGAAACGTGCCGGTTCCCTGGTTTTGCAGAATCGTGACCGACCCGAAGGAATTGGCGGTCGCAACATCCACATCGCCGTCGCCGTCGAAGTCGGCCGCCGTAAGGCCGATGGCTGCCGTGCCAAGCGTCAGCGACGTTGGCCGGCGAAACACGCCGGTGCCGGTGCCTCGAAGCAGGGCCACCGTGTTGTTTCCCGTGTTGAGCGCGACCACATCGAGTGTGCCGTTGCCGTTGAAGTCCGCCACGGCGAGCGACACGGGATTATTGCCGCCGCTCGGAAAGCTCTTCGGCGGCTGAAACATGCCGCCGCCGGCGTTCAGTTGCAAACTGACCGTGCCCGGGATGGCTTGATTCGTGACGACGACATCGTTGAGGCCGTCGCTATTGAAGTCCGCGGCGGCGATGGCCGACGGCGCCGGCCCGGCCGGAAACAACGCCGCACCGGTGAAGCTCGGCGTATCGCGGCGTTCGAGGTGTTCGAGGATCAATGGGCGAATGAGATTGGTGCGGCGGCACCCACCGCCCTGTCGCGTGTTCTTGCGAGTCATGATACAAGTCCTTCAAGGGTTGAAGAATCCAGCTATTTAGGGAAGGTCGGACACGCACGTCCGAGCTACTGACAAACCCAATTGCCAATATTCCCTCCATTTTTGGCAACCGACTATCGTTATATGGAACAAGCATTTACGTACGAAAAACGGCCCAAATGCTAAAATTCCCCGCATCGGGCTTCTACACACCGATGTCATCAAGTGGCACTGTTAGTCCTGATTCTGCGCTTTCCATGCGCCGGATTATCCGATGCCTCAACTGCGGCGGCGTCCAGTGGATGGCAGGAACCGCATCCGGTTCCGCAACGACACGCGGTTCTAATCCGCGCCGGAACACTGGCAACCGACTCCTGGTGCGAGGGCGCAATCACTGTCGGGACAACATTCAAGCCATCGCCCGGCCCGTCATCAATCGGCAGCCGTTGTAAACGCCAGCTCCTGCTGTTTGTACATCGTTGTTGCATGAGCCTCCTTGGCACGTGTTGAGCGCTTCGTTGGAAACAACGGAACTATCCGAGAGGATCGCAATCGCACCGGATTCGTTAAAAACTCCGCCGCCGAGGCCCACGCTGTGGCTTGCCGCGCGGTTTCGTCGCACCAAGCTCCCAGAAACTGTGAGAACCCCGGCATTGTAGATTCCGCCACCAACGCCGGAGGTAGAGATGTTTGAATCGACAATCACGTTTTCGAGCGTTAACGTCGCCTGGTTGTATATGCCGCCACCAACCTCCGCCTGGCCGTTGCTCATCTTTAGACCAGAAATGAGGACGGTTCCGCCACCAATGGTGAAAATGCGGTAATCGTCGCTGGTATGTCGGCGTATGGACAATGAATCTGATCCAGGACCCTGTATCTCCACGTCCGATGCCAGATTCGGAAGCGCACTGGTAAGGTTGATCGTCCCCGTCACCGTGAAATCAATCGCATCCGGCTCCGGCTCCGTGTTGACCTTGTTGATGCAGTAGCGGAGATCGCCCCGGAACCCTTTGCCGATGCCGCTATCGCTGAGGCGAGTGACGTGGCAGGTAGATGGCAGCTGACGATCTTCCAGTGGCTCCAGTCGCGGCCGGCTCGATCGAGTCAAACGCGACTGCTTTCGATAAGTGTTTGCTTGGATTAGGGTTAGCCAAGTCATTGGTCCCCTCCCAAAGGGAGAATCGCGTGCGCGCACCACGCACGCGAACGAGTCCCTACTACTAAAGGGTGATTTGGAGCCAAAACCGGACGCGCGACTTCGGAAATTCTTCGATTTTTTGGAAAAATGATCGTGGCGTGAGTCACACGTCGAGGGAGTCGCGAATGCTGGGCGCGGTGACCGTAGCCAGCCTTCAACGATCAACGACCGCGTTTTGGCGGGCAGCCCTCAGCGTTCGCTTTCGATAAAACCCGTCAATGTTTAAGCGACATCGGTAACACATCACCGCACACAAAGTACGACTGGTCCGTCGTGCCACCTCGTGATCGGGCATCTTTCCCAACATTACCACTTCCTGCGGCCTCCACGGCCTTCCGGCCTTCGGCGGCCGAGTGCCCCGGGCTTTGTGCGCGGCGCTTAGTGTTGCCCGATGCTCGGGACGTGCCACGTGCGATTAGCTCGCCGCCGTTGTGGCCGCCCTCGGGGCCGAGGTCGATGACGCGGTCAGCGGTCTTGATTACATCCAAATTATGCTCGATCACGACTACCGAATGGCCATTGTCGACGAGGCGGTTCAGGCTGTGCGGTAGGCAAACGAGCGCCGCAACGAATCCGCTTGGAATAACACTCACCGTCTTCCTTCGGCGTCCCCGACTTCGCGTCCGTTTCGAGCCGGTCTCAGGTCGCGCGTCCTCTCACGAGTTGTTGCGCGCTTCGGTGTGATCGCCCGGATTTGGTTGAGCCGTAAGGGATCCGATTACCCAGAATTGGGGCCATTACGTAGCGGCAATGGCGACTTCGGGCGCTGTGGCCGGAGCAGATTGGCGGAAGTGCGCTCCGTGCAGAGGTGGGGCGGATCGACGCGCACAACGCTCAATCCTCCTCAAAAGTATTCAACTCCGCTGCTCAATCCGATACAGATGCGTTTTCGTCCGCACATACAGCGCCTTGCCTGCAATTGCCGGGGTGGCCATGCAGCCACCGTCTAGCTGGTTGCGAGCCAGGACTTTCGCCTGGCGGCCGGCTGCCAGGACGAACGCGGCGCCGTCGCGGTTGAAGAAATAGACGTGGCCCTCCGCGGCCACCGGCGAGGCGATAAAGTCGCCGGCCAGCCGTTCCTGCCAGACCGCCGTCCCGGTCTTGGGATCGAGGCAGGTGGCGCTACCGTTCCTGTCGCCCGCCAGGTACATCAGGCCGTTCAGCAACAGCGGCGTCGAGCGATTCGGCACGCCCCGAATCGCCTTCCAGGTCACGTGACTCTTGGTCACGTCGCCGGCGCCACCAGCACGGACGGCGAGCAGATGCGTCGGGCTGTCGCCCGTGCAAATGTAAATCTGGTCCCGCCCGAGCAGCGGCCGGGACGCGACGTTCATGCCCCCGTGGTAGACCTTCCACAATTCCTTACCGGTGGCCGGATCGTAGGCCACCGAGGCGGATGCGCTGGGGCTCACGAGCTGCGGCTGCCCGCCAATAGTGAAGACCGCCGGCGTGCTGTACGCCTTCTTCTGGTCGCCGTTGTCGGTGCCGTAGTCTATGACCCGGGGCTGCTTCCAGCGAGTCTCCCCGGTCGCCGTGTCGAGCGCCACGAGGTATTGCTGGTCGAACCCGTCGAAGGTGAGGATCAGCAGGTTCCGGAACAGCACCGGTGAGGAGCCCGCGCCGCGGTGGTGGTTGCATGGCAAGTCGCGCCGCGTCCACAGGACTTTGCCGGTCGCCGTGTCGAGGCAGGCAGTGCCGGCGCTGCCGAAGTGGGCGTAGACGCGGCCTGCCTCGATGGCAGGCGTCGGCGAAGCGTAACTGTTGAACATCTGGGCATCGCCCATTGCCTGGGGCTGGTCCACGTCGAAGACCTTTACATCGTGCAGCACTTTACCCGTGGCACAGTCCACGCAGAGCACAAACAGTCTGTTTGCCGTCTTCGTTGGCCGTCGTCAGCCAAATTTGGCTGTCCCAAACGACCGGGGAGGACCAGCCTTTGTCGTGAATTGGCGTCTTCCACCGGATGTTTTCCTGTTCGCTCCAGTGAATGGGCAGCCCAGTGGCGTCCGAAAGGCCGGTGCCGTCAGCGCCGCGGAATTCCGGCCAACGGTCGGACGCCTTGGCGTGCCAGAGCGCCGCGAGAATGAGCAGGCACGCCAACGTCCATGGTCCAAGTTGTCGGGACCTACATAGCGTCATAAAGAGTTTTCGCTGCTTCGATGTCCGGGTGCATCACAACGTCCTTGGCCGAAAGCGTCACATCCGCGGGTGCCTTCAGAGCCGGGACTTGCGGAGAGACGGTAGTCGATTCTCGGGCCTGGGCGAGCGCGACAATAATCCAACTCGCCAGCGCGCCGATCACGAGTTTCGCGACAGCCGGGATTGCAAGCCTTGAGAACATAATGCTCCCCTTATGAGAGACCATTGTCCTCAACGATTGTCCAGGGGAGAAGACGGCGTTCACGAACGACGTCGCCTCAAATCGTTTCCAGGCCGACGACAGTTACTTCACCTTCTCAAAGTCGCCCCCGCGCAGCGAACCGCGCAACCGCGTTCCTTGCCGAGGAGTTATTGCGATTATCACCTCGACGCTGTTGTCCGGCAAGTTGGGAGGCAGATAGCCCGCGGGGAGACCGCGCCGCCGGTCGCCAGCAGCATCCTCGCTACGTCGGTCCAACTCGCCGAATGCATCTTGGCCATTGCCGTTGCGAGCTTCGGTGTGAACGACATAAGCACGCAAGCCGAAGTGCCCAGCGTGCGTCGGGCCGACACACTGCATTCTTGTCAACAGGGGAAACGAACACCGTTGGCAAAAAGTGGAGTCGTTACGAAAGCTTGATACCCCACCCACTGGGCTACGCCTTTTCTACGGCTTGATCGCGGCGACTAGGCGGGCCAACGCTGACCAACCCGCGCTAGTCCGGCGCCTACGTCCGGCGCGATCACGCCCCGGCCGTGCGGGCTCATCTGTTTGCCGATGAGGCCAACGATTGATCGCGGACGTGGGCAAGATCAATTGCTCCTCGATATGACAACCGGTGTCAATCTGCCAACTCTCGCGTTACAATTTTCTCGTACTCACAGCGGGTGCGATTAGCGGTGAGTTTGTCCGGGCGATGAACTGGAGGTTAATCATGGGTCGTTCCTGGATCGGCGCGGGGATGGCAGTTTGGTCTCTGGGTGCCTGGTTGGCGACCACCACACTTGCTCACCCGGCGACGGGTATCGTCGTAAACAAGAAGGGCGAGGTCTTCTTCATCCATACCGGTCGCGGGGTGTTCAAAATTGACACCGAAGGCAAGCTGACATGCCTCCACAAGGTCGGCGGCGGCGGGCACTGGTTGGCATGGGACGCGGAGGGCAAATTCTCAACTCAATTCCCCCAGTTGTTCGAGAAGCTCATGCCCGAAGGCGCAAAGCCAACCCTGCTCTATGCCAGTGGCGGCGCTCCCTTTGTCGTGAACCGCGATGGGAATTTGTATTACGGCAGCGGCTATCCCGAAGGCGACGATATGGCTCCCGGCTTTCACACTTTGACCCGGTTGTCACCGGACGGAAAACGCACGTTGTTCGCACTCGCCTTGAAAGCGACGCTCGCGGACATGAATGAAGCCGTCACCGGATTGTCGGCCGGTTCAGATGGTTCTCTGTTTGTCGCATGCCCCAATGCCATCGTGAAAGTAGCGATGGACGGCACGGTGAAGACGCTTGTCCATCCAGTGGTCGTGAAGGACCGGGAGGACGACCTTGCCAAAGACTCGCGCACCCGCGCTTTTCACTCTCCTTACTTGAGGGGTATTGACGTTACGGAAGACGGAACGGTCTATGCCGCCGTAACCGGCTGTCGCTGTGTCGTGAAGATTACGCAAGCGGGCCAAACTGAAACGGTGCTGAAATCGGAGAAACCTTGGACACCCACGGGAGTCGCGGCGTGGGGCAAAGACCTATTCGTACTGGAGTATACGAATCCCGACAAGCCCGAGGGCTGGGTGCCGCGCGTCCGAAAATTGGGGTCGGATGGCAGGGTCAAAACTCTGGCGGACTTGACCCGTAACGAGAACAATGGCGGGCCGCAGACCCACGGTTCAATCGCCTTCGCCCGATGGCGAACGCAGACCATCGATACCAAATCTGATTTCCGCGGCCTTTGCGTTGTGAGTCCGAATGTCGCATGGGTCAGTGGCACGAGGGGTACTTTCGCACGAACGACCGACGGCGGCAAAACTCTGGGCATTGATCAACTGGCCTGCCAGGTTCTTTTCGGCATCCGAGATCGGAGGCGCGTTTCCCAGCGCCACAGCAGCACGGACCTGGGCCGGGTAGTGCAAGACATGCATGGTGAGCACCGAAGCGCCAGGTCGGACCAGCATCAGTCGGCGCTGGCCCGACATCACCACTCGTCCCACGGCCCACTTGCGGTGCTCTCGTAGTGCCGCGCTCAAGACGGCATAGGGATAATGGGCCACGAGGCCGTCCGGCATGAGGTACAAGCTGCGGCCGGCAAAGAGCGCTGGATCGAAGTCGTCAGCGCTCAGGAACCGTTCCAGGCACAAGGCGCGTTCGGCGGGCGCCCGGAGTCGGTCCAACTGGTCATCGTCGATGACCACGTAGTCGCGGTCGGTGTAGAAGTAGCCGCTGCGAATGGCGCCCGCCTCGACGGGGCCGTGCACCGGGCACTGCTTCACATAGCGGATGCGTTGGCCGCAATCGGAGTGGATTTGATGGCAGTGGGTTTCGCTGATGGTGGTCGTGGCCGGATAGGCTTTGACCGGGATGGTGACGAGGCTTAGACGCAGAAGGCCGGACCAACTGGCCCGGCCTCGCGGTGCGGCGGTGGGGTCGCTCGGCGACCCGGACGGTGTAGGTATTGCGGACATGGAAGTTCCTCCGAGTGGGTTGATGGAGATGCTTAGGTGTGCGCGAACTTGCCGCGGGCGACTTTGCGGAAGCGGCCTTGCGCGCCCTTGGTGCGGATTTCTTTCAGTATTGATGAATATAGAGTAGCCGCAGGGGTCTTACCGGACGGCGACGTCCACAGTCCCTTGCTCGCCATGGCCGTGATCATCTCTTGGCAGTTCATTCTAAGCAACGCAATCGCAAGGACTTGGAATTCTGCATCGGAGAAAAGATTCGGGAACGAAAGTCGAGTGCCGAAGATAGACGTGCCGATAGTTCAGCACGTGCCGAAATAAAGGCATCAGCGCGGACGTGAGATGCCAAGCTTCTTCATTTTCGACTGCAGCGTCGTGCGCTTCATCGCCAGACGAGCCGCCGCACCGTTTGAACCGCCCAACACCCATCCGGTTTTGCGGAGGACACCGAGGATGTGATCCCGCTCCGCGTCGGCGAGTGTGGAACCTGAATTTGGAGATCGGGCCTCAGACGTTGCCGCTGTACTTTCCACCTCTGACTTCTGACCAGTGACTTTTAGATCGCCGAGGTTAATGTGCAGCGCGGGGCCTGGGGACAGGATGACCGCGCGCTCGATAACGTTCTCCAGCTCCCGGATGTTGCCCGGCCAAGGATACCGAATGAGCACCTCCATGGCCTCGGCCGGGATGGTCTCGATCCGCCGGCCCATTCGGCGCGCGACCTTTTGCGCGAAATGGCGGACGAGCCGGGGAATGTCTTCGTGGCGCATGCGCAGCGGCGGCAGCACTACCGGGAAGACGTTCAGGCGGTAAAAGAGGTCGTTGCGGAATTGGCCATCGGCAGCCATCTGCGCCAGGTCACGGTTCGTGGCCGCCACCAGGCGCACATCCACCCGAATGGTTCGGGTGCTGCCCAGGCGCTCGAATTCTTGCCCTTGCAACACGCGCAGCAACTTGGCTTGCAACTCCGGGGGAATGTCGCCAACCTCGTCGAGGAACAAGGTGCCTTGGTGAGCCAGCTCGAAACGGCCGACCTTTTGCGTGATGGCGCCGGTGAAGGCGCCCCTCTCATGGCCAAACAGCTCGCTCTCAAGCAGGCCTGTCGGAATGGCCGCACAGTTGATCTTTACAACCCCGAGCTTTTTTCAATGGCCGAAGGAACAATAGTCGCGTACACACGGGCCTAGTTCACGCGCTTCGCAAAATCACCGAATTGCGAAGTATGACTTCTACCATCCACGTTTCGTGCTGCCGCGCCGCGAATCGGCTTACGCGGCGAAGGTTGGGCCGTCAACGTACTCCAAAACGATGTAAGGCGTATCGCCGACTTCGCCACCACTATAATCCACTACATGAAACACTCCTTGGCACTGCTGGCGATGTTAGTTCCGTCGTTGGTTGTATCTGCCGACGATTCCATCGATGACGCCGTCGCCAAGAGCCTAAAACGCATCGAACAAGGGAGCGCCAGCTACATCACGAAACGACAGTGCTTCAGCTGCCACCATCAAGCAATGTCCGTTCTGGTGATGACGTCGGCCCAAAGACGTGGCCTCACAGTAGATAACGAGAAACTCCGAACGCAGATCGAATTCACGCTTGCGACGTTTCAACCGAACCATGAACGCATTCGCAAGGGACAGGCAATCCCCGGTGGAAATACGATGGCCGCTTATGCCCTGTTGACACTCGATGCGGCCGACCATGCCCCCGACGAAACGACCTCCGCGCTCGTTGAATACTTGCTTCAAAGACAGAAATCAGACGGTTCCTGGCCGGCCTTGGCGAAACGGCCTCCGACGGAGGGAAGCAGTTTCACAAACAACGCGCTGGCTTTGAGCGTACTTCGGAAATATGGCACCAAAGACCACACGGAACGGATCGAGGTCGCTTCCTCAAAAGGCCGTGAATGGCTCGCAAAAAACGAACCTGCCGACACTGAAGACAAAGTGTTTCGGCTTCGTGGATTGGTAACGGCCAAGGCGGATCAAGATAAGATTGATGCGGCGCGAGATCAACTTCGGAAAGAACAACGTGACGATGGCGGCTGGTCGCAAGCTCCCGATCGTGAAAGTGACGCCTACGCGACCGGCACCGCCCTCATGGCCTTGCGCCAAGCGGATGTTAACCCCGACGATGCCGCTTTCGCCAAAGGTGTCAAGTTTCTCCTAGGAACGCAAACTGCTGACGGCGCGTGGTTCGTCGAAACTCGCAGTCGTCCGGTCCAGGTGTTTTTCGACAACGGCGACCCCGGCGGCAAGTCGCAATTCGCAAGTTTCTCGGCAACCTGCTGGGCAACATTGGCCCTGTTGGAATGCATCCCGGTGGCTTCGGTGAGCGCAAGGTGAAAACTCAAAGACGACGCCGCAAGCGCGAAACGCCGAAGGGAGCCGGGCCTCAACGGATCGGATCACCGCCGATCACGGCGGGCGCGGGAGTTCTCCCCGAGGACCGCGTGTGGGTCTTTACGCAACTGTGGGCGTGGCCTCTGGTCTTACTTGGTTTTGTGGCTGCGGGAGGATGCTCTCACCCACATACCAATGGCGAACAAGCCTCCAAGGATAGTAAGTTGCAAGCCGTCGAGGCCATCAAGGCATGTCGCGGCAGCGAGCTGCAGGGGCTTGATCCGGACCGCATCCGGAAACTGCTCGCCCACATGTCTGAGCTCGGCCTGAAACGTGAGTATCAGGACGACGTAAGCCGATACGGGCCGTGGTCCGTCTGGGATTTTGGGGCGAAAGGCCAACCACCCCTTTACCTGCTGTTCGAGGCCGGTAAGAAGATGCGGTTTGCGAGGGGTAACGAGGTCGTTCACGAACACCCCCACCCGAGTGCGACACCGATTTCGATGACGCTCCTCGATGATGCCGGTAAAGTAATCTCGGAGACACATCTGACAACCGGATGGCGCTGCTATCTCAGCGCTGCGAAGCTTCATCCCGTCACTGACAATGGCTATCCGCTAGTGCTTCTGGAGACGGAGCTCGGCGGAGGCCCTGGTCCGGACATTCGGCGCCAGTACTACGCTTGGCTGGGCGAGCGTTTTGACGTCGTTCGCTTGGAGAACACGGCCGGCAAAGCGACCCGCAATCATTATTACGTCAAGCATTTTCGAAGTGGGCCCAGAGTCGCCCAGTTGACGGAGGCTGAGTGGGAAGCGGATCTGATGTCGCCTGACCGGGCGAGGATGTTGCGGGCGATGACTTGGCTCGGCGGCTTCCATTGGGACCTCCAAGCTGACAGCGATGGGATGTATAACCGATCCTCAGAGCAACCTCGGTCAAGTCCGCTTGTGGCAGAAGGTCCGGACGCGTGAGAAGGTGATCGGCCGTCTTCAGGAGTTGATTAGATGCGAGGACGTGTGGCTGCGGGAGGCGGCCGAGTTGGCGGCCGATCCGAAAGACGGCCATTTTGGCGGCTGAGTTTGGCCGGTTGTCAACCGTGTGAGGTTTGGAGGCCGTCCACATGAGTAAGCTAATCGTTTACACAACCGTCGCGATTGCGATCAACCTTATTGCCGGTTGTGACCGTTCATCACCCACTAAGCCAACAACAGGTGGGGCTTCGCCCAGCGCAAAGGCCGAAGGTGCTGAACCGAAAACAGCCCTGGAAATGGTTGCGCGCGCCCACAACGATTCACGTAGTGACGAGACGATCAGAAGGGACAACGCCTTCATTGAAGCCGTTCTCGATGGGAACCTGGCCAAGGCCCACGAAGGGTTGGCGTCCGGAGCCGGCGTAAATGGCCCATACATCGACCCGCATGCGTTCTTAAGCGCCGGACAGACAGGGTACACTGCGCTCCTGTACGCCTCGATGGACGGGAACGTCGAGATGGTTAAACTCCTCCTCGCACACAAGCCAGATGTTCACTACGCGAGAAAGGGAAAAACCGCTCTATACTTTGCTGCCATCAAAAGCCACAACGAGGTTGTCGGACTGCTTCGGCAAGCTGGGGCGGAGGGTGACCCAAAGCGAATCAGGCTCACACATGAGCTGATCCGCGCCGCCTGTAAAGGATTTGAGATGGAGATGGGCGAAGGTTTCCCTAATTACCCCGGAGTCGTTCGGGATCTAGAGGACGCGCCGGACATCGCTGAAGTTATTAAGCAAGGTGCGGACGTTAACTGGGCCGACCCAGAGGGGCATACGCCCCTAATGTATTCGGCGAACTTGGGTCTCGTCGCGAATGTGAAAACTTTCCTCGCTACCGGGGCGGATGCCAGCCTTAAATCGAAAGCTGGCGCGACGGCGCTATCCCTGGCAGAAAGTGAGGCATCTGTAAACCGTGAAGAAAGGGCGCAGGTTGTTGAGTTGTTGAAGGAACACCTTATCAACAAGCGCTAGGTCAGCCGTCGTCTCGCCAATCTCTCGGCTGTCACTACTTTCGACACCGTATGGTCAATTTAGTCAGCCGAGCGGAAACCGTCGTGATTCGAGAATTTTCGGCTTGGGCTGCGAGCAATTCTCATCCGAGACAGGCTTCTCAACGAGCGCGCGAGATCTCAGCGCTCTCGTTAATCTCCGCGTGTTTTTTGCAATCCACCTACGGTACGCAGCATGAAGCAACGCGAGAGCGGTCGCTGACCGATGTGAAACATCGATCTGACTTCACAAGTTGGGCGACGTAGAGAGCCGTCGAAGAGTTTAACGGGAAGCACCGAAAGCTCGGCGCGCTCGCTGAGAAGCCCGGCTCGGCTGAGAAGCGCTTGCAACCAAAATCCGGATGATCAAGAATCGCCGCAGTTTTCATGGCCTCTTTCACGAAATCCGTCGGCAAGTGGATTACGCGGAAAACAACGACCGTGCCGGGTTGCAGCCATCACCTCCCCACTCAATTGTTCGGATCAGCCTGCGAAGTGACGAATACCTGTTCCGGCACTGGGACTACTCCTCATCCTCGGCCGAGTGCCCGTCCCGAACGGAGGTCGGCGCGGTCAAATAAAGCCATGGCGGCACACTCGATGTTCGAAACTCGCCTACAATGAGCGCGGATAGTCATCGCCGACCACAAGGCTTGCCACAATACAAGAAGCGACGACATTGATTCTGGGACACCCACGAAGGCGGCGGGAGCATGGCCGAGCCACCGACTGATCCGGAGATCCGACTTAACGAGGATGATTCGCATTCTCGTTCCCTTGAAAGTCGGCCGATGCGCGTGGCTAGTTTCGGCCTCACCGACCAAGGACGAGTCCGAGATGCGAACGAAGACCAATTCTTGATCGCAGAACTGCGTAAAGCCATGTTGATCCGTCAATCGAGCGTACCGCAGTCGCCGACGCAACATAGCGATGAGCGCGGTTACTTGTTTCTCGTGGCAGATGGCATGGGCGGGCACCGCGCCGGCGAACGTGCAAGCGCTGTGGCAATAGAAGCGATTGAGGACTTCGCGCTCAACACCCTCAAATGGTTTTTTCATCTTCAGGGGCCCACAGAGCCCAACATCTTGACCGACTTCCAAGCGGCCCTTCGACACGCCGACATTCGAGTCTACGAAGAGAGCGAAGCGCGACCCGACCGATACGGGATGGGACAACGTTGACGTTGGCGTATGCCCTAAATTCCGACTTATACGTCGCACATGTCGGAGACAGCCGGTGTTATCTCTATTGCAATGGTAAGCTGTTCCGGCTGACGCAGGACCACACCTTGGTCGGTGAGATGGTTCGACAGGGAACGCTGTCGCCGGCACAGGCCGCAAAACACCATTTTCGGCATGTCATAACCAACGTGGTCGGCGGCCGAGAACTTGGCATCACCGTCGAAACACACAAGGTTCGATTGGGATCGGGCGATCTGATGTTGCTCTGCTCCGACGGACTGACCGAAATGGTTCCCGAGGAACAGATCGCCGCAATTCTTCAAGACCAGCCGGATCTGCAATGTGCCTGCGAACGGCTGATTGCAGCCGCGAATGATCGTGGAGGTAAGGACAACATTACGGTGGTCGCGGCGCGGTTTCTTGCCGCGGAGTAAACCGTGGCGGTCCGTTTCGACCGGGCACAGATGCTCATGCTTTCTTCCGTATGCGGCTAGTTGGGTTTCTGCTCCCGATAATGAAGCCACTTCCACGAAAGTGCGTCCCTTAACGGCTGAACCAAATCCGGTCCGATGGGACCAACGCGCTCTTGCAACATCGCAGGATCTATCGAGTGAAGACCGTTTTTCCGCGCGTCCTGCCTTCCCACATCGCACGGAACGCTGCTTCGGCCCGCTCCATCGGCAGGACGGCGCCGATATTCGGTTCGATCGCTGCCTGGACTATCAGGTTGATCATGTTCCTCATGTCGTCCAGCCTGCCCATGATGGAGCCGGTGATCGTGAGCTGGTCGGCGATGATCGGAAGAAGGTTCAATGGCACGTCGAACCCCGTTGTCGCGCCGAGAACTACGAGCGTGCCGCCGCGCGTAAGGGACGACAGGCTATGCACCCAGGAATCCGGACCAATGTTATCGATGACCGCGGGCACCTTCCGGGGAAGGGGTTCATTGGCGGCGAAGGTCTGGTGCGCGCCGAGCGTCCTGGCCAGCGCTCGACCTGCTTCGGTTCGGCTGGTTGCCCAGACCTCAAAGCCGGCGGCGCGGCCGAGCTGGATCAGCGCCGTTGCCATGCCGCCGGTGGCGCCCTGGACCAGCACCGTGTCGCCGGCCCGGAGGCCGGATTTGGTAAAGAGCGCCCGATAGGCAGTCAGCCAGGCCGTGCCGAGCACCGACGCATGAAGCGGCGACAGCGTCTGGGGAAGTGGGATCGCGTTTCGCCTGGGCACAACGACGTAGTCGGCGAACGAGCCGTGGACGAACTCGCTTGGAATATGCCATGCCGGGTCAAGTGTCTCGTCCCCACGCCAGTCATCGCTGCCCATCATGGGGTAAATGACCACCGGCGTGCCGTCATCGAGCGTGCCGGCCGCGTCATTGCCGAGGATGATGGGAAACTTGATCCCTTCGGGATGCCCGCTGATGCCGCGCAGCGTGAAGAGATCGTGGCGATTCAGGCTGGCGTGACTCACTTTCACGCGCACCCAGCCATCGGGCACTGTCGGGTCGGGCATCATGCCGATCTTCAGGGCGGAAAGTGGTTCATCGGGAGCTGCGTGCGTGGCGTAAACGGCGAACATCGGCGTCCTCCTTTCGGCAGTGGCGATAATTTCACGGGATGACTTCCAGCAACGCGATCTTGTCGCCTTCGAGTTCGAAGAAGAACCGAAGATCAACCGGACTGCCTGGAAAGTTGCCGATGAGGCGGCATGTGACGACCGTCTCTCCGTCCGACTGTTCGCACGCGAATGGCTCGCACGTGTACTGATACTTGATCGAAACATCCGCCTTCCACTTCTTGATCGCGGCCCGGCCTTGGTAGGTGTGCCCTTCGTCCTTCACGATGGCGTTCTCCGTGAAACACGCGGCAACGGCGTCGCTGTCAACGGTGTCCGCGGTGAAGTAGTCGGCGGCGGGTCTTGGCAGATCGAGAGTCATGGCTCGTCCCTCCAGGTAATGAGAATGCGGATCGCTTTGCCCCGTCTTTCTCATGGACACCTGCGGGAATCGACCGTGACAACTCGTACGAAAGATTTTTCAGTTCAGATGCAGCGCTTCGCGCACGTCGTCGCGTTCGAGCATGCGGCGAAGCCATTGGATCTGGTCCGAGGGTTGCAGAAACGGGTGCTCGCGATAGATCGCGGCGTGCTGTCGCTCCACGATATCGTCGATTTCGCGGACCGTTTCCGCGGCGACATCACGGACGCGCTCGACATGCTCCGGCACGAACAGGAGATGGCTGAGGATTTACGTGCCCATCCTCGATGAAGCCCCGCGTCTTCTTCGGGCAGCGACAGGGATTGTTCTTGTTCACGAGGCCGCACTGGTTGTTCATGAAGCTGTGCAGGTCGCGGCGGGCGCGGGCCAGACATTGGCGGAAGTTGTCGGCGCTCACCTGCAGCACCTCGCCGCCAACCGCATCGCTGACGCCGAGGATCGCGCCGAGCGTAAAGGTCAACCGCTGCACGCGATCCAGACAGAGCAGCATCCCCATCGTGCAGCTATTCTTGGTTTCCTCGACCAATAGCGGCAACGAAACGGGCACACTTTTCGGATCGGGCAAATCAAGATCGGGCGTGCGCTGGATGGCCGCGCCGTAGTCGGCGAACGTCGTCGCCCTGGTCTCGGCGCTGCGTCGCTTCATGTTGAGCACATGATTGGCGGCAATGCGGTAAGCCAGGTGCGGAACTTGCTCTCCCCTTTGAACGAGCTGAGCTTGGTGATGACGTTGATGAGCACCTCTTGTGTGACTTCCTCGGCGTCTTGCGGATGAAACACCATGCGGACGGCGATGTTGTAAATCCAGGCTTGATGACGCAGCACCAACCGCTCCAGCGCGGCGCGATCGCCGTTCCTGGCCCCCGCGGCCAACTCGACGTCGGTGGAATCGCCTTGGGCGACCTCTGTGAATGGGTTGAACATGTCCCAATTCCTCAGCGAGTGGAGCTTGGCACTTCATTGTACCGACCAGGACTCGCACCGGTGGCGCGCTCCGGCCCGACACGCCGACGTAGGTTAGCACGACGTAAGGAACCCATTCTTTTGCGAAGTGGGTCTGTTTGCCGCTTGCCTTCCTTTCGCACACCGGTACTCATGGCGGTCGCGTAACGTCCCCATGACCACACCGGAGTCCAACTTGCACATTTCGCAAACTGGATCATCGACCAGACCCGCCGTGAATTGGCGATGGTGCTGGCCGAGCTGAAAACGCAGACATCGGCTCGCACACAACGCAATCAGGTGATTGTCCGCCTCGCACGCTGCTGCGGATTGCGCGTCTCGGAAATCGGCGGCCTGAAACTCGACGACATAAGGTCGGGCTCGCCGCGTACCGTTATGGTGGGACGCGGGCACGCTGGCCGACTTGAAGGGAGCCTGGCGCCGGCTGTTAGGACGTGGACCCGCTTGGACTGACATACCTGCTTCCCTGTATCATCACGCGGAAGGCGCGGACATGCATCAATGTACGGGCCGATTAGCCACGCCCACGCCGATTGATCTCCGCTCGTGCTGCCGGGCCTTGTAGACAACGCTTTTACGAATAAGGACCGCCGCGCCACGGAGGCAACGACTACGCCGTTATCCTGGCCAGGAAGCCGTCACTGGATCCGGCGTTGGCTGGTTGAAAGGCGTGCGCCGTAGGGAAGGACTTTGACGCCGTTTCCCCTGCGACGCGTTTGGCCTGATCGGGCTTGAGGATATCCGCGACCAGCTTGTCGCCTTCCTTGTCCAACTCCTGCCTCTTGGCGCACTGCTCCTCCCGACTTAGCTCACGTAAGCCACGACTCGCTTCTTCCTGCTTTTTGCGCGCTTCCGTAGCCTTAGTGATTTGATCTTGCGACATCTTGAGTTCTTGCTGGACAGATGGCTCATCCATCAGCGCCAACGCTGACATCATCCCAGCTCCTTGGGCTCGTTGTCGGTTATTCTCCCTCGGCCGTTCTTGCGCCTGCATCGGCGTGCTGAGCAGACAGAGCAGGCCGAATCCCAAAGCGCATTTTCCGAGTTTTGCACGTTTTGCACGCACATCCGTTCACTTAGATGGAGCGCCGAAGTCGCTACTGTACTAGAGACAGCTGGCGGTGGACGAGCTTCCTGGAAAACTTGGGGGCGGGGTGCATGAGGGTTGGGTCCCCGGTGTTGTAAACGCCTCCCCTGCGTTAGTGACGTATATGCCGGCGCCGTACCCTGGATTAGACGAATCTCCGGCGTCGTTGCCATGTGGATTAAGTGGGAAGATCCAGACGGCCTAACAATTGACAGACGCATTCGCTCGTCTATACTGTGTGGGAACTGATCACCGAGGACCGCAGATGAAATCTTCATGGCGCATCGTTCGATTTCGCAATGCCCAGCGCCTCGGTCATTTCGTTCTCACTCCAGTCGAACACGGCCAAGGCTTTTCCTGAGTACGCTCTTCCACGTAGCGGCGGGTCCCGCCTCTTGTCTCTTCCGTGCCGAAGCGATCGGTCACTAGCAAACAACGACAGAAACTGTTTCGCACGTATCCGTCTGGCGACCATCGCATAACGGCGAAAAGGCCGCGCAGCGATTTGCCGCCGTTTTGCACTCCCCGCGGTGGGTATTAACTTCTCGGAAGTTTCTTGCAGATGCGAAGAAGGTGCTCCATGGCGAATGCTTCATTCTCACGAACATCACGTCGAGCCTTATTGACGGCGTTACTGCCGCTGCTCGCCGCCGCCCCCGGCTGCGACGGCCGAATCGGCAAGTGCTATGTCGTTGAAGGGACGGTGTACGTCGAGGGGAAACCCTTGGTCGGCAAATCGGGCTTCGTAACATTTAGGCCCGACGCTTCCAAGGGAAACCAAGGTGAATTCGCAGCGGTGGGGCCGCTCAACCCGGACGGCACTTATACGCTGTCAACGCAAAGCAAGGACGGCGCGCCTGCGGGATGGTACCGCGTAACCGTCACCGCTGTCGACGAGAAGGATGGCGCCGGCGCAGCGCGGAGCCAAACCGAAGCCGCGATCGTCGGGCGGCCAAGCGGTGCATCCTCGCTACGGCCAGGAGACGACGACGGACCTATCGGTTGAAGTCGTCTCCGATCCGCCGGCAGGCGCCTACGACTTGAAACTCAAGAAATAACTCTCGCTTCTAGCGTTGTTGATTTCAATTTTGACAGTCCAATTTTAGGAGGCTTCAAGATGAAAACTTCTTCAGAAAAGCGTGGCTATCGGCCAGGGTTTACTCTAATCGAGTTGCTTGTGGTCATCGCGATCATCGGCATTCTGATTGCGCTCCTGCTTCCCGCGGTGCAGAAGGTCCGTGAAGCAGCCAATCGAACCCGGTGTTCGAACAACCTAAAGCAACTCGGCTTGGCCGTGCATGGCTACCATGACGGCTTCCAGTGTTTTCCCCCGAACTACCTCTACACGTTCGACGCCGATGGAAAGAACTGGGGTTGGATCCCACACATTCTGCCTTACATCGAGCAGGGGAACTTGTACAAGGAGCTCGACATTCGCAATAAGATGATTTCGGAAGCTCCGGAGTCGGCGCTTGCCACACCCATCAAGCTTCTGCTTTGCGGAAGCGATCCCGACATCGGCGACGGCACGAAGTTCATCGACTGGTCAAGCATCAGTTGGTATGCCAAGACGACGTATAGTCCCTCAAAGAACAAATCCTTCAAGCATGGAATCACCTCGTACAAAGGGTGTTGGGGAGCCAACTGGGGCGGCGATGCAGGCAATAGTTGGAACTGCGATCCTCGCTGGCTGAATCCGGGCGTCGGCGGACAATGGCCGGACTCATATCACGGTTGCAGCCAGGGGGACGGAATTCATCTGCCGATTGACCACATGAACAAGTGGAACATCGGCCGGTACATCCGCATGCAGGACGTCACGGATGGCGGGAGCAACACGTTCTACGCAGGTGAAGCAAAAGTCAGAGACATTCATGTACAGGACTGGTTCCATACAGACGACATCAGCTCCAGTTGCGCGATGGATATGAATGCGATGAAACCGGACGGGTCGAACTACGAATGGGATGCGAACCTGTGGCGTTTCGGGAGCCACCACGCGGGCGGCGTGAATTTTGTCTACGCGGACGGTTCTGTACATTTCGTTCATTCCTCTATTTCGCAGAAGACGTGGCGTGCCTTGAGCACTTACGCGGGAAATGAGGTTCTGGGGCAAGATAAGCCGTGATCGCGTAGATTTCGTGTCTTGGAAATGTCACCCAAAAGGGAAGGTACATCATGGGAATCAGATCGATTGTCTTAGTGACTGCGACGTTGTTTTTGTCCGCAAGTTCGTTGGCGGCCGACGACAAGTCGGTGGCGAAGGAACCGAAGAACTGCTGCTCGGGACCGGTGTTGAAAATCGGCGCTGTCGCCTACAGCCCGAGTTGCGTGACGATTTTTCGCGCCATGCGGCATTACTTCGCCAAGAATGAGATGCCGATGGAGTTCGTGCTGTACTCCACTTATGACGAACTCTGTGATGCTCTGGAAAAGAAGCACGTAGACCTTGCCTGGAATAGCCCGCAAGCGCACGCCAAGTATCACCTAAAAGCGGGCGACAGCCAGACTCTGGTCATGCGCGACGCCGATGTGAACTATCGGGTCAAGCTAGTGGTGCCCAAGGACTCGGGCATCACATCGATCAAGGACTTGCACGGCAAAACGATCACCTTCGGCAGTTGCGACTCAGCCGACTCCACCGTATTGCCGGCTTACTTTCTAAAGAAGGAAGGCGTCGATTTTGAACGCGTGAAGGTTCTAAGTCTGCACGAAGAGGTCGACGCGCTCGGGTGTCCTTGCAACAGTCAACAGCACGTCCTCGAGGCATTGCTAAAGGGGCGCGGGCAGGCTGGCGCGATCGGTCCGGAACTTTGGAGCGAGCTTCAGTCCAAGCAACCTGACCGTGCGGCGAAGTTGAAGGAGATATGGGTGTCGCCACCATTTAGCCATTGTGTGTTTACCGCTCGCAAGGATTTCTGCAGAGAGACCGGTGCGCGGTTTACCAAACTGATGACAGCGATGGATGGCAAAGACCCGCTCACGGCCGAGATTCTTAAGTTGGAATACTGTACGAAATGGGTTCCTGCAGGCAAAGAAGCGCAGGAAGGGTACACGGATTTGCTCGACGCCTTGCGAGCACCATCCAGCTTGCCGGTATCGTTAAGTAAATAACTCTCGATTCGACTATGCGCCTCCAGTCTCTGGAGGCGCATGGTCGCTGGAAACGCCAATGATCGCTGTCCTCCTCACTGCCGCCATCTGCTGCCTGCTGGACGGCGATCGGCTGCCTGTGATTAAGGACTTTGCCCTTCAGGACACGACGGGCAAAAAGCACACCTCCGCCGATTGGCGTCAAAAGAAAGCGGTAGTTCTGTTCTTTTTGGGGACCGAGTGTCCTGTGAGCAACTATTACTGCCCGGAATACTGCCGGCTCGGAAAGCGATACGGTAACGAATCGATCCAGTTCTATGGCATACACCCCGATCCTGACGTGACGGCCGAGGGTGCAACGAAGCACAAGGAAGAGTATCGCCTCCCGTTTCCAGTGCTTCTCGACCCCAACCATGCGGTAACTCGTCAAAGCGGGGTGCGCGTCATTCCCGAGGCGGTGCTGCTATCAAACGAAGGGCGCGTTCTATACCGCGGCCGGATCGATGACCGGTATGCACTCGACGGAAAAAAACGCGACGAGCCATCGACGCGCAATTTAGAAAAGGCGATTCAAGCAGTCATGGATGGCAAAGAACCGTCCGTGGCGGTGACCAAAGCGTTCGGTTGTCCGATACCGCCCCCTAAGAAATCAGGAGAGTGACCATGAACATGAGCAAGTCAATCGGCACAGTCGTGGTGATACTTAGCTTAACCACGTCGGCGCGTGCAGAGAACACACCTACATTCAATAAGGATGTAGCCCCGATCTTGTGGAGACAGTGTGCCGATTGTCACCACCCAGGGCACGTCGGCCCGTTCCCACTCTTGACGTACAAGGACGCTGCCAAGCGGGCGACTTTCATCCGCGACATCACCGCAAATCGCCGGATGCCGCCGTGGAAGGCTGAAGCCGGATTCGGCACGCATGCCGGGGCGCGTCACCTGAGTGACGCAGAGTTGAAGACCCTCGCGGATTGGGCTGACGGCGGGGCGCCGGAGGGAGACCTTAAGGACCTTCCGCGAACCCCGACTTTTCCAGAAGGGTGGCAACTTGGCGAACCCGATTTGGTATTGAAGATGCCCGAGCCATACACGGTCCCCGCCGACGGCCCGGATGTTTACCGCTGTTTCGTCATCCCAATTCCCATCGACGGCGATCGCACGGTATCCGCTGTTGAGTTTCGTCCTGGAAATCGCAGGGTGGTACACCACGCGGCATTCTATTTGGACGACAAAGGGCTAGCGCGCAGACGAGACCGTGAGGATGGCCAGCCGGGATACACAAGTATCGGCGCGCCAGGCTTTCCACCCAGCGGTTCGCTTGGCGGTTGGGGACTGGCCAATCTACCGAAGTATCTGCCGGAGGCGACCGGGATGCCGGTCAAGAAGGGCTCAGAATTGGTCATGCAAGTCCATTACCAGCCGATCGGCAAACCGGAAACCGACCAATCGACTATCGCCATTTACTTCACCAAAGAACCGGCGAAACGATTTGTTACCGGTATCTGGATCCGCAAAGATGCCCTCGAAATCGCACCGGGCGCCACACGCTACTACAGCCTGGCGCAAAGCCCGCCGTTACCTACCGACGTGACCGCCATTTCGGTGTCGCCCCACATGCACAACCTCGGTCGTGAAGTGAAGGTGACGGCCGTCTTGCCTGCCGGTGAAATCCTGCCTTTGGTGCGAATCACCGATTGGGATTTCGACTGGCAAGAGGTGTACTATTTTGAGAAGCCGTTGAAGCTTCCCAAAGGAACGGTCGTCAAGTTGGAAGCCTGGTTCGACAACACGCCTGACAATCCCAAGAATCCCAATAACCCGCCGAAGCTGGTACGCCTTGGGAACAATCTGTCGGACGAAATGAGCGCTTGCGATCTGCGGGTCATCGCCGATTCAACCGAGGACTTGCGACAGTTAAACGCCTTGAACGGAAGCCCTGCGTCAATGACCGGACCATCGACGGCCAACAAGCCGTAGCATTTGAACATAGAGGAGGCGCCTGTGACTCGCCAGTTCATCATTCTTGTGTTAACTTCAGGGTTATGCGGTGCGCCACTTGGCTGTTCTCAATCACCAGCGCCTCCGGCAGCGCCTATCAGTTTTTCCTTGCCGAGCGACCCAGCGCCCAGAATCGAACTATTCGACGCGGTCGTAACCCGGCTCGACACGCTGACGATTCGGTGCGAAGTGAAATACCGCTTTCTTGAGGGCGAACCTACGGCCACGCCCTGGTACTGCTGCATGACCGAGTTCAAGGGAAGCCCAGGCAGCTATCGCCGTCCGATGGAAAACAACACGATGGTGCGCGAAGGAACTATGTCGCATGAAATCCGGCTAGCCCGCCCGGGCGCCGAGGCGTTTGAGATTTATCTTGCTGATGCCAAAGAACAGCACGGGCCGTATCGAACGGTGTCCAACGTCCTGACCGGTGAGGTAAAGTAGTTGGCCGCGCAGTTTGTGGCTGGGCTTTCGCCGTACATTGCCCGTCGTAAGGAGGTCTAGGCTTGTGAGCGTTATCAGATCATTTCTGCTTGTGGTTTGCGCCCTTTTGGGGGATTCGACCACTACCACTGTACTGGCTCACCGAAACTTGTACGCACATCCGTTCAGTTCAACGGCCTAGCGCCGAAACTTCGGCGCGCCCCGCAATTGCATACTTCCGATGGACGTTGGTAATTGGCGGAGTCGCTTCCCGCGATTCTTCGCACAGATAAGATACCTCAGCCAGCGAGCAGTCTTTACACGAGTTCCGTCATGCCCAAGCCTTCATGCGGTCGGCGGGCGCCGCTTCCCAAGCATTGGCCGCGTTCGGTTCAGGCAGCCATCCTCCAGGTCATGTCTCTGGCGCATTTCGCCCTGGTGACCACCCGAAGTTGGGCCACCAATAGCTGCAATCAACGCGTTCGCTTGGCCACAATCAGGTCGAGCCACCCATCTCCATTAACGTCTCCTGCGGCCACTGTTCGGGCAAATGATCCTGCAGCGAAGGATTGGAATGGCTCAAAGCCGCCGTTGCCTTTTCCCAACAAGACGCTCACGGTGCCGTCGTTGACGCCATTCGCGACGGCCACATCAACCTTGCCATCCTGGTTGAAATCAGCGACCGCTAGCTCCAGAGGCATTGGCCCTGCCGGAATTGCCATCGGCCGGCGAAACGTTCCTGAGCCCGAACCGCGCAAGACGCTGATGGTACCTTGACCCGGGTTGCTGACGACGACATCCAGTCGGCCGTCGCTGCTGAAGTCCGCGATGGCGACGTCGTGAGCCGTCCCACCCGCGGGAAAGGTGCTTAACGCTTGAAAATTACCCGGCGCGTTCAGCAGTACGCTGATCTTGCCAGAGAAGCCGTCGGCAATGACAAGGTCGTTCAGGCTGTCGCCATTCAAGTCTCCACTTGCAATGGCAACCGGCTTGACGCCAGCGTCATACTCCACCGTGGCTACGAAACTCGGCACATCGCGCCGTTCGAGATGCTCTAGAACCAAGCGTTGGTTCAACGGCGCCCACGGTAGTTTCCGCGCCGCCCGATGAATCCTTTTGGAAGTCATGACTATCGTCCTCGCACCTTTGGTGTCTGCAACTTGTGCGGCCCCCGTACCGGAGCCGGGAACTTCAAGTTATGGACTCGCTGCGCTGCTGCCCCCTGAATCACCTGTCGAAGGCGTCGAAGTCTGCGGTCAACAGAACCGCAAGGTTGTTGCTCGTTCCCGGTGCTCCCGTCGCCTGCACCTCGAACGCACCGATGTCAATCGCACCGTTCACGATCCGCGGGAACCCCGGACCGCGTTGGTCGAAATCCGGCGCGTCGGTGTTGTCCCCGGCGTCGATGGCGGGGCTGCCGGGGAGGAGGGCCATCGTCAAGGTTGGTCCGCCGTTGTCGGTGAGGGGGCCGAGCAGCGGGTCGACGTCTAGCAGATCCGTGGACGTGAAGCCGCCGGACTGGTTACTATTGCCGATGAGGTTATAACCTTGCGAGGTGAATTGACCGACGACATCTGGTCCGAGTTCCGATTCACTAGCAGCATTGGATGCCGTGATCGTGTTTCTTAGCTCAACCGCGAAGTCTTTGTCATTCAACACACCGCCCGCAACTCGTGCATGGTTACCAGCGATCGTACTATGGTCGATGCTGAACTGCTGGCCGAAAGAGGCAATGCCTCCGCCGCCATAGCCAGCGCTATTGTTTGCGATGGTACTGTTCCGTATGGTGGCGGTTCCGTGGATGAGATTGCAAATTCCGCCCCCATGTCCTTCGGCATAGTCCCATATCGATATAGCATGGTTGTTTACAATCGCGCTACTATCGACCCACATCATGCCATCGTTCAGTATGCCACCTCCAGACGCCTCAACTACCAAAAGCGAGCCATCCTTGGCCACGTTGTCGCTAATAGTTGAGCTCATAATCGCCAGGGTGCCGGCATTGTAGATTCCGCCGCCGAAACCCTCTGAGGAGTTAGCAGTGTACGTAGCAACGTTATTTGAAATCGTCGAGCCAATCACTGTTGCTGTGCCGGCATTGTAGATTCCTCCACCGTATTTGGCCTGGTTTCCTGCCACTAGCGAGTCGAATATAATGAGTGTTCCGGCGCTGTATATCCCGCCTCCCAAGTCGATGCTCCCCCCATACCCATCAGTGCTTATGCTGTTGGTCACGACGACTTCTTCGATAGTCAAATTGCCTTCGTTGTAGATGGCGCCGCCAAGATGTTCTCTGCCATTACCCAACATCAAACCTCGGATTCCGACGGTGCCGGCCAACACCGTAAAAATCCGGTAGTCGCTACTTGTGTCACGGCGAATCGTCACCAAGGAGGCCCCAGGACCTTGAATATCAACGTCCGATGCGAGGTCCGGCAGGGCGCTGGTTAGATTAATCGTCCCCGTGACCGTGAAATCAATCGCATCCGGCCCCGGTTCGCTGTTGACCTTGTTGATGCAATATCGCAAGTCGCCACGGAAGCCTTTGCCGATGCCTTGGTCAGTAAGGCGGGTGACATGGCAGGTGGACAGCAGCGTTCGGTCTTCAAGGGCTTCGAGGTTCAACCGTCGCGAGGCATGTGCGAGTCGCGACATTGGCGTCCTCCTTCGGATTGTGGTGAAAGGGTTACCGCCCGGCATCGTACTCTGCCGACGAATCCAGGTCAAAGGATTTTCCGCCGATGGTGGCTGTTTCCTCCTCGCGAACCTCGTCGTGAAAGTAATCGGGGATTCTCAGCGGGCACGGTCAAGACGCCTTGCTGTGGCGATCCGAACCCAGCGTTGTTAAGGTCAGCGCAAATACTTGATTCCCTCCTGATGGCGTCGTTTCTTGCACCACGCCCGCCACATTCGGCGGTAGGCGGATTCCAGTTGCCGTGTGAAACCGGCGCCGTCGCACAGTGGCGATCTCAATAATCGCTGCCGTATGGCCGTGCTGGTCATCGACTTCAATATCACGCGCGGAAAAATTTGGCCATCGGAGTCTTTTCGGCGAATTAACTGTGAGAGCGTGACACCGCTCAGCCACCAAACCAGAGCTCGCGGAACTTCAAGCCCGTGAGCTTGTGGTGCTCCACGGCTGCCTTGAAGCTGCACATCGGGTCATTCTCTTCTTCCCAGCAGAGTGTCAGGCCGGCCGATCCGTAGGGAATCTTGAAGATGGACGACTCGGGGAACATCTCCGGGTCGAACACGTAGGCCCCGGGTTGATAGTCATCGTCCACTGCCACCCGCTCGCCCTTCGTGTCGAGGAGCCATCTGCACTTGTCCCCGTCGAGGCAGTCCTCGCACACCGTGACGTTCAGCAGGTGCAGCGTCTGACCTTTGAACGGCAGAGGCAGGATCTCGCCGGCCATCTCAAAGAACTCCTGGATGAGTGGGAACGCCCTGGAGCTGGCGGCGAACGCCGTGCGCGAGTTGACGTCCCAGATGTCGGGCGGTTTCTTCTTGGGACTCAGCAGCATCATCTCGGGCGGCGTCCAGTTCTCCTGCTTCGAGCGACCGTCGAACCACAACGGACCGTCCTCAAGCATCTGGGTGACCTTCCGGTCGCGCGGGAGCAGATGCTGGTAGTCGTTCACCGCACCTTTGATCTCGAATACTCGCACTGCGGTGGACCTCCTGAACTCCATGTGACGAGTTCATTCGAAAAAGGGCCGTTTTCCCGAGGATTTTTGCGGATCGTCCGTGTCATGTTTTCCGTATCTTACTGTATTTTACATGGGCTTACACAGATTTTACTGCCCTTACTGCCCAAACGACTCGCACGCAAAACGTGTCGCTGGAGATGGCGGATGTGCGTTGAAAACTCGCGGGACCACTACACCCATGCTACAACTGACTTTTAGCAACGATCTTTTTCAGGACGGGATTGTGGTTGCCGGCTAGGAGGGTCCGATATTTCGAACTCCCTTTGGCGCATTGGCCATCCTCGCGTGTCTCCAGCGCGAGCTCGTCGATCGGATCCGTGAAGCCGCCGTCATAGCTGAAGCTGACAACTATCAAAGATTTGAATATGGTTCTCAACTGAGCCCCAACGGGAGTCGGGTGCGGCGGCGAAGCGCTTATGGAGAACCTAACCTGGGAGGGTCTACGAGCAATGGTGGTTCTCGTTATTGCGGCTGCGGCTCTCCCAGTGGGTATTTGGTTGGTAGTCCGATGGATATGGCGGCGGCGGGGAGGTTGAAGTACAGGCAACGTGCAATGGAAACCGGCGTGTTGATCGGGTTTTTCGTCGTTGTCGCGGTGTTGTTCGCCGTAGGCGTCTGGGTCGCGATAAGGCGGAAGTAGACGCGCGAGGGGCGGCTACAGTTTTGGTTCACAAAGTCTCAGGACGCGTCTTCGGCTTGATGTCGCGCGCGATGGTAACAGGCGGGCAACGAGTTTCGAACTGCATCGACCGGGTCCGCGAATGATCGCACCTCTCTTCAGCTCTCTCTGAGATCTCCGGTTCGGTGCTTTTGGCGCAAATGAGAGCAGATGAGAGGCACTGAGCGATTTCGGCGCTTTCAGTCCAGGACGCAAGTTGTAGATACGAAATGATTTGCGACTAGATATCTAGGGTCGCCCTGCGTCAGGGACTCTCATTTCGGGTACCAAGAGCCCTGCCTCTGTGACATAAACGCCTTTCCTATTTAGGTTTACGAGTATTTGCCCCCACCATTCCGCCCCAAATCCCGGTTTCGCCACCCTTATATATAGGCCCCACGGCGATTGACCGGTCGCGTATCCGCGCATCTTCCAGGTCCGAAAATTTGCAAATGACGCGGGCAAATGATCATGATGGCGGGGGTGATATGAGACCTTCAGCCCGTAAAGGAGAACGCACATGGTGGATACTGGACGACAGGAAACCCCACGTCTTCGGGCCCGAACCATCCGTGAAACAAAGGAAGCCGAGGCGCGGCAACGTCACGCCAAGCAGGAGCGCCGGAACCGGCTGCGGGAACGGATCAGAGCACTCGACGATGCGGTTCGAGAAATGCTTTGGGACTTGGATCCCCATATGCCAAGGCCGAGCCAATCCAAACTACGTGAGCATAAAGACGCGATCCATTCCCAACTCACTTTGACCCTCACTGCTTTCCGTGATTCCCGACTGATCCTGAAGTTGACCGAACTCGATGAGGCGGGTCTGCTGCGGGGTGATCAACCGACGAACGAAACAGCCGAAGAAACGTGGAATGCCTATCAACATGCATGGCTCATCCTCGAGGCCGCTCCGGCCGATGCCCGGCTTCTTGCTCAACTGATTGAGGACACCATCGAAGAGCCGGCGCTGCGGTCGGCGTGGACATGGGTTTCCAACTTGCTGAAGGGGTTGGTGGACATGCACCAACTGGTTTGGAAGGAAATGAATGGCACAGTGGCGTCGGGGTCACAAGGCCCGTTCTGCCTCGATTGCGCGGCTCCGTTGGCCGAGGGCGAAGTGGGCGGACAATGTTCATCTTGCGCCTTTCCCAAGGACGCATTTTTTTGGCTGGAACTTGATCGTATTCGGCGCCAGACCCATTCGGAATACGTGGACACGTGTACGGAATGGCCGCAAATCCGTGATCTGTGTTGCAGGTTTTTCCAACATCCATCGTTTGAGGAGAAAACCTGGCACCGGTTAGTCGATTGGCTAGTCAACGAGTATGGCTTGTGCGGCGACGAACTCAGTCGCACTAAACGAGGCGACGTGGTGACATGGCTGAAAAGGGCGGTACGGGAAAAGGACTCCGCTGACACGAACAGCGTGAACGAATGGGAAGTCACGCGCAAGCAATTATCGGACCGCCAGACGTTGATCCTCGAAACCATGCTGGAGAAGGAAGTCACGTTAAGAGACGCGAGACTGAGGCGGCGCGAGATCGTTGCCCTCATCAATCCAACGGAGGATCCTGCCAACTACGCTCATGATTTTGCGCGGTTGAGACACGTGCACTGCACCGAATCCAATATCGGACGGGGCGCCGGCATCTGGCTCACGCAAAAAGGTATGCAGGTTGCGAGGGCCGGACGAATTCCGGCCTCCAGTAAATAGTGCGCTAATAGTGCGCACCGTTTCCTCACTGATTCCCACTGTTGTTTTCGTTAGAGTTCTTGGAATGACGGGCGGGGAAGTGCCCTGTCATGCTATTGCTTTGTGACAGGTTCGCGTGTGTGCGTGGACTCTCGCAGCGCGTATGCGAGACGGGAGGCAAGGCAGGACGTTATTTGGAGTAGCAACCATGCTGATCGAGCAGTGGAAATTGGCGGACATCAAGCCGTACGAAAGCAACCCCCGCATCAATGAGGCCGCCGTCGATGCCGTGGCCGCTTCCATTCGCGAGTATGGATTCCGGCAACCGATCGTGGTCGACGAGCACGGTGTCATTGTCATGGGCCACACGCGCTTGAAGGCGGCGTTGAAGCTGGGTCTGGAAACCGTGCCCGTTCACGTGGCAGTGGGCCTGACGCCGGCTCAGGTGAAGGCGCTTCGAATCGCGGACAACCAAACCAGTGACTTGTCTGACTGGAATTACGATTTGCTTCCCATCGAGTTGGCCGACCTCGGGGGCATGGACTACGACTTAGGTTTGCTCGGCTTCGACAAGAACGCATTAGCCAAGCTGCTCGAGCCGGATGTCAAAGACTGCCTGTGTGATCCCGACGAAGTGCCGGGACTGCCGGACGAGGCAACGACCCAGTCGGGGGATTTGATAACCCTTGGAAACCACCGGCTTTTATGCGGTGATAGCGCCAAGGACGAAGACGTCGATCGGCTGCTCGACGGTGCGTCGATTCATCTGGTCCACACGGTCCGCCGTACAACGTGAACGTAGAGCCGCGTTCGAACAACGCCATCTCTGCTGGCCTGAGTTCGTATGCCGGCTACGGCAATAGCGACCCAGGCCGCGACGTGGTTCGGTGTCCGGAAAAAGCAAAGCCTACCGACAAAAAACTCCGAGCCAAAGATCGACCGCTGGCCAACGACTTTGTGTCGGACGATGAGTTCAATCGCCTGTTGCACGAGTGGTTTGGGAATCTGGCTCGCGTGCTCTTGCCGGGACGAGCCTTCTACATTTGGGGCGGATATGGCAATTGCGGTAGTTATCCGCCGGTCCTCAAAGCTTGCGAACTCTACTTCTCGCAGGCCATCATCTGGGTCAAGGAACATCCCGTTCTCACGCGCAAAGATTACATGGGGAACCATGAATGGGCGTTCTATGGCTGGCGTGAAGGCGCCGCTCATGTCTTCGTTGGCCCGAACAACGCCTATGCTCCCGACCATCACGTGGTCATCGACGACGACCAACTCGATCAACTCCGGGCGCCCGCCGATCGCGCGTTGTGCCTGGAACACTTCATCGACGCCGACGACTTTGAGCCAGCGCTCTTTGCCGGTCGGAGCCTGTATCTGATGCCCGACGGCATGGTGGCAAACTACCCCTACGCGGTCCTAAGCGCTGCCTTACGTGAACGGAAGAAGTGGGCCATCGGCCGAGTGGTACTGTCGAGCCAGCGCCGACTGGTGCTGGTCCGGCCGGGCGTCACCACGCTTAGCATGCATGTCTTGCACTACCCGGCACAAGTTCGACCGGTAGCGGCGCTGGGAACCGCGCCGGCGATCTCGGATGCCGAGAAGGACTTGGCGAGCCAGTTGATCGACGCCCAGAGCCAGCCGCTGAACTGGTCGGAGTACCGCGACGACCGCGCCGAGCAATTGGCGGTCTTGGTGCAAGCCGCCATCGAGCAGCGGCCGCTGACACCCGCGCCGGCGGCGGCCGTGCCGATGCTGCCGCTCCTGGAAGCTCTACGGAAAAGTGTCGCCGCCATCCCCACCGCAGCGTCCCTACCGCGAATCAACGGCGCTACCCATCCGCGCCAGCGGACAGCCAAGCGATCTCCCGTGCGGAGGCGCGCATGACCACCCATCCGCTGCCGATGCTGGCCGTGGCCGGGGAGCCGTTTGACTCGGAGGAGTATCTCTTCGAGGTCAAATGGGACGGAGTCCGCGCCTTGGCGGCGTGCGGCCCCACGTGGCGGTTGTGGGGCCGCGAACGCGTTTGGTACCGCGACCGCTACCCCGAGTTGGCGGTGTTGGCCCGTGTTCCGCCGGATACCGTTCTCGATGGGGAATTGGTTCCCTGGGGGCCGTCCGGTGTACCGACCTTGGGGGACATCCTGCGCCGGCACCAACTGGTTCATCCCGGCCGCATCGCCCGCGCCAGCCGGAACTTCCCGGTGGCCTACATGGTCTTCGATCTGTTGCGGCTGCGCGGTCGGTCAATGCTGGGAGAACCATTGCATATCCGTCGCGCTGCCTTGAAGCAGTTGCTGCGCCAACTCAACGAACCGGCCTTAGTGTTCTCTGAAGGAATCATCGGCTCCGGCCGGCGCTTTTTCGAGACCTTGGTGGCCCAAGGTCACGAAGGCATGATGGCCAAGCATCTGGCCAGCCGTTACCGTCCCGGAAGGCGCTCCTCGACCTGGCGGAAGATCAAACCCACCCGGCGCGTTCTCTTGGGAAAGCAGGTGAATCTATGAACGTGAGCACGAACTCCGATCTGACAACACTGGAAACGATGACCGTCGCGGAATTGCGCCAGCGCTATGCCCGACTCTTTGGCGAAGCCACGACTTCGCACAACCGGCTCTGGCTCTTGCGTCGCATCGCCTGGCGCATGCAAGCTCTGGCCGAGGGAGATTTGTCTCAGCGCGCTCAGAGGCGCATCGCCGAACTGGCCAATGACGCCGATCTACGGCTCAGCGCGCCACGATTGCCATCACGCCACCATCGTTCCGACTTCCGCGAAGACCAGGCGGCATCCTAATGTGCAAGCTCCAAGTGACGTTGCCTTCTCAAGTGCGCTGCGCCGTCTACACCCGTAAGTCCACCAGCGAAGGCCTCGATCACGACTTCAACTCTCTCGACGCCCAACGCGAAGCAGGAGAAGCCTTCATCGCCAGCCAGGCTCACGAAGGCTGGGTCTGTCTACCCACTCGCTACGACGACGGCGGTTTCGGCGGCGCATTCATCGACCGGCCGGCGCTCGAGCGCCTTTTGGCCGATATCGAAGCCGGACAAATCGATTGCGTGCTGACCTACAAAGTCGATCGGTTGAGCCGGTCGCTTCTGGACTTCGCCAAGCTGATGGAGACCTTCGATAAACACCAGGTCTCCTTCGTCTCCGTGACCCAGCAGTTCAACACGGCCCAGTCCATGGGGCGACTGGTCTTGAACGTGCTCTTATCGTTTGCCCAGTTCGAACGGGAAATCATCTCCGAACGCACCCGCGACAAGATGGCCGCCACTCGCCGCAAAGGCAAATGGACCGGAGGACGGCCCCTCTTGGGATACGATCTTGATCCGCTCCAGCGACGCTTGGTGATCAACCCGGCAGAGGCCGTTCGCGTCCAAGAGATCTTCGCGCTGTTCCTCAAAAAGCAGGCGCTTTGGCCGGTGGTGGCCGAGTTACATCGCCGCGGTTGGCGGCACAAGGCATGGACCACTCGCGCCGGCATCGAACGGGGCGGAGAACCGTTTACTACGGTGAGCGTCCAGCGCTTGCTCATCAATCCCATCTACATCGGCAAGGTCGGCTACCAGGGCGAAGTCCACGACGGCGAGCATCCAGCCATCATCGATACCGCCACCTGGCACAAGGTGCAGGCCATCTTCACACGCCGGGCGCGTTTAGCGACAGCGACGGTTCGCTCTGCATCCGGCGCGCTGCTGCAAGGGTTGCTGTATTGCGGTGGTTGTGGCGGCCTGATGACGCCGACGCACACGTCCCGCAACGGCAAGCGCTATCGGTATTATGCGTGCCGGCACACTTGGAAACATCCAACGGGGAAGTCCGCGACGGTGGTTAGCCGACCCCGACGCGGCCGAGACCCAATCTCCGTAGCCACGCTCCTGGCCATCGCCGCGCGCTGGGACTGGCAAGAACAAAGACGTTGCTGGCACGCTCAAACTCATTGGGACACCAAACCATGATCCGCTACTTCGACCACACCGACCTGCTCTGCTGGCAGCTCCCAGCACGGACGTTCGACGGTTCACCCGCCGCTCCGAATCCGGCGCTTCGACGGCCAAGGCAGCGCCCAGCGGACGCCGATTTCAAACATCCGAAATCCCGCCCCGTCTGTGAACTCGACAAGCGATCTCTGATGTCTCTAGAAAACGCCGGGAAAAACAGGCCGAACGATGCTTGACCCAGTAGTTGACAACTCCGACCAGTTCACAACTGGGTCAAAAATTCGAATTGCGCAAGGGGAGCCGATCGATGAATCGAAAACTCGATGGCCGCGGCGAGCATCGTCAAGAGAAAAGCTGTTCCCTTCATGTTTGGTGTAAACTCCCGTTCCGCCGAACGCCACCGTTCACCGGGCCGCGGCGAACGGCTTTGAATTCAGGACCCGCACGGCCCGCGGCTCCGTGTGCAACGGTTTGTTATCCGGCGTTCGCGTTAGACGAGGGAACGAGCAACTGAAACCCACCGTACGCCATTCTTTTCGCATCAAAACCTGAGTTGGATGAAGCGATCAACTCCGCCATCCGTGAGTCAACCGCGACCTTCTCGTTCGCCAGATCACGTGCCTCACGAGAATCAAAGACCACCCATCCAAACACGATGGATTCCTCGTCCGTTGCTGCTATGAGATCAGTGAACGAGCGCGTTCCCTCCAATTTCAAATCGTCACCGACATATTCCCAGTAGTGGAGTGCGCCATGTTCCTTCCAAATCTCTGCAGCCGCCTGGGCAAGACGCTTGTACTCGTTCAGGCGATTGCGCGGAATGGGAAAGACGAATCCGTCGATGTAGTGAGCCATATCTGCTCCTATAGCGGTAACTGAATCTCGTGTTTTCAACTGGATAACGCCCAGGTTAACCCGCGTTGTGCGGCGCGAGTTGCGTGCTTTACAGACCAGACCCGAACGCCACACACGTCGGGTTGAACCGCTTGTTAGGCCCGGCCTTCAGCCAGCACCTCATCGAGCCGCTGGTAACTCATTTCCATTCCATCCGTCATACCGGTCGACATCGCCGCATCGCGGTCCGCCTTCGAAGCATACTTGATCGAGGTCGCCACGTTTGTCACTCCGTTGCCGTCATTGAATATGACGGTGACGACGTATGGTTCACCTCCCATCGATCCACCCAGGTCGCCCGGGTCCATTAGTCATTGTTGAGTGCGAGGGGTGGTCGTTACTTATCTTGCTTCTTCTTGCCTCCGCCGGTGACGCGAATTTCGGTGACCTTGTCGCCTTCGGTGACGATGCTGGCGAAGACGGCGAGGCCGAATCCTTTCTTGCCTTCTTCGATGTACTTCTTGACTCGCTCGGCGGTTTCCTTGACCTGCTTGGCCAGGGCGTCTTTGCCGCCTTCGAAGGCTTCGCCGGCCTCGATCTTCATCGTGTCCTTGTTGACCTTGCCTCTGACGATCTTGACGTTGTCGGCGACCTTCAGGGTGACTTCTTCGGGCGGCTCGGTACCCTTGGACTTCTTGACGCTCATCTTGCCGTCTTCGAACTTGGTGACGAACCCCACAAACTCATCGGCAGCCGCGACGGCAACCGCGATCACGAGGACGAGGCTCGCAGCGACGAACTTCCGCATGGATCCTTCTCCTTTGGAGAAATGGTTAGAAAACACAGATCATCGAGCCGAGCTAGTCTAGTGTTGGCCGTTCTGTCGAAAGCGAGCGAAGGTGCGTGAGCAATGCAACGCGACCTAACCCGCCAGCACTCCATCCAGCGCCTGGTAACTCATCTCGGATCGCCGCTTTCTTATCGAAGGACTTTCGCGAAAGGCCGCGGTATATAGCTCAGATAATAAACAAGCCCAAATGCCAGCGTTAATATTATGGCGATTGCGCCAAGCCCTTCTATGGTCATTGGTTCTTCCACGACGATAGGTCTAGGCGACTGAGGCTCTCCTCGCGGCATAATCCCAGACGACTTATAGTCGGATTCTTGTGCCGCTTCTCCGCGCCGCTTCGCTGAGCTTCTCCTTTCCCAGCGCTTTCGCAAGGAGCGTCTCAATTACCCGAGAGGGCTTCTGGTTTGCTAAACCGCTTGGCCAGTTCCATGAGCTCGAGAGGAACTGCAAGGACGACCGTGTTGGAAGCGGTAGGTCCGAGTCCGTCGATGGTCTGAAGCGTACGAAGCTGCATGGCGCCAGGGCTGGCAAACATGGTGGTGGCGGCGGCCGCGAGGTTCTCCGCCGCAAGTCGGTCGCCTTCTGCTTTTGTGATGGTCGCCCGCTTCTCGCGCTCCGCACCCGCCTGGCGCGACATGATCCGCTTCAGGTCCTCGGGCATGTCGATGTCCATCAGACGAATGCCGGTGACTTGCAACCCCCATTCCTTGGAATCCTTCTCCACCGCTTGCTCGACCATTTTGCCGATCCGATCCCGCTCCGACAACAACTCGTCCAGCACCATTCCGCCCACCACGTCGCGTAACGCCGTCTGGGCCAGCAAGGAGATGCCGTGAACGAAGTCCTGAATCTTCGTCACCGCCTCTTCGACACTGACCACCTTGAAGAAGAGCGCGCCGTTGATCGACACGGGCACGTTATCTCGGGTGATGGCCTCTTGTCGCGGAATGTCGGCCGCGAGCACTCTGGTGTCAACCTTCCGAACCCGATCAATGATCGGCACGATGAAGAACAACCCAGGCCCACGGATTGACTGAAACGAAACACAGCGAATCGCCGCGGCCTTCGCTGCCCCGTTCGCGCCCCACGATGTGCATTGGAAACCGCAGGCGGTGAGCGGCAACCGCGCGCTTGCGGTGCCGTACGTCGATGCCCGCGCCATCATGGATCGGCTCGACGCCGTGGTCGGGATCGACGGCTGGCAGGATCAATATCAGATGCTGCCCGACGGCTCCGTTGTCTGCAAGCTGCGCGTTCGCATCGGCGACTGGATCGAAAAGACCGACATCGGTGGGCAGTCGGAACAGAAGGACGAACACGATAAGCACAAGGCAGCGTTCAGCGACGCATTGAAGCGCGCCGCCGTCAAGTACGCGATCGGCCGGTATCTTTATCGAGTGCCGAAGCAGTGGTGTGATTACGAAGTGAACAAAAAAGCGTTTGTCACGCTGCCGACGTTACCGCCGGAAGCGTTGCCTGAGACACCACGACAAGCGATGCCGCCCGCGCCGAAGCCGACCAATGGCGGGCCAGCAGCGAACGGGAACGCCGCAAGGGTGAGTCGCGAAGTTGCATTTCTGATCAAGGATCAGACCGCAAACCTTGGCTGGCAACCGGGTCAGCTCCGAGGTCATCTGCGCGGCAAGTTTGGAGTTGAGTACGTACGCGATTTAACCGCGATCCAAGCGGCGACGTTTCGGCAGGAACTTGATCGATTTGCGGCAAATCGCGCGGCGAACGAAGGGTGAGACGTGGTCTTGAAGCATCCACGAGCCGCCTTCCGTTCGGACCTTTGAGCTCGTTTGCACTCGTTCACGTTTCTTTGCCGGGAAGCAGGAACCGAATGAATGCTTGTGCCGCGGCGAGCAGGCCGAATGAAATGATCCAGGGCGCGCACACCCACTCGGTGACCACGCGTCACTCTGCCGCTCGGCATCAAGGGAACGATCGAGATACCCATCCCCGCCTCCACCATTCTCACGATAATCTCTGTATTCGTAGTCTCCATATCGACCCGCGGTGATAACCCCTGTCCGTGAAAGGCGTCCATGACGTGTTGCCGCCCCGTAGATCCGCGCTCGTATAGGATCAACGGCACGCCCGCCAAATCTTGCAGCTTCAGCCGGGGTTTGCTTAAGAGCGGGTGACGGACGGGCGTGATAAGGCTCCACTCCATCGAGAAGAGGTGCAGGTACTCCAGATCTGGCGACGATTCGTACGGTGCCGCCACACCGATTGCGGTGTCCGGGTCGTGCAAGAGGAGTTCCTCAATCTCCTGCTCCGTTCGGTTGCTGAGGCGGACGCGGATCAGTGGGTACGCAGCGTGAAAGCGGCGGACCGCGTCGATCAGGACGTAGAGGATCAAATACTGGGTAGCGGCCACATGTATGTCGTTGGTCTCGGCGACATTGCCGAACAACTCCCCTAATTGTTGTGCCCGTTCCAGAAACGCTTGCGCGTGGGGAAGGAACTGTCTTCCGTGCTCGGTGAGAGCCGGGGTGCGGCGCGGCCCGCGGCTCTTACGGTACAACTCCACCCGAAGTCGTTCTTCCAGAGCGACGAGACGATTGCGCAAGCCTTGCTCGGTGATATGGAGGACCGCAGCAGCTCCGCGAAGGCTTCCCTGTTTGGCCAACTCCACAAACGCCCTGACCTGATCGGTCGAGAGAGAGAGGAACGGTGGCGCTACGAGAACCCCCGGAGAATACAAGAATTACCTTGATTGATTCAATTATGAACAGTTTTTCCTGCTAAATGACACTGATTACAATCCAAGAAGAAACATGGCAGCCACCGCAACAACTCTGAAGCGCCCGCACCCGAGGCGGCTACCGACGAACATCGAGTGCGTGCAGCCAGGCGGCGGTTGGGCCGTTCGTCTGGAGATGGCTTGGGGGCGCCTACGGCGCAAGTGGCTGCGCCGGCTAAGGCCTCGCTATGTCACCCGGATGCGGCAGGTACGTCGCGGCGAGTGCCCCGGGTGTCCGCATGACATCATCGATTGCCGCGACTTGAAACTCGTTCGGAACGTGTGCGGTTATTCGTTCGCGCCCGAAGACGACCGGTTCCAGTGGCGAAGGCGATTGCCAGTCGCGCATTGGGGATGGGCGGAGCTCCTGCTTCTGGGCGGTCCCTTCGCGGCCCTTGCCGTAGTAGCGGGCTGGTGGTGGCCATGGGCCGCGGTTCCGCCGGGATTGGCGGCGTTGTTCGTGGCGTCCTTTTTCCGAGACCCGCCGCGGTGCGTGCCGGTGGAGCCTGGTGCGGTCGTGGCACCAGCCGACGGACGAGTGACTGACGTGGAGGAGCTTGTTTGGGACGATCTACTGGGTGGTCCGGCTTTCAAGATCGGCATCTACCTGTCGATCTTCAACGTCCACGTCAACCGATGTCCGATGACGGCACGGGTGGTCGAGCTTCGCTATCACCCTGGCCGGTTTCGGGACGTGCGCCATCCGGCTGCTCCACTTGAGAACGAACAGCTCTGCACTTTGTTGGAGGCCGAAGAAGCGCCGAACCTTCTTCTAGCGGTCAAGCAGATTGCGGGCGCGTTTGCGAGCCGTATCGTGTGCGCCGTGCGACCTGGCGAGGTGCTCGCCCGCGGCAGCAAGATCGGCATGATCAAATTCGGTTCTCGCACAGAGCTACTGCTTACGAAATCGCCCAGTTTAGTATGCGGCGTTAAGGCCGGTGATCGAGTCTGGGGCGGATCCTCGATCATCGCCCGTTACGCGATCGGTCAATCGAACCAGAGTGGATTGGAAACTACGACATCCTGAATGGTGGCAACCCAGTGTAAATCACGGGCTGCGATCTGTACCTCATTCGTTGGAGGATAGATCATGAAAAACGTTGTCTCAGTAATGTGCTTAGCGGCGCTGTTGGCCGCAACCCCAGAAGTCCGGGCCAGTGACCCGACCGGGATCTACGCCCGCGTCGACAAGGTTGTCCTAGAACCGAATGACCAGAACCCGGAACGCATTCAAGTGTGGGGAGCATTTGCGCTGTCCAAACCCGGAACGCGCGAGGACTACGAAACACCGATCCAGGGCTACATGTATTTCTCCCTGGCAGGAGACAAACCGGACCTTTGCCGCAAGGAATGGGCCGATCTGAAGAAGGTTGCGGGCACGCCACAGTGTGTGGCGTTCGGGTCTCGGTACAAGCCGTTGGGTAAGGTGAGGAAGGCAGATGATAAACCCAAGGACGCCGAAGTCTATCCGGTCGCAGGAGGGATGTACAAAGTCAATGCTACCCATCCTCAGGCCAAACTGCTAAAGGCGAAGACTACTTCATGAGCACGTTTGCACTTCCCCGTGAGCAGTCGGGCATCCTCCGGTATTCCGAGTGGGATGCCCTGCTCCTGCTCCTCGCCGCGGGCCACGGCCTGCTGTTGGTCGGCTATCCGTCAGTCGCGGTCATCGCCTTGGGCTTGTGGTGGAACTCGAACACTATCAGCCATTCCTTCATTCACTGTCCATTCTTCCGTGCGCGGGCACTAAACCGAGCGTTCGCTTTGTATGAGAGTCTGCTACTGGGAGTGCCGCAGACGCTTTGGCGTGAGCGGCACCTCGCCCACCACGCAGGCACGGAATGGCGGCTTCGCTGCACCCACCCTTTGCTTGTCGAGGTCGCCCTAATTCTGGGTCTATGGACCGTGCTTCTGACGCTCAGTCCGAGATTCTTCCTGACCACCTATCTTCCTGGCTATGGTGCCGGCCTCGCGCTCTGTTCCTTGCACGGATTCTACGAGCACGCCCGCGACACCACGAGCCACTACGGTCGGCTCTATAACTGGCTGTTTTTCAAGGATGGCTTCCACGTTGAGCACCACGCCCACCCCGGCACGCATTGGACGCGGCTATCTAGACAGACCCAGCCGGGCACCCGCGTCAGTCGGTGGCCAGCGGTCCTGCGTTGGCTCGACGGCCTATCGTTGGAAGGGCTTGAGCGCTGGGTGCTACGGTCGGAACGCTTGCAACGCTTTGTCTTAAAGAAACACGAGCGCGCTTTCCGAAAACTGCTACCTCTTCTTCCCGCGGTGCGGCGGGTGGGAATTGTCGGGGGAGCCCTGTTTCCACGCACGGCTCTGATTTGTCAGCGGCTGTTGCCGGACGCGTCACTGGTGGTCATCGACGCCGACGCCGCGAACATCGCGACGGCCCGTTCGTACGCTGTGAGCGGAATCGACTACATCAACGCCTGGTATGATCCGGAGCGACACTGCGGTTTCGACCTGTTGGTTTTTCCGCTAGCGTATGTCGGTGACCGCAGAGCGGCCTATGAGCATCCGCCGGCGCCTGCCGTGCTCGTACATGACTGGGTGTGGCACCGCCATCGGCAAAGCGCCATCGTGTCTCTCATGCTGCTTAAGCGCATGAACTTGGTGACCAGATGAGGGCCACGAGCCTGCTGGGCGTTTTCGTAGTGGCGAAAGCCGCCGTACTGACTGCATACCCAGTGCCTCTGTCAGTCTGGGCGCCGATTGCGTACCTGTGGCAAGATCTGGTCGTGGTGTCACTCTTCGCAGCCCTCGATTTCGGTATGCGGCGTCCGTGGGTCGGTTGGTCGGTGTACGCAGCCATTTCCCTCTACGTGGCGATGAACGTGCCGGTCGCGCGCGTCTTGTGCACACCTTTGACGTGGCCGCTAATTCGGGCCGTCCATGGCGCGCTTGCCGACTCCATTATTCTCTACGTGACCTGGGTCAACGTGCTGCTAGTTCTCGTCGTCCTGGGGTCGGCTATGTTGTTCCCTCTTCTGTTCCAACGGGTTTCGCCGCGGACTCTCGGCCTGGTCGGCGCCCTCATGATTCCGCCATTGTTAGTAATGGGGCCCGGGGCGGCCGCGCAAGTCGAAACGCTCGGGCTGTACCGAAATGTCTTGGCCGCGCTCCTCCCAACGGTGTTGCCCCGGTTCGTGACGATCGATTTGGCTGCCGACGAGCGTAAGAGTCCCTTTCCCGGTAGAGCAGCCGAAGACCTCTCAGCCCTCCGGGGGGAGGCGGCCGGGCGCAACGTGATGCTTGTGGTCCTCGAATCGACGGCCGCCCAATATCTCCGCTGCTACGGCGCTGCGGAGGATCCCATGCCCCATCTCACGACCTTGGCGAACCAGTCGCTCCAGTTCCAGAACGCGTACACAACCTATCCGGAGAGCATCAAGGGTCTGTTCGCCGTTCTATGTTCGACCTATCCGGCAATTAATACCACTCCCGAACGTTACGAGTACGTCCGTCCGCCTTCGATAGCCGATATCCTGGGCCGGGCTGGATATCGTACTGGGCTCTTCCATTCCGGGCGTTTCGGCTATCTTGGCATGGACGCAGTTGTACGGAACCGAGGTTTTCAGACGCTCGAAGACGCAGGCGACATCGGCGGCGATCACCAGTCCAGCTTCGGCGTGGAGAACGAGCGTACAACAGTGCGGCGAATCTTAGATTGGATCGACGCTGGGCCACGAGAAGGTCGATTCTTCGCTGCCTATCTACCGATCGCGGGACATCATCCGTACAGTACGCCCGAGTTGGGCCCTTTCCCATCCACGACGCCGTCGACCGATATCGTAACGCGTTGCATCACGCAGACGCCGCCCTGGGCGAACTACTACGCGGGCTTCGGGAACGGGAATTGGATCGGAAGACCTTGATCGTGATCTACGGGGATCACGGTGAAGCGTTCGGCCAGCACTCGGGGAATTTCGCGCACACACTTTTCATATATGACGAAAACGTGCGCGTGCCGTTCGTAATCGCGGCACCGGGGCTGCTAAGCTCACCAATGCGAATTACTCGGGTCGCTAGCGTGATCGACACGGCGCCGACCGTTCTAGACTTGCTCGGATTGCCTTTCCCAGCGGCGTACCAAGGCCGTTCGTTGCTGGACCATCAGCCGCACATGGCGCTGTTTTTTACCGACTATTCTCTGACTCTGGTCGGTTTGCGGGACGAACGATGGAAATTCATTCAGGAAGTGGAAACCGGCCGGACAAAACTATTCGACCTCGGCAATGACTCTGAGGAAGCGCATGACCTTTCCGGACGATATCCCGAACGCGCGATCGCATACCGGCAGCACCTCTACCGCTGGATGGCCCTCCAACGGGACCACGTCATTCGGAATCCGTAAGCGGATTCGTGTTCAACCTGACAACGGAGCAGGCCGCTGGGTTTCGGCGCGAGCTCGAAAGATTGGCGAATGAGCGCGGAGACGTTAAGCGTTAGGCAGGGGTCGGCCTAGGGACGCCCGCCCCTTCAATTACAGCGAAGGGAATACATTACGTCCGGCAAGCGTGTACGCAGCAGTTAGAAAGGGAAGCCGATGAGCATCTCGAAGTATGCAGGCTCGTTCATCATCATGCTCGGAGCCTCTGCCGGTGGAGTTGTGGGATGGCAGGTCAAGGATTCCGAGAAGTCGCAGAGGCTCGTCCCGCTCTCCGAGATGTCGGCTAAGGACCGTTACAAGGGTGAGGACGGCGGCCTGTATGGCAAAGGCGGCAACGAGCCACCGGCAAATCATCGCATGGCCGCCGAAGCCCAACTTGCCAAGATTCGGCCTATGAATGATGACGGGAAGCCGAGCAAAGATGGAAAGGTCGTCCTGCTATCGATTAGCATGTCGAATGCCACTCAGGAGTTCTCGGTATTCAAGCGGCATGCCGACCAGGATCGCGACAAATCTCCATCCCTGATCATCGTTGACAGGCTCGCAAGGCGGCCAGGCCATGGCGGAGTGGGTCGACCCGAATGCACGCCCTTGGGAAGTGGTCGCACAGCGACTGAAAAACGCCAATGTGACGCCGAAACAGGTGCAGGTCGTCTGGATCAAGCTTGCGAACAAGACTCCGCAAGGCGATCTCGAAAAGCACGGCAGAAAACTACAGCGCGATACTTTGGCGGTAATTCAGAATGCCAAAGCTCGCTTTCCTAATCTTCGGATCGCGTTTCTTTCCAGTCGAACATACGGTGGCTACGCCACGACTGTGCTCAATCCGGAGCCGTTTGCGTACGAATCCGCCTTTGCGGTTCGTTGGTTAATTCAGGACCAAATCAAAGGGCAGGCCTCCCTCAATTACGACGAGGAGAAAGGCAAAGTGATGGCGCCCGTGTTGCTATGGGGACCATACTTATGGGCGGACGGCAACACACCACGTAAGAGCGACGGACTTGTTTGGAGACGAGACGACTTCGAGCGGGACGGGACTCATCCTTCGGCAAGCGGACGGGAAAAGGTCGCCAAGCTTCTGCGAGACTTCTTCAAAACCGATCCGCTCGCCAAGCCGTGGTTTGTCAACCCGCGGGCGGCGACGGCATGCGCTGAACCGCCATCGGGATCATCCTTTCGGCGGTAGATCGCGACTTGCATCGCGCAAGGCCCGAGCGGCGATGTCGTTGGCATCTGCGAGAAAGTCTTTCTTGATCATCCAGGAAAGAAACCCTGGGTCTTCCTGTGCAACGGCGGCCAGGGCTTTTCCTCTGTGCTTGCCAAATGCCAGACACACTTGGCCACCCTCCATCACAAAGTGACCATTCACGTCGAGCGCATTGCGCGCAGTGAAATGCTCGTGTAATCCAACCACATGACGCGGCAAGATTTGGCCGGCAAGCTGATCGAGGCCCATAGCCAGTCGGTGGACTGGTCCGAGTATCGCGACGACCGCACCGAACAGTTCGCTACGTTGGTGCAGGCAGCCATCGAGAAGCGGCCATTGCTGCCGGTTCCCGCTGCGCCGATGTCCTCGCTGCCTCTCTTGGAAGCGCTGCAAAAGAGTGTCGCCGCCTTGGGAACGTGTTCCCTGAAACGCGCGAACGGCACAGTCCATCCGCGTAGCCGCAGCAAGCGCGCGGTGACGAGGAGGATGCCATGACCATTCCTCCACTACCGATGCTGGCGGTACCAAGCCAGCCGTTCGATTCCGCTGACCACCTCTTCGAAGCTAAATGGGACGGAGTACGCGCCTTAGCTGCGTGGGAGGAAGGTTCGTGGCACCTCTGGGGCCGCGACGGCGGTGACTACGGCGACCGCTATCCCGAGTTGGCGGTGTTGGCCCGTCTACCCGCTGGTACGATCCTCGACGGCGAGTTGGTCCGTTGGGGGCCTTCGGGAATCCCCACCTTGGGCGCTATCCTACGACGACACCAACTGGTGCATCCGGCACGGATCGCCCGCGCCAGTCGCAACTTCCCGGTGGCCTATGTGGTCTTCGATCTTTTGCGCCTCCGCGGCCGCTCGATGTTAGGGGAAGCATTGCACCAACGTCGCGCTGTCTTGGAGCACCTACTGCGCCGACTCAACGAGCCGATTTTGGTCTTCTCCGAAGGTATCATCGGTCTAGGCAAACGGTTCTTTGAGACGTTGGTGGCCCAGGGGCATGAAGGCATGATGGCCAAGCATCTGGCCAGCCGTTATCGGCCCGGCAAGCGCTCCGCAGCCTGGCGCAAGATCAAACCTGCCTCACGCCTTTTGCCCCGAGAAGGTGACTGACATGTCCGATCGTCTAGCAGGTCAATTGGCGGCTCTGGGCCGAATGACCGTGGCCCAACTGTGCGTGGAATACGAGCGACTCTTTACGGAGCCGACGCGGACGCGCAACCGCGTCTGGCTCCTGCGGCGGATTGCCTGGCGACTGCAGGCGCTGGCCGAAGGAGACCTGTCCGAGCGCGCCCGAAGACGAGCCGCCGAACTAGCCAACGACGCCGACCTACGCTTAAGTCCACCGCGAGTTCCGGTCTTACACTTGAACAGAATGGCGCTCGCCTCCACACCGACTGTCACACGCCGCGACGATAGCCGTCATCCGCTCCCTGGCACCATCATCACTCGGGTCTACAAACGGGCCGTTCTGGAAGTGAAAGTCCTGTCACATGGCTTCGAATACAACGGCGCAACGTATCGCACCCTCAGTGCCGTGGCCAAAGCAATCACCGGCTCGCACTGCAGTGGCTACGGCTTCTTCCATCTCCGCGACAAGGAGGCATCCTGATGTGCAAACTCCATGTCTCCTTGCCGTCCCAGGTGCGTTGCGCCATCTACACTCGCAAATCGACCAGTGAAGGTCTCGATCAAGAGTTCAATTCCCTCGAAGCGCAACGGGAAGCCGCTGAGGCCTTCATCGAAAGCCAATCTCAGGAAGGCTGGGTCTGTTTACCAACCCGCTATGACGACGGAGGCTTCACCGGCGGCAACATCGACCGACCGGCGCTTCAGCGTCTTCTCAACGATATCGAGGCCGGACGGATCGATTGTGTGGTCACTTACAAGGTTGACCGCCTCAGCCGATCGCTCTTGGACTTCGCCAAGTTGATGGACACCTTCGACAAGCACCAGGTCTCCTTCGTCTCCGTGACGCAGCAGTTCAACACGGCGCAATCGATGGGCCGCCTGGTGTTGAATGTGCTCTTGTCGTTTGCTCAGTTCGAACGGGAGATCATCTCCGAACGAACGCGCGACAAGATGGCCGCCACCCGCCGCAAAGGCAAATGGTGCGGCGGCCGACCACTCTTGGGATATGACCTCGATCCCATCCTCCGAAAATTGACCCTCAATCCTCGGGAAGCGGCCCGCCTCCGCGATATCTTTGGCCTCTTCCTCAAAAAGCAGGCACTCTGGCCCGTGGTGAAGGAACTGCACGGACGCGGTTGGCGCCACAAAGCGTGGACGACCCGCGCCGGCATCCAGCGTGGCGGCGAGCCGTTTACTACGGTCAGTATCCAACGGCTCTTGAGCAATCCCGTGTACATCGGCAAAGTTGGCTACAAGGGAGAACTGCACACCGGGGAACATCGGGCTATCATTACGACCACGACCTGGGCCAAGGTTCAGGCGTTGCTGGCACGCCGCTCCCGACCAGCGGTGTCCAAAGTGCGCTCGCCGTCGGGCGCATTGCTCCAGGGATTGCTGCATTGTGCTGCGTGCGGCGGGCCGATGACGCCAACCTATACCTCCCGCAACGGCAAACGTTACGGCTACTACGTCTGCCGGCACACTTGGAAGCACAGCTCGGGTAAATCGATGACCGTGGCAGCACCGGATATCGAACGGCTGGTCCTGAACCAGCTTGTCGCGCAAGGCCTCTGGTCTATGGCGGAGACCGCGTCCAGCGCCGGTCAGCGCGCTCGCCTGGTGGGGACACTGGTGCAGCGGATCGATTACGATGCCGACGAGCGCCAGGCGACTCTCAGCTTCCTTGCCAGCGAAGGGGTTGATCCATGAGACGCAGGACCATGGCTTGTCGGATACCGCGGCAACCTGAATCAGCGTCAGGCCGTACACCGCGCGTGGCCCGCTTGATGGCGCTGGCGCTCCGCTTCCAAGGTCTCATCGACGCCGGGGTGGTTACCGACTATGCCGAACTGGCGCGATTGGGCCATGTCAGTTGCGCTCGTATAAGCCAAATCATGAGCTTGCTCGGCCTAGCGCCCGATCTTCAAGAGGCCATCCTGTTCCTACCGCCAACACGTCGAGGCCGCGACCTGATCGCGCTCGGCGCTCTCCTCGCCATCGCCAGATTGCTCACTTGGAAAGATCAGCGCCGCTCGTGGAAAGCGCGGCTCCATCAAAATAGCGCCAAGGAGGGCAGAGCATGTCGGATGATGCCAGACGGATTGCACTCTACGCACGCGTCTCGACCGACAAGCAGGCGCAGTCTCACACCATTGACAGTCAGGTAAACGCCATCAAAGAACGCATCGTGCAGGAAGGTTTGAAGCTCGATGCCGAGTTCTGTTTCTGCGATGACGGTGTCTCCGGAGAGACCTTGGAGCGGCCGGCCCTGGAACGGTTGCGCGATGAGGCAGCGGCCGGCACCATCGATCGCGTCTACATCCACTCGCCTGATCGGTTGGCTCGGAAATATGCGTTCCAGGTTCTCTTGGTCGAGGAACTTCGGCGCGCGGGTGTGCAAGTTGTGTTCATCAATCATCCGGTGTCGGCAACACCGGAAGGGGAATTGTTACTGCAAATTCAGGGGATCATCGCCGAATACGAGCGTGCCAAGATTCTGGAACGGCATCGTCGCGGCAAACGGCAGGCGGCAAGATCGGGTGATGTAAGCGTCTTCAGTCAAGCGCCCTATGGTTATCGCTACATCGACAAACAAGCCGGCGACGGCGAAGCACGTTTCGAGATCGTTCCGGAGCAAGCGGAAGTAGTGCGGAACGTCTTTGACTGGTACATTCGCGACCGCTGTTCGCTTAATGCCATTGCCCGACGATTGACGGCAGCCAAAATCCCGACGTCGCGTGGAAAAAGTTGCTGGGGCAGCACCACGATCTGGCGCTTGCTTCGTCAGTCGGCCTATCAAGGCAGAGCCATCTACGGTCAGCGCAAGCGTCTTCCCGAACGACCGCGCCGGTACAGCTTATGGAAGGGCACGGCGTGCAAACGCCCTAAAGGGCCTGCGGCGCCGGAAGACCGGATCGAAATTGCCGTCCCCGCGATCATTGGCGCGGCACATTTCGCTGCGGCCCAACAGCAGTTGGACGAGAACCGTCAGAGATTCCGCACGGGAAGCGATGGGCCACGCTATTTGCTGCAAGGTCTCGTTGTTTGTCCACGGTGTGGTCGTTCAATGGTATACATCCTAGGTGGTAGTCCTCCTGTTCGGCGCTCCCGGACTTACTCTTACTACCGCTGTACTGGCCGGGACGCGCATCGCTGGGACGGAGTTCGCCTATGCGGTGGCAAGATGATTCGCGCCGATGCGTTGGAAAAAGCCGTATGGGATGATATCCGGTCAGTGCTGTCCGATCCCGATCGCTTGGAACGCGAATTCCAGCGTCGAGCTACTACCGATAAGAAGCGTCGAGAACGTCTCAGTCGACCGATCGAGCAACTACTGGACCGGGTGCAGCAAAGCATCAATCGTCTGGTTGATGCGTACCAGGAGGGCTTGATCACTAAAGAGGAATTCGAAACCCGACTTAAAAAGGCACGCATTCGCGAAGCGAGTCTTACGCAACAGCACGCGGAAGCCAAAGAGCACGAACAGCGCCAGCAGCATTATCAGGAGGTACTGGGCGAGTTTCGCGACTTCGCGAAGCTAGTCTTAAAGAACCTATCGCACGCCGACATGGCAACCAAGATTCACATTGTGCGGTTGTTGATCCGACAAATTGAAGTGGACCTGGATGAAGTCCGAATCATCTACAAGGTAGGCCAACGCCCTTTTGACATGGGCCCCTTCGGGGGCATTTTGCAACATTATCCACAACGTAGAGGCGGTCGATGCAGTTCGAAATCGATTGCCGTCATTTTGCAGCTATTGAGCGCGCAGGCTTTTCACGACGGAAGGAAAAAGAGAATTGGCGCGAAGAGCGGCGAAGGATTGCCATGACCCGAGTCACCCGCAAAAGCAAGGTCGCAGCTACGATAAACGTGGAGATGGCAAAGGCAAACGATACCACGGAGGTAATTCGTCGGTAGCAACTAGGGTGTGACGATTCACATGGACTAGTCCTAAGCCGTCCACCTCTTCCAACGACAAGTTTTCACTGAACATGAGTCCCACCCGATAGACCCACGCATTACCCTTTAGGCAAAACCTCACACTGGCCCGGCGTCGGCACATGACTTTGTGGGTTTCGTTGGCAAGCTCGACCTCAACTGGCATTCCTGGGTTGAGGAATTGATCGGCTAGGATTTCAGCGCCGTTCACGGACACATTGCGAACTGGCATCAATGCGTCCCTGACACGGCAGATAGTGTCGGGATGAGCGGCGTATCGAATCCAACGCCGGCGGCCGCGAGCTAGGTTCCCACCGGATTGTTGTCCTTGAATACGTAGCCGTCCGATGGCGGGCCTTCGGGCGGAGATCCAGTTGGCCCATAGGTGGAGTCTCCGCTCAAGAGCTGCGGGGGATTTCCTGTGGGACACAGACCCGCTTCAAACGAAACCTTGCCCGCGTTGGTGATTCCGCCAATCAACACATCACCGGACGGGTCAATGGCGACGCCACGACCGTCGGTATCCTTATTGAGGGTGCCATCGCAGTCGCCGGTGTCTCGAAAAGCGATTGGTGCGCCCGCCGCGTCGAACTGGGATAGGTCGCCAACCGTAAGGGCCTGAGCATCCGTCTGGACGGCGTACGTGTCCGCGCTACCGGTTGTGACTAAGTGGCCCGACGGAGTTACATCGCTGTCGTCTGACCCATAGTCGCCCCCGGAAATTCCGTAGCCAAAAGCATAGACTGCGGTAACGCCGTCAGACGCACTCACATTCGCTATGACGTTATTCTCATAGTCTTGGGTGTCAGGCGAGATCGCCGGGTTGAATGCGAAGTCGGGCAATCTACCACTCATGTAAAGTTGTCCGGCGACGGCAGTCATGCCATAGAAACCGGTCGACGCTCGATCGGACGGCGAGCCGAGGCTCCATATGAAGCCGCCGCCCCAAGGTAAAGTCGAGTCGTCGCTTGCTAGCGCGACATTAAGCGGTTGACCGATGCCGCTGTTATCGAGCCGCGCCCCCGCGTAGCGCGTGTCCGAATCGTCCGTCGCGAGGGACAATCCTTGGGTAGCCGTGCCAAAGTCAAGCGCGACGTCAACGATTCCGGTAAGGTTGGTATCCATGTGGGAGATGAGGAGTACATCGTGACCTGCACCGATATCCACGGTGCCGGCGACGCTGATCTCAAGTGGCGCCCGCGACAAGTTTCTAACGGTAATGGCATTGAGCTGTACGTTGGGAGGCCAAGCCACGGAAAACCCGGCGCCTCCTGCGAGAGGTGGATAACATTCGACGAAAGAGTTTACGAAGGCTCCCGCCGCTGTAAACACATGTTTCAAAACATACTTATTGCCACTTACCGGGTGAGTTGCAGTGCCTTTGATCACAACTCGATTTCCTGGGGCTGGCATGGCGAGCTGTGTGTTGATAAGGGCACCGGCGGCGTTGTATTGCTTGATCGTGCCGACGCGGCCCTGGTTTCCCACGGCAATGTACGTGCCCGCGCCCGGCCCGCACCCAACGCCACGTCCTGCACCGTGTCGACGCGATTAGTTCCCGGCGTATCGTAGGTGGACCAGTCGGCAGATTTTGGCCCGCCGCCGGGCGCAAGCGTAAACGAACGGGTATGCGGAATAACCCGCGGATGCTCGAGGTCGAGCTTGGTTACCTTTGCATTGACCGCTTGGTTCGTTAGTGTCTTTTTCATGACGTTCCGACCACCGACCGAAAATCGCTGAATCGTTGTCGGCTGGTGAATTCCCGGTCGCGCTTCGCAGAATCACCGAAAAGCGAAGTAGCGACCCCGCTCCAAACGGACGTTGTGTGGCAGGCGGAGGCATCCGCCCACCCCCACCGCCTGCAGGCGCCTGGCGGTCCTGTACAACAACACCTTTCACGGCGCACGCGTGCAAAAGTAGGTGAGCCAGTAGACTCGATTTTTTTTCCTGTCATTTTGTTGAATCCAATGTCCGTTGCCATCAAACTACGAGATACGGCTTATTTGGTCTCGGCCCGGCAGGCAGCATCAATCAAGAGGATCAAGAGGAGTTTTATTATGAAGCTAGCGTCACGAAGGTCTGGAAATAACAAGATACATCGGTCTAACCAAAGTCGGCCGCTCGCCATTGAGGCGCTCGAAGACCGCCGGCTGTTGTCGGCAAAGCTCCTTCTGAGCGGGCCGCAGACTCTGGTTCCGTATGCCGACGTCAATGTTAGCAATAGCGCGGCGACCGGAGAGAGCGAGATGACCGTGGCGATCAACCCCACCAATCCGCTCAACGTGGTTGGGTTTAGCCATGATTACAACAGTAACTTCAACACTATACAGGTCTTTTACAGCTTGGACGGCGGAGCGAGCTGGACGCGTAATGTCATTAGCGACGCTCAAGACGGCCTGAATTCCGACTTCCGTTTCGATCCAACGGTCATGTTCGATTCCAAAGGGAATCTGTTTATCGGCTATTGCGCCTCGGTCCCTGGCTCGTACAAACTCGTTGTCGGCAAAAGCACGGACGGTGGTGTCACGTTCCCGACCAGCGACTTTCGGCTCGCTCATTCATCGAGCTTTGTCGATAAGCCGTATTTGGGCACCGGGCCGTCCGGGCCGGGCTCGAGTGATCCAGCCATCTACATCACCTGGGACCAGAGCAATGCCGACATTGGCGTGGTCGGTTCGAAAGACGGCGGCAACACGTGGACGCCGGCGGTTATGACCGGCGGCACTGGGTTTTATGCCGGCCCCGTCGCTGGTCCCAATGGCGAACTCTACGTCGCCTGGCAGAACATCACCGACGGCCGAATTAAGATGCGCACCGACCCCGACGGCCTGTGGGGCCCGGCCGGCTGGAACTCGATCAAGACCGTGCGGGTCTTGACCGGGCATTTGACGCAGTTTTCCATCCCGCCGCAGTCTCGACGCGGCATTTACAACAATCCGACCATTGATGTGGACCGCACGGGCGGACCAAATCATGGTCGCGTTTATGTTGCATTCAACGATCGCGTCGCCGGTTCGAATATCGACGTGTACCTCAGTTATTCGGACGACCAGGGCACCACCTGGACCAACACAGGAGCGGCCGGAAACGTCGACAATCTGCCGACAAGTGAGTTTCACCCATGGGTTGCCGTCGATCAGTCCTCAGGCAGCGTCAATGTTCTCTACAAGACCAATGACGGCAACGCCGATACCGCCTCATCGACGACGCGCGTCGCTAGCAGCTTCGACGGAGGCCTGACGTTCCCGAGCAAGGTCGATATTGCCACGCAGCGCTCGAAGGCCCTCCTGGCCAACTACGGCGGTGAGTTCCTGGACTACACCGGTTTCGATGTGCACAACGGCACGATGCACGGCTTCTGGTCGGACAACCGTGGCGCTTCGCCGGGCACCTACACGGCTGATCTGGAATCCTATACCGCCAAGGCCGCCTTCGTGAGCACGACTGGGGCCAACAAGCTCGTCGTCAACGGCGATGATATAGGGCCCACCGACGATCGCATCGTCCTTCGTAGGACCACCGCGAATCCCAATTTCCTTGAGGTGCGCGTTAATGGCGTGATTCAATATGCCGGCTTGATCCAGTCAGTGAATCAGATTGAACTCAATGGCCTTGCCGGCAATAACGCCATCGTGGTTCAGAACGAATTCCCCGAAATCTCCATCACAGTGAACGGCGGCACGACGGGCCGGAATTTGCTGATCGCCGGACCAAGCGCCGCCACTCTGGTCGGCGGCATCGGCGATGACATTCTCGTCGGCGGCACCACGGTATGGGATACCCACCCCGTCGCTATCGATGCCATCATGGCCGAATGGACCCGCACGGACCTCAGCTGGCGGCAGCGGATGGTCCACATTGTCCGCGGCGGCGGACTGAACGGCACCTACGTGTTGAATCCGAATACCGTCATCGGCAACGAGAAGCCCAATCTGATGTCCGGCCTTAGCGGCCGGGACTTGTTCTATGCCGATCCTATCAATGTGACCGACTTCGACTCGAACGGGGAGCAGGAGTTTCCCATTTAGACTAGAAGTCGTGCAAATCCCCGTCGCTGCGAGTGGCCAGCGCGCGCAAAGTACTCAGACTTGTCGACGTGGCGATCGGCCGAACCGAACCATCGGCGAAGGCAAAGATTACCATGTTCCCATGCGGCGAGAAAAAGAGGTAAGGATTCGAATCCGCGTCATTGAGAGGCGTCCAGCCGTTGACGCTTGCCATCGCCTGTACGGGCGCCTCTTCGATTATGTTGCTGTTCACCGGCGCCCCGAGCGTAATCATGACGGTGCCGTTATTGATCGCCCCGGCCCATGGCGTCCTGGCGAACAACGAGGCCCGTTCGCCCACCGCAAGGGTCGAGCTCGTACCGTCCGTAATGTCCGCGACGCGAATCTTGCTGTTGCGATAGAATATCCCGTTTCCAAATTCGGCGTGTTCACCGATTTCCAAACCACACCCATAGTTCGCTGCATAGCTTATGGGTGCCGCATCCGCCACGTGCACGCCCAGCATGCTCAGCACCGGATAGACGGCAGTCTCTCGGTCGGATGGGCACCGGTAGAACTGCAAGAGGATCGTTCGCACGTCCAGATGCACGGAGTCTTCAATAGGTAATTGCAAATCAATTCTTCGAGCCAAAGGTCCTGCTTCAAGATAAGGCAAGAGAAAGGCTGCCCATCCCCAGCCAGGCGCCGTGTACCAAGGTGGTCCACCTTGCTCCGGCTCGACGTAGAGAAAGGCCGGCGGAAAGCTGCCGTGTGTGTGCTGATAGTTTTGCAGCGCGAGTCCAATTTGCTTGAGGTTGTTCTGGCAGCCAGCGCGATTCGCCGCCTCGCGCACCCGTTGAACGGCCGGCAACAACAGGGCGATAAGAACGCCAATGATCGCAATGACGACCAGTAGCTCAATCAGCGTGAAGCCGGATTGTCGTCGCTTTGACATAAGACCGTCGGCCGATGGTTGTAGAACTACTCCACGGAAACGATGAAAACGCAATCCCCCACGTGCAGCCTCGGCGCCGCAGCCACAGCCCGCAAGAATCCATGATGAACCGCGAGTTCGTCATCCAAACGAATTACGGCAACGCCGTCGGCGGGCCCACCGGATCTTCGTTCGGCACGACGGGATTGCGATCCGGTTTTGCGACAGCGGTGACGCTGAAGGTGTACATCTGCGACTGCGTCGGCGAATCGCCCTCATAGACGCGGATGTAATAAGTTCCAGCGCCCACGGAGGCGCCGCCAATGGACTCCGGTAGGCCGGTCGCTTGTGTGTCTGCCGTTGCCAACACCGTGTTGCCGTCGGAGCCGATCAACTGGACGTCGAGATTGGCCCGCGTCAAACTGTTGGTCGAATTCGCCGTCTGACACGTGCCGTTGAAGTTTTGAACATTGTCGTTGTAGGTAAATCCCAACGGCGTCACGGTCAGGCTAATGTGGCTGGGATCGGCGACCGAGAATCGGTAGTAGTCCTGTTCTCCGTCGGCGTCGATGCTGGCGTTTGATGTGCTTGTCGGGTTCGTGCCGGTCAGTGGCGGCGGAATGTCAGTGACATTGTTCACTGGAACGCCGGAAACCAAAGCGCCAATGTCGGTGGCGGTGGCGGCGGTGTTATCGTCCTCGAATGGGTCGCCATAATGGCGCTGCATAGCGCGGATGTCGTCGTGACGAGGCCCGTCAAAACTTGTGCTTAAGATAGGCTCCATGAGGAAACCGGCATTGTTGGAGCATACATGGTCGAGGCCAAGGCCGTGTCCGTTTTCGTGCATGACGGTGTTGCGCATGAATCGGTGTGAGTTGGAAGAGCTGGCCCAGCTCTCGCTTCGGTCCAGCACCATGTCGCCCTGGGATGGAAACGAGTTATAAGCGAGGGTGCCGCTACCGCCGTCAATATTCTTCATGCTGATGCGAATGTCGCCACGCGTGGCCGAGCCGGCGCTCCCCCAACTCGCGCCGTCGTCCCAGTCGTTGCCGCCAAACGTGATTTGCGTATAGGTGACGCCGCTCAATTCGGTCCAGCGGTTTAGGGACTGCGTGATCCGGTTGATCCATGTGGGGCGGCCGCCTTGGGACGCGAACAGCGAATCCATGCGACTGAAAAGCTCGCTCGGCGCCGCGCCTTCGCCGATTCCGTTCGGGATGTTTAGGCCGTCCGGTACCAGACTCCAAGTCAACGCTCGTGCGGAACCTTCGGCGCCACTCCAGCGCGGACCCAGGTCGTATTTCGTGCCCGTGCCCCATAGCCGAGATATGTGTTGATAAGTCGATTCGATGTAATCCGAATTAGTTCCCTCAGCAAATAACGGGATGGGCTTACCTAATTCGTTGCCGCCGGTGTCGCGGATGAGCGGTACCTGAGTTCGTTGTATGGGGTCCGCACCGACCATCGCCGAGGAACCAGTTGCGACGGACTGCGACCGTCTTGTCGCTTGCCCCAGTTCATCGGTCAGCGCGGTCGACGTTGACTGAGGCTTAGCGGCCGAGACGATCTGCGATGACAGCCTCGTACGTTGTGCTGCTTGCACCCGTGGATTGCCGCCCGATAGCGGATCGGAAATAGCTTCTCGGACGACTCCCAAAGGTAATGCAAACGTCAATTCAAGGCGGGCGGCATTTGAGGTATCTGTCGCATCATCCGTTTGCTCCTCGCGCGCTCGCGCAAATATCTTGTCGCTCGCGGGAAGGGGAACTATCTTGCCAACCGCGTCGGTCGGTTGGGACGGGTCGATCTCCGCAACACTCGAACAGGAATCTCCCATGAGGATAGAAGTACCCCAAATCGTGCCGAGCACTGCGTCGCCCGGCGGCAAGCGGTCTTCGAGGATTTCAAGTTTCGGTGCAAAAGCGAGGATAGTGGTAGCCACGTTGGTTACGGACGCCGACCGACGCCGGAGGTTCATTGCAAAGCCCCTTCGTTAAAAGTCAATGAGTCCACCAGATTGCAAGCTTCGTACGAGTCAGAGCGAAAGTGGAGAGTTTATTATGCTCTGGTGTGCCACGGATTGCAAGAATCTTGAGACGGCGGATTCAAATCATCGAGGCTTGTATTCTGCAGGAGCATGGCGCCCGAACAGGCCGAAGATCCCAGCGGCGCTAATACTCGCGCCGACATTTATAGTTTTGGCGCCCGTACGGTGAAGAAACTGAAACCATGATCCAAGCTGGGAATTAATAGTTTTTTCGAAGCTCAGTCGAGAGACTTTTCGCCCGAGGGACGCGCTGCTGCATCCGTCGAACTGCGTGTCACGGCGCACTGATCTTTCAGGCGCAGCGCTAACAAAAATACGACGGCCTAAGCTTACCCCGGCGCGAGTGGTCCAAGCCTTGTGCCGCCATCCGCGGCGGTGCAATTCGGACACCACCGGCCAGAGCGACTGCTTGTTCAAGAACAAGGTAAAGATATCGCGTATTCGTCGGGCCTCGTGTTCATTAACCACCAGGCGGCGCTGGAGCGGATCAAGATCGTATCCCAAGAGGGGCCGGCCTCCGGTCCATTTGCCTTTGCGGCGGGTGGCGGCCATCTTGTCGCGGGTCCGTTCGGAGATGATCTCCCGTTCGAACTGGGCAAACGACAAGAGCACATTCAAGACCAGCCGGCCCATCGACTGGGCCGTGTTGAACTGCTGGGTAACGGAGACGAAGGAGACCTGATGCTTATCGAAGGTCTCCATCAACTTGGCGAAGTCCAGAAGCGACCGGCTCAACCGATCGACTTTATAGGTCAGCACGCAATCGATTTGCCCGGCTTCGATATCGGCCAAGAGGCGCTTGAGCGCCGGCCGATCAATGGAAGCGCCGCTGAAACCGCCGTCGTCGTAGCGAGTGGGTAGGCAGATCCAGCCTTCGTGGGCCTGGCTGGCGATGAAGGCTTGTGCGGCTTCGCGTTGGGCGTCGAGGGAGTTGAAGTCGTGATCGAGGCCTTCGCTGGTGGACTTACGGGTGTAGACGGCGCAGCGCACTTGAGAAGGCAACGTCACTTGGAGCTTGCACATTAGGAAGCCTCCTGGGTGCGGAGCGACATGCCATGCAACGCCCGGAAGTTATGAACTCCAGCAGATGCCTTACATATATTAAGGATAACCAAAAGCCCATGCCACCCGCGCATTGGCAGATCCTGCCAAATCATAAACCAAAGATATCAAAGCATTTGCGGAACGAAATGGCAGGTTTGGATGAGTATACAGCCAACTAACGGCGCAAGAAATCCCGTCGCACTACGATATAAATCTGCTATCAGCAATATGTTACGTCTATCTTCGTCGTTTTCAACGCAACTTGGCAAAACCTCGTTTAACCTGCCAATAGTGCGCAAGAACTCTCAGGAACCGTCATTCGGACTCCCATCTTCGAAGAGACAAGGCGGAGAGAGATCTGCTTTGGCGTGATCAGTCGCGGAGGCGGTCGATGCAGTTCGAAACTCGTTGCCCGCCTGTTACCATCCAGAAGGCGGAGCTGTTTGTCACGACCTTCTGGATTTTTTTGCGCGAATTGTCGGCATGTTAGCCGATCCAGTCGGCCGTGAACGGCAGACGTGCTTGTTCCGCGTCCGGTGAACGCTTACTACGGACGCGCGTCAGGCATGTCCGTTGCGAGGAACTTCGAAAGCTCCTCAGCCAAAATTCCGTGAACTGCGCGCTCGATCTCCTGCTCAGCCATGGGATCGAACAAACCGATTCGTGCTCTTTCTCTTAGCCCGCTCTCCGCATCCTTTATCCCGACGACAAATTCAGTCGGTAGGGCGCGTCCTATGATTTCTGACACTGTATCGGGGTTTCCTTGTGTAAGAGCTACTTGGCGATGCAGTATTACTTGATACCGGGCCTCATTTTGATCGCCCGAACTGCCGTGCCTAATAGAAACGAACTTCCCCATCTGAGATTGAATAGCTGCCACTGCCAATTGGTAAGCTCGGTCCAGAGCGTGAAAAAGGCCAACGACGCGAAGAGCCCTTTTCGTGGCAGGCGCCTCGGACACCCGCTTGCTTAGTTCAGCGAGCCGCTCAGCGAAAGGAACATCCAAACATTCGACCGCTGAAGAGAGGAGGCATTCTAGTTCTCGCGCAGGGAGTCAATGGATTGCCATCGTCGGTCGGGATCATATTCGAATCCGACGTCAAAAATGCGCTGCAGCCTGTCATACTGTCGGCTTTCCATATTTGGTAAAAAGCGGCGCACACTTACACGTTGATGCGGTTTGCTGTAGTCGGGCGTATTGATCAATCCGGGGCGCGCCTTCGTCAAGAGGAAAAAGAAAATGCCTAAGGTTTGGGTAATATCCGATCGCGGATCCCGCTTTGCATCTCCCGGTACCATCTGTTCGGGAAGGATCATGAATCAATTGCCAACTCCTTGATCGGACTCCGTTTCAAATTCGCAATCAGTTTTCTCGTTAAACGCCAAGCCAAAATCGATGAGCACGGGATCACTTGGATCGCCCTGACGCAAGATCACGTGGCACGGCTTGATGTCTCGGTGAATAACGCCCTGTTCATGGCAGAACTTCAGAACAGCCAGAACCTTGATGATCATGTTCGCTGCGACCGTGAGATCTATTGTGAAGTCGTTTGCGAACTGCTCCAGATCCACTCCCTTGATTCGTTGCATGACAAAATAGAGCTCAACGTCGTCCCTAAAGCTTGCAGCATTTGAATCTTCTAAGGACGCGATTCCGGGGTGTTCCAGCGTTTCGAGGGACGCCACTTCTCTGTACATGCGCCGGCACTGATCGCATCATCCTGCCGCTTCAGTATCTTCAGCACGTAGTTGAATTCGTCGTTAGAATCATCGGAACGTTTGGCGGCGAACGTGTGCCCCTGATTACCACCAGGGAGAGCGGGGCCTCTTGTCCATGTTCCTTTCCACATGTCTTTCTTCATGAGCGGCCAACCTATTCAGGCGCGACCCGAGGCGGCGTTCTTCTTGAAGCCGCCCTTGTGAAACTTCGCGATGACGTTTGTCACGGAACCATTCGGATTTCTATCTTGCCGTGAGTCCTTGCCAGTTCCCTGAAGGTCGCCGAAATCAAACATCAGGAGCCCACAAATTGCCAAATGATGACATTCAGGGGACGGGGGAAAAGGCTACTGAATCGTCCTGCCGAGTGGGCTCGGCGCGCAGTACAGATGCTTTAGTGCAGGAAGGTGACTCACACCAACAACATCTATTGCTTGGCAATGGCGCCACAGGGTCATAATATCGATCTCTTCCAGTAAATAGGCTCGGAATGCCTTTGCCATCATTTCCGGCTGCGCGGCGCCCACCGCAATCTCATAAGATCGAATAGTGTGGGAAACACCGTTGCTTGAGCCAGAATAATGTCCTCTTGCAACGAAGACTCGGCACTGGGCAGCGGTCGGAACACCCGCGCGCGCAATAATCTAGAGGCGAGTCGGGGACGAGGACCGTCCGCTCAAACGCAAATCAACCCGCGCTCACGCTCGTGGACAAGAATGTAGGTGATCACGGACGTGCCTGCAGGCCTTGGTTTACCACTCGCCGCGTGATACTGTGACGCCAGTTCTTCAACTTGCTGCTGACCGGGCGACATCGCGAGCAGGGCCCGTAGTTCCAACTCTCTTTCGCGAAGGGTTTTCTTGGTTGTCATTGGGGACTCCCACAACGAACGAGGATTTCGTTCGTGTGTTCATTGTGATTACAGCAACTCCCGTACCTCGGCATCGCTGAGATGGCGATCGAAGGCGCCGCCAGCCATGTAGTGGCCGCCTGGGAAGACCCGCACATGGACAACTCGTAGGGTGACTCGGCAGGCAAACCCGCTCAGCGTGAGATATAACTCAAGCCCCAACGCTGCCCCTAGCCCCACTGGGCCGGGCAGGACCACGCAGGCGCCGCCCGGTGAAATGTCGAGGACTCCATCAAGCATCGGCCCGCCGGCGCCCAATACCCGGCCGGCGGTACTCGCGCCGCAGAGGAATCGCGCCTGTTTACGCCGTTCCACTCCTCCTAGATGGGTCGCCAAGTCGTCCTCTGAATCGCGGCTCCGGTTGCCTCTGTTGCAGCCACCTGGGTGCGGGCAGCCTCGCGCGCACGCATTTCACCCCGCCGGCTGCGTATCAGAAGAGCGACTCGGGAAGGTGCTTCATCAGCAATTCCGGGCCCGTATTCGCAAGCACCGCGCACCGCACCACGTTCGCCAGTTGGCGAATGTTCCCCGGCCAGGCGTAGCCCTCCAGAGCCGCCAGTGCCGGGGTGCTAAGGCGGGCGGGCGCTTTAGCCAGCGCCTCACTAAAACGGGCCACCATCCCGTGCACCAACGGGGCGATATCGTCTGTGCGCTCCCGCAGCGGGAGCAGGTGCAGAGCGAAGACGTTTAGGCGGTAGTAAAGGTCGGAACGGAACGTGCCCTGAGCGACCGCCCCTTCGAGGTCTTGATTGCTGGCGGCGATGACGCGGGCGTGAGACATCATGGTCCGGTTGGAGCCAACGGGCTCATACTCGCCATCCTCCAAGACGCGGAGCAACTTGACCTGCCGGTCGAGTCCGAGGGCATCGATCTCGTCCAGGAGGATCGTGCCAGTCCCAGCCGCGGCGAATTTCCCCGGCTTACCCTGATCGGCGCCGGTGAACGCCCCCCGCATGTGACCGAACAATTCGCTCTCGATCAGAGTGGCGGCCAGAGCTCCACAGGAAACGACCAGGAAAGGCTGCTCGCGGCGGGGCGAGCAGTCGTGGATCAGCCGTGCCAAGTAGCTCTTGCCCGTGCCGGTCTCGCCGGTGATCACCACAGCCATATCGTGTGAGGCGGCCAGGGCGATACGCGGGGCGAGTGCTAGCAGGGAAGGTGTTTCAGCGAATCGAGCGCTGGGAACCACGGTCTGCGCACCATGGACGCTAAAAGGTTCCACTGCTTTCCGGGCGCTGCGTGTCCGCGCCGGCTGAGCGCTAGAGCGAAGGAGTTCACGCTGGATTCGGAACATTGGTCTCCTAACTCCGTGGAGCACGGGTCAGTGGTTAACCAGGAAGGCGGTGGTGCGTCGCGAACTCATCGAGCGTCGAGTGACCGGCTGGAAAGCAGTGTCCGGGGCACTGGGCTCAGATCGGCTGATCACGGCCGTGGTCGCCCCGCCAACGCGTGTTGATGGCGGTCGACTTCGATTCAACCGACCGACAGCCGTGGCGGAAGCGTCGAGAGACGCTCGTAGACGGGTAGCCGGCTCCCGTGAAGCGAGCTCGGTTCCACCGCGATCCACAACATTCACAGAGCCAACTCGAAAACGCATCACTCAGTTGACACCGCCGCCATAGAAAAAAAAAGCCGGCGTGGAGGAATACCTCGAAGGCATTCGACCACGTCGGCTTACTCGTTTACCGGCCCCCCGGCACAGCCGGGTTGTCGTTAATCTAGTCATCCAACTTCAAATTAGTCTATATGACGGGGCTTCTTCGACAAGCGAACCATGAAACGCCGAGATGCCGGGTTTCCACGCACGACAAACCGGCACGTGACACACTCGACGGAGGGGATGGCGATAACACCATCATCCAGTATCGCCGTTTCTCGAAGCCTGCGGGGCACTAACCAAATGCCGAGGCACTTTTCCTACACCGCGTACCAACCGCCGAAGAAAATCCCGCATGCGCTCGCCCACCGCGCCGTTCCGACGGTAAACCAGTGGTTCCAAGATCACGTGCAGATCGGCTACACATCCATGCCCGTCGAGGAAATGCATCTCACCGTGCGAATGCCGTATGGGGGGCAGGATCAGTGGCCCATCGCAAATCTACTTGGTGCAGATAGCGGCCTATTTCGCTTTCGCGATACGGTGACCCACGATGGCAGCAACTCGGGCGATTTCGGCGGCAATCTGGAGGTGGTGCCCTATTCCGATGAATACTTGCTGGGCCGCATTCTGATCGGCAACACCATGAAGACCAAGCTTGCAGACTTCCTTACCGCCCAAGAAGTCCAGAATCCGTTCAGTGTCGACGTTAATTGGCTCGCCGTAGGCCACGTCGACGAAATAGTCGGATTCGCCCCCGGCGGCACGCGCGGCTACAAGGTCGTTCACGCCAGTCCCGATTACGCCCAGCAATTGTTGGGGCGAGGAGTCGAGCCTTCGGCATTGACTGAGGACCTGTTTTATTCTACGGCTCCCAACTAACCTTGAGCTCAAGCCGCTTCAGTCCGTAGACGATGGCGCCGGCGACAGGCAATTCCAGGCGACTAAAGAGGGGAAGCGCCTACCTTCGTCAAAGCCATACGCCTACCTCTCGACTCGTGCGACCCATTCAGGTTATCATGGGAGCGTGGAGATAGACGCACACCCAACGAGGAGTTCCATGACGCTCAAATTGGGTGCGGAGCAGCGCATCCGGAAGCGGGGGGTCCTCGGAGGCGAGTTCTTCGGTCCGCTCCGAGATCCGCCGCCGTCGTTGCGCGGAAGATTTTGCTTTGTCTATTTGTAGATCACATCACGCTAGGGCTGATGGATCCCCTAAGGAAGCACGTCGATTTCCAGGCGGTAACTGGCGTTCGCCAGTCCACTTTGCAGTTCAACTCTAAGGAACATGCCGCCCGATCCAACCGGTGCATCAAGATTCTCGGTGACGCCGTTACCCACGTTTTGTGAGGTCGCTATCACGTTGCCCCCCGCATCGAGGAGAGTGAGTTTCAGGTCGGCGTTGGCCGCCGGTTTCAGGCGGACTCTCGTCCCTTCGCTCAGAGCGCGTGCGGGCAGCGCAAAAACGTCCTTGTCGATGAAGCGATCGACGATTCCGGTCAGTAAAGCAGGAAACGTGGAAAGCGCGTGTGCCTGAGCAATGGATTCGTTCGGTTCTTTCTCGGGGACGTTGCCAATGATCAAGCTAAGGCCGACGTTTGGTGTGTCATGGCCGATCACCAAGTCTGGAATCCCATCGCCATTAGCGTCGAACGCCTGCACACGCATCGCTGGGCTGGTCGAAATCTGCGGCGGAGTGTTTTCCACCAACCTGACGACGCCATTTTCGGTTTCATTCCGGAGAACGAAGGTCGGGCCGGCGAATTGCGCCATCACGAGGTCGATTCGACCGTCGCCGTCTAAATCCATAAAAACCGGATGATCGCCGTCGGTGTCCTTATTCCCGTTCGGGAATTCGGGATAGTAGACCTGAGTAAAGATGTCGCCGTCGCCAATTTCTTCACGAAAACCGTAACCGTATTACTTAACAACGGGAAAGGCATATTTCCCACCACCACAACCTACCCGAACGCGCCCACACGGCCTCATGCCCTTGCGACCGGAGACGTAAATTCGGACGGAAAGGTTGACCTCGTGGCTGCCGGAGATCAAGGAGAACTGTGTGTCTACCTTGGTCAGGGCAATGGCACTTTTGCTGCTGCCCTGCAGGCGCCCATATTAGTCAACACACTGGATATTGCACTGGCCGATTTGGACGGCGATGGCATCTTAGATGCCGTACTAGGTCGTCAATTTAGCGCGGTGAGCGTTCTTTTCGGGAACGGAGATGGAACATTCAGCGACGGACCTAATTATGGAACCGGGGGCGCCGACGACATTCACGTCGTCATTGCCGATCTCAACGATGATGGCGCTCTGGATGTCGCGGCAGCGGGCGGGTCGAACGCGCGCGTTCTGCTCAACAAGGGAGGCGGAACCTTCGAATCGCCGAAGTCTATTCCGACGACAGTTTGCGCCCTGACTATCGACGTCGGTGATCCGAATGGAGATGGCATTGTCGATCTGGTGACCGGCGGATTTGGCGTTAGCTTCATGATGGGAAATGGCGACGGAAGTTTCTCCCCCGGCACTGCATATGCCATCGGAGCGGGTCTGTTTGACGCGATTGTCGCCGATCTGAATTCGGATGGGTTTGATGACGTGGTCGGCACCATTCCTACTTTCTCATTGGTGTCGATTGCATGGGGAACGAGCGACCGCTCGGCCCCAGATCACCCTGCGCACGACCTAAGCCTCGAAAATGTATCACCTTTTCGCCCTTGCGATAACCAATGTGCCAACCCAATTTCCACCGTCCCGCCGAGTAGTTCCAAGCCGATCCTTCGACCATTCTCCGTGAAACGAAGTCAGCAGATGGGCACGATTGACATCGGTGCATTCGAGGCGCAATCGCCGCCGGTACCGCCTGTGAAACCACCGGCGCAACGTCCTGGTGTTAACCTCGCCACGCTTTTGGCTACGCCTGATTTGATGGCGATTAGAGTGTAGAGACTTCCGCCGGAGTAGGCCGGCGAGCGCCGTCACTCAACACTGATTAGGTGAGGGGGATCCGTCCCATGTCGATGCGCCGAAGCCGAAATTGCGAGCGTCCGGTCGTCATAATGCCGCTGAAGCGGCCGACGGTGCGCCGTAGCGAGCATTCCAGTGAACGCGTGTGTGCGCAAACTTCGGAGAGCCACTACAGTAAGGTCCAGATAACGCCCGCCAATCAGAAACTTCCCGAAACAGGGATCGACCACAAGTCGGGAATGTTCTTCGGCCCAAAGAAGCGACCGGCTCGGTGATGATCGGATGGACTGATTCTCGTCAACGTCGCCCCATGGCGTCTAGTTGACGCCCGCCACCAACAACCGCGTCCAACGATGATAGACTCAGGGACTGAATCTCACCGACGAATGGTGGCGGCGGCGTGGGTCTTGATCGAATGGCAAAACTCTTGGCTGACACGGCGCGTTCGTGAGTGAAAGCACAACAGTCGAGGCTTTTTGGCTCCGTGTTTTGAATCCGAGCGACGCGGCGCGAGTTCTCGACTGAGCTGACTGCGCGAAAAAATTGATCGGTTAGCAAAACATCGCCCGAGTTCAAGTTTAGTTCAGTCGTTGGAGTGGGCAATCCCCAATCCCCATCGTTTAGAAGCAAGGCCAAGTCATTGGACCCGGAATTGGCCGCTGCGATGTCCAGAGTACCATCCCGATCGAAGTCTCCTAAAGTCAAGGACACCGGATTATATCCGCCCAAATAGCTGACGCCTTGCGGAACGCGCTCGGCTCGGTGGGTGGCCCGAGGATAGCGTGTACTTCTCCTTTCGTCATCCCTTCCTGAATTAGGTGGTACTTCGCGCCCAGCTGGAGATCGGGCTGAAGGAAGTCCGGCCACTGCTCTTCCGGCACTGCCATTGCAGTGGCGAAAGCTAATCCCGGCAACCAGAATAGGGCGCGCTTCATTGGATCCTCGCTCGAATGGATGTCTTCTCCAACAACATAGCACATCTGGCCGTCCACCAAATCGGTCCCGCATGAAACCGGGCTGTCAACAAATCAGGGCGAGTTCCAGGGCAAGTCATTCCTCAAGCTCCTGCTGTCGAAGGAAACAGACCTGGACTCGTTCCGGCGAACGCGGCCAATTCGGTACTCATACGCCGTCGGGCAGCCCAATCGCAAAAGCCACAAGAGAAGTACCTAGCTTCTCCTTCAGGATCTGGTTCTCCGTGCGGAGGAAATCAATCGCATCTTGCTGTCGGTGGTTAACCCACCCCGCCATGCTCGTCACGAGAATGTGCCAAGGTTTGACGATGGAGTTCATGACCGACGACCGACGACCCGAAGCGCTGGCGGAAAGTCCCAGCATCGGGTCTCGCCGAGCGGATGTCAATCGTCAAATCGTTTGACTGGAGTCGAAATTCAATGTCGCAAACTCAATTGCACTCGCGAGTTCCACATCGGCGGACTTTTCTTACCGAACGGGCTTTCGATCCTGGATCGAGTGGTGAACGGGCATATGCCAACTAAGTCTGCACGCTTTTCACGCGTCATTCCGTTCATAGCTATAGAGCCTACGCACCCCCCGGCTGACACGACAGCGTCGTGAGTCGCGTCTTACCGGACTGCGGTTTTCCGGTGGCGAAGTTTGACCTAACTCTGGAGAACTTTCGATGTCCCGAGCCGACAATTACAAGCCCCTGGTTGATGTCTTGATCGCCGAAGACGATGCGATTACCCGCATGGCGCTACGACATATTTTCGAGAGCGTCGGCTATAGCTGCATGGAGGCGTCGGACGGCGAGCGGGCGGTCGAAGTCGCACGTATGTTTCGCCCGCGTCTCGTGCTCCTGGATCTGATGATGCCAGGAATCGATGGATTCACTACAGCCGAGCGGTTGCGCTCGGATCCGCAAACGCGATCGTTACCGATACACTGTTTGACCGGGCTGGACTTTCCGGCGGCGCGACGGGCCGCGCAAAAGGTCGGCGCTCAGGGATTTCTGACTAAGCCGTTTGATCCACGCGGAGTCTTGGAATTTGTAAACGCCGCACTTCATGGGAAGAGGAACGATTTAGTTGATGCCGGTTGAGAGCGGAGAGCCGCCATGCAGACGGTTGATTCACGGGCGAGTGTGCACCGGAGACGTTGATGCAAATATCAGAAAAGGGAACCGACAAATACGTGTCCAAGTCCCTCGCTCCCAAGAAACGGCATACGCGCATCAAACCGCTTTTCTCTGATGAACTTGAGAATCAGGGAGCGCAGGAGGCACTGCGCGCGCGAGAAGCCCACAGCCGTTCGATCATAGAGACCGCCAATGACGCCTATGTTGAAATGGATACGGAGGGCCTGATCACCGATTGGAACCGACAAGCCGAATTGACCTTTGGCTGGAATCGCGGCGAAGCGGTCGGCCGACCTCTCACCGAGACTATCATTCCACCTCAATTCCGCGAGGCACACCGAAAAGGCGTGCTGCGATTTCTGACCACCGGCGAAGGGCCAGTCCTAAACAAACGGATTGAACTCAGGGCCTTGCACCGCGATGGACATGAGTTTCCCGTCGAACTTACCGTTTGGCCCGTTCGGGTCGGCGGTGTCTTCCGATTCAATGCGTTCGTACACGATATCACGGAGCGCCATCAGGCGGCGGAAAAAATCAGTCAACTCAATGAAGAACTACGCAAACGGGTAGCGGAAGTCGAGGCGGCTAACCAGGAACTGGAAGCATTCTCCTACTCAGTATCGCACGACTTACGCGCGCCGTTGCGCGCTATCGATGGCTTTTCACGCATCCTGATGGAAGACGCGGCGCCGCAACTTACGGGCGATTCCTTACGCTTTCTCAACCTGGTACGCGAGAATGCCCACCGTATGGGTCAGCTCATAGATGATCTCCTCGTTTTCGCCCGATTGAGCCGGCAGCCGCTTCAGAAACAACGTGTCGTGACGGCTGACCTGGTGCACGCCGTTTTGGAAGACCTATTATGCGAGCAGGATCACCGTCGCGTCGTTCTGAGTATTCACAGTTTACCGGAGTGTGAGGCAGACCCAAACTTGCTCAAGCAGGTTTTTCAGAATCTGCTGGCCAATGCCTTCAAATACACTCGGCGGCGCGATGAAGCGCACGTCGAAATCGGAGCGTGCCAAACCCCTTTGCAGCCGGAACGCGCCGTGGTTTTTTTCGTTAGAGACAACGGCGTGGGATTTGACATGCGCTACGCCGACAAGCTCTTCGGTGTCTTTCAGCGTCTCCATCGTGCCGAGGACTACGAAGGCACGGGCGTGGGCTTAGCGATCGTGCAGCGCGTCGTCCGTCGCCATGGCGGTCGAGCGTGGGCGGAAGCCGAGGTCGATGGAGGGGCTACTTTCTACTTCACGCTCGAAGAGGGTAGTACTCCATGAGTGGCAATCACGTTGAAATCCTCTTGGTTGAAGATAATCCCAATGACGTACAGTTGACATTGCACGCCTTCGCGAAAAACAACCTCAGCAATAACGTCCATGTCGTTCGCGATGGCGCCGAAGCCCTTGAATTCCTTTTCTGCACGGGCTCCTATGCCAATCGCAAGACGGAGAATGGCCCCAGAGTGGTGCTCCTCGACCTGAAATTACCGCTCGTAGACGGGTTAGAGGTATTGCGGCGGATCAAAACAGATACCAGGACGCGCGCCATCCCGGTGGTGATCCTCACCTCGTCACGCGAAGAGCGCGACCTACTTGAGAGCTATCAATTGGGTGTCAATAGCTACATCGTGAAACCTGTGGACTTTGGGCAGTTCATAGAGTCGGTTCGGCACTTAGGACTCTATTGGCTGCTTCTCAACCAGTCGCCGGCCGCAGTCGCATCCTCTGAGAGATAACCATGTCCCTTCCTCTGCACGTTCTCATTGTGGAAGACCAACCCGCAGACGCGGAACTCATGGTGCGGGCGTTGGGGAGCGCGGGCTTCGCACCCGCCTGGCAACGAGTCGAGAACGCAATGGAGTATCGTACTCAGCTCAGCGAGGGGCTTGATGTGATCCTTGCGGATTACAGGTTGCCACAATTTAGCGCGTTGAACGCGCTTCAGGAACTAAAGGATCGCGAAATTGATGTGCCCTTCATCGTAGTTACGGGATCTATCAGCGAGGAAGTTGCGGTTGAGTGTATGAAGCAAGGCGCTGCGGATTATCTCCTCAAGGACCGGCTGACACGCTTAGGGCCGGCGGTGACGCGGGCGTTGGAACAAAAGCAACTTCGCGATGAGAAGCGTCGGGCCGACGATGCGATAAAGGCGTCACTCCGCGAGAAAGAAGTGCTTTTGCAAGAAATCCACCACCGCGTGAAAAACAATCTTCAGATCATCTCAAGTCTGTTGAGTCTTCAGTCGGCGTCTATCGAAAACAGCCAGGATCTGGCGATCTTCGCGGCCAGCCAGAACCGCATCAAGTCAATGGCGCTCATCCACCAGAAGCTCTATCAATCGGAAAACCTCGCGCGGATCGACTTTACCGAGTACATTCGGAGCCTTAGCGCCCATGTGTTCGAGTCCTACGCTGCCAAACGAAACGGAATAGGCCTGGAGTTATCCGGTGAAAAGGCATCCCTCGGCATCGACGCGGCGATCCCGTGCGGTCTGATCGTCAATGAACTCATAACCAACGCCGTAGTTCACGCGTTTCCCGAAGGCGATGGCCAGATCTGCGTCGACTTCAGGCGCGACGATGAGGGCCGATTCAACTTGATGGTAAGCGACAATGGCATCGGCTTGCCGCCTACGTTCGATCACCAGGCCACCAGCTCTTTAGGTTGGCAACTGATCCATTCGCTGGTGGACCAGTTGGGGGGAGATATGGAAGTCACCGGCAAGGCCGGCACCACCGTCACGATCTCATTCATGGAACGGAGGAGCAAAGAAAGAGGGAAAACCAATGGCCAGTGCACAGATTCTCGTTGTGGAAGATGAGCATATCGTCGCCAGGAGCATTGAAAGGGAACTCGACGCCTTCGGATACAACGTCACCGCGATCGCATCGTCGGGGGAAGAGGCCCTCGAAAAAGTGGCCGAGACCCAGCCCGATCTAGTGCTAATGGACATTTCGCTGCAAGGGGACATGGATGGGATTCAAACGACGGAACGAATGCATGAGCAATTCGACATCCCCGTGGTCTACCTGACGGCGTATTCCGATGAACGCACACTAGAGCGCGCCCAGAAGACCAAGCCTTTCGGCTATTTGCTCAAACCCTATGAGGAACGCGAGCTGCTTACCACAATCGAAACCGCCTTGCAGAGGCATCGTACCGAGTCGATGTCGGCTCAGGTCCGTCCTTGGTTGACATCGGCGCTGCATTCCGTTAGCGAGGGCGTCATCATCACTGACGCACGTGCACGTGTGATCATAGTTAACCCGGCGGCGGAACGTATTTCGGGATGGTCACAACAACAAGCGGAGGGAATGAATCTGCTCGACGTCTTCGAACTTGTCAACGCGGAAACCCATGCGCCCGTACCGAGCCCTGCCATAAAGGCGCTACACGAGGGCAAGGCGGTCCGCCTGGAGCCCGATTCCCTTCTAGTTGGCAGACTCGGTCGGGAAACACCAGTTGACGGCACCGTTGCACCAATCACCTCCGACCCTGGAAAGTTCAGCGGGTTCGTGACGGTCTTCCGGGAGGTTCTTGGTAGTTCCCATGTTGAACGTACCTTTCCCAAAAACGGTCGCCCACACCGTTGGGGTAGAATGGATGTGGTGAATTGGTTCAGTGCTGGAATGGCTCACGATTTCAATCAATTCTTGACCGTCATTTCAGGCAACGTCTCCCTGGCTTTGTCGAAACTGGCGGAGAATGATCCCATCCGTAACTTTTTGACGAACGCCGAGAAGGCATCTGAAGATGCCGCGGAGCTCGTGAAGCAAGCGCTCACTTTCGCCAAGACAAACGCGGTGCAACGCGAACTTGTTGATATGAATCTAATCGTGCCAGAAATCACGGAAGTCCTCGGCTCATTCACCAACTCGCGGATCGCCATCGACATAACGCTCGGCCGATACCTTTGGAAGGTGTTGGCGAATCCGGTCCAAATGAAGGAAGTTCTTATCAACCTCTGCCTCAATGCGCGGGATGCAATGCCGGACGGTGGTGAGTTGTGTGTGCAGACCGAAAACGTCGTGCGAGTGGAGGACTATTGTCGCACCCATCCACGTGCACGCCCCGGCGAATTTGTGTGCGTTGGCGTAAGTGATACTGGCCGGGGAATCGCAGCAGATATTCGATCCCACATTTTCGAACCGTTCTTCACCACCAAATCGCCGGATAACGGCTCCGGCCTCGGGTTGGCCCTGGTTCGCCAGATCGTCACGGAGCACGGTGGCTGGATCGATTTCGAAAGCATCGAGGGGAAGGCACTCGCTTCGATGTGTATTTGCCACGTAGTCAAGACCGCGACTCCGTCGCGGTTGCGGGTTGATGAAGTGTCGATACCTCGCTTTGTTTCTGAACCGCTAGCGTTCTGGTAGCGTCGCATCAGCCGTGCGGATGCGGCGTACTCCAGAAGCCAGTCATTTCACCGGCGCTGGCCGGCAATTGACCCCACTTAGAAGCCGCACCTCTTCGCCAAGTTCTTTTACGAACCAATCGAGATGAATTTCGTTCTAGCGTTGTAAGGGGCCTCCTGGCAGTGATCGGTAACTGTCAGGGGGCAGGGCAGGACCCAGGCATCTCTATGCATTACAACGGACCTAACGCCGAAATGTGCGCACTTTTTCCGCGAAGTCACGTCGAGATTGGGCGTGGATTCGCCCGCCGGTTATTCCGGGCCGCAGACCGCTTTGACAACGGTATCCGAATAACCTAGGGTTTTGTTAGACCGGTATTTCAGGGCAGGATTGGCCCTGAGTTGCTTAGCGGACAATAAGGATCCCGGCACCTAGAGTTCCCGCCCTCTTCGACCGGCCCGTCATTTCTTCCTCCGCTTTCGGCTGCCGTATAAGGACACACCTGAAGCGGCTCAACTGCCGCAATCGGCTCCCTGCGAAACAACGTCGTTCTCGCCAGTCGCTACGGCGCCCCCATGTCGTAGACGTGTGTTGTGTAGCGAAACCATCATTTCGAGGTACTGGCACCATGAGTACGTGGCTACAGAGATTTCATCGTAAATGGCTCAAGAGAACGTCGCTCCCGGAAACGTGCAATCTCAACCTCGTCGAACTTGAGAGTCGAGAGCTCCTAAGCAGCACGCTCGGGTTGGCCATCCTTCCACCCTCTGTCTCAAACGTCGCGATTGTTCGACCGTTGGCGCCGCAGGTTGCTGCCTTACCCGCGCTGCTTACGGGCGATGCGCTCACAACAACCGAAATCCTAGCGGTAGAACTTTGGCTGTCGGTCGAACTGGATACCGGGCAACTGAACTTGCCCGACCTTGGTCTGAGTGCGAACGTCGGCGTTCAAGTTGAAGTTCGTCCGAGCGACTTGGCGGTCCCCATCGGGGAAATTGGACTCGATTTCGCGGTCGAGACTCAGGTAGGGGACAACACCCCAGTAGCCGGCGAGGATGGCAGCGGTGTTCAGTTGGGAGTGGTTTTGAATACCCTTTTTTTTGCGCTCTGCCGGAGAACTTGCCCGGTCAAACCTGGTCGCCTCCCAGTATGGACCTTGATTTTTATTTCGAGACCGCCGTGAATGGCCCAGGTGACGGCGTTTTCATCGGGTCAAATGATGCAACGACACCGGCAGACACCGATTCGGCGCTCGCCGCCGACGCGTTATTTAGTTCGACCAACTTCCTGGGTTTCGTCGACGATCCCGCGGAAAATTCGGCCTCGGTGGATTCGTCTCTCGGCGATGAGACAGATGTTTCTGTATCCCAGACCGTCGTCGAAACCGATGTCACCGATTCGACGGACTTTGCATGGATCACCGACACGGCCCCAGTTCCGGAAGCGGAAGGCACTTTGGCGGAACTTTCGCCGATCAATCTAGAATCGCTCGAACAAGCCCTCGCGCAACTGGTCACGCATCTGAAAAGCCTGGGTCAGAGTCTCAACGATATGGGAGTTTACCCATGGGTCGTAGTCGTAATAGTTGCGGCTCTGGCATTTGAGCTAGGGCGGCGCCATGTACGTTCTGAGAGCGAAACAGAGGCGTTCCCGTGGCGACGCGGACTGGCACGTTTCACCTAGGCAGAAGTCCCATGAAACCTGATCGACTTGATGGTCTTCTGGATCGCCTCTGCGACGGGGATTCCCAGGCCGCGGAGAGGGTTTTTGTCGCGTACGAGCCTTACCTGAGGATGGTAGTGCGGCGGCAACTTCCGTCCCGACTTCGAGCCAAGTTCGATTCCAGTGACGTCGTGCAATCGGTCTGGGCAGATGTGCTGCAAGGATTTCGCGAGACCCGCTGGCGCTTCCAGGATGTGGCGCATTTACGCGCCTTCCTGCTCAAGGCGACGCGTAATCGCTTCATTGATCAATGCCGCGTTCATCGCTCGGCCATCGAGCGCGAGCAAGTTGCGGGTCGATTGCAGGCAAGGAACCTGGAAGTTTCCGCGTCGCTTCAGCCGAACCAGTGCGCCGAGGCCGACGAACTCTGGGAGAGGATGTTGGTACATTGCCCGTCGGCCCACCACCAGAAACTTTTGCAATTGAAGCGCCAGGGTTGCTCGCTTGCAGAAATCGCCGCCCAGACCGGACTGCATCCCAGTAGTGTGCGTCGAATTCTCTACGAACTGGCACGGCATCTTGCCGCCAAGGCACTCGATGACGCGGCCGTGGTGTAACCGGCCACGGCGTCTACGACTTTTGTTGACCCACATGAGCGTTGAACCCCAGGCACAATCCGGGACACGATTCGCGCCGTCATCGCAGTTCTCAGACCTGGCGAATGGCAGTGACGGCCTGCTGCGTGACTTGGTGGCGGACATGAGGCGGCGCTGGCGCACGGGAGAACGGCCCGGTGCGGATGAGATTCTGGCCCGCAATCCCGACGTCGTCGGTCAGCCCGAAAATGCCGTCCGCTTGATCTACGAAGAAATCTGCCTCCGCCAGGAAGCGGGTGAGGCAGGAAGCTCGCTCGAGTTTCTACGGCGATTCCCTCAATGGCGCTCCCAACTTGAACTGGTTCTCGATTGTCACCATTTGGTGGAGGACACCGCGCCTGCACCCATTCTTCCGGAAGTTGGCGACACGCTGGATGAATTTCATCTTGTTGCGGAGCTTGGCCGCGGCGGACAGGGGGTTGTCTTTCTAGCCACCCAACCCTTTTTGGCAGACCGCCCAGTGGTGCTGAAGCTTACGTCGTGTGATGGCAGCGAACATTTGTCGCTCGCACGATTGCAGCATACTCACATTGTCCCGTTGTTCAGCGTGCGAGACTACTCCTGCCGACGTCTCAGAGCGCTGTGCATGCCCTACTTCGGCGGCGTCACACTAGCCGCGGTCATTGACGAACTCGCGCGTATTCCGTCGGCCCAGCGCGCCGGTAAAGACATCGTCGCCGTAATGGATCGGGCACAGAACGTTGCACCGATCACGCTCCCCTGCGAAGGGCCTGCTCGGCGCTTCCTGGCCGAAGCCTCTTACACGCGAGCAGCGTGTGGGATTGCCATTTGTCTGGCCGAGGCGCTGCACTACGCTCATGACCGCGGCCTGGCACATCTTGACGTGAAGCCCGCAAATGTCTTGCTTACCGCGGACGGGCAACCCATGCTTCTCGACTTTCACCTGGCGCAGGCGCCGTTCGGTGGGGCATCGCCGGCACCAGACTGGATGGGTGGGACCCCGGCCTACGCCTCTCCCGAACAACACGCGGCGCTGGCCAATGTACGCGACGGACGAGAAATAGAGATTGAGGTGAACGGTTGCTCGGACATTTATTCGCTGGGACTTCTCTTGTATGAAGTTCTGGGTGGAAAGCTCCCCAAAGCGGACAAGCCACCAGCGCCTCTACATGAACTCAACCCGCAAGTTTCCATCGGCCTGTCTGACGTGATCTGCAAATGCCTAAACCATCATCCGAAGGATCGCTACCAAGACGCGGCCTCTTTAGCAGCCGACTTGCGGCGCCATTTGGAGCATCAGCCCCTGCACGGTGTCGCAAATCGCAGTCCGGCAGAGTGCCTTCACAAGTGGCGATTCCGATTCCGCCATTCCCTGACTTGGACGCGTCGACTGATAGTGGTCGCCGCCGCCGCCCTGATCGTTGGCAGCGTTACGGCTTACGCCGTTCGGTTGCGCGAAGAAGCGAAATCGCTGCTAGCTGAGAGTGACCAAAGGCTAAGGAATTGCGACTATGCCGGAACGATTCAGACCTTGGCACGGGGGATGTCACTTTCCCAATACTTGCCTGGTAGTGGAGACCTGCGGGCGGCGCTCGAGGGCAAGACCCGCGTTGCGGAGCGACTTCGCGCGGCGCAGGAACTTCATCAGCTATCCGACAAGCTGCGATTTCTATTTGGCGACCAGTCTGCGAAACCTGATGATCTACGGAAACTCGAACAACAGTGCCGAGAGATCTGGCTCGCTCGTAGTCTGCTGCTGAACGACTCGAGTCCCGATTACGCCGAGTTTCCGGAGGCCCAAATTCGCGCTGATTTTCTCGACCTGGCGATTCTGTGGTCTGACCTACGCAGTCGGTCAGCGGATCCCCTGGACCTAATGACGGTCCAGTCGGAAGTCCTGCAGGTCTTGGCAGAAGCTGAAGCATTCTGTGGACCGAGTTTCATGCTTTCTCAAGAGCGGCGAAGATATGGTGCGCAAGGCGGAGACATGAAGCGATCAGGAATCGTTGACGAATTTGCTCCCAAAAGTTCCGCGGAAAGCGCGTGGGACTACTATGTCCGCGGACGGCTCTTCCTCAGGGATAAGAAGTGGTTGCTCGCCGTTAATGCATTTGAGCGGGCCACGGAGCTGAAGCCACGCGAGTTTTGGCCTCATTTTTATTCCGGCGTTTGCGCCTACCATCTTAGGCAGTATGACGTGGCTGTGCACTCTTTTGGTGTATGCATCGCATTGGCTCCGGAGAAGTCTGAGTCTTATTACAACCGAGCCCAGGCGTACGCGGCCCTCGGTCTAACCGAACGGGCAGGACGCGACTACGATCGCGCCGCATCGCTTATCCCTGGCTCGGTTCGAGAACTACGGCAAAAAGGCGAAAGGCACCCTCCTGAATAACTGGGCTCCACCTATGATCAACGCGTTCGATTCCCTTGCAGAAGCTGTTAACGCGCTTATCGCCGGCGAGTGGCAAAACTTCCGGGCGGGAGTTCATCGACCTGGGGCGCGGTTCGCTGTAGTCACACGAGAGCGCGAAGAGCGTGTCAATGCCATACTCCGATGCATTGGTACCCGCCGCTGATTCCCCCGACCTGCCTGGAAGTAGTGTTCAATATGCCTAACCCAGCCGACCGCCGGTGTTGGATTCGATACGCCGCTCATCCCGACACTATCTGCCGTGTCAGGGACGCATCGATGCCAGTTCGCAATGTGTCCGTGAACGGCGCTGAAATCCTAGCCGATCAATTCCTCAACCCAGGAATGCCAGTTGAGGTCGAGCTTGCCAACGAAACCCACAAAGTCATGTGCCGACGCCGGGCCAGTGTGAGGTTTTGCCTAAAGGGTAATGCGTGGGTCTATCGGGTGGGACTCATGTTCAGTGAAAACTTGTCGTTGGAAGAGGTGGACGGCTTAGGACTAGTCCATGTGAATCGTCACACCCTAGTTGCTACCGACGAATTACCTCCGTGGTATCGTTTGCCTTTGCCATCTCCAGGTTTATCGTAGCTGCGACCTTGCTTTTGCGGGTGACTCGGGTCATGGCAATCCTTCGCCGCTCTTCGCGCCAATTCTCTTTTTCGTTCCGTCGTGAAAAGCCTGCGCGCTCAATAGCTGCAAAATGACGGCAATCGATTTCGAACTGCATCGACCGCCTCCGCGAATGATCACGTTCAGGGCGAATCTCTCTCCACCTCTCTCTTCGATGATTCGAGTTCAATGAAGCTTGTTGACTTTTGTTGCGTTGTATTGGCAGGTCAAACGACGTTTTGCAAAGTCGCGTTACGATTGGCAAAGGTAGACGGAACATCGTTACGGGAAAAGACTTAACGTGAACGGCTGTTTGGCTTGCAATGTCGGTAAGTGTCAGTTTTTCGTCCAAACCTGCCATCTCATTCCGCAAGTTATTTAATTTCAAAGGTTTGTGATTTGACAGGACCTGCCAATAGCATCGCTATCGGCGTTTGCGCTATCCTTATAATAAGGCGATGTGAAGAAAAGAAGTCCTGGATCTCCCGCTGAGGATTCTGGGGAAGGATGTGTCTCGTACGCGCGATTGACGACTTGCTCGAATACGTCGATTCGTACCCGCGGCAGTTGGTCGGCCAACCTCCAGACGCGGATATGGAGTCGTGTCCTCGATTCGCCGAGCTGGATCGTGTCGTGTTCCGTGAGAGCGTTGCTCGTGGCTTGAACGCTTATCTACCCTGCAAGTCAGGCAAAGTCCTCGGCAAGACTAACGTACCGGTGGACGATAACGCCCACGAGGGGATCTACCCAGCAACCGCGCGACTGCAGTCCTGGCGACACGAAATGTTGGCTTTGCGCGAACTTGCCCTGGCCAAAGAGCGGAAAGACACGAACAGCAAATCACCCCCCACCAAGAGGAAGCGCGGTCGACCGCCGGATACCAATCCCATAGCCGACCAACGACTCTGCGACGCGTGGGATACCAACCAGTATGCAACCTACGCGGACTTGGCGCGGGAGCTCAAAATCTCCGAGGAGAATGTGTCTCGCGCCATCGACCGGTGAACCGTAAGCGCCGCGAGCGATCGGCGCAATAGCGTCGGACAAATTCGTCGTACACGAAGCGTCAAGCCCGTTAATTTGTCCGGCGCCACATTTCTATTCGATCCCACTTGGGGATTCTGACTTTCTCGCCGGAATAAATCCGTCGGACAAATTCCGTGTCCGAACCCTCCCTGATAATCCCCGAACGCGTCGACGGTCTCTCCGTCGCCGTCTGGTTTTAAGTCCTTCCAACTAGGGGAGTATCAATCCATGGACATCGAATATCGTGACATCAACACCATTCATCCCTACGCGCACAATCCGCGGAAGAATGACCATGCCGTCGATGCCGTCGCCGCGTCCATTAAGGAGTTCGGCGTCCGGCAGCCCATTGTTGTCGACGAAGACGGCGTGATCGTCGTGGGCAGCACGCGCTACAAGGCTATGCAGCAACTTGGCCTGCCCACGGCACCGGTGCACGTGGCCCGCGGGTTGTCCGCCGCGCAACTGAATGCTTATCGCATCGCCGACAACAAGACGGCTGAAATAGCCGACTGGGATCAAGAACTCCTGATTCAAGAACTCACCCACTTACGAGAACTGGACTTCAATCTCGACACGGTGGGGTTTTCAGCCGAGGAACTGCAGGAACTGTTCCACACCGAAGTGGAATCCGGCCTCACCGACCCGGACGCGGTGCCCGACCCGCCCGACCAGGCGGTCACGCAGGACGGTGATTTGTGGATTCTGGGCGAGCATCGTTTGCTCTGCGGGGATGCCGGGAACCCGGCGGATGTTGATCGCTTACTAGCCGACGCAGACGTCCATCTGATTCACACCGATCCGCCTTACAACGTGCGTCTGGAGCCGCGGAGCAACAACGCCATTGCTGCCGGGTTGAGTTCGTTCCGGCAGGCAGCCGCCAAACGCTCAGGCCGGGAAAACGGAAAACGTGGCTCGACGCAGGGCAATCGAAAGCACCACCAAAAGTTTGGCCTGGCGCGTCACCCGGAAAAATCCCAACCGACCAGCCGGAAGCTGCGAGCCAAGGATCGGCCTTTGGCAAATGATAATGTCTCGGACGAGGTGTTTGATAACCTGCTCCGTGCCTGGTTCGCCAACATGGCGCAGGTGTTGTTACCCGGGCATGCGTTTTATCTATGGGGTGGTTACGCCAACTGCGGCAACTATCCGCCGGTCTTGAAAGCCAACGGTCTGTACTTCAGCCAAGCCCTGATTTGGGACAAGCAACATCCGGTGCTCACGCGCAAGGATTTCATGGGGGCGCACGAATGGTGCTTCTATGGCTGGCGTGAGGGGGCGGGCCATCGGTTCTTTGGTCCAAAGAACATCCCTGACTTGTGGTCGATCAAGAAGATCAACCCTCAGACCATGATCCTCACGGAAAAGCCGGTGGAATTAGCGCAGCGGGCCTTGCAGTTTTCTTCGCGGCCCAAGGAGAACGTGCTCGATTTGTTTGCCGGTTCCGGCTCGACCTTGATCGCTGCCGAGCAAACGGGGCGCCGCGCCATGCTGATGGAAATCAATGCCTTGTATTGCGACATCATCGTGCGGCGTTGGGAAACATTTACCGGGCAGAAGGCGAGCCGCCAGCAGCCGGCGCAGCGCAAACGCAACTCTACCACGGTGAATTGATGTGGCACGGCGCAAGAGTCGAGTGGCCGACGAGGCGCTCATTCGAGCCCTCGCCTGTGGTGCGACGGTCGAGAATGCCGCCCGCAAGGCGGGGATGGGTGAGCGTACGGCCTATCGTCGTTTGGAAAATCCGGAGTTTGGCGCGCGAGTAAATGCAGCCCGCGCCGAAGTCGTCGAACGCATAACGGGCTTGTTGACAGGAGGCGGGCTCTTATCGGTCAAGACTCTGATCGACCTGCAGCAAGATGCTGCCACTTCGCCGTCCGTGCGCCGAGGGGCAGCGCGGGATGTATTGGCAATGGGGATCCGCTATCGCGACCAGGACCTTGAAGCGCGCGTCGCCGAATTGGAGAATCGCATGAGAAATCGATCAGAGTGATCCGGAGGCAAAGAATCCCATGAGTCGAAATCTTCGCGCACGGGTGGAACGCTTGGAACGGCGCATCGGTGCTACGGGTACCGTGAACGTCCCGCCGTTGTTCTGCCAGGCCATCGACCTAACGGATTACGTGGAGGAGTATCTTTCGGCCGTTGCCAGCGGCACGGTGCAGGAAGGCGACACTTTCGAGAGTTTCGTCGGGGGCCGAAAGCAAGTGGGAGCGACGCTGGCTGACGACAAACCTCACCGAGTGGCCTCGCTATGCACCGCTGACACCAGCCGCTTGCCACCGTTGTTTTGGCAAGCACTGTGCGGCGCGGTTCCCCTGGACCAGCTCGATCCACAGACGCGCCGGCTTGTTGAGCCGTTGTTCACCGACGGACGCCGGTCGCCCGACCCTATCGAAAAGCAGATTCGCCAGGCGTTGCTGAGTGGCTGCATCATCGACCAGCAAGGCGTTCCGCACAGTAATGCCAGCGGCGTGGGCGCGGACGCAAACGGCGTCCCTCATCAAGCACAGGCAAAAATCTGAGACTTTCGTCCCGAAGGCGCTTGAGGTGTGGCTACCCGCGAGGTAACAGTGTTCGTGCGTCGGGCGTGGTGACTTCCGCCACGCCGATGTTACCTCGTCTGGGACGCCCAGGATGGCAGGGTTCTTGGCATTCCTCTTCGACATGATAAGGCGGTCCGATATGCGGCGTTTGGTCCAGACGGGCGTCGTGTGCTATCCGCCGCGGCGGACGGCTCGGTACGCGTGTGGGACACGTCTCAGCCTTCCTTCCAGCATTTCGACCACCCCGACGTGGTCCATTTTGCCTCATTCAGTCCGGACGGTCAAACCGTGCTCACCGCGTGTGGGGATAGCGCGGCGCGAGCCTGGGACACGAAGACCGGTCAACTCCTCGCCTCTCCGTGGAAGCATGGCTCGGACTGTCTCCGGGCCATTTTAAGCCCAGACCGCCGTTATGTAGTGACATTGGGCAGAAACGGCTCAATTCGTTTGTGGGACACAATTACCCAGAGACTCGTCCACACTAAATTGAATCAGGAAGCTCCCGTCCACACTCTCCTGTTTAGCCCAGACGCGCGCTGGATCGCGATTGGAATCAGCCCGAACAAGGTGAAACTATGGGAGATCAGTACGGATTCAGAATCTGAATTCATCATAACGTCCACACACGATGCACAAGCACGCGGTATGCAGGAGCCGTCCGACCGAGGACAAAATTTCGGTGCAGCGGACGCACCGCCGCGCATTTGGGATGATGTTTTGCTTTCATCCATTGGCTTAATCCAATCCTCTGAAAAGCCCGGGATGCAACCATCGCCCGAACGGAAACCAGGGATGGGCCAGCCAGGCATGGGAACACCCGGCCTTGGACAGCCTGCGCTCGACAGCGTTAAGCCAACACGCGCCGCATTCGACGCCCGGGACGTGGCAGAGCTTCTGGAGTCACGAGTTGAAATCTGCTTTTCCCATGACGCGTCGCTTCTATCAGTTGCCGCCGCGGAGCGAGTTCAGATATGGGAAATGCCCACGCGCGGACGGCCGCTGAAACGCCTCCCAATGGAATTTCGGGGAAATCATGTAGCGTTGAGTCCGGACGGGTCACACATAATTACAACTGACGCGAACAGCGCCATTCTCTCTAGTATGGGGGGTGCTCAGTCTGTATGGCTTTCTCATAGCGAACCCGTTTGCCACGCCAGCTTCAGCAAGGATGGCCAGTTCGTCGTGACCGGCAGCCTAGATTCAACGGCACGCGTGTGGCATGCAGCAACCGGCTTGCCCCGCACTCCGCCACTCAAGCACAGCGGACCTGTTCATATTGCGGTCTTTAGTGACGATGGCCGCAGACTGCTGACTTCTAGTCTGGACATGACGGCGCGCGTTTGGGATACAGTCACGGGCGAGCCTGTAGCGCCTCCATTTCGGCACAATGGCCGCATTACCAATGCGGAATTCAGTCCAGACTCAAGCCGCGTACTGACCTCGAGCAGGGAATCCACTGCCAGGCTGTGGTATCTACCTCCACCGGACATGCGCCCAAGTACAGACCTCGTGTTGCTCACGACGCTAAACAGTGGCTGGACGATCGACACTGGACGGCTCGGGCTAAGGATTCCATTAACTGCGCGGCCTGGCGGGCCGGAAGGACGTCGCGCTTAAGCTTCTCAGAAAGGTTTTGGCCGTCGACATACTCGAGTGCCAGGTACGGCCAACCATCGAACTCGACATTTCCACCCCGGAGAAACTCGTAGCGCTGGCTGTAGAGATGGTGCGCCGGAAAGTCGGCCGTCAGGCGACATTTGCGAAAGCAAAAGCGGTTCGATACGGCGAGCGACTCCAATCAAGTTCGTTGAGTCTCGCGCATTACAAAGGCAGAACTTCAACGATGCCAGCCAGTTTGAGATCGGATGACTATTTTTACCACACGGGCACGTCGGGCAAATCCAGCCACCGCTCCACAATGATCCGGCAGTCCCGGAAGACCGTGTCCACCTTGGCCGGCTCACCGGCAGCGCCAACATTTCTCGCAGTGTTCGTATTGTTCGGTCGGAGGCCCGCGCATCGGTTTGCGACTCCGACGTGTGGCCTGATTAGTTCCCCGCCGGGATCCACATGTAGCTTTCGATGATTCTTCCTCCTTTCGGCGGTGCCGCGAACATGCGGCTCACACCGAGCCAAGCGGCTTTTGCCGCTTCTTCTGAGCTTCCTCTCGCGAAGGAAATGCTGCTGGGGGAGGCCATTTTGTGGCCTGTGTCATTGCGTGGGCCCTCCTCGATGCGAATGATGAGCAAGACGCCGTGGCCGGTTTCTAGAATGCCCGCGATGGTCGCCTCGTTTTTCGCGATCGTGGCGTCGATCAATGTTTCCACCCGACTGCGGTTTAGGCTTTGACCAAGGTCAGCGAGGGCCCGCGCTTTGGCACCCGCGATATTGCCATTGCGAGCCAGTAATCTGGCGCGGCGCGACTTGCGATTTCATCATTTCGCGGATCGAGAGATTGCTAAAGGTGCGCTGAAGAGCCGAACCGGCGCTTGAGGCTTTGGGCGAACTGGGGCCGCCGCTAGGCGGTCCTCCGCCTGACGGCCCGCCGCCGGAGCTGGGGGGCAGCGGCGGGAAAAGCTGCTTGACGGCAACCAGCCGCGAGCCCGCCGGTCGGGATTCGTCCAGCCGGAGGTGATCGATCTGTCGAATCGACAATTGAAAAAGCCGTGCCCATTGGCGGACGTCTTCGGTAACGAAGATGCCGATGTTGAAATCCTTGCCGGACAAGTGCGCGGCGCCTCGCCCACCGCCTTCAAATGTCACGCGCGGGATGGCCAGCGGCGTGTTGAACCGACCGTCGAGCTTGACGGGACCTTTTTGAGGGTGTGTCCCCACCTGGACCTTGGTCTTTTGGCCGACCAGTTCGATGACTTTTTCAACTGCTGCCGCGTCGCTCGGCTTTTGGGCCACGTCGATCAAGAGTTTGACAAAGCGATCGTCTAGTCGAAAGGCGAGTATTTTGTCCAGGCCGGCGCCGCTTTTGAAACCGGAGCGAGCCTCGACATTGGTGGTCAGCCAGAATTCGCCAGCGCGGAGTCCGACGGAATGATTGCGATCCGCTGCGGCCAGGGTTCGGCCGGTTTCATCGACATGGTAGAGGGTAATGGTCTTGCCGGTGGAGGGCCCGAAACGGTCGAGGGCCTTGAGCAACTCTGCATCGGAGGTAGCCGGCGCGGGAGCTTTAAGGTCAGCCATTTTCCTCTCCTTCGGCTGGTACGAATAAGGGCATTCACGAACGATTAGATTTTGTGCCGCCGTCCCTTATACGCGATTTGTTCCGGGTGTGACAAAAAAAACTCGATTTGTTCCTCCCACTATCGATGAAGAGAATCAGATCTTTGGAAAGGAGTGTACCTGAAGCGGGGGCACGAGCCCGTTAAGCCACTAAGCTATAGCTCCGAGTCGCGAGCGAAGAAAAAAGCCAAGCAGTGAAAACGTGGGGCAATCGGCTGGCCTGGCATTCGCTACTTGCACAGGGGGGCCGGGCTGGCGGGGCGAACGCTTCCGCGGGCGCCGCTACGCCTGTCTCGATCTTCTCGTAATCCATCACGATGCTGCCCAGCAGAGCCGAGGCATACCGATGCGTAGTGCGGTGCGGCCATGGAATGCCGCCCACCTCTCGGTAGTTCTCGTAGGCAATCCGCTGGCCGACCTTACCATCCGCCGGGCCGACTGAAGATCTGTTCTAGCTCCAGTGAAAAAGCGGACACTTCTACTGCGTTAAGAGCGGACATTTCTATTGCGGTATGACAACCGCCATTTTTTTCTTGACAAGCATCATTCTGGGTGTTGCAATAGCGGCATCTCAGAGTACCAAAGGTAGCTGACAGAGACGTCACGTGCAGCCCACGCCCTCGTGCCAACACCTGAGCCGCCTAACAGATTCGAATCCTCGAGCCCGTTCTCCATTAGATACGCCCCATCAAGCACACAAGGGTTGCCTACGCACTCTCCAAGCCCATTTTCATCTCGGTAATAGAAGTCGCCGAATCGAGAAGGGAAGTGACGGTGCGCAAGTACGCTGAAGTGCGCGACGAGATGAAGACAGAGGCCCGCGCGTCCTCTACGGCCGCATCGACCTCGGGGCGGATGAAGCCGTGGTCCGGCGGCCCACGCCGGCCGACGCCGACCCGGTAAGGCCGCCGACGGTGGTGCCGTGATGCGGACGGCGCCCGCACTCCTGGATAATCCGCGTTGTCCCCGGTTGTCCCCAAAGTTCTTCGATCCCTCCTTAGTGTGAAATTTCCACATTGGCCCGAAGGAGACCATCGATGTTCACTCGCCGCACGAGTCTTTGTTTGCTTATCATCGCAGTATTTCGTGGTACGATCACCATGAGTACCGGCGAGTGGGAGGAAGGCAAGCGGGAAACGGACCCGATTGGCAAAAAATGGGTTCCTTACAGACGTCGTGACAACCTACGTCGGCGTGTCGGACCGCCGCGCGCTAACCCCTTAGGCTTGCGTGCGCATGTCGATCACACCGAAGCGCGCAACAACTCGTGAGCGAACGCGCGACCTGAGACCGGCTCGAAACGGACGCGAAGCGGGGGACGCCGGAGGAAGACGGTGGGTTGTTATTCCAAGCGGATACGGTTCTCTGTGAGCCCAAGGATTAGATGGGTTTTCACTTCGCGACGTGGCAGGAGCGCGACTCGTTCGGTAATATGTGATCCGTAGGTTACGAGAAAAAGCTGTTCGGCCGACTAGGACGGACCGCGCGACGATGGAGTTGGTGATGGCATCAGCAGCAGCGAAGAAAGCTGCCGCGACTCGGAAACGCCGGGCGGCTGGCAGAAAGGCGGCCGCAACGCAGAAGCGGCGTGCCGCGGCCACCAGCACACCGTCTGTCATCCCGATGCTCTCGTACGAGGACGGGATCGCGGCTCTGGTATGGCTGACCGAGGCGTTCGGATTTCGGGAGCGAAACCGTCTCACAGCCCCGGACGGTCGGCTCTCGCACGCCGAGATGGCAGTGGGGGATGGCTTGATCATGCTCGCGTCTCCGACACCAGACTACCAGAGCCCGAAGCGCCATCGGCAGGTCTGCGAGCCGGCCCGCAAATGGTCGGCGGTCCCCTGGATCATCGATGGTGTGCTCGTCTTCGTGGACGACCTCGATGCGCACTTCGCACGAGCCAAAGCCGCCGGTGCGACGATCCTGTCCGACATTGACGAGGGCCCGCCCGGCCGACGATATCGGGCGGAGGATCTCGAAGGCCACCGTTGGTTCTTTTTCGAGAAGGACGAAGGATGACGCGGCGCGGTCTACGATGAGAGGCCGGGCCGAACCCTCCTATGGCCTCGGAAGTCAATAGGCGCACCGCGAACGGGGAGTGATTCTTCTCCTTCGTAGCGTTACGTCTGGAATGTGATTGACGCTTGAACCCAACGCCTGCACCGAACTGATTCGACTTGGTGAGTCAGCCAAGGGGCTGCTCCAAACACTCCTCCAAGGGTCGGCCGTCTGGCTCTTCCGAGCCGGACGACTGCGGCATGTGAAGTTGCCGCGCCCGAGAAACTCATCCGTACCGCGGCGCCGGCTCATCAAAATGATGGACTCCTCCTTTCGGGGGTCCAGTTAGGTCATAGCTCGGCGCGCGGGCAGCCACTCGGTTCACCGTCCATCACACTCCTCTAAGTTCTTCGGAAAACCGGTGACGCCGGGGGCCAATCCAAACGCTTCGGGGTCGGGAACTTTGGCGTAGCGCTGCCGTGCGGGCTCGCTGTCCCAGATCAATGGCATCCGCCGAACGCTCCTCCCTTGTTGCCCCAGTTCGGCGCACAGCTCCCCGGCGCCGACCGGCAATCAACTCGCCAGAAAGCGCTTCAACTCAAAGGCTTCTCCTTTACGCCACAAGTGGTACACGGCCCGTGCCAGCCGAGCTTTCAAAGTTGCCAGGGCCCGTCGCTTGCCGTAGCGCTTCTCGCGCTGCGCCAACCAATGCCGCACTGGTTCATTGGCACGCAACAATAAACACGCTGCCTCGGAGAACGCCCACTTCAAATGAGCGTTGCCGATCTTGTGCCCGCCGGTCCCTTGCACCTTGCCGGCCGACTCATGCACGCACCGAACCAGCCGCGCGTAGGAGAGAAAATCCCCGACCTCCGGGAAGCGGCGGATGTCGTGGATCTCATAGAGCAGCACCAACCCCAGCACTTTGCCCACGCCCGGGACGGTCTGCAAGCGATAATACGCTTGCACGTCGTCTACCTTGGCACTGCGCGTGAGGTATAACTCCAACTCGCCGATCAACTCGTCGTAGTAATCGATCAAGGTCAGATCGGTCTCCACGTTTTTGCGGACGCTCGGGTGGGTGAAGCGTTCCGCGAGCTTCAGTTCCACGCGATTGGCCGCGTAGCTGAGCTTCTTGGTCAGAGCGGGTTGGTTGTACTGGCTATTGAGGATTTGCAGATGCGTGAGTGCCTCGGCCCGGCGATGCACCAGGTACATCCGTCTCCGCAGCAAGTCGCGAGTCTCGCGCATGCCGGTGGGATAGACATAGGCCAGGGGAAAGGTGCCGCCGCGAAGAACGCGCGCTAGCTTCTCGGCATCAATGGCGTCGGTCTTGGCCTTGCCGCCGTGAATCGCTTTGAGGTACAGCGCATGGCCGAGCACGAAGGCGATCTGTTCGCGCTGGCACAAGTCGGCCAGCCAGTACCAGGCAAACATGCACTCGACGCCGACAATGAGATCATCGCGAAAGGGTGTGATGGCACGAAGGAACTCGCCGGGGTCGGCGGCGATGGTGGCTTGGCGCACGATCGTCCCGGCAGGATCGAGGATACAGATCGAAATCGTCCTGGCGTGCAGATCGCCGCCGCAATAAAATCCGTGTTGTCTGGTGTAGAACTTCATCATGGTCTCCTTGGGGTGGGTGGAGCCCGAGCCCGCTAAATCGTGGCGGAAGGTGCATCCTTCCGATAACCACGCTGAGCCAAGGCTTGCCCTTGAGCTCGTTTACTCTGGGACAGGCTTCCGCCCATCCCAACGAGGCCATGATGAGTATCCAACCGCTGCAGCAGACGGCGGGGGCGTGCAGGCTTTCCCAGGTTCATAGCTCACTCGTCCCCCGGCATTGCGAGGACGACATGCCTACTCATCCACCAGCCGCGCTGACGGGCGATGTCCGACTGCGGAATGTAGCCGAGGGCGATCTCCCTATCTTCTTCGAGCAGCAGTGCGACGCGGACGCGCTTCGGATGGCCGCCTTCGAGCCCAGGGATCGGGACGCGTTTATGGCGCACTGGGCAAAGCTCTTGGCCGACCAGACCGTGCTGGTAAGGACTGTTCAGTTCGACGGGCAAGTGGCGGGGTACATGACGAGTTGGGAACAGGACGGCAAGCGCCTCGTCGCCTACTGGATCGGAAAGCAGATCTGGGGCAAGGGCGTCGCCACCCGGGCGCTCCGCCAGTTTCTGGGGGTGGTGCAGGCTCGCCCACTGTACGCTCACGTCGCGAAGCACAATATCGGTTCAATCCGGGTGCTGACGAAGTGCGGATTCAAGATCTCCTTGGAGGAGACTGCGGCTCTCGACGCGCCGAGCGACGGTGTCGAAGAACTGGTGTTGAAACTCGGGGGATAAAAGGCGGGGGAAATGAGGGGACATGCTAATTTTCGAGGACAACCGACCGAAAAGCAGAATGTCCCCTTTCTCGAATGGACTACTATGAGCACATCTGTTTCCCTGATCAACACATCAGGGAATGTCATGTTCGGCGGCGACACGAAGTCGCTGATTTGGCTGTATCGAGGTCGGTGGACCGCGATCAGTGGTTACTTCAAAAGGGCAAGGCCATGGCAACTGCCGAAAAAGCGCTCCAAGAGATGCGGGAGATCTGCCTTTCGCTACCCGACACCCGCGAGGGTGATCACTTCGGCCAGACAGCCTTCTACGTGAAGGGCAAGCTCTTCGCGACTTGCGAAGAAAAGCACGGCCTCTGCGAGATAACCTTCGGGCTCGAACCGGACCACGCAGCCGCGCTTGTGGAAAACGACCCTCGCTTCAAGCCCTATCCCCGGGATAGACGCGGTGTTATCTTAGATGCAGCGAAGGTGAAGAGCTGGAGCGAGGTCAAGGAACTTATCCTCGAAAGCTACGAACTCGTCAAGCCGCCAAAGGTAAAGAGAGCGGCCAAAAAGTCCACGCCGGGCAAGCGCACCCGCCGGTGAAGCACAGAGGAAGACCGGGAGATGTATGCACGGGGAGCGCCGAACCAGCGGATGAAGCTGACCGGGGCCGCCATCCTGGTTTCGCGCGGCATGAAGGTCTTGCAGGCGGCCCCGGCAGCTTATCCTTATCGTTCCGCCGACAAAGCAGAACGCCGGCCGATGCGACGCCACGCGCTGTCCCCTTCAGTACCATGTCCATTGCATGACCATGCTTCGCCACGTTCCCCCGATGGGCATCTACGAGACGCTCTACGCGTTCCGCGACGCGTTCGGCAAGTACATGGGCGAACCCGGCACCCATCCCTGGAGCCAGGGGTTTCCCCGGACGGTTCAACTGCCGGGCGGGCCCGCGATTCCGTCGTCGGTCCAGGTCTCGTCGGACCACCTGAAGTATCCGAAGGCGTGGGGACTGCCCGCCCTGCGCGAGGCGATCGCCGCGTACTACTGCCGCCACTACGGCGCCGACATCACGAGCGACAACGTCATGATTTTCGCGGGGGGAAGGCCCGGTCTCGCGGCGGTCCTGCTCTTCCTCGAAGCCGGCATCCGGGTCCGGATCGCCTCCACCGAGTACACGCCGTACTTCGACCTGCTTCGCCTCCTGGACCGTCCCTACGACACGGTCGCGAGCGGGCCGCAGAACGGATTCGCGCCGCCGGTTGCCGAACTCATCCGGCGCGACCCCGCGGCGCGCCATCTCCTTCTCCTCAGCAACCCGTGCAATCCCACGGGCGTCACCCGGCACGGGGCGGAGCTCGAGGAGATCGTGACCGCGGCGCGCGACGGGGAAATCGGGCTCCTGGTCGACGAGGCGTACGAGCTCTTCCATGACGAGCCCGTGAGCGCGATGAAGTACGTCCGCAGAATCGACGACACGGACATCTTCGTCGCGGGCGCGGCCACGAAGGGGCTCCAGTCGCCCGGCATCCGGATCGGCTGGGTCGTGGCGTCGCGCCGCAACGTCGAGATCCTCGGCAACTTCTCGTCGTTCGGCATGGGCGGCGTTTCGCATCCCTCGCAGTGCTTCGCCCTCGAGCTGTTCGGCGAGGAGCGGATCGCGCTCGCACGGCGCGCCGTGCCCGCGTACTACGGGAGCCAGCGCGAGCGGTACGGTAAGGCTTTCCAGGGGCTCGGCCTCGAGCTCTTCACCGGCAACGGCGGGTTCTACCACTGGTGCCGCCTGCCGGGGGGGATGACGGCCGAGACGCTCAACCGCCGGCTCTTTAAGGAGGGCGCGGCGATCCTCAAGGGCACCGACTGCGACATGCTCCGCCGCGGTGACGCGTCGCCGCTCGCGACCTTCTTCCGCTTCTCGTTCGGCCCGCTCGCGCCCGAGTCGTTCGAGTCCGACGTGGAGATTCTCAAGCGGGCCCTTGAATAGTCCCAGATCCCACGTCCAGGGTCCAAATTCGGTCAAGGGTTCGGGGATCTTGTCCGTTGTGATGCATGGTGCGCCTTCAGGGACCCTGTGATAATCTGATCAACTAGTCTAGCCGTCGATTGCGAGGAGCGTCATTCGACTTACTTGAGGGAACACTTGCCCATGCGCATGTTAAGGAATGAAACATGACGACAACAGCTTTTCTCCTGACGATGCTCGTGCCGGCTGTCGTATCGGCGCAGCAGAAGCCAACTACGGGTTACGCGCCGGAGCGTTCTGGGTCAGCGTGATCGAGCGCAACGAAGAGGCCGCCCCGAAAGACCCAGCGGAACGGTATATGCGAGCGATCGGCGATCATGCCTCAAATCACGCTGCAGCAGGTTGTTAAACGCCTTCAGTCTCACTACGGCGAACAAAAACCGCCGAAGCTGGCGGGTCCGTGGGAAATGATTCTGTGGGAAAACGTCGCATACCTCGCCGACGACGAGCGACGACAACAAGCGTTCGAGACTCTTAAGAAACGAAACGGTACGAAGCCGACGCAAATTCTCTCCGCTTCCGAGGAGGCTCTCCTCGAAGTGACCCGGCACGGCATCATGCCGGAACAATTCGCCAAGAAACTCCGTAAGTGTGCGCAGATCGTGCTTGAGGAGTTCGACGGCGACCTGGAAGCCGTTCTCAAGTGGTCATTCGCCAAAGCCAAGAAAGCACTCCAGAAGTTTCCGGGAATTGGTGAGCCGGGCGCGGAGAAGATTCTCCTTTTTACTCGGACCTATCCCGTGTTAGCTCTGGAATCAAACGGTTTGCGTGTGTTACTCCGGCTTGGGTTTGGTGAGGAGACGAAGAGTTATGCGACGACGTACCGGCTCGTCCAGCAGAGCATCAAGAACGAGATTAGCGAAGATTTTGATTGGCTGATTCAAACTCACTTGCGTCTTCGACGACACGGACAGGAATTATGCCGACGTTCTAAGCCAAAGTGTCAAGAATGCCCGCTCGCGGCGGATTGCGAGTATTGCCAGCGGGAAAGCAGGTGATGGCCAAGCCGAAACCGAAATCTCCCTTCAGTGGTCGCTGGCGAATCATCTCGATGAGCGCCTGGGAGCAGGACTTCACTGACGAGGAGGAAGAAGGGTATTTCGAGTTCGACTCGAAAGGGAGCGGCGAGTTCCACTTCGGATACGTCCACGGCCAAATGGACTGCAAGCTGTCTACCCGAGACGGCGAACCAGCCGTTGAATGGACCTGGCATGGCAACGACGAGATGGATCCAGCACCGGGCCGGGGATGGGCGCTTGTGAAAGGCGACGAACTTCACGGCATGATCTTTTTCCACGCTGGCGACGACTCCGAGCTCGTGGCGAAGAAGAAGGGCGGAAAGAAGGCGAAGGGATGAACGAAATAACCTCGGCACCCTCAGGTCGTTACCGGCACTACAAGGGCAACGAATACACCGTCATCGGCACGGCCCGTCACAGCGAGACGTTGGAAGAAATGGTCCTGTACCGGCAGGAGTATGGCGAACACAGCCTGTGGGTGCGTCCAAAGGAGATGTTCTCGGAGACGGTGAAGATTGATGGGCAAGAAGTGCCTCGTTTTCAGCCCTTGGGGTCGTGCAGCGAGGAGGTCGGAGACAGCATCAAGAATATCTTCGATGACCTGCCCCAGCATTTGCCCAAAGAGCTTGTCCAGACGCTCATCCGTGCCGCCAACGTGCGTATCGAACGAATTATCTCCCACGGCCATGCCTCGCCGGAAGGATTCTGGTACGACCAAGGCCAGCATGAGTGGGTGATCGTATTGAAGGGGGCAGCAAGGTTGCAGTTCGAGGATGGAATGGTCGAGATGAAGACGGGCGATTTCATCAATATCCCGGCGTTTAGGAAGCACCGGGTCGATTGGACAACGTCGGACGGGCCGACCGTGTGGCTGGGAGTGCGGTACGGAGGGACGACCTGATGCGACCGCAACCGTTGAAGAGGCGAGCAGCCGGTGGTATCAGCGGTTGCTCAACTGCCAGAGCGCTCACGGCGGGCCGAACTACGAACGCCTTGTCTACTCCGGCCAGTTGATTCTTCAACTTCACCGATGGGAAGAAGAACATCACCACGGACGCATCGGCGATCCGAACGACATGCCTCCGGGAAACGGATTGCTCCTCTGGTTCGAGGTAGACGACATCGACGCTGGCATCGCACGGGCCGAGGCGCTGGGCGCTGAGGTCATCATGCCTCGCCACCGCAACCCGCCCGATGGAGGTGGAGGCCCGAACCATTGGGAGATCTGGATTCGTGACCTCGACGGCTACAAGGTCGTGTTGGCGAGTCCAGATGGAACGGCAGATGGAGATTGGCGACCGTAATGACCTCCACCTTTTCCCCAGGCCCGACGCCGAACACCGTCCGATCCGCTCACCTCTTATGTCGCACATCAAACAACACCTTCTTCTCCGCGCCGTTTATCGTGCACACCTGACTTCGTAACGTTCCGTTCTTTTCGAGATCGATCCGCACAGCGTGCGGCACAACTTTGTCGCCTTCGTAGCCCTTCAAGTCGAGTTGCAACGCTTCGCCGTCGACAGCCCACGTCCCTTCATACACGCCGCCGTGGTTGGACAGTGCAAGACAGCGAAGCTGCTTGGTTCCGAGGTGGTGGTAGAAGTACACGTCGAGAAGTTGCGTCGGCTCGCCGCCTTTGTTTGGCGAAACCACGCGAGCGTTAATGACTTCCAGGCTTGGGATTAACTCGAAACTGGTCTGAATGTGAAATGCGTTGGCCGAGTCGCCTTGGGCTCCCCAGGTGTGCCCAAGGAGTGATTCGAACACCTTCAAATGTGGCCGGAGTTTGGCTGGCGCTGCCTCGCCGACTTTCGGCGGAACTTTCACTCGTTCCTTGACGCGGACAAATTCCCAGCCGTTCATCGGCTTGAGCCCGGCCCCGGTATCCTCCAGCAGCGTGTCGCGGTACTTGTCGGGACCGTCGAAAACCCAACGGCTGCCGAGCTTCCGCGGGCCGCGGGACTGATGGAGTTCCGCGACGCCCTCCGCGGTGTCGCCTTCAAATTTCATGGGGCCTTCGGACACGCCTCGGCCCACCGCGGGAATGTCTTCATGGAGCGACAGCACCCACACCACCTTTCGACCCGGGTGCCAGTACATGACTTCGCCGCCCCACGGATTGTCGGCCGTGCCGGTGGCATAAGCCATCTTGCGGATCGAATGTTTGCCAGGACCCCACTGCCAGGCCTGATACCCTTTCACCCCGTCCGGAAACGTCGTTTGCCACTCACCGCCGATGAGTCGCGCGTAATTGGCCATCGGGTCGGCGGTCTTGGCCGGCTTGGCGTCCGGGCTTTTGTCCTGCCCGGCGGCGCCGGCGCCCAGCGCGGTGGTGAGGCACAGGGCGATGAAGGCGTGACGGATTCGCATGGTTCGGCTCGGTAGATTAGATGACAATGCCAGACGCCTTAATTGTTGGTTGAACGCCCCAGACCACGATTAGCAAATGACTTACCCCGTTTGTTGCACCAGTGACAGACAACCATGACCGCGAAGCATGCGCGACAACCGTGAGGGACTCTTATCGGATAAGCGTAAGTAAGGCGGTGTAGACGACAATATATCGCTGGAATCTGCATGATGCCCGTCAACATCGGGCCTTTGAACTGCCGACGCCTTACGCTCGCACCGCCTTCATTGATTACGTCGCGGAACCCATGGGGCTTTGACGGACTCAACAACGAACCGACGTGTGGAAGGCGTAAACCTATCTCCCACAATAAACCGAGGCATCCGTCTGTTCCTGCTGCAAATACCGCGTTGCTGTTACGTGCGTCGGTCCGAAACCCCGAACGAAGTTTGACGTTTTATGTTCGCTGCTCCGGCCCAAACCACCGCGGTGTGGATCTCGGTTGGAGTAGGGGTTCCAAAAGCTGAGTGGTGGAGTTAGACAGGAGACACATACCGTGCTGTCTCCTGTCGTAACTACAGTTCAATCGCATCAATGTCAGTTACAAATCGGCTGACATTGTCGCTAAGAAACGAGGCGACTACACGGAACATGGCGTCACTGAAGCCACCCACATTTAGGATGTCCGAACGGTCCGGAGCCTGAGTCGTGGTGTACGGCTGCAGGTCGATACACACCAGCTTCGGGCTAGCGTTCGCTCGCGCCTGCAAACGTACTTGCTTCTTCACGAACTCCTGCCACGCCGTCATGACGGCCGTCGAACCAAGACGGCCCGCGCCGATCCAGCTTTCCTGGTCACTCACGAGCACGCATCCGACAAACCGTCGATTGCGATAACTGCTCGTGGCCTCAACCAACGACAAGGAACAATTCGTTCCGCCGCCGCCGTATTCGGCCAGACGCGCCGCCAAGCTCAGGATCGTGTCCTGCGGATCCAGCGTGACGCGATACACTTTATCGTCGAACGGGATCATGAGGCTGTCCGGGTTACGGCGCAGGATGGCCGCTGCGAACAACGCTGCCACGTCCACGCATCGGACCTTGCTGGTCGCCCCGCGACCGCGACGGCCCGTGACCGGCGACTGCATCGACCCCGACACGTCGAGGCCGATGACTACCGGACCCGACAGCTCCGGGACATTGCCGCAAGCAATCTCTGCCGCCCGGCTGAGCGCGGCCTTGATCTTCTGCGGCAAACCTTCCTCGGCGTTCAGGTACGCCGACAGGTACTGGTACGGGAACTGACGCGAGCTGCGGATTTCCTCGGCGTCGGCAATCTTGGCCACAACGAAGTCAACCATCTCGACATCGTCCAGAACTTCGTGTCGCAGTAGCGTGTTCAGGTTCATCCGCAGCGCTTGCGGACCCATCTGGCGCGCAATCGCCTTCCAGACGCTCGGTCCGCGCGCGGCGTCCGCCAGCAGGTCCCAGCGCAAACGAAAGCCATCTAGCAACGCAACCTGCTCACTTGCCGATTCCGCCTTGCGGTAAGCATCGAGGGAGCGTGCCTCGGCCGGCAGATCTTCGGACGAAGCCGGCGCCCACTTCTCGACCGCCTTGTCCGTCAGCCATCCGAACAGTGCTCGGCGAGAATTGTCCTTCGGCGTCGGACGCGCCATGCGCAATACGTCGCGCAGGCTCGGATCGTTGCCGATCGATGCCGCCAACAACTTGCCAACGCTTGCATCGTTCAACCAACGCTGAAATGCGCGCTGCAGGACATACGACAAGCTCTTGCGGCCAAACTGGCCCGAACGGAGCATCTGAAACAACGTGCGCAGGACACGACCATTGTCCACAACGCGGTCGAAGACGTTGCGGAACAACGCCCGATCACGCTTCGAAAGAACCAACAGCAACGCCGCCGGCATGTCCTTCATGAAGGCACGCTCGCGGCTGTAGACCGCCAGCTTGGCCAGGAAGACATTGTCATCGACTTGGTTTACCAGGGCCAGCAACGTGGCCAATTGATCCTCGGCCTGCGCGTAGAAGGTGCCATTGAAGCAGCCCGTGGCTGCCAGTTGGGCCAAAGCGTGCTTCGGCGGTCGGCTGAGCGGTACGGGATCATCAACTCCCACGATCCGGTGCCAGAACGTGTTTGCCGCTTCGCTCAGGTCCCGGTCAGCGTCCCCGCGTGAGTCGACGAGGATGGCCACATCCCCCCTCACCGCAGCGCTGAGCAGCGCTCGATACCCGTGCCAGGTCTTCCCACTGCCGCTATCGCCAGTGAGAACGAGAAGCGGGCTACGCGTCGTCCACTTCGCGAGTATGTCGTCTGTCAGACCGGGCCGGACGTCCTCAGACAACTCGACACGCTTGCGTCGCAACACTCCGGTCAGGTGCTCGTACGTCTTCCGCGACAGTCGGGCCCACTGGGTCAGCGGGCTGTCTGCAAGGCCCGACGACCCAAGGAAGACATTCACGTCGATGTGAGCATCACCGGAGCAGGCCCGGCGGCCGAGTTCGAGCAGGAGGTGGTCACGCTTTTCGGACAGCCGGTCGGCGGATCCGATTCGGGCGAGCAGCCACCGGTCAAGTTCGGCCCGGAGGCCCTCGTGCGTGATGCCGCCCAAGAACCGGAACGCGCCGAGCAGAGCCCAGGTTTTTCGGCACGTCTCCTCGTAGGACTCGGCCCCGACCTCAGGCCGTTCTCGCAGCGTGTCAACTATCTTTCGGAAAAGCCGGCGTGCGGTGTAAGGCCCATCACCCCAGAAGCTATCCGCGGAACCGTCGGTCGGCCGGGCACGGCCGAACCTCAGCTCCTTCGTGTCGTCGAGCGCGTCGAGGCAAGCTCCGAGAGGAGGGCTCGCGGGCAGACCCCGGAAGAAATCTTCCACCTGAACCCACCGACCCTGTTCGCCCTCGGTCCCGAATTCGTATCGGCTGTTCGGCTGAGCAGGGTCAACAGCACGGTAAAGATCGGGGAGCACCCCGCGGACGATCGCCTGGAGAGACCAGGAGCCACCCGTGCTCCGCGCTTTCAGCTGGGTCACCACCCGCACGCCGGGGTAGAGCGCCTGCTGATCCCCACCGCTCGAGGGCTCGAGGATCAGCGTCACCTGCTCGAGCCGGCCTTCCCCCAACCGGTGCCCCATAACCCGGTAGCCGCCAAGCGTGAGCAGCGAGTAGAGCATCTGGTAGAGGACGCCGTTGACCGTGCTGGATCCTCCGGGGGGAACTGGTTGCATACGCAAATCTCCGCGTCCAATGCAAGTCCGCTGCAATTTCGCAAGACTGCCCTTGATTCTTCTATAGTGTCATCTGCCCCACTGCTTCAACAGGAATACCGGTAGTTCGTTGGCTGCAGATAACTAACGGTTGACCTGTTGGAGTGGTGGAGTGCTACACCGCTGTGCCATTCGTTCTGGCAGCCAGCCGAAAAAGGGTGCTTCGGGCCGACACGCCGACGTAGGTTGGCGCGATGTTTGTGAATGGACCCACTTTTTGCCAACGGTATTCGTTATCTCTTGTTGACAAGAAGGCGGTGTGTCGGAGCGACCCGAGCTAGGTTCTGCTAGGCAACTTCACGAATTCCAAGCAGCACGACGCCGCCGCGCCCCTGGCTGAAAAAGTCGTTGCACGAGTTCGGTCAAAGCAGGATGAAGCAACACTCAGTCTGAATATCTAACCAGCCGAACGTGTCTTTCGCCTCTCCAGCGCCGGAGCACACAGCTTCAACATCCGCAAAGCATGCAGTTCCTGAACCAGCTCCGCCTCGGTACAAGCCCCGAGAGAATGAGCCACCTCGTCCAGCAACAGTTCGGCAAACTTTTCCCGAGCTCGTTGCAAGGTGACCCGCACGTGCGCGGCCGTGAAGGGCTTGCCCAGCCGGTCTGCCAGTTGCTCGGCCGCGCCGGCGGAAGGCAGGTCGGGGTTCTCCACGTGAAAGACCAGGACCGTGTGGTAGGTTGGCTTGGCCTCCGCCAAGGCCACCCAGGTGCGGTTGATTAATTCCTCCCGCCAACTTTGGAGAAAGGTGACCTCATTCTCCACCTCGTTGTCCGGCGCGACAGCTCGTCGCTCGATGTCGGCCGGCAGTGTCCGCGGCTGCGACTGTTGCTCCCGGTGATAATCGGTGACGAGGTGGATGAGGGCTGCCTTCAGGTAATCGCGGAAACGCCCGGACCGCGGGTCGGCGCGGCGGAAATCGCCGCGCAGGAAGCGCAGAACAAACTCCTGTAGCAATTCCAAGGCGGCGTCCTCGTCACCAATGGCGCCCCGCAGGTAGCGGTAGGCCGCGCCGCAGTATCGCTGAAGTAACAACCGCACAGCATGAGCGGCAGCATCTTCGGCATCTCCGTGTGCGCGCTGGAGCAGGCTCCAAGGAGTCGAGATTCTGCTCAAGTGTGACCCCGGTTGAGCCGAGTCCATGGTTTGTTTCGAAGCGACGGCGACCTGGCGATGGGGCACGGGATGCTGCACTGTGGGTATTGTACCGCCCCGAACGGCTCTATCTATCAGTGTTACAGCGCCCGTATAAGAAGTAGGAGAATCCGCAACGCGCCGCTGTGGTGTGCTGCGCACCATCAAGTCGCAAATCATTACTAGAACAGCGTTTACGTTAAGTTTTTTTCTGAATTCTCAATTCGTTCGTCGCGCCCGAGGCAGTACGGGGGCAGGAACCGAAACATGGAAGTGCTACCAATGGTGTCGCGCTTTCTCCCTTACGTTTTCAATCAACGTTAGAAAGGATAACTCTAATGCGTACGTCGCACAGCCGCTCCCTTTGGTCCCGGCTTCTCAAGATTGAGCCCCTGGAGGACCGGTGCCTTCTTAGTGCCTACGCCCTGACTGACCTTGGCACGCTCGGCGGCCTCCAGAGTACCGTCGCGTCAGACATCAACGAGGCCGGCCAGGTGGTCGGGTACTCCGCCACCGCCGCCGGCCAACAGCACGCCTTCCTTTGGGACGACGGGGTGATGAGCGACCTGGGCACCCTCGGGGGACCTCACAGCGCGGCGGGCGACCTGAACGACGCCGGCCAGGTGGTCGGCTTTTCTCGGATTGATGCCGAAAGCTTCACAACCGACGCCTTTGTCTGGGAGAACGGTGTGATGACCGGCCTCGGTATCTTCAAGCAGGCTTCGGCTGGCGGGATCAACAACGCGGGTCAGGTGGTCGGCGCCTACACCGCTGACCCCGTGCCGCCCAGCCACGCATCCGTCCGGTGGGCTTTTCTCTGGGACGACGGCGTGTTCAAAAAGCTGTTCGACGGCTCGGCCGCCGACATCAATAATGTCGGCCAGGTGGCCGGGGAGTGGGAAAGCACGCGGAACTATCCCGTGGCCGCCATCTGGGACGCCACGCATGGCCCGCAAGAACTCGGCATTCTCCCCGGCGGCGTCTTCAGTGCCGCCTATGGCCTCAACGACTTGGGGCAGGTCGTCGGCTGGTCGGAAGCCTTCGATGGCAACCACGCCTTCCTGTGGGACGACGGCCAGATGATCGACCTGGGGTTCGGCACTGCCACGGACATTAATAACGCCGGCCAGATCGTCGGCTGGTCCAATAGCGCCGCCATCTGGATCGACGGCGTGGCGGCTAGACCTGAACAACCTAGTGGCGGACGATTTCGGCCTGACCATCAGTAGTGCGAGCGCGATCAACGACGCCGGACAGATCATCGCCATTGCCTATGATGCCCAGAATTTCCCGCACGCCGTCCTGCTGAATCCCCTGCCGGAGGACACCCCGTTGATCAGCATCGGCGACGCTACCGTCACCGAGGGCAACAGCGGGACGCAAGGACGGCCACCTTCACCGTGACCCTTTCCACTGCTTCGACCGAGTCGGTCACGGTAACCTTCACCACCGCCAACGGCACCGCCACGGCCGGCAGCGACTACCAGACGGCATCCAGCACGGTGACTTTCGCCCCCGGCGAGACGAGCAAGACGGTCTCGGTTATGGTGATCGGCGACCGCGTCGGCGAGCCGAACGAGACCTTCATGGTCAACCTGAGCGGCGCGACCGGCGGCGCGGTGATCACCGACGACCAGGGCGTCGGCACCATCGTGGATGATGAGCCGCGCATCAGCATCAGCGACGTGGCCAAGAAGGAAGGCAATTCCGGCACGCACCGTGTTCGTCTTCACCGTCACTCTCTCGGCCGCCTACGACGCGCCCGTGACGGTGAACTTCACCACGACTAACGGCACTGCTAAGGCGGGCGAGGATTACAACGCCGCGTCCGGCAGCCTGACCTTCGCACCAGGCGAGACGAGCAAGACGATCACCATCGTCGTCAAAGGCGACAAGAAGAGGGAAGCGAACGAAACATTCTTCGTCAACCTGTCGGGTGCCGTCGGTGCGCTGATTCTGGACGGCCAGGGCATCGGCACGATCGAGAACGACGATTGAACAGGACGAAGAGAAGGAGGCTCACGGGTCCGCACTGGGGGGCGCGCGGGGGTGTCCTACCGGCAATGATTGGAGAAGGATAAAGCCTGAAAATGGGCGATGTCCGTTCATCGGCGAATAACGATTCTGCGTCGTTCCGCCTCGCGAACGTTGGTCCGGAGTGCGAATCCGCCGAAGAAACGCCGCCTTCCGACGAGCTCACCCCTCTGACGGGCATCGATGAAGGGATGCCGCCGCTTCCCCGTCCATTGCCGGATGCCGTCGCCCAGATGGCCGCCGGGCTGTTGGTCACGCCCGAGCGCGCGGGGCCGGCCGGGCTACCGGTCGTCGCCGGCTATGAGCTGCTCGCCCTACTCGGTCGCGGCGGGATGGGGCTCGTCTACCAGGCGCGGCACGTGCAAACCGGCCGGATGGTAGCATTGAAAATGATCCTCGGGCGGAGCGCACGCGCGGTCCCGCGATCTGGCACGCTTCCGCACAGAGGCCGAGGCCGTCTCGCGACTGGCGCACCCACACATCATCCAAATCTACGAGGTGGGCGAGCAAGAAGGCTGGGCCTACTTCGCGCTGGAGTTCGTTCCCGGCGGCAGTCTGGCCCGACAACTCGCCGGCCGGCCGCAGCCGGCCGTCCCGCGGCCCAGCTTGTTGAAGCCGTGGCCCAGGCCATGGCATACGCCCACGAGGGCGGCGTCGTCCACCGCGACCTAAAGCCGGCCAACATCTTGCTCACGACGGACGGCACGCCGAAGGTCACCGATTTCGGTCTGGCCAAGCGCCTCGATCTGGAAGCCGGCACATCCCCGTCGCGGGGTCGCACGCGGACGGGAGAAGTCCTTGGCACTCCCAGTTACATGGCGCCGGAGCAGACATGGGGGCGGCCGGACGAAGTCGGCCCTGCGGCCGATGTGTACGCGTTGGGGACAATCCTTTACGAGTGTCTGACAGGCCGGCCGCCGTTCCAGGCGGCGACGCCGCTGGACACGCTGCTCCAGGTCCGCGGTCGAAGATCCCGTCCCGCCGCGCCGCTTGGTGCCGTCCGTGCCCCGCGACCTCGATACCATCTGTCTGAAGTGTTTGGCAAAAGACCCTCGTCGGCGTTACGTCTCGGCCGCCGCTCTGGCCGACGACTTGCGGCGCTTCCTGGCCGGCGAGCCCGTGCGCGCTCGGCCGGCGGGCGCTTGGGAACGAACGCTCCGATGGGCGCGGCGGCGCAGGGCAGCCGCAGCACTGGTTGGCATCAGCGTGGCGGCGATGCTGAGCCTGATCGCACTCGGCGCGTGGCACCAGATCCGGTTACAGGGTTACAACACTCAGTTGCAGACTGAGCGTGACGCCGCCGACCGGCTGCGCGAGCACGCGCAGGCAAAGGAAACGGAAGCCCGGCGTCAGAAGCAGGAGGCGGAAGCCCACTTTCGCAGCGCCCGGCCGCGGTCAAGCAAATGCTCGTGCGAGTCAGCGAGGAGGATGATCGCCTGGCCCACGAGCCCCGCATGGAGATGGTGCGGTGCAAGCTCTTGGAAGACGCGCTGCAGCTTTACCAGGGATTACTCAAGAAAAGGCCCGGCGATGAGGAGGTGCGGTGGGAGACAGCGACCACCCATCTGCGGCTCGGCGACATCCGCAGGCGGCTGGGCGAGCGGGCCGCCGCCGAGGAGGCCTACGGGGCCGCGATCGCCCTCCTTCAAGATTTGGCCGCCGAATTCCCCCAGCGGGCCGCCCACCGCTACGAGCTAGCCGGCTGCTACACCAATCTCGGAAACTTGCTGGCGAACACTCCCCGCCAAGAGGAGGCGGCACGCACATACCGCCGTGCCCGCGACATCCAGCAGACGCTGGTGGAGGAGTTCCCGGCGTCGCGAAAATACCGCTCCGCCCTGGCGGGGAGCGACCACAACTTGGCCACGCTGCTCTCGCGTGGCCGGCGGCTTCCGGACGCCGAGCATGCATTGCGCCGCGCCCTGGAGCAGCGGCGACGGCTCGCCGAGGAATTCCCCCAGGAAGCCGTGTACCGCCAGGACGTCGCCCGTACCCTCCACAACCTGGCCGGGGTCCTGGAACTCGCCGGACGTCAAAGGGATGCCGAACCCTTCGCCCGGGAGGCCCTCGACCTCCAGCGGCGGCTGGTGAACGAGTTCTCACGGGATCCGTCCTACCGGCTGGAGTTAGCGGGCAGTCACAACCGCCTGGCGAATGTGCTCGACGACACGGGACGGCCCGCGGACGCGGAAGCGGAGTACTCGCAGGCCTTGGCCCTGCAGCAGCGGCTGGTGGAAGAGTTCCCGCGGATGCCGAACTATCGCCAGGAGCTGGCGCACACCCACAACAACCTGGGCATGTTGCTGCACCGCCGTCGGCCGCGCGAGGCAGAGGAGGCGTACCGACGGGCCCTGGAGCTCGGGGAGCCGCTGGTCGACGAATCCCCCACAGTTCCCACGCTCCTGAACGAGCTGGGTAGGACAGCGGCGAGCCTAGCCGAATTGCTGCTCCAGGAGGACCGGACGCCGGAGGCGCGCGAACACGCCGAACGAGCGGTTCGCCACCAGCAAGCGGCGGTGAAACTCCTTCCCGAGCACCCGGCCTACGGTCGCCACCTCGCCCAGCATTACCGCGTCCTCGCCGAGGCGCTCGTGCGACTCGGGGACCATGCAGCGGCCGCCCAGGCGGGTGCCGAAATGCCCCGGTCTTCCGGTGCCGACGAAAACGCTGACTATGCCTGGGCCGGGATTCTGGTTCGCTGTATTCCTCTAGCCGAGCAGGATTCGACGCTGCCCGCGGAAAAGCGACAGGAACTGGCCAAAGGCTATGGAGACCAAGCCATCGCCCTGCTCCGGCAACGTATCCAACGCGGATCCGGTATCAGTTTGGACCAACTGAAAGCCGATCCGAATCTCGCCCCCTAAGGCCACGCGCGGATTTCCAGCAACTGGTCAGAGATCTGGTAGAGGCCGCCGGCCCCGCGGATAAATGACATTCGGGCTGAAGAAGATCTTCTCGACGAGGAGAAGATGTCGCACACAAAATCAAATCCTCCCCGGACTGGCGCCTAGTTGCTGTGGCGAAATCCGGGATACCTGAGAAGGTGCATTGGCCCCATCGACCGGAGTCGCCACTGTCACTACGTAATGGTCCCACTTCTGGGTAATCGGGGTCCTGTTCCAGCGATTTTAGTTCACGCAACCGTCCGAAGGCTGCATAAAACGCTTTCTCGTGCCCGCGACGATAACGACAAATCCGTTCGACCGCGGCAGAAGTCGTAGCGGAGGCAAGCTCAATATCGCGATTTCCCATGCAGTCGGTGTCTGCATCGATCTGCAAATATGCAGCACTCTTCACTCCATAACGTAGCACTGCCGTCTCCGCGCGGGCGGCCAGTTCAAGCGCAGATACATGCCGCGCCATTTCCTTGACGAGAAATTCTTGGGTGGGCCCGGTCGGCTGCCACTCGTTCTCAAAGTGCAGTCGGCAGCGCTCAACGACATCGGGTCCAACAGCCTCCTCGAGGAGTATCGTCGCGGTCAGCCCGTGCGTAATGGCGTTTTGACTGGCGCCAGAAGACTTGCGGTTAGATAGACTTTCGCCCTGAGGCGCAAAGCCATCGGGATTCATGCATCCGCTAAGTGCGTGGAGAATCTGGTTAAGCTGGGTAGACAACATCACCGCGGCCGCACCTTCCGTACGGTTTCGACGTACGATCAATGTGACAACAAGCCGCTCACGTGTGAGCGTAATGCGGGCCATTTCCTGCACCGCATTGCCGCATCCTAGAGATGCCGCCTTGTGGCCGCTTCGGCGGAGTGAACGGGCGAACGTTCACCAGGCGAACCCGCCCTACGGCTCCGAGCCGCGAAATCGACATGCTCGGCCATGTATGCGAGACGTTTGAGTATCCTCCGTGGTCTCGCTTTTGCAAGAACCGCCAAGTTGGCTTAGACGGTCCGCGGATTGAATCTTGAACCACTGGTAGGAATTTTTCAAGCGCAGTTTAGACGCACACCTAATTCATTGTCTGAAGTGCTCTGAAAAAACATGGGGCAGGCCGGCACGCACGCACCAGAATTGGCACTGATAGGCAACGACTTGCTTCGGTCACTGAGAGCTACTTCATGTCCCTGTTGTTGCGGCGATGCACCGAACTTTGCGTACGGCCATTCTCATCATCGGATCTCTTTGGACATCGTTCCAGGATGCCGCACAATGTAAGAGATGCGGTTGCCAAAACGGCTGCCTGGCTGAACGACGCTATTCCTGAGTCGGACCAGCGCTAAATAATTAACGATTTCGTGTCACAATAAAGAGATCGCCAGGATTACTCCTGGCCTCTCTTTTTTCCCTGCCCCCGATCAATCTGTTCCCCCTTTCCAACTTCAATCTCCCTTAACTATCGGAGTCTCTTCATGTCCCGATCCGTTTCGCGCAAAGATTCCCAGCCATCGCCCAGACCCGAATCCGATTTGGCAGAGGCGGCTGCATCCAGCCGTGCCACCTGGAGTGGACTGCTTCGAGTAAGCTTGGTCACGCTGCCGGTTAAGGGCTATCCCGGCACCGTGTCTGCTACCGAGTCCCATTTCCATCAGCTTCATGCCGATTGCGGCCAACGTGTCCGCCATCAAAAACACTGCCCGCTGCACGGGCCGCTGGATGCGGGCGCGATCGTCAAAGGATACGAATATGCCCTCGGTCAACACATTGTTCTTGACGAGGAACAGCTTGATCGACTCCGCCCCGCAAAAGATCGTGCGGCATGTTTGGAGCATTTCATCAACCCGGCTGACTTCGATCCAAGTTTGATTTCAGGAAGAAGCCTGTACTTGGTGCCTGATGGCCCGGGAGCCCGAACAACGTATAGCGTGCTACTCCGCGCCATGGTCGAGCATGGCAAGTGGGCCGTGGGTCCGGTCGGCCTTTCCGGCCAACGACGGCCGGCGCTGATTCGCCCGTCCGGCCGGCTGTTGATGCTGCACGTGCTTCATTATCCCAGACAAGTCCGCGCCGGACCCACCCTGGAGATCGATGCCCAGGCAGCAAGCTCAGACGAACTGGAGCTCGCAGGACAACTCATCCGTTCTTACAGCAGACCCGTCTCCTGGTCGAGCTATCGCGATGACAGCGCCGAACAACTGGCTGCCTATGTCGAAGCCGAATTGGCAGGCCGCGCTCCCACGCAAGCCGCGGAAGAAGAAGTACCGGTCCTCCGTCTGCTCGATGCGCTCAAACAAAGTGTCGCGGCCGCGGTAGGGGAGTCGTCGGTCCCCGTAAATGAAGCCACTCCGCCATCTCGCCGTCGCAAGCGCGCGATCTCGCGAAGGATTGCTTAATGCAAAAACTGTTACCCATGCTCGCTGTCCCAAGCGCACCGTTCGATTCGCCTGATCACGTCTTCGAAGTCAAGTGGGATGGGATTCGCGCTTTAGCGTCGGCAGGGCCAAGATGGTGTTTGTGGGGCCGGAACCGAGTTGAGTACAGCGCCCGCTATCCCGAGATGGAGGTGCTCCGAGGATTACCCGAGGGAATCGTCCTCGACGGCGAACTGATGCGGTTTACACCGGCGGGGCAACCGAACTTCCGGCAGCTACTTGCTCGGCACCAAATCACAGAAACGCATCGCGCTCAACAAGCATGCCGACATCACCCCGTGACCTATATCGTGTTCGATCTGTTGGTGGACCAGGGTCGTTCCTTGCTAGGTCAACCCCTGCAAGAACGTCGCGCTCGCTTACAAGAACTGCTCACGAGATTCCGTGAACCGCGCTGGCAGTTTTCCGAAGGGATCGTCGGAGCCGGAAAGGTTTTCTTTGAGGCCGCCGTCCAACAAGGCCAGGAAGGAGTCATGGCCAAGCACCTTGCTAGCCGGTACCAGCCGGGACGACGAACGGCCGCCTGGCGAAAAATCAAGCCACGCATGGTGGCTCCTCACTCGATCGTGGGTGTTAGCGACCAGGGCAAATACCCTCCCAACGACTTCGCTTCAGGCGAACCGGCGTTGTCTTCGCTCTGTGGGCAGCGCCAGCATCCGACCAGATCAGGTGACAGCCCCTTCCCAATGACTATTAGGCGGGGTTCGTAAGTAGCTCCGCTGCTGTGAATTAGAACTGTAGGGTCCGGGACGCTGATCAGCGTCCCTTGAGTGTCCAGCGCACCCCTGCACGGTGCGGGGGCGGTTTTGCTTTAGGCAAGACCGTCCCCGCGCGATCGGGGACGGTCTCTTTTGGAGACCTCCCCATGAACACCATCATCGTTGAAGAATCTTTCGCAAACCATTCGGCGCTCCAACGTAAGTTCTTGAAACTGTTGCCTCGGATCGAAGCCTGCGCCCGCTGCCTGTTTCGCGATCTGCGCTGTGCGCAAAAGCGCGCCGATTCGATCGCGGAAACGGTCGCTTTGGCTTGGTCTTGGTTCGTATCCCTAGCCCGGCGTGGCAAGGATGCCAGCAAGTTTGCCGCAGCGCTCGCGACGTTGGCGGCGAGGGCCGTCCGTAGCGGTCGCCGCTTGGCGGGCCAGGAACGCGGCCGTGACGTCCTATCTTTCGTGGCTCAATGCCGGCATGGCTTCGGCGTCAGCCGCCTACCCGATATCAGCACCTTAGAGGGCAATGTTTGGGACGAGGCGCTGCAGGACAACAGCCAGAGTCCGGTGCCGGATCAGGTGTGTTTTCGGATGGATTTTCCGCGCTGGCGGCGACGACAGACGGAGCGCAACCGCCGCGTAATCAATGACTTGGCCGTCGGTGAACGCACCCAGGTCGTCGCCCGTCAACACGGCCTGACCGCGCCCCGCGTTTCCCAATTGCGTCGGCACTTTCACGCCGACTGGGAGCACTTCTGTAGCGACCCCTGCAAGATGGAATCCCGCACCGGCGCCGCCTTGGCGCTGCATTGATTCCGCGAAGGTCTCGTGACGTCAGACTGGAGATCGCCCTGTTCCGCTCGAACACAGAGACGCGCGAGTGCCTGTATGAAGCACTTCAGGATAACGCGCAGGCCCTGTACTCGATCAGTTCTGGCGCCCTTCAGAGGCCTTCATACCCGAGAACCACGCGACGAAGAGAGGAGGATCAATGCCCTAGTTGATATTGATGGATGAATCACGATGTACGCGCCGGGGGAAACTGCCCGCGCTACTGATCGATTCGCCGGGCGCTCCGTTCCCGGCGCCTTTTTGCGCAACTCCAAGGGACTATCCGCGAGGTTTGTCAGCGGCGACCGGTTCTTTCGCAATTGAAGGTTACACGTTGATCGCAAATGGAATGAGTCTTCCAGAAAAGGCATGGTTCCGCTCCACGAACGAAAAGAGGAAAGTACATTGGGAGCCAAGCATAAGCTCAACTCGGCGAGTTTTCTGGGGGCGGTGCTGCTCGCCGGCTTGTTCGGGTTACTCACCCAGTCGTTGGTGGTCTTTGGCATCGCCTTGATCGCCCTATTGGTAGCCGCCTACCATGCTGGCGATATCCGAAGGTAATGTCGCATTAGTTTCTGGTCCAAGCCAACGGCGCGACGCGACACCCGTCTCAGAAGACCCATTAAAAGATGTCGGAATGAAACAGGTTCGCACTCCGCGCACAGCTAGAGGCGGTCGAAATGTCTCGATTGGTTCGTCTCTCGTAATCACCTTGTTCGCCGATCCGCGTTGATCGGTTTTGCCGGCCGGGGTTCGACGCGCTCAGGCGGCGATCGAGCCTCGGCCGGTCGAACTGATCAACATCCCACGAACAAGAAAGCCTTTCCTTTACCTATCGGTGACGCGCCGCGGCGATCTGCGGCGCACTGCGGTTTGTGTCAAAGTGCCCTTTCGAAGCTCGAATGGTTCGGATATTCAAGAGTGGGGCTTCTAGCCCGTGCACAATGAACCACGCGAAAGGACTTCGCATGAAGAACCATTCGGATGAACGCGACGATGTTGTCAACTATTTGGTGCCATTTGTCCGCGAAGCCCATCGCCAAGCCGACCTCGTCAGTTGTTTCCTGAAAGCGCTCGACGTGCCTCCGCGTACGCCTCTAACTCCGGATTTGCTTCTCAAGATCGCCGCCTTTGTGCGTATCTATCAATGGGAGCGTTCCGGTGTGCGGGCGCTGCTTCCGGCCGACCTGCCCGCGGCCCGCGATATTTTCGATGACATCGTGGGGGTCGCCGATCGTGCCAAACCCTCCTTCTCCGGACGTAAACTAGCGGCGGCAGTACTTTGGATCGCGGCACGACAGATGGCCAGTCCATCCCTACAGAGCCCAGTACCCAACGTCGTTGTCGCTCAGCGTCTGGCACCGGAGCAAATGGTGGATCGGCTGGCTGCCTTCCTGTGGCAGTTTCGCCATTTGGCTAAGCCGGGAGCCGATAGCGCCGACCCAAATGAAAACGGACAGTGCCCAAACGTTATCGAGTAACTAACATCGCCATCAGCAAGGGAGTTTCTCGTGCCTGCTCGTCCGAAGAACCAAGCTTTGACCTATGTCCGCCGTAGCACCCACCGTCAGGAAACCGGCATTCATGAGCAGTTGGCCTGGGCCATAGAGGAGGCCGAGCGGCTCGGCCTGCGCCTCGACGCCGCTCCGGCGGATCTGGACCACATGGTCGCCAACCGACTCGTGTCCTTTAAAGGCATCTATCTGGATGACGGCATCAGCGGCAGCGATCTCAACCGTCCCGGCTTCGTGGCCTTTCGCCGAGATGCGCGAGCGCGCCCGCACGTCAGCCATCTCCTGGTGCATATGTCCGACCGGTTTTCCCGGCCGGAATTGGCTATCCAAGCCATGCAATTGGAGATCGAACTGCTTCTGGCCGGGCTGACGATCGTCTTTCACAACCGTGTCTCCGAGTCCCGGGAACGCGGTTTCCATTACTTCGAAAAAGACATCCTCTTGCTCTTCGAATACACCCAGAACGGTGAGTTCTTGACCAAGCTGTCGGTTCGCGTGGTCCAAACCCAGCTGCACCTCTCCCGTCAAGGCTTCCGCACCGGCGGCTTCGCGCCTTACGGATTCATCCGCATCTTGGTCGACGCGCAGGGACACGAACTCCAGGAGTTACCGCGCGGCACTACCATGCGCCGAGAAGGCTGCCATGTTCGCCTGAAGCCCAAAGATCTCACCAAGATCCAAACATGGCTCTATATCCTGCATCTCTATGGTGAACGCCACTGGGGTCTGCATCGCATCTCCGAACACTTGAACGACCTGGGAATCCCGTCGCCGCAAGACGGTTACACGCGTCGGCGAAATGGAAGACCGGTAATGAATTCCGGTCAATGGAGCCAGCGCACCGTGGCCCGATTGATCGAAGACGCCACCATTATCGGTCTCGAGGAATTTGGAAGGCGTCCTAGCGGAAAACATCGACGCTGGAGTCCCGAAGGACCCCGAATACTCGCCGACAGCGATCGCTCTGCGAACGGTACCCCAAAGACCGTGCGGCAGGCATCGGAGGACGTCATCGTCCATGAGGGAGCCAACTCCACCGGCGCCGATCCCGCCTTGTTCCAATCTTGCCAGAACCTTCGAGCGGCCCGTCGCGGCCAACGTCGGTACGTCACCCGTTGTTCCGATCCCGCCCGATATCCGTTGGCGACTCGTATCCACGATTTGTCCAAAGGCTGCGGACAAGTGCTCTACGGAAGGCCGCAGCGGGGTCGGGGCACGTATCTGTGTTCCCGCTACATGCGTTCGGGAGGAAGAAAGTGCTCCCATAACTCGGTGGACGCCGAAGCGGCCCTGTGTTTCGTGCTCGAAGTTTTGCGTCGCGGTTTAGATGGCTGCGGCGGTCGCGTCGCGTTGCGGGGCCGCCTACAACAACTGGCCGAGGCCTCTGGGGAAATCGAAAGTAACCCGGCCGTTGGGGAACTAGAACTCACCGAGCGACATCTCGCCACGTTGGAAGCTGAAGCTCGGACGATCGCGCGTAATATGGCACGAGCCGGAGAGGACGAATCAATCTATGAGGCCATTAAGGCCGAATTCAAAGCGAACGAAGTGGAACGCCGGCGCGTGCGGCAGAAGCTGGGACAACTGCAAGAGCAACAAGCGCAAACACCGGTGCGCTCCCCCGACGAAGAAGTGGAGGCTGCCATGAAAGTCCTGGACGACATCGAACGGATTGCGTCGGATCCTTCGGCGCGGGCAGAAATTCCCCAACTACTCCGCAAGCTGAACCTGCACCTGTGGCTGAATTTTGACCAGATATTTCGGGGTAAGCGCTCGATCCGGGGGGTGACGAGCGGGATCTTGACTCTGGGAAACATTCCGGGACCGCCAAAGGGGGATGCTCCTTCGCCGGCGACTGAACCCGACAACGAGGGTCACCCGAATCCGGTGCGCTTTCCCAGTTTCGCACCGTACGACAGATGTTTCACAATTGGTACATCCGGCGAGCCGGGAGCGTGAGCGACCGCAGCTGACCTCCGATGCTTACGCATTCGGCTCGCCATGTGGATCATCGCCTAGAGCTTCGCACCATGGCCGCAAGAGTAGAACCCGATAACGTCAATCTGGTCGGATATTACGGCCTGCCCTCCATCTTCGAATTCACCAATTGGGACGGCAAGCTTTGTCGCACCAACTGCGGGCAAGCCGCAGCGGCAACCTACTTAACCCATCTCGGTAGGTTCACGCCCGACATGGCGGAAGCGAGGCGAGTGATGTCGATCCTGGAGCGCGCTCATCCGCCGGACCAAATCGGTGGCCTTTTCGGTACGGGACGCCGTCGCGTTGAACGGATTCTCCGGAACTTCGGTATCCGCCTGGAAGAAGCCAAATCCGAAGAATCCTTGCGAACACATCTGGCGAATGACCGGCCGGTGATAGTGATGCTCGCGATGTCGGCCGGTCGGCTGTGGAATCGCTTTGATCTACCGGGCGGCCATTGGATGGTCGCTTACGGCTTCGACGGCGAACATATCTATCTCACGAACCACGGCAGAATGACTTGGGATGAATTCCATCGCGGCTGGCACGGCCTGGCGCCGCGGCTCATTCGGATGAATGGCCGCGGCCTGATCGCGGCGCACAAGCCATAGATTCTCACTTGGCCAAAACGCCGACTCCCCCACCTAGTCCGCCGCCGAAGCCCAAGGGAGCCATTTGTTGTCGCGCCGGTCGAAGAGCAACCGCGTTTTCCGCCGTGGTCACGTAGAGCACATTGTCGAGCAACACTGCGTCGAGTTCGGCCTGGTTCGCGAGCACTTTGACCGCGGTGTCGATTGGTGCGTTCAACAAAGTCGCCGTCACCGCGGCTTTGGCCTGATCACCGGCCCGCCGCGAATCAAGCAGAACACTGACACCCGAAAGGTCCGACAACTCCTTCAGCGCCTCATTCAACGGCCGATGATCGAAGACCGCGTGGACAACGGGCAAGCGCGGTCGAGTTTCGCCATCGGGTCCCTGGAGGGCTTCCGCCGAACCCCAAACCAGAACTTGCAGCCGTGACTGCGGTAGGATGCTGATGTGGTCGGGTTTGATAAGGTAACCGCCTTGCACCTGGTCAACTAGTTTTTGTAGCACCGTGCTGAGCCGCACCCGGCTTAGTTTTTCCAGTTTGACGTTCTTGCTCTTGACGTCGGGATCCTGGAGGTCGTTCATGAAGCCAAGTTCATCGAAGAGAATGGAGACGCCGTACATTTCCTCCAGTGTCCGAACAGCATCACCCAGCGGGGTGTCGAACCTATCCGGTAGAGATACCGGCGTCGCCAACTTGCGAATCAAATCCGCGGCAGATACGGCCGTTGTACGATTCTCCAGCTTCGCTTCGCCCTGCTGGTTTTGGTGTGGAGTGTCCGTCCGACCAACGGACACCCACGAGATCAATCCAAGAGCAGTGACACCCAGCATTACCGACGATGTTCGGTGCATTTTCGTCTCCTGTGCGACTGAATGAAGCGGCCCACTACGATTCAGAAACCACTTCCGAGCTTTTTGTTGGTGCAAACGCGGCACACAACCGTAAATGCTGCTCAATATCCAAGTCTTCCGCCCGAATCGTGCCCGTCAACGCCAACTCAGCCAGCATGACATCGACCTCAGATTTCTCACGTCGTCCGTTGGCCAATCGGGCTAATGCGGAGCGTAGGTTCTTGCGGCGGTGGATGTAAAGGTCCCTAAGGAAATGCCGAAATCGCATCACGTCGCCGACTTGCGCTCGTTTTTGAGCGTTTGGACGAATCTGCACAATGGCCGACGCCACCTTGGGTCGAGGCCAAAACACCGACGGCGGCAGCCTTCGAATTAGCTCCACGTCCGCCACACTCTGCACGAACACCGAGAGTGAACCGTAGTCCGAAGTCCCGGGAGCGGCAGTAAGTTTCTCGGCAATTTCCCACTGCAGGGTGACGACCATGCGCTCGGGCGAGAGATCACCGAGGAGCGTGTTGAGTATGACGGGCGTGGCGACGGCATAAGGTAGATTCGCGACCAATTTGAGATGTTTGCAATTCCATCGACTTCGCGCTTCGGAAAGCGAAGCCAAAACCTCGGGACTTAGTTCATGTTTCTTCCGAAGGATATCCGTATGCAGCGCGGTGACGTTTTCGTGGTCGGCTACGGCTTCGCGCGTCATAGTTGCAAATGCGGGATCGACTTCGACGGTAACCACCGCCCCGGCCTGTGTGGCGAGGCGGTTCGTAAAGCTCCCCGTGCCGCTGCCGACTTCGAGAATCAGATCGTCGCTCGCTATCTCGGCGGTGCGCAAGATCAAGTCGATTAGATTCAGATCGATCAGGAAGTTCTGGCCGAGGCGGCGCTTTGGCCTGATGTTGCGTTCTTCGAGAAGGCGGCGCAGATACGAGAGAGTTTGTCGCTGGTCCATATATCCGCGCCTAATAGGCGGCTGAGGATCGGTTGAATCTATTCTAGCGGTAACGCTCGTACAAACTTCAGTACATACTTCGCGATCAAGTCAATCTCCAGGTTTACCGCGTCGCCGACTTTCTTTGTGCCGAGCGTCGTTTGCTCCAGTGTGTGCGGAATTAGCGCGACGCTAAACCCCTCAGCATTGACGTCGACAAGCGTCAGGCTTATTCCATCCACCGCTATTGAGCCCTTCGGAATCATTTGTGCCGCCAGTTCAGGTGCGCAACCGAACCAGACCAAGTCCCAGTCGCCCTGTGCGACTCGATTCGTAATCGTTCCGGTTCCATCTACGTGGCCTTGCACAAGGTGGCCGCCCAGGCGATCGGTCAATCTGAGTGATCGCTCGAGGTTGGCTCGGCTGGCGACTTTCAACGCACCCAGATTCGTTCGAGCAAGTGTTTCAGGGCCAACTTGTAATACAAAAACGGAATCATCGTGTTCGACGACGGTCAGGCACACACCGTTCACGGCCACGCTCTCACCCATCGCGAGTTCCTTGGCGATGGACGCAGCGATCCGGATTCGCTTTCCCGTTGCCTCGGTTTGAACGTCTTGAATCGTTCCTAATGTTTCGATCAAACCGGTGAACATCGGAATGCGTCGCTCGAATGGCGTTTCTTAGTGATGATTCGATTGGTCGAGTCCGGCCGGCGGGGACAATGCTTCGCGGCGCCGGCTTCGGACGATTTGATGTCGAAGTGGGAAACCGAGGGCGTACACCCAAAACGTCAAAAGCAATGCAGTTTCGTGCGCCAGGAAGATGAGGAATGCCACCAGGATTATTTGGACAACGTGACTGAAATGACGCCGCCCGCGCAACATCTGTTTCGTCACATGCGGATACGGCACTCGCGAAACCATCAGCAACGCAATGGCTAGCGCGCCGAAAGTCGCCCAGAGCTCAACCGCCGTCCGGATGACTTTGGGTTCAAGATCGGGCCATCGGTCGGCGGCGCCGCCCCACAGGATGGCCATCGACGCCAGGCAACCCGCGGCGCCGGGGGAGGGAAGCCCGCGAAAACGTTTGCCTGCGGCGGGATCGAGCGCGATTTCCACATTGAAGCGGGCGAGGCGCAGGACGGCACATACGACGTAAAGCGCCGCGATGCTCGCCAGTAGTTGGTGCAAAACTCGGTGTTCCCACCCTGGGCCAAGCGCAAGAGTAGAAACGCCGGGGCGACGCCAAAACTGATCACGTCGCAAAGGCTATCTAATTCAGCACCGAACTTGCTTGTCGTCCGCGATATTCGGGCAATGTAGCCGTCCAGCGCATCAAACAGCATTGCCGCTATGATGAGCCAACCGCTGATGACAAAACAGTGTCGTGTTGCGTCCGTACCGTCGAGTTTGCTTGCCCACGCGATGGCGGCAAAACCACACACGCCGTTGGCGAGCGTTAGCAAAGTCGGGATAACTGCGATCTTCTTCACGGTATCCACCGAGGGAACAAGTCAGACACCAGCGACGTACAGCAATAAGAATATCCGGAAGCCCCCGCCTAATCTAGACTTTCGGCGCAACAGGCCCGCAGAATAAGCTGCCGATTTTGGCTAATTTCTCTTTGTCCCAAGGGGCAGGTTTTGTTATGTTGAAGGCTCTCATCCCGTTTGTTTGTGAGGATCTATCATGATTCGGTTCTCCTGCCCGAAATGCGAAACCAGCCTGAAAACGGCTGACGAGAAAGCCGGCACCAAGCTGCTGTGCCCGGATTGCGGTGAAAAAGTGGAAGTTCCCTCTGAGTCGTCGGAGAAGAACGGCAAATCGTCGACAAAGACCGCCACGTTGCCCAAAAAGACGACGGCGAAAACGGCTACCGGCGGATCGTCAAAGGGGCTATTTGTAGGACTTGCGGTTGGCGCATGCGTGCTGGTGGCTGGCGGCGCAGGTGTCGCCATTTGGGCGATGCAAGATAAGCCCAAGACGGAAGTCAAAAACACGACGCCGACTCCGACTGAATCACCTATCCCGTCGCCGTCCGTCGCGTCCGCACCGACGCCGAGTGTTTTCCCGACGGCGCCTGGTGTGACGCCGACGACTATCCCGGAGTCGCCGTTGACGCCGCCTGTCGCCGTAAACCCGACGCCAACCATCGCATTTCCGGGTGTGAAGCCGGGTGAATCAAACCAAGCCGCAAAGGCCGATCCGCAAACGAAGGATCCCGCCCTGCCACAGATTGCCAGCCTCGAAGGTGAAGCCGCGTATAACCGGCTACTTAAGTCGACGTGTTGGGTGTTTACCGAAACCAGTGACAAGATGCAGGGAGGAACTGGCAGCGGTGCCTTGATCGACCGGGAAAATCGCCTAGTTTTGACGGCGTATCACGTGGTCGACATCGCCGACAATGGCAAGGGCCGAATCTTCGTGTCCTTTCCCGTGTATGACAAGGGAAGTGGCCCTCGCGGACAAGGCCACTTATCGCAAACTCATTGATAGGAAGGAAGCCCTCTCCGCCTGGATCGAATTCGTGGACAAAAAGAAGGACTTGGCAATCCTCAAACTGCCGGAAATCACCGAGGGAGTCCAACCGTTGCGATTGGCGCGAGGTAGTGTTGTGCCCGGCCAGCGTGTTCATTCGCTGGGCAATCCTGGAGCCAGTGACGGGATGTGGATTTACAGTCCGGGAAACGTTCGCCAGGTGTTCCAGGATAGCTGGGTGATCGGCGGCGGGCCCGGTAAGGAGCCCACCAAGTACTCGGCCCGTGTGATCGAGGCCGCGTCACCGGTCAACCCAGGGGACAGCGGTGGACCGATGATCAATGAGCAAAAAGAGTTGGTGGGCGTCGCCCACGCAGTGAATACGCGAGCGGCGTTGATGGCGATGTTCATTGACATCGAGAGCGTAAGGGAATTCCTCGAGGTTTACTACAAGTCTAAGGGATTGAAGAAAACGATCCTCGATGAGGCCCCCGCTGCGGACAAGAACGAAGAAATTCCCGTCCTGATAAGGAAGCTGGAAGCTCCCGATGCCAACACCCGCGCCCGAGCGGCTGAGGTGCTCAGTCGAATCGGCCGAGATGCGAAGCCGGCTATTAATCCGCTTTTGAAAGCCCTAAAGGACAAAGATGAGAACGTGCGACGGAATGCAGCCGAGGCACTTGAGCAAATAGGAGGACTCACGCAGCGCCATCTCTCGGGGCTCACTGAAGCATTGAAAGATGAGAGTCCCGATGTGCGCCTCGGAGTCATCGCCGTGCTCAAGCTGATGGGGGGGGAAGCGGAATCGGCCACCCCGGCACTGACTGAGCTCATAAAGAACGAAAAGGATCCCATGGTCCGCCGGAAGGCGGCGGCAGCTCTCGGAGCGATCGGGGCGGATCCCAAGACCGCGTTACCGCTTCTGATGGCGAGCCTCAAGGATCCAAGTGGCGATGTGCGAAGCGCGGCCGCCGCTGCACTCGCCAAACTAGGCGCTGCGGCCGCCCCGGCTGTCAAAGAGCTTGGAGAGGCCTTGCAGGACAACCAGCAGGATGTCCGGATTAGCGCCCTTGTCGCCCTTGAAGCCATCGGTGCGGAAGCCAAGCCGGCAATCCCACAGATTCACAAATCGCTTAGAGAACGCGACAAGGAAACTCGCCTAGCCGCGGTTTCCGCAGTTGGAGGCATCCGTGCCGAGGACCATGACACCATCAAGTGTCTGATCGATCTTCTCGAGGAGAAGGAATATCGTGCGGCCGTCAACGATGCACTGGTACGGATCGGAAAAGGCACAGTACCAACACTGGTCCGCGAATTGAGCAATCCGAAGGCGCCAGTGCGACTCGGCGTTGTTCAGGCACTGGAACAATTGGGCGCAGACGCCGCCCGGGCCGTTCCCGCCTTGATTCAACGTGCGCAAGCGGACACCGACGCAGAGGTCCGAACGGCCGCTGCTAAAGCCGCACAGACCATCCAGAAAAAGGTAACAGGAAGATAAACGCCTTAGCGCTAAGCCGCAAGCGGCTTTAGTTACATTCGGCGTCCAACGACCCCGCTAATTCCTTTACGTAGAAGAGCCGCCCGGACAGCGTCGGCATGTAGCTGCTCGGAATCCAGGGCGTCGGTTCATGGTGCAGCGTCATTCGGAGCGAGAGGCCCTGCCACTGCATTCCACGCCCCAGAACACCGTCCGCTCCACCGATGATGCGATCCGCGGTCAGGAAGATGCCGGGCCCGATCGTGTTGGCAAACGCTGGAACTAACGTGGTTCGGCTTTTGAAACTGGTGATGGCGTTTTGCTCGATGGTCAACGGGTGTAGCTTTGCGCCTAGCCGGTGCGTCTGAGCCTTCCATTCAGCGACGCTGGCAAATTCTGACGCGAACTGTGGTTCCCAGAACGCAATATGACACACCCGCCCTACGCCAAACACCGTGACGAGCCGTGCACCCTGCGAATTACGTAGTTCGCTAATTCGATCTGCATAGGTCGGCAGTTCGGCTTTGGTCGCGAAATGGCGCTGCTCGATCGGCACCGACCGCTCTCCGAGCGGACCGTAGAAAGCCCGTCCCATCGCATGTTGAAAAGCGCCGGGCTGGTGCGGTGGCAGCGTGTTGCCGGCGGCATCGGACCATTCGTCCATATTGAAGCCATGCACGTGTTCGCACGGCACCTTCCACTCGCGCAGGAAATACACGGTCCAGCGATACATACCCATCGGCCCGACGGGAAGAATGATGGCCAACGGTTGCCCGATGACACAGCTCTGCTGGATTTCGCGAGCGATTTCATGGCCTAGAAAGGTGTCGAAGTCAGCGAAATTGTCGCAAGCCTTTGGTTCGAATTGCGGATGCCACCATGATTCGCGACGCTCAACCTCGGTCGCCGGCGTCGCGGCCAGCCGATCGATTCTTGCCAGGTCCCAGCCTGAAGGCAAAAAACCTTCCATAAGTGAACCGGCCAAGGTCTGCATGAGGTTCATGGGATGTCCTCTCATTCTGGAATCGCGAACCGGCCGCCCACCATCGGGCGTAGGATCATTAGGCTTGCGGCGTTATCGATCTCCCTTGTATATATTGGCCAGTTCGGTAAAAAAGAGTGTTTCAATAACGCCGCAACCGCAGAAAATGGCGTTCCCTAGAGCTTTTCCGGGAGGAAGAACCGTGCTTCGAAGCCGCTGTGTAGTCGCTCTGCTGACACTCTCCATGGGAGTGCCCGCCTTCGGACAAGAAACGGAAATCAAATGGAAGTTCGAGAAGGGCAAGACGTTCTATCAGGAAATGACTACCGAGTCGAAGCAAACCATGAAGGTCATGGGCATCGACATCAACCAGACGCAAAAGCAAACCTTCTACTTTAGTTGGACGCCGGAATCACAAGACGAAAAGGACAAGAACTGGCGGATCAAGCAAAAGATCGAAGGCGTGAAGATGGACCTTCAGATCAGCGGCACACAGATCGCGTATGATTCCGCCAACGATGCTACCTCCGCGAATAATCCATTGGCCGACTTCTTCAAAGCTCTAATCGGCAACGAATTCATCCTCACCGTGACGCCGGAAATGAAGGTTACCAACGTCGAGGGGAAGGATGCATTCCTCAAGAAATTGACGGGCACCAATCCGGCGATGGAGCCGTTGCTCAAGCAGATTCTGAGTGAAGAAGCACTTCGGCAGATGTCCGACCCGGCGTTCTCCATGGTGCCAGACAAGGCCGTGAAACCGGGCGACACCTGGAAACGGACGAGCAAGCTAAACATGGGCCCCATCGGCACCTACGAGAGCACCTACACCTACACGTTCGAAGGGATGGACGAAAAGGAGAACGAACCTCGCCAAGATCAAGGTGGCGACGGAGCTGAAGTACGTTCCTCCGACGGCGCCCGCTGCCGGCGCTGCTCTGCCATTCAAGATCGTGAGCGCCGATCTCAAGACCAAGGACGCAACTGGCTCGATTCTTTTTGACGTCAAGAACGGCCGACTGAGCAGCTCGGAACTTGGTTTAACGCTCGAAGGCAAGCTGAGCATCGATGTGAGCGGCATGACCAGCGACGTGGAACTCACCCAGAAGCAGACCACCAAAGTGAAAACGATGGACAGCCTGCCGAAGGGCGACAAGCCTGCCGAGAAGCCACCCGAGAAACAACCATAAATGAGAAGCGAGCGGCGTTGCACGGGCAACCCCGCTCGCTTTCTTTCTTCGTTATCAGATTAGATCGCCATTCGCGATCGGTTGCAGATCATCCATTACACCTTTCGCTTGCACATTCCGCAGTTGTCGTGGCCTTGCAACTCCTTCGGAAACCGCCGTCACCGCTTTATCCAATCCGTTGGGTGCAAACGGATTCGATGCAGTGCCTTCCAAGGTCTGTGGCGCTACGCCTTGATTGCCGCTGTACACGCTCCGCGGCAGTGGGTCGACGGATGGTACCGGTGAACTCCGGCTTGTAACCATCCACAGTTCTCGGCCTGAAACACTGTCCGTGGCGGCAAAGAACACATTCTCGCCCGCACTCACCAGAAACTGCGGCGACGAGCTAGTTGACCCTCCCAGAATGTCGGCCACCAGGATGGTGCCCTGTCCACTGCCGTTACTCGTCCACACTTCCCGACCGAGATTGCCGTCGTCGGCAGTAAAGTAGAGCGCTCCGTTTACGTTGACTAGGCTCTGCGGTGTCGGATCCCCGCTGGCGTTGCCGGGGAAAATATCCTTCACGAGTACGGTGCCGTTCATCGTTCCGTCGCTCTTCCACAGTTCAAAACCGACAGCGCCGGTGTAAGCGACGAAAAATAGTTCGTTTCCGACGGCCGTCAGGCTTGTCGGGGACGAGCCGATTGCTCCCGGATTGATGTCCTTGATCATTCCGGTTCCGGATTCTGTGCCGTCACTCTTCCAAAGTTCGATTCCGGTGGTTCCACCGAACAAATCGCCGGCAACGAAGAAGAGCATCCCATTCAAGTTGGTGAATGACGGCTTTGTGCCGGAATAAGGATCAAATCCGTTACCAGGACCCGGGATGATGTCCTTGACCAAAACGGTGCCAATGTCCGAGCCGTCACTTCGCCAAAGCTCCGTGCCGCTGTCCGGATGAAGGGCCGTAAAGAATAGTTGGCCATTCATACCGATAAACCCGGCGTTGTTGGGTGTTACAGCGCCGATGGAGCTACTCGTGCCCGGATAGATGTCTTTCACCAATGTCGTGCCCGTCTCGGTGCCGTCGGATTTCCACAGCTCGGTTCCGTAAGCCGGGTTGAATGCCGCGAAGTATAGCGTCGATCCCACCGGAGTAAGGAACGACGCTCCAGACCAATTGCTACCTGGATTGATGTCCTTCACCAATACCGTACCCTGGGCCGTGCCGTCGCTTTTCCACAGTTCGCCTCCGTAGACGCCGTCGTTGGCGACGAAGTAAAGGACGCCATTCACGTTGGTCAGGTGGCTTGGTGTGGAACTGTTCGGGCCCGGCACGATGTCCTTGACCATGACCGTGCCTTCGGGAGTACCGTCCGATTTCCACAGCTCCCTTCCTTGGCTGCCGCCGATGGCGGTGAAGTACACCATGCCGTTGACGTTGGTGAAGTCCGCCGGGTCGGAACCAATGCTTCCAGGCATAATGTCCTTAACCAGCATGCTCCCGGCTTCGGTGCCGTCGCTCTTCCAAAGCTCCTTCCCGGACGATGCGGTCGCGGCGTTAAAGAAAACGTAATCGCCGACGGCAGCAATGCTTGTCGGCGTCGAACTCGCCGGTTTGATGTTGATGTCCGCGAGCAGCGCTGTCCCGACGCCCGATCCGTCGGTAGCCCAGAGTTCCCGACCGGTAAGTGCGCCGACCGCCGTGAAGAAGAGTTTGCCGTTGGAGACGATCAACGGCACCGGCGTGGAACTGCCGACACCCGGCATGAGGTTCGCCACGGCGCCCGTCCCCTGCGTGGTGCCGTCGCTCTTCCAAAGTTCGATGCCCCGAGCCAAGTCGGCCGCCGCGAAGAAGAACGAATTGCCCAGCGCCACTGGTCGCACGTCGAATGCAAGTTGTTGCCCGCCACGTGCACGGACGTTGATGTTCTTGATCATGACCGTCCCCTGCTCCGTGCCGTCGCTCTTCCAAAGCTGTTCGGGAACGTATTGCGTGCCGGAGAAAGTCGGCTCTCGACGGCCCACGCTGTAGACCAACGTGCCGTTGAAATCGAACAAGCCTTCCGGATCTGAATCGAGGCCGCCTGGCTTGGCATCGTTGACCAGAACGGTGCCGGCTTCGGTCCCATCGCTCTTCCAAAGTTCCTGCCCGTGTATTCCGTCGTCGGCGGAAAAGTAGACTGTGCTTCCAACGGCGGTTAAACCCTGCATCGCGGAATTGGCGCCCGGGTTGATTTCTTTCACGAGCACGGTGCCGGCTTCGGTGCCGTTGCTCTTCCAAAGGCCTGCTTTCAGCGGGGCGAAATTGGATGTGAAAAACAGCGTGCCATTTACATTGGTCAAGTAGGACGTTCCCGAATAGAAGGCGCCTGGAAAGATATCTTTCACCAAAACGGTGCCGGCTTCGGTGCCATCGCTCTTCCAGAGTTCCTGTGCGTGGACATTGTCGTTGGCCACGAAGAAAACCGCATCGCCTACGACGGTGAACTGCGACGGCGACGAGTAATCGTCTCCGGGATTGATGTCTTTCACGAGCACCGTCCCACCCGGTGTACCGTCGCTCTTCCAAAGCTCACGCCCGAAGGCGTTCGTATTGGCTGAAAAGAACAATGTGTCGTTCACGGGAGTGAGATCGATGGGATCGCCACCAAGCCCGCCGGGCTGAATCTCCTTGACCAAGACCGTGCCCGCTACGGTGCCGTCGCTCTTCCAAAGTTCCTGTCCTGTACTACCATTATTGGCGGTGAAGTACATGACGTCATTCATGACCACAAACTGACCGGCGCCGGAGCCGGCTGCCCCGGGGCGGATGTCTTTGAACAAGGCGGTTCCGGCCGGCGTTCCGTCACTTCGCCAGAGTTCCTGGCCGTATGTTCCGTCGTCGGCAGAGAAGTAGAGGGCGCCGTTGAAATGCACGGCGCCGCCGACATGTATGTCCATCGTCGCTGGATTGATGTCCGCTGCGAGCGTCGCCGACAATAGACATCGATCTTCAAGCTGCTCGAATCGACACCGAAAGCCGAGTCGTGAACCTCGTCGCATCACATATTTGCCGTGATTTCGCATTGCTTTCCTTTCTAGGTAAACATGGCCGAGGAACGGATTGAGGATTCTGCTTTTTCTTCGTTGCCCAAATGGGCGACTCGCCGTCAATTCGCGAAGCCACCAACCGGCCAGACGAGGACCGTCGTGTCATGGCTACCGGATACCAGGTGTCGTCCGTCCGGTGTAAACGCAAGGGCGACGACGGCGCCACGGTGCCCATCAAGCGCGGCGACTTCCTTACCGTTACGAGGATTCCAAAGCCGAACTTTGCAATCGGCGCCTCCCGTCGCGAGCCATTTGCCGTCGGGCGAGTAGGCGACGGCTTGAGTTCGTATCGCATGACTTCCGAGCCGTGCGACACGTGATCCCGCGTCGACGTCCCATATGTTGACCACACCTTCATTGCCTGTGTAATGTCTGCCGTGTGCCGCCGCCAGCGCACAGCCATCGGGCGAAAAGGCGAGCGCGCGAACTGGATCGGTTTCGTCGGCACATACGTGGAGCATTGCGCCCGACTCCGTATTCCATATATGAACGGCCCCGTTCAATCCCCCCGCGGCTACCACTCGTCCACACGGTGAGTAGGCCACGGCAGAGACCTGCGGCAGTTCCCCCGAAAACCGGCGGATTTCGGCGCCGCTATCCACATCCCAGAGTCGCGCTGCGGTCGAATCCAGCGGAAACCATTTGGCGTCCGTCGGCTGAGAAGGACGCGAAGATCACATCCATCAATGTCGTGGAGCCCTTGTGTCCACGAAGCCGACGTTGCTCTTTTCCCGAGAAGGCATCGCGAAGCGATACTACTCCGTCAAGCGTACCTCCGCATGCAACCATCTTCGCATCCGGGCTTATGGCAATGGGCGAAATGTACTTTCCTTGTTCGCCTCGCCAGTTCGTGATGAGTCGACCTGACATCATTTCCCACCAACACAGAGTGTTGTCTCGACCTCCCGAAATCACGGTTTGGCCGTCGGGAGTACATGCAAGCATTCGCACTTGCGACTGATGGGTATCAAACGGCTGGGTCTCGCGGCCGGTTTCAACATCCCATAGACGAATGGTTCCATCTTGCCCTGTGGCCAAGGAACATCCGCAGGGAGAGAATGCCAACCGCTCACCCTGAATCAAGTCAACCACAATCCGACGTTCTTCGGTCCCAGTGGCGGTGTTCCAGAAGCGAACTGTCTTGTCCGCAGCCGAACTAGCCAATGTAAGGCCGTCCGGTGAGAACACGAGCGACCGGACTTCGCCCTTATGGCCCTTGTACGGTGCAAGCTCCTCCCCACTGGTTACCTCCCATCGACGAACGATGTTGGCGCCTCGCACGGCGGCCGCAAGTACAGTCCCCGTCGGAGAAACGGCGATGAAATCATTTGATCCCAGTTTTGCGTCCAATTGATGCAGTTTGTTTCCATTGGTCATGTCCCAGAGGTGCAGTACGTTGTCCTGATCACGCGTCGCCAACGTCCGGTTGTCTGTCAGGACTTGAAGCGGAATTTGGACGAGCGACGTCTTGATCGGATACCCTGATTCCTGGCGTTGCTTTCCGCTGGTTAGGTCCCAAGCCCGAAGTGTCTTGTCGAGCGATCCCGAAATCAACCATTCGCCGTTCGACGAAATGACAAGCCCTGCAATCGGACCCTCGTGTCCTTCCAGGCGCGAGAGTTCCGTGCCCGTCGCCACATCCCAAATGCGGATGGTCTTGTCGAACCCACCAGTAATCAGTTTCTTGCCGTCCGGCGTAAACACCACGGGAAACACGCGGCCTTGATGACCGTGCAAGCGAGCTACTTCTTTTCCTGTCCACGAGTCCCAAAGGAAAATCGCGTCTTCGCCGGGCGCCGCAATCAACTCTCCGTTCGGAGAGAAGGTGATGGTATAAAGGGATCGACCTGCGCGGAAGCGCGTCGTGCCCAGGCGGGCGAGCGCTTGACCTGGAAGCAAATCGCCGAACGCATCGGCGGCAAGTCGCGTCGGTTTCGGGCTTACGGGACCGACCTCATCCATTGCAAGTGTCGGGGACGCCGAAACCAAATCGTCTGGTGACGCGGTTCGATTGCCAATCGCAATAACGCCCGCGCCGGCTGCCACCATTCCGACGGTGAGGATCAAAACGCCGGCCAGTTTGAGTTTCGTGAGGAGCCATGATCGCGCAAGACCATCGGCCAACGCAACAACCCGAAGCGAAAGTCCGGCAGCAAGGCCGCCGCTCGCAAGCATGGCGGACTGCGCCGTCATTAAGGCGAGCGAAGGTGGCACGCTCGCCGGCGCCGAATGCACGGCCAAGAGCGTCGCGAGCGGTGCTGCGCCAAGAGTCAAACCACGCCGTTCCAAGCGGCGTCGCAATCGCTCGCGGGCGCGAGCCAAGCGCCCCTTTACGGTTCCCACCGGCCAATTCAATCGGTGCGCGACTTCGTCTTGCGTCTCTCCCTCTAAGTAACACAACACCAGCGGCAGACGATACTTTTCGGGAAGGCGGTAAAGTTCCTCATCCAGCACTTCTTGCAACTCGCGCCAGGCGGCAACGTATGCCGGTTCGGGCGCACACGGTTTCATCCCGCGCTGCTCATGGACTCGGCGCCGCGCATCCTCGGTGACAGACCGAACCGCAAGCCGGTATGCAACACCATGTAACCAGCTCCCGACGGACTCGCGTTGCCGAATGGAAGCGGCTTTTCATATCAGCAGGAGAAATGTCGCCTGAAATGCGTCTTCGACGTCGGCTTCGTCATGCAGCACTCGCCGGCAAACGCCCAGCACCATCCGGCCATGCCGATGCATGATCGCATCAAATGCAGCTTCTTCACCGGATGTGGTGAACCGCTCAAGCAATTGGCCATCAGTCACGCCGGCGCTTGGCGGTCCGCCGACCAGGTGGCGCAAGTGCCAGACAACCTGTCCAAGCCGCCGATTGGCCATGAAGCTGTGCTCCGTTCACCCATCTATAGTGCCCGCAGGCGGCGAAACGGATACGTATTTCTCGGCCTGAAGTTTGACAATGGACGTGGAAAGGACGAGGGAATCCAGTGACGGGTAGGATTTCCCGAGATAGTTATCGAGACCGCATCTCTGCCACCGCTAGATATAGCTTGCCGAGATGATGCCAGCCGCAATCTTCCGGGATTTGTTCGACGGCACGTTGGAGGAATGTGCTTGCTTTGGATCCTTCACCATTGAAGAGCAGTGACATGCCACGGTTGAAGAGCACGGGTACGCTTTCGGGCTGAGAGTTCCAGATCGCAGTTGCCTCGTCGACATTGCCGCGGTGCCAGGCTAGAGCGCCTTCTTCATTTGCAAGCGCCTCACGCCATTCCGATGCTGCCTTGGACTTGGCGACACCGAGAACGTCATCGGCATCGTCGTATCGACGCGTGAGCCGGAGGAGAGCAAGAGACACTAGGACTTGCGGGAATGATGTACTCCCGATGACCTTCTTGGACGTAGAAGGTTCCGACGCTGCCTCAGTAGGCCTAAGGAGAGAATGGTCGCCGGGCTGAACCAATGGGTTCAAATTGCGTACCGCTTGGGCATAGTTCCCGACGGCGAACGGCAGGGCGAACATCGGTTCAAGAGTAGCAACAACGTCAGGCCATTCCTCGGGAATCTGGACCGACTTCATATCGAGTTGGGGCTTGAAGCAATGCAGAGCCTTTAAGGCCTCCGCCCACGCTGTCCGTGCGTCGGACGTTTGAACTGGGACGGCCTCATACGGTACGACTTCCGTGTCCGATTCAGTGCCAGTGAATCCTGCCGCGTGTAGCTCGCCCTGCCGATCGAGATACCGGGCAAGTGCGTCGGCAAGCCCTGGGGGCTTTTTTTGACTTCGTTGAATGTCGGATGGGTTCATTTCGCCTCAACTCCGTTGGGTCCAATGCAAGTAAACGAAATATCGCCCTAAACTTGCGCTTCTCACCCGTTTTGCTGGCTACAAACCGATGAAGAAGTCCGTGGCCGGGGGCCAGGAACTTGGCCACGCGCCCCAACGCCGCAAGTGTTGATCAGTTACTAGTTTACCGTCCCGGTGTCGGCTTCCACGGCCATTGACAATCGCTCCCATTCATTTCACGACGTCCGGAAGCAACAACGTAAAGGTCGCGCCGTTTCCCGCACTGCTCTTTACCTCGACAGACCCAGCGTGCATCTCGATGAACGCCTTCACAAGACTGAGCCCTAGTCCGAGCCCGCGGCGGTCGAATTCGTATTGTCCCGAGCTGTGCCGGGACACATCAAACCGGGTAAAAAACGGCTCGAAAATATGGGGCAGTGATGCAGTTTCGATGCCGACACCGGTGTCGCTGACCTCGACCTTCAAGTCTCGATCCGGCGTCCGCCAAGCTCGCAAACGGACTTTGCCGGTATCCGGTGTGAATTTGATCGCGTTCAGCAGAAGGTGGTCGAGGCAATCGCGAATCTTGACCGTGTCTAAATTCATCGATCCGAGTTCGGACGCCAAATCGAGCTTGAGTTCTTGATGCCTGGCGTGGAGAAATGGCTGGACATCATCGGCGGCAAGCTGGAGCAATAACGCGACGTCCGTTTCCACGCGCTCCAATGGCCGTTCAAACCGGCCGGCCATCAACATCTGAACGAGTTGATTCACCAGATGATGAAGTCGGAGGCTCGCCTTGTTGATGCTCTGTAACCACGTCTGCATATTCGGCGCGGTATTATTCGACCGAAGTGCCAGGTCGGTCAGGCCGAGCAAGATCGTTAATGGCGTTCGGAGTTCGTGGCTGGCGACTTTGATGAATGCGTCCTTCAGCTCGCTCGCTTTCCGAAGTTCAGTATTGGCCAGCTCCAGTTCCCGGTTCTTGATTTGCAGCTCCAACAAGAGCTTTTTCCGTTCGACGAGCAAATCATACTGCTCCGCGGCCTGGCGGATGATGGTCTGCAGTTCGTCCGGGTCCCACGGTTTCGTGATGTAACGGAAGACGCTACCCTGATTGATCGCGTCGATGACGGCTTTGATGTCGGCGTAACCTGTGAAAAGCAATCGGATCGCGTCAGGTTGTTCCTGCCGGACGTGGCGAAGAAACTCGACCCCCGACATGCCGGGCATGCGCTGGTCGGTCATCACGATATGAACTTCGAGATCACGTACCACTTGGAGCCCGTCTTGGGCTCGGGTGGCGCCAAGCACTCGGTAATCTAATCGAAGAAGGTCCTGAACACTTTGAACGACGTCCGCCTCGTCGTCCACCACTAGCAAAGTGTGTCGCCTACCCATGCAGTTCTCCGACGGATTTCATGTGTCTAAGAACCGGGACATCAGCTCGTGGCCGATCTCGAACTGAATCGGGCTCTGTGACGCAACCGCTTCGTCATATGACGTATGGCCGCCAGCGTCGATCCCTGTTCCGGCCATAACGAACGGCACCGCGCCGTGCGCATGGGTCCGCGTCCGCAGCGTCGTCCGATGGTCCGGTGAAATGAGCATCCTCCAATCACCGTATTGTTGCAGAACTCGCAGAAGTGGGGCGACAATGTGGCCATCGATCTCCTCAAGGGCCCTGACTTTGGCGTCGGCACGACCTTCGTGAGAAGCTTCGTCCGGCGCCTCGATGTGGACACAGACGAGATCATATTCGGCCAGAGCGGCGACGGCGAATCTTCCTTTCGCCGCATAATCGGTGTCCAAATACCCAGTTGCGCCGAGAACGTCGATGCGCTTCCAGCCGAGCAGCGTGCCCACGCCTCGCACCAGGTCGACCGCACTGATGATGGCGCCACGTTTCCCGTACTGTTCGGCAAACGGCCGAAGCTGCGGTGACTTGCCAAGTCCCCAAAGCCATACCTGCGTGGCGGGTAGGACATCGCGCTGACGTCGTAATTGATTAACGGGATGACTTGCTAGAATCGCCACACTCTTTGTCATTAAGACCTGGAGCAATTCCGCTCCAGATCCCTGCGGTAAAAATGATCCAATCGGCTGATCGGGTATGTCGTGTGGCGGTTGCGCCCTTGTTTCCCTAGTGAATGGCGCTGGTGAATCGCTTCGATACACTAACAAATTACGATAGCTCACGCCGGGATGAAACTCAAGCCTGCCGCCACCGGCCACAGCACCGCCGAGCTCTGCCTGAAGCGCTTGAATCAGCTCGCGGCCTTCATCGTTTGCAATGTGCCCGGCCGTAAAGTCCCGCATCTTGAAATCTTCAATAGTCACCAGGTTGCAGCGTATGGCCCAATCGTGCGGCCCAAGGCGTATCCCCATGGCGACGGCTTCCAGTGGGGCTCGGCCTGTGTATACCAGTAACGGGTCGTAGCCGAAAAGGCTTAGCGTCGCCACATCGCTCGCCGGTGTTAGCGACGGCGGCACGTTGTTCGTTAGGCCGACGATGCCCATTCGTGCGATTTGATCGAGACTCGGAATGTGCGCGGCCTGGAGCGGCGTTCGCCCTCCGAGCGTTTCTTGAGGCTCATCAGCGCACCCGTCCGGGATCACGATGGCGTACTTCATGCAGTCTGGTCCGTTGCAAACGGGCTATTAGAATGTTCAGGTTGAACTGATTCCACCATAAACCACCATATGTAATGGTGGAATGCGCCTTGTGGCACGATCCGGCGCGAGCGTTTGAGCCATGAGGGCGCACATCGGTGATGGTAAAGGCGCCTTGTGGCACAGCGATGCGCGATGGCCTGGCCTTCGCCGTTGCGGTGTTACATTGGTCTTGGTCGGTTTCCAGTCGCCACATCAGCGTCACTCCAACGGGCGCGCACCTCGCGCGCTCTGCTCGCGCATCATGCCACAGTGTCACGCTTTCATGCAAGCGCCGTTCTGCGACAAATTTCGGGAAACCGAAAAAACGGGCACTCGAGAACCGAGGAACCAAAGATAAGGGGACGCGACTCACGAAAGAAAGAGCCGCGTCCCATTTACGCACTTCAAGGGGTATGTGCCTGCACCAAATGTCCATGTTGACAAAGATGGTAAAATTTATTGGACGACCCCGAAGACTTCACCAACAGACGGGTATAAATGATCCGCCGGTGCCGGGATGTTGCGAAAGACGGGAAAAGCATTGGGAATGTTTCTAGGATGCGCAGCTGTTGTGAGTGCGTGCCTTACAATCCCTAACCTCGTAGATAGGCAAAAGCGTGCCGCTAGACAATCGAGATGCATCGGGCACGCAACGCGTATCTTGGTGTCGCTGGGTCAGTACCAAGATAAATACGGGCATTTGCCTCCCGCTGTCGTGTTCGACAAGGCAGGAAAGCCAATGCACAGTTGGAGAGTTTTGCTGTTAGAGTTTATCGACTCTGATCTTTTCAAGGCTTATGACTTTGAGGAACCCTGGAATGGTCCGAACAACAAGAAATTCTCAGTGGGAATGCCGGAGTGCTATTCGTGTCCAAATGACCCGGAAGCGAGGAAACGCCATCTGACAAGTTACGTTGGAGTCACTGGTGAACGAACGGCGTTTCCTTCTGGGAAGAGGGTCTCTTTGGAGAAACTACTGGAGTCTGAGCCTCGTGCTCCAATGTTTGCTGAGGTTACTGGATCGAACATTCACTGGATGGAGCCGCGCGACATTTGCCTAACGAATGCAAACTATGTTCTCAAAGGCGTTCGGGTGTCACGAATCTGCAGCCTAGATCCAGGCGGGCCGGTTTTGTGCAATGTCCGTGGTGACAGAAAAAGGCTAAGAACAGTCTCCGTTGACAGACCAGAAGCGGATTTCGAATAAGAAATTCAAAGAAAAGTCAAAGAAAAGGGGACGCATCTCATTTTGACAGCCATATGTCAATGAACAAAGAAAAGAACAAAGAAAAGGGGACGCATCTCATTTTGACAGCCATATGTCAATGAACTAACACGCCGACCACCAACCAGCGTTGTCACCCACGTCCCTCAAACTCCCATGCCATAGCGCACAAAAATGCCACCGGATCAACGTTTTTCCATTTTTGAGCCAGTGCCCTGTGTCTGAAAGCGCCGCTGCATGACATTTTTGATTCGGCCGACGTGCCACGCCGTGTCAATAGGCGCCGAACCGCGACCGTCTCATACATCGCGCTGAGCCAGTGGGTCAGTCGAAGTAAGCCGTCATTCGAACGATGCCGGGATCTTCTCGCCGAAATTCCGACAACCTTCCACTGCCGGCCGTGTCGGGATGCCCATACACTAACTTCTCGCCGGCGATGGTAGTAAGTAGCAGCCAACCCGTAAGCTCCCCGCAACCAGCTCGTTGAGCCTCTTGGCCTGGCTCAAACGCGGATCGGTACATACACTCAATACCCAAGCGATCGCGTCCCTACGATCCATGGCGGTGCCCGTCCAACCGTGGACTACCTACCGAAGGACAAACCATGCCGCCTCGAATACTCGTGCTTTCGGCTTCCGTGGGCGCCGGTCACATGCGTGCTGCACAGGCGGTTGAATTGGCATTGCGGCAGATCGTTCCCGACGGCCTCGTCCGGAACATCGATGTGCTGGAACTGACTAACGCGGCATTTCGGCGCTTGTATGGCAAGGCTTATATCGACCTCGTCAACAAGCGCCTCATGTCTTGGGCTACTTTTACGACCTGCTGGATCGGCCCACGGCGTCCAAACGCAGTCACGGCGACCGGCTTCGCCTGGCCGCGCAGAAACTGAATCTCAAGCCGTTCATTCGCTTCCTGCAGGCGGAACCGTGGGACCTGGTGATCAACACGCACTTCTTGCCGGCTGAGATAATTGCGTCCTTGCGGAGAGCGCAACAATTCGACGTTCCGCAGGTCACCGTGACCACTGATTTCGACACGCATCGGCTTTGGGTGCATGAACCGTGTGATCGCTATTTCACGGCGACCGAGGAAGGCGCGTTGTACCTTCGTTTTTGGGGCGTACCCGAGCATGTCGATGCCATTGCCACCGGCATTCCAATCCATCCGGATTTTGCGACTACCAAAGATCGCTCAACGTGCCTCGAGCGGCAAGGTCTCGTCGGCGACAGGCCCGTCGTCCTGCAACTCGCCGGCGGATTCGGCGTTGGTCCGATTGAGAGGCTCTACCATGCTCTACTGCATGTCGAGTTGCCCATCGAACTGGTTGTCGTCACTGGTCGCAACGAGAAGGCGCGAGAACAACTGCAAGCGCTCCTCGTTCCGCCACGACACCGCGTCAAAATCCTTGGCTTTACCGACCAGATTGACGAGCTAATGGGCGCCGCCGATCTGGTGGTATCCAAACCGGGCGGCCTCACGACGTCCGAGACTTTAGCGCGCGGCGCCGTCATGGTGATCGTAAACCCGATTCCAGGTCAGGAAAGTCGTAACAGCGATTTCCTATTGGAAAATGGTGCGGCGATTAAAGTCAACAACACGGCCACGCTTGCGCATAAGGTGACGGCGCTATTACGAAATTCGGAACGGCTCGGGCGTCTCAAGGCCAACGCGACACGCCTAGGTCGGCCACAGGCGGCGTTCGACGTGGCGGAACGATCGCTAGAGCTGATACGCTAAGCACGCACCGCGGTCACCCGCTTGACGACCATTGTTGCATAACATCCGCGCGGCAGATCAAACGCCAACGTTAGCTTGTTTCGGCCAGGGTGCTTTTCGTCGTCATCTTGCTCGAAGCGAACTTCTTGCGGGATGCACAAGGCCGCACGTTCGCCTTTAGAAAAGAACATCTCCTTGAATCCTTTTAGCTTCAACTGTTCGGCTTGAATCCCATCCTCCGCGAGCACTGCATCCATCAGGTGTCGTCGGTGATCCGTTGGATCGAGGTCGACTCGTGCGGACGGCAAAGGCAGCTTCAAGGCCGAAAGGATGGTGATCTGCGCCTCGTCGAGTTCGCGGTGCACCGGGAAACTTCCAAGTCTTAAACGGACCGTGGCCAATTGCTCAGCCCGGGAATGCTCCAACATCCAGCGGGCCAGCATACGATTCCACAGATCACTTTGATACGCCGATAGATACAGCCCTCGCAGGTCCGGCCGGAGCCTCGCCAGGGCGCCGCGAAAATCGTCCGGATGATTGACAAGATAATCGACCAGGCTGCGTGCATGACCGCGTGACAACTTGGTTTTGCAAGTCGGCCAGTCGCCCCAATGACTTTGCAGAGCCGATTTTTCCTTTTTCGATTCGGAGCGATCGTACTTGTAAGTTCCGGTCAGCGCCAATCGAAGCGCGGCTTCGTAATCCCCCTTCACCATAAGACGGGCCACGAATTCGCCATCGCCCACCGAGCCGAAGCGTTGGTCGTCAAAGTAATTCGGGACCCGTAGCGCCGAACTTGCTCGAGCGCGGCTTGAGCCTCCTGGACGGAATCTGCACTCATGTCTCGGATTACGATGCAGAAACGGTTTGCCCGAATGGATTGCGACAGGAACGGGTCGGACACCTGCCCGAGAAATGTGAGATCTACCGTGTGATGACTTAGGTTTCGTTGTGGACCGCGGAAAATCGTCAGGTACTGAATGGTGTGGGCGTGCCGATCCTTTAGACCGCCGTACGACACCCGTCGCTGGTCGATCTTCCAACGTCGCCGAATGGCCGCGATCGCGTCGGGTGTAGTCCAGCCACGTTTCTCGAGCCGATAAAGCGCAAACGGCCCCTCGGCGCCTGGAGCTACGTCCGTGATCTCTTCGACCTGAAAATCGTCGGGATGCTGCTTGAGTTTCATCGGGATCAGGGATTAGGTTAGCGAAATCCCGACAGTGTCTTCAGCTTGAAGAGTAGCCCGCACACTCCGTGTGCGGAAGACACGGCACACGGAGTGTGCCGTCTACTGAGACATTTATGAAATCCCGATCCCAGAACCTTAACTCGCCATGCGCATATGCTGGTCACGGAGGTTGGAAATCTGCTGTCGTCGTTCGGTTTCCGGGGCGTAAGGATCGAACGCGACGCCACCTTGGCAGATAGTTTGCAGCACTTGAAACGCGCGTCGCCGTAACTCGACATCACGCCGCTCAAGCGCTTCGATCAGTACCGGCACGGCTTCTTGCCCGCGGCGCACCAGTTCACCGGCCGCTTTGGAGTGCCCATCGGACTTCAAGGCATCAATAAGTCTCCTGATCTTTTCTTCTTCCAGAACGAAGTGGACTGCATCGCCTGGAGCGGGCTGTTCGATCTCTGCCGGCGTCCATGCAGGGCTGAGGATCGTCCCGTCATTAAATCCGGTTCCGAGGTACTCGTTGATAGCGATGGGATCGTGGACGATCTGCTGCGGCGTACCGTGGGTCCGCACTTTGCCGTCCTTGATGAGATAGCTCCGGTCCGTAATCTTGAGCGCTTCACGCACATTATGATCGGTAAGGAGAATCCCAATGCCTTGCCGGCAAAGGTCGCGGACGATGGTTCGGATGTCGGCGATGGTGATCGGATCGATTCCCGTGAACGGCTCGTCCAGAAGGATGAGGATCGGTTCGCACACGAGGCAGCGGGCGATTTCGAGACGGCGCTTTTCACCGCCCGAAAGCCGAGCCGCCTTGCTCTTTCGGACATGCGTGAGACCGAACTGCTCGAGCACGGCGTCGGTGCGGTCCCATCGCTCAGGTCGGTTAAGGCCCCTGCCTAAACTCCGGCAAATCGGCAGCGCTTCCAAGATAGCCAGGATGTTTTGTTCGACACTGAGTCGACGGAAGACACTTGTTTCCTGGGACAGATATCCCATGCCCAGTCGTGCCCGCCGATACATGGGCAACTCAGTGACGTCTTTCCCGTCAAAACAAACTCGACCGTCATTGGGACTAATTTGCCCGGTGGTCATGCGGAAACTGGTGGTCTTGCCTGCTCCGTTGGGGCCTAGCAGTCCGACCACCTCGCCGGCATCGACATCGAAATCGACGCCGTCAACGACCTTCCGTCGGCCGTAGTACTTTACTAGCCCCCGCACCTCCAAGATGGCCATCCGCTGTCCTCCCGCCCTGATCCGAAACTCGTTGGGCAGTCCGCCGAGCATTGTCAGAAAAGTAACGGGTTTACCTCATTACGGCAGCCGCCGCAATGGCATTCTGGCCGGCTCCCGGACTTGGGAAGTCATTGAAAAAACGGCCATTTTTGACCTGTTCGGAAGATGAGGGAATTTGCTTCAGATCAATTCCAGAAAAGGCTTTAGGGCAGCTTGACAAGGTATGGAAAAACTACTACTACTTCGGGGGAAGAAGCCGAACTCCTTGTGTTGAAAGTCAAATACGGCCTGGGCAACAGGAATCCTTGGGTCATGTTTGACGTTTTTACTAACAGTACGAAGAGGTGCACGGAGCACCTTTAGTTGGCTATGTCGTTTCTGAGGGTATTCTGATGTTTCGCGGCACAACTTTGATCCGTTTGCTACCTTTCGAAGGAGCCGAGACCCCCTGGTGGCGGCAACTGGATTGGCGCCCCGACGAGATTGTCTCCCCCATCGCACGCGACGACGACGAGGAAGAAGAAGAGGAAGAGGACGACGATGATGACGATCTCGACGATGACGATCTCGATGATGAAATTGACGACGATGATCTAGACGAGGACTTCGACGACGAAGACCTCGATGACGACCTGGATGACGACTTGGACGATGAGGACGACGACGAAGAAGAGGAGGAAGAGGAAGAGAGCGACGCGTAGAATTCACCAAGGCGAGAAGAGTCGCGTTTATCGCTGCGCACTTAGTGGAACGGGCGTCGTCATGCTACATCACGTCGCCGGGTGGCTTCGCACCCAGGCAAAACTTGAACGAAAACCAAGGCGCTGGACCGGGTGGATCGGTCGCGGTTGGGCCCGTGTGCATTATGGTCTGCGGGTTGAGCCGACCTGGCTCGAGCTAACCCATTGTGCCGTACCGATTGCCGATCTCCCGCGCAAGTTCGAGGGATATCGCATCGCCCACCTATCGGATTTTCATTGCAGCCGGCATGTCACACCCGCGTACGTTTCCGAGGCCGCTGAGCTGGCCCAGGCTCAGTCGCCGGATGTCATCGTACTTACCGGCGACTTCGTCCACCATGGATTCCGTTACATCGAACCTATTGGCCAGGCGTTAGGCCAGCTATCGGCGCCGCACGGCGTGTTCGCGGTCCTGGGAAATCACGATTACTCCGTGCGAAACGCCCTCGGACTTCGCCGCTATCAACACTTGAACCAAGCGGTGGCTCGTGAACTGCGGAAATGGGGAATCCGAGTTCTTCATAACGAAGCGGTGCTGCTGGAGCGCGACGGAGCCAGGATCTTTCTTGTCGGCGTGGAAGATCTGTGGAGCCGAACTTGTGACATTGAGCGAGCATTCCAGGGACTCCAGACCGATGTGCCCTGCGTGACACTGGCGCACAATCCGCGCACGGTTGAACGATTGGCGGGCCGGCGATGCGATTTAATGCTCAGCGGCCACACGCACGGCGGACAAGTTCGATGGCGCCGATCACACACCGTGACCGAGCCAGCTCCACGACGCCGTTTCACCTCCGGACTCTACACGCATGAAAACACTCATTTGTATGTCAACAAAGGCATCGGCTTCGGCACCGTGCGATTCCGCTACGGTGTCCGCCCCGAGGTTGCCGTGATAACGCTCAATGCGCAAGAGCCCGTTGCTTCGTCCGAGGCTGACTGAAAACGGTCTAAACTGGCCCTTTGCACTTCCCAAGTGCCCCGTTATAATCAGATCGGTTGGAAGGACGCAGAGTGGGAACGCAGCAATTGATTTCCTGTCAGCTAGTGTGGGGGGAGTAAATGGCACACACCGATCAGCACTCCAATGAAGGCGCCGATCCCGTATCGACCGGCAACCCTCAAGCCCGGACAGCCGATCAAAACCAATTAGACTTCGAAATAGAATTCTTCGCCCGCATTTTGGAACGACGCCCAGACTTCGTGGATGTGCTGCGAGTCATGGGCAACAACCTCACCCTTAAGGGCCGCTATGCACAGGGCCTTCAAATCGATAAACGTCTTATCAGTTTGAGGCCGACCGATCCGTTAGCTCATTACAATCTCGCGTGCAGTTATTCACTTCTCAAGCGGCCGGATCAAGCGCTCAAGAGCCTTCGGCGTGCTGTCGAACTCGGATACAGAGATTTTCGATACATGCGCGAGGACCGCGATCTCGACTCCATCCGATCCGATGTTCGCTTTCGACAGCTGCTTAGAGAGTACGAGAACCGCTGAGACGACCTACATTCCATTGGTAAGGCGAATCGCCATCTCTTTCACCTGCTTCAGATCCAATTTGCCGGTGCCAAGCACCGGGAGTTCGGGTATCTCGTAGAAATCCCGCTCTGACGGCATCCACAGATTCGGCAGGCCCTTGGTTGCGAGTTGCTCGCAGAGTTGATGCCGGTCTGTACCGGCAAGGGGAGTGTGCAGGACAACGATCCGTTCACCGCGGCGTGGATCGGGCACGGCGGTAACGACGCAGGCACGCTCCGGCGTTCCCATCAACGACTGGATTTCTTCTTCGATTTTCTGATGCGGCACCATTTCGCCGCCGATCTTGCTGAAGCGCGACAGCCGTCCGGTAAGTGTAATGAACCCGTCTTCATCCATAGTTGCCATATCGCCGGTGCTATACCAACCATCGCGAACGACCTGACGGGTAAGCTCGTCCTTACCCAGATAGCCCTTCATGACATTGGCGCCGTAAAAGAGAAGCAACCCTTCCTGCCCCTGCGGCAATGTGGCGAACGTCTCCGGCGAGACGACCCTCGCGGCAACGCCGGGTACGGGCAGACCGATGGTGCCGGACTTGGTCCCGATCTGTCGCATCGTCGGACCTTGCCAGTTCGGAACGTTGGATGCAGCCACCGGTGACAGCTCCGTGCAGCCATAACCTTCAAGCGGTTGAATGCCGAACTTCTCGTTGAATTCTTGCGCCAACGAAACCGGCATCTTCTCGGCGCCGCAAATGAGGATGCGTAAGGTGGAGAAGTCGCCGGGATCGCTCCGCCGCAGATTGAAGCGCAGAAACGTCGGAGTCGTTAGCATGATGGTGCATCGATACTTCTTGCACAGATCGCCGATTTCTTTCGACTGCCGTGGGTCTGGATAATAGACCAGCGAGGCGCCGACTTGCAGCGGAACCCAGAGGGTCACTGTAAATCCGAAGCTGTGAAAGAACGGGAGTATTCCAAGGATTTGATCACCAGGCCCGGGGTCGATCGCCTGGATGACCGACTCGGCGTTTGCCGAGAGATTGGCGTGCGTCAACATGACGCCCTTGGGGTCACCGGTGCTTCCACTCGAGAAGATGATCCCGGCGAGGTCCGACGGCTGGTGCTTTCCAAGCTTGTAGACCAAGCGGTCAAGCACAACACCCGGCAACAGGACGACCGCTAGCCAGGCGCGAATACGCTGCCACTTGGTTACCAGACGTCTGAAGTCTTCGAGATAGATCAATTCAACGTCCGGCACATTTAGCGGCATCTTGTTCAGGAACAGCCGTGACGTGAGGATTTTCCGAATCCGGCATTGTTGAATCGCCGAGCGTGTCGTTTGCTCGGAAAGAGTGTAGTTGAGATTGACCGGGACCTTCCCGAGCAAAACGAGCGCAATGTTGGCCAGCGCGCCGCCGACGCTAGACGGCAGCCAGACGCCCACCATCGCGTCGTCGCCCAGCATTGGTTTGAGGATACGGGAGAGAATGCGAGCCCCGGCCAATCCAGCCGCGTAGCTAAAGACCTTGCCGTTATTCATCGCATCGACAAAGCACGTGCGGAATGGATGCGATGCCGCGTACCGCACGAAGCGTCGATGAACTGGGAGTCGCTGCGCGGCACGAGCGACCGACATTTCTGCGGAAAGTTGTTGCACCGCTTGGCGCACTTCAAACACCGTTGAATTGGCGGGAAGCGGTTTGCCGAACCCGACACTTACGGTGCGGCGTAGCTGACGAGGCCATTTGAAAATAAAGCGCCTTCCCCGGTAACTAAATATGCTTCCCCATACTTGATCGAGATAGACGGGCACGATCGGCGCTGGACTGCGTGAGAGGATTTGTTCTATGCCGCGTTGGAACGGCTGCAGGAAGCCGGTTCGCGTGATACCGCCTTCCGCAAAGACGCACACGGTTTCGCCCCGTGCCAGCACCTCGCTCGCCATGCGCAAAGACTGGACCAGTGTGCGCGGACCGGAACCACCGTCAATCGGAATGACCCGTGCAAGGCGGAGCAGGAACCGAAGACCGGGAACTTTGGTGTATGGCGCAAATACCAAGAAGTGAATCGCCCGCCGCTGGGACATGAAGAGTATGACCGGGTCGATGAAACTCACGTGGTTGGACACATAGAGCACGGGCCCGGAAGTGGGGATGTTCTCACTTCCCGTAACACGAAGCCGATAGAAGATCCGAAACGGCAGCCAAAGGAACAAACGGGCAAAAACGGCAGGTTGCCACACGGCGAGCGCGATCGCAATCAGCACTGCGACGGCGCTTCCGCCGGCGATGATCCAGCCGGTGCTCAGGGCGAACATCGGCGCAGTCATGTCCGCGAGCGGACTCATCGATAATCGGGCGGGCGGTTCTATCATCATAAACGCCACGGCTTTCCGCCAAACGATGGGAACAGAAAGCAGGGTACCCGCGCGGCCGCCAAGCGTCAAGGTTTGGCCTTGCCCGAAACCCGCCTCAAAGCTATGGTTCCGCCCTTCTTAGAGCCGAAAACGGGTTGGGGGAACGTTGGCCGCGCTCGGCGGCCGCGTCGGGGGCGTAGGGTGGAGATTCTCGTCAAACCGCTATTAAGTCCGATCTTGCGCGACGAAGCGCTCACCCGCGGTTTGTGCGACCCGGAAGCCCGCCTGTTGATCGAATGGTTGGTCGAACAAGTCGAACGTTTCGCTGCCATTCCGACGAGCGCCGACGGTATCCGCCGCCATGTGGAACGGCTTTGTCGGCGAGCCCGCGCTGTCAGCCGCTTCGTGACTCTCTGGTGCTATGCGAACGAACGCGGCGCTGCCATTCAGCTCGCGGCAGCCGAACGATTCAAATGGCCGTTGCCTTGCCGAACCGCTGAGCCATGCAGTCTCATGCAGCGAATCCTGTCTCACGAAGTACGCGAATTCGCCGCGTGAACTCCTTCCCACCTTTCGTTGGTAGCCCCTAACGTTGCCGGTAAGATGACTCTGGTAGGTCTCAGCCCAGATACTGCTCCGCCGATGGCTCGTCATGATAACCAACTCAACCGAGACTCAGGAACTTCTGGACCGCGCCAATGAGAGCCCGGATGCCGTGGATAAGCTTCTTGCCCAACACCGCGAACCCGTTCGACGAATGATCGAGTTACGGCTGGATCGAGCTGTTTCCGCGCGACTCGATGCCAGCGATGTCGTCCAGGACGTGCTGATCGAAGCAAGTCGGCGTCTTCGTGAATACCTTCAGAATCCTGTGATGCCGTTCCATCTTTGGCTGCGACATATCGCGCACGACCACATCATCGACTCCCATCGACGGCACCACCAAGCCAAGCGACGCACCGTTGACCGAGAACAACCGATCCGTGCCGCACTTACAGACGAGTCGTCCATCAACATGATCGGTGAACTGGTTGATCGCGAACTGACGCCTGCAAGTGCGGCGATTCGGCGCGAGATGGCGAAACGATTTCAGGATGCCGTCAATAAACTGGCGGACGACGACCGGGAAATCATCTTGATGCGACATTTCGAACAGCTGTCGAATCAAGAAGTGGCCGCCGCCCTGAAACTCACGGAGGCGGCTGCTTCCATGCGATACTTGCGCACTTCGACGCTTGCGCTTGCTGCTGACACCCAATGACACATGAGCGACGTGGCCCGCCAATCTACAGGTAGCGACGACAGACTTGCGGCCCTTTTGGAGGCGATGTCCGAGCGAACTCGGCGAGGCCTGCCGCCAAACCTAGACGAGATAATCCGCGGAAACCCAGACCTGGAAAAAGATCTCCGCGAACTCTGGGGAGCGGCACTCTTTGCGGACGCGGTGGCAAGGCCAGCTTCAAATACGACGAATGAACCTCACGTGGGCCAAAAAGTCGCCGCCGTTGAGGTTGGTCCAAGGTTCGTAGGTTCTTACGAATTGCAATCCGAGCTTGGCCGCGGCGCGATGGGAATAGTCTACCGCGCGTATCAGCGCAATCTCGACCGCACGGTGGCGGTCAAGATGCTCCTGCGCGGCGACATCGCCAACGAATCGGACATTGCGCGGTTTCGCGGTGAAGCTGAGGCTGCCGCAAAACTTCAGCATCCAAACGTCGTTCCCGTTTACGAAGTCGGTGAATCGAACGGACACGTGTACTTCAGCATGAAGTTCGTCGAAGGAACGACTCTCGCCAAGCTTCTCTCGTCAGGACCGTTGTCGCCACGCGACGCGGCCCGGTATTTGATTCCCATCTGCCGGGCCATTCACTTCGCCCACACGCAGAGCATTCTCCACCGTGATTTGAAGCCATCGAACATTCTGATCGATCAATCCGGGATTCCGCACGTTTCCGACTTCGGCCTGGCCAAGCGACTGCCGACGCCGGACACGCCCTCGAACGTGCCGGGATTGACGCAAACCGGCGCTATCCTCGGCACCCCATGCTACATGTCACCCGAGCAAGCGGCCGGCAGTCGGGGAACGGTCGGCCCGGCTAGTGATATCTACAGTCTCGGTGCAGTTCTATACGAGATATTGACGTGCCGCCCACCTTTTCAGGCAGCGACACCCATCGACACGATCTTGCTCGTTCTCGAGCAAGATCCGGTTCCGCCACGGCTATTGAACAGACGGGTAGACCGCGTCCTGGAATTGATCTGCTTGAAGTGTCTGCAAAAGCCGGCCGATCTTCGCTACTCCACGGCAGCACAGCTCGCCGATGATTTGGAAGCATACTTGAACGGCGAACCGGTCTCCGCACAATCGGGTCGGTTTCTAAGCACGATCTCCCGCCTTCTGAGCGATAGTCCAAATGCGGCACTGCTACAAAACTGGGGGCTCCTATGGATGTGGCATAGTTTGGTGCTGATCGTTCTTTGTTCAATCACGAATTGGATCTACCTCCGCGGAGTAACGCAGGTCGGTGCGTTTCTCGCGTTATGGGGCGTCGGGCTAGGGGCGTGGGCCACGATCTTCTGGTTTTTGCGTAGGCGCGCCGGTCCCGTAACCTTTGTCGAACGCCAAATCGCCCACGTGTGGGCAGCAAGCACGCTGGGCAGCATTAGTCTTTTCGGCGTCGAGTATTTGCTCGATCTCCCTGTTTTGTCCTTGTCTCCGGTACTCGCCGTACTTGGTGGAATGGTGTTTTTAGTCAAGGCGGGGATGCTGTCGGGTTCGTTTTACATCGCGGCAGTGTCTTGTTTCGCGACTGCTGGCATTATGACCATTCCTGCGATAAAGCCATTCGGGATTTTCCTCTTCGGCATTGTATCGGCTGCATGTTTCTTCTTTCCGGGCCTTAGATACTACCGGGAGCAAACCCGAGCTTCAGCCACAGAGGTGGTCCCAGGATCAGCAAGCCGACGATAACTGCCGTGATGGCGCTGACTAGCACCGCTGCGGCGGCAACGTCCTTCGCCGTTTTGGCCAGTGGATGAAACTCTGGTGATGCCATATCCACGACGGCTTCAATCGCCGTATTGAAAAACTCAGCGACCCAAACCAGTCCGATGCTAATGGCTAGTAACGCCCAGTCGCTGCGACCGACTCCCAACCCAAAGCCAAGGCCGACGACCGTGAAGGTGGCTACCAAGTGAATGAGGGCATTGGGTTGACTCCGCAGCACGTGCCGAATACCGGCAACGGCGAAGTAGAACGACGATTTGCGTGACACGGCACGCTGGGATGACTTAGGACTTTCCACGACCACCCTCGTCACTGTGCATGATTTGTCCGTGGATTAGTACATTGTCGCCGACCATTTCCGAGGACCATTCGGAAACCTGAAGCGCCACCGCGATTCGGTCGATTCCGAGCCCGGCAACCGGCGACAAGGCTGCCGATCCTCCGATGATCTTCGGCGCCAGAAAAACGTGGACTTCGTCAACGCTCCGTGCATCGAAAAAACTACCGAGTGCCGCGCCTCCGCCTTCTACAAGGACATTCGTCATTCGCCGCTTGCCAAGTTCGTCGAGCAATTCCGGGATGGAGCACTTTCCACCGTCGGCAGTTAGGTCCAACACTTCGCAACCGAGTGACTTAAGCTCGGTTTGCCGATCTCGGGGCAATTGTCCGGTCGATGCCACGATCACCGGTGTCTCTCGGGCTGTTCGCACAAGCACCGAATCGGAGCGTAAGCGTCCCCTGCCGTCGAGTACAATTCGAGTCGCCGTGCGTGGACCGGCCGGCCGGGCAGTCAGTCGTGGGTCATCCGCCAAGGCGGTGCCGACGCCGACAATGATGGCGTCCATTCGGCCACGGAGCGAATGCACCCAACTTCGCGCTTCTTCGTTGCTTATCCAGCGCGAATCACCGGAGCGCGTGGCAATTTTGCCGTCGAGCGTCATGGCCCATTTCGCATGGACATAGGGCCTGCCTGTTTGTATGAGTTTGAGGTACGGGGCGTTGAGGCGGCGAGCCTGAGTCTCGCCGCAATGGTTCTCGACATCGACGCCCGCGGCTTGGAGCGTGGCGAAACCCTTTCCGGACACCGCCGAAAACGGGTCCGACATGGCCGCCACAACCCGACGGATGCCTGCCTGCGCTACCGCCTCCGTGCATGGCGACGTCTTGCCTTGATGACAACAGGGTTCTAAGGTCACATAAAGAGTCGCACCAGATGCGGCGTCACCGGCGGCCTTTAGTGCGTTGATTTCGGCGTGAGCATCGCCGAAACGCTGGTGCCATCCCTCACCGACCACGCGGCCATCTCGCACGATGACTGCGCCGACCAGCGGATTCGGCTCGACATACCCTCGGCCACGCTCGGCAAGTTGCAGAGCGCGCTGCATCCAGTCCCATTCAGAGTGGGCCATGTTGTCAGAATAGATGAAGAAGGAATTAAGAACTACGGACAAGGCTAGGTTACCGCTGGATTTTTCGCCTAGAATAGGCTTGAAGCACGGCTTACAGCTGCGGTTGGGGAAGTGAATGTTTCCGGGCTCGCCGGAAAACTCGGCACGGCGCTACCACCGGTTGGGAAATTACCAGGTGATTTCCCACATCGCAACCGGTGGCATGGGCGTCGTCTACAAAGCGGAAGAGGTCGATACGGGCCGAGAAATCGCCCTGAAGGTACTGTCCGCGACCCAATTGGCAAAGCCGCTTGCCTTGGAACGCTTTCGCCGCGAAGCCCGGCAAGGCTTGAGACTGCGCCATGAGAATGTTGTCACCATCTATGACTTCGGCGAAGCCGAAGGCACCTGGTATCTGGCCTCCGAGTTCATCGACGGCATCGATCTCCACGAACATGTGGAACGAAAGGGAAATCTGGACGTTGATGAGGCTCTTGCCCTGCTTATCCAGATGACCCGCGCGGTTGCTTACCTCCACGAGAATCAGATCGTCCACCGCGACATCAAGCCGTCCAATTTTCTGCTGACCCAACGAAACGACCACACGATCGTCAAACTCACTGACCTCGGCGTGGCACGAGACCTGGATGAGTCAGAATCTCGCGTGACTCAAGCCGGTCATACGGTCGGGACCGTCGATTACATGGCGCCGGAACAGGCGCGCGACAGTGGGCGGGCGGACATCCGGAGCGACATCTATTCGCTTGGGTGCACGTTCCATCACATGCTGACGGGTCGGCCGCCGTTTCCCGATGGTTCTATTCCCGAGAAGCTATTCAAACATCACGAAACACCGCCGCCGGATGTGCGACAGGTTAATCCGGATGTGTCACTGCCCGTCGTCTACATGCTGCGCCGGATGCTGGGAAAAAAACCGGCCAGCCGTTATCAGACACCGGCTGAATTGCTCGCCGACCTCACCGCCGTCGTCAAAGGTGGATTGCCCGCGGAACTGCGCGCGGCCGAGCAGACGGTCGAGAACGAAAGCCTGCCGGTCCCCACCGATGGTACGGCCGCTGAAACCGCGTCGCGATCGACGTCACCAGACTCGACGGATGAAACGGCCGTCTCGAAACTCACACCGCTTACGCCGGAACAACGAAGTGCCGCGATGGGCCAGTTCGAACGAGCCAACGAAGCCATCGCAGCGAACCAACGGGATTATGCTCGACACTTGCTGTTTAGCTGCTGCAAGCTCGATCCTGCCAATCTGGTGTTTCGCCAAGCGCTCCGCCGGCTATTGCAAGCCGAGCAGTTGCGCCGCGCTCACGGTCCGGCTAGTTTGGTTTCCACTTGGATTCTAAAGGGAAAGCTAAAGCTGGCCCAACAAACTCGCAACTTCACCAAAGTTCTCGAACATGGGGAAAAGCTGCTCGCTCGAAACGCGGGTGATACGGCTACCGCGCTCGACATGGCCAATGCGGCGGAATCACTTGGCATTCGTCCGCTTGCAGTCTGGTTGTTGGAACAAGTGTGGAACCGCGATCAACGGAACCCTCCCGCCTTGACGCGAGCCTTGGCACGACTCCATGAACTCGAGCGAAACTACGCCACGGCCGGTCAGCTTTGGAAGACGTTGCTCCAAGCCGATCCATCTGATCCGGAAGCGCATCACAAAGTACAGTCACTGGCGGCGAAGGAAACGATTGTACGAGGCAAATACGAGGTTTCCGCGCGCGACGCAACCTAGACACCTCATTGGCGTTTTGCTGCAATGAACCGATACCGCGTGTCTACTTTTACCAGTCAAGGTTCAGCACGGAGGGAATAGATCATGTCCAGAGCGGCCGTAGGGTCAAAGTCGACGTTGGCTGCGCCACCGCCAGCTTCCGCACCGATTCCCCGCGATCATATCGCCATGAGAGCATACGAAAAGTGGCGCCGGCGAGGGTGCCAAGATGGGACGGATTTGCAGGACTGGTTTGAAGCCGAACAAGAACTGCAGGCCGAATTCCAGCGCCGAACCAAGAGTCGCAAGTAAACGTTAGATCGATCCCGTCACATGCGACATGGCCTGCCGACTCCGTTAATTTTCGACTCGGCCTTCGCTCGTGTGGATCCACGCTGGAAGCTGGCCGGCATCCTGATCGCAGTGGCACTGACGGCCGCGCTCCAAAGTATACCCGCCGTGATACTCGCGTTGGTGTTAGCGATTGCCTTGGCTCTAATCGCGCGCCTGCCGCCCATGTGGTTGATCTCGCGGCTTAGCGGTCCCGCGTTGTTTCTCGCCGCCTTCACTCTATTCATGCCGTTTCTGTCCCCCGCGGTCGGACCCGTCTGGACGGTGGGCCCGGTCTCGATGTCCGCACACGGTGCCGAGGCTGCGATCCGGATTTGGTGCAAAGCCCTCACCATCATGACGCTTGTTCTGGTCCTCATCGGATCGAGCCCCTTGCACGTGATTTTTCAAGCTGCCCATCACCTCCGTGTTCCGGGCATCGTGGTGCAACTTGCTGCCCTTTCGCACCGTTACGTGTATGTCATTTCGTCCGAACTGGGCCGCCTCCGGACGGCGCTTCGTGTTCGAGGCTACCGAAACCGGCCATCGTTGCACTGCTATCGCACTGTGGGCAATGTGGCAGGAATCGTGTTGGTGCGCGGCATCGAGCGTGCCGATCGAGTAAGCCAGGCGATGCGGTGCCGAGGCTTCGATGGACGATTTCGATCTCTGACGGCTTTCCGTACACGCGCGCCGGATGTCATTTGTTTCTTGCTTCTGGTATTCACTGGCGGCATTCTCCTGGCGTTTGATGTGATCCAACGCTGAATGAGCGACGACACAATAAGATGGCAGGATGGAGTCGCGGCCGATCTTGCGTATCGATGGGCTCACCTTCTCGTACCCGCGCGGACCGGCCGTCCTTCAATCGTTGAGTTTCGAGGTCTCGGCCGGCGAAAGCGTTGGAATCGTCGGCCCAAACGGCGCCGGGAAGACCACGCTGTTCCTGTGTCTTGCCGGCGCCCTTTCTGTTGCGAAAGACACGATTCGCATTGCCGGTTTAGATCCCGCCGAGCGGAGCGAACTTCGGCAACTCCCGGCGAAGGTCGGAATCGTCTTCCAAAACAGCGACGACCAACTGTTCAATGCCACGGTGTTCGATGACGTCGCCTTCGGCCCGTTGAACATGGGAATACCGAGCGATGAGGTCCGCAATAGAGTAGCCGAGTCGATTCGCCAGGTTGGACTGACCGGAGCAGAAAAGCACGTGCCGTTTCATCTTTCGAGCGGCGAAAAGCGTCGCGCTGCACTAGCCGGCGTTCTGGCCCTGCGGCCCGAAGTGCTTTTGCTCGACGAGCCCTCGGCATTCTTGGACCCGCGTGGCCGCCGCGAGTTTATTTCTCTCGTTAATGAGTTGCGTTGCACCAAGCTGCTTGCATCTCATGATCTCGAACTCATTCTGTCTACTTGTCAACGAGCCATCGTGCTGGACGACGGTAAGCTCATCGCCGACGGGCCAGCCCGCAGCCTTCTGGCAAATAAATCACTCATGGACGAACACGGTTTAGAAGTACCTCACAGCCTGAAATACCACCACTCGCCACACGAACACCCTTGAGCCAATGAACTCAACGTACGCCATTACTGATCCGTCGCCGGTCTATAGTCCGGCACTACTTTTTTACGTTGACCTTATTCGGCGCAATATCGCCAGGGCGATCGAGATCGCAGGTAGCCCCGCCCGACTGCGACTCCATGTAAAGACCCACAAGACGCGCGAGATCGTTCGATTGGCCATATCCGCCGGCATCACGAAGCACAAGTGTGCCACCATTGCCGAAGCCGAGTTGTTGGCGGACTGCGGCGCCGCGGACGTCCTCGTGGCATATCCGATGGTCGGACCGAACGGTGCGAGACTGGCGAACCTTGTGAAGGCTTACCGCGCGTGCCGGTTCTCCACCCTGGTTGATCATCCGTCTTCGGCGCGAGCTCTTTCCGAAGCCATGTTTGCCGCGAAGCAGTCGGTAGATGTCTGGCTGGATTTGAACTCCGGTCAAGATCGAACCGGAATCGCGCCTGGGCCCCAGGCAGTCGCTCTTTACGAGTTAATCGACCAACTTCCGAACTTACATCCGGTGGGTTTGCACTTCTATGACGGACACCAGCGACAGGAGAGTGCGCTGACCGACAGGCAGCGGTCGAAACGCAACTCGAACCGCTCATAAGACTGCGCGACGAGCTTCGCAAAAAAGGCTTGCCGGCCGAGCGAGTCATCGTGGGCGGCACACCGACATTTCCGATTTATGCGCGTCTCGGCTTGAGCGAAGCAGAATACGGCCCCGGCACGTGCATTCTTTACGATCACGGCTACGCGACGCGCTTTGCCGATTTGACGGGGTTCTCGACGGCTGCACTTGTGTTAACACGAGTCGTAAGCCGGCCGACCACCGACCGCGTTACACTCGACCTGGGAACCAAGGCCGTGGCCAGTGACATGCCGTTCGGACAACGCGTCGCACTCCTGGACGTTCCGGATTACGAATCTGTCTCGCACAATGAAGAACACCTCGTGATCAAGACGGCTGCTGCGGAACAATTCTCACCCGGTGACGAGGTTTATGCCATTCCGGCTCACATTTGCCCAACGTGCGCCCTATATTGATTTGCACATGTCGTGCAAGATGGCCAGATCATTGACCAATGGGAAATCGCGGCCCGGGATCGGGTGCTTCGGTATTAACCATGCCGCTCGCGGCCTGCTCGATCTTTGCCGCCAGCGGTGGGTGTCGTATAATTCCGGCGGGCTTCATGGTTGACCCATCGCTGGAACTTTCATGAACGATTCACTTTCCGCCGACGCACTGAGCCCGAAATACAAGCGCGTCGTCCTCAAGCTGAGCGGCGAAGGATTTGGCCCGAGTGGAAAGAGCGGAATAAGCATAGACGAGACCTTGAACATCGCACGCCAGGCCCAGCGAGTGCACCAGCGCGGCGTCCAGCTCGCCATCGTTGTCGGCGGTGGCAACATCCTCCGCGGCGCTCAGTTCAGCGCCGGCGGCGCCGTGATCAAGGAAGGCACCGCACATTACATGGGGATGCTCGCCACCGTATTGAACGGCTTGGCCCTCCAGGATGCCCTGGAGAGTCTGAATTGTGAGACGCGATTACAAACGGCCATTCGCATGGAGCACGTGGCCGAGCCGTACATCCGCCGTCGCTGTAGTCGGCACCTCGAGAAAGGGCGCATCGTTATCCTGGCGGGTGGTACCGGTAACCCGTTTGTCACGACGGACACGGCGGCGGCGTTACGAGCGCGCGAGCTTCATGCCGAAATCCTGCTCAAGGCAACGCGAGTGGACGGCGTCTATAGCGACGACCCGGAGCAAAACCCGCATGCCATGCGCTACGAGAAGCTTAGCTACGGGCAGGTGATGCGCGACAATCTTCGTGTGATGGACATCGCCGCCATTAGTCTCTGCCGTGAGGCGCGATTGCCGATTCTGGTTTTCAACTTCAAACGCGAAGGGAATATTGAACGTGCCGTCGCCGGGCATCCTATCGGAACCTTGGTGCACGAGATGGCCGCAGTGACCGGCAGCTAAGCGGCGAAATAGCTACAGGGACTCGACCAATGACCAGTGAAGAAATACTCTTTGATACCGAAGAGCGAATGGAGAAAGCCGTAAACGTGTTCCGCGATGAACTCCGCGGCCTTCGAACCGGCCGGGCCACGCCGGCGCTCGTGGATCACCTGCGCGTTGAATATTACGGCTCACCGACTCCGCTGAAACAGCTTGCGCAGATCAGCACGCCCGATCCGCAACAGATCGTCATCCGCCCGTTCGACCAGGGTTGCCTTAAGGACGTTGAAAAAGCGATCCGTGCCAGCGATCTCGGCATGTCGCCGAATAACGACGGCAAGCTGATTCGACTTCAGGTACCGGCCATGAGCGGGGAGCAACGCCAGAAAATGGTCGCCCGGATCAAGAAGTCGGCCGAGGAGGCCAAGGTTTCCTGTCGCAATGTCCGCCGCGACGCAAACAAGCACTTCGAACAGGCCGAAAAAAATAAGACGCTGACCGAAGATGAGCGCGACAGCGGTAAAGAAGAGGTCCAGAATCTTCTCAAAAAGTACGAAGACAAACTGAACGAGATGGCGGAGAAGAAGTCGAACGAGGTGATGGAACAGTAATTGCAGGCATGACGTTCGCATACGAAAACGTCCGGCGAAAACGGCCGGACGTTTTGTTATTTGCGGCAAACCGACCGGCAGGCAGGCGCCTGCCGATTCAGGAGAAGCCGGATGGCGGAGTGGTTTGATTGGCTGTGGTCGGCGGAATTCGGTGTCCTAGTCGGATTTCACGTCTTTGTACTCTTCATGCTCGCGCTCGATCTCGGTGTTTTCCATCGCAAGGCCCACGCCATCTCCATGAAGGAAGCCGCGATTTGGAGCATCGTCTGGGTACTCTTAGCGCTTGCGTTCGCCGCTGGAATTTGGAAATGGTGGGATTTGTGGCGACCCGAGGAAGCCGGGCAAGGTGATACAAGAGCCATTGAGTTCGTGACGGGTTACCTGATCGAAAAATCGCTTTCCATCGACAACCTTTTTGTCTTCTTGGTGATATTCAGCTTCTTCGGAGTGCCTGCCCATCTTCAGCATCGGGTACTGGTATGGGGAATCGTCGGCGCCATTGTTCTGTGCGCCGCACTAATCCTTGTAGGCGCGGTCCTACTGAACAACTTTCACTGGATGATCTACGTTTTCGGCGCTTTTTTGATTTACACCGGGTATAAGTTGTTCTACGTGGAGGAGGAAATCGATCCGAGCAAGAACTGGCTGTTGCGAGTGGCCCAACGATTTCTGCCGGTCATCGACAGTTACGATACGACGCGGTTTTGGGTGAAGCGGGGTGGTCGTTGGCATGCGACACCGTTGCCCTTGGTGCTTCTGGTTGTGGAAAGTTCGGATGTGCTGTTTGCGATTGATTCGATCCCCGCGATTTTTGCGATTACCAAAGACCCATTTATCGTGTACACGTCGAATATCTTTGCGATCCTGGGCCTGCGAGCGCTCTTCTTTCTCCTCGCGAATTTCCTTGGCATGTTCCGCTATTTGCGGACAGGCCTGGCACTGGTGTTGACGTTCGTGGGGCTTAAGATGGTGTTGGAGGAGCCCCTCCGGCCGGTCTTGGACGGCTGGGGAATTGACAAAACGCGCCTGATTCTGATCTCTTTGGGAACCATTGCCGTGATCCTCGCCGTGACGGTCATTGCGTCGATCATCGCCGGGCCGAAACAGATCGAGTTAGACCGACCACAAGCGGTAACCGAGGACCCCAACATGGTTGAGGCGGGGCTTCATCCTGACGATCCAAAGGCATAGCGCAGACATGTCGACGGATGATCAAGCCACCGAACTCCAACAGGCTGCTGCAAAGGTCGGCATCGGCAACTACCACCGGCACGTGTTCTTATGCACCGGACCATCTTGCTGCACACCCGAAATCGGCCAGGCAGCGTGGGACGCCCTCAAAGCCGAGATCAAGCACCGCCAACTAGCATCAGGACCAAACGCCTGCTATCGAACCAAAGTCGGCTGCCTTAGGATTTGCTGCCACGGTCCCACCATGGTCGTTTATCCGGAGGGCACGTGGTATAGCGGCATGACGGCCGACCGAATCCCGCGATTGGTTCAAGAACACCTATGCGAAGGCCGGCCGATTTCGGAATGGATGTTTGCAGAAAATCCACTCAAAGGTTAGCCGCGACGCGAAGTCTTCGGAGCGGAGCGCGTGTCGGCAACCCCGCTCCGCTCCGAAGACTCCGCGTCGCGGCTAACCATCCAGTCGTTACTTCTTATCGCGCTTCATGACGAAGAGGATGTGTTCGGTTCCGTCCTTCGCGCTGAGTTCTTTGGGCCGATCATCCTTTTCGGGCTGTGTGACACAAATACGAAGCATGTCGCCTTCCAACGAGTAGATCCCCTGTTGGTTTTTGCCTTTGTCATTTCCCTTGGTAATCTTGAAGTCGATGGTCTTCGGCTTCTTCTCGTGATCGAGTTTGAAAGTGCCTTCCTCGATCTCCTGGCCGTTCATTTTCACGGTGTAGCCGTCGCCTTTCATGGTGATCACCACATCCGCGCCGCCCTCGGTTTCAGACTTTACTCCGCCTTGCTCGGTGCTGGCTACTTTCCAGGCGCCTTGAATGGCGTCCTGATCCTTTTTGGCCTTCTCGTCCTTCGGCTTATCGTCGGTAACCATCATGCCAACGACAGCGATGAGCACCAGTTTGGAAAACATTTGACTCCTCCCGTTGATGACTCGGTACGCCCAGGCGTTAGTGTACCGCGGTGATCGCAGCCGGCAACGCAATCTAACGGAGATTCCCCGTTACGAACCATCGTCGGTAGAAGGCGATTTCATCAGTTCCTGTAGCAGGACGGTAGCGTAGCTTCCGGCGGGTAAAGTGAAGGAGAATCGCAACCCAGCTGGTTCCTCGGTGACCGCAAGGTCATCGACGTAGACAACATTGTGCCGACGTGTGCCCTGCACGAGCTTGCCGAACGACCGAAAGACGGCGGTCTCTATGCCGCATTCGCTCAGAATCTCGGCTTCACGCCGGGCGGCTTCGCCGGCGGCAGCGAACGTCTTCCGACCAAAGATCGGTCCCGCGTGAACGATTTCGCGTCGATCAAAACGTGCCTGCTCGGTCGGCCGGTCGCTGGTGACGAACATCCCGCCGGCGGGCCACTTGGCCATGACATCGCCATCCAGCACGGTCCTCATCAAGCCATCGGCCAGCCGACGGGAAAGATAGCGGTTGAATAATGCCGATTGCACTGCCGACAGGGCGAGCTTGCGTCGGAAGGGATTTCGGATGTTCGCCTCCCCACGAAGCAATGACCAGCCCATCTGGACGGTCTCGCCGCCTTTGCCGAATCGCTGCAAACCGTAGAAATTTGCCAGGCCCTCATGGCGAATCCGCTCAATGATGGCGTCGGCAATTCCGCTTGAATTCGCGACCGGATCGCGCACGAGGATCCGAAATCGATTTCCACGAAGATGGCCGGGCCGCAATTTGTTGCCGTGTCGTTCGACCTTGAGCATCCGAATGCCATCGCCATCAAGGGCGCCTAGCCGGTCTTCAACCAAAGAGGGCACGGACACCCATTGTCGCGTCACCGCATGGCGATCCTTTAGCCCGGCCGTGCCCACGTCCCCTTGCCGTATACCGAGGCGGCGACTGACTTCCCTCATGAAGTACTCGGCGCCGATGCCGCGCTTTTCGATCCATAGAAAGAGGAATTCACCGGCGCCTGAGCACTCATATGCCGGAATCTCTTCGACTTCGAAATCCTCAGGCTCGGCCTTGATCCGGCCTCCGATTCCTGGCAGGTCGGCGCTCGTCAGGGGCGGCGATTCAAGCGGATCGTTTAACATTGTTCCGGCCCGGACATCTTGCGTCCTGACTGCGACTTATTTTTCCCGTAATATTGTTGACAACGGTATCGTATCAACATACCATCAGGGGCAGTCTCGCAAGGGGACAAAGCTCGCCATCTTCTGGCAGCACGCGGGATTCGAGGTAACGGAAGAGGTCCACGCCATGATTCGACTCTCCCCCCGCCGACGTGGGGCGTTTACGCTCATTGAACTCCTCGTTGTTATTGCGATCATTGGTATTCTGATCGCGCTTTTGCTTCCTGCCGTGCAGAAGGTGCGGGAAGCAGCAAATCGCACCAAATGCTCCAATAACCTGCGACAGATTGGCATTGCTGTCCATAGTTATCACGATGTGCGACAACGGATACCGGGCGCATGGTTCCCTGATCCGATCACTAATTACGGCAAGGGCAGTGGTATTCAGGATCGTGGCCCGGTCTTATTCTTCCTGCTTCCCTATATCGAACTTCAGAACGTTTTTAATGCCGCCTTCGTCTCGGGTAACAATGGCGGGCATTTAGCTGGAAAGGTTAGGACTGAGATTATCAAGACTTACTTATGCCCGTCTGACGGATCAGCGATCGAGCTATCAGAAGAAAAGGAGTTGCCGGAGAACACTGGTTACGCTCCATCAAACTACGCTTTCAACATGAAAGTGCTCGACCCGGCATCACATAAATCGTTGACCAATGCAATGACCGATGGCTCATCCAATACCGTGATGGCGGTGGAACGATACCGCCTCTGCAACCTTGCCTCAGGTCTTTCCAAGCCACCGAATGTTCAAAGTAGTTGGGCTAATATCCCGCCAACACCGATTGATGACCGCGTTTATGACGTTGCCGTGTTCGGATGGACGGATTACGGGGCGACAATGTCCAATCCATCGAAATACCAGTACTATCCAAATTTTTCCGACAACGGCAGACCATTTCAAGTCAACCCGTCACCCACGGATTGTGATGCCCGCGTCACGCAGACGCCTCATACCGGCGGAATGCAAGTGTTGTTGGGTGATGCGAGTGTACGCTCGGTAGCCGCGTCGATATCGGTGCAGACGTGGTTACGCGCCTGCGATCCCCGCGACAATCTACCGCTCGGAAGCGACTGGTAGAAACTCCCGCGATTATTTATCTTTCCGCCACACGCTCAAGACTGCGTTTTGCCCGAGCACGCGCACACGTAGCTTCTGTTGCGGTTGCCAGCCTACACTTCGTGCCGCCTCACGAAGAGGATTGAACTCCGCGACCAACAAAACAGCGGCGCCGCCCGGATTCAAGACTCGGTCGTATTCGGCAATCATACGCCGATAGAGACGTTCGATGTCCTGAGGTCGGCCGAGTTGTTTTCCAAACGGCGGATTGGATATTATTCGGTCGACCGCGTTGTCACCCAGGGGCAAGTGCGTGGCATCCCAACAAGACAGCGATACTTGTCCTGCACGCGGCAGATTCGCCGTTGCAGCGCGGATCGCCGCCGAATCGATATCACCGCCCATGAGCGTTATTTGCGCGGAATCCGTACGCGTTGCCGCCAGGCACTCGGCCAGAATCGTGCCAGCGCCGCACATGGGATCGACGACGACATGATGCGGTTTTACGTCCGCCAGGCGAACCATCGAGGCGGCAACCGTCGGCCGTAATGAGGCCGCCACGTGCTCATGTTTGTAGGTGCGATGCCGCATGGTGCGGTCGGATAAACGCAAGCCACAGTAGCCCGTCGTTCCGTTTATTGTCAGCCATACTTCCAGGGCGGCATTTTCGTCGGCGTGCCGCCAGCTGGCCGGCAGCTTTCCTTCCAAGCCGCGAGCCAATGCCTTGCCCGCATCGATCCGGCGGTAGCCGTGCGTTCCGGTCATCTGCGAAACAATGCGATATGTGGGCTTGCCTTTGGGTTTCGGACGAATCGAATGGTGAATCCGAAGCAATTGGTCCCATTTGACATCGTGCGCCGTCCATCGCGTAATACGCTCCAAGTCTTCCGCCCTATAGGTCAGTCGGTCGGTTCCCCAACCTAGCAAGAACACATCCTCCGTTGTACGAAGCTCTAGGACGGATTTGTCAATCCGCGGCAACCGAAAGACGACGATGCCCGCGCCGGTACGTTTCACGTCGCCGCCGAAATCGCGCGTCACTTCGTCGGCGGCGACGGGCTCCAAACCCGGTTGCACGACCGCATAGAGCGGCGGCAACGTTTCGAACGCATTACGGCTCTTGGTCATCGCAGCCAGTTTGATTGAAGGAGAGACTTCTAGTGCTGCATCAATTTACAGAATTCCGGTAGCACAGACAGAAATGTCTGTGCTACCGGAAACTTGAAGATTGACAATGCACTAGTAACGTCACGCGCGAGGCGGCACGGCAAGTGTCTTGTGCGCATCGGGAAGTATTAAGCAGGTGCCTTCCCGCAACAGGCGCTTTGCCTGGTTGACGCTCTCCAATGGCGTGGCAAACAGGTCTTCAACCACGTCTGCGGGCATTGAGCTAAGCAAGGAAAGGTTCGCTCTTTGGGCCGCCGACGCCCAAAGAAAAGCACTGGCGGCGTCGGGGAGGTGCTTCTTTCTCATAAGGGATAGCGCGCGACTCGGATTCTCTGCCTGCCGGAGCACTTCCACCGCCGGACCGAGCGAAGGCTTGGCTTCGGTCAAAAGCACGATCCGGCCGTCGGATTTGACGACACGCGCCGCCGACATTGCCGCACGTGCCAGGTCTTCAAATACACTTCGGTCCGAGCTTCCGGAAATCGTCCCCACGACCGTGTCCGCTAACTCACTCACTTCCACACGCCAGCAGTCGTCCAAGAATCGAATTCCCTCTGCGCTGGAATCGGACTGGCCGCCAATCACGTGAATCACGTCGTCGCCGGCGCCTTCGATAAGTTGGATGAAAAACGGCGCGCCGAGCAACCAGGCGATTTCGACCGCCTCCTGCCGTGCAGGCCATCCGACGGCATCGGGGATATCGGCGGACAAGCGTTCGCCATATTCGACACGAGTCGCTTCGTCACTCAACGCGGGGTAGAGGCTTCCTTCGCAGCCGGAATACCCCAAGAGCGGATCGTAACCTCTGCGCGAGAGAATAATCAACTGATCGGCGTCCACGGCCGTGCGGTTCAGGTAAACTCGTCGACCTTTCCGGGTCGCCGCCAAATAGGCAAGTTTCTTTCGGTCTGTTGGGTCGTGAACTTCGACGCGCACCGCGCGAAACTCGGCTGGGAGCTCGTCATGCCATCCTGGCTCGCGGTTTGACGGCGGGCACACGACGGTGATCGCATTCGCTCCGACGCCCGCTTTTCCGACGTGTTCGACGATTGCGACCACCAAAGATGCGATGTTGGGCAATCCATCATCAATCGCGATGGCGACATGATCGTCCGGTGTAAGGGCCCGCCGTAGCGCAGGGAAATCGCGCGGATTCTCGAGAGCGCTTGCAACCGCTGCCGCGACATCCGGCAGCGCGGGCGCTGTGGGCTTTCGTTCGACCGTTAACAACCGATCGCCGGGCAGATCCAGCTCAAGCTCGGAACGCGCATATGGGATGCGAACTCGCACCTAAGGTCTCGTTCATTTTGCTATGGGGCGAATAACAGTAATTATACTGTCACGCGGTGGGTTCGCCGACGCGGCGAAGTTGAGTAGTGGTACGGTTTGTCACCTCAGAAACCCGGTTTCTTCGAGAAACCGGGTTTCTTGGCCGGATAACGGACCACTACCCGCAATTGTTCGGCATCGAGACAATCTCTATAATGGCTTTCGTTCGGCCCTTGGCGCGCATATCTCACTCCTGCGGCTCTCGCCGAACCCTTCAGCATTGGCGTACAACGATTTGGTTTCATCGCCCGATCCTACGGAGGAATCGACCCATGCCCTCTGCAACGGCGACCATCACCGGGCGGCACTTGATTGCCGGCAACTGGAAGCCGACAAATGGAAACGCCTTTGAAAGTCACAACCCGCATCGTTGGACCGAAGTCGTCGGCGTGTTCCCGCGCGGAAGTGAAGAAGAAGCGCGCCAGGGTATCGCGGCTGCCCGTGCCGCCTACCCGGCATGGCGACGAACGAGCCGTGTCTACCGCGCCGAGCTTTTTGATAATCTCGCGCAACTCGTGAAGCGCGATACGGACAAGTTAGCCGAGCTTATGGCCCGCGAGTGCGGCAAGGTCTTCGCCGAATGTCGCGCCGAGGTGATCGAAGGCCTGCACATGATTCAGTACGTCTTCGGCACGGGGCGGTTGCCCTATGGGGACGTAATCGCCTCCGAAATCCCCGAGAAAGATGCGTACATGCGGCGGAAGCCCTGGGGGGTCGCCGCCGTCATCACGCCTTGGAACTTTCCATTTGCGGTTCCCCTTTGGATGCTTGGTCCCACATTAGTGGAAGGCAACACCGCGGTATTCAAGCCGTCGGAAGATACGCCGGCCACCGGGCAGCGCCTCGTTGAATTATTCGAGGAGGCTGGGTTTCCGCCGGGCGTCCTAAACCTCGTGCACGGCGACCACGTGGCCGGCGAAGCGCTCGTTCGATCGCCGGACGTCAACATCGTCTTGTTCACAGGTAGCTATGACGTAGGCAGGCGGATTCAACAACTCTCTGCCGAGCATTACGACCGTATCGTCGCCTGCGAAATGGGCAGCAAAAGTGCCGTCCTAGTTTGCGATGATGCTCGTCTCGACTTGGCGGTGACCTGCGGAATCTTGAGCGCGTTCAAGACGAGCGGTCAGCGCTGTGTTTCCGGCAGCCGCATGATCGTCCACGAGAAAGTCTTCGATGAATTCGCCGCGAAGTACACGGCGATGGCCAAGCGGTTGCGAATCGGCAATCCAATGGACAAAGCCAATTTTACGGGACCGCTTATCCACCATGGGGCGGTCGAAAAAGTCGAAAAGTACAACGAGCTAGCCCGAAAAGAAGGCGGCGAAATCTTGCTGGAAGGCGGCCGTCTTACCGATTCGGAGCGCGGCACTGGATGTTACATGGGCCCGTTCGTTTACCGCACCGATTACCGACCGAGTATTCGATCCATTCGCGAAGAAGTGTTCGGCCCGCACGTTGCGCTCATTCCGTTCAAGACCCTGGAGGAGGCGGTCAAAATTTATAACGACACCGAGTATGGATTGTCGTTCGCCGTCATCACGGAAGATTTCCGCAAGATGCGATTTTGCCGCGACGAATGCGAATATGGCTTAGGCTATGTCAATCTGCCCAGCATCGGCGCTGAAGTGCATCTACCTTTCGGCGGAGTAAAAAAGAGCGGCAACGGGCATCCATCCGCCGCCGGACTTGTCGAAACCGTGACGCACAAGACGAGCTGGACTGTGAATCATGGGTTAGAAGTAAAGATGGCCCAAGGACTTACGGCGGCGATCGACGGCAGCCCGGCATAACATCGCTTGCGCCCATGCTCAGGAGAAACGACCATGTGGAAATTCGATACCGCCACTGTACCGCAACTCAAAACAGAGCTGCCCGGCCCGAACGCGCAGGCGCTCTTGGAGCGCGATCAGAATTACATGTCACCGTCTTACACGCGGATTTATCCCCTCGTGGTGGCACGTGGCAGCGGCGCGGTTATCGAGGACGTGGACGGAAACCTGTTTCTCGACTTCACCGCCGGGATCGCAGTGACGGCGAGTGGGCATTGTCACCCCCATGTCGTCGCGGCTATTCAAGATCAGGCGGCGAAACTCTTGCACATGTCGGGAACAGACTTTTATTACCAGCCGCAGATCGACCTGGCACAACGATTGGCGGAAGCCGCACCGGGTCCGTCGCGGAAGCGAGTCTTCTTTACCAACAGCGGCGCCGAGGCCCTTGAGGCGGGGCTCAAGCTTGCCCGGTGGCATACCGGGCGGCCGAAGGCAGTTGCGTTTTTCGGAGCGTTCCACGGACGAACGTACGGCGCCATGTCGCTGTCCGGGTCAAAGGTCGTACACCGGCGTGGGTTCACTCCGTTGGTTCCCGACATCCATCATGTGCCGTTTCCTCGTGGCCCGGAAGCGCGCGATCCGAAACACGCGCGTCGTTTCGTTCGCGAAATCGAAGACACATTGTTCAAGCGCACCGCGCCTCCCGATGAAGTGGCAGCAGTATTCGTTGAACCCATTCAGGGTGAGGGCGGTTACCACGTGGCGCCGCAGGGATTCCTAAGCGCTTTGCGCGAAATGTGTGATCGCCATGGGATACTTCTGGTTTTGGATGAGGTTCAGACCGGTATGGGCCGCACGGGCAAGTTGTTCGCCGCCGAACACTGGGGAATCGAGGCGGACATCGTCTGTCTGGCCAAAGGTCTGGCGAGCGGCATGCCGCTGGGAGTCATCATCGCACGGGATACCGTGATGGATTGGCCACCGGGAAGCCATGCAAGCACGTTCGGCGGTAACCCCGTAAGCTGTCGTGCTTCTCTGGCAACACTTGACTTGCTTCAAAGCGGCTACATTCAAAATGCCGCCGAGCGCGGCGAACAAATCCGACAGGGATTATCCAAACTTCAGAAGCGCCATGAGAAGATCGGCGAGATTCGCGGACTCGGGTTAATGATGGCTATGGACATCGTCGATGCCGCCGATCGCGAAACGCTCGACCACGACGGGCGCGACGAGATTATCCAGGCGGCATTCCACGAAGGATTACTGCTGTTGGGATGCGGCGAAGCCGCGGTTCGCTTCTGCCCGCCGTTGTGCATCACCGCCGAGCAAGTCGACACGGCCCTAACAATTCTCGACGGTGTTTTGTCCGCAAGTCAGATTCAGAAGATCGCCGTCTAGTGAAGCCGGCTAAGTCGGCGCACCTTCGGCTGCCGGAGCGAATCCGCGGCGCATGGTATTTTCGGTGATCGTCCGCGGATTAACGAATTGAAGCAAATAGTCCGGTCCGCCGGCCTTCGAACCGATTCCCGACAATTTGAACCCACCGAATGGCTGCCGGTCCACCAACGCGCCTGTGATTTTCCGATTGATGTAGATATTGCCCACCCGGAACTCGCGCTTGATGCGTGCGATATTCTCGGGACTACGTGAGTAGAGTCCGCCGGTAAGGGCGAATCTCGTTCCATTGGCAATTTCCAGCGCCTCATCCAAGTTGCGAGCCTTCATTACCGCCAGCACGGGTCCGAAGATTTCCTCTTGCGCTATCGTCGCATTCGGGGCCACGTCGGCGAAAATGTGCGGAGCGATGTAGTAGCCTTCGTCCACGAGTTTTCCGAGATCGCCTGCGTAGCGAAGCGTCGATTCCTGCTTACCCTTCTCGATAAACTCCAGTATCCCTTTTTTGGCCTTGTCGTCAATAACGGGACCGACGAAGGCGCTCGGATCTTCCGAAGGGCCGAGCGTCATGCTCCGAGTTGCTTCAACAAGGCGATGAAGAAACTGGTCGTAAATTGAGTCCAAGACGATGACGCGCGAGCAAGCCGAACATTTCTGGCCCTGGTAGCCAAACGCGCTGGAGGCCACGCCACGCACCGCTTCATCGAGATCGGCGTCCTCGTCAACGATGATGGCATTCTTCCCGCCCATTTCGGCGATCACGCGCTTGACGTGGGCCGGACCCGGCGTCTCGGCCGCCTGGCGGTTAATCATCAGGCCGACCCCGAGCGAGCCGGTGAATGCGATCATGGTCACGTCGGGATGCTTGGTAAGGACCGGCCCAATCTCTCGCCCCACACCGGGAAGATAGTTGACGACTCCGGGCGGCAGGCCGGCTTCTTGGAATACCTCCATGAGCTTGGCCGCGACGACGGCGGCCGGCTCGGCGGGCTTCATAATAACCGTGTTCCCCGTGACCAGCGCGGCCGTGCTCATGCCGCAGAGAATCGCCATGGGGAAGTTCCACGGCGAAATAACCGCCACCACTCCACGCGGTTCGTAGAAGTACTCGTTGTCTTCGCCCGGGACGTCACGGCGCTGCGGATTCGCCAGCCGTACCATCTCGCGCGTAGTAGTCGCAAAAATCAATTGACTCCGCGACGTCCGCATCGGCTTCGCGCCATTGTTTGCCACACTCATAAACCTGCCAGGCGGCAAGTTCGTATCGACGACGGCGCATGATATCGGCCGCCCGAAAGAAATAGTCCGCGCGTTTATGGGGTCCCAGGTCACGCCAGGCAGGGAATGCCGCCTTCGCGGCAGAAACCGCCTGTTCGGTTTGAGCCGTACTCGCCGAGCCGCACCGACCAACGATCTGCTTGCAATGCGATGGATTAAGCGAATCGAAAGTTCGCTCCGTCGAAATCGGCTGGTGATTGATAATGGGTGGATAAGACCGTCCAAGCTGCCCGCGCACGTCATCCAACGCTTTCTGCATCGCTCGCCGTGTTTCCTCCTTGCTAAAGTCGCCGAGCGGCTCATTTCGGAACTTGTCTCCGTTCAACTCTGACCCTTGACCCCCGATCCCTGACCCCTGTGCACGTGGATTCATTAGCAACTGCTCCTCGGGTACACGCTCCGTTTGGCTTGCGCGGAGAAACGAATCATTGGCGGTATTTTCCAAGAGCCGGCGAACCAAGTACGCCATGCCTGGAAGTAATTGGCCGACGGGCGTGTAAATTCGAACGCGCTGACCCAAGCCCACGAACGCATCCTGCAGCGACCCCGCCATGCCGTAGAGCATCTGCAGTTCATAGCTCCGCGCCGGCACACCCAGCTGTTCCGCTGTCGCTAAGGCATGGGCAAGGCTGCGAATGTTGTGGCTGCCGAAGGCCGGCCGAAGGATCGTATAGTTTTCCAACAAGAACCGCGTCAGTTTCTCGTAGTTCGCATCGGTTTCCCACTTTTGCGTGAAGACCGGAACCGGCCAGTCCATTTGATCGGCGACGACGGTCTCATAGTCCCAGTAGGCGCCCTTGATCAGGCGGACCCACACCGGCGTGCCCCGGCGCCCGACCCAATGGGCTAACTCGTGCAAGTCTCTTTCCGTATCGCGCAGATATGCCTGCATGGCGATGCCGACATCTGGCCAATCGTGGAATTCCTGCTCCTCGAGAATCTCCTTGAAGATGCGCAACGTCAGGTCTTTCAGCGCATATTGCTCCATGTCGATATTGACGAATGCACGTTGGCGTCGTGCCGAAGTCAAAATTGGGCGAAGCCGGTCGCGCACTACCTTGCTCGTGCCGACAGGGTCAATCGGGTCGCACTGGCTATAGAGCGATGAGAGTTTGATCGAGAAGTTGCAGCGCGCCAGCGGCCCTTGTGGGTCACGGTCAATCTGTTCTATTTCCGGCCACGAGTTTACCTGCGGGCACATGCCGTCGATCAAATCGAGGTAGTAACGTTGGTACTCCTCCGACTCGGCTTCGGTTACCGTGGCCTCGCCAAGCAAGTCGACCGTGAAGGCGAGTTTTTGACGTCGCAGCACGGAAATGGCCTTCAAAGTCTCTTCCGCATCGTTTCCAGCGATGAATCGGCGAGCCAACCGTTCGGCGTTCGTGCGGGCCGAATAAGCCAGAAGACGACTCGGCCAGCCGTTCTGCGGAAACCAGCGAAGGCCAAAACGCAACCAGCCCGGCAAGTCCTCACCCGCTTCGCGAAAGTACTCCCGCAAATGCCGAGAAACTTCTTCCGGCTTCTTCAGAAGAGGCAACACGTCGATAAAGCGAAAAAGCTGAACCTTGAGCGCCTCGTTTCCCATCGTCCATTCCATGAGGCGGTCGTCCAGCCAACTCCGACTAAAGGGGATGCGCGAATTTCCGTCCATGCGTGCGAAGACGTCCTTGCCGTAGGCATGTGTCAGCGAATCGACATCGTGCGTTGACACGGAGTTCATTGGAGTAGCCAAGCCTGTGCGATTAGACACTGCGTCGTAGAAAACAATGAGACATTCGTCGGATGAGCACCTTCGAGTTCAGGACGTTCATGAGCGTTGGGCGGATCGGTAAATTCCAAGTTCTAGGAGAGCTCGGCCGCGGCGCCCACAGTCATATTCTCCATATTCGTCGCAGCGCTGACTCCAAACAGTATGCTCTAAAAGTCGTCCCGATCTCCAGTCCCGATGACACCAAGTATCTGGAGCAAGCCCGGCACGAATTCCGGGTTGCCCAGATGTTGGATCACCCGAATCTCATCCAGGTTTTCGCGCTTGAAACTCAACGCGACTGGCTGCTTCGCACTCGCAAGGTGCACCTGCTCATAGAATACGTCAACGGCACAACACTGGACACGTTAAAGAAGCTCCCGATTTCACAGTTGGTTCACGTCTTCGCCAAGGTGGCGGCGGCGGTGACGCATATGCACCGGCGTCGAGTATTTCATGCGGATCTGAAGCCGAACAACATTCTCCTCAGCCGTGCCGGGGAGGTGAAGGTCTTCGATTACGGCCTGGCATGGATCAAAGGGGAGGAAAAGAACCGGGTGCAAGGGACGCCGGAATACATAGCGCCCGAACAAGCATCTCACTCTCTCGTCAACGAGCGCACCGATATTTTCAATTTTGGCGCGACGATGTACCGGCTAACGACATGGCGGTTGCCGCCAAGTGCCATGGCCGCTCAAGGATCGATTCCGCTGGATTCGAAGAATTGGAGCCGGTTACTCAAGCCGGTCCAGGAGTATAACGCCGAGGCGCCCGCAGAGTTGTGTGACTTGATTCACCGATGCCTTGCGTTTAGTGCACACGCGCACCCCGAGCGCATGAACGATGTTCAGCAATCACTCGACGATTTGGCGGCGCGAATCGGCGAAGCACCGGATGAGGCTAGCGCGTAAGTCATAACGCCGTGAGCGCGATCCTTAGTCGAACGAATCCCAGGCAAGCGAATCCCAATCGGCAGTCATCAAAAGGGAATAGACGTGCGGTGTCACGTCAGCTTTCCACTGCGCGTCGGACGGAACGGCGCCCACGCGGGCCGGGACGACCTTCGGGGTTGGCGCCGACCGGCGTGCGACGCGTTGTCCCGGAGTCGGGGCCGGCAACATTCGCCCATTCACTTGAATGGAGATGGTACCGTCGATCGAGCTGTTCGACTGGTCCACGGCGGTGACGGTTTGAGTTCCGATGGTATTCAGCGTAACCGAGACCGTCTTTCGGCCAAGGTCGGCGAACGTGAACGTAACGCATGCGGGGAACTGTGCCAGCGGATCGCTGCTCGACAAGCAGGCCGTCTTGCTACCGTTCGCCGGCTGTTGGGGAACGTATTGTGCATTCCAGTTCCCGTATTGATCCTGTGCTTCGATAACGATGTCGAATGGGACTCCCGCAGTCGCCGACGACGGACCGGTGATCACATACTGTGTGACATCGGCCGGTTTGATCGGGAACCCGGCGACGTCCGTGAGGGCGGAGTTCACAGAATCCGTCACCGTTACGGTTTGCTGTAGCGCCTTGAAGATGGTAAACGAAAACGTTGCAATTCCGTTGGTTACCGGCGACCCGTTCGGCGGCAAGATCGCATTCGGATCGCTGCTGGTGAAATTAACGGTTCCGTTGTAAGAGCTGATAAAATTCCCGAAGGCATCGCGGGCCGACGCGGGCATCGTGAACTGTTGTCCGGCTTTCGGCGAACTTGGCGGTGTGGTGAGCAGGAATTTGGTCATTGGACCGGCAACGATGTTGACGGCGTCGGCGCCACTGATGCCGACGTGAGCGAGGTCGGTGACCGCAATGGTTCGAGCGCCCGCGGTCTTCAACGTGACCTGGAATGTTTGGCTGCCGTTGGCGAGCGGTGCGTCGGCTGGGAAAATGGCCTGATAATCGTTGCCCGCGAAAAAGATCGTCCCGTTGTAATCGGTGGCGACGTTGCCGTATGCGTCCAACGCCGTGACGGTGACCGATAGGACGTCACCCGCTGTTGCGGAAGACGGCGCCGAAACGACCAACTGTACGGCGGCCGCCGGATTGACAGTCACATTGGTGGCGCCAGTTATCGCTGGATTCAGTGTGTCGGTCGCGGTGAACGATTGGTTCCCGGCCGTCTTCATCACGACGCCGTAGATTCCTGCGCCATTGGTTAGCGTCGCGTTGGAAGGCAACGCCGCTTGCCCATCGCTGCTTGTGAAATTAATAACGCCCGTGTAGCCGGTTGCCAGGTTCCCGAAGGCGTCGACTGCTTCGACAATGATGATGACCACGCTTCCGGCCGGGGCGGTTCCGCCTGTGACGTTGAACTGTACGGCGGCACCGGGGTCCACCATCGTGTTCGACGTCCCATTCAGACTACCATTCACTGTGTCGTTTACGGTAATGGAATGCACGTCACCGGTCTTCAGAGTAACGGTGAACGATCTCGTCCCGTTATTTAGCGTGGAGTTCGCCGGCAGCACGGCTTGTGCGTCATTACTCGTGAAATGGACCTGACCCGCGTAACTCGGTACGACATTGTTGAAGGTATCGAGTGCGGAAACTGTGATGCTAAACGGCATTCCCGCGACTACCTCCGCCGGAAGTGTAACGCCAAACTTCGCTACGGTTGACGGATTCACGGTCACGACGCCCTGGCCCTGGAGTGAACTCCCGGCAGCTTTGGCGACAATCGAGTGTGCCCCCACCGTTTTCAGCGTCACGTTGATAATGGCAGTTCCGTTCACAAGGACCGCGTTTGCCGGCAGGACTGCTTGAGCATCCGTGCTGCTAAGGCGAACAACGATGGTGCCGCTCGTGACGAGATTGCCATAAATGTCCAACGCGGAAAGCGTGGCGGAGAACGGCGTTCCTGCCGTCATCGTTCCGGGTACCGCGACTTGCAAGTGCGTGACAGCTGATGCACTGATGAGCGCGGAGTTGCTGGTGCCTATGATGCTCCCGTTGACGGTATCCGCTACCGTTACTTTTCGGCTGCCCGCGGTTCGAAGCACCACGGTGAAGGTGCCGACACCGTCGACGAGTGTTACGTTGGCGGGGAGAACGGCTTGGGGGTCGTTGCTGGTGAATGTGACGGTGCCCGTGTAGCCTGTCGCTACGTTGCTACCGGCGTCCAAGGCGGTTACGGTCACGGTGACCGGAACACCCGCAACCGCAGTCCCTGGTATGGAGACGGCAAAACTGGCTGCCCCAGTCGGGAACGTCGTTCCGACGGACGTGCTTGAGCTGCCGTTGATGGTTGGATTGCCGATATCTGTAACGGTGATGGAGCGCGTGCCATTCGTGTTAAGCGTAACCGAGAACGTCTTGGAGCCGCCTGGGAGTGTCGAGTTGGACGGCAGCACCGCGACCGGGTCGTTGCTCGAAAACGTAACCGTGCCCGGGTAACTGGTGGCCGTGTTGCCGAACGCGTCTTGCGCCGTCACGGTGAGCGTGAACGCGGTGCCGGACTTTGCAACGGTTGGAAGCGTCACGTTGAAACGGGTGGCGGCCGCGGGATTGACCGTAACAGTGGTATTGGACGTGATGGAGTTACTGTCAACGTGCGTCGCCGAGATTCCGTGATTGCCGCTGGTCTTCAGCGTGATCGAAAATGTTCCGACACCATTAGTCAGGAGTGAATCAGGCGGGAGCACCGCCTGGCCATCGGTGCTGCTGAACTTCGCCGGGCCCGTGTAATAGTCAACGACGTTACCATAGGGATCACGCGCGGTCACTGTGATCGAAAACGGAACGCCGGCCGTCACCGTCGCCGGCGCCGCCACGTCCAAGTCAGTCACCTGACTTGGTACGACGTTAACGTTATTGCTCGTGCCCGTAATTGTCGGGTTGGCTGTATCCGTCGCGGTAACGGTTCTGAGGCCCGTGGTGCGAAGCGTAACCTCGACGGTGCCGCTGCCGTGGGTTAATGTCGTATTGGCAGGCAGTACCGCCGACACGTCGGAACTGGTCACGTGCACGTTACCGGTGTAACCAGTCGCCAGATTTCCGAAGGCGTCAACCGCCTGGATAGTAAATGTCAGGCGTTTGCCCGCTCGGCTGACACCGGGGCCAAAGACATCGAAACTCGCGGCGGCTGCCGGATCCACGGCCACCACGCCGCTAACACCGAACAAGTTGGTGTTAATCACGTCGTTCACGATGAAATTCTGAAACCCGCTGGTTTTCATCGTCACCGTGAACGAACCCACACCGTTCGTCAACAACGAATCTGCAGGCACGACACCCTGTGGATCGCTGGTGAAGAAGTGCACCGTGCCGTTGTAGTTTGTCGAGGTGTTGCCGAACTCGTCCAGCGCCATGACGGTGATCTTGACGGGCGCTCCAGCCACCGCATTGGCAGGTATGGCGATTTGGAACCGGTTTATGGAGGCGCCCGAAACCGCAACGTCGACTATCGACGTCAGCGTGTTGTCCAAGGTGTCCACCACTTGAATCGATTGCGTCCCCGCCGCCGACATGGTCAAGTTGTTGAAGGTGTGTACACCCTCGTCGTTAGTGGTGAATGTGTACTCACCGGGCAATGACGCGTTCCAATCGGTGCTCGAGAAGTTAACCGTCCCTGTGTAACCTGGGACGGCGTTGCCGAACATGTCGAGTGCAGTGACGGTCAGATCGAACGGCGCACCCGCAGAGGTGTTCGGCACGGCCGAGACTTGCAGCCGAACGGCATTGGGTGTGAGCACGTAGGCGCGGCCATCGCCGTTGTATCCGAAACCACCGTTGCCGACGATCTGGCCCTTTTCATTCACTCCCGTCGCCGACTTGATGACGAATCCCGACTCGTCTGGAATCAAGTCATTGAGGTTATACATCGCGCCGTTGAAGTACACGAAGCCGTGCCGAATGCCGGTATCAACGTCGGAATCGCCAACGATAATTCCGCTGTTGCTAATTCGGTACGGAGTGCTGCTTCGATTGCCGGCGCCTTCCGATGGCAGAGTGCCGAGGTCGATGATTTGCCCGTTTTGCCAAATGAACAGATGGTGCGGCCCCGCCACGTCGCCGATCTTCGCCTTGCCAACGATAACGCCGTGGTCGTTGATCGCCACCGCGGTGCTGCCGGCGCCGCCGACGAGCGTGCCGTTGGGCCCGAGTACCTGGAAATTTCCTGTAGGAGTGGCCGTCACCGCGTGAAATGGCGTAGCCGACGTCGCTGAGGCGCCGACTGTCGTGCCGGCGTTGTTGATATCGAACGCGAAACTCGACGGAATGGCAATCGCGCCGAGATCGTCAAAATCGTGGGGGTCACCGGGTGTCCAACGGAAGCCGTGTGAAACCGTTGAGTTGTAAAAGCCGTTTCCAATAATGACGTCAAAATTATTAATGCCGTTGCCGACGGTGTGCGATCCAGGCGCCGCACCGTTGAACGGGCCGATTGGGATCGGATTATTCGGATCAGCCGGCGACCAGAAGTATGCGAAACTGACGCCGCTCGCGTCTTTAGCGTCGCCGGTCACGTTTCCCGAATCGTTGATGTCGTATGCAATACTGGCGCCGCCGAATAGCGAGGCCCCGATATCGGTATAGACGCCATTGTCCCAAACATAGGCGCTGCTCGGGCCGCCTACGGTGCTGTTCGCCTTGCCGACGACTTGGCCATTGATATTGATCGAATACGCCTGGCTTTCGTTTCCGCCCGGCGGATCGATAACGGTTAGAGTGAAGCTGGGCAGCCAGCGGTCTTCGAGCCGCTCGACGCTCAGGCACGTCGGTCGGCGGTGGCGATTGATGGGGGGCGAGCTTTTTTTGGTTCTTGTTCCGAAGGGTCTCTTCTCTCCGCGGGAACGGAAGGGTGTCATCAGCCAGGTCTCCACTATGAGTGCTCTTGGACCGCGTCGTCCTCCACCGACTCCGTGGCTTCCGCGGTCGTTCAACATCGGAAGCCGCGTGCGTAGGCTATCGCAAAGGATCGCCTACGTTAATCTGCAGGTCAATCGCCGGCGCGCTGGTTAAGCGACCGACTTCGGCGCGGAAGGCCGGCAAGACTTCAGCGCGATTCTCTGACTTGGGCGAAAGTTCGTTCGTATCCGGCATCGCCCGCTGTTGCGGTCCTGCCAGTATTCGGGTCACCGTCGGCGTGGCTCGTTCGGGGATTTTCGGTGCGGACGTTGCCAGCGTCGACAGTGCGCGTTGGCTGGAGCCGAACGATCGTTCATCGGGCGTAATCAAGAAGGCATGCTCTTCTAAGTTTGGGCTGGTGCCGACGCCGACGATTTGACCCTTGTTGTTAATGCCACGCGCTTCTTTGAACACCCAGTCGCTGCCGGAGAATAGAGTGTTCAGATCGTACATATAGCCGCCCTTCCAGAGAAAGGCGTGATCCAGTCCTCCGGCCGTGAACGACCGCCCGACGACTTGAGTCAGGTCGTTGACGGCGAACGCCTCGCCTTCGAGTCCCCCAAGCGTACCGAGGTCTTTCATCTGGTTGCGGACGTGCAGAATCGGACGAAGTTCGCCGCTGGCAATCTTCGAACTACCGGCGATATGACCCTTGCTGTTGATGGCGTATCCCTTGCTCTCGGTGCCGCCGAGAGTGCCAAGGTCTTTCATCGTGCCGTTCTCGTAAAGAAAAGCGTGCTGCGGCGAGTTGCCGGACGGCGCTGCGAAGCCAACTATTTGGCCGGCGTTATTGATACCCTGCGCACTGCTGAAGGTTCCTCCCTGCAACGTGCCCAGGTCTGTCAGCGTTCCGTTCTGATAAACGAACGCATGGGTAATGAAGGGAATGGTTTGGAATTGGGCCTGGCCGACCGCAACGCCGTTGTCGTTGACTCCAAATGCGTTACCCTTTGGTCCACCAAATGTTCCAAGTCCCTGCGGCGGCGTATAGGTCGGCGGCGACCAGAGCGTCGGCTCCTGTTGCGTCGGATCCGGCTTCTGCGCAAATCCGGCGATCACACCGCTCTCGTTGATGCCAAAGGCACTGGCCTGATTACCGCCGAGGGTGCCCAGGTCTTTCAGCTGCGGATTGGCAAGCGGGTTCCAGTAGAAAGCATGTTGGTTACTGTTCGGCATGTCGGCCTTACCAACGACGTGACCCAGTTCGTTGATTCCAAATGCGGTGCTCTTTGAGCCACCGAACGATCCTAAGTCCGTCACGGTAAAACTAAGCAGCTGACGGTCTTCGAGCGCTTCGAGTCGAAGTGTTGAACGGTTTCGAATGCTCTTTCCGGGGTGCTTCATCACTGACATTTTCGAGCCTCTCCTCTCTTCAAGAAAAGTTGGAATGCCCAACTTCGATAGCGAGCCTAAGGGCGGAGCATAATGTTCACGAAGTTCAAGTCAAAAGGTCGGTAATGTTCACGGGCGACACAAAAAGCGAGTCTGCCGCTGTATCTAACTTCGCCGCTTGCTGCGGTCGAGCGGTCTGCACGGTTGCATTCTTGCTGGACGATTCCACTTCGGCGTCGCTAACTTGCGCGGGCCTTGCTTCGACGGCCGATGGAGAGTTAAACGTCACATCAGCCATCGGAGTGGATTCTGCAGCCCGCGTCGGCCGTACCAAGGAAACGCGGTCACTGACTCTTATAGTGCGCCCTTCCTCGGTAAAGGTCATCAAAAACGCATGAAGTGAATTGTCCTTCTTGAACCCGTATCCGGTGATTGAGCCGTTGTCGTTGATCGCCATCGCGTAATTCAAGAAGTTCCACTCGCTGTTCGGCGGCAGATACTGATTGAGGTCGATCATTTCGCCGGGATCGGACTGGTTGTTCTTGTTCACATCTTGCCAAACAAAGGCATGGAACTGACCATTGGCGAGTTGGCTGGCGCCAACAACCTGGCCCTTGTTGTTCATGTTGTAGGCGAAACTTTCCTGAGCCGTCGGCAGCAAGCCGAGATCGATCAAGTGCCCGGTCGTGCTGTTGGGTGAATCCGGCTGCCAGAGGTATGCGTGCTCCTTTTCTTCCGCCGTGAAGGCGTACCCCGCCACCTGCCCACTCTCGTTGATGGCCCAGGCGTCGGACCAGTCACCGCCGAAATCGCCCAGATCGTAATTAAACCCTTTCTGCCACAGAAAGGATCGCTTGTGCCCTTGCTCATTGAAGTAATAACCGACAACCTGAGCTTTATTGTTGATGTCGTAAGCGAAGCTCTCACCGCCGAGACTGCCCAAATCGATCATTTTGCCGCGCGTGTAAAGGAACGCGTGGCCGACTTCATCCACCGTGTCGGCAAGGCCGATAACCTGGCCCCGGTCGTTGTTTCCATACGCCTGGCTTCCTTTGCCGCCGAGCGTGCCGAGATCCGTGGTCACACCGTTTTGATAGGCGAACGCGTGATGTATCGGAGTGCCTTCGAGGGTGTACATGAAGCCGACGACTTGACCGCGATTATTCATGGCGCGGGCGACGCCGTAATCAAACCCCGGCGTCGGCAGCTGGACCTTGCTTCCGTTGGAGTAAAGAAACGGGTGATTCTTCTTGGGACCGTCGTCCCCTTCGGCATCACCGGCAACTTGGCCGGCCGCATTGATCGCGTAGCCGTGGCTGATGTTTCCGCCAAAGGTACCGAGGTCCACGATAGACACCGCCAGCATGCAGCGGTCTTCCAGCGATTCGATTCTCGGGCGGCACCCGGCTCGGTTCAACGTATCGCGAAAGGACATTAGGAAGCACTCCGTTCTGAAGGAAAGCCACAAACGCTCAAAAACCGCCGCGGTTTTGGGCCACCCCGCTGCGTAGCGAGTCGAAGTCAGTTACTGCGCTGGACGTGATGAGCCCCTATCTGTTCCGTCCATTGCCGCGCATTGTATGCGCAAGCCCACCACCGAAGGTAGCCAACATTTTCAGCCGTAACTCAGGAATTGTCAAGAAAATAAATGCCGATTTGGCAGGTTTCTATACCATCCGGCCGTCTGGGGCAAAACGTGATAAATCCAATGGCCTCAGGGATGTACGAATTCATGCTCCGAGTGCCGAACGGTTAGCACAGGACACGGCGCCTTTCGAACCACCTTTTCGGTGACGCTGCCGAGCAGCACATGGGCGAGACCGCTATGGCCGTGGGTTCCCATGATGATCAAATCAATCTCGGCTTCGCGGGCGTATTGGATGATTTCGTAAAACGGCGTTCCCTCGCGGATTTCCCGTCGGACTTTATGTTTCTCGAGTTTGTTGTCGGCAACCAGTCGGTCGAAGCCTGCCTGAACAGCCGGTGTGAATTGGTCCGGCGTCGGCAATGCGATCGGCTCCATCGTGATTACGTCGGGAACGACCAGTGCGAGATTCTGCACGACGTGAAGGAAGTGGAGCTCGCTGGCGAACTTCTCGACGAACGCGATGGCATAGTTGAGCGCCGCCTGGGAGAACTTGCTGAAGTCTGTGGGAACCAGAATACGGCGGAGCTCGATCATGGCGGATAGTGCATGTTACTGTCGCACTAACTCGTGAAATCGGTCGCGTAGAAGGTTGGTCATTTGCCCAGGTTTGCCATCGCCGATCGGGTGTCCATCGCACATAACGACGGGGATCACCTCGGCGGCTGTACCTGTCAAAAAACACTCGTCCGATGTGTAGACATCGTGCCTGGTCATGGTCACTTCCTGCACTGGAATTCCGGCCGCCCGGGCCAGCTCCATGATCGCGCCGCGAGTGATTCCCTCCAGAATCCCGGCGTCCGGGGGCGGCGTTTTCAGCACACCTTGCTTGACGAGAAATATGTTGTCGCCGGTGCACTCGGCGATCTCGCCTCGATGATTGACCATCAGCGCTTCGACGCAGCCTGATTGAACCGCTTCCATCTTGGCAATGATACTGTTGAGGTAGTTCAAAGACTTCACGCGCGGGTTCAATGCGTTGGGGTGGTTTCGAATCGTCCCGACGGAAACAATCGCCAACCCAGAATCGTACAATTCGCGCGGATACAGGCTGATGTCATCGACGATAAAGATGATCTGCGGATCGGTCGTCTTGCGCGGGTCGAGACCCAACGAACCGGCGCCTCGCGTGACGACCGCACGAATGTAGCCGTCTCCGGTGCGTTTGTTGACCTTCACGGCGTTTACCATGTCCTCGGCCATCTGTGTCTTGGAAATCGGTATCTCCAAATAGATGGCGCGGGCGCTGTCGTATAGGCGGTCGATGTGTTGTTGCAGCCTGAAAATCTTACCGCTGTAGATGCGGATCCCTTCGAAAACCCCGTCTCCATACAGCAATCCGTGATCGTAAACGCTGACCTTGGCCTCGGACTTGTCGTAGAACTTGCCGTTGATGTAGACCTTGGTCATTGGAGAGCTTACTCCGCCAGCGCCAAGCCGGACGGCGCGATGCGGGGGATGGCGGAAGGCAATTCTACTCGCCCCTCAACCAAACGCACGACGCGGTCCGTCTCGGCCAGTATCTCCAGGTTGTGCGTAACCATGATGATAGTCAGGCCGTTGTCGCGGTTCAAGTCGCGCAACAAACGAACGATGCCGGCGCCGGTCTCCGCATCGAGATTACCCGTCGGCTCATCGGCGAAGAGCACACGTGGCCGATTCACTAGCGCCCTTGCAATCGCAGCCCGTTGCATCTCCCCTCCGGATAATTCCCTCGGCCGATGGCGTAACCGATGACCCAGACCGACGCGCTCCAGCAGCTCCGTTGCGCACCGCTTCAACTCTCGCTGCCGTGACCACCAAGCGAATGTAGAATACTGAATCATTTGCGGCATCAACACGTTTTCCAACGTGCTGAACTCGGGCAGGAGGTGATAGAACTGAAAAATGAACCCAAAGGTCTGATTCCGCAACGCTTCCCGCCGGTCCGCGGGCAGGTTGTCAATGCGTTCGCCGTCGAGATAGATAATGCCTTTGTCCGGACGATCTAGCGTGCCGAGCAAGTGAAGCATCGTGCTCTTGCCGCAACCCGACGCGCCGACGACGCTGAGAAACTCACCCTGCTGCACATCAAGGTCTAGCCCGCGTAGGACGTGACAGCGGATGGCATACTTGCGGTAGGTCTTGTGTAACCCTTCCGCGGTGAGAATCGGAACGTCATCTTGCATCGAAATCTCCCGTGCAAAGCCCACGGATTGCAATCCGTGGGCTTGCTTATTCATAGCGCAGTGCGCGCACCGGGTGCAACATCGCTGCACGCAACGCGGGAATGACACTGGAAACCACTGCAATCGCAATGGCGCCAAGCACTATGAGTGCAATTCCTATGGGCTGAATGCTCGTTGGAATCTCATCGAAGTAATAGATCTTTCGCGGGAAAATCTCCATTCCCGTCAGTCGGCCGAGGACCTGTTCGATTTCATTGATGTTCCAGGTGAACTGCACTCCGAGGACGGTGCCGAGCATGGCGCCGATGGCGCCGAGAAGCAGGCCGTAGCCTAGGAAGATATTCATTACGCCGATACTCGAGGCGCCAAGCGACTTCAAAATGCCGATGTCGCGGATCTTCTCGGCCACGATCATGGAAAAGATCGCCAGGATTCCGAATCCCGCCACGCCGATGATCAGGAAGAGCAGCACATTGAGTAGTCCGCGTTCAATGGAGATGGCGGCCAGGATCGGCCCTTGTTTGTCTTCCCAAGTCTCTACACGCAAGTCGTGCGGATCGCAGAGCAATCTCAAACGCCTTACGACCTCGCGCGCGTCCTGGTAGTCCCTTAGTTTGATTTGAATGCTCGTCGCCCGGTCTTCCATGGTTCGAAGTTCTTGCAGGTACTTCAGCGGGACGAACACGTATTGGCGGTCGTATTCACTCATCTCCGAGCGGAAGTAATCGCAGACGACAAAGCGGTCTAAGACGGGTTTCGGAAGCTTGCCCGGAATTTGCCGTCCTACCGTCGTGAGTCGAACTTCATCGCCGGGTTGCAGCAACACGATGTCCTCGCTTCGTCCGGGTTCGTCGCCGCTATTTCGGAAGTTCGCGATGGCGTAGCCGACAATGATTCCGGCCGGTTCCTTGGGCACGCTCGGTGGAGCATCCGGCGGCGGCGGTTGCGACGCGTCCGGAGGGTCAGGACGAATACCATGGTCGTAAACCACCGGTAACTCTTGTGCCTGCCAACGAGAATGGGCTTCGGCACTGAGGGCAAAACTTGGATCGAGTTCGGCTTTTTGCCGAACCAGATATTCTGAGAATCCGCCGACCTGAGACCGGCCGACAGGGTCGATTCCAATCAATCGTACCGGCAGGGTTAGCTCAGTGCCTCGGCAATGGAACTGGAGCATGGCGAAGACCTCCAGCGTCGGCGTCATGGCCTCGATTTTTTCCGCCAGGTACGGATCTCGACGGATCCGCGCCATCATTCCTTCGTAATCGGAAAACCCGTCCATTGACGGCGCTTCTATCAGGACGTCGGAGAGCAGCGCGTGGAGGCGATCCTTCAATTTGTTGCTGAATCCCCCCATGACGCTGTTTACGACGATCAACGTTGCCACGCCGAGCATGACGCTGACGATGCACGCCAATGCCAGATACCGAGTGAGAAGGTAACGCCAACAAAGCAGAAGTTTATACATGGTCGATTGTCCGTTGTCCGTTGTCCGTTGTCCGTTGTCCGCGCTCCTAGCCACGGACCACTGACCACGGACTACGGACCGTGTGAGGGACGAAGCAGGGGAAAGAGAATCACATCGCGGATCGATGGAGCGTTGGTCAGCAACATCAACAAGCGATCGATGCCAATACCCAGTCCACCGGCGGGCGGCATGCCGTGCCGTAGCGCCCGGACGAAATCCTCGTCCATCTTCGCCATGGACTCTTCCTCCGGCAGCCCGGCCACTTGCCGGCGAAACGTCGCTTCCTGCAAGACCGGATCGTTCAATTCCGTGTACGCATTGGCGATTTCTGTTCCCGCAATGTAGAGTTCGAATCGCTCGGCAAAGTACGGGTCCGCGCTTTTCCGCTTGGTCAATGGACAGAGCGACGCGGGATAGTCGTAAACGAACACCGGCTCCGCGAGATGCTTTTCTACGTGCGCTTCAAACAAGTAATGTCGAATGACATCGAGGTCCTTGCCGGTCGAAGGAAGTTCTGTGTCTTCCGCCTTTCGGAATAAGGCCGCATCGTTTCCGCGCAAGGGCACACCGACGTGTTGCTCAAATAGTTCGGCGTAGCTGCGTCGTTGCCACGGAGGGTTGAAGTCGATGACGCTGTCGCCGAAGGGTCGGCGAATGGCGCCGTCCAGTTCTCGGATGCACGTCACGATCATGCCTTCCGTCAGGTCCATCATCGCGGCATAGTCACCGTAAGCTTGATACAGCTCAAGCATCGTGAATTCGGGATTATGGCGCGTACTGATACCCTCGTTGCGGAATACTCGGCCAATCTCGTAAACCTTTTCCATCCCTCCAACAAGCAATCGTTTGAGGGGCAACTCGAGCGAAATACGAAGGTACAGGTCAATGTCCAGCGCGTTGTGATGCGTGGTGAACGGCCTGGCGGCGGCGCCACCGGCGATGGCTTGCAATGTCGGCGTTTCGACTTCGACGAACCCGCGATCGTCGAGATAGCGGCGAATCTGTCTTAGAATGCGGACTCGCTTCAGGGCCCGATCAAGAACTTCCGGATTGTAAATCAGATCAAGATAACGATGCCGCAGTCGCAGTTCGGTGTCTTGTATGCCGCTCCATTTATCGGGGTGTGGAACTAAAGACTTGCCGAGAAAATGTAAGTTCTCAACAAAGACCGTCGGTTCGCCGAGCTTAGTCTTGCCGAACGTTCCATCAACGCCGACGAGGTCGCCGAGGTCGATGTTGGGAACGAGATTCCAGCTCTGCTCCGGCACCTGCTTCTGACCGACCATCGCCTGAAGCTTCCCGCGTCCCCCGTCACGTTCGGGAGTGGTCCAATCCCACAGATCGAGGAAAAAGAGCTTTCCTTGTCCTCGTTTTCCAACGACTCGGCCCGCGGCCCGGACCTTCGGCCTCTCGCCTTCCGGCCGATCCGCATCCATCGCAAGGATATCGCAGATGGGCAGGTGCCCGTCGAATCGGCTACCCCACGGATCAACCCCTAATGCTTCGATCAGCCGCAGCTTGTCCGCCCGGCTGGCAACCAGGTCGTCGTTTTCGTCATTATCTAGAGGCACAAGCGGTTCCGTATGGGGTGTAATGCAGGGAAGATGCGTCAATGATGAGACATGGATTGTAGTCACCGGCCGTGTCGTGTCAATTGCAGTGGGCCGCCGACTCAGGTCGAGATTTTGAGCTAACCTCGTGATGGAAGCCGCGCGCCCCTTGCGACTTAGCGAAAGACCGGAAACCGCCCGAATCCGTGGGAGATGCACCGTGCCCGTTCTCTTTGCCGTAACCCTTTTCCTCAGCGCCTCACTACTTTTCCTCGTGCAGCCGATGGTTGCCAAGATGGTGTTGCCGCTTCTCGGCGGGACTCCCGCCGTGTGGAACACGTGCATGGTGTTCTTTCAGGCCGCCCTCCTTGCGGGCTACGCCTATGCTCACGCGGCGCCGGCGTGGCTGGGGCTTAGGCGCCAAGTGATCGTTCACGTTGTTCTGTTGCTGGCCCCGCTGATAGTGCTCCCGATTGCGATCGGTCCGGAATGGAGTCCCGCGGGTGACGCCCATCCCGTTCCGTGGCTCTTGGGACTCTTGGCAGTCGCTGTGGGCTTGCCGTTCTTCGTCGTTTCGACGAGCGCGCCACTGTTGCAAAAATGGTTTGCCGGAACCGGACACGATTCCGCCCGCGATCCGTATTTCCTTTACGGCGCCAGCAATATCGGCAGCATGCTCGCACTCCTCGCGTATCCAACGGTCGTAGAACCGTTTCTTCCGCTCGCAGACCAAAGTCGGCTATGGCAGATCGGATACATCTTGCTCGTCGGCTCGGCCATGATATGTGCCATGCTGCTCTGGCGCTCCAGCGCGCATGCCGCGCCCGATGCCGTCGCAGTTGAATCGACGCCTGCAGAGGCGCCGACCCAGTTAACGCGGAGGCAACGGCTCCACTGGATCGCCCTGGCGTTTGTGCCATCGAGTTTGATGCTGGGAGTTACGACCTACTTCACCACCGATATTGCGGCGATTCCGTTGCTGTGGGTGGCGCCGTTGGCCATTTATCTACTGAGCTTCATTCTCGTGTTTGCGCCGGCCATGTGTCTCTCATGAAAGGGTGAAGCGAATCCTCCCACGAGTAGCGTTGTTACTCGTGTTTCTGATGGTCGTCGGCGGCACCCACCAGATGCGCATTGGACCGGTCATGCTCTTGCATCTGGTGGTGTTGTTCGTCGCCGCGATGGCATGTCACGGTGAATTGGCTCGGCTCCGCCCTTCGACGGCGCATCTGACTGCGTTTTACTTGTGCTTGTCCGTCGGCGGTGTCATGGGCGGAGTCTTCAATGCTCTTGTCGCACCTATGGTGTTCACGACGACTGTCGAATATCCGCTCGCATTGGTGCTCGCTTGTTTGCTGATGCCCAGTGTAACCGAAGGAAGAAGTGAAACCCGAAATCGTATTCTGGATTTTGTTCTTCCAGCGGTAGTGGGAGGTCTTACCGCCTTTCTTGTTCTGGGCGCGACGGCCGGCGATCCACATATGAGCCGGATCAAGTCGTTTGCGCCGTCGATGTCCGGTGGCATTAGCGCCCTTTTGATCTACGGGTTGCCCACGGTGTTATGCTTCGCCTTCATCGGTCGCCCCATACGGTTTGCCCTGAGCGTCGGAGCGATGCTCCTCGCCGGCGCTATCTGCAGCGATCCGAACGGATATGTCCTTTATCGTGAACGCGGCTTCTTCGGCGATCTTCATGTTCGTCACGAGCCGACGGGCGAGTTTATTCAACTCATGCACGGTACAACGCTTCACGGCCAGCAGCCACGCGATCCGGGTCGCCGAGGCGAGCCCTCCACCTATTTCCATCGACAGGGACCGATTGGCGAGTTGTTCACCGCGCTCGAATCGATGCCGCCGCGCCATCGTATTGCGGTCACCGGGCTCGGCGTTGGAACCCTAGCCAGTTATTCGAAGCCAGGCCAAGAATGGACTTACTACGAAATCGACCCAGCGGTCGTACGCGTGGCAGAAGATCCCCAGTACTTCACATATCTAAGTGATTGCAGAAAACGCGGCACAGTTCTTCAGGTTGTCCTCGGCGACGCGCGTCTGCAGTTGGGAGCCGCCCCGGATCGTGGGTACGACCTGCTCATTTTGGACGCATTCAGCTCCGACTCCGTTCCGGTCCATTTGCTGACCCGTGAAGCCGTGGCGCTATACCTGAGCAAACTCGGTGACGACGGACTGTTGGCTTTCAATATTTCGAACCGCTATCTGAACCTGGAGCCGGTATTGGCGGCAGTGGCTCACGATGCGGGCCTCGTGGGAATCGTGCAACACGATCAAAATGTCGATCCAGAGCAGCCGGCCATTCCGGGCAAGACGCCGTCGTCGTGGGTGATTCTGGCGCGAAATACAACCGATCTCGGACCATTGGCTCAGCATCCTCATTGGAAGACGCTGACCGTTCGTCCCGGCGTCAAACCATGGACGGATGACTTTTCGAATTTACTTGGGGCGTTTCTTTGGCGCTAAGCCGCAAGCGGCAATTACGTTGAGCCGGTGTAGCTCGCGAAACAGCGATCGGTTTCCCACAGTTGCACTTCGACAACCGGGAATCCCTGCGATGACGTAAAGTCAAAAATGAGTCGGGCGATGTTCTCCGCGGTGGGATTGACTTTCAACACATAAACAGGCTCGCCCTTTTCTTTCAGAAGCGGCAATATCGGATCGTTCTCGTGCAGTAACATCCGATGATCGATGGTATTGTCGATCCAATCGGCGACGACCTCTTTAATGCGCGTGAAATCGAGCACCATGCCGCGCGAATCCAGCTCCGGCGCCTCGATCGTAATCACGGCGCGTCCATTGTGCCCGTGTAAATGACGACATTTGCCGTCGTAGTTCAACAACCGATGACCGTAACAAAAGCTGATTTCTCGCGTCACGCGGTACATGATTTCTCCATGGCGTAAGGCGTGGAGTCGCGCAGCCCGGCGGTAGTGAACGCACGCCGCCTTTCCGCACATTTGTTACACTGGCCGCAATGCGTCCCAACGTTTGGTCGAATGCAGGAGAATGTCAAATCCAGCGGCATGTGTCGACCACGATTGATCACGTCCCCCTTACTCAGCCCGACAAATGGAGTCTGAATTACGACCTTGCCATCGATCGCGCGGTTGATCACTTCCTGGAAGGCGTTCACGAACTCCAGTGTTGCGTCGGGAAATGGGTTTGCCTCCAAGATTCCTAACGCGATTCTCGGGACTCCGTGCAAGTGGCACCACAGCATAGATTTGCTCAGCAGCATCACATTGCGTCCCGGCAAATAGACTGCCGCGTCGGTTGAATCCGCGTCGGGCACGCCGATGCCGGTCATGCTCCAATGAGGGCCGTACAGGTCTGCGACGGGTACGTCGAGCACCACTAAAGGTAGCAAGCTCGGCCGGCGTATCGCTTCCAGAAAATGGTCCAAATGACGGAGTTCTTCCGCTTCCCAAAAAAGGCCACTCTGAACGAAAAGCGGCTGCACGGTGTGGTCCGTCTCGAGGCATTCCCCGAGTAAAACCGCACTGTCGACTCCGCCGCTCACGAGTACGGCGACGTCGGCCGTTGCCTTTTCGGTCGGATGAAGCGGCGGAATTGGTTCGGACTTTGCCATGCAACGTATTTATAGCAATCACATTGCAGCTTACGTGAATCTAGTCTCCGGCAACGCGTCCGCTTACGTTGACGCCGAACGGCGCTGAACCCTATGATGATACGGCCCAAGGTGCGCCGCCGCGAAAGGAGCGCGATGGCTGGTTTCGACGGTTTTGCTGAAATTACCGAACGTAACGCCGCGCTCGCGCCCTACACGGGCCTTCGTCTGGGCGGCCCCGCTGAATACTTGGTGCGCCTGCGCTCCCGTGATGAACTTCAGCAAGTTTTTCGCCATTGCATCGCCAATCAGGTCCCAGTTCGCGTCCTGGGCGGCGGCTGCAATGTCCTCGTTCGCGACAAAGGCGTGTCCGGCGTCGTGTTGCAGTTGTCGGCGCCCGCATTCAAGCAACTAGGCGTGATCGAAAACGGTGTAACGGCAGGAGCGGGGGCCACGTTGGCTGACTTGATCTCCTTCGCTGCCAAGCATGGACTAGGCGGCCTGGAAGTCCTGGTCGGTATCGCTGGCACGGTCGGCGGCGCTGTTCGCGGTAACGCGGGTGACCGCCATGGAGAAATCGGCCAGTTCGTTCGTTCCGTTGAGGTCATGGACGAGGCAGGTGATATCCAACGCAGAGATCGCGATGAACTTCAGTTCGACCCTCAGGGAAGCAACTTGGACGACCCGGTAATTCTCGGCATTGATTTCGAACTCGACTCGGATGATCCCGACGCCATCGTCAAGCACATGCGCAAGGCGTGGATTCAGCGGAAGGCAACGCAGCCGTTGACGTCTCAACCGCATGCGCGCATGTTTCGTAATACCCGCAGCGTCGACGCTGCAACGCTGATCGAACAAGCGGACTTATCAAAAACTCAAGTCGGCGGCGCGGAAATCAGTAGCCGGCACGCAAACTCCGTTGTGGTCCATCCCGGCGGCACCGTGGAAGACGTGCTGAAGTTAGTTGAAACCGTCCGTGAAGGAGTGGAAGACCGCAGTGGCGTGGAGTTGGAGCTTGAACTAGCCATCTGGTGAGACGAATGGCCCAATTCAAACCGACTACTACTGCAAAGCAATGGGCAGTGCCGTTGGTACTGATCGGTGGCGCATGCGCACTGGTGGCCGGCATCATCTACGCCGGCCGAGAAACCCGCGCTCACATCCGTAGCCACGATCGCTATACGACGGATCTGGAGACCGTGGAATGCACGCCGCCGCCGGGCATGCAGCGGCTCGACTTCATGTCAGAGGTCCAGTACGTCGGCAACCTACCGCGCCGGCTGAACCTGCTCGACCCTGGCCTCACGGGTCACATGGCGACGGCCTTTGCCGCGCACCCGATGGTTGCTTCGGTCGATCGTGTCGAGCTTGAGTCACCGGGCCGAATCTTCGTTCAACTTCAATTTCGCCGGACGCCTTAGCGGGCCACTCGCGCAACACCAGCTTGTCGTGACGGCATCCGTGGAACGTGCCAGTAGGGGCTGCCGGTTACCGGATAGTTCTGGATGGTCAGTGCCCCGTCGTTCGCGGTCGGCATGGGTGCCTGTTGATAACTTGCCAACTCCAACTGGTCGTCGCATTCGTCCATATCGATTGCCATTAGCGGCGACTTGTGATCATTCGCCTTGCCCCATGACTTTTGCCAATCCGAAGAATCAACCTTCGCCGCGGGGCCGTTCTTCGGCAGCTCTTTGCGCTTGAACATCGTGCCGGAAGCCGGTTGGACACTCGTCGCCGGTGTGATAAGTTCAGTCTCGATGCTCTTCTTCGCCGCGTCATGGTGCTTGGCCGGCGCCATCGTGTCATTTTTCTTCGCCGTGCGTGACGGTCTGGAGAACAAACCGAGCAGCTTCTTTTTTGGTGCGGGCGCGGTCGCGTCCATAGTCGGCATCGCCATCGGGGAATCCGAAATGATGGCGGTGTCACCCGTCTGTAGATCCTGGACTTCGTAGACAACCTTGCCGTCCGCGGACTTGCTGGTCTTGATGACCTTGACCTTTTGTTCGGCCTTACCCGGCTCTTGCAATGTGATCGTGTCGCCCTTGGTGTAAGTCGAAGGTATGCCCGTCGATTGCTGACCCCAGGCACTTCCGACCAACACCAGAACCGCTACGCAACTCTTTGCCCATCTTGCCTGGACCATTTCTAGGGTCTCCGTTCCTAACCGACTCGGCGCAGCATGTGCGGATCACCCCTTCGCTGGGGCCATCTAGTCTTCGGATATCGACGGAAACGAATTGCCGCATCATTTCGAAGTTAGCGAATGCACGGTTGATGCGGTGGGGAACCGGTCTAATGCGTGAACTCTTCGCGTTTCGCGCAGCTTCACGCGGCGTGGATATCGAATGTCCAAAACGTCCCCGTATCGTCTGGAAATCATGACAACTCCGTAGAATAACGCCGCCGCTTCGAGGAAGGAAAGAACCGAATGCTCAAGCCAGGTATCACTCATCAAAACCAATGCATGGTGACGGATCAACACGCCGCCACGCACATAGGCGACGGACAAGTGCTTGTGTTATCCACGCCGTCGATGATTGAACTGATGGAAATCACCGCCACTCAGGCCGTGCAGCCCTATCTGCCTGACGGACACACCACCGTAGGCACTCATGTCGATGTGCGTCACTTGGCGGCCACGCCGTTGGGCATGAAGGTAAAGGTTAACGCCGAACTGGTGCAGGTTGAGAATCGAATATTGACGTTTCGGGTCTCGGCGGATGATGAGAAGGAACGTGTAGGCGAAGGGAGTCATAAACGAGCCATCATCAATGTCGCACGATTTCAAGCAAAACTCAGCGCGAAGCGCCTCGATCCGTGAGGAGCCGATGCTCTGCGAGATATAATGTGAGCGCAGATAAGTTCGTCAACGCAATCATGACCACTCTTCGAGCGAAACCAGGGGACGAATCAGAACGACCGCTCTTCCGTGAGGATCTAGCGCCGCCGGATTACGCAGATCCCGTGGTTGAGGCCTTTAAGAAGGATGTCGACCGTGGCTTGTTGCAACAAAACCTCAGGCTGACCATCGACGAACGCATTCGAAAGGCTCAGGCCTTCCATCGCTCAATCGATGCGTGGCGACAGGCTGGAAGAGCGCTTAGACAATCGGGCAAATTGCACGGAGGTATCGCCGGGTGATTGCTAGCCTTGAGCAAGTCGGTAAGCAGTTAAACGACTTTGGAGTTCACTACATTGTAATCGGTGGTTGGGCGGCGATCATCCATGGAAATGCACGTTCCACCAACGACGTCGATGTGGTTTACGCGCGCGACAGCGAAAACATCGACCGACTCGTGCGCGCTCTGCAGCCGTGGAACCCATACCTTCGCGGAGCGCCGCCCGGCCTCCCGTTTTCCTGGGACGCTCCGACTGTTCGAGCAGGACTCAATTTCACATTGACGACTACCTTTGGCGACGTGGACTGTTTGGGTGAGGTGGCCGGGGGCGGCACTTATGAAGAGCTGATGCCGTTTACTCATGAAGTTACGGCTTGCGGACTTAGTTGCCGCGTTGTGTCCTTGGAACATCTCATTCAGCTTAAACGCGCCGCGGGACGCCCGAAGGACCTAGTGGCCGTGGCAGAATTGCAGGCCCTTTTAGAAGAACAAAATCGCAACGACTCGAACTCCTAACACCAGAACGATGAAATGACAGTCATGTTTGACGCCGCCCACCATGGAACGTCGGTTAGAAGTAGCATTCGTGCTCCCCGTGGTCCCGAACGCACCTGCAAGGGATGGATCCAAGAAGCGGCCTTGCGAATGTTGATGAACAACCTCGACCCCGAGGTGGCGGAAGATCCCGATCGACTTGTCGTCTATGGCGGCAAGGGCAAGGCGGCCCGAACCTGGGAAGCGTTCGATGCCATCGTGGCGTCGCTACGGAAACTCGAAAACAACGAAACGCTGTTGATTCAATCCGGCAAGCCCGTCGGCGTCATTCGAACGCATGAATTGGCTCCAAGAGTCTTGATCGCGAACAGCTTGTTGGTGCCCAAGTGGGCCACGTGGGAAGAATTTCGTCGGCTTGAAGACATGGGCCTAACGATGTACGGCCAGATGACGGCGGGCAGTTGGATTTACATCGGCACGCAGGGCATACTCCAGGGAACCTTCGAAACGTTTGCCGCATGCGCGCGACGCCACTTCGGGGGAACGCTCGCCGGCCGGCTCGTCGTAACCGGTGGCCTCGGCGGCATGGGCGGAGCGCAACCGCTGGCCGCCACCATGAACGGCGCTGCCTTTCTCGGTATCGATGTGAATCATGCCAGAGTCGAACGCCGATTGCAGACGGGCTACCTCGATCGGATATGCGATAACCTGGATGAAGCCTTGCGCATGGTGAACGAGGCGAAAGAACGGCGCCAGGCGCTTTCGGTCGGACTGGTGGCAAACGTGGCCCAGGCCCTGCCGGAACTCGGTGAGCGTGGCATTGTGCCCGACGTCCTCACGGATCAAACATCGGCGCACGATACCCTCAATGGCTATGTACCGCTCCCACGCACACCGAACGAAGACCTCGACGCACTTCGGCGAGACCATCCAGAGGAGTATGTCCGCCGCGCCGTTGAATCCATCGGAATCCATGTCAAGGCAATGCTCGACTTGCAGGCGCGCGGTGCAATCACGTTCGATTACGGTAACAACATCCGCGCCGAAGCGGTGAACGCGGGCGTGAAGGACGCATTTCGCGTTCCCGGCTTCGTTCCAGAGTACATTCGCCCGTTGTTTTGCGAAGGCAAAGGTCCGTTCCGCTGGGCGGCACTTTCCGGCGACCCGGAGGACATTTATCGCACCGACGACGCGGTTTTGGCGATGTTTCCGGACGACGAAGCTCTGGCACGGTGGATCAAGTTGGCTCGTGAGAAGGTTCAGTTTCAGGGACTGCCCGCTCGCATTTGCTGGCTCGGCTACGGTGAACGGGTCAAGATGGGATTGCGCTTCAATGAAATGGTGCGAGCGGGTGAGTTGAAGGCGCCTATTGTCATTGGCCGGGACCATCTCGACGCCGGTTCCGTCGCGTCGCCGAACCGAGAAACCGAAGGAATGAAAGATGGATCGGACGCCATCGCCGATTGGCCCATCCTGAACGCGATGATCAACACCGCTTGCGGGGCCGGCTGGGTCAGCGTGCATCACGGCGGCGGCGTCGGCATCGGTTACAGCCTGCACGCGGGCATGGTCTGTGTCGCCGACGGCAGCGCCGACGCTGACCGACGACTGTCCCTTGTGCTTACAAGCGACCCTGCCATGGGAGTGATCCGCCACGTCGATGCCGGGTATGCCGAGGCGGTGGAATGTGCGGAAACTCGCGGCGTCCAGGTCCCGGAGCTTAATTACTAGTTCTCCGCATGCAACTTCTTATTCGCAACGCGCAGGTCGTTTGCGTGTGCCGTCACGGTGAACGGCCCAAATGCGGCCGGGATATGCGCGATTTACACATCATCGAAAACGGGTCCGTACTGATCCGAAACGACGTCATTGATTGGGTCGGGCCCAGTATTGACGAACCGACGAATTCAGCACGCGAGTGGACCGTCATTGATGCCGCGGGACAAACCGTACTGCCCGGCCTCATCGACAGCCACACGCATCTCATTTTCGCCGGCAGCCGTGCCGATGAATTTGCGCTTCGACTGCAAGGCGTTAGCTATCAAGACATCGCCGCCAAGGGCGGTGGAATCAACTCCACGGTGCGGCAAGTCCGTGAGGCTTCCATCGACCAACTAACCGCACTGGCTCGGCGTCGTCTCGACCGCATGTTGGCCATGGGTGTCACCACGGTCGAAGTGAAGAGCGGTTACGGCCTGTCGCTAGTAGACGAACTCAAGTCGCTAGAAGTCATCGCGGCACTGAACCGTGAACATCCGTGCGATCTGGTTCCGACGTTTTTGGGCGCTCATGAAGTGCCACCGGAATATCGCGATAATCGTGATGGTTATTTGGGTTTGCTGATCGACCGGATGCTTCCGGAAGTTGCCGCACGGGGCTTGGCGGAGTTTTGCGACGTCTTCTGCGAAACGGGCGTGTTCAGCGTGGCCGAATCGGAGCGCATTCTCGCCGCCGCGTCCAAGCTCGGATTCAAGTTGAAGCTACACGCCGACGAGTTCACGCCACTAGGCGGGGCGGAGTTGGCCGGGCGACTCGGCGCTACGTCGGCCGACCACTTGCTAAACATCACCGACGCCGGCGCCGAAGCGATGCTGCGCGCGGGTACGATCGCGACGCTGCTTCCTGGGACCGCTTTTTTTCTCGGCGTCCCATATGCGCCTGCTCGGCGTCTAATCGACCACGGCTTACCCGTCGCGCTGGCAACCGATTGCAATCCGGGAAGCTGTATGACGGAGAATCTCCCGCTCATCGGTACGATGGCATGTACGCAGATGAGAATGCTGCCTGCCGAGGTGATCTCGGCGCTTACCATCAATGCGGCAGCCGCCCTCGGCCGAAGCGATCGCGTCGGCTCCATCGAGGTTGGAAAGCAAGCGGATTTGGTCATACTGGACGTTCCGAGCTACCAGCATTTCTCGTATCACTTCGGGGTCAACCATGTCTCGAAAGTCATCAAGTCCGGTCGAGTGGTGGTCGGCGCTTGAGCCGGCCCCGGCCGAGCTATTTGCCGGACGAGGCGATCCCGAAGATCCACGGCTGGGAGAAGTCGTTCGCAGATGGGAAGGCTCAGGCAAGCCAACGTTTAGCCGTGCGACATTGGTCGGTTTCTGTTCCGACGAAGGCACGCGCCGCAACTTCGGTCGACCTGGAGCCGCACAAGCGCCTGATGCAATACGCTCGTTTCTATACCGGCTCACGTCATGGGCCCCGCCAACCAAAACAGATTTGTTCAGTCTGGACTTGCTTGATGTGGGAAACCTTTCGGTCAGTAGCGAGCTTGAAACTTCCCAAGAACTGTTGGGGAGCATGATCGGCGACATGCTCGGGAACGGCGTCGTTCCGATCATTCTCGGCGGCGGCCATGAAACGGCGTTTGCCCATTACCGCGGCTACGCTGCCGCCGGCATCGAGTGCGGGATCATCAACATCGACGCCCATCTCGACGTCCGACCTTTCTTGAACGGGGCACACAGCGGCAGCCCGTTTCGCCAGGCGATCGAACATCCGACGCATCCGCTGAAACCCGGACGTTATGTCGTGATCGGCGCTCAACGGCAAAGTTGCGCTCGTGACCACGTGCAGTTCGTGCAGGAACACCAGGGTCGAATTCACTGGCTGCATGACGTTAGTGGACCGCAAGCAATCGACGTTTTCGCCGCCGAGCTTGACCGTCTTAGTCGCGAGGTGGGTGCGGTAATGGTGACCGTCGACGTCGATGCGTTTCGACAGGCCGACGTGCCCGGCTGCAGTGCGCCCAGTCCTGTCGGCCTTCCCGGTGAAATCTGGCCCGAAATCGCCTTCCGCGCCGGCGCTCACCCCGTGCGCAGCCTGGATGTGGTCGAAGTGAATCCGACCTTCGATCGCGACGGGCAAACAGCTCGGTGGGCAGCGGTGGGTGTACGGCAGTTTCTTGTGGCGGTGGCCAACCGGAAAGCATCATCGGTAACGTGATGCGCCGCGCCCGTCATCCGTCCGCGACTGGTTCGACGTGCTCGGCTTGAACGAGTGATGCGCCGGCGCAACTACGCGGAACTCCGGTTGTCGAATTTCCGCTCTCGTTGAATCTCTTCCATGATGGCGTCCCAATAGGGATCGTCGGCGAGCGCGCCGGCGGTGCGGACAATCCCGTCGCCCCAATGGCGTGCCGGCGCCACAACGTGAACTTGCACTTCCACGTCTTGCCCTTCGGCCAGACCAAGGTCTTCGGCCAGCTCGATCGTTTTGCCTCGGACTTTCCCCTGAATCGCCTTGGTCAAGTTCTGCTCTCCTTTTCTCCTTCGCAGAATTAATACAGTCTAGCACCAGGCCCAGCTTCAGCACAGGCTGCTTGGGCCAACCCTGCGGGACTACAAGGGAGGCCGAAGCACAGAATCTTTGCTACATCGAGTGCAGCGCCATGCGGTTGCCTTCACTGTCCTGGATCAGTGCCCGAAAGCCGTATGGTCCGATGGCATGCTTGGGCTTTAGGACTTTTCCTCCGTTCGGTGCGACGGCGGCGATGGCTTGATCCAGTCGGCCTTGGCAGTTCAAGTACAAAAGCGGACCGTTGGCCGACGGTTTTTCCTCCGGATTCTGGTATAGACAGCCACCCACGTCGTCGCCTTCGTGGGGCAACACGCCCATTTGCATTCCGGGCATTTCCTGTTTCTTTACTTCCGCGCCGAGGACGGCCGAGTAGAACCCGATCGCCCGGTCGAGATTGACGACGGGGATGTCACACCAGACGATTTGGTTTGCCATGATGATCTCCAATCTAAGTTGTTAGTTGCCAGTTGTCAGTTGTTAGTTGCTAAGGACGACGGATCAATTCGACGGCGCCGGGAATTGTTGGCCTAACTCCCGGGCTTGGCCTCGTACGCGCTCTTGCAAAGGCCGATCTTCAGGCTTAGCCAGTATCTCGGCGATCCAGCCGGCGATGGTTCGCATTTCCGGCTCGCGCATTCCACGGGTCGTTAGCGCCGGCGTACCGATACGGATTCCGGACGGATCGAGCGGTGCACGGGTGTCGAACGGAATCATGTTTTTGTTAACGGTGATTCCGGCGGCGTCGAGCGCTGCTTCCGCGATCTTTCCCGTCACGCCGCGAGATGCGACATCGATGAGCATCAAATGATTGTCAGTTCCTCCGGAGACGACGCGGAAGCCACGTTCGGCAAGACCGTGAGCCAGGGTGCGGGCGTTTGCGACCACCTGAGCCGCATACGATTTGAACTCGGGTTTCAGCACTTCGCCGAAGCCGACAGCTTTCGCGGCAATGACATGCATGAGCGGGCCGCCTTGAATTCCGGGAAAAATAGTTTGGTTGATTTTCTGTCCCCAGTCCTTTTTGCAGAGTACAAACCCGCCGCGTGGCCCGCGTAGCGTCTTGTGCGTGGTGGAAGTCACAAAATCAGCCACGGGCACCGGGCTAGTGTGCAAATCGGTTGCGACCAGACCGGCGATGTGTGCCATGTCCACCATCAGAAGCGCTTTGACTTCCGAACATATTTCCGCGAATCGGCCGAAGTCGATTTCGCGTGGATAGGCGCTCGCCCCGGCGACGACCAATTTGGGCTTATGCTCCCGTGCCATCGCGGCGACGTGGTCGAAATCAATCCGCTCGTCGTCTTTTCGAACACCGTAACTAACCACGCGGTAGAACTTGCCGGAGAAATTCAAGCGCATGCCGTGCGTCAGATGGCCGCCGTGCGCCAAGTCCATCGCCAGTATCGTGTCGCCCGGATCGAGGCACGAAAAATAGACGGCCATGTTGGCCTGTGCTCCGGAGTGTGGTTGCACATTGGCTTTCTCCGCACGGAATATTTGCAATACGCGGTCGATGGCAAGTTGCTCGACTTGGTCGACGAATTCACAACCGCCGTAGTACCGCCGTCCGGGATAACCCTCGGCATACTTGTTGGTAAGCACCGATCCTTGTGCGGCCAGGACCGCGGGACTGGTGTAGTTTTCGGATGCGATAAGCTCCAATCCATCCTGTTGCCGTCGACGCTCGCCCTGGATGGCTTGCCAAACATGCACATCGGCCTGCTCAAGTAAATCCATCGTGTGTAGTCCTGTATTCACGTGATCGTGCAATCATTGTACGAAGACCTCCACCGTGGCACGACGAGAGTCAATCTGGTATCGTCAGTGGGCACACCCGTCAGATGGAGCGCCATCATGCTCGATTCCCACTCACCGGTGACACGTCGTGACTTCTTGCGCACCAACGTGATTGCCCTCGCCGGCGCCCCGCTGACAGCGGTGGCCCGAACCGATCAAGACGGGTCGTTGGATCCCCGGAAAGCCGCGCTCGGAGTTGCTCGTTGGCTTGAAAACTGCCGCATCGCAAGCGGCAATACGTTTGTCTGCCCGGCCGATCCTCTCAATCCAAAGTCGGTAAGCACGAACCTTTATTCAGGCGTTGCCGGTGTTGCGCTTTTCTGGGCCGAGGCCTATCTCGCCACGGAAGAGAACCGGTTCATGAACTACGCCGGTGAGTGTGGAAAGTTCCTCCAAGCAAAGCTCCGAGACTCAACCACCCCCGCGAACTGTGGACTCTATACGGGCCTCGCCGGAATGGCATTCGCACTGGAGAAAATCGGCGATGTGACAGGTTTGAAGATGTTCCATTTGGAGGCGCTTGGAAGCTTGAAACGAATTCGCGGCCTAGCCAAGCCCGCCGGCAAAGGCGTGGAGTGGAGCGATGTAACAGATATCATCGGTGGATCGGCCGGGATCGGGCTGTACTTGTTGGATGCGTTCCGTGCCGGAGCGAAGAGCAGTGAGATTCTTCAATCGGAGCGGGCCGTGTGCGTTGAAACCGCGAAGGCGGCTGGACTTCGCTTGCTGGAGTTAGGGCAGCCGGAAGCCGGTGGATTGAAATGGCGCATGTCGCCGAAGTTCCCGCGGCTAATGCCGAACTTCTCACACGGCGCCGCCGGCATCAGTTACTTCCTGGCATCGCTCTTCCAACACACGAAGGAAAAACAGTTCCTGGACGGCGCGCTGTCCGGGGCGAAATATCTTCAAGCTGTCGCCAACATGAAAGACGATACGTGTCAGATCTTTCACAACGAACCCGACGGAAAGGACCTGTACTACCTCGGGTGGTGTCATGGCCCGGTCGGGACCGCGCGGCTTTTTTACCGGCTCCACCAAATTACTGACGATGCCGCATGGATGGATTTGGTGCATCGATGTGCGCGAAGCATCATGCGCAGCGGCATTCCGGAAAGACCAACCCCAGGTTTCTGGAACAACGTTAGCCAATGTTGCGGCTCGGCCGGCGTTGCCGACTTTTTCCTGAGCTTACACCGGATAACGAAGAAGCCGGAGTACCTCGCGTTCTGTGAAAAAATGACTGCCGATCTCATCCGACGGGCTACGCACGACGAAAAAGGTTACCGTTGGTCGCAAGCCGAGCACCGGATCAAACCCGACGAAACGGTTGCGCAAACTGGATATATGCAGGGCGCCGCCGGCATTGGAATGTTATTGTTGCGGCTCGATGCGCATCGCCGAGGTCGCGAGCCCCTCGTCACGTTGCCCGATTCGCCGTTCTGAGATGACCTTATTCCGGTTTCACCGGCGCTTTGGCTTGAAGCTCGGCCACGAATTTCTGAAATGCCGGGTTAGACCGGAGCGAGTCGAAGTCGCCATCCGCGAGAAAGGATTTCAAACACTGTTCGTTTTCGAAATAGCCTCCTGCTTTGGCTTTGCCGAGCCAAAGAAGCGCGGCCGCGCCGTACTCGTCTTTGGTCCTTTGGCGTTCGTCGGTGGGCTGCGTCAAGTCCTTGTCAACCGCGGCGATCGCCGTGCCGTAGACGCAGGACACATTGATAAATACGTCCGGCGTTGGAGTTCCGGCGCACGCGACCGCATGGGCAGCGTTGACGGCGGCGCGGTGATCGCCGCACATCGCTAGCGAACGGGCGCGAAGCACTTGCATCAAGGGGTCGCTTTTTCCAAGCACTGCCAACGCCCGGTCCCATTCCGGCAATGCTTCCGAATGGCGCTCGAGTGCACCTAGTGAAATGGCACGCATGGACTGTGCGTATGCCAGGGTGACCTTGGTTTGTTCGTTGTTAGGAAGCCGACGGAGGAGTCCATTCAACACTTCGATAGCCGCGTCGTGCCACTCCATTGCCTTCTGGGCCTTACCTTCCATCGACAATCTGCGCCCGAAATTGTGGCACGTGACGCCGAGGTTATAGCACACTGTCACATTAATTTCCTGATCGCCGGACAGTGATCGGTAGAGATTGGCGGCAAGACGGTAGGTCGTCTCCGCGTCATCCGATTTCCCTTGCGCCCTCGCGCATCTCCAAGCAGACAGTGTGCACACGCGAGGTCATGGCGAAGGATGTTGCTGTTCGGGCTTTCTGCCGCTAGCCGCTCGCACATGGCAAGGGCGCTACGGTGTGCGGCTTCAGCATCCGCTTGGTGCCCGAGCATGGAGTAACTCATTCCCAACCCTTTATACGCTCGTGCCGTCCAGCGGCGGATTTCGGGGTTGGGGTGGTCCTCGTTGCCAAGAAACGTTTTGAAATAGAGGGTCAAGTCGGTGAGAAGCTTCTTCTTGAACTCTTCGAGTTCCGGGCCGCCACCGCCTTTCTCAAAGACCGTCATACCGACATGTTCCAACGACTGCATCGCTTTGGTGAGGTGTTCTTCGGCGAGCTTCTTCTCTTTTTCAGTCTGGAGCTGCGATTCCTGAAGCTTGACGAGATGTGCTTCGGCGAGCTTCTTCTCTTTTTCAGTCTGGAGCTGCGATTCCTGAAGCTTGACGAGGTGTGCTTCGGCGAGCTTTTTCTCTTTCTCGGTCTGGAGCTGCGCATCCCGAAGCCGGTGCGTGTAGACCCAGCCGCCCACAATCAGGACCACCATTGCGGTAGCCAGCGTCACCAATAGGGCCGCCACCGCAGGCCGACGCCGCGCCCATTTCCACCCACGCTCCCACGCGGCAACCGGCCGCGCCCGGATCGGCTCACCCGCCAAGAACGCGCCCAGGTCATTGGCGAGATCGGCTGCCTGCGAATAACGGCGACGCGGGTCCTTCTGCAGGCATTTCAGGCAAATCGTCTCGATGTCGCGCGGCAGTTTAGGCTGAAGGTGCCGAAGGGCCACGGGCTCTTGCGATCGAACCTGTTCCAGTGTTTCGAGAATGGATGCGGCCCGGAACGGCGGCCTGCCCGTTAGAAGTTCGTAGAGAATCGCGCCGAGAGCATACACATCCGCAGCGGGACCAACCGCGTCAGAATTCCCGTAAGCTTGCTCCGGCGCCATGTAGCTTGGCGTACCGAGTATCGAACCCGTCTGCGTATTTCCACCGCCGCCGTCGAGCCGCTTGGCAAGCCCGAAGTCGGTGATCTTCGGAATAGGGGTCAGGGGCGAGGGGTCAGGGGTCAGATACGACCGTTCCATCGTTCTGACCGCTGACCCCTGACCCCTAACCCCTGCTAATAGGATATTCGCCGGTTTCAGATCGCGGTGCACCACGCCGCGGTCATGTGCATACTGAATCGCATGAGCCAGTGTCATGACGAGTCGGGCCGCATCCAGCGGTGGCTGCGGGAAGCCGGCAAGGTGTTTGTTCAGGTTGCCGCCGTCGATGTACTCTAACGAAAAGAACGGCCGGCCTGCATCTTCACCGATGTCATGAATCTGAACGATGTTTGCATGCTGCAATCGGGCAGCCGACTCCGCCTCGCGACGAAACCGAGTGCGTTCTTCCGGCGAGGCGCTTTCAGCCGACAGCATCATCTTGAGTGCAACGACACGGTCGAGCGACCGATGTCGTGCCTTATAGACCACGCCCATTCCGCCGCGGCCGAGTTCTTCAATGATCTCGTGATCGCCGATGACGCAGGTGTTTGGCGGCGATCGATGTGCCAGGCGGCCATTGCCGTTCGACCTAGGTGTATCGCTTTTCCATGTCACATCCGGCGCGATCTCAGCACGGATTTGCACGAGTGCTTCGGTAAGCTCCGCCGCGTGCATCGGAAAACGGCGCAAATACTCTCCGTGATCCGGATCGTCACCCCACCGGCGGCGCACTCGATACTCCTCCGTAACCAATTCAAGTATCGCGTCTTCAGTTAAGTTCAGTTCCGAGAAGGTACGCGCATAGTCGTCTACCGTTGGACGTGCCGGTATCGCGCCGTTCGACACCAGGGTCGTTGACCCAGGGCGTCGCCAGCGGTATTCCAAATCTACCTTAATCAGTTCTTGAAGAACGTCAGATCGCGAAGTCCCGTTCTCACAAGCGGAAAGGTAAGAGTCAATGCGCGGCACGGCGCCGGTCTGCCAAGCTTCCTCAAAGGAATCGACGATCCGCTCCAGATCGCGCGGACCAGCAAACGCTGCGGAACCGATCCCGATCGATGGCTCGTTCATGCGTAGTGGCCGATATCAGACAACGCGTGTCGTTGGTATTGCTGTTCCAGATAGTTCTTGATTCGGTCGAGCACGCGGCGCACGGTTCGAAGGCTCCGGCGAGTTTCGTCGGCGATTTCGTCGAGCGTGAATCCTTGCAGCCGCAACTCGAACATCTGCCGTGGCAGCGGCTCGAGGGCCCGCATGATCTGATCGACTTCATCGGCGAGTGCACTGGCTTCGTCGGGCGACGGATCAGCAGCAAGTGCTTCTGCGGTCAAACGTCCAATGCTGATGTCATTGTCTTCGCGATCCAATGCCCGCTTGTCGGCCGTGTGGTACTCGAACTGGTGTCCAAGTTTGTGCTTGGTAATGCCGACTAGAAGCCGCCACAGGTCACCGCTCTGGTCCAGGGCGTACCTACCGGCGCGGGCGCCAAAAAGAAACTCCGATACACCGACTGGACAATATCTTCCGGGTCGACGCGGCGGGCTAGCTTCTCCGACAAGCGGAGCCGGACCAAGCCAATGAGGCGTTCGGCGTAGCGGCGAAAAAGCGCGTCCGCAGCGGCTTGGTCGCCCTCACGCCAGCGAATCAAGAGTTGAGCCGAAAGAGGATCGGTAGTCGCCATAAGTCCTTACGCCAGAACCCCATTTCCCCCATTGCAGTTTCGAATCGGCTTCACAGCGATACCGATCCTTCATCGCCGTTTTCATTATTCACATTTTTCATGGCCACTTGCAAACGAAAAATCGGATTTCCCTCTGCGAGAAGCTTCGAGTTTCTCGTCGTTCTCAAAATCCAAAGGCCATCGGGGTCTATGTTCCGACATTCGGAGGAGTGAAATCATGTTTCGGCGTTTCGCGCGAAAACCTGCTGTGACGACATCTGCCACCGGCCGATCGTTTCGCCCGCATCGCACTCGACTCTTCTGTGAATCACTGGAAACCCGTCTGGCGCCGGCATCGATCGCCTGGGACGGCGGACCTACGAGCACCGGCACCGATTGGCTCACTGCCGCGAACTGGGCGGGGGATGTATTACCCGGCATCGCGGACGAGGCGGTGATCGGCGGAGCATTCGCGACCGCGACGATCAACGTGAACGGCAACGTGAGCATCAACAAGCTAACCAGTTCGGCCACGGTGCAAATTAGCAGCGGAACTTACACGCTGGCCACGGCCTCAACTTCTGCCAAATTCACGATGGCAGGAGGCACACTCGAAGGCGCCGGCGACCTATCCGTCAGCGGCGTGTTTTCTTGGACCGGCGGCACTATGCAAGGGACCGGGAAAACGAGCCTTAGCGCGGCAGCCACGGGAACGATTTCCGCGGCGACCAATAAATTCCTTGGCCGTCTGCTCGAAAACTCCGGCACCGTAAGTTACACAGGGAGCGGGCTCTTCTATGGCCCGTTCAGCGGCTCGATTGGCGTCGTCAACAACCTCGCCGGCGGTGTCTTCAATTCGACCGGCGACGGCGATTTCAACCAGTTCTTTAGCAGCGCTTCTCACGCCTTCAACAACAGCGGCACGTTCAATCGTTCCGGGGCCGGTACGACTACGTTTTCCACCAGCATCAGCTTCAACAACAGCGCCACCGTCAACCTCACGGCGGGGACTTTGCAACTGAGCGGGGCCGGTACGCACACGGGCCCGTTCGCCACCAGCGCTGGAACCGTGCTGCAATTTGACTCGAATACCAATGTCATGTCGGCCGGATCGTCGATCACAGGCAGCGGAACAACACGATTGCTGAGCGGCATTTTGACCGCGAACACCAACCTGAGTCTGGTCAATTATGATCAACAGGGCGGGAAATTGAACGGCTCTGGCGCCACTACCGTGACGACCGCGTTCACATGGTCCGGCGGTACGATGGATGCGACGGGACAGACGAACATCACCGCAAGTGCGACCGCGGCCATCTCGGGGGCCAGCAACAAGTTCCTCGGCCGAGTGCTGCAAAACGCGGGCACGATAAACTACACCGGCACTGGCTTCTTTTTCGGCCCGGAAACAACGTCGCCGGGCACTCTTAACAACCTCGTCGGTGCCGTCTTCAACGCCATCGACGACGGCGACTTCAACATATTCTGGGGAAACGCCTCGCACGCCTTCAATAATAGCGGCACGTTCAACCGCTCCGGCGCCGGTATTACCACATTCACGGGAATTGCGTTCAACAACACGGGGACCGTAAACCTCACCGCCGGCGGGCTCGCGTTAAACAACGGTGGAACCGACACCGGCGCGTATGCCGTGAGTGGTGGAACCGCACTGGAGTTCGGCGGCGGCACGCATTCACTCAGCGTCGCGTCGTCCATCAGCGGGGCTGGCACAACTCTGTTCAGCGGCGGCACGACAACCGTGAGCGGAACCTACACAGTACCGATCACGCGCGTCACAGGCGGCACGGCGATTATCAATTCGAACTTCTCGGGGACGACGCTTGAAGTCTCCGGGGGGACACTTGACGGAACGGGCAACGCGACGGTGAGTTCAACATTTACGTGGACCGCCGGTACGATGCAAGGGACGGGTAAAACGACGCTCACCGCGGCCGCCACCGGCACAATCTCCAATGCGACCAATAAGTTCCTGGGGCGTATTCTCGAGAATTCGGGCGTCGTGAATTACACCGGAAGCGGCGTATTCTTCGGCCCGACGGCGACCGCCGCCGGCGTGATCAACAACTTAGTCGGCGGTGTGTTTAATACGAACGGCGATGGCGATGTCGCCATATTCTTTGGCAATGCAGGCCATGCCATCAATAACAGCGGCACCATCAACCGGTCGGGCGCGGGGTCAACGCTCATCAATAATGGCATTCTCTCTAACAACAATGGCACGGTAAATATCACCGCCGGAACCTTGGAACTACAGGGCGGCGGCACCCACACGGGGACATTCGCCGTTTCCCCCGGAACCGTACTCCTCTTCTCCGCCTTCGGGACGCCGACGATCCTGGCCGCCGGAACGTCCATCACCGGTAGTGGCGTCGTCCGTCTCACGAGCGGCTACCTCACTGTGAACGGCAATGTCAGCATCGTCAACTTTGAACAGCAAGGCGGCATCTCGGACGGCTCAGGCACGCTCACCATCACCTCGACTTGGACTTATAGCGGTGGATATATGGACGGCTCGGGCCAAACGAGCGTGGCGGCGACGGGCACCGGAACCATTTCCGGCGCGGCGCAAAAACTGTTGGGCCGGGTGCTCCAGAACGCCGGCACCATCACGTATACCGGAACGAGTTTCGATTTTGGTCCGCAACCCACTTCCCCTGGTGTCCTCAACAATTTGGCCGGCGCCACATTCGACATCGCCACCGACGGTGACATGGTTCCGTTCTGGGGTAACAGCGCCCACGCGATCAACAACGCCGGTACCTTCCGTAAATCGGCAGGCACTGACACCGATATCGCTGTTCCGTTCAACCTCACCGGCGGCGTGGAAGTGCTCACCGGCGCCCTCAACGTAACGGCAGGAGGGAGCGCCGGCGGAGCGTTCAACATGTTGTTCGGGCCGCTCAACTTAACAGGCGGAACTTTCACCATCCTCAACGGCGCCGCCGGCGCCGGGACGGGCATTATCGTTATCGCGGGCGGCACGGTCACGGTGAGCACCGGCAATAGTGGAAGCGTGGCGAGGTTAACCCAACGGCGTGGAACGGTGAACGGCGGCGGAACGTTGACCGTGACCAACTCCTTCACATTCGGCGGCGGTGTTCAGAGCGGCACGGGCAAGACCGTGGTCGCCGCCGGCACGACGGGAACACTTTCGAGCGCCAGTCCCAAATTCCTTGGCCGCACTTTTGAAAACCAGGGAACCGTAACGTATTCCGGCAGCGGCCTTCAGTTTGGCATCGCGGGCGGCGTCGGGGTTATCAACAATTTGGCCGGCGCGGTCATGAACTGGTCGGGCGACGGCGATCTGGGCGTGCTCGGCGGCGGCGCCCACGCCATCAATAACGCCGGCACGATCAATCGTTCCGGCGCCGGTGCCACGAGCGTCAGCTCGGGCATCACGTTCACCACGACGGGCACGGTCAACGTAACCGCTGGTACGCTGGACACAGCCGGCGCCTACACCCAAACCGCCGGGACTACGACGTTGTCCACCGGTACGACGTTGGGTGCCGCCACCGGAGTCAACATCGACGGCGGCGTACTCTCCGGCGTCGGCACCATTAGCGGCAACTTGACGAACAAAGGCACGGTACGGCCGGGCGGAACCGGCGCTGCCGGGACATTAACGGTAACGGGCAATTACACACAGACCGCTACCGGCGTATTGAACATCGAATTGGGCGGGACCGGCGCGGGCACGTTTGATGTCCTTGCGGTCGGAGGCGTAGCCAATCTGAACGGAACCCTCAACGTCAGCCTCATCAACGGATTCAACCCCGCGAACGGCAACACGTTCGTTGTCTTGACGTTTGCGTCGCGAAGTGGAACCTTCTCCACCATGACCGGGTTGAACTTAGGCGGGTTGGAACTTGATCCGGTGTTCAATGCCAACAATCTCACATTGGTGACGCAACCGGCCTGATACGGAGCGCCCCGACGGAAGGTCTGCACACTCCGGCCGCCATGGCCGCGAGTGTGCAGCCTTGCGAGTCAGTGACAAACTGTTTCCAAGGCGGCTCGTTTTGGCCCGTGTTCCGGATCGATTTGTCCGATCACTATTTCGCACATTCTTTGGCAGACCGCCGACACAAATGATTCGCGATCTACGCGGCCGGTCAAGCGTTCTGCTTCTGCCAGAATCCGACGAGTAAATGATGAATGGCAGGCACGAGTCCGCAGTGTTCGACGGACAATCGGTGTCAATTTGCTTTCGAGTTGTCGACGCAACTCGTCACTTGCAACCGGATCGCCGAACCGAACCCTGCTCGCCAAATATTCAATGTCATTCATTTGATTGCTCCAGGGAACTAGGGCGCGATGTTCACCCACGCCGAATCGGATAAGCCCCACCAGTCCGTCACGTCGGCATGCACCTGCGCCGGCACAGTCACGTGCAATTCCACGGTGAAACAGAATTCCCCTTGAGACCCCGTGGTGACCGAGATGCCTTGCATTTCCGGAATATTGGAGAAGTAAACGACTAGTCCCGCAGGGGACTCGTCCTTCACCTTCCCCGAGAAACTCCAGATTCCGTCAAGCGACTTTTCCGCCACAAGCCCGACAATTTCCGGGGCTAAGTTGGCGATGGTGACCGAAGCGGGTATGGATCGCAGGCCCCATAGGTTGACGGCAAACGCCTTCACGTCGCCGAGCCCGATAGCGGCAGTGGTGAATTCAAAGTTCCCGGCTGCGTCCGTCAAAACGGATCCAGTCACCTTGCCTTTGAACGTCACGATTAGGCCGGCAGCGTCGATGTCCTCGACTGATCCCGAAAGCGTAACCGTCTTTTGCTCGCCGTAGGCGAGTTCGAGATCAATTACCGGCCGCGGAACAAGAAGTGCGTCCTGATTCTCCGCCGTCATGTCCATGAAGTTCACGCCGTCGACGTAGATCATTCCGAGCGTGGCTTCCGTGGTTGTGAAACTAAAGTTCCCGTCGACATCTGGCGAAGTGCCACCCTTGACCGCCCCGGTGAACGTTAATTGCACGAGTTCGGGATGAAGGTCTATCACGGTTCCGGTAAGTTTGGCGACATGGTTGGGCAGCGCGACCGCCGAAAACTCCGTAATGGCGAATCCTTTCGCAGGGCAAAGCCGTCCTTCCAGACATTCAATTTGAGGCCGGACGCGATTGACCAATTGGCTCATCGTCCGGCGAGACACGTCAAACATCCTCTCCATCTGCTTGGTCCTCCCCGTTGAGTGGAAACGCGAGCCAGAGCCGGCCGAGAGCGCGCACCGCAACCCCTCGGGGTGACCGAAACTCTTGGCTAAACGTCGAACTATGCCGCTGGTTTCAAACACTGCGTTGAGCCGACCGCAGGAATACCTTGTGCATGCTGGGAGCCTGCACATGAAGAGGCGCGAGCCTGACCTTCGTTAGCTGCGGAATGACCCGCACAGATTCTGAATCCGCGCGCCGATTTCGCAAGAGGGAAAGGATCAGATAACTGCGGAATGCTGAGCGATTTGTGAAATTCTGCGGGCCGCCTGGCCCAGGAATTTGATCTTGACGAGGATGGGAAAACTAGAGGGTTTTAGAGATTCGAGTTGTATACAATTGAACAGATATCAATTGCGAGAGGAAGCCGAGCCTGCAGCTGCAACTAAGATTGGAGCGGATCAATCAGTCGATCCGTACTATCGGGGACGATTCCGGACCACGGCCGCTCCATCAAGTTATTGAATTGAGGAATGCTTCTGAACCGGGCTGGGAATGCCCGGTCGTTTTTCAGATCTCGATCACGAGGATCGACTCCACCGTCGATAGCTCGATTCAAGTATGAAAATGCCTCCGCGTCGGAGCCTTCCGTGGCGGCGATGCGCGCTGCATCCAAGAATAGCTCGGCACTCGGCGCTCGTAGTTGGATCGCATTCTGGATGTCCAGGAGTGCCCGTTTCGCCGCCTCGTATTTGCCGGGTATCCTACCGGCTGGATCGCTGTCGAGTTTCTGTCGAACGATCTCAAAATGGAGCAGCGCTCGGTTGTAGTATGCAGCCTGCGAATTCGGATCGCGCTCGATGGCCCGATTGATTGCCTCGTATGCAAGCGGCAGCCAGGGTTGTTCATTTCGCTTGCATGCCAAGAGACTATAGGCGCGATTGTTCCACATTGCCGCCGTGTCATTGCCGGCGCGATCCGACTGTCGATACCGGTGGTCGGCCTGCTCATGATAGTTGGTCTGGCTAAGGCAATAACCGACGCATGAAAGTGTCACGGCGTCTTGGAGCAGCGCACCTGCATGAGCGTAGTGACGAAGGGCTTTGTCGTACATCCGCGCGCTGTAGTTCTTGAGCGCGGCGCAGGTTTTCTTCCGGCGAATGTAATTCAGGGTTCGATTCGACAGTCGGCGAAGGCGGCAAGTAGAGATCGCGCATTCCGTAGGCCGCGCCGCCCGTCAACGTAACCGTGAGTGCAATACTGGCCACTGCCGCACGGAGAGGGCGCTGCGTTGCCCATACGCCGAGCCGATGCCGTAACGGCAGGGACGCCCGGAGCGCCAAGGCCACTTCCTCGGCGGTGCGTGGCCGATCTTCGAGGCGCGTGGCCAAACAACGTTGGACTATTCGTGCAAGTCGGCGTGGGACCCGTGGGTTCAGATCCTGAAGGGATGGCAACGGCGCTGCCATTCGCTGCAAAATGAGATCAGCGAGTTCCGCAGCCGGTAACGACTCCGTTGGACCAAATGGATGCCTACCCGCCAAAAGCTCATAGAGCACGATTCCAAGCGCATATACGTCGGATCGAGCATCGGCCGGAGTTGTGTCGCCTGTCGATCCATAGAGCAACATTCGCAACTGCTCCGGCGCCATGTACCATGGCGTACCACCGCGCAAGCAATCGGAAAGCCGCTTGTCAATCGACAGATTGAAATCAAGCAGGAGCGGTTGGCCGCCGCTTGCTAGAAGAACATTCGACGGCTTGAAGTCCTGGTGATAAATGCCGTGCAAGTGGACATGGTGTAGCGCGTCGGCGAGTTGGGCGCCCAGCCTCGTAACCGCGGTTACGTACGTCCCAACGCCGAGTAGCGGGTCCGGCGGCAACGGATTCTCGACCGATTCAGCAGACTCCGCATGACTCTGTATTACATCGCGAAATAGCGCAGCGGAAACGGGCGGCTTCTTGGCTTCATAAATCCGGTCGAGAACATCCAGTAGCGTTGCGCTGCCAAGATACGGCATGCACACCGCGGACAAACCAGAGTCCGGATCGGTTTGGACCGAGTGAATCGGCACGACATGGGGATGGCTGAGTCGGCCGAGCGTGCTGGCTTCGATCGTGCCATTCCTGGAGAACTTCACCGCAACCTGTCTGTCGCCTAACGAAGGCTCGGTCGCCAGAAAGACCCTGGCGAAGCGTCCGCGGCCTAGTTGGCGCTTTAGTCGAAACCCGAGGTAATAATCCTTCGGAGTGAACAGAAAGTCGTCGTCGACAAAGTCGGAAACTTGCAGGAGGCGGGAGACCGACGCCTGGTAACTCGGAAACCGCTCGCAGAATTCTTCGGTATCCACTACCTCGCCGGAAGCTTTCCGACGGCAGTACTCTTCGTAAATCACGTCCAGCACTACGGACTTGTTCACTTTGAGTTCGGGATGGCTATCGAGGAGTTTGCGGGTATCAAACACACCTTGGGCAGGGAGCACTGTCGCGACCACGTCCATCGACACGTCTTCTTCGTGCAACTCGTAGACCGAATCGTCGTGATAGCTCATGAGCGCACCAGTGGGGCCAAGGTCTTAACCAGCCGGCGTACGGTCCTTTCATTAACATCCGCCGAATCCGCCGCTTGCTGCTGAGTGTAGCCTTGGCGCAACAATTCCAAAATGTGTCGGTTTTGTGCCGATTGCCCCGCAATCAGCCGATTCCACAAATCCTGTTCGGCAAATAACTGACTTGGAGAGGGAGCTCGGGCGATTGGTTCAGCGGAGTGGTCGGTCTTCCCGTCTTCGAGTCCGACCTGACGATTGGCATTATTCTTCGCGGTTTGAAGTTGCCGTCGAAATGCGTCCGTTACTTTGTGGTTAGCGATCGACTCGAGGAATCGAACGAGCTGCTCGGGTCGCGTAAATGTTCGCGGGACATCGGGCGCGGCGTAGAACGATTTCCACGCATCTTGTAAGAAGTCGTGTGAATCGAAAAAACGACGCATCGGATCGGCGAGTCGCCGGCGAATCACACGCTTCAAATGGGAGGCGAATTGCTCATGCAGAAACGCAGCCGCCTCCTTGTCGCCATCTAACGCCAGGTTCAGCAACACAGGAAACGGCAGAGATGCAAGGTCCACTCAAACACCCCCTCGGAAGCGGTGGGAAAGTCGGCGGGTAACTCCTGTATTAAAAGCATTGTTGCGGAGGCGGCAAGGCGGATTTTTGTGCGCTATCAAATTAACAAATGCAGATATTTTCCTGGAACAATTTACCGTGAGGAACTGCCAGGAACGCTACGTTTGGCACGAACGTTGCAATCGTCACGCGCCAACGCAAGGAATTGACGATGGTATGTCAATCGTCGCCGTGCCCGTGGGCACTCGCACTGACTCGATTCCGATTCATGAGAAGACGCTCATCTGTAGAGATTTGGATGCGCGGCGCCTTTTCCATTTGCACAAGCCCCGCCGCTTGGTAGAATGCAGCAGTTAATACAGCATCGGCTGGAGGCTGCTGGGCTTAGTGAAAGCAGTTGGGTCATTCCGATGCGTCAAGATACCGATCACGATCTCACTATTGAGATTGCCAACACAATCCCCTTCGATTCCGCCGTCGCCAATGCTCGTGCCTACCTGGTGCATATCTATCCACCGGGATTGAGCCTCGGCACGCGATTCCCGCTCGGAGATGTTCCGACGACGCTGGGACGAGACATCAATTGTGACATTTGCGTCGACGACGTGTCCGTTTCTCGATTCCACGCCCGCTTCCAACCGGAGGGCGACGGCTATACCGTGGTGGACCTGCAAAGCACCAACGGTACCGCCGTCAACCGCGTTCGAGTCGCAAACCAGAAGCTTCACGACGGCGACGATCTTCGGTTTGGCAACTGCATTTATCGCTTTCTGTTCAGCGGTAATGTCGAAGCACAATACCACGAAGAAATCCACCGGCTCACGATCATCGACGTACTCACCCACATTCCGAATCGCCGCCATCTGCTGCAATTCCTCGAACGAGAATTGCTACGTGCTGCAAGATACCATCGGCCGTTGGCCTTGGTACTGTTTGATGTCGACCACTTCAAAGCGGTGAACGACCGCTTCGGCCATCTGGGTGGGGACTTTACGCTCAAGGAACTGGCTAGCCAGGTTCGGGCCACTATCCGGAAAGAAGGCTTGTTTGGCCGGTTTGGAGGGGAGGAGTTTGCCGTCGTGCTTCCGGAGGCCGATCTGGGCGTGGGACTCAACGTGGCGGAACGTATCCGTGCCCGAATCGAGCAACACCTATTCCAGTACGCGGGCGCCTCGTTCTCCATCACGGTGAGCATCGGAGTCGCGGCGACGGATGGGCATCAAGTGGTGACTTCCGAAGAATTGCTTGCGTGTGCCGATGCGCAGCTATTTCAGGCGAAACGCGACGGCCGTAACCGCGTTGCCGCCGGTCGGGCGGAGCTTAACGGCTTTTCATCCACACCGCCGATGCCGGCACAGGTTCCAAACTACTAATCGTTTACGGGCGCCGGCACCCTCTTTTTGATCGTCGATGGCAGATCGGCACTGCGGTGAAACGCCAACCGATCATGCTTACCGTCGGGTGATTCAATCCGTCCGCCGCCGACTTCCGCGAACCCCCACGCTACTGCGTTCCACGCCTGCTTCTGTTTCGAATCCGCGTTTCCCCAGGCGACAAGCACGACACGATCGCTCTGTCGCTTCAGCGTGATCATTCCCGACGGCGTGCTGATGCGCAGCTCATGCCATTCTGACGGAACTGTATCGTCCGGCAGCGCCAATTCGCCGTCGATCATGCGGACTTGAACGGCGAAGTCACACTTTTCCAGCAAGTCAGTCACATCTGACCAACGCGGCACGCCGTCCTTGGCGAAAACCACGGACTGCTCTAGTCCCATCCTGGGCTCCTTCGAGTCGGCGAGGCAATGCTACACTTTGCAACCAATGTTCACGTAGGTGTGCACGTGAGGCAAGACACGATAGTTCCAAACGAAACCGGGCCCTTCCAGACGCCAAAAATGCCAGTTCTCGTTCATCGGGGCACCCTTGTCCTGGTAAAACGCGAGGTGGACCTTGTCCATGCCGCCCGTTTTCTTGATCACGTCCATTACTTCGTCGGCGTCTTCCTTGCGGTAGGGTGACAACACGTCGCGCATGACCTTTTCGACAAGTTGACGCTGGTCGGGCGTGAGTTCGCCGATGCCGATACCCGGCTTCGCGCCCTCGGCCCGGAGCTTTACGGAAGCCATATGCTCACCCGGTGTGCCGGTCACCACCGCCTTCTTGCGTTGTGTATCCGACAGTGCATCAAAGACGCTTACGACGCTCTTGGTTTGATAGTTGAAAACGTTCTCGTCACTGTACCCTTCGGGACTATGGCCGTAGTACATCGGCCCGCCAAATGCCGTGCCGTCGGTGAAGTTGCCGTCGCAGCGAACCGTAAGATGGTGGCCCGAAAAGACCCACGAAAACGGTTTGGTGCCCGAGGGATCGCCGAAGATCAAGGCGCCGCAATTCTCGAACGAGCCACTTGCATCAAATGTGCCATTTCGGCTAATCCGGCGATACCCGTCTTCGTCGGAGCAGATCGCTCGCAGCGTACGGTGAATCAATTCCTGCTGCGGCTGACTAAAGTGCTTGCCGATCATCTTGCCGCCGATCGGCGCATTGTACATGCCGAGCCGCGTGGGAAGACTCTGGCTTCCCTTGTGATCATACGGCAACACTACCTGCGCCTTTTGCTCATCGGAAAGGTTGGCAAAAAGCTCGCGAACTAGCTCTTCCGCCGGCTTGGTCTTCTTGCCCACCGCCGGCTTGTCGTCCGCGCGAAGACTGGCAGGCAAAGTCGCCGCGGCGCCGAGCGCGAGAATCGCCGTGCTCTTTTCGCCAACCGCACGCATGAAATCACGGCGGTCGACATCGACGCCGCCAACTTCCGATTCGTCGCATTCCGGGCAGTAAGGGTCGAGTGGTGCACGCATGACACGCTCCTGCGGGAAAGGTGTGAAAAACGGAGAAGTGCCCTCGACTACATCATCGAGGATGAGATTCCACTCGTCAAGTCAACCCAGTCTGCGACGCGGGTCGCGGGGCGAATGCAATCTCTCTATGAACCACTGACGCGTAAGCCTCGACTTTATTCGGGCAACCATTCTTTGAGACGATCCAGGGCGGCCGACCAATACTTCTTCGTTCGGGCTGCCGCCTTCGCGTCCGTCAGCTTGCGGTGCGTTGCGACGGCTTGGCACTTCTCGCGCCCTTTATCGAGGAAGCTGAGTTCGACGCTGGTCTTTCCATCCGACCAGGTGATATGGAGCTTCTTGTTGGGTGTGGCCTTGCGAATCACAAGCCCCTTTTCTCCGAGCCATTGATTGCGGCTCTTTTCATCCGAACACGCCCGATACGCCGTTGCGATCGGGACATTGAGCACGCGGCTGATGCTGATTTCATATCCTCCCGGCTTTTGATGCTTCTCACGTAGACCGCGCGCTTGTTCGTAGGCGACGACCACCATCTGGCTCCACCATCCAGATATCTCGTGGTTCTCGTAGAGCCAGGCGGCCATCGCCTTGTGCGCCATCGTCTTGCCGCCGGCAGAGTCAAGAATCGCAAACCACTCAGTCCATCCCTTGCCGGTTCGCTTCCGGACAGCATCGTCGCTCATCCCGCCGGCTTTCTTCGGCACTGCCTGCGTCTTGCTCATCTTCACACCTGCTTAACCGTCCAAATCGTACGCCTTCCGGAGCCATTTCTTGACGTCGTCATCAATCTCATCGAGGCTCGAAATCGCGATGCGATGGGTGATGCGATCCTTTTTGGCGGCGCCACCCGTATCGATAAGCCGTCCTTTGAACGGCGTATTCTTCAACGCGAGGCCAAGGTCGAGGCGAGTAAGAGTGGACGGCTTCAACTGTGCAAACACGTGGTTGCGATAGAGCGGCACAATCGTCGCACACGGGCACGCCTTGACGTCTTTGGCGATCGATAGGCCCAACCGAAGTAACTTATCATAGATCGGGCGAAGCCCCGCTTTCGAACCGCCGAACATCGCCTCGACGTATTTGACCGCGGCATTCAAATACGTTTTCGGATCCCCGTCTTCGCTGCCTTTGCCTTCGGCACGTTCCGCAATCCACCACGCGGCATTCGTTCCAAGGCCATGCTCGGTCTTGAGCCACTCCCGCCGTTCCTTTTCGCCGGCAGGGCCCTCTTTCTTAACAAATCGCAACCATTCTTCGAGCGACCGTCCGGTCTTTTCCGACAGACTCGCGATCCAGTTTTGGATCATGGTGACGCCGGGATGCACACTGTATAGGGACTGGGTCGATCGCGCCATCGCTTGGCTCTTGGTGTGTGTCAACTGGACAGGCCTTATCTTACGCCGTTGTAGGCATGTGCCAAGCAAGGCAACCCGCCTAGACAGAATCACACGGGAGACTTAAAATCATGTAGTTGAAAAGAAATGCCAAAAAGGCGTTATGAATCCCCAGCCACCTTAGGAGGTTTGTTTGACGACCGTGTTACTTGCGGAGCCGCCGACCGGCTTTCGCTCTCTAGCCCTTTCTCCTTCCGTTCTTGCAGCTCTTCAGAAGACTGGCTACCTGGAACCGACACCCATCCAAGCTGCTCTCATACCAGAGGCACTCTCGGGTCGCGATGTGATTGGTCAGGCCCAAACCGGTACCGGTAAGACGGCCGCATTTTTGCTGCCGTTCTTGAATAGCTGGCGGGACACCAATATCCCGGGCCCGCACGCACTGGTTCTGGCGCCGACGCGCGAGTTGGTGGTTCAAGTTAGTAAGGAAGCGCAAAAACTGTCCCCGTCGCGCCACTGCCGCGCGGTCCCCATTTATGGCGGACAGCGCTTTCGGCAGCAATTGGCGGAAATGAAGAAAGGCTTCGCCATCGCCGTCGGTTCGCCGGGGCGGGTTATCGACCACTTGTCGCGCGGGACGTTGACTCTCGACCGAGTCCGATACGTCGTCCTCGACGAAGCCGACCGAATGCTCGACATTGGTTTTCGTCCGGACATCGAGAAAATACTACGCCGTTGCCCGAAGGCCCGACAGACCATGCTCTTGTCGGCCACGCTACCGGCGCCGGTCTTGCGACTGGCGCATCGATACATGATTGATCCGGTTCACATCAATTTGTCTCCGCTTACGGTGACCGTTGAGAACATCCGACAATCGTACATTAGTGTCGATGAGAACAAGAAGTTCGATTTGCTCTTGAAGGTGCTCGATCGGGAAAAACCACGGCAGTGCATCATTTTTTGCGAGCGCAAGCGGTGGGCGGATGAACTGTACCGCGAACTTCGCAAGGCGCACAAGCACGTGGCGGCGATGCACGGTGACTTGGAGCAACCCGCTCGCGAACGCATCATGCAGGGCTTCCGAGACGCGAAAATCACTTACCTTGTCGCGACGGACGTTGTCGGGCGCGGCATCGATGTGACGAATATTTCACACATCATCAATTTTGATCTGCCCCACGATCCGGAAAACTACGTACACCGCATTGGCCGAACCGGGCGCATGGGGGCTGACGGCATTGCCATCGCTTTCGTGACGCGGGAACAAGGGGATCAGTTAACCGCCATTGAGGCATTCATAAACAAACAGCTCAAAGTGGATCGGATCGAAGGGTTTGAGGCGTGCCAGCCGCGCAAAACTGAACCGGCAGCTGAAACTCCCGCGCCCGCCGTTCCCGTTTTTGGTCGACGAACACGCCGTTATACCCGGCGACTCTAACGCTGCACACCAACCCGAAGCGTTAGTGAGGTTGGGATGTTACGCCTCGCTTACGCTTCGGGTTAGTGTCAGACTTAATGCCGGTCCACTTGACGCCCTTCGACAACTCCGAAGACGCCTGACCGAGTCCGCATTTTTTTGCCACTCCTCTAATCTTGGCTTAAGGTGTGGAAGGGTTGATTCGGCAGCGCATTCGGCATTTTCGCTATTGTCACGGTCATAACGTTCATCCCGTTCGCTTCGCCTGGCCCGAAATGTGACCTGCCCTCGCAACCTCAAGCAACGTTCGATCCGCTAGTGTCTCAGTTTGCTCTTGGTAGGGCAGACATTCCTGTCTGCTCGTTGTTGCAGGGCAGACAGGAATGTCTGCCCCACCGAATGCAGAGGAATGGCGAGAGGCAACATGAAGCCACATCCAGCGCATCGATCGGTCTCGAATTTCACGTCCGCCCCGCGAACACTCGACAAATTGCTCGGTCAGGGAATCATTGCCGCCGATGATTGGGAAGGAGTTCCTGCGGACGCTCGTCAGCGGTTATGCCGTTGCACCAGCATCGATGTGCTTCTGTCGCTCCTCGTCGCGCATGGCGTTCTCAGCGAATTCCAGGCCAACGCGGTACGGGACGGTAAATGCGGTCAATTGGTTGTCGGTTCTTACCGTCTCAAGCGAGCGCTTGGCGAGGATAAGCGGGGCAAGCTTTACGAGGGTGAACATATCCACCTTCGACGGCCCGTGCGTGTGCGCGTTCTTCCAAGTGTCGCGGACTCCGCCACGATTTCCGCCGTGCACATCATGGAAGAGTTACGTGCGCTGGCGCGAATCAGCCAAAGGCATCTGCTCACTCCCATCGACGCGGGCAGAACCTCCATCGATGAAAGCACACACGTTTACGTTGTGTTTGAAGGTGTTTCCGGAACCGCATTGGGCAAATACATGGCGGAACACGGCCCTTTGGCGCCGGATGCCGCATGTCGCCTGACTCATCAAGCTGCCAGCGCCCTGGCGGCCATCCATGAATGCGGACTCGCCCATCGTGACCTTACGCCCTCGAGCATCATGGTGACGTCCGACCGACAAGCAAAGGTTGTGGATGTCGGCCTTACGCGGCGAAACCCGTCCCAAGTTCTAGCCGATGAAATAGCTGCGGACATCTTCGCTCTGGGCGGGCTTCTATATTGGTGCGTCACGGGACAGAACGCCGGCTGTTCTTTGGGCACCCATCCGCTGGTCCCTCCGGCGCTCGAAGGCATCATTGCACGAGCCCGATCCGATCGGACCAACATCCGCTTTGCGTCGGCAACCGCATTGATGCATGCGCTCGCCCCGCTACAGGCGTCGGCATACTTGCATCATGCGACGGCGATGGGTTCGATGCACGATACCGACACGCCTCACGCTCCCGAAGTACTCATCGTCGATGACGATCCCGAGATTCGCAACTTGTGCCGCTCGGTGCTTGAGACAGAGGGTATTCGTTGTGACGAAGCCGATTGCGGCGCCGAAGCGCTTCGAATGACAGAACACCTCCGGTACGACCTGGTACTCCTGGACATGGCCATGCCGGGCATGAGCGGGGACGTGGTTTGCCGAAAGCTACGCGCCCATCCGCCCTGCCCAAACCTGAAGGTTTTGTTTTTCTCCGGCCATATGTCGTCCGATGATCTGGCGGGACTTCTAAGCGCAGGCGCGGACGACTATGTAACCAAACCGTTCACGGTGGTGCAACTGCTAGCCCGCATCAAGGCGGCTTTGCGTCTGAAAGAGGCGCAGGACCGTGCCAACGATTTCCACCATCACATTCTCGGGGCTAACATGCTCCTGGAACAGAACCTTCAGGCCCGCGACTTCGACGTTGTCGAGGCCCATAAGGCACTGGTGCTGGCCATGGCGAAACTGGTCGAGTGCCGTGACAGGGAAACCGGCGCGCACGTCAAAAGACTTCAAGCCTATTGCCGTCGGCTTGCGGAGGAGGCAGCGTTTCTCCCCGCTTTCGCCGTCCTCATCGACGCGGAGTTCATTCACTCCTTGGAGTGGTGCGCCCCGTTACACGACATCGGTAAGGCCGGCATTCCCGACGCCATCTTGCAGAAGCCCGGTCCTCTCACTTGCGACGAACGGCAAACGATGCAACGCCATACGCTACTCGGCGCCGATACCCTGGCGGAAGTGGCCCGACAACACGGCTCCGGCATGGGGTTCCTGCGGATGGCCATCGACATTGCCCGCCACCACCACGAGCGCTTCGACGGCAAGGGCTACCCCGATGCACTCGCGGATCACGACATCCCCTTGTCCGCGCGGCTCGTCGCGATTGCCGATGTCTACGACGCACTTCGCTCCCGCCGTGTCTACAAGCAAGCGATCTCTCACGACGTCGCCGTCCAGACGATACTGGAAGAATCATCCGGCCAATTCGACCCCGCGCTATTGCAGGCTTTCGCACGCTGTGCGCAGGATTTTGACCGGATTTTCTGTGAATCGGCGGCGTGAGCTACACGCGGAAGGCGCGGACGGGCGCGCGCCCAGTGGAACCAGATGGTTGCCAATTAGAGTCGTAGTGCGATACGATGTTGACATGGAACCGACCACGGGCCAAAACGTGATCCCACATACGCTGCCTGTGCCGGCGGATCGTCCGCGTATCGTCAGCACACCGGCGATTTGCGGTGGTAAGCCTCGCATCGACGGGCATCGGATCTCGGTTGAAGATGTGGCCGTATGGCATGAGCGAATGGGGATGAGCCCCGATGAGATCGTCTCGGGGTACCCCGGACTAACGTTGTCGGACGTGCACGCCGCTCTTGCATACTATTTTGAGCACAAAGAGCGCATCGACGGTGCGATCCAGGATGGCGAGAGCTTGGTCAGGGAAATGAAGTCGAAATCACCTTCGCTCGTTGAGGACAAGCTCCGGCAAAGGACAACGGATGTCCACGCATGACGGGAGTTCTTGCGGATGAGCGCCGGGGGCGTACCGCACGCTGGATAGTCACAAGCTATGTTATGGACGATGGAAGAGTTACTGGCGAAACTGTAGGACGAGTCAAATGGCTCTAGTAACGGACATCGAATACGTAGAACGCAATGTCAGAGGAGCACACGGCCAGACCGCGTGCTCCTATTGCGTCTTCCAAAGCGGAGGCAAAACATAACCTGCAACTTGTTACTTATGGCTCTAAAGACCGGGAAAAACAGGGAGAGGTGAGTCAAACGATTCAATTCGATGAACATGCAGCTTTCCAATTACGGTCACTAATCGAGAAACATTTTCCCGCAGCGAACAAATAGTCCAAATCAGGCCACTGCTTGGATGCATTTGTTTCTCGACGGGCTCTGAATAGAATAAGGTTACAGACGCAAGGCCGTCTCTAAACGCTGGCTGTGGGTTGATCCTTCGCCACAGAAAAAACAAGGACAACGGCAATGCCCGATCTCATCGACGAAATCAAAGCACTAAAGAAATCCAAGAACGCCACCATCCTGGCTCACTACTACCAGGACGGCGAGATTCAGGATTTGGCCGACTTCACGGGCGACAGCCTCAAGTTGGCTCGCGCCGCGACTACGGTTCAAACTCCGATCATCGTGTTCTGCGGCGTGCACTTCATGGCCGAGACGGCCAAGATGTTGAACCCGGAAAAGAAAGTTCTCCTGCCTGATTTGCAGGCCGGGTGCAGCCTTGCCGACAGTTGTCCGGCCGAGAAACTGCGGCGTTACCAGGAGATGCTGCGCGAGAACGGCCGGCGGTTTCAGACGGTAACCTACATCAATAGCTCCGCCGCCGTGAAGGCGCTCTCCGATTGGGTGGTCACGTCGGGCAATGCGGAGGAAGTGATTCGCCGGGTGCCATCGGATTACGAAATCCTCTTTGTTCCCGACCGTCACCTCGGTCAATACCTGGAAGAGGTCACCGGCCGCAAGATGATCCTTTGGAACGGATCGTGCATGGTCCACGAGATTTTTAGTCTTGGCGATCTGCTTGCGATGAAGAAGAAACTGCCCCACGCCAAGACGGTCGCCCATCCGGAGTGCCCCGCCAACATTCGCGAGCACAGTGACTTCGTCGGCGGGACCGAATCAATGATTCGCTACGTCGGTGGCTTTACGGCGCCGACGGATTTTCTGGTTGCCACCGAGGCGAACATGATGTGGCAGTTGGAAACCAAGCACCCGCGGCACCGTTATCACCCGGTCCCGGGCATCACGTGCGCTTGCAACAAATGTCCGCACATGGCGCGCAACACGCTCGAGAAACTACGGGACTGCTTGATCAGCGGTTCACCGGAGATCAAATGGCAACCCGAGTTCGACAAAGCACGGGAAGTCGTACAGCGGAGCTTGCTAAACTAAATTAACCAGCGGTGTTGTTTAAGCTCTTTGGTGGCCGGGGCAGAGTCTTCGATGCCCCGGTTCCGGGGCTTCCGAAGACTCCAGCCCCGTCCACCCATAGCATAGTTGTTTTTGCGGGCCTACTTAGTGCGAACCATGCTGATCCCGCCGAGTTTCCTGTTCCGAGTCGCTTACTCATGTGCCTATGTGAAGGCCATCCCGCGCAAGAAAGGCGAGAGCCTGCTGGATTTGCCTGAGTCATGCCGGATCGACAATTTCGCCTCGATGGACGGGAAACGAAACTTCGCCGATGTGCGGCTCGCATGGAATGAGCACGGAATCGGTGTTCACGTCCATGTCCGAGGCAAGGATCAACCGTTGCAGTGCGATGCCGGTCGCCTACGTGGCTCCGATGGTGTGACGGTGTGGGTCGATACCCGCGATGCCCGCAGTGGCCATCGGGCAACGCGCTACTGCCATCAATTTCATCTTCTTCCCAGCGGAGGTGGGCCGGAGGCCGAAGATCCGGTTTTCGCGCAAAGTAAGATCAATCGCGCCTTGCAGGATGCACCGTCGGTATCCACGGGGTCCGTTCCCTTTCGGACTTCGACCGTTAAGAACGGCTATTTCATCGAGGCATTTTTTCCCGCAGGCGTGCTCAATGGGTTCGACCTGGAACAAAGTAGCCGAATCGGGTTCTTCTACGCGATCCGTGACGCGGAACTCGGCGAACAGACCTTAAGCGTTGGCTCAGAGTTTCCCTACTGGGAAGATCCGAGCCTATGGAGCGTATTGGATTTGAAGCGATAGAGACCGGTTACGACGCCGGCGCCGCATCGGGAGCGACCTGCCGAAGTGGTCCGCGGTAGGTGATTCGGCCTTTGCTCAAATCGTATGGGGAAAGCGCGATAGTCACGATGTCGCCCGGCAGAATGCGGATAAAGTTCTTCCGCATTTTGCCCGCGATGTGCGCAATAACCTCGTGTCCGTTATCGAGCTTGACTCGAAACTGTGTGTTCGCAAGCGCTTGCGTCACACGCCCTTGCACCTGAATAGCTTCCTCTTTGGCCATAAGGCCCCATACATCCGTTGTCAGTGAACAAAACCGGTAGCGTATCATATCGGTCAAGATAGAATCGGGTCAAGCCGAACCAGGTAGTGGCCTAATCTATTGGCTATCCTGTAGGACTTACTTTGTGATGGATTCGTCGTGAACGAGCATATCGAGGCCTTCCCTGTCTGGTATTTGGTGAATACTGACTCTAACGGAATCGTTGGCGCTGTGTGGGGTCCGGATGAGATGTCAGTTATGATTTTCACAGACGAGCTTTCAGCGCGGACTTTTAGAAGCAACGATCTGATGCTCAAGGCGGTGGCTATTAAAAATTATCGAGATTTGGAGCATTTTTTGAGAGGTCTACAGACGAAAGGTTGGACTCATGTTTCGATTAATCCATCCGGGTCGGAAGCTGGGCTAGTCTCAATTCCTGAACTAAAGGTTGTTTCAAGTTAAACCACACTGTCAATGGCCGGGAGTGGCCAGGTGGCAACGGACCGCCATCGTAACGCCAAGCTAGTCACTGATAAGGGTTTGCGACGTTGCGAGTACGTGGCCAAGTTCGTGGCCACTGGCCACGAACTTCTTCAGCCCGCAGTTACGCACTCACCGTCCGAGCCGTCAGTTCGACGCGGAAACAGGCGCCGGCCCCGTTTTGACCCGCCGCGACGCTGACTTTGCCGCCCAGCAGGCTCGCCCACTTTTGGGCCAATGCCAGTCCAAGACCCACGCCGCCTACGGATACGTTTTCGCTCCGGCCGCGACGGAAGGCGCGGAAGATCGACCGGACTTCGTTCTTCGCCACGCCGGCGCCGCGGTCTTCCACTTCGAGACAAAGCGAGTGGCCCGCCCCACGCCGCGCGCGTAGCCAGATGCGAGGATCTTCGGCACCGTGACTGTACTTGCAGGCGTTGTCGATCAAATTGCCGAGTATCTGTGAAACGAGATTAACATCGGTGTGGATCGCTGCGGCGCCCACCTCATTCTCTATCACGAGTTCCTTGGCGGCGTGCTGACAACGGCCCAACCAGGTCGATTGAACCTGTGCCAAGATATCGGCAACAGCGACGGTGCACATTTCCAACCGTGGCCGATGGTTCTCCAGGCGCGAAAAGTCAAGGACATTGCCGACAAGGCGATTGAGCCGGTCGGCCTCCACGTTCAATGTCTGAATGTATTCATCCTTTTGCTTCTCATCCCGCACCAACCCACTCGCAAGCATGTCGAGGTAAAGCCGAAGCGTCGTCAAGGGCGTGCGCAGTTCGTGTGTGACGGCCGAGACGAAACCGATGCGGCGCTCGGACAGATTCAACAACGACCAACCACCCAAACCGACGGCGGCGAGCGCGACCAATGCGGCAGCCCAGGAAAGGACGAGACCAAATCGCAACGGGGTCCAGCCTGCATCCGAACCGTGTGCAGGCCCGGGACCGGGATCCATTTCCACGGGTAAGGCAGTCATGGTTCGGTCGTGGACTGTATCGGCCGTAGCCGTGGCTCGACGCAACTCGAGTCCCGGAAGCAAATCGCGAACCTCATCGACAAGCGCCGATCGAAGCGCCGGCCAAACAAGTAGCACGACATGTACCGCCGAGCGATGCCCAATTTGTATGTCGCGATACACCACCAACTGCATTTCCGTTCCGTTGCGATACCATCTCGGTGTCAGCATTCCAAAACTAACGGAATCTACAATGGGGGAGAAACTTTGGCCCTTACCCGGCGCCTGAGCACGTTGACCTCGGTTCGCGGATGCCTGATTCAGACGTGCTTGCGTGTCTCGGTCAAGGCTTTGCTGCGCGTTTGCCAAATTGCCAGCGACCTGACTCGAATCCATTTGTTGGGGGACGTTTGGGACAAACGCGACGTCTGGGGATTCTCCCAGCGGCGTGAATGCGAGCGTCGTCAATAACTCCTCGGTCGATGACAGCATCGCCGTATCAGGCGGCAGGAACGAATCAGATTTCACACCCAGCCCGTGTTCGAGAATAGTTCGCATCGCAGCGGGGGCTGGCTGCCATTCGTTCGTTCTGAAGATTACATATTGTTCATGAATCCAATTTGGCGAATCCGTAGTGGCGGGGTTGAGTTTCCAAACCTGTATTGGGGTTGGGCCGTTTGTTGACGGACGCTGCGAAAGCCAGGAGACGGTGTACTCGTGGTACGGCCGGTTTGCCTCCATTGCGAGCAGCGTGAACGCCCTACTATCAAGCCTCCAGAGAGCGCGACGGATGTCGACTTCGAATCGTGTCTCGATCTGCTCCTGTTCCAGACTAAGTGCGGCCGCTGTGATCCAGCCAAGGCCGCCCACGACGAGGAGGGCAATAACGGCAAACGCCAGGAGCGCGGTGCCCCGGCCGCGAAACCGCGGACTCATGGCAACCTCCGGCTTCGGGCGTCGGCGTCAATCACTTCCAATTCCGGCCCCACCATGTAACCCTGCGCCCGTACCGTTACGATCGCCTCTGGCGAGTCGCTGTTACTCGGATGACGAAGCTTGCCGCGCAGTCGAACGATGTGCATGTCGATGGTGCGCGTCTCGATGCCGCGATGGCCGACGCCCCATACGCGGTTCAGCAACTCTTCACGGGAAACCGCTCGATGCTTGTTTTCCACCAGGAAACTCAGAATCGCCGTTTCCGTCTCGGAGAGTTCCGTTCGATCCTCGCCGGGCCAGCGAACTTCACGCCGGTCAAAGTCAATTACTGCGCCCCCGAGCCGTGCCGCCTTGACGGCAACAGGACGGTCTACCGAACGGCGCAATACAGCCTCGACTCGAGCCAGCAGTTCCCGCGCCGAGAACGGCTTGATGACATAGTCATCAGCGCCTCTCTTGAGGCCTTTTACTCGATCGTCCTCGGAGCCGCGTGCCGTGAGGATAATGACCGGCAAGGTTGGGCGAATGGTTCGCAATTCGGCGAGAACTTCCAGGCCGTCGCGCTTCGGCAAGAGCAGATCCAAGAGAACCAGATCGACGCCGAGTCGGACGGCCGCCTCCAGACCGCTCTTCCCGTCAGCGGCCTCGGTCACCTCGAAACCGCCGGCGCAATGCATCTACTATCCCACGCCGGATTGCCGGTTCATCTTCAACGACAACGATGTGTGCAAGCGACATAAACAGCTTTTCTCAGTGTACCAGACGCACTGTATGTCACTCAGTTCTATCCTCCGCCGTGAACGGGTACTCTGCAAACAATGACTTTCCGAGACCCAGATACGGATCATCCAAATCGGCATGCAGGACATCCTTGTAAATCGGCTTCGCAATTTGACCCGGCCGAACCGGACCCAGACCGGTCAGCAGATCGTGAACCTGCCGGCGGCGAACAGATTCATTCAGGATGGTATCTTCTTTGAGAGTCCTCCACTTAGCGACATCCGTAGTGTTCACTTCCACGTCTGCCACGGCCGCAACGTTCATTTCCTTGGCATTCTCGGGCGAAAAGAGTGCGAGCATCGGCTTTTCAATCACTCGCTTGCTGAGACCCGCCGTCGACGCGAGGACATGTGGCGCCTCGTTCCGCGCCAACACTTCGGATTGTACCTGATGATAATCTTTCAACATCACATCGCGGCGATCTTTGCCCTGCTGATCTACGTACGTGGCCAACAAGCGAAGTTGCTCTAGTGACCGTCTGTATTGTTGCGGCTCATAGATGCCCGGAAGGACATCCAACACCTGGCCGTCGGCCGCACAGACGTACGTTGCGATGTTGCCGTTTAAGGTGCGCGTAACCATGTGATCGTTTCCAAAGTCGATTCGCACGATAGGAACGGGACGCACAGACTCCCAAGCCGGCTCGAACTTGGCATTGATGTCCGCTGCCACTTTGTCATCCGAGAACAACACGGTCCTCGCCAGACGCGCGTTCGTTCAGCAGAATTGATCGTCGAGCTTACCCATCAAGTGGAACACGAGCACCGGCTTCCCGGACTTAACTGCGGCTGCGCAGGCAGTGGCGAAATCATGATGCCAACTGACCTTTCCCGGAGGCACCTTTGGATTGTGAAACTCGGGGCCTGCGCTTTTAATAACAGCCGCCTTTGCGGGCAATTCGATCTCGCTCTTGGTTTTGTCGGCCGGAACTTTCGCCTGCGTCAGTAACGCCTTGGCTGGAACTTCAACGCGAGCCTTGGAGAAATCCGCCGCGGCCGGTTGGTGCGACAGCGCGGCGCCGGCACAGTACGTTACGCTAAGGGCGGTTACGAAAGCCAGCGACCAGCAATAAATACGTCTCATCGGCTACCTCCTTTTTTTGCGCTAAACCTCGAGCGATTCTCGATCGACCTGCGCAATTCTACTTCCGGACGTAGCTCGGCGCTGTAACAGGATCGTAACAGGCGGCTGCGTGCAAGATTCAAAAACCTTCGTCTGCGAGACGTTGGAGAAGGCGGGCGTAGTCCGCCGTGCGATCTGGGATGTTCTTCCGAGCTTGCGCGATTCGGTTGTTCCAACTAACCAGGCTTACGTGGTCGCCTTCCCAGATGTCGATGTTGTCGCCATATGTCGCCGAGGCCACGGACACGATGCCGTCATTCGGGCCCTCGGCACTCAAGACGATGTGGTAGGGCAAAAGCCATTCGGGTGTGTTGAATCGGCCGTCATGCTTGCCGGCAACGGAAAAATACCGCACGCCGTCATCATCCGGAACTTGCTCATTGAACTGTCGGCAACGTTCGGTGGTCAGATCGAAGAATGCTTCAGCGGGCATGTCGAACCATTCGAGGAGCGGTTTGAAGACACGACCGAATCGTGAGACGCACCAATCGGCAAAACTAGAGCCGCGGTGAGGTGTCGCGATGGTTGTCAGCGTAAGGACGCGCTTCGCCATGCCCAAGCGTGTGATCATGTAACGTGAATCGAGTCCGCCCATGCTATGAGCGATCAAGTGCACGTGTTCATTGGGAACTTCGCGTTCGAGAAATGTCCGGAGTTGTGCTGCACGCGCCGCCACGCCGGCCGTCGGGCTTAGCCACGGTAGGAGGACGCGATTGCCGGCCGATCGAAGGAGCTCGGACGCTCCGGAGAAATACCGGACAAGCGTCAAAGGGCCCATGCGGAATTCGCTATAACCCAACACCCCGTGCACGAGAACAATGGGCGCCTTGAGCGCTGGAATCACGTTCAACCTCCAACGTTTGGGAGGATTGTATCCGATTCATCCTTCATTCTTCATCTCTCATCCTTTTTTTACTACCATAGCGCGAGTTACCTTATCCGGAGGATCGACATGGCAATTACCAAAGCCGGGCCCAAAAAAACTCCTGTGGGCTGGATCGGCACCGGCGTCATGGGTCGATGGATGTGCCAGCACGTCATGAACGCGGGATATCCGACCGTCGTTTTCAACCGGAGCCGCGACAAGGCCCAGCCGCTACTGGATGCCGGCGCCGTCTGGGCGGAGACACCGAAGGCGGTTGCCGAGAAATCGAATGTTGTGATTGCCATTGTGGGATTCCCGCGCGATGTGCGCGAAGTTTTTCTAGCCGATGATGGAGCACTGGCGGGAAGCAAGGCGGGCGCCGTCCTCGTGGACATGACAACAAGCGAGCCGTCGCTGGCCAAGGAAATCGCCGACTCGGCGAAAACGAAAGGTGTCTACAGTGTTGACGCACCGGTGTCCGGCGGAGATGTAGGCGCCAAGAACGCCACGTTATCCATCATGGTCGGCGGCGATTCCGATGCCATCGATGCCGTTCGGCCGATTCTGGAATGCATGGGAAAAACCATCGTTCACGTGGGCCCGGCCGGCGCGGGACAACACACCAAGATGGTGAACCAGGTTCTCATTGCTTCCAACATGATCGGTGTGTGTGAAGCACTGCTCTATGGCTACAAAGCGGGCCTGGATCTGAAAACGGTGCTCCAGGCCGTTGGCGGTGGTGCGGCAGCCAGTTGGTCGCTCAATAACCTGGGACCTCGCATCATCGACCGCAACTTCGAACCCGGATTTTTTGTCGAGCACTTCATCAAGGACATGGGGATCGCACTCGATGAGGCGAAACGCATGGGCCTCGCCTTGCCCGGACTGGCATTGGCAAATCAGTTGTATGTCGCGGTGAAAGCGCAGGGTTTCGGCCGAAAAGGAACTCAGGCCCTAATGTTGGCGCTCGAACGACTATCGAATGTAGAGAAATAATCTCACCACAAAGACACAAAGAACACAAAGCCTCCGTATTGTCTTTGTGTTCTTCGTGTCTTTGTGGTGATCCTTTCTTACCTGATAGCGACTGGCCGGAGTCCAAACCCGGCTACGGTACCGCGAATCTTGTTCGTCGTGCAGAAGTAACAAAACTCATATGCCTTGTCACGCGCCAGATCCTCAAGAAAGTGAAACTCCCCGATGTGCACGCCCTGCTCGATGAGTAGATAGTTGTGTACCGGAATGAACTGCGGCGGCTCCATCGCGCCGGGGAGATACTCAAGTCCACTGGTATCCGATGCAATGAGGATAGCGCCTTTTTGCTCCACTAACCAGCGTGCGGCGCCGATGTCAATGCCGGCGCTATCATGTTCGCCAATCTTCTTGTGATCGGCGCCATCTTTGCCCCAATACCGCAACGTTCCCGTGCGAATGAGCACGGTGTCGCCGGGCTTCAGTTCCGTTTTCTGAGAGGCGAGCGCCGCTTGCAACTCCTCCGCCGTAATCTTGTAATGTGATGGGAGCGCGTCGAGCTTTCGATACCCAGCGACGTCAATCAGCACGCCACGAGTAATGATCGGCGGGATCGTCGTTGAGTCGCACTTACGGATTCCAAAATTGCCGCCCCAATCCGACTCCTTGAAGCCGTTGTACCAATGATCATCTTCGCCGGTGGTGACATGTCCAAGTCCGTCTATCTGGGTGCCAACGTTGTCGTTGATAAAGAGTGCGCTGCTATGCCACCCCATCCGGCGTGGGTTTAGTTTCGGATCGGCCACCGGCGGAAAATCACCTTGACGCTTCACGCCTTCCGGTGAACGAAAGGTAATAATCTCACCGGGGCTATGCCCGGGCCATTTGTATGAATTTCGGTCATACGGTACCCCGAGGTCGTAGACCTTGCCTGCCTTGGCCAATTGTAGTGCGGCCGAGATACTTTCCGGTGTGAGCGCGTTGAGCGCGCCCACTTCGTCCTCTTTGCCCCAGACCGCGCCCCAGCCCTTGCCTTTGGTCCAGCCCTTGAGCACAACGTCGGAGCGGTTCGCTGAGCCCGCGTGCCCCGCGAAGTTCCAGCCCAGGACGAATGCCACTACGATGCCAATTGCTCCACAGATCCAATTCGTCATTCGCATTTCACGTGCTCCACATAGTCACGCTTGTCCGGTTTCCTGAACGGATACGCATACCGTGGTGAAGGACGAAAGACGCAATGTGTTGGCTTCCCTCGTCGAATCGTCCTTCGCAAGAGAAAACGGGGCTCATCATGAGGACCGGCGATGTGTCAAGGCCGCGGCGATTAGCCGATCCGGTGCGTCGACAGTGGTACGCACACCATCGGGCCCGGCGCTTCGCCATCCGCATGATGGGCTCCGTTTCTCCGATCTCGAATCGGCAGGTCGCGGCGATTACTTTGAACTGCCCGAGGTAAGGGCTTTGCGACGCGAGGCAATTTGCGCCAGCAGTTGTTTTTGCGGATCGGCGAATTTCTTTACGCCTTCATCCATTAGCACGGTTTCCAATTTCTCCAAGTCGACGACGCGGTCAATTTCGTCGAGTACTTCCTTCGACGGGAGTTGGTCAACGCGACGAGTAATAAGGCGACCACTCGCTTCAACGGCAGCGTTGGTTTCGGGCGGATTCGTTTCGATATCGGAACCGGCGAATGCTTCGACGTATTTCCATTCCATATCGCCCGGCAGCTTTCGCCCCGTGCTGGCAAAGATCATTTCCTGCTGAAGCGGCGTATTTTTGTCCGACCAGAACTTGCAATTGTGCTGCCAGATCCGCTTGGCGTTCACGATGCCGACCATCCCTTGCGCATTCGCCGAGAGTTGCGGCACGTGCTTGTGGGTGTAAACATCGAGCCGGCTGACGAAAATGCTGTACACGGATTTGAACTTTTCCAACGAGGCACGCCGGCGAGCGCCACGCCAAACGGCATCGCGCGCGATCACGTACTGCCGGTCGGTGAAAATCAGCGTCACATTTACCGTGACACCCGCCGCAACGACTTCCTCGAGGGCCGCAAGCCCGGCCGGCGTCGCGGGGATCTTGATCATGCGGTTGTCATGCCCGGCGCTCCACTTCTTCGCTAGTTCGATGTAACGCTTAGTCCGCTCCGCCTGGGGTATGTTGCTGGCCGGATCTTCCAAAAGCGGATCCAGTTCGAAGCTGACGTAGCCGTTGTTCCCATTCGTTTCTTTCCAGACCGGATGAAACATACTCTGCGCCTGCCGAACCAGCATGTCCGTAAGTTGCCACGCTAGGTCTTCATCCTTCAATCCGTCGCGGATCAGCCGAGTCATGGCGTCGTCGAACTGCCCTTTTTCGATGATGCCGGCGACGATGATGGGATTCGACGTAGCCCCCGTCGCGCCCCAGCCACGATTCTGCACGACCAGCGCGGGTTCAACAGAGTCTAACCAGAGTTTGGTACCCGAGGCGATAAGCGATTGTAACGGCGTCATGGTGCTGCTGTCTCCGGCTGCTAGTTGTTCCCGGGATGGGATGTTGTCGAATACCCACGTATTGTACGCAGACCGAGACGAGCCGGGAGCGTCAGCGACCTCCGGTCACTAACGTTCCCGGCTCGCCATCGGAGTTGATCGAAAGTGCGATGTCCATTAAGATGCCGCGAAATGTCGCCTTTACGTAAATCACGGCCACGGACGATCGTGCTACCATCCCTCTCCATAGTCATCCCCACCTTCAACGGAGTGGATCACCTCCGGCGCTTGTTGCCATCCGTGCGCCGGTATTCGCCGCGGCAAACTCAAGTCATCATTGTGGATGACGCCTCGACCGATGACACGGCCGGCTGGCTACGATGCAACCATCCGTGGGTGGAACTTATTCAGTTACCGCACAATCAAGGATTCTGTGCGGCCGTCAATGCTGGCGTGACCCATGCACACGGCGATGTGATCGAACTTTTGAACAATGACACCGATGTTACCCAGGGGTGGGCTGAAGCGGCGTTGGCTCATTTCGCTGACCCAACTGTCGGTAGTGTCGCGCCGCTCGTGCTGTTCATGGACCGTCCGAACTTGATCGAAAGTGCCGGCCAGGAATATCACATCTGCGGCTGGGGAAGGAATCGCGGCTACGCCCAACCGTTGAGCGATGACTATCAAAGTCGCTGCGAGGTCTTCGGACCCAGCGCGTCAAGCGGGTTCTATCGGCGAAAGGCTCTCGAAACGACCGGCGTTATGCTGCCCGAATTCGGCGCGTATTACGAGGATGTCGATTTGTCGTTTCGACTGCGGTGGGCAGGGTATCGTTGCGTCTATGAACCCTGCTCTCGGGTGCATCACGCCGAATCGGCTTCTTACCGCCGGCAGCGCGACAAAGTTGTTTATCTGTTGGCGCGCAACGAAGAACTGGTCTATTGGATCAACCTGCAGGCGAAGGACCTGCTGCTGGGGTTGCTGCCACACCTTGGATTCCTGGCAGTTCGGGCGGTTCGCCGAACGATGGCTGGGCAAGGCATGGCCTATTTTTCTGCCAAGCTCGATGCGCTGCGCCGCTGGCGCTGGGCCCTTGAGCGGCGCCGCGTGTTACGTGAACTCGTCCGAACTCGCCGACATCTGGATTTGCAAGTCTTGAAGACTCCAGTTGTCCTCCACGAGGGGTGGAACTGGATTACAACACGGAAAAGTGCCTAGCTGGAGAATCTTCGGGCTTACGGATCGAGCGGCAGCCAGTCGGCGAAGTCGAATCGGGCATGCGGTGAGGTGTTCGGCGCGACCATCTTTTCGTAGTAGGCCTGCCGGCAAACCGGAAGCAGCCGCTTCAAATCTTCCGGACTGAGATTCCCGCGTTCGCGGCAGAACATCAAATCGGCTTGGCCGGGGACGCGAACTATCTCCAATCCGTGCACGGAGCGGGTGGCGTGGTCCGCCAGTTCTTTGCCGGCATCACTCCCCGGCGTAAGAAGGAACGCGGTCTGATCGCTAGTGTCCTTACCGTCAACCAGCGGGGCTGCTCGATTAAAATGGTCCTTGATTTGTTCCGCAATATCCTCGTGCCCGGCGGCGGCAACCGAGAATTCGACCTCGGCAACATCCGTTTCGGGGAGAAACTCTCCCAGGGCCTTGGCGGTCACTCCGATGAGTGGCCCGGCAATATGTCGCGGCAAGTCGTTTCCCGTCATGCACACCCGATGAAGGCCGCCCAACTCTGCCAACAATCCATCCTGTATGGCCTGGTCGACACGGTCCCATTGTTCCGACTTGAGCCGTCGCAAGAACTTCCGCGCGGCTTGTTCCAAATCGCTTTCCCCATCGGGAAGAAGCACGCGTGTCGTCGCCGATTCGCGGATCGCCTCCCAATAGGTTTCGGGAGATGGCGCCGGTGAATGCACCGAAGTTGTCTCGATGCCGTTCGCCGCGGTCTCGGCCAGGTCACGTGCCTCGTCCGGAGGCGACTCGAGGTGTTCCTGTAGATGACGCAGGCGCTGCCGACAGAACGCTAACTCTTGAATCCGGTCCAAGAGTCGGCCCTTGAGAATGGCATAAAACTGCCGGCCCGCTCCAACCACTTCCTCCACCAGGCGATGACGACAGAAGGCGCTAAGCTGATCCATGACTGCCCGAAGCGAGCGACGCGAGCGATTGCCGAACAGCGAGAATCCGCCACCGTGGCCGCAGCCTTCCAGCGCTTGGGTGAGATGCTTCCAGATCTCTTGCGTGCGACCCTCTTGCTGTAGGATCCGTGCCCGCTGGGCTTCAAAGGCGTCGTCACAATACCGAGTGAATCGCTGTAGCCCGGCTTCGGCGGCAGCGATTCGACAACCCGTTTGATCCATCAGTTTGAACGCGGCCGACGACAGTCGTTCATCCCACTCCGCGGCGAACTTTTGGGTTGCGTTACACAATGCTCGGCTTACGCGGCTACGGCGCCAACTCGTGTCGCTCTCGAGGTCGGGCGCGGCGCCGATCAGGTCTTCGACGCGGTGTAACGCTTGTCGCGCCCAACTGGCCGGACTTTCCTGTGCCACGGATTGGTGTGACTGCTCTTCGAGAACCGACAGCAACTGCGTGACTGCACCGGGAAGGTCTCCGTCGAATGCGGAGGCAGCTTCGGCTTGTAGGCGATTGCAAACGGACTGAAATTCCAACCCAGGGTCGGCTAATGCTTCGGCACAGGCAATGTCCACCTGAGACGCCGCCATGGGGTCCGCGGGCGCCTGCCATTCACCAAGCAAACGGGCGCAACCACCGCGCGCTGCTTGCCGCAAAAGTAGACCTCGTGGAAACCACGCCGCATGAGTGCCGAAACTGCGAAACGGCGTCTTGCCAGCGCCGGCGCCGCGCTTGCGACAACGATCCAGCCGTGCGCCGAGAGGTGTCGTCAACTCGTGAAAGAGATAGCTTCCCAAGTGTGCCAGCGTATCGCCCAGGGCCTTCGGACTTCGATGTGCGAGTGCCAACAAATAAACATGATTGAATGGCGAGCCACTTTCCACCGTTCGCGGACCGTCCGAATTGTACTGAGCTGAAAACCGCACGCCGGCATCGGCATAGTGGTTGAGCTCGGTGAGAGTTGCGTAGACGTTGGCCTGTTCCAGTTTGGGTGTCGCAGGATCCTGAGGTGCGCCGCAGAATAGAAACGCCAGAACTTCGGTTTCCGGATGCTGGAGTTGGTGCATCATGCGTCGCAAGTTGTACGCCAGATCGATCATAACGCCGCTGCCGCCGCCGCCTGCGGCGCCGATGACGTAAACACGCGGTCGCTGGTCGCGAAGCGCCAACTCCGTATCACGAACCGACTGAAACAACGCATCGGGGTGAGTAATCTGTTGGATGTCGCGCCGAAGTCGGGCCATGAAACGGAGATGGTTGTCCGCAAATGCCAACCGTCCGAGCGCGCGCGATCCTTGCGTTTGCAACGAGCGTGGAAGGGTGTACAGCTTTTCCCGCGGCAACCATTCGGAAATTTGCTCCAACATCCGCCTCCGGTAATTACCCACCGGTTGCAGTGGAAGATGGTAAACCTCCTCGGTGCTTAGGGCTACTTCTGGCGCACTGCGCGTCGCAAAGCGGATGGCCTCCGGGTCCGTATCGACATAGAGAAATCGCATCACCGGGACATGTTTGATGTCGCCGAAACGATCCAGGAAACGGCAGCGCAACTCCGTCAACGCCCGCTTGCCAAACGCTCCGACACCGATGATGAGCGTCGGCCGAAGAGCACCCGTTAACGGTTGCTCCATGGTGATTCCCATCGGCGTCGATTGGAGCAAATCTTCGCTGTCGCTGTCGCCGCCCGTTCCCACCGCAACGGGAATCGCCCGGGGCACGGAGGGAACGTTGTCGAGGAAGACATCTTCCATCGATTCGGCCAGACTCATCGGCCGGTTTTCGCCGCAGACCACGATCGGTTCCGGCGTCAGCAACTCCGCATGGGCCGTGCGCTGAGCATTCACCAGTGCTCGAACAAACGAGAGACAGTCGGGCCAGCGCTTGGCGGGATCTTTTGCCAGCGCGCGGGCCACAATCGGCCGCTCGCCTTCGGGAAGCCAGCGCAGCTCGGGCTCGGCGTTCGTATGTTGCAGGGCTAGCTGGCGCGGGTTCTTTCCGGTGAACGGGCGTTGTCCCGTCAACAACTCCTCGTAGACGATGGCGAGGCTGTATTGGTCGCTGTGCTTGCTGATGTCGCCGCGAAAAGTCTCCGGGGGAGCGTACAGCGGCGTCACGCCGGCCATTGACCCGGAACCACGTTCCAAATGCTTGACGAGGCCAAAGTCAGCCACCTTAACTCGGTCGCTGATGATGAACAGGTTGCGGGGCTTGATATCGAGATGTTGAAGATTGTGCCGCTCGATCATGTGGTCGAGCGCATCGGCGCCGTCGCGGATGTATTTCAGCAGGCTGTCACGCGGTATACCGATGAGCCCGGCCGATTGGCATTCGACAAACTTGTCGTGCAAGTTGCAGTCCGCCAACTCCATGACGATTACGAGTTCGCCACCCACGACTTCGATTCGATCCATCGACAGCACGAACGGATGACGGACTTCTTTGATGCGATTCAAGGCGCCTAGTTCTTGTTCGGCGCGGGCGCTATCACTGTCGAGGGCATTCAGATTTCCAAAGACAAACTTGATGGCTTTATGAATGCCGCCGGGGGCTTCACACTTCCAAACCTCGCCGAAGCCACCCGTGCCGAGCGGCTCGATGAGGCGATATCCCGGTATCGGCTCTGCATTAGGTTCGCGGCTGAAACTCATGGAGCGCCCCGTTTTGCCCGCGACCCGGAAGAAAAAACGCATCGGACACTGCGAACCGACGGGCTACCGCGACAGGCCGCCATTTGCCCCTCAAGGCGCAAGCGGGGCGTTCTTCAACTGGGTCCAGCGCAAGCCTAGGTCAGTGCGGGGGACATGTCCAACGAGAAATACAGCGCACCTTAGCCGGCCGCCGCCGGCCGCTCCGATCCGTATTGACGTTGGGAGTTATAGAATCCTCGTTGCCTACTTTCCATCGATTCGTCGCTGTAGAGCCGTTCCGCCAGCCAGTAGATGCCTTTCCGTAATTCATCGGCCGACATGAGTTTCGGCACGAAGTTCACGTCGAACAACGTGCACAAATCCCACCGGCCGGGGTCAATGATCCGGCCTTCGGCGAGAAGGCGGTCGTACAGCGGTGTGCCGGGGAATGGAGTCAGGACCGTGATTTGCACATCATAAAGCGGAGTCTCTTGTGCATACGTGAGGACCTGCTCAAAGATGTCGGTTGTGTGACCGTCGAGGCCGAGGATGAAGCAGCCGTTCACCGTGATGCCGTGGCTTTGAATTTCGCGCACTGCTTCGCGGTTGGTGGCCCAGCGACGGGCCTTGAAGTTTGACCGCAGTTCCACACCTTCGAGCGAACCCGGCTCAGGGCTTTCCAACCCGATCAAAACCTGACGACAACCCGCCTGTCGCATGAGTCGTAACAATTCCGGATCGTCGGCCACGGAAACGTCGGTTTCGGTGAACCATTTGATTCCGAGCGGGATGAGTTGCCGGCATAGTTCCTTGCCCCAGTCCTTGTCAACGAAGGTATTGTCATCCGCAAACTCGACGAACGGCCGTTTGCGCAAGCTGCAAAGCGCGCGAATGTCCCGTGCCACATCTTCGACGGGACGCTTGCGGTACCTTTGCCGAAGCATCACATTGGACGCACAGAAATCGCAGCGCCACGGGCAGCCGCGGGAAGTTTGGACGGTGAAACGGTTATACGGCCGTTCAGCGAGCAAGTCGTAGCGCGGCACCGGAAGGTCTTGCACGTCGACCGTTGAAACGTCAGCCGCATGCCACAGCCGCTGTTCGGCGCCTGCCTCGATCGCTCGTACAACATGGGGCCAGGCCACTTCTGCCTCACCGGTGACAACAAAGTCGGCGTGCTCAAGCGCCTCATCCGGGCGGACGGTGACGTGCAAACCACCCATGGCAACGCGCACGCCCGCGGCTCGAAGCCGATCGGCAATCGCATAGGCTTCGAAAACCTGAGCCGAGAATGTACTGATCGCCACTAGATCGCACTCATACACCTCGGCAGGTTCGGCGCCATCGCCGCTGGCCTCGAAGTAGCGGAGTTCGTGACCCGGCGGTGTCACGGCCGCAATGTACAACAGTCCCAAGCTCGGCAGCCGCGCAATGACATTGCCGCGCTGAATCACGCCCGGCAATGTCAGGCCTAGCCGGAGCAACTCCGGGTCGTGCGCCCGCAACCCGCTCAGAGCCAGAAGTCCGATTCTCATTCGGTCGCCCCGTAAAGGGTGAAAAGAACCGCAAGAATCAACGCCGTCACCGGTACCGCGAACAGGTAACGGAATGATTCCCGCCACCCCGTTAGAAAGCACACCAGCGGCATCGATACGCCACCGACGACGAAGCAGATGGACGCCCATTCCGCCGTCGGCGACGATGGGTGCGGCCAGGGCGACAAACTATACAGGACATTCATCATGCCCAATGCCGCCAACGCAATGTGGCCCAAGCGAACGATTCGCCGCCGAAAGGAATTGTAACCGCCCCAAAAATCGTCCCGGTGAAAGCGCATGCCGAGAAGCGCACCGGTCACAAATGCGGTCAAAACCAAGCACCAACCCGCATACCAGTTCAACAAATGAATGGGGCTGGACATTTGACGAATTCGGAATGGCTGCTCAAAGACGCAGCGTGCGACGGGCCATGATGAACAAAATCAACATTACGGCGTCAATGAACACGAATGGTTTGAAAAGTGTCGGCACATCCTCTTTGAACCAGTAAAGACAAACGACACTGATGTAACTGAACTTCAGGAGGATGCCGTAAGGAATCAAGTTTCGGTTGGCGACGGGATACGCTGCGACCGCGAAGAACATGAGACTAAAAATGATCAACATGAGACTACCGAAATCGACGTAACCCCAGTGGTTGGGATGCGTGACTCCGGCCATGTCAAAGATCTGTCGGCCGAAAAGAAAGAAAACCAGCCCGATGACCAGGTCGTATACGCCGGTCACCGCGAAGACGAGGCGCACCACGGGCAGGCTCACGGGTCACCTCCGACCTTCCGTCAATTCAGGTATTGGCTGCTACCGGCAATGTACGCAACGATGGAGTATCCAATCAAACCGAGCGCGAAAACTCCGGTCATTAAGACCACAATGTTCCGCCCGGCTTCCTTATCGGACTCATGTAACGTTCTCAATTCGGCATCGGAGAGAGTTGCCGACGGGTGATGCTCGGCTGGGTGTGAATGTGCCATGTGATTTCTATCCTTGGTGACGATGTCATGGAAAGCATATGTATACCGCTCACAAGGTACAATACGACAATCGGACGTGAAATCGGATGTGAAATTCGTACCGCAGCCGGCGGCGCAGGACCCATCGCCGCTGCGTTAACGCTCAGGAAAACGATTCAGACAAATCGTCGGCTACCCTCTTGCGGGGCCGACCAAAAAAAGGGTATAACCTTTTGGTGCGATTCGCCCTGAACCGTAACCCGCCTGGCAGCCTCTGGGTTGAAAATCTCGAGGAGATCTGAAGATATGGCGAGTCCGTTTCCGGGGATGGATCCTTACCTGGAATGCGATGCACTCTGGCTGGCGTTTCATCATCAGATGATCACGAGTCTGTATCACGTTCTATTGCCGAGTCTCGAAAATCGGTATAAAGCTCGGGTCGTGCAACGTCATTATGTCCTTGAACAGGCATTGTTCACCTCGATTGTCCGCGAAGAACACAACGAGGAGTTCATCGAGATCCGCAATCGCGGCGCAAGCCGCCTTGTGACACTGATCGAAGTGGTCAGCCCGGCGAACAAATCCACCTGCGCGGGCCGCGATGCCTATCTGGCGAAGCGACGGGAAGGTAGAGCCTCGTCAGCCAACCTGGTTGAAATCGACCTCGTGTTGCAGGGCAAGCCGACGCTGGATTTCAACCGCGAAGGACTTCCCGATTGGGACTACGCCGTGACCGTGACCCGGACGAATCAGCCCGACCGGTTTGAAATCTACAAAGCCACCCTGCGCGAACACCTGCCGCGGTTTCGCCTGCCGCTATCCGCCGACGACCGAGATACCGTGCTGGACTTGCACGCCGTGTTCACTCGCGCCTACGATCAGGGAAGCTTCGCCGAACAGATCGATTATGGCCGGGATCCGGCGACTTCGGTGCGCGATGAGGACCGGCAATGGCTCGACGAATTGTTGCGGCAGCAGAAATTGCGGACATAACAGTTGCCAGTTGTCAGTTGTCAGTTGTCAGTTCAATGGCATGGGATTGATTCGATCCGACGATGCGGTGGCCCTTGTGGTTGCGGCATTCAGCCGGAATGTCAGTGCATTGGAGTGGGCGTCGAAGGAGTTGATACGCATCTTCGGGCCGACCGCACTGGTTAGTCCGCTCTTCGATTTTCACCAGACGAGGTACTACGAATCGTCGATGGGTAAGGAGTTGCGGAAGCAATTCTTGGTTCTTCATCAACTCGTTTCGGCCGACGGTCTTGGTGATATCAAACGCCGTACCAATGAGATGGAGGCGGAGCTCGCTCGGTCCGGGAACTATCCGGAGGTTCGGCCGCTCAATCTCGATCCCGGCATCCTTACGCTGGGCAAGTTCATGTTGGCGACAACCAAGGACCAATCGCATCGAATCTATTTGAACGACGGGATCTTCGCGGAAGTGACACTGAGATTCCACGCAGGCACTTACGAGCCATGGCCGTGGACCTACGCTGACTACCGCGAACCCGACGTGATCAGTTTCCTCAACGACGCCCGCGAATGGTATCGCAAGCGGCTGGGTGAACCGCGCGGATAACACTTCCTTACGGCGACCCGCGGGGATTGTATCCTACAATAACCATGTAGCCCAATTAGCTTCATTGCGGAGACGGCATGCATGAACCACGGGATGGTTATGGAATCCCCGGCCGGGAGTTTGATGTCGAGGATCAAGGATCGGTCGGCGAGCGTCGGCGTCGTTGGATTGGGATACGTCGGGCTTCCGCTCGCCGAGACGTTCGCGTGGGGTGGTTACTCCGTTCTCGGCTTTGATGTCGACGCAGACAAGGTTGCCAAGCTCAAACGTGGCGAGAGCTACATCGGACATATTGCATCGTCACGCGTGGCGGAATTGATTGCCACCGGGCGGTTCGACGCAACCACCGATTCACGTCAGTTTGCAACCGTTGACGCCATCGTCATTTGTGTACCGACGCCGTTGACCGAGACTCGCGAGCCCGACCTTTCCTACATCGTCAGCACAGCCGAAGCGATTCGACCACATCTGCGCCGCGGTCAACTCGTCGTTCTGGAAAGCACGACATACCCGGGCACCACCACGGACATGCTCCGACCAATTCTGGAGAAGTCCGGTTTGACCGCTGGCCGCGATTTCTATCTCGCGTTCAGCCCGGAACGCGAAGATCCCGGGAACAAGAACTTTTCCACGCGAACCATCCCCAAAGTCGTCGGCGGCATCGACGAAGCCAGCCGTGATCTTGCCGTCGCGCTGTACACGCCCATCGTCGACGGCGTAGTTCCCGTTTCAAGCACGGGTGTGGCGGAAGCATGCAAGATTCTAGAAAACACCTACCGCGCGGTGAACATCGCGCTGGTCAATGAACTCAAGGTCGTCTTCGACGCCATGGGGATCGACGTGTGGGAAGTGATTGCCGCCGCCAAGACCAAGCCGTTCGGCTTCCAGGCCTTCTACCCGGGCCCAGGTCTGGGTGGTCATTGCATTCCCATTGACCCGTTTTATCTCACGTGGGCTGCGCGAAAGTACGGCTTGCACACGCGTTTCATCGAATTGGCCGGCGAGATCAATACCAGCATGCCGCAGTATGTCGTCAACCGGGTGGCCGAGGCGCTCAACACGCACGGAAAGCCAATCAAGGGAAGCAAGATTTGCGTGCTCGGCGTCGCCTACAAGAAAGATGTCGACGACCCGCGCGAGTCTCCAGCCTTCGAAATCATGGAATCACTCGAGCGGCGTGGTGCGGCCATCTCCTATAACGATCCTCACATTCCATCGCTGCCGCGGATGCGTCATCACACCATTCGGCAAAACAGCCAATCACTCACCGAGCGCTTCCTGGCTGCCCAGGACTGTGTGCTCATCATTACCGACCACACGGCGTACGACTTTCCATGGATCGCCGAACACTCCCGATTAGTCGTCGACACACGGAATGCAACCAAGGATTGCATCGACTCGCGGCATAAGATCTGTAAGGCCTAGCCTGACAGAAGTCGGCTTCAACGCATCACTTACGGCCATTCTTCTCCCCGCACTGCCGAGAATCTCGCCAAATCCTTTTTTTTCGCGCGTCCGGTTTGGACTCGAAATCACGTTATAACAATAGGCGGATCTATTTTGGAGCAGTGCAATGGAGACTCGCATGCATCGATTCCATCATCTGCGGCTCGAAACACTTGAATCCCGCTTGCCGCCGGGCGACGGGTGCCTGGGACTACTACTCACGTCTCAGTGTCTCCCGCTTAGTCTTGCCGAATGGGAATCGATGGGATCCGGCGCAATCTCTCGGTCGGAAGTTACGTTGAATTCAGACGATAACGTGGAAAGTCCTGTCGTTCGTGTTCACGGGGCGGATTCCCAGGCGATGCGGTTGGAGCGTTGCGCCGCCGGCAAAGGGACGGGCGAGTCCGCACTACCGCTCGCTGCCGAACGTCCTGATTTCACCGCCCTGCACACTGCCGGCGAGCGCCACCGCTCGCAGCTTGAACGGACATGGCAGACCGGCTTTGCCGCGGGTCCGATTCTCGCAGCGCCTCAAGGAATGACAAACCCGTCGCTCGCGCTCCGGGCTGGTGTGCGTTTGAGTTTAGAGGGAGAGGTGTCCGCCGTTCGTACCCACACCGGTGCGCCACGCGAGCAAGGCGAGGAAAACTACGGCAAGCTCGATCTGGCCTTCGAGGAAAATGTCGGCCAGACGGACTCGCGTGTGGACTTCATCACACGGGCCGGTGGGTACACGGCGTTCCTGACGCCGACGGGGGCGGTGTTCTCCATACAGAATTCAGAATCCAGAATTCAGAATTCAGAATCAGCAGACCGGCGAGCGGGGCGTGTGAACGCCCTGGATGCAGCCAGTCTTCAGGGCGTTAACACGCCCCGCTCGCCGGAGTCGACCACCGGCGTCGCGCTGCATATGGAGATTGTGGGCGCTAAGCCGCAAGCGGCGGTTGGGCGGGAACAATTGCCCGGCAAAGCCAACTATTTCATCGGCAACGACCCATCGCAATGGCGCAGCAACGTTTCGACCTACGGCCGCGTGGAATATGACGACGTCTATCCCGGCATTGATCTCGTCTACTACGGCAAGGATCAACAACTGGAGTACGATTTCATCGTTTCACCGGGCGTTGATCCGAACCAAATCACATTGAACTTCGCCGGCGCCGACGGCGTGGAGATTGATGACGGTGGCAATCTCGTGCTACGCACCGCCGCCGGCGATCTCGTACAGCAGAAGCCGTACGTTTATCAGGACATCGACGGCGTTCGACAGGAAGTGGCGGGCAGCTTTGGACTGGGTACTCAGTACTCAACACCCGGTACTTTTGAGGTGACGTTCGATATTGGCACGTATGATGAATCGCGGCCGTTGGTGATTGATCCGTTGGTGTTGAGTTATTCGACGTACCTTGGAGGCGGATCGGCAACGTCTACTGGGTACGAAGACGCACAAGGCATCGCTGTCGACGACAGTGGCTATGCCTACGTGACGGGAGAATCAAATTCGACCAAATTCCCGACTACACCAGGTGCCTACAACACCGAATTCGGAGGCGCAACGGATGCCTACGTAGCGAAATTCAACCCAGACGGCACCGGGTTGATTTACGCAACGTACTTAGGTGGGTCGAACTACGAAGAGGGACGGAGTATTGCCTTAGATGCTAATAACAACTCCTATCTCACGGGACAGACCCAATCCGCCGATTTTCCCACGACTCCTGGTGCGTACGACACGGTTTCGGATAGTGGATTCGTTACCAAACTAAGTCCGGACGGCGCCACGCTCGTCTATTCCACTTTTTGGGACGCAATCGGACTCGGGATTGCCGTGGACACGGGAGGTAATGCCTATGTGACCGGACAGGCCGTAGGGGGTTATCCCACGACGGCCGGGGCGTTGGACACCAGTTACAATGGCGGCGGCGACGCGTACGTGACGAAGCTGAACGCGACCGGCACCGCCTTGGTCTACTCTACCTTTCTAGGCGGTGCCGTGAATGACACCAGCAATGCAATCGCCGTTGATACAGACGGGAACGCGTTTGTCGTCGGCACTTCACGTTCGGTCGACTTCCCCACTACGGCGGGCGCCTTGGATACTACGTACAATGGCGACCCCCAGGACGCGTTTGTAAGTAAGTTAAGCGCCACCGGGGACGCGCTGGTATACTCGACCTACTTGGGCGGCGGCGACGAGGATATTGCGTATGGCATCGCCGTGGGCACTGCGGGGAATGCCTTTGTAACGGGCCGGACGCTGTCACTCGGCTTCCCCACCACGACGGGCGTGTTCGATTCGACCTACAACGGAGGATTTCGTGATGGATTCGTAAGCAATCTGAACCCCGTCGGTTCTGCGTTGGTCTACTCGACCTTCCTTGGTGGATCGTCAGGCGACGAGGCCGTCGCGATCGCCGTGGACATCAACGGCATCGCATATGTCGCCGGCAGCACTGGCTCGACCAACTTTCCGACTACACCGGGGAGCTTTGACACCACCTCTGGCGGCGGTTCAGACGCATATTTGACTGCGGTGAGCAGCGATGGCACAACTCTTAGCTATTCGACTTTTCTAGGCGGCGCCAACTCGGATGGTGCGCTCGGTGTTGCCCACGCCAACGGCGGCGTCTATGTAGCGGGAAGCACAAATTCATCTAACTACCCCAGTACGCCGGATGCTCTGAAACGGCGGAATCGAAACGGCGTGTGGGATGGATTCGTAACGAAGTTTGCCGAGGCGTAAATAAATTCACTTCGCCAGCGACACGCAGATCAACTCCTTATCATTCCGTGCGTAGATGCTCCGATTCGCAAACGCCGGGTGTGACCAGATCACCGGGCGGTTCCATGCTTTGCTCGTCGGGTCGAGCAGATGCGTTCGGCTAACCTCTTCGTACTTCTCCGGCGTGAGCTTGGCGATGATCAGGTCACCGTTCTCGGTGAATAGAAAGAAGCGGTCGCCGTTCTTGATGATAAACGTATCTGCCGAGGCAAGATTCTTCGCATCATTGAGGGGCTTGTACGTCTCCCACTGCCGTTCGCCGGTGTCCGCATTGAGGCACACAATCTGCCCGTTCTGGCTACAACCGTAAATGTAGCCGTCTTCGATGAATGGAGTGCCGAAGCAGCTATGCATGCCTTCCTGTTGTCTCGGCTTCTTCCAGACGAGTTCCGGTTCGGCCTTGTCGCCGAAACGGAGCATTTGGGCAACGTTCGGATAGGCGCTCACGAATAGATCATTGCCGACCTTGCGCGGCGTGGCGATGGCCATCGCGCCGTACGTTGCGATCGGGTGGGTCCAATACAGCTTGCCGGATTCGGGATCCAGGCCATTCACGGATTCGCCGTGCCAGATGATCAATTGGCGCTTGCCGCCTAACTCGTAGATCATCGGCGGGCAATAGCCGATGTCCTTGCAAGTCAGGGCTCGCCAGATTTCCTTACCGGTGTTCTTGTCGAATGCGACAACGGCACTGCCCTCGCCGCCGACCATGCTGAATACCTTATCTCCGTCGATCAACAGGTGCGAGGAGTAGCCCCACAGCGGCGAGTTTGTCTTGTATTCCTTCTTCAGTTCATGCTTCCAAACCTCCTTGCCGGTCGCGATGTCGATGCAGTACAGATGGCCTTCCGAGCCGATCGTGTAGACTTTGCCGTCTTTCACCGCCGGCGTGGTGCGCGGACCTAGCGGATATGACACGGTGTAAGGACAGTCATATTCAAGGGTCCACAGCACTTTGCCGTCGGCTTCGTTGATGCAATGAACGCGCTCGGAACTTGGCACATCTTTGCCGCGATTGAATTGGTTACCAGGGTCTTTCGCGCCGGGAGCGATGACACGGTCGGTGATGAACACCTTGCCGTCGGCGACGGCCGGTCCGGAGTATCCGGCGGCGACCGGTGCTCGCCAGCGAACTTTCGGCCCACCTTCGGGAAATCGGTCGACGATGCCGGTTTCGCGCCAAACGTCGTCCCGTTGTGGCCCGATCCATTGCGGCCAATCGTCAGCGAACGCAGTACCACACGCAATCGACGCAGCGACCAACGCACCAAGCACCTTACCGTTCACACTTTTCATTTGCCATTTCCTCCGGTTGGGCACGACAAGACTACGGTTGTTTTACAAATGACGCCGCACGCTGCTACAGAATAGCTGGCTTCCATTACAAGATCACGGTAGAATCCCGCCGTTATGGAGGTACCGTGTGTCCTGTTCGCTTTGGGTCGCGAGTCCAATCCGTTCCTCCGATCCTTCCGGCACACCAAACGTCTTCGACATGCGCCATTCCCCGTTTGGCTTGGCAGCGGACGATTCACGGCCATTGTCGCCCAGACCGGCATCGGCGCCGAAAGCGCTGAAACAGCAATGGATTGGCTACTGCACGATGGTGTCACCTACCGGCCGACTTTAATCATCTCGGCCGGGTTCGCGGGCGGTCTTAACGAGAACGTCCGCGTCGGCGACGTAGTCATCCCCACGGAAGTCGTCGACGGCCGGGGTGTGCGACTAGCGGTTACTGCTTCAATCTCGAATCAAACTCCGACTCGCCACGAAACGGTGCTGACGGTGGATCGCCTGATCGGAAACGCTGTGGAAAAGCGAACACTAGGCGCCATGCACTCCGCGCACGCCGTCGACATGGAGTCGTGGTCGCTGGCGCGCGCATGTGCGAAGGCGGGCATCGAGTTTGCTTGCGTTCGCGTTGTCTCCGACGATGTGCATACCGACTTATCGCCGGTGCTGGTTTCGTTGATGTCGGCTGGTCGGGTTCACTTGCCGACGCTTGTTCGCAGATTCGCGGCGCGACCAACAATCATCTTCGAGCTGTTCCGGCTTGCGCGGGCGACGAATCGTGCCGCGAACGTTCTCTCCGCTACTCTCAACAAGCTCCTAGAACCGTCGTCATCGCAGCCAAGAGCGTTTTTGTCGAAATAATGCTCGATTTCGTTTTCATTTCAGCGTAAACTCGATCCTACATGTCTTTCACGTCAACGGGAGGATTCCGTCGTGCACATCCGCTTTTCTTGCAGTCGTTGTCATGTGCGGCTCACCGCTGAGCTTCGAATCGTCGGGACGCCGGTCGTGTGTCCGAATTGTATGTCCGAAATCATGGTTCCCTCGGCAACTGAGCCTCGGAAACCCACGGACACTTACAGTCCGCTGGTGAGCGCGGCACCGGTAATACCGGAGTCATCGCCGCCGTGCATCCAACCTGAGATGGAAACGAAATCGTCCTCGAAATCCAGCCGGTCACGCCGGCGCGTTATCTACGCGGGAATCGCCGCGGCCTGCGTTATCGCCGTGTCCATTGGCGCCTATGGATTCGCCGATCGAACACGTGTTGATGAGCGGAATCCAGACATCGCTCAGGCAGAGACTAACGAACACATTCTGAGTGAGCACGAAATACTGGACGCGGACAGCGAAGCGCTCGTCACCAACATCGGTGAATTCTCGTCAACGCAGTCCCGCGAGGCCCTAACGAAAAAGCTGTTGGCCGCGTTTGACAAAGACCCGGCGCCGTCGGCCGACGACGAAACAACCGCCGAACGTGCCGAATTCGGCTCGACCGCCGGGCTGCAAGCGTCGTTGAGGCTCCCGAAACGTCCGATCGAGGCCGCGTTAGAAGTAAAACGTCTAAACCGATGTGCGGAAAACCAACATCGTCGTGAACTGGCGTGGGTGCCGGAAGTGCGTCGGCTCGATCGTGCATCCATGACCAACCTGATCGGAGGGTACATCGCCAGCTATGAGGCGTGCGGCCGGTCATCAGAAAACATGTATGTCGACCCGCTGGTTCTGATGCGGCAACGGCCTGACCTGGGTTATCTACCGATGCGCTGGGGCGGGGCGTGTCGAATGACTCCTCACCAGGCCGCGACTCTGGGCGTGTTGTCCTTCAAGCTCCGCGCCTACTTCAATCTCGCGGCGCCTCGGAACCAACACGACCAACGACCCGACCTTGCCACCATAAAGACGGCCCTCTGGTACGAGAAGCGAGATAAGAAACCCGAATGGCTGCGTGCTGCCGCAATTCCGACCATCATGCAGCTTCTCATGCACGAGGATGAACCGGGACGGCGCATGTTGGTTGATCTCTTGGATGAGATTCCCGAAAAGTCGGCCACCATCGCACTGGCCCAGCGTGCCGTTTTCGATCTTTCCCCGAGCGTGCGTGAAGCCGCGATTCGCGCATTGCACAAACGACCCGCGGACGATTATCGGTTGGTGCTCGTTCGTGCACTGCGTTATCCGTGGGCGCCGGCAGCCGATCATGCCGCCGAAGCACTGGCCGCGCTCCGCGACGATGCGGCCATCCCGTTGCTCATCACACTACTTTCGCGGCCCGACCCGACGGCGCCGATTCCAATCGGCGACTCAGGCCGATTCGGCGTGCGTGAAGTCGCCCGCATTCATCACGTGACCAACTGTCTGTTGTGTCATCCACCGGCAACTTCAACCAATGACTCCGTCGTGGGCATCCAGCCGGGGGGCTCGGGGATTCTGCCCTCCACGCCGGTCACCGGCCAGACTGCGGCGCTGGCATTGCAAGGCGGAGGGGGTGGCGGAATCGGTGGTCACAATTACGGCGGGGGTTCCGGCGGGTCGGGGTCGGTGCGGGTCTCACAAGTATCTCGGAATTCGGTTTCGTTTATCCCGACACAGTTGTTAATTCGCGGCGACGTCACCTATCTCCGGCAGGATTTCTCGGTCCTTCAGTACGCGGATGTGATTGGGGCCCCGCGCGAGCGCTACGACTACTGCGTGCGACTCCGGCCGCTTCGGGTGAAGGAACTTGAAACTCGACGCGCGGAAATGGCGAACCAATCCACCTACCCACAGCGTGAAGCGGTGTTGTTCGCCCTTCGCGAGTTGACCGGCAGGAACCTGGGAGAGAACTCTGAAGATTGGGTGGCGTTAAGCGGAGCCGACTAATTCTTCATGATCATCAGCAGTACATTGAGGAGGATGCTGATTCCGAGTAGCGCCCCCAACAGCCAGAGCCAAACGGTGTAAGCAGCCGTCGGTTCTAGTTCGATTTCTTCGCGCTCGGCTTCTTCTTCGTCGCGCTTTCCGGTTTTTAATCCTTCCAGCACACGCATTTCGATCTGTTTTCGCGCCAGTTTCGGCGCCTGACCGGCGATGAGACATTCGATATCGACCAGGAGATCGCTAGGCGTCTGGTAGCGCTGATTCGGAGACTTCGCCATCATCAGCTCGACCATCTCTCCTAGCCCGGCCGAGAGCGCCGTGTTAATGTGATCCGGCGGCGTCAAATCATGCTTGAGATGTGCAGCCAGCACCGCATCGACCTCGGTGCCCGGATACGGCGGCTGTCCCGTGACCATGTGATAGAGCGTGGCGCCCAGCGAATAAATGTCGGCACGCGCGTCGATGTCCAGCCGTCCATGGATGGCCTCCGGCGCAATGTAGTAGGGCGTGCCGATCACGAGGCCCTGTTCATCCGCAGCGAGAGCGTCACCTACTTCCTGGCGAGCCAATCCCAAGTCGGCCAGCTTCGCTGTGCCGTCCGATGTTAAAACGATGTTCGCGGGTTTTATGTCGCGGTGGATCAACTGGCGGCTATGAGCGTGCTCTAATGCTCGCGCGATTTGCAGAATGATATCCAATGCCTCGCGCTCGCCGTAGATTTTCCCGGCGCGGAGGTGTTGATCCACATTGGTGCCTTCGACAAGCTCCATCACGAAATAGTGAACCTTCCCTGTCGAGCCGGCATCGATGGCCTGGATGATGTTCGCATGGTTGAGCTTCGCCGCGAGATGTGCTTCTCGAAGAAACCGTTCCAGGTCTTTCGGATTCGAGGCAAGGCGCGGATGCAAAACCTTGATGGCCACGGGGCGATCCATGCTGATCTGGCGCGCCTTGAAAACGATTCCCATCGACCCGTGCCCGATTTTCTCTTGCAACTGGTAGCCGGTGATCTGATGAGCAACCGGAAGGGTAAATTCCTCGCTGACACGGCGTGCCTGTTCGGGCGTCAGGCTGTTGGATTGCACCAGCCGAGCCAAGAACGAGTCGGCGCCGCTCGGACCGTGACGCGACGACCGGCATTGTTCCGCCTCGTCGCGCGACACCAGTCCGCGGTTGACAAGGACGTGAATAATCCGATCTTCATCGACGTGAACGGCCGATGGCTCGGACGCGGAAGTCAGCGGCATAAAGGGGGCCTCGATGCGACTTGATCCGAGATTATTCTAACCGCTTTTCAGCTATCTATGGTAGTACATCTGTTACGTCACGAGGCGCCAGCGCCACAAGCGCACCGTACCATCGACGCTCGAACTAGCCAGCGTCTTGCCGTCCGGCGAAAACGCCACCGACGTGACTCGGCCACGATGGGCCGAAATGGTCGCGACTTCCTGCCAGGCATTCAGATCCCAAATCTTGAGGGCGCCATCACCGCTGCCGACGGCAAGCCGTTTTCCATCGGGCGTGAAGGCCATGCTGTAAACACCGCCCGTGTGACCTCTAAGCGTGTGTCGGAGTTCGTGGAAGTCCCGATCGAAGAACAGCACCGTACCTTCTCCGGTGCCGGCGACAACGAATGGCGCCTTTGGATGAAACGCGACACTGCTTGCGGTCATGAGGTTCTCGGAAATCGTGACCAACTCTTGGACCGTCGTCCCGTTCCACAACTTAATTCCGAATGGTTCAGAGCCCACTGACGCAAGGAGTTCGCCGGTCGGCGCGTAGGCCATGCTAAGCACACACTCGCTGTGGGCTTGCGTCGTCATTCTGGCTTCGTGGGTGCCCAGGTCCCAAAGTTTCAAGACGCCTTTGAAATCGCCAGTGGCGAGAGAATTGGTCGATGGATGAAAGGCTAGCCCGAAGATGGGGAACTCACCGGCAGTCAGCGTGGCGAGCAGATTTCCGGTGCGAAACTCCCAGAGCTTCACCTTTCCGTCCGCGGCGGCGGTCGCCAGAGTTTGGCAATCGGGAGAAAAAGCCAGTCGAGCAATCAGCGCGGCGTGTCCGTCCTCGCCAAGGCGTTTCCCGGCCGGGAATGCCGTTTCCATCTTTCCGGTGGCCACATTCCATAAGCGGATGACACGGTCCTGCCCCGCCGAGGCCAACCACTTGCCGTCCGGAGAAAAATTGACCGCCCCCACCGAGCCGGTGTGACCCCGTAAGGTGTCACGTTCCTCGGTCGTTGGCAGTTCCCAGATCTTAACCACCTTGTCGTACCCACCCGTCGCAATACTTCGCCCGTCGGCAGCAACCGCGAGCGTCTGGAGTTGGCCGACATGTCCGACAATAGTCCCCGCCGGCTTGCCGGTTTCGACGTTCCAAAGTTTGACGGTGCGATCGCGGCTCGCCGTTGCCAGCATCGAACCATTTCCCACGAACGACAACTGGCTGACACGCGCCGCATGTGCAGCGAATGTGTGTTTGACCTTGCGACTCTGCAGATCCCAGATGAAGACCGAACCTCGATTATCGCCCGCAGCCAGTGTCCGGCCGTCGGCTGACACTGCCACGCTGTAGATTTGGCCATAGTTGCCCGTGAACGTCTCGATTTCCGACCCGTCCGCCACACGCCATAGTCGCACGCTTCCGTCCCAACTTCCACTGGCCAGCGTCGATCCGTCGCCGATGAACGCCACCGACGAAACTGCCCCTTGATGCCCGGAGAAGCTTCTAGCCTCTTCACGGGTGGAAACGTCCCACAGTTTGAGTTCTCCGTACTTGTTTTCGAGTTGCAACACCCCGGCGCCGGACGCCAATGTCTTGCCGTCGGGACTGAAGGCAACCGAGTAGATTTCGCAGGTGTGTCCTTCCAGCGTCGCAAGTTCGGCCGAAGTTTCAATATCCCAAAGCCGAATCGTACGGTCCCCACTTCCGGTTGCCAGAGTCTTACCGTCGGGAGCGAACGACAAGGTCACCACCGCACCTGAATGTCCGCGCAGAGTCGCCTTTTCCTCACCGGTCGCGACATCCCAGATCTTGACCGTGTAATCGCCGCCGCCCGCAGCCAATAATCGACCGTCGGGACTGAAAGCAACCTCTTCGACGTTCCCGGTATGGCCACGCAGGATCAAACGTTCGTTGTGGCACAGTTGCCAAAGACGATACCACTCGAAGCCACGCAAGTCTTCGTGTCCATCTTCTGGCCGGTGGGTTTCGAGCAACTCGAGCACGCGTTCGACATTCTCGTTCTGCCATGCTTGATGTGCCAGCAGCATGTGAGCCGTGTAGAGCGACCCTCGTGTTTCCCGCTCTTGGGCCTCCGCAAGAACCTGATGTTCCTGCGCCTGCCGCGCTTGCTCCGACTGGAATTCAGCCTCGGCCTTGTTCAAACGTTCGCGGTCGAGTGCGCTCTGGAATCGAGCGTTCGACCACAACACACTCAAGATCGCCAGGGCAATTAAACCGACAGCTGTGCTAGCCAGAAACGCCGCCAGTGCCGGCCGACGCCGGACCCATTTAACGCCTTGCCCCCACGGACCCGTGCGTCGGGCGAGGATGGGCTTGCCGTCGGTAAACCTCTCCAGGTCGTCCGCAAGGTCGGCGGCACGGAGATAGCGCTTGACCGGTTCTTTTGCCAAACACTTCAGACAAATGGTCTCGATATCCCGCGGCAGCTTCGGAACCAATCGACCGGGTGGAATGACATCGCCGCGACATACCTGTTCGACCGTATCAATCGGCGATTCACCGCGATACGGAGGCCGCCCGGTCAGCAATTCGTAGAGGATAGCGCCCAATGCGTAGACATCGGTGGCCGGTCCAATGGCGCGGGTGTTCCCGGTCGCCTGTTCGGGCGCCATGTAACTCGGCGTGCCGAGAATATCTCCCGTTGCCGTGCCCCCGTCATCGGACCCGAGTTGTTTTGCCAAGCCGAAGTCGGTGATCTTAGGTCGGAAGGATGAAGGATGAAGGATGAAGGATGAATCGGAAATCACTTCGTTGGTTTCATCCTTCATCCTTCCGCCTTCATCCTTTTGGAGAAGGATGTTACTCGGCTTGAGGTCTCGATGCAGAATACCGCGCTGATGGGCGCATTCCACCGCGCGCGCCAGCGTGATGATGAACTTGGCAGCCTGCATGCTCGGTTGTGGCTGACCCTTGGTGAAGTCGGCCAAGGTGCCGCCGTCGACGTATTCGAGCGAAAAGAACGGTTGTCCGTCCTGCTCCCCGATCTCGTAGACCTGAACAATGTTGGGATGCTGAAGTTGCGCGACCGCCTCGGCCTCGCGGCGGAAGCGCTCCAGTTCTTCGGTGCTGGCGTGGGCGCCGGAGAGAATCCGTTTCAGAGCGACGATTCGTTTCAGTCCGACTTGCCGGGCCTTGAAAATGATGCCCATGCCGCCGCGACCGATGGTCTCCAAAATCTCGTAACCGGGTATCTCGGCGCCTCGCGCATTGCCGACCTGACCGCGAATGGAATGGTCGCGAAGCCCCAAAACCGTTTGCTCTACGTCTGGAAATCGCCGGCGAAGTTCTTGCGGCGATGGAACGTCGCCGGCGTCGGCGCGAAGACGAACCTCTTCTCGGAGAAGTGCGATCAGGTGCTCGGTGTCTCGAAGTTGCGGGAAGCGACTCAGGTATTCCTCTACTTGCGGCGGGTTGACTACCGTGGCGTCGACGTCACGAGTCTTCCATTTCTTCCAGCCAAACTCCAGGTCGATGCAAACGAGTTCGCGTAATGTCGCAGGGAAACGCGGATCGTTAGCGGCAGGGAGAAATGCGTCGATCGGCTGTGGTTGGCCTGACCGCCACGCCGCCTCGAACCGTCGACGGGCAGTTTCGTCAATGGTGTCGCGGTAGTCGTGCTCATCGGGCATCGATGGCACTCTCCAATTGCCGTTCGAGATGCGATTGGACAATCTTCACAAGTCGTCGGACGGTTCGTTCCGAACAGCCCAACTTCTCGGCAATCTCTTCATGCGTGAAATTCTGGAGCTTGAGATCGACTACCTGTCGTTGTTCGTCATCGAGCGAAGCTAAAAGCTTTTGCAGCTCGTCGTCAAACTCCGCGGCCTCCGACGGCGTCGGCTCATCGGAGGGAACGGAAAACTCCATGGCACTGGCGTCTTCCGAACTCGCGGCGCCCCGGGCTTCCTGGTCCATGCTGCGCTTGCGCCGCAGATGAAAGCGAAGTAGTCGACGCACCTTATTCAACGTGATGGCGCAAAGCAGGCTCCAGAGTTGGGTGCTGTCCCCGAGCGTAAACTGCCCGTCCTGTGCGCGACGCAGAAACGTCCGACACACGGACTGAACGACGTCGTCGGGCTCGACACGCCTTCGGATGCCGCCTTCCAAGTGCTTATCCGCAAGGCGGTACAGCAGCGGGCCATAGTTGTCCCAAAAGTCTCGAACTGTTTTCGGGTCGCCCTCACGTATTCCATCAAGGAGACGCAACCACTGATCGGGTGCTTCGGACATGGCGAGCCTTGGAGGGACGCGACAGGTATCGTTTTGATCGTAGCAGGCCGACGGAAGGTCTTCAACGTTACACAGAAAGTAACGCGAACTTCGCACCTTAGAACGGCATCCTTACTGGATTAGCCGGCGTGCGGAAAAGGTTGACGGTTCGTAAAGCTGCCCCTAAAGTGAGGTCTGTCTCGTCTGGTGAGGTAGCTCAGCTGGTAGAGCGGAGCCCTGAAAAGGCTTAGGTCGCCGGTTCAATCCCGGCCCTCACCACTCAATTCAAAGCAGCAGCCTGCTTCATCGTGATAGTGGCCACGTGAACCCCGGCGACTCAACGCTCGTCGGCACATCCGGCGAGCGTCGAGCCGTTAGGCCGGCGTGCGTATTATGGCAACCGCTCACTTTCCGTTCTTGTAGTAGTTCGGACACACTCGTAAGCGGCTACGATTCAGCCAACCCACGGCGGGCTTCGGCCTCGACTTCCTCGAACTGCTGTTGGATTTCTTCTTTCGAGCGGCCCATTGCCGAAAGAAGGCCAGCGTAGTTTCTTCTTGTGGCTCGGAGATGTGGATGTGGATGCCCGGTGCGTAGCTGAAACTGGATGAAGATGATCACCACCCGCCGCATCAGCGGCTCGGCCTCGGCCAGCCGGTTGGTGTCCTTAAGCAACATTGCCAGGTTGTTGAGGTCTCCGGCGACGTTGGGATGGTCAGAGCCGAAGTTGCGCTCGTCGATGACCAGGGCCCGCCGCACCAGCGGCTCGGCCTCGGCCAGCCGGTTGGTGGACCGGAACAAAGATGCCAGGGCGTTGAGGTCTCTGCCGACGTCGGGATGATCAGCACCGTAGCTGCGCTCGTCGATGGCCAAGGCACGCTGTATCAGCGGCTCGGCCTCCGCCAGCCGGTTGGTCTCCGTAAGCAGCAGGGCCAGGTTGTTGAGGTCCGTGGCGACCTTGGGGTGATCGGGTCCGAAGCTGTGCTCGTGGATGGCCAGGGCCCGTCGCATCAGCGGCTCGGCTTTGACCAGTCGCTTGGAGGCCTGAAGCAACACGGCCAGGTTATTGAGGCGGATGGCGACGTTGGGATGGTGGGGGCCAAAGCTGTGCTCGTCGATGGCCAGGGCGCGCCGCATCAGCGGCTCGGCCTTGGCCAGCCGGTTGGTGTCCTTCAGTAACTGAGCCAGGTTGTTAAGGGCCGTCGCCACGTTGGGGTGATCTTTGCCCAGGCTCCGTTCGAAAATCGCCACCACGCGAGCCATGAGCGGCTCGGCCTCGAGCAGCCGGTTGTTAGCGTGGAGGAACGCGGCCAGGTTGTTGAGGCGGATGGCGACTTCGTAGTGGTCGGCGCCGAAGCTGTGTTCCTTGATCGCAAGGGACCGTCGCATCAACGGCTCGGCCCGGGTCCATTCCGCGACATCACGCCATCGCAGGCCTATCTGGTTCATCAGCAACGAACTCTCTGGATGCCCGGACTCATCCCAAAGCCAGGCGAGGGCGTCGAGCGGTTCCAGCTCCCAGCGAGCTTCTTGCCAATTGCTCGTTTGCTGCAGAGCCGTATCGCGGGATCGCACCAACGCGTGGACGCGTTCTTGACGCGCCTGAAGCTGGTCGCCGGGCAATTCGCGCCGCAATAATTCTTGCACCAACCGGTGAACGCGCACCAGGCGCCGCGCGGTCGTCTCTTCTTCCACGGGAGTAAGCAGGCCCAGCCGAACCAGCCTTAGACAAAGGGCTTCCCATGGATCGCCCCATCTGCCGACCTCTCGGAGCGCCGGGAAGTCCTCTACGAGCAACGCCCGCAGCCAGGGCAACGGCACCAGGTCTGGCGGCAGCAGCGCGGCGTACTCCATCGCCCGCCGCTCCTCTGGCCGCAACTCGGCAAGCGTCGGGCCAAGGACCGCCTGTAACCGCTTTTCGTGGTTGTGCCGGCGCAGCTCGACGTCCCGATCCTCCGCCAGCACGTCGAGGTCTTCGAGGCCAATCCCCGCCCCGACGCTCGTATAAGTCGCCGAGGGCTTCACCGCCAGCCCCGCGGCCACTAGCTCGATGGCCAGCGCGAACCCGCCGAGCTTGCGGATGATCGCCTGCGCGGCCACACGCTCGGGGTCATCGGCGAACGGGCGATACTTCTCCATCAGGTCGAGCGCATCCTCGGGTTTGAGCTCGCCGAGCATGAGCCAGCTTGGATGCGCCGCCGATGCCAGGCGCGTGGTGGCGAGCAGGTGTAGCTGCGGGCCGAGCACCGTCAGCGCGTCGGTCTGCTGGTCGGACACCAGGTCCGGATCGGTGACGTTATCCAGTACCAGCAGAACGGGGCCGATCTGGTCGAGGCGTTCGCGGAGGCAGCGCAGGACCGCGGCGAAATGGTCGGCGGGAATCTTGCGTTCCTCGTCGGAGATGCGGGAACGGAACTGGCCGTCGCTGCCGAGGTGCAGGAGGGCGTCGGTAAGCTGCGTTTGCCGTTCGCAGGGGATGTAGAAACGCCCGCCGGGGTAGACGCCGGCGTAGGCATGAGCGAAGGTGAAGGCCAGCTCGGTCTTGCCGATGCCGCCGAGGCCGTGAATGCCGGAGATGACGCCGGCGTGGTTGTCGGTGAGCTTGCGCCGCAGCTCGACGAGTTCGTCAAGCCGGCCGGAGAACTTCCGGTTGTAGGCCGGGACCGTGCTGTAGCTCTGGTCCACACGGGCGGCTTCTTGGGTGCGGCGGTCGAGGTCTTCCGCCAGGCGGCGAAGCTCCTTCCGCAGGTCGGCCTGTCGCAGCGCCTCCAGGCCGGCGTGGTAGAACGGCTGCACGGCGCTCAATTGCCGGCGGCGGAATTCCTTGACGATGGGCGCGAGATCGTTCGTGAAGCGGTCGTGCGGGGCGGGCACGCCGCAAAGCTCGGCGACCCGGCGCGCGACCTCGAGTTCGGGCAAGATCGGCCGGGACACGAAGCCCGGCACCTCGACGATGTAGATCGGCGCGGCCCCGGACGACAGAATGTGCCGGGCGATTTCCTGGTCGATCCACGCTTTCCATTCCTTGCGGCAAACGTCGCTGGCGAAGTAGCGCGGCGAGAGGAACGCGAGGAAGAGCCTGGCTTTGGTCAGCCCCTTATTGAAGATCTCGGTTTCCCAGTGGCTGAAATTGCGGATGTCCTGGCGGTCGAAGAAATACGTGAGCGCGCGCCCGCCGGTAAACTCGCGGTGTTCCTCGATGAGCGCGTCGAGGAAGCGCTCGATCCATCCCTCGCGGTTATCCGCCCGGGAATACGACACGAACAGGTCATAGTCATCGGACACGAGTGTTACCTAAAGAACGCGTGCCGTCCGCGGCGCAATCCCGCCGGCACCTATCATGATATGCGTTCGGTGATCCCACTCGATCTTCGTCGCACGAACTACTTCCCGTTCTTGTAGTAGTTCGGGTACTCCGGCTTCTTCGGCATCTGCCGTGGGTTCTTCTTCATGTTTTCCAGAACGATCTGCACGGCCCGTTCCAGTTGCGGGTCGCGGCCGAGGCGGACTTCGTAGGGATCGTGTTCCACTTCCACATCGGGAGCGACGCCGTGGTTTTCGACGTCCCACTTTCCCTCGGGTGAATAGAACGCGAAGCTCGGCGCCGTAACGAAGCCGCCGTCGAGCAACGGCGGATAACCGGAGATGCCGACCAGGCCGCCCCAGGTGCGCTTACCGACCAAGGGGCCGACCTTCGCGCGGCGGAAGTACCACGGCATGGCATCGCCGCCGCTGCCCGCGAACTCGTTGATGATCATCGCCTTCGGGCCGAAGATTGCGCCACCCGGCGTGGTGTAATCTTTGCCTTCGCGGGATGTCCAATGATTGAGCGGCTCACGGCGGAGGTGCTCAATGATATAGTCGGCCGCTAGTCCGCCGCCGTTGAAGCGCTCGTCGAGTACCACGCCTTCCTTGTCGAGTTGGGCGAAAAAGTAGCGGTTGAAGTTCCGGTAACCGCCGGCGCCCGTGTCGGGAAGATAGACGTAGGCAATCTTGCTTCCGGACATCTGATCGACCTTGCGGCGATTTCCCTCGATCCATGCAAGGTTCCGCAAGCCGATTTCGGAATCGATCGGCACGACGGTGACGTCGCGCGCATCTTTACCGTCGGAAGTCGGACCGACTTTGATGGTGATCGCCTTTCCGGCGGTCGCCTCGAAGGCTTTGTAAATATTGTCGGCGGCGCGCAGGTCTTTGCCGTTGACCGCAAGCAGGTATTCGCCTTCCTTGACGTTGACGCCGGGTTGCGTCAGCGGGGCCCGGAGCTGCGGGTTCCAGTTTTCGCCGCCGTAGACCCGAGCAAACCGATACCGGCCGTTGTCGATGCGGTAATCGGCGCCGAGCAAGCCGCCGCGCACGCGCGGCACATCCGGCGTGTCGCCGCCGCCCACGTAGGTATGGCCCAACACGAGGTTGCCGAGCATCTCGTTGAAGAGGTAGTTCAAGTCGGCGCGATGCGTAATGGCATCGACGTACGGTTCATACTTCTTCGCGGTCTCGGTCAGGTTGAGGCCGTGATAGCCGGGATCGTAAAGGAAGTCGCGCTGTAGCCGCCATACTTCGCGGTACATCTGTTTCCACTCGGCGCGTGGATCGACCAGAACTTCCATTTCGTCGATCTTGAGTGCGTCGCCATTGGCGCCCGCGCCGCCCATTCGTCCGGCGCCGGCGAGTTGTGCCATCATGTCGCCGCCCTTTCCGGCAGGCATCACGGGAGGCACGGCGGCGATATGCCACTTGTCGCCCTGCTGATAGAGCATCTTCTCGCCATTCGCCGACAGATCGAAGCTACTGATGCGGTCGAGCACTCGGTCCGTCTTGCGCTGCGACAGATCAAAGCGTTGGATGGTGAGCATTCCCATGGGCTGTCCCGGCGTCGGGGAGGGCGCCATCGCCATCGGCAGCACGGGAATCTCGGCGACGTATAGAAAACCCGCCTTACCGATGTCGAGGCCAACATAGTTTCGTGCCGGCAACGGCAAGGCCAGGATGCGTTGCCCGATGTCCTCCAGGTCAATCTTGGTGACGGCATCCTTCCCTTTTTCCTTGTCGGCCGGTTTGTCTTTTGTACCGGCTTTATCGCTTTCCTCCTTTTTCTCCTTGTCGACCGGCTCGTCTTTGTCGCCGATCTTTGGCTTGGACTCGGCCGGCTTGTCTTTCTCTTCGTCGCTTTCGGGGGCAAGCGGCGACGGCAGCGTCTTATCCAGGACCGCGAGGTACACGTTACGAGTCACCGGCCGATTCATTCCCGACATGTCGATCATCGTCGTTGTCGGCCCGATATCGGTACTCGCGGTGAAATACAGGTATTTGCCATTCTTGTCGAATACCGTGTGCCGGACATCGCTCATGCCGTCGGTGATCTGGTGGCTGGATCCGGATTGGGTGTCGTAGAGGAACGCGGCTCGAAGTTTGTTGCCGAGCACCTTCGTGTACGCCAGCCACCGGCTATCCGGTGACCACGCGGTGTCAAAAGCGGGCGCTGCGAAGAATGTGTGGCTGTCCACCTTAGTCGATTTTCCGCTTGCCACGTCGATGAACCAGAGAATCATGCGCTTGTCGCTATACGCAATCTTCTTACCGTCGGGCGACCAGGTCGGTGCGAAATAAAACGACGGCGCGTCGCCCAAGGTTATCTTCGTCGTCTCGCCGGTTCCTTTCGCATCGCGAATATGGAGCATGTATTCGCCTGTCTCGTCGGCGAAATAGGCGATTTGCTTGCCGTCCGGCGACCACGCCGGGAAGCGCTCCACGATCCCGGTCGTCTGCGTCAAGTTGCGGGCATCACCTTTCTCGGCAGGGACCGTGAAAACCTCACCCCGCGCGCCGAACACGGCGCGTGCCCCGGTCGGCGAGATTCCCGAATCGGTGATCTTCTTCGAGACTTTGTCGTAGCGTGACCTCGTACCGCTGTAGTCGGACGCGATCGTCACCTTCACCGGCCGGCTTTTGCGGGAAGCCGGGTCGAAAATGTGTAAGGAACCGAATTCCTCATAGACGATCGCGTCGGGGCCGGCGTTGGCGGAAAGCAATTCAAAGCCGTTGTTTTCCAACACACGGGTGACTTGTTTGGCTTGCGGATCGTAGCAAAAGAGCGACGTCAGCCCGGCGCGATCGGACAGAAAGTACAATTTGCCGCCGAGCCACATGGGGCAATGATCGTTCGAATCTTCGCGCGGAATTTTCTCGATGCGAGAATCGGCAAGGTCTGCGATCCAAATCGGAGAAGCAAGTCCGCCTCGATAGTGTTTCCACGAAATATAGTTGTTGGGCACCGAGCGACGGTTCCAAAACGGAACGTAGGCGATGTGAGTTCCGTTGGCCGTGATTGCCCCTTGCTCGCCCATGGGCAACGGCAGTTCCGTCGGATGGCCGCCGTCGGTCGGCAGCGTGAACAGCTTGTTGAAGCGTGAGTGACTCGTCCGGCTTGACGTCATCAAGATACTTTTGCCGTCGGGTGTCCAACCAACCGCGACATCGACACCCGGATGGTAGGTCAACCGTCGCGGCTCCCCGCCTGTTGCCGACACCAGGTACACATCGAGGTTGCCGTCGTATTCGCCGGTAAATGCGATCTGTGCTCCGTCCGGAGAATAAAGCGGACCGAATTCCAGGCCAACGCCGCTGGTCAGCCGACGGGCATCGCCGCCGTCCCTTGGAACGACCCACAGGTCACCGGCAAAACCGAAAGCCAAATGGCTCTTGCTCAGCGTCGGCTTTTGGGGAAGGATCGCCGTGTTCGAATCGGCGCGACCCAGGGAGCACGAAAGAAGCACGATGGCGAACGCGGCTAACATAGATCGCATGGTTGAACTCCTTGGAGCGTACGACGGTTTTCCCGGCTTATGTTTATGGTCTCCAATGCGTTTGCAATTGGCAACTTGCCTGTGACGAAATCGCGATGCCGTGGGACCAATCGTCGCCAGTCAATGAAGAGCGACTCGTTTCCGGTATGTTAATTTTTTAGCAGGTCTAAAGACGCGGTCAACCCGAGTTGTGCGGTTGCTAGGCCTCGGAGGCACACGGCGGGCGGCGTTGATGCCAGTCGGTTGCTCCCTCGTACGCCTTGCCCAGTCGCAAGATGGTGGCTTCATCGAACGCTCGGCCGACGAGTTGCATTGAAAGCGGCATACCTTCTGAATTGAACCCGCACGGCAACGCCAGCACCGGATGCCCCGTGAGATTGAAGAGCCGAGTGAACATCGTAATGGCAGGCCGCACGCGCATCTTACGGTCACCGATCGACACTTCCTTTGCGTCAACGGGTGGCGCGGCGATCGCCGTCGTTGGCGCCAAGAGACAATCGAAGCGGTCCAGCACCGAATCCACTTCGTCGCGTAGCAGCCGGCGCGCGTTGACCGTTGATGTAGTCACGTGCGCTCAAAAAAGCGGCGGCCAACAACCGACGGCGAACATCGGGCGCGAACTTCGAGACGTTCTCACGAAGAAGCGGCGCGAGAAGTGTGTACGCCTCAGCACCGAGCACGGCGAAGCTGGCGCCAACGCTGTATCAATGCGACGGTAACGATATGTCTTGAACCACGCAGCCGAGGTTTTCGAAGACTTTGGCGGCTGCTCGAACGGCATCTCCCATTACTCGGTCCGCGGTCGAAACGTAATCGGTGAAGACTCCAATCCGCAACCCGCGGACCGGGCGGGTGATTTCCGCGGTGTAGTCAGAAACCGGCCGATTACTCGCGGTTGGATCGGCAGGATCGGCGCCGGCAATCACCGAAAGCACCAGGGCGGCATCCTCCGTTTTTCGCGTAAGCGGCCCCATGTGATCCATCGTCCACGCCAGTGGCCAAACGCCGGCCTTACTGACCCGGCCGAATGTGGGTTTTAGTCCAACCACGCCACAACAGGCAGCGGGCATGCGGATGGAGCCGCCGGTGTCTGTTCCCATCCCCATCGGAAGCAGGCCCGCCGCGACAGCCACTCCGGACCCGGATGACGACCCGCCAGGAATGCGATGCGTCGTTTTGTCCCAGGGATTCCACGGAGTGCCGAAATGGGCGTTGATGCCTTCCGGTCCGTAGGCAAACTCGTGCAGATTAAGTTTGCCCAGAATGATGGCGCCCGCCGACTTGAGCCGGGCAACCACCGTCGAGTCCTTCGTGGCAACTTTCGTCAGTAGCGGTGAGCCCGCCGTTGTGACGGATCCTTCCAAATCGAACAAATCCTTGATTCCGATTGGAACGCCATGGAGGGGGCCAAGCGGCTGGCCGCGCATTACAGCCGACTCGGCCGCGCGGGCCGCATCTCGGGCTTCATCGCCAAACACGCTTATGAAACAACGTAGGCGCTTGTCCAGTCGATCGATTCGTCGCAGGAGGCCATTAACGATTTCCACCGGCGATAGCTCACGACGCGCGATTGCCGTTGCCAAGTCGCGCACACCCATCCAGCCGATCTCACTCATCTGGCGTTCCCGTCCTGGCGTGTAGGCAGATCGGTGAAAAGAGGCTCGACGCCGGCTAGAGGGAGTTCGTTAAGCCTGGCGACTTCGGTAGCAAAGGACATTACTTCGTCGACAATCGTAGACCAATCTTCGCGCGATACGTCCGGATATGTCGAGGCGACCTCGTGCGCGGCTTGTTCGATGGCTTGGCGTTCCATTGTTGCTCCCCGCCGTGGGCAAACGATTGGAGAATGTTGTAACGAAACCGCGGGGAAATGGAACTTACAAATGAAAACGAGCCGAAAGCGTCGGCCGTTAACCAACGGTCGCCGACGCATCCGGCTCGTCGATGATTCATTGCAGCAATCGCTACGGAATGTCGATGCCTTTTTTCTTTGCCTGTTCGCGGAGTGCACCGCGGACAGCGTCGTCGAACGCCTGGTCGGCCTTTGACGGGTTCTTTTTCCGTTCGCTCTCGATGAATTCCTCTCGCTTCTTGCCGAGTTCCGCCACCCGCTTCTGAAGGGACTCGCGTTCCGCCAGTCGGTCTTTGACGTGCTTTTCGCGTTCCTCAGGCGACAGTTTCTTGAGTTCGTCGCTCAGTTGATCCGTCGGTACTTTCTTCACGTCGAACTTTGGATCTTCCTTGAGTTTTTCAACCAGGTCCGAGTCCGACTGTTTGTAAAGAGCGCCGCCTTTGCTCACGGCCCGGGCGGCCGCAGCCGGCGCTCCAAGATTCGCCGCGTTCGTATCCTGCTTGAGTTGGTTCTCCGCTTTGATCACGCCATCCTTGCCGTAGAAGACATACGTCTTGTTCAACTTTCCGCTCAACTCAGCCAGTTCCTTGTCCATCGGTGTCGCAATAGCCACGGTGCCGCGATCCTGATCGATGCAGGCATAACGCCCTTCGGCAAGGACCGCGAATTCCTGCCATCGCTTGGTTTCCGGGCTGTTGCTCCGGCCGCAGTATATCGTGTTGATGACGATTCCCTTGCGCGCCGCTTTCTCGGCAACATCATTAAGGGGGACGGTCTTGTCTTGGTCGGCCGGCTCGTTTCCGCAAACAAAGATGATCTTCAATGCCGCCGGATCGTTCGACCATTGAAGCTGGTCAATGGCATCACGACTGACACGGGCCACATATTCATTGCCGCCACGTGTCTTCAATCCGAATAGCTTCTCCGAAACCTGGTCGAGATCGTCCGTCAGATCAAGGTCTTTCTTCACCCAACCGGTGGCCGCTTCGTAACCGGTATTTCCGTAGCTATACACGGCGACTCGCAGCTTCGGCGCGGGCTTGGCCTTGGCCAGATCGTTGACGATGTCCCAGAGTTTCTGTTTCGCCGAGGCGATCAAGCCATCCATGCTGTTGGAAACATCCAGGCAGATGGCAACGTCGACCACCTTCGCGGAGGCCGGCGCCTTCGGCTCATCGGCGCCCGCCGCGGCCATCGTGAACAACGCCAGACCGAGTGCGACGACTATGGTGCGGTGTGGTGTGGACTTTTTTCGCATGATTTCACCCTTTTGTGGTTTGTTTTAACCGTTCTGATTTATAAGACGAGCCAGCCGATCTCGAAGTTGTAACGGCCTCGTAACAAAGCCCGCTTTCCGGGAATCGTCTCAGTTTGGGTGGCACTCCCGGAGTCTTCGACGGGCGTGGATACTGCCGTCGGAAATCACGCCCTTCGCGGACTCAGGGCGTGCCACCCAATGAAGCACCGATTAAGCCTTTCCAACCTGGGAGTGACGAACCTAGGGTGTTCGTTATAATCTTAACGAAATCTACACTTTCCGGTTCAAGATGAGCCTCTGATGCCAGACGTCTTTCTCGATTTTCAGCTGCCCAACGCCACGACCTGGTTCTATTTCTCGTTGTTGCTCGCGATCGCGTTATTTTTCAAGTTCCGACGATTCCTGAGCATTCGGAACTGGGACTTAGTATCACTTTTTGCGTTGTTCCCAGGCTTACTTCTCTTGCCGCACGATTCTACTGCGGCGACCCAATCGAACGGCGGGGTCTGGGCCGGCTATTTGTGGTTGATTTGCGGTTCAGCGTATCTCTTTGTTCGATGTGTACTCGATCTGGCGATCGTGCGCCGCCCGGCACTCGCCCCGAACCTCGATCCAGGCGGGTTGACCTGGCTAGGATGCGCTCTGTTTGTTTGTTTGATCTCGGTTGCATTGCGCTCACCAGATGCAGAGCCCAACCAGACCGTTGGCCGAAAGAGCGTCACCCAGGCCGAAGTCGAGCGCCGCGTCGAAACCGCGGCCGGTTACGTCGCCGGACCCGATGCCCAATACTGGACCTATCGCGCGCTCGCCATCGTCTGTCATTTCGCGGTGGTGGCAGGGTTAGTCATGGTTGGCTGGCGGCACTTTCAAGACGTCCACTTGGGAATGGCGGCGGCAACACTGTACTTGCTGCTACCATACACCGGCTTATACGTCGGTCAGCTTCACCACGTTTGGCCCACGGCGCTCCTGGTTTGGGCTTTAGTGTTTTACCGCCGCCCTGCGCTGACCGGTTGGTTGCTGGGGCTTGCCACCGGCGGCGGGGCCTATTTTCCTATCGTCCTTTTCCCGGTGTGGTGGAGTTTTTATCGCAACCGCGGCGCGGCCCGTTTCGCCGCCTCCTTTGGGCTCGCGACAGTGTTGAGCCTCGCCGCCATTGGCCTGTATCTCTGGTTCCGGGATGATTTGCGCTCGAGCCTGAGTTCCGTATGGGAAGTCACCGATTGGCAAGCGTGGAAGGAGCCCGTGACCCAGAGCTTTTGGCGTGGCATCCATTGGGCTTATCGCTTACCCGTCTTTGTTCTGTATTTGACGTTTGTGATTCTTACGACCTTTTGGCCGATGCCAAAGAACCTCGGCCACGTCATTGCGTTGTCCGCCGCCAACTTCATCGGCATTCAATTCTGGTACGCCGATCAGGGCGGAGTTTACGTCCTATGGTACTTGCCGATTCTGGTTTTGCTTGTCTTTCGGCCCAATCTCTCGGACCGTCTCCCGCCGCTGGTTGTCGCCGACCCAGGCCGGTTGACAACGGCCAGCCGGGTGGCACTCAACACGGCCGTTCAAATGCTCCGTGGACCCGATCAAACCGTGCGTGTCGGGTAATCTCCCTTTTCTCCTGAATGTTAGAAGATTACAATTCCTCGCCGGTTTCAGATTCTTGCATGGAGGCTAGCCGATGTTGCGTGGCGTGCGAATTATTCTTGCATCATTAGTTGTGTTGTTGTTGGTCGGCGGGCCGGTTGCGTACGTTTCCTATCAACGGCATCACCTGCGCCATTTCCGAGCCGTGCGTGACGACACACTTTACCGCAGCGGACAGATGAGTCTCGACGGCCTTCGTCGCGTTGTGCATGACTTCGGAATCCGCACGGTCATCACGCTGCGCGACTCCGAGCAAGTCGGGACTCCGCCGCCCGACGAAATGGAGGAAGCGTTTTGCCGTGAGCGTGGGCTTCGTCATGTCCGCATCACGCCCCGAGTCTGGTCGAACTCCGAAAACGGCATTCCCGCCGAGCAGGGCGTTAGACAGTTTCTCGCCGTGATGGACCAAGCAGAAAACTATCCGGTTCTGGTTCACTGTTTTGCGGGCGTGCACCGGACGGGCACGCTCTGCGCGATCTATCGCATCGAGTATGAAAACTGGACGAATGCCCAAGCCGTCGCCGAAATGAAGCATTACGGATACGACAATCTTGAGAAAGAGCACGATGTGCTCCGCTATGTCGAGAACTATCGGCCGCGGCGGCAGACGACCGCTCAAAAACTAACCTCAGATGGATCATGGGTCATCACAAAATCGGAGTTCGGCTTGAATCGCTGGGACTGACGTTTCGCAAAGCACTTCAGGAAGCGGCACGAATTGGGGCAAGCGGAATTGAAATGGATGCAGCCGGCGCCTTGTCGCCGGATTCGCTCTCCGATACCGGCCGGCGCGAAGTCCGTCACCTCCTCCGCTCCCACAGTCTCGAACTGACTGCACTTGGCTGCCCTTTGCGGCACGGACTCGACGTCCCGGAGAATCAGGAAGCTCGCATCGATCATGTAAAAAAAGTCCTTACTCTGAGTTTCGACCTCGGCCCGCGAACCGTTATCGTGCAGGCGAGTTCCGTAGCCGTGAATCCCGAAGCTGGATCGGCACGCTGGTTGACCGAAGCCCTGTTGTCGCTTGGCCACTTTGGCGACCGGGCGGGAACTTTGTTGGCGCTTGAAACGGGACTTGAATCCGGCCAGGCGCTTGCCGAGTATCTTGCTGGATTCGACACCGGCGGCATCGGCGCCAACCTAGACCCAGCCAATCTGCTGATGAACGGCTTCGATCCGATTGAGAGTACCCGCGCTCTTCGCGGCCGGGTCGTTCATGTGCACGCCAAAGACGCTCGAACCGGACGAGCGAATCGCTCGGCGAGCGAAGTCGCGTTGGGCAACGGCGACATCGAGTGGATGGAATTCCTGAGTGTGCTCGAAGAAATCGGCTACCGCGGCTGGCTCGTCGTTGCCCGCGAAACGGGAGACAATCGCCTGGCCGACATCGCTAACGGGGTCAACTTCCTGCGTCGGCTTGGCGTGTAAACGATGAAATGCCGAGGGCGGGACTCGAACCCGCACGCCTTTCGGCACAGGCTCCTAAGACCTGCGTGTATGCCAATTTCACCACCTCGGCGGCCAACTTCCATTATGACATGCTAACGACCGGATGCGTTCAGTGGCAAGCGGGTGAAAGTTTGATAATGTTCGGCCACGTTTCCACCTTTTGCATCCCCGGCATGAAGTAACAGTCCGTAGCGGAGATTCAGATGGTCGCCCTTGGCTAGTTTCACGACATCGGTTCGGCCCTTCATCGCCGGAAAACCGGATTTGGCCCGACCAAATGGGTTCGCCGCCATCAAGCCGTAACCACGGACATGCCAGCAAGCCGGATGAGGATTCCGGGGATGATCGAACACGGCAATGCCGACAGCCTTGCCATCGATGGTGCCCGAATAGTCGCACCACACCGACTTCTGGCCCCAACACGGGCCTTCACCAACTTTGCCGTCGGCGTTCTCGATTCGACCGTTGCCCTTTTGCACTCGGATGGCGTCGTGCACCCGAACTCCGAATGAGCCCTCCTTCGTGTCGCCGAACGTGATCGGACACACGACGGCGTGAAGAGCAATGTCGACCACCACCAGTCTTGCCGCCCCGAGATCGTGGAGTGATATGGTACGTTTTTCGTCGAGAATCTTACGTCCGTCGCTGGTAAGCCATTCGTTCTTGGTAACGACCGAACACCGTTCACGAGTAGTAGTCGGCTCGTCCACGACGACACAACGAATGACCCCATGACCCATGTGTTCCGACCAGAAGTCCACGCCGTCCACACCCTTGATTTTCTGTGTAAGCTCAATGCCTTCCGGAATCACATCGCCGTGGCAGAACCACACCGACCTTTGATGGACATGGTCCGTGGACTCGCCTGTAGTCCCCTTTTCCATCGGCCAAGCGCGTGTGAGTGCAACCGCGCCGGGTCCGAGAATGGGCCACAAATACGGCTTGGCGGCGTCGGGGCTCTTGTGATAGCGGCAGACGACATCGCCGCGAAGTTGAAAGATAATTTGATCGGCTTCGGCCCTTGCCGAGACGGTTTTTCGTGTGTCGTCGTCGCCGCAAATTCCGGCAGACGCTCCGAGAATCCAGGCGAGCGACAGTGTTACTAGGAGTCGCTGCACGACACTATCCTCCGCAGCCGGGTCGGGCAACCTCCGCTACAACGATGCACTGAGCATTTCATCCCAGATGGCTTCGACGGCCGGATTCGTTGCAATGCGACGAATGATTCGAGTCACTTCGGGTGGGGCCGAGTACGAAGCTGCCGGCAATGACTCTTGCGTTGACGGAATTTCCGCCTGAGGCGGCGATGCCGTGATGTTACGGGCCGCCGGTGAACTTCGCTGATCGGCCGTCACCAGCGCGGATGATTCAGACGAAATAGCAAGTCCGATTAGCGGCGGCGGTGTAAACCGTTCGCCGGACGAGTCCGTTGGCGATTGCCCATCCGTGACCGCTTGGTCGACGTCCGGCGCCGGTGCTCCAGGCGAAGTGAACATGCCGTTGAGGGTAAACTGCCCGACCTCGCCGTAACCACCGTGGCTCTTCACCGCCACGAAATACTTGCCCGACGTGAGACTCATCGAAATGGTCACATTGAGATTGTTGCTCGGGTCTGCCGTGCCGATCAGCGTGGGCACACCGGCCACTTCCTTGTAAAGCTCGAGCTTGGCATCCAGGTTGGGGCCTGGCGCAAAAACGACGGCCGTCAGTGTCACGTTGGTAGCGGGAGTGGCGAACACGAACATATCCGTGTCCGTCGGCTGCATGATAATCCCAGCGACGGTAAGTTGATTGCCTAGGACGCGCAATCGCTTGGCCGCGCCGAATGTGTCGCTGTAGTCGTCGACCCGATAGCCGAAGACATTCTGCGGCCGGGAGATCAAGGCCATATCGTCCTGATAGCAATTCCAACAATTGTTGTCGGGGCCGTCGTGCCAAGTGTCGCGTATCGAATCCCACGGCGCACCCATCAGCGGGCCCCAGTCGGCGGTGCCGGGGTGATATTCGTTGGTTTTCTGCGTGCCGCTATAGGTGCTTTGGTGCCAGAGTCCGAAGGTGTGGCCAGCTTCGTGTGAGGACGCCAACGCCACATACTTACCGTGATATGGACCCAGGTTTTGCGGAAGCACGTAGCAAACGTTGCTTATGCTGTTGGTGAATGAATCAAGGTACGCCACTCCCCCGGCGCCACCGTAGGGCCAATTGGTGCCCGATGTCACGCCGATCGCCACCCGCATCGCCACGCCGTCGGCAAAACTCGGCGGCTCGACCGTCGTGACGTTTATCTTGAAGGGCGCAAAGTCCTCCGCAACGCGCTTCCACGTCTCTTCTATGAGCGCCAACTCGGAGCTATTGAACGTGTTCGGATTGCCGTCCGAGTCGAGCGTGAGCGTCGTTACGTTCGTCGAACCACCCCATACCGGTTCAAAATTTCCGTCGAAGTCGAGATAAAGCGCCTGCACCGCGCCGAGCAAGCTGTTGTAGGCCGGCACCGGCGGCGTCAAGTTCAAGCGAGCTTCCAGGTATTCCAGGTGCAATGCCGTGCGGTATGCAGACGTCTCCATGCTGTCCTCCCAATCGGTACGGGTTAGCGAAACGAGTCGGAATCGATTCTATTCGGTGGATGTAGGGAAGGGAAATGAAAAAGCGGTGATGACACTTGTTGAAGCCTCCGCCGTCCATTACGGAATCCCAGGTAGCCCCACGCTACCTGTGCCCGCTATGATACAAGCGCCGACGCGAACCCGAGGACAACCGTCGATGTTTCACACCGCACTTGGTCTAATCGCTTGTCTACTCCTTCCCGGAATTACCCAAGCCGAATCAAAGCCGCTAACACTTCGTTGGCACGGTCAGTCGTTCTTCGACTTGGAAACCAGCCAGGGTACACGGATCGCCTTCGACCCGCATGCCATCGAGGCGTATGGGCGAATCGTGGTGAAGGCGGACCTCGTTCTCGTAAGTCATTTACACAACGACCATACACAGATCGATGCGATCGATAATCCGAAGAAGAAAGTGATCCAGGGTCTCGTTGTCAATGGTCGCCGAACCGATTGGAACTCCATCGACGAGAAGTTCCGCGACGTGACCATCCGTTCCGTCGGCGCCTACCACGACGATGTCCAGGGCCTGGAGAAAGGCAAGAATACTATTTTCATCGTCGAGGTCGACGGACTTCGCTTCGCCCATCTCGGCGACTTGGGACATGTTCTCACCGACCAACAACTCAAACAGATTGGCCCCATCGACGTGCTCATGATTCCCGTGGGCGGCGTTTACACTTTGAACGGAACGGAGGCGAAAAAGGTCGTGGAGCAAATCAAGCCACGGCTATACGTCGTGCCGATGCACTACGGGACGAAGGAGTTCGAGGACCTGCTGCCCGTCAGTGAGTTTCTGGAGGATCAGCCGAAGGAATCCGTCAAGCTGCAAACTCGCACCAACAAACTGACGATCGAAAAAGACTTGAAAATGGACAAGCCGGCAATCGTCGTCCTCAACTGGAAGTAATTGCCGGCGTCTCGCACCTCTATCGATACTCTTCTCGCACCGGGCAGAAAATGTCCAGCACACGGGCCTTGCGGTCGAGCGTGACGACTTTGTGCTTCACGTTTCCCGGAATGCGGTAGAAGTCCCCGGGATGCAGCGTTCTCTCTTCGCCGCCGATGGTGAAAATCACGCTTCCTTCCAACATCATCCCGACTTGTTCGTGGGGATGGGAATGCTCGTCAACGACGGAATGGGGTTCGAGTTCGGCGTGCGACATCATGATTTGGTGGGCGGCGCAGGTATGAATGCGGACCCCGGGAAAGATCGTGTGACGAGAACACTCGTCCGTCGAAGGAAAGTAGTTGTTCATGATGACAGTATAGAGACCGGATGAAACAATCATCCCGTCATCCCGTCATCCCATCACTTCAACAGGCCGGCGCCCAACATGCCGTGCACTTCCGCACTTTGGCGAACCACTAGCGTCATCGTGGCGGCGCTGAAGGTAATGCTGCCGCCGCCGATTCGCCAACTGTCGGGTTCAACCGAGTCCTTAATCATGTCCATGATCTGAGTGGCCTGTTGGGCCATCAGAGCCTGATTGACGCTCGGGTTGAGCCACCACGGCATTCCCGGAGTGTTGACCATCAACTGTGGTTGTCCCATGGCGGCAGCGAGACTCGGATTATTCAACAAGTCGCCGATGAAGTAACTTCGGACCACCATCATGTTCTTCGCCCTTAAATTCGTAGTCACCTCAATGGACTGATCCTTGATGACGTATGCCAAGCCGTAGTCGGCGAGCAGGCGACGCAGCAGCGTGCGAGCGGCCAGACCGTTGGCCGGCGTTTCCATCGTTACCGGCGTCTCGTACTTCACCTGCGATTCTTCCAGCGCGATCCGGTCGATCAGAATCGGTTGCTTGATTTGGTCCGAGATGAATTTGATCGCGTTCTCAAACGACTCGCTTCTGAACTTAACGACGATGCGCGAGTCCAGTGCCTTCAGGATGTTCTTCTCTTTCTCGGTCAACGGCATGGTGCGGGTACGATTCTTCACCCGTTCCTGCCAGTCCTTAGGGAAGTCGACATCGCGTGACGACGGCGTCGCCGACTTTTGAAAATCTCTCTGGACACTCACGTCGCTTCGATCACGGTCGACCGCTAGAGTTTGTGCCCGTGCGACGTTGCCTGCGACGGAGGCCGTGCGGCTAGCGGCCACGACCGCGGGGTCGGAGGGGAATTGCCGCGCCAGATCGTCGGCCATTGCTCGCGCTTCGTCGAGTTTTCCGTCGCTGCGCAGGTGCTTGATCGTGTCGAGTGTTCGTGCGATGGTCTCATTGGCAGCATCCTGCCGATCTTGTTCGGCTCGCCGTTGTTGGGCGACGTTTGGGGCGTTCGTAGAGGCAGGCTTTTGGCCAACCGTCATCTCCATGTAGCGAATCTTCACTTTCAGCATCCGGACCATGCTGTCCCGACGCTCGGCAGGAAGATTGGGCTCGGCTTCGACCTGCCCGAGGATCGCTTTCAAGCAGTCTATCGCGGCCTTCCGGTCGGTGGCGCCGAGACGGTCCGCCTCCTTGTACGCGGCGTGAACCTCGGCTTCGAGTTTCTGTGCCGCAATCTCATCCAATCGGCGTACGGCTTTGAGAGCAGCTTCAGTGTCGTTCTCAGTGGCGCCCGTCGCGGATCCACCGGCGAGCAACGTGCCGCCCACCATGGCCGCGGTGACAAGGTACCGGCATCGTCCCACTATTCGTGTCCCGAGCATGTCCGTTTCCTTTACTTGAGAACCTTGGCGTTGGCGCACGCTGTCCCTTACGCAGTTATCGCCCAATGACGAATCGTGCTGCGAACAACGCCGCTGATTTGACGGAGTAGCTTGCCGTCGAGCCTGCACGATGTGAATGAGTCGCGCGGGCGGAGCGAAGGATAATGGCGTTACAACGGTGCAGTTCGCAAAAAACCCTAAAGGTGGTGCGGAATTCCGCCTCCGGGCCTACGCATTAATTCCTGATTGCCAGTGGTCGTAGGTCCCCGGCAAGGAAAACGGAGCCGGTAATGCATACCAAATCACTTGGCGCCGCGGCTGCGTACGCCGCTTCCCACGCATCTTTCGGTGTCGGACACACCGTGGCCGGCGGTCCACCGAGAGTCGCATTGATCGCTGCTAATTCGGCAGGGACTGCACTTCGTCGATTGCTTGAGATGGTGAAGTAAACGTGTTCGAAATGAGGCGCCAACAGACTGACCATGCCGGCCACATCCTTATCCGCACTAACGGCAAAAACCAGCCGTCGGCGAACCGGCGGAAATGACGTCAGTAACGTCTCAATCAAAGCCTGGACGGATGCCACGTTGTGAGCGCAGTCCAATACGACCAACGGCTCGTATCGGACGACTTCAAGGCGCCCCGGCCACCAGACGTTCGCCAACCCAAGGGCTACTGCTTGGTCGTCGATGATCAGGCCGCCGCGCTGGAGCTCTTCGACGGTCGCCACGGCGACGGCCGCGTTGGCGGCTTGATGCTCACCGAGCAAGCCCAACTCCATTTGCGGCCAGGCCCTCTCTGCCGTCGTGATTCGCACCCTCGGTTTCCTAAGGCGGCGCGCATCGCCGGCAACGACAAGCCCCGGTTCATACTCGAAGTGAAAATCCGTGTTGAGTTCGCGCAAGGGTGCATTCCGTTCCCGGCTCGTTGCCTGGATTACTGCCCGTGCCTCTGGCGCCGTCGCCCCGCTGATGACAACCCGGCCTGATTTGACGATGCCGGCCTTTTCCATCGCGATACTCGACAGCCGATCACCTAATTGTTGGGTGTGGTCGAGGCTGATGCTCGTAATGACGGATGCCAGCGGCATGCATACGTTCGTCGAGTCGAACCTACCGCCCAACCCCACTTCAAGAACCGCTACGTCCACCTCACGTCGGGCGAAATGCACGAACGCCATGGCGGTAGCAACCTCGAAAAAAGTCGGTAGGCCGTCGATGGCCTCGCTTGCGCCGTACCGTTGCAATCAGTTCTGTCAGTTCGGTTTTGCTCACCGGGACACGGTCAATCTGAATTCGCTCTTCGACGCTGCACAGGTGTGGCGAGGTGAATAGGCCGGTGACGTGACCCGCTTCTTGCAAAATCGCCGCCAACATCGCCGACGTAGAACCTTTACCCTTGCTCCCTGCGACATGGACGATGGGCAACCGTTGTTCGGGGTTTCCCAAACCCGCCATGAGGGCGCGCATTCGGTCGAGTTTCAAATCGTCCGGCTGCGGCGTGCTTTTCTCGTAATTGACGAGGCCAAACCAATAGTCGATGGCCTGTTCATATGTCATGGGGACAGATTAGACCGCGCCGAAGCGTCGCCTAGTGGTCTTCCGGAACGCAATCAATTCTCGACATGCGACGTGTTTTGCAGTCGGCTCTCATTGCTTAGGCGGAATGATCCATAGAGGCTACGTGAACTGACCAGCTTGGCTAGCCATAGCACACAATGCAATCCAGAAGCGCTAACGGCGGCCTATCTGCCAAGCCGAAGTAATCGACGCTAACACACCTAGCTTAATGTGGGAGGAGAGGCATGGACGGCGTGCGCCTTTTGTCGGCCGAGCGGGTGCCTTCGAACCTTGCATGTTGCCGATGCGGCCGGGAGGACCGAAACTGGGATCGTATCGCCCACAAAGCGTACTGCCCTAATTGTCAGGAAATGCTCGCCGTCGGCGAAGGCCCGCCGCTGATCGAGAAGACCGAAAAACGTCGCTGCGCCGTCTGTAACCGCCTGGGAACCGTGTGCTTTCTCAGCTACCCGCTTCATCATGATGGCGTCGTCGCCGTTGACTTATGTGCCGAGCATATCCGCGCAATCATTGCTCGCCGATTGGGAACCTATGCCTACGGCCAGCTTCGCCGTCAACTCAAACGCATTGGCGTCGGCGCCGAGAATCTCTTCCTGCTCCACGGCGCCTTTTACGACCACAGCGGACGCGCTCTGCAACCGGCGGACATGGAAGGATGAAGCAGAAAACGATGAAGGATGAACGATAAACGATGAATTATCCGTGCCCCCGCATTATCCTATATCTCATCGTTCATCGCTCATCGTTCATCGTTGAGGAATGCTGTGGCCGGCGCAATTGAAGCCCAACTCCGCCTGTTTGATTCCAGCCTGCCGCTTGAGCGGGCACATACCATTCCGAACTCGTGGTACCACGACGAAGACGTGTATGCCGCTGAATGTAGGGCGGTCTTCGGTGATTCATGGCAAGCGATCGGCCGGGTTGATCAGGTGTCGACGCCGGGCAAGTATTTCACCGCCGTAGTCGCCGGGGAACCCATCGTCGTTGTCCGCAGCGAGGATGGAGTGTTGCGGGCGTTCTATAACGTGTGCCGACATCGAGCGGCATGCGTGGCGCCGGAAGCGGAAGGCCACGCCACGCGATTCCGCTGCCGATACCACGGCTGGACGTATGACTTGTCGGGACGATTACGCGGGACCCCCGAATTCGACGGCGTCGCTGACTTCGAGCGCGAGAAGAACGGATTGATTTCGGTGGCGGTAGACGTGTGGGGGCCGCTCGTCTTCGTGCACCTCGGCAAGACTCCATCCGCCTGCGGCGGACTGGCGCAGTTCCTCGCTCCGTTGACCGAACGGACGCAGAATCTTGGCGTGGAAACCTTGCGCTTTGTCGAACGCCGGGACTATCGTTTGGAATGCAATTGGAAGGTATTCGTCGACAACTATCTCGATGGCGGGTATCACATCAACACCGTCCATCCGGGGCTGGCCGGCGTCGTCAACTACACGGACTATCGAACCGAGATTTTCGACCAGGCCAGCGTGCAGATCAGCCCCCTAAAACCGGCCGAGGATAAATCTTTAAGCAAAGTCCGAGCCGGAGATGCCGCGTACTACTGGTGGGTGTTTCCGAACTTGATGTTGAACATCTACCAGGGCGTCATGGATACGAACCTGGTGCTTCCGCTCGGCCCCAATGCATGTCGCGTCGTCTTCGATTTCTATTTCACGGAAACCGAGAGCCTCGCGGCCAAGCAGTTCAACGCCGAGAGCATGCGGGTCGGCCACCAGATCCAACTCGAGGACATCGGCATTTGCGAAGAAGTGCAGCGCGGACTCGCAAGCAGGTCTTTCAAAACCGGGCGTTTTAGCGTGAAACGTGAAGCGCCCGGCTACCACTTTCACCAATTACTGGCGCGGCAGCTAACAAGCTAAGCCCACGGGTTGCAATCGGTGGGCTTCTGTCACTGTTCTGATTGAAACTCGGCGAGCGCCTTTTCGAGCCGTTCTTTGAGCGCTGGAGGAATGGGCTGGCACGGCAGTTTCCGCGTGATGCGGATTGTCAACTGGTATGTCTCAAGATATGTGACACAGGGCGGACAGGCGCCGAGGTGTTCCTGGATGCGTTGATGGTGATCCGGTGGTAGCTCCCCGGAAATGAAATCGATGAGGAGTTCCGCCAGTTCGCGGCAGTTCATACAGTGGTCTCCTCAAAATGTGGCGCCAGCGCTTCGCGCATGAGCAGCCGGGCACGATGCAGCCGACTCTTGACGGCGGCAACACCTAATCCCAGGAACTCGGCAATGTCCGAGTTCGGAAGATCTTCAACGTCCGCGAGGACATAAACATCACGGTAGATTTCCGGAAGTCCCGCTATGGCCCGTTCAATGAGTTCGTGCGTTTCGCTGTTAAGGACTTGCTGGTCCGGTTCGATGGACCACGGCTTCACCGGTGTGCCGTGGCCGCCATGTTCGAGGAACCGGTCGAGCGGGTCAGCAATGCGGTTCTTGTTCTGTGAAGCCCGCTTCTGCCGGTGAGACAAGGAAGCATTGACGGTAACGCGGTGCAACCACGTCGGGAAGGCGGACTCGCCACGAAAGGTGTCCAGCTTCCGCACGACTTGCAGCAGGACGTCCTGTGTCACGTCCTCGGCGTCGGAATCACTTCCTAGCATGCGCCGCGCCAAGTTGTAGATGCGCGGCGCGAAATCCCGAAACACCTTTTCCGGCGTCAGGACGCTGCCATTACCATTCGCTTTAGGCTCTGCCATACTTGGCCCCTGGTTACGATCACTCATTCTAACGGCGGATCAGCCCGCCTGGCAACCTGTTGGACACGTAATGACCTGAATAACCACGCCAAACGTGGCTCCGTTGCATGACAATCTGCTTCTTCCTATAATGTTCGCTCTGGCTCAGCAACGGGTTGCCGTTGGGGTGCGCGCAGCAACCCGACAAAATCGTGTAAAGCGGTATGTTCGAAGGTATTCAACGCGGTTTGAGTGACGCGCTCAAGAAGCTGCGAGGTCGCGGCCGACTGACGGAGTCCAACGTCCGCGACGGCATGCGCGAAGTCCGCCGTGCGCTCCTCGAAGCCGACGTGAATTTCAACGTTGCCAACGCCTTCATCGAGCGCGTGACGGAGAAGTCCGTCGGGCAGGCCGTCTTACGAACCGTTGATCCCAGCGAGCAGATTGTTCGAATTGTCTACGAGGAACTTGTCGGTTTGATGGGCCCCGTGGATCATAGTTTCCACTTCGCCAAGGACCGGCCGACGGTAATCATGCTCTGCGGACTTCAGGGTAGCGGTAAGACCACGACGGCCGGCAAACTCGCCCTCACGCTGCGTGAACGCGGTCGCAAGCCAATCCTTGTGGCGGCCGACTTGCAGCGCCCGGCAGCTATCGACCAGCTCAAAGTGCTCGGCGACCAGATCAAAGTCCCTGTCTATTGTGAGTCAATAAACGGGAAACCTCCGTCGCCCGTGGATGTGTGCCGAAATGGAGTGGCGAATGCCAGGCACCTTCTTCTGGATACCGTGATCCTCGACACCGCCGGCCGGCTGCACATCGCCGAGATGCCGATGGACGAGCTTCGTCAGATTGACAAAGTGGTGCGACCGGACCAGGTATACCTCGTCTGTGACGCGATGACCGGCCAGGACGCCGTGAATAGCTCCAAGGCGTTTAATGACGCACTCGAACTCAACGGCGTCATTCTCACCAAGCTGGACGGCGATGCACGCGGTGGCGCCGCCCTCTCCATCAAGGAAGTTACCAAGGTGCCGATCAAGCTGATCGGCGTCGGCGAAAAGCTCGAGGCCCTGGAAGAGTTCCATCCAGAGCGCATGGCCCAACGTATCATCGGCCAAGGCGATCTGATGGGCCTGATCGAGAAGGTCGGCAAAGTCCAGATGGAACTGGGCGAGGAGGAGATCGCCCGTCAGCAGAAGAAGCTGGCCGAGGGCGACTTTACACTGGACGACTTTCGCAAGCAGTTCGAACAAATCAAGAAAATGGGCATGAAAGACATGATCGGTCGCATGCCCGGCATGGAAGGATTAGTACCGGAAGGCGAAGACCCCGAAGAGGCCATGGGCCGCATTCAGGGCATGATCGATTCAATGACCAAGGCCGAGCGGCGCAATCCCGACCTGATCGACATGGGCCGTCGCCGCCGCATCGCCGCCGGAAGTGGAACGGAGCCGCATGAGATTAAGCAGTTCCTCACACAGTTCGAACAAGTACGAACTTTAATGCGGCAAATGGCGAAGATGAGTGTCTTTCAACGCCTGAAGATGATGTCCGGCCTGGGAAAGATGGGCGCATTTCAGCCGGGCGCCATGATAAAAAGCAAGGTCGGCACCGGCCATCGCAAGAGCGCCAAGGAACGAGCCGAGGATCGTAAGAAGAAACGCCGCCTCGACCGACGTGGCGGAAAGAAACCGAAGGACGATCAAAACCCGGATAGACAATAACCATTGGAGGAATCGTGGCTGTTCGTATTCGCATGAAGAGGTTGGGACGCAAGCACCGCTCATTCTTTCGCATCGTGGCCATCGATGGGCGACAACCCCGCGACGGTCGCGTCATCGAGGAACTGGGCACTTACGATCCGATGATCAAGGACACGGATGAACGGGTTCACCTGAACCCGGACCGGATCAAATATTGGATGAGCGTCGGCGCCAAACCGTCGGAACGAGTGACGACTCTATTGAATAAGTACCTGGCGAAGTTCGAGCAGGCAGCAGCCGCCGCGCCGGAGGCTTCGCCTGCCCCATCGGCCTGATGCATGCGCTTCGATGTGCTGACGCTGTTTCCGGAAATCTTTCACGGCTACCTCGGACAGAGCATCCTTAAGCTTGCTATAGACCGTGGTCTCGTGGAGATCAATCTGTGGAACATTCGCGACTGGGCGAGAGGAAAGCACAAAAGCGTTGACGATAGGCCGTTCGGCGGCGGCCCCGGCATGGTAATCATGCCCGGTCCCGTGTTCGATGCCGTCGAAGCGGTGAGGCCGCGAGCCGCCGATCCAGGCTTGCTCGTGCTGTTGACACCGGCGGGAAAACGGCTCGACCAGGAGTTAGTCCGAGAATTATCCCTAGAGCGACGGCTAATACTGTTGAGCGGTCGTTACGAGGGCTTTGACGAACGAGTTCGCCTGGGACTACAGCCACGAGAGATTTCTGTCGGCGACTTCGTATGTAATGGCGGCGAAGTCCCCGCCATGGTGTTGATCGATGCCGTCATCCGCTTTGTACCGGGAGTTTTGGGTGATGAGGAAAGCGTTGCCGACGAATCGCACTGCAAACCGGGCCGAGTTGAATACCCACAATACACTAGACCGCGGGAGTTTCGCGGCATGCAGGTACCGGACATACTTTTGAGTGGAGACCACGCGGCCATTGCTCGCTGGCGACGTGAGCAATCCGACGCTCGTAGCCGTCGAAATCCAACTGAAACGAAGAATTCCCCCAGCGATGAGGGAAGGAGTGAAAAATGAAGAATCGTTTGCTTACCGCAGTCGAAGAAGCCGGTCTCAAAAAGGACGCCCCCGCGTTTCATATCGGCGATCAAGTTGATGTTCACGTGCGAATTCTAGAAGGCCAGAAAGAACGTATTCAGGTCTACAGCGGCACAGTGATCTCGCAAAAAGGCGAAGGAATGAGGTCGATGTTTACCGTGCGCCGTATCGTGCAGGGCGAAGGTGTGGAACGTGTCTTTCCACTCCATTCGCCGAAGATCGCCAAGGTCGACGTGAAGCGCACCGGCGAAGTTCGCCGGGCCAAGTTGTATTACCTTCGCGGTCGAGTCGGCAAGGCGACGCGTTTGCGCGAACGGAAAGTTAAAACCCCCGAAAACGGCGCGGCGCCGAGGAAAGACACCGCGAACACCAAATCGGAATCGTGAGTGGTGAGTGCTACTGGAAGTTCTGTACGAAGATAACCACTGCATCGTCGTCAACAAACCGGCCGGGATTTCGAGCACGCATTTCCAGGGTAAAGAAGAAACGCTCGACCGGGTGGTAAAGCACTACCTCAAACAAAAGTACAAGAAACCGGGAAATGTTTATCTCGGCATCGTCCATCGCCTCGACAAGCCCGTGTCTGGGGTGTTGCTCTTCGCGCGCACCAGCAAGGCCGCCGCCCGGCTCGCCGAACAATTCCGGTCTGGAACGGTTCAAAAAGTGTACTGGGCGGTGATTGAAGGCCAGATCGACCCGCCGAACGGAACATTGGAAAACTGGCTTCTCACGGATCGCGAAACCGGCCGAGTCAGCGTGGTCGATGCGGCGAGTCCTGGCGCACGTCGGGCACTGTTGACATATTCATGGCGTGCGATGCACCGGGGATTCACTTGGCTTGAACTCCGCCCCGCCACCGGCCGCAAACATCAGTTGCGGGTCCAACTGGCACATCGTGGGGTCCCGATTTACGGCGATACGAAGTACGGTTCGCCGCACCGATTGCGTGAAGCGATCGCTCTGCATGCGCGGTCGCTGACGTTCGTGCATCCGATTCGGCGGGTGCCGTTGACGGTGATGGCGGAGGCGCCCGACGGTTGGAGTGTTTGGCTTAGTAGAAGCCCGCGATGAATTGCCTGACGCGGTGGGTCAGGCAGATGCATTTCGATTCTTGTCCTTTCGGACAGCGGCAACGAACTGCTCCTTTCGCGATGCGAAATCTTTGACGCGTTTAAGCGATTCCTCGGGTGTTAATTTGACCCGCCTTGCTCGCGCCAAACGTACTCTCGCAGTGAGCCTTCGCTTCTTTGCCATAATCGATCCCCCCTTAACAGACGCGACGCAAGGACCAATTGCGTCGAACGTGCCGATACACAGCCACACCTACGATAAACACCAACGTCGGCAGCCACACCCACAGCAGTTCGCTTCGTATCGACCGACTTCGCCGCGGATCAGGAAGTTCGAGCGCGATGTCCGCCACGGGAATCGGGCCCCAGTTGCCGTAGCGCTGCTCGCTCGCCGGCCAGAAAAAGGGGATGGCTTCGCCGCCTCGAGTCAACGCATCGAGAACGCCGTGTGATGCGGTCGCCAGAAAATACACCGCGGTCAAAGCCCACAGATTGGCTTTCAAGGGCTTGAACGTAAGAGTCGCGGTGAAGAAACCGAGCCACAGCGCGAAAATGAGCGTGTGCGTAATGCCTCGATGGCCGAGGATGGCGCCGTATGCCGCGGTGGACAGCACATCGATATCGGGAAACGTCGCGAGAATGCCCGCGAGCAACCAATAGGCCCAACGATGCCGTGGCGGCGAATAAGTTTGTGCGATTCCGATTCCGACGATGGCGTGTGTGTAGGCGGTGGCCATATCGCCGTCACTGTCCGGCCTGCGCCGGTTGACTGCTGCCCGCGAGGTCCTTTTTCTCAATCGGCTTCTTCTTTGTCGGCTGTTTTCCGACCGGAGGGGAAAAGAGATAGTAACCGCCGGCAGCATCCGGAAACATGGTGGTCTTGTCTTTGCTCAGGGCTGTGTAGTCCGTCTTGCCCTCCGCGCCGATGGTCCGAATTTTCCAAAGATCGCGGAGCGCCGGCGCCAACCCGTCGTCCTGTCCTTGCTTACAACCGAATGACGAAAAAGTCGCCGAACGGAGAAATCGGCTGGCTGCCACCTGCCCGGCCTGCTTCCTTGTCCACTGTTGCTTGGAGTTGAACGTGCCGTCGATGCCGAAGTCCAGGTAGATCGCCGTCGCCGTCGAATGGCCGTAATAGTCGACCGATGCGATCTTGTCGATCCCGTTTAAGACCTTGGTGAGTTCATCGGCGGTGAGAATGGCGGTTACTTTGGCGTCGTGCGATTTCGCCTTGCTCCGGGTATAGATCAAAAAGTGCTCCGGATCTTTTTCCCATTTCGTCGGATCGGGGGCATGTTGCCATGCATGCCATAGGGAGCCTTTTTCGCATCCGTCGGTCGGCCGGGTGTTCCACAACATCCATTTGTATTCATTCTTCTGGTGCTTGACGCGAGCCTCGTAACTGGGCGCGAAGAATATGTAATGGACATTCTTGCCGTACCCTTCGCCGCGGCGGAGGGCGAGCTCAATGAAATTGAAGGGATATTTGTCATGCGTCGGCTCGTTGACGCTGACTCCGCCGATGATGATCACATGGGGCCCGTCGCCGACTACCACCTTCGGATAGTAAATTTTGCCGATCGTTGCCCCTTCGAACGAGATCGGCTTGCCGTCGGCCGGGATCTTGCAGCCGATGAGATGGTGGAGGTAGTAGTTGACCTTCGCCTCGTAATCCGTTTCACCGCGTTTCAGCTTGAAGTTGTGAGTAACGAGTTCCTCCGCTGAGATGTTTACGCCCGTCTTTTGGCTGATCTGGTCGGCGATCGTCCACCAGTTGGCCCCGGGGGACTTTGACACGTCGATCCAATCGGAACTCGACGGCGGAAAGCCGGCGCCGAGCTTGAGTTCGTTTTCCGGCTTCTTCATCTTGGGAGCCATGCGTCTTCACCTCGGACGTATCTATGGGGTAACGTCTATGGAACCTCGTAAAAGTACAGCCACTCCTTTCCCTGAACCGTGCGCGTGAGGCGGTCTACTGCGTCCTTTCCGTATTTCGCAGCAAGCGGTCCGGAGCCGTTGTACGCCGCCGCCACCTTTTCGACTTCACTCACCGTGAGCGGCCCGCTGTATTTGGACTGCTTCATTATTCGGTCGATCAGTTCACGCAGGTGGGCGGTCATGTAATACAAGTCGGCCTTCAGGTCAAATCCTTGAATGCGGTTGTCGAGCTTCCAGCCAAGCACGCGGTCGCGGACGTTCGCCGGGAGCACGGTCTTACCGTAGGTGTTTTCAACATAGGCGGCGGCATGGCGAAGCGTGTTGCGAGATAGATTGGCTATCCCCGCCGATCCGCCCGCAATCTTGTCGGGAATGAGGTCGAACGCTGCGTCGTCCACGAACGCGAAAAAAGAGGTGCCCGTGCGCTCAACGAATTGTCCAACCTTTTGAAAGGTGGTGGCGTTGGGCCCGTTTTCTTGTTGAAGAATGACGGCTGCCAGTTCGTAGGGCACGTCATGGTAGTCGGCCGCAGCGCGAACCCAGCCGCGGATCTCGCTCGGCGGATACCAAACCTTGATCGACTCCCGAAGACTTGCCGGCACGTACCACATGACGGGTAACGGAGCGGGAAATACGCCCGTATACGATGGAATCTTGCCCAAACCCGTGATGTGCGTCGCCATGAGGCCTCCACCGAGGCTGGGAACGATTGGCAACCTCTCCAGTATGATATTCGCTTCGCGCGGCAAATGCGGACAACGCTGACGGGCAGTTCTTCGAACTGCCGCTAAACGAGGAGCGCGGCGGGGTGTTCCAGGTGGCGGCGGACGGCGTTACCGAAAACGGCGCCGAAGCGCCGTCGACAACGCGATGGTCGAATGAAAACGAGAGATAGAGCATGCTGGCCGGCCGGATGAGGCCCGCGTCGTCGTACACGGGCCGCTTCACGATCTTGCCGATGCCCAAGATGCCGACGTTCGGTTGGTTAATGACCGGTGTCGAAATTAGGCCGCCGATGTTTCCGATGGAAGTAACGGTGAAGGTGCTGCCGCGAAGGTCTTCCAAGCGCGACTTTCCAGCGCGTACACCGTCGCTGAGTCGTTCCACATCCCGTGCGATCTCGACAAGGCTCTTTTGATCGGCGTCATGGATGACCGGGACCATCAACCCGGCGGGGGCGGCAACCGCGAAACCAATGTTATAGCGATCGTGCATCACGATCTCTTTGTCTTCGTCCACCAGCGACGCGTTGACGATGGGAACTTCTTTCAAGGCGCGGACGACGGCGCTGACGAAAAAGGCCAGGTACGTGATCCGAACACCGGCCTGACTTAACTGCCTCTTCAAGTCTTCCCGCAATTGCACAAGCCGGGTCGCATCGCACTCATCGACATATGAGTAATGCGGGATGGTTCGTTTGGATTGAACCATGTGCTCGGCGATCTTGCGACGCACGCCCTGAAGCTTGACGCGCGAACCCGGTTTTCCCAGGTCTAAGGGCGACGGGAAGGTAGCCCGGGATTGAGCGCCCGGTTTGATCGCAATTGACAAATCGTCCATGAGAACCCGGCCTTGGGGCCCGGAGCCGCGAATCCCGGCTAAGTCGATGCCGAGTTTTCGTGCCAACATCCGGACCGAAGGGGCTGCCTTCACGGCCGTCAACGTGACACTTCCGTTGCTGCGCGGCCGGGACGTGACTTCTTTAGATTCGGGGCCGGCTTGAGCCATAACCGGTTTGGACTTAGGCGCCGATTTCGCTGGCGTCTCCACTTCGTCGTTTTGGCCGTCGGCTTTGTACGACAGCACCACATCGCCGATTTTGATTTGCTGACCCGGCTCGGCCGATAGTGCGGAAATCGTTCCCGCGAACGGCGACGGAACCTCCATGGTCGCCTTGTCTGTCAGGACCTCCATAAGCGTTTGTCCGCGCTTCACCGTGTCACCCGGCTTGACGAGCCAGGCGACAAGCTCCGCCTCGTAAACGCCTTCACCAAGTTCGGGTACGCGAAATTCCATCGAGTCCTCTAAGCCGCTTCGGTCGCCAACTCGCGCATCGCCGCCTTAATCGACGGGAGCTGTGGCACCGTGTTCTGTTCGTAAACCTGATTCAGGCCGATCCCGGGAACGTGCAGTCCCGCTAGAACCCGTGGCCGAACCAACAAGTCATAAAAATGTTCATCGATCACTCGTCGCAACAGGTGCTCACCAAAGTTGGTAACTTCGGTATCCTCGTTGATAAAAATCACTCGTCCAGTTTTTAGGACGCTGGTGGTAATCGCTTTCCAGTCGTAGGGAAAGATGCTGCGAAGATCGAGAACATCGAACGAAAGACCGTCTTTCGTCAATTCATCGGCCGCTTTGACGCACAGAGGCAGCGTCCGGCCGTAGCTCACCACCGTCGCGTCGGTTCCTTCCCGCACCAGCGAGGCGATGCCGAACTTGACGTAGTACTCCTTGAGTTCGGGCCAGCGCGGTTGCCAGTCGGTGCGGTCTCCTACCGGGGCGTCGATCATTTCCTTCAATACTGATTCCTCGGCAGGCTCGCCGGGAATGAGTTGCTCCCCGCGCACTCGCAACAGGGCTTTGGGCAGGAGCACCATGACGGGATTCGGATCGACGATGGCCGACAGCATCAAGCCGTAAGCATCCAGCGCCGTGCTTGGCATCACGATTTTCCAACCCGGTAACCGGGCCGCCCAGCTCTCGAAAGAATGCGAGTGGTACATGCTGCCGCGGATGCCTGAGCCGGACGGCGTCATCAATACCATTGGGAGATCGAAATTCCCGGCGCTGGCCCAGCGCTGGTTTCCGGCGACTTTGAGCAGATCTATAGTATTGAACGCGTAATCGCAGAACTGAATCTCTGCAACAGGCCGACCGCCTGCGTAGGCAATGCCCATAGCTGTCGCGACAATGCCACGCTCGTCGAGCGGCGAATTCCACGCCGTCTTGAGCCCTTGGGTCGCAGTGAACACACCACCCAGCGGTGGCCCGACATCCTCGCCGAAAATGTCGGTGACGCCGAGATAACTTTCACCGTAATGCAAAGCCATGCGAACGGCCTGCACCATCGTTGCCATGCCGCTTAGTCTCCGCTTTCTGGTAAGCCTGTGTAGTCGGCTGGATACACTGCATCGACGGGGCTGGGAGCGTACGTGAACCGATTGATGTCCGCGATTGTTGGTTTGGGTTCGTGAATCGCCTGTTCCACGGCGGCCTCCGCCTCGGCGCGGGCGGCAATGTGCGTCTGGCCGATCGTCATTTCGTCAAGAAGACCGGCGTCGAGGAGTTTTTCCTCGAGTAGCGCGATGCAATCCAACTCTTCTTTGACGCGCGCCGCCCCGCTGGACGATGAGTGACCGTGCAACCGCGACACAAGGGCTTCGAGCATGAACGGGCGTCGCTGGCGTCGGCAGTAATCCAGTCCTCGCTCTATCGAATACCAACTTGCGACGACATCGTTCCCGTCGACAACTTCACCCGGAATGCCGAAGGCTTTGCCGCGGTCGATGACCTGGCGCTCACCATGTTGGCTGTCGGCCGATGTCGATATCCCCCAGCCGTTGTTCATCACGACAATCAAGATCGGTAGCTCGAAACCGGGCCGGGTGCTCCATACGAGGCACGAGGCGAAATCGCCTTCCGCAGTGCCGGCCTCTCCGCCGCAGACGACGGTGACTCCGCTCCCAGCGTGGCGCTTCTGCACCACGGCGGTGCCGATGGCCATGCCGTACTGTATCTCCACCGCTGATGTTACGGGAACGACATTCCATTCCCGGGACGCATAATGCCCGGTAAAGTTTCGGCCAAGCGAATGGGTGTCGGTTGCAGTCATTGCCATTTGCCGAATGCCGTCGATCAACGGCATTCCCATGGCAACGATGGTCGCGCTGTTGCGGTAATGAAAGTGCAGGTAGTCGAAGGCGGGGCCTTGGCCTTTCTTGACTTGGAGCCCGAGAGCCGTATTGAATGCTTCTTCGCCCGGTCCGCCGATCCAGAAATACCCTTCGCCCGATTTGCTCATCTTGATCATCCGCTCTTCCAGCGCGCGGCGCGCGCCATGATGCGGTAGATCTCAAGACAGCGCTCGGCGGGTAAACTTTCATTTCCCGTGGCGATGACCGCCGAGCGGCGGTTGTGTTGATTCGCCACGGGTGCTGGGTCGGCAACGTCAGTGGCCGACCCGTTTTCCGTAGAGAGTGCTTTCTTACTTCGCACGCCTCTTCCTCCTGGTGTTCATCATAGGGAGGCCGGAGCGAATGCGGACGGTGACAAGTCTACAGTTCAGATTCTCAAAAACCAGGGGTCTTGGCCAGACTAGATGGCGCAGCGCGGACGCATTACGCCCGGAATGTCCCGCATTATGCGCAGCTGAGGAATAACTATTACGCGGTCGCCGCCATTACGCCGTCATGTTTCCCATTTCCATTCGGAGCCGGAAGCTCAAAATGCGCTCGGTGATGACGATGGAGGCTCTGCCTGAATTCGATAATCGACGCATCCAGCCGCGGCATGATGTCGTTGCTGACTTTCAGGCCGTTAGGCTGCACACGTTCCAGGAACTTATCCAATACGAAGACACCGGTCACCACGTGTGAAGGCATCATGGATGCGAGCACGGGTCGAAGCCCGTAATCAATGATAAGCGCGTGGGCCAAGCTGCCGCCCACCGCCAGCGGCAATACGACTTTGTCGGTCAGCCCGAATTGGGGCATGACATCGAGAAACGCCTTCAGCGGGGCGCTGTATGCGGCCTTGTGGACCGGTGTCACGACGATTAGGCCGTGGGCTTGCTCGACAAGTTCCAGCGCGGCTTTGACGGATGGACTATTGGGACGGCACCAAAGCAAGTCTTCCGCGGAAATGTCGGTAACATTCAGCGGTTGGACTTCGAAGCCGTCGGCAGCCAGGCGGGCGCCGACCCATTCGGCGAGCAGCTGCGTCCGAGAACCCGGAAACGGACTTCCGGATACGGTCAGGATACGAGTCATGCATTCTCCTCCATTTCGATTGCGAGCGGCCCCGTCGCCATCAAGTTCGTGCAGCCGACGCTGTAGCGGGTTTGCCGTCTTCTTTTCCGTGCAGCCTTCGAAGGAACTCGTAATTGGTCGGAAGGGTCTCCAGGAGTTCCTTCTGTTGCCTTTTCACTTTGGCAAACAGCGGTTCCGCCTTCTTGACGGATTCGGGCTTGTAGGTCAACAGGGGCAATGGGTGTTCCGGCACAAACCCTAGACCTGCGAAGATACAGTAATAACTGCCGTTCGTCCAGAAGTTTCTTAGCTCAATGTCAAAATTATCGTAATAGCTCGGCTCATCGGAAGTGGGCGGGTTAATCGCCAGGCCCGCCTTGTACATTTCGATCTTCTGCTTCAAGGCATCGGCCAAGTGCAGTTCCTTCATGGCACGCCAGAACGGCGTGTCGTTTCGGCGGGCGAAATAGAAGTGGGCCTGGATGAAGTCCCGGCAATCGTCGAACATCGTCTCGATCTCCCAGTTGAACTGGTCGATGAGGATTTGATCGAAATGTTTGTCCGGGAAAAACTTGGTTAATTGATAGATTGCCGCCGTGATGAAGTAAATCCCGGTGGACTCTAGCGGTTCGAGGAAGCATGACGCTAACCCGATGCTCACGCAGTTCTTGACCCATGCCCGCCGGTTACGGCCGACTCGGAATCGAATCTTGTTCAACGGGGCCTTGTTAGGATCGATATTCCAGAGCTTGCAGAAGTCCTCGGTGGCCTCGTCCTGCGAGGCAAATCGGCTCGAGTACACGTACCCGGTTCCGTGCCGCGTCAGCATCGGGATCTTCCAGGTCCAGCCCGATTTCATGGCGATCGACGACGTATAAGGATCAATGCCGTTCTTGGCATCGTCATTCTGAATGGCGGTGGCCACGGCGCTGTCACAGAACAGGAAGTTGCTCATATCGACGAACGGCTCGCCCATGGCCTTGTTGATCAAGAGGCCACGGAAACCCGAGCAGTCGATGAACAAATCACCTTCCAGGACGCGCCCGCTTTTGCACTTCAGGCTGGCGATAAAACCGTTGGGATGAAAGTTCACACCCTCAAGTTCGTCTTGGACGTGGTTGACACCTTGCTTGGTAGTGGAGAACCGTCGCAGGAAGTCGGCGACTAAATGAGCATCAAAGTGCCAGGCATAAAACGTGGCCGGCTTGCCATCGAGCGAGCGCGGCGCGCGCTTGTCATCCATGATCGGAATCTCGCGGAAGCATGCATAGTCGAATGGTTCATCCGTGAGGCCCTGTTGCTTCTTGTAGTACCAATAGTGCGATAACGGAATTTGATCGCAGAAGGGCAAAAGGCCGAAGGGGTGATAAAAGTGGTCCGGCCAGCCGTTGTCGAGTTTCCGTGCGTTAGTCGAACCCTCACCCGGGGTGTGCCAATTAACGTAGCGAATCGCCGTCTTGAAGGCGGCGTTGCATTCGCGCATCCAATCGTCTTCCTTCAGACCGAGATAGTCGAAGAAAACACGCTGAAGATTCGGCACCGTCGCCTCGCCGACGCCGATTTTGGGAATCGATGGCGCTTCCAACACGGTAATGTTGACGTTACCCTGCAACGCTTTGCCGAGATACGAAGCCGCCATCCACCCGGCGGTGCCGCCGCCGAGAATAACGACATTTTTCAGCCGGTGGTCCATTTCAAGAATTCTCCCAGGTGCATGTCACTTCTTCTGGCTCTTCTCTCTCACGTGTGTCAGGTATTCATACTGCGAAGGCAACGTCTTGCAAAGGTAGTCGGCCCGCTCGCGAATCGCTTTGAACGTTGCCAGGGCTTTGTCATTGGGCAGGTGATCGAGAACCGGCAAGTTTCCGTCCGGCCGGAAACCAAGTCCGAGAAGCATTACGGAATAGGAATACGACTCGAAACCGTGGTAATACGGGTAAATGGTTCGATTGACCGGCATCCGCTGTTTCCACAACTTTAGTTGGCCGGCTAGAAAATCCGGGATTTTGATTTCCGATTTCGTGGCCTTCCAGAAAGGCGTGTCCGATCTGGTGCTGGTGCAATAGTGGAGCGTAAGAAATTCTCGAACTCCATCAATGCACTCACCGACGGCGCGGTTATAGCCCTTTCGCATTTCGTCATGGATTGTTCGATTGGGCAAATGAGACACTAATTCCTCAATGCCGTGCTGGATGAAGAAAATTCCGGTTGACTCGAGTGGTTCAACGAAGCCGCTTGCCAATCCGATCGCCACGCAGTTCTTCACCCAGGAGTTACGGCTACGGCCGATCCGCATCTTGATGTGATTCGGCGTCAAGCCGTCGGAGCATGGTCCCAGGAACTCACGGAACTCCTTTTCCGCCTGGTCCTTGGTGGCGAACTTGCTGGAGTACACGTAACCCGTGCCGTCACGCCCATAAAGCGGGATCGTCCAGCACCATCCCGAACCAAGCGCGGTCGCCGTCGTGTATGGCTGGATACCAACGCGCTCGATGTCCTTGGGCACCTGGAACGCCACGGCACTGTCGCACAAGAGCGAATCAGCGAACGGGATAAACGGCTCCTGGAGGGTCTGGTTCAAGAGCAGACCGCGGAAACCCGTGCAATCAATAAACAGATCGCCGGAGATGTTCCCGTGTTCTTTGGTTTTGACGTGGGCGATGTTTCCGCTGTCATCCAATTGAACGTGGGTCACGTCGTCGATGATCTGCGTGACGCCGCGCGCCTTGGCGAACGTGCAAAGGAAGTCAGCGAGATGAGCCGCATTAAAGTGGTAAGCGTATGGATACTGGATCTTCAGGTCGGAAAGGACGTTTTTCTGAAATGCCTTTTCCGGCTTGAACTGCTCGTGAACCTTCTCGTCATAGACGGTTCCGTCAAGGTAGCGCGGTGAGCGGTTCGCCTCACAAATGGCCGGTATGACGAAACACGCGTCATCAAACGTGCCGAGGTCATACTTCTCGTGCAGCTTGATCCACCACTCCCCGAGATGAAAGCCCCGAACGGTCTCGTAGCGCTGGAACGGATGGTAGAAATGGCGCTTTTCTTCGTTCCAATTGACGAACTTGATAGCAATCTTGTACGCCGCGCTGCAGGGAGGCATCCACTCGGATTCGTCGAGATCGAGGTAGTCGAAGAACAGCTTGATCGTGCTGAAGGTGGCTTCGCCGACGCCGATCGTCTTGATATTGGCCGACTCGATGAGCGAGACTTTGACGCTGTCGCCGAGCGCTTTGTTCAGATAAGAAGCCGTCATCCAGCCCGACGAGCCGCCGCCCACGATGACGATGCTGCGGATATTCTCGGCCAAGTCACACACTCCTCAATGTTGCATTGCTCAAGTTTAGATTCGTGACATCGCCGAATCTGCCTGTCGCCTGCCAAGTGCCCCGTAACGCGCATGCATCCTGGCCGGCGCGCTTGCGTCATTGTATGCCAAGTCAGTGATTTGGGGGACTCCTGACGAGCAGTTCCGTTGCTCGTTCTAGAACTTACGACGTCTTGCCCATTCCGGCGGTTCCCGAATCCACTCCGTCCCCTCGCCTAGAAAGTCAGACAGCCACCGTTCGTGTGGGCCGAGCGATCTCCACGTCGCGTGTCCCACCTAACTCTGCCGGTTGCGCGCTGAGATACGGCTTCAGCAATAACAAGAGCGGCGACGTCGCCATGGTGGTCACCAGCGCCATGATCACCATCATGGCGAAAAGCGTGGGAGAGATAACGCGCAAATCGAGCCCGATATTGAGAACGATCATTTGCATCAGACCGCGAGTATTCATGAGCAATCCAAGCGCCGCGGACTCCGCCGACTTCAAGCCGGTCAATCGTGAGGCGACATAAGTGCCGCCGAACTTCCCGAGGGTAGCAACCACGATAATCAGCAGACAGAGCATCCATTGGCCCCATCCGGAAACCAAGCCGATCTCCGTGCGCATGCCCGTGAACGCGAAGAACGCCGGGAGCAATAAAACCGTGACCAAATCTTCAAGCTTGTGGGTGAAGAACCGTGCAACCGCACTGTCGTGAGGAATGACGGCGCCGAGCAAGAAAGCGCCGAAGATCGCGTGAATCCCAATGTATTCCGTCGCCACCGCGGACAACAACAGCACGACGAATACGCCGCCCACCACCGTGCGCGTGACGCGTCGGTCGGTGATTAGCGGCAGCCAACGGTTGGCAAGGGGCCGCACCACCATGAACATGAACGCGATGTAGGCGATCGTAAGTGCGACCGACATCAGCGCCCCGTCGATTCTCGCCTGAACCACTCCGACCACGAAAGCAAGAAGACACCATGCCGTAACGTCGTCCGTTGCGGCGCAACTCACCGCTACGATTCCAATCGGCGTCTTCGTCATTCGGCGGTCGGACAGGATTCGCGCCAGCACGGGGAACGCCGTGATCGACATCGCGACGCCGATGAACAGCGCGAAACTCGTGAATTCGACACTGCTATCCGACAGTTGCGTGTACAGCGCCAACGACAGCACTATGCCAAGCGTAAACGGGACGATGATTCCGGCATGCGAGATTGCCACTGCAACGTGGCGCGCCGCGGAGTGTGGCGCCGTTTAGTTCCAAGCCGATGAGAAACATGTACAAGATGACGCCGATCTGTGCAATGATCTTCAGGGCGGATTCAAACTCGACCGTTTTCGGAAGCAGGAATTCGTATGCGCCCGGCGCTATCATTCCGAGCAAAGACGGTCCGAGGACAATCCCGGCTACGAGTTCACCAATGACGGGCGGTTGACCCAAGTACGTGAACAACCGGCCGAGTAAGACGCCGAGGCCGACAACCGCAGCCAACGCCAGAAGGACGTGAAAAACGACGTCTTCACCGTGGCCCACCGCTCCCGGCGCCTTCGAACCTTCAGCGGGCGGCGGTGCGGAGAGCCCTTCGCCGTAATCACGAATGAGGTAGAAGATCGCAACCGTGGCGGCGATCATCAAACCGTAAGCAATGGTGGTGCGCACCGGACGAGGCGCCGGTGGAATAGTCGAGATGTGCCCGTTCCCGTCCAAGGCCGACCCTTCTGCTGTTCGCGCGTGTTGCTAAGGCTACTCTGCGGGTAACTGGCGGCCGCGGCCGCAGTTATGCCCGACTGGGCAGGTCAGCAAAACAATTGAAGCGTTGTAACCCGGAAAAATGCCATTGTCAATAGGCCAGGTCATTTTTTCCCATCGATCCGCTTCACCCTGCGAGTTTCCCGGGTTCTCGTAACTCTTGGTTTCTCATTGTATTCAGTGTTTTCTCGACCGTCTTATGTAAACGAATCAATACGTGTCTATTCGTCAAAGGCACCAGTCGGCAGGGAGCGCTTACAAAGCTTGACATCCATGTGCAATCCCTCACAATGAAGTGTCGCATTCCTTGCGTGCGTGACGCTAAGCCTTCGTCCGCGTCGACTACATTTTCTTCGGAGAGAGCAGTATGTCGCTAACTCCCTCCCAACGACCCACTCGCGAATGGCCTCTACTCATACTGGCGGTGGCGCTCGTGGGCAGCGTTTGCTATCCCCTGTGGAAGCTCACCGAACCACCTCGATTTGCGGGTACAAGCTGGGAGGCCACTGTCGAGCGTGGCCACCGAATGTTGTTCGGTCCCGAACAAGTGGCATGTTACATTTGCTTTACATGGGCAGGATTCATCCTCCTCAGTCGTTATCTCGAACTGCGGCGACAGCGGCGTGCGTTCCAGCTGGCGCTACTGCCCACCGATGAAGGCGCCCGCATCCTTCCCGAGGATGCCCGGCCCCTGCTTCGAAAGGTGGATCAACTCACGGCCCGGAAGCCGTATATCCTTGCCAACCTGATTCGCATGGCTCTTGGAAAGTACGCCATTACCCGGTCCGGGCAGGACGCCAGCGAAGCGGTGCGAACCCAAGCCGACGTTGATCTCGGGCGTTTGGTGACCAGCATGGCGACGGTGCATTACCTCGCCTGGGCGATTCCGGCGTTGGGGTTTCTTGGCACCGTTCGAGGCCTGGCGATGAGCATGGGCATGGCCGGCCAGATGGACCTTGGCATCACGAAGTTTCTCGGCGAGGCGACGGAGCACTTGAACTTTGCTTTCGACTGCACGCTGATCGCGTTGACCTTGAGCTTACCCGTAATGTTCTTGATCCACTCGGTTCAACGTGATGAAGAATCGTTGGTAATCGATTGCCAACAATACTGCCTGGAGCACCTGCTCAATCGACTGTGCGATCCCGAATTGCCCTCCAGCGAGGAACCCGCATCAGCCCATCCCACCGTGGCCCTGCGAGCAAGAGTCAACCGATGAAGCTGTTCGGTCTCGACCTGAACGCCACACGCATCCGAGCGCTTGGCGGCGCTGACGGCCAGCCGCCGCAACCGCTGCGTCTCGATGGTGACGCCGATGAGCTTCCCGTCGCCATTTCGCTCCAAGGCCGACAACCGGAGTTCGGTAGGGCCGGTACCGCGATCTTGCGCGAGTGGCCTCACCTCGCCTGCCATGATTTTCTAGCCTTCGTCGGTAAGCCGCGCCAATGGGCTGCCGGGCGTCACCGCTTCGACGTTGCCAAGGCCATTTCGTTCGTATTCGAGCGAATCCGACCGGCATTGACGTCGTATCAAGGCGGCGCCTTGGTGTTGCCTGGGTATCTAACCGCGGATCAAGGCGCCCAAGTCCTGGGCATTGCTCAACAGTCGAAACTTCACGTACTCGGCTCGATCACGGCCCCGCTCGCCGCCGGATTAGCTGCGTATTCGCAGAAACGCTGGAACGGCGCGGCTCTCCTTATAGACGTGGATGACCATGCCCTGACCTGGACGTTGCTGCGCGCGGGCTGGGACAAACTACAGGCGGCCGACGGCAAGACGCTGCCGCACCTGGGTCTGCACGCATGGAAGATGTGCCTCCTGAACGAGATCGCGCAGCGCTGTGTACGCCATAGCCGACGTGATCCGCGTGATTCGGGCGCCGCGGAACAGTTGCTGTTCGATCAACTCGACGACGTGATGGACGCCGCCGCCCAGGGCAAACTCGTCGAGGTTGTCGCCCGCACGGAAACCTGGTGTCAAAACCTCTTCTTGCAACCGGAACAAGTACGCGAATTCTGTCTCCGGCTGACGACGGATGCGGCCGATGAGATCCATGCCGCGTTTGCATCAGCCGCGCCCGAAGTTCTATCCGGCGTCTGGCTCACCGCGTTGGCCGCTAGGATTCCGGGGTTGTCCGCGTGCATTCAGGAGGTCGTTGGCGAAATGGTTCCCGTCGCCAGCCTTGAAAACGATGACGCGGCTCGGATGGCACACGAATTGGCCGGCCAGCTATACCACGGCAAATTGCCGCACGTACACATGGATGTATCCGTGCCGATTCCCAAGTCAGGAATGGCATCCGGCGCGGCGAGTTTTCTCAAAATTCCGACATTCGCTGCCGAGCCGTAGACGAACTGGGAGGTAATTTCGGATGGCTGAAACTTTGGATCAATTGAAAAACACGCTCGTCAATTTAACCACGACGGAACGATGGGAATTGGCAGAATTCCTTTTAGGGTCTCTGGCGCCGGATCCAGAACAGGTGCGCGAAGCCTGGCGCGCCGAAGTCAGCCGACGGATCACGAGGATGCGCGCCGGCGAAGTCGTGGGAAAGCCCGCTGAGCAGTTGTTCGCCGAACTGCGCGCCCTATATCCATGAAACCCGTCGCCTTTGATGCCGATGCGGAAGAAGAGATTAGATCTGCGCTTCAGTATTGCGAAACCAAGCGTCCTGGCCTCGGTCGGGAGTTTCGCACTGAACTGGAGGCGACGATTGAACGTATTCAACGACGGCCACAGTCTTTCCCGGCCGATGAGTTCGACGCCCGAGAGTGCGCACTTCAGCGTTTTCCCTACACGGTGTACTATGTGGAACTGGAAGACCGAATCTGGATTGCAGCCGTCGCGCATCAACACCGCCTTCCAGGTTATTGGGAGTACCGAAAGCCCGATTAGCATTTACACTGAAATCGAGGCTTCGTGATGGCCGCTCGATACCGCATCCCGACGATTTTCAACCTTTACATGGTCGACGTGCTCTGCTGCGCCTTGGGGTGCGTCATCTTGCTCTGGCTGCTGAACCTGCGCGATGCAAAACAGCGCACCGAACAGGCAGGCGAGACCCATTTGGAACTAACCCGCACTCAGTCGGCGCTGAGTGCCAGTCAGGAACAGGCACTTGCGTTGGAAGATCAACTCAAGAAAACCGCCGAGGAGCGTGCACGCCAGGCACAGCGCGCCGATGACGCGGAAAAATCGCTGGCGACTATCACGCAGCAACTGGCCGCCGTTGATGAGCAGTTGGCAAGCAAAACCCAGGAACAAATTGCGACTGCCAAAGATCTGGCCACGGCCCGTCAGGCGGTGACGACCCTCGGCGACATGATTCGCGAGAAAGATGACCAGGCCAGCGCCGCCGCGCGCAACATGGAAGCGATTCAGAAACAACTCAAAGATGTGGACACTCGGCTCAAAGCATCGACTACCCAGGCCGACCTCGTTCCGGGTTTGAAAGACGAAGTCCAAATGGTTCGTGACCGGCTCGCCGCCGCGGATATGGCCTCCGCCGAGTTGCGCAAGGAACTCGACGCACGCAAACAGGCCCTTGCCGGCGCAGGCAAGACCGTGGGCACACTGGAGGATGTCAACCGCCGACTCGAGCGCGAAGTGGCGACGTTGCGCGACGAGAAGCGTTCCCTCGCCGACCAGGCAACCCGCGCCCGTGCCGCAGCAGAAAACCGCTTTGCGGGCATCAGCTTGACGGGTCGCCGAGTGGTGTTTTTGATCGACATGTCCGGGAGCATGGAGCTCACCGATGAAAACACTCCCGCCCCCGACAAGTGGAACGAAGTCCGCCATACGCTCGCCAGAGTCATGCGCAGCATGTCGGAGATGACACAGTTTCAATTGATCCTGTTTTCCAACCAGGTTCAGTTTCCCCTGGGAGGAGACGGTCGCTGGCTGAACTTCGATCCCGCCACGAGTCCTAATCTGGCCGCCGATGCCCTGGGCAGAATCAAACCACGCGGCAACACCGACATGTTCGCGGCATTTCAGGCGGCGTTCCAGCTCCGACCGGACGGCCTGGACACGATCTATCTCTTGTCAGACGGCCTGCCCAATATGGGACCGGGTTTGTCGCCGGACGCCGCACGCACCATGAAGGAAGTTGAACGAGGCGACGTTCTCGGCAAGCACGTACGACGAACGTTGGCGACGGACTGGAATCGTACGATTCCCGGACGTCAACGTGTTCGCATCAACGCAGTTGGATTCTTCTACGAGAGCCCAGATGTGGGCGCGTTCTTATGGGCGCTTACACGCGAGAATGACGGCAGCTTTGTCGGAATGAGCAAACCCTAGCCGCTTGCGGCTTAGCGGACACTCTAACCCGCCTTGGCCCGCTTCGTTTCGGGCATCAATATCCGCAGCCCGGCTGAACGGAACGGCGCACCGGCAACTCTCTTGTCTCCCGCGAACGGCATGAGTTTCAAGATCGTCTTGGCCGCGTCCTCCGGCGGCATACCGCGGGCCAGGATCAAATCGAAGTAACCGAACTCCAGGACGGCGCTCGCGCCCCAATCGACGCTTTCGGTGTAGCCGGAAATCGGAAACCGAGCCTGGCCATTGAGCGCCCGCATCAAATCTTCGGGGAGTTGTGCCTTCATGATGGCGCACGCCGAAAAGTGCAAAAGCTTGATGTTGTCCGCGTAGCGAAGACTCTCGGCGATCGCCTGGTAGCCAATCGTTTGGCCGCTCACGGTGACGCCGTCCGGTGTCCCGTGCGTGGCTAACGATATCACGACGGGTTCGGCCAGGTACGCGACTTCACTAAGCCACTTTCGCAGCCCTGCTTCATTGGTGAAGATTCGATGGCGAACCTGGACCTGTGGTGTTCGGGAAAAGAAGGCCCGCAGCATCTGGCCGAAAGAATATTCCTGATCCGCCAGTCCACCTTCCCATGGCGCTTCGATGACCACAAGCCAAACCTGCCCCGGAACAGGATTGACCCGCGTGCCGTTCCATTTTCGCCAATCGGCACTGCCTTTTGGTCGCCATTTGCCTTCGAAGGCACGCCCGTCGGCCGCGAGTTCGAACCAACCTTCGCCTTCAACCGTGGGCTCTTTGTAGTCGAACGTCAATCGCGTCCCTTCGAGTTTGCCAACTATGCTCCCACCCGCTCCGAAGTTATAGATGCCTTGCACGTCCGTCCCGTTCTGAACGAGGCGAATCCGGCCGAACGAGCTGTCCCATAAACCAGCGAAGTCCTTTCGCGCGACTTTTTCCGAAGTTCGTCTGCCAACCCAATCCTTCCAAGAGTCGGCGCCGGTCTCTCGCCATTTTCCTGTGAACGACCTGCCGTCCGAAGCGAGCTCGAACCAACCTTCGCCGGCGGTGTTGGCTTCACGATAACGGAAGCTAAGTTTCTCCCGCGCTTGAGTACCGTCAATCGTGCATTGGAGCCCTTGCATGAGATAGTATCCGGTGACCTCGTCGCCTTTTTGCGTCAAGACCATGGTTCCGAATGAGGTCTCCCACGTCCCGGCAAAACGCGCCGTCACCGGCGCGGCCGGGTTCAGAAGTGCAGACAGGAGCAGTAGGCTTTTCATGATCAGGTTCCTCGGAGTTCACATCCGTGGAACAGTATACTCGATCTAATGGCGGGGAGAGAGCCGAAAAGGAATGGACCGCTCGTAGTGCGGAAAGAAAATGAAACAGGGCTGTGTACGGCCTGAGAAAGCGCCTATCCCCTTCAGAGTAGGTGGAGATCACTCCAACGGGGAAATGCGTTTCGCGGCGAACACAGCCCTGAGCGCGTTAGTTCATATGCGCGGATAGTGAAACCGCACATAGAACGTCGTCGCGCTTGCTAAGGACCCTCTTCACGGTCCGGCGATTTGGACGAATACCCTGTTGCCCTTTCGGGCCGCTACGATCGTTTTCAAAGCTTGGACGATTCGATCCCTTCAAAACCAATGCGGTGGTGTTGCTTAGTCCGGTCGCAACGGTCGCGTCGGACTGCACCACGTCAATCTCCTTCGAGCTCGAAATGCCTGGGTTTTCGACCGACGTGACGGAAATCGACTGCGTTCCCGGAGTGTTCAAGGTCAGTTCGAGGTCAAGTTTGCCGACGATGGCTGAGTCAAAATGGAATAGCTCCGGTTCGGCGTTGAGTTTCGCGGCAAGTGCGCTCTGGACGGATGCGGCCGATCGGATCACGCGCTCCGTGACTGGCGCGGCCGGGCTGACGATGGGCAACGATATCGGAACGGGGTTGCCCGCGGACACACTCGTAAGCGTCTTCGAAATAGCCCGTGACCCCGCGGACCGGCCCGGCATCACGAGCACTTCGACGTTGCCGAACATGATCTCGGGAGTGGTCACGTCGCTAATTCGGATGACATGCGTTCCCGTCGTCCCGAAGATCACGTTAAACTCATGCTTGCCTTTGTCCGCTTCGGTAAACGTGTGATCGTCCGGCAGAATACTGTTCGGGTCGGAGCTATTGAAATGAACCGTGCCGGTGTAATTCTCGATCACGTTGCCAAATGCGTCCATCGCGGTCACCACGACGGTTGTTTCTTTCCCTTCTACAGCAACCGTCGGTATCGAGATGTCAAAATGGGCCGCATCGTTCGGGACAACCTGAAGCTGAAGGCTGCCGTGCAGGCTTTGGTCGCCCAAATGCGAAAATCGAATTGCCTGCAATCCCGCCGTTCGCAGAATCACGCCGAAGTGGCGGGCGCCCAAGTCTGCCTCGGCAAAGGTCACATGTTGCCGGTATGAGTAATCTCCGTCCGAGCAGTTGAAATACACCGATCCCGTGTAGCCTGTCACGGTGTTTCCGAACGCGTCTTTCGCAATTACGGACACGCCGAATGCCTCACCGGCATTGACGGACTTCGGCGCCAGGAACTCGAAGTGGCTGAGGGCGGCCGGGGCGACTTCCAGCATCCCGGTGCTGCCGTGCAGTGCTTGATTTGATACATCCGTCACGCGGACGGCGAACTTGCCGGCGGTGAAGAGCATGGCACTAAACGTGTGCACACCCTGGTCCGCCAGTGTAAACGTGAAGTCGTGTGGGACGATTGCCTGGCTATCAAGCGTGTTGAAATGAATCGTTCCGGTATAGTCCGTTACGGTTTCATTGTTCTCATCCTGTGCGATAACCTTTAGATTCATCGCCGAGCCCGCGATGGCGGACGCCGGTGCTTGTTCGATGCTGAAATGGTGAAGGGTCGCAAGAACGGTGCGATCTTCTAAACCTTCCAATCGCAGCCGATATCCTCGTTGCCTGGAAACTGACTTAGGCGCCGAACCAGTGGACCGGCGAAATAGACGGGAAAACAACATGGGAGCACTCCTATTGTGAACACCGGCAGCGAGTCCGCCGATTTGCGCTTCTAAAAAGATAAACGTAAACCGACGATCAAAACCGGCGCTGATTTTTCAACTTTTTTGATTTTTCCGATGGTCGCCCCGGCAGAGTACGCAAGCTTAGTAGAATTAAGGACTTATCGCAGATAAAGCACGCCGAATAACCCCGTCATTGCCAGTAGCCCCGGCGTGGGGTATCCTGCATGGCGGGGAAGATCTACCCAACGAGGTCGATCCATGCGAAATGTTATTCTTGGCACAACGGTTTTACTCGGCGTGCTGGTGGCGCCGTCTTCCGTTGCCGGGCAAGGCGCTGAGGATAAGGAGATCGCGGGCAAGAAGCTGAAACAGTGGATTGCCGACACCCACCATCAAGACCCCGGCGTGCGGGAAACTGCGATCCGGGCAATAAGCCTTTACGGCAAAGACGGAAGAAAGGCCGGCAAGAGACTGGTTGTCGAACTTCGCGATCCCGATCCCAGCTTGCGCTCCAACGCAGCGGTCGCCATTGCCGCCGTGGGCCTCGACAAAGAGGACGCAGACGAGGGCATCAAGCAGTTAGGAAAACTCGTACAAAGCGATCCCCAAGCATCGGTGCGAGTGCAAGCGGCGCTAGCATTGGCAACGTTCGGCCTCGATGCCAAGCCGGCGGTGCCCCAGCTCATCTATCCGTTGCGTGATTCTCAAATTTCATGGGAGGTGCGCCGAGCGGCCGCCATGGCATTGGGCGCCACGGCGCTCGACCCCAAAGACGGGCCGAACCCGCAGGCAATCACTGCGTTGAGCACCGCGGTGAAGAGCGATTCCTGCGCCAAAGTGCGCTTGCACGCGCTTACCTCGCTCATTCTCTTAGGAAGAGGTGCTCCACCGACCGATTCCGACGGAGAGAAGTCCGCGCTTCGGAAGGCACAGGCGGACGCGCTCCGAACCGAAAAAGCCGTCCTCGAAGGTGCGGTGAGGGATCAAGACAAAATGGTCTCGCTCTGGGCGCGCGTCGCCCTTATGCGCGTTGATAAGGTCAGCGAGGCGAACTTGATTCAAATCGGCCTCATGCTCAAGAGCGCGGACATCGCGCTGAGGCTGAACGCGGTCCAGGCTTTAGGCGCCATGGGACCGGAAGCGAAGTCACAGATTCCGCATCTAACGGCGGCTTTGAAAGACAGTGACCCAGCGGTGGCCTCCGCGGCCGCGGCGGCGCTCGCCGGCATGGGCGATGACGCTCAGGCTGCCGTACCAACCCTGAGAGAACTCGCTGCCGGAAAGGATGAGGTCGTGAAGCTTGCGGCCAAGGAAGCCATCAACCGCATTACAAATACAGACAAGAAACAAGCCAAGCCCGCCCCGAAACAACCCGATTGATATCAACGAAGGCACACGGAATGTCGCCGACGATTCGTTCCATTCCGCCTTCCAGCGTAATCACCGGCTGGGACTTCAGCACCGGCGGCGTGAAGTGCCTCGCATTCGATCTCGAAGGAAACACGCTGGCAGAAGTCCGGCTCCCAACCGATTTGTGGACCGAAGGCGGAGTCTCCGAGCTGAATCTCATGCAACTCGACGGACAGGCTCGGGAGAGTACGCGCGCGATTGCCTCCGAATTGCGAAAGCTGGGCCGGCTCGACGATTGGATCGCCGGCGGAATCTCCGCAACCCACCACACCGCTGGCCGCATCGACCGCGATTATCTTCAAGTTCGCCGGGCGATTTGCTGGAATGACCACACGTTGGCGAAATACCACGCGCACGGATTGAAACGACTCGGCGGTCAAGCCACGGCAAAGAAGCTCATCGGTGGTCCGTGGGCCATCCGGTACACCCTAAGCCATCTGGTCAAGGACGAATCAGAACTCCCACTGGCTTCCTGGGAACGGACGCATCGGATCTTGACGCACGGCGCGTTGGCGGCGGGTTACCTTACCGGCAACTTTGATGTCGTTAGTGTGTCCTCGGCCGCGTCGACAGGAATCATGAACCTGCGGAATGCGCGCTGGTGTCGGCCAATGTTGAATGCCCTGGCCGATCCGAAACTCCGCCGCTTGGCGTGGCGACAATTGCCACGCATTCAAGACTTCAATCAACCGGTCGGTCCGTTATCTGAATCGTTGGCCCTCGATGCGGGAATTAGTGGAAACCGCCCGTTGATCTTCCCGTCCTCCGACGATCAACAGGCAGGTCTCGCCGGCGGCGGCGCTGTGGACGCAGGCCAGGTTGCCGTGATCCTGGGCAATTCAGCCGTGGTGAACTCCTCATCGCATCGACTGCCGGCCAACGCAAGTCTCGATGCCATGCGCCTAAGCTGGGGTCCTTACCTGTGGATGAGGTGTTACAACAATGGCGCCCAGTTTTTGGACCACGTCGTCGGCAAGGACCCGGACTGGTCAGCCCTCGAAGAAGCGGCACGTGGGGTGCCCGCCGGGTCCGACGGCGTGCTCGTGCTGCCGTTCGTTAATCCGGAGCCGTCGCTCAACGTAAAGTCGCCACGGCTCAAGTGGTACCCCTCGGAGCCACGCGGCGTCGGGAAAAAGTATCGGGCATCGCTGGAGGCATTAGCTTACTTGATCGCGCTTGGCATCCGCGAACATGAGAGGGCTGGGCAGAAAATAACCCGTGTGTCGGTGTCCGGAGGTATCGCGCGAAGCGAGCTGATTTGCGAGATTCTCGCGTCGGTGATCGGCCGACCGCTGGAACGGCTCGAGTCGGACGAAGGCCCCGCGTTGGGAGCGGCCGCCGTAGCGTTGGCTGGATTAGAAACCTATTTGCGTTGTCGCGACGGCGTTACCGAACCGTTCACCGTTGGCGCTGCCGTCGCACAGATGGTGCGGTTTCGCAAACCCGCCATTCCGAACCAGCGCTGGACGTCAACCTATCAAGGTTGCCTCGCCGCCTTTGAACGTCGGCTGTGAATCAACTTCCGCTGATTTTGACTTTCACGTCACTCGATTTGGCAGCGCCGGCGATAAAGACACCGTACGCGTGCTTTTTTGGCACCTTCGCCTCGACGACGCCGTCTTGCAGCTTCACCGCGCTCGCCAATACGGATTTCGAATCCGGTACTTCCTGCGCCTGGAGCTTTTGCCGGACCCCCTCGGACTCCGATTCCAGGACCACGTACACCGAAACGGGGACGGGCGAAGTCACCGCGACCTTGACGACCTGTCCATAGCTCGGCGCATCGACGTTTATCCACCAAACGTCGGAAGCATCCAGGGTGCGCGATAGCTCCGTGGAGTATCGCGGGCAACCAGGCAGCACCGCAGCCAGGACTAGAACGATCGTTCCGCGGCTATATAACCGCATGTTCGTCTCCAGCGAACTACTGTATCACGCCACCGCCGACGATCGGCTCGACGATCTTGCGAATTTCCGCCGCGATAGTCGCTGGTATCCAAAGGTCGAAGCCACCCAACTCAGGTTGTAGTGCCATAGCAATTCCGAAGTAGATCTTGCCCGGAGTTCCTTTGTATTCAGGTAGCTCGATGGGCGCCCCCTGCCCCTTGAACATGGCGCCAAAGACGCCGACCATGACCTGGATGTAAACCGGCCCATCAATCAGGGTGATCAATGTCCGCGGCGAAGGCAATTGCTTCAGCGCGTCCTGAAAACCGGGCTGCTTGCCGATGGTGTTCTTGCCATCCACGTAGTCGTCCAACTGTTTCTGAGCCGCGGGCCAATCCTTGGCGGTGATTTGAACAAAGACTTTTCCATCGGTGCCGAACCAGGAATTGGTTCCCTCACCCATCATCGTCTTCATGACATCCGCCATCTCTTTTCCGCCTTGCGGCATCTTTTCCGCAAGCTTTTCGAAGTCGAATTGAAAACTGACGGAATGAAGCTTGAAACCGCGATGAGTCTGGGCGTCCTTTTTCAAGGTCGGCTTATCCTTGATCGGCACATTGCTGTACATTTCACCCTTGATCAGTCCTTGAAACATCTTCGCATAGGCATCGGTTGCTTTACCCGGATCTTTGAACTTCCAGATTTGCACGCCTTCGACGGGCATGTTGTAGTTGGCAATCATTCCTTGCGGTTCGGCGGCCGCCAGTTGGTTGTAAAGATCGGCAACGACGGTCGCTTGAGGGCCTTCCGCCGACATGCCCTGCAGGAACGGGCCAATCATCTTCAGCATCTCGCCGTCAAGGATGGCGGCGGTGTAGGTCATCTTTCCGACCGGCAGTGTTTCGATATCCGTCAACGGGGCGGTCTTGGCGCTCTTCAAGAAACCGTTAATCTTGGTGTCGGCGCCGACGCGACCCTGAACGTGCATCGCCAGGCCTTCGGGACGGAAATCGACACTGGCGAGAAACCCACGGCTGTCCTCGACGAACTGGAAGATCCCATTGATAAAGGCTTTCGCCATTTCAATTTGGGCTTTGTCGGCTTGGGCGGCGGCCTGTTGCATCGCGAAATCGATTAACGGTCGAAACGCCTTGATTTGATCGCCGTATTCCTTGTTCACGGCCGTCATATCGACGTACACGGCTGCGTCGGATTCCAGCAATCTCTTCGACGTCTCCTTCGGCAACTTCCCATCGATGCCTGCATACTTGCCGGTAAACTTCGCCGCCGTTTCTTTTTGCAGCGTTAAGACCGCGTATCCTTTGCGATCGACCAAGAAGACTTCTTTGCCGCGCACCATGACCGATTGGTACCCGGCGGCCGCGTCGGCCTTGATGGTTTTCTTTTCGTCATCCGTAAGGTAGCCGTCGCGAAACTTGGTGAAATCCGTGACCGCGAAGATCACGGCGCCAATAGGCTCCTCCTGGCCGGGTTTCGGCATTTCGGTGAGCACGGCAATAATCGATCCGTCCTTGGGAAGGCCTTCAATCTTGCGATCTTCGAGCGCTTCCTTCATCGCTTCGTCGATTTTTGTCTTCAGCATCTCGCCGAGATCGGGAAGAGCATTCTTGGCGAGGGTGAGCAAGCGATCCTTCGTTCGTTCGAAGCCGCGAACGTGAATCACCACGGGAGTTTCGGCGGGCACGAGCGCGAGCGCTGACGCCGCTTCCTGTCCTGCGGCCGTGGGAACGAAGGCCAACAACAGGAAAAGCCCACCCAGCCACGCACGCGATTGGTTCCGAAACATGTAACTGATCCTCCACAACGCTTCGCCGCTTACGTGTTTCCACCTACCCGCGAGCGGCACAATGGTTCTACTACTTCATACCCATTGATGTTCCGTCGAGTGACAGCATATGGAATTAATTGAGGTTTTTCGGCTTAGGCCGTTTTTCACCCATCGGCCGCTTTGGCGAGAAAAGTCGTCGTGACAGCGTCGGCATCGGGTGCTTCCATATCGAAGTTCTGCCAGATCATGGGCCGTGCCATCGGCTCGATGTGCAACACGACTTCTCCGTTGAGAAACACGCGCACGGTTCCCGACGATTGGCTTACCGCGACGGCAACAGCCTTTGTGCGGCGACTGATCGCGGCGGCCGCCCAGTGCCGTGCTCCAAGGCCCTTGCTCAACGTGATTCCGTCCGCCAGGGCATCGATGTACATGCAGGCTGCTTCCGCCACGCCATTGCGGTTGATGATGATCGCGCCGTCGAGTTGCGCGATCTCTTTGATCTGTTCCCGCACTCGTGGATCGCGGATGTCTCGTTCGCCTGGACTATAGCCCCGGAACGGATTGAAATTCTGTGGCCGGCACATCGTCATCACCTTGCGCGTGTCGCCGACGACGAACAAGGTGCCGACGGGATGGCCTTCACGGCCTTCACGGCCGATCTCCGTTGCCGCGTCGACCACGGCACGCAACGATTCAAGCGGCACCTGCGTGTCGAGCTTGCGCAAGTCCGCGGCACTCAGCCGTTCCAGGTGCTCGCCGAGATGAATAATGCTAAGACTGTCGACGTGACCCGTCTGTTCCGGATCGGCGTCGATCCCGTTGTAAAGCGCCACGACGTGAGCCCCAGGCTGCAAATGCTCGCTCGCGATGGCCTCAAGCAGGGCTTCTCGCATCCGTTCTTCAGTCGACGTGGGTCCGGAGTCGATATCCAAAACGATAAGTTCGGGATGCGTTTTCAACCGCGCTGTCAACTCCTGGTCTCGAGCCGCAACGAGCAGTCGACAGCCCGCTAGTTGTTCCAACACCAGGTCCCAATCGAGCTGTTTTTCGGTAAGGAGCAATACGGCGTCGGCCGGCAACTCGCCAACGAGTTGCCGCGCATTTTCAAGCAATACAAAGGTTTGCCGCGGCAATGCCATCCGGATATCCGACTTTGAAGGCCAACAAAAATGGTGCCGAAATGCAAATGATTCCGCTTCCTTGACTTATCGTAACGATCCCCCGCGATACGGCATAGCCCGGAAATGCGAAATGCGACGGAGAAGTTTGGGTGCAATCTCCACTTAACCGATACATGGTGGGGCAGACATTCATGCCGCTTGCGGCTTAGCGCCCTTCTGCGCTAACCGCAAGCCGACTCGGACATCCAGGTGGACCGAAGGCCGGTGCTGACGCATACTAACGACTGCGGATTATCGCAAATACGCCCGCCGCGTGAAAGAGGTTTCGGAATGCAAGATACCATTCTTCAATCCATTGGCCGCACTCCGCTCGTTCGGCTTCGTCGCATGGCGGAAGGATTGCTCCCCAGTGTTTGCGTCAAAGTTGAAGCAATGAATCCAGGGGGCAGCGTCAAAGACCGGGTGGGCTTGTCGATGATCAATGAGGCCGAGCGCCGCGGCTGGCTGCGGGCGGGCGGCACCATCATCGAAGCAACGGCGGGGAATACGGGTGTCGGCCTGGCGATGGCGGCGTCGGTAAAAGGATACCGCTGCATTTTCGTCTTGCCCGACAAGATGAGCGCCGAAAAGATTAGCCTCCTGAAAGCCTATGGCGCTGAAGTGGTCATCACCGCGACGAACGTGGCGCCGGATTCGCCGGATAGTTACAACGGCGTCGCCGAGCGCTTGGCCCGCGAGATTCCCGGCGCCTGGCGGCCTAACCAATTCGCCAATCTGGCGAATCCGGAAGTTCACTACCGCACCACCGGGCGAGAGATTTGGGAGCAAACCGAAGGGAGAATCACCGCATTCGTGGCCGGCGTCGGCACGGGCGGCACCATTTCCGGCGTCGGCCGTTACCTGAAGGAACAAAACCCGGATGTCAAAATCGTCGGCGCCGACCCCGCGGGATCGGTACTCTCCGGCGACACCCCAGCCCCGTGGAAAGTAGAAGGCATCGGCGAGGATTTTGTGCCAAAGACCCTCAACAGTCAGATGGTTGACGAATGGATCCGCGTTAGCGACGCCGAATCATTCCACGCGGCCCGCTCACTCGCACGGCGAGAAGGAATTCTAGTTGGAGGCTCGAGTGGCACCGCGGTCGCCGCCGCACTTCGATACGCACGGCCCCTCGGGAGGGACCAGTTGATCGTCGCCTTGTGTGCGGACACCGGCAGAAACTACCTCAGCAAATTGTTTGACGACAACTGGCTCGCCGAGAACAAGCTCAACCTGGTGGAACAGACCGCCCATTCGATTCACGATTTGTTGAAAACTAGAGGCAAGCGCGAACTCGTAACGGTGAGCCCGGATGCTACCGCCGCCGATGCCATTCGCTGCATGCAGTCGGCCGGGATTTCCCAACTGCCGGTCCTTGATAACGGCAAACCCGTGGGAAGCATTCAAGAAGTGACGATTGCACGTGTGCTTCACGACAACATCGACCCGGCCACCGTCAAACTAGGGGAAATAATGGCCCGGCCGCTTCCCCAACTCGACGCCAGCGTGCATCTGGATGAAGCGTATCGGCTTCTGCTGTCCGGCAACACCGGCGTACTGGCAACCTCCGACGGAAAGGTCGTCGACATCGTCACCCGCATCGATTTGATTCAGTATTGGGATCAGCAACGGAAGAAGTGACGGGATGACGCACTCATCCCGTCATTCCGTCATCCCGTCACAACACAAAGGAGTGCCCGATGCCATCAAACGCTAGCACTTACGGGTTTTCTACGCTTGCGATTCACGCCGGCCAGGACGCCGACCCGGCGACGGGCGCGACGGTCGTACCGATCTACGCCACGTCCACCTACACACAGGCGGCCCCAGGCGAGCACAAAGGGTACGAGTACTCTCGCTCAGGCAATCCGACACGAACGGCGCTCGAGACATGTCTGGCGGCGCTCGAAGGCGGAGAGCGCGGCCTGGCATTTGCATCCGGGCTGGCCGCAACCACCGCGGTGTTTGCGATGCTGAAGCCGGGTGACGAAGTTGCCGCCGCGGCCGATCTCTATGGTGGCACATACCGGTTGCTGGAACGCGTCTTCAAATCATGGGGGCTCGCCGCTCGTTACACGGATGATCCGAGGGCCGACGCATTTGCCCGCATCATCACTCCGAAAACCAAACTGGTTTGGATCGAAACCCCGACCAATCCGCTGTTGCAAATCCTCGACATTGCCGCCATCGCCAACCTGGCTCACAAGGCCGGTGCAATACTCTCCGTCGACAATACGTTCGCGACGCCGTACTTGCAACAGCCGCTTCGACTGGGCGCCGACCTCGTCGTTCATAGCACGACCAAGTACCTCGGCGGCCATTCGGACGTCGTCGGCGGCGCCATCATCGGCAACAAAGAACTACTGCAACCCATCGCGTTCTATCAAAACGCCGCCGGCGGAGTGCCCGGACCGTTCGACGCCTGGCTTACCCTTCGCGGCATCAAGACACTCGCCGTCCGTATGGAGAAACACTGCGCCAATGCCCGACAGTTGGCGGACTGGCTGGCGCAGCAGCCGCAAGTACGCAAGATCCACTATCCCGGCCTGCCCAATGATCCTGGCCACGAGCTTGCTCGCAAACAGATGCGCGATTTCGGCGGCATGATAAGCCTGTCGGTACAGGGCGGGAAAGATGGTGCCTTACGGGTGTTGAAGAAGACGAAACTGTTCAGCCTTGCCGAAAGTCTCGGCGGCGTCGAGTCGCTCATCGGCCATCCCGCCACCATGACCCACGCAAGCATCCCCGCCGAGATTCGCCAGGCCCGCGGCGTGGACGACGGCTTGGTCCGGCTCAGCGTCGGCATAGAGGACGTCAACGATTTGCAAGACGACCTCCAACGGGCGCTCCGCGAGGTCTAACGACTCTCGGGACTTGAATCGTGACCCGCGACGACTGGCGTCGAGATTCCTGGTCGATTCTTCGGAAGTGCCGTCGGGGTCAAGCGAAGAATTGACAGCCTTGTCAAATGGACTAGAATTCTAGTCAATGTCGAAGCGACGCAAGTTTGCGTTGGTTTTTGCTCCGGAAGCCATCGAACACTTGGGCTTGATCGAGTCGAAATACCACAGGCTTCTTCGACGAACGATCAACGAACAGTTGACACATATTCCGACTGGGGAACTCGGAACCGAAAGCCTTTGGATCAGCCGGCTCCCTTCCAGGCATCCTGGGAACTTCGGTGTGGCCCCGATAATCGCTTTCGTGTTTTCTACCAGGTCAATGCTATCGCACATGAGGTGCAGGTACTCGCTGTCGCTGTAAAAGACCGCAACCGACTCTTGTTTGGAGGAGAGGAGTACGAATTATGAGGATTGCCCCCCTGGCGGACGTGAAAGCTCGTTTAAGCGCCTATTTGGACGAATGCGGCGCGGAAGGTCCCGTGGTCATCACGCGCAACGGCAAGGTTGCCGCCGTGCTGCTCGTCCCGTTCGATGACGATGACTTGGAGCAGCTCATGCTGGGGCGGTCGCCGCGCTTTCAAGCGATGCTCGACCGCTCCAGGCGAAGCATCGAAGCGGGAAAAGGTTTATCTGAGAAGGCGTTCTGGGCCGCCGTCCGCGAACGAGAGCAGGCTCGCCCGGCCGGCGCAAGCAAAGTACGCCGAACCAAGCGCTGAGCCTGACCCACGCCATCCCCGCCGAGATTTCCCCCAGGCCCGAGGCGTGGACGACGGTTTGGTCCGGCTCAGCGTCGGGATAGAGGACGTCAACGATCTGCAAGACGACCTGCAACGGGCGCTCCGCGAAGTGTAGCGGGCCGTATTTTCTGGCATCACGGCGCAGCCGATCTTGGACGCTTTGCTTCCGCCACCAGAATCTGTGCTTCGGCAACATAGAACTCCGTTGCCCACAGTTCAAAAGTAGGTATCCGGCCCTCGCGATGAACTTCGCTGACCCGGGCGTTTAGTGGTTTCATTCGGGCCAGATGCGCTTCCGCGGCCGCGATCTTCTCCGCTTGAGATTTGGCGAGCCATTCGGCGGCGATACGCCAGTCTGTAGACAAGTCATAGAAGTCCAGGTAACTGCCCCGGCCTTCTTGCAAGATCTTCCACGCCGTTTCGAAAGCACTTTGAGCCGCCGTCAGTTGAGCTCGAGCCGCACCGTCTACGTCCACATTCTTGCTGTCGTCCTCCCAACGTAATTTTCGAACCAGGAATTCTCCTCGAACCCGATCTAGGGAAGCCTTCACTAACATGCCGCCACCAAAATGCCCGCTCTCTTTCTTGGCTACATTCTGCAACATCTCCGCGCGTTTGCAGAATGCCTCTGCGGCTGCCAGTTTTTCGGCCTTGTTGGTCGCAAGCGCCTGGGCCGATGACAGCCACCAGGACGACCAATAAGCGGCGGAATCAAGCGGAAGGATTCGGGTTGTATTCGGAGGCGTTTCCGAACGATGAACTCGCTCAACTTGTTCCCAACAATTCTCATACACCAATCGAGAAGCCGTCAATTGTGTGTGGGCGGCGCTCTGCACATCAGACGAATTCTGCGGGATGCCGTAGACTTTGGCTCGCGCAGTCTTGGCATTTGCCAAATAGATGTCGGCCACCAAGTACATGTCTTCGGCTACACGACCGGACTCGGAGCGTTGTTTGATTTCGTAGTTCGCGCATTGCACACGCTCCACATGCGCATCCGCAGCGGTGTGCCGTTCTTTGTCATTGTGGCACCGCGCAAGTTCCGCGTCCAACAGCCGCTGCGACCAATGAAAAAGGCCCCAAAGAGAACCGCGGCCCATGTAGAACTCGCCGTCATAGCGCACGGAGATGAGCCACGCCGCGAAGAAGCATTCTTCACGCGGTTCAAGCGGTCGGGTCTTGATCGCTTTCTCATTCCGCGCCTGCGACGCCGTGTAGGCGGCGCGACTCGCCTCATTGAACTCCTCCGCAGTTCCAATTCGACCGGTCATGAGGTCGCTAATTAACTTCTTGTTGTCTGCGATTTGCTCCGGAGAGAAGTAGGACCAACTCTGAGGTATCCAGAAATCCGCCGCACGCTGGAAACCGATCTCCCAGTTGGCATCTAGCTTCCAGGCGCCGGCGATACGGCGAAACTTTGCGATGGGGCGACTGGCTCGATACCAAAAAACGGGGGGCTGCGAGGCGCGCCCGTCGAGCTCCTGCCAGCGAATCCGTATCGTGGCACAATCGCCTTGGACGTCGACATAGGAACGCTCTAGGCGCGCAATTGTGCGATTGATTGCATCCTTGCATACACTGTCGTTGGTCCACAGTTTCTCTGGGTCGGTTGCCGGAAACTTCGATCGAAGCAACTGGTTGAGCCGATGCTCGGTGATCGACCGCTCGGCGATGATGTCAAGAATCCGCGTTTGCTCGGGATCGTTGATCCACCAACACTCTTTGGCGGTGGCCACGTCGTTGTCCTTCACCGCGCGAAGGTAAGTCAGAAGCGTCTTTTTGGGTGACCGATAGTCGGGCAAAGAGATATCGAAATGCATTTGTGCCACGGCGGTTTCGCAGAACATCGCAAGCCAAAAGGTCAGAGCGAGTAACAGTTCAATGACGCGGAAACGTAACTCTAAGATGAGCAAGCGCAACACACGCATGGAAGACCTCCATGGCAGCAGGATTGACGGGGCATCGGTGGACATTGCAAGAGCTGCTGTCCGCATTGTAGGGCGCGGCTAGACTAGAGGGTTATGAGGAAGCGAGTTTGGATAATACTGACGGCGGTTGTGTTCATAGTTGGCACCTTGATTTGGTCTCTGCTTTCCAGGCCCTCCAGCGACGAAGTCCTGTTGGGCCGAATTCACGTGGGTATGACGGATGAGGAGGTTTACACAACCATCGGGGATCACCCCGGCCTCGTCTCTGCTGGCGGAGCGATGCTCCGCTCTCGCGTTAGGGATAATGACTGGAAATCGGAAAATCTCCGCCGTCCGCAGGGCTGGTGGATGGATGGCACCTATATCACCTTAGTTTTCAAACGACGTAATCGAGAATGGGTGCTCGACGAGAAAACCTGCGAGCGCACACCGAGCAATGTTAAGGACTGGCTGAACAAATCTCTTGGTTTGTAGAAACTCTTTTCAAACTGTACCGCTACAGCTCTGCGAGATGCGAGGCAAATCCGGTGGAAACAAAATGAAATACGTAGTACGGATCTGGGCATCGGTGTTTGGTCTTGTGATCCTTATCGCCGTCCTGGCTTTATTGAAGCTTTCCCACGATCAGCGCCGACTTCATAAACATCTGGTGAAAAGGCACGAAGAGCAGCAGAAAAGGATGGAGCACCTCGAAAAAGAATCGAAGGAATTTGAAGAAGAGGAACGGAAGTGGAGAGAGAAATGGGAACTTGAACGGAGCAAACGTCGCCCATAAGAGCCATCACAAAACTTTTTCAACTTAGGCCAGTACCCGTCCGTGTGTCTTCGTGCTTTCCTTCGTTCGACCGCACGAAGATACATGGACGGGTACTTTTATTGGCGTTTACTCGACTTTAGATCAGGTTGACAAAGCTCGCGCTCGCATGGTCAGTCGGCTTGGCTATCGAGATTACCCGCAAGGGCTTCCGGGTTCATTGTTTCCGCCTCGATGAAGATTACGACGATCCTCAGTTTATGACGCTTGGCGAATGACCCGGAAAACTCTTCCTTCTCTTTGCGCCGCTGGCGGGTCCGGCTAAACTAAGAGCTTATGAGCAAGCTGATTTGGGTGGCACTTGTGTGGGCCGTGGTTACAGCGGAGGCAGAGGTCAGGCTTCTGGCTTCCAGGGCCTCAGACAAAGCCCTGCTCGACTGGATAAAGCAAGGCATGACAAGTGAAGAGGTCTATGCGGCCTTTGGGGATCATCCTGGCCTTTTGTCTGCGGGGAACTCCATGATCGCTGATGGCGACATGAAGAACGCCGAACGCAGCGACCGTTTCCGCCGTCCTCATGGCTGGGTGGTATATGGCACGTATGTTCGTTTGGATTTTTTCCGCCGTGATCGGCGGGTAAAATTCATGTTGGTTGAGAAGACTGTCGAACGCACACCCAGCAACTTCACGAAACTGGCTGACCAGCTTTCAAAACATTTTTCAAATTAGGCCACCACCCCACAGCCCTTGTAAGTTGACGTAAACGTGTCACAATAAAAATGAGCGAATTCTGAAAGTGGCTCTTGCAAAGAGGCCGTTTCAACGTCAAACTTTATCCCTGAATTATCGTCATTGATCGACGATAATTGGGGGGTGTAAATCAATACATGTCTACCGGGGTCATGCAAGACACGAAACCCGGCCTGTTCGTCTGAAGGAAAAGGGGCGCTCATTTGTTTTAACGCGGTCGGCCGTCACCTAGGCCATTCGTTTACACGGGAATACCCGTGTGAAGTCTGCGCCGGCCGTAGCAGCGTGCATAGGTGCGAGAGCGAGCTAAATTACGTTCCGATAAGCAGTTGCGAGAGAGCAGTGACGGGAATACAGATGTGGCTGGTTTGGCGTACCGATTGCACTTATGGAACAGTTTGGAATTGCGAAGTTCATTCTTTTTCAGCGTGAAACGGAAGATCTAGCTGCCCAAATAGACGCAAAGGACTGTAGTCTCTAACAGAAAATCACGGACAGGGTAATGAAGGTCGCCGAAAGGTAGGCAGATGGCTGGCCCATCGACACGGGACGAGTTCCTCGAGTTGGTGCGCAAGAGTCGAGTCGTAGACGAGCAACGCCTCGATACTTATCTTGAGGCGAAGCGCGCCGCGGCGGCTTTGCCGGAAGAGGTCGGCAAGATCGCAGGCCTCCTGGTACGCGACGGCATTCTCACCCACTTCCAGGCCGAGCAAATCGCTCAGGGCAAGTACCGGCGTTTTACCATCGGCAAGTACAAAGTGCTTGAGCGCATCGGCTCGGGCGGCATGGGTAGCGTCTACCTGTGCGAACATACGCTGATGCGCCGACGTGTCGCCATCAAAGTCCTGCCGACATCTCGTGCGGCCGAAACATCGGCTGTCGAGCGCTTCTACCGTGAAGCGCGCGCCGTTGCCGCACTCGACCACCCGAATATCGTCCGCGCATATGACATCGATCAAGACGATAAATTGCACTTCATCGTAATGGAGTACATCGACGGCGCGAGCCTTCAAGAAATCGTCAAACGCCACGGCCCGTTGGATATTCACCGCGCCGCCCACTATATGGCTCAGGCGGCGGACGCCTTGCAGCACGCCCATGAGTTCGCTCAACTCATCCACCGCGACATCAAGCCCGGCAATATCCTCGTCGATCGAAGCGGCGCGGTCAAAGTCCTCGACATGGGCCTGGCACGATTCTTCAACGATGACGAATCGAGCATTACCGAGCGATTCGATGAGAACGTTCTCGGCACCGCGGACTACTTGGCTCCTGAGCAAGCGCTCGATAGCCACAACGTCGACATCCGCGCTGACATTTACAGCTTGGGCGCGACGTTTTATTTTTGCCTGACAGGCGCGACGCCGTTCGAAGGCGGCACCGTGGCACAGAAACTGATCTGGCATCAAACCCGGCAACCGAAGTCGGTACGAGCCCTCCGCCCCGAAGTACCGGAGGAACTCGCCGCTGTCGTGGACAAAATGATGCTCAAGGAGCCGCAGTTGCGCTTTCAGATGCCGGCGGACATCGTCGTCGCGCTGGCGCCGTGGACCTCCGAGCCAATTGCCCCGCCGCCCGAGCATGAAATGCCACGCCTAAGCCTCGCGGCCGGAGGCTCGAGCGTAAATCTCAGTGACTCTGGCGCCGCGTCGACGCCGACACCGACTTCCCGAGTCCCTGGACCGGCGTCCCGAAAATGGGCGACGGCCAGTCCCGTCCCGAAACCACCGTCCGGCAACTCAGGAAGCGCCGCCGGCGCCGTACGACGCAGTACCCGAACGGGGACGATAACCCCGCAACCGCTGTCGCGAAGCTCAGCCGGCACGAGCCCCGCGCCCACGCAAGCACAAGGGACGGTTCGTGCTCACCCAGCACATCGACGCGCTACGCCAGAGACGGACAATTTTCGATCCCAGCATGACACGTTGCCCAACTCCCCGCCCGCACGGCGAATCATTTCGTACCGTTCCCGACGGCGGCGATCGCGCATACGGCGCATTCAGGTATTGTCAATCGCCGTTGTCGCCGGCGTGGTGTTGCTCACGTTCCTGAGCTGGCTGTTTTTCTGGCGTGGTGGTTCAGGCGGAAACGCGATTCAGGCACACAAGCCACCCACCGGAACCTGGCTCGTGACCAAGTCGGATCATCCCAACTCGTTCCGCACGGTGCGCGACGCCCTTTACCAGGCACGCGCGGGAGATCAGATTTTGGTCCTCGACGATCGAATCGAGGAGCCGCTCATCCTGGTTGACGGGCATAAAGGAAAGGACATAACCATCCGTGCCGGCAACCACAGCGGACTGGTGGTGTGGAAGTGCCCGCCGAACCCACCCGAAGGAAGGTTTGTTGCCCTTTCGAATGTTCAGGGATTTCGGCTGCAGGGTTTCGTTCTCGATGGTCAGGACCACGTCGATAACCTTGTCGTCCTCTCCGGGCCCTGCCCTGGCCTGTTTATCGAGGACGTGAGTCTACGCGGCTTTCGACAGAACGGCATTGTCACTTGGAACTGTCAGGGACGCGGTGAAAACGCACCGGTCACGCTCTCCAACGTTCGGGCCATCAGCACGCACTCCGAAGTGGACGCCGGTCTCGTCTTCAACGCCGACTCGCGCACGAACGCGCCGGTGAACCAACATTTTGTCATTCAGGAATGCCGTTTCGAGGGACCGTTTAGAAAGGCTGCGGTTCAATTGGCAAGCCCGGTGCTCGGCATCGAGTTTCGGCACAACCGCTTTTACAAGACCGAGAACGGATTCGTTTACGTAAAGGCAACGCCTCGATACCCGGCGCAAATCACTCTGGACTCTAACACCTTCTGCGATGTGCAGAAGATCGCTCTCCATTTCGAGGGCATTCCGCTTTCGTCGACCGAAAGTCGGATCATCGTCCGGAACAACCTCTTCGCCCACACGGCCAAACTAGCGCAAATCGGCGAGCCCGAACGAATCGGCGAGGCGGGTCTGATTTTCAACCTGAGCAGCAACGTGTGCGATCCAACGAGCCAGGAAGGCAATCTTCCACTTCGCGCGCGCCGATTCCGTTCACCCTGCCGACTAATCCGACCGACGACGATGCCTTCCTGCGCTATTCGAAAGACAATCCCTTGTCACGTGCAGGCGCCAACAGCCAGCCCGTGGGTGTGCCGCCTGCCGACAGCAAATAGGCGTTCCGTCCTAGTTTTGCGTTGCAGCACGATTAATAAACAAATCTAGGTGGTGAGTTCACATACCGCTCCCAGCAAGCGTCTTCATGTACCAAATGGTCTGCCTGAACCTGTGGAATGAAAGCTGTTACATGCTTCGTTATGGAATCAAGCAAGACTGCTTCTATTCCGCGGAGGAACGCCGTCGCTGCTTCTGAAGTCAGCACCCGCTTGCGGCGGCGATATTTTTCGTCAATGAGCTGTAACACACTATGTTGCACGCCCGTTAGATGATGAGATAGCCATTCGAGCGTGGATAGCTCTGCCCACGGGAATGTCTTTCGCAATCGAGTTACCACTGGTTTCGTGGCGTATATCGGTTTGCCGAGTTGGAGCACTTTTTGGAGCTGCCTGTAGGCTTTGGGCGGCTTTCTGCGAGGTTTCTTTGGTTTCGCCATAGTTCTTGAATCATACCGTCCGGTCTGCTGCTCCACTCAGCCGAACGTGTTGTATCCAAACCAATCTATTCCGCGGCGCGTCCAATCAACGTCAAGCCAATTCCGACGGCCGCTTTCTGTCCGCCGGCAACCACGGGCTGCTTCACGTTGAGCACGAACGTCTCTTTGCCTTTGTCGACCAATTGGGGTTTTTCTTCCGGCTTTTCATTCGGGTAAAGGAGGAAGACGGCCGGGTGCGAGCTGCCGGAGGCCTTCGTGCTAAGTTCTTGCAACTCTTTCCCCGTCATCGTGTCCGGCTTGGAATCGGCGCTCGCCGGCACGAGCAGGCCGAACTCCGAATGCGGCGCCGTCCCCATGTGGTCGCCGTCCATTGGTTGGTAACCGAGCCGGATCGTGTAGACACCGGCTTTGAGGTTCTGTTGCCGGTAATCGGTGCGTGGCTGCTGAAACCGAACGACGCCGAGCAATGTCGTCTCTTCTAACTCACGGTAAGTCAGGCCGTTCTTTATCTGCTCGGGCGTGGCTTTCGCGGGCAGTTCCTTTCGAAACCAGATCTCGGCAATCGCCTCGCCCTTTGAATCCAATAGCTGGATGGAGCGGTCGCTGAGCAACTCGGCGATGGGTTTCTTGAGTTCCGTCGGGACGGCTGTCGTCGCAGCCTTGATCGAATAATCCGCGGAGAATGCCAGCCCGTGGAAAGTGACCAAGAGCCCCAACGAAGCTGTCATTCTGAAGAAGGTGGACATTAGCTCCTCCACAAAAAAAGCGTGGGGAAGCCGACGTTCGTTCGGCTTCCGCACGCTTTGTGCAAATCCACGAGGTTAGCGCACGTCGAACGAACCGACGTAAGCGCCCCGGCGGTCCGTCTCTTTCCAAGTCTGATTGAAATCCCTGCCGGCGAATCCGTGCTCTACGGCGACCGCGGCCTGGACTTTCGTGTTTTTGGTAAGAGGTGGATAGTACGCGCCTTCGTTTCCGCAGGCCTTGTCGTGATGGTTGTCGATGCAGCGCGTCTCGAGCTTGGCAAGTTTGCCGGCAGTCATGCGGGCGCAGGCGCCGCCGTCACATTTGCAGATCGCTAGATCAATCGCTGCCGTGTGGACGGCGATTACATTCGAGGAGAGATCTCCGGATTGCCGCTTGGCCAGTCGTATGAGTGCGTCTCGTTGGGTCGGGGCTGCTTTTTCGTCGACGATCAACACAGTTCGCGCCGTGCCGGTCTGTGCTTGGCCAAGCGTATCCGTGGCAGCAACCACGGCAACCACGCCGAGTCCGTCCAGGTTGATGCCGTCCATCGAGCCGCGTTCGACTTTCCACGCCATGACGGCTTGTTTCCCGGCCAGATTGATCTCCGCATTCGCGAAGCATGGCGCCGTCCAGATGTCGCAGGTGCGAACCTCGACATAATGCCCGGAAATCGCGGCACTGTTGTTCGGACTTGCACAAGTCGACAACGCCACCGCGGAAATGCAAAGCCAATTCAACATCGCTATCCTCCTGTGCCGAATGCTCGGCAACTTGGTACACGATTCGTGGCAGACCCTGTCATTGTTCAATGCGGGGCGAACGGCGTCAAGCGAATTACGGACAAGGCTGCCACTCGAGACCCAATGCGGTGACCGCTTGCCGTTTCGCCATGATTTCCCAGGGAGTGCCGGCATACTCCTTCGCTATGGCATCCAGCCGTTTCTTGGCCTCGCCTGCTAGTTTTTTCCCTTCCGAGCCGCTTTGAAGCGTCTCCGTCGATGCTAGCCTCCAACCAGAGTGTTTCTTCGGATCGCGCAGGCAACGCGTCTTTGCGGATTTGGCCGAGCATGAAGTTGTACTCGTAGACGTAGGCCACATGCGCGTGCAGTTTCGCAACGACATAGTCGTAGTGTGCCCGCCATCGTTTGGAGTTCTCGGCGGCCTTATCGGCTTCAAGCTCCTTGAGGGTTTCGAGTGCGCCTAACATCTCGGCCAGGGCTCTTGCTGGTTCGTGCTGGTCTTTTAATACCTGTTTCTTGACGGCATCGGCCGTCGGGCTTTGGTCAAACTTGTCTCGAAACGTCTTGGCATGTTTCTTGACGAGGTTGGCGGCACGAGCGACTTCCACGCGGAAGGGTGTCATCTCGCCGTCAGGCGCATACGACGCCAGAGTGGCGGCGGAGAACGGCGGAAATGCCGTCGCCTGTAACACGATGGCCCCGTCGCGCGTCATCTTTGTTTCGGTTTCGTCCAAAATCTGTTGCACCACTTTGCGATCCGCTACGACGTCATCCGGCACACCCGGCGGCTTCACGACGACCCGCGCCGGAACTGCGGCATCTGAATCGTACGGCACTTCGGGAGTAACCGGGCGGCTGGTGAGGCACGGCGTCTGGGCACGGCTATACCACTCCTTCGCATCGTGTGCCGTGCACGAATGAACACCCTTGGCGATTCTCTCATCCGCTAATTGAATCTCCGTCCCGTCTCCACTGGCCAAAAGCTCGACAGGCAGCGGATCGGTGGGCGATTGTGTTCCGATGTTGACCTTGCGCTGATAGGCCCCGACCGCCTCGGCCAGCTCCGTTAAGAAGAACCCGCCGACGACGTTTACGCTGCTGGCGAGATTGACCGGTCCTTCAAGGGAATACTGACCCGCCGCGCAGGCCGACCACACCTGAACGCCCGGCGGTGGGTTCTTCAAGGCCGCATCGAGTTTCGTTCCCATAGGCCCGCTTCCGGGTCGTTCGAGGCCACGCATCGGGTTGAGCCGGCACACATCGACGATGAACAACTTTTGTTGAGCCGGGCATTTTTCGAATTGGTTGAAGACCCATCGAAGCGGAATCAGCGTTTCCTTCACCGTAAGCTCGCCTTCAATTGGCACAAGGTATGAATCGTCGCCGATTTCCACGGCATGTCCAACGAACAACAGGATGACGCGATCTTGCGGCCGGCAGCCGCTCAGGAACTCCGTCATCGCATATTCGATGACCGGCTTGAGCGGCGGGCATGCGGCCGACTCGTTCGCGCCATCGCTGAGAACCGTGATTTGCGACTCGGGAATTTGCAGGGCATTTCCGAGCTTGGCGACAACGAAGTCGATGCTGCGATCTTGTTCGCCCGGCTTTAGTCCCGGACTTTCGCGCAGACCGTTCTCAATCGGATTGGCGTAGAGATAGTTGTTGACGCTAATCGCCAGCAGTCGCCGTGGTAACGGAGGGCCGGTCGCCGCAGCCAAGTTGGAATCGGTGATCGGCGACGTCGCCCTCGAAACTTGCGGCGGGACCGCTGCCACAGGCCCACGATCCCTTACCAAGGCGAGATACTCTTCCCAATGCGGTCTTAGCTGAGGCCAGTTCCAGTAGATTATCGCCGCAACAGCGGCTAGACACATCGCCGCAATGCCGAGCCTTTTCCAAAAACGCAGGCGCGACGGGCGTTCCACCTGAATGATCGGACCTGCGGGAGATTCATCGAAACCAAACGTGCTTGCCGGCGGGGAATCGGGAAGTGAATTGCTCGCCGTTGTAACCCTGCGACGTTGGGCAATCCGAACCTGCGCTCCGCAATGGGCGCAACGTGCCAATGCGCCGTCTTTCTTCTGAAACTGCAAGACCTTTCCACAGCGGGGACATCCGCGATGAGACGCGCTGGCCATCTCGTGCTACTCACTGGAGTCGAGGCGGTTTCGTGACCATACTGACTTTAATACAATCCGAGCCTGATGTGCAAGCGAATCATCTGTGGGGCACGACTCCGATCGTGCCCGAAGGTACATTGCCGGCCTTTGAGCCCGTCGAGTACGGATGTCGAGCAAAACGACGGCGCCTTCAGAGAGAGACGTCACGATTGGAATCGTGACCCACATTGAACTGAGTTACTACTTTCCTTCCTGCGTGAGCGAGCGGCCGACGGCGTAGTACGTGAATCCGTGTGCCGCAAGGGACTTGAAATCGTAAAGGTTACGTCCGTCAAAGATAACCGGATGCCGAAGCAGCCGGCGTATGATCACGAAATCTGGATTGCGAAATTCAGGCCACTCCGTGACAACCGCCAAACCGTCGCTGCCTTCTAGTGCGCCATAAGGCCGATCACAATAAACGAGCTTGTCGCCGTAAATCGCTCGCACGTTGGGCAGCGCTTCTGGATCGTGGACGCGGACTTGAGCCCCTTCGGCAAGCAACGCATCGATCAAACATAACGCCGGCGCTTCGCGGACATCATCGGTCCGCGGCTTAAACGCAAGGCCCCAGATCGCAATGGTCTTTTCTTTCAGGGAATCGCCGTAATGTCGCTGAATTTTCTGAACGAGGGCCTGTTTCTGGGCCTCGTTGACGCGGTCCACCGACTCCATGAGCCGCAGCGGCACGTCGAGCTGGCGTCCCGTTGCGATCAGGGCGCGAACATCCTTTGGAAAACAGCTGCCGCCATAGCCGGCCCCGGGAAACAAGAACTGAAATCCGATGCGGGCATCATGCCCGATGCCGCGCCGGACGTCATTGATGTCGGCGCCGGCCCGCTCGCACAAGTTGGCCATTTCGTTGATGAAGCTGATCTTTGTGGCCAGCATGGCATTGGCGACGTACTTCGTCATCTCGGCGCTTTCGGGCGACATGACGAGAAACGGATTTTCGGTCCGTAGAAAGGCGTTGTAGAGTTCGTGAAGCGCCTGTGCGGTTTCTGGTTCGCGCACACCGACAACGATTCGATCCGGCCGCATGAAATCGTCAAGCGCGGCGCCTTCCTTGAGAAACTCGGGGTTGCTGGCCACCACGTGGCGCAAGCTCGACCGAGCGGCGATGCGCTCCGCAACGGTGCGATTCGTTCCGACAGGCACGGTGCTTTTCACTACGACAATTTTGGGATCCTTCGCCGCGGCCGCGATGCTGTCCGCCACGGCCCACACACTGCTGAGGTCGGCCGCTCCTTCGGGACTTTGCGGTGTCCCGACGGCAATGAAAATCAAACGGGCTGAGTGAATTCCCTTGGCCAGGTCTGTGGTGAAGTGCAATCGTTCTTCGCGGCGATTGCGCTGGACTAGTTCCAATAAGCCAGGCTCGTAAATCGGCAGCTTACCCGCTTCGAGAGTCTCGATCTTTTGCCGATCCTTATCAATGCCGAAAACGTCGTTGCCGCTCTCCGCCAGGCAGGTCCCGGTTACCAGTCCGACGTATCCGGTTCCGATCACCGCGATTTTCACGATTGGCGCCTCCAATACTCCAATGTGTCGGCGAGGGTTTGTTCCATGGTGAAGCGCGGCGCCCATCCGGTGACGCGTTTGAGCTTCGACGGATCACCACAAACGACGGCCGATTCGGCCGCACGCGTTTCGTCAATCTCCTGTCTCACGCTTATCGGGACCTTCGCCAACGAAAGAAGATGCTCCAGGGCCGACCGTATCGTTTTCGTCGTTCCCGAGGCGATATTATACGCTTCGCCAATTAGACCATTTTCGAGCAGCGAGATATAGGCTTGCACCACATCTCGAACGTCGCTCAGGTCCCGCATGGCGTTGAGATTTCCGGCGACCAGAACGGGCGGTTGCTCGCCACGCTCGATCATGCCGATCTGCCGGGCGAAGTTGGGCACCGCGTAATCCGGCGAATGGCGCGGGCCGGTGTGGTTGAATGGCCGCGCTCGAACTACGTGAATGCCGGCGGTGCGTGTCACTTGATAACTGAGTAAGTCGGCAGCCGCCTTGCTTGTCGCATACGGGCTGGTAGGTCGCAACGGCATGTTCTCATCCATCGGCGCGGCAGATGAGTCGGCGTCGCCATAAATCAATCCGCTCCCGACGTACAGAATTCTCGGCTTTCCTCCCCAGCGTTGGATGGCTTCGTAAAGCGAACGAGTTACGCCAAAGTTTCCATCCCAAGCGCGCTCTGGTTCACGAAACGATTGGCCCGCGTTGGCGTAACCGGCCAGGTGAAAAACACGATCGGGTTCCGTCTTACGCAGCACCGCCTCGATGCCGTCACGTTCGCACAAGTCACACGCGAACAGGGGGCCCCGCTCGGCAAGATGCTGCAAGCCCGATGGCCACTCGGCGTGCCGGTTCACTCCATACAGAGTAGCCCCGGCCTGCTTGATTAGCGCTTCGGCCAAATGCCCGCCCGCAAATCCAGTCACACCCGTAATGAGGATTCGCATTCTCGTCGGTGGTCCGATTTGTGAAAAGTGTACCTGCCCGTCGCCAATGCCTAGAAGGGACCGCGGACAACCAACCGCTTGATATCCTCGTCGACCATCATGTGGATAAGCTGCGTGAAGTTTACCTCCGGCTTCCATCCGAGCGCGCACCGTGCTTTGCTGGCGTCTCCGATGAGCAAGTCGACCTCGGCCGGTCTGATGAACGATGGATCTTCGACGACGTATTGCTTCCAATCGAGGCCGGCATGGCTGAACGCCGTCTCGACGAGTTCCCTTACCGAGTGAGTTTCCCCCGTCGCGATAACGTAATCCTCCGGCGTCGACTGTTGACACATGAGCCACATGGCTCGGACATAATCGCCTGCATAACCCCAGTCGCGCTTGGAATCCAAGTTTCCGAGGCGCAGTTCCTTTTGTAGACCGAGCTTTATTCGCGCCACGGCGTTCGTGACTTTTCGGGTCACGAACTCTTTGCCACGCCGCGGACCCTCGTGATTGAAAAGGATTCCGCTGCAGCAAAACATGCCGTAGCTCTCGCGGTAGTTTACCGTAATCCAATGGCCGTAAACTTTTGCGACGCCGTACGGACTTCGCGGATAGAACGGCGTGCTTTCCGTTTGCGGCACCTCTTGCACCTTGCCGAACATTTCGCTGCTGCTCGCCTGGTAGAACTTGATCCCCTTCGGGTCCAAGAGGCGAATCGCTTCGAGCATCCGGGTGACGCCGATGGCGGTAAACTCTCCGGTCAGGACCGGTTGGCTCCAGCTTGTGGGCACAAAGCTCTGGGCTGCCAGATTGTAAACCTCTTCCGGCTTCGTCTTTTTTATCACGTCAATAATCGAGAGCTGATCGAGTAAGTCCGCTTGGTGTAAATGGATGCGTCCTTCCAGGTGGGCGATTCGTTCAAAATTCTCGGTGCTCGCGCGACGCACGACGCCGTGAACTTCATACCCTTTTTCCAAGAGCCAGTCCGCCAGGTGACTGCCGTCTTGGCCGGTGATCCCGGTCACAATGGCCTTTTTCATGTATCCCTCGATGACCGGTCCGCCATTGGCCCTAGTCGCTAATCAATTTACGTCATGCAGATTGTTATGGCCATCAGCCGGAGCGGCCAAATCTGAAGCCCCAATTTCGATGTAAATCGCCGAGTGTAACCGCATGCAACTGTGCGCCCATGTTGTTTTTCCTTGACATTACCCTATGTCATCTTTACACTTGAAGCGTCAGGTCAAAGAGTTGCGCCGGCCAAATCATGACGCGGGAGTACCGAACCGTGACCAAAAAAGAGATCGTCAAGCAAATCTCGGATCAGATTGGGCTGACGCAGCTTAAGACGAAGGAAATCGTGCAACTCACGTTCGACGCCATCGTCGACACCCTCTTAGCCGACCGCCGTATCGAACTGCGGAACTTTGGCGTTTTCGAGGTGAAAATGCGCAAAGCGCGTAAGGCCAGGAACCCGCGAACCGGCGAAAAGGTCGATGTGCCGCCTAAGTACGTCGTCACGTTCAAACCGGGCAAGGAAATGGAAGAACGTGTGCGGCAATTGACCGAACCAAATCGCCAGGTGCCCGCCGCTGTCGGGGCAGGCGACAACGGCGAAGACGATTGATTATCGCAAGCCCATTAGAAACCCGGTTTCTCGCAGAAACCGGGTTTCTAGCTAAAGTCTCCCCCTCATACAACCGATAAAACCTTCAACACCGTCAAATCCGGTGAATCCTACGTTCACAACGCGCAGGAGTCGGGGGACCTGGCGGCCGCTGGCCGTCTAATTGGGCATGGAGGCTCGGTATGCGCCGCTTTCTTTGGCTCGCCGCCATTACGGGGCTCGTCGTCAGCAATAGCGGCTGCTTGCTCAATATCTACTCCAGCAATCCTAACCGCCGTATTCGCGAACTCTTGAACACCTCGGAAGATCTCCGGCAAATCGAATACGAGTGGGAACGCATCTGGTTTACAGACCAACCATCTCACATGACGCCTGAACGCGTTCATGGCGGCATTCAGTAACCTCAGAAGGATGAAAGAACCGGATCGGTGATCGGCGGGGTCAGAGACCCGCGCCGAGCGCTGAACCGGATCGCGCGTAGCGCTAGGCGCGGGTCTCCGACTCCGCCTATCGACGCGCTAGGCGCGGGTCTCCGACTCCGCCTTTTAACTCGTCGCCAGCGAGTTGAAGACCAATCCACTCAATAGCTTCGGATAGAAGTACGTCGATTTCGGCGGCATCTTTTCAAGATTGCCTGCGATTTTTTGGACGTGCTCCATCGTTGCCGGCGGCACGAGGGCCGCGAGAGCGCAGTCTTTCTTCGCAATGGCAGCGACGGCCTCGTCCACGCGATGTACGTAGCTGAACTGCGGGTGATCTGCCACAAGTGGCTTCAAGAGCCGGTCGAACACCAAAACGTGTAACAGGCTGACGGCGAGGCCTCGCCAATCCGGGCCGTGTTCCGGCACGAGTTCTGCCATCTGGTGGGCGCAATCGAATCGCGCAATCTGCCATGAATCGTCGGCCGCGGTTCCGAAACCCAGCACGTTTTGGGAACCATCGGTCTCCATGAGGTCCCAGACCTTCCTGGCTCCATCTTCACCTCGCCCTACATAATCGACTCGGCACGCTTTTCCCAATGCTGTGCGAACATCCTCGGACGTAATCGCTGGGCCGGCGGTTAGGAGGCGATGCGTGGGCATAATGACAAGCCCAGGATCGTTCATCCCCACGAGCATCATCACGATGAAATTCGCAGCAGCTTCATCGTTAGTAACTTCGCCCGCCGCCTTACGTTCGTTGAGGTAGGCTAACCCCGTCTCATATCGATGGTGGCCGTCCGCGATGAAGACTGGTTTCGGACCCATGGCGCCGGTAATGGCACTGCAAATGCGTTGATCGTCGACGGGCCAAAGTCGGCTTACGACTCCAAGATGATCCGTCGCTTCCAGCGGAAGCACGCCTCGAATCGCATCATCAAGTTGCGCCTGAACGTCTCCTGCATCGTCCGGATAGATTCCGAAGATCGGACTAAGGTTCATCGCGGTGGCGCGGAATAGCTTCAGTCGATCGGCTTTGGGTCCGGACAGAGTTTCTTCGTGCGCAAATATGTTCCCTGCCCCAAACGGCGTGAGCCGGACCCGAGCGAGAAAGCCGGTGCGTGTGTGCCGTTGTCCATCGATCTCAAATTCTTGTTGATAAACGTAAAGGCATCGGGCAGAGTCTTGCGCGATGATTCCCGACGCTTGCCATTCGCGCAAGGTGCGCGCCGCACGGGTATAGCGATTGTCTTTGTCGTTATCGGATGTTTCCTCGCGGTTGAGGATCAGCCGGATAACGTTGTACGGGCTTCGGCCGTAAAGCGCCTGCTGGAGGGCCGAGTCAATGACATCGTAGGGCGGAGCGATGACATCGCTAAGCGCGCCCACGCGTCCGAGGTCATAGCGAAAGGCGCGGAAAGGCCGAACGTCCGTCATGTGATTGCCTTTGCGTGTTGAAGGAACGGAGACGACTGCCTAGGCAACTATACTAATCGACAGAGGAAAGTACTTGATGCCCGCATCATATCGGGAACAAATCCAGTGACAAACCCTGCGCACCTCGCTCACCTGCGCGAACGACTCGCATTGGTTGAAGCTCGAATCGCATCCGCTTGCCGTCGCGCGGAGCGGTCTCGGTCCGACATAACCCTCGTTGCAGTCACCAAAACGATCCCGGTCGAAATCGCGGGATTACTTCCGGAACTCGGCGTTCTCGATCTCGGTGAAAGCCGTCCGCAAGAACTCTGGAAAAAAGGGGCGGGACTTTCGGTTTGCCGATGGCACCTGGTCGGGCATCTGCAACGAAACAAAGTCGAGCGAACCATCCGCATGGATCCTCTCATTCACTCGATTGATAGCTTGGCTTTATTGGAGGCGATAGACAAAGACGCCGCGAAACAACAGGTCCAAACCCGCGTCTTGCTCGAGGTCAACGCAAGTCGCGAGGCAAACAAGCACGGATTCGCCCCCGAGGAAGTGCCCGAATTATTGCCCACTATCAACCGACTACAAAACGTCCGTGTGATGGGGCTGATGACGATGGCCGCATTGGATGCGCATCCAGAACGGTGTCGGCCCACGTTTGCACAGGTACGAGAACTGGCCGAACGGCTGCGGGAACAAGTGAATCCACCGCATACCCTGGCGCACCTTTCGATGGGGATGAGCAACGATTTTGAAGTAGCGATTGAGGAAGGCGCCACTCTCATTCGGATCGGCACCGCACTCTTCGAAGGAATTGATCTAGTGCCGTAACAAGCGTCGAAACAAAGGAATGGCAATAACGAGCATGAGCCCATTGGCGGCCCATAACGCCAGGGCCGGGTGAAACCTGCCTTGCTTTGCGTAGCTGGTGGCGCCCAGCAACAGTGGGTAATAGATAAGGACAATCGGCAAGAAACAGGCGGCGAATGCACTTAAGAAATCGCTTCGACCAAACCATATCCCGACCGGACAACCCATCAACACGAAGAAAAGACATCCGAACGACAGTGCCGGCCGCATGTGCAGTTCGGTGTTGACGTTGTAATAGTCAAACTCGCGCTGCCGCAGCGTGGAGCGGTTGAAACCGACGTGCGGCGATGAGGGATCTGCGGCGATCTCGGCCTTTTTCTCGTCGATCTGGTTTTGCACTTTCTCTCGATGCACGAGGAGTTCCGGAAACGTCATTCCGCGCGGTCGGACATCCGCCACGCCGCCGAAGTTCGCCGGCAACGGCACCGACCATGTTTGGCGGATAAAGTAACCGTGATTCTTGCCGTTCTCGTCACGGAGCGTGCAACGCCGCATCTCAACGATGACCTGCTTGTTGGCGAGATCGACGTGCACTTCCGCTTCCTTGGCATGCGCGGTGACGTCGTAACCATCGCCGTTGGCCGACTTCCGCTTGAACAAGGCATCCTCTAACCGCCGGCCGTGAACTTGCTGGACCCAAATCTTGTACGGCAAGTTCGGCATGTTGATGCAGCGGTCCTTCTTAAGAATCGCGTAGAGATACTCCTCCGCATCGTTCATGAAGTTGGAACGAAACAAGTGATGCGTATGCGGTATCAAGTGATAGTAAAGTCCCAACGTGGCGACGCTCATCGTTGCTCCGAGGAAGATCGCGGGGCTCACGACGTTGAGCAAATGTACGCCGGCGGATTGAATGGCAAGAATCTCGTTGTCGGCGGCGAGTCGGCCATAGACGACGCAGGTTGCAAACAAGGTCGTTGCCGGGATGGTAAACGGCAGCGTGTTCGGAATGATGAGCGGAATGGCCGAGAAGATCTGCGCCGGACCCAAGCCGCGTTGACTGGCTTCATGGACCACGGTCCCCATCACGAAGATCCCCGTAATCCCTGCCAGTGCGAGCAGGAACACCCGCACCAGTTCAAACAGAATCGCCCGTTGCAACGTGTTCCCGAACACCGTCACCACCCTTCCCAATCCCTAATCTCTAGTCTCTAATCCCTAATCTCTAATCCCGACGCTTACTTCTTCCCGACATGCGCTCCAGCAGTCCTTTCAGCGGATCGACCAGAATCGGTACCGGCTCCTTCGTAAAGCGCACGTCGCCCAGCCGGCCTTCGGCATGGATTTTCAGAAGATGCTTGCTGACATCATGGGGCAAATCCTTGATGATCGGCGGCAGCATTTGGGTTACTCGGGCCCAAACGGCGTAGAAATCCATGTTCAAATCGGTTCCGTCGTAGTTCATTTCGCCCTTGCCGCGCAGACTGATCGAGTTGCCGAACAGATCGACGCGCTCCACGTTGACGCGTGGGCCATTTAGCGTAAAGCTGGCGTGCGCTTCCTCGAATGCCGTGCCGTCGGGAATTCGAATCGACAGGAACTTCAATAGCTCGAGCAACAGCGGCAACGGCGGCCCCAGCCGCCCGTTCGGCACGTCTATGGTGCCGCGTCCTTGTAGCTCGTGAATGTCCGGCCCCTTGCCGACCAGATAGAGCTTGGCGGTGGCCAGGCCGCTGAGTTTAGCGTCTGAACCCAAATTGTGTCGGCCAAATTCCTCCAGGCGAATCTGAGAGGCTGTTAGATCGAGCTCATATCGGACCCGAGAACCGAACTCGATTCGCACCGGCCCATAAACTTGTCCGCCGTGAAGTTGCGCGTGAAGTCCCGGGAAAACCAGCACATCCGGAGTTTCACGAGGCACGCGAATTTCGCTCTGAATGTCACGGAATGGCTGTTGGAAAATGGTCGCCTCGCTCAGCGCCAGATTCCCGGAGATTGCCTCCAATTGCTGCGCTTTGAACCGCCCGGTGCATGCCACTTCTCCGCGCACGTGTTCCACAGGAACGCCCAGATGGAGGCTGGCATCGTTCACCGCCAAACGCCCTTCCCAGTAGATGTCAGGATTGGCATTCGTGTTGGTAGTAGTGGCAACGACGAGCCGCGTGTTGAGTCGTATGGGATCGCGCAATCGGACGGTTTCGCAAGCCCGCCGCAAGGGCGGCGGCAGCGCGTGTAACATTTCCTCGTCCAACACGATCGGCTCACCCCGCAGCGATGCGATGTCCGCCCAAATGCCGCCTTCGGGATTCAGAAAGATCCGCCCCTTGTCGAGATGGAGGACGGAACGGCCATGACGCGCACGGAGATTCTCGAGATGCACCCAGCGCTTGGCGTACTTCAACGTGCCCGTGAGTTCCACCAACGGGCAGTCGAAGAACTCCGGCCGGATGGTGCTCTTCGTCGCCGCAACCGTGACCTGAACGTCGGCCTGCTGATCCGCGATCCGAGTAACTTGGGCCGTAAAGTTCATGAGGCCGCCGGGCCTGATGACTTTCCACGCATGTTTCAGGTCCGGATCAACGAGCGAATCCTTCAAATCTCGGTCCAATGAAACTCTGTCGCCGCGAATCTCTGCGACCAGCGTGTCTCCCGCGGGTGTCGGCTGCATGCGTGCAGTGGCTCGGAAGGCGCCGCCATTGTGCGTGCCGCGGAAATCGTGGGCCTCCCATTTGTTCGATTCGATGTCCAGCACGCCGGTCACGTTCTCCAGTGGATACGGAAAAACGTCGTACTTCACCGTTGTGTCGTGGAATCGAATCAGAAAACGGTTCAACCATTCGGGGCTATTGGACTCGCGGCGAATGCGGGCCTCGAAATCCGCCCGGCCCGTCGGATGAAAAGCAGCCGCGATTTTTTGATGCTTGGGCGGGAGCGCGCTCATGAGCTTCTGGTCAAGGGTGATATTCTCGCCCCAGACTTTGAAATCGGCGGCGACGTGGGGCGCCACACCTTCGATCTTCCCCTTCACGTGAACGCGCTGGCCGCTGGCGATGCCGACCAAATCCACGGTAAGCTCGTCTCGTTTCCTCGTATCGTCAATTACCTGCACGAGAGTACCGGTGATGTGTTCCAACGGATACGGGAACTTGTGAAACGTCGCCGTCAGGTCTTCCGGCCGAATCGTGCAGCGTCTGATCCAATCCCCCTTGTTCCGCTCGAAGTGCAGGTCCAACGCGATCGGTCCTACCGGTGAAAACTCGCGGTTGATTTTCTGGAGGCCTTCCGGGAGTTGGGCGAAGATGTCCGAGTGGACGGGTAGCTGTTTTACGTGGAGGTCGCCAATGACGTCGGCGTCCTCGTGCAGCGCCTTCGCCTTGGCAGTAAGCTCTATTCGGGCTGCCCCGCTGCGTGCAGCAAATCGTTCTACCGTCAGATGCCCGTCCATACACCGCGCGACGGCATCGATATCTTCCAACGGCACAGGAATTTTCGGGTGCCGTAGGTTCCCTTGCGATAATTGCCAGCGAAGATCGTAGGTCCACGGCTCGGACGCCGTGGCGTGATAGGCCAGCGCCGCTTCAACGCTGCCGGTGCCGGTAAGCTGTTGAAGGTGCTCACTCAGTTCCGGTGCATACGCCGTCAAGCGTTGGACCAAGGTCGGCCCGATCGCGATGCCGGACGCCTTCAAACGAACATTGGTGTCTCCCGAGGAACGTTGGAACGTCCCGCCTGCTTCGAACTTTTCGGCAAGGCGGGACACGCCGCGTCCTTCGATGCGAATGGTTGACAGCGGATCATTGATCAGGGTCACGTTTACGTCGGTCAGTTCGACGACGGGAAGATCGGCGCCCGCGAGCTCATCCTCTAGTTGGACGGTGGCGCGACGAAACTCAATGGTTGGCACATGCTCGCTCAAGTCGGGCGGAGCGAGAACGCCGGTGAAGTTCCACTTTCCATCGACGCCGCGGCGGATTCGGAGTTGCGCTCGGTGCAGTTCGATCTTTCGTACCGCGAATGTCCCTTGCGTCAGTCGTTCCTTATCGGGATAGATCATGCCCTCAGGCACGTGCAGCAGGTCGACATTGCCGGTGTTCTCGCGCCCGGTCAGACGCAGTTCGCGGAAAGAAATGCCACCAAGTAATTTCAATTGGGCAGAATCTAAGCTGACGTGTGCGCCGACAAAATACGTGCGGAGGTGTTCAATGACCTGCTCGCGAACGGCGGCGGGATTCGTCCACTGCTGGTAGACAACGCCGGCTGCGCCTATCCCACATGTGATGATGCAGACGAGGCATCGGACGAGCCATTTTCGCCACGCCATGGGCCACCCGTTCCGGACGCCGTAAACGATAAAGGAGCGGTTCGACCGGACAGATCCGCCCCGAATGGATCGAAAGCGGCGGGATAGTAAGGAAAAGCGGCATCGTGGTCAATGTCTCAGTTTGGTGGGGCAGACATTCCTGTCTGCCGCAACACGGGCAGACAGGAACGTCTGCCCCACCTAGATTGTTTAGAATGACGGGGGGAGCCGCACAGTTTCGCCCTGCCACGACGAACCGGAGAAGCAACCATGTACCACACGATCTGTGTAATCGCCGTTGCCCTCGTCGCCGGTCCGGTGACCGAAGACAAAGAACGGAAAATGACGGAGAAGGAGAAGATCGAGGCCCTTATCAAACACGTCGAACGACTTAAAGATGCGAAGTTCACCCGCAATGACGTGGAATACGACGCCGAAACCGCGGCTAAGTTTCTTCGCGGCAAATGGGAATCTCGCGAGAAGGAAGTGAAAACCGCCATGGACTTTATCGAGAAAGTAGGAAGTGCATCATCCACTTCCGGTAAGCCGTACACGCTCCAGTTGAAGGACGGCAAGCCGATGAAAAGCGGCGCCTACTTGCGAGAACAACTGAAAAAGCTCAATAAGTCGGAGTGAAACTTACGAAAGCGAATCTGTGAACTTTCCACCGATTGCGCCAATTCGTCAGATTGTCGCACAGCCAACGATCACCGACGTTGCCGGCGAAGTGCGGCGTCAATGGCTTACTTCCCCCGTCTTGCCACGACTAAAGCGCGGCGATCGCGTCGCCCTCGCAGTCGGTAGCCGGGGTGTCGCCCACCTCGCGGCAATGGTTCGCGCCACGGTCGAGATCTTGCGCGAATCTGGCACACAACCATTCGTTGTCGCAGCAATGGGAAGTCACGGAGGCGCTACCGCGGACGGTCAACGCCAGTTGCTGGCCGATTACGGCGTGACGGAGACGGCACTCGGCGTTCCCATTCGAACCGAAATGGAGACCGTGCGACTCGGCACGAATAGTTGGGGCGAACCGGTTTATTGGGACAAAAACGCATGGGAAGCCGACGCCGTGCTGACGATCTCTCGGATCAAGGCCCACACCGATTTTCGTGGTCGATACGAGAGCGGCATCGTCAAAATGCTCGCCATCGGCCTGGGAAAGCGAGACGGCGCTGCCCAGCATCATCGCTGGGGCCTGCGTGGCCTGCGTGAAATGATGCCGGAGACCGTGCAGGTGATCCTGGCGAAATCGAAGTTCCTGGCCGGTTTGGCCGTCATCGAGAACGCCGCTGATCAAACCGCTGCGCTCCGCGTCGTGAGCCGAGAAGAGGTCCTCGACGTTGAGCCGACCCTCCTCGATCATGCGAAATCGCTCATGGGTCGGCTGCCGTTTTCGCAACTTGATTTGCTAATCATTGGCGAAATGGGAAAGAACTATTCCGGCGCCGGCATCGATCCGAACGTCATCGGTCGGCTTTTCATGGAAGCAGAGCCCGATTTCGAAGAACCCAAGATCACGCGAATCTGCGTTCTCGACCTCGCGCCGGAGAGCCACGGCAACGCCACCGGCATCGGTCTCGCCGACCTGACGACCGATCGCTTGCTCTCGCAAATCGACGCGCATCCCACCCGCCTGAACCAACTCACTGCCTGTTCGCTCTTGCGCTCCAAACTACCGTTCGGCTTCCCAACGGACCGCGATTGCATCCAAACCGGATTAGCCACGTGTTGGCAGCCGGACCTTGCCAAGGTTCGAATGGCGATCATACCGAATACACTCGAGCTTGCAGATTTGTGGGTATCGCCGCCGTTGGCTAACGAAGCAAACCATCGCAAGGACATCGCGACAACCGCTGAATCGCGGCCATTGCCGTTCACCATAAACGGCGACCTCGACCAAGAGAGCTTGTTTCCCGGTTCCGTTCGCGCCCGCGCAAGATGCGTTCAGCTGTCGCTGTCGGCGCCGTGTGAGACACGGCGTGCCAGTGCCTCGTAATCCGCCGGCAGGTCGAGGTCGAAAAGAATCGACTCCGTCGTCACCGGTATCTCAGCCACCTCATGAGCGTGTTGCCGCAAATAGAAGTTGATTCCATTGCCACTCGACAATTCGCGTATTCCGGTGACATGCCGCCAGCTTATTAGCGCCGGATGGCCGCGCCGGCCGCCGTAGGTTGGAAGCCAAATGGAAGAACCTGGTAATTCATGGCGGGCGTGAATCAGGCGTTGGATGGTCTCTACTTCCACCGCCGGATGGTCGCCGGGAATCAGAAACCAGGCATCATCGGCGGCCGGACGATCATTCGCTTCGAACCAACGAAGTCCGTGCTCGACGCTGAATCGCATTTCATCGGTGTCCGAGGGTAGCACGCACACATCTGCCCCGGCGGCGGTGGCGGTGGTTCTCAGTTCTTCAGCATTCGGCCCAACCACCACGAGAGTCTTATCCACTCCTCCGTTTCGTAAGGCATCGATTACTGCAGTAATGACGGTTCCCGTTCCCAACGGAAGGGTCAACTTCGGTCGCCCCATTCGGCGACTCTGGCCCGCTGCTGGGATCACGGCGTATATCATTCAAGATTCCAATCACGTGCGAACGAAAACGACCGGGACGGTGTTCGCCCGGTCGTTTGCGATCAACAATTTGTCATCGCCTAATCGTCGATGATTTCATCCTCGGCGATGATGGTTGCCGGCGATGACGGATCGCCGTCGACCTTGAGCGGCTGAGTAAGTTCCTTGCCGTCAACGGTCAAGACGATGCGATACATTCCTGGCGCCGCCATCCGGCCGCTGAAACCGCCGCGACCGCCGAACCCGCCGGGTTCCTGTCCCGATTCGCCTTCTCGTGCAGGGCCGGGTTGCTCTGGTGTTTGCGGCCTGTCACCGGTTGCCGCTCCGGTTTGTTGCGGCCTGTCACCGGTTGCTGCCCCAGGTTGTTGCGGCCCCTGTGCAGCCGCGGTACGGGCGCCGCCGCCACCACGGTTGCCGCGGTTTCCACGGGCGCCCCCGGTGCGCGTATCGCCGCCGCTGCCTTCTCCCGAACTGGCATCCGCGAGCTGGCGGGTTGTGGTTACGTCCAAGCGCCACGGAACCATGTGTAGACCCGGCGTCGAATCGGCACGCAACTCATTGACCGTCTTTCCGGTGTAATCAATGACCTTCAAGCTGATTTGCTCGGGCTTGGTCGCCAACGAGTAATAGATTTGCGCTCCCGACGCTGGATTCGTGCCGACATAGCGTCGATTGGTCCCGCCGCGACTCGGCTCCGTGCGGTAGCGCACGGCGGTCTTCGGCTGGAACAAATGAGCGCTCGCCGTCAGCACATCTTTGGTCGCCTGGCGCAGCGGCGTCACATCCAAGATCCACAGGCTGCGGCCGTGTGTCGCCGCCACGATTTCACCGCTGCTCGGATGAAGCGCGAAATCATGCACCGCAACGGTCGGCAGGTTGTTGTTGATCTTGGCCCAAGATACGCCCCGGTCCAGTGACGCCCATACGGCAAACTCGGTCCCCACGTAGAGCAGGCTTTGATTGCGGAGGGTCCTCGCGCAGACACCGCGTCGAACCCCACGGCAGGTTGGCCCGGAGCGATTTCCAGGTTTGTCCAAAATCCTCGGTCACGAACACATGGGGATCGTCGTCGTCGGAACGATGGCCGTCGAAGCAAACGTAAGCCCGGCCCTCTTCGAATCGAGACGCCTCGATGGTCGAAACCCAGCGCGGGCCTTTGAGCCCGACCTTGTCCGTGACGTTTTGCCAATCCTTGCCACCGTCCTTCGTCACCCAGACATTGCCGTCGTCGGTGCCTGCCCAGACGACATTGGGATTCCGCGGCGATTCAGCCAGCGCCGTGCCGCTGCCTTGCTTCGTTCTCGTAATCTCGGGTGAGATGATACGTAAGTCATTTCCGCGGTCGAGCGATCGAAATACGTAATTCCCCGCACAATAGAAGATGCGAGAATTGTGATTCGAAAGAATGAACGGCGTCTTCCAATTGAAGCGATAACGCTCGCGTCCAGCCATCGGGCGCGGCCGAATCGATCCGGACTCGCCGGTGCGGAAGTTCCGTCGGCCCATGGCGCCGCCTTGCGATTCGTAGTAGACGAGGTCGGGATCATTCGGGTCCACGGCACAGACAAAGCCATCCCCGCCGCCAACCGAAACCCAGTCCTCATTGACCGGTCCTGTGCCGCGCCGTGAGTCGGCCGGTCCGCCCCATGTGCCGTTGTCCTGAAGCCCGCCATAGACGTAGTAGCGCGGCCGGGGATCGACCGCAACATGATAGAACTGGCCTAACGCCAAATGATTGAGGTGATCCCAGTTTTCGCCGCGATCGTAGGTCACGTAAAATCCGCCGTCGCATCCAATGATGCAATGCCGGCCGTCGCGCGGATCGATCCACAGGGCGTGAGCATCGGAGTGCACACGTCGTCCGAAGTCCGCCGTCATCGTTTTTCCACCGTCCGATGACTTGTATTGCGACACCCCAAGGACATAGACATTCTTGTCATCGCTCGGATCGACGCGGACTTTGCTGAAATACATCGGCCTCGGATTGACGCTGTTCACGCGAACCCACGTCTCTCCGGCGTCCTCCGAACGAAACAGACCGCCGGAGTGTATTCCGTCCGTGCCTTGTTCACCCTGGACGTTTTCTTCCTGCCCACCGAGCGTGGATGCGTAAGGCCGCCGTGCCGTCGCGCCGCGACCAGCCGAACTACCCACTGTCAGCGTGATGTCTTTGGTTTCTTCACCGCGTTTGACTTGCACGGTGATCTTGTCGCCTTCTTTCTTGTCCTGGAGCTGATCGGCTATCTGTTGCATCCGTTCGATGGGTTTCTTGTCGATCGCCTTGACGATGTCGCCTTCTAGCAGGCCGGCCTTTTCCGCCGCTCCGTCGGTGAAGATGCGCGTGAGCCGAGGCCCGGCCTCTGCATCTTCGCCGGTAGCGCCGAACGCCGCGGCACCCGCGAAGCCACCGCGTCCTCCGCCACCGCCACCACCGCCTCCACCGATTCCTCCGCGGCCGCCGTCCCGCTGCTCTAGGGCGACGGTCAATTCCGTTTCTTTCTGGTCACGCAGCACTTTGACGGTGAATTTCTGCCCCGGACGGGAATTGCGGAGCTTGTTGTTGAGTGCTTGCACCGTGTCCACATCGCCGCCGTCGACTGACTTGACGATGTCACCGGCCTTCAAGCCGGCCTTGCCGCCGGGCCCCGTCGGATTTACGCCCTTAATTTCAACGCCGCCCTCCGCCTTGTCGCCGGATGCGCGGAACACATTGATGCGTGGCGGCCCCATGCCGGCTTTTTCGGTGTCGATGATGGCGTACACGACTTTCGGGTCCTTCCGATACCAATCCAAGCCAATGCGACCGTACTTGGCGTTGGGCAGTCCGTTCGTGAGCTTCTTAAACGACTTGCCGCCGTCGGACGTCTTGTGCAGTGCGGTGCCCGGCGCATAATACTTGACCGGACCGTATTGATCGCCTTCTACGGTTCCGAAGAAACCGTCGAACTCGTCGCGCTGCCGTTCCCAGGTTGCGACGATGAGTTGGTCCGGTTCTGTCGGATGCATCCGAATGTCCAGCACGCCCGTCTTGTCATCGACAAAAAGAACTCGCTCCCATGTTTCACCGCCGTTGGTCGTCTTGTATAAGCCACGTTCCTCATGGGCGCCGTACAGTCTGCCCAGGGCGCCGACGTACACGATGTTCGGATCTTTCGGATGAATGACTATCTTCCCAACCTGGTACGATTTCTTGAGACCCATGTTCTTCCAGGTCTTGCCGCCGTCGGTTGACTTGTAGACACCGTCGCCGAACGAGACGCTATTGCGTGGATTCGCTTCGCCTGTACCCACCCACACGATGTCCTTGTTCGACGGGGCCACGCATACATCGCCGATGGAAACAGTCGCTTCCTTATCAAACTGGTGCTCAAAGGTAATGCCGTTGTTTACGGTCTTGAGCAACCCGCCTGACGCTGTCGCCACGAAAAACGTCGACGGGTCAGCTTCGAACACGGAAATCGCGGTGATGCGTCCGCTCATATTGGCCGGCCCGACGCACCGCCACGTCAGCGGCTTGATCCACTCCGCAGGCAGACCGGGCGCGGACGACGACGCCGTCGTCGGTTGCTGTTTGTCGGCACTGCGCAGGTCGGTAAGCTTCTTGTTCAGCTCGGCGATCTGCTTTTCGACATCGGCGATTTGTTGATCGCGTACCTTGGCCTTTTCTTCTTCCTCGGATCGCGACGGCGATGCGAGCAGCGTTAACATTCCCGCAGTCAAAACTGCGCAGGCGGTCCATCGAAAACGTACCCAAGTGGCGTGCATGGATGATGTCTCCCGTGGTCGGAACCGTGTACGAGTCAAACGACTTTGGCGGAAGGGGCAGTGCCGTCAAGTATATCAAGGAAACTGGCTCAAGAATACAGGCCGGCATTTGCCGACAATGGAATTGTCCAGCCGACGCCGGCCGCAGAGGCGGCAATGGCGGTAAAGGTAGAAAACAGAGCGGGCGATGGGATTCGAACCCACGACGTCCAGCTTGGGAAGCTGGCATTCTACCACTGAATTACGCCCGCACGGTTACGGCCAATGTCCGTCAGTATATCTCGGTGCGATCACGATTGCAAAGGCTTCGGGCAAGACGGTATTGGCCTAATTTGAAGAGAGGTTTCCGGAGTCCGTGTCCCCGCTATCTGTTTCAGAAGCCTTTTTCAAGGTAAGGGGGCAAAGTGAAATATAGCCAAAGAAAGATGTCGTAAAACAGTGCGGTGGCCGCGACTACTAGTCCCGCTGCCGCACCAGCGATGGCCCCGCGCCATCCGTTCAGCACTGCACCGACGGCTAAGCCGATGGCTGCCCAGATCGCTAGGAAGGCGGCCAAATGCGCGTCGTATTTTGAAGTGAGACGGGCCAGCGTCCATGTAGAGAAAGTCAGCACGCCAATTGCCAGGACAACTCGACGCGATGGATAAGCTTGAGGGAAGAACTGCATTACAGGAAATTTACAAGCTTTCGAGCAATTCTTCCAACGTCCACGGATGCCCGGTCAATCCAGTTGCCATCGCTGGCGCGAGTAGCCTTGGCCATGGTCGGTCCATTTGACCCTTCCTATAAACGTAAGCCATACTTCGGGAGAGCAACCTTTCCCGGGAAATGCACAGCGATGGCGCCGCCGTTGATTGAGTCCGCCGAGTTCTTTCCGATTCAGACCGGCCGGAAGCCGGCGTCGGCGGGCATATTGCTCGGTCGATTGGCAATCTTGCTCGTACCGGCCGCGCTCCTGGCCATTGGGACCGTGCGTTCCGATCAGTCCGTGAAATCGCAAGTGCTTCTGTCCGTCGGCACCGCGGTGCAGATCGCGCTGTGTTTCATTATGTATTGCAGTCGACGCGGATGGCGGCGATCGCTTGGCGCTTCGGTATTGCTCCTCTACCTCATTGGTTTGGGATGGCTCGGACTTGGGCTTGGGTTGGCGAATCGCGATGATTGGTACCTCTATTTCGCCCAGGGGGTGCTACTGGTCGCGTCGCTGGGTGTATTCGCCTTTCAGATCGTGGCGGATTCAGGGGCGCCCGAGCGCCGCCGTGCCCAAATGCTGTCCCGGCGACTGGCGGATCGGAAAGAATGGCCGACCGACTTGGAAACCTGTCGTTCCTTGCCGGAAGTGAAGGCATTTCGCGAAGCACTACGACAAGATGTTTCACCGGCACTCGGATTGCTCGGACACTCACGTCCGCAGGTGCGAATTGCGGCGTTAGCGGCGTTGGAATTCCGCACTCACTGGCGCGCGGGACAGGCCGAGGCTGTTCTACAAGTTGCCGTGCAAGCCGCCGAACCGGGGGTTCGAGCAGCGGCGCTTATGGCGCTGGCCAATGTCGATGATCGGCACGTTGTCGAGCAGTTGGGCGAATTCCTTCGTGACCCCTCGTGGGATGTACGCAAGGCCGCCCAAGAAGCACTGCTTTGGGACACCGGCACACGCTGGACGTGGATTCGCCATTCGATTCGCCGGGCACTCGCGGACAACGCCAACGCGGATGACGGACCATTGCTCCCTAGTGGTCAGATGCTGGCGCCTGAAGCCGTCGCTGATCTGACCGCCTGGTGTGCGGAAAAAGGACTGCTCGCCGTCCGTGCCGCGCAAACATTAGCGGTTCATTACGAGCGCCTCCTTAATGAACTGCCGGACCCGGAGCTAATCGACGAGCTGACACGACACCTTGCCGATTACCACTCGGCGGCGCCGCTGCGGCTTGAGCTCGCCCGGCTTTTGCGCGACAATCATCTCCTTTCCAAACCGTTGCTCGTTCGACTCATCGAATCGGTGAACCCCGCTTCGCTCCGATTGATTGCCGCGGAGACCCTGCTCGAAGCCGAACCCGGTCGCGCGGATGTGATCGCAGCACTCCGTGAAGTGGCACGGCTGCCGAACCGAGAGATCGCTCTAAATACCGCATCAATCGTGCAGCGCCTTCTGGGTGTCGACATGGGTTTGTCCATCGACCAGCCCTTGCCCGCCAGCCAAAGCCGACTGGCCGCGGAGGTGACACGCCACGTCATGCTATGGGCCGCCCAACCTGAGCGACGGCTCATCGAAACCGGCACGCCTTCATAGAATTCACTTGTCGTTAGTGAATGGTTCACTATCCATCCATCCCCTTCTACGCTACCCGTTCATTGATCATGAGCGATTCACAACTCCGCAGCGCATTGTCGGCGTCACTCGATGACATCCGAAAAAACGGCCTGTTCAAACGCGAACGACAACTTCAAGGACCGCAAGGATCCGAGATTCGCGTCGGTGAGCGCGCGGTGATCAATTTCTGCGCGAACAACTATCTGGGGCTGGCGAACCATCCGGCCGTGGTCGAAGCGGCACACGAAGGGCTGAAACGATACGGATACGGAATGGCGTCCGTCCGCTTCATCTGTGGAACCCAGGACTTGCATACAGAGCTCGAACGGGCTCTCGCCAATTTCCTCGGCAAAGAGGATGCCATCCTCTATACCTCTTGCTTCGACGCCAACACCGGATTGTTCGAGACGTTGCTCGGTGAAGAAGACACGATCATCAGTGACGAGCTGAACCATGCCAGCATTATCGACGGTGTGCGACTATGCAAGGCGAAGCGATTTCGCTACAAGCACTCCGACATGGCCGACTTGGAGCGCTGCCTCAGAGAGTCTTCCGCTTGCCGTACGCGCATGATCGCAACGGACGGTGTCTTCTCCATGGATGGCGACATGGCCAAACTGCCCGACATGTGCGCGTTGGCCGATCAATACGACGCCACTGTTATGGTGGACGACAGCCATGCAACCGGCGTCCTCGGAGCGGGCGGCCGCGGCACGCCGGAGCAACTCGGCGTTCTTGACCGGATCGACATCATTACAAGCACGCTTGGCAAAGCCTTAGGTGGCGCCGCGGGAGGCTTCACCTGCGGCCGGCAGGAAATCGTGACCTATCTTCGGCAACGATCGAGGCCGTACTTGTTCTCCAATGCACTTCCGCCGGCAATCACCATGGCGGCGCTCAAAGCCGTTGATTTGGTTGCCCGTAGCGGTGACTTGCGAAGCCGGGTGCAATCGAACGCTCGGCATCTGCGCGGCGCGCTCGAGGGGGCTGGTTTCACCCTGAGACCCGGTCAGCATCCCATCCTCCCGGTGATGCTGGGTGATGCCGCACTGGCGAGCCGAATGGCGGACCAGCTATTGGAAAAGGGAATCTACGTGATTGGATTCAGCTACCCCGTGGTTCCGCAGGGACAAGCAAGGATTCGGATTCAGCTGTCGGCGGCGCACTCAGCTGACCAGTTGAACCAAGCCGCCAAGGCCTTCAAAGACGTGGGAAGCACGCTGGGAGTTGTGAAATAGAACTGCGGAGGTCGCTCGCTGGATTACGCGCGACTCGCCGATGGGTTAAGCCTCGCCGTTGCCGCTCTCAACCGTTTCCAGGTCGACCAATGCGGCATGCACCGCGTCGTTCAGCGTCTGGCGAGCATCCACTTCGTTTTCGATGGCCTGCACCAGGTGCCACTGCCGCTTCCCGCGTTTTCTAAGCTGTTTTGGCGTTGGGTTCAAGAGAATCTGAACCCGATTCTCCTTCGTCAACACCGCGTACCGCAGGCTGCGCTTTCCGAGGCTGTCGCAGAAGTTGTTTCCCTTTACCTTAACCATTGTTGGCATCTCCTAAGCTAAAGCGGACATACCTCACCACATCGCTGGTCGACGTCGGCGAACTCCGGGTAACCAAAGGTTGAGTCTGTTGATCGAACTGCGTCCGTGCGAGGATAGTTATCTTACGGATCGTCCAGTCGATTCGCAAGGATTCACGGCCGACGCTCTGCCGTGACGTTGCTGAAAGTCATTCCGGGGGTGTGGCTTGCGCGATGTTGGGATTGAAGGAACAAAATTACAGACAGTTGACAGTCGTGTCGCCAGCTGGATCACCTGGACGTGGATTCAAGGCTATGCGCAAGGCGAAATGGGGAGTGGGCGAGACTCCCCATTCGCCGTTAATCTGACTCACCGGAAGCTTACGGGTTCACGGGTTGCACCGGCATTTGGTTGTTGTTGCCTAAATCGAGAGCCGATCCTTCCACCCCGCTGGCATCGAGGCCACCGCCGACCTTCGGGTCGTTGATGTCGCTAGGAAGGCCTGGGTCGATTACGATCCCGCCGGTGGGCCGATTCGAAAGGTGTGTCGCTACTGCCCCGACATGCTCGGCCGTCAGTTCGAAACTCTGGTGGTACGGCAAGTCGGGTGTGCCACACCAGCCGCCTCCTGGCAGGAACAAGCTGTTAGCCGACAGCGGGGTCGCCGAGAGGCCCACCGGAATCTTACTCGGCTTCAACGGTTCAACATCGACATCGCCGATGCAGATCTGATCGGGGTCAACCGGTGTAACTTCGAAGGTGCTCATTTCCACCGCCGAGCTGCCAATTGAAGTCGCACTCATCGGCGCGGACAGTTTGTCTGCGGGCTTGGCCAGATTGACAGCCGAACCGGACACGCCGGAAGCACTCATTTCTTCAATCTGTTTGCCCCAAGGCCTGGTCTGGTACCAAGGCCTAGTCTGGTCGTCATCCAGATTAACGGCCGAGGCGGAAATCGAAGAGGCGCTTAGCGGAAGCTTATTCGCTCCGTGCGGTTTTTCGCCCAGTTCAATCGCGTAGCCGGTGACAGGCTGCGAAGAAAGTGGAGCGGTCTCTTTGTCGACCGAGCCGAGGTGGATCGCTGATCCAGAAACCGCGCCGGCAGACATCGCTGCGGTCTGTGTGTCGTGGCCATCGCCGATGTGGATCGGCTTGGCGGTTACCGGCGTGGCGTCGAGCGACGCACATAGGGTGCTCAGCACGCGACGATCTTCCAGGGTTTCCAGCCGCAATGTTGAATTGAACCGCTTCATCGTTCGAACTCCTAATTACGGGTGACCAAAGCTGCCCCGGAGCGGTCTGCGATATTTTCAAGCTCGTCCTCGGCGCGCAGACCAGGCAGCCGGGTTAGCCTTGGTGAGTTCACTTACCTCACCGCCACTGCTTATTCACTTGTTTGCTGCGGGCGATTGGTTGGTACACAAGGAATACGGCGGCTGCGCACTGTTTCTAACAGCGCACAGCGCATTTTTCAGGCAGATGGGCGGGCGAAATGGGGAATGGACCACCGAGCAATGCTCGGCGGCAGGAAAGTCTTGCCACAACTCATTTGCGATTAGCGGTTTAGGCGCACGGCATTCGCCGCGAACCGCGAAGTCGCCAACCATAAAAACGCAAGCTGTACGTTAAGCGAACAAAAATGTAGGACGTGATCAAAACTCATGTCGCCGACACGAGGTCGCTCACCACGTGCCCGTGTACATCCGTCAGACGGTGCCGCCGGCCTTGGAACTTGAACGTCAAACGGGTGTGCTCCAGGCCCATCAGGTGCAGAATCGTGGCTTGCAGATCATGGACGTGCACCGCGCCCGCCGTGAAATGATGTTTGTCGGGATTGATCGGATTTCCGCCGTCGTCTGCAATGTTGTAACCGTAGGCATCGGTTTGGCCGTAGGTAAACCCCGGCCGGGCGCCGCCGCCGGCAAGCCAAATCGTGAAACAGCGCGGATGATGATCCCGACCGTAGTCGTTCGCGGTGAGCTTGCCTTGCGAGTAACTCGTTCGACCGAATTCGCCTCCCCAAATCACTAACGTGTCATCGAGCAAGCCACGTTGCTGGAGGTCCTTTACAAGCCCCGCCGACGGCTGGTCGGTTTCGCGCGCCTGGACACGAATCGCAGCAGGAAGGTTGCCATGCTGATCCCAGCCTTGATGATAAAGCTGGATGAAGCGCACGCCGCGCTCCGCAAGCCGCCGGGCCAACAAACAGTTGTACGCAAAAGTTCCCGGAGTCGCAGCGTCTGGGCCATACAGGTTGAGGATGTGTTGCGGCTCGCCGGAGATATCCGTCACGTCCGGGACGCTGGATTGCATGCGAAACGCCATTTCGTATTGAGCCATGCGCGATTCAATTTCAGGATCCAGCTCTCGCTCGAACTGCATGCGGTTCAATGCACCAATGGTGTCAAGCACCGAACGTCGGCTCTCCGGTGAAACCCCTTCCGGATTCGTCAGGTAATAAACCGGGTCTTTTCCCGAAGCGAATCGGACTCCCTGGTATCGCGAATCCAGGAAGCCGTTCCCCCAAAGACGGGAATACAGCGGCTGATCGCCTTTGCCGCGGGTCACCAACACGACGAAGGCGGGCAAATTCTCGTTCATCGTTCCGAGGCCATAACTAATCCATGATCCCATGGCGGGCCGGCCTGCAATCTGCGAGCCGGTTTGAACGAACGTAATCGCCGGATCATGATTAATTGCCTCGGTAAACATCGACTTAACGAAACAGAGTTCATCGACCATCCCGGCCGTGTGTGGCAAGAGGTCGCTAACCCACGCCCCGCATTTTCCGTGGCGGGCGAACTTGAAGATTGACCCGGCCAACGGGATAGACGCCTGGTTGACCGACATTCCGGTGAGACGTTGACCCGCGCCACATGATCGGGCAACTGCTGCCCGTTTTTCTCGTTCAGGAGCGGTTTGTAGTCGAAGAGGTCTTGCTGTGCCGGGCCGCCGCTTTGAAAGAGAAAGATCACTCGTTTCGCTGTGGGACGAAATTGCGGCGCCCTCGCGGTGTCGGAACCGCGGGCTTCCTTCGTCAACAGTGAGCCTAGCGCCTTCCCACCGAGACTGAGAGCCGACGTCGAGATGAAATGACGTCGCGTTAGCGCCAGTGGGTCAAACGGTAGATCGTTCATCGCAGCATTACCGCCGCATCCAGGTTGAGGATCACACTCGCCGTTGCCGTCGCCGCCGCCAGCTCCGAAAGTTCGATGTCGGCGGGCAGCGGGCGGTCGCCAATTTTGAGGTACTTGCCGGCGTTGTCGGGGCTTTCATTGAACAGCGCGTGTTGCCGTTCATAGAGGTTGCGAAGTTGGCTCAATTCCGCTTCGGTCGGTTTGCGGGTTGTCACGGCTCGAAATGCGAACGTCAGCCGTTCGTTGAGCGAGCCATCAAAACGCAACATTCGCTCGGCGAGGGCACGTGAAGTCTCCACGAACTGTGGATCATTCAACAATACCAGCGGCTGAAGCGGCGTATTGGTCGCCTGACGCCGCACCACACAGACCTCCCGGCCTGGCGCGTCGAACGCTAGCATATTTGGCGGCGGCGACGTGCGCCGCCAAAAGGTATACAGGCTGCGGCGGTAAAGTCCTGCGCCTTTGTCAGGGACATACTCCGGTAAGAACGCATTCTGCCCGTGCCACAGTCCCGGCGGTTGGTAGGGCTTTACCGGAGGCCCACCGATTCTCTCCACCAGCGATCCACCCGATAACAACGCGGCGTCACGTAACATCTCTGCCGATAAGCGCCGGCTTGGCCCACGGGCTAGAAGAACGTTTTCCGGATCTCGCTCCCGCAACACCTGGTCCGCGGCCGAGCGTTGCCGATAAGTTGCAGATAAAACGATCCGTCGACAGAATCCCTTCACGTCCCAGCCTGAGTTGATGAAATTACGCGCGAGCCAATCTAACAACGCGGGATGGGTAGGCAACGCTCCCTGCTGTCCAAAGTTCTCAATGGTCGGTGCCAGCCCCGCGCCAAAATACATCTGCCAAATGCGGTTCACGGTGACGCGAGCGGTCAGCGGATGTCTCGAATCGGTGAGCCACCGCGCTAGACCCAGGCGGTTTCGTGGGGCATCGGCCGGGAACGGCGGCAATACGGTTGGTGTACTACGTTCTACTGGATGACTTTTCGGTGAATCGTACTCGCCGCGCAACAAGACGTAGGTTGGGCGCGCCGTCGGCTGTTCCTCCATGGTCATGATTTCGAATACAGCCGTTTGGGCGGCGCAAAGTTGTTGGCGTGCCTTCCGTAATTCCTCACGCAACTTGGTCGCCTCGCCGTCGAGCGCCGCGAAATAGTACGGCTTAAGCTTAGGGATGCTCTTTCCTCGAATCGCGTCGGCAAGCGCTTTGTCGTCGTGTATATGCGCGATCTCCACCTCCGAGAGCGCTCGACTGTAGATTCGTAGTTCGTCGATCGCGCCGCCTTTTAGTCCAACGGAGCGAAAGCGCTCACCAAACGACAACCCCGTTCCACCTCCGCCGTGACCCGCGGCAGTTTGCAGGTCTTTTACGAGACTATCTCGAACTACTTCGACTTTCACGGGAGCGCCGTCGACGAAGATCCTTAAGCCGCCTGCCTTGCTTGAACCGTCGTAGCTGACTGCCACGTGAGTCCAACTCTGCGGTTGCCGCCCGTCGGCAAGGGGCTTGCTCGTGCAAACGGCAGCGGTATTGCCGGGCCAGAACCGAACCAAACCAAACAAAAGCTTGCCTTTCTCAAGTGACAACTCCGTTCCGTGGAATCCAGTATCGGTCCCGCTTTGTCGATGGAAAATAATGCCGTCAATTTCGTCGGTAGCCGACCTCGGCAGTTGCAACCAGAACGACACCGTGAACGGCTGCCAGCGCTCGACGTTGCCGAGAACGTGCGGAAAAGTAGCGGCATCGTCGCCGGTAAATTGCAGTGCTTTCCCCGACTTGCCGGGAACGAAAGTGTTCGCCGTAGACGTAGTGCCCGCGTGTTTCGGATAGGCGCGATTGACCAGGTGCTTTCCGACAAGCCCATCCAACGGATAATCACCGATCAGTCCCGGAATCACGGGTGTCAAATCGGTGCGTTTGAGCCATTCCTGAAAGACGCTGACGCGTTTCGTCTCGATTTCAGACAATCGCGCCAACAGCGTGCTGGCTTTCTTCGCCTTGTCGTTAATGTCGCGTTCCTGTGCGGGCGTCGGCAATAGCATAGTGGGCGTCGGTCTAAACTGAGAGTTGTCGTAGGTTCCCCATTCGTCGATGTTGTTGAAGAACCCACTAAGCGAGTAATAGTCTTTCATCGAAATCGGATCGTACTTGTGATCGTGGCAGCGTGCACACTCCATCGTCAGGCCGAGAAAAGCCGTCGAAAATGTATGAACGCGATCGCTGACGTACTCCTGTCGGAACTCCTCCGGAATACTTCCGCCCTCATTCGTCATGCGATTGAGGCGGTTAAACGCCGTGGCTAGCCGCTGATCGCGCGTCGGCCGATCAACTAGATCTCCGGCCAACTGCCAGGTGATGAACTTGTCGAACGGAAGATTGGAGTTGAACGCTCGGATTACCCAATCGCGCCACGGCCAGACGTGCATGTCGCCGTCGGCTTGATAGCCGAAAGAATCGGCGTAGCGCGACACATCGATCCAATCCATCGCCATCCGTTCGCCGAAACGCGGCGAGGCAAGCAACCGGTCGACGACTTTATCGAACGCAGCAGGAGATGCGTCGGCCAGGAATTCATCGACGTCCCAAGGCGACGGCGGAAGTCCGGTAAGATCGAAAGTCACCCTACGCAGCCAATCTTCACGTGACGCCGGCGGCGACGGACTGAGTTTTTCAACGCTGAGCCTCGCCGCCACGAAGTTGTCGATGGGCTGAACGGGCCAATGCGCGGGTGACACACTCGGTACTTGAACTGTGTCGGGCAGCGGCATGAACGCCCAATGCGGTTGATACTCCGCTCCTTCCGCGATCCAGCGGCGCAGGGTTTCGATCTCGGCCTGACTGAGGGAAAGATTCGACTTGTGCGGCGGCATCCGTTGGTCATCGTCCCCTGTGATACGTTGCACGACCAGGCTTTCGTCCGGGTTCCCGGGAACGATGGCGCGCCTTGTCGTCGCGCTGTCCCGCCTATCGAGCCGGAGCTTGCCTTTCCGCTTGTTCTCGTCGGGACCGTGGCAGATGAAACACCGGTCTGCCAGAATCGGGCGGATGTGTTGGTTGTAATCGAGTTTGGTTGTAGGCTTCTCGAGCGGTGGGTCTATGCCACCACAAAGGCACAAAGGCAACAAAGAAAGCAAAACGCCACTGAGAGACTTTGTGTCTTTGTGGTGTGTCATGGTTGTTTTGCCGATGCCGCCAGTAGTCGCTCCACGGCCTCGCCTCCGGTCATTCCGATTTGAACTCCTAGAGTCCGGGCCTGGGGCGTGACGTCGACTATTTTGGCGTCCAACAGGTCTTCCGGGTCAACGAGCGGCTGCGCCGGCGTGCCGCGCGCGATGGCCACTGCCTGGCCGAACTCGCCCGCCGTCTTCACGTCATAGATGCCGCAACCGACAATCCCCGCTTCTGTCAGTATCGTGCAATACTGACCTTGTTGCCAGCGATTACTGATTCCAATGGCCACTCCATTTTTGAACTGCATCGGCCGGGAGATGGTGCGTGGAAGTGGATCGGTCATGCGAAGGTCTCCGTCGAAGGCTAACTACACTCGGTCTATAGCGCGGCCGGACGAGAAGCAAAGCCAATCTCCTATAAAGAGTCACAGAACGCCACGGCCGATTGCGGAGGAGCCCGGGTGGTTCAGGAGCGGCATGCGCCGGAGTTTGATTCCAACCTAATACGCGGCATCGGGCCGTGGCAGGCGACGGCGCTGAACGTGACAATGATCGTCGGCGCCGGGGTCTTCGTCACCATCCCGCTCATGCTCGTCGCGCTCCCGGGACCGTATGCCGTACTCGGCTGGCTCGTGGCCGGGGCGTTAATCCTCGTCGATGGTCTGATCTGGAGTGAACTCGGCGCCACGCTGCCGGGTTCGGGTGGTTCGTATCGGTTTCTGCTCGAATGCTACGGCCGGGAACGATGGGGACGGCTCTTCGCCTTCCTGTTTATCTGGCAGTTTCTGGTGAGCGGGCCGCTCGAGCTCGGATCGGGCCTCGTGGCCATCGCGCAATTCTCTCCCTACGTGTCACCGGCGTTCAGTGAATTCAATGATCGATGGACATGGCAGTGGGTGCTTTGGCCGGACCTGAATCTGTCGATGACGTTCGGGCCTGCTCGTCTTTTCGCCTTTCTGTGCGGAGTCGTCATCGTTGGCTTGCTCTACCGCAAGATCATGACGCTGGGCCGATTGACGGTGACCATCTGGCTGGGTGTGATGGCCGCCATCGCATGGATCCTGATCGAAGGTTGGCTACGCTTCGACCCGCAGATCGCCTTCGACTATTCCGGGGCCGCCGCCGCAGCGCCGGAAGGCTTCGCGGGGAAACTCGGCGGCGTCATGATCCTCGCAATTTATTCGTACCTCGGTTACTACAACGTTTGTTACATCGGCGACGAGGTTCGCGATCCGGGTCGAACGATTCCACGTGCCATCCTCGCTAGCTCCGTCATCGTGTGCGTCCTTTTCGTCGGCCTTCATCTCGCCATGTTGGGCACCGTGCCGTGGCACGAGGCCATGAATCCCACGGGCAGCTTACCGGCTGAGTTCATGCGTCGCATTCATGGTCCGTGGGCAGCGACGCTCATCACCGTGCTTCTCGTTTGGTGCTGTTTTGGGTCCGTATTTGCAGGGCTGTTGGGATACTCGCGCATTCCGTACGGCGCCGCGCGGAACGGTCACTTTTTCCGAGCGTTCGCCAAGGTTCATCCCAAGGAGCGAATTCCGCATGTTTCACTCCTCTTTGTCGGCGGCTTCATGCTGTTCTGGAGCTTCTTCGACTTGCAGAATATCATCGAAGCCCTCATCGTGACCCGAATTTTGGAACAGTTCGTCGGGCAAGGAGTTGGTTTGTTGTTGCTGCGACGCTATCAACCGGCACGCCCGCGCCCGTTTCGGATGTGGCTTTACCCGTTGCCAATCCTATTGGCACTTGTCGGCTGGCTCTATGTCTACGCATCGGCACAACTGTTCTACATCCAAATCGGCGTAGGATTACTGCTGGCCGGCGTTGTCGTTTTCATCTTGTGGTCTCGATATACGTCCGGTTGGCCGTTTGCTGCGATTGACACGGCTGCCCGTCCCCTTGAGGAGCATTAAGTCATGTCCATGTGGTGGTTGTCCGCGGTCGGTGCGAGCATCGTGTTGGCTTTCGGCGCCGGCGATGATCCGCCCGCCAACATCCGGGACCTCAAGCTCCGAGACTGGGAACCGCGCTCGATGATGGTGACCAAAACGACCGTCGTCGAAAAGCCGATGTTCCCCGTCATCGACGTTCACAATCATTTGGGCAGCGGCAAAGCACACCTCACCGGACAGCGCGTCAACCAATACCTCACGGAGATGAACGAAGCCGGCGTGCGCTCGGTGGTCAACCTCGACGGCGGCTGGGGTGATCGGCTTCGGGAAACCATCGAAGCGCTGGACCACGCGCACCCCGGCCGGTTTCTGACATTCGCCCTCGTCAACTTCGACGGGATCGACGACGAGGACTGGAGTCAACGAGAGACCAAACGATTGGAAGAAAGCTTCGTCGCCGGCGCCAAGGGATTGAAGTTTCACAAGACGCTCGGCCTTCGCCATCGCTACAAGGACGGCAAACTCATGCGCGTCGATGACCCGAAGCTCGATCCGATTTGGGAGCTGTGCGGCAAATACAAACGGCCGGTCGTCATTCACGTCGCCGACCCGGCCGCGTTTTTCACTCCATTGGACCGAAGCAACGAACGCTGGCACGAACTGAACTCCCATCCGGATTGGCTATTTCATGGCGAGCAGTTTCCCAAGCGCGAGGAGCTTCTCGATCAACTCCATCGGGTCATCGCCAAACACCCGAATACCAAGTTCATCAACACGCACTTCGGCAACAATGCCGAGGACCTGGCTTCCGTAGCCGACAAACTCGACAAGTATCCAAACATGTACGTCGACATCGATGCCCGCATTTCAGAACTCGGCCGGCAACCCTACACCACGCGAAAATTCTTCTTGAAATACCAGGATCGGATCATGTTCGGTACCGATACGCCGCCACGTCGAGACGCGTTCCGCATCTACTACCGCTTCCTTGAAACCGACGATGAGTACTTCGATTGTTCCGCCAGCCATCATCGGCAAGGGTTCTGGAACATCTACGGCATCTATTTGCCGCGCGAGGTGCTGGAAAAGGTCTATTTTAAGAATGCCGAGCGGGTGCTTTTCGGATTGCCCGCCGGAAAAGCGGAAGGCAGTCCATCCACCAAGGAACTGCGCGTCCGAAGCACGGAAGACTTTGAGTTCAACGGCGACGGTTCGTCGGCCGCGTGGAAAACGACCGAGTGGACACCGCTCCAGCGGCGCGGCGAGAATTCCACATCGAACGAAACGCGAATCAAGGTCCTGTACTCGTCGACCGGGTTGTACGTCCTGATGGAAGCAACCGACAAGAAGATCAGTGCGTCGAAACGCGACGACTTCGAGGACCTTTGGAAGGAAGACGTGTTTGAGGTCTTTCTCTGGCCGGACGAACGACAAACGTTATATTTCGAATACGAAGTTTCCCCGCTCGGCGCCGAGTTGCCGATCCTGATTCCCAATCTCGACGGCAAGTTCTTGGGCTGGCGGCCCTGGCATTTCGACGGAGCGCGCCGGACACGAAAAGCGACTTCCGCGACCGGCGGCGAGTTGACACCCGGCGGGACCATCACATCGTGGAAAGCGGAAGCGTTTATTCCCTTCGAATTGCTTACGCCCTTGCAGAACGTCCCGCCGAAACCGGGCACGCGTTGGCGGGCGAATTTCTATCGCATGGATTACGACGACGTCAAGCCCGCTGCCTGGCATTGGTCGCCCGTCGGGCCGAGCTTCCATGAGTATCACAAGTTCGGAACGTTGATTTTCGATTAATCCGCTGCCTCTTTTGCCGGAGCCTCAGCTATGGAATTGAAAGATCAAGTCGCCGTCGTTACGGGCGCAGGTCGCGGTATAGGACAGGCCACAGCCATTGCGTTGGCACGAGCCGGCGCCAACGTCGGCGTCAACGACATCAACGCGGACGCTGCCAACAAAACGGCCGCGGTGCTCCGGAACGTCGGTGTAAAAGCGGTGGTGGTTCCGGGCGACGTATCGGATCAGGAAACCGTGGAAGGAATGGTGGCGGCGACCGTCGCGGAATTCGGCCGCCTCGATATTGCAGTTGCCAACGCTTACTACAGCGACCGCGAGCCGTTTTGGACGGCCGACATGACCCGTTTTCGCCGCACGGTGGATGTCACGATGTGGGGCGCGTTTTACACGCTCCGGGCCGCCGCACGCCGAATGATCGAGCTAGGTCACGGAGGATCGATTGTGGCCATCGGTTCGCCGCACGCCATCCTCGCGATTCCCTCTGCGATGGCGTACAACATGGCGAAAGCGGCCGTCGATCACATGGTTCGGACGGCCGCCATCGAACTCGCCGCACACCGCATCCGAGTGAACGTCATCCACCCCGGCTGGATCGACACGGCCGGCGAACGTGAACACTCCAGCGAAGAGCAAATTGAGGCGGCAGCACAAAAACTCCCCTGGAAACGCCTCGGCCGCCCGGAAGAAATCGCCCGCGCCGTCGTTTTCCTTTGCGACCCGAACAGCGACTACATCACCGGGACCACCCTCGCCATCGACGGCGCCGTGACCTTGCCCTGGTGGAGCCACCGCGGCTCGGGCGTGCCGGCGTGACGCGAGAATTCAGAAGTCAGAATTCGGAATTCAGAAACAAACCGACTCGTTGCCTTCGCCCCTAGCCTGAGGGCCGAGATGAGAACGCCAGAAGATGCTTACGACCAAGTCCTTTATCAGGCAGTCGAGGTCTGGAAGAAGGCCCAAGTAGTTTATCAGTACCCGTCCTGGACGACCGGAGGCCAGAGTCTTCGTTGAGCGGATTGCGACGGAATGTCGAGAGTGCGAACCGACGCTGGCTGCGCTGCTAGGGGATGAGGACCAACTTGTAGTGGCTTATGCTTTGTTGACCTTGCAATTCATGGGAAGCCACACATTGCGCCGACTTCCAGCCGGGCTTCTTGAACGCCGATCGAAGATAACTGTGATGATGACGAGAGACTTCTCGCAGTCTATGGACCTGGGAGGATTGGCGAGACAGATTCAACGTGCATCCGAAATGGGCGGCTCCGAATTGGAATCAACACAGTCTTAAGCCACTACCCTCGTTCGCCTTTCTCCCCTCGCCTGAGCGCAACGGAAGCCCACGACTTTTGGAATTCGTTTGCCGCACTCGGGAACGCAGGGTATTTTAGGACCCAAGTTAGGGCGGATTAACGGCTACCAATAAGGAACCAAATGCCTTCTCACGGTAAGCAAGCGTATCGGCCTCGAGTGGAGACGCTAGAGGCGCGCGAATTGTTGGCAAACTACACCGTCGTGAACACCGATTACTCCGGAGCGGGCTCCTTGCGCCAGGCGATCACCGACGCGAACGCCAACGCCGGGTTGGATACGATCGCGTTCAACATTCCGGGCCCGGGCCTGCATTCCATTTCGACATACAACCTGCCGTACATCACGGATGCGGTGATGGTCGATGGCACATCTCAACCAGGGTATTCCGGAATGCCCTTGATCGAGCTAGACGGCGTCTTCGCGGGTTTTGATGGGGCGGCCCTGTGGATACGGGCAATGGGTCGACTGTCCAAGGGCTTGTCATTAACCGCACCACGTACACTTGGGGCATTCGTATCGACGGTTCCAACAACACGATACGAGCCAACTTTATTGGTACCGACTGGACTGGCACGGTAGCCCGGCCCAATTCAATTGGAATACTCGTCTATTCGGGCACGGGAAATGTGATTGGCGGTCCCGATGCTGATGATCGCAATGTGATCTCAGGCAATACGTATGAAGGGATCAAATTGACCGACGCGGACGGCAATACGGTCGAGGGAAACTATATCGGAACTGATGTTACCGGAAGCCAGGCGCTTGCGAACAATCTCGGCATTTTGGTCGGCACGTCGGTGATCGACGGGTACCACAACGGCACCAGCTCGGCCAACAATACCATCCGCGGCAACGTTGTCGCTGGAAATCAGTACGGGATTATCATCGTGAACCCGGGCTCTACCGGGAACCGGGTCATCGGTAATCGGATCGGCACGAATGCGAACGGTACCGCCGACATCGGGACGCAGAACCCCGGAGTCTATGTCGGTAACGCTCCCAATAACTTGATCGGCGGCACCGTCGTTGCGGACCGCAATGTCATATCCGGAAATGTGAATGGCGTTGTGGTTGAAACCACCTCCAGCTCGATCTGGGTACCGGGCACCGCTTCAGGAAATGCTGTAGTAGGGAACTATATTGGGACCGACATAACTGGAGGGGTTGATCTTGGAAACGACCAGGACGGTGTGTTGATCGCCAGTCCATCCACCACGGTGGGTGGCACAGTCGCCGGCGCCGGCAATGTCATCTCCGGAAACGGATCAGCCGGCGTGCATATCACCACTTCTGCCGCAACGAGCAATCACATCCTGGGCAATCGCATTGGCATGAACGCGGCTGGCGCAAGAAGGTACCGAACAACGCCGGCATACTCATCGACCAGTCGGCCAACAACAACATCATCGGCGGCACGGCGCCCGCAGCTCGGAACCTCATCTCCGGTAACACCACCTACGGCATTGAGGTCCATACCACGGGAAATGTCATTCAGGGCAACTACATCGGTACGGACATCACCGGAACGCTCGCACGAAGCAACGTGCTGGACGGGATATTTATCCAGGCGGCCGGCAACACGATCGGCGGCACCACGCCCGCCGCCCGCAACACTGTCGCTTTCAACAGCATGGGGGGTATTCGTGTCGACGGCGGCTCAGGCAACCTTATCCGTCAAAACTCGATTCACACCAACGCCGACCTGGGCCTCATCCTAACGAACGGCGCCAACAATAATCAAATGGCGCCGTCGGTCAACTCCGCCACATCCAACACGGGCGGCACTACCGTATCCGTGTCTCTTGCCTTGAGCGCGCCCGACACGGTGTTCACGATCGACTTCTTCAGCAGCAACCTTTGTGACCCATCTACTTTTGGCGAAGGTGAAGTTTATCTTGGTTCCAAAACGCTGACGACCAAGGTAACCGGCCGGGGTCGGACGATTTTCGTTACCGGCGTCGAAGTTCCGGCCGGTCACGTCATCACAGCCACGGCCACCAGCCCAGGAAACGACACGTCCAAGTTCTCCAAATGTCGCACGGTGACGGCCTCCACCGCTCCCGGTCCGAATGGCGACAGCGACGGCCTGCATTTTGGGATTGTGACCATCAGCGAACCTGATTCAATGCAAGTCGCAAACGAGACGATCAAACCTGCGAACGCCGGTTTCACCTTGGACGGCACTGGTTCGGAAAGATTAACTCTTAGCGACACGCATGAACCTCGTGACCCAGCCCCGGCAGCAAGTTATTCACGCCCGGCCACAACGCCGAAGTTGAGCCTACTCGCATTGGCACTAGATGGCTTGCAAGAGCTTAACGCCGAATTCGTTGTCTAAGTTCGTTTCGGTCGTACTTGGAAATACTCTAATATCGCGGTTCGGTAGTGGGTCAATCAATGTGGGTCACGATTCCAATCGTGACGTGTCTCTCTGAAGGCGACGCCTGTGCCTTCGGGCACGATCGGAGTCGTGCCCCACAGATGGTGGGATGCGACATCGGGGTTAGTTTTGATGAAATGAACCCACTACGCGCGGTTCGAGTGGCTTTTCCGGAGAAGGTCGCATGTACACCGTAAAGCGGCGTCGAAACCAACGTCTTCGTTACCGACCGCTGGTGGAACTTCTCGAAGCCCGCCTGGTGTTCGCTTCCGACTTCGGCGACGCCCCGCTGCCGTATCCGACGCGATTTTCAGAGAACGGCGCCGAACACATCGCCATCGGACCAACGTTAGGAATGAACCGGGACACGGAATCCAACGGCGTGCATTCCACCGCCGCCGACGCTGACGACAACACGGGAATCCCCGACGACGAAGACGGCGTGACCTTCGGCACGATCCGGGCAGGCGCCCTAGGTGCAACCGCAACGGTCCGCGTCGGCGGCGGTTCGGCGAAGCTCGACGCCTGGATCGACTTCAACGGCGACGGCTCCTGGGGCGGGCCGGGCGAGCAAATCGCCGACCGCGTGGCAGTGGTTGCGGACAACAACACGATCTCGTTCGACGTGCCGAGTTGGGCGGGAGACGGGACGACCTATGCCCGGTTTCGGCTGAGCACCGCCGGTAATCTGGGCGTCGGCGGAGTTGCGGCCGACGGTGAAGTGGAGGACTACGCCGTGACGGTCAAGCCGCCGAAGGCGGCGTGCGGATGCTTCAGCGGCCCCAAGGATGTGAACTTCCCTGCCGACGAAGCCCGTAGCGTCTTTAGTGCCGACATCGACGGCGACGGGGACATAGATGTCTTGTCCGCATCTTGGCAGGACGACATGATCGCCTGGTACGAGAACAACGGCAACGAGACGTTCGTTCCACACATTATCAGCACAAGCGCGAACGGGGCGATTAGTGTCCACGCCGCGGACGTGGACGGTGACAGCGACATCGACATCCTGTCCGCGTCTTCTAAGGATGACAAGGTCGCCTGGTTTGAGAATAACGGTAGCGCCCAGTTCATTCCCCACACCATCAGTACAGCTGCAGACGGAGCCGCGGATGTGTATACGTCGGACGTGGACGGCGACGGGGACATCGACGTTCTCTCTGCGTCGTCTGCTAATAACGCAATTAACTGGTACGAGAACGATGGAGGCGAGAATTTCACCGCCCATATCATTACCCTGACCGCCAAGAACGCACTCAGCGTGTATACCGAGGATGTCGACAGCGACGGCGACATGGACGTCCTGTCCGCGTCCCAGGGTGACAACAAGATCGCTTGGTACGAAAACGATGGTAATGGGAACTTCACCGACCACACCATAAGCACAACCGCGCTATCCGCTAAGAGCGTGTATTCGGCCGACGTGGACGGGGACGGCGACGCCGATGTCCTTTCGGCAGCGTTTAACGGAGGCAAGATCGCTTGGTACGAAAATGACGGCGCTCAGAATTTCACCGCCCACACCGTTACGACCGCGGCGAACGGCGCCTGGAGCGTGCATGCGGCAGACATGGACGGGGACGCGGACACCGACATACTCTCCGCGTCTTTTTATAACGACAAGATTGCTTGGTACGAGAACGACGGTAACCAGAACTTCACCGCCCGCACCATCACAACGGTTGCCGACGGTGCGGTTAGTGTGTACGCAGCAGACGTAGATCGCGACGGTGACGCCGACGTTCTGTCCGCGTCTTTGTTCGATGACGAGATTACCTGGTACGAGAACGACGGCAGCCAAAACTTTAGGGGCCACCCTATAAGCACTCCCGCCCTTGGCGCCGCCGACGTGTACGCAGCGGACATGGACGGAGATGGGGACGCCGACATTCTGTCCGCGTCGCGCGAAGACGACAGGATCGCATGGTACGAGAACGACGGCATGCAAACGTTCCGGACTCACACCATCACCGTAGTCGCGAACGGGGCCCTCGCCGTGTTTGCGTCGGACGTAGACGGCGACGGCGACACGGACGCACTGTCCGCGTCTTGGGAAGATGACACGATCGCCTGGTACGAGAATGATGGCAACCAGAACTTCACCGCCCATGTTGTTACCAGCCAGACGGACCGTGCAACGAGCCTATTTGCGGCGGATATGGATGGCGACGGCGACACCGATGTCGTTTCCGCCTCGTGGGTAGGAAGCAATATCCTTTGGTACGAGAACGACGGGAAGCAAAACTTCAGCGCAAATGTAATTGGCAACGTATTGTGGGCAGATACTATCCTTGCCACGGACATGGACAGTGACGGTGACCTTGACGTGGTTGGCGCATACCAATTCGGCACAATATTCTGGTTGGAAAATGACGGCAACCAGAATTTCGCTCCTCACAGCGTGGCGCAGTGGATGGCTGACAGCGTATTTGCCGCGGACGTGGACGGCGATGATGGTACCGATATTCTCATGGCCGCTTCTTATGGTGACGGGGTCTATTGGTTCGAGAACGATGGAGAAGAGCATTTCTCAGCGCACAATCTCAACGTCGGAGGCGCCAATTTCAAAAGCGTGTTCGCTGCAGACCTCGACGGCGACGGCGATACCGACGTAGTTTCTGTCTCTGATCTATCGCTTAATTGGTATGAGAATGACGGAAATCAAAACTTCTCGGCTCACACAATCACAGATGCAGTCCACGGCGGCCGGGCGGTTTTCGTGATCGATGGGGATGGTGACCAAGACCTTGATTTGGTGTCTGCTTGGTTCTCGGACAACGCAGTTGTGTGGTACCAAAACCAAAATCGCTCGGTCGTAGCAGGCGATCTGGAGGAAGATCCAATAAGCCCTCTGCCTGCCCCACCGCCTCCAGCACCCCTAATGCATTCAGGCGGCGCCAAAACCGTCAACGAGAGGTCGGTTTTCCCTCACGGTCGCGGCTCGGAAATGTGCGACGTATCGTATGAGCCTTGGTTCGATTTTTGCTTTGACATCGACCGCACGCAACGGCTACGGCGTGCTCTGAAGAAGCTCATAAGTGTGGAACGGCCTGACGCCTTTGCCGACGATGGGTTGCTGTTCGATCCGACGTAGCGGCAACGTGCCGCCTAGGCGACAGCCACTCGATACAGATTCGCCCGGCCGCGCTTGCCTATCAACTCGATCATGCTCGCCTTTCGTAAGCAATACGCCATTCGCTGGGCCAACCCGAGCGATGCGCTCGCCCTGCCAGTGTTCATCCCAGTCGCAAGATCTCTCGTCGTGAATGATTCCAGTCCTTCCGGAAGAAACCCCAGCCAGTCTGCCGACTGCCCGAACAGCCGCCGCTCGAGGATCTCCAGCAATCGACGTTCGTGAATAACCCATCCCCTGCGGCGCCAACATCGCTTCGCGTCGTACCGCCTCACCTCTTCGTCCCTTATCATCAGCACTTCGAGTGAGAAGTTAGGATTCAACAACAACTGCGGGATACTCACCATTTCCCAAAAGAGATCTTCCAACCGCCCTCTTTTGGGTGACTTGCGGCGCATGACTCCATTTCCATCATCGGTCGCCAACCGGACAATCCATTTCTCTTGCGCTATGGGATAAATCAATCGCACCTGATGTGAACGCGCCAGATGAGTAAGCTTCGACTTGATCGATGCGAAATTGCCGGTCTGGATCTCTATCAACAGATCGTCGCGAACGATGTCAATCACAAACCCGTTCACCGGGACTTCAAATCGATCTCCCGGCCGCGCGTACCACTGTTTCAGCGACGCGTGCAACGGTTTCTCGTTCAGTAGGCCAATCCCTGGCATTTGAATCGCGTCCCTTGCGTCGGCCAGCAATCGCTTGTGCGTCGGCGCGGACCTTTACCGCGGCACGAATTCGATCGTCGTCAGTTCTCGCGCCGGATCGGCGAAGCCTTCCACCCACTTGCGCGAGCCCTTCGTGTTGTACTTCTGTGCGAAAGCGTCGGTGACCGCGGCGACAACGCTACTGCCGCGTGGAAACTTCGCTCGCACCGGGACCTCATGCGTCGCGACCTGAACCATCCCATCGGGCGCCGCCTTAAATGCAGCGAACCATCCCGTCGGTTTGTTGTTCCAGGATCGCGCGTACACCCTGCCTTTGACAACGACCACCCACACGCCCGTATACTTGTGCTCGGCGCCCGCACGCACACCGATAATTTTGGCGCTGGAAAAAGCGACGACCAGAGGTCCAGAGAACTTCGCGCTGGTTGGCATCTTATTGGCATTGCCCCTCGTAGCCGGTTGCCAGGCGCTATCGCATCCCTTCCAACTTACTATGGCGGGTCATCGTGTCGAGTAATCGAGCAAGCGTCGTCCTTGAATCACCGCGGCGGGCTGGTTAGAATTGGGAAGCTAAGAACCGAAAACCACTTCCCGACCATACTACCGAATTGACTCGCGGTGTTGGCTTGTTGGGAATCGCAGGAGAGATGGAATGGCATCGGTCCTTGTTGTCAAAGGCGCCGATCCGGGACGGAGTTTCCCCATCGAGGCGGAGCAGTTCGTGCTCGGCCGAGATCCCGCATGTAACGTGGTGATTCTGGGCACCGCCGTGAGCCGGCGGCATGCGGTCATCTCGCGCATCAAAGATAAGTTTTATCTCGAAGACGGTGACGGCAAGGGCGAGCGCAGCCGAAACGGGACCAGCGTCAACAATGACGCCGTGCCGTTTCCAGGCCGCGTGCTGCTCAATCACGACGACCAGATCAAGATTTGCGACTTCATCTGTTCCTTCCAAGACGGCCCGGTGAGGAAACCGCTGCCGGCCGAGATGCGACGTGACGCACCGGAGGAGCCGCCCGAGGACCCCGTGGGGTCGACGACGGTCGAGGCAACCCTGAGCAGCCTGGCCAACAAGGTGCTGCTCGAAACGCAGCCGGCCGAAAAGATCAAGCTGCTCTTGGACATTCTCACGAGCCTCAGCAAGAACCTGAAAGTGGATGCGCTCCTCCCGGATATCGCGCAGAAACTATTCGAGCTATTTCGCCAGGCGGATCGTTGCTTCGTCATTCTGCGCGACGAGACCATGTCGAAGCTCATTCCAAAAGTGATTCGGACACGCCGGAAGGCAGACGAGACCACCGCACGATTCAGCCGGCAAATCGTCAATCGTTGCTTGGAGACGCGCGAAGCGGTCCGCAGCGAAGATGCCAGCAGCGATAATCAGTTCATTCTCAGTCAGAGCATCGCGGATTTCCGCATACGCTCCGTCATGTGCGCTCCGCTTCTCAATCAAGACGAACAAGCGTTCGGCGTGATCCAACTCGACACGCAAGATCGGAACAAAAAGTTCACTCAGGACGATCTCAGTTTGCTGATGGGTGTTTCCAGCCAGGCGTCGATCGCACTTATAAATGCCAAGTTGCACGAAGAACAGATTGCCCACGAACGTCACCAGAGCGAACTGGAACTGGCGCGCGAAGTGCAACAGAAGTTCTTGCCGGCCGTTATGCCATCGTTGCCGCAGTATGAGTTTTTCGCCTACTACGACGCGGCCCAGCAGGTCGGCGGCGACTATTACGACTTCATTCCGGTTCCGCCGAATCGTCTCGCGATAATGCTCGGCGACGTGGCCGGGAAAGGCGTTCCCGCGGCGCTCTTGATGGCCAAGCTTAGCTCCGATGCTCGCTTCTGCATGTTGACCGAACCCGATCCGGCGTTGGCGTTTCGTAAACTAAACGCCTTGCTCCATCAGTCCGGGCTCACCGATCGATTCGTTACGCTCGTGACCGCGGTTCTCGACCCGCTAGAAAACTATGTGACGTTGGTAAATGCCGGGCACATGTCGCCCCTCGTCTACCGCCGAGCTACCGGCCAATGCGAAGATGCGATGAGCGCCAGCGTCGGCGGCGTGCCGTTGGCAGTCGACGAGGAGTTCCCGTACGAATCGTGCCGCGTTCCGCTTCATGCCGGAGACAGTATTCTGCTTTTCAGCGACGGCGTAACCGACGCGATGGATGTGCACAATCGCCAATTTCACATGAAGGGCGTTTGCTCCACGGTGTGCGGCGAACGTCAGACTCCTTCCGGGTTAGGCGAGCGTCTGGTGCAAGCCGTCGCACGCCATTCGGCCGGGCGAAGTCAGCACGACGACATTACCCTCGTCTGTTTCGGCCGCGTGGACTAGGCAGCGCACACCAGTTTCAGCACCGCCATCCGAACCGCCAGGCCGTTCGTCACTTGTTGCAGAATCGCGGAATGCGGTCCGTCGGCAACTTCAGGTGTGATTTCGACGCCGCGATTGATCGGCCCCGGAGCGAGGATCAATACATCCGACTTCGAGCGGCGGAGTCGAGCGCTGTCCATTCCGAAGAGGAGCGCATACTCGTGAATTGATGGAAACAATCCGCTTCGTTGGCGTTCGAACTGTATGCGAAGCAAATTGATCACATCACAACGCGGCAAGATGTCGTCGAGCCTATGTGACACCTCGACTCCCAGGTCGGCAATGGGATATGGCACTAACGTCGGCGGACCGCAAACGATGACTTTGGCGCCAAGCTTGAGCAGACCGTGTATGTTGCTGCGAGCGACCCGGCTGTGCGTTATGTCCCCGACCAGGCCGACGGTCAATCCTTCGAGCCTGCCCTTCATTCGCCGAATCGTGAACATGTCGAGCAGCCCTTGCGTGGGATGCTCGTGGGCGCCGTCGCCGGCGTTTACGATTCGAGAACGGAGATGCTGGGCCAAGAGATGCGGCGTGCCGGGCACGGAATGCCGAACGACAATGACGTCGACTCCCATGGCCTCGATGTTCTTGGCCGTGTCGATGAAGCTCTCGCCCTTGCTCAAACTCGACGCGGTCGCCGCAAACTCGACGGTGTCAGCACTCAGCCGGCGCGCGGCGAGGCTAAAACTTGTTCGCGTTCGAGTGGATGGCTCGAAGAAGAGGTTAACAACTACTTTCCCTTTTAGGTCGCCGCGTTTCGGCTGATCCGGTTGACTGACATCGACGAAATCCTCGGCCGCGTCCAGGATGCACGCGATCTCTTCCCGACTGAGTTCCTCCAATTCGAGGAGGTGGCGGCGCGTCCATACGGCGGCTTCGCGTCTCGGTTGTAGCGTGGTGACACCCATGGCTACCTATAGATTATGATGTCCGTAATGCTCGGTCCGCCGGCGCAGGCAAAAACCTGTATAACATCGGCGGCGTTGGAACCAGTCTCCGTGCATTGAAAGGACCCAAACATGTTCCGCCATGCCTTCCCTGGACTCGCCTGTTTCTTGATCTTCGTTTCCGCTTCCGTTGCGGAGGAACATAGCTTCGACTCGAACGGTGTCAAAATCCACTACGTCATCGAAGGCAAGGGCGAGCCGGTATTGCTCATTCATGGATTCACCGCCAACGTGCAAGTGCAGTGGGGCCTGCCCGGCGTCATCAAGGCTCTGTCCAAAGACTACCAGGTGATCGCTCTCGACAATCGCGGCCACGGCAAGAGTGACAAGCCACACGATCCCAAGAAATACGGCATGGAAATGGTGGAGGACTCGGTGCGATTGCTGGACCATCTCAAAATCAAGAAGGCCCACGTCATCGGTTATTCGATGGGCGCCATGATTACGTGCAAGCTGGTCACGACTCACCCGGACCGCGTTCTGTCGGCAACTCTCGGCGGCGCCGGTGGCTTGCGTGAAAACGCCGACTTTAGGTTCTTCAATCAACTTGGTGACTCACTGGAGCAAGGCAAGGGTATCGGCATTCTCCTGGAAGCGCTCAATCCGCCGGACAAACCCAAGCCGAGCGAGGAACAGATCAAGGCAATCAACACCATGTTGACAACGATGAACGACACCAAAGCCCTCGCGGCCGTCGTCCGGAGCTGGAAGGACCTGATCGTTTCGGACGAAAAGCTTAAAGCAAACAAGGTTCCGACACAAGCGGTCATCGGCGACTTGGACCCACTGAAACGTGGCGTGGACGAACTGAACGGGCGGATGTCGAACCTGAAGATCGTGGTGATCAAGAACGGCGATCACATGAACACGTTCTTCCATCCGGAGTTTGTGAAGTCGCTGCAAACGTTCGTGGCCGAACACGGCCAAAAGGCGAAGGTTCCGGCAACGGCTTCGCCGGGAAAGTAAGCGACGACTGATTTCGGCGGCATAACGGCAAGTGAAACGCATCGCAGATGAGCCCACGGGTGCAGTTATGGAACTCAACTTGATCGCCGCCGAAGAGTATCTCGCCAGCGAGTTAATGTCACCGGTTAAGCGTGAGTACATCGGCGGGAAAGCGTACGCAAAAGAAGAGGCTAACAATCGGCATAATCTGATTGCTAGCAACGTCCTGGGAGCCACCGGATTTCGTTTACGCGGAAGCCATTACCACGCGTTAAACTCTGACACCAAGATCCGCATCCGGCTAGCAACTCATATTCGTTTTTACTACCCAGATGCATCGGTGATCTACCAGTCAAATCCTGGCGATGAGTACCACCAAGACGAGCCAGCCATCTTGTTCGAAGTTCTTATGCCCAACACTCGCCGGATCGACGAAGGCGAGAAGAAAGAAGCTTACCTCACCATTCCGTCGGTGAGCGTATACGCCCTTGTAGAAATGCAAGCGCCATCCGTACTCGTCTATAGGCGAACCGAGCACGGCTTCGTCCCCGAGGTTTACGAAGGCCTTGACGCCGTTTTGTCACTCCCGGAGATCGGGATCGATTTGCCGTTGGCGGAAATCTACGAAGCCGTCGAGTTCCAACCGGAGCCGGAACTCAGCGAGTAGCTTGCTGTTCGCCCGGAGCCGCGATGCCTAAGAAGCGCGAAATGGTTTTCTTCACTATCTTCATCAGCGTTTTTTATTTAGCCGGCTTCGCCATCTTGGGCTTCGGCATCTGGGCCGCGCGGCGTTCGACGCATGCCGCGACTTGGCCGACGACGGAAGGCGTCCTAGACAAAATCGTCCTCACATCGAAATCAGGCACCGACGAGAAACCAACTTACCAGGTGCAGGTTGAGTATACTTACACGGTGGATGGAACGGAATACCACGGATCGCGGTTGGCGTATGGCTACGTGGCGAGCACTGGCTACGAGGTTCACAAAGAAATACACGACAAACTGAAAGACGCAGAAATCGTGGATGTTCGCTACGACCCCAACGACCCCGCGACTTCGACTTTGTCCTTCGGCATTCACCGATCGATTCGGTTTATCCTTGGATTCGCGATCACCTGGCTTAGTTTCATTATCGGCTTTACGCTGGTTTGGTATGTTGCAGTGCACGGCGACGACGTTTTGTTGCAGAATCTGTCGGTGCGCTAGACATTCGAGCCCGTGACATCGTGTGCCTCACCCGACGATCACCCCGGCCAGAACGTCGTAACTCGCGTGAGCGCCGACGGCGATGCCAAACCCTCGGAACTGGTAGACGGCCGTGAAGTAAAGGCCGGCTAACGTACGGAACAAGAATACGTATGCGTCGAAAGGCTCGCCGCATCTTCCGGCATGATGGGCAGCGGCGAAGATCAACGACGAACCCACCGCGGCCACGAGCAAGGCCACCAACCCAGGAAGTGCCAGCATCCGCAGCAACCGCAGCCCTCCGCCGAAGATGAGCAGTCGGAATAACACCTCTTCATATATGCCTGCACCGACGAAGGTGACGATCTGTGCCAGCGTCTCATCCTGCGCTGTACCGGACTGGAGGGTGACGCCGAACCCGTCGAGGGTTGGGCCAAGCACGCGGCTGAGACCGAGCAGGCCGAACGCGAAGACGACGCTTTCCACCACCATGGCCGAACAAACGTTGAGCACATGGTCCGGCCGGTCGAACCAGCGCAGCCAACTCCAAAGCAGGAACAACAGAGCGATCAAAATCGGCGCCCAGAGAATATGAGGCAGACCGAACGCCGCCAGGCCCCAATGCAGCCAGGTATCGGCGCCGTTACGGAGCGCTTCGGGTTGCTTTCCCCCGAGGCATCCGATGCCGCATTCATAAACCAAAAGTAGCGGGAAGAGGAAAACCAGGCATGGCCACGGATGCTGTGTGGCGGCCAAATAGCCGCTCTGCGATCGGTTGAACAACGGTGCACTCCCAATGAGCAGGCCGCGTCAGCCCATTGTCACACGACTTCGGGGTAATGTTCGGCAAGCAGGTTTAGCCGCTCAGCCCCGGTGAGCGAACGAACAATGCTCCGCCCTTCGGTTGCGCCGAGATCCAAATGCTGGGGAAAAGGCAAGCATTTCCCCTGGTAATCGGCGAGCAACGCCACCACGGGCCGCAATGTTGCCTTCAAATCTCCGCGGTGCACCGGGGCGGCGATCACGGCGGCGACGGAACCGTCCGCCAGTTCGACGACAGTTCCCGGTGGATAAAGCGTAAATCCGAGGAGCCGTTCGGCCGCATGGCGATCTAATGCCCCTGTTTCCGCCAGCGCTAGAACTTCGGTCAATGCCGTGCGGCTGTTTCGTTCGACGCGGTATGGCCGTTTGGATCGGAGCGCGACGTAGACGTCACAGGCAGCCAGCAATCGCGGAAGCCAACTAATCTGATTCGTCCGCAGCCCGCCGGGATAGCCGGTCCCGTCGAGCCGCTCGTGATGGTCCCCGACAACCTCGGCTAACCATGTCTTGTCCGGCAGCGACCGCGCCATCAACTCAGCGCCGAGACGCGCATGGGGTTCGATTTGTTGGCGTTGCGAATCGTCGAACGTAGTGGCAGACATCCACACCTCAGGCGAACATGCAATCATGCCGACATCGTGGAGCAACCCGGCCGAGATCGCCTCCAAAGGGCGACGCGCTAACGCGGGATCGTTGCGCAAGACACGCGCGATTACCTGCGCTACGTTCAGCCCGTGGCAAGCCACGTGTCGCTCGGGCGAGTTCTTGGTGCAGTGCAGAAACCGGACAGGGAGACCGTCGCGGAATTCGCCGTCGATCGCTTGGGCAACCTCGGTCAGTCGATTCCAATCGACAACCTGGTTGGCCTCCAACGCGCGAAAGATCTCGACTAATGCATCGATCCAGCCGTTTTCCTTCCGGCTTCGTTCCACGAGAAGATTCAATCTGCCCAAGCGTTCGGCGACGACCTGAAGCAGCGCCTCGATGCCTTCGCAGAGTTGCAATTGCGCACTTGGTGCATCAGGAAACGTTCCGATGGCCCGCAGCGCGACATTGGCGAGAGAGACCGTCTTGGTATACCAGACTTCCACGACATCCGGCGGCTCAGGCATTTCCGCAAACACGTCAGCAAGCCCCCGAAGCTGATGGAGGAGGTCTTTACCGGTTTCGAGAAGTCGATGAGCTCGGGAAGTTAGCTGAGCCGGCAAACGAACGAGCGGCGTGTCCGCCGGAAGCTGACGAAGAACGGAATCCAGCAAGCCGTCAAATTGCGACCCGGCCTTGATTCTCTTTTCTAAGGCCTCGACGGAACGCGGATTCTTGGGCTCCGACGTTCCCTCGGCAGCGTGTGTGAGCTTCTCCTTGAGGGCCGAAATCCGATTCAAGATGGTTTGGCTCTCACTCATCGGTCATCCCTTCATCGGGCGTTGACGGTCGGAAAAGGCGCGCAGTCCGCCTATCCTTTAGCATCGGAGCAACGGAAAGCGGACTTTAGATCGGGAATGCGGGTTTTTCACCGAAAAACCGTCAAGCTTTGCCGAGCTTAGCCGGTCCGTTAGAATACCCCAAAGCCCAGCGTGTCGAACGGCATGGGCTGGTGACGGAGTCTAACATTTCGATGACAGACGACTCGCTCCGGGTACTGGTGATAGACGACGAAAAACCTCATGCCGAGGCCGTGGCCGAAAGCCTGGAACGTGTCGGTTACGATTGTGTCATCGCCACCAGCGGACAGCAAGGCGCCCGACGAATGGAGGAGGACGAATACGACCTCATCCTAACCGACCTTCGCATGGCCGGGTTGGACGGCCTGGCGATCCTACGCCGGGCCAAGGAATTGCTTCCCGATTCGGAAGTCGTGGTGATTACGGGCCATGGCGACGTCAAGACCGCCGTCGAAGCGATCAAACAAGGCGCTTCCAACTACTTGACCAAACCCGTCGACTTGTCCGAGCTTCGCGCCATTGTGGCACGGGCCGCGGAGCGTCTGCGCCTCGCCCAAGCCAATCGAGATTTGAAGCGGCAACTCGACGAAAAGTTCGGTTTCGAAGGCGTCGTCGGCAATAGCTCCAAGATGCACGGCGTGATCGCCAAGCTGAAGGATGTTGCGCCAACCAGTGCGACAGTGTTGATTCACGGCGAAACGGGAACGGGAAAGGAACTCGTTGCCAAGGCCATTCATAACAACAGCCCGCGGAAGTCCAAGCCGTTCGTGGCGATGAATTGCACCGCCCTCAATGAGAATCTCCTCGAGGATGAGCTTTTCGGGCATGAACCCGGATCGTTTACCGGGGCCGATCGAGCTCGCAAGGGAAGGTTCGAGTATGCCAACGGCGGCACACTCTTCCTGGATGAAGTCGGCGACATGCCCGCCACTCTCCAGGCGAAGCTCTTACGCGTACTCGAAAACAAAGAGGTGTTTCGCATCGGCAGCAATGAGGGAATCAAGGTCAATGTTCGGTTGATCTCGGCCACCAACTGCGATCTGGAGGCGGCGGTGAGCGCGGGGACTTTTCGCCGCGACCTTTATTTCCGGTTGAAAGTCGTTACGGTGCGACTGGCGCCGTTGCGCGAACGGCGTGAGGACATCCCGCTTCTAACGGCTCATTTTTTGAAGGAATTCAGTCAACTGCACGGCAAGCGCGTCACCGGAATCTCCGAACCCGTTCGGCATGCAATGGCCGTTTACGACTGGCCTGGAAACGTCCGGGAATTGCGGAATCTCATCGAGAGCATGCTAGTTCAGGACCGCGACGGCATACTGGGACTCGACGACATTCAAGAGGGCGACGCATTGCGACCGCTCCCCGCCGGCAACCATATGGCGGTGGGGCCGGCAAACCTTGTCGGTCGGCCGCTGAGTGAAGTCCAACGCTATTACATTGAGCAGACGCTCCAAGCAGCCAAGGGAAATCGCGAAGACGCCGCACGTCTGCTGGGAATCGGCGAACGGACCCTTTACCGCGAAATCCAAGAGTGGAAGGTGCAGGATAAAGTGCGTCAAGCGTTGAGCGACGCTGGAGGAAATCTCGAGGCGGCGGCGGAACGGCTGGGCATGACACTGCAAAGCCTGCAACGCAAACTGCGAAAATGGGGCTTCCCGGCGGAGCGCGAGACATCGCCCGCCGATTAGTTGACGAGAGTTCGAATAATGTCCTTCGTCCGCATTTACTGGCTCTACATTCGTAGTTCGCGGTGGTGGCTCGGCCCGTTGGCGATTGCCGGAGGGCTCGTCTGTCTTTGGGGCTCGCAACACCATTGGCAACAGACAGACGCCGACTCCCTGCGATTCAAAGAAACCGGAGTCTTGGTGGCGGGAAAAATCATTCAGAAAACAGAACGTTCGGATTGGCACGGCGCAGCGTCAAAGCTCAAATACTCACTTCGTTATCGATACACGGATAATGCGGGGGCTGAACATCATGGCAACGCCGAGGTTTCCGAACCGATGTGGAAACGCTACCACCTCGACGACACGGTGTCGGTCACGTTTCTGGCCGGCGAGCCCGCGACAAGCCAACTCAGCGAACATGGCGACCATGCCAAGCACCCGGCACAACTGGTGGCACTCTTCTGCGGTACGGCGTTGGTGGTCGGTGGAACTGTTCACCTGCTGTACATATTCGTCCGCGCCTGGCGCAAGGTGCGCGTAATAAAACACGGCGTGGCTAGTGTTGCCCGAGTCGATCATGTGACGTCGGATGCGCCCGAAATCCGAAACGGTGACCATCAAGGGGGCAAAACGGCTCGGCGCCGGCTCGGTTACTCATTCGTCGATCACCGTGGGATAGCGCGCGACGGGGAAACGATGTTATTGCCATTTCACTTGGCATCGCGATGGCGGCCCGGTGACCCCATCCTGGTCGTGTATCACCCGGACCATGTGCTTCGGCACGAGGTCGATCTTTTCGGCGCCCGGTCCGAGGAATTAGCTCGGCAATTGGATAGCTCACAAGGACGGAACTAATCATGCCGCGGATCCACCAGTTGCCGGCGGAAGTCATCGCCAAGATTGCGGCCGGCGAGGTCATCGAACGCCCGGCCAGTGTGGTCAAGGAACTTCTGGAAAACTCGATCGATGCGGGCAGTACTCGGATCGACATCGACATCGAAAACGGCGGCGCGGAGTTGATCTCGGTGGTTGACAACGGCGGCGGCATCTCGCCCGCCGACCTGCCCCTGGCATTTGCCAGCCACGCCACCAGCAAGCTCGCCGGCGCGGATGATCTGTTTCGTATCGGCACACTGGGTTTCCGCGGCGAAGCGCTCTCGTCCATCGGTGGCGTGGCACAGGTCCGACTTCAGTCCCGGCCGGCCGATCACGATGCAGGCGCCGAGATTTCATGCGAAGGAAGCCAACTCTCCGCCGTCCGCACGTGGAACGGCGCCTATGGCACACGCATCGACGTGCGCCACCTTTTCTTCAATACGCCGGTTCGCCGAAAGTTCCTTCGGACCACCTCAACGGAAGTCGGCCATGTCTGCGAAACCTTCACCCGCATCGCGCTTTCTCATCCCTCTTTGCACCTGGCCCTGCGTCACAACGCCAAGAAGGTGTATGACGTCGCATCCGTCGTGGGATTGAAGGAGCGCATGGGTTTGTTCTTCGGCGCCGGCGTACGCGACCGGCTCTATGAAGTGCAGGTGGAACATGCTTCCATTCGGCTGCACGGGTTCATTGCCGATCCGTCCTGCGATCGCGGCACGGCGAAGTTGCAGTACCTATTCCTGAACGGGCGCTGGATTCGCGATCGAAGTCTTGGTCACGCACTTCAAGAAGCCTACCGCGGGCTAATCATGACCGGCCGATATCCGGTGGCCGTGCTGTTCCTGGAGATGGCGCCCGACCAGGTGGACGTGAATGTGCATCCGACCAAATCCGAAGTTCGCTTCCGGGACGGCCAGGCGGTCTACCATCTCTTTTTCGGGGCGATTCGGGAACGTCTTCGAGCCGAGAACCTGACGGCCCGGCTACAACGACCGGCCGGGCTAACGGCACCCGCGATGCCGGCTGCACCCGTTGATGCATTCCCGGTGTTCGACCTGAAGCCGATGCCTCGTCCCACGCCCATGAACGCGACGCATCCGACGCCGGCCACCTCGCGTCCCGAGATATCTGGCGATGGTGTTGCACAACCTAATGGATCGAGTGCAGCAGTAGGTCATTCGACGCCGAACGGCGACGCTTCCGCCGCCCCGAACGCGATTCAATTGCACGACGCGTATCTTGTGCTCGAAACTCCCGAAGGCATGCTCGTCATCGATCAGCACGCCCTTCACGAGCGGATTCTTTATGAACAACTCAAGGCCCGCATTCAGTCTGCCGGTTCGTTGGAACGGCAGCGCCTCTTGGTTCCGGAACCCGTCGACCTACCGGCGGAGCAGGCTGCCCGCGTCATGGAACACAAGGACGCCCTTGCCGAACTTGGATTGGAAGTAGCGGACTTTGGCGGCGGAACAATCTTACTGAGCACCTACCCGGCGATCATCGGCAATCGTCCGCCGCAATCGATCCTGTTGGCCGTCGTCGACCACCTGGCGTCCAAAGACCGAATGCCCAATCGTGAACAACTCTTGAATGATCTGATCAGTTTGATGGCCTGCCATGCCGCCGTGAAATCGGGAGACCGACTCTCGCCCGATGAAATCGCGACTCTGATCGAGCAACGCGAATCGGCCGACAACATCCATCATTGCCCCCACGGCCGACCAACCTCGCTCCTCTTCAGCAAACAGGAACTCGACCGCCAGTTTCGGCGGATTTGAGTCGAACGCGGACTCGGAAAAGGAGGTAGGGTGCCGTCAAGTCTTCGCAGACGCACCGAGCCGGCGGCATACCGGTGCGTCCGCGCGGACTTGACGCACCCTACAATCATCCAGCTGTGGCGTGGTCTCCCGACCACGCCACCGCCCGCGACCGAAGGTCTCCCGCGAAACTATCGACGCCAGGTGGCACGGTCAGGAGACCGTGCCACAACCGTGTGCGGAGTGCCAAGTCAAAAAGCCCGCCGTTCAGCCTCGCAAGAACTTCAAGAGTCGTGCGTGCGTGGCCGCCGCTCGAGCCTGGGTCGTTTGGCATTCCCAGATGGTAAGAACTCGCCATCCCGCTCGGCGTAACGCCGAGAGCGTCCGGCGGTCACGGGTCTTGTTGCGTTCGATCTTGGCAATCCAATAATCCCGAGACGACGACGGCAAACGGCATCGCCCGCAGGTGTGCCCATGCCAGAAACAACCGCTGACAAGGACCACTTTGCGACGCGAAGGAAAGACGAGATCGGGCGTGCCGGACACCTGATTAACTATCCGGCTCGGTTTCATCGGCGCACTCGGGACAAAGATCGCCGTACCAGTCTTCGCAGTACACGCGGGTTTGGTGACAGCGTGCACAGCGCTTTTCGTTACCCGGTGGTGGCGAAGGATTTCTACCTAGTTTGGAAACAACATCCTTAGGAACCAAGAAGTCACATCACGGAGTAGGTTTCGCGTTTGTGAGATTCTGCACTTCAGGCGGTAACTCGACGCCGCGCATCCCAAGGTATTCAACCGCGATTCGATCCATGTCAAAAAACGAAAGGTCGATTTCAGGGCCATCTACAAAACGAAGGAAGACTTGTCGGGTTTCAAATGGCCACGCGCCGAGTACGATGCGAAGACTGTCCATGTGTACCTTGTCATCTTCATGCCGATCCCACCAAATCGTGTTACGCAGCTGGACCAAGTTCTCGTTCATGTGTCATCTCCCGTTGTTTGATCCTACAGCGGTTTCTGCGCCGCTGTACCGAATTTGGGAGCATTATAGTCTGCTCCCATAATCGGATCAATGGAAAAGTCTACACACACTCCCGAATACGAAGCCCTTCGATCTCAGTTGCGGGCAACGCGCAAGGCCGCGGGACTTTCCCAACGCGATCTCGCCGCGCGTCTGAAAGTTCCGCACAGCTGGGTCGCAAAAGTTGAATCTGGAGAGCACGGATCGATTTGGTGGAGCTTGTCTGGTTCATGTCCGCCTGCGGTACAGATCCAATTCCGGCTTCGCAGCGCTTGCTTCAACAAATTGCGGCGAAAGGAGCGAGATTCCGGCAAAAGGGAGGTCAGTCGAGATGACAACTCCCGAGGACATCTTGCGACGCAAGCTTTTGTTGGCTGCCTTTCAGATGCCTGCAGTGGCCTCACTCGTTTCACGCAAATCGAGCATAACTAACGCATTCGTAAACACATTGATTCCTCAAATCACGCCGACGCTGGAAGAAATTCAGGAAGCGCTGGCGCTTCTTGGCATGGACATGACGGATGTTAGGTGCGCGTACTGCGGGGACAAGATGACTGAATGGGACCACCTGAGGCCGCTGGTCGTGAAGCAGCGACCGACAGGGTATATTTCCGAGATCGCGAATTTGGTGCCCGCTTGCGGGAAATGCAACCAGAGTAAGGGCAACTCCGCATGGCGTGAATGGATGCTGAGCAAGACGGCAAGGCATTCACCTACGACGCGTGGCAAATCCGATGTGGCCGAACGTATCGCCCGCTTGGAGGCTTACGAACGTTGGCGACCCCCCAGAAGAATCGAGGACTTTGAAGCAATTCTCGGCAAGGAGGAATGGGAGAGGTATTGGCAGGCATGGCAAAGAATAAATGCCGATCTGCGCGAATTCCAGTTAGTTGCCGACGAACTTCGCGCCAAGATCGCGAAAGCTCTTCAGCAACCATGACGGCCTAGCCGCTCGCTTCTCCTTAGAGGCGTCCGGAGACACCCGGCCGCTCCTTCCGCAATGAAATGACGAACTGATCCAAAACTCGACCGACCACGCTGTTGGCCGCGCGATTGCATCAATGCTTGGCGCTGCTTGTTTCCGGCTTCTTCCAAGCGACGAATAAACCGATTGGCCAACGTGTCGCATGCGTTGCGGACGCTACAATGAGTTGGTAGTCCGTAGGCTGCTCAGGAGTCTGAAGGAAACCAAGAATGACAATAACCCTAAGCGCCGACTTGGAATCCGCTCTCAAGGCCGTCGCCTCCCGGTTGGGAATGGCACCCGAGGATTTGGCGATCAACTCGTTACGCGAACGGTTTGTAAGCTCCGCGCAACCGATTCAACCACGGGACGAATGGGAGCGCCGGCTGCTTGGCGCCGCCAGCGATTGCGGCGTAGCACTGTCACACGAGGCGGTCAGTAGCGAAGGACTCTACGACTGATGGCCTCGGATTCACTCCCATCCCCTTTCTCACTGTTCTGTTAGCGGGCTCGCCATTTTCCTCCGTCCCCTTATTGACGAACCACTGTGCCATCTGATAAACCCAATGGGTTCGATTGGGCGCACTGCGCTGGAGTCGCAACGATGGGCAGCACGAATCATCATGTTGGTTTCAAAGAATCTCACACCGATACAGCGCGTCCGTGCTTGTCGATGCCAAAGTGAGACACCGTCAACAAACGAGGAAAATGGGACAGGGAGTCGTGTCGAATCACGCAGATGGAATCCACATCGGCACTTGCGTGAAATCAACATGTCGTCGGCCGTGCTTGGACCGCGATTCGGTTACTCTCACGCAGCACCGACTTAAGGCGAGCCGGGAATCGAACGGGTCGCACTGTGACATTCTCCGGCAAGTTGTGTCATTCACGCCGTGGCGCGAGCGAAACTTGCTCATCGAAGGTAAAACAGTTGCTCTTTGGATTCGTCCAAACCTACCTTTCCAAAAAGCCGGAAATTGAGTCCAATTACGCCGCCGTGCGCCCAGCGTGCGCCGGCCACTCTGGAACCGCCTAAGCTGCCTAGGTTGCTCGCATGGCCGATTCCGTTCCGAATTCGTTAAGTCCTCCAGACGAATCGAGCCTCGCTGCGCTGCCGGATATTCAAATCGAAGTGCGGCATGGATCGGCCCGCCCGCTCCTCTATCCTATGAGCGATGCTTCGTTTCTCGTGGGCAGCGTTGCCGGCTGCGATCTGCGCCTCCCGGGCGGCGACTTGCCTTCATTGATATGCCTGATCAGCCGGCTTCCCGGAAGCGCCAGCATTCGAAAACTCGTGCCGACGCTTTCACTCGTCCACAACGGCGAATCCATCACGCAAACAACCCTGGCCGACGGCGATACGATCCGAATCGGCCCGATTGATCTGGTCATTCACTACACGCCTTCGTCGGCATCGTCGCTCAGGGACGAGGAGTTCGCCAAGCGACGGCAGCTTCTGGACGCCGAGGCGGCCCGACTCGCCGAAGAGCGGCGGCGAATCGAGGAACTTCGCAATCAGTATGAATCGGACCTGGTGCGACTGGATCGGCAACGAGGGCAGCTCGACGAGACACATCAGCAACACGAAGAGCGCACACACGACATCGACGAGCGCTCGGCGCAGTTGGAAAAAGACATAACGCAACTGCGCGAGCACGCCCGGCTGGTGCAGCAACTCCAGCGTCGTTATGAGAACGATGCCCAGATCGTCAACCAGCAACGCGAAGAACTACGCGCCACCCAGGCTGCACTCGACGAGCGGAATGCGGCTCTCGAAACGCAGCAAGTCATGACGGCCCAGCTTCGGACCCGCGTCGAGAGAATGCGGGAAGAAGCGCAGCAGGAAAATCAAGTCCTGGCCGAACAGCGTGACCGGCAAATACAAGTTGACAACGAATTGAGAACACGAACGCATGAACTGGAAAATCGACAGCAGGAACTTGCCCGGCAGTCGAAGGACTTTGAAGATCAGTCGCGCCAGTTGGCTGAGCGACGTGTCGCCGTCGAAGGATCAGAGGAAGAGCTTCGGCAGCAGCGGGATCGGTTGGCGCGCGACGACGAAAAACTCATCGTCCAAGCGACGCAGTTGGAAGCGCAGCGGGCGGAGCAAGTTCAGCGCGCCCTGGCGCTGGACCAACAGGTAGCCGCGTGCGCTCAGTCGCAGGAGGTTCTTTCGTCCGAGCGTCAGAAGCTGGCGGAGAGAGAAGCGGCGATCGCGAAGGTAGAGGCAGCCCGTGACGCGCTACAAGAACAACTGCGGCTCCGCGATCAGGATCTGGCGGAGCGCCTTCGTGTGCTGACCGAGAGTGAATCGCGGCATGCGGAAGCCGTTTCGCAACTGGAAGGCCGGCGGCGGGACCTCGAGCAAGTGCACGAACAGGCGGACACGCGGCATGCGAACGAACGAAATGAGCTACAGAAACGCGCTGTCGAACTGCAAGATCGTGAAGCGGCGCTAAGCCGACAGGATGCCGACTTGCAGAGTCAATTCGAGCGCCTGAAACACCAGGGCCGAGTTCTCGGCGCGGCACGGAAGCTCTTTTACGAAGAGCAGCAAAACCTGGAGAAAATGTCGGCGGCCGCGAACGAAGACGCCGCTCGACACCAGGAAGAATGGGAAAGCTTCCGCAGTAGCGCCCGCGATTTGGGACAGCAACTTCGTCAATTGCAAGATCAAGCCCATGCATCGATCACGCAATTCGAGCATGCGCGCGAACAACTGCGAACGCATTTGACCGAAGTTCACGAATACGCACGGCGAGCCCACGACGAGGTGGACACACTGCGCTCCGAGGTTGAGAAGGATGCCGAACTGAATCGCCAACAAGCCGCGGTCTTGCGGCGAAGTCGCGATGAAGATCGGCTTGCCGTCGCCTCGTTTCGGCAGCACTTGATCGAATGGCAAAGCAAAGTCAGCGACATGCGCCGAACCCTGAACGAGAGCGAAGCGCGCCTGGGCGAACGCGAAGTCGAAATGAATGCGGTTTCTGCACGGCTGGTGCGTCAGTCGGAAGACCTGCAAGTTCAACAACGCGAAGTGAGTGAACGTCGCGACGTGATGGAGCGACACCTCACCGACATGCAGGAGTGGTACCGAAGTAAACTACGCGATCTATGTGAGCAATTCAGCGATGATGCGGCGCCGGCTCGAATTACGCGCTTCGCCAATGACGAGGAAGAAAATGAAGGCGAGCCGGCAATCCTATCCCTCACGACGGCCATCGATTCAGGTGATCGGCAACTGGGTGAACTGCTAAAGGCCAATGGCCTCGTTGAACCGGATACGCTCACCGCCCTATTGGTCGAGGCGAGAAAGCAACGCCGCTCCCTGCGGCAGGTATTGCTCTCGAACGGCACGGTCACGCTGTATCAACTCGCGGTGATTGAGGCGGGCAACCTGGACAAGTTGGTATTGGGGCCGGTGCGGATTTTGGATCGACTGTACGCCAACGCGAAAGAGGTCGTGTATCGAGTTTATGACCCGCGCCGCCGCACGGGTGACGGGTTGGCCATCCTTCGCCATCTGGCCGAAACCGAAATGGAGCATGCGGTACACCCGGATGAATTTCGGCAGCGATTTGGGGCCGCCGCCGGTGTGCAGCATGAGCACGTGACCGCGACACTGGAGGTGCTCGAGGTGAGTGGTCGGCCGGCGGCATTGCAGGAACATGTCATGGGCCTGCCCGCATCCGATTGGCCGAACATCTTCGCCGTACCGGGCGTCGTGTTTCGTTTGCTGAATCAGGCCGCACTCGGGCTCCAAGCCGTGCATGAGGCGGGCCTGGTTCATGGGCATCTGCATCCGTCGTTGATCCTGCTGTTGCCCGATGGCCGGCTCAAGATCCATGGCTTGGGCGAGCCGCCGTGGTTGGCCACCACGGAGAAGTCCGATTCGGAATCGGACGATGACGTCACTCCACGTGATGATCTCATCGCACTGGGCCGAATGGCAAGCGCATGGACGAACGCCTCCGAAGCTTCCGCGCCCCAGGCAAAAGCACGACCCAGTCGACTGAATGCCGTGATTCAAAAGCTTGCCGGAGAGTCGCGGCGAAAGAACTTTGCCTCCGCCGCGTCACTGCTCCAGGAATTGGAACGAGTTGGGCCGGACGTGGCGCCGAATGCCGAGGCGTGGGAACAGCTACTGCGGCACGTGCGCGATAGCCTCGGAAACGATTTCTCGCCGCGGTCCGCATTGGCCGGCTGATCATCCGCGAAAGACCCACTGAAACATTTGGGCCAGTTTCGCGCCTTTGCCTTGCATGAGGATGCCGACCCGGAAGATTCGCGCCGCAGCCCAGACACACGCGATGGTGAGCGCGAGCACGATAACAGCGGCCAGGAGCGGCTGCCATGTCGGGGGTCCGGGTGGAATCGCCAATCGGGCCATCATGAGCATGGGTGAGGCCGTTGGGAAAAACGACATGCCGACGACCAGTGGATGATTCGGGTCTTCGAGAGCGCTGCCGAGAATAAACATCGGAATGCACGCGAGCAACATGACCGGCATGACGAGCGTTTGCGTCTCTTTTATCTCGGTAGCGGCGGCGCCGATCGCCAGGAAGATCGAACCGTACATGAACACGGCCAGGATTTGAAAAACGATGTACCACATTAAGGTAGACGCCGGCAGAAATTCCAGAAAGTTGTATTCTTTCGCTGCCCAGTATGCCCCTCCGAGATAGACCGCCGCCACCGTTAAGGAAACGCCCAGCAGGCCGAGCAACTTTCCCATCATCAATTGAAAAGGCGGAATGGAACCCAAGAGCACCTCGGCGATGCGCTGCATCTTTTCCTCGACGACGCCCTGCATCGCCGGCTGAGTGCTTAACATGATGATGACGAACATGAGCGCAACCAGCCCGGCCGGCACTGCGAAACGGGCAATCAGGTGAACCACGGGCGGGTCCTTGATCTCTCCGGTGGTGGGTCCCGCTCCGATAGTCCTTCTCGCCGTAGGAGAAGCACGTGTTGTTGTTCCATCCGCTTCATGATCGCCTCCTGCGACATTCTGGCGCTCAGACTCGATGTGGCTATCAAAAGCTGGTTTTGCAACCAGTTGGGAAACTCCTCATACGTGGGATGATTCGTTTGATACCGGAAATACACACGGTCTTTCGAAGGATTGTCGAATGACAGGGGGCTGAGCACGTCGGGGCCGATCTCGACGAAGCCCCAAATTTCATCGTTCTTTGCTCGCTGCGATAGTTGCAGCCTTAGCTCATCGATGGCTTCCGTCGTGTCCTTGTCAAGCGTCACCGATTCCAGGACGAAGGGCGCCCGCCTGGTTCTTCCGGATTCGGGATCGATTAGTTCTCTTTCATTTCTTTTTTGGGCGGCTTCCTTGAGAAGTGCGAAAAGTTTCGCGCCGGGACTTCGGTCGATAATCGCGAACTTCTTCGGCTCCGTGCTCGATTGTTTTTTCATCAACCCTTGCACCAGCGCGCTGCCGCCCATGAGCACAGGCATCAGGAAAAGCGTGATGATGAACGATTTCGTTTTCACGGCCGCCAGGTAATCGCGGACCGCGATGACGAGCATCTTAGCCATGGCTGCTTCCATTTTCCGCCGGGGCCCCGGCAATCCGCACGAATATATCGTGTAGCGACGGGTGCCCGATCTCGAAATGATGGACGTGCCCGCGCTGGATCAACGCGGCCAAGACCGCCTGTGGCTCCGCGCCCGGCTGCAACCGGAGTTCTTGATTCTGACCGAAGTCCACGACCTTCAGCACGCCCGGCAAGTCCGTGAGCGAACCCTCGTTTCCTTCCAAGCGAATACGAATGGTATCCGCGCCGTAGCTCGCGCGAATCGATTGCAAGCTGCCGTCGAGGACTTTCTTCCCCCGATAAATCATGAAGATGGAATCGCACATCTTCTCGGCCACGTGCATGTCGTGTGTCGAAAATATCACCGTCGCGCCCTCTCGGCGAAGACTGAGTACGGCGTCGCGAAGAACATCCATGTTCACTGGATCGAGTCCGCTAAAGGGCTCATCGAGGATAATGAGGTCGGGACGCGCGACGATGGTGGCGATGAATTGCACCTTTTGAGCCATCCCCTTGGACAGGGTTTCCACTTTCTTGTCGGCCCAGGCGCTAAGGCCCATTCGATCCAACCATGCATCGATAGCTTGCCGCGGATTGCGATCGCCTTTCAACGCGGCATAAAAGCGCAGTACATCACGCACTTTCATTTGCTTGTAAAGACCGCGCTCCTCCGGGAGATAACCAACGCGGTCGTTGGCAGCGTTCAACGTTTCTTCCCCCAAGACACGAATGGAGCCCGTGTCGGGGTGCAAGATGTGCATGATCATGCGCAACGTCGTTGTCTTGCCTGAGCCGTTGGGACCGATGAAGCCGTAGATGGCGCCCGCCGGAACCTGAAGACTGAGATCGTTGACGGCGACGTGTTGCCCGAAAGTCTTGGTAACATGTTCTATTTCAACCGCATGCATCAATATTTCAACCTTCACCTTGAATGGCTCGTACTTCAACCAACTTACCGGAAGCAACGCGCGTCGGCGATCATGAAACATAGGACTACGGATCAGGCTTGGATCGCGAGCGCTGGAAGAGCCAGTAAAGCACTGTCTTGATCTCAAACGGTTTCATGGTCGGTCTCAACGAAAGTATCCGTGCGGCCACGCCGGCGAGATGGGGGGCTGCCCAACTCGTCGCCGGCTCGGTCGCGAAGGGGCCAAGATAACCTCGGCTGTGGGCTTGAAACTCAATTTGATCCTTCAGTTCGTATGCAAACTGAAGCGGATCTTCAAAGAGACCTTTGTCGACGGATATCAAGGGCGGCGCGAATGCGGACGGATAACTGCGTGTCAGGGGATGATCGTTATGAGCGGCGGCGAAGACCAGGACGTCTTTGTAATACGCGTCTTCAATCGCCCGCTGAAACTGCTGACGCCGATGCGCCTGCTGCAACTTATACTCAGGGACGCCAAGCGATAGATTGACAATCTTGCATTTCCAAACGTCGACTGCCCAGCGCAACGCATGAATGACAACTTCGACCTCGCAACTTCCGCGCGGACCAAAAACATCGGCCGAGTAGAGTCGAGCCCGCGGCGCCAACGTCAATATGATGTCGGCCACCGTCGTGCCGTGCGGGGTGCTTTGCCGGCCGAGGTAGGGCAACGGTTCGCTGCGATCGGGTGAGAAAATTCCACCTTCAATCGGATGCAAGTCCTGACCTTTATCTTTGAATTTCGCTTCGAGCAGTCCGCGTTCTATTCCGCTGTCGATGACGGCGATCGAAATCCCTTCGCCGGTCGCGCGCGGATCGCGAAGCAATCGCTGCGGGCTAAGCAAAGTGAAGATGTCGTCAAAGACGTCGGTCATGAGGCCGTGGTTCCGTCGAGAAGTTTCCGCAGACTCTCCACGAGGTGGGTGCAGTGTTGTACGGCGGCCGGACCATGGCGCACGGAAAGCACTCGAATGGCCTCGATGAGCCGTAACGACTCGTCGGCGTCGTCTCGGCTGCTGCCTGCCGCACGCAAGCCATCACGCAATTGATCCATGACGGATGGCGGCGGCGGTGCTTCACGTCGTTGGGCGGCAGTTCCCTTGAGTGATTCGGATACGGTGTCGGTGGCCTCGAGCGCAGCGGCGATGGCGTCGAACAATATCTGGTGACTTTGCCGCTCGGCCAAGGCGTGACGCAACAACTCGGCGCCAAACTCGGCGGCCGTCGCGGCAAGTCGGGTGTCGGCCTCCGTGAACCCTTCCGGTACGATGCCGCCTTTTTCGCTCTTTTTGTCAAAAAGTTCCACCACTACCTGCACGCCAGGAGCAACCAACAAGGGCACCGCAAGCACCGAGTGCCGACCGGCCTCAAACGGTTGCAGTTCGGTATCGCCGACATGGGTGCCGCCCAAGCGCGTCGTCGCGGACGGCCGTTCGATACTTGCGGCCGCGCCGGCCAGCGATCGCGCAAACGGCACTAACGCGGCGTCGAACGCGTTGCCTTCGACATCGTAAGAACGAAGAATTTCCGGCGGTTCGCGATGTTCGTCATAGCTCCGAGTCAAGAGCACGCCGTCGGACGCTCCGGTGCTGCGTTTCAGAAATCGCATCAATCCGCGCACGGCTTCCGGCAACGGCACCGGATCGCTGAGTGCGGCGGCGGACCTGACCAAGGGCACCACTTTGTCCACAGCTTCGCGAAAGGCGACGAGTCGCTGGTGTAATTGCCGTTCGCGCTTGGCAGGACGAATACGTTCGAGTTGACGGCGAACCGTTTTCAGAAATGAATCGCGGTCGAGGTCATGATTCTTGTCGAGGTAATCCCGTACTCCCATTCGCATGGCATCAAGCGGCGTAGCTTGATGCGCGTAACCGGTAACGAGGATGGCCACCACGTCCGGGTTGAAGACGTACAAATCTTCCAGAAGATGCAGGCCATCATTGCCGGCGCCCAAGTTCCAATCGAGGATGGCCAAATCGATCGTGTGCCGGTTCGCCTGTACCAGGGCGGCTTCGGCGTCGGCGACGCTCAAGATCGTGCAACCGAGGTTGGCGCTCTCGAGCCATTCCTGAAAGGTTTTTCGGACAGGTTGTTCATCGTCGACGATAAGAATCGTTTCGGGCGCGTCTTCGATTACCGGCATGTGGTGGTTTCCGATGTGCTTCTTCCCCTCAAGTTCTTATAGCAGGGGGCAGAACCGGCTACTAGAGAGGCAGTAGACGGCGCACGCCGACCGCCGAATCCTGTCCATGCTTTGAGCGGGCGGATTGTCTTATGGCACGTGCGATTTGCTGAGTGTTGACTAGACGGTTGGAGTAGTAAGACGCGCTTTGCGGATGGCGCTCTGCTTGCGAAGTTTGGCTCGACGCCTTACTTCACATGGCTTCTCATAGTGTTTTCGTTTGCGGAGTTCCTTTTGCAGGCCGCTCCGTTCTAAGAGTTTCTTGAACCGACGAAGGGCCGAACCGATAGGCTCACGATCGTGGACGCGCATCCGCAGAGGCATAGTCACTCCCAAACAATGTGATTTACCAAGACGCCGGCATTTCAAGGGACAATATCGCCACCGGGGCGAAACGATAGCAGCAGGGATTGTAGCGTCAATCGTGCACCGGGGGTAGGGCGCTTCGCCATTTTGGGCCCCGGCGACTCCCGCCGCAAACGTGGTGACGCTACCTTCTCTTCGTTCACTTCGTCATTCCCATAACCGCACCGCCAACGAAATTGGCGCGGCCTGTTCGCTGCCGTTATAATCCAATCATGAATCCGTTCCGAGCGGCCTTTGTCTCCTGTCTTCTGTTCGGCCTGGTGAGCGTTGCGGCGCACACCGGCGAAGAAAACGCCCGTCGAAGAAGAAGAACCCGTAAAGCAAGGGCAGAAGAAACCGCCGCCCGTCGAACCGGACTCTGCTTCGACGAGCGATCTGCTCTTGGAAGCAGTCCGGGCCAACAACCCCGACGTCAAAGAGTTTTTCCGCCGACTGGCGGTTCCGCATGATCTCTTCACGCTGAACGATGGACGGAAGCTCAAGGCGGCGCCCGTGCCGTACTATCTCGGCGCGGGATCGACCTTCGTCGGGCAACTCACGCTGAAGCCTTTCGACGATGAATGGAAAGCGGGAGAGCCCATCAAAGTGCAGAGACGCGACATGAAGTCCGTCATTCACTACGAAGAAAACGCGCTAGCCGAAGGCGACTCATTTCTGAACGACGCCGTACGGAACCTGACTCCGGTCGATCGCCTGGATGCTGTGGAGAAAGTCCTGGCCTCCGCTCTGCGCTTTCATCGGCCGGCGCCGGATCGCGTCGCACGGGAAGGGGCGGCGTGGAAAGACATCGAAACTCGGCTGCAGGATAAGCTGCTGGCCGTGCGCGTCGATCGGCTTCAGGCGATGTCGGTATCCGGTAATTGGGAGGACACGTTCGCTTGGGGCGATCGTCTCACACGAATCTATGGCGATGCTAAAGTCCACCAACGGATCGCCCAAGAACTCGCCAAGTTGATCGAACCATCGCTGAAGCAAGAGCGATACGAATTGGTGCGGCGGCAAATCCGGGCACTGGAACGATTTCCCCAAAGCGCGGCGGCCATTCAACCCATCGCCGCGAAGTTACGTAATCAAGCGTCGGATTTGCTGAACCAGGCCAAGAACGAAAAGGACCGGAACAATGCCGCGAAGGCCAATGAACTCGTCAACAAGGCCGATCAACTTTGGCCGCAGTTGGAAGGACTCCGCGATTTCCGCTGGAAGTTGAACAAAGATCGGCCGACGCTGGGCGTCGGCGTGCGAGAACTACCGGAGTATTTCAGCCCAGCCACGGCCGTCATCGACTCGGAAAAACAAGCGGTGGAATTGATCTTTGAAAGCCTCGTTGAAGCCCATGATTCCATCGGCGGACAAAGTTACGAACCCGCGCTTGCCGTTGAACTCCCGAGACTGAACGCTCGTGGCCGGGAATTTCGGATCGACCGCGATGCCCATTGGTCGACGGGCGAGCGTGTCACGGCGGATGACGTGCGCGGCACGGTGCAACTATTCGGCCGGGCGCAGACGGCGGGCCACGGCTCACTGTGGAGCGACATGATCGAGCCGCCTTCTGCGGGCCGGGACCCGTTAGCCGTGACGTTGGACTTGCGGCAGGGATATGTCGACCCACTCTCTCTAATGACGTTCAAGATTCTGCCCTCGTCCGCCAATTTGGATCGGAGTAGTGACCCAAAGTTTGCGAAAAACCCGGTAGGCAGTGGGCCGTATCAAGTGGCCGATGCGGCCCGGCTGCAGGCGGAGCAAGGTTCCGTCGTGTTCATTGCTAGCCCGAGCTACCATCGGACGCGCAAGCCCGCCATGCCGTTCATCCACGAGATTAGGTTCTATCAGACGCGGGATGCCGTGGCCGACTTTGCTCATGGTCGGCTGCATCTGTTTCTCGATGTTTCCGCAAAACAAGCGGCGGAACTTCAGCGCGGCGAGAATGGCCTAATCGGGACGGTGACCGTGCAGACCATGCGCAACCGCCGGGTTAACTTCCTGGCAGTCAACCACCGGCGTCAGCCGCTGCAAAACACGGCGCTTCGCAAGGCGATTGCTCATTCCATCAACCGGTCATTGATTCTGCAAGAGTGTTTTCGCGGCGAATCCAAGGCAGGCGGCGAACTTCCCCATCGCCCGCTCAATGGCCCCTACCCGCCCGATTCCTGGGCTTGTGATCCAAGCGTTCCCGCCGATCCGTGGAACGCCGCCCTAGCGAGCAAAGAAGCCGAGGGCGTTCGGCAATCGCTGCGAAAAGTCCGGCTGACACTGAAATACCCCGACGGCGATGAGGCGGTGAAGGACGCTTGCACTCGAATCCGAGATCAGGTCCAAAGTGCGACCGGTTTTGAGATCGTGCTCGTTCCTCGAACTCGTCGGGAACTCCACAAAGATGTCGAATTGGAACACGATTATGATCTGGCATATTACTCTTACGATTACCCGAGCGAGGCCTATTGCCTTTGGCCGTTGTTCAATCCGGATAGCCGTGCCCGGGAACGTGGCGGCAGCAATTTTCTGGGCTATCACAACGACGGCAGCATGGAAAGCTGGTTCCATCGCGCACTCGGCCATCGAGAGTTCGCCAAAGTTCGGGAGTGCACGCACAAGATACACGCCGAAATGTGGGCCAAGATGCCGTTGATTCCCCTATGGCAGCTCGACACGGTTGTCGCCGTGCATAAGGACCTGACACCGGTCCGAATGGACCCGCTCCTCATTTTCACGGACGTCGAGCGCTGGAAGCTCGGAAGATGAAGCCAGATGCCGAACAGGTCCATGCCGTATCGACGTAGTAACAATAGTCTTACCAACAAATCCGACTGTACCGTGTTAAGCGACTGGACAGTTGAAGTGAGTTAACCACAAGGGACGTTACGGATCAGGCGAAGGGGGACGATTGACACGGTTATTCGCCTCATGTTACTGTGGACAGAGTAGTTGGGACTAGCGTGTCCACCGTTCAAGTCCGCCTGGAGCATGTCCGTCCTCTTTCGGGGGTCGTTTCGTATGGCCGAAATGCAAGCCGGGGTTTGGGGTATTGACGTTGGGCAAAGCGCCCTCAAGGCGATACGCTTGGAGGTCATCGACGGCGAAGTCACCGCGACCGCGTTCGATTACGTCGAGCATCCGAAGATCCTGAGCCAACCCGACGCCGACCCGGACCAGTTGACGCGTGAGGCACTGGAAAAGTTCCTGTCACGGAACTCGCTCCGCGGCGACATCGTCGCCGTGAGCGTCCCCGGCCAGAGCGGCCTGGCCCGGTTCGTCAAACTTCCGCCGGTCGAAGAAAAGAAAATCCCCGACATCGTCCGCTTCGAAGCCAAGCAACAAATCCCGTTCCCGCTCGATGAAGTCGTTTGGGACTTTCAGAAAATCGGCTCCGGTGCGGTCACCGACGGTTTCGCGATGGAAACCGAGATCGGGCTATTCGCGATCAAGCGTGACATGGTCAACCGCGCCCTCCAACAATTCAAAGACGTCGACATTGAAGTTCACATCGTGCAGATGGCGCCGTTGGCTCTCTGTAACTTCATGGCCTACGATCTTCTGCACAAGGGCGGCGCCGGAGACGAGGAAGCCAAACCGAAAGGCAAGGAGCGCGAATGCGTCGTGGCGCTCGACATCGGCACCGATAACTCCAACCTGGTCATTACCGACGGTGAGCGGGTCATCTGGCAACGGCCCATTCCGTTCGGTGGCAATCACTTCACCCGAGCGCTGACGAAGGACCTCAAGCTTACGTTCGCCAAGGCGGAACACCTAAAACGTAATGCCACCAAGTCGCCCGACTTGAAAAAAATCCTGACGGCCCTGAAACCCGTTCTCAACGACTTCGTCGGTGAGGTGCAACGTTCACTCGGTTACTTTACCAACACGCATCGAAATGCGACCATCGCCTACATGGTCGGGCTGGGCAACGCCTTCCGACTTCCCGGACTGCAAAAGTACCTGAGCGAAAAGCTGCAAATCGAAGTTCGGAAACTGCAGAAAATGGAGCGGCTCGTCGGCGAGGAAGTCGTCGGCGCGCCTGCCTTCAGCCAAAACGTGATGGGGTTTTCGACGGCCTATGGGTTGGCGCTCCAAGGGCTCGAGTTGGGTCGGGTTCGCACGAACCTCTTGCCGCAGGACATTCGTTTCGAGCGGATGATCCGTGCCAAGAAACCGTGGGCCGTCGCCGCGGCCGCGTCGCTCTTGGTCGGCATCCTGGTGGCCAGCTTCAGCTACGGTGTGCAGTTCCGCGCCGTGGATACTGACCCGAAGGCGCCCGTCGGCGCTGCCATCGCCGAGACGAAATCCGTTGTCGATGCGACAAAGAAGGACGAAGCGGATGTCGGCGCCGCGAAAACGAAAGTGGATCAGCGCGAAGCCGCCGTCAAAAACATCATCGCCGGCCAGGAAGAGCGCCTGAATTGGCTGCTCCTGAACGAGTACATCAACGAGTCATTGCCGGCGCCGGGTGAGCGACTCGACGGCAAAATGAAATCGGTGCAAGGCGCCGCGTACGTCGTTACGGATCGAACGGGCAAAGACCACACCTTCAATGCGGCGGATACCATGCTGATCGCCGCAGGCAAGGTTGTTAATCTACCCGAAGCGAAGCCGGATATGGCTGTCACGGTGATCTATAACTCAACGCTAGATCCTGAGGCAAGAAAATCGTATTGGACGGCCCCGGCCCGGATGGCGTACTTCAACCAATTCGATCGCCAAATGACGGGGAAGGCTGACCCGAAGGGGACGGATGAAAGCCTTAAACATCTCATTCAGATCAACATCGATTCGATCAATCCGGTCTATACGCACAGCATCAAGCACTACTACGACTTGATCAAGGTGGAACTGGACAAGCGATTCGAAACGGCGACCTTCAAGAAGATGCTAACCGATGAGGAATACACCACTGCTCCGGAGGAAGGCAAGAAAGGTTGGATTATCGAAATCCGCGGCCACACCTACCACGACGGTGCCCTTCAGTTCCTCCTCGACACGGTCCATCGCAAGCTCGTGGCACGTGCGGCCAAACCAAAGACAACGGAGGGCACGCCACCGGCAGCCCCGGAGACACCGCCGGCCGCTCCGGAACCAGAACATAAGAAACTTTGGGGGAAGGTAATTGCCGGCCAGGTTAAATACGTCGTGTTGGCCGACCTGGCGGAGTCAACGACTGCCGGGACAGCCCGGCCGGAGCCCATCAAATCTGTCGTCGGCCGCTTTGTAACCGCGTCCGCAGCGGCGCCGGGGGGCGACACAACCGGCGGGCCTCCCGTTGGAAAAGGCAGCATATCGGCAGGTAAGGGCGAGTCACTCGGCGGGTCGGGTGGCTGGGCGCCGTTGATACCGGTCGAAGTCGGTGGCGCTGTTGGTGGCAGCGGGTCGTCAAAGCCCGGCGCAGGTATGGAGATGCGATCGGCGCCCGCTACGGCTCCGCCGACGACGACCGAAAAACCACCGGCTGGCACAGCCAAATCGCAAAACAAGCGTACGGATTTCATCATCCTCTTTGCTTGGACTGAACCAGGCGCTGAAATCGGGACCGCAACACCCACGGCCACGCCATAGGCTGATGGAAATTCGACTGTCGAATTGAGTAAAAAGTATCTCGCAGCGGGAAGCGATTATGAAACTGGACAAAGACACACTCATCAAAGAACATTTTTGGGTTCTCCTGTTTCTTTCTCTGTTTCTCGTGGTAGTTTCGCTCATTTTCCTGCTGACTACGGCGTCGAGTGCGATCGCCGAACAGGAGAAGAAGTTCACCGACCAGAAGAAAAACCTGAAGAGCATCAGCGACGGTCAACCGAAGAATGCCGAATGGTCCAAGAGCTACGAGACGCGTTTTGTAGCGGCGGAGGCTCAGGAGAAGAAAATCTGGGACCATGCATGGCGCGAACAAGCGAATTTATCCACCTGGCCGACGAACATGCCGAAGGAACAACTCGATCTGCTGCAAAAGCACCGATTCTATGACCCGATTCAGGAGGTCGGCATCCGGGCGACGTACGCGGACGCCTCCAACTACAAGCAGCAGGCGTACGATCTTTACCGCATCGTGGCGCCGACGCAGTTCAACGCGGCCCTTCGGTGGATAAATGAGTGGAAACTAAACCCGCCCACATCGGAAGACATGTGGCTGGCGCAAGAAGACCTTTGGGTTCAGCGTGGCTTGCTGCAAATCATCCGCGAAACCAACGAACGCCTTGCCGCCCTGAAAGAAACCAAGGCGGTCAACGAACGCCAAAAAGTGTTCTCGAACAGTAGCTGGATTCTTGATCTCACGTTGGCAGAGGCCGGCGGAAAACCAAGCTTGAAGTATACGCTGGTGAACAACAGCAATCGCCGGCAGGTGCTTCCGGTAACGTTTGAGGTGCTCTTCGGCGATGTCCCTTATACGCTCGAGGTGTCGGGTGAACCTCTGGCACCGGGACAGTCTTTTTCGCAAACGGTGTCGCTGCCAGTGCAATTCGCCAATGCGCGGTCGCTCAAGAGCGCCAAGCAGCTTTATGATTGGCGGACCGTTCCCGTGAAACGGGTGGATCATGTGGAACTTGCATACAACTCGAGCCGAACCGGGCAAAGTACGTTGCAACCCCCGTTGCGCTATAAGCCGCCGGAAACACCGGCGAGCGATCCGAACGCGGCCGGAGGACAGGGGATGCAGGTGGGCAAAGGCGGTGGGGCAGGCGCTACGGATACCTCGGTGACCGAGAACGGACTGAACCGAAACCGCTACATCGAGCGCAGCGAGCAAGTTCGGCGAATGCCCATCGCCATTTCCGTGGTGATTGACCAGTATCACATTCAAGACTTCCTCGCGGCGGTTGCCAACTCCCCGCTGCGAGTTCAGACGACTCAATGGCAGTGGCAGCGCTTCCGCGATGACATCAAACCGCCGGAAACGGACCAACCAACCACCGGCCAACCGACGACCGCGCCTTCAGCGCCCATACCCCCACCGGCGCCCGGTCCAAAGGGAGTGGGCAAAGCGGGTCCTCCTTCGAGTGAAATGCAGTTGGGTCCCGGCCGCGATGAAGGAGATGCAGCCAAGCGCATGCAGGCAGGGAAGCCCCGGACGCCGCAAGGCTTGCCCGTTTCCGTGCAGCCTGCATCGTCTGCCGCCACGACGGCGGCCGCGGAAGAACAAGAGTGGGACCTGGTCACTCTCGCCGTCTACGGCGTGGCTTCGTTGTACGAAAAATATCCACCGCCCGATCCGGCAGCGACCGCCGCCGCCGGTGAGACGAAAACACCTTAAGTTCATGGGAAGTCCGAGGTACGAAAAATGGCTCTGAAGAATCTCAACTTCAAGCAGTTGCTCCTGGAGAAGGGTGAAAAGATCGGTCTGGGTGTCGCAGCCGGCATGGGACTGATCTTGATCGTTTGGTTCGGACTTGCCGCCGCTACCGGCAGCAGTAGTCCCGGCGGCAACGTCGCTGAATTGCAGAAACTCAAAACTCAGGCCGAGACCGCGTGGCGCAATAGCAAGCCGCCGTCGGACCTTGAGAAACTTCCGCCCGAACTTCAAGCGGTCGAGGTAAAGCTCGTCGATGCCGATGAATTCCCGACCAACATGGCGTACTTCGCGACCAGCCAGGGCGAGGACCTCAAATGGCGAATCCCGAAAGTCCTCGGCGCTGACGAGTTCGCCGCCGACGTCGTGAACGGTGCGATCCAGGCGTATTACATGAGTTTTTCGGAGAAGACGCCCAAGGTTTACACGCTGAAGACCAAGGCGGCGCCGGGCCAAAACCGAATGACACTGCAACAACTCAAGGATTGGCAGAGTGCGTTCGACAAGAAATCGAAGAAGGTAACTTCCACACCAGGAACGCGCGTGATGCAAACGCCGCCCTCACCTCCCGCCATCGCGCCAACCCCGCAGCTTCCACCCGGCGCCGGCGCGACCGGTAAGGGTGGCGGTCGCGGCGAAATGCAGTTGGGGCCCAGCAGCGGCGACGGCCGCAACATTTATGAGAACGAATTGTCGTTTGAGTATCTCGACAAACTCAAAGGCGACGAGCGCTTTGCGCAGACATTGCTCCCCCGCCGAATGATCATCGTCACCGGCGCTTTTCCATACAAGCTCCAACTGGAAGAGTACCGCAAGGCCATGCGTTACGGGTCGGTAGAGGAGATGTTACTGGACCCCAACGGCGCACGTCCGGAGTTTATCGGCTTCAATGTGCAACGGCGCAAGTACAATGCCGAAGGCAAGATGGTCGACGATTGGACGGACGTCGACGTGCATGCCGACCTTAAACGCCTGGATATGCAAGCCGTCGAGCGTGAACCGGACGACCAGGTCTGGCAGGATCTGGGTATCATCGTGTACCCGAATCGAATCGTGCAGCCGTTGCCGAAGCTGGCCCGCGAGCAGAAGTACCCAAGGCCCAAGCTGGATAGCATTGATAAGACGCAAGAGGACATGTTGAAGGCAATGCACGCGAACGTGCCGCCACCGCCCAAGTACACCTCGCGGTTTGACAACGACCTCTACGACAAGAAGGCCGGTCAAGAGTCCCCGGCCACTTCTACACCGGCGGCTGGGGTCGGCAAAGGCGTCAGGCCGCCGGAAGCCGCGGCGCCGACGAGTACAGCCCAGAACACACTGGCGATACCGGAAAAATGCCTGGTTCGCTTCGTCGACACCGACCCAAAGATTACTCCCGGCTATTCCTACGAGTACCGTATCCAAATTCTCATGTCCAACCCGTGCCATGAGAAACCGGAGCGTGCGATTTCGAAACAGTACTCGAAACAGGAAGCTGTCGAAGGACCCTGGACCGAAGTGACGGATGGAAAACAACTCATCCGCGTAACAGTTCCCGATGAGTTGATCTATTATGTCGTTGATGAGAAAACGGATAAAGGCTCGGCCGTGGCCAATAAGGAGCGCGCATTCGTGCAAGTGCATCGATGGCTCACGGACGCCAAGATCAAACCAGAATCCGACGAGAAACCCGTACAAATCGGAGATTGGGCGATCGTGGAACGCCGTGAAGTGCGGCGCGGCGAGTACCTCGGTCGTGTGGAAGACGTCGAGGTGACGACATGGAACCCGGCGCAGGAACGGTTCATTATCGCGATACACCCGACGGAAATAAAGAACCGCCGGATCAAACGGCATCACGGGATTCCGATCAATTTCGCGACCGACCCGGCCCGGCAGGACCATCGGCCCCTTGTGGTCGATTTCGAAGGCGGCGAGCATACGCACCAAATCGGCGGCCGTCCGGTGAAGGACGTTGGTCCTGTCGAGATGCTCATCATGACATCCGACAATCGCCTGGTGGTTCGCAATAGCCGCCACGACACCGACAACCAGACTCGGCAGGACCGCGTTGCGACTTGGAAGAAATGGCTGGATCAAATCCGGTCGCAAGGTGACGAAAAGCCGGGCGACAAGAGTAACCCGCTCTTCCCAACGACGCCATCGGGTGGAAAGCCCGGCTCGGGCTAGCCGCAAACCTAAGATGCCAGGGCCCGATCCAAATGCTGGATCGAACCCTGGCATTTCCTTACCCCATCTCGTTCCACTTTATACGTTACTGAGGTGGCGGATTGGTCATTCCGGGTTCCGCGGCCATCGGCGGCACCGGAACGACGGGAGCAACCACCGGAGGCGGCAACGGCGCCGGAGCGACCGCTCCTGGGACCTGAGCCGCAATCGCTTGTTGATAGGCTAATTCACGCGGCAGCGGGAACGGCGGTGACGGCGGGAAGTATTGCGGTGGATGTTCCAGGTATCTCCCGGACGGCAATGTCATGCCGGCGACCCACGTCTGACAACCCGAAAGCGTGCCAAGTATCAATCCGAGCCCTGCGACACCCGCCAGCGCCTGCCATTGACGTATTCGCTTCATGTTTCCCGGTCCCCCTGTTTCCCGCAGCCAGTTGGTCTCGCGGGATTCCGCATCTGCACTTGCCACGGACGAAAGGCGCGGCGGTTCTTTGGTGATGTCACTATCGGTTTTTATCGTCTTAACGGTGTCAAGGAATTTACTGGATTTGCGGCGCGAACTGGGCATAATGCGGATTCGGTGCGATTCCACGACTAGACCTGCCACCCAGCCGACTTCGCTAACCCAGAATCAGGGCCGTGCGCCCGAGGAGAAGAGCCTTGACCCACCAGGCCCCCTTTCCAAACGGCATGAGCGGGGCGCGCGTGCCGTTGGTTTGCCGATGGTCTGAATCGGAAAACCCGCTCCCGCGCCGTTTCATCCGGGCGCCGGGTAAAGTCGCCGCCTGCCGGGCCAATGGCCATGCGTTTGATTTCAGTGTAAACATTGCACGTGTCTGCGCCGACATCGTCGAGCGTTCCGCCGACTTCCGGCACATCAACGTGTCGCAACTGCTCTTCGCCGTCACTCAAGCTCGGAACGGCCACTCCCACGGCCTGCAGGCTCGTGTTACGCCGCTCCGCTTTCGCGCGGGGGCCATCACGCGGCAGCGGCGGTGCGTTACGTACCAGGTGCAGCGCTATGTCGTCGGCAGCACGGATGTGTTGTACTTGATCACGTTTTGCCTTCCGCGATTTCTCGATCTCGATTTCGACGAGAAACTCGTGACGCTTTTCCATGAGCTCTATCACATCAGCCCCGCCTTCGACGGCGACCTCCGGCGGCATGCCGGCCGTTACGCCATTCATTCGCACAGCCAGCGGGACTACGACCAGCACATGGCTTCCCTGGTGAAGGCATATCTCGCCGCTGGCACCGAACGCGATCTCCTCGACTTCCTGCACTGCGACTTTGCACAACTGCATGCACGCAACGGCGGAATTGTCGGCATCGTAGTGCCGAGACCCAAGATCGTTCCCCTGGTGGAAACGCCCCATCTTAGCTCGAGGGGCTCAGGCAATTCGAACGGAATAAACCACGGCGTACGCTGACTCTTTCGATTAGTAGCGTACGGCAAAACCCGAACCGGCGAAGAAATCCGCGGCATGGTCGTTCAACCCGATTCCCGCGCGAATGTCCAGTTGAAAGTTATTGGTGACCTTGTAAGTGAGGCCGCCGTCGGCGTACTGTTCAGGGCCAATGCTGGAATCGAGCGCCCCGGCAGGGAATAGTGCGAACCACTCGGTATAGGCGCCTAACTTCGGCGTCAACGTGTAGCCGATGGTGAACGACTGCGCGAGCAACACGAAGTAGTGTTCGCCGTCCAGGGCGCGATTGATTTGCGAGCTGCCGCCCGCGGTTAGACAATCCTCCACGATGTCCCAACCGTAGAGCAAATTGAATCCGGGCAACATTTCGCCGGCAGACAACTCACCGGTCCCTGTCGGCACGAAGGTTTGAAGCACTAACGCCATTTCCGGAAGGGCTTTCTTCTGTTCGGTCAGCGCAAGCTTCACGCCGAGATACAGGTCCAAAGCGCCGCTGATGCTGGTGGTCGCATCGGGCGTGATTTCGCGTTCGCTGACGAAATTCTGGCCGATGCGCAGTTCGAACCAATCGGCGAACATGCCGATACGCCAGAGCATTTCCGGGTATGAATGACCGGTGAATCGTGCGGCTCCCGGTTCACCGATTTGTGTCGTGAGCGTCGAGCTGTCCCGGAAGAAGGTGTAGCCCGCTTCCAGTTGCACGCGCCCGCGGCCGACGGTCGAACTTGCTTCCGTGAAATCGGGTCGGTCGGTTGCGATCGGTTCTTCCTGTTCCGGCTCTTCGCTTTCACCGTTCCCGTTGGCGGGATCCTGCCCGTTTCCGTTCTTGCCGTTCTTCGGCTGCTCCCCGTTTTCTTCTCCGTTCTTGCCGTTTGCTTCCTTGCCGTTCTCTTTAGGTTCGGGTTCCTTACAAACGGCCCATTCGAAGAGAGTTTTTGCTCCCTTCTTTTCACATCCCGGCGCACAGCACACGTCAACACACGTAGATGCACACCCGGACACCAACAACGTCACGGCGAAGCCGAGAAGCCAATGGACAGAGCGCATCGGTACCTCTTTTTGAACCTGGGAACTCTAAGGCAGCTTGGCAAAGATGTGACGGTAATTCAGATTCTAATAGGGCATTTCTTGTATCGTCATCCCGTCGCTTGACCCTTTAGCGCGGCCCCGGCGGAATGGGCTGCCCGTGCGGGTCGAGTTCGGGGCGATTCAGCGCCTGCGACATTTCTTCCTGCAAGTCCGTGTCGATGTAGTGCTCGACCCGTGACGCCGATTCATGTAGATGATCCAACGGCAAATCGAAGTTCTCCTGGAGATAAACCTCCCACAGCCGATGCGAGCGCACCAGTGCCTGCGCCAAATCTCGTCCCTTTCGCGTCAGCTTGATCGGCCCTTCCGGTGTCTGTTCAATCTCGCCACGCTGCGATAGGCGCGGAATCGCTAACCACGCGGCCAGACCGCCGGAGGTCGATTCCAAGCATTCTTTCCGCGACAAACCCTCGAAGCGCTCCGCCTTTTCTTCCTGTCGATAAAGCCAGGCGACGATGTCTTCGCTCGCAATACGAGTAGAAAGCTCCAGGCGATGAATGGCCTTGCTAATCAATCCATGGTGCGGCGCAAAAAACACGGCGAGCGCAAAAAGCAAGCCAGCCACCACGGCCATCATTCCCGCGCCGTTGGTGTTGAGCCACACGGCGCCCAAACTGCCGCCGAAGGCAGCTAATGCGCCGACGCATACCGCACAAACCAACATGGCACTCAGACGATCGGTCAAGAGCTGCGCGGTGGCTGCCGGCACGATGAGCATGGCCACGACCAGAATCGCTCCCACTGATTCGAGGGCCGCCACAGTGACGACGGCCACCATTCCCATGAGCAAGTAATGGATGACGACGGCATTAAATCCCATGGAAGTTGCCAGTTCCGGATCGAATGCGCTAATCTTGAGTTCCTTCCACAAGACGAACACGAAAACGATGGCGGCAATGAGTGCCGGCACGAGTGACCGCAATACGAGAGGCACTTCCAACCCGAGGCCCCAAAGCGGCACGCGATCAAATGCCGCACGCTCGATTTCGCCGTAGAGCACACACTCGGTATCGAGGTCCACTTTTTTCGCAAATACGGACAACAGGATGACGCCGAGCGCAAACATCGACGTAAAGACTGCGCCGGTTGCCGCATCCTCTGGAACCTGGCCGAACCGGTTTAGCGTCTGGATCAAGAACGCGGTCAGGAAACCGACAGCCATGGCCCCGATCAGAATCGGCGGGCCCACAACTTTACCGGAAACTAAAAAGCCTAACACCACTCCCGGGAGAACGGCATGGCTGATCGCGTCGCCGATCAAACTTAGACGACGAAGCACGAGGTAACATCCGAGCAGCGCGCACGCGGCATTGCAAATGACACCAACCGTTGTCATCCAAAAGATCGTCGTCATGTGGACAGTGCGACCATGATCGTGACGCTAGTTCGGAACTCGGACCATGGACGGCTCAGTGAGATCAGCCGAACCGCTTAACCGAACTATGACGCCGCGACTCGTGCCGAAGATCACGGAGAACAGGAATAGACAGACACCCGACAATACAATGCTTGGTCCGGCGGGCAGCGCGGCTGCGTTAGGTGGCGCTCCGATGGTGACGTTGGCGCTGATCGCCGTGCCGGTAACGCCTGCGGTCGCGCCGAGCAGGGCCGCCAACCCCATCATGACATCCAGCCGTTCGGTCCAAAAGCGTGCAGCTGCCGCCGGCAGGATCAACAATGCGGTCATCATCACCACACCGACGGCCGGCAATCCAATTACGACCGTTAACGCAATCAACACCATGAGCAGCAAGTCGAGAAGGTAAGTCGGCCAGCCGCCGATGCGGGCGAACTCGGTGTCGAAGGCGACGAGGCGAAACTCCTTGTAAAGCAACAAGAGAACCACGAGATTCACCAACGCGACACCGCCGATGAGGTACACATCCTGCGCCAACATGCCGGCGGTTTTGCCGAGGATGTACGAGTCCAACCCTGCCTGGGCGCCGGTTTCAGTCCTCTGGATAATGCTGCTCAGGACAACGCCGGCGCCGAAGAAAACGCTGAGCACAATCCCGATGGCCGCGTCTTCCTTGATCCGCGTACGGTTTCGAAGCCCGGCGACTATCGCAACGCCCAAAACGCCGGTGATCAGCGCTCCCGTCAACATCGCGGGCAAGTCCCGTGCGCCCACGACGATAAATGCCAGGCACAACCCCGGGAGCGCAGAGTGAGCGACCGCATCTCCGATCAGCGCCCGCCGCCGCAGCACAGCAAACGTGCCGACCAAACCGGCGCTCGTGCCGAGCAACCCGGTGCCCAAGAGAACGATGATCGTGTTGTACTTCCACATAGAAAGGGCCGTAACGAATAATGTGCGGATTACTTAGCCATTCCTCAGGCCGATCGAACCGCCTCGGCGGTCTTCTCCAAAATCGGAAGACGCCCGCCGTAGGTCCGTTGCAGGTTCGCGGATGTGAAAACTTCGTCGACGGCGCCGCTGGCGACCACGCGCATGTTCAACAGCACGACGTCGTCGAAGTAGGTCGGCACGGTGCGGAGGTCGTGATGTACGACGAGCACCAACTTTCCTTGGTCGCGGAATTCGTGCAACAGATCGAAGACGACGCGCTCGGTGGCGGCATCGACGCCGGCCATGGGTTCATCCATGAAATAGATCTTGGAATCCTGGGCCAGTGCTCTAGCCAGAAACGTCCGTTGCTGCTGGCCTCCGGACAGTTGGCTGATTTGCCGATTTTCGAGTCCTTCTAACCCCACACGGCTGAGGCAGTGTCGTGCGCGCGCCCGCTCGGCGGCCCCCGGCCGGCGGATCCATCCGAGCCTACCGTAGGTTCCCATCAGCACGACATCGAGAACGCTGAGTGGGAAGTCCCAGTCAACGCTGTTTCGTTGCGGCACGTATCCGATGAGCGAACGCATTTTATCGACGGGTTTCTCGTAGATCCGCACAGTACCGCTGGCCAGCGGCACCAAGCCGAGCATGGCTTTCAGAAGCGTGCTCTTCCCAGCGCCGTTGGGGCCGACAATCCCGACGAGCCGAGGCTCGGCGAAGTCGAGATCAACGTCCCAGAGCACGGGCTTTCGGTGATAGGCCACGGTTACATCATGAACTTCAAGCAATGGCCCGGCGACTTGTTTATGGGTAATCATTTCAACGCATTCACAATAGTCTTGACGTTGTGCCGGACCATTCCGGGATAGGTTCCTTCGGGCGTTCCGTCCTTCCCCATCGCATCGGAAAATAACTCCCCACCTACCACGACATCATGGCCGCGGTTCTTGCAACCTTCAACTAACGCCTGAACGTTGCGTGGACTCACGCTGCTCTCCACGAAGACCGCCTTGATTTTTCGTTCCACGATGAGATCCACCAACTCGTTGATTTCCTTGACGGCGGCCTCCGTCTCGGTGCTGATCCCCTGGATTGCTTTGACCTCGATATCGTAGGCCCGGCCAAAATAGCGAAAGGCGTCATGGGCCGTCACCAGCACTCGACGTTCCTTGGGAATCATCGCCAGCTCTCGTTTGCACTCATCGTGCAATTGAGCAAGTTCGGCTCGGTACGCCTCTGCGTTCTTGCGGTAGTCGGCGGCACGCGTCGGATCAAACTCGGCCAGCGCATCGGCGACCACCTGCACCGCCTCGCTCCAAAGCGATACGTCGAACCAGATGTGGGGATCAAAGTGGCCTTCACCGACATCCATTACAAGACTTTCGGGGATTCGTTCCGACACCGGATGCGTCGGCTTCTTCCGCGCCAACCGTACAAACACATCACCCATCTTTCCTTCCAGGTGAAGCCCGGAGTAAAAGATGATTTCGGCTTGGTCGAGTTGGCTCATGTCGGCAGGCGCCGCTTTATAGGTATGCGGGTCGACCCCGGCGCCCATCAGCTGACCTACCTTCACATGTGGCCCACCAACGCGTTTCACGAGATCGGCGACCATGCCCGTCGTGCACACCACCTTTGTTGGGTAGCCTGGAGAACTCGCCGAGTTTGAACAGCCACCCAAAAGAAAGGACGAAACCGCCACGCTCGCGGCGGTATTAAACAACCGTCTCATTAGAACCTCCGGAATTCTCACACGGCGCGTAACGGAAGCGCCAAGTCATTAGGAGAGGCTAATGATAATCATTAGGCTAAACGAAGTCAAGGTCTAGCTGTGCTTCGCTACAGGAAGGCGCACGGCGCGACCCGCAGGCGGGCGGGAACAGGTGTTACTTTTGAAACTCTTTGATGGCAGGTGGATCTTTGCCGTCGTACTTGGCTCGATACTTGGCGGCGAAGGTCTCTTTCAGCTCCGGCTTACAGATGAAGCAATGAGACATGGCTCGTTTGTGTGTTTCGCACCAGTCGCCCTTACTCTTGCATTCGTTGGCGACCTTCTTGCTACACAAACTGCATTCTTCCTCCGGCAAACCATGCAGATCGCACCACCACTCGCCGTGGCTATGGCCGCGCTGGGCGCGGTGGGGTTGCGGTTTGCCGCAGCCCGCCGTAACGAGCGTCATCACGACAAGGATCCACAATCCTATGGCGCTTGTGCGATAATCGAACCGCATGGACATCCTCCCTGTGTCGTGAGGCGGCTACTGTGGTGCGCTGACGGAAATGATCGTACTCAATTCGGCTACCGTGTTCTCCATGAGTGCCGGCGGATTATTCCCGGATGCGGTGCTCGCATCGATGACACGGTAGGTCGCGTTTCCTTGAGTGGTGCCTGTCAGAATTTCCGCCTTGCCGTCGTTATTGAAATCGGCGGCGCCGACGGTCACGCCGGTATCGGCGCGGCCTTCATAGGCGAAGAACTGCTCCAAGAGAGCCGCATCTCCGGCGGTGCCGTTCTTCAGGGCTTCGCCATCATATACCTTCACCTGCGAGCTATTCGCAAAGGACCCACAAACGACATCGGCGAAGCCATCGTTGTTCGTGTCGCCGACGCTAATGTGCACGCCCAGGTTCCGGTTCGTGTCGAATGCGAAGAAGCTGGACAGCAGGCTTGCGTCGGGATTGAAGTTGTTGAATTCGCCGTGACCGAGGGCAAAGCCCTTGTACACCTTCACGTGCGGATTGCCGACGGTGGTGCCGCATACCAGGTCCGCATGGTCGGTGCCGGCGATTACGCCCGACGCTACGGTGGCGCCGTAGTTGACGTTCAATTGATACGGGAAGAACGAAGCCACTAAGTAACTTTCGGGATTCGAGTTGAAGGTGCTGTCCTTGATGGCCGAGCCACGGTAGATCTTCACGTGGGGGTTGCCGACGGAGGCGCCCGTGATGATGTCCACCACGTCACCCTCAGCGCTGGCGATCTTCCCGACAGCCACATATACGCCGACATTGAATTGGACGCCGTAGGCCATCCACGATGCCAGCAGGTGTGCATCCGGATTATCCTCGTCGAACGTGGCCTCCTTGATCGCCTTGCCGTCGAAAACCTTGACGTGAGGCGTCGCACGGAGCGGCCCTGTCACAATGTCTTCGAAGCCGTCGCCGTTGACATCGCCGACCGCTACCGAAATCGGGCCTTGATACTCTTCGCCATAGGCGCCGAAGTCGGCCTGAATGGTGCCATCGGTCGCACGTCGAACTTGGACTCTGCCCGTGGCGTCGCCTACGGCAAAGATCTTGCCGCTAAACGGCGTCGGTTCAGGGTCCGGATTGGCCACCGACGTCGCCGTGATCACGATTTGATCGCCGTCCTTCAGCACCAGATCGCCGTACTGGGTATTGGGAGCACCATTCACCGTCATCGAAATGGTGTCATTCGAATCGGCGACAAAATCCAAGACGCGCGTGCTATCAAACGGTTTCTCCCATACCGCGAAAAAGTGCTCCAGCAGGAAATCGCGCACAACCGGCCCTTCCGCATGAATGGTGCCCGTATCGTCGTGCGTGTGTAATGGATAGAAACCGGTCGTTGCGCTACCGTTTTTGAGAACGCCGACATCGGCGGGAATTTCTTGCTCTACACCGTCAATGAAGATGCTCAGGGTGGGGTGAATATGCATCGCCAACCCTTCGTGCGTTGGCTGTAGTGGCGTGCATATGAAGGGATCATCGGAAACGCAAGCCAGCAAGCGTCGCTCTTCGAGCGCTTCAAGTCGGAGTCGATGGCGGATTTCCATTTTCGCTTGCAGCCCCTTGGCAAACCAACGTCGAAGTACGCGTGACAGTTCCATGCTTGCTCCCTGTTCCCAAGATCGGTTGAGTGTCCTATGCAGTGGTTCCAAAGCGGCAAATACCCCATACGGGGCTTTGGCCGCGCAACCCTCCCTGCCTATTGTAGACACCCAGTATAAACTCCCAAGCAGGGCTACTTCAACAAGAAAACCTCCGCCCTATCCACGGATTGCAATCCGCCGGCCGGATCGTAACATTAGTTCAGGTTACGGATACATCGGAACAGAGCATGACCCGACGTTCCCGAGCTCGAGAAGTCGCTATTCAGCTGCTTTTCCAGCGAGACTACAACCCCACTTTGGACCGCACGGCCGTGGAATCCTTTGCACGGGCGCGGCTACGTGACCCGCAATCCGTTCCGTTTTGCCTGCAGCTTTTCGATGGGGTCGTGGAAAACCTTTCGGGAATCGACGAACGCCTTGCCCAGGCGGCGGAGAATTGGCGCCTGCCACGAATGGCCGGCGTTGACCGGAGCGTCCTGCGGTTGGGTGGCTATGAACTGTTGTTTCTTCCGGACACACCGGCAAGCGTCGTCATCGATGAAGCGATCGAGCTAGCACGGCGTTTCGGTTCGGCCGATTCACCGGGGTTTGTTAACGGCGTCCTAGACCGCCTCCGAAAAGACGCGACCGGCGCAGCTGAGAATCCTCAACCGACTGAATGAGCTTCCATGGTATTTCGAGCACTCGTCGGCAAAATCAAGCAAGGGCTCGCCAAAACTCGCGGCGTCTTCGCCGGCGTCGCGAACCTTCTGCGCTTGAAAGGTCGAGTCGATCAGAAGTATCTGGATGAGCTGGAGAAGCACCTCCAGCTCGCCGATGTCGGAGGCGCCGTAACGGGACAAATCGTCGATCGTGTCCGTCAGGCATTCCTTGACAAGGAAATCTCTGGCGACGTTGCGTCCTTCGTCAAACAGCAGCTTCGCGACTTGCTCTCGGCTCCAAGCGACGGACTTCACTACGCCGGATCGGGCCCAACCGTGGTGATGGTCGCCGGCATCAATGGTTCCGGTAAGACCACCTCCATTGCCAAGCTCGCGCGCCGATGTCAGCAAGAAGGAAAAAAGGTGATCGTAGCCGCCTGCGATACCTTTCGCGCCGCCGCGGTTGAGCAATTGACGATTTGGAGCCAACGCCTCGGCTGCGAAATCGTCAAGAGCCAGCAAGGAAGCGACCCTGCCAGCGTGGCCCACGATGCTTCCGAAAAGGCCAAAGCCCGGAACTTCGACGTCATGATCGTGGACACCGCCGGCCGGCTCCACACGCAAACGCATCTCATGCGCGAACTCGAAAAGATTCACCGCGTCGTCGGCAAACAGATCGAGGGGGCACCCCACGAGGTGCTGCTCGTTCTCGATGCCACCACCGGTCAAAACGCCATTACCCAGGCGGAGATGTTTACCAAAACCGTCAAGTGCACGGGCATCATCCTCGCCAAATTGGACGGCACCGCCAAAGGCGGGGCGATCTTTGCAATCAAACAAAAACTCGGATTGCCGGTCAAGTTTGTCGGCGTCGGCGAACAACTAGACGACCTGGAGCTTTTCGATCCGGACGCCTACATCGAGGCGCTGTTCGCTGAATAACGGCGAGACTTGCAAGATGATCCGACCGACGACTCCCGCTGACACTCCAGACTTGCTTGCCATTACCGAAGCCACCAACGTTTTCAAACCGAGCGAGATACAAGCACTTCGTGAGGTGCTCGACGATTACCACTCGGCCATGTTTGAGGCGGGTCATCGATCGATGACGTTCGTCGCGGATGACCGGCCCGTCGGTTTCGCTTATTACGCACCTGCATCCATGACGGACCGAACATGGTACCTGTATTGGATCGTAGTTTCGGTGAATCACCAAGGTAATGGAGTTGGATCGAAGTTGCTGCAATTAGTTGAGAAGCAAGTACGTGACCACGAAGGACGATTGCTCCTGATTGAAACCTCGTCGTTGCCGCATTACCGGCTAACGCGGGAGTTCTATCTCAAGCACGGCTACGAGGTGGGCGCCGTCATTTCGGGTTACTACGCCGACCACGATGACATGGTTGTGTTCCGAAAACGCCTGAGCGGCTAGGTAACAATGGAGGGAAAAGACGCCGGGGATAGTCCCGCCGCTTTCGTGGCAAAGACTACCCCCGGGACGGGGAGAGAAAGACCCAGGGTCCATCACCTTCTACTGCCGAGTGAGGAAGCAACAAATGGAGCAAATGCTCTCGGCCTCGAGCCCGAACGTTGTGCCGCGTGACTCGATCAATTAGAATCGTGAATGACGTAAACACCAACCTAGAAGTCCACGAGAAACGCAGCGTCTGAGGCGAGCTCATTCTCGGTCCCTTCAGCGAGTAATCGCCCCTATGCCTGATGACTCATTGTCCGGTGACAATCTCCTGCCGCTAGTGCGGCAAGTCGACGCCGCGTGCCAGCCTTTCGAACAGGCGTGGTTGGCCGGCGAAAGACCGCGCATCGAAGACTTCATCGATCACACGTTAAAAAGCGATGATTCCACTTTGCTTCAGCAGTTTATTTTGCTCGACATCGATTTCCGCCGCCGCGCGGGAGAAAACCCGGAACTTGCCGACTACGGCGGCCGATTTCCGGCGGTTGATCCTGACTGGCTGAAGTTGGTGCTGACGCCGGATGCGACGCCCGCCGCGGAGTCAACACCTCAGTTCGGCCGTTACCGTGTTGACAAGCAACTGGGGGAAGGCGCCTTTGGACAGGTTTTTCTCGCCCACGATGAACAGTTGCATCGGCCGGTCGCAATCAAGGTTGCTCACCGTCACCGAATCATGCGGCCGGAGGATCTGGAATCCTTCCTGGCCGAGGCTCGCGTCCTTGCGAGTCTGGACCATCCACATATTGTCCCGGTGCACGACGTCGGACGAACATCCGATGGCCGCTACTTCGTCGTGTCCAAGTACATTAGTGGGTGCGATCTGCGGGAACATCTCACCCATAACCGCATGCCGCTCGCGGACGCCGTTCGCCTGGTGGCCGATGTTGCCGAAGCACTGCATCACGCGCACAAGCGAGGGTTGGTGCATCGAGATGTCAAGCCGGCGAACATTCTCCTCGACGCGGCCGGAAAACCATACGTGGGAGACTTTGGGCTCGCGCTTCAGGAGGTTGACTTCGGCCGGGGCACCGGATTCGCCGGCACGCCCAACTACATGAGCCCGGAACAAGCGCGCGGCGAAGGACACCGCGTGGACGGCCGATCGGACGTTTTCAGCTTGGGCGTTGTTTTCTACGAACTCGTCACCGGCCGGCGGCCGTTCCGCGGAGAGAACCCGGTCCAACTGTTTGATCAGATTACCGAAGTCGACGCTAAACCGCCGCGGCAGATCGACGACTCTATTCCTAAAGAAATCGAACGCATTTGCCTAAAGTGCCTGGCGAAACGGGCCGCCGACCGCTACACCACCGCACTCGACCTGGCAGACGACCTGCGGCATTTTCAACCTTCGACCGATTCTGAGCGCAGTCCCGGTTCCGATCGCGGTCCCAGTTCACCATCCACTGTCACCGTGGTATCCCCGCCTCAACCACCGAAGGAGGTTCCGCTCCCGATTCCCAGCGAACCCGCGGCTCCTTCATCCGAGCGCGAGGCCGCCGCAGTCGTGCCGAAAGGCCTGCGATCATTTGACGCCGCCGATTCCCCGTTCTTCCTTTACCTGCTTCCGGGAGCGCGCGACCGCGACGGACTTCCGGAGAGCTTACGTTTCTGGAAACACCTGATCGAAGAAACCGACTCCGATAAGACGTTTTCGGTCGGATTGCTCTATGGACCGTCGGGATGCGGTAAGTCGTCGTTGGTAAAAGCGGGATTGATACCACGGCTCGATAAGTCGTCGATAATTCCCGTGTATGTGGAAACAAGCATCGACGGAACAGAAAAGCGGCTGCTTAAGCAAGTCCGGCGACACTGTCCAGGCGTGCCGCAAGAGTTGGAGCTTGCCGACACGCTCATGGCACTTCGCCGCGGCCATGGAACGCCGCACGGACGAAAGGTATTGATCGTTCTCGACCAATTCGAACAGTGGCTCCACGCCCAGCGCGGCCAAACAACACCGGAACTTCTGACCGCTCTCCGCCAGTGCGACGGCGAACGATTGGCGTGTCTCCTGTTAGTGCGTGACGACTTTTGGATGGCGGCGACCCTGTTCATGGAAGCTCTCGAGGTGCCGCTTGAGCAAGGAAAAAACTCCGCCGCCGTGGATCTCTTTGACAAGCGTCATGCGAGAATAGTGCTCACCGCTTTCGGTCGAGCATATGGCGTGCTGGGCGAGCGTGCCGGGGACATCACCGCAGAGCAGCAGCACTTTATCGAGCAAGCCGTGAATGGGCTCGCCGAAGAGGACAAGATCATACCGGTGCGCTTGGCCCTGTTCGCGGAGATGGTAAAGGCCAAATCGTGGACGCCGGCAACGCTCAAATCGGTGGGCGGAATCGAAGGCGTCGGCGTAACCTTTCTGGAGGAAGCGTTCGAGGGTACTGGGAGCCCACCCCATTACCGTCTACACCGCAAAGCCGCACAATCGGTCCTGAAGGCGTTGTTGCCCGATAGTGGAACGGAGCTGAAAGGCCAAACTCGGTCATATTCGGAACTCTTGAAGGCCTCGGGTTACACGGGGAAGCCTCGCGACTTCGATACAGTTATCGGAATCCTCGATGGCGACCTGCGTCTCGTGACGCCCGCCGATCCGGATGCACTCGCCGAAAGCGGACCATCCAGCGGCGAACGGCGTTACCAACTCACCCACGACTATCTCGTGCCGTCGCTGCGCGCTTGGCTGACGCGAAAACAACGAGAATCCCGCCGAGGCCGCGCGGAACTCCGGCTCATCGAACGAACCGATTTGTGGAGTCGGAAACGTGAGAACCGCCATCTGCCGGCGTGGTGGGAGTGGGCGGTTATTCGGTTGTTCACGAGGAAGCGAGATTGGACCCCCGAGCAGCGGCGCATGATGGGACGGGCAGGGCTGTACCTTCTGACGACGATCGGCGTTCTGTCAATCGTTTTGCTTTTTCTCGGATGGTTTGGTTACGAATACGCAGGTCAGAAGCGCGCGGATTCACTCGTCGAACACCTTCTAAGCAATCCGACACCGCACATACCGCCGATCATCGAGCGCATTAGGGCAAACAGTCGGTGGATGAATCAGCCGCTGCAGTCGGCTTTGGTCGCTGCTCGCGAACGCATGGACCCCAGAGCCGAATTACATGTAAACCTCGCGCTACTTCACCAAGACCATAGCAAAGCGGATTACTTGTTTTCGCGTCTGCTCACGGCTGCTTCGGACGAATTCGTCGTGATTCGAGACGCCCTGCTACCCTGGAAGGATACTTGGCATCCCAAACTTGTCGAAGAGCTGGCAGGGACGAATCCGGACCGGCGTTTACGGGCGGTCGGCGCCTTAGCGGCATACGCTACCGATACCTCACAGGTGGAGAGTCAGGCGCCGTTCGTGGTCAACCGACTTGTGACGTACGTCACCGAGAGCCCGCCTGTGTTGGATCATTGGCATCGGGCTTTCGAGCCGGTGACCGACCCGCTGCGAACGGAACTCATCTCAGCGCTGGAGGACGAAACGCGGAGCGACGCAGAACGCCGATCCATCTTGCGACTCTACCGGACGTTTTCAGGCGTTCAGGCCGACACGTATTCACGACTCGAAAAGCGACTGACCGAATTAGATGCTTGGCCGTCGTCGACATCGCCCGCTTCACGCTTCCGGAAACAAGCCGCCCTTGCTGGGTCGTTGGTGGCATTACGGAACGCCGACAAAATCTGGCCGCGCCTGGTTCATTCCTCCAACCCGGCCGGGCGGACATATCTCATCGAACGTATCGGTTCACTGGTTCCGGACGCTCATCTACTGCACACTCAACTGAAGACGGAGACAAATGTTTCCGTTCGGCGCGCACTGATTCTCGCCATCGGCAGCATCGGCATCGACCGTCTGCCGGTTGTAGAGCGCGTGAACCTGTTGCCGGCCCTATTGGAATTACACCGTAGCGATCCCGACGCCGGCATTCATTCCGCGTGTGAATGGGCTTTCAAGCATTGGGCGATCCCGAGGGACCGGTGGGTAATCGATTCGAAATTAGATCCCAAGAAGGATTGGTATGTAAATGGGCAAGGTCAAACGATGATCAAGGTCGCAGGTCCGGTAATTCACCCACATCGCGAGGGGCTGGTGGGACCGCCGCCTATTGTCCGTCACAGCTTCGCTATCACGTCAACTGAAGTAACGGTGTCGGAATTCAGACGCTTCCGTGGATCGCATTTTTTCATTGGCGGACGGCCGGACGGAGATTTTCCGACCCATTCGGTGAATTGGCAACTTTGTGCCTTGTACTGCAATTGGCTGAGCAAACAAGAAGGACTACCGCCTGAAGAATGGTGTTACGAGCCGATCATCGCGGGAAAGTTGTGGCTCGGAATGCGCGAGGCACCGGAGTATCTTAAACGCATCGGATATCGGTTACCAACTGAACCGGAGTGGGAATACGCCTGTCGGGCAGGTTCCGCGGCTCGATGGTCATGCGGTGAAGTAGATAAAGACGTATTGGTTACTTACGCCAGGTTCTTTGAAAACGCCTCGGCAATGGAGCGACGGACCACCCCCGCACCCGTTGGAACGTCTAAGCCGAATGATCTTGGGTTGTTCGATATGCATGGCAACATCCAAGAGTTTTGCCACGAAAGTGTCGTCGTCACCTCGTTAGATCTCTCCGCTGATGGCAAGCCAATTAAACAGGCAGCGGTGCAACGACCTCTACGTGGCGGACGCTTTTACGATAACGCGAGCGAGATTGCGAGCGACAGCAGGCTATGTTACTCGCTCGACACCCGTTCACTGGAAATTGGTTTCCGGGTCGGCCGAACTACCAGATGAATAAACTGACGAATATACGCAAAATAGCGAAAATTACTTGCTTTCCAGCGCTCGCACATCTAGACTCACTTCCACCCAACGATTGTGTCGAGTCTGTTACACCACTTTTTGGAGGAGTTTGCCAATGCGATGCGCCCTTACAGCAGTGTTCGTAGTTGGGTCAATTGCTCTCGCGGGTGTGCCGGAAGCAGAGGCTCGCGGTCGGCGGTGTCGATCAACATGTCAACCAAGTTATTACTGCTTTCGACCACTAACAACGACTCCGGGACCGGGAGGCTGCATATATCAGTGCACGGATCAGAATGTTTGGAAATTAGTCGGACACTACACTGACGACAACGCTGCTGCAGGTGCCATCGGTAATAATAGGGTCGTTCTTGACCCTCACTGCACTCTTGGTGGAACACACTGCCGCACGCAGAATCCTGGGCAACAGAATTGGAGAGTCTACTACCTCCAAAGTGTTGGTGGCGGCCAGTATCAGTGGGTTCTTCACAGCCAGAATTATGGGAGCTTTACAGACGCCCGAGTAATCGCCGCCGCAGTCGACGGAATAGTTGATCGAAACGGAATCATATATGATCAAAGTAACTACGTCACGACGCCTCATCCGCACCCGCCGCGTGCTCATCCTTGAGGCTGTGATGACCAGAAAGTTGATTCGATCGCTGCGAGGCTGTTTTCCGGACGCTTTTTCGTTTCAGCAACGGCAGCACATGGGCCGCATGCCCTCAGTTACTAATTGCCGTGTTGCTGCCCTGGTTGCCTCTTTGGCAACCACGGGCGGCATTTCATCAAATATCATCTTGTGGTCGACTGAAGTCCCAAAACAGGAATCACCAGAATTCACGCGCCCGCAATACCGTCCAAACTTGACGCACGTCTTGCACTTGTCTATCATTAGTTGAGACTGTGTCTCAACATCACCGTCCCGTCACGGTGACCGATATGGACTTCTCAACCCCCAACACGTTCGACAACAGCTGCCACCGCATCGTCTGCCGTTGCCTTCAGATCACCGAGGCCGAAGTCGTCACCGCGATTCGGGCTCTTGAACTGCAAACAGTTGCCGATCTATGTCGACGGACAGACGCCGGCAACGGCTGCACGGCTTGTCACTGTGAATTGAAACGGCTGCTGGACCAGCACTCCTACGCTTCCGCTTCTTCCTCCGCGTCACCCATCTGCGCCTGCAAGTAGTTCTGAATCCCGACGGCCTGGATTAGATCGAGCTGCGTCTCGAGCCAGTCGACGTGTTCTTCCGACTCGGTCAGGATGGGTTCGAGGATTTCTCGAGTGCCGTTGTCCTTGAGCTTCGTGCATAGCTCAATCGCGCTGTTGTAGTGCTTGACGCCGCTCATTTCGAGCTGGAGGTCGTTCTCGAATTGCTCCTTGACCTGAGTGCCGACACGGATGACGTCATAGCGCGCGATTTCCGGAACGCCTTCCAGAAAGATGATGCGGTCGATGAGCTTTTCGGCGTGCTTCATTTCGCCGAGCGATTCGACGTAGTGCTTCTGGGCAAGCTTGTTATAGCCCCAGTTCTTGCACATTTTCGATTGACAAAAATACTGATTGATTGCCGTCAACTCGACCGTCAAAGCGCGGTTGAGAGATTCGATTACCTGAGGATCGCCTTTCATTCGATGTTTCCTTTCAGATCACCACATAGACACCAAGCACACAAAGAATCGTGTCTGCTTTGTGTTCTTCGTGCCTTTGTGTTGAAGTCGGTTTCATTTCTTATCCAGTAGTTCCTTAATCGGACCCTTCACGGCATCGGCCCAGATTTGATAGCCTTTTTCGCTCAAATGTAAAAAGTCCGGCATGACCGTCCTATCGATCGTGCCGTCTTCCTGCATGAACTCGTCACCGATGTCGAGGTACTTTATCGTTTTGCCGGCGTCATCCAGCTTGGCGACCAGTTCGTTGACCCTCTTGAGCTTCTCCCGCTGGGCGTTTGGCTTTTCGCCGCGCGGAAAAACACCTAAAAGCAGCACCTTGGTCTTGGGCGAGCGTTTGTGAACCTCGGCGATAATCGCCGCGATGCCGTCGGCGATTTCCTCGGCCGTGTTGTCGCTGCCGTTGCTGTTATTCGTACCAATCATCAACATAACAACCTTGGGCTGAATGCCGTCGAGCTCGCCGTTTTGCAAGCGCCAAAGGACGTGCTGCGTGCGATCGCCGCTAATGCCGAAATTCGCGGTCTTTAGCGGAGCGAACTCGGACGCGAAAATCTTGGCGCCGCGTGCGCCGCGCCGACCTTCGCCGCCCCAGTCGTCCGTTATCGAGTCCCCAAGGAAGAGGACGTCCACGCTCCCCTTTTTGGCAATCGCTACGAACGTCTCGTGCCGTTTCATCCAGGCTTCCGTGCGCGGCAACGGCGTCACGGCAGTGTGGCCGGGCTTTTCTTGTCCGGCAACGGGTCCGGCGAGACCGAGCCAGTAAATCGCGATTGCCCCCATCACCCAACGCGGGAAGTCAAACCGGGCTTGCATGTGTCCTTCCTTTCGAGATGCGCGTTTTTACCACTCGACTCGGCTTAGTTTGGCAAGGCAGTCAGGGTTGTCAAGCCCCGCGTCACGAACTCGAACGTACTGCCCGTTAAGTGACATGCGCGACCACATTCGCGAAGGAGAACGCGCCTGAGACTTTTCCTAGTCCTAATCCTAATCTTACTCTTACTCTTACTCTTCTTGGGCCGAGACGACATGCCGCCGCGTATCATCAACAGCGTGAACGAACTAACCGAACTGGTCGGTAAAGAGATCGGCGCCAGCGACTGGTTGACCGTCACGCAACCGATAATCTCCGCCTTTGCGGACGTGACCGGCGACCGGCAGTGGATCCATCTCGACGTGGATCGCGCACGCAGTGAATCACCTTACCGGACGACGATTGCCCACGGCTTTCTCACGTTGTCGTTGTTAAGTCAGCTGCAACGACAGATCGTGGAGTTTCGCGGAGACGCCTCTAGAGTCATTAACTATGGCTTGAACCGTGTGCGCTTTCCGGCTGCAGTGACGGCGGGGGCGCGTATCCGCGCACGAAGCTCCCTGACGGAACTCGCCGAAGTGGAAGGCGGCACCCAACTAACTTGGACGGTTACCGTCGAGATCGAGGGACAAGAAAAGCCAGCCCTGGTAGCGGAATGGATTGGCCGCGTCTACCGTTGAGAACGACAAAAGCCAAGCATGCGAGAAATCCGAATCGGCGACACAGTGGAGACTGTCATAGAGCGTTCCGACTATCCGCCGGAACGAGTCGGTGAAATACTACGCCAAGAGACCATTGCTGTCCTGGGCTACGGCACTCAAGGCCGTGCGCAGTCGCTCAACCTGCGCGACAACGGCGTTCGCGTTCTTGTTGGACTGCGCGACTGCGGGAGGGGCTGGGAGCAGGCGAAAGAGGACGGTTGGGGACCGGGTCACAACCTGCACTCGCTGGACGACGCCGCTCGGCAGGGAACGATTATACTTTACCTCTTGTCGGATGCAGGACAAAAGGCGCACTGGCGGGCGTTGCTTCCGTTTCTTACCCCAGGGAAAACGCTGGTCTTCGCCCACGGCTTCAGCATCGTCTTCAGCGACCAAACCGGCGTGGTTCCATCCGCGGACATCGATGTGGTGCTCGTAGGACCCAAAGGCTCGGGCACCACGCTCCGCCGCACTTTCGAATCAGGAAAAGGACTGAGCGCGGGCTTTGCCGTCCACCATGATGCGTCGGGCCGTGCCCGCGAGCGCGCGCTGGCCGTTGCCTTCGCTATCGGCAGCGGCGTCGTGTACGAAACGACTTTCCAGAAAGAAGTCTACGCCGATCTCACCGGTGAGCGCGGTTCGCTCCTTGGCGCGATCTACGGATTATGGCTGGCGCAGTATGAAGTATTGCGTGAACACGGCCATTCACCAGCCGAGGCATTCAACGAAACCGTCGAGGAAGCAACGCAGAGCCTCTACCCGCTCATCGCCGAAAACGGCATCGACTGGATGTACGCTCATTGTTCCACAACCGCGCAGCGCGGAGCGCTCGACTGGTTCAAACGATTTCGCGACGCCGCGAAGCCGGTGTTTGAAGAACTCTATCAAAACGTAACCAACGGCGACGAAGCTCGCCGCGCCCTGGAAGCCAACGCGCAACCGAACTATCGCCAGCAACTAGAAGACGAACTGCGGAAGATCGCGGACAGCGAAATGTGGCAAGCGGGTAAGGTCGTGCGCTCGCTGCGGCCGTGAAGTGGTGCATTGGTTCCAGCGCCTCCAACTTTTCCCAAGATTCCATTTGCCATTCCGCCTTCGCCCGATCATGATAGCAAGCTCTCAGCGGCGAAAATACTCGGTGCACGCATGCGCGCGGTGGACATAATCCGGCACAAGCGCGACGGCCAGGCCTTGAGCCGCCAGGCCATCGAGGTCTTTGTTTCCGCCGCCACGACGGGCGCCTGGCCGGAGTATCAGGTTGCGTCGCTGCTCATGGCGATTGTGCTGCGCGGCATGAATCCCGACGAAACTGCCTGGCTTACCGACGCCATGGTACGATCCGGTGTGCAGCTTGATTGGTCGGAGTTGCCCGGCCCGGCCGTGGATAAACACAGCACCGGCGGCGTCGGTGACAAAACTTCACTTATCATTGCACCCTTGGTAGCGTCCTGCGGCGTGTTCGTGCCGATGATGTCCGGGCGTGGCCTAGGGCACACCGGCGGCACGCTCGACAAGTTGGAGTCCATTCCCGGTTTCCGCGTCGGCCTCTCACTCGCGGAATTTCACCTCGCGGTTCGGAAAATCGGGTGCGCGCTTATCGGTCAAACGGCTGAGATTGCGCCGGCCGACAAGAAGCTTTACGCCTTGCGTGACGTGACCGGCACTGTCGAGAGCGTTCCTCTCATCTCCGCGTCGATCATGAGCAAGAAAATTGCCGAGGGAATCGACGCCCTGGTGATGGACGTTAAGTGTGGCCGGGGCGCGTTCATGAAGAATCCTGATGACGCCCGGCGGCTGGCGGAAACGCTGGTGGCGATCGGGAATGCCAACGACGTGCGAACCGAAGCGCTCATTACCTCCATGGACGTGCCCTTGGGACGCGCGGTCGGGAATGCGCTCGAAGTGATCGAGTGCATTGAGACACTAAAGGGAAAGGGTCCGCCGGACCTCGAAGCCTTATCGGTGTCCCTCGCGGGACGGATGTTGCGTTTGGCCGGCGTCGTCGAAAGCGATGCGAAGGGTGAAAACCGAATACGAGCGGCGCTCCAGTCCGGACATGGCGTAGAAAAGTTCCGTGAGATTATCGTCAATCAAGGCGGCGATCCGCGCGTCGTGGACGACTACGGCCGGCTGCCGGCAGCGTCGAATGTCCACGAATTCACGGCGTCTCGTGCCGGTCACGTGGCTTCTTTGGACGCGGAGCTAATCGGCCGGGCAGCGATGGCACTCGGAGCGGGGCGGAATCGCGTGGAGGACTCGATTGACCCCGGAGTCGGCATTACGATACGCGCCAAACCCGGGGATTCGGTTGCCACGGGCGATTCAATTCTTACATTGCATTATCGAGACGCGGACGGACTAACGGCGGCGCTCGGTGTGTTGCAAGATGCTGTCGTAATCGGCGACACTTTGCCAGGAAGGAAAGCACTCATTCTCGGCACCGTGGAAACAAGAAACACTTCACCTTCATGACGACATCCGACAGCAGCCCCACTTCATTGCCGCCTTCCGCTGCGTTGCCCTACGCACCAACGCCAAGAGCTTGGCGCGTGGGCATTCTGCTATGTGTCGCGGCGGTCGGCGTCGCCGCGTACATGATGCGTGACATGATCGGCCCTCGCGGTCAAGCGGCAGCAGGCATCGTTTGCTTCATCGGAATCGTGGCCGCTTTTTCGTTGAACCTGCGTGCGGTGAATTGGCGAACGATTGGCTGGGGTTTTACGCTACAGCTGTTGCTTGCGTTCTTTGTGTTGAAAACGGATGTCGGATATCAACTCTTCTACGCCGTCGGACAGGCAGTTGGGAAGTTCCTCGAATTCAGTGATGAAGGGGCGAAGTTCGTGTTCGGGGTCCTGGCCGACAAAGAAGCGATGGAGAAAATCTGGCCCAACCGAAGTGTGGTTTTCGCGTTTCGAGCCTTGCCGCCGATTATCTTTGTGTCTTCGTTCTTCACCGTTCTTTACCACTTCGGCGTCCTCCAGTTTGTCGTCCGACTTATGGCGCGTGCGATGATCTATTTAATGCGCACGAGCGGCGCCGAGACCCTATCGGCGGCGGCCAATGTCTTCATGGGGCAAACGGAAGCACCGCTTATCGTGAAGCCCTATGTGGCGCGAATGACGCAGTCGGAACTGTTGGCCTTGATGGTCGGCGGCATGGCCACAATCTCTGGCGGCATCATGGCGGTTTACATCGAAATGGGCGCCGACAAAGTCGCCATCCTGGCCACCAGCGTCATGGCTGCCCCATGCGGACTCTACCTATCCAAGCTGCTGTTGCCTGAAATCGACGAACCCGAAACGCGCGGAGTCGTACGCACGCCGACGGAGAAGCCGCATCGAAACGCCATCGATGCCGCCGCCTCGGGCGCATCGGACGGACTGTTCCTGGCTCTCAATGTCGCAGCGATGCTCATCGCGTTCCTCGCCATTCTTGCGCTGGTCGATTATCTCTTGGTGAACGCCGACGACGCACTAAACGAAATCAATCGCTGGTTGGGGTCGCCTCGTACGGATGGAATTCATTTCGACCTGTCGCTCCGGCGCATCTTTTCATGGGTATTCGCGCCGCTCGCCTTCCTGATGGGCATAGCCGGCGACCAGATTCCAGCCGTGGCGGACCTTCTCGGCGTCAAATTGGTCGCGAATGAATTCGTCGCGTACGCCAAGCTTACGGACCTTACGGCAACAGGCGCCGGCTTGACGCCGGGAACACGAGCGTATGTCTTGTCGACCTACGCGCTAACCGGGTTCGCTAACTTCGCGTCAATCGGAATCCAACTCGGCGGAATCGGCGTCATCGCTCCCAGTCGCCGCCAGGGCCTTGCGCGACTGGGCCTCCGGGCGCTGTTCGTCGGCTTTACGGCAACTTTGGTGAACGCTTCAATGGCGGGAATGCTGATGGATTTACCATGAGCCAGGATCTTTCGATATTCGAAGCAGCGCGTGCAGCCCGATTACTTGCCCACGCGCCGTTTTCTCACTTTCTGGTCGGCGCCGCCTTGGAAACTGCCGACGGGAGAATCATCACCGGCTGCAACGTCGAAAACGCAACTTACGGCCTCACGATCTGTGCCGAGCGCGTGGCCGTGTTCAAGGCGATTTCGGAAGGACATCGGAAATTCACCCGCATCGCCGTTGTCGCCGACACCGAAACACCGACACCGCCTTGCGGGGCCTGCCGGCAGATTTTGTGGGAGTTCGGCGGAGATTTGGAGGTGATCTTAGGCGATCTGGTGGTGGAGAAAGCGCGCTACCGAATGAAGGATTTGTTGCCGATACCGTTTGACGCGCACTCGTTGATGTCGTGATACAATGCGGCGGACTAGCGCGACGCCGCAAGCGGTAGGAAGGAGCGCCGCAGTGCCCGTTCATGTTTCCGAGCATCCGCTGGTGCTTCACAAATTGACAATCCTGCGCGACCGTCGCACGGAACCTAAACTCTTCCGCCAACTAGTTCGGGAGCTGACCCAACTTTTGTTCTACGAGGCGACACGCGACCTTAAGGCTGAACCCACGACGGTTCAGACGCCGTTGGCTGCGTGCCAAGGACATCAGGTGGCAGAACAAATCGGGCTCATGCCGATTCTCCGCGCCGGCCTGGGTATGGCGGAAGCGGTGCACGACCTGGTTCCATCGGCACAAGTTTGGCACCTCGGGCTATACCGGGACCATGAAACGCTGAAACCGGTGACCTACTACAACAAGCTGCCGCCTGTGACGAGCGTCCACATAGCCATCATTCTCGACCCCATGCTGGCCACCGGTGGCTCGGCAGTGACGGCCGTTGACATCCTCAAGCGGTGGGGAGCGACCCGGATCAAGTTTCTCGGCCTGCTCGCCGCGCCGGAAGGTGTCAACGCTTTGAGCCGTGCCCATCCCGACGTACCGATCCACCTTGCGGCAGTGGATAGCCGCCTCGACGACCGCTCCTACATCGTTCCCGGCTTGGGCGACGCCGGCGATCGACAATTCGGGACCAGCCATACATGATCGTTGATTGCCACGTCCACATCTGTGCCACTACACCCGGGCACGGCAGCCTGTCCGTGCAGCTGTTGACCGGGTTGCCGTTCCGGTTCATGCGCTGGCGGCTCGGCTTGCCGGGAGAGCTAAGCGCGGCCGCCGAGAAAGCCGTCGCCGCGGCACTCATCGCCACGGTCAACGGCACAGAGCAAATCGATAAGGCCGTGGTCTTGGCGTTCGACGCCGTTCACGATCGCGACGGGGTCATCGATACGGATAACACCCATCTCTACGTCACGAATGACTACGCCTGGGAATTGGCGCGCGACAATCCAAAATTTCTATTCGGAGCGTCGGTGCACCCGTATCGAAAGGACGCCGTGGCGGAGCTTGAACGGTGCGTCCAGCGCGGCGCGGTACTCTTGAAATGGCTGCCCATCGTGCAGGACATCGACCCGGCCGACGAACGATGCATTCCTTTCTACGAGGCATTGGCTCATCATCGTCTGCCGCTCTTGTGTCACACCGGCGGCGAACGGGCGTTGCCTAATCTGAAGCCGGAGTACGCCGACCCGGCCCTTTTGGTGCCGGCGTTGAAGCGTGGCGTCACGGTAATCGCGGCCCATTGCGGCACCCGTTCTGCTCGGCGTGAACCCGATTTTGTCCCCACGTTCATGCGCCTTGCTCAAGAATACGAGCGCCTATTTGGCGATACGTCCGCACTCAACCTCCCATCCCGTAATTACGTTTACGATTCGATACTGAATGACGACGTTGTGCGATCCAAGCTCGTGCACGGAAGTGATTGGCCGATCCTGGCGTTGCCGCCCATGGGCCGACTCGGCTTGCGAAAGTCCGTGTCGCTTCTGTTGAAGGAGCAAAACTGGATGAAGCGTGACGTGCTGATCAAGCAGCAGTTAGGTTTCGATGACGAGTATTGGCATCGTGGCGCAACCTTGCTACGGTTCCAAACCTAAAGCCGAGACAGGAATCGACGTGGAATCACGGGCTTTGTATTCGAGCGCGTTGCGTCGCTTCATCGTGTCTCATGCCGCCGACCTCTTTGTCTGGACCGTCTGGTTAGCCATGACTCTCGCAGCGCTGGGCTTCACCTGGCGGTTCGGCAGCGCCGTGGTACCGCGCGGAGATGAATGGGGATACTTGAAGTACGTCAGCGGCGCGGAACCGATCACGCCCACATTCCTCTGGCAACAGCATGTGGAGCACCGGATTCCAGTCGCCAAGCTCATCTGGGTCGAGACGCTTCGGCTAACCGACGGGAATTTTCGGGCAGGGATGCTTTTAAATGTTGCGCTTTTGTCGGGGCTTGCCCTGGGTCTGATCCACTCCGCGAAGCGTCAGCGGGGCGGTGCGAGCGTTGCCGATGCCTTCTTCCCGATGTTGCTTCTGCATTGGGGCCTCGTCGACAACTTCCTCTGGGCATGGCAGATCAATGAAATTCTCCCATCGGTCATTGTTTGCGCGGTGATGGCGATTATTGCAAGTTCAAGCCCGCGCCTCACATTGGCACCGGCACTCGCCGTTGGCATCTGTCTGATGATGTTGCCCTTGAATGGGCCAAGCGGGCTGCCCTACGTCCTGCCATTGGCGCCCTGGCTCGTTTGGTGGTGTTGGACCGAACCGCGGTCCGCGAAGTCCCACCGTTGGGCGGCGGCCACGATCTGCGTCGTCCCCGTGATTGCCCTGGCGTTGGTCGGCTTGTACTTTCTCGATCTTCGGAAACCCAACCACCCGCAAAGTCCGGGATGGCAGGCGACCTTACAAACCGTACTGCAATTCCTGAGTACTGCACTCGGTTTGGTCCCGCAGGAGTATTGGGCCTACGCCGGCATAGGCGTGGCGCTCTTGTTGCTAATCTCCGGCGCTCGACTCATCGCGGTCGGCACCCGCCAGCCAGGGGTGCGCGTCCAAACAATCGGGTTCTCCCTGTGCCTCGGTGCGTTTTTGGTTCTCGCGTTGGGCCTGGGACACGCGCGGGCCGGCTTCGGCGAATACGCCGGGCTAACGCCCCATTATGTGATCTTTGCGGCGCCGGGATTGTGTCTCGCGTATTTGATTTGGGGAATACCGGCGCCCACGCGAGCCGGCCGGTGGGTTCAGGGATGCTTGTGCGTCCTGACCCTTGCGCTACTGCCAGTTAACACGACGGTGGGGTTGCAGAAAGGTCGCTTCAGCCGAAAAGACACGCGGGGGTTTGAGCGCGACATGCTTGGCGGACTCTCGGCTTCCGGCTTGGCGGATCGGTACAAGCCGGTGCTCATGCCGGGGCCTAACGATGACGATCCGGCGGCAACCGCTGCGGACCGTGAGACTATTGCCGAAGGCGTTCGCGCTCTGCAGCGGGGCAAGGTTGGTCGATTCGCTGGCATGCCGCACGATCAGGGAATGCAAGAGAATTAGACGTCTTCACGAGTCCTAAAGAAAACTTTCACGAAATCCAAGAATGACTCTTGATACCGGCAAAAATCACCCTTACAATGCGGTAGCTCATAGAAGCACTCAAACGCAATGTGACCGTACCGGAAAGTTGAGATGGTTTGCCGTTTCGACTTGGCCGGGTTTTTGTTTATCGGGTCTGTCCGAGAGCCGAGCGAGAAGGTGTGGATTGAGGGAAGCCGTAGCCGTCTTCCCAGCTATCCTTGTCGCCCGCGGCCTTTTTGAGCTGAGCAGGAGGCGTTGGTCGGCAGAAGAGGCTCACAGCGGCCACGAGGGTTACATCATTCCTTGGAAAATGGGAAAGACGGCCATGAAAACGAAACGTCGCAAACGCGCTGCGACGCCCGAGAAGGGTGTCGCGGTTGCCACCATTCCAGCCATTTTTTCGTCCGACTTGTTGACTCCCGAAGAAGAGCGTGAGCTGCTCAATTCGTTTTGGGAAACCAAGAACGACCTGGTTCGAGTGTTGATCCGACATTTTCCCCGGCTGCGCGCATCGTCCGCCGCTCGAACCATGGCCGATGGCGCAATTCATCCGCGACCATTGCGACGGCATCGTTCGGCGCGTCCCGGCCGTTCGACGTGTTCACGACCGGTATGTCCACTGTAAGCACCGGCTCGCTTCGGCGAACATCCGCCTCGCCGCCCACGTAGCCAAGCGCTTCAGGCATCATGCCCTGGGCTACGCCGACCTGCTCCAGGAAGCGGTGTGCGGGCTGATGCAGGCAATCGACCGCTTCGACGTGAGCCACGGCACACGCCTGGCGACATATGCCACTTGGTGGATTCGCCAGACGTTGCAAATCGCCGTCGCGCGCCAAAGCCATCTGGTAAGCCTCTCGCCGCATCACCTTCAAGAACTCGGACAGCTGCAGCAACAGTCGGAAGCTCTTGCCCACGGCGGCAAACATCTGCCCAGCCCACAAGAACTCGCCTCACGAACCGGCAGCAGCCTCGAGCACCTGACGCATCTGCAAACGGCTACCCGCGCTCCGGTTTCCTTGAACGCCGTCCTCGACGACGACAGCGACTTCAAGCTTACCGAGGCGATGCCCGACAACGAAAGCACCACGGTCCGCACCAACAACGAACGCCAAGAAGCGCTCACCTACTTGATGGAAAACCTTCGACCGCGCGAACGGAAGGTGCTTGACCTTCGTTTCGGCCTGACTGGAAATGGGACGCACAGCCTGAGGCAAATCGGACACCTCTTGAAGATAAGCAAAGAACGTGTCCGCCAGATTCAGAATCGGGCACTGGAAAAACTTCGTGCTTCGGCCGACCGCGTCGGGTGGGAGCCGAGCCTGCTTTTGGGCTAGATCTAACTTCGCATAATTCCAGCCCGGAGCGCGTGCAAGAGTTCGTCTTGCTCGCCCTTCGGGCTGATTCTTTTGATTACGAGTTCATTGCATGTCTGAAAAAGTCGTCATCGTGGGTTCCGGCCCTGCGGCATGGACCGCGGCCATCTATGCGGCACGAGCCAATTTGCAACCGCTCGTATTCGAGGGCGACCCCGGCTACGAGAGAAACCGCCAACAAGGCACACTCCCACTCGGTCAGCTGGCACTGACGACGGAAGTCGAGAACTATCCCGGCACCCCAACGGGCGACACGCGGGCCTATCTCGCAACCGCCATCAAGGATGACTTTCGTAAACCCGATTGGGTCGTTCGGCAGCTGCCCCAACCCAGCCACGGAGTCAACGGCCCCGAACTGATGGAGCTCATGAGACAACAGGCCGTCAATTTCGGCACACGAATCATCTCCAAAGATGTCGTGCGCGTGGATCTCAAGAAACGGCCGTTCTCGATCACGGCGGTAAACCGCGGCAACGACGACAAGGTACTCGAAGACACCGAAGAAACGGTGGAATCCGCGACGCTGATCATCGCCACCGGCGCCCGAGCCAACTACCTCGGCCTGCCGTCGGAAGACCGTTTCAAAAACATCGGCGTTTCAGCCTGTGCAGTGTGTGATGGAGCGCTGCCTCGCTTTCGAAATAAACCGCTCGTCGTCATCGGCGGTGGCGACTCGGCCGTGGAAGAAGGTACCTACCTCACCAAATTCGCCAGCAAAGTCTATATGGTCCATCGACGGGACAAGCTGCGCGCGTCGCAAATCATGCAGCAGCGTGCCCTGTCCAATCCGAAGATTGAAATGAAATGGAATAGTGCTTTGGCCGAGGTCCTCGGTGACGACAAGGCCGGCGTGACAGGCGTTCGACTTCAAAGCACGGTTAATGACTCGACGGAGGAATTGACGTCCTGGGGCGTGTTTCTAGCCATCGGCCACACGCCCAACACCGATTTCCTCGCCGGACAGCTGGAACTCGACGACAAGGGCTATGTCCGCTGGACCAAACCGCAGCGCACCGACACCAGTGTCGAGGGTGTGTTTGCTGCCGGCGATGTGGCGGACAGCTACTACCGACAAGCGGTCACGGCGGCAGGCACCGGCTGCATGGCCGCCCTGGATGCAGAGCGGTGGCTGGGCTAGTGCACACTTCGCGTAAGCACAATCGCGAGCCAAACTAGTTCGCCGACACCAATGGCCAGAAACAGCAGTGACAGACCCAACCGCGCACCGCGGCTTTGCCAGCTGGGTCAGTGGCCGCACAATCGTTGCGCCGCCGGCTTGTCACGCCCGCCCTCAATGCCACGGACGTAACCGTACAGCTTGAACGACCCAAGAAGGGTAAACCCGATTCCAGCCAAAGCCAGTGGAAACCACTCGGCGAACGAAATCACTGGCCGTCCCTCCGCTCAATTTGGCTCCACTGTGGATGCGCCGCTAACGTCTTTCTTCAGGATTTCAGGAGTTCCCACATAGCGTAGTTTGGAGGCTCCCGAGGCTGTGACCAGTAACTCATCCGAAACGGCGACGTTGGCGGTTGAAGCCCCGCTCAGGTTTGCCTTGACGGAGTGTGCGGTAACATCCCCGGCCGAGAATTGGGACGCACCGGAACAATCAATAGTCATCTGTCCGACGCTTCCGGTCATCGTGCATCGGCTAGCGCCACTCAAACTCACTTTCATCTCGTCGGATTTTCCGGACATCTTGCAAGAGCTCGCGCCGCTGAGATCGAGCCGGAAGTTTCCGGCGTCGACGCCGCTTATCGCGATAGTGGAGGCGCCGCTGCCATCAAGTGACTCTAGGCGTGGCGTAGTCGCCTTTACCTTTACGCCCAAGCTGGTATTCATACTCCGGTTAATGCGAACCTTTAGCGTCTTTCCCGATACCTCCGTCTTGACGTGCGGGAGGATGTTATCGTCAGCGATGATCTCCAGACTTGCCGCGGGGCCGACTTCAAGATCGAGCTTGATAGCGTGGCTAACATCCACCTCGTTGAACTCAGCCACCGAGCGCGACTCGGTTTTCGAAACGCCGCTTCCCTTAATGGGGGGTTCGCCTAGTTGAACGCCGCACCCGGAGAATACCGGAATGACCAGAGAGAACGCCAGGCAGGTTTTCGCGACTGTTGTCATGTGAACCTCCACGGCTCTTATTCGTAGTTTGAAGTTCTTGATTTATCAAAAACCTTCACCGCAGGTCGCCGCGGTATATTTTCATCACATCGCCTAGCAGTTTGAGGGCTTGTGGTTTCTCACGCTGGAAGGAGTTACGTCCCATGATGGAGCCGAAGCCGCCGCCATCGCGGATGGCGCGGACTTCATCGAGAATCGCTGTGTCGTCCTTGGCTTCACCACCGGAGAAAATCACGACGCGCCGGCCGTCGAACGCGCTCTGCACGACATTTCGCACTCGGTCGGCAAGCGTGTTGATCGGCACCTTGTAGCGGGTGTAAACATCCTTGGCGGGCGCTTGCTCCAGGTAATCCGAGGGTAGTTTGACTTTGATAATGTGGGCGCCGAGCTGTGCCGCGATTTGAGCAGCGTAGCCACAAATATCGATCGCTGTTTCACCCGCCTTGCTCAAGTCGCCGCCACGCGGATACGACCAGACCACGGAGAGTAGCCCCGCCGCCTTGGCCTCCGCTGTGATCTCGCGAAGCTCTTCATACATTTCGACTCGGTGCTCCGAGCCGGGATAGATCGTGAAGCCGACGGCGACGCACCCAAGTCGCCGAGCATCCTGCACACTGGCGGTGACCGCCGAAATCGGATCTTTCTCGGCGTGAAGCAGGTCGTGGTTGTTGGCTTTGAGAATCAACGGCACCTCGCCGGCAAAGTCGGCTGCACCGGCTTCCAGGAACCCAAGCGGCGCCGCGTAAGCCGAACATCCGGCATCGATGGCCAATTGGAAATGGTAGTGTGGGTTGTACGCCGCCGGGTTCATGGCGAAACTGCGGGCCGGGCCGTGCTCGAAACCCTGGTCCACCGGCAGAATCACGAGCCTGCCGGTTCCGGCCAGCGTGCCGTGCATCAGCAAGCGGGCCAAGTTCGTCAGTACCCCTGGATTCTCGCTTCGATACCAACCAAGGATTTCCCGGCACCGTGGAGTCAGCATGTGATTTCCCTTACGTTAGCCAGCGCGCCCAGGCGCAGCCTTTCTATCGCGGAATCGCCATTACGGAAAGTGCGCAAGTCCCGAAACCGCAGGCAGGACCAGTGAAAACGATTCGCCATCCACAAATGTGCGTGTTGGTTCCGAATAAGTTCGACGAATGACTCGGCAACTCATTCCCGTGAACGTGTATTCCGCGTAACCCCAGTGACCATGTTGCGTCGCACTGCCGGCACAGACGATCGGAAAAGGCGCGACGCTTGGCACATGGACATGGTAGGGACTGTGACGGTGACCGTGCAACCAGAGACAAACCCCGCCGGCCGCGGCGACCGCCACCAATTCTTTTGAATTCCGTAACCCATGCGTCCGGCGTTCAGGTTTGCCGGAAGCCATGCACACGGGATAATGCGTGACCAGAATCCGCGGTCCCGGTGCCAACTGCTCAAGCAACCGCCGAAGCCGATCCAATTGAGCGGGATCGATTCGGCCGCTGGCATCCCACGTCCAAAGGTTTCCGGCCGATGTATTGACACCGATCAGCCAAAACGGGCCCACACGCTGAGCAAATGGATATACGGCTCCGTCCACCCGTTCACCCTGTTGCCACGCGGCGAAAACCTTTTCAAACAGCCCGGAGCGCTCAAGGGCACGAGTGTAGTAGTCGTGGTTGCCCGGCACCGCTAATCCGGGAAGCATGCCATCCTTTCCCACGCCAAGCATCAATGCGGCGTGGGCCAGCTCCGACTCGAAGCCCAACGTGGTCGCATCCCCGGAGAAAATCAAGTGGTCGGGCCGGCGATTGCGGACATCATCCACCAAACGAGCCAGGACGGCACTGGCATCCCGGAATTGATGTCCTCGCCCAAGAAGGGCGATGTTCACCCACCCGGTAAATCGTTTCGTGAACCAATCCCGCATTTGCCAACCGAGCGGTCGAGCGGTGACGTGAATATCGCTGAAGTGCGCTAGTCGGATCTCTTGCGGCATACAAGAGTGTTATCGGAAGACGAAAAGGCACGGTCAAGGCAATGCGGACTAATAGACCCTGCATGAGGACGTTTGTACAATGCCCCAATTCAACATCGTGTCAATTGCCGTGAGGACGATGTCTAAATGCCGAAAGTGATCATTGCAAACGAAAAAAGGGAAATCGAAGTCCCGGCCGGCGCCAATCTTCGTGCCGCCATCCGGGAGGCAGGCATTCAACTCTATCCCGGAATCAACCGGTATCTAAACTGCCTCGGACTTGGTCTCTGCGGAACATGCCGCGTGGTAGTCAAGAAAGGCATGGAAAACCTTAGCGACGTCGGTTTTCGCGAGCGTGCACGTCTAAGTGTTTCCCTTGCTACGATCGGCAATGAGAAGGAGATGCGGCTCGCCTGTCAAACCAGCGTGAAAGGCGACTGCACGATTGAGACGCGACCGGCATTCAATGTGAGCGGCGAGAACTTCTGGCAGAAACCCTATCCAAACAAGTAAGACGGACAATAAGCGCAAAAAGTGGGGCCGGTACGTGCCCTTTTCACGCCCGGCCCCGCAACCATAGGAGGTTGTCCCGCGTTTAGTTTCGCCGATTGATTGGCCGCTGTCAATAGGCTGGTTGAAAAAAATTTCTCTCATGGCGATTTGAACTTCTGACGTTCGGCGGCCGCCTCATTTCCCACTGCCAATGTCTGCAAGCACAAATCGATGGCCTTGGTCACCTCCGCACTCGTAGCTTTGTCCTTGTACGTGTGAAAGACAATGGCCACTCGTGCCTGTGGAGCCTGGTGGAGATAGACGATGTAACTCGTGGGAATCTGGCCCGTGTCGGTGTATGTGCTTGTTTGGAAGTCCATAGGCGCGCGGCCGTGCGGCGTTTTCGGCGCCCGCGTGAACTCTGTATGAGCCATCCCTTGGAGCCCTTGTTGTGCTCGGTCGGTAAACTCTTTCCAGTCCCCCGGCGGCAACACGGCAATGTTCACATCCAAAAACGGCGACTCCGGCGGAGGCATCACCCCCGGCTTAGGACGACGCCATGGCTCCCGACCGAACTGCTGGAACACTTCGCCCCATCTCAAGTAGGATTTTGTGTCAATCCCCCGCGGCAAACGGAAGTAGACGTCGATGGGCGGTTGATTGCTTCCCGGCACGGTAATTGGAGCAACCTCAGCGGGTTCGCCGAGGTGTTTGTTCCGCTCATCAACAACGTCCTGCTTCTTCTGGGCTTTGACCATTTTCTCTTCGTACTCCGCCAGCCCACAGCCGGCGACGAGCACCGAGATGGTCAGCAGGATTCCACAGCGAACGCGATAGGAAATCACGAGTAATGCCTCCACGGGGGATAGACGTATTTGATTATCTTACAGGCAGAATGGATCGAGTGCATCGAGTTCTAGTTGCGAATCGCAAAGCCGCAAGCGGCGTGTCAGCCCTGCACACGCAGGCGTCCGGGCAGCATCATGATCTCCAGTTCGCATATTCCATCCGCCGGATTCACGAAGATTTCTCCATCCATATGAACCTGCAACGCCGCCGCCGACCGCACTCGAACGGTCTTGCATCGCCCCATCCACAATGCGGGGTGGTCGGTGGGAAGCCTTCCTCCCCATGCGAGCTTCGGAAGATGCCGAATGATTTCGAACCGGGACATCGGGCCAGCGTGTAGGTAGTCAAACAAGCCGTCGTCCGGAAGCGCGTCCGGCGTCACCAACAGATTTCCCTCGCGTTGGCCGATCGCCACCGTTAACGCGAACGTCGGAGTTCTTCGGGTCGTCCCGTCGAACAAGATTTCCATGTCCGTGCAGCGGTAATGAAAGAACAACGAACGCAGGAACGCCAGACCGTACAGCGGCACACCCTGTAGCCAGCGGATTTTTCGCGCTTCAACTGTCACCGCGCTGTTGAATCCCAGACCTACCGAGTTAATGAAATATCGCTCGCGACCGTCTCCCGTCCGCATCAAGCCCACGTCAACGCTGCGAACGTTTTCTCGCTTCAAGGTAATACCGTTGCTGCAGTCCAAACCCAAGCAGAACGCGTAATCGTTGGCCGAGCCAATCGGAAACACGACGAAGGTTACATCGGGCCGATTGGCACGAAGAATTCCGTTGGCGACTTCGTGCGCCGTGCCGTCGCCACCCGCCGCGGCGATGAAATCGTAGCCCGACTTTGCCGCCTGGAATGCCAATTCCTCCGCATGACCTGCGGTGGACGTTGCTTGGAACTCCGCACCGGAACCCAGCGCCTGACGCAGGCTTTCCATGCGTTTGGGAGCGCGGCCGCGAGCCGCCATCGGATTGTAGATCACGCACATCGGCATGGTGTCGCCCAGGTGATTTATACTATCCGCATAGGCAAAGGAGATGAGGACTGAGATATGGATCCGTTCTTGCAAGCCGCCATCGAGGAAGCGCGAAAGGGACTCGCCGAGGGTGGGATTCCCATCGGGTCGGTCCTAGTCATCGACGGAAAGATCGTCGGCCGCGGCCATAATCGCCGGGTGCAGAAAGGAAGTGCCATCTTACACGCCGAGATGGATTGCCTTGAAAACGCTGGCCGATTGAAAGCTCAAGACTACCAACGCGCGGTTCTCTATTCGACGCTGTCGCCATGCGACATGTGCAGCGGCACGGCCTTGCTTTACAAGATTCCGCGCATCGTCATCGGCGAGAATCGGACGTTTCAAGGACCGGAGGAATATGTCCGATCGCGGGGCGTTCGGTTAGAGATTCTCCAGAATGCTGAGTGCATCCAGCTGATGCGCGAATTCATCGCCGCCCGACCGGAGTTGTGGAACGAGGATATTGGTGTTTAGTCCGCCGTTGGCGGATTCGCAGAACCGCGTGCCTCTACGAGCCACCGCTAAACATTAAGGATTTCTTCGACTCCACATGTTTGAGCAATTCTTCCTTGTTCGCGAAATACGTCGGTTTCATCTTGCCCGGGCTGAAGAGTTTTTCCGCCTGATCATCCCAGTGTTTGGAATCGGGACGGTCGCTTTCGCCTAAGGGCAGGAGCGTCCACGAGCGCGGCGGCTTCGTGAGCTGTACAACCTGGCAGCAGGTTTGTCCGCCACGTCCTAGAAACGTCTTGCCGTCTTTGTTCGGCTGAAAACTGATCGCTCGAGGCGTGGCGATGCCATTCACCGATCCACCGCCAACCGGCCACGTTCGGTCGCTGCCTTCACGGCCGACTCGGTAAACCTCGCCATACTTCACGTCGAGCCGGCCCCATTGCTTTTGCAATTCTGCGGCGCCCTTCGTCAAAGCCGTGAGTAAATGCTCATCGGTGACCGCCGCGGGCGGTGGAAGTCCCGCACGATCGGAACGCATCACCAAATCGCCGCCAGGAGCGTTCCAGATTTGGTCCTTCCAAAAACGATATGCAATCGCACCGGTAGAATCGGCGTCGGCCCGCCGGTTCCAGCGCACAACAAGGTCGCACAACCGAGCCGCATTCTTATCGGCTTGCGGCGTCGCGCCGGCTTTTTCCCACGCGGCGGCGAGGCGGGCCTGCCAGCGGTCGGCGTTGTACACTTCCGTTGACAATGCAATCTCAACAGCGTCGGCGACCGTTACCCGTGAGTTATTGTGCAACTGTTCCTGGACCGCCGCCGCCCGTTGATGGAGCGGATTGTCGGTGTTGTAGAGATACGGCCGGTCGGCGAAGCGCTTGGGCACCAACTCACAAAACTTGGTCATGTGTTCCGGCGAACAGTTGCAATTCTGCAAGTACCCCTGCCAGGGATTCGTGCACTGCATGAGGTCCTCGAACGGATGGATGCCGAGCCATTCCGTCGCTGCCGTGTTCCCCGCGACCGGCCGCTTCCAATCGTATCCGTTGGGCCGAATCGGCACCCGGCCGTTGCGGACATAGAAAATGTCGCCGTCGACCGTGGCCACCATGACGTTCTGTTCCATGAGCTGCAACAGTGCGAGCGCCTTTTTGACTTCGTTCAAGTTCTTGGCGGTGGCGATGGCGTAGCTCTGTTCAACGAGCCGGTATTCGTCGGCGTAAGGAATCTTCATCGCATACGCCTTGTTGTCACGGCGGGCGACGATGGGGCCGTGATGCGTCGATTCAATTTCGTACTTTTCCTCGCGAACTTTGTCGCCGTCTTTGACTTTGATCACTTCCGTGCGCACCGTCATGTCCCGCCAGCTGCCGTCGTAGCGGTAGCGGCGCGGATTCGACGGATCGACTTCCTCTTCGTAAACATCGGCCGCATCCGGGCCACCGGTGGTCATGGCGATGGAACAATACTGGTTGTGTCCCAACGACGTGATTGGTAGACCGGGAATCGCGGTCCCAGAGGTTTGCAGTTCGCCGCCATACATGCGGGCTTCGTAGAATCGAAACTCGCCGTACCAGCTGAGGTGCGGATCGATGCATGCCAGCGGCGCACCGTCGGCGGTGCGGCTCGGCGCGATGACCCATTGATTCGACCCGCGCGGCGAAACGGGATCGGGTTTGATGCCGGCGCGTTGAAGATCACCTCCAGCGTCTCCTTCAGGCCAGCCCCAAATGATGTACCGTGTCAATGCCGTGACCTGCCACGGTTTCAGCTCCGGCGCCCACGCCGGGACCTCGTCCAGATGTTCCTTCATGTATTGTTTGATCCCCGCTTGATAGGCATCGATGATCGAGCGCATTTTCGCCGGGAGTTTATCGTGATTCGCCTCGGCCACCGCACGGTGCCGCCACAATCGCTGCCGATAGTCGTGCCGAATGAACTCCGGGCCAAACACCTCGGCCATCGTCCCCTCGGCACGACGGTACTGTTTCAACAATTCAATGAGCCGGTCTTCCGCCTGTGCGTAGCCCATGCCGAAGACGGCGCCTTCTTCGGTGTCGGCATGGATGTGCGGAATGCCGAAGTCATCTCGGAGAATCGTGACTTCTTCGTCCTTTGCATTCGGCGATTCCGAGTGAGTAGCAAGCGCGACCGAAAGAGCCGTGATTAACAGTCCAGCGACTGCGAAACGACACATGTTTCTCCTCCCAGATCGATCGGCTTGATTATGGGGATCGATTGCAACTTATGGTACGACATGAAGATGCGGCTGTATATCAATAATCTGGCGAATTCTTCCAATAATCCTGTGAACCTTTTTTCTGATGGGTTGTCCCTATGTCAAGCCGCCCCTTTTGCAACGCCCACAAACTGCGCAAGAGTCACCCCGCAGAATCGTATATATTGGTGGTGACAGCAGCCGATACCGTAGAGTATTCTTGGTAAGTCGCCCGGTTTATGTCATTCCTTTTTTCGCCGGAGGTCTCCGATGGCTGGTACGAAATTGGAAAACCTGGTGCGTGGCACAAGCGTCGTCAAGGACGCGTTCGTCCACACGCAGGTCGGTTCCAAGCCGGCCTTCGCGCGGACCATTCGGCTGTCCCATCCGCGACGCCTGTCGCTGAGTCTCCGCACGACCGGTAATCAACCCGGACCGCGGAACTATCCCGTCGACACCTTCGACGTGGATACGTCCGCGATACGGACCGGTCGGTCCGCGAGCTCAGTCGGCGTCCTCGTACGTCGAAGTCCCGCGATGATCGCGGGGCTGGCCGTCCTATCCGGACGAGCCATTGCCGTGGGAGGGTTAACCCTCGCGGCCGACGGGTGTTTTGGCAAATTCAGAGCCAAACCACCCACGGCCGGGGGCAATGACCTCCTCGGATGTCCGCTGCCGCAGCGTTTCCATGAAGCGGAACGCCAGCAAGGCAGCCCGGCATGGTGCATGCCGGCCGCGATGTCCACGGCTTCGACACGGGGAACGGGAGACAGGTGACCCGCGGTCGGATCAGTTGATCCACCGCCAGTCCCAACACGACAACTTCTATTCCCACAGAGACCGTCGGAGCTCTTAACCGCGACCGAGATGGTGCGGTTTGGTAGCGCTCCCTTACGGTCGCGGCTTCGACGGGCGCTTGTGCCCTCAATCGTTGTCGTCACCGCGCCGGTCCCGGCGATTAATACGCCGGGCCGTTGCAAAAGCGGAAACGCAGTCGGCCTTGCCAATCTCCATGATCCTTGGCGGGCCACGCGATTCCGACACGGTGTGGACTTAAACGAACACGGATCGGGACGGATGGATTAGTCATGACGCAGTGGATCGAAATAGCAGAGTTGGTGGAGCGAGCAAGGTCCGGCGACCGGTCGGCTTATGGTGCGCTCATCGAGCGCTTCCAGCCGACGGTCTATGCCGTCGCGTTGGTACGTCTGCGCAATGCAACCGAGGCACAGGAACTGGCCCAGGAAGTGTTCATGCACGCCATGACCAAGCTTGACCAGTTGCGTGACCCGCGCTGCTTCGCCGGCTGGCTCCGGCAGATCACTGTGCGCATGGCCCTGAACCGCCTCGGTCGGGCCGGTTTGGTGCACGGTGCTGAGCCGGAAGTCCTCGCCGGCGCCGCGGCCGAGGTCCGCCCTCCGCTCGACGAGATGATCCGCGCCGAGCAGCGCACGGAAGTCATGCGTGGCCTCGATCGCTTGAAGCCGGTCGACCGCGCCACTCTGGAGGCGTTCTACCTCCGCGGCCGTTCGCTTAAGCAAATGAGCCGGGAGTTCGAAACGCCCGTCGGTACGATCAAGCGCCGGTTGCACGTCGCCCGCAACCGGCTGCGCCGGCAGCTGGAGCGCCGCGCGAGCGGTCGCGCATGCTGGCGGCGGTGTGATGTAGTGTCGCGCCCCTCTCCCCCTGCGGGGGGAGAGGGGTTGGGGGGACGTGACGCCCAGGCGCTACCTCGTCCGCTAAACATCTTTGGAACGCCTGCAGGTCATGCGTCACATCCTATAGAATGCGTATTGTGCCGCACGACCAGTCAAGGCGAGGCAGCATCCCGATTCGGGAGAGCGTGATGATTGAATCGATCGAGTTCTTCAACTTCAAGGCATTGCGCAGAACGACCCTCCCGTTGGCGCCTTTCACCCTGCTCCTCGGGCCGAACGGTTCCGGAAAAACGTCAGTTCTACAGGCGATTCAGGGCATCGGGAAAAACGCGCGGTCGGGATCGCCAAGTGGGTTGTCATGGGCATCGTTGCTCAGCGTTTCTGCGCCTGATGAAGCCGCTGCGGTACAGATCCAATTGCGACTGCGATTGAAGCAGCAGGTCATTCTTGCCACCGTGAAGTGGCAAAAGACTGGTCACGAGGCACTCCACCTGGTTTATGAGAACGGCGGCAAAGTCTCGACAGAGGATGACAATGCGGCGCGCAAGTGGCTTAGCGGGATCGAGACCTTTGCGTTAGACTTTGCGGCGATCGCCCGCCCGGTGCACGTTAAGTCTGGGGCAATGCTTGAGTCGAACGGGGGAGAATTGGCGGCGGTCCTCGACGACCTACAAGGTAGTCATCCGGAGCGTTGGGACGCCCTTCTAGCTGAAATGTGTCACTGGCTGCCGGAGTACGACCAAGTCCTTTTCGACAAACCTCAGCCAGGCCAAAAAGGCATCGTGTTGCGCACGAAGAAGGGAGGTCACCGAATTCCAGCAAAGGAATTATCGCAAGGGACACTGGTTGCACTAGCATTACTAACTCTGGCATACCTCCCCGATCCACCATCCTTGGTAGGTCTCGAAGAAATTGACCGAGGCCTTCACCCACGATTGCTCCGACACTTGCAGGACGCACTCTACCGCCTAAGTTACCCGGAAAGCTGCGGCGAGACACGGCCGCCAATCCAAGTGATCGCCACAACGCACTCACCCTACCTGCTTGACCTGTACCGGGACCATCCGGAGGAAGTCGTCCTCGCACGCAAGGCAGGACTCGAAGTCGAAATGAAACGGCTGACCGACATCGAGCACTACGAGGAAATTCTCGGCGAATCGCCGCTCAGCGAGGTCTGGTATAGCGGCGTCCTCGGCGGCGCAACCGTCAAACCATGAAAATTGGCTTCTACTGCGAATCACCGGCCGATCAGGCGGCGATGGCCGTATTCACGGAGGGCATCCTCGGTGCACCGCCGGAGCTCATCAATATGGACCTTGAAGCGCACAGCGTCCCACGTTTCTTCAGTGCGCTTGACGGCGTGTTCCGGGGCGTTCATTGGCATTCCAATGTGCGACAACACGGAGTTACACGAGCGCGATCACGACCGACCTGAGATAGCCGCGGACAGTTGCCGTTTCTGCCGCGTTCGCAAGATCATGGCGAAAGCTCAACATCAATTGAAGCCGAGGCAGGGCAGGCAGGCATTGAAGGTGGCAATCGGGCTCGCCGTGCCGACAATCGAAGCTTGGTACCTAGTCGGCAGGCACCATGAAGTCGGTGAGGCCGCATGGCGCGCCAGCTTGCCGACGACTCAGCGCCCTTTCACACGATCGGCATTGAAGAAGTTGGTGTACGGTACAGACCGACCGTCGTTGGAGCTTGAGACCACATGCGCCGTTAGTGAAGCAAGGCGAATCATGGGCGATATCAAGCGCCTTGAAGACGCGTTTCCTGCCGGATTCGGATTGATGGCTCAGGCAATCCGATCTTGGATGCCGCGACAGCCGGGCGCCGGTTCGGAGTGAGTGTTGAAGCTAGCCGCGAAGCCGCGCTAATCCGATACGATGTGAATGCTTGACACTTCAACCGGTGCGCGGTGGAATGTACGCGAAACTGACGTGGATCGTTGGGGGGGATGCATTTCAGTGCGTGACTTGCGCTATTCACTAGTTGCCGACAGTTCACACACTCAGTGGATTCGATATCGACCGTGGTTGGAGACTTTGGAACCGAGGTTGCAAGCCGGCGATACCCTTCTTAGCTTGCTCGCGAGTTGGGCACTCATCGACCCCCTTCCGACGGTGATGGATCCAGCTCCCGTTGCACGCAGGCACCAAAACACCGAGGTGGCAGCGGAAGGGGGGAGCGAACCTCTTGTAGCTCCGCGGGATCAGCGGGGCTCATACAGCGGCTTCAAAGAGTCAGGCCAGGCAACCCATCAAATTCGATCTAACAATCTCCTAGACATTCCCGCTCCTATCTCGCATGGCGCACCGCCTGTCGGGCAACGGGATGCCGGCTTCCGATTCGCCGTCATCGGCGACTATGGCTTGGCCGGAATCCCCGAAATGGATGTTGCCGATCTGGTTGATACCTGGACTCCGGATTTCGTCGTCACCGTCGGCGACAATAACTACGAGTTCGGCGAGGCGAGCACCATCGTTCAAAACATCGGCCAGTACTACTGCGATTACATTCACAACCCCGACGCGCCGGCGGGCCAGATCTGCGCCGGCCCGGCGCAGAATCAGTTTTTCCCCGCCCCGGGAAATCACGACTGGAACAACACGATCGGCGCGCCGCTGTCGCCGTATCTCGATTACTTCACATTGCCGGCCGGCCAGGGAAACGAGCGCTATTACGACTTTGTCAGGGGGCCGATCCACTTTTTCGCGCTGGACAGCGATATTCGTGAACCAGACGGCACCTCCAGCACGTCGACCCAGGCCCAGTGGCTTCAAGGGGCGCTCGCCTCGGCCGCCGAGCCGTGGAAAGTGGTCTATTTCCACCACGCGCCCTACTCATCCGGCAATGTGCACGGCGGCGAAGTCTACATGCAATGGCCTTTCCAGCAATGGGGCGCCAGCGTCGTCTTGGCCGGCCACGACCACATCTACGAACGCATCCTTCACAACGGCTTGACGTATTTCGTCAACGGTCTGGGCGGCAAGAGCATCCACCAGTTTGGGCCGATCATCCCAGGTAGCCAGGTACAGTACAACGCGGACTATGGGGCGATGCTGGTACAGGGCGATGAATCGGCAATGACTTTCCAATTCATCTCGCGCCGGCGACGTGATCGACACCCACACTCTGACCAAGCCGGCGACGCCGATCGTCACCGCGGGATCGACGTGGAAGTACCTGGACGATGGCTCGAATCAGGGTACCGCCTGGCGCCGACCGCGCTTCAACGCCGGCGCCTGGGCGTCCGGCCCCGCCCAACTGGGTTACGGCGACGGCGACGAAGCCACCGTGGTCAGCTACGGGGCGGACTCCAACAACAAGCACATCACGACGTATTTCCGCCACACCTTCACCGTGCCTGACCCGTCACTATACCCCGGCCTGAGTGTGCAGCTTTTGCGCGACGACGGCGCCGTGGTTTACCTCAATGGCACGGAGATTCTCCGCAATAACATGCCCGTCGGGCCGATCACTTACTCCACCTTGGCATCGACCGCGGTCACCGGGACGGGCGAATCGACGTTCTATGAAGCCCTGGTCAATTCCGCCCTATTGCGCACCGGCACCAACACCCTCGCTGTGGAAGTCCACCAGGCCAACGTAACCAGCTCGGATGTCAGTTTCGACCTGGCGTTGTTGGGTAGTACGGTTTGATCTAAGAAAACAGGTGCTAGGAAGGCGCCCGTTCCACGCCGCGATTCGCACGATCCTTGTTACAATAAGCAATGGCGGGTTCACGAGACTGAGACCGCACGCTCATAGCATCGCTTCCCGACGACGCGCTTGTAGTGAGAGGTGGTCAGAATCTGCCGGAGAGTTTCTCCCAGGGATCGACCGTGACGACCGATGCTGTGGGAAGACTGGACGGTGTGTCGGTGAACTCGGCCTCGGGTGCGTCAGTTGAAGAGTTAACCACACCGAACCCAAGTACGGGTTACCCAGGAATCCCGCATAATCAGATAGGCGTAACAACCGTTGACAAGGTACGAGCTGCTGGTGGTGAAGTGCGACCGACACCGACCCGTACGAATCCGCATCACGCCACGCTAAGTGGCTTAACACCGGACGAAGCGAGCGAAGTCTTTCGGCCGACAATGAAGAATCCGAACGCCGGTACGAGATGACCGGAGCGTCGAATGATCACTCCAAGAATCTATGCTGATTTTCAGAATCTCGATGACCACAACCGACTGAAGTTAACCTGCGCAGGAACACTCCAAGATCTGGACCGCCAGGGCATCCAACTAAAGGAACGGCAAAAGCTCACGTTTTACACCGACGACTCGGATGACCAAGGTCAGCCGGATGAGTTACGCATCGACGGAGTCGTTCACTTCGACGCCGAGGCGAAGTGCTGGGTGGCAGAGGTGGACTGGTCAGCTCTGCGTCATGCATCGCACGAAGAGCGAGACAACCGACAAAACCGCCGCAGGCCGGCGTAAGTCGGATCGAGTTCCTCCATGCCGAAGAACCGAGAGGCCCTCGCGACGCGCGTTACACTGAATGATGACACGTTGACGGTAGAGCTTGCCGACGGGCGTTCCATTTCGGCGCCAATTGCGTGGTATCCACGCTTGGCGGTTGCCACGCCGAAGGAGCGGGCGAAGTGGCGACTCATTGGCGGCGGCCACGGCATCCACTGGCCCGCGGTCGATGAGGACATCAGCGTCGCAAACCTTCTCGCTGGCCAGCCATCTGGTGAAAGTCAAATTTCTTACAAGAAGTGGCTCGCTGGTCGGGCGAAGCCGGGCGCAAGTCGAAAACGTGAGATTACAACGACACCAACGTACGAGTGGCGAAACACCGGCTTGGCGAACGCACTTTCACCGGATACGCGAGCAACACAACTTCCACCTCCCCATTGACCCAGCTCTAGTGCTCCGCAGAACTTTTTTCGCTTGCGATCCTTGCTCGCACGCCGCACAATAGCTGCATTCCGCGCTAGCTCCTGCTCCCATAAGGGTACTCAACTATGGTTCATGTTCCCGGCTCTCTCTTCTGGAATCGTCCCGCGCTGGTGATGGAGATCGCCCCATGGAAAAAGACGCCACGATAAGAACGGCTTGCCCGAAGTGCCGCAAGAAGCTGCTCATGCGGCCGGATCAAGCCGGCCGGAGAATCCGGTGTCCGAAGTGCAATCACCGTTTTGGCGGAATAATAACGCCGGAGGAATCGAAGCTCACGGGCCACCAAGCAGATTCGGACGAGGTACGGGAGAATGTTTGGTCCAGTGCGAGTGTACACGAAGAAGCCGCACACGCGGAGAATGCGAACGAGCTAGTTTTGTCGCCGCAACCGCAACAGCGTCAGAAAAAAGCCAAGGTAAGTGCGAGTTTCACGAAGCCTCACGACATAGTGTTTGAAGCCCTTTTGCATGCTCTTCGGGCCTGTAATTGTGGAATTGTTCGGCTCGAACGAGCCAACCTACATGCTCGTTTTACGTTGGACGCCCTCGCCGCGGATGGCACTGAGCATGACTTGTATGTTTTCACTAATATGGCCGGGTACAGCGAGCTTGATATCACAAGCAAAAACCCAGACGAGGCAAATCGGTACGACGTATGTTATGCCGCCATTTTGAAAGAGGCTGGCAAGTTTCTGATGTTCGCGAATGAACATTCGCAGGACGCTCCGGCAACGTCACTTCCGCCGCCAACTATAAACTTCTATCCGCCGGCCCCACTGTTGTCCTATCGGGATGTAGATGAGTTCGAACCAGAAAGCGTAGGCGGTCGGGTATGCTCGATCCTCTCCTGCATCTTTGGCGCCGTTGCGTTTCTGTTGTGCCCTCCGCTTTTCGGCATTGCCGGCCTTACACTGGGTATCATCGGGCTGTGTCTTTCCAAGGGCAAAGCTCTGGGAATCATCGGTGTGTCGCTATCAGTTGTTGGCACTCTCGTGGGCATGATTCTCGGTGCGCTGCTAATGAAGTTCCCGTTTTGAGAAGATGAGATCTTTTTACGAGCAACGTTAAACTTCTGGTTGAGGACCTCTTGAGCGAATGCCCTGTTCGGTTCATGATAAAGAAGATGTCAGAAATAGTTATCACCAATCTGAACGAATCCATCGTCCAGCACTTTCACGAGCGCGCGGTAGCTCACGGTCGCACGCCCGAAGACGAGGCCAAAGCCATTCTGTCCGAAGCCTTACAAAGGCGAATTCCCAATGGATGGGCAGCGGTCGATGCGATCTACGAACGCCTGGCGGCGTCCGGCCAGACATTTAACAACAGTGGCGACAGGACCGCGACCGATGTGTGTCGTGGTGCGTCATTGCTGAAAATAGCATCAGTTCAGTTCACACTCACCCTTACTAAGCCTTGTTGGAAGGAAAGCCATGAGCGGACTAGAAGCTCTGCAATCTGTGCAATTCGTAACCAAGAGAGGCAAGCGCTTCGCCGTCCTCACTGGCGACGACTGGGAGAGCCTAATCGAATGGCTCGAAACCCTTGAAGACGTCCGCATCGCCCGGCAAGCTTTTGCGGAATTAAAGGCGGCAAAAGGAAGTCGAAAACGCGCCGGTTGGTTGACATGGGACGCGGTCGAAAGAGAGTTGGCGTGAGTCGTTACAAGATATACATCACGCCGGCCGGCTTGAAGGAGATCAAGAGCCTTCCAGGTCACATCCGGCAGAGGGTTCGACGAACGGTAGCCGGTCTAGCTGATAATCCGCGACCTCCCAAGAGCAGGGAACTTAACATCCCCGACCTTGCCTGCCAAGTGCGCCGCCTAAGATTAGAGCGCTGGCGTGTGGTGTACGCGGTCACCGAAGCCGATAAGACGGTCGATGTGTTGGCTGTACGAAAGCGGCCGCCGTATGATTACGGAGATTTACAGAGCTTGCTGAAGAATTATCCGTCTGCCTAACGATGTCAGCTTCGGCTTGGCGGATGCACCTGCCACCGATACAAAGCGGAGTGCGTTGCCCTCCACCTCGATGTCATAATTCAGGAGCACCCGCCATGCGAATCTGTACCGTTCTGTCGATCTTGCTCGCTTGCTCGCCGCTCTCCGCCGACGATAAGAAACCGCTGCAGATCATTGCGCCGGCCGACGTATCCAAGTACGTCAACCAAAAGTGCATCGTCGAGATGGAAATCAAATCCGTCGGCAAGTCGAACGACGGCAAGCTGATATTTCTCAACTCCGAGGAGAGCTTCAAGGACAAAGCCAACTTCGGCGTGGTCGTCGACGGGAGCGCTCAGGAGAAACTGAAAGACGCCAAGATCACTGATCCGGGAACGCACTTCTTGAAAACGAAAGTGCGCGTGACCGGAACGATCACGTTATACAAGGAACGGCCGCAACTACGGCTCGAAGGCGCGGAACAGATTCAGATCGTGGAGAGGAAGAAGTAATCTCTAGCAGCATGTCCCATGTGCTAGTCACGGAGTGTGTACCTTGCCGGCGCTCGGTACGGAGACGCAACAGCGTCGTGATCCATCCATCGACGTCGAGTCGCCACAGACGCCCGCCTGGCTTGGCCATCTCGCATGGGCCGCGTTCGCCCTCTTGGCCGGATATCTCCTTTTCTGCCACGGATGCCACAGCGATGTAGACGATGAACTTGTAGTGTTGACCCTCGGCTTTCCGCGCCTTCGAGCTCCCACAAAACCTGGAGTGGATGGTTAATTGAATCGATCCACTACGGTATGAAGACTGTAGTCGAGGGCGCCTTCTATGAAACCGCTCCAAGCAACGACGACCGCGAATTCAATGCGCCGGTTCATGACGGCCGAGTGGCTCCATCTCTTGATGCTTAACTACGAAATCGACCCGTCGGTCATCCGGCCATTGGCGCCGCTTGGAACCGAGCTTGATACCTGGAATGGCCGAACCTTCGTAAGCATGGTGGCATTTCGCTACCGAAACACGCGGATCTGGGGCGTGCCGATCCCCTTCCACCGCCACTTCAGTGAGATCAATTTGCGGTTCTATGTCCGCCGACGGACAGAGGCGGGTTGGCGCCGCGGCGTCGTTTTCATCAAGGAAGTTGTCCCGCTACGAGCTGTGGCAAGCATCGCCCGCTGGCTCTACAACGAGAACTTCGTTCGCCATCGCATGCGCTTTGAGCTCACGTTGCCGGATGCAGCCACCCGCCGGCCGGGGCGTGTGATGTACGGATGGCAGAGCAAAACGTCCGAAAATGTCATGCGTGCCGAGTTTCAAGGTGAGGCGCGGTTGCCTGCGCCGAACTCGGAGGAGGAGTTCATCACCGAGCATTATTGGGGTTATTCCGTCCTGCGCGACGGCAGTACCTGCGAATATCGCGTGGATCACCCGCCCTGGCGAGTTTGGCGGGCGGTGAACGCCGAATTCAAGTGCGACGTAAAGAGCTTCTACGGCTGCGAATTCGAGTCCGCACTGAGCAGCACTCCCGCGTCAGCGTTCATCGCCGACGGGTCCGCCATCGTGGTGTATCGAGGGGAACGGATAGGCCAAGCCCACGGACCGCTGTCCGTGGGCTTGGAAGCGCACAACTAACGCCGCACGTCCGCAGCTTTGTTCTTCATCTCCGCCCGGACGACTTCGACCGCCTTTTCGAGCTGGGCGTCACGGCCCTTCAGGAAATCCTCGGGCGTGTTGTCGACATAAATGTCCGGTGGCACGCCGTAGTTTTCCAGGTTCTGGCCGCTCACGTTCCACAGCCCCGAACTCGGCGTGCGGATCGAGGAGCCGTCCATCATCTGGTATGAGCCAGTGCCGATCACGGCGCCGTACGTCGTGACGCCCACGACTTTGCCGAGCTTGAGCGTGCGGAAGCCGTCGGGAAATACTTCGGCATCGGACGTTGAGCGTTCGTTGGCCATGACGACCATGGGACCGAAGAACCCACGGAACGGGCGGGCCACTTGGTTCGAGTCGCGCACCCTCGTGTATTGGTACTGTTTCTGTTGTAGGATTTGCAGCAGTTCCTGGTCGATGTTGCCGCCCGGATTGAAACGTTGGTCGATGACCAGTCCCTTCTTATTGGACAGGGCCGCGAGGTCCTTCTCGAACTGGCGCAGCGAGGTTTCGTTCATCTGGCGAATGTGCAGATAGCCGATTTCGCCATTTGACATTTTGTCGACCATCGTCCGGCGGTCGGCGACCCATTTCTCGTACTGCATGTTGCCGTGCTGTGAAACGCTTACCGGCGTTATCTTGGACTTCCAGGCGCCTTCCGTCGTGGGTTTCGAGTTGACGGTGAACTCGATTTTGTTGCCGGCAGCTTCAGCGTAATGCTTCCAGTAGTTTTCGCCGGCCTTCAGATCATGGCCGTCGATGGCCAGGATGAAATCGCCGTTGTTGATTTTGACATAGTCCTTGTCGGCCGGCCCGTTCTTGTAGACGTGCGCGACCTTGTAGAAGCCGCTGCTGTCTGGCTCGAGGTCAAAGCCGGGGAATCGCGCATCCGCTCGGCCACCACCGCCTCGACGTCCGCCGCCACCTCCGCCGCCGCTCAAACCGGTGTGCGATGCGTTGAGTTCGCCGATCATCATGTTGACGACATCTTGCATGTCGTCCGCGCTTGAGGCATGGTCAAGCAACGACTCGTAGTGACCACGCATCTTTTCCCAATCGACACCGTGCATCTTGTCGTCGTAAAAGCGGAATTTCATGACGCGCCAGGCTTCGTTGAACACCTGTTTGCGTCGGGCACGGTTATCGATTTCGACACGGGCCGTGAAGTTGACGCGCCGGCCAGCGCCGCCCGCCGTCGCGGTTGAGCCTTCCGCCGCCGGGGCGCCACCGCCGCCACCACCGCCACGACGGCCGCCGAGCGCCGCGCTTGCTGCGCCACTCGATGAGCCGCCGCTCGGAACGGAAATGTAATAGATGCCGTTGCTCTGGCGATAGTAGAGCGATCGGCCGTCTTTCGTGAATTGCAAGTTGGAAAAGCCGCCGAGACCGCCGCGCCGGCCGGGAGATTCCTCTTCTTCCGTGGTGGATTGTCCCGCTTGAGTGACGCGCGTCTGGCGCTCGCCATCGATGCCGATGGTCCAAAGCGACTGCGCCGAGCGGCCGCCTTCGGTTCCAAAAGTGGAAAAGGCTACCGTTTGGCCGTCCGGCGAAACGGCCACACTGCCGATGTTGTCGGCGAGGCGAGTCAATTGCCGAATGCGCCGGCTGAGGCGATCGAAATCGATCTTAACTTCCACCTTGGCCGGGTGCCCGTGGCGCGACGGCCGCCGGGCGGTGTTTCGCCATCGCCCTCTCGGGCGGGTTCATCACCCGAAGCGAGGGGATTTCTTCGGCCACGATTGCGCCGTTCTGCCTTCTGGGCTTCTTCCTCACTATCAATGCCGCGACTTGCCGCGTCCTGATCCTCGGCTTGCAGCGAAACGACATAGAGTTGCGCCGTCGAACGGCCCATTTGTCCGATGTTGCCCACATCCATTCCCGACATGAACACGATTCGTTTTCCGTCACCGGTCCACAGTGCGCCGCTCTCACTGTAGTACGTGTCATCCGTGATGCGGTGCTCCTTGCCCCCCTCCGCCGAAATGATAAAGACGTGCGGCAGAAGGTTTTCGCCGGCCTTCGCAAAGCAAATCCACTTTCCGTCGGGCGACCACTGCGGGTTCTGGATGGCGTTCCCACCAAAACTCCCTACCGCCGCTTTCGCCACTTCCTTGGTGCTTCCATCTTCCATCTGGTAGACGTAGAGTTTCTTGTCTGCGCCCGTGTACAGAATTGCGTTCGAATCCGGCGACCACTGAACCTGGCTCTTGGGCGTGTCGCCGTTAGAGATTTGCTTGAGTTGGCCGCCGCGCTCGTCGCAAATCCACACGTCTTCTTGGCCGTTCTGATCGCTCGTGAAAGCAATCCACTTCCCGTCCGGAGACCATCTCGGCTGACCTTCCCGCGTGCTCGACGTCCGGGTCAATCGTTGGACATCTCCGCGATCCGTGGCGATCGTAAACAACTCGCCGTTGGTCGTGATGACGGCCCGCTTTCCGGAGGGCGACAAATGGAAAGCATCCGCCTCGCCCTCGGAAGTAACCGTCTCCAGGTTGTTGTCTTTCTCATCCACGGAGAGATTGATTTTGATTTCTTTTGTTTGTCCCGACGGGACATCCAGCTTCCAAAGTCCGAACCCTTCTTCATAAACAATGGTCTTGCCGTCGGCGGAAATGGATGGGAAAAAGAGCGAGCCGCTCGTGTGCCGCGTTACCTGCTCGGGTTCACCACCGTTTTCCTTGACGCGCCAAATGTTGCTGGTAGATTTCATCGCTTCCGGGCTGCCGGCCTTGGCCATCACGTCGCGGTCGGAGACGAAATAGATGTAGCCGTTGGCGTACATGGGCCACATGTTGTTCGGCTTCATGTCGTCGGAAAGATCGGCATCCAGGATCCGCCGGTAAGTCTTGCTGGTAAGGTCCATTACCCACAAATCGGCCGAGTAGCTGCCGCGATAGTGCTTGCGTGACCACGGGGCCGGATGGCGATTGAACGCGAACTTTTGCCCGTCCGGCGAGTAATTGCCCCAGTAGCCCCAATCCGTAGGCAACGGCTGTTCCAAACCGCCGTCGACGGGCACTTCATACAAGTTCGGCGTACCCGGATAAAGGAGGCCACGCGCCGAGGTAAAAACGATGCGCTTGGAATCACGTGACCACCCGACCACGGTGTCACCGGCGGAATGATAAGTCAAGCGTTTGGCAACGCCACCCGCTGCTGGAATCACGAATACGTCAGTGCTTCCATAACGGGATGAAGAGAAGGCAATCCACTTACCGTCCGGCGAGAAGCGTGGATTGGTCGAGCGCGCCCGGTGCGCCGTCAGGCGAATCGGATGGGATCCGTCCTCGGCTGTCTTCCACAGATCGCCGGCATAGCTAAAGACAACCTGTCCATTGTGGTAGTCCGGGTGCCGAGCGAGCTTGATTTCGCCGCTCCAAGCTGGCGCCGCAAGAAGCAAACACGAGAACAACGCCAACGGCAGCCGGAACAACATCGCGTTCATGGAAAACGTCTCCGTGAGAAGTGACGTAGGGAGTTATTGCGCATACTACTATGGGGACGTTGTACCGCTGGCAACCATTCATTAGACATTCCCGCGAGATTGCGATATGCTCGTTGTTTGGTTCCAACTTTGCGCGAGAAAGGATTGTTAAGGAGCACTCAATGAATGACTCACCGTTGACACGCCGCACATTCATACGTACCGCACTAGGCGCCACGGCAGTGATTGCCACGGGGCTGCCAAGCCAGGCTCAAGAGCGTGACCTTCCGCCGACGCCCGGTAATCCCCAAGGACCCTATTACAAGGCGGGAGCGCCATTCCGTAACCAATTGTTCGACGACGACGAACCCGGCGATTGGCTCTATGTTTCGGGCCGAGTCGTGACCACGACCGGGAAACCTATTCCGCGGGGCCTCCTTGATGTGTGGCAATGCGATGATGGCGGCGTCTACGACAATACCAGTCCCGAGTACCGTGGACGCGGCCGGCTGTTTACCGACAAGCAAGGCAACTACTGGTTTCGAACCATTTGGCCGGGGCACTATCCCGGCCGCACGGCTCATATCCACGTCAAAGTCAGTCACCCGCGTGGTTTCCAAGCCTTGACCACGCAACTCTACTTCAAGGGCGATCCCCTGAACGACAACGACGGTTCGTATCTGCCCGAGTTAGAAATGGACCCCGTGCTGATTGACGGCACCTATTACGGCACTTTCCAGTTCGTCTTGGCGAAACTGTAAGGCCCGGAGTTGGTAATGCGGCAATATGGCTGATTTACTTCAGCGCGGCATCATTGTCGAAGAACCGGAGCCACAATTCTACCGGGTCCACCTCGATGCCGGGCGTGAAGTCCTCGCCCGGCTTTCGCGTTTCCATTTCGGCAGCGGTGTCGCAGACTTGGAGCGCATCGAGGCACTCCAACCAGGCGCAACCGTGAGCATCCGCATTTCCTCGACTGACCCATCTGCCGGGTGGGTGGTTCAAACGGTCGATACAAAGGCGGAGTGGGATACATCCACCAATCCCGCAGCTTTGCTCGAGACCATTCGAGAAAGAGCCGACGAGCGATCCCTACGATTATTCGCCTGCATGTGTTGCGGAGAGATCAAGAACTTGATTCCGGACGGGCCGCATCGGCGGTTGATCGACGTGACGAAAGCGTTTGCGGAGGGACGATGCAACGCGTCCGAGCTAAAGGCCGCTACGGCCGCGGGCAACGAGGAGGAACGAGTTATCGGCGACCTGGCTCATGACACCGAGGGCGACCCGGTGCGCGGACCAGAACTTGCGGCTGTTGCGAAGGCCATTTGGGCCGTCCGCACCGCCGCACACGTCGACATGCCGGACGCCGGTTTCGAGATCGCGCTAGACACTGCACGCGCTTGCGCAGAAGCCGTTGGTCTGCACGCGAAATCGTCGAACGCGGCAACGTTGGACAACGGCGCTGCGGCTTTCGAGGCAGCGGCTGCATCGCAGGCCGATCTTGTACGCCACCTGTTTCCTAATCCATTTTCCTACAAAGCGTCTACCTAGTTCTGCGGTGATGTATTGGCTTCGAGTCGTGTTGGATTGCTCGAGGCGATTTCCGGGGTGATGACTCGAGTTGCCGCGTCGTAAGCGAGTTTCGGGTACACCCCCAGCGCCAGTGTGACCGCGGCGCAGAGCCATAACGCGATGAGTCCTGGCAATGCGAGCCGATGTCTGATCGGTCGAGCGGACGGGAAAAGATACATTTTCGCGAGAATTCGCAGGTAGTACCAGCCGCCGATCGCTGCGTTCACCACCAACAGAACGGCGAGCCAACGAAAGATCGTCGCCTGGGGACCGTCGATGGCCAAAGCGCCGGTGACCAGAAACAGCTTGCCCATGAAGCCCGCCGTCAAAGGAATTCCTATGAGGCTAAACAGAAACAACGCCATCAGGAGTGCGACGCCGGGATGACTCTGGCTAAGTCCGGCCAAATCATCGTCTGTCTCCACAGGCCGTTCGGGGGTGCTCAGGCTGGCAACGATCCCAAAGGCGCCGATCGTCATGGCACCATACGCAACCAAATAGAACATCACGGCCGGCACGCCGCCTGGCGCCTGAGTCGGCGGCGCGGCGATGGCCAGATGATGGGCCACCGCGACCCCCACCAACATGTAACCGGCGTGTGCGATGCTGGAGTAAGCGAGCAACCGCTTCAGATTGGTTTGCAACAGCGCCAGTACGTTCCCCAACAGCATCGTGACGGCCGCCAGAATCCAGAATAGGACGGAAAGCTGTTCGCCAAGAATCTGCGGGCCATCGACAACATCCAGACGCACAAAACCCAAGATACGAAAGAGTGCGACGAACCCGGCCACCTTCGGAATGAACGCTAGTAGTGCGGCGCCGGTCGTAGGGGCGCCTTGATACACATCGGGGGCATAGTAATGGAACGGGACCATGGTGATCTTGTAACCTAGGCCCGCAACGACCATGAGGACCGCCACCAGAATGATCGCTCGCGAGCTTCCGCTTTCATCCGGTTGTGTCAGACGCTCGACCAGGCCCGTCAAGTTCGTCGTGCCGCTCAGGCCATAGAGATAACTGAACCCAAAGAGCAACAATGCCGACGAAAACACGCTGAGCAAAAAGTACTTCATTGCCGCTTCCTGCGAAGCGTGGTCGAATCGCGGCAGATAAAGCAGCACGTATGTCGGAATGCTTATCAGTTCCAGCGCGAGAAACAGCGTAACCAGCTCGTTGGCCGAACCGGCGAGGCACAAGCCCGCAACGATGAATAACAAACAGCCGTGATACTCGGCCGCGGATCGGTCGCTCACTTCATCCCAACTAAGGAACACGAGGACGATGCCGCCGAGAATAGCAAGCCCTTTGGTAAATTGTGCCAGGTGATCTAACACGATCGGTGCAGCTAGAAGATGTTCCAGAGAGCGTGCGACGCTCGGCCGCGGCCAATAGGCCAACACGGCGGCGGAAACGAGTGCCGTCAGAGCAAACACGGCCCAACCACTGCGGCGGCCTGGGAACGTGGCGCCGAGGAACAGCGCGCAACCCGCCGCTCCCAAAGCCAGCTCCGGCCCCAGGAGCGGCAGCGAATCCGTCAACGCGCGAATCAAACTCTGTTCAGTCACGATGGTGAAGGTTCTCTCGATCTTTGGCTGATTTCATCAAATCCGCGACAACCCCGATGTCGCGCTTTGCCGCATCAAGCACCGGTTGGGGGTAAACGCCGATCGCCACACAGAGCACCGCAATGGGAACGAGCGCCAGCAACTCCCGGCGCGTGAGGTCGTGAACCACGCCATGATGCGGCGGCTCCTTCACGGGGCCGAAAAAGACCCGCATCAGCATCGTCAACAAATACCACGCCCCCAAGACAATCCCGCTGGCGGCGACTGCCGTGAGAATAGGATCGCGCTGCGCCGCTCTTTCGGCATCGAAGATTCCCATAAGCACCAATGCTTCGCCGACAAACCCGTTCAATCCAGGCAACCCGACGCTAGTCAGACAAAAGAACACCATGAACACACTCAATAGAGGAAGGCGGACGGCCATGCCGCCGTAGTCAGCCATCTTTCGGGTGTGGTAGCGCTCGTAGAGCATTCCGACGACCAAGAACAATGCTCCGGTTGAAAGCCCGTGGTTGATCATCTGCAGTAATCCGCCCGTGATGCCCGTCGTGTTCAGTGCAAACAGGCCAACCATGCAGAAGCCCAAATGGCTCACGCTCGAATACGCCACCAGCTTCTTGATGTCATCTTGTGCGAGCGCACATAGTGCGCCGTAAACGATGCCGACCACCGCAAGGGTTCCGATCAAGGGGACACCAAGACTTAGGCTCGCGTCCGGCGCCAACGGTAGGCAGAGCCGGAGAAAACCGTAAGAGCCGATCTTCAACAGCACGCCGGCAAGCAACACGCTGCCGGCAGTTGGAGCTTCGACGTGGGCAAGCGGCAACCAGGTGTGGACGGGCACGAGCGGCACCTTGATGGCAAAGCCAACCGTGAGCGCAAGAAACACCCAGAACTGCACGGTGCGCCAGTAAGCGAAGTCCATCGGATCATTCGCAGTCCGACTCAACTGTTCGTTGACAATTGAAACGAGCCGTGGGATGGAGAACGTCAGTGTGTTTTGATCGTGATAACATGCCAAAACCACGCCGAGCACGCCGAGGAGGGTAATCAAACTGCCTGCCAAGGTATAAATGAAGAATTTACGCGCGGCATAACGCCGTTGCGGCCCACCCCAAATCCCGATCAGAAAAAAGAGCGGCACCAGCGTCAGCTCAAAGAAGATGTAGAAGAGGATAATGTCGAACGAAAGGAAAACGCCCAGCATGCCGGTTTCCAGGACCAGCAGCCAGGCGTAGTATTCGTTGGCCCGCTCTGTTATCGCGTGCCACGACACCAGAACCGACGGGACCAAAAGCAACGCCGCAAGCAGCACAAGCCAAACGTTGAGGCCGTCGATGCCGACGTAGAACTGGATCGACTCTTCCGGTCCGCTTCCGAGACGAAGCAATTCGTGCGTTGTGGCGAAGGAAGGCGCAAAAGTAGACGGCGTAGAACTCCCAGCCTGCGGCAACTCGAGTGTGGATTGCTGCTCGCAGAAATTGACGGCCAACATCACCGCCAGCGCTAGGGCAACCGTTGTCGTGAAAAGGGCGATCACACGGTTCAACGCGACACGGCTCGGACCGAGCGCCGCAACTATGGCGGCGCCGATTACCGGAATGGCCAAAAGGCAAAGAACGACGGTTTGCATTCAAATTTGATTCACCACAGAGACACAGAGAGCACAAAGGTCCGAGATTTTTCTTTGTGTCCTTCGTGTCTTTATGGTCAATTCCTCTTACTGCGCAATAGCCCGAACCAATGCTACAAGGAACACCACCAAACCTAACACCATCGCCAACGCATAAAACTGCACCAGGCCGTTCTGCATCGGCCGGAAGACGATTCCCACCAACCGAGGAACTTGCCCGGCAAGGTCCACCAGCCCGTCAAGCACGTAGAGATCGAACACGCGACAAAGCTGAGCAAGCACCGAGAGCGGCCGGACCACTATCCCGTTGTAAATCTCATCGAATCGAAACTTCGTCAGTGAAAGTTGATAAAGACCGTGTACCCTGCGCCAGTAATCCGGGCCATTCCGGCTTGGCGACGTACATCAAGTAAGCAATGAAAATCCCGCTCAGCGCAAACACGCTGCTGATCAACATCATCCCCCAATGCAAGTGCGGGTCGGACAGTTGTCCCAGTCGTGGCGTCCGCGTCACCAGATTGCTGAACCAGTGTGTGAGCGGCCCTGCAATTCCCGCGAACACCGCGCCGACGGAAAGAACCATGAGCGGCATCGTCATGATTCCCGGCGATTCGTGTGCATGTTCCCCGGCTTCGGCTGGAATTCGAGTCTCTCCCCAGAATGTTCGAAAGTAACCGCGAAATGTATAGAACGCCGTCAGACCCGCCGTGACAAGGCCAACCACCCACAAGCCGAGGTAAATGGTTGCAAACTGCGGTTCGCGGCCGGCATCGAAGGCAACGCCGAGGATTTCGTCTTTGCTCCAAAAGCCGGAGAAAAACGGAAACCCCGAAAGAGCCAAGGCACCGCACAGAAACGCGACGTGAGTAACGGGCATGATTGCTCGCAAGCCGCTGAAGCGGCGCATGTCGATCACATTGCCCATCGCATGCATGACGCTCCCGGCAGAAAGGAAAAGCAACGCCTTGAAGAACGCGTGCGTGAACAAGTGGAAGATCGCGGCCACGACGGCTACAGTTGCCAACTCCGTCGTAATGCCACTTCCGAGGGCGAGAAACATGTAGCCGAGTTGGCTAATGGTGGAATAAGCCAAGACACGTTTGAGGTCGTTTTGCGTGAGCGCAATGAGGGCGCCCAACAGGGCGGTGAACGCGCCGATCACGGCGACGACAACTAACGTACTGGGGACGAGAGTAAACAACGGCATGCAGCGCGCAACCATGTACACGCCGGCGGTGACCATCGTTGCCGCGTGAATCAGCGCGCTCACGGGTGACGGTCCTTCCATGGCGTCGGGCAGCCAGACGTGCAACGGGAACTGCGCCGACTTCCCCACGGCGCCGCAAAACAGCAACAAGCAAATCCAGGTGAGCGCCGTTGTTCCAATATTCCCGGCGTTGTTGAAGACATCGTCGTAATCAAGGTGATGCTTGCTCTCGATCCAAAGCAGAATGATGCCGAGGATGAATCCCAAATCGCCGATCCGTGTGACTAAAAATGCCTTGCGCGCCGCCGCCGCGGCCGAGGGCTTCGTAAACCAGAATCCCACCAGCAAATAGCTGCAAACGCCGACTCCTTCCCAGAAGGCATAGAGCAAAATGAAGTTGTTTGCCAGAACCAGTCCCGTCATCGAGAACACAAAAAGCGAGATCTCGGCGAAGTAGCGCGCGTACCCAGGATCGCCGTGCATGTAACCGGCGGAGTATATCGCAATGAAGGTTGCGACAAACGTCACGGTTACCAGCATGATCGCCGTCAGCGCATCGGCCCTTAGCGAAAACCCGACGTCGACATCATGGATTTGGAACCACGTGTAAGAGCACGTCGTCGCTTCGAACCCGACAGGAGCTTTGGCGACTTCCATCAACACTATTAACGATAGCGCGCACGAAACGGCGATGGCCAGGATGCAGGGCCAGTGGCTTTGCCCGCGCAGGCCGCGCGGCCCGAGCAATGCAATCAGGACGCTGGCGGCGAGCGGCAGCGCCGGGATCAACCAAAGATGGTCCATCACGTTAAACACGACCCATCTCCTGTGGCCGTGTCGGCTCGATTCCGGCTGGGGTCAGCCGAGGCAAAGCCGGTTCCGCCGGCGGTGGTTCGAGAGGCTCTGTATCCACCGTGGCGTCAAGGCCCGACTCGCGCAGGTCTTGCCAGACACTCACGTCCAACGAATGGCGCGTTCGAAAGAGCATGAGCACGAGAGCCAACGCAATCGCCGCCTCGCAAGCGGCGACGGTCAGCAGGAACAAGACGAACACCTGTCCCTGGAGGTTTCCACGGAATCGCGCAAAGGCAACGAAGTTGACCGCCACGCCTTGCAGCATCATCTCGGCCGAGAGAAACATGACGATGAAATTGCGCCGTGTCAGGAAGCCGATCATGCCCAAGACGAACAGCATGGCGCCGACCACCAGATAGTTTTGTAGACTCGCAGTCGGGGTCATCGCATCCTCTCCGAACGTCGACCCGCGATTACGATGGCGCCAACTGTCGCGACAAGAAGCAGCGTGCCGCCAAGTTCCACTGGAATCAAATACTCGGTGAAAAGGGTCCGACCCAACGCTGCCACGTTCTCGGCCGGCAAATGCCGTGGCGGTTCATTCGCCATCGGCGCGGCGAGCATTCCCGGCTGAGCAGGATCGAAATGCCGGCTCAACACGTAGAGCAAGGTGCCGAGCAACACGAAGCCGGCCATGACCGATAACAACGGCTCACGGGAGCGTGCGTCGGCATTCGAAAGTCCGGCCTGTTGCGCCAGCATGATGACGAACAGAAACGTCACGACGATGGCGCCTGCGTACACAATGATGGTAGCCGCCATCAGAAACGGGGCCGCTTGCAGCAGGAACAACCCGCACGTACTTAGCACCACCAGCGCGAACGACAATGCGGCATGAACGGGATTTCGCTGCGTGATAAGCAGACCACCTGAAATGACTGCAAGCCCGGCGAAGGCATAGAAAAGGACGGTCTCGGGGTCGAAGGCGCGCGGCCGAATCAACAACCAGCCGGCCGACACGAGCGCAGCTCCTGCCAAAGCGGAACCGATGGCGCGGTTGATCGGCCGGGGCCGCGGCAACAGCAAGTAAACGGCCGCGAGCCCCGTCAGCATCGGCAGGGCAACTGTCGTAAGAAATGAAGTCATCTTGTTTCGGGCGCCACTTCCGACGCCGGGCCGAGTTTTCCTGCGAGGGTGCGGATTGGGTCGGTCCCTGCCTTGGTAGTTTGATCGAATACGCTGAGCAGTTTTTCTTTGTCGAAGATCATTTCTTCACGACTGAGTCCCGTTAGATCGTAAAGCGACGTTAACTCGATCGCATCAACCGGACATGCCTCTTCGCACATGCCGCAATAGATGCAGCGCAATTCGTCGATGGCAAAAGTTTCCGGGTATTTCTCTCGATCCGGCCAGGGCGACGGCGCCGCAATGATGTCGATGCAGCGCGCCGGGCACGCCGTGGCGCACATGTAACACGCAACGCACTTCACCCGCCCGTCTTCGTCGCGGTTGAGCCGGTGCACGCCGCGATAGTTCGGCGGCAAAACCGGACGTTCCTCCGGAAATTCCACGGTCAAGTCCGTGCCGCCGATAGTGCGCATCATGTGTTTCGTCGTCGTGGCAAGCCCGTCGGCCAACGTGGGAAGATAGAGCTTTTCGAAAAACCGCAACCGCGGCGGCTCGACCCAGCGAATGTCGCGTTCTCGTAAGGGCATACCGATTACCTCGCCAGAGCCTCGGCTCGATAGGGGCGCGGCGCCGCGCCGGTTGTAATGCCGCCCACATACCCACTCCGATGAGTACCAAAACCGACAACGGCAGTAAGACCCAGCGCCAATAACTTGGATCGAGCCGGTTTGCGTAGATCAATTGTTCCAACACCATGACCGCGACCAGATTGACCAGAGCAAGCGGAATGAGAACACGCCACGCCATTCCCATGAGTTGGTCGAATCGGAAACGCGGCAGCGTCCAGCGGACGAACATGTAAAAGAGAATAAAGATCGCCGCTTTCGCCCAGATCACCACGAGTTTGAGTGCCACGGCCAGCCAGCCGCTCTCAGGAATGCCCGGGAAGTGCCACCCGCCTAAGAACAGGATGGCCATCAGGAAGCTCGTCGTAATCATGTGCGTGTATTCGCCCAGGAAAAACAGCGCGAACTTTAACGCGCTGTACTCCGTGTGGTAACCACCCACGAGTTCTTGCTCGGCTTCCGGCAAATCGAAGGGAAGTCGGTTGCATTCGGCAAAAGCGCTAACCATGAAGAGCAGAAAGCCGAGTGGTTGAAAGAAAATGTTCCAACCCCATTCGGTCTGATGAGCGATGATCTTTTCGAGATTCAACGAGCCGGTCAGCAGCACCACGCCCAACACCGACATTCCCATCGGGATTTCGTAACTGACGAGTTGGGCGCTGGAGCGGAGCGCGCCGATGAAACTGTACTTGTTGTTCGATGCCCAGCCGCCCAGGATGATTGCGTAGACCGTCAGACTAGTCACCGCAAAAATCAAGACGATGCCGACGTCGACATTGGGCGCTATCACGAATCCATAGGCGCCGGGATCGGAACCGGCAACGGTTGGCCCGAACGGCACGACGGCGAATGCGAAGAGTGCAGTAATGGCGGCAATTGATGGCGCCGCAATATAGAGCAGCTTGTCCGCGCGTGCCGGAATCACGTCTTCTTTGAAAAGGAACTTGAGGCCGTCGGCGATCGGTTGCAGCAACCCGCCCGGCCCGACGCGATTCGGACCGACACGATCTTGCATCCACGCTGCGACCTTGCGCTCCAGGAGAATCAAGTACGCATCGATGCCCAGAATGACGCCCATGATGGCGACGATGGTAAGCAGCGTGATGAGCAATTGGTCCGGGTTCATCTCACGCTACCTCGATTCCAAATGCACGCCGTCCGGCGGCAGGTCGCCGTCGCCAAGCGGCGCGAAGTATGGAACTTCCTGTGCGAGCTCCGCTCGAATCGTGGCGGCATGCAAAAGTCCCCGGCGACCAAGCAAGTCCAGGAATACTTGGCCATCGGTTCGTGCTTCACGAAGCGGTCGAACCGCGGGATGAATCGCCTGAGCCAGCCCGGCATGATTCACGAACGTGCCGTCCTTTTCTGCAAAGCTTGCCGCCGGCAGTACGTAGCGGGCAACGGCATCGAGCGGCGTCGCAAACAAATCATGCACGGCCACCAGGGCCACACGGCGAAAAGCCGCGGCTTGCGTCTCTGTAATCCAGCTCCCGGCGTGCGGTGGGTATCCGGCCGCCACATAAACCGCCTTAAAGCGGCCTTCACTGGTGGAGCGCACGATTTCGTCGAAACCGAGCACGCTGCCCTGGAAGTGCCGCAAAATTTCCGTGACGCCGCGACGGTTCGGGCATTTTTCCGCGCGGATGGTGAACTTCACCGGCTCCACCGGTTCGCCCCGCCGATTCTTCGGGTAGGTATCATCCTTGCCGGCGACCGGAATCGGACCCAAGGCAAGGACGGCTCGCGGTGTCAGCCCCTTCAAGTATTTGGCAAGGAGGTATGCCTCTTCACATGTCAGGAACGGCGAAAACACACCCGCGATCATCGCCTCATCGCGCGCGGCTTGTTCGAAATCGTGGCGCAATTGCGGGAGTAATTCGTCGTACGGCGTGTTCTTCTGAATCTCATTCAGCCGTTGCAGCGGCCGGCGGAGGCGGTTTTCGGCGTTGACGTAATGGAAACCAAAGCGTCCTTCGTCGCACATGAAATACCCTTGGGCCTTGGGATTCTCACGCGGCCGAAGGCGATAAACAATGTCCTTGTTCTGATCAACAAAAATGCTGCAACCCGTGCTGCAATCTGCACAAACGCTTTCTTCCGACTTCAAATACCACACACGCTGTTTGTAGAGAAAATCCTTGTTACAAAGAGCGCCCACCGGGCAGATGTCCACCACATTGCCGGCGAGCTTGTTGTTGCACGGCTCGCCGGGAAAGATGTCGATTTCCGAATGATTGCCGCGATTGACGACCTGAAGCTCGGCCGTGCCGCTAATCTCGCGCGTGAAACGGACACAGCGCGAGCACATGATGCAGCGGTCGGTGAAAAGCGCGATGCGCTCGCCGATGTCGGGTTTGTTCGGCGGCTGATTCTTGTCGTCGATCATCCGGCTTTCCGACCGGCCAAATCGATAGCTGTAATCCTGAAGAAGGCATTCACCCGCCTTGTCGCAAACCGGACAATCGAGCGGATGATTGAGCAGCAGCCCTTCCAGCGTCTGCTGTTGTGCGGCAACCGCCTTGGGACTGTTGGTGATGACGACGGCGCCATCGCGTGCCGGCGTCTGGCATGCGGGAACGACCTTGGGCTGCAAGACGGGCTTGCCGTCCTTCATCTCGCCTGCTTCGACGAGGCACATCCGACAACTTGCCACTACGGTGAGCGCGGGATGCCAGCAGTAGTGCGGGATGAATACGCCGGCTTTGAGAGCGGCTTGGACGAGGTTCAGCTTCTCGTTGCCGATGTCAACCGGTTTGTCGTTAACGTATACGACAGCCATGCACTCTCCCACGCCACGACGAGTCATCAAATCTTGAGAATCGTTACTTAGCCGGATTGGCGCTTCAGACCCATCGAGGTTAATGCGGCGTCCAGGTCGGCCGTCGAAACCGTGGTTACGCGACCGTCACCCCAGGCCACCACGTGGCTGCCGCGAAGATCGGGTTGCGTTTCGTACGCAATGATCACGTTGGAGCCAAGCTGTATGTTGTAATGGATCGCAATTTCTCGTTCTTCGACGGCCTTGACGATGTGCGGGGCTTGCTTTAACGTCGGCTTAAAATCGTTCCAACTCTTAGGCGTCCGCCCCGCCTCTGCGTCATAGAGCATCGTCGCCAACTGGCGGATGTCGTTTTCCAGGCTACGCTTCTCTTTACCTCGCACGACGTGTGCTGCCACTCCGGGTTGCCCGCCGCCGCCCGACGACGACGTGCTGGATTCCGGTTTGGGACAACCGGTGACCCCAGCAGTGACGGTCACAGTGGCGACGATACGGAAAACAGTATGACGCATATTCGCTCCAATCTGTGTGGTTACGCACCAAAGCCAAATCACCGGCGACTCCATTTGATGATGTCCCTCACTTCCCGACCGCCGGGTGGCGGACGAAGCGAGACTTTGCCAACACTCATCGATCCGCCGTCGCGTCTGTAGAAAATCAGGAATCCATACTCGGAGTATTCTTGAAGCTGCGCACTGTTGGTGCCGGCTTTTGGGTAACCAGGATGTCTGACCAGCTTGGTAACCTCTTCATGGGTCATCCCCACTCGGATTTGCTTGGCGTAGCATTGTCCCAGAAATCGATTCGCAACCATCTTGGAAAGTGGCCGAATTGCCGCCGGGTTTGTCGAGATGAACACAACGATTGCCGATACGAAATGGACCATGGTGTTTCGCCCTCCCGTAAGGCAGCCTATTTACTGCGCCTCGGCCAGCTCCAAATGCCGGTCTCCGCTTCGGATGAACGCTTCAAACTCCCCTCGGAACTTCTTTACCGCGTTCTTCACCGGCCAACCGGCGCCATCGGCCAGGCCGCAAATCGTCGTGCCCGGCATGATGCCTATGGTGCTGCCGACTTCCTCGAGAATCTTCAAGTCTTCCACCCGGCCGCGACCGCGCCGCATGCGTTCCATCATTTTCAGCATCCAACCGGTGCCTTCTCGACACGGCGTACATTGGCCACACGATTCGTGAGCGAAGAAGCGACAGATGTTGTACACCACGTCGACAATGCTCGTTTGCTCGTCGAAAACCGTGACCGCCCCGGTGCCCAGTCCGAGACAGCCGACTCGGCCGGGGCCGTTGAAGTCCAGCGGCGTGTCGAACTCGGCCTCGGTCATCACTCCCATGCTGACGCCGCCGGGAATGCAACCTTTGGCGCGGCGACTCTGCCACACACCGCCGCCGTGTTTGTCGATGAGGTCGCGCACTGAAATACCGAGCGGCAACTCGACTGTACCGGGCTGGTTCACGTGACCGCTAATGTTATACAGCTTCGGCCCGTAACTGCCGGCATCGCGCGGGTTCTTCGGGTCGGGCGGCACACCGATCGACTTGAACCACTCGGTGCCTTTGTCAATGATGTGCGTGACGCAGGCCAGGGTCTCGATGTTATTGACGACGGTCGGTTTACGAAACGCGCCCTCGACGGCAGGGAACGGCGGTTTGACCCGCGGCCAGGCGCGTTTGCCTTCCAGGCTCTCGATCAGTCCGGTTTCCTCGCCGCAAATGTAGGCGCCGGCCCCGCGGTGAATATACACGTCGAGATTCAACCCTCGACCGAGAATGTTCTTCCCGAGCAGGTTCGCCCGATATGCCTCCGCAATTGCCTGTTCCAATAGGCGATAACACTTGCCGTATTCGTAACGGAGGTAGATGTACGCCACCGTTGCCTGAGTGGCATACGCCGCGAGAATGATGCCTTCGATGACCTGGTGCGGGTCGCCTTCCATGAGAACCCGATTGTTGAACGTACACGGTTCGCTCTCGTCGGCATTGACGCAGAAATAGATGGGCCCCGGGTGATTCTTCGGGAGAAAGGTCCACTTGAGGCCGGTGGGAAACCCCGCCCCGCCGCGCCCGCGCAAACCGGACTCCTTGACTAATTCGATCACCTGTTCCGGCTTCATGCCTTTAACGGCCTTTTCCACCGCGCGGTAGCCGCCGTCCGCGCGATACGCGTCGAGGGAGACGTCGGCGTTCTTCAAGATGCGACGAAGCAAAACGGGTTCAAATGTCACAACATACCCTAAGTTACATCGGCAGCCACGTGATTCGGTCGCGCAATTCTTCCGCCTCGCATGCCGACCAGATCAGGATCAAATCGTCGACATAAGTCATGATCCTGAATCCCTCGCGAAGAATGAAAACGCCCCACGTGTGCCGTCCGGAGTTAGTATGGGACTGGACGTGGACCGGCATCGTTCCCTTATCGCGGGTCAGAAGCGCATATCCATGCTCCTCCGCAAAAAGTAGGAGACCTGGATCTTTGGTTCCGCGCGGCGGCGCCGAAAGCTGTCCAACGCGCAACATTTCAATGCCCGGTTCCCATCGAACCAAGGCGCCGAACAATGATCCAGGAACATCCTCATCTACCAGAAATCGCACGGTGCTCATGGCGCGTTCGTGCCTGCTCTGTTCTTGTCCCTCTCAGCCGCCAATGCCCGAAGTCGTTTCACTACTTCCGGTGGCTCGGTAAGAAGATACTCCTGATACGCGGCCTCTGACGCGGCACGTTCGCGTTGCAAGTAGGCGTCAACCTCGGCCTGATTACGGAGGTAGTACGTGATTGTGGCATAAATCTGTTCGAGTGACACCGAATGCCGATAGTTGTAATAAATTCGGTCGGCCGATTCTCCTTCAAGGTACTCATTAAGTATGTGCTCAATAGCCACACGCGTTCCTTTGATTCGAACGCGCTCACCTGTTGGGAATGTTTCGAACTCAAAATAATCTTCTAGCTGCATGGCCCGGTCTCCGTTGCGTTTTGCACTCAGGCTATTGTCTCAATTCCGACAATAGTTCATCAATCTTTTCCGGTGTCACGTTCATGCGGTGCTCGTCATGGATGAGCACGCATGGGGCGCCCTCGCAGGCGCCGATGCACTCGGCAAACTCGACGGTAACCCTGCCGTCGGCACTCGTACCCCCGGGATCGACATTGAGCTTTCGACACACATCACGCAATAGCTCGTCGCCGCCGCGCAATGCGCACGCCAAACTCCGGCAGACCCACAGCCTCGTCTTGCCGAGAGGATTCTTCTCATCGCGGAAGAATCCGTAGAAGCTCATCGTGTCGTGAACCTCGGCAGGGCTGAGATCGAGCATGTCGGCGATTTCCCGAATCGCGTCCAGCGGCACGCAGCGCAGGCCGTCTTGCACAACGTGCAACGCCGGCAACGTCACTGCCTGCTTGCTCGGATACCGCGGTAAGTAATCCGCGATCTTCCGCCTCAACTCTTCGGAGAGCACACCCATTCCTCGCTCACCTATCTAATTCCGCCGCAATGATGTTCAAGCTGCCCAGCACCGCAACCACGTCGCTCACTTGATGGCCGACAATCAAATGAGGAAAGACGGCAAAGTGAATGAAAGACGGAGGGCGCATGCGCGCGCGATAAGCTCGGCCGCTGCCGTCGGCGACGATGTAGAAACCCAGTTCACCGTTGGCCGTCTCGTTGGCGCCGTAGACTTCGTCTTTCGGCGTGTCCCAGAGCCGATTGGTCATGATTAGTTCAAAGTGCTGGATTAATCCTTCGATACTGCGATAAGTCGCGAGGCGGTCCGGCAGCACCGCCTTGCTGTTGACGTCCACGTTTACCGGGCCTGGAGGCAGATTCTCGACCGCCTGCTTCACGAGCTTCAAGCTTTCCAGCATCTCCTCCATGCGAACTTGATACCGCGCGAAACAATCACCGGCCGTGCTGCAAACCACTTGGAAGTCGAGCTCGTCGTATGCCAGATATGGTTGGTTCTTTCGCAAATCGAAAGGAACGCCGCTGGCCCGGGCGATCGGCCCGGTGCAGCTCAGGTTGATCGCCGCTTCCTTTGACAGAACTCCAATGCCGCGTGTCCGGTCGAGAAAAATCCGATTTCGGTTGAGAAGCCGCGTCAAGTCCGCGTGAGTCTTGGGAAACCCATCGGTAAAACTTCTCACCTTCCGTATCCAGTCATCATTTACATCGTTCATCAATCCGCCGACGCGCGTATAACTCGGATGAAAGCGTTGTCCGGACGCGGTTTCGCAAATGTCGTAGATTAATTCGCGCTGATTGAACGCATACAGGAACGCCGTGAAGGCCCCGAGATCAATCGCCGCGGCGCCGATACACAGCAAATGGTCTTGAATTCGCGCCAACTCGGCGAAAATGGTTCGGATGTACTTGCATCGCGGCGTAATGTCGATGCCGAGTAGTTTTTCGACCGTGTGATGCCAGGCAATCTCGTTGGCGATCGGCGAGATGTAGTTCATCCGGTCGACGATCGTTACGTACTGGTTGTAATCCAGGTCTTCGCCGAGCTTCTCGAAGCCGCTGTGAAGGTAGCCAATGTCCGGAACCGCCTTGACAATCGTCTCGCCGTCGAGCGTCAGGACGAGGCGCAAAGTCGTATGCGTGGCCGGGTGCTGCGGGCCAAAATTCAGCGTCCATAGATAGTCCTGGGCCGAACCATCCTGAACCGCTTCGGTTTCTATCGCTGCAAGTGGCATATGGGATCCGCTAAGCCGCAAGCGGCAATTGGTTAACTCTCTGCCCGCGTCAGACACGGGAAATTGTGACGTTCGCCGCGGCCGCGCAACGGGTAATCCTTCCGTAACGGGTACGCCGTGAATTCATCCGGCATCAGAATGCGCCGCAGGTCAGGGTGTCCGTCAAAAACGATGCCGAACATGTCGTACACCTCGCGCTCCATCCAGTCGGCGCCTTTCCAGAGCGGATAAACCGACGGCAACGTCAAGTCCGGTTCGTTCAAATGCGTTTTTACGACGAGGCGCTCGTCGTTGGACATGCTCCGCAACACGTACACCACTCCGAATCGATCGCGGGCGCCGGGATAGTGCAGGTAGTCGACGGCGGTTATGTCCACAAGCATGTCGAAGCCGCACTCTTCACGCAGGCATCGCAACACGTCGAACACTTGTTCGGCGGAGACGACAACCCGGCGGTTGTCGCGGAATTCCGAAATGGTGAACGCGTTTGGGCCGAAGCGTTGTGTCAGAGTGCTTTCGAAAGACATAGAAGTATCAAGCGCGAACCGGAGTTGATGTCGTAAAATCGCCGGGTGATACCAGTAAATCCGCAGGATTCAGAGTCGTCGCCAGGGGCAAAGGCTTCTCCGGGCGATCACGTTTGGCGAACTCGCTGCCCATTAAGGTTCCGTGTTGTCGAATTCTCTCCTGCAAATCGATCACGGATTGCAGCAACTGTTCCGGCCGAGGCGGACAACCCGGAACGTAAATATCCACCGGAATGAACCGATCAATCCCCTGTACTACCGCGTAGGTATCAAAAACGCCGCCGCTCGACGCACAGGCGCCCATCGAGATGCACCACTTCGGCTCCGGCATCTGCTGCCAAATACGCTGCATGACCGGCACCATTTTCATGACCACACGGCCGGCAACGATCATCAGGTCGCATTGCCGCGGACTGAAACGCATCGCCTCGGCGCCGAATCGGGCAATGTCGTGACGAGAGGCGCCGGTGGCCATCAGTTCAATTCCGCAGCATGCCGTGGCAAAAGGCATCGGCCAAAGGCTGTTCGCTCGCACCCAATTCGCCAGTGCGTTGAGCTTCGTAACGACGAAGCCGTCGTCAGGCGTGGTCATCGCCATTGGAACACCCCTTTCCGCCAGGCATACACATAGGCAATCACCAGCGTGGCAAGAAAAAGGAGCATCTCCCAGAACACGATGGTCTTGAGCGCTTCGGGAATTCCCCCGGCCGAATCGGAGTAGGCAACGACCGCCCACGGATACAGGAAAAGCAGTTCTACATCAAAAACCAGAAACAGAATCGCAATCAAGTAGAACTTCACGTCGAACCGCTGCCGTGCGTCGCCGACGGGGTCCATACCGGATTCGTAAGGCATGTCCTTGACCGGCGTCGATTTGCGCGGACCGATGCTATGGGCCAATAACAAACTCACACCGGCGAACGCCAGGACGAAGGCGAGATAAAGAAAGACGGGATAGTAAGTCGCCAACGCGAATGGCTGCGACGCGGCTGCCAGCATTTGCACTAATCCCAGTAAGAGCAACCCTTCGTGAAGATTTTCACAAAGTAGTCCCAAAAAGAGCCTCGACGTTTTTCGTCGAGGTTACTCTTTCCAGGATAGGTACGTTCCGCCGCCTGTCAAGTCACCCAAGTATCTGCCGCTTGCGGCTTAGCGTAAATCGTGCGAACCAGCGCCGATCCATTACAATGGAAAAGGGACGAGCCCCTGAACATTTGCAAAGGAATGACCGCAGCATGTCCACCGATCGGATCAGCGAATACCTTCTTCATTTCAGTCAGACCCGAAACCAGATGACCGAACAGATCAATCGCGTGATCATCGGCCAGAAGGAAGTAATCGAGCAGATCTTTGCCGCCATCTTCACCCGCGGCCATTGCCTGCTCGTTGGTGTGCCTGGGCTGGCGAAGACATTGCTGGTGAGCTCCATCAGCCGAATTCTAGATGTGAGCTTCAAACGCATTCAATTCACGCCGGACCTTATGCCGTCGGACATCACCGGGACTACGGTGCTCGATGAACACGAGGCCACCGGAAGGCGGGAGTTCCGGTTCGTGCAAGGCCCGATATTCGCCAACATTATCCTTGCCGACGAAATCAATCGGACGCCGCCGAAAACCCAGGCGGCCTTGTTGCAAGCGATGCAGGAAAGACAAGCCACCGTCGGCACCGAGACGTTTAACCTACCGGAGCCTTTTTTCGTCATCGCCACGCAGAACCCTATCGAACAAGAAGGCACGTATCCGCTACCCGAAGCGCAACTTGACCGGTTCATGTTCAACATCAAGGTCGATTATCCAAGCCAGGAGGAAGAGAAACGCATTCTGGCGACGACGACCAAAGATGAGCCGCCCGAGTTGACTACGGTGCTCAGCGGCAAGGCCATCATCAATCTGCAAAAACTGGTTCGCAGCGTCCCGGTGGGTGATTACGTCATCGACTATGTCACCAAGCTCGTTCGGGCGACCCGGCCCAAAGATCCCACCGCTCCGGAATTCGTTCGCAAGATGGTCGACTGGGGCGCCGGTCCTCGTGCCGGGCAGTTCTTGATCCACGGCGGCAAGGCAGTCGCTGCGATGGACGGCCGATTCAGTGTCGCCATCGACGACATCCGCCGTGTCGCCATCCCGGTCCTGCGCCACCGCATCAGCACCAACTTCCAGGCGCAGGCCGAGGGAAAGACGAGCGAAGACATCGTTCAACAACTTCTGACAACAGTCGGCGACCCGGAAGTGGCGAAGTACGAGAAACGTCGGAGATAACCACCTTACCCATGGCCAGCCCCGAAAAATACCTGCGGCCGGAAGTCATTCGCCAAGTTGCCCGGCTCGACCTGCGCGCCAAATTCATCGTCGAGGGATTCCTCTCCGGCTTACATGCCAGCCCTTACCACGGCTTTTCCGTCGAATTCAGCGAGCACCGCAAGTACGTGCCCGGCGACGACCTGAAGGACCTCGATTGGCAAATCTTCGCCAAGACCGACAAGTACTACATCAAGAAGTTCGAGGCCGAAACCAACCTCACCGGCTACCTCGTGATGGATCTCTCGGCATCGATGGCTTACACCTTTCGGCAGGAACTAACGAAGTTCGAGTACGCCATTTGTCTCGCCGCGGCGCTCGGCTACTTGATGATTCACCAGCAGGACCCCGTCGGCCTGGTCACCTTCGACACCAAGATTCAGGCCTGTATGCAGCCGCGCAGCAAACGTACGCAGCTCGGAAACATTCTCGCCGTGCTGGCAAACCTGAAACCTGCGGGGGAAACCAATGTCGCGGGCTGCCTTCATCAACTGGCGGCAATGATTAAGCACCGCAGCCTGATCATGCTCTTCAGCGATCTGATTACCGACCCGCAGCCCGTGCTTGAAAGCCTGCACCATCTCTGCCATCGTGGCAATGAAGTCATCCTGTTTCACATCCTCGACGAGGCGGAGGTGCATTTTCCGTTTGACGGCATCGTCGAATTCGAGGACGTGGAGGACGAAGAGCAGCGCGTGCGCGTCGATGCCCGCGGCATCAAGGGCGACTACTTGAAGGCACTGGGCGACTTTCGAGAATTCTATCGTTCGGAATGTGCCAAAGCGAATATTGATTACGTACCAATGGATACCAGCGTTACGTTCGACCGTGCGCTGATGGAGTACTTGTTGCAGCGGCAGAAGAGGTTCTAATTCTGCCTCAAGCGACCATGGGAAACCTATTTGACGAATACCCAGGCGCCGAACGGAAGCAACGCTACAAACACGAAGGTCACGAATGACGTTCGTCTATCCCCTACTCCTGGGCGGCCTCATTCTCGCCGGCATTCCGATATTGCTGCACCTCATCATGCAGCAAAAGCCGAAGCGACTGCCGTTCCCTGCCGTGCGATTCCTGCTGGCGCACCAGCGAACCAACCAACGCCGGCTGCGCTTACGGCACTTGCTCCTTCTCGCATTGCGGATGCTGCTTATCGCCGCAATCTGCCTCGCTCTGGCCCGGCCCAAGATCCTCAACGAACGACTTAACTTGAGCGCCGACCGGCCGGTCGCCGCCGCGTTGGTGTTCGATACCAGTTACAGCATGGAATACTCCATCGGCGGCCAAACCCGGCTCGACGAGGCAAAACGTCGAAGCCTTGAATTGATCGCGGAGCTTCCGGAAGGAAGTCGATTCGCGATCTTCGACTCGGCCGAGGCAGGCGGCGAATGGCTTCCCTCATTGTCCGCCGCCCGCGACCGCATCCAACAACTGGAGCTTCGACCAAACAACTACCCGGTCACGAATCAACTGTCGGCCGCTTATGAATTACTCGCCAAGCTCGATGATGAAACGAGCAGCGAAGATGAGATGCCGCTCCGTTTCCTTTATGTTTTTTCCGACCGCACCGAGGGATCGTGGAACGCCGGCCACGCCGAACACCTGGTGCGCCTGCGGGACCGGATCGAAAAGCCCGGTGTTCATGCCGTTCTGATCGACGTGTCCGCCAAGGATCCGTCCAATGTCGCCATCGCCGGGCTGAACTTGCCGAACCAGGTGGTACCGGCCAACCGGCCCATCGTTATCGAAGCGACGGTGCATGCACTCGGCACCCGTTGTGACACCGAGATTCTTTGCCGGATCGACGGCAAGGACCTCATCGGTCGTGAGCAAGTTACCCTGGAGCCCGGACAGAGCCGGGTCTATTCGTTCAAAGCGAAAGGCCTTTCTGCCGGAGTGCACCAGGCGGAGGTCGCGCTCGCCACCAAGGACGCGCTGCCGTTTGCCAGCGTTCGTTACGCCACGTTTGAAGTTCAAGGCCCGCGCAAGATCCTTATCGTAGCGGACGACCTTCGTGAAGCGTGGGTGCTTCGGACAGCGCTCGAAGCCGAGCGCGCATTCGAATGCGACGTCAAACCCACGACGGAAATGCGAAACGTTTTTCCGCAAGACCTGGCCGCATACAAGGCCATTTGCCTCCTCGGCCTGGCCCGTCCCGACGTCGAGCTTTGGGAAAAGCTGAGTAAGCGTTATGTTCCTGAAGGCGGCGGACTAGCGATCATTCCCGGCGGCGCCAATATGGAGCCGGATTCCTACGCTTCTCCGGCTGCCCAGGGGGTGATGCCCGGTACCTTCATCAAAGTCGTGGAGGCAGCAAGTGCCAATGGCACGATTTGGAGTGCCGCGACGTACAAGCATCCGGTGATGGCGCCGTTCGGCGAATGGTCGCGGGCGGAAAATATCGAGTTCTTCGTGCCGGGCCGAGAGCCGGGTGCATTTCGATATTGGGAAGTGAAAGAGCTTCCCGCCAATCAGGCCGACGTGATCGTGTCTTACGACGAAAAGCGGCCCGCACTCCTGGAGCGCCATTTCGATCCGAAGCAAAACATCCGTGGACGGGTTCTGTTATTCACTACACCGCTCAGTTACAGCCAGGTGTGGGGCCAGGATGTGGACGGCAACGCGCAGCCGCGCTGGAACAACTATCTGCAAAACTCTTCCTTCTATCTCGTGCTCGCTCGCCTCACCGTCGGCTACCTGGCCGGCGACACCCAGGGCGGTACGTTCAATTATGTGTGCGGCCAGGCGGTACCGATCGCACTCCCGGCCGAACCGCGTTTCCCCACGTACACTGTGCAGGGCCCTGGACTTGGCAGCTCGGATGCCGTGGTGGCACGGGCGGAGGATCGTTCCGAAATCCTCATTACAAAAGCCGTGATGCCCGGCAACTTTCGTGTGTACGGCGGCGACGGCAAACCGTTCGCGGATTTCAGCCTGAACGTCGCCGCCGAAGAGAGCCAACTCACCCAGGTTGCCGGCGAAAAGATCGAAGCAGTGTTTGGTCCGAATTCGATACTGCCGATCGATCAACAAGCCAACTTGCAGGACGCGTTGCAGGGACACTGGAGCCAACCGATGGAGTTGCTGCCGTGGCTGATGATTCTGTTGTTGGTCCTGTTGGCTCTTGAGAATCTGTTGGCAAACAAGTTCTATCGCCGTGAACCCGACGAATGAACCCTTTCCACGAATCTATGAGCTTTACGCACGACCCGGTTTGGCCGTGGTCGATGCCGCTCGGTTTGCCGCTGCTCGGACTCGTGGCGCTCTTGCTTATCGTGCTGACGCGGTGGACGTACAACGGCGTGGCGAACGCCGGCCGATCTCGCGTCTGGTTTCTCATTCTACTTCGCTTGGCCGCGTTGGTCCTCGCCTGTGTAATCATCATTCGACCGTCGCTGTCTTCGCGCGACGATTTGCAGTTTCCTTCTACGCTGCTCTGCTTGTTCGATGCGTCGGAAAGCATGAACATTCAAGACGAAACCGACGGCAGATCACGCTGGGACTATCTCCAACGCATCCTGGCCAACGCCGAGCCATCGCTCAAAAAGCTCCGAGAAGAACACCACGTCGCCATATTGCAGTATCGGTTTGCGGAGGGCCTCGCTGAGTATGGGCCCGGCGTCAAGGCAAACGGATCGCGTACGGATTTCGGGAAGGCGCTCCAATCGCTCTTTGGCATTCACGGAGGAGAACGCACACTGCGCGGGCTATTGGTGTTCTCCGACGGCGCGGACAACGGCACTAAGTTCCCGCCAGATCAACCGTTTGTCGAAGCCGGCCGGTGGCGTAGCGTCCCCTGCCCGATCCACACGTTTGCTATCGGGAAGCCGACCACCGCCGAGCGCGAACGCGACATCGCATTCACCGACATTACTCCGGTGCCGTCGCCCGTTGCCGTGAAAGGCAAGCTCAACGTCAAGGCATTCGTGGACGCTCCCGGATTCGAAAATGTCCGTGCTCGGGCCCGGTTATTCGTCGACGACAAAGAGGTCTTGGTTCAAGAAGAAACCCTACGAAAGACTTTGCGGAATGAGATTAGTCTCCTCACGGACGCCCCAAGCGAACGGCCCAAAGACGGCGAACTCAAAGTCACCCTCAAGATCGATCCGGTCAACGGCGAACTGACACCCGTGAACAACGAGATCAGCACCTATGTCACGGTAACCAAGGAAGGCATCAGCGTGTTACTAGTGGATCAGCCGCGCTTCTCCGAGCCACAGCTGATCTGCGACGCATTGGCCGCCGATCCACGCATCCGCTTGTTTCCCGCCTGGCTTCGAACCGATGCGCCGGGGCGAGAAATCCTCGATCTGTTTCAGTTCGATAAGCAACAATACGATGTGATCATCCTAGGCGATGTGACGGCACGCCGGCTCAGCGGCGGCAATCCGGAGGTCCTCAACAAAATCCGCGACTTGGTACGTGACAAGGGCGCCGGTCTGCTGATGATGGGTGGCTGGAACACCTTTGGCGACAGCGACTGGCGCGGCACACCTCTTGAAACGCTCGCTCCGGTGTCATTGGACGCGCGCGGACAATTCGACGGACAAGTCAAAATCGAGCCGACCGCCGCCGGACTGCATAGCTATCTCATGCGACTCGCCGACAAGCCGGAAGACAACAAGGCCATTTGGCAAAAACTCCCCGATCTCAACGGCATGTCCCGACTGGGACGAGAAAAGGGCGGCGCCCTCGTGCTTGCCGTGCGCAGGATCAACCGATCCGGTACTCATCAGTCAAGACTTCGGCAAAGGACGCACCCTTGCCTTTTCCGGCGACACCACATGGCGGTGGCAACTCTTGGGACAACCGAAGTCGAACGAGGGCGTCGAACTGCACGGGCGTTTCTGGCGGCAAGTGGTGCTGTGGTTGGCAAAGCAAGACGAAACGGAGGGAACCGTGTGGGTCAAACCGGAGCGGCGCCGGCTTGATGCGGGAGAAAAATTGGGCTTCACCGTCGGCTTGCGCGGCAAAGGCGGAGTGGATGCGGCGGAAGCGACGTTTCAAGTTACCGTGGTCGATCCCAAAGGAATTGAATCTCCCGTCGTAACGGCTGCCGACGAGAAAGGCACGCGGGGCACCTTCTGGAAAACCGATCAGGCCGGTGAGTATCGTCTTATCGTTCGAGGAAGCGGGAAAGATGCGAATGGTCAGGCTATTCCCGAAGGAAGCGCGACGGCGCGATTCGTGGTGTTCCAGAGCAGCACCGAGATGACGCGCCGAGCCGCCGACCACGCCTACCTCGCGCGCCTGGCCCAAGCCGGCGGCGGCAAGTTCCACAGCGTCGAAGAACTTGGCGCTTTTCTCCGAGAGATGCCGCAAACGTTACTCGCGCAGAACAAACCGAAGGCCGAATCGTGGCCCGACTGGCGCAGCACGCGATTGTCCGGCTTTCGCATCGGTATGTTTCTAGCGTTCGTCGGCGTCCTCTGCACCGAATGGTTTTTGCGGCGGTACTGGGGTTTGGTTTAGTCGCCGCTGGCAGGGCCGCGCGGTTCTGCGAACCGCGGCTAAACGAAGGCACAGAAATGTTCGTTACCCATCTCGAAAGCGCCATCGACGAAACCCGGTTTCCTGCCGACCAGGTGCACACCGTTCATGAAGGCCGTCCCCTCTGGGTCCGATACGATCTATCCGCAGTGCGGAAACACGTCTCCCCGGAGAAGATCAAGAATCGCGATCGTTCGTTATGGCGTTACCGCGAGTTGCTTCCCCTGCCCGCCGGCGACGAACCGGTGACCCTCGGTGAAGGCTGGACACCCATCCTTCCGTGCAGCCGGCTCGGTCGAGAACTCGGCCTTTCGAAACTTTCGATCAAAGATGAATCGCAACTTCCAACGGGGAGTTTCAAGAGCCGTGGCATGACCACCGCCGTGAGCATGGCAAACCACTTTGGCCAGCGCCGGCTCGCGGTGCCGACGGCCGGTAATGCCGGCGGCGCCCTGGCGGTCTACGGCGCCCGCGCCGGCATGGAAGTCTTTGTCTTCATGCCCGCGGACACACCGGTGATCAATCAATTGGAAGCCCATCTCGCCGACGCCAAGGTCTTCTTGGTAAACGGCTTGATTTCCGACTGTGGCCGAATTCTGCGCGAAGGAACCGCGCAGATGAACTGGTTCGACATGTCCACGCTCCGTGAGCCGTACCGCCTCGAAGGCAAAAAGACCATGGGCCTGGAGCTGGCCGAGCAGTGGGATTGGAAGCTTCCCGACGTGATTCTCTATCCGACCGGCGGCGGCACCGGTTTAATCGGCATGGGGAAAGCGTTTGCGGAACTGCGCCAGCTTGGTTGGCTTCGAACCGAGCGCTTGCCGCGCCTCATCAGTTGCCAAAGTGACGGCTGCGCTCCGATCGTCCGTGCATTCGAGGCGGGCAGTCGATTCGCCGAACCTGTGGCGAATGCTCACACCATTGCCAGCGGCCTGCGCGTTCCGAGCGCCGTCGGCGACTTCATGATGCTTGACGCCATCCGCGAGAGCGACGGCCTGGCGATTGCTGGCCGTGAGAATCAAATCGTGCCATGGATGAAAAAAGTCGCCGGACTCGAAGGTATAGCGATCTGTCCGGAAACGGCCGTTTGTTTTGACTGCTTGCAAGCTCTGGTTCGCGATGGTAGAGTCCGACCAGACGACGACATAGTCGTTTTCAATACCGGGGCTGCTCAAAAATATCCCGAAGCCGTACCTCTCGATCTGCCGCGCCTGGACAAGGACGCCCCCGTCGATTACGAAAGTGTTATGCGACCTTAGCGGGTTGGACCCAATCGGAGTCATCTACCGTGTCCATCGAGGCGACTGACGGCCGACATCGCCTGCGTATCCTCTTGGCGGAGGACAATGCCGTCAATCAGCTTTTGGCCCGGGCCCTTCTTCAAAAGCGCGGACACGAAGTGATATTGGCCAAGACGGGAAAGGAAGTGCTCACCGCGTTGGAGCAGCGCCAATTCAATGCTGTCCTCATGGATGTCCAAATGCCGGAGATGGACGGTTTCGAAGCGACGGCGGCGATTCGAGCACATGAAGCCAACGGAAAGTCTTTCACTCCCAAGAGTGGTTTACGACTGCCGATCATTGCCATGACGGGTGAAGCGCTCGAAGGCGATCGTGAACGGTGCTTGAAGGCGGGCATGGACGATTACCTTACAAAACCGATTCAACCGGATGAGATGTTCCGCGCCATCGAGAACTTATCCGCCGCCGCAGGAACTCCCGTAGAGCAACATGCCGCGGCGGTCAATCGCGCCTCGCTCGACGCGATGGTCCGTTCCAAACCGGAACGGCTGCGCAAATTGATCGAGGTGTTCATCAACGAATCCACGCAGTTGGTTTCGGAAATTCGCTCGGCGGTCTCGAGTGCCGACGCGGCCAGACTACGTCGGGCGGCTCATTCTTTAAAGGGCGCCGTGGCAATCTTCGGCGCCCCCGCCGCCACGGCCGCCGCCCAACGTTTGGAATCCCTCGGCGAGTCCGGAAGCATGACCGACGCCGTTGCCGCCTTCCAAACGCTGGAAACCGAGCTTGAACGCCTCAGACCGAGGCTTCTCGAAGCAAGCGCCACTTATCTACCCCCCACCGCATGAAAAAGGAACGAACGATGTTCCGACGGTCACTTGTCGCACTTCTCACACTCGCCGCGCCGGTTTGGGCTTTGCCGGACGGTAATCTTGCGGACGAGATCAAAGCGTTCACAACCCGGCCGGAGTATAAGCAAGCACGCTGGGGGATTCTTGTCGTCGATGCCGAAACCGGGCAGACCGTTTACGAGCAGAATGCCGACCAGCTTTTCCTCCCGGCTTCGACTACCAAGCTCTATTCGTGTGCCGCCGCTCTGGCAGCATTCGGACCGGATCATCGGTTCGAAACTCCCGTATACCAACGCGGGTCACTCAGCAACGGCACTCTACTCGGCGATTTGATCCTGGTGGCACAAGGTGATCTTACGATGGGCGGCCGGACGAGTTCCGACGGCAAGATGGCATTCAAAAACCAGGATCACACTTACGCCAACTTCATGCCGGGTAGTGAGTTGACCGACACCGACCCGTTGACCGGCCTCAAGGACCTCGCCCACCAGGTTGCGAGCGCCGGCATTCGAAACGTCTCGGGCGACGTGCTCGTGGATGACCGGTTGTTCGCCAAAGGGAGAGGCAGTGGAAGCGGCCCCGACATTCTGACGCCCATCGTCGTGAACGATAACGTCATCGACGCCCTCGTAACACCGGCCAAGGAAGTCGGCGAACGCGCCAAGATAGAATTCCGCCCTTCGTCCGGGCTTGTCCAGATCGACGCCCAGATTGACACCATCGCCGAAGGACAGAAAGCAAAAGTGGAGGTCCAGCCGGCCGGGCCGCAACGTTATGTCGTTCGTGGCCAGGTCCCGGCCAAGGCGAAGCCGTCACTTCTCATTCTGTCCGTGGACGATCCGGCCGCCTTTGCCCGAGCGCTGTTCATCGATGCGCTGCAAAAGGAAGGCGTTACCGTTGCGGCCAGTGCCCTGCGGCCGCCCGTCGCCGAATTGCCGGCTAAGTCGGTGTACGAGAAGCTCCAGCGAGTCGCGGTACACAAGTCGTTGCCGTTCGCGGAGCTAATCAAAGTCACACTCAAAGTCAGCCATAACCTGTACGCCGGGACGCTCCCGATTCTCGTTTCGGTCAAAAACGGTAACGGTACTCTGCCGGATGGTCTCCGCCGGCAAGGAAGTTTCTTGTCTGAACTGAAAGTGCCCGTTGAAACGATTTCCTTCGGCGGTGGGGCGGGCGGCGCTAACGCCGATTCAGTTACCCCGCGCGCCACCGTCGAACTGTTACGAGCCATGGCGAAACGTCCGGACTTCGCCGTCTTTTCTGACGCCTTGCCGATCCTGGGTGTCGACGGCACCCTGGCCGAAGTGGTTGGCGCCGACAGCCCCGCGCGCGGAAAAGTCCGCGCCAAGACGGGCACGCTCCTTTGGCAGGATGTGATGAACGACCGGATGTTATTGACCAGCAAGGCCCTCGCCGGCTACATGACGACGGCGAAGGGTCGTGAGCTGGCGTTCGCCATGTTTGTCAACGGCGTACCGTTGCCCAAAGGCGTCACGACCACACGCGAAGGAAAGGCACTCGGAAAGTTGTGCGAAATCATCGTGCAGCACGCCCCGTAGTTCAAGTCGGCCTTTCCACCAAGCCGTCGCTCCTTCCGGTCAGTTTTCGATAGAGCCGTCGGAACAGTCCGCCGAAGAAAGCCCGGTCCGCCTCAACCAGCACTTTCCGCCGGCGCTGCCGGTTCAGACCGCGTCGCAGCGCCTTGGCAATCGCCGTTTCACCGACTTCGTCGGCCAATTGGATGTTATCGACGAAGAACGTGACATCGCTGTCTGTGTACGGGCGCACTCGCTTCAACGTTCTCACGGAAGTAAAAGCCGGCAACGCGGGACTTGAGAGTCCCAAGAGGTGTAACCCGACCATGGTGCGCACACACTTCTCACATCGGCCACAATTATAGCCCCTGTCCTGCCAGCAGACGCGCAAGTGCTGCATTGCGAGTTCGTCTTCGGCAATTCTCCGCAGTTTGTCGCTGCGGCGAGCTTCGGCGCCGTCGTGAATGATCTCGGTCCCCTCCGTTGACCACCATGCATCGATGAGCGGATGGCTCCCCCATGGAAACAGCTCGGCGTAGGTGTGCGACGCCGCGATGAAGACCTTGGCGTAGCCCGATGCCAACGCCAGGCTTGCCAGGCCGCTCGCTTGGTAGGTATCCCAGGTGAACGGTTTGTACCGGTGCCCGAAGAAGCGCACATTGCTGACGATCGGCACCATTCGCACGCCGTGGACCTGGGCAAACTCGCCGTTCCGCTTCAGCGCGTCGTCAAAAAGAGCATCATTCTCAAGCTGCATATCGATGCCTTTGACGAACAGGAGGTCGGTGATAGTCGACTTGTTCCTTAGAAACGTATACGCGCCGTCGACGCCGCCGGAGTAGAAGCATCCCACGCCTTTATGGGTTGCCGTCGACGGTTCAAGCCGTGCCTCAATCTCGACCTTTTTGAGCCGTGGGAACCACAGGCGCATTACGTCCTGTATCCGATCGATGCCGTAAATCAAACGAGGTGAAACGGCGACGCTCTCTTCCATCTTCACCGGTTCGCCGCGCAGCATGGCGGGAAGAAGTGCGGCCGCAAGAAATGGATCGCCGCGGACAGAAACGGCGTGACCTTCGGGGAAGCGAAACCAAACGCAATGACCGTCTACCTCCGCAGCCAACTCTACCCAAGGAGATTTCGTCTGAAGAGTGACGTTTCGAACGAGCATGAACGCATGACGATGATATCAGAAACCCGGTTTCTTGAAGAAACCGGGTTTCTGAAGACGACCGGAGATTAGCCGCCCTCGCGCCCGCCCGGTATGAGCGGCAGGTCCACGACGGGTTTCGTCGATAGACGGCTTGCGGTTTCGTAAACCGGCGTCACCGACCAGGCCGGCCGGCCGTCGGGCATGACGGTGACCTTGGCAATCATGTCCATGCCATTGGCCACGGACGCGATACGTGTCTGATACGCCGGCGGCGTGCTGTCCTTAAGCGGCAGGCCTAGCGGTTGTTTCAATTCCACCGGCAAGCCGGAGGAAGCCAGTCCGCCCTTCATACCCGTGTTCACTTCGATGGTTGGATCGGCCAGATTTCGCAGCCGGCTCAACGTGTCGCCGCCGGTTTGCACGTTCAAGCTCCGCGGCCGGGCTGGCGTCGCCGGCACTTGGGCGACTGCCGATCTGCGACCGGACGCAACGTTCACGGTGAGCGCGTGTGACCGATCGATAACGATGGTCTCCTGCCGGACGCTTTCGCGCGGCGAGCCTTGGTTTTCGGTGATCTTGAGCGTCACCTTGTTGCCCAGGGGCTGACCCCAAATCCGGCGGATCGTGACGCGGTACTCACCCGGGAAAGCCTGGGCCGCCTTGTAGGTCTCGCGCGACCGTTCCAGCAGATGATCGCCGACGAGAATTCCACCACCTGGTGTCTGCCGGTTCGTGAAGGAGCATGTGGTGCCGATCGGCTCCTTGATTTCCAGGTCGAGATCGGCGTCGCCGGACCAAATCAGTTCGATGATCAGATCGCGGTGCCGCTGCCGGTCGATGAGGTCCGTGACCCGCTCGGCATCGTCGGCGCGATTCTGCGACTTATAGGCAAGCGTCAGACCGCTGAGCCGTTCCGCAGCCTGGCGATGGACGTCTTGATCGTCGACCGGCCAATCGCGGCTAAGCAGATTGCCGGCCGCCCAGGCCATCGCGTCACTATCTTTGGCAAGCTCGGCGGAACGAGCCGCTTCGAGGTACGGTTCGGGTGAATTCGGCTGCAACTCGGCCGCCTGCCGGCACAGCGTAATCGCCCGGTCCCAGCGACTCGATTCGCGCATGTTCTCCGCGGCCTTCAAATACCCGGATGGATCCTGCGGATTCAGGTCGACCACCGAGAGCTGGGCGCGTTCAACGTCGGACAACGACCCCTTGCATTCCTTCAGTGCGATCGCGAGAGCTTCATATACCCATGGCCGGGCGACGATGGCGCGCCGCAGGTTGGCTTTGAGGAACTCCGCCGCGTGATCGAACTTCCCGCGTTCACCGAGATAATCCGCACAGGCAATGATCAAGCCAGGATCGTATACACCGCGGGCGAGGGCTTCCTCCCAGATCTTCTTGGCGTCAAGATCGGTGACTGGCTTGGCCTCGGGCTTGCTCTTGGCGGCAACCGCCGTCTTTTCCTTCTTATCAAACGGGTTCTTGTCCAAATCCGTTGCTTTGCCGAATTGTTCTTCTCGCTTCTTGTCGAGCGCTCCCATCGGTGGCGGTCCAACGCGTCCGCCGCCTAGTCCGCCGCCCAACCGAGTGTGAATCCGCGACGTTCCCTTTACGACCAGTGCACGCGCGGGCGGATAGTAACCGAGCGCGCCGGCGATGTTCGGGTCGCCTTGTGTGCTCACCTCCGCGAGCGGAGTGCCTACCTGTCCGGCAACGCCGACGGGCGGAGCTTGGAAGGTTCCAAGCGGAGACCAGTCTGCTGCGGTGCCCACGACTTGAGTGATCAGTGTGATCAGAATTTGACTTTGGTCACCGCCCTGGAGGCCGAACTGACCACCGAGGTTACCGAGTTGGCCGAGTTGTCCGCCGAAGCCGGCGAAGCCGACGAAACCGCCGCCTTGCGCACCGAGATTCGCCGGTTGACCTTGGCCGCCCAAAAAGCCGCCCGCGCCACCAAAGCCCGCGGCGCCGCCGGCACCGGCGATCGGTTGCAGACCGCCAAATTGCAAACCGCCGAGCCCGCCGAAGCCGCCGCCGAAGCCGAGGGCCCCGCCGAAACCGACGTTCCCGATCGCGCCTAACCCGCCCACTCCTCCGGCGAATTGAAGGGCGCCGCCGAACGGGCTCGCTCCGCCGCCGAGGATGCTGTTTTGAATCGCCTGATTGACGCCTGCCTGATTGATGGCGTTCGGAATCGGGATCACCAGGTCCGCCACGTCGTAGACCCGGATGGTTTTCTCTCGAATCTGTGCCTGACCCGTTGTCACTTCGACAAACTCACGCCGGATGATGGGGGTGCCTTGAACCTGTGCAAGCAACAGGCGAAGTATCGTGCTCAGGCTGATACCGGTGAGTTTGTCGAGCTTCACGTTCTTGCTGCGGATGTCATTCTCTTGAAGGTCCAAACTGAACGCTTGATCGTCAATGAGAATTGGGATGCCTGTATCCGTCGCGAGGTAAGTCAACGCATCGCCCAATGGGCCGTCGATCTTGTCGCGCATCGAATACGGCGCCATCAGCTTGTTCCGTAGCTCGCGGATCTTGCGGACGACATTGGGATCGTCGTAGGTGATGCCCGTCGATGTGTATTTCTCCGCACGCAGACGGGTCATTTCGCGCCAACGAGCGGTCGCCGGATAAACCATGGGCGGTTCATCGGGGAAAGGCACGGCCGACTTTTCGACTTCAAGCATCGTGGCCAAATAACGCTCTTCCTTCAGGAAGCGCAGGCGTTGGGCTTCGCGAACGTGATGGGCGGCGAGCGACCAGTATCCAGCCGCCGTCACGGCCGCCGGCAACGGCATTCCCTGGTCAATAAGGTCCTGTCCCATGTCGATAGTCATGCGAAAACCGTCTTCATAACGCCCGGTGCGCATCAATTCCGCGAAACGGAGCATCCGCTGTTGCGTCTGGTCTTCCACCGCGCACCGCTGAGCCAGACGCGTTTGAATGGCGTCGGAACGAGCGAGAACCGCCAGGCGCTCGGCCTGATCGCGTTGAATTCGGGCGCCTTCCACTTCGACGAACCGCAACGTGCTCTCGAGCTGGCTGACCAGGCGGCGCCGCAGTTCATCGCTGATATCGAAGTTCTCCCGCACGTTGGACAACAGGAATTTCAAGCGATCCCGCGCTCCCTCCGGGTCGGATCGAAGTGCACGGCGGGCTTCGTTGATGGCCGAGTTGGTTTCTTGAGTTACGCGTTGATCCTCGATCTGTTGTGCCAACTGTTGCCGGCGAAGCAGTTCCTTCGGGTCAACCGGTTGATCTAAACCCGGCGCCGGTTTGTCGTCCTGCGCCAGGCGAACGACGAGGTCTTTATTCGACGCTTTGTCCTTGGAATCCTTCGAGCTTTGCTGCTTGCGCATCTGCTCGAGGGTGAGTTTTCCATCTTTCATCTTCTCGGCGACTTTCGCGCCAGCGTCGGCTTCCACGTCGCTCGGATCGAGTTCCTTTACCTGACCGAAAAGCTTGGCCGCGACGTCGAACTTCTTGTGAGCCAGCGCCTCATGGGCCTGAGCGAGGAATTCCGTACGAGCAATGGTGTTAACCATTTCGGCATAAGCTAACGCACGGTCTGCCTGCGTCAGCGCCGGTTGGTCCTTGGCGTTCTTCCACTGTTCGAACATGCCGACGAGGAAGAAATTGTCCAGTTCAGGAGTGGCGACCGCTTCGGTGATTTCGGTACGTGATTCTTTCCCGGCGAGCTTCCCATCGATCTTAAGGCTCAAGTTAGTCCCATCGGTGACACGCGCGACCACGAGGGTCGGCACGTCGGTCCGCAACGGCGGTAGTTTGGTCGGGAAGCATTCCTCGGCGTTGGCGCCCGTGACTTGGTAGTTCGTCGGATAAAGCACCGGCGTGGCGATGGCGGCCAGGAGCCGTTGCTTGGTGTCCGCAGGCTTGTCGCTGCCTAGAATGCGGACCACGGCCCCGCCCGTCCCGCATGCCAGGCCGTGCAAGTTACGCGGATCGAGATTCGGTCCCAGCGGCACACTGTAGAAAGCGATCTCGTTTTTCACCAGGTCCGCGCTGAGCCCGGCCCGCTTCATGGCGGTCAATGGCTGGTGGATGCTCATGCCGTCGCCCAAGAAGACAACGAGCCGCTGCGCGCGGGATCCACTTGGAAACCGGCGGTCGATTTTACGATGGCGTTGGCAAGGTCCGTGTCGCCGAGTGGTGCCTCCAATTTCAACTCATTGAGCGCTTCGGTGACACGTTCCGATTTTGCATCGTGAAAGCCACGGGTCAGATCTCGCGTCGCCGCTGGAGTGTTCGCGGTCCATAGCGAAATACGATCGCCGGCCCGGGAGTCTTTGATAACTTCATCGATCAAAATGCAAGCATTGGCCAGCGGTCCGCCGACCTGGCTCGCGGATGTATCCACAAGGAAGACGATGTCGCGTGGACGAGCCGGCATCGAAGCCAGATTCGGCTTGAGCTGAAGCGCCGCCAGGATGTCCCCGTTTCGGGTTCGATACGACACGACCTTTCGCGTGGCAAACTTCGTTTCCGCGAGGTCTTCGCTGAGCGACTGGTTCGTCGCCGGCGCGATCGACTTGCTGCCGTTTTGGATGGTTTCTTTAGGCTTGGGTGTGTCGGGGTTGCCCCAGAGATTTGCACTAGAGAAGGCGGCCACAGCCCCTACAACCGTGCTCACAACCGCCAGTCGACGAAGACTGGTCATGTCGCAGACTCCCTTTAATGGATGGTCTTTGTGACTGAACCTCGAAGCGGAAAGGTTTTCGGCCTATGAACAGGATTTTACCCTGTCACCGGTCCTACCTACTAGTATAAATTCGCCCCACTCGCTGGATAGTCGATCACGAACGACCCGCGCCGTCGTCACCGGTGGTGCGCATGACGCCTGGGTGCAGGGGCACAGGCATTGGCAAACCTACAACACAAACGCTGCGAAACGCGGTAGCTTGCGCGAAACGGCGGGATTTTTCCCGAATAGTCGGCCGTCACGTCGGGATTGAAACAGATTTTCCGGATTTTTTGTTCCGGCACGGTCCCCGCTTACGACGTGTTCGAATCGCGCTTTTCGAGCTTCAACGACGCCGAGTTGATGCAGTAGCGCAACCCCGTTGGCGCCGGCCCGTCTTCGAAAACATGTCCCAGATGGGCGTCGCAGCGGCTGCACACCACTTCCGACCGCGTCATTCCGTAACTCTTGTCCGAATGCACGCCGACATTGTCCGCCTGAATCGGCTGCCAATAACTGGGCCAACCGGTGCCGGAGTCGAACTTCGCGTTGGAATCAAAGAGCGGTTGGCCGCAGCAAACACAATTATAAACACCGTCGTCCTTGCTCTTCCAATAGGCGCCGCTAAACGCGCGCTCGGTGCCCTTTTCACGTGTAACGTGGTACTGTTCTTGGTCCAGCATCGCACGCCAGTCGGAGTCCAACTTTTCTATTTTTTCGCTCATGCTTTTTCCGTCCTTTCTGCCTTGGTGCTCGCTCCATAACCATATGATGTACGCCAGTGTCATCCAAGCCCATCTTCGGAGCCACACCATGCGACGATATGCGTTCCCGCGGGCTTTGGTCCTCGCCGCGCTTCTTGTGTTTGTTTCCGCCACGAAATCCACGCCGCTTCAATCGAAGGATGATGCAAAGATGAAGGCCAGCGTTCAAAAATCCGACTTCGGCAAACTTCCCGACGGGACCGCCGTCGACCTATACACGCTCACCAACGCGAAGGGCATGAAGGTCAAGATCACCAATTACGGCGGCATCATCACCGAAGCCCACGTCCCGGACAAGAACGGCAAATTCGCCGACGTGGTCCTCGGTTTCGACAACCTGAAACCATACGTTGACGGCCATCCGTACTTCGGCTGCATCACAGGCCGCGTCGCCAACCGGATCGCCAAGGGCAAGTTCCAACTCGACGGCAAGCAGTACACGCTGGCGACGAACAACGGACCCAACCATCTGCACGGCGGGAACAAGGGCTTCGATAAAGCGGTTTGGAAAGCGAAGGAAATCAAACACGACACCGGCGTAGGGCTTCAACTCGATCACACCAGTCCAGACGGCGACGAAGGATATCCGGGAAATCTGAAAGTGACCGTGACTTACGTCCTCACCGATGAAAACGAACTGAGCATCACCTATGGTGCCACGACGGACAAGCCAACGCCCGTCAACCTGACGAATCACAGCTACTTCAACCTGGCCGGCCACGGCGCCGGCACCATTCTCGACCACGAGCTAACACTTGTGGCCGACCGTTACACGCCGGTCGACGACACCTCAATTCCTACAGGCGAAATCAAGTCGGTCGAGAAAACCCCGCTGGATTTCTCTGCCCCGACCCGAATCGGCGCGCGCATCGGCGAACTCAAGGGCGAGCCGGGCGGTTACGATCACAACCTGGTGATCCGCGAACGGCAGGAAGCCCCGTTTTGTGCCTACCTGCGCGACCCGAAATCCGGCCGTGCCATGTGGATGGCCACCACCGAACCCGCCGTGCAGCTATACACCGGCAACTACCTGGACGGAAAACTCAAAGGCAAGGGCGGCGCCGTCTACCACAAGCACACCGGCCTCTGCCTCGAAGCGCAACACTATCCCGACGCCGTCAACCACCCGAAATTCCCGCCGATCATCCTGCGGCCGGGAGAGACGTATAAGCAAGAAACGGTGTACGCATTTGAGGCGAAGTAGGCGGCCACGACCGGAATTTTTGCCAAATCCACTGGCTCAACGATGTGTATGAGACGGTCGCGATTCGGCGCCTTCTGACGTGGCGCGGCGCGTTAATGTGTTAACCAGAATGTCATCCGGCCGCGCTTTCGGACACAGGGCACTGGCTCAAAAATAGAAAAACGTTGAGCCGGTGGCATTTTTGTGTGCGATGGCATGGGAGTTTTGTGAGACGTGGGCGACAACGCTGGTTGGTGGTCGGCGTGTCACTTCGTCTTTGACATATGGCTGTCAAGATAGGATGACACCGTTTCTTCTAATGAGCTGCGTCCCTTTTCTTTTCCTTGCTGTCGAGCCCGGAGTTATACTCGCAACGCACGTAGCGGTTGTTGGGATATTTGATCTTCGTCAGCCGGCTGTGGTTGCCGCCGACCATGTTGCTGTACTCGTACTGGACCTTCGGCGTGCTGCCGGTGACGATGTTACTGCCATAACGGTGTCATTTGATCCCTTCGTGATCCGCCTGTTTCGGATCTATTGCTTTGAGCGCGTGTGTTGTATGCTCTACATCCACTGTTTTATTTTTGTGTGCCTGGAGGACAATCTCGAATGCTACTCTTGCGCGGGCCCCAAATTGACCGAGCCCGTAGACTGCCCACGCTCGGATAGCAGAGTCGGAATCGCTAACTGCAACAGAAAGGGCATCTACAACTCGCTTAATATCACTCTCCTTGTAATGCATAACATTCTGCGAAAGGTATTTGACCGCCAACCATCGAATGAATTCGTCCGAATCCTTAATCGCTTGTAACAACGCATGAACACCGGATGGATGTCCTCCAATTTGCACCAGCGCTCCGGCACAATTCAACCGAACGATACCGTCTTCGCGTTTAAGAAGTTCTAGTAATGGATCAAGGCCCACGACCGCATCTCGACCAAATTGGCCTAATGCCCAGGCGGAATTGACGCGAACGCTCTGGTCTTGGTCCTCGAGACGTTTAATGAGGGCAGGGATCGCCACCTCCGGGACCGATTTGATTGAACCCAACGCGATGGCGACTTCGCTCCGGAATAGTGCGTCTGGCTCTTGAAGTGCCTTAACAAGTTCAGGCACAACGTTCTTCGATTGCTGTCCCATCTCAGCAAGTGAACGAGCGGCGAGATACCGAACCAGTTGGTCGTCATCAGTCAAGGCCCTTGCAAGAGCCGGAATTGCGGCCTCGGCCCGAGGTCCTCTGCTAAGGATCAGGCCGGCTTGCTGACGCTCCTTAAGCCCGCCACTTTCTAGTTCTCGAATTAGTTTCGACACGAATTTCTCATTGTCCTTTGGTCTCGCCGTGTCCTGCGTCCTGCTCTGGGGTATAAAAGTGAAACTCAGCGTTATCGCGACGACAACCCGGAAAGGATTCAGTTGCATATTGACCCCAAACAAGAGTACTTGAAATCGCGTCCGTTTGTCCCCTCATCGATCAAGTTCAGTTGATATTGGCTTGAGATAGGAAGCATCCGCGCCACGGCGTCAAGGAGTAATTGTTGGGTCTCAATCGTTGGTAGATCAATGGCGACATAGACAGCGTTGAACCACTCATGTACTAGGTGCAGATCCTCAAGTATTGAGTGTAGGGCAATGTGAATCTCATCCGTTCTAGATTCATCAACGATCGCGATTCGAGCGGTTGTACGCCCCGACTTTCCGGCCACGCCAGTCACTCTGTCATCAACACTTGTTTCTACGGTGTCACCAAGCGCTATGCCATAAGTGAAGAACGGAATGCAGCAGATTTCAAACAATCGATCGCCAAGTTTTCTCGCCCATAGTTGCTCGGCGCGATTGGGCATGCCGTGATCAGCAAGATCGGCATGGATCAAATAGTCGCTTTTTGCAATCCATGCCGGGTTGGCGTGCGAAGCGATAGTCATCTCATTTATTTCCGTAAGTTTCCTTCCACCACTCTATCATTGTCGGTGGCCAGTGTGGCGGTGGCCACGGACCGTGGTACGTTGGCGGCGGCGTTTTCGGTGCTGGCCTTAGTCCTTTCGGGGAAAACAAAGGGGTTCGGGTCGGAAGTCTTATTTGTCGTGCGGTTTTCCGCCTGTCCAGATTAACGACTCCCGACCCCTTTGGCCGACACTCACTCGTCACAATCGTTTGGGGGCAGTTGGCTTGTTTGCTTGACCCAGGCGGCGCATTGAGCTTCGTCGAGCGGGTCGTCTTCGTTTATTGCAATGCTCGCCCGCTCTCACCAGACCCTACTTGGGTCTCAGTACGAACACCGACTTATTTGCAATCTCGCGGGCCTTCATTTTTTGTGCGGGCTTGTCGGCGGGCCAGTCGATGACATCCGCATGGTTTGGGTTCTCGGGAATTGGCTTGGCCACGACCGACAAGTCTTCGTTCTCGAACACCGACGCCGTTGCGTCTGCCCTGCCATACAAGGTGGCCGAACGAATCGCCGCCACGCGGTCTCCTTCTTGCCAAAGTTCATCCTCGGTGGCTTCACGATGACGAGTCATGGACAACTCGATTTGCGGATGCGGGATGAACGCATCGGGCTTCACCGTGTTATTCGATGGACGAATGTGTTTGGAGAAAATGATGAACCTCGCCAGCAGCTCATTCGAGGTGACGGGCGGAATCTGAGCCGCGTCGAGCATGTCTAAAGGTCTCGAACGAGTTGAATTATCTCACCTGGGGCGGCCCCGAAGAACGTCAGTGTTCCGTAGCGCTTGTTAGGACCGTAGAGGCCCGCGTAGCGCAGAAAACCATCCGGGTCCACACTCACCGATAACGAGCGCCGCGGCGAATTGTGCCATTCCAGCGTCAATTGGCCGTCCGGCTCGGCGCCGATCGATGGCTTAGGAAAGCCCAGGGGGAGGGATTCGATAAGAGCGTAGGCCGCGGCATATGTGTCTTGTTCCACCGGCAATGCATCGTAACCATCCCAATTGGCTTCACGGCATTCGTCCCAGACCTCCCAGAGTTCTTCGAGGGCCTCCCGATGGCCAAGAGTCGAATTGCGAAGCCGCGCTTGCGTTTTCCGTGCGGCAGAATCCAGAACTTCTGAGTATTGCGTTGCGTTCATTTGATAATCTCACCTGAACGATTCAATGGCGCTATCCGTCAGCAAGCTGAAGAACACCTTGTTCTTCAACGAACGCATTCGGGTTAGCGCGTGCTCCAAGGCGCCTGGCTCGTTCGGGATTGCGCTCGTCGAATATACGTCGATGTCAAGAAACAGGCCCGAACTCTGCTGTAGCTCAGGCATCGACGGCTGCATGACCTTAATGACGCGAATGCCGAACGGATGCCCTGGCACGCTGAATGTACTTTGATATACGAATTCCTCCAATGGCATGTTCGATGGACAGGTGGGCGGATCGCGCAGGTAGTCCCGCAGGGTGGTCGGCGTCGCTGTGGCAATGTGGTTGATGAAGCGAACGCCTAGCCGTTGCGTTTCCATTGGCGCCGCGATGTCTAAGAAGGCTTGCCACGCCTGCTTGGCAGCGGCCGCAAACGGCTCCCAATGCTCGTAAGGCTTCGTTCGACTGAAGGTGAGGCCGTCCCGCAAGAACTGCACCACATACCGACCATCTTCGGAAGTCAGGCGCAGCCCGAGGAATCCTCTATTTTTGTGTTGAACTACGGAAGTCTCCTCCTTTGCCGACACGGTCGCCATCAGGCCGAAACCTTGCATCGAGATGGATTGCGGATAGTTCGGCAGTCTCGTCGCCAGTGTTTGCTTGAGCGCATCTTGCTCCAGCGGATTCTGCGCTCGCGCCTGCCAGTGAATCACCGCTTCCACAATCGGCGGGCGCGACAACCGCGGAAACGTTTCGTTCAAGTCCAGGGTGAATATACGTTCGCCCATTACCTGTTATCTTCCGCCGGGGCCTGCTTTCATCTTACGCCTTCCCGCCGCCTTGAATGCACGGAATTATCGAGATCGCGGAGTGCCCTGTGTCCGACCGCGCACCTATGTGTCATCGTTAATTGCCTGATGTGCCATGCCAAGTCACGATGCGCGAATCGGCGACCGATGCCTGCACGCGTTGGCGGAGTGGTGTCGAGGCTACTGTTGTAACTGCGACGCCGGTTAATGGCAGGGTGACCAGGTGGCCACGGACCCGTCGTCGTCAGGGTAAGGTAATCGTTGATAAACACTTGCGACGTCGCGGGTACGTGGCCGAGTTCGTGGCCCGTGGCCACGAACTTCTCGCCCCTGAAAATCGGCTTGGCCGAAGACGGAGAGCGTCCAGGGCGTTAACACGCCCCGCTCGCCACCAATCTTCTGAATTCTGAATTCTGAATTCTGAATTCTGAATTCCCGCCGCCTACCCCTTCTCCACCTGTGCCACCATCTCTTCCGACACGTTCATGTTGGCGTAGACGTTTTGCACGTCGTCGTGATCGTCGAGGGCTTCCATGAGGCGGAGGACTTTGGCGCCGGTTTCGGCGTCGGCGTCGACCGGGACTTTGGGGAGTTGCGCGACTTCCGCGAGCAGCGGCGTCAGGTTGTGTTGCTTGAGCGCGTCTTGCACCTGATTGAAAACGCCGGGATCGCAGGTGATTTCAAACGTGCTGCCCGAATGTTTCATGTCGTCGGCGCCGGCGTCGAGCACGATACCCATGAGGGTGTCTTCGTCCGTTGCGGCGGCGTCGATGCTGAAATGGCCTTTGCGCTCGAAGAGGAACGCGACGTTGCCGGCGCTTCCCATCTTGCCGCCGCTGCGCTCGAAAATCTTGCGGACCTCGCCGGCCGTTCGATTGCGGTTATCGGTAAGCACGTCGACCAGAAGCGCGACGCCGCCGGACCCGAAACCTTCGTAGGTGATTTCCTCGAAAGCCTGTCCTTCGACTTCACCGGTGCCGCGTTTGACGGCCCTTTCGATGTTGTCCTTGGGCATGGAAACTTCGCGGGCCTTGTCAATGGCGTAGCGAAGTTTCAGGTTCATTTCGGGGTCGCCGCCGCCGTGCCGGGCGGCAATGATGATCGCGCGGCTCAGCTTGCTCCAGAGTTTGCCGCGCTTGGCGTCGATGGCCCCTTTTTTGTGCTTGATCGTGGCCCAGTGTGAATGCCCGGACATGTCCGCTCCTTATGCTGCCGATTCCCAAGATGCGTTTCGATGCCTATCGCCGACGGCCGTCACGTTCATCTTTTGACCCAATCGAAAACCGAGAAGCCGAATTCGAATAGCCCGCGTGGTTTCGAGTCAGGATCCGATTCTCGAAGCTTTCGCTTGAGTTCGTTGTATGAATCGTCGAGTGCTCGCCGTTTTTCGACTTCGTAAAGCGACTTCGCTTTCTCCCACGCGATGCGAGCCTGGCCACGATCTCCCAAACGAGAGTATACATCGCCGAGATGGTCCCAGACAACGGGATCGGCGCCGCCATCGGGCAAAGCGACCGCGCGCTCCAGTTCCCGGCGTGCTTCCGGAAGCCGCCCCTTGCGGAACAGAACCCAGCCGAGACTGTCGATGTATGCGGCGTTCGCGTTTTCTTCTTCCCGATCCGCTCCGCGATTTGTCTGCTTCCGTTTTTCATCCACATCGAGCGCTCGGCGAATTAATTGCTCGGCTTCGTCCAAGTTCTTTCCTTGGTCGGCCAGGATGTAACCCAGGTCATTGTTGGCCGTGGCGTCGTCGGGATCATCGCGGAGAATGAGTCGAAGCTGCTCCTCGGCACGTTCGTAAGCGCGCGTTGCCGTGTAGATGTTGGAAAGAACGTGACGGATGCGACGGCTGTCGCTTCCCGCCGCGCCGTCGTGAAGCAATTCCTGACACGCCGCCTCCGCCTTATCGTACCGCCGGGCCATGCTCAGAATCTCGACGCGGAGCAAACGATACGCCAGTCGATTTCCCGCATCGCTCAACTCGACGGCCCGGTCGGCTTCGGCGATGGCCTCCTTGGTCTTTCCGAGCACTACCAAAGCCCGAGCGAGGTTTCCGTGGAAAGGCAGCTGGTTCAGGGCATTTGCTTGTTCCATGCCTTTACGGCAAATCTCGACAACTCCCTTATGATCCCCGGCTGACCAAAGGGCGCGCAACAAGCCGTCGTAGACAACCGCTTGGACTCCCAGCGATACATTCGGTTCGAGGCAGCTTCGATAAAGTTCGTCGGCCATTTGAAAGCGCCGAGCACGCAACGCCAGCGCCGCCAGGAAGCGCCGGGTTTCCGGCTTCGAGCCGGCCCACTGCTGCGGTTGAATCGTGGCGACGAAGTCCCCGGACAGGCGGGCATCGTCACGGAAAGCCGCCAACATCGCTCGAGCCCGATTTCGCGCGGCCGAGTCGGCCTGATTTTCTTCACTCTCCGTTCCGGCGGCGATTGCGTCATCGATCGAATCCAGCGCGACCCACAGTCTCCCTTGTGCCTGGTACACGTAGAAAAGCCCACGATACGCTTCAGCTGATGGCGATTCAGCGACGATGGCGTGGAACGTCTTTTCCGCGTCGGCGTACTTTTTTTCTTCGACATAGGTCCGGCCGAGAAGGAGTTGCAGGGCCATGTGATGTGGGTCTCGCTCGACGGCGGCTTTCAGGGCCGGTGTGATTTCGATCGAGCGATTGGCGTCCTTGAGCAGACGAACCTTCATCTCGTATGGTTCGGTGCCCGGCGGCAGTGTTTCCAGGTAGCGGTCGAGCAAGAAAATCGCAGTGTTCAGGTTACCTTGATCGGCAAACACGCGGGACAGCTCGTAATCCAGCCGCCGCTGCGCGACCAGGTCGTCATCCGCGAGCATCTCTTGGGCCTTCTGGTACGCCGCGATGGCTTTTTGATGCTTCGCGCCCGCCGCACACATTCGACCGAGCGTCGTTAAGAGCTCGACCGGTTTCAAGTCGGCCTTATCGGCGACGACCTCGGCAATGGCCTTTTCCAAGGTGCCGATGGCGCGATCCAGTTCGCCGGCGTCTTCCTGCATTCGCGCCAACTCGAGCGATGCCTGAGCGAGGACCGGCAGGTCCTTTCTCAGCGAAGGCAATGTGACGGTGTGACTCAACGCCGCCTCAGCCTCCGCTTTCTTGCCTTGCGCAAGCAGGTGCCGGGAGTGCAGGTACCAAGTTTCGTAATCGTCGGGAACTAGTTTGAGTATTTGGCGGGTCAACGTGACGGCATCCGCTTGTCGGTCGAGCGCCAAGTATAAGGGCAAGAGCGCCTTTTTCGGCGCAACCGCCTTCGGATCGAGATCGACGGCCGCCGCGAAATGATCGAGCGCCTCGGCATAGCGCTGACGGCGTTCACACAAGACGCCAAGGGCAAACCGCCGCTGCGCTTCCTGTCGCGCGATATCAACGCGCTCGCTCGTCGGCAAGCGCCGCAGCAAGACGGCATCGTCATCGGCTCGACCGTGCGAACCGTGGCCGAGAATGCCGACAATCGAAGTCAGAGCCGAAAGCCAGAAGGCCGATGGAGACGGGTTCACGCGATCCTCCGCGGAGAATGGACCATGGGAAAGCCCGGCGGTTACGGATGCTGGAAGTGCGCGAGGTAGGCACGCCATGGAGTTGTACATCGTCCAGCGTGCCGATTCTACTCGTTACGACGTGAATCAGCCAAGGCGTTCCTTCCGAGTAGATAAACGGGTGACTCTGGGAAACCCGAGCGGCTCTACGTTGACAAAACGAGTCGATTTGACATAACGGCGAAGCCGCTCAGGAGAAACTATCATGCGACCGACCAAATGCCTGGCCATGGTGGCGATTCTGCTCACACTCTCAGCCGGCTGCAAACACGAACAAGAGCAGCTTATTCGCAATGCCGAGCGCGAAAGCCTCTCCGGGCCGCCGCGGAACATCGCCTGGGACTTTACGAATTCCACGCAGAACGGGCTGAACGGAACTCCACCGGATTAGCCGATTCTAACGCGGCTTCTGCCGGCTACCCCGAGTCGCCGGGACGGTTTCACGGCTGTCGCGTCCGGTCGGGCAATCCCCGGAGAGCGGGCAATTCTCACAATCCGGGTCTCCATCTACGCAGAATTCGTCCGCTAAGCCGCCTACGACGTCACAGAACAACGGAATGCGCGATTTGGGAACCATCTCGCCCAACGTGTTCCGGATGGCGTTGCAATCGTCGTTTTCGCTGTCGATCAATCCCGTTCGCCGCAAAACTCGCAGCGTCGGCGCATCGAGCGGAATCGTATCTCCATCCATGGTGTAATGAACGACCCAAGCGACCACGAAATCGCTCACAGCTTGATAGCGCGCCAGTTGTTTTGCCGCCAGTTTCAGGCCTTTCTTTTGCAAAGGCTCCAAATCGAAGGAGAATGTGGTTTCGAATACTTCTTGGAGCACGCTCAGAAGCCGGTGCGCGCGCACTTCGGGATCCGGAAGCCCTTTCATGGCTTCCTCGACTTCGTGCGGGGAGCTTACGCGGACTTCATTCCAGTCGATGAAGCGCTCGTTGAGATTTCGAAACGCCACATCGGCCTTCTCCCGCGTGGCGCCTTCGCGGCAAATGGCGTAGACGAGTTGCTCCAGCACGGGGCGAGCCGCTTGTTCGCCGCCGGAGTAACGAGTCTTGAGCGTGGTGAAAAGCTGGTTTAGAACGCGTTGAGTGGTGGTAGTTTGGGCCATGTCCTTACGGTCCCCTTTTGTGATTGGAATGTGAGGTTATACATCCGTTTTTTCCTCTTCCCCCGTTCCGTGGGTGGAATCAGCCGCATCTTGCGGGTGGGCAGTGGGCGCGGTTTGGGCCAGGGCTTCATTGATGAGCCGTGTGATCTCGATGCTTTTCTTGACGCCTTGGTCGAGAACAAACTGTATCACCGGCGTGAATCGTGTTTGCAGTCGTTTGGCAAGTTTGGATTGCACGAACCCGGCCGAGTGCTTGAGGCCGTGCATGCACAGGCTCTGTTCTTGCGGGGTTCCCATGACCGACACGAACACTTTGGCGTGTTGCAGATCGCCGGATACCTCGGCGCGCGTGACGGTAACCCCTTTGACGCGCGGATCGCGCAACTCGAAAAGGATCGTCTCGCTGGCGACTTCGCGAACGACTTCTGCTACCCGCTCTAGTCGATGTCGTTTCATGTCAGTTGTCAGATTACACGTCGATTTCGTGGTCGAGAAACTCGGCCACGGGATGACTGCGCAGCGCGTTCAATATCTGTTCGAAGGCGCTGCGTATGTGCCTGCTCTCATTACTAACCATCGCCATCCCCAGCACGACCATCTGGCGGTTGTCTTGGGCATCAACCTCGGCCACCGACACGTTGAAACCGTTGCACAAGCGGTCTTTGATGCTTTGGACCACCTGCCGTTTGTCTTTCAAGGTGCGCGATTCGCGGAGAAGCAGCCGAACGCGGAGGGAACCAACAATCATCGGAAGTAAAAAGTAAAAAGGAAAAAGTAACGAATCCAGCGTTGCCTTTCTTCCTTTTTACTTTTTACTTTTTCCTTTACAACGTGCGCTGTACCTGCTCCACGCGGTAGGCCTCAATGACGTCGCCCACTTTGACGTCATCGTACCCTGCAATTTTGAGGCCACACTCGAAGCCCTCACGGACTTCGCGAACATCGTCCTTGAATCGTTTCAGCGACTCCAAGCTCGCCGTGCGATCCGGCGGCGGATAGATGACGACACCGTCACGAATGAGACGGACCTTGGCGGACCGCTCGATAGTGCCTTGCGTCACGTAGCAACCGGCAATCGTGCCCGTCCGGCTGATCTTGAATGTCTCACGCACGACAGCCCGCCCGAGGTGAATGACCTCTTCATGCGGCTTCAGTTTGCCTTCGAGTGCCGCGCGGATGTCGTCGGTAAGATGATAGATGACGTCATACTCGCGGATCTGAACCGCCTTTTCCTCGGCCAGCGCCCGCGCCCGGTCGTCCGGGACCACGTTGAAGCCGACGATGATGGTATCTTCGGGGGATGTCAGTGCAAGCTGCACATCGCTTTCCGTGATTCCGCCGATGCCTGTATGAAGGATTCGAACCCGCACCTCGGCGTGTTCCAACTTGTCCATTTCTTTGCGAATGGCTTCAATCGAGCCGCGGAAGTCCGCTTTGAGGATAACTTTCAGCTCAGCGATCTCGGCCCGAGTCAGATCTTCCAATCTGGCGGGAGCGCGTTTCGCCAGGCCCGACATGATCATCCGGTCCTTCCGCCGGTCGGCGACTTCACGCGCGATGGCTAGATCGGGAACTACCATGAACGGGTCATCGGCATTGGGAACGGCGTCCAGGCCCGTGATGCGAACGGGAACGCTTGGACCTGCTTGATCGATGGGCCTGCCCAAGTCATCGTACATGGCGCGCACTCGGCCGTAAGAGGCGCCGCATATGATCACGTCGCCCTTCTGCAGCGTGCCGTCTTGCACCAATAGAGTCGCCCGAACTCCTTCGCCTTCGCTGAGCATCGCCTCGAGGCATGTCCCGGCCGCTGCTTTATTCGGATTGGCCTTTAGTTCGAGCAAGGTTTCCGCCACGACGGAAAGCGTGTCGAGCAGTTCATCCACACCCTTGCCAGTGGCAGCGCTGGTTTCCACGAACGGCGTGTCGCCGCCCATGTTATCGGGCAGGACGTTCAGGCCGTAGAGTTGTTGCCGGGTTTTGTTGATGTTGGCGCTCGGCAGGTCCACTTTGTTGATGCAGACCACTAGCGGCACCGCAGCCGCCTTGGCGTGATTGATGGCCTCCTCGGATTGCGGCATGACGCCGTCGTCGGCAGCCACCACGATGACGGCGATGTCGGTTACCTGGGCGCCACGGGCGCGCATTTTCGTAAACGCCTCATGACCGGGCGTATCGAGAAATGTGATCGGGTGCCCTCCGTGATCCACTCGCCAAGCACGGATCACCTGCGTGATGCCGCCGGCCTCGGTTGCCACGATGTTACTTCGGCGAATTCGATCCAGTAACGACGTTTTTCCGTGATCCACGTGTCCCATCACCGTGACTACCGGAGCGCGTGGGCGCAGGTCGTCCGCGTTGTCCGCTTTCTGTACGCCGGCGAGCAGTTGTTCTTCCGCATCGGCCGGTCGTTTGATTTCGAGCTCACAACCGAGATCGAGTGCGACAGTCTCGGCCAATCCGGGCTCGAGCGTCGAATTGATCGAAACAGAGGGAATGGACGCCATCAACCGCAACAACAGGTCGTTGGAACGAATGCCGATCGCTTCCGACAGCGAACGAACTGTGACCGGAAGCGCCAACGGCACCTTGCCCTTGCGGGGTTGCGTAGGGCCGCCACGCTTCTTTTGAGCATCCCGCAAACGCTGCCGGACGCGTTGCGGGCGATCATCTTCGATAGTGAGTTGAAGTTTGCCCGATTGCCGGCCGTCATCACTCCGGTCTTTTCGAGCGCGAGCGCGTTCATTGCGCTGCGCATGCCGCTTGTCTCGACCAGCGACTCCCCCTGGGCGCTTGCCCGCAGCAGCGTCGCCGTCTTCATCCTCAACCTCACCGGGGACTGCGTCGGGTGCAATGGTGGCTTTGTTGAGGATATCGTGCGCATTGACCGGTCCCTTGACTCCCTCCGGAAGTCGTGCAATCGGCTTTTGTGCGAGTGGCTCTTGTGGCTTGAGGTCACGCGGTTGCCTGGCCTTGAGTGGCGGCAAGGGAGCAACGCGTGCCACGGCAGGACGAGGAATTTCCCGTTTGCGAACCGTGGGCCGAGGCGTGCCGGCGCCGCCTTCCGGACGCGACGAAGATAGGTCGCGTAATCTGCCGGGCGGACCGGTCACCGGCTTAACCGTCACCTCCGGTGTCTTAGGCGGTCCGGCGTCCGTCGGCTTGGTTGGTGCCGATGGAGGTGTCGCGGTTTCCGGACGCCGCGCAGCCGCGCCGGGCGGCGTTTCCGCTGGCGGCGCTGTAGGTGGCTCGCTGGTAGTCGGCGGGGTTTCGCCTGGTTTGACACTCGGAGGTGCCGCCTTGGCAACTTCAGCTTCACGACGAATGTTTCTACCGGCGAGGTTTGGAATCGGCGCAGGAATTGTTGGAATTACGGACGCATGTTTGGGCGCACCGGCCGTGGCCACCGCCAAGCCGCCGCGCTTCACCATAAGTTCGACTTGATCACGTTGCTCCGGATCGAGACTGCTCAGCTGATTACGGACGTCGAACCCCGCCTGTCGGCACATGTCCAACAGGTCCTTGCTGTCGACGTTCAACTCGCGCGCAGCGCGTAAACACGAACCTTCTCTTTCTGCAAGCACGACTCCTGTTGCATGAATCCAAAACGCAGTATGCACGCCGCACCGCCACCCCTCATTTGACTTCGGGAAAAGGGGGTGCCCGTTATTGTAACCGCATCATAAAACGCCGGTCCCGCCTCGTCGGCTCTTTTCATCCGCCGAGTGCGAAAGACCCTGCCACTTCTCAAGTTCCGCTTACCCTCCCATCATACCCGAATCTGTCTAATCTGGACAATGGGAAGGCAGAAATGGCGGTGGCGCGGGGTTAGAACTGACGGTTGGACGCCGACGGAGATTATTTAGCCGCCTATTTCTCTGCCAGATCCCAGCAGTGTACGTCCGAACTCTCGCCACGGCTTACCACCTGTATCAATGTTCGATGATCCCCGGGAAAATGAAACTTGCAGTATTCGGGCTCGTCGATGCGAAACACCTCCCGGCCTGAGTTCAAATGGACAACACGGAATTGTTGAACGTAATCATCCAGGTCTGCGACACCTGGTTCGTCCACCTTAATCGGTTTGCCGTCTCGACGACGATGTTCCCTAAATGCCAAGTAGTTGCCATGCCCAATGAGTACAAACTCGCCGCCGCTTATGGGCGATACTTTCTTAGTGGCGGCTCCAGTCGAAGTGTCAAAGTATCTTAAGCCGTCATGGCACGCGAGGACCACAGACTTCGAATCCGGAGTGAAATAGAACTCGGAGAGCAGAGGCATGGGATCTGAAGTCCAGATCGTTCGCTGTCGTGCCACGTCGACAAGTAACACTGCTAACTTGTCTAATTCACGGATCGCGAGCGTCTTCCCGTTCGGCGCGAACTTGCACTGAAAAGGAAATCCGTCGACTTCGACGCTCATGGTTCGCTTACCGCTGTCTGCGTCCCAAATCTCTACGATCTTATCGAGTCGGACTTCAGACTTCCACACGGCGAACCGCTGAGCATCCCGGGTAAACTCGACGTGATAATGATTAGCCCGAAATTCAAGGTCTTTGCGCGGGATGCGAAACTTTTCTCGCCGCTCACGTAGACTCCAGATAGCGAGTTGTCCCGGCACGCGCTTAGACCGTGAATCGCGTTTCCCTACATCCCCCGTTGGAACAACGAGTAGAGTTCCGTTGCTGCTCACGATGGGATATCCCAAAAGGTTCGGAATAGTGATGATGACCTTGCGCGTTTCGGTATCAAACACATCCACCTGCGCGCTGGTCTCTCCTCCGATGGAGTAATAGAAGTGCTTGCCATCGACTGTGAAGCGAGGTTCGGAGGGTGTTCCTGAAGCTTGCTCCGCATCCAACCGTCCGACCGTGTGAAAGATTTTTCCCGTCTTCGTATCGATGAAATGTAATCGATAATAGCCGTCATATTGGCTGAACCAATCGCCCTTGGGCGACATGCAAAGACCGCGGACGTCGTCGAATCCGGGAATGTCCACCGACGACATATCGTGTGCATGTTCAACGCCCGTATGAAGGTCGATGCAGAGCACTTTCTCCTTGTTCCTGCACGCGAAGTATCGACCGCCAGCGAGATCACGGAAGTCCGAGTCGTCAATCGTTTCCAGAGGTAGTTTGTGCCGGCGCAACCGCTTGCCGGCTCGCAGGTCCCACACGTTCAAATAGACGTCGCGATCTTCTTTTGCGAACGTGAAGAGCGACAGACCATCGCCCGAGAACTCACTGGCGAAATGACCCACGTCGGCGATCTTCCACCGGAGCTTTGCGCCCGGCGGAGCGGGGTCGGACAAGAGAACGAGGTTACTGGAAGCGGCGATCGAGGCGATCACAAATAACCACAGGACGATGCAGCCCGATCTAAACGATTGTCCCAATTTGATACCCGCCGGTTGCAATGTTGCAGATTATCCACACGACCTAGTACTCTCTCTTCGTCACAACCCCCGGCTTCGGCACGGGATACTTGCCGTCGCCGTTCGTTTCGACGGGGGCGGGTGAGTCCATGGTCAACTTGTCCACGTCCGGCGCCAACTCGTGTTCGTAGTTCAGCATTTCGTCGTAGGTGATGACGCGGCCGGTGTGGGCCGCGGTTCGGCCCATTGCCGTGACGAGACTTGCCTCGGCGCCGCGGCGGGCTTCGTTGAACGACCGATTTCCGCGAATCGCGTCCATCAGGTGGTCCCATTCCAGTTGATACGGATTGGGTTCCTTGGACGGGAAACGCCAGACGACGTTGTCGTTCGTCATCTTTTGGCCTTTGTAGATTCGACACTTGGCGGGTGAATGGCCGGACGCGGAAATCACCGCCGAGCCATTGGTTCCGTGCGCGTAGCTGGCGAATTCCTGATGGCAGCCGGTGATGTTTCGGCCTTCGAGGAAAAACTTGGCGCCGTCTGCAAACGTGTATTCAACGGAGTAATGATCGAAGTTCTGGTCGATGTAGTTGCCGCGGTAGTGTCGGCCGCCCGACGCCTTGGCTTGAACCGGCCATGCGTCCTTCATCCAGCAGCATTCGTCGATGTTGTGAATCAGGAAGTCACTAAAGCAGCCGCCGCTGGCCCAAAGAAACGAATGGAATCGCTGCACTTGATAAAGAAGTTCAGAAATGCCGTCCGGTTTTGGCAACGAGAATTCCTTCGCCTCCGGGCCTTTCTGCCGATAGGCCCGCAGGAGTGTAAGCTCGCCCATTTGTCCCGATTTGATGCGGCTGAATAACTCGTGCCGTGCGTCGCAATGCCGGCACATGAGACCGACACCGACTTTGAGGTTGCGTTTCTCCGACTCGTCCGCAAGCGCCAGCATCTTCCTGGTGCTCGGCCCATCGACGGTGACGGGCTTCTCCATGAAGACATTCAGACCCTTGGAAATCGCAAAACCGAAATGCACCCAACGAAATGCGGGCGGTGTTGTGAGGATAACTACGTCGCCTGGGCGGAGACAGTTCATCGCCTTTTGGTATGCATCGAAACCGATGAACTTTCGGTCCGTCGGGACGTCCACCTGTTTCTCGAACGATTCGTGGATCTCCTTGTAACTTTCGCCTAGACGTGCCGTGAAAACGTCGGCCATCGCGACCAACTCCGTCGGCCCGCCTTTGGTGGCAAGCGCATTGCAGACGGCGCCCGTCCCACGCCCGCCGCAGCCGACCAGGGCAAGCCGAATGGCGCCATCCCCATCCGCATGCACCTGCGGCAAGACGACCCCGGCCAAGGCCGACACTGCCGCGACTTTGCCGGTTGTTTTCAACAGTTCTCGACGCGTTGGCTGGCGGAGGGAATTCTGGCTCACGGCGTTCTCGTTGGTAGTATGGGTCCGGCCGGGTTGGCGAAGTCTTGCTATTCTCCTCTCGGACGGAGCGCGTCGTCAAGAGGGTAACGGAGAATTTCGTTTTTCGGTGGAGTGTGGCGAGCCGGGAGCGCGCTTTCGGCTCGCCTTGAATCGCGTTGACCACGGGGCAAACGGGCGGTGAGTCAGGCCGTGGCAACTAGAAACATCAGCCGTTGCTCTCGCCGCCTTCCGGACCGTAGAAGAATACCCAGGTGGCGAAGTCGTCGGTGAAGTCCTCGAAGCGATGCGACACGCGGGCCGGCGCGAATAAGACCTCGCCTGGTTCAAAGGGATGCCTATGTTCACCGCACACGAATTGGCCGGAACCCGACACGACCACATAGATTTCATCCCGGCTATGCGGGGTTTGGTAATCGACCTTGTCAGGTTTGTAGAACTCGACAACCAGCGAGCCGTGATGAAAAAGCTCGGCAAACTCCTTGTGGGCAGTACGAAGGGCCTCTCGTCCTTTGCTAACAGTGAGTCGCTCACTCATTGCTCGGGTCCTCAAGGTTGGAATGGGACGTGTACAAGGTATGGCCTATGCGGCAGCCTTGTGCTTGTCCTGCGATTGTCAGGTGAGGGACGCGCGTGGATAATGATGGCGACGATAATTAAACGACCATGTGGAAACTTCGATGAACGACCGAAACCGACGGCTGTCTCGACGCAAGTTCTTGGCTCAGGCCGCGGCGCTGACCTTGACAACCGGAGTCACCACGTCGGGTGAGGGCGAAACCGCCCCAGCGACGCCCTTGGTTCGGGCCCGCCCGGCGAAGCTCAGCACCACCGGGCGGAAACCGATTGCCGTCGTTACCACCGTCTATCGGCCCATGTCTCACGCTTACCACATCGCCGGCCGCTTTATTCATGGCTACGCGAAGGATGGCCGGCATCATGTACCGAATCATTTCGTGCAGTCCATGTACGTGGATCAGTATCCGACCAATGACCTCGCGATAGGAACCGCGCGGACCTACAACATTCGGCTCGCCCGGACCATCGACGACGCTCTTACCGACGGCCATGGTAATCTCGCAGTCGAAGGTGTTTTGCTTATTGGCGAGCACGGAAACTATCCGCGCAATGAAAGGGGTCAAATTCTCTATCCCCGCTATGAGATGATGGAACAGATCGTCTCGGTCTTTCGAAAGACAGGGAAAGTCGTGCCGGTGTTCAATGACAAGCATTTATCGCACAGCGGCGAGAAATCGAAACAAATGTTCGAATGGACTCAAGAGCTCAGGATCCCGTTTCTTGCCGGATCGAGCTTACCGGTGGTATGGCGCAGGCCGGAGCTGGAGTTGCCGCTTTCCACACCACTCGAGGATGTCTTAATAGCCGCCTACGGTCCCAATGAAGTCCGTGGCTTTCATGCGTTGGAAGCACTTCAAGTGATGGCCGAACGGCGGACCGGCGGCGAGAGCGGCGTCAAAGCCGTCACCTGTCTCACCGGCAATGAAGTCTGGAAGGCGGGGGACGCGGGTCGATGGAGTTGGGAACTACTGGAAGCCGCCTTGAGCCGGAGTGAAACGCTGAACCCCGGCGATGTGAGATGCAATATGGGTTCCTTACCCACGAGCGCGTTTCTCATCGAGTATCAAGGTGGGCTCCGTGGGACGGTGCTATTGCTCAATGGACATATTCAGGATTTCTGTTTCGCCGCCAAAGTAACGGGAGTCCCAAAGCCAGTGTCATGTCTGTTCTACATGCCTCAACCTCCGGGCGCGAAGTTCTTCGATTGCCAGGTGCGACACATTGAGACGTTGTTGGAAAACCGCCGTGCTCCTTATCCTGCCGAACGAACGCTGCTGACGAGTGGGGTCCTGGCCGCCGTCATGGAGAGCGCCCATCGCGGTGGAGCGCGCGTTGAGACGCCTGAATGGGACATTCGCTACGAGGCGCCAATAGACAGCGGGTTTTGCCGTGGAGGTGTGGCGATGTGTGATGAGGACTAGCCGTGGGAACGCGTTAGAAGATGTAGCGCAAAAAAAAAATGTCCCGCCAATGGCTTCCTCGGCGTCGCCCAGTCACCGAAGTCGTCAGTCAGCGGGACATCGTTATTGTACTGTACGAGGATTGGATTGCAAAGAAAATTCCTAACAACTTGCGCTTAGTCGCTGCCCGGATAGTAAATTCGACATCGAGCATAAACGATGTCTTTAATTAACCTTGCAAACCGTCCTCGGCACGTCGCTTTAAAGTCAGTCGACGTTTTGCGAATTCGTCAACCGCGACGTCTTGCTCATTCGTCTCGATCGAACCCGGTCGCAGGCTTCGCACTCTAGATTTCGCGTTTTCCGGAGTGTCGCCCCGCGTGACAAAATAACACGCCAAGACCACGCCGGTTCGGCCCAGGCCGGCGGCACAATGAACGGCCACGCCCATCGAATGTTCGTTGGCTCGCGCGATCACGTTGATTGCCTGGTCTAACTGCTCGTCGGTCGGGGCCGTCATGTCTTCGACAGGCACGTGGACCAACATCAGCCCCGCCTCATTGACCCAGTTTCGCAAAGGAGGTTCTTCGGTTAGCGACAGGAGGATGTCGACGCCCTGAGCGCGAAGCCATTCCAGTTCGGCGCGCGATCCGGGTCGTGCCATTGCACCGAGCAACGGCTTCTCGATCCAGGTAAAGTTCTCCGGCTGCGACACTCCGGTTTCCTTCGGTTGCCACCCTTATGATGCGACCAGCGCTTTCAGTCCGAATTGCTGACGAAGCTGGTTGGCCTGCTGCCATACTTTGGGGTCTGTGCTCATGAAACGAATCAAGTTTCCTGTTGAAGTTTCCATTAGTTTCGCCGCCACGCTGACGCGCGCGCCGCGGCAAGTAGCGCGTCGAGTACCACTCCGACCGTCGGCCAGAACTGTGGATCACGGCGGCCCAGACGTAGCCGACGTTCGTGTTTGACTCGGTCGCCTTCCACTACCGGCTCGCGTAACTGAAGGTAGAAAGCCTGCCGAAGACGCCGCAGTGCACGAGCTTTGTTCTCGTGCTGAGATCGGCTTTCCTCGGCGATAACAATCAACCCAGCGCCGCTATGGCGCAAACGGACCGCCGAACTGGTCTTGTTCCGCTTTTGGCCGCCGGGACCGCTCGCCCGATAGGTATCAATCGTGCACTGCGAAAGCAGCTGTGCGTCCGTTAAGCCTGACCATCGCGACCGGTTGCCGACGTGTGCGGATGGGTCTACCTCAGCTTTCGGTTCTACGATCCGTTCCACGATCTGCCTCAATGAACCGAGGGCGTACTACGACCCTTATGATAGTTCCGGCCTGAATCGGTTGCGAGTCAAATGATCTGAACGTGGGACAATGCCGGACCTTCCCAATTGCAGGATGTGTGTTAATAATGGTATGGAAGGTTCCGGGACCAACTCGTGCGGGAGACGAGGATGGGGATTTACGACCGCGAGTACTATCGTCAGGACCGCCCCAGTTTCTTCGGTGCGTTTAGCGGTCGCGGCGCTGTATGCAAATGGCTGATCATTGCCAATGCAGTCGTATTCCTCGTCCAGATGATGACCCGGCAGTCCATCGGACCGCTACTAACTCTCGGCCCGATCACCGACGCGCTAATTCTCGACGTCCCCTCTGTACTACATGGCCAAGTTTGGCGGCTCCTGACTTATGCCTTCCTCCATAGTCCGGATAGCTTGTGGCATATTGTCCTGAATATGTGGTTCTTGTGGATGTTCGGACCCGACTTGGAGGAGATTTACGGGCCGCGCGAGTTCTTGGCTTTTTACCTTTCCGCATGCATCTTCGCGGGCGTCGGATACGTCGTTTTTCATCTGCTGGGAGTGCCAGGCGCTAGGGCCCTTGGTGCGTCAGGAGCGACGACTGCAGTCCTGCTTCTGTGCGCTCTTCACTATCCGACGCGAACCATACTCCTCTTTTTCATCATTCCGGTTCCGATCTGGGTTTGCATTCTCATAGTTTTGCTGCCGGACGCCTATTCGTTTCTGATGGCATTACGCTATCAGCAAGATACCGGTGGGATCGGCGTGACCGGCCATCTGGCCGGTGCGCTCTTCGGTTTTCTTTACTACAAGCGACAATGGCGCATGCTTAACCTGCTTCCCGACCTGCGCTCCTTGCAGCGCAGGCGTTCACGTCCGCGCCTGCGAGTCTATCGTGAAGAGCTGGCCGACGCCCCCGTTGCCGCGCGAGCTGCCACGCGTTCCGATGTCGACGAGCACCTCGAAGCAAAGGTCGACGCCGTTTTGGAAAAGGTTGCGAAGTTCGGCCAGGGAAGCCTTTCCGACCAGGAAAAGGAAATCCTTCTTCGCGCTAGCGAAGTGTACCGCAAGCGACGGACGTAAGGAGTGGGGCCATGCCTCTATTTGATTTCAGTTGCCGGAAATGCGAAAACCAGTTTGAAGCCCTGGTGATGAATGGCGAGCGCGTCGAATGCCCTGAATGTCATGGTGGCAGTATTGATCGTCTGCTAAGCGCGCCGGCAAAGCCGCGCTCGAATGGTGAGTCGCTACCGATCAGCAGCAAATCCAACTTGCCGCCGTGTGGGCCTGGATGTTGTCGACTTTAGGCCAGCCGGGCGCGGCATTCATCCAGTATCGCCTTGGTCGCTGAAGCTCCGACACGAGTGACACCCAGGTCGCGCACGGCAAGAACCCTATCGAAGGTTCGGATACCACCGGCTGCTTTGACTTTCACCTTCGCCGGTGAACAACGGCGCATCAACTTAAGATCATCATCCAACGCACCTGTGGCGCCGTAGCCCGTGGAGGTTTTGACATAGTCCGCGCCGAGTTCACCGCCGATTCTGCACAGGCGTTCCTTGTGTACGTCTGCGAGATAGCAATTCTCGAAGATCACCTTTACAAGCGCCTTACGTTCATGCGCTACGGAGAGTACGGCCTTGATGTCCTGAGTCACGTAATCCCAATCCTGGCTGAGCACCTTGCCGATGTTCACGACCATGTCCAATTCCGTCGCGCCGTCGTCCATTGCCTCTTCGGCCTCAGCTCGTTTCATTTCGGTGGTGTGGCTGCCGTGAGGGAAACCGATCACCGTGCTGGTGACTACTGCACTACCCTGAAGAATCGAGGCGGCCAGTCGCACGCCGTACGGCTTGATGCAAACTGAGGCGACATCAAGATCGCGAGCCAGTCGGCACCCCGTTTCCATCTCCGCATCGGTGAGGTTGGGTTGAAGGAGCGAATGGTCGAGCATTTTGGCAATGTCGCGATAAGTGAATGGAGTCATTGGCTATCCCCAGCTAGTTTGCCCACATTTGCCGCGATCCCTTGTCGGTGCGGTTTACCTAGGTTCCAGAAAATCTCGGCTTGCGGAACTTTCACTGTTCGTTATAAGCACCGTTGGCCGTAGGGCTGCGCCGTTCTGTTCGCAATCCACCCTTCGGTCGCCGCTTCGAATCATCCGCGGCCGCATAATAAGTCGAACTTATCAAAGTGCTTCGTAGCGGCATGTTCGCAATCCGGAGAACAATCATGACCGCCAGATCGATCCTCAGTGGTGTGGCCTATTGCATCTTCGCCGCAACCGCTTCCCATGCCCAATCGTTTCCTTTCGAAGCGAGCGTCATCGTTCCGGAAGTGGAAGTGCGTGCGTTGCAGAGTATGCACGAAAACTCCTATCCCACCAGCAAGTTGCGACAGGGCTCACTCGTGACGGTCGTGGGAGAAAAAGAAGGCGGCTGGTACGCCATCAAACCGCCCGCCGGGTCGTTTAGCTGGATTGCCTCCAAAGACATCAAAGCAGAGCAAGAGCCGTACGCCGTGGTTCTGGAAGACGGCGTCGAAACGCGGCTTGGCAGCAGCATCGTCGCTAAGAAGCCGAACGTACGGCAACAGCGTTTGAACCGGGGCGAAAAGGTGGTACTCTTCAAGGACAAGCCCCAAACTGATGACGATGGAACTACGTGGGTAATGATCCAGCCGCCGGCGAATGAAGTACGCTACATTCCCAGAGACTCCGTGCGTCCCATGCAACGTTCGACGGCTGAGCCACCGACGGGAAATGCGCCGCTGTCACCGCCGCCATCCAGCGTCGAACCGAATGTCAATCTGACGGGCGATGCCCTGTGGACCGAAGCGGAAAAAGCGGAACGCGATGGCCGGCTATTGGATGCTGAAAAGTCCTATGCCCAACTCGCCAAACAGACGAACAACAACGACCTGCGGATTCTGTGTCACAACCGAATACACATGATTCACCAGGCCAATCGGCGTGCAGCAGTTGGCTACCAACCAGCGAACGGCGCTAACCGATTGGCGCCGATGACCGCAAGCCGGCCGCTCGCCGGCAATGCCTCACCGGGCGGCGCTGCCTCGCAGTACACTTATGTGCGTGAAACTTCGCCGTTGCCCGCCGGTCAGGCGCCGGCGACGTACCTTCAGACTCCGAACGGTTCGACGGCCGCCCCGCAAACGCGAGGCCCAGGTTTGCTCGCCCGTTCCAGTGTGCCTGTCGGTGGCCAACAGGGATATCTCTTGGATATGGGCAAAGGGCAACCAGTGCTTTACGTGATCCCGCAACCCGGCGTTAACCTCGAGCAGCATATCGGCAGGCAGGTAAGCGTCACCGGACCCATTGATTACCACAACGGTTATCGCCAGCATGTCCTCCGCGCTTCACAGGTAATCGTGCGTTAGAATTCAGAATCCTGCATCCCCTATTCGCCATAATGTACTCTGGTGCATGCACGGCTTGCGCTTCTAACTACTCCCTGACGAGGCAACTTGATGGAGCGTGACGGTCGTACGGTCATCGGTTCGCACAAAAAACTCTTCCCTGAAGTTCCCGAAGCGCGCGTCAGTTTTGATCGGCTTGATCGCTGCTGGCCGTTGGTAGTCGAGGTCGAAGGCTGGTTGCTCTCGCCACACGCACCGTTTGACCGAATCGAAGGCTATTTGAACGGCCGACTGATTGGCAACGCGGAGTCCGTCATCCGGGAAGATGTACGCGACACCTTTCCATGGATTCCGCACGCAGTCGATTCCGGATTCCGCATTAAGATCGACCCCTATCGCGTAATTCCCGATGCAATGAACCACCTGGACTTCATCGGGCTATCCGACGGGCGGCGGACAGGACACACGCATACACTGTTTCGACCGGAACTCGAGAATCTGGTACCGACGCCGCCCGGCCGACTCATGGTGCGTGTGGCGGGGCACCAAGACGCTGCGACTTTCAAGCTGGGCGGCCTCAAGTGCTTCGGTGACTTCTATGACGCGATTCGTCGGCATCGAGATCCAAGCGATGTGCGACGCCTTCTCGATTGGGGTTGCGGCTGCGGACGAATCGCCGTGCATTTTCTGACGGCCGATTTTCCAAACGAACTCTTTGGATGCGACGTCGACCCCGAGGCCGTTGCGTGGTGCCGAGAGAATCTGACACCCGCCGAGTTCGCCCACACAGGAACCCGGCCTCCTTTGGCTTATGCCGACAAGACATTCGATGTCATTCTCGGCTACTCCGTGTTTACCCACTTGAAGCGCGACGCACAAGCTGCCTGGCTCGGGGAATTGAAGCGTGTACTGGCGCCCGGTGGTTTGATCATCGCGTCGGTTCATGGCGCCTACGCCGCCGCATTCGAATGGCCGCCGGATCAAGCCGCTGATTTGCTTCGTGACGGGATCTTCGACCAAAACCCGGATGAGTCGTTGCGCGATGTCGTCGAACCGGGATACTATCAAAACACATTTCAGACGCGCGAATACACCATTCAGGAATGGTCGAAGCAACTCGAGATTGTCGAGTACATCGAAGCGGGAATGAACAGCTACCAAGACATGGTGATCATGCGCTGAAGCGCGTCTAGTGGTTCAGGATAAACTCATTGCTATTGATAAGCGCCCACATCAAGTCCTCGAACGGCGCCGCTACATTGGTGTCCGGCACTCTACTGCCCATTCGTTTCAATAACTCGCCGGCTTCGGACGAGGTCGGCATCCGGTTTAGAACGGCAATGAAAACATGATCCAACACTTGCCGGGGTTGCAGACTCCCCTTCTTCTTGAGTAGCTGAGCGATCAATCCCTTCTCTTTGCTTGAGATCGTGTCGTTAAGCTCCTTGCCGTTCATCAGGATTAGGGCCTGCACCACAGTACCATTGAAGGTTTCCTCGTTTCCTTCATCGTCGCCGAAGTTCACAATCAGGCTCCGGAGCCAACGTTCGCGGAGCTGGTGCTTGGCGTCCTTGGTCTCGGCCGTTGCCGCCTGGGTTGCAACCATCAGTGACTCGAAAAGCTGTTCCGGCGACATGGACTTGAGCAGCATTCGGCTAAAGAAAGGCTCCGCTTCAGGCTTTTCATTCGTCTTGTTAGCGATGCTGCTCAGTTGGTAGGCATCACTATTGCAAATCCAGCGTATGAGCTCGCGCGGATTGAGCTGGTACGCCCGAAACTCGCGCGCCAGATACTCGAGCAACTCCGGGTGGGTAATAGGATTGTCCTCCCCGAAATCATCAAAGGCGCCCGGAGTGTTCATCCCCTTTCCGAAGAAGTGTGCCCACATTCGGTTGACAAAGGCCTTCGGAAACTGCTCGGATTTCGTCATGTACTCGGCAAGCACCTCGCGGCGCTTGCCATTCGAAGGCGGCGTCTTGCGAGTTTTCGCTTCATCGAGCAGAAATGTCGGTGATGCCTGCACTACCACACCGTTTCGTCGCTCGTAATAAACGACGCCGGGGAGCTCCGGCGCATCACCGTCCAGGTTCGATCGTGGGTTGTCAACCAGAGTCAGTTCCGGGGCAGCGTTCATATCGGGACGATTCATCGCCGGAGTTCCCTTCCGTTCCACCTGACGGAAGAATCCATTCGTCATCCAAAAGTGCTTTTGCTTCCACTCGGACTTGAATGGATGATCGTGACACTGAATGCACTGGGTTTGAAGGCCCAGAAAAAGCCTAGTCGAACGTGAGGTGATGGGCACCATATTGAACTGGCCTTCTCGTCCAACCTCACGTGCCGGCGACGGCTCGCCGAGGTGTGCGAGAATAAAGTTGACCGCGCCGTTCTCGGTGTTTTTCCCGGTCGCGGTCAGCAATTCCGTCACCATTTTGTCCCACGCGCAATCGTCCATGACGAATCTCTCTTCGAGCCAGAGATACATTTGATTGGCGTAAGTCGGATTAGCGCTGCGAGTCAACAGCCAAACGCTCCAGATCGTGGCCCAATTTCGGGAATAGTCTTCAGACTTGAGAAGCCGATCAACGAGCAACGACCGCCGCGTGCCAGGGGCGTCTTGAAAGTAGCGCGTGATCTCTTCCGGGGTGGCAATGCGCCCGATGATATCGAGACTTACACGGCGAATAAACGTGTAATCGTCGCAGCGCGTCGAGGGCGTCAGTCCTTCTGCCTGCCATTTTTCCGCAATGCGTTCGTTGATGACGCGTGTCTGTTCCAAGCCGGTGCGGGAAGAATTCGAGTTATTGGGCTTAGACGCCGCCTTGGGCTGGTCCTCGGCTCGCGCCACGCCTGAGACGAGACATGCCGCCACAACTAGAATCGCTATTCGCGCCCCGGCACGGAACGGGTGGCGGCATGGGTGTTTCATTGCGATCTCCCCTCCAAATGCTGATGATCGGGGTGCAGACGACTGTGTCTTGCTCCATATTAGATTCGCGCATGCTGGTTAGTCAAATTGAATCAGGTCGGACGTGCCTCATTCATGACGAGCCGGACCGCCACTCATTTCCGGACCTAACCCGCCATAAGCCCGGCGTAGTAGTGGTGGAATGCGCCCTGTGGCACGATCCGGCCACGAAAAGCACTTGCAACACACCGTTAACCACCGTTTGTTACGGTGGAATGCGCCTTGTGGCACGCCGATGCATGATGGCATTGCTCATCCATTGCAGTGGATTTGCCAGCCGATCGCACGCGGGCATGTGTTGGTCGGTTTCCAGTCGCCACATCAGGCTCACTCCTACCGGTGCGCATTTCGCGCGCTCTGTGCGCATCATGCCACAGTGTCACGCATTCATGCAAGCGCCGTTCTGTGACAGATTTCGAGAAACCGAAAAAAACGGGGCTAGCAGGGAGGAGGAAAGAAAAGGCGAGGCGATAACGTGTTCCAAACATGTCGCCGCCACTGCGGGCAACCGATAGCCAGGCGGACGACGTAGCCGCGGTTCGATTAGGGATGTCGACGTCGGTTCGTCCCGTTCTCTTTCAACAAAGTGCCTATCTGGTTTTTCTTTCAATTCAGCGCGTCTGTCGATTGCTTCGCCAAGAGTGTGCGAGTCCCTACGAGGTGGGACCAAGGGCATTGGACCAGGAATATTCATGAGCACGGAAACCCACGGACTCGTGATGTGTGGACATGCTAAATCAGTCAAACCATCGTTGTTGAAATCAGCGTTGGTGATGAAGAAAGGAAAGCCGCCAACTTTGTACGGCTCGAATCCCTCAAACGTCCCATCGCCTTGGCCGATAACTACGACGACGACCTGAAATACCTCATGAGTTGTCGCCAGATCAACATGGCCATCTTCGTTGTAGTCTGCCGCTTCAAGGTCGTAGTGATTCGTTTTTAGGGTACTCCACGGCGAAAATGTTGCGTCGCCCGCACCGAGTAGCACGATCGCTTCGTAGTTCGGAGCAGAAGACACCACTAGATCGATACGGCTATCGTGATTGAAATCCGCCGCGACGAGGTCTACCGTGCGTCTCCCGTATAAGTAGGTTTGCGGCATGAGCACAAAGCTGCCGTTACCTCGTCCTTTGAGTATGTAGAGCCCATAACCCTTCGAGCGGTCATTGCCCGACACCGCCAAATCGAGATTCCCGTCGTCATCAAAATCGGCACTTTCGACCTGCGGGTAGAACCCACCAAAGGGATAAACGTCTCCCGCTTGCAAAATGTCATCGCAACAATTCATGAAATAGAGTTCGACCTGTTCTCTCGCGCCAATTGCAATGTCATCACGACCATCGCCGTTGAAGTCCCCGACCTCGACCCCGACATACCACGACTGCGGAACTTTCACGTCATCTGCGAATTGCAACGTGCCGGTGCCGTCGCCGACAAACACTAAGAGCCCTTCGGGTTGGAGCATAGCCACGTCCATGTGACCATCGCCGTTGAAATCCCCGGCTTCGCTACGCATTGTGCCACTGTTCCCGAATGAGCCTCCCGCCGAAAACGTTCCGTCGCCATTGCCTAGGAGGAGTGCCACGGATGCAGCACCGATTTGTGGCACGGCCATATCTGTATTGCCGTCCTCGTTGAAATCGGCAGCAGCAACCTCTCCGGCGTTCAAGGGGACTACATGATTTGACACCGAGAAAGTCGGCATGCAACGGCCTTCTAATGCTTCAAGCGAAAGAACAGAGGAACAGACCATTACGGCACAACCTCCGACAAATCCTTGTAAAACGAGTCGGCCACACCTGGCAGCCTTGCAGTCTATAAAACGCGCCTGCCTCACGCAATTAGAAAAATGGCGACGTTTCTAAGATGTTCCAACGGAGAAGAAGCGGACTGTAATGTCTTCGGCCGCCATCCCAAGCAACCGGACGGGGACAGGTATCCGGTTTGTTGAGTGTCACATCTGTGGATTCCGCGTCGGATGAAGTAGAATACTTGTCCGAGAGGTGCGAGCAATGTCATTGGAAGGGCATATTGAGAACGGACGGGTTGTCTTCGACGAACCGGTGTCATTGCCGAACGGGACGCCGGTGCGAGTCGAGGTCGTGCAAGGCGCCGCCCCCAGCACCCCTGGCCGATACGATGCATTTTTCTCGTTGGCCGGCCAGGATGTCATTGACGCGGACGCGATCAAAAAGCTGCGCGACGCGAGCAAACTATGATCCTGGTAGATTCCAGCGTGCTGATCGACGCGCTGCGCAAGCCGGACCCGAAACTCCAGAATCTGTTTCGGTTGCATCAGCCGGCTGTCTGTGGAATCGTCGCCGCGGAGATTCTTCACGGGGCGCGCGATGCAGCGGATTTCGCCCGCCTCGCGGCTGCACTGGCGGCGTTCCCGCCAGTGACGATGCCCCACTCGATCTGGGAAGCCGTCGGCCGCACCCTCTGGCAACTGCGCACACGCGGAATATCCGTTCCATTCCAGGATGCGGCAATTGCGACGGTCGCCCTGGAACACGGCTGGGAATTATGGACGCGCGACGCGCAGTTTCAGTTGATTCAATCAATACTGCCGCAACTCAAGCTGTTCGCGGAGCCGCCGTAGTCATACCTTTTGAGAATATCTCTAGCTGGATACATATTAGACTAGGGGTGCCCGAGGTTTACTTATTCGCCGGATCGGGCGGCGACTTCGGAGTCGATAACGTCGTTCCCGGCTTCGATTCCGGATTGAGCGCTATACCGGGCCGTTCGCGATCCTTCCTCCATTCCGCAACGGACTGCGTAAGGACTTCGACTGCCTTATCAAGCTGGGCATCCCGGCCGGCTGCGAGATGATCGGGATGTGCGCTGACTTCGTAGTCGGGCTTCACGCCTTCATTCTCCATATTCACGCCTTTGACCGTGAATACGCCGGTTCGCGGCACACGGAAAACGGAGCCGTCGATCAGGCGAACACTGGACGTACCGATCACGTGCCCGCCGGTTGGCTGACCAACCAACTTGCCCAGACCGAGAGTGCGGAAAGCGCTGGGTAGAATCTCCGCGTCGCTATAAGAGCGATTATTGATCAAGAGAACCACCGGCCGATGCCATTTTCGGTCGTGATGCCGAAGCACAAGTCCCTCACCCCCGTGCCGCTGCCGAAAGAGCGTGTGCTCCTTGCCGCCGAGGTAATTAAGGACCTGGTCGTGCGTGAAGCCGCCGCCATTGTAACGAACGTCGAGAACGATCGCGTCCTTGTCGAAGTTGTCGGAATAAAGGGCACGAACGAATGCATCGAGGCCCTCCTCGTCCATGCTCGGGATATGAATGTAACCAAGTTTACCGCCGCTCAGGTCATTGACGCGTTTCCCGTTGGCGGCGACCCAGCGCTCGTACATCAGGTTCTCTACCGTGTCCCGGTTCGCCGCCTGAATTTCAACCTTGCGCCACGCTCTTGGATCTTTCGGGTCGGCGGTCGGGCTGGACGAAACGCGCAATTGGATCGTCTCGCCGACCTTGCCGTTCAGGGCGCGTTCCAAGCATCCTTTCTCGTCGAGCGGCAGGTTGTCAATCGAGTAGATGATATCGCCGGGCTTTAGATCGACTCCGCGGCGGTCGGCCGGACCGCGCTTCAATATTTCACTGATTCTTACGCCGGGCCCGGGAAAGTTTTCTTCGAAAAGAAGTCCAAGCTCGGCCGTGCGTTCTTCTGGAGCAGCAACCAGCCCTGCTATTCCAAGATGGGATGCGTTCAGTTCACCCAACATCAAACTGACGAGCGCATAAAGATCCTCCTTGAGCGCGACGTGGTTCACGAGAGGCCGATATTTCTTTCGAACATCGTCCCAGTTGACTCCATGGAAAGCGGAGTCGTAGAAGTTTTCCCGGAGCGCACGCCAACTCTGTTCGAACATCTCGCGGAATTCCTCATCCCGCCGAATGACGAGTTTGGCTTTGAACGCGATCGTGGACGGCTCCCCGTATCCGCCCGACCGATGCAAACGAATGGCGCCGGCGCCGTCGCGGAAGTAAACGACATCCGTGTTTTTCTTCGACCACTGAATCTGCTGGGGCCGCGCATTTCCCGTCGTTGCCCGCTGAATCTGACTTCCGTCGCTGGATGCTATCCATAAGTCGTCGCCGTTGTTGCTAACCGAGCGAAAGGCGACTTTGTTTCCGTCGTTGGAAATTGCGCCCTCCTCGGCGGAGATCGGAGCAGCCTGCTTGACGCGGATGTGAATGTCGTCCCAGTCGATATCACTATTCTTGTCGCTGGCGTTTCCCGCCGCCGGCTTTTGCAACGACAGCACGAACATGCCGGCATTCTGGCGACGCTGGCTGATAAAGCCAATCTTATGTCCAGTCGCGCTCCAAGTAACGCCACCGTTGTAGGTGGCATAGCGCGTGACGTTTTTGGCCGGCGACGCACCGTCGGACGGTTGAATGTACAGTTCGCTGGCGAATGAACCGTCCATACGCGCAACCGCTAGCCACTTCGAATCCGGCGACCAGTCGTAATCAAAAATCTGCCCGTCGTTGGCGATCGGCTTGGTGTCCGAACCGTCCGGGTTCATGGTCCAGAGCTTGCCGCCACGAAGGAACGCCACACGTTTGCCATCCGGCGCGAAGTTAACGCCGATTTCCGCTTCGATTGTGTCGGTCAAGCGTGTAGTTTTGAACTTCTGCGCCTCGGCCAGCTTTGGATGATCCACATCGTCAGGCTCAAGGAGATAGAGATCTTCGAATCCGTTGCGATCCGACGCAAATATGATTCGTTGTCCGTCCGGGGCCCACGCGATGCCGTGATCGAACCCGGCGCTTTCGGTCAGTCGCGTGGACTTACCCCCGGCAACCGGCGTCAGAAAGATCTGTCCGTGGACGACGAAGGCTACGTGTTTTTCGTCGGGGGACATCGCGAATTCGGATGCGCTGCGCGTGAACGTGACGATGCGTTCGACGTTCGATTTGTCGTCGGCGTGCACTGCTATAGCGAGTTTTCGAGCGCTTCCATGTGACGTGGACACCACGCAAATGTCGGCCCCGCACTCATAAACAATCCACTCGCCATTACCGCTAATTCGGGCTTTACGGACACCGTCGTCCTTGTGAAAGGTGATCGGCCGAGGCGACGTCTTCCCTTCACAATCCTGTACGACAATATTCGCGGCGGCGCTGCCGGATTCGGTCACATAGTAAATGGATGCACCGTCGGGCGCCCACATCGGCGAGGCGTCGTGGCCGTCGAATGCAGTTAGCTGCCGGTTGGCCGACCCGTCGGCATTGCAAATCCAAATATCATCGTTGGCGGCGCCACGGTAGCCCCGCCGGCTCGCCGTTCCCGGGCCACGGACGTACGCCATCAAGCTGCCGTTCGGCGATACCTGTCCGTCCTTCCCTTCGCAAGCGCTCAAACGCCTTACTTTGCCACCATCGAGCGGGACCGAATACAATTCGACGCTCGACGGAAAATCGACGCTGCGTGTTGATTCGAACACAATCGACTTTCCATCCGGCGCCCAACCGGTAACCCGATCCATTGCGGAGTCGAACGTCAACCTTCGCGGTCGGCCGCCTTCGACCGCGACCACGAAAACGTCGTAACTGCCGTGGCGGTTCGATGAGAACGCAATCTTCTTTCCGTCGGGACTGAACACCGGACCGATGTCGTGTGCCTCGTGCATCGTTACCGCACGAGCCACTCCGCCCATGGCTTCCACGGCCCAAATGTCGCCGAGGTAGCTGAACACGACGAGCTGCCCATCGGGCGAGATGTCCGGCGTGCGGGCGAATTGGATTGGCTGTTGTGCCCGGCCAGTTGCAAAGGTGAAAACGACCGCCAGAATGGTCAACGCAACGTTGCGAAGCATGCGGAATGGACCCATAGGACTACGTTGTCAGCCGGTCGGTATCGCGGGGTCAGAGCGGCCGGTGCTTGTTAAGGGACAGGATAACAATCCACCATGTACTGTCGGTTGGCTCCTTACTCAGGGCGGACACTTAATTCTAACAGCGTGACAGCCCATATGCAAAATACTCGTAGCGGATTCCTGATCCCCGAGAAACCGGCTCGGCAACTAAAATAGGTGGTCAGTTTGCCAGAATAGTCGCCCGCACACTCCGTGTGCGGAGCAGCGCGGCACACGGAGTGTGCCGGCTACATTCAAACTGACCCACTACCGCAACTAACCCTAGCTAGCCCAGAACGCCGACAGCGTGCTACAATTCGCGGCATGATTACCATCGAGGAAGCACGACAGTTGGTTTTGAAACATGCGCGGCCATTAGCCCCAATGACACTGCCCATGAGCTCTGCCGCGTTGGGCCTCGTCCTCGCCGAAGATATTGTAAGCGACTTGTTCGTGCCACCGTTCGACAAAGCGATGATGGATGGGTATGCCGTGCGGTCCACCGACCTCGTCGAGGGAAAGGGCAGTTTGGACGTCATTGAGGAAGTAGCCGCCGGCCATCTTCCGCGGCAGACCGTGGGTACAGGCCAGGCAACTCGCATCATGACCGGCTCGCCCATACCGGCCGGTGCCGATGCCGTAGTTCCCGTTGAGAAAACGCGGACATCGGCCGGGAATCGCGTTCAAATCGAAGACAAACCTGCACCGAATCAACATATCCTCGAAAAAGGGCGCGAAATGCGCCCCGGTGATGTGGTGCTTCGGAGCGGTGCAATTCTTCGGCCGCCGGAGTTTGGCCTGCTCGCCACCGTGGGACGGATTGCCGTCAAAGTGCAGCCGCCGCCGCGTGTGGGCATCATCTCCACCGGCGATGAGTTGGTGGAGCCGTCACGAACTCCTGGACCCGGGCAGATTCGCAACGGCAACGGACCGATGTTGCTCGCTCAGGTCTGCCGTGCCGGTGGCCTGCCGCGAATGCTTGGAATTGCACGCGATACGCCGGAGAGCCTGCGATCTTTGATTTCCGATGGACTTCAGTCGGAGATTCTCGTGCTCTCGGGTGGTGTTTCGGCCGGCAAGCTGGACCTGGTTCCAGGCATCCTCACGGAATTAGGCGTTCAAGCACATTTTCACAAGGTTGAAATGAAGCCCGGGAAGCCGGTGTTCTTTGGCACGTGCCGCGACACGCTTGTCTTCGGTCTTCCCGGCAATCCGGTAAGTTCGATGGTTTGCTTCGAGCTATTTGTCCGCCCGGCGATCAGTCGTCTTTGCGGTCATGCCGACGTCGGTCCGACGGTCGTACAAGCAATCAATGAAGACGACTATCCGTACAAAACCGACCGACCAACTTATCATCCGGCATGGCTGGAACAGACTGACGATGGATATCACGTTCGAATCGTGCCGTGGTTCGGCTCACCAGACCTGCGCGCACTGGTGCAGGCCAACGCCTTCGCCGTGCTACCCAAAGGGGACCATGTGCATCGGAAGGGACACCGGGTCGAGGTCATGAAACTGGACTAAACGAGGTCGCGGTCCGGATAAACTGGAGTATTCAAGGATGAACACTTCGCAATCGCCAGGGACATCGGGTGTGATGTTGCAAAACAGTCTTCCACAAACGTGGCAAGCAAGCAGCCTTGCACGGATGCAATCCTCGCCTTGTTCGATTGCCAAAGCTCATCCGTTGTGGTGGGCTACGGCGTCGGCCGCGTTGCTATGGATGTCCTATTTTCCGCTGGCATGGGGTTGGCTTGGATGGGTGGCGTTGGCGCCGCTGTTAGCACTCGCGCGAATGCAGCTGTCGACACGCCAGCTCTTACTCATGGCTTGGGTGGGCGGCCTTCTGTTTTTCTTTCCAGTCTTGCAATGGATTCGCGTCGCCGATTATCGAATGTACGCTACGTGGATCAGTCTCGCTCTGTACTGTTCGCTGTTTATCCCCGCCGGAATTTGGCTCATTCGGCGACTGGACCGCGGGACGTCGGTACCGCTTCTCGTAACCGTGCCGCTCGTATGGACCGGTTTGGAATATGTGCGCGCACACGCACTGACGGGATTCGCCTGGTACTTCTTGGGACATACCCAGCATGACGTACTGGCGGTGATTCAAATCTCCGATTTGGGCGGGGCTTATGCCGTGACGTTTCTCGTGGCGGCGGTTAATGCACTAGTCTTTGAATGGCTCTGTACATCGAACCAAATTCGTCGCCTGCTGGGTGTGGCTGTGCCGACGCCAGATTTCCACTATTCCCGTTTGCTGGTTTGGACTACGGCGACGTTGATCCTCCTAAGCGGAACGATTGCGTACGGCATATGGCGCCTTCGCGACGACGAATTTGCCACAGGCCCGCGTGTGGCATTATTGCAAGCAAGTCTCGACCAGCGAATCAAGAATAAATCGACGCAGGCGGACGGCGAAAAAGAAGCGCGCAAAATAATCGACGACTACGTTGCCCTGGCAGACAAGGCGGCGGGTCTTCAAACGGGCGTCGATTTAGTTATTTGGCCGGAAACTGCCTGGCCCTATAGTTGGACCGAGTCCCCAGCAGGCCAACCCAGCCCCGAATGCCGACAATTGGCCCAATCGTTCGCGAAACGCTGGAAGGTCCCACAACTGATCGGACTGAACACCACTATTGAAGACGGAGGGCGGCGTCGCCTTTACAACTCTGCCATTCTCATCGATTCTGACGGAAGCGCCGGTCCGCGCTACGACAAGATGCACCGCGTTCCCTTCGGCGAATATGTTCCACTACGAGAACAGTTCCCCTGGATGGACCGCTTTGCGCCATACGACTTCGATTACAGCATTCGAGCCGGCGAGCAGTTCACACGGTTGCCGCTCGGCGCTACCCATTTCGGTGTGCTCATTTGCTACGAGGATACCGATCCTTATCTTGCACGTCAGTATCTCCGAGCCGACCCGAAAGTCGATTTCCTGGTCAATATCTCGAATGACGGTTGGTTCGACGGAACGGCCGAGCATGAAGAACACCTCGCCATCTGCCGTTTTCGTGCAGTCGAGTGTCGACGATCCGTCGCACGAGCGGTCAACATGGGCGTGTCAGCCATTGTCGACGGCAACGGACGCGTGCTGGCGCCAAGTCAGGCTCTCACCCAAGACGGAACGCCGCGGCCAGACGTTTGGGAAATCCGCACCGATGACGGCAAGGCACAAAAACTTCCTATGTCGGAATGGAACCAATTCAAAGCGGTACCGGCGGTGATCGTCGGTGCGATTCCCCTGGACGATCGAGAAAGTCTGTATGCCGCATGGGGTGATTGGCTCCCGCAAGCGTGTTGGGTAATGACTGGACTATGTTTGGTATGGACCTTCCTCCGCCGCCGTGCACAATTGCAAATGGAGTAGTGTGTGGCAATCGTAGAAACTGAATCAAGGTCGACAAAAAGACCTAAACCCGCGTGGTTTCGATTGCTTCGAATAGCGGTTATCAGTTACATCGGGATCATCATCGTGCTGCTCACATTGGAAAACTATCTGGTCTACCATCCAGTCTCGGCTGCGAGCGATTGGAAGTCTCCTCCCGATTCGCGCGTTGTCGATATCGAGTTGCGCACGGCGGACGGCGTCAAACTGCACGCATGGTGGTTGCCTCACGACGAGTCCGACGGCGCCATGCTTTATTGTCACGGCAACGCCGGCAATCTCAGCCATCGCGGCGAAGTCGTTAAAGCGTGGCACCGCAGCATGAGGCTCTCGGTTCTGATCTTCGACTATCCGGGTTACGGCCGAAGCGAAGGTAAGCCGAGCGAAGCCGGCTGTTATGCAGCGGCGGATGCCGCATACGATTGGCTCACCGGCCATGCAAAGATCGCACCGGAGAAAATATTGATCTACGGTGGCTCACTGGGCGGAGGCGTGGCGGTTGATCTTGCCAGTCGCCGACCGCACCGTGCGTTGGTGGTAACTTCGACTTTCACATCAATGCCTGAGTTAGCGCAGAAACTCTATCCGTGGTTGCCGGCGCGCTGGCTGGTAAGGCATCGGTTTGACAACGTCACGAAGATTGCATCGTGCCGCCAACCGGTTTTCATTGCGCACGGGGATCTGGATACGCTCATTCCGATCTCGCAAGGCGAATGTCTCTACGCCGCCGCCAATGAACCGAAACAATTCCACGTGATGCGCGGGCATGAACACTTTGAAGGCCCCGATGAGCCTTTCTTTACCGCTCTTCGCCATTTTCTCGCGGCCGCTGAGTCACCCAAAACCAACTGATCTATCCTGCGGTCGGCCCATTTGCTAAACCCGTGCGGATTGAATCGAGGCTTCCGAGGAGGTCGAGTCATGCTGCGAAGTGCTGTTTTGGCCATGGTCTTGGGATGTATTTTCGCTAACACGGCGACGGCACAACCGGCCGCTTGGCGATTTCGCTGGACGCCCGGGCAGGTGCTCGTCTACCGCGCCGAGCAGTCGACCGCGGCGAGCGAAACGGTGGACGGTAAGAAGTCCGAATCCTCTACCAAGCTCAGCAACGTCAAACGATGGCAAGTTCTCGAAGTCGACATGGCCGGCGTTGCTACCATGCAAATGACGCTAACCGCCCTTCGACTGGAAACGACGACACCAGGCGGAGAGGTACTCCAATTTGACTCCAATCAACCCGACAAGAGCAGTCCCCAGTTGCGTGAACAGCTTTCTCAATACATCGGTAAGCCTTTGCTGGTGGTGCGAATTGACAGCCGGGGAAAAGTCATCGAAGTGAGGGATTGCAAGTTCGGATCGCCGAGCCGGTTGGAAAGTGAGCCGCCTTTCGCTCTCGTCCTCCCGAACTCGGGCGCAGACGACGGCGCCTGGACCCGAAATTATCAGACCACGCTCGAGCCGCCGCATGGCACCGGTGAGAAGTTCGACATGGTGCAAAAGTATGCACTCAAGTCGACGACTATTAAGCCAGTAGGAAACGTGCCGACGGCAACGATCTCGCTACTCACAGAAGTAAAGACGCAACCCGAAGCCGTCGCCGACCGCGCCCCGCTCTTGCAATCGCAGCCTGAGGGAGAAATCGTCTTCAATGTACAAGCCGGGATCATGGAAACCGCACGCCTTCGCATCGACAAAGAACTAAAGGATCATCAAGGAGCAGGAAGCAGTTACCGATTCCAGAGCACCTACACGGAGCAATACGTCGGGGACAAGTAATCACGTCGGTCCAAACAGCCGGGCTGGAGTGCCACGACGTGACGGTACTCCGGCACGTCGTGCGGGGCGTGCGTACGTGCGATAGGGAAAAGGCGGAATGAGTCACTGACGCTTAACACGACGTGTCGGAGTACCGCCACGTCGTGGCACGAATGCAGTCGAATTATGGGTGAGGGGCCGTTGGCTTCTCCGATCTGAACAGCCGGGCAACTCCGCGTAGTGAGCCTTCCTCCAGAGGATGCACATCCGCTTCGGCATAGTCCGGAATCAAGCGCTTCACAATATCGGCCCCGCCGCCCGTAAGGAACACTCGTCGAAATCGATCTCCCATACCCAATGACGCCACCGCTTCGCGGTGACGCTCACGCATTGCCTGTAGGACCGCGGCAAGCAGGTCCATACGGTCGCACGTCAGCGTCAGATCGCGGAAAGCGGCTCGGTGTGCCTCAATTTCCAAACGGTCGCCGCCCAAGTATGGCGGGTTGAGCGTGACGCGTGTTTCCTTGGTCAACGCACTGGGAACCGTCTGAGAAAAGAAAGTGTCCGCCTTCTCATCTTGAAAACAGAGTCTGTGCAGCCAATCGAGAGCCGCGCCGCCGACTGGATTGTGCGTGACATGAACGAAGGAATCACCGACGCCGAATCGACGTGTCAGCCTACGCGGATCGGGTTTAGGCGGCTCGGCAAACGCCGCCAGCACTTGTGTCGTTCCGACCACGTGAAGCATGTCGCCCGGTTCCATTCCCGCCGCCAGCATCGCACTGGACGTGTCCGCGGTACCGAGCTTTACGGGGACACCAGGTCTTGTTCGCAGTTCCGCCGCGATCTGGGATCGCAGTGGACCGACCGTGGCACTGCCGCAAACCACCGGCGGCAACCAGTCAGGCTCGACCTCGAAACAATCGCACCAACGGCTGGACCACTTTTGGTCAGTCATCGTGCCAAACAGGCCGCTAAAACTGGCATTCGCTGGATCGAACGCTTTTTCACCTGTCAGACGAAATGCGAGCCAGCCGTTGAGGTGCAAGTAGCTCTTGACCGCGCGAATCAAGTACGGATCCTGATCCAGTTGTTGCCGCCAACTGACCGCGCTAATGCCACCGGGCAGTGGTCGATTACCGGTAGAGTTGAGAAACTCGTCGCCTACGGTCACTTGAATCTGTCGAGCCGCTGGCCGCGAACGCCGATCGAGATGGGTCCAGAACGGACCGAGCGGCCGATCGCGGCCATCCAGCAACACCAGTGCCGGTGTCAAACAAGATAGACCAATGCCGTCGATGCCGGGCCCTGCTTGCTGAACCGCATCGCTTGCCGCCGAAACGAAGGCTCGCCAAAGAACATCTGGCTGAATCTCCGCCGCTTCCGGTGTAGGGTGGGAGAGATCATAGTCCGACTTGATAATCGGTCCGAGCGGGTCGCCGGTCGCGGTATCGAGAACCGCCGACTTTACCGATGACGTGCCGACATCAATGGCCAGGATCGGCATCCTAGAGGTCCTGAAACGGCGGTGGGTAAACCACGCGTCCGATGACACCGTCCAGTGCACCCGGGGTTAGTTCTAAGACCATGAACGAGTCACCGGAATAGGGCGATTCCAAATTCAACGCCAAAGCCCGTGAGAAACCGAAACGCGGGTAGAAGTCTCGATGGCCGACAACGAGGACAATCCGATGCCCGTCCTCTTTGCAAAGCTCCAGGCCTCGACGAACCAGCGCGGAACCGATTCCCTGGCGTTGAAATTCAGGCATCACGGCCATGGGTGCAAGCGACAGTGCGGGAACGACGCTATTCTTTGTGTGGATCGCCAATTCACTGAAAAGGATATGACCGACAACTTCGGAATCGCACTCGGCAACAAGCGAGACGCGGGTGAAGCCGCCTCCGTGCAAAGCACTTATTAGCTTCGCCTCTGCATCCCCGCCGAACGCGCGTCGGTTAATCGAAAGAACTGCGCTCTGATCCTTGTCTTCTTCGAGGCGAAGGGTAATCGTCATGGGGGTGAATCACTTTGCGTGTCGCACCCAAGTCTCAGCAACCTGCCGCAGATTGATCTCGCCGTTTCTGTTGGCGCCCTCGGCAAAGTAATGTTGTTCCAGCTTGTCGATGGCTTGTTGCAGTTCGGCCCGCTCTGTTTCATTTAGGTGCGAGGATCGCTGAATTCGATAAAGCAGTCCAGTGACTGTGAACGGCGTGATGTGGTCGGGAAGATCCAACTTGTCCTCGTCCACCGACCGCGACTTTCGCAATCGCAAGGCAATGAGGACGATTAGCACCAGGCCCAGTACGCCTGCCGCCAACCACCACGCCCAACGCCAATCACGGCCCGCATAGCGTTGTTCTAACGATACTTCTTCGGCGACCGTAGCCAAATCGGCATCGACATATCGTTGATACACCATTTCGGTTGGATCGGCCTTTGCCTTACCGAAGCGGAAGGAACGCGGCGCTTCGGCGGCATCTTTGGCTTTTAGCGTGACGAGCCAGTTACGCTCCGAAACAATTTCCTGCGGTTCATTCTCATCGAATTTCGCCACCGATAGACCTTGATCGTTCGTTTCGGTAACCTCAAACCCATCCGGACGGAGGTCGAGGATTTCATCGATTCCGCCGATTAGGCCTCGGCCGCTCGACTTCACCTCCACGATCAACTTGCCTTGTTTGGCCTGACGCTCATCGAGGATCTGTGTGATCTGAAGCTTTTGGAGCGGCCGTGGCGAGGCATGCGCTGTGTCCACAGGTATCGCCGGCGATGAGATGGGCAGAATCACGTAGCCGGAGGTGTCGAGAAAATCCAGATCCATCCGAAGCGTGGGGAGCTTGTCGACTTGCGGGCCTTTGGCCTTAAGCAGCAAGTACGCATAGGGTGTGATTCGCCAGCCGTGGGGTTCCGCCGCAATCGCGTTGACCTTTTCGGTCTGGAACGTCACGGACATGACTTCGAAATGTTCCTTGACTGCCTCCGTGACGGCCGTTTGGAACTTGTCCCGGTAGTCGGCGTTCGGCCGACCGTAGTTGTAAAAGAAGTACCCGTACTGGTTTTGATTTTGCAAGTATCGGCCGAAGCCTCCCGATTCGCGCTCGATCTCGCGAGTATGCCGCAGGTTCACGCGCACACCAAACGGCTTTCCGTGGCCAATCCGGTCGCTGCCGTCAATCAGCGCTTCGAGCTTCAGCTCCGACACAAGGTCCTTGTAATAGTCGTAGACTTTGCGCGCTTCCCACGCCTGTTTATGGTCGCCGACGATCTCAAAACCCGCCCGCACGTAGCGTTCCTTCGCAGCGGGTTTCACGACACTCATGCGCGTGAAGAGCAAGTTGGCGAACTTGCTCATATGGCGCTCGGCGAGTTCGCCCGGCAAACTTCGAATAGCCGTTCGGATCAACTCCGCCTGACGCAAGTCAGGGAGTTTTTCTTCGTCGAGATGCTGTAGATCGCACGCCCCCAAGCTCGCATAAAACCATTGCTCATACACCTTCGTTGTCTCTTCGTCTTCCGTTAGATTGACGGCGGCCTTGGCGTAAAGCTGGGCTGCCTTCTGAAACGAAGCCAATGCTTCCAACCTCTTATGAGAGAAATCGCTGCCCTTGGCAACTTGCTGGCGATAGTTCGTTTCATCGTGCAACAGCGCCGCTTTGGCAAGCTGCAGCGCCCATTCATTGGGAAGCTTCTGAAGTGCGTTTTCCACCGTCGCCCGGGCCACGGCATATCCCCGCATGACCTCTGCTTCGATGTCTTTCTGCTTGCGGTTGGTCTGTTGTTTCTTTTGTTCCGCAGGTTGCCGCCAGATGCCACCGAGGTTTTCGCGCATCTGCTGGGCCAGACCGGCGAGGGTCTTTGGCTTTAGTCCGGTAACGGACCCAAACACGATCTCGATGGTCTCGATGCGATAGACTTCGGCGCTGCTGTGACAAGCAGTGAATGCCTTGGCGAGCAGTTCTTCGTCCAATTCGCTGCCGGGCAGCGCGCGGAGCCGTTTGATCCACTTGGAAAGATCAACAAGGTTGCGTTCCTGCTTGGAACGGGTAAGGGGAATGCTCTGGGCGCGCATTTCGAAGCCATACATGTACATGTAAGGGTTGGTGTGCTTCCGCGCTTCGTTCGGATCGTGATTTTTGGTCCACACGCGAATGAACTCGCTCACCAGGGCCTTCGCCTTCTCCGGGTGGCTCATCGCCAGTTGCTCGATGTAAGGAAACGCTTTCTCTTCTTCGTTGACCTTCAAGTAAAGTTGGGCCGTGACCATCGCGAGTTGCGGCTTCATACCGTCGTCGATGAACGAATGCCATTTCTCGCCAGGGCGAACGTCGAGTAAATCACCGGTTCGAATCGCTTGGGGGACGTTCGGTTGCTGCATCTGCATGTAATTCGGCATCGGCTCATCCAGGTTCAAATAGTAGATGTTGCCGAAGCGGTCGCGCTGCATGCGTGGTCCGAGCCCGCTGGAACGGTCATATAGCCGTGAGTGTTCCGCTTCTCGAAGCCAATTGCCTGCAAGAAGGGTGAGAGTTTCGCGCCATGCCGTCGCACGTTCGGGAGCAGCTTTCAAGAGAGCTTCAGTCGCTGCCTTTTGCAGTTCCAGTTCTTTGTGCCGGAACTGGCTGTTCATGGGTTGCGTCTGAAGTCCCTGCGCTACAACGCCGCCGACCGTGGCGAGAATATCCATGCCGCGCTGTGCGTCCTTGGTAAAGCTCTCATCGAGCCAGGTCTGGCCTAGTTCTTCGCGAATTTTGGGCGCCAGCTCTACGGCACGCTTGAGCGCCTCGTCCAGATTGGTTTGAGACGTGCCCTTGGCAGCAAGAATACTCTGCGTCACATTCCAAGCCTGCTCCAGATGTGTGACCTTCTTCTCTTTGGCATGGAGCGCCAGCGCGACGCGGGCAAGCAAGTTCAGCGCTTCATGGTCGTTGTCGGTCCGCGCTTTTTCGAGCGTCGGCAGAAAGTCGCCGATGTAAGTGACTTGGCCCGCGGCTAGGAGTAGTTGTGCCACCTGGCGGCGCGTGAGGACCGCCTTATCATCCGGTCTCGCCGATTCTTCTTTGAATCGGACGACGGCATGTTCAATGGCGGCGGTGCTCGACAACGCGCGCTGGAGAATGCCGCCCAGGCGGGCAACGGTATCCTTGTCGAGCGCGCGTGGGGACGCCGCGGCCAGGCCGAGCATGTCGTTTACGGAAAACACATTCTGTTCGGCGAATTGTTGCAGGTTCATCGGCCCGCTTTGCCCCATGCGAACGGGCATCCCCATCTCCATCATCATCATCATCCGTTCCATCTCGCCCTCGTCGACGCCGACGCCGGGTTGTGGAACCGGCATCGGGCCGCCGCGCGATCCGGATTGCAGTGATTGAAGCAACTGACGATATGCCGTCTTGCCTTCTTCTTCGGGCAGGCCCATGAGATAGGCTTGCACCGCGCCCCAATTGCCCAAAGTGACATCACGGCGAAATTCCGCCAGTTCCTCGTCGATCGGGTCCTTCTTCTCGGGCTCGGGCTTGCTTTCGTCTTTCTCGGCCGGCTTGTGAAATGTCGCCCAGCCTTTCAAAATGGCCGACGGTCGGCGGTCGAACTGGAGTTGTTGCAACTTTTGTAGCCGTTGATTCTCTTTCGGCGGTTCGGCGGGCGTACCCGGTTGTGCCGGCACAGCAGTCGCCTTCTTAACGTCCAGCGGTGCCGCTGGCACTCGCCCCGCGGGAAGCGATTGCGCAGGTTGAGTAGTCTGCGCCGGTTGCTGACCGAATACGTACGAATGAATGGCAAGTACTACGACGGTGGACAAGAGCCGCGCATGCGTCATGAGAGTGTCCCCACGAATGGTGGTTCGAAAAGCGGCTGCAATTGCGCGAAGCCGATACAGTGGTATGTTTCTGTTAATGTCCGGAGGTATCGACGGGTGGTCCTAAACTTGCGCCACGTGCGTCTTGCGGTTTTGTGCCCTTATTTGCACTGCGACCGCGGCACTTACCGCTGCAACAACCCTTGCACTGGCTCGGAAGTGACAACCCTTGCAAGTCGCTGAGCTCCATGCGTGCCAGTCGGATCGCGGCCTCCAGATCTTCTCGGTGCTTTTTGGCGGAGTCGGAGTCGCCGGCGGTTTCGGCTTGCTCGGCAAGCAGGCGGTAATTCTGCCGGGCGGCTTCGATTTCCGGCTCCCACAATTCCTTTTGCTCGCCTGCAAGCCTCATCAGCCAGGTCATGTAGTATTGGGAGCTTGCGAGCGACGATCGAGCTTCGGCGAGCACCTTAGCATCGGCGTTTGTGTCACTCTTAAGCTCTTCCACCAAGGCCAGTAGATCGGCGTGTGCCTCGGGAAGCTTTCGCGCGTTCATCTGAGCTTTCGCGCGCTCCAATCGTATCCGACGGCTTTCTGCGGTTTTCTCCGGCGGTAGTTTTCCTAACGCTTCGGTGTATTTTGTGTCGGCCTCGACGAAGTCCTCTGCGGCGGCGCACTTATCGGCTTCCGCGAGCAGTGCCGCCACTTCGTCGAGTTTCATCCGCTCTTGCCCGGGACCATAATGCCAAGCGCCCACGAGCACCGGCACCAGCAACCAGCCGACGAGAATTACGGATCGCATGGCCGACGACCTCCCTTACCTTGGTACGTCACATTTCACGGACTTTCCTCTAGTGTAACCACCTCGCGCCGTCTTGTCTTCGTGATTCCGGCGCCCGGCGCCAACTTCGTCTTAGGAACCCCCGGCCGCCAGCGTGTGCCGAAATAATGCAACCCGAGCGGCAGAAGCCCGAGAATCGCCGCGCCGAGCCCGCAGGCAATGAGAGCATACTCGCGCCGCGTCAGCTTGTCGAACGGGCTTTGGCCGGGCACGGCTGTAATCTGCCGCAACAAATCGCTGCTCAGGTGCTTTTCATTTCCGTTGTGATAAGCTCCGTTCAATCGTGCCGCGACCTGGCGAAGGGTCGAGGCGTCTTGTCGTGAGTGGTGCCCGTCGATGAACTTTCCGGCCTGCATATCGCCGACGCCGACGATCACGACATGCGCCACCGATGCGGGCATCTTCGGCATCCCCGTCGCAGGAACCGTGTCGCCGTCGCTAATCACCACGACGGTAGTGCTGCTCGGCTTCCACGGTTGGGCGGTCTTGGCGGCGAGCTCTAACCCGGCGAAGAGATTGGTTGGCCCCGGCTTGAAAGCATAGTTCATCGGCAGATCGTTGAGAATGTTGCGAATGATCTCCAGGTCTGTCGTGTTGACGACCACCGGCTTCGCCTCGGTATAGGTGGCAATCACCGACGTGCGGTAACGGTCAATCGGCACACGCTCAAAGAACGATTTCAAGAGGGCTGTTGCGCGCTGGGACCGAGTCTGTTTATGCTCCGGGCCGGCGTCCTCGAGCTTCATGCTCGGCGACACATCCAACACGAGAACCAGATGGCGGTACTCGTTTTCGGGAATTACTCCTACCTTGTGCGACTTGGGCGGCGCAAGATATAGGGTAACCATTCCCCAAGTCAACGCGCCGATTGAAGCCACACGCAAAACCGGTGCGACGCGCGCCCACGGCGCCGGTTTTCGTCCAGGACCGAAAGCTAGCGCGGTCACATTCCGGATGCGGCGCGCATGAATCTGCTCCGCCGCGACGGCGAGGATGACGACTCCGAATGTGATAAGTTCCGGAACCACGGATTATCTCGTACTTTCTACCACGGCGTGTACCGCATTCCGTATAGCGACACGGTCGCCAGGCCAACCAATGCCATGCCCGCAATGCAATAAGGCATGAAATTGTCCAACGTCTCGGCCAAACTCTTTTCCAGGCGTGCTTGTTTCATCACGTCGATGCGTTTGAACACGACTCTCAAGGCATCGGGATCGCCCGCTACGAATACGTCGCCGCCGGTGACGCCCGTAATGGTGACCACCTCATCCTGAATACGATCGTCGCCGATGATCACCGCAAAAACGGCGATGTTGGCATCGCGAAGTTCTTTGGCGATGGTATCGGCATTCCCGCCGTGCAAGTCGGCACTCATACCGTCCGTAATTAGAATGATCGCTCGGTCGCCCTCCTGGCGTTGAACTAATACTTGCTTGCAGGCGATCAGGGCCTTGCCGATTTCCGTGCCACCGAATCCAGGCGGAAGATTCTCCGGCCGCATGAAAGGCGGGGAGCACCGAACCGCGGATATGTCCTCTGTCAACGGGCACCAATGCAACACATTGTTGCCGAAAAAAGTAAGCCCGAACGCGTCGCCCTTACGATGGCTACAGAATTCCTCCACGGCCTTCATGGCGCCGTCGTAACGAGTTCCATCGGCGAAAGGTGCCGTCATGCTGCCGGAAACGTCCACGCACATTTCGATGTTGGTGAGCGCCCGCTTGGTTTGCGGCTCACCGGTGCGCTGCGGTCCGGCCAGAAGGATGATGGCTACGGCCAAAAGCAACGGCATCAGCGATTCAGCGATCCCTACGATGAAATGCCATCGGCGACCGCTGCCTGGTTTGCCATGATCAAACGGGAGAACGAGCCGCCCGCTTTCACGCCTCCAAACCCAAAGGAGAAGCGCTGCGGGCAAGACCAAGGCGATCAGAACTAACGGATACTGGAAACTCAACTCGCGCTCCTCGACAAGGTTTGCTTTGCCTCCCATCCCTGGTCGGGCACATTTTGGTACGGCCGAAGCAGCGCGTTGATATCCACGCCGACTTGAGGTCCAGGTCGGTGGAGCCAAATCTCCAATTGTTCCAGCAGTTGCCTGGCCTCGGCGTGATCGCGCATCTTGGCCATTGCCTCCGCAGGTCGTACTTCTTCAAGTCGCAGCCGTCGCCGCCAAAAGGCGAGGAGGGTGCGTTCTAACTCCGCCCGCTGCGCCAATGACAATGTTCCCGCCAGGCCACTCTCCACCAGCGGCCGCAACCGATCGGCTACGGTTTGTGGCTTCGCGCCCGCGTCCACGTCTTGCTTTTTTCGACGGCCAACCAACAGGATTGCCAGAAGCCCGATAACCCAAATGATCGCGGCCACGATGAGCAGAAGTCGGTAACCGCCCAGCCACGGTGACGAGCGGGTCCCCAATTCATGCGGAAGAATCTGTCCAGCCGGCAACACCGTTTTGATGGCAACGCGAATCGGCGGCAGATCGCCGACTTCTGAACCGTCTTTGCGCAGAAGGTATTCGCGCAAGTCAAACGTTCCCGGTTCCAGCCCGTAGTATTCGATGTCGTAGCGGTGTGCGGTTCCATGCGGAAACACCGATGCGATTCGTACTACCATCGGCAACCGCGGATTACCGAGGGGCTTAACTTCCAACTCCGGACCCGGCAAGACCAACTGATCAATGCGGGCTTTCATTCCCACCGTCGTCTCGCGGCGGTCTTCTGCTCGGATGTCGGCAAGAGGGAAAAGTGGCAAGCCGAAGACCAACACGAACGGCCAGCTACGCCAGGGCATTGCGAAAAGCGAAGCCATACTTTCCATACTTACCCTGTTAGCGACTCTCATTTCAACGAGATCCACGGCCAAGCAGGTCGCGCGCCCGGAGGAACAATCGCAGCTTGGAGACGAACGGTTGATTCGTTTCAATCTGAAGATAATCGACGCCGGCCCGGCGAAGGTCTTGCGCGACGATTTCAGGATCGAGCCACTGGCGTCGGCCGCGGGTGACAAATCCCCGGCCGGTCTCGGCCTCACGAGCGCAAGAGGCCGCTGCCGCGCAGGCCCCGCTCCGCCGGATCCTGCAAGTGAAGTACGACACAGTCGTGTTGTTGCGACAGTAACTTCAGGGCCGGCATGGCTTGTGGGTCGTGCAGGTCGCTAAGCAAGATGACCATGCCGCGACTGGTCAGGGTCGGGCCGAGCTCGGCAATGCGGCGACCGATGGACGTCGGTTCGTCGTAGCGAAAATGACGAAGCCGATGCAGCCATTGCATGACTTGATCGCGGGACAGACTCGGTCGGACGCGTATGTCTCTCCCGCCGACACCAACAAGCCCGACCGGACTGACGCGCTCTAAACACGCAAATGCCAAGCCGCCGGCAATGTGAACCGCCACCGCATACTTGCTTCGCCGCTCGGAGCTGACCGTCATGGACGCTGATGTGTCGAGGAGTAAGTAACAAGGCAAGCGCTTGGGCGCTTCATACTCCTTGACGTGGATTCGCCCCGTGCGCGCCGTGACGCGCCAATCGATGGACCGCACCGGATCGCCCCATTGATAGGGACGCGATTGAACGAATTCGATTCCGGAACCGAGGAACGGAGAGCGGTCGGTTCCGTAGCTTAGACTGTCGGCGAGCTTCCTGACGGCGATGTGAAACTTCCGCGCATCGAGAGTGTCGCAAGTTTCGAGAAAACCCTGCAAGGCGGCCTCCGGATCACACCAATACACCGTCGCGATTTACAGCGCCGAGATCGTGAAGGATTTCTTGTAACACGTCGGAACCCGTGCGACCATCGGCGAGGGCTTCGTAGTTCAGTCGCATCCGATGGAGAAGCGCGTCCTCGGCGAGTGCAAACAAATCGTCCGGGACAACGTAATGACGACCATGTATGAGTGCTCGCGCTCGAGAGGACTTGATGAGTGCGATTCCGGCCCGGGGACTTGAGCCTAGTTCGATATTGGGATGCACGCGGGTCCGCTTCACGGTTTCGACCACGTGCTCGAGAAACGTATCGCTAACATACACGGTTTGCACAGCCTCCATCGCGGCGACCAATTGCTGTGTCGATCCCACCGGCGCTGATTCGAGCACGTCGAATTCGGTACGCGCGACCGCGCCGCGGTCTTCTCGACGCACGCCTAGTTTCATGTTTCGTTTGAGAATCTCGCGTTCCTCTTCTTTGGATGGATAGTCCAGTCGATGGCACAGCATGAAGCGGTCAAGCTGCGCTTCGGGCAACTCGAACGTGCCGCTTTGTTCCACGGGATTCTGTGTAGCAATTACCAGGAACGGCGCGGGTAACTTGTAGGTCTCTTTTCCGATAGTCACCTTTCGTTCTTGCATGGCTTCGAGCAATGCGCTTTGCACCTTTGGGGCCGCACGGTTGATTTCGTCGGCCAATAGCAAGTTGGTGAAGACAGGCCCCTTGTTGACGCGGAACTCACTCGTTCGCTGATCAAGCACTTCCGAGCCGAGAATGTCCGAGGGCAATAGATCGATGGTGAACTGAATGCGTGCGAAAGAAAGGTCGATGGTTTTGGATAGTGCGGCGACGAGCAGCGTCTTGGCCAGGCCCGGCACACCTTGCAAGAGCAAGTGGCCGCCCGTGAACAGCGCCACCAGAATCCGCTCGACAACCACATCCTGCCCCACCACGACCGAGCCGATGCGCGTCCGGACATCGTGAATGAACCGGATGGTGTCATCGACACCGGCAGTGTCCAGGGCCGATGGAGCTTCACGTTGCATGCTTGACAACCCTCGTGCGACTTGGGGGCGACGGCAGGGTCAAAGGCATCACTAAGAATCGTTGTACAAAGTGATGCTACTGGAAGCCGCAAAGAGTGTAAAGCGAAAAGCAGTCGCCCCGCTCGCCAGCGCGTCCACTCATGATGAGTGAATTCTGTGCCACACCAATCTACAAGGAAACGTTATAATGCTCGCTGAGGGTTAACTAGAATTCCCGAGGTATTCCATGTCAATGCTCGATTGGCGACATTGTTCTGCAGTGCAACGTTCGGCCGACACAGTGAGTGGCGCGTGGGTGTTTCGGGGAACGCGTGTGCCGGTGAAGTCGCTTTTCGAGAACCTTGAAGATGGCGCTACAGTCGATGACTTTCTCGAGTGGTTTCCCGGCGTCGAGCGCAAACAAATTGTCGCCGTTTTGGCGTTCGCGGAGCAGACGCTTACTACCACCTGACGGACGCAGCCGTGCGTGTATTGTTCGACCAAGGCACTCCCGTTCCGTTGCGGCGGGCACTGACGGCACATGTTGTCTCCACAGCCCACGAGATGGGGTGGTCGACTTTGTCCAATGGCGACTTGTTGAATGCCGCGGAAGCACAATTCGACGCCTTCATCACCACCGACCAGAACTTGCGCCACCAACAGAATCTTGCCGGTCGGCGTCTCGCGATTCTTGTCCTTCCCTTTGCCAGTTGGCCGAAATTGCAGTTTCACCTTCCACGCATCGTGTCAGCAATCGACGCATTGAAGCAAGGCGACTACGTTGATCTCGCCTTACCATAAACTGAGTAACTCGAAACCGCGCTCGGCGGAGTCGATTTTCACTCTGCAGTGAGACGGCACGGGCCAGTTCACAAAACTTCACACCCCCGTTCGCCCACGCTAGGCATCTAATTCGCCGAACAAACTTGGCGTGGAACTTTCACGCCGGCGACGACGTGGCGCCCCGGTCTTCGCCTCGAGATGCCGCGTTTCAAGGTCGTGCAGGACCTCGCGCGCACGGCTCAGCACCTCTTCAGGCACACCGGCCAACCGGGCGACGTGGATGCCATAGCTCTGATCTGTCTTACCGGCCGCGATCTTGTGCAGAAAAACCACATCATTGTTCTCTTCGTGGACAAGCACGTTGTAGTTACGCAGGGCGGGCAACCGTTCGGCGAGCAGCGCCAGTTCATGATAATGCGTAGCGAAAAGGGTACGGCAGCCGATTTGATTATGCAGGTATTCCGCGATGGCCCACGCCAAAGAGATGCCGTCATAAGTGCTCGTACCGCGTCCGAGTTCATCGAGAATGACCAGGCTGCGGTCGCTGGCGTTGTTTAGGATGTTGGCCGCTTCCGTCATTTCCACCATGAACGTGCTCTGGGCGCGGCTCAATTCGTCGCTGGCGCCCACGCGGGTGAAGATGCGATCGCAAAGGCCAATGCGCGCCTGTTTGGCGGGCACGAAGCTCCCGACGTGTGCCAGAAGCGTGAGTAAAGCCACTTGGCGAATATACACGGACTTACCGGCCATATTCGGTCCGGTAATGAGCAAGAGCGTGCCTGCGTCGGTCCCCAAATGGGCGCTGTTTGGGACGAAGGTTCCGGGCGGCAAGGACTGGTCAAGGACCGGGTGACGGCCATCTTCGATCTCAATCAGGGGCTCGTCGCAGATGATGGGCCTGCAATATTGCCGCGCGGTGGCCAGTTCGGCCAAGGCCGCAAGAACGTCAAGCGTTGCTAAGACCTCCGCAGTTTGTAAGAGCCGTTGGGTTTGAGAAGCAACTCGGTCACGCAACGCAACGAACAGTTCATATTCGCGCTGATAGATTTTCTCTTCCGCAGTGAGGACTTTTTCTTCGTACGCCTTCAATTCCGGCGTGATATAGCGCTCGGCGTTCTTAAGAGTCTGCTTCCGTTGATAATCTGACGGGATACGCTTGGCGTGAGTATGGGTGATTTCGATGTAATAGCCGAAGACTTTATTGAACCCGACCTTTAGACTGCCAATTCCGGTGCGCGCGATTTCGTCGGCCTGGAACTGGGCAATCCACTCTTTGCCGCCCCGAGCCACGCCATGAAGTTCATCCAGTTCGGCATCGTACCCTCGCCGAATGATGCCTCCTTCTTTCGAACTCAAGGGTGGGTCGTCGACAAGGGCGGTCTCCAATGCGTCGCGCAGGTCCGGGCAAAGTTCGAGCCGCGATTCCAAATCCCGGAGCATCGGGCATCGCCGAGCCGTCACCTTGGCCTTGACGCGCGGTAGAAGCTTCAACGTCCTGGCGATGGCGGCCAGGTCGCGGGGAGTCGCACGGATTGTGCTTACGCGGGATGTCAAACGTTGTAAGTCGGCGCCTTCGTTCAGCACTTGCCGCAAATCCTGGCGCAGTGCGTGGCCTTCTTGCAATTCGGCCACCGCATCAAGCCGGCTCTCAATGGCCTCACGGTCGGCGAGCGGCGCCAGGAGCCATTCGTGGAGCAAGCGTGCGCCCATAGGCGTTACGGTCCGGTCGATATGCGCAAGCAACGATCCGTCACGATCACCTTCGCGAAGTGTCCGTGTCAACTCCAGGCTACGGCGAGTAACTTCGTCGAGAAACAAGAAGTGGTCAGAGCAATGGGGGCGCAGTCGGTGCAAGTGGGATGCCGCGGTCTTCACGGTCTCCCGGACGTACAGAAGTAAACCGCCGGCCGCCGTGACGCACGGTTGCTGATCGTCGAATCCAAACCCTGCCAGCGTGGTGACCTTAAAATGTTCATGCAATGCGGCTCGGACGGATGGTGGGTCAAACGTCCAATCCGGACGAGTAGTTATGGTCACGGACGGTAGCATGGCGCGCAGCGGTTCGACCAGCGGCGTGTTTCGGCTACCAGAGCGCGTTTCAGCGCCGGCCTCAGCACAAATACACTCGGCCGGGTTCAGCCGTGCCATCTCGTCGGCCAGGCTGCTTCGGCTGATATCGGCCGCGTGAAAGGCGCCCGTCGACAATTCCACCCATGCCAAGCCGATCGGCCCACGTCCGTCCCCCGCGGAGCTCCAAACTGCAACGAGATGATTTGATTGTCGCGGGTCGAGAAGTTCATCTTCGGTGAGAGTGCCCGGCGTAATTACTCGGGTGACTTCACGTTTCACCAGCCCTTTGGCGAGGGCTGCATCCTCGACTTGATCACAAATCGCCACCCGATGTCCGGCTCGTAGCAGCTTGCGGAGATGTGTCTCCAAGGAGTGGTGCGGAAACCCGGCCATGGGTATGACCTTGTCCCGGCTCGTCAGCGTCAAACCCAGTTCCCGGGCGGCCCGTTCCGCATCTTCACCAAATAGTTCGTAGAAATCACCCATCCGAAACAGCAACAGCATGCCAGGGTGCTGAACCTTGGCCTCCTGATATTGCTGCATCATCGGGGTCATAGCAGTTGTCAGTTGTTAGTTGTCAGTTGTCAGTAGGCTCCGTCGATAGTGTGAAATTGTATGATGGAAGGTCGAGACAGTCGCCAGTTGCCAACTGAACTGACAACTAACAACTGACAACTATTCGGTTACTGGCTACTTCGCTTTGACATGAACACGGCATTGCCGGTTTCGTTGTAGCCAACCTCGGACATGTAATGACGCATGAGCATAACGCCGCGGCCACAAGGCCGTTCTAAGTTCTCGACGGCGGTGCAATCCGGAACGTCTGACGGGTCGAAACCCGGTCCTTCATCGCTCACCCAGACCTCGAAGCGCTCGGCGGTTACCCGATAAGCGATCTTCACGGCCTTGGCGCGATCCATCTGGTTGCCGTGCTTGATGGCATTGACGAGCGCTTCTTCGAGAGCCAGTTTGATGCTGAATATGTCGTGCTCGGTGAAGTGGTGCGCTTTGAGCGCATTCTCGACTTCTTCTTGAACACGTCGCGCCGCCGCCGCATCGCTCGGGATGATCAAGTCTTTCATCGGGGTCAGATCGGAATTCGGCTCGGCCCCGTTATCGTCCGGCATTGCAGTGCGCCCAGGAATGGGTCGTCCTGACATGTTCGCCCCGGCGTTCGTGGCCGTGGACTTATGATGAATGACTCAAGCCTCCGTGGATTCGGGCGACGTTACCCGTGGGCTCGGGTGTTAAGTGGATCCTTTTACTTTGCTCCAGGAATCAAGGAGTGGGGTTGGTGCGACCTAAAACGCCTGCAAGGCCGCTTGCTCCTCGTCATAGATGGTGAACACCTTGTTCAACTTGGTGATTTCAAACACTTCCTTGATCTGGGGATCGATATTGCACAGTATGAGCCGGCCCCCCGCCGGTTGCAATTTCTTGTTGAGATTGATGAACTTGGCGAGCGCGGCACTCGACAGATATTCGACGTTGCCGAAGTTCAAAAGAATCTTGCGCCGACCCATTTCGTCGACCAGGCTGAAAAGCTGCTCGCCAATGATTTGAATATTCTGCTCGTCCAGAATCTTGCGATCAGTGAAGTTCACGACAGTCACGTCGCCGATGTCTTCGACTTCCAGGCGTCGGCGCCGCGGTGGGGACGACATGGTCATGATCTCCTTGTCCTATGAATCAAGCCGCGACGCGAACTGCGCGGATGAGGCCCGCTCTTCTAATTGATCGTAAAGGGACGTAGGGCGATGTCAAGCTAATTCTGATTAGGCGAAAGGCTTATTCTTGCGAGGAAACCCGCACCGATCCGCAAATGCGGTGTGTATGAAATGAGCGGACGAGATATGAATCACCGGCAACGCGGTTGCCGCGGTCCGGTAGCACAGACATTTCTGTCTGTGTGTTCAATACCGGCAACAATCCTGCGGCGCTCGTTGCCAATTGGCGGTCGTGCTCGGCGAGTAGTGCGACGGCGCCGGACAGCAGACCGGAGCGTAGCCCGACGGGCACACCGGAGCGGGATAGCACACTGGTGCGGCCCCGTGGCCGTAATGGCGATCGTGGCACCAGCGATCACACAGGCGGCAACAGCCGACGGCCGGCAGCATTACCAACAGGCCAGCCCAGATTGCCAGACGTTTACCGATCATGCCACGCTCTCCTCGTAACTCCTTCTTACCCGGCTGCGCAGGATATCGCCGTGGGCCGGGGAAACGGTGCAATAACGATTTGAAAATGGGGCGTCAAGACGCGAATTTGTGAAGTGCACTAACCCGAAGCGTAAGCGAGGCGGCACTTCGAAACCTCGCTTACGCTTCGGGTTAGTATCCCCGAATGGGCGGAAATCACCCGCGAATCAAATACACCACGCCCACGGCCGTCAACAAGCCCCCAGAACCAACCGAAAGATATCGGCAGGCGTCCACTCCCAGCTTATCCACCGCTCCTTGAGGAAAGGCCTCTGCCAATCCAATGATGATCATGGCCATTCCCAGCACCATGGCAGCCGCTCCGATGATTCGGTTGCGTAACGACAGCAGGTCGTCTTCGTCGCGCTTGCTGCTGCTTCGTTTTGTGGGCGGTTTCGCCATTCTCAAGGCTCGGCTTGTTACGCCCTACGGGGTTTCTGACACGGCCGCGGGTTGAATCAGTCTGACGCCGATAGGCAGCTTCAATTGCAGTTCAAGTTCCCCGATCTGGTGGGCAATGCGCTGGGCCACTTGTTCGTCGGCCGCGAGCTGCCCTTCGATGGTCGACGTCTCCTTTGATAGCAACTCATCTTCCTTGCTCCGGCGTGGCCCTTCCGCGTCCAAGCGCAGTAGTTCTTCCTGCGCGGCTAGGACCGCGAGTTGCTCTTCGAGTTGAACGATCGCCTTGTCTATCTCGGGAGTGCCTTTCTCGGCCTTCTTGCGATTGAGCTTCACTTGAATCGCCGTTTTCTCGAGGCAAACACGGCGCAAATCACGGAGTGCTTCGATGCGCATTTGATCGTTGATGGACTGATCTTCATTCGCCTTGGCGCGTTCTTTTGGTGACGCCTGTTTTCGCATTGCTTCGAGTAACATTTGATTGTTCTTTATTGCCTCCCTGTAGGGGCTGTACATATGACGCAACACGTCTAGCCTCTGGACACTCCTATCATGCCTGAATTGATTCCGTAGAAATCCAAAATATGTTTCGGTGACGCCGTTGATGATTACCTTGAGGTCGTCGACCTCCTTGCCGCGCATGGAAACCCGGAGCACGTCACCATCCTGGGGAAAATCTACTTCGATCTTCTGTTCCAACCAAGCGGGCGCATCGGGCTGGGCTTGAATCGTTTTCAGCTCCGCAACCTCCGGGCGTGCCACCGCCGCATCGCATACCACTCGGCTCTTGATCAGCACCAATTGGGTCCGTTTGAATCGTTCGAATTCCGCATCGCTTACCAGGGCTTTCGAATCCACGCCGGCTTCCTTCGACATCAACAGCAGCGCACTGACCAAGCGGTCGCGCTGCGAAGCCATACTGGTGGCAAGGGCGTGGGCCAATGACGCCGCGACTAACACAAAGGCGATCACAACCAATACCCGCGCAAACGGTCGGATGCGAGTCATGAGAAATACCTCCGGTGAAAGGATTCTACCCGCCAATGGAATGCATGGTGCGGTGCGGCTTAACGAATCGGGCGGTGTTGATTTCGTGACCTTCCCATTTTTCGGAAACGTTCCGACGGATCACATCCTGGATGATCGCCGGGTCGGCATGTTCGCGCAATAACCGCTTGACATCCACCTCGTCGAGGGCGAATAAGCAGTTGCGAAGCTTGCCGTCCGCGGTCAGCCGCATGCGGTTGCAGCTCATGCAGAACGGCCGAGATATCGAAGCAATGATTCCTACTCGCCCGCCACCGTCTGTGTACTGAAATTCCATGGCCGGCGCCCTGGGGTCGTAGTCGTCGGCCGGCACGAGCGGCGCGACATCGCGTTCGATTAGTTCAAGGATTTCGTGAGCGAAGTAGACCTTTTCCTTCTCCCATTGGTCGGCGCCGATCGGCATGTATTCGATGAAACGCATTTCCAAACCGCGTTCACGTGCAAACCGCGCTAGCGGCACGACCTCGTGCTCGGTAATGCCGCGGATACTTACCGCATTGAGCTTGATCGGGTGAAAGCCGGCGCGGCGCGCTGCGTCGATGCCGTCGATGACCCGTTCCAAGCCGTCGCGGCGGGTGAGTTGGCGGAATCGCTGAGGGTCGAGCGTGTCGAGGCTGATGTTGATTCGCCGTAAGCCAGCGTCGTAAAGTTCTTGAGCCGCGTCTGCCAGAAGTATGCCGTTCGTGGTGAGGCCGACATCGCGGATGCCATCGATGGTTCCCAGCATCCGCACCAGTTGCGGGAGGCCACGCCGCATCAAGGGCTCGCCACCTGTCAAGCGGATCTTGTCGATGCCGAGTGGCGCCGCAATCGTAACGAAACGGGTAATCTCTTCGAAGGTCAGCAATTCGGCCTTGTCGACGAACTCCACCTCTTCCGGCATGCAATATGTGCAGCGGAGATTGCACCGGTCGGTGACACTGATGCGCAGGTTGTTATGAACGCGACCAAACGTGTCGATCAATTGTGTTGCGGGCAGTAGGGGCCGTCTGACCGATCGTGGTTGTCCTGCGTCGACGCTCAATTGCTATTCCTTCGTTTCGGGATGAACCCACTCGGTCGCGCCATCTGCTCCGTGTTCCTTTTTCCAAATAGGAACCACGTCTTTTAGCCGGTCGATGGCGTAACGACATGCCTCGAATGCCTGGCCACGGTGAGGACAACTTACGGCGACGGCCACGCTGATGTCCGCAATTTCGAGGCGGCCCAACCGGTGAACCAACATGATATCACCGACCGGCCATCGTGCACGTGTTTCTTGTTCGATCTCAGCCAGTTTTTTCTCCGCCATCTCTGGGTAGGCTTCGTAGTCCAATGCCGTTGTCACCCGTCCATTGGTCAAGTCACGCACGGTTCCTAAGAACGTGACGACAGCGCCGGAACTCGATCGGCGTACCATTTCCGTTAAGGCGTGGTAATCAATTGGATCACGAGTGAGTTGGATCATGGTATCGTCGAGCCGCCGCTCACGGGCGGCAACACGGCAATTCGCGAAGCGCCGGAGATCAGCACGTCGTCGCCGGCGAATTCATCATTGACCGCAATCGCGCACCGCGGGAGCAATGCAGCTAGGGCTGGACATCGTATTGCAAGTTGGCGGCGCAACTCACCCACATTCGGTGGCGATGGCAATTCCAACTGAAGACATTCCTTTCCTGCAAGATCCCGGGCACGTGCAAACATATGTACTTCGATGATCATCGCAGAGTAAGGGTACGGATGGGACGCTCGAGCCGTCGAGATAGTTCGGGCATCAAGCCATACGCCAGTGCCAAGTATTGCGCAGGGTGCAAGGTCCGCTTCCGCGTGCCTTCTTCCATCTGCATTCGGCACGCACTGCACTCGGTCGACCCGAATCGAACATTCGGTTGGCTCAGTTCCCGCAGCATCGGCTCACCCGCCGCTAAAGACATCTCGTAGTTCTCGGCCTTCAGTCCGTAGGTGCCGGCCATGCCAGAGCAACTCACGTCGATTGTACGCACGTCCATTTCTGGTATCAACGAAAGGAGTCGCGGCCCAGCGGGCGGTTGGCCCAATGCCTTGAGATGACATGGAACATGATGTCCGACCGAAATTGGAAGCGGAGCAAACCCGGTACGTAGTCTGTCTTGCCGATGCAAGTTGCCGAGAAACGTCGTTAACTCAACGACGCGATCGGCCACGACAAACGCGTCTGGATCATCCAGCAGATTCAAATAGTCTTGCTGGATCATGACGGCGGCCGTCGGCTCCGAACAGATGATCGGATAACCTTCGCGCGCGATGTCGGCCAACGCACGCACATTCAGTTGGGCCATTTCTCGTGCTGTTTCGGCGTCGCCTTGTGCCAAGGGCGCCATGCCGCACCCGACCTGACCCGGCGGCACATAAACATCAATTTCGTTATGGAGCAGCACCGCGATCGTGGCTTCTGCGATCAGAGGATCGTTGTAGTTAGCGAAAATGTCGACGAAGTACGCTACGCGCTGACGTGAAGACTGCGGCTTCTTGGTTAGGCCTCGGCGTGCCGCACGGCGGAGGAAGCTTCGGGCGGCAAACGTCGGTAACCGCCGTTTGCGAGAGACGCCGAACAGTTTTTCCATCATCCATCGAAAAGAGCGCGCTCCAAGCGCAGCGTTAACCAGGAATGCGAATGCACTGCCGAACTTCGCGAAACTTTCCGCGCGAGCTAGGACCCAATCGGACCGGTCCAAGCCGTGTTCGGCAATGTTGGCCGCCTTGGCCTCGAGCATCATCTTGGGAATGTTGACTCTCGCCGGGCATTCGGACGCGCACATCTTGCAGTTCACGCAGAGGTCCGCGACCTGGCGAACGTCTTCGGAACTCATCTGAAGCGTGTTATCGTCTGCTTCGATGAGAGCGCGAATGAGGTTGGCTTTCGCTCTTGGCGTTGCGTCCTCGCCCAAGGTGGCCCGGAAAATGGGGCACATTCGTTTGGCCGGCGATTCGGTGCGGCAGGCGCCGCACCCATTGCAAATCGCCGCCTCGCGTCGTAGCTCCCCGGGCTGCCAGCGCAACGATAGAGTTTCTACCATCGTGCCGTGCATGACCGGCGCCTCGCCGTTGCGGGCTTCACCATTTCCCGATTCCGTGAGGTTCGGAGTCTGAAGTCGCCCTCGAAGTCGCCATGTGAGTTGTTCTGGTTCAGAACTGATGATCTTTCCCGGGTTGAAGATTCCGCGCGGATCAAAAATAGTCTTAATGTCCCGCAGCACTGGATAGAGCGGGCCGTACTGTCGGCTGACCCATGGAGTTCGCGCGAGACCCGTCCCGTGTTGCGAACTCACAGTGCCACCGAGATCGAGAGCCAGACCATGGACTTCTTCGGCGATGGCCCACAAGCGCGTGACGTCCTCGGGCTTCTCGAGATCCAAGAACGGCCGAGTGTGCACCTGACCGGCGCCGGCGTGAACGATGAATGCCGCGGTTGTCTGATGGCGCTGGAGTATGTCCTGAACACGGCGAAGGAATCCCGGGAGCTCGTCCACCGGAACTCCGACATCTTCGACTAACGGTACGGGATTCACTTGGCCCTTGAGCCGGAAAAGGCTCTCCACTGCCGCCTGGCGCAACGCCCATATGCTCTCCATCTCCAAATCGGAGTGTGCAACGTAGGCGTGAATTGCCAGTCGTTGGGTTCGGTGCAGCCAATCGGCAAGCGCGACCGCAGCTTCGGGCACTTCACCGGGAACGTCGGCTTCATACTCAACCAACAAGACGGCATGAGCTCCATGCGGTATATACCCGCTTGCCGATGCGTCGGTACCCCGCGCGAGCGTCAGCAATCAATGATCCAGGAGTTCGCACGCAGAAGGACGGGTGGTAACGGCTTGTAGAGCGGCGCGCAATGCGGCATTCAAGTCCTCGAAACTGAGAATGACTAAACTGCGCTCGACAGGGAGAGGCACCGTTCGAAGCACGGCCTCCGTTACAAGAGCCAGCGTTCCCTCCGAGCCAACGAGGATGCGAGCCAGATCGAGACGCCCATTTTTCAGGACGTCGTGCAGTGTGTAGCCGCAGCGATTGTATAGCGACCGCGGCCTAGAGCTTTCAATCAGATTCGCATTATCGCTTAACACGGCGGCGACCGAGACAATGATGTCGTCCAGGTGTCCGGTGGTGGAGCGGCCGTTCGCATTCACCGGATGCCGACTGGCGTCGACCGCATCACCCGTATCGAGAACTACGCGAAGACTCTCGACATGTTCGCGAGTGTAACCGTGGTGCAGCAGCCGTAACCCCGAAGCATCCGTGGCGACCATTCCGCCGATCGTGCACTGTCCACCGCTCGCCGGGTCGGGGGCAAAACGGCGCCCAACCTTATGCAGTTCTTCATTGAGGTGTCGGTACACCACGCCCGGCTGAACTCGCACCGAGTCGGAATGGATCTCAAGTACGGACCGAAAATGCTTGCTCATGTCGACGATCAGGCCGGAACCGAGCGATTCGCCTGCGAAACCCGTTCCCGCGCCGCGCGGAATGAGCGGCATGCGGTGTTCCGATGCGTACCGAACCAAAGCCTGAACGTCGTCCTCGTCGCGCGGAGCGACCACTCCCAGGGGTCGCACCTGAAAAATGCTGGCGTCCGTGCTGTACAAGATTCGTGTGATGTCATCAAAGAGAAGTTCGCCTTTGATTATTCCCTTTAGATCATCACGAATCCTATCTCGATCTTTTTCGTCCATGGCGAAACAGGGTCGGAACGGAGTGACCGCCCGACTTACCGCCTACGATGAAGTTCGCCGAATGCGCTCTTGACGGTAGCGCTCGGCGACAACGAGCTCAAAAGGTTGGTGGTGCGATCCACTCGGCAGCCCACCGATATGCGCCCCGCAACGATAACAAACAATTGCATCACCGACTGTTAAATAGAGCAACCCGTCGACGATCGCGGAGCCGATCAGAACCGACCACGCCAAGGTCGGCAAATAGAAAGCGTTCAAGATGACGAAACCGAGCGATGCCCCCACAAGGATGGAGAGGCCGAGCCAGTGCGGAAAGTTCTTCTTCTTGTATAGCTCCGCATTGCCGCAGATCGGGCAGGTCTCGACTCGACTATCTGAAGCCAGGTGTATTGGCTGCAGTTGATCGCATCCCGCACACTGCCACGGCACCATGCTCGTCCCGGTCACACGGCTTGGGCGCTCACAAACCGGACATGCAAATCGGATGTTCACGCTTCTATTTGTCTCAAAGTTTGTAACCGGTTGAGCCGGCCAGGAGTTGACTGGTAAGTTCGCCGAGAAAACAGAAGATCACGACGACGTAGAGTATGCCCGTCGCGGACTGTGTCGAGCGAATCTTGGCGGCCTGCCAAGCCATCCACGCAAGAACCATTGGACTGGCCAGACCCACCAGCCACCGGAACGGCAGCCATAGCATGGTCTCACCCGTCAGATTAACCGCCGAATGCTCCGCCGTCCAGGACAAGAAGCCGAAGGCCTCCACCGCCATCCGCACAATAACAGCAACGAACAAAGCGGCAAGCAAGCGCAGGAGCGGCGTCAACGACATCGCCGGCGCGATGAGGTAAGAGTGACCGATCAGCATCGCGGTCATGGCCGTGCCCAAAACGGCGGCGGATGTAAAGTCGTCAACGAGCCAGCCGGTCTTCGCTTGTAGCGCCAGTGCTGCACCGAGCGCAACTGCGGTTAACGCGATCAACATCCGACCGGTGGGTACACGCTGCACGGACCAGGCTAACGAACCAAGGAAACACAAGGCCATTCCGGCGCCGGCGGCCCACTTCCAATTGCCCGGCTCGTCCCACATCAGCGCGACGGCCGCTGCGGTTAGCCCGAGCGCCGTCAAGGAATGGGCGCGATAGAAGCGTGGATTCACCAGGTTTGGCGAAAAGAGCAAGAGGGAGGCAATCATCCCGAAGGCCAGGCGCGAACAGAACACAGCCAGCATCGTGTCACCGTGCGCCGTAGATCAAGGACATTAGCTCGCCGCGCGTCGAAGGATTCGTGCTGAACGCGCCGCGCATGGCGCTGGTGGTGCAAATGCTCCCGGCCTTGCGAACTCCACGAATCGTCATGCACGAATGCGTGGCTTCGAGAATGACGGCGACGCCGCGGGCGCCGAGTTGTTCAATGAGCAGATCGGCGGTTTCTTCCGTCATTCGTTCCTGGACTTGCGGCCGTCGGGACATGACCTCGACTACTCGGGCCAATTTGCTCAGGCCAACGATCTTGCCCTGCGGTAAGTAGGCCACGTGCGCCTTACCGAAAAAGGGCAACAAATGATGCTCACACATACTTGAGAATGCGATGTCCTTGACGAGCACCATTTCGTCGTACTTCTGGGTGAAGACCTTGGCGAGCAATTCGCGCGGATCGGCATGCAAGCCGGAAAACATCTCCACGTACATTCGCGCGACACGACCCGGCGTATCGCGCAGCCCCTCACGCTCCGGGTCATCGCCGATGGCGCTAAGGATTTCGCGAACGGCCGCCTCTATTCGTGGCTGGTCGACGCCATGCATTGTCGAATTCAGACGGCCGTCCACGTCGGACGTACGGTTTCGGCTGCCCTTCGATTTCGAAGCAGGCTTATGCAATGGCGGGGCCTTTTTGCTGACGTTTGATTGTGGGCGAGTAGACGCGATACCTTCGTGATTTATAAGCAGCCGCGCCGCGGCAGTCAAGCAACTGGCGTCGGTGTCCAATCGCGTCTACAATCGCCGAATATGAAAGTGGTCATCGTTAGCGCCAACGGTCTGCATCCTGGTTTCATTGGATGTTACGGCAACGAGTGGATTCATACGCCGACGCTCGACCGTTTGGCGGCCGAAGGTGTTGTGTTCGATCGGCACTTCTCCGATCAGCCCAACAAGGACGGCGCTTGCCGGGCATGGCGAACGGGATGCTTTGACTTCCCTTCATCTCAACCGCAGCTTTCGCGCACCAACCTGCTCGAGCAGCTTGGGAACCACGGCGTTCGCACCGCCCTGGTGACCGACGGCCGAGTGGCGCCCAATGAGCTATTCACGCCCTGGAACCGGCAATCTCATGCCACTGGAAAGACACGGAGCAAAGAAATACTTGCCGAAACGATGACTCTTGCGCAACGCGAACTCGAGAGGGCGTCAACGGTCGACAAGTCGCTCGTGTGGATCGACCTTGCCGCGCTAATGCCGCCCTGGGAAACTCCGAACGAGTATCAGTCGATCTATTTTGAAGCGGACGCTGCGACGGCGGATGATGAAGTTGAAGATGCCGAAGCGGGAGAACCGTGGGCTGGCGACCTTCCAGCGCGAGTCGAGTCGGACGATGACGCCACTTTCTTACGACTTCAGCGGACGTTTGCGGCTTCGGTGACGTATTTCGATGCTGCTCTCAACTCCTTCATCGAGAATCTTGACCCCGGGACGGCACTTATCGTTACTTCCGGCCACGGATTTGCACTCGGCGAGCATGAACGAGTCGGCGATACGCAGGATCAATTGCACGTGGAGCTCGTGCATCTGCCGTTGATCGTCAGACTCCCCGGTCTTCGCGAAGCTGGACTACGCGTCGCCGGGTTTACACAGGCAGTCGATCTAATGCCGACCGTTTTTCAGCTATTCGAAATCCCGGTCCCGCCAGTGCATGGTCAAAGTATGTTGCCGGTAGACCGACCGAATCCAGTCTTCCGCGACTCGGCATGCTCCGGGTGGAGCACCTTTTTCGGCCGACACTGGGCGCTACGCATCCACGACCGCGCGCTGCTCATCCATGAGTCAGCGGCCAACGGCGCCGATCCGCAAAGCCCACTCCTCTTCGTGAAGCCTGATGATCGCTGGGAAGTCAACAATGTCGCACAACACTTTCCGGAGCAGATAGTGGACATGGAGGCGTTGCTGCGTCGATTCGTTGAGACCGTCGATTCCCGGTGACAAAAGTCCCCGGGTCAACGATTCCCAAGAACCATACTGACAATCGCTTGCAGAAAATGTTAAGATGTTGGAGAAGGGCTGTTCGGTCGTCTTTGTATCTGGAACGATACGAAATCAGGCCGTTGGCCGAATGAGGACACCTCCATGTGGGTACGCACGTTTGCACTCCTCGGCGTACTGATTATGAGCCGCGCGGCGACGGTGGCGCAGGAGCCGGCGAAACCGGCGTCGGATAATAGGTCGCCGGCCGAACTGGCGGTTGAGCAACAGATTCTTGCGCAAGTATCAAGAATTCGAAAAGGCTCTCATGCAACTAGCTCACCGGCTCGAACGGAGCAACAAGCCGGAAGATCGTGAAAAGGCGGCCAGTATCAAAAAGGCTATTGCCTATTCCGCCGACCAGGACGTTAAAGGAAAGTTCGAGCAACTCATCAAGACGCTTCAAGGTTCCAAAGACCTGAGCATTCCCGAAATTCAAACCGCGATGAAGAACACCGGCATGGTGGCCGACGATGTGCGCGCCATCATTGCTTTGCTCATGGCCGACGCGCGCGACGAAGACCTGAAAAAGGAAAAGAAACGAATCGAAGATTTGCTCAAGGCCCTCGATGAGGTCATTCGCAAACAGAAAGTCGTGCGCGCGCAGACCGAGGCGGGTAAAGCAGAAAAGGGCGCGCTGGTCGGCGATCAGAAAAAGGTAACCGGCAAGACATCAGACATCGGCAAGGCGATGGACCAGGCCAAAGCCGAAAAAGACAAGGGCGATCCAAACAAGGGGAGTGAACCGAAAGACGGGAAAGGTGAGCCGAACAAAGGCGGGGATGCGAAGGACGGCAAAGGCACTCCCGGCCAAGGCCAGCGCAATAAGGGCGACAAACCGCCAATGCCCAACGAGGCCGGGGACCAGCCTAAGCAAGACGGCATGCCTGGTCGAAAGCAAATTCAGGACGCCAACGACTACCAGAAGAAGGCCGAGGAAGGCCTGCAAAAAGAGAAGCGGGACGAAGCCTCCAAGAATCAGGACAAGGCGCTCAAGGAACTGGAGGAGGCCCGCAAGAAACTCGAAGAAATCCTCCGCCAGCTCCGTGAGGAAGAGCTGGAACGCTTGCTGGCCGCGCTGGAAGCTCGATGCCAGAAGATGTTGCAAATGCAGATCGAAGTCCGCGACGGCACCGTGCGGCTGTCCAAGACCATCGAGGAGACGGAGGACAAGAAACCGAACCGCTCCCACGAACAGAAATCGCTTCAGCTTTCCGATCGCGAGCAACAGATCGTCGACGAGGCCGGTAAGGCCATCCAAATCCTCGAGGCGGAAGGTTCCGCCGTTGCGTTCTATGAACAATTTTTGCAGGTGCGCGAGGACATGCGACACGTGGTGCGCCGCCTCGGCAAAGCGGACGTCGGCAGTGTGACCCAGCTCATCGAGGAAGACATCATTGCCGTGTTGAAAGAAATGATCGATGCACTGAAGAAGGCCCAAAAGCAACTGCAGGAAAACCGCAACAATCCGAATCAGAACCAACAGAACCCGAATCAGAATCAGAAGTTGCTCGACATGATCGCCGAGCTTAAGATGATTCGGTCGATGCAGCTACGAGTCAACAGCCGGACCCGCGTGTACGGCGAAAAGTACACGGGAGAACAGGCGGCCGAGCCGGATATCATGAAGGAACTTACCGACCTGGCGATGCGCCAGCAGAAGATTTACGACGTAACGGACAATATCTACAAGGGGAAAAACAAATGAACACGCGTCGATGGGTGTCTGCGTTGGCCGTTGCCCTTCCCCTGTTCGGGGTAGCGCCGGTCGCTTTCGGAGCCGAGAACGACAAGAAGGAGCCTGCTTCCTTCGGCATCCTCAAGGCGCCGACCGTTGACGCGGCGCGGGGCCAGGCAATGGACTGGCTCAAGTCCACCGGCAAAGCGGATGAGATCAGCGCCGCTGTCGATTCCCTTTGGCAGCAAAACGACCGCGGCCTATTGGACCTGGTTGTTAACACGATGATCTTGGCCGACGCCGACGCCGCCAAGCTACTGTCTGACGTGCGCAACCCCGCAGCCACGGCGCCGACTGAAATCCCGGCTCTCCTCAAGGACACAACGCGACCGGCGTTCTACCGTGCTAATCTGGCGCTGGCCTACGCCAAGGCGCTGTCAAACCGCCGCGTCTTCGAAGAATCACTCGATGCGCTCAAGACCATCAAGCCGGAGCAAGTCGTTGACCCGGCGAGCTATTTCTTCCACCGCGCGGTCGCCGAGCACGCATTGACGTTGAAACGCGAGGCCAATCGGTCGATCACCGGGCTTCTCGAAGATGTCGCCGAAGCACCGGATCGGTACAAGTTCGTCGGTTTGCTCATGCTTTACGACATGCAAGCATGGAAAGATAAGGACCTGGGCGCCGTTGCACGAAAGATGGACAACGTCGAACGCCGGCTCGAACTGGCGCGCGGCGGAAATCAGACCCAAAAAATCCAACGTGAAATCGTCGCCCGGCTCGACGAACTCATCAAGGAACTTGAGAATCAGGCCAAAGGAAGCAGCCAATGTAACGGCGGCGGCTGCCCCAACGGCGGACAACCCGGCAGCGGCGGTTCCAATCAACCGAGCTCGCCGATGCAAGATAGCCAAGTTGCCACCAATTCCGGCCCGGGCAACGTCGACGCCAAGAAGCTGAAAGGCCTGGCCGAGTCCTGGGGCAAGATGCCCGAAAAGGAACGGGCCAAAGCCCTGCAGGAAATCATCAAGGATATGCCGCCACGACACCGAGAAATCACGGAAAACTACTTCAAGAAGTTGGCCAAGACTGATCCGAACATTCCGTGAGCGTTTCGAGCACGGGCCGATTCATTCATGTTTCCATCCGCACGCGAAATCGAGCGCGGGAATGCGCATCCGCGCTCGGTTCCGCTCATAGTCGGAAAAAGAATGCCAATGGGTAAGCACCTCGCCGCGCTTGCGGTTTTGTTCGTTGGTTTCGCATCGCTTGACGCCGCCGATACGGTCAAGCTCCGGACTCTCGCCGGTAAGACGGTCGAGGGCGAGCTGATTAGCATCAACGAGAAAGAGATCGTAGTCCGCGGCAAGGACGGCCCGATTTCGACGCTCGCACTCGAGGTGCTTGACATCGACTTGCCGACGAGCGCTGCAACCGGCGAAGCGAAGTTCAGCGATGTGGAACTCGTCGACGGTTCGTTGTTGCACGTCTCCAAGTTTTCCCTCAAAGGAAATCAAATCGAACTGAAACTCCTGGGCGGCGCGGACGTGAAACTTCCACTAGCAGCGATTAGCTATCTCTTGAACGATGCCCAGGATGCGAAGACCCGCGAAGAATGGCAGGGGTTTCTCGCAACGCGGGGTAATCAAGACCTGCTTGCCGTCAAGGATCCAACGGGAAAAGTCAATCCACTGCCCGGCACGTTCGGCTCGGGCGACGATGCCGGGGAGACGATTGAATTTGACCCCACCGGCGCCCCGAAGCGACAACTCAAGCTGGCCCGTATCCACGCGATGAGCTTCTGGCGAAAGCGCGACCCGGATGCACCTTCGGCCGTCTGCCGTGTTCACGATGCCGCGAAGAACATGTTGGCGGCGTCCAAGGTCGCTTTTGACGAGAACGGATTCTCCGTGACGACCGCCGCCGGCGTGGAAGTGAAATATCCGCGCGGGATGGTTGCGCGAGTCGATTACAGCCAAGGAAAGCTCGCTTATCTTTCCGACCTGGAGCCAAAGGTCATTGAACGGTCCGACTTGGAGTGGATCGATCACTACCGACGGGACCGCGGTCTGGATGGAGGACCGTTGCGGATCGCTAAGGATTCGTACACAAAGGGTCTTGCATTACACGCCTACACCGAACTGATCTACGACATCGGTGGCCAGTACAAGGAACTTAAAACCGTCGTGGGCGCCGATCCCAAGATCGGCGGCGACAGCGACGCGAAACTGATGATCGAAGCCGATGGCCAAAAACTCTTTACGGCCGACATCACCCGCAAGACGGAACCGCGAGCCATTACGCTGGATGTGCGGAACGTAAAACTTCTTCGAATCGTAGTTAGTTCCAATCGACTGCTCGGCTTGGGCGACCATGTAAACCTCGCGGATGCCAAGGTCAGCAAATGAAACGGAGGGCGCAGTGCAGCATTACCAAAGCAGGTTTGTCGTAGCACGGGCGCTTGCGATCCTGGGTGTTATTCTCAGCGGGTTGACGGTCGTGATGGTTCACGCCGATGACGTCGACCCGCGCGTCCTGGAGGCAGAAACCAAACGAATTGCTGCCGTCGAGAAGGTACGGGCTTCCGTAGTCGCCATTTTTGGACCAAATGGCCAGGGCGGCGGCTCCGGTGTGGTTATCAGTAAAGACGGCTATGCACTTACGAACTTTCACGTGGTCGAGGGTGCCGGCAATGTCATGCAGTGTGGCATGGCCGATGGCGTGCTCTACGACGCGGTGCTGGTTGGGCTCGACCGGGTGGGCGACGTGGCGCTGATCAAACTTGTCCCGCCCAAGGAAGGCCATGAGTTCCCAGCCGCCGTGTTCGGCGACAGCGACAAAGTCAAGGCCGGGGATTGGTCGTTGGCCATGGGCAATCCGTTTTTACTAGCCACCGACTTTCAACCGACAGTCACTTTCGGCATGGTGAGCGGTGTCCATCGTTATCAGTATCCGGCGGGCACACTGCTCGAATACACCGACTGCATTCAGGTAGACACCTCGATCAATCCCGGCAACAGCGGCGGTCCGCTCTTCAACATGGACGGCGAGCTAATCGGCATCAACGGACGCGGTTCGTTCGAGAAGCGCGGACGAGTGAACTCCGGCGTCGGGTACGCGATCTCCATCAATCAGATCAAGAACTTCATGGGACACCTCCGGGCAGGGATCGACACCGATCACGCCACGCTCGGCGCATTCGTGCAAACCGAAGCGACGGAGGACGAAAACGTCAGCACTCGATTGCTGGTCACGTCCATCATCGAGGATTCCGACGCGCACCGGCGTGGCTTGGACATCGGCGACGAAATTGTCGCCTTCGCCGGGCGACCGACGACGAGCTTGAACCAATACAAGAACGTCCTCGGCATTTACCCCAAGGAATGGCGCGTGCCGCTGGTTTACCGTCGGGAAAACGACAAACATGAGATACTCGTCCGGCTCATGAAGTTGCAGCGAACGGAAACGAACCCGGACGCGAACAAGCCTCGGCCGCGCCCTGGACCGCCGCGACCGCAACCTCCGCCGCGGAAGTCCGCCGCAACCGCCTACTTTGAAGCCAAACCCGGATTCGCCAACTATTACTTCAACAAACTGGAGCGCGACCGGCTTTGGGCCGCCTTCCAGAAGCACGGTGATTTCAGTTCCGTCCTTGGCGATTGGGTTATCGAAGCCGTCAACGACAAAAACAACGAGGTCAAGGTCGCCATCCGCGAGGAGATGGATGACAAAGGGCCCGACGGGAAGCCGATCGCTCGCGAGGGCACTTATCATCTGAAGGCGGACATGTTGCCGGAGCTACCTGCGGAGGGCGACAGTGAATCGGAATTGCGGGCAGCCGTCCGCCGCGCCGTTGCGCTGATGAAAACGCATATTCACTCCTTCCGGCAAGAATGGTGGACAGAAGAAAGCGATGAAATTCTTCGGGAAAAGTTGAGCGACACCCAGAAAGACGTGGCCAACATTCAGGGCAAGCTGCTGAACGCACTCGAAGAACTGAATAACCTCAAGACGACCCGCGCCAAAGAAACGCAAGGATGGAAGGCTTATTACGACTTCACACTCGCGCGGTTGTCGGCGTTTTGCGCATACGTTCACGAGTACAACTATTTGCTCGGGCAACTCCGAAAGGAAGCTCCGAAGCTCGATCCGAAGGTCCATCGCGGCTGGCGCATGAACCCGGAAGAAGAAACGCAAAGCGGAGGAGAGGCGAAGAAACTAGCGGCCGAAGCCAACAAGATCTGGGATCAAATGATCAAGGACTACAAGGGCACTCCCTTCGCCGAGCGCGCCGACCAGGCTCGCAAAACTCATGTTGGACTGAAATGGATAGCCACCGGCGGAACCAAGACGATGGTTCGCATGAATCTGGGCGCCGTTAAGTTCGATCTCGATCCCCTTAAACTTGAGCAAGACGCTTCGGAGTTGAAACAACCTACGGGCAGCGGCGGGTTGTTGGCGGCACTTTATCAGTACCGCCGACTTCTGACGCTCGGCGCAAGGATTCGAAGGCAAGTTCAATCACGGTGGTTACGAACCGTTCTACCCTCCAGAAAACGTCGGTTCGCAGCCGAAGAGCATTCATGAGAGTCGAGTCGACTGCGAAGTAATGGCCACGGAGCACGCCGCGGTTCCGGCCAAGTGGTATTTCTCCCGTGATAACCAATTACTCCTCGGCTTTGAAGTCACGGTCGAAGAAGATCAAGATCCGTGCGAGGTCTATCTCTACGACTACAAACCTGTCGACGGCAGACTTCTGCCCCATCGCTTCGAAGTCCGGCACGGCAACGACCGGTACACGACTTTCACCGTCAAACAGTACCAGTTGAAGTGAAGGAAAAAGTAAAAAGGAAAAAGTAAGAGAAGATAACAATGCTAACTCCGCTTCGACGAGTACGTTTACTCCTCTGCTTCCTTTTTACTTTTTACTTTTTCCTTTTTACTTTTTCCTTGCTTTCGCCACCGGCGGCCGCCCAAGACTCGTTCGCCGACGTCGCCGGCGAGGTTAACAAGAAGCTTGTCAAACTGTTCGGTGCCGGCGGGTTTCAAGGATTGGCATCATACGGCACCGGCGTCGTCGTTTCACCTGACGGATACATACTGACCGTCGCCAGTCAGATGTTGGTCACCCAAGACTTGCGTGTGCATTTGCACGATGGACGCCGCTATCACGCCAAGGTCGTGGTCACCGAGCCGGAACTGGACGCAGCCTTGGTGAAACTCGACAAGCTTGAAGACACATTGCCCTACTTCGACATTCGACTCGCCAGCCAGTTTCCAGCGGCGAAGGCAGGCGATTGGGTCTTGGCATTCAGCAATCAATTCTCCATCGCGACGCGCGATGAGCCGATGTCGGTGCAAAAAGGCGTGATTGCCGCGGTGGCAAAACTCCAGGGTCGCCGCGGTATCTTCGATGCGCCCTACACCGGCGACGTGTACGTCATCGACGCCATCACAAACAATCCTGGCGCCGGAGGCGGTGTGGTAACCAACCGGAAGGGAGAGCTCTTGGGCCTGATCGGCAAGGAACTCAGGAACACGCTAACGGATACATGGATCAATTACGCCATGCCGATTCCCGTGCTTGCTAACTTCGTGGAAGCCGGAATCAAAGGCGAGTACAAGCCGATCGTCAAGGACAAACCGCCGGCGGGGGTGGGTGGCTACCATGGGATTATTCTGGTGCCGAGCGTGGTCGAGCGGACGCCGCCGTTCATCGAGGAAGTCGTCCCGGATTCGCCGGCGGCGAAAATCGGTCTTCGACCGGACGACCTCATTGTCTACATCGACGGCGAACAGATCGTGAGCGTCAAAGCCTTCCGCGAGTTCATTTCGAAAACTCGCCCGGGCGCTGTATTGAAACTGGAAATTCAGCGTATCAACAAGTCCGACGGAACCGACCGTTTGTTGCCTGTGGAATTGAAGCTCGAGGAGAGTCCGGGCAAAAAGTAAACTCGCCTGAAACGTAGGCGACACACCAATTGGAACATTTCTATGAGCATACCGTTTTCAAGTTTTCTTGCGCTCCTTTGCATGGTTGGCCAGGAGCCTGGCGGTAACGGCCTCTCCGAGTTGCAGGAAAAGGCTATGAAAGCGGCGGTGGCACGCATCGCGCCGAGTGTGGTCCAAATTGAAACCACCGGCGGCACGGACATGGTAAGTACCGGCACGGGACCCCGGGCCATGCAGTTGCGCAAAGGGGTCGGCCCCACCACGGGACTTATCGTCGGCGAAGACGGTTATGTCGTCACGAGCGCATTCAATTTCGTCAACAAACCCACAGCAATATTCGTGTCGGTCCCCGGCGGCAAAGAGCGCTTCCCGGCGAAGGTCATCGCATCGGACAAGACGCGAATGCTGACGTTGCTGAAAATCGATGCGACCGGATTGGCGGTGCCCCGAGGCGTTTCGCGAAAGGACATCCGGATTGGGCAGACCGCGCTGGCCGTCGGGCGAACCTGGGCCGGCAGCGATCAGTCGCCGTCCGTAAGTACGGGGATCATCAGCGCACTGGACCGTATTTGGGGCAAGGCCGTGCAGACCGACGCCAAGGTGTCGCCGGTGAATTACGGCGGGCCGTTGGTGGACATTACCGGCAGTGTAATCGGGATACTAGTCCCGGCTTCGCCGCACGGACAAGACGAAACAGCCGGCGTCGAATGGTATGACTCCGGCATTGGCTTTGCCATTCCGCTCGAGGATTTCAACGCCGTCCTTCCGAGGCTGAAAGAAGGCAAAAACCTTAACCGCGGGCTCCTGGGCATCACCTGGCCGCAGGGTCAGGACCCGTATGGAACTCCGCCTGCCATCGGGACCGTGCTGCCGAAATCGGCTGCCGACGTGGCCGGCCTCAAGCCGGGTGACGTGATCGTCGAAATGGAGAATCAAAAGATCGCTCGGCAGTCTCAGGTGCAACACATCCTTGGCACTCGGTATGAAGGCGATGTGCTATCACTAAAGGTCAAACGTGGTTCGGACGAAAAATCGTTTGCGAATCTCAAGTTGACGGGAGAGACCATTGCAGCAGCCGCGCCGTTCATCGGCATCCTACCGGTGCGCGACGACCCCGAACTCGGCGTGGAGGTGCGGTATGTCTTTCCAATTAGTCCCGCTGCGGAAGCCGGCCTAAAGCCCGGCGACCGTGTCATGTCAATTGGCATCGGCAAGACTCCGACGGCATTTTCAGGTCGTGATGAGCTCATGGCATTGCTCGCCAACTTTCTACCCGGCACGGAAGTAGCGGTAGAGGTTCGCCGCGGCGACTTGAAAGAATTGTTGACCCTAAACGTTCGGTTGGGCGAGATTTCCGACGCGATTCCGGCGAATCTAGCGGAAGCAGGTACCCATAAGAAGGCGCTGGAGCCCCGAAAAGTGGCCAAGCCTCCGGAACCCATGCCGCCGATGCCCCCCGCAGACGAAAAGAAACCTGCAAAGAAGGAGCCGGAGAAAAAACCGGAAACGGGATTGCTCAAGCGAGCCAACGAAGCCGGCGATCGCAACTATTGGATGTACATACCGGACAACTACGATCCGAACATTGCTCATGCGCTCATTGTCTGGCTGCATGCACCCGGCTCGAGCAATGAGCGCGACAAGGATCCGCAGGTGATGCTAAACCTGTGGGAAGAATACTGCCGCGATCATCACCTCATTCTGCTCGCGCCGCGTGCCGAGAACGAAAGCGGCTGGCTGGCGAGTGAAGCGGACTTCGTCCGCGAGGCCATCAATCGAGTGATGGCGGAATACACCATCGATAAGCAACGGATCGTAGCCCACGGTATGGATAACGGCGGCCAGATGGCATACCGTTTGGCACTTTCCTCGGGCGGCGTGTTCCGAGGCGTAGCCACCGTCGGCAGCGTCCTTCCGGTGCAAGACAACGTGGAATCGCTCGGCCAACGGCTCCTGTTCTTCGTCGCGGCGGGCGACCGCGATCCGCTCACCAAACTTATCGTGGAAAGCAAGGACCGGCTGTTAGCGAAGAAGTGCCCGGTAACTTACCGGGAACTCATCAACTGGGGACACCAGTATCTGGGTGCTGCCATGGTTGGAGAGCTCGCCCGTTGGATCGAATCCCTAGATCGGCTCTAATGGCCCCGCTAGGATACGGATTTCTTGGTCCCGGCAGTCGCCTTGGCGGGTGCAGCTGGCTTCGCTGAAGGCGTTTCTTTCGCCAAAAGGCGAGTCATTTCCTTTTTTTGGCGGCGGAGCCTTAGTTTTCGAGTATTGCCACTACGATTGTATCCCATCCAATGCTCCCTTCGAATTTATGGTACCTGTGGACTTACCGTCGCGCCGGCCAGACGAATCTCCCGGAGCGCGGCGCTCGCCGCGGCCGCCACGCCGGCGTGTTCGTCTTGGCATGCCCGCTCCAGTGCCGGAACCGCGGTGTTGGCACTTGATCCCAGCTTGGAAAGCGCGGCTGCGGACCATTCTCGAACACGCGGTTTTTCATTTCGCAGTCCGGCCACCAGCGCCGGCACGGCCGGCCTTGCCGCCGGCCCCATCCGGCCCAGAAGCGACGCGGCCTCCTTGCACACTTCGTCCCGATCATCTTCCAACGCGAGAATTAGCGTTGGAATCAAATCGTCCGCCTCTTGGTTGATTTCAAAGATCGAGTCGGCCGCCTGCACTCGCATCGCATTGTCTCGGTCTTCGAGCATCACGTTGAGGGCAGGAACCGCACTCTTTGCCGAAACCCCCATCCCTTTGAGGATGGCGATGACGCCCTGTTTTTCGGTTGAGCTTCCCGTTGCGAGAATCTCCAACAAGACGTCGATGCCGGCTGGCCCGGCGCGTTCGAAGGCGGCAAACGCCCTGTGGAATTCGGGGCCCCGGCCTTGAAGCTGGTGTCGCCAGAACGTGGTCGGTTTTCCTTGGAAGAAACTCTCTTTACGGATCAAACCTTCGAGCGCCAACGGCAGGTCGAAAATGAGGGCGGCAACAATTAGGACGAGGATGACCTGTAAAGCGACGAGAATGACACGCCTTCCCATTTCACTTCTCTGCTGCGAACGCAAGCCGGCACGGCCAGACTGAATTGATCACCAGATGGCGTCAACCCTTGATACGCTAATGATCCAAGATAGAGCTTTGTATGCCAGAAAGAAGTGCTGGCACGGAGTTCAGTTGGACTCGCAATCAACTGAACCCCGTGCCCGTGCAGGAGGGTGTGGGTGAGAGGGACACAAGCTCGTTCGCAAGGTTTGGGACTCGCTACCAAACCTCGCTGCATAGTGGTTAATTGCAAGCGATGTGCCAATCAAAAAAAGAACTTCGTCACGTGGACAACAATGTTCTTAAAGCACGTAGCCGTAATGTCTTATGATCCGAGTCGGTTTTACGCTTCATGCCTACTCTAGCAATGGGGTATGTGCGATTCTTATGCAACACGCTGTCCAATTCTGCGTATTTCGGGCTTGACGCGCCCAGAACAAACGCTATCCTTCGCGGCCCCACATAATCGGCAAATCACAAAGGGGGAAGAATGCACCTGAACAAGTTTGCTGGGGTTGTTATCGTCGCCATTATGCTGGTTGCGCCGGCAGAGGCGCAGCAGCGCGAACCATCCTCCTTCATGACTAACGTCAAACCGCAGGACGTTGTTTTTCAAAAAGTCATTGACGTGCCGGACTTCGCGGGGCCGCAAATGAAACCACAGACAACGGACCGATTCAGCTTGCGGCAGATGCTTGCGAAAGTCGTTCCATTTCTTTCCCCGAATGCGAAGCCCAGTTACCAGACGGCCGTGCCGGCGCTTCCCGGATCCACGACGCCAAGTCCGCTTCAACCTGTACTGCCGCAGTTCGGCCTTCCGAAGACGCCGGCGGCATCGCCGTTCATGCAGGCCTTACCACGGACGACATTTCCGAACGTTCCCGACAACTCTACGTTGAGGCCTGTATTGCCCATTCCATGAGCGCGCTGATTTGCCTATTCATTCAGCGCGCCGACGAGATGATCGAAGGATCGACGTTCGAGCGGATGCACCGCCAGTGGGCTAATGCCGATTTCTTGCGCTTTTCGAAAGGCTTCTTCGGTCTTCGCGCGATCGTTGGTTTTGTGATAGGCCAAGGCGAGATGAAAGTACGCGGTGGCCGACGGATTCAGGCGCGCGACATCTCGCGAATCCTGAATGGCTTCCTTCGTTCGCCCCAGCGCTAGATAAACCATAGCCCGCGTGTCGAGCAGGTCGGCACGCGGCCCGATTAGCCCGATGGCGCGTTGCACCAGCCCCAGCGCCTCGGCGCCTTGGCCGTCTTTCACCGCCAGCATCCACGCGAGCAAGTTAAGAGCGACGACATTATTGGGATCGCGGGTCAGCACTTCCCGATACCCGGCGATCGACTCGGCGTACTGGCGGGCGTGAAAGTGGAGTTCGGCCCTCAACGCAATGAGTAGAACAGATTGGGGCTGATTGCGGATCGCGGCCGCCAGCCATGTTTCGACCTTCTGAAATTGAACATCGGTCGCCGGAGCGGACCGGAAGACGGCTAAACAGGTATCGGCAACTGCCTCGGCCGGAACGGATACCCACAAGGGTTCACACAAGGATAGAGCTTCGTCGACGCAGTGCTGGCGACCTAGAAAGCGGGATAGTAGAAGGACACCAACCGGCTTCGATCTTTCCGCGAAGGCTCGATAAAGAGGTTCGGCGTCAGCGGGACGTCCAATGTCTTCAAGCAGGGCGGCTGCTTGCGGAAGCGAGGCTGTATTCTCGTTCGCAAACGTCGTGACGACGCGTATCGCTTCATCGCCTTGTCCACCCTTCTGTAGCCATCTCGCCCGAAGCGACATGACCACGAATGGATCAGCGTTCATTTTCTCGAGCTTGGTTAACCAATCGCGGGCTGATTGTTGAAATCCATGCTTTGTCAACAGTTCGACGAGGTACGCCAAAGGTATGGGATCAGACGGATCACTCTGCACCAACTGCACGAGGCAAGCCATGGCCTTTTCTCGATTGCCGCCGGCATCGTGCAGCCGTGCTAACACCAGCATCTCGCGCCATCGTAACGGCCTTTGTTGATGTACCTTTTCAAGAAGCGCGATAGCCTGATCGCGTTGGTCTGGTTGAGTGGCTTGAACCACTCCGAGGGCCAATTCGTCGTCTAACGTTGCCGGTTGGTTCTCGGAAAGCAGTGTCAGTGCTTCGCGGTATTTCGCGTACGTTCCGGATGCCGCCAAGACGATTGCCAGATGCCGACGAGCCCAGGCATGCCCAAATTCGTTTGTCGCCGGGCGAAGCTGCATCATCTTTCGGAGACATTCCTCGGCTTTTGGCCAGTGTCCCGTGCGCACGTGGAACCCGGCAACGCTACCGAGAGTTTCGGGATCGTCGGGTTTGAGGGCAAGCACCGCTTCGTAGTGCCTTTGCGCCTCCTCCGGTTGCCCGAGCATCTCAAACGCCGGTGCGAGCGCAAGACCGGCCTTAACGGGCGGCAGCTTGCCTTTCGCTTCGGATATAACCTCGGCTGCTCGCATTCGGTCAGTCTGAATCATCATGGCTATGAGCGCCATCCACGGATCTGGTGATTCGAGGTCAAGCTCGGCGGCGCGCCTGAACATCGCCTCCGCTTCTGTATGCAGTCCTGCGGCAACCGCAACCTGTCCCAACCAGAGGAAGTCCCGGTAATCCTTCGAGTCAGTTGGAAGACTTTGCCTAGCCAAATCGTATGCACGCCGACGGCTGGTATCATTGTCTAGCGTGGTAAGCAGTGTCAAAGCAACCGCGTGTCGGCCGAGTCCGGATTCCAAAACTGCCGGTGCAGGTAGCTTCTGGAGAACGACCTGTGCTTCGGCATATCGTTGACGGCGGTAAAGCAAATCGACGACTCGGCGAACGACGTTCGGCTGCCGCTCGCCCAAATCGACAGCGCGTTGATACCGTTCGAGTGCCGTGTCGACATTGCCTTGCAGATCGGCAATCTGGGCTTGGAGCAGTGCGGCCGCAGACCAATTCGGCCGTTGTGCCGCAGCGAGGTCGGCGCGCGCCTTAGCGTGGGCCAAGAGCGTTATTTCCCCACGCTGGGCCCTGACAACCAGAAGTGCGGCTTCTCCGTACGCGCCAAAACTGCCGCCCTGACCTTCGAGATGACGAATCTCGTCCAAGAGCCGCTGCATTTCGGACTCGTCGGCAGACTGAGAGGCAGCGCCGAATAACTGTACGCGCACTCCCAAGTCTTTGGGCGCTCGTGTTGCGAGGTGTTTCCAGATCTTCACCGCTGCCGCCATATCGCCAAGCTGTAAGTACCCATCTCCTAACGCGGCCAATAGTCGATTTTGTTCGGCGGGGCCGAACCGCGCAGATTCCGATTCCAGACTCTCCAATTCCTGGCGAGCCACCTCAAGCGGCTGTCGAGTCGCCAAACGTACTCTGGTCAGAACCGGTTCAATTCGATCAGTGAAGCGTGCACAGGCGTCGCCAAGCAATCTCGATGCGTCGTCCGCACGTCCGTGGCTCGCCGCCAGTTCAGCCGATGCGATCCAAAGTTCGAGCTTGTCGGCGTGATTCTGCCGCGCCGCGTCCAAAACCGTAGCTGCCTCTGTATGCTGCCCCTTTGCTGAAAGCAATTCAGCCCGCGCTACAATTGCGTCGGTGGAGTTTTGTAAATGCTTCGGCAATCCATCAAAAAGCCTGTCGACCTCCGTCCACTCGCGAGCCATGGCTGCAAGCTGGAGATTTCGCAGAATCAATAGTCGCGCCAGCGGCAGGCTCAATTCGATGTTGTCCTGGACCGCCAAGCGATAACCGCTGATCGCTTCATCGAGCCGGCGCATGCGCACGAATGCGGCGGCCCGGCCCAGCAGGGCAGGAACGTTGCGCCGATTCACCTGAAGCGCATTGCCATAGGCACTCCACGCTCCGTCCGAATTGCCCAGACGTTCTTGGCATTGACCGAGGAGCAGATTCGCTTGTAGTCGCCATTCGGGAACCGCGAGTGCTGGGATTGCTTCGGTGAGGAGGACGCGAGCCTGGCCCCATGCCTCCTGCTTCACGAGGAAGTGTGCCTGCAGAAAGGCAATGATCGCCGACGCGGCATTCCCCCGGAGCCGATCGATTGCGGCAGCGGCCTTCTCAAATTGATCAAGGTCAATCAGCAACCCGCACAGACGAACCAGGTCATCCGGCTGACTTGGGAACGACTCCGTCAGCGGCTGAAGGCACTCGAGCGCGTCGTTCCGATATCCGAGTTGAAGTGCGAGCCGCGCTAACGTCAAACGCAATGATGTGTTTTCAGGATGATTCTGTAATCCATTGCGTAATCGCCCGAGTGCATTGTGATGCTCACCGCGCGCGATGGCAACGTCCGCGGCCCACAAATAGACCGTTGCTTCGGGCTCGGGCTGGAGAGTTAAGACGATCTGCAATCGCGAATCGGCTTCGTTCCAGCGATTGGATTGAGTGTAATAGCGTGCAGCGGCCAACTGTGCATCTGATGACTGAGGGTTGTGCTCGACCATAGCCCTAATGACGCCGTCAGCGCGTTCCGTAGCTCGCAGTTTGTCCCGTAGTAGCTGCGAACGGCGGAGGAATACCTCAACGCGATCCGGTTGTAGCTCACACGCCTGGGCATAATATGCGGCCGCCGGTTCGTAGTTCGTCAAGCCTTCCTCACACTGCCCCATGAGAAATGGAAGATCGGCGTCGCCGGGATTTGTCTGCCTTATTGACTCCAATTGTGCCTTCGCCTCTTCAAAGCGTCCGGCGTCTATCCACAACCGAATCAACGCCCGTCGCAAGTTGATTTGCGTCGGGTCGTCTTGAAGAGCACGTTCAAGCACCATGCACGCCTCTTGGCGTTGGCGGTATGTGCGCGCGTGTCTACTCAGCAGCAGTCCTAGCCGCGGCGAACGTGCGGGTCGTCCGGTTGGAAGTTGAGATAAGCCATGAGGCATTCGACGGCGACGGAGGGCTTGCCGTCCATCTCGGCACGATCGGCGCGAACTAGCAACTCTCCTGAGTTGCGCTTCATCTGAATGCCATGGACGACATGCGCTGCGACAACCACGCTAGCGGTGGTTGCAGCGAGAATCGCAATCGCCTTTAGGTTAACCGTACGTCGCATGAAGCTCGATCAATCGAGTTTGAACAATGTCCGCTGAAGTTCAGGCAACAATAAACGCATGAATTGATCGCTCGTTTCCCTTGCGCCGGGCTCGTCGAGCCGACCGAGATGCTGCACCACATAAAGCTTGAACAGTACTGGCTCGGCGGCGAAACGAAAGCGGGGTGCGGAAGCGGCTTGCCAGTAGCCGGTTGTCGTCCAACTCCATGTTACGTGTAATGGATCGGGAAGCGCGGCGGCATCCTTGCGGAAGGCCGCACTCCAAAACTCGCCACGATGTCCGGACCTCCCTACTTCAAATTGGCGGCGCACAGGCGGCGCCACTTCTTTATAGCCGGCGCCTTCAAAACACACTTCCGGCGAGTGAGCGGCAATGGGCCCCGGCTGCCCGCAAACCAACAAAACCGTCATCGCCTTTCCGGTATATGGCTGCACAAAGCGTCGGTAATAGTAACCACTAATCTGGCCGATTTCGATCTCGCGCTGGGTGAGTGTCAGCGGTTGACCGCTCCAGTTACCCAAATTCGCCGGCAGACCATTGAGTTGCTCGACGGCTCGATAAAGTTTGGACGTGTCAGACCACCGCCTCATCCACCAGCCTTGCGCGATTCCGTAAGTGAGCAACAATGCAACAGCGGCGACAACTGGCACGAACCGACGGCCACCTATTTTCTTTGTTTGGATCATGAATGCCGTGGCTCCACGGCGATCGCGCCGACTTTATCGGTAGAGGCAACCCCGCCAACCGTGTTTGCCAAACTCGCGCCGCTGAATCGCTCCACATTCGGCCGAATGGCCCCGCGCGGCGATTCCGGAAACACCCAATCCAACAGCCTTAGTTCGCCCCATAAGAAAACAAGGGCCACCGGCATCATCAGGTAACCGGTGATGTCGTGAAGATCGGTCGCGCCGAGCGCGATCGACTTAGTAGCCGGAATCAGATCTCCGAGCGTGGTGCCCACTGAAACGTAGAGAATCGCGGATGCGGCGATTCGAACGACATTGCAAAAAATCGCAATGGGTACGGCGCTAACTAAGATAATCACCTTGTCTAGAAGTGGTCTGTGTGACAATAACACGACCGCTGCCGCCAAAGCGACAAACATCATTATCATGCTCAGTCCGTTGCACGCTTCGGCAACGTTGACGCGGCCTTGATGCAGGCAGATGATGTTGCCGTCCGCATACGCCGGGTAGCCTAGTGTCTGAAGGAGATAGACGCTGATAGAAGTCGCCCACTGCTGAAGCGGCCCGGCTAACGCCGATTCGAGCCGATACGGCAGCGGCATCATCAGGACCAGGAAACCCACCGCAGGCCACGCTTGCCGAATCAACGGCACCCCGCCCAGGCAAAGCACACACCCGCCAACGACTAGCAATAAGGAGTAGGCGGCGAGGCCGGGATAAAAGGAATAGGTTGCCAGTCCGCGGAGCATCAGCCCAGCGAACACCACTACGACGCCGAGCCAACTCGGCTGCAGTTGCGTCCCGGATCCACGCACCTTTAGCCAAACGAATGCCAAGGAAAAGAGGGGAACCAAATAGCCATGAGAGTATTTGGGGTCATGGGCCCAAAGTTCCGAGAGCTGAATCAGCGTAGGCAGGTACACCCAAATTACAGCCGCTAGCAATGCGATGCCGCAGGCTAGCATGCTAAGCTGGCCGGCCTGGGGTTGCTCACGCCGCTGAGGAGAGGCACTGATTTGGTCCATAAAGCCTTCTAATGACATCGTAACATAGCAAATCCGACGCCGTGGAGCCTAAAGGCGACGGGTTCGCCGCGCTGAAGCGCAACTGGCTTGCAAAACCTAATTTAGGACACGATCCAACCGGATCGACCGGTTTCGGTACCATCCTTGGGTCCCATTGGGCTTCTGTACCACTTGGTTAATCGCGCCGAGGAACGTTAACACTTCGTTACAGGGCCGCCATCGCCGCATTGCCGCTGGCGGCGAACAGAACATAATGAGGCAAGGAGTTCCTGACTGCTTTGTGGAGTGACCCGATGAGCACAGTTCGACTGGTTGACGAGAATTGTGACGATCCCATCGTCCGCCGGGTATTCAACGACATAAAAGCAACCAAACAGATTGATCGGGTGCCAAACATTTGGCGAGCGTTGGCGACGCATCCAGCTCATTTGGAGCTGTGTTGGACAAGACTCAAAGCCATCATGAGCCCAGGCAAGTTAGATATGTTGACGAAAGAGATCATCGCCCTTGCCGTGTCTGTCACCAATTCCTGTCGCTATTGCATTAATTCTCACACCGCTGCTGCTCAAAAGCTCGGTCTCGACACGGACGCCCTGGGCGAAGTGCTCGCTGTGGTCGGACTATTCAATCAAATGAACAAACTCGCCGACGCTTACCAGGTCGATCCCGACATTCTGCCGCGCCTCTGATGCGCGACGAGTCTTGACTTCGGTTTGCTAACTCGTATTTCTTGTTCGTCTGATCGTCGTCAAACAAGCCGAGAATCCGACCAATGTCAGCTGCGCCGCTTTCGATAGTAGCGAATGAGACGGAGTTGGTGTACACTCGCATCTGCAAAGTGGAGATTTTGGCTTTGACCGAAGATCATGCCCAGCGCGACAATCAAGGGGCAGCCACCTATCGTTACTTTTTCCAAAAGGAGGGGGAAAAGCGTGAATCCTGTCGCCGAGTGCACTGTACCGGAGAAGATTCTGTTGGCCGCGCATCAGCTGGAGCACGAAGGGCAATCGCCTTTTAGCGCGGAGGCACTCATCGTCGCCTCGTGGCAGAAATTTCCAAAAACATTCGGACTGAAGGGGTATGCGGACCTGTATCCGGATTCGAACAAGGTTCTGAGCAGCATCATGGGTGTGAAGGGTCTGGCGAGTCGTGGTTGGCTCGTCAAAGAGGGGCAGAAACTCTATTCCCTCACACGCGATGGACGCCAGACGGTGAAGCATTTGTTGGACGGCGCTGAACCAGCTCCTTCCAAGAAGGGCAGTCAGCGCCTCAGCCGCGACCAGGAAAAGTTCTTATTGCGGCAGTTTGAGACCGCCGCCGCGGAGAAGTACACGGAAGGTCGCAAGCCCGAACTGACGTTTTCCGATGCGTGCGTGTTTTGGGACATCAGCGAAAAGATGAGTCCCGAAGCCGTGAATGCACGGCTCGACCGCCTGCGCACGAACCTCCGTGATATAGAGCGCATTCTAGGAAGTGGTGACACGGAGCTATCCAATGGCCGATACGTCTCCAACGAAGACGCGACGCGCCTTGGCGATATTCATCAATGGCTGGAAGAGAAGTTTATCCGGCACCTTAACCTGCTACGGAGCCGGGTTGCACGGTAGCCGCCACCGCCGTGTCGAAACGCAAGAGGGAACCGGCCACGTAGTCCGTGTTGATCTCGGTGCTTAGCCAACGGCGTTCGAGGGCCTCGGCTTCGAATCCGGTAACGTTACTGCCGGCAAACGGATCCATGATGCGGTCACCCCGTTCGGTAAGAAACCGAATGAAGAAACCCGCCAATCCCGGTGGGAATCGCGCCGGATGAACGGGAAGTCCGGCATCTCGGCAACGGCGAAGGTACGGTTCACTAGAGCGCGTATTCGGGATTGAGAGCAGATTAGGCGGAATGGCGCCGCCATTATCACGGCGGAAATTTGGGCTAATGTCGTGTTGTGAAGGGCGCCGGGCCGCCTTATAACCGTCTCGCAGAAGCCTTTGCATGGATTTGCTATACGGCTTCAGCACCCGGCGATTATCCGCGTTCGGCGTCTCGCTCTTCGAAAACCACCAGAGCGTGTTCACCGCGTCTTTCACTCGGGTTCTACGCACCGTGACCCATTCTGCGGGCGTCGGTAGTTTAGACGGGTTAAACCAGTAGAACTCCTGCGCCAGATGGAAAATTGTCGATAGGCGCAAGACTAACTCGTACTGATAGAGTGAGCGCGTTCCGCGACCTGGATTCCATGTACCACCGAGGTCGAAAACGAAACTGCCGTCCGGCTTAAGTACACGGTGGATTTCTTGGGCGAACGGCCAAAACCACTCGACGTATTCTGCCGCGGAGACGTTGCCGTATGCCTTCTTGCGTCGAAGCGCGAACGGCGGCGAGGTAATCACAAGCGACGTGCGATCGCTCGGCAATCGACGCAGAACGTCCATCGCGTCGGCACAATACGCTCGGCCCCAGCGCGTGGTGTACGCCGGGAGCATTCCAATCTTGGCCACTCCGCCAGTCCTTTACGGAAGAAGTTCCGAAGCGTGTAGATAGAGCCCATGAACAGGCGGGGCAGGGTTTCCGCGTGTCTGATCTTTCTTCGGACTTTGCGAAACGGTAATTCAGAGAATTGAACGAGACTGTACCAAAGACAATGACTTGGCAGGCCCTACCAGCGTTCGATTGGGCCTTTGGGTACCGCGACGCTAAACTCGGCGGAATCACGCCGTTCATAGCGCCGCCGTGCATTGATGTCATCCCGCATGTTCGACATCACCCGATCAAACGTCGCAACAGAATCCAACATCACTAGCGTCTGTTGCACCTCGCGGCCCACGCCAAGAGATTTGCAGTACCAGGTCGCAACTTTTCGGAATAGAAGACAAGCGTGTCGTTCGCCGCGGTGCTTGACCAGCAAGTGGTAGTGCCTGCTCATGAACTGAAGGCGCTCGTCGAAGGCAGGCTCATGACCCGATTGTCCGACTTCTTCCCAGCTCTGCAACTGGTTAAAGATCCACGGATTTGACAGGGCCCCGCGGCCAATCGATATGCCCGCACAACCTGTTTGGACTCGCATTCTTTCTGCCTCGGCGATGGTTCGAACGTCTCCATTTCCGATCACCGGAATGCGCTCAACGGCTTCGACGACCTCCCGAATGCCGTCCAGGTTGACGTGCCCGGCGAAGCCTTGTTCGCGCGTTCGGCCGTGGATGGTGACTGCCGCCACGCCGGCTTTCTCGAACTCCCGAGCGAAAAACGGCGCACTTAGGTGCGAATCGTCCCACCCCAAGCGCATCTTGACGGTTACAGGAATTCGGACTGCTTCGACAACGGACCGCACGAGTTGAACGGCCGCCCCCGGACTGCACATCAAGGCCGAGCCGCCGCCGCCTCGAACGACCTTTCGAACCGGGCATCCCATGTTGATGTCCACCGCAGTCACGCCGTAAGCCTCGAGCCATTGTGCCGCGGCGCACATCGCACTGATTTCCGCGCCGTAAATCTGAACCGCGAGCGGCCGATCTTCCGGGCACGTCTGGATCAAGTCCATTGTCCTGCGACTCAGCCGCAACAAAGCGCGGGCATTGACCAGATCGGTGGTTGCAAAACCGACACCGCCCAACTCACGGACCGCGAGCCGAAACGGCAGATTGGTGTATCCTGCGAGTGGAGCCAAAACGTAACGGGTACGCAGTTCAAGCGACCCGAAGTGGAGAAGCGAGTGTCTGGGCGAGACATCAGAATTGATCGTATCTTGCGGCATGGCTGAGAGATTCAGCCTACCGACTTGCCCAGAATACACAAGCCCACGGGCCGAAGCCCGTGGGCATCCAGAGGACCCCCTTTGGGTCTGAGGGTGACCTCTCCTTGTTGAGTTTTGCTGCTCTTATAGACGAATCAGTCGGGGATTTATTTGATCGAATTCGAAATGGTCGGTGGCGACATTCAGATCGATTCATTCACAAAGGACAAGGGCGGATTGGCCGCGTTCGGTAACACGTCCGATCACCGAAGCCACGCTGGTGCCCCGTTGTTTCAGGTTTGAAAGTAGCGCGTCGGCACGGTCTTCTGCCACACTGATCACCAATCCACCAGAGGTTTGCGGATCAAAGAACAGCTCGAGACGCGTGGGATCCGGTTTGCCGTCAATGCGCAAGCTTTGTTCAACGTAGGTTCTGTTTGTCTTGTTGGCACGGGTAAAGAATGGTCGCCGGACGAGTGGTTCGACGCCTGGAATTGCCGGTAGCCGACCAACGTGGATGTTGAACGTTACCGCGCTTCCTTCCGCCATCTCGAACGCATGACCGGCAAGGCCAAAGCCGGTCACGTCCGTGGCCGCATGGCCGCCTACTGCGATCATCGCATCGCGACCGATGTCATTAAGCTGGACCATGCTGGCACACGCGGCCTCAAGGACTTCAGGCGGGCACGATCCCGCCTTGTTGGCGGTGGTGATGAAACCGGTGCCTAGCGCCTTGGTGAGGATCAACACGTCGCCGGGCTTGGCGCCCGCGTTGGTATAGACCCGCTTGGGATGCACTGTGCCCGTGACCGCCAGTCCGAACTTGATTTCCGCATCCCGCACCGTGTGCCCGCCGAGAACGACAGCGCCCGCCTTCTGGCAGCGCTCGGCCGCCCCTTCCAAAATCTGACCAAGCCAGTCGAGGCTTTCCTTGTCATCCGGGTAGCAAACCAGATTGAGCGCGGTCCGCGGAGTGCCACCCATGGCATAGACGTCGCTTAATGCGTTCGCCGCGGCGATTTGGCCGTAGATGTAAGGATCGTCCACTACGGGAGGAAAGAAATCGATGGTTTGGACGATGGCAATGTCGTCGCTGAGGCGGTACACTCCCGCATCGTCGTGAGTCTCGGTCCCGACGAGAAGGTTCGGATCGGTTGGCTTCGGTAGATGGCGCAAGACCTGCGCGATGCCTTCGGGCGGCAACTTGCCGGCTCAGCCGGCACAAGACGCGTAATCGGTCAAGCGTTTTTTTCGACCAAACAGCGACATTTCCCCTCCCGTCTGAGCGAAGCCCACGCCATCGCGCCGCCCAGGAAAAGGTTAGGAGAGGACGTTGGCTGTGACTACGCGGTTTTTGCTCGATCGGGTTTGCCGTTCTTCAATCGTTCGGCAACCGTCCCAATCAGCGACTGCTCATCCGGAAACTTTCCGGTGTCGAGCTTCGAGTAGAGCAATTCCCCGTCGGCACTCAACTCAAAACACCCTCCGGCCGCAGGGATGAGTTTCAGGTCACGGATCTGTTGCTTGAAAGTTCCAAGTAGCTTGCTCGTCAGACTGACGGCTTGCGGCTCATAGTTTCACATCGCACAATACTTGAGTTCCAGATTCATGGGACCTCCGTTCAATGGATCGGCCATATCATTCATGGTAGATGCGGAATTAGCTAAGGCAAACGGCACGCCGTTCATTCGCGAAAAAACATGTCCACTTCGTATCCGCCGACGATCGTTGTCCGCAGCCCTCGTGAGAATCCACGGAAATGTTCCATCCTGCCGCTGAAGGATCGCTCAGACATCATTTTTCTGCTTCATCCCGTGCGCGAACGACCCAACCTGGGCGGCTACATCCGTCTGGCTGCCGATGGTCCGGAGCTTTGCGCGGACGATGCGGAGTTCGGCGTACTTCTGTTAGATGGGAGTTGGCGGCGGGCGGATTCAATGGCCCGTGAATTTGTCGACGTGCCGGCGCGATCGTTACGAGGCTTCCGTACGGCATATCCACGCGAATCCAAACAAGGCACCGACCCCGGTAATGGGCTGGCTTCGGCCGAGGCGCTTTACATTGCCTACAAAATCCTGGGCCGACCGACCGAAGGATTGTTAGACCATTACCGCTGGCGCGAGGAGTTTCTGCGCTTGAACGCACAGTCCCCTACGGAACCGTGAGCTTAATCACACCCGGCACCAGGCACGTTTGCTTGCTGCACGATTGAACCTTGATACTGAAGTCGAGCGGACCGGCGTCGCCTGCTTCACGCTTTACCGTCACCTTGATCTTTGCCTCTTTCTCATAAACTCGATGATCGCCAGCCAACGGATCCTTAACGAGCGTGCCGGTTGGGTATTCGACTTTGACATCCTTTGGTTTCGTCTTCCCATCTACAGTCACGGCAACTGGAATACCCGGAAAATCCTCGGGAACAGGGTTAGCGTACAGGTGCCAGCCATCATCGATCTTGAGCGTTAGCGTCACCACCTGTTGCCCGTCTGCGCCGATCTTGTCGGCGACGGCCTTAGCTTTCACGACCGAGTCGGATTTTTTTGCGCCGCCCTGCCCTGTTTCTTTCTTGTCGTCGGCTTGAACGGCGCCTTCCGAGCGATCGAGATATAAGGCGAGCGCATGAGCCAATGCCGGGAGACCAGTCGGATTGGCTTTGAGGTTGACCGCGAATGCTCGGATCGTTTTCTCGGCAAGAACTCGGTAGCTCTCGTCACCCGTTTTGATCCACAGCCGAACCAGATTGGCCGCTGCCGCACTGTTACCCGATGGCTGGACGCTGTCGTACTGATCCTTGGCACGTGCAAACAGTTCTTCGTGGTCGTTCGACGTATAGTAGAATCCGCCGTGCTCCGAATCGCCGTGGAGCTTCACCATGGTATCGGTGAGCGCCTTGGCTTCGTTCAACCAACGTGGATCGCCGGTGGCGTCACTAAGGCACAATAGGCCGTGGACGAGGTAGGCGTAGTCTTCCACATACCCATTCAGCTTGGCCTCCGGCGCCTGGCCAGGCTGCGCCCCGTAGGTGCGGAGCAGTCGGCCGTCCCCGGTTCGCAATTTTTGTAAGACGAGGTTGGCCGCCCTGACGGCCGCGTCGATGTAGGTCGAATCTGAGAAAACTTCCCCCGCCACTGCATAGCCGGCGATCATTTGACCATTCCAGCTGGCCAATATCTTGGTGTCGAGAAACGGTCTCGGTCGTGCGGCACGCGCGTCGAGCAGGCGCTGCCGCAATGGCTCGAGTCGATTGCGCAGTTCGTCGGCGGTGCAGTTCAGTTCGCGCGCAACATCGGCTATCGATTTTGGCCAAACTAATATGTGATACTTGCCTTCAAAGTTGACACCGGTTTCCGTGCCGTAAAACTTCTGAACCAGCGCACGTTCCTCTGGTTTGTCGAATAGTTGATGCAACTCGGGCGGAGTCCAAACGTAAAACCGGCCTTCTTCGCCGTCCGTTTCCGCGTCCAACGCCGAATAGAACCCTCCCTCCGGCGAGGTCATCTCCTTGCGAACGTAGGCCAAGGTTTCCCGAACAATGCGTTCGTAAAGCGGGTCGCGCGTCAATCGATAAGCCAGCGAATAGGTTTCGACTAACTGTGCGTTGTCGTAGAGCATCTTCTCGAAGTGAGGTACGGTCCACGTTCGTTCCGTGCTATAGCGATGAAAACCGCCGCCGATCTGATCGTAAATGCCGCCCTTAGCCATGTGGTCAAGAGTCAACGTGAGCATGTTCGCCAGCTCGGGTGATTTCGAGCGACGTGCTTCGTGGAGAATCAAATTCAATGACGGCGGCACGGGGAACTTCGTGCCTTTGAAATTCTTCGCCGGTGAACCGAACCCGCCATGAACCGAATCGAACTCCTCCTTGAGCCCGTCGATGGCGGCTGTCACCAATGACCGATCCAAGACGACCAACGTGTTCGCTTCGGCCCGACCTTGCAACGACAAACGCGTAAGCCTTCCGACCTCGTCGGCCTGGGCTTTCACCTCGTCGGGTTTCTCGGCGTACCAATCGCGCATGAACTTCATGATGCTCTTGAATCCGCGAACTTTCTGGCCCTCGATCATGCGGTCTTCCGCCGGCCAGTAGGTGCCGCCGACAATCGGTTTTGCGTCAGGAGTCAAGAACATCGAAAGCGGCCAACCGCCGCGCTGACCGATGACGCCAAGCGAGGCCATGTAAATCGAATCGATATCGGGTCGTTCTTCACGATCGACTTTGATGCAAACGAACATTTCGTTCATCTGTTTGGCGACCTCGGCATTTTGGAACGATTCACGCTCCATGACGTGACACCAGTAGCAAGAACTGTAACCGATCGACAGAAAGATGAGTTTGTTCTCTTTTTTCGCTTTGGTAAATGCGTCCGTGCCCCAGCCATACCAATCCACGGGATTGTGAGCGTGCATGAGAAGATAAGGGCTGGTTTCACGGCCAAGACGGTTTGCGGACCGTGGCGGTTTGTCTTCTTCGCTAGCCCCAATCATCGTTGTCATGACGGTAACAATCCCTAAAAGTCGCTGTAACATGAGTTACTCCAAATCATCAGTACGCGCAGACCGACCTAAGCTCAGAGTTATCCTATTCGGACCGGCGTGGTTTAGCGGTATTCCTTTAGCAACGACGCCGTCCAGGTTTCAGAGCGGCTAGCCAGGAAATCGGAACTAGTCACGTTTGGCACCGGCAACACGAGCTTTCGTTCGACGATCTCCTGAATCACCACACGTGGCCGTTCACGCTCAATCGTTTCCGTTTCGAACGTTGGGAAGACCATTTGCCAGCTGTACAGAACCCGTTCGAAGTGCTCCGACAGGAATGGTGTCAGCCGTACCGCAAACGAATCACAGAAAACGACCGTACGCGGTAAGTCTGGATCGGTGCATTCCATCGCAAATGGCTGCGGCATAGACCGGTCTCCGGTGGCGGAGCCGGCGGGTCGAGCTCGGGCAGGAGTCAAACGTTCGAGATAAAGCCTGTCCTCATGCAGCCAGCGATCGGCATCCAACATTCTGGCGAGATCGCCGCCAACGCCGGACTCGGACGAGTTCTCAAACCGCGTGCGCGGATCAGCCGTTGCTGATGGAAACGTTGCCGACACAGCCTCTATGATCGCCCGATAGCCGGCGTAGGCGCCCCGGTCATTCCAGTGCGTGTCGGTGCGATCAAACACGCGCTCGGACTTCTTAGCTTGAAGTAATGGCTCTCTCAAGTCGATCACCTGGATGGAGGACTGATTTCGCAGGTGTATCACTAGTTGGTCCAGGCGCGAGCCGGTGGCCCGAAGCGGACATGGTTTGGGAAGATACTCTGGGTAGATCGATTCCTTGTTCGGTGCGATCACGAACCAGTATTGAATCCCGCGTTCGGCAAGCCAGTCTCGGCGGTTCTCCAAGATCCGTTGCCAGCGACGAAGCTCGTCCGCGGTGAATGGGCGCGGCGCGATGGACGGTGAGCCATCGGGGAACTCAGAACTGTAGAGCCATCCGTCCTTACCGATCGTGACTTTGGTCGATGTCGAGACACCAAGCCAAGCCACCTTGGCGCGGCTGAGCAACTGAATCAAGGCGTCACGAAAGCCGAATTGATCGTTGAAAAATGCTTCGAATCGCGTGGGAAACCCTCGGATCGAACCACTCTTGAGGCTGAGTTCAGGAAATGTCGATGGCGTTCGCTGTTCCGATAAGAGTACCGTCGATTTCGGACCGCTTACGGTGCGCACAACCGGAAGGGTGATCATCGCTATGAACAGGAGGATCAAAGCGCTGTCTCCCGGTCGCCGCCAGTCTGCTCGCGCCGCGCCCATGTCCGCTCTCCTATTCAGCGCGTTCGGAACAGCGCGTCCAAGCCTTGGGAGTTTCGCAGCGAGGGTCGTTGGCCGACCGACCATTCGGCACGTACACGGCTAACTTCCGCTCTACGATTTGTTGAATGACGATCTCGGGGCATTCACGTGCAACCAATTCAGAGTCGAAGATCGGATAATCCTGCCGCTCCCATGCAAACACGATTCGCCGGAAATGTTCGGAGAGAAAGGGAACCAGGTGGCCACCAAATGAATCGTGGAACATCACAGCATGGGGCAGCCCCGGTTCAGGCAACTCGAATGCCATCGGCCGAAGCGCGTTATGGGTTGTGTGAGTTCCCTCCAAAAACGAAGCCGACGCCAACCGCGGCGCATACGGCAACAACAATAACGATGCCTCTCTGAACCGCTCGGGGAATCCGATCAGGCGGGTGCAGTCGCCGCCGCATGCCCACACCGCCACATCCATGAAACGATCGCGCGACACGGGTGACATTGCCGGAAACTGTGCCGACAGGGCCGAGATCAATGCGGCATAACCAACGTAAGCGCCCCGCTCGTTCCAATGGGAATCGGTCTGAAAATACAACCATTCGCGCGTCTTGGCCCGTTGAAGCTCGTTGCGCACGTCGACGACCTGCACTGTCGTCTGCTCCCGCAGGTATGTCAACAACTCGTCGAGCCGCGATGCATCCGTTCCGCGCCGGCGTAAACTTCGAGGCAAGGCTTCGGGGTAGACGGTTTGCTTATCCGGCGCGATAAGCACCACGTAGGGAATGCCGCGTTCCGCCAGCCAGTCGTGTCGCGCTTGCAGCATGTCGGCCCAATTCTTCACGACGTCCGGCGGCAACGGCGCAGCGATGGCGTGATCGTCACCCGCGGGCATGGGCACGTAATACAGCCAGCCGTTTGCGCCGATTGCAACGCGCGGCGATGTCGAGACACTTAGGAAACCCATCCTGATGTCATGCTGCCAGCCCAACAGCGTGCGGCGATAGCCGAATCGTTCGTCGAAAAAGTGTTCAAAGGCACCGGGAAAACCTCGAGAAACCTTCCACATTGGACTGGTTGCCAACGTGACCAACTCGTCGCGTGGCAGTGAGAGCAGATCGCGGTACATGCCCCACGCCGGAAGGACGATCAGGACGGAGAAGGCGACGACTAGTGCAACGTTGGCAGCGCGTTGCGACTGAAGCCGAATCGGATTAACCCATCGTTTCAGCATGGTTTGAAGCGCACACACTACGGAACCTGCGGCGCAGCCTGGGCAGCCGCTCGAACCGTATAATGGCCGAAGTCTTCACCCAAGCCCGCCAAGCAATCCGGCGGAAATGGCAGATTCAACTTTCGCTCCACAATCTGTTGGATCACAACATCCGGCCTTTCTCGGAGAATAACGTCCGCGTCGAATTCGTGTGGTTCGAGCCAGCGACAAGACATGCGCTGAAAGTGCTCGGCGAGAAGCGGCATGACGCACTTGGCGAATGAATCATGAAACAGCACGGCCCGTGGCAGTTTCGTTCCCGGTCGAACCGTAAGCGACGCCTGCATCTGCGGCGAACGGTGCGATTCGCGGACGCCGGCGTCAATCGATTGCGCCAGGCGGGGCACACAGGGGACTAGTAAGTAATGCTCCTCGGACATTCGATTTGGCAGGCCCATCATGCGGGCCAGGTCACCACCGGGACGGCGCACCGTTGTTTCAATGAAGTCGGACCGCGGCGCCGGCTGAACCTGTGGGAAGTGTCTTGAAACTTCTTTCAAGATGTCGACGTAGGCAGCGTACGCGCCGTGATCGTTCCAGTGGGAGTCCGTGAGAAAGAATACAGGACTCTGCGCTTTCGCATCTCGCAGCGGGGGCCGCAGATCGACCACGTCAACGTCGGAGTTAGCTCTCAAGTACGTCAAAAGTTGTTCGAGGCGGGATGTATCGCGCCAACGCCGTTGCAGGTCGCGCGGCAACATCTCCGGATAGACGGATTGCTTGTCCGGTGCGATAACGAATACGTACGGAATACCAAGTTCCCGGAGCCAGTCCCGTCGGCCTTCCAAGATTAGCTTCCAACGCACCAGTTCCGCTTCGGTGAAGGCCCGATGCGTTGTGTAGTCATTGCCCAATGGCTCGAACTCGAAGTACAGCCAACCATTTTTTCCCAGACACACATGTGGCGACGACGAGTGGTTTAGCCAACGAACTCGGAAGTTGTTGAGCAAATCAATGAACTTGTGCCGGTATCCAAAATGGTCGTTGTAATACGCCTCGAAGTGTGTGGGGAAGTGCTGAAGGACGGCGCTCCGCCATTTCCATTCAGGGCGCGGGGCGGGTGCGCGAAACTCATGCCTTGCCGCCGGTTGCGAGCCGGAAAGATTCCTGACTGTGGGCGCGCACAGAAAGGCCACGAACAGCACAACCAATGCCGCGTCCACCATCCGTCGTCGCTCCGACATGCGGACCTCGTTAGAAGCGGAAGTAGATGAACGGGTTGTAGGTGTTGCCGGCGAGCAACATGGCCGAGACCAGTAACAGCAGCAACAACGTCACCACGGGTGTGAAGGCAAACACTGGCTCGACCACCCATTGAGCCCATCGCTTTCTGGGAACCAAGGAGCCGATTCGCTCTTGCACGCCGATCAAGAACGGCACGACAGGCATGCAGCCCAGAACGGCCGCGATGAGGACAAGCTTGACCTGGTTATTCAGGTAGAGGCCGGGACTGAAACGAATCCCGCCGCCATGGCCGAATCCTGCCATCGCCGACAAGTAATCAAGCGCGTGTGTCAATGTTGCCGCCTTGAAGAACACCCAGCCGATCATCACGACCAAAACAGCGTAGCTAACACGAAAGGGCAGCCAGGTTCGCTCCAACAATCTTCCGAGTCCCATGCGCTCGATGACGAGAAACGATCCGTGGAATATTCCCCATACAATGAACGCCCAACTCGCTCCGTGCCATAGGCCGCACAGGAAGAACACCGTTACGAGGTTCAAGTACGTCCGAGCCTCACCAAATCGGTTTCCGCCGAGCGGGATGTACAAATAGTCGCGATACCAAGTTGAAAGTGAGATGTGCCAGCGACGCCAGAACTCGGTGATCGATTGGGAGATGTACGGATACCGGAAGTTTTCCTTGAACTGAAAGCCAAACATCTTTGCGAGACCGATGGCCATATCGGAGTAGCCTGAGAAGTCGAAATAGATTTGAAGCGTGTAGCAGATGACGCCGAGCCAGGCGACGCGCCATGTGAGTTCATCGGCCGGCAAGCCGAAGATGGCATCGGCCGGGAACGCCAGCGTGTTGGCCACGATCATCTTTTTTGCCAGACCGATGATGAAGCGGCGGACGCCATCGGCGAAGCCTTCCAGCGTGACCACACGATCCTTGAGCTGGTGGGCGACATCGTTATAGCGCACGATCGGCCCCGCAATGGACTGCGGAAAAAACGAGATGTAGACCGCGAAGTCGATGGGATTTGTCAGTGCTGGAACTTCGCGCCGGTAAACGTCGATGACATACGACAGCGCATGAAAAGTAAAAAAGGAAATCCCCAGCGGTAGGTGCACAGGATCCAAGTGAATGGGGGAAATACCGAGATGCAAGAAGAGACTATTCAGGTTGTTGACGACGAAGTTGGAGTACTTGAAAACTCCAAGCAATCCGAGATTGGCGAACACCGCGAAACCCAGCGCCACTGCCGCTGCCCGCCGATTCGAAACTCGGTAGATGAGCAGCCCCATCCAATAGTTCAAGATGATCGAACTGATGAGCACCAGGATGTAGAGCTTTTCACCCCAAACGTAGAAGAAGAGACTGGCGATCAAAAGAAGAAAGTTCCGCGCCGAGCGCGGGACAACGAAATACAGTCCCAATATGAGCGGAAGGAAAAGATACATGAATACGTTGGAACTAAAGAGCATAAGACCGTCTCCAAAACTCCTTCACGATGCCCAAGAGCTCAGTTGAGTGCGATTCCACTCCAATAAGACCAATCCCAATTGTCGGTCGTTCCAGGCGGCCTAATCGTGCGCAATCGCAATGCTCCGGCGCCGAGCGACGGGAGATTTACGTCAAGCGTTTGCATGCCGCGGTCGGCCGAGACTTTGCAAGGATTCAGGTAACGCTCGAACAGTGTTTGCGTTTCTCCCTCAACCGGAGCGAATTCCACCCGGAACAGGACGCCGTCGGTATTGCCAACCTCGTAACCGACGGGCATGATCCCAAATCGGCCGTGCAATCGCCTTGCGGCACGCGGCATGGAGTACTTGATCTCGCCCTGGGGATGCACGATCAGCACGTCAGCCCCGCCGTGCCAGTCCATTCCAACGCGAGAATCGGATTGCATCGAATCGGGATAGTCCTTGAACCCCGGATAAAGGGCGCGGTTAAGGTCGCCCTTGGCGACGTCGGAATGGACAAGATTCGACACGCTCGTGAGTGACACCGTCGCTCGGTTGTGGTAGCAGCCGGCGTCGTCCGGGTCCTGGCTCAACCAGAATGCCGCGACCTTTCTTCCGGGTGCTCCGCCGTAGAGTTGCACAAAGTCATGGTTGGTCTTTACCAACGGGCTGAGAAGGAACTGCGAGCGACCCATGGCGGGCACAAAACGATACTTATCGACGTGGCCTTCCTCGGTACGCACCAAGAGATGGAGCGGCGGTAGTTTGAAGAACGCCTTCATGAGCGAACCGCGCTTGGTCAGGCGGATGTCGATGGTGGCGATCGTCGGCACGTTCTCGTCGTCGAGTTGAAGGACTTCATCGAGCCTCACACGGATATCACGGCGTTTGGTCTCGGCGACCGACGCCAGCGGTGCTACAGGTCCGCGTTCGACCAACACGTACCCTTTCTCCGCGAGCACAGGTCGATAATGGCGACAAATCTCCAGTAATACCTCGCCATCTTCGAGCATTGGAAGCCGGTTGTCGACGGCCTCAAATCGCAAGACAACGAAGCGCGGCGCATCGGGCCCTCGGAAGAACCATGCGTTGGCGCCGGCGAGATACGGCGTGTAAGCAAAGTAACTCTGGAATGAAGGTCGAGGGCGCCAATTCATGCCGTTCAGCAAAAGCAGTCCTTGTTGATGTGAAATTATGTCAACGCTGGAGTCACCGACGGTCTGTTTAATTTGAGGCAGTTCATGGGAAGCCGCTACCTGAGCCCGCGACGCCTCAAGTCGCTCTTTTTCCAGAAACGGATGAAGGATGGTTTCCACGACGGATTCGTCGTGCTTCACCGCTGCCGCCGCAAGTTCAAGCGGGTTGTAGCTGCCGCGAAGGTCTTGATGCATCAGCACGGTTTGCATGGCCGCGAAGCTTACCAGTCCGGCGATCAAGAGCGGGGTTACTTGCAGAGGCCGTATGCTTCTGGAGTACGCAAACAAGCCGTGCGGCAGGTAGCAGACGAGAAAGCCGAGCGCAAAGAAACCAAACGAGTGATGATCGTGGCGAATGAAGCCGTTCTTCCACATGAGGACAAGGGCGAAGCCAACCAATGGGACGATGGCCACGCTCCGAGGCGAAATCGGAAGCCGCAGCAATTGGCCGATTAAGGCCCCACTGATACACGCAAACACGACAGCAGCCAGAAAACCTTCCACCCATGATCCTTCCAGCGACATCGCCTCGGTGTAACCAGATGCAATTTGCATCGAGCCATAGAGATACTCAGGCAGGTGGAGTGGATTCTGCCCAAACACGCACCAGACCAACAAGAAGGCTGCGGCAAAACTACCCACGACCTCGAGCGCCGGCCTTCTATAACCTCTCCAAAGCCAGTGCGTGGTCACAACGGCGATCCCTAAGCACGCGTAGGTGAGGAGCGTGAACTTTGTCAATGAGAGGATCGCAATCAAACATGTGCCAAACAGTCGGAAGCCGCGTGACGCTTTTGCTCCGTCATTAAGTAGCAGAATGCAAGTTGCGAGGATCAAGAAAAGATAGATAACATCGGGCATCGTGGCGATCTGACGTCCGACGACTGCGAGTAGGAACAACGCCGCATACCGCACCCAGTGATTGCCCAACGCGGTGGTAAACCGAAAGATGACAATGACGAACAGCAACTTGACGACGAGTTCCCAAGCGAGCTTCCACCAGTAGAGGTCTGGGTCATAAACCGAGGACGCAAAGTAACCCAGCGGACCGTACGAGAAGTAATAATCGTGTCCCGCCTGGAAGCGATGCTTAAGAAAATGTGCCATCGCCTGTGACCACGAGTTATCCCGGTCCACATTCGGCAACTGCGTGGGGAAGTTGATGAATGACGCCCAGAGCACGGCGGCGACGAGGCACTGTAAAAACCTAGCGAGGTTTGATGTGGGAGTAGGACGCCAGAGTGCATCGTCAATCGTGCAGGCAGAGGGGTAGAGACTTGTCTTCATGGCGATGGCTGACCACCCCAGCCGTCGGGAACATCATGTGGCTGCGCGGACTCCGGGCGAGGCGATGATACACTGCGGCCGTGGATCACTGTCAATGCGGATAGCCGGCGAGGCAATATGGGAAAACAAGGAAGACACCCAGGCGCGCCGAGCGGCGTAAGCCGCCGGTTGGTCGCCTAGCTCCGGTTAGACCCGGCCGCTCATGCGGCTCGGCTCGCCCGAGTTTTAGCGCTTGCGAAGGACTGCAAGGTCTTGCTGCCCGACGTAGGCAGGGAGAATCTTCAGAATCTGAAATCGCCGGCCCCAAGAGCGGCGAATGTAGGGGGCCGTATGGTAGACGTCGTGGTAGTAGTCTTTCTCCGGAAGATCGGCGTCATAGCCGCCATTCGGTAACGTGATGACGCCACGCAACTTTCGTTCGGCAAACTGATCGACGGAAAGCCCCTTCATCACGGCGGCGCCATCGCCGTGGAACGTCAGCAGCAATACGGCGCCGGAACGGCAAACTCGGTGAAGCTCATCGAGCCATTCAACTTGTTCGCGTTCCTTCAAGTGTGTGAATACCGAAACGCCGATTACCAGATCGACCGATGCCGGGGCAAGCGTCGTAGGCGGATGGAGCGGAATACATTCGAAGCGGCCAGTCTGCAGATTCTGCCGGCACCAGCCGACGTTGTCAGCATCAACATCTACGCCCAAAAACGATTCGGGGCTAGCTTTTTCGAAATACCGAGCCACGCGACCGCAGCCGCAGCCCCAGTCGAGCGTGTGACGGAAATCCGAAAACTCTCGACCTACAAACTGGCGAAGTGCGGATTGGAGTCGCATGAAAGTGGTAGCGCCGACGACGCGAAAGTGCTCTTCCAACGGATTCCCGTGAACCCGGACGCGCCGCGGAGCATCCGGAATCGCTTCGCCCGGCGTCGGAAAGACGTAAAGGAAGTCTTGGTCGTCACCGAAGAATGGTCGTCCAGTGGCCCGATCAATGCAGCGTACGACGATCGACTTCCCCGACATGTCGCCGACGCGTGCCCAGCATGCGAATCCACTGTCACCTGCAAACGGTAAGAACGGAAAGACCGCGGCGACATCTGGCCGTGCGACGGGATAATGAATTACATCGAACGGGCTTCCGTTGTAAGAAAAAAAGCGCGGGCACGTTCGGCTCCGGAAAGAAGCGCCCAACCCCACACCTTCATCGTGGCATCGTGAAGGCTGGCGCCTTCCATCGACCATTTTTGGCCGCCACGATGCCATAGCCGTCGGCAGGTGCTTGCCGCGCTCGTATCTGCAACTAGAAGTCGTTGCCACGAGCCGACGATTCGCCTGAGGGTTCCCGCTAACTGCATTCGCGAAGTCCTTCCGTGTCGACCGATGGGTCTATTTCGCGGGCAGTCGTTTAGCGAGTTGCAGTCGAGGGGTCAACCCGATGCGTGCAAGAAGAGAAAGGGAAAAGGCCGCGTTAGAGCAGCAATGGAAGGCTAGGAAAGCCAAAATCGCCAAGTTAAACGGCGGTTGCCGCCCAACTTGGCGAATTTGGCAAACGAACACACGCAGAGCACTCTAAGCTTTAGTCCCACCAATGAACCGAGAAGCCGCCACTTCCGGACGTCGCCAACTCGAGGCGCGGACACCCATTGGATTCCAGCCAATCCAGAAGGTCATGCGCTTCGGTTTTGGTGAGCCCGGATTTCCGCATCGGAGCGGCAAGTGAAACGGCGCACATAGAGTAAAATACGCGGGGCGGGCGGAGGTCCAGCCCTAGTCCGCCCATCCTCCATGTCCGGCTTGGCCAACGGCCACGGTTCCCGGGCGAATAGTAGTGCATACCCCACCTCCGTCCAGCCCCGCTGCGGTTGAAAAAGGGTCAACCGCGTCCTCTTCTTCCTGTTCCCAAGAGAGGGTTCCGATTAATGCCTCGTTCCGGTTCCGCATTCATCGGAATTTGCCGCCTATAGGTATAACGTGATTTGGGGCCAAAACCGGACGCGCGACTTCTCAAGTTTTTTGACCAATTCTGCGTTTTCGGTCATAACTTATCAACCATAAATGCGTTACGGCCAAATAATCTTCTGTTGATATTTCACAGTCCGATGCAAAATCTGCACGTGCAGCTGCAAGCTTGCGCCCTTATGGATTCTCGCCGCAATCGCCGCCGCTGGCTCCAACCCGCCGAAGCACGAGCATCACCTGTTTTTCGGGGTCTCGGAATTCAGTAGGTCGAGAGCTGCCCGTGGCAACGTCAATGGTCAAAACGTTGTCTTCGACGCTATAGATGGCCAAGAGCGTCTTATCCTCGTTGGGGACTTTCAGGTCAATCCCCTTCGGCGTCGTCGACGGATGTAGGGTGATAACGAAATGATATCCTCCCTTTTCGGGATCGGATGCCTTTAGCTTTCCGTCCGCGATTTCGACCTCTCCTCCCAAATCCGTCAGTTGCTTGGCAACGTCCTTGGTGGTATCCGAGGGGGTGTAATACCGATGGGCGACAGTCCAACGGCCCTGAAGTAGCGTCGAGTCCCCGCCGTTGTCGTCGGCACGCAAGCCAGACCATGCAAACATCCCCACAGCCATCGCCAGGACAAGTAGCCGTTTCATTGGTTCGTTCCCTTCTTTGAGTAAACTTGCGTCACTCCACCAGTGCGATATTCGTGGCCGGGCGGTTCGTGGCCCGGCTAGCATTCCACGTCAAGTACGAGAACCCCCCGTTCTGAGTGTTTCCATAAAGCTCATGCGCTCCCACGAGCTTGTAGTTTTTGGCAACTAGCTCATTGCAGTTGATCGTGCCGTTCCTAGCCCAACAACGAAGCGTGCTTTTCGGAAAGTACTGGATGCCCGTATTCACATCGCCGCTGCCCCAGAAGTCGTAAAAAGCGGTGCTCGTACAGTCACGGCCTTGAAAAAAGCTAACTCCCGCATGTGTGCCGGTCGACGGCGGCGTGAAGTTGTAATCATTGTTGCTTGGGCATAGCACGATGCCGTTATCCAAGTTGTACCACTGCTTCAAAAGGGCCGTGTTATTAGCGCCGTTGTGGTAGACGAGCACGCCTTCCGCGTTGACGGTGCCGGGCGTGTTGATCCAGAAGTTGCCGTTTTCCACGTAGTAGACACCCGGATTCATGGTCACGTTGCCGCCGTCAATGCAGTACAAGCCGTTGGGATAGTATCCCGGGTCGAGTGTGATGTTGCCTCCGCTCGGGTAGTATCGACTTTGGGTTTTTGTTGGAAGCAAGCTCCGGTCCGGTTCGGCCAACAGGGCGTATGGATCGTTGATGGGCGCGAGATTGGATTTCGTGGTCGGAGTGAAATTCCCTGACGAATTGCCCACCGCTTGAAGGGCGGCATTCGCCGCCGCGCCGGAACCTTCAACGACTGCCGCCGTCGCGCTGCTGGAATTCACATGCGTCGTCACCGTGTCTAACGTGAGCGTTGCCGACTTGACCCAAAACGACTTTGGCGCGCTCGGTTCGAGAAGGAGCATCGGCCGGAACGGCGCCGTCGCCGCATCGCACGAGGCGACGCTACGAACGGTAACGGTGTTACTGCCCCCGACAATCATGTTGTTGTAAGTGAAACTCAGCAGTACCTCGACCGAGTTGTTGTTCTGATAGCTCCCGCTGGTCGGCGGACGGTTAACGGTGATCGTGCAATTGCTGGGGTCGACATAGCCATTGTTGCTCGCGGAAACGTTGGCCGCGTTCTTGATGTCTTGGACGGTAAACGCGGTTCCGTTCGCCTGCGCCTTGGCAAGATAGATGCACCCCGCCAAGGCAGATGCGTCCGCGCAGTTCTGGGCATGGCGGCGCTGCGACATCATGTTGCCGCTGTCGATGGCCAGCGCGGTAAGGAATAGGATGCCGACGAGGCTGATGCAAGTAAGTACCAGGACCGCGCCTGGTCGCCGTCGCGAGTTTCGTTGGTTTTGCACGTACATGGATTGGGCCCTTTTTCTTCAGTCAAACTTTGGTTGGCAAATTAGTGTGTAATAAGCATCGTTGTCGACCCGGAGACGTTGAAGTTTCCGAATCCAACAAGACTCCCGAGGCATGGCATGCAGGTGTAAGTGACGGTAACCGTCACGGGGCTGACGGGATCGTTGTTTCCGTTGCTCCAGCTCGACGTAATGGACAATCGAGCCGGGTCGAGAGCGGGTGCGTTTGTCGTTACGATGCTGGCTACCGTGGTGTTATTGGCGGTGGGACCCGTCGGCGCTGCGGAGTTGGCCCCGTGCACAATGGCATAACGCGCCCCGGCTCGGGCGGCCTCGGAAACGGTCCCGAACGCATAGATTGCTTGAGCGAGATCAATGATGCCCAGCAATACGATCAAGACAACAGGGAGAACGACCGCGAGTTCGGTAACCGTTGTCCCGTGCCGTTTTGCTTTGGACGAACTGTGTTGGCGATGAATCATGTCGTAAACTCAGGCGTGCGAGGTACCATCATTCCGGCATCATCTGCATCTCCACCGTCCGGGTCATGCTGTTGATTGAAAACACATTGAAGATAGACGTTCCCGTCATGTCATAAGTCATGGTCACTTTGATGAACTGCGATCCGGCGTGTGCAACTGTCGTCGCCGATACGGTTGGATTGGTGCCGTTTACGTTGGGAAGGTAAGCCATTTCCGTGACGGCAGCGGACCGAATCTTGCTGGAACTGGCCGCCGCAGCCGCACTTGCCGACCCGTATTGCGCCCCGTTTCGAGCCCCGTTGGTCAGAGCATTGCTGACTTTCGCCAAGCGGCCAATATCCACGATGGCGATCACGAACGTCACTAATAGGGGCAGCACGATTGCCGCTTCGACCGCGGCGATGCCTTGGCGTTTGCTGCGACGACTTGCGGATGAACGGACCATGTCTGCCGAACCTCCGACTGAATCCGATTTTCATGCTCCCCGGAACTAGGAGTTGCTTACGATTGAGTGATCCGCCATTTTTTCGGAATTTGTTGATCTCTGCTTGGAATGCTTGGACTTAGGGTCGCAAAGCCTAACATCAACGAAAGCGAAATGGAGAAAATGGCGGAACGGCGCATCGAAACTTACTACCCCAATTGACTCAGTGTTCGAAAGCGGAGGTGAGAGAAATGGGGACGAGGCTTGTGCTGGTGGGCTTGATCTCGATCGCGGCCACCGCCCGCTTGCTGGGTGGACTTTCGGGCGACATTCGCGCTCCAAGTAGCAATGCAGTGCTTCGAGTCTACGAAGCCTTCGAATCTCAAGCTATGCCGCAAAATCGAGATTACTTCAAGTGGTGAATTATCCGCTCCGCGAATGCGGAGCTACTTGCCCCCGCCTCCGCGCCGTATCCCTTGAATTGGCGTGCGATATCGTAAGTAACGTGAAGCTTCCCGCCGGCGCCGCGGTTCGCGGTTTCTTCCGACTCCGAGAAGGTGGCATCCACCGCCCGGTTAATCGCGTCGGCCGCTTCATTCCACCCCATGTGCTCCAGCATCATCACGCCGGAAAGCAATACGGCGCCCGGGTTGGCCATGTTCTTTCCCGTGTACTTAGGAGCGGTGCCGTGCGTCGCCTCGAACATGGCGGCCCGGTCGCCGATGTTGGCCCCCGCAGCCAGGCCGATGCCACCCGTCAATGCCGCCGCGGCATCCGAAAGGTAGTCGCCGTTTAGGTTCGGCGTGGCGACAACGCTGTATTCTTCCGGCCGAAGTTGAATCTGCTGAAACATGCTGTCGGCAATGCGATCCTTGATGACGACCTTCCCGGCTGGCGCCTTGCCGCCGTTCGCCCAAGTCTCTTCTTCGGTAATGGTGTGATCGCGAAATTCGTCGCGCGCCACCTCGTAGCCCCAATCCTTGAATGCACCCTCCGTGAACTTCATGATGTTGCCCTTGTGCATCAGGGTCACGCTTGGGCAGCTTGTGATCGATGGCCCAGCGAACGGCCATGCGAACGAGTCGTTTGGTTCCCTCAGGACTGATCGGTTTGATGCCGATGCCTGCCGTCGACCGCACGTTCTTGTAACCCCATTCTTCCAGAAGTGTAATGAGCTTCTCGGCGCGCTCGCTGTTGCTCTTGAATTCGATGCCGCAATACACGTCTTCGGTGTTCTCGCGGAAGATCACCATGTTGACCTTGTCGGCGCGCTTGTTGGGCGCCTCGACACCCTTGAAGTAGCGCACGGGACGGACGCAGGCATATAGGTCAAAGCGGATGCGGAGAAAGACGTTGATGCTTCGAAACCCGCCGCCGATGGGCGTCGTGAGCGGCCCCTTCAGGCCGAGGCTGTAGTATTCGAACGCCTTCAGGGTATCGTCCGGAAGATAGAGCTTTCGCTGATCATCTTCCGAAAGCGAGTTGACCTGCTCGTCTTTGACATGGGGGTTGTACATCTGCCGGGCGACATCGCCGGCATGTACGTCGAACCAGTGGATCCGTCGCTTACCGCCGAATGCCTTTTGGACGGCTGCATCGAGGACTTTCACCGCACAGGTCGTGATTCCCGGCGTCGAACCGACATCCTGGCCAATCCCGTCGCCGCGCATGAGAGCGACGATGGGATCATCAGGAATTTTCCACCGGCCAGTGTCGTCGACCGTGACGCGAGTTCCCTGAGTTGGAGCGATGAGTTTCTCGTAAGTCGGTGCGGCCATGGGTGCCCTCTCGGCAGATCGGGTGAATCAAGCTGTGTAAACGGTTTTTTATGACAAAAGGAAGCAGTCTCAATGAAATAATCTATCTGCTGATGGTGCCAATTGAAGTTACGGTTTCAAATGATCTGCCAAACGTTGGCATAGCCGATCAACTCTACCCGAATCAACATTCCCGATGACGCCAGTGATTTCGGTCGGATCCGCGGCGTACAGATAACTCAGGCGTATTCCCGACGCCTGGTGCAACCCGCTGGTGGAGAAGTCAGAATCACTGGCTTGAATGGTCTCATCCCAGTTTGCTTGAAGCTGGTGGAGCTGCGTGCTGATTCCGCACAGGAGCAGATTCTGATATGGGCCGGGGAGGGTCGCGATAAGGAGGGCCGGTCGAAGCTTCGGCGATCCTCCATCAAACTGGGGTAACCCGATTAGAACAACATCGCCAGGCGTCACGCACTACGCTCCGCCTTTAAGTCCGCCGTCGTGTATTCCGGTTCATTTGCACCGTAGGCACGAGCGAACTGTGCCCGTCCGAAACTCTGCCAGGCTGTCCGTTCCTCTTGCCAGGTCATGAACTCCGCAAAGCGAAGGATATCGGCTATTTGGTCGGCTGGAAGTCGACCTAAGATCAGATCCAGTTTTTCCCTATCGCTCATACTTCGCCTCGCCACCAGGCTTCCATTAACGCCGTGCAGTCCATACTACACTAATCTCAAACAGCCGAGTACCATCCCGCCTGATATGGTTCTCGGCCTATCGTGATTCAGATTCCTACCGAACGCTACTTCTTGCGCTTGTAGACAATCGAAAACGCCTCCATGTCTTTGCCGTCCGCTCCTACCGTGTACATTTTGAAGTCCATGTTGTCCTTGTCCTTGAGGTGCCCAACGCTCTTCCACTTTGTCGGATTGCCGGTTTGGTCCGGGCCGGTCCCGGTCATCGTCATGATCTTCTTCGCCTTGTCGTAGGTTCCTTCCATGACCATGGGCGATGTTTGCATGGAATCGATCCAGATTCCAACATACTTCTTCTTGGCCGCATCGTAGCTGTCCGCGCCCTTGCCCGAGAACTTCATTCCGCCGAAGTCGCCCTGAAAATCGCCCAAGAGCCAGAGGCCGCCTAAATCCATCTTGTAGGTCATCGTGCCTTTCCCTGCGCCGCCCGCCATGGTGGCCTCCCACGTTCCCACCAGTTCTTTCAATGGCTCGAATTCCGGTCCCGGTGTCGGAGGTTGTTGCGCGGCGGACTGCGAAGTGAGCACACATCCGACGCCTAACGCCAACAGCCAAGCAAACTTCCTCATGAAACTCTCCTTGAACAACATTCGTTGCCAAACAAGTTGCAACTCAACCCCCATTGGGTGAGTTATTACGCAGGTAGATATTTGTATACTAATGCCTGCACACCGTCAAGTTCCGCACTAACCAATTACGGGAAGCCGAAGGCGTCGCCAATTCGGTTTTACGTTTAGGGTAAAATCGGGGGACGAGTGCTGCTGGTCGTCCGCAGCGGTTGCCTTGCCGCGTACCACCACACCCTTTTTCTCACCCACCGGAGCGCCTGCCTCGGCTGTCACCTCTAACTCCACTTGGGTTTGGGCCTTTTCGATTGTCACCTTGTTAGACGTGGTCTTCTTGGGAAGCCCCCGCATCTCCAGTTCAATGGGGCCTTCGTAGCCGAGCTTTCGTGTTGCCGTGACCTTTAGCTTGGCCTTTTCCCCGATCGGTAATGTGAATGGCGCCGGCTCGACCTTCAACTCGAACGGCGGCGCTAACACCAGCTCGGCGGGGCGCGCCATGACGGTGTATTCCTTGTCCTGGTATTTCGTCTTGCCGTTCAGACTCACGAGAAACCGACCGACGGGTGCGCGAGGCTGAGGCTTCAATTCGGTCTTCACTTCGCTTTGGTCTTTGGGAATGCTCTTCAGTTCGCTTTCAACATTGGGCGGCAATGCGACTCCGGCGAGGCTGATGTCTTCGTTGAACCCGGGCGAACGCACCGCCTTCACGGTGAGTGCCGCCGGCTTGCCGCGCAAGTATTCGGCTGCGTCGAACTTGAATGACAGCGTGAAAGGCGGCTTCTTGGTTATGCCGACCACTGGATGCCTGTACAATTCGCGCGGCGGAAACGGCAGATTGGCAAGGCCTCGACTAAGCGGCCGGCGCACAGTCCCCGGCACGGTAACTTGCTTACCATCGATGGTTGCGATTCCTTCGACGACAACACTGGATGGACCCGCGAACGCCATCGGGTGCGCGGTGATGAACAGCGGATTATTTTCCCGCCGCGCGGGCCTGTACCGTCTTCGCCACCATCTTCCTGCGCAGCTTCGCCTTCGCCGCCGCCACCGGACCTCCGCTTGCTCGAGTCAGAAGCTGGAATATTCACTTGCCCGCGAATACCGCTCGGCTCCACGATCTTGATCGCAATGGGCCCGCTAAAATCGCGCCGCACCACGTCCTGAATCGGCAGCAGCGCGTAACCGCCGGGTGGAATGTCGAACCGGTCGATTCCGAGATTGACATCAAATCCCGGCGCGAACGGCGCAATGGTGAGCCGGTACGTTTCATCCGGTCCGCCCCAATACAGTAAATGCTCAATGGAAAGCGTGTAATCGCCGTCCGCGGACGGCTTGAAATCGAGGCGCGGCTCATCTTGGGGATTGCTGGCGGAAACCTGCTTGCCTTTCGAGTCTTTCAGCGTCATGACCACTTCGCTCGGCGAATGAAGCTCATGAGACTGAACCCGTATGATCCAACGCTGACCCTTCTTGGCCGTGAATACGAAATGATCGATGTCGTTCTTCTCGTGAAACTGCGCCGAAATTCCGACCGGCAACGGGACGCGATTGGCTTTGGTCGGATCGTTGTTAGGTTCGTATTCGACGACGTCATCGAAATCGCTGGCGGCAATTGGGACGGGCCAGCCGGCGATTCCGTTGGCGAAGCGCGGCGCGACCCAAACGCCTTCGGCCTCTGCGGACATCAGCACCTCGGCCGGCAACGCGCCCACGACGTTCGGCCCCGCGAAGTTCACTACTACTTGCATGCCGCGCTTGGCGGCCAGGGGCAATGGCGTCGTCGCGCACGGAAAATCACCGATGCGAAGCCAGTAACTATACTCCGGCCCGCCGCGCCATTGGGAATCACGGATTTCCAGCAAGTAATCGCCGGCGTCTTTGAATGTGTAGGTCAGCCTTGCGTCGGTCTGAAGGCCCGGGGAGTCATTGCTATATGCCAGCTCTTTCTGGCTTCTAGGATCAATGAGGGTGATCTGCGGGTCGAAGCCACTACCGAGACGGCGGCCAATGATATCGAAACTCACTCGTTCACCCGACCGTGCCGTGATTTGATAGTAATCACTCTTCTCGGCGGTGATCCTGCCGGAGACCGCGCATGGAACGTTGACTGCTTGCGGTGTCGACTTATTTTGATTCGTCTCAACCTCCGCCATCGGCGGCAACTCATCGACACAAATGAGCTTCAGATTCGAAATCCCGTGGCCAGTCGAAAGCCTCAAGGCAGCGAACCCGAGCGGAGCGTCCTTCGGAATCTCGACGGCAATTCGGACTTTGCCGCCCGCTTTCCCGTTGTCCCTGTCCGTCGGAACAGTCACCTTGCCGACGAAGCTCGTCCAAACCGCGATGGGGTTAGAAAGCTCTTTCCCGCTCAGTTCAAGCTCCACCGTGGTTCCGCGCTGGACGCCGCACGGCGTCACCGCTTCGATGTACGGCCCCGGCGCCGGCGCCGGTTTCGGAGGATCCTGCGACCAACTGCCGAGAGGCAGTGCCAGCGCGACGGTAAGGGTCAATGCGCTGCAACTTGAGAATGCGCGAGAGGTCATTGCATCATCCGGCTCAGTGACTTGCTTGGGTCAATCTTCGATGATAAGGGACAGCGGCGAAAATTGCGAGTGCCGACGAGTAAATTCGGTTCGGGCCCTGATGTGAATGACACAACGCGCCGGCGGACGCCGCAGCGCGACCCCGTACGATTCCCGGCTCGCCTTAAGTCGGTACGGCGTGAGAGGAATGGAATTGCGGCTTACCACGGCCGACGACATGTCAACTTCACGCAAGTGCTGAAGCGGCCTCCATCTGCGTGATCGGACACGAACCTCCGCCCCAATATCTTCGTTTGTTGACGGTGTCCCACTTTGGCATCGAAAAGCACGACCGCAATGTATCGTGCGAGATTTTTGCACAACATGATGATTCGTGCCGCTCATCAATGCGACTCCCGCGCAGCGCGCGCCAATCGAACCCCATCGTGTTTATCAGATGGCACAGTCGTTCGTCAATAACGGGATGCACTCAACTTTCAACTTGGTGGAACGCATACGTTGACAAAAAGGACCAGAGAATGGTCGTCGGTGCGCACCCCAAGGCTGGGCGATAGAATGGAAAGATGCGAGTGTACTTAGATATGTGTTGCCTCAAGCGTCCCTTTGACGACCAGTCGCAGGCGCGAATTCGCCTGGAAAGCGAGGCAGTTCTCGCCCTGCTCGACGCGCCTCCGTCGAAGATCGAGTTTCTGCGAACCGCCGCCCTCGACCTGGAAAACGAACAGAACCCGATGAGGCAACGTGCTGCCAACGTCCGCCTTTGGCTAGAAGGCGTGCCGGCAGTGCATCCGCCGGACGACGCTCTTGCGGACCGTGTCAGAGAGTTAAGCTCGGTGGGATTCAAAAGCTTTGATGCATTGCACGTGGCGAGCGCGGAAATCTTGAGCGCGGACGCGTTTTGCACATGCGACGATAAATTAGTCGCAACCGCCAGGCAACACGCTACCCAACTGAAGGTGCGAGTTACCGGTCCAATCGATCTCGCACGGGAGGTCCTCTAATGCCGGCCAATCTCCTTGACCCCGTCGAACTACGACGACAAGGATTTGAAGTTTTGGTGAGGTCGCTTGGATGGGTCAACGCCGTGCGTTTCATCCAGCAATACGAGGTGAGTCGCCTTGACTACACCAAAGAGCGCGACCAAGCGCTTCCCGCTTGGGACGTGGACACCATCCTGCGAAAGCTGGCCGACTTCAAATCCGACAAGCCGTGAACGGCCCCGCGTTTGACCCGCGGCGTTTAAGTAGCCCCCCGACGTGCAGAATCTGACAAACGCTCCATTTCCTTCGCGATGTCTCAGGCGTCGGAGCAACGGCACACAAGAGCATTCCAAGAAAAAGGACGCGGCCTCCGAAGGAGACCGCGCCATTGCATTTGGTCAGGTTTGATTTCAACGTTAGAATCGCAGCTCAAAGCCCAAGTTCAGCCCCTGGGCCCACCAGCTTGCGTCGATGTTTCGGAACAACGGTGCGGGTGCGCCTTGGAGGGTGTTGTCTGGATCGCTGGTGTAGGCCGGCGCTTGCGTGATGTTGATCGCTCGATCAATCTGATCGCCGGGTCGGGCGACGTGGGTGGCGTAGAGCAGCGTGTAGCCGGCGAACAAACGGCACCAATCATACGGATGCCAGCCGAGTTGCACCGTCAACTCGGGAACCACCGCGAATCGGCTGTCCTTGTAGAAGCCGATGTTCGTCGGCAAAGCCAGATATCCGCCCGGGAAAGTTTCAAACGCGGCGCCGTCCGTGAAATCATTGGTTGAAAGCTGTCCGGCAATGGTCGTTTCACGCTCCATGCGGCCGAACGCTACCTTGCCGGTAACTTCGATGGAGACGAGTCGGGCGCGGAAGTCGCTGCGGAACCCGATCTGCCCACCGTAGAACGTGTTTTCACAACCGAAGTGATCAATCGTGTTGTAGATGTCCGGGCTGTCCGGCGGCAGGAACTGGCTCGTCGTGGTAAACGTGATACTTTCCTTGATGTTCAAGTAGCGGGCGCCACCGAGGAGGTTGACACGCCAGCCCGGCGCACTGATGACATTCAAGAGGCCGTTGCATTCCGCTCCCCACAACTCCGTTGTCGCGAACGCGCTGGCGCCGCCGGAAAAGCCTCCCTCGCCCGGGAACGCGATGCCGGTGCTGTCTTCGACTCCCTCCACGAGATTAAAGAACGGCAGCGAAAGGGGTATGGTGTTCGGCGTCCCTGCCGATGAAAGCACATTGTTGGAGTGTTGTCGGTCCAATTGAAGAAAGCTTCCCTCCATCCCCAAGCACTGCGAGCAATCAAACCACCAGCCAAGGGTGGCCCGGCCGCCGTTTGAAATGTCGTACTCGAGGGGATCGGCGCCCAAGAGGATTTGTGTGGTCGGTTGGCCCAGCACACCTGGGATGCCGGACGGTCCTACCACATCGAGCGGCCCCGAGGTAAGGAGCGGCGGCGTGTCGGCGCCGCGGACTTTCCACAGCAAGTACTCGGCACGAATCCAAATCTTGCCGCTGCTATAGGGCGCGTAACCGGGATCACAGGGAGGTCCTTCGCTACCCGGTGCTTCGCAACCTGGCGCGCCACAACTCGGCGCCCTGGAAAACGGCGACGGCATCATTTCTTGGGCGCTGGCACTTGCTCCAACACCCACTGCCAATGCCCCGCTAAGGATGGAGCTCAGCCATCGCTTCTTCATGGGGAAATCCTTTCCTCTTCTATTCATCTTTCCTAGGTCGTTAAGCGGAGAATCCGAATTGTGCTTTCTCTGACAAAGATGTCGAATTTTCGGGGGCCATTTGACCAGTAAAAGCCGGATAAGCGGACCAGGATTCGGGCAAAAGAATCGGGACAAACCGGACGTGAAGCCTGGGTAGGCGGGGCAAAACGGGCTAGGCCTCAGCGCGGTCCGCCTGGGTCGAGAGGCGGCGTCGGCTCGGAAACTTCTTCCAAGGTTTCGCCAGCCAACTCCTCGTCGCGTGTGTGCACGGCCAAATCGCCCAACGAAACGATTCCCACCAGGCGCTTGTCCCTGTTGACCACGACCAGACGGCGAACCTGGTGTTCCTGCATCATCCGCGCGGCATCCCCGACGAGTTGATCGTCATAGCAATAGAGCACGCCTTCCGTCATGATGTCGCGGACGCGAACCGATTTCGGATCCTCGCCTTCTGCGGTGGCGCGGACGGTGATATCCCGGTCCGTAAGCATTCCCACCAGGCGGTTGCCGTCAGACACCGGGAGGGGGCCGATGTCAAGCGACTTCATCCTGGCTGCCGCTTCCTCGAGCGTACTATCGGGATGTATTACCTCTACGGCGGGCGTCATGATTTCTTTGACGCGCATGATCAGCCTCCCGAAGTCTTGGAGTTTTTCGGTAGTAGTTTCACTTCGATTACGCGGTCTTTGGTGAATTCCACCCGAACTTGATGGTTCGGCTCCAGGGCTTCGAGCCCCTTTTTCGCCGGCTTGCCATCGACGCCAACGACGCGTGTCGCACCGGTAACGTGGAACCGGTGGTCCTTGTCGACGTCGACTAGAACATCTTCCATCTCCGTCGGTTGCTTTTCTTTCACGGTGACAATGAGGTATTTTTCCTTGTCTTTGTCGGACTCGAGTTTCTTGATGGTGCCTTCCAATTTCTTCGGCGGGTCTTTCTGCTTGGATGGATCGTCCGCTTGGGAAATTGCTGCGGCAACGAGGAGCACCACGACCGAATGGGTGAGAAGCATGCGCGACATCGGATTGCCTCCTTCGAGTTGGTTCTTTGGAACAGAAGGAGCAATCGGTGCGCCAAACGGTGATGAAACGCCCTACCCGCCAACGATCCATCAATACAGAACGTAGAGGCACAGTAATACGCCTGCGATCATCCACCACGGCTTACGGGCTGGAGGCGCATCCTCGTCCGAGATGTAATTTTCGCAATGCGGGCAACGCTGTGAATCTTCGTGGATCTGCCGTTTGCAGAAGGGACAGGCTATCGTTGGCTCATCTTCGTCCTCATCTTCGCTGATGTCGTCCTCGTCTGGTTTCCAGTCATCGTCATCGTCATTCCATTCATCATCGTCGGCGTCACGACCAGTCATAACTAGACCCCGAAACTGCTTCTACGCCGGCTCATCGATTCTGAATCAGCCACTCCACCACGCGGCACTCGGCCCAACGGACGCCGCCCGTTGCGTTTCGGCCCAGGAAACCGAGATGCCCACCACGCGGGAGGATTTGGACTTCAATGTTCGTCGGCGTCTGCAATTGTTCGAATGACTCCACGGCGATGAACGGATCATCCCGTGCCGTCAAAATCAGCGTCGGCACCGTGATTCGTTCGATAAGCGCCTCGGAGGACGCACGACGGTAGTAGTCGAGTGCCCCGTCAAAGCCCCAGCGTGGCGCCGTGTAATGATCGTCGAACATACGCATGGACTTGCGCGGCAACTTCAACATCGGTTCGTCCGCGTGAAGCGCACGCCGTTGCCCTACCTGGTGGACGAGGCCTCGAACGTAATGAAGCTCGTAAAGCCGATTGCGCGGTGAAGCGAGAAGCTCGGCGCAGCGTTCCATGTCGATGGGTGGCGACACCGCGGCGATACCGGCAAGGTTGGCCGACCGCGACGCCTCGCCGGCCAGCTTCAAAGCGATGTTGCCGCCGAGGGAGAATCCGACCACGGCGACGCGAGATGCCGGGCTCCACTGTTCGATTTCCTCGACAACGGCGCGCACGTCCTCGGAGCAGCCACCGTGATAGGGCCGTCGCGCGAGCGCCATGCCTTTGCCGCAGCCACGCAGGTCCATGCGGACAACGCGGATGCCGCGTGGCACGAGCCGCCGAGCCATGCGGTGCATGTAGCCGGAATCGTGTGAGCCGCCCAGGCCATGAACCAAGAGCACGATCCAGTCACCCGCTCGCCACGTAACCGGCACGCTGTCGTGAAGTAAAAGCCTGTCTCCGTCTGGTAGGGAGACCAAGTGTTCTTGGCTTGGGAACCGCAGCGTCGGCCCTTTGAACAGGCTCCCTAACACGGTTTGCACGTGCGGGTTTCCGAGAAACGGCAGCGGACGGAAATCGACGGACATCGCCGGCATCCTCACCGGGGTGGGTTCGTACAATTATGGCGGATCGTTCCCGCGAGGTTATTCCGAACATGCACGAGAAGCAAGGGCAAGGATCTGCCCGCCCCTCGACTCCGTTTCACATGTCCGCGTCCGTAATCGACCCGGTTTGTGGAATGACGGTGAACCCCGATACCGCGGCGGGATCGACTGTCTACGGCGGGAAGTGGTATTACTTTTGCCATTCCGGTTGCCTGCGAAAATTCCAAGAGAACCCGCGCCTCTATCTCGATTCATCGGTTCGCGAAAAACTCGAGCCCACATCGGCTGCACCACAAACGTACTTTTGCCCGATGGACCCGGAGGTCGTAAGCAATCGACCGGACAGTTGTCCAAAATGCGGCATGGCACTGGAGCCGCGGACTCCCATGCGCGAGGATGCGCCCAACCCGGAATTGGTTGATCTGAGCCGGCGATTTTGGGTCGGGGTTATCCTCACGACTCCCCTTGTTATCCTCGCCATGAGCCACGGGCACTTAGCCCACATATTCCCATGGTTGGGCGACATCGAAAACTGGGTCCAACTTGGACTCGCAACCCCGGTTGTCCTCTGGTGCGGTTGGCCGTTCTTTGCACGTGCGGCGACGTCCATCGTGAACTTGAGCCCGAACATGTTTACTCTAATCGCGCTGGGCGTCAGTGCGGCATTTGTGTACAGCTTGATCGCCACCGCCGCCGCACACCTGTTTCCTGAGAATGCGGCGAGAGTCTACTATGAAACTTCAGCGGTAATCATCGTGCTCGTCCTCCTCGGCCAAATTCTCGAAGTGCGTGCCCGAGCGCAAACAAGTTCCGCCATCCGCAACCTGCTCGATCTCGCGCCGCCTACCGCACGTGTCGTCGTCAACAATGATCAAGAAAACGACATCCCGCTCGAATTGGTTCAGCCCGGCGACATCTTGCGAGTAAGACCCGGCGAGCGCGTACCGGTCGACGGCGTTGTCATTGACGGGAAAAGCTCGGTCGACGAGTCGATGATTTCGGGTGAACCGATGCCGGTGGCCAAAGATCCAGGCGCAAAGTCATCGGCGCAACGGTAAACGGAACCGGCGCATTCTTGATGCGCGCCGAGCGCGTCGGACGTGACACCCTGCTCGCCAAAATCGTTCACCTGGTTGGCGAGGCACAAAGCAGCCGAGCGCCCATTCAACGGCTCGCGGATCGAGTGTCGGCGTACTTCGTGCCGGCCGTGCTGTTGGTAAGCATCGCGACGTTTGTTGTGACGGCGGTTTGGGGAGCGGAACCCCGCCTTGCCAACGCCATGGTCCGGGCCGTCGCCGTCCTCATCATCGCCTGTCCGTGTGCGTTGGGTTTGGCAACGCCGATGGCTGTCATGGTGGGAACCGGCCGCGGCGCAGAGCACGGCGTCCTTATTCGTGATGCGGCCGCACTGGAAACGCTCCACGAAGCCGACACGCTGGTCGTCGACAAGACCGGAACGTTGACCGAAGGAAAGCCGCGCTTGACCACCCTGGAACCGACGCATGGCTTCAAGGCGGATGATGTGTTGCGCCTCGCAGCCGGCCTAGAACGCGGCAGCGAGCACCCGCTCGCACATGCGGTTGGCAAAGCCGCGACATCCCGTGGCCTTAGTTTGTCTTCGCCGGACGAGTTCCAGGCCATCCCTGGAAAAGGAGTAAAGGGAAAAGTTGAAGGCCGGGACATCCTCGTGGGCAACAGGGCGATGCTCGCCGCGGCCAAGATCGACGTATCCGGCTATTTGTCGCGGATCGCTTCATTGCAAGCGAAGGCGAATTCGGTAATGATCGTGGCGATCGACCATCGGGTGGCCGGCATCCTCGCGGTTTCGGATCCTATCCGGGAGACCACTCCGGAGGCTATCCGCATACTAAAGTCGGAGGGAATACGCGTCATCATGCTGACCGGCGACAGCAAGACCACTGCCGAGGCTGTCGCACAGGGCCTCGGCATCGACGAGATTGTTGCGGATGCACTACCGGCTCAGAAGCAATCCGAGGTGAAAAAACTCCAAGCCGCGGGGCGAAAAGTTGCATTCGCGGGCGACGGCATAAACGATGCACCTGCTCTGGCGCAGGCGAACGTCGGAATCGCTCTCGGTACCGGAACCGACGTGGCGATGGCAAGCGCCGGCATTACGTTGGTACGGGGCGATCTTCGCGGAATCGTCCGTGCCCGCCGACTGAGTCATGCAACCGTCCGAACCATCCGGCAAAATCTCTTCCTGGCGTTTGTCTACAATGCCGTGAGTGTGCCGGCGGCGGCCCTGGGGCTCCTTAGTCCGATCTGGGCCAGCGCGGCGATGAGCTTGAGTTCGCTGTCCGTGGTGGGCAATTCGCTTCGCCTCCGAAAGCAACGTCTGTGAGGAACACAACAGATGCGGCAATTGGCCCTGTTTTTAACAACCGCGAGCCTAGTCGTCGCCGGGTGCAACCCACCTGCGTCGACAACTCGGTCAGCAACGACAACGACTTCCACGCCAAGTCCGGCGACGCTCCTGGAAGTGTCACCTTCCTTCGTTGACTTTGGCACAGTGGTGCAGGGCGAGCGGAAAGAGGTGGAAATCACCCTCACCAATCACGGCGCCGAGGCCGTGGAGATTACGAAAACCAAGTCCAGCTGCGAGTGTTTTCAAGTGAAAACACCCTCCGAGTTCGTCGAGCCGGGTCAAAAAATGAAGGCCTCCGCCGTCCTGGATCTGAGCGACGACCCGAAATTCACCGGTAAATTAGGTCTCGAACTAAGCGGATCAATGAGGTCAGGGAAGACGCCGGCATTCGTGCTCCGGGCCGAAGTCAAAGTAATCCCCAAGCCCTAATTTCTCAACTCCTCAGCATTTCCCCATTTAGTTCGGGAAGTCCTGTTCGTTCGGGATACAATCTGCGTTTAGCTAGGTGGCGGAAACGGGTCCGCCACCAGTTCGCAACAAGCCGACCACTGCCGAGACGCGCACAACGGATGTTGGCCGGCAGTTGCCCATCACTCAAAGGAGGTAGCAATGTCAGGTATCCCGAAGTGTTGTAAGCTCGGAGCCTTGCTCTGGGCGGGAGGGGCAGCGCTGTTGGCGTTGCACCTTGCCAGTGAGGGACCATCGGCTCGCTTGCTTGCATCGACGGAGATGCGCAATCAAGCACGCGGCGCCGCGCCGGTTCCGTGTACCCACATCCTCATCAACACGACGTGTGGAGACAAGGGCGCCGACAACAATCAAGGTGGGGTGCCCTGTCGGTTCAAGCCGCAGGCCATATGCCAGCGGCGGTGCAAAGCCTGCACTAACCTGAACGCTCCCCACTCGTACTTCACCAACAAGTTCAAGCCGTGGAATGCGCACCAGTGCCAAGCCGGTGGCGTTACCAATGGCTGTGGTGTCGTGATCAATGGGGCGAAATGCCAATGGAACGCGGCCGGACAAGTTTGCTTGTGCGTGGGCGGACAACCCGACCCCAACAACCCGTGTTTCCTGGGCGACCCGATTTGCAAGTTCGACTGCGTCCCCGTGCCCTAGGCGGCGCTGTCGTCACTCCGCGGGTGGGCGCTCAAGGCCCACCCCGGTGTGCTTCTGAATCACCGACCCATTCATCCTCAGGAGGCGTGTCATGTGTTTCGGCAGGGCATTCTGGTTCAGTTTGACCGGTGTTGTTTTCACGATGGCGTTGCAGCCGGCGACGGCTCAGGAAATCACGGTTCCCCAAGTGCTCGACTTGCTTGAGGGGTCCACATCCGGAATTAAGTCATTTGATGTAACGGTCGAGACTACCACAAGTTTTTTGCTCAAGTATGAGACGGCCGGAGAAGGACCTGATCGCGAAGTGACGAGCAGTCGCAAGCTGCGTCCCGACGAAGAACCAACCATGAGCCGCATGTTCACGCGTCAACGCTACGAACGCGGCAACGGCCGGATCGAGTACCTCAACGCACCCGGCGGCAAACCAACGACCGTTATCGTTCACGACGGTGAGGTGGAAAAGGTCCTTGATCTACATAAAGGAACGGGGTTGATACGCCGGCCGAACGCCATCTTGCTCGGCGCCGGCTGCGACTACCTTGAATCGTACCGGAGCTTGCACGGGCGTTTGGCTCTGGCCCGAAGCCTCCGCCAACGAAGCGATGTGACCGCACGCCGAACGGACAACCACGTCGTTGTGGAAACCTACCCGAACCCGGAGGCCGACATCAATTATCCGCAATGGGGTTTCCGCGTCACTCTCGACCCGACTCGCGGCTTCATTCCTGTCATTGTCGAGCGCTTCGAAGTGTTCAAAGGGAAACCCGTCATTGGCGCCCGTCGAACGGTGACGGAGGTCAAGGATATCGGCGGCGGCGTCTGGGTCCCGCTCAAGGTCGTAACGCAACTTTATGACGACGACCCCGACCGGCAGACGTTCGGGGAACTCGCGAATGAGATTACCTTGACCGTCGATCAGTCGAAATCAACGTGGAACAAATCCATTACGGAAGCGGCATTTCAACTTACGTTTCCGGCGGGAGTTCAAACCAACGACTATCTCCGAGAGGTTAGTTACGTCACCGGGAAGTCTGACCCGGGAAAGAACCTGAAGGATCTTGCTTCCAGGACCAAGCAACGATTGCCCATCGTTAGCAGTGTCTACCCCGTTGAAGAGCCCAAGCGAGCGCCGGTAGCCTGGATTGTGGCTGGTGCATTCGCACTCACCGCCGCCGTCGCTGGGACATTCTTCTTCATTCGAAAGCGCAGACTGGAGCCGCAGATATGAAAACGCTCACCCTCTTTACTTTGCTATGCGGATGCATCGCTGCCCGCGCAGACGTGCCCAGTGTCAAGGATGTGGTCGAACTGCAAGACTATGCGCCGTGCGGAACGGTAAGCCTGTATCTTGCGGCGCAGATGCGGGAAGTGCCGGCCGAGTGGAATCAGGTGGTCGAGCTGGTGGGCCCAATGAAAGCCGACCGGACTCATTCCTTCGAAGACCTCTCCCGGGCGGCAAAGCACCTCGGCATGCATCCCGTTGGACTACACGCGAGCCGGGAAAGCCTGAAGAACTTGCCGATGCCCGCCATTGTGCAGGTTCACGATCCGAAGAACCCGGACGAGCCCGCGCACTTGCTGGTGTTGGTACGCACCGAAGCGGACGGTGTCTGGCTCCTTGACGCACCGTTTCCCGCTCACTTTCTTCCGGATTCGAAGTTCGCGGAAACGTGGACCGGAAACACACTCGTTTTCGCCCGCGATGCTGCGGAGGCGTCTCAGATTGCTGCGCCGACACAGGATCGCCGATTGACGAGCGTGGCGCTCTGGGTACTCGTCGGCGCCGGTGGCGTGTTGCTACTTGTGTTCGCCCTCCGAAGCTGGGTGTTGACGCGACGCCAGGCGGGCACGGTAATGCGTTCGAGTTGGACTCTTCTCGCACTTCCACGTCGTCGCATCGCAATCGGCAGTGTGGTTGCCCTCGGCATAGTCGTCGGATTCGCGGTGATTCTCGGGTCGGGTCAGCTTAGCGCACGGGCGGACCTCCCACCACGTTGTGTCTTTGAACAGCCGGTATTCGAGTTGGGACAACTTCCACTGGGTGAAAATACCATTCCGGTGACGATCAAGAACGACGGCGACGCACCGCTCTTGATTTCGTCGGTTCAGTCCACGTGCTCATGTGCAGTCGTCAAAGCGCCGGAGTCGATCGAACCACGGCAAAGCGTCGTCATCGAAGTTGTCCTGACGGTCTCTCCTGGCCCGCACGGCGCACGTATCACTATCGAGTCGAACGACCCGGCCGGCGCGAAACACTTGGCCCTGTCGTGGCAAGGCGCAGCCGAACCGCGTTGCGTTCCAGGCGGCATCTCCGAGCCGGCGGCCCCGATCGGGCGACCGTATGAACGTACGCTCAAAGTCATCTACCCGGGCGGCAAATCGGCAATCCAGCCACACGTGGAGAAGTTCGAGTGCCCGTCTCCCCGAGTCAAAGTCCGGGAAGGAAGCAACAACCCGACGGCCGCACGGTTCGCGAATTCCGGCTTGTTGGTCAACGTTCAAGGTGAGTTGGAGGTTCACGTGACCGTCGATCCCGCATCATCACCCGACCTGCTGCAAACGGCCGGCACGCTGGTGTTACGGCACGGAAACTCCATCGTGAATGTCCGTGTTCCCATCGACGTGCGCTTCACCGGCACGGCTTTGGCGCCGGATGTCGACACCGTCAGCTTCGCTGCGGGTCGGCCAGGCGAACTGGTCGGCCAGGAAAGGACTATCCGTGTGACATCGAAAGCGGGCGGCGAAATCGAGGTCCGAGATGTACCGGCCTGGATGGCCTGCACGGTAGTGGATCGCGATGAGCGTGGTTTCTCGCTTCAACTCAAAATCGTGGAGCAGCCGCGTGACCCGCTGTCGCAGTTTGCGATCTCCGTGGGAGCGACGAACGAAGCAGGATCGTTCGTTCCGGTAAGTGTCAATGTCTTTACGAATGGGTTGTGAACGACACGTATCAGGCTCACGGGGTCAAACCCGTGGGCCTGGCGTGCCACTCCGGAGGCCAATCATGGTTAACAAGTTCGAACGGCGCGGCGTGACACTGGTCGAACTGCTGGTGGTCATTGCCATCATCGGCATCCTGCTCGGCATCTTGCTCCCCGCCGTTCAGCGCGTTCGGGATAGTGCCAATCGCGTCGTCTGCATCGATCGGCTAAAGCAAATCGGCCTGGCGCTTCATCACTACCACGAAGGCCATCTCTCTCTGCCTCCCGGTGTGAGTTACAAGGACGGCGACGATCCACACCCGCACATGAGTTGGTGCACTCGACTGTTGCCCTACCTGGAGCAGGAAGCGCTGTGGAAAGAAACACTCAAGGCCTATGCCGAGGAACCGTTCTTCGTCAAAACTCCGCCCCATGTGGGCCTCGGAACCGTGATGCCCATCTTCACTTGTCCCTCGGACCCTCGCACCCGTCAGGCGGTCGAGTGGGTCTCCGTGAAGGTAGCTTTTACCTCATTCCTCGGAGTCGGCGGTATTGACTACAGCACCAAGGATGGCGTGTTTTTTGTCGACTCCCATGTCCGAATGAACGAAATCACCGACGGCGCCAGCAACACGCTCCTGGTCGGCGAACGACCGCCGAGCGCAAACTACGCCCTCGGTTGGTGGTATGCGGGATGGGGCCAAGCCAAGGACGGCTCCGGCGACCTCGTCCTCGGCGTCAAGGAAAAGAACGTGTCGATATACGGCGAAGGGTGTCCCGACGGCCCGTATGAATTCAGCTCGGGGACGCTGATCAACCAGTGTGATGCGTTCCACTTCTGGAGCCCACACGTCGGCGGCGGCGCTCATTTCCTGCTTGCGGACGGGTCGGCGCGATTTGTACGGTATACAGCGGCGTCGATCATGCCGGCGCTTGCGACACGCGGAGGTGGGGAGGCAGGAACTTTAGCGGAGTGAGATACGTCAGCACTTCCTAGTCGTCTGAAGTGACGCGGCGGATAGGGAAACATTACGCAGCTTTTTTGTCAATTCTCAAGAACTCACCGCCGAACTGAATCCGACATGTGATACAGTGTGCCCCAAAATCGGAGGCGTACGTGAAATCCAAACACATTCAGACCGTTCCATTAACGGAAGAGAATCAACCGATTTCGCTAATCGAGCCTTGGATGGCGCTCTATGAAGCGGAAAGAGCCCGGGCAATCGAGCTCGCCCTTGGGCAATTAACCTGGAGAGGCAGAGTGGTCATTAGTCTCCTGTTCGGGCTCCACGGGCAGTATGTGTATAGCATGGAGGACGTCGCCAAACTTCTTCGTGTCGGCCGTGAACGGATCGGGAACTTTGTTCCGGACATTATGCTACGGCTCACGCGCTTGAAAAGTCGGCGGTTGCGGGTGTTTTTTGAGGAGTTGGAATGATAGCTCCGAAGTTCGACCAGCAAGATAACCCGCGCTTACCGTCGAAGGAACGTTGGTACCCTGCCAGTGGCTCACTCCGCCGACCCGGCTAAGAAAGATCGACGATTTACTTTGGAGCAGGCACAAGACGTGGCAGCATTAGCTCGTCCAATGTGCAGTAAATCCCCTGGAACGGTAGAAACGGCCCGGATGCCGACAGCCTCATTGACTCGTAGCTCCCGTCGGGTCGAGGTACAGGCGGCGTCGGGAACGTGTTTTTGTTCGAACGAAGGAGAATCATACTGCCTTTCATCCGGACCATTTGGAGGTCTACGGTCAACTCCATCAATTCCGTCAAGTGTTGGGCGACAAAGTAATCGGAGTACGGAAGTTGACAAATCAAACCCTTGACCTCGATCTTTATCTTTCGTGTCTCACCAACCGGAATATCATGGTGCTCCTTACCAACGAAGGACAACTCTTGTTCTTTGTCTCTGTAGCACGTAAACGGTGGACGAATTGGCCCAAGGTCTCCTGGGTTCCAAATTTCGAGATCGCCTGGAATATCGTTTCGGTCTTCGGCGCGCGGAACTTCAAATTGGAATATTAGCGGATATTTTGCCAAGGTGTCACTAATGTTGATGACTTCGAATTCCGAACTCAAATTGTAAACTCCATGGCGGCGCTCATTGATCGTCTCAACCCTTTGGAAAACCATGCTCCATTTCTGGTTACGCCTAACAAAAGGCTCGGTTTTCACTCGGTCCGCTTCAGCGAAGAGCGAATGGGCTGGATGCCCATCTGGAAACGTGCAATCGTTCTTAATTCGTCCGAGTTTTTGTAGTATGAAGTACTCGCCGACGATGGCGCCTAGCACCAACGCGACAATCCAACCAACCATCCAGCTGCGTCGAGGCCAACCGGGCTTTTCGGCCCGTTCCAGTTGCGATGACGTTTGAAGTCGGTCTTGCGATTCATACTCCTCGGACTCTTCCTCTTGCAATGGCGTTTGAAGTGGAACTCCGTCCTTTTTACACTCTTCTGGTTGTGATGGTGTTTGAGATGGGACTTGCGCCTCATGGGAGTCTTCCGCGTCTAGGGCGTCTCCTGTCGACTCGGTCGAGATTGGAGACGGTGGTGGCTCGGGACAGACCAGCTGTTCGAAAGAAACTTCCGGCTCTGAATCTTTCCGAATCTCATTCAGCTTGTTGACGAGCGTAAGAGCGTTGCCGTGACGGATCCGGCCTGAGGCCAGCCATCGGTCCACTGTTCTTACGGTTACTTCCACCTTGCTTGCAAGCTCTTCCTTCTTCATCCCTTTGACTTTGAGCAATCTCCGAATTTCAGGGCCATTGGCTGGATAATCCCTTTCTTGTTGAGTCATGAGGTTCCTCGTCTAACATGTACGAACCGGAACGTCTCAGATCCTCATCTTGAGACTTCTCGGACTTCTCGACTTCTCCGACGTGTTCTCCACACGTCGATGACACATCCGCAATGCACGATTAAGGTCGATTATACGCCGTGCGTTACGGCGTAGAAAAATGCGGTCGATGTTTTTGGGCCCCACATCAGCCGCGCGGTATGTTTGTGGCCCGCAGTTTAAAAGGAGGACGCTATGCGTCGCTATTTCGGTCGACCTTTCGGGTTCGCCGCGGCTTTCATCGGACTTGGCCTTGGCGGATTGGCCTACATTCAAGGGGCTAGCATGTACGAACGCGGGCCGGAACCGCAGAACCTCGCCGGAGCCGTACGCACTGTCAGTGCGTCAGGAAGCCGCGCCGAGAGGCAAGGGACGGTCGTACCCGCAAACTCGGGTTGGAGCTGGAAGAGCAGCTGTGAAGTCAAATGCGCTAACGGTGAATGCAAAGCCGTGTGTGGCAGCGGCATCCTGTTCGCCGATTCGGAGACCCAGGCCAGAACGCAGGCCGAACTCGCCGCCCGCGCCGAGGCTGGCAAGGAAGGAATCGTCATTAGCGTTTCCATCAACTTCCTAAAAAAACTCTAGATCCAAGGCAAAAGGAGTGAGGGATGAAACTTTCTAAATTCTCATTGCGAAGCTTGGCCCTCTTGTGTGGCGTCCTTTTTTTATTCGCTACCCATTACGTACAGGGCCGCGTGACGAATCTCGATACGTCACGTGCGGCGACCTTTCCACAGGATCTTAAGGTCTACAAGTGGACGGGCCACGCCAAAGTAGTAAAGAAAAACGGTAAGCCGATTCCGGTTGATGCCGAGGGCACGGTGACTGCACCCAATTTCCAATTGGCAAACGCGTATAGTGACAATGCGTTTCGAGCGGGCTATGTCGAGCGGAAACGAGAACTTGGGGAGGGAGTCATCGACTACCTCGTAACCGTGACCCCGAAGTAAGTTTTTCAGATCAAACCAGACGGCGGACGCAGCCACGCTGCGTCCGCCGTTTTCTGACTAGTTGTCATGGCACATAAGGAGCGCAAACATGATTGCCACTCTCGGCCAAATAGTGTTCGGTTTGCTCGTCGTTATTCAAGCGCCGCGCCTCTTAGCGATGATCCAGCCCTAGAACCCGAAAGTGCGCGCCGCGTAAGGCAGGCAATAGATGCGCTGGATAACATGTTTACCGCCCCCGAGCAACGAATCACGGCGCTGCGATACATTCGACATCAAGGCCCGGCAGCCGCCGACGCTGCACCTATCGTCATAAAGATGCTTAAAGTTGCATCCCGCAATGAGCGGATCGACCCTTTTGGGGTTCCGGAACTTGTCGCAACGTTGGGGAGCATTGGACCTTCAGCTAAGAAAGCTATCCCGGTGCTTCACAAACTCCTCGAGCGCGTCGAGGGACCTGAAAATACCTCTATTTGGATTGAGACCGTCGCGGCATTGCTGGCCATTGATAGTTGTGACAAACTTGCGCTCAACGCACTTGCCTCGACGGCGGGCAAACCGGAGCACGCCGGCAAAGCTTCGGGTGTAATTGCTACGGCGCAGGCGCGAACGCTAAAGGCGATGTTGCAATCCGAAATGATGCCGCATCACATAGTATTGGACGCGGCCCATATTCTGGCCTTGAGAAGTCCGGGCGACTCTGACGCTGCCGCTGCGGCACTGACCAAACTAATGAACGATGGCCCGCTCGCCCTTCATGCAGCGTACCGCTTGATCTCCCTGCCAGCGCCACATAGCGAGCCGGCAGTTGATTTTCTCAAGACTCGTGCAGTCTATGGAAAAGATGAAGACCAACGAGTTGCCGCCGCCTCCATACTGGCGGAAACCAAGCCTGAGGCGCTTGGCGAAGACGACGTCAAGAATTTGTCCCATGTCGTTAAGACGGCAAAGAAACACGGTACACGCAAATCCGCAATGCTTGCAATTGCAAAACTGGCTCCCGCTGAAATCGATGGGATTTTGGAGGAGGTAATGAAAGGCTATCCATTTACTACGCCCAGCGAGAACATAGCACTGGAAGATACCCTCTCGGCTTTGGGGCCACGTGCTAAGTCAGCAATTCCGCGGTTGATAAGTGTGTATCAAACTACGCGATCAAATGTGTCGGGGACTGGCACCAATGATCGGGAAGAGAAGCCGATCGGACTATGTCAGCGAATTCTAGCAGTTCTCGGGGAGATTGGTCAAACGCCGGAGTCCCTGCAGTTTGTTGAAGAGGCTCAGAAAGATCCCAATCCAATTATTCAAAGCTCCGCGAACAGCGCTCTCTTGAAATTAAGTCGCCGTTAAGTGTCACCATCATCGTGTTTTGCAGCAAGTCTGGGTGCGGAGCCCAGACTCGGTGCCGATTGGTGAACACACCACGCTACTCCCCCAAATACAGAATCCGCCCGCAGCTGTTGCACATCAGGAATTGGCCGACAGTGAGATCGTTGTAGTTTTGCGCGGTGATTTCCGTGTAGCAAGCGACGCTGGGGCCCGGGGTGCCGTTATGCCGCCAGTCCCTCAATCATTATCTTGCGCAGCAACGTCCGGCACCGACGCCAAGTACTTATCGAAATCTTCGCGACGTCCAGCGGCGGCTTCCCGGCGAAGGTAATCCATCGTTAAAACGACCGCCAGCTTTTCGCCTGCGGCACTCGCAAGGAATTGACTTACTGAGTAACCCTCTCGGGCTGCAATCGCTTCGATTCGCTTCTTTAGCGACTCCGGTATTTCAATCGTTAACGTGCTCATGTTTGAGGCATCTCGCCGGGGCTTCCGCTACTCCCCCAAATACAAAATCCGCCCGCAGCTGTTGCACATCAGGAATTGGCCGACGGTGAGGTCGTTGTAGTTTTGTGCGGTGATTTCCGTGTAACAAGCAACACATGTTCGGCCTTGGACGGCTGACATCGCGTCTTCGCCCATGACGGACATTAGCCGTTCGTAGGCGGGGCGAATGTCCTCATTGAGAGTGGCCTCGACCGTTTGCATCTCGGCCTCAGTCTGACGCAGCTGGGTTGTCAGGTCTGCGAGTCGCTTCTTATGAGATTCTTCGAAGCGGCTCAGTTCTTCCTTGGCGGTGCGCACGGCGAGTTCGGCCTCGGGGATCCGCGAGGCATGCTCGTCCACTTCGAGCATCGCGGTAAGGACTTCGTCCTCCAGGATCTTGCTGGCGTCTCGGTCGTGTGCGATCTCGTGCTTAAGGGCGTCATACTCCTTCTTGGATGACGCAGAGTTCATCTGCATGGAGTGTTTGTCGATCTGCTGCGCCTTCTCCTTGAGCGAGACTTCCTTTTCGTGAATGGAGATTTTGAGGCGCTTGAGCTTTTCTTGTGCCTCGGCGAGGGCTTGCTCCTGCTTGGTCACCTTCGCTTTTTGGTTCTTGAGCGCGATGGGTCCGCGCTCGATCTGGGTTTGCAATTCCTTTGCGAAACGTCGAAGTCGGTGGATGTCTTTCAGAATCGCGCCCGGTCCCGGCACTTTCAACTCCTCGTTCTAAACATGCGTTACCAAAAAAAACCGCCGGTCCTCAGGACCGGCGGTGTGGTGGTCAGCTTCGCAGCGACCCGTCGAGGAATCCCTCGAGTTGTCTACTGCGTACAGGATGCTGTAACTTTCGCACGGCTTTGGCCTCGATCTGTCGGACGCGCTCGCGCGTCACCTTAAAGATACGGCCTACCTCTTCTAGTGTATAAGTATAGCCGTCTCCCAACCCGTAGCGGAGCTTGATTATTTCGCGCTCGCGGTACGTCAGGGTCTTCAGCACCTGCTCGATCTTGTCCTTGAGCATCTCATTGGTGGCGGCGCTGACCGGCGACTCGGCCCCGCCGTCCTCAATGAAGTCCCCGAAGTAGCTGTCCTCGCTTTCACCCACCGGGCGATCCAGGCTGATGGGATGCCGGCTGATCTTGAGGACACGCCGGGTTTCCTCGATGGTGATGTTGGCGGCGCGAGCTGTTTCCTCGATGGTGGGCTCGCGGCCCATGTCCTGGAGCAACTTTTTCGAGACATTTCGCAATTTGCTCATGGTCTCGATCATGTGCACCGGGATGCGGATCGTGCGCGCCTGATCGGCGATGGCGCGGGTGATCGCCTGCCGAATCCACCACGTGGCGTACGTGCTGAACTTGTAGCCGCGGCGATACTCATATTTGTCGACCGCCCGCATGAGCCCGGTGTTCCCCTCTTGAATCAGGTCGAGGAACGACAGGCCGCGATTTCGGTATTTCTTGGCAATCGACACGACGAGCCTGAGGTTGCCGCCCGACAGGGCCCGCTTGGCGTCTTCGTACTCGGTGAAGCGTTTCTTCATGACCTCGACACGACGGCGGAGCGAAGCCGGCTCCTCCAGCGTGATCATCATGAGATCGCGCAACTCTTTTTCGAGATTGGCTCGGTCTTCCTTGGCGCCGCGGATACCGCGAAGGTCTTCGTGCTGAAACTCGAGCTCGTTCATGCGGCTGGAAATCTGTTCGAGCTTCCGCATGAGCGGCTGGACTTTTTGCGTCCGAATGGACAATTCTTCGACGAGCGTAACCGCTTTGCGCCGCCGAATCTTCAGGCCGCGACGCAGGGTGCGCTTCTCGCTCTCGGAACCACGAGCATCGGCCAGGCGGGCAAAGTCTTCGACGTCTTGCTCCATAAGCCGTTCCAGCGTCCGCAAGTTGTGCGGCATTCGCTGGAGGATCTTGTCTTTTTCCAGGTTTTCGGTGAGGGAGATCTTGATGGTACGATCGAAAGGAAGTTCGTTGGTGTGCACGCGCTTGAGAGTGTCCACTACGTTACTGAGAGCGTAGTCGCACTCAAGGACTTTGCGGCGGAAACGCTTACGCGTCACCTCGATTTTTTTGGCGAGCGAGATTTCCTCATCCCGTTTCAGGAGGGGGATCTCGCCCATTTGCGTCAGGTACATTCGGACGGGATCGTCGATCCGCCGAGACTCGTCTTCATCCATGAAGCTGAGATCGAGTTCTTCGGGTGCGGCGTCGCCGGTCGCGTTGTCCGGGCCGGCTTCGCGCTCTTCGGCCTCGGACTCGTCGATCAGTTCAATGCCTTGCTCTTCGAGCAAAAGCAAGAGTTGATCGAGCTTTTCCGGGTTGACGGCATCGTCGGGCAAATAGTCGTTGACCTGGCTGTAGGTCAAGTAACCTTTGTGCTTACCCGATTCGATGAGGGCTTTGAGGCCCTCGTCCATTTTCAAATCCATCCAGTGCCTCCTTCGCTCAGAAACTCGGCTTGGCCAAAGGTGGGGGACCGGTTTCAGAGCTGACGGTGCGGACCTGCAACTGCCTGAGTAGTTCGACCGCTTCCGTGTGGTCGTTGGCAGCATGCAGTTGATTCTGAAGTTCACGTTGTCGGGCCTGAGTTCGGCGGTTGCGGAACTCGGCCAGTAGACCCGTTAGCCACGATTCTTGCTCCGGGTGCATCCGCCCGATATCCTGGAGTTCCAACGCGGTCTGGGCAAGAGCCGTGTTGCCAATTCGCGGCCTTAGCCGGTCCAGGTCCGGTGTTTCGCCGCGCGAGTGCAGATCGTACAACCCTTCAAGCAATTGTCGCAATCCGGGGTGTTCGATTACATCGGGAGCGATCTCTTCAAAAGCCAACGCGACCAATCGCGGCTCAGCGAGCAAAACCTGCAATAGTTGCCGTTCGCGCGGCGGCGCGGGGGCCGTGCGCGATTCCGGCACGTTTCTCGCCGGCACAGGAGCGTTTGGTCGGCGTCGACCACGAAGTTCTTTCAAACGGTTCCAAACCGTTTCTTCTCGAATGCCCATGCGTTGAGCAATTCGACTGACGACAAGTTCTTGCTTCACCGCGCCCTCTTGTCCGGAGGACGCCGGGGCGGCGGCGATGATTTCAAGCACGGCTTCTACCACTTGCCGTTTGCCTTCAATGCTATCTGCATCCTTTGCAGCCAGAAGCTGACTGAGTTTGAAATCGAGCGCGTCCTCCGCCCGGGCAATCAGTTGCCGGAACGCGTCCGTTCCTTGTTGTACCAATAGATCGCAGGGATCGAGACCTTCGGGCAAAGTCGCGATCGCCAGTTCCAGTTGTTGGCTTACAAAAATCTCCAAGGCACGATCCACGCCTTTGCTGCCGCCTGCGTCCGCATCGAACACGAGGACGACGCGCGGAACCCAACGGCGGAGGTGCTGAACATGTCGTGCATTCAATGCGGTGCCCATGGTTGACACCACGTTGTGGATCCCGCATTGCTCAGCCATCAAGACATCGGTGTATCCTTCGACCACAATCAAGTATCCGGCTTCGATGCCGGCCTGACGTGCGGCATCGATGCCGTACAGGTTCTCTTGCTTGCTAAAGAGCGGGGTGTCGCCCGAGTTGTAGTACTTGGGCGACCGATCTGCCGATGGCGACGACGGCAGAATTCGTCCACCGAAACCAACCGGTTGACCGCGCGCGTCCCGTATGGGAAAGATCACTCGATCGCGAAAACGATCGTAGTACCCGTCGCCGCCGTCCCGCTGCGCGAACAAGCCGACTTTTTCGAGCGTATCGAAAGACATGCCGGCCTTGGTTGCCCGGTTCACGAGCCAATCGCCCGCCGGTGGGGCAAAGCCCAGGCTGAAGCGACGCACGGTTTCGCCGTTAAGCTTGCGTTCGCCAACATAGCTGCGGGCCGCCTCGGCCAAGGGGGAATCGAGCAGACACTGATGGTACTGCTCAGCCGCCCAACGCATTACCTGAAGCATAGCGGCGCGGTTGCGTTGGTGCGGGGAATCGGGCGTTTTTTCTAAGGGAATTCCCGCTCGACGTGCCAGGAGTTCCAATGCTTCACGAAAATCGACCTTGTCATTTTCCTGAATGAAGTTAAAAACGTCGCCAAACTTGCCACATGACCAACAACGATAACGCTGACGGCGAGGGTCGACATCAAAAGACGGACGGTGGTCGTCGTGAAACGGACACAAACCTTTGAAGGTCGGGCCCACGGAGCGCAAAGCGACGTAGCCGCCGACGACTTCCACGATGTCGTTGGCATCTTTGATCTGTTGGATCAGGGCTGACCAATCGTCGGCCAAAAAACACCCGTTGCCAGGAGAAACCAAAGCAAGAGGGAAGGCGAGACGAACTCGTTCCCCCTTGGTGTTCGCGGGGTTGTTCCGTTGAGTTCGGTCAGGAGGCTGGAAGCGCCAGAGGCAGTTACGCGGACAATAACGGGAACGGACGGGTTGAATGCACGCCCCATCCATCGAGTGGAGTAAACAAACCCCGATCAGGTTCCCAGAACCCGACTTCTTCCCGTGAGTACCCCTAACGCCTGTTCTCAGCCGCCGGGCGGGCTCATCCACTCAGCCCACCTGTTGATTCGCCGGCGGTATCAATCCTTAATCCCGCATCGGCGACGCACGTCCTCTCACCCTATCGTCGTGCGTGAAGAATTATAGACAGCGCCCTCTGGCCAGTCAAGCTGGGTAAAAGCCTGAGCGTGTAGGGGTTTAGGGAGTTAACGTTTGATGAGAGGGGGTGAAAGTCCGCTAGCCGAATTCGGACGTTGCGAGGTTAGCAGAGGTGACTTGCGATCTGCGCCGCCAGCCGCGCGTTCGCCACCACGAGCGCCTGATTGGCCCGTAGAGTTTGTCCGCCGGTTAACTCCGCAAGTCGACTGAGCAAGAACGGCGTAAGCGCCGAGCCGCGGACGCCTGCATCGACCGCATCGCGCTCGGCCTGTTCGAGCGCTGACTCCAATACTTCCGATGACAAAACTGCCTCTTCGCACACCGGTTGGGCGATGACAACGCCGGCGCCTTTGAGACTCCAATGCGCAGAGATTAAGTCCGCGGCCTCCGCGGAAGTATTCACGCGGACGCCGACCGGCTGCCCGCTGGAGCGCGCATAGAACGCCGGAAAGTCGCCCGTGCCAAAACCTACGACCGGCACGCCATAGGTTTCTAGGATCTCAAGGGTACGCGGGATATCGAGGATGTTCTTGGCGCCGGAGCAAACTACCGCGACAGCAGTTCGCGCCAGTTCCGTCAGATCGGCCGAGATGTCCCATTGATTGCTCTCCCCACGATGGGCGCCGCCAATTCCACCCGTCGCAAAGACCCGAATACCGGCCTCTCGGGCCAAGAACATCGTCGCCGCGACGCTTGTCCCGGCCGTTTGCCGTTGTGTGATCACGGCAGCGAGATCCCGACGGCTTGCTTTGACCACATTGCGATTCTGCGCCAGCTTTTCCAGTTCAGTTTCGTTGAGTCCAATCGTTGGACGGCCGTCTATCACCGCGATCGTCGCCGGAACGGCATTTTCAGAACGAATCGCCGATTCGGCTTCGCGCGCCGTTTCCAAATTGGTCGGCCAGGGCAGGCCATGAGAAATGAGCGTCGATTCGAGGGCGACGACTGGTTTCTGTGACATTAGGGCCGCGGCGACTTCCGGTCGGAGGTCAAAAGTGGAAGCGGTCATGTCACGGTTCGGTCCGAACTTGGAGCACTTTGTCGACTTCGGCCTGGCCGTCTCGGACGTTTCTAATCACGCGGCGTAGCTCTATCGCCTCTTCATTCTGGCCGGTCAGGAATTGCTCCATCAAATCGCGGACTTGACCGCCGACGCGTTGCACATCGATTTCGCGTGCGGAACTCGGCGACGACTCGAACCGCACGATCCGGAGATTGCCGGCAACGCCGAGCTTCAACATGGAATGCAAATGGTCGCTCAGTTGGACGGCACGGTCGAATTCCTGTGAAGAGGCCGAGACGCGAATTTCGTCGACGACACGCTCGGCGAGTGAGTGACACTGGTCCGCCCGCGAAAGTGGATCGTCTTCCGCGGCGAGCTTCAAACTGCTCAGGACGAGATCACGAATGAGTGCGCGATTTCGCAAAAGCTGCTCCGGGTTTGCCGGGACGCTCGTTACCGTTGGTCCATGAGCCATCGCAATGACGGCAAGACACAGTGCTAACGGCAAGTTCAAGACGGGGACGATTCTCATGACGACACCTCCGCCACAAAGGCGCGAAGCTGGCCATCCGCTTGTCGTGAGGCGGCGGCAATTCTCTGTAGGGCGCCGGCAGTCGAATGAGGCAGGTTCAGAGCCATTTGCTCGGTTTCTACGCCGATCATTGCCAGGCGTTCGGAAATCGGTGTTAGCACCTGGCGACGAAGTTCGGCCGGTAGTTTCCTGGCGCCGGCCACGACACCTTCATTTAAGACCTGCTCGTAGAGGTCGGTGAGTTGAACAATGTCGTCGTCCGCCGCGCCGCTCACCGCCGCCCGCGTTTGGATTTGCAGATCATTCGCGAGCTCCGTGAGAATCTCTAGCCGAGCACGAGGAGTCCGAGCGGAGGCCAGATGAACGTCCCGATCGAACAGCCTGGCCAGGAACGGATCGGTTGCTTTCTTCTTTGCGACCGGCGTCACGCTGCGGTCGTCGGGTCCCCAAAGGAGGATAACCAGCGTCACAAACAAGAGTGCCGCGGCGAGTCCGCCGGATGCCAACGCTCGCCAATGCGCATCATGCCGGTGCCACCAGTTCCAGACCGTCGCCGGCGAGAGCCGCACGAGCCAGGGTAGTTGCCTGCCGGTTCCCGATGCAGCGGCGGGGGATTCGGCGAGGAATTGCCGCATTGTGCGCGTACGCATTTCGCTTTGCGGAGTGGGTATCTCTCGGAGGGAGTTTTCTAATCGGACCAGTTGTACATGCCAACGACGGCATGCGGCACAGCCTCGCAAGTGCCGGCGGGCGTTCTCGCTCGGTGCGTCGGGTTTTTCCGACGAAAGCAGGTGATGTCGAATACGGTGGCAGTTCATGATTTTTCACCGTCCAATTGCGGGCCAAGCTCCTCCATCAGTTTTTGTCGCGCTTTGAATACGCGCCAGCGCGCCGTCACTTCGGTGGTCCGAAGTACACCCGCGATCTGGCGAAAGGACAAACCCTCCTCCGTTCGCAACAACAAGGCGGCGCGAAAGTCTCGTGGCAACCTGCGCAGTGCTCGCGACACCAGCGCAACGACTTCCCGGCCGACGACTTGCCGCTCCGGTCCGGGACTGACTGTCACTTGCTCTGCCGTCGACAAGGGGCGAATCCGCCTCGCTGAGCGCTGGTGATTCAAGAGCGAGTTGTAGGCAATGCGAAACACCCATGCCCGGAAGTTGGTGCCCGCCCGAAACGACGACAAATTAGCGAAGGCTTTAAGGTACGCGTCTTGCGTCAAGTCCTCGGCCATGTGGCGATCGTGACTGAGGTGGTAAAGCCAGCGGTGAAGCCGGTCCCAGTAGCGCTCGATGAGCACCGCGAACGCCTGCCGGTCACCGCGCTGGGCGTGTTCGACCAACTGCGGCTCGTCCGCCGGAGGCGTGTCGGTGTGTGACTCAGCCACGCGCATCCACTACTCTGGGTTTTTCGCGAGTCCTTTGCCAAATGCCGTCTGGATCCACGTATTGGTGTCTCGTCTACCAGTATAACCGTGCGATCGCGGATTCGTTGGCGCGGTCGCGAATATTTCGCAACATGAGATATAATGATCCGTTCGATCAACTAAACCACCGCACCCATGCATTGATGAGTCAGCCACCTACGAATCGTTTGTCGTTACCTATGTGGCATGAGCGCTATTCCGCGCCGCACCTGCCGATGACGCGCGCCGAAATGGCCCAGCGCGGTTGGGACGAGGTCGACGTGGTGTTTGTTACCGGAGATGCCTACGTCGACCATCCGAGTTTCGCGATGGCGATCCTCGGACGGGTGCTCGAAGCGGCGGGATTCCGCGTGGCCATTCTAAGCCAGCCGGATTGGCGGTCGTGTGAGCCATGGCGACAGTTCGGCCGGCCTCGGCTTTTCTTCGGCGTCAGCGCCGGCAACATGGATTCGCTCATCAACCACTACACGGCCAACAAGAAAGTCCGTAACGACGATGCCTATTCCCCCGGTGGCCGGATCGGTCTGCGGCCCGACCGCGCCACGCTGGCGTACTGCCACCGCAGCCGCGAGGCATTCCCCGGCGTGCCCATCATTGCCGGCGGCGTGGAAGCCTCGTTGCGACGCTTGGCTCATTACGACTATTGGAGCGACACCGTTCGGCGGTCGATCCTTCTCGATTGCAAGGCCGATCTGGTGGTTTTCGGCATGGGGGAAGACGCCATCGTCGAAATCGCCCGTCGACTCGCGGCGGGTAAGTCGGTAAAGGACATGCGCGACATGCGCGGCGTGGCGTATGCTCTCGGCGCGGCTGAATCCAAGCCCATCCGCCCGCAGGCGGACAACCCGTGGGCTTGGGACGCCGTCGTACTACCCAGTTACGAAGACGTGAAATCGGACAAGCACGCGTTCGTCGAGGCGACGCGACTCATTCACGTCCACACCAATCCATTCAATGCAAAAACCCTCGTTCAGTTCCACGATCGCCAGGCGGTAGTGGCCAATCCGCCTCCCCTGCCGATTTCCGACGCGGACATGGATCGAATTTACGACCTGCCTTACACACGCCGGCCGCATCCTTCGTACACCGAGCCGGTCCCGGCATTTGAAATGATCAAGGATTCGGTGACGATCATGCGTGGTTGCTTCGGTGGCTGCACGTTTTGCTCGATCACCGCACACCAAGGTCGGATCATTCAGTCACGTTCGCAAGAGTCCATCTTGAACGAGGTCCGCAAGGTCGCAGCCGATCCGGAGTTCAAAGGCACGATCAGCGACATCGGCGGTCCGACCGCCAACATGTACCAGATGCGCTGCACCCGACCCGACGTTGAAGCCAAGTGCAAACGGCTCTCGTGCGTTCATCCGAGCATTTGCAAACTGCTTGGCACCGACCATGGTCCACTCATCGAACTGATGCGGAAGGCGCGCACTGAGCCGGGAATTCGAAAGACGCTGGTCGCTTCGGGAATCCGCATGGACTTGGCCCAGCTTTCACCGGAATATGTGAAGGAATTGGCCGCCCACCACGTCGGTGGCCATTTGAAAGTCGCGCCCGAGCACACCGATCCGACCGTTCTCGACACCATGAAGAAGCCGCCCATCGACAACTTCCGCTCGTTCGCGGATTCCTTCAAGAAAGCGTCGAAGGAAGCCGGCAAGCCGAAGCAATACATGGTGCCGTACTTCATTTCGAGCCATCCGGCGAGCGATTTGAATGCGATGATCGATCTCGCGGTTTTCTTGAAGCGGAACGGCTATCGGCCCGACCAGGTGCAGGACTTTATCCCCGCCCCCTTCGACGTGGCGACGTGCATGTACTACACGGAGATGGATCCATTCACGAAGAAACCGGTGTACATCGCCCGACACTTAAAGGACCGCAAGCTCCAACGGGCGCTGCTGCAGTTTTTCAAGCCGGAGAACTACTTCGCAGTTCGTGAGGCACTCGTCAAGGCCGGGCGGCAGGACTTGATCGGCGGCGGTTGTGACGCTCTGATTCCCGCACAGCCGCCCAGGGAGGCCATCGAGGCACGCAGACGACGGGCCAACGATGCAGATCATTACCACACGGTGGCGAATCCGGCGAAGGGGGAAGCGGTTGGCGAGCGTGGCCTGCCAAGTCGAGGTTATCGACCTGGAAGGAAGCGGGCACGACGCCAAGACAAGAATCGCGCACGATGAGTGGATCGCCTTTGATCGCCCGCGACAACGCAAGCTCGCCATCTTGCTAAAATAGCGGAGGCTGGACAACTCCAAGGAACGGGGAGCTGAACATACCACGAGTTTTTCGTGTCATGAGGAAAGATGTCAATGATGACTTGCCGGTCATTGCCTCCAGCAGTCACGGTCTTGGAGTTCGCCCAGGAACCGACGTGGACGTTGATGCCCAGAACAACGTCCAAGTGAACGGGAAGGGAATGTCGGTCGCGCCAAACTGGCGGGATATTAACCACAAGCGCATCCCGAAGCGACTTCGGCCCATCGTTCCAGGTGCAATGGGAAGCAATAACACTTTCTGCTTTCGCTATGGACAAGGTGTCTTCGCCCAGGGAGCTTTCGCGAATGGGCTAACGCTTGAGCCAGACAGCACAACACATGGCAACATTGCGCCTGCCCAAGTCGTGCCGCTGGCTACTTATGAAGGCGACCTTGCCGCGACGAGAGCCGATTGGAGTGAAGACGAGACTTAATCATGACGGCGCGACCACTCACCTTGAGCCCAAGCTATCTCGCCACGGTCCGCGGGACACATGAGCTCCATCGACTGATCGCTGAGGGGAAGGAAGACAGTCCCGAGGCTGAAGCGATCCGCGATGCGTCGGATAGTCCGTGGGAAGCACTTTCGGAGACTGAGCGGGCACGAGCGCGATTAGTCGCTGAGGATCTTTATTCCCTTTACGAAACACCGCCAACTCGACAGGAAATGACCGGGGAAGCTCAAGCCGGACTCAACGAGGCCTATGAGGCACGGGCGCGAGGAGAGTGGGATCAGTCGCTCGAGTTGCTACGAAGTTGGCGCGCCTTCATCGACCCCTTCCTGATGAGCTACCTTCGTGGTACGATTTGGCTTGAAGCTGGCGATCCGGCGACTGCCGCACTTTTCTTTCAGCATGCACACAAGCTGAACCCCGAAAACCCCAGCTATCTTGCGATGTTTCTTCACGCGTTAAGCCTTGCGGCCCCCCCTGCGGCATTGGCGGAAGCCGAGAAGATTCTACGCGACTATCGACGTTTCTCCCCGATCGCTTACGTTCGGGCCGCCGATATCAAGCTTATGTCTGCGAGGCTGCTCTCGGACGTTGAGGGAAACCAAATCTTGCAGGCAATCGAGCCCGTCTTGAAGGAGGCTCTGCGCGTCGCCAACGACGAGCCGAAAAAGATCGACGCTACCACAGTGGTGATGGCACTCGGTCTGCTTGGGTTCGGCTACGAGTTTCTAGCGCGCTGGCAGGATGCAATCGATCACTACTCGATGGCCCTTCGTATCGATCCTGACAACGATGGGCTGCTCGTCGCGAGGGGAATTCTCTTGTATGGTGTTCACTACCAGGCAATCGTCGATCTTGAGGCAGCCGTTAGGCTTGGCTCGCCTCTAATCTGGCCCTACACATTCCTAGCGCATCACGCCCTAATGACACATAGGTATCTGGAATGTATCAAGCTCTGCGACAAGGCTTTGGAGAAGGAAGGCTCGACACAAGTGAGAAGCGAAATCCTCGAATGGGAGGCGATTGCTCAGGCGGGTCTCGACTCGTCCCTTCTCAACATCGAGCAGTTCTTCGAACAGGCGGCTCGTATTGACCCTGCCAACGACCGTGCGAAGCGGAATCTGAAACGCGTGAAAACTGCGCCGCGACGAACTCCGCCCAGCTACTGGGAGGTACGTGCCGAAGCTGCACTACGCACCTCCGGAATCGCTGAGAGGCGGTTCGCGATGGCAAAGTAGGTCGAATGGCGTGATGCCTTTACGATTCTTGCTGCATGCAGCTAACGATGTGGCAACGTGAATGTTTTACACGGAGATGGATCTTTTTCACGAAGAAGCGGGTGTACATAGTCCGACATTTGAAGGACCGGAAGCTCCAACGGGCGCGGTTTTTCAAGCCGGAGAACTACTTCGCGGTTCGTGAGGCACTTCTCAAAGCCGGTCGACAGGACCTCATCGGCGGCGGTAGCGATGCGCTGATTCCGGCAGAGCCGCCGAAGGTGGCATTGAAAGCGCGCCGTAATCGCGCTAATCATGCCGTGAGAAGTGACCACGTTCACACGGTCCCGAACTCCGGTCGCCACGTTGGCTACGGCCCACACCGGAAGTCAGTTAGAAACCCACGCCGGCGACCCGGCGCATCTCCATGAGCACACCGAATGTGCTGTTGGTCGGCCCCGAACTTCAAGGATTGACTCTTGCGGCCGTACTTCGCCGTCACTATTCCCAACTCTCATGGACCCAAATCAAGCGGATGATCGCCGGCCGACGCGTCCAAATTAACAAAGAAGTTTGCCTTGATCCCGCGCGTCGACTTCAAGCAGGAGAAGTGATCGAAACATCGGCGCGTCGCATTGCGGATGTTCAAACCATTCCAATCGTTATTCGTCATCTGGATGAACATCTGGTCGTTGTCGAAAAACCGGCCGGCATTGCCACGGTTCGCCACCCTGCTGAACGTCTGTGGTCAGCAAAACGAAAGTCATTGCATCCAACGCTGGAAGACCTTGTGGCGAAGCTCATCGCGCGCAGCAAAAACGCAGGCGAAGTACACCGGCGCCGCGCCTGCGAGTTGTACATCGTTTGGATAAGGAGACGAGCGGCCTGGTCGTATTCGCGCGCACGGTTGTGGCCGAGCGCGGCCTCGGCAAGCAATTCCACGCCCACACGATTCTTCGCCGGTACATCGCAGTGGTCGTCGACGACTTATCACCGCAACGCATCGCCTCAAAGTTGGTGCGTGATCGTGGCGACCGACGCCGCGGCAGCAGCAAGACGCCGGGGGCCGGAAAAGCAGCGGTCACTCACGTCGAAACATCCGAACGGCTTTCGGGTTACTCGCTGGTTTCGTGTCGACTGGAAACCGGTCGCACGCACCAGATTCGCATTCATCTCGCCGAGCTCGGCCACCCTGTCTGCGGCGAGAAAGTGTATAACCGCGATGTGAAAGGAAACATACGCCCCGACAAAAGCGGTACACCCCGCCTCGCCCTGCACGCCGCCGAACTGGGCTTCATCCATCCCGTAACCGGCGCCTCCCACCATTGGGAAATGCCACTGCCCACCGAGTTGACATCGTTGGTCGAACGGTTACGTTCCGGCGCTACGCGCTCCGCTCCGAAGACTCCGCGTCGCGGCTAACCTCGGCCGCCTGCAACGTGTTCGCCAACAGCATCGTGATCGTCATCGGGCCGACGCCGCCCGGTACTGGAGTAATGGCCGATGCGACTTGACTAACGGCCTCGAAATCGACGTCGCCGACGAGTTTTGCGTCCGGCAGTCGATTCATGCCGACGTCAATAACGACAGCGCCTGGCCGAACCATGTCGGCCTTTAGAAACTGGGCTTGGCCGATGGCCATGACGATCACATCCGCCTGACGCGTCACCGCGCCGATGTCGCGGCTTCGGCTATGGCATACGGTCACGGTGGCGTTGGCGCCTGCCGCCTTCTGCATCAGGATGAGGGCCAGTGGTTTTCCGACGATGTTGCTTCGGCCGACGATGACCACGTGGGCGCCGTCGAGTTTGATACCGTTGCGTAGCAGGATTTGCTGCACGCCGGCAGGGGTGCAAGGTAGATAACGCGGGTATCCTGCCGCGAGAAGGCCGAGGTTCTCCGGGCCGAAACCATCCACGTCTTTCACCGGAGTGACGGCTTGAACGATAGTCGCTTCGTCGATTTGCTTCGGAAGCGGAAGTTGCACCAGAATGCCGTGGACGGCGGCGTCGACGTTGAGTTGGTGAATCAACTCGAGTAACTTGGGTTGCGACGTATCCGCGGAAAGGTGGTGCAGCGAACTCGCCAGGCCGGCTTGTTCGCAGGCCTTTCGCTTGTTGCGAACGTAGACCTCGCTCGCTGGGTTGTCGCCGACAAGTACCGCGGCCAGCCCCGGTCGGACGTTGTGTTTCTTCAGGAGCGCGGCCGTGCGTGCGGCAATCTCCTGACGCATCACCTCGGCCAACTGCTTGCCGTCGAGTAACTTCGCGGGCATCGGTTATTACATCCTTTCACCACAAAGCACGAAGAACACAAAGAAAACCACCATGGCTTTGTGTTCTTTGTGTCTTTGTGGTGTTTTACGCCGGTCGATCCAAACGGCGCACCAGCTCCGGGAGGATTTCGCCGGAGGGTCCGTAGAGCCCGACGTCAACCGCATGACTCGCCTCGGTTTCGTCGAGGTTCACTTCGATGACCTTGGCGCCTTCTTCCCTGGCGCGAAAGATCAGCCCGGCCGCGGGATAGACGATAGCGCTCGTTCCGACGACGAGAAAACACTGACAGGTTGATGCCGCGAGATCGGCCGCCGCCCAGACGTCTTCCGGCAGCGCCTCTTCGAACCACACGATGTCCGGCCGAAGGAGTCCGCCGCACTCCTCGCACTTAGGCAGGTCGGGCAACGGTTCCAAGCCGCAGTCAACGATGTCGCGGCACTCGCTGCAACGAATCAGAGCGATGCTGCCGTGGATTTCGAGGACGCGCTGGCTCCCGGCCTCTTGGTGCAATCCGTCGACGTTTTGCGTGATCAGTGTAAAGCGTTCGAAGCCGAGCAGGCTTTCGAGTTCTGCCAGCGCCACATGTCCCGGATTGGGACGGACGTCTCTCCGGTTGGCTCGGCGCGCGTTGTAGAAACGCCACACGAGTTCAGGGTTGCGGCGAAAGGCACGCGGCGTGGCAACATCCTCGATCCGGTTTCCTTCCCAAAGCCCGCCCGCGCCGCGAAACGTCGCAATGCCGCTCTCGGCCGACACGCCGGCGCCGGTCAAGACGGCAACACGTGCGGCGGAGCGGATGAAATCCGCGGCCCGCTCTAACGATCGTTCGCGATTGGAATCCGCGTGTGTGCTCGCCATCAATCCGTTAGTAACTCCCCTCGCTGATAGGTTCCGCGCCGCCGCGAGTTGCGAGATAGATGAGGATCGGGTTGGCATTGTAACCAACGAAGCGGACCGATCCATCGCCGAATAGGAAATTCGAGCCGTTCTGGTGGTGGCTCCAGAAGTGATTGGCATCACAGTTATTCTGCAGGTTGCCGGGACCGTAGACTGCGGGGAACACGCAAGCCTTACTGGAGCCGTTGCCTTCGGTTGTGATCTTCTTCTCCGTCGTCCGCGCATCCAGTGTCGAATCGAATTGGCTCCACGTGTACCAGCCCCAGTAAAGGTTAAGTACCGGCGGCCGTTCGCCGACCATCACGGTGGTGCTGGTTCCATCCGTTATCTCCGCCATCCTGGTCTTGGAGTCATAGTAAATGATCCCTTGGTTGCCGAGCGAAAGCTTGGCTCCCTGAATGTCCATGTCATAACCGTCAACCGCGAGATACCAAGTCAACCCCTGGCCGCCTCCAAATGCTGAGCCGGTATGCTTGGTGTCGAAGCGCGGATCGGACGGGCATTGGTATTGTTTGATCGACATCTTATCGTAGACAAAGAACCCCGCCGCGTGGGCATTGGCCTGTTCGATAAACGGAAGAATCGAAACGCCCCACGTCGGCCAATAATCCCCGGCTTTCTGCGGTTTCGGATCGTAGAAGAGCTTCTTCGAGGAGTACGCCTGCGGAAATGCACCGTTTGAATCGTGATACATGTGCAGGGCGGTACCGATCTGCTTCAGGTTGTTAGAGCACTTGGTTTTCGCGGCGGCCTCGCGCACTTTCTGCACGGCCGGCAATAACAGGGCGATCAGAATGCCGATAATCGCGATGACGACGAGAAGCTCGATCAGCGTGAAAGCACGCTGCCGGCCGCCGCGTCGGACTCCGACTTGAAACATGATTCGCTCCCTATAACGAAATAAAAACGCAGAATGACCACTGGAAGGTTAAGGCGGAAGCCGGTGCAGTGTCAACTAAAAAAGAGCAAGAAAACGCTGTAACGTCGGCACTTGGATTAGACAACCAAGGCCGGCGCTTGCTGCACGATGACCAAGGTGGACGTCGCAGGCTCACGGTTTGCGAGGATGAGCAAACTCGATACTTGCTACTCGACGGCTGCGAACAGGGTGCCATGTCCCTTCACTCGGAAGAGCCGGTATTCAATTACCTGTGGTTTCATAAGTGCAGCCATCTCTCCAAACAACCGGTGAAGCGCGCTCTTCTTCTTGGCGCCGGCGCCTTCACGGCGGCGAAGTGCCTGGCGCTCGATAATCCCAACGCCGTTATCGACGCAGTAGATGAAGAACCCGAACTTGAAGGGCTCGCGCGTCGCTTCTTTCGATTGAATGATCCGGTATTCGAAAAGATCACATTTCACGCGGAAATGGCCGAAGAATTCCTTGCACGCGCTGGTGAATCTTACGATTTCATTTTCGATGACTTGTTCGATGGGTTTCAACATGTGCCGTTGGCCGGTCGCAGCGGCGCCCACATCCAACGACTACGGCAGGCGCTGGCAGATGGAGGAGTCTGCGTCAAGAACCTAATTTGGAGCCCCCTGGTGGCTGACAGCCGCGCCGCTTGCACCGAGGTCGAACAGGCATGGGGCCGGATTTTTTCGCATTCGGTTACCGTTGCACTCGGCGACACATCAAGAGGACACAATCGCATCCTCATATGCTGGACGCATGCTGAAGCTAGTCACAGCACGGATGTCAAAGCCCAGCTGATTCGAGCAGGAATTCCGGAATCACAAGTCGAAAAAATCGGTTGCATTACGCAGAATGTAGCGTCTGCATGATATTTTCTAAAAACAATGTTGTTTGGGACTTAAAAGAAGGTTAATCTAGAAAGACTCGGCGGAAGGCTCGCAGTGCAGGCGTCCAGCGGTTCGCCTTTACTTTTCGACCCAAGGAGACTCTTGAATGGGTTCGAACGGATTCCTCGGTGGGAAGCGACAGCGTCCGGCCTCAAGTAATGGATGGAAGCGTCGCGTTCGACCGGAACTTCAGCTCCTTGAGGATCGCATTGTTCCCTCACTCACCAAGCTCGGCCAATGGAACAACGGGAGCGCGTACTATTCCGACGGGTGGGGTGTAACGCAGAACGGCCGGCAGTACGCCTATGTCGGCCATTACGGGAATGAGAACGGCATTCACATTGTCGACATCACCAACCCCGCTAGCCCTTTCCTCGTAAGCCAATTCAAGAGCACCAAAGTTTTCAATGGCGAGACATGGAACGACTTCCGCGATGTGGAGATCGAACAGAAGGGCGGCCGCCGTACGTTTGGTTATTTTTCGAGCGACGGCGGCGGCGGCGTAACGATCGTCAATACCTCAAACCCGGCCAATCCGGTTGAGATCTTCCGAATCACCTCGAGCCAACAGGGACACAACAACGTTCATACGCTCTCGGTCGACGGGAACTACCTGTACGAGGCCGATTCACGCACGTCGGTGATCAAGGTCTTCAACGTTACGAACCCGGCGAATCCGACTTTCATTCGCAACATCATTTCGGCAACCGAAACCGTTCACGAAGTGACGGCCATCAACGGCCGACTTTATGTCGCCGGCATTTTCGGCAGCCCGCGAGTAGAAATCTACGACATCAGCCAGGTCGCCAACTTGGGCGTTCCGGTGACGAGACTGGGAACTGTTTTCTCTGGATCCCGCGCCCATACCGCCTGGCCGACTGAGGATGGAAACTTTGTTGCGGTTGCTCACGAAAAAGAGGGCGGAAATCTTTCGTTTTGGGATGTTACCAATCCAAGTAACCCCCAACTCGCATGGAGCCTGGCACTGCCGACCAGCCAGTCGTACTGTGTTCACCAGGTCATGATCAAGGGCGATCGGCTCTACGCGGCCTGGTATCAGGCGGGCATTTTCGTCTACGACATCAGCAATCGGTTCAATCCCGTGTTGCTCGGCAACTACGACACGTACGCCGGCGCCGTGAATTTCTACAACGGTGCGTGGGGTGTTTACCCGTTCCTCGGCGATAGCAAAATCCTCGGCATCGACATGGTCGGCGGGCTCTTCATCCTCTCGTTGGACGACCGATCCGATTCCGATCCCGTGCCGGAGGCGTCGCCGCGAATTACGCTGGCCCCCGGCGAACAGCCGATCGGTGTCACAGGCGGAGTTTTGCGGATCGTCCTCGATAACAACCATCATCAGGTGACCGTGTCGTCGAACACGGCTGCCCATACCATCGATGTCACGCTGGACGGCGGCGACGTTTTGCAGTTCGACGCGAGTGACATTTTGCGGCTGAATATCTATGGCGGGGACGGCAATGACCGCTTCGTCTTCGACCCCAACATCACCCAAGCCATTTTCCTCGACGGCGGCGGCGGAACCAATGTTGTAAAGGACTGGCCCGCGTTCTATTCCTCGAAGAGCCACCTGAGCCCGACCGATCATCATGCTCTCGTAACTGGGGAACAGCGTGGCCAGCATTATGAAGCCCATTCCATCCAGGAATTTGAGACCGGCGACAGTGTGGCCCTTCCGACAACGGGGATGACGACGCACGGCATACACCTAGGCCGTATTTCCGGTGTCACCACGTCGAGTAACGCGATGGTCGTTACGGGCAACCACGCTGCCATGTTCTCCGGACTGGCCGCAGGTAGCATGGCCAATAGCCACTCGCTCATGGGAACGATCCACGGCGGGGGCAAGATTTCGCCTGAGTTAATGGTGAGAACCAGCACCAACAACCAAGTTGGAGGCCAGGTCGCATACCATAAACCTGGCTGAGGCTGACGAAAGACTCATTTTGGCTCGGTCGAGCCAGACGCAAAATCGGGAAACACAGAAAACAACCCAGCGGACGATCCCGAGTCCGCGCCGGTCGAAACCCCGGCACGGGTTGAAGAAGAAACGGTGGTCGTGCGCGGAACCGAATCCACGCCGGTAGTTTCCACGCTGCTTGACTTTACTTCAATCTTGGAAACCGTGACCGTAGTGACTTCGGTGTATGTGCCTCTGCTGACAGAAATGACCGATGTCACTGATGATGCGGTAGCGCCCGAGCCGACTGTGATCGCCGGCTCGCCCACGGATGAAGAGCCGCCCGTCGCGTCCTCCCCGTGGAAATGGTGGCAATCCAGTGCGGCAGTGCTCGTTGCATGCCTGGCGGTTTTCGCGCCCTTTTCGAGTCGCCGACGCTCCGATCGCGAAGAAGCGGAAGCATTGATTGACCGTTTGCGACAGCTTCGACGGTAACATTCGTTGTTTGACCTAAGGCCCCTGCGGATCGACATAACCGCAGGGGCCTTTTCGTTTTGTAGCCGGTTCACGTTTCGCTGCCACTGTTCGCACACACCGGCAGTTCCTATCTTGACCCCGTAATAATCAGAATCTGATCGGTCTGGAGTGGGTCCGGATCATCGAGCGCATGAGGCCGCTTAGGTCCGTGGCCCTTCCGCTTTTTGGGAGTTCCGATCTACAAACTTGTGGAGTCATGATGAATTGGCTGAAGTTGTCTCTATGGTCGATTGCGATTCTGCTTCTAACCGGTACATCGCTTTATGCAAGTGAAGCGGACCTCGCGATCCCCGATTTGCATGCCGGCAAGTTCACGATCTTCGGAAAAGAAATCGTCGCATGGTGGCTTCTATTTTGGGGCGCTTGCGTGATCGCAGGCACGCTCGGAATAAGCCTCTACCTCCGAGGGCAAATCCGAAAACTTCCGGCGCATTGCTCGATGCTGAACGTCGCCGAGGTCATTTTTCAAACCTGCAAGACTTATCTCCTCCAGCAGGGCAAGTTCCTGCTCATGCTTTTTGTCCTGATTGCCATTGCCATCTCGTACTACTTGCTCGCATTCGGACACGCAGCCGACTACCAGGTGACCGATCGAACGATGCAGGAACTTCGGCTGTATCCCGAAGAAAGCAAGCGAATCCCCGAGGATGTCCTCACGTCCTTGTCGCAAGTGAAGGAAAGTGTACCGACCAGAGATCAATTCATCACCAGACTATCGGGAACGATGCCCCGTGAGCAATGGGCGACATACGGTGACACGATAACGCAAATCGCCGCCCCGGATCCAATCCCGCCGGTAATGAAAGTAATTTACGTGCTATTGTTCTCCGTCGTCGGCATGGCGGGGTCATACTGGGTCGCGTGGTATGGAATCCGCGTGAATACCTATGCGAACGCCCGGACTGCTTTTGCTTCACTCAAAGGTGAGCCGTGGGATGTGGTGAACATTCCGTTGCGTGCGGGCATGTCGATCGGGCTTTTCTTGATTTCGCTCGAACTCGTCATGATGGTCATCATTCTCTTGTTCGTACCTCGACAAATCGTCGGTGTGTGTTTTCTAGGCTTCGCGATTGGTGAATCACTTGGCGCGTCTGCTTTGCGCATAGCGGGTGGTATCTTCACGAAGATCGCCGACATCGGCTCCGACCTCATGAAGATCGTTTTCAAGGTGAAAGAAGACGACCCGCGCAACCCCGGCGTTATCGCCGACTGCACGGGTGACAACGCCGGCGACTCCGTCGGCCCCACGGCCGACGGTTTTGAGACCTACGGTGTCACCGGCGTGGCCCTCATCGCCTTCATCACACTCGCGGTCCCCAGCGTGGACATTCAGGCCAAGCTCATCGTCTGGATCTTCGCAATGCGATTCCTAATGGACTTCATGTCGGGTGTATCGTACTTCGTGAACCAGGCGATTTCGGAAAAACAGTACCGCGGGCTGACGGAATTCAACTTTGAAACTCCACTAACCCGTCTCATCTGGATCGCGTCGATCCTGTGCATCACGACCTCGTATGGCATGAGCTACCTGCTTATCAGCGATCTGCGTGTCGGGACGACGATACACGCGGACCTCTGGTGGCAACTTGCTACGATCATTAGTTGCGGCACACTCGCGGCCGTGCTGATACCCGAATTTACCAAAATCTTTACCAGCTCTCACTCCAAACACGTCAATGAGATCGTCACGGCGACCCGTGAGGGTGGAACATCACTTACGATTCTCTCCGGCATCGTCGCGGGAAACTTCAGCGCCTTCTGGATGGGAAGTTTGATCGCGGCCCTCATGTCGGCCGCTTACTTTGTCAGCTTGCAAGGCCTTAATGAAATCATGATGGTGAAACTCGCGCCCGACGTGATCGACTCGGTCACACAAGTAGTGACCGAGGCGCCGCTTGTCGGCGTCGGCTCCATCTTTGCGTTTGGCCTGGTCGCGTTCGGCTTCTTGTGCATGGGGCCTGTGAACATCGCCGTCGATAGTTACGGCCCCGTAACGGATAACGCCCAGTCGATCTTTGAATTGGCGCAGACCGAGCAAATCCCCGGCATTAAGGAGGAGATAAGGCGGGACTTCGGTTTCGAACCCGACTTCCAACGCGGCAAACACTACCTGGAAGCCAACGATTCGGCGGGCAACACGTTCAAGGCGACCGCCAAGCCGGTCTTGATCGGAACGGCCGTTGTCGGCGCCACGACGATGATCTTCTCGATCATTCTGCTGTTAGGAAAAGCGGGCCTTCTTCACCTGAGCCTAACGGATGCTCCCGTGTTGCTCGGCTTCATCTGCGGCGGCACGGTGATCTACTGGTTTTCCGGCGCTTCGATGCAGGCGGTCACCACCGGCGCCTATCGAGCCGTCGAGTTCATCAAGAAGAACATGGATCTCAGTAAGAAGGAAGCTGATCTCGAGGATTCCAAAACGGTGGTTCGCATTTGCACCGAGTATGCTCAGAGCGGCATGTGGAACATCTTTATCGCACTTATGGCGTTTACACTTGCCTTTGCCTTCTTCGATCCGAATTTCTTTGTGGCGTACCTGATCTCTATCGCGGTCTTCGGCTTATTCCAGGCGATCTACATGGCCAACGCCGGTGGAGCGTGGGACAACGCCAAGAAACTGGTTGAGGTCGATCTGCGGGAAAAGAACACACCGCTCCATGACTCCACGGTGGTAGGCGACACGGTCGGCGATCCGTTCAAAGACACTACCTCGGTCGCCCTGAATCCGATTATCAAATTCTCGACTCTTTTCGGATTGCTTGCCGTAGAAATCGCGGTGGAAATGAAGAAGGCGGCCAGCGCCTCGGCAAGTGGATCGACGAACATCCTACCGTATATCGGTATCGCCCTGTTAGGGGTCGCGCTCATCTTCGTGTGGCGTTCTTTTTATTCCATGCGGATACCGAAGAAGATTTAACCATCGAGTTTCCTGGTGCGCAAGCGGCTCGTCGTTAACATGGATGTCAGACACCATTGTTGCGCGGGGGCGTATCATGCAAATGGTCAAGATTCAGATTCCGGACCGGAGCGAGTGCGCTAAGGCGGTCGCAACCCTGTCGCTTCGCGGCCGGATTATCTGTCTACCAGACAATGTCTTCGTCGTCCCGGAACCGGCTCTCGAAGTCCTCAAGTCAATGACCGTTACCTTCACAGAGCTGGGACGTGGAGGTTACGACTATGCGGAAAAGGCGTTACGAGATTCTCTTGCCGGTGCGACACAACGACGGGCGACTGGTTAGTGATGATTTGGTCAACGAGACGCTCGCGGAATTAGTTGCGAAGTTCCGGGGAGTTACGCTGGCTCCGCACACTGTGTTAGGTATCTGGCTTTACCAGGAGACGCGCTTCGAAGAGGAAATGCGGCGCATGACGGTGGATGTCGACGAGATCTCCGACCACGAGACATTCTTTCTACAATTCAAGGCGAAACTTCTCGAACGTTTCGAGCAGATCGAAATCTATATCGCTTCCTTCCCGGTTGATATCCTCTGATGGTATCGTCGGTTCTCTGGGCGGGTATTTTCACGGAGGAGCAAGGCGGCCGCACCTTGCTCCACGCCATGCCCTTGCTGCTGGCAGTGCTTTGCATCCTCGCCATCGCCTACCGATACTACAGTGCCTATCTCGCTGCCAAGGTGGCGTGCTTAGACGATTCGAATCCGACACCGGCGCATCAGTTTTATGACGGGCAAAACTATCATCCCACGAATAAGTGGGTGCTGTTCGGCCATCACTTTGCGGCGATTTCCGGCGCGGGACCGCTCATCGGTCCGGTACTGGCCATTCAGTACGGTTATATGCCGGGGCTTCTTTGGCTGGTCATCGGTGTTTGCCTCGCGGGCGCCGTGCAGGACATGCTGGTGCTGGCCGCTTCGGTGCGGCGCGGTGGAAAGTCACTGGCCGAAATCGCGCTTACTGAATTAGGGCGACCTGCCGCCGTTTGTGTGTCGCTTGCCATCCTTTTCATCGTGGTCATTGCCTTGGCAGGGCTTGGCTTCGTCGTCGTGAAAGCGCTGGGAGGCGAAGAGATCCCGTTCGCGCAAGGTACAAGAATTGAATTGCCCGCGGATGGCCAGCTTGAGAAAGTACAAAACGAGGATGAAAAAACCGTCTACCGCGTCGCGGAGAACAGCCAACTGCACTATCCAACCGGCGGCCCACCGTCGCCACGACCGGAATCCTTTCTCTTGGCAGTCCCCGCCGAAACGGAACTGACGTCAACCGATGGCAACGTCCATCTGCCGGAACGAACCGTGCTTCTCGTTCCCGGCAGTTCTTGGGGGACATTCACGATTGCATGCACCGTGCCCATTGCGCTCTTCGTGGGGTTGTACATGTACAAACTGCGCAAAGGGCGAGTCGTCGAAGCGTCGTTGATTGGGGCCGCCGGCGTGCTGGCGGCGACGATTGTCGGTAATTGGATTCCGGGCTCACCGCTTCACAGTGTTTTTTCGCTGACCAAGAGCCAAACCGTATGGGCGCTCACGGCTTACGGGTTCATTGCCAGCGTATTGCCCGTGTGGTTGCTTCTCTGCCCTCGTGATTACCTTTCCAGCTTTCTGAAAATCGGAACCATCGCACTGTTGGTGATCGGCGTTCTTCTGGCAAACCCCGTCCTGCGCTGTCCGGCCGTCAATCCCGTATTTGCGGACGGAGGGCCGACGTTTCCCTGGGGCGGCATTTTCCCGTTCGTCTTCATTTGCGTCATGTGCGGGGCGATTTCGGGTTTCCACGCGCTCGTATCCTCAGGCACTACACCGAAGATGATCAACAAGGAACGCGACATTCGGCCGATCGGCTACGGCGCGATGTTGATCGAAGGGCTCGTCGGCGTCGTTGCGCTGATCGCCGCGGCCTCACTGGATCCGAAACTCTATTACGACATCAACGTCGACCAAAAGAACATTGCCCGCTACCAGAAAGATCTCGACCGCCTCTATCAGCATCTCGGCGAAACCAATTTGGAGCACATGAACCTCGCCGAGGTGGAACAAAAAGTAGGCAACGAAACACTGCGAGGCCGAACCGGCGGGGCTGTCACCTTGGCTGTCGGCATGTCCCTGATACTGACAAAACCCTTGAGCGAATTGGGACTGCCCTTCGACGACCTCATGAAATACTGGTACCACTTCGCCATCATGTTCGAAGCGTTGTTCATCCTCACCACCATCGACACCGGGACGCGCATCGCTCGTTTTCTGTTGCAAGAGGCGCTGGGCAAAATCTATCGTCCGTTTGAGCGCACCGACTGGCTGCCCGGCGCCATCTTGACCACGGCAGTCGTCACGGCGGGTTGGGGAATCCTCGTCTATACCGGTTCCATCGACACGATTTGGCCGATGTTCGGGATCGCGAACCAGTTGCTTGCCGTCGTGGCGTTGTGCCTGGTGACTACGATGCTCATCAACTCGGGACGGGCTCGCTTCGCGCCGATCACGGTAATCCCAATGCTCTTTGTAACGGCCACCACGATGACCGCGGGAGCGCAGATGATCCCGCAGTTCGTGCAACTCATGGATCGCGGCGTTTGGGGGCCGATAAAGGGAACGTTGAATATCGGACTTACCGTGTTTGTGATTGCCTGCGTGGGGTCGTTACTCTTGATCGCCGCCAGCCGGTGGGTTGTGGTGCTTGCTGGACTGGATACGAGGGGACGAGATCGAATTAGCGCTTGATTTCGATCGGAATCTTTTGCGGACCCGGTTTCACTTCGAACTCTAGCGGTGTGGTTGCGAATGTTCCGTATTCGTCGCCGACGCGGCGAGCGCCGCGATTGGGATTGCCCCGTGCATCCTCCCACGCCACATCGACCAAGATCACCTTGTGCTTACCGACGATGGCGCCCGGACGCGGCTGTTTCTTGTCGTCAAACGTCAGGACGTAACGGCCGTTTTCGTCGGTGACTGCCGTTGAGCTCCGTCCGTCTTCACCCTTGCCCACGTCGGGTGAAAAGGTGAGTTGCAACCCGGGGAGCGGCTTTCCGTTCTCCGTTACCGTGCCTTCGACCTCGCCGAGGGTCGGACCGGAACTGCAGCCGATAAATGGCATGCAGAACAAGACGCTGAGGCCGAGTTTTGGGATAAAGCGCAAGGCTGATAACTCCCGTCCTACTCCGGCGATGCCGTTTCGTTGCCGGAACGAGTGCTCAATGCTTGAAGCGTTTTCAGGGCAATGCTGTCGCGAATGAATGTGACTGATCCATCCGCCATCGCGAAGTCCGCGCCGCCCGGATGACCGCTGCCGAAGGCAGACATGCGGGCGTTGACTGCCGCAAAACCGGGAGAGACATTGGCAGGCGTCATGTAGTTAATCGGCACCTTGGTCGAACAGAAAACGTGTGTCGTGCCGTTGCCGCCCGTGTTCCAACCCCAAGCAGCCCACTCCGCAATCGGGTATCGGCTGTAGTAACCGGGGGCGACCGCCAGGACCGCGTCGAACGTGGGGTCCCAGTGGTGGCGTTCACCAAACATAATCGTGTTGCTCAAACCATCGGTGATTGCGTTGAATCCAATGGCTTTCTGGTCTGGTTTCGGGTTGGACTTGGTTCCCGTCATGAAGAAAACGCCGTCGGGTTGGTTCCCTGCGGCAGGCCAATCCTGGAAGTACGTAGAGTGCGTCCCCGAGCAACCCTTGTAGCTCGTTCCGCCGAACCATCCCTGGGCATACCCTGAATTGGCCGTGTAATCGAGCAAAAACGGATTGATCTTAATCTGGTCCGATGGACAGATTAGGATCGGAATGACCGTGGCGGTGAGGGAGTCGACGTCCTTGTGCGGATTATTTGTCGAGCCATAGGCGTTCTTCGTTGGGTTTTCATAGTTCCACTTGGCCGCGAGCGGACCTTGTTCGATGTGTGGAAGAATAAATGCGAAAAGCGTATTGCCGTAATAACCGCCGGAATATGGCGACTGCGTGTACGACGAATTCTGATACCCGCTCAACCCTTCCGGCAGGCGAAGTCGGCTGTCATGGAAACCGTGAGTCGCGAGGCCGATCTGTTTTAGGTTGTTGGAGCATTTCGCGCGGTTGGCGGCCTCGCGAACTCGTTGCACGGCAGGAAGCAGGAGCGCGATCAAAATCCCGATGATCGCAATGACGACAAGTAGCTCGATGAGAGTAAACGCCGAGCGACGGAGCATGACAGCGCCTCCTACGCGGAATGAAGTTAATAGCGCCAAGGTTAACAGTGGGAATTCTAGCCGGGGAAAAAGAAAAAGACATGAAGAAACGATGAAAACCGCGGCCGGCTCGCTATATCGACGTCGCTTCGATTTCCACGATGATCGGCCGCCGGTCTTCGCGACGCGGAGTTAGCTTGACGTGTGTGCCAGCTGGAAGTTCTGCGAGACTGCAAGCCTTGCCGTCGAGCGCGATTTTTGCGTCCTCAGCCACTTCGAGGGTTCGCTCCTTTCCATTCTTTCCCAGAACGATCAGCATCCCGTCGCCGGCCTTGATAACGGTTCCTTCAGGCGTCGGGGGTTTGCGTCCAAAACCTAGCATCGAGTAGCGTCCCTTTTGCGTGGAAGTTTCTAGGCGAACAGTTCCTTCACTACTTCGCCGCCTTCGAGGATTTTGACAGGGCGGCCGACACTGCTCATCAGTTCCTTCCGTGGGTTGATGCCAAGTGCCTTGTAGAAACTGGAGAACAAATCGGGGATCGTCACCGGACGCTGGACCACTGCGACACCGGTGCCGCCTGTGTCACCGATGACCTGCCCGCCTTTGATGCCGCCGCCGGCCAACGCGATGCTGAATGCGTTCGGATAGTGATCTCGGCCGGTGCGCGGATTAATTTGCGGCGTACGACCAAATTCGCCCATGCATACGACCAGCGTGTTTTCGAGCATCCCGTGAGTCTTCAGGTCTTCCACCAAGGAGGCAAACGCGGGATCGGCCAACCCAGCCAGCTTGGTATGGCCCGAGAAATTATCCTTGTGCGTATCCCAGTTGATGGGATCGCCGGAGTTATTGCACAGCACTTCGACAAATGTCACGCCCGTCTGCACCAGGCGGCGGGCCAAGAGGCAACCCTGACCGAACGGCGTTCGGCCGAACCGATCACGGTGCGCCTTCGACTCCTCATCAAGGTTGAACGCCTTCAGGCGCGGGCTGAGGACCATGCGCTCGGCGGTAGCATAAAGCTCGCGATGCTCCTTGACCAATAGTTGTGCATTTCCCGTTTCTTTGAAATCGACCTCCAGTTTGTCCATCAACTTCAATCGGCGTTGGAGGCGTTCACTGCTGACACGGTCCGGGAGTTCCGAGTTGGCGGGCATCTTGTTCGGGTCCTGCACAATGTACGGCGCATACTTGGCGCCGAGGAAACCCGATCCGTTCAGTGCGCCGGTGCCGATGCTGACGAAGTGCGGCAGGTCGAAGCCTGCCATCACTCGACCGCTCACCTCATGCTCGCTTGCCACGATGGCGCCGAGGCTTGGATACTTGATGGCACCGCTCGGCAAGTAACCGGTATGCAACTGATATTGAGCGCGTTGATGGTTGCCTTCCTTGGCCGTCATCGAGCGGATAATGGCAATGTCCTTCATCGCCTTCGCGGTTTGGTCCCAGTCCTGGGCAATGTCGATGCCGGGGACCGCGGTCTTGATGGCCTTGGTGGGGCCTCCCGTTGGCACGCCAGGCTTGGGATCAAACGTCTCGAACTGGCTTGGGCCGCCTTGCATAAAGAGCAGGATGCAGGCTTTGCCGCGCTGCCGCAATTGGGCCGCTTCAAGTCGAACGACGTCCATCCAGCTCAGTGCGGCAACGCCGCCGACAGCCGTGTTTCGAAGAAAACTGCGCCGGTTAAGCACGCCGTCGCGGGTGATCTGCAGATGCAAGTCTTGGGTTAACATGTCAAGTATCTCTCCTCCGCGTCGCGCCTGATTACTTCAACCGCGCTTTCGCCGGCAGACAATTCGGTTCACGTTATCGTTGAGAAAATCTCCAACGATCCATCGGTCCCAAGATAGACCGCGCCGCCATTGCGAAATACGAGCCCATCCGCGTCCTTAACTTCAAATCGTGCGCCGCCCGACAGGCTAACCGTAAACGGTCGAAACGGCGACTGTTCCTTTAGGGATCGCAACTTTCTGTCGAAGTTCTCGGGCGTCATTTCCCACCATCTAGCGCTTAATCTGGAACTCCGTCGAGTTTACCAATGTCCACAGTATATCTTCAAACGCATCATCGCGGTCGCCCACCTCCTTAACGAACGTCAAACAAGTATCCAGCTCCCGCGCTGACGGCTTTCGACTGAGGGCCTTCAGGTACAGCACCTGAATAGCCGAATCGTTTTCTCGATGCGCTTTCACCAAGGCCCCAAGCGGGGTGTCTCCCTTGGCGTTGATCGAAGCGTTCAGCTTCTTGTTGTTCATCAGCATCATGGCCTGAGTAATCGTCGACTCGACGTCGTCCGGCTTGAGCGAGGGGTCGAAGTCAAAAAGCTGCTTGACCTGGTAAACCAATGACGGATTGGCCGACGAGAACGGCCCGGCCTTGGTATCGCCGCCGCCGCGGAACACCCGGCCATCGTCCGGCATTTCATCCGGAAACGGTCCGAGCACGGAGTCGAGCGATTGCCAGATCGCCTCGCCTGACAATCTTGAAGGGTACATCGCGGAAAACGCCAAGTGTTGATCCAGCGAGTGACCGAGGCGGAATTGACTCTGGTACGCCTCGCTATTCAAGATCGCGCGAAACATCCCTTTGATGTCGTGATTACTGGCGCGGAAAGCGTCGGCCAAACGCAGCAATACCTTGGGATAGGTTGCCTCCTGGAGCGGACCCATGTTGTCTACCGGCTGGTAGAACGCCTGGCCCATCAAGACGCCCCAAATGCGGTTCACGAATGCGGCCGCATACCAATAGTTGTTCGGTGATGTTACGAGGTCGGCGAGCGCCTTGCGTCGATCCGCGTCCGACATGCCTTCCTTAACTTTCTCGTCGGTAATAAACTGCGGATGAACCGTATGCATCTTCTTCGGGTCTTTCAAATCCGGCATCTCGTATTCACCGTCGGGTTTGCCGACGATCACATGCACGCCGCCTTGCTCCGTGCGGTCCGAGCGATCGTCGGTCCGACCGAAAAACGCAGCGAGCCGATGGAAATGCTCGCGCCGCCACATGTCATCCGGATGGTCGTGGCACTGTGCACATTGAATGCTCAGACCGAGGAACACACGCGAGGTGTCGGCAGCCCGTTCGACGGCAGCGTCCTCGCCGGTGTGAGCCAGCAGGAATCCGCTCTCGCCACCCTTTTCGTAATGCCGATGTTGCAAGGGCGAACTGGGCGTAATCAGGTCCCGCGTGATCTCGGCCCACGATCGGTTTTGCTTGAGTTGCTTGATCAGCCAAATCTCCAACGCCACCGTGCGCGGCAAGCGGACGACGATCCGCAGGTCGGTTGCACGCCAAAGAAGCACATCCCGGAAGTACCGGCCCCAATGCCGTGCGAACTCATCCGACGCGAGCAGCCTGTCTATCGTCTTGCTTCGCTTGGCGGGGTCCTTGTCATTCAAGAACGCATCGATCTGCTCTTGCTTCGGCGGCTTACCGCACAGGTCCAGGGTGACTCGCCGAATGAACTGTTCGTCGTTGATGGGAGGCGAAACGGAAACTTTCTCAGCGCTCCGGGCCTCCGCGAGAAGTTTGTCGATCTCGCCGGCGGCCAGCGGCGTCCGTGGCATGGTTTTCCACGCCTCCGGCACGATCGGGACATCCTTGGCTGAGGGTGCGCTGGGATAACGTGGAGGCTTCTTGTCCTCGGCCATCGCGGCTTCAAGTCCAAGCCATGCGCAGGCCGCGAGTGCCGCCAAACCCACCACTCGCCAGCCAAATCTGTATCGCTGGGCCATTGCTGCCGACTCCTGTCCAAGACTTAGTTCCGCCCGCGTTGCGGTTAATTCGCGGGATTGTTCCGGGCCTGCGATTGTAACACGGCAAACCCTGTCCTACCAGCAGTTTGCCTCAGTTTTTGGCGAGTACGATCACGATCGTTCGCGGAGCACGGTCGACCCTGCCCCAGCTGCGGTGGGTTCGGCGTGGGGTCTTCCTCGCGCTCTCGCGCTCGGCGCAGGTCTCTGACGCCGCAACAAAGCGCTTGCATATCCAGCCTGCCCTTGCCCATAATGACGAACCCGAACGAGAAGGGCTCTCGCCATGACGCAATCTCGGCGACCGGTGTTTCACCACCGACCACTCGTTGAGCGGCTCGAACCGCGCCTCCCTCCCGGCGACACGCTGCTGGGGTTGTTGCTTCCTAGCGGATTGTTCGACGCCACCGGCCCCGATTCATCCTTCATCCTTCTTCCATCGTCCTCGGCCCGGGTGGCCGGGGCTGAGTCCGCAGCGGCGGACGAAGCGGCGGACGATCCGCCACGACCTCGACAAGTGAACCGGGACGTCGAAGACTCCGCCCCGGCCACCCCGCAGGAGTACGTCGCCAACTGGCCACCGATGTGGCCACGTAGTCTCCAGGCTGCAACCCCTGCTCAAGCAATAGGTTTCAACAACCCAACAAGGTACGTGGCCACACGGCCAGATGACCAGGGTGTTGTGCCTGGCGGTGCCACGACGAGCCGCGCCCTCACCTCGTTCCCGAACTCCGGTTCGGGAACGGCGGTCCGCGAAACTCCGTTTCGCCGTCTGACGGAGGACGAAACAGAGTTTCCAGGGCCTGCGTTCCCGAACAAGAGTTCGGGAACGAGGGCGGTGCAGGCTGCGGCTGACGAGCCATTCGGCTCGACGCCGTTCTTCTTCGAGCAGAACATGGGCCAGGCCGATCCGTCATTCGATTTCGTCGCCCGTGGCCCTGGCTACACGTTGGGCGTGAGTGCGACGGAAGCGGTGATGGCCATGCCGGTGCCGGATGACCGGGCGTCGCCGCACGACATCGAACAAATGACGCCTGAAGAACGTGCGGGCCTAGGTCCGGACGGCCGACCATTCGGTGCCAAACCGCCCGACTCGGCCACTGCCCCAATGCTGCGCATGCAACTCGTCGGCGCCAACTCTGCGCTCTCTGCGTCCTCCGCGGTTGGTTTGGACCCGCTCGTCACCAGGATCAACTACTTCATCGGCAACGACCCGGACCAGTGGCACACCAACGTCCCGACCTTCGCCAAGGTGCAATACGACGACGTGTACCCGGGCATCGATCTCGCTTACTACAGCAACCAGAACCAGCTGGAGTACGATTTCATCGTCGCTCCGCATGTCGATCCGAGCCGGGTGCAACTCCGTTTCACGGGAGTCGATTCGGCTCACATCGACGGCGCGGGCGACCTCGTCCTCCAAGTCGACGACAACGAAATCCGTCAGCAGGCGCCGTACATCTACCAGGAGCTCAACGGCAGCCGGGAATAGGTGCCGGGGGCGTTTGTGCTCGAGAAGCAACCGTCGGAATCGAGCTCATTCGACGTGAGTTTTGCGCTAGGGGATTACGACCCAACTCGGGCGTTGGTGATCGATCCGATTCTGGCGTATTCGACGTACCTCGGCGGGGACAACAACGATTACGCCTATGGCGTGGCGGTGGACCAATTTGGCAGTGCCTATGTAACGGGCCGGGCGTCCTCAGGATTTCCGCTCGTGAATCCGGCACAATCGCTCGCGTCTGGTTATGACGCCTTCGTGTCTAAATTCAGTTCTGACGGGTCAACGCTGCTCTACTCAACGTATCTCGGCGGCACATATGAAGATCAAGCGGACAGTATCGCCGTAGACGGAAAAGGAGCAGCGTACATCACGGGATACACCTTGTCGGGGAACTTTCCTATTACGCCGGGGGCGTATCAGCCTCTCAACGGAGATGGGACTTGTGATGGCGACACGGACTGTTCAGACATTTTTGTGTCAAAACTTGGCCCCGATGGATCGTCCCTGAATTACTCCACATACTTAGGTACGAACTATACGGAGAGCGGCGAAGGCATTGACGTGGACTCCGCAGGAAATGCCTATGTGATGGGAATGAGCAACGGGACACAGTTTCCCGTGCTTAACGCTGTTCAGCCGCAAATTGGGGGTGGTGGATGTACAACCGACGCTTATTCCTATCCTTGTTACGACGTGACGATCACCAAGTTCAACCCAACCGGCACGGCGTTGATTTATTCAACCTACCTAGGCGGGTTTGGCGCGGAAGCCTACTTCTTCCACCAGACGGGTGATATCGCCATTGACGTCACCGGCCATGCCTACATCACCGGATACACGGCTTCATGGACGTTCCCGACGTACAACGCAATCCAAGGAACGAAGAACCCAGGCCTCGATGCCTTTGTCACGAAACTGAGTCCTGACGGATCTGCATTTGTGTATTCAACATACCTTGGCGGAGCGGAAAAGGGAGAGGATGGAAATGGCATCGCGGCGGACGCCGCAGGCAACACGTACATTACCGGTATGACGTGTTCAATCGACTTTCCCACGACACTCAATTCGTTCCAGCCGGAGAAGAGCTTGGGATGCGACGGGTTCGTCTCGAAGTTGAATCCCGATGGATCGGCCTTCGTTTACTCCAGCTTTTTTGGTGGTTCCGGCGGGTACGACGATGTGACTTCGATCGCCATCGGCGGGGCTGATAATGCATATGTAGCGGGCTACACGTACTCACCCGACCTACCAACCAAGAACGCCTTTCAACCTACTTACGGCGGCGCCCACGATGGCTTCGTCGCGAAGATTTCCTCCGATGGCAATCGCCTCTTGTACTCCAGCTATCTAGGCGGAACGGCTTCAGACGGTGCCTTCGGCGTAGACGTGGGCAAAACGGGGAACGCATACGTAGTCGGAAATACTGCCTCGGCCGACTTCCCGATGGTCAATCCTTTTCAGGGAACTATGACCCCTTCTTACGATGCCTTCGTGGCGAAAGTTAGCGAGCGCACCTTCAAGCAACCCCTCACCGCGACACCGATCGCACCCTGATGCGCCATGTCAAACGTCGCCGGGCGTGCCGTGACATGCCGCTCGTTTTGGAACTCCTTGTCGGGAACGCACCTCCTCGAAACTCCATTTCCGGTGCGCCCGCGAGGCAGCCCTTTGCTTCAAGGATTCGGAGCCGTGGTCGGTGTAACGCACGAAAATACGCCAAATACCGCGAAGTCGGCTAGGTTAATCGTCAGAAGTGATGGGAGTCCTGCGTGGATGTAGGTCGCAGCGAGCATCGTGTCTAGCAGGCGCTTTCGACCCAGGGAAAACTGCTGAAGCCAGCCGAGAAACTGTCGAATTGCTCCATCATCTGGAAACACATGAACGACATCGCGGGCCGTCCACCATTTCTCGGCAAGTTGGTGAGCCGCGACCATGTCGAGCGGACAAGTGAAGCGCCGCGAGTCAGTGACAATATGAATGAATTCCGCCAGCACTTGTGGAGCGACGGCAATCAAGTCGCCGCTGGCGAGTAATCGTGCCAACGTCGCTCTGGCCGCCGCGTGATCTGCGTGTTCCGCCACCTCGGCGGCGACGAGAAAGCTAGTGTCGAGGCCATGCATCATGGCCGGTCGTCCAACATTTCACCGAGCAGGTCGTCGTGGGCGGTCGGCGGGATAAGAGCCGGACCAAGACTCACGGGCGCAATATCGAGAATGCTGTGCGGCGACGACCCCTGTGCCGGGGCCGGGTGAGGCGGCATGTCCTTGACCGTGCCGATCACGTTCTTGTAGTGATTCAAGAAGTGTCCCGGCGGACTCGCTTTCTGCTCCTCGGCGGTCGCGCCCGCGCGGAGAATCTCCACACGCACCGGCGTACCGTTTGGTAGCGACACCGGCTCGTTGAATACAACGACACCGTTCTCAACGTGACCTTCGAGTGACATTGTAACTTCCCTCGATTGTAGAACGATAGCGTATTGTACACTCAACGGCATCGCCGCGAGCAAGCCCTCACCTGGGCGGCTGGATGGGTTCCCCCCGAAAAACCCAGCCAGCCTATTGACAATCCCGGCGTGGCAAATCAGAATGCAACCTGAATAACGGTAGAGGGTAAGGCGCTGGCGCTCGAAGAATGACTTCGACCCAGCGCGTGGGCCGGCAAAGGGGAAGAGGGACCCTGTCTTTCGGGCCGAACCAGGCCGGCGACTCATCGGCACGGACGCCTCACACTTGGGACGGATCGACGTTTGCCACCCAGCCTTTCGGGCGATGGTGTGCGCCCGATTCCGTCGTGTTAGTAATCACTTGAGCGACACAAGGATAGCCGTAGAACCTATGTGGCTTCGTGGTGAGGCGGTTTGCTCCGTATCGACGAGGGTCTCGGGATGATGAAAGCGCGCACGAGAAATGATCTCCCGCTTTCACCCAGCGACCGCGCCCAAGTTCCCGACGCGTGGAATGCGACCGACACCGAATATCCGCGAGACCTCTGCATTCACCAACTCATCGAGGCGACCGCTCAAGAACGACCGGACGCCCCGGCACTACGATTTCAGCGAGAATCCATTTCCTACCGAGAACTCAACCGCCGAGCGAACCGGCTCGCATGGCATCTTCGTGCACTCGGCGTTGCGCCGGAACAGCGCGTGGGCATTTGCGTGGAGCGTTCGCCGGAGGCGGTCGTTGCATTACTGGCTAGCATGAAGGCCGGCGCCGCGTACGTGCCGCTCAACCCCGCCCTGCCGAAGGACCGACTGGCATTCATGATTCACGACGCCGACGTTTGCGTGATCTTGACCCAACCGCGCCTCCGCGACAGCTTGCCGAACGTGAACGCAACCGTTGTCGACCTTCATGACCCAACGATTTCCACAGCGCCGCGCGACGACAACCTCAACGTCAACGTTTCGCCTTCGAACCTCGCGTACATCATCTACACGTCCGGCTCGACAGGCCGGCCGAAGGGCGTGCTCGTGGAGCACCGCGGCCTGACCAACACGGTATGTGCCCAGATTCAGGCGTGGGGAATTGAGCCGCATTATCGAATCATTCAGTTCCTGAACTTCAGCTTCGACGCGGCACAAGCGGAGGTCTACCGTACTTTGGTTGCCGGGGCGACACTATGTCTAGCGCCCCGGAAACTTTGCCGGGGACGCCGCTCTTCGAGTTTTTGCTCGATGAGCGGATCAACCTCTTTACGACGTTGCCGTCGGTGCTCTCGACCTTGCCTCTCGATCGAGAACTCCCCGAGCTTCTAACGCAGACACTCGGCGGCGAAGCTTGCCCAGCGGAACTGGCCAATCATTGGGGCCGCGGTCGACGCATCTTCAACGGATACGGCCCGACGGAAGCGACGATTTGCGCCACCATTGCTACACAATGGGATTTGAATCAACCGCCGCCGATCGGCCGACCGATTGCCAACACGCAAATCCACATCCTCGACGAATCGTGGAATCCCGTACCGATCAATTCGCCGGGTGAAGTTTACATCGGTGGTGTCGGCGTCGCGCGAGGATACCTGCATCAACCTGATCTCACGGCCGAGCGATTCGTACCCGATCCATTCGGCAACCGTCCTGGAGCACGCCTCTACCGCACCGGCGATCAAGCGCGCTGGCGGCCGGAAGGCAACATCGAGTTTTTGGGCCGCATCGACGAGCAGATCAAGCTGCGCGGCTACCGGATCGAGCTCGGCGAGATCGAAGCGGTCCTGGGTCAACATCTGAATGTCCGCCATGCCGTGGTTATGGCCCGCCATGACGGACAGGTCGAAAAGCGACTCGTGGCATACGTGGTTGCTCAACGAGAACCGGCGCCATCGGTGCGTGACTTGCGCCGCTTTGTGACCGATCGCCTCCCGGATTACATGGCGCCCTCGGCTTTCGTGTTCTTGCCGGAGATGCCGTTGACCGCAAACGGCAAAGCGGACCGGAAGGCACTTCCGGCGCCGGCCGTTGCGCGATCGGAACTAGATGAAGAGTACGTCGCTCCACGTGATTCGGCGGAAGAGTCGGTGGCTGCGATCTGGGCTCGCGTCTTGGGAATAGACCGAGTCGGCGTCCATGACAACTTCTTCGAGCTCGGTGGCAACTCCCTGCTGGCCACGCAGGCTGTCGCTCGGATGCGGGAAGCGCTCGGACGAGACGTGCCGCTGCGAGCCTTGTTCGAGGCGCCGACGATTGCCGGCCTTAGTCAACAGTTGGATGAACTGGAACGCCGCGACGACACGACGATCTCACTACGGCGAATCGCGCACGGTCGCGATTTGCCGTTGTCGTTCGCCCAGCATCGGTTGTGGTTTGTCGACCAACTGGAGCCGGGCAATCCGCTGTACAACTTGCACGCGGCGATGCGGCTGCGTGGGCCGCTTGACGTGGCTGTGTTGGAACGATGTCTGCGCGAGATCATTCGCCGACACGATGTTCTGCGAACCACGTTCGCGACGAATGACGGCCAGGCCGTCCAGGTCGTGCATCCGCCGGTTGATGTGCACATTACGATCCACGATCTCAGCCACTTGCCGCCGGACTGTCGTGAAACGAAAGCCTTCGAATTGGCACACACACAGACACAGAAGCCGTTCGATTTGGCCCGGGGTCCATTGATTCGGCCGACGCTCGTCCGGTTGGCCGACGACGATCATCTCTTGTTGCCGACGATGCACCATGCGGTTTCCGATGCGTGGTCATTGGCCATCTTCACCCGCGAACTGGCGGAACTCTATGAGGCGTTTGCAGACGGCCGGCCATCACCGCTCGCCGAGTTGCCGATCCAATACGCCGACTTTGCCGACTGGCAACGGCGCTGGCTTCAAGGTGATGTGCTCGAGACACAACTGGCGTATTGGCGAGAACGGTTGGCCCATCTGCCGCACGCCCTGGAACTGCCCACCGACAAGCCCCGGCCGGCCGTGCAACGCTATCACGGGGATCAGTTTCCGTTCACCGTACCGCGCGAACTGCTCGCTTCACTCGAACGGTTCAGCCTTTCAGAGGGCGTCACGCTGTACATGTTGCTCTTGGCGGCCTACCAGGCGCTACTCGCGCGCTATAGCGGGAAGGATGACATTGTCGTCGGTTCGCCGGTCGCAGCCCGCAACCGGCCGGAAATCGAGAACCTCATCGGTTTCTTCGTCAACATTCTGGTGCTCCGCGCCGACTTGTCGAACGGTCCGACGTTCCGTGAGTTTCTCCGACAAGTGCGTGAAACCTGCCTGGGCGCTTTCGCCCATCAGGACGTTCCGTTCGAGAAACTGGTGGATGAACTCAAGCCCGATCGCGATTTAAGCCGAACGCCGTTGTTTCAGGCGGCATTTATTCTGCAAAACGCGCCGCCGCCGACGCTTCGGTTCAAGAACGTTACGATTTCCCAGGTAGACGTGGACCAGGGCACAGCCAAGGCGGACATTTCGCTCAGCATGACGGTGGCAGACCAAGGACTTCTTGGCCGATTCGTTTATAACACTGATCTCTTCGAAGCGGACACGATTGCGCGAATGGCTCGCCATTTCGAGACGCTCCTCGCCGGCATTGTTTCGCAGCCGGCTGTGGAAGTCGCCGAACTGCCGATGATGCCGTCGGCCGAACGACAGAAAGTCCTGGTGGATTGGAACTCCACGGCTGCGGACTATCCGCGCGACCGCTGTTTTCACCAACTCTTTGAGATGCAGGCGCGAGTGAATCCCGCCGCCATCGCGCTGTCATTCCGAGAATCATTTCTCAGCTACGCCGAGTTAGACCAGAAGTCTAATCAATTAGCGCACTATTTGCAGTCTTTGGGCGTTGGCCCGGAGCGCGTGGTGGCGATTTCGATGGATCGCTCCATTGAGTTGGTAATCGGCATCCTCGGTGTGTTAAAGGCCGGCGGCGCTTACTTGCCGCTCGATCCGCGGCAACCAACCGCACGACTGGACTACATCTTGAAAGATGCCGACGTGCGCGTGGTTCTTACCCATGCGTCCGTCGCCGCCGAGCCGCCGAATGTCCAGGTCGTGAATTTGGATCGTGACGCACCCGCAATCTCACGGCAATTACGCACGCCGCCCAAAAACACGGCCGCTCCAGGAAATCTGGTCTACGTCATCTACACATCGGGTTCCACCGGCAAGCCGAAGGGAGTCCTTGTCGAGCATCGTGGACTGGTAAACGTCATAACGGCACAAAATCGGGCATTCGAGATCGGTCCCAAGAGCCGACTCTTGCAATGGGTGCCGATCTACTTCGACGCTGCACAAGGCGAGATCGCCCGCGCCTTGATCGCGGGCGCCACGCTGTGCCTCGCGCCAGCCGACGATTTGCTTCCGGGCGAGCCGCTACTGAATACGTTGCGTTCACAAAGAATCACCGCGGCAACACTACATCCTTCGGCGCCCACTGCAATTCTCGATACCGACTTACCCGACTTGCAAACACTCGCCGTCGGCGGCGAAGCCTGTCCCGCTGAGCTGGCGCAACGCTGGACGGAGGGCCGACGGTTCTTCAACGGCTACGGCCCGACCGAGGCGACCATTTGCGCCACGTTAGCGACGGCGTGGGAACCGGAGCACAGGCCGCCCATCGGCCGGCCGATTGCCAACGCGCAGGTGTATGTCCTCGACGCTCACTTCCAACCCGTGCCCATCGGTGTTCCCGGCGAACTGTATATCGGCGGCGACGGGGTTGCGCGTGGCTACCTCCACCTGCCCGATCAAACGGCGGCTTCGTTCATCCCCGACCCATTCAGCGGCCGTGCGGGTGCACGGCTCTACCGAACGGGCGACCGTGTCCGCTGGACGCCCGACGGCCAGCTTGATTTCATGGGCCGGGCGGATGATCAGGTTAAGGTGCGAGGCTTCCGCATCGAGTTGGGCGAAATCGAGGCGACGCTGCGTCAGCATCCATCCGTAAAGGAAAACGTGGTGTTGGCACGCGAGGATGCGCCGGGAATCAAGCAGTTGGTGGCCTACGTTGTCAAGGTCCAAGAAATGGTGAATTCTGCCGATCTGCGCGATTTCCTCTCTTCGCGCTTGCCCGATTACATGGTGCCGACGACGTTCGTGTTTCTGCCTTCGCTACCGTGTTTAGCGCACGGCAAAGTCGATCGCAAGGCATTGCCCGCGCCCGACCGCGCCCAGTTGGAACCGGGACGCCCGTTCGTTGCTCCACGCACCGAACGGGAAGCTGAACTGGCTGCGATTTGGGCGTCGATTCTCCGCCGTGAGACTATTGGCGTGCATGACAATTTCTTCACGCTCGGCGGCGACTCGATCTCCAGCATTCAAGTCATTGCCCGTGCCAATCGCGCGGGCATGCGACTGACGGCCAAGGATCTGTTCCAACACCAAACCATCGCGGAACTCGCGGCCGCTGCCGAGTCGGCGACTAAAGGCAGCGAGCCGCTGCACGATCTGCAAGCCGAACTCGCCTATTGGAAAACTGCGCTCAGCCCCGAAGTCCGGAGACTTCTCCGCGATGCGGATTTTGCGGGCGACGAGCTTTCGTATGCAACCTTGACGACAGTTGTCGAACCGATCGTGTGCGAGGAATTGTTGAACGATAACCGACGCCGTGTTGAAGAAGTGTTGCTCACGGCGTTGTTACAGGCCATCGAAGCCTGGACCGGACAGCGATCGGTTCTCGTGGATGTTGATGTCCCAGCCACCGAATCGCAGAATAATGGATACGGCGAGACGGCGGCGTTTCCGATCCGATTCGATCTTGGAGACTCCGGTACACCCGGCCAGGCGCTGCAAGTCGTAAAGGAGCAAATACGCGCGGTACCAAACGGCGGCCGGGGATTCGCGAGCTTGATGAAGTCCGGCGACGCAACCATCGTGCAGGAGCGTCAAGCGCTGCCCCGGGCCGAGATCTACTTTGGTTATCTTCGGAGAGACACCGGAGAGAAAGGCCACTTGCTCGCGATACACGCCGGCATCGAGAACGGCGGCCTCCGGCTGGATTGGACGTACCGTCCCGAGTTGCATCATGAATCGACGATTCAAACAATTGCCCATGCATTCATAAGCCGGTTGCGAGCATTGGTGGAGCATTGTCGAGATGAGTCCGGGATCGTATCGGCTGCGGATTTCCCCGAAGCGCGCATGAGCGATGACGACCTGGAAGCGCTGCTGTCGCAGATCGGAACAGGCGAAGAAGACAACGTTTAATGAACATCAAGGCGGCACACATCGAAGACGTGTACGAGTTGTCTCCATTGCAGCAGGGGATGCTCTTTCACACCGTGCGCGATCCTGCGGCGAGTATGTACTTCCATCAGGTGACGTACACGCTCCAGGGAGAGTTCGATGTGCCGGCGTTTCGGCGGGCGTGGCAGAAACTCGCCGAGCACCAGCCGGCCCTGCGTACGTCTTATCATTGGGAGAACCTCGAAAAGCCGGCGCAGGTCGTGCATCGTCAGGCCCGGGTGCCGTTCGAGGAATTCGATTGGCGAAACATCCCGGCCTTCGAACACGAAGCGCGATTACAAGAATGGCTCAAGCAGGACCAAGGGCGTGGCTTCGTCATGACGCAGCCGCCGTTGATGCGGGCCACTGCCATTCGAATCGGCGACGATGTGCATCATTTCGTGTGGAGCCAGCACCATATCCTGTGGGACGGGTGGTCGGGGCCGCTCGTGCTCAAAGATTTGCTTGCCTTTTACGATGCCGAACGTTCGGGTCGCGAGCACCGGCCGACACGCTCCCGGCCGTTCCGTGATTACATCGCATGGCTGCGGCAGCAGGATGCGGGAAAGGCGGAGGCGTTTTGGCGACAAGCCCTGAGCGGCTTCTCGACACCGACGCCGCTGTCGATTGATCGCAAGAGTGGCGCGACCATCGCCGTCGAGGCACATGCGGCGGAAGAACGGCTCCACTTGCCGGCGACCTTCATGACTTCGCTCCAGGAACTGGCGCGGAAGCATCAACTGACACTCAACACCGTATTACAAGGCGCGTGGGCGATTCTGCTCGGCCGCTACTCCGGGCAGGACGACGTGCTCTTCGGCGCATCCGTTTCCGGCCGACCGGTCGGCCTGGCCGAGGTCGAGTCCATGGTCGGCCTGTTCATCAACACGGTACCCGTGCGGGTCCGCTTCTCGGAGCGCGCTTCGATCATTGACTTATTCAAGCGCTTACAAGCGGAACAAGCCGAGCTCCGCCAATTCGAGCACAGCCCACTCGTGCAGGTCCACGGCTGGAGTGAAGTGCCCCGCGGAATGCCGCTCTTCGAGAGCATGGTCGTCTTCGTCAACTACGCCGCCGACCGCGTGGCTCACGAGCGCTTCGGCCATTTGAAGGTCCTGCAGGTTCGTCAAGCCGTTCAACACACGGACTGCCCGCTGGGTTTGGTGGTCCTGCCCGGCGAAGAGTTATGGTTGCGGCTCGTTTACGATACGAATCGGATCGAGCGCTCGGCCGCCGTTCGGATGCTGGAACATCTGCGGCGCATGCTGGAGGCGATTGTTTCAGATCCCGAGCAGCGGCTCGGCGACGTGTCATTGCTGAGAGGACGCGACCGCCAAAAACTGCTGGTCGATTGGAACGCGACAGCGACTGACTATCCGGCCCAATTGTGCGTTCACCAACTGGTCGCCCAGCGAGCCATCGCTCAGCCCGATGCCGTCGCGCTGACGTTTCACGGGCAAACACTGACCTATCACGAACTCAATCGCAGGGCCAATCAACTCGCGCACCATCTTCGTGCGCTGGGCCTTCGTGTCGAAGACCGCGTGGCGCTGAGCGTCGATCGTTCGCTCGAAATGGTCGTTGCGATTCTGGGTGTCTTGAAGGCCGGCGGCTCGTATGTGCCAATCGACCCGGTGTTGCCGGCCGAACGTCAGCGCTTCATGCTCCAGGACTCCGGTGTCAAGATTCTACTGACACAAGAGCACCACCGCGGCCGATTGCCCATCGGTCAAACGCCCGTCGTGTACCTAGATAGTGATTGGCCGACCATCGCTAAACGGACCGACGAATCACCGCCCGCGTCGGCCCGTCCCTCAAACCTGGCGTACATCATTTACACGTCCGGCTCAACCGGCCAGCCGAAGGGCGTGCTCGTCGAGCACCGCGGACTGACGAATGTCGTTTGCGCTCAAGTTCAGGCCTACGGCATTCATCCCGGTAGTCGGATTCTCCAAGTGATTTCGCTCAGCTTTGACGTCGCACAGGCCGAAATCCTGCGCGCGTTGGTCGGCGGGGCGGCGCTGGTGGTGGCCACGTCGGAGGAATTATTGCCCGGCTGGCCGCTTTTCAACATCCTTCGTGACGAACGCATCACCTTCGCCGCCATTCTCCCGGCGCCATTGTCCGCGATACCGCTCGGTGAAGAGCTTCCGGACCTAGCGCACTTGTTAGTCGGCGGCGAGCAATGCCCGGTCGAGTTGGCCGCTTATTGGGGCAAAGGCCGCGACATTTTTAATGGATACGGCCCAACCGAGGCGGCGGTTTGCACGACCATCGCCCGCAACTGGGACCTGAACGCGCCGGCGCCGGTAGGCCGACCGATCGCCAATGCCCGCGTTTATGTTCTCGACAAGCGCCTGCAGCCGGTGCCCGACGGTGTGCCGGGCGAATTGTACATCGGCGGCATCGGTGTCACCCGTGGCTACATGCACCAGCCGGCGTTTACGGCCGAGCGGTTCCTGCCTGACGCATTCGTGGATCGGCCCGGGGCGCGGATGTACCGCACCGGCGATCTCATGCGTTGGCTGGACGACGGCAATCTCGAATTCATCGGCCGTATCGACGGACAAATCAAGCTCCGCGGCTTTCGGATCGAGCTGGGCGAAATCGAAACCGTTCTCGGACAGCATCCCAACGTCCTCAACGCGGCCGCGATGGTGCGCGAGGACGAGCCGGGCAACAAACGCCTGGTCGCCTACATCGTGGCACAGCGCGAGCCCGCGCCGACTGCGACGGAGCTACGCACCTATTTAAAAGGCAAACTGCCCGAATACATGGTCCCGGCGGCGTTCGTGTTCATGCGTGAATTGCCGCGCACGACGAACGACAAAGTCGACCGACGGCTGCTTCCTGTGCCCGACCCGGATGACGCACCGCCAAGCGACGATCTCGCCGCCCCACGGTCGCCGGCAGAGGAACTAGTTGCCGGCATTTGGTGCGACTTGTTGAAGGTGAGCCGCGTCGGCGTGGATGATAACTTCTTCGAGCTGGGCGGCCATTCATTGTTGGCGACTCAGGCGGTTTCACGCCTCCGCACGGCGTTCAACGTCGATCTGTCGTTGCGGACTTTCTTTGAGTCGGCCACGGTCGCCGGAGTGACGGAGAAAATCGAGTCGGCGCGGCGTCAAGCGGCATTGGCTTCCCATCTGCCACTCCTGGTTCCGGTCGCGCGGGATCGGGATCTACCGCTCTCCTTCGCGCAGCAACGCTTGTGGTTCTTCGATCAACTTGAGCCGGGAAATCTGTTTTACAGCCTACCGACCGCCATTCGCCTTTCGGGGAAACTCGACGTCGCCGCATTGCAACAGGCACTGACGGAAATCGTCCGCCGGCATGAAGTGTTGCGCACGACCTACATGAATCGCGGCGGCCAGCCCGTGCAGGTCATCACTCCCAGCACGGCCGTGTCACTCCCGATCACGGACCTGAGTGAAGCCCAGGCCCGGCGACTGGCCAATGAAGAAGCCAACAAACCGCACGATCTGGAACGCGGCCCCGTGGTTCGTGTGCGGTTGTTGCGGCTAGCGACTGAAGAACATGTTTTGCTCTTGAGCATGCATCACATTGCCTCAGACGGATGGTCGATGGCGATCTTCTTCCGGGAACTGGGCACGCTCTACGAGGCGTTTGCATCCTCCCGGCCGTCACCGCTCGCAGACCTGCCGACTCAGTATGTGGACTTCGCGGTATGGCAACGGCAATGGCTGCAAGGTCAGGTGTTGGAAACCCAGCTCGCGTACTGGAAAGACAAACTGGGAGGCGTCACACCGTTGGAGTTGCCCACCGATCGGCCGCGCCCCGCCGTGCAACGATTTATCGGCGCCCATGAAACGGTGCAATTATCGGCCGAACTGAACGAGAAACTCAAGGCACTCGGCCGCCGCGAGGGCGTCACGCCGTTCATGACATTTCTCGCTGCGTTCCAAGTCTTGCTCAGCCGGTACTCGCGCCAGGAAGACATCAGCGTCGGCACGCCCATCGCCGGCCGTAATCTGCCGGAAACCGAGGACCTGATCGGCTTCTTTGTCAACACGCTCGTTATGCGGACGGATTTGTCCGGCAAGCCGACGTTTCGCGCCTTGCTCAAACGAGTGCGCGAGGTTTGTTTGGGCGCCTACGACCATCAGGACATACCGTTCGAGAAGCTTGTTGAGGAACTCCATCCCCAAAGAGAGCTTGGACACAATCCGATCTTCCAGGTTTTGTTCGTTTTGCAAAACGCCCCGAGGGCCACGCGCGAGTTACACGGTGTGACACTTAGTCGGCTCGATGCCGACTTCGAGCCGCCCGCCAAGTTCGACCTGACGCTCGGCATGGCGGAGAATCCGGACGGCCTTCGGACGACGCTCAAGTACAATGCCGAGCTTTTCGATGCCGTTACGATCCGCCGGATGCTGACTCACTTCCAGACATTGTTGGAAGAGATCGCTTCACACCCGGAATGGCCGCTTGCCAAACTGTCGCTCATGCCGGAAAACGAACGGACACAAGTGCTGGTCGAATGGAACTCCACCGATGCGGCGTATCCTCACGACCGTTGTGTTCAACATCTCTTCGAGGAGCAGGCGGCGAAACGGCCGGACGCGGTCGCGCTCGGCTATGACGGCGCCACGTGGACGTACCACGAATTGAATCGTCGCGCCAATCGCCTCGCCCGACACTTGCGCCGCTTGGGTGTCGGCCCGGAACAAACGGTTGCGCTGGTCGTGGACCGATCGCCGGAAATGATCCTTGGTGTTCTGGCGATTCTTAAGGCCGGCGGCGCCTATGCACCGCTTGATCCGGGCCAACCAGCCGAGCGACTCGGTCTCATGCTGAAAGACGCCGGCGCGTCAACGGTGCTTACGCAAGCACATATGCGGCCGAGCGTGCCAGCGGAGTTTTCGGGCCACGTTACTGAATTGGACCGTTTGGACTCGCATGTCCTGGAGAACGGGTCGCCTGAACCGGAACAGAATCTGGCGGGCGGCGCGGGTCCGGACAATCTAGCCTACATCATTTTTACCTCGGGGTCCACCGGGCGACCAAAGGGTGTCTTGGTTCCGCATCGCGGGTTGACGAACGTTGTCATCGCTCAAAACAAAGCATTCGGCATCGACGCCGATAGCCGAGTGATGCAATATGTCTCGTTGCATTTCGATGCGGCACAAGGCGAGATCTTCCGCACGCTTTGCGCGGCGCAACGTTGTTCCTGGCTCGTTCCGAAGAACTGATTCCGGGGCCGGAGATGGCGCGGCTCTATCGCGATCTGCACATTACTTCGACCACATTGCCAACTTCCGTGATGGCGGCATTGCCCGAGAACGAGCCGATGCCGGAACTCCGCCACCTGAGTGTGGGCGGCGAGGCGTGTCCGGGCACGAAAGCCGCGGTATGGGCGGCGGGCCGGAGGTTTTTTAACGGCTACGGCCCGACCGAAGCGACGATCTGCACGACGCTGGCGAGCAACTGGGATACAAGTCGGACGCCGCCGATCGGCCGGCCCATCGGGAATGTCAAGCTCTACGTCCTCGATCATAATTGGCGTCCGGTTCCCATCGGCGTACCGGGTGAACTTTATGTCGGAGGCATCGGCGTCGCTCGCGGTTATTTGCACCGCCCCGATCTCACCGCGGCCGCCTTCTTGCCTGATCCGTTCAGCGGCCGACTTGGAACGCGAATGTATCGCACCGGCGATTTCGTGCGCTGGCTCGCGGATGGTCAACTCGACTTCTTGGGCCGAGTCGATGAGCAGGTCAAGATTCGCGGGTTCCGCATCGAGCTGGGCGAAATTGAGAACACGTTGCTCCGCCATCCGGCCATTGCGGATTGTGCGGTTTCCGTTGTGGAAGATCAGCGCCGTGACAAGCAACTGGTCGCCTACGTCGCGGCCCGGACGGATGACGCGCCGACGTCAGCAGCACTGAAAGAGTTCCTGCGCCAGTCGCTTCCCGAATATATGGTGCCGGCGACGTTCGTGCATGTCCCGGCGATTCCCCGAAAACGGAACGGCAAGGTAGATCGCTCGCAGCTTCCGTCACCCGATCTAGGTGAAAGCGATGCCGGCGAATACGTGCCGCCGCGGAACCCATCCGAGGAATTGGTCGCCAGCATCTGGGCGGAGGTTCTGAAGCGCGAGCGCGTTAGCACGGTCGACAATTTCTTCGACATCGGCGGCCACTCCTTGTTGGCAACCCAGGTCGTGTCGCGCCTGCGCTCGGCGTTCGGCGTGGAGGTCCCGTTGCGGGCGTTGTTTGAAACACCGACCGTGACCGGCCTCGCGGAGAGCATTGAAAAGACTCGGCTCGAATCGCAAGGTCTTCAGGCGCCACCGTTGCGGCCGGTTCCGCGCAATCGCGCACTGCCATTGTCATTCGCGCAACAGCGCCTTTGGTTCCTCGACCGGTTGGAGCCCGGCAATCTGCATTACGCCATTCCATTGTCCATTCGGTTGACAGGAGAACTCAACCGGGAGGCGCTGGAGCGGGCATTGACTGAGATCGTTCGTCGTCACGAAGTCCTGCGAACCACCTTCCCCATGCGCGACGGACAGGCCGCACAGGTAATTGCACCTGCTGTAACGATGCGTTTGTCGATCACCGATCTGACCGGCTTGCGGGAACGCGAACGCGAAACGGAGGCGCGCGAAATCACCTCGGAGGAAGCACGCCAGCCGTTCGATATGGCGACGGGCCCACTGTTGCGGGCCCGATTGTTGCGGCTCGGGCCGCACGATCATGTGCTGCTTTTGTCTCTGCACCACATCGTGTCCGACGGTTGGTCGATGACGATATTCTTCCGTGAACTGAGCACTTTGTATGACGCCTTTGTAACGGAACGCCCTTCGCCCTTGGCCGATTTGCACGTGCAGTACGCGGACTTTGCGGTTTGGCAACGCGAGTGGCTTTGCGGTCCCGTGCTCGAAGCACAACTGGGATATTGGAAGGAGCAGCTCGCGGGCGCGGCGTCTTTGGAGTTGCCGACCGATCGGCCTCGGCCGGCCGTGCATCGCTATCGCGGCGCGAATTACTCGGTTCGCTTCTCCGCCGATTTGAGTGCCAAGTTGCAAGCCCTCAGCCGGCAAGAGGGCGCCACGCTGTTCATGACCCTGTTGGCCGCGTTTCAGGTGCTCCTGAGTCGCTACGGCGGGCAGGAGGATATCAGCGTCGGCACCCCCATCGCCGGCCGAAACCGCGCGGAGACCGAAGATCTCATCGGCTTCTTCGTGAATACCCTGGTGTTACGCAGCGACCTCGGCGGCGATCCAACGTTCAACGATTTCTTGTCACGAGTGCGCGAGGTGTGCCTGGGGGCATACGCACATCAGGATTTGCCGTTCGAAAAACTGGTCGACGAATTACAAATCAAGCGCGATTTGGGTCGAAGTCCGCTCTTCCAAGTCTTCTTCGTTCTGCAAAACGCCCCGAAGACGAACCGAGAATTGGCCGGACTCACGCTGAGCCGCCTCGGCGCCGATGTTGCGGTGGCCGCGAAGTTCGATCTCACGCTCGGCGTGACCGAAACGGATGAAGGCCTCGGCGCAGTCTTCAAGTACAACGCCGATCTGTTCGACGAAGCGACCGTCCGCCGCTTGATGACGCAGTGGGAAACCCTGCTCGAACAAATCGTCGCACAACCGGCGCAGCGCCTTTCGGAACTGACATTGTTGACCGAGGCCGAACGCCGGCTCCTGATCGTGGAACGGAACCAGACCGCGACGCCGTATCCCAGTGACAAGTGCATCCACGAACTGTTCTCGGAGCAGGCCCGAATCCGGCCCGATTCGGTCGCCCTGCTTGGCGATGATTGGTCTCTAACCTATCAGGAGCTCGATCGCCGGGCGAACCATCTGGCGAACCGGCTCCGGAAGCTCGGCATTGGGCCGGAAGATCGTGTCGCCATCGCCGTCGAAAGGTCGCCGGAGGCCGTGATCGGCTTTTTGGGTGTGCTCAAAGCCGGTGGCGCCTACGTGCCACTGAATCCCGCGTATTCCCTCGATCGTCTTGCCTTCATTCTCGAGGATTCCGGCGTTAAGGCATTACTCCGTCAGGCGCACCTTTCAGAAAAACTTCCGGGTTTTGCGGGGCCGGTGATTGACTTGAAAGTCGATGCTGCGAATATCGCCGACGACGGTCAGCCCAGCGGGGTCGGACCTCGGAATCTCGCTTATATCCTGTATACCTCCGGCACCAGTGGACGGCCCAAGGGTGTGTTAATCGAGCACGGCGGATTGACCAATGTCGTGTGTGCCCAGATCAAGACGTGGGGCATACGACCTGACGATCGCATCGTGCATTTCCTCAATCTCAGTTTTGACGCGGCCCAGGCGGAGATTTTCCGCGGTTTGGTGAGCGGCGCCACACTCTATTTGCCGCCGCGAGACATGGTCCCGGGCCGGCCGTTCGTTCAAGCGTTGCGCGCAGCATGTCACCCTTTATACGACGTTGCCTTCCGTGCTTTCGGTTCTGCCGATGGATGAAGAACTACCCGAGCTTCGGATGTTGACGTTGGGCGGTGAAGCGTGCCCGAAAGAGCTGGCCGCTCATTGGGGCAAGGGAAGGCGAATGCTGAACGGCTACGGGCCGACGGAAACAACCATCTGCACCACCATCGCGAGTGAGTGGCCTCCCGCCGCGCCGCCACCCATCGGCAAGCCGATTGCCAATTCGCAAGTCTATGTCCTTGACCTCGGAATGCGACCCGTGCCCGCGGGCTTGCCCGGCGAGTTGTACGTCGGCGGCGTCGGCGTGGCGCGCGGCTATGTGCACCAACCGGACGTAACGGCGGAGCGATTCGTCCCTGATCCGTTTGGTAGTCGATCCGGGGGGCGGTTGTATCGCACCGGAGACTTGGTGCGTTGGTTGCCTGACGGCAATCTCGAATTCCTCGGCCGGGTCGACGAGCAGGTGAAAGTGCGCGGCTACCGTATCGAGCCGGCGGAGATCGAGGCGGCGCTCGGCCAACACACGAACGTGAAACACGGCGTGGTGTTGGCCCGCGAGGACACTCCCGGCGACAAGCGCCTCGTCGCCTATGTTGTCGCACAGCAAATGCCGGCGCCGTCCGAGTCGGAGCTTCGCCGTTTCCTGAAAGGGCTGCTCCCGGAGTACATGGTGCCCTCGGCGTTCGTCTTTCTGGCGGAGATGCCGTTAACGCCGAACGGAAAGGCAGACCGCAAGGCCTTGCCGGCGCCCGACGAAATCAGGCCGGCGCTCGAACAAGAATTCGTGGCGCCGCGAACCACCGCCGAATCCACTCTGGCCGATATTTGGGCGGGCGTCCTCAAAGTTGACCGTGTAGGCGTCCACGACAACTTCTTCGAGCTTGGTGGCGACTCGATCCGGAGCATTCAAGTCATTGCCCGCGCCACCCAAGCCGGCCTGCGTCTAACCGCCAAGGGCCTTTTCCAACAACAAACGGTCGCCGAGCTCGCCGCGGTCGCGGAAGCAGCGGGGAGTGTCGCAGCCGATCAAGGTCCGGTGACCGGACACGTGCCGTTGACCCCGACGCAGCACGCATTTTTCGAATCGGGCCGGCTGGCGCCGCACCATGACAATCTGGCCATCCTGTGGGAAGTCCGCCAACCGTTGGATGCCGACATTCTCAATCAGGCGTTTCGACACATCCAAGAACACCACGACGCCCTTCGTTTGCGGTTCGTGCGTGATGGTTCTACTTGGCAGCAACTGAACGCTCGGCCGGAGGCGGTAACGTCTTTGCTTCGCATCGATTTGTCCGCGACCGCTGATTCCGCATCCATCGAGGCGGAGTGTGCTCGGATTCAGGCCAGCCTGAACTTGGCGGACGGCCCGCTCGTTCAGTTGGCGTATTTCAACCTCGGCTCGGCGAACCACGCCCGGCTGTTGCTCGTCGTTCATCGCCTCGTTGCAGATGCGGCCTCGGTGCAAATCACCATGGAAGACCTGATCGTGGCGTATCAGCAATTGCACCGCGGCCAACCGGTTCGGCTTCCACCGAAGACGACGTCGTACCAACAGTGGGCGCAGTGCTTGGCCGAGCGCGCGCAATCGGACGAGTTGAATTCAGAGCGTGAGTTTTGGCTTGATGCTGTGCTTACGCAATTCCCTGATTTCCCGGTCGACCATCCAGGCGCGCCGAATACACGCGACTCGGTTCAGACGGTTACGGTGGAGTTGGAACGAGAAAGCACCCGGACGCTGGGCGAGGAGGTTTCACAAGCGTATCGGGTGGAGGTCGTTGATGTTCTGTTGACGGCGCTGATCCAGGCCGTCGAAACCTGGTCCGGAGGACAGGGTGTACGCGTCGATCTCGAAGCGTCTTCGCGCAACCTCGGTGACGAAACCGTGGATCTGAATCGCACCGTCGGTTGTCTGACCCATACTTACCCGTTCGTGTCGGATGTGCAACCGGACTCCGTGCCGGCTGATGCACTGATCGCGGTCAAGGAACGGCGGAGGGAGACGCCAGGCGGCGGCATGGGTTATGGATTGTTGCGCTACCTGAAAGATGAGACGCCACTCGCCGAAAGTCCCGATGCCCCGATTCGCTTTGCGTTCAACGGGAGCGTCGGCGATGCTCGTTCCACGGGGCCGTTGGCGCCGGCGGCCGAATCCCCGGGATCGCTTCAGAGTGACCAGGGCAATCGGCGACACCTGCTGGATGTCACGGCGGCCATCGTCCGCGGCAAGCTTCGCGTACAATGGGAATATAGTCGGAACCTTCACGAGGCCGCGACCATCGAGAATCTCGCACACCGTTTCAAGGAATCGCTCGAGGCGATCATCGAACATTGCCGGTCGGCCGAAGCCGGCGAGCTCCGTGCGGCCGATTTCCCCGCGGCCCGGGTGAGTGACTCCGACCTTTCGAAACTGCTTTCGCAGCTTGGCCAGGCTTCGCCGGGGAATTCGTCGTGACCGTTAAGGCCCAACAAGTAGAAGACGTCTACGAGTTGTCGCCGTTGCAGCAGGGCATGCTCTTCCACACACTGCACGCGCCCGACTCCGGCATGTACTACCACCAGACGGCGTACACGCTTCAAGGCGCCGTCGATGCGTCGGCATTTCGCCGGGCATGGCAGAAGGTGGTCGACCGGCATGCGGTGCTGCGAACTTCGTTCCACTGGGACGGCCTGGAGAAACCGCTGCAGGTCGTCCATCGGCGAATCGATTTGCCGGTGGAAGAACTGGATTGGCGACACGTCCCTGTTGAGGAACGGGAAAAACACCTCAAGGATTATCTTTCGGCGTGTCGGCGCGCGGGCTTCACGCTGACGCAAGCCCCGTTGATTCGCCTTACGCTCATTCGCCTGGCCGACGATACCTATCAATACATCTTTGCCCATCATCACTTGTTGTGGGACGGCTGGTCCGGCCCGCTCATTCTCAAAGAGTTTCTCGCGGCATACGAGGCGTTCCGCAAAAGTGAACAGCCCCAACTGAAGCCGGTACGGCCGTTCCGCGAGTACATCCTCTGGTTGCAAAAACAGGACCCAGCGCGGGCCGAGACTTTCTGGCGGCAAGCGCTCAAGGACATCTCGACGCCGACGCCGCTCGTCATGGACCGCATGGCGGGCAGCCGAAATGGGCAACCGGACATTGCCGACGACCAGCGCGTCGAGCTGTCCGCGGAGCTATCCGCTTCGCTTCAGGCAATGGCGCGCAAGCACGGCCTGACACTCAACACGGTGATGCAAGGTGCTTGGGCGCTGCTCTTGAGCCGGTACAGCGGCCTTGAAAGTGTCGTCTTCGGCACGTCCGTGTCGGGCCGACCCGCGGGGTTGCCCGGCGTCGAATCGATGGTCGGCCTCTTTATTAACACGCTTCCCGTTCGCGTCGATGTCCCACCGAACACATCGGTCGTTCCCTGGCTAAAGCGGCTTCAAGACGAGCAGGCAGAGCAACGCCTCTACGAATATAGCCCGCTCGTTCAGATTCACGGCTGGAGCGAGGTGCCACGCGGCGTACCGCTTTTTGAAAACATGTTCATCTTTGAGAACGCTCCGACCGACAGCGCAATGCGCCAACAGGTTGGCGCCTTGGGCATGAAGCCGATCAGGCAGGCGGTGCAGAAGGCCGACTACCCGTTGGTGTTCGTGGTGATGCCGCGGCAGCCGATCGTGGTGCGCATCGTATATGCCGCGAGCCGATTCGACACGGCGACAATCGGCCGCATGTTGAAGCACTTTCAATTCGTACTTGAAAGCATGGTGGCTGGCCCCGACCAAACGCTCGACGAAATCTCCTTGCTGGACGCGACCGAGCGCGGCAAAGTGCTCTCCGAATGGAACCAAACCGACGCGGCGTTTCCGTCGGACCGCTGTGTACACGAGCTTTTTGAAGAGCAAGCGCGGCAACGACCGGATGCCGCCGCGATCCTGTTCGAAACGCAGTCGCTTTCGTATGGCGATTTGGATCGGCGGGCCAATCAACTGGCGCACCACCTGCGATCTCTGGGTGTCGGCCCGGATCAACTCGTAGGAATCTGCGTTGACCGCACGCCGGAGATGATCGTCGGCGTCCTCGGTATCCTCAAGGCGGGCGGCGCCTACGTCCCACTTGATCCGGCTCATCCGGCCGATCGACTGTCATACATGCTGCAGGACACCGCAGCCCGGGTGGTGCTCACTCAAGCCCACCTGCGCGGTGTGCTCCCGGATCACGGCGCACGCGTCATTTGCCTCGACAGTGATTGGCCGACCATCGCCGGCGGACCGACATCGGCGGTGCGAAGCGCGGTCCGGCCGGGCAACCTCGTCTATGCCATTTACACGTCCGGCTCCACCGGACGACCCAAAGGGGTGTTGGTTGCGCATCGGAATCTCGTCAACAACGTCGTCGCGCAAGCGAAAGCATTGTCCATCGGCCCGGGAAGCCGCGTTTTGCACTTCGTGCCCTTCAGTTTCGACGCATCGCAGGCTGAGATTTTCCGCACGCTGACGAGCGGAGCGGCCCTGGTTATGGCGCCAACGGACGTGCTCGTGCCCGGACCGCCGCTGTTTGAGCTATTGCAGGAAAAGTCCGTCACCGTGATGACCATCCCGGGGCCGGTGATGGCAGCCATGCCGCGCAACAAGATTGACCTGCCGGCGCTGCGCACGATTATCATCGGCGGCGACACCAGCAGCCCGGAAGCGATCGCACACTACAGCCGCGGCCGCGAGTTCTTCAACGGCTACGGCCCGACCGAAGCGACCGTGTGCGCGACAATGGCGCACGGTTGGGACGTGACGCAGCCGGCGCCGATCGGCCGGCCTCTAGCCAACGTCCGAGTTTATGTTTTGGATCACGCTCTGCGGCCGGTACCGGTCGGGGTGCCGGGAGAACTATACATCGGCGGCGCCGGCGTCACACGCGGCTACCATCGCCAACCTGAACTGACCGCGGCGGCGTTTCTACCCGACCCGTTCACGGCTCACCCGGGCGACCGGATGTACAAGTCCGGCGACCGCGTCTATTGGCGTGCGGACGGCCAGCTCGAATTCATGGGCCGAGTCGACGAACAGGTCAAGATTCGCGGTTTCCGTATAGAGCTGGGCGAGATTGAATCGGCGCTCCGCCAGCATCCGGACCTCCGTGAAAATGTTGTGGTCGCCCGTCCCGATCCGTCGGGAAACAAACGACTCGTGGCATACGTCGTGCCGCAGAAGGAACCGGGGCCGGTCGCGGCGGACCTTCGGACTTTCTTGAAGAAGACACTGCCCGAATACATGGCGCCGTCGTTTTTCGTGTCGATGCCGGCCTTGCCCAAGATGGCACACGGCAAAGTAGATCGCAGCGCTTTGCCGGACCCCGACAAGAACCGGACCGGCGGCGACGAAGACTTCATTCCGCCGCGGACACCGGCCGAGGAGATGGTCGCCGGCGTCTGGGCCGACGTCCTGAAACTCGAACGCGTCGGGGCCTTCGACAATTTCTTCGATTTGGGCGGCCATTCGTTGATGGCGACCCAGGTTATCTCGCGCGTCAAGTCGGCGTTCGGCGTCGAGTTGCCCGTCAAGGCGCTGTTTGAGGGCGGCACTGTCGCCGGCCTTACCGAACACGTCGAAAAAGCCCGGCGGATGGCCGCGCTCAAGGAGCTTGCACCGCCGCTAGTTCGAGTCGAGCGCGATCGTGACTTACCGCTGTCATTCGCCCAGCAACGGCTGTGGTTTTTCGATCAGCTTGAGCCGGGAAACCTCTTCTATAACCTGCCCAATGCCATCCGCCTAAGCGGGTCGTTGAATGTTGAGGCCCTGCGGTCGGCGTTGAACGAGATCGTGCGCCGGCATGAAGTCCTGCGAACGAGTTTTGGCACGCGCGACGGGAAACCGGTGCAAGTGATAGCAGCGGCCCTTGATTTACCGTTGCCCGTTGTCGACATTTCCGACTTGCCCGACAGCGAACGGGAGACGAAAGCGCGGGAATTAACCAACCAAGAGGCGCAAAGCGTTCGATCTCGCCCATGGGCCGCTGGTGCGTGCGAGTTTACTTCGGCTCGCGCCGGATGAACATGTCCTTCTCGTGGCGATGCACCACATCATCACGGACGGCTGGTCGATGGGCGGCATCTTTTTCCGCGAACTGGCGACGTGTTATCGGGCGTTCGCATCGGGTTCTGCGCCGGCGTTGCCTGAGTTGCCGATCCAGTACGCCGACTTCGCCGTCTGGCAACGGCAATGGCTGCAAGGCGAAACGCTGGAAAGGCAATTGTCGTACTGGCGTGAGAAACTCGCCGGGGTGCCGCCGTTGGAAATGCCAACCGATCGGCCACGGCCGGTCGAACAGACCTTCCACGGGGCCCACAAAGCCCTGCGGCTTCCCGTTGAGTTAAGCGAACAACTTCAAACGGTGAGCCGACGCGAAGGGGCGACGTTGTTCATGACGTTGCTCGCGGCGTTCCAGGCGCTACTCAGTCGCTACACGGGCCAAGACGACATTGCCGTCGGCACTCCCATCGCCGGGCGGAACCACCCGAAAATCGAAGGGCTCATCGGTTTCTTTGTCAACACGCTGGTGATCCGCAGCGACTTGTCCGGCAGTCCAACGTTTACGGAATTGCTCGGCCGCGTTCGGCAAGATTGCTTGGGCGCTTACGATCACCAGGACGTGCCCTTCGAGAAGCTCGTCGAGGAATTGCAGCAAGAGCGCGACATGAGTCGCAGCCCGCTCTTCCAGGTAATGTTCGTTCATCAGAACGCGCCGAAGACGGGCATGAAGCTCGGCGACTTGATGCTCAGCCCGCAGGAATCGGACCGCAACATCACCGCCAAATTCGACCTGACGCTGTCGGTAACCGAGGCGAAGCAAGGACTCGGTGTTGTCGTGAAGTACAACACCGATCTCTTTGACACCGAAACGATGGAACGGTTTCTCAATCACTACCGAGTGCTGCTCGAGACGATTGCCACAGATTCCGACAAACCGATCGCGTCGGTTGGGTTGCTGACGGATCAAGAGCGCCAACTGCTCAATCAATGGAGCCATACGACGGCCGACTATCCGGTTGACCAGTGCGTGCATAGGAGTTTCGAAGCCCGCGCGAAAGAGTGTCCCGACGCCGTGGCGCTAGGCTATTACGATCGGACCCTGACGTACCAAGAGTTGAATCGCCGAGCGAACCGCCTGGCGCGCGATCTTCGAAACTTTGGCATCGGTCCGGAACGAACGGCGGCAATCGTCATGGAGCGAACGCCGGAATTAATCGTAGGCATTCTCGCCGTGCTCAAGGCAGGTGGGGCCTATGTGCCGCTCGACCCCGGTCAACCGGCGGAACGATTGGCGTTCATGTTCACCGACTGCGGCGCGAAGGTCTTATTGACACAGCAGTCACTTCGAGATCGGCTGCCGAAATTCGCCGGGACCGTCGTTTGTTTGGATCAAGCGTCGCTCCAACCTACTCTGCCGGACGACGATGTCAATCGGCAGAGCGGTGTCGGGTTGGACAATCTCGTTTACATCATTTTCACGTCGGGTTCGACCGGGCGGCCGAAGGGCGTGCTCGTGCATCATCGTGGATTGTCCAATGTAATCCAGGCACAGAATCAAGCGTTCGGCATCGGGCCGGAAAGCCGGGTGATGCACTACGTCATGACGCACTTCGATGCGTCGCAGGGCGAGATTTTCCGCACGCTCGCCGCCGGCGGCACGCTCTTCCTCGCTGACGCCGACGATTTGCTGCCCGGCCCGGAAATGATGCGGATGTATCGTCAACTGCGCGTCACCAATGCGACGTTGCCAACTTCCGTCATGGCGGCACTACCGGAAGAAGAGATGCCCGATCTCCGACAGATCAACGTGGGTGGGGAAGCGTGCCCGGCGGAGAAAGCACGATACTGGCGCCGGGGCAGGCAGTTCTTCAACGGCTACGGGCCGACCGAAACCACCATTTGCGCCACGTTGGCTAACGATTGGGACTCGACGAAGACACCGCCGATCGGCCGGCCCATTGGAAACGGCCGGGCGTATGTACTCGATGGGCATCTCCAATTGACGCCTGTTGGTGTCCAAGGAGAACTGTTTCTCGGCGGAATAGGCGTGGCCCGTGGCTATTTGCGCCGCCCGGACATAACAGCGAACGCATTTCTACCGGATCCGTTTTGCCGCGAGCCGGGAGCGCGGATGTACCGCACCGGCGACCGGGTACGTTGGCTGCCGGATGGACAATTGGAATTCCTCGGCCGGGGCGACGGCCAGGTGAAGGTTCGCGGCTTTCGTGTCGAGTTGGGCGAAATCGAAGCAGTGCTCCGTCAACATGGAAGGCTGAAGTGACCTCGCCGTCGTCGCGCGGGAGGAATCCTCAGGCCTCAAGCGTCTCGTTGCGTACTTCGTGCCGGAAAGTGAACCGGGGCCGACGGCAAGTGAACTCAAGGAGTTCCTGAAAACGCGCCTTCCGGAATACATGGTGCCGGCCGCGTTCGTCTTCCTTCCCGTGTTGCCGCGAACGGCCAACGGAAAAGTGAACCACCGCGCGCTTCCGGCGCCCGTTGCCGGCCGGGCGGACCTTGAACGCGAATACGTGCCGCCGCGTAATGCAACCGAGGAAGTCGTGGCCGGCATCTGGTCGGAGCTTCTGCACACCGAGGAAGTCGGCGTCCACGATAACTTCTTCGAACTCGGCGGCCATTCGTTGCTCGCGACGCAGGTGGTGTCACGGCTACGTGCGACCTTTCAGGTCGAAGTGCCGCTGCGGACATTATTCAAGACGCCGACCATCGCAGGGCTTGCCGAGAATATCGAACGTTTGCGCCGCGCGGCCCAAGGACCGCCGGCGCCGCCGTTGATCAAATTCAGCCGCACCGACAAATTGCCTTTGTCCTTCGCGCAGCAACGGCTCTGGTTCTTCGACCAACTTGAACCGGGCAACTTGTTCTACAATTTGCCCAATGCGATCCGCCTCACGGGCAAACTCCATCGCGATGCATTGCAGCGAGCGGTCGATGAAATCGTTCGCCGGCATGAATCGTTGCGGACGACATTCACCAAACAGGACGGCGAACCTTACCAGGTGATCGCCGAGCCGTCTGCCGTCGATTTACGGTTCCACGATATCAGTGACTTGCCGGAAGCCGAGCGCGAGGCCAAAGTCCGGGAACTGGCGACCGCCGAGGCGCGGAAGCCATTCGATCTCAATCGTGGCCCGCTTTTCCGCGTCACTCTCGTGCGCTTGTCCGACAGCGAGCACGTCCTCTTGTCGACCATGCACCATGTCATCACCGACGGCTGGTCGATGGGCGGGATATTCTTCCGAGAATTGGCGCTCTTGTACCGCGGATATGCGACGGGCGAGCCGCCGTCGTTGCCGGAGGCGCCGATTCAGTACGCCGACTTTGCCTCGTGGCAGCGGCACTGGCTGCAAGGCGAAGTCTTAGAGAACCAACTCGGATACTGGCGCGACAAGCTCAGCGGAGTGGCGCCGCTGGAATTGCCGACTGATCGGCCACGGCCGGCAGAACCTCGCTTCCGCGGCAACTTCCAAACCATCGTGCTCAATCCTGAGTTCGGCGAGAAATTGCAGGAACTCTGTCGAAAAGAGGGCGTCACCCTGTTCATGACGCTGCTCGCCGGCTTCAAGGCGCTTTTGTCACGATACAGCGGCCAAGACGACATCGCCGTCGGCACGCCTATCGCCGGGCGAAACCGCGCGGAAATCGAGGGGTTGATCGGGTTCTTTGTGAACACGCTCGTGATGCGGACGGAGTGGTCCGGCGATCCGACGTTCCGCGAATTGTTGAGCCAAGTGCGCGATACATGCTTGGGCGCGTATGACCATCAGGACATTCCCTTTGAGAAGCTCGTTGAGGAATTGCATCCGCAGCGTGATCTGAGCCGGAGTCCGCTGTTTCAGGTCATGTTCGTCCTGCAAAACGCGCCGCGGAACAGCATGAGCCTCGGCGACCTGACGATCAGCCGGCAAGAAGCAGACAAAAACGTTACGTCTCGATACGACCTCACGTTGTCAGTCACGGAAAGCCAGCGCGGGCTCGGCGTCGTCGTGAAGTACAAGACCGATTTGTTTGACGACGAGAGCATGCAACGGTTTCTCAAGCACTTTCAGCGCCTGCTCGAGGATGTGGTCGCCAATCCAGACCGCGCCCTATCCGAGCTAGTGCTTCTAAGCGAAGCGGAGCTCGATAAGGTCGTCGTTGAATGGAACCAAACGGCGGCCGACTATCCGCGTGATCGCTGCGTGCACCGCGTCTTCGAGGCCCAAGCGAAGATTCGTCTCGATGCGACGGCATTGTCTTACCAGGGACGTTCGGTTTCTTATCGAGAATTGGATGAATGGTCGACCCAATTGGCGCACCATTTGCGCTCGATCGGCGTGGGAAAAGAGCGCGTCGTCGGCATCTGCATGGATCGCTCTCCCGAAATGGTCGTCGGCATCTTGGGCGTGTTAAAGGCGGGCGGGGCTTATTTGCCGGTCGATTCGGGGCAACCGGCGGAGCGGTTGGGGTACATACTCGACGATGCGGGTGTGTCAGTCGTGTTGACGAACGGCGCAGTGGACGCTAAGCCGCAAGCGGCTGATGTCGTCGATCTTGACCGTGATGCGCGGCTTATCGCGAAGCAACCCAAAACGGCTTTGTCGAACACGGTTGGTCCGCAAAACCTCGCTTACGTCATCTATACGTCCGGCTCGACCGGAAAGCCGAAGGGCGTTCTCGTTGAACATCGCGGGCTGATGAACGTCGTCACCGCCCAAAACCGCGCGTTCGAAATCGTCCCGGAAAGTCGGGTGCTGCAGTGGGTGCCGATTCACTTCGATGCGTCGCAGGGCGAGATTTTCCGCGCCCTAGCGGCCGGGGCCACGCTTTGTCTCGCGCCCGCAGAAGACCTCATGCCCGGTGAGTCGCTCCTGAACACCATGCGTGCCCAGCGAATCACGGCCGCCACGATTCACGCGTCCGGTGCCGCGTCGATTTCCCCGGCCGACCTCCCCGACCTGCGAACCCTTACCGTGGGTGGCGAGGCCTGTCCGATGGACCTGGCGAAACGCTGGGCCGACGGCCGAAAGTTCTTCAACGGCTACGGCCCAAGCGAGACCACCATCTGCGCAACGTTGGCAACCGCGTGGGACCCGGAACGCCCGCCGCCCATAGGCCGGCCGATTGCCAATACGCAGGTTTATGTCCTCGACTCCCACATGCGCCCATTGCCCGTTGGGGTGCCGGGCGAGCTGTTCATCGGCGGCGACGGTGTGGCTCGCGGCTATCTGCGGTTGCCGCACCTGACGGCTGCGTCGTTCGTGCCCGATCCCTTTAGCGGCCGAACCGGTGCAAGGCTCTATCGGACCGGCGATCGCGTGCGCTGGTTGCCCGATGGTCAACTCGAGTTCTTGGGCCGGATTGACGAACAAGTCAAGATTCGCGGATTCCGCATCGAATGCGGCGAAATCGAAAACACCCTGCGCGGGCATCCGGCGATCCAGGACTGTGCCGTCGTGGCTCGTGAAGATACGCCTGGAGATAAGCGCCTCGTCGGTTACCTTGTTGTCAAACCGGGAACCGAAACGTCGCCCGATGTGCGGACGTTCCTCAAGGAACGGCTTCCGGAGTACATGGTGCCGCCCGTGTTCGTGTTCATCGAGGCCGTTCCGCGCAAAGGCCACGGCAAAGTCGACCGCGCCAAGCTGCCGGCGCCTGTCATGGCGGATCGAAGCATCGTTTCCCCGCGTGATGCGGTCGAAATGCAGCTAGTGCAAATCTGGGAGGATGTGCTGAACCAGCGGCCCATCGGCGTGCGGGATGACTTTTTCGAGCTCGGCGGTCATTCGCTCTTGGCCGTCAAACTCATGGATCGGGTGAAAACGACGTTCGACCGCAAGTTGTCAATGGCTGTCCTCTTCCGCCATCCGACTATCGAAGACCTCGCGGCGAAGCTGCGGCAACAACACGAATTCGATTCGCCGTTGGTAGAGATTCGGCCAACTGGCAACCGGCCGCCGCTGTTCCTGATGCACCCGGCCGAAGGCAACGTGCTTTGCTACGCCGATCTAGTTCGCCATCTTGATGTGGACATACCGGTGTACGGTTTGCAAGCACGCGGCCTCACCGGAGAGCAGGAACCGCATAAGAGCATCGAAGCCATGGTGTCGGACTACATCGGACTGATCCGGACGGTGCTACCGAAGGGCCCATATCGTCTGGGCGGGTGGTCGACGGGTGGTCTGGTGGCTTATGAAATGGCCCGCGAGCTGGTTGCGCAAGGCGAACCGGTCGAAATTGTCGTGATGCTCGACACGCATCTGCCGCAAACAGACCGCGAACCGCCGAAGATCGATCCGGGCAAGCGGATGGCCGATTTTGCGAAGGAACGCGGCTTCGAGTTGCCGTCGGATTTTTCGGCAATGCCCGCGACCAAACAGATCGATGTATTTCTAGCGCACGCTAAAGCCGCCAACGCTATGCCCGAGGGTCTCGGCGAAGAACAGGTTCACCGGTTGCAGCGCCGCAGTTCCGCGGTGTTCCAGGCAAATATGGAAGCGGTGCAGCGCTATGTGGTGCAACCCTATTCCGGGCGTGTAGTGCTCGTGCGGGCAACCGAAGCCCCGAAGTCGGGCGCCGGCGAGCCGGAATCCGACGGCGGCTGGTCAAAGTTTGGTGCGTCACTGGAAGTGGTGCAGGTGCCCGGCTCGCACGAAAGCATGATCAAAGAACCGCACGCGCGAAGTGCAACGAAGTTTCTTGAACGGTATTTGTCCTGATCTGGAGCCGCAACATCCGGTGGCATCCATCGTCGGCTCAACGGGTAGATCCATGCGTGGCGTGATACCGACAATCATCACGATCGGCGCCGTCTCGCTGTGCCATTCCAGTCTGGTCGCGCAGCGCGCTGAGATGTTCTCGCCGTATCGTTTTGACATCAGGTATCACTGGAAACTGCTGCTTAACCCGGAAGTCCAGTGCGAATTGAAGTTCACCAACGAACAGCGCGAACGCATTGCCCGTGTCGAACCGGACCTGCAAAAAGAGCACTCAGCCGCGTCCGACAAGATCGTGGAGCCCGACAAAGAACTTCGCTCTCGAAAAGTAATAGAACTGGCGAAATGGTACAGAGCTGAGCGCTGGTCGAGAACGCGGGCGATCCTCTCCGACGAGCAGTACAAGCGGTTCTACCAGATCGCCGTGCAACAGCAAGGCATCCGAGTTTTTTGGATTGAAGATTCTAAGCCTCTGCTGAAGCTAACGAAAGGGCAGTGGGAACGGATTGAGGAGATCGAGTCCGACGCCCACAGAGTACTTGCTGAGTACTACAAGAATCCATCGTGGGATGAAATGAGGCGACAATTCCTTCAAGCCGTCATCGCCAGCCTTTATGAGAAATCGCTTCCGATATTGACTGGAGAACAGCGACAGATACTCGATGAGTTTCGCGGACCGCCGTTCAAGTTTTCGTTAATGGAAGGCGACCTAGGCGCCGCTCCCGCCCGAATAGAAGCTCGCGTGTTTGACTTGCAGCCCACCGAAGCCGAGCTTCGTTTCCACGAAATCGGTTGGGCGAGCACCACCATCTTAGGCGGACTTGATCTGGCGAAAAAGCACAACCGGCCGTTGTTTCTTCTCGCATCACACGGCAAGCTGGGGCGCGGGCGATGCGAGTCCGGCGGCTTTTTCCTTCGAGCCGGCGATCTGGCAAAAAAGGAAACGGTCGACATGCTGAACCAATACTTCGTCCCGGTTCACGTCGACCTGGCGGCGTACTCACCTGATAGTGACTGCGTTTCCGCTGAAGAAAAGGCGATATTGCGGAAACTCGTGAAGGAGGTAAAGGAGCCGGTTTCCGTTTTCTCTGCTACCTTGATTCACGTTCTCGATCCCATGACCGGCGAGAGGATCGATGGGCTTGGTTACAACGAATCCGTGCAGCCTGACAAAACGACTGCCCTTTTGCGACGGGTCATCAAGGACAAGAAGTCGGCAAAGGGTGATGGGCCGGTCAAACCTCCCGCGCTATCTCAGGCAGAGCCTAAGTCGGATGAGTTGCTGCTTCACCTGGTTGCACGCTATCTCCCTGCCGGTGGAACCTGGAAGGCGTTGCCGGCCGAGGATTACATCGCTCTTTCACGAGATGAATGGAAAACGCTTCTACCACCCGAAAGACAAAAACCGGCGGTTGGAAGCACCTATGAGATATCCAAGGACGTCAATTCCAAGATGTTGGTAAACTTCTACCCGCCGACGCCTAACTTTGATGTAACTACCAATCGCATCGAAAGTCCGCCTTTGCGCGCGACTGTCGTGTCCATTGACGAGGCTGTCGCACACGTCCGCTTAGCGGGCGAACTAAGAATGAAGCACCCTTTTTTCCCGATCAAGGACGATGATCGTTACGTAAGTGCGAAGCTGGTTGGATTTCTGGACGTCGACCTTGAAAAAGGGAGAATCAAGAAACTGAGGCTCGTAAGCGAAACCGCGAAGTACGATACGAATGAGTTTGGTGGCGCAGTACGATCCCTGCCATGATGAAAAGGCTCTCCCGCTGCTAACCGATGAACAGCGGCGGTTGCTGGAAGAGTTTCGTGGGAAACCGTTCAAGTTCACCGATTCCAAGTGAATCAGCCGCCAAGTGCACAATGTTTCTTTCATGGGCGGCGTTACGAGAACTTCGTCACGAACCCGTCAGGTTCGCCGCCGCCGTAGGTCGTATCGAACGCACCCGGGGTAGTGGGGAAATTCAGCGACGTGGTGTGACCGGTGACGTAGAAGTTCCCGCTACGATCCAGGGCAATCCCGTGCGGATATTCATATGCACCACCGCCCAGATAGCTGGCGTAGTTGAGCGCCGAACCATCCGCAGCGAGCTTGACGACATACGCGTCCGAACCGCCGACCCAGGCCGATTGGTGGGCGTCGGCAGTGACGGGTAGTGCTAGTGAGCCGGCTTTCACGACTACAAAGGCGTTGCCGAAGCGGTTGGTTACAATTCCATGGCCTTCGTCAACTCCGCTGCCGCCCAGGTACGTGCTGTACACCAGCGCCGAGCCGGATGCATTCATGCGAGTGACGTAGGCGTCGAAGCTGCCATTACATGTGGTGTCGTAGGCGCCGGGCGTTGTTGGGAATGCACAGGAATACGTTTCACCCGTGAGGTAGACATCGCCGGTCCGCCCCACGGAGAGACTGCGGATGAGGCCCTTGGTGAAGAAAGTGGAATACTGTAGGTAGGACCCGTCGGCCGAGAGTTTTGTGACGAATCCAGAGATGCCCGCCTCGACGACACCCTTTACGGGCTCATAACTACCGGGCGTCGTTGGGAAATCATCCGATGGACTACCACCAACGTAAATACTACCCGTCCGACTAACGGCGATCGTCCGCGCCCCGTCATGGCCGGTGCCGCCGAGATATGTAGAGAACGGACTATCGGCAACGGTAGACCCACCAAGCTTGACGATGAAAACCTCGGAGGAATAGGCGCCGCCTTTGTTGGTGGTTTGGTAAGCGCCGGGGGTTACCGGGAAATCGGTGGAGTACGTGCTGCCGGTGACGTAAAGGAGGCCTTTGGCGTCGGTGGCAATCGCGTAGCCGATGTCCCCCCAGTCACCGGAGCCGCCGAGATATGTTGAGTACGAAAGCGAAGCGCCATCGGCGGACAACCGCGTTGCGAAGGCGTCCTGGCTCCCACCCCCAAAAGTCGTTTGGAATGCATCTGTGGTGACCGGAAAACTCGTCGTCGAGGTCGTGTAGCCGGTCACGGCAGCTTCGCCGGTTACCGGATGAACGGCGACTCCGAGGGCGCTGTCCCAGCCCGTGCCACCGAGGTAAGTCGAATACACCAACGCGCTGCCGCTGGGATTCAGTTTCGCGACGAAGGTATCGTGATAGTCTAGCGAGGCATCGTAGGCGCCGGCGGTTACAGGAAAGTCAGGCGAATTCGTTTCGCCGGCGATATACGCGTTACCGGCGTCGTCGGCGCCGATGGCATTGCCGTAGTCGTTAATCGAGCCGTCAATATAAGTCGAATAACTCACGACCGGGTCGATAACGAGCGGCCGATTGGTGTCGTACGGCCCTACCTCAAACGTGATGAGCGGTGCATACGAACTTCCCGAACCCGAAGCACTCATTCTGAATTCTGGATTCTGAATTCTGAATTCTCCCGTAACCTCCCGTCGCGCGCCGTCTATGTCCTGGTAGAGGTAAGGTTTCTGTTGCACGAGATCGCCGGCCGCGGTGTGCAGGACCAAATCGCCGTGCGGGTTGATCTCGATTCCATCGGCGCCAGCGAAGCTCAGCCCGATCACGGACGGGCTGGCGCCGGGCGAAACGATGAAGTCGTACTCCAGTTGTTGATCTTTTCCGTAATAGGCGAGGTCGATGCCGGGATAAACATCGTGGTACTCAATACGGCCGAACGTTGGAATGTTCGCGTGCCATTCATCGGGATTGTTGCCGATGAAATAATTCACTTTGCCGGGCAGTTGGTCGAGTCCCGATGCCTTGGCGCCCGGATTGCCGCCGACGATTTGCATGTGGAGCGCAACATCCGGCACCGCGGAATCGGAGACCTGCGGTCGGTCGCGTGGCGTGGTCGGGAGACCACGCCACAACGGGCTCGCCGATTCAGTAAATTCTGACTTCTGAATTCTGAATTCTGAATTCTGTACGGAAAACACCGCTTCGGTTGGCGTAGTGAACAACGTGTAGCCGTTGCCTCTTGCGATGAAATCGACCCGTGCGTCTGTCTGTCCATGGTTGGCTTCAAAGCTCAACGGCAGGTTCGCGTATGCGTTTTCGACTTTCTCAGGATCCGCTGCGTCGGCGACTTCCGCTTCCGGAATTAGAGCAACGGCCTGGGGATTCGCCTCTGATGAGAAAGATGCGGTTCGAGTAACAGCCCAATGACTCGTGATCGGCATTCCCATCATTGACGCACCAAGATTCGTGGCAGTAGATCCGCGGATTGGCGCCATCTCGGACTTTCGGGTATAGGACTGACGGTTTGGCGATGAATCAATGAACTCGTCATTCACATTTGCTTCAGGTTGGTAAGTTGGCGTACTCGATGGGACGGTGGTGTGCGTAGACGCGGGCGTCGAACTCACGGATAATTCCGGCGCAATGGTCCGAATGAGTGCGATATCTATCTCGGATACGTGTCCGGGTTCGTCAGCCTGCGCTGCCCCGTCCATCGAGCAACCAATCAGCAGGCTCCAGAGGGCGTCGCCGGGTGGTAACCGCCTCTCCAGGATTTCCAATTGCGGGCGGAACAGTTGACACCCGTTCTTCAACGCGCGGAACACGGAAGGCCGGCCCATATCTACCTCCTGCGTAAATGTGATTGCGGGCGAGTACGCGGTGTGCTTCGTGGTTTCTACCCAACAAAACGCGATTGGGGACGTAAACGAACAGGTATTTCTCAGACCGAATCTCAGGCCAAAACTCCAGGGTTTCCCGACAATGAACGGTGGATGAGAAATGCCGGGTTTTTTTTGACAACCGTCGCCAAATCCTTGTATAATCGGGGCCTCCCGTAAACCGGAAGGGGAGAAGGGCTTATCTGCCTTCGGCGACTCGCACGGCAGGTATAACGGAACACGAATCTCGACTACAACGATTGCCGGCACATCCGGCCTCGAATGAACTCGTCTGACGCAGGAGGTTTGCCAATGCGTTTTCTGCAATTCGTCATCTTGTCGGTCGGCGTCACCGCTTTTGCAGGCGGGCCGGCTCATGGTCAGTTCTTCCTTGCCGAACTCGGTCGCGGCAGCGGTCCCAGCCAACTACTCTTGCGCGAAGAAGTTCAGCAAGAACTCAAGATGACCGAGGAGCAAATCAAGAAAGCCAAACTGCTCAGTCAGGAGATTCGCGAGGGACTGGACAAGGATTTTGCTGATCTGTCGGAGCGGGTAGGCCGTGAGGAAGCCCGCGGAAAACAAGCGCTGGGCAATGAGATCAAAAAACGAGCGCGCGAATATGTGAAGCGTGTCATTACTCCCGAACAGCACAAGCGCCTGGACGAAATCGCGCTCCGGGCCGCGGGCGTTCAGGGATTTCGTGAGGAACAGGTGCAGCAGGCCCTTGGCCTCACCGCCAAGCAGAAGGAAGACATTCAGCAACTGATGCAGCAGACCATCCTGGAGATGCAACTTTTGATCAAGAGCACACCGGATGAGTATGAGCAGACCCAAAAACGGGCGGCTGAGATGCGCAAGGCCTGCTACGAAAAGGCCCTCACCTACCTCACGCCGGAACAGCGCGACAAGTGGCATGAGATGCGCGGGAAGCCTTTCGTCTTCAAAATAGTGGACAAGCCGCCGATCAACCCGGTCGCGTTGATGGGTGAGATTCCGCTTCCGCCGGAAGCCCATCCGACGGCGGACCGGAACTACCTGGATTGGGTGGATATCCGGGCCGAGAAATGGCAGCCGTACAAGGCGGAAAAGCGCTTCAACGACATCGGCTGGGCGGATGCGGACATCTTGAAAGGGCTCGAAATCGCCCGGAAACACCAGCGGCCCTTGTTCGTGTTTCTGGTGGATGGCTTCTCGCATCGAGGCAGATGCTGAGCAGGCGCATTCTTCACGAGAGCGGGTCCGCTCTCCAATGTAGACGTGATTCAGGCCATCAACTCGCAATACGTGCCGATCTATATCGCCAGCGAGGATTACAAGCGTGACGACGGCAAGGCTTCCGCGGAGGAACGCGCCGCCTGGCGGAAAATGCTCCAGGAGGCCTGGCGAGAAAAGAGCGAGGATGTGTTCTTGACTTCCGACGCAACCTGCTTCGTCCTTGATCCAAACTCCCGCGAATGCGTCGCCGCGATTCGGCTGCCGAAGTTGATGGAAGTGCCGCGGGTCCTCGACATGCTGAACGGGAACGCGGAAAAGCTGGGAGTCAAGCCGGGGCCGACGGCGATCCCGCCCAGCGAGCAAGTTCGGCCGGACCGGGCGGTGAAACCGGACGAATTGGGTATTCACATGGTGTCCCGAAGCATCCCCTCGGGCGGCACCTGGAAGGCGCTGCCCGCCGAGGACTACGTAATTCTTGTTCGGGAAGAGTGGGAAAAGTTCTTGCCTCCGGAGAATGCCAAGGTTGGCGACATGTACACCATCGCCAAGAATGTGAATGACAAAATCCTCATCAACCTGTATCCCCCGAGTCCGAACCGCGATCCGGACACCAATCACATCGCCAGTAAGCCGATGAAGGCGACGGTGGTGTCGATCAAAGACGGAATCACACGGGTTCGATTGGACAATGAATTCCGGATGAAGCACCACTTTCTTCCGGCGAAAGACGATGACCGTTACGTCGAAGCCACGTTGGTCGGCTATGTCGACGTGGACACGAAGTCGCGGCAAATACAGAAGCTGCGAATGGTGACGGAAAAGGCCAAGTACGATGTCGACGGTTTTGGCTCGGCGATCCAGTCGGTCGCCCCGGGCGCGGCCCCGAACCCGGCCGCGGCGGCGGTCCTAGACAACCCCACCAAGCAAGACCTCGAGGCGTGGTTGGGCCGGGGCGCATTGATTGCTGGCGTGGTGACGTTGGCCCTCGGCGCTGCGGTTGTCATGTACGTCCGGGCCAAGTCCAGCGCGGCACGCCGGGCGGCGTAGGGGACAGATAACCACACGAGGCGAACGTTTGTCAACTTTCGGAGTTCAACCAATGCGTGGATCGTGTGCAGTCGTTCTGGTTCTTGGGTTAGCCGGCCCCGCATTCGGCCAGGGGTTCCCGTTTCAGGAGGGTCGGCTGAGCGGCGCCGCGATCTTGCTTCGACATCCGGGGGTGCAGGCCCAGCTTAAAGTAACCAAAGTCCAGAACGACAAAGTGAAACAGGCGACTAATAAGGTTCGCGCGAAATACGCCGACGAGTTCGATAAACAGGAGAAGATGCCCGATAACGAAACGCGGAGTCAGTTCAAGCGCAACTTGTCCCAGAAAGTCATCATGGAGGTGACCAAGGAACTTCCTAATATCCTGACCTCCGATCAGTTAAAGCGGCTAAATCAAATCGCGCTTCAACAGAGCGGGCTTCAAGCATTTGACGAAAAGACGGTGATTGACACGCTGAAGCTCACGAAGGAACAACAAGAACAGATCAAGCAAGTCCGCGAGAACACCAAGGCGGAGTATTACAAGGTACGGCAAGAGCTGGGCACCAGTTTTGAGAAGGCCAAGGAAAAAGAGCATGCGCTCCAGCAGAAGAGCGTGCAAATGGTGTTGGCCACTCTCACCGAGGACCAGCGGAAACAATGGAAGGAATTACACGGCGAGCCGTTCAACTTTGAGGGTGCGGTCACACACACACCGACCGCACCCTCGGATAAGAAAGCGGTCCCCGACCCCCAGGCGGCTGAAAAGCCCAAAGCCACGGCCCCGCCCGAGTTGGTCCGCGAAGATCTCGAATGGGTGTCCACACGGGTCGACGAAATCCAGCCCACCGAAGACGAACGTAAGACCGACAAGATCGGCTGGGCCAGCGGAATTCGCGTCGCGCTGGACGTGGCCAAGAAGCACAACCGGCCAGTTATCGTGCACACGTACAACGACGGCTGCATGCACACCGGCCGGTCCTGAGCGGGCATGTGGTTCATGAGAGCGGGTCCGCTCTCCGACGACCGGATCATTGATCTTCTCAACCGCCACTTTGTGCCGGTGTCAGTGTCCAATGATGCCTACACGCGCGGTGAGATCTCGAAAGAGGACCATGAGTTAAAGATCAGCATCGTGCGCGAATCATGGAAGGACGATCGAATCATCCGCACCGGCGAGGACGCGGTGTATGTGCTGACCCCGGACGGAAAGTTTTACGACGCCATCCGTGCGCCCGACAGCATCCGAGTCGCTTTTCTGCGCCCGTTCCTAGAGAGAATGGTGTCAGACTTGAAAGTTAAGCCGCTCGACAGACCGATTGTCGATCCGATGGTGCAGTCGAAACGGCCGAAGACCAGCGAAGGCCAAATCGTGCTGCATAATGCCGCACGCTACATTCCCAAGGGTGAGGGTTGGGCCAAAATGCCCGCGGAGGACTGGATTGTCCTTGATCGGGGAGAATGGTCCAAGTTTCTCCCGGCCAACGACGCCAAGATTGGCACCCGTTGGGACGTGGACAGCGAGGTGGTCCGGAAGATACTGGTGAACTTTTATCCGCCGACCGGAAACACCGACACGAAGAAGAATAAAATTGAGAACATGGTTCTAACTGCCACACTGGTATCGCGCGAGAACGGCACCGCGCGGGTCCGGCTTGATGGTGCACTGAAAATGAAACACCCGTGGTTTACCACTGGTTTGGGACCAGGTGCCGCGGTGCAACAGGGCGAAGAGTATTTCGTCGAAATCAAGAAGATCATCGGTTTCGTGGACTGTGATCTGGAAGCACCTGCCATTCGGTCACTACGGGTTTTAGGCGACAAGGCGACGTACGCCACGTACAACTTCGTCGTGGCCTTACGTTTAGCTCCGCTGAATTGACAACGGAATCATGCACTCGGTACGGAGATTGGACGATGCGGAGATGGTGTAGCGTGTTGGCCGTCGCTACTGCGGCCGGGTTTGTCGCGCCAGCCGCTCCTTACCAAGTCGCACCGCATCCGACACAGCAAACACCCGCCTCAAAAGAGCGGGACAAGCGAACTTCCGGCGGCCAGGTTCCGGGGTCGGCCATCATCGTCCAACAGGACGCGGTCCAGAAGGAGCTCAAGCTCACTCCGGATCAACGTAAGGCAATCCATGAGCTGCCGCAGGTAATCAAGAAGAAGTTCGAGGCCGATTTCGAGGCGATGTACAAACTCCAGGGCGAGGAGCGCCGCGCCAAGAGCGCCGAAATCCGCGAAAAGCACACCGCGGAGTTCCCCAAGGCCCTGGATGAAGTGTTGACTCAAACCCAGCGAACCCGCTTCAAGCAATTACAGCTACAACACCGAGGCGGCGACGCTTTCACGCAGAAAGAGGTCATCGCCGCACTCCAGCTATCCGAGGAGCAGCAAAGCCAAATCAAGGAGATCACGCGGCAAAGAGTCAAAACCAATCGGAAGGAACTTTTGAACCAGATCGACAAGGTTCTCGACGACACCCAGCGAAAGCGCTGGGCGGAGCTGGTCGGGGCGCCTTTCGAATTCAAATCGCCCGATCCGGAACCGGCGATCGAGAAGTCGAATGCACGAACTATCGATCCCAAGCTCACGGTGGGAAGCCGTGAATGGGTGGATGCCTGCATCGAAGCGTGGAAGCCGAACGAAGACGAAACCCGCATTACTCAAATTGGTTGGGCCAAGACGATTCAGCAGGCGAAGGAGCTCGCAAAGGAGCATCGCCGGCCGGTGTTCCTCTTCAACTTCAGCGGGCGAATCGAACAGAATCGCTGCTGAGGGGGCGCGCAACTGGTGAGAGCGGGTCCGCTCTCGGATACTCGGGTGATTGATCTTTTGAATCGGAGCTTTATTCCGATTACGATCTCCAACGACGATTACAACGAGATCGGCGGCGCCTCACTGGAGGAAAAACGCGAACGCGACCGGATAGCCAAGGAAACGCGCGAAAAGTTCAACCTTTCGAACGTTTCGTCCACCGATGTGGAGGCGTACATCCTTACTCCCGACGGCTCGGTTGATTCGACCATGCGATTGCCGGATTTGGAGGAAACGACAAGCGTCGTTACCTGGCTTGACGATGCTCGAAAACGCCTGAGGGCGGATACCGGCAACGCCATATTGCCGCCGACGCAACATGCCGCGCCGACGACCAACAAGGACGCGTTGGTGCTGAATCAAACCACCCGCTACCTTTTCGTGGTCAAGACGGCCGGCAACGGCAATGCCTTCGATCTTCGCACCGCCATGGAAGATAAGCGGCGAAAGGCGATGAGCGCTCTGCCGACGGAAGACTGGGTCGTGCTGGAAAAAGAGGAATGGTTGCCGCTCATCGGCCCGGAAGGCGCAGGCCGAACGGCACTTGGGAGATTAACCGCAATACCGCGGAAAAACTGATAGGCAACATTCGACCGTCGACAACGAACAACGACCCGGCCCGACGCCGTATCGACGGCATCAAGCTCCAAGGCAAGTTGCTTTCCGAAAAGGACGGCGTAAAGACGGTTCGGCTCGAAGGCACGCTGAGAATGCGGTACCCGTTTTTGGTGTTTAGAGATGACGATGATTACATGGAAGCCAGCGTGATCGGGTACTTGGATTTCGATACGCGAACTCGCCAGATTCGCTCGTTGCGAATGGCGACCGACAAGGCTACCTATCTGGGGGTCAACTTCGGCGCGTTCCTGCGAACGGGGCCGTGAAAGCATTCTTCTTGATCGGTAGCACAGACATTTCTGTCTGGCGGCCAGACAGAAATGTCTGGCCCACCGAGGATTCGTATTCTGACACTCAATAGCCGCGGTTCCGAGCGCCGCGGCTCAACCGTTTTAGGCGGCATTAGATTCACCCATGCAACTTTTCCTCTTTCTCCTTCGTTCATCCAAAAAGACCGTAATCTTTGCGGTCATTGCTGGCATAATCAGCGGCATTGCCAATGTTGCCCTCTTGCCTCTCATTCGCCTTGCCGTCCGTCCGCCCGGACCTGGCCAAGGCCCGCCCACCCAGGGTTGGATTGAAGGCGAAACCGGCTGGCTCATGCTTCAGTACTTCGGCCTCTGCCTCCTGTTGGTCGTGTGCCAGATTCTATCGCAGGCGATGCTTATCAATTTAGCGCGTAGCTCGGTCGCCAAGCTCAGCATGCACCTGTGCCGGCGAATCTTGTCGGCCCCGCTTCGTCATCTGGAGTCGATAGGAGGGGCCCGTTTGCTGGCGACCCTCACGGCCGACGTGCCGGCGATCTCCCAGGGATTGAACGGCGTGCCCATGCTGTTTACAAACCTTACGATCGTGATCGGCGTCCTTATCTACTTGGGTTCTATCTCCCTCCAAGCATTGATGGCGGTATTGGCCTTTCTGGTGCTCGGTCTGATCGTGCAACGATTTTTGATGCGTTCCGCCATGCGCCGCATTCGTCGCGCCCGTGACGAGCAAGATAATCTCCTCAATCACTTCCGCGGCGTCATCGAAGGTATCAAGGAACTGAAGCTACACTATCAGCGCCGCATGGAGTTCTTGGCGTCGGTACTCCAGCCGACCGTCGACATTCAACAGCGAGAAAACACGATTGGCCAGATGTTCTTCACCGCTTCGATGAGTTGGGGCCGGTTGCTGTTCTTTCTACTGATCGGATTTTTGATCTTCGTCATGCCGTTAATCAGCGAGATTGAACGACGGGTCTTGGTCGGATACACCATCATCCTGTTCTTCATGATGGGCCCGCTCCAGAGTTTCGGAATGGTATTTCAGATGCTGGCCCGCGCGCGCGTGGCGTTGCGCAAGGTTGAGGACCTCGGCCTACTTCTCGATGCCGGCGGCTCGGACGTCGCCGCCCACGAGCCGAGTTCGCCCGACCCGACCTGGAACAAGCTCGAACTCGTAGGCGTGACGCACCAGTACCATAACGAACGCGAAGACCGTGGCTTCACCTTGGGCCCGATCGACTTGACCTTTCGGCCCGGCGAGTTGGTGTATCTCGTCGGCGGCAACGGCAGCGGCAAGACCACGCTGGCCAAGCTGTTGATCGGACTGTACATGCCCGAAGCGGGTGAACTGCGACTCGACGGCAAGCCGATCACCAACGAGAATCGCGAAAGCTACCGGCAGATGTTCTCAGTGGTTTTTAACGACTTCTACCTCTTCGAAACCCTATTGGGCTTGGTGGCGCCCGATTTGGACAACGAAGCTCGCCAGTACCTGGCTCGTTTCCAACTGGAACGCGACGTTGAAATTCGCGACGGTAAGCTTTCAACCATGGACTTATCGAAGGGCCAACGCAAGCGGCTGGCGCTTCTCACAGCTTATTTGGAAGATCGCCCGATTTACGTGTTCGACGAATGGGCGGCGGATCAGGATCCCGTCTTCAAGTCCATCTTTTATACGCAGCTATTGCCGGAACTGAAGGAGCGGAACAAGTTCATCCTGGTCATCACGCACGATGAGCGCTACTTCCACCTGGCCGACCGGCAGATTCGGCTCGAGGACGGAAAACTGATGTCTGTCGAACCGGTAAGCGAATCGCCCGTCGAAAACCTAATTTCAGCAACGCGACCCTGAGTCGGTCACAGCACTAGAGAACGGTCGGCCTCCTCGACTCACAGCCTGGGAGCAGTTATGTTAGCGAATGCCGTGGCGCGTTGAGCCCGGGCCCAATAACCGGCCTTGAGTGATTGCGCCGGGGTGCCAGGGTTATGCTTCGCCGACGTTCTCGCGTTTCTTGGCCGACATCTCGCGGCAAAGCAGCGAGAAGAGTTAATAACAAGCTCTGCGGACAGACATGAGTACCGCCGCTGACATTGGCCAACTGCCCACTCAGGCGAGGTGCTTGCGGGTTCGTCGTTACTATCTTGTTGTCGGCATCGTGGGTGCGGTGTTCTTCGCCGCTATGGGCATCGGGTCTAGCGTAGCGGCGCTTTGGAATATCGATGGGCCCTTCCCTCGACCGAAACCTGCCGCTTTGATCTTCGGCGCCTTCTGGACCGGATGGACGCTGCTTGCCGTTTGGGTTATCGCGGCCTACTTCCGCGAACGCTTGTTCTTCGGAAAAGCCTCCTTCGTTCAGCATGGCATCTTTCGCTCAAGAACACTTGAGGTTGGAGAAGTGCATCAGATCAAATGGCGAACTTGGCCGATGGGTGGCAGCGTTATTGTCCGAACGCTTTCTGAAAAGGTAACGATCCATCTTGATAATTTCACCAGGGACGAGCGCGAAGAGTTGATTCGATTCTTACGAGAGATATTCGCCGTTGAAATCCAGGAAAACTGGTCACGCTTTGAGGAAGTCCTCCGCAGATCGTCAGCACCAGGAAAACGTGTCTCGCGCGGTGGGATCATAACAATCACAGCACTCTTGATGTGCGTTGCAGGCGTACTTGTTTGCTACTGGCTCGTCTGACTCGGTGGTCGTGATCAGGCGCTACCGACGAAGCCGGGCGAGTTCCCCTTGCGTGAGGGACCGGTTATGAACGAAAGCAACACGAAAGCGGAGCTGTTCGCCGCCCTCCAGTCGTTATCGGCAGTCATCCCCGAGATGCGTGCGGGCCAGCTCGTGGCGGCCATCGGGGAGTTGTGCGCCGATCTGCACGGGCGTGGTCTGTGGGAAGCCACGGACGCGGAACTCCTGGAAGCCGTTTGGCAGTTCCAGCGCAATTTCGAGGCCGCAACCGTCATCCCAGGCAGTTAAGAGGCCGAACAAGACTCCGTAAGAATGCGGGCCGCCCCGCAACCCTGAGTCGGCAACGGGGGATTTTTTCCCTTGCATTTGACCCTGTACTCGATTCCAATAGCACAACGGAGCAGAAGATCTCGCAAGTCATCGAAAGAGGAGTCCCAACCATGTCATCCATTCGTGATCGTAAGCACGGAGTGAAGTTCCAACCGCGACTCGAAGCGCTGGAAGATCGCCGCCTGATGGCGATAGTCGCGCGAATAACGGACCTCGGAACGCTCGGCGGCGACCTGAGCGTGCCGTACTCCATCAACGAAAAAGGCCAAATCGCCGGTTTCAGCAACCTCACGAAGGGCGGCATCAACCACGCTTTCATGTGGGACCCGGCCAAAGGCATGATCGACCTCGGTGCACTCCCCGGCGGCACCCACAGCGGCGCCTATGGCATTAACGACCTCGGTCAGGTTGTCGGCGTGTCCACGTCGTCAAAGGGCACCCGTGCATTCGTTTGGGACGAAGTCAACGGCATACAAGACCTCGGCACGCCGTGGGAAGGCCCAGGCGGCCGGTGCAATGCCTGGGACATTAACGACCTGGGCCAGATTGTCGGCTCCTGCATCTTTCCGAACGATCCCAAAGAAGAGCACACGAAAGCCGTGATTTGGCAGGGCGGCTCAGAACTCTCCCTCATCCCGAATCAATGGGGTACCGACTTCAGTTACGCCTACGGCATCAACAACAACGGCGACATCGTCGGCTGGGCGGTCGCCAGCAATGGCGAGCCACATGCATACCTGTACGACGGCGGCCTGGAAGGGACGATGAAAGACCTCGGCACGCTGGGCGGTCCCAACAGCAAGGCGTATCGCGTCGATCTGCAACAGAACATCGTCGGCGCTGCATCGTCTGGCGGACGTTACGACAAGGCTTTTTATTACTCAGACGGCGTCATGAAGAACATCCCGACGCTCGGCGGGGCGTTCAACTACGCCTACGGCATCAATGACGCCGGGTGGGTTGTGGGACGGTCGTACACAAGTCCGCCCAACATTCACGCATACCTCTATAAGGACGGCGACTTGTTCGACTTGAACAACTACATTGAGCCGACGTCGGTTTCGGGTTGGCGAGCACTTACCGAAGCGAAGGACATCAACAACAGCAACCAGATCGTCGGTTGGGGCCGCCGTTGGAAAGAGAAACACGGCTACATCATGACCATCAAGTTCACGGACGATTTGGCGCCCCTTTCGACGTTGCCGCCGCGGGCCACGTTGACGCAAATCCCGGCGACGGCGAACACCACGGACGTGTCAACCGTCAGCCAGCCCTCGGCGCCCGTGCCGCAACCGATCATCGTCGCGCCGGCGGTCAAATCGGTGACGAACTCGGTTCTTCCGAGTCGAACGATTGCCAGAGTTACTCCCATAGTGGTTGCACCGGCACTTTCGTTGCAGTTCGACGTGTTTTGACCAGTTTAGCCGCGGTTCGCAGAATCGCGCGGTTCTGCGAACCGCGGCTAAACATTAAGCCCAACCTCCAGATTCCACGCCTCGATGAGTCGTCCGTAGATCGGCCCCGGCAAACCACTCCCAACCGACGTTCCGTTGATATGCGTCACCGGCGCCAGGCAGTAGGGAGTGCTCGCCAGGAACGCCTCTTCGGCATTCGCAAGGTCCTTTGCAGGAATGACACGTTCAACGCACGGGATGCCGAGCTTCGCTGCCAGTTCGATAGTCACTGCCTGGCTGATGCCTGGAAGCACGGAATCGTGTGGCGGAGTCACGATCGCTCCTTGGTGAACGATCAGGAAGTTTGCCGACCCCGTCTCCGTTACGTTTCCGTGGATGTCCAAGAGCAGAGCGGTTGCGCCGGGGTCGATGTCGTAAACTTCGCGTTCGGCCAGGTAGTAGTGCATCCGGCTGCGGCATTTGATTCTTGGATCCCAACAAGACACGGGCACTTGCCGCACGTTGGGCGTGATCAAGCGAACGCCGTTCTTCGTTGCCGCTCTGTACCGTTCAATGTCGAGCGGAAATGTGTGCATACAAACGGTGGGCGTGTTTCGAAACGGCCGATCGATCATCTGCGAAAACGTGGCCACGTCGCCCGCGGTGACAAAAACTACCAACCCGAGCTCGGCGGCTTCGAAATTGTGGGCGACTAATTGGTTCGCGATCGCGGCGAGCGCAGCCCTATCGAGGTCGATTTGCAGCCGGGCCATGCGAAGTGATGCGAGGAACCGATCCAGGTGTTCGTCGAGTCGAAAGAGCTTGCCGCGAAAAGTGCGCAACAGATCGCTCACCGTCGCTCCGAGGACCACACCCGCGTCGTAGACCGGCAAACATGCCTGTGAAGCCGGGATGATGTTTCCGTTGAAGTAGGCGATGGGTTCCATTAAGATGGGGCCCTCTTGTCCCGCGGCGTTCGCCTGCAAAAATGAGAAGATCGACATTGAGAGGAACGGCGTATGCCGGCACGCGTTGTCTTAGCGATGAGCGGCGGGGTGGACAGCTCCGTGGCCGCGTACTTGCTGAAGAAGCAAGGTTACGAGGTCATCGGACTCTTCATGCGCACCGGCGTGCATGCGGACGACGATCACATTCCGTCACGGAAGAAAGGCTGTTGCAGCGCGATCGACGCCGGCGACGCACGCCGCGTGGCCGACATGCTGGACATTCCGTTTTATGCGCTGGATTTCGAGCAAGACTTCGAGCGCATCATCGACTATTTCGCCGATGAATACCTGGCCGGCCGGACGCCTAATCCGTGCGTCGTGTGCAACAACTGGCTAAAGTTCGGCAAGCTCTGGTCCTACGGTAAGCAACTCGACGCGGACTACATCGCCACGGGTCACTACGCCCAGATCGTCGAGAGCGACGGCGAAGCGGAACTTCATCGTGCGGCCGATCCGGAGAAGGACCAGTCGTATGTACTGTTCGGCCTGCGGCGAAGTCTGTTGCCGCGTCTCTTGTTTCCGATTGGCGGCTACAAGAAGGAACAGGTCCGGGATTTGGCCCGCAACGCGGATTTGGGCACCTGTGACAAGCCGGACAGTGTCGAAATCTGTTTCGTGCCCGACGGCGACCATGCAGCCCTCATTCGCCGCCGCCGGCCGGAATTAGCCACGGTCGGCAACTTCGTCGACACCGACGGGCGTGTGCTAGCCGAACACTCCGGCATCGAAAATTACACCATCGGCCAACGGAAGGGGCTGAACTACGCGGCCGGCGAACGTCGGTATGTGCTAAAAATCGTACCGGAGACGAACGATGTGGTGTTAGGCGATCGGGAGGAACTTCTTTCTTCCCGATCGATGGCTTCGCGTGTGAATTGGTTAATCGATCCGCCCTGCGGCGAGCCCATCGCGTGTACCGCCAAAATCCGCTACCGGCACGCCCCAGCCGCGGCCTCGGTGACGCTGCTACCTGACCACGCCGCCCAAATCGATTTTGCCGAACCGCAAAGCGCCATCACGCCGGGCCAGGCGGTCGTCTTCTACGACGGCACGCGCGTGTTGGGCGGCGGCTGGATCGAGGGAGCGGAACCGCAGTCTTAGCCAGCGAAAAATCCTTTGCCGCCGTTTCGGACCACGCTTACAATCGAACCGATCTGTCGGAGCTGAAATGGGGTAACGAGGAGTCGCCCGATGTCGGACGTTGACCCGCGCGAGACAAGGACGCAGCCGCTCGACGACGGCCTCCGCGTCGATGCCGTGTGCGATCGCTTCGAAGCGGATCGCCGTGCGGGGTGCCGGCCGCGCATCGAGGATTACCTGGGTGAAGTCAACGAAACAGGCCGGCCGCGGCTCCTCCGCGAACTCGTCGCCCTGGAAGTAGAGCTACGTCTTCACGATAAGGAAACGGTCACCACAGACGAATACTTGGCTCGTTTTCCAGCGCTTGATGCCCACTGGCTTTCCACACTTGTCGCCGCATCACCCGTGAACGGCGCTGTCCCGTCGACCCGAGCACGAAAGATCCGCTGCCCGCATTGCCATAACCCGATCAATCTGATCGAAGACAAATCCGACGAGGTCCTCTGCCCAGGCTGCGGTAGCAGCTTCACTGTCCGCGATGCCCGCCACACCGACACGACGACCGGCACTCGGCCCTTGGGAAAGTACCAACTGCTGGAGCGGGTCGGCTTGGGCGCGTTCGGCGCCGTCTGGAAAGCGCGCGACACCGAATTGGACCGCATCGTGGCCCTCAAGATTCCGCACACGGGCTTGTTGACCAACGACGCCGAGCTGGAACGGTTCAAGCGTGAAGCCCGCGCCGCCGCCCAACTGCGGCATCCGGGTATCGTGACGGTATATGACGTCGAGACCCTGGACGGTTTGCCGACCATCGTCGCCGACTTCATCTCCGGTATGCCGCTACGTGATCTGCTCCAAACCCGCCGTCTGACGTTCCACGAGGCGGCAACACTAGTGGCCGACATCGCCGAAGCGGTGCACTACGCGCACACATTGAAAGTGGTCCACCGTGATCTGAAGCCGGCGAACATCCTGATCGAAGTAAAGGATGAAGGCGGAAGGATGAAGGATGAATCATACCCTTCCGATTCATCCTTCATCCTTCATCCTTCATCCTTTTGTCCGATGATCACCGACTTTGGCCTCGCCCTACGCGACGAAGCCGAGGTCACGATGACGCTCGACGGGCACATCATCGGAACGCCCGCGTACATGAGCCCCGAACAAGCCGCCGGCAAGGGCCACGCCGCCGACGCCCGCAGCGATGTCTACAGCCTCGGCGTGATCTTCTACGAGTTATTAGCGGGCGAACTGCCTTTCCGCGGCTCGCGGTTGATGATGATTACGCAGGTGTTGCACGAAGAGCCGCGGCCGCCGCGGAAGGTAAAGGACAAGATCCCGCGCGATTTGGAGACGGTGTGTTTGAAATGCCTGCGCAAAGAACCGAGCCGCCGCTACCAAACGGCCCGCGAATTGGCGGAGGGCCTGCGCCGCTGGCTCGGCGGCGAGCCGGTGCAGGCTCGGCCAGTAGGGAAGCTGGAGCGCGGCTGGCGTTGGTGCCGACGGAATCCGGGGATGGCGGCTAGCTCAGCGGTCGCGCTCATCGCGTTGGCCGGAGGAACGATTGTCGCGACCTACTTCGCTGTTCAAGCGGCATCCCTTGCCAAGGACGAGTCGATCGCACGGAAGAAGGCAGAGGACATCCAAAACGACTTGCGCGCCGCGATGGGGCGGTCGAAAGCGCACCTTTATTATTCCCAGAAGACCGGTCTGGTAACGGACCTGACTGGCAAGTACTCGGCACCGACGCAAGGTACCTATTCGCCAGGTAGCCTTCTTAAGGCGATAAAGGACGCGAACGAGTTGCCAAGTCCACCATGGTTAGTCTCAATACTGGAAGGACATCGCGCTCCGATAACCACGATTGTACACAGCGCGGACGGAAAGCATTTTGCTTCGGGCGACTTGCAGGGCGGGTTGATGGTATGGAAACATAGAGTTCGGTTTCGACTCAATGAGACGGCTGGAAGCGGCAGTTCCGTCATGGGAATCGCGTTCAGTCTGGATGAAGATTCGGTCATCTGCGCCACTCGCGACGGTTATCTGAAAACTTATGGATTGCAGGGTGGAAACTTGGGCCGGCGGTTCAGACTACTCGAAGAAGATCGACAGTTCACTGCACTAACCATTCATGGCGGCAGCAATCGGCTGGCCGGCGCGGTAGCCGGTGGCTCAATTCGACTATGGGATCTGCGAACAGGCATTGAGCGAGTGGAGATGCAGGGAACTCGAGGAACCGCGACGTCGCTCGCGCTAAATCCGACTGGGACGCTACTTGCGTCAACAAGTGGGTTGGATACCGAGAACGAGGATGTGATCGTTTGGAACGCGTCGACCGGTACGGAGAGACACCGACTCCGAGGGCACAAAGGACCTGTCTCAGTCATGTCATTTAGTTCGGATGGCCGCCTGTTGCTTACTGCGGGATACGATGCAGTTCTCCGAGTCTGGAATGCTGAAGCTGGAACACAACTATTTGAGTTAGCGGGACACAAGGATTGGGTAACTGCAGCGGCATTTCGGCCTGATGGAGCAGAAATTGCAAGCGCGAGTAGCGATGGTGTGGTAAAGCTCTGGAATTTGAACCAACGCCGAGAAATTTCCACGAATCTGCCGATCTTTCCGGACCTTATAACTTGTCTCGAGTTTGGCCCCCAGTCCGGCCTGGTACTCGGTGGAATTGATTACACAATTCGCGTTTGCCAGCCGTCCGTTAAGGGCATGTTTGACGAGATAGCCAACCAGCTCTGATTCATTGCCCGTAGCAACGTCATAGAGCCGTCCATTGGCAACGTCGGAATTGCCACTTTGCCGTGAATGGCACCTGCCGTTTGCCCCTCGCGCTGATGGCGTGCAAGGAGAGGTTGCTAGGATCCTCGCCGAAATGGAACTTGAAGACTAACGCGAGTTCGAACTCGGCTCGGCTCCAGCGATACAGTAAAGGTGGCGCTCGCCGCGAAGAAACAATTCGCTGCCAACGAGGGCAGCCGAGGCATTGAAGGTATCGGAAAGTCGATTTAAGGCCAAAACCTTGGGTGTTGGTTCGCCGTGACTCATCACCTGGGTAACGCCATCGCGGCTCGTGACGTAAATTCGGCCGGCGGCGCCCACCGGCGAGGCGTAGACATCCCCGATGTCACGCAGCCGAAATGGACCTCCTTCGTCTTTGCCGGTCTTCACATCCAAGCGCACGATCGTTCCTTGGTAGTGCTGCAAGTTATAAAGGAAATCGCCGTAGAGCAATGGCGAAGGCACGTAAGGCGTCCCCCGGTGGCGCTTCCAAACGACTTGGTTGCTGCCGGTAATATCGCCCTTGGCTCCGTCGAGCCGAATTGCCAGCATGGCCTTGCTGTCGTAACTGCTGCCGGCGTAGACAATGCCGTTCGCCGTCACCGGCGACGCGACGATGTTGGACGACAGCCCGCCGCATTCCCAAATGAGGGCGCCATCGGCCAAGGCGTAACTGCGAATGCGATTCGTGCCTGGGACGATAACCTGCGGTAGGTTGCCGTGTTCCACAATGATCGGCGTTGCCCATGATGTATCCTCGGCACGTCCCACCCGCCAAAGCTGCTTGCCACTGCGTTTGTCGACCGCAATAACAAACGATTGCTCTTCGTGGTCCCAGTTCATGACCAGCGTATCGCCGTGAAGGGCTGGCGAGCTTCCTTCTCCGTGGCCATGCTTGGTGTGCATTTCGCCAAATTCCTTCTTCCAGACCACCTTGCCATTGATGTCCAGGCAGTACAGTCCGTACGAGCCGAAGAACGCGAATACGTGCTCGCCGTCGGTAACGGGTGACGCCGAGGCGTAGCTGGAGGTGACATGCCCCGCTTCATGCGGTATCGCCTGGTGGACCGTTTGTTGCCACAGAATCTCGCCTGACTTTCGGCTGACGGCCAGTACCGCGAATTCATGTTTCTGAGTTAGGGCTAGATTGTCGTGTGCGCCGGGCCGGACGAAACGCGGTTTCACCGGATCGCCTTGTGGGATCGCCGTGGTTAGGAAGATGCGGTCGCCCCAGATAATCGGCGTTGAATGTCCCTTGCCGGGCAGCGCCGTTTTCCAGCGGATGTGTTTAGTCTCGCTCCATTCAATCGGTGGCCGAGCATTGGGTGCTACGCCAGTGCCTAGCGGTCCCCGCCATTGCGGCCAATAGTCCTGCGCCTTAACCGACCCGCGCTCAACATCCGCTCCGCCGAGCACGCAGATCATTCCAACGCTGAAAAGCATCGTTCCAATCGGATTACGCCGTTTTGAGTGCAAGGTATTCTTCCAAGATTTCTCTTCCATCGAACGGAATCCGATAGGCCGCGCATAATTCTTCGGATTGTTTCAGCGTTCGAAGCGACTTATTCAGGTCTCCAGCATCGTGATACAGAATCGCCAGCAGATCAAGTCGATCAGATAAGTCACGGGGACCGTAACCTTGGAGCAGTACTCGTTTTTGCGGGGATTCGGCGGCGCTCCGCCACAATTCTTGGATGAGTCGTATTTCACGCTTACGGTGCTTGATCGCTTTCCCGAGATCGCCATTGACCTCCCAAAACAGCGACCAACATTCCTCTCCAAGTATTGCTTTGTTGACGGCGGCGACTTTCCTAAGGAGCGGCTCGAGTCGGGCCGAATAGAGGAGGGCCTTAGCACGGTCTTCGCGCTGATACCACCAGAACACTATCTTTCGATAGAGATACTCGATCTCGTCCCACTCGCCGTGGAACTTCTGTCGTTTTATTGCGGCATCAGCCGGAGCTTTCGGGCCGCGGTTGCGTCGGACGGAGTTCGGGGCGTAGCTTTCGCTGTTCCTCCGTGAAATCGTCCCATTGCTTCCATTGCTGGCGCGCGCTTTGTTGTTCCCTTTGCCGCTTCTTCGCGGCACGGCGGGAAAATCGCTTCTTCTTTTCCGGGCCGCTCTTGGCAACATGTCCTTTGCCTGGCTGATGTTTGATGCCACCCCTCGGCCCTCGCTTTCGGTTCCCACGGCGACCCGCCATTATATCACGCTTGATTTAACATCCACCGGTCCCAGCCAATCCCTGCGTGTCCAAACGCGAAAACCTCCGGGTGCAAGATTTCCGCCAGAATCTCCGCCGATTCAACAAGTCGTGGTCCGGGCCGGTTGAAGTATTGGTTGCCGTCGGCGACGAAGACGCGGCCGGCTTGGACGGCGCGGAGGGTTTGCCAACCGGATTGGCGTGCGAGTATCGGCATGTCGGCGACCGTGCGCGGGATGTCGAAACCACACGGCATGACCACGATCACTTCAGGGTTGGCGTTTCGGAATTGATCCCATGCCAGCGGCGGGGCGTGCGTGCCGGGCTTGCCGAACACGTCGGCGCCGCCGGCGATATCGACGAGTTCCGGCATCCAGTTGCCCGCGGCCATCAGCGGCTCGATCCATTCGACACATGCGACGGTGGGGCGGTTCGGCAGGCTGCGTGTTTTTTCCGCAATGGCCGTCAAACGCGCTTTCAAACTGTCGACAAGCTCTTTTCCACGATCGGGGATTTCCAAGGCGGTTGCCACCCGTTCGATGTCGGTCCAGACGTCGGCCAGTGCGTTCGGAGAAAGCGATACGATTTTCGGTTTGTTTTCGAGGCCGTCGCCTATGGCGGTGCGGACATCGCGTTCGCTCACCGCGCAGACGTGGCAGTGCGACTGCGTGACGATGACCGTCGGACGAAGTTCTTTCAACAGTGGCGCGTCCACTCGGTATACGGAGACGCCTTCATCCAAGACGTCTTTTACCCTGCGGTCGATGTCGCCGCTCGTTCCTTCGATGTCGAATTTCGGCGCAGTGCAGACAGGCAGGCGTCGCACGGACGTCGGGAAATCGCACTCGTGTGAACGGCCGACCAAACGGTCTTCCATGCCGAGGGCGCATACAATTTCCGTGGCGCTGGCGATGAGGGAGACGATTCGTTGTGTGGCCATGGTCGTCGGTGCTTCGCAAAAAGGATCGAAAACAACAGTGTAACTTAGCGAAAGTTTCATAGACTGGCTTGACGGAGGCAGCGCAGCTGGATATGATCCCCGGCGTTACAACCGTTGAGGACGCACCTAGGGTACAAGGGGCAAAAACGTACACTTGCCCCGGCCCGCAGAAAAAGGAATTTCACGGGTATGATTGTTTCGACCCGCTGAGCCAACGGAAGGGATTCCCTTCATTTCCGCCCCTTCTTCCCCATGATAAGTGAGCGGCACGGCGGCGCAATTCTTGTCTGGGCGCCCGCCAAGGTGAATCTCTTTCTGGAAGTGCTAAGCAAACGCGCTGACGGCTACCATGACATCGCCACGTTCATGGTCGCTGTGACCCTTTGGGACACCCTGGAGTTTAAGGAGGATGCAACCGGGACTGTCGAACTTGCCTGCGACCATCCCGAACTTTCCACAGGACCTGAAAACCTGATTTGTCGCGCCGCCGAACTGTTACGGCAGCACACGGGAACCACCCAGGGCGCTCAAGTTCGGCTGCGAAAGCGGATTCCGATGGCCGCAGGACTCGCCGGCGGCTCATCGGATGCGGCGGCGACGCTCGACGGATTGAACCAGTTGTGGCGATTGGGGTTTTTACCGTCGGAACTCGCGGCGCTCGGCGCGAAACTCGGTAGCGATGTGCCGTTCTTTTTCGCCGGACCGGCTGCGTGGTGCACGGGTCGCGGCGAAATAGTCGAGCCGATGCCGCTGAGTGGAATCCTGTGGTTGGTAATTGTCAGTCCGGCGGTTGGGTTGCGAACCGCGGACGTGTATGGGAACGTGACCGTGCCGACCACCGTCCAAACCGGCGAGGCGTTCCGCCATGCTGTACAAGCCGGAAAGGCGGAGGAGATTTCAGCGGCGCTTCATAACCGTCTGGAAGAGCCGGCTGTGCGATTGTGCCCAGCGATCGCGGACGTGCAAGCGCGGTTGCAAAGTCGGAGGCCGTTGGGTGTGCGAATGAGCGGCAGCGGCGCGAGTGTATTTGCTCTCTGCCGCGATCGCGAGGAGGCTGTTAGGATCGCCCGCGAGTTTCGGCTCGCTGCGGACGAGGCAAGTCGTCCGGCCGTGCACATTGTTCGGAGTGCTTTTTGAGGCTGCCACAGAAATTAAAGGAGAACAACTGTGGTCATCACCGAAGTCCGAATCAAACTCATGGAAGACAACAACGAACGTCTTCTCGCCTTCTGTTCGATCACCTTTGACGACATGTTCGTCGTTCGTGATTTGAAAATCATCGAGGGCGCACGCGGTTGCTTCGTGGCCATGCCCAGCCGGAAGCTGACCGACCGCTGTCCCGGTTGCGGCTGCAAGAACCACCTGCGGGCGCGGTTCTGCAATCAGTGTGGCGGCAAACTCGATGAAGACCGCGCCGTGCGCGACACCGACGGCCGAGCGAAGCTGCACGCCGACATTGCTCACCCCATTAATTCGTCCTGTCGCGAAATCGTGCAGAACTCGATCATCAGCGCGTACCGCCAAGAGCGAGAACGGTCGAAACAGCCGGGCTATACTTGCTCTTACGACGACATGGACGCCGAGTACGAAGATACGTACTCAACGCTCGTGAGTCAGTTGAACGCGCCGCCGCATCGCGCCCACCCGGCCCATGGGCCGCGCGGCAATCACGCTCCCCGGCATGACTCCGTGCAGCCCGTAGCAGCCCACGACGATGACCACGCCGACGGCTTCGACCGCCGAGCGGCGATGTAATCTGACACGGGTTAGCCGCGACGCGGAGTCTTCGGAGCGTGGGCGCCGCCAGCGCTCCGCTCCGAAGACTCCGCGTCGCGGCTAACCGACCCTCATCTCCTTACGGTGTCATCGCCGGTTCCAGGGCCGCGCCTTCCTTATAGAGCGTCTCCAACGCCGCGGCGTGTTTTTGTAGCACGACGTTGCGGCGGAGCTTGAGACTTACCGTCAATTCGTCGGCGGCAACGGTGAATGGATTGGCCAACACGACGAAGTTCTTCACCCGCTCGGGGTTCGACACATCGGCGAGTACCTTTTCGATTCGTTTCTTGAGTAGTGCGCGGACTTCGGGATGGCAGCATAGCGACTCTTTCGCTTGCCCGTCCACTTGCGTGCCCTGTTCGTTCAGCGTCTTGCAAAGGTTGTCCCATTTCGGCACGATCAACGCCGTGATGTACGGCCGGGCCTCGCCACACACTGCCGCCTGGTCGATGTAATCGTCGGCGACCAACAAGCCCTCGATGAAAGATGGCACCACTTTCTTTCCGTTCGAGAGCACTAACAGTTCTTTCTTCCGTCCGGTAATCGATAGGTAACCATCTGCGTCGACGGAGCCGATGTCGCCCGTGTGAAACCAGCCGTCACGGATGGATTCAGCGGTGGCCTCCGGATTCTTCCAATAACCTTTCATGACATGGGGACCGTATGTCAAGATTTCGCCGTCAGGTGCGATCTTGACCGTCACTCCGGGCAAGACTTGTCCGACAGTGCCGAGCTTGTTGTAGCCTTTGCGGTTGAAGGTGATGACCGGTGAGGTTTCGGTGAGTCCGTAACCTTGAAACATGGGGAGCCCGGCCGCGGTGTACGCCTCGCCAACGGGGCGAGAAAGCGGCGCGCCACCCGCCGACAACCAATCGATCCGTGGGCCAAAAATGTGACGTAATTTCTTTCCCGTGACTTCCGGATCAGGCCCCGAAACCGCGGCAAGCACTTTTTCGTAGAAGCGCGGCACCGCGGTCAGGTGCGTGGGTTGGATTTCCGCGAGGTTCTGCACCACCGTTTCCGCGGACTCCGCAATCGCGACGGCGGTTCCCGCATAAATGCTGAGGTAATGGTCCACCGTGCGCGCGTAGATGTGGCTATAAGGCAGCCAACTCAACAGCACGGAGTCCGGCTCGTGCGGCGAGGCTTCCTGTGAAGCGGCAATGTTGCTGATGATGTTGCCATGGCTCAGCATCGCGCCCTTCGGGTTACCCGTCGTGCCCGATGTATACACGATCGTGCAAAGGTCATCAGGACCGACCGACGCTTGACGTTGTGCCTGGGTCGCGGTCGATTTCTTCAGGGCCTCCCGGCCGCGCTGAAGAAACTCCGACCAGGCGGTGGCATCGGAAGCCGCGGCCGTGGAATCAAAAACGACCATGCCCCGCAGTGCCGGCAACTCGGCGCGAATCTGACGTATTTTCTCCAGTTGCTCTCGCCCGGATACAAAAATCCAGCAAGTCTCGGTCTCCGCCAATTGAAAATCAATCTGCCGCGGCGTGAGCGGTGCGTGAATGGGTACGTTGATCGCGCCCGCGGAGAGAATCCCCATATCGACGATGAGCCATTCGACGCTGTTCTCGGCGAGTATGCCGACCCGATCGCCTTTGCCGATGCCGGCCTCGATGAGTGCGGCCGCACATGCTGCCGCGTCGGCGCGATACTGAGTCCAATTCACATCACGCCATGTTCCGTCACGTTTATAGCGTAGGGCGATGCGCTTGCCGATGCGTTCCGCTTGGGCCTGAAGCATGTCGGCTAGATTGCGGTATTCCATGGAGTTTCGTCTCCCCGTGATTGAAGTTACCGTGCGCGAGGGAATCAACGACCAGTCCATCACATGGGTGGGCGAGAGTCAAGTAGATTACGAAGTGGATCAGTTTGAATGTAGCCGGCACACTGCGTGTGCCGCGCTCCGCACACGGAGTGTGCGGGCTACTATTAAAAGCAAATGGCGTAACGAAGCGAGGCTTCGCTATAATCGATGAACGCCGCTCAAGTCTTCAGCGAGGCCGACCATGAACCCAGACGCGCAGCAGCAGGCCCAACGGAGTGCGTTGGTCACGACAATGCTGACGCTCATGGGTGGTAGCGTTTTCCTCTTCTTTCTGTTTCTCGCTTGCGGCGGGCTGTGGATTTACGTCTTGTTGGTCGTGGCCGGGATGGCGGCTTTCGGCGGCTTGCAATACTTGCTCTGGGGTCGGGCGATGTCGGCCACGGTTGCCCGGGAAAGTGCGGCCGAGGCGGCCGAGACCGACGACGACATCCCCGATCGCGCGGAAGCCAAGGATTGGACCGACGAAGAACGATCCTGGTACCGCCGTTTCTAGGGATTCCGTTCAAGGAATGCTGCAAGCGTTGCCCGGCAAAATGCCGAAACGTATATGGGGATTCAACCTGCGGCAGGCGCGCTTGCCCCGTTTTGGAAGCAATGCTAGGATATATTTAGCCCTTTGAACGCCATGGATGGCGGGGGCAGAGGCCGGCGTAATGCCGCGGATTAAAGAGGCCTAGGGGCGCGCTAGTTATGGAGCGAGTCAGCGTCTTCGTTGAAAGCGAGAAGGAAGCGCTTCAATACAAATGGATCGAAAGCGAAAAGGCCGGTCGCGATCTCGGCGAAGACTGTATTAGGCGCTGGGTGAAGGACCATTGGTGGGGCTATCTACGAGCCCGCTGGCTGGAACACTTGCAGGGCAAACGCTTTTGGGTCGAACTTGACCGCGGTGACTTCGGCCTCCTGCAACGCGAATTCGAAGACCAACCCCTCCTCCTCGACACCATCCTCGACCGACTTAAGATTGGAAAAGAGAACCTCGACGTAATCCTCTGGGCTGTCGACTGGGGCATACCAACCAAACCCGTCCTGACCATTCTCGAAGCCCTCGACATCAACAGCCGCCGAATTTCACATCGATTTGATTCATAACAAGCAGAATTCAGAAGTCAGAATTCAGAATTCAGAATCCGCAGTGGCCTAATCCCACTTCCAACCTGCGAGTCACAGGCAAAGCACTGTCGAGCGCCATCTTTTCATTCTGAACTCTGAATTCTGAATTCTCACACTACGCCGCCATTAACGCGGATGATTTGTCCCGTGATGAAACTGGCGGCGGGGGAGGCGAGCCAGCGGGCGGCGGCGGCGACGTCTTCGGGGGCGCCCCAGCGGCACATGGGTGTTTCACGGCGAACGCGTTCCTGCCATCGGTCGGAAGCCGTCTCGCCCCACGCGGTCCGAATCCAGCCCGGTGCGATGCAATTCACGCGGACTTCGGGGGCGACGGTTTTGGCCAGGCTTTTCGTGAAGGCCATCACGGCCGACTTGGCCAGCGCGAAAAGCTGGCCGCTGTCACCTTCCATCCCTGTTTCGGCTTGATCCCAGCCGATGTTGATGATGACGCCTGTCCCTCGCTCTTTCATACGCCGGCCGACTTCGCGCGACAGGCGGACCGTTGCTTTGACATCGACTTCGAGGAGTTGTTGAAGTTTTCGCTCGAATGTCCAATCTTTCGCCTCACCCGTAAGCGTGTCAGCTCCGGCGTTATTGACCCAAATGTCGACTCCATTCGGCTCCGCCCACGTTGCCTCGACAAGGCGTGTACATTCATTCGGGATTGAAAGATCGGCGGGGATGAAACAAACGCTCCCGTAGTTGGGCGGGATTCTGCCCATTGCGGCGTTCCCAGCGTCGACATTGCGGCCACTGAGAACGACATAGGCGCCGGCGGCGCCAAACTCTTGCGCTATTGCCAACCCAATCCCGCGGGTTGATCCGGTGACAACCGCTCGGAGACCGGTTAATTCGAGTCCCTCACGCTCCTCCCAGGCGGCCGCCGGCAGACATTGCAAGAGTTCTCTAATCGATAGGCCGCTTATGGGATGTTTCAGGTCCGCGGCAATGTCGCTGAGCGGCTTCAGGACGAAATATCGCTCATGCAATCGTGGATGCGGCAGCACGGGGTCCGGCGATTTCCTTACGATGTCGCCGTGGAACAGAAGGTCCAAATCGATGGTTCGTGGCGCGTCTTGCTCCGTTCGAATGCGGCCGAGGCGACTTTCGATTTCCAGAAGTGTCCGAAGGAGTTCCTCCGGCCGGAGACTAGTGCGAAGTTCAGCGGCGCCGTTGAGAAAATCGGGTTGACCGCCCGGCCCGCCCACCGCGGCGGTGTTGTAGAAACGCGACACCTGGACAACGCTTATGCCGGGATGTTCACGGAGGAATTGGAGCGCACGCTCGAGGTAACCGCGCCGGTCGCCGAGATTGCTGCCCAGTGCGATGTAAGCAACCGAAGTCATGGTTTGTGGGATCTGAGCCGGACGGGTCAGCGGCGGATGCTAGGGCTTCGCCCGTGCCACGTGCAGATAGCCGGCGCTGGACTCGAAGAATCGCTTGCGGCGTTCCTTCGTTTTCGGCAACTGTTCTTGCTGGAGCGTCGTCAAGTCCGCGAGATTGGCGTTGCAGAACGGGCAGCCAATCGTGTTCAAGTGGAACTCGACGTAATCATGGGCGCCGGAGTCAAGCACTTGCACCAGGTAACTGCCGAGTTGCTCTCGCGTCGGACAACTTAGCCGCTCTCGCCGCCAGATTGCACCGATGGAGTGCTCGCCGCGGTCACGCTCTTGCATCAAAGCCTGGAGCATTTTCCGGATCGGCTCCGATTCGCGCAACACCTGCTCCACTTCGGCGCTTTCCTTATCGTTCAGCGCATCATCCAGGTAGGCGTCCAGCTGTTCGCGAGTAATCTTCTTCGCCATGCCAAGCCCAACACGGTGATCGGCGACAACGGCCAGCCTCCATTCAAGCAGCCGAAGGTGCATCTCGTCAATCGAAATACACATTTTGGTGGGGCAGACATTCCTGTCTGCCTTTGCAGGACGGGCAGACAGGAATGTCCGCCCCACCGAGAAAGACTAAGTGTCGCTCAATTCGGGGAATACGTCGGTCGGAAGGCCGGCGCTGCGGATATAGTCGGACAGTTTCTTGACCGCGGCAAATCGGTAGTTGGCGACCTGTTGCTCGGACACGCCCAGTTCGGCGGCCACGTCGCGGTTGGCCCAACCTTTGACCAGCAGCAGTTCCATGACCTTGATGCGAACGAAGTCACCGCGCTCGTGCCATTCACGCAGCAGCGATCCGAGGCATCGGGCAACGGCCTCATTTTCCAGTTCGCGACGTTCGTTACTTCGTGCCAGGCTGGAGGCGGCGCGATACCGATCCAGTTGGTTCAAGAGAATGTCGCTGCCGCTGTCGGAAACGGTATGAAGCGGATGACGGCCGGCACGTCGGAGATGGTCGGTGAGCTTATGAGAGGCAATGGTGAAGAGGTAGGTTTGCAACTCGCGTTGTTCGTCGTAGTTAGGCAGGCTGTTCAAGAACCCGACGAATGTCTCTTGAACGATGTCTTCGCTGGAGGCCCGGTCGCGAATGCGGCGTTCCACAAACGCGAGTAATCGACCCTCATAACGCGAAATCAAGGTATCCCAAGAGCGGGAGTCACCTTGGCGAATCTGTTTGACGAGTAGGCGGTCGGTTTCAGATGCCATGCGGACATTATAGCTATTAGCGGCTCAATGCCGGACGACAAACCACATCCCGGCGGCGGAGGCGACAATGAAAATAACGGCCGCGACTCGCAAGACGCCGGTGTAGTATCCTTTGCTCCATTCATCCAACCGCATGTACCCGGCCACCGCGGCCAACAATACGACCAGCCCGCCGAAGATCTTGAGCAGATGGTTCATGCGGTTTTCGACGCGAAACTGCTTGTCTTGCTCCACAATTAACTCGCCCTTCGCCGGTGTTAGCTCGACGTACAACGGGACTTGCATCACCGGACCGACGCCTTCGAGGTGTGCATTCTCTTCCGAGCCCCAATGCGTGGCGAAGTTTTTACGCACGAATCCGACCGATGGCGTCCACTCCAACGAGGGTTCATGCTCGCGGAGAAACTCGACGAGCTTCTCCCACGCCTTTGTGCAGGCATCTTCCTTGGCATTATCAAGGGTTTCGCCGGTTCCCACAACGGTCCACGACGGATTCGGCGGCATCGAGGGTTTTTCGATCACGGCCACGGTCGTCGTCGGGGCGGTCGGCCTCTTGTCGGCCCGACGCTCTTCCTTCGTGGTCGGAACAGCCGGCGTTTTGCGTCTGTCACTCCGCCGATCTTCCTTCGTCGTTGGGACATTGCGTACTCGCTCCGCGGCCGGCGCGGCGAAGCGATAGTTGACCGATTCCCGCTCTCGGCGGGAACGGACGCCGACCAGAATGACGACTGCCACCAGTGCGAAAACGCCCCAAAAAACCCACCACGGAGATCCGCCGCGGCGAGACGATCGATTCGAACTCACTGCGGAAGTTGCCAATACGACCTGGGGCACTTGCCGAACTTCGTCGTAACGGCACACAGGTCGTGGCGCCGGCGCGACCGACGGCTCCACCACGCGCGCCCGGTGCTTTGATCCAAAGGGAGACACGGTACCGGCTGCTCGGAACAAGAGCCGAAATATCGCCCAGATCGCGATGCAGCCCAGGATCAGCCCGGCGATGGCGAGCACCTTAACCGCCAGCACGAGAGCGATCACAACACCAACAAACCAAGAGACCATGACAGATATCTCCGTCGAAGCAGCACATCAGGCATACCGAAGCCGCATCCGCTTGGCGGCGGGTTGCGGCGGAGGCTCCCACGGACTCACCAACTGCACGATGCCGGCCGTCAGCAACAAGGGCAGAACACCCAGCATCGGTTTTGCCGGCCAAAGGATCAAGAGGACCAGCGCCCAGAACCCGACAGCGAACAATGGGGCGATGCTGAATCGATGCTGTCGATGTCGGTCCGCCAGCTTCCACCAACGAACGGCAAAGAAGGCCAATCCAAAGTAACTCAAGTAGCCCGCCAGTTGCGCGACATTGGACCGTTGTTCGATCGCGGGCAATGGCGAAATCCCATCGCTGACGGCATTCCATTGAGACTCGGTCAGACGGAGCGGAAACGACCCGCCGTCAAGCCAATAGCCACCGATGCCGATCAAAGCGCCCAACAACAACATGAACGCTCGCCGCAGTCCGGAGTCGCCTAGCCTTCCATTCCAAACCTTTGCCGGGATAAGAACGGCCCAGCACGCGGCCACGGTTGTGAAGAACCCCAGGCCGAGCTCGGTTTTGTTTTCCGAGAATTCGAGCCAGGCCCAGAGGGTGTACGCCACCGCGGCGACGACGGCCGTGAGCGCCATCGAACCGCACAGCTCGCCGACTTGTCCGCGCACCGACGTTTGCACCACCGTCGCTCGAGAAGTCGGCGACTGCACCACCGGCGTCGCCGCGGACGCTCCTTGGTAGAACGGGGCGGGTCGCGGCGCCGGCTGGCCGGAACCGACACTTTCGACGACGCGTGCCATTTCCGTCATCGTCGGGTATCGGTGGGCGGGGTTCTTCGCCAGCGCCTTGCCGACGATGTCCTGAAATTCCCCCGGCAGCAAGCGCAAATCCGGCGGCGACGTCAGGTGTTTCATCAAGATCTCCCCGGTGCTTTCGCCGTCGAACGGCACCTTACCGGTGAGCATTTCATACAGGATAATCCCGGCCGCGTAGACATCCACCTGCTTGTTGTAGTTCCCTGTGGAAATCTCCGGAGCCATGTAGTGCACGGTGCCGACGCTCTGGGTCTGTGCGGCGTGTTGGCTGCTGCTGATGAACTTGCACAGCCCGTAGTCACCGACCTTCAGCGTGCCGTTTTCCAGGAAGATATTCCCGGGCTTGAGATCGCGATGCACGATGCCGTGGTCGTGCAGATACGCCACGCCGAGGGCCATCGCCAAAAACCATTGGTGCGCCAACTCAACGGGAAGACCCTGCGGATGGCGTTGGAGCATACCGGCCAGCGATTCGCCGCTGATGTATTCCATGACCACCCAATGGTCACCATGAGCGTCCGTGCGGAGGTCGTAGAGGGCCAGCAAGTTCGGATGCTTGAGGTTGAGGCATTGGGCCATGCCGCGGATTTCGACATCGAGATTGTCGCCGCGCACGAGCTTCAGCGCGACTTCCTTGCCGCCGTCACTAATGGCGTAGAAGACTTCTCCGAACCCACCCCGGCCAATCCCCCGCTTGATGAGATACCCATCAAGCACCCGTTGCCCGGAACTATAGGTGAACCGCATGGTAAATCTCCAGAATTCAGAATTCAGAATTCAGAATTCAGAATCAGGAATCTACTCCCTTCCCCAAAATTCCATATTAGAACGAAAACGGCGCTCCTCTATTCTGAATTCTGAATTCTGAATTCTGAATTCTGAATTCTCCCGATAACCGGTTCCACGGCAAATGCGATGTCGTCCCCGCGAACCTTCGCGGTCGGCCCGAGGGCGCCACGTTCCTTGCACGCCTGCCCGTCAACGGTAAATGTTCCGGCGTGCCGGACTCCTAAGCCATCCTTCTGCCGAAACAGAATCACCGGCTTTTCCAACTCCGGAATCGTGACGTGGGCCTGGTCGGTCGGCCCAAGCATCAACATGTCCGCCATCAGAATCACGCCGTCGACTGCCAGCGGCAGCCGATGACCGCTGACCAGGTCCAGTCGTGCGGTCGCACTGACCGGGACGGGCTGACGAAACTGAAGCTGACAACAGTTGCCCAAGGTGATTCGGTCTCCCGGTTGCAACAACGCCTTGTCGGTCGGTTGTCCATTGACCTGGACCGGGCGAACCGCCTCCAAGATGTAGCCTTCGGAATCGCGTGTAATCGTCGCATGAGCGCGGGCAATGTCCGCGAACATGGGGACTTCGGCATGGCCGTCGGGGGCAGCTTGGCCGAGGGTAACACGCGACCCCAAACACACGAGAAAACCACCAGCCCCATCGATCCATAACAAGAATCGCTTCGAGATCGTCGGCTCGTCCTGCAACGCAGCTCCTGGTGTCGGCGCCGGCTCGACGGCCTTCCACGCTCGGGCTCGAGCTTTTCGGGTTTCCCCGTGCTGCGGGGCAAGCCCCAGCGCTTGGTCCGACAACGAGATTACGTCCCGCCATCGATGTTGATCCACAGCCTCGTGCAATTTTACCAGCAAATCGGCAAACACGGGGCGACGCTCGCGGAGTTCGTACCGAAAACGCTCCAACGGGATCACCGAACGCGGCAGCAGCCGGTGAACCCGTTCGACCGTTTCCAACGCCAGGGCATACTCGCCACGGGTGGCTAGATCGCGGGCCAGGCACCAACCCTTCGACACTTCCTCTACCAATTGCACATCCGCGACGGGCGTCGTTTCGTGCTTCAGTTGGGCGACGGCCTCGGCGGCACGGCTCGGTTCGCCGGCATCCAGAAGTTTCTGCGCCTCCGCCAGCCCACGCTTGGTGACTTCCTGTCGCAACCGATCCGTGTCGCTTCCACTCCCGCCCAGTTGCTCGGCCTTCCGCAGGTCGTTCCAGGCGGCCGTCAGGTTTTCATGCCGAAGATGCTGGGCCGCTCGTCCCACGAACATCTCGGCAAGCTGTCTGATGAGCGGGGCGGTGCCTTTGTGGCCCTGCACTTCCGGCATTCCGAGAAGCCGATGCGCCTCTTCCAATCGCCCGTGATCGAGCGATTCTTGGACCTGCCGTAGTGTCAGCCACCCGAGACCAAGCATGGTCCACCCATCATAAAAGATGAAGGATGAAGGATGAAGGATGAAAATCATGAACGATGAACGATAAACGATGAACGATGAAGAACACTGGTAGATCATCGTTCTTCGTTGGTTCATCGTTCATCGTTCATCGTTGCGTTTTACTTCTTTTCCGCTGCGACTTCGCCGTTCTGGGAATTGCCGAAGTAGGTCTTGATCTCCTGGGTGAGTTCCTTGGCCGACTTCGTTTTCTTCTGGCCGATGATGTTCTCGCCGTCAAATTCGTCGTGCAGTTGGACGGCGGTCTTCTCGACCTTCAGCCGATTGCGGAGCTCGGTCAGCGTGGCCTTGCACTTGTCGAGGCTGGTGTTGTTGACGCAGTACTTGCTCTTCGCCTGGACGGCGCGAAGTTCCTTCAGTTCGGCCTCGATGCGCGCCACTTCCAATTCCATGTGTTGCTTCTGGGTCCGCATCGTCCCCAGTTGTTGCCGTGCCGCTTCGAGCTCTCGTTCACGAGCTTCGAGGAGTTTTTCCTTGCTCTTTAGCTCGGCTTCCGTTTGCTGATAGGCGGTGAAGTCGGTATCGAGCTTGTCCTTCAGTCGACCCGCGGTCCAATCCCTGCCGCGATAACTCACGGTTGTCGCGCCGCTTTCAAGCTCCTTCGACATCGTAAAGATGTTCGTCTGTTGAGTTTCCAGACGGGCGCGAGTTTCCACGACGTCTTGTCGTAGGGTATCCACCGAAACCGTCATTTCGGCGATGGCGCTGATGTTCTTCTTCATGTCGGGCACCAGCTGCGCCACTTGGTGCCGAAGCCGTTCGATATCGAATTCGAGCGGGACTTGTTTCTTGACCGCGGAACGAACTTTGCTGAACGCGGCCGCGGGGTAGCTGCTCAGCCCTGCCCAGCTGAGGACCATTAATCCACCCGCCACGATGGCGGCACCGAGCGTAACCTTTTTGACTAATCGGAACATGATGCGTAACCCTCATTTAGAAAAGGAGTTGAGTTCAATGGAATCAACGGCCCCCCCGAGGCCGTTTCTCCGCCTGAGTGGTTATTCGCCGTCTTGCCGGCAGGATTTAGGATTTTTGCGCGGATTTGGTCGAAAGGTTCGTCAAAGTGGGTTGCACCCGGTCCCGGTAAGGTTGGATTTTCTCATGAAGGAGCCGGACGAACTGTTCGAGAAACGGAAGGTACTCTGTTCCCGCAATGGCGTGGATTTCTTCGATGAGCCTCCGTTTGCGTTCGATGATGTCGACAAAGTGATCGACACCAAATCGCGTCAAAGGGCCTCCGGTACCTTGAAGGGACAAAAGTTCGTCGGTTTCCTCCGCCGTTAACTGCTTGGCCCGTTCGGGGTTACGCTCCGTCCACGCCAGAAGCTCTGGCTGCGTGGCCACCTCATAAAGGACGCGCGCATCGCCGTTTCTCTCCATCACCTCGTGTGATCGCACCCGCTGAAGAAGCTCATCCAGCGGGGCATGATTGAGCTCATTGACCGTGAGATGGAGCGCCTCGGCACATCGCCTAATGGTCCCTTTTCGCAGCTGGCGATGAAGGACCGGCTGGAGGATCTGGCGCACCGTGTGCCGATTCAAATGGGCCGCACGGGCGAAATCCTCCTGATTCCACCCCCGCTCCTCAACCAACCGGGCAATCCGGAAAGCCGGATCGGGCCTTTCCACGGAGGCATGGTCGTTCATAGTGTTTCGATTGTAACTCTTGAGGAATTGCGGTCAAAGGTCCGTTGAGCGTTCGATGGGCGCTACTTCCAAGCGAAACCTCAGATGTACTACAATCCGTGTCATGCAAGAAACAGTGGCGCGACGCGCGAACAACGGCTCACCGGAAAGCACGGACGTGCGACTTCTTCCATTTTCTCATGTAGCCGCGGCGTTGTGGCCCGCGGGTAGTGAATCAAAGCTACGCGAACGGGTATCGAAACTTTAGTCGTCTTCCCGACGTGAAGGTCGAAATCCTGGCCTAGCACCGTAATGTGGCGCTTAGAATTCACCACCCACCTCGCCGCCGCCGCGCGTTCCGAGCGCACGCCAAACGGACTGCGTGACAGCTTTGGTCGTCGGCCGCACAGCGCCGTCCATGAGCAGGACATTCACCACTCCGCTGGTGTGGTAGCTGCGTGCGGTGATGGCCGCGTATGTCAGCGCCGTCGCGCTATTCCCTTCCTGTCTTGAGTTGTAATCAATGTCGTAATCAACGCCCTGGTACGTAAGCGGCACCTTTGTGTTCGGCGGGAACACGGTGGTGATGCCGCTGTGGTGTACGCGTCCGTCGGGCCATTCGGTATGGCCGGTATTGTCGTTGAGATTCGGGCCAAGTTTGTAGGTCCCGCCCGAGACCAACCCGGCGATGCTCTCGGGCGTGCTTGGCGGAATGGGGCCCGGATCGGCGGTGTTGCGCACATACGACGTGAAGGCCTTCACTTCACTGGCACAAAAGGTGTTGCTGGTTCCATCGGTGATGGCGCCAATGCGGGTGTATGAGTTCGGAAAGAAGACGCCGTCGCCGCCGACTCCGTTGGCGGGGTTGTAAACAAACCACGTCCCGAAGTTGAATCCATAAGTCTGCGGATAGACGTAAGGTGCGTTGTTTGCATCGACGCGAACACGATCGTTGAGCTCGCTGGGGCAGACATAGATCGGAATCCGCGTCTTTGGAACTCCGGTATTACCTTGCGCATCCCATGCGGCTTCGAGATTTATGAGGGCGTAGGCGTTCCCATGTTCGACGTAGGGCAAAATGCGCGCGTGTAAGGACCAAGAGCCGTTATTGCTGTCGAATGTTGTCCCCGGTTTGTGCACCAGGCTGGGCGGGAAACACGAATGCGTGGACTCGTAGTTCAGCATGGCAATGCCGATTTGCTTGAGGTTATTCGCGCACTTCGTTCGGTTAGCCGCCTCACGCACCCGTTGCACGGCCGGCAACAACAGGGCGATCAAGATGCCGATGATCGCGATCACAACCAACAGTTCGATCAAGGTGAACGCAGCACGCTTTCCCGTTAACATCGAAACCTCCAGCGATGAATTGGCGTCTCTACGCATGTCTCGGGTGCAATTCCAAGACGACCGCACAGCGGGCTTCTAACCGCATCCGTGCGTTTGCGACGGCTCCAATCGTGAGCTAGGTTAGGTTTATCTTAGTGTTTCTCACTCCGCAGCGACTGAAGGACACCCCATGAATGTCGCGTTGAGCCCCGACGACCCTGGGTTTGTTGACATTCACCAGTTAAGGTTGGAGCACTGTTGGCAGGACGTCGGGAAAGCGCTCACCAAAATCCTTGTCGGTCACCTGCTCATTATCCTCGGAACAATCACAAGCGCCGGCCTCATCGCCTTGTTTGTGATCAGCCTGACCAAGAAAGACGGCAAGGGAGTGAACCTTGCCTTTGAAGCCGTGTGTTGGCTCGCGGTGGGATTACTCTGCATCTGCGTCCTATGGGGCTATGGCAAGATCTTGCTTGGCCAGTGGATGTGTCTGAAGTATGCGCCGGAACGGTGTGGAGCACGCTGGGTGATGTTTGCGTGCATCACGTGCATGCTCATGGGACCGACGTGCAACACGATTTGCTCATTCGGCGGCGTCCAGCAAGCGGCCGACTTTCGTCGTGGTCCGCGCGACTTCAAAATGCCCAAGTTCGATCCCAGCGTGCGCAACATGCAGATTGGCTGCAGCGCCATCAGCCTCCTGAGTTATGTCCTATTCATGATCTTTCTCCGTTCCGTTGCCCGCTGCTTTGGAGACACCGGCCGGGCCACCCACGTAGTCATCTTCCTGCTCGTGCAAGCGGCCCTGTTCGCCCTCTCGGTCTTTATCGTCTATGACACCATCGAGGAGCAGAAACTGCGCTTTGACCCGGAAATCCTCATGTTTCTGGGAATTGGTTGGCTCGTTTCGGGTATCTGGTACTTGTACTTGATCTTCAGCATCCGCATGTGCATCAAGGAAGGATTGCAATGGCTACAGTCCCCGCTCGAGTCTTCGGCATACGAATGGCAAACGAGCATGAGTTGAGCGTGCGGATCATTTCTTATCTTCGCCTTCGGTCAGCGCCCTGAATCTCACCGGCAAAGGCGATTGCCAAAGCTGGTAATTCGTACCGGCGACTTTGGCAGTGATGAAATGTTGGCCTCCGTCTTTCAAGACGTCCGGAGTTGGAAGCGAGAATCCGTGATGGCCCGTGCCTATGCGGCGGTCAAGCAAACCTTCCTTATCGAAAGCATCGGCCGTCACTGTCGCTGCTAATTTGCCGTCGAAGTAGAGATCGACCTGAGCGGGAGCATGTGGATTCTCCTTCAGGCGGGCCCAGCCATGGATGTTATTGGCGTCGGCAAATACGACGCCGACCATTTCGTGAGTGTCGGGAGGTTGAGTTCGTTGGTGCCGCCATTGCACGAATAAGACCGCCGACAGGAGCGACAGCCCTGCGGCCAAGGCTGTTCGGGTAAAGCGACGACGTGACTCGGCCGGAGCCCAATCTCGCCTTAGCCGTGCCGTCAAATCGCCACCAATTCTCTGCACACCGTCGGCCCACAGCCATGCGGCCACGATCGTGAACGATACGACGGCCGGCAAGAGGTAACGAATGTCGGTGCCCGGAAACATGGATGCGTCAAACAACACAAACACCATCGTCCGGGCCGCACCATAAGCACCGAAGAGCACCGCGGGCAACAGATAGTATGGCCAGCGCACCGAGGCGGCAGGAAGCACCAGTACGATTGCCGAAACGAGAAAGGCGGTTGCGAACCATGGCTCCTGTGTCGGCAAGTAGGCCGTCCACAGCAGGTGCCGAATTCGCCCACGCGCACCGGATTCCGACATGCTGCGATCGGCGCAACGTCGAGCCACGCGATCGAACAACCGTTGAGATTCCGGTCGCAGATCGTCGTCGGCTTGGGGCAGTTCGTCTCCTGGGTATGCCCAAATGGAAAACCACACCGTGCGCCAACTCGGCCATACTCGCGACAGGTACACTTCGGGATCCGGATGGACTGACCAACCGCCGATCGGCGGCAGACGCCGCGTCGGCAGATCGGCGCGGGTGATTTCGTCGGCCACCCGGCCGTAAAACTCTTCCGATGCGGTGGCGGATTTGCAATGGCCCGCCGCGTCTGCAGCCTGACGCAGACAAAGCACGAACCATCCGCCGCTGTACTCAAGCAGTGGTATGTCTTGCGTCGACGCCCAGCTTGGGTTGTTGGCTTCCCAGATCGAACCTTCGAGCCACGGCTCTAGTTCGCGAAAACTCGGACTGACTTCGTAGGCGCGCAGCCGCATGTCGCGGGTGATGGACACGTACGCCAATGGTTGATCCGGTTTGATGCGAAGCAACGCTTGATAGGCGCGGCGAAAATTCGGCGCACGCATGTCTGTGAGGGAAAAGACACCCCATCGCGCGTAATTCGCCCCCATGAACGCCAGGGTGATTACCGCCAAGATTCCCAGCGGCGGAATCCATTCCACTGTCCAAGCGCGGAGGCAGCCGCCAATGGTATCCCGTCGCCTCCATTCCGTCACGGCGCCGACCATCAAAACCAGACCGATCACGATGAGCGCCAGCTCGCGTTCTTGCCGGGTGTTCCAAAATAGTCCCAACACCAATCCCGTGACCAGCCAGCGGCGCCAGCGACCGGGTTCGCCGCTGCGTTTCAATTGCCACAGAAGGGCCGCAGCGGAAAGCAAGAGAAGCGATGTGTAGATCGAATCATGGACCGATCGTCGAAACACGTACGCGGGAAGCGGATGGATCGTAGCGGCAGCGAACACAACCAATCCAACCCAGGCACTTGATTGACGGTACACCAGGCACGCCGAGAGCACCGCCGCGGCGATGAAATAGAACGCAAGGTGTGCGAGGTACAACGGAATCCCAAGCCGATGCGTTAGCGCCACGAACAGCGGGTACGGCGGCTCCTTGAGGAAGGATGCGACGGATGAGTACGGTTCTCCGCCGTCGAACCAATACGCATGTTCGCCGCGATGCAGGAACCAAGCATCGTCGTACGGACTCTGCGTGCAGATGATGTCGTAATCCGCAACCACCCAAAAGTTGAATAATGCAATGAAAGCGCCGATCGCGATGACGCCGGCCTTTTGTCCCCCACGCCGTGTCGGCGTATCGCCTGTTCTGGACCATGGCTCACACACTATTCGTGCATTTCTCCAAAGCGGCTAGCGCGTTTTTCCAGGATATGGTTTGGGTGATCCAGGCACATTCAGCGCGGTCCCGGTGACACGCACGGCCACACTGTGCGGCTTACCGTCTTTCAATGCCGCCGGCGTCGGCAGACTGAAACCGTGACGCCCGTCGCCGATTCCCAGGGCACGCAAGTCTTCTCGAAATTCATCCGCGGTGATCGTGGCGATGATGTCACGGCCGTCGAGTATGTCTACCTTTAAGGGTTCGTTGGGTCGAGTCGGGTCCCACACCCAGCCGGCGAGGTAATCCGCATTCACCGTGTCAAACACACCCTGAATAGACTTTTCGGCGCCCTTAGCGAGGAATGCGACTCGCTCCAATCGAAACACGGATGGGTTATCCGCCGGGTCGATGCGAAACTCATCAATGATTTCGTCCACCAGAATGGTGCGTGAGCAAGGCTTCTGCGCCGTATTCTGTTGCCAAGTGCGGAAACGGTCGCCTGAAACAAAGTCGGAAGCTCCGCGAGATTGCCAGTAGAATTCGCAGGTTTCGGGGTTTCGGCTACTTTCATACGAGAAAATGAGCCGGATCGCGTAGATGTGTTGCGGTTCGTCGAGCGTAAACACGACGTAAGGGTCCCTTCCGGCCCCTGTTAAAACGTCGTCGTGCCAACTCGCATTGTTCGTTCGTTTGAATGAAAACGTTACGGGTATCTCGACAAGATTCGGTGCGTTCAATGCTCGAAAAATCGGATAGCCCGCGCTATGCAATTGCCTTAACGCCGGTTCCCAGAAGATGCCCGCATGTTCGGCGCCGAACAGAAACGACACGTGACGGTCGGCGAGTTCAGGAAGGATGGTTCCGCCGTTTACGTCATCGACGAATGCTGTCATTCTTTGTTTATGATCGGCAAAGAATTCTCGGCTCCAGTTCAAATTGAGCGCGAGCATCATGCACATTCCCGCAAAGACGGCGACTCGAACGAACTGCCCGAAGGCCGCCGGGGCGTAGAGTCGCCATGCGAAGTAACCGGCTAACAGGGCGGGGACCCCGAAGATGGCGTACCAATGCGAGAGGCCGGCAGTCTGCCCGCCGTAAGCCCGGCCCCAGCCTAGGCCCAAGGCAAGCGGGAAAACGGCAGCGGTGATGAAAAGTAGTCCGGTGATGCGATACGTTGCGGCCGGCCAACGAAACCACGAGATCACCAACACCAAACAACTGGCAATAAGGAACGCGATTATGACCGCCGCCTTCGCCTTCCACACATAGTTGGCGCCCGGACCGACACTGACGGAAAGGAACTGGACGGCCGTGCGGAGTGTTGCATCCAGGCCGGGGCTTTTCGGCATGTGCGGCGGCTTCTTCAATCCCAAGAAGTACAAACCAAGAAACGCCACGGCCGCAGCCGCCATCACGGTTACTACGACGCCGTACCGTCGCCGTGGCGTATCACTAGACGAGATGGAGCGAACAGCCCAAACGCCAAGCCAAACAGACATAGCAAGCAGGCAAGGCAAACCGCTTGGCCCCGAGAAGGGGAGCAAGAGCAGGCAAACACCGGCCACCAACGCCCACTTGGGCGATAACTCCGGGCCGCCGCGAACGACGGCAATGATAAGCAGGCCCAAAATCACGGAGGGAAGATTCTCCATGATTTGCCACCACCATTGCAGGTTGTATCCCTGACCGAGATGCAACAAGAGGATCGGAATGATTGCATCGGTGTATGTAAGCCCGCCGGGGAGCTTTTGCGCCGTTCGGACCATCGCCAACGCCAGCACACCGAGCAGGAAGACGTTAAGGTATACGCCGACCTTGAAGCTTCCGCTTAACTTGATCACCGTCGCCCAGACAAGCTTCGCCAGTGGGATGCGATGTTCGCCGTGCGGCTTCCACAACCATGCCGGCGTTAGCGGTTCGTCGCCGGCCAAAATAGAAATATGGGACCATTCGTCGATAAAGGGAACCGGATTTCCGTGGGTTCGCGCAAACCAGAATGCGGCAACGAATAGCGCTGCCCACGCGGAGTAGACAAAGACCGCTTCCGCCCATCCTTGTGTGCGCTTCGAGTTGATCTCGTGATAAGATTCGTTCAACGACGTTGCGCCGCTCATCGATTGCCGACTCACACGATGCCTCAACCTCCCGACGCAGCCGCCGACGCCGGTGACAACGTCCGGTCATTCTACGAACTCACGAATTAGACAGCGAAGTCCGTACAATAACGCAACATTCCGTTCCGAAAGGGCCTCAACACATGTGCCGAATTCAATCCGTTCTCGCATTCGTGTGGCTTGGATTAACGACTACTTCCGTGGCTGCCGATCCGGCGCCGACCGACTTCCAGCCGGACCCACTTTCGGTTCAACGATACGGGCCGGCATACCGCTACCCGCAAGCGGGCTGGACCGTGCTCCATATCGAAGGCGAACCCTACGAACGCGGCTACCAGCACGGACGCTTGCTGACGAACGAGATCACAGCGTACCTTCGTTGCTCCGCCCAGATGCGCGGACACAAGGCGCCGGCCGAGGCGTGGAACAACACGCGCCTCCTCGTGAACGCACTCTTCCTGCGAAGGTACGACAAGGAATACCTCGAAGAGATGAAGGGCATCGCGGACGGTGCCGCGGCGGCCGGGTCGAAGTTCGAAGGCCGTGCTGTCGACCTGCTCGACATCGTTGCCATGAATGCCTGGCCCGAGATCGAGACGTTGGACGGGGCGTTGGAAGCGACGCCGACCGGTTTGGAGGGGATTCGTTTCAAGCACGACCAGCCGCGGGCGATGCCTCCCGAAAAGGCGGAGCATTGCAGCGCCTTCGCAGCGACGGGACCTGCGACTGCTGACGGCAAAATTGTGTTCGGCCATATCACCATGTTCGGGCTGTATCCGTCGCTGTTTTACAACGTGTGGATCGACATCAAGCCCGCAAAGGGCCATCGTGTGCTCATGCAGACTTTCCCCGGCGGCATGAACAGCGGCATGGATTATTACATAAACGACGCCGGCTTAATGGTCAGCGAAACGACCATTGCCCAGACGCGCTTCGACATCACGGGAAAAGCGTTGGCGTCGCGCATCCGCAATGTCATGCAGTACGCGGATTCCATCGACAAGGCGATTGAGATTCTGAAAGACGGCAACAACGGCCTGTACACCAACGAGTGGTTACTGGGCGATGCGAAGACCAACGAAATCGCGATGTTTGAACTCGGCACGCACAAAAGCAAGCTCTACCGCAGCAGCAAGAACGAGTGGTACGGCGGCACCGAGGGGTTCTATTGGGGTTGCAACAACGCGAAAGACCTGGACGTACGTCTGGAAACCATCGCTAGTTTGAAGGACGCCCCCGCTAATTTGGTCTGGCGGCCGTCGAATCGAGACGAAATGTGGCAACGCCTCTACCACGAAAACAAAGGCAAGATCGACGTGGAATTCGGCAAACGCGCGTTCACGACGCCGCCGGTCGCCGCTTATAGTTCGCTGGACGCTAAGTTCACCACCACCGATTTGGCGAAAGGTCTCAAGACGTGGGCACTGTACGGTCCGCCTCTGGGTAAGGCATGGCAGCCGACGGACGATGAGCGTCAGCGTTACCCGGAAGTCCGCGCGATGGTAAGCAATCCGTGGACCATCCTGCATCCTTTCGCGCCGCCCAACAAGACGGCCGACGTTCTGGCGGTGGATCTTGACGAGAAAACGGAAGCGACCACGTCGACTTCCCGGCGGGAACGTCGTCGCCGCGACCATCGCAAGTCCGCGTGGTTTGGAACGATTCTACCGAAGACCGACGCCGATAGCTGGCTTGCGGCGGCGTTTGCCGAGTACGAACGATTCGTCGCCGAAGAAAGTCGCATGCGCGATGACGGCGGCGATGAGCTTAGCACCGACGAACGACAGCAACTGGGCATGCGCCTATTCGGCCATCGAGCGAGCTACGCCGAAGGCGCCGCGCCATCGACGAAGTTCCGCTCAGCCAGACCAAATCAGACCCGTCGCAGAGCGCCTGGTACAAAATCGCGAGCGGCAAAGGGGTGCTGCTGCTCCACGAACTCCGTCGCCTCATGGGCGACGAAGCGTTCAAAGAAATGATGGATGCCTTCGGCCGGGAGCACGCAGGCAAACAGGTGAGTGCCGCGGAGTTTCAAGCACATGCGGCGAAGTTCGCGCGCCAGCCGCTGGATGAGTTCCTTGCCTTCTGGACGATGCACCTGGAGTTGCCGGTTTTTCGACTGAATTCGGCCGAAGTGGTCCGTCACAACGGAAGCTTTCGCGTCCAAGGTGAGATCTTCCGCGAAGCCGGCCCGCCGCGAATAAAGGTCGACGTCACCGTCGAAACAGCAAAGGGAGAGCAGACGAAGTCGATTGAGATCACCGATCAACGCACGAAATTCACCATCGATTCGAACGAGCAACCGAACCGTGTCGTTCTTGACAAGTACGGTTGGACATCGCGGGTCGGAAACCCCAATTATTCGAACCACGCGTTCTTCGCCAACCTTGATCGCACTCTGATCATTTACGGCACAATTGATGAAGAGGCATCCAATCGAGAGGCGGCCGAGATTCTACAGCGGCGGATCGTTCAGGCCGGCTCCAACATTACCGTGCCGGTGAAAGCGGACCGGGACGTGACGGAGGCCGATTTGAAACGGAGTCATTTGCTGCTGATCGGACGGCCGGACAGTAACAAGGTCGTCGCTCGATTCGAGAACGAACTACCCATTCGATTCGGCAAACGCTCATTGACGGTGGATACGACTACCTACGCGAATCCACAGACGTCCGTCATCGCGGCGATGCATAGGCCATTCGACAGGCGATATTCGATGGTCGTGCTGGCCGGCCTGAGTGCGGAGTCGACGTGGAACGTGGTTTCGAAGCTCTGGAATGGAGGGGCAGCACAAGTGGTGGTCCATCTGCCGAACGGTAAGACTCGAGCGCTCGTTGTGCCAGTCCGGGAAATGGTTCGTGACTTGAAAGAGTCACCTGCTGCCGAATGACGCTCCGTTCGGCCGCCTACCAGGACCGGAGCCGAAAGGCATCGGAGTCGGCTGTTTTGGCGTCGCTCGGACGGAATTCCAACGTATCAATGGTTGGGTTCGGCGTACATTGCTCTCCGGCAACGGGCATGGAATGACGCCGCGCGACGTGATAGATGATTCGCCCGACATTGCGGGTCGTATCATCCCGTTTCCGCGCCTTTCTTTCGCCGGCGCTCGAAGCGCCAGACTCGGCATCGTTTCCGACTCGACTTTGAAAAAGTCACCTAGCTCTTCGTCGGCTTCGACGTCATCCACGATGAGAGGAGACGGTACGCACAAGAGCAACCAAAGGTCGAACCGATCGGAGATGTTCAGGCCCGGATTCGTCGCTGGTGGTATCACGGTTGGCGCCGCGTCGTCAGCTTGTGGCATGATGGTCTTGGCCAGCGGCGGCTCGTTGGCGTGAGGTTCGTCGCGTGTAAAAGGACCGGCGACTTGTGGAATTTCGTCCAAGAGCTTGTGCCCGATGAGCTGTTCCACGCGAAGTCGCGCTTCGTCATCGGAAACGGCTGCATCGCCCGGCGTCTGTTCCGGGATGGATGCAACGGGCGCGGGGCGTGGGCCGCGGATCGCCGTGAATAATTGGGACAAACATGACGGACATGATCCCGAACGACCGGCAATCCAGCCAACGCCGCCACAAACCAAAAGCGCGAGCACCGGTGCCATCCATGTCCGCTTCATCGCATCTCCTTTGTTCCGTCACCCACGAGTTATTGGGGCAACGAGCGGCGGGACTATAGCGGAGGGTCCAGCGAGACACTAGGCCATTTCCACAAAAAACGTGAACCGGCATCTGTCGTGCATGTCTCTAAATGTGGGTTCGGAGAAGATCGGGCGACAAATACGAGAGGATCAAAAACGAATGACTTGACGGAGCGGAGAAGTTGGGGGATTATATGGGTGAGTGGCGGCCCGTTTTCGCCGTGGTGCGTCTACGGCGCGTAGGCGCTAGTTGGGCTGGTTAGCAAACGTGGTCCTTATTTAGTCCCGGAGGTGAAACACGACACAAACCGCCTTAAGCCGGTGCGAACGTCGATCAGCCTTCGGGGCCGGATTCATTAGCCGGAAGGAGGTCCATTGGAGATCGCAACGGTGAAGAGAGAATCGACCCAGCCGGAGACGGCACAGGAGCGAGCATTTCTTTGCGCTCGAGTGGCCGCGGACAACAAGGCGCGTGATGTTCTAGTCCTCGACATGCGCCGGATCACTCCCCTGTTCGATTACTTCGTGATTGCGACCGGAAACAGCCGGCGCCAGATTCACACGCTGGCGGAAGAAATCGATGCGGCGATGCGCGCCGAAGGGGAAAAGCGTCTGGCGATCGAGGGGTACGAAGCGAGCAAGTGGCTGGTGCAGGACTACGGCGATGTCGTGGTGCACCTGTTCGATCCGGACACTCGGCTCTATTACGCGCTCGAGGACTTGTGGGCAGACGCCCCGCGCCTCGATTGGGAATAGGTCGGCCGCGGCTTAAGACTTTCTTCATCATCCGCCGTGCCGAACGGCGGCGGGGTCGTTGTTTTCCATATGAACCTACTTCACCGTTTGCAGGACCATTTCCGCGGCGTGCTCACCGAGTGGGCCGCCGACCCCGCACCATACCTGGCGATGATCAAGCCGGTGCAAGACGCACGTCACGGCGACTACCAGGCTAATTTCGCGATGCCGCTGGCAAAGCAACTTGGCCGAAAACCTCAGGAACTGGCTAATGAAATCGCAAACCATCTGCCCGCCGACGGCTCGGTGGAACGAGCGGATGTCGCCGGCCCCGGCTTCGTTAACATTCGATTCAATTCCACGTGGCTCTCCGACCAAGTGCGGACATTAGCAGCTGACGCCCGACTCGGCGTCGACTTGACCCTACAGCCGCGAACGTTTGTGGTTGACTACAGTTCGCCGAACGTAGCAAAACCCCTGCACGTTGGGCATTTGCGCAGCACTATCATCGGCGACTCCTTGGCCCGAATCTTGCGATTCCTCGGCCATCGGGTAATTAGCGACAACCACGTCGGCGATTGGGGCACCCAGTTCGGCATCTTGCTATACGGCTACAAGCACTTCCGGGACGAAGCGGCTCTGAAGGCCGACCCGGTGCGCGAGATGGCGCGAGTCTACATCCACGTCCGAAATCTCATGAAGGCGGACGACGAGGAAGATGAGGGCGTCGGACCGGTGGCCGACGCGGCGCGACAGGAAACGGCCAAGCTTCATGCCGGCGACCCGGAGAACGTTCGCCTCTGGCAAATGTTCATGCCGTGGTGCAATGAAGACATCGAGCGAATCTATCGCCGACTCGACGTGCATTTTGACCACACGCACGGAGAGAGCTTCTACAACCCGATGCTTCCGGGCATCGTGGACGATCTATTGAAACGCGGCATCGCTCGTGAAAGCGAGGGCGCCATTGCCGTCTTCTTCGGCGAAGACGAGCCGCCGGCGCTGGTTCGAAAACGCGACGGCGACTTTCACCTACACGACAAGCGACCTGGCCACCATCCAGTACCGGGTCAAAGAATGGAATCCCGATTCGATGCTGTACGTTGTCGACGCACGGCAGGCGTTGCACTTCAAGAACATGTTCGCGGCCGCACGCAAATGGGGCTACGACAAAGTAGAACTCGCGCATATCTCCTTCGGTTCGGTATTGGGCCCGAATCGCCGTCCACTCAAAACGCGTGAAGGTGGAACTATCGAACTGAACGCCCTTCTGGATGAAGCCGTCCAACGGGGAGGCGAGGCCTACGAAGCGTCATTGCAGGAACGCCGTGCTGCCGGGCGAGACGTGCCGGATATCGACGAAGCCGAACGGCATCGTATTGCCGAAGTCGTTGGTATCGGCGCAGTCAAATACGCCGACCTGTGTCAGAACCGAACTTCGGATTACGTATTCAGTTGGGAAAAGATGCTGGCGACCGACGGCAACACTTCGACCTACATGCAGTATGCCTACGCCCGCAACCGCAGCATTTTCCGAGTAGGAAACGAGAACGAAGAACGGTACCGCACCGATCCTCCGCCGGTGATTCTCGATCACGCCAATGAGCGGGCTCTGGCTCTGCAATTGCTGCGGTTTCCGGAAGCGGTCGAAGCGGCAGCGGCGGACTATAGGCCCAACTCCATCACCGCGTATCTATGGGACTTGGCCAAAAGCTTCAGCGGCTTTTTTGAATCGTCTCCGGTGCTGAAGGCGGAAACGCCGGCGTTGCGCGAGAGCCGGCTGTTGCTCTGCGATTTGACGGCGCGCGTCATTCGACAGGGATTGGGCCTGTTGGGGATCGAGACGGTGGAGCGGATGTAACTGGATTCGTTTAGCCGCGGCTCGCAGAGTCGTGCGGTTCTTCGAACCGCGGCTAAACAAAGCGAAATTACCCTGCCTTCGCCGGTTGGACGGCTTGGCGGAACAGCACCATGTCGTGGCGGCGGATGCCGACACCGGCTTGGCCGTCCGAGCGCGGACCCATCGTATACACACCCACTTTTCCTGTCGTCGTTTCTGCTACGTACAACGCGGCCTGACCAAAGGCGATGTTGCCGGTCGTCATTAGGAAATGCACATTTTGCCGCGGCGGAATGCCGAACTCGGTCGTCAGATCGACCTCGGCCCAACCATGAATCTTTCCCTGCGTGCGATCGATGACTGTGCCCAGGAGCCGACCGCTTCGGTAGTCGAGGATCCAGACGCCGTCCGTGATCGATTTCGGTGTCACGGCCACCGGACCGGTGCACATGATGTAGTCTTCAAACCGGTCATTTGCGGCCAGCGCCGGCTTCGCGTGTCCGAAGTAAATCAATGAACCGACGACGCCAACCAGTGCACCCGCCAGCAACCAGAACAATCGGCCGGATTTCTCCATGATCAGTCTCCTCCGCGGGTTGCGGGCCGATTAACCAGACGGGAGCGGCTCCGCACCGTGCGCGCGGGCACTATAACAACATCCACCCGACTCTGCCAACAGGGGTTGGCGGGGCGGGTTACCTCGTTTGTGCGGATTACCCAGATCCAGACATCGGTTCCTTATGCAGCGACAAAGCTCATGGCCGTTGGGCGTTTTTCTCCTTCTCGTCCTCGTAGCCTTCGCGGCATGGCGCTACCTTCGCCAACCCGACGCCGCATCAAATCATGACGTCGATGCGACTCGTTCCGTCGAGGGTCGAACTTCCGGCCGATATTTGTTTTGCTTTTGGAACGTCGAAAATCTCTTCGATGACCAGGAGGATCCACAGCGGGAGGGTGTCGATCGGGAACTCGACCGCTGGTACTCCGCCAATCCCACAGTACTCCGGCAAAAACTGAACAATCTAAGCGAGGCACTGCTACGGCTCAACGGCGGCATTGGGCCCGACATTCTCGCCATGGTCGAAGTCGAAGGATTGAGGGCGGCCGACCTTTTGCGCAAGCGCTCAACGACCGTATCGCCGACAGCAATTTGAGATATCGACAAGTTGTCGTGAAGGACACGCAGGGACTCCGTCACATTTCACCCGCGGTCCTTACACGTTTGCCGGTCGATACCTCGCGCACGCGCGTTCTCGGCCGGGCTCAGCGAATTCTGCAAAGTCACATCGTTGTCGACGGTGAAGAGCTCATTTTGATCACCAGCCACTGGACATCGCGCGTCACCGACAAGGAAGGCGATGCGCGCGGACGGTACGCAGACCAGGTTTATGGAGCGTATCGCGCTATCAAAAGCCGTAAGCCGGATGTCGATTGCTTAATCTGCGGAGACTTCAACGATACGCCCAACGACGTGAGCGTCACCCAACATCTGCACGCGACAGGAAACCGAGCCGCCGTGCTCAATGAAAAGGGGCCTCCCTTGTTGTTCAACCTGATGGGAGACCGGGATGCGGATCAATTCGGGACCCATTACTTCCAACGGCTTATGATTTTTGATCAAATCGTTGTGTCGCCCGGAATGCTCGACAACAACGCCTGGAGTTGCGATCCGGCATCGACTCGCGTCGTGAACACACTTCACCGCCCGAACGACACGCGAAAGCGGCCCTGGGCGTTCGGCCGAGAGAATCAGCGCTCGCCGCGCGGCGTTAGCGACCACTTTCCCGTCACCGTACAACTCCAAGCGCATCGCCGGAAGAAGTGAAAGTGGGGCGGACATTCCTGTCTGCCCTGCAGCATGGGCAGACGGGAATGTCTGCCCCACCAAGACCATACGTGAGTCCCGTTGAAGTTTCGCCGGGCGCTGTCGTATACTACAGAACTTCTTCACGAGGTTCCTATGAGCTACGGCGGCGATGACGCCGGCATTGACTACGCGACAGCGCGCGGGCGGGATTGGCCCAGCGTACGCCAGTTCAATGTTTTCTTGGAGAATCGGCTCGGCGCACTTCTGGAACTAGTCCGGACCTTCGAAAGCACCGATCTCCGCATTGTTTCCATCACGGTGGTGGACTCCGCCGACTGCGCCATCATTCGCATGGTGCTCAGTGATCCGGAACGTGCGCTGGAGATCTTTCAGCTGGCGAAGTTTCCTGTCACCGAAAGCGATCTTCTTGTCGTCCGGCTGCCGGAAGGCCCGCAACCGATTCTGACAATTTTGAAGGCACTTTTGGTGGCGGAAATCAATGTGCACTACGCCTATCCGTTGCTCGTCGGCCCGTACGGTTACGCGGCTCTTGCGCTCCATGTCGAAGACCACGAAACCGCCGCTCATATGCTCAACTCCAAAGGCTTCGTTCTGTTCACCGAAAACGATCTCAACGCCGAAACACCCTAGCCATCTGCTATTGACAACCCGTTGTCAAACAACGGAATGAATTCCACAACACTTCGGCCGTTTGCACGGAACGAAACCGAATTCGAACGCGCTTCGTAGACGCTGCGCCCGCACATTGCTTCCAATCCGTATGTCCCGAACGGCTACGCCGTCGTGGACGCCAATGATGACGGATTACGGTTGGCCGTCCCTGCCGCATGGCTTAAAAGGTAGTAAAGGAAATATGCCTGACATGAAACCGATCAGCGGCTTTGTCGACGAGTGTTGCTTGATGGCGCCGAACGCGCGCTCACCCGCCATCGAACTTTATCTCACCTATGTACGCTGGTGCCTGGCCGCCGGCCTGCCGGTCCAGGACCAATACACGTTTCTCGATGTGCTGGAATGCCGAGGGTTGGAATACCGCGAGCGTAAGAACCGTTCTTGGTTCAAGGGCGTGGCCGTGCGTCCCGAGTATCGGCTGAGCTGTTAAGATTACCCGTTGCCGCTCAAGAAATTGACGAGTCGCTTCAGGCGACCCTCCCTCTCTCGTTGCAGCATAGAGATTTGATCGTAAAGCCAGGTTTGGATTTCCTGTTCGACCTCACTGGACGCCGGTGGTTCGCCGGAAACGGCGGCCGGTTCGTTTCGTACGGTAGGCGCCGCCGCCGGACTGGCGACCGGCTTAGACTTGTCAGTGCCCGTCGTTGCTTCACGACGAGGCATTGAGGCGGCCGGGGACTCGCGCGTTGCAAGAGCCGGAGTTATTCCGCGATGCCCGATCTCCATCTGTAGCAGTCTTAGCTCTTCCGTAATGTCGTGGATGCGGTCCACTTCCTTGCGAATCAGTTCGGTTTGTTCTCGCTCCATCTTCTTGAACATTTCGACCATCATGTAGATGGCCTGCTGAAACTGATCAAACATCTGCCGCTGAAGCGCCGTGAACTGACTCAACAGCGGCATGACCACTTCATCCGGCAAGACGACCGGCGCGGCCATGGATCCGGTCGGCTGGGCCAGTCGATTCGGCGTCCATTCGGACGGATTCGGAACCGCGCCGATGAACTGACGCACACGAATGCGAACTTTGCCGACCGCCAGCTCGTCGCCTTCGCTCAGTGTCGCCCAACGCACATCTCGGCCATTGACGTAAATGCCATCCACCGCGTCCAATCCCACTGCCCACAGGCCACGCGGCGTTCGCAACAGGCTGCAGTGGTAGTCGGCAACGCCCGGCGCTTTCAAGCGGATCGCACAATCGCCGGCTCTCCCCACTAATGCCAGCATCCGATTCATGACCCACTGACTGCCGGGCTTTCCGTTGACAAACTCCAGGACCACCTGGTCGGGCGGCAGGCGGAATGAGGAGAATGCCCACGGGTCAAACGAATCCGAATTGGCGCTCTGGCCCTGCGGCGCGGCGCTTTCCACGCGAAGAGCATAGGGACCGATGCGCAGGGATTGATTCCCTTGTAGCCAACCAGATGGACTCGGCCCATTGTCCCAGACCAATCCCGTTCGGCTGCCGAGGTCGACGCAGTACACGTTGCCGCCGAGGAGTTGCAGATAGGCGTGGCGTTCGCTGACGGCGGGATCATCCAAACACACATCGTTCGCCCGATCGCGTCCGACAAAGATGAAGGGACGGTCGAAAGGGCGACAGTCTTTGAAACCAGTGCCGTTTCCGTCAATGTGGAGGTGCAAGGGGCCGCGCGCCGCACGCTTCTAGGAAGCAGTCCGTCGATGTGTGATTCATCGCGGGCCTGGTGGGAATAGTAACCGGGGTCCGATCCCGATCGAATGCGCTCACTCTCGTTCCGTTCCTCGAGGTGCGGCTCATGCCGCTAATTCTAGGTTAGCTCAATTTGACTTGAAAAGACATACGAATTGTCAACGAACCGTCATTTTGCGCCGGCGTTTCCGTCGCCACACAAGCCCCGTTATCCGAGCAGCGCCTGTAGCTCGTCGCCGTTGAGCTCGCGGGTGAAGGCACCGCCGACTATGTACTCACCATCGGGGTACGACTGCGAGTAGACGACACGCATGGGGATCTCACCAGACCAAAATCGACTCGGACGGTACAGCTCCACACGGAGTACTTGTTCCGGCGTGAGCGCACGATCGACCAGGATGCTCAAGCCGGTTGCGGAGACGTTGCGGACTTGGGCGGTGATCTTTGGCTCGTTTTCAGCCGCCCGGACTTTAGCGATAATGTGACGCGACGTACCCAATCCACAAGGATAGCGTGTAGCGCAGCGGCGGTCGCCCCGCGGTTTTGCGGCACGATTCGGTTCTGTAAGTTCGGCGGGAAGCGTGGCTTGGGTCATGAAGCTGGCCTCGTGAGGCTTCGCTACGGACGGTGGGTCTACTTGGAATAGTCGATTTGTGGGGGGACATCCGCCACACTTTTCCTAATCCGCCACGGGATAGTACACTCCGGGAGCCGCAACGCCTTCGCACTGGTCGATCTCCCGAGCGGCGGCGACGAATGCGCCCGTGGCGGCGGTGTGCGTCATGATGACGATGGGAACGCATTCGCCTTCCCGTTCATCCAATGCCTCGTGTTGAATTACGGACGAGATGCTGATTTCATGTCGAGCCAGTATCCGCGCCACATCGGCAAGTACGCCAGGGCGGTCCGCGACCAGCAAGCGAAGGTAGAAGCGGCTTCGCACGGCACCGCTTGGTGAGATCTGCACTCCGTCGCCGGTGGTCTCCCATAATCGCAGCGATTGAAACGCGAGTTGAGCCCGACCCGTGGCGAGATCGATTAGGTCGGCGACCACGGCGCTTGCGGTCGGCAAGGCGCCGGCGCCCCGGCCATAGTAAAGCGTGTCGCCCACGGCATCGCCGACCACGGAGATCGCGTTGTACGCACCGCGCACCTGAGCCAACGGCGTGGTCTGCCGCAAGAGCACGGGCGAAACGTGCAGTGCTAACGATCGCGGCTCGGATGGCAGCGCACTGAGCCACGCTTCTGCCAGAAGCTTGATGGTGTAGCCCAACTCCCTGGCAAAGCGAATGTCCATTTCGTCCAGATCGGCGATCCCCCGGCGTGCGATCGATTCCAACGGAGCGGCGACACCGAATGCGAGCCGCGCAAGAATGGCCAGTTTGTGGGCTACGTCCGTGCCGTCGACATCGAGTTTGGGATCGGCTTCTGCGTAACCACGCCGCTGTGCCTCGGCCAGAGCGCCGGAGTAGCTTCGACCTGCTTCACTCATTTCCGTGAGGATGTAATTGCTGGTTCCATTGAGGATGCCCTGAAGTGATACGATCTGGTTGGCCGCCAATCCTTGCGTGACGGCGCCTACGATGGGAATCCCGCCGCCCACACTTGCTTCAAAGGCAACGGACCGGTTGTGACGATGGGCTGTCGCAAATATCTCGGCGCCGTGCATTGCCAACAGAGCCTTGTTGGCCGTGACGACGTGCTTCCCTGCCTTTAACAAGTCGAGCACGGCGGATCGCGCCCATTCGACACCGCCGACCAACTCAACGGCGACGTCGATCTCTGGATCACTCAGCACATGCTCCAATTGGGCAGAGAGCACGCCGGGCGGAAACGACACAGGCCGCAGTCTGGCGAGGTCACGGACGACCACACGCCGCACATTGATCGGCCTACGCGCGCGCTCGGTCAGGCGTTGCGGGGCATCAAGCAGCATCTTCGCGACGGCGCTGCCGACGTTGCCACAGCCAATCAGCGCGATGTGTAGCGGCTTGGTCACAGAGAGAGTGAGTTTGGTTGGTGCTGGACGAATTATTGTAGCAGAGTCCAAGCGTGACGAGCGCAATGAAGCGGGCCTGCACCGCATCGCGATACAGGCCCGTCTTGATAGTCATCGCTGGCAACGGGAGTTAGATTCCGTAGCCGCCGTTGAATCCGAAAGACTTTCCGCCGATACCGCCGCCGATTCCACCAAAGCCGCCGATACCGCCGCCGCCGATGCCGCCTTGGAATCCACCGATACCGCCGCTAAAGCCGCCACCCTGGAATCCACCAGCGCCACCGAACCCGCCGATGCCGCCCTGGAATCCGCCGATACCGCCGCCGATTCCACCGATGCCGCCGCCGATTCCACCGATGCCGCCGCCGATTCCACCCTGGAATCCACCGCCGCCGAGATAGCCGGTCGAAGGAATTTGCGGAGCCGGACCGAAGTAGAAGACCGGCGCGCCCGGTGGGAACATGCCGAGGCCGGCACCGCCGATGCCGCCGCCGCCGATGCCGCCCTGCAATCCGCCGCCGCCAAAGCCGCCGCCGCCGAAGCCGCCTTGGAGTCCGCCGCCGCCGAAGCCGCCTTGGAGTCCGCCGCCGCCGAAGCCGCCTTGGAGTCCGCCGCCGCTGAAGCCGCCGCCACCGATGCCGCCTTGGCCGCCGCCGAAACTACCGCCGAAGCCGCCTTGGCCGCCGCCAAACTGGCCACCGCCGCCAATACCGCCTTGGAATTGGCCGCCGCCGCCAAATTGGCCGCCCTGAAACTGGCCACCTTGAAATCCCTGGCCAAAGGCGCCGTTGTTAAACATCTGAACGACATTGGGCTTGCCCGGCATGATCCCATTGTCCGGATTCAATGCCGCGCCGCCGGGAATAACCAGCGGATAACCCGGTCCTAAGAGCGTCCCTGGATTGGCCGGATCAGGAAGGTTCCAGGGTAGATCGGGTTGTTTCCGATTCGTCGGAACGCCTCGAATCGGCCCGATAGGCGGGAACTTTTGCGCGCTGGCTACATCCACGCACAGACTACAGACCGCCAGCACTAGACCGAACGGGCCCAGCCTGCGAAACGCGCTTTGCACTTTCTCCATCACACTTCTCCTTGGGTCGACACATGGATCGTAAGGAGGCCGTGCACCGCCGGCACAAATCGCCGGCTCTCCGGACTCCAACCATGCACCCCAATTCCCCTGACAACCATTAATTGTCATTCTTTGAAAGGCTTATGTCAAGTAAAAACAACAGCCGATACTGTCGCGGTGGTGTTTGATACCGGAGTCGGGAAGTTTGTGCAAGGTTTGCGGGTCGGGCAAGCGACAGTTTCCGCTTGAGCCGCAAAGTTTCGCACCCTGGGTCTCATCGTCCACCCCCGAACGGCGGGATCATGGGAAAGGTGCAGAATCTCTGCGGAAAGTTCACACTTGTGAGGAGAATTCCTGATTTGAACTCTGAATAGATTCTTGCTCTTTCACCTGAAACGGCTATACTTCCTGAGGCTCGGTTTATTAGGGTCAAGGGTGTTATTTCGTGTTGAGGGAAAGGTTTATGCAAAGTAGTGTCATGTCGGATTTGGATTTCGTCGAAGAGCTTCGACTTCGCCGTTGGGCACGTGAGAACTACGTTCCTCGCAACGGCCGCCAGATCACCTGGCACCCCGTAGTGCACGAGGAGATGGAGAAGAAGGACCTGGAGGCAGGCACCCTCACTGCCCCCGTCTATGCAACATCCGTCCGCTTATAACCCCTCTTACCGGACCATGCGGGGCGGCAATCTTGAAACCAGATTGCCGCCCCGCTTGTTTTTACCCGCGTAGCTCCGGATACACGTCCAATGCCTTCGATGGCAGGCACCCTGGTTAATGCTGAAAAAAGCCCTTGGAATTTGTGTCGCTGCGGGCGGCATATCACTCGCCGTTTCGTTTCCGACGAGAGTACTCGCGCTGCAGGTCTTTCGTAAGGGCATCGAGGCGCCGCATCAAGCGACGGGGCGACCGCGGTGAGTGACTCGCCAGTGCGTATGCCGTGAGGAGCGGCAAAGCTACGGTCGAATCGAGGTAGCACGTCACCGTATCCGGAAGCTGTTTCGGATCGACCTTTCCCCATGTCATGGCCTCTTGCGGAGTGGCGCCGCTCAGGCCACCAGTGTCAGGACGCGCATCGGTGATTTGCAAGAAATAGTCGTGGCCGCTTTCGGGCAAACCGAGCACTTCCTGAATTTGCGGCTCGGTTTGCAGGATGAAATTCTTCGGCGACCCACCGCCCAAGATGAGTACCGCGCTTTTGCCTTTCTTCTTGGCATCGAAAACAATGGCCGCACTTTGATTCACGTCCCGCAACGGATCGATTCGCAAGGACGAGCCTTCCATTTGCAACGCCGCCAAGTTCATGCCGATCGAGCTGTCTCCCGGCGATGACGTGAAAATGGGAATGTCCATACGGTGCGCCGCCGCCAAGAAACTCCGCCCCGCGGTCTCTTCTCCTTTTTCCTTTTTCCTTTTTCCTTTTTCCTTTCCTCTGTCGTCCTCGTGTGCGGCGACATACTTGCCTACTAGATGATGAAACTCCGCTGTGCCGAAGGTCGTCTGAAACGCATCGCCGCGACATAACGTCCGGTAGAAGCGGTCGGTGCCAAGCAGGTTTTCGTAGTCAAAGACGATGTCATAAATGCGAATGACCTGATGCTCCCGTAACTTCAGGTCGTCCAACCCCGGCCGCGACTGGTGCATGTCCATGCCGAGCGCGAAATGCGTATCGTGGTAGAGATTCGCGCCCGTGCTGACGATCCAGTCGACGAAGCCGGCCTCAATCAGCGGCGCCAGACACGAGGCACCCAAGCCCGCCGGTGTTAACGCGCCGCTCAGCGATAGCCCGACGGTGACATCGGGCGCCAACATCTTGCTGACGAACAGACGACACGCCTCCCGCAGTCGACCCGCGTTATAAGACAAGAACGCTTCGTCGATGAGACTTACCAACGGTGTCTGTGGGGTCACTGCGGGGGGATTGATCCGCTTGTGGCTGATGTGGTGGAGGTACTTTTCGTGCCGGCCGGGTTTTGATTTCATGCCAACAGGCTAGGGCCGGTGTTCGCCAGCGGCAACGTGGGGAATCAATTCCGGTCGCTTACGCGACTCGGCTCGCCAAGGCTCACACGCGGCCGCTTTCGATGGCCAGGGCGCCGCCGAAGCTGAGATCTCGGACGATCTGGTTCATTCGGGCAAACCGCTCATCTGTGGTATGGCCGCGGACAAAGCGGGTGTAGATTTGTTGAACGATGACCGCGATCTTGAAAAGTCCGAAGCAGTAATCGAAAAGCACCTTGCTCACGTCGAATCCGGTCTTGTCGGCGTAGCGTTCAACTAATTGCCGGCGTGTCAAACTTCCGGGCAAATGGGTCGGACCGACGACGAACGCCTGAAGCGGCGCCGGATCAGTCGGCTCGACCCAATAGGCCAAGGTCGTGCCGAGATCCAGCAGCGGATCGCCGACCGTTGCCATCTCCCAATCGAGAACGGCGACGATGTGCGATAGATCGGACGGTTCGAGCAGCAGGTTGTCGAATTTGTAATCGTTGTGTACCAGTGTCGCGCCGCGCTCGGGCGGCGACTGTTCGGTCAGCCAATCCGCAAGGCGCACCATTTCTGGTACGTCATCGGTTTGTGCATCGCGGTAGCGCTTGATCCAGCCATTCACTTGCCGGGCGACGTAGCCTTCCGGTTTGCCGAGGTCGCCAAGACCACACTCGCGGTAATCAAGCAGGTGGAGGCTGGCAAGATTATCGACGAACGCCTCGCCCAGTCGCTGCATCGTCGTCGGTCCGAGATCCAGGTCGGGCGGCGGCGTCTTTCTCAGGATGACGCCGTGCCGCCGTTCCATGAGATAGAACGGGGCGCCAAGGATGGAAACGTCCTCGCAATAGACATAGGGCGCAGGCGCCGGAGGATAGACCTTTGCCAATCGAGACAAGACGCGATACTCGCGCCCCATATCGTGTGCCGACTTGACTTGATTCCCTGCCGGCGGCCGGCGCAGGACCACTTCGCGATCACCTATTCGGATTCGGTAAGTCAGATTGGAATGGCCGTGCGGAAACTGCTCGACGGTGATCGGACCGACCCAAGTCGGAAAATGCTGCCGTAAGTAGGGTTCGAGCCGTTGGAGATTGAGCTCTTCACCCGAGCGGACGGGGCAGGGTTTGTCGATGTGACTGTCCATAGATTCAGGTCCCAGCGCCGATTCGAAAGTTCTTTCGTTTTCCTTGGCCACTGGTACACTAGGAACCGGATTACCTTTTAGCGACCCGCCCGCGCGCTCATCGACCGCATTCCGCGCGGTATGCCGGCCCCGCAACGTTCATGGTAGAATCGCGTACAGGACATGTCGCTAACGGCAACCACGGCGGCAGAGGTGTACGCGGAATGGACAGCGGTAATCAAGGCGCCGAGACATTTCGAGAAGGGGCTCCGTTCGGTGTCCCCATCCGCGACCTCGGTTTGTCCATAAACGGTACTCGGCTCGAACCGGTGCTCAACGAATTCACGCTGGAACTCGAGCGCCGCGGAGTGAAGCCGAAACCACATTTTTACTTGTCAACGGAATGGGGAGTTCCGTTTGGAACCATCTCCATTGCCATTCCCTTCTATTTGGCACGAACGGAACTCACTGCGCTTCATGCCGAACGGGCCGGGCATTTGGAAGGTGTCGGCCGGACGGCACTGCTCCGCTACCTCCGGCACGAAATGGGACACGTGATCAACTACGCTTATAAGCTGTACGAACGGCCGGATTGGATTACGCAGTTCGGCTCCATCACCCAGCCGTATCAGGAGGATTATCAAGCGCAGCCGTTTTGCCCGCGTTATGTGATCCATCTGCCGGGTTGGTACGCTCAGAAGCACCCGGATGAAGATTGGTCGGAGACCTTTGCGGTCTGGATGAGTCCGGGCGTCGACTGGCGTGCCGCTTACGCATCATGGCCGGAGGCGCTTGCCAAGTTGGAATACTGCGACCAGACGATGGCTTCGCTTCGGGACGCGGCGCCACTCGTGATCGAGATTGACCCGGATGAGGCGGTGGAAAGTGTGGGATCATCGCTGCACGAGTATTACCAGGACTACGAGCCTGAGAATGTGCCGATGCCGCCGGCACTTGACGGCGCTCTGAGAACGATCTTCGAAGATTTGGACAGCCCCGAGGACTCGCCGGCGACCGTACCGCGCCTCGCTGCCTCCACCCTCATGCTTCGGCTTCGTCTGGAGTTGGCGACCAATGTCTATCGCTGGACCGGCCATTTTCCGGAACGCACACGCGGCTTGTTGCTGCACCTTGCCGAGCGTGCCGATCGACTTCAACAGGTGTATCCCGCCGACCGGGAAGCCGAGGCATCGGTGGCACTCACGACGTTGGTTACGGCTCTGGCCATGAACCACGTGCTCCGCGGCAGCTACATTCCTTAGTCTTCACTTTTCTTCCCACGGCGGCGTATCACCGACCGGCGAGAACACGGGTCGCCGTGAAAGATATTCCTTCTGCCGCGCACGCCATGCTGTCCATTCCTTCTGAACAGGGTCATTCGCATCCAGCTTTGTTTCCGACTTCTCAAGCACGTCCCAAAGCACCGGCGGCACGCGATGCCGATGCCATTCCATCGGATCGGTTTCACGAGCATTCGGCCGAAGATCGGCGCTGCTGGCTTCGAGGACGCGCTCGCGAAAATTCGCCACGATCTCACGCGCTATGGCAGCCTTCTCGCCCGAAGGAAGCGATTTCCAGGCGGCCCAGAACAGGGTCTCCGGCTCAATCCAGTCGGACTTAATCCTTTGGCGGGAACATTCCAAATTCACCTCGCGGGCCTCGCGGTGCAATCGATCCAAAAGCGGCAAATCATGTTTGCGAACAGTCTCCTCGGCGTCAAAGAGAATTTGATCTTGAAGCATCGAGTCGCGAACTTTGAGATGCGGATGAGTCTGTAGGAACTGCGCATGGTGTACATCAAGCAAGAGCGCTTCGACAAAATCCGGGGCGCTGGTGCGACCATGTTGGGCACGATTCTCCCAGCTGCATTCCGCGTAGAGAAGTGAGATGTCCAGCGGAGTGTTCAGTTCTACGACACGGTCAAGATCGAGCACCTTCCCGCTCTTCACGTGAAATTCGCCGGCGATCTGCAATCGATTCAAATTGCCTTCGCTATAGCGCATGATCTGATCGGGGCGATAACCTTCTTCCAGGGGATGCGCCGATTGCCAATAGCCGGGGTGAATGTTCTGCGCGTAAAGCCGAACGGCGCGCCCAAACGCGAAATTGGTTTGAAACACATCGCGCGGCGTTCCCTTGGGTCCGGTCTTCGAGTTCATCAAAAAGGCAGGAGGATTAGGCGCCGGATCGAACCCGCGATCCAAGTACGCGTTTTCAACCGTCAGCACACCGAGAGCCTCCGGATGAAAGGCGCCCGTCCAATACCGTTTCACAACATCACGGAAGGCATCGAACCGGGCGCGCGTGCACCGAAACGATCGGTCGTCGCAGTTCGGCCAGTCCATGATCCATAGAGCGTCTTCCGGGTGATTGAGTTTCGCTACGATGACGTCTGCGAGCAAGCTGCCGCTTAGAAACGACTTGGCAGAGATGGAAAACTGCGCCCCGCCGTGGGCGATCGACGGCACTAGTCCCAGGTCGAGCGGCACCTTCCAGAGAAACTCTTCAAGAAAACCGACGAATCGGTCGTCATAGAACCAGGCCAGGGGCACGGGCTTGATGCTGTACTCGAAGGTCTCGGGATCAAGAGTGAAGCGAACCACGAACGGTTCGTGCTCATCCTTGGGCCAGTGAAAATTCAGGTTCTGTCGAACCACCTTCCATTGGTCAAGTCCTGTAGAAATGTCGACCGACTGAAACAAGCAGAACGGGTGCTGCGCCTTTTGGCAAGCGTCGTATCGCTTCTTGATGGCCGTGGCGACTTTGCTCTGCGTCTTTAGCATGTGGCCGCTGGTGAAGTAGGCATCCTCGCCTTCGGGCGTGTCAGCCATCCGCCGCCACTTTTTGATTGACTTTTTGGTCTGAAACGTAGGTTCCATGCCGACCCAAGCATTGGCGAAATCGGTCGCATCCGGCCGGCGAAACGTGGACAGCACGTCGGTCATTGAGTCGGCTTTAGCGTTCGTGGCGCCCACTGAATGTTCTCCATCCGTGTTGCGACTACGTAGTCTAGACATATGCCCTAAGTGGGACGTGCGTCCACTAACGATGTCCGTTCGTGCGGGCTGGTTCGCGGATTTAGGCGCCTTACCGGCAGCTTTCTGCTTCCCATTCGCGCCGGCACTTCCCACAATAAACTCATCCACGCGACAATCGCAGCGACTGCACCGCAGCGCGGTGGAGATATCCAGGTGAAAGACGTCCTGACCCTCATCCTTGCCGGCGGCAAAGGCACTCGCCTCGAGCCGTTGACAAGAGATCGCGCCAAGCCGGCAGTCCCGTTCGGCGGCCTCTATCGGATTATTGACTTCACCCTGTCCAATTGCATCAATAGTGGGTTGCGCCGCATTCTGGTCCTCACCCAGTACAAGGCCCGAAGCTTGGATCGACACATTGCTTCCGGGTGGGGATTCCTGACCCGGCAATTGAATGAATACGTCGAAGTGTTGCCGCCGCAGCAACGCATCGACGAACACTGGTATAAAGGCACGGCCGACGCCATTTACCAGAACATCTACAGCATTGAAAAGGAAGACCCGCGCTACGTGATGATCCTGGCCGGCGATCACATCTACAAGATGGATTACGGCGACATGATCCGCACCCACCTGGATCGAAAGGCCGATCTGACCATCGGCTGCATTCCGGTGCCGCTGCAGGAAGGCATGCACTTCGGCCTGATGGAGGTGGATGGACAGGACCGGGTGATCAAGTTCCGCGAAAAGCCCCTCAATCCAGCGCCCCTGCCCGACGATCCGAACCACTGCCTGGCATCGATGGGCATCTACATATTCACGGCGCGCCTTATGTACGAGTTACTTTGCCAGGACGCCACGCACGCCGAGAGTGATCACGACTTCGGCAAGAACATCATTCCGGGGATGATTGAGTCCGGCCGGGTCTTCTCCTACCGCTTCCGCGATCGCAATCGCAAGTCCGACCCTTACTGGCGCGATGTTGGAACGTTGGATGCCTACTATCAAGCAAACATGGATCTCATCGAAGTGGACCCGGTGCTCAATCTTTACGACCGAGAATGGCCCATCCGCACCAATCAGCCGCAATTGCCGCCGCCGAAGTTCGTCTTCGCGGACGAGGGCGCCAAGGGCCAGGCGCGGCGTGGCGAAGCGCATCACAGCATGGTTTGTCAGGGGTGCATCATCAGCGGTGGTCACGTGAGCAAGAGCATTCTGTCGGCCAACGTTCGAGTTAACAGCTACGCGCTGGTGGAAGACTCCATTCTTTTCGAGGGCGTCGACGTCGGCCGACATTGTCAGATCAAGAAAGCAATCATCGACAAGGACGTCAAAATCCCGCCGCACACCACCATCGGCCACGACGCGGATCACGACCGACAGCGCGGCTTTCAGGTGACGGAGCAGGGCGTCGTGGTGATCGCCAAAGCGGAATTGCCGGAGACTTTTACCACGAAGGGATGAGGTCGACCGAAGAACTATGACACGTTCGAAGCGGAACCGCAGCTGGATTTGGTATTTTGTGATCCTCGGTGCTTTGACGGTGACCGCGATCACGGTGATGATCGTTTTCAACCTGAAACAACAGTTGAAGCCGGAGCAGCTGGCGGCAGCGCGGGCTCTCTGGGCCGAGAAAAAGCCGGCGGACTACGACATGGAATACACCAAGGCCGTTGGCCAAACGGAAACCTATGCGGTAAAGGTGCGCGGCGGGAAGACTGTATCTGTCACGCTTGACGGTAGAGATTTGGGGCCGGACCGCTACGCCTACTACGACATGGACGGCTTGTTGGCGTCGATCGATGGATTTCTCGAGCATGACGCGAAGCCCAATCAACCTCGCACTTTCACCAAGGCGACGTTTAGTGCAAACGACGGCCACGTCATTCGATTTATTCGCCGTGTCCTCGGGACCAACGAACGGCTCGAGATCAACGTCAAGCTGCAACCCGTCGAAAAGTCGAATCGCGGACTTGCGGATCGGCCGCCGTCAGGTGACAATCGACCTTAGCCTAATGGGGCAGCACTCGCACTCACAATGGCAAACGACACACTCTAGATGGACGAAGGAGCATTCATGCACCGACTCGCAGGCACTCGTCGTTGGAAACCTCGGCTCGAAACCCTCGAAGACCGCAATCTGATGACGTTCTACGGCGGATACTCGACGGTGAGCGAGTTACACACCTACCTGGCGAACACCACGGCGACATATCCAGGTATCACGGAGGTCATCGATTACGGGAACAGCTACGGCAAGAATGTGGGCGGCTTCAACACGCCCGGAAACGATTTCATTCCGGGGGACGATCTCCTCGCCATGCGGATTACTAACGAGGCAATTCCCGGGCCGAAGCCGGTGTTTTTCATGATGACTGGGCTGCACGCGCGCGAGATCAGCACACCCGAAGTCGGCATGCGCTGGATCAACTATCTCACTCAGAACTACGCGACCAATGCCGACGCGCGCTGGATCGTCGACCATCATGAGATCGTCGTCGCGCTGATGTCCAATCCCGACGGTCACCGCCATGTCGTGCTCGGCACGTTGCCCAAGTACAACGACGGTCCCTGGTACTGGCGTAAGAATGGCCATCCGAATAGTTGCACGGAATGGCCGGCGGAGTTCGGCAGCTATGGCGTAGATTTGAACCGCAATTTCGACGAGCATTGGGGCCAAGGGGGATCCAGCAACAACCCATGCGGCGAGACCTACCGTGGGCCATCCATCGCCTCCGAGCCGGAGACGCAAGGCCTGCAAACATTCATGAGCTCGCTGTTCCTGGATCAAAAGGGACCGAACGACAGCGATCCCGCGCCGGAGACCACGACGGGAATCATGATCGATGTCCACACACACGGCGGCTATGTGCTTTGGCCGTGGGGGCACACTACCAGCCCACCACCGAACAGCGCGGGCCTCTCCAACATTGGCAATAAGTTCGCCACCTATAACGGCTACACCGCCGGACAGAGCAACCAAACGCTTTATGAAACGACCGGCACATCGAATAGTTGGGCCTACCAGAAGTTGGGGATTCCGGCTTTCACCATTGAGTTGGACACCGGCGGCGGTGGTTTTCTGCCCAATTACAGCGCCACGACTGGTATCTTCAACGACGTGCTTCCGAACTTTCTTTACTCCGCCAAGATCGCCCGCACGCCATACATGACCGTCAAGGGACCGGACGCGCTCACGGTCGGAGCGACAACCGTCGGCGCGGGCATGCGAATCACGGCCAGCATCAACGACACGCAAAACGGCAATCAGACGATTTCGCAGGCCGAATTCTATATCGACATTCCACCGTGGGCGCCCGGTGCTCAACCGCGCACGATGCAGGCATCCGACAATAATTTCAACAGCACGATCGAAAGTGTTCGTGGCCGGGCCTCGACGAGCGGTCTGGCGCCGGGCGAACACATCATCTTTGTTCGCGGCAAAGACTCGCAGGGGAACTGGGGCCCGGTGAGTGCCGTGTTTGTGAATGTGGCCGGTGGTAGAGGCGCCGGCGGTCGGGCTGCGGAGTTGGTGACCATGCCGCTTGCCGCCGAGGAAACGGCCGTTCCCGGTGACAAAGGCTTGGTTTCCGAAGAGTTTGCAGCGGAGTCAGTCGGCGATCGAATCGCAACGATGGCCAATGAGAGTAGGACCGTAGAAGCACCCGATCGCAACCAATCGGGAGTCGTAACCTCGCGTGCACTCTCACAACCAAAGCTGGAAGCGGCTCCAAGTGGTGTGGAAGAGTGGTTCCGTCCGTTCTGAGAGTAGAGTCAGTGTTCAGCGACCACGACGCTCGCCTAGTGCAAGGGCGGGCGTCGGGTCGTTAGACTCTGCTGCAATGCGCTACAATCACTTGCCGCATCTTCACCGTCATCTGAACGCGGCCTTATCTCGAGTTGTCCTCCAGGGCCGGCCGCTAGCCTAGATTTCGCCTCATTTAGTTCCCAGTTGCACGGAAAACTGGCATCGGCACCAACGTGATCGCAGAACACTTTTAGAATCATACCGTTCGAGAATTGGATCGTCAGATCCCACGCTGGCTGCTCGATTCTGACGTGAGTGACAGTGGTGTCAATCAATCCCTGCAAGGCGAGGACCACTTCCTCCTTCGTGTCATCGGAGCTTGCAATCGGTTCGCTTGCACCATCTAAGCGCCATGTGCACCAGACCAGAAGGCGTTGCTCCCCATTGAATAGACGGAACTCCTCCCGGTGTCGCGCGCTCTGCAAGGGAAGACTCGGTTTCTTTTTGACAGCATGTGACTCTTCTGGAGTCGGGAGAGGCGTTAGGGGACGGATACGGCGTATTTTCTTACCGATAGACAGCTTAAATGTCGTTCCTACACCTCCCGCGCTAACGTGCCAACAGGGCTTCCCCAACAAGGCCTCACGAACGGCTTGTTCTATCTCAGCCATGCCTTCTCGCTCTTAGAAAAACTCGTATCCGATCCAGAACGACACCCGACCGTCCGGTAGGCGGTTGATGTTGGTGATGTGGACCGGAAGTCCGCCGCCTTTTTGCGAACGGCTGCTCGGAGTAGTGTACGGCGTGAAGGCGTTGTTTGATTTGCTTGGATAAGGCACGAAGTTCGTGTAGGTTCGTGGCCCGCTGGGACCGGAGATTCCGTGCGACTCTTCAACCAGAGGTTTGCCGTCGACCACGTGCCATATCAACAAACCTTCGCCCGGTAGTCGGCTGTCCCAGCCCTTCTTTGCCCGATTCTCAAGCAAAAGATACTCACTTCCGTCTCGCCGAATCAAAACCTTGAAGCATTCCTTGTTGGAGCCATTTACCGGCGAGAGGATCAGTTTTTGCTTTACGGTCGGATCGATGACGGCGGGCTTGAGCCAGCCGAGCTGCTCTTTAGACCAGGCGCCGAAGTGCTGCGGCTGGCCATTGCCGATCTGATTGGACATGGCGCACCAGGCGCCCACGCCTTCCGAGCCTGGGTTTTCTGGCCGAGCGTAGAGATCGGGCAAACCGAGCATGTGTCCGAACTCGTGACAGATGACGCTAATCGAACCCATTTGGGCGCCGCCCTCGGGGACGATGAAGTACGGCCAGCGTGTTCCTTGATGCGAGACACTGGCGCGGTGCGGCCAGTAAAGGCTTCCTCGGTTCGCCTCACGAACTCTACCGCCCGCATAGAGGAAGACGATTCCGTCGAACTCTTTGAGCGCCTCTTTCCCGTCGCGCCCTAAGAGTTTATCCAAGGTTTCCGTCAAGAGGGCGGATCGGTTCCTATCGGATCCGTACTCCGCACGTTTCCGATCGACCTTTATCGCCTCAAATGCCTTACCTTCGACGCGAAAGGCCCCGCACGAAAGTTCATGGTAATAGTCGTTCATGCTCCCAAATACCCGTTGCCCCGTCGCGCTCTTATCGGTGTAAGAGTTTCGGCTGAAGAGCGCCTTTTCCCACTCTTCGGGAGTGACTTTGGAATTGTGCTCCACATCTGGATACTCAATGGTTACCACCGCCAGGCGATACACGTCTTTCGTCCATCGGCGGGTGTTGCGGGTGTCCCATCCGTAGCGAGAGTCGGGTTCTTCCGCCGAGAGTTTCACGTGGAGGTCGACTTCTTTCCCGTCGCGCAGGACGCTGAACTTCACGCTGTCGCCGCGCTCCTTTTCGCCGATGACGTCGGCCAATCGTTGAGCGGCGCCGACGGGAGCGTCGTCGACTTTGACAATGACGTCACCCGCTTTCAGGCCCGCGTCCGCCGCGGCCGACTCGCGCGAAACCCGCTCGACCACGAAACCGTCGTCACGTTCGGTGGTGAATAAGCCGCGTAGAGTGCGGGCATTGGCGCTCGACATCGGCCGGCTCGTCGCGCCGAGGATGACACTGACTTCGACCGGTTTGCTGTTCCGCAGGACGGTGAGCTTGACGCTAGCGCCCGTTGAGCAGGCTTGTAGAGCGTCCTTGAAGGCGACCGCATCGAGCGGAGTTTGTCCGTTTACTTTCTGAAGCACGTCACCCTGTCTCAGGCCGGCTTTTGCCGCGGGCGAATCGGCTTCAACGCCGCGAATCAGTAGTTGACTCTTGGCGCCGGTCTCCAAACTAACGCCCAAGTATCCAGGCTGCGCCGACGCAACGGCCGGAGCTTCCTTGGTGATCTGTGCCGTGATGGCCGTTTCCACGTTGCGGAATTCGCCGAGGTTGTCACCCGGCTTCGAGCTGTTGTCGGCCCCTAAGAGGGAAACAGCGAGCAAAGCCAGCGAAATCCAGCAGCCTTTGAGCATGGCAGAGACTCCAAATCAATGAAAGCGCCTGATGTTGTTTACGGCCGGTTGTAGAAACGTATATGTGCGAACCGGGGCCGGCGCGTCCCTGTCGTTGCGAGTCGCTGTCCCCCCCAAGTGCTCCGGGACAGAGTGAGGGCAGCGCGCCGGTCCATTTCTCTCCCAGAATATCACGTTTGAAACCGGTTCGCCAGCAACTCTAGTGGATACCTGAGCTGCCGCTTAGGGCATCCTGTCAAACTTGTCCGGCGGGGCTTCGATAATTCAACTGGCATTTCAGCACTCAATCGCCCAAAATGACATAACCTTGCCTGCCGTGAGATGAGACCGCATCCATGAGACCAATCCGGCTTGCTGTAATCTGTACCGTCATGTTGACGGCATCGTGTCCTAGCGGTGCGGCGGACAGCGCGCAAAAGCCGGCGAAGATGACACATACGGGCTTGGCGCCCTCGAAGATTGTTCCAAATCTCTGCGTTCTCAAGTATCGCGTTAGCACATCCTCCCCCGAATGCCAGGCTTTTTTCGACCAAGGGCTTGGATACCTCTATTCGTACGTTTGGATGGAGGCCTCGCGTTCCTTTGAAACTGCCACGCAGCGCGATCCGGACTGTGCACTGGCGTGGTGGGGCCTGAGTCGAGCCTTGGCGCACTGGGGCAAGGGTACCGAGGCAACCAAAGCTCTCCTTCAGGCCGACAAGCTCAAGAACAAGGCCAGCCACCGCGAACAACAATTGATCCTGGCCCGCATGCAAGAGACGGGCAACGCGCCGAATGTTGGCGACAGCGATAAACGCAAGAAAGCGGCGATCGCAACCATCGACACCATGCTGACGCTTTACGATGACGATGAAGAAGGCTGGTATTATCGTGCCCAACTCGCCGGCGGCGCCGGCTTGTTCGGCGGACAGGCCGCGAATGTGCCATTCTACAAGGCACTCCTGCGGATCAATCCGTTGCACCCGGGCGCGAACCATGAACTCGTGCACTACTATGAGAACGCACAACGCCCCGCACTCGGTTGGGTCTACGCTGAGAAATACATCGAATCATCGCCCGGCATACCGCACCCCTTCCACATGCAGGCGCACCTGGCGACGCGGCTCGGCCGATGGAACAAAACGAGCGACCTTTCTGCACGCGCCATCGAATTGGAACGGGCTTACCACAAAGAGATGGACGTAAAGCCGAAAGATGATCATCAGTTTTCACACCACTTGGAGATTCTCACTCTTTCGCTGACACATGATGGCCGGTTTCGGGAGGCGCGTGCCATCAAACAAGAGGCATGGGACGCCGGCTACCGGCATTGGATGCCGTGGTTCCGCCTGCATCTAGCGGAAGGCGACTGGGCCGAGGCAAAAAAAATCGTCGAGCATTATCGCAAGAATGAGAAAACCACGGCCGCGTATCTCGCCGGACTCATCTATCTCCGACAAGGCGATACGGCACGCGCTTCTCCCGAGGTGGAAATCCTGCGCTATGCCTACCAGAACAAAAAGTCGGATCGAACGCTTGAGATTCGTTTATGGGAGACGCAAGGTCTGCTGATGTGCCAGACCGACGGCGTCGACGGCGGATTGAAATTGTTAGCCAAGGCCGTGAAGGCAAACGTGAACAACTACTCGCACCACGCCTGGGGTAACGGCGCCTATTACATGGAGCCGTGGGGATTGGCAGCCCTTCAAGCCGGCCGAGACGACGTGGCCGAAGAGGCGTTCTTGGAAGCGCTGGCACATGATCGCGGCAGCGTTCGAGCGGCACTGGGTCTGAAGGTGCTATGCGAACGGCAAGGCCGGCTCGACGAGGCCAAACGATACACCGAATTGGCGCGACAATGCTGGTCCCGCGCGGAGGTCAGGCATTTCGAAAACGAAGTCGCCTTCGTGTCGATCCAAAGAGAAAACACAAAGGCACAAAGGGCACAAAGTAACCCGCCAAGCGCGCCGCCGGCGCCGGGAGGATCAAGCCGATGACCAGTCATCGTTCAATTGGTAGTATTTTTTGTGTTCTTTGTGTCTTTGTGGTAAATGCTTTTGCTGACGACCCATGCCGCTCGGGGCCTCAGCCAGGGCAGCGCCCCGGCCCTTACTCTTTCGTCATGTCTACCGGTGACAAGCGCGGCATATCCCACTGCTACATCTGTGAGACCGGAGACAGTCCGGCCGTTGCGGTGTTTGCACGAAAAACCAGCGCGCCGCTTGCGAAACTCGTACGCGAATTGGACAAGACACTGGAGGAACAGAAAGAGAAAGGCCTGCGTGCCTGGGTTACTTTCCTGGAAAACGATCAATCCCAAATTGACCGGAAGCTGGCGCGTTGGGCCCAGGACCACGCGATTCGTCTAACGCCGCTGGGTGTTTTCGAGGACGCGGCCGGTCCTCCCAGCTATCGCTTAACCCGTGACGCTGACGTGACAATACTCATGTTCGCCAAGCAGCAAGTCGTGGTGAATTTCGCCTATCGCGACGGAGAATTGACGGAAGAACGAGTTAAAGAAGTAATGAGCGCCTTGCCGAAGATTCTTGATAAGAAGTAAACATCGCGCCAAGCCCACGGACCGCAGCCCGGGGGCTTGGCAGATGGGTTAGTCTTTCGGTTCCTTGAAAAGGTTGTCGTCGAGTTTCTCAGCCGGCTTCCAGTCGCTGTTTTCCCCTTCAATGTACAGCGTTCCATCACGCTTGATCGTGATCTTGGTCGGGTGCTTGATGCCATCCGCGACTTTGTAGTCCTTGTAAAGGGTTTCTTGATTAAGCTCTTGTCCGCCTTCGTCTTTGACTTTCATCTCCGACTTCACCAACAGACCGCTCTCTTTGTCGAAAAACAGGTTTACATCGCGGCGGCCTTTCGTCGCAATCTTTATGCCGACCGCGGCTTTGTCATCCACCTTGCTTTCGCCCAAAGGCGACAACGTGAATGCCTTGTCGTTCAATCCCACCAAACGTGACACCTGGTGAAGGTGCATGCTTTCCTTTTGCTCCGCGAGCCGGTCGGCGTCCATTTCCATGGACATATCGGCCGCCTTCATCCATCCTTTGTCGCCGGCATAGACCATGACAAAGTTGAACTTTTGACCGCCGATGTCGAAGTCAAGCGACATACGTGATTTGTCGGGGAGTTGGATCGCTGCTTCACCACTGTAGGGCATTTCGGTGCCCATGCCATGAAACGTGCCTTTCATCTTGTAGGTGGAAGCCATGTACTTCTTTTGCTTGGCTTCGTCGCCGACAGCCTTGATGGCCTTGTCAATGATCTTCAACGCGTCGGCCTGGTCATCGGCACGAGCGGCCGCGACCACGAAAGCCAATCCGAGACTGAGCGTGGCAAGACATGCGATGCGCATTACTCCTCCGGGTGTAAAGGTTGGAATTCCTTGCGGGTTGCGTCGGAACGGGCATCGGTATGTTTTAGGAAGGCGGAGGTAAGCGGCTAGGCGAGCTGAAAGCATCCTTAGCCTCCGTTGAGCACGGAGGCTAAGGATTTGGGCCCTTACTTGGTCGGTGGTTTCGGCGGTATGCCGCCGGCCGGCATGATGCCGCCGGGCTGTAGCTCCCGCGCGACGTCACGTTCAAGCTCCGCTTGAGTCTTCTGCTTCTTGATGAAGAGCCGGGGCTGTGCCTGATCCTGAAGTTCCTTGAAGAGCTTGGGCATTTCGATCTGCGTCTTCTTTTCGCGGATTTCCTTTTCGAGCTTTGGTTTTTCTGCTTCGAACCGTTTGCTGATGTCGGCCGGCTTTCGGCCAACACATTTCAATACAACAGTGCCCTCCGGCGTTCCGACGAGTTTGCTTATCTCTCCCGGTTGCAGACTGAAGGCCTCTTTTTCCAGCTCGTCGTTTCCGGTCGTGTAGCGTCCGATGGGTTGAATACGGCCGCCCGTTGCCGCGAGTGTCGGGCTAGCTTGCTGTTTCGAAATGCGATCGAAGTCCTCGTCGCTCTTCCGAAGCTCGGCGTATTGCTGAAGGGCAAACTTTTCTTCACCCGTTTGATAAAGCACGATGCGGCATTCGATCTTCTCGCCGAAGTATGCTTCGAAGGCCTTCTTGTAATCATCCTCGGTGACTTGTATTCGGTCGCGACACATTTTGGTCATCGCCAGCCGTGGGCGAATCACGTCCTCTTTCCACTCAAAGAGCGACTTATCGTATTTCTTGAGTACGTGTTCGACGAAGTCCTTTTGCGTTATTTGCATTCCCTTCAGCTCTTCGGCGAAGGCGGTTTCCACTTCCTGGTCGGTGATCTCGATGCCGCGCTGCCGAGCGGCATGCTCGATCACCCGTTTATTGACGAGCAGTTCGAGTTTGTCGCTGTTTCGGGCAATCAGATATTCGCCGAATTCTTCGCGGGTGATCGGAATGTTCCCGTGAATTACTGCCACCAAACGCTGCGTGGACTCGGCAGCATTCGCTCCCGGCAACGATTGACCTGCCATCGGCGGTAGTTTGCCCGGAGGCTGTTGGGCAGCGGCGCGCGGCTCGGATTGGTAATATCCCCATCCGTATGCGCATGCCGTCAGAACCAGCGCACCCACGGTAGTTCGAAGTCGAGACCAAGCACCCGATTTGCCGTCGTTTGTGCAAACAAGCATGGCTTCCCCATCCCTCCATTAACCCATACCGTCGCGTTCAAAGGACGGCGCAGGCTATACCGTTACCGGGGTGGCGTCGCAAGGCGGAGTGACGGGAACGCGATGTCGAACTATCGCCGTGCCAGGCCGCAAAAGGCCTCGTAGAGCGGCCGAAAACAAGGTGGGACGCACTTCTGAAAGCTGGCTTGCCGGGTCTCGCCGATGTACACCTGGTCGAACGGCTGCAAACGCGCATTGGTTTGATAATCATCGTTTAGCAAGATGGCATTCAGGTTGATGTGAATGATCTCGGGAGCTTGGTCGTCAATGACCCGAGGCCGAACGACACACACATCATTCGGCGCGGCGCCCGCGGTGATGCCGCCCGCTCGTTGGAGCAGATCGAGTACGGTTTCGGGCCCTCGGTATTCGACCGCCCGCTGCACGCCGACGCCGGGTCCACACAAGTAGACGTGTTGACTTTCGAAATCGACGACTTTGACCCGGACGTGAGTTTGATTACATCCCGTCGCCAGCGCGACGCGGCGCTCCACCTCGTGTATAGACTGGCCGTCGACCCGAATCCGTTTCCGGCCAAGCAAGATGTGGCCGTCGGAGTCAACCGGAACCTTGCCGCTAAGGTCCCTTCGATCGCTTACCTGAATGTCGAGCACATCGGGACACCGGACCAGGTAGCAGGCAATCACGTTTTCATTTCGAACCGCGGCACCGCGATCGGCCATGAGTTCCCGGTCCATTTTGGGCCGGGTCAATGCGCATCCCGCTGTGAGAAGACCGACGCTGGCGAAAAAGGCCATCAACCGCCGTCGACGCCAGAAGGTTCGTTCCGAGTTTGTAGGTACGCTGTTCATCAGCAGATCGTTGACCCAGTCGGTGTTCGAAGCGATACCTTAGGCTGTTCAATCGCCTATGCTAAGAATGTGGAGTCCACCCGTTATGATCGACCAGCGGCGTTGCGCCGTTAGGTAAGAGAGCGACGAAGCGGTGAAATTGATGGGAGTCTTATGACAGGGAAGGATGCGTTAATTGTTAGCGTCTCGGGAATTCGGGGTATTGTGGGAAGCAGCCTGTTCCCAGAAACGGCGGCCAACTTTTCCGCTGCTTTGGGAACTTACGTCGGCGGTGGGCTGATTCTCGTAAGTCGGGATGGCCGGCCAAGTGGAAACATGCTTCGGGATGCGGTACATGCCGGCTTGTTGAGTACCGGGTGTGAAGTTCGCGAACTCGGCATTACCCCAACTCCAACCGTCGGCTTCGCCGTTCGACGCACTAATGCCAGGGGTGCAATTCAAATCACCGCGAGTCACAATCCGGCCGAGTGGAACGGATTGAAGCTCTTCGGCGCGGACGGGTGCGTGCTCACGGCTCGACATGCTGAAAAGGTAAGAGGCATCTTTGAATCGAGGCAGTTTCGGCGGGCTTCCTCAGATCAACCGGCTGTGGTGAGCGAATGCCGGAACGCCGCCGACTGGCATCGCGATCGCATCTTAGAACTGATTGACGTTGACCGAATCCGAGCCGCGCAACTTCGGGTCTTTCTGGACGCCAACGGCGGCGCGGGCGGCGAGCTCGGACGAAGTTTGCTCGAATCGCTTCGATGCCGAGTGATCTGTCACGGATGTCACGCCGATGGAGTCTTCGAACACCTGCCAGAACCAACGAGTGAAAACCTCTCACGCGTCGCTCTTTTGGTGGCTCAGAACGGCGCCAACATCGGGTTCGCGCTCGACCCCGACGCTGATCGTCTCGCCTTAATCGACGAGACCGGCCATTATGTCGGCGAAGAGTTGACGCTGGCCCTTGCCGTCCGCTTTCGCCTCGGCCGCGAACCTGGGCCGGTAGTGGTCAACATGTCGACATCTCGCGTGGTCGAGGATATCGCCAAACAATTTGCTTGCCCGTTCTATCGGAGCGCCGTCGGAGAGGCCAACGTCGTCGAGAAAATGAAAGAAGTCGGCGCCATTATCGGCGGTGAAGGCAACGGCGGCGTCATCGATCCGCGCGTGGGTGGCGTGCGCGATCCGTTTATCGGCATGGGCTTGATTCTGAATCTACTGGCCGAAACGGGGAAAACTCTCAGCGCCATCGTTGCCGAACTGCCGCAGTATCACATTGTCAAGGAAAAGTTCAGCGTCGACCGCAAACGGTTGCCCGCGATTCTTGCGAAGGTGGAATCGCAATGGCCAGATGCACAAATCAACCGCGACGACGGCCTGCGATTGGATTGGCGGGATCGATGGATTCATGTCCGGCCGAGTAACACGGAGCCGATCGTTCGCGTGATCGCCGAGGCGCCAACAGCGCCAACGACCCGCGCACTTTGCGACGAAGTGGAACGGCTGCTCACCTCCAATGATTGAGGATTAGACATTCGTCGACAATGTTCACTTTCGCAGATTCCAGATTGCGAACAGCTCGGACAATATCGTGCGGAGACATGTTTCGTTTGGCAAGGCTTTCCCGCCGAACAAGCAGGATTCCAGGATGGTGGCCACCGGCTTGCCGGATGAGGACATGAAGCTTGTCGAAGTCGCCGTGGTCACGCGTGACGCATATTCGTGACTCGCGAATGGCATGAGTGAGGTGAACGGCATCATGCGCTCCCACCAGCCCAACATCGGCGGGCCGTTGTGCATCGTCGCCAGCCTTCCGAAGCAGATCGGCAAGTTTGGGAGATGAGAGATCGTCGTCCAAATACACTCTCATAGCCCGAGCCGCGTTCGCTCTTGAGGCGACAACATCTTATACTTGCCGCCGTATTTGTAATCAGGATCATTCATACCCGTCGCTTCCATCAGCCGTTCCTCCATGCGGTGGTCTTCCTCCACCTCCTTCGGTTTGGCTTCACAGTAGGCGATAGCCTCGCGCACGGCCTCGAGTGGAAAGTTCATGTCTTCGGCCACTTCCTCCGCCGTCATAGGTTCGGAACCGTCCACAGTCATGCCGTAGATGACCTCGGCCCGAATACGCGTGCCTTTCATGAAAAGTTGTTTATAGGCGGACTTCGGATTCGGCGCCAAATGCTTCCACTGGTTGGTTGATTCACTCATCGCAGACCTCCCAAAGACCAATCGCTCGCTTGTAAATTGTAACCGCTGCCTTGTAATTTGTGCATTCCGCCGCATTGCCCTTAAGCTGCTCTTTTCAGGGTGGACGGCGTCTGATAGTTTCCCGCCCGCTTGCTCGACAGGCCCCGCAACCGCGTCGGGCGAGCACCCGTCCCGCCGGCAACTTCTTCAAGCCGGCATGACCCCGTGCGAGGCTCGACTCGTCGACCAAAGGGGCCTCGCCATCCCGCAGGAGACCCTTCTCATGCGCAAGGAAGCGCGCTGGTTTGGATGCACCCTCACGCTTATCGTTACTTTCATCGTAACCAATCGCTCGGGCGCCGACTGAACGCCGCTGGGTTGTTCGCCGCCAGTTGGCGGTCCGCCAGGCGTCTTAATTCGTCCTCCTATGCCTGCCGCTATGCAGCCAGCGCCAATACAACGTGCACGCCCGGCGCCGGCGCCTGCTCGATTGCCGCAAGAGTCAAAGGCGCGTGCCCAATCGCCCGATGATTTGAATGCTGCCGCCCGAACGATGCCAAAAACCGTCTCAGCGCCGCCGTCGCTCCAAATGCCCACGCCGGAGGAACTGGGGCTCAGCAAATCCGCTCCGTCGCCAATCGTCGATTGGACAGTCGCACGAAATCGGCTTGAACGCTTGAACGCGGTCTGCTTCCACTTCGAGAAAATCCCGGAAGGCGGTTTTCGCTTCACTTGCCTGCTACCCACGCCCAACGCGGATCGAAGTCATCGTGTCGAGGCCGTTGCCGTAACCGAATCCGAAGCCATTCGAATGGTGCTTGAGAAGTCGGAGCAATGGGCAGCCGTGCGGTGAGATTTTGAAGCCAAGCCCATCGGCTGCGGCCGATGGGATTAGCGGATAGGATTAGCGTTCGCGGTCGATTTGATCGAGGACGGCTTGGATGGCGGCAAGTTCAGACGCCGCCTGTGCCTCGTGGGTTCGGCTCAGCGTTCGGTTGTGGCGGTTCGGAACCGAGCAACTGAATTTGAACATTCCGGGTTCACCGCTTTCGAGCCGATACCAGGTCACACCGCGTGCATCAAGCTGCGCCTTGGCTTGCTCGAAGCTACCCAATCGCGACCCATTTGCCGAGGCATAGGCCGGAGTCACCGCACGGTCCTGCGGCAGCGGCGCTGCATTGCCGCCGGGAACCGACCAGTTGGGATTCGACGAATCCTGCCGTGGATCATTGATTTGGAGATCATGTCGGCCATCGAGAGGCCGTCCCGGATTCGACGCGAGGGCGGCGTTGCTTGCGGTTGAATTCGGTGCGGGCAGCGGAGGCAACGGTGCGCTGAGTTTCGCGGTAGCGTCGCCGCCGGTGTTCGCTGTGAGTGCCGGTCCGCCTCCAACGAGCGGATCGCCGGACAGCCGGCTTGGCGTTCCCGCGCAGCCGATCCAACACAACACGCACGGGGCTGCCAGTGCACGGCAAAGCCAGCGCCGTTTCCGCCAGATGCCGTGGTTAGATTCGCCTCTTATGTGCATCTTGACCCGCTTGCCCTGCCGGCTACAGTGAGGTTTACTTTCCGCCGCTTTTCACGCGGTGGACGACAATAAGCCGCCGGTTCGTAACGCAACAACGGATATCACGCAATGTCAGAATGTTGACGGGATGACGGGATGACAGGATGAATGACACGCCGAGACTAGCTTCATCCCGTCATCCCGTCATCCCGTCAATTAGACAGAGGTGCATCGGAGAACACAGTTGGACTGGTCACCGCTTGATATATCCCTGACCGATCCGCGGCATCCACTTCATGCACACCACATGGAAATGGCATTGGCGGAGGCGCAGGCGGCTGCCGACGAGGACGAAGTCCCGATCGGCGCTGTTGTCGTATCGCTTCAGCAGGGCGTCATCGGTTCGGCTCACAATCAGCGCGAACGGCTAAACGATCCGACCGCCCACGCCGAAATGATCGCGATCACGCAGGCAGCGGCCGCACTGCGATCCTGGCGGCTGGAAAACTGTGTCCTGTATGTGACGCTGGAACCATGCCCGATGTGCGCGGGGGCCATCGTGCAGGCGCGGTTGCCGCTCGTTGTTTACGGCGCTGTCGATCCGAAAGCCGGCGCTTGCGACACCCTTTACCGTATTACGTCGGACCCACGACTGAATCATCGGGCACAAGTGGTGGGCGGCGTGCTCGCTGGACCCTGCGGCGAGATTCTAAGCCGGTATTTCCTGTCCAAGCGCCGACCGCCGGCTTGAAAAAGCAAAATCGCGCCTGAGTCGGCGACCCAACGGTGCCTATTTAGGTAAGAGGCCCGACATGAAAGCGGACGCCGATGACCGGGCTTTGGAGCGGTTTCGTTCCTACCTGCTCCTGTTGGCTCGAGCCCGGCTCGATGAACGTGTTCGAAACAAGCTGGACGCCTCGGACATCGTGCAACAAACCATGTTGGAGGCACACCGTGATCGCAATCAGTTCCGTGGCCAAAGCGACGGCGAAATGGTTGGCTGGCTGCGGCAGGCTCCTTGCCCGCAACATGGCCAATGCCGTCCGCGACCTGGGCCGGGCCAAGCGCGACGTCGTTCGAGAACGGTCGATCCAAGCCGCGCAGAATGAATCGGCCTCTCGGCTCGATGCCTGGCTGGCGGCCGAGCAATCGTCGCCCAGTCAACGACTGGATCGTCACGAGCGCGCCGTTCAACTGGCGGACGCCATGGCTGCGTTACCCGACAACCAGCGCGAGGCGATCATCCTGCGGCACTGGCAGGGAATGTCGCTGGCCGACATCGCGCAGGAATTGAATTGCACGACCGCCGCCGTCACCGGCCTGCTCTATCGGGGACAGAAAGCGCTAAGGAATCAGCTTCGTGATTTGGAGTAAACGATGAGCGCCGATCGAGAACGACATCTGGATGCGGTCCTTCACGACTATCTCCAAGCGGTAGATGCCGGCCAGGCGCCGAACCACGACGAACTTTTGCGTCGGCATCCCGACCTCGCCGACGATTTGGCGGCATTCTTTGCGGACCAAGCCAAACTAAATGAGATGGCGCGGGCGATGAGACCGGCGCCAACCCCAGCGGAAGCGCTGACCTTGGACGCATCAAGCAAAAGGGTCGACGGCACCCTCGGCAAGATTCGTTACTTCGGCGACTACGAGTTGCTCGAAGAAATCGCCCGCGGCGGTATGGGTGTCGTGTTCAAGGCCCGCCAGGTCAGCCTTAATCGCATCGTCGCGCTCAAGATGATCCTTGCCGGCCAACTGGCGTCCGAGGCCGACGTGCAGCGCTTCCATGCCGAAGCGGAGGCCGCGGCGAACTTGGATCATCCCAACATCGTCCCGATCTACGAAGTCGGCGAGCACGAAGGGCAGCATTACTTCAGCATGAAGTTCATCGACGGCGGCAGTCTTTTGGAAGGGGTCAGGGGTGAGGGGTCAGGGGTCAGCCAAGAAAGTCAACGTGCGACGGCGCAGTTGATTGCCACGGTGGCGCGGGCGGTGCATCACGCGCACCAGCGCGGCATCCTGCACCGCGATTTGAAACCGGGAAACATCCTTCTTCAAAAGGATGAAGGCGGAAGGATGAAGGATGAAAAAACTCCCGCCGATTCATCCTTCATCCTTCATCCTTCATCCTTTTCTCCACACGTCACGGACTTCGGCCTCGCAAAGCGCGTCACCGGCGACACCGGCCAAACCCGCACCGGCGCTATCGTCGGCACGCCGAGCTACATGGCGCCGGAGCAGGCGCGGGCCGAGAAAGGATTGACCACCGCGGTCGATGTCTACAGCTTGGGCGCCATGCTTTACGAACTGCTTACCGGCCGCCCGCCGTTCAAGGCGGAGACGCCGCTTGAGACGCTGCGGCAAGTTACCGACGACGAACCGACGAGTCCGCGGTCGCTCAACGGCCAAATCAACCGCGATCTGGAAACGATCTGTCTCAAATGCTTGGAGAAAGACCCGCGCCGACGTTACGAGTCGGCGGCGGCGCTGGCGGAAGATCTTGAGCGATGGCTCAGTGGAGACCCGATCATTGCCCGTCCGAGTACGCCGTGGGAGCGCGTGCGCCGATGGATTAAACGCCGGCCAACTCTCTCTTCATTGATTTTTCTTCTCACCGTTATCGCGAGTCTTATCTTGAGAGACGATCGGCGGAGGAGACAAGATGAGCGCAAAACGTCTTCCCGAAACTCCGCTGAGTTAAAGGCCAAGTCGGCCGCGCTGGCGCGTGAAACGCGCGCAAAACAGGAAGCCAAACGCCAGGAACAGATCGCCCGCCGCTACTTCTACGGCTCGGACATCAACTTGGCACAACAAGCGCTGGAGAATCAAAACAGCATCCAACTAATGGCCGCCCTAGAACGGCAGATTCCCAAGAAAGGTGAGGATGATTATCGGACCTTTGAGTGGCACTACCTCTGGGGACTCGCGCATCGAGAACGATTGACGTTGGACCGAGCTACAAATCCGATAAGCCACATGGCATACACTCCCGATGGCAAGAAGTTGGTGACCGTCGCCAAAGGCGAGGTGAAAATGTGGGATAGCGCCACCGGGCGAGAGGAGGGAGCGTTTCTGTTGCCGTCCGAAACAATCTCGTATTTGGCTATCTCCCCCGATGGAGCGAAACTTGCCGTCGGAATCAAGCCTGCGGAACGACAAAGCCGTCCAAAGGGAGCCCAGTCCGTGAAGGAGGCCGAAGCTGACAAGGAGGCGAAGACGGAGCCCCACCGCGTGGAACTATGGGACCTAACGACGGGGGAGCGGATTTCTAAACTCGAAACCGGAAACGATTCGATTGAAGCGCTCGCTTTCTCCAAAGACGGTAGCACGTTGATGATCGCCGAGGAGATCAGCGACATATTGGCGAGAACTCAAAGTGCCAGCCCGTTAACCGTACGAAAATGGGGCTTTTCACAAGGCCACGTGAAGACCGTCAAGCTGGCCTCCATGGGCTGGAAGTTGCCCCTTGGAGTGTCAGGCGTGAGGTTCGCGGCCGATGGGGCGACGGTGACTGCGTGCGGAACCGGGGTGCCCTCAAACGCTGGCTCGCCAAATCTGCTCAAACAGATCCTCGATCCCATGTGGGCCAGCAAAGCGCTGGAAGGAGTCGCCTTCACTTGGGACTGCGACAACGGCGCGAGTAAGCACACCACGCGATGGCGTTCCAAAGGCGTGTGGCGGATGGAATTGTCTGGCGATGGCGACAAGGTTGCGGCCACCGATTACGACGGTACGCTCAACCTTCGGCAGCTAAGTACCAACTCAGACTTGCCCACACCCGTTGTGCGCCCCAGTCTTTTTGTTTCGGTGACATTCGCGCCCGACGGTCAGACGCTCGCAGTCACCGGTGAAGATGGAACCGTAAGAATCTGGGACATTCAGGCCGGAAAGCAAATCGCGGCGTATGTCGGCAATACGAAATCCGTGAGTGCCATGGCATTCGCCCCGGATGGACGATCGGTCGCGACTTGCCTCGACCAGACAGTCAAGGTCTGGGAAGTGACCCGCACGCCAGAACCTGTTGCCATCAGTTTTGCACCCCTACGGTCAATGCTTGATGAGCTTTCTCCACCAAAGGTGACGTTCATTCCTAACGGTGAACGAATGCTGATCGCGCATGGGCCACAGGTGACGATTTGGGACTTAACCACCGCGAAAGAGGTCGGCCGCTTGAAACGATACCAACGGGCGGCTGTCAAGAATCCGACCGAGAAGGATATCGTGGACGCTTTCACACCAGCCTTGGTCTCGGCCCTTGCCGTGAGTCTTAACAATCGACTGGTTGCGGTCAGCGGAAATAAAGGCACGAGCATCCATGATCTGGTCACTGGTGAAGAAACGGCTCAGCTCTCCGATGAAGGATGTATCACAGCGGTGCCAAGCTTCTCGTCGGACGGTGCACTCCTTGTCGTCAGCGAAATGACGGTAGTGCCTTCGGCTCGTCGGACCAAAGCATGGAACGTCAAGGGCTGGCAGCCGCGAACCGATCCCGTTACAGAATCGTTAGGGCACATTCAGGCTTTCTCAAGCGACGGAAAACGATGCTTATCTGACAGGCACGGCGACTTGTCCGTTAGACGGTTGGCTGTCTGCCAGTTTCCTGGCGGCGAGGTGTGTTTTGAACGGGAGTTCACCGGCATGTTTCCAGCGTCTCCTGTCGCACTTTCTCCAGATGGACATGAAGTCGCGGTATCCACTATCGACGGCGCCGTGCAGCTTTGGCGCGGAGAAACCGGGCCGGTGAAGACTGTCCTTCGGGGCCACACGAACGCTATCACAGCTCTCGCATTCACGACCGATGGCCTTACGCTGGCCACGGCGAGCGGAGATGGGACGGTCAAACTTTGGGACCCGGCAACCGGCCAGGAACGGATGACGCTTCGCAGTCAGGGAAATACGCCTAGACACCTGGCGTTCGCGCCCGATGGCAAAACCCTGGCCGTGACTTGGAAACCGCTCAACGTATCTGACAAGGAAAAACCCACCCAGGTAATGCTCTATCGTGCCGATACAAACCCGACTCGCAGGCGAGGAACATAATGGTCGCGGCCGGTGGCAATCTCTGGTGGTGGCAATCAAGGTCCTGAACCAGGCAGGTGGCTCATGAGTATTGATGACCCACGACCATCGGATTCCGATCGCCCATTAACAAAGGCTTTGCACGCGTATTTCCTGGCCGTCGATGCCGGCCAACGGCCGGACCAGTCGGCGTTGCTCAAACAACATCCCGACCTGGCCGACGAACTGGCGGCGTTCTTTGCGGATCAAGACAAACTCGACGAGGTTGCCCGTGCCATGAAACCCGAACCGTCACCAGCGGAAGCGCCGACGTTAGACGCGTCAAACAAACCTGCCGTCGGCACGTTCGGCAAGGTTCGTTACTTCGGCGACTACGAACTCCTTGAAGAAATCGCCCGTGGCGGCATGGGCGTCGTCTTCAAGGCCCGCCAAGTCAGCCTGAATCGCGTCGTCGCGCTCAAGATGATCCTCGCCGGTCAACTGGCCTCCGAGGCCGACGTGCAGCGCTTCCATGCCGAAGCCGAAGCCGCGGCGAACTTGGATCATCCCAACATCGTGCCGATCTACGAAGTCGGCGAGCACGACGGGCAGCATTACTTCAGCATGAAGTTCATCGACGGCGGAAGTCTTTTGCAAGGGGTCAGGGGTGAGGGGTCAGGGGTCAGCCAAGAAAGTCAACGTGCGGCGGCGCAGTTGATCGCCACCGTGGCGCGTGCCGTCCATCACGCGCATCAACGCGGCATCCTCCACCGCGATTTGAAACCGGGAAACATCCTCCTGTCGTTTAGCCGCCGCTCTCAGAGCGGCGCGGACACCCCACCGCCCGCGCTCGTCCGAGACGAGCGGCTAAACGACGCGGTGCCACATATCACCGATTTCGGCCTCGCCAAGCGCGTCACCGCTGATACGGGACAAACCCGCACCGGTGCCATTGTCGGCACACCGAGCTACATGGCGCCGGAACAAGCGCGGGGAGTGAAAGCGCTGACTACGGCGGCGGACGTTTACAGCTTGGGTGCAATCCTCTACGAACTACTCACCGGCCGGCCGCCGTTCAAAGCGGAGACGCCGCTGGAGACCTTGCGGCAAGTCACCGACGATGAACCGACCCGACCACGGTCACTCGATGGCCAAATCAATCGGGATTTGGAGACGATTTGCCTTAAGTGTCTGGAGAAGGAGCCAGCGCGCCGCTATGACGCTGCCGCGGCGCTGGCGGATGATCTCGAACGATGGCTGTGCGGCGAGCCGATTGTGGCCCGAAGAAGTAGTGCCTGGGAACGGACTGTGTATTGGGTCAAACGCCGTCCTGTCCTCTTCGCATTGATCGACTTTGGTGCATTGACAGCTGCGATCATCGCGGGGCTGACATTGCTGCACAATTGGCAGCTGCGGCGACACCTCGCTGACACCAATGCCGCATTGGATCGGGAAACCGAAGCCAAGTCGGAGGCCAAACGCCAGGAGCTTTTAGCCCGCCGTTACTTCTACGGATCCGACATCAACCTGGCGCAACAAGCACTCGAAAGCGGCAACGGCGTGCGGCTGATTTCAGCGCTCGAACGCCAGATTCCCAAGCCAGGTGAAGAAGATCAACGAACGTTCGAATGGCACTATTTGTGGCGGCAGGCGCGTACGGAACGGATGACACTGCGGGGACACACTGAGCAGATCAGTATCTTGCAATATTCACGGGACGGCAAATCGCTTATTTCCGCCGCGAAGGATGAAGTGAAGGTCTGGGACACGGAGACTGGCGCGCTCCGCAAGGAATTCTCGGTCGCACCGGGCAAGATCTCCTGCATGGCATTTGCGCCTGATGGAAACACCGTTGCACTCGGATTCGAGCGAGCGCAAAAGGAGACGCCTGGGCCATTGGTCCAGACTTGGGACATTGAGTCCGGTCGAAAGCTCGCGGACCTGAAACCGGGAATTGGCAACGTGCGGGCGGTCGCGTTTGACCCGGAATCCGACACGATGACCATGGTTGTTGGTGATGAGGATGCGGATTTCACAGGTTCCGGAGTTACCGGGTTCTTCCGCAGAATGGGCGCCGGTGGGCTTCGAGTATGGAAGTGGGACATGAAGACCAACCAAGGTGTTTCCACGACGCTGGGGGTCACCGGGTGGGGATTCGTAATCCCGTTTGACATCGCACTTAGTGACGATGCCAAAACGCTAGTTGCATGTGGCAATGGGGCCAAAATTGCCGCGGCGTTTTCGTTTGACTTCGACAAGATAACTTCAGAAACGCAGGGTCTTGTATTGGGTTGGGACGTTGCAACAGGCCACTCGAAAAAGGTGCTCACCGGGCACTCGATGCTCGTTTTGAAAGTCGCAGTCTCACCGGATAGCCGAACCGTCGCATCATTCGGGGCCGATCTGAGAATCAAGCAGCGTGACATCGACACGGGCGCTGAGACAGCACCGACTCTTGGCCCATTCCGGCCGAGTCTGGTGTTTATTAAAGGGGGTAGCCCGATGTGTTTTTCACCGGATGGCCGCCATTTGGCCGTCAGTGGCGACCCCGGAACGGTAGGTCTGTGGGATGTCCGCACCGGGCGACAGGTTGCAGCTCTATTCGGGCACACGACCTCGGTCGAGCAGATGCGCTTTTCGCCGGACGGCCGATTTTTGGCAGCTTCCGGAACGGATCATACTATCAAGCAATGGGATCTGAGCGCTTCGCAGGAGCCGTTGCCCGTTACGCTAGGTGCGCATGAAGCGCAAAAAACATTCGCGCGCTTCTTATCGACGGGTGTTATCGGCCCGCTATTCCTTCCCCGAGGAGATAAATTCGTCGTCGCAAAAGATAACGACGTGCTGCTTTTCGATGCCACTACCGGCAAAGAAGTTGACCGGTTTAGGGCCTTTGAGCCAGTTCCCGTATTAGATGCGCCGCCAATCCCCGGAATGAAAATGCCAATGAGCAATCCCGACATATCCGAAATGGCAATTAGTCCCGATGGCACGCTACTCGCGACGACGAGCGGCGACGCCTTGAAATTGTGGGACGTTTCCGTCGATCCACCTGAGTCGAGCGTAAGGATGTACGCCGACATCGCGTATCCACTCCCTTTCTCGTCCATCGCTTTTTCGCCAGACGGAAGGTTCCTGATAACCGGCGACGCCGTATGGGATGTTGGGACTTGGGAGAAGCGGACGGAACAAGCTGTTGAAGGTCTTACCAAAGTTCGCGCGTTCTCCGCAAACGGCAAGCGCTATGTATCGGTTTACGATGAACCCCCGCGCGTCACGGTACGGGAGTTAGCCGATGGTGCTTTGTGCTTTGAGAGGATTTCGAAGCCGGGTCCGGAGAAATGTGCGCTTTCTCCGACCGGCGACACGCTCGCGCTGGGGTTCCAAGACGGCACGCTCGAGACGTGGAATGTAGGTCTCGGAACTCAGTCGTTCAATCTCCGAGGCCACACATCGTTTTTGGGGCTCACTTTCGCTCCCGACGGTCGCACGCTTGCGATCGCCAGCGCGGACGGAACCGTGAAACTCTATGACCCGGTGACCGGTCAGGAGCGCGTAACCCTACATCAGGACGGCTATTCTCCATCACAGATAAGTTTCGCGCCTTCCGGAACGACCCTAGGGGTGACGTGGGTGCCCATGGATGTGCTCGGCCGCGAGAAAGCGCCGATGTTGTTGCTCTATCGTGCCGGCGCCGCCAAGCCGACGAAATGAAGAGCGTCAAACCGATTAAGTTTTGATGAGTTTGTGCAGACCGACCGGCCGCAAGTAACACGCGGGGACAACGGTGGTGAAGTAAAACACCGATGGCGTACGGATTCCCGATCGCGTCGCGAAAAGAGAATCTCAAACCGGTTCCGGCAGTGGTACAATGACGCTAAGGAGGTCGAAGCAGATGACGACAAAACGAAAATCGACAAAGGTGGCCAAAAAGAAAGAAGACGGGATCCGCATTCTCAATGTCCCGAAGAATGCGACCATGCGCCAGATTCTCGCCGCGCATCGGAAGCAGTTCACCGCAGCAGACCTACAGAAGTATACGGTGATAGAAGAAGGCGTCCCCATTGAGAAGGTCATCGCGCAAATGGAGGAGATTCAGCGTAAGTACGAAGCAAAGAGGAAATAGGGATGTCCTCGCCCCGTAACGGCGATCCACGTTATCGAATCCATATTTCCGGCGCTAACGTGGCTGCATGTCTGAAGCTTCAACATCGCGCCAAGCTTGAAGGACGAGGTCGAGAGGTCGTCGCAGCGCTCCGTGAAATCGCCCGCCGACTTCACAATAATCCGCTTGAGATCGGCGAACCGGTGTATCGCCTGCCGGCGATGCGGCTACAAGTCCGTTCCGCTTCGGTTCGTCCGCTGGTTGTAGATTTCGCCATCTGCGAAGACCGGCCGCTCGTGTTCATCAAGAACGTCTGGCTACTACCGAAGCGATGATTCACCTACCGCGGCCCGAGCAGGTCGGGCCCGATGCGCGCCGACGGGAATGACGCCGGTATGTCATCTGCCGAACCGGTCGGTCGCACTGGAAGCGGCGCGGGTGGAATCTGCGACGGCGGTACGGGCGCGACGGGCCCTGGACCAATGGTCGCGGGTACCGGAGGGGGCGGCGGCGCTGACGGGAGGCCGCCGGCCGGTGTGGGATTACACACGCCTCCGTATGGCGGAGTTTGCTCCGGCCCGAGCCGGCTCGGTTTGAAAAAATCCATGACGTCCGCTATGGGCGCCGTGCTGCAACCGGCAACCAGACAACAGAGCAATCCGCATAATTGCCGTGTGATTTTCACGACAGGCTCCGCCAAATGAGAATAGTGCTAAGTAGTGCTGGCGTATAACAAGTCGGCCGTATCGAGCCAATACCAACCTTTCCACACCTCCGTGCCACGATGTGGCGGTATTCCGCCACGTCGTGCCATGCTCTAAGCGATTCACAGCGTCTTTCAGCTGCACCTGCGGAGCCTGGATTCCGCAGGAATTCCCACGACGTGCCGGAGCACCGTCAGGTCGTGGCACGTCATTTCAAACTAACGGCTGGAGACAGGCGCTTGAAATCCATCCACGAGCTCATGCACGAGCGCTTCCACCGCCAACACCAGCTGCACGCGACGATCGATATGCATGTCGGCGTCGAGGCAGCGGTCGAGAATCTGAATGCAGCGGTGCGGATCGACGCGCTGACCGAGCTTTTGCAGAAACGGCAAATCGCCTGGATCGGCGAAACGTGGCTGCTCGCCCACACTGACACGTAGGACATCGTTGAAGAACTCGATCAGCATTCGCAATATAAGCGCCGCCCGGCGTCGATGTGCGGCGGCGTCTTTTCCCGATTCTTCGAGAAACTGAGTCCATTGTTTGCCCAGCGACACGGAGTCAGGCCGATTGGCGGCCAATCCCTCCAGAAGCGTTTGTCGGAACTCCCATAAGGCAGGATCGGCCAATTCAAGCGCCATACCGGGGCTTCCATTGCTAAGCCGTACCAACCGGTCGAGGTGCTCGATATTCTCTGTGCCGTGCTCGCGCACGATCTCGGCAATCGCCTCGGCCGGCAGCGGCTGAAAGCGGACGATTTGGCAGCGTGAAACAATGGTGGTCAAGAGGCGTTCTGGAGCGGTGGCGATCAGGATCAAGACGGAACCGGGCGGCGGCTCTTCCAGCGTCTTCAGCAAACAGTTCGACGACTCTTCATTCAGGTCATCCGCATCCTCAAGAATGACGAGCTTATGTTTGCCGCGGGCCGGCTTCAGGGCGAGGCTGTGGCAAAGCTCCTGGGATAGCTCGATCGGGAATTCCAGACGGTCTTCGGGTCGGCTGAAGGAGAAGAAATCCGGGTGCGTTCGGGCGTCGACGAGATGGCACGCAGTACACTGGTCGCAAGCTTCCAAGCGGTCGGACGACTTGTTTTCACACAGTAGCGCTTTGGCGAGTTCATGCGCAAATAACCGTTTGCCGATTCCGCTCGGTCCGGTGAAAACGTAGGCATGCGCCAATCGACCGCGCTTCAGGACACGGTCTAACGCTTCGATCTGGGCGTCATGGCCGCGGATTCGATTCCAGGACACGAAGTGACCTCCGCACAAATTTTTTGGTGGACGGCTTCAACGCCTTGGCTTGCGTCGATGACACGGATTTGTTCCGGCCGACGCTCTGCCTCGGCGAGAAAGCCTTCGCGGACCCGAGTGTGAAACGCAGGGTTCCGGCTTTCCATACGATCAGGTGGGTCGGTTCGCCGCTTTCCCGCCGATTCAACGGGTAAGTCAAGGACGATAGTCAGGTCTGGCTCCAGTCCGCGAGTTGCCATCCGGCCGATCTCCCACAGTTGATCCGGATCGAGGCCGCCGGCGTGACCTTGGTAGACCACGTTGGCGAGCAGGAAGCGGTCGCAAACCACGATTCGACCCGCGTCCAATGCCGGTCGGATGACTTGGCGGACGAGTTGCGCGGCTCGCCATGAATAGAAGCGCCTCGCACGCCAAACTCAATTCATGGCGATGGCCTAATACGATCTGGCGAAGTTCATTTCCGAGAGGAGTCCCGCCGGGATCGGTGCATTCGGTCACATCGGAGCCGCGTCGGCACAGCCAATCGGCCAATAGCCGACACTGTGTCGACTTGCCTGCGCCGTCCACGCCATCGAGGGAAATGAACTTGCTCATCGCTAGACCTGTGTGGAACCGAGCAAGTTGCCGCCGAGCCCCGGGTGTCCAATTCGTTTGTCGCCGATCACGTTGACCAACGCCGGCTTGCCGGAGTTCAATGCTCGTTCGAGCGCCGGGCGGATATCATCGGGTTTCTCGACGAATTCGCCATGGCAGCCCATCTCCGCAAATGCACGATCGTAACGGATGTTCGGCAGCATGTCGAAGGGGTCGGTCCGGCCCTTGAGCATCGGCATCTGATCGAAACTCGGTCCCCAACTGCTATTGTTCCAAAGAACGGCAACGATGGGGAGCTTGTAGCGCGCGGCCGTTTCCATGTCGAAGCCGCCGATGCCGATGCCGCCGTCGCCAATGACGGTGACGACCGGCTTGCCGGGCCGGGCGAGTTGCACGCCGATGGCCATGCCAATGCCGTGGCCGACCGGCGCGAGCGGGCCGGCGTCGACGATTTGGCCGGGAAACCTCGCTTGAAACCAATGGCTCATATAGCCCGAGAGTGTGAAACTGTCGATCACCACGGTCGCACTCGGATCCAACACGCCGACTAGGTCACGGGCGAGACGGTCGGGGTGGATCGGCCTGTCGTTCCGTGTTTTCGCTTCACGTTCGTCGATGGTTTTTTCGAAGCTTGCACGTGCGTCGGCGACTTTTCGTAGCCAGGGCGAGTCTTTCTTCTTGTCGAATTCACTCGCCCGTGCCTTCGTGAGTGCAATCATCTGTGCCAAAACCAGCTTCGGGTCGCCGACGATGGGGATTTCGGCAGCCACGTGGCCGCCGATGCGGGACACGGTCGCGTCGATCTGTACGTGCCTGGCTTTGGCGTTCCAGGTGGGCGGCTGGCCGAACTTTTCACCGCTCCAAAACCGGAAGCCCACCGTGACGATGACGTCCGCCTCGCCGATAAACGGTTTCTTCCACGCTCCACGAATTGCAAGTGGGTGGTCTTCCGGCACGGCGCCCTGCCCGGCCCGCCGCGCGTACACCGGTGTATGAGTGCGCTCCGCCAATTCGCGCAACTCGGCGCTGCCGCCCGACCAGAACACACCGTCTCCGCCGACCAAGAGCGGTCGTTCGGACTTCGCCAAGAGATCGACGGCATCCGCCACCGCCTGGGCATTCCCCGCCGAGCGGAGCGCGTCGACATGATACACCTTGGCACCCGGGAACTGGGATTGTTCTTCGGCCTGGTGATACAGGATGTTCGCAGGAATTTCGACCACAGACACACCCTGCGGAGGATTCATCGCCTCGCGGAACGCAACACGCAAATCAACGTTGATGCGTTGCCAGTCCAGAACCCTTTTCGTGTACTTCGCAAACGTTCGGCAAATCTCGGAACCGTAGGCTTCTTGAAACGAGCCGCTCCCGTCTTCGAGCGTGGGATGTTGCCCGGCAATGCAAACGACGGCACTGTTGGTGAGTCCGGCTACACAGAGTCCGGTTATGGTGTTGGTTAATCCGCACCCGGCAGTCACGCAACAGACGCCGGGTGTTGCCGTGGTGCGCGCCCAACCGTCGGCGGCGTAGGCCGTCGCTTGCTCGTGCCGCATGTGGATGAGCTTGACGCCGTGATTCGTCAGGTTGGCCAGAATCGGAAACGTATGGCCGCCGTTGATGGCGAAGAGGTACTTCACCTGTTGCTCCTGCAAGATTCGGCCGACCAGCGTCCCGCCGTCTACGACTGCCATCGTGGAAATACCTCGCGGCTCTACGAGTCCGCCTGCGGCGGACCAAACGTATTGTGCCGCGTCGATTTTATACGGATTCGTGTCCGGTCCCGCAGCGAAAACGCATAATCCTTGTGAAAGGGGATTGAAACGGAGGCACAACCATGCGACGCAACCAGACGACTTTGGACCTGTTGATTGGCGCGATGCTCAAGTTGGGGGGTTCGAACAAGGAACGACAGAATGTCGTTGCGTTTGTGCAGTCGTGTTATTGTGGCCACGTGCGATCTTACGACCTGGAATCGGCACTAATCGCCCTGGCGAGGCTGGCAGAAGAAGAGCAACATACGTTGATCGCCTGGTTGGTCGCGAGTGACGAAGCCACCGAGATGCGCCGCCGCCGGACGGCGGCGTGAAACAGAGTAAGCCTGGGCGCTAATGCCCAGTTGAACATAAAACCCCTGGCGGCGCCGCGGGACCGCCAGGGGTTGTTTCGTTTTCGATCGCCGCTTGCGGCTTCGGAAATTACGGCGCTAAGCCGCAAGCGGAAACCTAGTCTTTGTGCAGGCGCACGGCGACGCCGAAGTTGTCATTCACATACGTTCCTACCTCTGTGACCATCCTAAGGTCTTTGAAATCGCCCTTCGCCGAATCCCAATCGACGTACCCGACCACTTTTGCCTCGACGTGATGATTATCGTCCTGGATAGGCAAGAATCGGTGCTTCATGCGGAGATCGCTGTCCAAACGGACGCGGACTACTCCATCGCTTACGGAGACGACCGTAGCCTTCATTGCCGGGTTATAGATCTTGTTGGTTTTTGGGTCACGATTGGATGTCGGAGGGTAGAAGTTCGAGAGGATCGTTGTAACCAGTTCCGTGTCGATATTCCATGTATCACCGACTTTGGCATCTTTCTTCGGCACAAGCTTTTTCCATTCATCCTGTTTGAGTGCAATCCAGTCCTCGCTCGGCAGCAGCTTCCATGCACCATCGGACGGAGCGTAACGGGCCGTAAGATGTAGTACCATCTCGCCGGAGTTGACCTTGGGTGGCATCGATTGCGGACGAGGAGTTACGATGGGCTTGCCTGGCTTCAGGTTCAGCTTGGTACGGGTATCTTCAAGCAATGCGACGACCTTGTGCGCCACGAGGCAATCTGGAAGTTTCAAAGCCTTGAGGATGTGACCGTCGTGATCGAGAACGTAAATCGCTGCATCCGAGGCTCGGATCGGATTGTTCTCGCCCGCGATGAAAACCTCGCGCATGATACGGAGTCGCTCTGCCTTTTCCGCGTCGGTTGCAGCACCCGTCGAGACATAGTCCTCATTTGTCAAATGGATCGGCACGAAATAGGCGTTCAGCAGTTCAATCACTTTGTCATTAGAGAGCGGACCCGCTCTGAAAAACATTGCGCCTGCTCAGCATCGGCCAGGTCCGAGGGACCCGTCCAACGTGAACATGAAGATGGGCCGTTTGTGTTCTTGAGCCAAGCGCAGAGCGGGAATGACGCCGTCGGCCCAGCCGATCAAGTCCATCTTCTTTTCTTCCGCGCCAGGCGCCCACACGTCGGATCGACTTGTGACCCATGTCAGGTCCGTCGGGTCGTTCCCCGGTTTCGCAACATTACCTTTCGACCATGCCGGGTCCATTAACTTCGAAAGCGTCGGGGCGCGCTTGTAGTCAAAGCGTTTCCCCTTCATTTCCGTGAATCTTCGCTGCTGGTCGGGAGTTAGCACGGCGACGGTATCATCCAGCGCCTTGAAGCGAATGCGATCAGCCTTTTCTCGGGCCACCGGGAGCCCCTCGCGATCCTGTTGGAACACGTCGCGCATGTCGCCGATAGCCGCTTTCATGATGCGTTGAATGTTTTGTTTCTGTTCAACCCCGAGGGCTAATGCATCTTCGACTTCCTTATTTTTGAGCGCCTGCGAACCCGCGACTTGCCAGGTACACTGTTTCAATCTTTGGATCTGCTGTGGAGTAAGAATTGCCGCTAGCGACTTATTCTGTTCTTCGGTAATCTTCAGTACCAGATCGGTGCGGGCCTTGTCTCGAGCTTTCACGTCGATTTGTGCAAGCGCCTCAAATTCCTTCAACCTTTGATCGCGCGTCGCGTCATCCATCTCTTTCAACTTCCGGATCTGCTCCGGACTACATCCGATTTCCTTTTGCACATCCTCACGTTGGGCCATTTGGCTGGCCGCTACGGCCCTGCTCCCGTCCAGCGCAAGAGAGAACTGTGCCGTCGCCGGGTTTGCGAACCAACCGGCAATCCACAGAGTAACGACTAGATTTCGCCACGATCGCATTGGACTAACCTCCGTCTCGTCCGATCATTACGTGAACAATTCCTGAACAGGCTTGCCGCCTTCGATGAGTTTCACCGAACGGCCCACGCCGGTCGTGTTGGTCTTCCGCGGGTTGATTCCCAGGGCTTGATAGAACGTGCAAAACAGGTCGGGAATTTCGACCGGGTGTTCGGCAACTTCAACGCCGCCCTTGTCGGTGGCGCCGATGACCCGGCCGCCTTTGATGCCGCCGCCGGCCAAGGCGACGGAAAACGCTTGCGGATGATGATCCCGGCCGGCCTTGGGATTGATTTTTGGCGATCGGCCGAACTCACCCATCCAAATCACTAGTGTCTTTTCTAAGAGGCCGCGGTCCTTCAGGTCGGTGATCAACGTCGCGAAACCGGGGTCGGCCATGCCTGCCAGAGTCTGATGGCCGGTGAAGTTGTCATGGTGTGTGTCCCAGTTGATCGGATTGCCCGAATTGGTGCACAGCACTTCGACGAACGTGACGCCAGTTTCGACCAAGCGCCGTGCCAGCAAGCAACCCTGCCCGAAGCTGGATCGGCCGTATTGATCGCGAATGGTATCTTTCTCATTCTTCAAATCGAAGGCCTTGATCCGCGGACTGAGTACCATTTTGGAGGCAGTGTCGTAAACGGCACGATGCTCATCGACCAACATTTTGGCGCCGGCCTTGGCGTAATCACGTTGCAGCCGCTCCATCAAGGCCAGGCGGCGCTTCATACGGTCGCCGTCGACGCCGTCGGGAAACTCGGAGTTGGCCGGCATCTGTTTCGGGTTTGCCACAACGAACGGAGCGTATTGCGCTCCTAAAAATCCAGAGCTATTGAGGGCGCCCGAGCCGATACTCACGAAGTTTGGCAGATCGAATTCCGGCTCGCCGAGTTCCTTCGCGACGATTGCGCCCAGGCTTGGATACTTGATGGCTGCGCTTGGCAGGAATCCGGTGTGCACTTGGTACTGTGCCCGCTGATGGTTGCCTTCGCGCGCCGTCATGGAACGAATCAAGGCGATGTCGTCCATCGTGGCCGCGGTTTTGGGCCAATGCTCGGCGACTTGTATCCCGGAAACTTTCGTATCGATGGCTTTGGTCGGGCCGCCGCTCTCCACACCGGGCTTCGGATCGAAGCACTCGAACTGGCTTGGCCCGCCTTGCATGAATAGCAATATGCAGGCCTTACCCTGTTTTCGAAGCTCGGCCGCTTCCAGCCGAATGACGTCCATCCAATTCAGCGCCGCCACACCCGCAGCCCCAGCGGCCATGTTGCGGAGAAAAGACCGGCGATGGATCACGCCGTCTGGATTTATCTGTAAGTGAAGGTCCTGAGTCAGCATGACGTAAATCCTAAAGGCTAACCACAAAGACACAAAGTGCACAAAGAAGTCATGGCTCTTCGTGTTCTTTGTGTCTTTGTGGTGGTTCTACCTCTTAGTCTGAAACTCCCTCGAATTCACCAGTGCCCAAACAATATCCTCGAACGCCTCGCCGCGTTTGGCGACCGTTTTCAGGTGATCGCGGCAGCCATCCATTTCGTCTGCGGTTGGCTTTCGGCCCAGCGTTCGCAAGTACACGATCTGAATGGCTGATTCATCCTGCTTGTGCGACGACAGCAATTCCGCCAAGGATGTATCGCCGGTCGACTTGATTTGGGCATTCAGGTCCTTGTTATTCATCAGCATCATGGCCTGGGTGATCGTCGCTTCCACTTCGTCGGCGTTGAGCGAAGGATCGGCGTCGAATGCCAATCTGACGAGATACTGGAGCGCGGGTGCGCCCTGAGTAAACGGCCCGGCCAGGACGTTTCCGCCACCCTTGAACCGCTTGACGTTCTCCTCATCTTCGGGAGGAAACGGGCCTAGCGCGGTTTCAAGCGACTGCCACAACGCGTGGCCGGAGATTCGTCCCGGATACATGGCGGCAAAGCCCAAGTGTTCCTCCAGCGCCTGACCCAGGCGGAACTGTCGCTGGTAAGCTTCGCTATTGAGGATGGCACGCAGCAAACCTTTGATGTCGTGATCGGTCGCGCGGAAGGCGTCGGCCAGTCGAAGCAGGACTTCGGGATTGGTCGGTGTTTGCAGGGGGCCCATGTTGTCCACCGGCTGATTGAACGCCTGGGACATGAGCGCGCCCCACACTCGATTCACAAAGGCGGCCGCGAACCAGTAGTTCTCCTTTGACGTGATCGAGTCGGCGAGGACCTTGCGGCGCTCGGCGTCCGACAGAGCTTGCGGAACCTTGAGGTCACCGAGCAAAAACTTTGGATGCACGGTGTAACTCTTCTTCGGATCATCTTGATCCGGCATCTGGTACTCACCCTTGTCGAGTGAGAGGAGACCAATGTTGCCCGCGCCTTCACCCTTGGCGGCCGGCTTGATCGTCGAATCGCCGGTCCGGCCCAGGAAAGCGGCAAACTCGTGAAATTGGTTTCTTTTCCAGATGTCATCCGGGTGGTCGTGGCATTGAGCGCATTGAATTCGAATGCCGAGGAAAATGCGCGAGGTGTCGGCCGCTCGTTCGATGATCGCATCGTCACCGGTGTGAGAAAGCATGAACCCGGTTTCGCCGCCTTCGAGGTGCCGTTGCCGGAGCGACCCGTTCGCCGTGATCAAGTCATGGCTAATCGCCGACCAGGACCGATTCTTTTTGAACTGATCCACCAACCATGCTTCCAATGTGACCGTTCGCATCAGCCGCGGAATAATGCGCTGATCGGTCGCGCGCCAGACCAGCACATCGCGGATGTATCTCCCCCAGAACCGCGCGTAGTCCTCGGAATCGAGCAGCCGGTCGATTACCTTGGCGCGTTTGTTTGGGTCTTTGTCAGCGACGAAGAGCTCCACGTCGGCCGGCGTCGGTAACTTGCCGACGACATCGAGACTTACGCGGCGGATGAACTGCTCATCATTAATGATTGGAGCAAGGCTGGGACTGTCAGGCTTGCGTGCCTGTGCGAGGAGTCGATCGATTTCACCGCGGTCGAGCGGCTTCCGTGGCGCCGTTTTCCAACCATCGGGAACAATCTTGACGTTCTCGGCCGACGGCGGCTTGGGATAGCGCACCTTTTTAGGGTCTTCGTCGGCCGACGAATACAGGACGGCAACGGCGCCGATCAAACAGGGAATGAACCACACGAAAGTGCGGCAACTACGCATTTGCTCCGGAACTCCTGAAACGGGGATCTGCGAGCCTCTGTCCCGACGATACTGAAGGACGCACCACGTACGGGGCGTCGGTTCCGACTGCTGAGGGCGATTATACCGCAGCGAAACGAGGTTGCAACGATTTTCCGGGCTGACGCTAAGCCACAAGCGGCGTCAAAAGGTCATCCAGATACGAGTCCGCCGCTACGTCTTTCGGGTCCGCCCCCTTATGAAAGATGCGCGCCGGTGTGCCGATGAGGCGCACTCGCCCGTTTTCGATCCGCAGGATACCCGCTTCCCAGAGTCCCACGACAGGCGTGTCGTTCGTTTCGTGGAATTCCTTGATGCGTTCGTCGCGGGTTTCGCCGAAGTGCTCTACATAGCCCGATTCGGCCTTCACGTGGAATTGGCCGAAGACGTAATGCGGATTGAGTTGAAACGGAACGAGCCCGAGAGCGTCGAAACTCGGCGGCTGCACGATGGGCATGTCGTTCGTCGTCTTGATCGTCGGACACGCTACATTGGCCCCGGCGCTGATTCCTAAGTATGGCATTCCACTTTGCACTCGTTCTCGAATGAGATCGACCAAGCCACGTTGATACAACCCATCGACCAGCCGAAACGTGTTGCCGCCGCCGATGAAGATCGCCGGGGCGTCACGGACGGCCGATTGCGGATCGGCATGGCGATGAATCGCGTCGATCTCGTAGCCGGCGTTCAGTTTTCGTTCCAGAATGACCTTCACATACGCATCGTGATCGTGAAGCGCATACGGAATGAACAGGAGCCGGTACACATCTCCGAAAAAGCTTCGCATGTGTTCGGAGAGAAAGCGAACCCGCTCCGGCGTTCGAAAGCCACCGCTGCCGAGCATCACCCGCACGAGCCACCTCCCACCGAATTGCTAACCCCTAATCCCTAATCCCCAATCCCTAAATATAGTGAAGCGCATGACGACTTATGCCTCCGACCTCGCCGCCATTCGCGCCGCCGCTGAGCGCATCGCCCCGTTTGCCCATCGCACTCCTGTTGTTACTTGTGCGACCTTGGATCGGCTGGCGGGGCGAAAGCTCTTTTTCAAATGCGAACATTTGCAAAAGGCGGGCGCCTTCAAATTCCGCGGCGCATGCAATGCCGTGATGAAGCTCCCGGAAGACGTGGCGGCCCGCGGCGTGGTGACGCACAGTTCGGGCAATCACGCCGGCGCCTTGGCCCTGGCCGGGAAGTTGCGGGGCATCCCGGTTCACGTGGTCATGCCCACGAACGCCTCTCCCGTGAAACGCCGAGCCGTCGAAGAATACGGCGGCACCGTGATCGAATGCGAACCAACTCAAAAGGCGCGCGAATCAACGGCTCAAGCGCTCTTGGCAAAAACTGGCGGCACGCTTATCCCACCCTACGACCATCCCGACATCATCGCCGGCCAAGGCACCATCGCTCTGGAACTCCTACAGCAGGTTCCGGACCTCGACGCCATGATTATGCCGGTTGGCGGAGGCGGCATGGTGACCGGCGTGGCGCTCGCCTTCCGTGAACTCCGTCCGGCCCTTCATGTGTTCGCCGCCGAACCCGCCGGCGCGGACGACGCCGCCCGTTCCAAGGCATCCGGCCGTCTTATCCCACAGTCCAAGCCGAAGACCATCGCCGACGGCCTGCTAACGAGCCTCGGTGAGCTTACTTGGCCCGTGGTCCGCGACCTCGTGGAAGATGTGATAACCGTCGGCGAAGACGAGATTATTCAGGCGATGCGGCTGGCATGGGAGCGTGCTAAGTTGATGATCGAACCCAGCTCCGCCGTTCCACTAGCGGCTGTCATCTCGGACAGATTCCGGCGGATTCATGGAATCCAACGCATCGGCGTGGTGCTTAGCGGCGGCAACGTCAATCTCGATGCATTGCCCTGGGGAAAATCGCCGGTGGGTGATTGAGATTGTGTTTGACTTCCTCTTCGCCGACCGTCACACTCGGCGATTGCATCACCCATTTGTTCCTCAGGAGCATTCCAATGCATCGCCTTCCACGGCATCGTCCGAAGTTGGAACGTCTCGAAGCCCGCCTGCCGCCCGGTGATGCACTGCTCGGTGTGCTCCTCGCATGGCCGACGATACGTGAAGCGACAGTGATCGAGCCTGCTTCGGTGTTGGCCGGGACATCGTTGTTAATTGACGACTTGGCCGCGCTGTCCATCGACGCTGATTTGGAATTCAACCAGCGATTCATTTCAAAATCTTCCAGCATTGTGCCGGCAGCATCGGCAACAACCATCGACTCCGGAAGCGACACGCGCGCGCATTCGCTCAGTCAGTCCCCCCACATCGGCGCATATGGCGGATCACACGGGCGCTCTGATTTCGTGGTATCGACGTCGTGGATCACGGCACCGGTCGCCACAGCCACGAATGCCTGGCGCCCGCCGGCAACCCTGGGTACACGGACCTCGGCCGCGATTGCACCCTCCGGGTTGACTCCGAAAACGGATGTCGATGAAGTTCACAAGGCGAAGGCCGTGCAAAACTATGGCCAGTTGCCGCTTTCGTTCGAAGCCAATCACGGCCAAACCGACTCCCGCGTGGATTTCATCGCAAAGACCGGCGGCGCAACCGTGTTCCTGACGCCGACGGTGGCGGTATTTGTGATGCAGAATTCAGAATTCGGAAATCAGAATTCAGAAACAATCGAACCGTCGAGCGCTGTCGAGGCGAGCACAGGCGTGGCGAGCCGAGCCGCGTTAGCGGCCGGGTTACCGCACGACTCACAGTCCCCCACCCGGACGCTAACGCGTCACGGCTCGCCAGGTGTCGCGCTGCACATGCAAATCGTCGGCGCTAACCCGGAGGCCCGAGCCGCGGGTGTCAACTCGCTCCCCGGCATCGTCAACTACTTCATCGGCAACGACCCGTCGCTGTGGCACGCCAACATCCCGACCTTCGGCCGCGTCGAGTATCATGACGTTTATCCCGGCATCGACCTCGCCTACTACGGCGGTCAGAGCGGCGACGGTAACGGAGCGGGTTTGGAATACGACTTCATCGTCTCCCCCGGCGCCGATCCGAGCGCCATCACGCTGAACTTCGCCGGCGCCGATCGCGTGGAAATCAACCCGCATGGCGACCTGGTGCTACACACTGCGGTAGGCGATGTCGTGCAGCAGAAGCCGTTTACCTACCAAGAAGTCAACGGCTTGCGACAAGAAGTCACCAGCGAGTACGCTCTCGATGGTACACAGGTTAGCTTCGCCGTCGGCGATTACGAGTCGACGCGGCCGCTGGTGATCGATCCGCTTGTCCTGGGCTACTCGACGTATCTGGGCGGGAACCTTACCGATGACTCTGGCTACGGAATAGCCGTCGGCGGCGGCAATGCCTTCCTCAACGGGTCGACTACAACGTCCGAGTTCCCGGCGACGCCAGGCGCTTTTGACACGACGTTCAACGGTGGCGCCTCCGACAGCTTCGTCGCAAAGTTGAACGCCGATGGCAGCGCTCTCGCGTATAGCACCTACCTCGGCGGATCCAGTGACGACAGAGGTCAAGGGATTGCCGTGGATGGCGCCGGCAACGCTTACGTGACCGGGCGGACGTCTTCGACCGACTTTCCGACCACCCCGGGCGCCTTCGACCCCACATACAACGGCGGCGTTTCTGATCCCTTCGTAGTCAAGCTGAGTGCCGACGGCAGCGCCCTCGCTTATGGAACCTACCTCGGCGGATCCAGTACCGACGATGGGGAAGCGATCACTGTAGACGGCGCTGGAAGCGCCTATGCGACCGGGTACACAGAGTCGAGCGACTTCCCGACTACGCTGGGCACTTTTGACTCCACGGACAACGGTGCCCGCGACGCCTTCGTGGTCAAGCTGAGTGCCGACGGCAGTACGCTCGCGTATGGCGGGTATCTCGGTGGGGCCGATACCGAGGATGGCGAAGCGATTGCCGTGGATGCGGGCGGCAACGCCTACGTGACTGGGTACACCGGTTCGACCGACTTCCCGACCACGCCGGGCGCGTTCGACACCACGTACAACGATGCCTTCTCTGACCCCTACGTGGTCAAGCTTAGCGCCGACGGCGCTACGCTGACTTATGGCACCTATCTTGGTTCCGGCATTGGCTACGGAATCGCCGTGGACGGCGCCGGCAATGTCTACATAACCGGGCGGGCGAATTCCACCGACTTCCCGACCACGCCGGGCGCGTTCGACACCACCCACAACGGTGGTAATGACGCCTTCGCAGCCAAGTTGAATGCAGGCGGCAGCACGCTGGGCTATGCCACTTACCTTGGTGGGTCCAATGACGAAAGAGGCTTCAGCATCGCAGTGAACCTAGCCGGCAACGCCTACGTAACGGGGTTCACAGTTGCGACGGACTTCCCAACCACACCGGGGGCGTTCGACATCACATTCAACGGCTCCCGCGACGCTTTTGTGGCTAAGCTGGGAGCCGACGGCAGTTCGCTCGTCTATGGCACCTACCTCGGTGGGACCGATACCGACTATGGCAACGGAATCGCCGTGGATGGCGCCGGCAATGCCTACGTCACCGGGTACACCGCGTCGAGCAACTTCCCGACTACACCGGTCGCATATGACCCCACCTTTAGCGCCCCGACGGACGCGTTTGTCACCAAGTTTTGCGAGCGAGCTTGCCGAGTGCCGGCGAATGCGGAGCCGGTGCAGGTAGTTCCGTAGCGGGCCTGCGCAGGGGTCACGCCCGCATCACGCCGCACACCGGCGGCGGCCAATCCAGCCGTTGATGCTCCGCGATCATCCGATCCAGCGCCTCCGCCACGTGCGGCGGCCACGGGGATGTGCGGCGGGTGGTCATGTCGGCGTGGGAATTGACCGTTTCCTCGGTGCACGCCAGCACACCGCGGGTGTCGTTGAACATGAATTGAATGAAGTGCAGGCGCTTCGCGGTGCGGGCCAATAGTCGCGGGAGAATGGTGATGTGTTGGCCGGCGCGGACTTCGGCGAGGAAGCGGATGTGGAATTCGAGCGCGAACGTGCCGGCGTTGTGTGTTTCGAAGTAGGCGCGATCCATGCCGAGCATGTTCCAGAGCGTGCCCACGGCTTCGCTGAAGAGATGCGTGTACCACATGACGTTCATGTGGCCCATCTCGTCATGGTAACTTTCGGGGATGACGGTTTGCCAGGTGATGGGGAGCGGTTGAAGGTCCATAAGCGAATTTCTATTGCGCGGCTTGAGCCGCAGCGCCCTTCAAAAAAAGTGGAATATGGACGATCAGTAATCACCGGCGCGTACTGCCGATGGCGACGTAAGTATATACAAATATACACTAATGCAGGATGCATGTCGAGATTACTTTCAGTATCTGCCTTTAGGTGCTTGGCGGGTCCATGGTCATTGGCCAGGAGGCCACGGACTCCGCGAGTACTCTTCAATTGATTGTTCCATAAGGACTTATGGTGGGCGGGGTCCGTGGCCAACACCGTTGCCAATTGGCCAGGTACTCTTGAGGCCAGGCGTTACGCTTTCTCCCTGTCAAAATCCGCGAACTTCCTCCCAGACTCCGCTAGCCGGACCAACATCGGCGCTGGAGTCCACAACGACCCGTGTTGTTTCTCGAACTCACGGATGCGGTCGCATACTTTTGTCAATCCAACCGTGTCCGCATACCACATGGGCCCGCCGCGATAGGGTGGGAAGCCGTAGCCGTTGATGTAAATGATGTCGATGTCCACGGCGCGGAGGGCGATGCCTTCTTCGAGAATGCGTGCGCCTTCGTTGACCAACGCATACACCGTGCGTTCGATGATCTCCTCCGGGCTGATCTTGCGCCGGGTGATTCCGGCTTTCTTCGACGCTTCCTCGATCATCTTCTGCACTTCGGCGTCCGGCTGAGGCGTGCGGTCGCCGGCCACGTATCGATACCAACCGGCGCCGGTCTTTTGGCCAAAGCGGCCCATCTCGCAAAGCTGATCGCAAACCAGCGGCTGGCGTTCGTCGGCGGGAACCAGGTGTTTGTATTCCTTGCGGATGCGCCAGCCGACGTCTAAACCCGCAAGATCGCCGACGGCCAACGGTCCCATGGCGAAGCCGAAATCAACCGCGGCACGATCGACTTCTTCCACCGTGGCGCCTTCTTCCAGAAGGAACTGGGCTTCGCGTTGGTACGGATGATACATGCGGTTGCCGACGAAGCCCCGGCAATTGCCGACGAGCACGCCGACTTTGTTCAGCGTCTTCGCCAGGTTCATCGACGTAGCGATGACTTCGGGTTTGCTCGCCTTGCCGCGGACAATCTCTAGGAGCCGCATGATGTTGGCCGGGCTGAAGAAATGATGGCCGATCACCTGACCAGGCCGTGAGGTCGCCGCCGCAATCTGGTCGATGTCCAGCGTCGACGTATTGGAAGCCAAAACAGAGTCGGGCCGCGTAACTTTGTCGAGTTCGGCAAAGGTCTTTTTCTTGAGCGTCATCTCTTCGAAGACCGCTTCGACCACGATGTCGGCTTCCTTGAAACGGTCGTAGGTCGTGGTCGGGGAGAGTTTGGAAATTCGTTCGTCCATTTGTTGTTGGGTCAATTTGCCCTTCGCGACCGTAGCGGCGTAGTTTTTCTTGATCGTCGCGAGGCCTTTGTCGAGCGCCTCCTGGTTGACTTCCTTCATGATGACCGGAATGCCCGCGTTGAGGTACGCCATCGTGATGCCGCCGCCCATCGTGCCGGCGCCGACCACGGCTGCTTGCTTAATGGGTATGATGGGCGTGTCCTTGCCGATGCCCGGCACCTTGGCGACTTCCCGTTCGCCGAAGAAGACGTGAATGAGTGCCTTGGACTGATCGGAAAACAGGCATTCCTCAAACAGTTCCTTTTCGCGGACTACGCCTTGGTCGAACGGCAACTTGGTAGCCGCCTCGACGGCATCGATGGCTCGAAACGGCGCGGTGACGCCCTTGGCGCGTTTCTTCACTTCGGCACGCAAACCCCTGAGCGCGAGCGTTAACACATCCTGTAGGTCGCTCAATTTCTCATTGCGCTCACGAGTCTTGGGTGGCTTTCCTTTTGCCGCGACTTCACGGGCAAACGCAAGCGCGCCTTGCAACAAGTCTCCCTCGATGAGTTTGTCCACGATGCCGAGTTTGTGCGCATCCGGGGCGCGCACCGGTTCGCCGCTCGCACACATTTCCGCGGCTTTCGCCACGCCGGCCAATCTCGGCAGGCGCTGTGTGCCGCCGGCGCCCGGGATGAGGCCGAGCTTCACCTCCGGTTGCCCGACTTGCGCCGACGGCACGGCGACGCGGTAATGGCATGACATCGCCGTCTCCAAGCCACCCCCGAAAGCCGTACCGTGGATGGCACACACCACTGGCTTCGGAAAATCCTCGATGCCGTTCAAAAACGGGTGCAAGCCCACCTCTCGCTTCTTCAGGCCGGATGTCATTTTGCCGAACTCTTTAATGTCGGCACCCGCAATGAACGTGCGCCCGCCGCCGATCAAGACCACGGCCTGGATCGCTTCGTCGTTTCGCACCTGTTCCAGCGCCGCCGTGATCCCCTCCGGTACACCGGGACTGAGTGCGTTCACCGGCGGGTTGTTGATGGTGATGATCGCGATATTGCCGTCTCTGGTGAGTTTGACGAGGTCGTTCATGGCTGCATCCTCCGAGTCAAGTGTCGAAGCGGGGCCGGCATGGTACGAAACTATCGAATGCCGTCGGCACGGTCAACGGGCGGAGTTCTTGCGAACATCGCTCATCCGCCGTAAGATTGCCGAAAGTGCGACGGCATGCATTGCCTTAGTTCGAGGACTACTGCGTGGAAACCCTACCTCGACGATTGAAGTCCCTTATCGGGCAGCCCGCATGGGATGTGGCGGAGCTTTATCCGGCACAGGGCTATTGGGACGAGGAGGATTATCTTGAGCTCGGTGGCAATCGCCACATCGAGTTCACAGATGGCGTCATCGAGGTCACTTCCCATGCCGACGACATCACACCAGTACATCGTAAGGTTTCTTCTCACCTCGCTGATGAGCTACGTTCTGCCACGAAAGCTTGGCGAGGTGTTAATGGCCCCGTTGCCTGTGCGAATGCGCAAAGCGAAGTATCGAGAACCGGACATTGTCTTCATGTCGGCAGAGCACGCGGACCGAGTGAAGGAGCAATACTGGCAGTCGGCCGACTTGGTTATGGAAGTCGTAAGTCCGGATGCGGAGAGCCGGCGTCGGGACTTCCGACGCAAGCGAGGCGACTATCGCCGTGCCCGCATTCCCGAATACTGGATTGTCGATCCGGCCAAACACGAGATTACGGTACTACAGCTCAAAGGCCGTCGCTACATGACGGCCCAAAAAGCAGAACGGGGCGATCGCGCCGCTTCCGTGCTGCTTAAAGGCTTTGAGGTGGAAGTCGATCAAGTGTTCAAAGCCAAGAATCGCTAGTTCGCCAATTCGAACAACCCTGCCGCTCCCTGACCGCCGCCGACGCACATCGTTACCACGCCACGGCGGGCGTTGCGCCGCACCATTTCATTCATGATCGTGCCCACCAATCGCGACCCGGTCATGCCGTAGGGATGGCCGATAGCGATCGAGCCGCCGTTGACGTTGAGTTTGTCCTGCGGGATGCCGAGCTTGTCCCGGCAATAGATTACTTGGACTGCAAAGGCTTCATTCAGTTCCCAGAGATCGATATCGCTGACCTTCAGGCCGAAGCGATTCAGAAGTTTCGGCACGGCGAAGACGGGACCAATCCCCATTTCGTCGGGCTCGCAGGCCGCGACATTGAAGCCGCGGAACACGATTTTCGGTTTAATGCCGAGCGATTCGGCGCGTTTACGTTCCATCAGAAGCGTCGCGGAGGCGCCGTCGGAGAGTTGTGATGAATTGCCGGCCGTTACCGTGCCTTGGCCGCTCGTTGGGTCGAAATAAGGTTTCAACGCCGCGAGGCCTTCTAGTGTTGTGTCCGGGCGGTTGCATTCATCCTTGGCAAGCAGGGCCGGCTCCTTGCCCGTGATTTCCCCCGACTTCTTGTCGACGATGCCGCGTTCGACCTGCATCGGCGCGAGTTCACCTTCGAAGAATCCTTCTTCCTGAGCGCGTGCGGTGCGTTGCTGACTGGCCAAGGCGTACTCGTCCTGCGCCTCCCGGCCAATGCCGTAACGTTTGGCCACGACCTCGGCCGTGTCGCCCATGCGCATGTAGATGCCGGGTTTGTGTTCCCTGACCCACGGGTTGTGATCGCGGCGGCCTTCGGTGATGATCGTGATGCTCTCGACGCCGCCGCCGATGGCCGCGTCACATCCCTCGTGCATGATCTGATGCGCTGCCATCGCGATGGCCTGCAGTCCGGATGAACAGAAACGATTAACCGTCGTGCCGGGAACTGTCACCGGAAGTCCGGCACGAATGAGCGCGACACGGGCGACGTTCATGCCCTGAGTGCCTTCAGGAAATCCGCAACCGAAAATCACGTCGCCGAGCAATGCAGGGTCCAGTTGCGGCGCCTTGCCCAGGACATGGCGTATGCAATGGGCAGCCATGTCGTCCGGTCGTGTGAGGTTGAACGACCCGCGGAATGATTTTGCCAGCGGCGTCCGGGAACTGGCAACCACAACGGCTTCACGCATCGGAGTCTCTCCTTCCAGCGCGCGGCTTACTTGCCCGTAAACCGTGCCGGACGTTTTTCGAGGAAATGTGCCACACCTTCACGGAAGTCCTCGCACAGTAGACTTTCGAACATCTCGACGTTCGCTGCGTCGATCGCTTCGCGGAGCGATTGAAACTGCGCGTCGTAAATCTGTTTCTTCATGATCCGCAGCGACCGAGGCGAAACCCGGGTTGCCAGGTTTTGTGCATACTCCATCACGCCAGTAAGGAATCCGTCCTCCGGCAATACGCGATTGATGAGCCCAAGCCGAAGCGCTTCCGCGGCGTCGATCGTCCGGGCGGAAAAGAGGAGGTCACAGGCGTTGGCGATACCGACTAGACGCGAGAGCATCCAGGCAAGGCCGTGCTCGGCGATCAGGCCGCGTTGCGCGAACGCGGTGGTGAACTTGGCGCTCGCGGAGGCCACACGAATATCGCAATAGAGGGCGATGACAAGCCCGAGCCCCACCGTGGGGCCGTTCAGGGCGGCGATGATCGGTTTGTTGAGGGCAGGAAAATAGGAATAGACGGTCTGAAAGTCCGGGCGTGCCCCATCTCGGGACCGGTCTCGGGTGAACTCTTTCCGCAGTTGCTCAATCCGTTCACCCGGATTGCTACACGTCAACAGATCGCCCAGAAAACCGACGTCCATGCCGGCACAAAAGCTCCGGCCGGCACCTGTGAGCACGACCACGCCGACGCCGTCGTCGCTCTCGGCAAGCCCCATCGCTTGCCGCACTTCCTGTTCCATGGTCGGCGTCCAGGCGTTGAGCTTGGCGGGTCGGTTGAGTGTGACGGTCGCGATGCGGTCGGCAACTTTGTAGGTGATTTCAGTGAATGGCATGGCGTGGCTTCCGCGGGCTCCGCACAACCTTCAGTGATTGGCGATTCGGCCTTACCAGTTTACAGAATTCAACTCCTGGCGCCGTCTCGCAAGAAGTAATTGATAATCGCTGCACTCTCGCGAAGTCCCTCACCATAACCGGCCGATGGGTCGTGGCAGCATGAACTCAGGCTGGCACGGTGGATGTCGAGATGCTGCGTTTCAAGTCTTGTAGCTAGCGAGCCCAGCGCGGCCAGCAATTCTCCTGTTGGCATGCGGGTGTCTAGCAACTCGTGAACTCGCTGTTTGGCAAATCTCAACGCCTCAATAATCGCTTCGTCATATTGAACCAACTGGAGTTTTGCCGCTGCGCGTCCGTGTTCGACCCCGCGTCGCCAATTCGCTGCCTTGGCCTCCAGGTCCTCCAAAAGCCCACTGACCTTCCGGAGGATCGTTTCGGAATCGTCTCCGGACTGCAATCGTCTCTGATCGCGTTCATACAAATCCTGGAACGAGTCGCGCTGGTGTTGCATCAACTCCCAGAACGACCGAAAGCGGACTGCCCCCGGGTACCAATTCGCGAAGAACCAAGCCTCCCACTCTCCCTCGGATGTGGTGATTTCCGGGTTAAGGAGCAGCACAGCCGCATCACCGGGCTCCGAGATTTGCAACGCGGATTGCAGGTACTCTAGCCGGAACTTGCAAGAATCCTGCAAGGGACCGTAACTCAAGTGCTCCTCAAGCGGCAGCGGTGGCTCGCCGCGAGCCGGTTCCAAGTACGCGTCAATCCATTGCAGGTTGTTGGTGCGGAACCATTCGACTTTGCTTACTGAGAATACCCTCATCAATGAAATAGCCCGTTGCGCACAGCCGTTGGTGGTGGCCAGGAATTGCCGATACGAATTCGGCAGGCGAATTCCGAGACGGATCTCTAGTTGGTGTATCTCATCCTCAGAAGCTCCTTCAAAGCCAAGCCAGTCCGAAGCGATTACGTTCGGCGGGAGTGTGGCTGCGAGCCTTTGATCCTGGAGCAATGCTTGGCTGAACTCGGCAAGAAAAGTCCGCCACGGAAACTCATCCACAGGTTGACTCCTACCGAACAGCCACAAAATGTGAGTGCTGAGTATAGTAGCTAGGAGAAAGCGATTCGCGAAGTACTATTTCGTTCAGGAGCCTGACCCATGTGGATCCCCAAATGGCAGCGCGATCAACAACAAGGCGTCGATTCACCGATGCCGACACAGGTCGTCTCGAACGAAGAGTTCATTCCTCGGCCGCAGAATGACCAACAGAAACAGGTGGAGCGACTGATCGGCGAAATGGCTGACGAAAAGTCGAAGAAACTCGGTGTCGATCGCCGGGCGTTCATGTCGAGTTCGATGGGGTTAGCCACGGCGTTTCTCGCGCAAAACATCGTGTACGGCAAGCATTGGGATGTCGATGAGATCGAAACTCTGGAGCCGGCGGCGACGGAAGAGAAATGGCCCAAAGGTGAGTTCTTTATCTTCGACGTGCAAACCCATTTCACCAACGGCCTGTCGCTTCCGTTTCGCAACATGGAGTTTATTCGAAATATGGGCTTCAAGCTGAAGAACGATGCCGACGCCTACGGCTTCCCAAGCTTCATGAAGGAGATGTTCTTCGACAGTGAGACTAGCATGATCGTGATCTCCGGCGTGCCAGGCAAGGAAACCAACAAGGGAGCGGACGGCAAGATCCTGGAGGGGGCGGCGCGCACGCCGGGCGTGGGCGGCAAGATCCTTCCCAGTTGGTTAATGTCCGCACGAAAGAAGGAGATCAACGAACTCGCTGGATGTCAGCGAGCTCTGTGCCAGGGCAACTGCGCGCCCAACCACTATTGGGACCGCAAATCGAATTCGCCCGACAAGACCGCCCTCTTCGAACAAATGGAACGCGAGGTCAAGACCTACGGCATCGACTCATGGAAATGGTATTGCCACACGGATCCGGGGTTTTCCAACAACGGGTTCAAGCTGGATGACGAAAAACTAACCTATCCGTTTTACGAAAAATCCAAAGAACTCGGCCTCAAGATATTCAGCGTTCACAAGGGTTACTCGTCGCAATCACGCACTCTGGGCCACCTGGCCAATCCAGCCGACGTCGAGAAGGCTGCCCTGGATCATCCGGACATCACTTTCATCATTTACCATTCCGCCCTGAAACATGATCCGAGCGAACCGGAGTTCAAGGCGGCACTGAATGACGACTCGGGAACCCCGGATATGAAGAAAGCGTTTTACTATGACCCGACCACGGGCGATTTCGCCTGGCACGACGTGCTCATGAAAATCAAAGAACGTAATCCGAAGATGAACAACGTGAACCCGGAAATCGGTTCCGCATTCGGCAGCCTGGCCATTCAACATCCGGAGATGGCCGAACACCTCATCGGAAAAAACATCAAGTATTACGGTGTCGATCACGTGATCTGGGGCACTGATTGTCTCTGGTGGGGTTCGCCGCAGTGGGTGATTGACGCGTTCAAGCGCTTCCAGATTTCCGACAAGCTCTGCGAAAAGTTCGGCTACAAGAAACTGACCAAGGAAGACAAAGCAAAAATCTTCGGTCTGAATGCGGCGAGGATTTATGGCGTCGACGTCAATGCCCAGCGCAAGGCCCTACCGGCCGATGCGCTTTCCAAGCTGAAGACGGTGTACTTGGATCAGGGCGGGCAGCGTACGAACGCGGCTTACGGATGGGTGCGGGCTGAATGAGATTCACCACGAAGACACAAAGAACACAAAGAGCAACGGCAGATGAAATGGGTAAGCCTTTATTGTTTATTCGCTTTGTGCTCTTTGTGCCTTTGTGGTGAGAAAACAAACGATCCGGCCAAGTGGGGAAGCGATCACGTCGGCAAACCCTTGCCGGAGTTCATCACTGGCGACGAGTGTCTATTTTGCCATCGCCAGGACGTAGGGCCGTCATGGGCCAAGAATCGGCACAACCTCACGGTTCACGAAATCGGCACCGATGAATCGGCCAAGACTGCCGTGAAAGAAGACGAAAAGCTCCGCCCGTTCGCCGACGAGGTGACTCTCGTGATCGGCGGAGGCAAGCACCGGCGGTTTCTCAAGCCGGCTTCGGAGTTCGGCAAACTCGACCTGTTGGCTGTCGACCGATCCAAATGGGAACACACGACATTCGCCGGGCGGTGTGCCGGCTGTCACTGCACGGCCGTGGATACCAAGACGCAGGCGTTCACCTCGCGGTCGCTCGAGTGCTTCGTTTGCCACGGCGCCAACACGGTGGACCACTCGAAGGATCCCACGCTCGTCCATCTGGCGAAAAAACGAACCGACCCGCCTCAGGTCGTGATTTCGATTTGTGCGCAATGCCACATTCGAGACGGAAAATCCAAGAGCACCGGGCTGTCGTACCCCAATCAATTCGTCGCGGGGGACAATCTGTTTCGCGATTTCCAAGTTGATTTTTCCGATGACCATTTGAAATCACTCAATCCGGCCGACCGACATGTGGTGGAAAATGTGCGTGATGTGGTGATGCGCGGCAAAGTCGATGTTACTTGTCTGACGTGCCACGACGTCCATAAGTCCACGAGTCGAAAACATCGGCTGGTTGCCACGAGCGAATTGTGCTTGAACTGTCACAACGCGGAAGGATCGAAAAAGGTCGTCAAGAAGTACGAAGTGCACAGTAAGGTGTGCGGCTATTAGGGAGACGAAAAATGAACGTCCAGCAAGCTGTAGATTTTGAGAGATGGCCCGGCGATCGACCGCTGGATGAGACCGACATCAGCCTACGTGCTTATGTTTCCCGCATCTCGCCGGCGAAACTCCTGCAATACAATCCGTCGTGGACCGGCGAGGAAGTGATGGCTTGGGACGGGAACTTTCGTTCGGATGACGCGCTGATGTTGGTGTGCTGCGAGCGCGACATCGGCGTGCAAGAGTTCCGCGAGATAGTTGAAGCGTATCTCAAGTTCGTGAAGGAAAAGGCCGGGGTCGCTTAGCCAGTCCGCTCCAGAACCACCAGGTCCTGATCCCCCGTAAATACACCTTCGAGATAATCCAGAACGCGGAAGTGTCGCTTGACCATGTCTTGGACACACCCCGGCGTCCAATAGTAACCGCCGCGGTAAAGCCGCTCGTCCGGCACCGGAGGAAACTGGGCATCGTACTCGACGGAATTGAGGAACCCCTCGCGCTGGAGCTTTGTCAATCCGTCGGGAGAAAAACGTACGGCGGCGGCAAAGGCGCCCTGAATCGAAAAGAGCAGGATTCCACCCGGCACGAGAATTCGCTCCAATTCCTCCAGCCATGCTTCCATTTCCTCACGGCTGAAGTTGTAGACAACACCTAAACCGAGAACGAAATCGAACGACGCTTTGGGATAGGCCAGCGGAGGCTTCCAGGGCGAAACCGCCCATCGAGCGCCCGGCACATTTTCCTGACACCAGGCAATGCTGGCCGGATGCGGATCGCACGCGTGAACTTCGAAGCCGTAGTTGCCCGTCAGGAGGTTCGCGGTCACTCGTCCGGTGCCACACCCCCAATCGAGGATCTTGCGAAACGAGCGCGGATCGCGATGAGGCGTGATCGCATCCAATGCCTCGCGATAAAACCGGTAGCCGAGCCGTTTGTATTGTGCAACATCCGGATCGCCTTGCGTCCGTTTTCTCAAATCGAGTGGAGGTATCGGCACGTCCGGTGGAAAGGAATCGTCGAACATAAGGCCACGCTTGAAGCCAACGGCCTTGTCGGCATGATAACCGACCGCGGTCACACGATTGACGTCGTCCTTCCGAAGTAAGCCTGAGGGCAGGTTGATCTGATATCCGGATCGGAGCGCTTGTGGAAATCGCGGATATATGTCACCAACATCGGTACGCTCCCAAAGCGGCACAAAGGCCAACGACTTACCATTCAGATAAAGTTGGACGTGCGTCAGTTCCGAGTACGGGGGAAAAATCCATCCGCCCAGAATGTTCGCCGGGAAGCCCGCCTCTGCGACGACGCCGCGCAACGGCGGCAGCTTCTTAATGGCGTTTTCGTCGAGCCAGGTGAGTGATCGCATGCAGCGTCTCGCGGACTACCGAGGAGGTTCCATCACCACCAGGTCCTGATCCGATCCGAATTCGCCGACGAGATGTTCGAGAATCCGAAAGTGCCTTGACCAGTGGCGTGCGACGTACTCCGGTGTCCAATAGTAGCCACCCCGATAAAGCCTCTCGTCTTCGCGCGGCGGGTTTTCTGCGTCGAAACGGCCGCCGTCAAGAAATCCTTGTTTGGCGAGCGTTGCCAATGCGTGCGCAGGAAAGCGGACGGAGGCGGAAAACACGCCTTGAACGGACATCACCAGCAGGCCACGAGGTGAAAGAACGCGCTTGAGTTCGGGCAACCAGTCGTCGAACTCTGTGGGTCCGAAGCCGCCGACCACGCCGAGCGCGAGAACCAGGTCGAACTGACCATCCCGCGCGGGCAGCGGCGGTCTCCGTCCGGTTGCGCGGAACTCACCACCCGTCAAGTTTGCCTGGCACCACGCGATGGCCTCCGTATTGAGGTCGTAGCCGCACACCGCCGCCGGTTCCGGTTCGACGAGGAAATTGGCGGCGAGTCGGCCGCTGCCGCAACCCCAATCAAGGACCGTTCGTATTTGCCGTCGATCGCGATGCCGCCCGATCACGTCCAGAAGATGGCGGTAAAAACGATACCCCAGCCGTTTGTACTGCGTTCCGTCGTGATTTCCTTGTGTGAGTTCGATGAGGCTCGCCGTCGGAATGGGCACGTCGGGCGAGAATTCGTCGGCGAATAGAATCGTACGTTGCCGCGAGATCGGACGGTCGCCCTGGAATCCGACGGCGATGACACGACTGATGTCGTCCGTGCGGAGCATGCCGGCCGGCAAGCGAAGTTGATAGCCGGAACGGACGGCATGGGGAAGCCGTGGATACACATTGGCCACGTCAGGCCGGTCCCACAAGGGCACAAAAGCCAGCGGCTCGCCGTTCAGATAGATTTGTGCCGCGGTCAATTCCTGGTCCGGCAGGAGGATCCATCCACCCAGAATGTTGAGATGGAAAAAGCTCTCATCGGCGACACCGTGCGCTGGGCGGAGGCGAGTGATCTCTTCCGGTTGTAGCCACGTCAGAGTCGACATGCGGTGCTCGAGGGCCGAGGCGGTTAACGGCGATCCAAACAATCCTAGCATTATCGGTCAGCAGCCGTTGTCCGCAAAGACCTGACCGAATCAAAAGTGCGCTCCGATATAATACTACGGGCACCCTAACTGCTCAGAGTACGTCGAGGAGGTGGCTATGGAGACTGTGACAATGGGGAAAGTACTAGTCGCCGCGAAAATCGAAAATATGCGTGACTTGTGGGACGCAGAACGCGGGACCATTTCCCCCGAAAAGGTACGGACTATAGATGTGCATGATGCGCTGGTCGACACGGGAGCTACCAATCTTTCGATGCCCCGGCGGATGATTGACCAACTGGGCCTTCGCGCATTCTCCACCCGCACGGCGCGGACGAGTGCGGGAACGGCAGTATTTGAGGTATGTGAATCCGTGCGCTTGACGATCCAGGGACGCTTTTGTCATTGCGATGTAGTGGCAATTCCAGACGATTGTCCCGTTCTGATCGGACAGATTCCGCTGGAAGGCCTCGACTTCGTAGTAGACACCGTCGGTCAGCGCCTCATCGGTAACCCCGAGCACGGCGGCGAGCATATGATGGATATGTTCTGAGCCGCCGACGTCATTTCACTTTTCTTGCCGCCGGCTCATCGGGAATCCCGAACATGGCGGCGAACATATGATCGAAATGTACTAATCTCACTGGGCCGGGTTTCCGCTTCTGGCGCGGTACTGCTCGTACAGCCTTTCCATGGTCGTGAGATGCAGGTCTTTCTTTACCCAGTCATACGGTGTGGCGTTGACGAGCCGAATGGTGGAGCGTCCATCCTCGGCAATGTCCAAAATATTCACGCAACACGGATCCTGTTCGAAGGCGGCAAAGGCTTGCAAGTCTTCGCCGATAGCTTGGGCGAGCAGAATGCGGTTTACTCCGCCGTGTGCGACAACGAGTAGGCTCCTCCAATTCGTTTCGGCAAGAAGTCCGGCGAAAAACGGGAGCACGCGGTCGGCGAGCGACCCGAAAGTCTCACCGCCTAGAAACTGAGTGGCACGATCGAAACCACTAAAGGCGCCCAGGAATGCGGTGACGACGCTTTCCGATGGAACATCGGCCAGCCGTCCCGGCCTTACTTCACGCAAGGCCTCGGTGACTTCAATGTTGAGCGGCCGACCCGCAAGTATCAACTCGGCCGTTTCCCTACAGCGCGGCAAATCGCTGCACACTACACGATCGATTTGCACCGCTGACATTTCTCGGCCCAGCGCTGACGCTTGAGCGCGCCCCTCGGGGTTCAATGGGACTGTGTCCGGGCGAAACGGCTTGCCGGCGTCGTCGAAGTAAGTAACGTCGCCGTGCCGGACAAGGTAAATTCGCCGGCGTGGCGGCCGCACTTGCGATTCGCTGATTTCCATTTGCGTTGCCTGCCTCCGATCAATCCGATACAACCCCCTCACCCATTGAAAGGAATCCGAAGCAAATGGCCAAATCCGAACGACGGCTAACGTATACCTTGGCCATTCTTTTCAGCATCAATCTTCTCAATTTTTACGATCGACAAATCCCCGGCGTCCTCGCCGAGCCAATTCGTAAGGAACTCGGTCTCAGCGACGAAGAACTCGGTTGGATCACGACCGCGTTTGTGCTTCTTTACGCGGCCGTCAGCATGCCATTGGGTCACTGGGCAGACGTCGGCAAGCGCCGGGTCATCCTTGCCGCCGGCGTATGGGTGTGGAGCTTCTTTACTTTTGCTTCGGGCTTCGCCAGAAGTTTTTGGTCGCTGTTCGCGTTGCGACTCGGCGTCGGCGTTGGGGAAGCCAGTTGTGCCCCGGCCGGTAATTCTCTGATCGGTGATCTCTTTCCGCGCGAAAAGCGCGGCCGGGCGATTTCTATCTTTATGCTCGGACTGCCCCTCGGCCTGGGAATCAGTTCGCTCGTTAGCGGGGAGATCAAAGAGCTCTGGGGTTGGCGCGCGGCGTTCTATGTCGCGGGAGTCCCCGGGCTGTTTCTCGGTCTACTATGTCTCTTTATCCCGGAACCCATTCGCGGCGCGGCCGAGCAACATAAGGTGGGTGCGGCAAGCCGGGGCGGGTCCGCCATCCTAGCACTTCTGCGGATTCCAACCCTGTGGTGGCTGATTCTCTCTGGCGCACTGCACAACTTCAACATGTATGCCATCGGAGCTTTCCTGTCGCCTTATCTCGAGCGCTTCCATGGACAAACTACGGCGCAGGCGGGTCGAATTAGCTTTGTCAACTATTGCTTGGGCGGCTTGGGCATCTTATTAGGCGGGTGGGCTTGCGATTGGTTGAGTCGGCGACGAATTGGCGGCCGCCTGGAGGTGTGTACTATCGCACTCGCGCTCGGCGGACCGTGCATCTATATGGCGCTTCAACAACCGCGCGACCACCCATGGGCCTTTGCCGTCTGGCTGATTCCTGGTTGCCTCATGTTCTACGTTTATTACGCGGGGGTTTACGCCTCGATCCAGGACATTGTCGAACCCGCCCGCCGCGGAACGGCGATGGGGCTCTATTTCCTGGCGATGTACTTCCTGGGCGCCGCAGCCGGTCCCGTGGTCATGGGACGGTTAAGCGATTACCACGCGCGACAGTCCGCCGCGGCACACGGCGGCGCGGTGACGGAATGGGATAAGGCGGTAGGCCTGCACGATGCGCTGTTCATCGTGCCGATCCTTGCCGGGGTGCTCGTGATCGTGCTTTTCGCCGCCTCACGCACCGTCACGCGCGATTACCAAAACCTTCAACGTTGGATGGCGGAGTCGCCGCGCGACGTTTAACCGCGCGCAATAAAGGGAGCGAGACTACGCCGCATACCGTTCGCGGTTAGACGTTGCTACAATGGCCCTGGATTTCACGTAAGGAGCCAAACGTATGTATCGACGATTTAGCGTGGCGGTGTTGGTCCTTGCGGCCATCGCATGGCCTGTCCATGCCGGCGAACCATTTCGATTTCCAGAAGGCACGCACGGAAAGGCGGAACTCAGGTATCGCAGTGGCATACCGGTTCTGATCGTGGAAGGCACGCCGGAAGAGATCGGTGAACAGATGGCCGTCCTGCTGGGGAAATCCGCGGCCCGACTTCTGAACTATCCGAAGGAAGTCATGTCACACTTCGCGACGCCGGCCGGCGCCGCGGTAATGTGGCCGACGTTCGTAAAACAGGGAAGCCAACTCTTGGACAACTTCCCAGCCGCTTACCGGACTGAATTCGAGACGGCGGTGAGAGTCGGCGGCATCGACCGCGAGTCGCTCATGGTCGGCAACACCGCCTTCGACCTCAAGCATCTCATTAGCGCCCTCTTCGGCTGCTCCGCATTGGTTGTCGATGCGGAACGCAGCGCGACCGGGAAATTATTCTTCGGCCGCAATATGGATCATTGGTCAATGGGCTACCTTCATCACTACACCTTGGTCACCATCTGCCGACCGAAAGACAAACACTCTTACTGTTCTATCGGTTTTGCCGGCATGCTCGGCGTCATCTCTGGAATGAACGATGCGGGGCTTTCCGTGGCTGTGCTGGAAACCACGGGCGCGCCGGCGGAGGAAGGGCCGGCTTACAGCTTGGACGGCGTTCCGTTCGCCCTCTGCTATCGCAAACTGCTCGAGGAGTGCACCACAGTTGACGAAGCGTTGTCGGCCCTCCGCAAGATGAAACGGACTACGACCAACAACCTCGTCGTCTGCGATCGGAACACCGCGGCCGTTTTTGAAATTACACCCAGTCGAGTCGTGGTTCGTAAGCCGGAAAACGGCATCGGCACTTGCACGAATCACTTCTGTTTACCCGAAGTGCGGCTAAGCAAACCGAAGAATACGCACACGACTCTCGACCGTATGGCCACCTTGGAAAAAGTTCGGTCGGGTAATGGGAAGCTTGGAGTGGAAGAGGTCCGGCGGCATCTCGATTCGGTGAACCAGGGAGAGAACACCCTGCAAACGATGGTGTTCGAGCCGGACTCGTTGACGATCCATCTCGCCGTACTCGACGGCAAAGTGCCATCTTCGTCGCAGAAACTGAAGTCACTTTGCGTCGCGGACCTTCTCCGGAAACAGTAACACCGCCGCTTGCGGATTAGCATTAGGACCTCATGGCCGAACAATACATTTTCACCATCGAAAACCTTGGCAAAGCCTACGCCAAGCGCGAAGTTCTCAAGAACATCTGGCTCGCCTTCTATCCCGGCGCGAAGATCGGCGTCATCGGCGGCAATGGCTCCGGCAAGAGCACGCTTCTGCGGATCATGGCGTTGCAAGACAAAGATTTCATCGGCGCCGCACGACCGGCGGACGGCATCAGCATTGGCTACGTTCCTCAGGAGCCGAGGCTCGACGAATCCAAAGACGTGCGCGGCAACATCGAGGAAGCGGTCGCCCCGACACGCCGACTGTTGCAGCAGCATGAAGACGTAGGAAATCGCATGGCGAGTTGCAGTCCCGACGAGATGGACAAGCTCATGGAAGAGATGGACCGCCTGCAAAACGCCATCGAAGCTGCCAATGCCTGGGAACTCGACCGGCAACTCGAAATCGCCGCCGACGCCATGCGTCTGCCGCCGTGGGATGCCAAGGCCACGACGCTATCCGGTGGTGAACGTCGCCGGGTTGCGTTGTGCAAAGTTCTGTTGCAGCGGCCTGACATGTTGCTTCTCGACGAACCGACCAACCATCTCGACGCCGAGTCCGTCGCCTGGCTCGAACGGCATTTACAAGAATTCCCCGGGACGGTAGTGGCCGTCACCCACGACCGCTACTTCCTCGACAATGCAGCCGGCTGGATTCTGGAGCTGGACCGCGGACAGGGCATTCCGTGGAAAGGGAACTATTCGTCCTGGCTCGATCAAAAGCAACAGCGATTAGAAAAGGAAGAGAAACAGGAATCCGCGCGGCGGAAGTCGCTGCAGCGGGAGCTGGAATGGGCGCGACTGGCGCCCGCGCCCGTGTCGCCAAGTCAAAAGCACGATTGAGCGCCTACGAGAAGCTCGCGGCCCAGGAAATCGACGAACGGCCCGATGAGCTTGTCATGCAGATTCCCCCCGGCCCGCATCTCGGCGACCTCGTCGTTCGCGCCGAAGGTGTTCGAAAAGGCTACGGCGACAATCTATTGATGGAGGATTTGAACTTTGACTTGCCGCGCGGCGGCATCGTCGGCGTCATTGGACCGAACGGCGCCGGCAAGACGACGCTCTTTCGGATGATCGTCGGCCAGGAAAAACCCGATGCCGGGAAATTGCGCGTCGGAGATACCGTGGTCCCCGCTTATGTTGACCAAAATCGGGATACATTGGAAGGAAGTAACACGGTTTTCGAAGAAATCACCGGCGGCGCCGAATACCTTATGTTGGGGAAGCGCAAGGTCGCCTCGCGAAGCTACGTCGCTCAGTTCAACTTCAAAGGCCCGGACCAGCAACGCAAGGTGAGCGAGCTTTCGGGGGGGGAACGTAACCGGGTTCACCTGGCCAAGTTGCTACGTCGCGGCGGGAATTTATTGCTCCTGGACGAACCGACTAATGACCTCGACGTTGACACCCTTCGGTCGCTTGAAGATGCCCTGTTGAACTTCGGCGGATGTGTCGTCGTCATCAGCCACGATCGCTGGTTCCTCGACCGGGTTGCGACCCACATTTTGGCCTTCGAGGGAGAAAGTAAGACGGTGTGGTGCGAAGGGAATTATCAAACCTACGAAGGGCAGCGCAAACAACGCCTCGGCGCCGAAGCCGACCAGCCACATAGGATTCGGTACAAAAAGCTTCATAAGTAGTTCTCAGTAGTCAGTTGCCAGTTGCCAGTCCGTGGCAACTGACAACTGACAACTGACAACTGACAACTGACAAGATGCTTGAACTCCAAGACGTAACCAAGGTTTACCAACAGGGCCGGCGGCAGGTTCATGCGCTCCGCGGGGTGAGTCTGACGATCCCTGCCGGCGAGTTCGTCTCGATCATGGGGCCGAGCGGCTCCGGGAAATCTACGCTCATGCACCTTTTGGGCGTTCTGGATACACCTACTTCGGGAAGAGTGTTGTTCCAAGGAAAGGACCTGCAATCGCTGAGCGACCGAGAGCGCTCACTGGTGCGGCGAAATCAAATCGGCTTCGTGTTCCAGTTCTTCAATCTCCTGCCGACGCTTACAGCCGCTGAGAACGTGGCTTTGCCGTTGCACCTGGCCGGTCGAAATCGGCTCAAGTCCTACGACCTTGCCTTGGCCGCGCTGGATCGCGTCGGGCTATCGAACCGAGCCGAGCATCTCCCGGAGGAGATGTCCGGCGGCGAGATGCAACGGGTTGCCATCGCGCGAGCGCTCATTGTCGATCCGATTGCCGTCATCTGCGACGAACCGACCGGCAATCTCGACTCGGCCACCAGCGCGGAGATTCTGTCATTGTTGCGCAGCCTTCCCGACGCCGGCGGACAGTCGGTGGTCATGGTCACTCACGATCAGAAAGCGGCGGAATACGGTGATCGGTTGATCCGTATTCGCGACGGACTGATCGAGGCGGAAGAAAACGTCCGAGGCCGGCATGTGGTCTCTCTATCGAACGCTTAGCCTTAGCTACCTGCGTGAGCGCTGGGTACGCGCGCTCTTGGTGACGGCTAGCATTGCGCTCGGCGTGGCCACGCTGGTGGCAACACGCACCCTCAACCACAGCATGTGGACGGCAACGCGGACCGCGGCCACTCCGCTGGCGGCGGCCGATCTGTTCGTCAGCAACGGCGACACCGGGGTGGCACGGCAGTTAGCGGTTGAAGTCGCCAAGGTTCCTGGTGTGCGTGACGCCCAGCCTATCGTGGTCGGGCGGGTCCGACTTCCCGACATTCCGGAGCACCCGCACGCGCAATTGCTCGGCGTACTCTGGCGCCCGGACGTGGCGGACAATAACCCGTGGGGCGTGCGTGTCAATTGGATCATTTCACCCGACTCGATCCCCGGCCTGACCAAGGCCGATCCGCAAACGCTACTGTCATTTCTGCAACGCATCGGGATTCAACCCGTGTTGGTCGGCAAGGACATCGCCCAGAAACTCAAACCGGCGCCCGTGGATGACCGGGTGGAAGCGGGCCTGCAATTGCTGAAAGGCATGCCGGCGCTCAAAGGCCTGGCCGGCGAACTCGAAGCCGTGCCCGTTCGCATCCAGGCTGTGGGCAAGGACCCGCAAACATTCTTGAAGGTCGGCACCGTGGAGGCGGACGGGCCGGTGGGCGCCATTGTGAACCAATGCCTCTTCATGAACGTACCCGATGCCGCCGTGCTCTGCGGACTAGGAGATTTGGTTAGTCGCATCGACGTGTTTATCGAACCGGATGCTGATCGTGACCAAGTCACGCGTCGACTCGGCGATATGCTCGACCACCGAGCCAGCGTGCAAACTCCCGGTGAGAACGAACAGCGCGTGCAAAAGCTAATGGCTGGCTTGCAACTCGGGTTCTCTCTCAGCGGCGCCGGCGCGTTAGTGATCGGGCTTTTTCTGGTCTACATGATCCTCTCGGTAACCGTTGCTGATCGCCGACACGAGATTGGCGTCTTGCGATCCTTGGGTGCAACGCGTGGACAGGTTTGGGCGCTCTTTGTCGGTGAGGCGGCTTTCCTCGGTTTCATCGGCGCCGCCATTGGAATCCCATCCGGCGTGTATTTGGCTGACGTACTCGGTGTCGAGCCGATCCGGGCGCTGCTCAGCGATTTGATCATTCCAATCGATAGTGCGCCGCTAGAGGTTACGACGGAAACGGTCGCCGCGGCCGCTGGCGCAGGAATTCTCACGGCCCTCCTAGCGGCCCTCATGCCCGCGGTGCAGGCCGCCCGGGAAGAGCCGGCCAGTGCGGTCCGCCGTGCCCCGAAAGCGCTTGGCCGAGGTCACTGGGTTTATCTCGCCATGGGAAGTCTGCTGTTTTTCGTCATCGGCACGGTCGCCATGTTGATGCGGAGTCAGCTTCCGGAGCGTTGGGGGGCCTATGGCGGATTCGTGCTGGTGTTGATCGGTACGCTGTTGACGACGCCGTTGCTCGCTGCCGCCGCCGCACGATTACTGCAACCTCTGGCTCGAGCCCTTCTCGGCGTGGAAGGACGACTCGCCGCGGACAACCTGGTGCGTTCGCCAGCGCGGACGGGCCTGGTAATCACGGTTCTCGCTGCCGGCGTGGCGCTATTCATGCAAACGGCCGGCGTCATTCGCAGCAACCGTGACCCTATTATCGCCTGGGTAAGCGAGGTGATGGATGCCGACCTCATCGTCAACTCCGGCCACTCAACGACGGGCACGGGGCAGAGCCTCGCAATGCCGCACTATCTTGGGCGAGACGCACTGGCCGCTTGCGACGAAGTCGTAGCGGCGCTCCCGGTGCGATTCCGACAGGTCGATTTTGCCGACACCCGCGTCTTTCTGCTGGCGTTAGACGCCGACGGTTTCGCGGCGGCCAATCGGCGGCTGGGCACGGGAACCGCGCGGGACTTGTATCCACTGTTGCGGCAACGGGCATCACCCAAGTTGAGCGCGGGCATACCCGTGCCAGCGCCGCCCAATGCCTTAATCTCACAAAACTTCGCCGCCTTGCATCGCGTTCGAGCCGGCGACACCATTCGTCTGCGTGGGCCGCGCGGAATGTTTAGCTTGCACGTGGCCGGCGAGGTCGTCGACTACAATTTTCCAACGGGAACCGTCATCGTGGACCGCGATGTGTACCTCCAACATTTCGACGATCAATTGGTGGATGAGTTGTACGTCTATCTCCACCCCAAGGCCGACAAACATGCCGTTCGGGACAAGCTCCAAAACCTGTGGCAATCCAAGCATGCGGTCAAAGTCTCCACCCGCGATGAACTGCTCGAACGGTATGAGCGAATGATCCAGCGTTTTGCCGATGTGGCGTATGCGCAAGAGGTTGTGGTAGGCCTGGTTGCCGCCCTCGGGGTGTTGTTTGCTTTGCTCATCTCCGTTATCCAACGCCGCCGGGAGTTGGGCGTGCTCCGCGCCGTCGGGGCCACCCAGGGCCAGGTCTTGCGATCCGTGCTCGCGGAGGCCGTCCTCATGGGGTCGATCGGTACCGTCATCGGACTTCTGGTCGGAGTGCCTGTCGAGTGGTACTGCGTCGAGGTCATCATGTTCGAAGAGGCCGGCTTCGGGTTCCCTTTCCGAATTCCCTGGCGCGAAGCGGTAATCATCGGTGCGGCGTCGATGCTCACCGCCACGCTCGCCGGCATCTGGCCCGCAATCCGAACCAGCCGGCTGCGGATTCCCGAAGCTATTGCCTACGAATAGGGCATGGATGCTTGGCCGTCGCTTACAATCCCTGGCCATTGGCCAGGAAGGTGGCCACGCACCCGCAACGTCGCAAGTGTTTATCAACGACTAACTTGCCGCCCGATTCCGGTCTGTAGCCACCTGGCAACTCCCGCCATTGACCCTCCTCGCAAGGCCAACGCAGTGGAGCAAACGCCCACAACGTCACGTCTAGCGGTTGACGTACCAAGTGCGGGCAATAAAACTCGCGTTTGCAGCTGCTGAAATCCAGGCCTGCAAAGCACTTCGTAGTAGTAAGTTACACGAAATACACAAAATTTATCGAATAAATCGACTGGATGAATTTTCACGTCTGGGCAAGTTTTAGGGTTGCCGCATCGTTTCTCATCTTTAGAAAGTTCCCTTTCGTAGAACGCCGGCGGAGTTTTCTGGTGTTCTGTTCAGTACGACTCTCGTTCAGGAGGATCGACATGATTTCCACCTTCGCCACCCTCGCCTTCTCCGGTTTGTTGGCGACAAGCCCAGGGACGCTGGCCTTTCAGAGGGATTACACGGAAGCCCGCCAATTGGGGCGTGAGCGAGCGAAGCCGTTGGCCGTCTTCATCGGTTCCGGTGAGACCGGTTGGGAAAAAGTGTGCCGCGACAAGATGGAAGGAACTGTAGAGAAGTTACTGGCGGAAAACTACGTCTGCGTTTATGTCAACCGCGAAGAAGAACGCGGCAAACAATTGGCCCGTGATTTCGAAGCAGCCGATGGGCCGTGCCTGATCATCAGCAACCGGAAGGGCGACCTCCAGGCATTTCGGCATTCAGGTGAAATGTCGAACGACGTGCTCGCTCAACGGCTGCAACGATACGCCGATGAAAACCGTGTGATGGAAACTACCGAGACGATCACACCTGCTCGCACCAGCTTTTATCCTCCCCCCGCCCAAATCCGCTACCAGAGCTATTACCCGCCGAGCTTTGGCGGCGGCTGCGCCGGCGGCAGCTGTCGGTAACCACGATAGGCGCCGGTCGGGCGTCTTGATCGCTCAACGGGCCTCTGCTCCGTGCAGAGGTCTTTTTTTTGCGCGGCATATTCGAGGCCCGCCTTTGTTTGTTGTCAATCCGTTCGCAGCCTGATAGCTTTGTGACTGTAGCAACCGCCCGCCCCATTGCTCCCGCCACGAGGTACGACCGGTGCTCCGATTACTGTTTCTCGTTTCAGCCGTTCTCTGTCCGTTTGTAGTTTTTGCTTTCGATGAACCGCCATCGGCGCCGCCGAAAATCGCCGATTTTCCCAGTGCGACGACAGCGCCGTCATGGATCTGGCTGGACGACAAGCCGAAATCCAAACAAACGGTCTACTTTCGCAAAGAGATTGAGATCAAAGGCACATCGATCTCCGCGGCTCGGCTCTACGTGACCTGCGACAACGAAGTGACGGTCTATATCAATGGCCGCACGGTTCTATCGCATGACACCTGGCAGGAGCCGATGTACAAGGACGTGCTCGAGTTTTTTGTGAACGACAAAAACCAATCGGGCGCCGGCCGGCATGTGATTGCCGTCAAGGCAAAGAATCAAGACTCCGCGGCGGGATTGCTCATGCGGCTCGTTTTCGAGTCAGCATCGCGGCAATCTTTCGCCGTGGTCACCGACTCCACATGGCTGGCGACGGACAGCGTGGATTGGACCACACTCGACTTCGACGATAAAGGCTGGTCGCGCGCCGTGGTGGTTGGCAAACTGGGTGCCGCGCCATGGAAGCAAATCACCGAGGCAGCACTTACCACCTCCGCCAAACTGCGTGAACCGACCGCGACCCTGCCGCAAAACATCAAGACGGCCAAGGATTTCAAAGTCGAACTGCTGTACTCGGTTCCGAAGGACAAGCAAGGGTCGTGGGTTTGCCTGTGTGTCGATCCGAAAGGGCGAATCATTGCATCCGATCAATACGGTGCGCTCTACCGCGTGACCCCGCCGCCGGTCGGTTCGGCTGGCGAGGCCAAGGTTGACAAGCTCTCCATCAACATCGGCGAAGCACAAGGCCTCCTGTGGGCGTTTGATAGCCTTTACGTCGTCGTGAACAGCGGCCGATTCAAGTCCGGGCTTTATCGCGTTCGCGACAGTGACGGAGACGGCGAACTTGACCAGGTCAAACACCTCCGCGAACTTGTCGGCGGCAATGCCGAACACGGGCCGCACGCGGTGATGCTGACTCCCGACGGCAAGTCGTTGGTCGTCGTGTGCGGCAACCAAACGCCGCTCACCAAGTACGATCGAACTCGAGTGCCGCCGGTTTGGGGCGAGGACCATGTGTTGCCGCGAATGCCGGATGGTCGCGGCTTCATGGCCGGAGTGCTGGGGCCGGGCGGCGCTATCTATCAAACCGATCCCGACGGCAAGAGTTGGGAGTTGCTTTGCGTCGGCTTCCGGAACCAGTATGACGCGGCGTTCAATCGCAACGGCGACCTGTTCACTTTCGACGCCGACATGGAATGGGACATGAATACGCCCTGGTACCGGCCGACGCGTGTGTGCATGGCGGCGAGCGGCGCAGACTTCGGCTGGCGGAACGGCGCAGGCAAATGGCCGGCGTATTACCCGGACAGCTTGCCGGCCGTTGTCGACATCGGCCCGGGCTCGCCTACCGGTGTGACGTTTGGATACGGCGCAAAGTTCCCGGCCAAATACCAGGAGGCGTTTTTCATTTCCGACTGGAGCTACGGCAAGCTGTACGCGGTGCATCTCACCAGCGATGGATCGGCGTACCGCGGCGAGGCGGAAGAGTTCATAGCCGGCGCGCCCTTGCCGCTCACGGATGTTGTTGTCAATCCCGTCGACGGCGCCATGTATTTTGCCATCGGCGGCCGACTAACCAAGTCTGGTTTGTACCGCGTCACGTACGTTGGAAGTGAATCGACAAACGCCGCGCCGATTTACGATGACTGGGCGTTGTTGCGCGGTGTGCGGCGCAGCATCGAAGCGTTTCATGGCCGCAAGGATCCAAAGGCCGTCGAATTCGCGTGGCCGTTCCTCAGCCACGAGGATCGCTACATCCGTTCGGCCGCCCGGATCGCGCTGGAGCATCAGGATGCGAAGGAATGGAAAGACCGCGCTCTGGACGAACGTCAACCGCAGGCCGCTCTCAGTGCCTTGCTCGCACTAATCCGAGTTAGCAGCAGCGATCCGTTCCATCGGCCCAAGAATGCGCCGCCCGTCGACGAAATACTCAAGACGGCCGTTTTCGATGCACTCCTCCGCATCGACTGGAAGCGGCTTACCGATGCACAGCGTTTGGACTTGCTGCGCGTTTACGGTGTGGCCTGCAACCGCATGGGACGTCCGGACGAATCGGCCCGAACGCGGATCATTGCACATTTGGATCCGCATTATCCCGCAAACCATCGTTGGGTAAACACCGAGCTGTGCCAGCTTCTCGTCTACCTCGAGGCGCCGAAGGTCGCTGCCAAGACGATGGAAATGGTGGCCAAGGCGCCGACGCAAGAAGAACAAATGGAGTACATGAAATCGCTCCGCGTCCTCAAAACCGGTTGGACGACCGACCTCCGCCGGCAGTACTTTTCGTGGTTCGTCAAAGCGGCGAACTACAAAGGCGGGAACAGCTTCGGCGGGTTTCTCACCCTCATCAGGAAGGATGCCTTGGCCGGCCTCTCCGACGCCGAGAAGGCCGAAGTCAAGCCAATACTGGACTCGATAGCCGAAGCCAAGCCGGTGGCTATCTCGACATCGCGGCCGTTTGTCAAAAACTGGGAGATTGAGGAACTGGCGCCGCTCGTTGAAAAGGGTCTTAACGGTCGTGATTTGGCTCGTGGCCGAACGCTCTTCGGCGAGACGAAGTGCTTCGCCTGTCATCGGTTCGATAATGACGGCGGCGCCATCGGTCCGGACCTGACCGGCGTGGCCGGGCGCTTTAGCGGCCGCGATCTGCTGGAAGCCATCGTCGAGCCGAACAAAGTCATCAGCGATCAATACGCCGCCACGACATTTGCCACGATCGACGGCAAGTTTGTGACGGGTCGTATCGCCAACCTGTCGGGCGATACGTACATGGTCATCACCGACATGCTCGATCCGAACAGCTTCGTCCGCGTCGACCGCCGCCGCGTCGAGTCGATGGAGACATCGAAGATTTCGATGATGCCAGGAGGGCTGCTTGACACGTTGAAGGAAGATGAAGTGCTTGACTTGATGGCGTACCTAATGTCCCGCGGCACGGCGAACGGGCGGTGAAGTCGGAATTCAGAATTCAGATATTGGTGGCGAACGGGACGTGTCGACGCCCTGGACGTACGACTACAGAGGAGAATAATTGGCCGCGGTGGCGATTTCGACCGATGAGTTTCTAAAGTGGGCTCACGGAGTCGGCGTCGGGTTCGATCCGCGTTACACCAATACCAACTGGTTGCGGCTACTGCCGCCACGGGAGTCATCCCGGTTTTGGGTTCTACCTGATCATCCATGCGCCATTCCTCATTTGATCGGCGCAATCCTTGACGGACTCGACGAATGGAAGGCCGGCTACCTTTGGCCGCGGGCCGGCCGATGGCCTCCTTTTACAGACGCATTTCTACACGAGAGTGTCCGGGACATAATTTGGCGCAGCGCAGGAATGCCAGACGCGTGGACCGGGGCTGCCCATGTTGCTTGCGATGAGGTGCACGGAGTGATTGCGGCTCTGTTCGCCTCAGTAGCTCTTGGCGGGGATTCATTGAGCGATCTCTACTTTGTACCGGAACACGGGCGGCAAATCGTTTGGGCCGGTCACCACGACGCCATCCATGTAGAGTGTGCGGATGACTTCAGGATAGAGCAGTTGGTTCGGCACATGGAAAAGGCGAAATTCTTGCTGCCGACCGAGCCGCCGGACGCGACGTTTCGATGGCCAGCTTGGATGCCGCCGGGACCAGTCGAATCTGGCACAGCCGCCGATGAACGGTGAAGCGCGGAGGAATCAGAGGAGTGGCACACGATGAGCGATACAAGAAGATACTGGGACGGGCACGGTCGGAGCGGCTACTTTTTGACGCGGCCCGACGGTCAAATGTTTGCGGCCAAAACACTCACGTCCACGCCAAAATAGTCGGCGAACCTGCGAATCATCTGGCGGCTGAACGGCTTCTTTCCCGACAGCACTTCGGAAATGGTTGACTTTGAAAGGTTCGTCTCCCGACTCAGTTGTGCCTGTGTGACACCTTTCGCGTCCATGAAATGGCGGAGCATGTCCGCGTCGGAAGCGGGTTCCATTTGGTGGTGCGCATCCTCGTAAGCGGCGACCAAATCGCTTAGCACGTCTAGATACATTTCTTTTCCGTTATCGGTTTCTTCCTTCAAAAGTCGATCGAGCACCTTCTGCGCCTCTGAAAGATGATCGTCCGACTTGATGGAAACCAACGGGAACGCTGTGACAAGTTCTAAGTACGTGTCACGGCTTTTTCCCTTGGGGCCGAACCGGGTTCTTGTCGCCATCTTGGTGATGCTCCGTTTAGCCATGCCGCCTTGCGGGAGGCGGCTCAAAACAGCCGCACTCGTTTTTCCATTTGTTGTCGTCGTACTCGGCGTGCGTCATTACCTTCAGAATAAACAACTTCTGGCTGCGATAGAGAATTCGCGTAATGAGTCGATACTTGTTGCCTCCGATATTAAATACCACGCAGTTCCCGACGATGCTGGCACTCCCAAAGGCGGCTTTCACGTCAGCCCAGGAATGCCATCGAACGGATCTGTTGTTTACATGCCCGTACCACGCTTTGAGCGGGCCTTCGGCTGTGGCGTTGCCGCCCTCTTCCCAGAACTGACGCAACCTCGATTTTGAGATCACTCGCATCCTGCGACTACTTCATTATAGGCACGTCAACCATTGTAGTTCGTAAAAAACGAACTTGCAACCCGGTGTTCGCAAAAAACGAACCACTTCATAGTTCAGAAACTTTTTTACTCGCGGTACGCTGGCGGCTCAGCCGACGAGTTCGCGCTCGTGAACCAGTAATTCCGCACGGACTGGATAAAGGACTTGAAGACGCCGCGTTTGGGTGGCTCGTTGGCAGCGGCGTAGGGCTGGTACGGCAGTTCGGTTCCCGGCAATGGCGTGACCCATTGAGCCATGCGGCTATTGGGATTGGCCGTCAGGGCAAACGCGGCCTGCACTTCTTTCCGCCGTAGCACGCTCAACGACCAGCCGCCGATGGCGATGCCCAGAATCCAAGCCGGCGACCACGGCACCATCGCGAGAATCGCAGCCATCATCGACAGATCGTAGGCGCGGAACCTCCGCATGCACCAGGCGCCCAGCACAATAATTGCGATGGGCACGAGGCCGAGGACAAATAAGCCGGGGTAGTCGTCGGCAATCGTGAAGCTTTCATAGGTTGTATACGGCCGACCGCGGTAGGTATATCCATTCGGGTCGAGTTCATTCGCGTGATACCATCGATACCGCACTGGCACCAGGAAAAACACGAGCGTCAGCGACACGAATGCCATGATGGCCGTCAAGAACATGCCGGCTGCCGGGCCTTGGACCTGAAGCCGAATCATTTCCAGGTCCGGCGGACCCATGGGTTGCACGGGTTCAACCATCCGAGCTTCGGGCGGCAATCCGCGTACAACGGAATCGACGGCCGACTTGATTTCACTCACCCGTTGATAGCGTTGTTCCGGCTCTTTCGTTAGCGCTCGCAGCACAATGTCGTCGAGACGGCGGTCGATGCGGACTTTCTTGGACGGCGGAGCGAATCGGCCCAACGGCAGTTCACTGGTAAGCAGTTCGTAAAACACGACCCCGAGTGAAAAGATGTCCGCGCGATGATCGACCTCGAGCGGGCGTTCCATTTGCTCCGGCGCCATGTAGTGCGGCGTGCCCATCATTTGCCGCGAGCCGGTCAGGGCGAAATCCGTCGGCTGCGTGTGCAAGAGCTTGGCCAGACCAAAGTCGGCGATTTTCACCCGGCCACGCTTGTCGATCATGATGTTTTCGGGCTTGATGTCCCGGTGGACGACGCCTTCGTCATGGGCGTACTGGAGCGCATCGCAGACTTGAGGAACGATGTCCAGGCTGTCGCGCGGCGAGAGTTGCCGCTGGTGCATCATCTGGCGAAGGTTTCGGCCATCGACATATTCCATGATGAAATAGAACAAGCCACCGACCTCGCCGTAGTCGTGAACCGTGATAAGGTTCGGATGGCTCAATCTCGCCAACGCCTTCGCCTCGCGATTAAACCGCTCGGCGAACGCCGGCGTATTGCCGGTCTCCACGGGCAGAATCTTGAGGGCAACCATGCGGTCGAGCTTTTTTTGCCGGGCCTTGTAGACCGCGCCCATTCCGCCCTGGCCTAACAGTTCCAATATCTCCAACTGGGAAAACTGCTCGCCGAGCTTTGCAGGTTGCGGCGGGACAAAATTTCCGCCATATCCCGAAGTGCTAATCGGTGAAGCGGCCATGCTGTCCGGGGTGCGGAAGCCGCTCTCCAGTAAGCAGTTAGGGCAAAGGCCTTCCGGCGCATCGGCCGGCACCAGTTTGCCGCACGTCGAGCAGGTTTTGGAATCAACCATGGCGGTTCCCCAGGATCGGACGAGTCTGAAACGCAGGTCTATCTGTAATAGAAGCAAAACCGAGAAAAGGTTACAGATTTTTGAACTTTCGCCGAGCCAACGCCAGCGCCCCGTGGACGACGACTTCCTCGCCGAGCGCGGCGGGCACGATGTCATAGCAGTTCGAGAACGGAGCAAACACTTGCTCGGCGACTCGTTTTCGAAGTGGCTCGAACAATACTTTTTCCCCCATCAACGACACACCGCCGCCAATAATGATGCGCCGGGGGCAGAGCAAGGCGATGATCTGGCAAATTCCGCCCGCGAGGTAATGGACCGCCCGATCCAATATGGCCAAAGCTACCGCACGCCCCTCGGCCGCCGCTTCTCCGACATCCTTGGAGGTGATGACCTCTTTCTGAAAAAGCGCGGAATCTGGATCGGCATCATGGGCGACTCGGCTTCGGGCGAACTCTTCGATCGCCCAGCCGGATGAGAATGCTTCAAGTGGCCCCCATTCCCACGCCTCTCGTTCTCCCTCAAAAGCTGCGAAAACAATTGTGTGACCAATCTCCGCGGCGCCTCGACCGCAACCGCGGTAGATTTCACCATCGATGATCAGCCCGCCACCGATCCCGGAGCCGATCGTAATGTAGAGAATCGGTGAAAGGCCTTTGCCGGCGCCGAAGAGCGCCTCGGCCAGCCCGGCGACATCCGCATCGTTTCCCAAAGCGGCCGGCCAACCGGTTATTTCAGTGATCCAATCTGCCAGTGGGAAATCGTCCCATCCCTCGATCTGATGGGACTTGATGATCGTGTGGCTGGAATCGTCGACCGGGCCGCCGAAGCCGATGCCGACGCCGCGGACGTTGTGCCGCTCCAGGTTTGCCTTTTGGAGCAAACCAGGAATGTTCTCGACGATTTGCCGGCGAATGCCGTCCGGTCCGGCGGCGACATCGACCGTTCCGCGCCAAAAGGCTGCGAGTGTGCCGTCGCCGAGCCCGATCCCAAGTTGAAGTTTGGTTCCGCCGATTTCGATGCCGAGGAACATGACTACCGTAGGCCTTTGCTACGAAGAAGCTCGTCGGCCCATTTACTGTACTCGTCGGAGAGGGGAATACGCGGGGGCTTTTGATAGTTGATGGTTCGGTCGTAGCCCGCGCGGAAATACGCCTGGTCAATAACCGTTTGCAAATCCAGGGGCACGTCCGCATCGCCAGCCTTCAGAGGTACGGCGATGATGGGTAAGCGGCGAGGTAAGAAGATTCGCCAGACAAATCCCTTCGGACGTCGATCCGCCCGCGACAAATGAACGACATAATCATAGGGCGGCCCTAGCCTGGGCACACTGGGATAGCCGCTACGGAGCAAATCAATTTCCAGCCAGTGACTAGGCGAGTTCATCACATCGACGCGTTTGTTTTGATAACTGCCGCGACCGCGTGAGTTAGGCACTTTGTTGCTCGGACTAAGCACCTCCATGACGGTCACCACATCGTGTTTTTCCCGGTCTCTTATCTCAATGCGGTCCTCATGAATTTCGTCGTCCAGCAACGTAACAAGTACTTCCGGTTCCGCGATTTGCACATCGCTCCCGTTGCGCATCTTCACCGCGATCCGGCTTCCCACTTTCACTGATCCGCAAGTCCGGAACGAGCATCGGACGGCCCGGGTCTTCATCGTCCGAAATATAGATACGCTCTTCGATCCGGGCGTAATACTGTTGCGGAAGTTGTGGCGTGAGCAATTCGCGCGCAATGTTGATGAAGCTGGAATGTACGTCCGGCCAAAGGCCAGGGTCTTCCAAATACGGATCCATGCCTGGAAACGGTGAAGGCATCTATTGCTCCGACAAGCCTCAACGTTGCCAAATTCTACCGCGCATCGCAATCGACTTCTACGCTTCCGCCATCCGCCGGTGCAGATCGTCGACTACCCAGTGAAACGCCGTCAGATGAATCGACTCGACAAGTCCCATGTCGTCGAGGGGAACGTGTAGGCCTTTCTGGGCCATTGTAAGGAGCTTGCCGCCACTGAAGCCGGTGCATCCGAAGGTCCGCATCCCGTGTTGGTTGGCCCAATCCACGGCCCGGAGTACGTTCGGGCTGTTGCCCGACCCGCTGATGCCGACGAGCAAGTCGCCGGGGTTGGCAATGTTCTTCAGTTGCTCGACGAAGATGCGGTCGAAACCTTCATCGTTCGCCCAAGCCAGAATGTAGGGTGTATTGTCGGTCAAACTAAGGACGCGGAGTCGTTTCTTAGAATCGTCGTCGAAGTCCTGTCTCCGGAGCGTGCACTTACCGAGGTCTTCCGCAAAGTGTGACGAGTTCGAGCCGCTGCCGCCGTTGCCGCAGATGAACACAAACCGCCGCTGCTGGTAACACTCATAGATGGCATCTGCCAATGCCTGGACTTCGGCCGGATTGATCCGAAGAAGTTCCTGGGCGGCACGATCTAGAAACGCACGCGGATCCAACTGGGTGCCTAGCATCTACGATTTCTCCATCGGCCATGCCGTACGGTACAATGATTCCAACTTTATCGCAAAGGACCCGTACATGCCACGCGATTTAATACTGGGAACGGCCGGGCACATCGATCACGGTAAGACGGCACTGGTTAAAGCGCTCACCGGCATCGATTGCGACCGGCTTCCCGAGGAAAAAGCCCGCGGCATCACGATCGACATCGGTTTCGCCCGCATGGAACTCGGCGACTTCCACATCGGCATTGTCGACGTTCCGGGTCACGAGCGCTTCATCAAGAACATGCTCGCCGGCGCCACCGGCATTGACCTGGCGCTGCTCATCGTGGCGGCGGACGATTCCGTCATGCCTCAGACGCGTGAACACCTTGAAATCCTCCGCCTGCTCGGCTTGCAAACGGGATTGATCGCCGTCACCAAATGCGACTTGGTGGATGAAACGACGCGCGAAGTCGCCGAGTTGGAAATTCGCGAATTGGTCCGCGGTTCGTTTCTCGAAAAGGCGCCTATTATCGCCACCTCCGCACACACGGGACAGGGAATTGAAGAGCTTAAGACCGCCCTCCTCGAATCGTGCCGTCAATTGGCGAAGGATGAAGTAGGAAGGATGAAGGATGAAAAAAGGGGGTTCGATTCATCCTTCAGCCTTCATCCTTCATCCTTTTTTCGAATGGCGATCGACCGTTCGTTTATCGTTCAGGGCCATGGCACCGTGGTGACCGGTTCCGTGACGTCCGGAAGTCTCCGTGTCGGCGACGAAGTGGATTGGCTTCCTCGGGGCGAAAAGGTGCGGGTGCGGTCCCTTCAGAATCACGATCACGCAGCCGAGGAAGTTCATCGCGGCATGCGTGCCGCCATCAATCTCGCTGGCGTCCATCACGAAGACGTCATCCGAGGGCAAGAACTTGCCACGCCGGGCTATCTAGTGCCCTCCCGCGTGATGACGGTCCGGCTGCACTGCCTCGCAGACGCACGCCGGCCGATCAAGCATCGGGCACAAGTACGTTTTCACGTCGGCACCGCGGAGGTCATGGGATTGGTTTCCCTGTTGGATTGCGACTCCGTCGATCCGGGTGGGTGGGGCCTGGCTCAAGTGTTTCTCGAGGCGCCGGCCATGGCGACGTGGGGCCAGCCATTCGTGGTCCGCGGCTCGTCAGCAACCCAGACGCTCGGCGGCGGCCAGGTCCTCCAGCCGGTTGCCAAGAAGATTCGACGACGCCATGTGGAAATGCTCGAACGCATCGAAAAGCTTTGGACCGGCAGTGCGGAAGACCGTGCCCTGACTGTAGGCTGGTTCCGCGGATTTTCCGGTTTCGACGTGATCGACCTGGTGCGCGGAGCCAACCTCGATCCGGATTCGGCCCGACACCTGATCGAGCAGTTGAAAGTACGTGGCGAACTGGTTGATCTGAGCGTGAGCGCGGCACGGCGCCTCTTGTTACACAAAGACATGGTGCTCGAACTCGATCAGCGCATATTGACGACGCTCGGTCGGATGCACGAACAATTCCCGCTCATGTCGGCCCATGACAGGAAAAAGGTCCAGTCTCAACTCGATTACGTCGGCGACGACAACCTGGTGAACGCGGCCGTGGATCGGCTGCTGCAACAGCGACGCCTGGTTGGCGATCTCCGCCGGATTGCCCGTGCCGACCATAAGGCGAAACTAAGCGGCACGCTGCGTAAGCTCAAAGACAAAGTCGTCGAAGAATTCAAGCAGGCTCGCTTTTCACCGCCGGAACCGGACAGCTTTGCCGGGCAGGCCGGCGGCAACGTAGGAAGCTTGAAGGACATGTTCGAGGTTTGCGTCGCGGACGGCGATTTGGTTCATGTCAGCGGCGACATCTATCTGCACAGTGAAGTCGAGGCGGGAATGCGTCGCACAATTCATGATCGGCTGGCTCGCGGCGGCGGACTCACCGTCGCCGAGATTCGCGATCTGCTGGGCACGTCACGAAAGTTCGCCGTCCCGTTCTGTGAGTATCTCGACCGCGTGGGTGTGACCCGCCGTGAGGGCGACTTACGCGTGCTCGGAAGCGCGGTGCAAGCGTCTGCCGTCGGCCAAAGCCGATCTCACGGAGAATGAGAGGATGGACTTCTCCGTTCCAGATCGTGTTCAAGAGCTCGTGGCAGCGGTACGGTCTGTCATTGAAACCGAGCTATATCCTCTCGAAGCCGAAGCCAGTTCCAAATCGTTCCGACAAATGCTCCCCGTGCTGGGCAAGAAACGCGCCCTGGCAAAAGCGATGGGCTTTTGGCTTCCGCAGATTCCGAAGCAGTACGGCGGCATGGGCCTCGGGTCGATGGAGCATGCCTTGATCAGCGAGGCACTCGGCCGCAGTCCATTCGGGCATTTCGTGTTTAACTGCCAGGCGCCCGATGCGGGCAACATGGAAATCCTGATGGAGTTTGCCACGGACGAACAGAAAGAGCGCTGGCTGACGCCGCTTCTTCGCGGCGACATCCGCAGTTGCTTTTCGATGACGGAGCCGGAGTTCCCAGGCTCCAATCCCGTGTGGATGGGAACGACGGCAACAAAGGACGGCAATGATTTTGTCATCAACGGGCATAAGTGGTTCACGTCTGCCGCCGACGGCGCCCGTTTTGCCATTGTGATGGCCGTCACGGAGCCGCAAGCTGAGCCGCATCGCCGCGCCAGCCAGATCATTGTGCCGACCGGTACCGCGGGGTTCCGCATCGTTCGCAACATCTCGTGCATGGGCCATGCAGGCGACGATTGGGACAGTCACTCGGAAATCCGTTACGAGAACTGCCGCGTACCGCGGGAGAACCTGCTCGGTAAAGAAGGCGAAGGGTTTGCCATCGCCCAAGCCCGGCTTGGTCCCGGCCGCATTCATCATTGCATGCGCTGGATCGGCATCTGCGAGCGCTCGCTCGACCTGATGTGCCATCGAGCCGCCCGGCGCGAACTTGCGCCGGGCGACAAGCTCGGCAGTCGGCAGACCGTGCAAAATTGGATCGCCGAGAGCCGAGCGGAAATCAACGCCGCCCGGCTCATGGTCCTGCACGCCGGCTGGCGCATGGATCAGGAAGGGCCGAAGCAGGCTCGCGATGACATCTCGCTCATCAAATTCTACGTGGCCGACGTGATGATGCGCGTCGTCGATCGCGCCATACAGGTCCACGGTGCATTGGGCATTAGCGATGACATCGTGCTGTCAACTTTTTATCGCCAGGGCCGGGCTGCCCGTATTTACGACGGGCCGGATGAAGTGCATAAGTCGTCGGTAGCGCGCCGGATTCTGAAACGGTACGGCGCGGAAGTGTAGGGCGCTTGCTTCAGGATGCTTTCCGGCGAATCGAAGGAGCGGGCGAGCCGAAGTGCAAGTCCGTGTAAGTTTGCACCATCTCCGCAATGCCAAATCGGGCAGTAACCCGTTTTCTTCCCGCCTCGCCGAGTTTCGACGCCTGAGCCGGATCTTGGAATAGGGCGTGGGTATGCCGCGCCAATGCGACTTTGTCGCCTGGAGGAAATGCCAGGCCTGATTCGCCGTGCACGACGATTTCGGCGAGGGGAGCGATGCGACTGGCGACCACGGGGCGGCCGACTCCCATCGCTTCGAGTGCCACATTGGTGCCGCCGGTTGTCAAGCTGGGTACCCACACCACGTCGGCGATTCTCAACCAATCCTGCGCTTTCGGCTGAACGCCGATGAAGCGAACGCGATCGTCGGCACGGATGGCCCGGGCAAAGTCTTGCAGTCGTTGTCGGTCACGGCCGTCGCCCACCAGGATCAGGAAAACATCGTCGTACAAGTACTTGAGAACATCGAGCGCCCAGATGGCGTCGCGAAAACCCTTGCGGCCCTCTATGGGCCCAACACCGACGAGCAAACGGGCATTCGTTGGCACGCCTATCGAATCACAAAGATCATGACGGGCCCCTGCGGACGGCGTCGGTTCGACAGCCGGATGAACCAGGTGGACCGACCGCACGTTCATGCATGCCATAACCGCTTGTAGCGAACCACGGTCGGAGACGATCACGCCGTCGGCCTGTCGCAGCAGCCATCGGTCCAGCACGTTCGGAAGTCGGTTGCGCCGGGGAAAAGTGGGGGAAGGCTGCAGTAGAGACGAGCCGTTCCGCGAACCAGTGCACAGGCCCGCAGCGCCGTGAATCCCCACGCATGAATCAGTTCGGGCCGGAATTCGTGAATGAGCCGCCGCAAGCGAAGCAATGGCCGAGCGTCGAACGGCCGCGTCCAGGAGAGGCATTCGACGGGAACTCCCGCCGCTCGCAAGTCGTCGCCGAGAGCTTCGTCTTTGCCCAAGACGCAGACTCGGGGATCAAAGTGTTCCTTCGGAAGATTTGCAGCGAGTAGCATGAGTTGCTTCGCCTGGCCTTTGTAACCCAGGCTTGGAATCACCAGAAGTGTTCGCATCATTATTCGGCTCGCAAGGGTTCCATCCGGCCGACTGCCTGCCATCCATCGGCCGGCTGATTCGGTAGTACACCAATAAACGGAAGATGCCGATACTCGTCGTTATAATCCAGTCCGTACCCGATGACGAAGGCGTCGGGGATCTCGAAGCCACAGTAGTCCGGCTCGAGGAGGATGGTTTGTCGGCCAATTTTGCGTAGCAAGACACCGACTTTCAGCGACGCCGGGTGCAAGCCTTGAAAATGCTTGATAAGGTGGCTGAGCGTTTGCCCCGTATCGAGAATGTCATCGAGCAAGAGCACATGGCGTGTTCGGACATCCGGCGTGATCTCGGGCACGATGCGGAGATCGCCTGGCGATGTGGCATTGCCGCGATAACTTGAGGCCTGAATGAACCCGATTCGCAGTGGCAGCCGTAGATGCCGCACGAGATCGGCCAGGAACATCAAGCTTCCGGTGAGCACGCCGATGATCGTTACCGGACGGTCGGCGTAATCCGCTTCGATTTGCCGGGCGATGTCGGCAATGCGAGCTTGGATTCGCTCAGCCGGGAGGAGGATTTCCATTACGTCTTGGCTCACTGGTAGCGGCCCGATGGAAAGATAGTATTGAACACAAAAGCGTCGTCCGGGGAAAGAGGCAATTACGAGAATCGAGGCGCGAAGGCGATGAGCGGCGGTTGGAGTATCGTGGAGATTGGAGGCAAGCGCGCCGACGTGTACGATCCGAAGGGCGATCGGCCTCACTTCGGCACATTATTCCTGCATGGATATGGGCTGGAAACACTGCACGATCGCCCCGATCTTTCGCGCCCGATCGAAGAACTGGAATTGGCGTGCGTGTGTCCCCATGGGCAGCATTCGTGGTGGGCAGACCGAATCTGTGCCGAATTTGACCCGCTTATCACGGCCGAACGCTACTTGCTTGATCAGGTGATGCCGTTTTTTCAAACGCGTTGGGGATTGGCGCCTGCGGCCATCGGCCTGCAGGGAATAAGCATGGGAGGGCAGGGCGCGCTGCGGCTGGCGTTCAAGTACCCGCAAATGTTCCATGTCGTGGCGGCAATCTCGCCGGCGCTGGATTATCACCAGCTCCATGGCCACGGCTCTGAAGTGGACACCATGTATGACAGCAAGGAACAGTGCCGGCAGGACACTGCCATCATGCACGTGCCGCCGAGCAACTATCCTCCACACATCTACTTCTGCATCGACCCGGCCGACGTGCATTGGCACCGGGGCGCCGACCGTTTGCATGAAAAGTTGAATGCCCTGGGAATCACGCATACGGCTGACTTGAAGACGAAGGCCGGCGGGCATAGCTGGCAGTACTTCAATCATATGGCCGCGCGAGTGCAGCGGTTCATTCATGATGCACTCGTTCAAGAAAGCCGGCGCTTGTTGTAGACAAGGGAGCGTCCGTGAAAGTATCTCTGTTGGTCACCTGCATCGGCGACGTTTTCTTCCCCGAAGTCGGGCTGGCCACGGTAAAGCTGTTGCGCCGGCTCGGCGTCGAAGTGGATTTTCCCAAGGCCCAGACCTGTTGCGGCCAACCACATTTCAACAGCGGTTACCACAACGAAGCCCGCGAGATCGCCCGGCACACCATCCGCACCTTTGCCAACGGGCAGACGGTCGTCACTCCGTCTGGATCGTGCGCCGCCATGGTCAAGTTGGAGTATCCCGAGCTATTTCACGACGACCTGGTATGGCATGAGCGGGCCGCCGATCTAGCGCGGCGAACGCACGAGTTGTCCGACTTTCTGGTCAACGTGCTGAAGGTCGAAGATGTCGGCGCCCGGTACCCGTCGAAGGTCACCTACCATATGGCGTGCCATCTGCGCGGTCTCGGCCTCATGACCGAACCGGAACGGCTGCTACGGCAAGTCAAGGACCTGGAATTGGTAGACCTGGAACGGAGCGACGAATGCTGCGGGTTCGGCGGCTCATTTTCCGTGCGCTACCCAGGCATCAGCGGGGCCATGGTGCGGGATAAGGCCAATTTCATCGAACAGACGGGCGCGGACGCCGTTGTCGCCACCGATTCGGGCTGCTTGATGAATATCGCCGGCTACTTGCGACGACACAAGAGCAGGGTACGCGCGGTACACTTGGCGGAAGTTCTCGTTCGGACATGAGCCCGCCCGGCCGATATACTACTTTTCGTTAGATTCCTGCATGCAAAGGCAAGAGGTCGCTGCTGATGGTTGAACGCCGTATCGAGCTGGGTCGCCGTTATCACCGGAAAAAGAAAATGAGGAAACTCAAGGCTCGCCTGGCGACCGCGAAGGACGGGCGTGATAAAGAGGCGATTCTTGCCAAAATTCACATGCTGAGCCCGTGGTGGAGCGAATCCAAAGCGTAGAGCACCGCCGAAGTCCGTTTCAGATCGCACCACCCCATATAATCCACCCATATTCCCGACCGCCGTGCGGAAGTGAACCAGCCGTTTCGTTCCGCGGTCTTGCTTGATGGCGGATACGCTTCGCGCATGAGGGACCTTTATGCAATCCTGGAAAAGAACGCACACGTGCGGTGAGTTACGGGCAGGAAACGCCGGACAGACCGTCACGCTGAACGGCTGGGTGAACACCTACCGCAACCAAGGGGCCCTCGTCTTCATCGATCTCCGCGACCGTTATGGCATCACGCAGATCGTTTTCGACCAGGACAGCGGCACTGAATTACTGGAGGCCTCGGCGGAGCTGCGAAGCGAGTTCGTTGTCGCGGTACAGGGCGAAGTGGCGCGCCGGCTTCCAGGCAAGGAACGGAAGGATGTGGTCACGGGAGAGATTGAGATCAAGGCGCGGGCCATGGTCGTCCTTAATCGGTGTCCCACGCCGCCGTTCGAAGTAACCGAATTCGGCAAGGAAGAACTCGCCAACGAGGACCTCCGCCTGGAATATCGCTACCTGGACTTGCGCCGCTCTTCGGTGCAACGCCGGCTCATGTTGCGCCATCGCATGATCAAGACGATCCGCGACTACTTGGATGCACAAGGGTTTCTCGACGTCGAGACACCGCTGCTGGGTCTAAGCACGCCGGAAGGTGCCCGCGACTACCTAGTGCCCAGCCGCCTCTTCCATGGCAGCTGGTACGCACTCCCGCAATCGCCGCAGATTTACAAACAACTTCTGATGGTGTCCGGCTTCGACAAGTACTTTCAAATCGCTCGCTGCCTTAGAGATGAAGACCAGCGCGCGAATCGCCAGCCGGAGTTCACGCAGCTTGACTTCGAAATGTCGTTCGTCGACCAAGACGACGTTTTCGCGGTCATCGAAGGCCTCACGGCCGAGGTCTTTCAGAAATGCATCGGCGTAACCATTCCGTTGCCGTTGCCGCGGTTGCGGTACGCCGATGCCATGCTGCGTTACGGAAGCGACAAGCCCGACCTGCGCTATGGCGTGGAGATTGCCGAAATCAGCGACCTGGCCGCACAGACGACATTTCAAGTGTTCCAAGGCGTGTTGGAGTCGCGTGGCGTCGTCCGTGCGCTCAACGCAAAGCAAGCGGCCTCGCGCTTCTCGCGCAAGAACATCGATGAGCTGGAACAGGTGGTCAAGACTTACGGTGCTAAGGGTCTGGCATGGGTCAAAGTCGAAGCAGAGAAATGGAATTCGTCGATTGAGAAATTCGTCCCGGTTCCAGTCCAACGTAGCCTTAACGAACGCCTCCAGGCCGCGCCCGGTGACTTGATCTTGTTCGTTGCCGACAAGGAGGAAACGGTTTGCCAGGCGCTGGGTGCATTGCGAGTCCACCTTGCCGCTGCGCTCAAGCTCTACAACCCGGCCGATTTCAAGATTGCCTGGGTCGTCGACTTTCCGCTCTTCACCTTCGACAAAGAGGAGCAACGCTGGGCGGCGAACCATCATCCGTTTACGTCACCACGCGTGGAGGACCTGGAACGGTTGGAATCCGACCCCGGCAGCGTGTTGCGCGCGCTTACGACCTCGTCATCAACGGCGACGAGTGCGGCGGCGGCAGCATCCGAATTCACAGCCCGGAGGTTCAGTCGCGCGTCTTCTCCGTGTTGGGCATGACACCCGAACAGGCCCGGAACCGATTCGGTTTCCTGCTCGACGCATTGAAATTCGGCGCCCCGCCCCACGGGGGCATCGCTCTCGGTCTGGATCGCTGGGTCATGATGCTCAGCGGCACAAGCAACATCCGCGACGTGATCGCTTTCCCGAAGAACCAGCGCGCCCGTGACCTCATGACCGGCGCCCCCGCCGCCGTGGATGCAAAACAGCTGAAGGAACTGGGGCTGTAGGTTACAATCAACGTGCCTTCTTCGCATGAATGAGAACAAGATATGAATGACGTTTCAACGATCACACGCTATACGCCCGACGACCTCCTGCGCATGCCAGACGGAGACCATTACGAGCTAGTGGACGGCCGACTGGTGGAGACCAACATGAGCGTATGGTCGAGTTACGTTGCGGCAAATGTATACTTCTTGCTCAGAACCTATTGCCAAGCGGCGAAACTTGGTTGGGTTTTTTCAGAAGGTACTAGTTACCGCTGTTTTCCGGAGGATCCAAACCGCGTTCGGAAGGCCGATGTTTCGTACCTCCGTGGCGATCGAATCACAAAAGAGACGGCGATGTCGGCGGCCTTCATTCACATCGTCCCCGACCTGGTAGTTGAAGTCCTATCTCCCAATGACCTCGCGTATGAGGTCGACACCAAACTTGAAGAGTATCGACGAGCAGACGTCCGGTTGATCTGGATCGTGAACCCCGAAGCCCGGACGGTGCGAATCGAGCAGGCCAGCGGCGCGGGAACCGTCCTGCACGACGACGCCGAGTTAGACGGCGGCGATGTGATTCCCGGCTTTCATTGCCGCATCTCCGAATTCTTCGTGCCGCCGCCGAGCGTCGTGCCGAACACCTGACAGTACTTCTTTTGCATGGACCATTTTTGTTACCGTGACCGGGCCTTGCATTGTGAAGAGGTCCCCGTTTCGGAATTGGCTGCGACATACGGCACGCCGCTTTTCGTCTACAGCCGGGCGACACTTCTCCATCACCTGGAACAACTGCAACGAGCCTTTTCGCCCGTCGAACCTCTCATCTGCTACAGCCTCAAGGCGAATCCGAATTTGACGATTTGCAGGCTCATGCACGAACACGGAGCCGGCTTCGACGTCACCAGTGCCGGCGAACTGTATCGGGCGTTAGCCGCGGGAGGCATTGGCAACGAAATCGTATTCGCCGGCGCAGGAAAAACCGAATCAGAGCATCGCTACGGATTGGAAAGCGATGTGCTCATGTTCAACGTGGAAAGCGAGGCCGAACTCGGGGCGCTTGCGGCGGTCGCGCAGTCGATGGGAAGAACCGCCCGTGTTGCGCTCCGTGTGAATCCGGCCTTGCCTCCTAAAACGCATGTCAAAACCGATACCAGTGTCAAAGGCACCAAGTTCGGCCTGGATATTGAGAGCCTGCTGGACGTTGCGCGAGCGCCATCGGCGAATCACACGTCAGAATTGTTGGGTTGCACATGCATCTCGGGTCGCCGATCCTTGACACCAAGCCCTACGAAGACGGTGTAAGAAAAGGCGTCGGTCTTATTGAGCAACTTCGGCGGCAGGGTCACCGAATCGAATTCATCAACATGGGCGGCGGCTTCGGCATCCACTATCGGAAACAGGAGGCAAGGCCGGTCGACGCATTCGCCGACGTGATCATCCCGGCGGTAAGAACGGCCGGCTGCAAGTTGATTCTCGAGCCGGGCCGGGTCATCGTCGGCAATGCAGGAATACTTGTGAGCCGAGTGATCTACACCAAGGAATCCGGCGGCAAGAGCTTTATCATCCAAGATGCGGCGATGAACGACTTGATTCGGCCCACCCTGTATGATGCCTTCCATCGTATTTGGCCGGTCAAGCCCGCGGCGGACATGCCGGCGCCGCCCGAAGACTATGAAGCGGCTATTCCGGGTACACAACTTCATGACGTCGTCGGCCCAGTTTGCGAAACAGGTGACTACTTGGCGAAAGACCGACGGCTGCCGACGATGCAACGCGGCGACTTGCTTGCGACTTTCAGCGCCGGCGCTTATGGGATGGCGATGAGCAGTAATTACAACAGCAGGCCGCGCGCGGCCGAGGTTCTGGTGGACGGCACTTCTCACCACCTAATCCGCCGGCGCGAAACGAATGAAGATTTGGTGCGGAATGAAATAATCAGTAGTTAGTTGTCAGTTGTCAGTGGCGTTCGCGACAGCAACGTGGAGGCATCTCACTTGATCACATCACGCCGGCTCATTGCTCTTCTTATAGCGTCACTCATAAGTCTCTCTGCATATGCACAGGAGGAAAACAAGCAGCCAGACAAGCCGGGCGGCGCCCAAGTCCCGCTTAAGCAGATTGAGGACGAGTATCGGCGCTTCCTGAAGCCGCCGGAGACGGCGCTCGAGTTCTGGACGGCCATGCGCTTCAACATCGGCGTCGGCAAGTTCAAGCTCGCGGCCGAAGACCTGAAGGGCTTTCTGGCCAAGAATCCGACCGATGCCGAGCTTTTGCAAATCGTTGAAGAACAAGGCGTGTCCGCGTTCCTTCAACTCCTGAACATCCCCGACCTTGGCGCCGATGCCGGGCCGCTCCTAGACCGGGTCAATGCAGTCGTGAAAAAACACCGCGGCGATGCCGATCGCCTGCGCAACTTAGTGGCCAATCTGTTGGCCACTCCGGAAGAACGGGCTTACGCGATTATCGAGCTTCGCAAATCCGGGCCCTATGCGGTTCCATTCTTGGTCGAGTTTCTCCGTACCAACGATAGCCGGTCCGCGCACGCCTCCGTCATGCAGGCGATGCTCCAACTGGACCGTACCATTGTGCCGCCGTTGCTTGCCGCCCTCGAAGTCGACAACCCAAATCTTCGTGTCGAGTTAATCGAGGTGGTTTATCTGCACGCGCTGAAGCACAATCGTCGTGACGCCGCGGCTAGTTCCTACCTGTGGTACCTGGCGGCATCGCCTAAACAACCGGATGTGGTGCGCTCCAAAGCCCGCGAGGCATTGACCTACTTCCAAGGGAAAACCTCATACGACCAGCTGCCGCCGGCGCCGCAAGCCCTAACCGCCGAAGCCGAACGCTACTACCAGCACCAAGGCCCGCTGGTGGAAGGGCGCGAGACTACCGTGTGGACCTGGCAGAATGACCAGCTCGTCCCTCACACAGTTCCGGCCACCAAAGCGGAAGAGTATTTCGGTTTGCGGTTCGCCCGGCAAGCGTTGGAACTCGATCCGACTTTCGAGCCGGCACAAATCATCTTTTTGAACCTCGCCTTGGAAAAGGGTTACGAGCGTGCAGGCGTCGACCAGCCGCTCGAAACCGGCGCTCCCGACGTCAAGCAACTGGCCCGCATCGTAAATCCCGACCTTGTGATGTCGGTTCTCGACCGCGCGCTAGGTGACAAGCGTGTCCCGGTCATCCTGGCCGCCGTTCAAACGCTCGGCGACCTCGGCGAGGTCCGCGCAGTCCAGCCGACGGGTCAACGCACACCGGCACTATTGCAAGCGCTGAACTTCCCCGATCGGCGTGTGCAATTCGCAGCCGCAGATGCCGTATTGCGAATTCCGAACCCGAATCCGCAGCGCTATGCCTGGCGCGTCGTCGAAATTCTTCAGCGAGCGATTACCGACTCCAACCCGAAGGTCATCGAAGGCGATGCCAAAGTGGATCGCGCCAATCAGGTTGCCGAAGTCATTCGGGCAGCGGGATACGAACCGGTGGTGCGACACAACGGCCGCGATGTACTACGCCGCTTGAACGAAGCTTCGGACATCGACGCCGTCGTCCTGGTGGTTGATTCGGGCAACACCATTGTCCCGCAGGCGATGGATGTGAACGATCCTGCCCGGGTTTGGAGGCAAATCGACCGGCCCTCCGACCTCATGCTCGCCGCACTGCCGAACCCAGGGCTCAATTTCACGTTGTCGCAACTTCGGGCCGACATCAACTACGGCTTACTGCCTGTGCTCATCATGGTGGCCCCTGATGCGACGGGCGCCGTCCCGGGCGATTTCGAGGTCCGATTGAGACGCCTGATCAGCAACTACCGAAACGTGTGGCTCGTGCCGGCGACACTGAACCCGGACGACATGAAACGGGCGTTGGCCGCCCGCATCGCCGAGGCGTCGGACAAGCCGCTGTCCGAGGAGGAGCGGAAAAACCGATCGGCTCAGGCGGTCGTGTGGTTTCGGCGGATGGCGACCGGTGAAGTTCCCGGATACAACATCCAACCCGCCGCCGATGCACTTTACCACGCTCTTCAAGTCCCAGAGTTGGCGCCCCACGCCATCGAGGCCATCATTGGCCTGTCCGGTGCCGATGCCCAACGACAACTGGCCCGCGTCGTATTGAGCGACGGCCCCGTTCCGCTACGATCCGCGGCCGCAATCGCGCTATCCCGTCACATCCAACTAAATGGCCTCGCCCTGGCCAAGGAACAAGTCGCCGGCCTGGAAAACCTCTACGCCGCGGCCGCCGATCCGAAGCTCAAAGGAAACGTCGCCATTGTCCTTGGCAGTCTCCACCCCACCACCCGCCAATCGGGAACCCGCCTGCAAGGCTACACGCCGCCGGTGGCGCCGGTGCCGGTGCCGGCGGTGAAGGAAAAGTAGGCGGCTATCGGCTTTCATAAAAACAGTGGCCCGGTAGACCGGACATTCCTGTCTGGACGCACAGACAGAACTGTCTGTGCTACCGTTTGGGTGTATTCCGCTTGTTGAATCACACTTCCATCCACCATGCATCCATTTCCCCGAAGGGGATACGTATCTCAGCCCAAGGTCGCGAAGCGCACCCTGGCTCATCGGTCGTGAGCATCGACTTACCCTGAAAGGGTTGCATCGAGTGGCTGCGATCCAACCCTTTCAGGTTAGTGGTGTGGTCGTTTCGTTCACCCAGGGTGCGCTGCGCGACCCTGGGCTGTGCGATCGAACCGCTTCGCGGTAGTCCGACCAGGTAACGCTCATTGATGGGTGTAAAATGCATCGCTGTCGCCGGCCGGCTCTGCCGCCGCCCGTGGCCGATCGGCGCCGGGGCCCAATCGGCGGCGTTGATGGCCACCGCCACGCCTTCGCCGTACTCCTGGGCCATGAGTAGGTCGGGCCAATCGTCGCCGTTGAAGTCGATCGCGACAGCGGCGCCTTCGCCGTTTCCGGTAGCGAAGTAGGTGGGCGTCTGGAACGTGCCGTCGCCATTGCCAAGAGTTACGCACAAAGACGCCAGGTGGTGTGTCAGGGCCAGGTCCATGATCCCGTCACGATTAAAGTCCGCAACCTCTACACCTCCGGCGCCGGGGTCGGGGTTGGAGACGATGGAAAATGTGCCGTCGCCATTGCCCAGCAGGGAGAACATCCCACTCGCATGGACGGCGAGGTCGATGACACCGTCGCTGTTGAGGTCGGCTGGCTCAACGTCGTTAACGTGTGGAGCAATCACGTAGGTGATCGGACTCGCGAATGAGCTGGGGCCGTCGCTGAGGATGATCCTCATGGTATTGCAGCCCCATAAACCGCAGGCCGCGGCGACATCTTGGTCACCGTCTTCGTCGAAATCAGCAATGGTCAAGACACCCGCCCACGGGCCGGCATCAAAGCTCTGCGGGGCCCGAAATCGACCCGTGCCCGTGCCACGCAGCAGGCGGAGAGTCGCGGCATCCGTGTGGTTGGTGACGATGAGGTCGAGCTTTCCGTCGCCGGTGAAGTCCGCCGCGCCGATCGATCGCGGGGACACCCCGGCGGCAAACGTTTGCGTGGGGAAGAAGGTGCCGTCGCCTTTGTTCATGAGCACGCTGATGTTGTTCGACGAGTTGGACGTGGCCAGATCGGGAAAGCCGTCATTGTTGAAATCAGCGGCCACGAATCCTTCGGGACCAGTGCCGACCGTGTAGCTGACCGCGGCGCCAAAGGACCCGTTTGCCTGAACGGGGATGACGATCACTTTATTGGAGGGATATCCTGGCCCGCCCGAGACCGCGATATCAGGGGTGCCGTCGGCGTTGAAGTCCGCCGATGTGACATTAAGCGCACCGCCGGTTACCAAGTTGGCGACGGCCGGTTGAAAGTTCCCGCTGCCGTTGTTCCGCAATACGGTTATGGCCCTGCCGCACGCTCCCGCCATATCGAGGTCACCGTCGTTGTCGAGGTCCTCGACGACGACATCGCTCCCGTCTTCCTCAGCTAAGCCATAGCCAGTCGCCGCGACAAAATTGCCGCCTCCCGTCCCGTGCAACACGCTCACATTGGACGCAAGCGAGGAGACGATCACGAGGTCGAGTTGGCCGTTGCCGTCGAGATCGCCTGTCGCGATTGAAATAGGATACGATGCGATGTCGTAGGCCTTTTTGAATTTAAAAGTGCCGTTGCCGTTTCCCAGCCACACGCTGACACCGTTCTTATCGTTGTTGGACCCGACTCCATCATGGTTCGCCACGGCCAGATCGAGGCGGCCATCGGCGTTAAAGTCCCCCGTCGTCAGGGCGACTGGCCGTGCATCGTTGTAGGTCGCCCCGAAGTGGAACTGCCCGTCTCCGTTGCCCAAGAGCACTTTGACGATCGTATCCTGAAGGTCGTTGACGTAGTAATGGCCTGTCACGGCAAGATCGAGATCGCCGTCATTATCAAAATCGCCTGTCGTGATGTCGTGGGGATTGGTTCCCGTGCTGTACGTTCCGCCGCTGCTAAAGGCGCCGGTACCGGAGTTGATCAGGATGCCTACCTTTCCATTAGGCCCGAAGTAGTCGTAATCGGCTGCCGCCAGGTCGACGTCACCGTCGCCGTCGAAGTCGCCGGCTGCGAGTATTCCAGGTGCATTGCCGGTATAGCTGACCGGCGGCTTGAAAGTTCCGTTGCCGTTGCCGACCAGCACGTACACCGTCCCGGTGCCCCATTCTTTGGCAGTGGCCAAATCGAGCACGTTGTCGCCGGTAAAATCCGCCGCGATGACGTGCCGGCCTGCCTGAGAGTACATGACCAACGTCTGGAAGTCGCCATCGATGGTACCCGCCAGGATCGTCAACCTCCCGCCGCCCACCACGGCAAGATCCGGCAGCCCATCGTGATTGAATTTTCCAACCGCGATAGCCTCCGCCTTCCCATCGATCGAATACGACGGTGGCGTGATGAAGCTGGGCAAATCCCGGCCTTCCAACTTTTCGAGGTAAGGGGGCCGTGAGAACTTATGTGCCGGCTTGGGCCGTCTTCGAGTTTGCGCCATGGACATCATCCTCCGATTGCAAAAAAGTGCACACCCCAGCCAAGGTGAGCGCTGGATGCGCGCGTATAGCACTGCGTTGTAACTACGGAAGCGCTCGAGAGTTGGCTGAGGTTCACTTGCTGAGTACCGCGGTTAAGGGTTTCGACGGAGCAGCGAACCAGCGGTCATCCTGGTCGCGCACCCCGCCGGTGTCAAGCATTTTCCGGACTCGAATTCCCGGTTTTCGCGATTTGGCGGAGTGCCCAGTGTCAGACAGAGCCCGGTCGTGCTATGCGAACGAACCGCGATGTGCCAGCGACTGACGAATCGCGCCCCTCCGCGACACATGTATGCACCGCGCTGGCGGGGTAGTGGCCGCGCGTTGATTCAGGATCCGGCGGTGCGTCATTTGCCGGTTGGGGTACGAATGGTCATTTGGGGGCAGCAATAACCCGCTGCCATCGAGCGGGAACAGTGTCCCAGGCGGCTTGGTACGTGGCTTCCAACGGCGCCAGCACATGCGCACCGGGTTCAAGGAAGAGCGGCATATCCGGCACGCGTTCGCCAACTGCGATCGTTTCAATGTAAGCTTGCGTCGTCAAACCGCATTCATAAGCCACCAGCGTCAGTGGGCGCTCCGGCGGTAGTTGAAACGGATCGTCCTCGACCAATTCCCAAATCGCGGTGTGGATTCCGTTCGGATCACGTCGTCCGGGCGGGAACGGATCGATGAGCAACAAATGGATGCGATGCTCCAGAAGTTCGCACGCTTTTTCAACAAACGCTTTGAAAGCGTGGGCGTTATTCTTGTTGCCGGGCGAGATGATTTCGATTATTGCTACGATGCGGTCGCCGCTAACATGGCGGACCGCAATCGAACTTTTCTTTCTTCGATGAAATTCGGACGGTGTCTTGGCGTAGTAAGTGGTTTTTGGCCGAGTTTGAGTCAGCGACGCGGAACCACCACTCACCCTGGAATCTTCGGCCGTATTCTGCAACGTTAACACATCCGGGCCGAAGCCCGCCGCCTGTTGCTCGGCCATCGCGTAGTAATCTTCGGGCAAGAGTCCGCGATTAAGCGTTCGTTTGATCTCGGAAATCCACTCGTGATGAAAGTCGTGGTATATCCCCGCCTCGACGCGTTTCCAGTCGTGCATCGGCATAGCGATTCTCCGTGATGCCATTGTACCAAGTAGGCAAAAGCACGTTTTGGCGGTAGGATGCTTACGCTCGCCTCGATACATGGCGGGGCCGGTGGTATACTACGTCGTTGCTTGACGACGCGGATTAAAAGGAAACGCCGGCCATGCCCGCGCAGCTACTCTCGCTCGACGACGGTATGCGGATTCTGCTCGACAAGCCCATTCTCCTTCTCGGGCGCGACACCGAGTGCGACATCCAGTTTGAATCGAAGAAGATCTCGCGGCGGCATTGCTGCATCGCCCAGGTCGGCGAACGCTTGATCGTCCGCGATCTGGGGAGCACGAATGGCATCCGCATCAACGGGGTTCGGGTGGTTGAGGGGTTCCTCAAGGACGGCGATGAGTTGAGCGTGGGAAGCCATCGCTACCAGGTGTCCTCGGATGCCATTGCGGGCCAACATCGTGACCGCGGTCAGCAGCGAACACAGCGAGCAGGCATTGCCCGAGCACCCGTCGAGGAAATGGACGATTCGTTCCTGGAATCCTTGGACGAGCCCATACCAATCTCCGATCGCGCGAATTCAAAGCAACAGCGAAACTCGAAGTCCGGATCGAAGCGGCGCTCGCGCCCACCTGAATCCGAATCTCGGACGGCAACGCCCGATGGGCCGATCATTCCGGACCGAATTGAATTGCTCCCCAGCAGCGACCTCGCGATGCCGTCGCCGCCGCAGAACGAGCCGGCGCCGTAGCATTCCTCCGACTCACGAAAACTCCGGCAATATCTCGGTTGGGTGGCACGCCCTGAGTCTTCGAAGGGCGTGGATACTGCAGCCTGAAATCACGCCCTTCGCGGACTCAGGGCGTGCCACACAAAGCGCTGAACGTTAAAGTGCGACACTACGAAAACTCCGCGTGCAATTGCACCAGTTCGCCGGCTAATACTTCGAATGTTGCACGGTCGCCGTCGACATCAACGTCGCGCAAACGCTCGCCGCGGTCGTCGCAGAGCTTGGCCCGGATCGGCTCGCGGGGAAAGCGCATCTCCACGTGTCCGCCGTGCTGGCCACATTCCAAGAAGCGGGCGATCACGGCGTCGCCGTTCTCGGCCGGCCGTAGACTGGTCAGCAACAAGTTCGGCGAGTCGATATGGAAAAGCCAGCCGCTGCTCCCGATGTGCGGCGGACCGTTGTCGACCTCCAAGCAGGGAACCGGCGATATCACGCCGTGGGCGGTCAGCATCGGATGTTCGCGGTCGAGACCGACTGCCAGATCGAACACGCGTCCGGTTTCTCCCGGAGGGATCGACACGACATCGAGCATGCGTGCACCGTGCCGTTGGTGAAACGGCAGCCCGCCGGGAAAGATGACGGTGTTTTGGCGGCCTTGTCGAAGCTCGAGATAATCGGGCGTTTGCGGCCGGGTGTGACTGGTGACATATCCAGTTCCGTTGATGGCCCGGAGCAGGACGGCACGTTCATCACGCCACGCAAAACGGGCGGCGTAGTAGGCATGCCAGGCATAGCCGGCGGGGCCGAGCGTCGGCTCAATTTCAATCCGAAGCTCCAGTATCGGCCGGCCTAACCAGGCGCGGAAGCGCTGCCGAAATCGCGCCAGTGTTTGATCGTGCTCGCCGACCAAGGTCCCTTCCGTTACGATCTCGCCGAGTGCCGGTCCCGTCGAAACCACTCGGACGCTCGTCGCGCGCATGGAGCTTCCGGGGTTGAATACTAGTTGTTGGCCGACGCGGTGCACGCGGTGGTGATGATCGTGAATGCCGCGCAGCCCGCCGGTTGCTGGATCGATCTCGGCTTCGAAGAACTCGTTGCGGACATGGTGATCGTCGGCCATCCGCATCCGTGCCGGCATTGGCGGCGTCCCGGCCGGCCCGTTGCGCGGCATCCATGCGAAGCCAAGCCCGGGTATCTCGACCACGACACGGCATGCGTCGCTATCCAGTTGACACGCCTTAATGGGGCCGGAAATAGGCAACGGCGTCGTTGCCGGCGGCAACTCCAGTGCAACGCGCCGGGCGAAGGAACAAGGATTCAACAACAAATAGCCGGCGTCAGGCGCTTGTGCACGAGCCAAAAGACGTCCCGCAAGTGAGTCCATGACCAGTTTTCCCGCCGCACGAAAGTCGGCGTTCGCGTCCAGGTCAGGGTCATACTGCTCACTCAACGCCTCCAAACGATCGAGCGCGACGTTATTCCGCAATGGATCGTTCACACCAGTAACGCCACGAACAAACGCCGCCAGAGTGTAAAGCGTGTCCATGCGGCGACGTTGGCGGGCGTGATCGGCGAATTCAGTGGCGGGCTTTGGAGATCCGTCATCGACGCGCTTCGACAAATGATCCACGTGATAATCATCGGGCGACATCGTGCTGGCGTACTCACCGGCCGACACATCGCCGAGATAGCGAGACAACGTGGTCCATTGGCCGAGCACCGGACCGAACCGACTAAGTTCGACCCAATCGGCATATGCAGGTGAATCGGGCGCCTCATGCCAAAGGGCGATGGTGGCCGCATGGTCCTGCATGATGGATCGATGTAAATGGTACGCCAGGTGAAAGAAAACACAGTGGTCGCTCGTCAAGTGAGGCCTGCGGGCAAAACCATCTACCTGGCGTCCATCCGGTGAAGTAAACGCGACGACGGTCGATTGGTACGTCGCGACGGCGATGTCATCGAACGAATAGGCAATCGCGCACGACAAGCCGGCGTTGGTCAACACCAGCGGCAACTGCGGGTGGAAACCCGAATACCGACGAGCAAATACCCGAACCTCAGAGCCAAGTAGATCCCGCGAAACCGCGAGGCCCTTGCGCAAGTTCCAGACTTGCGATTCGATCGGTAGCAAATCTTCTTCGCACTCGACATAGCATCCGCCGCATATTTCAACCGAATCTAGACCGACGCGTTCGCGAATCTCCGCAAGTGTGTCAGGCGCCACGCGCTGCAACACTTCTAATTGGACCGCGGACGCCACGATATTCATTGGCAGCCCCGCTTCGAAGGCAGCGGGGCGGAATTCCGTGAATTGTTGGGGAAAGCTTGGGGCGATATCCATGACGTGAATGGTGACCGGATACAGGACTTCGCGCGCTGCCTTCAGCCGGTCGGCCGCCGCTTGTAAATGTCCACGGAAGGCGTGCGGGTCGGGTTCCGCTACGGCATCGACCGCGTTTTGCACGTCTCGCCAGAATTCAACGACGGGGAGCAAGTTCTCGTGCTCCATCGCTTCGTAAAGAGCATTCACCATCATGTAGCCGAAACCGATCCCGAGGAACGGTCGAATCCGATCCTCCGGTACCTCAATCAAGGGCGAATCGCCGGCGACCTCACGCAGGCGCTGGAACGTAGTTGCCCGATCGACGGCCGCCGGGATCACCGTTGCATTCACGGCACTGACTCGCTCGGTCCAATCATCCGGCAGCATCGCGGGCGGAGTGTCCGGCACGGCATATACGCATTCGGTGGCGGGTTGTTCATGGTCGTAAGGGGATACGACGCGCGGCGGAGCGGCGGCGCCGTGGATGACGGCCGGGTGCCAAAGCGCCGCGTAGCCGTTCAGAAACGCGGCCACGTCGTCACCGTTCAACACCAGCGGATTCTGCGATGGAACCTGATAAGGACTGAGAAGATAAAGCTCGCGCGCCGCCATGAAGTGGGTGTATGGCGTCCTCGCCGTTAGGCAAGGCAAGTCAATGAGCTTAGCCGCGACGCGGAGTCTTCGGAGCGGAGCGCGGTCGTCCACTAGCGCTCCGCTCCGAAGACTCCGCGTCGCGGCTAAGCTCGATCATTTCGTAAGCATGTGCCGCAGTGCCGGTTCCAACTCGGGAAAGCGGAATGTATAGTTTGATTCCGTCAGACGCTTCGGTTCGACCCGTTGGCTGCTCAACAGTAGTTCATCGGCCATCTCGCCGAGTGCCAACCTTGCGGCAAAGGCGGGCATCGGGAGTATCGTCGGCCGTCCCAACACTCGGCCGAGTGTCTTCGTGAACTCTAAGTTGGTGACCGGGTTCGGTGAAACACCGTTCACCGGTCCCTTTAGGTTCTCTGTCTTCAGGGCGTGGTTGATGGCGCCGACGATATCGTCCAGCGTAACCCAGCTGAAAAACTGTTGGCCGCTGCCGATTCGTCCGCCGACACCCATGCGAAACGGGAAGAGCATCTGCGAAAGCGCTCCTCCTTTTGGATTCAGAATCACACCGATGCGCAATAAGACCACTCGAATTCCGGCGGCAGCTGCCGGCTCGGTGGCGGCTTCCCAATCCTTGCACACGTCGGCCAAGAAGCCGGTTTCTGGAGCGCTGCTCTCCGTCAGTTTCTCGTCGCCGCGCGAGCCGTAGTAACCGATCGCCGACGCCGAAACGAGAACACGCGGTCGGCGCTGAAGCTGTGCCAACGCGCTACTTAGGAGGCGAGTGCCTTCAATCCGGCTATCCCGAATATTCTTTTTCTTTTCTTCCGTCCAACGGCCTGACGCAATGTTCTCACCGGCGAGATGAACCACGCCATCGAATCCTTCGAGTTCGGCCTTGTCGATGCGCGCGGCTTGCGGATCCCACGTCACGGATTTTCCACTCGTCTGAGACCCCGGCCGCACCAGACGCGTAACCACGTGGCCGCCGGCGGTGAGGGACGAAACCAGTTCCGAACCAACCAATCCGGTTGAGCCTGTGACAAGGACGTTCATGGCGACATTCCTTTTGCATATAGTCTTAGTGGAGTGTCCATCACACTCAAACCCTCACGAGGCGCGTAATGGGAACCGAACAACCCGCCGCCGCATCACAGATATTCATACCCAAAGCGCCGCTGCTTTCGCCGTCAAAGCGGTTTGCCGTCGCTTGGCTGGTCACGGTTGTTGTCTTGCCCTACGCCGCAGCGCGGGTATTGACGTTTGGATTGAACGGCATCATGCCGGAAGGGCGCTACATTGCCTTACTTCTCATTGCAATCCTGGCGGTGGTCGGCCTGACATATAATCTCGGATCAAGCTTGCAAGAGACGGGGTACAAACGGCATCTGGTTTGGCTGATCGTCGTTCCGTGGGCCGCGTTTCTCGGCGTCCTGGTCGGTGTGTATAACGGAGACGCACTTCCGGACGTAGTGGTCTGGCTCGTTATGGTTCTGGCCACGATTTGGGTGGCCTGGGCCGCGTGGATGTTCTTCCGCCCCATGGCGTGGACGGCTCGCCTCGGCATCCTTGCCGTGCTCGTCCTGTTCTTCGCCGCAGGCATTGGCCTCGTGAAAGTCGACGGGCTCACCGGGGCTGCCCATGTGAACTTTGCATGGCGCTGGAGTCGACCGGCCGACGTCAACTGGGCCGAGCTTGCCGGCGCCGGTGTTGCCGACCTCAAGCCGACGCCGAATGATTACCCGCAGTTCCTTGGGCCGAATCGTCTCGGCATCCTACCGAATGTTCGCCTGGTTTCCGATTGGAACCAGTCGCCGCCGCGCGAGCTATGGCGTCGGCCGGTGGGTGTCGGCTGGAGTTCATTTGCGGTAGTTGGAAAATATGCATTCACCCAGGAGCAGCGTGCGGAAAACGAATGCGTCTGTTGTTATCGAATCCAGGATGGGTCACCCGTTTGGGTTTATCAGGATCCTGTCCGATTCGACAAAAGCCTGGGCGGCCCTGGACCGCGTGCCACGCCCACCGTAACCGACGGACGCGTCTTTACCGTAGGCGGAACCGGCCTGTTGAATTGCCTTGATGGGACGACAGGCCAACGAATCTGGTCGGCGAATATCCTAGAAGGTGGTGCGGATGATTCCATCTCACACGGTGTCTGTGGATCGCCACTCGTCGTTGACGATTGGGTGATTGTCAGCCCCACGAACAGGAACGGCACGTCACTCGCCGCGTACGACCGCACCACGGGAAAACGGATCTGGCAGGGTGGCACGGATCAAGCCAGCTACAGCTCTCCAATACTCGCCGACATTGCTGGCATACGGCAGGTTCTACTTCTTAACAAACAGGCGCTGGCCGGCCACGATTTGACAACGGGCCAGGTGCTCTGGAGCTTCTCATGGACCAACGTGGAGAAGGTCAATGTGTCGCAGCCTGTCCCCATTCCGGGTAATGACGGGGAGTTTCTCGTGGCCACGGGTTATGGCAAAGGGTGCGCGCATCCGCGTGAGTCGCCGGGACGATGGCACTTGGACCGTCGAGTTCGTTTGGGAGAACCGAAAACCGTTGATGCAGGCAAAGTTCACCACGCCGGTGTTTCACAACGGTTTCATCTACGGCCTCGATAACGGCATTCTCGCGTGCCTCGACCCCGCGACCGGTAAGCGGCGCTGGATCGATGGCCGGTATGGGCACGGCCAAATCCTGTTGGCGGGTGACTTACTGATCGTCCAAGCGGAAGATGGCCGAGTCGTGCTTGTGGCGCCCTCACCCGATGAATTGCAGGAGCGCGGCCGAGTCCAGGCAATGGACGGAAAGACGTGGAACAACCCGGCACTCGCCGGCCGTTATCTATTGGTGCGAAACGATCAAGAAGCGGTGTGTTACGAAGTGGAAACGCAGTGACGCCGAGACGTCATCGCCGTCTCACGCGAAAAACTCTGCCCTCGGCGTGTTCCTCCCACACCACCTTTCCGGCCCGTGTCATTTCGACGACACGCTGGTCCTTGTTGCTGCACGCCAACAGGTTACCGTTGGGAAGTCGAGTCGCGGCCGTCGGTTTGGTGATCGGCCATGATCGGATCTCCCGTCCACTGTCATCGAGCTCCGCCACTCGGCCTGAGGACGTAAGCGGCAGAAGAAAATGCCCGCCCGGCAGTGCCTCGACCGTTACCAGGCCCTCATTCGGCCGCTCGAAACTCAGCGTCCGAACTTCGTTGCCCAGTTCATCCATTTCCTTGAGCACGCCGTCGTATGTGACCACCACGAGATTTCCGTTCCGCAACTTCTGGAACGACAAAATACTGGAGGCACGTTGTGTAAACGATGCAACATGTTTCCCGTCCGGTGCAACCTCCCGAATCTCATTGATGCAGGCAATCACCGTATTGCCATTTGGGAGGCGTTGGCAGCCGAGTGGTTGGCGTTCCCGCCATTTGTATTCCCAGAGAATTCGCCCTTTCTGGTCGCGTTCTGTCACGCGGTTGCCGTTGTATTCGGCGATCAGTATCCGCCCTCCGGGGAGGGGTTGCACATCAATGGGCCCATTCACGTCGGTTATTTCCCAAAGCACCGACCCATTCTTGTTTCGCTCCCAGACTCGGCCACGGTTGTTGCGGTAACCGGTGTAAGACACGATCAAGGTTCGGCCCGACGACCGATGTTCGAGGTCAAGTCGCTGGCTGTCGAGTTTTGCACCGGTCGTTCGCCACCACTCCATCCAGGCTTCCCGGCAGCGTCGCCGCTCGAGGTGCGTGCCCGTTGCAAGGGAGGCATCCGGCGCCGTCTCCTCGGCGATTCGACAGAGTAAGTCCTCCGCTTGCCAGGCGATGTCTTGGGGTGCGTCGACGAGCAATTCGATCAGAATCGGCAGCGCGTCTCGGTCCTTCGCCGCGAGGAACCCCTGTGCGGTCCACAACCGGACTTTGGCGTCGGGGTCTGTGAAAAGCATTCTCGCGGCTTCGCGGAGTTCCGACAGAGCCGAACGTCCTAACAACCGCCCGGCCGCGGCACGTTGAAGCGAGACTCCGGAGTGGACGGCCGCAACCAACACCGGTTCGGTCCGACTTCCGCTGCTGGCAATTTGCCCGAGTACGGTCAGCACTTCTTCTTCCACTACCTCGTCGTCTGCAAACGGCAGGAAATTGAGTAACGTCTCGACGGCGCCAGCCGGCCGGCGTGAGGCGACTAACCGAAGCGCCGCCAGAATCATCGGTTGGTCGTTTCGCCGTTCAATCTGTTGAAGGCAACGCTTGGCTCGCGTCGCGACTTCCAGATCCGGGTCCTTTAGTGCACGTCGAATTAACGCCAGCGCGCGTCGGCCGGCGGCGGCGAGCTCCGCCGAGGCTGTCTCGCGAACGTCGAATTGGTCCGAGCCCAGTTGTTGAATGAGGGATGTAAGTCGGGAGAGTTCTTCGTCGGTTAGCGTTCGCTTTCGGAATACTTCGAGGATTGCCCCGTCGTTCGTCCCGGCGCCCCATTTCCGCAGTGTCGCCTCATCGGTTCTTGTCTCGGCATCATCGAAAGCTACCGGCAGGCGCTCGGGTGTTGCCGTGAACATTCCAGTGGCAATGCAAAGCACGACGGCAAACATGTGTGGACTTTCGCTTCGTTTCCCGCTATTAGGCTTGCCGACAAGCTCTCACTATACCGATTAGTTCGACGCGCGAACAGGGGCGGCGAAGTGAAGCTGCACAAGCTGCCCTAAAGATCGTGATCGCCGGAATTACTCGGGATTTTCCGGCTTTAGCGAAAGTTTGGTTCCACTCGCCGTCGATACTTAATCGACAGGGTGGACTATGTGAAGGCTCGTGCTCCGCTTCGGGGGGAGGACGCAGGAATGAGGTCCGCGGCAGGAATCGGTGTGTTGCTGGTGACGCTCGGGGGATGCGTCGCCGTGGACCGAACCGGCCCAGGTCCGGCGCCGGTAGAGGAGTTCGCCAGCACCGCGACGGCGCCCGTGGTAAGAAATATCGCCAAGGCGGCGCCGCAGCCGGCCACACCGCCCAAAGCCGTCGCCGCGTCCAACACCAACGCCGTTAAACCGCCTGTCTATGTCGTGCTCCAGCCTGGTGAAAGCGGTGGCTTGCCCGCCGCCGAAGCGCACCTAAGTCTTCCAACGCAGACATCAGCCGATGTTACGATTGTGGTTCCGCAGGTGTCCGAAACTCCGCCGGTTCCGCCCAGCCCGCCATCCGCGACATTCGCGGCGGCGCAGGGGCCGGACCGAGGGGTTCCGCCCGCACCATTGCCGCCGTTGGAGTCTGCCGGTCCCGTACTTGCGGACGCCGCGCCGACTATGCCGCAATCGGAAGGACCACAACTGCTGGCCGATCAGGCAGTGCAACAACCGGATGCAGTCGCCGTTCAAACGGATAAGCTTCCTTTGCCGCCGACTTCAAAGCCACAGAATCTGGAAGAGATCACGCGACGGACTCTTAGCGCTCATATGATGCCGGCGTCCGGAGAATCGACTCCGACGGGACCGGCCGTATCGCTGTCGGGCGCTGTCGAACCCGAAAAAGCAAACCGGCCGGCAACTGGACCCATGCTCGCTGTGCACGAGGCCAAAGCGGTAGACCCGACACAGACATCGAAATCACTCATCGGCGAAGATTCCGAGCTGAAGATCGTGAACAGCCGACGCGTCAGTCTGCAGTACGAGCTCAAAGGCGCCGCTATCGGCGAGGTAGCGGGCGTCGAATTGTGGTGCACCCGCGACGGGCGCGCCTGGGTCAAGCGAGATATGCAGCCGCCGACGGCACACGCATGTTCGGTGGAAGTGGATGCCGAGGATCTTTACGGATTAAGTCTCGTTGTTCGCAATGTGAACGGCGTCGGCCGCACGCCGATGAACGGCGACCGTCCGCAAGTCTGGGTCGAAGTGGATCTCACGAAGCCGACCGTACGACTCATGGGGGTTGAGCCCGACAAAGAAGTCGTCGGCCGACGTTATACGATCCGCTGGCGCGCTGCCGACAAGAATCTCGCGGCCAAGCCGATTTCTCTTTCGTTCGCCTGGCAACCCGAAGGTCCGTGGACGCCGATCGTCTCCAAGATCGAGAACATCGGCAGTTACGTATGGACTCCGCCGTTCGACGCCCCCAGCCGCATCTATGTCCGCGTCGAAGCCGCCGACGCCGGCGGCAACATGGGCTACGCCCAAACACCCGATCCGCTCGAAGACCTATCACCACCGCCGACCGCCACCATCCGGACGGTCGAAGCACTCGATCCGTAGAACCGACGACCGCTGAATCAGTGCCGTACGTCACCCGGTGATAGCCAGGTGCCGCTCACGCTTCGACCTAACATCTCCAGCATTTCGTTTGACTTTGCGACTCCGCGGCTGGACAATCGCCGTCGTTACTGAAACTCCTTCACCGTCGGGAGGCTCGTCGAATGGCGCGCGATTACCGTTGGCTGAATCGGACTCGCTTGAACGTTCATCTCCTTGAAAGCCGGGTGCAACCTGGTTCGTTATTAACCACGGGCCCCGCGGAGATGGGGGAGTCTACCGAGTCCGCGCTCGGCGCGGGTCTCCTGACCCCGCCGCAGGAAGAGACCTTCGGTCAGTTGCCGAGGCACGGTCAGGAGACCGTGCCTCAACAGATCCCGCCGGCCGCCACGCAGGCCGAGTCAGCATCGGATACGGTGGTGCCCGACGCGCTTTTTGAGCCCGAGCTAATCCAAGCTCCTTTGGCGGATCCGTTGGCTCTGGAAAGCAAGCCGCGTTCGCGGTTGTTGCGGCAACGGGCGGATGTCGGCGTGATGACTCGCCAAGGCGAAGTTGCGGCCCCGCCGGCAAGTGTTTCCACTCCCAGCCGCTCGATTGCACACGTCCCGATGAGACAGTCGAGGGATGCTGTGCCGCCGGCAGTTCCGGTCGGCTTCACGCCGGTCGGCAGCGCGAATTCGCAAGGCAACCTATCCGACGCACACAAGCAGACGCCGGCCGAGAACTACGGCCGGCTGCCGCTGAGCTTCGAGCAGAATGTTGGGCAGTTTGACGGACGAGTCGATTTCGTGGCCCGCACCGGCGACATGACGACGTTCTTGATGCCGACCGCGGCGGTATTTGCGCTACAGAATTCAGAATCCAGTCCGCCTGCGGCGGATCAGAATTCAGAATCAGCAGACTGGCGAGCGGGGCGTGTCAACGCCCTGGACGCGAGTCTTCAGGGCGTTGACACGCCCCGCTCGCCCGGGGTTGCGGTGTACATGGAGATCGTCGGCGCGAATCCAGCGAGGCGAGCGGCGGGTGTTAACCCGCTGGAAGGAAAACTCAACTACTTCATCGGTAACGATCCGTCGCAATGGCATGCCAATATTCCGACCTTCGGCCGTATCGAGTATCAGGACGTTTATCCCGGAATCGATCTCATCTATTACGGCAACAACGGCGCGTTGGAATACGATTTCATCGTGTCGCCGGCGGCCGATCCGAATGTGATCACGCTCGATTTCGCCGGCGCCGAAGGCGTGGAGGTCGATCCGCAAGGCGCTCTGGTGTTGCACACGGCGGCGGGTGATGTGGTGCAGCACGCGCCGTTGACGTATCAGCAAGAGGGCGGCAGCCGGCAGGAAATCGCCAGCCGGTATGTGCTGAACGGGACGAGCGTGCGCTTCGAGGTCGGCGCCTACGATCCGACGCAGCCGCTGGTGATCGATCCGCTGGTGATGGGGTATTCCACCTTTCTAGGAGGCACTCCGGGCCCTGAGGCCGGCAACGGAATTGCCGTGGACGCCGCCGGCAACGCCTACCTGTCCGGCAGCACAGATTCCATCTACTTTCCAACGACGCCAGGGGCGTTCGACACCAGCGTCAACGGTAGCGATGATGCCTTTGTGGCGAAGTTGAGCGCGGACGGCACGAGTCTAATCTACGGCACCTATCTAGGCGGATCCGGCTTTGATTGGGGCTACGGCGTCGCCGTAGATAGCGCGGGCAATGTCTATACAACCGGGTACACTGGATCGGGCAATTTCCCGACGACGCCGGGAGCGTTCGACACCAGCTACAACGGCCTTACTGACGTCTTCGTGGCGAAGCTAAGCGCGGACGGGACGAGCCTTGTCTACGGCACCTATCTTGGCGGGTCGGCCCTGGATATTGGCAACGCAATCGCCGTAGACGTAGCCGGTAACGCTTATGTGGCCGGTTCAACGAAGTCCACCAACTTCCCAACAACGCCGGGGGCATTCGATACGAGCTACAACGACCAGGAAGCCTTCGTAGCGAGGCTCAGGGCGGACGGCGCCAGCCTCCGCTACAGCACCTTCCTTGGTGGAACCTCTAGTGAAGGGGCCAACGACCTTGCCGTTGATGCCTCTGGTAGCGCCTACGTGGTTTTGAGAACATTATCCAACGATGTGCCGACGACGGCCGGAGCGTTCGACACGACTTATAACAGTGCTGTCGATGCCTTCGTCGCCAAACTGAGCCCGAACGCCGCCAGCCTCGAGTACGGCACCTATCTTGGCGGGTCCAGTGAAGATTCTGCTGAAGGAATCGCCTTAGATGCAGTTGGGAATGCTTACCTGACCGGGTACACAGAGTCGGCCAATTTTCCGACGACGCTTGGGGCGTTCGACGTCGGCGCCAACGGCAACGATGATGTATTTGCCGTTAAGCTGAGCGCGGACGCTGCCACGCTCGTGTATGCCACCTATCTTGGCGGCACTAATGTCGATCAAGGTTTCGACATCGCGGTGGACGCCGCCGGCCAAGCCTACATAACCGGCAACACCGGCTCGTCCTTCCCGACAACGCCGGGGGCTTTCGACACCAGCTACAACGGCGGCATTTTCGATGCCTTCCTGGCCAAACTAAGTCAGGACGGCGCCAGCCTGGTCTACGGCAGCTACCTCGGCGGACTCGTCGTCGATACTGGTTATAAAATCGACGTGGATTCTGCCGGCAACGCTTATGTCATTGGAACCACACAATCAAGCAATTTCCCGACAACGTCGGGGCGCTAAAGCGGCGGAACCGCGGTAGCAACGATGCGTTCGTGACCAAATTCGCCGAGGTGTAGGAACAGCCCGACTGACACTGCGTCGGCACATACCGTTTGCCAAAACTGGGAGGTTTGTCGAATGGCGCGCAATTACCGTCGGCTGAATCGGACACGTTTGAACGTTCATCTCCTTGAAAGCCGCGTGCAACCCGGCTCGTTATTCACGGCCGGCATCGAGGTGGCCCATGCCGGTCCTCCGAAGGACCTTGAGCCCACTTTCAGCGTGGGCGCCGCACTCGGCGCGCATCCCGCGCTCGGCGCGGGTCTCCTGACCCCGCCGCAGGACCGACCGCAGGTCTCCTTTACACAACCGGAGACCTTCGGTCAGTCGCCGAGGCACGGTCGGGCCGTGCCTCAACGGGCCGTGCAGCCCGAGTCGACACTGGACACGGTGGCTCGTCTTGACCAACTTTTCGATGACGCGCAACTCCGAGCGGCCTTAGTCGCGGATCCGTTGGCTCTGGAAAGCAAGCCGCGGTCGCTGTTGGTGCGGCAGCGGGCAGACAGCGGCGTGATTACTCGCCAGGGCGAAGCTGCGGCCCCGCCGGCAAGTGTTTCCACTCCCAGCCGCTCGATTGCACACGTCCCGATGAGACAGTCGAGGGATGCTGCACCGCCGGCAGTTCCGGGCGGCTTCACGCCGGTCAGCAACGCGAGTTCGCAAAGTACCCTATCCGAATCACAGAAGCAGACGATTGCCGAGAATTACGACCGGTTGCCGCTGAGCTTCGAGCAGAATGTCGGGCAGTTTGACGAGCGGGTCGATTTCGTCGCCCGCACCGGCGGCATGACGACGTTCTTGACGCCGACGGCGGCGGTGTTCGCCATACAGAATTCAGAATCCAGAATTCAGAATTCAGAATCAGCAGACTGGCGGGCGGGACGTGTTAACGCCCTGGACGCGAGTCTTCAGGGCGTTGACACGCCCCGCTCACCCGGCGTCGCGTTGTACATGGAGATCGTCGGCGCGAAGCCGGCGGGGCGAGCGGCGGGTGTTAACCCGCTGGAAGGAAAACTCAACTACTTCATCGGCAACGACCCGTCGCAATGGCACACCAACATCGCGACTTTCGGCCGCGTGGAGTACCAGGATGTGTATCCTGGAATTGATTTGGTGTACTACGGCAACAACGGCGCGTTGGAGTACGATTTCATCGTGTCGCCGGGAGCCGACCCGAATGTAATCACGCTGAATTTCGCCGGCGCGGATGGCGTGGAGATCGATCCGCAGGGCAATATGATGCTACACACGGCGGCGGGTGATGTAGTGCAGCAGAAGCCATTGACGTATCAGCAAGCGGGCGGCAGCCGACAGGAAATAGCGAGCCGGTACGTGCTGAATGGGACGAATGTGCGCTTCGACATAGGCGCCTACGATCCGACGCAGCCACTCGTGATCGATCCGCTGGTGCTGGGCTATTCAACCTTCCTCGGTGCAGGCGGCTTCGGCGACGACATGGGCTTTGCGATTGCCCTCGATGCCGACGGCAACTCCTATGTGACGGGGCGCACCTCGTCGCCGAATTTCCCGACGACGCCGGGCGCATTCGACACCACCTACCCCGGCGGTGGTAGCGCGTTCGTGGCCAAGCTGAACGCGACCGGCAGCAGCCTCATCTACGGCACCTATCTTGGCCCAGCAGAATTCGGCTTCGGGATCGCCCTGGACTCCGCCGGCAACGCGTACGTAACCGGGTACACAGGCTCTCCCGGTTTCCCGACAACGCCCGGGGCGTTCGACACCAGCTACAACGGCAATGAAGATGCCTTTGTGGCGAAGCTAAGCGCGGACGGCAGCAGCCTCCTATACGGCACGTATCTCGGCGGGACTCACCTCGACCATGGCAAAGCGATCGCCGTAGATGCCGCCGGAAACGCGTACGTTACCGGAGAAAGCAAATCCATCAATTTTCCGACAACGTCCGGGGCGTTCGACATCACTCCAAACGGCGGCGCCTTATCTGATGGATTCGTGTCCAAACTAAGCGCGGACGGAACTAGCCTCGTCTACAGCACCTTTCTTGGCGGTTCCCACGAGGACTTCGGCACCTCGATCGCTTTGGATACCGGCGGCAACGCTTACGTGACCGGTTACACGCAATCCACCGATTTCCCGACCACGCCCGGATCCTTCGACCCCAGCGACAACGGCAATCCGGATGGTTTCGTGACTAAGCTGAACGCGGCCGGCGCCGGCCTCGTCTACAGCACCTATATGGGCGGGTTTGCCTTCGATGTCTGCGACGCGATTGCCCTGGATTCCGCGGGAAACGTTTACGTCACCGGCCGCACCGACTCGTCCGATTTCCCGATCTCGCCGGGGACATACGACAACAGCATAAGCGCCAATGGTGATGCCTTCGCCGCCAAGCTCAGCGCGACCGGCGCCAGTCTCGTCTACGGCACGTTCCTTGGGGGGTCCGGCTTCGACAGAGGTCGCGGAATCGCCGTCGATGCCGCCGGAAACGCGTACGTTACTGGAAACGCCTCATCGCCCGATTTCCCGACGACGCCGGGAGCGTTCGATACCAGTCACAACGGCGACGTTGACGCCTTTGTGACCAAGGTGAACACGGCCGGCACCAACCTCGTCTACAGCACCTATCTTGGTGGGTCTTCGCCAGATAGTGGCTCAGGAATCGCCGTGGACGCCGCCGGAAACGCGCACGTGGTCGGATCTACAGCCTCCACCAATTTCCCGACAACGCCGGGGGTGCTGAAGCGCCGCAACCGTGGCGCCTATGATGCCTTCATAACCAAATTCGCCGAGGTGTAGATTCAGCCGAATGACACCGCGTCGGCACATACCGTTTGCCAAATTCGGGGGTTTGTCGAATGGCGCGCAATTATCGTTGGCTCAATCGGACTCGCTTGAATGTTCATCTCCTGGAATCCCGAGTGCAGCCCGGTTCTTGGTTCACGACCGGCGTCGAGGCGGCCCATGCCGCTTCTCCGCAGGCGCACGCCGCGCTCGGCGCGGGTCTCCTGACCCCGCCGCACGACCGACCGCAGGTCTCCTTTACGCAACAGGAGACCTTCGGTCAGTCGCCGAGGCACGGTCAGGAAACCGTGCCCCAACAGATCACGCCGGCCGCCGCGCACGCCGAGTCAACATCGGATACGGTGGTGCCCGACTCTTTTTTTGAGCCCGCGCTATTCCAAGCTCCTCTCGCCGATCCGTTGGCTCCGGGAACCCGCCCGCGGTCGCGATTGGTGCGGCAGCGTATCGACAGCGGCGTGATGACGAGTCACGGTGGCAGCCCCGATGTCGTGGCCCCGCCGGCAAGCGTTTCCGCTCACAGCCACGCCATCTCGCGCGCCGCGGTGGTGCATTTGAGGACTGCTGCACCGCTGGCCGTTCCCCTCGGCTTGGGGACGAATGCTGACAGCACCGAATCCGACACACACAAGCAAACGATAGCCGAGAATTACGGCCGGCTGCCGCTGAGATTCGAACAGAACGTCGGGCAGTTTGATGACCGCGTCAATTTCGTGGCCCGCACCGACGGCATGACGACGTTCTTGACGCCGACGGCGGCGGTATTTGCAGTCCAGAATTCAGAATCCAGAATTCAGAATTCAGAATCAGCAGACTGGCGAGCGGGGCGTGTTAACGCCCTGGACGCGAGTCTTCAGGGCGTTGACACGCCCCGCTCGCCCGGGGTTGCGGTGTACATGGAGATCGTCGGCGCGAATCCAGCGGGGCGAGCGGCGGGTGTTAACCCGCTGGAAGGGAAGATCAACTACTTCATTGGCAACGATCCATCGCAATGGCACACCAACATCGCGACCTTCGGCGCCGTCACCTATCAGGACGTTTATCCCGGAATCGATTTGGTGTATTACGGCAACAACGGCGCGTTGGAGTACGACTTCATCGTGTCGCCGGGAACCGATCCGAATGTGATCGCGCTCGATTTCGCCGGCGCGGATGGAGTGGAGATCGATCCGCAAGGGAATCTGCTGTTGCATACGGCGGCGGGTGATGTGATGCAGCAGAAACCGTTGACATATCAGCAACATGGCGACAGCCGACAGGAAATCGCCAGCCGGTATGTGCTGAACGGAACGAGCGTGCGCTTCGAAGTTGGGGCCTACGATCCGACGCAGCCGCTGGTGATCGATCCGCTGGTGCTGGGGTATTCGACATACCTCGGCGGGAGCGGGGGCGACGACGGCGGCAACGCGATCGCCGTGGACGCTGCCGGCAACGCCTACGTGACCGCGTGGACGATCTCCGCAAGATTTCCGACGACGCCGGGGGCCTTCGACACCAGTTTGAACGGGGATTATGATGCCTTCGTAGCCAAGCTAAACGCTGATGGCGCCAGCCTTGCCTACGGCACCTTCCTTGGTGGGACCGGCGTAGATTTTGGCCTCGGAATCGCCGTCGACGCTGCCGGCAACGCCTATGTGACCGGGTCAACAGATTCAACCAACTTCCCGACGACACCGGGGGCGTTCGACACCAGTTACGACGCCAATGATGATGGGTTCGTGGCCAGGCTGAGCGCTGACGGCGCCAGCCTCCATTACGGCACCTATCTTGGCGGGTCTAGCGAAGATCATGGCGACGCAATCGCCGTGGATACCTCTGGCAACGCCTACGTGACCGGCTCCACAGTCTCCACCGATTTCCCGACGACGCCGAGGTCGTTCGATACTGACTACAACGGCGGCAGTGTCGATGCTTTCGTGGCCAAGCTGAGCGCGGACGGCGCCAGCCTCGTCTACGGCACCTACTTCGGCGCGTCTACCTTCGACAGAGGCGTCGATATCGCCGTCGACGCCTCCGGCAATGCCTACGTGAGCGTGTGGACAAACTCCACCAATTTCCCGACGACGCCGGGGGCCTTCGACACCAGCCACAACGGCTCCACCGATGCTTTCATGGCCAAGCTGAGCGCGGACGGCACCAGCCTCGTCTACGGCACCTATCTTGGCGGGACCGACGAGGATGGTAGTCGAGGAATCGCCGTGGACGCCGCCAGTAACGCCTACGTCACCGGCTATACACGCTCCACCGACTTTCCGACGACGCCGGGGGCCTTCGACACCAGCCACAACGGCTCCACCGATGTCTTCGTGGCCAAGGTGAGCGCGGACGGCGCCAGTGTCGACTACAGCACCTATCTTGGCGGGGTCGACCATGAGTATGGCCACGGAATCGCCCTGGACGCCGTTGGTAACGCCTACGTGACAGGATGGACATCCTCCACCAATTTCCCGACGACACCGGGGGCCTTCGACACCAGCCACAACGGCAGCAATGATGCCTTCATCGCCAAGGTGAGCGCGGACGGCGCCAGTCTCACTTACGGCACGTATCTTGGCGGGTCCGACCTCGACCGTGGCCACCGAATCGCCGTGGATGCCGCTGGCAGCGCCTATGTGACCGGGTACACAGACTCAACCAATTTCCCGACTACGCCCGGGGTGCTGAAGCGCCGCAACCGCGGGAGTAGCGATGGGTTCGTGACCAAATTCGCCGAGGTGTTGCGGACAGAGATTAGACCCATGCCGGCCCCGGCAGTGACGGCTGCCGGGCCCGGCAAGGTTGGGATAGGAACGGGGACCGATGTGCGCCCGTCCGCGCACATGGCGGGACATGAGTTGACGGCGCGTTGCCGTCGGGGGAGACGACTACAGTCCGTCGGTCGGCCAGGTCGACGGTTGGAACCGATCCAAGTAGACCCGCAAGTACGCATTCACGTTGCCGCGGTTCACCAATTCCACAAACACCACCATGAACGGCGTCTTCTTGGTCCGGTCCTCGCTGTCACAAACCACCACGGTGTCGGCGTTGGCAACGGTGACGCTGTTTTGGTTCGAGTTGTAGGCATCGCGAACGTCGGTATCCTTCGGCACCAAAAGCACGTGCGTGTAGCGGATGACGCCGCCATAATGGCCTTTTCCTCTATCCAGTTCACATGAAAGCACACCCGGCACGTCCTTCACGTTCGGATCGCCGCTAGGAACTGGGCTGGAGATGTTCACACCGCGCCAGATGTCGATGAAGACATTGGCCCGAATGGCGCCGGGAGACGTGTTGCTCGTTTGTGGTGCAGGTACGGCCATGGCTTACACTCGATGGTTGCGATAGGGCCGAAGAAGCGCTTTCACTCGACCGGGAAGTTGGGCGTGCGTTTGCTCGGTGCTGAAGAACGTGCTTCCCTTGATGTTCTCCTGCGACAAGAACACGTCCCGGCCGCGGTTGGCGAACCAGCTGGCGACCAGTTCGGCGCAGGCTTCCTGGACATCTTCCGGGATGGTGCTGAACCCGGCCGTGTACTGGATGCGGTAGTTTCGAAATCCGCGCGCCCAAACGGGCGTTTCGTCGAGGCCGTTGTGGTCCCAGTACAAATAGCCGCGAAGTCCATCGATGCCGAACGCCTGAAGCTCTTCCGTGTGCAGTTTCAAGCCTGCATAGCGACCACGGGCGTCATAGGCGCCCTGCGGCGCAAACACGTCCGCCGACGGCCAACTCTCGAATCCGCTGATCGCCTGCGCCGACCACCCGTTCCCCAAGGCGGTGATGGCCGCGGCGACGGCGGTAACCGTAACATTGCTGGCGAACGTCACCGTGTTAGTCGTTGCACTGCCGCTGGCGACGCGCTTCAGCGTCACTCCCGTACTCGTCACGGAAACGCGCGCCTGCTGGTTCGTCGTGGTCAGCGTGTTTTGCACCTCGAGGACGGTGGCCGGGTTGGTTCGCACCGATTGCACGCTCACGATCGGAAACTGCCTCAGAACCAGCACCGGCTCATCGCTGCCGTCGTAGATCTCATCAAAGCTCGAACTGACGAAATCACGCCGGCAATACCGCTGAATCGCCTTGGATGCGTTTTCGATTAACGCCGTGATGATGGGTTCGTCGACGTCACGCGAACTCGGGATGTGTTGTCGGGCGACGTCAAGGTCGATGAGTTGCGCCATTAGTTGATGCTCCGATATCTGGCTACACACGAGAGCTTGCGGAAAAGTGTGAAGCCGGAGAATGTTGCGGTGATCTCGACGTAATAAACGGCATTCTGACCCAACGACGCACTGTTGACGGCCGTGATGACGCCTTCGTATCGGCCGTCGGAGCTGGCGATGTAGCTCATCGTCGTCGGACCTTGAATACTGGCGCCGTCCGAATCCTTGAGGCGAAAGGACACGGTAGCGCTGTTGATGTAAGCGTCCGTCGATGCGTTCTTGAGCTTGTCCAGCCGCACCAAGACGTCCGATCCGATGGAAATCAATTCTGCAGCCATGTTAATGCTCGAATAAGGTTGGGTTTCCCTCGATACGCTCGGTTAGGAGCGGCTCGCCGCCGGCGATTTCCAGAAGACTAGCGGTGGCGGCCGTGAGGCTTCTCCAGGAACTGCCGAGTTCGTTCAAGGAAGGATCGGCCGCCGCGACTTCCAACAAAGCACACTCGCCGTGGACCTGTTCCCTCAACGTGATCTCGTCATACAGCGGCGCAAAGATGCTGCCGCCTCCGCCACCGAGAGTTATTGGTGTCGCGGATACCGGGGTGCTTCCTATCGCAAACGAGTTTGCAGCGATGGCCATGCTAGGACGCCAGTAATCCGTAGTTCTTTAGGGCCTTCACCACGTCCGACAGGGTGTAGGCCGTCGATCCAACGTTTCCGGTGAATGTGGAGTCCACGCGGCAAGCAGTGCCGGCGCCGCCGGTGAACCCCGTAGTCTCGCCCGTCGCGCTGTGTTGCGTTGTCGGCGTGGCGCCAAAAAAGCCAATGGTTGTGCCGTCGTGATTTAGGGCGTTGTCGATCTCGCACTCGCCGCAAATCAGCGTTCCACCGTTAAGAACCAGGTTGGTTGCGCCTCCGCCGGTGAGCAGGCCAAGATTGACTAGCGACGCTTTGATCTCAGCGGTGCTGCTCGGTCGCGAGGCAGGAGTGACGCCAAAGAACCCGAGCTGCACGCCACCTGATGCACCTCGGATTCTGATGCCTTCTAGCCATGACGTGGTGTAGCGAGCGTAGAGAGTAAGGTCCGATGCGCGGCTGGCATCCGTGGCGACGTTCCAACTCACTACGATCTGGCCGGCTTGGCGATCTTCCGTGGTGCTACTTTCCAACCAGAATTCAAACTCCACTCCGAAGCCGGCGCCAGGAGTGCCGCTGCTATTGTGTCCGACCACTACTGCGGGGAGTGCAGTGGTAGTTAGTGCGGAACTACTGATGAAAGCCGCCCGCGTTGCGGAGTTCAGCGTCGGACTGTGGGAACTAACCCTTAGGGCCGTGCCGCTAAATGCCAGGTCGCCGCTGTCCGTTAGTTCGCCATTGGCAGAAACGTAAAGCACTCTCGCATTGGTGAGGCTTCCCGTCTTGAGGACCGCACGGCCGGCGGGATAGGTCAGGAAGCAATCTTTGGCGCCGGCGCTGAAATTCACGGCCGAACCGCCGTTGGAACTTGCCAATACCGTCGTCCGGGTGAGCGTGGTGCTGGCAGAGAGGGTTCCAACTCCGACTTCCCACTCCGTGCCGCCTTGGGAAGCGATGCAATAGGGGAAGGTATCACCAACGGATAGCGCCGCTGCGAAGGTCTGATAGCCAACCACGGCGCCGGCGAGCGTAAAGGCGCCGGTGCCGGTGGTCACACTCGTTTCCCAAACTCGATCTCTAAGCAGCGGTCCGGCCATGATCGTTCCACCGTTTTGGTATTAGGTCTTCGTTTCCGTCATCGCGCGAACGACTGCCGCCACATGCTCGGCACTAGGCGTCTGACTTGGGCTGAGCGGCGGCAAGCTCGGAAACTTGCTCCGCAACAGTTCCCATAGGAGCGCGAAGATCAGCGTGATGTCAGGTTTGGGCGTCGGAATCGGGGGAAGGATCGGGCCCGGTGTTGGCGCCGGACCAATCCCTTTGTGCCGAGCCAACCAACCGAGGATGAGGCCGGCGATTCCAATCACGATTTCCCAAGTTTCTTGGCTCATGGCTTGCCTCTCCACAGAAGTAATACGATGCCCGCGGCGCCCGCGATCCACGCCGCGATCGGGATGCGCATCGACGGCGGCAATACTTTTTTCCCATCGGGGTCTTTGCTTGGGTCATAGCGCGGATCGGCCCTGCGAATCGCCGCCGCCAATCGCTCGGCATTCTCGTAGCGATCCTGGCGTAACAACACTTTGCCGTTGGGCTCTTGCAAATAGATGGTCGGCGAGCCGTCCGTCTTGAATCCGAGGCCGCGAATGAGCGGCGCATCGGGCTCGTAGTCCTGGATGACGAGCTCGTTTCGTAGCGATGCAAACACCGGTGCGGTTCCAATGTCCGACAGCACCGCGTCACGAGAGGCCTTGTCGCCGATGATCGTCAGCCGAAGCTTCTTCGCATCGTCGGGAACCTGTCCCACCGTGAGCGATTCGATGGCGTCATGTTTGGACACGGGTTTGCCGTTGACGGTGTAGCGCTCGCCTCGTTGGCCAACTTTGTTCGGCACCACGCCGGTGGGTGGGTCCTTGGAACGACCGCGAGCGCAGGCGCACGTCTGGTGGCAAGGTCCGGTGGAAGCACACGTGCAGGTGAAGCACGGGCATAATACGGAACACCGACACCATTCTGATTTTTCGACTTCGCCGTGAAGGAGCACGGCTGCGATCATTAACAACCCAAAGCTCATGGACACGACTCCTTAGTTCCAGGGCGGCGGTGGTGGCGGCGGTGCAATGAGCACAACGGCCCAGCCCATGCCGCCGCCGCGCCATCGCTGGAGGAATTCATCGGGCGTCAACCACACATGTTGGTCGTCGCGCGGGAAGTTGTTATCGCTGATGCAAGCCCATTTCGAACTCAAATGAGTCAAATTCACCATGTGCGCGATCGTGCCGGCATAGTGGGGATCGTGTCCGTCGTACGTCACGCACGGAAGCCGGCCGGTTGCCAGGGCGGCGCGCAAGATGGTCGAGTCGTTCCCTTCGTACTGCACATACGTCGCTCCGTTGCCGTACTTCGCGATCATCTGGTCGACTTTCTCCGGATAACCGCCGCCCGGCTCTTGTCGCATCTTTTCGAACAAGTCGAACAGCTTTCGCTCGTTCTGATAGCGGGCGCTCCATGTAATGCTTGCGAAGACACACAGGCCCGCGCCGTCGCGCCCGCCCTGGTTGCGAAACTTCTCCGAAGCCGGCAGGTCGCAGGTAACTTCCTCCGTCCCATCCGGCGATGTCTTGCTACCCTCGACCGGCCGCCCCGGCCTCTGAACCGGAACAACGGCAAGTAGGCACAACAGCAAGCTGAGTTTGTACATAGTCGTCAGTTGTCAGTTGTCAGTCGTCAGTTGTCCGCACTGACAACTGACAACTAGCAACTGACAACTCCTAAGTGATGATCTGTGAGACGGCGGCGAGGTCGTCGTCGGTGCCAGGGGCGAAGCGTGGCTTCAGTCCCAGCGCGACGACGGCAATGATGTTCGTCGTCCCGTTGCCGACGGTGGCTCGGCCGCGCAGGTAACGATAAGTCGTGGTCAATTCTTCGGACTTCACGTTGACGATTGCGATCTTGGTGTCGTCCGTGCCCGCAAACTGGGTAATCGTCTTACCGGTAACCGTCTGTCCGCCCGTGTCGGATGTGTCCGTGCTTTCGCGGACCAGGAAGTCGATGGTGCTGTCGATGCTTCCCGCGGCGCCGAGGAGCAAGATGAACATTGCCTCGTGGAACTTCGACATGTCGATGTAATCGGTGTTCACCGTGCTGTTGTTGTGATTCGCGGGGCTGACCTTGCCGACCACCGCGATGCGTTCGCTCGGTTGAGATTGCATTTCAGTGCTCCAATTGAAAAGTTGTTAGTTGTCAGTTGTCAGTTGTCAGTTGCTAGTTGTCAGTTGTCAGCGAAAACGTTGTTCCACGGACACAGTAATTGGTCCCGCAGACAGGTTTGCAACTGACAACTGACAACTAACAACTGACAACTACGTTTACCCGGCCGCCAATCCGACGAATGGACTGAGCGTGGAACTGGCGTCCGAAAGCGTAACGGTGGATCGCATCCACGGCTGGCCATCGACGCGGGCAACGAAACGCCAGACGCCTTGGTTGTTCAAGAAGGCGACGTGCTCGCTGTAGGCAATTTCGATTTGCTGTCGATCGCCCACGAGGTAGTGGCGCAGATCGAGCAACAACACATCGCCAAGCGTATTTAGCGACGGCAGTTTCTCTGTCACCACAACAGGGATGCCTAGCAGCACCATCTGTGGCCGCTGACGAGCATTGTCGATCCACACGATGTTGCCGGCCGTCGAGCTCATGGTGATCAACTTGGCCAGCACCGACGGATGGATGGCCCACACGGTGGTTCGCGGATCGTAACCGGGAAGCAGCCGGGCGAGCATTCCGGCCGCATCCGCCAGCGCGAAGGCGCTGGCGGCCGAGCGCGTGACGGAGATCAGTGCCGGCGAATTGAGTACTCCGAGCGGCTTGCCCGTGCCGTTGCCGCGAAGGAAGGCATGATCCTCGTACCAACCGATCGCCCGGCCGAACAGGTTCAGAAGCAACGCCTCCAACCCGACGGCATTGTCGGCAAGCAACGCGTTCGACACCTTCGAGTATCCCGACAGTTCATGGGCGGTCAGGTCAATTTGCTTGAACGTCGGCTCCGTTTCCGTGATACTCGCTGCCTCTTCGGTCCAGCGGGCAACGAGGCCGCCGAGGAAGGCGGTGTCGCCGGATGCGGGGGCCGTCGTCACGTCGAGCACGGGGACTTGAATCGACTTGCTCGCCATCGGTATGACCGTGGCTCGTGAGCGAACCACCGAGTTCTCCGCGACGACATCGATCAGCCGCGGCAGAAACTCTGCCGGCACCGTGTAACCTCCCTGAGAGCCGGTCTGGGTATTCATCGCGGCTTTCTGCCCGGACTGGTCCCAATCGGAAAAATGGGAGCCGTAGTGATCGGCGAGATAGCGCGCGTCGTTTCGACGCACGCCGAGCAACCAATCACCGAAGGAGTGTTTCGGGTCGCCGTCACCGCCCGGACCGAAAAGTGCCGGCGAGGCATGGCGGCGGGCGCTCGCGTGTGCATCCTGCACCTTCTGGATGGTCTGGTTGATGACCTGATCAATCGTGTCGGCCCAACGGCCGGCGGCGGCGTCGAGCGATTGTTTCACCACGGCGCCAACGGGATCACCGTTGACCGACTCCGCGATGTTCGAGTCGGTAAGCAACGGGGCGTAGTCGTCGGGCACGTCGATCGTCGCGCCGGCAGGCTGCCCCTTCCAGTCTTTGAGGAGTTTGAGGAACACTTGAGTCGTCCTTTGTTTTTGGTCCGTTGTTCGTCGCTAAGCCCATCCGCCATAGGCGGAAAACACCTGGGCTTTGCAACGCACACACGAGTTAAGAGAAACTCAACGCCACATCTGTCTCCAGGTCCGTTTGAACCCTAACAGTTCAAGACGCCGATTGAACAAGATGGCACAGTTCATTGTCAATATTAATGCTGATATTTTCATATCTTGATGCATCACAGAGACAGCGCGTGTCAATGGAGACTCGGAACATGAATCAAACGCGGCCGCGGATGCGGTCCAATCGTTCGTCAACTTGTAAAGCGGCCAGCTGCCCCAAGTCGAGGTCCGACAAGGCGACCGACAGACGGCGGGCGATCGCATCGAGCGGCAGGAAAGGAACTGTCACGTGATCGGCGCTGGACATTACCTCTGTGACCTTCGTTGGAACCAGCGATTTCGAGACGGAGTCCACGACGGCGTGTTGCTGCGCCGGCAGAAAGACGCACGCGTATTCCAGCAGAATCCATTCGTCGATGACGAGATTCACCTGCGACCACCCTCTTTGCTCGCGCTCAGCTTCAGTGGGCACGTGGACTTTGGTCGGCAGAAACCCGATGGATTTCCCGCGGAGCAAATCGGCTTTCACCAGCGTGAAGGCGATGTCCGGCGGCCAGTCGTTCTCGGCCGGCCAGTCCGCAGGCCGGGCGGGATAATGCGTCTTGGCTTTGATTCCGTGTAGATTCCCGTCCTTGATTCGCCTTCGCCACAACGAACGACCAACCGGGGGCACCTCGTATTGATGGTTGAGCGTCACGATCGGATTGAGCTGATAGTGCGCATCGTTCATGCCGCGAGCGATCACTACTTCCCGGTCACGATCGGGACTTTCTTCGGATATCCACGACACATCGCTGCGTTCGCCGGCCATTAGTTCCGTCGGCGCTTTGCCGACGATGGCCTTCCGGTAACGAAAGACTTCGTCACGCGGCAGCAACTTCAAGATCGACTCGACCGCAAACGCCTGCCGGTCGGTCAAAGGAAAACCCAAAGGACCATGTGCATTACCAGTACTCAGTATCCGGGTCATGGATTAATTCCTCGAAACGATGGTTAGCCGCGACGCGTCCGCCCCAGGCGGATTCGGAGCGGAGCGCTAGAGGGAGATCACGCTCCGCTCCGAAGACTGCGCGTCGCGGCTAAACAGGGATCGTTCATCGTCGATCATTCTCTGTTTCTCGGTTTCGCCCGGAGTGCGGCGCCTCGTCGGCCCGGCGCGGAAAGTCGGTACGTTCCCACAGGAGCGGCAGCCAAGGAACGTCACCCCACGGCACGGTTGGGAGACCTTTGTCCGACCGAGCTTCGTTCACGGTAATCACGCCGTACTTGAGTTCCAGTTCCAGCCGGCGGCACTCAAGTTCCGCATCATCCGGAATCGGATCATCGCTCGCCAGAAAGAGTCGGCCGGTCGGGTCGTAAAGTGGGATGAGTTGTTCGTTCAGTTTCTCGTCGCGCCGAACGATCCGCGGGCGAATTCCGAGCGTCATGTGCTGTGCCTGGCTCGCCTGAAGATTCGCCAGGTTGGTTTGCGAGGTTAGAAACGCAATCGGCACGTGAAAGGCGTTGCAGATGGCCTCCTTCGTCGCTCCTTGCTCCGCCAGTTCTGCCAGATCGCCCAGCGATTGGTTGAGAAGTTGCACCTTGAGCCCGTGTTCCGCGACGACGACTCGTCCAGCCCCGCCTTTGCGGAACTTGGCGTTCCACTCGGTTTCGAGCCGATCGCGCTCGTCGTCGCCGATCACCTCGTCCGGTGAAACGATGGCGTCCGGAATAGCGCGGTTAGAAAACTTGGCTTGCCGAAACGCGGCGTAGTCGCTGGCAAGCGTCGCCTGTTCCCAACAAGCGCGAAGGGGGCTTAGGCCCGCCGTGTACGGATTCCGCGGATCGGGATAGCGAAAGTGAATGATCTCCGCGGCTGGGTAGCGCCTCACTTCAGAACCGACGCGGTACTCGTAGTAATCCGGCAAGCCCAAGCCCACGGATTGCAATCCGTGGGCTTTGCAAGGCCTGACGTGTTGTGCGGGTAAGATCCAGATGCTCTCGGGCGTACCCAAAGGCCCCATCTGGAGATGCCAATAAGCCGAGCCGTGCACTTCCTGGTAGAGCGTCGTCAATTCCCAAAGATCAAAGCTGTTGTGAACAGAATTCACGCGTTGAAGAAGTATCAGCAACGGATGGTCGGTGACTTCCTCGATGCGAACGGCCTTGGCCACCCTCGGTGACAAGAGAGGAAGGGACCGTAGTCGCTTTTCAGTGCGGCGATCCACGGCTCGTGTCATGCAGCGCGGCGAAGCCTGTGACTGGTTGGTGGCCACATATAGCCGCGGAGGAAACGCCGCACAAACGGCGGCGTTGGTGGTGGCACAAGTAAATGCAGTGTGTTTAAGTTCGGTCAACAATTCCGCCGGCGTCGGTTCACGTTTCTGATGGAACGCGTCCACGAAGGTGTCGCTGGACCACGGGCTGAGGGCCGGCGATGACTTGCGACGAAGCCATGTGCTAAACACAGTCCGAATTCTCTCAACGAGCGATGGCATAGCGTTCACCCTATGGGGGTCCAAAGATGGTCATCGTTGATCGGAAGCGGCGCGGACGAAGTGCTTGATGGATCCTCGTTGCGACGGCGAAACCGCGCGAGGAACCCCGCATCCAGGCCCGAGACGAGGTATCGAAGAGCCGCAAGGGCGTGATTATGACAGTCAACCGGCACTTCGCTGGAGCGATGCCAATCGGCGCCGGTTTCGTAGCGATACAATTGGGCTTCGCCCAGCAAGCTGGGGCACGCGGCGCGATGCACTTTGAGGCGTCCCGTCCGCAACCGCGCGGTGACGGCCGCAATGCCGGCTTGAATCGCATTAGGGCCACGCCGGACCCTGAGCCCGGCGCGAGTCAATTCGTTGATTTCCGTTCGGCCGGCCGGGTCTGCATACCACATCACATCGCGTGGCAGCGCGGCCGCATGTTCGTGAATGGGCGTGTCACGCAGATATCGTTCATGCCCGATCCACAGAACATCATCGCGACCCAATACTCCCCACAGGGCACAGAACGGATTGCGGAATCCGAAGTCGATGCCGCCGACTCGTCGTCCCTCCCGTTCCGGCCAATCGTCACAGGCACAGTGCGCTTCGAAGTCCGGATACACCAGACCTTCGAGGGCCTCGAAGCTGCACTCATACTCTTGCCGTACCCACGACTCGCCGAGGGATTGTGTCTCATCGGCGATAAAATCGGAGGAGATTCGCGGACATTCCTGCCATGGCACGCGCACGCGGTACCAGGGCGCCGACGGATCGTGCCACTCCCGGAAGTAGAATCCACGTTTGCCGAACGGCGTAGACAGGCAAACCAATCGACCCTGCGAGACCGCCAACATCGGGCGGACCGAGCGGTAAAGATCGTCACTCACGCGTGCGGCTTCGTCGATTAAGAGCAAGGCGACTTTGGAATAACTTCGAATGGTTCCTTCACGTCCCGGTAGACTCACCAGCCGAGCGCCGTTTTCCAGTTCCACATGCGTTCGGGTGCGACTACGCGCCGGCACCGGCCGGCCAACGGCGTCGTAGGCATCCATCACCTTGCGGAACAACTCGCCGGATTGACGCAGCGTGGGCGATAGAAGGAGGGTGAGGCTTCCCGGGAACATAAGTGCCGTGTGCAGTGCCAGCGCCGCCACGGTTGTAGATTTGCCCGCCTGGCGCGAACAATTAAGCAAGACATTGCGGCGCGTCGTGAACAATAGCTCTCGTTGCCATCCATCGGGAACCAAACCCACGGCGCGGAGAATTCGTGTGGGATCGAGCGCCAACGTGGCCAGTCGGGCAAAACGCATCTGGTCTTCCTCCGTCGCCACAAATGACAAGCCGTTGTCATCTCAACCGGGTGGTGATTCTAAACTCGAGTCACGCGTCAGTGGAAGTGTCAAACAGTGACAAATGATCTGTACTTGAAAAGAAGTCCCTTCCGTGGTGTGTCATGAAGTGCGACGTAACGACACGACTTTTTCGAGGGCCATGACGATGGGTTCACTTGAAGAAAGCATGCGCAGCTGCAAAGCCACGAACTCCCCGTCGGCCGCGACGACCACGCGATGGATGCGTTGCGGTATCTGTGTATGGGCCTGGTGCACCAGTTGCCGCGGCGTGTGGCATAGCCTGATTGAATGCCGGTAGATTGCGTCATCGCAAGTCACATGGTACGATGCCGGCCAGGCACCCTTTTCACCCTTCGATCCGGAGGAGGACGCCATGTCCCGGCTCGCGCATGCCTTCCGACCGTCTCTTGAAACCCTCGAAGATCGCTTCCTACTGGCCGCCTGCCACGTTGGCCGCCTTGCTGATCTTAATGCCGGGAATGATCTGGGCAATGGCCATGCACGCGGCACGTTGCGCTACTGCATCAACTTCGCCAATAACAACCCTGGGCCGGACACGATCGACTTCAAGGTCACCGGCACCATCCAGCTCACCAGCAACCTATCCAGTCTGACCTCCGACATCACGATCACTGGGCCGGGGGCGGATATGCTAGCGGTGAGCGGCCTCGGCAAGTACGGCTTAGTCGGCCCAATCGTCTACATCGACACCGGGGCCACGGTCGCCATCTCGGGCCTCACGATCACCAAGGGTTATAACGAAATAGGGCCGGGTGGCATCTTGAACTACGGCACCCTCATCCTCACCGATAGCACCGTAGCCCAAAACTACAACTACTTCGGCGGAGGCGGCCAAGGCGGCGGCATCCGCAACTCCGGAAACATGACAATCTCGGGAAGCACGGTGTCCGGCAACGAGTGCTACCCCCTAAACGACTGTTCCGGCGGCGGTATCTTCAACAACACCACCGGGGTAATGCAGATCCAGAACAGCACGATCTCCGGGAATACCGCTTTCGATTCGGGACGCGGAGCGGGCATCTACAATAAAGGCTCGCTCGACATTCGCTTCAGCACCATCACAAACAACACCACCGTGTGCTGCTCGGCGTCGGGGATTTACAACACGGGCGGCCTCTACCTCTACAACACCATCGTCGCGGGCAACAACGGCGGCCCGCAAATGACGGGCGGCTACTCCGGCAGCCCCAACCTCATCGGCGGCGACCCGAAGCTGGGCATATTGCAATACAACGGCGGGCACACGCAGACACACAAGGTCCTGCAGATGAGCCCGGCTCTCGATGCCGGCAATAACAGCGGCGCGCCCCCATGGGACCAACGCGGCGAAGGTTATCCGCGGATCGTCAATGGCACCATCGATATCGGGGCGTTCGAGGCGCAGGGGACCGAAGCACCGACGCCGCCAACGCGTCTTGCAGTCCTTCTAACGGCTGATTTTGGAGACGAGGAACCCGTTTGCTTCATCGCATCGGAATGAGTAACTTATGTGCGAGGCGCTTCCGACCTGTAAACCATCAACGGAGATGGTTCCATGACGGCATATCGAAAAATACGAGCCGCTGATACTTGGCATTGGTGTGAGAACTGTTCCAGTTGGCCGGACCGTGATTTCATCGAGCGCAAGGGCCCGCCCGGAATCGGACAACTTTGCGGCGAGTGCAAGGCTCTAGACAAATCCAATATCTGCGAAGAAACCGAAGTACAAAGGAGTTAGGCTTAGCCGCGACGCGTCCGCCTGCGGCGGATTCGGAGCGGAGCGCGGTCGGCGGCCCAGCGCTCCGCTCCGAAGACTCCGCGTCGCGGCTAACTGACCGCCGTTTCCCGAATCACGCCGCGGCGATACAATGGCGCGAGTCGCCGCCGCTCGGGGGCCCGAGGATTGATGTAATGATGCGTCTTGCCGGTGGGCTCGTTATCGGAGTGGTTACGGTGCTCTCCTCCGGTTGGATACTCCTTCGTCATGATGAGTCCGCCACATCCAAAAAGAACGCGGATTCCCCACCGGCGCGGACAAACCGAGACCAATTCGCCGCGGATCGCGACGTCGTGCCGTTCGATGGTCGCCGGGCCATGTCTTACTTGGAAGCAATTTGCAAGATCGGGCCGCGGATCAGCGGCACGCCGGGAATGAAGAAGCAGCAGGAACTGTTGCAAAAACACTTCGAATCGTTCGGCGGCAAAGTAACCTGGCAACGATGGACGACGTCGCAAGTCAGCCAACGCCGACCCGTCGAACTGGCCAACATGATCGTGTCGTGGCATCCCGATCGTGAACGCCGCGTCATCCTTTGTTGCCATTACGATACCCGCCCGATTGCCGATCAAGAACCGGACCGGCGTAAATGGTTTGAGCCGTTCGTCAGTGCGAACGACGGCGCATCGGGAGTCGCGTCGCTCATGGAATTCGCGCACCACATGAAGGACCTCAAATGCCACGTCGGCGTGGATTTCGTCATCTTCGATGCTGAGGAGTACATATTCGATCCGGCGCGAGACGAGTACTTTTTTGGCTCCAAGTACTTCTCCGTCGACTACGACCGAAAACCTCCCAAGCACCGTTACCTGGCGGCGGTGTTGCTTGACCTGATGGGCGGGAAGAACGCACGCTTTCCGTATGAGGAGAATTCCTGGTTCAAGGCCGGCACGTTGACACAACAACTTTGGGACATTGCGGAGGAACAGAAGTGCACCGCGTTCGAGAAACGGCCCGGCCCGGCGGTGCGCGACGACCATCTTGCACTCAACGAGATTGCGCGCATACCGGCCGTGGATATCATCGACTTCAGCTATCCACACTGGCATCGCCTGAGCGATACGCCTGAGAATTGCTCGGCGGAGACGCTCAGCCAGGTCGCGCGTGTCATTTTCACATGGCTTCAACGAGTGAAATAGATAAGCCCACGGATTGCAATCCGTGGGCTTGCCTGAACTTCGCGTCCAATGGAATTCATCTACGCGGCATTGATCGTCCTCGTCCTTACGTGCATGGGATCATGGGTCGCCTGGCGACAGGTACGACTCCTTCGCCATCTGGCAGCCGACCCGAATCGGACGCCCGAAGACCACCGATTCCAGAAAGCGCTCGCGATCCGGCGGCTGTTTGTTTCCGGACTTATGTTGACGTTGGCTGCACTCCTCGCCGGCACCTATTGGTTCGGTCAGGAACGGTGCGCGGCCGAGCTAAGTCAATCATCCGCGTCCGCGGACGGCACGCATGAACGCCCGCCGTTGAATGAGGAAGATAGCCGATTCCTGACACGCTACAGCGTTTTTTGGCTGGTGTTCGGATGCGTGCTGTTAGCCGTGATCATGTTGGCGCTCTACGACATGTGGGCGATTCATTCCTACGCAAGACGATCTCTGCGTCAGATCCGCGACGACCGCCGGGCCATGATCGAAGAACAGGTCGCCGAGTTACGACGCCAACGCAACGGCCGGTAGGACATCCGAGCCGGAAGCGTAAGCGACGATTACGCAGCCATCCGTCGTATCGGGGCCTGCAACTGGAACAACCCGAATATCTCGGCTTCGCTCAACCCCATCGACAACGGTGGGCCGCTCCGCTCGATTAGATCTTCGAACAATTCTCGCTTGGCCTCCAGAATCTCGGCTATGCGCTCCTCGATGCTGTCCGGGGTAATAAATCGAGTGACGAATACCGGTTCCTTTTGCCCGATCCGATGCACGCGGTTGATCGCCTGAACTTCGACGGCCGGATTCCACCAACGATCAAACAGGAAAACATAGTTGGCACACTGAAGATTCAGCCCGACACTGCCGGTGCCGTAGCTCATGAGCATGACGTGTGCGGTTGGGTCACTTTGAAACCGCTCCAAGATCGGTTGTCTTTGGCGGTAAGGAACTCGTCCGTGATAAACGAGTGGTTTGAATTCGGCCAGGGAGAGTGCCAGGCGTTCCAACGGTTCCACCCACTGTGAAAACACGATCGCCTTCCGGCCGCTGTCGGCGACTTCGGCAAGATCGCTCTGCAACCGTTCCAGCTTGGCACTTTCCCCGGTGGGCGGATCGAAGTTGCAGATTTGCTTCAGACGCAGCACCAACTCGAAAACATGCTGCACGGAAATCGTATCGCCGAGCGCATTCAACCGCACGATGCCTTCATTCTCAGCCAGCTTGTACGACGCTCTTTGTGCCGGGCTGAGCTCGACGAAGGCGTCGCGCTCCATTTTCGGCGGCACATCTGGAGCGACTTGCTCCTTGGTGCGACGCAAGATGCAGTCCTTGGTGAGCGCCGACAGCAACTTTGCGGGCGTATTGGGCGGGATTCTTTCCGAGTCGAGAAACGCAAAAATGCTGACCAGGTCCTCGGTGCGGTTTTCGACGGGTGTGCCCGTCATCGCCCAACTGCGTCGGCGATGAAGCTGCCGCACGACCTGTGCCGTTTTGGATTCGCGCGTCTTGATACGTTGCGCCTCATCGAGAACGACAACGTCGAATTGAACCTGTGCATCGGTGGCCCATTCGGCATCACGAGTGAGTAGTTCGTAATTAATGAGCTTAAGCGGGCAGTTCGAAGCAAACCAGGACGTGCGCCGGGCATTGGCCTCGCCGCCGATAACTTCGAAGGGAACATCGTCCGCCCACAGGCGCAATTCGCGCGTCCAATTGATGATGAGTGACTTGGGGCAGACAATTAGACAGTGCCGGATCACGCCGCCATGGAAAAGCAGCCGAAGCGCCAGCAGCACCTGGGCCGTCTTTCCCAACCCCATCTCATCGGCCAGGAGCGCGGCATGGCGCGGCATGAGAAACGAGATTCCCTGGAACTGATATGGAAAAGGTCGCAGCGACAAGTGCAGTTGTTTTCGTCTAAACCAGTCTTCGAGGGGCGGTTGCAGAAGATACAGCAACCGGTCTTTCAACAATACGATGTCGTTGGTGGGTCGAACGCGTGTGCGTCGGGCGCTACGCCCACGGGTTGCAACCCGTGGGCTTGGCTCTGGGCCGCCGTCGCGTTCCGACTCCTCCGGCTGAGGAAACTGCCAACCCTTCGTTTCGATATCCCACGTCAGCTTGCCCACGTCGCGCAGCCACGGACGTTCGTCCAACAAACGCGCGGCACGCACGCGCATGGACAGCGGCTCAAAGAGCTCAGGCAGGGTGTGAGTTCGAGGAACGTCGAGTAGTTCGAACGCCGGCGCCATGTCATCCACGGGCGGTTGCTCCCATTTTCCGCGCTTCGCCGATTGCCTCACGGATGCGCGAGAACGGCTCGGTCAGTTCCAAGGACTCATCGACACGAGCCAGCCAATCGCGGACCGTACTTGCATCATCGCCAAATTCGGGGTGAACGTAGATCGGGTCGTCGCTATTCGAATGGCCGTGTATCCACGCCACTGGAGTTTCGACCGAGCGACGCAGTTCGAGCACCGCTTCGCAATCCGTGAGAATCACCTGCACCGTGGCCGCCGACTTGTCGACGAGCGTTTTTCCAATGAGTTCGGAGCATAGGTACGGCGACAGCGTGTCACCGTAAAGAAGTTGCTGCACGCGGTTGGGCTGAACGGCCGTCGTCAGTCGAAACTCCAACGGCCGACCCCACGCATTGGTCACCAGGTAGCCGCCGAGATAACCGCTGGCATCTTGAATGACCGTCAGAAAGCCAATGTTCAAGGCCGCACGAGTGCTCGATGTGGGCACCGCAATCTCCACGAGGAACTCTCGGTCACCCCTTCCGCATACTCTCTCTCGGGAAGATCGGGTCAAGACTTTAGGTTTCACGAAACAATGGTAAAGCTGGCGAAATTACACCGTGCGTGACGCATCGGCATCGGGATTCTGTGATGCCAGGTTCGGAAAAGCTAAAGCGGTGCTGCGCTTTCTGTAGGTTCCCAGTCTCGCATACCTCGCGCAAACTCGCCCGCCTACTTGCGGAGTTGAATTGACACGCCGGCCGGCCTGCCCTATATCGCCGCCTCGTTCTGGACCCGAAAGCGACTAAGGAGGGATGACCATGGAAGTTGAACAGAAACACATTACGACCATTCGGCTACACGACGCCAAGGGCAGCGACATTCAGCTTGTCAAGGATGGTGAGGACTATCAACTGCGGCTGTCGTCAAACCACAACGTCGTGAACATTTGCTTGGGTTTTGAGGACGTACGGAAGTTGTGCCAACAAATCTGGCAAATGGATGTGGAAGACAATCTGAAGCCCCACTATTTGCCTGCCATCGAACACAAGTCCTTCTTCTTCAACGGCGCGCCGCGCAATTTCCATGACACGATGGCAAGCTTCTTCGCCCGCATGGCGAATGACGTGTGCGACAAATCCGGCAAACGATAACGATCGCCGAATCACGGGGAGTTAACCGTCAGCGGCATCCATTGGCCGTTTTGCTTCGAACTGGCGACGCTCTGCGTAATGAAGTTCATGCCGTCCACGCCGTCGGCGACGTTCGGGTAGAGGCTTTGCGCCGAGTCGATGGATTTGCCCGAAGCCCGCGCGGCCATGTCGTCGTAGGCTGCCGCGTAGACATTGGCAAAGGCCTCGAAGAAAGCCTCGGGATGGCCGCTCGGCAAGCGCGACGATGCAGCCGACGCTTTACCGAGATAGCCACCGCCGGAGCGGGTGTAAAGTTTGTGCGGTTCGCCGTTCACACGCACCCACATCTTGTTTGGCTCTTCCTGGTGCCATTCCAGACTTCCCCGCGTGCCGTCGATTTCGATCCAAATATCATTCTCCCGGCCATGCGTGATTTGTGATGCGGTGACGGTGCCGAGGGCGCCGTTCTGGTAGCGAATAACCGCGGTGCCGTAGTCGTCGAGCGCTCGACCGGATTCGAATGTCTTTAGGTGACACGAGATTTGCGCGGGCATTAATCCCGTGATAAAACGGCCGAGATTGTAAGCGTGTGTGCCAATGTCGCCGAAACACCCGGCGGCGCCGGAGCGAGCCGGGTCGGTTCGCCAACTCGCCTGTTTTTGACTCTCGTTTTCCAGCCGTGTGCGAAGCCAACCCTGGATGTAGCAGGCGCGGATGGCATTAATCTCGCCCAGCTCTCCGCCGCGCACCATCTCACGTGCCTGCCGGACGAGCGGATAGCCGGTGTAGTTGTGGGTGACGGCGAAGACGACTCCGGCCTTCTTGACGAGTTTCGCCAACTCCACCGCTTGCGCCAGGTCGAAGGTCAGTGGCTTGTCGCACATCACATTGAACCCGGCTTCGACGAATGTTTTCGCAATTTCGAAGTGCGTGTGGTTGGGAGTAGCGATGGATACGAAATCAATGCGTTCGCCAGCGGGGAGTTTTGCTTCCTTCTCCACCATTTCTCGATAGGAACCGTAGGCGCGCTCGGGCTTGATGTCGTAGTCTCCGGCCGACGCCCTTGCTCGTTCCGGATCGCTTGAGAGAGCGCCCGCCACGAGAACCGCGCGATTGTCCAGAATGGCGGCCGTGGAATGGACGCGGCCGATAAAGGCGCCCTGGCCGCCGCCGACCAGGCCCATGCGGAGTTTACGGTTTAGGGGAGGATTTACTGCCATGCCGTTTCTCCTCAACAATCGATCCTGATTGGAAGTTCGCCGCAGATGATTGTCGGCTTTAGCACATGGAATGGCTACAGAGCCTGACGGCAATTCGAGTTCGCCGTGCACGCGAGATTTGATGAAGTTCTAATCAACAATTCCCCGAATCGTCCGGACATTTTTCCTGACGCCGGATCGTTCGGGATTCATAGTTGTGTTACGAACACTTCAGTCTTCAGGCGGTTTCCGTCACATGTCAGCGCTGATGCGGAGGCAAAATTCATGTCCAATGATGCAAAACTAGGGCTGGTGGCTGGAATGGGGCTGGTGATTGCGGTCGCCGTCGTTTTCTTTCGAAAAGACGCGCTGTCCTTGCATGTGGATTCGATGAACAAACCGATCAGCGCCGCGGTGGCGGCCACGCCAGCAGGAATCGAAACGCCTGCCGCGGCAAGCGCAAAGAAATCAGAACGGCAAGAATGGCCGGCCCAGGGTATACATGACTAGTGCGGCCGCGGCGGCCAACGTGATCCAAAACAACCCGGTCGCCACCCACGCGCCCGGCATTTCATCGGGGCCATCCACCTCGCGCATGGTGGCTCGCCAGGATGTCGGGGCGGCGGGATCGGCCAAACGCGCACCGGATGAGTTCCGGGGCGAAGAAGTACTAACTGCGCCGGGTGCATGCTTCTCCGGCTGAAAACCGAATATCTTTAGTTGTTCCGGCGAAGAACTCGGCATTGTCACCACCGGCGCCGGGCCGTCCGATGCTTCGGCCGTCGGCTTATCGGTTTTCGTAGCCCGCATCGATTCCAGTAGCTGTTGCGCCTTTTCCGGGGGATACGTCCGCCGAAGACCCTCGACGTAATTCTTCACGTCCGTCGATTTCATCGCTTCGGCAATGGAGCGAAACGGCTTTAACAAGTGATGCGGGTTTGCCTGCAATAGCCGCTGTCGCAGTTTCTCCGCCTCGTCCATTCGGCCGGCGGTATACATCGCATCAACGGCCAAGACGAGAAAACGATCGCGCATTTGCGGCTGGCCTTGCTGCACATACGAAAAGGCCAAATCCTGAAGGACGCGCACATTCTGATCTACGGATGGCATCGCGGTCCCTTCGCATCGGTGGCGAGACACGCCGGACTGCTGGGTAGCGCCTTATTATGATCATAATACGGGTATCATCGCCCCTCCGTTAAGTGCAAAGGACTCTGATGCCGTCCGATCCTCGCGGTCCGTTGTCGGATATTCGGGTGCTGGATTTATCGCGCGTGCTGGCCGGCCCGTTTTGCGGGCAGGTACTGGGCGACCTCGGCGCCGAAGTCATCAAAGTCGAACACCCGACGACCGGCGACGAAACGCGTGCCTGGGGCCCGCCATTCCTCGACGAACTCAGCGCCTACTTCTTGTCGTGTAATCGAAACAAGAAAGGCATCACTCTCGATTTGGACAAACACGGTGCTCGAGAGATCCTCGACGAACTCGTCCGCCGTTCCGATGTTGTGTTGGAGAATTTTCGTGCGTCCAGCGCCGGTAAGCTCGGTGTAAGTCCCAAACGATTGCTCCAACTGAATCCGCGGGTCATCGTCTGTTCGATCTCCGGCTTCGGGCGTACCGGACCGATGAGTGAACTTCCGGGCTACGACTTCGCGATTCAAGCGCTCAGCGGGCTTATGTCCATCACCGGTCCGCCGGAAGGTCCGCCGTCCAAGGTCGGGGTTGCGGTCGCCGACGTGCTGACAGGGCTTTACGCCGCCATTGCGGTCTTGGCGTGTGTGCATGCGCGCCGGGAATCGGGGCATGGATACGCCATCGACCTATCACTGTTGGATTGCGCCGTAGCGGCGCAGGTGAATGTGGCCCAGGCCTACTTGACCAGCGGGAATGTTCCAAGCCGGCAAGGAAACGCTCATTTGCAGATCGTGCCGTACCAACTCTTCGCTACAGCCGACGGCTGGCTGGTTCTCGCTGTTGGGAACGACGGTCAGTGGCAACGGTTTTGTAAAGCCGCCGAACGTCCCGACCTCGGGGCGGATGGTCGCTTCATGACGAACACGCAGCGCGTTGAACAACGTGGCGTGCTGGTATCGATGGTCGAAGGCATCATGAAAACACGGACGACGGACGACTGGCAAGAACGGCTGGTAGCCGAGAACGTCCCTCATGCACCCGTGTGGAACTATGCCGATCTCTTCGGTCACCCACAGGCGTCGGCTCGTGGCTTATCCATCACCGTGCGCGATCCGGATGGTCGGCAGGTAGACTTGATCGGCTCGCCCTTTCAAATCGCCGGCGCCACGCTTCCGAAGCCGACTTGTCCACCAGCGCTCGGCCAGGACTCGGGCGCCGTCCTGCAAGAATTGCTCGGATTTGACGCTGAAACGGTCGACAAACTGCGGCAGCAAGGCGTGATTTGAACGGGTATAATGAGGCTATCGAGAGACCATTTTCATGCCACGCGCCAAGCCAATTCGTCCTTCACTCACCGGCAATCCTGAGTGGGAAAACATGAAGGCAAGCCGGGCGTCCATCAGCCCTGCCGAGGGCGTTCGGGAATGCGCGCTGTTAACCGAGAGGTGGCGCCGGTTATGGGGAAAGGGGTCCGCGATTAACGTCGAAGTATTCGACCTCATCCGATCGTTGAACAAGAAAAAGATTCCCTTCGTGCTTACCGGGGCTCACGGAATCGCTTCGTGGACGGGGAGACCCCGCGCGACGAAGGATGTCGACATACTGGTCAAAGGTGGTCGCAATTTGCAGCGGGCCGTTAATGCCATCCGAGCGTTATACCCGGACTTGGAAGTGCGGGACTTCTATGGTGTCTACGCCTTTTTTCCGAAAGGAGAAACCCAGTCTGTCATAGACGTCACATATCCGCACCGCGAAGATCTTCAAGAAACGTTGGCGAACCCAGTGTGGGTGAACCAATCAGGTCACCGCTATCGCGTACCGTCGTTGGAGGCCGCGCTGGCAAACAAGTACGGCGCCATGCTTACGCCGAATCGAAACCTCGGTAAGCGCATGGTCGATATCGGCGACTTCGTTCATATGGTCGAACATTCTCTCGAAAAGGGACGTATATCCATCGATCTCGACAAGCTGGCAATACTTGGAGAGAAAGTTTGGCCGGGGGGTGGTGGCGCAGAATTGTTGCGGCTTGTCGAATATGCAAAAACGGGTCGAGGATTCAGCATTGACGATCTGTTCCAGCGCAATCACTAAGCTGGCTAGTCGCCGAGCCGATATGGGACCCTGCATGTCTCCGGCGGAGCGACGTACGGTTTGTCCGTCTGGAGCGGCGGCGGGTTGAAGCTAATCGAAGCCCAGACGAAAGCAGCGCCGAGCGCGACGGCCAACAAGAACGCCATGGCGTGAACCCGCAGTACACCGATAAGTAGCGGCACCATGAGCAGGGCATACGCGGCCAGACTTTGAACGGGCGCGGGACCGAACCCACCGATTCCATCCGGGCATTCGAGCTTTCCTGACTTGACCAGGTAGACGTGAAACATCGCGACGCCTAGTCCGCCGATAGCGGATGGCAGCGCCAACAAATTGGTTACGCCGCTCTCCAGACGGCAGACGATGCCGAGAAGCAGAACGCTCGCAACGGCCATCGCAAACGTCCGCTGATAGAAGCAAAGCGGACATGCTTTGAGCCCCATCGGGCCACTGAGGTAAAGACTGCCGGCAATCGTGACGATCGCCGCTAGAAGCGCGGTCCAGACATAGACTCTGCCGGCCGTAGACGTGACACCACCTTCCATCCGCTCATGATATCGGACGGATTCGTCGATGGCGTACTGCGAGTTAGTTGCTACTTGAGCACCCGACGCGAGATTGCGCCGTACCAGCTTAGCGCGTCAATCGGTTCCGGTGGCCCCATCATCCCATCTGGTGAGCCGTTGCCTGATGATCCACCGGGCATGCTAGTGCCAGAGTTGGTCGGTGTGGCTTGTGAGATTCCCGAGGCGTCGACCTTGTTAGGCTCCGTTTCGGCTTGCCCTCCCAGATTCGCCGGCGCAGGCGTCGGCGCCGGCGGCTTGAGGACGTTCGTCGGAGGCGACGGAGCAGAAGGCATCGTCGGCGGCGTAAACGGTGGCAGCGTCGGCGGCGTTTCGGACTCGACGGATTCCGGCCGGGACATGAGGCTCCACGGCACACCTCGATCGATTTTGGATTCGCTCCCGGTGGGAAGTATTGAGCCGGATTCCTCAGGCTTCCTTGGATCCATGATGGGCCCACGAGTGGCTTGTAGTGTCGGGCCGCTCGCCATCGTGTCCGGCCAGACGGCTGGATCAGTGACACGGACCTTGGTAGCTACGAGCGTCTCGGTTCCATCGTCGTTACCGCCGAATGCTGGAATGGGCAGCGGACCGCCCGCGAACTCTGTCCCCTTGCGGATGGTGCCTTGTTGGAAAGGTCCGGCGCCGAGCACCCAGGTGTCTTTAGCGTTGCTGGCGCATTGCACGACACCCGACTGCCACGCCGGCTGCCCGGTCTTTCGGTTGTATGCGAAGACGGCGACCTTGGCGATGCCTTCCTGGTCGGTCTTTTTTGCCAATGGAATTTCCGGAATGAACGACGGCTGGCCCGGCGCAAACGTGGGCACGTTCATCTGCGGCACGCCCACCAGCAAAGAACTCCGGTTGGTGCCTACACCACCCGAACGCGCTTCCACCACGTAGTCGGCTTTGACGCGTTCTTCCTGCAACAGACACCCACTCGCCAGTAGATGCTGCCGGATCGAACTGACCAAATACCCGCGGTCCACGACGCCATCCAGATACTGTGCATCGAAGAAGACGGGTTTGCCGGCCAGGTTGCGGAAGTCGAATTGAGTAACCGCCTGATCGACCGCATTGGATACCAGCAGCTGTTCGGTTGCAGTCCTCTGGGTGTCGGTCATCCGCGTGGTGCCGCACCCCGCGAGACAGACGGCCAAGGCGAAAACTGCTGCGCGTTTGCTGAAGCCCATTTCGCCGCTCCCCTGCAAGCATGCCCGGCGACCCGGATGATGGTCGCGGAACCCGTTCGATTCGTTTCTGTCAACGGAATTTGAGAGGCAGCGTATAGCCAAGACGCTGCTTTGGAATCAAGTCGGACTCTCGATTCAAACTCTCTTTAGGCACTACCGCCCATACCGCCGTCGCATCCTGCATACTCCCTCTTCCAGTCCTTCCCCCGGTGATGACTTCCTATGCAGATTGTCTGCTTCGACTGACGAATACACCAGGGTTAGCGAAGAATCCGACCGCGCACGACATGTGGGTTAGATGGGTAAGATCGGAAACATTGTGGACGCCGAGATGTCGGGAAAACCGCACAGGATGCGAATCGGCCGACGAGGAATGCACTTGCTCTGGACAGGCGCGTTGGCGTGGCTACTGAGCTGCGGATGTCTTAGTTCCGTTCATCGCGTGGAGAAACCGGTGGCGGACCTATGCCGACCGTGTCACGATGTGGCGAAGTGCGGCCGGGATAATGTCTACATCTTCATCATTCATGGACTCGACCCTTGCGACCTCGCGAACCTGAATGGTGTTCGCCGATACATCAACGATCTCGGGTTTCGCAAAGTCTACTACGGACAGCTTTACCACGCCGGATTCTTCGATAAGGAACTGCACCGCATCCATGCGGAGCGCCCGGATGCCCGATTCGTTTTGATCGGCTTCAGTTACGGCGCCAATGCGGTCCGCGACATTGCCACCTCCGCCGGGTCGGAAGGCATCCCGATCGATTTGCTGGTGTATCTTGGCGGGAACACGCTGACCAACACGCCGAAGGATCAACCGGAAAACGTCCGGGAGATTGTCAACGTTTTGGCGTTGGGATGCATCTGGAACGGCGCCAAGATGGACCGTGCGCAAAACTATGACGTCGCCGATGTGTTTCACTTCGGTTCGCCTTCGCATCCGCTGACGTTGGAAGTCTTAGCCCGTGAGCTCGCCATTATCGCCGCCTGCGTTCCGGCGCCGGAAGTACCTGCGCGGCGCCGCGCATAGACGAACCCCTTCCGCCGCCGCGCGAAACCATGCCACGCGCCGTTGACCGCCGAGATGACTGGGACTTTCTGAAACCCGTCGCCCGGCTTCCCATGCCACGCAACTAGGTTCCTTCAACTGTTCCCACGGCCCCGTGGATGATGCGCGCTGAATTGATATCTATTAGCATGACGCGCGATTCACCGCCATCTTCCATGAGCTGCCACCATGACTGCAACCGCGAACGACATCGTTGAGCAAATCAAGTCGCTCGGTAGCGATTCCATCAAGAAGGTGCACACACAACATGGCGCACGAGAACCTTTTTACGGCGTCAAGATCGAGGATCTGAAGAAGATTCAGGCCCAGATCAAGAAGGACCACAAGCTGGCGCTGGAGCTTTACGACACTGGAATATCGGATGCGATGTACCTTGCCGGCCTGATCGCCGACGATGCTCAAATGAGCAAGAAAGACCTTCAGCGCTGGGTGGATAACGCGTATTGGTCAATGCTCAGCGAGTACACGGTTCCGTGGGTCGCAGCGGGCAGTCCCCACGGTCGTGAAATCGGCTTGAAATGGATCGATTCCAAAAAGGAGAATGCCGCCGCCGCAGGATGGGCGACGCTGGCTGGTATCGTCGCCATGCGCGACGATTCAGAGCTGGATATCAGGGAACTAAAGGCCCTTCTCAAACGAATTGAAACGACGATTCATTCCGAATCCAATCGCGTCCGCTATGTGATGAACAGTTTCGTGATTGCCGTCGGTAGCTTCGTCAAGCCACTGACGGATGTAGCGCTGCAGACCGCGAAGAAGATCGGCGCGGTCACGGTCGACATGGGTGGAACCGCATGCAAGGTTCCGGAAGCCGTGGTTTACATTGAGAAAGTCCGGAAGCGCACCGCCATCGGCAAGAAACGCAAATCCATTAAATGCTAGCGATGTGCGGGATGACTCATGAGAGGCCCTCTCTCCCGCCTGAGGCTGTACGCCGCCCGGCGCCAATACGGGCATGTGATTGGCGCACTTCTTGGCGGAACCGCTTCGGCCGGTGACGATGTTGCACGTCTTGAGGAATCTCTTTCTCGGTATCTGCATGTACGGCATGCGATTGCCATGCCGCGGGCGCGCACCGCCATCTATTTTGCACTCAGGAATCTGATTCAAGCGGGGCAGAATGTTATCCTCTCGCCTTACACGGTATCCGAGGTTGTCAATGCGGTCGTCTGTGCCGGCGGAACACCGGTATTCGCCGACATTGAGCGCGCGACATGCAACATCAGCGCAGGCGCGGTGGAGCAACTGATCGACGGCAACACGGGCGCCGTGCTGATCACGCATTTCTACGGACTCCTGGCCGACGTCGAGAGCATCGCAGCCATTTGCGCCTCCCGAAACGTGCCGCTGATCGAAGACGCCGCCCAGGCCTTCGGAGCACGGCGCGGCGGGAGGTACGCGGGGACATTCGGCGTCACCGGGATCTTCAGTTTCGGGCTCCACAAGACGATCAATTCTTTCTTTGGCGGCGCGCTGGTTACCGACGACGATGTGCTGGCCCGAAAGATACGCGACGAAGTCAGCGACTTACCGGCGCAACGCTTGGGATCGCTACTGAGTCAAGTGGGCTATGGAGCGTTTACCGATGCGATCACCTGGCCGCCGGTATTCCGCAAGCTGACCTTCCGCCTACTTCGCGGCGCATTTCTAAACGATTTGAACCTGGTGAACAACCTGCTGAAGTTCGACATGCAACCCAAACTGCGCACATGCATGCCAAGGGAGTTCTTGTGCCGGCTTTCGCCGTTGCAAGCCCGGCTGGTTCGCCGGCAGCTGGAATCCGTGGAAAATGACACAGCTAGACGAATCGCGGCGGCACGGCTTTATGTCGCCGGATTGAGCGATTGTCCCGGCCTCATGTTGCCGCCGTTCCGCGACGACCACAGCCATGTCTATTGGTACTTTCCGATTCAGTATCACGATCGAGCTGCGCTCGTTGCTCACGCCATGCGTCACGGTCGCGACATTACGATGTCATATCATCGCAATTGCGCGAACATGCCGTGCTTTGCTCGGTGGCATCGCCCCTGCCCGAATGCCGAGGCGACCGCCAACTCACTGATCTACCTGCCCACCTATCCAGGCTACACCGAGACCGAAATCCGCTTAACGATCGACGCCATCCGCCGGTTTTTTTCGCGCTAGACGGCCGACGTTAAGGAATCTCGAAAAAAATCGGATTATGTTGGCATTTTGACGACGAAACGGCGACAATGTGGCGCGCTGAACGGAACGCAGTGAGCACTCCTTACCCTTTATCCTTGCTATGGCCGTCGCTGTTATCGGCTCTGGAATCGCCGCTTTGGCGTGCACGAAGGCCCTTTTGAGCCGCGGCGTGCCGGTTACCGTTATCGATGCCGGTATGACCCTTGGCGCCGAACGTGCCGCGGTGGTTCACCGCATGCAAAGTACAACGCCGGCGAATTGGTCGGCCGCGGACGTGGAAAGAGTATCGGAGAATCCGTCGCTTTACAACGGACATGTGCCCCACAAGCTAGCCTTTGGTTCCGACTATATCTACGCTCATTCGCACCCGGCAGCGCCGGTGAGCGGCAACCATCACGCCTCTCCCACATTGGCGTTCGGTGGCTACGGAAACGTCTGGGGCGCCGCCGTGTTGCCGCCCGACCCGAATGACATCAAAACCTGGCCGATCCCGCACGAAGACCTCGAACGTTCGTATCAAGCCGTTTTCGAGTGGCTACCGATCTCCGGCGCCGACGACGGCCTGGCCCGGGCGTTTCCATTACATACGAAACGGGCCCTACCGGTGCGTATTTGCCCACAGACGGCGGCATTGTTGCAGGATCTGGATCGCATGCGGCATTCTGACACTCTGCACGGCCAAGCCCGTCTGGCGGTGTCGGCGGCGGAGTGTCGCTACTGCGGGCAATGTCTATCGGGTTGTGTGTACGGAGCGATCTTTAATCCCGCGGACGTCTTCCAACAGCTGGTTTCGAACGGACAAATCGACTATCAGCGCGGTTGGGTCGTGAAGACAGTGAAGGAGAATGGACGAAACGTTCGCGTCACCGCACGGCGGCTCGAATCTTCCGAACGGCATGATTTCTTCTTTGATCAGGTTTTTGTCGCCGCCGGAACAATCAATTCCACCCGGATCGTGCTGGAATCTCTTGATTACTTCGGCCGACCTGTACTTTTCAAGGAAAGCCAAAAGTTCGTCGTGCCGCTCCTAAGACTTCCCGGTGCCCCGATTGCCTGGCCGCAGAGCATCACATTGCCCGCGGTGTTTCTCGAAATGAAACTTCCCGCCTTGGGCGGACATTGGATGCACATGCAAATCTCCGCCACCAACGACTTTGTGTTGCGAAGACTTCGCATGGCTAACGGTGGATGGCGAGCGAAACTACTGAACCCACTCGCACGGCGGCTCATGGCCGTGCTCTGCGGGTTACATTCGGATCACGCCGGCGGGCTTCGTGCTACGCTGGTTCGTCCGACGGAAAACGGAGACGCCTCGCTGCAGTTGAACGAAACCGGCCTGCGGCGCACAAACATGCACGCCAAATCGCACTGCAATCTCTTAGCCAGATTGCACCGCGCTTTCGAAGCTTCGTACCGTCAATTGCGGCGATGGCGATATCGCCAGGATCCGCGAACCACATTGGCAGCACGCTGCCGATGCGTGCTCACCCAGATCACGCCCTGGAAAGTGACTTACTCGGCCGACCGGCGCGCTGGCGGCGCATTCACGTCGTCGATTCGACGATCTTGCCTTCCATTCCAGCCACGACCACCGCACTTCCATCTATTGCGAACGCACATCGAATTGCATCGACATGCCCGCTACTCTGAAAAGCGTCATGGAGACTTGGACAGGATTGGCGCCGCCTTTAGCAACAACGATGCGGGCAGTGTGGCCTTACCGTCTTTGAGCGCTCTGGCGATGGCCTTGTTGGCAAGCTCTTGCGCCTTCGGTTCGTAACTGTGTATGAGATCGGTAACCACGCCTCGGAGGTCATTCCCCAACTCGCGTACGCCCTCGCCGCCCACGGGGCCAACCTGGCGTAAAGCGTACTCACCCAGCTCCAGACGGCAGCCGACGACTTTCGGCTCCACCGTCAATGTGGGAGGAATCGTCGTAGCGCTAAGTGTGACGACCGCATCGCAATCAAAGGTGGCGGTTACGATTCCGTCGGCATAAGAAGTGAAGCCGATGAGTTGAATTCCATTCCGCCAGCGCTGGCGTTCGTGCTCGACATGGCCCGCAACCGTTGCCGCGATGCTGATACGTGTCTTGCCGTTTTCCAGTTTTCGAAGGTCGCGCACCTCGATTCGCACATCCTTCGCCGGGTCGTCCAGCCACAACTTCGTCCGCGTCCAAACGCCGTTCGGCCAGACTTCTCGACCGTCGACGTTCATGCGAACCCGTCGCGATTGTAAACGCAACGTCGGATCGATGGGTACGGTACTACCCCAGTTCGAACGACTCTCGTGCTGCCGGGCCATCTTCTCGATCGCGACCTGGTGAATCAAGTTCGAAAACGTGGTGTAATCTGGTTTGGAATCAGGCGGTACGCCAGCGGCTAATATGAGAAACGGGAAAGCCAAGATCATCGTGTTTGCCATTGGCCGATCCTCGGTCGCGTTCGAGATACCGTCACTGCTTCATCCATTATCCTACTGAAGCAACGTAATCGAGAACTCCGCCGAAGTTCGTGTCATTTTTGGTGCTCCACAATATCGTTCGCCTGCCACATTGGCAGCACCGCGCGGGTTTTCAGATGCCGTAGATTACCATAAAGCCATAGATATCAATCAGTTGCAATAGTACGTGAAACGTGGCACGAGCCTTGCTATCGGTGGGTCACTCGCGCCGGCTCACAAATGCCCGGCGAAATTGCCATCAACACATAACGTCATCAGATCCAGGTCCTAAACGACTGCGCTGAAAGGAGATAACGGATGGGAGCGAAACAATTAACGTACAGCGACGAAGCCAGACAAAAGCTCCTCGCTGGCGTCAGCAAACTTGCCCGCGCCGTGCGGAGCACTCTCGGACCCCGCGGGAGAAATGCGGTCCTGGATAAGGGTTGGGGAAGTCCCACCGTCACGAAAGACGGGGTGACCGTTGCGGAGGAGATCGAGCTACAGGATCCGTACGAGAACATGGGTGCTCAGCTGGTGAAGGAAGCCGCGAGCAAGACCAGCGATGTCGCCGGCGACGGAACCACAACGGCGACGGTTCTCGCCGAAGCCATTTATCGGGAAGGACTCAAGAACATTGCGGCCGGGGCGGACCCTATGCAGCTCAGCCGCGGCATCCAGAAAGCTGTCGAGCGAGTGGTCGAGGAACTTCTACGGGTCGCGGAAAAGATCGACGGCAAAGACCAGAAGGAAATCAATGAAGTTGCGACCATCGCCGCCAACAATAATACCGAGATCGGCAAGAAGCTCGCCGAAGCGATGAAGCTCGTCGGTGCTGCCAACGGCGTCATCACGATTGAGGAAGGCAAGACAGCCGATACCGAAGTCGTCGTGGTTCAGGGCATGCAGTTCGATCGCGGATTCTTATCACCACACTTTGTCACGAATCCTGAATCGGTGACGGCAGAACTCGACAACCCGCATATCCTCATTTTCGAAGAGAAAATCTCGTCAGCCAAGAACCTCATTCCACTTCTAGAGACCATTTCGAAGAAAAAGGAGCCGCTGCTCATCATCGCCGAGGACATCGAAGGCGATGCATTGGCGACGCTGGTCTTGAACAAACTGAAGGGAATACTTCAGGTATGTGCCGTCAAGGCGCCGGGATACGGCGATCGCCGCAAGGCAATGCTCGAGGACATTGCCGCACTGACCGGTGGCCGGGCGATTTTCAAAGACCTGGGCGTCCAGCTCGAGAGCCTTCAACTCCGAGACCTGGGTCGCGCCAAGAAGATCAAGATCGATGCGGAAAACACGACAATCACCGAAGGGGCCGGCGACAAACGTGCGATCGACGGCCGCTGCGAGATGATTCGCCGAGAGATTGCAAACACCGATAGCGACTACGACCGCGAGAAGTTGCAGGAACGGCTTGCCAAGCTGGCGGGGGGCGTTGCCCAGATCAAAGTGGGCGCCGCAACCGAGACGGAGATGAAAGAGCGAAAGGCGCTCTACGAAGATGCACTTCACGCAACCCGCGCGGCCCTGGAGGAAGGCATCGTCACCGGTGGTGGAGTTGCCTTGATACACGCACGCAGAGTGCTCGATAAGTTCGAACTTGACGGCGACGAGGACCTGGGTGTGAAGGTTCTACATCGCGTACTTGACATGCCGTGCCGCTACATCGCGGAGAATGCGGGCCTCGACGGCACTGTGGTTGTCAACAACATCCGCCGCAACAAGGACAAGAACTACGGTTACGACGCCGACACCGGCGAGTACACCGATCTTCGCAAGTCCGGGATCGTCGATCCGGTCAAGGTGACGCGCAGCGCCCTGCAAAACGGCGCGAGCGTGGCGTGCTTGCTGCTGACGACCGAATCGCTCGTCGCCGAGCTTCCGGAGAAGAAAGACAAGGGCGGAATGCCCGATCCGCACGACCACCACGGGATGGGCGGAGGCATGGGAGGCATGGGTGGCATGGGCGGCATGGGTATGGGTGGCATGGGCGGCATGGACATGTAACTCAAACGTTTCGCCGCGGTTCACGAACCGCGGCTGAACGTCCAATCGACAGGAGAATTTCATCATGGCGAAGGACAAAGAGATGACATTGAAAGTTCGGCCTCTGGACGACCGCGTCGTTGTTGAGCCGTTGGAAGCCGAAGAGAAGACCGCCGGCGGTATTTTGCTGCCGGATACCGCAAAGCAAAAACCGCAGCGGGGAAGAGTGCTTGCAGTTGGACCGGGCACTCTGCTCGAGGACGGCAAGCGCGGCAAGGTATCGGTCACCGTTGGCGACGAAGTCCTTTACGGGCGTTACGCCGGCACCGACATTCAAGTTGATCGCAAGGAAATCAAGATCCTTCGCGAGAACGACATTCTGGCAAAGGTGGTCAAGTAATCCGTCGAACCACAAAGACACAAAGACCACGAAGAAGACCGAAGTTCTTTGTGCCTTTGTGGTGAATACACAGGAGATGAATCGAACATGGCAAAGCAACTTCTCTATACCGACGACGCCCGCAAGAAACTATTGGCCGGCGCCGACAAGCTCGCACATGCCGTCGGCATCACGCTTGGACCGACCGGCCGGAACGTCATTCTCGACAAAAGTTTTGGCGGCCCCACCGTGACCAAAGACGGTGTAACGGTTAGTAAGGAAATCGATCTGCCGGACCCATTTGAGAATATGGGCGCCAAGTTGGTCAATGCCGTGGCACAGAAAACCAGCGACATCGCCGGTGACGGCACGACGACGGCGACCATCCTGGCACTTTCGATTTACCAAGAAGGCTTGCGCAACATCACGGCGGGCGCCAATCCGATGAGCGTCAAGCGCGGCATCGACAAAGCGGTGGATGCCGTTGTCAACTACTTGGAAAGTATCACCAAGAAGCTGACCAAGAAGGAAGAAATGGAACAGGTGGCGAGCATCAGCGCGAATAACGACCCGACCATCGGCACCCTGATGGCCGACGCCTTCGAGAAAGTTGGCAAAGACGGCGTGATCACCGTCGAGGAAGGAAAGACGTCCGAAACGGCGTTGGAATTTGTCGAAGGCATGCAGTTTGATAAAGGCTACATTTCGCCATACTTCATCACCGATCCAACCGGCATGAAATGCGAGCTGGAAGATTGCTACATTTTGATTCACGAAAAGAAGCTGGCCAATGTCCGCGACATGTTGCCGCTTCTCGAAAAGATTGCGCAGGCAGGCAAGCCGCTTTTGATCATCGCCGAAGACGTCGAGAGCGAAGCCCTGGCCGCACTGGTGGTCAATCGGCTGCGAGGTGTACTTCAGGTGTGCGCGGTGAAAGCGCCCGGATTCGGCGACCGACGTAAGGCCATGCTGCAAGACATCGCTGTCCTGACGGCCGGCCAGTTCATCAGTGAAGACCTCGGCATCAAGCTCGAAAACGTCACGCTCGAACAGCTTGGCAAGGCAAAAACCGTTCGCGTCGAAAAGGAAAACACGACGATCATTAGCGGCGGTGGCAAAGGGGCCGACATCAAACGGCGGATCGACCAGATTCGCGCGCAAATGGACCAAACCGACAGCGAGTACGACAAGGAAAAGTTCAGTGAACGGTTGGCGAAGCTGACGGGCGGCGTGGCCATCATCCGCGTCGGCGCGGCTACCGAGGCCGACATGAAACAGAAGAAAGGCCGCGTCGAAGACGCACTGCACGCCACGCGGGCGGCCGTAGCCGAAGGGATTCTTCCGGGCGGCGGAGTGGCACTCATTCGAGCCATCGATGCCGTCGAAGCCATCGCCAAGAAGCTCGATAGCGACGAAAGGCTCGGCGCCGAAATTGTTGCCCGTGCATTGGAGAAACCGGTGCGCATCATCGCACAGAACACCGGTGACGATGGCGCCGTGGTGGCCGACGAGATCCGCCAACAGGGCAAGAAGTCGGCCCACATCGGGTATAATGCGAATACCGGCGAGTACGTCGATATGTTCAAAGCCGGCATCGTTGATCCGACCAAAGTAACGCGGTCTGCTCTGCAGAACGCCGCCAGCATCGCCGGACTCATGCTCACGACCGAAGTGATGATCACCAAGATCGATGAAGATGAGCCCAAGAGCAAGGTGCACGGGGCGATCCGCTGAACGAAGAAACGATGAACGATGAACGATGAATCGGCGTTCGGTTCATCGTTCATCGTCTATCATTCATCGTTTCCCCGCATGGGGATGTGATGGCCAGTCGGAAGAGAGACTATTATGAGGTGCTCGGTGTCGAACGCAATGTAGACGCCGAGGAGATCAAGCGGGCTTATCGCAAGTTGGCCATGCAGTATCACCCTGACCGAAACGTCGGGGACGCTGGGGCGGAAGTGAAGTTCAAGGAAGCGGCCGAGGCCTACGAAGTCCTGCACGATCCGCAAAAACGACAACGCTACGATCAATTTGGCCATGCCGGCCTGGACGGGATGAGCGTCCCGCACTTCCACGATGCCCAATCAGTTTTCGATTTGTTCGGCGATATCTTCGGCGAGTTTTTCGGTGGCCGGCGCGGGCACTCCGGGCCGCAGTCTGGCCGTGACCTACAGGTCGGCGTCGAGATCGAATTGACCGACGCGGCACGCGGCGTGCAGAAGACCGTAGCTATTGCTCGCGAAGAATGGTGCAGCGATTGCAGCGGCAACGGATGCAGGCGCGGCACCAATCCCGCAACGTGCCGGCGCTGCGGCGGCCAGGGCGTGGTTATCCAGGCGCAGGGGTTTTTTCGCATCCAGCAGACCTGCCGCGGCTGCGGCGGACGGGGCGCCGTCATTACCGACCCGTGTGGTGGGTGCCATGGAAGCGGACGTGTGCTGAGCCGGCAATCGATCGACGTTGCCATTCCACCCGGCGTTGACACGGGGACTCGAATCCGCCTCACCGGCGAAGGCGAAGTCGGAGAACCGGGCGCGCCGCGGGGCGACTTGTATTGTGCGATTCGCGTTGCCGAGCACCCGTTCTTCCAAAGGGACGGCAATCACCTCGTGTGCCAGGTGCCAATAACGGTAAGCCAGGCGGCGCTCGGCGGCGAGATTCAGGTGCCGACTTTGAATGGGGCCATGTCGCACAAGCTTCGCCGCGGCGTACAAAGCGGCGACGTGGTTCGCCTTAGCGGTAAGGGAATGCCGAGCCTTCGCGGTGGTTATCCAGGCGATTTGGTGGTCCAGGTATTAGTGGAGACGCCAAGGAATCTAACAAAACGTCAGGAGGAGCTCTTCCGCGAGCTCGCCGAGATTGAACAGAGCAACGTGTCGCCGCAGCGAAAGAGCTTTCTGGAAAAGCTGCGCGGATTCTTCACGGCCCAGGCGGGTGTCGATTCAACGAGTGCGTCAAGCTGAGTGTGACGAATGAATAAGAAACAAGACACAACCGCATCGAGCGACGACTCTGCGTTCATGCAGGACCCAGCGGCTTTGGTGATTGAAGACTTGGAAAAACTGCGCGCCAAGGCCGAGGAGCGGGATCAGTTCCTCGCCCTGTTGCAGCGAACTCAGGCAGACTTCGAGAACTACCAGAAACGCAACCAGCGTGAACGCGAGCAAGAGTGGCGCTACCGCAGCGAAGGTCTGATCCGCGACCTACTCGGCGTCCTCGACAATCTGAACCGCGCCGTGGAAGCCGCTCATCAGGCGAACGAGTCCGGCCCGCTGGTCAAAGGGGTCGACATGGTGGTGACACAATTCCTCGACATGTTGAAACGTCACGGAGTGACGCCGATCGAGGTGAACGAAGGACAGCCGTTTGACCCCAACGTCCACGAGGCCGTCATGCAAAAACCCACGACCGAGTTGCCGCCGAATTCGGTCGCTCAGGTATTTCAGCGTGGGTACATGCTCCACGACCGCGTTCTGCGTCCCGCCAGCGTCGTGGTAGCGGGTGCCCAAACGAACGATGAATCGGAAGCGTAAAGGAAGAACGAGGTCCTATGCCGACATACGAATACCAGTGTGACGCTTGTGATCACCGTTTCGACGAGTTTCAGAACTTCAGCGACGCCCCGCTGAAAAAATGCCCAAAGTGCAAGAAGTCGAAGCTGCGCCGACTGCTCGGCACCGGCGCCGCGGTCATCTTCAAAGGGTCCGGCTTCTACCAGACCGATTACCGCAGCGAAGGGTACAAGGCGGCCGAAAAAGCCGACGCCGAAAGTTCCAAGCCGGCTGACGACAAAGCCGCTGGTGACGGGAAAAAAGCAACATCGGACAGCACCAGCACGGCGGCCGAGTCGAAGCCTAGCAAGAAGAAATCCAAATCACCCTCCTGAGCGGGCCCCATGAGGCTGACGTGTCCCATCTGTGACAAGGTCGAGGAGTGCGCTAGCCATTCTGCGTGGCCGCGGTTTCCATTTTGCAGTGACCGCTGCCGACTAATCGACCTGGGCCGATGGCTAGGTGAAAGCTATCGCGTTTCGCCAGTCGATGCGCCCAATGAGACCGTCGAAACGGACGAGTCCTCGAATCCATAGCCCGCTGAACCAACACTTCTCAGGCGTTACTCCCACATTTTCGGCCCCGGTAAGAATCCGAGCTAACTGGCTGAATCGCGCCGGCGCCTATGACGGACGGAAGACAAATTCCTGAAGAAAGGAAACCGGATCGAGAACGTTGAGAGCGGGGTATTGGTTGCGAAACTGGGGATCATTCATGAGGTCAAGAAGATCATTGTCACGTGTGACCAGATAGGTCGCCGTTGCCGACAACGCCAGGTCAACATAATGAGCATCGTCCGGGTCGCGCTCCAACATGAAACACTTCGGGATGTCGGTAGCAAGCTCTGCCGTCGTGCGGAGGCGTTCAAAGAGTTCAATAACCATCTGGTCGGTTATGGACGGATTCTTGCTTCGAATGTCCGGATCGGTGAGTACATCGCGTACCTCCTCAAGGATGGTGCTACTGACAAAAAGAGAAAAGCCTCCCGATTCGAGGAGCCTTAACGCTTTGGCAGCGGGACCGTTTTCGTTTCTAGTTGCTTGGAAGAAGATGTTGCAATCGAAAACTACCCTCGGCTTCCCCTCATGGGTCATTGCGTGAGGTCCTTCCGCTTTGCACCACGGACTTTTTGCAGGGTATCGTCGTAAAGCCGGTCAACTTCCTCATCCGACAAGCCGCTTCTTTGCCATTCCGCCCGGATGGGAGCGAGGATCTCATCAAAGGTTTTCGATGCGTGGTCGGTCGTCCTGACACCGTTCTCCTTGAGTGCTTCTTCGATCAGCTTCACGGCGGTACCTTCCACGCTTTCTCCCGCTTGCGACGCCCGTTCGTGAAGTCTTTTCTCAGTATCGGGCGGCAGTTTCAAGTTGAGAGTCATGTTTTTCCTCCGCTGCGTCTCGGGTTCCATCCTTAAATAGTACCCCGGAAGGGGTGGAGGAGTCGAGAGGTAGAAACCTGTGTTTGTCCCCATCAGAATTCTGAAACTAGGGTTCTGATAAACTAGCGTTGAAGGAGGTCGGCCCAAGCCCCTTTTTCAGGAGACGGGATGCGCACCAAAAGCGGCGGCGGATGGGCGGCGATTGCGTACACCTGGCGCATGGCACGGCGGGTCGGATTTCGACGTCTGTGGGCCGCCATGCGCTCAAAGAACGCCTGCAAAACTTGTGCGCTCGGGATGGGCGGACAACTTGGCGGCATGCGGAACGAACTTGGCCATTGGCCAGAGGTGTGCAAGAAATCGCTGCAGGCGATGGTCGGCGACATGCAAGCCGGGTTGGAACCCGAGTTTTTTCATCGCTACTCGATCGCGCAACTTCAGCAGCTGTCATCGCGTGAACTAGAGTGGTGTGGCAGACTCACCGCCCCTCTCTATGCCGACCCTCGTGATACGCACTACCGCGTCATCCAATGGGAGGAGGCGCTTGATCGCTTGAGCCGACAACTCAGAGCCACGCTTCCGGAAGAAGCGTTTTTTTACGCCAGTGGCCGATCGTCGAACGAAGCCGGTTTTCTGTTGCAGTTATCGGCTCGGCTCTATGGAACGAACTTTGTCAACAACTGCTCGTTCTATTGTCACCAGGCGAGCGGCGTCGGACTAACCGCTTCCATCGGCACGGGCACGGCGACCGTGACGCTGGCCGACGTTGAGCAGGCGGACCTTTTCTTTCTCATCGGCGGCAACCCCGCCTCGAACCACCCGCGGCTGATGCGCAGCCTGATGAATATTCGTAGCCGCGGTGGCAAGGTGATCGTCATTAATCCCGTGAAGGAAGTCGGACTGGTGAACTTCCGTGTGCCATCCGACCCTTGGAGCCTCCTCTTCGGCTCGCGGATTGCAAGCATGTACGTGCAGCCGCACATCGGCGGCGACATTGCGCTGCTCACCGGCATCGCCAAGTCATTGCTCGCTCGGGATGCAATCGAGGGGGCTTTCATCGAGAAGGCCACCGAGGGGTTTGACGCCTTCGCGCAACATGTTCACGACACCGCGTGGCCAGCCATCGAAACTCATTCCGGAGTTTCACGGCGGATCATTGAGCAAGTCGCCGATCATTACGCGAATGCACGCCGCGTTGTCTTTGGCTGGACGATGGGTATTACGCATCATCGGCACGGCGCAGCGAATGTGCAGACGATCGTGAACCTCGCCTTGTTGCGGGGGATGATCGGCAAACGCGGTGCTGGGTTGTTGCCGATTCGCGGGCACTCCAACGTCCAAGGCCTCGGTTCTGTCGGTGTCGTTCCCAACCTGAAAGAGAGAATCTTGGAGAATCTCGAGCGGCATCTTGGCAAGACATTGCCGCGCTCGCCGGGGCTCGACACCATGGGTTGCATTCAGTCGGCTTCCCGCGGCGAGATGCGCTCGGCCGTGTGCCTGGGCGGAAACCTCTTCGGCAGCAACCCCCACAGTCAGTTCACGCACCAAGCGCTCGGTCGTTTGGAAATGATCGTGTACCTGAGTACGACTCTCAACACCGGCCACGCCTGGGGCCGAGCACGAGAAACCCTCGTCCTTCCGGTGCTGGCCCGCGACGAAGAATCGCAACCGACCACACAGGAATCCATGTTTAACTACGTGCGCCTGAGCGACGGCGGTCCGAGCCGGCTTATCGGCCCGCGCAGCGAAGTAGAAATTATTGCCGAGCTCGGACATCGCGTTTTGGGCGATCATTCGCCGGTCAAGTGGAACGCACTAAAGCGACATTGCCATATCCGGCAAATGATTGCCGACATGATTCCCGGGATGGAGCGAATGGCTGCGTTGGATCAAACGCGAAAAGAGTTTGTCGTCGGTGGTCGGCAGATACGGGAATGCCGCTTCCCAACGGCATCGGGAAAGGCGAGGTTCACGTGCCACCCGCTACCACGCCGGCCGACTCAAACCAACGAGCTTCGTTTGATGACGGTCCGGTCGGAAGGGCAATTCAATACGGTGGTCTACGAGGAAGCGGACACTTACCGTGGGCAAGAAAGGCGTAACGTGATCCTGATGAACCCGCGCGACATTCATCGCCTCGGGCTGCACGTCGATCAACGCGTCACCGTGCGAAGTGCGACCGGAACGATGCCCAACATTCTCGTGCGCGCCTTTGACATTCGGGCAGGTAACGCACTCATGTACTACCCCGAAGCCAATATCCTGGTGCCGACTGAAACCGATCCGCAATCGATGACCCCGGCGTTCAAGTCCGTCCCGATCGTGATCGATCCCGTCGTCGCCACGCGTCGTACCACCGACGCGACGCTCAAGATGTCATGACACCTTGTTGCGTTCGCGGCCTTCTTGCACCAGACGCCGAAACTCGATGGCGAGGTCGCCGACGCGATAGATGCCGTCAAGCGAAATCGGGCGATCCTGGCCTTGTACATAAACCCGGATTCTTCCGACTCGCAAACGTCGCTGAAACGCACTTTGTTCCACGCGCACGTCGGTCACATTCGACAAATCGACGACGACGAACGGCGAATAGAGAAACGTTCGTTCGATATACAGTCGCCGCGTCGTTAGGCGGTAGGTCTTTGTCAGAACTCGATAAATCCAGCGCGCTATCTGCGCCAGCCAAATAATGCCGATCACCGCATACGCAGAATAACGCACGGCCAACGGCGGCAGGTCATAACGCCGCCATACATAGGCAGCGAGCAGGGCCACTATCGCACTAAGCAGAACACACAAGGCAAAGCTCGGCAGCATCGCACGGCTGTTATACGCACCCCACCATATGTCCACTTCCTGCTCATGATGCTCATCGTCGCGGTCCTTCGCCGGCTCTTTGTCGCCCAGCGCATGTGTTTCATTGATGTGAGCGGAACCCATTATGCTCCCCATTGCCGCCAGCGAGATTCCGGATTCATCGCTCTTTTGTACATTGAGTTAGATGAGAAGCAAACCCCAGCGTGCGACGATCGATCATGCCGCTCAAAGACGGCAACGGCTGATTCGGCAGGTCCGTGACGAAGGAATCGACACTCTTTTGGTGTCCAATCCGATCAATGTAACTTACCTGACGGCCTTTAGCGGCGACAGCAGCTTCCTTATCATCGGCCCGCGACGCACGATGCTCGTGAGCGACGCCCGCTTTACCGAGCAGCTGGCGGAGGAATGCCCGGGGCTGGCAACACATATTCGTCCGCCGGCGAAAAACGTCTTTCAGGCGACCGCGGAAGTCTTGGCGAAACTTGGCGTTCGCGATGTTGGATTCGAGAGCTCGCATCTAACCGTGGCCGACCTGGAAACGTTCACCGGCCTCGCAAAGTCAATTCGTTGGAAACCCGGAAGGGATCGCGTCGAAAAAATGCGGGCCGTCAAGGATCCATCCGAGGTGCTGCAGATTCGGCAAGCTATCGGAATCGCCGAACGGGCGTTCGCCATGTTCCGTGCCATGCTTCGCGCGGAGGATTCCGAGAAAGACTTGAGCGATCAATTGGAGTACTACATCCGCCGAGCCGGCGGCCGCTGTTCCAGTTTCCCCAGCATTATCGCCATCGGTGAGCGAGCAGCGCTACCACACGCACCCCCTACCGATCGCCGGGTTGGGACCGCTGAGATTCTGCTCATTGATTGGGGCGCGAGCGGCACGTTCTACAAAAGCGACTTGACACGTGTGATAGCGACTCGTAAAATTTCGCCCAAACTAGAAAAGGTGTATAGACTTGTGTTGACAGCCCAGGAGCGAGCTATAGCGGCCATCCGCCCTGGTGCAAAGGCTCACGACATTGACGCCGAAGCTCGAACGACGATAACGGACGCGGGCTTCGGCCAATTTTTTGGCCATGGATTAGGTCATGGTATCGGCCTTCAGGTACATGAGGCGCCCGCCGTTCGACAGAATTCAGAGACGATCCTTGAGCCCGGCATGGTCGTGACGGTCGAACCGGGAATCTATCTTCCGGGGTGGGGCGGCGTGCGAATCGAAGATGATGTGCTGGTAACGCCCGAAGGGTGTGAAGTGTTGACAAGCGTGACCAAAGATCCGCTGCCTGTGTGGGGATTGTAGCGTGGCGGAAGATGAATCCAAAATCGGCAACCCGTTCGACGTGCAAACGGTGCGGCAGCTGGTGGCTCTCATGAGCCGGCATGACCTCAGTGAGATCGACCTGCGTGAAGGCCAGGTGCGAATTCGCTTGCGGCGTGGCCCGAATTCGACACCCAGCGCGGTGGCTACTTCGCCTCCTGCCGTCGCGGCGGCTGCGCCTCCGAGCGCGCTCGTCGCAACTCCGGCCGAAAACGGCGCCAAGCCGACAAAGGCACTGCACGAAATAAAAAGCCCGACACCGGGGACGTTTTACACCTCTTCAGGCCCGGACGCGGAGGCCTTTGTTCGTGTTGGCGCTCGTGTGGAACCAACCACGGTCGTTTGCCTCATCGAGGCCATGAAGATATTCAACGAAATCACGGCCGAGTGCAGTGGCGTCATCACGGAGATTTTGGTGGAGAACCAGCTGCCGGTGGAGTACGGACAAGTGTTGTTTCGAGTCGATCCCTCCGGATGAAGGATGAGTTGTTCGTAGTCCGTAGTCCGTTGTCATTAGCCAATCTTGGTAGGACCACGGACCACGGACCACGGACCACGGACAACTTTCATGTTCCAACGTATTCTCGTAGCCAATCGCGGTGAGATCGCCCTGCGGGTCATTCGCGCGTGCCGTGATTTGGGCGTCGAAGTCGTCGCGGTGTTCAGCGAGGCCGACCGTGATGCGCCGTACCTGAAGCTCGCCGACGAAGCGATCTGCATCGGCCCTGCCGCTTCCGCCGAAAGCTACCTGAACATTCCACGCATCATTAGCGCCGCGGAAATCTCCAACGTCCAAGCCATTCATCCCGGCTACGGGTTTCTTTCGGAGAATGCCCACTTCGCGGAGGTTTGCCGATCGTGCAAAATCGAATTCATCGGTCCCCCCGACGACGCCATGCGCCGGCTCGGCAATAAGAACGAAGCGCGGAAGCTCGCCAAGCAAAACAAGGTCCCCGTTGTGCCCGGCAGCGAAGGCCTGGTGGAAACCGATGCCGAGGCGCTCCGGTTGGCACACGCCATCGGTTTTCCTGTCCTCATCAAGGCAGCGGCGGGCGGCGGTGGTCGCGGCATGCGCGTCGCACGCAACGACATCAGCCTGCAAAGCGGCCTGAAGGCGGCACGCCAGGAAGCCGAGAAGGCGTTCAAAGATGGCAGCGTCTATCTGGAAAAATACATCGAACAACCGCGCCACGTCGAGATACAGATTCTCGGCGACCGGAATGGAAACGTCGTACACCTCGGCGAGCGTGATTGCTCACTACAGCGTCGGCACCAGAAACTGGTCGAAGAATCCCCCGCACCCAATTTGCCGCCGAAGGTGCAAGCCGAAATCTGCAAGGCGGCGGTTCGCCTAGCCAAAGCGGTCGGCTACTACAATGCAGGAACCTGCGAGTTTCTCGTGGACGCCCAGAACCACTTCTACTTCATCGAAGTAAACGCCCGCATTCAGGTGGAACATCCAGTTACAGAGTTAGTCACCGGCATCGATCTCGTGCAGGAACAAATTCGCGTGGCGGCAGGTGAACCATTGCGTTTTCGCCAGGATGAAATTACCCCGCGCGGCGTCGCCATCGAATGCCGCATCAACGCCGAAGACACGGCGGCCGACTTTCGTCCGTCACCCGGCGTTATCACCCGTTGGCAAGTTCCCGGAGGGCCCGCTGTTCGGCTCGATACGCACGTAGTTCAAGGCTACCGCGTCCCGCCGAACTACGATTCCCTCGTCGCAAAACTGCTGGTTCACCGGCCGACGCGTGCGGAAGCATTGGCGGCGATGCGCCGCGCTTTGGCAGAATTCACCGTCGAAGGAATCAAAACCACCATACCCCGCCACCGAGAAATCTTCAACCATTCGGAGTTCATCAAAGGCAAGGTCGATACCACGTTTATCGAACGCAATTGGCCGAGTAAGTAATGGGTCACCCTGCGTGTTGCCATCCCCCGCCGCAGGCCTACGCGTTTGAGGCCGAACGCCAAAGTTAATTTGCCGGCACCGTCTCGGGCGACGCCGGGTGCAGGCCATCAGGATGCCGACCCCCGTCAGCTTCGGCCGTTGATACGGCCTGTTTTTTCTGCGGCACAAGTCGTCCGCCTGACGCGGCCTGACGCTTCCGCAGGTCTGCGAAGAATGCTGTCACGTCATAGTTGTATTTCGCCGCCAGCTTTTCGCGCGTTTGGTGCACTTCTGCCACAATAGGGTCTTCCCACATGATGCTATATTCCCATCAGTTCGTCGTCATGTCGGCCCAATCAAAGCCAGACCGCGTTGCGAAAGCTGCCTGACCTCCTCGATGTCACGACATTCACCACGCCAGTGAATGACGGCGCGGCAGTTGGGACAAACCGGCCGCAGATCCGTAACCGGGTCCACCTCGTACTCAGCGCCAATCTCCGCCAGCGGCTTGATGTGGTGAACGTGGATTAGCCCCTCAACGAGGGGCCCATACACAGCGCCGAAGTTGAGCCCGCACACCACACAGGTCGGCCCGTAGTGTTCGATGCACCGAGCGCGAGCGATCGGGTTACGCTCATAGGCGTTGATCACGACCTGGCAGACCGTTCCCTCAATCAGCGAACCCAATACCGTGACCTCCTCGGCGAGCCGAACGGGCTGGGGGTTAGTGATCGGAAACGGGAATCGCGTTGTATCGCAATGTTTGCAGTGCCTGGTGATGATGCCGTGCTCTGTTGCCCATGCAATTAACGTGGCAAGGCTATTCGAACAGACCTTACGGGCTGTCGTGTAACAGCCATCCTTGTCTTCCAGGTATCCAATGTCACTGGTTCCTTGGTGCATGCAGCCACGGCCTGCAGCGTTCTCCCGTTTGTCCTGCGTGTAGTGGATCGTAAATTGCCCTGCTAAGCCCTCTGTCATGTGGAAGCCGTCTACATTGACCTTTCGCCATGCTTGAAACTTCTGGTGGGTCTCTGCATCGGCGCCATGAAAGACGTTGATCATCGGTTGATTCCGGAATTCCTTCGACATGGCCACTAGCTGCCCGCCGGCAAGTAGCTCCTCTGATTTGGACTACGCGTCCGCCCCGCGGCCGGAGAGGTCGCCGATGACCTCGCTAACGCCTTCGTGATCGAAGATGACAGGAATGTTCCCCGGAGCCGCAAATAGAGCCAGCCCGTCACGCAGGGCCAATGCTTCCGGGTGGTCCACTTCAAACCGATCTCCGTTTACCATTGCCACGGTGAACGGTCGGAACGGCGTTCGGTTCCTGAAGGCCCTCATCGTGCCAGTAAACGTGACTCTGTCCATCGCGATACCCCAGGGTCCATTGACTACGCTACACAAAGATAATAGCGCCCAGCCAACGAACAAGCAATGCGATAGGGAGGCGTGCGCCAGATTTTCCCCCTAGACATCATCGCCAACCAACGCTATGACCCCGCCCCGGTTTCCGGGCGAAAGGCAAACAAGCGGCTTGTTGCCCGGCTATTGACCACGTTGCGCGCGTTCAGCGTGCGCGCCGGCAAGTTGGAACAACTTCGCGGAATAGAGAATGTTCAGCCTTTTTACCCCGGAGCTAAGCCGAATCGACCAACGAATCACTGGGGCGGCTCCAGACGAAATCCCCGCGCTCTTCCGCCATATTCCGCTCGATGCGTTCGGCAAATTGTTACTAGACGTGCCAGGGGAGTTTCCCAACATCCGCTCGTATCTACCAAGAATGCCCGCGAATGAAGTCCAACATACCTGGACCGGGAATCACGGCGAAGCACTTCTCGTTCAGTCGGTCGCCTTTGTCGAATCACTCCTTGGCAATTACCAGAGCATGACCGGGCGTGCCGTCGAGAACGCAAAGATTCTCGACTACGGTTGCGGCTGGGGACGGCTGCTCCGTTTGCTGAGCAAGTACGTTTCGCACGATCGCCTCTTTGGCGTCGATCCGTGGGATCAATCGATCGCCAAATGCAGAGAGTGCGGCGTGAAAGGAAACCTTGCGCAATCGGACTACGTGCCCCGTTCGTTGCCGTTCCAGGAAAAGTTTAATTTGATCTTCGCCTTCTCCGTTTTTACTCATCTGAGTGAAAAGACCGCGCTCGTGGTGCAGAATACGCTCCGCGATCATCTTGCGGACGACGGGTTGTTGGCCATCACCGTTCGGCCGAAAGAGTACTGGCGCGTTCATGAAAATGGCCGGCTTGCCGGTCGCATGATCCCGCGGCATGAGCGCACCGGTTATGCATTCGTTCCACATAATCTTCCGCCCATCGACGGAGAGATTACCTACGGCGATAGTTCCATGACGCTCGAATACATCCGAGGGCGATGGAAACGATGGTCGATTGCGGCCATCGACTGGAACATGATCGACCCGTTTCAACTCATTCTCTTCTTGCGACCTACCACGAAACCCGTGACATCGGACGGCGCAACGGGGGAGAATGCCGGCGAATCCACAGTTCGACCATCTCCGTTCCGGTCGTTGTCGCGTGTTCGTGACCGACTGGTGCGAACGCTCACCGGCACGCCGGCATCTTGACGGAAGTCACCACGACCACTAGATTTTGCGAGGGAAATCACTGCCCCAGGACCTGGCGGTCCTTGGGCATTTTTTATGGGCATTTCAATCCGGAGCACTCGCCGTCTCGCGTTCGAGTTACGTCCGGGGTGGGTAATACATGCCGTCCACTTGCGTCGTCGGCTTGCAATGGGGCGACGAGGCCAAAGGCAAAATCGTTGACCTGTTGGCGGATGAGCACGATTTCGTCGTCCGCTACAACGGTGGGGCCAACGCTGGTCATACCGTGGTTCACGACGGCCGAGCCTTCAAGTTTTCTCTCCTTCCAACGGGTATCCTCAAACCGCGAGTTCGAGCGGTGATCGGCAACGGAGTCGTCGTCTATCCACCGCGCTTTCTCGAAGAAGTCGCCGATTTGCGGGCGGCGGGAGTCGCCATCGGCGAAAACCTCGTGGTGAGCAACCACGCCCATGTCATCTTTCCGTATCACTTGGAGGAAGAGAAGCTCAGCGAGCAGTCCGGGGACGGCAGTATCGGCACCACGGGCCGCGGGATCGGGCCCTGTTATCAGGATAAGGCAGGGCGAACCTGCGGCATCCGCATCGAGGAACTCCTCCACCCGGACCACCTTCGTGGCCGTCTTCATTCAATCGTTGACCGCAAGAATCGATTGCTCCGAAGCTATGGGTCCAACGCACGGAACTTCGATGCGGATGCGATTTGCGATGAGTACCTCGACTATGCCGAGAAAATGCGGCCACACATTACCGACACCGGTCGCTTGCTCCGACACGAACTCCGCAAAGGCAAATGCATCCTATTTGAAGCCGCACAGGGAAGCCTTCTCGACGTGGATCATGGCACGTATCCCTATGTGACAAGTTCGAACAGTTCAACGGCGGGTGTTTGGAGCGGATCGGGCGTGCCGGCGCGGAACCTGGCGCGGGTAGTCGGCGTCATCAAGGCGTATACGACTCGCGTTGGGCGGGGCCCATTTCCCACGGAGTTGAATGACGGCCCCGACGGTATGGGAGAACGCATTCGACAGGCGGGGAAGGAATTCGGCACGGTCACAGGGCGCCGCGCCGATGTGGCTGGTTCGATGCGGTCGCCGTTCGTTATACAGCTGATCTTGCCGGCGCCGACGAATTAGCCGTGATGTTGCTCGATGTTCTGAGCGTGCCCGATGAGATTTCCATTTGCACATCGTATGTGTTGGAAGGTGGAAGAACCGATGACTTCCCCAGTGACTCATTCCTGCTAGAGCGTTGCCGGCCCGTTTGTGAGACAATGCCGGGGTGGCGCGCCGATCTATCAAAGTGTCGAAAGGTCACCGATCTGCCCGCCGCGGCGCGAAGCTATGTGGACCGATTACAGGAGCTCATTGGCTTGCCGGTCAGGATTGTCTCGGTGGGCCCGGACCGGGAGCAGACGTTGACATTAGAATAGGAGCAACGCGAACGGGTTTGGATTGATCAACCTTTGGGGATAATGATGCCACAACTAAACGTAATCGCCTTCGGGAACACAGGCGCTGTTGTTATTCCCCCGGAACTACTCGCATCCATGGGACTACGAATTGGCGATACGGTAGACGCCGCAGTGGCCGACAATCACCTTATCTTGCGCCCTGCAGATGACGCCGCTCGTCGTGAATTGTTCGAGGGCATTGTCAAGGACTTGCTCGTGCGTCGTCGGGAAGCCTACCAGCGTTTAGCGTAGTGCAGAAACGTCCATGCTCTTTCCTCGCAAAGAAGAGGTCCTTGAACTTCATCGCCGCATACTTGAAGACACCGGAGGATTGGCGGGTGTCCGCGATGAAGGAATATTGGATTCTGCGTTAGTTGCCGCGGCAAATCTCTCCGTTTGCGCGGCCACCTATGCCTACCACTTGACCAAGAACCATCCGTTCGCGGATGGCAACAAACGGATTGGCGCCGCGGTTGCGGAAGCGTTTCTCAATATGAACGGCGCATCCTTGCTTGCTACGAATGATGAGATTGTGGAAATGTTCCTTGGAATTGCTGACGGATCCGTTTCACGGGAAGCTGTCGAAGAAGCATTTGGGCAATGGGTGCGACTGCAAAACTAGGCCATCGTGACTGCCGGGAGTAACGCGTGGACCGCGACACCCTTGCCCGCCTCGCCGCTGCCGGACTCGATACAGCGCGGATGCCGCGCCATGTGGCGATTATCATGGACGGTAACGGCCGGTGGGCCAATCAACGCGGTTTACCGCGCGTCGAAGGACACTTGCGAGGCGTGCAAAGTGTGCGCTCCACCATCGAGGAAGGTTGCCGGCTCGGATTAGGGCAGCTAACGCTCTATTGCTTGAGTGTCGAGAATTTCAAGCGGCCACAATCCGAACTCGATTTTCTCATGCAACTGCTTCATCAGTATCTGCTGGCGGAGCGCGCGGAGATCATGGAGCAGAATATTCGCTTCACCACCATCGGTCGACGCGAAGGAATGCCCGATGAAGTCCTGCACGAGATCGACGAAAACGTGCGCATGAGCCAGGCAAATGCCGGTATGGTGCTCTGCCTCGCCATCAACTACGGTGGGCGTACTGAAATCGTCGATGCCGTACGTAAACTTGTGAATGAAGTCAAAGCCGGCCGGCTCGATCCCAAAGGAATCGGTGAAGAAGAATTAAGTAACGCCCTTTATACCGCAGGAATGCCCGATCCGGATCTGCTAATCCGCACGGCCGGGGAGATGCGCGTTAGCAACTACTTGTTGTGGCAAATCTCCTACGCGGAGTTGTGGGTTACCGAAAAGTGCTGGCCCGATTTCGACAGCGCGACGTTTCACGATGCGTTGCGTGACTTCGGCCGTCGCGAACGCCGATTCGGCGGCCTTTCCGAAGAATGAAATGACTTGCCGTTTGGCACGCTGGTGAAATAGATGCTGCGAACTCGCCTGTGGATGGGCGCCGTACTGATCGCGTTGGCCGTCGGCGTGCTCGTCATCGATCAGATGTGGGCGCCGTATTACCCGTTTCTCTTCGTCTTGATCTTGATGCTCTCGGAGTTGGCGTGCGTCGAACTCGTGCACCTGCTGCCCACGGCCCGCCGTCCGCCGATTTCGCTGTGTGTTACCGGCGTAGCCGCATTGGTCGTCGCCAACTGGATTTCCCATGTTCCCGCAACCGCTGCTTGGGTCAGCCATAACGCGTGGTTTGGCATCGCCGTCACACTGGCTGCATATGTGTTGGCCGTATTCATCGTCGAAATGGCGACTTTCGACCATCCGGGCGACGCCGTACCGCGAATGGCCGCGGCGATCCTGGTAGTTTCCTACTTGGGTGTCTTACCCAGTTTCTTTGTTCAACTTCGCTGGCAAAACCTGAGACCGGACGCTATAGGGTCGGCCGCTGTTCCAGGGAGCACAGTGGCTCTCGCCCTGGCGATATTCGTACCGAAATGTTGCGATATAGGCGCATACTTCACCGGCCGCCTGTTGGGCCGTCATCCAATGGCTCCCGTGCTCAGCCCGAAGAAGACGTGGGAAGGCGCGGCCGGCGGGCTGGTCGCCGCGGCGCTGGCTGCAGTGGGAATCAACCGCATCGCGCCAGTGTTGCCGAACGTCGCTGCCGAAGTTGGCTTTGGGCTGACGATGGGCTTCTCGGGGATGGTAGGCGACCTGGCGGAGTCGCTCATCAAACGCGACTTGCAGACGAAAGATGCGTCTCAGACGGTGCCCGGTTTCGGCGGCGTGCTCGATGTGGTGGACGCGATTTTGTTTGCCGCCCCGGTGGCATATCTTTGGCTGGCAGTACAACCATGAGCGAAGCAACCATTACCCTCGACGATTCCGATGAGGCCGTGCTGCTCTTCGGCACCCGCGACCAGAATCTGCGCGCCATCCGCGAGGCGCTGGGAGTGAAATTGATCGCGCGCGGCGACACGGTACAAATCGAAGGCGACGACGAACCCGTTAGCCAGGCGGAAAGGGTCTTCGAGCAATTACGGCAACTGGCGCGGCGTCAAGGAAAGGTCACGCCGGCAGATGTGCGCACCATTCTCGATGTCATCCAGCACGGCGGCGAACAACTCGGGCCGCAAACGCTGACATCGAAGGAAGGCGGCCGACGTGTCCGCCCTCGTACCGACGGTCAAGCCCGCTATGTACGGGCCATGCAGGACCACGACATGACGTTTTGCGTCGGTCCTGCCGGTACCGGTAAGACCTATCTCGCCGTTGGCATGGCGGTCAACCTGCTGCGGGGCGGGCAAGTAAAGAAAATCGTTCTCGTTCGTCCCGCTGTCGAAGCTGGCGAGCGACTCGGATTTCTTCCGGGAGACATTGTCGCGAAGGTGAACCCCTATCTTCGGCCGTTGTTCGATGCGCTCAATGACATGCTCGAATCCGAGCAGGTCAAACGCTACATGGACAATGATATCATCGAGATCGTGCCGCTGGCCTTCATGCGGGGCCGAACTCTCAATCAAGCGGTCATCATTCTCGACGAAGGCCAGAATGCGACCGTGCCCCAAATGAAGATGTTCCTCACCCGCATGGGAACGGGATCCAAGATCATCGTCACCGGCGACGTCACCCAAGTCGATTTGCCCAGACAGATGCGCAATGGAATGCTGGACGCCATTCACCGCTTTCGCAACCTCGATGAAATCGCCGTCGTCTATTTGGACGAGCATGACATCGTCCGCCACCCCTTGGTGCAGCGGATCGTAAGGGCCTACGAAGAGGAAAGGCCGAGACGGAAAAAGGAGTAAGAACGGAATTCAGAATTCAGAATTCAGAATTCAGAATGTGTTAGTTCTGAATTCTGAATTCTGAATTCTGGATTCTCCTCGTATGTTTGGCTCCATCAAGAGGCATGCGCGGCTGGGCCAGTGGGATGGCCGGACGCGTTCTTCTCGTAGTGATGAACCGGTGCTGCCGCGACTTTGGCAACGGCCCGTGATGGTCCGGCTGGCATTGGTGCTAATCACGTCGTGCATCGTCACGCTGTTGGTGTGGGCGTCGGGTGAGCCGTTTCCTTATCGAACGGGAGAGATTCACCCGAGCGATTTGCGAGTTCGGGTCTACTTCGAGACGATTAACCAGCCCCAGACAGAACTCCGTCGCGAAGAGGCCATTAAGAGCTCGCCGCACCAGGAACGCCGCGACCCGACAGCCCGCGAGGAGATCCGCCGGGCCGTGCCCCCAGTCGTGGAGAAATATCCGCCCGGAATGCCGTTGGTCTACCGCGGTCAAGCCATTACCGACAAGCAACTCCCGCTCCTCAAGGAAGAACACAAGGCCTACCGGCGTAGCCTGACGACAGGGGCGCAACTGCGCCGTGGCCTGGCGCTGTTCTGCGTGATCAGCCTTTTGGCGGCCGTGGTTGTGCTCTACGTCTCTCGATTTCAACCGGCATTGGCCCAAAGTTTGCCGAAGATCGGCGCCATCTGCGCACTCGTGATCACGACGATTCTCTTAGGGCTGCTCCTGAGTAAGGCGCCGTGGTACGCCGTGTTGATTCCGCTGACAACGACGGCGATGATCTTGACCATCGTCTACAATCCACAATTCGCGTTACTCATGTCGTTCAGTCTGTCCCTGGCCACGACCGTGGCTCTTGGAACCGGACTTCCGCATTTGCTGATTCAGATGGGCGGCCTGGCCACGGCGGTGCTGAACCTCGGCACGGTCCGGACACGGACGAAACTAGTCACCGTCGCGGCCGGCGCCGGGGCAGGGTTCTTCGCCATGACGTTCGCCACCGGGCTGCTCTCCGGTCAAACGTTGAGCATGATGTTCATGGACGCCGGGCGAAATTTCCTCTGGGGCACGTTGGCGGGTTTCTTGCTCACGGGCGCACTTCCACTCGTGGAGCGCATCTTCGGCATCGTCACCGACATTCGCTTGCTGGAGTTGGCCGACGGCAGCCACCCTTTACTTCAAGAGCTCGTGCGCCGAGCACCCGGCACCTATACGCACAGCATGACCGTGGCCACGTTGGCCGAGCCGGCCGCAGAAGCTATCTCGGCCAATCCGTTGCTAGCGCGCGTCGGAAGCTACTTTCACGATATCGGCAAAATGCTGAAACCGGGATACTTTGTCGAGAATCAAACGGGAGAGAATCGCCACGACACGTTGGAGCCCGCGCTGAGCACCCTCGTCATCATCGGTCATGTCAAAGACGGCGTCGCGCTTGCTCAACAGTATCGTTTACCGCGACCCGTCGTTGATTGCATCCAACAGCACCATGGCACGACGCTCGTCGAGTACTTCTATCACGAGGCCATCCGGCTGCAAGAGGAAGCCGGGCACGGTTCGTGCGAACTGGAATCGACTTTCCGTTACCCGGGACCGAAACCACAGAACCGCGAGAATGGAATCGTGATGCTCGCCGATGCCGTCGAAAGCGCGAGTCGTTCACTGTCGGAACCTACGCCAGGGAGCATACGAAAGCTCGTTCACGACCTCCTCATGAAGCGACTATTGGACGGTCAGTTTGAAGATTGCGGACTGACGTTAAGTGAGCTGCATCGAATCGAGGAAAGCTTGTGCAAGGGCCTGATCGCGGTCTACCACTCGCGCATTCGTTATCCCGAACCGGTCAAGAGCCGGGCGTCTTGAAAACAAAAAAGGCCGGACACGATGGTCCGGCCGAGTGGTCATTTGACAGCTATTTGTTTAGTACCAGCCGTAACGCCAACCGCGGTAGTAGACCGGTGCTCGGTAGTAATACGACGTGTAGGGAACATAGGGAGTGATCGCGGGGGCGGTGGGGTAGACGTACGCCGGGGCAGGATACGCGTAGGTCGGATAGTAGAAGCTGCTGCGATATACCGGCGGGGCGTAGTAGTACGACGAATAGGAGTACACAGGCGGCGCGTAATAGTAACTGCCGTAGTACGCGGGCCCACCATAGTAAGCTCGTGTCCGCCAGTCGGCACGTGCCTCGGACGCCGTCGCGCCGATTACGCCAAGACAAGCAATACCCAGTACAGCGGTTAACAGGAACTTTCTCACGTTGCACCTCCGTTCATTTGAGACTCGGCGAGCCGGCGGCGATTACCGCAACCCCCCGCCCGCCTTACCGTTGGGGCACCTACTCAGCAACCCGTGCCGAGTGTGCTGAGTTTACTTACGAAGATCATTATATTTCTTGTAGCAAAATTGCCGATAAAATTGCCGATACGACTTTTTGCCGTTAGAATTATTACTACCACTCGTCACGTCTGATCCCGTCGGGAGGCCGAACCATGTTAACCAGTTATTTTCTGAAGTGCCCGCACCTCGGCTGCGATTGGCTCGGTAGTCTGCTTCCGCGGCGCGAAGGAAACGCCCTGCAGGGACTTACGTCGTCACCGTCGATGGTTACGTTTCAATGCCCACATTGTCGCGGCGAATGGCGCTGCCGGGTTGTCGGCGATGATGTCGTACCGGTCCACGTCGAAGCCGCCGCCGCCGTGACATCGGTGTAACGCTCGTTCACTAATGCCTGAAGCGTGTTCGCCGGACGGTGTCCGTGCTTGGCTATTCCATTCTCCCCTCCGAGCAATCGGCATTGATCTAGCCCACGTGGGCATTTCCGGTTCCGCCTCGACGCGGAATAGTGACGAACCTGTCGCAATGTCCTCTCGGTAGTGGCCTAATTTAAATTAAAACCTTTCGTCGTCGTCACCGATTAGATTCGCACCGAGTGCGGTGGCAACTCGGATTGCCTTGCCTAGTAGTTCCGGGTCTGGACTCCGGACAATAACGCAGTTTACATGAAACTGGAACAGCGGCCGTCCCTCGCATGCTCGAGCGAACTCTTCAGGAGTTCTTGAATCAACCATAGCCCGGTCAGTGTCCGGGCTGTACTTCGAGTGACCCGTCCATTCCCAATAGCCTTTTTGGTCAATCCTAAGCGGTTGTCCACCGGTTACCGGCATGAGATAGAAATGAGTAACGGGGCGTAACTCCGGATCATTGGCGACATATTCGAGCCAATCAGTTTCTGGAATGGGCGCGAGCTTCCTACAAGCGTTCCACCAGTGTTCCGCCCGTGTTAAGTAGACCGCGTGCTTCACGTCATCCTTAGTTTGGTCATGTTAAGGAAAAATGACTATGTATCCAGCACTGTGTTATCAGTACCTGACGGAGTAATTGTGGAAGCAGAGGCCCAAAGGTGAAGGACGTGTCTATGACTCGTGCCGGCTTGGTTTCGGTCGCAGCATGGCTCACGTGTCTGCCGGGAACAACGCGTGCCGTCGACTCATCCTTGGACGGCACGTGGAAACTGTCGGTGTCGGTATCGACCGAGGTGGAACAAACGGTTTGTCTGCTTCGATTGGAAGCCCGCGAGAACAACGTCGCTGGCAGTATGATCGCTACGGTCCCCGACGATAACGCCCTGACTTTGCAGCGCTGTCACCGTGACGGCGAATGCCTGCGGCTGACCTTTAAGGGGAAAATGGAAGATGCGAGTTTCGAAGGTTGTATTTCGCCTCGAACCGATAAGACGATCCTGGGCTCCTATAGCGAAGGAAAAAGCGTCAAACATGCCCGGCTAACGAGGACTGAGCAGACGGACCTGCAAAGCGCCGACATCATGACCAAACTCCCCCAGCCCCAGCCCTTTCAGGCTCTTCAGAACATGAACAAGGACGCGAAGACTCTAGCCCTTCAGGTGTTCACGTCCAAGGAACCTGAAGAAAAACGGAAGCTGGCCAAACAAATCGCGGAGATTCACAAAGCCGTAGAGGAGAAAAGAGTTCAGGCGTATGAAGAAATAGTCGCCCGTCATTCGGACGATGCTGCCGTCTTTGAGGCCGCCCTAAGCCTACTGAGCACGGCGAGCTTCAGCGGCGCCGACGTTCAGAAGATCGGGAACTGGGCGCTCACGGTCACCCGCGCTGCCGAGGCTTATGGAAAACGCTGGCAGCATGAAGTCAATCTGCGCGTGGCCGAGTTGCTCGGCGCTTCGCCATCGCACGGTCGACTCGCTCTCCCCTACGCCCGTAGCGCCGTCGATCTGCTGAGCGCCGATGATACCACCGCTTTCCAGAAGGTGCGTACTCTTCAAGCCTTGGTAGCCGCATTTCAACGAGCCGGCAAGTCTGCCGAGGCGCGACAAACAGAAATGCGCCTGGTCGAACTGGATGACATCCTGGATAAGGAGTATCGCGCCGCTTGGCCCCGGCTCGAAGTGACCGCGACCGACGGGACGAATAAGAAGGGAAGCCGTGTTGCAGTCTTGGAGGTTTTCACCGGAGTCCACTGTCCCTACTCCGAAAGCCTTTACTTGGCGTTCGACGCGGTGCGCCGAACCTACGCATCGGGCGACGTCATATTAGTTCAGTACCACACCCTCATGTCCGGCTTGGATCCCTTGGCCAACGCCGACACCGAAGCACGGTGGAAGTACTACGTCCAGGCGAACCCCAAACAGGTCCTTTCGACACCGGCGGCGTTCTTCAACGGCCGGTTCGAGACGCTGGGCCGACGCCATGGCCACGGAAAAAAGCGGGCCGAGCTTTCGGATGACGCACGAAAAAAGTACAACATGTCCAGCGAATTAATCGACGAGATATTGGGAACCTCGGCAGGTCCCAAGCTCACGGTGCGGGCGGAGCGGCTGAACGAGAAGATCACCATTTGGGTTGATGTGCAAGGCATCGCCACGCCAGTCGAGAATATGCGGTTGCGCCTTGCGCTGGTGGAAGACACCATTCCATATGTTGGCGCCAACAACCTGCGATTCCATCATCACGTCGTGCGAGCGATGCCCGGCGGCCCGGAAGGAACTATTCTTAAAGAGGGCGATAGCAGTCATCAACTCACGGTTGGTCTGGATGACTTGAGAGAAAGCGCCCGACGCTACCTCGACGAGCACGCGATTCACCGAAAGGTGCTGCCCGCGTTGTATCGCCCCATGGATCTAGAGCGCTTGCGCGTTATCGCATTCGTTCAAGACAACTCTTCCACGGAAATCCTTCAAGGCTGCATCGCCGACGTTCCACGTGGACGATGAGCCGCGCCGCGAGCGCCGATTACTGCGATTTACGGTTGTTGCAGCACGAACAAGGCATACCCGGCGGCGTTCGTCAATGTTACGACGACTGCCGTCACACCCAGCGACTTCCACGTGAAGCTTCGCAGAAGGATAGGTAGGAGTATGAGTTGCGTTGCGAAGAATACGCTTAGTTGAATGATTTGCTGCGCGCCCGTGCTCAGCGTGGAGTTGCGGAGGAGGAATCCCGTCGGGATGAGAAACAAGAAACCGTAGCAACAGCTCGCCAGATAAACCTTCCAGTACCGAAAGAACCGCACGGCCGGCAACCTGGCAGCACGAAATCCCAGCGCTAACCCGCCGCCGCCGATGGTCGGAATGACCATGAACGGTATCACAAACAAGCAAACAAACAGCTGAACGATGTGGGCTTTGTCCATCGCATGCCTCCAAGACGCGTTCGAACTTGAGTTGCTATAATTCCAATCCTAGCTTACTCTGCTCATGAAAACCGCACGCCGGGCAAATGAGCATGCCCATCCAAAGCGATGGGCATGGCACGCGACACCGTCGGAGTCGAACCCTGTACATTCTTTCGCGAGTTCTCGGAATCACGGCGACCAGCGCACTCGCCTATCTCACGCTCAGTGTTCTGACGGATTTTCCCACCGCAGACTACGCGTCGAGCGCGACTCTAAGCCGATGGCTCGTTGGAGGCGCCGCGTTGGGCGCATTGTTCGCCGGGCTTCAACCGCATCCGCGACGATTGCTCGGCTGGGTGGCGCCGGGGCTAACGTGCTTGTTCGCGATGCTGGTTTGGATATCGTTGCGTGACGAGATTGGTCAATGGATGTGTCTCTTCGTGGGCCTGTGGTACGGCGTCGGTGTTGCACCGCTCCTCATCTCTTGGGTCGATAACCTCCCGGCCGATCTCCGGGAGTCGCGGGTCGGATTTCTGAATACGGGTGGACCTGCAATCGCCGCTGTGGTTCTTGCCATCGCTTTTCGTGCCCTGCGGGAGTGGCAACCCGATCTTGGGCTAAACGGTTGGCTTCTCTCCGGCGTCGCCGCGATGGGTTGTGCCGTGGCGTGGTGGAGGCTGAACCGCGAGGTCATTGAATTATTCATGGAGTTCTTGCTTTCGCCGTTCTACCGTATTCGTGGTTACGGGCCGGGCCTCCGCCAGTGTCCTCGTCGCGGCCCGTTGCTGATTGTGGCCAACCATAGTTCGTGGTTCGATCCCGTCTGGCTCGGCAAGGTGATTCCACGCCGGCTGACGCCGATGATGACGAGCTCTTTTTACGATCTGCCCGTGCTCAAATGGGTGATGGTCTACGTCGTTCGGGCGATTCGTGTTCAGGACTCCACGTATCGCCGGGAGGCGCCCGAGCTGCAAGTAGCGATCTCGGCCCTGGATCGCGGCGAGTGCGTGGTGATATTCCCGGAAGGAATGTTGCGCCGCCGGGACGACCGGCTCGTCAAGCAGTTCGGTCAGGGTGTTTGGCACATTCTCAATCAACGCCCGTCGACGCCGGTCATGGTTTGCTGGATCGAAGGCGGCTGGGGCAGTTACATGTCCTATTACGGTGGGCCTCCACTCGTTAACAAACGCATGGACTGGTGGCGACCTATCAAAATCGCCGCATCCGAACCCGAGACGCTCAGCGCCGAAACGCTGGCCGACGATCGCGTAACCCGCACGTACTTGATGAACCGTTGCGTGGGCGCCCGTCAATGGGTGGGACTGCCCGCACCGGAATCGGAATTGACGGCCAACGCGACATAGCACCGGTGCGCATGTCGTCATCCTCGGCCGCCGAAAAACCACTCTCCCTCACTTACCGATGGTTCGATTCCCAGTGCCTGCTCGAGTTGCCGAATCGTCTCCGGGGCGTAACCCGCGTAGTGGTTATTTACAAAAGCCAGCACAGGAACACGGGAAGCCAGAGAACGAATGCCCTCGGCGACAGACTGAATTCTCTCGGAACGGTCCACCACGATCCGGTCAAACGTCTTCGTCAGCGCCTCGACCTCCGCGCGGTGTCCGATGAGTCGGACGTATGCGAACGAACCCGTCACGACATCGAGTTCTTGAATGACGTGCGCGGGCGCCGGCATGCTTACGATATCCGCCATTACCCATGCGCACCGATGGCGTCGCAGGCACTCGGCCAATGATGGAGTCATCCACTCTGAATTGCGCACCTCGACCGCCAAAGGAATGTCGGCAGGCCAATTCGTAAGAAACGCACTCAACCGCGACAGGAAGTCACCGAGGGATGCGAATGCAGCCCGATTGAAAAACGGAAACTGCAACACGCAACATTGCAGTTTGTTCTCCAAGGCTCGGACCGCATCGGCAAATTGGCTCACTTCGGAGTCGCAATCGCTCAGCATCTTTTCATGCGTGATCGCTTGCGGCACTTTCAAGCAGAAACGGAATTCCCTCGGAGTCTTGGCTCGCCAGGCGGCCGCCGTTTTCGGATTCGGCGAGGAATAGAACGTGCTGTCGACTTCGACGGCGCCGAATCGTTGTGCGTACGACGATAGAAAATCCGCCTGCCGCACGCCGCGCGCATAGAAGGGACCTACCCATTCCGGGTACGCCCAACTACAGGCGCCGATCTGGATGAGTGCATAGCGGAAACTCGATGTGGCGGGCACTGTTTCGATGGGCGTGCTCAACCGCCCGGTGTTAGGGGTTCCCGAAAAGCAAACTGCCAGTTGGATTGGATTTTCGGACCATCGAACGGGTTTTCGAGAAATGGTCTGCCATCCGTCATCAGGCGATCGCGTACTTTTTCCTTATCAAGTTGGGGCGCCATCACCAGCAGATCGTCCTTGTGTTTCTCCTGAGCACTGGACAGTTTGCTCACGAACACGTCATAAACATCCACCAAATACACGCGGAGTCCGCCGAACTCACCGAGGTACTTCCGGCGTTCTTGCCAGCGGGCCGGCAGGTAATGCGATTGCACATGCCCGATGGTCAAGCCGAACTTGTCGCGAATCGTGCGCAATTCTTCGCGCTGATTGCGAATCTCGGCTGGAACCTCGTTCACCAAGTCGATGTCGTCGGTCGGACGTGAGGACAACCCCTGTAAGATGGTGGGGATCGACCCTGCGATGTTGATTTCGATGTGGTTGTGAATTTTGCTACCTAGCATCTCGAGAATTCGTTCGAGGCGGTCTCTGCTAACGGTGGCCACCAGTCGCTCCTTTATGCTGTGATATCCGGTTCGGCCCAACTTCTCGACGCTGATGGCCCGAATGCGTTCGGCCTCTGGAGAGCCCGCGAGCCAATGGCTGAAACGCTTGGTACCCCAGTAAGCCTTCAATGCACGCACCGAGTCCCGCACCAGGAGCCGGGTGCGAAAATCGGGGGAAGGAGTTTTGGCGAGATCGGCCTCGATGGCCGCCGCTAGACGCTCGGCGTCGATATAGGGCTGGCCCCACACCAATTCCCAGGGGTCGTCGGTGCTTAGCGCGAGCCGTTTGGTGGGCGTGCTGGGTTTCGAATTGACCTTTGCTTTGCCTCGGGCCATGCCGTTATCTTAGGGCATTTCGGCGGAGCCGAAGGTAACAAAAAGGGAAGAGTGGGCGCTATTGGACTTGAACCAATGACCCCCAGCGTGTCGAGCTGGTGCTCTAGCCAACTGAGCTAAGCGCCCGCGGAGCCCTCATGGAGATTAGAGCCGGCCTTTGGGCTCGTCAAGGGGAGGCGTCGCTCCTCTACGTATTCCCCCCAAATCGGATCGTTAATTGCCCGATTGTCCGCGCTTACCAACTTGGGCTTTTTTGGTTTGGTCATCGAATTATAATGTCTGACCGCCAAGTGCGAGTTCGGGGGTTTTGCTATGAACTCGCGCTGCGCGTAGGTCAACTTTTCGGGGAACACGAAGAGGCAATCGGTCTCCCCCAACGAGGCCGGCGCCCATAGCTCAAGCTCTATGGGCTCGTGACCCCGGGGTGGAGTTGGTTTTCCACCATGGTCTGTTCCTAAAGGAGTAGGAAGGTAGCTCATGAAAAAACATCTCATGAAAGTCGCCGTCGCATTGGTTGCGCTCGGCTGGGTCGGCAGCGCCACACCCTCGGTACACGCCGACCAGATGACCCTGCAAGATTTGCTGAATGGCGCATCGATTACGGTCGGCAACACCCTGTTCACCAACTTCAGCAACTTCTCGTCCACCGCCACCGGCACCTTGGCCGTTGACCCATCTCAGGTGTTCGTGATTCCCACGATCAACGGCGGGAAATTCGGCCTAACCTTTCAGAGCAACGGCCAATTCGAGGCGGGAACCAATCAGTTCCTATCGACCCATTTCGAATTCAATGTGATTGCCCGTCCTCCCACACTTCTGCATTCGGCGGGTCTGGAGTTCACGGCGTCGGCACACGCCGACAGCAGCGGACAAATCACGGGCACCCTCGACAATAACCTCCCCGGTTTGTCGGTGCGCACCACGACTCCATTCGATCACTCGCAAAGCCTCTTCCCGACTGGGAAGGATCGGCTGCACGTCGGCATGGACATCCGCCTCACGGGCGGCCTCGACGCGGAAGCCATCGCATCAATGGATTCGTTCACGTTCTACGTGGCACAGCCTGAGCCCGCGACGATCACTCTGCTTGGCATCGGCGCGGTTGGTCTCGTAGGATACCGCTGGCGGCGCTCGCGCCGTGTCGCCGTGTAGAAAAAGTACACGGCCGTTGAAAACGGATAGGCTCGAATGGCAAACCTGATTTGCCATTCGGGCCTTTTTTCTTTGGACGACAACTCTTTGATGGGTGTTGAGGGTTGCCGATGAGGTTCTATTTGACATGAGGTTCGCTGTGCGTGAGAATGCCGAAAGCACTTCCCGAGGAGGATCGTGACATGCACTCGGCTTCTCCGCATCGCCGGCTTCGATTCATTCCCCGCGTCGAACCCGTCGAACAGCGGCTGCCGTTGGGAGATGCGCTGCTGGGTCTATGGGCGCTCGGCATCGGTTTCGACAGCGCTGCCATCGATTCCAAAAGCATTACGCTGGCCGACCTGAAATCCGAAACGTGGGTGGTGGGGGCTGAATCCGCCGCGGCGGACGAAGGCCCGGCAGAGCGTCCCGACTTGTGCAGTTCGGACCGGGGCTTCGAGGACTCAGCCCCGGCCACGGTTGCGTTGGAGTACGTGGCCAATCGACCAGAGTCCGTGGTCACGTGGTCACAGACTGCCGCAAACGTATCCCCTAACAGACCAGCTGTGGCGTGACAACCCCCAGCTGTGGCGTGGTCTCCCGACCACGCCACCGGACCGACCGCAGGTCTCCGCTGCGGCCGGCGCCGCGGTCCACATGGAAATCGTCGGCGGCAATCCGAACGCAACGCCCGTCGGCCAGGACCGGTTGCCCGGTATCGTCAACTACTTCATCGGCAACGACCCGAACCAGTGGTACACCAACATCCCGACGTTCGGCCGCGTGGAATACCAGGACGTCTATCCCGGCATCGATCTGGCGTACTACGGCAATCAGAGCCCCGACCGTGAGGGAGCGGGACTGGAATACGACTTCATTGTCTCCCCCGGCGCCGATCCGAACGCGATCACTTTGAACTTCGCCGGCGCCGACTCCGCCGAGCTCAATCCGGACGGCGACCTGGTGCTGCACACGGCGGCGGGTGATGTCGTACAACAGCGGCCGTTGACGTATCAGGACCTCGGCGCCGAGCGGCAAGAAATCCCGAGCCGGTATGTGGCGGATGGGACGCAGGTGCGGTTCGATGTTGGGGCGTACGACGCCAGCCGGCCGTTGGTGATTGATCCGCTGGTGCTTGGGTACTCGACTTACCTCGGCGGCGGCGGCACGTTCGACGCGGCGTACGACATCGCGGCAGATGATAGCGGCCACGCCTACGTCACGGGCGAAACCCGTTCAGTCAAGTTTCCATCCACGGCGGGCGCGTTCGACGAGAGCTACAACGGCGGAACCAATGACGTGTTTGTGGCCAAGCTTAACGGTGACGGTTCCGGGTTGGTCTATGCCACCTTTTTAGGGGGCATACGCGGCGATCAAGGTGGCGCGATCGTCGTCGACACTGACGGCAACGCGTATGTGACAGGCGGTACTTGGTCGGATGATTTTCCTACGACGCCAGGCGCTTTCGATGAAACATACGATGGTACCGGCAGTACGGCAGACGTGTTTGTTACCAAGTTAAATGCGGCGGGTAATGCTCTGGTTTATTCGACATATCTGGGCGGTGCAGACAGCGACGGCGCCAACGAAATCGCGGTCGACGGTACCGGCGCCGCTTACCTAGCCGGAAGTACGTCCTCCATCACCTTTCCGACGACGCCGGAAGCGTTCGACACGTCATACAACGGCGGTACTACTGATGCGTTCGCGGTTAAACTGGATCCGTCCGGCAACGCCCTGATCTACTCAACCTTCCTCGGGGGTTCGGATGACGACAACGGTATTGGGATTGGTGTGAACGCTGACGGCACGGCCTATCTCACAGGATCAACCGGGTCTCTGGATTTTCCAACCTCGCTCGGTGCTTTCGACCAGACATACAATGGCGATGTCGTCGACGGGTTCGTAACAAAGTTTGATGCCCGCGCAAGCACCCTGATTTATTCCACATTTCTTGGCGGGGAAAAAATGACGGCGGCAACGGTATTGCCGTCGATGCTGACGGCAACGCGTACGTGACCGGAAACACGCTATCAGTGAATTTTCCTACAACTCCGGGCGCCTTCGATACGACGCATCTCCCGAGTGATGTTTTCGATGGATTCGCAACAAAACTGGATAGCACAGGTTCGGCATTGTCCTATTCGACATTCCTAAGCGGAGCCAGCGACTTTGCCCAGGCAATCGCTGTGGACGCCTTCGGCAACGTCTATCTCACCGGGCAGGTTTCGTCCGGGTTCCCAACGACGTCGGGCGCTTACGACGCAACATACAACGGTGGTGGCGACGCGTGCCTGATGGTGCTTAATGCGGCCGGGACTGCTCTCTTGTATTCCACGTATCTTGGCGGTTCTAACGTCGACATTGGATGGGGGATTGCCTTGGATAGCACGAGCAAAGTTTACATTGCTGGAACGACGGAATCGTCTAACTTTCCGACTTCCCCGAACGCGCTAAAGCGGCGAAATCGTTTCGGCACGATCGATGGATTCGTCACCAAGTTTGCGCAAACGTAGATTTCTTGGCTAATACGCAAATCCAAGGTGGCTACTAAATTGGAACCAAACTGCTTCACATCTTGAGGGCAAGAATGTGATTTTGCTTGTTGACGACCGACCGGCTTTCCGATATCAAACCACGCTCCAAGTCGAACGCTTTATCGCATGGCACATTGACGTGCGTCGTACGACACTGATTTTCGGAAGGGTTTCATGATATCTGTGTTTCACCGACTTCGTAAGTCGGCCGCTCGCGGTCTGCGCCGAGAACGGCCCGCGCAATTCCGCCCTCGCTTACAAGTACTTGAAGGGGAAAAACTGGTGTCAGTTCTATTTTGACACATGGCTGTCAAAACTTGGTACGGTCCTAGCTTAGGACAGTACCCAAATATGAACTGACACCATTTAATCACCATTTAATACGGTTTGTTTTCATAGCTCCGGACTGGACTTCCACGCCGGAACGACGAAAAACGTGCGCCCGGATCAATGTGACCCGAGCGAGCCAGACGAGCCAATTCCCGCTTACAACAACGGCGGCGCCAAGATTGCCGGCATTAGCGACAAGGATCAGCATGGGGAAGCTCGTCCTGGCACCATCGATTCTGACAACACCGACGTAGGCGCTGTCGAATGCCAACGGCAGAATTGCCAAGGCACCAGCAGCTTCGGCGGCGGTGAGGACGATGAGGCCATTCCCCCGCCGCCTAACCACGGCGTGTCCGCGTCAGAGACCTATGCCGTGTTCGCGGGGCCCGACACAAACTTCGGCGACGATGCCGTCGCGCCTCCGCCAATGAGCCTCGACGCGGCGCTGGACGATGCGATCGAGCCGTTGGCGCCAACCACTCGCATGCCGCGGCGGTCTGCGGCGACGCCGTCGTACCTGGCAATGTTCGATCCGCTGCCGGCGATTCATGTTCCCGCGGCGGGGTCTGAGACCCGCGCCGAGCGCTGGGTGACCCGCACTCTCCGCGAGTGCGGCTACCAATCGTTCTGCTGGGTCCATTGTGGACCTTCGGAGAACCATACGCCAACGCTGGAGCACGCCGGGATCGTGAGATGATTCACGTTGTGCTCCCGGTTGAAAATGCACCCAAAACGTCCTCGTTCCACACTTGACAATCCGCTGTGCCACGCGATAGGAATGATCGGCGTGCGTGCGGAGCGCGATGAGTTTCGAGTGACGCGCCTGCCCCTGCACTGAGGAAACGAAATTGACATGGCACGTTGGTTTGGAATGCGTTTGTTGAATGGCAGCCAGGGTGAAACTGTCAAGGTGTGCCATGGAGCGCATTCCACCATTACTTATGGTGTTTTATGGAAAGGTTTCGGCCCTAAAGTGCGACACACACCATCAACGGGTGCCATAAAAGCGCATTTCACCGAACGTTCGACGGGGTCAGAGACCCGCGCCGAGCGCGTACGCGGGGCTCAGAGACCCGCCGAGCGTGAGAAGAGACCCGTGCCGAGCACGAGCAGTGGACCTGGTCTCCTTACCGCGCCGTCCCCGCGACGCGAAAGATTTTAAGTCTGGACCATTGCAACCAAAGTATGTATACTTATGTACACTTGCAAGCGCCTACCGCGAAAGTGTGCACACTCGGGGGGTGGAATCGATGGTTATTCACGACGGCAAGTTGTTGTCCGCCAGGCAAGTCGCCCGGCATTTGAAAATTGGGGTTAGAACGGTGTGGCGGTGGGCGGCCATCGGGGCGCTGCCGCCTCCCATTCGATGTGGGGTGCGTCTCACCCGTTGGCGCTTGACCGACATCCAACGGACTATTGAGGATGCGTCGACGAGCGCCACCGTATGCCAAGCATCGAATTCGATTGAATCCATCCATCTCCAGACCGGCTTGGGTGTGGAGTCGTGCGGAATTGATTGATCAAGCGGGCGGCATTTCTGTGAAATTCAGATCTTCGCGCGATTTTTCACTCAACGTTGCTTGCCGAAGACGGTAAAATTGGTATCAATTGCCCGCCTTCGCCACTCTCCCGCCGGCGACAAAAACACGGAACCGCCGGCTGACGGGCGCCATAAACGGGACAAGTACAAACAATACGAACCGCAATCGGCAAGCCTCAGATGGGCTTCCAAGTTTGCGATTCCTTATCGGCATTTTTTGGTGGTTGGTGATTCTCCCTACGAGGTGACTTCTTCATGCGTCTGTCCCATTTCGTTCAGCGGTCGGCTCGCTCACTTCGGCGTTGGATTCGAGGTCGTGATACTCGCTTATGGCATGGATTGAATGGACGACGGCGATTTCGCCCTCGCGTCGAGTCGCTGGAAGATCGCACGGTCCTGACGACGGTAACCAACCTCGACGATGCAGGGGCTGGATCGCTCCGCGATGCCATCGCCATAACCGCTGCCGGCGACACCGTGGATTTTGCCGACGGACTGACTGGAACTATCACTCTCACCGACCTGAGCGGACCGCTCATGATCGACAAGGCACCTCACGATTGAAGCTGCCCGGCGCTTCGGTGATCACGATCAGCGGCGGCGATGTGACTCAGATCATGTCGATCGGCTTCGGTCTTCTGGTATCCATATCGGACTTGACGTTAAGCGACGGCAACGGCGACTTCGGCGGGGCCATCATCTCCAGCGGCGAACTTTCCCTTACCAATGTTGTTGTGGCCGACAACGAAACGACCGACACGGGCGGCGGCATCTATAACGATCCAGACGGCATTCTGAACGTCGCCAATAGTCTCTTTACCGGCAACACCACCGGCGGCGACGGCGGCGGCATCACCAATGACGGTGAGATGCACCTGGTTAACGTCACGCTATTCAACAACTCGGCCCTCTACGGCGGCGCCATCAGCAACCTCGGCTTTCTCGACGCGACTAACGTTACGATTACCGGCAACCATGCCGACATCTGGGGCGGCGGCATCTTCACCGACCTCGACACGGTCGTAACCCTGGTGAACACCATCGTCGCCCTAAACACTGCCGACGATGAAGGCCCGGACCTCAACGGCGAGTTTGACGGACTGACCTCCTCGAACAGCATCATCGGCGACGGCACCGCGAGCACCGGCATCGATGACGGCACGAACAGCAACCAGGTCGGCACGGACGTCGCCCCGATCGATCCCTTGCTCGGCGTCTTGCAAGACAACGGCGGCAGCATGCAGACGTTTTCTCTGCTGTTGACAAGCCCGGCTATCGACGCCGGCACCAACACCGGCGCCCCTGCAACCGACCAACGCGGCTTCAACCGCATCGTCAACACGACCGCCGACATCGGCGCCTATGAATACCAACCGCCCGAGACCGCGGTTTCCACGCCGACGAGTTCCGGAACCCCGTCGATTCCCGGAGAAGATGTCACCTTCACGGTAACGGTGGCCGGCGTCGCGGACGGATCGAACACTCCTACTGGCACCGTGACATTTTTTGACGGCGCCACGGAGCTAGGTACCGTGGATCTCGTGGACGGTGAGGCCTCGTTCGTCGCCTCCGGCCTGACGGTCGGCGATCACATCATCACCGCGACTTACAATGGTGTGACCATCGGCGACTTCGAGTTTGATGCGGACACATCCGACTCGTTCACGCAAGTTGTCGCGCAGGGTGACTCCACGACCGTGGTGACCAGCAGCGCCAGTCCTTCGTTCCCTGGGCAGGACGTAATTTTCACGGCCACGGTTTCGGCGACCGGCGGCACGCCGACGGGTGATGTTGAATTCTTCGACGGCGTCACTTCACTCGGTACGTTCGCTTTGGTCGGCGGCATCGCTTCGGTCACGGTGAATACACTCAGTCTCGGCGATCATTCGATCACGGCGGTGTACGAAGGCGATACGAGCTTCAACGGCAGCACGTCGGACGCCGTCACGCAGACGGTCGCAAAGGCCGACACGACCGCCGTGGTGGTTAGCGACGGCAGCCCATCGTTCTTCGGAGACGACGTAACGTTTACAGTCACCGTCTCGGCGACCGGCGGTACGCCGACAGGAGATGTCGAGTTCTTCGACGGCGTTACATCGCTCGGCACCGTCGCCTTGGTTGGCGGCACGGCCTCGGTAACCGTCAATACCCTCACCGTAGGCGACCACTCCATCACCGCGGTTTATGAAGGCGACGACAGCTTTAACGCCGACACATCGGACGCCATCACGCAAACCGTGAACAAGCAAACGGTCACCATCACGCTGACGAGTTCCGCGGAACCGTCGACGTTCCAACAGACCATCACTCTGACGGCGACGCTAACACCCGACGGCGGCAGCGGAACCGCAACGGGTCAGGTCGAGTTTTTCGACGGCGCCACTTCGCTGGGCACCGCGACTCTAACCAACAACATCGCAACGCTGGACGTGTCGACGCTTTCTGTCGGATCGCATTCGATCACGGCGACCTATGCCGGCGACGACAATTTCGAAACCGAAACCTCGACGGCGCTAAGCCAGACGGTGAACAAAGCCCTCACCAATACCACGCTCGTCATCACGCCAAATCCCGCGGGGGCCGGTACCACCGTCACCTACACGGCGACGGTCGTCGGCGTTCCAACGGGTACGGTTAAGCCGACGGGCATGGTGGTATTTGTCGCCAATCCCGGCACCGCTTCGGAAGAAGTGATCGGCAGCGCTGCGTTGGATGCCAACGGCGAAGCGGAAATTACTTCGAGCGCACTCGGAATCGGCACCCACACGGTCGTCGCCCAATATGGAGAACCCGACGGCGATCAGAACTTCTTGACCAGCGAGTCGTCCCCCATTGTCTTCAACGTGCAAGGAACGACGACGACGACGGTTGTCAGCTCGAAGCCCAAAACCAATTTCAACGAAGAAGTGACCTTCACCGCGACGGTAACTCCGACAGGCGGTGGGACCGCAACCGGCAACGTCACATTCCTTGACGGCACGAAGGTGCTTGGAACAACCGCCCTGTCCAACGGCGTGGCGACATTGACTACGAAGGCATTGCTCGTCGGCGGGCACAAGATCACCGCCCGATTCGAAGGCCAAGGCGAGCTGGCCACCAGCACGTCTTCGCAGATCACGCAAAATGTCGTCAATGGCGATCTCTTTGCCGTCGCGGGCTCACCCGGGCAGGTGCAGTGGTTCACTAAGGAGGATGGCGCCTTCGTCGATGAATTCACGGCATTCGAGGATACCACGAGCAATGTGTCGGTTGCATGGGGTGATATGACAGGCGACGGCTTCGCGGAACTCATCGTCGCGCGCACCGAAGGGCAGGCGTTGATACGGATATACGACGGCGCAGCCATTGCCGACGGCACCTTCACCGCGGCCGACCCGGATGCCTTCCTGCTCGCGGAAGTGGAAGCGTTCGATTCGATTTACAACGTCGGCGCCTTTGTCGCGGCCACCGATGTCAACGGCGACGGGTTCATGGACCTGATCACGGCAGCATCGCTCGGAAACCCGCACGTCAAGATTTACAACGGCAAGGCCGTGTCCGATGGAACGCTGGAGGCGAATCCGGAATCACACCTTTTGGGTTCGTACTTTGCGTACGCCCCGCTGAATCAGAACATGGGCGTCAACGTGGCCGGCGGCGATGTCAACAACGACGGAAATCCGGATGTGATTACTGCCGCCTCATCGGGAAATCCGCACGTCAAAGTGTACGACGGCGCTTCGATCAAGGCCGGGACCTTCGCCGCGACACCGGAAAACCACGTCCTGGTGTCCTTCATCGCGGATGCCCTGGGTACCGGGATCGGGGCGACCGTGGCGGTCGGCGACACGAACGGCGACGGGTTCGGCGATATCATCACGGCCGCTGTGGCGACGACTTCCGATGTCCGGGTTTTTAGCGGCAAGGCTGTCGCTGACAATAACTTCAACGTCGACACGAGCCAGCTGGACCAGTTCTTCGCATTTGAACTTCAATTCGCCATCGGCGTGGCACTCGGCGCGGCCGATTTTGACGACGACGGCATCGCCGAGATCGTGACCGGCGCGAAAGCCGGATCGCCACATTACCGAGTTGTCGCCGGTGATTCGAGCGGCGTCAAGCCTCCCGCGACCATCGACGACATCGCCATCGGCATCGGCGGCGGCATCAACGTGGCCGTCTAAGAGCTTCAACATCCAGCCCACGGCGTTCGCTTTCAGCGGACCCGTGGGCTTTTTTTTGTTATGTCATCGCCTCATCGACGGGATCGCCGGCTTCCAGCATGCGGGCAGGCGTCTTCGTTCCCAATCGCCGGCCGAGGTGCAGCAACAAGGCCGCGAGGTCCGCGAAGCGAACCGCATAGACGTCGCGCATCACCATGTGCCCGTCCGATCGGAAGTAAAGTGGGTAAGTTCGAACCTCTCTACCACAGGCAATGACGGAGTTAAGTCGACTCTGGATCACTCCATAGACGGCGGACGTGTTGATCGGCATGTACCACCGATTGCCCTTTTTCTGGTTTGCGGCAAGCGAGGTGTGGAAGACACTCCAGTCGCAGTAAACGCGCTGATTGCGATAACGTAAGACGACGCCGTGGCGGCGCAGCACCATTACGCCGCCGCGCAGCCAGTGCCAGAAGAAACCAATGCCCAACAGCGGCACCACGAACACGGCGCCTAACAGCAGGACGCGGTCGATACGCGCCGCATCACCCACCATAGGCTTGTCGATTCGATAGAACACCCAGCCGCAGGAAAGAGCGAAGCCGCACAGCAACCCGAGGACGACGGCCTGGGCGTAACAGCGCATCGGTCCAATCACCACATCTTGCCGCTCTAAGAGCGTTTCGGATTCGTTCCAAAGCTCGTCGTGATCGGGCACAGCCGAGCGCAATCGCCGTTGAAAGAACCGGTCGATCGCCAGGATAATGTCTACCGCCACCGCAAAGAGCAGATGTTCCACCATGTTGCAATCCGGAGTACACAAGCCACACTTTGGTTCGCACGGCGCAAATTATGGAAGCGGAGCGCGGATTTCTACTTGACACTCTCTGACACGGTGTAGTAGAATCTACTACGCAATGTAGGAGACAGGCGGCGCGGGCGGGGTATGACATGCCTTCTCGTCGGCTGACGATCAGCGACACCGAGCTCGAAGTGCTGAAAGTCCTGTGGGAAAACGGGCCAGGCACCGTGCGTGAACTGAGCGCCATCCTACGAGAACAAGGTCGCACTTGGGTGTACAATACCGTCCTAACCTTGCTGCAACGCTTGGAAGCCAAGGGCTACGTGCAGAGCGACAAGCGCGAACAAGCGCACGTTTTCCATGCGGTCGTTTCACGCGACACCTTGTTGCGGGACCATCTAAAAGAGCTGGCGGAACAGCTTTGCGAGGGGGCGCCGGCGCCGCTCGTGCTCGCACTGGTTGAGGGGCACCGATTCACGGCCGAGGAGATTGAGCATTTTCGCCAACTCCTGGACCGCTTGGACCGGAAAAAGGCAAAGCGCTAGACGGTTGGTTTCCAGACTCCGCATCATTCCTCGTCGGATGGAGCGCGAACAATGGTCTGGTGGCTGGTTCAGACAACTTCGGTGGCCGCGGTGCTGGCGCTTATTGTGGCCGCTTTCTGCCGCATCTTCCGTCCCGGCCCGGCGGTGCGACACGCCCTTTGGCTGCTGGTGCTCTTGAAGCTGGTTACGCCGCCGCTCATTACCCGCGATGTGCGCTGGTCCGATTGGCATCTTCCGAGTAAACCACCGTCGAGCCTTGTGGCAGTCTCCATCGAGCCTCCGCCACCGCTGCCCGAACAGTCGTACATCGAAACGCAGTCCGTGATCGACGCCGCGAATACCCCCGTGGGCGGCATTTTGACAAGGTCGGCATCTACACTTAGGCCGCTGCCGACGCCACCGCCTCGCCTGCCGACGACCATTACGCCCGCAGCCGAAGAATCTCGACCTGGGTGGACCTTGAGCACAATCGCCTCGGTCGTCTTCTACGTCTGGATAGGTAGTGTTGCGATCGCGGCGTGCATGGTTGTCGTCCGTATTCGGAGGTTTCATCGCTTGCTGGCCTGGCAACTTCCCGCGCCGGGTTGGTTAAGGCGGCAAGTTGCGGACATCGCCCGGCTCCTGAGCGTGTGGCCGCCGACGGCGCACGTATTGCCTGGGCTTAGGACGCCGTTCGTGTGGTGTTTCGGTCGGCCGAAGCTACTTCTGCCGGCCGGCCTCATGGACCATCTGGGCGCAGATAGCCGACGTACCGTCATAGCCCACGAGCTTGCCCACGTCCGTCGCCGCGATCATTGGGTGCGCTGGCTAGAACTTGCCGCGTTCCTGATCTGGTGGTGGAACCCATTGTTTTGGCTCGTCCGTCGCCGCATCCGAGAAAACGCCGAACTGGCTTGTGATACTTGGGTAGTACGAACGCTTCCGGAGTGCCGCCGGGCGTATGCGGAGGCGCTCATTGAAGTATCTCGACTGATGTCTCATCCGGCCGGGCTCGTCCCTGCGTTAGGCATGGGCGGCAACGCGCGGCAGGAATTCGAAGGGAGATTGACCATGATTATGCGCGATGCAGGTTCGTGCCGGCTGTCTGCCGGGGCAATGGCGGCCTTCGGATTCTTGGCGGTCCTGCTCTTGCCGAGCTGGTTGCCGGCGCAAAAGGACGATGCCAAACCGTCCGACCGGCCTGCCGCGGCGAAGGACTCGGCGAGCGAAAAGAAGCTGGCCGAAACTCTGAAGCAAGCCCGCTGCGACGGCAAGTACGCGATGTTGCTCCGGCAGATCAACGTTCCCGATGATGCCGAGGCTTACACCGAGTTCCGCGATTTCGGCATGTACAACGGCACGTCTTACGCCGGCCACGACGATCTGCCGCCCGGCCATTGGGTGTACGCAGAACCGTATTGGTACATCTGGCGCGATCTTGCTGCTACGCCCAGTCCTAAACGAGCATGGGGCCCCGAGCAAGTCGTAGGCCCACCCGACACTGAAGTGGCCGGCGACGTTCAGACGGCCTGGGCCTCGCGCACCCAGGATGAGCAAGACGAATGGCTGCTTGTGGAATATGCGGAACCCGTCGTTCCAAAGGAAGTCCGTATTTACGAAACCTATCATCCGGGTGCTGTCAACCGCGTGACCGCGTTTCGGTTAGACGGGACAGAGGTCGAGGTATGGAAAGGGCAAGATCCAACGTCGGCCGACAGTGACAAAGGCGTGTCAAAAATTCCGGTGAAAGTGGATTTCAAGACGCATCGCGTCAAGATTTACATAGCGTCCAAGGAAGTTCCCGGCTGGAATGAAATCGATGCCGTCGGCCTCGTCGACCAGGCAGACAAAACACAATGGGCCGTCGCCGTCGACGCCAGCAGCACCTATGCCGCACGGCCGCCCGTTGCCGAAATGCGGCAGATGCGATCCGGCAAGCGCGCCTGGGGCCCGGAACAAGTCGTCGGACCGCCGGACACCGTGGGCGCAGGCGATTTTCAAACGGCTTGGGCGTCCCTGACAGAGGACGCGCAAGACGAATGGTTGCAACTAGACTATGCCGTTGCCGTGTCGCCGACGGCGGTCCTCGTTCACGAAAACTACAACCCCGGCGCTCTCCATCGGGTTACCGCCTTCCAGACCGACGGCGCCGAAGTCGAGGTGTGGAAGGGAAAGGATCCCACCCGGCCGGGAAGCGGAAGCGGCGTTTCGGTCATACCGGTTCAGACTGACTTCCCAACGAAGCGCATCCGGATTTATCTCGCATCCAAAGATACGCCTGGCTGGAATGAAATTGATGCCGTCGGTTTGCGCGATGACACGGGTAAGGTTCAATGGGCAACGGAGGTGACAGCCAGCAGCACGTATGCCCAGCAACAGCGAGATCTCGCAGTTTTCGAAACGGATCTGCTCGTGGCCCAAACCCGAGCCATGGAAATACAGCGTGTCATGGCACTCGAAAAAGAGAACCGTGAACTCAAGAAAATGGTCGCCGATCTCAAGACGGCAACGCCGAAAGACAACGGCGACGCGGAGTTCATCCGAAGAATCTTCATCGACCTCACCGGTGCGCCACCGACCGAAGCCCAGGTTGAGGCCTTCACGAAGGACAAAGCGGCCGACAAGCGCGTTCGGCTCGTGGAAAAGATCGTGCAAGCCCTGACGAGAGACCAATGACCCCGTTGATGAGGAGGAAATCATGACTGCCTTCCGTAACGTCGTCATCGTCGCATGGTTCATGGCCGCCTTACCTAACTCGTGGGCGATCGACGCACCAAAACCGCCTGCGTCTTCCGCGGCGCTCTCCGCCGAGATTGATCGGTATATCGAGGCACGTTTGAAGACCGACGGCATCGCACCGGCCGCTATGGCCGACGACGCGGAGTTCATGCGGCGGATCTATCTGGATTTGGCTGGCCGAATTCCGACGGTGGCGCAGGTCCGACGTTTCTTGGACGACCGCACGCCCGACAAGCGGCAACGACTCATCGACGATCTGCTCTCCGGTCCCACCTACGCACAACATTTCGCGAACGTGTGGCGTGCGGGCTGGCTTGCCGACACACCAGCCGCGGCGCAGAACCCGGGGCTTGGTACCGCCTTCGAGACAACACTTCGACAACAACTAACAGAAAATCTTCGTTACGACCAAATGGTTCGCAGTCTACTGGCGCCATCCGGAAACCGCACGTTTTACGTCGCCAATGAAGAGAAGCCCGAGAATCTAGCAGCCGCGACGACTCGGCTATTTCTGGGCGTCAAGATGGAGTGCGCTCAGTGTCACCGGCATCCTTTCGCCCCCTGGACGCGCGAGCAATTCTGGAGCACGGCCGCGTTCTTTAACGTCTCCCAACCGCGACAGCGGAACCGCCAGGCGGCAAGGCCGAGTAGTCCATTACGGGAGATAAAAATACCGGGTACGGACAAGGTCGTGCGTGCACGGTTTCTCGATGACACCGAAGTCCCGATGGTGGAAGGCGCCGACCCGCGAGTGCAACTGGCACAATGGGTAACAGCGGCGGAAAATCCCTGGTTCGCGCGCGCCGCCGTTAATCGCGTTTGGGCACACTTCTTCGGCATCGGTCTGGTTGATCCGGTCGACGAACTCGGCGAACAAAACCCGCCAAGTCATCCGGAGTTGCTCGATGAACTGGCGAAGGAGTTTGTCGCACAACAGTTTGATCTGAAGTCTTTGATTCGTGCCATCGTTAATAGCCAAGCTTATCAACGGTCGAGTTGCGTTACCGACACGGCCCAGGAGGATCCCCGTTTGTTCGCTCGAATGGCTCTTAAGGGCATGTCAGTTGAGCAACTCTTCGACAGTCTCGCCAATGCGACCGGTTACCAAGAAAAGAACCAATCACCGAACCGGCCGGGAGCGCGTGCGGAGTTCTTGAATAAGTTTGCGAACCCCGCGGGCCAGCGCGCGGAGTTTCAGTTGTCGATTCTGCAGGCACTGGCGCTCATGAATGGCCGAATCACAGCCGACGTGACCGATTTGGAGCGCAGCGAAACGCTGGCCGCGGTCATCGACGCACCGTTTCTGGATACAGCCCGGCGTATTGAAACTCTGTATCTGGCTGTACTAACCCGCCCGCCTCGGCCCGAGGAGACGGCTCGCCTGGTCCAATACGTCGACGGCGAACCCGAAGCCCGTCGCGGGCGCGCGTTGGCCGATGTATTCTGGGCGCTTCTGAACAGCGGCGAATTCATTCTGAACCACTAAGCCACGGGAGTGTAACCATGCATCGTCGTGTCTCGATCTCACGTCGCGATTGGCTACGAATGGCATCGGTTGGCGTTGCCGGGGCATCGATGTCCGGATGGTTGGAGACAATGGCCGCGGACACGGCACAGAACCCGCAGCGGCGACGGTCGTGCATCCTGCTGTGGATGAGCGGCGGCCCGAGCCAGACCGACACGTTTGACCTCAAGCCCGGTCATGCCAATGGCGGCCCGTTCAAGGAAACCGCCACATCAACCCCCGGCATTCATATCAGCGAGCATTTGCCGCAACTCGCCAAACAGATGGACCGCATGGTGCTGGTGCGCTCGATGAGCACGCGCGAAGGCGATCATACCAGGGCCACATACCTGTTGCGCACGGGCCAGGCGCCGCAAGGCCCTGTCCAGTATCCTCCCATCGGCGCCCTAATTGCGAAGGAACTGGAAACGGATGACGCTGAACTCCCCAGCTTCGTCAGTGTCGCGCCCTATCGTGCGATTAGCCCGTCGGCGTTCGATCCCGGATTCCTCGGTCCGCGTTATGCGCCGCTCGTTGTTGGTGAAGGCGGCATGTCGACTCCCGGCGGTTACGAAGAATCGCTTCGGGTGCAGGATCTGGACTTGGCGCCCGGAATCACTCAACGACAGTCCGAAAACCGGGCGCAACTACTTGAAGACCTCGAGAAGGACTTCGTCAAAGGCAGACCGGGTTTGTCGGCGAAAAGTCACTACACGACCTGCCTCCGCGCCATCAAGCTCATGCGCTCAGCCGGCTCAAAGGCTTTCAACATCGACGAGGAACCCGCCGCGGTGCGCGACGCCTACGGCCGAAATCCGTTCGGCCAAGGATGCCTCCTCGCTCGGCGGCTGGTCGAACGCGGTGTGCCGTTTGTCGAGGTTACACTCGGCGGCGCCAACGGCCAAAGCCTCGCCTGGGACACACACGGACAGAACTTCGACACCGTGCGTCAACTCAGTCAAATCCTCGATCCGTCGTGGGCCACGCTGATGGAGGACCTGAAAACACGCGGGCTCCTGGATTCGACGCTCATCGTATGGATGGGGGAGTTCGGCCGCACACCACAGATCAACGGCAACCAAGGCCGCGACCATTATCCTAACGCCTGGACGACGGTTCTGGCGGGAGGCGGGATCAAGGGCGGCCAGGTCGTCGGCAAGACGAATCCGGGGGGCACGACCGTCGAAGAACGACCGGTGTCCGTCGCGGACTTCCTGGCGACTATTTGCCTGGCTCTGGGCATCGACCCGGCCAAGCAAAACATGTCGAACGTAGGCCGGCCTATTCGCCTCGTGGAACTCGCCGCCAAACCGATTCGGGAGATCCTGTCATGACCCCGCGTTCGGCAATCGACCGGCTTTGGGCGATGCTGGGCTGCCTCGGGCTCTTCGCTGCGGTTACACCCGCCGTCGCCGAGGACCCAAAGCGAATCGACCAGGAAACGTTGCAAGTCATCGTGCTGACCGCCGACAAACCCGTTTTGCTGCACCTCAGCGTACATGTCAACGGCAAGCCTTACCGCGAGGCGTTCGATGCGGCATGGAGCGATTACCTTTCCCATTTGTTTCGTTTCCTCGATCGCGATGCCGATGGCACGCTCGGTCCGGAAGAGGCGGAGCGGATGCCTGCTCCGTTCAGTGTCTTGCCCGGGGAGTGGTATGGCGAGCAGATTCAGATGAACTTTGCCTTCAACTTTCGCGTCGTCGACCGAAACAACGACGGCAAGGTGAATCGTGATGAATTGAAAGAGTATTATTCCCGCTACGCGGGTGCATCGTTCCAGGCTCGGTCTTTGGGGGCCTTCGCCGGAAACGAGCGCGTGAACCGAGTGCTCCTTACGCGGCTCGATCAGAACCAAGACGGCTCTTTATCAAAGGAAGAAGTAGATGCCGCGGCCACGCGACTGTTGCCGTTGGACGCCAATGGTGATGGCGCCGTCACGGCATCCGAGTTGGGCGGCGGCAATTCACCGCAGCAGATCGCAACCACCGAAGTGACCAACCCGACCGTTTTGGTCTTCTCGCCGAATCGTCCGCCCAATAACCTTCCGGACCTTCTGTTCGCTCGTTACGGAAGTGGACCGTCGCGGATCGGCAAGACGACGCTAAGCCAGAAGGACCTCAAACTGCCGCAAGAAACGTTCACCCGCTTGGACCGCGATCAAGACGGAGAGCTGGACAGCGGCGAGTTGATGGCCCTTGCCAAAGGCACACCCGATTTCAACATGACCGTGAAGCTTGGCGAAACGGCTGCCGACGCCGTCGCCGCCCGAGACGGTAAACGGGGACGGACGGAGTTCCATGCGTCGAATTCGCTCATTGAAATACAGCAAAACGTCAGCAAAATTCGCTTTCTTCCGGCCGATCCGAACGCCTACCTGGAACAACTCGGCGCCGGCGGTAAGGCCGAGGCAAGCAGTCTCGACCGAAAGCCGGCGATGTCGCTGCCGTTTTTCGCCGCGAACTTCGATGTAATTGATCGCGACGCCGACGGAAAGGTTACAACCGCGGAACTGCGTCAATACCTCGATGAAGTTCATAGCCGCCACCTTCGCGTGCTTGCGTCCCGTCCTGCTGTAGTGTTTTCCACGGAAGGCAGGGGACTGTTTGACCTCCTGGACTCCGATCGCGACGGTCGCCTTAGCCGGCGCGAGATGCGAAGCGCTCCCATCGGCCCGATTCCGGCAGTGCGGAGTTTCCGCATCGGCGTCGGCCTCGGCCAGGGGTCGCTCGCCCCGTACGGCGGCAATCTGATCACCCTGCCCTACGACTCGGATCGTTCGGACCAGGGCGTCGGCCCGATTTGGTTTCGCAAGATGGACCGAAATCGCGACGGCGATGTATCTCCCGCCGAGTTCCTGGGAACCCCCGACGATTTCCGCCGGTTGGACACCGACGGCGACGGGCTAATCAGCGCGGAAGAGGCGGAGAAAGCGGAGAAACGTTGAACCGCGTGCTGACGCACGTCGGCTCGCCGGGGTTAGCTGCTGGCGCTACGGTAGCGCCTTAGGGCGTACTGGAAGAACCGACGGCTGGCGAACAGCAGAATCAAAGCCGCTGCCGCCATATACAGGACGATTAACGGTTCCAATGGCTTCACCATCGTGCTGGCGGGAATGTTGACGACCAGCAGCACCGGCACAACGAACGTGAAGAACCACCCCATCGGCGATGCCCATTTGCCGACGTAAATCTCTCTTGGATAACGCGCCAAGCTCGTGAACAGCCACCAGAGCTCAAACAGGCTTTGGTTGCGCACCAACCACACCGAGGCGGCCGTTAGAAAGACCAGGCAGCCGTATGCGATGGCAATACCGCACACGAAAACGCCAAAAAACAATACGACCCGCACGGCATCGAACGACCAATTCAATTGAGTCAGTGCACCCCCCATCACCGTGCATCCGAGGAGGATGCTCGGCACGGTCGTCCAATCAATGTTGCGACAGGTTACGAGAAACTGTTCGTCGATCGGCTTGAGCAAGTAGAAGTCCAGGTCTCCGCTTCGCACGAGGTCGGCGAATTCGTTGCAGTTGCTCAAGAAGAGTGTTTCGATGAGACTTTCCAGCGTGAAATAGCAACCGACGAAGAAGAAGTATTCTGCTTCGCTCCAACCCGCAACCATCGACGTTTGACTGAAAACGGTCCGGTAGAAGATGAGCAGGAATGTGAGCCAAAGAAGTTCGACGACGATCTTGATCAGGAAGTTCCCGCGGAAGGCCATTTCGCTGAGCAAGCCGAATCGGCCGAAAGCGTAGATTAGCCGTGCGTATCGTGCGGCGCCGGTCATGCTACCCTCCGTAAGCGCTGTCAGCGCCTTAGCCCGATGCGAAATCCAATGCGCGAGAATCCGACGAAAGCCACGGCCCACAGCAGTTCCGTTAGCAATCCGTAGACGAGATCGAGGCCTTGAATCTTGCCCAGGAGAACCGCGGCCGGGAAATACGCCAAGTACTGGAACGGCAGCGCCTTCAACAGGCCCGCCCAGAAGGGCGGCAACAGATCGAGCGGGAACATGTGTCCCGACACGAAAAAGTTGATCGTATTGATGATGTAGAGTAACGACGTGACCTCCAGAAACCAAAAACCGATCATTCCGATACAGGCCTCGAAGAAGAAGCCGATGACAAACGCAAGCACCAATGACACGGCGTATGCCGCCCAGGTCTCTGCGGAAACCGACATATCACGGAAGTAATCGCGACACAGAAAGAAAATGAACCCGTACGGCAGGGCCGACGTGACAATGTATGCGATCTTGTGCGCCACGCGGTAGGACACGAGATACGCAATCATGTCGATCGGTTGCAGCAGGTACTTCTTCAGGCTGCCGTCGCGGATGTCGCGCGCGATGCCGTACGCCAGGCCCGGCATGCTCGAGAACATCCGACTGATGTGCACGAGCAGCAGATAGGCGATCATTTCTCTGAGCGTGTAATCGGCGATGACGCCGCTGGCCACGCCGTCGTAGATAGCGTGCCAGAGAAGCAGCGTCGTCACTAGCGGCAAAAAGCGGAGCACGGTGCTCAGGAAGAAGTCGCCGCGATAAGTCAGCCGTTCGATGAGCGAGACCCGGCAAATATTGAGGTACTTTCGAAGTCCCCAAGCGCGAGGGGCAACGACCGCGGATTCATTGAGTTGCATGGGTCGCGTGTGCCTCTTGGAAAACATGAGCGATGACTTGATCGAGCGGCGGATCCTGCACGCTCATATCGACCACGGTGTACCGATCGAGAATGGCGCCCAGCACCTCCGCCACTCGGTTCCGTTCCACCTCCAGGTCAACCACTGGACCTTCAGTACGAACGATGGTTCCGAAGAGCTCGAGCCCGTTCGGCGCGGTCTCGCCGTTGAATTGTAGTTTGACCAGTTTGGAGCGTCCGAACTGGTCGCGAATGCCGGTCAGATCACCGTCGTAGATGAGCTTGCCGTGCGAAATAATGAGCATTCGCGAACAAAGGGCTTCCACATCGCGCATGTAATGGCTGGTAAGGAGCATGGTCACGCCGCGCGTGGCGTTGTATTCCTTGAGGCAGCGCTGGATCGTTACCTGTGCCACGACGTCCAGGCCGATGGTCGGTTCATCCAGGAGAAGCAGCTGTGGGCGGTGCAGCAAGGCCGCGATCAATTCCATCTTCATTCGTTCGCCGAGCGATAGTTCGCGCACGGGCTGCCGTGTGAGCTCCTTTACTTGAAACATCTCCGTCAACTCGCCGATAGTCCGTTCGAAGTCGGCGGGCGGAATGGAATAGATCTCCCGGTGCAGTTGGAAGCTGTCGGCCGCAGGGAGGTCCCACCAAAGTTGGTTCTTCTGTCCCATGACCAGCGCGAAGCGCCGGCGAAAAGCGTCTTGGCGCTCCCAGGGCACGAAGCCGAGGACGCGTGCGGAACCGCTGGTGGGAAAGATGAGACCGGACAGAACTTTCAGGGTCGTGGTCTTGCCCGCGCCGTTGGGACCGAGAAATGCCACCATCTCGCCGGGCTCGATGGCGAAGCTTACGTCGTCGACAGCGCGGACTTCCTTGTACTTTCGTCGAAGGAGGCCACGCACCGCGCCGAGAAAGCCCTCACGTTTCTGGAACACGCGATAGATCTTGGTCAGGCCCGAGGCCTCAATAATCGGCATGCCGTTCTCGGAACAAGGCGAAGGGGAATTCAATTAAGAAAGGATAGCAAATCTGGGCGAGTTGAAAAAACCACGCTTCGCGATCGCGCCCGCCGATCGCCGAAATCGCTACACTCGGCCGCGGTTCATGGACGATGGTAACGATAGGGCTTCGTATTTCGTTTGAGGGATCGCATTATGGACCGCTCGGCGCCGCAAGAACGTTCGCGCACACCGTGGGGTGTGTTGGTAGTCGGAACCGCACTCGGGGCGGGCGTGCTGGCGTTGATCCATTACGGTCCTTTCCAAGGCACGGTTGTCCAGCGTTATGTCAGTCACCCGGTGGAATGCGTCGAAGTCTTGATGTTCGGTTGCGCCCTGGCAGCGTTCGCAGCCAAGTATCGCCGGGTGCGCGCCGAACGCCAGGCACTTCGTCAGAACTGGCTGCCCGCGTGGGATGGGGGACCGTTACCGGTTGGCGAGGCTGCGATACTTTACGCCGAAGTCGGCCGACATCCGAAGCGATGGCAGCAGACGTTTCTCATGCGCCGGCTTTCCGCCGTTCTTCATTACGTGAGTAGCCGCCATTCAGCCAAGGATCTCGACGACCAGATGCGCGGTCTGAGCGACAACGACGCCATGAATCTGGAGGCAAGTTATTCGCTGACGCGCTTCATCACCTGGGCGATTCCGATTCTCGGTTTTCTCGGTACCGTGCTGGGAATTACCGAGGCGATTGCCGGTGTGACGCCGGAAGTGTTGGAACAATCACTCTCCAGTGTCACGGACGGTTTGGCGCTTGCGTTCGATTCGACGGCCCTCGGCTTGGGGCTGACCATGGCCGCCATGTTCCTGAATTATCTTGTCGAACGTGCGGAATGGGGCGCACTCGAAGCCGTGGATCATTACGTCGATCGAGAGTTGGCGCACCGATTCGAGCGCTCCCCGGATTCCGAGCAAGTATCCACGAAACTTTTCCGCGAGGTCTTGGAATCCACGGTCCGAAAACAAGCGGACATTTGGGCCGGGACGTTGGCCGAGATCGACCGTCGCCGGGCCGAATCGGACAGGCGCTTCGATGAAAAGCTCACCGGAGCGTTGCAAAAGGCGATGGAACGAACGCTGGAAGCACACGCGGCCCGGATGTCGGCATTAGAAAAACAGGCGATAACCAGCGGCGCTGGCGCCGTGGAGCGCCTCGCGGAACAGGCGCGGGCCGTGTGCGACGCCGGCAAAGAGCAGCAGCTTGCGCTGGCCAAGCTGGTGCAAGGCGTGGCCGCTCAGGTGCAGGCATTGGGCCGGCTGCAAACCGACGGCGAGCAACTGGTGCGATTGCAAGAAACGCTGGATCGAAATCTCTCGGCCGTCGCCGCCGCCGGCAGTATCGACCAGGCCGTGCACAGCCTGACGGCCGCGATCCATTTGTTGACCACACGAGCCGAAGTCAACCGCGCAACCAAGGCTGCATGAGAACTGATGAGACCCCGCCGACAAGCATTGCAAGTATCCACCTTCCCCTTCCTCGCCGTGCTCTTGTGCGCGATGGGCTCGCTTATCCTGTTGCTCCTAGTTATCGACCGGCGTGCCAAGGCCGTTGCACGAGTGAAAGCGTTGCAACTCGTCGAGCGCCAAATGGCCGACCAATCTGAGGTCACGGCTCGCCGACTCGCGGACTTCGAACAGCGGCGACAAGCACTGCACGACGACCTCAAACATCAGGCAACGCAGTTGCTCGAACAAATCCAGTCCGTACGCTTCCGGCTAACCGATGTGGAGAACGACCACAAACGAGAAACGACTCGACGTAAGAACCTCGAGAACGAGATAATCGCCATCGAGGGGCAGATTGCGGAAAAAAGAGAAACCATCAAAACTCGCCAAGCGTCTCTCGCCGATGCGGCCCCGCGAGACCAAAAGTTCGAGCACGAACGCGCACGCATGACCGAGGAACTCACCCGACTCGAAAAAGCGTTGGCAGACCTAAAAGCCATTCGGTCCCGCGATGAGCAGACCTATTCGCTGGTTCCCTACAAAGGGAAACGAGGCGATAATCGCCGGCCGATCTACGTTGAATGTAACGTAGGCGATTTGCTGTTGCACCCGGAGCGACGCACGGTGGCTGTCTCCGATTTGCGTGCCGGGCTGGAGGGCCGAAAACCTGCTTCGGCGGACGATGATAAGCCGTATGTGTTGTTTCTGGTCCGACCGGCAGGCATCCTGACCTACTACAAAACCATGGGTGCCCTCGAAGGAATGGATGTGAGTTTCGGTTACGAATTCGTCGAGCCGGAATGGGTGTTCGACTTTTCGGAGCAGGAACCGCGAGAAGTCGTGAAGGCCCCAGCCGCTGCCCAACCGAGCAACCGAGGGCTGCCAGGCAACCCGTCGAATGCGTCGATCGAATCTTCTGGACCGGTACTTTCACCGAAACCGGCATCGATGGCCACGCCGGAAGGATGGACGTCCGGCCGGGCCGCGCCAGGTCGCCGTTTGGCCGCTGGCAGCGGGGGAACGAAACCGACGATTGCCGGCGCCACCATCGGTCCCGGCGAATCGCGAACCATTGCATCCTCCGGCCCACCTGCGATGACCGCGATACCACTCCCGGAAGTAACTGGAAACGTCGGCTTGCCACAACCGCAAGCGGGCGGAAGAGCGCAGGCCCTCCCCGCGCCACCTGCGGCTACCGCCATACCGCTGCAGCAAGGCGGCGGAAACCTCGGCGTGTCCCCTCAGCCCGGTGCACCACGACCACAAGCCGACGCAAAATCGAACACCGTCCCCGCGCCTCCTGCAGTCATCACGGGTCAACCTGATCAAGCAAGAAACTCCATGCCGCAGCCTACTGGTCAACCGGGTCATTCTTCTCCGGAACAAAACGGCGAACGTAGTTCCGCGCCGCCGTCGATAATGGATTCGCCGCACTCTGCACCCGGCCGAGCTAGTCGACTTCCACCGAGTCGCGACTGGGTTATCACAGTCGATTGCACTGCCGACAGCGTGGTAGTGTCTCCCGGCGCGCTAAGGTTTCCAATCGAACCGCAGAAGCTTGGAGCCGCGGAGAATCCCGTCTTGCAAACCGTAAACGAGATGATTCTTCGCCGGCAATCCATGGCCCGTTCCGATGAACCGGCGGTTCGACCCGTCATTCATTTTCGCGTCCGGCCAGAGGGACTGCGCGCCTATTATCTAATCTACCCGACGCTTGAAGTACTGCGGGTGCCCATGACGCGCGAAACGCTTCCGCCGGAACCGGAGCGCCAACCACGTCGCGTGGGGGCGCCATGAGACGCCGACATCGCCGCTCGGGAGAAATTCCCTTTGGCTTCGATAGTTTTCTCGACGTGGTCGCCAACGTCTGCGGCATTGTGATCCGCCTGATTCTGGTTGCGTGGGTGGGCGCTCGATCTTATCCAAGCATTCAAAAGATTCTCTCAAACGGTCCCGTCGCTGCCGCTGAAACTGCGACGATGGAAGATATCTCACCGTCCCCGGAGTTGCTCGCTGAACTGGCCGCCCATCGACGCGAGCTAGCGGAAGCGGAAGCTCGGCTGGCACAGCAACTGGACCTCCTCAACCATTGCAAGCACGAGACGCCGACCGTGGAACAAAGGCGAGCGGAAGTCGCCGCGAGTCAGGCAGAAGTGGAACGTGCATTGGCCGAACTGGACGAAAACCTCAAGCGCGAGACTGAGGTGAGCACCGGAGCGGCGTTGTCGCTGCAGGATTTGGTCGACCGCCGCCAGAAGCTCCTGGAGGATGTCCGCAAACTTGAACAAGAGCCTCGAGACAGAAAAGTACTGCGGTATCAGACGCCGGTCAGTCAGCCCGTGCAGGCGGAACAGTTCATGTTCGAGTGCCGTGAGGGGCGAGTGACTTTCATCGATCTGCCTGCGCTGGAAGCCGAAGCCCGCCGTGCCCTGACGGAAAAGGCGGACTTGCTCAAGTTCCGCTGGGAGGTCGAGGAAGTCTCACCGACTGTCGGCGCCTTCCGCCTTCGCTATACCTTGTCGCGGGAACCGGGTCTTGCGGATTCACTGGCGTCGGGGGAACGACCGGCGGGGCAGAGCGGCTATCGCTATGGGCTGAGTTCGTGGGTCGTGGAACCGGCGTCGGCGCTGCGCGGCGAAGATCTGGCGACTGCGCTCGAGGCTGGTTCGGAGTTTCGTCGCCTCACGGGATCGCTCGATCCGCGCCAAGCCGTGGTGACTTTTTGGGTGTATCCAGACAGCTTTGGGCTGTTCCGCGCTCTCCGCGATCATCTTTATGAGCGCGAATTAGTTGTTGCAGGCCGCCCGCTGCCGCCGCAGGCGCTGATCGCGGGCTCGCGCCACGGCACCATTTCCCGCGGTCAATGACTAATTACCGCCTCGCACTCTGTCCGGCCAGATCCACCACGGTGCCCTGAACGATTTGCTTCGACTTGTCGTCTTGAATGAAGGCTACAACGCGGAAGTTCTTGAACTCCATCGGCCGATCGGTGTTCGGGAATGGCCGGGTGGTGTGATGCTCGTCGAGGTATTTCGCCAACTTGGTCCGAAGCTCGTTCACATCCACCGTGGCGGTGTACGGTTTGCCTTTCTCCGGCAGGGGAACTCCCTCGGCGCCGGTCGGCATGGCGCGCACAACATAATGGTGGAATCGCAGCCGGTTGCCGCCCTGATAGCGGACATTGTCTTCGACGACGGCGACGCACAATCGCCAATCATCGTTCGGTTGCTTCGTCTCGGTAACATCGACCTTTATGTTGACCTTGTCGCCGCTGAAGACTGCTGTCGCGCGAAGTTTCGCGGCGGCCGGCTCTTCGAGAATCGGATCGATGATCTCACGATACTCTTTCAGCTTGTTGCCCGCATTAGTCAGGGGCCCGCCGCCGCCGGCGCCGGGCTTGCCGTTAAATAAGGTCGACGGAGTGCCCCGAACCTCAGGGAACTTTTTCTGGTAGTAGCTCATCCGAGCCACCGTGTCCGGATTGGTTAGCGGATCCGAGCCTGGAATATGCAAATGATGCTGCAGCAGAATCAGCTCGCTCGGCTTGTAAGCCTTCGCCAGGGCGTCGAAGGCCACGTCGGCCGCGACGCAGGGCGGGCACTCGGCGCCGGTAAATAACTCCATCACCACGGCGCGGTCGCTGGAATTCTTCCGGCCGCCGAAGGCCTCGACTTTCAGTGGTGGGATTTTGGTGGCGTACTCTTTGTCGAGGATTTGCTCAACTTTCTCCAACCGAGCCTCGGTTTGGCGAAGAGCGTCGGTCTTGCCGGCCTGCTGCTCGAGGTTAGCGAGGAGTTTCAAAACTCGGCGTTGTTTACTTGCCGGGTCGCCATCCTTTACGAACGTCGCTGCCCGCTGCGCCTGGTCCAGCGCTATCGGTGTCAATTCCTTATGCGCCAACAGCGACTGTGCGATTTGCAATGCGGTTTCTCTTTCCCAAGCGGGGCCATACCGTTTGGCGGCCTCGGCGGCCGCACTCGCCCATTTTCGGATTTGCTCCGCATTGCCGTTGTTCTTCGCGGCATCCCGAATGAGATTTTGCACCGCATCGAACGCGGCCATGTCGCCCGCGTGATTGCTTACGACTTCTTGGTACAGCTTCGTCAGGTCGGCCTGCATTTCCTTGGTCGCATCGATGGCCTGCTGCGCCAACTTGATCTTTTCATCAGGGGATTGCGCCTGTTGTGCCCGAAGCAGCAACTGATTGGGCTTCGCGCTGAGCGCCATGGCTTTCTGCATCGGCTCGGGAAGCTCCCGACGTGCCAGCGCATCGGCTGCGGCCAACGACGTCGCCTCCGTTCGCTCCAGATGGGCGATATACACACGCCGGTCGTCATCGAAGGTCCCGATGATCTTGTTCTTATCGTCTCCCGCAAGGGAGCCTTCGAAAACGGTTTCGTCCGAGCCGGTCTTGAACACGAGGCGCACTTGTTTTCCGATGACTTCGGCCTTCACTAGCGACGCATCCCGCATGCGCGGGTTGGTGACGACAAGTTTGCCCGCGAGTTTGCCGTCAGCGGTGTCGAGCTTGACAATCCAGTTCGTGATGCCCGCCGAAGGACTAGTGAAGTACGACAACTTCCAATTGCCGTCGAACGGGCCGTCGTCCGCTCGGACGGCCAGCGCCAATGTGAACAAGAACGCCAAACTCAGCAGGATGCGAAGACGGCCCATGATCGACTCCTAGTGAAACAACAACGCGATGTCGGGATGTCTTTTATATGTCGAAATTGGCCAAAGGGTGATGTTAATTCGCGCGCCACGCCTATATTACCCTCGCAGGGACTATCATCGTTTGAAGCATTGTTCCCCCGTGCGTGGACCTCAAAGTCAGGAGGCTCCGACCGGGGGATCGCATTTTCACCTCGGAGGAAACCATGGCTTACACCTTGCCGACGTTGCCGTACCCGACCAATGCCCTCGAACCGCACATTGACGCCATGACGATGGAAATCCACCATGGCAAACATCACAAGGCGTACGTGGATAATCTCAACAAGGCCCTCGAAGGACAGGCAAATCTTCAGGACAAGCCCATCGAGCAACTCCTTCGCGAGATCAATCAGGTTCCCGAGGCGATTCGAGGGGCGGTACGCAATAACGGCGGCGGCCACGCCAATCACACCATGTTCTGGGAGATTATGGGGCCCAAGGCCGGAGGGGAGCCGACGGGCGCGCTGGCGACGGCAATCAACAGCGCCTGCGGCAGTTTCGACAACTTCAAGACGCAAATGAAGCAAGCGGCCACAACTCGTTTCGGCAGTGGTTGGGCCTGGCTCGTGATGGCCAACGGCAAACTTCAGGTCACCAGCACGGCGAATCAAGACAGCCTCTTCATGGAGAATCAGTTCCCGGTTATGGGCATCGATGTGTGGGAACATGCTTATTACCTCAAGTACCAGAACAAGCGTCCGGACTATGTCGATGCCTGGTGGAATGTCGTGAATTGGGACGCCGTCGCCAAACGCTTGGCGAAGGCGGGCGCAGCGTGACAGATGTGACGGGATGATGGGATGACAGTAATCTCGTTTCACCCGTCATCCCGTCATCCCGTCAGATTGTCAAGGCTGCCTCAGGGCAGCGGAATCCTTGACGCCGAGGTTTTCGTAGATCAGACGCGTTGCCTGCGACTTGTTGAGCGTGTAAAAGTGGATGCCGCGAACGTGATTGTGCAGCAGGTCGCTGCACTGCTCCGTCGCCCATTGCACGCCGACGCGCGCCACCGCCGCATCATCGTCGCACCGGTTAATCATACGTAACAGCCGTGCCGGGAAGCGTGCACCGAGTGCAAGCTCGGCCATGCGCACCATTCCGGACTTCGACGTGATGGGCATGATACCTGCGATGATGGGAACCTTGACGCCGGCCAAATCGCAACGTTCGCGAAAATCGTAGAAGTCGCGATTCTCGAAAAAGAGTTGCGTGCAGATGTAATCGGCGCCGGCATCGACTTTCCGCTTCAAGTATTCCATCTCCTTGATGCGATTGGGCGTCGACGGGTGACCTTCGGGAAAACCCGCGACGCCGATTCCGAAGCCACGTTTGTCGGCCGGATGGGGCCATGCGCGTAGGAATTGCACCAGCCCCTCGGCATAGTGAAATGCATCCTGAGTTCGGTTGTAATCAGGCATATTGCGCGGTGGATCGCCGCTTAAGGCCAGCACGTTCTCAATGCCCGACGCGGCATAGCGTTCCAGAATTGCTGCGAGTTCATCCTGCGTGTGACATACGCATGTCAAATGGGAAATGGCGGTCAGGCTTGTTTCCTGGTGAATGCGGACGACGAGGTCGTGCGTCAATTCACGGGTCGACCCGCCCGCGCCGTAGGTCACGGAAACGAACGACGGTTGCAGCTCCTGCAACCGGGCGATGTTCGTGAATAACTCGTCGGACGCCTCGGGTGTCTTCGGCGGAAAAAACTCGAAGCTGAAGGTCGTGCGGTGTGCTTGGAAGATTTCTTGAATGTGCATGGCGGTCAGAATTCAGAATTCAGAATTCAGAATTCAGAATCGCTCGCTTCCGAATTCTAAACACTGAGAAGTTGTGCTTTCGCCATCCTAGACGAATTTGGTGACACCGGGCATTGCTACGGGCCGCGCGGGCAATGGCCCGAACGCGTATTCTGGCGGCGACAGGTCTTCCTTGGAGTTAAGGGCCTTGTTCCACGTTATCACCTGGCCGGTGTAGGTGGCCATGCGGCCCATGACGGCCATGAGTGTGCTCTTCGACATCCAATCGCCGTCGTTGAGCGGTTTGCCGGCACGAATGCTGGCGATCAATTCGTTGTGTTCGCTTTGATACATGTCGTCGCCCTTGAAGTTCTTGCCGTCCCATCGCCATTTGGTGTCGCCGCGGATCGTCTTGGAATCCTTGCCGTCACTTCGCGACGTGTTGTCGCCGCGGATCGTGAAGATGGAACGTATCGCATCGATGTCGCAGGCGCCTTTCGTTCCCCAGATGTGATCCGCCACTTCGGCCGCACAACCAGGTTGTTGCCGGCAATTGCTGAAGAGCTTCACGCCGCTGGCGTATTCGTAAACGACGCTGTGATGATCGAAGATATTGCCGTACTCCGGCCCGGTGCGAACCTGCCGGCCGCCCAAGCCGACGGCCTTTACGGGGTACTCGTTCTTCATCACCCAGGCCATTTTGTCGAGGCTGTGGATGTGTTGTTCGGTGTTGTGATCACCGGAAAGCCAGGTGAAGTAGAGCCAGTTCCGGCACTGCCACTCCATGTCGTTCCACGTCGGTTGGCGTGGAATCATCCAGAGGCCACCCGTGTTGTACGAGCACTGAAGCGCGATGATGTTGCCGATGGCGCCGTCGTGAACTCGCGCGAATGTCTGGCGCATGCCGTCCTCGTAGCGCCAACACAAACCGGAGACAACGGCGAGGTTTTTCTGTTTCGCCTCCTCACACGCCTTGAGCACCCGGCGGACTCCGGGCCCATCGACGGCCACCGGCTTCTCGGCGAAGATGTGCTTGCCGGCTTTCACGGCCGCCTCGATGTGCATCGGCCGAAATCCCGGCGGGGCGGCCAAGATCACCAGGTCGACGCCGCTGTCGATGACCTTTTGATAGGCGTCAAAGCCGACAAAGCAGCGTTCGCGGGGCACATCGACTTTGTCGGCAGCGTGTTTGGTGAGGTCCTTATGCGTGTAGTCGAGATGGTCCTGAAACAAGTCACCCATGGCGACGAGCTTGACGTTGGGCCCGGCGTTAATGCAATTCATGGCCGCGCCCCGGCCACGCCCGCCACGCTGACTGCCGCAACCGATGAGGCCGACTCGAATGACATCATCGCCGCCCGGGTGAGCATTCGTAAGTCCTACGGCGCCGAGCGCCACGGCCGTGGCTGCGGAGGTTTTCAGAAAGTCTCGACGTGTCTTGTTCGTGGCTGGAGGAATCAAGATTGCGGCCCCTGGAGCGACTTCGAACGAAACAAAGGTGAGTGCTATCCAAAAGGTTAGGTGCTTCTCCTATCAGCGTCCACCGACACGATGTCGTGTACCAAAATGCTACGGTGCAGACCCCGGGGGTTCGTAACTCGTGGCATATCAATGAGTCCCAATTCACCGGCTCTCCGGTAAACCACGCGGTTCAAGAGAATTCCAAAACGCGTAAGTCCTGGATCGAAAGGCGTTTTCGTCTTTGGCAGTAGCCACTCTTTCCCGTTATCTCCGCTTGTTGACGGTGTCCTACGCCGGCATCCATTGACACACGAATGTCATTCCTGTCGCGGGGACTGAATGCAATCACCGGCGTTTGTCGTGTTCTTATTTTCGGGATGATGAAACTCATCGCGCTGCTCTCCGCGCACAAAAACTCCGTCCATCGTATCTAGCATAACACCATGCGTTTCGTCAATAAGTCGATTGACGACTCTGAATGTCAACTAGCGCCATTTTTCCGAGTGCGTTTCACGAGGTCAGCGACTGGCACGGCATGGCGCCGCATGTTAAGATGCCGCCTGGAAAAAAGATCTGCCGAAATCACATGGCCAGGAATCTGTCGTGAACTTATCTGCCGAAGCACCGCTCCCTGCTCCTTCCATACCGGCGACCGCCGGCGCCGTGCCACAGTCGGAGCGCATCGACTCGATCGATGTCCTCCGCGGCTTCGCCGTGTTGGGCATCCTGGTGATGAACATCCAATCGTTCGCCATGGTCTTCGATGCCTACATGAATCCCCATGTTTACGGCGACCTAACGGGGGCGAACTTTTCGGTGTGGAAGATCAGCCATGTCTTCGCCGACCAGAAGTTCATCACGATATTCTCGATGCTCTTCGGCGCCGGCGTCGTGCTCATGACCAGCCGGCAGGAAGCCGCGGCCGGCCGTTCGGCCAAGGTGCATTACCGGAGAATGGGCATTCTGCTGATCTTCGGTTTGATCCATGCCTATTTCATCTGGTATGGCGACATTCTGGTCAGCTACGCCCTCTGCGGCATGATCGTCTATCTCTTCCGGCGCTTTCGACCGGCATCACTTTTCATCATCGGCTTTGTCTTGATCGCCGTGACCAGCGGCATCTTCGTGGCCGGCGATCGGTACGTCCAATCTTTGGATACGGTTGAGGCGGAAGAGTTTCGCCAAGAGTTCAGTGCAACCGACGCCAAGATCCAAAAGGAATTGAAGGCCTATCGAGGCGGCTGGCTCGATCAGCTTCCTCATCGCGCCTCGTCGGCTGTCATGTTTCAGACGGTCATATTTTTGTTCCTCTGCTGGCGCGTCACGGGGCTGATGCTGTTTGGGATGGCGTTATTCAAACTCGACGTGTTCAGCGCGGCGCGAACCCCGGCAACGTACGCATCGATGCTCGTGATCGGCCTGCTGATCGGCGTGCCGATGATCCTTGCCGGCGATCAGACGATCGTTGAAAGCGGGTGGGATCCGCTCTATTGGTTCTTCGCTGGCAGCCAGTTCAACTACTGGGCGAGCATTCTGGTGAGCCTGGCGTACATCAGCCTGGTAATGCTCATTTGTCAACAACCCGCGCTTAAGTCAATCACGCGTCCCTTCGCGGCCGTCGGGCAAATGGCGTTTACGAACTATCTCATGCAATCCCTGATCTGCACGACGATCTTCTACGGCCATGGTTTCGGTTACTTCGGCTACGTCGAACGAGTCGGACAAATCAGCATCGTCGTGGCGATCTGGGTGTTTCAACTCATCGCCTCGCCGATCTGGCTAAAGTACTACCGATTCGGTCCGGCGGAATGGCTGTGGCGGGCACTGACGTACTGGAAATTGCCGCCGATGCGGCTGTCCGGGGAACGAATCTTGCCTCAAAGCGTTTGACGATACGATTTGAGGAGGACGAACGGCAAACGTGCAAGATTTCGGAGGCGGAACAAAGCTTCATGAATCGTCGCGTTTATATTGAAACCACGATACCAAGCTTTTACCACGAGGTGCGCTCCGAACCGGAAATGCTGGCACGCCGTATCTGGACGCGGGAGTGGTGGGACGCGCCCCGGTCCGACTTCGATCTAGTGACCAGTGAAGCCGTCATTGACGAATTGGAGAATGGTGACTTTCCCCAGAAGATGGACGCGTTGGCGCTGGTCAAGGACCTACCCTTACTCGATATCGACGAGGCCATTGCCGACGTGGTTGTCGCGTACATTAAACATCATGTCATGCCGGCTGATCCCGCCGGCGACGCCTTGCACCTCGCGATCGCCTCGTACTATCGCTGCGACTTTCTGCTAACATGGAACTGTCGGCATTTGGCCAATGCCAACAAGTTCGTCCATATTCGGCGCATCAATGGAATCCTTGGGTTATTTGTCCCGGAACTGGTAACGCCGCTGGAATTGATCGGGGAAACTTACAAATCATGAAAGACGACCCGACGATTGAGGCGATTCGCGCGGCACGCGACCGCATTTCTAAAATGGTCGGACACGATCCGAGGAAACTGGTGGAATACTACCGCCGTCTGCAAGCGCGGCATTCCGAGCGTCTCCTCCCGAAGCCAGCGACCGGTCCGGAGCCGAATACCGAGAGCGCTGCGTAGCCGAGGGGAAATCAGGCCTGCATAATTCGGGTCACAATGCCCCGCACCCACCGCCCCATCATTCGGGCAGGATATGTCCACCGCCAGGATTTGGAATTGATGACGGCGCCGAAATGAGTGGCGAGCGCTTCTTCTCGCGCTTGGGCCGCCGCCAACTGTCCTGTGAGGTCGTGCAATCGGCGCTGCAACGGTTCTAGATGTAACTGCCGTACCTCCGCCTCGATCCGGGAAGCCCACGGCATCGGCGCCAGGCAGCGCACAGACCGGTCGCCCGGCATCGGCTGTAGTCGGAAATGATAGGCGGTGTATGAGCCGTTCGTCCCCACCCGTTCGACCCGCAGGTGAGGCGAGTTGCTCCATCGGTGGAAATGGCTAATCCCGTAATACCCTTCGGCCGCGAACCATCTCATTCGTTGTTGCCGAACAATTCGCATGTAGCCTTGATTTCTTGACTCGGGGCGAATCACGAGTCCGTAGCTCAAAAATCCATGCAGGGGCCAGCCGCAGTCAGGAAGAAAATCATCTGCTCCAGGCTGGCTGAACGTTCGCAGCCGTTGGCCGAAGCCGCCGATAAGCTCGCCTTCGACGAATATACCGAACAAGCCTATACGGGGGTCGTCGTAGTCCTCGCCGGGCCGTGGATCATTGCCATCCGGCAGAGGTCGCGTCGTGATTCCTGCTTCAGCACGCCAGGCATTCACGCGTTCGTTCTCCTCGGCGGTCACGGGTCTTAACGTGACCGATTCTTGCGATTTCTGCACCAGTGCGAGGCCAGGACTTAGCGGCACGCCGATGCGATGGAGAGTCGGATCCTCAGTCACCAACGTGTCGATTGCAAACGCGACACCGGGCCATCTTGGGGAGAAGGCATCGTGGGCCAGGATGAGTCCGCCCGACCGTAAACATTCGAACGCTCGGCGAAGATCGTTCAGGCACTGCCGATAACCGTGGTCGCCGTCGATAACAATAAGGTCGAATCGGCTTCCGTCAGAACGAAATCGGTCGAAGGCTTCGTCTGAGCGTAGTGGCATCACTCGAATGTTTCGAAGATTTAAGGGTTGTGCAAAGTGACGTTGGGCCTGTTCCGGTCGCCGCCAGAGGCCTGGGGCGATATCCGACGTAACTCCGTCAACCGTCCATTGCTCATATCCTGGGTCGACGAGAATTACCTCGGCCGTTGGTCGCTTTTCCATTCCCAACGCAAGGCAGGCCGCGGAGAAACCTCGACCGCTGCCCACGACCAGCGCCCGCTTCGCTTCGGTTGCCCGTGCGAGCGCGAAGTAGATCCAGCCGAAACCGAGGTCATCGACGGACTCCCGTTGGCACCCCAACCCAGTCTCCGGGTCGGGTAATCCATGGGTGAAATGACGCACGAATGTTGACGCAAACTCACGGGATAAGAGCTTCACCCGGAAATTCTCCAGCCTGCCAAACTTGCACTTTCGGGGGTTTGCGTATAGTTTTCTCCACGGGTCCGGTCAAGCCCAGGGATCGAGCGTTCCTTCCAACATGAGGCGTTGAAAAATGCGATTATTCATGCTGTGGTTACTTCCGGCTGTGATGGTACTGATGGCCGGCGACAATCAAGACTCGCTCGTGCCAATGGATGAGGCAGCGGCAGCGACCATCCACCTCAAAGGATATCCCGATTTTCTGGAGATCGGCTTCGGATCCGTTTGGGTATCGAATCCTGGATTGGATTCGGTGCAGCGCATTGATGCGAAGACGAACAAGCTCGTGGCCGAGGTGAAGGTGAACAAACCCTGTGCCGCAATGGGAGCGGGCTTCGATTCACTGTGGGTGGCGAGCTGCAAGGACAAGAACATCGTCCGAATCGACGCCAAGACGAATATGGTCTCGGCAACGATCCCCATTGCCATCGCCGATTCGGAGGCTAGCATTGCCGCGGCGGAAGGCGGCGTTTGGGTGCTAACGGACAAGAAAGGCGTCCTTTCCCGAATCGATCCGGAAACGAACAAAGTCGTGGCCCAAATCGAGGTGAAGCCGAACTCATTCGCCGCGATGGCGGGCTTTGGATCCATATGGATCACGAACACGGGCGCGCTGCGCTCGAAAGAGAACGGCTCGGTTCAGCGGATCGACCCGAAAACCAACAGCGTCGTTGCGACCATTCCCGTCCGGCCGCAGCCGCGATTTCTCGCCGTGGGCGAAGAGGCGGTGTGGGTGTTGAATCAAACCGACGGCACGGTGTCGCGCATTGACCCGAAAACCAACGAAGTCGCTGCCACGATTGATGCCGGTGTGCCCGGTCTGGGCGGCGACATCGCTGCCGGAGAAGGCGCGGTGTGGGTAAGGGCGTCCAAGGTGTTACTCGCAGTGATTGATCCGAAGACCAACAAGGTGATCCGCCGCTACGGGCCGAAGGCAGGAAGTGGCGCCGTGCGAGCCGGTGACGGCGCGGTATGGGTGTCGGCACACGATGTCAACAAGGTCTGGCGGCTCGATCCGCGGCCTTAAACGCGGCAGCCCAAGGTGCAGCTGCACCATCGACAACTCTAGCGGTCACGTCGCCGCCGTACTACGTAACCGTCGATTGCGCTGGTTTCGGGGTCGATGGTCTCATAAATCTCTCATTCTCGTCAAAATCGGAAAAATCCGCAAAGTCGCGCGTCCGGTTTTGGCCCGAAATCACGTTCTATTGGGTAGGGACTCGCGCGCCTGCAATTTAGCTCGCGCTTCCCGTAGACAGTACGACACACCGGGTGGGTGGTTTGCGCTCCTGCCTTGAAGATGTGAAGCGAACCGCACTTTTGAGGAGACTCAGCAATGGAGAATTGGAAACGTCGTGGTAAGCGCCTGTGGATGCATCGGCCCGGATTACGCTTCGAAGCTCTCGAGGACCGCACGGCCCCCGCGGCCGGGCCACTCGTCCTGATGGGAATCGACGCGGAAGACGGCGGCGGCGGCGGGCATGGTCCGATCAATACCTACCGTACCATCGTCAGCACCATCCTCGCCTCGGTCGTTAACGGTGGGACGGACATTCTCGTCCTGGGCGGTGGCAAAAGCCCGACCGACAATGTCACTGATTTTTGGAACGATCTTGATGCGCTTATCCTCGATCACAACGTCATTTTTGCCAATAACGACGCCATCTCCACCGTTTCCTTCGATGGACGGGCGATGATCGCGGTGGTCAGCGACGTTCTCAATACTCCATCCGGCGGCTTGACCAACACGGAGAACGGCTTCCTGTCTGGCCGAGCCGTAGACATTTCGAACTTCGTCAATGCGGGTGGAGGTCTACTCGGATTCTCTCAAGTCGGACTGATTGAACCCTATCCGTACCTGCGCGAGCTGGGTGATTTCACATTCAACGATCCCGGCGACTTCAGCAATATCACACCGACGGCCGCGGGCCTGGCGATAGGCATTACCGACTCTCTAGACGTTTGTTGTTGGCACGATCAGTACCTGACGTTCCCGGTATACCTTCAAGTCCTGGCGACGAACCCAGCTACCACGGAAGCGGTGGCATTAGGCGCGCGTGTCGGGGAAGGAGTCACCGCCGATGCCGGTGGGCCGTACAGCGTCGATGAGGGAGGCTCGCTTCAATTGTCCGGGTCAGGTACGGGAAGTGGCCTCACTTTCTCCTGGGACCTGGATGGCGACGATGTCTTTGGCGAAACCGGCGGGGACGCGACCAACGGCGACGAAGTGGGTCAGAATCCTACCTTCTCCGCTGCCAATCTCGACGGCCCTTCCGTGCATCCCATCACCCTTCGCGTCACCAATAACGTGAACCAATCCGTGGAGAGCGACGGAAGCGTCTCGATCAAGAACGTTGCGCCTACTGCCCGGCTCTCCAACAATGGCCCGGTGAATGAAGGCGTGCCCGCGGTAGTTCGCTTCGGCGATCAAGTCGATCCGTCCGACGCGGACAAGGCGGCCGGCTTCCACTACGCGTTCGACACGAATAACGACGGCACCTTCGACATTGGCGATGGCACCTATGGCGGCTCGGGCACGAATGCGTCGGCCATTGTGCGCGGCCGATTGCTCAAGGATGGTCCGGGCAACCTTGTCGTCAAAGCACGGATCATCGACAAGGACGGAGATTTCACCGACAAGACCACGACGATCGTGATCAACAACGTTGCGCCCGTCATCACGACGCTTTCGACGGACTCGCCGAGTTGTGGGGGTGCAGCGGAAAACGAGGCCGTGTCACTATCCGCAGCATTCAAGGATAACGGACTCATCGACACGCACACGGCCCATATTCAGTGGGGAGATGGTGCCAGCACCGCCGGGACCGTTAATGAAGCGGGCGGTTCGGGCACGGTCAGCGGTAGTCATACCTATGCCGACGGCGGTACCTATGTGGTCACGCTCACGGTCACGGACAAGGATGGCGGCGTGCACTCCAAGAGTGTCGACATCTTTGTTACGGGGGTAGGTGTAAACGGCGGCAAGTTACAAGTCCTCGGCACCGAGGACGCGGACGTCGTCTCAATCTTTCTGCAAGGGATCGGGCTGGAGTACAACGTCCAAGCCGATTTCCTGGCGGCGGGTTTCAAGGTAGTTTCCACGGCCGGCGTCGGTGAGGTCGTCGTGGTCCTTTGCGACGGAGATGACCAGGCGGCACTCTCTGGCGATCTTCTCACAGACGCGCTTCTCGATGGCGGTGAAGGCAACGACACGCTCAAAGGTGGCGGCGGTAACGCCGTGATCCTGGGTGGCATCGGTGATGACACCATCACCGCCGGCGCCGACGAGAACGATGTCGGCGGCCGAAATGTGCTAATCGGCGGGGCCGGAAAAGACGTCGTCACGGGAAACAGCGGTGAAGATCTCCTGATCGCCGGTCTGACTGCATTTGATGGCAACTACAGCGCCCTTGGTTCGATTCGAGCCGAGTGGAGCCGCACGGATCAGACCTACGAACAGCGCGTCGATCACCTGCGTGGCGACGCTCCCGGCGGCCTGAACGGCACGAACTTCCTCACCGCGGCAACGGTCGCCGATGACGGTGTAACTGACACGTTGAGCGGCAAGACCGGACGTGATTGGTTCTTCGTCCACCTGAGCGGTCCGGTGAATGACTCGCTCACGGACCTGGACGCGAGTGAGTTCGTGGATCAGATTTAGGTTCGTCCGGAACGTAGTTGGCCGTTTCGGAACACACAAAACTTGTTCGGGTGCATCACAAACGGCCGGTTCACCGGCCTGACGTGAGTCGGGCGAGAGTTGCGCCCCCAATGATGTTCCCTTTCCTTGTACTGCAGACCGCTTGGTGGAGGAGGTCAACAATGAGAAAGCTGCACAAACACGGGAACCGCCGACTCAGGAAACCGTGGACGAAGCTGGGTGGATTGCGCCTAGAAACCTTGGAAGACCGCACCGCGCCCGCAGTCGGGCCGCTGGTCCTGATGGGTATCGACGCGGAGGAGAGCGGCCCAGGCGGCCATGGTCCCATCAGTACGTATCGCACGATCATTAGCACCATCCTAGCCTCCACAAGCAACGGCCACTCAGATATCCTCGTGTTCGGCGCGGGAAAGAGCCCGAACGATTTCGTGACGTTGTTCTGGGAGGAGATAGACCACTTGCTCCCCCAAGACGTCACCATGGTCAATGGCGACGACATCGCAACAGTGCCCTTCACCGGGAATGCGATGCTAGCCGTCGTCAGTGACTTCACGAACGTGGTATCCGGCGGTTTGACAAACGAAGAAAATGGACATCTGGCTGGCCGCGCGTCCGAAGTGTCGGCTTTCATCGACGGCGGCGGGGGTCTGCTTGGCTTTACATCCGTAGGGTTGATAGAACCCTATCCCTACCTCCGCGACGTCGGAGATTTTGTCTTTCATAATCCCGACCCAACGTTCGGATTTGACGACATCACACCGACGCCCGACGGAATTGCACTAGGCATTACGAACCAACTCGATATCTGCTGTTGGCACGACGAGTATTTGGAGTTCCCCGATTTCTTCAAGGTTTTGGCGACCAACGCGGATGACGGTGAGGCGGTCGCACTGGGCGCGCGGCTTGGCGAGGCAGTCACCGCCGATGCCGGAGGCCCGTACAGCGTCGATGAGGGAGGTAGTTTGCAATTGTCCGGGTCGGGTACGGGCAGCGGCCTGACTTTTAGCTGGGACTTGGATGGCGACGATGTCTTTGGCGAAACCGGCGGGGACGCGACCAACGGCGACGAAGTGGGTCAGAATCCTACCTTCTCCGCTGCCAATCTCGACGGCCCTTCCGTGCATCCCATCACGCTTCGGGTCACCAATGACGGGAACCAATCCGTGGAGAGCGACGGAAGCGTGTCGATCAAGAACGTCGCGCCGACTGCGCGGCTATCCAACAACGGCCCGGTGAATGAAGGCGTGCCCGCGGTAGTTCGCTTCGGCGATCAAGTCGATCCGTCCGACGCGGACAAGGCGGCCGGCTTCCACTACGCCTTCGACACCAACAACGACGGCACCTTCGACATTGGCGATGGCACCTATGGGGGCTCGGGCACGAATGCGTCGGCCATTGTGCGAGGCCGATTGCTCAAAGACGGTCCGGGGAACATCGTCGTGAAAGCGCGGATCATCGACAAGGACGGGGATTTCACCGACAAGACCACGACGATCGTGATCAACAACGTTGCGCCCGTCATCACGACGCTGGCGACGGACTCGCCGATTTGCGGGGGCGCCGCGGAAAACGAAGCGGTGTCTCTATCCGCGGCATTCAAGGATAACGGGCTAATCGACACGCACACCGCGACCATCCAATGGGGAGACGGCGCGAGCACGGCCGGGACGGTGAACGAGGCCGGCGGTTCGGGCTCGGTGAGCGGCAGTCATGCCTACGCCGACGGCGGTACCTATGTGGTCACGCTCACGGTCACGGACAAGGATGGCGGCGTGCATTCGCAAAGTGTCGGCGTGGTCGTAACGGGCGCTGGAGTAAACGGCGGCAAGCTGCAAGTGATCGGGACCAACGACGCGGATGTCGTGTCGATCTTTTTGCAAGGGATCGGCCTGGAGTACAACGTCCAAGCCGATTTCCTGGCGTCGGGGTTCAAGGTATTCTCCACGGCCGGCGTCGGCGAGGTCGTCGTGGTGCTTTGTGATGGGGATGACCAGGCGGCACTCTCTGGCGATCTTCTCACGGATGCGCTCCTCGATGGCGGCGCCGGCAACGACACGCTCAAAGGTGGCGGCGGTAACGCGGTGATCCTGGGTGGCATCGGCGATGACACCATCACTGCCGGCGCCGACGAAAACGATGTCGGTGGTCGCAATGTGCTAATCGGCGGGGCCGGAAAAGACGTCGTCACGGGAAACAGCGGTGAAGATCTCCTGATCGCCGGCCTGACTGCGTTTGATGGCAACTACAGCGCGCTCGGTTCGATCCGAGCCGAGTGGAGCCGCACGGATCAGACTTACGAGCAACGAGTCGATCACCTGCGTGGCGACGCACCCGGCGGTCTGAACGGCACGAACTTCCTCACCGCGGCAACGGTCGCCGACGACGGTGTAACCGACACGTTGAGTGGCAAGATCGGACGTGATTGGTTTTTCGTCCACCTGAGCGGTCCGGTGAATGATTCGCTCACGGACTTGGCTGGCAATGAGTTCGTGGATGCGATTTGAGCCGGCGGGTTAACCCGCGGCACGCCGTTCCTCACTGACGGAAATGCCCAACCCGTCAGGATCCACGTACTGTGCGATCCGGGCGCCGAACACCTCCTTCGGCTCCTGGACACAGGGCACTTTGTTTTCCACCATGCGCTGATGAAACTCATCTAGATTCGGGACTGCTAGACCCGGCCGGCATCGTCCGGCGGGCATCTTTTGTGGATCGTCCCGCGCCGGTCCAACCGCCTCGCTGGCGTGGAGGGCCACGGTTGCACCGTCAGTGGCGAATTCTGTCCATCCGGGAGTCTCGAACTTCAAGCGCAAGCCGATCACATCTCGATAGAACGCCACCGAACGCTTCATGTCGCTCACGAAAATGATTGCGTAGCTTACTCGCACCAGAACCGCCTTTCCGTTGAAGAAAAGTGCAACGATATCATTGTTTACTTCTAAGCTGATTGATGCAAACGGAAACTGGTATGATCACGGGGAAAAGCGTGTGTCGAGAGGCACCGAAAGGAGAAGTGGATGTTCAGATCAATCCCTGCCGTACTTGTGCTGATGTTGCCTGGTCTTTGGCTCATCGGCTGTGCCACGAAAGCGCCAACGACGACTGAAATGAAAGTGATCGACGACCGCGCGGAGACCGGCAAGGCAGACGTCGGCCGTCAAATCGTCTTTAAGGTCCAGGGACTGACCTGAGGCGCTGTGGACGGGCTCGGCTGAGGCAGCCGACTCGCGCCCGTGCTGGCGCGACTACAGAAGATCGATGGCGTTGAAACCAGCGCATCCAACCATGCCGGTACCCTTGTGAGGATCTCAGCGACTTCCACGGCAGTGCTGGATAACGTCGCTCATTCCGTCCTTCAAACCCTTACGAAAGAGAAACGAAAACCCGTCCGGCTCGCCGACGACGCCTTCCGTGAGGCACTGGCCAAGGAGAAGTGGTACGATCCTGACGAATTGTCGGCGATCGAATTCCGAACCCTCGTTTTAGGGCAAGTCGCTGACTTCGCGGAAGCCGAAAACTTGGACAAGGAAACTGCAGACAAGCTGCTCAAGTTAGCCGAAGAAGAGTGGGATCGCCTTGCAAAGTCGGCCGACGCCGAAAAGCCTAAGCCAGGATCGACTGGAACGGATTGGGCCGCCCGCTGCGGGAAGTTCGCCGCGGTGTATATCGATCGCACGAAGGATTTGCTCAGCTCCGAACAGCGGGAAAAACTCAGGAAGGAAGCCGCTGCATGGGTGGAGCAACTCGGCCCCGAGCTTGAACGCTTGCGCGACGGCAAAGAGTGTGACCCGAAATAGCAACGAGTAATCGGAGATCGGCACATGACCTCGGACGAATTCCGTAACTTGGCGCTCGAATTACCCGAAACGACAGAAAACGCCCATATGGGCCATCCCGACTTCCGCGTTTGCGGCAAGATCTTCGCGACCCTCGGACCTGACGAAGCCTGGGGGATGGTCAAGCTCACACCGGAGCTTCAGGCATCTTACATTCGAAGTGAACCGAAGGTTTATCGCCCGGTCAACGGAGCGTGGGGGCGTCGCGGATGCACCATCGTCACCCTTGACTACGCCGACGAGCACACGGTTCGGCAAGCTCTGCGCGCGGCTTGGAGCAATACGGCGCCGAAACGTCTTGTAAAAGAACATAATGATGAAGAATGACGGCCGTCACATCGGCTGCGCATTCCGAAGAAGAGATCGACGGGGCTGAGTGGTGCTCTTTTTCGGAGGTTGATCCAATGGGAAACGCCATTGCGGGCACTGTGTACCTACCCGTCGCCGTGCTGATTGCGTTTGGATGGTATACCGAACCGAAACCGAACAAAACCCGCGCGGTCGAACTGGTTAAGTTCTTGTCGTCGCCGAAGAACACGGCTGAAGCACACACAGCAGCCCTGCAAGAACTGAAAAAGCAACATCCGAGTGTTGTGATTCCTACGTTGCTGGCGGAGATTGAGCGGGCTGGCATCGGCGCGAAGCTGGATTCTAACGGCATGCCCATCTCTGAACGGCCCGGAGAGGAACATCCAAAAGTAATTCTCCTTCGCGTCTGGAGTAGAACGACGCTAGATGGCTGGGAGGTTACCTGGAGTCCGATACAGAGTGCTTCGGGGGACAGTATCGTCGCCCCCGGTCTTGATTATGTCGGCCCACCTTGGAAGAAGGTCGCGGTCGGAAAAGCGCTTGCTGTCGTCTTGGCGGAGACCAAGTCGGAGGAAACGCGGGAACGCGTCATTTATGGCATCCGGAACCGCTATGTCCCGGAAGCGGAACGCCCGCTGGCCGATGTCTTGCGCGGAGAACATACCTTCGACCGTCTAATCGCCATGGAAATCTTACTCGCCCAACACCCGCGGAAATACGCCGATGAGGTGATTGACCTGGTGGCTGATGGCAAGCTTTCCAAGGAAGCACGGTCAAATTACTTAGACGCGTTCACCAGGCCTGCCTATCAAGGCCTGGATGAACCGGCGCGAAAGCGACTTATCCGTGCCGGCTTTGCGCTTCTCGCTGATCACCCGAGTTACCTGACGGCTTGCCGGCTTGAGGACATTGTCGGAGTTCGCTTCAAGCCTAACCAGCAAGACCCCAAATATCAAGACAAAGGTAACCTGAACGCTGCGTTCTTCAGCGATACGGTGAAAGCAGCGCTGGAATGGTGGGCGGCGCAACGCAAGAACTACGAATGAGCCGGACCCTACGCCAATGCTCTTCATGATCATTGAACGGTTCAAGAACCGTGACCCGGCGTCCATTTACAAACGACTCCGCGAGTCGGGCCGGTCACTGCCGGAAGGCCTGCGCTATATCGACAGTTGGATCGAGCTAAACTTCGACCGATGCTTCCAAGTCATGGAATGCGACGATGCGGGGTTGCTGATGCGCTGGGTGCTGGAATGGCGCGACCTGGTGGAATTCGAGATCGTGCCCGTCACTCCATCAAAGGAAGTGCGGGAGATGTTCGACCCGATAAAGTAAGGATCGACGCACTACATGTCTAGGATACGGCAAGCCGTACCGGGGACCTGGATCGTTGGTTCGCTCGCTCTCAGCGCCTTTCTGCTACTGTCGCTTGCGGTCTACCTGGATAGCCAGCCGTACTTCGCCTGGGACCTCACGGTGTCCCGTGCTGTTCAATCGATTTCCGAACCGTGGCTCGTGGACCTCATGCGTGCCGTTTCGGCCGCCGGTGACGATGCGCTTTTGGGTAGCCTGCTTGTTGCACTGGCGTGCATATGCCTGGTCGTCTTGCACGCTCGGCGCGAAGCGTTGATCTTGTTAGCTGTCGTTTTCACGGCTCAGGTTCTGAAAATCGCGATCAAGAATCTCATCGCTCGGCCACGACCGATGCCTGAACAGTTAAACGTCCTGATTAACGCGCGGGAGATCTACAGCTTTCCGTCAGGTCACACGGTACATTACACGGTGTTCTTTGGCTTTCTCCTTATTCTCACGTTGGTCCTCGTCCGCGACCGGGCGACACGTTGGCTTCTGGCCGGGTTTCTCGCGGGGTTGATCGTGTTTGTGGGTCCATCGCGGATTTATCTAGGCGCGCATTGGGCTAGCGACGTAGTGGGAGGATATCTTTTGGGTGCGGCTGTTCTCGCGGCCGGTATCGGTGTATGTCGGAATTGGCGGGTCAATGGGTCTTGGCAACCCGATGAAACTGGAATTCCTACCTGACGGTTCAATTGATTGCCCGCTAATCCGACTGTATGACTTCACGCAAACTGAAGCGGGAATGCTCCTGAACGAGATCTCGCGTTTAGTTAACGGAAACGTTCAGCGAGTCGCACTTCATGAGATGCCGTGGGTCGAGTCGTTGGGAGGATGTCGTCTAACTCTGTGCATCCGTGGGTGGCACCAGTCGATATTCCAGACTGATGAACCCGCCGAATTTGAATGTGGCTATCCAGCCGCAACGTGGGACAATGTGGCGGCGTTGGTTGAGCCGTTTGCCTGCGGTGACGCCGGCGGATATCAGTGGCTGACAGGCGCCCCCGGCGAAGCGAAATTGTTGTTGTCAGTTAGCGGGGAATGGTAGGATTCGAGCGCCGAATCGCTGTGAAATCTGACATTTGAAAGGACGTGAGTGCCATGTTGAAGCATTTGATTGCCGCCGTCCTACTGCATGTCGCCGTAGGCGACATTTGCGCCGCCGACCGTTCGGTGGTCATTTACGACGGCGGAACGACGAAGCTCAATACGTACACTGGCGAGTCCAAGGATCTTTGGCTGACGACGACCGACCTGACACGCGTCACACGCTTCGCCCTCAAACCCGAAGGTATATGCCGTGATGATCGGTGCATTCCGATCCCGGAAGATCGTCGACAGGACTTCATTGTTAACCGCGGCGATGATACCTTGTTCAACCTCAGCGCATTCGCCCGGCTGCTCAAACAGCCGATCGCCGTGAACGCCAAGCATCGGGTTTGGTATTTCGGGCCTGAGCCCGCGCCACAGAACGCCCACATCATCTCGCGCAAGGCTCCGGACTTCACACTGCCGGATTGGAAGGGCAAGGAGCGCCGGCTCTCCGAATTCCGTGGCAAGAAGGTCTTACTTATCACGTGGGCGTCGTGGTGAGGATGCCGGCTTGATTTGCCAGGTTGGCAAACCTTGTATGCCGAGTTGAAGAACAAGAATTTCGAAATCGTAAGTGTCGCACAAGATAGCGACGGCATGAAAGCGGCGGGTCCGTGGATCGAGAAGGCGAAGCCTGAGTTCACCGTTCTCATCGACACTCGGCATGAAGTGACCCGCCTCTATCACATGGTCAATGTGCCGACGGCGGTATGGATCGACGAGAAGGGACGCATCGTGAGGCCCAACGAAGCAGCCTACGTCGACAACCGCTATAAGGCGCTGCATGGCCTCACCGCCGAGCCATACCTGCACGGCATCCGCGATTGGGTTGCAAACGGTGAGCGCAGCCCGTTCGTCCTAAGTGAAAAGGAATGGCAGGAGCGAACCAAACCGCAGTCGGCGGAGCATTTGCAGGCCGATACGGAGTTCGCATTAGCGGAATACCTGCACCGCACCGGCCATGCTGCCGACGCCGTCGCGCATTTCAAGGAGGCTCAGCGCTTGAATCCGGATAGTTGGAATTACAAACGCCAAGCCTGGGCGCTCGGCGATGCCGAGCGTGATTACGGCACGGGTTTCATGAAGGAAGTCCAAAAGCTCCAGGGCAAACCCTACTACGCCCCACGTGTCTTGCCGGAAGTCAAAAGTAATAAAGAGTGACGGGTGCTGATTTCCCAACCCGAATAAGGAATCACGCTATGTGGAAGCCTGGGGCCGCGCTCGTATTGGGGTCAGTTCTTGGCGCCATTCTGGGAACCGTGGCGACGGACTGGGCCAGAATCGGTAACTTTCCTGACGGCACGAGTTTGCTCTGGGGAACCACTCCCGGCGCGCTGATCGGGTTGTTGATTGGCGTCACCGTTTGGATCGCTCGTCCAAAGCGCGACACATCAACTCCCAAGCTTCTGGTCACCAGGGGACTAATCGGCGCCGCGGTGTGCATAGTCGCCGTGGCGAGCATTGCGGGAGTGGCCGGCGGCCTGCACGGCGTGAGCCTTGGTCATGTCGGCGGAGGCCCCGGAGGTGAGTCCGCACTGCTTGCCGCCCTCATCACCGTGATGTTAGGTGGAGTGCCGGCCGCCGTCTGTGGTTTTGTAATCGGCGCACTGGTCGCGCGCGTCGTGCGGCAAACCCATATCACCTAGGCACCCTCATAAGCCCGCTTCAAGTACCCGATCAACTCGCCATCCACCGCATCGAGGCTCTCCACGCGCACCCGATGGCTCACCATCGCATTGAAGCTGCCCGATGCTTCCAGCCGTTTCGTCGGCTTTTCACCTTTCAAATTAATGCCGACATCGACGCGCGTGGCCGTGGATGGCTGAATGAGGCCGAACTGTTTGCTGCGCCGCAAACTCACGTAACCCTTCTTCGGTGAAATCTCGACATCGCTGCCGAACTTCTGAATCGCCGCGATGAGCGCGTCGTAAATCGGTTTCAGACCGGCCTTCGCTCCGGAATACTGCGCAGTAACCAAGTCGTCACTGTTCGCGGCCTCGCCGGCACTGGATTTGAAATGCTTATGCGCGATGAGGTTGGCGTAACCGTGTGTTACGTCATGTTCTTTCTTGAGGTAGTTCACGAGCTCGCCGTGCTTGGCGGTTTTGCTGGCTCCGGCAATCTTCAGCCAATCGGCGAGACTTTTGCCGGTCTTTTCCTTCAGATTCTCGATCATGTTTGCTTCCATCTCTTCAGGCGTCGCCACGATAGTTCTCCCAGTTGAAGTAACAAAGTAATCAATCACCACAAAGACACGAAGAACACAAAGAAGACTCTTCGTGTTCTTTGTGTCATTGTGGTGACACCATGTGCTTACAGAGGCCAATTCTCGGTGCGGCATTTCTTCGGCGACAAGGGCTCCATGACTTTGAACAGCCGATAGAGCATTCGAATCCCGAACGAAGGCCGGCCGGTTTCGACGAGCCGCTTCAAGGTGTTGATGATCATCGGTCCGCCCTGTTTCATCTGCTTGGTCGACTTGGTGCCGGCCGGTAAATCTTTCAACGTCATCGTGAATTCCACTCCGCCTTCCACTTTCTTCAGATCGTAAATCACTTTGCACGGCGGATCGTCGTATTGTGTGAAACGAAAGGTATGGGCATAACGATGCGGGGGATGGAATTCGAGCACCTCGCCGACACCGACGGTGTACTTTCCACTTGGCGTGCGCATGCCGATCTTGCCGCCGGGCTTGAGGCCGTTGGTGTGCAGCTGTGAATTGAAGAAACACTTCTGCGGCTCACTGGTCTTGGTGATTTCGCGCCAAACCGCATCCATTGATCCTTTGATGAAGATCTTGAACACCGCCGTTTCAGTCTGAGCCATCGCGTTTCCCCTTGCTTTCGATTCGATATTTCATGGCCGTCATGCGGCTCGCCCACAGCTTGCTGAATTCGGTCGTCCAGCGGTCGTAGATCATTTGGATCGGCACGCTATTGAAGTAGAGCTTTCGCGTTCGTCCTTCTTTGGCCGAGTGTACAAGTCCGGCCCGTTCGAGAACCCGTAAGTGTTTCATGACACCGATGCGACTCATGTCGAAATATCCCGCCACATGGTTGACGCTGCATCCCGGTCGAGCGTTCACGATGTCCAGGATTCGACGGCGCGACCGATCGGCGAGGGCCTGGAAAACCGCGTCCATGGAGTCGGGCGTCATAGGTAACTAGATGGTTACATATCTTGGGAGGTATGTCAAGAGGTGGGACGCGAAAAAAACGATGAACGATGAACGATGAAAGGGAAGTCGATCATCATTCATCGTTGAAGAAACGCTCGGCGGTTTTTACGACCGCTGTGTTCCGAGCCAGCCGCCGATGAGGACGCCGAGGGCGCCGCAGACCGGTAGAAGCAGTAGATACCACGTCGGATGGGGCCCGCCGTAGTTGTGGATCGCGAACGCCACGCCGAACACGAATACGAGCGCGGCGAGGATCAACGCATGGCGAAATCAATTCTGCGTCGCGATTCGCGCACACGCGAATCCCCCTGCGACGGCGCCAATGCCGCCCAGTCCGAGATTCAATGCCACAGGCAACGGCGGTGGTGTTGTCTTGGATTCGCCTGCCTGTGCGTACTCGGGAAAGATCAAAGCCAGCGCCGCAACCGATAAAACGGTGAACGCCGCGATCACAACGTAACCAATCACAACGGCAAGTATGCTTCGCAACATGTTGAACTCCTTAGAGGCTTGTAATGAACAAAAATGGTGAAACGGAGCCGTGACGCTGAAAACGCGTCACGCGATGAGTTTTCCGAGGGCCGTATGGGCAGCGACTTCTTTTTCGTAGAGCGCTTGGATGCGCCCTTGAAGGTCGGCTCGCAGGTCGGCGCAGTCGGCTTCGGAAAGCGGGAAGTTTTCGCCGATCCGGCGTTCCAGATCGCTGAGCCGAGTCCAGACGGTGTGGATTTCTTCGGTCGGACCGCCGGCCGCGGTTAGCTCAGCTTTTTGTCGATGAAGCTCGCGCGCTTCGCGAAATTCCGGCACGTTGTCCGGCAATGCCGCGTGCGCAAGTTCACTCCATCGCTGTCCGAGATCGGCGTACGGCTCGACTAGTGCACGAAGCTTCGAGTCGCCTAACACGTCGGCCGCCTCGGTCACGAAGTCGGCGAACATGGGACGGCACAACCCACCGCCGGTGCCATAGTGTTCGATGAACATGTGCATCATCTGGAGACCGGTCCATAGCCGTGGACCGCGCTCGAAAACACGTTCCCAGCGTTCCTTGTCCTTGGTGCTACCCATGCGGTCCGCCCAGATCTGAAGCGACTTCAAACTGAAATTCGTCTTGAAGTTCTTCCAGCCTGTGCCGCCGAGCCCCTGGTAACAGGCGCTCAGGCCGTCGCGAACGATTTTGGCGAGGTCCTTCACCGGCGCTGTCGCCGAAATAGAAAGAAGCCGATGTTTCTGTTTCTTGATGCGCAACCGTGCTTTGGCAAGATCGGCGAGCGAAATGGAAATCGGGTCATCGGTCAGGTCGCCGATGACAGCATCTTTGTCGGTTACTCGGTAAACCGTGACGACGTGATAGCCGCCGCCGCTCCACATGGCCGGCAGGGCACGGTGGGGCAGGTGGGCCATGTCGACCCACGCGACGCACGGTCCGTTTGCGACGACCTCACGCAGTTGCTTTTCAGCTTGAGTCGCGCTGCTCGTTTCGTGCATCTCGGTTTTGGCGCCTAGCCGCCGGCAGGCGTTCACCAGATACGCCACGTCATCTTGCCAACTATGGCGTCCTGCCACGAAGAAGCTCGCGACTTTTTCCTTCTCGTAGAAGAAGGAGAAAACGCCGATGCCGATTCCGCCGGCGATGCCGAAGAGCATCGCCTCGGAAAGAGGTTCTTTACTCTTCGGCGCTGTCATGCCGGCGTGTGCGAGGATCACCCGCAACGCGGCCGTCGCCGGGATGTTGCCGGGAAAATGCCAGCGCGTAGCGCCGTCGGGAACACGGCCAGGTGTCTGCCGAAGCACCTGTCGGCGCGCGGTGGTATAGCTTTCGTTTGTTTTTTGCATCCGGGTTCGGATGCGTTGTTTGAGATGTTTCTGTGCGGTCATTGTTGATGCTCTCCGCCGGTCCGCCGGACCCCACGCGCCGCGGCTTCCCGGATACTCGGAAAAGCCTGTCAACAATGTCGGATGATGCGCTCGAGGACAGCTATCCCCTTTGCCTCCGCGATTGCCGAGCAGCGTGGGCGCCCGGTTAAGAGGTCCGGCGGGAGCACCGCCGACGTTAGGTTAGAAATCGGACGGCACGCCGGCAAGCCGGCCGTACCCATGCTGCGTCCCTCTGCGGTCTCTGCGCTCTCGGCGGTTTGGTCTTACCGCAGAGGTCGCAGAGAACGTGGAGAAGCAGCGGTCTAATCGGCCAAACAAACAATGGTAGTGGCGAGCAAACTTTCGTATCCTGGTAATCAGCCACTGTATCCCGCCGTTCTAAATGTTTACTAACTCGCAGGAATAAGATGAGTCGATTGGCGCTGTTTCTGATCGGTGCGTCGTCTGCTTTGCTACTGTTCGCATCGTCGGGGCCTACTGATGAACCAGCGTCCATACCACGTCTTCAACTCCAGTCCGGCGATCACATTTGCATCATCGGCAACACGCTCGCCGAGCGGATGCAGCACGACGGCTGGCTCGAGACCCGACTGCACATGCGGTTTCCCAAGCACAAACTCGTTATCAGAAACCTCGGCTCTTCCGGTGACGAACTGACAGTGCGACTGCGCTCAGAGAATTTTGGCAGCCAGGACGATTGGCTGAAACGCTGCAAGGCGAATGTGGTGTTCGCATTCTTCGGCTACAACGAGTCGTTTGCGGGAGAGGAAGGGTTGGAGAAATTCAAGAAGGATCTCGACACCTTCATCAAGCACACGCTGAGTCAGAAGTACGACGGCAAGAATCCGCCGCGGCTCGTGCTTTTCTCCCCGATCGCACATGAAACCCTCGGTGATCCGAATCTTCCCGACGGACGTGAAAACAACAAACGCATAGCGGCCTATACGGCGGCGATGGCCGAGGTTGCCAAGTTGAACAACGTGCCGTTTGTTGATCTTTTCCGTTCGACATTCGAGCGTTATGCCAAGCCCGATCGACCGCACACCATCAATGGAATTCATTTGAACGAGCATGGCAATCGAGCGGTCGCGGAAGTAATCGATGGTGCGCTGTTCGGAGCAGCCGATGGCAATCTCAACTCAGCAGCGCCAGGGCGCCTCCGCGAAGCCATCGTCGACAAGAACTACTACTGGTTCCACCGCTATCGCACCACGGATGGTTATTCGATCTACGGCGGGCGGGCGGACTTGAAGTTTGTCGATGGTCAGACAAACCGCGATGTCATGCAGCGCGAGATGGAAGTCCTCGACGCCATGACCGCGAACCGCGACAAGCGGATCTGGAGTTTGGCCGCCGGCACCGACATGAAGGTTGACGACAGCAACACGCCGCCGTTCATTCCCGTAACCACGAACAAGCCTGGTCCATTATCCGGCGGCAAACATGTCTTTCTCGACGGCGAGGAAGCGATTCAGAAGATGACCGTTGCCAAAGGGTTAAAGGTCAATCTCTTTGCCGACGAGAAGAAGTTTCCCGAACTGGTCAATCCCGTGCAAATGTCGTGGGACCCGCAAGGCCGGCTGTGGGTCGCGGTTTGGCCGACGTATCCGCACTGGAAGCCGAAGGAGGAAATGAACGACAAGCTCCTCGTCCTGGAAGACACCGATGGCGACGGCAAAGCCGACAAGTGCACGACTTTCGCCGACGGCCTGCACAACCCGACGGGGTTCGAACTCTACAACGGCGGCGTATTGATCGCTCAAGCCCCCGATTTGATGTTCCTCAAGGACACGAACGGCGACGGCAAGGCCGACGTGCGAAGTCGGGTGCTACACGGACTCGACTCAGCCGACACGCATCACACTTCCAACAGTTTCGTTCTCGATCCAGGCGGCGGACTTTACTTTCAGGAAGGCACTTTTCACCAGACGCAGGTCGAAACACCGTACGGTCCGCCGCGACGATGTGCCAATGCCGGCGTATACCGTTATGAGCCACGGACGCAGAAGTTTGACGTGTATATCACGTTCGGTTTCGCCAATCCGCATGGCCACGTGTTCGACCGCTGGGGCCAGGACATCGTGGTCGACGGAACCGGGTCGCAGCCCTATCACGCCGCGTTGTTCTCCGGCCATCTCGACTACCCGCGCAAGCACTCGACGCCCCCGCAGGTGTACCAACAACGCACCCGGCCATGCCCCGGCATGGAGTTTCTCTCGAGCCGACATTTTCCGGAAACGATGCAGGGGAATCTGCTGGTCGCTAATGTGATTGGTTTTCAGGGCATCCTGCAATACAAGATTGAAGACAATGGCGCAAGCTTTAAGGGCACAGAAGTCGAGCCGTTACTCTCTTCGACCGATCCGAACTTTCGGCCCTCGGACATCAAAGTTGGCCCGGACGGCGCGGTCTATTTTCTGGATTGGCACAATCCCATCATCGGCCACATGCAACACAATCTTCGTGATCCGAGCCGAGATCGCGAGCACGGCCGAATCTACCGGGTGACATGCGATGGACGGCCATTGTTGAAATCGCCAAAGATCGCCGGTGCGGAGAACCCTCGGCTGCTCCAACTACTGAAGGAGCCGGAAGACCGCGTCCGTCATCGAGCGCGAATTGAGCTTGGCGGCCGGGAAACGAGTCAGGTCATCGCGGCACTCAAGAAATGGACTGCCGAGCTCGATCCAACGGACGCCGATCATGAGCATCACCTGTTGGAAGCGCTTTGGCTTCACCAATCTCACAACGTTATTAATGTCGATTTGTTGAATCGAGTGCTTGCGTCGCCGGAGTTCCGCGCCCGAGCTGCGGCGGCGCGGGTGCTGTGTTACTGGCGCGATCGTGTACCGGCCTCGCTGAACCAATTCATTCAATTAGCCGCCGATTCGCATCCGCGCATCCGGCTCGAGGCGGTGCGGGCCGCGAGCTTTTTCAACACGCCGGAGGCGATTGAAGTCGTACTGGTTGCGTCCGCGCAGCCGACGGACATCTACATCGATTTTGTGTCTCGCGAAACGATGAAATCGCTGGACCCGTTCGTGAAAACGCTCGTCGCCTCGCGCAAGCCGCTAGCCTTTACCTCGGCAAATGCGAAACGAGAATTCGCAAGACTATTAAGCACTGAAGATCTGCTAAGACTCGACCTCGATCGCGATGTTTGCATGGAATTACTTTGCCGAAAAGGCATACGTGAAGAGATTCGGCGCGAAGCTGCGTCGGCCCTGGCGAAAGACCGCAAGACGGATGAGGTTGCAGTACTTGTTGAAACAGTTCTGGAATTCGCCGACGCATTCAAAGACCGTGAACGTCTGGCTGATAGTGTCATCGTCGACCTCATGCGGCTGGCAACGATTCGCGGTTCGGCGCCGCTCCTGCGAATTCGGCCGCAACTCGAAAAAATGGCGGTGCATTCGGCACGGAATGTGGTGTGCGAGACAGCATTCGTTGCGTTGGTCGAGGCGGATGGAAACCCGGACAAGGCGTGGGAACTTGCGGCGAAATCAGGAACCGCTATGCCCGACTTGCTGAATGCCGTGCCACTCCTCCGCGATCCCGCGCACCGGGCGAGCCTTTACCCCAACATCGAGGCCGTATTGAATCTACACCTTGGGAGTAAGGATGCCAGAGTTCGCCACGCAGCGATGAGCGCGCTCACGAGCATCCGCGGCAAGGAAACCGACACGTTCAAGTTGTTGGCGAAGTTTGCCGGAAGTGAGCGCGACCGCGATGCGGTAGTCCACGGGCTTCTTCGGATTTCGTCCGTGCACTGGCCGAAGGAGGAAGCGAAACTAGTGCTTGAGCAACTGGTCAGTCATGTGCGACGTGTTCCAGCCAAGGAGCGCACCAAGCCGGAGTTGCGCGACGCCCTGCAACTCGCCGACTCCATCGCCGCATTGCTGCCCCCGGCCGAGGCCAACGTCATCCGCAAACAACTCGGCGACCTCGGCGTTCGTGTCATTCGCATCGGCACGGTACCCGATCAAATGCTGTTCGACCAGGAACGCATTGTCGTGAAAGCTGGCCGACCGGTGGAAATCAGTTTTGAGAACACGGACATGATGCCGCACAATCTCGTTTTGACGCAACCCGGCGCCCTGGAAGAAATCGGCATGCAGGCCGAATCCACAGCCACCGTGCCCGATGCGCTTCAACGCCAGTACGTGCCGCGTTCGTCGAAGATTATCCTCGCTAGCAAGCTTCTTCAACCGCGCGAGACGCAGCGGCTTTCATTTACCGCGCCGAAAGAACCCGGCGTTTACCCGTATGTGTGCACTTACCCAGGGCACTGGCGGCGCATGTACGGCGCCATGTACGTTGTCGACGACCTCGATGCCTACCACGCCGAGCCGGACGCCTACCTCGCCAAGCAGCAAATAACGGCCGCCGATCCGTTGCTGAAATCGATTCGGCCACGGGTTGAATGGAGAATGGAAGACCTCGCGCCGGCGGTCGATGCATTGAGCAACGGCCGCTCATTCGCCAACGGAAAGCAGATGTTCCAGATCGCCAGTTGTGCGGCTTGCCACAAGATGAACGGCGTCGGCGTCGATATGGGCCCCGACCTCGCCAAGCTCGATCCCAAGCAACAGAAGCCAATCGAAGTCCTTCGCGATCTACTGGAGCCTTCGTTTCGCATAAACGAAAAGTACCAGTCCTACGTCTTTGCGATGCAATCGGGTCAAGTCGTTACTGGTCTGGTCCTGGAGGAGACACCGGAATCCGTCAAGGTGGTGGAGAATCCGCTGGTGAAGACCGATCCGGTCGTGCTGAAAAAGTCGGAAATCGCCGAACGGGCCAAATCGCCCACGTCCGTGATGCCGAAGGGAATTTTGGACAAACTGACGCGCGAGGAGATTCTGGATTTGATTGCGTACGTGCTAGCAGGCGGCGACGCCAAACACGCACTCTTCACCGGCGGGCACGACCACGGGCACCGGCCGGGGCATTAAGAGCTCGGCTGTCGAGACTCAGCAAGCAAAAAGGGGTTTTTTGGGTGGCACGCCCTGAGTCTTCGAAGGGCGTGGGTGCTCCGCACGCCCTTCGAAAACTCAGGGCGTGCCACCCGGCGCATCAGCCTGCCGTGAATCACAGCGCATTAATCATCTGTCGCCTGCGCCGGTACCAGCCATAGACGCCCACCATCCCGGTTCCCACTAAAGCGGACAGTACCGTCGCCGGTTCGGGCGCCTGCGGCGGTGTGTTATTGTCGCCGGGTGGTGGTGGTGTGTCGTCATCACGTGGCGGAGGCGGCGGATTCGATGGTGGATTGGGTGGAACCACAGGCGGCGGCCTCGGCGGACCCGTGTCGTTCCTTCCCGTCGGTGGTCGATTTCGCGACGGCGGTGTGTTCGGATAATTCGGCGGCAGAAAACCAACCAGGTAAGCAGCGCTTTCGGATGGAGTCGTGGCGGCAGTAATTTCTGCGGCGGGTGATTCCGAGTTCTGAAGACACCATCCAATCGCCGCCGACGCTATGAGAAATGGAATGACATTTCCCCAGCGCGTAGGGACAGCGCGTCGCATCGCCCTCCTCCTTTTCTCGGATCCGGCAGCGTCGCAATGCATGTTCCAAAGGGTGAAAGCGCAAAGACGCCGTTCCATGCCGGACCAGGCTTATAAGAAGCATGTGGCTTCCGGCATAGGTCAAGTTCCGCGCCGCAAGGTAAACGCGGAAAGATAGGAAGGATTTCCTGCCGCCATCCGGAGGACTTGACGGGTTGCGCAACCTTTAACTCGTAAAGGTGCGTGAGCTGGCGACTTTCCCCTGGCTTCCGTTCGGTTCCCGTTCGGTCATAGTCCGAATCACATTCATAAGTGTCGCGCGCGATCTGACTGCGGCGCCGGGTTGGGCTGCGTCAACAGGAAGGGGACAAGCGATGAAGAAGTCATGGATAAAAGGATTAAGCATCTCGCTGGGTTGTTTGGCCGCGACCGCATCAGGACAAGAGCCGGAGCGCGCCGCCTTCGAAACGCTGCCGCCCGCGATTGTTCGCTCGTCAGCCGGCGTTCCGCTTGTCTCCCTGGGCAAGCCTCAGGCAGTTACCCTCGGCGCTTCGGTCGGCGCCCGGCCCTCCGCCGCGGACGAGTCGATCGCGCCAGTCTCGTTTCAATCCGCTGCTAACGAAGGCGGCGCTGAAGTAAGCCCCAAGGAGAAAACCCTTTGGGCAAGTAAGGCGCCCAGCCCCAATCACGAACTCGTTCCGACGGGATTCGCTTCGGATGCGTTCCCTGTCGCTCCGCCAATGAACATCGTAGCTCCTTATGCCCCGGGCGCGGTGCATGGCGGCGACGTCATGATGCCGCCGTGCTGTGAGCCATGCGGCGGTTTTGGGTTCTATGTCGGCGCCGAGTACCTTTTGTGGGGAATCAAAGACAGCAAGTTTCCGCCGCTGGTGACGACGAGCCCGCCGGAATCATTCGGAATTCTCGGGTTGCCAGGGACCGTCGTTCTTTTCGGCGGGGGTTCGCAGGACAACGACATTCGTTCGGGAGGTCGTTTCACGGTCGGCTTCGGACTACCGAAATTCGGACAAACCGCTATCGAAACATCCTTCCTGTTTCTGAATGAACGCACGGTCCGGTTCGGAGCGGACTCGAATCAGTTTCCCGTTTTGGCCCGACCGTTCTTCAACTTGAACGAAGGCATCGAATTCTCGCAGATTACCGCCAGCCCCGGTGTCGCCAATGGCCGGATCGATGTGGCATCCTCGAGCCGACTTTGGGGCGGTGAAATCAACTTGCGTCGACATCTATGGAACGGCCCGGCTTGGACGGTGGATTGGCTCATCGGCTTCCGCTACCTGGAGTTGAATGAAGGGCTGGACATCCGCGAAGACGTGGACGTGCTCGTCGGCGAATTTGCCGGCTCGCAATCGACCGTCTTCGACAGTTTTTCTACCCGCAACCGGTTCTACGGCGGGCAACTCGGTTTGGTCGGCCGTTGGGGCGCCGGACGATGGAACGTCGACCTTTGGACCAAGCTCGCCATGGGTAATACCAACCAACTCCTCGACGTCGTGGGCAATCAAGTGGTGGTTTCGCCGACAGGGACCGTGAGCAACTTCACCGGCGGCTTGCTCGCACTCGACAGCAACATTGGCCGTCACACCCGCAACGAATTCAGTCTCGTTCCCGAGGTCGGCATCAACGTCGGCTACAACATCGGTTGTCATTGGCGGCTGTCCGTCGGCTACAACTTGCTCTTCTGGAGCAATGTCCTCCGGCCGGGCGATCAAATCGACCGCGTCTTGGACGTCACCCGCATTCCGAACTTCGCCACCGGCTCCGCCCCGGCGCCTCAAGTCCGCCCCGTCGTCCCCTTCACCGACGCCGACTTCTGGGCGCAAGGAGCGACTTTCGGGGTGGAGTGGCGTTGGTAGGAAAAAGAATTCAGAATTCAGAATTCAGAATAAATCCGCAAACGGGAACTGCCAAAGTCGACGCGATGCTCCATCGGAGCTCAACCCTTGTTTCTCCTGATTCTGAATTCTGAATTCTGAATTCTGAATTCTCTTTTTGCCTTTCGCGCTCAAAAATCGGTGGAAGCTTCGTCACGTCGCCGGTAATATTCCGGCATGAGCAGTTTACCTTCGCTTACAGAAATCGGCCGGGCCATTAAGCAGCGCGATGCGTCGTATGACGGTGTGTTCTTCACCGCGGTGAAGACGACGGGTATATTTTGCCGACCGTCATGTCCCGCGCGGGAACCGCTTCCGAAGAACCGCACGTACTATGCCACGGCGCGCGAGGCGCTCTTTGCAGGGTACCGGCCGTGTAAACGATGTCGGCCGCTGGAGACCAACGGCCAACCGCCGGCCTGGGTATCGCAACTATTACTCACGGTCGATCGTGACCCTTCCGCCCGCATCGCTGACCGGGACTTACGAAAGCTGGACATCGATCCGGCGCGGCGCGGCGGTACTTCATCAAAAACTACAACATGACCTTTCAGGCGTATTGCAGGGGGAGACGCATGGGTACTGCATTGCAACAAATCCGCAACGGCGCCGGGCTTGACGATGTGGCGTTGGGCAACGGTTACGACTCACACAGCGGCTTTCGCGAAGCGTTCAAGAAGACGTTCGGCAAGGCGCCGGGAAAGAGCCGCGGCGACGATCACCTGGTTACGTCTTGGGTGGAGAGTCCCGTTGGACCGTTGGTTATCGCGGCCAAGCGAAATGCCGTCTGCTTGCTTGAGTTCTCCGACCGGCGAGCACTGGAGTCGCAGTTCGCCGTTATCCGCAAGCGGCATGAATGTGCCATTATCCCCGGCAGCAACGCTGCCATCGATCAACTCAAGCATGAACTGAAACTCTACTTCGCACGAAAGCTGAAGGAATTCAAGGCGCCGTTGGATTACCGGGGCAGCCCCTTTCAGGTGAAAGTTTGGGACTGGCTGCAACGAATTCCCTACGGCGAGACGCTATCATATGAAGAGCTGGCCCGCGTGGTCGGCTCACCCGGCGCCCAGCGGGCGGTCGGCCGGGCCAATGGGCAGAATCGGATCTCCATCGTGATTCCGTGTCACCGGGTCGTCAACAAAGGCGGCGCCCTCGGTGGCTACGGCGGCGGCCTGTGGCGAAAGCAGTATCTCCTCGACCTCGAACGCGGAAGCCTCCTGGCTTAACGGATGATGAAACACTTCGCGGATCGATTGACTGATGCAGTGCGCGCCAAACAAAATTCGCTCTGCGTCGGCCTCGATCCGCGCTTCCAATCCCTCCCCGTTCTCTTAATGTCTAAGCACTTCGGCGGCAGCTTGGAGGCAATGGCCAAAGCTTATGAAGAGTTTTGTCTGCGAGTGATCGACCTCGTGGCGCCGCTGGTGCCGATCGTGAAGCCGCAAGCCGCGTTTTTTGAATCGTGCGGCCCTGCCGGGTTCTCGGCGCTGCAACGCGTGCTTCAGTACGCACATGAAAAGGGGCTTATTACCATCCTCGACGGCAAACGCAACGACATCGCATCGACGGCCGAGGCGTACGCCGATGCTGCGTTCGCGGGCACAACGATCGGCAGCACGTGCTATCCGGTTTGGGATGCCGATGCCCTCACCGTAACGCCCTATCTAGGCCGCGATGCCATCGAGCCGTTCCTGAAAAGTGCACGTGCCTCGTCGCGGGGCGTCTTCGTGTTGGTTCGCACGAGCAATCCCGGGGCCGGGCAGTTTCAGGACCTGCGCTGCGACGGCAAGCCTTTATACATGCACGTTGCCGAGGCGGTAGGATCATGGGCGGCTGAGCATCGCGGCAAAACAGGCTTCGGCGACGTCGGCGCCGTTGTTGGTGCAACGCACTCGCAGGAGTTGCGCGGTTCGTGAAGCTTTGCCCGACGTCTGGTTTTTGATCCCCGGTTACGGTGCGCAGGGCGCAGGCGCCGCCGACACCGCGGCCGGGTTTCGTGAGGATGGCTTGGGCGCCATCGTGAATGCATCGCGGAGCATCATCTCCGCCTTCGAACCCTGGAATGACACTTGGGAAGGGTGCATTGAACGGGCCACGGAGAGGTCCATCAAGGAACTCGCTGACGCCACACCGATGGGCCGGCTTCGGAGTTCGGCGTGATTGCTTTTCAGATACAGCGGCCAGCAGCTGAACGTAAACTTGTTTCCAAGTCTTTACATATCGCTTCGTTTTCATCCCTTGATACGTTGATCAGTCCTCGCGGTTGGTTACGTACCGCATTTTTTCATACGCTTCAACGAATTTTCCATTAAGAAGTTGCATCGACCTTTCCGATGACGCAGATGTGGCGAAACAGGGCGGCACAAAAAGTGCATCCCCCGATGCAAACCATACGCCCACGGTGACAGCGAAGTCGCCGTGAACAAACCAACCACAGCCAACGGAATGCGGGGCCGGAGCTATGCGACACAGCAATGTTCGCACCCTGATCGACCGGGGCCGGAAAGCAGGGTTGAAGACGGCAGAGATTTACAACGCCCTAACCACGCGTCGTCCGACAGCCGGTGATTACCTTCTCGGTGAGACGGACGGCAACGGTTTCATAGAGGTGTACGACTGCCACGGACAACGGACTTATCGTCCCGGCACATTGAACACGACGTGACCTAATCGGAACGGAGCGAGAGAAGAAGGTAAGGGGTTTGGAGCATCGTGGCCAGGGACTTCTCCGTTTAACGACGGGGAATGTTCCTGGCCATGCCCTTTTTTGGAATTCAGAATTCAGAATTCAGAATTCAGAATCTACACGTCGCGGCGTGAAAAGTAGATCAGTCCGAACAAGGCGAACACAAGCGAACCGGCGATGGACCAGCCCATCAGGCGGCCGAGCATCGAGAGATCGAATTGGCCGTGGAGTATGGCGGGTAGGTTGCGGAGAGCGTAATCGGGGGTCGGATAGCGCGACGGGAGAAGGGTCAGTGCGAGGCCGCTGCCGTAGAGAACGACCCAGAGCACAGCGACGGCCAGTACAGTGGAATTGACCACCGCGCTGACGGCGACGCCGCAAGTCGTCACCGCCACCAATAAGGTCACGACGGTCAGCAGCGCCACGCCGTAGCCGACAAGCGACACGTCTTCGTGCAACAGAAGTAGGCTACCCAAAAATGCGGTGAGGCCGAACACCATGAAGGTGCCGACGACGATCACCAGCCGGGCGTGCCATTTGCCCATGAAATACTGATATCGGCTGATGCCGCGACTCAACACCGAATCGGCGACGATGCCGCGCTCTGACGAGATGCTGCCGCACGCCAGGGCCACGACCAGCGCGAGACTGCCGATCACGCTCCAACGCAATAGGTCGGCAATGAACATCGACGCCGGCTGCACGATGCCGGCTTCCCGGTCGACGCCGTAACGATAGAGCAGGTAGCCAATCAAACCCAAGAGTGATGACAGCACCCAGACGCGGTACACCCAGCCGTTCAAAGTCTGGCGGATGTCGGCTTGGAGGACGGCCCAATACGGCAGCCAACGATTGATCTTGGTGACTTTCGCCAGGGTTGGGACTTCCATGACTTCCGATCTCCGCCGTTATGCCGCTTCACTGATCTGATAAGCCCGCGCGAAGCCGCGTGATTCTTCTTTTTCCACCAGATCCAAGAAGGCGTGTTCCGTCTGTTGGCCCAGACTTCGGATGCTTACGAGCGTCACCTTGTTGTCGGCGAGGGTCATGAACACGTTGGCCAGCGCGGACGTGTTGGCCGATTCGTCGTTCAGCCGCAGCTCCAACCGCCGCTGGCGGACGGTAACGAGTTTGAAATCCGATAAGCCCTTGATTCCCTGGATCGACTTCGAAATCGCCTTCTGGTCGCCTTCCAGTTCGAGCTCGTAGTGATTGCGGCGCATGCGGCCCTTGAGGTCCTGGAGCGATCCGGAAAAGATAAGCTGTCCGCGGCTCAGCACCGCGGCATGATTGCAGACCTCGTCGACATCTCCGAGGTTGTGGCTCGAAACGATCAGGGTTTTTTCCTTGCTCAGCGTCTTGATGAGTTCCAACATGCTTCGCCGAGCTTCGGGATCCAAACCGTGCGTCGGCTCGTCCCAGACCAGTAATTCAGGCTCGTTGATGAGGCTGGCCGCCACGGCAAGCCGGGCCGTCATGCCGTTGGAGAAACCGGCAATGCGTTCACCCGAGACGGCCAACAGATCGACCGCCCGAATGAGCGACGCCAGACGTGGCTTTCGCACATCGGCCGGCAATCCGAATAGCCGGGCCATGTAGTCAAGATAGGTGATCGGCGACATGCCGCTGGGAAACTGTGGATTCGTTGGAATGTAGCCGATGCGGCGACGAAGGTATGCGGCGTTCGGCGTCATGTATCGGCCAAACACCTTCACCCACCCGGCGCTCGGTCGATGCAGACCGAGGACGAGGCGCAGAAAGGTCGTCTTACCGGCGCCGTTCGGACCAAGCAGTCCGAGTACGCAGCCTGGCTCGATTCGCAGGGTTACATCGTTAAGGGCAATCTGGCGGTTCTGGTAAATCTTGGTGAGCTTTTGCGTTTCGACCACCAGGTCGCCGGCATTGTCGGCCACGAGAATCCTTCCTTGACCGAGACGCGGTCGGCGGGATTATACGTTAGAGGGATTATCGGTTCCTAGGCCAACCGGGGTTTCCATTTTGTTCGCCGACATCGCCTAGAGCCGTGCGGATTCCACTGCGGCACGAGCTCGCCGCCGCCTGGCCAGGAAGTACTCGATCACGATCGGCATCACGGAGATGAGAATGATGCCCACGATCACGATGTGGAAATTGCGTTTCACGATGGCCGCGTTGCCGAAGATGTATCCACCCGCCAGGAAAAGTGCCACCCATACGATGCCGCCGGTTACGTTGTAGATCGCGAAACGCCGGTAGGTCATCTGTGCGATGCCGGCCACAAACGGTGCGAAGGTGCGAATGATGGGAACGAATCGGGCCAGCACGATCGTCTTGCCGCCGTATCTCTCATAAAACTCATGCGTGCGCAGCAGATGCTCTTTCTTGAAAAACCTCGAGCGGCCGGAGCCAAACACCTTGGGCCCGACATAGCTGCCGATGGCGTAGTTTACGGCGTCGCCAAGGATGGCGGCGACGATGAGCAGGCCGAGCAACCACGGCAAACTCAACGGCGATCCTTCGGATGCGGCCAATGCGCCGACGGCGAACAACAACGAATCGCCGGGAAGGAACGGCGTCACCACCAGCCCGGTTTCAGCGAAGATGATCAGGAAGAGGATCAGATACAGCCACGGTCCCAGCGATGCAGCAAGCCCGTTGAGCCAACCGTCGAGATCCAAAAAAATGCGTAAGCATTCTTGAACGAATTGCTGAACGAGTTCCATATCTGGTTCCGTGGATAAGGCGGCGCGGGCGAGTTCGACCCCGCACATTTCCTCATAGGGTAAAGGATCGGCCGTGGCAGGCAAGCCCAAGAAATCGGGACGAAACTAGTCTAGTTGTAGCGACACGGTGGGTTCCGAAGAATCCACCCACCCTACAAATCTAGTGCAACGTCAACCTATCGTTTTCGGGTGGCACGCCCTGAGTCTTCGAAGGGCGTGGCTGGCCCCACGCCCTTCGAAGACTCAGGGCGTGCCACCCAACCGAAAAGTAGTCGTTGACGCACCACTAGTCTAGCTCACCGCAAGCGGACTCGACAGCCTCCAGAAGGCTGCCCGAGCGGATGAGCCGTTCCACTTTTTCCAGGTCATAATGCAGAGTCCGATCGCGCAACAACGGTGGCACGTGTTTGCGCACGTGGCGGTAGGCCGATTCAGCGCCGCATCCCGCCGTCAAGGGCCGATGGAACTCGATTCCCTGGGCAGCGCACATCACCTCGCAGGTGAGGATTCGAATCGTATTGTTAACGATGGCCAGACACTTTCGTGCGGCAGCGGGCGCCATCGACACATGGTCTTCGCGATTAGCGGATGTCGGAATCGAATCGGTGCTGGCCGGAAACGCCAGCGTGCGGTTCTCGGAGACCAGTGCGGCCGCGAGGACCTGGACCAACATCATTCCGGAATTCAGTCCCGCGTGCGGCGTTAGAAATCCAGGCAACCCGCTCAGGTCGGGGTTCACGAGGTTTTCCACGCGGCGCTCGCTGATGCTGCCCAGGTCCGTCGCGGCGGCGGCAAGAACATCGGCGGCCAGCGCAATGGGCTGAGCGTGGAAGTTCCCGCCGGAAATGACTTCGCCGGTGTCGGCAAAGACCAGCGGATTATCCGTGGCCGAGTTCATCTCTCGTTCGACCACTTGCGTGACATAGGTTACGGCATCACGGAAAGTGCCGTGCACCTGCGGCATGCAACGCATACTGTATGCGTCTTGCACCTTGTCGCAATCGACGTGGGACGCCATGATTTGGCTGTCGGCAAGGAGCCGGCGCAGATTGGCCGCACATGCCACTTGTCCCGGATGCGGGCGAATCTGTTGAATCCGCGGATCGAACGGCTTTTCGGAGCTCTTCGTTGCCTCGACGGTCATCGCGCCGGCAATGTCGGCGACTTTGGCGAGTTGGCGAGCGCGGACCAGCGCATCCGCCAGAATCGCCGTGCTGATTTGCGTGCCGTTGATGAGCGACAGCCCTTCCTTGGCTTGCAATTCATACGGCGATAATCTTGCGGCCCGCAATGCGGCTCGGCCGCTCAGTAGCTTATGCCTGGTTCGGGAGGGCGTCGTGCCATTGTCCTCACTTCCCGCGCTGAAAACATACGCCTGGCCCTCGCCGATAAGGAGTAATGCCAGATGTGCGAGCGGCGCGAGATCGCCGCTGGCGCCGACGCTTCCTTGTTCCGGAATCGCCGGAACCAGCCCACGATTGAAAACCTCCGTCAACGCGTCGATCAAATTCGGCGTCACGCCGGAATGGCCCTTGATGAGCGCCTGAATCCGAAGCGCAACCGCCAAGCGACAAATGCCTGGGTCCAAATGCGCGCCCATGCCGACCGCGTGACTGCGCAACAGGTTTTGCTGGAGCTCCAACACTTCGCCCGGGGCGATGCGTTGGTTCGATAGCTTACCGAACCCGGTGTTCACGCCATAAATCGTCTCGCCGCCGGCAATCAGCGTCTCGAGACAGCGACGAGACTTTTCGACACGTTTGCGCGCGTTGGCGGTGACGCGCAATTGATTGACTCGGCCACGCAGGATGTCTCCCGCGTCGCCGATGGAAAGGCCGTCGCCGGAAAGTTCCAGTGTCTTCGTCCGCGTGTTGCGACTCATGAAGAGAGAATAGTCTATTCGTCCGTGTGGGAGGCGTAAGCCCCTTGATCCTCATTCGGCGCCGCGGCGGCCTCACGTACCTTGGCCGGCACGTTGTTGGCTTTGTCGCTGATGTCGCGACGGCAAAACGCTCCTTGAAATCGAATCAGCGAAACCGCGTCGTAGGCTTTCTTCTTGGCGTCGGCGAGGGTATCTCCCAACGCAGTCACTCCCAAGTTTCGGCCGCCGTCGGTTACGACGAGATCGCGTTCGTTTTTGGTCGCAGCGTGAAAGACTTTGACGTCGGGCAAGGCGCCTGCCCGTTCGAGGCCGTCGATCACCTTTCCCTTGACATACGAGCGCGGATAACCTTCGCTGGCCATGACGACGCAGACCGCCGGCCTCGGGTCCCACTGCAAGCGATCGTCGCCGAATTCATCCAACGTGCCGTCGACCACCGCCTCCATGAGGTCCAGCAAATCCGTGCGCAAGCGCATCAACAGCGGCTGGCATTCCGGATCGCCGAATCGGCAATTGAACTCTAGCACGCGCAGGCCTTGGTTCGTGATGATCAGCCCCGCATAGAGTACGCCGCGAAACGGCCTTCGTCGGCGTTTCATGGCATGCACGGTCGGCACGAGTACGGTGCGTTCGATTTCTTCGATGAGTTCCCGCGTGCCCAGGGGCGCCGGGCAGTAGGCGCCCATGCCGCCGGTATTGGGGCCGGTGTCGCCGTCGTAAGCGCGTTTGTGGTCTTGCGTCGGCGGCAAGGCTATGATCGTGCGTCCGGAGACGAGGGCAAGAATGCTCAGTTCTTCGCCCTCTAACCGCTTTTCCACGACGATTTGCCGGCCTGGTCCAGCGCCGAATTCTTCGCGAACCATGACGCGGTCGACCGCAGCCAGCGCCTCATCGGTCGTCGAACAAACGATGACGCCCTTGCCTGCCGCCAGGCCGTCCGCCTTCACGACGACGGGATATTCCCGCGTCTGGATGTAGTGGCGTGCGGGATCGGGATGGTCGAAGACGCGGAACTCCGACGTCGGAACATCGGCGTGCCGCATGAGCTGTTTGGAGAAAACCTTGCTCGCCTCCAGTTGAGCCGCTTCTTGCGTCGGACCGAATATCCGCAAGTGCGCCTTGTGAAACGCATCCACGATTCCCAGGGCGAGCGGCTCTTCAGGGCCGACGATCGTAAGGCCGATTCCTTCCTTCTTGGCAAAGCGGACAAGTCGGCCGAATTCGTTGGGCTCAATGGGGACGTTGACGCCGTCGACTGCCGTGCCGGCGTTGCCGGGCGCGCAGAATACCTTTCTTACACGAGGAGACTGGGCCAGTTTCCAAACGAGAGCGTGTTCCCGGCCGCCCTTGCCAACGACGAGCACTTTCATGCGCCTATCTTACATAACTTAGGCCCTCACACCCCTTCTCACACGCCGCTTTTTTTGTTAGTGTAGTCAACTGTCGAGGACGTAAGCTGCCAACCCGGAAAAATGCGGCTGGAGCAGAGCACGGTTGTTGTTGGAGGTAATTGTGGCGTCGATCGAATACAGTCAAGTTCGCAAGGGGATGGTCATTGTCGGCGAGGACGGACAACTTTATCACGTCGTCGATCGCAACCTGAATACACCCGGTAATTGGCGCGCGATTCTGAACCTCAAGCTCAAGAATCTCAAGACCGGAAACGTCAACGAGAAACGCTACAAGCCGGACGACAAGGTCGAACAGGCGTATCTCGACAAGCGCGAGATGCAATACATCTATCAAGACGGCGACGGCTATGTATTCATGGACACGGAAACGTTCGATCAAATCACGCTTGGCCGCGAGTGGGTCGGCGAGATGATGCTCTTCCTCAAGGAAGGAAACAAGACTCACGTCGTGTTTTATGAAGGCAAGCCCATCAGCCTGGAACTCCCGGCGACGGTCGAGCTGAAAGTGACGGAAACCGAGCCGTCGGTGAAAGGCGCCACCGCTGCCGCACAATTCAAGCCGGCGACTATGGAGACCGGTCTAAAAATCACTGTGCCGCCATTCATCGCCACCGGCGAGGTGCTCGCCGTCGACACACGGACAGGCGAGTATCTAAGCCGGGCCAAGTAAGGACCTTTTGATCTCGGAATCCGTCACGAGGCGCGTCGAATGGCGCTCAAGCACGTTCTCGATGCGCTCACTCTGCCTTTCCGCTTGCGCCGCATCCTCCGAGAACGCACCAATCAGCTCGTCCTGCAAAATCATCAGATCATCGGTCGGCTTGATTCGCTCACGCAGCGCGTTGAACGCCTTTCCCATCCCGACCAACCATTGCTCGACGGATTACGCGGGCTCGTCGCCGGCAAACGGGAGTTGATCGACTTCGCTTTCCAGACGTTTCCCATTCAATCGTTTGCGGACCTGGGTGGCGCTTATGCTTATCCGCCGGGCGGCTACGCGCTCTACACGATGGAGAAGTACAAGACGCCCACCGGTTTCGTCGTGGATATTCATGAGCCTCCAGGAATGTTGGAGAGCTTCCAAAAACGGCCTGGCCTCCGTTTCATTCGTGGCGACCTGGCACGGCCCGACGTGGCCCGGAAACTCGGCAGAGTCGACGCCGTATATCTGTTCGACGTGCTGTGCATGCAAAGCAGTCCCGGCGGATGGAAAGAACTCTTGTCAACCTACGCCAAACACTCCGACTGTTTCCTGATCACCGGCGCTCAATTCGATTGTTTTCCTCGATCCGTCCGCCTGATGGACCTGAGCGAAGACGAATACTATGAGTGTGTACCGAGGGAGTTCGCGGCCGATGCCCGGGCCCTTAATCTCTTTGCCATCCGCGATGACATTAGTCCCGAGTACGGATGCAAGCACCGCGACGCGCCCCGATATTGGCAATGGGCCATTACCGATAACGATCTCATCGACGCGATGCGCGGACTCGGTTTTCGGCTCGTGCTCTTGAAGCCGTTGGTCAAAATGGACAACATCCCGAAGCCCGGCGTCGAAACACGCGGCTTCGTGTTTCACAAAGTCTCATCTTGACAAACCTCTGAAGTTTTTCACGCTTTCTGCCATTGACGGATCGCTGTGCCACAGGATACAGATGGGAATGGCTGCCTGTGTGTGACATGCCTGTGTCACGCTACGGCATGTCAACGGACGCCCGTGGACGACACGAGGTGACAAGATGGAGAGTGAATCCGCCTCACGGCCAGAGCCTTTGGCATATGTCCTGGGCCTGATTCGCGCGGGAACCTATCCGTGGATCGCGGCCCGGGCCGCGGCAATCTCGGACGATAAGTTCCGTCAGATTATTTCCGATCCCTCGCCCCTGCACACCGAAGTCCTCCAAGCGCAAGCCCAAGCTCGCGCCAAGGCAGAAATCGACTTGAAGGACAAGAATCCGCTGGCCTGGCTGCGCTACGGTCCCGGCAGGCCAAGCCGCGACGGCGCCGGCTGGACCGCGCCCGCGAAAGCCGCTTGGGACAGCGCCGCCGACACGGAAGCGATTGCCGGCGATATGGTTCAGACTCTGGCGCGTATTCGAGAGTTTGGAGAAGCGAACCCCGATGTGCGCGTCCGGCTGGCGGAGTTGCTCTCGAACGAGGATTAGTTGTGTATGTAGCAGGCCCAAAACCGCGGCGTAGTGTGGTGCATCAAATTGGGCGGCAACGGCCTGCCTTGAAGTCCGCGACCGCTTCGTCCGCTAGCGCGTCCAGCTTGCCTGCCGCGACATCGCGCTCCATTTCTTCGTCCCACCGCTGCTGGTCAAACTCTAAAAGCCGTTCTAGTAGACGCGCAAACTCGTCCCGGGGAAGTTGTCGGATCGCCGCTTCGATTTGACTCACGGTGGTCATTATGCCTTCTCCGCACGCATTATCCTCGCTTCGACTTCGTCCCACGTACTCACGGCAGATCGATTCGCCAGCAACTTGGCAAGTCGGCGTTCCAATTCCTGCCGCTGAGGATCGGTCAGTGGAGGTGCCGATGGTTCTTCTTCGAGGCTCTCCCAGATTTCATCAACAAGCCGGAGCCGGTCTTCGGTACTCAGCCGGTCGATTCCTAGAGTGGACATGAGGGTAGACATTAAGACATCCCCCTATTCGGAGAGGCAAGGAAGTCGATCATGTGGGCATGAAGAAGTGTTGGCGACCGACTCCTCAATCTCCTTAATTGCTTCGGCAGCTCTCCAGCTTATGGCTACATCCTCATCGCACAACAACTGGCGTAGGGTGGGTAAAGCAGCTTCAGCATTCTTTCCGCAGTGGCCTAGTGATTGGAGTATGACGTTTCGCGTAGAGAAAGCTCGTGACGATTGAAGCATTTCACAGAGAGCAACCAACGCTTCATTTCGCGTCGATTCATCTGGGCTATGTAGCAGCTTGATCCACTCGAATTGGTCTTTGCCAGCATAGTACTCACGCGACATGCGGGCAACCGGCGGAAATAAGCCGCCCAGAACTCCCCCAGCGAAGATGACAACGAAAACAACGCATTGAGCCGCTGACGCACGTTTCGATTGTTGCTTGCGATAGGCTACTATCCAAGCGAATAAACCCGCCGACACTAAATAATAAGACGAGCCAGCTCTGGTTCCACACAGAAGGCGGAGCCTTCGCGAACATGATAGCAGCGCACCCATTAAGAGAATCGGGATCAAGCCGTAATCTACATCTTAGCGGCCTCCGGTTTTCGCCGCGACCACCACGCTATTTAACCTCAAACCCTGCATCGATCCAATTTGCAAGTTGAATGTCAGCCTGCGACGCGGTCCGATTTAACGGACCCATCCAGCGAATAGGTTTCTGCTCGGCTCGTACCACGACTTCCTCGGGCTTCTCTGCGGACTTCGCCGTGTCGTCAGAAATTGTAATTGAAGGGGAAGCTACCACTTCCGTCACCGGTCGCCACGTTGCCAACGGCAAACTAGTCCGGCCGCCGTCGCCGATTGGCAGCGGCGGCCAGTCGGCGGCGTTCATTACGATAGCCACGCCGTGCTTGTGATTCACGGCCAGATCCGCGAAGCCGTCGCCATCGAAATCCGAGGTCACCATGACACCCGGAACGTTGCCGAGGATATAGTTCAGCATGGGCTGGAACGTGCCGTCGCCGACACCCAGAAAGACATGGACCACACCGAGAAGGAAGTTCGACACGGCGAGGTCCGAAACACCGTCGCCGTTGAAATCGGCTGCAACGATCAATTTGTGGATGCCGTAGAGCGTGAAACTGACGGGCGGCTGGAAGCTACCGTCGCCGTTGCCGATTAGCACTCGTATGAAACTGTTCCCGTAATTATTGTGACGATCCCAGTCGGTGACGGCGATGTCGAGAATCGAGTCCCCGTTGAAATCCGCGACGGCCATTGAATCGGGTTCAACGCCGGCTTGAGATCCGATTGCTGAGCCAAACGTGCCGTCACCGTTGCCGAGGATTACGCTGACGCCGTCACCGTTGCCGCCGTTGCCGTTCGCTGTCGCAATGTCGAGCTCGCCGTCGCTGTTGAAATCAAACACGGCCAGCGCTTGCGGGTGAAGGCCCACACTGTAGGACACGAACGGCGCGAAACCGCCGCTCGCGGCGCCGATGAAAACATTCACCGTGCCCGCGCTCACGCGGGATGCAACCGCCAGGTCGAGAATGCCGTCGCCGTTGAAATCCGTCGAAGCGATGGCAGCGGTCGCTATTCCGGCGGCCAACGGCATCGGCGCCTGGAACATGCCCGTGCCGTTTCCAATCAACACGGTCACGAAGTTCCTGCCGGCCACCGTAAGGTCAATGTCGCCATCCCCGTTCAGATCGGCCGCCATGACATCGTCCGGTTTAGGACCGGCCAAATAGACAACGGGCGGTTTGAAGGCGCCGTCGCCGTTGCCCAGCAAGACGCTGACTTCATCCGGCCCGGAGCCAGCGCCGTGCGGGACGATCAGGTCGAGTACGCCGTCGGCATTGACGTCCGCCAGCGTCACGTGGCCGCCGTATGCGGTATTCACGTCGATCTTGGGTTGGAAGGTCCCGTCGCCGTTGCCCAGCAACGCGCTCACGTAAGTCGGGTCCTGGTCAGCCACGACGACATCCAACCGCCCATCACCGTTCAGGTCACCAACGTCCAGTGCGACGGGCCATTTGCCGATCGGTGCGGAAATCGGGTCCTGAAACGTGCCGTCGCCATTACCCAAGAGCACGGCAATCGAGCCGCCGACCTCGATGGAGTTGGTAACGACGATATCGAGGATGCCGTCGACATCGAAGTCCGCCAGCGCGATGTCCCGTGGGGCGGAGGCGGCGCCGTAGTTGTAAACGGCGGCCGCGACCGTGCCGTCGCCGTTGCCTAACGAGATGGTCACGGCCGGCCCACGCGTGGAGGCGATGTCGACGAAGCCGTCTCCGTTCAGATCGCCGACTGCCGCATCGTAGCCGTTGGGGGCGTACGTGGCGCCCGATTGAAACGTGCCATTGCCGTTGCCAAGCATCACCCGATTTTCGGTTACGATGTCCATGAAACCATCGCCGTTGAAATCGGCGGTCGCCAGCGCGTAGGGCGCATTCACGAGATTGTGGTAGATACCGGCGCCGAAACCGCCGCCACTCGTACCTAGCAGGACGGTGATACCGGCGCCGCCGGCCTCTGCCATGTCGAGCAAGCCGTCATTGTTGAAGTCCGCCAGCAAGGCGTCGTTCACACCTGGTGTTCCGGGATATGACGGGATCTCGGGAAAGCCGCCGACACCGTCGCCGGGCAGGATGATCACCTTGCCACTATGGTTGGAATAGATGTCGTCGATGCTGAGGACGGCGGCGTCGAGATTGCCGTCGCCGTTGAAATCCCCGGAAGCGGCCGCGACTGGATCGCCGGCGAAGGCGCTGCCGCCAGTCTGAAACGCGCCGCCGGCTGAGCCGAGAAGCAGCGTGGCAGAGCCGGCTTTATCTCCGACGACAAGATCGGTGCCTCCGTCGCCGTTGTAATCGCCGGTTGCAAGCGCGGTCGGTTCAGCACCGACCGCGTAAACCGGTACGTTTTTGAACTTGCCCGCGCCGATGCCGGCGAGCATGGTTACAACGCCATTTTCCAAGTTGTTGGCCACCGCAATGTCCGTTAGACCGTCACCGGTGTAGTCCAGCACTGCAACGGCCACCGGGTATGCGCCGACGGGATAGTTGGGCATCGACTGAAACGTACCATCGCCGTTGTTGAGCAGGACCTTCACGTGCTCGATCAACGAGAACAGCGGTCCTTTGACCGGCACCACGAGGTCCACATCGCCGTCGCCGTCGAGGTCCTCCGCGTCGATGGCGTGGGGAGTCTCCCCGACGTTGTAGATCGTACCGGCGCCAAAAGTCCCGTCGCCGTTCCCGAGCCGCACTTCAATAGCCTTGTCGGCGTACCACGTATAGTCGTCGGCCACAAAGGTGTAGGCCAGGGCAATATCAAGGTCGCCGTCGCCATTAAAGTCTCCCGGCATGACGTCGCCAGGGGACGTCGCGGTAAGGCTCGGCCCGGCGAGGAACGTGCCATCACCAACGCCGAAGAACACGGCGAGTTTCCCGTTGTAGGTGTAACAAAAACTGATATTGCACGTTTCCTCATAGCCGACGGCCAGAAGGTCGGCGTCGCCATCGCCGTTGAAATCGCCGGTCGCCACGGAACGTACATCGGTCCCGACGGAATAGAACTGCGCCGGCTGGAAAGTGCCGGTCCCGGTGTTGATGAGCACGCTAACACCGCCGTCATCGACACGATTGGCCACGACAATGTCCGCGGCGCCGTCGCCGTTGAAGTCGGCCGAGGTCAAAGACGTCGGTGCCGGTCCCGCCGCGTAACTGACGGGCCGGCGAAAATTGCCGGTACCGGAGCCTCGGAGGATGCTCACCGTACCGCTCGCCGAATGGGACACCGCGACATCAAGTGCGCCGTTGCCGTTGTAATCCGCGACCGCGACGGAGCTGGTTTGCGAGCCGCCCGCGGGGAAGCTCTTCGGCGCCTTAAACACCCCGCCGCCGTTGTTGAGCAGTAGGTTCACCATGCCGGGCGTGGTTTGATTGGTGACCACGACGTCATTGAGCCCGTCGTTGTCGAAGTCGGCGCCCGCGATAGCGGATGGTGATGTGCCCGCAGGGAACATCTGCGGCGCGACGAAGCTGGGTACGTCGCGGCGTTCGAGCCATTCCAATGTCAAACGTCGTTCCCAGCTCTTGTTTGCGAGTCTTCGAGCCATTGGACAACTCCTCGAACAAAAGGGAAAGGGTTCGGGGTTATTTCAAATTCAACGAAAGCGAATCAAACGCCGCTTCGGCCGTTTCGGCAACTGCGAGGCGGCCAATGCGACGAATCGCATGATTCCGTTCGGGCGACTTCACGGCTTCTGTCTTCTCCACGCGCATCGCGGTCGCGTCGCGGGAAACGGGTACCTGCGCACAAAACGCTGGCGCTTCCATTGCGGCGTCGTCCAACTTCTGCAATGCAAGTCTTCTATCGGCGGACGGGCCGTCGCCAACCGGCAGCGGCGCCGGCCAATCGGCGACGTTGAAGAGCACCGCCACGCCGTTGGCACTGGTCACCAGGAGGTCGGCGAAGCCGTCGTTGTTTACATCCGCGGCTGCCAGCCAGCGCAGGTTGTAGGCGACGGCGTAGTGCTGCGGTGTTTGGAACTGGCCGTCGCCGTTGCCTAGGATGACGCTGACGATGCCGCCGCCAAAGTTCGCCACGGCGACGTCTGGCCGGCCGTCGTTATTAAAATCGCCGGCAACGACGTGTTGCGGCGAAGCGCCGACGCCGAGCCATAACGGTGCTTGAAACGTGCCGTCGCCGTTGTTGAACAAGAAACTAATCGTCCCCGCAGCCACGTTATTGGCCACGACAAGGTCGGGATCGCCGTCGAGGTCGAAGTCCGCCACGGCCAACGCCCAGGCACTGGCCCCGGCCGGGTAGCTCACCGGCGGCTGAAACGTGCCGTCACCAACTCCCAGGAGAATGCTCACCGTGCCGTTAGAATTGGCGGACGCCAAGTCGAGTTGACCGTCACCGTTCAGGTCGGTAGCCAGTACCGCCTGTGAGAAAACGCCGGCGTCATATGTCGCCGAGGGTTCGAGGAAACCCGTGCCGTTGCCGAACACTACCTTGAGGCCGCCAGTGCCGGAAGTTTGAGCAACCGCCAGATCGCGCCAACCGTCGTTATTGAAGTCGCCGCTAGCGAGGGCGCCGGTCTTCGCCTCGAAATCGTTAGCGCGCACGGCGGCAAATAGGCCATCGGAGGAATTCATAAACACATACATCTTTGGCTGGAAGGAGGCACGATCCGAAACAAGCAGTTCCAAATCGTTGTCGCCGTCGAGGTCTGCCGAGATGATCTCGGTCGGTTCCGGCAGGCTTACGTAAAGTTGGGGAGCTTGAAAAGTTCCATCGCCGTTGTTACGAAGGATCGACACGTCTCCAGCTCCGCGCGGGAAGTTTTCATCCCAACGGGCGATAGCGATGTCGAGGTCACCGTCGTTATCGAAGTCGCCGATAGTTGAATTGCGCGGGTCCAATTCCGTCTGGATATTTGCGGGAGCTTGAAAAGTCCCGTCGCCGTTGCCGAAGAAAATCTTGAGGGGATCACCAGAGAAAGTGGTGGCACATACAACTAGATCGGCACTGCCGTCACCGTTAAGGTCTCCAGCCTTGACGTCGTATGGAGTGCCGTAATTGAGAATAATCGGCGCCTGAAAAGTCCCGTCGCCGTTGCTAAGCCGAATGTTGATCGGATCAACCGGATGAGAATCGCCCCAGTCGATCAGGTCGGAGAAACCGTCTGCATCAATGTCGTGCACCAGCATGCCGTGCGGATCATAGCCCGCCGTGATTTTAAGCATGACTTTGAAAGTGCCATTGCCGTTGCCCAAAACCATCCACACATCGCCCGGCTGGTCGCAACCGCCGGTCCCTAAATCCTCATTGCCGTCGTTATCAAAATCGCCGAGGCTGACATAGCAGCCCTTTCCGCCGTGGTTGATAGGGGCAAGAAACGAACCATCGCCATTGCCGAACAGGACTTTCGACCCGGTCACAAGGTCGGGAATGCCATCGCTATTGAGGTCGCCGACTGTCACGGTCCATGCTTCGGCGCCGGTATCCAAGGCAACGGGTTCGGCAAAGTCACCGCCACCGATGCCGAAATGGATGTACAACGTTCTTTCCCAAAAGCCGCTGCCATACCCTGAGCCTTGCACGACATCGGGATTTCCATCTCCATTAAGATCAGCCACGGCCAGACTCTGAGCTTCGTCAATCGACGTAAAGGTCCTCACCTTTTGGAATAACTCAGCGTCCTGGGTTCCCACGGCGACGGAGACATTGCCGACGTAATCCGGGTCTGTTGAAACTGCCAAGTCGATTATGCCGTCGTTGTTGAAGTCGTCTGCCAACGAGTTCCGCTCACCGCCATCGGCGGAGAAACTGCCGAGAGATTGGAAAGTGCCGTCTCCAACGCCGCCGTGCAAGCGGACACCATTGGTATTGCCGGTCCCCGCGAAGTCGAGTTGCCCATCACCGGTGAAGTCGGCAACCGCGATATATTGGGTCGCACCGCCATATCGCGTCGGCGACGGTGGAAAGCCGCCCGAACCGTTGTTGAGCATCACGGTCACGGTGCCGATTCCGCCCACCGTATTGACGATGCCTATGTCGGCGACTCCATCGCCGGTGTAATCCACGACGGAAAGGCCGGCGGCATTTATGCCGCTGTCGTGCCATTGCACCGGTTCAAACAAACCGTCGATGGTCCCTCGGAGGATGCCGACACTTTGAAACGGACCCGGTGTCTTCAGAACGACAATGTCCAGCAGTGCGTCGTCGTTGGTATCGGCTACCTCCACGCTACCGGGAGTTGTGCCTACCACGTAGTAAAGAGGATTGTGAAACGTCCCGTCGCCGTTGCCGAAGAACACATTCACATTGGTGCCGGGGAACTTATTGTCGACAAGCTTATCGATCGCCACAAAGTCGAGTTTGTTATCGAAGTCGAAATCGGCGACGATCACATCCCCCGGCGACGACAAGCCAGTGAAGGTCCAATCGCTCACAAAAGTGCCGTCACCTTGACCGAGGAAAAGCGTGACGCGAGTGTTGAACGGAGTGCACCAATTGGTATTGCAGTTGACTTCATAGCCGCTGGCCACGAAGTCTTTGTTGCCGTCATTGTTGAAATCACCTGTAGTGACACCAAGCGCTTTCGTGCCGAGATTGTAACTGACGGCCGCCCCGAAGCTGTCCCGTCACCGTTGTTGATCAGAACACTAATGGTGGTCGTAGAGGAATTAACCACCACGATGTCCAAAGAGCCATCGGCGTTGAAGTCGTTGACATCGATCGCCGTCGGCGAAGGGCCGGCGGCGTAGCTCTGTGGCCGGCGGAAGACGCCGGTCCCCGAGCCGCGCAAGATGCTCACGATGCCCGTGGATTGATTGGCCACGGCGATGTCGAGTTTGCCGTTGTTGTTGAAATCCGCGATAGCGAGGGAACTCGGGTTGGACCCGCCGCTGGGAAAACTCTTAGGTGGGTCAAACGAGCCGCCGCCCTGGTTGAGCAAGACGCTCACCATACCAGGCGTGGTGTGATTGGCGGTGACGATGTCATGGAGCCCATCCTCATTGACATCGGCCCCCGCGATAGCGACGGGCGAAGCGCCGGCCAGATAGGCAGGCAGCGCCGCGAAGCTCGGCACGTCACGGCGCTCCAGTTGTTCCAAACGCAATCGTCGTCGAGCCATGAGACAAATCCTCCCCTGTTTATTGAATTCCGCATTGATGATGCTCTACAAACTCAAACGCTGCTCCAACACCCGGGCAACGCGCCGCGTCGCATACTTCGGGCGTGGCGCCGGTGGCCCATCACCGATCGGCAGCGGCGGCCAGTCGGCGGCGTTGATGGCCACTGCCACGCCGATCGACGACACGATCGCCAGGTCCGCGTAGCCGTCGCCGTTGTAGTCGGCAATCGCCGTGGCCTTTCCGCCTGGCGCATAAGTGCCAACGGCCTGGAACGAACCGTTGCCGTCGCCGCGCAGGGTGCTAACGCCGGCGACTCCGGCCACCACCAGGTCCAGCTTGCCGTCGTTGTCGAAGTCGCCCACCGTTACGCGCATTGGCGATTTAACGACAGCGAAATCTTCCGCCGATTGGAAAACGCCACCGACCAAGCCCAGAAGCACGCTGACCGTGTTCGAGGCATTGTTTGTCACGGCAAGATCTAAGCGACCGTCGCCGTTGAAGTCGCCAGTCGCGACATCCTGTGGAAACGAGCCGACCTCGTAACCGACCGGACCCTGGAACGAGCCATCGCCGTTGCCCAAGAGTACGTTAACACTCCCGTTGCCATTGTCCGCCACGGCCAAATCAACCTTGCCATCCAAGTTGAAATCGCCGCTCGTTACGGCATACGGAGTGACACCGGCAACAGAAGCCCCAGCGGCAAGGAACAGGCCGTCGCCTTGGCCGAGCATGGTGATAACGCTCTTGGGGTATCGGATCGTCACCGCGGCATCCGGTGTGCCGTCGTCGTCGAAATCACCCAGGGCCAATGAAGTCACGAACTCTCCTACGAGCGAAGTCTGCGGAGACTGAAAAGAACCGTCGCCGTTGCCGAGGAGAGTGACCAGGCGATCGCGTGTGTTGTCTGCGAGGATTACATCCGAACGACCGTCGCCATTCACATCCGTGACGACGGCATCGACGAGAGAACCACCGCCTGCATCGTCCGTCACGGGCGGCTGAAACGTGCCATCGCCGTTCCCCAGGAGAACGTGCAAGTCCCCCGACCCGGTGACTGCAATATCTTCATTGTTGTCATCGTTAAAATCGCCGGCGACCACGGCGTTGAGTTGTGGGCCGACGGCATAGCCAACGGGCGCCTGGAACGTTCCGTCGCCGTTCCCGATCAACACCGTTATTCTGGCAAGAAGCGAATTGACTACGACCACATCTTGATTGCCGTCTTCGTTGAAATCTCCCAAGGCAATGGGTCCCGGCCTGAATTCGGCGAAGTAATTGACAGCGTTTTGGAAGGAGCCGTTGCCGTTGCCGACGAGCACACTGAGGCTGTTGCTAGGGTTGCCAAGTGTCACCGCCAAGTCTGTATTGCCATCGTTGTTAAAATCGGCGGCGACAATATCGAAAGGCGACGAGGTGACCACATAGCTGTCAGCTATGGAGAACGTGCCGTCACCATTGCCGAGAAGAATACGGACGATATGGCTCGTGCCATTGTGGCCGGTGTGCGCCAAGTCTTGCCGCCCGTCTCCATTGAAATCGCCGACTGCCACCGCAGTGGGGAACATGGCGGTGTAGGTCGTTGCGACGACAAAGAATCCGTCCCCTTCACCAAGTAGCACTATGAGGCCAGGCCCCCCCAAAACCACGAGGTCTTCGGCGCCATCCTGGTTGAAGTCCCCGACAGCACTGTTATGGGGGTAATCCGGGCCCGGCAAAGAGGTGCGCCCGAAAAGCTCCATCCCCTTTGCCGAAGAGAACGCTTACCGTGCCGCTCGTGTTCGCAGTAACGAGATCGAGGTGATCGTCGCCGTCGACATCGGCAGTCGTGATCGACCGCAAACCGGGTGCCATCACATAGCTTGCTTTTGTCGGAAACGTTCCGTCGCCCGTACCCAGAAGTACCGTGACGTCGTCGTCGCTGCTTCCAATATTGGCTACTGCGATGTCGAGCGCCCCGTCTTCGTTGAAATCCCCAAGTGTCACCGCTCTAGGGCCCGGACCAACAGCGTAGTGTTGCGGCGCCTGGAAGCTTCCATCTCCGTTGGCCAAGAGGATTTTCATTCCCGCGCCGACCACGACCAGGTCGACATTGCCGTCCCCGTTCAAATCTCCCTGGGCCGCGGCTTCCGGATTTTCCCCGGCTGGGACAATAGTGGCGCCCAAGAGATTGCCGCCACCGATGCTACGCAGCACGCCGACCGCATTCGACCCGCCGTTAACCGAGACGACGTCCTGCAAGCCGTCCGCATCCAAGTCCACAGCGACGACGGCATTTGGAAACATGCCGCTCGCGTAGCTGACGAACGTGGGGAAAGTCAGGTTGCCTTCGCCTTTCAAAATGCTGACGGTTCCGCCGTCGTTGGCGACAGCGAGGTCGAGACGGCCGTCGGCATCGAAATCGCCGGTGGCCACTTCGTTAGGAGAAGGCCCGGCGGCGAAAGATTGCGGGGCGCGGAAACGTCCCGTGCCCGTGCCGCGCAGAATGCTGACCGTCCCCGCCGCGGTATGATTTGCCACGGCCAAATCGGCTTTGCCGTCGTTGTTGTAATCGCCGATGGCCACGCCCCACGCGTCCGAACCGGCGGCAAATGTCTTCTTCGGTTGAAACGTCCCGTCGCCGTTTCCCAAACCCACGTTGACGGTGCCGTTCTGATGGGCCGTGACGATGTCAAGGTTGCCGTCGTTGTTGATGTGATCAACGGCGATGGCCAACGGTTGTGAAGATACAAGAAACGCCACCGGGTTTTGTAAGGTGCCGTCGCCATTGCCGACGAGCACGAGTACGCTCGCGCCGCCAACATTGTTTGTTACTGCGACATCGCGACGGCCATCGTTATTGAAGTCGCCGGTCGCTATCGCCGTGAGGTTCTGGCCGGCGTTGTGGAAAATCTCGGACCCGAACGCCCCACCGCCCTGGCCGAGCAGGACATCTACTGAGCCGTCCGAATTGGCGGTCGTCAGGTCGGCAAAACCGTCGCCATTGAAATCATCGGAAGCGAGAGCGACCGGGGTTGGCCCGGCGAATGACTCGATGGATGGGCCAAAAACGCCGCCACCTTGGTTCAGCAGAACGCTGACGCCCGGGAACGTGGCGGTAGCGATGTCCCAAAGGCTATCGTTGTTGAAGTCGGCGACAGTCACGCCAATCGGCGAGTCGCCCACCGGATACGACGAGGCCGCGATGAAACTCGGCACATCTCGGCGCTCCAACGTTTCCAAACGTAACCGCGTTCGCCGAATCTTGGCCACGAGTCGAGAATTCTTGGGGGCCATCAAACAACTCCTCGAGAGAAAGGGAAGATCTCGTTTCTAAAACACCTCTAACAAAATGGAATCGAACGCCGCGTCGGTTGCTTTGGCATTCGCGATGCGGGCCATGTGCCGTGCGCCACTCGTTGGGCGGGGCAATTTTGTTGTTTCGTTCGGTTCCAGTGGCCTCATCGCCGTTGCTGATGATACCGGCCGCGATGTCGGAACGGGCCGCACTACGATTGGCGTGTCAGTGCCCGCCGGCGCCAGTCCGTCTTTGGCGGACGGCCCGTCGCCGATCGGTAGGGGCAACGCCCAATCGGCGGCATTGAGCACAATCTTCAGGCTGCCCGTACCGGGAGGATTCGAACTGCTACTGCCGTACTGGACCGCCAGGTCGGGAAAGCCATCGCCGTTGAAATCTGCGCTGACGATTTGCTGCGGCGTGTTCCCTATGGGGATGGTGAAAGCGACGACAAAGCTGCCCCGTCACCGTTGCCCATGAGGACGGTAGCATTGTCGTCTCCCTCGTTGGCGGTGGCGAGATCGAGAATGCCGTCCAAGTTGAAATCCGCGGCGACGATCGACCTGGGACTTGACCCGACCGGGTAGTTCACCGGCGAGTTGAAAGTTCCGTTGCCGTTGCCCAGCAAGATGGCGACCTGGCCTGGAGCTCCGGAATAGAGCGGGTCCCACGAGGTCGTCGCCACGTCGAGGTCTCCGTCGGCATCGAAATCTCCGACTGCCAACCCATACGGCGTGGCGCCGCCTGGGATGCTCACGGCTGATTGGAAAGTTCCATTGCCGTTGCCGAGAAGGAGACGTACGGTCCCACTCAGATTGGAAGCGATCAGATCGAGGAATCCATCTTCGTTGAAATCGGCTGCCTCGACGTCGCCCGTCCCGCCGTTTCCGGTGGGATACACGACGGGCGTACTATAGAGGCCGCCGCTGATACCCAAAAGAACGCTGACCGAGCCTGCGTAGGTCGGTGACGAGCCAAAATGAGCCGACGTGAGGTCCGGAATCCCGTCACCATTGAAATCCCCGGTGGTAATCGCACGGTTGTTCGGATTCAAGTTGTCAATCAGGAACCCCCGCGCCGCATCAAAGCCGTCCGGTGTGCCCAAGAGGATCGTATTGCGAACCACTAAATCCTGCCGGCCGTCGCCGTTGAAATCCGCGACCGCCCCGTCGACGTGCGGGCCGCTGAAAGACTGCTCGTCGCTGAGGCGGTGCTCGACGGCAAACGTGCCGTCTCCATTCCCCACAAGCACTCCGACGACACCCTGTGTGTTTTGTGCCACGTCGGCCGCGCCGTCGCTATTAAAGTCGCCGATCTTGACTCGAGCGCCGCCCACGGTTGGATAGGCTTGCGCGACCCCGAATAATCCGTTGCCCGCCCCCATGCGGATGACGACGGAATCATAGTCGCCCATGGCGAGGTCCCAGATACCGTCGCCGTTGAAGTCGGCCGTTGCCAGGTCCAAGTCCGTGAGGTTCAGCGCGGCGGAGGTCCACTGCCCCGGCTTGAATGTGCCGTCGCCATTGCACAAGAGCGTGACGATGCGATTGGTGGTTGTCGGTAAAGTTTCAGAAACGGCGATATCATCGATCCCATCACCGTTGAAGTCAGCCGCCACGATGCTCTTCAAGTCGTAAGTCGAGAAGTAAAGAGCGCCGGCATATAGGAACGTACCGTTGCCCTGGTTCAAATGAAGTTCGACAGTATACTGCGTGCTTCGTTGCGACACCGCAAGATCGGGAAAGCCGTCGCCATTGAAGTCACCCGCGGCGAAGTCCTCAGTGAACTGCGCGCTATAACTGGCCGCGGCTTTGAACGTGCCGTTGCCGTTTCCCAGAAGCACCTTGAACGAGCTGGAGAGAATTCCATGTCTCGCCACGAGGTCGAGGTTGGCGTCGCCGTTGAGGTCCAGCAGCAGCAGTTCGTCTCCGGGCGCCGCCGGACCATACATCGGCGACTTGAACGTGCCGTCGCCGTTACCCAACAGCACCGCAGGTCCACCGTCGTTGGCAACCACTAGATCGGCCTTGCCATCGCCGTCCACGTCCCCAGCCACGGCGGAATTGTACGCGGGTATTCCGCTTACTTTGGGAGCGGTGTCGAACGTGCCGTCGCCATTCGCTTTCACAATGCCCAAGTCGATTGCGATGGTGAGGGGATTGACGAAGTTCTTCAAATCGAGGTCGCTGTCGTTGTCCACGTCGTGGGTAATCGCGAACTGCCCACCGCCGCCCCATGCGTCGATCGCGGCTTGAAATTGAGTGCCCGACCCTCCAAGGAAAACCTTCATGGGCTTTCCGGCCGCCGCGGTGGCGAAGTCGGGATCGCCGTCGCCGTTGAGATCGGCCACCGTGACATGTCGGCCGCCGCCCGTGCCTAGCGTGGGAGGCACGACAAACGAACCGTCACTGCTTCCCGGCAGAACCGTCACATAGTCGGCACTCGAGCTTGCGGCAGCAAGGTCGCGGAACCCGTCTCCGGTGACATCGAGCACCGCGATCGAGGTCGCAATGCTTCCGTAATACTGCGCCGCCTTGAAGCTGCCGTTCCCGTTATTCAGCAAGACGCCGACGGGCGTGCCGCTATTGCGAACCGCCGCGATGTCCAGGTCGCCGTCATGATCGAGATCGTCCACGTCGACCGAGGCGAGGAATGCGCCGACGAAGAGAATTAACGGCGCTTGGAAGGTGCCGTCGCCGTTGCCAAGACGAACTTCCACGTCGCCGGTGGACTGACCGACGGCGACATCGAGATTGCCGTCCGAGTTGAAATCTCCGGCCGCAACGTCGACCGGCGAGCCACCGACGTAGCTCGCGCCCGACACGAAACTCCCGGTCCCCGTCCCAAGTAGCACCGCGACCCGGTCGCTGCCGACCGCAACAAGATCGTCTAATCCGTCGCCACTAAACTCTCCGCTAATCACCGAGAGCGCGCCGGCGCCGATGTTATAACTCGTCACGGCGCCGTAGGTCCCGTCGCCGTTGTTGACCAACACGCTGACGGTGGTTGCGGTTGAGTTGGCGACGGCGAGGTCGAATCGCCCGTCACCCGTGAATTCACCGTAGGTCACCGAAGTCGGCGACGGACCCGCCGGGTAGCTGACCGGCCTGCGAAACGCGCCGCTGCCAGAGCCGCGTAACACGCTGACGGTATCGCTTGCGGAATTTGTCACGACCACGTCTAGCGTGCCGTTGGCGTTAAAGTCCTCGACGGCGATTGAGCTGGGACTATTCCCGCCTGCGGGGAAGCTCTTGAATGGCGCGAAAGTACCGCCGCCGTTGTTCAGCAACAAACTCACCTTGCCGGGCGTGGTCTTATTCGCGGCCACCAGATCGAGTCGGCCGTCGCCGTTAAAATCGCCGCCTGCTACTGCGGCGGGCGAGTCCCCGATGGGAATCGGGGACGGCGTAAAGAAACTGGGAAGGTCGCGGCATTCCAGCAATTCCAGGGTCACTCGGTGGAACCGACGTGTAGTCTTGCGAATCATGACACTCTCGCCTCCAGGTGTTTCAATATCGAACGTCCGCCGAACTCCGTCAGTACTCCGGGCACTAACGCTTCCGGCTCGCCTTGGGGTATGCGCCGGATGCGGAAGACATTCACGCGCAATTTTGTCGTTGCTTCATCCACGATCGCGGGGCGATTGTCGGATTTCAACTCGGAGCGGTGCGCCGGCGCGTGGGGCCGATTCAGGAACGCCGGCATATTTCCCGTTCCGATGTCCACGCCGGGCCCGTCGCCGATCGGCAGCGGCGGCCAGTCGGCGGCGTTGAGCATGAGCGTGACTCCGGCATTGTGCGTCACCGCAATGTCCATGAAGCCATCGTCGTTGAAATCGCTGACCGCCAAGCCGGCCGGCAATCCGCCGGCGAGAGTTGCAACCGGTGGTTGCAAGCCACCGTCACCATTTCCCAAGAGAACGCCGACGACCACGCCGTAGGCAACGGCGACATCCGTTTGTCCGTCGTTGTTGAAATCCGTGAGCACGATCGGACTTGGCGCGTCTCCGACCGCCTGTCCGATGGGCGGTTGAAACGTTCCGTTGCCGTTGCCGAGGAGAACGTGGACTTGAGCACCGGCGCCGCTGCCGGAACCGACAACGAGGTCGATGTGGCCGTCGCCGTTCATGTCGCCGGCAGCGAGACGAGCGAGATTGGCCGCCACGGGGAGTCCCGGCGCGCGGCGGAATTTCCCGGTGCCGGTGCCGCGCATGATGGTGAGCGTGCCGCTGGCCGAGTTGGCCACGGCCAGGTCGAGGCGACCGTCGGCGTTGAAATCGGCGACGATCACGTCGGTTGGCTCATTGCCGACAGCCATCACCGTCGGCGGCTTGAACGTGCCGTTGCCGAAACCCAGAAAGATCTTGATCGTGCCGGGCGTCACATTGTTGGCAACGACAATGTCGGGAATGCTGTCGCTGTTGAAATCTCCGGCGGCCAGTGCGGTCGCCTCCGGTTGGCCGTCAAAGGCCATGTTCGTCTCGTACAAGACGCCATCCTGGTTGAACAGCACGTTCAGCACCGTAGCGGGCTCGCCATTCGCGGCGACGACGTCAAGATCGCCGTCGCCGTCTAGATCCGCGGTCGCGATGCTCGGAAACTTCGTCCCGAGTTTGACCAAAAATGGCTGAGGCGGGTAAAAGGTGCCGTCACCGTTGCCCGTCAGTACTCCAATTCGGCCGGGAGTCGGCCCGGAGCCGGGCCCGTCGTCGGCAATCAGTATGTCAAGCTTGCCGTCGCCGCCGAAATCGCCGATGCTTATGTCATAGGCCTTGTATCCTGCCGGTTGATACTTTAACGGCAGAAACGTGCCGTCTCCGCGATTGATGATCACGCCCACCTCACCGCCGATGGAACCTGCGTAACGATTCACCACCAAATCGGGAAATCCATCGGCCGTGAAGTCTGCGGCGTGGATCTCATTGCCACAGCCGCCCGAAGGGAGTTCAATTTGGCTGCTAAAGGTGCCGTCACCATTTCCGAATACCACCTTGACGCGATAACTGCTTACGGTGCCTCCGTCGCAATTTGTGGTCGCGAAATCCAGCTTGCTGTCGCCGTTAAAATCCGCAACAACCAAATCTCGTGGGTTGGGGTCAATGGTGATCGCCACGGCGGCCTGGAACGTGCCGTCACCATTCCCCAACAAGAGGTTAAGTTTGGCACTCGGCGTCGTAGTTACGGCCGCAAGATCCAGTTTGCCGTCATGGTTGAAGTCGCCCATCGCGAGTTCGAACGATCCGCCGGGGAGCGGATAACGGACTTTGGGCAGAAACGTGCCGCCCGCGTTGATTAGAACGCTCACGCCGGCGGCATCATCGACCGCGGCGAGATCCGGGAAGCCATCGCCATTGAAATCGCCGGCGACAATTTCGTGAATTGATGTGCCCGCTGTGTACTTGACCGTAGCCCCGAACGCCCCGCCGCCGAGCCCAAGGAGGATGCCGACTTTGTCCGTGTTTCCGTGGACAGCGAGGTCGGGAATATCGTCTTGGTTAAAGTCGGCGATGACCGGCGTGCCCATGTCGCCAACGCCAGGCGCATAGGCCGCGATCGGGTCGGAGAAACCGTTGCCGTCCCCCAGAAGGATGGAACCTCCTTCGGGACTAATGACGCTCATGCCCACGTCCGGCAAGCTGTCGCCGTTGAAGTCGCCGCCAACAAGGTCCGTCATCGTTCCCGTGGCGCCCGGATAGCTCACGGCGGGAGCGAACGTGCCGTCGGCCAGGCCCGGCAGAATTTGCACAAACGCTTGATTTGTTCCTTTGGCGCCGACTACGAGATCCGCAAGCGCGTCGCCTGTATAGTCCGCGACCAGTACGCCGCCGACGCCATGTAACGTCGGATAAACGATTCCACTTTTGAACGTGCCGTCGCCGTTGCCGCGCACGATGTTGACGGCGTTGCCCTTGTTGTCGGCCATGATGAGATCATCTGCGCCGTCCGCGTCCGCATCGGCGATGGTGATCGCATACGGGGCCGTTCCGCCCGGGTAAATGACTCGTGGAGCAAACGTGCCGTCGCCGTTGCCGAAGAAGACACCGGCGCTGCCTGCTTGATCGTTGACCGCAGCGAGATCAAGCTTACCGTCCAAATCGAAGTCATGGACGGTGACCTGATTCGGCGTTGTCCCCGCGGAGATGGCGTAAGGCAGTTGGAATGTGCCATCGCCGTTGCCACGCAGAATGTTCAACTGTGCGCTCGCGCGGTTCGTCACCACGAGATCGGGGAATGCGTCGCCATCGAGTCGGCCAATCGCAACGGACGTCGGCCCATCCGGTCCGGCAGCGATGTTAAGCCCGGCGGTAAAGCTGCCGTCGCCGTTGCCGAGTAGCACACTGACGGTATGGGCCGTGCCGAAGTTCGCCGTCACCAGGTCTAACACCGCGTCGCCATTGAGATCGGCGGTTTCGACGGCCCATGACGCAGGTCCCGCGCTGAACGTTCCAGACGTTATTAGGTTTCCCATGCCGTCATTCGTGAGGATCAGGACGTGGTGGGCGTCGGCGCTCGACGCTGCGACATCGGGCGCTCCGTCATTGTTGAAGTCACCAATGGTAACCGCCGTCGCCCATTGGCCGACATCCACGCCGATGGGCGCCTGAAACGTCCCGTCGCCCAGGCCGTAGAGGATTCGCAGTTCTCCTTCGAAGTCGTTGTTGGCGACAACGAGGTCTCCGTTGCCGTCGGCATCAAAGTCGGCGGTCGCAAGCGAGTTCGACTTGATACCGACGAAGGTGTCGATCTTCGGCCCAAAGCTGCCGCCGCCTTGGCCGAGGAGCACACTGACGCTGTTGTCCATGTAGTTGCACGTTGCGATATCGAGAATGGCGTCGCCGTTGAAGCTCCCCACGACAACATCGCGGGGCTCAACATCGACGGGCACGGAAGTGCCGCCGATGAGGCTGGGCAGGTCACGAGTTTCCAGCCTCTGCAACGTCATCAATGTTCGCGGCCGGCTCGATCGTTTACGTTTCATGGCGCGACGTCCTTATGCATTGTTAAGTGCGAGAAGAAAATCATTCCTGATTACGTCGGTTGCTGTGAGATTCGCATGTTGGGCGAGCCGACCAATGACGCGCCCACCGGGAATCGCGTAGGTGCTCTTTTGCCTGGCGGGCGCCTCCGTGATTACCCGATCATATGCCGCCGACACAACCTTCTCGGCATCGCCAATAGGGGCGGAAGTGGGTTCAGCCGACGGCGCTCCGTGCGCACTCGGTAGTGGAAAACGTCCGCCTCCTCCAATCGGCAGCGGCGGCCAGTCGGCGGCGTTGAAGAGCACCGCCACGCCGTTGGCACTGGTCACCAGGAGGTCGGTAAAGCCGTCGTTGTTTACATCCGCGGCCGCCAGCCAACGCAGGCTGTCCGCGACGGCGTAGTGCAGCGGTGATTGGAACTGGCCGTCGCCGTTGCCGAGGATGACGCTCACGATGCCACCGGCAAAGTTCGCCACGGCGACGTCGGGCCGGCCATCGTTGTTGAAGTCGCCGGTGACTACGTGCTGCGGCGAAGCGCCGACGCCGAGCCATAAGGGTTCTTGAAACGAGCCGTCGCCGTTGTTGAACAGGAAACTGATCGTCCCGGCGGCAACGTTGTTGGCGACGACGAGGTCGGCGTCGCCGTCGAGGTCGAAGTCCGCGGGGGCTAGCGCCAGGCGCTGGTCCCGGCCGCGTAGCTCACCGGCGACTGAAACGTGCCGTCACTGACTCCGAGGAGAATGCTCACCGTGCCGTTAGAACTGGCGGACGCCAAGTCGAGTTGACCGTCACCGTTAAAGTCCGCAACCGTGAGGGCCTGAGGAATCAACCCCACGCCGTATCCAACCGGCGCCAGGAAGAAGCCGTTATCATTTCCTAGCATGACGCTCACAGTTCCGGCACTTCCCGAAGTTCGGGCCACGGCAAGGTGCCCGAGCGCCATCGCCGTTGAAGTCCCCGGAGGCCAGAGCACCGGGATCTACCGGAACGTTTTCCGTGCGTACCGCCGCGAAGAGGCCGTTCGACTCGTTACGGAATACGTAAAGTGCGCGTGGATATGAATCGCGATTCGATACCAGCAACTCCGGATCGCCATCGCCGTCCAGGTCGGCCGCAATGACCTGGCTGGCATCCGGTATGTCGACATAAGTCAAGGGACTCTGAAATGTGAAGTCTCCATTGCCAAAGAGTACAGAGAGATCGCCCACAAGATAGTTAGAGAATTTACTGCCTACGGCGGCGATGTCGAGATGGCCGTCAAGGTTCAGGTCGGCAATGGTCACATCATCTGTTGAGATGTCGGTATCAAGAGTCATGACAGGTAGAAACGTCCCATCGCCGTTTCCGAAAAGGACCCGGACGTTGTAACCGGCCGAGATGACGAGATCATCATTGCCGTCGTTGTTGAGGTCGCCAACGTCTAGGTAATAGGCATAGGGTTGGTTCAGGATTATCGGCGGCTGGAAGGCGCCGTCGCCGTTCCCGAGCCGGATATTGACTCGGTTCTGCGGTTGTCCCACGTATTCAGTACCCCAGTCGACGAGGTCCGCTATGCCATCGTTATTGAAATCACCAAGCTTTATGCCGTGCGGATGACTGTTACCAGCGATCTTGACTGACGGTTTGAATGTTCCGTCTCCGTTGCCCAGTACAGTCCAAAGGTCGCCTGGTTGGGTTGCATAGGGTTCGCAGGCAGCGGTCGCCAAATCCAAGGCATTGTCCTGATTGAAGTCGCCGATGGTGACAAAGCAACCTTGCCCGCCATGGCTGACCGGTGTGAGAAAAGACCCATTCCCTGTGCCGAACAGTACCTTCGACGGCGTGACAAGATCGGGAACACCATCATGGTTGAGGTCGTCGACCTTGACGGTCCAAGTTGTGGCACCGGTGGCTAACAAAACGGGGCTTCCGATCGCGCCGCCGCCGGTGCCGTACAAGACGGCCAGCGCGGTGTACTTCGAAGCGACAACCACATCTGGCATGCCATCCGAGTTGAGATCAGCCACCGCCACGCTTTGGGCATCGTCGATGGCGTTATAGCCTTTGTTGATTTGGAATACGTCATTGTCTCCAGACGCCAGTGCGACCGAGACGTAGCCATAGCCTTGCGGATCAACTGAGATCGCCAAGTCGGGTAGACCGTCGGAGTCGAAGTCGTCCGCGTGAACATGCTCCTCTTTTTCGCCTCCGGTAAAATCGGCGACGTATTGGAACCCGCCCCCTCCGATGCCGGCGTACACGCTGATTCCGGTGTAACTTATCCCGGTCCCCGCGAAGTCGAGTTGCCCGTCGCCGGTGAAATCAGCTACCGCTAGATAGGTTGCTTTGTTGCCGTATCTCGGCGGCGACGGTGGAAAGCCACCCGAACCGTTGTTGATCATCACGGTCACGGTGCCGGCCCCGCCCACCGTGTTAACAACGCCTATATCGACGACTCCGTCTCCGGTGTAATCCACGACAGAAAGCCCGGCCGGCTTCACGCCGCCGTCATGCCATTGCGGCGGATGGAACAAGCCGTCGATGGTTCCACGCAGGATTACTACGTTTTGAATGGGACCGGGCGGCTTGAGCACGACGATGTCGAGAAGCCCGTCGTCGTCGGTATCGCCGACGTCCACACGAGCGGGAGTCGAACCTACTACGTAGTAAAGAGGGTTCTGAAACGTCCCGTCGCCGTTGCCGAAGAACACATTCACGTTCTTGCCCGGGTATTTATCGTCGGCGTGAGTATCGATCGAAACTAGATCCAGTTTGTTATCGAAGTCGAAATCGGCAACGATGAGGTCGCCCGGCGACGACAAGGCATTGAAGGTCCAACCGCTTGAAAAAGTGCCGTCACCGTGACCCAGAAAAAGGGTGACCCGGCTGTTGATCGGCTCGCACCGATTGGGACAGGTAACGTCGTGCCCACTGGCGATGAAGTCATTGTTCCCATCGTTGTCGAAATCGCCCGTCGTTACGGCGAGAGCGATTGTGCCCAGATTGAGACTGGTCGGCGCCCCAAATGTGCCATCACCGTTGTTGATCAGAACGCTGAGAGTCGTGGTGGAGGAATTAGCCACCACGATATCCGGAGCGCCGTCGGCGTTGAAATCACTCACATTGATCGCGGTCGGCGAAGGGCCGGCGGCATAGCTTTGTGGTCGGCGGAAGACGCCGGTGCCCGAGCCGCGCAAGATGCTCACGGCGCCGCTGGATTGGTTGGTCACCGCGATGTCGAGTTTGCCGTTGTTGTTGAAGTCCGCGATAACGAGGGAACTCGGGTTGGACCCGCCGCTGGGAAAACTCTTGGGCAGGTCAAACGAGCCGCCACCCTGGTTGAGTAAAACGCTCACCATACCAGGCGTGGTGTGGTTGGCGGTAACGATGTCATGGAACCCATCGTCATTGACATCGGCGCCCGCGATAGCGACGGGCGAAGCGCCGGCCAAATAGGCAGGCGCCGCCGCGAAACTCGGCACGTCACGCCGCTCCAACCGTTCCAATCGCAATCGTTGTCGAGCCATGAGACAAATCCTCCTCCGGTGTAGCCGCTCTCGGAACGGCGCAGGACGACGACGCCTCGCCGTTCCGAGAACGGCGGCTAAACGAATCAGGTTAGTTCCGTCGCCAGGACATCAACCGGCGGTCGTACCACGCGGGCGATCTGCCGCGACACAAACTTCGGGCCGGGCGAGGCGACGGTTTCCGCGGTCTTCAAATCTCCATGCACCAAAATGGGCCGTGCCACGACGTTCGGCTTCGCCGACATGGTTTGCCGGCCGATGTCCACGGGCGCCGACGGCCCATCACCAATGGGCAGCGGCGGCCAGTCGGCGGCGTTAAGGAGCACCGCCACGCCATTGGCACTGGTCACCAGGAGATCGGTGAAGCCGTCATTGTTTACATCCGCGGCCGCCAGCCAACGCAGGCTGTCCGCGACGGCGAAGTGCAACGGTGTCTGGAACTCGCCGTCGCCGTTGCCCAGCATGACGCTCACGATGCCACCGCCAAAGTTGGCCACGGCGACGTCGGGCCGGCCGTCGTTGTTGAAGTCGCCCGTAACCAGGTGCTGCGGAGAGGCGCCGACACCGAGCCCTAAGGGCTCTTGAAACGTGCCGTCGCCGTTGTTGAACAAGAAACTAATCGCTCCGGCGGGAAGGTTGTTGGCGACGACGAGGTCGGCGTCGCCGTCGAGGTCGAAGTCCGCGGCGGCGAGCGCCCAAACACCGTCGCCGGCGGGGTAGCTGCCTGCATACTGGAATGTGCCGTCGCCGTTGCCGAGGAGAATATTTGCATATCCGTTCGCATCGACGGATGCCAGGTCGAAGATGCCGTCCCCGTTGACATCCGTTACCGTCACTGCCCTTGCGATCACACCGAAGTTGTAAATTGCAGGAGGTGCGAAGAAACCGGTGCCATTACCGAGCAAGACGGTTACGCCGCCGAAGCCTGTCGTGTGCGGTATGGCCAAATCCGGGAAGGCGTCGCCGTTGAAGTCACCGGCAGCCAAGGCGCCGGGGTCCGCGTTGACTTCATTGGCGCGCACGCCGACGAATGTGGCATTGGGCGTGTTCAGGAACACGTGCATTTGGGCCTGGGAATAGTCGTCCTCCGAAACGATCAAGTCTAGGCGGCCGTCGCCATCCAGGTCTGCGGAGATGATGTGGTTCGGATCGGCTATGTTCGCGTAATTCCCACCGGATAGAAACGTGCCGTCGCCGTTGTTGAACAAGATGGCCAGGTCATCCGCGGGGACGGGGTTGCCCCCATTAGGACGGGCCACGGCGATGTCGAGGTCGCCGTCGTTGTCGAGATCGCCGATGGTCGAATGAAAAGCCCACATCGCGAGCGGAACATTGATGAACCCCTGAAAACTGCCGTCGCCGTTGCCGAAGAGCACCTTGACATAGTTTTCGTACGTACAGGCAACCAAATCGACATTGCCGTCGCCATTGAGGTCTCCCACGTCGACATCGGCAAGGTAATCGCCGAAGTTGTCGAGAACGAGGGGCGGCAGAAATGTCCCGTCGCCATTTCCCAGGCGGACATTCACCGGCGCTATTGGGTAAAAGGTGCCCCAATCAACGAGGTCGGCTCGGCCATCATTATTGATGTCGCTCACGATAATGCCCTTCGGGTGGCTGTTCCCGGTAATCTTGGTTGCCGGTTTGAAAGTGCCGTTGCCATTGCCGAGAACGATCCAAACGGCGCCTGTCTGGTTATAAGGCCAAGGCTCGCATTCGGCTGTCGCCAGGTCCTGGGCGCCGTCGTCATTAAAGTCGCCGACGTCGATGTAGCACCCTTTCGCTCCGTGGTTTACCGGCGCTCGGAAGGTACCGTCGCCGTTGCCGCGCATGAGTTTGGACCCGGTGACGAGGTCCGGAATCCCGTCATCGTTGAAATCACCGACTGCGGCCGACCACGCCTCCGCCCCCGTATGCAACGATACCGGGTTCGCAAGGGCGCCGTTGCCCATTCCGAAATACAAGTACAGTGTCTTTTGCCCGGAGCCGCTACTGGTACCCGTACCCTGAACCATATCGAGGTTTCCATCTCCATTGAGATCCGCTGCGACAAGATTCTGTGCGTAGCTGGGGGCCGGAAATGTCTTCGCCTGTTGGAAAAGTTGCGCATCTTGAGTTCCAATCGCTACTGAGATATTGCCGAAGATGGGCGGATCGGTGGCGACTGCCAGGTCCGTTATGCCGTCGGCGTCGAAGTCCTCCGCCAGGAGATGTCTCTCCTTGCCATCAGCAGAGAACGTGCCTGTCGATTCGAAGCTGCCGGTTGCCGATCCTGAGTACACGCCGACGCCGTTGGTGGTGCTGCTAGTGCGCGCGAAGTCGAGATGTCCCTCGCCGGTGAAGTCCGCCACGGTTATGTAGTCCGTTGCCGGGCCGTACTTTGGCAGCGACGTGGGAAATCCGCCTGCCCCATTGGCAACCATCAACGTTACCGAGCCGATCCCTCCCACGGAGTTTACGATGCCAATGTCCGTGGCACCATCTGCAGTGTAATCGGCAATACTGATGTCGGCCGGCTTCACGCCGCCGTCATGCCATTGCGGCGGATGGAACAAGCCGTCGATGGTTCCACGGAGGATGACGACATTTTGAATGGGACCGGGCGGCTTGAGCACGACGATGTCGAGAAGCCCGTCGTCGTCGGTATCGCCGATGTCCACACGAGAGGGAGTTGAACCGATTACGTAGAAAAGAGGGTTGTGGAACGTCCCGTCGCCGTTGCCAAAGAACACATTAACGTTCTTGCCCGGGTATTTATCGTCGGCGTGTGTGTCAATCGAAACCAGGTCCAGTTTGTTATCGAAGTCGAAATCGGCAACGGTGATGGCGCCCGGCGACGACAAGGCAGTGAAGGTCCAACCGTTAGAAAAAGTGCCGTCGCCGTGACCCAGAAAAAGCGTGACTCGGCTGTTGATCGGCTCGCACCAATTGGGACAAGTGAGGTTGTGTCCACTGGCGATAAAGTCATTGTTCCCATCGTTGTTGAAATCGCCCGTCGTCACGGCGAGAGCCTTTGTGCCCAGATTGTGACTGACGGGCGCCGCAAACGTGCCATCACCATTGTTAATTAGAACGCTGATCGTGGTCGTAGAGGAATTAACCACCACGATATCCGGAGCGCCGTCGGCGTTGAAATCACTCACATCGATCGCGGTCGGCGAAGGGCCGGCGGGGTAGCTTTGCGGGCGACGGAAGACGCCGGTGCCCGACCCGCGCAAGATGCTCACGGTGCCGCTGGATTGGTTGGTCACAGCGATGTCGAGCCTGCCGTTGTTGTTGAAATCCGCGATAGCGAGGGAGCTCGGGTTGGACCCGCCGCTGGGAAAACTCTTGGGAAGGTCAAACGAGCCGCCGCCCTGGTTGAGCAGGACGCTCACCATACCGGGCGTGGTGCGATTGGCAGTGACGATGTCATGCAACCCATCCTCGTTGACATCGGCGCCCGCGATAGCGACGGGCGAAGCGCCGGCCAGATAGGCCGGCAGCGCCGCGAAGCTCGGCACGTCGCGCCGTTCGAGGAATTCCAAAGTCAAAGGCCGTAGCTTGCGAGTCATGAGTCCGTCTCCTTTTCAGTCAGTGTTGTGCACGACCGAATTTCGCCTCAGCGGGCTAACGCCCGCCGCTCAGACGATTCGGGACTTCCTGAGCGGGGGGCGTTAGCCCCCTGAGCCGTCATCCTTTTCGAAATCCCCTGTGATCAGGACAGCTAAATAATCAGGCAAACTCGGTACACCCGTCGACTGCACCTCGAACGCCCCGATGTCAATCGTGCCGTTCACGATCCGCGGAAACCCGGGTCCGCGCTGGTCGAACTCGGGCGCGTCGGTGTTGTCACCGGCGTCGATGGCCGGGCTGCCGGGGAGGAGGGCGTGAGTCAATGTCGGCCCGCCGTTGTCGGCGAGAGGACCGAGCAAGGGATCGACATCGAGAAGGTCGGACTCCGCAAACCCGGTAGCACCGATGTGATTGCCGAAAAGATTGAACCCGGATGTGTTTAACGGCCCCTTCATATCCGGCGCATTCGGCGCCGAATTACCGGCGATGATGTTATTTCGGAAAAAGTTGAAGCTCTGGCCGCCGGCAGCCCAAATCCCCCCACCCATATTCGCACTACTGTTACCGTGGATGGTGCTATGACGAAGAGTCAACTTGCCCTCACTTCGAATTCCGCCGCCGCTTTGGCTCGTCGCGGTGTTACTACTGATCGTGCTGTTCTCAATCAGAACATCTGTCGAATGGCCGTTGTGTATCCCGCCGCCATGGGTCGTGCTATTCAGCGCGATGGTAGTGTCGCGAATCGTGGCGGTAACGCCCGCGTCAATGTAAATTCCACCGCCACTACCCGAACTCGAATGGTTGTTGGAAATCGTAGTTCGTTCGACCGTTAAAGTTCCTTCGTAGATACTGATCCCAGGCCTGCCAAACACCGTGGTATTGTTGGTGACGATGCTGTCTTCGACCGTAATGAAATTGAGAGCGGCAGTTGCCGAGATACCTCCCCCGTCATTTCCCGAGATGGTGCTGTGAAAGATCGAAGTCGTGGCGCCTCCCGGACTAATTCCGCTCCCGCCGGTGTTGTTCGAGATATTGCTGAAATAGGCGGCGAACGGTCCTTGGGTGAATATGCCGCCTCCGCTGTAGGCTCGATTTCCGACTACCGCGACGTCGCCTAACAACGTCAGGGTTCCCTTATTGAGTATCCCGCCGCCCCTTTCCTCACTAACATCCGAAAGGAAACCGTTTGCGATGGTTAGGCCAAACAGGAGAACGGACGCTCCTGGATCCACTTCGAGGATGCGATAATCGCCACCGCTGTCCCGCCGTACCGTTAACAGTTCCGAGCCCGGCCCGAGCACGTCGATGTCGGATGACAGATGAGGCAACGCACCGTTTAGATTGATCGTGCCCGTCACCGTGAAATCAATCGCATCCGGTCCTGGCTCGGCGTTGACCTTGTTGATGCAGTACCGCAAATCGCCGCGAAAGCCTTTGCCGGCGCCGCTGTCGCTGAGGCGAGTGACGTGGCAGGTGGACAACAGCTGACGATCCTCCAGTGGTTCGAGTCTCGGTCTGAGCCGATTTGCCGCTGACACGCGTGACCGTCTAATGCCGCAAGTGTTTGTGGCAAAATACTTTAAGCTGAATAGACGAACCATAAAGATGCTCCCTCATGCCCTGTAAGCAGCGCGCACCCCAAACGCGCGAGTATTCCCCTAGTACTAAAGGGTGATTTGAGGCCAAAACCGGACGCGCGGGATGGCGATTTTCCAGATTTATTTGATAAGAGCCGCACCGCTCCGGGCGAAAACGAGCAGTTGGCGGATTAGTCCAGCCCCAACCATTCAGAATCCGGATCCGTTGTTTCGGTGACCGCGCCTCGCACGATCCGGCGCGCCGTGTGCTTGGTCCGGGACGGTAATGCGATTTCGGTCTCTCGCGGGGGCGTCATCGCCTGCCCTTGCGACGATCGCTCCATTCTTCGAACGTTGCCGACGTTTAACGGCGCGAACGTTCCCGGACCGGCGCCGATCGGCAGCGGCGGCCCGTCGGCGGCGTTGACGATGATGCCGACGCCGTTGAAGTGGGTGACCGCTCGCAAACTCGGCTCATGGTTCGTGCCTTGGTTCTCCGCTACCTCTAGCGGCGCATAGCGCCGCGGGCCTTGCGTAATCGGCAGTGGCGGCCAGATGCCGTCGTTTTTCAGAATGATAATCCAGTTACCATCATGAATGGCGGCGTCGAGCCAGCCGTCCTGGTCGTAATCACCGACCAATAGGGCTCGCGGATTGTAGCTGACCGCAAATGCCATCGATGGTTCAAAGGACCCGTCGCCGTTTCCCAGCATTACATGGATGAAACCGGCTGTGCTCTTCGTAAGGGCGACCTGATCCAATACGCCGTCGCCGTTGACGTCGCCGGCTACGATGTCTTTCTTCGACGGGACGACGCTTCCCGTGGTGAGAACAAACGTACCGTCTCCATTGCCCAGGGCGACGGTAATCGTCGCACTCGCCAGATTGGCGGCGGCAACATCCGGCTGGGCGTCGTTATTGAAATCGCCCACGAGAAGCTTGTCCGGGTTGGTCCCGAAGATGAACACGACCGGTGCCGCAAACGTGCCATCGCCGTTGCCCATCATAAGGCTCACATCCGAGTTTTGCTCGATCACGATATCGAGAGTGCCGTCGGCATTGAAGTCGCCGAGAATCATGGTGCCCACGCCAGCGAGAGGATAGAACTCGAACGGCGGAAACGTGCCGTCGCCCTGGTTCAAACGCACTCGCAGGCCGTCTGATGCGGCGGCGACAAAATCGTCCAGGCCATCGCCGTTGAAATCACCGAAGCGTGTGACGTTGGCGCCGGCGATCGCTACCAGCTTCAATGCATCAAGCCCATTCGTGGCGCCGGGCACAATTCGGAGGGAAGATTGAAGGATGTTCGCGACCGCCAGGTCATTAATGCCATCGCTGTCGAAGTCGGCAACCGCCAGATCAACCGGCGACGAACCACCGACATAGGGGACATACCAAGCGAATGTGCCATCGCCATTGCCGCGAAAGAAGCCGACACTGGCGCCTGGAAACGCGGCCGCCATATCAAGCATGCCGTCGCCCGTGAGATCAGCGACGGAAACATTATGACCGTCGGAGGGCGCCGCAAGCGTTACTGACAGTCCGAATGTGCCGTCTCCGTTGCCGCGGAAGATGTCAATGGCTGCTTCCAGGCCGCTGATCACCACCAGGTCTTGCTTGCCGTCAGCATCCAGGTCTCCCACGTCAATATCTTTTGGATTCGCACTGCTGGCGAAATTCACCGCCGGCTCGAAAGTTCCATCGCCGTGGCCCAATAAGATGCTGATACTGTGACTGTTGAGATTGGACGTAGCGACGTCCAGCTTTCCATCACCGTCGAAGTCCTCAAGGACAAGATTGGGCGGATTCGCGCCGACCGGCGGGGATGCCAAGGGCGGTGCGAAGGTGCCGTCGCCGTTGCCCAGAAGGACAGCGACGTTGTTGCTCGAGGGGTTAGCTACGGCGAGGTCGGCATCACCGTCGTTGTCGAAATCGCCAGCCCGCAGGTTCGTGGGGCCGCTCCCCGCCGCATAGCTGACCGGCGCCGCAAAAACACCACCGCCTATGCCAAGCAACACCGTGACCGCAGCAGGGTTTGCCACGATAATGTCGAGAAATGGGTCAGCGTTGATGTAGTCGACCACCACGTCCATTGCCGTCCCGCCGGCGCTGTATGAGGTCGGGCCTACCAGCTTGCCGGTCCCATCTCCGAAGAACAGATAGACCTTGTTCTGGGCGGTCGTGACGGTATCCGCATGGCCATCGTTATTGAGGTCCCCAACCGCCACATATTTGAGCGAATCATTGATGCCGAGAAAATAGTCCGGTGGCTTGGCTGGGAAACTCCCGTTGCCGTTGTTCTCCCACAAGCTCAACTTGTATGGCCCGGAATTGCCGTGCTGGAGTACGACATCGCTGTCGCCGTCGCCGTCAAAGTCGGTGGGAATGGCATCATCGACCGTACCAGAGCCGAAAAACAAACTCGTGGAATAGCTCACGGGGTTCTTGAAGTTTGCACCGCTTGCGCCAAACTGAATCCGAAACGAATCCGTGACAAAATCCGGATCGCTGTCGTTGGAAAGATCGGCAGCGGTCATGAATTTCGAGCCCGCACCCGTAAAGGCCTTGGCGGCGACGAAATCACCCGGCCCGACGCCGATCAACACCGTCAATGTGCCACCGTTATTCGCGCCAACAAGGTCGATTATGCCGTCATGGTTCAGGTCGCCGGCTGTGAGCAAGGACGTGTCCACGCTGCTCGGATAGGTAGCCCGGCGACGGAACGTCCCCTGCTGATTGCGGAGGATGGTGATCGAATAGGATTCTGCATTGCTGACCGCGAGGTCGGCATCGCCGTCGGCATCGAAATCAGCGGCAACGACGATGAGTGGGCCACCGTTGGCGAAATAATTGACCTGCCCTTTGAAGGTGCCCATCGCCGTTGCCCGCCAAGACCGAAACCGTGGTGCCGAGGTAATTGGCTACCGCCAGATCGGCCTGCGCATCGCCATTCAGATCGGCGATGTCAACTCCGAAAAGCCAGGAACCAATTGTGTAGGATGTGGGCGCGGCGAATGTACCGTTGCCGTTGCCTAGGTGTATAAACACCTTGCCGTCATATCCTGCCGTTACAACGTCAGGGTTGGTGTCGCCATTCAGATCGCCCGTTTTCACCTCACGGCATCGATCTCCTCCATTCACGTGAAGCGCCGGCTGGAAAGTGCCATCCCCGTTGTTCCGTAAGACGTCAAACCCGCCGTTATACGCTGCGACGGTCACGTCAAAGTCGCCGTCGCTGTCGAAGTCGGCGGCATCGATCGCGACCGCCGAGCTACCCGCCGGATGACTTATGGACGACTGAAAGGTACCGTCGCCGTTGCCGCGCAAAACACTGACAACCGTCCAGTGCGCGGTTACCAGATCTAGAATGCCGTCCCCGCTTACGTCAATAATAACAAGGTCGTAGGCATTGTTGAGATTCGAATAGTGCGTCGGAGGTAAGAAAGACCCGTCACCGACACCTAAAGCGACCGAAATCGTGCCCGGGCTGTGATTCGCCACGGCCACGTCCAAGTTTCCGTCGCTATTGAGATCGGCGACCTCCAAGCCAGTCGGATTGGTGCCTGTGGGGCTAAACGGGTTCGTAGGCGCCATCACAAAGGTCAAAAGGTCCCGCCGCTCGAGCCGTTCCACCGACGGCCGAAAGAACTTGCGTGATCGGACTGAGATTCGAGTCATGAAATGCTCCCTTCATCGTCCTGGAAAAAGGCGGTGCTTAAGATTGCCATGAAATTGGGCACATTCGGTATCGGCGACGCCTGTACCTCAAATGCCCCGATATCAATCGTGCCGTTCACAATCCGCGGAAATCCGGGGCCGCGCTGGTCGAACTCGGGCGCATCGGTATTGTCGCCGGCGTCAATGGCGGGGCTGCCGGGCAGCAAGGCCATCGTCAATGTCGGTCCGCCGTTATCGGTGAGCGGGCCGAGTAGCGGATCGACGTCGAGCATGTCAGTCGGTCCGTAGCCGACACCCGCGGCGCTATTGCCGAACAAGTTATGGTCGGATGAACTCAATACGCCCAGTAAGTCCCAGCCTTCGTTGTGGCTAACGATTGTGTTCCGAATGAAAAGCGACTTATCGCCATAATTAGCAATGCCACTACCGCTGCCCTCAGCAAAAGGATTGAAGTTGAAGCTGATCGTGCTGTGACTGATCACGGTTAGCTGACCAGCAACAGAAATCCCGGCTGCGCCTTTACTGGCATTGAACGCGACAGTGCTGTTAACGACGGACAATGTGCCAGCGGCAAAAATTCCACCGGCCACCCCATCGTCAAAGTAACTTGCCGACGTATTGTGAGCGATCGTGCTGCTGTAGATTGACACGAGCCCGGCCCGGCTGGAGATTCCGCCACCCCATGTAGCAAAACCTCCAGCGTTGTTATCGAGAACGCTGGATTCGATAATGGTCAGCTCACCACGGTTGTAGATGGCACCTCCTTCAGAGACAAAACCCGCGTAAACCGTGTTGTTGGCAAGTATCGTGTTCAGCAGTGTAAGGTTACCATAGTTGGAAACCGCGCCTCCGTAAGCCACGTCGAGTAGGTTCCGTGCCTCGTTGTTCGATAGAATCGCGCCTTGAATGACGAGTGTCCCATGGTTTAGGATTGCGCCGCCTTCCGAGGCCCTGTCGACTTAAAGACTCCTCCATTCCGCATGGTGACGTCGGCCACCTCAACAGTAGCGGACCCGAGTACTGTGAAGATGCGATAATCCATGCCGTCGAGGACGAGCATGTCAGCGCCTGGTCCTTGTATGTCAATATCCGACGCAAGATCCGGCAACGCGCCAGTTAAATTGATCGTTCCTGTCACCGTGAAGTCGATCGCATCCGGCCCGGGTTCGGTGTTGACCTTATTGATGCAGTAGCGCAAATCGCCGCGGAAGCCCTTGCCGACGCCGCTGTCGCTGAGCCGGGTGACGTTGCAGGTCGACATGAGCGTGCGGTCTTCGAGGGGTTCCAATCGTGGATGGTAGGGTGCGTCAAGTCTTCGAGGACGCACCGTTCGTCGCACGAGTCGCCGGTGCGTCTTCGAAGACTCGACGCACCCTACGAGCCGGCTTGAAATGCGAGTCATGTGCTCCTCCGTCTGAAGTTGGAATCTCTGCGTTCTCTGCGAACTCTGCGGTTAGTTCTTCAAACCGCAGAGAACGCAGCGCTTATCAATCAAGGTCATCATCGGATCCAATGAAAGGGGCGGTCAGTAACACGGCGGGGTCAGGAGACCCGCGCCGAGCGCTGGGCCGAGCGCTGGACGGATTCGAAATGCCTGTCGCCTGCACCTCGAACGCCCCGATGTCAATCGTGCCGTTCACGATCCGCGGAAAGCCCGGGCCGCGCTGATCGAACTCGGGCGCATCGGTGTTGTCGCCGGCATTGATGGCGGGGCTGCCGGGGAGGAGGGCGGCTGTCGGCGTAGGGCCGCCATTGTCTTGAAGGAGGCCGAGCATAGGATCGACGTTCAAGAGATCCGTGTTGTCGAATCCGCTTCCGTCCTCGCTGTTGCCGATCAAGTTGTATCCGGACGAGGACAACGCTCCTTTCACGTCCCCTGCGCTATTCCCGGCGACGATGCTATTTCGTACGTAGGTTTGCCCGTTCCCGTACAGAGGCCCGATGCCCCAGCCCGTGTTCGACGCAATGGTGCTGTGACTTACAATGACCACTCCATTGCTGTTGATTCCACCAATCCCTTCATCGCCGGGAAACCCTCCTTTTGACACGTTGGAATGGACCGTGCTGTTATGCACCAGCAAGAATCCGCTTACGGGCGGACCCGGAGGAGGGCACGTGTTCGAAATCCCGGCGCCCAAGCCCGGGACAACCAAAGACCAGTCTTCAGCCGTATTGGCAACAATCGCGCTACTGTAGATCGAAGCCGCCCCGCTATTGCAGATGCCGCCGCCTCCGGCAAACTCGTCTCCGAAAACTTGGTTGTCCGAAAGAACGGAATCGATGACAGTAAGATTAGCGGCTTGTGCATTGTAGATGCCGCCGCCGGCGCCGTAGTACGCAACGGAGTGAGCCGTATTCTCGCTGATCACGCTGTTGCGAACAATCAGGTTGCTGGCATTTTGAATGCCTCCTCCAAGGGCTAGAAAGGCACCGGCCCAGACAAGGCCGTTCGTTATGGTAATGCCCGCGATCTCGACATTCGCGCCGCTGGTTACGTTGAAAACTCGGTCTTTCTCCTGTGCGTCGATTGTCAGTGAGTCCGAGCCAGGACCCTGAATGGAAATGTCCGTGGCGAGTGGAGGCAATGCTGCGTTAAGCTTGATCGTTCCCGTCACGGTGAAATCAATCGCATCCGGTCCCGGCTCGGCGTTCACTTTGGTGATGCAGTAACGTAGATCGCCGCGGAAGCCTTTGCCGACGCCCATATCGGTGAGGCGCGTGACGTGGCAGGTCGACATGAGGGTGCGGTCTTCAAGGGGTTCGATTCTTAGCTGTCTTGAAATGCGAGTCATATGCTCCTCCGTCTGAAGTTGGAATACCCAATCCTCTCCTGCATTCTCTGCGAACTCTGTGGTTAGTTCTTCAAACCGCAGAGTTCGCAGAGAACGCAGAGCGTTTCAATCAAGGTCATCATCGGACGCAAAGAATGCGGCGGTCAGTAACACGGCGGGGTCAGGAGACCCGCGTCGAGCGCTGGGCCGAGCGCTGGGCGGAGTCGGTATACCCGTCGACTGCACCTCGAACGCGCCGATGTCAATCGTCCCGTTCGAGATCCGCGGAAACCCCGGGCCACGCTGGTCGAACTCAGGCGCGTCCGTGTTGTCCCCGGCGTCGATGGCTGGGCTGCCGGGGAGGAGAGAGTGGGTGAGCGTCGGACCGCCGTGGTCGGCCAGCTCACCTAACATCGGATCGACGCCCAGAAGATCCGTCGTGGCGTAGCCTGAACCGCCGCTCGGATCACCGATCAGGTTGTGGCCGGATGAAGTTAACACGCCAAACAGATCCGGGCCTCCCGTGGCCGCCCAGTTGGCAGCGAGGATGGTGTTCTGAAGAGTTAGCGTGCCGCTTAGTAGCCGAATCCCGCCTCCGTTGGTCGTTTGCGAGCCGACCGCTGCATTTCCCACCACGGTACTGTTACGAACGATGGCCGCGGTATTCTCGAGTGATATGCCGCCGCCGTAGCCGTCTTTGAATCCGGTGATTTGGTTGTTCGCAATGGTGCTGTTTTGGATCGTGAGAGTACCGGACCGACTCGAAATACCGCCTCCGAAAACGTTCTGTGGTTTCGGTCCGGAGCGATTATTGGAGATGGTACTGCTGTCGATCAGCATAGTTCCCGAATTGTAGATACCGGCCCCGTATACGAAGAATCCGGCCGTGAAGCCCGTGTTTCCTTCGTTGTCATCAATCGTGCTCATCACGACAATCGCGGAGCCGAGGTTGGAAATGCCGGCCCCGTAGACGCTGGCCACACCGAATCCGTCGCTCGCCCAACTGGAATTTCCGCGAATGGTACTCTGAAACACCGTCAGTTGTGCACCGACATCGTTCCAGATACCTCCCGCATAACACGTATTGCCGCCGTTGCTCGGAGTGGCCGCCTGGCCGCCCTGCACCGTCACATAGACCAGGGTTAGGTTTCCATCGTTGTAGATGTTCGCTCCGCCGGTGGTGGTGCCCGCGACGTTGCCGTTTTGAAGTGTGAGATTCGCTATCTCGACATTGGCCCCGACCGGAACATGGAACCCTCGACCTTTCTGTTGCACGTCGATCGTCAAGAGCGACTCTCCCGGCCCCTGGATGTTGATGTCCGTAGCCAGGTCCGGAAGCGGCGAGTTGAGGTCAATCTCGCCGGTCACGGTGAAGTCGATTACATCGGCGCCTGGCTCCGTATTGACCTTGTTGATGCAGTAACGCAAGTCGCCGCGTAAACCTTTACCGACTCCCAAATCGGTGAGGCGCGTCACGTGACAGGTGGACAGCATGGTGCGGTGTTCCAGCAATTCCAAACGAAGTCTTATTCGCATCTAACTCTCCCTTCGATTACGGTGCAGCTGATCATTCCAAGGGCGTGATCCACACGACCAAGCGACCGCATCTAATCACAAGTTGCCTAAAGTAAATAACTTACGACCGAAGCCCGGCGAGTCGCCAGGCGCGAACTATCCGCGCGCGGATTCCCCCTATTATTAAAGGGTGATTTGAGGCCAAAACCGGACGTGCCGGAAAAGTTTTTTCGGAAATTTTGGTGGATGCTTCGAGTTCTTTGGTACTTGTTCGCTTGTTGCCGCATAGATTTTGCGGCATTGGATTTGCGATACCTCATTCCTCCGAGGACCGACTAAGCGAAGAGGAACCTGAAATGGCAGCCAAGCAATCACCGGGCGCTGATGCCGCCGACAAGGCCAACAATGGATCGGCCACGCTGAGCCGAAGCCAATTGATTGAGCTGTTGAACGAAGACCTGGCGCGAGTATCAAGCGATCATTGCCTATGTCGTGTACTCGCAAGTGCTCAAGGGCGCTGAATACATGAATATCGCAGACGAACTTGAGAGACATGCGAAGGAGGAGCTGGCACACGCCCTAACGATCTCCAAACAGATCGATTATCTGGGAGGAATGCCCACGGTGACGCCCAAGCCGGTCAAGACATCGGAAAAAGCGGAAGAGATGTTGCGTTTCGATTTGGACAACGAAAACGAGACGGTACGCAACTACCGCGAGCGAGTGCGTCAATGCGAGGCGCTCGGCGAATTCGCCATTGCCGAGCACATCCGCGAGATTCTCCTTCAGGAACAGGAACATCAAATCGACTTGGCCACGGCTTTAGGAGTAAACGTTCCTGACGTCGGAGAGACGAAACGCGCGAGCAAATGACGCGCGCGTGAGGGCGGTGGCCAAGCTTCAGATGAGTGGAGCGCCCTCACCCAGAGCGCCATTCCGCTGTAGAATCTCGACAGCCTCTGCATGGCGTTCGGTGGCGCGCACCGTTACCAAAAAACGGCCCGCATGCAGCTGGCCCTGGTAGTAAGTTGCATCCTCTTCGGGAAGCCCAAGGCCCATCAATAAGCCAAATCCGCCGCCGACGGTGGCGCCGGTTGCCGCGCTGGCGAGAACCGCCAATAGCGTTCCTCCCATAATGACAGGCCCGAGAGGCGGGATAAGCCCCGCAGCCACCGCAAGCCCAGCGAGGGTCCCAATGCTTCCGCCGGTCACCGCTCCGGCGACCGCCGCGTCCCCTGCGGTGTTGGTGGCCGGCTCTGCGTCTGGCGTGGGTGGCACTTCGGATTCATTTCGCGCTATGAATCCAATGTCACTATCCCGGAATCCCGATCGACGTAGTTCCGCCACGGCGCGTTCGGCCGATTCGCGATCTTCGAAGACACCGACGGCGGTTGTTGGAAGTACGGCTGTCATGGCTAATCTCCCGTGTTGAATCGCAGCGAAATGTCCTGTGAAAAAGCGAAGCGGCAGTGGGTTAGCTCTTTCGCCTGATTAGGTTACTTTGCTATACCAACTACCGCTTCTGTAGGGGATAGTTGCAGGTTTCGTGCCAATCGCTGACTTGGCTTCTAACACCGGCTAAACCCGCTCAAGGCTCGATTTGCCGCATTCTCCCCCCAGTTTGCGCATCGACTTGCCAACTTCAGCGCACTGCTCGGCATGTGGCTGACCACGTAATCAAGCGCTACTACCGATACGCACGCGCGGCATCCGGTTTGCACCCCATGACCATCGCTAGAATCCGCCTTCGTCCGTCGGAGGTTTCAAATGCCAATCCCGACCAGTCGACCCAATGGTGAACGTCGTGTAACTCCACAAGTGGTTGACAAGATCGATTCGGCGGGGCGCGACTATCGTGAGCAGGTACGTCAGTGCGAGGAGTGGGAGAGCACTCTATGGCCTAGTGCATTCGCGAGAACCGGATCCAACGGCCGGTCCAGCGAATCGCCTAGGCCACCTCAACTCCAAAGAAAATCAACGCAGGTGCGTGACTAGCTACCCACCGATGAACAGCTGGAGCCGATTCTCTCGCAATTCTCCTCGCGCACCATATTTCACGAAACTCTCACAATAAAACGCTTGCAAATACATCGGGATAACCCGACAATTTTGCGATCCTGTGTTGCATTTGAATCTCGCCCGTGGACCTTTGGACGGGTCGTGGGTACGACCCCAGAAAAAAAGGAGCACCTATGAGTCGAAGACCAGCGCCGTCAAATGGCTACTCGTACACCCCGCATATCCGGGTACTGGAAGACCGTATGTCGCCAGGGGATATGGGAATCGGCGCCGCACTCGGCTGTGGCGTTTTGCAGTCGCCGAGTTTTGACGCACTTTCCATTATTGAATCCGCGCCGGTGCAGCTCGTGCGCTTCGCCAAGTCGGAGCAAGGAGTTGCAAGGACCCCATCGAATCAGCTGGTTGAGTTCTCTGCACCACAAGGGGGAAGTGCGAGTTCAACCAGCGTAGCGTTGGGCGAAAGTACTGCTGTTGACGTCAATCCCGCGTTTCGCGGCGCATTGAGTACCCGTTCAGCCCCAGCGCTTATCAGCGAATTCCGGAGAGATCAAATAGGCACCGACAATGATGAGTATTTCGAACTCGTCGGTACGCCGGGCGAAGATCTGTCTCCGTACACCTACATCGTCATCGGTGACAGCGGCGCAAACAGCGGCATTATCGAAGCCGTTGTGCCGCTCAGCGGGAGCAGCATTCCCGGTGATGGATACTTTTTGGCAGCCGAGTCCACGTTCACTCTGGGCACCCCCGACTTATCCGGTCCCGGCAATTTCCTCAATTTCGAAAACGGTGATAACGTCACCCACATGCTGGTTTCCGGCTTTAGCGGCACCGACGGTCTAGACCTAGATACCGATGACAACGGTGTTTTGGAAACGACACCCTGGACTTCAATTGACGATTGCGTTGCTGTCATCGGATTGGGCGGCACCTTCCACTATACCTATTGCACGCAGAAGGTGGGGCCGGAAAGTTGCCTTTCGACCCAAGCCTTGTCGAGCGATGTAATGACGTCGATGCATTCACCATCGGGGAGTTCGATCTGGGTGTGAATGACACGCCGGGGAGCGCGAACGACAATCTCCGGTGCTACGCCGGGAATTACTTTGTGGACGAGACGGCGAGTCCGCCGCCAAGCGTCGTTCCATAGGCTGCCTACTGGTAGCCGCCTTCAGTCGAAGGCGGCTACTTTCAATTCTGCGTCCGCCGTCAGGTAGCCATGCGTATTTTCGTTGCATCGCCACTGTTCTGACGGTACGTTTAGGCTTGCGAACAGGCTCCATCCGTCGACGGTCAAATCTCAGTCCGGAAGTCTGCCATGCCCCGCAGTCGTGAGAGGTTGATTCAGCCATGCTTGGAAGCGCGAGAGCGCCGGCAGTTGCTAGCTACGTTTACGGTAACGAATACGAACCATAGCGGCTTGGGCTCACTTCGCATGGCGATCGAGGACGCGAACGCCAACGGCGGCGCCGACTCGATCGATTTCAACATCCCCGGCTTCGGCCCGCACACGATTTCACCGACGGCCGCTTTGCCCCCAATCACCGACCCAGTGACAATTGACGGCTACACCGAGCCGGGCACAAGCGCCAACTCCAACCCGGACGGAAACAACGCCGTACTGCTCATCGAACTGGACGGTTCCGCGGCGGGGGGAAGCGCGCAGGGATTGTTTCTTAACAACGTCAGCGGCTGCACGATTCGTGGTCTGGTGATTAATCGCTTCGCGCAGAACGGCATTTACATCTTGGGAGGTAGCGGCCACCTGATCGAAGGAAACTTCATTGGCCCCGGCCCAAATGGAACGGTGGCCTTCCCGAATGCATTCAATGGCGTCGACGTCAGCGGCGCAACGGGCGTGACCGTTGGAGGTGCTTCGGCAGCTTCCCGAAATTTACTTTCCGGCAACGGCGACAATGGAGTGTACCTAGAGTTTGGAGCGACCGGCAACACCGTGCTCGGCAACTACATCGGCACTAATCGGCATGGCACCGGCGACCTCGGTAACGGAAACAACGGCATCGCTATCGAGACCGGCGCCAACACGAATACCGTCGGCGGCGCAACCCCGGCGCGAAGAACGTCATTTCGGGCAACGGCGACAACGGCATATTCATCCGGGGCAGCAACGTCTTTGGCAATGTCGTGTCGCGAAACTATCTCGGCACCGATCTTCTCGGGACCATGGCCCTAAGCAATGGAGAAAGCGGAATACTAATAGTTGATTCCCCCAACAATACCATCGGGGGCGCCAATAGCGCGTTTCGGAACACCATTTCAGGCAACGGCCGTGCCGGCGTCCACCTGAACGGCAGCAGCGCAACTGGCAATGTGATTACCGCTAATCACATCGGCGCCAATGCCGGCGCCACGGCCAAAGTAGGGAATAACATCGGAATCCTCATCGATCAGGCCGCCAAGAACAATACGGTTGGCGGCACGTCGGCGGATGTGCGGAACGTCATCTCTGGTAATAAGCGTAACGGCGTGGCGTTAGGCGGAAACTTCACCAGTGGTAACGTCGTTCAGGGCAACTTCATCGGCACGGACTTTACCGGCACGCAAGCTCTCGGCAACCCGACCGGGATATCGATCTTCCGGCTCGCATCCAACAACATTATCGGCGGCACGTCTAGCGGAGCAGGAAACGTCATTTCGGGAAACACGACCATAGGCGTTTCCATCACAAGCTTCGGCGCCACCGGGAATCAAGTGCTCGGCAACCGTATCGGAACCGTGGCCGGCGGTAACAGTCCGCTCCCCAACGGCGCCGGCGTCGCTGTGGCGGAGGGGGCGTTCAATAACGCCATCGGCGGCCTGGCTGCGGGCGCCGGCAACACGATCGCTCATAATGGCGCCGATGGCGTCCGCATCGGTGGCGGCACGGGCAACGCCATCCGCGGAAACGAGATCGCCAACAGCGGCGGCCTGGGAATCATCCTCGTTGATGGCGGCAACAACAACCAGCCGGCGCCCGTCATCACTGCCGCGGTGTCGGGCGGCGGAACCACGACCATCGACGGAATGTTGACCGCCGTACCCAACACGACCTACGGCATCGACTTCTTTGCGAGCATGACTTGCGATCCGTCCGGCTTTGGCGAGGGCAAGTTTTACTTCGGTAGCTCGGCGGAGACAACCGACGGAAGCGGCGTCGTGACGTTTTCTGAGACGTTCAATGTTCCGGTGTTGCCGACTCACGTCATCACGGCAACGGCGACGAGTCCGGGCAATGATACGTCCGAGTTTTCTGCATGCCTCGTGGTGCCGACACCGCTTCCGCCGCTGAGGCCATCGCCCGTTACATGGGTGGTGCACGAACAGCAGACGCACGGCGAAATGTACCTAAATGTTCTTCCGATTTCTTGTCATGTCGGGGATCATCCGCCGCCTCCGCCAGAACGAAGTAACGCCTCGAAAGCAACGCTGCCGAGTTTGGCACATCCCCTCCAACGCTTCCGCGATCCGACGAATCCGGCGGTTGACCTCGGCGTTGTTATCAGCGACATAGACTCGAACGATCACCGGGGATTCTAATTGCATCGTCCGACTGTCGGCGGTACGCTGATCTCCACTCGACATCCGATCCATCGATAAGGAGTTCGACCATGCACCGCGGCCGCCGTCGCAGTTTTCGCCCGACGCTGGAGACTTTGGAAGGTCGTGTCCTCATGACCGTCTACCTGGTTACCAACACGGCGGACAGTGGTAGCGGCTCATTCCGGCAGGCGATTCTGGATTCGAATGCCAATACCGGTTACGACCTTATCGGCTTCAGCATCGGCACGGGCGTGCAGACCATTACGCCCTTATCTGCGTTGCCGACTATCACCGACCCGGTAAACATCGATGCCGCGACTCAACCGGGCTTCTCGGGTATGCCAATTATCGAGCTGAACGGAATCAATGCGGGACCCGGAGTGTCCGGACTGGAAATCACAGCGGGGGGCACTTGGGTTAGAGGTTTTGTGATTAACCGTTTTTTTGACGCGGCCATTCATCTCCGATTAGCCGGCAATAATGTCATTTACAGCTGTTTCTTGGGAACAGATGTACCGGGCACTGCAGCTCAGCCTAACCAATACGGCGTCCTGGTATCGGACAACTCGAACAACAACATCATCGGATCCAGTAGTTTCAGCAACGTGATTTCGGGCAATTCCAGTATCGGTGTGAGCCTGGGATACAACGGGACCATTACAACTGGCAACATGGTCTACGGTAACTTCATCGGGACCGATGCAACGGGTACGGCCAGCCTGGGGAACCAGTACGGTGTCGTGGTCAACGGCGGCGCAGCCAACACCGAGATCGGCCACGTACTGCAAGGCAATGTGATCTCCGGCAACGTCGCCGACGGCCTGACGATTGCTGGAACGTTTACTACGGTGCTCGGCAACCACATCGGCACCAATCCAGCGGGTACGGCGGCCATCCCCAACGGCGGCAACGGCATTCTCACGTACGGCACGAAAACCCTGATTGGCGGCACCTTGCTTCAATCCCGAAATATCATTTCCGGGAATGGCGCCTCCGGCATTGTTGTTAAGGGAATCGACGAACGCGTTCTGAATAACTACATCGGGACCGATATCACGGGGAGCGTTGCGGTCCCCAACGCAGGGCATGGCGTCGAAGTCGGGATTGGAGCAAGTGGACCCACGATTGGCGGCACGGCCGCCGGATTTCGCAACGTCATTTCGGGGAATGCCCAAAACGGTGTTGCCATCGGAGGCGCGGGTGTCTTGGTGATAGGGAACTACATCGGCACCGATGCCACTGGCACGCTCGGCGTGGGAAACCTGGCAGGCGGTATATTGATCTATTTTGGGTCTACCATCGGAATTGGAGGACCAGCACCCGGTGAAGGCAACGTCATTGCGGGAAACGGAAGTTACAACATTTTCGCCGTTGGCGCCGGCGCCTTTATCCAGGGGAACTACATCGGTACGGACGCGACCGGCTCGGTCGGCCTTTCCGCTTCTGCAAACGGCATCATGATCGATTCCGCAACCGCTACCATCGGCGGCACCGCACCTGGCGCTGGCAATCTCATTTCCGGAAATTTCGCGGGTGTGTACATGAAAGCCAGCGGCGGTAACCTCGTTCAGGGAAATCGAATCGGGACGAACGCCAACGGGACCGCGGCGGTTCCTAACTCCTACGGCATCTGGTGCGATGGCGCGTCGTCCAACTTCATCGGAGGCACAGGGGCTGGAGCGCGTAACCTGGTGTCGGGTAACATCAACGACGGCATCGTTATTGGTACCTTTGCGTCGGGAAACTTGATCGAGGGGAACTTTATTGGGACGGATGTTACGGGAACGTCGGCGCTTGGTAATGGTCGCGACGGCGTCTTCATCAATTCCGGAGCCAATGGCAACACCGTCGGCGGATTGTCGAGTAGCGCGACGAACATTATCTCCGGCAACGCCCGGGCCGGCGTGCATCTCAGTAATTCAGGGACCTCGAACAACACCGTCATTTGCAACCGCATCGGCACGGATGTGACAGGCACGGCAAAAATCCCCAACAATATCGGCGTCCTCATCGACCTGGCGGCCAGTAACAATGTCGTCGGCGGCGCCAGCGTGTCGGCGCGCAACATCATTTCCGGCAACAGCCGCATCGGCGTGGCCATCGGCGGCAACAACACGAACGCGAACCGCGTCGAGGGCAATTACATCGGCACGGATGCCACGGGAAGCCAAGCGCTTTCTAATCCCGTCGGCGTCAACGTATTCCGCCTGGCGAAGAACAACATCATTGGCGGCGCCGGTCCCGGCAAGTCAAACGTGATCTCAGGGAATTCCAGCACCGGCGTACTGATTCGCAACAATGGTACGACCGGGAATGACGTGCGTTGGAATTACATTGGTACGGACCCATCCGGAAACCTGCCGATTCCCAACAAGCTCGGGATTTCGGTGAATGATTTCGCGAGCGGTAGCCTTATCGACGGCAACGCCATCGCCTTCAACACAACCGAGGGCATCCTCATCGATAACGCAACCGGGATTGAGATCCGCACTAACTCGATCAAGGACAACACCAGTAAGGGGATTCGGCTCAACAACAATGGCAACAACCTACAACCGTATCCGACGATCACATCCGTTACGAATGGCGGCGGAAGCATTACGATAGTGGGGACGCTAACGGCGGCCTCGCTCACTACTTTCTCTCTGGATTTCTTCGCTAACCCGCTTTGCGACGGGTCAGGATTCGGCGAAGGCCAAACTTACATTGGCAGCAAGTCGGTCTTTACCAACGGTGCAGGCTCGGTTGCGTTCTCGGCGACTTTTGCCGCGAACGTGCCCTCCGGCTACATGGTCGCGGCGACGGCAACCCGTACGAACGGCGATACGTCGGAATTTTCTGCATGCTTCTTGGCGCCTATACCGCCGGCCCCGCCGCCGCCCGTTTTCTGGATTCCGACAGTGCCGTTGAACGCTGAGGCGCTCACTTTCTTCTACTTGCCTGAGAAACCGACGAACGATTTTCTGCGACCATTCGGAGATACTGAGGACGCATTGGTGTCAACGTGCACTGGTACACCGGTACGGACCAACCACCGGCCGCAGCTTGACGCCGGCGGATTAGCGAACGCGATCGACGATGACGCCGGGATCAGTGCTGACAACTCTCTAACGTTCTAATCGTAAACCGATCCATGAGAAAGGAATTCCGCCATGCCTCTTTCGGTTCCACACCATACTTACCGCCCGCGTCTTGAAGCACTCGAAATTCGCGAGCTACTAGCCACATACACCGTGGTCAACACCGCCGACGCGGGCGCTGGCTCGTTCCGCCAGGCGATCCTGGATGCGAATACAAACACCGGCACTGATATCATCAACTTCAGCATCGGCAGCGGCGTGCAAACCATTACGCCGCTGTCGGCGCTACCTACCATTACAGACCCCGTGACGATCAACGCCACCACGCAACCGGGCTATGCTGGATCTCCACTGATCGAGCTGAACGGCAGCAGTGCGGGCGCTGGCGCATCCGGTCTAAAGATCACGGGAGGGTCGACCGTAGTGCGCGCGTTGGTGATTAACCTTTTCGATCAAGCCGGAAATCGGCTCGAGACTGTCGGATTCAATGAGCTCTACTCCAGCTACATAGGAACGGACGTCACGGGAGGCAGTGCTTTGGCCAACCGGTATGGCGTCCTGGTCACGAACAATGCGACGAACAATTTCACAAGGATCCTTCAACATTACGGTAGGCGGTACGGGTTCGGGAACCGGGAACGTCATCTCCGGGAACACATCTTCAGGCGTGAAGGTGGATGGAAGTCTCAATCTGATCCTCGGAAATTACATCGGACTCGATGCCGCGGGTTCGGCCGGCATAGGGAACACAGATGGTGTAATCCTAAGCAGCACGGCACAGAATAACCAAATTGGCGGAACAACTGCGGCCGCGCGGAACGTCATTTCAGGTAATTACTTCGGCATTAACGACACGGGCACAGGTACGGTCATCCAAGGTAATTACATCGGCCCGGATGTGACCGGAACGGTCGTTGTGTGGAATCACAACGGGATCGCCACGGGCGGGAATTCGAGCACGATTGGCGGCACCGCTCCCGGCGCCGGTAATCTGATTTCATTCAACTACATCGGCTTAGTGACATATGCAGGCTCCCAAGTCGTTCTGGGAAATCTGATAGGAACGGACAAGACTGGGACCATAGGGCTCGGAAATGCTAATGGTGGTATCAGCACTTCCGGCGGCAACATACTCATTGGAGGCACAAGCGCGGCGGCACGAAACATCATTTCTGCGAACGGCGGGTTCAACGTCCTGTTCTTTGGCGGCGCTGCCGTCATCCAAGGAAACTACATCGGTCCTGATGTGACTGGAACCATACCGTTAACTGCCACTATGGGCGGCATACTTGTCGCCAATGGTGCAACCGGATGCACGATTGGTGGCACAAGCGCAGGCGCCGGGAATGTCCTTTCGGGAAACCTTGCAGGTGTTTACCTTGATGGGTTTGCAAACGTAATCGAAGGCAATCGTATCGGCACGGATCCCACCGGTACTACTGCGGTGCCTAATACGTGGGGCATTTTCTTCGACTCTAATGCCTCCGGCAATACCATCGGTGGAACGGTGGCCGCCGCCCGTAATCTTATTTCCGGCAACCTATTGGACGGCGTTTTGATCACCGGAGCTAATGCCACGGGAAACCTAATTCGGGGTAATTACATCGGCACGGATGTAACCGGAACTCTCGCCCTTGCTAATGGCCGCGACGGAGTCCTGATTGAGCAGGGCGCCAACGGCAACACCGTGGGCGGCGCCTCCAGCACGGCCACGAACATCATCTCGGGCAACGGAGGATCCGGCGTTCATTTGGCGAGTGTGGGAACCACGAACAATTCCATCATCCGCAATCGCATCGGCACGGACGTGACCGGAACCGCAAAGATCGGCAACACCATCGGAGTTCAAATCAACCAAGGGGCGAGCAACAACCTCGTTGGAGGCACCAGCGCGGCCGACCGCAACATCATTTCCGGAAACAGCCGCATCGGCGTAGGCATCGGCGGCAATAACTCGAACGCCAACCGCGTCGAGGGTAATTACATCGGGACCGATTGGACGGGCAGCGTCGCGCTGAGCAATCCTGTTGGCGTCAAAATCTTCCGCCTCGCAAAGAACAACATCATCGGCGGCACGAGCTTGTCGAAGACCAACGTGATATCGGGAAACAGCAGCGTAGGCGTACTTATTCGCGACAATGGCACCACCGGCAATTTGGTGCAATGGAATTACATCGGCACAGACCCAACAGGCAACTCGCCGATTCCGAACCGAGTCGGCGTCACAATCGACACCTTGGCCAGTGGCAGCCTCATCGACGGCAATGGGATCGAGTTCAACGCCTTTGAAGGTATCCTCGTCGATAACGCCATTAGCAATCGCATTCGTATCAACGTTATCCGTGACAACGGCGGTAAAGGGATTCGGCTCATCAACAATGGCAATAACCTGCAGCCGTTTCCCACCATTACCTCAATTATTAATGGCGGCGGGAGCATCACGATAAGCGGGAACCTGAACGCTGCGCCCAGCACGACGTACGCCCTCGAATTTTTCTCCAATCCCGTGTGCGACGGGTCGGGCTTCGGCGAAGGGCGGTATTTCATCGGCACGCAATCGTTTACCACCAACGGCACCGGATTTGTTGCGTTCGCTCCGACATTCACCGCAAATGTCCCCTCGGGGTACATGATTACGTCAACCGCGACAAGCCCCACGACCGACACGTCGGAATTCTCGGCGTGCGTGCTGGCGCCGCTGCCGCCGGCGCCAGACGCGCCGCCAATCGACTTGCATCCGATGACGCCTACACCGCTCGCTGCGCTATTGCCTGAGTTGGGACTGGCGTCTGCAAGTCCCATGCAAGTGCGCTTAATGCCGACTTCATACCAACCGGGATCACCTTCCAACGCCGTACCGGTACGGATCAACCTCGCCAAATCGCGGGTATTCTTCGAGAACTCTAATGACGTCTCATTTTTGTGGCCATTCGGCGAAGAGAAATCGGATGTCCTTGTAACGATTCCTCGTCAACGAGCGTGATCGGCGGCGGAGCATCCGTGGTGATTTGTCGTCCTTCTGCTTGAGAGTATTCCAATGACCCACTCCCGATTTCGGCGATTCTTACCACGTCTTGAACCGTTGGAAGGACGATTGCTTCCGACGACGTACATGGTGACCAATACGAACAACAGCGGCGCGGGCTCGCTACGCCGTGCTATTCAGGATGCGAACGGCAACGCGGGGGCCGACTCCATTCTGTTCAACATTGCTGGCGCCGGCGTGCATACGATCACGCCGTCGTCGGCACTACCCAAGATCACGGGCCCCGTGATCCTTGACGCGACGTCGGAACCGGGGTACGCCGGCACACCACTCATCGAACTCAACGGCAGCGGTGTTGGGTTCGACCAGGCGGCACTTTGGATCACCGGCAACGGTTCGACCATCAAGGGACTCGCCGTCAACCGCACGACTACGACATGGGGTATTCGCATCGATGGCTCGAACAACACCATCCGCGCCAACTTCATCGGCATCGACCCGACGGGCACGATTGCCCGGCCGAACAGTATCGGCGTCTTGATCTATTCGGGTACGGGCAATGTCATTGGTGGACCTACCGCCGCGGACCGAAATGTTATTTCCGGGAATGACTTCGAGGGCATCAAGATTTCGGACGCCGACGGCAATACGGTGGAAGGCAATTACATCGGAACGACCGCAAGCGGCGCGACGCCGCTAGGAAACACCGGTGTAGGTATTGTCATCGGTACATCGTTGTTTGACGGCTATCACAATGGAACCAGCTCGGCAGAAAACGTGATTCGCAAGAACGTCATTTCCGGCAATGCCGCCGGGGTGCAGATGCTCAACCCCGATTCGATCGACAATCTAATCGTCGGCAACTTCATCGGAATCAACGCCGCGGGCTCGGCTGCCATCGGGAATACCTTCATGGGGATTGGTATTTTCAACGCGCCGAACAACCAGGTCGGCGGGACTAATGTCGCGGACCGGAACGTCATCGCCGGCAACGCGACTGGCATTGCAATCACGACGGAAGTCAACGCGTTTTGGGTCACCGGAACGGCATCCGCAAACGCAATCCTCAACAATTACATAGGCACCGACAGTACAGGAACCGTTGCACTGGGCAACGTCGACGGAATCATCGTGCAAGACTCGCCCGACACCGTCATCGGAGGAACGACGGCGAGCGCCCGTAATCTTATCTCCGGCAACACGCAAAACGGGCTATGGATTGCGTTGGCAGGATCGACAGGCACGATCGCACAAGGAAATTACATCGGCACGACCGCAAGCGGGGCCGCCGCTTTGGCGAATGGTCGAGACGGCGTGTACATCGAGGGAGGCGCCACCCTCAACACCATCGGCGGCACGGCAAACGGGGCCGGCAATGTCATCTCGGCCAATGGGCGAGGCGGCATTCACATTGCCGGTGTCGGCACTTCGTTCAACTCAGTCGAAGGAAATCGTGTCGGCACCAACGCCGCGGGAACGGCCAAGCTGGGGAACACGATTGGAGTGTTGATCGATCAAGGCGCCAGCAGCAACACCGTCGGCGGCGAGACCGCTGCGGCGCGGAATCTGCTTTCGGGCAACAAGCGCGCCGGCATCGGCATCGGCGGGACCAACTCCGACGACAACGTTGTGCAGGGAAACTACATCGGCACGGATGTCACCGGCCTGAATCCACTAGGCAACTCGACCGGATTGAACGTTTTCCGTCGCGCCAGCAACAACATCGTCGGCGGGACTTCCCCAGCCGCCCGCAACGTCATCGCCGGCAACGGCGGTACCGGCATTGCCATTCGCGATCAGTTCACCGACGGAAACACCATCATCGGAAACTACATCGGCGTCGGGGCCAACGGCGTCAATGCCATGGGAAACTTCCAAGGAATCACGATTACGGGCTTGGCCGGCAACACCATCGTCGGCGGGACGGTCGCCGGCGCCGGCAACGTCATTGCTCATTCGTCGTTGGAAGCCGTTCTCGTGGAAGCCGGGGTCGGAAATGCCATCCGCGCCAATTCCATGTTCAACAACAACCCCGGCATCGTCCTGTTGAATGCCGCCAATAACGACCAGCCGGCGCCGGTAATCACATCCGCGACAACGGGCGGTGGGATCGTTTCCATTAACGGCAGTCTGACCGCCACCGCCGATACAATTTACAGTCTTGATTTCTTCGCGAGCGATGCTTGTCACTGGTCCGGTTTCGGCGAAGGGCAGAACTACATTGGCAGCGCGGACATCGTAACGGACAGCAACGGCGACGCAACCTTCACGGAGATGTTCAGCGCCTCGGTACCATCCGGGAATTTCATCACCGCCACGGCCACGAGTCCGGAAAATGATACGTCGGTGTTTTCTGCGTGTTTTGCATTGCCGGCGCCGCTACCGCCGGGCCCGGGACGATCGCATACGTCGCTGGCGACCGCACTCGAATCATTTGATCGCTTCGGTCTGATGTCCTTGACCGGTAAGGCGACCAAACCGGTAAATGTTGTGGTGTCGGCGACCGGGGGCTCGACAGCCCAGGCAAATCAAGAGAACCCCACGAGCTCATCACATTTCGATGTCATCCACCGCCCGGTTCCTGGTCCGGGAATTGCTGCACTTATTTGCTTGCACTCGGAATCTCCCGCCGGTATCCTTAGCCCCATTCCTGCTACCAACCCTGAGATGTATTAATCGCGCACAACCATGCCTCGCCCAGTTCTCACGACACGGCTTGATCGCCCTCGGCGGGTGCCGGGGCCGCGTTATTTTTCACTTGCCTTTAGGAGTTCACCATGGCCCGTTTCCACCGTCGTCCAGTGGCTTCTTCCGCGGTCCGTCTGCTGCGGCACCGTCTTCGGGTTGAGTTACTCGAAGGCCGGCTGTTGCCGTCGACTTTTTCCGTCACCAATAACACGGACTGCAACGTGGACGGTTGCGGTTCGTTACGAGAGGCAATCGAGGACGCCAACTTCAGCGGTGGGGCGGACACGATTGACTTCAGCATCGGCGGTGGCGGCGCGCAGACCATTTCGCCTACATCCGCGTTGCCGAATGTTACTGGTGAAACAACGATTGACGGAACAACCCAGCCCGGATTCGCGGGTGTGCCGCTTATCGAGTTGGAAGGTAGTTCGGCGGGAACAGCGAGCGGATTGGTGTTTGACGGCGGCTCGTCGAACTCGACCGTCCGGAGCCTGGTCATCAACCGCTGGCCGGTTTGGGGGATTAGCACAATGAACAATCCCTCCAATATTACGATCGTCGGGAACTACATCGGAACAGACGCGGCGGGAACTACGGCATCGTCAAATGGAACCGCGGGGGATGGCACGCGGGGAGGAGTCGCCCTTACCGGCGGATCAGGTCACCAGGTTGGCGGTACTACCGCAGCCGATCGCAATGTCTTATCAGGGAATCACGTTCAGAACCTGGCCTTTTGCGCAACCGGAAGCGTGGTGGTCGAAGGCAATTACATTGGCACTAACGCCGGTGGAACGAGTGCCCCGACGGGCGCCCCCAACGGTAACGGCATCATCGCCAGCTGTGGTCCGGCTAGTCTCATCGGTGGCACGGCTGCCGGCGCGGGCAATGTCATCTCCGGGAACAATGGCTATGGGATTCAAACGGGTGGAGCCTCGACTAACATCACCGTTCAAGGCAATTTCATCGGCACGAATCTTTCCGGCACCACTGCCGTGGCGAACAACACCGGTATTTTTCTTGGCGGTTCCACTAACCTCGTCGGTGGAAGTACTTCAGCAGCGCGGAACGTGATCTCCGGAAACGTGCAAAACGGCATTGATCTGCGGGCCGACAACAACAAGATCCAGGGGAACTACATCGGCACGGACGTGACCGGGACGGTCGCGTTGGGCAACGGTCTCACTGGGGTGCACACGCAAGACTCCGCTTCCAATAACTTCATCGGCACCGATGGCGACGGCGTGAACGACGCCACAGAAGGCAATCTCGTTTCCGGCAACTCAAGAGCCATAACGATTGGGAATGGAAGCGGCCCCTTCAGCGGCAACCGCATCGCGGGCAACCGGATCGGCACCGATGCGACCGGGACGGTCGCCATTCCAAATGGTAGCGGCGGCGTCTTCATCGAAAGTGGGGCGCAAAATAATGTCGTCGGCACTAACGGCGACGGCGTGTCCGACGCCCTCGAGCGCAACATCATCTCCGGAAATGCGCAGCAGGGTGTATACATTGCCGGCACAGGCACGACTAACAACACGGTCGCCGGCAACTACATCGGTACCGACATCACGGGTACCGTGGCGATTGCCAATAACCGCGGCATCCAACTTGACGGGGTCGATTCCAATCTGATTGGCGGCGCGATCCCGGCAGCACGCAATGTAATCTCGGGAAACACCTTGCAAAACATCCATGTGCGCGGCAACTCGAACCGGATTCAGGGAAACTACATCGGCACGGACGTCAGCGGGACGAAAGGTTTTGCCGGTACCGGCGCGGTGAGCGGAATCTTTTTGATCAACGCCTCGACCCTCAATGTCATCGGCACGGACGGGGATGGAACCGACGACGCCACCGAGGGCAATCTCATCTCCGGAATGGGCATCGGTGTGTTCTTCAACGGTAGCAATGTGAACGATAACACCGTTGCGGGGAACATTATTGGCCCGGATTTCACAGGCATGAGTTTACTCAGCAGCGGCACCAGTGGGTTCGGAGTATCCATTGACAATGGGTCGTTCGACAACATCATCGGGACCAATGCGGACGGAACGTCAGACGCCCTGGAACGAAATATCGTCTCCGGGCACGATCAGAGTGGCGTGGACATCGCGCGGGCTGGCACCTCAGGAAATGATGTGGCCGGCAACTACATTGGGGTCAATGCCGCCGGCACGGCGGCATTGACCAATGACATTGGCGTCAACATCGCGATCAGTGCATCAAACAATACCATCGGCGGCACGTTGGCAGCGGCCCGCAACGTTATCTCGGGGAACGCCATTGATGGCATACGCATCCGGGACGCCGGAACCACCGGCAATCTGGTTCAGGGTAACTTCATCGGCACGGACGCGACCGGGACTCTCGACGTAGGCAACGGGGGCGGCGTTGTCATGTCAGCCGTGGGAAATACGCTGGGCGGGACGACACCCGCGGCGCGGAACATCATTTCGGGCAATAACGTCGGCGTCCATTTCGAAGAGGTCAGTGTCATCCAAGGCAACTACATCGGCACCGATGTGACGGGCACTAACAACGTAAGCAACCCAATTGGCATGTTAGGCTGCCCCAACGGCGGCACCATCGGCGGTACGGCGAGCGGCGCCGGCAACTTCATTTATGGCGGCACCAACGGCGTCAATCTCGACAACATGACAAGCTGCACCGTGGTGGGCAATCGCATCATCGGCAGCACCGTCGGCATCACCATGGTGAACTCGGTTAACCACACCATCGGGGGAACGGCCGCGGGCGCGCGCAATGTGATCTCCGGCAACGGCACCGGCTTGAAACTCAACGGCTGTATTACCACGGGCATGGTCATCCAGGGCAACTACATCGGCACCGATGAAACCGGGACGGTTGCGCAGGGTAACGGAATTGGGATAAGATTTGACTGTTCCTCGACCAATACCATCGGCGGCACAGCGCCAGGCGCCGGCAACGTGATCTCGGCCAACACGACGGGGCTCTACGTCAGTGGCATACTGAACACCATCCAAGGCAATTACATCGGCACCGACGTGACCGGTGAATTGGATCTCGGAAACGGCACCGGGATTCGGTTGCTGGACGGCAATAATGTTCTACCGAATATCGTGGGGGGCACTACGGCGGCGGCCCGAAACATCATTTCGGCCAACAATGTCGGGATCGAGCACCAGGCTACGCTCGCCAATCTCATCCTGGGCAACTACATCGGCACTGACAAAGACGGCACTGCCCCGCTGGGCAACTCCATCGGCATTCTCGTCAGCGGATCGAAGATCACCATTGGCGACACGGTCGCCGGGGCCGGCAACGTCATCTCGGGCAACAATCTGTATGGGATTCTGGCTCCCTCTGGGGTTGACACCGACGTTTTCGGCAACTTCATCGGCACCAACGCCGCCGGCACAGGAGCAATTGCGAATGGGTCCGGCGTCGTCCTGGGTGGTACGTCGGGCCGTATTGGAGGGGACACCGCCGGGCACAGAAACCTCATATCCGGCAACACGTTACACGGAGTCATTCTAAGCGGCAGCAACCATCTCGTGGAAGGCAACGTCATCGGCACCGATCTCACCGGCACCATCGCGATCGCCAACGGCGGCGACGGTGTGTACGTCACCGGCGCGAACAACGTCATCGGAGGAACGATTTCAGGTGTCCCCAACTTGATCGCGCATAACCTGGGCAGGGGTGTGCAAGTGGATGGCGGCGTTCAAAACGCCATCCGCCAGAACTCCATTCATTCCAACGGCGGCCTGGGGATCGATCTCACGAATAACGGCAACAACAACCAGCCCCCTCCGGGTACCATAAAAGCCACCTCCGGTGGCGGAGCGACGAACATCACGGTGGGGCTATTCAGTACTCCCAATACCACTTTCAGCATCGATCTCTTCAGCAACGCCGTGTGCGATCCTTCGACGTTTGGCGAAGGCGAAACGTTCTTAACCAGCACCACATTGACGACCAATGCGGCCGGGCGCGGCCGGAAAATGGTGACCCTCGGCTTCGAAGTGTCTGTCGCGCACGTGCTCACCGCCACGGCGACCAGGCCGAGCAACGACACGTCGGAGTTTTCCAAGTGCTTCGCGGTCACGGCATCGACGGCGCCGAGTGGCCATCACCAGGGCCGCGGACTTGCGGTACCCGTTGCGGATTCATTTCCGAACAACGACGAGCGAAAAGTCATCCAACCGGAGTCGCACTTGACGGATGAACGTTTCAGGCACGATTTCGGGGTTTCACTACAAGTTTCCGATACTCCGGCACCCGTGTCTGATCGGGCCGGCGGCAAATCCGTCGCGTACCCATCCGAATCGTTAGATGCAGAGAACGGGCCGGAAGCATTAGCGACGCTGGACGACGGGTTAGTCACAGATCTGCGACGATGAGGCTGCAACACGTGAGTCCGCCTTCAGCTTTGGCGAGTTCAGACATGTCCACAAGTCGGAGCTCGATTCCATGATCCTTCAGGCGGCGTGCGCTTTTCGGATATGCAGGAGGAAACATGACCGTGCCGCCAATCAACAAAGCGTTGGCGGCGAACGGCTCGGATGGATCAACTTCGACGATGCGATACGGCTGAGCTAGGTCCTCGACGTGAATCCATGCCGGGTTGAAAAGCAACGTATCTGGCGCCACCTGCGAAACGGCCGTCTTCAGGTGCAGGCAACCTCTCACGGCTAACGCATGTACCGAGTAGCCGTGCGGACTAACTGCCGCGCGAAGCTGGTCGATGCCTGCGGTGTTGGTCCGGGCCGTCTTGCCGACAAAGATGTCCTTGCCGATTTGGAGCACGTCGCCGCCGTCGAGTGTTGCCGGCTCTCGAACGAACTCGAGCGGCCGGTAATTTCGCAGCACCTCGGCGACACTGGCAGTTTCCTCGCGTCGACTTTCGGCGCCGGGCCGAGTAATAACGGCGACTTCGTCGAGAACCACGGCCGTATCTTCGACGAAAACCGAATCCGGCGCATCCGGTAGCTCCGCCAGTCTGGAAATCTCGCAGCCGAGCGCTTGCAATGTCCGCTCGTACTGATGGTGCTGATGTTGTGCGATTTGCCAGTCGATCGGCGTGCGCGTGACATGAGTCAGTTCACAACGATTGATGCTGGGCGGCGCCGCGCGGGTCAGAGCGTGCATGGGTTCCTTTGGCTAGCCCTCGAAACCTGGGAAACGATTGATCAATTTCAGAAACACCCTTAAGATACAGGAAGTCGACTCGCATCCCCGTTCCGACCGGAGCATTGGCCGATGTTAAACAGGATTTCCCGCCGGGGCTTCACGCTAATTGAGATGATAGTGTTCATTTCCATCGTTGGAGTGTTGATCGGCTTATTATTGCCGGCGGTGGGCCGAGTGCGGGAGAGCGGACAACAGGCCGCGTGTCGAAACAATCTTAAGCAAATAGGTCTCGCACTCCAAGCGTACCATCACACTCATAAGTGTTTCCCATCGGCGTTTCTGTTCGTTCCGACCAACGAGCCACCGATTTTTCAGGGAATGAAAACGTCGCCCGGCTGGGGTTGGGGAACGTTGCTTCTTCCGTACCTCGACCAGGCGCCGGTGTATCACCAGATTAACCTGACGAAATCGATCGAGATGCCCGAGTTCAAGACGCCGCGCACGGTCAAGATGAAGGTGTACACATGCCCGACCGACCGGAATACGGGAGTTTTCTGGGTGGTAGACGAAAAGATCAAGGAGGAAGGCGGCCTGGGAGCGCCCATCTGTGAAGTGGCGACCAACAGTTACACCGCAAACTACGGCACGGGCAAAGAACTCGGCGAACATCCCGATGACGGTAACGGCGTGTTCTTTCGCAATAGTCAAATCACGATACGAGACATTCGGGATGGCGTAACGAATACCATCGCCATTGGGGAGCGCGCGGCCGCATTCGCACAATCCCCATGGGCCGGCGCCGTCAGTTGCGGGATCATCAAGACGGGCGAACCCGACCCGGCCGTGGATACGCTGGAGCATTATTGGATGGAGGAAGCGCCCGTGCAGGTCATGGCCGGGTTTAGCTTGCCCTACTGCGAAATACTGAACGGCGCTAAGTCCAACGCGTATTGTTTCTATTCGCCACATCAAAATGTCGGCAACTTCGTCTTCGCGGATGCCGCTGTGCATGCGATAAGTCGCAAGGCGTCCTACGAAGTCCTCAAAGCGCTATCCACCCGGGATGGTGGTGATGTGGCCAAGCACACGGATTACTAAGGCATGCGCAGGTTCAGTGGCCTGGTGTTGTTGGTTACGGTCGTCGGGTGTGGCGGCCCGGAACCTCCTGTTCTCTTGCAAAATCTCGACGTTTATCAGGACGAACAGGAAGGATTTCGTTTCCGACCGCCACCGGGATGGATGATGCAGAGCCGGACCGCCAGCGCGGACCGCGCCAAAGAAATAGGCTTGGTCAAGTACAAGCGCGGCAGCGGTACCCAAGTCGGCGTTTTTCAGGTTTCGGCGATTGACCTCACACCTGGTACCGATGTTACCGCATACGTCGACAAAGCGCTCGGCAAGGACGACAAACGCACATCGAAGAAATCGGAAGCGTTGCAGGTTGGTGGGCAGCCCGGCGCCCGCGACACCTACAACACTCGCTGGGACCGCGAAACGCTGACAAAAGAAATCGTTGCGGTGCGCCGTGGCCCGCGCGTCTATTTCCTTACCGGCATTTACCCTCCCGCTGACAAGGAAACCAAAGACGCCATCCGGAAAACCCTCGACAGCATGGAATGGCTGGACGAACGCAAGGGCTAGACGGCAAGCCGCGCATGATTCATTCAAGCCCACGGGATGCAACCCGTGGGCTTTGCGTTTGTTTCTCAGCGCATCAGCAGCGTTACTTCCGAAATCTTAATGCGAAACGGCTTTTTGTCGGGTTGGATTTGGAAACGATCGATTACGCCGTCGATCCAGAAAAGTATGGTCAACTCGCCTCGGTCCGTTTCAAGCGCGCACGAATAGCTCTCCTCGTTGCTGCCGATTCCTGGTTTCGGCGATGCCCATGACACGCGGAACGTTACGGGCGACGGCGTGTCCTCATAGGCAAATCTCACGCGAATTCCCGCCACGCGCTCCGGTGCGGATAGCGAGTAGGCGAGTGACGCAGCAGACCCCGCATCCTCGCCAATGTTGCCGTCCCATCTCATGTGCTGTGATACCAGCGTCGAGACCGGAATACTCACTTCTTTGAGTGTCGATTTTTCGTGGGTTGAGAGCTTTCTGAAAACACAGAAGACCGCATCGAAGCGGAGCCAGCCCGGCCCCGGCGCCGATGAGTACTCGCTCAACTCTGGCGTGGCATCGAAAATCCGGACAAGCGCATAGTCCTTGAAGAACGGCAGACTGGCCATGGAGGCGATTTCTCGCGGACGGAGCACAAGCCACTCGGGCTGGAGTTCACTCGCAACGCCTTCGAACCAGGCTTTCTGTTCCTTGCGGGCGCGAGTTACCTCACGAGAAACGAGGCCCGGCCAATCCATGACCTTCGCGCCGCTGAAATAACCGATGTATCCGAACGGTTCCAACATCACGTGGTCGTCGGGTTGCATTACCTTTTTCAGCCATTCGCCGACTTCGCGTCGGTGCCCCATTTCGATTACATCTTGTTGAATGCGCATTTGCCAGCCGACGAGACTAAACATTATCGCCTGCCGTATGCAAAGTATGATCATTGCCACGACGGCGAGCCTAGTCGCATTTCCGTAGATGGTGTCGCCCGGAAACCACCTGCTGGCCGTCGCACACAACGTGAACACGCCGCGTGCCAGTACGATCGACGCGAACATCGTGATCGGCGGAGTGTACCACGGAAAGCGCGTGGTAAGCGTCGACAGATACAGGCATGAGAAGACGAAGCAGAACGATGCCAGCCGGCCTAGACGGTCGTTGACAGGGAAGAGCCAGTAGAGCGCGCAAAACAAACCAAGGTACTTGGTAGAAGAGATCAGAAACCACTGCGACCAATCCTGGCCGGCCCACCATATTGGATCGACGTCATAGATGGGTTGAAATGCCTCGGCCGCGACCATGGGGACCTTTTGAATGCCCTCGCCCAACCAGGTTTTCAACTGCCAGGCCAATCCGTCATGGAGGTGCGCTTTGGCGATGATCGTCTGCGGCACGGGCGAGCCATAATAGCTCCATGCCCACAAGAACCACGGCAGATAGAGTATGGTGCACACCGCGGCACTTTTGACAAGCGAGACCAGATAATCCTTCCGCGACCCTTCGCCGAAGATCAGTCCCGCAAAAGCCAATGCAACAACGTAAACACAACCATCGGGCCGGGTCCACATCAAGCCGGCCCAGACCAAACCCATCCACAGCCAGCGCTCCGCGGCGCCACGCATGAGAACATAGATGCCCGAAGCCAGGCACAAGAGCATGAACGCCGACTCCTGGCCGTCTGTCGAGAACTCCACAGCTTTCGCGTCAAAGATGTAAAGCAGGAGCACGAACACGCCGCTCAACCGATAGTACGGCGTGGCAATACCGAAACTTCGCATGACCATTGCAGCGCCGCCGGCAAAAGCCAGGATGCTGAAGATTCGAAAGAGCCAGAGTGTCGGCTCGTAGGAAGTTCGACCGGTGACGAGGTGGCATACCGCGGGAAGCAACGTGCCCAGGGGGGAGGTGAAACCGTGCAGTGTATCGCCGACGTTGTAAACGAGTCCGTCGCCGTTACACAGATTCTCACTGTGGCGAAAGGTGATGAAGTAATCTTCCCAGATGTGTCCGACGAGTAATACGTAGAGGAATGCCACGGCCGCGGCACACGCGAAGCCGGTGATCGCAGCTCGATCTGACGGTTGGACTTTCCCAGTTTGTGCGAATCTAACGCCCATACAACCCCGAAATGTTCGCGGCCTCTTCGCGTTGCTCGACCCACTTCGACACCTCGCGAGTTTGGCGCTGAAGTTGCTCGACCTGTTTTCTCTCACGTTGGATTGCATCCGCGATGTCCATCGGAATTGGCAAGTAGGCGCCCTCGAGTTCATGCTGTAGTCGTTGGGCGAGCTGGCGTTGGAACTCGCCGCGGATGGATTCCCAACGCATCGGCAACAGGAGGTGGATAACAACATGCAGCGCGAACAACACCAGAAATACCACGATAATCGGCAACAGAATGTCTGCGAGCGCCGGAGTTCGACGAGGATCGGCCATCATGTACTGCCAGAGCAAGACGATGATCGTTCCCAATAACGCGAACAGTGGGAGCTTGTTCGCCAGCCAGATCACACCGCTTTGGAGCCAACGCCTGGCGCCCGCCGGCTTCACCCACTGCTGCTCGATTCGGTCCAGAACTTCAACGAGGATGCGGGCGTAACGCTGCCTCCAGTCGATTTTGGCGGCGTTTTCGGTTGCGTCACTAAGTAATTCCACAGGAAAGCCGTCGGCGTCGGCCTCGACGAGCAGCTTGTTTGCCAGGGCCCGGCCACGCGCATCGAGGTGGCGTTCGCCAGCGGTGCTTGTGCAGGCGCTCGTAAATGTGTAGAGATCCCATGAGCCGGGGTTCTCGCCCGTCTGCTGAAACTTGGGCAAGATGCGAACGCGATCACGCAATGAACTCCCGGCGTAGCGAGCCTTGGTGAAGAGATTGAGGTACACAGCCATCAGCCCGCGGAAACGCTTGTAACCTTCTCGTGCGAAATGGTGTTCGATTTCACGTTGATATGGCTCCAACGTGTTCAACAGGATGTTCGCATTCATCGACGCCTCGGCGTCGAGGCTCTTGGTCCAGCCTTCGCGCACCCGCTGACCTGCATCCGACAAATCGGGTGGACAGGCGGCTGCGAGTGCGTCTTGCGTGTGAGCAAGCAATTGACTGATGCCGCGGGCCTTGATCGCCTCGATTTCCATGCGCGACAGGCCCATTTCGAGCCACCGTACCAGGTCCTGGTACTGCTCGCCGTCGGGAATCCCGTTGGAAGTCGATAGTTTGCCTTGATCCACCCAATGCTGCGCACGTTCGAAACAGAAGCGGATCTTGAAATCCTTCTTCGCGGAGATCACGGAGCAAATCGTCGTCGGGACGCAGTCCGCCGTTCACCGAATGCAAACAACGGTCCCACTTATTTAGGACAAAGGCGAAGGCCCGCCGTTTTCGTTGTTGTCGAAACAAGTCCCAGCCGAGCTTGTCGTGGTACTTCTCCTGAGAGCCAACGTAAAGCACGACGTCAGCCACGGGAAGCAATGAGATCAATTTGTCGCGGTTCGACAGGTCGTTGCTGTCGAGATCGGGCGTGTCGACCAGAATCTTCTGCTCGAGTTCCGGCCGATCGTGCGGGACAAGTTTACATTGTCGCAGCGCCGGATCGAGGTCATCGGGTCTTACCGATTCATGGTAGTAGACCACCGGATCGCGAGTTGTCGGTCGAGTGAAGGATGCTTCGGCAATCTTCCCGCCGGCCAGTGCGTTAAGCAAAGTGGATTTGCCGACACCGGTGCCGCCCATGAGCATGATCACGAGCATCGGGCGATCTACATCCAGCGCCTCGGACTGGCGGTGTAGGTTGTCGGCCTCGCCTTCCAGGGCGGCGCGCGTCATGGTCGGCAGCGGGTATTGGTGGGCGCTGTTAAGCCACTTTCGCAGGTCTAGTTCGAGCCTTCGGAGTGCGGGAACCAAGGTGCGCCAGAACGGCTCGGAACGCACCGCGGTCGGCGTGGCCGTCGCGTTCTGCGGTCTGTCCTGTTCCGTGTCATTCACGGACGGCCCCGGCTTTCTGTGTTTTCGCAGTTACGGCGTCATCCAGCTTCCGAACGGCGTCCGGCACGCGGTGAAGTACTGCATTCAGTTTTTCGAAGTCAGAACCGCCGGTGATCGGCCATTGGGCCAGCCACTCTGCCACGGGAGACGAGACATGATGCGACACGAGCGCTTGCTGTCGATTGCGGGCCAGTTCGCGCTGGCTATCGACATAGGTCTTACCCATAAATTCGACGAGTTGATGCGAGATCGACGCGGCCAGCGGGACCAAAATGAAGTCGCTCCAGCCGATACCGCCGGCCGCGATGGCCGCGGCGACGGCACCGGCATCGACCGTAAACTTCAGGCCGCGGGCAGTGTTCAGTAAAGCGGGGTTCTTTTCCATGTCCTCATAAATGGCGCGGGCGGTCCGATCCACCTCTTCCGCCTGACCGAGCCGAAAGCCCCGCAGACCCTGCTGAAAGCGCTCGCCGCACGTTTCGGAGAGACTTCCAGCGAAGCCTTTATCGATGTGTGCCCACAACGAGTGCATATTCGAGCGTCGTGCGGCTTCCTTGCGAAGTAAGTCAAGCCAGCCAGCAAACGCCTCGTGCAGAAACGGTTGTTCCGGCAAAGTCGGGGAATCAGGCCGGCTGAATGCCTTCACTGCGAAGCCCTTCAGCAATCGATACGGAGTCCGTACTACCCACAATGCCTGACTGAGCACTCGGCCCGCGCCTGGCAGTTCTAAAAGTTCGAGGAGTCGAACCAGCGCTTCATCGAATCGGCGGAACTTTTCACCGGTGAGGAATTCCATTCGATAGCGGCGATCAAATTCTGCCTGGCCCATTTTGACCAGCGACCGCCACTCCTCGAGTGCCGTGATATCGCCGCGCGCCACGCCTAACAGCCGATGCTGCGCTCCCAACAAGTGCTTACTTGCCCAGCGCACGGAGCGTTCCCGTGCCGCGCTGGCCGGTTCGCCGAGCACCGTAACTTGGTTGACGAGCGGAATCCGGTAGGATGCCGCATGTCGCGCGGGATCGACGAGTTGGTCGGCAGTCAGGTGCGGAATCGCCAGGCAGGCAACCGCTCCATTTGGCAAGCGATTCAGCACGTCGCGCTGAAAATGGGCCAGGATCGCCCCGGCGTTTTCTTCGCGCATTTTCATGAGACAGACAACGATGGGTTTCCCAGCCTCGAGCAGAAGTCGGAGGTACTGCGTCGGAACCTCATCGTTGTAACGTTCGTCGGATGCGACATACACGATCACGTCCGCAAGGCCGGCGACTTCCAACAATCGGGAAACGTATCCGGTCGCGGCCCACGTCGTCATGTCCGGACAGTCCCAGACGACGAATCGCCGAAGGAAATCCGCTCCGTTCGCGACGGGCACACGGCGCAACTGGTAGACATTCTCATCTAGACTGGCTGCAGCCGGATGAGACAAGCGGCGGAGCGGGCCTAGGAAACCGGCGTGGGCGGTCCACGTCGGCGCGCCATCGGATGCAGCGTAGGCCACCGGATGGCGCGTGAACCCCGCTTGTGGATTCGCTTCCGCAACCGGCGCCCCGCTCAACAGATTGGCAACCGTGCTCTTCCCCGCGCCTGCCCCCCCGACCACGGCGACATGCAAAGGCTCGGACGCCTGGCCGGCCAGGTACGGTCCGATACAGTTGCGCACCAATGCCGCTGCCAGCCGTAACTCAGCCGCATGCTCCGCCTGCCCGGGACGCTGCCGGCAGTACTCTTCCAGCCAACCCAGGTCGTCCGCGAGTTGGCTGAGCAAGGCGTGATCTACCATATGGGTTGGATTATACCGAAGGGGTTCCGCGACTAGAACGCCGGGCCGCAGCCGTTAAGGTACAATAACGCATCTCACAGACCGGCAAAGTCAGGATAGGCAACAGGATCGATGGATTCACACACGCTCGATTTATTGGAATTCAGCAAAGTCCGGTCATTGCTCGCCGGTTATGCCGCCAGCGCCTTGGGGCGGGAGTTAGCCCAGCAAATCGAACCAGGGACGGATATCACACCGATTCGCACAGAGATTGCCTTGGTCACCGAGATGGTGGAGGCCTTAGGGCAAGGGCAATCACCGCCGTTCGCCGGGTTGCACGACGTTCGTCTGCTTACTCGCCGTGCTGCGATTGGCTCGATGTTGACCGCGGAGCAACTCTTGGAGGTATCCGACACGCTGGCGTGCACCGGTCATATGTACCGCTACCGCATGCGACTGGGAGAGCGATTCCAACGGCTGATTGAATTGCTGGCGCCGGTGGAAGACTTGGGTTTGGTAGCCAAATCAATCAAGGGCTGCATAGACGCGCGCGGCCATGTGCTGGACATGGCAAGTGCCGAGTTGGCGGGCGTGCGGCAGAGGCTCGGCGATTTGGATACCCGCGTCCAGAACCAGATCAAACGCCTCCTCCGCGATCCAGAGCTTCGAAAGATCCTGCGGTACCCGAACGCCACCGTCAACGGCGACCATTATGTCTTACCTGTTGCTGTGAATTATCGGCACAAGATTCAAGGCATAGTGCACCGCACGAGCAGCACCGGGGAAACGGTTTTCATCGAACCGGCCGGGGTCGCGAGTCTCAGCGCCGAACGTGCGGTCCTGAAGGGCGAAGAGGACCGTGAAATCCGCCGTGTCCTGCGTCGGCTCACGGCGGAAGTCGCTCGAGTGGCACGTCCCTTACAGTTTGCCGTCGAAGTCATGGCTCGGCTCGATCTTGTCACGGCCAAGGCACGACTTAGCCGCGACTTTCGCATGTCGCCGCCGGACCTCAATACGGATGGTCGACTTTGGCTTCGACAAGCACGTCACCCATTGTTGGAGCATATCTTCCGTTCCCACCCGAAGGAGAGCGAGGATTCTGCGGTGAGGCGCGAAGTCGTTCCGATCGACGTCCGACTTGGCATGGGCTTCCAGTTGTTGATCATCACCGGCCCGAATACCGGCGGAAAGACCGTGACGCTGAAGACAGCAGGATTGCTGTGCCTGATGGCGCAATCGGGCATGCATATTCCCGCAGGCGACGGCAGCATGGTTCCGGTGTTTCGTCAAGTTCTGGCCGACATCGGCGACGAGCAGAGCTTGGAGCAGTCGCTCAGCACGTTCAGCTCGCACATGTCACGAATTGCCTCGATACTCGGAGCGGCGGATTCTACCAGTCTCGTGCTTCTCGATGAACTGGGCGCCGGCACCGATCCGACGGAAGGCGCTGCCCTGGGCCGGGCGATTCTGGATGCGCTCGATCAAATCGGGTGCCTGGTAATGGTGACCACGCACTTGGGCGATCTGAAAACTTATGCGTTTACCAATAATCGCGCGGAAAACGGGGCGGTCGAATTTGATGTAGAAACCCTGCGGCCGACGTACCGGTTGCACATCGGGCAGTTTGGAATGAGCAACGCCTTGAAGATTGCCCGCCGGCTGAATTTGCCGCGAGACCTGCTCCGCAGTGCACGGCGTTATTTGCGTCGCCGTCAAAGACGTACACCGGAACTCGCTCGGTTGCAAGCGCTTCGCGAGGAAACCGAGAAGGCCCGCGAAGAAGCGCTTCGCAAGCAACATGAAGCGGAGCAAACGCGCGAAGCATACGAGGGAAAGCTCGCGGACATCGAGCGAGAAACGGCGGCGGCGAAGGCATTGCGCGAAGCGCGTGCGAAGCTCCAACCCAATGACCCGGTCCGCGTCGCCCGCTTCGACAAACCAGGACGCGTGGTTCGAGTCGACATCAAGAAGGATCTCGCCATCGTCAGCGTCGGGCTTGGGCAATGGGAAGTGCCGTTGAACGAGGTGTTCCCGCTTGGGCTCAAAGCGCCCTAACCTGAGCGGCTTTGCATGGCACTAATCTTCCGCGCATTGCGCCAGCTCAACCAGAATGCGGCTAGGGCTAGCACCAACGCGACGCCGAGCACTACGTCCTTATAACCCATGTGCGAATTGGGCGTAGCGGACGAGGAATCGCCCTCGTGGCGGTTGGTAAGGGCGGCTGCTGGAATCAGTAGGTTCGCGCGATGTCCAGCGCCGGCGTCAATCGTCACGCGCAGGTTCGCGACGCCGGTGTACGAGAATATGAAAGCGCCGTCGTCATCGGTCTGGCCTTCGATGATTTTGGTTCCGTTGTCAAAAACGGCGATCTTTGCATTCTTCACGGGGTCTTCGGTGACGTCATACCACGCCTCAACTCGAATCTGACCCTCGGGAAGAAATCGGTATTTCGCTTTGACGCCGTGTGCCGCGGCCGGTGTTGCGGCATGGAGTGCAACGATCACGCCGAGTGCAGGGACTATGCTGCGGAATCCGCCAAACATTCGGCCTCCTCCGGTTCGGACCATCCCACCATTTCCGGCTTCACTCGCGCCAGAAATCCGACAGTGAAACCGAGAACCACGCCTTCGAGCACGGCGATGAGCACATGGGGGACGACGGTTATCAACACCAAGCTAGGCCAATCTTCTTGGCCACCCCAAACGAGTACCAGCGCATTGAGCAGCGTCGTGAGTAACACGGAAAACTCGCCGACCAACATTCCAAGCGGAAACTCCGGCGCGTTCTCCAGTCGACGCTCACACCACGCTGCCAAGGCTGAAACAGAGACGGCAACCGGCCAACCGATAGAGTGAAGCGTCACGGTGTTGATTACGGAAATGTCCAGCCCGGAAAGCGATGTACGGTAATTCGACACCAGAAGCACCGTGCCGAAGATCAGGCAGACCATCCAGACCAGGCAGCTAAAGAAAACCAATACCGTTCGCAACCACGGTTCACGAATCCAGGGCACCCGTCGCAGGAGGCCGAACACCTGCCAAGCCAGCAAGGCAGGCAAGGTCATCACGCAACTGTTCACTCCGATTGTCAGGTACCCGCCGTGCTGTGTCAGCAATGCCTGAAGTGCCGTGCCAACGGGTATCGCCAGCGCGGCCCGCCTCCCGAGAACGACGCCCATGAGTCCGTTGAGCAAGAGATGCACACTGGTGGATCCGACGCGAACATGGATGAACGACGCCACGAAGAATGCCGCCGTAAGCAGCGCGACGCGTGGAATCTCTTCGTCACGAATGCGCCACGCTCCGAATAGCGCAAGTGCCGCCGCTAGGAGAAAGCCGCTCGCTTGCCACGTGGGCGTCAGGACGCCGTCGGAAATGTGGACCGCGAAAACTCCCATCGTGATTCTGTAAATAAAGTCGAATGCGATTTAAAAGCTTGACTCATCTTATGTTGTGCATCGACATCGCACCAGGGAGTGCGCAGGCACTGAGACATGTACAATAGGCGATGGGCGTTCTATCGCATGGAAGGGCGGGAGTGGCTCAGATGGAACAGCGTATGACTGTCGAAGATCTTTGTCGCAAGCACCAGATGGATGGCGGGGAAGTGGCCCGGCGTGCGGGGCTGGATGAACAGCGTGTGGCGGCGATTGTCCTTGGCCGTTGGACGCCGTCGCCGGAAGAGCGCGATCGCATTGCGGCCGTCTTCGGATTGACGCGAGATCAAGTCTCCTGGGGCCACAAGACCCCGATTCAGCATATTTATGGCAGCGGGCCGGCCTGAGCGGACTCGGTTCCAAAACGATCATTCCGCTGCAAATGAAACACGGTCACACGCTCGAAGTGTCTTTTCTCCAGCAACGTCCACGGGGCAAAGCACGCCACATGTTTCAGGATGGCCTGGCGTTCCGCTTCACTGGCCGAGGTCGCAACCACCCACGCGCCGCCGCAATCTAAGGCACGCAGTCGCCCGCAGGTGACGTAAGGCAAATCTCCGTGGCGGGTGTAGTAAATATCCTCCCAGGCATTTCCAATGACGATTTCGCCAGGTTCCCATCCCGCACGCACGTAGGCGAATGCCGACGCTGTGTCCGCTCGACGCCACGGGACGGCGACACGGTAGCCGGCCTGGGCGATAGGAATGGCCACGAGCAAGAGAAGTGCCAATGGAGCAACGGGCGTAAGCCGTCGCAGCGCATGAAGAGTGGGCAGCACGCCAACGCCAACGAGGATCCAGCACGCAGGCGCCGCGAACGACATCACTCGATACGGGCCATACGGATATTGCCGGGCCAGTCCGGCAACACACGCCAATAACACCGGTGCAACGAGAAAAACGGCAAGGCGCCGTTGGCCCTCCCGCCACAAGACTGCTACACCGGCGACGAGCACGACGATGAGAGCATTACCGGTTGGTTGAATTGCGTAACGAGCCACCTCCGTCGTGCGCTGAATCATCCAACCCGGAACCGTCCAATAGCGGCGCCAGTCGGGAAAAGTGTGCACCCAGCAGCCGAGCATGTGCTCGTCGCGTTGTGCATGAATCGGGCCGGCCAAAAGGAACAAGAATGATCCGCACAGTACGGTCACAAAGAGTCCGTACAGAAACCAGACGGTGGCACATTGCCGTCGGACAGCAACCGGAAGAAGGCACACCGCGGCCCCACCAAGCAGGAAACAAGTCGGAAAGGAAAGGAACACCATCGCGGGCGAAACTAAGCAGAGAATCGTTAGCACACGTTGAATGGGCCATTCGCGACCGAAGACGACGAGACTCATCAGACCCGCGGACAATAGCAAGTCCACGGCATAGGGTTTCGCCTCGCACGAATGCCACAGGATGGTGTCCGAGCACGCGGCGATGGCGGCCACCCACGACACGGCACGTTCAGCCATTATTCGCCGGGCGCAGGCAACGACGACTAACAATGCACCGCAACTAGCGAGGAACGGAAAGAGACGGAAGCTGTAGAGACTGTCGCCGAAAACGGTAACGACTGCTTTTTCCACGCATAGAAACAGCGGCGGCGCCGCTTCGGAATAGAGCAGAGGCCCGAAGAAGTCGGCATACCCTTTTTGGAGCACGTTTACGACGACCGCTGCTTCATCGTGCCAGAGGGATGGATTGCGCAGGTAGTGGAAAAGGCGCAGACCGACACCGACGGCTAGCCAAAAGCCGGTCCACGAAAGTGCTCGCGCCAGATGGAGCAAGCGAGCGCGCATGAATTGCTTATCCCCCGATTGGAGGCGCGTCGCATAACGTCTTTGCGCCCTTCAAACAAGGCGAATCCTACACTAATGGAAGATGGGAGAATTCGATGGTCCAGCCCGAACACACCAGCTACGACGAAATGCCGTACGTGTTCTCTCCTCATCCGCAAAGTCATCCCGACCGCCTCGCCACGCTGGCATCCCTCCTTGGCATGAATCCGCAGGCGATTGACCGATGTCGTGTTCTGGAATTAGGTTGTGCCGGCGGCGGCAATCTCATTCCCATGGCGAGCAATCTGGCGAAAAGCCAATTCATCGGCGTCGATTTCTCGGCCAAACAGGTTACGGAAGGTCAAAAAATCATTGCTGACTTGGGACTAACTAACATTGAGTTGCGATTCGGCGACATCCGTGCCATCGACGCGAGTTGGGGCATCTTTGACTACATCATTGCCCACGGTGTGTATTCATGGATTCCGCCTGACGCACAGCAACGACTGCTGCAAATCTGCTCGCAGAACCTCGCCGAGCAGGGAGTGGCCTATGTGAGTTACAACATTTATCCGGGCTGGCATATGCTCCGCATGGTGCGCGACATGATGCGCTACCATGCTCGGAAATATCACGATCCGAAAGAGCGCGTTCAACATGCACGCGCCCTTCTGCTTTTCCTTGCGCGGTCTTCGCCACGACAAGACAGCCCTTACGCTCAAATGCTAAGGCATACGGTCACGGCGCTTGACCCACATTCGGATGAGTACCTCTTTCACGAGTACCTGGAAGAAATCAACGAACCGCTCTATTTTCATCAATTCCTGGAACAAGCAGGTAGGCATGGGCTCCAATACATCGGCGAGGCGGACGCTACCGCGAATTCGTCGACCGACTTACCCACGGACGTGAATCAGGTGCTTTCCCGGCTCTCGGCGGATTGGTTCGAGCGACAGCAATACCTTGACTTCGTTCACGGCCGCCAATTTCGCGAGTCACTTTTGTGTCATCAGGCCGTTGATCTGGATTGGACGGGACAGACGGAACGAGTGAAGCAAATGCACTTGGCGTCGGCGGCGCGAGCCGATAGCGGAAACGCCAATCCGCTCGACTCAACAGAAATTACGTTCCACGGACGAACCTTTGGTTCGCTCACGACGACGTACCCCGTGGTAAAGACGGCGTTGCGGCATCTGGCACAATCCTGGCCAGGTTCGGTTTCTTTTCAAGAACTCGAGCAGCAGACCCGTGCCCAAGTTTCTCCAAACGTAAACGACGTTGAATGGGCCGCGTCCCGCGACTTACTCGCTCGGACGTTACTCCAGAGTCATCTGGAAATCGACTTGGTAGAACTGCATGTGCAGCCGCTACCTCTGGTTAACGCGATCTCCAACAAACCCAAAGCGGCCCGGTTTTCGCGATACCAGGCCGCTCGTGGACCGTTGGTGACGAATCAACGGCATGAATCCATTGAATTGACGGAATTGGAGCGTTTCATTCTTTGGAAGCTGGACGGCCAACGCGATCGCGGGGAATTGCTGCGTGAACTTGCCGGACCGGTTGGCCAGCCGATACTCTCCCGAGCTGGAGTGTCCAGCCGAGATGCGGAATCTAAGCTGGGGGCTTGCCTTCAGCGGTTATGCCATGCCGGATTGCTCATCGTTTGATCCACGAAGACGGCATACCAGCCGGCCATGAAGTAAACTGGTGTGAACGGGTGCACATATACAAACCGTAGACGGAGGCATAACTCTGGAGCAACGCCCGATGACCGTCAGGAAGCGGACGGAAACTGATACGCAGACCTGGCTTGCCGATCCACCGCCGGCGCCGACGGACGCGCCTCCGCAAGCGCATCTGGTGCATATCTATCCCGTGGGCCCAGGACTAGGGTCGCTTTTCCACATTGGCGAGTCTCCTGTGAGCCTCGGGCGCGGCGACGAATGTGACGTTCGGGTCAATGAGCTGACAGTGTCCCGCCGTCATGCGCGCATTCTTCGGGAAAATGGCGGCTACGTTGTCTGCGACCTTAACAGCACGAACGGCACTCTGGTCAATGACGAACCGATCACTCGTCATGCACTCGCCGACGGCGATCACATCCAAATCGGTAGCCAGGTGTTTCGATTTCTCGAAGGCGCCAATGTCGAAGTCAATTTCCTCGAAGAAATTCACCGGCTCGCCATTATTGATGGCCTTACGGGCGTCCTGAACAAAGCTCATTTTCTCGAATCGGTTACCCGCGAAATCGCTCGGTCGCAGCGGCACCATCGACCACTATCGCTTGTGCTGTTCGATGTGGACAACTTCAAAGCGATCAACGATCGTTTCGGACATTGGGCCGGTGATTGCACTTTGCGGGAGTTGGTGCGGATTCTCAAGACGTCGATGAGAAAGGAAGAACTTCTCGGTCGGTATGGCGGCGATGAATTCGCGCTGTTGCTCCCGGAAGCCGCTATGGATGGCGCGATGTGCTCTGCCGAGCGCTTTCGGACTCTGGTGGAAAACCATCCATTCCATTTCGAACGGGAGGTCTTTCAGGTGACCATCAGCCTGGGCGTCGCAACCGTCGGCGCCGGCGAAGCCGTGACGACCGAAGAGTTAATTCGCCTGGCGGACCAGAGACTTTACGAAGCGAAAGCCGCCGGCCGAAATCGGGTTATAACCTAACCTCGGCTTCGGTTGTTACAATAGAAGACGCCGAAGGCAGCAATTTCGAGACACGGTTATCGAATTACCTTCTGGTGTAGACGGCTCTCGCAGGCTTTGCCGGCTTGTTGAGCCTATCTATAATTCAGTATTAGTATGCGTGACGGTGCCGGCTCCCTTTGCCATATAGCGCACGGAACGGCTTGTGGCCCATCTACGCTTGCTAGGGCCGGAATGATGGGCGCCCGGGTTTCATACCGGGAGGTCCAACGATGATTGTGCCGACCCCCAGATCCAAACAAGTGTTTCTCAAGCGGCTTCGTAACTGGTTAATCGGTTTATGGCTGAGCGTCGCTGTTTGCGCTGCGTCAGCCTTTGGACAGGCGCCTGCGGGAGAGCCGGTCCGGGGCGAGGAGGCCTCGGTTGACGGTGTGTTCATTTCGGTCAGCAATCGTATCGATTCCCTTGTCTTAAGTCGTGTGAAATCCCAAATGGATCGGTTCCGCGACCGCCCCGACAAGCGCGGACTCAAGATCGTTCTGGACTTTAATGCCGACGGCGGGCCAAGCCGAACGGACGATTACGGCGTCTGCCGGGACTTTGCCAAGTATTTGCTCGGCATTCAAGACGCTACGACGATTGCCTTCGTTCGCAACGATGTGACCGGCCATACCGTGTTGCCGGTGCTGGCTTGCAAGGAGGTGGTCATGTCCAAGAAGGCGAGAATCGGCAATGTAACGGGCACACAAGGCGAGCCATTGGAACCGGACATCCTGGCGTATTACACCCACCTGGCGGAACGCCGTCGCTATTTTCCGGCCATCATTCTCAAAATGGCGGACCCGAAGATGGAAGTAATCGAAGGCAATCGCGCAGGCGGCGCTTGGTATGTCGATGCCTTACGGCTGGACGAGGAAGTAAAAAATAACTTCGTGCCCGCGGTGCGTCGGGATCCGGTGCTCATGGCCGGCAAAGCCGGCTTTTACGATGCCGCTCAGGCACAGAAGTTTGGGCTCTGCCAGGTTCATTTGGAAACCCGCGCCGACGTGCGTGAGCTTTACCAAATGCCGACCACCAGCCTGCGCGAAGATCCGTTGCAAGGGAGAACGCCGGTCGCCTATCGCCTCATCGTGTCGGGAAAAGTGGACCGGACCATGAAGGAACGGCTTGGCAACCGCTTGCGGCAAACCGTCCGAAAGGGCGCCAACCTTATTTTCCTTCAGTTGGAGTGCGGGGATGGTGAAACGCTTGTGGCCCAGGACCTGGCCGAGACGATCCGTACCTTGCGCGACAACAACGGCGAGAACCCCGTGATGACCGTGGCGATCGTCACCCGGGAGGCGCGGAACACTGCCGTGTTTCTCGCTTTAGGTTGCTCGGAAATCGTGATGGATCAAAAAGCCCAGCTTGGAGGATTTGAGCAATACGTAAGCCAGGCGCCGCAGCTCGCGGACAAGATAAGTGCATCCCTAGCGTCGCTGGCGGAAAAACAGGGCTATCCGGCGCTTCTCGTGCGCGGGATGCTTGAACCCAATCTGGCGATCCATCAAGTAAGCCGTCGCGGCAAGGCCTTTGAGCGCCGGCTTATGGATTCAGATCAACTCAACGAAGACGCGGAGAAGACTCGCGAATGGGTGAACGAGGGACCCGTGAAGCCGTTCGGCGCCTGGCTCACGCTGGACAGCAGCGAGGCGAAACGCCACGGTGTGGCGAAGTTTGTATTCGAAGGTGAGCCGCAGCAATTGGTGACTTTCCTCCGAGACAAGTACGGTTTGGATGAACGCCAACCCACCGAGGTCAAATCGGATTGGCTCGAAGATTTCGCGGAGTTCCTCTGCAGCCCGGTCGTCGCCATGTTTCTCATTATGATTGGCATCATCGGGTTGATCTTGGAGCTAAAGGTGCCGGGCGTCGGCGTACCCGGCGTGGTGGCCGCGATTTGCTTTGTCTTGTACTTCTGGTCGCAGTCCCAGCTACAAGGTCAATTGACGATGTTGGCGATCCTGTTATTCTTGCTTGGACTCATCCTAATCGGTTTGGAAGTGTTTCTTGTGCCGGGCCTTGGGGTGCCCGGGATTAGCGGCATCGTGCTCGTGGTGGTCAGTCTAGGACTGGCGACTGTCGTAAAGAAGCCCGAGACGCAGCACGAATGGATGGAGTTCGGCACCACGCTCACGACAATTAGCGTAAGCTTATTGGGTGCGGTGGCGGGCGCGCTGGCGTTGGCGTATTACCTCCCGAACATTCCGTGGGCCAACCGCTTAGTGTTGATTCCACCGGCCGAGACAACCGCGCCGCTGGAAGAAGAATCGGGGACCTCGTTGGCGTACGCGTCGCTTTTGGGAGCAATCGGAGAGGCAGCGACGACACTGCGGCCGGCCGGAAAAGCCCGTTTCGGCGACGATTTCGTCGATGTCGTAGCCGAGGGTAACTATGTCAAAGCCGGAAGCCGCGTGCAGGTAATTGAAATCGAAGGTAATCGTATCGTCGTCAAAGAGGTTTAACCCCGGCCGCGACTTCTTGCAAACGCGGTCGCGGCTAAGGTCTTATCCATCACTTGTCCAGCGCAAACGGGTAACGCATGGAGCCACTGACTCTGGCTTTCATTCTGATCGGCTTCGGCTTCTTGCTTTTGCTCGCCGAGCTGATCATCCCCTCCGGGATTTGTTTTGTCCTGGCGATTGCTGCCATTATCGGCGGCATTGTGATGACGTTTATCAACAGCAGCGACCCGTATCTCGGCTGGTTGACGCTGATCGGCGTATTCATTGCAATTCCGGCACTTATGGGTATCCTCTTTCATTACTGGCCAAGAATGCCGGTCGGCAAACGGTTTTTCCTGACCGACCCCGGCGAAGATGCGACACTGGCTTCGATGCCCGTGAACCTGGAACTCGAGCAGCTTCGTGGCCGGTTCGGACGGGCGCTGTCTTCTTTGAGGCCGGCCGGTGTGGTCGATTTCGACGGCAAGCGCATCGATTGCCTCACGGAGGGAATGATGGTGGATGCCGGCGAATCGGTTCGGTGCATTGACGTTAAGGCCGGCAAAGTAATCGTTCGCCCGGTCGAACGAACCAACCTCACGGATTTGGAGAACGTGGATTTCAGTTAAACCCGGGCCGCCGCATTAAGGATCCCGCGACCCTAACCCATGGCACATGCAACCAATAACGTGGAGAGATCATAATGTCCGCAATGGTTTTGGCCCAAGCTGGTAAGGCGATGAAGTTCCAGCAGGGCGACTATATCTTGCTAATTGGCGGCGCCATCGCTGCCATTGTGCTGATAATCGGCCTCGTTGTGTTCTTCAGTTTCTTGCGACTTTGGATTCAATGCAAACTGACGAGCGCCGGTATTGGCATCATCGATCTAGTGGGAATGAAACTGCGAAACGTCGACTATCAGATGATTGTGCGGCAAAAAATCGCATTGGTGCAAGCCAACGTCAAGGTGGGCACACGCGAACTGGAGGCGCATTATCTATCGCGGGGCAACGTTCCTAAGACGGCCACGGCCGTCATCGCGGCCCACAAGGCAGGCATGGATCTCCCGTGGCGGACCGCATCGGCCATCGATCTGGCCGGACGTGACATGCTCGACGCCGTCAAGACCAGCGTCAATCCAAAGGTGATTGATTGCCCCGATCCGGCCAAAGGGCGTGTCACCCTGGACGGCGTATGCAAGAACGGCATTCAATTGCGGGTCAAAGCACGCGTCACGGTGCGAACGAAGCTGGATCGCCTGGTAGGCGGAGCGACCGAGGAGACGATCATTGCCCGCGTGGGCGAGGGCATCGTCAAGGCGATCGGCAGCGCCGAAGATCACAAAGATGTCCTTGCCAATCCGAACCTCATCTCACAGGCAGTGCTAACGAACTCGCTGGATTCGCAGACGGCGTTCGAGATTGTGTCGATTGACGTATGCGACGTGGACGTGGGCGAGAACATTGGCGCGAAGCTCCAGGGAGACCAGGCCGCGGCCGACCTTCGTGTCGCCCAGGCGCGAGCCGAACGTCGCCGGGCCGAGGCCGTGGCTCAGGAGCAAGAGATGCGGGCGGTCGTCGAAGCGAACCGAGCCAAAGTGGTGGAAGCCGAAGCCCAAGTTCCGCTTGCTATCTCCGAAGCGTTTCGCAATGGGCGACTCGGCATCATGGAATACTACGGCATGCGGAACCTGCAGTCGGACACCTCCATGCGGAACTCCATTGCGGGAATCAGCACCAGCGGACATAACGAACGCCAGGATCGTCAAGGACCCACTTGATGACGGAATGACGTCGGAGCGTATCATGCCAATCGAATCATTGTTGCTCCTCATCGTGGTCGTGGAGGCTGTCTGGATCATCAGCAGTGTGTTCCGCGGCAAAGAGGAGGAAAAGAAACGACCGCCCGGCAGGCCGATGCCTCAAAGGCAAGGACCGGTCGGCAATCGGGGCCGCACGGAGCCCACGACCGTGGATCAGTTTCTGAACGAAGTAAACCGGCGCCGGCAAGAGACCGCCGATAGAGAGGAGTACAGTATGCAGCCGGAGCCGACGAGGACCGAACGCCCGACGGAACTGCGTCGTCGTCGTTCCGCGCCCACCGATAGCGCGGTGGTCGTGCTTCCCGTTCTACCGGCGAAGGAAACTAGACGCATCGGGCCGGTGAGTGTGACGATTCCGGCGGTTGCCGTCGAAGTGGCTCCTTCATCCAAGCTGCCTGAGTTCAAGCCGTCGCGAGTCGTCACCAATTTACGGGAGCGAATCGGTGCAGAGCCGTCCACTTCCGCCCCAGCGCCTGTCTCTGCATTGCACGATGAAATCGTGGCGCACTTGCGGAATCGACAATCACTCCAAAGCGCCATTCTGTTGCAAGAAGTACTGGGGCCGCCCCTTAGCATGCGGAGCCGTTAATAGCTGTCCGATCAGGGGGACCGTTGGCTTGCCCGACTTCAGCCATCTTTGGTTTTGGCCGTTCATTGCGGCGTTCGTTGCGCTGGTAGCCGCGGGCTTTGGCGCTCCCATTCCCGAAGAACTCCCTACCATCGGGGCGGGGATTTGGGTCGCGAGCAACGCAGAGCTCGGGCACCTTCGCTGGTTGATTCTGCCGATCTGTTTTCTCGGCGTCATGATTAGTGACGTTTTGCTCTTTGGGATGGGCCGACTGTTCGGACCGCGACTCCTCGAATGGAACTGGGTGAAGCGCTTCTATCCATCGGAGACGCGCTTGCGCACGGAAGAGAATTTTCACCGGTACGGCCTTCGGATTCTACTTTTCATGCGCTGGATTCCCGCCATTCGCAGTCCCATGTTTATCACGGCAGGCTTGATGCGCCTTCCGCTCTATCGATTCATCTTGGCGGACGGCATCGCTTTGGTTTTCGGTCACAGTCTCCTCTTCTTTCTTGCTTACTGGTTCGGCGAGCAATTCTTGTCCTTGGTCGAGGAAGCCGAGCATACTTTGGAAACGGCGCTAAAGCCGATCCTGGTGCTGACCGTCATTGGCGTGGTAGCCGCGTTTCTCCTGTATCATTTCCTGAAACATCCGGTCGCAACGGGTGACCCGGAGGAACTCAAGGACCTGCCGATCGTCGGTCAGAAAGTTGCCGACCGACTTAGCTCGCCGGAATTCGTCCCCGAAGAGAATACCCCCTCAGCGGAAGGCGGCGCGGTTACTGCCGACGTGACGGAAACGGCGGAGGTCGAATCCAGGAACCCGAACGGTTGATGGAGTCGGCTCATGGCTGCGACAGACCTGGTCTTGGCGATGACCGGTGCAAGCGGCGCCGTCTACGGCGTCCGGTTGCTCGAGGTGCCTACTTCAAGCCGGGCGGAATGTCCATCTAACGCTTAGTCCTGCGGCTACGGAGGTCATTGAGCAAGAACTCGATCGAACCGTTCGTTTGGAGCACTTCGTCTTAGGCGATCTATTGGGGCGGGATGTGAACGCGCGGATCGCCCAGCAAGTTCAATATCACGATTACCGTGATTTTGCGCGGGGATCGCCAGTGGCTCGTTCCTGACGGCGGGTATGGTGGTATGTCCGTGTAGCATGGGTACCGCGGCGGCAATCGCCCAAGGGCTCTCGCAAAATCTGATTCACCGCGCCGCCGACGTGCACCTCAAAGAGCGCCGTCGCCTTGTACTCGTCCCGCGCGAGACCCCTCTGCATCTGATTCAGCTTCGAAACTTGACGACATGTGCGGAAGCCGGCGCGGTAGTGTTGCCGGCCATGCCCGCGTTTTACGTGAAGCCGAAATCGCTCGACGATGTCGTCGACTTCATCGTGGGCCGGATTTGTGATCATGTCGGCGTTTCGCACGATCTGTTGCCGCGCTGGGGCGAAAACGTCGAGACGGGATCAGAAATAATCTGAGTGGAGCATCGGATGCCGGTACTTCCGCTGGAGCCGTACCTCCACCCGGCCAACTTGTTTGACCAACCCGTCGACGCGCACGATCCGTCCCTACAGTGGTGGGTGATGCATACACGGCCGTGCGCCGAGAAAGTGCTGGCGCGGAAGCTGCACCATCGCGGTATTTCGTTTTTCTTACCGCTGTATCAACGGCGGAAGCCGTTTCGGGGTCGACTCTTGACTTCGCACTTGCCGCTTTTCACCGGGTATATCTTCGTTCGTGGCAACGAACAACATCGGGTCCAGGCATTAAAGACCAACACCGTAGCCAAAAGCATCGCGGTAAACGATCAGGAGCAGCTTCAGACGGACTTGAGACGCGTGCATCAGTTAATGGTTTTGGGTGCACCGTTGTCCCCGGAGGACAGGCTCCGCCCGGGTAGCTCAGTGCAAATCACCGCGGGGCCTCTGGCAGGGCTTGAAGGAAAAGTCATTCGGCGGGGCAAGCGGCTCAAGTTCGTCATCGAAGTGCACCTTCTTCAGCGAGGCGCGTCGGTCGAGATCGACCAGTGGATGATCGAACCTAGTTAGGTCTAGCGAACCCCAATTGCCGTGCGTTTTGAAGGCGAAATCCGAGCTATGGTAGTGGAGGAGGATTGCGCTCTTCGATTGGGGTTGCATGGAACATCGCGGACCGATTCTTAACGCCCTAACGGTCGACCTGGAAGACTATTTCCACGTCACGGCGTTCGAGGGACGCGTCGCTCGCTCCAATTGGGATAGTCTGCCGAGCCGGGTCGTTGCAAATACACACCGGTTGCTCGAACTGTTTGCGCGGCATGATGTTAAAGCCACCTTCTTTGTGCTCGGCTGGATCGCAGATAGATTCCCGGACCTCATCCGGACGATTGCCGCGGCTGACCATGAAATCGCATGTCACAGCTATTGGCATCGCCTGGTGTACCAAATGACGCCCACGGAGTTCCACGACGACCTCCGCCAAGCCCGAAATGTCATCGAGGATGCCGTCGGCAGCAAGGTGGTAGCGTATCGAGCGCCAAGCTGGTCGATTACCAAACGGTCGCTCTGGCGCTGGAGATCCTCGCCGAAGAGGGATTTACGTACGATTCGAGTATCTTCCCGATTTACCACGATAGATACGGCATTCCGAACGCGCCGCGGTTCCCGCATCCGCTATCGGACGGCGCGGAACCAATGCTCGAGTTCCCTGCCTCGGTCGCACGTTTTTGTAAGTTGAATGTTCCCGTGTCGGGCGGCGGTTACCTGCGGTTGTATCCCCTCAAGTGGACCATGCGTTTTCTCCGCCGCATCAACCATAACCTCGGCGAGCCTTTTCTCATCTACGTTCACCCTTGGGAGATCGATCCCGAACAACCGCGATTAGGAAGCGCCTGGAAGGCCTGGCGTCATTACGTCAACCTGTCGACAACCGGGCCGAAACTTGAACGATTACTCTCGAAGTTTCGCTTCGGGCGAATGGCTGACGCTCTGCATGAGTACTTCGTCGCTCGGATGCCGGCGCCGCGCATTCGCTATGCACCAACGCACTCGAGCATTTCGGAAAGCGCATAGACTCAACTCTTCTTGACTTGCCCTTCACGTTCGCGGCTCGCACATTAATACCATGTCGACCACCCTGGGCGAACTCCAGCGCCTGATTCACGAGACGTTCGATGCCAAGGACCGGCGTCGTGGGGTCGAAGGCACGTTCATGTGGTTCACGGAGGAAGTGGGCGAACTGGCTACGGCGCTACGAGGCGGGACGGCTCAAGAACGAGCGGAGGAATTCGCCGACGTCTTGGCATGGCTTGCCACGCTCGCCAATGCCGTGGGGGTCGATTTAGAAAGCGCATTTCGTGCGAAATATGCTGCGGGCTGTCCAGGTTGCGGGAATATCCCGTGCTCGTGCGACCAGGCGGAAAAACCCTAGTCTTTTCATGCGCCAGATCGTTGCTCTCACGCTGTGGGTAATAACCGGTGCGTCTGTTCACGCGGACAGTCGGATTGCGCCGCGTATCCAGGAAGTGCGCGTCGGCTTCCCGGCCTACGGGTCGCCGGCTGGTCTGTTCAAGTCGGGTTGCTGGGTGCCGATTGAGATTCGATTTCATCCGGGCACAGAACAGATCGAAAACGCTAAGATCCAAGTCGAGACGGCGGATTCGGAAGAAACGCAAACGGTCTACACAGTCCCTATTCCGAACAACAAACTTTCCGTCGGGGCGTACACCAAGCCGGGCAGCCTTCGTTCTACCTTTAACATTACCGTGGAAGCCGATCAGCATCGGCTTCGCGAGACGCACACGCTGAATTCGCTGGATGTTGCGGACACACTTTGCCTATACCTCGGCGGCAATCCCGCTGCGTTCAGCCATTCCCTTTCCGCAATACAGATCGCGGAAACCGAGAGCCGAACCGCCGGCGCGTGCCGCCTCGCGGCCGTTGATAATGTCCAAGCACTGCCCGATCGCTGGTTTGGTTACTCTGCCGTCGATCTCGTGATCCTTCCGACGGCGAATCGCACGTTGATTGACCAATTTCTTCAAGCCGACAACGACCGAAAGCAGGCCCTGGCGGAGTTCGTCCGGCGTGGTGGCCACCTGCTGATCTCTTGTGGCCGAAATCGAAACATCCTACCAGACATTTCTCGCGAGCTCGGCATCGAGATGCCTTTTTCCGACGGCGGTCCATTAACGTCCCGAACGCTGGATCACCTCCGAACGTGGACTGCAGGGCATCATTCGTTTCCGACAACGGGACCGGTTTTTCAGGACGGCATTCGACTCAATCTCACACCCGGCGGTGTTTATCAGTCGTTGTTGCCACCACGATTGGATGAACAATCGTCCTCCCTCGTCATCCGCTGGCCAGTCGGAAACGGCCAGGTCACCTTGGTTGCCATCGACCTTGATGATGCACCGTTTACCGCCTGGGCAGGCCAGGCGGACTTCTGGAAGGTGCTCTTGCCGCGGTGCGGTGTCAAGATTGGCGTGAAGACCACCAGCGGACCGCCAAACACTCGGGAGGAAAGCGGCGCGAGCGACGTGGCCACGTTGCTTCAGCAAGAATTGGATCAGTTCCCAACTGTTCGCGTTGTCCCCTTCGGCTGGATTGCGCTCCTGGTACTTGTCTTTATCATGGTTGTGGGGCCGGTCAGTTACTTCTTTCACTCGCGCGTCCTAGGCGGTGTGCACCTGAATTGGATCATTTTCTCGATTGCCGCAGTAGCCGTCACCGTAACCGCCTGCGTCGCGGCTTATGCCTTGAAGGGAACCGAACTTCGCATCAACAAGCTTGACCTCGTCGACATCGATTTGACGGGGCGGCGCTGTTATGGAACGACCTGGTTCACGCTCTACAGTCCACGCACCGAATCATTCACTATGGGAATCGAACCCGCTGCTTCCTGGGGGTCCGTTACAGACGATCCCGATCACAACGTTGTCAGTTGGCTGGGCAGGCCGGAGGCGGGCTTCGGCGGCTACGATCGGCCACGGTCGGTCCCTGCTTTCCGCCGCACCTATGAGTTTGCGCCAAACGCTCGCGGATTGAAAAATGTACCCATACCCGTGTGGTCGAGCAAGTCATTCACGGCTAACTGGGCGGCAACGATCGATTTTGAGATTCCGGCTTCGAGGCTCCAGCGTCGTAGACCGGCGGGAATTGACGGCAGCGTCGTTAATCCCTTGCCTGTCGCGCTAGCGGAAGTGGCGCTGATTTATGGAGAAACCGAGAGCCAGGTAAAGGTGTACCAACTCGGAACGCTGGCGCCGAGGCAACACACAACCTTATCGTCCGCCCAGGAAATGCAACTTTCACAATGGCTGACATCCGCAACTACCATCGCCGACAGGACTGGCCTGATGCGGCGAATCATGTTTTACGATGCCACCGTCAATCTGGACGGGATTCGAGACCGTCCATTGGACAAACTAGATCAAAGCTGGAGGCGCGCGCTGCGGAATAGTGCGATCTTGGTCGGGCGCACCGCGAGGCTTGAAGGCCCGGTCGAGGAAGTTACCCAAGATTCAGCATCGCCGAGTCGGCTCTGGCTCGGCCGACTACCGCAACCGGGAGAAGTTCGTCCAACGCTTACCGGCGCCCTCACCCAAGACACCTACGTCCGTATGCTCGTCCCTGTGCTTCCCACTCCAGCTTCTGCCCCGACGCAACCAAATCCGTAACCGCTACGTAGTAATCAATACAACGGACTACAAGTAACCAATGTCGAGTTTCGCATGCTTGAAACGCGCGATTTGACGAAAATGTATGGCGATTTGTACGCGCTCAATCGCCTGTCTATCAAGCTGGAGCGAGGCGACGTTTACGGCTTCATCGGACCGAACGGCTCCGGCAAAACCACCACGATGCGGATTCTGGCCACGCTTCTCAATCCTTCCTGGGGCGAAGCGACGGTTTGCGGCTACTCGATATACAACGGCGCCAAGGAAATCCGCCGATTGATCGGCTACATGCCGGACTTCTTCGGGGTCTACGATGACATGAAGGTCATCGAGTACCTCGAGTTCTTCGCGGCGGCGTACCGAATTAAGGGCGCCGAGCGCAGGCAAAAATGCGATCAGGTACTCGAACTGGTCGATCTCGGATTCAAACGTGATGCACTGGTCACGAGCCTTTCCCGCGGTATGACTCAGCGGTTGGGCTTGGCGCGTGTCCTTCTCCACGAGCCACAAGTGCTTCTTTTAGATGAGCCGGCTAGCGGATTGGATCCGCGCGCTCGCATTGAGATGCGGCGACTCCTAAAAGACCTCCGCGGCATGGGCAAGACGATCCTGGTTTCCAGTCACATCTTGCCGGAGCTCGCCGACATCTGCAATAAGATCGGCATCATCGAGAGCGGCAAACTCTTGTTCGATGGCGACCTCAGTGCCGCTATCCGCCAGGTACGCCAACAGCTGGTGATGATCGTTCGAGTCGCTCCCAACCAGACTCAAGAGGCACACGACGTACTTCGATCACACAATAACGTGCATGGCGTCGAGATTCAAAACGAAGGCGCCGATCTGCAAGTCACGTTGAAAGACGGCTTGGCCGACGGCAGCTTCATCGGCGACGTGCTCATTGGCCGAGGCATCAAGCTCCACGTTTTGCGTGAAGAAGAAATCGACCTGGAAGATGTGTTCATGCGCATAACCAAGGGAATCACGAACTGATCTAATGCGAATCCTTGTCACCGGCGGCGCCGGTTATATTGGCAGTCATGCGGTGCGGCTGTTTCTTGCCCGCGGCCTCGATGTCTGGGTTTATGACAACCTTTCGACCGGGCATCGAAAGGCCGTGCCCGCCGACCGGCTCATCGTGGGCGACCTCACCGAACTTCACCGCCTCGATCAGGTGTTGCTCGAACGTCGAATCGAAGCGGTCGTGCACTTCGCCGCCTCCGCGTATGTTGGGGAATCGGTCCGCGAACCCGCCAAGTACTACCAAAATAATCTGGTGAACACGCTCAACCTGATGGAGTGCCTGCGCCGACACGGCATTTGGCGCTTCGTCTTTTCCAGCACTTGCGCCACCTACGGAATTCCCGAGCGCGCTCCCATTACGGAAAGCGAACCGCAGGCGCCCATCAATCCCTACGGTGCAACCAAGCTGGCGATTGAACGCGCGCTGACGGACTATTCGGCCGCATACGGCTGGGGTTATGCGGCCCTTCGCTACTTCAATGCCGCAGGGGCGAGCCCTGATGGGTCCATCGGTGAAGACCACGAGAACGAGACCCATTTGATACCGCTCGTGCTTCTCACGGCATTGGGCCGTCGACCGCATGTCGAAGTGTTCGGCACGGACTATCCCACCGCAGACGGGACATGCATCCGAGACTATGTTCATGTGGATGACCTGGCTGAGGCCCATCTCCTCGCGCTGGAACGGCTGGAAGCTGGAAAAGGGCTTTGTTACAACCTTGGCACTGGCCGTGGTTATAGCGTCAAGGAAGTGATCCAAACTGCCGAAGCCGTTTCTGGAAAACCGATTCCTACAGTGATCGGGCCGAGACGTGCCGGCGACCCGGCCGAATTGGTCGCGGCATCCGATAAGATCAACCGTGAACTCGGATGGCGGCCACGCTATCAAGAGCTTCGACCTATTATCGAAACTGCCTGGGATTGGCACCGAAACCACCCGAGAGGCTACGGAAAGTAAGGAAAGCGATGAGCCAGGTTTCTTTCTCGCCGCGCGCCTTGAGCGGCTTTCCCGAATGGCTGCCGGAAGTGCGTCTCGCCGAGCTCAACTGGCTCGATGCGATTCGTCGCTGTTTCGAGTCCTACGGGTTCTGCTCCATCGAGACGCCGGCCGTCGAGGATTTGCGTGCACTGCTCGCCAAGGGCGAAACCGACAAGGAAGTCTATGTACTCTCCCGACTGCAAGCCGAGGAGGGCGAAGCCGGTGACAGTCGGTTGGGCTTGCATTACGACTTGACGGTGCCGCTCGCGCGCTATGTCGCTCAGCACTACAACGACCTCGTCTTTCCATTCAAGCGGTATCAAATCCAGAAGGTATGGCGCGGCGAAAGGCCACAGGAGGGGCGCTTCCGAGAGTTCTATCAATGCGATATCGACGTGATCAATAACGATCATGTGCCGCTCCACTTCGACGCCGAGATCCCGGCCATCATCCACGAAATCGTCAGCCGGCTAGATGTGGGCGCGTTCAGCATCTGCGTATCGAATCGCAAGATTCTCGAAGGGTTCTATTCCGGGCTGGGAATTGAGAACGTGGCCGGCGCGATTCGCATCGCCGACAAGCTGGACAAGATCGGGCCCGACGGTGTCAAGAAACAGCTTGTCGATACGCAGGGATTGGGCACAGCGATTGCGGATCAATGTCTCGCGCTGGCTCGCATCCGCACGCCGGACACCGCGTTTGTGGACGAGGTGAAGAAACTCGCGGTGCAGACTCCAACCTTGGACGAGGGATTGTCTGAACTGGCATTTGTCATCGATTGGCTGCGCGGCGTTGGCATCGAAGGCGTCGTCGCTGATCTCTCCATTGCCCGCGGCTTCGATTACTACACCGGCTCGGTCTACGAAGGAAAATCGCTGGAGTTCCCGAAACTTGGCGCGATCTTCTCCGGTGGACGTTACGACAACCTTGCCGGTTCGTTCATCAATCGGAATCTTCCAGGCGTTGGAATCTCCATCGGCCTAACGCGGATATTCGCGAAGCTGGCCTCCGCGGGCAGAATTCCTGCCGCTGCGAAGTGTCCAACTGACGTGTTGGTGGTTTTGCCGAACGAAGAACGTCGGCTGATTGCCGCTCAGACGGCACGTCGCTTGCGCGAGCGTGGCTTCAACGTCGAGCTTTTCCACAGCCCGGGGAAAATCGGAACTCAAACCCGCTATGCGTCTCGAAAGGGCATTCCGTTCGTCTGGTTCCCACCGTTTGAGGACGGCCAGCAACACGAAGTCAAGAACATGTCCACACACGTTCAAACGCCAGCCGACATCGACACGTGGAGCAAAGGGTAGACTGGCTTTGGCGCAATGCACGTCGACCTAAGCAGCTGTAGGGTCCGGAATGAGCGTCACCCGGCCACAAGGCAAAGAATTGGCTGAAGATCTCAGACCGTGGAAACCGATTGGTTTCTCGCCTTTTCACTTTTTCTGACTGCCATCCTTTCATGCCTCGGGGGACGCGCCATGGTCATAGGTGAGAAATTCGCGTGGGGCCATTTGCCGAAGACCGGGGGCGATGCGACCCTGGCGATGTTCCGTTTGTTCCCGGAACTTATCGTGCGGGCTGACAATAGCGACCATCACGGCAAACATGATGGCTTTCCCGCCCGCGCGAGTGAGATCGGCAACAAGATGCTCGTCCTCAACATTCGCCGCCTGCCGTCCTGGACGCTTAGCCACGCGATTCACATCAGCCTCTGGGGTGGTTACCCGGACTACAAGCCGCTGCCGATGTGGACCGCCGACGACATGGCCGAACGCCCGATGGGAGACGCCTACCTGGAGAAGTTCCTTGCGAACGACCGCTTCAAAGTGCAACGCTGGCTTCGCACCGAGTATCTGCGGGACGACTTCCTTCAGTTCGTCAGCGAATTTACAGACGTGCCGATGTCGAAGCGCCGAAAAGTAATGGAAGCCCCGCTAGTCAACGTGAACCATTACAAACGAGACATCAACGAATGGCTCAGGCCTGAGCACATTCAGCGGATGTACAAGAACAATCCAAAGTGGGCGAAGATCGAGGAGCAGGCGTACGGGGATCTCATGAACCTAGCGGCGTGAAACGGGGATCGCGGTCTCCTGATTTATGCCCCGACAGGAGAACCAGGATGGCGGACCCGGTCAGCCTCAGCCGTTGCTTATGCGGAGGGCTCATGGCCGAATGGCCGAAGCGCTTCAGGTTCTGGAAGGAACTTTGGCGCTTCGCCTGCGAGCCCGTAGACCTCCAACGCGCTCAAGATGCCATCTTTTTCATAGACGAAAATGCCGCTCAGAGTTTCATCGTCTCCAAATACGAAATCCGCTATCGGATGAACGCCAGGAGGTGCTTCGAGTTTGCCTCGGATCTGGAAATGAATACTGGCGCAGCCACATGGACAGCGCCACGGCGTAACTTCAGCCAGTTCGAGTTGCGGCAGAAACGCCGCGGCCTCGGGAGAGCCGTGTTCGAGCATCCAGCGCACGAGACGCCGCTCATGGTCCGTGAGTTCTCGGTTAGCGTCGCTCATCGGTAGTTTAGCCGCGGCCGCCGTCGGGTGCAGCGACGCTATTTTGACTCTGCCGCCCGATAATCTGCGATTCTCTTTTTCGCCGCATCCAACGCGCCATCCGGCCACATATCCACCTTGCTGTCATCTGCAAAGTAATGGTCCGCGAAATCCTGCGAAAACGCGACTGGATCGTACTCTTGTCCTTGTTTGCGGAGCACATCCCGATTTCGATACCACAGATCGAGAATTGCGACCTCGATGGTATCGGACAGATGCAAAGTCTCTCGCAAGACACCGCGCCACTCCGACGCCTGTGTGCTGAACACCTTCTGCAGATTCATTGCTTGGAGCGTCTGCCGCTTTGCATCAGGCAAGTGACCGATGACGTCAAGGACAAAAGCTTCAAACAGTAGATTGATCGGCTGCTTGGCGTATCGCGGGTGCTCGCTGAGCGTCACAGGTTTCGGTTTCTTGCAGAACGGCCACATGCCAGACTCCTGCCGGCGAACGCCAAGGCTAAGCTGCCGGGGCCGCCGGCAAAGCTGTTGAAGCGAGAAAACCTGGATGGCGGCCCAGGGCAGCTTCAACCGTTGGTTAGACGCTCGTCTCCCGGAAGGGGAGGCGTGACAGGCACCTTGGACAGAACCCGGTCATAAGCCACACGGCTGCCCCGCGCCGCGCGAGCTTCCAGGTACTCCAGCTCAGCGCACGCCTCGAGTTTTTCCCGCACCGCGTCCGCCACCCAGGCGGACTCGCCACCCGGTTTTTGGCCGGCACGACGAGCAACCTCGGCTTGCAGTTCAGCCGGCAACTCAACAACAAAACTGTTCATTGTTCCACCCTAACCGGCGCGAATATCCGAGTATGCCACATCGCCAAGTTTCCTGGCCGGTGGCCACGGACTTCTTCAGAGCATAAGCAATTCCGCCTCTTGACTTAGCCGCGCTCACTCGCCGACTTCACTGCCCGCACCTCCGGTCCTGTATAACGCGCGCGCGGTCGTATCAAGCGGTTGTTGTCGAGTTGCTCGATGACGTGCGCGCTCCAACCCGTCACGCGCGACATGACGAAGATCGGCGTATAGAGCGGCACTTCGAGGCCGAGGGCGTGGTAGAGCCGGCCGGCGGGCCAATCGAGATTGGGCATGAGGTTTTTTTCGGCTCCGAGGACGCGCTCGATCACTTCCGCGGTCTCTTCCCACTTGGTTTGGCCGGCGGATTCGGCGGCTTTGCGGGCGAATTCCTTGAGAATGCCGGCGCGCACATCACCGGTCTTGTAAACGCGGTGGCCGAAGCCCATGATCCGGTACTTTTGGACCAGCGCGTCGCGAAGCCATTTTTCCGCGGTTTCCGGTCCGCCGGCGGCGCGGAGCATGTCCATGACCTTCTCATTCGCGCCGCCGTGCAACGGACCTTTGAGGGCGCCGATGGCGCCTACGATGCCGGAGTGCAAGTCGGACATCGTCGACACGACCACGCGCGCCGTGAACGTCGACGCGTTGAACTCGTGCTCGGCATAGAGGATAAGCGATACGTCGAGCGCCTTCACGTGGGCAGCGTCGGCCGGCTTGCCCGTGAGCATGTATAAAAAGTTCGCCGCCGTCGAGAGATTCGCTTGCGCGGCCACCGGTTGCTGCCCTTTGCTGAACCGGAATTGGTCGACGATGGCGACCGGGATTTGTCCCAGCAGGCGCTCGGCCTTACGCACGTTGGCGGCATGGCTGTTGTCGGCGGTTTCCGGATCGAAATGAGCCAGGACACTTACTGCAGTTCGGACCGCGTCCATCGGCACGACATCGCGGGGCAGGCTCTTGAGGAGCTGGCGTAGCGGTTCCGGGATTTGTCGGGCGGCGGCAACACGTTGTTGAAATTCCGCAAGCTGCCGTGCGGTCGGCAACTCGCCATGAAGGAGCAGGTGAGCGACTTCATCGAACGTGGCTCTTTCGGCCAACTCCGTCACCGGATAGCCGCGGTAGCGCAGGCCTCCTGTTACGGTTGAGATGGCCGTTTCGCCCGCGATCACGCCTTCCAACCCGGGAGAATAGACTTCAGGTGCACTCATCGTCGACATTCCTTCCGAAATAAGCCCGGTCACGCGCCTCGTAGCCCGTGTAACCCAGGAGATCGTACAGTTCCGCCCTCGTCAACATGCGCGGCAACAGGTCCCGTTGATGCCCACGATCGCGAATCGTGGTCAGGGTATCACGGGCCGCGAATAGCGCCGACCGCAATGCGGTCACGGGATAAATCACTATCCGGTAACCGAGCCGCGCCAATGTATCGAAGTCGATGATGGGACTTTTACCGAACTCGGTCATGTTCGCCAAGAGGGGTGCATTGACGGCTTTGGAAAACGCCTCAAATTCGTTCGCGTTTTCAAGCGCTTCTGGAAAAACCGCATCGGCGCCGGCGGCGAGATATCGTTTCGCTCTTCGAACGGCGTCGTCGAAGCCGGTTGTCCCGCGGGCATCCGTGCGAGCAATGATGACGAAATCCGGGTCACGTCGGGCAGCGACGGCGGCGCGAATCTTCGCAGCCATGTCCTCGGCTTCGGTCAGACTCTTGCCGGAAAGGTGCCCACAGCGCTTCGGAAGCTGCTGATCTTCCAGGTGAATCCCCGCCACCCCCGCGGATTCGAACAGACGCACCGTGCGCTCGACATTGAGTGCCTCCCCGAAGCCGGTGTCCGCGTCGCACAACAACGGCAAGCTCGTCGCCGCCGTGATTCGCCGGGCTTCATCGACAAATTCACTGACCGAGACCAGCCCCACATCGGGCACGCCGGTCGACGCCGACAACGCCGCCCCGGAAAGATAGATGGCTGGGAATCCCAGCGTTTCCGCCATCTTTCCGACCAATGGGCTGAATACACCGGGGACTTGGATCGGTCGGGCCGCCCATGCCTGACGCAATCGGCGGCCGGGAGATTCGATAGCCATGGGTGTTCGCTGTTCCGTCAGGTGACCGAACGGGACGACAAGTAACTATGATCGTTTTATGTGCGTTGGGTGACGATGGCAGCTTAGTCCGCTTCGAAGGGGATCGCCTCGCCGTTGATCGACGCGAGAGCGTTCATAGCGGCTTTTTGTTCGGCCTCTTTCTTGTTGCGTCCCCAGGCCGCCGGGTAGCCATATCGCTCGATGGTCGCCGAAATCTTGAAGCACTTGCTGTGGTCCGGCCCTTTTTCGTCGAGCAACAGGTATAGCGGAGTGGCGCCGAATTCGCGCTGGGCAACCTGTTGCAAGAGTGACTTGTAGTTCCCGCCGTGTGCACTTTCAGCGACTTGTTCGATCTCCGGCCCCATGTGTCGAAGAATGAAGGTTCGCGCCGCCTCAATACCGCCGTCAAGATAAACCGCGGCAACCAGCGATTCGTAGACGTCGGCCAACATGCTGGGAGGTACGGTAGAAGTCTGAGCGTGCATCCCCTTGCCGAGGAAAAGGAAATCGCCCAGGTTCAGTACCCGGCTGATTCGGGCACAGGTGCGCCGGCTCACGACGACGGATTTGATCTTGGTGAGGTCGCCTTCCTGGTAATCCGGGAAGCGCTGAAAGAGCTGCTCACAAACCACGAGCCCGAGCACCGAATCACCGAGGAATTCCAAGCGCTCGTTTGAAGCCAATCGTGTATCGGCGCCGGATGCATGCGTCAGGGCGGAGCGCAGTATCTCCGGCTGGCGAAAAGTGTAGCCGATCGCCGATTGGCATTCCGCGAGAATCTCGTTTTCGTGCCCGGCAGTCAAATCCTGCGGCATGATCATCTAATCAGGTGGCGAGTCGCTTTGTGTAGACGTTAGCATCCACTCGCACCGTTGTCAACGCCGGGCCGCTCTTCCAGTGCATTCGCGTTTCCTGCGCCAGAAACGGGTTTGCACCGTCGATACATCACAAGCGCATTAACTCGTCGACGAATGAGTCAACGGCTGCCTCGGCGGTGATGCTGCGATGTATTTGTTGTATTGCCCCCGTTTTCGGCTTCGTATTCGTCTCGGATAGCTCGTCGTTTCGGTGATTGGGGTACCCAGGATCGTCGACCTTCATCGATTGCGCCGTCGTCATTGCAGACTCCGGCGCCGAGCCCCCGGGTCCATCAGGAATCGGCATCGGAGCTCCCGGCCAATTTTTATCGTTGAGCATCAGGCTCACCGTCCCCGCACTAACATTGTTAGTCGAGACCAGGTCCGCGGATCCGTCGTTGTTCATGTCGCCCACGGCTACGGAAGTCGGCGTGGCCCCAGCGTGGTAGGCGTTTTCAACGATAAAGGAACCGTCGCCGCTGCCCAAGAGCACGATCACCGAGGCTGTATTTGTAATGACGGCCGCAAGATCGAAGTTGCCGTCGTTGTTGAAGTCGCTGATTGCCAGCCAGCGGGGTGCACTGCTGAATGTATAGAGGACAGGAGCCTGAAATGAACCGTTGCCGTTGCCTAACAAGATCGCGACCGAATTGTTCCCGGAGCTTGCGACCGCCAAATCGGGAATGCCGTCGCCACTGAAGTCCTGTGCCACCAACGACACCGGATTGACACCGGCGGTGTAAAGCACCGGAGCGTGGAAAGTGCCGTCGGTCTTGTTCATCAGCACGGCCACCGTTCCGAAGTTCTGGTTGTTCGTGACGACAATGTCTTGCCAGCCGTCGCCGTTCAGGTCCCGAGCGGCGACGGCGCTCGGATTCGGCCCGGCAACGTAGGCGGTGGGTGGCCGAAAGATTCCGTCGACATTTCCCGGAATGACGCTAACCGTGCCATTGGAGATGTTGTTGGCCACGATGAGGTCGCGCGTCCCGTCACCGTTGGTGTCGCCGACCGAAAGTGCGGACGGGCTGGGCCCGGCGGCGTAGATCGTGGTTGCCTGGAAAGTACCATCGCCGAGACCGAGGAGCACGCCCACGCTGCTGCTGCCCGAATTCGCCACCGCGATGTCGGGGAGGGCGTCTTTGTTCAGAAGCCCGCTCACGACCGCAATGGGACTCGAACCCGCGTCGTAACTGGTCGGCAGCGTGAACGAATTCCTTCCCTTATTGAGCAAGATGCTAACGCTTCCGGAGCCGGAGATGTTATTCGCCGTTGCAATGTCGGGGCGCCCATCGCCGTTAAAGTCCGAGATGGTCGCGTTGATCGGGTTCGTGCCGGCGCTGAACGCGATTAATGCTCGAAAGGTGCCGTCGCCACGGGTCAGCAGCACGCTGGCCGTACCGGCGCCGACATTGTTGGCGACGATCAGGTCGGCAAAACCGTCGCCGTTCAGTTCGGTCGCCGCCATGTCCGCCGGAGCAGGACCGGACGCATAATTGGTCCGTGGCTGAAAGGTGCCGTCTCCCCTGCCCAAAAGCACGCTTACCGTGCCATCGTTGTTGGCGGTGGCGAGATCCAGCGCGTCGCCCTGATTGAAGTGGGCGGCGACGATGGCGTTTGGACTAGGGCTGACCGCGTACGACGTCGACGAAACAAAGCTTCCGGCCCCATCGCCCAGCAGCACGCTTACCATGGCTGTACTGTTGTTGGCCACCGCCAGGTCGAGGTTCCCATCGTTATCGAAGTCACCGCTGGTCATGGCTGAGGGATTTCCGCCCGCGGCGAAGATAACCCGCTCCTGAAACGTACCGTTGCCATTTCCCAAAAGCACGCTCACGGTCCCGTTACTGATATTGTTCGTTACCGCGATATCGGTCACGCCATCGCTGTTAACGTCGCGCAACGTCACGGCGCGCGGCGTCGAGCCGGCGGCATGGGTGATGGGAGCGAGGAACGTGCCGTTGCCGCGTCCTAGATAGACGCGCAACGTACCCGCGGACAGGTCATTCGCAACCACAACATCGAGCCTTCCATCGCCATTGAGTTCGCCGATGGCCACGGAGAACGGGTTGGAGCCTGCGGCGATGCTAACTGGAGTCTCAAAAGTACCGTCACCCTTCCCGCGAAGCCAACTGAATGTCCCGGGATTGGTGTTGTTGGCAACCACTACATCCAGCGAGCCGTCGCCTGTAAGGTCACCGACTGCGATGGAGATGGGGTTGACTCCAGCTGGATAGCTCGCCTTCTCCTGGAAGGTGCCGTCGCCGTTTCCGAACAGGACGCTTACGGTACCGCTGCTGAGATTGTTGGCCACGGCGAGATCCTGATGTCCGTCGTTATTCAAGTCCGCCACGGCCACTGCGCGGGCGTTGGCGCCCGCCGGGTAGGCAGGCGGCGTGGTAATGAAACTGGGGAGCATACGGCCTTCGAGGGATTCAACGGCCAAAGGACGCTGCGTGGAACGGCGGCGTTTTGCCGGGTGACTCGGACGGTGAAGTGCTCGCTGGACCACCATGATCTACCTCCTGCGTAGGTGAACGTACGACACGACGAACGAGGAAAATGACTCCCATTACGCGATAACAATCTACATGCGGCGAGTGCGCAAGCGAGTCCCTAATAGTAGAACGTGATTTCGAGCCAAAACCGGACGCGCGAATTCGGAAAATCCTGAAGTTCATCTGGTGTGAGAATTGAGGAACGACTCAATCGCTTGCCTTCATTGGAGTTGTGTCCCGATCGTCGGCCTGACGAGATATCTGGATATGCCGCCCATGCGGTCAGCAGCTGCGCGATGAAGATTCCGTAGCCAATCGTACGTTGAAGTTGCCTCAAGCTCGCCGGCGCCGCCTTTGACACTGCCCATTCAGACCGAAAAACTTAGGAGTGCGCGATCCGACGCGTTTTTGGTGCGTATGATTACTAGAGGAACAGAACGCAGAATCGCGGCGGCTGAAGGCCAAAGGAGAACAGTAAAATCCCCGGGCATCGAAACACCCGTCGTGCTTTTCCGTCTGCTTTCAGCCTTTTGACTTTACTTTCGTGGGCCTGCCCGCCGATGCGTGCGCGGGTCGTCCTCTTTGAGGAGGTTTAACATCCATGAGACGTTGGTCCATTCCATTGGCGTGCTTGGTTATCGGTGGGGCCGCGGGTACCTTCGTGGCGTCGCCGATTCTTCACGGGCAAAACGCTGACAAGCCCGTCGTTTTCAAGGAACTCACATCGTATCGGGACGTGGTCAAGTCCGTCATGCCTGCGGTGGTCAGCATCGAAAGCAAGATAAAATCGAAAATTCGCACGGACCGCCAAGGACGGCAGCAGCAGCCTCGTATTCCGGAGAACGTCCCCGAGGACATGAAAAAGTACTTCGAAGAATTCAATCGTCTTCCCTTGGAAATGGAACAGATTCCCGTGCGAGGTTTTGGCTCCGGCTTTATCATCGACCCGAAGGGAGTCGTCCTTACGAATTATCACGTCGTGGACGGCGCCGAGCAGGTGGAAGTGCAGCTTCCCGACGGCCGTAAGTTCCTGTCCAAGGATATACACGGCGACCGAAAGACCGACTTGGCCATCGTCCGTTTCGATGCCAAGGGCACGCTCCCCTATTTGGAACTGGGGAACAGCGACGGCATGGAGATCGGCGACCGCGTTCTGGCAATTGGCGCTCCGTTCGGGCTGACCGGCTCAGTGACGCAGGGCATCGTAAGCGCGAAGGGTCGCAATCGTCTCGGGGTCAACGAGTACGAGGACTTCATTCAGACCGACGCCGCAATCAATCGTGGTAACAGCGGCGGCCCGCTGGTCAACCTCGAAGGACGAGTTATCGGCATCAACACTGCCATCAAGAGTGAGAACGGCGGCTCCCAGGGTGTTGGCCTGGCGATTGCCAGCAATCTGGCGAAGAGCATCGTCAAAGCATTGCAGACCGACGGCGTGGTTCGCCGTGGTTACTTAGGCGTCGAAATGCGAGACCTAACACCGGAAGTCGCCGCGAAGCTTGAACTCAAAGATGCGCACGGCGTGGTCGTCGGCCGAGTGTTTGACGGCTCCCCCGCCGACAAGGCCGGCCTTCGACAGCTTGACGTCGTCACGCAGGTCGCCGGCAAACCGATAAAGGATGGCCTCGACCTGCGCCAAGCCGTGGTGGGCCTTCCCCTAAAGAAACCAGTTGACTTAACAGTCATCCGGGATGGAAAGAGTTTGAAACTACCGATCACGATCGAGGAACAGCCGGACAACTTCGGCACCGTGGTCCGGTCGCCGCGCACTCGGACGCCGCGGGAAGACGGCGAGAGTCTAAGCATTGACAAGCTCGGCGTCAGCGTAAAGGACCTTTCGTCGGAATCGGCGGAACGACTCGGCTACAACGATAAGGCCACGGGCGCCTTGATTGCACGGGTGAATCCCAACAGCCTTGCCGCCGACGCTGGTCTCCGCCCGAACATGCTGGTTACCCGTGTCGATAAGCAATCTGTCACCTCCGCTCAGGATTTTCAGGACAAACTTGACAAGGCTTCACTGGAACGAGGCGTGTTGCTGCAAGTGCAGTCTGCCGACGGCAACATGGCCTATGTGGTTGTGAAAGACGAGTAACACCGGGCCGGAACAGAGAAGTCCGGTGAATCGAGGCCGCGGGGCGTTAGGGTTACCCTTAACGCCCCGTTAGCGTTTGATAGACACCGCGAACTCGTTGCAGCTTATCCTGCCATTGAAACTCTTGGTGAATTCGGGCCTGACCGGCCGCCCCCATTCGACGCCGGAGACTTGAATCGTTGATGAGCCGATCAAGAGCAAACGAGAGAGCGACGATGTCGCCACAGGGCGTCAATATTCCATCTACTTCATGTCGGATCACGTCAGCGATGCCGCCGGCACGATAGCCGACGTTCGGAACACCGTTCGCCCATGCCTCCAGCAGGACCAAGCCGAAGGAATCCGATCGACTCGGAAGTGCAAAGACATCGATTCCCGCAAAGAAATCGCGCTTCTGAGCGTCGTCGATAATTCCGAGTCTTTGGATCGTCTTATCCGGAGCATGCCGTGCCCAGAATCGAATGAAATTTGGCATCTCCGGCCCCGCCAGCACGAGGCGAAACCGGGTTCCGCGATCCCACAGTTTCTTTGCCGCCCGCACGAGGTCAATGCTCCCCTTTTCACGACTATTGTTCGCCAAGTGTCCAACGATCACATCGGTTTCTGACGCTCCCCAGTTTCGACGCGCGCACTCCCGATTGCCGCCGGTGGCCTCGGAAGGGTCGACCCCCATCCCCAGGAGGACTATCACCTCCGGTCGAATGCCGAGGCTCAAGAGCATGTCTCGTTCGCTTGTCGTTTGGACAAATACGGCATCGGCGGCTCGAACCAAGGAGAGCAGAGCGGGCGTCGTGTACTGCCGGCGAACGCGGTCGTGTTGGTCGTTGGGGTCGCCGAGGTGCATGAACGGCGTGATAACGAACGGCGCCTTCAGCGATCGCGCCAGGCGCAAGCCGCAGGAAATCGGGAATGCATAGGGGAAAGTGGTTGCGTGGACGATATCGAATCTTGGTTCGGCGCGGCCTGCATCACGCCACATTCCCGGGGCGATTGGATTACAGGGAAGCGTGAGACACTGCCACGGACGATATGGCACAAGCGAGACGGGCTTCAGAAACCAGCGTCGCGCCGGCCAGCGTAGTAAGCCATAGCGTCGAATCTCGACAGATCCCTCAACATCCACTGCGGCACGTAGGCACCGCCCCTTGGGCGACCAAAACGCGCTCAGGTCGAGTGCGTTGGTGGTATAAACCGTCACCCTATCGCCAACCGAGCCAAGGAATTGGCTGAGCCGAGCGAAGTACGCCTCCGAGCCACCGATCGCCGGCGGGTAGCGCTGAATGAAATGTGCGATCCGCATATCTACTGACTACGGCCTATTGGCTGCTAGAATAGGCGGCATGATCCCAATCTCAAAGATGGCGGGCGCGGTGCAACCGTCCATTACCCTTGAGGCAGGAGCCAAAGCGCGACAATTGAAGTCCGAAGGCATCCACGTCTTCGACTTCAGCCTGGGCGAACCGGACTTCAACACGCCGGAACACATTTGTCGTGCCGCCTTCGAGGCGATGCAACAAGGACACACCCACTATACGCCCGCCCCTGGACTAATCGAACTGCGCGACGCCATCGCCCGCCGTTATCAACAAGCGTATGGGCTAACGTGCAAGGCGGAAAACGTGATTGTCTCGAATGGGGCCAAACACGCCATCCATAATGCCTTGACGGCGACGTGCGGCCCGGGGGATGAAGTCGTCATTCCGACGCCCTATTGGTCGAGCTACAGCGACCTCGTGCAGATGACCGGCGCGTCTTTCGTGTTGGTGGAAACCCGCATGGAGGACAAATTCAAAATGTCGCCGGCGCAACTCCGCGCCGCCATTACGCCACGCACTCGCCTGTTGATGTTCAACTCGCCCAACAACCCGACCGGCATGGTCTACACTCGCCAAGAGCTGGAAGCGCTCGCGAATGTGATCTTGAATTCTAAGGTCGCGGTGCTGAGCGACGAAATCTACGAAAACCTGATTTACGACGATGCACAAGCGACCTGTTTCGCCACCTTGCACCCGGGGTTGCTCGAACGAACGATAACGATAAGCGGCGTCAGCAAGACATATGCCATGACGGGTTGGCGGTTGGGATGGGCCGTTGCGCCGGCGCACGTGGTCAAGGCGATGTCGGCGGTGCAAAGTCAACAAACCAGCAACCCGAACAGCGTGAGTCAGCACGCAGCCCTCGCCGCACTTCAGGGCGATCAACAGTGCGTCCGGACGATGCGTCGTGAGTTTGATACACGGCGCGAACTGGTGTGTAACCGGCTGGCGAAGCTGCCCGGGGTGCAATTCCTCCGCCCGGACGGCGCCTTTTACATTTTCTTCCGCATCGCCGAGCATTTTGGACGAGTGTTGGGCGGCCGAAAGGTCACGGATTCCACCGGCTTCTGCCAAGCCGCGCTCGAGGCCGTACAGCTAAACATGGTGCCAGGCGCCGCCTTCGGCGCGGAGGGATTCGTTCGACTGTCGTATGCGGCCAGCCGGGAGCAGTTGATGGGTGGACTCGACCGACTGGAAAAGTTCTTGAAGTAGATCGACGGAAACTGGCTGGGGAGCTGAACTGATGCCGGTGCTCTTCCTCACCGAAGCCGACGTTCGCGAACTGCTGACCATGGAATTGGCCCTGGAAGCAGTCGAGGACGGCCTGCGGCGCTTAGCGTTGGATGAAGGCCACAACATTCCGCGGGCACGCTCCCAGACCGATCATGCCATGTTGCATGTGATGTCGGCGTCAGCGAAGACGCTGGGCGTCATGGGCTACAAGTCGTATGCAACGAGTCGCCACTCGACCAATTTTCATGTCGGACTTTACGACGGAAAGAACGGAGCCTTACTCGCCCTGATTCAAGCGGATCATCTCGGCCAAATGCGAACTGGAGCGGCGAGCGGCGTCGCAACGCAGTATATGGCACGGCCGGATGCGAGCGAGGTTGGCCTCTTCGGAAGTGGCAAACAGGCGCGCACTCAGCTCTTGGCAATCTGCAAGGTGCGGAACATCCGGCGAGTTCAGGTATATAGCCCCAATGAAGAGCATCGCCGGCAATTCGCGGCCGAAATGAGTGACGCGTGCAAGACGGAGGTAATTCCCGTCCCACGCCCGGAAATGGCAGCCGAGGATAAGGACATCGTGATCACGGCTACCTCGAGCCGAGAACCTGTGCTCAACGGCCATTGGATCGCGGAGGGAACACATATCAACGCAATCGGCTCGAACTTTCTCGGGAAAGCGGAACTGGATGCCGTCGCCGTTCGCCGTTGCGATTCCATCGTCGTCGACAGCAAAGACCAGGCTCGCCTCGAAGCCGGAGATTTCGCCCAACCACTGGAAGAAGGCTCGATCCATTGGGCCGACATTCACGACCTGGGCCAGGTAATTGTCGGCCGTTTCACCGGTCGTGCCCATCCGCAGGATGTAACGCTATTCAAGTCCCTCGGCATCGCGCTCGAAGACATCGCCGTTGCAGCGCGCGTCGTGGCCAAGGCCCGTGCGGCGGGGGTCGGCAAATCCATCGAATGGTAGTGGACGCTGTGACACCAAAGTTGCGACCATTTGTTAGAATGCATTGACTCCTGAATAGGCGCGAATGTGGATTTCATCCGCGCCGCCGGAGGCAATCCCCGCCCGATTCGAAAGGTCAACCCATGAGCGCTGTACGCATTCGTCAGAAACTCGAATCCGAAACCTTGCATCTACCCCAGCTCAGGGCGTTCATCGGCAAGACGGTGGAGATTACCGTTATCGACGACGAAACGATGTCAACCGCGGTCATTCCAGGGTCAGGGGATTGGAATGCCGCCGGCCGCGCGGCAGAAGAACTCCGGCAAAGCGGCTACGATTTCAATGCCTGGCGCACAGCGCGAACATGACCAGAAACACGCTTACGATCACCTGCCGTGATCCTAATCGATACGTCCGTAGTGATCGAATACGTTCAAGGGACGGACGCCAAGCTCTTGGCACTTCTTCCCACGCTCCCCGGTGCGATTTGCGGTGTTACGCGCGCCGAGGTTTTTTGCGGCGCCCGCGATGCGAAGCATCGAGCGAGTATCTTCACCTTGCTTTCTACTTTTCATCAGATGCCTATCCCGGACACCTGTGGGATGCCGTCGGCGACCATTTGGCGACGCTGTGCGCGAACGGATTGACGATCCCGCTTTCGGATGTCGTGATTGGGGCGCTAAGTATTCAATGCGGTCTCGAGGTCTGGGCGCGCGACCGGCATTTTCCGATGATGCAAAACGCTCTGCCGCGTCTGAAGCTCTATGCAGAGCCGCCGTGATTCGTCGGCAGATCCATTGAATGGCATTTGGGCCGTGAGTTTTGTCTACCGAAGCAGGCGTACGGTAGGCATAATGGAAGTGTGCGCCCTTCGGCGACAATCGCCTACGGAGGAGTAGAGATGATTCGGGGTCAGACAACTTTTGTTAAACCACGCCTCGAACGGCTTGAAGCACGAGCGGTTCCCGCCGTGCTTCACAACAACGGTGGCTGGATCACCGGTTTTGGCGATGGATTTGGCGGCGCCGATACGAGCCAGGTAGAGGCGACGTTCACTACTTTGGGCTTCACCGCCAACACAGCGACGTACGCCGTGGCGGACGACTTCACTGTCCCGGCGGGTGTGTTGGGTTGGAACCTGGCGAAGGTCAAAGTTTACGCCTATCAACGTTTCGCCCCGGCAAGCGAAAACACGTTCACGAAGTTGCACCTGAAAATCCATAGCGGTGAGCCGGGTGCCGGAGGGACCGTTGTATTTGACTGCAGTGGCGCCAATGCCATCGATGTCACGGGAACAAATGTTTTTAGCAATGTGTACCGCGTCGGCAGTAACCTCCTAAACAACGATCGCGCCGTGAAGGAGATAACCGGCAACCTTTGTGCTCCAAAACGGCTGACTCCCGGAACCTATTGGCTTGAGTGGTCGGCCGAAGGGAGCGCCCAATATAACCCACCCCAGGCCAATGTCACCGTTCCGTGGAATGCACCGGACAATGGGAAGCAATTCGAGGTCGCGACACAAATGTGGACTTCGATGATCGACAAGCCCGAATTGGGCGGTAACGGGAAAATCCACGACATTCCGTTCGTACTCGAAGGCCGGTCGATCCCGCTCGGCATTCCCCCCGCCGATGGGCCTCGGTTACGGACTCCCATTACACTGGAACAACCAGCCCCGGCTGCGTCCGTGGTGGCCGTCCGACATTTCGCCGATGCAAGTTCGGATTCTCCGTCGAAACCGACTACGGACCGGACAGCAACAGCCACGCGCATGGCATACAGCACCGCGTTGGACGAATTGTTTATCGTCCTTCACATGGACGGAGTCGTGTGAGCATGGAAAAGACAGAGCCCGTGGTTTCCGCGTTCGATGAGAACGGCATTCGCTTCCGCTATCCGACGAACTGGCGGCTGGAGCACGAGGAAACCGAATCGGGTTGGACCGTAACCGTCCAAAGCCCCGGCACGGCGTTTGTCGCGATCACACTCGATGAAGGATTGCCTCTCCCCGATGAAATGGCCGCGACCGCACTCGCCACCTTGCGCGAGGAATATCCCGAACTAGAAGCCGAAGATCGGTTGGACACGGTCGCGGGTCAGCCTGCCGTCGGGCACGACATCACGTTCTTCAGTCTGGACTTGACCAATTCCTGCTGGACACGGAGCCTGTACTGTTCCACCGGCACGATACTTATCCTCTGTCAGACAAGCGATCTCGAGTTTGAAACCAATGAACCGGTGCTCCGGGCAATCCGCGCTTCCCTGGAAATCGAAGAAGATTGATCGAACGGGCTCGTTCACTTCTTGCTGAAGACAAACTTGTTCGGGTTACCTCCGAGCGGACTGTCAGGCTTCCATAGTGCCATCTCTTCGATCTTCTTCGCCAACGCGAAATCCTTGTCGGTGATCCCGCCGGCCGAGTGAGTCATAAGCTTGACCCACAACTTCCCCCACGTCACGGACAGATCGGCGTGGTGATACGCCGCCTCGCATAGGTATCCGATGGCATTCACGAGCATGAGGGTCGTCGGCCAACCGTCGGTGTTGTACTTCCGGCGCAGCCAGCCGTCTTCCAAATACCAATCACCCAGTTGCATGCCTTGAAGTTTGGCGGTGATGTCGTCCGGACTGTATACCTTCAACTTTTCCTCGGCCATGGTCGGCGCTCCTTTGAGTGTTACGATTGACGACGTGAACCGACGGCAACGATTGATGCCCGCTTATTTTACCGATAGGCTAGAGATTGACGAACGAGGTGGAATTCATGATCGACATGAGCCAAGAGCAAACGGGATTAGGCAACTATTTCGTTGCCAATTATCCTCCGTTCTCTTTTTGGAAACCGGAGCATCTGCCGGAGGCTCGAACCGCACTTCATTCGGCGCCTAAAGCCGACACCCCGTTGGGTCTCTATTTGCACATCCCGTTCTGCCGAAAACGATGCAAGTTTTGTTACTTTCGAGTCTATACGGACAAGAATGCTCGCGATGTCGAGGACTATCTCCAAGCATTGATTCGCGAGGTCGAGCTTTACAGCCGGCTGCCATGTGTCGGCGAACGTTCCTTTCAATTCGTATACTTCGGCGGCGGCACGCCGTCGTACCTCAGTGCCACCCAGCTTCACCATCTCGTGGACAGGCTGCAGCGTTTCATTACCTGGGACCATGCCGCCGAGGTGACGTTCGAATGCGAGCCGGGTACGCTGCAACAACACAAGCTCGAGGCACTCAAAGAAATCGGCGTCACGCGTCTAAGTCTCGGCATCGAGAATTTCGACGATTCGATCCTGGAAGCCAACGGCCGGGCACATCTGTCGGCAGAAATCCATCGGGCATATGAATGGGCACGTTCGCTGCACTTTAACCAGATCAATATCGACCTGATTGCAGGCATGATTGGCGAAACCTGGGACAAGTGGAAGGAGACCGTTCGCAAGACCGCGGAGTTGCAGCCGGATAGCGTCACGGTCTACCAGATGGAACTGCCTTACAACACGGTGTTTTCGGAAGAGATACGGAGAAACGATGAACGAGAAACGATGAACGATGAACCGAATCAAGAACCTAAGCTGCCGGTTCATCATTCATCGTTCATCGTTCATCGTTTGCAGGTGGCGGATTGGCCGACCAAACGGGCGTGGGTGCAGTACGCATTTGATCAACTGGCAAAAAGTGGATATTCACCGTCCAGCGCGTACACGATGGTCCGTGGCAAGAAGTGTCAGTTCGTTTATCGCGACAGCCTTTGGCACGGCGCCGATATGTTCGGCACCGGCGTTGCGTCTTTCGGTCATGTGAGCGGCGTCCACTTACAAAACGTCGACAAATGGGAGCCGTACATCGAGCTCTTGGAGAAAGGGGAATTGCCGCTCGGAAGAGCATTGCCCGTGAAGCCACGAGAGTTGCTCATCCGCGAGATGATCCTACAGCTAAAAACCGGCGGCATCGAGGGTCGTTATTTCTGGGAGAAGTTCAACGTGAACGTCTTGGACGAGTTTTTCGACGCCTTCCGTCAATTGGAGTCGCAGCGATTTTCCACCCGCGACGACGAAGGCGTCCAGCTAACTCCGGCTGGCCTGCTGCAAATCGACCGTCATCTGCCTCTATTCTTCCTTCCGGAACACCGGGGAAGCCGATATACGTAGAATCGTTGGCACGTATTTGAAAATATTGGCGGCCGATCTGCGAATAGCTTCGGGAATCCTCTTCTCGCCGACACGGGAGATACGACTTATGTGGGAACATCTGCCGGTAGCGTGTTCGTTGTGCCTTTTTGGACAAGCTACCCCGGAATACGACTGGACCATGACACAGTTTCTCTTTCACCATCCCTGGTTGATCGTAGTCTCCTTGGCATTGCTAATCCCCATCGTTGCGATCGTCGTAGGCACGATTACCGATTACTTGCGGAAAACCCGCATCGCGGAGATCGACGCGGCGCTGAAGCGCGAAATGTTAGAAAAAGGAATGACGGCCGAACAAATCAAGGTCGTCTTGGAAGCATCGTCAACCACGCGCAAGCATAAACACGGTGGTTGCGCCTAACCAACTCTTACCTCTTGCGCGCCTGCACCACACGTGGATGGCCGGAATAGTCGTGGATCGTATCCGCAATCTCGTAGTCGGAGAGTGAGCTGATCATTTGGCGAATCCGTGCCTCCTGGGGCGCGCCGATTTCCACAACCAAGTAACCGCCTTTGTTCAAGTGATCCCGAGCCTCCGCGATTAAACGACCGACAATCTCGTATCCACCCGACCCTCCATCCAGCGCTAGAGTCGGTTCGTAGTCTCGTACACCCGTTGGTAACTCCGGAATGTCTTCGCGGGCGATGTAGGGCGGATTGGTAATGACAAAATCGAATGGCTTACCGGACGGCACCGACGCGAACAAATCCCCCTCGACAAAACTCACACGGTCGCTGACGCCATGGTGGCTGGCATTCCGTTTCGCGACGGCGAGGGCGTCTGTGCTGCGATCCACGGCCGTCACGATCGCGCCTTTATGCCGATGAGCCACGGCGACGGCGAGATTTCCGGACCCCGTGCCAATGTCGAGAATCAGCGGGTTCGATATCGGTTTTGCCAGCCGCAAACACTCCATCACGACGAATTCACTTTCAGGCCGCGGGATCAAGACGGAAGGTCCGACTTCGAATTCCAAGGCGAAGAATTCCTTTCGGCCGACGAGATAGGCAACCGGGCATCCTTCAATCCGCCGGCGGATCAGGCTCCGGTAGCGCTCGCGCACTTCATCGCTGGTGGGTTCATCATGACGTGTGTAAAGGTCGATGCGTTTAGAGCCCAGAGCAAAGGCAAGCAGGACTTCGGCATCCAGGCGCGGAAACTCGCACTTCTTCTCGGCAAGGAAGCGCGCCGTCCAATCAAGCAGCGCACCAATAGTCCACGTCGTCGTTGTGTTCACGTCCCTAATCCGAAATCACTGGCGCCCGATCGGCAAGCGTCTATTGACCAAGACGCTGCTTTTTGTCGAAGTCTCTCAACGACTGAATGACATCGCTGAGGTTGCCGGCCACGATGGAATCGAGCTTGTAGAGGTTTAGATTGATGCGGTGGTCGGTAACTCGATTCTGCGGGAAGTTGTAGGTTCGAATGCGCTCGCTGCGATCGCCTGACCCGATTTGCGTCTTACGTTGCTTGGCACGCTCCTGGTGCAGTTTCTGCTGATTGCGTTCGTAAAGCCGGCTGCGCAGAATTCGCATGGCGCGTTCGTAGTTCTTGTGCTGACTGCGTTCGTCCTGGCACTTCACTTCCATTTCGTCGGCGGTTCCTCGTCTGTACCAGATGCGCACGGCGCTTTCGGTCTTATTGACGTGCTGCCCGCCCGCGCCGCCCGCTCTCATTCGTTCCCATTCGATTTCGGAATCCTTGACATCGACTTGCACGTCGTCGGGTTCCGGCAAGACCGCAACCGTTGCCGCCGACGTATGAATACGGCCCTGTTGTTCGGTCTTCGGTACGCGTTGCACCCGATGCCCACCACTTTCGTACCGTAGGTGAGCAAAAACTTCGTCACCCGTAACGCTGAAGACCACTTCTTTATAACCACCCTGTTCGCCGCCACTGAAGGAGATATCCTCCACTTTCCAACCATGGTCGCGGGCATAGTGGGTGTACATGTTGTAAAGGTCACCCGCGAAGAGAGCCGCCTCGTCGCCGCCGGTGCCTGCCCTTATTTCGACGATAACGCTGGCGAAATCCTCGCCGGGGTCTATTAGCAAAAGATCTTCCATCCGCTTCTGCAGCGCCCCTGCCGAGCGCGGAGGCCGCTGAGTTCCTCCTCCGCATAGAGGCGCATTTCGGGATCCCCTTCAGCCAAAAGAGCTTCTGCGTCAGCAACGGCGCGTGTAACTTCCTGGTACTCCAAGTACGGTTTTACCATCTTGGCGAGGCTGCCGTGTTCCTTGCCAGCTTGCGTGAAGCGCGCGCGATCGGCGATCACCGCTGGGTCTGCCATTTGCTCCTCCAGGTCGCGATACCGCTTCAGCGCTTCGTCGAATTTTGGCCACATAACAAAAGCAACACGGGCCAGCGGAATGTAATGTCCGCTGGCCCGTCGATTGAAGACCCGTTACTTGGCAGCTTCGGCCTGGCCTGTTTTCTTCCGTTGATCCCAGTTGTATTTCTTCTGGAACTTCTCTACTCGACCGGTTGTGTCAACGAACTTCATCTTTCCAGTGAAGAACGGATGGCAGGCCGAGCAGATTTCAACGGTGATATTCTTACGGGTGCTTCGAGTGACAAACTTGTTCCCGCAGCCGCAAGTGACCGTCGCTTCCACATATTCAGGGTGAATGCCGCTTTTCATCGCAACTCCCACTGCGTTAGTCCAAATCTATAGGAACCATCATTGTAAGCATCGGGTCGAAGCAGGAAAAGAGGAACGGAGTTTCCCGGCGTTTGATGGCCCGCATCGGCTCGTTTTCGTTTGTTCGGGCTACATCATTGTTCGCTACACCGTTCAGTGAGGCAGAAAGGGATGTCCTCCGTAAACTCACTGATCCCGCAGCTTGAAAACGAGCCGATCCTATCTTGTCGGGGGCAGCGGAGATCAATTGTGGGAACATCGACGATGTCCCGATGCCGGGTGTCGGAACCGGCGCTCCGGCCGGCACGAAGAGATAATCCGCCACCACCGGCAAATGATCGGAGACGGTCGTCAACAACCCGAGCACAGCAAGCCGGTTCGCCAGTTCCGGGAGGGCCGAATTGCTTCCCGAATCGATGCTGCCGTTCATGGGCGCCGAGCCATTGTTGCCGAACGAATGATAGGATCCCGTGATGTAATCCAAGCTTGTGCCGTCAAGCAATTCGCCGGTGGTAAGCTGAAAATCAAAACGATCGTCGAGTCCGCCTCCCGTGAGAGGAGACGGGGGGTTTGTGTCGGGGGCCTGGGTAAAAATGGCGACAAAGGCAGCATTGTCATGCCAGGCGCCCGGCTTGTTGATCGGATCGACTGCCTGGCCATTGCCTGCCGATAGCAACTCTTGATAGGCATCCTCGCCGCTGGTGTACATATTGAAATCGCCGACGTAGAGGACTCTTGCCCCTTGCCCCAGCGCATCGGCATCGTTGCGAATGGCCTCGGCCTCAATACGGCGGCGCTCTTCGTCGAGGGGTTCGGAATCGGCCTTATAGTGACTGTTGTACACGTAGAAATCGGCAGCCGAGCCGATCTGAATAGGCCGCAAATGGTACCGTAAAGCTTGGCGAGGCTGGCCGTCCACGTCGGATATCCCGACTTTCTTTTCAGCGAGCAATTGGATGGTGTCGGTCCGGTAGACGAGGCCCATCGTGCCGCCACCGGTGGTGTCGCCGTTGACGGCGCCGTGCGCATACTCACCGGGGCCATGTATCGCGTTCAGCAGATTGACGACGTTCTGCGTGCTAGTAGTCTGCGACAGAACTTCTTGGATTGCCAGAACATCAATCGGCCGCGGACCGCCGTATGACGTTTCGGCGGCAATAGCTTGAAGGACGGTGTCCAGACCCGGATTGGGAGTGCCGTCGGTTGCGGACACATTGTAGGAAACGATACGAAGTGTCGTACTCGGCGACACGACTGTGCCATTGAGTGTAAGATCGTCAATGCCGACCCATTCGTCGTTGCCGAACGCGTCAGCCGTCATGATCCGAACTTGCACCTTCGGTTGGTTCTCCGCTTCGGATGGTAAGACGGCGCTCACCGGAGTGACAAGCGATGCCTGACTAGGGCCGGTTGTCGCGTCCGTCACGTAGCCGGCCGGAATGTTGATGAATGGACCGGTATCACCGATGCGATACTGGAGTGCGACTTGCGTTTGCGCGTCGTCGGCGGAACCGTCGATATCGCGCAAGTTATACGAGATGGCGACGTCGGTAGTGCCCAACGTACTGACGTGGAGCATGATAAAAGGGGCATCGGCGGTGGAGTTGCCCTGTAGAGCTACGACCGGATCACTTAGGTGAAATTCCGAGACCCCGCCTATGGTGGATGTGTCCGGATTTGATTGATTCGGATTTACGTCGACTATCGGACCTGTGGGCCCATTGAAGCCTGTAAGGAATTGCGGATTGGCGCCGGCGCGGCGGACAATATTGTCGCCTCGATAGCCGACGATATTGGGTGAAGCCGTCCAAACGTCGTTCTGGGTGATTTGCAATAGATTGGACCAATCCTGCGCGAAGGGACCGGCGGCCAAGTTATGGTAGAACGAGCTAAGCACTTGCCGTTCTTCGAGTGTTTCGAGTCTCAGCAAGCAAGACCTCCGCGTCCCCGGCATCTGTTTGCCTCCGCAGATGTTTCGATAAGATTCGTTTAACAACGCGAATGTTTATCGAGGTAATGTATCGTTCTAGGATGCTCGAACAAAGAAGAAAATGTGAAGCTGTAGCTGCACCTCCGAGGCCCACGCATCGTTAATGATATGAGTGCCGATGCAACCAAAGTGACGGTCGGGTTGGTGCAAATGCAATGCGCCACCGACGCTGAAGTCAACATGGCCAAAGCCGTTGCCGGCATTCGCCAGGCGGCCGATGCCGGCGCCCGTGTCATTTGCTTGCCCGAGCTTTTCCGGACACCCTATTTTTGCCAACGACAGGATCCGAGCCTGTTTAATCTTGCTGAGCCGATTCCGGGGGAATCCTCCGAACGATTGGCACGGGCGGCAAAAGAAACAGGCGCCGTTGTGATCGGCTCAATCTTCGAACGGCGGGCCGCAGGTGTCTATCACAACACCGCGGTCGTCTTAGACGCCGACGGGAAACTCGTCGGGCTGTATCGCAAGATGCATATCCCGGACGATCCTCTGTATTTTGAAAAGTACTACTTCACCCCCGGAGATTTGGGGTTTCGTGCATTCGACACCGCGTTTGGAAAGATCGGTGTGCTGGTGTGCTGGGATCAATGGTACCCGGAGGGGGCCCGGCTCACCGCGCTTCAAGGCGCTTCCATCCTCTTTTACCCGACCGCGATCGGCTGGCATCCGCGTGAGAAAGCGGAGTACGGTGTCAGCCAGCATGACGCCTGGGAGCTGATCCAACGTTCCCATGCCGTGGCGAACGGCGTCTACGTCGCGGCCGTCAACCGAGTCGGACACGAAGGCGACCCGAACTCCGGCTTAGAGTTTTGGGGAGCTTCGTTCGTGTCCGATCCGTTCGGAAGAGTCGTGCATCGTGCACCGCACAATGTCGAAGACGTGGTGGTCGTCGAATGCGATCTTGATAAGCTCGAAGATATTCGTCGGAACTGGCCTTTCCTGCGCGACCGGCGCGTAGATGCGTATGAAGGCATTACGCGGCGGTTGATCGATTAATGGATTCGTTTAGCCGCGACGCGGAGTCTTCGGAGCGGAGCGCTAGACGGCGCCGCGCTCCGCTCCGAGGACTCCGCGTCGCGGCTAAACTAGTCAATAATCTTGTTGAGCGGGTATTCGACGATTCCCGACGCGCCAGCCGCCTTGAGTTGCGGCACCAACGTCCGCACGATGTTTTCTTCGATGATCGTGTTCACATCGACCCATTCCGGATCGGAGAGCGAGGAAATCGTTGGTGTTTGCAATGCCGGGAGGAGCTTGAGGACGGCCGGTAGGCTCGACTTCCGGAGGTTCATCATTAATCCGACCTTTCCCTCGGCGGCCATCGCCCCTTGCAGCATCAGCACCAGGTCGTCCATCTTTCTCTTTTTCCATGGATCGGCGTACGCGGCATGATTGGTGATGAAGCGCGGCGTGCTCTGCATCAACTCCGCCACGATGCGCAAACTGTTGGCCTTCAGCGAGCTTCCCGTTTCGGTGACTTCGACAATGGCATCGGCGAGCTTGGGCGGTTTGACTTCAGTGGCGCCCCAACTGAACTCAACCTGGGCAGTCACGCCATGCTTGGCAAGCCAGCGCCGCGTCAGTTGCACGACCTCCGTGGCGATGCGTTTGCCGGCCAGATCCTTCACGGTTTGCACTGGTGAGTCGTTGGGCACCGCCAGGACCCAGCGCACGGGCCTTTTGCTGACCTTGCTAAACACAAGTTCCGCAAGTTCGACAACGTCCGCGTCGTTCTCGAGCACCCAATCGTGGCCGGTCAGTCCGCAGTCGAGTGAGCCATCCTGGACATAGCGCGGAATCTCCTGAGCCCGAATCAACGTGCAATGCATGTCCGGGTCGTCAATTGCCGGGTAGTAACTCCGGCTGGTGAACGAAATATTGTAGCCGGCCTTGCGAAACAACTCCCGCGTCGCCTCCTGCAAGCTGCCAGCTGGGATGCCGAGTTTCAGGATTTTTTCGCTCATTTACCGTAGACCTTCTTCGGATCGAACACGCGCTCGGCGATCACCGTCACGGCGTCCGCTTCCATTCGGCGGAAGAAACACGATACGTAACCTTCGTGACAGGCGGCGTCCCCGACCTGCTTGACCTTCAGCAGCAGCGTATCGGCATCGCAGTCGATAAGGATTTCTCGCACTTCTTGCACATGGCCGCTTTCCTCACCCTTCCGCCAGAGTCGATTGCGACTGCGACTGAAGTAACACGCTCGGCCGGTCCGCCGTGTTTCTTCATACGCTTCCCGATTCATCCATGCCAGCATCAATACCGTTCCGGTGTCGGCATCCTGAGCGATGGCGGGGATAAGACCACCCGCTTTTTCGAAGTCGATGGAGAGCATAAGAGGCATCCTGCGCTAAGCCGCAAGCGGCGGGAATGGTTCAATACTGAATAAGACTAAACACGCTATGTGGCTTGAGTTTGTCGCGGCCTTTGAGGAATGCAAGCTCGACGAGGAAGGCACAGCCGGCGACCTTGCCACCCGCCTTTTCGATCAATTGACATCCAGCCTCCATGGTGCCTCCGGTCGCCAGCAGATCGTCGACCAGCAAGACGCGCTGCCCGGACATCACGCTGTCAATGTGCACCTGCAGCTCGGCCACTCCGTACTCCAGTTCGTATTTCAACGAGTAGGTGCGATACGGAAGTTTGCCGGGCTTGCGGAGCGGGATAAGCGGTATGTTCATCAAGAGCGAAAGGGGCGCCGCAAATAAGAACCCGCGCGCCTCGGCGGCTGCCACGGCATCGATCCGATCGTTTTTGTAATGATCGTGCAGTTGCTTGATTGCCTCTTGAAAGGCCGCGGGCTCGGCAAGCAGCGGCGTTATGTCCTTGAAGACGATTCCCGGTTTGGGAAAATCTGGAATGTCACGGATGTAGCGCCCAAGATCCATACCGACTGCTCCGATGGTGGTTTTGCTGAGAATCTAGTAATTCCGCGTATCCGAGGCAATTATGCAGATGGCGATCCGGCGAGCTACACCGAATGACGCCGACGTGGTGGTCGAGTTCAACCGCCGCCTCGCGATCGAGACCGAAGGAAAAACCCTTGACCTGACGGTGCTCGCCGCCGGCGTCGCCGCAGGCTTGGCGGATCCGACAAGGGCGCTGTATTTTGTTGCCGAGACGAACGGTACCGTAATAGGTCAAGCAGCGGTAACGTTCGAATGGAGCGATTGGCGCAACGGCTGGATTTGGTGGCTACAAAGCGTCTACATTCGGCTGGAATACCGGAGACGGGGAGTTTTTCGGTCGCTGTATCAGCACATTCACGAAATCGCGCAAGGATCCGTCGGTTATTGCATTACGCCTATACGTCGAAGACAATAACACCGCCGCTCAAGATACTTATCAGTCGCTTGGGATGAAACGTGCCGGCTACCTTGTACTAGAGAAACACCCGTTGTAACCCGAAGGCTAGTCATGTGCGCATCAGTTCGCCAACGAATTGGACTTATCGTTGTGATAGCCGCCTCCGGCTGCGGCGGTACGGGGACTTATCCGGTTGAAGGCGTCGTTGTTTTCAAAGACGGCAAGCCGTTGACCGGTGGATTGGTGATGTTCGAGTTGACCGGCGACGGACCGGCAAAGGTCTGTGCACGCGGCGACATTCAGTCCGACGGCACGTTCCGTCTGAGCACGACCAAACCAAACGATGGCGCCGCACCGGGACTCTACCGGGCCTGGATCACACCGCCGCTACCCAGTGGTGGTGAAGGTTCACTTCGTACGACTCCGATTCATCCCAAATTCGTTGATCCGCGCACATCCGGATTGGAGTTTTCGGTCGAGCGCCGGAAGAACCACTTCAAGATCGAAATCGATCGGCCGTGATCGTCAATAACTCGGTACGGCTTGTCCATCGTCGCGGCGCGCCAACAAGCTCAAGACGGTGCCGCTCGTCGACGTAAGAAGTGCCCGTACGCTGCCGTCGCATAGAACGAACTGGCACACGCCGGGATGGTAGCTGCCAAATTGCGAATTGAACTTGTCGGTTAGCGTCAATGCCAACGGATTATTCGGACCGGCGATTCGCGAGCTCACCCAGGGATGATCGCCGTTGTACACCGAACTATCACCCGCCGTTGCATTGAGATTCGCAGGGGTGTTCGTGCCCCATTTGCCGATCTCGACGTGCTTTTCCCCGACGATCAGGGTATTCGTCAGGCCGTCGGTGATGTTGCCGAAACGGGTCTGCGATTTTCGGGCCGACAGTATCTTTGGGTTGGAGTTCTTGGTGTACGAGGCCCACGGTATGGCCAAAATCATTGCGCCGTTGCCGTACTGTGGTTTCGGAGGCGGATCGGGGTCGTATTCAGCCTTCATGTCATCGCCAACGCAGCACGCGTAGTCACCTAGCGCACCCGGGTAGTGCGACTTAGCGCCGCCCCAGCCCAAATCGGGGTCGTCGCCGAACACGCTGACTTGCGGCGCTTTCCGGCGACCCGGACAGTAATAAATGGCCACCTGCGTCTGACGGATTTCATCGCCCTCCGCGACGCTCTGGCCCTGGTCGTAATACCAGCGGGATACATCCCATCGCTTGAAGAAATTTCCCTGCTCGATGAACGGAAGAATGAGGACCGCCCAGGTAACGCCGCCCCAGCGGTCCAACCGGGCCGGCGGCAAAACGGCATAGGTGTCGTGGTAACTATGCATCCCGATTCCGATTTGCTTCAGGTTGTTGCCGCACGCCGCGCGGGCAGCCGCTTCACGGACCTTTTGCACTGCGGGAAGCAGCAGGCTGATCAGTACGCCGATGATGGCGATGACCACCAACAACTCAATCAAGGTGAAACCCGAGGGCCGACGCGAGGGGTGGGATGACACGGTCGCCTCCTTTGTGGAAAGCGAGCGGGCGCGCTCGGCCTCGCCCGTTCTTATCTCTCCACAGAATCGCCGTTGGCGCAACGAATGTCAAGCGAATTGTGTTCAATGATGGTAGTGATAATGTTTGTCGCATCAGAAACCCGGTTTCTTGGAGAAACCGGGTTCTTGGCTCGAAAGTAACACTTCCCAATTATCTTTTGACTTCACACCCGCGGTGAAGTACGGTTTGGGTGACCCATCCTGTCCGTCAATACGTGTCGAGTGCAAGAAGCACACGCGCACCCTTTCACACGGTTTCTCCCCCCAAAGTATTGCGACCCGTTTGGGCATTCGTCCCGGCCGGTCGCACCGTTTCACACAAGTCAGCCGGCGTCACCCCGCACCACCGTCAGCATCCGGCCGGGCGACTGTTGTGATCGGTCAGCCATCCTGTCTCAGGGAGCATGAACCATGATTTATCCCATGCGTCCGCGCCGACAACGTCAAGCGACGGCCGCGGTCGAGTTTGTCGTCGTGTTACCGCTCATTGTCGCGATGCTCTTAGGCATGTGGGAGGTAGGCCGGCTCGTGGAGATCGAGCAGATTCTCAATAATGCCGCACGAGAAGGCGCCCGTCAGGCGGCGGGCAGCAAGATGACCGTGAGTCAGGTGCAAGCGGTCGTCATCAACTACCTCACCGCGGCCGGAGTTCCCGTGAACAATCCGGATCCCAACGCCGTTGTGCAAGTCAAAAACCTGGGCTTCCCCGGTAATCCGGGACCCGTTGATGACAGTCCCTTGAACGCCACGCAACTCGACCAATTCCAAATCACCGTGACGATTCCATTCAGCGATGTACGCTGGATCGCACTCAATCTTGTTACCAATCCCAGTACGCAAATGACGGGCCGAGCGACCTGGTGCTCGATCCGAGATATCGCCTTCCCATCCGTTGACTATCCGCCCATTGAATAGGCTTTGCGAGCCCGGAGGAACGAAAAGATGACCAGACCCAATGCCAATCGTGATACGCGTCGAGGCGCTACTTTAGTCGAAGTTGCCGTGGTGATCGGCACGCTTTTGATAATGATGTTCGCCATTTTTGAGTATGGCCGGTTCATCATGATCAAGCAGGTCGTCGAGAATGCGGCTCGCGAAGGCGCCCGGCTGGCCGTGGCATCCAACGTAGGCGACACGAATAGCTTCAACTACCAGACGACAACCACGGTCAAGAACTACGTCACGACAGCGCTGGCGGGCCAAACGGCGGCCCTAACCGCCCCCGACACACAAGTCTATCTGGCCGACAGCTACGGGAACAACGTCGGAAACTGGATCAACGCGCAAATGGGTCAGAACGTCGCGGTCCAGATCAGCGCCAGTTATACACCCATTCTGCCGACGTTCGGCTTTTTGCCGGCCACGCTGCCGATCACGGCGAAATCCATGATGCGAACAGAGGCTAATTAAAGGAGCACGTCTGATGCAACTCAATCGAAACCGGAATTTGGGTCGCCGCGCGGCGATCATGCCCTTAGTCGTAATCTCGTTGGTCGCCTTGTTCGGCTTCGTGGCGATGGGCATTGACGTCGGCATGATTGCCCTGGCCCGAACTCAGGTCCAACACATCGCCGATACGGCGGCCATGACCGCCGCACGCTCGTTGAATGGCGGGCCCAGCCCGGACTTGACGGTGCCGATAACGAATGCACAACTGGTCGCCGGGAACAATCAGGTGTTGTCCGACGTCGTTCCCGCGACGGAGGTTTCGGTCCGTTTAGGATCGTATCACTACGACGAAGTCAAGCAGACCTTCGTGCCGCAATATCCGGCCGTGGCACCCGATTCATACAACCTGGCCGAGGCGACCGTTGTGCACAGCCATCCGTCGGCATTTGCGAATGTTTTTGGAATCGCCACACTCAACGTGTCGGCAACGGCCGTCGCCGCCCATCGACCGCGCGACGTGGCGATGGTCCTCGACTTTTCCGGCTCGATGAACAACGAAAGCGATTTGTGGAACACGGAAAGCTACCTGGGGACGGCGTTTCTGAATACTTCCAACAACACAGACCCGATCTTCCCTCAATTCGGACCATACAAACCGACCTACTCACCGTTGGCCGCACTGCAACAGACGAGCGGCAATCCGCTCGTTGGGAATTGCAATGTGACCCATTCAGTGCTCGGCATTACGGCGATGGTCGATGACTACTACCAGCATGATCGGGGCGCCGCACCGGTGCAGGCATTCAGCCCAGCACCCGGATCGGTGACCGTTACGACGCCCGGCGGCGACAACTATTTGAACATGAGCGCGTCGACGACGCCGGCCAAGAATTGGAGCGAAGTCACGGGCAGTTCGGGCACAGCTTTCAACGCGGCCACGCATTGGCCGACTTTCAGAGGGTACACCCAGGGGCCAGGTTATTGGGGTATGACGTTTTTCATGTGGCCGCCGTACAAGGATCCGGTCCCCAACTCGGGCACGGTCCGCGACTGGCGGAAGAAGTTCTTCATGAAAACCGGCGGTACGCACCCGAACTATGGAGGCCCGGTCAACGATAATACGAAACTTTGGGACGGTAGCGGGAACTGGCGGAACCCTTCGGGAAACTATGTCATCAATTACAAGGCCATCCTCGCCTGGATCAGCGCCAACTGCATGCAAAGCAGTCCGGGGGACGGCAAGCCATTTCCGCCGAAGCTCCGTGCAGGCCGCATACTCTTTTACGATCACGTCCCGACCGATTTTCCCGCGACGGCATACGATCACACGAAGAAAAACGACCAGATTTCGTGGGGCAACCAGAGCCAACGCTTCTGGAAAGAGTACATCGATTACACTCTCGGCGTCTGGCGTGATCCGTACGGCAACATACAGAATCCCAACAAGCCAGCCTGTGCCATTGGCGGCGACTTTACGTGCGGCAGCTCAACAGGCGGCGCCGGAGTGGTAATTACAGGTCCGGACGCCAATGATCCGGCCGGCGTTGCATACATCGGCGCCACCAATAATCCAAGACGTCCACGGCATAGGTTCTGGTTTGGTCCGATGACGCTGGTACAGTTCATGTCCGATACCGGCTTGCTGCCCGGTACTGCCCGAGATGTTTCCCTTTCCGTTGCGAAGCTGGGAATCAACGGCGCACTCGTCGACATCGAGAACAATCATCCAAACGACCTGGTTTCGATGTTGTTGTTCAGTCGGCCCCAGTACAACAACGATCCGCCGGCGACGGGGTCGTTCAATAACGCCCAGTTCGCCCTGAGCCGCGACTATGCAGGCATGATCAACGCCTTGTGGTATCCGCCGAACAGCGCAAGCGCCGACGTTCTGCCCTGGGATGCAAACGGATTGGAAACGGCGCGCGGGCACGGAGATTACAACGGCAACACCGCGACCATGCATGGATTTCTGTTGGCCTACAACCAGATGAGCGGCAACACAGCGCTCAAATCCATCTACTCGGCCGGACAACCTGTGGGCGGGCTCGGCCGAAAGGGCGCTCAGCGCATTATCGTTCTGGAAACCGACGGCATGGCCAACGTCAACACTCAAGTGGTAGGTGGGTTCGCGAATCAAGGCGCCAACAATTCTTACTACCAGATTCTTCCCGGCCAAACCATCAACAGCACCAGCATGGTGAAATCCGACTTGCTCCAAGTTGTGCAGGCGATTTGCAACAAGGCGGACGGCACGCCGGGCACCTCACCTGGTTACACGCCAAACCCAGGGCATCCTGGATACGCCACTTCTTCGAAGCCCGTGATTATTCACACGTTGGCCTTCGGCGCGATTTTTGAACCGACTGCCACGGACCCTAACACCGCCAACGCGGTGGCCTTGTTGCAAGACATCTCTAACATCGGCGGCACCGTCTTTCCCAGTTCGTCGAGCGATCCAGCGAATGGCTACAAATGGATCATTGGCACTCTGGAAGAGCGCAAGGACAAATTACAACACGCCTTCCGCCTAATCATGGACACCGGCAACTCGGTCTCAATCGTGAAGTAGACTTAAATGCCGCTTTTGGCTTAGCGCACCGTGCGCTAAGCCACGAGCGGCGTCACGGTGAGAGGTGCCGCATGTCGCATGCTGACGCTCCGATCGCGGAGTTCGAAGACGTCGTCAAAAACTATCACGTTGGCCTCATTAACCGCCGCACCATCCGCGCGGTCGCCGGTGTAAATCTGCGTATTGAGGCAGGAGAAGTTTTTTCGCTGCTCGGTCCCAATCGCGCGGGCAAAACCACTTTGCTCAAAATCCTTCTTTCACTTAGTCGGCCAACTTCCGGCCGGGTCTTGCGCTTTGGCCGACCTGCCTCCGAACGCTCGACATTGGGCCGCGTCGGCTATGTGCACGAAAACCAGGCGTTTCCACGATACCTAACAGCGGAGGGACTGCTGACGTACTACGGAGCGTTAACGTTGTTACCCTCCGAGGACGTTCGACGCCGTGTGCCGGAGTTGCTGGAGCGCGTCGGGCTTGCCGACCGCCGTCGGGAATCCATCAATCATTTCAGCAAGGGGATGATCCAGCGGTTGGGCCTTGCTCAGGCGCTTCTCAACGAACCCGACTTGCTTGTGCTCGATGAGCCAAGCGAAGGCCTCGATCTGGACGGAAGACAAATCGTTCGTGACGTCATCAACGATCAGCGTCAGCGGGGACGGACTGTGTTGCTCGTGTCACACTTGCTGACGGAAGTAGAGCGGGTTAGCGACCGCGTGGGGGTAATAATGGCCGGCCGTTTGGTCTTTCACGGCCCCCTCGATTTACTTCTCCGCGAAACCGGAACGGGGCATAGACGGACACTCGAACAAGCCCTTGAGAGCTTGTACGCAAAGGAGGCCGCATGACCCTCCCGAACGTTCTCTTTCTGTTTTCCGCATTGATCCGTGAGACCTTTCGTCAAGCGCTCGCAACCCGCACGTTCTGGTTGATGCTGTCGGTCAGTGCCGTTTGCATCGTCTTTTGCCTCGGCATCGGTATCGACGAAGGTCCACCGCTGCAACGGCCGGACGAAATCGAGTTGATCGGTGGTGACGAAAAGCCGCTCACCGGGCCGAACCCCAATCCGAATCGCATGAGCCTGGCATTCGGAATGGTGCGCATCGACTTGCCGCGGGATGGAAGCGGCGCGGTCGGTTTCATTCAGTCGCTTTTGGCCTTCTGGGTAGCCGGAACGATCGGTACTCTCATTACCCTCATTTGGACAGCGGGATTTCTGCCGTCATTTCTCGAACCGAGCGCCGCCTCGGTGCTGCTTGCCAAGCCGGTGCCGCGTTGGGTGTTACTCACGGGCAAGTGTCTTGGAGTGCTCGTTTTCGTGGCATTTCAGGTATCGATTTTCTTCGTCGGGACCTGGCTGGCGCTCGGACTCAAGACCGGTGTACTGCAACCGAATTATCTATTAGCGATTCCATTGCTGCTCATTCATTTCGCGGTGATTTACAGCTTTTCAGTGCTCATGGCCGTGTGCACTCGCAGCACCGCCGCCGCGATATTTGGTGCGCTACTGTTCTGGTTCTGTTGCTACGCCGCGAACTACGGTCGGAACGCCGTTATCGCGCTGCCTTACCTCGACCCCGAGACACCATTTTCTCCGACGTTACAACACGCGGCCGAAGTTGGCTATTGGATACTACCCAAGCCTGGCGACATGGTCGTGTTGCTCGACGGTGCATTAGACGCGCGACAGCACTTCAACGTGGTGCCGAAAGTGTTCTCGGTCGCGATGGAACATGGTGCTTACCACGGAGAGTTGTCGTTGCTGACGTCGCTGGTGTTTAGCGTCGTGATGTTGGGTTTGGCCGCCTGGCAATTCCGCGAGACGGACTACTAAGTGCAGGATTCATCGTTTCGCGCCTCGGTTCTTCCCAGCGGGCGCTTTGGCGAAAGAACTCTAGCGGGTTCTCGTAAACTACCTTGCGAATGGCCGATTCGGCGTGCCCGCGCCGCTTCATCTCTTGGATGAGTTCTGGCACGGCCATGGGGTTCGACTTACCCCAGTCCCCGGCAGAGTTCGCCATGATTCGGTCGATTCCGACCATTTCCAGGATATCCACGGCCCTTTCTGGGGTGCACTTAGTTGTCGGATAAAGAGTCATGCCGCACCAGAAGCCGCCGTCAAGAGCGAGTCGCACGGTATGCTCTTCCACGTGATCGATGCAAACTCGCTGCGGGTCGACGCGCTTATCGCCTTTCAGCATGTCGATGATCATTCGTGTGCCGGCATACTTGTCTTCCAGATGCGGGGTATGAATGAGCATTAGCTCTTGGGTTTTCATTGCCAGATCAACGTGTTCCTGAAAAACGGTCGCCTCGTTCGGCGTGTTCTTGTTCAGGCCGATCTCGCCGATGCCCAGAACGTTGGGGCGGTTGAGGTATTCAGGAATTACTGCAATCACCTCGCGTGAAAGCTTGACGTTCTCGGCCTCCTTGGCGTTGATGCACAGCCACGAGTAATGCCGGATGTTGAATTGGGCCGCCCGTTTTGGCTCGGCCTCCGTCAGGTGGTGGAAGTAGTCCCGGAAGCCTTCCGCCGACCCGCGATCGAACCCGGCCCAGAACGCCGGTTCGCTAACGGCCACGCAGCCGCAATACGCCAGCCGTTGATAATCGTCCGTGATTCGTGAAATCATGTGGATGTGTGGATCGATGTAGTACATGGCAGCCCGGTCCAATTAGCGAGGTTGTGGCCGCTTCCAGGCGGGGTTGTATTCCAAAGAGAAGATTTTCTGAATACGTTCGGCCCGGCCGCCGCTGCGATCGGAAAGTAGTTCGATTGCCTGTCGGAGCTTCGCGGCACGTGGATCATCCTCGACGGTTGAGGAATCGGCGCCGCGGCCAATTCGGTCGAGAATCCCCGCGACGTCAAGCAGCTTGCTCCGCGCTTCCAAGAAATACGCATCCATTGCCTTCGCAGCAGGTACCGGTGTCATTGGATCTCCATCGTGTTGCCGGCGAAGAGTCGTTTATGCTCCAAACTCACCATCGAATTCAAACTGCCGCTGCGAAACCCTTCTAAGTCCAGCGTCAGATATCGGAAACCAAGTTCTTTCAGCCGGTGAACGAGAGCTTCGCGACAATCGCGTTCGGCAAGCCGCGGCAACTCCGAAAGCGGCACCTCGATTCGGGCCAACTCGCCTTCATGAAGTCGCACCCGGCACTCGCGCAGGCCGAGCGACCGAAGATACACCTCAGCGGCTTCGACCCGGCCGGTGCGCTCTCGGCTGACTTCCACGCCGGGCGCCAGTCGGCTCGACAGGCAGGGAGAAGCCGGCTTATCCCACGTCGGCAATCCCCATTCTTGCGCCAGCCGACGAACCTCGGACTTGGTAAAGCCGGCTTCTTGCAGCGGATGTCGAACATGGTGCATCGCGGCGGCCGTCAATCCAGGGCGGTAGTCGCCTTGGTCGTCCATGTTTGCCCCGCTACAGATGACGACTGCGCCGAGTTCCGCTAACACCGCCTCGATCTGCGTGTACAGTTCGGACTTGCAGTGAAAGCACCTCGCGCCGTCATTTCGGACGTAATCCGGATTGTCAAACTCCTCGGTACGGATGATGTGATGCCGAATTCCAATGAGGTTGGCCAGCCGACGCGCATCATCCAATTCGGCGCGAGGAACGCTTGGACTATCCGCGGTAACTGCAATCGCGCGATCGTGCAGCACAAGAAATGCCGCTTTGGCGACGACGGTGCTGTCGATACCGCCGCTGAACGCAACCGCCACACTGCCAAGGTCTCGCAGGATCTCGAGTAGCCGGTCGCGCTTAACGCTTAGTTCAGGATCGAAAGTTCCAGTATCATTCGGCATGTTGAAATTCCTGGCGTTATCTCATGATAGGCAATGCTCAAACGCGACACAAGAAATTCGGTAGTGATGCATTTTGAAATAGTTCGTCCGTCATAGCGTGCTGAGCTGAACTAAGCCTATTCAGGGTGAAATGCGTATCACGCAGGGCGTTTGCGTATCGTCTTCGTCCTAATCTTTGTACTTTACGGTAATTGATTTCCCTTCTGGTGGATCAAGGGAAAAGCTGAGGTTAAAGAGCTTGGTGCTTCTATTCTGAAAATACTCGCCAAGCCAATGCTTATCGTGGTATTCGTCGTCTTTCTTGTCCAGCTTCCCGTCTATCGCTTTTCGCCACATACGAGCCGCCTTCGCATCGTCGAAAATACGAACGTCAACTATCAAATTGCGTGCCCGTTCTTTTTTTAGGTCTTCTCGAAGCTGGTCGCCGAGCGCCCGCAAATCAGCCTCATTGACATGCTTGCGGTCAACGACGATGATTTGCCTAAAAACGACCGTGGCGCTCTTATCTTTGTTCTTTACAGTTTCCGTGTCGATGACTTCGTACTTGATGGTTTTGGGTTTGTCGGCTTTATCGTCAGCATTCAGGGTCGTGGCACAGACCAGCGTGAGCAAGCAAAGTAGTCGCGACATTGCAGGTCTCCAGATCTAGGGGCAGCTGTCAGATTCCATTTTCGCTATGATACTCCGCAACGGGACGGCCGGAGTAGCTACCGGCTTGGCCTGTCTGGTTGGCGGTGCGTATACTCCCGCCGCCAACCAGACGGGCGTAGCCCGCTAGGAGATACACCGGTGCAATACATCGGCAGCATATTCCAGGGCGATGAGCTTAAATTTGAGTACGTGCCATGCGACTTGGAACTTAAAGTCTCACGAACTGAGAAAACTTGGCGCGGCCGATTTGTTTTGCCCGCCGATACTTGGATCGGCATCGGCCCGTATAGGCTTGTGCTTAACGACGGCCGCAAGTGCGACGTGATGCTTGAGGATGATTACTTTGGACACGAAAACGGAACAGTTGCCGAGTTTCTGGTGTCCGAGCAACCAAAGCAACCAACGCAGTCGTGATCCGGTCTTGTTTGTAAATCTGATCGCCAGAGTAACGCAACTTCTCCATTGGGCATTTGTTACCGGCAAAGATGTCTCGTTCAAGATTGGCAGCCACGCGGTTTCCGTTGACGGGGGCCATGATTTTCCAGAACTTAGGCTGGACGGAAGTTGCGAGATTCACATTTCGATCACGCCGCAATCCGCTCATACAAATCCGCCATCGTCCACGGCCGCAACGTCACCCTAGCTGCCATTGCTGGAGTCTTGCCAAGAGACGAATGAAGTCGGCAGAAATTGTAGTCATAGACGAACAGCGCCACGGCCGCACGCAGGTTGGTTAGCTTGCGTGAGAACCCCAACGTCAATCTCGTGAAGCGTTTCATCCAAAGCCGAGCGGTCAAATTCGTTCGCTCGATATGCGACGTTGAAATCGAGTCCGGGTTCATAATGCCGGCTATCGTCCGGCGATCCACGGACACTATCCGTGGCGGACCATAGCGACCTTCTTGCTGTTGGCCATCCGCGTAATTCTTGACTATCACTCCGTGGTTTACTGCCGCCCCGAACGCCTCCGCGATGCACTGCGGATACGGGGTGAATCCGTCGGTAGAGATCGTTGGACGCATCCCTGATTCGTGAGTGTATCGCGGCAGGACCATTCGGCGTGCCAAGTCATCCATGAAGCGCTCAGCGTTGTAGGTGTCCCGTTTGCCAATCGCGTAGGTGCAAATCAGTTTGGAGTCGCGATCCAAAGCCATAAAAAGGAATTGGTCGCCCAGCTCAGGATTCATCGCTTCGTCTGGCGTCAAGCGGCGCTGCTTTTTCCCGCAGAAGGTCCAAATCTCATCAACCTGAACATTCTTGACGTACAGATCGCGTAGGTGCCGGTGAAGGAACTGACGGGCAACCTCTCCGGCTTCGGTCAGATAACGTAGCACCGTGCGAATCTGGGAGTCTACCAGCCGCGCCGTGCCCCTAACGCTGTTGCCTTCCACAAGCAGGGACAGGATTTGAGTACGCTTCTCCGGGTCCACGTAGTTCGCCATCACAAACCGCCTTTCGCCGTTGTGGCGGTTTGCTAGAATGAAGTTCTCTACGCTGCATTCTGGCTTAACCGCCGGATTGTACGTTGCCCCTGGAACCGTTAACAGCGATTCCAGGGGTTTTCTTTGCTCCTATAATGTACGCACATAACTATCAATGTCAACGCGATTCGGTTGACTATTCCCAAAATTGTGCGTACAGTATGCTTCATGGAAGACAAACGGCAACCCGGACGCCCTCCAGTGCGCGACAAGGCCCAAAACGTTCGGCTTTACGTCCGCGCGATAGACGACGAAAAGGAACTTCTGGAGAAGGCAGCTCGCCTATCAGGCATGACGCTCTCTGACTGGATTCGTGATACATTGAAGACAGCCGCGAAACGGGCAATTCAGAAACACAAATGAAGGAGAGCGGGGGTTACGATCCCGTCGGGCTTTCGGCCCGATCCCTCCGCTGGTGTATAAAGCCAGTGCGCCGCCAAGACGCGGGCCGCTTCTCCAATCAAAAAAACTGGAAAGCATGGTGGCGGACGCGGTAGAATGTGGACGTACTTTCTACGCGGCGGAGTGGGTCGCATAATCGACTCCGTGGTGTTGGAAAGTATCGAGCCGTGCGGTCACTAGCCGCGACGGCTCATTTCATATCTGGCTTCATTCTTAGCGCTGATTCGGGCACGCCGCAATCGCACAGAAGCAACCGTGCTCCGTGATTCAGGAAAATAGGCGCACATTTGCAAACGTGCCCTGGAGCACGTTTGCTTCCGTGCATGCACGTTTGCAAACGTGCACCCCTGGTAGACGTGAAGTCAGCTGGAGGGTGAGTTTCTAGAAATGACCGCGCGAACGATGTTTGCGGTGAGTTTGGGGTATTGCGGTGCGAGTATGTTCTTGATTTGGCCGGATGATTTTTTCTCTGAATGCAACCTGAGGATTTCGTTGTCGCGTTTCTTGTTCCTCGCAGGCTTCCGATGGTGCCTGAGCTTGTCATCGAGCATTTTGGCGACGGCACGTTCAATCGTGATCTTGTCCACCACCTCGAAATAATCATCCTCTTTTAGCTTCAGGCGCTGCGCCGGATACCATTTCGGATCGTAGAGAAGTATTCTCCAGAGTTTCTGACGCTCTTCGTCGTTGAGCGCGGAAATGCGTTGCAGAATTGATTCGGCGGTGTCCTGACGTGTGGCAGGCTTCGGCTTGCGGGGCATGAGCCAGTGTCTCGGCTGGCGTCTCGGATAGAACGGCGGCAACGGGTGAGACTACCCGCTTTCGGCTGGCCGGCCTAGCCGCCAGCGGATTATTGTAGAGATGCGAAGTCGGCGAGCGCCGCAAGACTCGTGCCAAACGCCGCGCCGTACAATTTCAAAAGGCATCAGTACCAGAAATTCACCGGTACTTAGGGCAGTTGAGACAACGGTTGGTGAACTTCTCAACGAGTCTATAATAGTCCCGACAATCGTGAACGATTGCTTGAGTTATCTGTAAGGAGATCACCGTGTCCGCAACTGCTGCGACGGTTAATCACGCGCCCACAGGGTCAACGCTGAATGCTCCACTCTATGAGGAGTCAGCGACCTACCGCATGGCGTGCCGGCAGTTGGAGATCGCGGCCGCACATACCGACATCGATAAGGGCGTGCTCGAACGCCTCAGCCTGCCGAAGCGGGCGATGATCGTTAGCATCCCGGTTCGTATGGACGATGGCCGAACGGAGGGATTCATCGGCTACCGTGTGCAGCACAGCTTGACGAGCGGCCCATCGAAAGGCGGTTTGCGCTATCACCCGAGCGTCGACCTGGGCGAAGTCGCGGCGCTAGCCATGTGGATGTCTTGGAAATGCGGCCTGATGAACCTGCCGTTTGGCGGCGCCAAAGGCGGCGTCGCCTGTGATCCCGCCAGTTTAACTCGAGGCGAGCTCGAACGACTGACGCGACGCTTCGTCGAGGAAATCCAGGTGATCATTGGTCCGCGCATGGATGTGATGGCGCCCGACCTAGGAACCGACGAGCAAACCATGGCGTGGATCATGGATACCTACAGCATGCACGTCGGTTACGCGTGCCCGGAAATCGTGACCGGCAAGCCCGTGGAACTGGGTGGCTGCTACGGCCGGCGCGAAGCCACGGGTCGAGGTGTCGTCTACTGTATTGCGGAGGCTCTGAAAGCTCTCGACATCAAGCCGAGCGAAGCCACCGCAGTGATTCAAGGATTCGGAAACGTCGGCTCCGTAACCGCACAGGAGCTGGCCTTGCGTGGCATCCGCGTGATAGCGGTATCGGATCGTTGGGGGGCGGTTCACAACCCACAGGGATTGGACATTGCAGCTCTGCATCGTCATGTGGAGGAGCACAAGCAAGTAACCGGGTTTTCCCAAGCGGAGCCCATGGACCCGGACGAGCTTCTCACGCTGCCCTGCACGATCGCGGTGCCGGCGGCGCTGGAACGCGTGATTACGCAGCAAAATGCCCCCCGTCTCAAATGCCGCATCGTTGCGGAAGGCGCGAACGGTCCGACCACTCCGGAGGCCGATGCGATCCTTTCGGAGAACGATATCTTTGTCATTCCCGACGTGTTATGTAACGCCGGCGGCGTGACGGTGTCGTATTTCGAGTGGGTGCAGGACATTCAACAGTTCCTATGGAGCGAGTCGATGGTCAATCAGAAGCTCGAGGAACTGATGCTCAAGGCATTTCATCAAGTCCGAGACTTGGCACTGGCTCGCAAGTTCTCCATGCGGACCGCTGCACTCAGCCTCGGAATTCACAAAGTCTCCAGAGAGAAACATCGCCGAGGATTGTTCCCGTAATTACGGATTGGCCGCGAGGAGCGCGTTCCGGGACGACCTTGCGTGGGAGATCCGCGCCGCAATTCTCATTTCAGCGGATATCCACGTGACTGCCATGATTCTTGTGGACTTTCGGATACACATCGCCGAGTATTGACGAACTCGGTGGAAGCCGACGAGCCCGTTCGAAGCGGCATCCTAACTTTGGGATTGATCCATGACTTGGCATCGCGCGAAGTGTCGACTTGCTGGCAACGTTCGACGCGTCAGCACCACGAGTTTTCGACCCGTTTTGGAGCCGTTGGAAACTCGGCTCTTGCTAACGACTTTGCCGGACGGCTTCGTCGATCGGCGTTTGGTGAGCGGCCTCAAAGATCCCACGGCAATGGAATTCGCGCCCGACGGAAGGTTGTTCGTTTGCGAACAAAACGGCGATGTGCGAATCATTAAGGACGGTGTGTTACTTCCGGAACCCTTCGTTCACATTGACGTCGACGTGACAGAACAGCGCGGCCTCTTGGGAATGGCGTTCCACCCGGATTTTCTCGATGGAGCTCCTTATGTATATGTCCATTACACGGTCCCCGTTCCGCCGATCCATCACCGCGTAAGCTACTTCATGGCCGACGGCGACACCGCCGTGGCCGGCAGCGAGCACGTCGTGATCGAACTCGACGATTCATCCGGCAACACGAGTCTGAACGGCGGCGCCATTCACTTCGGCCAGGATGAGAAACTGTATATCGCAACGGGCCAAGGTGAGTTCGCCGAAAATGCGCAAGCACTCGACAGTCTTCACGGTAAGCTGCTGCGGCTGAACGCGGACGGAACGGTACCGACTTCGAATCCGCTCGTAAGCAACCCCGCGGCTCGACCGGAGATCTGGGCACGCGGATTTCGGAACCCATTTACCTTTGCGGTTGAGCCGGGAACGAATCGGATCTACGTGAACGACGTCGGGTCCGGCGTTCGTCGACGCGAAGAAATAAATGACCTAGTTCCGGGAAGTAATTACGGCTGGCCGCTGGCAGAAGGCTATACCGCGGATCCGCGGTTGGTCAGCCCCCTGTTTGCGTACGGAAGCGCGTTTACCGCGCCCAATTGCTCCATAAGTGGAGGCACATTTTACCGACCGGCGACTAATCAATTCCCGGCAGGCTATGTCGGTAAGTACTTTTTCTCCGATTTTTGCGGCGGCTGGATCTATCACCTCGATCCTAACGCGCCGAATCCCGGAACAACCGTGACGGCGTTCGCCACCGATATCAGCCCAATGTTCTTGGTCGATTTGAAGGTGAGCGCGACCGGAAGTCTTTACTACCTCGGCCGAGAAAATGGTGGCTTCGTGAGCCGGATCAATTATGTCGGTCGTTTATGTGTGCTGGCACATCGAGAAACGCTAGATTCGGGCGTATCGGGAATTCCAGCAGGATCCGACTCGTCGTCGTTCTCCCCGACCCAAAAACTATCGGAACCGCTCCAAATCTTTCACGCCGCCGATCAGTGCTTTGTATCGTGTGGTGTCGTTGATCGAATCGCGAGTGAGTCGCTTCGGCGGATTGAACCTTTCCGGATGTCTCCCCTCCGCCCGATCCTTATAGGTCCGGACCCGTTGCAGAACGTTCTTGCAACTCATAGCTTGACCGCGATGCCCAATTCCGACGTGAACTAAGCCGAGGTAAGTTGTGAACGACAGCGATAAGGGCGATTTGCGGTCCGCCGAAAAACGCACAGCCGACGTGCCGGCGGAACAGGAATTCGGCCGCGGCGTGCACATCCGCGATATCGACAAGAACATCGAAGCCGAACTCGAAGCCGCAATGGGCGGGCTTTCGGAACGCGATCTCTATGGCGATCCTGCGGAGCACCGGAAGAAACCGCCGCCCAGGAGCGAACCTGGCAAGAAAACGGCCAAGGTTGTCGCGGTCTATCAAGACAGCGTCTTTGTTGATGTACCGGGTGGCCGAAGTCAGGGTGTCCTATCGCTTGCGCAGTTCCCCGAGGGAGCGCCGGCGATCGGCAGCTCTGTGGACGTTCATATCGAGGGTTACGACCGCGAAAACGGTCTCTTGGTAGTTTCTCGAAAGGGCGCCGCTGTCAGCGTGAATTGGGAGAGTGTGGCCGAGGGGCAGGTGGTTGAGGCCCGCGTGACCGAAGCGAACAAGGGCGGGCTCGCCGTGGACGTGAATGGTATCCGCGGTTTCTTGCCGATCAGCCAAATCGACTTATACCGCGTCGAGGACACGCAGCCATTTATCAATCAGCGCCTCACTTGCCTCGTGACCGAAGTGAATCCCGCCGAAAAAAACCTAGTGGTCAGCCGTCGGGCATTGCTCGAGAAAGAACGCGAAGAGAACCGCGAAAAACTCTGGCAAGTGCTTGACGAAGGACAAGTGCGCGAAGGAGTGGTCCGTTCCGTGCGCGACTTCGGCGCCTTCGTTGATCTCGGTGGCGTCGATGGTTTGCTGCACGTCAGTGAAATGAGTTGGAAACGCGTGCAGAATCCCTCCGACATCGTTCAACCCGGTCAACGAGTCAAAGTGGTTGTGCTAAAGATCGACCGCGAAACACGGAAACTGAGCTTGGGGCTGCGGCAGCTGGAAACATCGCCGTGGGACCAGGCGGCCAGCAACTATCCGCCTAACACGATCGCGAAAGGCAAGGTAACCCGGCTCATGGATTTCGGCGCCTTCGTAGAAGTCGAGCCCGGCATTGAAGGTTTGATTCACATCTCTGAACTTTCGCCGCAAAAAGTTCGTCGAGTCAGCGATGCGGTTCAGCCGGGGCAAGACGTGACTGTGATGGTCCTTCGAGTCGACGTATCGCAACAGAGAATGTCATTGTCACTTAAGGCGGCTCTCGCCAAAGCAGCCGGCGAAAGTACAGAACCCGAGACGAATGAAACCGAGGCGGAACCATCGCGCCCTCAACGGAAGCGGACAACACCGCTTCGCGGCGGCATCGGGGATAATCCGAGGTAATGCGCGCAAAGAAAACCCGCGCTTGTTGCTGCGCGGGTTGGGGGAAGGAGTTTTGAAGTACCCGGAAGGTAATGCGATTTGTGCCGAAGGCGTCAGTAATCGGCGGGTCGGCCGATGGCTGCCGCGGGCGACTCGGCGTGCGGGATTAGTTCGTTTCCTTTCCTAATGACCCCGGGCCGGGGTCGTGCGGCCCGGGGCGAATTACAGGATTGCGGCCAGCGGGTTGGCCGCTCTCCTATGGTCTGTCTGGCTCAACCGGGGGCGTCCGGTGTTGCCCGAGCCGGCAAGTTTTCGAAACTCACAGACCGGGCATCACCGTGCCCGTGCGGGGCCAATCCTCAGCCTCTTCTGTTCCAGCCCCGACAACTTTCAGCGCCGGTGTTAGCGATTAGCAGTGCGTTGGTGATAGGTGCAATCTCCGTGCCAATTCCGAATTTATTTCAGATCGAAGCAATCTAATTCATTGATCCATATGGCTTTACGCGCGATCGCCATTAGCACGCTCAGGCGGAAGAGCGCATCCGAGTCGATACATCCGCGGCATTAACTCTGGAATTTTTACAATTCTGATTGAAGGGAGTGCCGCTTCGCTCGGATCGCTCGGCTACCGAATCAGGATTACGCGGACGTCCATGACATTGGTGTGAGTCAGCCGGGTCTTGATTAAGCCGTCGACGGCCTCAAAAAAATGATACGCATCATGCTGTAACAAGAACGCCATCGGATCGATGCCGCGATCAGCCGCACGACGCACTGTATCGCCGTCGGCGACGGCGCCCGCGGCATCCGTCGGCCCGTCTTCTCCGTCCGTGCCGCCGCTCAAGATGACGACTCGACTTAGGTCTGTGGCCGCAAGCTGCACCAACGTAGCCAGGACGAACTCCTGATTTCGGCCCCCCAGGCCATGATGCGGACCGAGGGTAACGGTTGTCTCGCCTCCGCTTAAAAGGCAAATCGGAGGTGGCTCGGGAACTCCATCATTCAATATGGATCGGACCATTGCCGCCATCCTTACGGCGACATCGCGAGTTTCACCTTCAACTGAAGAACCAAGGTGCAGAACGCGGAATCCGAACTCCTCCGCTCGTTTCTGTGCGGCGGCAAGCGCAATGGCGTTGTTGCCGATGATTCGATTGTTGACCTTTGTCGACATGGTTTTCGGAGTTTCCGCAACCAGTCCGGCCGCGCCCCGCTCCAAGTGATCGAGAACGGTGCCGGGGGTTTGTGAGCGAATCGCGTACTTTTCAAGAACGGCTAGAGCTTCCGCAAATGTCGTCGGATCTGCCGCCGTCGGTCCGGAGGCAATCACGTCCAGTGGATCGCCGATTACATCCGAGATGATTAGGCTGTACAGTTCTCGACCAGTGAAACCCTGAGCCAGCCGGCCGCCTTTGATGCGTGATAAGTGCTTGCGCACCGTGTTCATCTCGTTAATGCTGGCGCCACAAGCATGCAGCACTCGCGTTATCTCTTGCTTATCCTCAAGAGGCACACCCTCTACCGGCGCCGGCAACAAGGCCGAGCCTCCGCCGGAAATGAGACACACGCCGACATCCTGAGGACCAGCGTTCCCAAATAGTTCGAGAATTCTATGTGAGCCCTCGACACCAGCGGCCGTCGGCTGGTTCGTTCCAGCCGGTCTGGCAGCGTGCAGTTTGATCCCGCGCAGTCGGCGCACACTCTCAGCGGGGACATTGACGATCCCCCGAACTCGCGAAACGTCGTCGCCAATCAGGTTCTCCACGCTCTCCGCCATTGCCGCGCTCGCCTTGCCCGCCCCGACAACGAGAATCCGGCCGGCCCCGGCCAAGGCAGAGGCCAATGGAAACGACGGGTCAAACCATGCTCGACGAACCAGATCGGCGGGGCGCGCCGCCGCCACTCCGGCATTCCAGATCGCCAACGCATGCTCGCGCATGTATTTGTTCAATAGCGTTCACACGGAGGAGTCAACCCATCAGGAGCGATCGGGTATTCAGGGATGAGCTTCGGATAAATCCGGCGCGCGCGGACGCTCGCCTTTGACGATGCCGGCAAGTCCCTGGTAGAAAACCTTGACGCGTTCCGGCCACAGGGTTTTCAGGAGTTCCAACATGTTGTGAATCGGTATGCGGTGCCAGATGCGTTCAAAATCGGCATTCGACGTCGGAAGTTGCTGAAAGCGATGCCATTCGTCGACATCGACCGCGTCGGGATCGACGACTTTTTCAGGGCGGCCAATGGCATAGGCCATCCATAATGCCGCCGCCGCGCGATCGCCTTGTTTGGCGGCCGAATACAGTTCACGGGCGAGGAGGCGCGTTTCCTGGTGAGTGACAGCCGTCGCGAATGCGCGGCGAATAGCTGCCAGTCGTCGGTAAAATGGATTGCCGCACCCAAATTTGTTTCCCTTGGCGAATCGGCCGCGCTTATCTCGAACCTTCGCCGATAAGGCAGGATGGCTGCCACCGTTATCCTCCGCATCTAGCGGTAGTCGGCGCTCCGTGGCACTGGTTTGCACAGAAGAAGTGGCCTCCCGCGCGTCGGTCGGCGTTCTGGATGACGCTGCACGGCGCGGCCTGGCTTCCACCTCCTCCACCACACCACCCGTAGCGGCCGCCTCTCGGATCCAGTCCCATCGGTTGCTCGGAGTACTATTTCCATCTTTCGTGCCGTTCTTACTGGGTGCATAAGACGTGATCATGTAACCGCCTCCGATTGGAATATGACATGCGGCCGAGAAACTCCGGCGCGGCCAGGCTGCGCTGCGCGTCGGCAAGCATGACAGATGGCACAGTCACCTTGCAAGTGACATTGGATGGCAAATCTTTGAAATCAGAAAAATCGTCGGGAAGTCGGCATGGACTGGCACGACTTGACTCGGGGGCGTGAAAGTGCACTGGCCGGGCTTGTCGGGAACGACGACCGATATGCGCAGCTTCAAGCAGGCGCATAGCGTGAATCCCAAAGTGCGCTATCTCCTGAACGGCCTGTTGAAAATGGGTGAGCTTTTGATTTTGCGGTAGTGGCTTAACACTGTGTTGATTTTGATTTCATCACGAGTCTTCCCAGCGTTTTCGGAGTGATTCCACGGTCGAGCTGTAGTTGGCTTTCCGACCCGATGGAAAACGAAGTTCGATAGAGTCGATGGGTAAACCGAGTGTCTCGGCAATCGTTTGTCGCGCCGAATTGACGCTGGCGTGGGAGGGGATGTTCTTGTAGCGTCGCGGAGTTTGCTTTCGCGCCGGTTTTTTCTTCGCCATTGTTGCCTCGCTTTTGCTTCAATAGTCTTCTGGGTTGCCTTTTGGCCAACGATTGACCATGGTTGGGGGAGATCGGCGAATGTCATAAGTCTTCGATCGGGTCGAGCGCGACGCGTTCAATGAATTCCGCGTCCTTACACGAGATAAGTCCGGCGGTGGCGCGGACGCGGTTGGAAGCGGTGTGAATTGTGATTTGAACCTTTTGGTGCTCATCTAATGGCAAGGGCCTATCGGGTTTGAGCACTCCATTTTCATAGGTAGCCTCGAGAATGAGTGGACCCATAACGTGCTCCTCACAGAGCGCTGTCGGCCTAGATCGTCGAATGCTCTCGCCTTGTCGGCATTATACACGTGCGCCGTGGGTTTCAACCGTGCAGTCTTGCCACATCGTTCGGCGATAAACTCCCATCATGCAGCACCGACGCGACGAGGACAGCGCCTACGCCTATGTCCTTTAGCCTAAAGAGGTCCGTGGCGTCTCGCACTCCCCCTCCGGGAATAATCTCAACGTCCGGATGCGTTTGGACCAACCTGCGACAGAGGGCTTCGGTGCTTGTCCCCGCGTTCATGCCGACTTTCGACATGTCGAGGATGATTATCGCGCCCGCGCCGTGATCAACGGCCTCTTTGGCGATTGACGCCGCGTCGGTGGCCCTCCACCTGTCGATCTTTCCGCACAGTTCCCCTGCCCTTAGGTCGAGCGAGAACACAACGCGGTCACGGCCATACGTCGCGCACAGTGAGGCAATCGTTTCGGGCCCGTCGACCGTTTCCAGGGCAACTATGATTCTGTCGATACCAAGCGAGGCGAGCACCGCGGCGTGCGCGGCCGTTACAAGTCCGGCATCGACCCAAAGCCGAAACCCCTTTTCTCTAAGGGTTTGATAAACTGCAATCGACGGCGCCGCGCCGCCGATCGCATCCAGGTCGGCAATGTATAGCTCGGAAAGACCGAACCGTTCGGCGAATGCTTGGGCGACGTCCAGCGGACGGCACGACGAAGTCAACCGGCTCGAAACAGGTCCATATAGATGACGCCGTCCAGCAACCCCTCGGACGACTACGCCCTTTTGCAGATCCAGCGCTGGAATGATGCGCATACCGACAATTCCCTTTCTCCTGTCATTCAAAGCGTCGAGAGGCAGTTTGGCTCGTAATATATCAGGGACAATGCACGTCGTCGGCCTATGTTCGCCGCGGAGACGCCCGACCATTTGAGGGTCGCGAATGACATCGCTCAAAGGCTCGTTTCTAGTTGCGGAAACCGGACTGATCGACCCGAACTTTCGTCGTGCCGTCGTTCTGATTCTCGAGCATGGCGAGGGCGGCGCCTATGGCGTGGTTGTCAATCGACCGGTGCAAAGTTCCGAGTTCACTCTGCCCATATACATCGGTGGCCCCTGCCCGAGTGGTGGGTTGGTGATGCTCCACGGTCATAGCGAATGGCTCGGCGAAACGTCCGCCTCGGAGGAGTGCGAGATAACCCCAGGCATCTATGTGGGCGACGCGGAATGCCTGGGCCGGGCCGCCAAAACCATACCTGGCACGGCGATCCGATTTCGTGTCTTCCGTAATTACGCGGGATGGGGCGGTGGACAATTGGAGCACGAGATCGCCGCACGCGCTTGGATGCCGGTTCCTGCGACTGCCGAACTGCTGTTTGACGTTCCCGCCGAAGAGCTGTGGCCTCTGCTGCGTCCGCGACAAATTCCGGAACCGAGCTTGAATTGATTGGTTAGCCGAGCGTCCCGCGCTCGAGAAGCCCGCGCACTTTTTCGAGTAGTTGCGTCAAGTCTTCTTGATCGTCTTCGGGCAAATCGCGGAGCAATTGCACAATGCGATTCACGCGGACCGTCTGATAATCCATAAACGCCTTGCGTCCTACATCCGTAAGACAGACGTCGATTTTTCGTTTATCGCGTGGATTGATTCGGCAAGAGACCAATGGAGCGGCGCGACTTTCGAGCGAGCGAATGATGCGCGACATCTGCGCGGGCAACACACCCAGCACTCGCTGGATGTCTCCCACGATCATGCTCTCACGGCCTTGCAAGAGGGTGAGTGTGAGATACTCGACTTCTTTCAAGCTGTCCGGGCGGCGGCGTCCGCGCGGAACCGCCAGACAGAGATGCGTCACGACTTCGAAGAGGTCCTGGGCGATTTCTTCCGTGCGGGCCTCGGCACTTGTGGCAACCATGGGGCCGCGCTCCTGGTTGTCGCCGTGGCGGGCGGCACGTCGTCCGCCGACGACATATTCATAGTGACATGTTCACATGTTACTATATCAATACTGACAACGGACTGTCAATTGTAGTAACGAATGAGCGAAAAGCGCGCGATGAAATGGTGACACTACTGTGACAATCCAAGCCACGTCGCTACCGCCAGCGCAACCAGTACAATCGCGCCCAGAAGCCAGCCGGGATGGTCGCTCAAAACGACGTCGACCGCGCGAAATGCCCTTCCCAGCCAGTGCGTTTGCCGCAACGCCTTCAGCTCCTCGCGGACGAACCGACGATGGACCGCCAAGAACCGAAGCCCGTCGCGCCAATCACGCGCTAACATCTCGCGTTGACTCGGCAACAACATTCGAAACGTTGCCACGATGCCCTTGCGCGGTTGGCTGGCCAGCGTGACGACATAGAAACCAGGTTGCCCCGCGGCGCCCAACAAAGGAGGAAAGTCATGCAGCCGGCGTCGAATCGCCGTCAGTTGCCGCGCCAATTCTATGGCTTCCGCCGACTTGCCCAAGCGACGCTCCGGGTGCTCCAGGTACTTGCCGGACGCATTCCAGGCCCGGTAGAGCTGCCGGGTCTGTGCCATACGCTCCAGTAGTGCACGCTTGGTTCCCAATCCCTGCCGTGCCGCCTGGGATGTTGCCGCTTTGGCGATCACGTCAGGCGCTTCGGGAGGCGGCTGTGCAGGTGCAGGCGCCGCGGCTGCGGCAACGCGCGCTGGGACGGATTGTCCATTCCTCTCCTCGGCGGTGGGGGCGGCTGAGACACCGGGCGCGATGTCCATCGGGGAGCGCAAAGGAGGCGGCGCGGCTACCCAATTCTCAACCACGGTGGCCGCCGGCAAATCGGCGTTGGTTCCCGCCGTGCTCGCACTCCACGGGCCAAACAACCAGGCCAATGGGTCGCTCGGCGGCGCCGCCACCGATTCAACCGTGGACGGAGCGTCGGCCACTGCCGTCACGGCCACGGGCGAGCGGCTGCCCCAAAGGCGCGCGTCATACGCTTGTCGCGCGATCGGATCGATCAGGCAAGTAAACGCCCTGGCCAGCAAGTTCATTGCTTCCGTTGCGAGCTCGGGATGCGAGAGTTGCCGACAGCGAAGCAGGAACATTCGCTCATGAACGTGCTGTTCGATGCGCAGGATTTGCCTCACCGGATGGCAGGCCGAGCAGAGTGTAATAGTCCGGCGGCCATGAACCCGGCGGCAGCCCGAGCCAAGTGCAAACCTCGTCATAGTTCATGACCATGTTAGGATGCCACATTTCCACGCGGATTGCAAAGGGAGTCAATTCGGGCAAGGGGAACGCCGGGAATCCGACTTGTCGCAACGGCGTGAAATTGTTACAACTCTTGCCGCCACTCGTTCTGCTCCTTCCGTTCTTATTACTTCGGCATGAAGAACTTTCTCCGCGCCATCCGATGTTCGTGGCCTTACCGCGGCCGACTGATCCTGTCGATCGTCTGCGCACTTCTAGCCGCCTTTCTCTGGAGCCTGAACATCTCGGCCATCGGCCCGGTGTTGGAACTACTTGGCGAAAGGCGGAGCCTCCAAGAAAGCGCACAGGTCAAAGCCAAGGAAATCCAAGAGCATATCAATGCTTGGCAGAACGAGCGCGATCCGATTGACGAAAGGCGCAAGGAACTGGAATCCGCCCCCGCCTCGGCGCTCCGCGACAAGCAGCTTCGTGATGCGACTAATCACATCGCAAAGCTCGAAGGCCGAATTTCCTGGGCAACTACCAAACTCTATTGGTACCGCATTGCCGAGTGGTATCTCGCGCGCTTTCTTCCTACCGATCCTTTTCTGACTCTGGCGTGGGTCATCGTTGCCGTCGTCGCCGCTGTCGCCGTCAAAGGCGTATTCGAGTTCTTTCAAGAAATGCTCGTTGGCAGCGTCGTCAATTTGTCGCTTTTTGATCTTCGCAACCGTTTCTACCGCAATGCCATTCACCTCGACGTCGCTCAGTTCGGCGAGGAAGGCACGCATGAATTGATGGCTCGATTCACGAACGACATGGAGCTTCTTGGCCAGGGCCTGAAGACGCTCTACGGCAAAGTGGTCGCCGAGCCGTTGCGCGCGATTGCCTGCGTCATCTTTGCCTGCTTCATCAGCTGGCAGCTAACGCTGCTGTTTCTCGTTCTGGTGCCGATCGCCATTTTCATCTTAAGCCGCGTCGGCCGGATGATGAAACGTGCGACACGGCGTTTGCTCGAACGTGTCTCCAATATTTACAAGATTCTCCAAGAGACGTTTCAAGGAATTCGAGTGGTAAAAGCCTTCACGATGGAGCCGCACGAGCGTCGCCGTTTCTTCTCGGCCACCAAGGATTACTACCATAAGGCGACGTGGGTCGTGAACCTGGAGGCTGCGACGGGCCCCGTCATCGAGCTGCTGGGGGTTGCCGCGATTGCCGGCGCATTGCTCGCCGGATCCTATTTGGTGTTGCGCGGTGAAACCCATCTGTGGGGAATGCGCATGAGCGACCAGCCGCTGAAATATGTCGCGCTTCTCCTGCTGTATGGCCAACTCGCCGCGATTGCCGATCCGGTCCGAAAGCTCTCCAGCGTCTATACGCGGATTCAGTCGGGCGCTGCCGCCGCAGACCGCATATTCTCGTTCCTCGATCTTCGACCACGCGTGCAGGTCAACACGCATGGCGCACGCTTGGAGCGTCACTCGGAGCGGATAGAGTTCCGGGACATTTGCTTTTCTTACGAACCCGGTCGCCCGATCCTCAGCCATATTCAACTGGAAGTTCCGTTCGGCGAAATCGTGGCGCTGGTGGGTAAAAACGGATGTGGCAAAACGACTCTTTTAAGCCTACTTCCGAGGTTTTACGATCCCGATCACGGATCGGTTTTGGTCGATGGTCATGACGTGCGTCACGTCCATCTTCGCAGTCTACGCCAGCAAATTGGCGTGGTGACTCAGGAAACTGTGCTCTTTGACGAATCGATTTACAACAACATCAAGTATGGAAGCCCGCGCGGCGTGGGGCCGGAAGACGTGGAAGCTGCCGCCAAGAAAGCGTTCGCTCACGATTTCATTGTCAAGCTGGCCCACGGCTATCAGACCCGCATTGGTGAAGCCGGCGGCAAACTGTCAGGCGGACAGCGTCAACGTATCGCCTTGGCTCGTGCCATTCTTCGCGACCCACGGATTCTCATCTTGGACGAATTCACCAGTCAATCCGATCCCGAAAGCGAAGCATTGATTCACCGCGCCCTGAAGGAGTTCATGCGCGACCGCACGACATTCGTGATCACCCACCGACTCAACACGCTTGAGATCGCCAATCGAATCGTGGTGGTCGACCAGGGCCACATTGCCGCCGTGGGCTCGCATGCCGAACTGGTGCGTTCTTGCGGCGTCTATCAACGGCTCCACGAAGCCCAGTTTCACCGCCTCTCCGCTTGAGATGAGCGATGAGTCTTCGTTCGATCTGCACTAGGCTACCGTTGGTTTTTCGCTCATCGTTTATTTGCCAATCATCAATTCTCTTGCTGATTTGCGCATTTCTCTTCTTCTACCGCCTCGCCGATCGCGATCTGTGGAGCAGCCATGAAGGACGGGCCGCCCAAAATGCGCAATCGGTGATCAACGACGGCTCGTTGGCCGTGCCCCAACTATTCGACAAGCGTGTCGAACTCCAAAAGCCTCCGCTCTACTACTGGATGGTGGCCGTCGTCGCTCAATTGAGGGAAGGGCACGTGGACGCATGGGCCGTTCGGCTACCCGCGGCGTTGAGCGCTGCTCTTGCACTTGCGGGTGTCTACCTGTTCGGCGTCGGGCTCGGACGTCCTGTCGCCGGCTTCGTGGCGGCCGTCGTACTTGCGACCGGGGTTCATTTCACGACGCTGGCTCGGACCGGTCGAATTGACATGCCATTGACACTGGCCATAGAGATCGCGCTTGGTTCGTACTTCCTCGGTCGCGAGTCACTCAAAAGCTCGAAACCACGATACGCCTGGATGTGGTTCGCACTGGGTTATCTCGGGACCGCATTTGCGATTCTGCTCAAAGGCCCGATCGGCATTGCACTCCCGGCAGCCGTCGTCGGTGCGCATTTGCTTGTTAGCCGAGAATTACCCTTGCCTTGGCGAGGGCGCGAGTGGGGAAGGCTCGCGCACGAAATCGGTTTGTGGTGGGGATTGCCGCTCGTTGCCGCGCTGGTTCTGCCATGGTTCGTGTGGGCAAACGCCCAGACAAATGGATCCTTCTTAAGCTCGTTCTTTTGGTACCACAATGTCGAGCGAGCACTGGGAGGGACCGACAACATGCATCCACGACCGTGGTATCTCTACGGCGTATACCTTACAACTCACTTTTTGCCGTGGAGCGTGTTGCTTCCGCTCGCCTTGTGGTACTGCTGGCGAAACCGAGACGATACCGCCGCTCGGTTCGGGGCCGTGTGGTTACTCGGGATGGTTTTCATGCTATCGTTCGTGCGATTCAAGCGTGCGGACTACCTCCTGCCGGCTTTTCCAGGTGCAGCGCTACTCATCGGCTGTGCGGCCGAGGGCTGGCTGCGAAAGAGTCTCAGTCCGCAACGTTTGAAATGTGCTTTGGGCGCCGCCGCCGGTTTGTGCATCGTGGGTTGGTTCGTATACCTGCAATTCATTTTGCCGAGTCAGGACACATCTCGCGAGTATCACCGGTTTGCGGCCGAGATCCGAAAGATCGTCCCCGCGCCGGAGCTCGTCCTTTTCTTTCGAGCCGAGGAACACGCGCTGGCGTTTCACCTTGGCCCCGAGCTTGATACGTTTCTGGAGTGGGAGAATCTCGATGTGTGGGCGGGACGACCAGGTTGTCACTACATCGTCATGCCGGCCGCCTGTGCCGACCAGTGGCCGCAACACATCAGTGCCGGCGGCCTCGTTGAGATCATGCGGAGCACGGATTTCGGCGGCGCGCGACGGCGCCCGCTGGTGCTGATGCGCACTAAGCCGCATTCACCGTAGTTGGAGTCGGTTACCGTGATAACGGCATACCATGTCTGCCTCATTCTCGCCGTTCTGTGCGGCATATGGATCTTTCGACGAGAGCGGACCAGTCGGCAGACCGATAGGCTCATCGTTGCTTCGATCCCTGTTTTGTTTGTCCTGGTTGCCACGTGCTTTGTCCAGCCGCTTCTTGACGCACCATATCGTTCCGTTTGGAATCCGGTGCGACTAACGCCAACGTTTGGCCTGTGCGCCGGGCACCCGCTCTATCATGTTGCAACGGACGGCCCGGTTTCCGGTCATATTTACGGTCCTCTAGCCGCGCTTGCATATGTGCCGGTCGTGTTGGCCACCACTGCAACACAGGCCCTGTATCTCGGTACTTTGTTGAGCCTTATCATCTACTTCGCTCCGGTCGTCTGGCTGGCTTTTGCGGCGCGAAACTCCAGCAGCGATCGCGGCACAGTACTCGCTGGCCTTGTGGCGTTAGCGCTCTTTCCGATCCTGACGTTTGTTCGGCCGCAGAGTCTCGGATATGTTGCGAGCCTCGTGCATGCCGACGGCCCGGCGGTTGCGCTCGGCGGTGCAGCCGCCGCCGTGCTTTACGTGCATCACGAGAACCGATGGTGGTCGCTCATGCTGTCAGCTGTTTTCGCGGTGCTTGCGGTCTGGTCCAAACAGGTGATGGCGCCGCTGCTCCTGGGATTGCCGTTTTGGCTTTGGTGGAGCGCCGGAACGAGAACCGCCGTACATTACCTTGCCTGCGTAACAGCGGCAGGCTTTGGCGCCACGGCAGTGTTCGTTGCAATGAACGACGTTCATGCGATGTGCTTCAATCTGGTTGTCATTCCAAGCCGGCATCCAGCGGACATAACTAAATGGGGACCATTTCCCGGCAGCCTGCTGCACGTCGTTTTCGAATGGCTTACCTTTGGGTGGGTAATGCTGCTGGTCCTTGTCGTCGGTTACGTAATCGACATAACTCGCCACGGGGCCGCACAGCTGGGCAAGCAACAATGGACGGTATTTCTGGTCGGCGCCATCGTGCTGTTGCCCACGTCGCTGCTAGGCCGCCTGAAAGTCGGCGGTTCGGAGAATGCGCTCAGCTTCACGTTGTACTTTCTTCTCCTGGCAATGTGTCTCATGCTTTATGAGCGGGCCATCGCGGGTTATCGTTGGCTGGTGATTGCGCCGGTGCTCGGTTGTGCGATATTTCTCTTTCGCGCACAGCAAGAGCGATTTGCCTTACTCGCCGCACCGCAGGTCAATGTCAACGAAATGGTTCACGATTACCTCCGCGCTCATCCCGGCGAGGCGTATTTCCCGTGGAATCCATTAGGCCATTTCATGGCAGAAGGCCGCGTGTATCATTTTGATTATGGAGTCTTCGACCGCGAGTTGGCCGGTTTTCCTTTGGAATCGGAACACATTCGCCGGCATATGCCCGCGAATCCGCGCTTGATCTGTTTCGACCCGAAAGCCAATATGCGGTACATCATGAAATACCTTCCGGAATATTCGAGGCGCGTCAACGTACCGGAATTGCCGGGCTTCGATTGCTTTGAACGAGAGCAACCCCTTCCATGACTGAGTTCGAAAAACTACCCGCCATAACACCCGCGCCGATCAGTCTCGTCATGCCGGCGTTCAATTCCGCGGCAACTTACGAGTCCGAAATCGGCGCCTGGTCGAACATGTTGCGGGAGATCGGAAATGGCTTTGAGATCATCGTGGTGAACGACGCCAGCACCGACCGCACACGCCCGCTATCGGAAGAACTTACAGCGCGATTCCCAGACCTCCGTGTCATTCATCAGGAAACGCACCGAGGCTTCGGCGCAAGTTTGCGCACGGGTATCTCGGCCGCGCGACACCCGCTGCTGGCCTATGTCGAAATGGGCCGGGGATATCGACCGGCGGATATCAAAGGGATGCTCAAATGGATCGATGAAGTGTATCTCGTCGCGGGGCATCGCATCTCAGCGGAGCGACCGAATCGCAAATTCCGTTCACGTTGGCTCCATCGTCGCGTTGCGCACACCATCTTCGGCGTGCACATGCGTGACCTCGGGTGCCTGTTCCTTCTGGCACGGCGAGCCATCTTCAAGCGGATTCCCATTCAGTCGAATGGACCGTTTGCCCATGCCGAAGTGCTGGCGAAGGCTAACTTTCAGGGATGCCTAATGACCGAAGTGCCGGTGCGGTGCACCGAAGCTTCGATGAAGCGACGCGCCGAAGGCGCTGATTCGGCATCAATACGCGCCGAGGCGTTGCGCCTCTTCCGCGATCCAGACTTTGGGCCGGTGAGTGTCTCGGACTAAAAAAACAAGCCCACGGGCCGCGGCCCGTGGGCTTGGCAGTGAACAATACCGACCTAATCCGAGGCTTTCTCGTTTACCTCGAGATTGATGGTCATGTTGCCTTCGGTGAGATGGATACAAGCCCTATCGGCACAAGTGGTACCCTCTCGGCCTTTGGCGTGATAGGTGATTTTGACATTCCCTTCGAGGTGAATGAAGTTACGGCCCATGCCGGCGCTCACGCTATCGGCGACGGCCGAGGCGAACGGAGTTGAAATCTCCACGCGCTCGCCGTTGGGAGTGATTTTGCACGACGCGCACCCCGGGAACTTCAAAGTCAAATCGGAAAACGAAACGCAACAATCCGCGCCGGCTGCTTGCATTTGCAGGCAGGATTTCCCTTCTTCGACGACGGCACGGATGACCGAATCACCGCAATCTCGCTGGGCACACGTCATTGCCGCGCAAGGAACGACGGGCGGAGGGAGCGGCTGGCCCACGGGCATCGGCATGTGCATCGGTTGTGCGGCGACGACCCGATAACCGTATTTCCCGTCTGCGCAATCCATGACGCAAGCTGCCGGCGCGGCGCACACGGCATCGGGCAGGGTGGGGATGGTTCAACCACGAGATGGCCGTCGGCTTTCCGGAACGCTCGCAGCGTCATCATTTGCGGGTTGACCGGTACGGAATACGGCGGTGGCGCACAGGCAGCGCGGGGTGGTGCTGTGGCCATGGGCGGCGCGACTACGCAATCTTCCGGGACTTTGTTTACTTCGACTTCGACCCACGCGCCGTTCAACGGTAGCCTAACGACCTTACCGTACGGGATGGTGGATTTAATCTTCGATCTTTCGAGATGCACGACACGGTTACGTGAGTGGGGCGCTGAGGGAACGTAGCTCACCTCCAGCTCTATACTGGCGCATTCGGGCGCTGTTTCTTTGACGCAGACTTGCATCGCACAGGCAGGTTTGCTCGCTCGCCCGCTTCCCGGCGATGCGGCTTGTGCACTGCCGGATCGCGACATGGTTGCACACGTCTGGTCCACACAAATGAACGCCTCTTGCCCCTCCGCGACCGTCAGGGCTGGGCAGCAGAGTACGGCCGGGTGCTTTCCGTTTTCTTGCAGCAGCTTCGTCTGCACGCGAAACTGCATCGGTTCGGCTTCGGTCACGTCGCACGGCTTGCACGCCGTCTTCGAGCAGTCTGTCGTGCACTCGAATTCGATAGACGGCACGAACGCCGGGATTCCGGCAAGACATCGCAATCCGAGGCCGACACTAATGCGGTTCTTCGGAGGAGTAGCCAGCGGGCACTTCTGGCAGTCGCCGTTTTCGTCAGCGCATGGATTGCACATCTGGCCCAAGTACACCAGTTGCTTGATCGCCTCCTCCATGCAGCATTTTTCCGCACTCTGTTTTTCTTGCTTCGCCTTACAACAATCGGTGGGCTTCGCTTCCTTAGCCGGTTGATCGTCCGCCCAGCCTGCGCGGACTACCAGCGCGAGTGCGAGCAGCCCAAACAATGGCCAAGATCGACATTGGGTCATGGAAATCTGCCTCCTTGAGTTCCGATCCGATTCGAACACGCGGCGGGAAAATAGCAGATCGAAACCGTGATGTCAGCGGCAAATGGAGACCGGTCGGCCGTGCCTGAAGATCACTCGTAAGATACGGGTGTCCAAATCCTATGAGTGCGACATCGTGACCGAATCGACAAAACAGCTTGTCTCAGAAACCGATAAACACCGCGGCGGTCTGGGCGCCTTGATTGAATCGAAGGACCCGCACGAGCGGTCCTTCGCAGACTACCGGCGCTACATCCAACATCATTACGATGGATTGCCTGGCAAGTTGACCGCCGTCACGGGATTGCTCACGGGACACGAGGCCCTCGCCGGCCGGCTTATTCGCCCGGAAGGTTTTGACGTCCGCGGGTGCCGGTGCCTCCTCGACGCCGGCTGCGGCAACGGCCGGTATACGAAGTTTCTCCTTCAAGAAGCCGATCCCGATGCAATCATCACGGGTTTCGATTACTCGCAAATGATGCTCCATCGCGCTCGTGAACGGCTGCGAAGCGATCGGGTCTCACACGTCGCCGCCGACCTGACAAGATTACCCTACGCCGATGCCACGTTTGATGCGATTATCTGCGGGTGGGTGTTGGAACACCTTCCCGACCCGCGACCCGGCCTGCGCGAATTGGCTCGCGTCATGCGGCCGAATGGTAAACTCCTGCTGCTGGCTACGGAAGACACATTGACGGGCGCGATGTGTAGCCGGCTCTGGCATTGCCGAACGTACAATCGAACTGAACTGCGTCGCACGGCCGAGGAATGCAGCCTAGGCTGGCATCGAGAACACTGGTTCTCCAAGTTACATGCCCGACTCCGACTCGGCGGCATCATTGTGGAATTACGGCGGAACGCGTGAACCTTTGGGTGCATTCCCGTTATTGCACCGGGCAATTTCTCGTAGGGTGCGTCAAGTCCGCGCAGACGCACCGGATTGCAACAAGGGTGGCCGGTGCGTCTGCGAAGACTTGACGCACCCTACAATTCCAACCATCCAGGGTGCAGAAGCGGGAATGCACACTGAACCTTTTTAGTGCAGCAAGTGCATTGGCAAGTTCAACACACGACGGCAAAGTTCGTTCGTGGCACTAACGAAAGCGTCTCCTATCAACTTGGTCGCAACCGCGCGAAACGCTTCCTCTTCGTGAGGTGCGGCAGGTTTTCCGTTTATCGTGACGCTCGTCGAACTGCGTGCCGGTAATTGACCTTTCTTCTCGTCTGACTTGCCATCGGCCGGTTTGACGCTTGGCGGCTTTTGACCTATCGTGGTCCGAATCTTATCGAGTGCTTTCCGCAAGGCGAAGGCACGCTCCCCGCTTGGTCCGAGGCGCTCGGCCTCTTGGAGTGCCGAGTCAATTTCTTTTTGCACTTCGGGATAAGCGTCGAGTTGAATGCGTGCGACCATTAACGCTCCTTGAAACAGCCGGTAACAGGCGTTGTGATCGCGACTCGGCGGGTTATACAGGTCCGCGCCTTTGTTGATTACATCCTTGAGCGTGTCCGACAGACGCTGTTCGGGTGACGCCGGCGATGGTACGGCAGGTGAGTCGTTCGTGGGCTTCTGTGAGCCGGCCACTGAAGCCGTGGCAATTACTAATACGCCGAGGCAGTGCGGAGTCATGGCAGGTTCCCTCCGGTGATTGGGAAAGCAGCGCCGTGAATCATAAGCCGGAGAAGCTGCGGCGGGAAGCGCTTTTTCCTTGGCCTTGCACGAATGCCGGTACTTTTCATAATGAGGCGGCGCAAAAACCGCGCACGGCCACGGAGGGCCTAATGGCGGATAAGTCCAGGCAACTTGTTCTTGACGCATTGCAACGGGCGGCCGTCGAGCCGGAGGGTCTTCCCCTTTTTGGCGGCCGGGCTTCGACCGGGTTATTCAGCACGAGCCAGGCTGGAAAACTCGCCGCCCAAGAATGCCTCCAAGACGGCTACTTGTTGTCGCTATCCAGTGGACACAACGGTAGGTCGCCGCAGGGCCATTGCGCCATTACCGAAAAGGGCCTCGCGCACCTCTTGGATGAGCTGAATCCGACACGAATCCTCGAGCAGTTGACGCAAACGCTCGCCGGACAACAGGTGCAAGTTCAGGAACTAAACGCCTCAGCGACGCGCATCGAGAAAACGACAGAACGCCTCGGAGCCATTGTCGAATTGGTGTCGCAGCGTATCCCGCGGGGTGTTAACGGTTCGCCCGCATGGGAAGACAGCATTGTAAAGACGCTTGCACGTTGGCATTCCGAAAAACCGTCGGAAGATTGTCCTCTCCCTGAGCTCTTTCGGCAAACGCAAAAACACTTCGCCCAGCTAACACCCGGTTGCTTTCACGACACGTTGCGTCGGCACCACGACGAAGGTCGAATCCATCTGCACCCATGGACCGGACCGCTTTACGATTTGCCGGAGCCCGTTTATGCCCTCATGGCCGGGCACGAGGTTGTGTATTACGCGAGTCTTCGAAACCAATAAAGCCCCGTGAATCACGGTGCGCTATATACCGAGGAAATCACCATGCCAGTCGCGACAATCCAATCGATAGAAGACCAGGCGTTGGAGATATTTCGCAAGAAAGGGAACCCATTTCATAACTACTTCGCGCGCAATCCGGATGACGAAGTCTGCGCCCGCTATCACGTTGCAGAACTCTTCGCGACGGAGCGCGATCAATTGTTCGGCGTCATCGACCTGTACCGTGCAGATACGGATGTCCATTCCGAGGTCGTCCCGGTGCTGGGAAACAAAGGCGCGGGCAAGACCCATCTGTTGCACTCGATCAAGCACGGCAGCGACGACGCTTGGCAGTTGCTCGTCACGCCCGGCACGTATCACCGCGACTGTGACTTTCTCGAGTATCTCCTGTTCCAGATCATCGACACCCTGCTCGGCGGCGCGAAACAGCGCGGCAACCGCCCGTTGGAGGTCGTCAGCGAGGAAGTCACGCGCCGGCTGATGTACGACGCGCTGGAAGCCCTGTCATCCGCGGAACGCCTCGATTTGTTCCCCGCGCCTGGTTTAGGCCGGTGGGCGAGGCGCCTGGGCGTCGGCAGTTCTCAGGCACACGAGCGCGTGCACTGGATGCGCAATCAATTGGCCGGTATGGAGATGCTCGCGGGCGCCTATGGTCGCACGGTCCGGCAACTTTGCGAAGAGGCAGGAATTTCGCCCGAGCGCGCATTGGATATCGTTGCCGCGCACCTGGACAAAACGGCCACTCACAGCACGGCCGGTGTGATGCGGCAAAATGTCTACGATGGATTGGCCCGGGCGGCCTTGCTCGGCGATGAATCGGAATTGGCAAGTTTTTTGACCTACGGTTTCGCCGAGTTGGAATTCAACGTTCGCCCGACGCGCCAGGACCTGGTTCTCGCAGCCTTCAAGGTTCTCATGGGCATCTTCCGGGAACTCCGGATCCCGGTGGTGGTGGCCTTCGATCAATTGGAAGACTTACTTTTGGCCCGCCGCACCGACGATGGTCACCGCGTTGCGGAGGCGTTTTTCGCGGGCATCGTTCAAGCCATTCACCAGATCGACGGCATCTGCTTCCTGGCGTTTGCCGAGCGCGGCTTGTGGAACCGTTTCGTTCCGTCCCTGGACGGCTACATTCAAGACCGGCTCAACAACCCGGTTCACGTGCCGGGATACGGCTCCATCAAGACTCTGCGGCTCGAAGCGCCGTCGCCGGAACTGGCGCGGGCAATCGTCGCCGCTCGGCTCCATCCGTCACTTGAGGAACTCGCCGACACATCGGAGCTATCACCCATTTTCCCGTTTCTCGAGGAGCAGGTGTTCCGCATTGCGCGCACCGAGCCGACGCTGCGTGACATGCTTCAACAGTTTCGACATCTGTTTGATCATGCGGTCTACGGTGTTCCGGACAACGGCTCAGGCCAACCCGTATGCCAGCCAACCATCGAGACGGGCGCTCTTCCGGCAATCGTCAAGTCCGTCGTGGTGGTGCAATCAGCGGACAACTCAAAGTTGCCGGACACGGCGCCGCAGTTTGCTCGACCGGTGTTGAATGACCTATGGGATCAAGAGTGGGAAATGGCCTGCCGCCAACTGGCGCCCGAAGGAGCGGTGACCGGCGCGACTCGTGAGTTGCAAGCCGGGCTGGGCAAGTTTCTGCAGGTATGCCACGAGCACGGCGTGAAAGTCGGTCCGTGGCGGATGCAACACGCCGTCGCCGAACTGACGTTTGGCAATCATCCGACTTACGGCGTCATCAGCATCGGCCACTGGGTTTGCCGTGATGGGGAACCGTGGAAGGTTGGAGTCGGCTTGTTCTTGGGCCGGGGTCCGGGGAAGCCCAAAGACCTTGAGACCAAGCTCGCCGTAATGGAAGCCGATCCTCGTGTCATCGATCATTTGATCCTGTTGCGCCCGGATGACGATTTGATCATTTCAGGAAAGAGCAAGTCACTTTGGCAGGATGCCGAACGCCGCGGGCGACATACCCGACTGGAAGCGATGAGTCTGCATGAGTTCGCCGTGCTCTACGCCTTTCCGCGCTGGCTCACGGCCCTCACTGAGGCGATGCCGGACGGACAGCCGTTACCGAATCTGGCGGACTTCCTTCAGGAGAAATGCGAATCGATGCTCGAGCGCGTGTGCATGCCGGTGCAACAGTAGCCGGTCTATTCCTTCCCGCGAATCTTGGCCTTGAGCACGTGCTGCATTCGGTCTTCGATTTTCTTGTGTGCCTTGTCTACGTCCTTCTCTACGAGAGTCCGGTCGTCGGCTTGATAGGTCAGCGCGTATGCCAGGCTTTTCGTTCCGGCGGGAATGCTGTCGCCTCGATAAACGTCGAATAGCCGAACGCCCTGGAGGAGATTACCGCCGGCAGCTCGGATTTCTGTCTCTACTCGTTGAGCGGTAACTGCCTCGGGAACGATGATGGCTATGTCACGCAGGGCGGCAGGATAGCGTGAGATCGGCACGTACGAATGCCTGGTGGGAACCGCCGCCAGAATCGCATCCAAATCGAACTCTCCGGCGAGGATTGTCCGAGAACCGAGGCCGAACGCTTCGGTGACCTTGGGGTGTAATTGTCCAAATTGCCCCACGGCGTGGCCGCCGATCGCCAACTCGGCTGCCCGTCCCGGATGGAGAAATGGCACATTCGCTGGACGGTACTCGGCCGCCGAAATGTGGAGTCCGCCGATAAGGGCTTCAACGAGTCCCTTGGCATCAAAGAAATCCAACGTTGCCGCCGGCGTCCCTGACTCTTTCCAGAACTCGCTCCCGCGTTTGCCGGTCAGCACGATCGCCAATCGCCGAGGCTCATCGGGCAACTTGCGATCCGCCTTGGGCTGGTAGACCGCGCCGATCTCGAATAGTCGCACTTCGTCGGAATGCCGTAGGTTATCGGCGGCGATCTCTAAAACGCCGGCCAACACCGTTCGCCGCATCACGACTCGTTCGGCACTAATCGGATTAACGAGCCTCACATAGTCACCCTCTGGCAGTCCAAGCCGTGCCTCGCGTGACGGCTCCGTTAAGGCGTAGGTGATGACCTCTTGCAGGCCGAGGTTGACCAGTAAATCGCGGGTGCGTTCTTCTAACGTCAACGCGCGATTCGTTTGTTGCTCGGGAAGTTGATCCGCCAATAAGGTCGCCGGCAATCGGTCGTAGCCGTAGACTCGCGCCAACTCTTCGATGAGGTCCGCACTGCCTTCCTGGATATCCACCCGATGCGAAGGTGGCGTAACACGGAGCGTCTCCGGTCCGTCAGGTTCTACGCGGAATTCGAGAGCGCGCAGAATTCGAGTAGCCTCGTCGATGAGGAAATCGAATCCCAAGAGTCGTCGAACCTCGGACATCGCCAGGCGGATGGGTTCGGCGATCACCGGCGCCGGGTAGACATCCACCATTCCGCGGCAAATGACGCCGCCGGCATGACGGCGCATCAGTTCTGCCGCGCGCTCGGCGGCTGGTTTCACCGTATCCGGCGGCACGCGACGGCTGAAACGAATGCTCGCCTCGCTGGGCAGGTCGAATTGTCGCATCGTCCGGCGAACGCTTCGAAAATCGAAACTCGCGGACTCCAGGAGAATATTCCGAGTCTGCGCGGTTACTTCCGTTTCGGCACCGCCCATCACGCCGGCAATGGCGATGGGCCCTTTGACGTCCGCGATTACCAGGTTCTCGCCCGTTAACTCGCGGAGGTTACCGTCGAGGGTCTTGATGCGTTCTCCAGGCCGCGCGGGACGAACTGTAATGACGGGCGGCTGGGCGCCGGCGCGTTGCAGTAATAGATCGAAATCAAACGCATGGAGCGGCTGACCCCACTCCAACATGACGTAGTTGGTGATGTCGACGATGGCGTTAATCGGGCGCATCCCGGCATACGAGAGCCGGCGCTTAAGCCAGTCCGGTGATTGTCCGACCGTTACATTCCTTATCAGCATGGCGGCGTATCGGGCGGACAGCTTGGGATCCTCAATTCTCACGCCTACCTGGCCGTCTATAGCTTCACCCGTCGCCTGAACGTCGATTGCCGGCAAGCGTACCGTTTGGCCCGTGAGTGCAGCGACCTCGCGAGCCACGCCGATCATGGCCAGGCAGCGTGCCATATTCGGCAACACATCGACTTCAATGACGATGTCCCCCAAATGCTCAGCTGCCGAAGTGCCCGGTTTCGGCGCTTCATCGTCGAGTATGATTATCCCTTCGTGTTCTTCGCTTAGTCCTAATTCGAACTCCGACATCACCATGGCATCGTTCATGATCCCGCGGATGGCCTTCGGCTCCAGCTTGCGGAGCGTCTTAGGAGTCGCGTGTCCATCGAAATACGTCGTTCCGGCAAGTCCGAGAATGACTTTTTGTCCCCGATCGCCAACTTTCAGGTTGGGCGCCCCTGTCACGACGACCCGCGGTTGAGCTGCCCCATGGTCGAGCGTCACCATGGTCAGCCGATCGGCGTTGGGGTGTTTCTCGACCTGAAGGACTTGGGCGACAAGAACTTTTTCAGGATCCCAAATCGGTCCCGCATCCTCCGCTTTGACGTGCAATCCTTCCGGATCCGGCAACCCGATAACACGCACGCCGCTCACCTCCAAGCCTGCCAAGGTGAGGCGCTCGACGAGCTGGGGCACAGGCACGGTGATGCCAACGTAGTCTCTGAGCCAGTTCAGCGGGATTTTCATGACACGATTCGGAACTCAGAACTCAAAACTGCCTAAGGAACCTAAGATCGTTGCCCCAGAACAATCGGATGTCGTCAATGGCATGGAGCCGCATGGCGATTCTTTCGGAACCCATGCCGAACGCGAACCCACTCACCTTCGCCGGATCGTACCCGCCGTTGCGCAACACCACCGGATGCACCATGCCGGCGCCCATGATCTCCAACCAGCCGGTGCGCTTACACACGCTGCAACCCTTGCCCGCGCACACAATGCAGTCGGTGTCCACTTCGATGCTTGGCTCCGTGAACGGAAAATAACTCGAACGAATGCGAACTTCCCGCTGGTCGCCGAAGAGCCGCCGCGCAAATGCCACGATGGTTCCTTTCAGGTCCGCCATCGTAATGTGCTCGCCGATTGCCAGCCCTTCGACCTGGTTAAATTGAATCTCCGTCCGCGGCGTGATGGCTTCATAGCGATAGCACATTCCCGGCAGAATGACCCGGATGGGTTTCGGACAAAGCTCGCGCATCACGTGAATTTGTCCTGGCGACGTATGCGTTCGCAGCAACACGCCGGGGGTGGTTGTGTGGAAGGTGTCCCACATGTCGGCGCGGGGTGGTGCGGCGGCATGTTGAGCAGTTCAAAATTGGTTAAGTCGTCTTCGACATCTCGACTGCGATAAATCTGGAACCCCAGATCGGCGAAAATGGCGTAGATGCGGCGGAGTGTTTGCGTCGCGGGATGAAGCCGGCCACGCGGCGCCGGTCGCCCGGGCAGCGTGACATCCAATGCATCGGAACTAAGGCTCCGAGCGAGTTCTCGCTCCTTATGCGACGACAGAGCGTTTTCGTAGCGGCTAAGCAAAGCCTGTTTGATGCGGTTGGCTTCCTGGCCATAAGCCGGTCGTTCGGCCGCTGGAACCTTACCCACTTCCTTGAGTGCCTGGGCCATTTCTCCGTGTTTGCCGAAGTAACGGTTATTCCAGGCGCGCAGGCTTTCTTCGCCGTCGCACGCGGCAAGTTCAGACGTTGCGCGTTGTTCGAGGGCTAAGAGGTCCGCCATCGCACTATGGACACGAAAAGGAGTGAAACAAAAACAGACCCATCCTCGCGCCGGCGAGGTTCGCGACTTTCGCGCCGTACACCGGATCTTTTTACTTTTGCCGGGCTTCCTGGCGAGCAAGGTCGACCAACAGGTCAAATGTCTTGGGGTCTGACACCGCCAGGTCGGCCAGGGTCTTGCGATCGAGTTGAACGTTCGCCCGTTGCAGGCCGTTGATGAGTAGGTTGTAACGCAGGCCGCGCATCCGGGATGCGGCGCTAATGCGGGCAATCCACAGACGGCGAAACTCTCGCTTGCGGACCCTGCGGTCACGGAAGGCAAATACGCGGGAACGAATCAGCGTGACGAGCGACTGGCGGATCAGGTTGTGACGGCTCATGACAAATCCCTTTGTCAGCCGGCGAAGTCGCTTACGACCCTGCGTGACCGTTTTTCCACTTCGAGCGCGTGGCATGTTCTATCGTCCTTCGTTAGTCTTCACCGCCCATGACTTTCACATATTTCAGCGATAGTCGTCGGCCGTCGACAACGGTCGCGCGCAGGTGGCGTTTGCGCTTGCCCGTCTTGGGGCTATTCAGGTGTTTCTTGCCGGCTTGCTTTCGAGACAGCTTGCCCAGCGCGGTCACATTGAACCGCTTCTTCGATCCCTTGTGGGTCTTCATCTTGGGCATGTCCGCCACCACGTCTTTCAAACAAAAAGGAACCTTTGACGAATGCCAAAGATCCCGGGAAGCCTATTCGTGTTTATCCCGTGCACGGATCAGTATAGGGAACGGTCAAGCAATGGGCAGCGCTACTTCGGGGCCAACATGGCCGTCATGCGCTTGCCCTCCATCGAAGGCGCTTTCTCGACCTTGGCGACGTCGGCGAGTTTCTCCAGGATGCCCGCGATGATACGTCGACCCTCGTCCAAATGCTGCATTTCTCGTCCGCGGAACAAGACATTCACCAGAACCTTGTCTTTGTGTTCGAGAAACTTCCGGGCTTGATTGACCTTGGTGTCGATGTCGTGATCGCCGGTCTTCGGGCGGACCCGAATTTCCTTCAGTTTTTGTTGGTGCGGCTTTTTTTGTTTCTTGTGTGATTGTTGGTATCGGAATTTGCCGTAATCCATGATCTTGCAAACCGGTGGTCGTTCCAACGGAGCCACCTCGACCAGATCCTGTTGCGCTTCCCTTGCCATCTCCATGGCTTGAGACGTCGGGACCACTCCCAACTGCTCGCCCTGGGCGCCAATCAGCCGAATGGGGCTTATTCGAATCTGCTCGTTAATCCTCTGCGAATTACGGTCCGAATGCGGATGACGGTCGTTGATGCCTAAACCTCCTATCTATTAGTTAGTAGGTGGCGGAATCTTGCGGCCCGACGGTGAGCCGCCACAGCTACCGGAACACGCTGGAGCCGCATTAACCTATTATCATTACCGCGTCGGGGAAACCACGTCAACGGTGGGTTTGGAAATCTCAAGCGATGAGCCGCCGCATCACCAGCGCCGCGTTCTGACCGCCGAAACCAAAACTGGTTGAAACGGCCGTTTTGACCGAAACGTCGCGCGCCGTGTTCGGCACGTAGTCTAAGTCGCATTCCGGGTCGGGATGGGTTTGATTGATCGTAGGCGGCAAGACGCCGCTGTGTAGGGACAGTGCCAAGGCAACGGCTTCGACGGCTCCCGCGGCCCCGATGAGATGACCTACCATGGATTTGATCGACGACAGCGGCAGCGACCGCGATCGCGCGCCGAAAACCTGCTTCACGGCAGCGGTCTCCATCATGTCGTTCAGCCGCGTGCTGGTCCCGTGGGCATTGATGTAGTCCACTTCCGATGAGTCGACCTGTGCCTCGCGAAGAGCCCATTGAATTGCCCGTGCCGCGCCGCGCGCTTCGGGGTCGGGTTTCGTGACGGCATACGCGTCAAAGCTGCTGCCGAGGCCCATTACTTCAGCATAAATGACAGCGCCTCGCTTCTTGGCGTGTTCCAGCTCCTCCAATACGAGTACACCGGCGCCTTCGCCCAGCACGAATCCATCGCGTTCCCGATCGAACGGCCGGGACACTTCCTTCGCAGGCCGATGGGCTTGGCTTAGTGCTCCGAGCGCGGTGTACGCCAGTAACAGCAGCGGGTCGATGCGACTGTCCGCGCCGCCGGCGAGCATCACGTTGGCGTCACCTCGCGCGATCAACCGAAACGCCTCACCCACCGCTTGTGTTCCGGCGACACACGCCGTCGTAATCGTACTGTTCGGTCCGCGGGCATTGAGCGCCATGGAGATATGTGCGGAGACCATGTTCGGCAAATATTGCAGAATCCACAGCGGGCAAAGCGCATTGCTGCCGCGCTGGCCGAGAAGGGCCGATTGAAACTTGCCGTTGCCGTCGTATGTTTCGCGCAACGTAGGCGCCAGGCTTTCCAGGTCAAACGGGACAAGACCTGTGCCCATCACGACGCCGACCTCTTCGGGATTTTCTTGGTCTAGCTCCAGACCGCTATCGACGATTGCCATGCCCGCGGCGGCGACCGCAAAACGCATCGCCCGCCCCATGATCTTGAGGCTCTTTCGATGCGCGGTCGGAACGAATGGCGTGACGTCAAAATCCGGCACCTCGGCCGCGATCTTGACAGGATGGTTAGATGCATCGAAAGATCGAATGGGACCAACGCCGCTCCGGCCGTTCACGCAGGCGTCCCAGAACGCACGCTTGCCGACACCGTTGGGGGCGGTAACCCCTAATCCTGTGACTACAACTCGGCGCATGACCCATACCCTGGGGTGAGGGCCCCGCCGGGCACAAACTGCCTCGGGGACACATCACCCGTTGCGTTGTCACGGCCGTCAGTCGTCCCTGCGACGGAAGTATCAGGTCCGCCTTGACTTGTCGCGAGGCTCAGCCGAGTTTTCAGATCCTCGACAGCCCAGCGTCGTCCATCATCATGCGCGGACTAGACTCGCACAATGGTAAGCTGAGTTGAATGAGTATTTTAGGATACTTTGCTAAGATAAACAAAGGATTTTCGGCTTTGACGATTTATCTGACAAAACCGGTACGAAGCGATGCAGGGGTCGGCCGTGAAGATCACTCCGACGTTGGAAAGTCCAGATAGCGACGGTGGCGCGCGTAGCGCATCTCAAAGTCGCCGTTCTTGTCAAACGTCTCACCACCTGTGGCGAGCGGCCCAACGCCGAGGCGGTGCATCGTTGACAACCAAACACGATCCGGCGGAAGGAAGCGCCGGGCGGCTTCGGCATTTGGATCGGCGTAGTACTTAAAGTGCATGAAGTTCTCGTGCCACGGAAGCGTCTGAAGGGCGCAAACCAGAAAGCCGCACACCAAATAACCCGTCAGTAGCCCAAACAACGCCCCGCCCGGACGTTGAATCTGCGGCGGAAACTCGACTTCGGTCGGACAGAGGAGATTGGTAATCGTCCTCAAGGCGCCGAGCGCTAACGTGAAGATGACGATCAGGCACAGGAAGTCTTCGTAGCCGTAGCCTCCCATGCCGGGCTCAAGTAGGGACGCAAGCGGCTCCCAGAAGTTGAACGCAATAATCCCGGCGAACATCACATTGCAGCACATGACAAACGCCGTGAAGGTGCCTTCGACGAGATAGGCATACGCCAAAAGACCCATTACAATGATTGTCAGAAATTCAAGCATGATCGTAGTCCGTGGTCAGTGGTCCGTTGCAAGCGGACTATTTGCAGACGCGAAGCAGTTCTTGAATCGATGTCTTACCCTGAATCACCTGCCGAAGCCCATCCTCCTGTAGATACTTCATCCCCGCTTTGACAGCCTCTTGTCGCAATGCATTGACGTTCGGGTTATGGCGGATGAGTTCGCGGATGCGGTCGTTGACGACTAGCAGTTCAAAAATTCCTGTCCGTCCTCGGTACCCGGTGCCACCGCAGTTCTCACATATGATCGGCTCGCCCTCAGGGTCGTCCGCCGGTTTGCGCTCATCCGGGTCGGGCGGCCGGTGGAAGTACTTGATCTTGTCTGCGGGCAAGTTGGCCTTTTGCAGCATCTCTGGGTTCGGTTTGTAGCGCACGCGGCATTCGGGGCACAGCAGGCGCACCAGCCGTTGTCCGAGCACGGCCGATACGGCGCTCGCCATGGTGGCCGGTTGAACCCCGAGATCCAGCAATCGCACGAGTGCGGTCACCGTGTCATTGGCGTGGATCGTCGTGAATACCAGATGGCCGGTTTGAGCGGCCTGGCACGCGATTTCGGCGGTTTCGGCGTCTCGAATTTCGCCGATCATGATGACGTCGGGGTCTTGCCGCAACATGCTTCGTAGCTCAGAGGCAAATGTTTTGCCTGCTTTGAGGTTCACCTCAATCTGCGTCACGTTGTGGACCTGGCACTCGACCGGATTCTCAATCGTCATTACGTTCTTTTGAAACCGGTCGATTTGATTCAAACACGAGTACAGGGTGGTACTCTTGCCGCTTCCGGTCGGTCCGCAAACGATGATCATGCCGTGCGGTTGCGAAATGAGGCTCTGAATCTGTGAGAGAATTGCTTCACGCATCCCGACCCGACCGATGTCGAGAATCTGCTGGCCGCGGTCGAACACGCGCATGGTCAACTTTTCGCCTGCCACGGTCCCTGCACTAGCAACACGAAAATCGACGACTCGACTCTCCACGCGCGCCGAGAAGCTGCCGTCTTGCGGCTTACGCTTCTCGACGATGTCCATGTCGGAGAGAACTTTGAAGATATTGATCACCGCGTCGCCCATCGCTTTGCTGAACGGGTCCGACTTTTGCAAGATGCCGTCGACGCGGAAGCGCACCGCCGTTTGATTGCGCTCCGGCTCCAAGTGGATGTCGGTTGCCCGTTGTAGGGTCGCGTCGTGGACCATTTGCAGCGCGGCTTTGTAGCCCTTTGACCCACGTGCTCGAGCCACGCGCCCCGGATCTTCGGAGGCCTCGTTGAGGCTCTTGCCGATGAATCTTACCGGCGGACCGGTGTCTTCCGGCTCCTCTTCCTCAATCGTCAGATTCAAACGAAGATATCGCTTCGCCATGACTTTCAAATGTCGACCGGTCATGACGCGGCGTTCATAAGGCACTTTTTGATTGCGGAGGTTGGCGTACGCCCAACTCGGAGCGATGTAAAGCGGCACGAGTATCAGGAATGAAACCCAGAACTCCGGGACGAAGAAGACGACGATGAAACCTGCCAAGCCAGCGCCGAACATCACCAGGTTCCAGATGGCCGGCGAAAGCTCGAGTTCGCGCGCGTCCTCATTGACCCACCAACTGGTTCGCACCCACAAGAAGAAAACGATCAAAAGGGGAACAAGCTTGAGGAGACTGAAATAGAAACCCGGACCGCGTGGGAAATCCGCGAACAGGAGAGCGGAAGGCGAATGAAGGATGAAATCAGCGCTCATCAGCCGCTCCCAGCCTGGGTGTTTGTCTCATCCTTCATCCTTTATCCTTCATACTTACAAGATACCCGGCGTCGCCACCTTAATACCCTTGAGCGCCATCTTGAGGGCCTCCGGATTCGGAGCCACCTCAAGCGCCACGGACCGCTCGACGTAACCGTTTTGCACGAGTTGCGTCAGACTTTCCGTGAAGTCAAGCATGCCTTCGAGGAAACCGATGCGAATGGCATCCGGGAGCTTCTTGTCTTCACCTTTAATGATCAGTTCGCGGATCGTCGGATTGAGGATCATGATTTCGTTGGTCGGAACGCGATGGACGCCCTCTTTGATGCTGGGCAAGAGCTTTTGGGCCACGATGGCTTTCATGTTGAACGCGAGGCTCTGTCGTAACGCATTGTGCATATCGGCGGGAAACAAGTCGAGAATACGACCCAGGGTGCTGGGCGCGCTATTGGCGTGGATGGTGCCAAACACAAGGTGGCCGGTTTCCGCGGCGTTGATGCCTGCTTCGAACGTGTCTTTGTCACGCATTTCGCCGACGAGCATCACGTCCGGGTCTTCACGCACGGCGTGCTTCAAGGCCGTCTGCCAATCGACAACGTCCATGCCGATTTCGCGTTGATTGATGACCGCCTTCTTATCCGTGAACATGTATTCAATCGGGTCTTCGATGGTCAGAATGTGAATGCGTTCGCGGGCATTGATCCAGTCGAGCATGGCCGCGATGCTCGTGCTTTTGCCGCTGCCGGTTACACCCGCGAAGATGATCATTCCCTGGTCATACTTGCAGAGTTTCTCCATGCTCGGCGGCAAATGGAGTTGCTCGAACGTCGGAACGACGTTGTTGACCCGGCGCGCCGCAATGCTGAGATGGCCACGCTGCTTGAACAAGTTGACACGAAAACGGCATTCGTCGTCGCCGATGACATGGGCGAAGTCGCAACCGCCACTTTCATCGAGAATCTTCATGAGCCGTTGATCCAGAATCGGAAAGCAAAGCCGCTCCATATCGACTTGGGTGAGCGGTGGCATATCCATCTGCCGGATGACGCCGCGCAGCCGCATCATGGCCGGAAGGCCGACCTTAACGTGAAGGTCCGACGCTTCATACTTCATGACCTGGCGGAAGAGTTTGTTGATCTCCGGTTCCCTCGCGGCCTGGGCCGCGATTCGTGTGCCGTCACGCAGTTCGACGTCAGTATGGGTATGCGACATGAATGACTCCCTTTCGATGACAAAGTGACGGGATGACGGGATGACGGGATGACACGGTGAACCGGTCTGTCATCCCGTCATCCCGTCACTTAAGTCATCCCGTCATCCTCACCGGCACGCCGCGCTCTGCCAGGTATGCCTTGGTCGCGGCAATGCCATACTCATTGTAATGAAAAATACTCGCTGCCAGGGCTGCGTCGGCTCGCCCTGCGGTCAACACTTGAAAGACGTGTTCAGGCGCCCCGGCCCCTCCACTGGCGACAACCGGGATGTTCACGGCCTCGGCAACCGCCCGCGTCATGGGCAGATCGTAACCGGCCTTCGTTCCATCGGCATCCATCGAAGTTAACACAATCTCGCCCGCACCTAGCTCTTCAACGCGCTTCGCCCACGCCACCGCCTCCAAACCCGTCGCCACCCGTCCTCCATCAATATGCACCTCCCACCACTCCTCAACCCCCTGACCCCTTAATTCTGAATTCTGAATTCTGAATTCTGAATTCTGCCCGCCGACCCGCCGCGGATCGATGTTGACCACCGTCGCACAGCTTCCGAATCGCTTGGAAACGGCGGCGATTAGCTCCGGGGTCCGCACGGCGGCAGAATTGATGCTGACCTTTTCTGCGCCGGCTTGAATGAGCCGAGTGGCATCGTCCAGTGAGCGGATGCCGCCGCCGACTGTGAACGGCATGAACACTTCGTCCGAGACGCGTCGCACCACGTCCAGCATGATGTCCCGGCCTTCGGCACTGGCGCTGATGTCGAGGAAAACCAGCTCGTCGGCGCCGTCGGCTTCATACCGCCGCGCCACTTCAACGGGGTCACCCGCATCTCGGAGGTTCTGAAAGTTGATTCCTTTAACGACCCGGCCACGGTCAACGTCGAGACAGGGAATGATCCGCTTGGTCAGCATCGGAGTAATTCGCCACCGCCGCGAATTAATCCAATGTACGGCGGGATTCAAGCGCGGTCAACAGGCGGAGCGACGAAGGACGAAGCAGGCGACTGAAGTGTGGGGATCGGCATGCCGGTGACGACTGCGTACAGAACGTCCGGGTCGAGATCGGCGCCGCACGGCCAGCAAACGGTGCCCAATTCGGGGTTCACTCTTACGTCGGCAAACTGTACGGGATCGCGCAGGGGCGCGAAGACGCCAGTGAACTTTATGCATTTGCTTACATCGACATCACCGACAACCCCGTCCTCGAAGCGCAATCTCAGGCGATGACCGTCGAGGGCGACCGCTTCGACGATATCTTTCAGCATCGTTTACTCCAAGCAAGCGAACGACGGCACTGGTTCAGCCACGTGCCTTCTCGTAGTTCACTCTAGAGAAAATCCGTCCGTCGGGTCGAAACATGGACATTACCACCCCTCGTCCAGGGCTTCGCCAAGCACATTCGTGAACTGAAAGCGCCTGAATACAAGGAATCCTCGGTCCGTCGTCACTACATCGATCCGTTCTGGGGATTGCTCGGATGGGATGTCGATAACACGGATCAGCGGCGCCGCAAGACGTTGAGGTCGTGATCGAGCCGTCGATGGACTCGGCGGAAGACGGCGGCTTACGCTCGCGCGAACCGGATTACCTATTCCGCGTCAGCGGCTTCCCACGCTTCATCGTCGAGGCCAAGAAACCCGCCGTCGATATAGACACGCCAAACGTTACGCCTGGAATGCCACCATCCCGTTCGCGATTCTCACGGACTTCGAGCAATTCCGTCTCTACGATACGACACTCAAACCCATCTTGAACGACCCGAATCGCGGATTAGTGAAAGAGTTTCTGATCGACTTTCAAGATTATCCGGTCAAATGGGAAGAAATCGTCGCGACTTTTGGACGAGAGGCGGTTTCCGACGGTTCACTCGAGCGGCTGCGCGCTCGAATACGGAAGGTCTCGCCAACGCGCCGGCTCCGCACCGTGGATCGGATGCTGTTCGAGCTGCGGGGGGACGAGCCTGTCGATCGGGTTTTCCTGGATTATTTGGAAAAGTACCGCCAACATTTCGCTCGTGCAATTTATCACGACAACAAGAAAGACTTTGCGGAGGCCAATACGCTTCACGGTGCTGCCCGCCTGACCGAAGCGGTGCAACGACTCATCGACCGGCTCGTCTTCATGCGCGTTTGCGAGGACCGTGGCGTTGGCTACTGGGGCGGGCTTCGGGATACACTCGACCGAATTAGCGCTGAGGGAGGCGAGCTTTACGAATCGTTGTGCCTAGATTTTCGCCATCTCGACCAGCAGTATAATGGCTATCTTTTCAAGTATCATTTCTCCGAATCGCTCAAGGTTTCCGGCGAGATCCTGTCGGATTTCATTCGAACGCTTTATCCGCCAGACGGACCGTGGGACTTTTCCGCCATCGGCGACGACATTCTTGGCATCGTCTATGAGCGATTCCTTGGAAATGTTGTCACGGTGGAACGCGGTATTGCGACCGTCACCGAGAAACCAGAAGTCCGGCACGCCGGCGGCGTCTATTACACGCCGCGATTCGTGGTGGAAACTATTATTCGCCGTGTCGTGGGACCGAAGCTTGTCGACAAGAACCCGATGGAACTTCTCGACGTGAAAATCCTCGACCCGGCCTGCGGTTCCGGTTCGTTTCTTGTCGCCGCATTCCAGTATCTCATCGATCATTGCGTGTCCGCCATCACCGCCAATCCATCCTTGGCGAAAGCGCCAGGCGGATCGAAAAAAGCCAAGCGTAAGCAGCAAGCCATCGCATTCAAAGACAAAGACAAATGGAATCTTGCTCCCGAATTCAAGGCGGCGCTTTTGACCAACTGTATTCACGGCGTTGACATCGACCAACAAGCGGTCGAAGTCACGGTCATGTCGCTTTACCTCAAGATGCTGGAAGGGAAGCTGCCCGAAAACTGGCAGCGCGATTGGATCGAAAAACAGCTCCTGCCGCCGCTGGAGAACAACATCTTGTGCGGTAACTCGCTTATCAGTTCCGCCGACTTTGATCGATTCTTGACCGAAAAGCGCGAAGGACTCTTCCCCGAAGAGGATGACATCCGCTTCAGCATCAATCGGTTTGATTGGGACAGCCGTATGCGCGGATTCGGCCGGCTTCTCGACTCGCAAGCGAAGCAGGAACGCGGCCGCACCGGTTTCGACTGCATCATCGGCAATCCTCCATACATCCGCGTCCAGGAACTCAACAAGTGGGCCGCCGATGAATGCGAGTTCTACAAGTTTCGATACGCCTCCGCCAAAAAAGGCAACTACGACATCTACGTCGTCTTCGTCGACCGCTGCCTGGAGTTACTGGCGCCGGATGGGCTGCTTGGCTTCATCATGCCGCACAAGTTCTGGCAGGCGAAGTATGGGGAAGGGTTGCGAAAGATTATCGCGGACGGGAAACACCTGCGGAGCGTTGTAGATTTCGCTGACCAGCAAGTCTTTAGCGGGGCGACGACGTATACGGCGGTCCAAGTGCTTTCGCGCGATGGCTCACACAAGACAGTGGACTACGCTAAAGTTCTGACGCTCGACGATGGGCGGGCGCAGTGTTCTAGCCTGGACGCGGGCGCGAAACCTGTTGGAACAGAACGGTACTCTTCATCCCACCATAACGACGGACAACCTTGGATATTTGGAAACAAATCCACCTTGCGGTGGCTCGATGCAGTACGCGCAAATCACTCAACACTTGGTCAGATCAGCAAGAAGATAGCACAAGGTTTGGTTAGCGGATGTGACGGTGCGTTCTATGTCGTCCCGCAAGGTGATGAATTCCGCAGCCAGTTGACCCAGCGCACCCATCGACTTGAGCGCTCACTCATACATCCGCTATTGAAAGGTTCACTGCACATCCGACGATGGGCCTCCGATGCATCGAAGTTGGCGGTGTTGTTTCCATATGAACGAACGCGGAACGGCTTCGAGCTTATCGATCCAGTTAGATTTGTGAAGCGTTTTCCTCACGCGTGGGAGTACCTCGGATTCTGCAGACGTATGCTCGAGACTAGAGAAAAACGACGGTTCGCCGGGGCCCACTTCTATCAATTCTCCCGCCCCCAGAATTTCGACGTGATGGACCTTCCGAAGGTACTCGTGCCTGCGATTGGCCAGAGAGCCGAATATGCAGTGGATATCAGGGGCGAACACTACTACGTCGGGAGCGGTGGAGGCGGCGGTGGGGCCCACGCAATTGTGCCAAGCATCAAAATCAACCTGCACTACCTCTGCGGTATTTTGAACAGCCGATGTCTCGATACGTTTTTGCAGCGCGTTACCACACCATTCCACAGCGGTTGGTTTGCGTATAGCAAAGGATATATCGAACAAATACCCATCAAGCTCCCCGAAGCTGCCGCCGACAAAAAACTCGCCGACCGCATCGTGGAATCGGCGCGCGTCATCATGGACGCCAAAATCAAACTCCGCGACGGCAACCTCTCCGACCGCGAACGGAAGACCTTGGAAGGGGAAGTCGAATCCCACGAACGTCGGATCGACGAAGCGGTCTTCCGACTTTACGGTGTGAACGAGTTGCCGGCGTGAGGAGAAAAAGGGGGCGATTTCACGTTAGTGTGCGTGCCGGCGTAGGATTCAGCGGCCGGGTGGTAGCCGATTCGAGCAGGGCCGCTTTACGGACGCTGACACTTGCAAGTGCAACGATAAAGCGAGCGCGCCACCCACTATCGCCCGCGTTTGACGCGGGACGTCGGGGCCTTTTTCGCCTTTTTCCGTTTGTCACGCTGACGGCGTTCCCGGTCAAGCTTCTGTGCGTGCTTGAAAAGCCCGTCTAGGCCGCCATGTTTCTCGAGCAGCTCACGGCGGACACGCCAGATCTCCTCGAGCATAGCGTCTGCCATTACTACTGACTCCGAAGAATGTGCTGCCCGAATCGAACTTGAGGAATCGACTCGGGCGACACCAGCAACGGCACTGTGAGGTCAGTTGCTTCACACAGCGCCTCCAGTCGGCGTTGGACGACTGGGTTTGCCATATGAGAATAATTCCATGTTAGCAGATAATCCACGCCGTGGACTGCAGCTGTTGCTAAATGCGCGGCGTCCGTCGCCTTATTGGGTGGCACGATGGCAAGTCGGACAATCTCCTTGGCGAGTTCTCGACTCGTTGCTGTCGCTGAAAGGTAACCTAGGCGTCGCACCATCTTCAGACAGTCACGCTGCCTCGGAAACCTCCCGGCTCGTAACTCGCCCTCGCTGAACCCCGAAGTCAGTACAGAAAAATGACGCCGTTCGATGTCCCACCATTCACGTGTGTGGAACCGGCGCGCCAAGAGGGCAACATCGCCGCCCTCGTACCAATACGCCGAAACCAGGCTCGTGTCGAGATAAACGGTCGGCTTGGTCATGTCATCTTACCAGTAGCGGTTCATCAGTCCGACCGCAAGTCGTGCCAGGTGCCGCCATCCAATGCCACGACGACCGTGGCCCCTTTCGTGTGGCCACGTGGCCAGGTTCTCGTCTCAACCATCGCAACATCGAACCGGTTCCGGCTTTACGTGCAGCAGCGACCGTGGCCACATGCGTGGCCACGTGGCCAGGTACTGCCAGCGTGATGGTGCCATTGTTGGCGCAGCGGAGAGAACAGCCCGCCTCCTACGTTGATACCACGAGGCAGGTTTTTTGTGGGAAGTTGAGCTACCGTCGCATATGCTTGACGAATCGCACCCAATCCATCGAGGAAGAGCACTCCCATGATTCGTACCCGACTTTCGCAGCGCCACTGGCATCGTTGGACGATTCTCCGAGTAGAGCAACTAGAAGATCGAACCGTCTTATCCACTTCCTTTCCGTTGGATCGAGTGGAGTGGACGGCGCTCGGCCCGGCGCCGATCAATGCCCAAGGCAATGCGAATACCGGTCGAGTGTCGGCAGTCGCGGCCCATCCGACGGACGTAAACACCATCTACATCTCCACTGCCAGCAGCGGCGTGTGGAAGACGACCGACGGTGGCACGAGCTGGACGGCGCTCACCGACTTTGAAAAGACTCTGTACATGGGGCATCTGGCGCTGGCGCCGAGCAACCCGGACATAATCTACGCCGGCACTGGAGAACCGAACTACGGTCCCAGTAAAGATTCGTTCCTGCGTGAGAACGTCTATTCCGGCCGCGGTATCCTGAAGTCAACGGACGCCGGCGCGACGTGGACCTTACTCGGCGAGAGCGTGTTCTACCGCCGAACGATTTCGAAAGTCGTCATCCATCCCACCGATCCGGACATCGTTTATGTTGCGGTAGGAGCGAGGGCCTTCAACGGCCTCGACGGCAGCACGGGAATCTGGCTGTCAACCAACGGCGGCCAGTCGTGGAACCGGATCGTGAACGGCATCGCCAACTTCTCGGCATTCGACGCGGTGTCCGATTTGATCATGGACCCGAACGACCCGCAACACTTGTACGCCGCCGTCGGCAACCCGTATGGCGCGCCGGCCAACGGTGTCTATGAGAGTTTCAACGGCGGCCAATCCTGGACCGTGGCCGGAAACTTCCCCACCGGTGTGAGCGATCCGAACATGGGACGGATCACCCTGGCCATCGCCCCGACGACACCGCAAATCCTGTTTGCGGCCGTGGCCCGCGCCGGGGCGAACGCGTCGCTCCTTCGCATGACCAAGACGACAAACGGGGGAACCACCTGGTCTACGCTCCCCGGCGTCGCCAATTACATGGGACCATACGGCGATTACAACACCACGCTGGTCATCGACCCGGAGAATCCGAACGTGGTGTTTGCCGGCGGGCAATCCAGTGTCCTGCGCACAATCGACGGCGGCACGAACTGGGTACAGATCGCCACGGGCGCCTTTGCCCCCCACCCGGACCATCACGGGATGGCGTTTGACGCCGCCGGCCGGCTCCTCGACGGCAATGACGGCGGCATGTGGCGCTTCGACAGCCAGCCGCAACAAAGTCCGATCTGGGTCAACATCAACGGCAATCTGAACACCGTGCAGTTCGTCGGCATCGCGCTCGATCCGTCCAACTTTGACATCGCCTACGGTGGGACACAGGACAACGGGACAGTGAAGTTCACCGACAGCCTGAACTGGGGCCGCATTCTCGGCGGTGATGGCGGCTTTACGCGAGTCGACTTTAATTCTCCGAACACGGTCTACGCGACGTTTCAGTACACCGTCGGCGCCGGTTTCCTGCAGCGCTCCGACAATTTTGGATCCGGCTTCAATTCCAAGACCAACGGCATCAATACCAGTCTGCCCGGCAACTTCTACGCACATTATGTAATGGATCCGGTCAACCCCAACCGGCTCCTTTTCGGAAATAATCGCGTTTATGAAACCCTCAATCGGGGCGACAACTGGACGCAGCTTAGCGTCCCGTTCACCAACGGCTGGACAACCGATCGGCGCATCGACAGCGTCGCCGCCGCCGCAACGAACTCCAATGCCATCTATGCCGCCGCCGGCGGCCATGTGTACGTCACCCGGAACAAAGGCGGAACATGGCGCGAATCGAATCCAACGGTGCCGAACAATGCCATTCGTTTTCGCGACATCGAAGTGGACCCGACCGACCATCGCATAGCCTACGTCGTGGCCGACAATTTTGGAGACACTACCGGCGGTGGACAGATACGGGCAACGTTCAACTTCGGTCGGACTTGGACCGACATCAGCGGCAACCTTCCCGACGTCCCGATCTACACCGTCGCGATTCATTCACTGCCGGGGCCGGACGCCATTTATGTCGGTACCGACGAAGGCGTCTTTGTCAGCAACGACGGCGGCGCGCAATGGCGACGCATGGGGATCGGGCTACCACACGTCCAGGTGCACGAGTTGGAGCTGAACGTCCCGCTCGGCATCCTGGCCGCGGGCACGCACGGGCGCGGGATGTGGCAGATTCAAATCGCGGGTCGCGGTTCAGGCCAACCGTCACGGCAACCGCTTTTGAATCTTGTCCATTTGGCCGTCGAGCCCTTCTTGATGCAGCCGGAGTTTCTTCAGAGAGACGATGCTCAGCCTAATGCGGATCGAGCGCTTCTGCTAGCGACCCTCAGTGCCCGTGCGTTTCAGCACGGCGAGGCGGTCACCTCTGGCGACAATGATCTTCGGATCGGGGTCCGCACATCCCATTACCGGCAAGGACTCTGCGTCGACGAATCGGCAAGCTGGCCGAATCTTGATACTCAGCAGATATTTGGCCGCACGCCAGCACCCCACACCGCCAACGATGTGTAGGTGGTTGTCGCCCGGATTCGTTCGGGACTCTCAACGCCATCGACCGGCAAAAGCCACACAGGGACGATTTCTTTTTTGGAGTCGCTCGCCTAAGGCACGTAGTAGTGCCAGTTGTAAGTTAGGTCCACGCTCCCGCCCGGCGCCAACTTGGTGTGCCACGTGATCCGGCCGACGCCGTTGAAATGGTACCACCAATCATTCCAGCTATAGTAACGCCACCAGTGTGGATACTGATAACCCGCCCCGTACCCGTCGTCTTCAAACACGTTCACCATCTCGGCCTTGCCGTCATTTTCTGCACTGTCGATGTTGCCGAGCACGTTGCGGACAATTTCAAGTTCGACAGGCGTTTTGCGATGATTGACCAGGTGGATTGAACCGGCCAATTCGATGCGTCGATAGTTGTGATTGTTCCAATTGGCGGCGTTGGGAATACGCTTCGTCTCCTTGTCGGCCTTTTTCACCTGAATGTCCACGGCAGTGGTAATCGTCAGATCGGTTCGCGCCGGGAGAGGTGTAGGTCATCATGCCTTGCGCCAAGACACGGTTGTTATGGACGATTAGCGCCGGCGCGGTGGTGAGCGGCTGACTGCTCGAATTGTTCAGACGAAACTTGTGCATGACCTTGGGAGCGTGAAAGAGCTTGGCCAGCTCCTGTTGTTGATGGGTGTCGCGCGGTTGTCGCACTTCCGGCGGCGGCACGAAAGGCAAATCCATCACATAGATGTCCTTGTATTCCACGTTGAATTGTGCCACCGGCACAACCAAACGCTCTCCCTTCTTTAGGGTGAGGTTCTTCAACGTGTACACGAACAGGTCCTCGTCCTTTCCCGCGGCCACGTCCGGCCCGAGATCGCCGCCCGGTTGCGCGGCGGGCTCACCGCCGGGATGACGATGTTCGCCGGTCCGCGCCATTTGCGTCATGATGGCGTTGGACATCCGATTGGTAGTCAATGAGCCTTGATCGAAGTATGGCGAGAGTCCCGCGAGGGTACGACCCAAGGCGATCGGATCGACCGTGTCCTTAAATGCGAACGTTGGTACGCCAATCACCAGATTGACCGTGACGTCTTTTAAGTCGGTCATTTCGTTCAGGAGCGTGGCCTGAAGCTTGATTAGCGCTTTACCGTTGCCGTCGATCTCGACGCGATAATTCGGAATCCAGCGGATGCCCTTTTGCAAATACGCCATGCCGACGTTGACATCTTTTGCTGCGGCTCCTCCAGCCCAGTCGAATTTCATTGTGAGGACGTTTCGATAATCATTTGCGGTGAGTTTGGTTTGGTACTTGCCGGGGAAACGGACCTCTTGAATTCGGTCGAACTGCACGACGCGTGTCGCTTCCGCGGTCTTTAGCAAAATAAGATCGTGGGTATGAGGCGGCGACACCGGCACATTCACCGATGATGGTACGCCCGCATCATCGGCATCGCGGGTCAGAAAACCGACGATCGTCGCCGGATAAGGGACGCCGGTATGGTCGGTAACGATCGCCTCGGTGCCGATGTTCGCTTGCACGATTTCGCGCAGCGTCACGGCCGGGCGCTCTGCCGGCACGCGCTTTCGCCCGGCGGTGACAGTTTGGAGTTTCACTCGCTCGTCCGCCGCGTACGGCCAAAATGTGCCGATCACCGGCGCCGGCAACTCATCGAGCACCACGTTGCCGCTTTGGTCCGTTGTCATTTTGCCTTCGTGAAGCACCAAAGCGTGGCCGTCTTTGAACACCGTGATCTCTTTCACCGGCATCCTCGGCATGACCGGCGGCTCGGTTGCCGACGCGGCCGTCGTCAAGTTGAACGTGAGAGCGATGATTACGAAAGGGTGCGCGCGGACCATGGAAAACTCCTTCGGGAGAAATGGCGTTACCTTGCGCAACCCTACCACAAGTCAGATGGTGCTTGCGTAAACAGTTTGTAACAACAGGGGGAAGGCGCCGGGGTAAATCGCCGATTCCTTTCCCGGCAAACCGCCCGTTCTGCCTCGTTGGTCTCTGGTAGGAGCGGCGGCCCCGGTTAGATGCACAACTATTAGGCGATGTCCCGATAAGCCTCCCCCCGGGATTCGTCCGCAACTCTCAACGCCATTGACCGAAGATAAGCCACACGACGACGTTCGGCTAGACCGTAACAAGGGTCAGGATGCGTCACGTTTTGCGTGAATTCCCGCCACGCGATCCCAACTCAAAACCAAAATTCTGTTGACATGCGCATCGTCGGGGCTTCCAATGAGGTCGTTTGGCGGAGTCGTTAAATGCACTCGCGCTCAACTCCAGACCGAGTTATCGCCTTCCTTGAACGGCTTGAGGACCGTACGCTGCCGAGCTTTGCTGCAGGGGTCAATTATCCTTGTTCCTACAATTCGTTCTCAGCGATCAACGGCGATTTCAACGAAGACAGCCTACCGGACGTAGCCGTAGGCAACGACGGTAGTCCATCGATAGGCCACGTCACCATTCTGTTGGGAAGGGGCGACGGTTCGTTTTCGCCACCGAAGAGTTATGTAGCGGGCAAAGGCGCGAACTCCATCAAGGCAGGGGACTTCGATGGCAACGGCCACCACGATCTTGTTGTCGCCATCAGCGCATCGACTTCAGGTGGAATCGCTGTATTGCCGGGCCGAGGGGACGGAACCTTTCGATCCCGAATGACTACCCAACTGGGAGTGTCCATTCGTGCCGTCGAGGTCGGACAATTCGACGACGATGGCAGGCCGGATCTCGTGGCAGTTGAGAGCTCGAACCCATCTAAAGTGCATGTATTACTCGGCAATGGAAACGGAACATTTCGGGTGGGCCGCACATTTGCCAGCGGTGCCTATGCCAACGCCGTGACGGTCGCGGATTTCAATGGTGATGCCAAGGACGATCTGGCAATAGCGAATAACACTGGAGGCCTCAGCGTACTTCTCGGGAACGGAAACGGTACGTTCCAGCCCGCCGACACCTATCTAGACGGGAAGTTCGTGTGGGACGTATCCATCGCCGAGGTCAACGACGATGGGAAACCCGATTTGTTGGCCACGGACTATTATGGCAGCCAGGTGTTCATTTTTCTTGGGGCGGGAGATGGTACATTTCAATCGCCGCTTCCATCCACGACGGACGGGTTTCCAGAGGTGGTCGCGGTCGGCGACTATGACCGAAACGGTCGGACGGACTTGGCCGTGACGCTCGCGGGAAGCAAGGTAAATGTGCTTCTTGGAAATGGCGACGGCAGCTTTGAGAAATTCGCCGCTTATCCCGTCAGTGCCTATGCGATTCCAATCGTTACGGCTGATTTCGACATCGATGGGAAACCCGATTTAGTTGTGGGAAATGGATGGGCAGACAAAGTAACCGTGCTCCGTGGCAACGGCGACGGTTCTTTTAATGGCGCCCGTTTGATTCCCGGGCCATCGCCGATGGGTGACATAGTTACCGGAGATTTCAATTCCGATGCTCGGGTAGACATTGCCGCAGCCAGTCTAGACCAAGTCGTCATTTTCCTTAGCAATGGAAACGGCACCTTCCAACCCCCGATGGCCTTCGGCAATCACCCTTACCCGTACTCCCTGGTCGCTGGAGATTTTAGCGGAGACGGCGCGCTTGACTTGATAACATCCCATCCGAACTCTCATGCAATTAGTGTTTTGCTCGGAAACGATGACGGGACCTTCAAGGATGCCTATTCCTTATATCCCATGGCCAGTCCGATCAAACTCGCAGTATCGGATTTTGACCAGGACGGAACGCTCGACCTCGTGGCCACGGATTACGGTCCAAGGCTATCCTTCATGTTCGGAAAGGGAGACGGGTCACTTTGAGACCACCGTTCAGTATCCGTTGGGGACTTATGGCAGGGAATTGTTGGTGGGCGACTGGAACAGTGACGCCCGTGTCGATCTGGTGGCAACAACCGCAATCAATGGCAGTAAGGTATTTGAGTTGGTGATCGGCAACGGAGATGGCACGTTCGATCCGCCCCTTGAGGTGGATTCCGGGGACGATGCGGACGGTGTGGTAGCAGCGGACTGGAATGGCGATGGACACTTAGATCTCGCGTTGTCGAACGACTTTTACGGACGAATCAATGTGCTGCTCGGTAACGGCAACGGCAGCTTTACAAGTACCGGGCTTTACAAGGCAGGGAAAGATCCATTGGCCCTAGCCGCTGCTGACTTCGACTGAGATGGAGACCCCGACTTGGCTGCCGCCAACTACACCAGTTTCGAGGTTAGCGTCTTCCTGAATCGGGGTAACGGAATGTTCCGTAGTGCGACCTTCTACGCGGTGGGAGTCGGGGCGGGCGATATCGCCGCGGAGGATTGGAACGGCGATTCGTGGCCCGATGTGGTGACAAGTGGGAGCAATGACTTAGTTCTGGCGCTCAACTCGCCAGGACCGTCTCCGGCGCCGGAACAACAGCTCTGGTCTCATGCGATCATCGAAGGTTCATTTTCCTTTGCCTCAAGTTTCCAACAGCGCATCCCAAAGCGCGTCGAGCCTAATGGGGAACCTACAGATCCGCATGCGGCAATGAAGGATTCAGAGATGGCGACCTCGCACGACGTGATCCCACGGCGATCCGAACATGCGATCAGACGCCGGACAGTGAGAATTGATCGTGCTCTCGACCCAGGTGACCTAGTGACTGCCCGAATCGGACAACCTAACTAAACATTTCCCGTCGAAACAGAAAATGTTGACTACCGTCGACTGGCGACCAGGTTGGCCAGGTCGCACCATTCGGTAATGTCGATGCGGGTGTGTGGCGTGAAATGTTCGGTGTCCAAGAGTTGGTGATATGCCTCTTCCGCCGCGGGGCCGAGGTGATCCAAGACCTGCTGAAGGTCGCACGCGCCTTCGCGATAGAAAATGATCTCGTCCGTACTGGCCATGCGAGCCACTTCGGCGTCGGGCGCGGCCTCTCTGACGAGCGAGCGGAATTCATCCGCCGATTCCGCCGGCGCGGCGACCAGCGTGAAAGAAGCGGAATCCGGATCGGCCAACGCCGGTTCGGCCGATGCTAACGCTTGCCGTACGGCACGCAATGACTCGGTGCGGTTGGGATAACGATTGAGGTAAACATCGGACACGTTTTCTGAAGGCAGCCGGGCCGACACGAATGCTTCCGCCTGCGTCAGCATCGCCGCCTCGACACTCTTGAGCGATACCGAAGGAGTAGTGCAAATGTGTCTGAGTGAACCGAACTGTTGATCGATCACGGCCTGGATTTGGCGGTCGAGCTCACCCAGTTCCTCTGGCGTCGCATGGGGCGCTGAGTTGCTTAACAGCGTCGTTGAGCGAGTGACAACCGACCGGCAATACCACCTCACCATTGCTCACCAGGGAGTTCACATCGCTGGTGATCGGCGCTTGCAATGCCGCCGCCAGCTCGTTCAGGCGCATCCGATAGAACCCGAGCTCGCGTACCTGATCGGATAGGAAGCCACGAAGGCCGGTGTAGGTATAGATGACACGACGGATAATGAGACTCTGAAAGCGCGCTTTCGGATACGCAATCAGCAAGTCGTGCAATTCCTTGAGCAGTTGCTCGCTTCGTCTGCCTTGGAAGATTCCCGCGAAATTGGCGACCAGAAAGCGAAGCCGTTCGTTGGACTTTAGCGCGTTGCGCGTCAGTTCCTGGCAAAGGGGCTCGTGGTGGCTAAGGGCCTGCTCGATCAGGCGGACGCACTGCCGTAGGGCTTCCTCGGCGCCGGCAATGCGATAGTCGGGATTCTCAAAGAGGCTAACGGTAAAATGCTCGAGCTTTTGTTGCCACTCGGTGGTCAACACCTCGGTCTGGGTTCTCAAAGCGTCGTCGATGACTCCCGGCCTGTGCAGGACGCTCGAATCCGTCGGCAAGCCGAGGATATCGTCTATTGCGGTGATTGCTTCAACCAACGTTTCACGGTCGCCGACGGTTAGGTGCGCCTTCTTCCTGACCAATGGTTCAAGGATCGCTTGAAGTGCCGCGTCGGTGTCTTTGCCGATGACTTTGGCACATGCCTCTTGAAATCGAGTGATCAGCACATCCGCGCCGAGTTCATTCTGGGTCCACTTTTCGCCGACCAGTGTAGCGATCTGCTCTTGCCGTGCTTTCCCGCCGTCCTTCGCCAACCAGCGCTGCACGATCTCGGCGCAAAGCCGTTGGGATGCGCCGTGCAACACGGTGTGCCGCGGCCAGGCATAGCGATACAAACCAAAGGTGCTGGAGCGCAGTGAGTCCGACGCCGTCCGCGCCCGTTCACTCTTCACTCCAATGGGAGTAGTTAGTTCATGCGCGATCCCTTCGCCGGCGATGCGTGCTGGTGTTTCCAGGTCTTTGCCGCCTGCCGAAGCCGGCAAGAAAACACAGCGAGTGAACGGCGGCATGGTCGCCGTTGTGGCTTTTTCGTGTTCGTCGTACCGCGCCGTAAACGGTTGCAAGCCCGTGCGCTCGACCGTAGAAAAGTGATTCAGTTCGGTAAGCGCGGCGTAAGTGTTTCCGAGGGGCAGCGTACCGGCAGAAGTGGGCTCGACGGCTGGGAGCAGGAAAACACCCGTCACTTCGGCATTGTCGTGTCCCAGTTCCTGAAACCGATCACGAATGAGATAAGCCAGATCAATCAGCATGCCGCTTCCGGTTCCGCCGGCCAGGCTGGTGATGATGAAGACGCGCGGTTCCGTGCTGCGAATGCTGAGACCGGTTCGGCGGGCTGCCGCCTCCCACTGATTGGCGTCCATGACTGCCGTGAGTTCCGACTCTAGTCGCGCCCGAATGCTCCGATAATTTCCGAAAAGAGCGAGTCGGCCGAGTGCGCGTGTGCCGGCGCTAACCGGTTCGCGGCGGATGCGAAACAGCATGTTGATGTCGAACCAGCTGTCGATGCGCGTGCGTCCATTTCGCGGATTCAAATAATGGCCGGCGCGGTTCAGCTTTGCGATTACTGTGTCTCGTCGATGTAAGGCCGAGTCATGGTTGTCGGCGCCTTGGTTCCCCTTAAACAAGCTGTATGAGTCGGTGTCGATTCCGAGCAATCGAACTTGAGGCAGCGCGTCGGTCGAACCAAAGCGGGCTCGAATCTGAGAACTCATTTCGTTCAGCGCAACGAGACCGAGGTGTCCTAGTCCAATAACCAACGCGGGCACTAAATCGCCGTCGGGATTGAGTTGAACGTTATGCGTCGGCGCGGCGGCGACAGGTTTCGGCACATGAGGTCGCGCGGCGTGCTGACCGTTATCGGCGTCGGAGCTTCCCGCGGCGGTCGGCGATGTGGTTTGCGATTTATATCGCGGAGGCGGCGCCAGTGTAGTAGTTGAAGCCGGTTCATTCGCGGGTTCCGCCGTAGGCGATGGGGGGACGGTCCGAACCGATGATCGCCGTTCGGGGCTGGAAGTCGCCGCCGGCTCTCGCCGCTGCAATGCGTTGACCAATTCCATGCAGGTCGGAAATCGGTCGTCTGGATTCTTCGCCAGCGCCCGGGCAATCTGATCACGATCTTCCGGCGGAAGCGAGTCGAGATTAGGCTTCCCCTGGACGTGCTGCATCACCAGCTGGTGCACATTGTTGGCGTTGAATGGCCGTTGACCGGTGAGCAATTCCTGATAGACGATCGCGAGGCTGTACTGATCACAAAAGCGGCTCACCCAACCGTCGAAAGTTTCGGGTGCAGCGTAAACGGGAGTTACGCCTCCCGTAATGGTCGCGGCCATGCGGTCTTGCAGGTCTTTTACCAATCCGAAGTCGGCGACTTTGATGTGATTGTGGACCAGAAACAGGTTTTGCGGCTTAACGTCTAGGTGCTGAAGCTGGTAGTCCGAGTTCATGAGATCGAGCGCTTCGGCTGTCTCTTTCATGTAGAGAAGCAGCTCGTCTCGTGGAATACCTCGCATCCCTTGAGTTCGACACTCCTTGGCGCGGTCGGCGAGGTTGCGGTCGGCCAGTTCCATCACGATCAAGAGCCGGCCGTCAACAATATCGAAGCGTTCGAGGGAGAGGATGTAAGGATGTCGGACAGTAATGACCCGCCGGAGGGCCTTCAGTTCTTGATCGGCCTTTTGGCTTTCGTCGCCTGCCGTTTCAATGTCACCGTGGACGATCTTGATGGCTTTCAAGAGCCCACCCGGCGCCTCGGCTTTCCAGACTTCGCCGAAGCCGCCGCCACCGAGCCGCTCAAGCAGCTTGTAGCCGGGAATCGGCTCAGCGTGGGTTTCGACCCGAATGGCCATGTTGCCGGTTTTCCTGACCTATGTCCGGCCCGTACGATCTCTTCGCGCGGAAAGACCGCGTAGATGGGCCGTCAATCGAGTCTAGGTCGAAACCGCATCTTGGCAAAATTCATACCGAACATATTCTTCCGAACATCCGTGGTGATCCTGATATCGTGAAGTGCAGGCATTCTGATCCGATGGCCAATGTTGCCTATGCTCTGTCACTCAAGCAACCCTGGGCCACTCTTTTGGTCCATGGTCACAAGTCTATCGAGGTCCGAAATTGGTCCACCGCGCAGCGTGGGCGCATCCTCATTCACGCCGCCCGGGTTTCCGATGAGCGTCCCGAAGGATGGAATCTGGTTCCGCCAGCCTTGAAAGCGGCGGCGACACTTTGTGGCGGCATCGTCGGCGCCGGCGATCTGACCGAATGCCGGCCGTATCGAACGCTCGATGCATTCGTTCTGGATTGTGACCGCCATCTGAACGATCCTTCCTGGTTCAAGCCACCGGCGCTGTACGGCTTTGTATTCGCCAACGTGGCGCCTCTTTCGTTCCAACCCTACTCGGGATGGATGCGGTTCTTTCCCGTGGAACTTGGTCCGGAAAGCAATGAGTGAATTGCTGGTAAGCGTGCGTTCTGTTGCTGAAGCCGAGAAAGCACTTGCAGGAGGCGCTGGGCTTATTGACGTCAAGGAGCCGCATAACGGTCCGATGGGACGTGCGTCCAGTGATGTCATTCGTGCCGTATGTGACCATGTCGCGGATCGAGCGCCGGTAAGCGCCGCGCTTGGGGAACTCCTTGGTTCGTCTAGCTCCGCGGCCGACGCGCGGTTGCGATTCGCCAAGTGGGGGTTGGCAGGGTGTCGGCATCGCCGTGCCTGGCGGGGAGAATTGGTGGAGACAGCGGCGAGCTGGCGTCACGCCATTCCCAGCTGTCAGCCCGTGGTCGTTGCCTACGCGGATTGGGAAAATGCGTCAGCTCCACGGCCAATGGACGTATGCGACTTTGCCACGGAGCACCGTTGGGGGGCCTACTTGCTCGACACCTGGTCCAAGAACGGAAAGACCTTGCTCGATTGGTTGTCCGAGGACGAAATCGCTAGACTCTGTCGAAAATGCCGGGCCGCCCGCGTCGGTGTTGCGTTGGCCGGCTCACTCGGCGCACGCGAGATCATCCGTTTGAAGGCGATCAAACCCGATTGGTTCGCCGTGCGCGGATCGGCGTGCGCCGGGCAGGATCGTCAGGGCGCTATCGACGAGAACCGAGTGCGATCGCTTGTGTCGCTACTTCAGCCAAACCCTCGCGAAAATTGACGGACTTTATGTTCAAACCCCCTACGACTTGCGGAAAGTGGGGATCGACAAATCCGCTTGCGCTTGCCTCGCTCCAACTCATACCGTCGGGGATCGTGATCGACTTCATTAACACCAATCGCCTGGCGCGGACAAGCGACGCAACCCGTGCGGCGATGGAATCGCTTGTCACATCCCAGGAATGCGGTAGATGATCGCGCCGAGTTTCATCCATCCGTGCGAAGACGTTCGCGTCAAGTATCGGGAGCTTGCCTCGCTTCCATAACTCCGGCCATGCCGCGATGTCGCCAGACACGGCTACTTCGAGCACCGGTGGGTCCGGACTCGATATTAGTTTCGCTAGAAGCTGCGCATTCAAGCTCAACGCGGAAAGTGCCAGCCAATGTGAGGTTTCTTCACCGAGACTGTGGCGGCGGTCCCAGCCGCGCACTACGTCCGTAATAGCGCCGCCGCCGGGTACGATGGCCACTTCGGCCCACGCTTGTTTCGCGATCCAACGCCGAAGCCGCTCACCCAGGTCGGGAAGATCGAAGAGGCTGCCGCCGACTTTGACGATGACAGGCGCCATACGTCCTCAACCTATTCCGTAGCCAGGGACATCAGTGAGTAGGCGGACGCGGCATTTGACACGGCGACTCCAAACCGTTCGGCAAAAGAGAATACCGAGGCGCCCTCCAACAAGTCAACGCGCTTGATCGACAGTCGCGCCAAAAACTCGCCCGACCCAGCGGTGAAAACAACCTCCGGCCGAACCCCCATTCGAACCGCTACCGTCCGCAATCCGTCGGCAATCCCCTCCAACTGCCGATCCGCCAATCTTCTTGCAAGCGAAATCAAGTCAGATTCTCGGCAGCTCTCCAGGTCCGCGCAGATCATACGCGCCAAGCGTGCCAGAGCCGCCGAGCGTGTCGCCGGCCTGCCGTCAGCCGTATCTATGTCGCGCGCGTCTTCGGGGATCATACCTAATACGAGATACAGGTCATGGCTGGTCGCGAACAGTTCGGCTGCGCCTTCGAGACCCATTAGGGAACAGACGGGCGTTCGGCGAACGCCGGTGTAGATCAATTCGCGATGCCGCAATCGCTCCGGGTCGGTACGTCCGAGCGGCGTCGGGCGGCCATCGATGATCGGTGTGATGTCGGTAGTAGTGGACCCGATGTCGACGACAAGCCCTGCCTGATTCGGAATCTGTTGTCCGCAGTAGGTCGCCAACGCCAACCAATTCGCCGCCGCTGCCCGAAGCGGGTCTTTGCGTGCCTCGGCCATGGAAGCAAGTCGACCGTCCGTTTGCCATACGAGGGCGTCCGAACCGCCCGCAACGTGTTCAACGGCATCCAGAATCGCATGCACTCCGACTCGTTTGTTTGGAAAACAATCGCACAACTCGCCTGTCATTGTGACCGCCAGGCGGTCGTACTCCGGGATCTCACTAACCAAGCTCGATAGCGCATCCGGCAGCCGGGCAGGTTCCTTCCAAAGCGCGAATGGTCGGGTGGCGGTGGCGCCCGAGGAATGCGCGGCCTTGAGATTGGCGCCGCCTATGTCTAGTGCGAGGACGGCGTTTGACATGAATCTCACGTGCAGCAGCAGACACTACCCGCGACAATCGCGAGCCGATCAGACCTCGACAAACTTGGTTACGAAGGCGTCGGCCTGACCGGCGCGGTTTCGACGCTTGAGGGCCCCAGGCGTGGTTGGAAAATCGGAACCGTAGGTCTGCCCGGTAATGTAAGCGTTTCCGGTTCCGTCGACCGCTACCGCGGAGCCATAATCGCCGCCGATCGGGAATGCCGAGGAACCGCCTATGTAGGTTGCGTACACCGGTGATGTACCAGCGATGTTGAACTTCACGAGAACCGCATCTTCGCCGCCGTTGTAGGAGCTGTCGTACGCGGACGGCAACATCGGGAAGTCGGTCGACGTAGTGTACCCTGCCAGGTAGGCGAAGCCGGCGCCGTCGAGTGCGATGCCGCGCATGAAGTCGTCGCCGACTCCTCCAAGGAACGTGGAGTAAACCAGGCCGGACCCCGCCGGGTTGAACTTGGTGACAAACGCGTCGGCGGCGCCGCCACCGTATGAGTCGTCGAAAGCCCCCGGCGTCGTCGGATAGCCGATCGAACGCGTGAACCCGGTGACGTAGGCGCTACCGGCCGCGTCAACTGCGATTCCAGTGACGGATTCCTCTTCAATATGCCCTAAGTATGTAGCGTAAACGGCGCCTGCGCCATCCTGCGTAAGCTTCAGGACGAATGCGTCGTTATGACCGCTGAAGGTCACGTCGTAAGCGCCCGCCGTGGTGGGAAACGAGTGGCCGGTTTCACCGACCACGTAGGCGAAGCCACTGTTGTCAACGGTGATTGCATTGCCGACCGCGATGGTTGGACCACCGATGAATGTAGAGTAGACGAGGGCAGTTCCGCTCGCATTTAGTTTCGTGACAAATGCATCGAAGGCGCCTCCGAACGTCGTGTCGTAAGCACCGGCGGTCGTCGGATAGGTCGTAGACTGTGTAACACCCGTGACGTACACATTGCCGTCGCTGTCTACATCCATCGAACGGCCGACCTCTTCAAAGAACGGCCCTCCCAAATAGGTCGAATACACCAAGTCGCTGCCGTCGGGATTTAACTTGGCGACGAAGGCGTCGGAATAGTTGCCGCCGAAAAAGGTGTCGTAGGCCCCCGACGTGGTCGGAAAGCCACCGAAGGTATACCCGGCCACGTACACGCTGCCGGTGGCATCAATCGCAAGTGCCTCTCCGAAGTCGCGACCGCCCCCTCCTAAATAAGTCGCGTACACAAGGCCGGTTCCCGTGGTATTCAATTTCGCAATATAGACGTCCTCGTTTGCTCCCCCGCCGTGAACTTCGTCGAAGGCGCCCGGTGTCGCCGGGAATTTAGTAGATGATGTCGTTCCGACCACGTACACGTTGCCTCCGCCATCCACTGCCATGCTGTTCGCGTCGTCCGCCGCTCCGGGACCACCTAAGTACGTCGAGTAGGAAAGGAAGAGTGGATCGATCACCAATGGGCGGGAGCTGTCGTAGTCACCGATATCGAACGTGACATGGAAAGCGGCGGCCTCAGTTCGGAGATTGAAGTCACCACGCACTTCATTGCGCGCGGCGTTGGCCTCCTGATACAAGTACGGCGTTTGTTGGACGAGATCGCCCGCCTCTGTGTGCAGCACAAGATTGCCGGCAGAGTCTATCTCTGCGCTGTCGGCGCCGGCGAAACTCAATTCGATCACATTCGGATCGGCGCCCGGTGAGACGATGAAATCGTATTCGAGTTGCTGATCCTTACTGTAGTAGGCGAGGTCGATACCTGGATAAACATCCTGATATTCGACTCGGCCGAAGGTTGGAATGTTGGCGTGCCACTGCGAAGGGTCGTTGCCCATGAAGTAGTTGACTTTAGCATCCAGCGGGTTAACACCCGCCGCTCGGGCGTCCGGGTTAGCGCCGACGATTTGCATATGGAGCGCAACACCCGGCGAGCCGGGAGTGTTAGCGACCGGCGTATTGGCGTGCGGCGACCTCCGGTCGCTGACGCTCCCGGCTCGCCAATCATGCGCTTCTGAATTCTGAATTCTGAATTCTGAATTCTGGATTGCGAACACCGCCGCCGCCGGCGTAAGGAACGCCGTGTATCCGCCGGCCCGCGCCGTAAAATCCACGCGCGAGTCCGTCTGGCCGACGTTCTCTTCGAATGCCAAGTCGAGCTTGCCGTAGTTTTCGCTCGAGTTCGACGGATCTCCGGCCGATTCGCCTAGCAGCGAAGTCGCAATCGACGGCGCGTTCAATGCCACGACGGAATTCGCGTTTCCCTGAGCGGCAGGCGTTAGCCTGCTGAGGCTCACACTAGCGGCACTCACAGCATGTGACATTCTCACGGCCTGTGAGTCCCGGTGCGCAACGGCGGCGTTGGGAGCCGCGAAACCATGAATGGCATCGTCATGTTGCATCACCGGGCGGCCTCGGATGGGGCCGCGACTCGCTGAACTGAGCATCGACGACGTTTCTTCCTGCGCCCGGCTTATTGGGTACACCAGTCCATCAATTGGAATTGAATTGTCATCGAAGTCAACCGATACCGATGCGGTGTAATACTCTGCGTTGGCGGGATGCGACACAAAGTCGGGCCAGGCGAGCAGCAAACCCAAGAGGGCGTCTCCCGGGGGAAGGCGTTGCTCCAACATTTCGAGTCGAGGCCGATATGCCACAAGTCGGCGCTGAGAAGGGGAACCGCGTCCGGAAAACGCCGTGCGAGCCATGACGCCTCCATTGAAAGTGAGCGCCGAGCAACCCTGGGGCCGTAGTGGCGTAGGCGCTAGACCACGCCACTACGGTTAATTTCATGCGTGCGACGCGCTATTACGTTTCCACGAATTTTGCGACGAAAGCATCGCCCTCGCCGCGGCTTCCTTTCTTAATGACGCCGGGCGTCGTTGGGAAATTGCGCGAGGCGACGAAACCGGTTACATAGGCGTTTCCGGCGCCGTCGGTGGCGATCCCGTTGCCGTATTCGCCGCCGCCACCACCGAGGAAGGTCGCGTACACAATGGCCGTTCCGGCCGAGTTTAACTTGGTGACGTGCACGTCCGTCGCCCCGTTCACTGTGGTATCGAATGCATCACCCGTGACCGGATAGTCGGCCGAGTTAGTCGGACCGGTGATGTAGGCGTTGAGTCCGGAGTCGATCGCCAGCATGTGTGCAGCTTCCACACCGGTGCCACCAATGAAAGTGGAATACACCAATGCCGACCCGGCCGGGTTCAATTTCGCCACATACGAGTCGCTGATGCCGTTGAATGTCGTATCGAAGGCGCCGACCGTCGTCGGGAAATCAGCCGACTTAGCCGGCCCCGCCACGTAGGCATTGCCCGCGGCATCCACCGCAAGGCCAAACGTTCGGTCCGTCGACGACCCGCCCAGGAAGGTCGAATAAACCAATGCCGTGCCCGTTGGATTGAGTTTGGTCACATAGCCGTCGATATCGCCATTGAATGTCTCATCAAATGCGCCGGCGGTCGTGGGATAGTCCGCGGAGTGCGTCGGTCCAACCAGGTAGGCGTTTCCGAGGGCGTCGATCGACACGCGCCACCCTTCCTCTTCATCGGCGCCACCGATGTAAGTGGAATAGAGCAGGGCGGATCCCGACGGATTGAACTTGGTTACCGTAACGTCCGCGTCCCCATTGAAAGTCGTATCGTAGGCGCCAACGGTTGTGGGATGATCCGCGGACTCGGATTCCGCCGTGACGTAGGCATTTCCGACTATGTCAACCGAAATGCCGTAAGCTTCCTCCTTCTCCGCACCGCCAATGAGCGTCGAATAGACCAGCGACGAGCCGTCGGCGCTGAGCTTCGTCACGTATGAATCAAGAGCTCCGTTCGCCGTGGTGTCGAACGCGCCGGCCGTCGTCGGAAAATCGGGCGAATCGGAGGCGCCCACGACATAGGCTTGGCCGCTGCCGTCTACCACGATGTCAAACGGATAATCACCCTCAGTTCCGCCTAGGTATGTTGAGTAGATCAACGCGGTCCCCGTTGCGTTTAGCTTGGATACGAAAGAATCCAAATAACCGCCATTCGGACTTTGATCGAATGCACCGGGGGTTGTGGGAAACGACGTGGAATCGCTGATGCCCGTCACATAAGTGGTTCCGCCGGCCCCGGCAGCAATCAATGCCCCGCCGTCTCCGCCGAGCGCTCCGAGATGGGTTGAGTAACTAAGCACCAAAGGATCAATTACCAACGGGCGGCTCATGTCGTAGGCGCCGATGTCGAAGGTAACGAGAGTTGGGTCTTCGATTCTGAATTCTGAATTCTGAATTCTGAATTCTCCTACAACTTCCTGCCGCGTCCCGTTGAATTCCTGGTAGAGGTATGGCTTCTGCTGCGTCAAGTCGCCCAGGGCGGTGTGAAGAACCAGGTTTCCTTGTCGGTCGATTTCCATCCCGTCAGCACCCGCGAAGTTGAGGGCGATGGCATCGGGATTGGCGCCGGGCGAAACGACGAAATCGTATTCGAGCTGTTGGTCCTTTCCGTAGTAGACAAGGTCAATTCCGGGATAGACGTTGTCGTATTCCACTCGCCCGAAAGTCGAAATACTCGTTCGCCACTGCGATGGATCGTTGCCGATGAAGTAATTAACTTTGCCCGGCAGTTGTTCGCTTCCCACTGCCGTTTGCGGCTTAGCGCCGACGATCTCCATGTGAATGGCGACGCCCGCTGCATTCGTCGGCGAGCGGGGCGTATCAACGCCCTGGAGACCGGCCGCTCGCCGATCGAGCAATTCTGAATGCTGGATCGAGAAGACCGCCGCGGTCGGCGTCAGAAATGCCGTATATCCAGCAGTCCGCGCAATGAAATTCACGCGCGAATCGACTTGGCCCACGTTTTGCTCAAACGCAATCGGCAGCTTACCGTACGCTTCGTCGAATGTAGTTGGCTGTGCAACCGGTTTAGCTTGGCCCATTGCGGGATGGGAATGCACATTGCCGTTTTGCGAAAACGAAGTCGCGATCATTGACCTGCCAAGTGGCTGGACGTTGTTCAATATCTTCCGTCCACTGGAGTTCGCACTCACCGCCGCTGTGTGTTGCGGTGTTCTTAACGCCTGTCGGCCGTAGTGCGCACCATCCGGTGCACCAACATCAAATTCGCCCGTATTGAGTGACGGCAATGGGTTGTCGGACGTTACCCGACCCGACCTTGCTCGCACCGCGGGCGACGTCTCGTCGGCAACAGAAATCGCCGACTGGGACAATGTTTCGATGAGCGACAAATCGGCATCGGCGTCGAATTTCACCGACGACTCAGCAAATGGCCGTTCCAGTGGTGCAGCTGTCGTTTCGGGCCATGCAAACAACAAGCCCAGTAGCCCATCACCCGGTGCCAATCTGCATTCGAAGCGCTCTAACGACGGCCGGAAACATCGACGTTGCATAGAGTTAAGATGCTGACCATATCTATTTCGACGGAACATTACAAACTCTCCCAGGGCGCACGGTGATCATGTGTGCAAAGTGCCTATAGTTATAACGTGATTTCGAGGCAAAACCGGACGCGCGAGTTTGGGATTTTCCGGTTTTTCTGTCCATTCCCCGGCACATCCAAGGGTGCATTTAGCCTCCCACATAGACGATGCCAATAGGTGGCCCAAAGCTCGCCTCGAACGACACGCCGTCGATAACCACGGGGTCCGGCGGAATGGGGCCACCGTTGGTTTTCCCGTCGACGATCCGCCACCAGCGCGGTCCGTTGGTAACGCCGAGGATGATGTCCGCCGGGAAGTCGTCGCCTCGAAGCTTGACGGTCGCCACGGGAACGCCGATGTCTTTGCTCAATGTGTTGGCAAAGAAGCTGTTTGCGGGCGGACTGATTTGCGGATCGAACTGTGGATTGAGAACGTCGGCATTCATGTAGACGCGCACGTGAGGATTGCCGCGCGACGCACCGACGATGAGATCGTTGCCATTGCCGTAAATGTCGCCGATGGCGACGTACGCCCCAATGTTGAAATTCAACCCGAACGGAAAGAAATTCGGGTTGGCTAGCTGATTGGCGCCGGGATTAGTTAGCGGGTCGAAGGTAAACGGTCCGAATGCAAGTGCCTTACCGTCAAAGACCCGAACGTGCGGATTACCGGGCAAGGCGCCGGTGGCTACGTCGGCGTAGCCATCGCCGTTGAGATCACCCACTGCAACCGTGACGCCGACATCGAAACCCACTTGGAAGGCGAAAAAACTGGAGAGGACTTTTTCATTGTTGGGAATGAAGTGCGGGCCGGCAAAGACTTTGACGTGGGGATTGCCGGTGCTGGCGCCCGCGACAATGTCCGCGTAGCCGTCGCCGTCCACGTCACCCGACGCCACGAATTGGCCGACGACGAAGGGCGTGAAACAGAAAATGAACGGCTCGAATCCGCCACCACTGGCGATCTTCGCCCCGTCATAAACTTTCACAGGATGCTGCGGCCCATCCACTCCGCCGACGATCAAATCATCGTAGCCGTCGCCGTTCACGTCGCCGAAGGCGGTTGAAACGCCGCCGTGATCGTTGCATTGGTAGGGGCAGAAATAATTCCCCACAACGGTATCGTCGCTGATTCGACGGACTTCAATTCGGCCGACGCTTGCGACGGTGAAGTATTGCCGCGGCAATTCGCCGTACGCTCGCACAAACGGATCGTAGGGCGAGGAGCTTGCGGTGATTTTGGCGTCTGCGCTGATAACGAAACGGCCGCGCGAATTCGCGGAGATGGCAGTGTAGTCCAGCGTCCCGTAGTCACCGTCCAGAAGAAACCGTTCACCGGACACCGGGATGCCGTTATCCCGGTACTGCTGAAAGGCAATCCGCTTGAACTGATTGCCTTCGCAAAAAGCAATTATGAAACTGTTGCCTCCCGTGGCGGCCACGCTGGGGCCGCTTTGGTCCCCAGCGGGAACGTTTGGAGCATTAATGTTCCCCACAATCTGTTCTTGCTGGTTGAGCGGGATGCCGTTGGGATCGTACGTTCGGAACCTGATCACATGACGGATGAGTTCGGGGTGGGATGTCCAAGCGACAATCAACTTTCCCGATCCATCAATCGCGAGACTTGGATGGTTATTGAACGTCGTATTCGAGGTAGTGGTTGGCACTTCCCCCAAAGAAGTCCAGGCGAGATCAGCGAAGCGCTCGACGGCCACATAGTTTGACGGACCAGCAGAGAAATCATAGCCGACGGCGACGGCGGTTTCCCCAGCCGGGAATGTGCCTTGGCGTATGGCTACGGCCGGGTTACTAACGAAAACTCCCGGTGATGAGCCGTGGACCGCATATGCGTCGCCGAGGGGTGCCCCGTTCGCGGCAAAGGCGCGCCCCAGTATCTGATCACCGTTGGCCAGGTCTACCCAAACGACCACTATAGCGCCATCGGAATTCCGTATCGCAATATCCGGCCAAGAACCAGTGCCCGCCGTGAAGTGGGCGACGAGGGCGCCGTCCGACGCATAGCTGCTAACGTCAACATTCACTCCGGTTCCTGACGGCAACGAATGGACCACGGCGAAGCTCCCGTCGGAGCGAACCGCGATGTGATGATCGTTGGGAGTCGTTGACGAGCTGATTGCGACCAGGATCGTATGGTTGAAGCTTTCTAAAGTACCGTCGGCACTAAAACGACGAACATAAAGCCGAAAACCTCCAGCAAGCGTCTCTTCCTGTTTGAAGGCGACGCGAAAGCTCCCGTCGCTTGCGACACCGACGTCGGGAGAGGCCGATGAGCCCGGGATTTGTTCGAGTCCTGCGTTTACGCGGACTTCCGGGAACAGTTCTGCCACCGCTGCCACCAAAAGCGTGCGGTCCTCCAGCGCCTCCAGACGCAAATGGGCTCGTGTGTGCTGATTCCGAGATTCTCCGCGGTGCGTTGGGACTTTCATGGCCATCCTCCGGGTACCTGCCGTCGAGATGAAAGGGTAGCGCCGTCAGACTAACATGGGACGCGCGCGTCTGCCACTGTTTTTCAAGCACGGCGACCGAATTGCTTCCGCGTGCAAATTATCCTACATTTGGCCAGACACCCTTGGTCCCCCCCATGGGCGCATCGGTTAGATGGTTCCAAAGCGACGGCAAACCAGCGGGACGGCTCTGTCTTCGCTGGAAACCTATCTTCGTGACATTAACGAGACGCCGCTCCTGACCGCTCAGGATGAGAAGGAGTTGGCCAACCTCATTCGCCAAGGCGACACCGCGGCGCACGACCGAATGGTGCGGGCCAATCTTCGCCTCGTCGTCAGCATTGCCCGCGGCTATACCGGAAAGGGATTGGACATTTCCGATCTGATTGAAGAAGGAAACCTGGGTTTGTTGCACGCCGCCGAGTGCTTCGACCCGGATATGAACACGCGCTTCAGCACCTACGCCGGCTTTTGGATCAAACAGTCGATGCGGCGCGCCGTGATTAACTGCGGCAAGACGATTCGACTACCCGCATACATGGTCGTGCTACTCTCCGACTGGAGGCGAGCCAGCGCCGATCTGCACGAATCGCTCGGTCGGCCGCCCACCCAAGACGAAGTGGCCAGCCGGCTCAAGTTGCCGCGAAAGAAGCTGCAGATCATTCGAAAGGCACTTCGAGTCTACAACGCCACCGCACAGGTACAGTGCGAAGATCCGTGGCTATGGGAGGACGAGATCGTTGACCGAGGGCAGCCGGCGCCGGAGCGTCGCATGTCCGACGGTGACGATCTACACCAAGTGCTGGGTCTACTCGAAAACATGAACGAGCGCGAAGCAACCGTCATTCGGCTGCGCTTTGGGCTTACCGGCGAGGACCCGCTTACCCTTCAAGACATCGGCGAACGATTGAATCTCACCCGCGAACGTGTCCGCCAGATTGAGAATGAGGCGCTTCAGCATTTACAAGAAAGCATCGGTAGCAGGGATTAGCCTCGTTTACGGTCAAACCAACTGCCCAATCGGTTTTCCTTCCGCAATCGGCATTGGTCGCCCAAGGTTATCGCGAATCTGATGTGCTGGGTCGAGACCCAGGCCCTTGTACAGGGTGGCGAAGAGGTCGCCGACCGTGTAGGGATCGCCCGAAACCGACATGCCCTCGGCGTCGGTCGCGCCGATGACCTGCCCGCTCTTCAGAGCGCCACCACCGAGCGCGACCGCCCAGCAACGTGCCCAGTGATCGCGGCCGGCGTTCTGGTTGATACGCGGTGTTCGGCCGAATTCACCCATCCATACCACGACCGTGTTCTTCCACATGCCGCGCAACACAAGGTCTTTCACGAGGGCGCCCATTGCCTTATCGAGGACCGGAAGACGCTGGTTGCGGAGCGTCGGGAAAATGTTCTGATGCAAGTCCCAGCCACCTAGGTCCACTTCAACGCACGTGACGCCGGCTTCCACCAGGCGGCGGGCCAGGAGGCAGCCGCGGCCAAATCCGTTGTTGCCGTACTCTTCCTGAACCCCGGGCTTTTCGCCTCGGAGGTCAAACACTTTGCCTTCTTTCGACGCAACCAGGTTGAACGCCTTCTTGTAGATATCGCGATGAGCGATGCCCGCGTCGCCGCGCTTACCTTGGTTGAAGTTGCTTTCCACCGTATCGAACAGCGCCTTGCGTCGTTCGATTCGAGCCACCTGCTGCATCTCATTGCCCAAGTTGTCGGGCAGCTGGATATTCTCCGGCGGCTGACCGGGATTTTGCACCGTAAAGGGCGCGTAATTCATTCCCAGAAAACCCGGCCCATCCGCGGGTCGGCCAATCGCGATGAAGCCGGGCAACGAAAGTTCCTTCGGCGTCAGGATGTACGAAGCTACGGAGCCGATCGATGGATGATTGACGAGCGGGCTCGGCACGTGCGACGTGTGCATTAACTGCCGGCCACGGGCATGGTCTCCTTCGTTCGTCACCAATGAGCGGATGAGCGAAAGGTGTTTCATCTGTTGGGCCACGCTGGGCATGTGCTCGCAAATCTCGATGCCGCTTACGCTCGTCGGCTTCGGTTTGAATTCGCCCGCCGTCGTCGCGCCCGGCTTCATGTCCCAGATATCGATGGACGGTGGTCCACCGCTCATCCAAAGCACGATCAGGCTCTTGTTTTCTTTTTTGAGTTTCGGAGTCTCTGCGCGGAGTCGCTGAATGAAGTGCATTCCCGGCAAGGCTAGCGCCGACATGCCGGCCACATGCTTAAGAAAGTGCCGCCGATTGAACCAGGAATAAGTCGCGCCTAACATTGGAGTCCCCTTGATGGCATGGCGGGTCGTTGCCGAGGCAGTTCTATGGAGTGGGTCACCTTGTATGAGTGTGACGCGGAACTGCCCTGCTGTCAAGAAGCGAGCACAAAGAAGCGCGTCCACCAATCGACATCCGTAATGCCGGGGCAGCTTTGATGGAAGCGCAGCTTTGAGGCGGTTGTTCCTTGACAGCCCGGTATCGGCAGGTTTCGACGGGTCCAGGCCCGCAGGAAGTTGAAGTGTCGCGTCGATCCTGATACTCGGTGGGTCGGAATGGTCACCATCTCCGATCGGCGCAGGAGGTGGCGGCGTCGGCGTCACGGGGTTTACGACAGGCGGCGAGCTAGGTTTCTTGTTCACCACCAAGATCGTAACGCCGCCTGTGATCGCGCTGTCGATGGTATCCGTAGCGGTGAGCGTTTGGCTTCCAATCGTGTTGAATATGATCGCATTGGTGAATAGCTTCACGCCATTGTCTGTCGGTGCAAACGTATAGTCCGGCGGTAGGACGGCATTAGCGTCCGTGCTCGTAAGGTGAACGGTTCCCCCATAATTGGTGACAACGTTGCTGTACGGATCGCGGACGGTGATGGTGACGCTCATCGGCTTGCCGACTGAGACACTGGTAACCGAGGGTATCACGCTATAGGACGCCGCATGGGCATGCACAACCGTGATCCCCGTCTTGGTTCCTGTGATGGCGGCATTCACGGTATCCGTTGCGGTAAGTGAGTGGGTGCCGGCCGTCTTCATGGTGAAACTGAAAAAGCTGGTTCCGTTGTCGCTTGGTGCAAACGTGTAACTCGTGGGCAGCACCGCTTGGGCGTCACTGCTGCTGAAGGTTACTGTTCCGGTATAGCCCGTTGTCGTATTGCCAAATGCGTCTTTTGCCGTGACCTGGAATGTGCTTGCGGCGCCGGCGGTCATTGGCATCGGGTACGTCCAGACCAAGAATCGGTCGACCGCGGCCGCGTTCACGACTATTCCACTTTGGTTTGCGGTTAACGTGCCATTGCCGGTGTCCGTGGCGGTCAGTGAATGCGTGCCGGCGGTCTTTAGCGTCACGCTGAACGAGTGGCTGCCGTTGTCGCCGGCGGTGAATGTGTAGTTCGCGGGCAATGCGGCTTGAGGATCGGTGCTGCTGAATTGAACCGTACCGGTGTACCCGGTGGCGACGTTGCCGTAGGCGTCCGCGAGTGTGACGGTGAGATTGCCCGCTACTCCTGCTGTCGTGCTTGACGGGAAGCCCGTAACGAGCATCGTGTTCGCGGCCGCGGCGTTAACGCCGATTCCGCTCTGGCTGCCCGTGATTGAGCCGGTTATTGAATCGGTCGCCGTCAAAGTCTGCGTGGCTGCGGTCTTTAGCGTCGCACTAAATGAATGGACGCCGTTGTCCCCTGCCGTGAATGTGTAGTTCGCGGGAAGGACGCCCTGCGGATCGGTGCTGCTAAACTCGACCGTGCCGACGTAACTAGGAGAGACATTCCCGTATGCATCTCGCGCGGTCACCGTGAAGCTCTCGACGGCACCGGCTGTTGTGGGCGAGGGGAAACCGCTGACCGATAGTGCGCTGGCAGCCGCGGGGTTGACTGTTATGCCCGCTTGCGTGCCGTTGATGGCGCCGTTGGCAGTATCGGTCGCCGTGATCGACTTGGTCCCCGCCGTTTTCAATGTGGCGTTGAAAGAATGAGCGCCGTTATCGCCGACCACAAATGTGTAGTTGGCGGGTAACACGGCTTGGGGATCGCTGCTGCCGAAAGTGACCGTGCCGGTGTAAGTCGTCGCCAGGTTTCCGTACGGGTCATACGCCGTAACGCTCAATGTGTGCTCTATTCCTGCCGTTGTGGACGACGGGAAGCCTGCCACCACGAAGGCGCTGGCCGGCGCCGGCGCCACGCCGACAACGATCGTTCCCACGATGGAGTTATCGGCCGCATCGCGGAGCGTGATCGTATGACTGCCGACGGTCTTCAACGTGAGACTAAATGCCTTCTCGCCGTCATCGGCAAGTTGAACGGCATAGTCGGCTGGGAGTAGGGCTTGCGGGTCGGTGCTGGAAAAAGTCGCCGTGCCGTTGTAGAGGCAATCCCGCATGTTCTCGGCCGTGAGCGCGAGCACCGAAACGATGATCGGCGTACCGGCCGTCGCGTTGGCAGGGCCATCGACTTGAAAATGCGTCGCCTTGTTGCGGATGCCTAAGAGCACGCTTACGTCGTCGCTGTCGGAATTCGCCGTGGCGAGGTCGAGCTTGCCGTCTCGGTCTATGTCCGCCACGGCGAGATATGCCGGACCGGCGCCGGCCGCAACGTCCTGTTTTGGCAGAAAGGTGCCGTCACCGTTGCCGCGCAAGACGCTCACCGTGTTCGACCCTTGATTGGCCACCGCAAGATCGAGCGCACCGTCTCCGTCCACATCCGCGAGGGCTACTGATTTAGGCATGACGCCGACGGCGAAGTCTTGTTTGGGTAGGAAGGTGCCATCGCCGTTGCCCAACAGAACGCTGACGCTGGCATCGACTTCATTTGCCACGACAAGATCGAGTTTGCCGTCACCGTTGATGTCAGCGACCGCCAGCGCGCGGGCGCTAGACCAACGGCATGAGTTTGCGGCGCTTGGAAAGTCCCATCTCCGTTGCCGCCGAGGACGCTCACGGTGTTGTCGACGTAGTTCACAACGAACAGGTCAAGCTTGCCGTCCCGGTTAATGTCCGCAACGTAGATCGACTGGGGCGCATCACCGGCCGCGAAGTCTTGCATGGCTAGAAAGGTGCCATCGCCATTGCCTGCTAACACGCTTACGCTGTCGGAGTCGCCGTTCGCCACGGCGAGATCGAGCTTGCCGTCCCCGTTGACGTCAGCCGCCACGAGCGAGTTTGGCCCATCGCCGGCAACAAGACTCTGGTAAGCCAAGAATGTTCCGTCGCCGTTGCCGAACAGAAGGCTGACACTGTCGTTGGCGAAATCCGCGGAGGCGAGGTCGAGCTTGCCGTCGCGATTCACGTCCACAGCGATAATCGAGCGGGCATCGCCTGCCTCGAAGTCTTGCTTCGGGAGGAATGTGCCGTTGCCGTTACCGAGCAACACACTCAAGTTGTCCGTGCTGGCGTTGGCCACAACCAGGTCGGCCTTTCCATCGCGGTTAATGTCCACCGAGGCGCCGGCAGTCGGCCCATCAGCCGCCGAGAAATCTTGCTTGGGGGAGAATGTCCCAGTGCCCGGCGGCGCTGAGTCATTCAACAGCACCGTGACGGTGTAACTCGCACGCTCCGCCGTTGCCAAGTCCGCGGTCCCGTCACCATTGAGGTCCACCGCCACGACCGCGAACGGCTGGTCGCCAACCAGAAAGTCTCGTTTGGGGAGGAAGGTGCCGTTACCGTTCCCCAACAACAAACTGACGTCGTCGCTGTCCGAATTGGGCACGGCCAGATCAAGCTCGCCATCGCCGTTGACGTCTACGACCGCTACGGAGCGCGGGGAATTGCCGGCCAAATAGTCTTGTTTCGGGAGGAAGGTGCCGTTGCCGTTACCCAACAAAACGCTTACCTTGTCGTCCAAGGTGCTGACGGTCAGATCGGCGGTTCCGTTCCCGTCCACGTCCGCAGCGCTTACCGCCGTCGGGCGATCGGTAACCGTGAAGTCTTGCTTCGGCAGGAAGGTGCCGTCTCCCACGCCGGCAAGGACGCTCACGTCGTCGGTATTGCGGTTTGCCACCGCCAGGTCGAGCTTGCCGTCGGCGTTGAAATCGGCGGCGACAATACAAACCGGCAACGCACCCGCGGTGTAATCCTGCTTGGGCTGAAACGTCCCGTCGCCGTTGCCCAACAGCACACTCGTGCTATTAGCGCCGGTTCCGTAGTTCGCCGTGGCGAGGTCGAGCTTGCCGTCGTGGTTCAAGTCCGCCGCAGCCACGGCCCACGGCTGATCGCCTGTGGTAAAGTCGGCTTTCGGCTGAAAAGTGCCGTCTCCGTTGCCCAAGAGAATGCTGACGCTGTCGTCGCCGCCATTGGCGGCGATCAAATCCACCTTTCCATCACGATTGAGGTCCGCCGCCTCGACGGCATATGGCACGTTGCCGACAAGTAAGTCCTGTTTCGGAAGAAACGTGCCGTTGCCGTTGCCGAGCAACACACTCACGGAATTGCTTTGACGATTGGCGACCGCGACATCGGCCTTGCCGTCCCGGTTGAAATCCGCGCCTACGATGGCGAGCGGCACTTCCCCGGTGCCGAAACTGCTGCCGAGGTCGAAGCTCAAGAGCGTCCGCGATTCCAGCGAATGCAGTTGAAGAAGTGCTCGCACCGCTGGTCGTGGCGTTCGTCTTCTTTCCATGACCCCTCTCTCCAGCGGTGTGTATCGGCCAAGACTACGCGATTGAGCAACGTCTTAAGTAGCTGACCGCGTCCCGTCGGTCCGTGCCGTTGATGAGATTAGGCTACGGCAAGATCAGTCGTAATTATCGATCAGGCGACGGACGACACGAGCGAATGGTGTATTCGTTCGTGTCGTCCGTAGTGGTTGGTCCGGGATCAAATCGAGCGATCCTACGTACCGAGCGGCTGCGCGTCCTTGATGACGTAGCCGTCTTGCACTCCATCCAGTGTGGTGTCGCATCCTAGCGGACCAGGTGACATCGCTGCACTCGATGTCTCCCCGCCGGAGAGGACATCCGAGGAGGTACTGGGAAGGACCAGGTCCACGCCGGTGCCTACGTCCCGCGCGGGTCCACCGAGGTCGCCGACAAGGCGCTGGTTCGTGATGGAGCCGCCACCCACAGCGAGCTTGGAAATGTGCCCATCGTACGCCAGGCCGGGGCTATTGAGGTACCCCGCTAAATACTGATTGCCGCTACGATCGGCGGCCGATTGGTAGCTGCCGATGTCGGCGCCGGGGATTTGATAGACGAAGGCGTAAAGCAACGGTGTACCGGTAGCTTTGGTCCACTTGACCACGAGCATCAAATCGAAGCCCGGATTGACAACCGTGTCACGAACAACCCCCGACGAGTACACGTGACTCGCGGTGGAGGTGCCGTCGAGCACCTTGACACCGTGCATGCCATTGTCGACATCAGCCGCCGGGGAACCGGCGGTCAATGAAAAGGCCCACACGATCGCTGGGACACCACTTACCCTCATGGTCGATGGCCGAGGCACACCGGCCGTGTTGTCCAGCTTGCCTGCGATATAGTGGTCACCGAGGGATTCCACGTCGACTTCAAGCCCGTAAGCATCAACCGGAAGGCCGGCCGAAGTGAAGCCCCACGACACCTCGTAAACCGCAGCGCCCGCAATGAGCGGGTTGTATTGGAAGTCCATCATGCGCTGCACCGTTCCCAAGGCCGGATCACGCAACATGCCGGTTACAAACACGTTTCGGGGCCCCCCACGGCAGCGCGTGCTGACGCCTTCGTAAGCAATCTCGCCGCCGGCTGGTGCAGTCTTGCCGTTAAAGCCGACAATGGTGGTAAGGCCAAAGTCGAGGGCCGCCACGAAGCCGCCGGTGTTGCCGGCAAGAGTGCCTACGGCATACACAGCGTCTTGGTTCACCCAAACGTCAGTGCCACGCACCGCTAGCCCGACGCCGCTGCTGACAATCAACGTAGCAATGCAGGCACCGCTGAACTGTAGCGTGTGATCATGGCATCAAGGCCGTTATAACCGATGGAATAGGTATCGCCGAGCCCAAGACCCGCGACCTTGCCGCCGGATACCGCAAGCGATCCGTCCACCGTTCCGCCGGCCCCGGTAAATCCTCCTTGATATGTGTTAAAAATGAAGGCTTTGGTGGCGGCCCCTTCACATGTCATCGGAGTAAAGGTAAGCCCGGTCAGCGGCTTAAGCCCCGTAGCATCAGCCTTCTCCCCGTGTGCAGGTTCGGCTGCGGATTGGGGAAGGGCCAAGGCAATTGGCGTCGGCGCTTTGAAATTGGCGCCCGATTGCGGGAAGCCATTCTGCTGTGCGGTGATCGGACGGCTCGTGGCCACGTCGGCCGATGCCTCCGGCGCGGAAGGCCGGGTTGACCACGGTTCGCGCCGGTCTTGCCGGCGCCGCATTGGACGGAGTAATCGGGTCGGGGTCGATTGGGCTTCCGGGTTGCATCGGCTGAGATGCAGTTACCGTGGCCCGGCTGAAGACGATTTCACTGGTCTCAGCCGATGCAACGACCGCCGTGTCCTCGTTAGTTTGATGCGTTACCTTCCGAATTTCATGATCCGACGAATCCTGTTCCGGGCGTGGTAGGACATTCTCCACGGCGGCTAGGTCGAGTCCGCCTAACAGCAATGATCCAGGCTGAAGCCGGTCCTCGAGTCGGTTCACTTGGATGCGAGTGCGGTTTAACCAGCGATGCGTATACGCCATGTGTAAACACTCCAAGTTGCAAGGTGGGTAGAAGGCAAGGGCTTCGCGGGCGCCACACAGGCGCCTCACAGGGTTCCGAACCCTTGCCGATGGACTCCATCCCTGTTCCGTTGGCTGATCGAAAACGTGAGGTCGGACAGTTTCGCTTTCGAGTCCCTCCTTTCGCGCGAACCGTGCTTAGAAAAGTTGGATGCCAGTGGGTCCGAATCTACTCGTTGGCAACGCCGTGTCAACAAAATTCTTCATTTTTTCATAAGTGCGCGCCGGATCGGGATGCCGCGTCGCGCTATCTAATGAAAAAAATTCCGTCTATCTTGACAGCGACTTGGAAAGGGCGTTTAATACCTAAATAATTAGGCTTTAGTTATTCGTTGGGAGCACCCACGCCGTGAGCGACAAGAAAACGCCTACCCCGCGCGAGACGGAAATCCTGAAAGTTCTCTGGGAATGCGGGCCAAGCAGCGTTCGCGCCGTGCATAAACGGTTGGACCCGGCCGCAGATCTGGCCTACAACACGGTCCAAACTTTGATGCGCATCATGGAGACGAAAGGCCTCGTGTCGCACCGCCTGGACGGCCGGACGTTTATCTACACCGCCTGCTTCACCCGAGATGAAAGTGCAGCCCATTTCCTCGATCGCGTTTTTGACGGAGCGGCATCACAGATTGTCATGAGCTTGTTGCGTTCGGAGCGCATTCCTGCTGCTGAGCTGGAACGCATGCATGCCATGATCGCGGAGGTTCGTCGTAAACGCCGCCGGGAGGACGCTTCATGAGTCCAGATCCAGCGTTGACCTTGTTGTGGTTGTTTCGAACGGTGGTGGGAGGCAGCGTTCTCTTGTTACTCGTCTGGATGGCGTCGCGATGGGTGGAGCAACCCACCCGTCGACAGCGATTGGCCGAGACCGGGATCGCGGCCGCACTGATCATCGCGATATTGGCGGTGTTACCCGGTTGGATTCCGGTGCAGCTGCCCATCCCACAAACGTCTGTCCCGGTATCTAACCACGACGGAATCGAAACCGCTGCTGAACCAACGGAACGCTTCGCGAATAACGAAGTCCCTGCATGGTGGCATCCCGGCGGGGGCATGGGGACGGATGACAACGAAGAAACCGCCGCCGGCGCCTTGCTCCCCGCAGACACCTATCTCGCCGGATTCGGCGGGCCGAACCTACGCCATCCGATTGAGCCGGCCGAATTAGACGAGTCATTTATTCCGAAATCCGCCGTGCTTCCGACCGCCGAGCAACCGCCTTCGTTCCCGTGGGAATCGGTTGTGCCCAATGTCCTCGTCGGTTACTCCGTGGGCGCTGCCGCGGTCGCCTGTTACTGGTTGATGGGGTTGTTCGCCGTCTGGCGAATGTTGCGAACAGCCGTGCAACCGTCGCGGCGGGTGTGTCGTCAATTCAACGAGATGTGCCGGCCCATGCGCCGACGGCCTCGCGTCCTTGCTTCACGGAAGTTGCGCGTTCCGGTTAGCTGTGGAATCTGGCGTCCGACGGTGGTGCTCCCCGCAAACCTCTGCCGCCGAGAGCACAAAGCGCGTTTGCGTTGGGTGTTTGCTCATGAGCTGACGCACCTGAGACGCGGCGATGCGTGGTCCCGAATTCTGCTCGGCCTTGGTGGTATGGTGTATTTCTTTTGTCCTTGGTTTTGGAAGATGCGTCGCCAGATTGGATTATGTCAGGAGTATATCGCCGACTCCGCCGCCGTCTCCCATGACGCCCGCCACGAGGATTACGCCCAATTTCTGCTCGGCTTGGCGTCGGCGCCTGCCGGGCCTGCTTTGGCTATGAGTGTACGTGGAACCGCTTCAGACTTGTTTCGGAGAGTAACTATGTTGCTGCAAAACCCGATTCGTGTGGAACGCCGTTGCGGCCGCCTCTGGTGGGTCGGCACGGCCATGAGCCTGCTCGCCGTTGCCGTGTTCGTTTCCGGCATCGGCGCTGCCCCCGACAAAAAGCCAACGACCGACGAAAAACGGGCCGTCCTTGCGGAGGACGACCCAGATCCCGCCGAGGATGAGAAAAAGCCCGCCAAGCCCGAAAAGAGAAAAGAAGAACTAAAGAGAAAAGTCGAGCGCAAAGGGATGAATCCCGATGATTTCCCGTTCGACGAGCTGCGCAAAGCGCTCGAAAATTTGCCGGACCGTGTCGATGTCGATCAGATCGAGAAGGAGGTTCGCAAAGCACTGAAGCAGATCAAGGAGCGCCACGGAGTGGAATTCAAGGAAGATGTGGTGCGAAAGCATGCAGCGGAAGCGCTGAAGAATCTCGACGATAACAAAGATATGCTGAGAAAGCAGATTGAGGAAGCGATGAAGTCCGTCGAGGGCATCAACATAGATAACGAGAAGCTTCAGAAGCAAATCCAAGACGCACTCGGAAAGGCCCAGCTTCAGTTCCGCGACAATCAATTTACGGATGATGGACGCCGAGTTCTTCGCGGCGCTTTCCCAGACAACTTCGATGGAGGAGCGGCGTTTACGTCGTCGGGCGGACACGGCCGCCTCGGAGTTATGGTGGAAACGCCCAGCGCCGCCCTTCGCGAGCAACTCGATCTTCCAAAAGGTCGCGGCCTCGTGATCACGCAACTAATTGCCAACTCGGCTGCTGCGAAGGCTGGGATTAAAGGCCATGACATTTTCATGGAGTGGGATGGCAAGCCCGTGACAGACAACATCCAGGATTTTCAAAAGCTGGTTGAGAAGTTGGAAGCGAACGCCAAAGTGGATGCCGTCGTCCTCCGCAAAGGCAAATCCGAAAAGATCAAGGGGATAATCGTCTCCGAAGCCACGCCGCGGACTGGAGCGGGTGGTCGCGGCGCGATCGGCGGCGTCGGGCGGGTAGGCGGCGGCGCAGGTGTCGGCGGATTTCCGGGACAACCCGGATTTGGGCCGGGCGCCGGCGGCGGTGGGGTGATGTTCGGCGGCGGTCCGGGTTCGATCATGACGACGGTCAGCCGCACCAATGAACGTGTGACGGCCCGCCATCAAGAAGGGAACCTCGTCATCAGCCTGACCGGGACGGTGGCGGACGGCAAGGCGAAGATGAGCGAAATCCACGTTCAAGATGGCGGCAAAGGCGATAAGTACGATAGTGTCAACGACGTTCCCGAGCGCTACCGCGACAAGGTGAAGAACCTCGTCGATATGTGCGAGAAGGGGAGCGTCAAGATCGACGTGAAATCGCCTCGCGATCGTCGATCACGTGATCGTGACGAGGACAAAGACGACATTCGGTAAGCGCCGCTTGCGGCCTAAAGCGTCTTGTGAATCGGCGTGCACCACGAGAGCACGGGAATCTGCCCCATCTTTGCAGGTTTCCCGTGCTCACTTTGTCTTCGCATGATATGTTGACGGCATGGCCAAATCCGAAGCCGCCGACGTGTCCGGCGTTGTCACCAAGATCGTCTCCAATGTCGAAAAAGTCATCATCGGCAAACGCCAGCAAGTGGTCCAGGCGCTGGTTGCTTATCTGTCTGAAGGCCACATTCTCTTAGAAGACGTGCCCGGCGTGGCCAAGACGATGCTCGCTCGAGCGTTGGCGCGGAGCGTCGGTTCAACCTTCAAACGCATCCAATGCACGCCCGACCTGTTGCCTACCGATGTCTCCGGCGTCTCGGTTTTCAACCAGAAGTCGGCGGAGTTTGAATTCAGGCCGGGCCCCATCTTCGCGCAGACCGTGCTGGCTGACGAAATCAACCGCGCCACGCCCCGCACCCAAGCCGCCCTCTTGGAGGCGATGGCCGAACGGCGTGTCACCGTGGACGGCAAGACGTACAACCTTGAGCCGCCTTTTCTGGTGATTGCCACGCAAAACCCGATTGATCACGAAGGCACGTTTCCGCTTCCGGAGGCGCAGCTCGACCGCTTTCTCGTCCGGCTCAGCCTCGGTTATCCCGGGATTGAGGAAGAGGGAAAGATGCTTGAACGGTTGCAGCACAGCCACCCCATCGACGACTTGCGGCCCGTGGTGCAGGCCGCCGACTTCCTGGCGTGCCAAGAAACCGTGCGCGACATTTACGTCGACCCGCGGGTCCGCAATTACGTCCTGGAGGTCGTCACCGCGACGCGGAATCACGACGACCTGCACCTCGGCGGTAGCCCACGGGCGTCGATCGCGCTTTTCCGCACGGGGCAGGCCTACGCGGCCATTGCCGGCCGTAACTTCGTCCTGCCCGACGATGTGAAAAAGATGGCCTACGCCGTGCTTGCGCATCGCATCATCTTGCGCCCGGAGAGCAGGCTTCGGAAGATAACGGCCGACTCCGTGGTCCAGGAAATCCTCACCGAAGTCCCTGTGCCGATGATGGATCGCCGTGACAACGCCGTGGACCACTTCAAATGAACTGGTGGCTCGGCTCGTTACTGGTGCTGCTGGTCGCACTTCTGCTGCAAAGCGGGCTCTTGGCGTTCGCCATGTACGTCCTTCTCGGCATGATGCTCATCAGCCGTTATTTGGCCCGGAATTGGACGGGGAACCTAACTGCAACTCGTAAGTGCAACCGCGACACGGCCGAAGTCGGCGACACCGCTACCGTCACTGTCACGGTCAAGAACAATAACTGGCTTCCGGTGCCGTGGGTGTTGCTCGAAGATCTGCTGCCGTGTCGTGCGTTATCGCCGAGCAATCGCCGTCTGCACGTCAAAGGCAAACGCCTGCACGTGCGAATGTTATGGGGCCGAGCCACGACCGTCGTGAAGTACAAGCTCAAACTACTGCTCCGCGGATATTACCAGATCGGCCCCCTGGTGATGGAAAGCGGTGACTTGTTCGGGCTGCACCGTCGCTATCGCGCTGCGGCCGAGCCACATTACTTGCTCGTTTATCCCAAGGTTGTTCCGCTAGAGGGATACGATCTGGCGTCGCGGCGACCGATTGGGGAAGTTCAGGTAACCCACCGCCTTTACGAAGACCCGACTCGAATTTCCGGCGTGCGCGAGTACCAGGCAGGCGATCCGCTCAATCGCATCCATTGGCGGGCAACGGCTCGAACCGGCTCGCTCCACTGCAAAGTGTACCAACCATCCACCATCGCCGGACTGACATTGCTGTTGGATTTCCACCAAGCCGGTTATCCGTCGCGGGGCGAACCGCATCGGTCGGAGCTCGCCGTGACGACCGCGGTGTCGCTCGCGCATGCGGTGTACCTCATGCGCCAGCAAGTTGGTCTTATCACGAACGGCCGCGACGCCGCCGACCGCATTCGCACCGAAGGCTGGGAGGGGGATCATCGCACACGCGACTTGGCGCGACAGAGCGGGGCCATGTTGGATCGCAGCGAGAGACTGCGGCCATTGGTCGTTGGAACGCAGCGTGGCGTCGAAGGGTTTCAGCTTATTCGAGAGACGTTGGCCCGAGTGGAATTAACGGATGGACTGTCGTTTGCTGAATTGATTGCAGAAACCGCAAGTCGGATACCACGAGACGCCACCGTTGCAGCATTGCTGCCGTCCGTTCCGACCGCAAGCGCGCTTGCACTCGGTAATCTGCGCCGCCGTGGCTTCGCCGTCTCCGTGATCTTGGTTCTCATTGACGAGCAGAAGATCGAACAGGCGTACGGCCGACTGCTCGCCGAGGGCATCCGCGATGTGCGACATCTCAAGCAAGAGTCGGAGGTGCCCGCGTTGTGTTCGCAACGGGTGCGCCATGCAGCGCCGTACGCCGTTGCGGTGGAGTTCTAAGTGCGGTGTAACGAGAGGAAAATGACATGGCACGTCAAACAAGGCGAACCAGACCAGGCGATGCGGCGAATCTTGTGATTCGATGCCTGCTGTCGGATGCCGGCGGGCTACTGGGGGGCCTAAGTGAAACACAATGGCTGCAGACGTTAGATTACTTTGGTATGCAGTGTGCCTATACCGGCCAAGCACTACTGCGTGAAACAACGGTCAAAGACCATGCAATTCCAATAAATAAGGATTATTGCGGCCTCCATGTCTTTGGCAACGTCCTCCCTTGCACACGTGAGGTGAATGCGGATAAACACCACAAGCACTATCGTGACTTCGTGACGGACGGAGTTCGGTTGGCGAAGATCGAAAACTTCATCGCGCAGTCAGGTTACTGGGATCGGATAAAGCTCCTGGGGAATTTGTATCATTTCGCTGCAACACAATATCTGTTGGTCACGCGGATTTGCGATGGTAATCGGAACTACGTTAAGCGGATTCTGGAGCCGCAGTTTGTAGATGCCCAAGCGGCGGAAGTCGCTCAGGAACTGTCAGCCAACATCGATCATTGCGCCCTGAGTCCGTTAGGCATTAGCGGCATCGACGTGCTGCCGATCGAATTCAGCCCGTCGCCCGTGGAATTTTTCAAGGGCGCGCTGCTCGAGCGGAAAAGAGCGTGGATTTCCACTTACTACGCGAATGGCCAAACGAAGATAAAGCCATGGAATGCGGACCACATTACAGCTACGTCCAACATTATTACAAACCTTCGGTCGCGGCGGGAGTTTCGACAGGGTGAATGGAAGCGTCGGGATATTGTGCGCGTTCTTGTTTCGATTGCGAATCCGCTAGACGTGGGAACGTAGTTCCGAATCAAGAGACCCGAGGCTCATAGTCGCCCGCGGAACCATCCGTGCACCGCACAGAATGCGCCGCACATCACAAGTACGAGCAAGGTCGGTCCGACGTACTGCGTTGGAAAGAAAACCGGGAGAACGTCTGGACTGGCCAATCCTAGTCCGAGCAAGAAACTGCCAAAGCCAACTTCGAGCTCCGGACGCCGCCACCAACTCCGACGACGAAGCCCGAGCCGGGCCAAGGCCTCAAATGCTTCGCCCACGTGGCGGCGATCGACATTGTCGGCTTCTTCATGTCGGGCAAGCTGCTCCGACACGGTGCGAAGGCTTCCGTCAAATTCTCTTACAAGTTCGCGAAGGCGCCTTTGAGTCGTATCCGGCCATCTCGGGTCTTGGGGCATAACTTACTTCGAGTGCTGGTCGAAACACTGATTCATACCACCGATCGCGGCCTCGAGGTGCCTGTGGAAGCGACTTTGAGCCACTCAGGTGGCGGATGGCGTCGACTACTTGTTTGCCAGCGGCCCGTACATCTTCCACTTCTATCTGGATCGGTTGACCTGCATCTGCAGCCTGCGGATTCCTACGTCGAGCCATTTCCTCCGCAATCTCGTAAACGACCTGATCAACTCCGTCATAGAAGCAACTTATGAGTTGATACGCTTCTGTGGATAACGTGCTAGTGATTCGTGTTTCTGCTTGTGTCGTTGACATGATGGTTACTACTTATTCGACGTAAGGGCTGCCACCTATCCCATCCATTGTAAGGGCTATCGGCTCGATCTTGGTCGAAAATGTGGGCTTGTCTTCGCATTTGCATCCTGCGGTAGTTGCCTCAGCTTTCCGCATCCTACGTCGTTTTCCCTGTCCCACATCTATCTTGACCCGTCGCCGTCGCTTATGCGATCTTGAGCTGCCGGCCGCTACCGGGCCGGTTCAGGAGGGCAGCGATCCATGGACGGAGTCGCCGACAACGCGGTTTCTGCGCAGTGGTCCGTTTCACTCATCATTCCCGCGTACAACGAGGAAGCCGGCATCTCCCACGCGATCAAAGAAGCGGACGATGCACTGCGGGGAATGGCAGCGAAATACGAGATCCTCGTGGTCGATGACGGGAGTTCGGACGGCACCTCTGCCCGTGTCTTAGTTAGTATCGAGAAGTATCCCGCCGTCCGACTATTGCAGCACGCTGAAAACCGAGGCTACGGCGCGGCGCTCCGCACCGGCTTCGACGCCGCAAACCACGACTATGTTGCGTTCACAGACGCAGACAGCCAGTTCGATCTGCATGACCTTAAAGCCCTTCTTAAGCTCAGTGAACAATCACCGATCGCTGTTGGCTACCGAGCCGATCGTCAGGATTCATGGCGGCGGCGGATCTACTCTCGTGGCTACAACCTATTGGTTCGTGGCCTGCTCGGGACACGAGTTCGCGATTGTGATTGTGCGCTGAAGGTGTACCGTCACCAGGAGATGGCTCATCTCCTGCCGGACACGGATGGATTCCTCGTCAATGCCGAGATGCTTACCCGTGCCCGGCGGCGCGGCTATCACATTGCCGAGGTTGGAGTTCGACATCGACCACGCGTTCACGGCCAGAGCAAAGTATCCATCGCCGACATCCCGCGCACGCTCGCCGCACTCGTACCCTACTGGTGGTCCAAGATCGCATTCCCGAATGGGACGTCTTCATTCGGCGATCATCATCGGTCGTCGCGCAATCTCACGTGGATCGGCTTGTTTTTCGTCGCCGTTATCGCATCGTTGTTGTTTTTCACGCGAATGAATGGGCCGTTGCTGGAGCCGGACGAAGCCCGCTATGCGGAGATCCCCAGGCAAATGCTGTCGGCCGGGAACTTCGTCGTGCCGACCTTGCACGGACAGCCGTACTATCACAAGCCGCCGCTGCTCTACTGGCTCGTAATGACGAGTTACACCGCCTTTGGTATTCAGGACTGGGCGGCGCGCCTGGTACCGTGCCTCGCGGCGTTTCTGACGATCCTGGTGACGTATCTATGGGGTTGCCGTGCGATTGGGACGCGAGGCGCCCTCATTGGCGCGTTGATGCTTTGCCTATCGGCGCGTTTCATATACCTCGGCCGCATGCTCACCATGGATAGTTTGTTGGGACTTTGGGTTGTCGTATCGTGGGCGGCGGCGTATGCGGCGATTTTCGGATGCTCCCGTTTAGCCGCGGCTCACAGAGCCGCGCGGTTCTACGAACCGCAGCTAAACAGAATGTGGTGGACGCTTTCCGCCGTGTCATGCGGTTTGGGAATACTCACGAAAGGACCGGTGGCCCTTGTTCTCGTCGCCGTGCCCGTGATGGCGTTCCAGTTGCTCGACCCGCGCACAGCCCGATTGCGTTGGCGACCATGGTTGACGTTTCTGGCGATGGCGACCGCCGTCGCTAGTCCGTGGTACGTGCTGGTCTCGATTCGCGATGCCGCGTTCCTTTCCGATTTCTTCTGGACACATAACTTCGTCCGCTACGTGGCCCCGCTCGATCATGAAGAACCATTTTGGTATTTCGTCCCGGGCCTGCTGTTGGGAATGATGCCGTGGACATTGCTCCTGCCGGCAATGTGCAAACTTCTGTCCCGCCGATTCGGCGTGAAGGCATGCAGGCGCTCTGCGGGACTAGGATTTGTCCTGCTGACCGGCATTTGGTGTTTCGTACTTTACTCGGCCGCGGGCTGTAAACGGCCGGGCTACATCATCCCCGCGATGCCGCCCTTGGCCTTGGCCCTCGGATTCACGCTTCATTCCATCTTGCCCATAAACGTCTTGGCGCACGCACGAACGCTTGTTGCCCAAGCACAAGCACGGCTGGCTTATCGGGCAACCCTGCTTGTGATAATCGGCGGAATGAGTCTGTGCATCGCGGCTACCGTTTCCGGGATCATTCGTGCAGATGTCGCCTTCCTTCTCTCTGGCGCGGCCCTCACCGCGCTGGCCCTTACCGTTCGATTGGGGCCGCTCAACCGTGTCGCCGGCATGTGGGGGATGTGCGCGGCGAGCACGCTGATAGTACTCGCTATTGGGCTTCATTCTCTGCTGCCTGGCTATGAGCACCGGTTCTCGCTTCGTGCACAGATCCAACCGCAACGAAGCTTGATGCAGGTCACGCAACTACCCGTGGTCTGCTACCCGCGCCGATGGGATTCGGTGAGTTTTTACCTCGAACGGGATGACGTCGCCGTCTATGCCGCCATCGAACGGCAACGGCTAATCGAAGAGCTACGCCGCCGGCCTGAGACCGTCCTATTTGTCAAAACCGATACGCCGGACAAAACCCCTCTACGCGACTTGTTGCGCGATCTGCCCGCCTCCTTGGAATTCGTCCCGTTTTGCCGCCATGGAATAGTCACAGCCGGCCTCGTTCGTAAGCGAACGGAAGCGCCCGCCATGCTTTTAGCACGAACTGCCGACTAATCCCGCAAACTTTTCGTCGTCGACACCGTAGGCGGACGATATTCGCGCCGCCGTCTTTGCCCGAAAGCCGTAACTGGCGCATGATAGATCGTCGCACCGATCTCCTTCGCACATCGCGATCCCATTCGGGCGTCTATTCCAAATGAGGACTCCACACATGAAGCGTGCGCGTCTGGCTACCGTTATGCTCACTGCCGGCTTGGGACTCATGAGCGGTTGCAATGGTTTCGGACACTTCCGCCTGCTCAAAAACCGCGGCGCTTGCTGCACCGACGGCGTCCCGATTGACGCCGGCATGTCAACCCCCGGCCCGGGACTGGGTGACTTCGCGGCGCCGCCGCCGCCGATGCCGCCGTACGGAGCGGCGCCCAATCTTCTTCCAGCGCCGAATCCGGCAACGACCGGCGCCGTTCCGGGTCAGCCACCACCGCGACTTGTCCCTCAACCGGATGCGCGACCGATGCCGTACACGCCATGAGTTCAAGTATCCGCTTGCGGCTTAGCGTGACCTACGATTTTCGCTAGGCCACAAGCGGCACTTTTGCCCTTCACATCAATTTGGCGGCTCGCTATGGTTCCCCCGCTTTCCCGCGAGTTAGCCGGAAGGGGGAACCATGTCAGCGAGAACGGTATATTGCGCAACCGCCATTGGCCTGGTAGGCCTCGTAGGTTGCGTCATGCCCGAATATTTACGCCTAAGTTACTTTCAGCTTGGAGATGCAGGGAAATCCGATCGGATTGTCTACGCATCGCTGGATACTGCTACCCAGGCGACTCAACTGGCACTGCGTGGAGTTGGCCTTAAGGTGGAAACGACACCCGAAGGCGAAAACCTTCGCCTTATGGCGGTCAACTCCGCCGGTGAGCAGTTAATCGTCGTGTTTTCACGAGTGCACGAGGTGAGCGGCGAGCGCACACGTGTTCACATCGAAGCGGGCTCAGGCGAGCAAGTGAAACTTCTCATTCGTATTCTGGGACGATTTGAAGGCGACGGTGTGCGGTAGCGCAAAAAGAAAGCGGTGGCGCGACCCTGCGCCACCGCTCCTCCTCAGGTTGGTCAACACAACGAGACGACGTCCCTCACAAGTGGCTGTTCAGAACTCCCGCCGCGTCGATCCGGTCGGCCACCCGGTGTTTCTGCTATCAGGTATCGGTACTTTTTTCACGGAAACTTGAAGGTCAAGCCGCGGCCGCGGCCTTTTGCCGCTTCAATCGCGCTTAAAAAGCGCCCATGCCGCTACAACAAAGCCTGCTCCGTAGACGACGAGGACGCCGCACGCCTCCGCGACAAGTTCCAAATTCGGCGTCGAGGTTGTCAGCAGTTGCTTATAGGCCGACAACGCCCAGGCGTGTGGCGTTGCGAAACTGACTTGTTGCATCGTCTCCGGCATCAGCTCGCGGTCACCCATGAGGCAACCGCTCAGTCCGGCGAGAACCAGAACAAGCAAGGTGCCATAGATGGCAACTTGGGTCTCGGTTCGGGCGAGCACTGCGACGAGTAGAGCGAGGCCCATGGCCGAGAAGGACGTGGCCACAACGACGGCCAGCAGCCAAAGGGGCGCCGGTCCCCAACTCATGCCGAATATTACATTTCCGGCCAGCAAGAGAAATACGCCCTGAAACACCGAGAGAGCGAAACACGGGAGCAGCTTTCCAAGAACGATTTGCGTCCGGGACAGCGGCGCGGCGCGAAGTCGCTTCAGGGTCCCTTGGTGCCGCTCGGCCACAAAAAGCCAGCCCACCGTGAGGACCAAGAAGTACGCGAACATGACGATATAGGACGGCACCAAGATCTGGTAACGTTGCGCGCCGCGCTTCAAGAGTCCGCCGGCCTCAGGAACGTATTTGTCCACGTCAGCGCCGACACCCGATCTGGCTTCCGATTTGGTCAACGACGCCCACGTTTTGCCGGTCAGATTGTACTTCGGAAAACGCTTCTGAAGGCGCGCTGAACCGCGCCACCGAGCTGCTTTCGCGCGACTTCGGGGACGATTTCATAGAGGGGTCCGACTTCTCGGCCCATGACCTCCATGAAAGCGGGGTCGCCGAGCTTCTCGAACGCGCGCCCAATCATCCAGGGCAGTATCACGCGAAGGAGTGTCACCTGGCCGACCTGGTCGATGATGGAGCCCGCCGTCAGTTGGGTTTCGTCGCGAAGCAACTCGGCATCCAACTCCGAGAGTTTGACTCCGTCCCTAAAGAAGGGATTGATTCCATCCGCCAAAAAGGAACATCGATACGCCCGTTCGCTGAATTCCGGACCGAACACGAACACCGCAGCGCGCTTTCCGGAACGCACGGCCTGCTCGGCCTCCTCCCGCGAATCCATGGTTTCGATTCGGATGTCAGCCGTCTGGCCTAGGTCTCGCCGGATGACCTCCGACCAGGTACGTGCGCCGAAGGGAATCTCGCTGGCTTGCACCGGATCAGAAAGACCGCGGTCTTGGTCCACGATGCTCACCCGAAGTCGATCGTCGGGTTTTTGTCCGAAGCCTTCGCCCAATGAGAGTCCCAAGACGAAGACAAAGACTAGCGGCATGACCAGCAGGATTATCAGGGCGCGGCGGTCCCGGAACAACAGGCGAAGGTCTTTCTTGGCTAGCGTCCAGATCAACATGCAACTCGCCTTACTAGTCCCGCAGCGCACGGCCTGTCAGGTGCAAAAAAACCCCTTCGAGATTCGGCTCTTGTGTTTCGAGTTTAATCAGTTCCAGGTTCAGTTCGCTGAGCATCGAGATAACCTGCAACAGCGTTCCCTTTACGTCGCGACATTCGAGTTCCAATGTGTGTTGCCCGGTTTGCGTCCAGACGACGCCCGTCAGCGTATCGAGCCGCTTCAAAAGACCTGGCTCGATGCCGGCAACGCGAATGCGGATGAACCCGGACATCAACGCCGTCAGTTTGGCCACCGTATCGCAGGCAATGAGTCGCCCGCGGTCAATAATCCCCACCCGCGAACAGAGCGCTTCCACTTCCTCCATGTAGTGACTGGTATACACCATGGTCGTCCCCGCGCGGTTCATCCGGCGAATTTCCTCGAATATGTGATTACGGGACTGCGGGTCAACGCCGGCCGTCGGCTCGTCGAGAAAGAGAAGTCCGGGCCGATGCACCAATGCAGCGCCGAAGTTGAGACGCCGTTTCATTCCGCCGGAGAATGTTGACACCTTGGTGTCGGCCCGATCGGCGAGGCCGACGGCCTGTAACACTTCGTCGGCATGGCGATCCAGCACCTCGCCGCGAACGCCGTACAGACGCCCGAAGAACAGCAAATTCTCTCGCGCCGTCAGTTCACCGTAGATCGCGAGCTCTTGCGGCACGATGCCGATTTGCCGTCGTTGCTCCGCGCTGACCGGAAGCGCCTCTCGGCCGCGCATGCGGACCATTCCTGCGCCTGCATCGACCAAACCCGACGCAATGGACAGCAAGGTGGTCTTGCCGGCGCCGTTCGGCCCCAGCAGCCCGAATATCTCACCTTCAAGTACCGAAAACGAGACTCCGTCGAGGGCGACAATATGCCCGTAGCGTTTGCTTAAACTGACGATCTCCAAAACCGGCGCAGTCATCGCACACTCCCACCGGGAATATTATGGTGTCGGAATATCTTGACATCTCAGGCAGAATGTCTTACTCTGGTGTCAGACATTGTATCTGGGTGAGGAATCGCAATGGCACGTACGCCACGAGACATTACCGATGCCGAGTTGGCGGTCCTGCAAGTGTTATGGGACGCCGGGCCGTCGCCGATCCGCCGACTCGCAGAAACACTCTACCCGTCAGGAAGTGTGGCGCACTATGCCACCGTGCAGAAGCTGCTCGAGCGCCTCGAGGCGAAGGAATACGTGTCACGCGATCGCAGCGCTTCGGTGCATGTCTTTTCCGCAACCGTCACTCGGGATGAGTTGATAGGTCGCCGTCTCCGAGCGGTGGCGGAGACTTTGTGCGATGGGTCACTGACGCCGCTGCTGTCCCATCTGGTACGAACCACCCGCTTGACCGCCCGGCAACGGCAGGAGCTACACGATTGGCTCGACCAGTTGAGCCGAAATCAGAAGGCCACCCAATCCCCGCGCTAAAAGGAGCCGACCGTGGAGAGCATCCTGCAGATCGCGTTAAGCAACGCTGCCGTTTCCGCTGTGCTCGCGGCTCTCGCGCTAGTGGTAGGTCGGCTGTGTCGGCGGCCCGCTTTGACGCACGCTCTCTGGCTACTCGTGTTGTTGAAGCTCGTAACTCCGCCGATTTGGCATGTGCCCGTTCCTTGGCCGCGCAAGGCGCCCTTGGTCACCGCTGAATTGCCCAATGCGCCGCCGACGGTGGATCCCATTCCTGAGTTTGACAATGAAATCAATGATTCGGTTACCGCGACAATCTTCACAGCTCCTGCGATCGAGGATCACGACATAGCTTCCCTGGAACTCGTGCCCTCAACTGCGCTCCCGGTAACGGGCGAGGTTTCGTCGCCGACGTCGTATATGTCAGTGGCGTCGATGATTCTCGGCGCCTGGTTGATTGGCACCGTCGGTTATGTGTTTATCGCCGCGGTGCGTCTTCGCCGATTTCGAGGGCTGCTGCGCCACGCTTGTGATGCTCCTGACGAAATCCAATCAAAAGCTCGGGACACAGCGCGGCAACTAGGCATCTGCTTTCAACCCGAAGTCTCTATGGTGCCCGGCCCGGTTTCGCCGATGTTGTGGGGCGTTTTCTGCCGGCCGCGTGTGTTGCTGCCGGCTTCGCTTTGGGCGCGACTGAGCGGTGAACAGCAATCCACGCTGCTGGCACATGAACTCGCCCACCTGCGCCGGCGCGATCATTGGACAAGGCGTCTCGAACTTTTCGTTACCGCGCTCTTCTGGTGGAATCCTATCGTTTGGCTCGCGCACCGTGAAATTAGCGTCGCCGAGGAAGAGTGTTGCGACGCCTGGGTCGTTTGGTTGCTGCCACAAACGGCCCGCGATTACGCCCAAGCACTGTTGGAAACGGTTGACTTTCTATCCGAAACTCGGCCGGCTTTGCCACCGGCGGCAAGCGGCATCGGACACGTTCACCATTTACGAAGGAGATTGGCCATGATCATGCGCGGTTCCACGCCGCGGGCGCTTTCCCGCACGAGCATCGTTATGTTGGTAGCCGTCGGCTGCTTGGTGTTGCCGCTCTTGCCCACGCTGGCACAGTCGCAACAGCCAGACAAGTCTGAAATCACCAAAGAAAAACGGGCCGCGGAAGAAGCTCGGTTGGCCGCCGAGTATGCGGCTAAAGCGGAAGCCAAAGGCCGAGCCGAACGGCTGTATGAAGCTGTCTCCGAAGAGGATGCAAAGGACGCCATCAAGCTCATGCACGCGCAAGTGGAGGTTAAGAAGGCCGAACTCGTCGAAAGTGAAATACGTCTTAAGCAGGCAATGCAGCGAATGGAACGCGTCGAGAAGCTCGCCCAGGCCGGTACGATAAGCTCGGAAGAGGTATCCGCGGCGCACGACCAGATCGAAATCGCAAAAGTGCAGGTCCACCAGAAGAAGGCGCAACTTCAAGAAACTATGGTGCGGACGGAAATCGCTACCCGTCGTGCCGAACGGCAAGGAGACCAACCGAATGATCCAGTCAAGAAATCGGCGAAGGGTTCAGTGACGCCGCCTGAAAAACGAGGTGAGGATCCCTCTCTCAAGGACTACCGGGCTGCAATCGCGCAGTATCAGGATCGGATAAAGATGCTTGAGCATCAATTGCAAGCCACCGCGGCGCAACAAGCCCGGCAGGCCGACCAGATTCAAGCGGAACGAGCACGCGCGGAAGCCACGATGAAAGAGGCGGCCAAGTCACAGGACTTCGAGAAGCTTCACCAAGCCTTGAACGCACAACGGGCGGCGGCCGAAAAGGAGCGACTTAGGGCAGAAACTCTCTACCAGCAGGCATTCGAGGCTCAGAAGGCGGCCGCGGGCGCCGAGAAAACGGCCGCCACTAAGCCGGATCAAACCCGACTAAAGGCTGTTGAAACAAAGCTGGATAGCCTTTCGAAGGAAATGGACGCGATTCGCAAAGACCTGAAAACTTTGATCGAAAACGCAAAGAAGTAACTTGCAAACGCCAAGCGGCCGGGTCCTGGACCCGACCGCTTTTTCTGTTACCCATCCGATTGAACGGGTTCGGCTTACTTCTTATCTCCACCTTTCTTTTCTGGCGCCTTCTTCTCGGGAGCTTTCTTCTCCCCAGCCGGGGCCGCCGGAGCTGCCGCGGCGCCCGCTTCGCCTTCGACTTTCTCCTCTTCCTTGGCCTTCTTGACTTTCTTTACGACGATCTTGACGACCTTGACCTTCGGGAGGTTGTACGGCGATCGGCCATCCTGCCAACGCTCCTCGTCGATCAACTTTTTGATGCGCTCGCCGCGCGTCAAGACGTTGCGGTGCGCACGAGCGTGTTCTTGCGTCGAAGGCTCTTATCGATTGACATAACTTAGTCCGAAGTCGTTTGTCCGAGGTTCCCTGCCAATATCTTGATGATAAGAATCCATTCATTCAAGACAAGCCGACGCATTCTCCCCGCACACCAACTTCGCTCTCCCCGGCTGCGGGCATTATCGTCTAATATAGGAGAACCTCCGCGAAGGTTAGGAATGCCGTCGCGGCGGCAGCGTGCTCGCCCGACGCTTGCTGGGAGGCCATGCCATGTGCAGAAATTTCCGTTCGCCACTCCTCGCCCTGGCGGTCGTTCTATTCGCCGCGGCGATGCCGTTCGACGACACAACGGATGTCGATACGGACGACGCCTTGCTAAAGCGAGCGAGCATCGGAGCGACAGACGATGCGCTCTTGAACCTCTTTCGCAACCGTACGCCGAAAGACGCTGATACGGACGGTGTTAGAGCACTGATTCGGCAACTGGGTGACGATTCGTACGAGGTTCGGGAAAAGGCATCGGCAGCACTAGCGGCGCTAGGCGGGGCGGCAGAAGGTTCGCTGCGCGAAGCGCTGCAGAGTCCGGATATTGAGATCGTTCGCCGTGCCGAGGACTGCCTCAAACTCATCAAGCGCGGGGCAAGCAGCGCCGTGATTTCAGCGGCGGCCCGGTCTCTCGGTCGTCGCAAGCCTGCCGGTACTACGGAAGTGCTACTCGGCTATTTACCGTTCACCGACGATGAAGCAGTCGCCTATGACATTCGCGCCGTGCTCGTCCAAGTTGCCGTGCGCGATGGCAAACCGGAACCCTCCATGTTGGCGGCGCTTTCTGACAAAGTTGCAACACGGCGTGGCGCCGCCGCCGAGGCACTGTGCCGGGCCGGCCTGGCCGATCACGAAGAGATTCTCAAGCTTCTGAAAGACGCAGAGCCGACCGTTCGACTACACGTCGCCGTCGGGCTGATCACGGCCAAGAGAAAGGACGCTGTGCCTGCGCTCATCGATGCGATCGGCAGGGTCCCCGCGGACAAGAACTGGATGTGGGAAGAGATACTGGTAAGACTCGCCGGGGATAACGCGCCTGTGGTGTATCCAGTCAACGGCGGCCAGTCCGGAGACAAGGCCCGAAAGGCGTGGGAGGCGTGGTGGCGCGAGCACGGCGAGCAAATCGATCTCGCAAAACTCAACGATTCACAGCCGCTGAATTTCAGTCTCATCCTCATGCTGGACGCAGGGCGTGTCCTCGAATTGGATGCACAGAATAACATCCGCTGGGAGTTTGCCGGGCTGCAATTCCCGCTCGACGTGCAGTACCTACCGGGCAATCGTGTGTTGACCGCGGAGCATCGCGGACAAGTGGTGACCGAACGGGACCTCAAAGGCAAGATCATCTGGCAGCATGCCTTTGAGTCTCCCATCGTGGCCCAACGACTCCCGAATGGAAACACGTTCATCGCTAATCACGATCGCGTGGTGGAAATCAGCCGCGACGGCAAGGAAGTCTTCAATTATGTCCCCCCGAACGGCGAACAGATTTCGAAGGCTCAGAAGTTGCGTAACGGCCAGATTGCGCTGGTGTTGACCGTGCAGACTTCGCGTTTTGTTCAAATCGATGCGACCGGCAAGGAACTTCGGAGTTTCCCGATTCGGTATCACACATCCGGCGGACGTATCGACGTCTTGCCCAACGGGAATGTCCTGGTGCCGGAACACCGTGATAATCGAGTCGTGGAG